>NZ_JADMOL010000009.1:152800-153017 GCF_015558675.1 Paenibacillus sp. 1001270B_150601_E10 | reverse complement strand
CGAGTGCCTCATAGAGCCCTCCTTGCAATTGATAAGGCGGAACAAGGAGCCCTGTTACGCCGTCCTCCACAACCTCTTGAATCCCCCCGACCTGGGACGCGACAACGGGGACGCCCGTAGCCATCGCCTCCACATTAACGAGGCCAAACGCTTCTCGCTCGACGGATGGCACGACGACAATATCTGCAAGCGCGTACCAAGCCGGCACCTCCTCGTG
>NZ_JADMOL010000009.1:102926-152656 GCF_015558675.1 Paenibacillus sp. 1001270B_150601_E10 | reverse complement strand
ACTGCCCACGATGACGAGCAGGACGTCTGGATGAGCATGTTTAAGCTTTGGGATGAGCTGCAGCAGATGATGGACCCCTTTAAGCGGAATCAATCGCCCTACATATAAGATGACTTTGCGATGACTCCAGCCCTGCATCTGCTTCCCCGCAATGTATCGCCGCTCCCCCTCTTCATCCCATCTCGTCTTAAACCGGTCCCCATCTACGCCAAGCGGGTTAATAACGACCTTTGACGCACAATCCGGCGCTCGCTGTACGACCTGCTGATACAGGTAGCGGCTGTTCACAAAGATCCTCTCTGCGGTCCGAAACGCCTGCCTCAGCTTCCGAGCAGGAATATGCTGTCTGCTCATAAAGGTGGTTGAATGCAGATTCAGCCAAATCGTCTTTTCAGGCATCGCCTGCTTGATCGTCAAGACAAAGCGCGGCCGATTCTCCACCTGAATAAGATCAGGATCGAACTGGCGCAGCTTAGAGATAACACCCAAAATGTATCGGCTCCCTCCCGGGCCCCGAACCCGCTCGCATGGCACCCCACGTACCATCCCGTAGTACTCCTGCCCCGGCCAAAGCCTCGCATATATACGCGCTTCGATGCGGTCGCTGGCTAAGCCAACGACGTATTCAACGACCCGCTCTACTGAACTGCTTGCTCCTGATGGAATGGGAAACGTTCCTGGCGTGATCACTGCCACACGGGGAAGCCGCATGCACTTCACCTCATCATCACAAAATTAGACATTTCGTCTTCATCACTCGTCCATACACATTCAAGCGGACATACATAGGATGCAGTACATGCCGCTTGCTTAGGCGCCTTGGGCGCCCTTAGACGAAGAGGAGGAACGAACATGTCCGATAGCCGCATCGGCGTTATGTTTAATACAAATATGCTAAAGGGGCTCGCCCGCGGCAGAACTCGCCACGAAGCGATCGCATTCTACGAGGATGCCGCACGCCGACACGGCGTTACCCCTGTATTCTTTCGCATTGAGGATGTTCATCTTCCATCCATGCGAGTACTTGCTTATGTTCGTCAGCATCACCGCTATGTAAAGCAGAGTATGCCGATTCCTGATGTCATCCATAATCGAGCTATTTTTTTCCGTACGCGTTCACTTAAGAAAGTCGAGTCGCTCGTTCACCGCGGCATTCAGATCTTCAATCAAGTCAATCGCTATGGCAAAATGACCATTCATGATCTCATCAGCAAGGATGCTGCCCTGCTTCCTCATCTGCCTGAAACGCTCCTTGCAACCAAAAGCGCTGTTACTTCCATGATGTCTAGACATTCATCCTTGATTCTAAAGCCGGATAACAGCAGCATCGGCAAAGGCCTCATGAAGCTCGATTGGACAGAGAACGGCTGGAAGGCTTGCTATGCAGTCGTCAGCCGCAAATACGGCAAACGCTGGCGCACCCAGCATTTTCATGAACACACGCTTCCGCCTATTGTGATAAAACGAATCACCGGCACGCGTTATCTTGTTCAAGAGACACTTCCGCTGGCTACTTATGAAGGCCGCCCTTTCGATCTTCGCGTATCCGTACAGCGGGATCATACCGGGCAGTGGCAGGTAGCCGGCATCGTGGGGAAAGTCGCCCCTCAGCACACGTTTGTCACCAATGTCGCTCAAGGCGGCACCGTCTATACGTTTGAGCAGATTGCAGCCGCAGCATGCCCTCATCTGTCCTATAGACAAATGAAGCAGCATATAGAGGAGGTATCCCTTCGCATTGCTCAAACGCTTTCCGACACGCTGCCGCATATGGCTGATCTCGGACTTGATATGGGGATTTCTAAAGAAGGCCTCCCCCTCTTTATAGAATGCAACGGGCGCGATCAACGTTACAGCTTCCGCGAAGCCCATCTGATCGATACTTGGAGAATGACCTATGAGAATCCAATGTCATATGGCATTCATTTGCTGAATAGCAAGCATCCCGTGGGCTGATTCGTTGATCACCCATTCGTACCCAAAGGCAGTTATTAAAGGCGTTATTGAAAAAAAGAGCACTCTGTGTCAATATAGACCAATGGACTCGTCTTCGACATCCATAAATTCACAGAACGCTCTCGTGTTCTCGTTTAAGGTGATCAACAATTATGATGAAACGACTGCTGCGTCTGCTTACGGAGCTGTCTTCGCGCAAGTGGGTATCCCGATTGACTGGGAGATTCGCTAATTCGCGCATGAGCAGAAAGCTGATTCCTACCTTTGCAAAGTCCTACGGCATTCGCATTGAGGAGGCGGAGAAGCACATCTCCGAGTACATGAGCCTGAATGACTTCTTTACGCGGCGCTTGAAGCCTGGTGCTAGAACGATCGCGGATGGAGTTGATCTGCTAGTCAGCCCAGTGGATGCACTGATTACTGGCATGGGGCCTATTGAAGAAGGCTTGCTGCTGAATGTAAAAGGACAGGATTACACGCTTAAGGAATTGCTTCATCAGTCCCCTCACTTGCAAAAGTACAAACGCGGGTATTATTGGGTTCTCTACTTGAGCCCGACAGACTATCATCGGATCCATTCTCCTGTATCAGGCCAGACCGTTGAAAGCGAGCATGTTCCAGGAAAGGTTTATCCGGTGAATGATTTTGGCCTTAAGCATATGCCTCGCGTATTAAGCCGCAATGAACGTTTAATTACGTATATTCGCCATGCTTATGGAGAGGTTTCTGTCGTGAAGGTAGGAGCGCTCAATGTAAGCAGCATTCGTTACGTGGATGATAAAGTAATGCCACAGTATGAGCGGGGCGAGGAGCTTGCTTACTTTGAATTCGGCTCCACGGTCGTGCTATTGACGGAAAATCACACCTTCGATCCGCGCAAAGAGCTTCACGTAGGTGATAAGGTGAAGATGGGAGAACCGCTTGGCCTTCTTCATTGCAAGCCTGCTCCTGAGTCTAAAGCCTAGCATATATACGAACAAAAGGGATGGACCCCATCACGATGGGATTCATCCCTTTCTTATTCTCCAACATACACACTTCGTGTAAGCAATCTGGATTAAAGGATTATATGACCAGCGATTTGCGATCATAGAATTCGCAACCATATATCATCATCTTGCCCCTATGATCATGGACGTTTATCTCAGCATGGCGTAAACCTGCTCGACATCCTTGTCTCCTCTGCCTGAAATATTGATGATCAAGACATCGTCCTTGCTTAGCTGCGGAGCAAGCTTAAGCGTGTATGCCACTGCATGAGAGCTCTCTAGCGCTGGAATGATGCCTTCAGTCTTCGTCAGCACTTGAAAGGCCTCCAGTACCTCTTCTTTGGTAACCGCTACATATTCCGCACGTCCGTTTTCCTTCATGGCGCTGTGCTCAGGCCCTACTCCCGGATAGTCAAGACCAGCCGCAATGGAATAGGTTGGCGCTGGATTGCCTTCCTCATCAAGCAATACATAGCATTTAAAGCCTTGGATGACACCAGGAACACCATACTTCATCGTGGCAGCCTCTTCCGGTTCAACTCCGATTAGTCGAACCGAAGGTTCATCAATATAATGCGCAAACGCACCAATAGCATTGCTGCCGCCGCCAATACAAGCAATGACAGCAGTTGGAAGCTTGCCTTCTAATGCGACAATCTGACGCTTCGACTCCTCACTGATAATGGCCTGAAAATGATGGACCATCTCTGGATACGGATAAGGTCCAACCGCTGATCCTAGCAGATAGAACGTGTTCTGATAATTCTGAACGAGATCGCCAAGGGCTTCGTCCACTGCATCTTTCAGACGACCTTGTCCTTTTGATACCGAGACTACTTTTGCCCCAAGAAGCTCCATTCGGAATACATTAAGCGCCTGACGCTCGATATCCTTTTCACCCATATATACGATGCACTCCATATCAAACATGGAGCACACTGTCGCCGTTGCGACCCCATGCTGCCCAGCACCTGTCTCCGCAATAATGCGGTGGGCTCCCATTCGCTTTGCTAGCAGAATTTGCCCTAGCACATTATTGATTTTGTGCGAGCCTGTATGGTTCAAGTCCTCGCGCTTCAAGTAAATTTTCGCGCCGCCAAGCTTGTCCGTCAAATGCCCGGCATATGTCAGTGGATTCGGGCGTCCAACAAACTCACGCAAATAATAGCGGAATTCCTCATTAAAATCAGGGTCGTTCTTGTAGTGATGGAATGCGTTAGCTAGTCGATCCATCACACCTTGAAGTTCAGGAGGAATAAAGCTTCCTCCAAATTGTCCAAACATCCCAGCTTCAATTCCAGTTGTCATGTTACAGCACTCCTTTTGGCAGGATTACCCATTGTAACACACATTTTATTACACTACAGGATTAAAATCTATCTTTTTATCATAGAGAACCTTAACCCTTAGATAACTTTTCGAACGAGCAATAACAAGCTGGGCCTAAGCATCTATTCGATTTGAAAAAACGTTCCTTTTTGATAGGTTTCTTCCTTAATTTCCGGGTCCTCTGGATTCAGCGTATTTAGGAACTGCTCAAACAGGGATTGGACGCGTGCATCATCCTTCATCTTTCGCATCGCTTCAACATAATCTTCTTCACTCTCATAAAGATGAATTTCAGTTAGCTGCGAAGGATGCTCGTGACTTCGTCGGATCAGCATCGTGTAATTAACAAATTGCTTATACAGAAGGTCAGACTCATTAATAATATCTAGACACTTCTCAATCTGATCATGCTGAACATGATATCGATACACTTTCACATACATAGGGGTCTAATGCCTCCAAACTCTAGTTAATCATATATATTTCTTGGAGACCCTCTTACATATAATCGTTCACGGGCAACGTTTCCCGGGAAATATTATTTCAGCATCTTCCGAAAGCCTCGCACATCCTCTGTATATCCCAGATTCTCATAGAAACGATGGGCTGCAGTCCGATGTCCGCTGGACACTAGAATCATATATCCGCATCGATGCTCATTTGCGATCCGCTCAAGCTCATTCATAAGAAGCTGTCCTACGCCTTTACGATGATGATGCTTTGAAACGATCACATTTTCAATCACCATAAACGGCCTGCCGTCTCCGATCAAATCTCGACAAATAACGCCCATAACCGAGCCTGCCAAATCATCGTTATCTTTAGCGCCTAGTAAAAAATAATGCGGGTCCTGATCCATAATCATAAACTGTCCCTCTAATTGAGTGAGATCGGTAGGCTCCTCTATTAATTCTTCATATAGTACCTTAAGCTTCAGCAAATCCTCCTGCTTGATACGGCTGATATGAATCGTATTCATCGCAAACCTCTTTTCTATTCTTGTTGTGGGTAATATTCCGTATTTCTATATGTATCAAATAAACCAAGGTCCTATTCGAAAAATGGCGCAGGGTAAATAAGCTCGCCTTTGATTTTCCCAAGCTCTCCTGGTGCAAGCTCGTAGACCATAAAGACCTCCTCAGGAACCTCATACTGCTTAAGGTCAATGCCGAACTGGCGAGCAGGCTTGAAGCCGTAACGAGGATAATACGTGGGGTGACCGATCAATAATACGAGATCGTACCCAAGTGCGCGGCTGCGCTCTAGACCTTCCTTAATCAGCGCTGCTCCAATGCCTTGTTTCTGCATATCGGTATGCACCGCTACAGGAGCCAAGGCAAGTACTTCATGCGCTTCAGCACCATTCATGATCTTTGCTTTACTGATTAGCACGTGGCCAACGATATCTTGATCGCGTTCTGCTACAATGCTAAGTGAAGGAATAAAGCCTTCCGATCGCCGAATCCGTTCGACGAGCCGTGCTTCATCTTCTCGTTGTTCGAAGGCATCCACAAGAAGAGCATGCACCTTATCATGATCTTCAAGCTTCTCTGTTCGAATTATCGCTGTATCCATTGTATACTGATCCTCATTTCAATCATAACTTATAGTTAGTTCATCGACATTCTAGAGCATCGCAACCGCAACGTCAATTCACGGACCCTCATTCACTTATCTTGGTTTCGTCCCTTTTTCTATAGCGTAAGCAATACTGCGTTCCACAAAGTTCAACACTTCGTCTGTTACTGGATATAGTCCTGATTCCTCTGAAGGAAGCTTCCTCACTTCCCAACACTTCTCCATCAATTTCTCGTCTCCATTAACGGAAGACGCTGCTTCATAAAACCGCGGTAGTCTAGAACTTTATTTTCTTATCCCGTGGCTGCCGCGGTTTTATAGTTGGGCTAGTCTAGTCCTATTTTCCCAACATTTTAATTTGTGTACTCCTGACCTCTAGAGTTTCTTGTTCCTTGGCATAACGGTATAGACTTCCTTGCTAGTCTATGAATAACCATCCCTGCTTCGCCATATATCGATGAAATACCTCAGCCTCTGTCTCTACATTCGACACCCTTACATAATAGATGTCTTGGAAGTACCCCTTCGTAACATCTGGGCCAGGTAAGCAAAGCCGCCATATTGGCGAAGTAATAAGAATTAACACCATTAATATAATTGTTAAACTCAAAATGATTATCCTGTCTATTTGAATTCGTGCACCCATCGATCCGCCGCCTCCCTTTATACTCTCATTCCCCTACCTCTACGGTCACACCAATGGAGAGCACTTGTGAGACTCTCCTCTCTTGGTCCAAGAAGGAATGAATGGTATCCTGCATTTTTTTCGCTTCTATCTTCAATCCGTATCGCTCTAAAGTGTCGTATGTTAGCTGTAAGTAGGGTTCATGAACTGCTCTTTGGAACTGATAATCCCTAACAAAAGATAAGACCGTCTCTAACGGACTATTGGTGAGAAACGTCTCGAGGAACTGCAAGTCATCATATTCTATATCTTACTCATACCAAGGATGCCGTATATATTCTGTTTGCGATTGACTACTGATCAAAGGCATGATGCCATGCCTATATTGTATTTGAAGCAAGCTCGACTGTTCACGCTGCTCTCCAGATAAGGAACCTCAAGAATGAGTGTCTGTTCCCACAATATTACTTCTTGCAATAATGACGGCATCTCGTAAGTATGGCTACGATCAGTCATGAATCACGAACACTCCCTCCGAATGTTTACCCATCCATTTTGAAATAGCTCTAATAATATGTCAAATTCTGTAAATCCCATATTGTAAGATGATAGATTTTGATTCAAGTAGATTTTCATACAAGCATAGGTCAACGACTCGCCATGCTTGTTTTTTGGTTGATTGAGCATGCTCTGATACAATAAAAGCATCACTTTGTCTTACATCATTCGCAGGAGGGAACCTCATGTTAGAAAGACAGCGACCGAACGAAAAGACAAGCTTTCAAGAAATTCACGCTTATGAGCCTGCTATCGATCTTCAGACAGATATGGTCATGGTCTATGGGATCGATGATACCATGGAAGCTAGGATCAAAGGATGGAAAGAGGAAGGCTACACCGTCGGCTTAATGACCGGAACGGCGTGGGGAGAATACCAGCCTTATCTGAACGGCCATGTGGATGGCATAGAGCACTGGGAAGAAGCTCAGACAAGAGCGAATGGAACCCGCCTTATACACGAGACCGATGACGTTCCTTATATGGTCCCTACGGTTTCGTTCTCCGAGTATATCACCAAGCGCTTAATGGCTGCGGTTGACGCAGGCGTTGAAGCCTTCTTCATGGAGGAGCCTGAATTTTGGGTCGAAGGCGGATATTCGGAAGCCTTCAAACGAGAATGGGAACTGTTCTATCAGGAGCCTTGGATGCCGCCGCATCAATCACCTGATGCCCAGTATCGTGCCTCCAAGCTGAAGGCGCATCTCTACGCGCAAGCCTTGGATCGAATCAGCACCGCTGTGAAATCATACGCCAAACATGTTCGCAGGAAGCAAATTCGCTTCTTCATTCCGACGCACAGCCTTATAAACTACTGCCAGTGGCGAATTGTAAGCCCGGAGTCGAAGCTCATGGAACTGGATGGCATCGATGGCTATATCGCACAGGTCTGGACGGGCACGTCCCGTGTGCCTAATGTTTATCAGGGCAAGCGCAAGGAGCGTACTTTTGAAACGGCTTATTTGGAATACGGCATCATGCAGGAGCTTGTTCGAGGCAGCGACCGCAGAATGTGGTTTTTACATGACCCGATCGAGGATCATCCTGGCCATACTTGGGAGGATTACGAGTCCAATTATAAAAAGACCGTCGTAGCTTCCCTGCTTCATCCTCATATCAATCATTACGAGGTCACGCCGTGGCCGCATCGGATATACAAAGGCGCCTATGCGAAGGAAGGCTGTACAGATAAACAGCCCCTGCCTGAAGCATATGGAACGATACTGCTAAGTACGATACATATGCTTCAGCAGATGCCTCTCGGCGGCATTGTTGGCACGCCGGAACAGGTGCTGTCTGCTCCGCATGTTCATAATGGAGCAAAGAAGCAACTCGCCCAGCAGCCAAGCCATTCCGGCAAGCCGCACCAGCATGTTGGAACTGGTCGCGCTTCGTATTCATCTCGCCCCGAGATCGGCGTGCTCGTTGCCGATTCCGCGATGTATCAGCGGCTCGACCTCTCGCTCGATTGGGAGAATGTCGACGAGGAGACGCGCTTTGCCTCGGAAATGGAGCATATCACGTGGGATGGCTTCTTCGGGCTTGCGATGCCGCTCCTCAAGCAGGGATATCCTGTACGCCCTGTCCAGCTGGACAATGTGCGGCGCATTCCGCATTACTTGACATCCTATCAAGTGCTGCTGCTTAGCTACGAATATATGAAGCCGGAAACGATGGACCTGCATTATGGCTTGGCACAATGGGTACAGAGCGGAGGCATTCTTCTATACATAGGTGATGGCTGCGACCCCTATCATTCTGTTAGAGAATGGTGGAATAAAGGAGAGTCTCCATATGAAAGTCCTGCTCATCATTTATTTGAGACGCTAGGCCTTGATCTTAAGGCACTCTCTGAAGCGAATAAGAGTACGCTCCACTCCGTTGGCAAAGGCGGCGTTATCTGTCTTCATGAATCGCCAGCCGCCTTTACCCGTTCAGCCGAGGACGCTGCACGGCTCGTTCGCCATGTGGCAGAGGGATGGACTTGGAAGCACGGATCAGGCGAAGGGCTTGAGCCGAGCCATGCTTTGGTGGCGAAGCGCGGACCGTACCTAATCGCAGCCGTCCTTGAGGAAAGCGTAAGCGAAGAGCCGCTCGTTCTTCAGGGCCGCTTCGTCAACCTGTTCGACGGCAATCTGTCCGCTGTAACGGAATGGACCGTTGCTCCGGGGGAGCAGGCTTTGCTGTATGACCTGAACGAAGTCAATCCTCATGAAGCAAGTGAGCCTGTACTAGTTGCGGCGGCAGGCCGAGTGACAAAGATGTCGCCTACAAGCGAGGGAGATGCAAAAAACATCGAAATGGGCGGCCTTCACTATCAAGTCCGTGGACCTGAAGGCGTTCGTGCCGTGCTCCGCTTCTCTGCAGCGGCGCCTCCAGCTAAAGTCATCGTTAGACGTGATCAGGATGAGCTCCCATGCACTTGTGACTGGGATGCTTCATCGTCAACTTTCGCTGTGGCCTTCATGCATCCTGCGAATGGCGCAGAGCTTCAGCTTATCTATAAGTGACGACCATCTCTATGGGATAAAAAGGCGGCATGTCCACTACTAATGGACATGCCGCCTTGCATATTCACCCCACATCGTTCCAGTTCCATATGAACCATGAAGGCTTGAGCCCTTTAGTCCAAACCAATCAAACAGGAACAAACAAGTGTGATCCCTATTCCGTGTAATTCCATAAATGTAGCATAGGTTCAACTCATATTGACCATGCCGTAGTTGACAATGACAATGACGGCTCCTGCTGCGAATAGCAGAATCGGCACAGCCATTTTCGATATCGGATCTCGGATACGTGCATGCGTGATAACCGCGCCAAGCATCATGAAGACTAGAATCAACGCACCGATTATCGCAAGCAGCGGGTACCAAAGACCAACGATTAATAGAATGCCGCACAGCCCTTCGATGGAACCGGTTATCCCTTTGAACCAGATCGGCAAACCAAACCGCTTATACTCGGACACCATTGTATTCGTAAGAAGCTTCGTAGCGCCAAAGCCGATAAATCCTGCTCCAAGCAGAACTTGAAGAATGCCCGTTAGCCACAGCACAGCTACAGCCCCTTTCCGTGTACAACCAACTATCGGATCTCAGAAGGACTGCGACCCGTATACTGCTTGAATTGTCTGCTGAAAAAGAAAATATCCCGGTAGCCAAGCGCATCCGCTACCTCAGTCACATTCATCCCGGCATGATGCAGCAGATGCTCCGCGCGTTCAATGCGCGAGCGAATAATATAGGACTGCACCGACACACCGATCATCTCCTTAAACTTTACCGAGAAGTACCTCGGCGACAGCTGAGCCCGCTTAGCTAGATCCTCGATACGATGCGCAATCCCTGGATTCTGGTGAATATAATTTGCTATCTCATAGATGGAGACGGAAAGCTGCTGACTCGTGCTTCGTTCTCCTGGCTCCTCTTGATCAGCGCGAAGGAGCGAGATCATCAGCTGCTTTAGAACAAGCTGAAGCTCTGTCTCGTAGCCATAAGGCTTAGTCAAATATAAACGCACAAACCGCGACAGCAAATGTTCAAAATCAACCGTTTCACGGATCACGCGGTAAGGCTCTGGAACATGCTCGACAGGCTCTTCCACATCAAAGTGAATATAGGTCAGCGTCAGCGGCTTCTGAGGGTTATGCGTTGCACTGGTGTGGTCTCCTGGCCGAAACAAAAAGCAGCTGCCCTTGCTGACAGGGTAAGCAACATCGTTCAGCACGACCTCCCCTTCCCCGCTCCAGACATAGAACAGGTCGTAATTGGCCATAGGCTTCTCCCGCTTTTGCCATTTCCAATTCGGCTCGCACGTAATTTTTGCAATAAACGGCTTCCATACATAAGCATCTGGCGAAGCTTTTAACACGAGTTGGCCTCCTTTATATCCGTATTCATCTCAAGCTCTATAAGCACAGCATGAATTGGATCCTTTATCCTTCTATGTGCATGCTGTTATGGATAGCAAGATGTTTCGTCCCTTACCGCTCTATGATCTTCAAAATGAGCTGCGGCCATCCGAAGCCGATCACAACCGAGCTTCCACTGTTCCTCATCCAGGCGTGCAATTCCAAACAAGACGCTTGGACGGCTTACAGGGGGAGGATGCCCATATTCGCTGCCAAGGTCATATCCCTTCCCTTCCTTCCAGCATACCCCATAGCTTAATGCACGCTCTCGATAGGATTCATAAGAAGCAATCGAGCCTGTCCATGTCGCATACAAATGCAGCCCAATATGATCGGTGTCCCATTCCAGCAACGAGCCGACAGCCTCCGCTAATTGCCGACTGTATAAAGCTGCTCTCTGTTTGATCAGCCGACTCACTCTCCGCAAGTGGCGCTCATAGGAGCCGCTTAATATAAACAAAGCAAGTGCTCGCTGTTCAATGGAGACAATCTCATATCGTTGATATACCCGAAGCATGGCATCCATAATCGGAATAAGGCGACTGGGCAGCACCATATACCCTAATCGCAGCTTGGGATGAATCGTGCGGGAGAAGGAACCCACATATAGGACTCGTTCTGATCGATCCATGGACTGAAGAAGCTCATAGCGCTTACCGCCGAGCCCAAAGTCACTATCGAAATCATCCTCGATTATGAATGCATCGTTCTGCTCCGCCCAACGCAGCACCTGACTGCGCTGCTCCCACTCCATCGTTGCACCCGTAGGAAACTGCCGGTTCGGCGTTAGGATCATCAATCGTGCACGGCTTCTTTCTAATTGCTCCTGAAGGGAACTGCCGTCCTGCACTTGGCAATACTCAGGAATTCCGCCTGCTGCCTCTACGATATGGCGTATTCCTGGGTAGCCTGGCGTTTCGATTAAAACATGGTCACCCGTACGAACTAGCGCTTGAACAAGCAGCAGGATGGCTTCTTGAGAGCCTCTCGTTACCCGAATATGCGAGCGCTTCGTCTGAATACCGCGATGGCGTATAAGATGAAGCTCTATGGCTTCTTCCAATGAAGCAGCGCGGTTGTTGCTGTGGTCATTATCGCTTTGCTGCCAATCGAACTCGCGAACGGCTTCACGCAAGCAGCGCTGCCATGTATGTACAGATACCTCTAGTCCTGTATAAGCATGAGGTGAAAGATCCAATAGATCACAACTGCTTGGGCTTAAGCTACTAGCTGCTGCCTCTTGTTCAGCCAGTTGTCGAATCCGATCTCCGAATGGGGATAGCTTCGGTATTGGCTCTGTTTGTTCCCCCACTGGCTCTGCTTCGAATGAATAAGCTACCGTTGTGTAGCCGCCTTGCTGTGCTTGAGCAAGACCCTCTGCCCGCAGGCGATCATAGGCCGTGATTACGGTTCCTCTTGATAAGGCAAGCTCTCGAGCAGCTTCACGCGTCGATGGGAGCGTATCGCCTTGTTTAAGCTTTCCTTCTATAATTTTCTGCCGCAGGCATCGGTAGAGGGATTCCTCCTTGCCGTACCCTTGGGCAAGCCATGTATGATAGCCGCTTAGACCATTCATCGTTCTACCGCCTTTATTACCGCGTTCACGTTCCGCTTGACTGGTACAATCATAATACTGCATTTTGGATCTTTTTGCATAACCAATTGCGAATTACACTGATACCAATCTTTTTCGAATAAAGGAGCAAACCGTAATGAGAAGAGCTGAATTCCAAATCGATAATCAAGAACAAATGCATACCTTTCTAAAGGAACAGCGCTTCGGTGTATTAGGTACGATCGGACAGGATGGCTTTCCAAGACTCACTCCTATTTTGTTCGTATATATTCCCGAGCAGGAAGCCTTTTATTTTCACAGCAGCAGAAAGGGAGAAAAGGTTCGACAGCTTGAAGCCTGCAGCCATGCAGCCTTTAGCGTATCGGAGATACATGCAATGATTCCTTCTTCGTTTTTGGATCCCGTTTACGCTTGTCCTGCAACAACTTATTTTCGTTCTGTACATGCGAGAGGACAGATGGAGATCGTATCCGATTCCAATGAAAAGACGATGTTCTTTACCGCCTTCATGGAAAAGCTTCAACCAGAGGGAGGCTACGCACCATTTGACTGGACGATGAAAGGATATGCGAAGCAGGAGGCCGCTATTATCGTATACAAGCTTAAGATCCACGAGCTGACCGCCAAGTTCAAATTTGGTCAAAATCTAAATGATAAACAGCGCAATCTCGTTACCCAAGGACTGCTCGAAAGACAGGCACCGGGCGATATTGAAACAATACAATGGATGGAAGAGCTGGATCCGAAGCGGTGTCCTTTTCATCAGCAGGATCAAGAATAAAATTGTACAAATCAGGAATACATCTGTCATTCTAACGAAGACAAATTCATCAGATTTTCGACCAATGCCTGCCAAATAGCGATGACGAACCTGCACGGAATGGGCTATAATAGGGGCAACGCTTTGAAGATGACCTCTTACCGAGGTATTTCGAAGAGAGTGACCGCATTCAAGGTACGTTTATTCGCCGTTAGAAAGGAATTATACTTCCTTATCGCTCCGATATTGGACCCTTTCTATATGGTAAGAAAGATATTGGAAGGATGTTAGAGATGAACTCACTCGCTCACCAATTAAACGAAACGATTCGTCAAGAGAATGAACAAGTGTATGCTATGCTGTCACGTCTAGGCCGAGACATTTATTTTCCGAAGGAAGGCATATTAAGCCAGTCCGCTGAAGCCTCTAGCAAAGCAAAGAAATTCAATGCAACGATTGGAATTGCCACAGAAGGTGGCGCTCCAATGCACTTATCCGTCATTCAAGATTCATTATCCGCTTTTGATCCTAAGGACATTTACCCTTATGCGCCGCCTGCCGGCAAGCCTGAGCTTCGCAAGCTGTGGCAGGAGAAGATGCTGAAGGAGAATCCGTCATTAGAAGGCAAAGCCATCAGCAATCCAATTGTAACCAATGCACTGACTCACGGGCTTAGCATTGTTGCAGACCTCTTTGCTGAGGCAGGTGACCCTGTCATCATGCCGGATAAGAATTGGGAGAACTACGAGCTGACCTTTAATATCCGCCGTGGAGCTGAAATGGTCTACTATCCACTCTACAATGAAGATTGGAAATTCAATAGCGAAGGACTGCGTCAAGCGCTTCTCGAGCAGCAGCCAAAAGGCAAAGCGATTGTCGTGCTGAACTTCCCAAACAACCCTACAGGCTATACGCCAGGACGCGAAGAGTGCAGTGAGATTGTTCAAGTTCTCACAGAGGCTGCAGAAGCAGGCATGAAGATCGTAGCGGTTACGGATGATGCATACTTCGGCTTATTCTTCGAGGATTCCATCCATGAGTCGTTGTTTGGCTCCCTGGCTTCCATCCATCCGAATATTTTGGCTGTCAAAGTCGACGGCGCGACGAAGGAAGAATATGTTTGGGGCTTCCGTGTAGGATTCATTACGTATTCCTCCCCTTCCAAGGCGTTGTTAGCCGCTCTAGAGCAGAAGACGATAGGCATTATACGCGCTACCATCTCAAGCGGTCCGCATCCATCTCAGACCTTCGTCGTACATGCGCTGAAATCTCCTGAATTTGAGCAGCAAAAGCAGGAGAAATTCACGATCATGAAAGGCCGTGCGAACAAGGTGAAGTCCTTGCTCGACAGCGGCAAATACGGAGACGTATGGAGCTACTATCCCTTCAATTCTGGCTACTTTATGTGCTTGAAGCTGAATGATGTGCATGCCGAAACGCTTCGCACCCATTTGCTTGAGCAGTACGGAATTGGTACGATTGCGCTTGGAGAAACAGATCTTCGAGTCGCCTTCTCCTGTATTGCGGAAGAGGATCTAGAGGAATTGTTCGATACAATCTACAAAGGGGTATTGGACCTTAAAGCTTAATCCTGTAGGAAATCTTCGATGTTAAACACCTTCAAGAGCAACGACGACAACCATGACTATAGAGTATTTTTTGCGCCAATACGGATGATGAGTTCGTATCTACGAGAATTCACTTTTTGTATAGCAAACAAAAGACGCCTTCCGTTTCCACGATGCAGTGGAGATGGAAAGCGTCTTTTTTCATGTGGGCGGCAATATTGATCTTTCCATGAATAAACACCTTCATTCGAGGCTGGTGTGCTTCACCTGCTCATCATTCTTCCTCTTCCTCATTCAATGCGATTCGCTGCAGGGTGCTCTTTCTTCTCCAATAGAAGAATAGTCCTGCAAGCACAGCACCGAGCAGCACGCTTCCTTTAAAACGGAGGTCTGTGCTCCCCCACCATAACGGAAGCATGAGCAGAACCACACTAATCCCCAGCACCTGGCGTGTCAGCGCAAGGACTGCAGAGGAGCGCTCCTCTCTAGTCACGGGATACAGCTTCAGCCATACATCATGACGATGCAGCTGAAGGATCGCCTTGGATTGGGCATGAATCGCAAGCAGGAAGAAGAGCAGCAGAAGCGCGCTCCATACCGAATGTTTTGTCCACCATAATAGAATAACGCCAATCACCATAAGACGCACAAGAATCCCAAGCAGTTCACTGCGAACAAAGGTCTTGGTCAGCAAATACCGATAGGCGTATGGCTTCTGAAAGGCATACCGATTCCCGAGCCCATTCAGCCATGGACGACTAAAGCGGCGCTCATTCATCGTTGGCAGGTCCACAAAGCCGCTTAGAAAGGTAAAGATGCGATTGCGATGTACTTGTTCCAGAGCATTATGCTCCTCCCAAGGGAAGCGAAGCTTCGGCATCTTCCACACAACAGCCATATAAAGGAGTCCGCTTACTCCTGTTACAAGGCCGGCAGTTCCAATATCGAGCCAGAGCCAGCAGGCAACAGCTCCCCAAGACCATATGTACCGAATAAGTCGAGCGATCAGCTTCAGCCTGGAATCATGCATATGACGCTCTCCCCACGCACCATAGGCCGTTACGAGCTTCATTAGCGCAAAGGCAAGCAAGAGGAGCAACAATGGCTTTGGAGCCTGATCCGCTCTTGAATAGAGCGGCCAGTACACGAGACACAGCACGAGAAGCAGGCTAAGTCTTGGTGTAAGGCTGTAGCGAATGCTCCGCTTTATGTAGCCATTCATGCGATGCTCGATTCGAAGCAAATAGCCGAGATCCGCAGACTGCAAAAAGGTACGATAAGTCATATACGCAACGCTAGGGGACAGCAAGATCCAGCCCAGTTCACGTACAGGGAAGCCAGGCGGAATGTGATCCAGAAAGGATGCGTAGAGCGCCGTGCCCCCTATAAAAGCAAAGGCCAGTACAAATCCAAGGCCGCTCTGAATGACATAACCAAGATACGGGATAACCTCGCTCCAGAATTCATTCACTCGGTAGCGCCAGAGCTGTTCCGTATTGGACAACAGTCCTGCCTGAAATTTCGGAGCGCGAACCTTTCTATCTAATCGCGCCATAGCAGGTCCCCACCGTCTTCTTCATCATTAGCCCCAACCCAAGCATAGAACACATCCTCAAGCCGCTCGCTCTTGGCAGCACTTCCTCCACGGGCAGCAAGCTGTTCACGCAGTTCATCTGCTGTGCCCGAAGCAAGAACACGCCCTTGATGGAGCAGCACAAATCGGTCGCAGTAATCTTCAATCGTAGACAGAATATGTGAGCTCACAAGCAGGGAAGCCCCTTCCCCCTTCATTCGCTTCATAAAGGTTAATAGCGAGCGAATTCCAAGCGGATCAAGACCAAGAAACGGTTCATCAATCACATATAGCGGCGGTCTCACCGCAAACGCGCTCATTAGCATCGTCTTTTGACGCATGCCCTTTGATAAGTGCTGCGCTGCTTTATCCAAATGAGGCGTCATATGAAACAGCTTCGCAAGGTGCTCAAGCCTCTCTTTAAATACAGACTCTTCAATACTATAAGCACTTGCCGACCAAATTAAATGCTCTCTTACTGTTAACGCATCATACAGAATAGGAGATTCAGGCACATATGCCATGCTTGCCCGATATTGCTCTGGCTCCTGAACCAGCGTTTTTCCTCCTATGCGAACTTGCCCGGCCTGAGGCTCTAAGAGTCCTAATATATGCTTCATCGTGGTGCTCTTTCCCGCACCATTAAGGCCAATAAGTCCGACCATTTCTCCAGGCTCCAGGGTAAAGCTGATATCATGCAGCACCGGTCTGCCAATGCTGTAGCCACCTGTTAATTGATTGACTTCCAATAGTGGATTCATGTAAACGTTCACCTCTGCTTCTATTATATCGGCTTAAGAAGAGAGATGCGAACGGAACACATCCACCCCCTCGAACAACATGCAAACAAGCTGCCACGATTTGTGTGGCAGCTTGTCTTATCAATCAACTTCATGAATCGTATAACTTCATTTAGCAGAATACAATTACTAAATGCTCAAGAACCTAAGGTGTCGTAGTGCCGCTTTGCTCCGTCGTGGAACCTTCACTTGTTCCTTCTGTTGCTCCCTCAGCTCCGCCTGCCTTCTCTTCAGCCTTCTTGCGCTTGCCTTCATCCAAAGCTGTTTGCAGCTTTTGTTGGAGCTCTTGTACTGCTTCATCTACAGACTTCGTGTCCTTCACAATCGCATCAAGCGTATCATTAAGCCCTGTGCTCATCGTCATATAGAAGTCTTCAGGGATATCCTTGTTCGAATACAGGTTGTAGAACATGTTCTGTGTGGCAGATGGAGCAAGCAATGTAAATGCCTCAGCATTCTTGCCAGACAGTTCCTTCACAAAGGAAACGCGCGTTGGAAGCTCTCCATACGACATCTTGGAATTGATTTTAGCAATCTTATCACTGTTAATAAATTTAATAAGTTCCCATGCTTCCCGCTTGTTTGCCGCTTCCTGATGAATACCCATAATATTATAGAAACTAACGGATGGTGATTGATCTGGAGTCGCGGGGTTAACCGGGACCGTCACCATCTGCCAGTCAAACTTTTTCAGCTCTTTATCATACTTGAATTGATTGTCAATCTGATTCGCATACCAAGAGTACTCCAACACCATGGCTGCTTTGCCTTTCGCGAACATATCATTATTGCCTTCCATAACGCCGTTCTCTGGACGCTGAATCGTATAAATCGTTTTATTGCGAATGTTGTCCGCAACCAGCTTGAAGGCCTGCTTCCATCCATCGGAATTCATAACCACCTGCTTGCCGCTTGCATCAACCGGACGAAGCTGCATCGTATTCACGACATTCATGAGATACTGCGATGCATCCGCATACTGGCTGTAAAGACCGTATACTTGATCCTCGCCCGATCCGATCTGATTGAACCGAGCCGCAAGGTTCAAGACCTCCTCCCAAGACATCTTGTGAGTCGGAGGCTCGATATTGTGCTGCTTGAAGAGATCTGCGTTGTAGTAGATCGCTTGTGCACTATATGTAGGAGAAAGTCCGTACAGATTGCCGTTGCCCATCTCGCGAAGCGATTCGACAAGGCCAGGAAGCATATCGTCCAGCTTATATTGCTCCTGCTGAATGATCGGATCTAAATTATACAAGATCCCTTCCTCTGCGAATTTTTTAAGATTCTCCTGATCCAGCATCAGGACATCCGGCTTTTCTTTATTCACAAAGTCAAGCATCGCCTTCTGAGGATCCTTCTGAAACTCTTCATTCGAATACATATCATTTGTGCTGACGACTTCGATCGCAATATCCGGATACTCAATCGCAAAATAAGCGCCATATTGGCGATAGAATTGATCCTCGTCATAGTACATGACACGAAGTGTGCCTGTCCCGTCCTTAGGCAGCTCTGGGAGCACTTCCTTCTCTCCTGAGCATGCTTGGAGCAACGCCGTCATCATTAAAAGCACACAACACAAGGTGACTGACCATTTCTTCGAGTAACGCGATGACAAAATAATACCCCCTTATACAAATATATACAAATGAGTATAAGGGTATATGTTCATGATGACAAATGACAAAACTGTAAACGGTTGATATGAAGGGTTGTGAACCCTTTTCTACGTACAGCATGCAAGCAATAAGCGGAGAGCAATTCTACTGCCAATGAATAAGGGCAAAGATCTCTTCAAGCAACCGTTCCTTATGATCAAAGTTCACCCTCTAATCAAAATGCTGACGGAAACAGCTGATACTTTCGAAATCTATGCCCTTATATTCACGTTATTTAATAATACCAATATGCTTAATGATAGGTGTATTCCCAGTTGACCGCCGCTACTCGATATGAATCTTTCGCTGCTTCAGTCTCTTATTCGTGATCGTACGCAGAAGCGTATAAAGCACGGCAAATGCCGGAATACCGAGCAGCATGCCCATTAATCCAAACAGGCTGCCGCCGATGAGCAGCGCCATCAATACCCATACCCCTGACAAGCCGATCGAGTTGCCGACAACCTTCGGGTAGATCAGATTGCCTTCAATTTGCTGAAGAACCAGGATAAAGATGATGAACCAGAACGCTTTGGGCGGGTCGATCATGAGAATAATAAATGCGCTTGGAATCGTACCAATATAGGCCCCAAAGATTGGAATCACGCTTGTTACGCCCACAATAACACTAATGAGCAGCGCATAAGGGAATGAGAACAGCGTCATGCCGATGAAGCACAAGCATCCAAGGATCAATGCCTCAGTCAATTGCCCTGCAATAAAACCGCTGAACGCCTTATTCGTGATGGTGCTGACCTCAACAGTCTTGTCTGCCTTTTCCTTAGGAAGAAATGCATACAGAAGCTTCTTGCAGCTGCGAATAATATTCTCTTTGCTAAGCAGCAAGTATGCGGACAGCATCAGGCCCATAATGACATTGATAAAGCTCGACGTGAAGTTCTTGGTAAAGGTCAAGACGTAAGGAATGATATTAACCATCCATTCTCCGACCTTCTGCATGATTTCATTCCAGTTGAATGCGATGCGCTCCAATGCCTCGCTCTCCAACGGCACTTGCTTAATCAAGCCTTCAATCCAGACCTTCACGGATTCCATCGAGCTTGGAATACTGTTCATCAGCATGGACAAGCTCTCGAACAGCTGCGGCAGAATAAACCAGGCTAACAGGATAAAGACAACAAAGGTCGTAATGTAGGTTAGCATCAGTGATACAGGACGTCTAAATCGGTTCCACACGGGATAATTGCGTCGATTAAGAGGAGCAAAGATACGCTCCTCATAGAGCTTCATCAAGATGTTAAGCACATAAGCGATCGCAATCCCCAGCAGAACAGGATTCAATAAGCCTGATAGTTCTAAAATAAAATTTTTCACTGTATTCAGGTTCGTTAATAATAAATACAGGACGACCGTATAGGTCGCAATAATCAAATACCTTTTAATATCATCAAAGGGCTTCTTTTTATTTTCCAATATCTAAGCTCCTTGTCTATTCTTCATATGTTTTGTTCCAACACCAACAATGAAGCTAGCATGCATAGCTTTCGTGCGATTATTTAGACGGAGACGAGCCGCGCTTCTCCTTCAACCATTTTGGCGCACCCTTGTTCTTGCGATCACGGTGACGATCGCTTTTCTTGTTGTCAACACTCTTTACTGCAGCATTGCGCTTAGGCTGAGGCTTAGCAGGCTTCTTCATTTGTTCTACCGGTTGAACATGACCATTGTTAAACACCTGCTCATGCATCACAATGTTCAATTGCTTTTGGAATTTGCGCATAATAAAGCGCTCCTTCTCCGTGATCAGGTTGACGGATACCCCCTTGCGACCCATTCGACCTGTTCGACCTGCTCGATGCACATAATGCTCGGCATCGATTGCTGGCTGCAGGCTGAATACAAATGGCAGCTCCGGAATATCAAGGCCCCTTGCCGCCACATCTGTCGCAAGCAGCAATTGGAACTCCCCTTCACGGAACTGGCGAAGCACGCGCACACGCTCCTGCTTAGGTGCATCTCCATACAAGGAAGCTACGGACATCTTGGCAAAGCGAAGCTTTGCTTCCCATTCTCCAATCATGCTCGAGTCATTCACAAACACAAGCGCGCGCTTTGGCTCCCAGTGGCGCACGAGCTTGCGAAGCATGTCGATCTTCTCCCGCTCCTCCGTCACAAAGAAGGAGTGAACGATGGTATCCGCGACACGCTTATCCGGATCAATCCCGATGTATACCGGATCCTGCATCCATTTGTCCGCTAGTCCACGCACCTCATCGGGAACCGTCGCGGAGAAGAACAGCAGCTGACGATCTCTCGGCGCTCGGTTCAACACGATGTCCATGTCCGCTCCGCCGCCCTGCTGAAGCACATGATCCACTTCATCGATCACGATTATGCTAACCTCATGAATCTTTAGCTTCTTCATCTCTACAAGCTCACGAATGCGCCCAGGCGTACCAACGACCAGCTCTGGACGAAGCTTCAGCTTGTCCACCTGACGATGAAGAGCTGCTCCCCCGATCAGTGGCAGAACACGAATGTCTGTTGATTCCACGAGGAATTCCGCCTCGCGTACAATCTGCATGGCAAGCTCCTGAGTCGGCGCAACCACAACAGCCTGCGTGCGCTTCTCTTCAGGACGAAGCTTCATAAGTACGGGCAATAAATAAGCTAATGTCTTGCCGGTTCCCGTCTGGGATTGAGCGAGGACATCTCTGCCGTCCAGTGCCGCAGGTATCGCTTCTGCTTGAACCGGGGAGGCTGTAGTAATCTCACGCGTATTTAAGCGCGCTACATAATCCTCGCGTATGTGTAATTCTGAAAATGTTAATGTCAAATCCATCGTTCCTCTCTAATCGCGATGCCGTAATATTTCTATGCTTCATTATAACGAAAACAGGTCCGATCCTCCAACTTTCTTATCATGGAAGGATATGCTAACCTTAGTATAGCTCATCTTGCACCCTTTTAAGATGAGCTTTTGCAAAACCATATGAAGGAGGAATTCATCATGAGTCAATCATGGGATGCACAAGCAGAAACCGCATTTGACGGCTTGCTTCAAAAATATACCGAGTTACTAATAGGAAAGGACGACCCGGAGAGCATTGAAATGATCAAAAAATGGGCGATGTTTAATCATATCCATAAAACGATGCCTAACCTCATTCGTCACTGGCACGACAGCCATCCTGAAGCAAAGGCTGCGATGAGGGGCATCTTCGAGGAAGTCAAATCCCTAAACGAAGTTCTCCGTCAGGCTGGAAAGCAGGAGTAGAGCATCAAGGTCGAGATAGGACAGAGCATGATATTGAGAGGAACGAAGATTAAAGCCAATACTTCGCCTTCTGTTTATTCTGTCCATGTGTACCAACGAACGTCCAATGCCTTTACTATCGACAAAAGGTCCGCAGCTAAGAAGGAACAGGATCAAGCAGCGTATACTGGCTGCTTGGTGATCCATGCTTCACAAACTTTAGCTGCGGACCTTTATATTGGTAACCTTTTACTTCTTATTCAGTACCTTAGCAGCAACCCCGCTTGATAGACGCGGGAACAGCTGCATCAGCTTCACGCCAAACGAAGCCAATCCTGGAAGATCAGCCTCCGTCCGGCCTTTTTCGATCACGGATACTATCTTCTTTGCCACACGCTCTGGAGGCATGATAAACCATCGAACATTATTTACATACTGGCCTGAAGGGTCCGCCTTGTCAAAAAAGGGCGTATCGATCGGTCCTGGGTTGATCGCAGAAATCGTCACGCCCGATTGAGCGAGCTCCATGCGAAGAGAATTCGTAAAGCCGAGCACCGCATGCTTGGATGCCGAGTACGCGGTTGACTTCGGTGTCCCGATCTTGCCCGCAATAGAGGCGATATTGACGATATGCCCTTCGCCGCGAGCAAGCATAGAAGGCAGAACCGCCTTCGTGCAGCGCACAACTCCCATATAATTGACATCCATCATCTCTTCGAATTCCTGAAGAGTTAGATCCATCGCGGTCTTGAACAACCCGAAGCCCGCATTGTTAATGAGCACATCCACTCGTCCATGCCGCTCTAGAATGCCTTCTAGAACCATATGGATCTGCTCATTATCGGTAACATCGAGCACCACGCATTCATGGGGTCCCGTGATGCCTTGTGCTGCTTCTCGAAGCTTGGCTTCCGACCGTGCAGCTAGAATGGGAATCCCACCAGCCTCTGATATGTACTTTGCCGTCAATGCGCCAATACCACTTGAGGCGCCTGTAATCCATACGACTTTATTCCGTAAGCTCATTGTCACGCTCTGCCTTTCTAGCCGACTCGCATCAAGACATCGAACCGACCGATATGTTCGAGGTGCAGTGGAACGGTCATCACGCTCGCTTGACCCAACGCTTCGCTTCTTAATAGCAACGGAGGTGTAATATCTACGATGATGCCTTGATTATATAACAAGGTGGATGCATTGCCGCTAATCATATTGCTTAGCTCTGAGATTGCACTCTCCCCCATCATGTCCAAAGACTCAAGAGGGTAGCCTCCCATCATGGCAGATGCCATCTTCACCGCGACTTCCTCACTTAAACCAAACGCTATTTCGAACGACAATTGACCAGTAAGTCCGATCTTCACTAGAAGATCATGATCTCCGCTCCATACGGCCATCTCCATCTCACCGCGCTCAGGGCGAACCTGTACGACCTGTTCAATAACCGAACAAGCAGAATGAAGAAATGGGTTCATCCATTCAGCTTCCATATATAATTCTTCGCCCCTTCCGACATCAAATCAGTCTAATCGACATGCATCGAACTCATCCTTTTATGATGTTAATGACTATTATACTGAAAACACGAATAAAGAACTAGATAAATCAATTAAATATCCAAAACGTCCTATACTCGAAACGATTCACAATACGCCGAAAGAAGCAAAAAGGACGGGAAGTCCCGTCCTTTGATGCCAATTATTTCAACAAGTCACGCTTCATTGCCTTGTACACAAGCTGGGAGAACAAGCTGTTGGACCAAGCAAACCATTTGCGCGTGAAGATCGTTGGATCATCAGAATGGAAGCCCTCATGCATAAAGCCTGTATCTGCGTCAGTTGCTTCAAGCATGTTGACCATAGCCACCATTTCTTCATCAGTGCTTGCTGTCAAGCCCTGCATCGACAACGCCATGTGCCATACGTAGCCGTCTGGCGTATGCGGACTGCCGATTCCCTTCGCCGCTTTTCCTTCGAAGTAATAAGGGTTGTCCTTGCTAAGGATAAATTGGCGTGTATTTTGATACACTTCGTCATCGCTGCCAACATATCCGATATACGGGATACCGATCAAGCTTGGCGTACCTGCATCATCCATCAGGCAGAAGTTGCCGTAGCCGTCTGTCTCATAGGCATAGATGCGGCCGTATTTCGGATGCGTTACGACACCATACAGCTGGATACCGTGGTTGATCTCATCTTCGAGCTTCTTCATCTCTGCAACAAACAGCTCATCGCGGAAGCCGTAGCGAGCAATTTCTTGCATTTGACGCAAGCTTACAACCGCAAACATGTTCGAAGGAATATTATAATGGAAGTCGCAAGCATCGTCAGAAGGACGGAAGCCAGACCACGTCATGCCTGTATAGTTGACCGGCATCCCCATGCCATCATTGCGGAGCGTGTCGATATCCGGACAGTTTTCACGGTTAAAGCGATAAGGCGATTGCTCAAAGTGGCGCTGCTCCACCTTCCACAGGTCCACAATCTTACGCATCGCGGTTTTAAAGTTGGTATCGAAGATATCGGTAAGGCCTGTTTCTTTCCAGTACGTATAAGCAAGACGAATCGAGAAGCAAAGGGAATCAAGCTCATATTTGCGCTCCCATACCCATGCGCTCATATCCGTTTGGTCATTTGCATCCCAGTGCCAGTCATTCGCAGTCTCGTTGAATGCATTCGCATAAGGATCAAGATTAATATAGTACATATGGCGCTTAATCAATCCGCCAATAATGCGTTGAAGCTCTTTGTCTTCCTTCGCAAACGGTACATAATGGATAACCTGCTCAACGGAATCACGAAGCCACATCGCAGGAATATCTCCTGTGATGACAAACGTTGTGCCGTCTTCCATCAGCTTCGTTGTCGTCTCAAGTGTATTTGGGAAGCAGTTTTTGAACAGCTGCAACAGCTTTGGACGGTGAGCAAGCTCTTTCTCAGCCTCAGCAAGCACCTGCTTTACCGCTTCTGGCAATTCAAATCTAGGCATATCGATCTTAGGCAGTCTAAAATTCTCCATGATTTCTCCTCCACATTGTTCTATCGTTGTCTATTTAAGTAGATAGGTCATGATAGCGATAACCCCATAACATCTCTTAGTTTACATGTATACGCTCTCACTGGCTAGACCTTAATCATCGTCTATTTCTCTGAAAAATATTGTACAAAAGGATCATGCGCTTCATGCATCCATCGCTCCAGCTTCTGCTGCATCTCCTTCACTTTCACGCTATACTGCGAATCGTGGGCAAGATTTGTTGTTTCCCAAGGGTCATCCTTGACAAAGAACAGCTGAATCTCATCTGTGCCTTCTCCACTGTGAGAAGACTTGCGATAACGAATATACTTCCACGCTTCATCCTTTACCATACGCTGCGTATCTTTATATAAGGAATACACGGTATCGCGGAACGGGGCTTGTCCAGATTGTTGAGCAGCTGCCGCCATGCTCCGACCTTCAACAGATAGTGGAGTTAGGACATCCGCTAACGCGCATAGCGTTGGGAAAATGTCCATTTGCATAACCTGACCAGACGGCTTCACGCCCTCTCCTATACCTGGTCCGCTCATGATCCATGGAATGCGAACGCTGTGCTCATATACATTCTGCTTGCCCATAAGCCCATGCTGTCCAACAGCAAGCCCGTGGTCTGAGGTATACACAATAATCGTATGCTCAAGCTCATTCTTCTCCCGTAGCTTCTCTATTAACCGCCCGATCTCAGCATCCATATGAGATATCATCGCATAATAATCGGCCACCTCATGCTGAACGTCCTCGCGATTTCTTGGTACAGCCGTAAGATGCTCATCCCTTACCTGCATTTCCCCATTGTCAAAAGGATGCTCCGCCCACATATTCGGCGGCAGCGTTAAGCATGCTGGGTCGTACATCGATGCATAAGGCTCCGGTGCAGTTCTCGGATCATGCGGCGATGTATACGCTACATATAAGAGGTAGGGTTCCTCACGTTCATAGCGATCCAAAAATTCAACCGCTGTATTTGTAAACAGCTCTGTTGAAAAGGTAGTCTCTATCGTTTTCAGCGAGGCGTGATATTCCCCTGTTGGATCATAAGGATATACAGGCACCTGGCGATGCTCGCTCATTCCGCCAAAGAAAATATTTTTTCCATTCTCAAAGCTCCGCTGAAAGCTCGCTTTATCGTTGTGCCATTTTCCAACCGCATAAGTATGGTACCCGCTTCGTCTGAACGTCTCGCCGAGCGTTGCTCGATTACTGCCGATGGTCAGCTTCTCCATCGTGTCCTCTAAGGATTGACTGACCGTTGCCCCCATAATCGTGCAGCCGCTATTCAGGCATGCCCGGCTTGGTGCGCACACCGCTCCATCAAGTCCACCATTAATGTAAGTATGCGAGAAGCTGACTCCTCGTTTTGCCAATTCATCAAGCACAGGAGTCTTTACATCTTCATTGCCGTGCCAGCCAATTGCTTCGTAACGATGATCGTCAGCAACCAGTATGATCACATTGGGCTTGCGACCTGCTTCCATTAAGCATTCTCCCCTTCTACACGCGAGTAGCAATGACTGCTTGCATGGTGATGAAGTTACCTTGCACAAAGCTTACATCTATCATCACACAGGGATCATACGATGTAAATGCAAACCCTTTCATCTTCACGAAAACGTAATCATTTTACAAAGCTTTTATCCCCCTTTCATCCAAAAAACGGTATGCTTATAGGAATGGGGTTTACCTGTTATTGAGAAGGAGACGTGTAACTATGCCTAATATTTGGACGCATCTAATCTTTGGTCAGGAACTGCTCGCGGAAGCGAATCTCGACGATTGGATTCGTACAGAAGAGCAGCAGCATGTATTCAATATGGGATGTCAGGGGCCTGACTTCTTGTTCTATCATAACTTTCTGCCTTGGGAAAAAGGTAAAACGATGAATGAGCTTGGGAGCGCTATGCATAACGAGCAGTGCGGACCTGTGCTTCTTAATCTGCTTAGCCATGTTCGATCCAATGATCGCGCTACAGCGCTGTATACCCTTGGCTTTTTGCTGCATCATATTCTTGATCGCCATATGCATCCATACGTCTTCTCTCGCTCTGGCTCACGCAAATGGGATCATCAGCGCTTTGAGGTGTTGATGGATACTCACGTTGTGCGAGAGAAGCTGCAGCTTGAGACGTGGAATACGCCTGTATGGAAGATCATTGATATTGGCGGAACGCTTCCTGATGGTGTCCTTGCTGGCTTCAACCGCGTGGTCCATGCCTATTACCCCGCCTTCAAGACACACATACCAGAAGGGGCTTGGAATAAAGCAATACAAGATATGATCAAGGTTCAGAAGCTTTGCTTTGATCCCTATGGCTGGAAGCGAGCATTGACTTTCTATCAAGCAGAAGCTCTTGTCTACAAGCGGAACCCTCCCCGCTATGATGTTCTGAATACGAAGCATCGCCCTTGGCTTGATCCGACGGGTACAGGAGAGACATACAGCACCTCCGTATGGGATATGTGGGAAACTGCGCGGGCCGATGGGCTGCAAGCCATCCACGCCGTAATTGAGCTATGGGATATAATTTGGCATCCCCACTTCCAGAGCCATCAAGCTTCACGCAATCATGCCTATGCGAATCTTGAGCGTATTATTGGCAATCGTTCCTATGAGACGGGGCTAGATCTGTCAAGCAATCGTCCAATCACGGTGGAAGATCCAATCTGGTCAGAAGCAAAATAGCGGATGGAATCGTCACATATCTTGCCGAACAATGGTAAAAGCTAGAGATAAGGGTTACATTGAATTGAATAGTAGCAAATGACCCAACTGTCAGTGCCAATGCCGCTTGAGGATTAATGCCAGACGACAGTGGTTATATAGTAGTAAATGCTCATATAAACATAAATACATACGATAGGAGTTGGATGCTGGTGGACAGCCACGAACGCGAATCACAGCAAGAACAAGCCTTCCATACGCTCACAGTCGAAGATAGCCTTGCACGCTTGAATGCAAAGGTACAGGGCTTGGAAAGCTCAGAAGCAAAGTCTCGGCTTGAACGATATGGCAAGAATATGCTTCAGGAAGCAAAAGGAAAAACATTGCTTCAAAAGCTGCTTGCCCAGTTCAAGGATGTGATGATTATCATCCTGCTTGTCGCTGCTGTGATCTCAGGCTTGCTGGGTGAATGGACAGATTCCATTATTATTGTCGTGGTCGTATTGATCAATGCCATCTTAGGAGTTGTACAGGAAAACAAAGCCGAGAACGCACTTGCTGCTTTGAAGCAAATGTCCTCGCCAAATGCTCAGGTTCGGCGCGGCGGGCAAACGATCACGATCAAAGCCGAGGATCTTGTTCCAGGCGATATCGTGCTGCTCGAAGCCGGAAATGTTGTGCCTGCCGACATGCGATTAATCGAGGTCGCTTCCTTGAAGATCGAGGAAGCTGCACTTACCGGTGAGTCCGTTCCCGTTGAGAAAGAGCTGGCTCCCCTCGATAAAGCGGATGTTGTTATCGGTGACCGTGTCAACATGGCCTACATGAGCAGCAACGTCTCCTACGGCCGCGGCGTTGGCGTCGTTACGGGCACGGGCATCAGCACCGAGGTCGGGAAGATCGCGAACTTCATCTCGCAAGAGGAAGATGAGATCACTCCGCTTCAGAAGAAGCTGAATGAGCTTGGTAAATATTTCACGATCATTATCATTGTCGTTGCGGCTATCATGTTTGGCATCGGATACTTCGAGGGCCGTGAATGGCTGGATATGCTGCTCACCTCCATCTCGCTTGCGGTCGCAGCCATTCCTGAAGGCCTCCCTGCCATCGTTACCATTATCTTGGCGCTAGGCGTGCAGAAGATGGCGAAACGCAAATCCATCATTCGCAAGCTGCCTGCAGTTGAGACGCTGGGCAGCACAGAGATTATATGCTCCGATAAGACCGGTACGCTTACGCAAAATAAGATGACCGTTCAGCAAGCTTATATCGGCGAGCATGCGACGGATGCCGAGAAGACCATACTTGGCCATACGGATGGTGATCGCTTCCTTTATATTATGACACTGTGCAACGACTCCAAAATTACCGAGGAGGAAGGAAATACACGCTTCATCGGTGATCCTACGGAGACTGCACTTATCGACTATGCGCTTAAGCAAGGCCTGCATAAACACAAATTAGAAGCGCAGTACCCTCGTGTAGCCGAGCTGCCTTTCGATTCCGACCGGAAGCTCATGACAACGATTCATGATATGCACGGAGAAGACGGTACTCCGCTTCGTATCATGACAAAGGGTGCGCCTGATGTGCTTCTAGAGCGTTGTACGCATATCATCAGAGACAGCAAGGTCGAGCCGTTAACCGAAGCGCATCATAAAGAGATTGCCGCGGCCAACAAGGCAATGGCAGACAGGGCCCTGCGCGTGCTTGCCGCAGCTTATCGGGACATCGAGAAGCTGCCAGAGGGCCTAAGCTCTGAGAACGTTGAGCAGGATCTCATCTTTGCTGGTCTCGTTGGCATGATCGATCCGCCGCGCGAAGAAGTGAAGGAAGCCGTTCGCATCTGTAAAGAAGCCGGCATACGCCCAATTATGATCACGGGAGACCATCGAGATACAGCGGCTGCGATCGCGAAGGAGCTTCATATCATTGAGGACGATACGGGCGTATTGACGGGCAGCGAGCTGAACCAGATCGAGGAGAAGGATTTCGAGGAGAAGGTCACACAATATTCGGTCTATGCCCGAGTGTCCCCTGAGCATAAGGTTCGAATCGTGCAGGCATGGAAAAAGCGTGGCAAGATTGTTGCAATGACAGGCGATGGCGTCAACGATGCCCCTGCTCTCAAGTCTGCGGATATCGGGATTGGGATGGGAATCACCGGTACGGATGTATCGAAAGGCGTATCTGATATGGTGCTTGCCGATGACAATTTCTCCACCATTGTCGTTGCCGTGGAAGAAGGGCGCAAAGTATACAGCAACATAAGAAAGTCCATTCAGTTCCTGCTCTCGGCGAATCTTGGCGAGGTGTTGACCCTATTTATCGCAACGCTTGTGAACTGGAAGATCCTATTCCCGATTCACATCCTTTGGATCAACCTGGTGACCGATACGCTGCCTGCGCTTGCTCTGGGCTTTGAGAAGGCGGAGAACGACATCATGAAGCAGCCGCCACGCAAATCATCGACAAGCGTATTCGCGGATGGTGTCGGCGCTGGCATTATCTATCAAGGGATCTTAGAGGCTGCCTTAACCCTCTTCGCCTATTGGTGGGGCCATACACATTATTCCGAGCCCCATGCCGTTACGATGGCCTTTGCGACCCTTGGCTTGATCCAGCTTACACACGCCTTCAACGTTCGCTCGAACCGGAAGTCGCTGTTTACGATCGGCTTCTTTTCGAACCGCTATTTGAACGGTGCTGCCGTCATCTCAGGACTGCTGGTCATTCTCGTTATCCTGCTTCCATTTATGAATGACCTGTTTAGTGTCGTGGAGTTGAATCTTGAGCAGTGGCTTATCGTCATCGGATGTGCAATTGCGATCATTCCTTTGGTTGAGATTGTGAAGCTCTTCGTTCGCTTGTCCGGCAAAAAATAATCAGCGATAGAACGAAGATGTTACATTAAAAACAAACATCCCCATCGTAGAAGGAGCAATCCTACACGATGGGGATGTTTTTATATTTATACAGCTTATCAGCTCATGTCGAAGAAGATAGGCCTAAACGAGGCGCTGCAGGAACGCTGAGTTCACTCAGTGTTTCATCTATTATAAGGATGTGTCCTCATCTTTTGGTTTACTAGATGCTCCACTCCATGCAGGAGGATGGGTGCTATGATCCTGATCCAGATTCTCATTCGATTCTGCCTCTTGGCGTCCCTTCTCAATATTAACGAAGCGAAGTAGGATGATTCCAATAATAAAGAAAGCAAGAATGGAGAGAATGGCGGTTCTCGTCGAACCCGTTAGCAAGCCAACCGTCCCAAATACAGCAGGTCCGATAGAGGCAGACACTTTGCCCGAGAGGCTAAAGAAGCCAAAAAATTGGGCTGCATAGGCTTGCGGCACCATCTGGCTGTAGATTGAACGTGCCACTGCTTGGCTTCCGCCCTGCACAATGCCTACCATGAAAGCGAGCAGATAAAAGTGAAGTGCATTTTGCATAAAGTAACCCATGCCTACAATGACCATATAAGCAAGCAAGGAGCCATATAATGCACGCTTCGATCCGATCGCACTAGCATACTTCGCAAATAAAAATGTAAACGGAATGCCTACAAACTGCGTAATCAATAAAGCTACGATCAGATGGGTCGTGCCGATGCCAAGCTCAGCCCCATAAATTGCGGACATGCTTATAATGGTGGAAATCCCATCATTGAAAAACCAAAACGCCAGCAAGTATTTGAATAGTTCCGGGTACTTGGGCAGACGCTTTATCGTCGTTCCCACCCGTCCAAAGCCTTCTTTTACATAAAAGCCTACAGGCTTTGAGCGAACGCTTACAGGATCCTTTAGGGATCGGAACAGCGGCAACGAGAATACAAACCACCAGAGCCCTACGGTAATAAACACCGTTTGCGTAGCTGCAATCTTATCTGGCAGCCCAAACCATGCGAATTTTTCAAGCATGACGATGTTCAGCGCAAGCAGAACGCCGCCGCCAATATATCCGTACATATAGCCCTTTGCCGAGACCTCATCCCGGTGTTCGGGGGGCGCAAGTTGAGGAAGCAGGGAATCATAGAACGTATTGCCTCCTGAGAAGCCTAGCGTCCCAACAATGAACAGCAGCGATACAAGGACCCAATCCCCTTCGCCTGCAAAGCTCATGGCCACGCAGCTTAAGGCTCCCATATAGGCGAATACGCGCAAGAATGCCATTCTTCGCTGTGACAAATCGGCCATCGCGCCAAGTACAGGTGCCGATAGAGCAACGAGCAGCATTGCGATCGTTTGCGTGAATCCCCAATAGCTTGATGCTTGCTCCAATCCTTTTCCTGCTACCGTCTGATAATAGATCGGCAGTACGGCGGCCAGCATGGTTGTTGCAAATGCTGAGTTCGCCCAATCATACAGCATCCAATAGCGCAGCTGCTTTGCCTGCATACGTATCTCCACCTTCGATCAAATTTCAACTTCATCGTATGGCATAATCAGTTGCATAGACTATTCAAGAATTTGTAAAGATACTGATGCATATGCTGCGGTGCGGGTTCCCATGAGCTCCTAGCATTGCCCCTAAACGGATCATACACTATAATTAGTGTAACGAGAAACTTTATTTATTGATCCGGCTAAGCTGATAAATGTTTTTTGTGACGGGTAATATAATCATGACGCTTATGAAATCATGCATGGTTGAGCAGCTGCGTTAAGAAGTGAGGCTGTCGACACATCGAACGCTTGGTTTCGGTTCAACCGTACGAAACTTATCCATTCTAATTTGGGTAAAACAGTCGTGCGCATGTTTTCGTATTGGTACTGACCAATGAGTTTTCTATTCATGCAAAAGTTAGCAATTCGAAACTGTGGCTGTATATCATGCGATTGCCACATGATTTATGCATAAGACCACACATAAACCAATGGGGAGGGATGTTAGATGAACTTAAGCCAACTGGAAACGCTGATCACGATATCGAAGACGATGAGCTTTCGCAAGGCAGGAGAGCTGCTTAATCTGACACAGCCAGCCGTATCGGCTCAGATCAAAAGTCTGGAGGATGAATTCAAGACCGTTCTGATCGATCGAAACCAGCCGGTTACCTTAACGGACAGTGGAAGAGTATTTCTCGAACATGCAGAGAGCATCTTGCGTGTCGTGGAAGATCTCAAGCAGAAGTTGACTGATCTCAATCAAATCCCTCAAGGGCACATCGTGCTGGGAACGACTACATCGATTGCGATACAGATTCTGCCTCGCATCCTATCTTATTTTCAAGACCAATATCCCCTCATCAAGACAAGCATTTTCTCGATGTCCTCCTCACAGGTTGCAGCACATATTGAGAGCGGCAGTGTAGACATCGGAATCGGATATCTCACGGATCAAAATCCTAACCTTATCACATCTATCCTCTACTACGACACCTTTGAGCTCGTTGTGAATCCGAAGCACCCTCTAGCGCAATCCACAACGGTTACCATTGACATGCTGGAAAATGTTCCGCTGATTATGCTCTCACCAGATACAGTCGGAAGACGGTTCGCAGATGATGTATTCCGTGAGCATGGCTTCCAACCTCATATTGTCATGGAGCTCTCAAGCAGTGAAGAAGTAAAGCGTATGGTCGAGCTTGATCTTGGCGCAGCCATCATCTCCAAGCTGTCCGTCTCTGCAGAGCTTAAGCGCGGCTCCCTCAAGATGGTGCATATCAAGGAGCTTGAGACCGCTCATCCCGTCGGAGTCATCTATCGGTCAGGCCGTTATTTGAACTCTGCGATGCAGCAATTTTTGAATGACTTGAAGGGGATGCCGGAAGATCATTTTTATGCGTCTGAATAATTCATGCGCTTATAACCATAATGTTAGTAGCTTACAGGATTGGAGGACTCATCATGAAATTTGACCTGCATACCCATCACTTTCGCTGCGGACATGCAGATGGCAACATACGAGATTATATCGAGGCAGGCATCAAGCATGGCCTTCAAGTCATCGGTATCTCCGATCACTCCCCTTACTTTGCTTACGAAGAGGATCAGCCCTTTCCTAAGATCACGATGAAAAAGAGCGAATTCAGCGGCTATGTCCAAGAAGTTCTGAAGCTAAAAGAGGAATACGCAGGAAAGATCGAGGTTCTGCTTGGAATTGAGTCTGACTTTTTCCCTGAGTCTGCACATGTTTATCACCAAGCGCTCGCCCAATACCCGTTTGACTATATCATCGGCTCGATTCATCATACCTATGGGGTCAGCATCTTCAATAAATCACGCTGGAAGGGCCTGTCTAACGAGAAGGCGATGGAGACGAAGTCCGAATATTATCGTCTCATTCGGGCTTCTGCTGAATCGAACATGTTCCAGATTCTTGGCCATATTGACGCCATGAAAGGTAATTATCCCGCCTTCTCCGATATCAGCACGCCTGAAGTGATTGATGAAACGCTAAAGATTATCGCAGCGAGCGATGTTGCGATCGAGATCAATACCTCAGGCAAAACAAAGCTAAGCGGCGGCTGGTATCCATCTGATGATATGCTGGAGCGTGCCCTTCACTTTGGCGTTGATGTTACGTTTGGCTCCGATGCCCATAAGCCTTCCCGCGTTGGTGATGAGTGGGAAGAGGTCGCACAGCGCCTGCACGAAATCGGCTTTAAGCGCTGGGTGTTCTATAGACAGAAGCAAAAGCAAATCGTTCCCTTGCATACGTAAGGGTATCGCTATTCGTCAGCAGACAACGCTGCTCGGATAGCTTTTTTTATACGCAAAAAAAAAGACCTGCACGAACGCAGGTCACTTCAAGGGATATATATTTTCATCAAAAGGGGGTCTTGCCTATTATATTACCTCCAGAACATTATGTGACGATAACAGGAATATTACGGTTGTGTAACATTTAACGAAGGCGCGGCTTGCGACTTCTTCACATGCTTTGGAGTGCGATTCACAACCAGGATTCCTACTGCTACAAGCATCAGGGCTAACAGAATCCACTCATTGAACTGTTCGCCAAGCAGTAGAACGGACAAGAACACGCCGAATACAGGAATGAGGAATAGGAACATGGATACCTTTCCTACACTGTTGTATTTCATAATCAGATTCCACAGTCCGAACCCAGCTGCAGACAAAAAGGCCAAATAAAGCAGCAGCAGCAAAGAGCTTGCATCCCAAGCAAACGGAGCAATCCCTACTTTAGCTGCACCAATGATTGTCAGCACGATGCCTCCAAGCAGCATTTGTCTTCCTGTTAGCCACAAGACCGGAAGCTGCTTCGCTTCATGCTTGGCAAGCACATTGCCGAACCCGCCACAGAAAGCCGACAGGATCAGGCAGACGTCACCGATCCCAAGCTGCATATGGAATCCGCCCTGCGTAAAGGTAACAATCGCAACCCCTGCAAATCCAAGAATGAGGCCTGACGTCTTATTCGCACTGAAGCACTCGCTGCGGTCCATAAACCGTGCGACGAGCATTTGGAAGAACGAGGTGGCTCCTGTAATGATTGCACCCTGCATTCCCGTGCTTAGGCTAAGGCCGATATAGAAAAATAAATACTGAAGCAGCGTTTGAATCGATGCCAGCCTGGCAACAAGAAACCATTTGCGTCCGGTAGACAATGGCTTAGCGCTTGCAGCTGCATGAGGCTCCTGCGCGTTTGACTTCTTCTCCAGCAGCAGGGCAAATAAGACAAGCATCAGTCCCGCCAAGGTAAATCGGTAACCTGCGAATACCCACTGCTCAAACATTTGACTTGACTGAATATGGAGCTCGCTATATCCGATCTTAATAGCAGGCATGGCGCTGCCCCATAGTAGTGTTGACACAATCGCACTCACCGTCAAGCCGACGGGGTGCGTAAACCATTGTTCTGCTTTCACTTGCTGCTCCACCCTTCCCGCTTACACAAGCCGAACAAAGCCGGCGCATGGACAGCGCCGGCTCGTTACAGTCTTCTACTTAGATCTATACTATCATTGATTGTATATGTTGAAAAGAACATTACCCTTCGTCTTCACTCTTCTGAAGTCCGCGATATACGCCTGTGCGAAGCTCTCTCACATACGACTTGATATCTGGCATATCGGATCGCTCTGCCGCTTGGACAGCTGCCTCAATATCGTATGGCACACGGCATAGCTGCATACGGAAGGGAGCCTGCTCCACGGAGCCGTATTGACCTTGAAGCATCACATAGGATGCCTGCGTCATGTCTAGGGGATTGCCAACGCTTCCGACGTTGACAAGCGTCTTTCCTTCCAGATGCTGGACGTAGGCGTTATGAATATCACCATATATCACGACATCCGGCGATTGGCATGGATGCAAAGGCTCTGTTAGGCTAGGCGTGAATTCAAACATGCCAAGCCGCTTTTCAATAGGATCCCAAGGCTGTACACGGTGAAATACACTTTGTGGAGAGGCATGAAGCAAACGGATATGACGACCGCTAATTAGACAGTCAAAGGAGAATGGAAGCTCGTCTAATTGAGCGACACGTGCTTCTCCTAATTGATCAGCATGCCAGCGAAAAATCAATTCGTCCTGCTTGCGGGCAACAAGCTCATCCCAGTTGCCTCTTACAATCACATCGCACTCCGACAGTAGAAGATCCATTACTTCAACGGAATTCGGTCCCTTGCCTACCATATCCCCTAAGCATATCAATCGATCTGCGCCTTGGCGTTCTATGTCGGCGAGAACCGCTTCGAGTGCTTGAAGATTGCCATGAATATCAGAAAGGATCGCTATATTCTGCAACTTGAATCTTCTCCCTTCGTTCTGCTGCCACAAAAGAAAACCTGCTTTTTTTACCCTATAACAGCTGATGATGATACTATACACCTAGATTTACACGGCTACAACCCTAAGCGTAATCAGCGTCCATTCCGGCGGACAGCTAAATCGCAATGGAAGCAGGGACGTTCCTGTGCCTCTGCTCGTATATACAGTAAGTGGAGTATCGATGGAATGATGCCCTAACGGTCTCGATAAAATGTACTTGCCATCTGGATATTTCTCGCCAAGATTTGGAAGAAATATTGGTCCAATAAAGGGCAGCCGGATTTGTCCACCGTGACTATGCCCAGAGAGCTGAAGATCAACTTCTTTCGTGAGCGACCAATCTGCTATATCAGGCTCATGTGCTAGCAGAACACAGCATGTCCCGCTTGGAATGCCTCCCAATGCACGGTCCAGATCAGGAGATCCATCCAGTGCGTCATCAATGCCGGCTATAGCGAGGTGGGCGCCTCCTGCTTGAAGCATTCGATGCTGATTGGTCAGCACGTCAAAACCTGCTTGGATCAGCAAATCCGTTGCAATATCGTCCCCTCTGCTGTAATCATGGTTGCCAAGCACGGCATACTGTCCCAAGGGAGCCCGGAACTTCGACATCACTTCTACAATCCCGTTGGTTCGACCGGAACGGTCGTCAACCAAATCACCGGTTAAGCATATGATATCGGGCTTTGCTGACATTACGCGCTCTAAGATTCGCTCTATGTCCTCGCTATGTACATGATCCCCATAATGAAGGTCTGATATATGGGCAATCGTAAGCCCATCAAAAGAGGGCGGCAGTCGATCTAAATAACAGGTCAGCTTTCGATCCTGAAGCCAATCGGGTTCGATCCATCTTGCATAGCTTCCTGCCACAAGAGGCACAGCAGCAGCTCCTCCTAGCAAACCTAGTAAAAACTTCCTTCTGCTTATCTTCTGCTTCCTTCCGGTCTCCTCTATAGAGCTGGGGTTCGCCTCAGATAAGTGCTCACTCCTATCTGCAGAAATCCTCAATATGATTTCCTCCCTTTACCATCTCTCATCCATTATGAATCACGAGCATATGCAATGCAAACTTAGATACATTATGATAAGAGAGTATGGCAATGCAACGAAGGAGGATTGTTTATGAATCGAACAGACATCGAACAGATCGTGCACACACAAAAGCAGTTCTATCTTCAAGGGCGTACACGTGGAGTTGAAGCGAGAATCCATGCTTTACATAAGCTTATTCAAGCGATCGAGCATTATGAACAAGAGATCACCTATGCGCTGAAGCAGGATCTAGATAAAAGTGATACCGAGTCATATATTACGGAGATTGGCTTTACGCTTATGGAAGCCAGACATACGTTGAAATCATTAAGACGTTGGATGAAACCAAAAAGAGTCAGAACGCCGATCACCCATGTCGGCAGTCGAAGCGTTATTATGCCTGAGCCTTATGGAACAACCTTGATTATCGCACCTTGGAATTATCCGTTCCAGCTCGCGGTTGCGCCCCTGATCGGTGCGATAGCGGCAGGCAATACGGCTGTCATTAAGCCCTCAGAATGGGCTCCGCATACGAGCGCGATGTTAGTTAAGCTGATCAGGCATGCATTCGAACCTGAACAGGTCACGGTCGTTGAGGGCGCTGTAGAAGAAAGTGAGTGGCTTTTGCAAATGCCTTTTGACTATATCTTCTTCACGGGCAGCACCAGCATCGGCAAAATTGTTATGAAGGCAGCCGCTGAGCGGCTTATCCCTGTAACATTGGAGCTTGGCGGAAAAAGTCCATGTATTGTTCATCAAGACGCCGATCTAGAGCTTGCTGCAAAGCGTACCGCCTTTGGCAAATGGACCAATGCGGGTCAAACCTGCATTGCGCCTGATTATTTGGTTGTACATGAATCTGTAAAGGATGCTCTTTTGCAGGAAATGAAAAAGGCTGTAGAGCAATTCTACGGAGAGCTGCCGCTTGATTCTACGAACTATCCATCCATTATTAGCGATAAGCACTATCAACGATTGGCGGGCTTTCTTAAGGATGGGAAGATCGCTTGGGGCGGTCAATATGATGAGGCTAGAAGACGCATCGCTCCAACTGTGCTGACGAACATAAGCTGGGAGCATGGCATCATGCAGGAAGAGATCTTTGGCCCTTTGCTGCCCGTCATGACCTACTCATCTATAGATGATGTCGTTCAAGCGGTGCAGGCTCGCTCGAAGCCGCTTGCTCTCTACTTATTTACTAAGGATAGAAAACTTCAAGATAACGTGCTTTCGAAGCTGTCTTTCGGCGGAGGCTGTGTAAATGACACGCTGATGCACATTGCTTCACCATATCTGCCATTTGGCGGCGTAGGCGACAGCGGCATTGGCAGCTATCATGGCAAAGCGAGCTTCGATACATTTAGTCATCAGAAGAGCGTATTGTTTCAAACGAATCGCTTCGATCTCTCCCTTCGCTATCCTGGCGTTAAAAACGCGTTAAAGTGGATGAAAAAGATCATGAAGTAGGAGATCGAAGCGGTTTCATTTTAGAACATAAACGGAAATCTAGAGAAAAGTTTGAGCTGCTGGAGAGGCAGAACAGATGGAGATCTATGATGAAGGGCCATGATCCAATCGGGGAGATTCCTCTACTTGGGATTTGGCTAAGGAGATTAAAGAGTCACGCAACATCCATAGCTTGCTGGAGAATGCTGCAAATTGGCTTTGCCACAGCGTTCTCCGGTCAGCCTTCATCATGGAAGGTCCTATTCCAAAATGCGTCTCCACAAAATGCTCTAATTCCTGCTGCAGCTGTGCTGCCTCCCATTCTTCGTTCTGCTCCATAAAATTCGTAAGAAAAGAGGTTAAGCAATCGTACTCATCGTCTGGCGCTCCGAGTGCAAGCAAGCCTAAGGGATCCCAATCATTGACGAGCGGCTTCACATTCCTCCACACGGATGTTCTGCATGAGCACAGTCCTCCTTTTTCACAATGAACCTTCATGAACGATGTCCTCCCATCGTATCAATGATCTTGGCTCAGAACGCGCTTTTACACTTTCTGAGAGAGAATTAATTAAAAGGGTAAAATCCCCAATCCTTACTATAACGTAATTGTTTAGGTTCGCCTACCATAATTTTTTCAGCTTCTGTAAGTTTCGAAGTATAATAAGAAAACGCTATCAAATTTATTTTAGTTTAGGCTTCTTTCCGAAAAATAAGGTTATGACGGAGTGCGCTTCTAAGGATGGAAGGCAGAAGTCGGAGGCTTTTTTGCACCGATAGACAATAGCATATCTTAATCAACAATGAAGACGAACAAGCCTTATTTAGTGGGTAACAAAAGCAGACCTTCAATCACACATCACGTGATCTTGAAGGTCTGCATGTATAAGCTTATCGATATGATTACATTTTAAACCAATGCTTGAACATCAATTTGGTCGTATCTTTGTTCATCTCCGCAATTGAGGTCGTCAATGGAATACCTTTTGGACATGATCTTACGCAGTTCTGCGAGTTGCCGCAGCCCTCAATTCCCCCATCGTCAAGCAGAGCTTCCAAACGCTCTTCTTTATTCATCTCACCCGTTGGATGAGCATTGAATAAGCGAACTTGGGAGATTGGGGCCGGACCGATAAAGCTCGTCTTGTCATTGACGTTCGGACATGCTTCCAAGCAAACTCCGCAAGTCATGCACTTGGACAACTCATACGCCCATTGGCGCTTCGTCTCGGCCATCCGAGGTCCTGGTCCGAGGTCGTACGTACCATCTATTGGAATCCACGCCTTCACTCGCTTTAAGGAGTCGAACATCCGTTGACGGTTAATAACAAGGTCACGGACAACCGGGAAAGTCTTCATCGGCTCCAAGCGGATAGGCTGCTCTAATTGATCAATAAGTGCAGAGCACGCTTGACGCGGCTTGCCGTTGATCACCATGGAGCATGCCCCGCATACTTCTTCCAAGCAGTTGGACTCCCAACACACTGGAGCTGTATGCTTGCCTGTCGCATCTACTGGATTACGCTGAATCTCCATGAGCGCGCTAATGACGTTCATATTTGGACGATAAGGAACTTCGAATTCCTCCGTATACGACTTCGCATCCGGAGCATCCTGGCGTGTCACAATAAACTTAACGGTCTTTGCTGCTGTCATCGTGTTCGCCATCACTTTTCTCCTTTCTTCTTGTCCGTGGTGTAATCACGCTTACGCGGCTTGATTAGGGACACATCAACTTCCTCGTACGTAATCTCTGGACCATCAGGCGTCCATGTTGCAACAGAGCTCTTCAGGAACTGTTCATCATTACGTTCAGGGAAATCCGGCTTATAGTGCGCACCGCGGCTCTCATCGCGCAGCAATGCACTCTTTGTCATCGCCTCTGCAAGCTCAAGCATGTTCCACAATTGACGAGTAAAGGCTACTCCTTGGTTGCTCCACTTCGCTGTATCATTTACATTAATGGAATGATAGCGCTGCTTCAGTTCCTTAATCTTAACGATTGTTTTCTCCAGCTTGTCGTTGAAGCGGACGACGGTCATATTGTTTGTCATCCACTCGCCCAGTTCTTTATGAATGACATAGGCATTCTCATTGCCGTCCATCTTAAGCAGCTTTTCGTACTTCTCCTGCTCCCGCTTCGATTCTTTGTCAAAGAGTGAGGAAGGAACATCTTCCGTTGCCTTCGACAAGCCGCGAACATATTCTACTGCTTTCGGTCCCGCAACCATCCCGCCATAGATCGCGGAAAGAAGGGAGTTCGCGCCGAGACGGTTCGCGCCATGATATTGATAGTCGCACTCACCAGCTGCAAACAAGCCAGGAATGTTTGTCATTTGATTATAGTCAACCCACATGCCGCCCATCGAATAGTGAACGGCCGGGAAGATCTTCATCGGAATCTTACGTGGATCATCGCCCATGAATTTCTCATAGATCTCGATAATACCGCCAAGCTTCACATCAAGCTCCTTCGGATCTTTATGGGACAAGTCGAGGTATACCATGTTCTCGCCGTTGATGCCAAGCTTCATATCAACGCAAACGTGAAAGATCTCACGCGTTGCGATATCACGAGGAACAAGGTTGCCATACGCTGGATACTTCTCTTCAAGGAAGTACCACGGCTTGCCGTCTTTATAGGTCCAGATGCGTCCGCCTTCTCCGCGTGCGGATTCCGACATCAAGCGAAGTTTGTCGTCGCCTGGAATCGCTGTTGGATGGATCTGAATGAATTCGCCGTTTGCATAACGTACGCCCTGCTGGTAAACGGCACTTGCAGCTGTACCTGTATTAATAACGGAGTTCGTCGTCTTACCGAAAATAATCCCTGGTCCACCGGATGCAAGAATAACCGCATCTGCTGGGAACGCTTTCGCTTCCATGGAGCGAAGGTCCTGTGCATGGATACCGCGGCATACGCCTTCATCATCGATAATCGCAGAGACGAACTCATAGTATTCATATTTGTTAACCAATCCTGCTGCTTCCCAACGGCGCACCTGCTCATCAAGCGCATACAGCAGCTGCTGTCCTGTCGTTGCACCAGCAAATGCTGTACGGTGATGCTTCGTACCGCCGAAGCGGCGGAAATCAAGCAATCCCTCTGGCGTACGGTTGAACATAACGCCCATGCGGTCCATCAAGTGAATAATGCCTGGAGCCGCTTCACACATTGCCTTTACCGGAGGCTGGTTCGCAAGGAAGTCGCCGCCGTATACCGTATCATCAAAGTGCTCCCACGGGGAGTCGCCTTCACCTTTCGTATTCACCGCTCCGTTGATGCCGCCTTGGGCACATACGGAATGAGACCGCTTTACAGGTACTAAGGAGAACAGGTCAACATGCACGCCTGCTTCCGCTGCCTTAATCGTTGCCATCAAGCCGGCCAAACCGCCTCCGACGATGATTACTTTCTGATTAGCCATCGTGCGTTACCCTCCTTAAACGATTACCGATTGAACTTGTTGTACAACTGCTGCCGCTGCTTCGAATTCCTGGCTGCGGAATCCAATGAGGGACAGAATAAACAGAACGGACATCAATACGAAGAGGCCTGTGCAGATCATCGAAGATACCTTCTGTGCACGAGGACCAACGGTAATGCCCCAGCTTACAAGGAATGCCCACAAGCCGTTCGTGAAGTGATACGATGCAGCCAATACTCCAATGATGTAGATAACGAACATCAGCGGCTGAGTCACGATATCGTTCATGTGAGTGCCAAGCTCTTCATGACTAACTTCGCCAATCGCAATCTGGAAGCGCGTTTGATACAAATGCCACGTTACGAAGATGAACGTAATGACACCTGTAATGCGCTGCATCATGAAGGCAATATTACGACCGTAGTTGTAATTGCCTACGTTGTTGCGGGACGTATACGCGATATACAAGCCATATACACCGTGGTATAAGAGCGGGAGCCATATCCCAAAGAGCTCCAAGAAAAAGATGAGCGGCAATTCATTCAAAAACTTAACGCTGTCCTGAAATGCTGCTTTCCCGCCATCAAATGCGGCATAGTTCGTAATCATATGCTCCAAGATAAAAAAGCCTAGCGGGATGATACCTAGAAGAGAATGCAGCTTGCGCGAGTAAAAGTAACCCCGTTTCATATGTGTGCCGTTTCCCCTTTCCGTTCTGTACCAGAATATTTTGGTAATAAAACATCCTCATTTTACCTGTGCCTGTCGAAAGCGTCAACAATTTGTCGTCCAAAAAATGCCTTTCTCTATCCTTTTACACACTTTCGCAGTATCAAATGATCACAATTGCGGCACAGTTGTGAACAACCTGTGACACTTCCATCATACTCCTGTATGCCTTATAATGGAATTGCAAGATTATTATAAAAATGATAACTAACGTGCATAAGTCACTCTTTAAGGACTATTTTTCCATCCCAAATAAGGAGGAACACAGCCATGCTAGACCTTCTCGAAGCGTTTGCTACTGTCATAGAGCACACGAGCCTTAATCAGGCGGCAAAGCGGCTCAATATCTCGCAGCCTGCCTTATCTCGACAAATTGCTCGACTGGAAGAGGAGCTGAATGTCGAATTATTCAATCGCAATGGCAAACGTCTCGAGGTTACACGGGTTGGTCAACTTACCTATGAATTTGCTGTAGATATCCGCAAGCGGCAGCTTGAATATCTAAAGTCGATTGCTTCCTATAAATCCGAAGGGCAAAAGATCGTAACGATAGGGGCAAGCCTCACGACACTCCAAACGACGCTGCCCATCTTCGTGAATTTGTTCAAGGAGCAGTATCCCGAGGCCCAGCTTAAGCTAATTACAGGCAAGACGCATGAGATTGTCTCGCTTATTCGCGAAAAAGAAGCGGATTTCGGCATTGTAGCAGATGCCATTCATGAGCAGGGGCTAATCTCGATCCCGCTTCTGTCCGATCACCTGGAGCTTGTTGTACCAAACAATCACGAGCTATCGAATCTTAGCGAGTGGACGATGGAGAAGCTTAACGGCCTGCCTATGCTGCTGTTCTCCAACGGAACATGGTATCGCAAGCTGATCGATGACTTATTTCGAAGATATCGGGTAATGCCGGATATTCGCATGGAGATTGATTCGTTCGAGGCTATCGGCCGCTTGCTCGCAACCTGTCAGGCTTCTGCCCTTCTTCCCAAGTCTTATTTGAGGACGCAGTGGCTGAAGGATAATGATTTGACCGTAGTTCACTTAAAGGAGCTGGAGCAGACAGAAAGAATCACCTCGCTGATCTATGCCGAATCCGCTTTGCTTAGCGATTCCTTCCGCCAATTTATTGCGGATTCTGCAGGCCGAGCCGATTGGTAGGATGGCCGCATGACACTGCTTTACTTCTTTTTCAGGGTCGTATCATGCTGTGGTGACGGAATATCTGTCTATGCATCAGGTACTGCCCAGCATCACGAGCCTACACCTATCATTGAAGCTTTCCCTGCAAACAATCGCCTCCATTTCATTTATAAATAATCGCAGTCACATTACGTCCTGTAATGTGGCTCTTTTTCGTTAAGACACTTTTTTACCTGAAGATCGTAATTTGGGCTTGCAAACGCACTTCTTAGGTGATATGGTTAGTTGCATAAGTAATTAACCAATAAACAAACGAACCCCATAACACTCTATATCTGTCATACTTGCTATTCCATCAGGAAGAAGGTGAATGTATTGCTGCTCGATGAATCGAAGTCCATTTATTTACAAATTGCTGAGCTGATTGAGAACGATATTCTAAATGATTCGATTGAGGAAAATGGTCAGGTCCCTTCAACCAACCAGTTTGCGAAAATTTTGCAAATCAATCCCGCCACAGCGGCAAAGGGCATTAATTTGCTGGTCGATGAAGGCATTTTGTTCAAAAAGAGGGGTGTCGGAATGTTTGTCAGCGAAGGAGCGAAGAACATGGTATTAGCGAAACGACGCAAGCAATTTGCAGAGATCGAACTTCCGCGTCTTATTCATGAAGCACAAGCGGTGCATATTTCAAAGGATGAGCTCATTCAAATGATCCACAATCTCAAGGAGGGAAACCGCGATGACTATACAGTCTGAGGCGACAATCACACTACAGGGCATCAGCAAACAATTTAAGGGCACAACCGCGCTGCATCCCATTCATGCTACCTTTGAAGCTGGCATGATTCATGGCCTCTTAGGGCGCAATGGCGCAGGCAAAACAACGCTACTGAATATTCTCTCGGGCTACCACTTCGCGGATCAAGGGCAAGTCGTTATGAACGGCACCGTTCTCAAGGATCAGCAGCATCTCCTCAGCCAGATCTGCTATGTTCGCGAGACCGAGAAGACATGGGAGGAATATAGGCTTAAGAAGCTGCTTGCTTTCTTCAAAATGACCGCTCCTCATTGGGATGATGAATATGCGATGCATCTGATGAGCAGATACAAGCTTGATCCCAAGAAAAAATATAATCAATTATCAAGAGGGATGAAATCCTTGTTTGGCGCCGTTCGAGGGCTAGCCTCCCGCTCTCCGCTCACGCTGTTTGATGAGCCTGTGCTCGGTCTTGATGCAGCTATGCGGCAAATGTTCTATGATGATCTGCTGGAGGATTATACGAGACATCCTCGGACGATACTATTGTCCACTCACCTGATTGATGAATCGGAGCAAATCTTCGAAAGCATTACCATGATTCATCAGGGCCAAGTCATGCTGCAAGCATCGACCGACTCTATTTTGAACCGCGCTTGCACAATTTCTGGGAGACAAGAAGAAGTCAGAGCCGCGACTTCAGGGAAAACCGTGCTGCACGAGGAACAACTGGGCGGACATCTTGGAGCGATCGTATGGGATGTAACGGAGGCCGATATGCAAACATGGCAGAAACAAGGTCTTGATGTTGGCAGCACTTCTTTGCAGAAGCTGTTCGTTTATCTTACCGATGATCAAGCGCCAATCCAGGGAGGGAAAGCATTATGAATCTAAAAAAGAATGTGGGACTTCAGCTGAAGGATTGGATGGGTTCGTTATTGGTCTTCTGGGGCATCATGCTGACTTTGAACATTTTGTTCCAATTTATACTGAATGGATTCTCCTTTTATTTAGGCGATATGCACATCAGTTTTAATCTCATGGATATCCTGAAAGAAACAACGAAAGATGATGAATGGGTTGTGGAGAGCACGCTCTTTGCCCCGTACATCAACATTACATCTGCGGCTATTTACATGCTTGTTGCAGGGATCATTAGCGGAACCAACACCTTCGCCCTGCTTCGAGGCCTTGGATTCAATCGCGTATCTTCTTGGATCAGCATCACTTTATCCTTGTTCATCGTGTCGGTGATCAATACCGTCATTCATACTGTCATCAGCTTGACGTTCGCGTGGATTATTGGTCACCAGGAAGCGTTATCAGCGAGTTTAGATGTAACCAACTTCCTTACGCTCATTACGATATACTTCCTTGTTGCAAGCTTCTTCTTTATGTTTGGCACCATCTTCTATCAATATGGAGCATGGTTTGGGGTAATCAGCATCGCCGCCCTTGTCATGGCCATGAATTTTTGGCCGAGTGGATACGACATCATGGACTATACAAGACAATCATATCCACTTTTGCTTTCTTGGATTCTGATCGCAGGCGCATTCTTTGTCACAGGCCATATCCTATACCGAACCCGAATTAAGTAATTGGTTATTGTACAAAAAAAGCCTTCACAAGCATTAGCACGCTTGTGAAGGCTCTTTTGATGCAAATTATACTCGATACTCTTCTTCGAACCTTTCAATCTGGCGATTCGTTCCGATCAATACCATAATGTCCTTTTCAGCCAGCTTATCGTCAGCTGTTGGGGCAATAATCATGCCGCTTGCCTTATTCAAGGCAACGATGCTGCAGCCAAATCTTGCTCTAGGATCTAGTTCACGCAGTTCCTTTCCATCCAGGCAGCTAGGAACACGAAGCTCGGCAATCGTATATTCCTTGGACAGCTCAATATAATCAAGCAGGTTAGGCGATACCAGATGATGCGCAACCCGTATCCCCATGTCCCGCTCCGGATAGATGACCCGATCAACGCCGATCCGCTCCAGCACCCTGCCATGAAGATCAGACAGTGCTTTACCCACAACCTTGTGCACCCCGAGTTCTTTCACCTGAATGCTTACAAGAATGCTCGTCTGGATATCATCGCCGATCGCCACGATGACACAATCGAAATTGCGAATGCCAAGCGAGCGAAGCACCTCTTCATCTGTTGCATCTGCAACGACAGCATGCGTCAGCTTCTCGCTCATCTCGTCGACAACTTCCTCGTCACGATCAATGCCCAACACCTGATGACCAAGCTTCATTAATTCCTCGGCAAGACTCGAACCAAATCGGCCAAGCCCAATTACTGCGAATTGCTGTGAGTCCATCTCCTAGTATCCCCTATCCTTTGCTTATCATTGCGTACTTTCAAACTTTTAAACGTTGGCGATTGCATGTGTTTAACCGATCGTGATCTTCCCTTCGGGATGACGGTACAGCTCACGTTCATTCTTAGGTCCAACAGCGTATGCTAGCGTTATCGGTCCAAGTCGTCCGATGAACATCGTTAGACTGATTAGAATCTTCCCGATCAAAGATAAATCTGTCGTGAGGCCCATCGTTAACCCTACGGTACCGAACGCAGATACGGTCTCAAACAAAATCATAAGGAACGAATGGTCCTCCGTGGTCGACAAGATCATAGTCACGGTGATGACGAGACCTAAAGCTAGCAAGACGAGCGTAACCGCCTTATTCAAGCGATCCTTCGCAAGGCGATTGCGGAACAGCACAATGTCTTCCTTGCCGCGTATCATCGAGATTACCGCACCGACCAAGATCGTAAAGGTCGTCGTCTTAATCCCCCCGCCTGTCGAACCAGGCGAAGCACCAATGAACATCAGCAGCACGATAAAGAACTGAGACGCCTGTCTCATTAGGCCGATATCGATCGTATTGGCACCTGCTGTACGGGGCGAGACGGATTGGAACAATGCAGCCCAGAACTTCTCGAACCAATTCAGACTGCCTAACGTATCCGGGTTTGTAAATTCAAAAATGAAAATGACAATCGTACCAAACACAATGAGAAAGCTTGTCATCGACAAGACGACCTTGGTGTGAAGCGAGAATTTCTTCTTCGTCTTATATTCAAACAAGTCGGACAACACAATAAACCCGATCCCCCCTAGAATAATCAAGGACATCGCGACGATATTCACTAGAGGGTCTCCAACATAGCTTGTTAAGCTGGAGAATGGTCCGCTTACCTGTCCGAACAGATCAAATCCGGCATTGTTGAAAAAGGAAACCGCATGGAATATCCCGAAGTAGAGAGCTTGCCCAAAGGGCATGTCAAAGGCCCAACGTATCGTGAATAGGACCGCTGCCGTTCCTTCAATCGCCAAGGCATAAAGCAGCACCTTGCGAATCAAGCGAACAATCCCTTCCATCGAACCTTGGTTCATCGCTTCCTGCAGAATAAGTCGTTCCTTCAAGGAAATTTTCTTCTTAAAAGCAAGCGCGAACAACGTAGCCATCGTCATGAATCCAAGACCGCCAACCTGAATGAGCAGGATAATGACGATCTGCCCAAACATCGTAAAGTTCGTTCCGGTATCGACAACGACTAGACCCGTTACGCACGTTGCTGATGTTGCTGTGAAGAGGGCATCTACAAAGGGCAGGACTTCTCCATTCGCGTTTGAGATGGGAAGCATCAGAAGCAAACTTCCTAGTAAAATAATGAGTGCAAAGCCCCCTGCTAGTATCCGCGGTGGTGTTAGCATGCTAGCCTGTAACTTCTTTTTTAGCGTTTCCAACCGTATGTCACCTCTTCTGAAATCACGAAAAAAAGCACGGGATGCCCCAGTGCTTTGTGTTCGCTGGTATCCTGACGAAATGCCTACGAGGTTAGCTGACGGATTCGGGCACGTCAAGACGCCCTATTCACAATGGGATCCCTCTGTCATTAGCTTGATGTCATTGGATCCAACTGTGAAATTCACCCCAGTTGATCGGTTCCCCCGCTCTCATATTGCATGAGACTCGGCCATATACAATTCATAACGAGATTATATACGTTTCGCTCATTCTTCACAAAGCGATTTTAAGTTCAAAAATGCACTGAAAACGAATAAAATCTCTATAAAGAACGCTTACAATACCCTGTTTTCGTGCATTGCCAGAATAGATCGCTTGTTTTCTTGACGTTGCTTGTTCATTTCGCTAAGCTAAAGAACAACTTCTCATATAAAGGAGGATATCCTTGATCTCTCATCATGACAGTCGGAATATACCGAAACGTCGGGGCAAGGCGCTGCCGATCGCAGCTGTTATTGGTTTTATATTATTTGTTATCTTGCAAATTGTTATACCCGCTCAGCAGGCATACAAAGAGTCGGAGGTCCTGCCGCTACTGGATAAGAGAGAAGCGATAGCGAAAGGGTGGGCAGCCTACCAGCAGCTTCAGCAGCAATTGCAGCAGATTCAGGACGGCAGCCAAGCAGTAGAGGCTGGGATTGAGCCCAATCATAAAGTCGTATATTACACCAATGAGCTTCTATCCGGATACATAAGCAAAAAACGGCTCCAAGCTTCCTATCAGCCTTGGGATAAGGTTGCGCCTTATGATGTCTATCGTGTATTTATCGATAGCGACAGCACGGGAAGAGGCGCGATGTCCAACACTAGCGTAGACATCCAT
>NZ_JADMOL010000009.1:0-102894 GCF_015558675.1 Paenibacillus sp. 1001270B_150601_E10 | reverse complement strand
GACATCCATATGAGCACCGGACAATTGGTCGGCTATCGTACGGAGCTGACAGTTAGTGCGCTCCCGAGCTCCTCTTTGCCTACAGAGGATCTGCTCAAGCGCTCGGATAAAGCCGTACAATTACTTGGTTACAGCTTAAAACAAGTTGTGCGTGAGCCGGTTGAGCAAGCTTCAGCTCACGAAATTCGATACCGGGTTCCTGGAGCCGCAGTTGGAGATGCATCCTTGCATATTTCTGTAAATTGGTCAGGTGATCAGCTCGCCAGCATCACATCCGAGTGGAGCATTCCCGAGGACTATAGAGCCGCCATGGCCCATCAGGACAACACTGCAAACGCCATTCAAACCTACGGCTATATGGTCGTTTCCTTCATTATGGGATTAATCAGCATCATTCTTGCCGTTGTTTTTCGTAAAAAAGTAAAGTTTCGCTCCGCTACCATGTGGGTGCTCACGATCATATCATGTGGAATATCAATACTGCATGTTATCAATCTGATTCCGGGCGTTGCCATGCTCAGCCTGTCAAGAGCGGTATCCTTTGATGCCATTCTGTTTACGACGTTATTACAAATTGCATTAACGATTATACAAGGCGGAGTGACGCTATATTTCTCACTTGTAACCGGCAAGCATCTTTGGCAGCGTACGCCATACCCTAGCATCATGCCGACCTGGTCGGACGCAAGCTTTGGACAGCAACTGGTCGATGCCTTCTGGCGTGGCTTGTGCTTTGCTGGCGTACTGCTTGGGCTTCAGTCCATCATCTTTACAGGGCTTGAATACAGCGTTCAAGCCTGGTCCAGTACAGACGCGGAGAATTCGCCGCTAAATCTCACCATTCCAGCGTTTTTCCCGTTGGTTGCTTGGGTCGCTGCCATCTCAGAGGAGACCTTTTTCCGGTTATTCGGTGTAGGTTTGCTTCGAAAGCTTGTACGCAATACATGGATCGCTGCAATTATCCCTACCTTCGTATGGGCGGCAGGCCATGTCACCTACCCCATCTATCCGTACTACTCGCGACCGGTTGAGCTCATGATCCTTGGGTTTGTCTTTGTATGGATTATGGTGCGTTACAATTTTTGGACAGCGCTATTTGCCCATCTGATGCTGGATACGCTGCTGATGGTCATCTCGTATTTACTAGAAGGGACCGCTCAGGGCATGACTCTTGGCCTGATCTATCTTCTGCTGCCTGTCATTCTTGTCTACGCCATACGATATTTCAAAGAGAAGAAGACGGGCATAGGGATAGACGAGAAGCCAAAACTGTGATGGATGATGTCGTATCGGCCATGAAAGAACGACTTGGTCGTTACCTTTGGATCATACGTCCTTGGTGCATACCGTTCTGGAGTCACTGTTCTGGAGTCACTGTTCTGGAGTCACTGTTCTGGAGTCACTGTTCTGGAGTACAAAAAAAAAGCACTCTGCGACCCTATACGCTAACGCGTTCTGATCGCAGAGTGCTTTTTCATTTATGCTAGGCTTCCTCATTGGCAGGAGGCGCTTCGTCATGTGAGTCCAATTGGACATCCTGCTCCTCACCATTTAGATGGGACAGGATCGTCTCGGCTAATGATTGGCCAATGCCAATCTCGCGGAAATCCTCCACAGAAGCCTCTCTAATTTTTTTCAACGAGCCAAAATGCTTAAGCAGCAGCTTGCGCCGCTTCTCACCGATGCCCGGGATGGAATCCAAGGAGGAGATGACCATCGACTTGGCACGTCGCTCGCGGTGGAAGGTAATCGCAAAGCGGTGAACCTCCTCTTGGATCCGCTGGAGCAAATAAAATTCCTGGCTATCGCGTCCAAGTGGAACGACCGCTGGCGGATCGCCGGCCATCAGCTGAGCTGTCTTATGCTTCTGGTCCTTTACAAGTCCCGCTACCGGAATAAAGAGACCCAGCTCATTTTCGAGCACATCGATAGCAGCTGACATCTGCCCCTTACCGCCATCGACAACGATTAGGTCAGGCTTATCGAGCCCTTCCTTCAGCACGCGCTCATAGCGTCTGCGAATAACCTCGCGCATCGTTTCATAGTCATCCGGCCCGACCACCGTACGGACCTTATACTTCCGATACTCCTTCTTCGCAGGCTTGCCGTCAATAAACACGACCATCGCCGACACTGGGTCAGCACCTTGAATATTGGAGTTATCAAACGCCTCAATCCGACGAGCTACCCCTATGCCTAGAGCCTCGCCAAGCCGCTCCGCGGCATGTGCTGTACGCTCTTGATCGCGCTCAAGCAGCTTGAACTTCTCTTCAAGCGCCACACCTGCATTATCCATCGCCATCTTGACCATCTTACGCTTCATGCCGCGCTTAGGCACCAGCACCTTAACATGAAGCCACTCCTGCAGAGCTCCCGCAGTCGTAGGGTTATTTGCTGCTGCTTCATCCGCATGTTCGCCTTCATCATTTGCAGCTTCAGAAAGCTGGCGGATGGTCATCCGTACTCCGCCTGCTGCTTCTTCGCTTTCGTCAGGATCAGAACCAGCTTCGCTGGTACCTTCAGCTTCAGTAGACGCTGGATCTGTACCCAACGAATTGCTAGACGGTGAAGAGGTTAACGATGCACCAGCTCCATCCGATATTGCGATCTGCTCCTTCGTTCCTTCCAGCCAATCAGCTTCATCTGGAAGCAGAATAACCTTAGGCAGCGCTGGATTCTCGCTGTAGTACTGTGTGACGAAGGACATGAAATCATCATATGGATCCCCATAGTAAGGGAACTTCGTCGCATGCCGCTCAATCATTTTTCCTTGACGCGTATACAGAATCTGCACACACATCCAGCCCTTATCGACAGCAAAGCCGAATATATCGCGGTCCTGTTGATCCGCTGTATTAATGTTTTGCTTCTCCATAATAGCGTCAATAGCGATAAGCTGATCTCGGTATTCCTTCGCCCGTTCGAAATGCAGCTCCTCAGCCGCTTCCTCCATCTTGCGACGAAGCTCTTTCTTGATCTCCTCATGTCCGCCTTTAAGAAACTGAGCAATCTCAATCGTCATCTGCTCGTATTGCTCAGGCGTAACCTCATACTCGCAAGGCGCTAAGCATTGCCCGATATGGTAGTATAAGCAGACGCGGTCTGGCATCGTATTGCATTTTCGCATCGGGTACAACCGATCCAATAGCTTCTTCGTCTGCTGTGCGGCGAAAGCATTCGGGTAAGGTCCAAAGTACTTCGCTTTATCCTTTAACACCCTCCTTGTTACCTCAAGCCTTGGGTGCCGTTCATTCGTAATTTTGATATAAGGAAAGCTCTTGTCGTCCTTTAGAAGCACATTATAGCGAGGGTAATGCTGCTTAATTAGATTGCACTCCAAGATGAGAGCTTCCATATTGCTTGCAGTCACAATGTATTCAAAATCCCGAATCTCTGAAACCAGCCGCTGCGTCTTGCCTTCATGGCTTCCGCTAAAATACGAGCGGACACGATTCTTAAGCACTTTCGCCTTGCCGACATAAATAATCGTGCCCTCTTGATTCTTCATCAGATAGCAGCCAGGAAGGTCCGGCAGCAGAGCAAGCTTGTTATGGATGCGCTCCAGTGCACACTCCCGCTCAGCAAGCTCCTCTTCTGTCAGCACTTCTTCCTGCTTGGCTTCATACCGATCCTTCCAGCGCTCCTTCCAACGCTCTGATCGCCAATTGGAGGAGTGCTGGCCGGGGTAGCTGTCATCTATAGCATCCATATTCTTCGTTGAAGAAACCGGGTTTTTCTTGTCTTTTTCACTCAACTTCACGTTCCCCCTCTCTGCCGTCTGTTCGTAAAGTGTTCCCCTCTAATAGATATACTATATCATTATGGAAGGCATGAGAAAAAGCCCTCCTATTCAGGAGGGCTTAACTGTCAATGGATGAAAGCTCATCCAGTGATTATTGGTGTTTAGTTACCAAGCTCTTGAGTGCATCCTTGGAGTTCAAGCCTACAACTTTATCCACAGGTTGACCATCTTTGAATACGATGATTGTTGGGATGCTCATTACGCCGAAACGGGAAGCAGACTCAGGGTTCTCATCCACGTTTACTTTAGCAATTGTCGCTTGGCCTGTAATCTCATTGTCCAATTCATCCAAGATTGGAGCAAGAGCTTTACAAGGTCCGCACCATGGTGCCCAGAAATCAACCAATACGACACCATTGTTATTTTCAACATCAGCATTGAAGGATTGATCGGATACATGTACGATTGCCATCTTTAGTTCCTCCTTTATATAAAGCAGCTTACTTTATTTTTCAACATGTAAAGTATACCACAAAACATTTTTTTATGCGAATTTGAGATTTCCACTTGTAATCAATTTGTCATAGGAAAAACAAGCCTTTCCTTTACAAATCGAAGCGTTATTCGCTATACTTAAGACGAAATTGGATTAATATTCCTGCCGCAATATGACAATAATCATAGCAGGAAGAGGCAGATGGGAGGAATAGCGTAATGGAAGCCAAAACTGTCGATCCTCGCGAGCATGTAAACGAAACGCCTACTGACGATCTTCGTGACGTTATGAACGGCTTCGGTGGCATGCTTGGGTTCATGACTTTAATTTTCTTCGGCATGGTTATTGTTAAGTTCATTATGTCCTAAGTCAGCTAGATCCATCCATGCTAGACACATGCAAAAGTCCGAGGTTCCTTCAATAGAAGGATGCACTCGGACTTTTGTGTTTCTGACTATTGCGGCTTCTGACCGCGCTTATTTTGACCATTGACGGAGACAACCTCAACATACGGCTGAATGCGATCCATTAGCCGCTCAGCCTTATAGATATCTTCTCCTTCACGGGTATAGCTAAAGTGCTTCAGCAGACCATTCATGTCATAATTCGATGTATAAAAGGTGGGCTTACGATTCATCCGATGATTCAATATGGAACCAAGCACATGGTCACGAACCCAAGGGGTCATATTCTCAGCACCAATATCGTCGAATACGAGAAGATCTGTCTCTTTCAGCGTCTCCATTGTCTCCCGAAGCTTGCCAGGCTCTTGGAACATCGACTTTAATTCTTCCACAAACTCCGGCATATATACGATCACACCTGTATAATCAAGCCGAGCAAGCTCATACAGCATGTAGCTCATCAAAAAGGTCTTTCCTGTACCAAATGATCCGCTCAAGTATAGACCAGAAGGGGTTAGCCCCTGCTCAGATACTTTCGCGATATAGTCCATCACTTGGGTTACAGCACCGATTCGCTCATAGTCGCGCTCTAATATTTCTTGCGCCGAATAGCCTTGGTTCAGCGCTGTCTCGTCTACATAGAATGAACGGACACGACGGCGCACAGCCTGCTGCCGTTCATGATGCAAGAGCTTCTGGCAAGGAACCTTGCAGTCTTCCAGAAAGCAGCGGCCGTCGCGCTCATGAACGTCAATACGTGTGAAGTGTCCCTCGAAGTCATTGGGACAGTTCTCAAGCCCCGGGCATTGCTCGCAGGCATGATGCTCCTTCACATATTGGTAAAGCTTATTCAGATTAAGCTTCAACGTCTGCTGATCCAATTCCGGATGCTCTGCGACCAGCTCTTGGACCAAAGGCTGATTCAGCATCTCCTTGGTCTTGGCCTCAATCTCTGCACGTCGTTGTTTGAATGGCGACCGCTTCAGCATGTCTCCTAGTGACTCCATCCCTCTCCCTCCTTCACATGTAATAATCGCGCATTAACGGCTTGTTCTCCGATTGGCATCCAGACGTCTTGCAAGCTCTCTCGCCCGCTCAAGCTCTTCTTGCGACACCGTTCCGCCTGAGCCTGCAGTGGATTGAACGATCGGAATTACCGGCTTCTGCTGTTTATTGTAGCGGTTCCCTGACGTCTTTCTTCCCCGAGGCGTAACAGCTGTTGCCTGTGTTCCTGCTTGCGCCAGCTCATTTGCGCCTGCATGCTGCGTACGAATGTATTGAACCGCATCCTCGTATGTTTTGACCTGCTTAAGCAGCATATTCGATACGATGGATTCGATAAAGTTGCGATTCAAGCGCTGGTTGCCGTCTTTTGCAAGCATGGCCATTAAGTAATGAATAAGGACATTGATGACTTCATCCGACAATTTATAATTCAGGTCAAGCTTCGCGAAGATATCTAGAATAAAGTCTGGAACCGTGCCTGGGAAGAACTTCTCCAACAGTCTTGTATAAGGCGTATTGCGGAGCATCATATTGTATTGATGCACATCGCACTGTCCGCCGAATTGCTTCGGAACCTCCAAATAATATTCCATCTGAACGGCAATCTCCTGCTCGCTTACAGGTGAAGCCGGAGTCTGATCCAAATCTTTCTCGATGCGCACCTGCTCGCGCTCTCGCCACTCATCCCTGCGCTTGTTCTGTCTAAAGTGCAGATGTGCGCGATGCTGAAGCTCGTCCAGCAGTATTTTTCCATCTACATTAAACACACCGTCTTCATCCAGCAGCCGGCACGTCTCCTGAGGGGTAAGTTCGAACTTGCGAACAATATAATTAATGATTCCCATGCCCTCGCGGTCATAGCGCAGTTTCTCCACATAGGGGCGATTGTAGGAATACTTCGGGAATCGCATAATGATATCCGAATAGTTGAGGATGGGAGCATCGCCTTGATTGGCATTCTCTACGCTGCTGCCGCTTCGATATGGCGTAACCTCATGCAGCGCTTGCTCCAGCTCATAATCCACCACTTGTGTGTTCAACCTAAAAATCTCATAAAACGGAATCGAGATGTTCTCTCGATGGATATCACTGCCTGTAAAGACAACGGGCTCCTTCGTATTGAACTGCTCTCTGAGCGAAAGCACCGTGTACTTGCCTACCTTATCTCTCAACAGCAGCGTAAGGTGCTGGGTATCGAAAAATTCCCTTGGCGAAAGCGGAGTTTGGAGCTCATATTCAAATACATAGTCCTCAGCGTCAGGCAGCATGATGCGCGAGGTCTGAAGTAGTCCTACGGCTTCCAGCTTCGATGTCTCTTCGATGAACTTTCCCCGCCCATGCTCACTAAGCTCCATCCCTAGAAGAAGAAAGAGCTTGCGCTGGGCATCCATCGCGGAGTATCCGATCTGGTCTGCTGCGATATGTTGATAGAGAAGCTGATACAAGCCGATTGCAAATGCACCCACCATAGGCTGATATACGTGTGTCAGCATTTTTTGGTCTAACTCACTTAATCCAAACTCACGATAAACGACATAATGGTGGTGCTCCGTAAAATGGAGTAAATTGGACATTCGCATAGGTTGTATGGGCTCCCTTTCCTTATGATCTCAATGGTTTACCTATTGTAACATAAATAGAGCAGATTCGTTCGAATTAAATGGTGGTAATGAACGAATCTGCTCTAACCTTGTCGAGTCTTGTTTGGACGTGTTCCGCTATTCAGAGATAGTGGTCTAAAAGGTTAAATATAGGCGAACGCAATCTCTTCTTAGAACCCTTCTGGCCTCTTCTTTTTCTTCAATCTATCTTTAGCTCAGCTTATATAGTTGGTTTGATACGATTCATGCTCTTTCAGCATGCGTTCGCTTCTCTCTAAGCTTTCCATTGCGCATTTAAAGCAGCTACCTGAGCCATCGTTTCCTTATCGAGAAGAACTTCACCTGGCTTGACGCCTCGGCCAATGATCCATCCCTCCAGGCTCATGCCCATGAAGGAGCAAACATGCTGGAACTGCTGAACGAGCGGCAGTCCTGTTATTTTCGCATTTGGACCGCCAACGATGACGATGTATACCTTTTTCCCCTGCATGCGTTCTTTGAATTGTAGAGATTCGTCGCGAATGCACTGAGACCAACGATCAATAAATGTCTTCATGTGTCCGGACATCCCGTACCAATAAAGGGGAGTTGCGAATACGAGCGTGTCGTGCTTCAGCATCGCCTCCACGACTGAATTCATATCGTCCTCTACTGGAATAAAGCCGCCCTCTTCATGCCGGCCATCTACGATCTGGCGAATCGTCTTTTCCCGCAAAAGCACCGTTTCCGTCTGAATCCCTTCAGTAAGTACTGACGTCAACTGCTCGGTATTGCCGTTATCACGCGCACTGCCTTGAATAATAAACATGGTACCCCACCTTTAAACGATATTGGCATTTGCCTATATCTGTATCATAGCGAAAGCAGGGTTTGCTCACAATGATCATAGGCCGTGTGCTTTCTTGAAGGCCAGAAGCTTTTTGAATCTCTCCTCCAATGCCTGCTGCTCCTCTTCCTTTCTCGGAAGCGACATTTCAGATAATAACTGTGACCAGTCAAGCTGAAAACGAAGCTTATCCTCCTCAGTTAAGGCTGGCTGCCCCTCTGAGCTTGAAGCCTGGCTTTCAGCTGAACCATCCGCTTTGCCTTTCTGCTTGCTTCCAGATGCAGCATCTTCCCAGATTGCAAGCTTCGGAGTCTCGCCGTTAACATGGAGCCGATGCGTCGCAACCGCTGAACAGAAGGCACGGTCATGGGATACGAAGATCAGTGTGCCCGGATATTGCTTTAACAGTTGCTCAAGCTGTGAGCAGGCTTCCATGTCCAAGTAGTTCGTTGGCTCATCAAGAATCAGCAAATTGCACTCGCTCATAAACAGCTTCACGAGGAGCACCTTAACCCGCTCTCCTCCACTCATTTGAGATACAGGAAGCAGCGCACGGTCACCTGACAAGTCGAGCCTAGCAAAAGCCGTACGAATTACATGCTCTGGATAACGGCTTGTTGCCATTACATTATGAAGCGCACTCTTGTTGCTATCTAGTCCGAGCAGATTCTGGTCAAAATAGCCGATGCGCGCCTTCGGCGCATACTGGATCAAGCCAGCGGCGATGATCCCTTGTGGAGCCGCCTGAGCGGCTTCACACTTTGTGCTTCCATCCGCACGAACCTGCTCATAGGCCCGCTTCAGCAGCTGAATGAAGGTTGTCTTGCCCGCCCCGTTCTCGCCGGTAACGGCTAGACGCATGCCAGGTCTGATCCTCATAGAGAAGGAAGGCATCAAGCATGGACCGTCCCCAATCATTACGCTTACTTGATCTGCTTCAATAATAATCTTGCTGTGAATCGGCTCATGATTGTTTAGATCAAAGTGAAGCTCCGGCCTCTCATAGGGCCGGTCCAATGAAGGCAGCTTCGCAATCCGCGATTCAATCGACTTCGCCACCTTATCCACCTTGCCTTGCTTGCGGCTGAAATGCGGCTTCGCCGAACGGATCTCCTTGCTTGTCATTCGCGATGGCTTCGGCGCCTTGCCGACCGACTTCGCATGCTCGCGCTTATCGCTAAGCGCCTGCTGAAGCCGCTTGCGCTCCTCCTCTACCTGCTCATAAGCGCGGAGCTGCTCAAGGAATAATCGCTCCTTTTCTTCCCGATACGCCTCGTATGCACCCGGTCGCCCCACACGATACTGCTTTAGCCTTTGATTCTCAATCTCCCATATTTTTGTACACACGCGGTTCAGAGTCATCCGGTCGTGGGAAATGATAATCGTAAGACCAGGATGCTTGATGATCTGCTGCTCCAGCTTCTCAATTGAGGCTACGTCCAAATGGCTCGTCGGTTCATCCAACAGCCATATATCAGCCTGCTCTTCGACAATCGAAGCAAGCTTCGCCTTTGTCCATTCTCCGCCGCTTAGGTGATCGCCGCCGTTTGCAGAAGGTTCGCTGCGATCATCCCACTGCGTCATGTAGGAGGTGCTCCCATACCATTCAATGTGGCCTTGGTCGGGCTTGCTCTCTCCTGCCAGCACACGAAGCAGCGAGGTCTTCCCTGCTCCATTGATGCCGACGATGCCAATGCATTCTCCCGCATACATCTTCCACAGTTCCGGACTCTCCAGAATGATGCGGTCTCCGTAAGCAAGGCAAATATGTCTCATTTCCATTAATATCGTCATAAAAAAACCTCCCTAGGAACGTTCCTAGAGAGGATTGTGGTCTGCGCATAAAAGAGTCCCGTACCTGTTATTAGCAAGCACAATGATCGTATATCCGCACACCATGCATGCTGCAAATGACCGTTTCATTCGCTTCTTCATGGTAAACAGCATACGTACATCAATAGGCGTGGCAATAGCATAACACACGCACCCATCGTAATTCGCTCACTATTCCTGCATGGCACATGAATACAATGTACATCATGTACGGCAGTCTAACATACGGTCGTAAGGCTCGCAATAGACAGACTAATCCCCTCAAAACGTTCATTTTGATATCGACTTGCATTCAAAATGGTTCGTAATGGTTGGATTAATTGTTCATGTTCCGAGTACCTTACCCTTTCTTCGTTGTTCAATCTTGCACCTTAAGTATATGCTCCCGCACTTCATAATGCAACTGAGACAGTTTCTATATAAGCTGAGAGGATTGCTTTTCCCTAATGCTGCAAGGGAGGAAGATCCTTACGATCGCTGTTGTTTGATCTTCTTAATTGAATATAGGCAAAAGTAGAAAGACTCAAACATAGGCGAAAGCCGTCGCTTCTTCAGGCTCTTCAGCCCTTTTCATTTACGGCTATCATTCTTTCCTTCAACATATCTCGCTAGAACATCTTGTACCCGCTCTTACGGAGCAAGCCGATCGTCTTGCCGCTAAGCATCGCCCCTATCAGCCCTGCAAAGCCGGTTAAATAATCAACCAAGCCATAGTTCATCAAATTCTCCGCCCATGATTTATCGCTGCTCCACAGCATGACTACCGTTGCAGGCACTACAATAATGAGATAGAACCCGACCGGGAACCAAGTGGTCTTCATCAGCATGTTCAAAATAAATCCGATACCAAACATCATGACAAAGAAAAGCAGCATGAGAATAATGACCATCACGAAGCCCTGCATGTCATTTCCCCCCTAATATCATTCAGTCTCGCTTCATGAATGTAAACCGACGATAACTTCAAACATTTTCCTATTAAACTAGTCTAAGTTTACTAGCAGAACTTGTAAAAATCAACGAACATTTCGTGACATTCCTCACACAAAGTTGCTAATAATCATTCTCATAAGCTACAATGTGGAGAAAGATCCCATCTAAAATCAACCCTTTACAATATTGGAGGCTAAGCCATGAATGAAGCGGCATTAACACTGGAAGGCTGGTACGCACTGCACGACTTTAGAACGATCAATTGGTCGCTCTGGAATAAGGCTGATGACGAAGAAAAGGCGCATGCCCTTGATGACCTTCAAGCTTTGTGGGAGCAGTGGAAAAAGACTGAGAACGATAATCTTGGAAGCTCAGTTGTCTACAGCATTGTTGGTCAAAAGGCTGATCTTGTGTTCTTCCATCTCAGAGAAACGCTTGAGGAGCTTAACGAGTTGGAGACGGAGTTTAACAAGTCCGCCTTTGCTAGATACACCATTCCTTCATACAGCTATGTCAGCATCGTTGAATTAAGCAATTACATGGCGAAGCCGGGAGCAACAGGAGATCCCATGGACAACCCTGAGGTTCAAGCGCGCTTGAAGCCAATCCTGCCGAAAATGAAGCATATCTGCTTCTATCCAATGAACAAGAAGCGTGATCTGCAGGACAACTGGTATATGCTGTCCATGGAAGAGCGCCGCGGCATGATGAGAAGCCATGGCATGATTGGCCGCAACTATGCCGGCAAGGTAAAGCAAATTATTACAGGCTCCGTCGGCCTGGACGATTGGGAATGGGGCGTTACGCTGTTTAGCGATGATCCGCTTCAGTTCAAGAAGCTCGTTTACGAGATGCGCTTTGACGAGGTCAGCGCACGCTTCGGCGAGTTCGGCTCATTCTTTGTCGGCAACCGCCAAACGGAAGACAGCTTGATTGCAATGATGAAATAATACGGTTAAGCATAAAAAGCGCCTGCCCCTCTTACTTTACGCCCCCTGTTAGACAGGAGACGTTCCGGAGGAACAGGCGTTTTTTTAAGCGAATAATGACTTTATTCCGTTATTATCACTTCAATAAATAGTTCTATAGCAGCCAGCGAACATCGGTTTACAAGGACCAATAAACGCATACGCTGCTCAATAGGATCCTTTTACAAGGATCATCCCTACATGACGATTACCCGATGCTCTGATCGGTACGCCCCTGCAGCTTCGCCAAAGCAATCATAATCTTCGCTGCATCTGCTCTCGTCACAGCTCCCTTTGGATCAAAGGCGCCGTTCTTTGCTTCCATCAAGCCAAGATTCAGCGCAACCGCCACTTCTCCCTTAGCTGTAATCTGTCCTTGATCGGAAAGGCTTAGCACCTGTTTATCGTTCTGCATATACACAGCCAGCTTGTCGTAATGGACTATCTTCACCAACAGCTGTGCAGCTTCTTCTCTTGTCATCGTCCGTTCCAAATTCAGACGTTTCGAAGCTTCTTTGCTGCTATTTAACCACTTTGAATCATAGGCCCATTTCACAACGGCATAATAAGGTGAGCTCTCTTCAATGTCAGGGAAAGGCAGTGTGCTATTCATTCCTGTAACTGAAGATGAACTTGCCAGTTCTGGACGGAAGCCATAAGCAAGCATTTGCAAAAAATCCCCGTAAGTAAGCTTCTGATCTGGATGAATGCGATTGTCCTGATCCTGAGAGATGACACCATGCTTCCAAAGAGCAAGCAGCTCTGCCTCAGCAGCATGACCTTTGATATCTATTGGCGTTTCACCTGTATCGACTTTGTCTTCACGATCATTTACCCAGGCTGAAAATAATTGTCCGGTTACGGCATCAACAAGATATTCCTGCGACGAGTCATCCTTTGCCTTAAACTGATAGACAAGGTACGTCACAAGCGGAACCTCGCCTTCATAGGCTAAGTAACCGCCTTCCGTCCTGTACTGCAGTCCCAAGCTCATGCCATCAAGCCAAGCTCGCTTCGCCTGTTCAGGAGTTATGGAAGGGCTTTGCGGCAGCTTCGCCAGCTTTTCAGCAGGTACAATATTAGAGAAATATTGAAGAATGCTCCCCTCCTCATTCACAACCACTGACACATTTCCACCACTGACAGGATGCTCGTTAACATACTGGGCGAAGCGAATCGTTATGGTTCCATCTTGGCTTGGTTTCCTGTCTTTCTCTGGAGATTGAATGAGCCGAACGGTGTGCTCCGCATCTGGAAGTAGAGCGTATACCGTCTCGACCGCTTTTTGCTGAGCCTTTTTATAAGCTGCTGCATCAACAGAACCATTCGCATTATCCGTCTGAATGCCCCCATAACGCTGCTGGCCAAACTCTAGGATTTGTCCTGTCTTTGCATCGACCCTAGCGGAGTAGCTGTCCATCCACGGCCCTGTTGTTGGGGGTTTACTCCAGTTCAGCGCCCAGACCTCTCGCTCCGGGTTGTTCCAATCTGGATTCAATGACCTGCTCGTTACCTGGTAGTCCGAAGGAACCTTGAAGTGTCTCTCTATTGCCGCAAGCGCTGCATCTGCATCACCAATCGGCGTCTTTGATGCTTGGAATGGCTTGATACCTTTAGGAGCACTGAAAGGCTTCATGTTCTCCCTTTTGTCCACTCCTCCCCAAGGCTGCATCACTTCTTCGCCTGTTATGGCATTCAGAGGAGCGTACCCGCTGACAGGTATGTAAGCTAGCTTGTAAATCGTATTATTCCTATCGCCTTGAACTGGCATATACTGAGGCTCAAAGTTAAGTTGACTCGTCAACCGCTTAAGGGCTTGCTCCTGCGTGATTTTAATTTTGCCGACAGAAGGATAATCGCCTGTTCCTCCGCCCCTATAATATTCGTAAAGCTGGCCGTTGCCATCAATCCTTACCGTAACCTGATCCTGATCAGACTCTATACCATTCACCTTAAGCTTAAAAATAAAGGTATACATCGTTTGGCTAAAAAGAGGCTGCGTAGCCAAATAAGAATGATCCTGCACATGCCTAATATCCTCTTTTTTCATGCTTGGCATCGCCTCTGCAAGAATCGACCATGCTTTATTCAGCGCTTGTTCTTCGTTAATTTTGGGAGGATAATAGGAGATCTCTTCTACAAGCTCCGGATAGAAGTTAAGACTCGTCTGGATCACTTCGTAGGTCTTGCTATCCACGATAGAATTGAAGCTATGAGTGGAATTGCCGGTAGTATGCATCCAATCAATGCGCCAGCTAGTCGGGTATCGGTCAGGATATGAATTCTTATCTCCTTTAGAGACATCTTGAACTTTAGCCTGTGCCAGCATAGGGAACAGCTTCAAGACGGAATCAACTGCCTTTTGTTGTTCAGGCTTAAGCTTGTCATACCCCTCTGGCTTTCCGCTTGGCCCTCCTTTGTCCTCTGAAATATTCACCTGCTCATGCTTCACAGCAGAAGCAGCCTTGCTGGAACCTTTATTGATAGACGTAGCGGTTGCTGTTAACGCTACCTTAATCTTTGCTTCTTTCGTATCTGCTGCATTTGATGGATGTGGAAACAACGTAAAAAGCATGCTTGCGCTTAACAGCACGGCTAACCCCATTCTCCATGCTGGTCGGTTCATCGCATGATGCGTAGACCATTCTGTTTCTAATCCGTTCATGCTCCTGCTTTCCCGGTGATGATTCGGTAACCCCTGCACGTCGATTGCCTCCTTTTATCAATCATCAATGGTATTCCCTATGTTTTAAATTGAAGGAAACGGTTTCAGATTCATTCGTTGCTTTCTTCAATGACATGACGTCGCTTTGCATCTTTCCAAATTAGCATCCATATAGGATATGACGCAATAACGCATCACTTCAATAAACACCTTTAGACCTTGAGTAGTTGCACTTTAGTTTTCTCTTTAACCCTATTTTTGGATGATGACCACATTCATCCCACAAAAAAACAGCCACTAGCTCACCAGTGGCTGTCTTCTATGTCTTTATGATTCACTTCCGCCCGTAATCAGCTTTAATCTCTCCCCAACGCTTCGTATCCCACTTCAGCACTTTGTTCGAGTACGTATTGCTGCGGAGCCATTGCTCTGCCCGATCAACCATCGTCCAGATCTCTCTTGTGGACTCATCCCTTACCAAAGTTGAGGATACCTTCTTCTCGCGAAGCCATTTCAGCGCATTGACCGAATCGCTGTAAATGGTCTTGCTGCTGCCTTGCTGCTTCAAGTAAGCGAGGCCATGCACAATCGCGAGAAACTCTCCTAGGTTGTTCGTTCCCTTGGCAATAGGGCCGTAGGAAAATAAAACATCTCCTGTTTTGGTATCGACACCTTTATATTCAACAGGTCCTGGGTTGCCTCTCGTTCCCACGTCGACAGAGATGCTGTTGTAATCAATCTCTTGCTCCATTGGTGGCATGCTTGAGCTCTTATAGCGCGTTCCGCTTGAAGATTTGCTTGCAGATGCACTGCTCCCTTTTCCCCAATGAGCTTTCCAGCCTTCCTTGTATGCCTGTTCAGCAGCGCTTCTTGATTCATAGGACTTGTACTTCGCATCAGCAAAGCCGCTGATCTGTGCTTGGCACTCCGCCCATGACGTATAGATGCCGGGATTTCTCCCAGCCCAGACAACGTAGCATTTTTGCTTGGCCATGCCTTTCTCCTTCCAACGATACCTGTTATGTATTCCAATTCTAACACAATCAAATAAAAAAAGCCGATCCGAGAATGGGGCTCGAATCGGCTTTATAATCAAGTTGAATCGATGGATTAATCCTCGTCTGCATCTGCTTGCAAAGAGGCAAGGTACTCCTCGGTCATCCGGTCGCGCGCACGGCTCTTGTCCTTAAGACGCTCAATCGCAGGCTGGATCAGCAGATCCACCTCTTTTTGAACCGTATAGGACAGGTCGTATCGGCTTTGGGATTCCAAATAGGAACCTACTTCCATCAGCGCGTTGTAGCGATCCAATTCATCGCGGGTTAATAGGCCGCGAACCTGAACACTGCAATGTCTCATCGATTATAGGAATTTACCCTTGCGGAGAGCAAGAGAGATACCGCCGATGATGAACAGCCAACGAATGTCGATGACTTTTTTCAGTTGAGCAGCCATGAAGCCTTTCAGCTTCTTATTGCCTACAACACCAATCGCTTGGCCTTTACCCAAAGAAGCAACGGTTCCTTTGTTATGGAATTCGAACTTCTTAAGCGGTTGGTTGCGGATGGATGCTACGATGTTATGAGCAACTACCGGTCCTTGCTGCATTGCCATTTGCGCTGTTGGCGGGAATGGACGATCATTTGCAGGGTTAATCATCAGAGAGTTGTCGCCGATGATATAGATGTCTTCATGGCCAGGTGCTCTCAGATACTCGTCTACCTTAACACGAGCGCGCATATTCTCAATGCCTGCTTGTTCGATCAGCTTGCTGCCGCGTACGCCGCCTGTCCAGACAACAGTAGCCGATTTGATCTCTTCATCCGTTGCAAGGATGACGCCATCTGCTTTACATTCCTTGATTGCTGTACCAAGCTTGAAGGTTACGCCCTTCTTCTGGAGCGTGTTCATTGCGTAATCTACCAGCTCTTGGTCAAATCCAGGCAATGCCGTTGGAGCCGCCTCTACGTTGTAGATCTTCACCAAGGAAGGATCGACTTGATGTGTACGGCACAATTGTGGAATGCGGTCGGAAAGCTCGCCCACAAACTCGATGCCTGTAAAGCCTGCGCCGCCTACAACAAAGGTAAGCAATTCTTTGCGCTCAGGGTTCTTCTTGTACTCAGCAAATTGCTTCTCGATGTGCTCGCGAATGGCGCGAACCGAATTGATGCTGCGAATGAACATCGCATGCTCATGCATGCCTGGTACGCCAAAGGTTTCTGTTTCGCCGCCTACGCCGATAATAAGGTAGTCATAGGACAATGTTCCATCCTCGAGGATGACCTTCTTCTCGTCAGTACGAATTTCTTTCACGGTAGACTTCACAAAATCTATCTTGAACTCGTCAATGAGCTTCGAGATCGGTACATGCGCATTATCAAGCACATCCGTTCCCGCAGCAGGCATGTGAAGATGAGTCGTGAAGTAATGGTAATCATGCTTGTTGACCAAGGTTACGTCTGCTTCGTTGTAGTTCAAGTCCTTCTGTAAACGCTGTGCTGCCATGATGCCGCCGTAGCCCGCACCCAAGATAACAACCTTCGGGATATTACTCATTGCTATTACGCCTCCAGTTTTCGTTCCATTCATTGTATATTCCTTCACGCTCGCCCCGTGATGTGTGTGAAAAACGCCACAACAGAGGGTAGGCGTGTCTTAAAAGAAAATCGAATTGATTTTGCCATTAGATGATTCCGCCTATAAAAAACATCACATACAAGTAAAAGTCATATCGTTACAATATAGTCTGCACAAGTAGACCGATTATGACAATGTTAGACAAGCGCTTCTAGTAATCCAAATGCAATAATATCTATTTTTCATCGAAATTACAAGAGTATTTTTGGTTTATCACACGATGAAAGCGATTTATTATGCAATATTTTTCCTTATGTCTTGTGCGGATTGACAGATGATTGAGCGACATGCAGGAGCTGCTCCCAAGCAAGCGAGGGTACATTGCCCTTGCGCTCGACGATTGTAAGCGGGCGAACGAACTTCTCCCCAATCACATGCAGGGCGCGCAGTTCACCGCTTTCCAGCTCGCGCGAGACAACGTGCTTCGATAGAATCGCCAGTCCAAGCCCTGCTCTTACCGCCTCCTTTACTCCTTGATTGCTGCCAAACTCAAAGAGCTTCGTGATTTCCAAATCATGCTGCTCCATAAATTGATCGCTGTATGATCTCGTCCCTGAGCCAGGCTCACGCACAATCCACGTTTCGCGTCCTAACTGTTCCAACTGAACGGTACTATATATCGCAAGCGGATGCGTTGTCCCTGCGACAAGCACAAGATCATCCTCAGCAAAGCGCTTGATCTGCATATCTTTACGTCTTACGCGCCCCTCCACAAAGCCTCCGTCCAGCAAATGATCGTATACATCCTGCACAATATCATTTGTATTCTTAATACTTACCCGGATTTGCACATTCGGGAACAGCTCGCTAAAAGTGGCAATCCAATAAGGCAATAAGTATTCGCCGATCGTAAAGCTCGCTCCGATGGTAAGCTCGCCTGTTACTTCTTTGCTGAGCCGCTCAACATCCTGCAGTGCTTGCTCCATGCTCTGCACACTGTCTCTTGCATGCTTAAGCATGATATGCCCTGCTGGCGTCAACTCTACCCGCTTCGGGGATCGTTCGAACAGCGTGACCCCAATCTGTTCCTCCAGCTGGCGAATCCGCATGCTCACCGTAGGCTGAGTCAAATGAAGAATATCGGCAGCACGGGAAAAATGCCGCTGCTCCGCAACGGTAATAAACATCTTTAACAGCTCGAAATCCAACATAACATTCACCTTCTTGCTTTTATTTGCTATAACGAAATCCATTCATTAATTCGATACCTATCCATTGGGATTATGGTGATCTATTGGCCGTTCTATATATCCACTTCTCTAGTAGAAGGGCTTTCTGCCTTTAACATGATCATTCCGTTATCTGCCGTTTATTCTATCATAGATAGATTTGATGATTAAGTTAAAATATATTGATTTCCATTTATGATGATTCCAGCGTATGGTGTAGATAAAACGACAAACACGACAGACATCAAAAGGGGAGATTGTCATGAAAAATAAGCTTTTTGGAATCGGGTTAGCCCTGGTTCTATCCCTCATAGCAAAAATGATAGGCAGCTTGCCCTATCTTCAAATTCTAGGACCGCTGGTTATTGCCATCCTGCTCGGTATTGCAGTACGCCATTGGTTCCCTATTCCTGAAAAAGCGGATGCAGGCATTCAGTTCTCCGCTCAGAAGCTGCTTCGTCTCGGCATTATCTTGATGGGTCTTCGCCTTAACTGGCAGGATCTCATTCAAGCCGGTCCTAAGGTGATTGGCCTTGCCGCAGTCTGTCTCGTCTTCGGAATCGGCATTGTTTACGTCCTATCACGAGCTCTTGGGATTGATCGGGATATGGCCATCCTTGTCTCCTGCGGAACGGGCATCTGCGGGGCTGCGGCAGTCGTTGCGGTCGCGCCTCAGGTGGAAGCCAATCGCGCGAAGACAGGCACTGCGGTGGCCGTTGTCTGCGTAATGGGAACCATCATGACGCTAGTCTACGCCTTTGTCCTGCCATTATTCGCATTATCTTCAGCCCAATACGGGGAGATTGTCGGCGCGACCCTGCATGAAGTTGCCCACGTGGTGGCGGCCTCTGACTCATTAGGCACCGAAGCGGTTAACCTCGCTATTATGGTGAAGCTGTCACGAGTTGCCATGCTCGCACCTGTAGCCTTGATGCTTGGCTTTGTATCGACCTGGCGCCGCCAGCGTTCATCGGACGCATACACGGATGTGCAGACCAATACGTCCACCTCGTTCATTAACAAGGTGAAGGCACTGCCTATCCCTTGGTTCGTTGTAGGCTTCCTGCTCGCAGCAACCGTGCGCAGCATGGGCTGGGTATCGCCAGAAGCAGCTGCTTCTATCGTAGATTTTTCCTACATCCTTCTCGGCATGGGAATGGCAGGACTTGGACTTAACATGCATGTTAGCGATATCAAGCTTCATGGCTCCAAGGCTTTCATTGCTTGCCTGATCGGTTCCGTCCTTTTATCAGGGCTAGGCATGTGGCTCGTCATGTAACACAATGTGAATATTCTGTGAAGCAGCTTAAAGTTTCGACAAATTTCGCAGCTTCTTATGAAAGAAGTTGTAAATCATGGAGTTTTCAATCCTGAGCCGAAGGTTTATAATGGGACTTATGAAATGCTATGAAAATAGTCACATCACCATTTGGAGGTGCTCCGATTAGATGACAACTTCGGCCACACAGCAACAACCTGTTGATATACTCATCATTGGCGGCGGTCCAGCCGGAATGTTCGCAGCCTTTTATGGAGGAATGCGCCAGGCATCCGTGCGCCTGATCGAAAGTATGCCTCAACTTGGCGGACAATTGGCTGCCCTATATCCTGAGAAATACATTTATGATGTTGCTGGCTTCCCAAAGGTTACAGCGCAGGAACTTGTAAATAATCTAAAGCAGCAAATGGATCTCTTTAATCCAGATATCCGTTTGGAAGAAAAAGTGCAGAGCGTGAAGAAGCTTGATGAGCGCCTCTTTGAAGTGACAACCGATAAGGATGTTCATCATGCGCATGCCGTTATCATTACAGCTGGAGTGGGTGCTTTCGAACCTCGCCGTTTGGAACTTCCAGAAGCCGCTTCGTTCGAGAAGAGCAACCTGCACTACTTCGTCAGCGATTTGAATCAATTCGCGGGACAACATGTCTTACTTAGCGGCGGCGGCGACTCTGCTGTTGACTGGGCGCTCATGCTGGAGCCGATCGCTGCATCTGTTACGCTCATCCATCGCCGTGACAAGTTCCGCGCGCATGAGCACAGTGTTGAGCAGTTGATGAACTCCAAGGTGAATGTGGTTACACCATCGGAGATTGCAGCTCTGCACGGTATGGATCGCATCGAGAAGGTAACGCTTCAACATGTGAAGACGAAGGAAACGACCGAGATTGCAGTTGATGCCGTTATCGTCAACTTCGGATTCGTCTCTTCCTTGGGACCAATCGCGGAGTGGGGCCTTAACATTGAGTCAGGCTCAATCGTTGTAGACTCGCGCATGGAGACCAATGTTCCTGGTATTTTTGCTGCTGGCGATATTACAACCTACCCTGGCAAACTGAAGCTGATTGCTGTTGGATTCGGCGAAGCGCCTACTGCGATCAACAATGCGAAGGTATATGTTGACCCTACTGCCAAGCTGTCCCCTGGGCACAGCAGCAACATGAAGTTATAATCCTAGATTCTTATTCACAATCACATACAAATAGAAAGAAAGGGTATCCTACTCCATATATCTTTGTACTGGAGGCGGATACCCTTGTTTCATGTTTGTCCACTTTGTAACGGCTTAATCAGTCCCGACATTTCATGTCCAAACTGCTTGAACCCAAGCCGTGATCGCGGCAAACGGGAAGACTATGTCGGACCTTATGCTCCTTATCAAGAAGACGTTCGGATAGCCGCTGAGGTCGATTCCTCTTGCGAAAATAATGGTTCTATTCCCCCATCGTGCGTGCATATCCTGTACTGTGAACATTGTCATACCATGACGTACATTGACGGTCTTCAATTAGACATAGAATCATAAAGTCTCATGGTAGATTTATATCTGTCAATGAGCTACCGGAACAAGCCGAAGGGTTGGATGCAGGCGGCGTCTCTGAATTTCTGCAAACAGCAGCGCGATAAATTCCTCATCCAAGTGCAACTGTACAGCCTGATAATAGGAATCAATCAGTAACTCATCAGATAGCAAAGCCATATCACTCACAACCTTTCCTATTATTTCTTGCAGACTCATCATAGCACGACCAAAAAACCAAGAACAAGCGTTCTGTTATCCACAGGAACTTGTGGAAATATTGTGCATAATTTGTTAACAACTGTCGATAACCTTTCTTTACCTTGGGTTAATAATGTGGATAGCTTATCCACAGCCCTTTTTGACGTTTCCAACAATAAGTAACTTTAATTAATATGCCCAACACAACAAATAAAATCTATCATATAGTGTAGAAAATAAAAGATTGCTAGAACGCTTGCTGCTTGAAGCAAGACAGGCTTATTGCGGTCGTGTATTTACTTCAAAGATCCACATTTTTCCGCTGCGATCAATCCCATAATCAAAGCCCAGCTGCCCGATACCGGGATATTTCGTCTCTAGAATCGAAGTACAGATTCGGCTAACCCGACGCATCTCTGTCTTTTTCGATCGAACGGAGCGTCCTGACAGTGAGCGTCTAATTCCTTCCCCTGCAGTAACCATATACCCACCTTTGCATAGGTTTGTAACAAAGAGCCCGCGTCTGGCTACTCGACCGACTAAGGAGCGAAACACCCATCTTCCTCTCGTTTTTACTACTTTGACGCGATAATCGATCGGACGCCCTCCAACCGTTGCCAATCGAATGCCGCGCTGGATTAGATAGGAACGCTTGCGTTTTGCTTGCGCTAGTGACTTGAACAGCCCATCAAAGCTTTGAAACGAACGTGTGCGTGCCATGTACGTATAACGGTAGGTGCCGCCTTCCTTCGTAACCTTGATGACGCCCGCTCCGCCCCCTCCAACGACGGGCTTAATGACGACAAATCCATATTTATTCAGCATCTGATGCAGATTCGAACTGTTATACATCCGTGTGGCAGGCACATAGGACGCGACGCGTGGGTCTGACAAGAGCGCTTCTGTCTTAAGCCATTTGCTGGCAAGCTGTCTTCCTTCCATGCGTATATCCCCTTTCAGCGTTATACTTATACATACTCATCTCGCCTCTTCTATTCTTGTATGATTGTCCACGGCAGACGCCTTTATTTTGCTAGAACATACTATAATCGTTCATCTCTAGCGCCTTATTTTGAAGTTAAAGCATTCTATCTTAGTCCTCTTGAAATATAGAGTCATGAAATAGACATCATTAAACGCTTGTCATTACCAAGTAATGGATGGTATTGTATTACCAGCAGAATGAGGAAAGGGAAGCATCGCTTCATTGGGGGGAAGAGATTATGCTTAACGCTTCCGTGATGGAAGTATTATATTGGATTGCCATCATCAGCATGGCGGTTGTGCTTGTACTGATCAACGCAGCGATATTCGTCATCAGTATCCGCTTCTTGAAGCAGCGCAAGTACCCGCTAGGTGTTGGGGCTATTCTTTTTTCATTATTTTGCTTCTATTTAATTAGCTTAATGTTCAAGCAGACCTTTTTGTAGGTAAGTATTTTTGATCCGTGTAAAATAGAGTTTCAAGCATAGCAGCACCCACTTGTGGAGGAATCCGCCGGTGGGTGTTTTTCATTTCATCCTGATCCATTTCATCTCAATCAAATTGGATGTCTATTAAAGGCTAATAGATAAGCCCCTTGAAAAAGTATACGCATCGCACTCTTTGCTCACACAGGGCTAAGAGCAAGACTGCTGTACTATCGTCATGATGATTTGAAACATAAAAAACCCCTCCAATAGCTGCATGCTTGCACACAGCCATATAGAGAGGTTAGCATTCCAACTGCATCAGAAGAACTGATCGCCGTTGTGTATCATGTATAAAGCGGATTAGTCGTCACACTTCTCTGCCTTGCCGGCAGCTACCGCTGTACGGAAGGAAGATCCGCAGCCGCAAGTCGCAACAGCGTTCGGATTCTCAATCGTAAACCCACCCGACATTCCGGACTCCTTGTAATCAATCTCAAGACCAGCCAGATGCGGGATGCTCTCCTTATCGACAACGACCTTCATGCCATGGCTTTCGAGATGGACATCCTCACTCGTCTCTTCATCATCAAAGCCCATGCCGTATGAAAAGCCGCTGCAGCCGCCAGGTCGCACACCAAGACGCAAGAACATATTCGGGTTCTCTTCCTGCTCAAGCATCTCCTTAATTTTCTGTGCGGCCAAATCGCTGATTGTGATCATCTTAACATCCCTCCTTCATATTTCTAAGTATAACCATCCTGCGAAATTCACACAAGAGAACATCTATTATGGAAAATCATGCCGATTGTCTACTCCAGATGTATTGCCCCTTGTTCTAGGCAGGAGTATAATGAGTGTGTCGTAATATGTGATAGGATTCACTGTATTTTTTGAAAAGAGGCATTTCTCTGCCCTTTTATGATGAATTCTCTGCCTTCAGGTAGAGTATTTCTTTTGTCGGTCAGCAGATTAGAGTTCGATAGAATTGGCACTAGGAGGTACAACGAATGACGACATCTTTATGGACACGTCATGCAGACCCGCGTATGTCTGAGATTGCAGATAAGGTTGAGCGCGGTGAACGATTGACGCTGGAAGACGGCGTATATTTATATGAAAGTGACGATATTTTGACCCTGGGACAATTAGCAAATCTTGCAAACATGCGTAAGAACGGCAAGAACGTGTATTTTATTGAAAATATGTCCCTGTACTTTACCAATGTATGTGAAGCGCACTGTGCGTTCTGCAACTTCCGCAAGGATGAAGGCGATGAAGGCGCATATACGCTATCCGGTGAAGAGATGATCGCCTTTGTTGATCAACACATCAACCCTGACGTGCAGGAGTTCCATATCGTTGGCGGACACAATCCAAATGTTCCGTTCCAATATTATGTGGATTCCTTAAAAGCGCTGAAAGAACGCTATCCGCACATCGCCTTGAAGGCATATACTGCTGCTGAGATTGACTTCTTTACTCGCATCTCGGGCCTTAGCATTGAAGAGGTGCTTCGTCAGCTTATGGATGCAGGCCTTGAATCATTGACAGGCGGCGGAGCGGAAATTCTCTCCGATGAATATCGTAAAAAGATGAGAGTAGAGAAAGCAGGCGTTGAGCGTTACTTGGAAGTGCATCGTACCGCGCATAAGCTTGGCATGAAGACTCATACGACCATGCTATACGGTGCGATCGAGTCTCATGAGGATCGTGTTCGTCATATGATTCACATTCGCGAGCTTCAAGACGAGACCAACGGCTTCCTGGTATTCATCCCATTGTCCATGCAGCCAAAGAGCCAAAAAGCATCCATCAAGCGCCGCAATTCCGCTTATGAGGATCTCAAGACAATTGCGATCAGCCGCCTGATGCTGGACAATATTCAGCATATTAAAGCTTACTTCATCAACATCGGTACCCAGCTTACACAGCTTGCTCTTACCTACGGTGCTTCCGATGTCCATGGTACACTTGTAAAAGAACGCATCAGCCACTCTGCTGGCGCGTTGACTCCTGAGGGCTTGACTCGTGATGAGCTTATCTGGCTGATCAAAGGCGCAGGCCGTACACCAATCGAACGTGACACCTTCTACAACGTTTTAAAAGTATACGAATAAGAATTGAGCGGACCTAAGTGAAGGTCCGCTCCTAACTGTGTAATGATGCATAGCGCGTAAGACAGCTCACAGTTGTGTGAGCGGTGAGTTTATTAGAGGCCAATGGCATGCCTTATACCTCATCCCCGTCTTTCACCGTTATGAGTCATGATAGATACATGAGAGATAACATACTCCTAGATCATACTGCAACTAAGATTCATCAGCTTTGGATAGGGATAAGGAGCCGTACTGTATATTTGCCGCTCATCATAAGCGCGGTAACACAAGTGATTCGGCATCTTGGGGGGATATCTAATATGAAGCATTTTGTAGTATGTGGCGGAGGATATGGAGGATTAGCAATCATCAATCGATTGCTTGAAGGAGGACTGCCTTCCGACGTAGAGATTACGTTGATTGATCGCATGCCTTTTCAAGGCTTGAAGACAGAATATTACGCGCTGTTAGCGGGTACGGTAGCGGAAACGGAGATTCGAGTCGCCTTTCCGGATGATCCACGCGTCAAAATCCGCTATGGCCATATTAAAAACATTGATTTGGAACAGCAGCAGGTTCTCCTTGATAACGAGGACTATCCTGTTATTGCATACGATCAATTGGTCGTTGGTCTTGGCTGCACGGATCGCTATCATGGCATTCCAGGCGCGGAAACCTTCGGCAACAGCATTCAAACCCTTGCTCAAACACGCAAAACCTATCAGCTTGTCAATGACGTGAAGCCCTACGGGCAAGTATCGATTATTGGCGGCGGATTAAGCGGTGTAGAAGCCGCTGCAGAACTTAGGGAGAGCCGCCCAGACCTGAATATTCGCCTTTGCGATAGAGGTCCGCGCATTCTGTCTCCGTTTCCGGAGAAGCTGTCTACCTTCGTATCCTCTTGGTTTCACGAGCACGATGTGGAGCTTCGCAGCCATATCAATGTCGTGAAGCTGGAGCAGGGCGTTATTTATAATAAGCGGGAAGAGGATCATGAAGAGATCGATTCCGATGTTACGATCTGGACCGCGGGAATTCAGCCTGTAGAGGTCGTTCAAGAGCTTGCTGTCGAGAAGGATCCGCAGGGACGAGTCAAGATCAACGAATATCATCAGATCCCTACTCACCCGAATGTGTTTGTAGTCGGTGATTGTGCAAGCCTGCCCTTCTCGCCTAGCGCACAAGCAGCAGGTGTCCAGGGAGAGCAGATTGCAGATGTTGCCATTGCGCTTTGGAAGGGAGAAACGCCGACTCTTGGCCGCATAAAGCTAAAAGGAACGCTTGGTTCCCTTGGCAAAAAGTCGGGCTTTGCCATGCTTGGCAAGCACCCATTGGTTGGCTATGTTCCGCGTGTCATTAAGAGCGGCGTGCTCTGGATGTCCAAGCATCACTTTGGATAATGGAATCATGCTTAAGACATATTAAAGGGAGCAGTTGATATCAATCGATATCAAGCTGCTCCCATGCTTTTATTTCCTCAATCTTTTCTATAATGAGCTCTCTGAGCTGATCGACTGTCTCACCGGCTACAATGTCGCCATTCACATAAGCAAAGGGAAACATATAGCATTCACCACAGTTGCCAAGACAGCCGTACTCGATGACGTCATAATCCGGGTTCTGCTCCAACTCCTTCATGAGCACATCCGTGCCATGGTGCATGTTGTTCACGCAGAATTCGATGATAGGCCTCATTGACAAAATCCCCCCTTTGCGCTTGTCTCTTTGAATTACGCTAGCTTTATAATATAATAAAAGAAGCAATGATGAAAGGAGTTGGTACAAATGAGTGAAGCTACACAAAACGGCATGTATGATGACGTGCTAGAAGTGTTGGATAAACTTCGTCCGTTCTTGCAGCGTGACGGCGGTGATGTTGAATTGGTTGACGTGGAGGACGGTATCGTCAAGCTGCGTCTTATGGGTGCATGCGGAAGCTGCCCAAGCTCAACCATCACGCTTAAAGCGGGTATTGAGCGCGCATTGATGGAAGAAATCGAAGGCGTGCAAGAAGTCGTACAAGTATTCTAATCCTTTCGATCGATCTTCAACATGAACCAAAAAGTGCTGCCAAGCGTCATTGCTTCGGCAGCACTTTTTTTCTCGATTTGGTATCAAGTTGGATATATCACATGATTATGTCCTTAAAAATAAGCTGCCTGTCCGTTTTTCCTGCCGCTTTGCTTCACGCCAATTCTACAATCACTATTCCTAGCATGCCTCTGCACTCTTACCTGCTGCGCTTGCAGGCCTTAATGCTCCTACTAAGCCTGCATCATCCTATATCAGTTGCCCTTGAATATGGATTAATGCAGATCTCTTCTCGATTGTACAGACTTCTTCTCGATGACAGCCCGAATCGGGTCAAGCCCGCCTGACACGTCGATCATATTGCCGGTTATAAAGTCCGACTTCTCCTCGCACAAGAATTGGATCACGCGAGCGATATCCTCACCAGATCCAGGTCTCCCTCTTGGGGATTCCGCATCCTCACGATGCGCTACCTCAGCAATTGTGCGTTCCTTATCTGCCCCTCGGATATCCCCCGGGCACACCATATTTACCGTAATTCCATGGGGTGCTTCCTCTACAGCCAACGTCTTTGTAAAGGATACAAGTCCTACCTTTGCTGCGGCGTATACGGCGCGATGCGGCCACGCCCTTGCTTCTGCGGCGTGCCCGAATCCATAGTGGATGATTCTGCCCCAGCCCTTCTCGCGCATATGAGGGAGTAAGAGATGGTCAAGGAGCATGACGCCTGTCAGATTGCCGTTTACAATATAAAGAATCTCATCTTCGGTATAGTCTACAAATTCTCTGCGCTCGCGAATAAAGGGGCCTGCATTGTTAACAACAATGTCTGGCATCATACATTCGGCTTGCATCACATGTACAAGTCGCTTCACATCTTCTGGCCTAGAGACATCGGCTTGAATGCATGTACATCGAGCCCCCTTCATCTGAAGCTCATCCTTGAGCGCATGCGCCTCAAGTTCGCTATGTACATAATTCAATATTATATTGCAGCCTGACTCCGCGAAAGCCAACGCTGTCATCTTCCCCAGTCCCTTGGCACTCCCGGTGATGAGAGCCGTTCTTCGCTCATATTCCACGTACGAAGCCCCTCCCTTGACTGAAGATAATCGTTTCCATATTCAGTATAAAATATTTGCCTTCCAAGAACAACAAAGGCAGGGGCTCTATGCGATCTGTGCCGCCTCTAATAGAGCTCCTGCCTTCTAACTTTTATGAATGACTCATATCCTGCTTCTCAGCTGTACGTGAGGGCTCACGGAATACCCACCAGCGGCTTCCTGCAAAGTTAACCAGAACACCTATAACGGTAGCTGCAGCCTTGCTCACAAGCATGGATAATCCGAACTGTTCATGCAGGAGCAGAATGCATAAGGATGTAACGCCAAGTGTGCACACATTAAGCAAAATGAAACGTATCAGCCCCTTATTCCATGGCCCCTCCTGCTTGAACGTCCACGTTCGGTTCATCAGAAAGCTGTTCAGTACTCCGCAGCTGTAAGCAACAATCTGGGCAATGAGCCAGGGCGTCTGCCACCACGTCAACAAGGAGAATACAGCGAAATCAACCCCAGTATTGACGACTCCAACGAGTCCAAATCGAATAAAGGAGCGCAGCGACTCGGTTGTCGCTTTGGACATAATCGGAACCTCACCTTCTACACATCAAACTCCATCTTCTGACGAGCCTTTTTAATGAAATCAAGCGGAGTAGGGATCTCTTCAGGATTGTACTGAATAGCTCCAATCGTCAACTTCATTTCATGCTTGTATTTGTTCGAAAACTCGATGGTGTTGAAGGACTCCACCTTCTCCTTTAATCGCTTCACCACAACATTAGCGCCATCCTGATCTGTGAACAACAACAGTCCCCATGTAGGATAATCCGCATTCAGCATATATAAGGAGTCATTCATCCGAATACTGGTCTCGCTCAGCTTCGAGATATCGAATACCATCTCCGTAATCTGTGCCTCACTAATCATGCGGCTGAGCTCGTCCCAGTGTTTCACTGTCATGACGAGCAGCGTTAGCGGAATCTGATAGCGTGTAGACAATGCCATGAAGATGGTCGCGTCGCTTTGGAAGGAGCGGCTATTCTTCAGATTGGTCCGCTCATCGATGGTCGCAAGCGAAGCGTTCCTCCGCTGAAGCTGCTCCTTCTCTTCCTGAAGCCGCTTGTTCGCAAACGTCAACAGCGCCACAACAGCCGTAAATACCGGCGTCATGATCAACCAGTAATAATGATAGGACTGAAGTGTCTCGCCAACAATAACGGTTTGATACAACGTATACGTACCATAGCCGAAAATAAATACAATATTCAGGATAAGCCCTACCGTAATGCTCGTAAAGTACGTAATGATCGCAACAAGAAACGACATGTTTAGGAGAATCATGTTGATCAAGTAGCGATCCGGATTGCCAGCGGTAAACACAATGTGAACGAAGCAAATGACAAACAGCAGCAGAAAGGCTGCGTCAGACATCAAGCTGCTCTGATAGCGTTTCATCGTTCTCCCCCCGCTCTTTTTCTATACTTGCGAATCAGGAGAATCAGGGAGATGACCACCATAATAAAGATCAAGCCAAGAACCACGATAAAGCCAAGCACATCGCCCCGCTCCGCAAGCTCATTCAGGAGACTATTACCTTCTTGTTCTGCTTGCTTTTTAAACCGGAACGCTTGGAGGTTGCCATCTATATCCGTAACGACGCCATCGCCATACACTTTCCACTTCCCCTTCTCTGTAGCGAGCAGGTTGGAAGCGAGGTAATCATATTTCGAGCTTGCTCCTGTAACAGCAAGCCAGCCATACCCTGGTGCATAAGGCGACTGCAGCATCTGCAGCGTGCCAATTCGCTTGCCGTATTCCTCCTCGATGCTGATCTTCTCGTTAGAGACGATTCCTGCACCGTCTTGACTGTATTTGAAAAACAATTCCTTATTATGCTGCTGAACCCAAGGATTGCTCTTATAGGATCCAATAGATATAAGGTTGTACTGCTCAAGCTCGGATTCCTTTGGCATGTTCTGCTGGTTGAAGAACACCACTTCCCCCGTATTCACTTCAGCATATTTGCCTAATAGATGAAACAAGTTCCCGACCGTCAAATACGTGTAGGAATCCATCTCTGTCGGCAGCATAACGGCAACCTTATTGAAGCTTGCGTCTCTTAGGAACGGATTCGGGTAATTGTTGAACAACAGATCGGTCCGATCCTTCGTATTTAATTGAAGCATGGATTCCTTCGTTATATAAGCCCAAGGCATCTGATCCTGAAGCTCAATACAGCCTGCGCTCTTTAGCTCCAGATCGAAGGCTACCGTCACAGAGAAGTTCCCCGAAACGTCCAAGTTTTTCGGGATGGTAAGCGTAAGCTGATCCTGATTGGACAGTTCCTTCGTCAGCTTCTTGCTGCCAATCGGCGTATTGTTAATCAATATCGTAACAAGTGAACGATCAAAGTCCAAATTGTCGGAGTAACGAAAATCAAGACTGATCTTGCTCGCCTCCGCGATGAAGCGGTTCGCAGGAAGCGATACAAAGTAGCTCTTCTCTTGATGCATCATACCGGTCAGCTTATCCCCGGTCTCTGTCAAGGTAACATCCCTTCTTACCGTAACGTCTGGTGTGTCGACATTTGTATTGGCGTCCACCCACTTCTCTTGGCCGTCCAATTGGCTGACCAAGGTCTGGTTCCCGACTAGCCGGCCTGCTTTTTCAAGCATTGCAGGGTCCTTAGAAGTAATAATGAGAGCAGACTGATGATCCGTATTCGCAACACGGATCAGGGCCTTATTGTCCACATTAACCTGCCCCAGCGCTTGCTTCCACTGCTCAGGAAGCTGGTCGTACAAGGATACGATCGCAACCATTTCACGAGCCTCTAGCTTCGGATCATGGAAAGGAAGCATAGGGATGGCATTTTCCTCTGAACGGTTGCTTTTCGCAAAGCCAGAGAGAGCATAAACCGCTGCTTCCAGCTCCTGGGATTCACTATTGTTTGGTACGCCAATGGCGCTTTTCTTTTCCTTTAACGTATCCAATCCCACAAACTGCTGATTGAATTCCCGAATGCTGTTGATTGTATCTGTCTTCGTAAATGTCGTAGTTGAGAAGGAGGTCTTATACAGCTCCAGCCAATTGTCCCGCTTCTCAATGGGAACACAAATCTGGTCAGGCAAATTCGTAATGATATAGCCTTCAATAGACAGCGTATTGCTGCCTTTGATTAGGAGCTCTTTCGGAACGGATACGCTCAGGCTTTGCTTATTCTGATCATCTACTACCGGTCGGAAGGAGTAGAATTTGGTGCCGTTCATAGCAAGGGTGACGCTGGATTCTTCCCCCCTAGCAAGCTGGGTTGCCTGATAGTCCAAGTGGAGCGTAAGATTGCTCACATTCCAGTAGTCCTCTAGTTGAATATAAAGAGAACGTGCAGCGGTTACCCCTGATAACGACACATTATTCGAACTAAGCGGCGCTTCATAAGTCAATTGATTCGTGCCAAGATTCGGCAGGGCGTACACCTGTCCGCTCGAGATAAATAAGATAATAAAGCAAAGCATACTTGATAGAAGTGCTCTTGCTCTTGTACTCACGTGTTCTCCCCCCTGTCTTAATAACGTTCTGTTTTGTACCATTTCACTTCTCGCTTAAATATTAAATCCTTGATGTAGTTGTATAAGCCGTAAGCCGCCACAACCATCCATAGTTGACAGTAAGAAACGTACATCAGCATGATAATCCACAGATTAGACAGTCTCATTTCACCCTTTTCCGTAATCAAGGTCACGAAGGTGCCTGTTACGAATAATATGATGGCAAGCAGCCATAAAAAGGAGCTTAGTCCTGCTATCGTCGTATGGACATAGCCTAATGCATGCAGGATCAGCAGCACATCAGACATAACTAGCGAGGTAAGCAGCAGGAAATAGATCGACAAGAAATAAAGCAGATCAAAATGGATGCGCTTGGCCGATCGATCAAAGAGAAGCGGAATATTTTTGACAATGACATAAATGTTTCCCTTCGCCCATCTTGTCCGCTGCTTAAACCATACCTTTAACGTCTGAGGTTCCTGCTCCCATGTTACCGACTTTGGCTGAAACTTAATCCGATAGCCCATCATATAGATCCGAAAGCTGATTTCTGTATCCTCTGCGATCGCTTTTACATCCCAGCCGCCGATCCGCTCAATGATCTCTCGTCTCATAATAAAGTTCGTGCCTGGAATCGTGCAGAGCTTGAATAGCTTCCAACGGCCTGCTTGCGCCATCCACTGAAAGGACAGCGTTTCGATATTGATGAAGCGCGTCAACAGACTCGCATCGCGATTGCGTGTGCGGAATTTGCCGATTACCGCACCTAGCGACGGATCATGCGTAATCTCGCCTACCAGATAGCGAAGAGCGGTCTTCTCAGGTGTATTGTCCGCATCATAGATGGCAATATATTCGCCTCTGCTTTGCTTGAAGCCAATATTAAGCGCATTGGACTTCCCTTTGCCACCTGTCACCTTGTCGGTGTTAATAATGATAAGATTGCGGCTCGGATTCTTTGCCTGCAGATTAGCAAGCAGCTCGCTGCTGTTATCGCTTGAGTTGTCGTTGATCACAATAATTTCATAGCGATCATGCGGATAATCCAGTCTAAGGAGCGCTTCTACCGTCTGCGTAATGACCTTGCCTTCATTATGTGCAGGCACCATAATTGTGACGAATGGCGCATCTTCTGGGAGCGGAGGCACGTCCCGTTTTTCATTTTCGATGTAATATAAATAGCCAGCGACAATGAGGACCACGTTAACGAGCAATAAGGACCATATGCTCACAACGGCAATCATCATCAGGATGTCTGCAACAGTCATGACTGCCTCCCTACTTGTAATATTTCCGTTTATACATACGGTATCCCACGATCAGGAAGCCTGAGAACACGATTAATGTGATAAAAATAATCACGATAAAGATTTTGTTTTGGACGCTGAACCAGGTCTCAAAGCTCTTCTCTTCCTGTTCCTTATATACGTAATCAGAGCTTGTTTCCTCACGGTCTGCCTGCAAGCCTACACGCTCACCATTCCGAAGCAGCGAGCCTTGCTGTGACTTAAGCTCATACTTCTCGGTTTTTACAGTGTGGCTTCCATTTTTATAGTCCTCAAAGGTGATCCAGCTGTTTTTAAGTCCCTCTAAGATCGGCACAAGCCCTGATTCCTGTTGAGGAAAATCAAAGGTTAGAGCGGTATCCATCGGCAGCGGGTCCATCAGCCTTCCATCTAGGAGATACCGGCTCAGCAGCTCTGGTTGTATGCTATACAGCTCAGAGGAGAAGGCTTTGGACGTATTCATCTGCGCTTTATGCATAAGCCCTTCATTAGGGTACAAGATAGCGGAATCGAAGAACGACATTCCTTCCTTCACATAATGCTGATCATACGACCAATACATCTCTGCTCCCATGCCAAGCGGTACAACCCCGCCATCGGCAAGCACATCTATGAAATGTTCCATCTGGGTATGCAAGCTTCGATCCAGATCCTGAATCGTCCAGGCGACAACAGGCGCGTTCACAAAGATCGTGCCATTTCGAGATTGAACATACTTTAGCGCAATTAAATACCGCTTCATCGCGGGATAGTCGGTGTTGCTGAACACAGGACGCACACTCACAATAAACGGTATCCCTGCCTCGTATAGCTCATCCGACATCCGTTCCAGCAAGCTTAGATCGGAGAAGGGATAGACTTCTTTAAATACAACATAATAGTTCGTGTTCTGTGCAGTCTGCAGCCAGTCCTTAAGCAAATAGGTTATTGCAATCTCACTAAGCGTGTCCTTCTCCAAAAAAGGAACATAAGCATAGGCTCCGCTTCTTATCCCGTAAGGATAGAACTGATTCGATTGGTGAGGCTTCAACGTCCCATACCATTGTTCTTGAGCTAGTGTGGAGCCGACAAGATAAGGGACATGAATGGACTGCTCGGCAAATGGTCCGATTGATAGATCCACCATCTTCTCTACACCCTTCACCTGAAGGCCAAGCGCTTGAGCAAGCTTGTCCCTCGGCTTCTCGCCGATATACAGCACATTTCCCTTATAAGCTTGAAGGTCCGTTACATAATCGTTGGGTTCTTCTAGCAGATCGGACCGATTGTGAACCTCTATCAGATGTGAGTATTGTTCTAGTGAGCCTGTCTTATAGGAATCGATGGACTCAGTAGTAACCTGAATCCGAAAGGAAGCCAACAGTCTTTTCAACACCTCGACATTGCCCTCTCGCTCCGTCCCAATTGCCAAGCTGTCATACACAATAAGCGCGGAGGAAGGAGCAGGCTTATTGACCGCATGTGCAGGTGCTGGTAAGAGAAGCAGCAAGCTCATGATGAGCCATATTCCTTTTTTCCAGCCAGAGCCGATCTCCATTATAATCCTCTCCTTCCTCATTCTTAGGCTGATTTGGATTCCGTTGCAACCTCGGTCTTGTTCTGCCATAAACTGCGTGTAATCGCATCCGATATGGCGGCTAAGGTCACTAAATCAAAAGCCGCTGTAAATAAAAATTCGTGCTTCGATAAGTCCGCATCCCCTGCGCCGATAATCGATACGAGGATTCCAGACAACCCCATCAGCATAAGCATGAGCAGCAGGGGCAGTCTCACCATGCTGCGAATATGTTTGGCCTTAATTGCTGCCACAAACTGTGGCATGTAGATCCCCGTGATGAGCAGCATCCAAATGACAATGAAGCCAAATGTCTTTGGAGCAAGCGCGCGCTTTAGATCACTGTACCCTGAGAAAAAGGTCGTCTGCGCGCCAAAGGGCTTCCCAACCGATTTTTCATAGTTGCCCATCGCAGGCGGCCGAATCGTAAACGCATTTTTAGCTGCAAGATCGAGCATCTTGCCGGCTTGATCCGGATGGGTCAAGTAATAGGCCAATATGGATACGAAGCCGTAATGACTATAAAACTCGTCCTCTAGAATCTTGGAATCGACATCCACCGTCGTGTACGGCTCATAATAAATGCTCTTGTTGAGAATCGCATATTGCTTATCGATGCCAAATGACTTCAGTGTCTCCTCTGGATCCTCCGATTGCATCAGCACACCTCGCGTCATCGCGTGGTATTGGTTGATATTCACAAATTCTTTTGGGATCAGCACATATGTGGCAACCCCTGCAATCATGAGAAGCGCAAGCGATGAAGCCATCATCGCCCGGTAGCTTCGCTGTTTCCGAATGAAAATAAAAATAATACCCATAATCGCAATGATCACGCCTACAGGGGCATTTTGCTGCTTGCTCGTCGTAAGCAACAGCCCACTGAAAAAGAATATGCCCATCATCACGTAATCGGAGTACCGTTTCCTAAATAAGAGAAGCCCTGAGGCAAATAACAAGATAAGCGTGATCCAGACAATGCTTTCACTAAAAAAGGAATTAAAGAATGCGGTATACGCGGTGTCTGCAAATAAAAATACAGAGAGAATAGCAACCAAATAACCGTATTTAGCAGGCACCTTCCACGTCAGAGCCTCCACCATGAGATAGACCGCTAACGTATACATTAGCGTCAAAAACGCTCCTTGCACCCGAATATCGAACACCTCTGGATCAAACCAGGAATTGATCCATATCGACAGGCGAATTAGCAGTGACTGTGATGACGTTAAAGTAGCCCCATTCTCGTTAAAGTATTGAAAGATCCCGAATTGCTTATTAAAGTAGCCTAGGTACAGGCTGTCATAGTCTGGGGCGTTAAAGTACAATCCATTGCTGTATAGAATACGGAAATAGTCTCCGTTATCCGCCATTCCAATATAAGGCGGCACGAACAAGGCAATGACCGTAATGATCAGCACAAGTGAAGCGGCGAACAGAGATGGAGACACATAGCGGCTGCATATGTTCAGTCTCTCCTCCAGCTTGGCCATCCGGTTTTTTGTCATGTTCTGCACCTGCCTTCCATTCTTGACTCGCTTCAACTTAATGAGCATAAGCGAGCAACGCCATCAGATTATCAAAGGAGAACGCCATCTCAGTGGAGGGATCTCCATAAGCACCGAAAAACGGGCTTGTCTCATCATTTACGCGAAGCTGCTCCATGCGCTTAATACTGTCTTCATATAAAGTAACATCTTGCAGAACAGAGCCTATCATCGCCGTAATCGCATAGATGGCCGTTGACTGAATATCATTCAGCGGCTTGCCACCTTTATCGTATTGACCGTAGAGCGTTCCATTCTGTACCTGCTCCTTGATATACGCGATACTCTCTGGATGATGCTGCCCTGCTTCTGCAAGGGATAGAATCGTGAGCAGGGACTCCACGGTATTGATTCCGTCAGAGCTGTATGTACGTGTATCATAGTGGTATCTTGTCTCGTAAAAAGGGAAACGATCCGATAAATAGCCATGCTCCATTATGCTCTCCATATTGCGAAGGAGCTGTTTCTGCTCTTGTTCCGGAATCGGAAGCAGCTTGAGCGTCGTTAAATCGATATAACACAGTGTAATGAAGTTATTTGTCATCTTGTATTTATCATCATAAAAATCAAACAACTGATCATCCTTGATGTTATGCTTGAAGAAGCGAGCTCCATACTCATTTGCAAGCTTCAAGTATTCAGGCTGATCAAATTGCTCATGAGCTTCATATAGCGCTCGAATGATCCGAAGATCATCAACGGAAGCATTGATCGTATACGTCTTGTCCTGCTTCGGGCTGTAGCGATAGCTGAAGCCAGACGGAATCTCGAACGTCTTTTCTGCTTGCTTCCACTCTTTATCAAAGGCATCCCCCTGATTCGTTAATGCATAATATCGCATCATCAGGCCTGCGGATTCGCTCAGTACTTCATGCCCGGTCGCAGCCATGTCCGACTCGCTGGTCTCCTTATAGTTCGTATACACACCGTATGGCCCCGTCATCTTGCTCGTCACAAATGCTTCTGTAAGCTTGCGGCTGCTCTCAAGCTTCAGCTTCTCTCCATAATGCACATCAGCTAAAAGAGGCTGTCTTTGAGGCGGCTCGACAACGACCTCATTGGAGCTGTTGCCGCAAGCTACAAGCACATTTAGCAACAATATGACGCACATTCCTCGCGCCCATCTGTTTTTAACCTTCTGTCCCGTTCTCAAACCTACACCCCTGCTTTCCTTTAGGGTACTACTTCGAAACGACTTCATATGCCGACGCAATCTCATGAGCTGCCGCGGCCTCTCTTTGGCCGGCTTGGTGCTCTTCATTAGAATAATGAATCGTCTCTCTTACAATATACTGCGGTCTATTTTTGCTCTCATCATAGATCCTCGCAATATACTCGCCCATAATGCCCAGCGACAGCATTTGTACTCCACTGAACAGCGTAATGGCTGTCATCAATGAAGTCCAGCCGCGCTCTACTTCAGGCAGATTCAGCAGCTTCGCGCATAAGGAATAGACAAGCACAGCAAAGGCGAGGACTACTGTAATCATCCCCATGCGTGTAATAAGCTTAAGCGGCTTGGATGAGAAGCTGAAAATGCCATCAGAAGCAAAAGCTATCATTTTGCGGAAAGGATATTTCGTTACACCCGCAGCCCGTTCATCTCGATCGTACTCCACAAAGGTTTGATTAAAGCCGATCCAGCTGATAATGCCTCGAATAAATTTATTTTTCTCAGTCATCCGATTGAATATATGAACAACCTTGCGATCAATCAAACGAAAGTCTCCCGTATCTCTAGGAATCTCCGTGTCGGACATATATTGAAGGAAGCGGTAAAACATTGATGCCGTAGCGAGCTTGAATAAGGTTTCGCCTTTGCGCTTTCTGCGCTTGCCATACACAACATCATAGCCCTCTTCCCACTTGTCCAACATGCGATGAATGACTTCCGGCGGATCTTGAAGATCCGCATCGATAATCACGACACAATCGCCCTTTGCTTGATTAATACCCGCTGTTACCGCTGCTTGATGACCAAAGTTGCGAGCAAAATTCACAACTCGTACACAGGAATCCTGCCTTGCCAGCTCGTCAAGAATGCTTATCGTACGATCCTTGCTGCCATCATTTACGAAGACGAGTTCGTATCTATAGCGCGTTGCAGCCATCACTTTCGTGAGTGCTTGATAGCACTGCGCAATAACTTCCTCCTCATTGTAAGCAGGGATTACTACCGATATGCATTTATCGTCCATCTCACTCCCACCCCTTATAGACCTAATGTACCTTTTATAAAATAGGACTAATTACCCATAAAACAAACATAACATAATAATGAATAAATTAACAGAATATTGCAATTCATTCCTTTAAATTTAATTGTTTATTTACTAAACCTATCTAAAGATGAATATACCCAATATAACACAGTAAATTTCCGTAGCCATAAGTACTTTATGGCATTTTTCGTAGTTTTGCAATTATTTTCATAAAATTTCTTTGTATTTCATTTTTATTCGCCAAGCTTTTCTTATAACGGCTGCTCCTTCGACAAAAATTGTAACATGGAACTTTAGGACCATTAAATTCCATTATTTGATTTTTAGGTAAAAAACAAAAAGAGCAGCCTACTCCTTAGGAATAGACTGCTCTTATTTATGATTGCCTTATCGGTTCAATTCGATTAGAACGCTGGCACGATTGCGCCTTTGTACTGCTCTTCGATGAATGTTTTAACGTCATCGGATTGAAGCGCTTTGAGAAGCTTTTGAATCGCTTCGGAATTTTGGTTGTCCTCACGTGCGACAAGGATGTTCGCATATGGAGAATCTTTGTCCTCAATGAAGAGTGCATCTTCTGTTGGATTCAAATCTGCTTCAAGCGCATAGTTCGTATTGATCAATGCAAAGTCTACTTCACCTAGCACACGTGGAAGCATTGCCGCTTCAAGCTCTTTGAACTGAAGATTCTTAGGGTTCTCCACGATGTCGCGTACGGTTGCTGTTAAGCCAGCACCTTCTTTAAGCTTGATCAGACCTTGCTTTTCAACTAAGAGCAACGCACGACCGCCATTTGTCGGGTCATTAGGAATCGCTATTGTAGCACCATCTTTAAGCTCATCGATGGATTTGATTTTTTGGGAGTAAGCGCCAAATGGTTCAACGTGAATGTTGCCAACCGATACAAGCTTCAAGCCTGCCTTTGCAACATGCTCATCCAAGTACGGCTTGTGCTGGAAGAAGTTTGCATCCAGCTGTTTTTCATCCGTTTGAACGTTTGGCTGTACATAATCTGTGAATTCCTTGATTTCCAGATCAATGCCTTGCTCTTTAAGAGCCGGCTGGATATGCTTCAGAATTTCAGCGTGAGGTTTAGCTGTAGCTCCAACGACAAGCTTCGTTGTTTCTGCTGCAGCGCCGTTGCCAGCAGCATTATTGTTTTCTTGCGCCGGCTTGCTGCCGCATGCTGCCAACAAGGCTACCAATGTAAGAATAGATACGAATAAAGTCAACTTTCTGCTTGCGTTTTTCATCTCTCATTTCCCCTTCCAATGAATATGGATCATTCCATATATGGTTTGTAATCTTGTAAGACAAAGCATGCTGTTATATAAAAAGCTCCATAGAGCGATTTATCTATTTTCTTGTATAGCGCTTGACGAAGGCGTCCCCGATCCACTGCAGAATCTGCACGAGGATGACAAGAATAACAATCGCCACGATCATGACGGTAAATTCATAACGCTGGTATCCGTATCGGATAGCCAAATCTCCTAGTCCCCCACCGCCTACGAAACCGGACATGGCCGTATAGGACACCAATGTAACCGCGGTTATCGTTAGACCTGCAATGAGTCCTGGCATCGATTCAGGAAGAAGCACTTTGCGAACAATCTGCCAAGTAGAAGCTCCCATCGCTTGAGCAGCCTCTATGACACCTCGATCCACCTCACGAAGCGAGGTTTCGACAATGCGTGCAAAGAACGGTGCAGCGGCCAAGACTAATGCCGGAATCGTTCCTTTTACCCCAATCGAAGTGCCTACCAGAATCTTTGTTAATGGGATAATCGCAATCATGAGAATGATGAACGGCACAGAACGCAAAATGTTCACGATAACCGACAACACATTATGAATGGCTTGCACCCACATGGACTTTGATCTGCCTGTCATGAACAAAACAACGCCTAGCGGAAGTCCAAGGATAAAGGTGAATAGGACAGAGAAGCCAAGCATGCTGAGCGTGTCGATGGAAGCCGTCGATACTTCACTCCAACTAATCTCATTCCAATCGAGTCCAAACATTAGGCCAGCACCTCCACTTCAAGTCCTTGCTCAGCAAGAGAAACTGCAGCATGTCTTAACGCTTCTTCCTTGCCATCCATTCGGATAATAAGCTGCCCGTATGGTGTATCCTTCATCCGTGAGATCGTTCCTTGCAGAATTGCAAATTCAATGCCTGCTGCGGAAAGAACACGGTGCAGAATCGGTTCATAGGTAAGCTCTCCAAGATAATGAATCTTCATAATGCGCGAATGCAATCCATCTTTGCCTTTGAAGCTTGCCCAAGACCCCAAATCACCGAGATGGTTTTCTTCCATAATAAACTCTTGTGTCACCTCGTGCTGAGGCTTTAAAAATACATCCACGACATTGCCCTGTTCTACAATGTTCCCCCCGTGAATCACCGCTACGCGGTCACAGATCGTCTGAATGACATGCATCTCATGCGTGATCAAGACGATTGTAATGCCAAATTGCTTGTTGATCTCAAGCAGCAGACTAAGAATCGACTGTGTTGTCTGTGGATCAAGCGCTGATGTTGCTTCATCGCACAGCAGCACCTTTGGATCATTGGCAAGTGATCTTGCAATCCCAACACGCTGCTTTTGCCCGCCTGACAGCTGTGCAGGATATTTATCGCGATGCTCCTCTAACCCCACCAAGCGAATAAGCTCATTTACCTTAGCATCAATCTTATGCTTTGGTGTCTTTACCAACTGAAGTGGAAATGCGATATTGTCATACACCGTAGCCGATGACAGCAGATTAAAATGCTGAAAGATCATGCCGATCTTGCTTCGCTGCTGCTGCAGTTCTTTCTTCGACAACGAAGTCAGCTCAATGCCAGCAATGGTAATCGTTCCTGATGTAGGACGCTCAAGCAGGTTCATCGTGCGGAGCAAAGTACTTTTACCCGCACCGGAGTGGCCAATAATGCCGTAAATCTCGCCAGCATCTATGTGAAGATCGATGTTATCCAAGGCAAGCATGCCTTCCTTTTTTCCTTTGCCAGGATAACGCTTCGATAGTTGTTTGATTTCAATCAAGGTGTGAACACCTGCCTTCCTTGTATTATCATGTGCATTTCATCTGGCCACCATTATCAAACAATGGTTTACATGCACGCCTTCATGTTTTCTTACCTCGGCCAAGTCCAATGCTGCTTTTTTTTGTTGAAATGGATACAAAAAACCCCCTCTTGGCAGCTGCCAAAAGGGGGTATCATTCCAATAACGCACATGCGAAATAATTCTCCCTTTTCTCATCTGCCAAGACACAATTGTGTCTTGAAGGAATTAGCACCATAGTCACCGTACAAGCATGCATCGTGTAATGCATGTCCGGGCTTGTACGATCGGTTGCCGGGCTTCATCGGGCCTGTCCCTCCGCCTCTCTGGATAAGAAAAATGGTTGTTATGAAGTTAATTCACAGTATATAAGACGGAATTAAGCATGTCAACATACATTTTTTAACTTTTGAAATCTTTTCTGAATGTTTCTGAATCTAAGCATCGCGCTTGATAAAAGTAAAATAAAGGCAGGTTGCCGCCATTTCATGATCTCTTCCGACGCCGAGCCACCTTATGTGTCGGAGGTTTCGTATAAGTACGATCACGCTCCAAGATCGTAAAGACGGCAATAAGAATTTGGCATACGGCCATATATCCTTGTCTTAGGTCTTCGATATGCTCATCAATGTTCTCCAGCTTGATCTTCTCATTCAAGCTCCGATGGCGCTGCCAGAGATCGTCCTGCATCTCGGTATTCATATGATGAATCTCCGTATTTCTTCGCTTACGCAGGTGCTGAAGCGGAAGATGATACTCCTCCTTGATCGCGGTTAAGCGACTCACAAGCTCAGGAGCAGTCCCCCGTTTCTGCATATTGCGTAAGACGGTAAAGAAGGAGAAGCGCTGCTTCATCTTCTCTGTCTCGAGAAACATCGCATCGTTCATCACATTGCCAAGCTTGTCCAGAATGGAGAAGACACGGATAAAGCCATTTTTATAAAAATAGACATGTCGATAATAATCATCCAGTTCATCTTCATTCATCTCTGCTTGGTACGCCTTTGTTACTCGATCAGCAAAGCGCTCCGCTACATAAAGGCTTTGCTCCAGTTCATCCAGTGAAGTTTTCAGTCCGACAGTCCAGATCTCATGCTGGCGATATCGATGCTTGGGATCTCCGTCCAGCTTCATATTCTTTCTTACACGAATGAGATATTGATCCATGGCGCCCATGGCATCCTTCAATAATCCCTCATCCCTGCGCGGCTCTTCACCGAAGATCATTCGAAGCATGTTCAATCCTCCACTCTGTCCCGTCTTGCCTTCCGAAGTAACGTATAGTATGTCCAACGAACCGTTGATCAACCTTTACCGGACAGCCCATTCGGGAAATACTGTTTCCAGCGCTCATCAACCTTCTGGACGATGTCTTCGCGAGGAATAAGCTCGTCTGGATATCCAGGCTTCATACGCGCATCGATAACAATGGGAAGCTTGTAGCTTAAGTGATGCTGGCGTATCTCAGTTGCAGCATATATATCCGAAGCAGGATTGAAGCGAGTGAACACGACCCATAGGAATTCAAGCTGGCTGCTGACCGTCGTCTTCGCATCATCGACAAGGAAGATGAGCGGCCATTCTGTGCCTTTCTCAGCCAAGCGGTTCATCAAACGAGAGGCAAGCTCTGGCTCTTCCTCGTAGCTTGCGCCTGATACAGCCAAGCATCCGCCGCAATATGGTTCTACCTCATGAATTTCCTCGATTATCCCTTCCGTGTAAGCTCTAGGCAGATCGCGTACCGGCTCGCCTACGCCGAGCATAATTCCTTTACTGCCATGATTGAGCTTGTGCCCCGTATAATCAAGCGTGTCATGAGACGTATTGTTGATGACATATAGATCAGATTCTGGCTTAAAGCGTGCCAATACTGCCTCCAACAGCTGCGGGAAGTTCTCTAGGTCAACCATCTGGTCAGTCAAGAACAAGAACTTCGTCAAGCTTAGCTGACCTTCTCCCAGGATGCGGAAGCCTGATAGCAGCGCTTCACGGGAGTATGATTCACGCACAACGGCTGCAGCCATGGAGTGAACCCCTGTCTCAGCATATGGGTGAACTTTGCGCACGCTAGGCATGACAAACGGGAAGGCTGGCGAGAGCAGACGCACCAAATATTCGCCAAGGAAGTAGTCCTCTTGACGAGGCTTGCCTACAACCGTAGCAGGATAAATGGCATCTTTGCGATGATACATTTGCTTGACGTTAAGTACAGGGAAGTCATGCACCCATGAATAGTAGCCGTAGTGGTCGCCAAACGGCCCCTCTGGACGACGAATATGCGGCGGGACGAAGCCTTGAATGACAAAGTCCGCTTCAGCAGGAATGCGATGACCAGCAAAACCACTGTCTACCATCGGCAGTCGTTCTCCAAGCATAAACGATGCCATCAGCAGCTCTGGCAGCTTCTCGGGCAATGGCGCAATCGCAGAAGCGATCAAGGACGGCGGACCACCTACGATAACAGATACAGGGAAGTCCTGATTGAGCTTCTCTGCCTCATGATAGTGGAAGCCGCCTCCTTTTTGAATCTGCCAGTGCACGCCTGTTGTATGATCATCATAAATCTGGATGCGGTACATCCCAAGATTATGGTCGCTAGCGCCAAGAGTTGGATGTTCAGTGTAAACGAGCGGCAGTGTAATAAACGGACCGCCGTCCAGCTGCCAGCTTGTGAGCGCAGGGAGCCCTTCAAGCGGCTTCTCCGTTCTTCTCACCTGTGTAATCGGCGCTTGGCTTGGAGATACATCCTTTAAGCCAACTTTTAGCAGATCAAAGAACATCGAGCGCTGATCCCACAACTTTTTCGGCGTAGGAGGCAGCAGCTTATGGATCGCTTCCACAGCTTGATTAGCAAATTGCTCCGGCTTTGTCCCAAAGGACATGTCAACACGGCGCATCGTACCGAACAAGTTCGTGGCAACAGGAAATGGGCTGCCCTTCACATTCGTAAACAACAGTGCCGGCCCCTGCTCGTCAATCACTCTGCGGTGGATCTCCGCAATCTCAAGGTACGGATCGACTTCTGCGTCAATGATTGCGATGTCCTGCTCTTGCTTCAGCCTTTCTACAAAAGATCTAATATTGGTAAATGCCATTATGGTCCTCCTTAGACAAAACGATGCTGACTATGTATGCTGCATGAATAATTGCAGCTTCAAGCATGGTTATTAGCTTCTTCAACCTTTACATTTCCATTCGGGAAACATACATTGGTACACATTACTCATAGTCTTAAGTATAATCGTTTTCGCATGTAATCCCAAGCATCGGAACATGTGGAAATGTCACAATATCCGTAAATACGACATGACGACATTGTAAGGTTCCCGTAAGCTCAAAACATGGCTTATCCGTTCCTATATCCTTTACAATAAAGTTATCAAGCGGCAGCAAGAAAATAAAAGGAGGAACGTCCAATGAAAACAAATCATGTTAACCAAACGAAAGACAATCAAATCAGAAAAGGAAAAGCAAGCCAAACCGTACAAACTCGCTGGAATGCTCGCTGGCTGGAAGCCGCTAAGGCTGCATGCGCCGTTGTATTCCTCGGCGAAGGAAATGAATCCGAGCAAGAACAGCAGCCTAAAGGGGCATGAACCCAAAGGTCGTGAATAAACAAATAACAACACAAATGGCAGCCGCTTATGCCACAATAAATCTCCATCGTCTAGGCAAATCAAAAAGCAGACCCTGAATGCTCATCCAACCGGGTGATGATCAAGGTCTGCTTTTGTATATACGTTATACTGCCGTTTCGCGTTTGTCTGAATGTCCAGCAACTCTGTTTGGATCCTCTCGCAGCTGCCATGCACGAATGCTCATATGGCAGAGAACACTGAATTGCCCACATATGAATACGGTATGGAGCAGGCTTGTAAATAACAGCCAGTTCTCATTGCTAATCGTAAATACGACAAGCGCCCCGCTTAATACTTGTCCCACACATAACACAAGTGTCCATACTCCACACGAGCGAATCTCTGGGATATCCTTATAGGAATGATAAGCCACGTGTGCAATCCATGCGACTAAAATGAACAGCAGCAAAGCTGCTAATCGATGCATAAATACAATCAACGTCCCTCCAGATAGTTCCGGAATGACCTGACCGTTGCATAACGGCCACCCCATACAACCGCCTGATGAATCGGTATGACGAACAAAAGCACCAACATACACCACAATATAGGTATATAGAAGTGTCAGCCAGATACTATAGCGATAGGTATCCGTTACGGCTCTAGGATATACGCGGGGTGAGTCTGCCTGCTCCTTCGCATACCGTCGCATCGCAGCCGCCAGCAAGAAGGATGATGCAAAGGCAAGCAAGGAGAAGCCAAAGTGCAGTGCCATAACAGGAGGACTCTGCGTATACACAACAGCAAGCGCTCCCATAATCGCTTGAACAACGGTAAACAACAAGATAGAAGAAGCATATAGAAAGGCATCCCGCTTCTTTTTCATATGGCGCCATACCAACACGAACACAGCCAGCACCATCAATCCTACGATGCCGGTCACTGCCCGGTGGGAATATTCCACCATCGATTCTATCGTATAAGCCGGTACGAACTTGCCGTTGCAAAGCGGCCATTCGTTCCCGCAGCCTAAGCCAGATTCGGTCTTCGTCACCAATGCCCCATTCAGTACGACAAGGAACATGCCTATACATACGGCGTAAGCGAGTCTTTTGATCTGGATCGTTAGATTCGTCTTCACTCGTTTCACCTGACCCATTATTCAGTTTGGATCGCTGCCGAAAGTGGCATAACATTCCAATTAATTTCATTATAACGGAAAATGTTGTAGATTGTTCGAATATTCTGTGACATTTTTAACAGAAACCATGAGCATCCTGATGTCCACTTGCTTATTTAGCGCACAAAAAAGCTCTCATCCCATTCGCCTGGATAAGAGCTGTCTGTATTTACAACTATAATCTTCATAATAGCATCACAGATTAATGGCCTAATGCTTGGGATACCTCTAAGGAACGATCTAAAAATTGTTCAATCTCTGGCTTCGTCTTGCGCAGTTTATTCACGAAACGAATCGTTTCCTTACCACCCTTGAAGGCTACAAAGCTCGGAATGCCCATAATGTGATAGTCTTGAGCAATATCAACAAGAGCCTCTGCATCTACTTCAATAAACTGAATATTACTGTAGCGTTCTTCCAGCTCTGGCATGAACGGCTCGATGTAATGACAGTCTGAACACCAACTGGTCTTAAATATCGCTACTGTATTGCCTTGCCCTGCGATAATCTCATTAAAACGTTCTGAAGTCTGTACCTTCTCCATGTTTAACCACTCCTTCTACGATGTTTATTATAACATAAATCACACTTTCGAAAATGGGATTTATCGTCTGCGCCTGCATGTGCGAATTACGGGCATACTAGCAGCATACCCACTTTGTTGTAAAGAAGGAGTACCACATGAATATGACTAATCAACCGCCGTGGACTTCTCTCGTACGGCTGATTCAGCAGCTGCTTGGCACCAGCAAAGAGCTCATCATGCAAAAAATAGGCGGTCTGCGCCATTCCTTAAAGCTTGCGCCTCACTCAACAATGGAATGGAGCGATCTCCAAACCGAGCATGTCACTGAAAATATACAGCGAGCGGTTATTGAACAGGAGCGCCAGCGTTCCATAAATTGCCGTAAATCAATTACTTTGGAACCTTCCGCTTTGTCGCGTAAAGAAAGACAGGTCATCCAGCATATTGAACGTACGGTTACGAATCTCAACAAAAACAATTTAACTCGAACGACCGCTTATTACCGCATCTATGAGAGTTATCCTGAATTGCATTGGGCCCTGCTTGCTCATATGGTTTCTCGCAATGGCGGCTGGAACATGACCGATCTTAAAGGGGATTACATCGAAAGTGTGATGAACAGAGAAGATCGTCACTGGAGCTATAGGCTGTTAGAGCGCTGCAATGCCAAGATCTTTCATGATGCTTTTCCGCAATTAATGCTGTATGCTGAGAGCCGCAGATTAGGAAGAAGCCTGTTCCACCTGCTTCCACAATTCCGCGTATCTGCCTTTATGAAGCCAATATGGGATTCGTTCTGGGTTCAGCCCAATAGCCCTTTGCTGTCCGTCGCATTAATTATTAACGAGCAGCATGTGATCGAGGGCTCTGTCGTCCATCATCCCGAGTATCAGCAAAAGGTCATCGATCACTTCAACTTTAAAGCACACGGATGGCTTCAGATGAACCAAGTTGTATTTCCAATCAGTTCACCCTTGCTCCATGCTCCGACCCCGCTAGTAGGCTTGGCGCTTGAGAAGTTTCAAGATTTAAGCGAGCGTATTGAATTCGGCAAGCAGTTGTATGCCCTATTGTTCCATACGGAGCAAGTGCTTGAAGGAGCGCTGCGCTTTGCAAGATCAACACCTCACACCGGCTCACGAGCAGACTACTGGCCGCATCGCTTTACGGATCGCAGGCATTCGGCAGGATGCAGCAGCATGCTCATTTATAGTCCAAAGCTTAATGAGGTCTATCAAGATGAACGGCATGCGCCTCTCGAACAAGAGGATTGGCTGCAAAATGACGATGCATTGAAATATCTAAATAAGCCCGCAGCTCCCCTTTCCTCCGATATGACAAGCCTTCACGAAAGAATGTGGGACGAGCTTACATCACTGTATGCATGGAATGATGCTAAAAGAGAGCACGAAACAAAATAAAGACCGCAACACCCCATTTCTCGATTCATAAAGAATCTTACATGAATGATTGCGGTCTATATTGTGAATTCAAAAGATCATTAGCCTCTTAAGCCTGTCCGCTGACGTTGCAGTCTCATAAACGGACGAAGCGCTTTTTGTACCATACGAGGGTAGCTTCCCATCTCGTTCTCTCTAATAACACGGAATAGAATAAGGCCCATCAAGAAAACGATTAAGACAACCAAGCTTGCAATGCCTGCCGTAAAGAAGAAGGCAATCTTGTCCGGAACAGCCGGCAGGTTGGCAATCCATTCCCCAATCCATTCGATGCCGTAGCCGACGCCCCCTGCAAGCACAGTTGCAAGAATGAATCCCGGCCAGCGCTTGCCAATAACGGCGAAAGGCACGATTTTTTTCATCACCCTTAGGTTCAAGTAAGTGATGATCAGGAAGCTAAGCATTGTTCCTAGGATAATACCGTAAATGCCAAAGAAACGGGCAAACAAGAAGCTCGTTGCAAGCTTGATGATCATTCCCAATATCACACTGATCATCGCAATGTCAGGCTTGCCAAGCCCAATCAGGATGGAACTTGACGTCATCATCGTAATCTGGAAGATCGTTCCGAGCGTCAGCATGGCAATAATGCCGGCACCGTCCAATGTACTAAAAATAAGTCCGTTAACGGAATAAGCACTAACACTAAGGGCAAGCACGATAGGCATGCCGCTTAGAACTGAGATTCTCATTGCAAGAGAAATCTGACGCTTGAGATGATCCATATCTCGCTTCGCATAAGCAGAGGAGATAATTGGAATCAACGATGTGCTAAGGGCAATGGCCAGAATAGGCGGAATACCCGCAATGGATTGCGCACGCTGGCCCAAAATACCGTACAAATATTTGGCTGTTTCTTCGCCAACTTCCGGAGAGAGCAGCGGAACGGTAATCGTGGAGTCAACAAAGTTGACTACTGGCACTGCAAGAGACGCAAGCACAATCGGAATCGATAGCGTAAAAATAGAAGCAAAGATCTTGCTCGTCTTTAAGTGTTCTCGGCCTTCTCTTCTCGCACGAACTCCCGCTTCTCGGTCCATTCGACGAAGCTTGCGCAAGTAATAGATCATAACGGCGAATGCGCCAATACTTCCAAGCACGCCGCCAAAGGAAGCACCTGCTGCGATGATCTCTTGATTTTGTCCAGTGGCCATCAATACATAAGCAAGACCAATGGCAGTCACAACCCGCAGAATCTGCTCAACAATCTGAGAGACGCCGCTTGCCTGCATCATATTGCGCCCTTGTGTGTACCCGCGCATCATCGCAAGCATCGGGAAGAGCAAGAGAGCCGGAGCCAAGGAGCGAATCGCAAGCACGGCTTCCGGCTGCTTGCTTACGGCACCATAAGCGGGCGCAAGCAGTACGAGAAGCACGGTGACCACAAAGCCCGATATTAATCCGAATAGTAACGCCGCACGATAAATTCGCTCGGCTTCATACACCTGATTCAGCGCATAGCGCTCAGATACCATTTTACTCAAAGTACTCGGTATACCTGCTGTCGCTACCGCCAAAATAAGCAAATATACATTCTGCGAGGTCGCAAATGCGGCATTCCCCACCGCGCCAAGCATATGCTCGAGTGGAACCCGCTGAAACAGCCCTAAAAACCGTGTGACCAGGGTCGCAGCTGCAATAATCAGCGTTCCCTTAATAAATGACTCCTTCGCCAAAATGTTTCCCCTACTTTCACTTCAGCCCGTCAGGCTAAAACATCTAAGTGGATTATAGAATCCATATAACAAATAACACAATCATCACAAGCTGCAGAATGAACTTTGTCACCATGCTTGTAAATAATCCGACAACCGCGCCGATCGCCGCCTTGAAGGAACGTTCAATAGTGGAGCCGGATATCACCTCGCCAAGCATCGCGCCAAGGAACGGACCAATTAAGAGTCCGAATGCCGGAATGACAAAAGGGCCTAAAATAACCCCGATCGTACTTCCAATCACTGAACCCCTTGATCCGCCGTAACGCTTGACGCCCCATGCGCTGACGGCATAATCCGCAACAAAGAGCACGACTACGATAAGCGTCTGTATGCTCCAGAACCAAAATCCAAACGGTTCAAAGCTAAAAAACAAGCCATATACAAAGTAGGCGCCGTAAATCGCGAGCGCTCCGGGAAGAATGGGAAAAACAGCGCCACCCATACCTACAACAAATAAAGCAATAATCAGGATCCAACCTAATACCGTTAACACGGATTATCCATCCTCCCCCGGCATGGAAAGTCACTTGCTGCTGTCGCCTATAGCTGCTGCTTGTCCTAAAGAATGTATTTGCGAATCAGCTCTGCCACACCATGCTCATTATTGGTTGCTACCACAATATTTGCTGCTTCTTTTACCCTATCCTGCGCATTTCCCATTGCAGCACCAAGCCCTGACTGCTGAATAACAGCCAGATCGTTCAAACTGTCGCCAACGGATACCACTTGGCTCATATTCAGTCCAAGCAGGTCACATACGGTCTGTACGCCTGTCGCCTTATGAATGCCTAATGGATTAATCTCGATATTATAGGGCGAAGAATTCGTCAATTCAAGACCCCCGATGGTGTGAAGCTCATCTAAGATCTTGCCGCGAATATCATCATCTTCATTGTAATAGCCGAACTTCAGCCAATCTTCCTCTTCAATAACAGCCGTCCACTTATCACGATTATAGATACCCTTTGTGGAGTATGCCCAGAACCATGTATCATATTTTCGCGTGATCTCATACATGCGCTGTACCTGATTGCGCTCAAGCAAGTGACGGACATGAAGGTCATGAGGCGTCTTCCACACTTCTCCTCCATTTACCGTAACCATCGGTCCCGTTAGTCCCAATTCGTCCGCATACGGAACCGCGTTTACAAAGCCTCGTCCAGTAGACAGAATGACTGTCACGCCTGCACGCTGCGCTTCTTGTATCGCCTCTCTATTCTCATCACTGACACGCTGTTCATCATCCAGCAGCGTACCATCCATGTCCAGTGCCAGCAATGCATATCGACTCATGTCACCACTCCTGTTCGGGATTCCATTTTCACATAACGACATTGTACCATATGCCTTGTCCTACCACCAAGGCGGGCAATGCCGTCACTCTTTATCCCTGTACAGCATCGGAGCATATTATAAAAGTCGCATAAACTTGTATGGGTATCGCCCAGAACATAAATAAAGCAGGCGAAGCGCTCTTTATTCACAAAGGTCGCAGCCTGCTTCTTCTATATATGGGAGGTTGGTTGGGTTAACCATAAATTGGGTATCTCCATTAATGTTCTTCTCATAAGCAATTCCTTTACCTTAAAAATAGATCAACGTCATGATTAATCGTTTAAATGGCCCCTTCCAGCGTCTCGATCTTTTCATGTTTCGCACCTCCTGTAATGTTATCGACAATTAACCTAGTTGAATCATAAATGAATTGGCCGTTAATGCCATAACATACCTACTTCCGATATATAAGGCTAATTGAGGTTCTTTGCGCCCCATACTTGGCTCACTCTTTAATTTCAATATATACAATAATGTTTCTTTTGTGCAACTTTTAGGCGCACGAGAAACAAAACCCACGCCTGCAGGTTGCATGCCCAGTCAGCTAATTCGCTCCCACGCAAGAATATAAACGAAATCAACTTTGTTTTCATGATACTGCTTTATTCCGCACTCCGACCAAAAGCAAAAAAGCTTAATCCTTATCAAAGGATTAAGCTTAACTATTTATCATATCGTATGAATGATTCCTAACTTTATAAAAGGATGCGAAGCAAAGCAATAATCAATACGCCTGCAAGCATGGACCACAGCGCGCTTCTAGTCAGCCAAGCCGTCACGACAGCCACGACAACAGCTGCGTAGAATGCCCACTCAATCTGCCCATTCACAGTTGGGTGATAGAAGATCGATGGCGCAATCAAGGCTGCAAACACCCCGATCGGCATATAGCGAAAGCCTCTCTCCACAGCTGGTGAAACCTTTAGATATCGGCTTAGCACCATGCTCGGGTAACGCGTTAGGTAAGTTGCGATCGCAGCCACAACAATAACGATCAGTATTCCAATGGACATCATTTTGAGTACACTCCAACCAAGAAGGCAGAAGCGGCACCGGCAAATACTGCCCCGGATGTACCGAGCCAATGATAGGCAGCAGCTGATGCAAGCAAAGCAATAATTGCCGCTACATATTGGCTTTTCGTTTTCAGCAGCACAACGAGTAGACCGATAAAGGCCGCCGTAAAGGCAAAATCCAGCCCAAAGCGAGACGGATCTGCTATAAACTCGCCAAGCTGATGGCCAGCTGCAGAGCTTAATGTCCAAGACAGGAGCACCACAAAGCCTGCGCCTGCCAGATAACCCATGCCAAGCTTGCTGCGTTCAGACTCCATCGTCCCTACACTATAACTCTCGTCCGTAATACCATGGCATAACCATAGCAGATGCCCTCTATGGCATTGCTCCAGGCTTCTGCCTAGGGATAATCCGTAGATCAGATAGCGGGCATTAATAAGAAACGTGCTGATTGCAATCGTCCAAAGCGTAGCTTCCTGCTGAAGCAAGGATAGGATCGTAAACTGACCTGCTCCAGAGAAGACGAACAATGACATCATAACCGTTTCCAGCATGGTAAAATGATTGGTGTTGTTCGCAAGCGCACCAAAGGCTAAACCATACGTAAATACGCTGAGTGCAAGCGGAAAAACATCGGCCGCAGCTCGCATAAACTCTTTCCCCATGGGGAGTTCTTTTGATATTCTAGGTGATGCATAGCCTGCCATCTGCGACTTCTCCCTTATATGCTATGTTAATTTCCAAAGTATAATATAGCATATTTATAGGTAAGTTCAATATCCAAATCGTGCAATTTTTAGACAGTCTTTAAGTTTCGCGTTTAATATTTGACACATTTCTTTTTATGGAGGTAAAAATGGAGAAAGACCTTATTTCGGACCGCATCGGTAAGCGTTTACGGCACTATAGGCAGCAGTTGAATATGACCTTGGACGACCTGGCAGAACTAACGGGCGTAAGCAAGCCTATGCTTGGTCAGATCGAGAGAGGAACATCCAATCCAACCGTAGCGACTCTATGGAAGATCGCATCCGGTTTGCAGGTGCCGTTAACGGCATTCATCTTCGAGAATCCTTCTCTGAAGGTCTTAAAGGCCGAGGATCAGCCCTTATTCCGAGAGGATCACAACCGCTTCGAAGCGCATAATACCTATGCCGCGCCAGGCATTTCCCTTGAAACGTTCCGCGCGCGCCTTCATCCTGGTTGTGCCTATGTATCGGAGCCTCATGGACTTGGCGTCATCGAATCCATCACCGTATTTACCGGTACAATGGAGCTAGAGGTTGGGCCGGAAACCTGTGTGCTCGAAAAGGGAGATTCCATTTCCTTTTCCGCAGATACGGGACACATTTATAAGAACACCCAACAAGAGGTATGTGAGATTGCCGTATCGATTCTCTATACGAATGCAGCAACCTCTAAGAACTCGATTTAACAACTATGGGAAAAAAGCTAAAAGGACAGATCCTCCTAGTTATGGAGAACCTGTCCTTTTATTTTACTCTAAGCGAGGCAAGATACCGCCAATTCAACGAGATCAATCATCTCATTCATTCTCGTCTCGCTAACGATTATTCCGATTATTCCTCCGTATTCGCAGCTTGATCATTGGCTGGCTTGCGCGGTGTACCTGTGAGTCCAACTGCCTCATCATACGCATCGAAGATTTGGCGTGCAATTGGTGCGGCACTGAAGGAACCGTAACCTCCCTCTGGCACAACAACCGCAACGGCTAGCTTTGGATTATCCGCTGGAGCATAAGCGATAAATACCCCGTTCTCTACAAGCTTACCGGCAACGCTCTGCTGAGACGTACCCGTCTTACGAATGAAGTCGTACGGGAAGCCTTCAAAGCCATGCGCGGTTACCTTGCTCATTCCGCGCTCAATCACATTCCAATAAGCATCATCAAATTTAATTTCGTTCAATACCTCAGGCTTATAGTCTTGAACAATATTGCCATCGGCATCGACAATCTTATCGACAAATTGAGGCTTCATGCGCTTGCCGTGATTCGCAAGAGTCGCGGTAAATTGAGCGAGCTGAAGCGTCGTATACTTACCAAGCTGACCAAAGGAAGCATATACCAACGCAGACTGCGCATTGTTATTCTCTGCTTCTGCCAAGTAATCCTTTTTCCCTTCGATCTCACGTGGAAGTCCGCTTCCTGTCAGTACACCAAGACCAAACTGCTCCATGTACTTATCCCATACCTCAACACCATTGACATCTGGGCGAGAGTACAGCTGCTTCCCGATCATGTCAACCATAAAGGCATTGGAGGAAACACGCAGCGCTTCCGCAGCATCGATATATCCATTGTATTTACGGCTAGAGTTCCATACCTTCGTCTCATAGCCTTTGCGCCCAAACTCTGCATAGCCTTGGTCGAAGTATGTTTCGTTAAGACCAAACAGCTTCTCTTGCAGGCCAATCAATACTGTCAGCGGCTTCATCGTTGAACCCAGATAGACAAGAGAGCCAGGGTGCTTCCCTCTTTCCTTATCATCCTTGTAAGGAGCCGGTGCCTCACGGATGGTGCCATTCGTAATATAAAGGGAGCTTTCATCATAATCTTCCGGACTGATGGATCCATTCTTCCATACATTCGGATCATAATCCGGCATGCTTGCCATGGCTACGACTTTCCCTGTATCGACTTCCATCGCGACAGCATAGCCTGATCGTGCATTTGGCGCATATTCTAGTGAATTAGAAGACGTGCGAAGCTTCTGCAAATGATCCATGATCGCCTTCTCCGTCTTCTCTTGGACGGACTTATGAATGGTCAGATACAGATCATTGCCTCGCTCTGGCTTCGTTACCTCAACCTGTCCAATGCTTCGGCCTGCGACATTGACCGGCACCTTCTTCGAGCCGTTCTTCCCGCGAAGCTGTTCTTGATACATCAGTTCAAGTCCATCCGCTCCTACGGCCTCTGTTTCAAGATACCGCTTTTCTTCCGGGAGCTCATTACGCTTTTCATAAAGATTTTTATAATAGTCCAAGTTATTGCGAGCACCACTGAATTTGTTCAAATAGCCAACCAGTTGAACCGCAACCTGATCTTCGTCGTAGTTGCGAATACTGTCCTCTACAACCTCAAATGCCTTGAATTCAGGCTTATTCTCTAGGAAGTAGGCCACTTCTTTATTCGACAGACCCGTTTTGATCAGTCTCGGCGTCCAGCTGTAATTCTTCTTGGCATCAAGGTCCATTCGATCCTTAATGACTTCTGCCGTTGGCTGTTCCTCGTTCGGGTCGCCATACTCCTTGAATATCTCTTCAAGCTTCTCGGCCATAGCCAGCGCTTCAGCTCGGTTCGTCTCGGTAGAATAGTTCTTATCCATATTGAAATATAAGGACTGCGTAGAGGTCGAGTAAGCGATTCTTGTCTTCCCTGAAGCATCATAGATCGTACCGCGCATCGGAGCAATCGGATTGTCCTTATAGCTTAGTCGAAGCTCAGCATCCTTCATCGTCGGCCCTTCAACAAACTGCAGGATCGCCAAACGAACGATCAACACGGTAAATACAACAAACGTAAAGAAGAAAAAGCCATTAAGTCGAAATGAAAAATGACGTCTCTTCGTGATTTCACTTTTCTGTGGATCATCGGAGTTCGAGTGATTCAAAGCTGCTTCTTCCTTTCTTGCGTAACATTCTAAAGTCTTGCCTTTCCCCAAGTCTTAGTTTAGCATAACGGAACTTGAGGCTCAAAGGCATCCTTTGTAACCTTTTTAAGTGTCTGAAGCAGCCTTTTGATCAGGGATATGCGTCGAATCAAAGTTTGGTGGATTAAACCAATCCCCCGTACTTGCCCATGTGGCGTCAAGCGGAATCCAGCCTTTGCCGTCGATGTTGACGGTATTCCAAGCATGAGGTCCATAGCCGCCTCTTCCGTCATATCCTAGTCCTGTTACTACTCGAACCTCGAGCCCCACTGCACGCGCCATCAGCGCATACAAGCGCGCATAATCAATGCATACTCCCTTTTTCGTATCAAATGTATCCTGCGGTGTCTGCTCCTTCCAAATGCCTTGTTCGATATAGTTGTTAGCTTTGTCCCAATCATACGTAACTCGGCTTCCGACCCAATCATAAAGGAGACGCGCCTTCTTCTCGTCAGTTCCCGCGCCCTTGGTCACTTCCTTCGCAGCAAGCTCAATATCCTTAGGCAGCTGCATGTCGATAACTTCATAGCGGCGCTGCATTAAGGTTGTGAGCTGATTTTTGACCTCTGCTGTAAACACAGGGAGATTCTCAGTCACCCACTCGCCTGCGAAAGGCTCAATCACCTGGCCAGCAGCCAATTGATAGGCATTCGACTGCTGTATATGCCGACTAATCGGGGAGCCTGGATTCAAAGTAACAAAACCGAACAGCAAGACGACTACGAGCAGAATTCGCAAACAGCCTGTAATCGCACCAAGCACAACGCCGAATACTCGGCTCAATACTCGCTCAATTGCAGGTATGCTGCCACGCTCTCTTACTCGCCGTGGTGATCCGCTATTCTCATTAGACCACAGATAGAAGATCGCTCCCACCAATCCGCCTGCAACCGAACGTATCAGCAGGTACAAGAGCAGAAATAGAACAGCAAATCGAAGCATAGCTAAATCTCGCATACTAATGATCACGGTATAGTATAAGTTCTGCCACCACGACATTTCACCATCTGGAGAAGCAATGCCAAGGCCCTTTATCCAATCCGCAACGATCGGGGACAACCCCTGAGCCGCTTGGTATGACACATAGAGGGATAGTACCGTTAGCAAGACATCGATAATGGTAAAAAAGAGGTGCTGCATGGAACCCGTGCCGCCCCTCCTAAACCCTCTCCATATGTTCACGATCAAAATACATGCAAAAATAAGTGTGACGACATTGCCTTGAATCAATGAGCTAAGCATATTCATCACCGCTGTTTTGCAGTATCCATAAACGTTTTGATGGTGTCATTAATCTCCCATTTCCCTAGGGAAACGCCTTTGAAGGATACCTCGACCTTGCTTGAACCCTCGGTTCCTTTAAGTTCAATATTGTCTGTCTTTATGATAAAGGAGCCGTCTGCTTGTACTTCATAGGTGGCTTTCTTTGCTTCATCAATCATCGCCTGCAACGCTTGATCCTGAAGCTTCTGCACTGTCTCATCCTTCACGGTCGTCACGACTTGATTGATGTCATTCCAGGAGATGCCACTGTATACCGCAACGGCTGCCACAATAACAATCACGAGCGCCCACTTCACCATCGTCTTCACCACGTTGATAACCACGAGCAAGATGATCAGCGCAATCAAAAAGATCAGCCAATTCTGCTGAAGAAACTCAAACAGCATATTCATATCCATAAGCCTCAATCTTCCTTTCTCTATCTCATTCAGAACGTATTATACAGCATTGACCAATCTATTGTAACAATACCTTTCCATTTATAAAGGGTCTAAGTTCGTCCATTAAAGCGTACAAGTATAGCATAGCATATGTTGGAGGTGACGATTTTGCGTTCCGTCGTTTGGCTTTACCTATTTTTGTTTGTCGCATTCTTTGATCTTCATGCCCAATACCCAATCCTTACCCCTTTCGCCGTTTCGTTGGGAGCAGCCCCCTCATTTATTGGACTGATGATGGGCATTTACTCCTTCACTCATCTGCCTGGAAATATTATTGCAGGCTACAGTATTGATCGGTTTGGCAGCAGAATCTTTATTGTCCTCAGCTTGATCGCTGCCGGGGTATTGATGGTCTTTCAGGCGCATGTCGTTAACCCGTGGCAGCTCTTGGTAATTCGATCAATCAGCGGCTTCGTGCTTGCGTTCTTATCGCCTGCCTGCCTTGCGCTGCTCGCCAGATATGCCAAGTCTCAAACACAGCAAGGAAAGCTCATGGCAGGCAATGGCCTTATTCATACGCTTGCCTCTGTTGTTTCTCCTGCAGCAGGAGCGTACCTCGTATCACAGATTGGATTCACCATGGCCTTTCAAGCCTTAGGCATCGGTCTTATCTTTATCGGCTTCATGGCTATCTTTATGATAAAAGCACCGCCGCAGCCCGCACCCTCAACGAGCGAGCAGCATGGCTCAGCACCAGTTATTACGGACCCAGGCAAGCTAGCTCCCGTGCTGGATAAGCCGCAGGTACCTTGGAGCTTCTATGCTTTGCCTCTTGCCATTTCCTGTTCTCAAGGCATTTTATTTTTCGAGCTTCCGTTTATCGGGAATCAGCTCCAAAGTGTGATGGATACCGGCATCTTATTTACAGCAGTGAGTTTGGGGGCGCTTTGCACGCTCAGCATGCTGTTTCTAAATGATTATCCCGCATATGCGAGAACGTGGATCGGCACCTTCATTCTATCGCTATTGTTCTTCTTGATAGCCGTTCATTGGCCGGTTCCGCTTGTGGTAACGCTATTCCTGATCGGTATGGTAAAAGGAGTCATCATCCCCGCTTTGTCACATCATCTCTTGATTCTAAGCGGCGGAGTCAAGTACGGCCGAATCTTTTCCTACCTGTCGATTGCTTCATCTATCGGCTCTTTTATTGGGCCAATGCTTGCCGGGCAGCTTCGATCCTATGTCTCGCCATTCTTTATTGCCTTTCTCGTTCTGATGATCGCAGTAACCTTTATACCAGCCAGAAAGGCGATCACACCGCCTGCACTGCGCACGCCGACCATACCAAATACGAAGGCCTTCTAGGGAATATTCCTATTCGCTTCCAGGAGTGCAGCTTGCATCAATAAACAGGCGCATACCTAAGTTTGGACTTTTTGGGTAAATGCACAGTACGATTCCCCCAGATCGACATAGTATACATTGTGTCTCACGATTTAGAGATTTGAAAGAGGGGTGAATTGAATGTCACATTGCGTTGACCCATGCGGAGTAGGTCCTGGCTTTGGTGGTTGCGGCTTAGGAACTACAACTGGAATTATCCTTGTATTGTTTATTCTTCTTGTGATTATCCTTCGTGCTGGAGGATTCGGATTCTTCTAATATGTCATCTCGCTCTCTCCTCATGCGGCTTGCTGTTACAGCAAGCCGTTCGTTTTTCCATCTGGCTGTTGCAAGGATCAAAGCGCCTTGTGGTACACTAAGGGATAATCAAATGTCTTTCGAGGTGAGCACATGGACATCATTATTATCGTAGAAGGAAAAAATGACCGCAGCCGCTTACGGCGCCTCGTTGACGATCGGGTAGGCATCCTTTGTACATACGGCACCTTAAACACCGCTAAGACCGAGTCCCTTCGCAAGGAGGTCGGCAATAGACCGGTTTATTTATTTATGGATAACGACGCTTCAGGCAAACGGATTCGAGGCGTGCTCCGAGATACTTTCCCTGATGCAGAGCACATTTACACCCGCAGAGGCTATGCTGGAGTAGAAGGAACGCCTGAGGAATATATGCTTCAGCAGCTAGAAAAAGCGGGGTTGGAAGAATACCTTGTGTATCCTGATCCAACCCCGCTTGTTTAAGCAAAGTCACTGTGAAGTTATCGGAGAAGCGTCATGACGCCATCTGCAATCGTGTCTGCTGTGATCTCCAGATCATTCGCTTTGTAGTACTTGCGAACTCTTCCCTCTTGATCCACAAGCGTGATCAAGTTCGTATGCGAGAAGTTGCCATCATTGTCCTTCATTACGGCAGAACCAAAGCCTTTCATCAGCTCCGCGGTCTCCTTTTCATCTCCGCGCAAGAAGTACCAGCCGCTTAGATCTGCTTTATTCATCTCCGTTGCCCACTGCATTAAGCGTTCTTTCGTATCCCGTTCAGGGTCAAAGGTAATGGAAACAATGTTGGCTTCTGTTCCAAATACCCCCTTCTCCTTCAAGAGATCCTGAACCTCATTTAACATATAGGTCGTTGGAGGACAAACATCTGTGCAATGCGAGAAGAAGAAGTAGAACAAACGAACCTTTCCATTTGTATCTTCAAGCGAAACCGTCTTTCCATCCACATTCTCCATAGCAAACGCAGGTGCATTCCGCTCGATCGGCAGCTCCTGCTTCTTTGGCCAGTACATCCAAGTTGCAGCTATGGCAAAGATCAGCACTAAAGCGAACAAAAAGATCTGCAGCGAATATCGCTTCGCAAATGAAACCATGAATCATTCTCCCTCCGTTGATTCCGTTATCCGCTGATCGTGTTCGCCACGAGCACGATAACATGAAGCATTAGAACATTCACAGACATAATAAAGTTTTTCTTTGCCCACTTCTCGTCATCTTCCGCCCACAGTCCTGCAATGCAAATATACAACCAGGCTGCGTTAATAACTGTGCCTAGAACGCCATAAATAAGTCCTGAGTAATTGTACGCATAGAACAGCCATGGCAATGGCAGCATGAGCAGCACATATGGAATCATCTGCCACTTTGTGCGTTTAATGCCCTTTACCACAGGAAGCAGCGGATAGCCGGCTGCCCGGTATTCCTCTACTCGACGAATGCCAAGCGCCCAGAAGTGCGGCGGCTGCCACAGGAATAGCAGCGCAAACAAGAGCCAAGCGGCCAAGTCCACCTGCTGAGTAACCGCTACATAACCAATCACTGGCGGCATAGCTCCTGAGATCGCTCCAACCGAGGTACTCCACGTCGAAGTACGCTTCAGCCATAGCGTGTACACAACCACGTACACGAACATCCCGACAAGGCCGAATATTCCTGCCAGCGTGTTAACGAGGAAGAATAGGACCGCTGTCCCGATCACCCCTAAGATAATCGCATAGCTTAATACCGTCGAAGGCTTCAAGCGTCCTGTTGGCAAGGCTCTGTTACGTGTTCTTTCCATCTTCATATCGAAATCTCGATCAAAATAGTTATTGAAAACGCAAGATGAAGCCATCACTAATGTTGTGCCTAATAGTACCCATAACAGCGTAAGCCAAGGGATATCCCAACGGGCAGCTACCCAGAATCCGGCGAAGGTGGCCATAAGATTGGAACGAATGATGCCAGGCTTCGCTAATTGAATAAATTCTTTCCATAATCCGACTCGTATTGGCCCTGGAGTCAACACGGAATCGGAAGAGGTCCGATAAGTTACTGATTTGTCCACTAGCACCGTGCCCCCTTGTTGTTTCACACAGGTAAGTAGCTTTAAAAACGATTGTATTACTTACCGCAGTTTCATCATAGCAAATATCGTTAAGCTGTGACAATCTCCACATCAATCGTTCATGAATTTGACAATTAGATGACTATTTTTTATGAACATTGCATCCATGAAGTGCTTATCTTGATTTAAATTCCCATATATGCAGCTTGGCTCGTCCACCTGGAATACAGTCTGTGATCAAATCCCAATCACTTTCCTCTGAATGACGAATGCGCTTCATCTCCAGATATTGTTCCTCTGTCGTGTTCATATACTGCTCAACGAACACATTGGGCTGATCTGTTCCTTCATATAATACAACGTTGGAGTATGAAGCAAGCTTGGCCTGAACCAATTGCAAATACTCCTCTCTTCTTGAAGGGTCAATCCGGTATTCAACAAAAATAATTCGACTCATGCCTACATCCTTTCCTCAACCTTAGACTTCTAAGTCATTTCTCTTTATTACCCACATTTTTGGTGGTTGCTTGATGGTTATTTTAGGGTACGGATGGATATTCTTGTGAAGTGTCACCCATCCATATGTACATTCTTTCCGAAACTTGGAAACCATGGTACAGTGTAATTATACAGGGAACATGGCAAGTTCCCAAGATATTCTTCGTCAAGCGATGACAAATTTTTCCGAACACACAGCAAAAGGCCGCCCCGCGCGCTTGGGACGACCTTTGAATACCTCTTGTAATAACTTCAAGTATGGATTACTTGACGCAACCCTAGATTAGCGGTTGTAGCCAGACAATGTTTGTTGTGCTTGTTGCACCAAACGTTTTGTCATGTAACCACCGATGGAACCCGTGTCACGGGAAGTGTAGTTACCGTAGTATCCATCTTGAGGAATTGGAATACCCAATTCGTTTGCAATTTCATATTTCATTTGTTGCAGAGCTGCAGTAGCTTGAGGAACGACCAAGTTGTTTGTACGAGATTGATTGTTTGCCATGATGATAAAATCTCCTTTCAAGCTGGTGCTATGAGTAGTTGCAAGCTTGCAAGCTTATTTTATCCTTGAAGTGGATTGTTATTCACGAACCAATCATCATTTTTGTACTTCATATGAAAAAGGAGAGATTCCCGTGAGTAAAGGTCTGTCGTTATGGTTTGCTTGCTCTTCCGTAGTCCTTATGATGGCTACAGCAATATCGATGAGCTATTCGGCTTGGCTGGCGATTCTGTTTGCCGTATTGTCCATCTTCAATATGGGAGCAGGCTTTATCGTAAAAGCACGTCTTCGCAGAGCAGAAGAGAATCAAGCCGCCACCCCTTCTTCCTAAGTGCTATAAAATCTGATACAAAAAAGAGCAGAACAAAAGCCCCTATTATAAAGGAAAAGCTTTCGCTCTGCTCGATTTATTTATACAATACACTGCTCTCTATCGTGGAAGCACGAACCCCATGCGCTTCTTCACTTCATCCATCGTCTTCTCGGCCACTTCCTGAGCGCGTTCAGCACCGGAGCGAAGAACATCATATAGCTCGCCGGATTTGCGAACTTCATGATAGCGAGCCTGAAGCGGCTCTATCATGGATGCGACAGCCTCAGCCAATTCCTTTTTGAATGGCCCATACATCTGACCTTCATATTTAGCCTCGATCTCTTGAATCGACATATTGGCAACATGCGAGTAGATGCCCAGCAAATTGCTGATCTCAGGTTTATTGACTGGATCATACTTCACAAGCGCCTCAGAATCTGTTTTCGCACGGCTAATCTTCTTCTTGATAACGGCCGGGTCATCCAGCAAAGCAATAAAGCTTCCTGGATTTGGATTGCTCTTGCTCATTTTCTTCGAAGCGTCATCTAAAGACATCACGCGTGCGCCAACCTCAGGGATATATGGCTCAGGCACTCTGAAGAAGTCGCCAAAGCGATGATTGAATCGGCCTGCGATATCCCGCGTAAGCTCCAGATGCTGCTTCTGATCTTCGCCCACTGGTACAAGATCGGCATTGTAAAGCAGAATATCTGCTGCCATCAAGGATGGGTAGACAAACAATCCCGCACCTACCGATTCTTTGCCTGCTGCTTTGTCTTTAAACTGTGTCATCCGCTCAAGCTCACCCATATTGGTAAGCGTCGTCAGCATCCATCCGAGCTCCGCATGCTGCGGCACATGCGACTGCAGGAAGATTGCTGCCTTTGAAGGGTCGATACCTGCGGCAATGTAGAGAGCCGCTACCTGCTCGCTCTGCTCTCGAAGGGCTGCAGGCTCCTGTGGTACCGTAATCGCATGGAGATCCACGACCATGAAGAAGCACTCATGATCTTCTTGAAGCGCCACAAAGTTTTTCATGGCTCCGATATAGTTTCCCATGGTTAGCTGTCCGCTTGGCTGAATACCAGATAATACGCGTTTCATGTGATAAACACTCCTTATACATGTTATGGAGGCTGAATGCCTATAAGTAAATGAATGCGAAATGTCCAAATAAAAAAGGCCTTCCATCCCTGGAAAGGGACGAAAGACCGTGGTACCACCCTAATTCGCATATGCCATCCAATTCACTTTAACTGCTCCCTGCACTTGTACCTTTCCTGCAGACAAACAGTTAACAAGCTACACTGCATATGCCTCTTCTCTATAACGCTGAGTCAGCGGCCGGGCATTATCATCAATGCAATCAAGAGATCATGCGATCCTCACTGCAAAGATAGTTCCTCCCAGCACTCCGAGGTCCATTCCGCGATACTGCAGCACCGATTCCCACCAGCCATCGGCTCTCTGTAACTGCTATGAACAGCGTACTCTTCCTCATCATGGATTTAATCCGAAGGTGAAGCTTGTCAGCTCACCGTTAAGTTATCCAATAGAATAACCATTTTCATATCATTTGTCAACAAATACCGGATGATATTGCCAATTCATGAGCGCTGCGGCTCGTTTTTGGAGCCAGAGATGGATTTATATAAGATGACAAACAAAATAGCAATGCCTATTCCAAGAAAAATATGCCCAAGTCCCGCGATGCCCGAAATGGCTGGTCCCGTCGTCTTGCCTTGGACAGTCATAATGCCATGTGTAGTCAGCATTCCACCTGTGATCAACAGGCCGATATTATAGCAGATGTAAAAAGCATTGAACCATTTATGCCTCATTATCTGAAATTGCTTCTCCATCAATAGGATGATAAAGAACATAAACATCCCAAGCATTAAAAAGTGGGTATGTACGAGACCAAGCTGTGTTGAACCTTCGAAGTCCATCATTTTCGTGTATTCGCGATAAAACACGCCGCCGATAAGCCCAATAATCGTATAAAACATGCTTGTATGCAACAGCCGTTTCAATGAGATTCCTCCTTTTCCAAGGTAAAAGTGTATGGTGCAGCGATGCCATGCAGAGCTTTCCAGCACTCCTTCTTTTCCTATCATGTCATACCTCTCGACTCAAGATGGATGATCCATTTCACACAAGGTGAAACTTATGACTACTTACGTTCGATGATATCCCCTTTTGCGTGACATCCACACTCCTTTTCACTTAATAATGCTCCGCCACAAGACTTGTGTTCATTTAAGTTATTTCTTGTGAGAAGTTAACTTTTCCAACCCCAATCAGTTATGATACGCTTAATAAAGTCAGCATTAGCTGCACAAGATGGATGAAGAGATCAAGATAAGGATTGCGAGGAGAAGATACCATGCATCAGATTACAAGAGGGCAATGGAATGGTTATGAAACCCTGATTCTACATAGCGAGACGCTGGAAGCAACCTTGCTGCCAGGCCTAGGCTGCAATGTCATTCGTTTATGGGACAAAGTAGCGGAGCGCGAAGTTCTGCGTACTCCTGCTGAAAGTGACCTCGATTACTACATGACAAAGCCTTATCACTTCGGGATTCCGATGCTGATGCCGCCAGGACGCATCCGCCGCGGTAAATTCAGCTACGCTGGAGTCGACTATCAATTTGATCAAAACACAGCCAATGATAACCATATTCACGGTCTGCATCGCCTTCAAGCATGGACCGTTGCTAGTGAAGAAGCACAAGAAGACCGCTGCAGTGTAACTTGCACACTGAGCACAGCACAAGATGAGAACTGGAGCCGCCAGTACCCTACGCCGCTTGAGCTCTCCATGACGCTGGAGTTGTCCCATGGGAAGCTCACGCAGAAGCTGTCGATTAAAAATGTAGGCGAAAAGCCTGCTCCATTTGGATTCGGAACCCATACCTGGCTCTTGATTGATGGCGAGCCGCAGCGCTGGTCGCTCAAGGTTCCTGTAACAGGCATCTATGAGCTTGATGAGGAGCTTATTATGACAGGACGTACAGAGCCGCTCGGCGAACTCGATGCGCTTAATCAAGGCATGAATCTGAAGGGTACGGATTTCGATACCGTATTCAGCATTGGCGAGCATAAGCCGGAAGCTTGGCTGACACGCGATGATGGATACCAGATCCGCTACGCAGGCAATCAGCCATTCTTCAAGCACTGGGTATTGTATACTCGCGGAGAAGCAGACGAGATTATCTGCATCGAACCCTATACATGGCTGCCAGATGCGCCTAACCTGCCTTTTGATCAAGAAACGACCGGCCTGATTGAACTTGAGCCGAACCAGCCTGTAGAGCTTGTCCTTGATCTGGATATTGTAAATCCGTAAGCATTAAATTAGCCTTAATGAGCTTAAAACATGGATAGCTTTCACCATTGAAATCATGATCGTATTCGCGAATCCAATCGCTGAATTCATCGCCTTTATAATGCCAAGTCGCCCCATGCGATTTGGCATTATTTACATTTATGGCTGAATTGAACATCTGAATATAAATGTGCTGATTCCTCATAATAACATTCACAAGGAGGTGATCCACATGGCAGTTAATCAAAGCCGTACGAACAACCTGGTTGTTCCTCAAGCTACAGCCGCTCTTCAACAAATGAAGTTGGAGGTAGCAAATGAATTGGGCATTCCCATTCCGCAAGATGGTTACTATGGCAACTATACGACTCGTGATACTGGCTCCATCGGGGGTTATATGACGAAGCGTCTTGTTCAAATCGCTGAACAGCAGCTTGCTGGTCGCTCCGTTCGTTAATTCATTTTATGCCTACACCCCATATACTTAACGATTTTTCGAGCTTTCAACGTCATGTTGAGAGCTCTTTTTACGTGTTCTCCCTCTATTCGATCGAATTCGTCATCATTCATCCCGATTGGGTACATTTTCATAGACTGCTTGATTCACCCAATGCTATAATAAGCCTAGTTTTGGATACTATTGGTGAAGGGGCGGTCAACTTGAATAGGTTATCAGCACTAAGCTTTAGACAAAAGCTATTATTGGGTTGCTACAGTATTCTGGGACTATTCTCCCTCTGTATGCTCGTTCTTCTCCTGTTCGATGCAAATCTTCTTGTTGGGTTGATCGCGATCGTCGTCCTGCTTGCTGCTAGTTATCCCATTCTGAATATGATTGATCGTTCCCTTAGCGCTCCGATCAAAGAAATCTCTTATTCAGCGATGCAGGTAGCGAAAGGCGACTTCTCTCAGAAGCTCCAAGTAAATGCCGACGATGTCGTTGGCGATCTGGGACAGACGTTCAATCGCATGCTGGATCAGCTGCGTCAGATTCTGCAGCAGACGACGGACCTCTCTAAGCATGTATCGGATTCAGGACGTGACATGTACTTGAAAAATCAGAACATGAAGCTTGTCATGGAACAGGTCGCGGCATCTTCCAATGAGCTTGCCATTGGTTCCTCAGAGATCTCCGAGGATATCGCAGGCATGACGGAATCGATGAAGGAGATTGAGGAGCGTGTTGCGAGCTATGCTCACTCTACGAAGGAGATGAACGAACGCGGCAATCAGACGCTTGCACTCGTTAACAAGGGACGGCAGGCAATCGATACGCAGACCGAGGGGATGAAGCGCAACGTCGAGGCGACAGAGCAGGTTGCAGAGACAATAAGCGAACTTGCCCGGCAAGCGAACGGCATTTCCAAGATTACTAGCAGCATTTCCGAGATTGCAGAGCAAACGAACCTGCTTTCCCTGAATGCCTCGATTGAAGCCGCACGAGCTGGCGAGCACGGGCTAGGCTTTGCAGTTGTTGCGCAAGAAGTTCGCAAGCTTGCAGAAGAGTCCTCCTCTCTGACAAGAGAAGTGTTTACTCTGGTTAAAGGTATTGAACAAGGAATTCAGCAAGCCCTCGTTCATATCAAAAAAAATGAAGATGTCGTTTACACGCAAACGACGATGATTCAAGAGACCGAACGCATCTTTAGAGACATTGTAGGGAGCGTCAAGTTCATTACCGAACAAATTGCGAACTTTGCAAAAGAAAGCGATCTCATGCTTGAGCATGCACGCAACATCTCAGGCTCTATAGAGAACATCTCTGCCATTACGGAGGAATCGGCTGCGGGAACGGAAGAAGTATCTGCTTCGATGAACGAGCAGATTCACTCGGTTCAAAGCATGCTGGAATCTACCGAAGAGCTCCAACAGAAGGTGCTGCAGCTTCAGCGCACCATTCAAGTTTTCAAATTATAGTCTTCACCATGACATACGACGACATAAGCCCGCCATTGCTTGGACACAGCGATGGCGGGCTAGCTTGTTATTGTGCTCCATTTGTACCTTCCTGTGTATCGATCCCCTCATGTTTGCGATATGCCGTCGGAGACATTTTCATATGCTCCTGAAATACGCGGGCAAAGGTCGAGTAGGACTTAAACCCCGCCTCAAAGGCAATGTCCGTAATTTTCATATCAGTCCCAATCAGCAAATTCGCTGCATGTGCAATTCGTATCCTTTCCAGAAAAGAAATAAAATTCTCTCCGATCATCTGCTTAAAGGCCGAACTTACATAAGAAGGGCTGTAATTAAACTGCTGCGCCAGCGATTCAAGGGATATATCCTCCTTGAAGTTCTGGTACACATACTGAATGACCTGCCACATGCCTCCTCGGCCTTGGATCATGCGCTTGTCCGCTGGACTCTCCAACGTCCGCTTCCGGTAGCGGTCAAACACGATAAACAGCTGAATGAGCTTTGCCACAAACATCATTCGATGCCATGGCTCCTCCTCCAACACCTCTTGGTGCATCTCCTGAAGCAGCTTTATGATGTCACAAGAAGCTGCCTCATCCAGCTTATACGTGGATATTGAATCATTCTCCGCATCTTTAAGAAGTCGATGAAGGGAGTAAAGCGAGTCGTCAGGTCCAAAGAATCCTTTTAGACCTATCGCTCCTACATAAAGGTGGAGCTCCTCGCCAGGCTCAACTCTAATCTCATGAACCTGATGAGGGAATAGTAATGTAAAGGTCCCAGGTACAAGCTCGCGAGCAACGCCATTCACAAGCTCGGTGCCTCTCCCGTGAAACGCATACGTATATTCAATAAAATGATGCACATGTGCAGGCACAGACGAGGGCAGCTGATGAATCTTCAATGTAAACGGGAAATCCCCGTATATTTCATCATCCCCGTGCAGATTGTTTGGAAACATCTTCATCCCTCTTTCCAGGTAGGCGTAAAGCATGGTCTTTGATGCTATTGTATCATTAAATCTGAGAGATTTTATAAAATGATGATAGGTCGAACAATCGCAATCCCTCTACAATGAAGAATAAGTACATGATATCCCAATCATGCTAAACAACATGATTATTAAGGCCATCTAAAAGGAGAGAATCCTCATGTCATTATTGAAATATGTCAATCCGCTGCAGGGAACGGAATCGGTATACCAGCGCTCTCACGGCAATTCCTTGCCGCTTGTCGCCCTTCCTTTTGCAATGGCATCTTTTGCTCCGCAAAGCAATGAGTCAGGCGGCGGCTGGTGGTTCCATCCAAGCCATACCCGCTTCGAAGGCGTTCGTCTCACGCATCAGCCAAGTCCATGGATCGGTGATTATGGTCATCTTACGATGCTTCCACAAACAGGTCCATTGAAGCTGTCTGCACATGATCGTTCCACGTCCTTCCGCAAGCAGGATATAACGGTTGCTCCTGATTACTTCAACGTATATATGAGACGTTACATGAGCACGCTCGAGCTTACACCAACAACACGCGGTGCCAGCATGCGCGTTACTTTTGATAAGGCAGCAGGCCCTGCACGCTTTATCTTGTCCGCATTCCCAAGAGAGTCCTCTGTGACCATTAATCCAGAACAGCGTACTCTTGTAGGCTGGACAAAGGCCCACGCCGGTGGCGTTCAAGAGAACTACCGCATGCACTTCATCCTTACCTTCGATTGCGACCTGATCGCTGAGGAAAGCGGATTGTCCGATCACCATATGAAACCTATTAACAGCTTATCCCACACTGGAGAGCAGATTGGTGGATATGTTGGGCTGAAACTTCCTGAGAACGGTATTGTGCATGTTAACATCGCGACCTCTTTTATCAGTGAAGAGCAAGCTTGGACCAACTTGAATCGCGAGATTGGCGAGCGCTCCTTCGATGAGGTTCGCGCACTTGCAACCGAGGCATGGGAGAAACAACTCGGCACGATTGAAGTGGAAAGCGACAACCAAGAACAGCTCGCTACCTTCTATACGTGCTTGTACCGTACTTCCTTGTTCCCACATGCCATCCATGAGTATGACGAGCAAAACAAGCAAATTCACTATAGCCCTTATAACGGCAAGATTGAGGAAGGCCCGTTGTTTGCTGACATCGGCTTCTGGGATACGTATCGCACATCGTTCCCGCTGTATAACCTGCTCTTCCCAAGCCGCATGAACGAATTCCTTCAAGGCTTCGTCAATGCCTATAAAGAAACAGGGTGGATGCCGAAGTGGATGTCTCCTGGCGAACGCAGCATGATGCCAGGCACCTTGATTGACGTTACCTTCGCTGATGCTGTTGTGAAGGGGATTACGAATTTTGAGCTGGAAGCCGCTTATGAGGGGCTATTCAAGCATGCAACTACGCCAGCGGACGATCCGCATTACGGCCGCAAGGGAACTGCGGATTACTTGAAATATGGCTACTTGCCGGCGGATCTCTATACGCATGAGAGCGTATGTAATGCGCTCGATTACATCTATGGCGATTTTTGTATCGCACAGATCGCGAAGCATCTTGGACGCGAAGAAGATTACAACCTGCTGATGGAGCGCGCGAAAAACTATAAAACGCTCTATGATCCAAGCATCGGCTTTATGCGTGGCGTGCTGACCGACGGAAGCTGGCTGTCTCCATTCGACCAGCATGAATGGGGCGGCGCTTACTGTGAAGGCGGACCATGGCAAAGCAGCTGGGCTGTTCAGCATGACTTCCTCGGCCTCGCTGACCTTATGGGCGGCCGTGAAGGCTTCAAAGAACGTCTAGATGCCTTGTTCGCTGAGCCTCCAGTATTCAAGGTCGGCTCCTATGGCTTCGAAATTCACGAAATGTCCGAGATGGCGCTAGTTGACTTCGGCCAATTTGCAATCAGCAACCAGCCGAGCTTCCACATCCCTTACATTTATACGGCTTTGGGATACCCTGCGCTTACACAATATTGGGTGCGCAAAACGATGGATGAGCTGTTCAGTTCGAATCCGAACGGCTTCCCTGGAGACGAGGACAATGGCAGCCTAGCTGCTTGGTATGTGTTCGGTGCAATGGGCTTGTATCCGCTTAGCCCGGGTGTGCCGCAATATGTCGTTGGTTCTCCATTGTTCAAGCGCATGACGCTTCACCTTGAGAACGGCAAGGATATTGTCATCGAAGCAAGCCGCGAGAGCGAAGCTTCGACCTATGTGTCCAGCATCGAGTATAATAATGCTGCGATGAGCAAGCTGTATGTTACACATGAAGAGCTTACCGAAGGTGCAACGCTTCAATTCAAACTGACAGATGCGCCGCAACAAATCAACTACAGCGAAGAGGATCTTCCGTACGCGATGTCTAGAGCATAAGCGAGGATTTGATTCAGTTCTTGATATAAAAAATAGTCAATCTCGAAGCGATACTCGATCCTAAACAGCATCACTTGGTTATGGATCGTTCATTAACACAGGAAACATGCTTGCTAGTTCGCTTCGAGCGAAACATAACTTCATACGCAATAAGTTCAAAAAAGGCCGCCAGCCTGCTTCGTTTCACACAAGCATGCCAGCGGCCTTTTTTTGCTGAAAGAGCGAATTAGCGCTCTTATTTGAATAGTTCCATTATACCAGCTGTCCCGCGCTGGATTACTTCTCCGTCATTTCCAAGAACAACTCGACATCTTTCACCGTTACATCAATCGCACGCTGCCAGAAGTCCGGCTTCGTGAGATCTTCTCCAAGATGCTTCATCGCAAGCTCTTCAACCGTCATGCTTGCTGTATCGCGAAGCAGCGCGTCATAGCGGTCAGCGAAGGTTGCGCCCTCTTCTTGTGCACGTGCATAAATGCCTGTGCTGAATAGATAGCCGAATGTGTACGGGAAGTTGTAGAACGGCGTATCCGTAATATAGAAATGCAGCTTCGATGCCCAGAAGTGCGGATGGTACGAAGACAATGCTCCGCAATACGCTTCCTCCTGCGCCTCTACCATCAGCTTGTTTAGCTGCTCTGGCGACACGAGGCCCTGCTTACGTGCTTCATAGAAACGGTTTTCGAACAAGAAGCGCGCATGGATGTTCATGTAGAACGCAATGGATCTTGATATCTTGTCTTCTAGCAAGGCAAGCTTCTCTTCCTCATTAGTCGCTTCCTTCACAGCAGAATCGGATACGATCATCTCTGCGAAAGTGGATGCGGTCTCCGCTACATTCATTGCATAGCCTTGTGCGAATGCTGGAAGTCCATCCATAACACGCTGATGGTATCCGTGACCAAGCTCATGGGCAAGCGTAGATACGTTGGAAGGCGTACCTGCATATGTCATGAAAATGCGAGTTTGCTCGCTTACTGGGAATGATGTGCAGAAGCCTCCTGGACGCTTGCCAGGACGATCCTCGGCCTCGATCCAGCGATTGTCGAAGGCACGAACGGCGAAGTCAGCCATTCTCTCGCTGAACTTGCGGAATTGCTCCACGATCGCAGCAGCTCCATCATCGTAAGAAATCGTTGTCTGCTGGCTGCCAAGCGGCGCTTCAACATCGCACCAGGACAGCTTAGGCACACCAAGCAGCTTTGCCTTGCGATTCAGGTATTCCACAAACTTCGGTTTATTTTCTACAATTGTGCCCCACATCGTATCAAGCGTTTGTTGGGACATGCGGTTGATCTTAAGCGGCTCTTTCAAAATATGATCCCATCCGCGCTGTTCATACAGCTTCAAGCGGAAGCCTCCAAGATGATTGAGCGCCTCGCTGCAGAAATCTTCCTTATCCGTCCATGCTGCTTCCCAGCGTTCGAACATCGTTTCGCGCACTTCGCGATCAGGGTGAGACAGCTTATTATGTGCTTGTCCTGCGGATAGCTCTTGTACCTGACCATTTTCTTCATATGGAACGCGAACATGCGACACGGTTGTGTTGTATAGATCGCCCCATCCGTGATACCCGTCGGCGGATAATGCTGCAACCAGCGCTTCTTGTTCAGGAGACAGCTTCTCGCGAGCCCATTCACGACGCTCGTTGAGATTGAACGCAACTTTAGCCATGTCCTCATGCTGAAGCAATGCATCCCATTGTTCAGCATTGAGCTTGCCCAGCACTTCGTCTACGCGTGTGCTCATCGCAGAGAATGTCGAGCTGATCGCACGGCTCTTGCCGCTAAGCTGTACGGCTGCTTTGTCCTTCGTATTTTGAGCGGTCAGGCATCCGATGTAGGCTCTCGCTTCACGAAGGCGCTTCGTTACCTCTTGGAGCTCTACAATGAACTGTGCGAAAGATTGGATATCCAGATTACCCCTATCACCGGACAGGCCAATTAGTGTCTCATTCATCTCGTTAATCTGTTGTTCGACATCAGCCAATGAAGACTTCAATGCTTCTGACGCCGATCCGCCAGGGAAAATGCTTTCCAAATCCCAAGTCATTTGAAGCGGTTTGTTCACATCTAACACCCTTTCCGATTCATGGTATGTATGGATCATAGCAGCTGCAACTTATTTGTCATTTCGGTACGCAGCGTGTATAACTAAATTATACCGATAAAAAGGATTAATTAACAGGAGGTTAAATACTTTAATATGAAACCACTACAGATTTCTGCGGATACCGCTGTGAAATTGTCCCAAGCACTAGGCGTACCCGTTGAGCATCTTATGCATATGCCGCAGCATATTTTATTAGCCAAGCTTGCAGAGCTTGCGAAGCAAGGCAGCGCTGATGAAGCAGCAGATACAGCTGCTTCAAAGTCCGAGCAGCCTGCTAAGACAGAAGCTACGGATGGTGAAGCATGATTCCGATTGAGAATACAATTCCCTATGACGAGATGATGGGAGATCTCTATGTAGAGGATTGCCCATTCTGCGGAACACATCATGTACGCCTGCCGATTAAGCCCAAGGAGCTGCCGCTCATTCATGACGGGAAGAAGCGTCTCCTTGTGTTTCCTTGCTGCAATCATCGACTCACGATCGTGGACTGCGATTCCGATTATTTGCTTGCCGACACTCCTGTTCGCACAAAATAAATCGCAATAAGCGAAGCCCCTGACCTTCTTCCAAGGCAGGGGCTTCTTAATCCGTTATATCTTAAATTTCTTCTCTTCAAAAAGGCCTTCAGGAACAGCAAGCTTCAGCTGCTGCATCTGTTCTCTCATCTCTGCCCATTGTTCTCTTGCCGCGCGGATCATCGCTGCATCCATAATGCGCTTGTCATGGATTAGTCTAGAGAAGTGCATAGCAGCCTCATTGAACTCTCCTAATCGACGATGAAGCTCACCCATCATATAGATGAGCCGGGCATCATTGACTTCGCCAGAATCCTTTTCATAAACCTCTTGATAGGCATCAAGGGCAAAGCGAAGGTAGCGTTCCTCATGCTCCCGTGTACCCTGATATCGATATAACCACGCAATATGATGAAGGAGACCTGCTATAACCCTCTTGCTCTCCCGAATGGACTGAGCCGTAAGAAGCGCTAGCTTGTACGTCTCAATCGCTTGTCCAATCGTTCGTTCGCCACCATAATCACGAGGCTGAAAATGAGCAGATACCTGTTCCTTGAACATGGCAAGGTCCTGTTCAGACCATGTCTTCTTCGCATGCTCGGTTGATGCGCAGCCGCATTGATTGCATACTTGCACAACGTAATAGTCTGGATTCAAATCCTCTTTGACATAGTGCGGACAAAAATCACTGTCCATATGGGATACTTCCTTGAATTTGGGACGAATCCGAGATGTTCTAAACTCATGCTGACAGGCAGGGCATGTCGCTGTCAGTTGGTATAACGGCTCAACTTCCATGTTGATGAATCTCCCTTCGATCAGATCAATAGTCACGGTGTAAGGCCAAAGATGTCTGTATACAAACGTTGATCTGAACGTCAGGATGATGGCGTATTCACAAAATGATGCGCCGGTCCAGACAATCGGTCGATGACAACAGACCGTAGATCCTCAGGTACGCCAACTTCCGTTAGGGCGTCTCGCATACACGACAGCCAAGCTTCGGCACGCTCTGGTGTAATTTCAAACGGCATATGCCTTGCTCGCATCATCGGATGGCCATATTCGTCGGAATAGAGCATTGGCCCGCCGAAGAACTGCGTCAAGAACATATATTGCTTTTCCATCACCGGAAAGATATTCTCCGGAAACAACGGTCCAAGCAGCGGATGCGCTTGAACTTTAGGATAAAACGCTTCAACGATCCGACGGATGGCCGCCTCGCCGCCAAGCACCTCATACAAAGTCTTATGATATCGTTCCATAGGGCATGCTCCTAGTTCATTGTAGTCGTACCCTTCTATTATATCGAGGATGACTCGCCATTCACAACAAAAAAGGTGCTGAACGCTCAGCACCACGACTCATTATATTGGAATTACGATTCCCATTCTTCCGGTGGACCCATTAATGACTCTCGAATGACATAAACGAAAGCACAAACAAGGATGCCAGCAATAATACTCATCCGTATCACCCCTAGTTACAGTTACAACGTTTATCTCTTTATATAGAATTTTATCATAAGGATTGGCTAAATCCTATCATTTGATGCAATCGCTTACTTTACGTTTTGATTACAGAGCTTTGTTACACAAGCGTAACATTTCGACGCACAACGACATATATTAGCTTCCAAGCCCGCTCTCTTAGGCCAAATTCGGGACATGTTCTCCCTTCCCGCTTCATACGATGATTATGGACCCACTTGTGATGTTGAACTGAACAGAGAGAAGGTGTAACCACACAATGAAACGCTCAAGACTTCCGATGCTGTTTGTCGTCGCTTTCGCATTGTTGTTCATCGTGCTTCTCATGCTGTATCCCTCTGAGGCACTTCAGGCATCTATTCGCGGTATCGCAATCTGGTGGGATGTACTCTTCCCCTCTTTGCTCCCTTTCTTTATCATTTCCGAAGCGCTACTCGGCTTCGGCATCGTGCACTTTATTGGGAGCCTTCTAGATCCGATTATGAGACCGCTCTTTCGTGTTCCAGGTGTTGGGGGATTCGTTGTCGCGATGGGCTATGCTTCTGGCTATCCTGTCGGCGCCAAGCTTACAAGCCAGCTCCGGGAACAGAAGCTCATCACCCGGGCCGAAGGCGAACGGCTGGTGTCATTCACCACAAGCTCAGACCCTATTTTCCTAATCGGAGCGGTATCGGTCGGATTTTTCGGAAATGCAGGCATTGCACTGACCCTTGCTGCAGCACATTACGGCTCAGGACTGCTGCTCGGGCTTTTTATGCGTTTTCATGACAGACAAGCCCCTGCCACTCCCCTTCCTGCTGAGGATTCGAGGATCAGGGGTTCGATATGGAACATGCTGCGCCATGCCTTTCATGCGATGCACCAGGCCAGAATCCAGGATGGACGTCCGTTAGGAACACTGCTTCGAGATGCCGTGCAATCCTCCTTGAAATTAATGATTGTCGTAGGCGGACTCGTCGTCTTCTTTTCGGTCTTCATGGAGATGCTCACCGTCACACATGTCATGGAAGGGTGGAACGTCCTGCTTGCCGCCGCGCTCGGATGGCTGAAGCTCTCGCCTTCGTTAGCTGAGGCGTTCTCAGGCGGGCTCTTTGAGGTTACTATTGGCTCACAGGCCGCAGGTTCCGCCACTAACGCAGGACTTCATATGCAAGCAGTCGCCGCAGCTTGGGTATTATCATGGGCCGGATTGTCTGTCCATGCTCAGATCGCTAGCATTTTGAATCAGACGGACCTCAGGTATCGTCCCTTTTTCTTCGCCCGCTTCATCCACAGCATAATAGCTGCTGTTCTTGCTTATTACCTATATCCGTGGCTTGCACCAAAGAGCACGCAATTGCCGACCCTTATCACCCCAGTGTCCCTGCAAGCTTCATCAGGATCAGGCTGGGGCATGATAGGAATATCCGCATCACAAAGCCTGCTTACGATGGTAGGAATCTGTATCATCCTGCTGCTTCTATCGTTTATCATTCGCATGATTCGACGATAATGATCAGAGATCGTGATTGTTTTCCATGCTAGGAACGATTAAGATGGATATGAATCCATCCATAAAGGAGAAGCCATCTTGAAGTACGCAGTGTTAGATCGGGGAGATGAACTCTCACGCAAGCTTACAACCCAATTGCATCAGCTAGCAGCAGAACGCGGGCTCGTTTTAAACCATGAAACACCAGACATCGTCGTTTCGATCGGCGGTGATGGCACAATGCTGCAGGCCTTTCATCAATACAAGAACCAACTTGATTCCATCGGCTTTGTCGGCATTCATACTGGTCATTTAGGTTTTTACGCGGATTGGAAGGCAGATGAGATTGAGGACCTTGTTCATGAGATGAGCCAACAGCATGATGAGATAGCCAATCCACGCAGAGTCAACTACCCCCTGATCGAACTCACCATTACTTATGAAAATGGGGTTGAAGAGAAACATATTGCGCTTAACGAATTTACAATCAAGAGCATAGATACGACGATCGTCGCTCAAATTGACATTAACGATGAGCTGTTTGAAATGTTCCGGGGTGACGGAATTTGTATCTCCACACCATCAGGAAGCACAGCCTACAATAAGAGTTTGGGAGGCGCTATGATTCATCCAACAATAGCTGCCATTCAGCTTGCCGAGATTGCCTCCATCAACAACCGGGTTTTCCGTACTTTAGGCTCACCAATCGTACTTCCTAAGCATCATCACTTTGACATTTATTCTCGTAAAAAGCAGCGGCTGCTGCTGACGATCGACCATGTGAACATTCCGATCGAGAATCTGCATGCCGTACGCTGCTGCGTAGCCGATGAAACGGTGTCCTTTGTACGCTACCGTCCATTCCCGTTTTGGAATCGCGTACGCGAAGCCTTCCTTGGCTATGACGTAGAAAGAAAATAGATCATAATGGCCTATTGCCTATTCAACAGCAAATCCCCTGTGCTCGCAGTCATAACTGCAGCAGCAGGGGATTTTTTGATCATTCTATATGATGACTAGGTCAAGCCTAGCATCATCCTAACTTTAGCCAGTGAATTCCTGAACCCATTCATTGTTATAGAAAGCTACGCCAATGGACTTGTAGTTCGGGTTCATAATGTTTTGACGATGACCCTCACTGTTCATCCAATCACGCATCACTTGCTCTGGCGATGTTTGACCTTTTGCAATATTCTCTCCAGCGTAGCTGTATGTCACGCCTTGGGAACGCATCAGATCAAATGGAGAACCCAAGGTTGGAGACTGATGATCAAAGTATTGATTATCATACATATCCTTTGCCTTGATCATCGCAACTTTAGAGAGCTGCTCATCCATTTGGAGGGGAGCCAGTCCACCTTTAGCACGCTCTTGATTCACAAGCTCAACCACACGATTGGCAAAGTCAGCTTGCTCTGTCGTCACGGCTGGAGTCGTCTCTACCTCTTGTTGAGGTGTTTGTGGTGTTGTCACTTCGACTTCTTGCTCCGGTACTTGAGGCTTCGTTACTTCAACCTCTTGCTCAGGCACCTGAGGCGTTGTCACCTGCTGGTCTTGTCCACCGTTATCGGAAATCTTAAGGTCAACGTTAAACCATTGCTTCCAAAAGGAATCCGAGAATAACGAGGAATAATTACCTATGCAATTAACGGGTGCCTGTGATCGGGATTGATCATCTGCAGCTTGTGCACTGCTGGATACGAAAGGCGATACAACCAACGCGGTCGCAACAACCAAAGTCATCAATGATTGCTTCTTCAACAAACATCTCTCCTTTTTCCGTCATTATAGAATCCATATACGCTCAACACTGCGAGTACGTATAATCACTGATTCCGCTCTGCAGAGCCATAAGACGGTAATTTGACTACGGGTTGATCGTAACATGGACCGCTTGCCATATCATTTCAAATATTATGTAAATAGTAGCACTTCCTTACTTCAATATTAGATATATTCCTATACACCCAACAATCCCCACATCGAATCAAATCCCTCATTCATCCGCCTTTCAGCACAATTCTCTACGAATACGGCATTCAACTTTTTCCATTTTCACCAATAAAAAAAGGACATCTGCCGCTTAACTGACAGACATCCTTTAATTGATCATTAGGAATGAACCTTCTCCATCGAACGCTCCGCACCACGCTTATTAGGAGCCTGCTTCGCTTGTTCCGCACGCGATTCGCCTGATTCTTGAGGCTTAGGCCCCTTAGACTTGTGGTATCGATTGCGATTGCGGTTTGGCTTGCTGCGCTCTTGGCGCTCCCCTCGATTGGAACGATCCTTGCGTTCTCCTTGCTGTTCCTTGCTCGCATCCTGCTCGAGTCGAGACTGCTTGTCCGATGCTTTATTGAACTTCTTCCGATCTTGACGATCGCGTCTAGGCTGCTGATCAGCACGCTCCTTGCGTTCCTGGCGAGAGGCCGTTTCCTCCGCTCTAGCTGCTGTTGACCCATCAGCGCCTTCCTGCTCATGCCTCGCCTGTGCGCGCTTCGGCTGAAGGGAGATCCCTTCCTGCACAGCGGCGGCTGTTTCATTATATTCAGCTATATCGAGAGAAGAATTTACTTCACCCGTAAGGTCAATGTCCCCATCCTGAGGCAGTCGACCGCCTTTATTTGGAACCTTTTCCAAAATAAAATAGGCGCATCCAAAATTACAATACTCATTTATATAGTCCATAATGCTGGAAACAGAGCTGTCCTTTGTTGATTTTGGATGATTATCCTTAAAAAAACCTTTTAATCGCAGCTGATTATAGCCCCAATCTCCGACAATATAATCATAACGATCCAATACCTCACTATAACGATCCCGGAAGACCTCAGGATTCCAAGCCGTTCGATGCTCCTGCACGAGCTCATAGGTCTTTCCACCAATAAAGATCATACGAAGCCGTCCCTCCTCTCATAGTTTTATCGTATATCAAGATGCAAGCTCAAGCAATAAGGATCATTACAGGAATCGAATGAAGTTTATGCCTGAATAAGATTTTTCTGAGCGGATTGCACCTGCTCATGCGCATGGTAAGAGCTTCTTACGAGTGGACCCGATTCCACATGGCTGAAGCCGCGCTTCAATCCTTCTTCTTTCAAAACTGCAAATTCTTCAGGCGTATAATATTTTTCTACAACGAGATGCTTCGGTGTAGGCTGTAAATACTGTCCGATAGTCAAAATGTCCACGTCATTCGCACGAAGATCATCCATCGTCTTAAGAATCTCATCCCATTCCTCGCCTACGCCAAGCATAATGCTTGACTTGGTAGGAATCTTAGGCTGCATCCCCTTCGCACGGCGAAGAAGCTCCAACGTACGATCATATTTCGCTTTTGCACGGACCCGGTCGGATAGGCGTTCAACCGTTTCTACATTGTGATTCAATATATCAGGCTTTGCGTCCATAACAATTTTAAGGGCTTCTTCACTTCCCATAAAGTCAGGGATCAATACTTCTACTGAACAGAAAGGCAACCGCTTGCGAACGGCTTGAATCGTTGCAGCAAAGACGCCTGCACCGCCATCCTTCAAATCATCACGAGCAACAGACGTGATGACACAGTGACGAAGTCCCATACGCTCAGCGGCTTCGGCAACACGTTCTGGCTCTTGAAGATCAAGCTCTGTTGGCATTCCTGTATTTACCGCGCAGAATCGGCAAGCACGAGTACAAATGTCACCGAGAATCATGAATGTAGCTGTGCGGTTTGCCCAGCACTCATAAATGTTCGGACAACGCGCCTCTTCACATACGGTGTGGAGCGTCTTCGAACGCATCATATCTTTGATCTCTGTATAGTTTTCTCCAGTCGTAAGCTTAATACGAATCCAATCCGGCTTTTTCTGCCCTTGTTTTTTCATGGAGCAACCCTCTCTTCTATGTCACTTGTGAACTCGTTCAGAGAATATTATGTCACAATCACCTAAACAATGAAACCCCATAATGGGTACAGAATGACTGAAATGTTGTAATGAGAAGACTTTTCTTGTATCAATCTACGAGTAACTGCACTATAACAGTCATCCGACATCCACCTACTGCTATACTACAGTTTAACAAACAGCCACCAAAAACAACGGCCTTTTGTTAGATATTGTCTGAATTGGTTGTTATCATAACGAACCTTTCCAAGCTTAGCATACTTTATATTTCCAATCAATTTATTCCCTTATCACAATATAAGATTGGATAATAACAGAAGATCCGTACATCCTAATTATACAAAGCAGTCGGACAAGGTAAGGAGGTACTGTAGTGCTGCGCATATCCATACTCATCTCGGTATGCTTGCTATCATGGAACATCGGACTGCAATCGGTAGCAGAAGCATCGCCTCAAGCTGATTCAAAGTCTTCTGGCTCAGGAAATCAAGCAAGTTCGAAGCAATCTGATTCTTTTGAGCAGCGACGTAGCTTATACGAACGCTTTAGTGCATTAACCGGCATTCCATGGTACCGTTTAGCTGCTATAGATCAATATGAGCGAACGCTGACCAAAGCAAATAGCAAGTCTCGTGAACAAACAGCTCCTGTTATCAGTATTTATGTAGATCCCATCAAGTGGGCAGGGATGATGAATCCGGATCATGAGGATTCTAATCCCAAATCCATTCAATGGTTCCATGGTGTAGGCAAGGATGGTTCCGGGGATGGAGTTGCAAGCCGTGACAATGACATGGATCTTCTGTTTAGCATCGCATCTGTCATTGGTTCATCTGGGCTCCGCAATGATGATTTTGCCATAGGACTTTGGAAATATTACGAAAATAGCCGTGCGGTTCAGCGGATTCAGCAATTTGCTCGTTTATATGAGCATTTTGACCGACTGCAGTTGTCCGATTATACGTTCCCGCTTCCTCTAAAAACAAATTATGCGTATCGAAGTACATGGGGAATGGGACGACATTATGGAGGCTTCCGCATTCACGAAGGAACCGATATCTTTGCTCCACATGGGGTCCCTGTTCGGAGCACCTGTTATGGCGTCGTCGAGATAAAAGGCTGGAATCGTTATGGTGGGTGGCGCATAGGGATTCGAGACATTAATAATCTGTATCATTATTACGCTCACCTGTCTGGCTATGACAAAAATGTCAAACAGGGAGACATCGTCAGCCCAGGACAAGTCATTGGATGGGTCGGAAGTTCCGGTTATGGCAAACCAGGTACTCAAGGCAAGTTCCCGCCTCATCTTCACTACGGCATCTATCGTGACAAAGGGCTGATCGAGTACGCCTTTGACCCTTATCCTAACTTGAAGAGTTGGGAAAATAGCGACTACCGCAAGCTTAAGCAGAAAAAAAAGCAATAAACAAAAGAAGAAGAGACGCCTCCAAGTGCCGTACATATGGCTTATGGAAGCGTCTTTTTGCTATTCTGCTGCACCAGACGGCTCTAATGGAGGGACAGTAATGGTTTCTCCCTTTAGGTTCAGAGAGCCATCTGTGCCCGTTGGAAGCGAATGGGTTGATGAACCCGTGTTATTAGTGGAGACCCCATTTCCTTCGCCGCTGCTAATACCACTGGAGCCTGCTCCTGCCTGCCCCCCTTGCGAAGCCGTTTGGTCTGTAGGAAGCGGTGGCAGTGCGAGTGAAGGCGCTTGATCACGGTTGTCTCCGACAGGCTTTCCGCTGCCGTCATAGTAATACATCGGTACATCACCGACAACAAGTAGATAAGAGATCGGAATTTCGGTTTCAATAACCTCTGGCTCCATATCAAAAGGAATGACTATCGCCACTTCTTCCACAACCTTTACAAACACTTCGACGAGCACCATATTAATGCCTACTTCGCGCGGTCTGGTGTTCAGCTCTACCTTAACCGCTCCTTGCGGTTCCATCTTTACAGGTATACGTGGACCGAAAGATGCGATTATGGCACTTCCGAGCGCCTGTCCTAATGGAATATGATCATCAAACTGCTCCGTATCCAGCAGCGTCTGCTGAACGATGGCTGTTGTTTCGGACGTAATCCGCATATGCTCGTTATAATTTAGAATAAAGCTCGTGACCTTGCCTTGATTATCCGTCTTCCATTCAATCAGCTTATCAAGCTCCCGCCCCTGCATCACCTGACTGCTAATGGCATGATTGATCGCCTGCGTCGCGACCTGTTTAACGCGGATCTTAGCAAGATGCATCAGGGGACCTTTTAAATTTTGATCAACATAGATGAACATTTGGACAGATAAGAGAACGAAAATGATAAACGCAATGAACCACGCTCGACGTCTTCGCTTCGGTTTGGAGGGGGGAGACTTCCACCCTGCCATTGAGTTTGGCTTTGCAGCTTTATCTTGGCTTGCTTTTCCGTAAGGTACGGATTTCATGCCTCGATTCGATGTAGTCGAAGAAGAATGCCATCTTGTCCGCTTGGGGACAATGGAGCGGTTCACAGATGGCCAGTTTAGCGCTGGACGCCCCCATTTTCTCGTTCGTTTCGGTCCATTTATGTCTTGAAGCAGCCTTTTTAACGAATAGCGGCTTCCCCATCGCATATACACCCCTCCCATTCATCCATGCTAGCCTGTACCTTAATATGTATGCAGAGAGAGGGTTGTACCATTCGAGAAGCTTGCCTTACCAAATGAGTAAGAAAAACGGAATGATTTATTAAACCGCTATGTTAAAATGTAAATAAGATCATAGTCATTATTTTCTAATGTGGATGTGGAGGATTGATCATAAAATGAATAAAGACCTCAGCAAAGCCTATACCGCTGCTGTCTTCAATGCGCTAATCGTTGGGCTTTCCTTTCTGTTTTTGAAGCTCGCGCTATCGGATGCAAGTCCGCTTGACACCCTAGCCCATCGCTTCACCTTCTCCATTATTGCTGTGCTTGTGTTGGCTCTATTCCGAGTCATCAAGCTTGAGATCTCATGGCGGCACCTACTAAGAATTATGCCGCTTGGCCTTCTGTACCCAGCCTTGTTTTTTGGCTTTCAGAGCTTCGGTCTTCTGCATGCAACCTCATCAGAGGGCGGTATTTTGATGGCGCTTGTACCGATTTTCACTGTGTTTTTAGCTTCCATCTTTTTAAAAGAGAAGACCAACACGGGTCAAAAGCTCTCCATTCTGTTGTCGGTCGGCGGCGTCGTATTCATTCTGATCATGCAGGGAGCAGCTATCCAGTTCGATCACCTGACAGGATTGTTCTTATTACTTTTGTCCGTCCTATCATTGGCAGGCTATAACGTCCTTGCACGCCCGCTTGCCAAGAAATATAAGCCAATCGACTTGACCTGCATGATGCTCGCAATCGGATTTGTTGTGTTTAATGTGGCGGCACTCATTCCACACCTGATGAACGGTACGCTGCCTGCATTCTTTGCTCCTTTGAAGCAGCCTGCATTCTTGCTGTCGATTAGTTATCTCGGCATATTATCATCGCTTGTAACCGCCTTTTTATCCAACTATGCCTTGTCTAAGCTTGAAGCATATAAGATGAGCGTCTTTGGCAATCTTGGCACGATCATTACCATTTCTGCTGGAGTCATCTTTCTCGGTGAGCCGCTGTACAGCTATCACGTCATTGGAGCGCTCATGATCATTGCAGGGGTTCTGGGAACAAACCTTTTGGGTAAGAGAAAGCCTGTTCATACGTCGAAGTCCGTTCATTCCTCTCGATGAACGCGGTTAACATTTATTATTTGTTCAGATTTAATTGGATAATGGTTAATACATGATATACGGGAATAGGAAGATTTATTTGAATGGTAAAGCCTCCCTTCACAGTCATTGTGAGTTGGAGGCTTTATTTCTAGATGAAATAGTATAAGGGTCATCCACAATTTTCCTGCAAGCATTGACTTACGTTTCGTAACCTAGTATATTTTATATATTAAATGATTAAATGGTCATCTTATAGCCACTTAAATCATTGATCTCAAACGAAAGGATGAGCGACATGAAAAATGATATCCCTGCACTATGTCCGCGTTTTGAGAAAGCGATTGAACTATTAAGCAAGCGATGGGCCGCCCTCATCATCTATCAGCTGATGACAGGTCCGCAGCGGTTTGCCCATATTGAGCAGTCCCTTCCTAATCTTAGCTCAAAGGTGCTTTCCGATCGTCTGAAAGAGCTGGAGCATGAAGGCTTGATTCGCCGTGATGTTTATCCAGAAACGCCTGTCCGCATCGAATATTCGCTTACCGAGAAGGGACGAGCCTTGTCTCCCTTATTCGATGATATCGCATCCTGGGCAACGAAGTGGATTCAGCTTCCACAAGACACTAAAGCAGCAGAGGACTTGAACACATGAAACGGTTCTGGTTGTATGTCTTAGCGATATTATTCATGGATCAGGGTGCAAAGATTTGGATCCGATCTCATTTGGAGGTTGGCGACTCTATTGTCATCTGGGACAACGTCCTATCCTTTACCCGATATGAGAACAGCGGGGTTGCCTTCGGCTTATTGGAGGGCTACGGCCGTTTATTTGTACCTGCAGCCCTAATCGTGATTGGCGTTGTGCACTATTATCGCAAGCAAGGCCTGCTGTGCAAAGGAATTGGAGAGCTGGGAGCCAGTCTGCTTGTTGGCGGAGGTCTTGGCAATGCCATTGATCGGGTACTCTTTAATAAGGTGACTGACTTTGTATCCTTTACCTCCCGTAACGGCATCCTCAATCTCGCGGATTATGCCATTAATGCTGGCGTATTGCTCATCTTTATTGATCTTATCTTTATAGACCGGTTACGGAAAAAGCGTGAAACATCTGCTGCAGCAGAAGCCGTTGCATCCATAAAGTCCGATTCTTAAGACTTATTTCAAGCTTAAGAATGCGGGCTTTATTTTTCTCCAAGGACTCAACAACTGAGTCCTCATACACTCCATTTGTTGACCGAATAGCAAAAAGCAGCACGGCCGTATAGATACGGTTATGCTGCCTGAGTAAATCTTCGAAGCTCTTCCTCTTCTAAGAAAACTCCCTCTGCCTCATCGCTTCATACAGCATCACAGTCGTCGCCATCGCGACATTCAATGATTCCGCTTGCCCCTTCATCGGAATAATGATGTGATCCTCAACCAGTGCGTTTACTTCAGGGGAAACACCCTTGCCTTCATTCCCTACAACGAACCATGTCGGCTCTGTAAAGTCATAGGAATAACAGGTATGTGTCGCTTGAAGACTTGTGCTCGCGACACGGATCCCTTGCTTTTTGACCACTGGAAGCAGCTGAGACAAATCCGCTTCCACGACTGGAAGATGGAATAAGGAGCCCATCGTTGAACGGACGGTCTTGCTGTTATACAGATCAACCGTTCCTTTGCCAATGACAACTCCCGTCGCGCCAACCGCATCTGCGCTTCGAATAATCGTACCGAGGTTTCCTGGATCCTGTACACCGTCTACGACAATGACCAAAGGCTTCACCGCTTCAAGCAGCAATCGGTAATCATAACGTGGCTTGCCAATGACAGCAAAGATAGGCTGTGGCGTTTCTGTATCGGTACATTTCTTGATGATAGCTTCGGGCACTTCGATCCACTCGGTATCCAAGCTGCTCGATGCCCATTCTCGGAGTTCAGAGGGGATACCCGCTTCCATATCGTATACGATGCAGTGAACGCTTGCCTTAGAACGAAGCGCCTCTTGCACAAGATGAATGCCTTCCGCGATAAACAGCCCTTCTCGGTTGCGATATTTGCGTTCCTTCAGCTGTACCCACTGCTTTACGCGTGCATTCGTAAGAGATGTGATCTGTTGCTTTCTAATTGTGCTCATGATTCCTGAAATGCCAACTCCAGTTTGTTTAGATTATCATTCTGACCGACAATAACAAGAATATCGTCCTCTTGCAATCGATAATCGGCTAGCGGAGAAATATTAATATGTCCATTATTTTTAATCGCCATAATGTTGCAGCCAAATCGCGCACGAATGTCCAGCTCAATCAAGTTCTGGCCAACCATGCCTCTAGAGGCGCGAACCTCAACGATACTGTGGTTATCAGACAGCTCAATGTAATCCAAAATGTTTGGAGCGATCAGATTATGTGCAACGCGTGTTCCCATATCCCGCTCCGGGAATACGACCTTGTCTGCGCCGATCTTGCTTAATACCTTGCCATGAAGCTCATTTACAGCCTTGGTGACAATCATCGGAACTCCAAGATCCTTTAAGATCAGCGTCGTTAATATACTCGCTTGAATGTCTTGTCCAATGGACACGACAACAACGTCAAAGTTGCGAATCCCGAGCGCCTTCAGCGCTTCTTCATCGGTTGTGTCTGCGGATACCGCATGAGTAACCATATTGGCTACCTCTTGAATACGCTGCTCACTTTCATCAATGGCTAGAACCTCAAAGCCCATCTTGCTTAAGCTTTGAGCGACGCTTGAGCCGAAGCGTCCCATGCCTAGCACGGCATATTGTTTCTTTACTGCCAAAGGATTCACCTTCTCCATTACCGTCATTATTATGCTTTAGTATAACATAATGAGGGTCAATGTCCCACAATGCCAAGCTGCAATTTGCTTCCGATGCGTTGAGAATTCGCTATTCGGTTTTTCCATGCATGTGTTGGATTCGAGATGGTTACGATAGTGAAGAAGCCATACTATGCAGAAGGAGGCACAACAGATGAGTGTATTGCTGAATTTGCGCCAAGCCATCGCTCAGAAAGTATCAAACAAGAACGATGAGGATATTCGGGATATGATCGTCAATTCCGTTGACGGTGATGAAATGGCACTGCCTGGTCTCGGTGTATTGTTTGAAATGATCTGGAAGCAAAGCGATGAAGCGACACAAAACCAATTTATTCATACGATCCAGCAACAATTAGAAAGCACATAACGTACGCTTTTGATTGTTCTTTCGTATTCTTGAGTATAATTTGAGGCTTCATGTATGCTGGTAAGAAAAATGGGACGAGCGATTTCAAATCCCCGTCTTTTTTCCTTTGCGAGAAGCCGTAAAGGCGCGGGTATTTCCATCAAGGAAAATTCCCGCGTCTTAGTGATGCGCCAGCTTATCGTCTTATGAAATTATGGATCAAGCTAGAACACGCCCATTTTTCTTTGCGTATATGAGGTGCATAAACATATTTAATTGCTCCTCCTTCACCTCGTAACCGTGCTCTCTCCACCATGCCGCTAGCTGCGAGCGATCTCCGTAGTATTCATCCAGGATGCCTTCGATCTTATCTTGGCAGCCTGCCTCTTTAAGCTCGTTCATGCAATGCAAACGATGCGCCTGATCAACAAACATAAGGTCTGCAATCACAATGCGTCCATGATCAAGCAGAACATGATCGATTTCCTCCAATGCGATAAGCTTTTGCTCATCCGTTAGATGATGCAGGGCATAAGTCGACACCACGAAGTCAAACTTCTCATCCACCAAAGGCAGCTCCATCATATTTCCCAACAGCAGCCTAAATGATGGATGCTTCTCCCGGCACTGCATAAGCATGCCCTCTGACTGATCAATCCCTGTCATAAATGCGCCTTGCGCTTCACACAGAGCAGCTAGGTTTCCGGTTCCAATACCTAGATCGAGTCCGCGCTCCCCTTCCATTATCCCCGCCATATCCGCCGTCCTTTCCAAGATAGCCTCATAATCGGCATGAACATCAAGCGGATCTTCATGAAGACGAACAGCAAGGTCATAGCTTTTGGACTGCGCATTGAAGTTCCAGCGATCCTTCCAATCCTCTCTCAAATGCTTTAATGATTTCGAACGTTCCGTTATGCTTCTCATTTCTTCCATGACTTGTTCCTCCTTGTTCGTTAACAAACGATCCGTAAGCTGATCCATTTGCTTCATTAATAGTCGAATTTGAACCATTTCTTTGCCCAGCTCCTCACGTTTTCGCTGCAGGAGCGGTATCATACTCTTCAGGTTCGACTGCAGCACGTCATCCAAACAAAGCTGAATCTCATCGATAGAAAGACCCAGCTCTCTTAGCATCCCGATAACCTGAAGCACCTTCAGATCATCAACTGAGATCTCCCGATAGCCATTATCCGCATCCTTAACTAGCTTAATAAGACCTCGCTCCTCATAATATCGAATCGTGCGTGTCGTCATTCCTAATTGGCGAGCTGCCTCAAGTATTTTCATCTCATCACCTCATCCTTAGAACTGCCCCGTACAAAGCAGGTATTTAATAAGTTTCTTGGCCACCATAGATTCAGTGAAAAAAATCCATTACATGGTTGAAGCAAAGCTCTAATATGTCATTCATTAAGTCGGTTAATGGTACTGACACACCATCTATTAACGACTCTTTCAGCCTGTTACATGCATTGTACACATTGACGCAGCGTAAATGTAAAGACTCTGGCAAATAAAAAAACCTGCTGCAGCTTAAGCTACAACAGGTTTTCCATTTCTATCCGATAGCATTTAGATCAATCATAAGATGCTATACGGTCAAGGTGCCGTTTCTAGGAATTGTACTTCCGGCATCTTCTCCATCGCGGTACGCATCGCATATTCATTTTCAAACAGGGCTACAAAGTTATCATTCTTATCCTTTACAAGCTGAGAGTTAATTCGGAACTTAGCAGGATCGATATCCTTGCCGACTACCCAGCGTGCGAATTGGAACGTCAAACGCTGCAGCTGCACATCCACGCCATACTCCGCCTTCATCCGATATTCAAATACCTCGAATTGAAGCTGGCCGACAACGCCCAGAATCGTTTCATCGAAGACGCCTGTGCTTGTAAAGACTTGAATCGTACCTTCTTCCGTAAGCTGGTCGACACCCTTCTGATACTGCTTGTGCTTCAAAGCATTCTTCACGGTTACACGCGCAAAGATCTCAGGAGAGAACGTTGGAAGCTCATCGAACGTCACTTCCATCCCTTGGCTAAGGCTGTCTCCGATACGGAAAATACCCGGATCAAATAGACCGATAATGTCGCCTGGGAAGGCCTCTTCTACAATATCCCGATCCTGTGCCAGAAACTGCTGCGGCTGTGCAAGCTTGATTTCCTTGCCTACTCGTACATGCTTTACGGACATGCCGCGCGTAAACTTGCCTGAGCAGATGCGAAGGAAAGCAATACGGTCACGGTGCGCTGGGTTCATGTTTGCTTGAATCTTGAACACATAGCCAGAGAACTTCTCGTTCTCAGGCTCGATTGGCCCTTCTGTCGATTGACGTAACGAAGGCTGAGGCGCAAGCTGCAGGAAGTTCTCCAAGAACGTCTGCAGGCCAAAGTTGTTGATCGCACTGCCGAAGAACAGCGGTGTAAGCTCTCCACGGCTAACTTTCTCATAGTCAAATTGATCTCCAGCAACATCCAGGAGCTCAAGCTCCTCGCACAGCTGGTCGTGAAGAAACTCTCCTGCCATTTCGCGAATAACCGGATCGTGATAATCCTCAACCTTTTCGACCTTGATCGTGGAATGATCATCACCTTGGAACAGCTCTACTTGGTTTTTCATGCGGTCATAAATGCCGCACAGGTCGCGGCCCATACCGATCGGCCAATTCATAGGAACGGCGCGAATACCGAGCACCTGCTCCAGTTCCTCCATCAGATCAAATGGACTGCGTCCTTCGCGGTCGAGCTTGTTGATAAATGTAAAGATAGGAATGCCGCGCTTCGCACAAACTTGGAACAGCTTGATCGTCTGTGCCTCGACACCCTTCGCTACGTCAATCAACATGACCGCGCTGTCAGCCGCTGTTAGCGTACGGTACGTATCTTCACTGAAGTCTTGGTGACCCGGTGTATCCAGGATATTTACCCGATGACCATTATAATCGAATTGCATCACGGAAGAGGTGACAGAGATACCACGCTGCTTCTCGATCTCCATCCAGTCACTCGTTGCGTGACGATTTGCTTTTCTTGCTTTGACCGTTCCTGCAAGACGAATCGCGCCTCCGAAGAGAAGCAGCTTTTCTGTCAGCGTCGTTTTCCCGGCATCCGGGTGAGAGATAATCGCAAACGTGCGGCGCTTCGCGACTTCTTCTTGTAATTGTTCCGATAATTTGCTCATTCACATTGCCCTCTCATCACAAAATCACATAAGACCTATTTTAACACAAGAAAAGCCTCTATATGAAATATTCTCGAAGTGAATCGAGAGTTTCATCATAGAAGCTTTTCCCCTTTCTCTCATGCCAATCATTCTACTGTGCATGCGTTAAGCTTATGCGCTTAGGCTTCTGGCTGATAATAAGCACGCATTACGAGATTGACCACTTGAATATCGCCTGTAGACTCTACAAGTACAACCCAGTTGCTTGCAAGCGCTGATTGAATGAAGCTCGCATCTTTTTCGTTCAGCTTCAATCCATCAAAGCGGCCTTCCCCTTCTGTATAATCCTTCTCTGCTTCAAGGCCAAAGCGGAATTTAAGCCAATTTTTAAGACCATAGACCGTATTAAATGTCATCTGATAGCCTACCTTAACCGCCGCTTCCAGGTTCTCATTGTGCTCACTTGCATAAGATACCCACTCAGAGTAATCCGTTCCAGACTGTTCGAGCGGAGTAACGTCATTCTTCTCAATCACATCAAGAAGCTGTTCATCTGATAAACCAAAGCTGCGAGCTTTCTCAAGCAACACAGCGCTATTTTGAGAGATACGTGGCAATGCACTCATGTTCATCCGACCTTTCTATTCTTCATTCATGCTGTTGGGAATTCATGATGAATAAAATCCCGCTATTTTCATCGTCATACCAAATTTTGAGATGGTACAGTACGTAGAAAACATCTAAGTGTTATAAAACTAAGGAAAAGACTGTGCCCCTGATAAGAGCACAGCCATTTACCATTCATTGCACAAAGCCGCAACTGATGTGGCTTATTTCCAAACGACCGTGTCCTCTTCTTGACCATTAACTGGCCACCAGTGATAGCCATCCTGCTCCAGCAAGCGGTCGGCCGCAACGGGTCCCCATGAACCTGCAGGATACATCTGCAAATCTTCATTGGAGTCCTTCCAAGCTTCCGCAATACGATCCACGAATGCCCAAGCGGCAGCCACTTCGTCCCAGCGCGTGAAATAAGTAGAATCTCCGCGTGCGGCATCAAAGATCAGGCGCTCATAGGCTTCAGGCGTATTAATACCGATCATGCAGCTTTGGCAGAAGTCCATAGCAAGCGGTGTAATGCCGCCCTCTGCGCCAGGCGTCTTGCCATTAATGCGTACATAGATGCCTTCCATCGGATTCACTCGAATAACGAGCAAGTTCGGCTCAAGCTTATGCTTGCTGCCCAAATACACATTAGAAGGCATGCTCTTGAACTCCACGACAACCTCTGTCGTCTTCACCGGCAATCGCTTGCCTGTACGAATGTAGAACGGAACGCCCGCCCAGCGGAAGTTGTCCACTAAGACACGAGCAGCCAAGTAGGTTTCCGTATCAGAGACAGGATTCACCTTCTCCTCTTCACGGTATCCTGGCAATGCCTTGCCCTTATGGCTGCCAGCAGCATACTGTCCGCGCACCACATGGTTGGCTACATCCTCTGCGCTGGAATATTGGCGAAGCGAACGAAGCACCTTCACCTTCTCATCGCGGATGTCTTCTGGATGCAAGCGGCTAGGCGGCTCCATTGCGATCATCGTGAGCATCTGCAGCATATGGTTCTGTACCATATCGCGCAGAGCGCCTGCCTGATCGTAATAGCCACCGCGCTCTTCCACGCCTACGGTCTCTGACATCGAGATTTGCACGTTGGCAATATGTTTATTGTTCCAAAGCGGCTCAAAGAATGCATTCGCAAATCGAATGACTTCTATGTTCTGAACCATCTCTTTACCCAAATAATGGTCAATACGATAAATCTGATCCTCTTTAAATACACCTCGAAGCTCTTCATTAAGCTTTTCGGCAGACTTGAGATCATAACCAAATGGCTTCTCAATGACTAAACGGCTCCAGCCCTCAGTCTCCAGCATTCCGCCATCACGAAGATTGCGGGATACATTGCCGAAGAGCTCTGGCGCAAGCGCCAAATAGAACAAGCGGTTGCCTGGAATGTTGAACTCGCGCTCCATGCTTTCCGTTTGAATCTTTAGTTCTCGGAAGCCATCCACATTGTTAATATCTAGAGGCTTGTATTCAAAATGCTTTGCAAATTGCCCCCAGTCCTCATCCGCCTGAACCTGATAGCGACAGAATTCATCGATGGATGCACGGATATCAGCACGGAATTCATCATTTGTGCGAGGACGACGAGCGAGTCCTATAACAGCGAAGTTCTCCGTAAGTTTACCTTCACGGTACAAGCTATAAATCGCAGGGAACAGTTTACGGCGGGCAAGATCGCCTGTTGCGCCGAATATGTAAAAGACCGCACCCTCCGATAACATGGTTTCTTGAATCTGATTCTCAGTCATCTCTCTCCATCATCCTTACACTCGTTATAGACATCCCTATTTAAACTTTCGAATGTGATGCCATTTTATCACATAAAACGGCACGATTCCATCTTTGTTGACATCAAGCCATTAGTATTCTCCTGCTATTAAGGGTGTCCCAAAAGTAACCCTCGTTAACCCTGTTTCACCATTTTCGTGGGCGGCCACCTGCAAGTTCACACGGCTGTCCTTCATCTTAACGCCTTCGCCTAGGTAACTTACATTATAGGATACGCTTATCGTCCGATCGTCCTCGTAACGGTCCAGTGGTGTACTTTCTCCCAACTCTTGTATGGCAGCTTCCGCCTTGCTCCAAGCCTCTTTAAGCGGAATCGATGTTTCGGTCTTGACAGCGGCATTCCAATCTACTGCGTATCCTTCCTTCTTCAGCAATCCATACAGACGCTCCGCTTCCTTAATGGCGCCCTCTCTGCCTCCTTCTGCCGTGCCTTCAATCGTAACCGTGTAATAGGCTTTGCTATCCTGTTCAATAAACATCAGTACACGGCCAGTCCAGCCAGCGCCCGAATAATTCATCCGGTATACTTCCCTGCCGTTTTCCATAACCGGCAGAAGCCTTGAAGTTATGCCCGTCGCTTCGCGCCACGCTTCACGATCCTTCTCCCATAAAGAAGCCGTGGAGCCATAGGAGCCTTGAACCGTGATCGTTGTTGGCAAATGTCTTCCGCCAGTAAGATCAGCCAGCACCCACAGCGTATTTACCTTATTACCCATATCCGGCGATAGGATAACCTCCTCCTGCTTCTTCAAGCCAGTCAGCCAAGCCGAAGTAAAAGAGGACTCCATTCCAACCTTCACCGCTCCGCATAGCGCAAGCAGGATGAGACATAGTACAGCAAGCTTTCCTACATGCTTCTTATTCATCGCATAACCTCCATCTCCTATTTGTCTAGTCTTTATGAGCTAAACTTCTAGTAAGGTCTTTCAATCGTGAGCGACCTTTTTTCTTGGCAGGTATATTCGCAATAAGAACGATCATTTCTCTCGATGGTATTCATCCATCTCATGGAGTAAAATAGGCGGATTTCATTTTGGGCTTCTAGGTGATTAACCATACACGAATGACTATATGGAATACACTGTAGCTATAGGATACTGACAGGAGGCTATAGGTTATGGTGGAAATTCCTCTTAATGAGCAGATCATTTCGCAATTCTGCGGAAGACCTGTCTGTGTAATTACGCAAGACGGCACACGCTATATCGGCCAGTTAAGCCGCTGTAGTCAAGGCAAGCTTGTGCTAAATGAACAATCTCATGCTGCTGGTACTGCTACTGGTGGACATACCGACAAAGTTGAGGAAAGAGTTCCTAAGAAAGGGAAAAAATCAACCAAGCATAAAAGCAAAGCATCCACTGCTCCTGCTGCAACAACGAATTCAGAATATGGCCCTTATGGCGGCTATCCACCACCATATCCATATACCCCATATCCTTTCTTTGGTCCAAGAGTGGAGCTTGATCTCGCACTTATCACCTTATTATTTCTCCTTTTTATCTAAAGGTTCCTGCCCGAACTTTAAGGAGAAAAACTTCTTTTGCATACTCTTTCAAGGCTGCTTCAGCAATGAGCAATCATAACCCCAGGCTGTGTTCATCACGGGTATCATAAGCTGCAGGAACATCTGTCATATGTCGACATCTATATCTCTTCATAAAAAATACACCCCGATGTCTATTCGATCGACAACGGGGTGTATAAGTATGTCTATGCATCATGTCTTATCATTCAGCCGCAGCATTTGAATGAGACAAGCTCACCATGAACGAATCTCATACATACACATGCAAGCAAGCGTGATGCTATTTACTCTGCGAGACCATTTTTATAAGCATAAATCGCGGCCTGCGTCCGATCCTCTACGCCAAGCTTCGCTAAAATATTCGTCACATGGAACTTCACCGTCTTAATGCCGATAAACAGCTCATCTGCGATATCCTGATTGGACTTGCCTTTCGCAAGCAAAGTTAGCACGTCCATTTCCCGCTCCGTAAGCTGTTCATGGGCGGCCTGAGCAGGCTTTGGTTGACGGAATCGATTCATCATCTTGGAGGCAACCTGGGATTCAAGCACCGATTGTCCTCTTGCAGCTGCACGGATCGCTTCTGCAATCTCTGTTGCCCTTGATGTCTTGAGCAGGTAGCTGAACGCTCCAGCCTCGATAACGGGATACATCTTCTCATCGTCCAGATAGCTCGTTAGCACGATAACTTTGCAGTCCGGATGCAGCTGGAGCAGCTTACGCGTCGTTTCTATGCCGTCCATTCCGTCCATGACCAAGTCCATGAGAACGACATCGGGCTTATACTCCAGCGCCAGTCGTATGCCTTCTTCTCCGTTGCTCGCTTCCCCTACCACTTCAATGCCGTCTTCTGTGCTTAACACCGCAGCAAGACCGATCCGCACCATCTCATGGTCATCCACGAGCAGCACTTGAATCGGTGTCTCCATCTCCATTTCCATCGAATCCATCGTCAACCTCTTCCTCCTTCCAAATTGGCTCATCCTTCAGCACAGGGATACGAATCTCGATTCGCGTTCCTTTACCAGGTGCAGTAATAAACTGAATCGATCCACCGATCTCATGAACCCGTTCCTGCATCGTTTTAAGACCATAGCTCGCCTGCTTCTGATCCTCCCAATCGAATCCAACGCCGTTGTCTCGAATCATCAGCCGAACCGCATCCTCACGATTCTGAAGCTTGATCTCCATTCGCTCCGCCTTGGAATGCCGAAGCGCATTAGACATGGCCTCTTGCACAATTCGGAACAAATGATTCTCGACACCCTTAAGCAGGTGAATATCCTCATCTACCTCACAGTGAATATCAATCGGAACCTTTGATTGCAGTTCATGAATCAGCTCTCTAAGACCTTGGACAAGCCCTTTCCCCTCAAGATGCACAGGTCTCAAATGAAGCAGCAGCGCCCTCATCTCTGATTGGGCAACGGATGCCATCTCTTCAATGAGCTCCACCTGCCGCTCTGCTCGCTCATAATCGCGTCCTAGCGTTCTTTTTACAGCCGTCGCTGTCATCGAGATCGCGAACAACTGCTGACTGACCGCATCATGCAGCTCCCGCGCCAATCGTTGGCGCTCTTCCATAATAGCCGATATACGCGCTTGCTCTGCAAGCTGAGCGTTATTCGTGGATAGTCGCTGCAAGGAAGTCACCTGCTCCTCCCAGCGCTTGCTCACTCGGCCCAACTGTTCGGCAAGCTGCCCAAGCTCATCATGCCCAAGCTCAGGCATCGGCCTTGAAAGATTGCCCTTTTCCAAGAGCACCATCGATTCGCGCAGCAGCTCAATGCGATGCTTCATTTTATACCCTTGATAGAACCCGAACAAGATGGAAACGACCCCGACGACAATCACGGCTGACAAGGTCGCCTTGACTCCATCTATAAAGGTGTTAAAGGGCTGTACATACCCTGCAGATTGCATGATATAAACCACGATAAACAGCAATATAAAAGAAAGAAGCAACGTTTCTCCCATCATACGAATGACCATATTCACGCTCTTCTTGTTATTCATAGCGGATTCGCTGCTCCTTTCAATGTCAATGTCCTCTGATTAATGCAAGCGTATATCTACATCCCCAATGATGTAGGACAAATAGATCTTCACCCGCTGATCCGTTGTGTTATAGTGAGGCGAGCGCCAGGTCCATTTATTGAAAAATCCCGTATCTCGATCATGAACCACATCAATTTGTCCAAATAGTACGGTAGCCTCGATTTCGACACCTACATCATCTGGAATTGTAATATCGATATCTCCAAATACCCCTTGGAACAAGAGCGTCGTCTCATTCTCTTCTTGCATCGCAAGAGACAAATCAATATCGCTCTCTCCTACAATATGCCATAAGCTTTGGCTGTACAAGTGATAAGGTTCACGGTCCCACTTCAAACTTGTCATCAAGTTGTGACGCTTCATCGCCTGTACGTGAGGCTGTATCGATTTCGACCGGAAGTAGAAAAAGACAAGAGATAAAAGAATAATCCCGATAAATAACATTAAATGCTCAAGCAGAAGAATCGTTCCTCCGACTCCGAGCAAAATGTACCCAATCTTCGTTTCCGAATTCTGAATCTTTTGCACACCGAAGACAATCATAATGAGAGCGACAAAAGTGCCAAAGCTGATAAATTTTCCGATGAGAATTAGCAGCCCAACCACTATTAATACATAGGCTAGCAGCCGGTTGTTCATATTCATGTCGCACCTCCTATTCTTCTCATGTGGAAAAGGCAACTACGGCGATGCAACACGCATCGCCGTAGGCATTCTTATTTAGCATATCATAACCTATCGCTATTTCCCAAGCAATTATTCCTTCTTGCCAAGCTTTTGCTTCAAGGCTGCGATTTGCTCTTCCACTTTAAGTTGTTTTTCTGGGTCTACTGGCGGCTGGAAAGTGGATGCTGCTGTATTCGTGTAAGGGACACGAATGACTTCCGCTTCTGCCTCCATTTGCATAATCTTCTCTTCCATGCGATGGAAGCCTAAGGATGCACTTCCGCTTTCAATTGTATGAAGCGTGTTAATGGACGCCATTTGCTTGCGTGCTTTTGCCATTTGAGCACGAGCGGACAGTTCATTGCGCTTATTGCGCATTTTGTAGAACTCGTCTTTCATGGCGTGCATTTGGTGCATCAACTCATCTGCTTGTGCTTTTGCTTGTGCATGCAGGTCGTGGAATTCTACAACCTTTTGATCGTAATAGAGCTTCTCTTCCAAGAACTTGCGTGCCAGTTCCTCTTGTCCTGCTACCAAAGCGCGCTCTGCTTGAGCTTCACGCTCAGCAGCGACACGTACAGCCTCATCATAGCGCTGCTTCATGCGGCGCTCGTTTGCCATTTGCTTCGCAACCGTTACTTCTGCTTCGCGAATTTCTTGTTCCATGTCACGAAGATATTGATTCAACATTACTACTGGATCTTCAACCTTATCCAACAAATCGTGTACAGATGCCTTCGTCATATCCTTTATACGTTTAAATACTCCCATTTTACTTATCCCCTTTCTCGTACTTCGCGAGTTGTTCGCGCAATTGTTCGATTTCGTTCTTCATTGCTTTCTTCTCGATATCTTCCATCATCGAATCAAACTCTGAGCTGTTACGGTTTGAGCCGTATCCAGCTGTTTGATTATTGTACTGTTGTCCGTAAGTATTACGCTGTCCGTAATGGTTATTTCCTTTCGTTCCGTAAGCATTGCCGCCTGTGTAGCCTGTTCCTCCATTGTAGCCTTGATAATCATAGGCTTGACCATATGGGTTAGCGCCGTTGTTGAAGCCGTATGGGCCATATGGTCCGTAAGGCAAAGGCTCTTTTGGCACAACCAAGGCCAATACAAAGTAGATGAAGAGCGGCACGCCTGTGAAGATCACCGTAAGGACAGTCAACACCCGAACAAGCGTTGCATCAACGTTGAGCCATTCTGCGACTCCTCCACACACGCCGAAGAGCTTGCGGTCGCGTCTGGAACGATACAATTTCTTATTCATTACCTTGTCACTCCTTCGGTGTGTTCAGTTTCTCGCGCAGGCGCTGCATTTCTTGCTGCAGCTGTGCTTCTTTCTCATATGAACCTTGAATACTTTGATTCATATGGCGAATTTTGTTCAAGCTTTGTGTTTCCCACTCCATGTCGGTCACCCGATCTTCAAGACGTCTAAACACGCCGTCCGTCTGGTTGCCTCCATATTGGTTCGTGCGCTCATTCATGCGCTGCTGCAAACGAATCGTCTGCATGCGAGCAATGTACATTTGACGTTTGTCATATACAGTTTGAAATTCGCTCTTCAGCATATGGAGCTGCTCTTCAAGCTCGAGGATGGATTCCTTCGTGCGATTGTACAGGTCCGTATAATGCTGAACCTTCTCTTCATGGATCAGCTTCTCTTGCAAGGCAAGCTTCGCTGCGTATTCCTCGTCAGCCTTAAGCGCGATGAGCGCTTGCTGCTCTCTGCGATCACGCATCTCAATCGCTTGATTCATTTGCTGCTTCATTTGATTGGCGTGCATCACATATTGCTTATACAATCTTTCAGATTCGTTGATTTCTTGCTGAGTACGCATTAGAAACTGATCAATAAGTTGAATTGGATCTTCTGCGCGATCAAGACTTTCGTTCAATGTTGCTAGTGTAATGTCTCGTACCCGTCGAAAAATGCCGCTCATTCACCATATCCTCCTTCACTACGATCTTCTCATTATTTCGTTTAAAATGGACTTCTTCTTTGAGGTCCTTTCAGCATCGACACTCCCCAGAAGATAAGAGCTACGGCGAAGATAATGCCGATGAGCCAGGAGAACTTGCCGATCAAGCCAATCGCACCGATGATTAGGAATACCCAACCGAAGAAGGAATTCCCTGCCTTGATGCCGTAGTAGCCTAGAGCAACCAATGCGATCGGAATGAGGTATCCGAACAATCCTCCCAGGAATGGAGCAAACTTACCAAGCAAGATCAATCCACCAAATGCGATTAATACTATTGCCAATACGTTGTTTCTTTGCATGCTGTTCGTCACCGCCTTTCGTTTATCCCGTTTGCTTATGTCTTTATTTTAGGTGGTTTTAGGTTTTGCCAAAACAGGCTTCGGGCGGTTTTTGAACCTAGACCGAAGTCGGGGTACCCAACCACCCTAAGGTTGAGCCTATGTAGGACTTGCGCCTTTGCTGTTTCCTTTTCATCATCTTATCAACCCTATCTGGATTAGGCTATATAATAGAAGCGATTTTTACATGGCTTGATTTGATGCCTTGTTACGTCTATGAAAAGAGTGGATTTGAGTGGATACGCAACAGGTACCCATTCATGGTTCAGTTCAAAAAGATCACAGGTGCTATAAATCATCTTTACTCATATAATCGTGTTAGCCTATATGACCAGACAAACGATGGCTATCTCTTATTAGAATGTTTATATCTAGCATGAACCGTTCGAATGACGAAGAAGCATCGCATGTTGAGTGTTGCATCCATGAACTTCTTCACTGTTAAATGAAACGTTTTCGTGACAAAATCGTATGTAATCATATACAGTTAAATATTCCGCTTTTACACTTTTCATACAATGGAGTGAGGCCATGGAAACTCTATATTGGGGACTAATTATTTTCGGGGTGCTGTATGCGCTTGTAACGTTGTTGTTTAGTGAAGTGCTGGACCATTTTTTTGATGCGTTGATTGGAGATTCAGGACTTGATTTCTTCCAGCCGACGGTACTCGTAAGCGGCTTGACCGTCTTTGGCGCTGCAGGCCTTTTGCTCAGCCGCTATACCTTCCTGAGCACCGCTTGGATTATTGTGCTTGCGGTTGCAGGAGCCATTGCCGTCTCGATCGGTGTGTATTTCCTTTATGTTCGGCCGATGGAGAATAGCGAGAACTCGCTTAGCTATTCCATCCAGGATCTCGTTGGCTCCATAGGAGATGTTAGCATCTCCATCCCATCCAAAGGCTATGGTGAAGTTATGATTCGCATCGGGCTCACCAACACCAACCACATCGCAGCCTCATTTGAAGGCGAAGCCATTCCTCAAGATAGCCGAGTCGTTGTCGTGGAAGTAAAGGACCACACGGTATATGTTTCTCCATTAGATACGGGGAACTCGCTAGTGTAGTCTTTGTACTTATATAATAATTTCCCTTAAAAGGAGCGGATCGAATGATTGATGATGTATTGCTTATACCACTTATTGTGGTAGGTGTCATCGTAGTGCTTGGCTTGGCATTCTGGGCACGCTATAAGACCGTTAGCCCTGATGAAGCCATGATCGTAACAGGAACATACTTAGGCAGCCGCAACGTCCTCACCGACGAATCCGGTCGCAAGATGAAGATTGTCCGTGGCGGAGGCGCCTTTATCCTTCCGATCTTCCAACAATCTCAATTCTTATCCCTACTCTCACATAAGCTTGATGTTACGACTCCAGAGGTATACACCGAGCAAGGCGTACCTGTTATGACAGATGCTGTTGCGATCATCAAGATTGGCGGTTCTGTTGAAGATATCGCTACAGCTGCGGAACAATTCCTAGGCAAGCCTACAGAAGCCTTGAAGGCAGAAGCCCAAGAAGTGCTTGAGGGCCATCTTCGGGCAATCCTAGGTTCCATGACAGTCGAAGAAGTCTACCGCAACCGTGATCGCTTCGCCCAAGAGGTTCAATCCATTGCAGCCAAAGACCTTAAAAAGATGGGTCTGCAAATCGTATCTTTCACGATCAAAGACGTGCGTGATAAGCACGGCTACTTGGATGCACTCGGTAAGCCTCGTATAGCCGCTGTTAAGCGCGATGCTGATATTGCCGAAGCAGAGGCGGTGCGTGATTCCCGTATTCAAAAAGCGAAAGCCGAAGAAGAAGGAATGAAGGCAGAACTCCTTCGCGATACGAACGTAGCAGAAGCAACGAAGGCGAAGGAATTGAAGGTAGCCGTCTTTAAGCGCGAGCAGGATATGGCTCGGGCGGAAGCTGACCAGGCATACTTTATTCAGGAAGCTCGTTCCAAACAGAGCGTTGTCGAAGAGCAAATGCAGGTCGAATTGGTACGTAAAGAGCGTGAGATCGACCTCGAGGCGAAAGAGATTCTTCGCCGCGAGAAGCAGTATGACGCTGAAGTGAAGAAAAAGGCCGACGCTGAGCGCTACTCCGTCGTCCAAGCGGCGGAAGCTGAGAAGTCACGTAAAGTGCTCGAGGCAGATGCCTTGCAGTATCGTATCGAGGCTGAAGCGAAGGCACAAGCTGAGCAAAAGCGTCTTGAAGGTCTTGCGATTGCGGATGCCGAGCGCGCACGCGGTACAGCTGAAGCCGAGGTTATCCGCCTCCGAGGACTTGCCGAAGCAGAGGCGAAAGAGAAACTTGCTGAAGCGTTTGAAAACTATGGTCAGGCTGCGGTGCTCGATATTATCGTTAAAATGCTTCCTGAGCTTGCTGGAAAGGTTGCAGAGCCTATTAAGTCCATCGACAAGCTAACAGTTGTCGATACCGGCAATGGCGAAGGCGCAGCCCGCGTAAGCAACTATGTCACACAGTTAATGGCTACAGCCCCTCAAATGCTAAAGGATGTATCCGGGCTTGATGTCGAGAAGATGATTAAGCGATTCACAGAAGGAGCTGATTCAACGTCTAAGGCGAAAACATCAGCCGTTCTCCCAGTCATTGAAGAACCAGCTCGTTCAGCCGGAGAGCCAACCAAGGAATCATAATTATCATTGAAAAGTTATGATGACATCAACACGATTAAGGTAGTCTGATGAATTCATCATTTCATCAAAAAAGCCATGTGGGCAATAGCTGAGGACATTCCCTCTGCCGCGTCCAACATGGCTTTTTAGTTATCAGGAATCTAATCATTATATAACCAATGAAGACTATAATGACCAATCTAGCGTGAACCTAAGACTTACATATTCTTTACGCCTTAACTCGTCTCCTCTATATTGAAGCAACGGAATAAGTCATGATAAACTGTTTGCAACTTATGATCATGTATCAATTTTACTTTTGCATCTATCCTCTTCCATTACCTTTAACGTCGTATCGATCTAAACCCTTTCTCAAAAACCAAACTGGTATATTCCTTTCCTTCTTGGTATTCATCAACATCACTGCAACTATCGCTACTTGCAGCGTAAATCCTAGTTCCTAATTCCAGCTCCTGCGAAAGATAACAAAGTCTTGCAGATGTATATCCAACTTTTAATTCGTTTCTGCCTTAAAAAGCTTCGTATCATGATGCCTTGTGCATACAGGAATACTAAACGCTCACGTCACACACGTATAGAACGTTCTAAATATCAATCCAATATGAATGCATGCAGCCTCTTATGTACTGTATACTTCCATAATTCTTATGGTTATCATCGTAAACATCAAAAAGCAAAAAAAACTCCTAGAAAAACAAAAAAACTCAAGATCTCTTCTTGAGCTACGATTTACTAACTGGTGCCGGTGAGAGGACTCGAACCTCCACGGTTTCCCTCACGATTTTGAGTCGC
>NZ_JADMOL010000008.1:176232-186954 GCF_015558675.1 Paenibacillus sp. 1001270B_150601_E10 | reverse complement strand
GGAATAACCAGAGGTTTTTCCAATGTCTATTCTATGGGGTGCACTTCATGATGTCTCAGGGGCTTTTCATTATCCAAGATACAGGAGTTACCTTTTGATTTCTTAAAAAATCGATAAAAGGAGGGGCAGCATACGTATCTCATGCAAGCGGCTTACAAGGTTGGAAACACAACCATTCTTCAACATACTGCAGTCAAAGAGACATTAGGCTTGCAGCTCGCTTAGCTTCACGGCACGCTGCTCGGCAGCCGATCGGTTGGAAGCCTCCATCAGTTTCGTAAGTTCAATCGCCATCGTGATGTTTTCTTCTGTCTTCTCTCCAGTCTGAATGCTATTTACCCATTGTGTAAAAGCATTAGGAGCAGACTCGTCGATCTCAATCTCAAGTGCACCATTTCCTTCAAGCTTCGTACTGCTGACATGCAGCTTGTTGGCATCCTGGAAGCCATACATCAAGCTGCCTGCCGTTCCATGAATTTCAATGGTAAAAGGAGAGTTAGGGGTAACAAAACCCGTTTCAACAACTCCAATCGCCCCATTTGCATAGCGCAGCAATGTGATGGCATTATCCTCAACCTCACGGCCCGTTACATAGCCGTACTGCGCACTTACTGCCTCTGGCGCACCTAAGAACAGACGAGTAAGATACATCGGGTGACAGCCAAGATCGATCATGGCACCGCCATGTGTCTCTTCTAGCTTATAGAAATGCTCTGGCAGCCAGTTTGCAATCGCGCCATTGTGTGCCATGCGTACACGAACTTGCGTCAGTTCCCCGAGCAGGCCTTGTTCCAGCACTTTTTGTATCGCAAGCGTATATCCATCGTACATGCGGGGAAGGGATACCGTTAACGCTACATTCGCATGATTAACAGCCTCTACGATTTCATTGGCTTCCTTCAAGGTTGGCGCCAACACTTTTTCCGTAAAGATATGCTTGCCTGCCTTAGCGGCTTGGATCATCACATCACGGTGGGCATCAGTTGGAGTATCCACAATCACGCCTTCAATATCAGCACTGCGAAGCAGTTCGTCCAGCGTTTCATAAAAAGGAACCTGTCTGGCTTCCGCTTCGCGACGGCCACGAACGGGATCCTCATCCCAGATCGCAGCAATCTCCGTATCAGGGTGCTCATTTGCCAACTTTGCGTAATCTCCTGCGTGAACATGCCAGAAGCTCAACATGCCTACTTTTATCACTAGGTATCATTCCTTTCGATGATGTTTTTATAGGTAGAATGAAATATTTCTAGCTTACCACAGTTTATTATTTGTTTGTATGCGATTTCAACATTATTAAAGAACTTGTGATGTGGTTAATAAAGATTAGTGGATATTCGTTATAAAGCTTTGTCCTAAATAACTCTTAATAAAGGTTGGAATGGCATTCATTTCTAGGATTCGTTATCATGGTAGAAGGACTCATCTTTAGCTGAAGGAAGGGATTGCCGAATGGACATTATCGTAACTGCAAATCTTAGAGATGATATAAAGGCCGACCTGACAGATAAATATAAGCAGTTGAGCTGGAACTTTATTCGGGATCTCTCACAGCTCGACGCTTGGGTAGCTGAACGCGCAGAGGCTATTGTAACATTCGGTGGAGATATAACAGAGGATTTGCTGAAACAATTGCCAGCCCTTCGCTGGATTCAAGTGTTAAGCGCGGGCGTAGAGGGGCTGCCATTCGATACGTTGAAATCTCGTCAAATCAGCGTGACTAATGCTAGGGGCATTCATGCGATTCCAATGGCGGAGTTTGCAATGGGCCTTATGCTCCAAGAAGTCAAGCAATTTACAGCCATGCATGAGCAGCAAAAAACGAAAGTATGGAATAAAAAACTAATATTTGGAGAATGTTTTGGTAAGACTGTCGCGATTGTGGGAACAGGAGCCATTGGTACTGCGATTGCGAATCTCTCACGAGCACTTGGCATGAAGACGGTCGGTGTTAATCGCAACGGAGGCGCTAGAGTAGGATTTGATGAAATTATTCTCCAGAATCAAGTGAGCCAGGCCTTTCAACAGAGTGATTTCGTGATTGTCGTAGCTCCGTTAACGAAAGAGACGAATCAATGGCTTGACTATTCACTCTTGTCTCATTTAAAACCAGATAGCGTATTTATCAACCTTGGGCGAGGGGATATTGTGGTAGAGAAGGATCTAATCCGGCTGCTGCAGGAAGATAAAATAAAGAGAGCTTATCTCGATGTCTTTCAGGTAGAGCCTTTGCCTGAGGATTCGCCGCTTTGGAGCATGGACAGATGCGTCATTACGCCGCATGTATCCGCGATCACCCCTCAATATATCGATCGTAGTGTGGTTATCATGACTGATAATCTCGAACGCTTCCAGAAGCAAGAGAAATTGATTAATTTGATTGATTTAGAGGCCAGATACTAAGAAAAGTTGGTGATTGCAAATGACTTTATCCTATCCTAATCAAACGACTCGTGAAGAAAAGCTTAAGCATGCGCATACGGTTAAAGAATTGATGCTTAATCGTTATGATACGGCTGTCATTGCAATCGGGATATACGGTTCGCTTGGAGCAGGCACTGATCTTCCTTACTCCGACATTGAGATGCATGTCATCGTGGATGATACGGTAGAGCCAAAAGATTTTGAATTTGTATGGCACCATTATAAGATGGAGATCAATCTTCGTTCGGAGCAGGAATTACTGCAAGATGCAAAATTGGTGGATGAGATGTGGCCGATCACAAATGGAAGTTTGATTCGGGTTATGCCGCTTTATGATCCAAGAAAGTATTTTGAAAGAGTGAAGCAGCAGGCTATTCTGACCATGCAGCAGACGGAGCCATTCAAAAACATGGTGAAGCAATTCATGGTTCATGATCTGTACGAAACATTCGGCAAGATCAGAGGGAATATGGAAGTAGGCAACCGAAGCTTCATTCCATTAGGTGCTGTGGATCTTGTATGGGAAATCAGCGTTGTGATTGGACTTATGAATAGGCAATCCTTTACGACGCGTGCACGGGCGATAGAAGAAGCGCTGAATATGCCATCGCTACCAGCAGGCTATTCCGACCTTGCAGCTCAAGTGCTTAATGGCACTTTGCATGATATCGATAAGATCTACGCCTCGTGTGAACGGCTATGGAGCGGGCTGAATGCTTGGTGTGAAGCGAATGGAATTCATTATCGTACCGAGCATGTGCCGTTAGAGAATATGTTTAAATAAGCAATCACCGAATGAATAACAGACAGGAAGAGGAGTGGCAGCCATCATGATCAAAATCATACTGGTAAGACATGGACAAAGTGAGTGGAATTTAGAGAATCGCTTCACTGGCTGGACCGATGTTGATTTGTCAGAGCAAGGCCTACAAGAGGCTCGACAAGCGGGCTTGATCCTTAAAAAGAATGGTTACGTCTTCGATGAAGCCTATACCTCATACTTGAAACGTGCTATCAGAACGTTATGGGTTATGCTGTACGAAATGGACTTGATGTGGATTCCAGTCTATAAGACATGGAAGCTAAATGAACGTCATTATGGTGCGCTTCAAGGCTTGAACAAAGCAGAAACTGCTGAGAAGTATGGGGAAGATCAGGTGCATGCATGGCGCCGTTCTGTCGATGTTCGTCCTCCTGAACTGGAACTTGATGATCCTCGCTATGAAGCCAAGCTTCCACAATACAAGGACTTAAAGGATGAGGAGTACCCTAGAACGGAGAACCTGCTCGATACAGAGAATCGTGTTCTCGAATACTGGAATGAGCGTATTGTCCCTGATCTTAAGGTAGGCAAGCACATCATTATTGCTGCGCACGGAAATACCATTCGAGCGCTCGTCAAGCATTTGGATCATATTGAGGGAGACGGAATCGTAAGCTTGAACATTCCAACTGGCGTGCCGCTCGTATATGAATTGGACGAGAATATGAACCCAATTCGACATTACTACTTGGGCATGGACGGCCCGCTTCCAGAAGACGCTGTAGAAAAGCATATTTAGATGTTGCTCAACTTATAAATTGAGATTTGTGCTTGGCATCATCCTATTTGCTTGACATAAAGGAGCTTTCATCACTGCGGGCTGCGTGTAGATGGAAGCTTCTTTTGCTGCCTCTTCTAGCCAATTAGAAAAGAGAAAGTGAAGGAGACCCAATTTGTCAATTAGTCAAAATAGGTATAATGTCGTTTGCTCTTTCTCAGGATTGTGTAATATAATCCCATAAGATGAAAATGTTAATATAGGAGGCGTCTTTGTTGTTTTCTTTTCGAATTGAAGGGGTGAGAGAGAAGCGGTGGCTATATTCCATCATGATCTTCGTGCTTCTCTTATCTTCAGCGATTGTACTGATCAAAGGGCATTATTTTTTACTAGGAGATTTGTACAAGCCTAATAATGATGATGTGAAATATATACAAAGTGCAAAGCTGTTAATTAACGAAGGGGTATTGGCCTACAACAGCGGCGAGGAGCCGTCCACCTTTATCATGCCGTTATTCCCGATTATGCTTGCAGGGTTTATGAAGGTCTTTGGGCAAGGAGATGCAGCAATCGTTGCTTTCCGCCTGTTCCAATGTTTGCAGCAGGCCGCAAGCATTTATTTTATTTATATTATCGCAAGATATATGTTTAACTCCCGTGCAGCAATCATTGCTTGCATTATCAGCGCCTTGTACTGGCCGGATTACTTTTCGTCAGGCGTCATTCTCACAGAGTCGACCTTCCGGTTAGCCATCCTTGTTCTTATTGCGATCTCCATAAAGGCGGTTCAGCATCGCGGAGCGGGATGGTATGTATTTATAGGCGTTATGGTGGCCTTTGCTGCTTACTTTAAGCCGCATGCTTCGTTGTATCCAGCGATCTTCTTGGTGCTTTGGTGGAAGGAACGTTATTCGTTCCGTGAGATGGTAAGATCGATGATGTACATTGGAGCAGCTTATATTGTTTGCTTAGTGCCTTGGTGGATACGCAACTGGTTGACGTTCCATCAATTTATTATTTTTACGACTTCTGGAGGCAGTCCATTTTTGTTAGGCACACGGATTGATTGGAATTTGCCATCGGCGGACTTCTTCAAGCTCTACCCGCAATATGATCCTAAGACCGTCTTTGAAGGGTCTGACAGCAATGCTGTAGCGAAGGGATTAGATATATTAAAGTATGGCTTTACTTATGAACCGCTAAAGTATCTGCATTGGTATACGATAGGGAAATTCTACAATCTGTATATGATTCCATACTACTGGCGTCCCATCTGGCCATTCGGCAAATCATTGATGTTTGGCATCCAATACGTATTAGTATGGGTATCCTTGCTTGGTCTTGTATGGGCCATGATTCGCCAATCATTTGCTAAAATGCTGCCTGTACTGCTGACCCTGTGTTATTTTACCGTCATATATGTACCATTTGTTGCCTTTTCAAGATATGGCTATCCGAACATGGTATTATTCATTATGTTTGCAGCTTATCTGATCGATCAATTGCTTAATCTAAAGAAGAAGCGTTCACTTATTGAGCGCTAAGGATGTATTAAAGTAAAAAAGGGAGATTTTAGATGATGAGAGTGCTAGTAATTATACCAGCCTACAACGAAGAAAAAAGCATAGCCCAAGTCATCGCCGATATTCGTAAACATGTACCGACGGTAGATATCTTAGTGGTAAATGACGGTTCGACTGATAAAACAGAGCATGCTGCAAGACAAGCCCAAGCGGAAGTATTGACACTTCCTTTTAATGTTGGAATAGGCGGGGGCATGCAAACTGGCTATTTGTACGCCAAGCAGAATAATTATGATGTTGCCGTTCAGATGGATGCGGACGGACAGCACCCAGCAGAAGAGCTTTCAAAGCTGTTGGAGGCGATTCAGGATGCCGACCTCGTGATCGGCTCTCGCTATGTGGAACCTTCTGCATATCGCTCATCCAAGATGAGACGTGTGGGCATGATCTTTTTCTCGAAGCTCGTAAGTGCGATTACAAGAGAGCGATACACCGATACGACGAGCGGGTTCCGTGCTGCCAATCGGAAGGTCATTGATTTGTATGCTCAATACTATCCGATGGATTATCCCGAGGTCGAGTCCATCGTATACTTAAAGCGGAAGGGATGTCGCATCTCTGAGGTTAGCACCGAGATGAGAGAACGGCAGTCAGGAAAATCATCTATTACTCCTGTTCGTTCTGCCTACTATATGATTAAAGTGACGCTTGCTGTCATGATGTGTGCAATGCGCTTTCGTGAGGTGAAACCTACCGCATGACGATATACAGCCTCTCAACGATCATTTCCATTGCTTTTTTATTGATTATATTTGAGCTAGTCAGAAGACAACGTCTAAGAGAGCAATACTCCCTATTGTGGATTGCTTTTGGTGTGCTTTTGTTTATTATTTCATGGAATGTGACACTTGTTGAACAAATCGCAGAATGGCTCAATGTCAAATATGCCCCTGCTATTCTTTTCCTGTTCGGGTTGCTCTTCTGCTTTGCCTTTATTCTTCACCTGACGCTTGTTATTACGAAGCTGTCGAATCAGGTGCTGCGACTTACACAGGAGATTACTTTAATGAAAGGCAAGGAGCAAAAACATGAGCAAAATGATTAGCTATACCTTATTATTCAGCAACATAATCTTACTGGTATGTGGGCAGGTTCTCTTTAAAATCGGACTGCAGCGCAGCGGCGGACTTCAGTGGGTGAAATTGCTGCAGTCCCCTGCGATATGGGCGGGGTTCCTATTATATGGGATTGCGACAATATTGTGGTTCGCCGTGCTTTCGAGGCTCCCGCTTAGCGTAGCCTACCCCTTGCAAAGCCTCGCATACGTGTTAGCACTGCTTCCTGCTTTCTTTTTATTCGGTGAGAGCATCAACGCAACGAAGCTTGCAGGCGTTGTCGTCATTTTGATTGGGACTTATCTTATCGCTAAATAATGAAAGAAACACTTCCTGCAAGGTTATACTAAGGCTGCTTACCTTGTAAAGGAGTGTAGAGATGCGCGATTATCAAAGCTGCCTGCTTGATCCATCACAATCCGTTATGCTGATCATTGATGAAGAGCCGATGATGTTATTCGGTGTGGAGAATTCATCAAGAACTGCCATTATGAATAATGTTGTAGGGTTGGCGAAGACGGCAGACGTATTTCAGGTTCCCTGCATTTTGTCCACGATAAAGGCGACAACGTTCAGCGGCTTGCTATTTCCGAAACTTCAAGCGGTATACCCCCATGTGACACCAATAGACCGAACCTCGATCAATGCATGGGAGGACGTGAATATCAAGCAAGCCGTTCAAGCTGCAGGCAGAAGCAAGCTTATTATTGCAGGTCTTTGGACAGAGGCGTGTGTGCTGTTTCCTGCGCTTTGTGCAAGGGTAGATGGATACGACGTGTATGTGGTAACAGATGCTTCAGGCGGAGCTACTAAAGAAGCGCATGATATGGCCATCTTGCGAATGGTTCAAGCTGGGGTCAAGCCTGTAACCTGGCAGCAGGTGCTGCTTGAATTCCAACGGGACTGGAACAATCAGAATACTTATCAAGCGGTAGCCAATATTATTAAAGACCATAGCGGTGCATATGGACAGTGCATGGACTATGTGGAATCAATGATTCACAAGCCATAGCCAAATACAGCGAAAACCCGGACAGACTTCTTTTAAGAAGGACTGTACCGGGTTTCTTATGTGTTTGGGGATATACTTCTATACATTCTGCTTATGACTATAGACGAAAACGCATTACCTGATCCATCAAGCCTTCCTCCATCAATATTTCTCGTTGTCTTGGACCAATTAGATCAAAGTGTGGGTAAGGCGGGCGGTGGTGAATGTACTCAGCGGGCAGTTGATGTTCCGTGCACCATAGTGCAAGCCGCTTTACGTCGCTGCAGCCGACCTTCGTGACTGTAGTTATACCAGGGAATCGATGATCAAGCCAATAATGAGTTAAAAAGGCGATCTCCCCGCGTTGAACGGCTGCCTTCCATGCCGCTAGTTCTTGTCTGGTTACGCCAAATGCCATGCTGCTGTGCTCATCCTTTGCTGAATAATGGGTATCAGCCCTATTATAACAAAGGTAGATCATAAATGGCTAACGAGATCCCATTCGTTCTTGAAACATCTGCAAGGCATACTCATATAGCTTCATATCTAAAGAGCACCGGTAGCGAATTAAAGCAATAACATCCGATGATAGCTGTTCCCGCTGGATTCTGCGAGGAATTTTATTTTCATGCGGAATCGTAGTGGGAATCGGCCAATGGAAGAGGCGTCCAAGCATTTTAAATGATTCTGGCATATGTTCTGTCACCCCGATAAATCGGAATTGCCCTCTTAGAAACTGCTTTACGAGATAGGGGTTGCGAAAGGTACTTCCTGGTGCCCAACCTATCGAAGGATCTACAGCATCATCTCCAAAGGTTTGGGTTAAATTTAGCATTCTGGCTTGAGGATTGTTGTTTAAGCCCTCCCAGTCAGGATCCTCGAGAAATTGCTGAAAGCTTAAGTGCTTTATGTCATGATATAGTGGCATTTCTGCATCATTTCTTATAAAGGAATACATGGATAGCAATTGATCAATAGGATGACGTACAAAAGTGATATATTCGCAGGGACGGTTCAGATAGAGATGTATGCCGTAGGGGAGATGACCTGCGATAAACCGTATCCGGCTTTCAGGCTGATTGCATTGCTCAACAATATCGATCATATCGTGATGCGGGATAAGGGTTGGGTTTAAAGTAGCTTGGAAGAAGGGAGAAATGGAAGTGAAGCATTGGTCTTTGTGATATAATATGGTAAAATCTTCAACTCTAAAAACGCAGTTGAAGACATCCCAAGAGGAGGAAAACAGAAATGAAGAAGAAGGTTGTTACGACTTTATGCGGTACCATGATACTTTTGGTGGGCATGGGCACAGGTGCATTCGCGAGCTCGCATCTCCAAGAAATTAAAGCGTTTTTAAACGGAGATTTAAAAATCAGAGTGAACGGGGAGATTACCCCTCTCAAAGATGGCAATGGCAAAGCGGTGCTTCCTATTACTTATAAAGGAACTACGTATCTTCCGGTACGATCTGTTTCTGAGCTGCTGGATGTTCCGGTGAATTATGACGGGACAGCCAAAGAGGTGATTATTGGCGAACAGCAGGCAGGCATTCCCGTGAAGCAGGAGGATTTTGACACCAGTCTGCATACCAAGGACCCTGCACTGACCAAATACGGCGGCAAGAATTATAAGGAGGTTCTGTACAGCGCACCTAATTCTAATATTAAATATACCGCGCTCAGCCCTAACGGCAAATATCAGAAGCTTGTTCTGCAATTCGCTGCAGTCGGCAAGGAAGTGGAGTCTATTGAAATTAGGGATAATGACAAGAATGTGCTCCTTAAAAAAGTAGAGAAGATTTCGCCTAATAGTGATCTCCAGATGATTGAGGTAGATATTTCTGGAGTAAAGAACATCGCAATAAATGTGACACAAGCTGTTGACGGTGGGTTCATTATTCCGCTAGATACTTCAATTTACAAGTAAGATTAAGCAGAGAAGCCAACAATGCCCGTATAGGCGGAGTGAGCTTATTTTCACATGAGATTACATTAGATTTTTCCTTGTTCTTTTGCAATGAAGAGATTTAAATCCATCGTCCGTTATATGTGGACAGGCTTACAGGGTATGCGTCGTCGGAGTGTCAGAAGAAAATAAAGTATTAGACTCGAAAAATAAAGTTGTAGACTGGCATGGCGATTAGCAAACGGCTGAACAGTGAGCGTGCAACTCGAGCTCCTGGTTCTTATGGATGCACCGGGGCGGGCCGCGATCGGCATGCCGGCGACAAGAATGTGTTCGCTGGTGGCCAACTGAAGGACATTACTCAGTCTACTACTTTATTTTATATGAATAGTATCTGTTTGCAGTAGGATACCTTCTCCTGCTGGTTCAGTCTAAAACTTGTTTCTCAATACCTGACGATTTTGTAACCAAAAAACCGTGTCAGATCAACAACTCCAGTCTACTACTTTATTTACTTCGAACAACAGGAATTGGCTCTCCCTACGAAGTCCCTTTGCATCCTGAATTGGTGCTGGACACATCGATCCAATCGATAGATGAGTGTACGGCCCAGGTTATACATCTGCTGTACGCTGGAGGCTACATCTATTCTTCTGGATAAAGGAGCGAATCATATCCTATTTCAAGGATAACGGTATTGAAAAGAGGAGGACCATCCCTTGAGTGAGGTCCTCTTTTTGGCTGTCCTTTAAGACTGAATAAGGGATAAATTTATGGTCTAAGGGCAAGGTATAGTCATATTAGATAGGCCTTAGACCCAGAAAGGGGAGAATCAACTTGAGCAGAAGAAATCGAAACTCACGCAATAGAACGCAAGAGCAGCAGATTATGATGAACTTTCAAGCAGAAGTTATGCGGAGTGAAGGCTTTGCCGTGAACCCTAACCGACCTGAAGACGTAAAGTATGAGGTTGCAAAGGAGCTGGGTGTACCACTTACTCGCGGCTATAATGGACAGCTTCCTGCTGAGTCAGCAGGACGTGTAGGCGGACGCATTGGGGGAAGCATGGTCAAGGAGCTAGTTCGCCTTGCGCAGGGAAATCTAACCAAACGGCAATGAGAGGAAACGATGTCGCAATGTATGAATGTGTGATTGTTGGCGGAGGCATCGCAGGTTTGCAGGCTGCTATCCAATTAGGACGTTATAAGCATCGAGTGCTC
>NZ_JADMOL010000008.1:118335-176223 GCF_015558675.1 Paenibacillus sp. 1001270B_150601_E10 | reverse complement strand
TCGTTCTAGATAACGAGCATGGAAGGTCAAGCCTTTGTCGGGCATACCACAACGTCCTAGGATGGCCAGATGGAGTATCGGGGCAAGAACTCCGTCATTTAGGTCGAAGACAGGCACAGGCTCTAGGTATTGAATTTGTAAAGGATCTTGTGATCAAGGCAGAGGAGCAGGATGGAATGTTCCTTGTACATACAGAGAACCATGGATTATTTCAAGCTGCAACCTTGCTGCTAGCAACAGGCATTATGGATCGACTGCCCCCTTTTCCTCAGTTATTGCCATGTCTAGGACTCACCATTTATGTCTGTCCTGATTGTGATGGATTTGAAGTGTCCGGTCGACGCACAATCGTCTTAGGATCAGGGAATACGGGTGCGCAAATGGTATTAACGTTAACGTATTGGACAAGCGATATGATCTATATTAATCATGAGCAGCAGAATATTGACTCTAAGCGTCTTAAACAGTTAGCTGCTCATCGCATCGAAAGGGTGGATGCTCCAATATCAGAAATTTTATGCGAATCGGAAGGCATATTTAGTGGTGTTAAGCTGGCAGATGGACGTGAAATTCGGGGAGATCGGGGATTTATTGCCTTTGGCGGCAATGAGGTTCGCACAACTCTTGCAGAACAGCTTGGTATAAAGCTTGCGGACAACAAGCATATTGAGGTCGATCCTCGTACAAAAATGACCAGTTTGAACCGTGTATGGGCAGCAGGAGATGTTAATGTTCACTCTGAGCAGCTCACCATTGCGATGGGAGACGGTGCACAAGCCGCGATTTGGATTCATAAGACGCTGCTTCAGCTTGCTAGAACGCCATAATAATAATAAAAGTCGTCCAGGAGCGGGCCTGAGCGACTTTTTACTCATGCAATTACGACAAAGACCATAACATAGATTAAAAGAGATACAAGCTAGGATTTCTTGTTATTCTTCATCTTATCGATCTCCTGCGTAACGATGAAGGCAAGATCGTCGTTGCCGAACAAGGACAATACACCTAGCACCGTTTCATGTTCAATAGGTCCTGCCTCTTCCTTCGGAACGGTAAGCTCAATAGCTTGGCCGAGCGAAGGGTTATCTAATTGATCAGGGTAAGCCTTCAGATACAGCTCGGCAGGATCAAGATTATGATTCATGCACCACTGGGCAAATACAAGAATCATCATATTTTCTTCTTGACGATAATGGTTAATGATTTGTTCTTCAATATCTTTCGCTTTCATGTTGAGTCTCCTCGCTGAAAAGTTATGAAATTATTATAACGAAGCGCGTAGAAACGGACAATCATTGTCTCATATTTTCATAAAAGTTGAAACGATATTGTAATTTGTCATCCGGTTCTCAAGACGTTATGATAGAAAAAGCAAATAATCTAAAAGAATATGAGGAATGTGAATGGATTGGAAGCGTTTGTTAACGAGTAAGAGCTTAAAGCGGTTTTGTATTCTCGCTTTATGTGCCTTGCTGCTTTACAGTGTTCGAAGCATGATGAATGTCATCTTACTTACGTTTATTTTTACGTTTTTAATGGGAAGATTGCATGATGTTGTATCGAAGCAGCTGAACCGAGTGCTTCATATCTCACCAAAGATTGTGCTGCCGGTGCTGTACATTTTTCTCGTTGCGGTTCTTACATTAGGCTCTTACAAGCTGTTCCCGCTCATCCGAGATCAAGTCATGCAGCTCTATCATTTTATCGTTGCCGTATATACGGAGCCAGAGCTATATCAGATTCCGGCTTTTGTAGTGGAGTTCATGAATTCCATCGATGTGCAGGGATACATTAAGCCAAGCGTCGATTTTGTATTTAAAGTGAGTCATTTTGGCATCAATTTGCTGGTTTCTTTAATACTCAGCTTGTTCTTCCTGCTTGAAAAAACGAAAGTAACGCAGTTTTCGGCTCAATTCAAGCATAGCAAGATCTCATGGCTGGTTGAGGAGATTACGTATTTCGGTCAAAAATTCGTTCACACCTTTGGAAAAGTATTGGAAACACAGCTGTTAATTGCGACGATTAACTGCATCTTAACCACGTTAGGGTTGTGGATCTTAGGGTTCCCGCAGTTGATCGGACTAGCATTGATCATCTTCGTCCTCGGACTCATCCCAGTAGCGGGCGTAATCATTTCCTTAATTCCGCTATGTACAATTGCATTTAGTATCGGTGGCGTCGAGTACATTATTTACGTGGTTGTCATGATCTGTATCATTCATGCAATCGAGGCTTATGTGCTGAACCCGAAGCTGATGTCGTCGAAGACGCATCTCCCAGTGTTCTATACCTTCTTAGTGCTCTTGTTCTCGGAGCATCTGTTCGGGGTATGGGGACTCATCATCGGTATCCCGATCTTTGTCTTCCTATTGGATGTGCTCGGTGTGCCACAGGATCATGATAAGAAGGCTGAGCTTGCGGGTGATAAGGGTTAACGAATCTGTGCAGGGTATATTATTTACTTAAATTCTTTATTTAATAGAAGTAAGAGCAGGCTCCTGGTTGGTCTAGGATGTCCTGCTCTTTTTTTGCTCAAAACAGATAAATGTCTTTGCCCTGTGTCCAGAGCATCACGTGCTTGTACTACCTAATCATCTTATAGACGAATCCGAAAAGTAGTCTGCATAAGAGGATAGAGCCATTTAACACCTCTAGGGGTAAATGTGTCAGCAAGCAAATGGGAAAAGTAGCCGACAATCGCAACGGCCATCACACCCTCAATCTGCAAAGCATTCTCTAATCCCGATGCAATAAAGCCCCATAACAGCATCGCCCATATGGTATGCGTCAATCCGCGATGCTTAAGCCACGGTGCAATCGCGACATAGATGCCTAAGCCTATTAACCAATCCATCCCAAGCTTCCAGCCGTAGAACATGGCTATGCAGCCCATAATGCTTGACAGCAGGTTGCGAAGCGCCCCTTGAGTTGCGATCTGTCCAAGGAAAAATAATAAAAACGCGGCGGTCGTAAGCTCTGGAATCATCGTCCTCTTCCAGAGGTAAAGGGCCAGAACCGCACCAACCGACAGCGTGCCCAGCCATAGGATCAGCTTCCGTACGACCTTCGATGCTTTGCTAAGCTTGCTGTTCAAAATACTGGGTCCGTCTAAATCTGGACTTAGTGCTGAGAAGCCGGCAACCGTCACATAAATGGCCGCATGGGTCCAACTGAACGGATAATAAAGAGCGGCTGCACCGCCAATGGCTGCCCCAATCGCTAAGTGAGTCTTGCCTCTCAAGATGATAATCCTCCTTCATGGTTGACAATAGGGTTTGATTAAGGAGGGGTTCCTCATCCTTCCTTTAGACATTCTACCGATCCATGCATCGGAATGCAAGCATATGTTCCCATTTTAGAATAAAGTGAATCACATATACTTGATTGGAGCTGTGATGTGCAACACGATAGAGTGCAAGTGAATATTTGGAGAAGCTGTATATTGACGCAATTTGAATTATTGGTTCCTACAAAGGCGGAACATCGTTTATAATAAGGTGTAATGATTGGAAACGCATTGCTTGATAAAGTGAGGTTTGACAATGAGAAAATCGTGGTTTAACCGGCTTTTGCTTTCCTACATGCCTGTATTTATTATTGTGATTACATTTGTTTTCTTTGTGTTCTTCCAAGTTTTTAGTGAACAAAGCCGAAAAGAAGCCTTGAAGTCGAATGAAATGTTATCCTTACAGGCGATGCAGCTTATTGACACCTCTCTTAAGGCTATCGATAACACGGTTTTGCGAGAGATCGCATCAAGTGAGGATTTAAGAACCTTTTTTAAGAGTAATAAGGAAGGCGATCCCTTCATCAATATCCGTGCAGTGAGCAGAATGAAGGATATGATTAATTATAATCCGCTAATTGATTCGATCTATCTGGTACGTTATACAGACAGCTTTGTGTTAAGCAATGCGACGCAAGGAGACATGAAGGACTTTTCAGATCATTCGTTCATTGAGCAGATTCAAGACACGAAGACCTCGAAGTGGACGGATACGAGAATGTATCAGCCCTTCGGACATATGCCTGCTAAGCAGGTCGTTAGTCTTGTTCGCGGCGCTCATTTTTTGAATGAGGAGCAGGGCATTATCGTTGTGAATGTGGGCACTGATTCTCTGAAGCGAATGACGCAGGACCTATTTAAGTCGCAGGTGGGCTTTATTCAAGTAAAGGATCAAGAAGGACGGCTGTTATTCAGTAATGGAGCTGACTCTAGCGGTACAAAGGCACAGTCGATCTATGTGTCAAGCTATTCCGGCTGGAATTACGAGAGCGGTTTCATTCATGGTGGACTTATGCGTATGATCTCTTCATTGTCCAGTATTTGGTTTGTTACAGGCTTAATCATGATTGGGCTCGGTATGATCTGGATGGTATATGTCACACGCAGAAACTCGAAGCCCATCGAACAAATCGTCGATCGGTTCAGCAGCTATTCGCTTCCTATCTTAAATGGCAGCGAGAAAAGGATGGACGAGTTCGCCTTTATCAGCTCAGCTCTAGATAACATTATGGAGCAGTCGCTTCAATACCAGAAGCAATATAAGGAAGATATGCACCTTCGTACACGCAATCTGTTTCATCAATTGATCGACGGGAACACAGTACTGTCCTGGATAGATTGGAAGAGGGAAGCAGAGAAGCTGCAGCTTCCTACTCCAAAGAAGACTCACCGCATCATCATTGTTGAGATTGATAAATACGGGGAATTCTGCTCTCATTTTGCCCGTCAGGATCAGAATCTTCTTAAGTTCGCAGTAAGAACGGTTGTACAGGAGATCTTGATGAAGGATGAGCTCCAGTCCTGGTCGGAGTGGATATCTTCGTCCCAACTGGCTGTTATTGTTTTTGAGCCAGAGAAGGGGATTCAGGATATAGAGATATTCGAGCGGCAGCTCGACCAGATTCGAGCTTGGACGGCAGAGAACCTGAAGTTCACCGTAACGATAAGCATTGGGGATCGTGCAGACGAGATACAGCTTATTCCAAGCGCCTTCCAATCGGCGAAGTATGCACTGAAATATAAATATGTATTAGGTGAAAATCGTTTGATATGGAGTGATGATCTGGCAACGGAGGGACAAGCGGAGGCTTATGCGCATCTTGGTGACATCCGTGCCATCATTCAGCTCCTTCGAAAGTCAGATGAGAGCTGGAAGGACGCTTATCATTCTCTGTTCCATAACTTAAAGCAGGGCCTGCTGACAAACGATGACATCGAGCACTTGCTGGATTATTTTATTTACAATCTCAATCGAGAATGCTCTTCGATGAACAAGGAGCTACAAGCTTGCTGGTCCGATGATATTCTTCCCGCTATGAATGATATTATGGATAGCGGCTATACGCTGGAATTTATTCATGATGAGATGTATGCGATTCTGATGCGCTTAAGCAATGCGATCGTTGCGACGCAAGAAACGAATCAGCATGCTACGATGATTCGAGAGATGAGCAGCTTTATCGAGCGCGAGTTCGCCAATCCGAATATGTCTCTCGATTACTTAAGCGAGCAGTATCATATTAATCCGAAGTACGTCAGCAAGCTGTTCAAGGAGAACACTGGCCAGAAATTCGTTGACTTTCTTATCGATATTCGCATGAACGAAGCAAAGCGATTATTGTTGAATACGAATCACAACATTCAGGAAATTGCGGAGCAGGTTGGATATCTCAATGCCATTTCGTTTAGCCGTGTCTTTAAAAAGGTGATGGGTTCATCTCCAAGCGACTATCGTTCAAATGCAGCGAAAAGAGCATGATGACTATGCTGGTGATAGCAGCAAGCGAATTCGGTTTACTGGTGAAAAAAGTTGGCAGCAGCGGCTAAAGCCCTGCTGCTTTGCTATTTTTAGGGCTAGGTGAAAACCGTTTGGTCCATAATTCTTGTTTATTGTCCTCCTCATTGTAAGCGCATACAATCGAAATATACCACTTCGATGGCAGCAATATACATTCGGGAAGGAGCAGGATTCATGTCTACTATGCAAGCAGCAGTGAAGACCGGCCATAAGCCAACCGCTTGGAAGAAGATACAACGACATTGGCAGCTGTACCTTGTTATCTTTTTACCATTTTTGTATCTCCTCATTTTTAAATACATTCCGATGGCGGGGATAGTCATTGCATTTAAAGATTACAATGTCGTGCAAGGAATATGGGGGAGCCCGTGGGCAGGCTTTAAATACTTTAATCAGTTCTTCGAGTCGCCGAACTTCTGGCTATACATTAAAAATACGCTCGGGATCAGCTTATACGGTCTGGTGATAGGCTTCCCGGCTCCGATCTTGCTCGCATTAGCGCTCAATGAAATTCGAACCGGATTCTTTAAGAAAAGCGTGCAAATGATCACCTATGCCCCTTACTTTATCTCAACAGTCGTTATGGTCTCGATCATCGTCGTGAACTTGACGCCTAACATCGGTATGGTTAGCCGCTTCTTCGCTATGCTTGGGGTGCAGGATACGAACTTTATGGGGAATCCTGCATTGTTCAAAACGATATATGTGCTGTCAGATGTCTGGCAGATGACCGGTTATGGCGCCATCATCTATATTGCGGCTTTGGCAGGAGTCAATCCCGAGCTGTATGAGTCCGCCAAGGTTGACGGAGCCTCCCGCTTCCAGAAGATACTTCGAATCGATCTGCCGAGCATCGTGCCGGTTGCCGTAATCATGCTGATTCTTAATCTAGGAAACATTATGAAGCTTGGCTTTGAGAAGATCTACTTGATGCAGAATCCACTTAATCTGAATTCTTCAGAGGTCATATCAACTTATGTTTATAAGGTCGGCTTATTAGGATCAAACTTCAGCTTCTCAACCGCGATCGGAATGTTCAACTCTGTCGTCAACCTGGTGCTCTTGATCCTCGTGAACTATATCGCTCGCAAATTGACTGAGAACAGCTTGTGGTAATCCCACAAAGAAAGGAGACATCATGGCCAGATCAACAGCTATAAAGGAAACCTTCAACGACCGTATTTTTATTGCGGGTGTGTACACTTTTCTAACCATCATACTGCTTATCGTACTTATTCCGCTGATCTATATTGTAAGCGCGTCATTCAGCTCGCCTCAGGCTGTTGTTACAGGGAAGGTTACCTTATGGCCTGTAAACTTCTCGCTCGCAGGCTATAAGGCGGTGTTCAATAATCCGCAGATCGGCACCGGGTTTATAAACTCCTTGTTCTATACGGCGGTCGGAACGCTTATTAACGTCACATTGACGATCATGATGGCGTATCCACTAGCACGCAAGACGTTTTACGGACGCAACCTGTTTATGGTGATTTTGGTCATTACAATGATGTTCGAGGGCGGACTGATCCCAAGTTATCTTGTTGTAAAAGGATTGGGCCTTATCGATACTCGCTTTGCCATGATTCTTCCAGGCGCATTAGCAGTTTTTCAGGTCATCATTGCGAGAACATTCTTTCAAACTTCGATACCGGATGAACTTGCAGAGGCGGCGGAGCTTGACGGCTGCAGTGACTTAAGATTCATCTTCAGCATTGTACTGCCTTTGTCGAAGCCAATCATTGCGGTTATGACCTTGATGTACGCGGTAGGACACTGGAATGCTTACTTTGATGCTCTCATTTATTTGCGCAATCCTGATATTTTCCCACTGCAAATTATTTTGCGAAACATTCTGATTCTGAACTCCGTCGATGCATCGATGATGGCGAATGTGGACCAGATGATGGCTCAACAAGGCCTTAAGGATTTGCTGAAATACTCGCTGATTGTGGTCTCCAGCGCACCTGTACTGATTATATATCCATTCGTGCAGAAGCACTTTGTTAAAGGGGTCATGATTGGTTCCTTGAAGGGATAAAGGCAGACAGATTCTGTATAGGGGGTGATGTCCAGCGCGATTCCATTAGCTTCGATAGACGTATCTTGGAGGGTCATGTAATGGATAATGAGTTGAACGGAGGAGAATACGGCATGAAAAGAAGCTGGAAACAATCTTGGGTTGGCATGATAAGTTTGTTGTTAGCGATCACACTCGTACTTAGCGCATGCTCTGGAGGAAGCAGCACCAATGGAGAAGGGGCAAGCAATACTGAAGCGAATGAGGATTTATTCAACCCTGTAGGTCAATATCCAATCGTGAAAGAGCAGATGAAGATTAAGATGTTCGCTCCGCAGTTTGCAAGCATCGAAAACATGGAGACGAATGCGTTCACGAAATGGGCTGAAGAGAAGACAAACATTAAGATTGAATGGGATCTAGTGCCAGATAACGCGCTGAATGACCGTAAACAGCTTATGCTGGCAAGCGGCGACTACCCAGAAGTGATTCTGCATGGCAATCTTACGAAGGAAGAGCAGATGAAGTACGGCAAGCAGGGCGTATTTATTCCGCTCAACGATTTGATTGACCAATATGCGCCGAACATAAAAAAGGCGATGGAAGATATTCCATACATGAAGTCATCAATCACGTCTCCAGACGGCAATATCTATGCTATTCCACAGGTGAACGAGTGCTATCACTGTGACAATGCACTGAAAGTATGGATTAACAAAGCATGGCTGGATAAGCTCGGCATGCAGCTTCCAACCACGACTGAGGAATTCTATCAGGTGCTGAAAGCCTTCAGAGAGAAGGATCCGAACGGCAACGGCAAGCAGGATGAAATTCCGCTTACGGGTTCAGATGAGATGTGGACAGGAAATGTGTCTGCATTCCTGATGAACGCCTTTATCGTGGATGATTATACGGAGAAGACGACGGGAACCTTTTTGCGGGTAGTGAACGAGAAGGTCGAGTTTGTCGCCAATACGGATGAATGGAAGCAAGGTCTAGAATATTTGAATAAGCTTTATAAAGAGGGACTTATTGACCCAGCGGCATTTACGCAAAATGCGGATGCGATTCAACAGCTAGCGAACCGTGAAGGCGACAACATTATGGGGACATTAACCACCGCATTGCTCAGCTATGCGTATCCAATGAATGATACGACGCCAAGACATAAGGACTATGTCGTTGTGCCGCCGCTTAAAGGGCCGAATGGTGTTCAGCAAACGCTTAACTTTGCGGGTATTAACAACTCACAGTTTGCAATTACGAATAAAGCGACGAAAGACCAGCAAATTGCAGCTATCCGATTTGCAGATTTGATGTTCACGGAAGAAGCGATTGTGCTTCAGGAGCATGGTCCTGAGGGCAAGGGCTGGAGAAAGGCAAACGAAGGCGAATTGGATCTGAATGGCGAGCAGGCGAAATATGCGGAAATCGTCGATCCCAATCCATCTCCGACTCACAATGATGGATGGGAGCAAATTGGTCCGTCTCTGCGCACCTATGCTTACCGTGGATCTTGGGCAGCACTTCAGCAGGATCCGCTCGCAGAAGGCGGCTACGGCAAGCGTCTAAACGATGTGTCGAAGGAGTATGAGCCCTATCACTCCAAGGAGCAATACCCGAATGGACTTTTCATTGCACTGGAGGATGCTGACCTATCAGCGCAAATTAAGACAACTTTAGTGGAGTACGTGAAGTCCAATATGGCACAGTTCATTACGGGATCGAAAGATATTAATAAAGAATGGGATAACTATGTAAAAGGCCTAGAGGGCATGCAGCTTAATCAATATCTGGAGATTTATCAAAAAGCCTACGACAGCGCAAATAAATAATAGGAGCATTTGCTATTGCTTATGCATAAAGGCCGGGAGAGCTTCTCTCGGCCTTTTGTCATGGCATTGCCGTTTATATGATGGATGTTGGAAAAGGCGACATTCCTTATGCTTTGTAAGGTAAGATTACCCATTAATCATATAGAAAAGGAAGTACAATCTCCTCATTGTGCTATCGATAAATAAGAGGTAAGATATAGTCGAAACGTTTAACTTGTACATACAGGGAGTGGAACAATTATGAAAGCGATGTCATCACTGCAAGATCTTCGCTGCATGTCCTTTAACATTAAGAATGCGTATGATATGGAAGGTGTGAATGGCTGGGAGCGCCGCAAGGATATGGTTGCTGGCATGATTCGTATTCATCGTGCAGATATCATTGGCATTCAAGAAGCTTTTCACACTCAGATTCAAGATATGGAGGCACGGTTGCCTGAATATAAATGGGTCGGGGTAGGCCGCGATGACGGCAAGCAAGAAGGTGAGTATGCTTGTATCTTTTATTTGGCTGACCGACTGGAACTCTTAGAGACAGGATCATTCTGGTTGTCTGAGCAGCCTGATGTGCCAGGCTCAAGAGGTTGGGATGCTGCCTGCAATCGTGTTGCAACCTGGGCGAAATTCCGCGATAAGCTAAGCGAACAAACCTTTTTCCATCTTAACACTCATTTTGACCATATCGGTATGGTGGCCATTGAAGAGAGTGCCAAGTTGATTCTTAGACGTGTTCATGAGGCTGCAGCAGCTGATTTGCCAATCGTTATTACGGGTGATTTCAACTGCACCTCGGATTCTTCGCCTTACCGCGTGCTGACTGGACAGCAGAGTTATGATGATGTACCAGACCTGAAGCTGCGTGATGCCGAGGGAGCCGCACAGTATCATCATATCGGTCCAACATTTACGTTCCATGGCTTTGACATGCAGACATTGGCTGCACAGATGTTCCCGCAAATCGTAGAGCAATCTTCTCCTGAAGGGCTGGAATTCGATTCTCCAATCGACTTCATCTTCATAAGCGATAACGTTCAGGTAAAGAGCTATGCGATCTTGGCTGATCATGTTCTAGGGTTATGCCCATCTGACCACTTCCCGATTATTGCGGATATTTCCTTTCAAGCTTAGCTACTCCTGAAAAATAAAGTGCGCAGGTCTTCAACAGTCCTGCGCACATCAATAAACTTCTTATAAACTTTTAGCTGAGATGGAGAACATCACGGATTTCCCACTCGGATCCACTTGAATGTTCACGTTGTCACTGCCGATCAGCACTTGTCTTGACTCGACTTTCTCTCCATTTTGTATACGACCTGTCACATCTATGAACAAATCATTGAAGCTGCTGGCATTGTAACCAAACAAGAAGTTCGCAAATGTCTTTACCGCCTCTTGGTTGCGTGCAAGTGTTCCTTCACGCATGCGTACCGTAATGCTGTATGTATTAAAGGAGGTATCTAACGACATGGTGACTTCCTCTTGATAATGGTTGGAGCCGGCAGGCTGCTTTTGCACATTGTTTTTCTCTTCTTGATCCTTATATAAGCGCAGCGTCGATTCATAGAAGTCATAATTAACGCCCCGTGTCTGCCCAGCTTGCTTCAAAGCCGCATAAGCATCATACATTCGCTGGTCAGGGAATACAATAACTTTGTATCCGCCATTCGAGGTAGGAACGCTGCGGGAGAGCTTACCTTTGGATGAATCAGGCTTCAAGCGCTTGGACTTGTCCGTCAAGCGATTCAGAATAACGAGGGATTCTGCTCTAGTAACCGTGTCCCCAACACCGAAGTATCCGCTAGGATAACCCTGCATAATGCCCTTCACCAATGCCTCAGCAATAAACTTTTGCTCTCGTTCTGTCGCACTTTTGAGATCGCCATAGGCTTCAGCTTCTTTCATGCTGAACTTCTCATCTTCTAGAAACTCAGTCTCATTCAGTGTGTAGTAGAGCACCTCAGCGACATGCTCACGATTCATATTTGCCTGAAAGTCACTGTATCGATTCTTGTTAAGCAAGTGCAGATCGCTTGCGATATTAATATAATTAGCCGCCCAATATCCGGATGGATTTGGCTTGAAATTGAAGTACCGATAGTCCTGCTGGATAATGGACTGGTTTTCTGCGCTTAGCGATTGCAAAAAGGAAGACTTCCAGCTTCTTTCCCCATTTTGATGCAGATCAGAGTAGGACAAAATGAGCATTTTTATAAACTGATCAATCTTTACGGGTTCTTCCGGTCGGAAAGTCCCGTCTGGATATCCATCCAGTATGCCTTGATTGACCATATCGACGATCACTTTTTCTGCCCAGTGCCCCTTAATATCCTTAAAAATAGACGCAGCTTCTTGTTTGGCTTGTATAGGACTTGCGGCCGCTGCCATAAGGATGCTGAATACCAATATTAATGCGCTTACTTTTCTCATTGGATCCCCCTGTTTGTCGAATAATGATGAACCCTACATTACATTAGATGATTTTAAGCAAAAAGAGAACGGCCTATCATCCTATTGTTGAATTAGGCAAAAAGTCATGACAGAGGACTATGTCGATGGTTGAAAAGAGGGATGGTTATATTTTTAAAGGAGGTGATTGTCAAGAGAAGAACGTACGAGTTTCATAGATTTTATAGGAATAGGAGCGAACGAAATGGTAAACAAGAAAAGTCCAAAACTAGTCCTGCTGCTGCTTCTCATGATGGTGATGGTGGTGCCTACATACGGGAAGGCTCAAGCGAATGCCCCCCTTAAACCTTTTCCACAGCATGTAACCTATACGAGTGGGACAATTAAACCGAACCATGTCACGCAAACGGTGATGGATAACGCAGTAAAGACGAAGTGGAACGACTGGAAAGCCAAGTATTTGAAGCCCGCTGGAACAGGAAAATACTATGTGAAGTACAACGATCAAGGTCAAACGGTCTCTGAAGCGCATGGATATGGGATGCTTTTTACCGCCATTATGTCAGGGTATGACACGAACGCAAAGACTTACTACGACGGCCTTTATCAATACTACAAGGCTCATCCAAGTCAGAATAACCCGTATCTCATGGCATGGAAGCAAAACAGCAGCTTTCAGAATATCGAAGGCGCGAACTCTGCAACAGATGGTGATATGGACATCGCCTATTCCTTGCTGCTGGCGGATAAGCAGTGGGGAAGCAGCGGAGCTATAAACTATTTGCAGGAAGGCAAAAACATCATTAATGCGATCATGGCGAATGATGTGAACCAGACGCAATGGACGCTGAGGCTGGGCGATTGGGCAACGAGCGGCAGCTACAACACGGCAACTCGACCATCTGATTTTATGCTAAGCCACATGAAGGCCTTTGAGGCGGCAACGGGTGATACGAAGTGGACGAATGTAATCAATAAGACGTACAGCATTATGAATACAATCTATACGAACAACAGCTCGACGACAGGGCTGCTACCAGATTTTGTTGTGCTGAACAGCGGGGTATACAAGCCAGCCTCTGCAGATTTTCTGGAAGGGGCAAATGACGGCAACTACTATTATAATTCTTGTCGGACCCCTTGGCGCATTACCATGGATTATCTCGTAAGCGGAGATAATCGTGCGTTGAATCAGATCAACAAGCTGAACAGCTTTATTCAGACAAAAGCGTCGAACAATCCAGCTAATATCAAGGATGGTTACAAGCTTGACGGCTCTAATGTAGGTTCTTACAACAGCGGTGCCTTCTACGCACCGTTCGGCATCAGCGCCATGACGAGCAGCTCTAACCAGACATGGCTCAATAAGCTGTGGGATCACAACGTGAATCGCCCAGCAGAGCAGTACTACGAAGACAGCATTCGTCTATTTTCTATGCTGGTGATGTCAGGCAATTGGTGGACCCCATAATTTCCTAACCTTACGAAATTGCAATCATGTTGAAAGGCAAATCCATAGGACGAACAGCGAGTCTATGGCACAATAAGTTTATCAACAAATTGACAGTTTCAATGAGGTGAACGGATATGAAACCAAGTACGATTTTATCTTCCCTTTGTTATTTTAGTATATTCTTTGCCCCCTTCCTCTTCCCGCTTCTTATATGGCTAATTGCTGATAATCAAGTGAAAGCTCATGCCAAGAGCGCATTATGGTCGCATGTCGTGCCATTCATCATGCTGGTTTTAGGATTTATTGCTTCATTCTCGATTGGCATTGGTAGCATGAACGGGGTATGGGTTGGAACAGCTATCGTTATTACCTATATCGTGTACATCGTAGTCGGCCTGTATTATCTCATCTGGAATGTGATAAAAGGAATTAAGGTTCTAAAAGAAGCATAAATGTTTGTTCTTTGACGAAGCTGTCCAGTATTGGACAGCTTTTTCTTGTGGGAAAGAAAATTAATAGCATAAAAACTATTAACATAATTGACCAATAGTATAATAGGATATACAATCAAGGTGAAGTTGATGAAATCGCTTACTTCAAATGAGGTTACAGGAGCAATCCTGATATTAGAGAGAAAGCAAGGGATCGCAATGACAAAGCTGATGACAAGAGTAGAGAAGGACTTTTTAGGAACCAAAGAAGTACCTACTGATGCCTATTACGGCATTCAGACGCTTCGTGCTGTAGAGAATTTCCCTATTACGGGATATCGCTTGAACGAGCATCTGATTCGGAGTCTTGCCATCGTAAAAAAAGCAGCCGCATTAGCCAATACAGAGGTAAAGCAGCTGCATCCTAATATGTGCAGCGTCATTGTACAAGCCGCAGACGAGATTATCGAGGGGAAATGGCATGACCACTTTATCGTGGACCCGATTCAAGGCGGAGCAGGTACCTCGATGAATATGAATACAAACGAAGTGATTGCAAATCGCGCGCTTGAGCTGCTTGGCAAGGATAAGGGAGATTATGCAAGCTTAAGCCCGAACAACCATGTCAATCGCTCGCAATCGACGAACGATGTGTTTCCAACGGCCATTCACATCTCTGTGCTGACGTTGATTGATCATTTGCTTGTGACGATGCGTGCCTTACATCAATCTGTGCTGAAGAAGGCAGAGGAATTCAGCCACGTCATTAAGATGGGCCGAACGCATCTGCAGGATGCGGTGCCGATTCGCCTTGGACAGGAATTCGAGGCCTACGCTCGTATGATTGCTCGCGATATTAAGCGTGTTGAGCAAACGAAGGGACACTTGTATGAAGTGAATATGGGGGCTACGGCTGTAGGTACAGGGCTAAACGCCGATCCACAGTACATTAAGCGTGTCGTGGAGATCCTTGCCGAAGTAAGCGGCATGCCGCTTGTTCGTGCAGAGCATCTGATCGATGCTACACAGAACACGGATGCTTATACCGAAGTATCCGCAGCGCTTAAGGTATGTATGATGAACATGTCGAAGATGGCAAATGATCTTCGCTTGCTTGCGTCAGGACCTCGAGCAGGTCTTGGCGAGATTCGTCTGCCAGCCCGTCAGCCAGGCTCCTCCATTATGCCAGGGAAAGTGAATCCTGTTATGTGCGAGGTCGTGAACCAGGCTGCGTTCCAAGTGATTGGCAATGACCATACGATTTGCTTGGCGTCTGAAGCGGGACAGCTTGAGCTTAACGTGATGGAGCCGGTGCTCGTCTTTAATCTTCTAGAGTCCTTAACGATTATGAACAACACTTTGCGTGTGTTCCGTGAATACTGCATCGATGGCATTGAAGCCAATGTGGATCGCTGTAAGGAATATGTGGATCAAAGCGTTGGCATCATTACAGCGATTAGTCCACACTTGGGATATGAGACAGCTGCTCGAATTGCAAGAGAAGCGACAGAGTCCGGGAAATCTGTACGTGAGTTGTGCCTGATGTATCAAGTCCTCACAGAAGAAGAATTGGATTTGATTCTCGATCCCTATGAGATGACAGAGCCTGGAATCGCGGGTGCTGTCTTGTTTGACCGCCAATAATAGGGTGGGTGGAGAAGAATTTCCACGAATAAATGATGAAAGAGACAGTGAAAGCTGTCTCTTTTTGTCGTATGATGTAGAATAGAGGTAGATCATATGCTGAAATGAAGGTAGGAGTATATCAAGTATGGCATTTAGTGCAAGTGCATCTATGAAAAAACTGCGGCAAGAGCGTCGAGAAAATGGACTGTGTGCACAGTGCGGCAATGCATCGGAGAAATATTTATGCACGCGCTGCAACGGGATGAGACGCAAGCCAGAGCCGAAAGAATTTCGTGAGTATCCTAACCAGCGTAAGCTGAAAAAGCAACTTGCTGATAGACGTCTGTATGAGGACATGATTGCGCAAGGGCTTCGGACGAGCGACATTGCTGCTTACTGCGGAGTCACCCAGCGCACGGCAGAAAAGTGGATTTTTGAAGGAAGCGTCCCTCACGAAGAGCGTGTCACCAAGCTGTGCAGATTACTAAAGCGAGATGTGGAATATTATTATCCACTTTATAAATGGTCCAGTAAAAAGTAAGATGGAGCAATTGGCAGCATTAAGGCTGTTAATTGCTATTTTTTTTGCTATTTGGTTTGTGTGAATACTTGAACAATGGTGATAGATTAGGCATGATTATGGGTAAATATCCATTACATCACTAAAAGGAGCTCAAAGTGGACACACTGATAAATGCCACTCGTGTTGAGCCGATACAGCAAAGGAGAGGTTTTTGTCTAATGGACGATGGTAGTTCGGTTATATTTCAGCTTGTGATTATCGCGGTATTAACATTATTGAATGCTTTTTTTGCTGCTGCAGAAATTGCGCTTGTTTCATTGAATAAGAATCGAATTACACGGATGGCGAATGAAGGCAACAAGAAGGCTTCATTATTGTTGAAGCTAATTGAGGACCCAAGCAAGTTTATTGCTACGATTCAAGTCGGAATCACGCTGGCCGGATTCTTCTCCAGTGCATCAGCTGCTACAGGCTTGTCTAAGCAATTTGCTAACATACTAGGAGATATTCCCTACGCCCAGCAGATTTCGGTTATTGTGATTACGATCTTGCTGTCGTATTTCATGCTAGTATTCGGTGAATTGTATCCGAAGCGGGTTGCTTTGCAGAATGCCGAGAAGATTGCGATGTTTGCAGTTAAGCCGATTTTATTTATCAGCAAAATTGCAACGCCATTTGTAAAGCTGCTCTCCTTCTCGACGAACTTGTTAATTAAGCTAACCAAGATGGGTGGCAATGAACAAGACGAGACCGTTTCAAGAGAGGAGATCTGGATGCTTGCTCAAGCAGGTCAAGCAGCTGGAACGATTGCGGCCGAAGAGATTCAAATGCTCAAAGGGGTATTTCAGCTGGATAATAAGGTCGCACGCGAGATCATGACGCCTCGAACGTCTACCTTCGCACTTGATGTAGCGACTGCTCCTGAGTTGTTGGCAGATATTCTCATTGACGAAAACTATTCGCGTGTTCCGATATATGAAGGAGATATCGATTCCATTATTGGCATTCTCCATATGAAGGATTATTTTGCAGAGGCAAGAAAAGTCGGATTTGATCATGTCGATGTTCGAAAGATCATGCGAGAAGCCTATTTTGTACCTGAGACGAAATTTACCGACGATCTGTTAAAGGAACTGCTAGCCTCTCAGCATCATATGGCTGTTCTCATTGACGAATACGGCGGCTTCGCAGGCCTTGTCACGATTGAGGACTTAATGGAGGAGATCGTAGGCGAGATCGATGATGAGTATGACGAAAGCCGAGGCGAGATTATCCGTATCGATGATCATACTTACATGGCTTATGGAACGATGTCAATCGAAGATTTCAATGAGATGTTCAAGACGAAGCTGGAGGCGGTCAGCAACGATACGATCGCAGGCTTCATCCTAGAGCGGATCGGGACGATTCCGAATGAGAATGACCATATCGCTGTCAGACACGATCACATTTTATTTACAGTTGAAGAAATCGTAGATAATCGTCTGAATCGCATTAAGATCACGGTCCAACCTGAAAAAGAATCTGTCTCAGAACACGATAAATAATAGATAAGCCTCACTCCTAGTAACATGGAGTGGGGCTTTTTGCTTATTTTATTTAGAAATGCTCCCTCAACTTTACAAATCCTTTACTAAAATCTAACGTCTGGTTAACAAGAAAGAGGTTCACCGTTAACATTGCCCCCTTAATATGAATCTTGTAAAGAACATAACGAACTCGAAATCACTAGGGGAGTGAAACAAATGAACTTGAACAAAAAGAAATTATCTATCGCTATTCTGATGTCTGCCATTATGATCGTGTCCGCAGCTTGCGGCAACACCGATACCGCTTCTGAAGGTACGAAGACAGAGACGAATCAATCGACGCAATCGAATACACAAGAGAATACTCCTGCAGAATCGGAAAAGAAATTGTCCGGCTCCATTGAAATTGACGGTTCCAGTACCGTTCACCCTATTACAGAAGCAGTAGCTGAGGAATTCGGGAAGGAGCATAGTGATGTTCGTGTTCCCGTAGGCGTATCGGGTACAGGCGGCGGCTTTAAGCGCTTCTGTGCTGGCGAGACTGCGATCAGCAACGCTTCCCGACCAATTAAGGATGAAGAAGCAGAAAAGTGTAAAGCAGCTGGCATTGATTACGTAGAGCTTGAGGTTGCTTATGATGGACTTTCCGTTGTCGTGAATAAAGACAATGATTGGGTAGACCATCTTACAGTTGATGAGTTGAATGCTATCTTCAAGCCAGGCAGCACAGTGAAAACATGGAAGGATGTTCGCCCAGAATGGCCGAATGAAACGATTAAGCTGTACTCCCCTGGAGCAGATTCCGGTACATTTGACTACTTCACAGAGGCAGTAAACGGCAAAGCACAGGAAAGCCGCAATGATAGCCAGATCTCCTTCAGTGAAGATGACAATACATTGGTACAAGGTGTGGCAGGCGAGAAGTATGGATTGGGCTACTTCGGATTTGCTTACTATGAGGAAAATGCAGATACATTAAAGCTTGTTCCAATCGACGGAGGCAAAGGTGCAATTGCTCCATCCGCTGAAACGATCAACGACGGAACGTATGCTCCATTGTCTAGACCGCTCTACGTATACGTGAGCAAGAAGGCTCTTGAACGTGAAGAAGTGCGTGCATTCGCAGAATTCTATGTGAAGAATGCTGCAACGCTTGCGGAAGAAGTAGGCTATATCCGTCTGCCGCAAGAAGAGTATGACAAAGATATGGAAGCATTGAAAGGCTAATCAACAACTTGAATTTTTGAAGGATTATACAATCTCTTCTCGTCATATGACTGAATGGACCAACCTGTTTACTCTCACAGGTTGGTTTCTCATTTTATCCAGCAGGGGAGAATCTATTAGACTTGCAATTTGATAGTAGAATCCGTTATATTTGCTGGAGTTACATATAATTGGAGGATGAGATGCAAAACTGGATTACAGAATTTATGGAAAGCTATGGTTATCTAGCTGTGTTTTTAATGATTACGGTTGAAAATGTGTTTCCGCCAATCCCATCCGAGCTTATTCTAACGTTTGGTGGATTTATGACGACCTATACGGAGCTTACGCTGACAGGTGTCATCGTGATTGCTACGCTAGGTTCAGTTGCAGGTGCGATCATTCTTTACTGGCTTGGGTATGTGCTCAGAATAGAGCGTCTCGAACTTATCGTAGATCGCTATGGACATATCCTAAGGCTAAAGAGAGAGGATCTGCACAAAGCGAATGCATGGTTTGACCGCTTTGGGTATTGGACAGTACTTTTCTGCCGCATGGTACCGTTGATTCGCAGCTTGATCTCGATTCCAGCAGGTATGGCTAAAATGAACTTCTGGTTGTTTTTGCTGTTTACAACAATCGGTTCATTGATCTGGAATATCATCCTTGTATCTCTAGGAGCAGCCGTTGGCGGCTCTTGGGAGAAGATTGTTGAGGTTATGGATGTGTACTCCAACATTACCTATGCCGTGATTGCCATTGCCTTTATTGGCGGCGTCTTCTGGTTCTATCGTAAACGTAAAAAACAAAAGTAAGCACCATATATGAAAGAGAAAGTTTCGAATGCACACAAAAGACCTTGCTGAGTAATCAGTAAGGTCTTTATTTTTGCCTTGAAGCATGAGTACAGGAATGCGCTATTCTTAATTACAAAAAGAATGAATGTACTGCGAAACAAATGAAGCGGATGCCAATAATTTTAAATATTAAAATTTGACATGACACTAAACGGAGTCATATAATAAAGACACCATTTGGTGTCCTATTAAAGGGTTGGTGATTTTGAACGAGAATAATCAAGAGCGTGATATCTATGCTGCCATCGCGGATCCAACCAGACGCAAGCTGCTGCGTTTGTTGGCGGATGTGGAAGAACTGCCTCTCAATGAGTTGACCGTTCATTTTGACATGGGACGTACGGCGGTATCGAAGCATTTGGCCATACTTAAAGAAGCGGGTCTCGTAATCAGCAGGAAGGTTGGCAGGGAAACGCGTTATCGCCTACAGGCAGCTCCATTGCGGGAAGTTGAGAATTGGGTATCGTTTTACAGCAAGTTCTGGAGTGAAAGAATATCACGTCTAAACCAATTATTACAGGAGGAACAAAAGATGAGCCTAACCGTAACCCAAGATTTTTCATTTGAAAGTCCGATTGAAAAGGTATGGCATGCCTTAACAGATGCGAACACACTTGCAAAGTGGGTAATGGCAAATGATATGAAGCCAGTCGTTGGACACAAATTCCAGTTCCGCAATGAGCAGTGGAATTTGATTATCGATTCCGAGGTTCTTGAAGTACATGAGCCTAATAAGCTTTCTTACACTTGGGTAGGTGGCGGAATTAACACTACAATTACATGGACACTAAGATACGAGGATGGAACCACTTATCTGCATCTTGAACAAACAGGATTTGAAAAAGAAGATCAAGCGTTCAATGGTGCGAAATTTGGTTGGGCGAGAATGGGCGGAGAACTAAAAACATTGCTAGCGGAAATGTGAGGCTAGTCCGTTTTTCCTTTATTCGCTTTGAACTCGCGCATAACAATGGAGCAAGCAGCCCGGGTTTGAACGCAGCTGTTTGCTCTATTTATATGGGGTTAAGCCGTAATGAGGATTGATCATTTTTCTGTCTACGGATCAATAAATTGAAGAGGGGTACTCCTTGATGACCAAGCGTTTGAATCCTAAAGTTGATGAATTTTTAAGCAAAGCAAAAAAGTGGAAGGTCGAATTCGAGACGTTAAGAAGGATCGTCCTTGAGTGTGAGCTGACTGAGGAATTTAAATGGATGCATCCTTGCTACACGTTGGAGAATAAAAACATCGTATTAATCCATGGGTTCAAGGATTATTGTGCGCTTCTGTTTCACAAAGGGGCACTGCTTCGAGATGAGATGGGTATATTAATCCAACAAACCGAGAACGTTCAAGCTGCCCGTCAGATTCGGTTTACCAATGTGGAAGAAATCGTTGAGGCGGAAGCCCATTTGAAAGCTTATATTTACGAAGCAATGGAGGTTGAAAAAGCCGGTTTAGAAGTTAATTTTAAAAAGACGGAAGAATACAAGATTCCAGAAGAGTTTCAACATAAACTTGATGAAAATCCTGACTTGAAAACGGCTTTTGAAGATTTAACACCAGGGCGGCAAAGAGCCTACCTGCATTATTTTTCTGAACCCAAACAATCCAAAACAAGAGCGTCACGGGTTGAAAAGTATGTCAAGCAGATTCTCATAGGAAAAGGATTGCACGATTAGTCTTTTCAATGAAAAACGATTCAGAGAATCTATAACCTGTCCATGAGACAGGTTTTTTTGCTTTGTAGAGAGCACAAGCAAGTAGATTAGCCCCCCGAAAGGCAAACATGACGAGGTTCACCTTATTACGATTCACGATACAGTTGTATTTCTAAAACGCGGCAGCTAGGATTTGATTATCCTTAGCTGCCATTGTTTTCGTTAAGGAATCTTATTGACCAATGTTACGAATCACGTGTTGGTTTGTCCCAAGACTGCTTGTGCAATCAGCTGAAGTGATCGTACTCTAGCCTCAAATTCATGGATTGGACTTACAATCATAATCTCATCTGTACCAAGCTCTTCGGCAATGCAATGCAGCTTATCTCTTACTTCAGCAGGCGTTCCGATTGCTTTACGAACCTGTGACGCCTCGATGATTGCTCGCTCCTGAACGGTATAAGGATACGATAGAGCTTGCTCAACGGATGGGAGCCGAGCTGGCATGCGTCCTGTATGAAGCAGCATAAAGAACAAGTCGGAGCTTGACGCCAGTGCACTTGCTTCCTCGCTTGTATCCGCACAGATTGCCATCACGGCGGCCAATGAGCGGGGAGCGGCATTTAGTCTCGATGGCTTGAATTGTTCCTGATAGCGATGTATGGCTCCCTCGGTTCCCGGAATACCAAAAAACTGCGCGTATGCATAGGCAGTCCCATAATCAGAAGCAATCGATCCGCTGCCATATGTGGACCCAAGCATCCAGATATCTGGTGCATGGTCTAGCGAAGGGGAGGCAAGCAAACCTTTAAATCGATGCCCATTAGGCAGGTCGTCGTAAAGATAACCTTCAATATCATTTAGTTTCTTAGCTGTATCATCGCTTGCCTTTATTTGCATGCCTTCTTGCAGAGCTCTTGTGGAGAGCATGGCGCCTCCAGGAGCACGTCCGATCCCAAGATCTATTCGACCTGGGTATAAAGCTTCTAAAAGGCGGAAATTCTCAGCTACTTTATAAGCGCTGTAGTGGGACAACATGACACCGCCGGAGCCGATACGAATCTTCTTGGTATGGGCGGCTAGATGTGCGATCAAGATCTCAGGACTAGAATGAGCATGTCCTTCTGCGCCATGGTGTTCTGATACCCAGAATCTTGTCAAACCAAGAGCATCTGCCTCTTGCGCAAGTTGAGTGGTTTCCCGCAATGTATCCTCTGGAGTACGGCCCTCACTTATTTGTGAATGGTCTAAAAAGCTGAGTTTCATGGAATCCACCTCCATCAAGGTCTAAAGCTTCAGTTAATATGGAATCCACCTCCATCAAGGTCTAAAGCTTCAGTTAATGTAGTAACTATATTTTCTATATTAAAATATTTGGCGTTCATTGGCAAATCCGTCACTCACGTCTCGATAATTGCAAAAGATGAGAATAATACCTATGATTTATTGAAACGGATGTTTGATGTAAACGTATTAGGTTGAAGATAGATAAAGAGAATGATGGACGGCTGCAACTTGGTCGTCAATTAGTTAACACGGCTCGGAGTAAGGGGAGATACAGATTGGAACAAGAAGAAACCAAGCAACACATCAAGCAAGAGCAACGATTAAGCAGCAAGCTGATCAACTTTATTCTTCATAATAAGTTCGTTATCTTTCTACTTATACTGCTGCTTGTTGGATTGAATATTTTTGTATTTTCAAAGATATCGTATATTTTTCAACCATTAAAGGTACTGATTACTACCGTTTCGCTGCCTATCATCCTAGCTGGAGTAGCCTATTATCTGCTCAATCCAATTGTGGATATTCTGGAAAGATTCAAGGTGAAGCGGATTTATAGCATTCTATTGCTGTATTTAATCATTATCGGACTCATTACCTTTTTAATCGTCGCGATTATTCCATTTATTAAAGAACAGACGCTAAGCTTAATTGAGAACTTCCCTAAATATTATAATGAAGCGATGGCGACCTTTGAAAAATGGATAGGCAGTGACATCTTTAACCATTTTCAACGGGAATCAGGTATTGATTTTAATCAAATGATTCGAGACTTGACGGGCAAGGCTGCCGCCTTCTTTAATAACACATTAAGCGGCATTGGCTCAATCGTAGGCAAAGTGACAGAAGTTGTGCTTGCCATCGTCATTGTTCCGTTCGTGTTGTTCTATCTTTTGAAAGACGGGAAGAAACTTCCGGATTATATGGTAAAGTTCCTGCCCAACAAATTACGCAATGGTACTCAGCACGTAATGTCTGAGATGAACCGTCAGATCAGTACCTATATTAGAGCACAAATTATTGATAGCTTCTGTATCGGAATCTTATTGTATATCGGATACATGATTATAGGATTGGAGTATTCTCTTGTCCTTGCGATTATCGCAGCATTCACCAGTGTCGTGCCTTATCTTGGGCCCACGATTGCAATCACGCCTGCGTTAATTGTCGCACTCTTTATGTCACCTGTGATGCTGCTGAAGATGATTGTCGTTTGGACCGTCGTTCAGTTCATCGAAGGCAAATTTATCTCGCCTCAGATCATGGGCAAGACGTTGAAAATTCACCCGATCACCGTCATCTTTGTCATCCTGACAGCGGGCAACCTCTTTGGCATAATCGGCGTCATTTTGGCCGTACCGGGCTATGCTGTTCTTAAAGTCATCGCAACGCACTTGTTCCAATGGTTCAAGATGAGATCTGGCTTGTATGATCGAGAAGGCGAACATGAAATGAATTAATCGTTCCAGCTCCCTCCATGCGAATGTATCGCAGCGAGGGAGCTTTTGCATGCAGGATGTTAGAGCCATAAACGCTTCTATTAAAGGGCAGTCAGTTGGAAACGCCGAATCCTATTTTTAGATTCCAGAAATCCGTTTAATAATACATAATGGAAGATGGAACCGTTTCAAGTTGTCGTTTGAAAAAGCAAGAAACATTACGGGCAGATATAGGTGGCTATCATGAAACGAAACAGCATCATAAGATTAGGCCTGCTGCTGCTTGCCGGAATGATTGTACTTCCTTCGTGCAGCACGAAGAGGCAGGAACGTCAATATCACGCAGCGGATACGTTTACGGCCTATGTGGCAACAGACATTCATTACTTTGCTCCTGAACTGATGGACGATGGTCCTGCATTTCGCAAATATGTGGATACAGGAGACAGCAAGCAGCTTGAATTGATGGACGATATTATGCAGGCATTTATTCGTGATATCTCGCTAAACAAGCCAGAGCTGCTTATTGTGAGCGGAGATGTGAGCAATAATGGCGAGCGTAAAAGCCATGAACAGCTTGCAAGCATGTTTCAGCAAATGGAGGAGCTTGGAACACAGGTTTACGTGATTCCTGGCAATCATGATATTTTAAACCCGTGGTCAAGCCAATTTAAGGGAGATAAGCAGGTAAAGGCTGATTATGTAACACCAGAGCAATTTTCTGAGATTTACAAAGCATTTGGCTATGATGAGGCTGTATCTAGAGATTCCAAGACGCTGAGCTATATGGCAGCTCCCGCGCCGCATGTTAGATTGCTTATGCTTGATACCTGTCTATACCGATCGAATGAGCGCCTTAGAAAGCCTGAATTGACAGGTATTATCCCTTCATCTACGCAGAGGTGGATTCGTGAAGTGGTCAAGGAAGCAAGGAAAGAGGGGGCAGACGTACTCCCAGTGATGCATCATAACTTGCTTTCGCATAATGATCTGTCCGGCAAGGAATACCAAATTATAAATCACCAAGAGATTGTATCATTGTTTCAAGAGCTGAATCTTCCACTCGTACTGTCAGGCCATGTTCATCTGCAGCATATATCGGCAACAGATGAAGCAGTTGCAGAAGAATCATCAAGTTCGTCCACGATTTATGATGTGGCTACAAGTGCACTAAGCGTATATCCGCATCAGTATGGCTTTTTGCGGCATGATGCAAAGGAACGGTCATGGAAATACTTTACCGTTCCTGTTGAGGTAGAGAAGTGGGCTAAGCATACAGGGGTAGAGGACAATCGACTGCTTTCGTTTAATCCATATGCCAAGCAATACTTTGAAGACTTTACGAGACGAATGGTGAGAGAAGAGCTGCTTCTGGAGCATTACAGCCATGACGAGATTGAGTCAATGAGTGAATTTATGGTTCAGATCAACAATGATTATTTTGCAGGGAAACCAATCGCGAACCGCGAACAACTTCTGCTTTCTGATGCCTACGAGTTATGGACAAAAGCGAAGCCGTCCTACCTTAAAGGCTACGTAGTGAGTATGCTTCAACCCTATAAGCATGCGCATAATGAATTTATGATGAAAATAGAGAAGTAGTTTGAAGTGAAAGTTAGCACATAATTACCGTCCAGATAACTCATATTAATAAAATGACATTTCACCATGAGTTCATGAAGGAGGAATCTGGACATGCCAACATGGCTGGAAATTACACTTCGAACGCTGGCAGCTGTTGTTTCTTTATACTTTCTAACAAAGTTATTGGGTAAGAGGCAAGTGTCCCAATTGTCTGTATTTGAGTACATAACAGGCATAACGATTGGCAGCTTGGCAGCCTATATCGGATTGGAGCAGGATCCACGATGGTATTGGGGCATTCTATCGCTCGCGGTGTGGGTTGCAGTATCGTATGCGATCGAATGGATCCAAATCAAATCCAAAAAAGGTAGGGATTTTATTGACGGCTCTACCCAAGTCTTAATTAAAAGTGGTCGCATCATGGAAGAGAATCTAATGAAAGAAAAAATTACGTCAGACGAGCTAATGGAAGGCCTAAGAAAAAAGAGTGTATTTCGTGTTGCGGATGTGGAGTTTGCAGTCATTGAACCGAGTGGGGAAATCAATGTTCAATTAAAAAAAGAACATCAGCCGCTGACTGCAAACGATCTTGGCATCATTATGCAGCATGAGCGCTCCCCTCAGATTCTCATTATGGACGGAGAAGTGATGAATGAGCAGCTGCGAGGCGAAGGGCTTGATGAGCACTGGCTGAAGAAGGAGCTTGCTAAGCTCGGGGTGAAAGTGGAAGATGTATTCCTTGCGCAGGTGGATGCGAACAAACAGCTGTACGTGGACTTGTATGACGACAAGCGAACGTTAAACAATCAGTATCAGCCCACAGCAAATGTATTGCTGCAGCTTAGACAGATTGAAGCGAGTCTGAAAACGTCAACGGAAGCATCTAAGGATGAAAAAGCGATTCAGCTGCACCAGCTAGTAGAGCGGTTCCGTCAGGACCTCGAACAGGTAATGGAGGATCCGCTGCCCCCATTAAAGCAGTGATGTCTCCAATTGAATGAATATAAAATTAATTTATGGTGTCCGCAGGTCATTAGACGTTGCGGGCTTTTTTTATTGAACTTAGTGGAAAAGTATAAACGGTCCAGAAGGGGGAATTCAAGCATGGGGTGGAAACTAATGGGCAGAAAGGAGGACTTCTTTCATTCCGAGCGCAATTAATTAATAGTAGCGGATAATCAAGAAGAGAGGATGAGGGTTATGAATCGTGCATTATGGCTGAAAACATCAATCTTGTTCGTTGTTTGCCTGATAACCACATCATGCGATCCATTTTCATTTTCCTCGTTCGCTCCTAGGCAGGATAAAGGAGCGGCTGATCAAGTGATCCAAGTGGTGATTAACGACCTTGGTTTAGAATTTCCAGATGGCATGAATGAGAATCAGAATCCTTATGTTGAAGAGATCAGAGCTCGGACGAACCTAAATGTTCAGTTTGTCCTCCCGCTAGCTTCGGTCTATGAAGAGAAGCTGAATGTATATATGTCACAGGAAAAGCGGCCTGATATGCTGCATGTGTATAATCCCGTTTGGCTGGATCGGTATATGAAGGCTGGTGAGCTTATCCCGCTTGATGATCTCCTGAAAGAACATGGACAGGAACTGCTTAAAAAGATTCCGAAGGAAGCATGGAAACAGGTGACGTACGAAGGACATATCTATGCCATTCCAAGCCTGCATGAGATTAAGGGCGTCGAACTGATGTACGCCAGAAATGATTGGCTGGATCGGCTCGGCCTGAAGCCGCCGACGACATTAGAGGAGTATGCGGAGGTTATCAGGGCCTTCAAGGAGGATGATCCTGATGGAAATGGTCTTCAGGATACGACAGGGCTGATTTTGACAGAAAATTTAGGCAGGTCCGCTCCGTTCTTTGGAGCTTTTGGAACGCAATTGGATAGCTGGATCGTTCGTGATGGGCGACTTGCTTACGGAAGTCTTGTTCCTGAGGCGAAGGAAGCCATTGCCTTTTTAAGGAAGCTGTATCAGGAGCAGCTGCTTGATCAGGAGTTTCCTCTCAATCGACACCGCAATCTAGAAAGTAAAGTGGTTGAAGGGACTGTTGGACTCTTTTCTGCGGCATGGTATGACACCCGAGGGATGATCGCAGAAAGCAAGCGCCGAAATCCGCATGCTGAATGGATCGTCTTGAATTATCCAACTGGTCCCGACGGTGCAAATGGAGTCTATAGCGAGGATTTGATCCGTGGATATAACGTCATACCTACCGGCACGAAGCGTGCTGCCGAGGTCATACAGCTGTTGAATTATATCGCTGGCGATGGAGCAAAAGTGTTGAAGCTGGGCTTCGAGAATCAAGTATGGCAGATGATCGATGGGAAGATCAAGACCAACTTTGAGGAGCATGACAAGCACCTCTACCGCGGTATCTACCAGTCGCTTGTTAATCTACAGGATCCTGTGCTTGATAAGCAAAGGCTTGATTCACTCGGCAATTATCAGTTGCACGACAATTTGAAGTACATAGAGCAGCATTTGATCCTGAATGCGTTCCAAGGCATGCCGACACCTGCAATGAACAGGCTGAGCATGAAGCCAATGGATCTCTACGAACGATTTGTTCGAATAATCGTTGGCGTGGATGCTCTCGATGCGTTCGACCAAGTTGCGGAGGAATGGCTGGATAGCGGCGGTCGAGAGGTTACTCGTGAAGTAAATGCATGGTATCGGCAGCAGCAGTGGACGAACCCCAAGTGAGGTGATGCATGTTGAACGTATTCCGCAAATGGTTTCCTATACGACGCAGACGACATATTCAATTTCGATTAACGGTAACCTTTTTGCTTATTTTGCTGCCGCTTGTGCTGGTAAGCTGGTTTGCCATAAATAAATCCAAAGACATCGTTTATCATCTAGCAGTTGATCGCTCCAAGATCGCAATGTCACAAGCCCTTAGCAATCTCGATATGACACTACAAAGCATGGGGGAGATCACCTCGCTTGTTGCGACGGACGAACAACTACTCGACATTCTCAACAAGCATAAAGCTTCTATTACGCCAGAGGCGATCGTCGACTTTGCGGCAATGATTAAAGAATTATCTATCGTACAGTCTATCAATCCGATGGTGGAGGATATCGCTATGTACCATTCTCCTTCTCATATGCTCCTATCCACGAAATATGGCGGGGAACCGGTCACGTCCGCTGACGAACAGGAATGGCTGTCACGCATGTCCAGAGTAAGCGGAGCTGATATGATGATCATTTCAGCCCATAATCGGGAGGGGATGGCACAGAGTCTATTTTCCAAGCGATATAAGGACGGCATTGTTCTGCTGCGAACGATGGATCTTTATAATGCGGATCGATCTCCGTATGTGTTATTGATGAGCTTGAACATGCGTAAGCTTCAGGCTGAAATATCAAGTCTTCTGCCTTCATCGAATGCTGCCATCTATCTTCAAGATGAAGAAGGAAGCGTATTGTTAAGTTCAGATCCAAAAGAATCTATGCTTGCTGATATCGGAGAAGATGCTGTTAGAGTTACGGTTCAATCGGAAAATAGAGGGTGGAACCTCACGATGATTCAACCTAAGCAAGAATTGTTTACCGAGACCAATGTCCTTAAATACTATATTAACGCCATTATTATCATTAGCGTGCTGCTGGCTCTTGGGATCTCATGGGTAATCTACCAAAGCATAGCATCCCCGATAAAGCGATTGGTTGCAGGAATGAAGCGTCTGCAAAGCGGAGATCTCGATATTAAGTTGTCTGATCCGCGGCAGGATGAGTTTGGATATTTGATGCGAACCTTTGATCAGATGGCCGCCACCCAGAAGAACCTCATCGAGAACATCTATGAAAAAGAGCTCCAGATCGTCTCCACAGAGCTCCATGTTCTGCAAACCCAGATCCAGCCTCACTTTTTATACAACACCTTAGACTCAATCTATTGGACGGCTCTGAATTATGATGCAGAAGAAATCAGTGAGATGGTGCTGCATCTGTCAAAGTTTTTCCGCTTAAGCCTTCAAAAGGGGGCAGAAGAATATACGATCGAAGAGAGCATTGCCCATCTGGAATCCTATATACGTATCCAGCAAATCCGCTTTATGGACAGCTTTGATGTTGAAGTATACATCCAGGATGAAGTCCGAAGCATACCGATTCTGAAGCTGCTCTTGCAGCCAATCGTCGAAAACGCGATCCTGCACGGCTTAGAAGGCAAACAGGAAAACGGACTGCTTCGCATCGATTGTCGCTTGCTAGACAGTGATGATGTATGTATCTCTATTGAGGATAATGGCCCAGGCGTGCCAAAGGACCGGCTTATGCAAGTAAAATCAAGGCTGGAAACCATTCGTACAGGCCGGCTTAAAGAATGGTCGATGCGCGCAGAAGATCGAAAAGACATGTACGGGATTCAAAATGTAGCTTCCAGACTAAAGCTCGTTTACGGTGCAGACGGGAAGCTAAGTATTGACAGCAAAGAAGGACATGGCACAAAGGTTCAGCTTGTCTTTCCGCCTCATTCGAACCATGTTGAATCAATCAACCGAGACAAATCTGCTAGTGGGATGAAGGAGGTAGCCCAATGAATTTGCTAATTGTAGAAGATGAGACAAGACTTCGGCATGCTTTGGCTTATCAGATTCCGTGGGAGGACCATGGGATTGAGGTTGTCGGTACGGCTTCGAATGGAATAGAAGGCCTGGAGCTTGCAGCCAGGAAGCTTCCAGATCTTATGATTGTGGATGTGCAAATGCCTGAAATGAGCGGCTTAGAATTTATTGCAAAGCTCAGAGAAGAACACAGTCTTCCTTTTCAAAAAATATTGATTCTTAGCGGTCATGATCAATTCACCTATGCGCAGCAAGCGATGGAGCAAGGCGTGTCCAAGTATTTGCTTAAGCCAGCTGGATACCAGCAGATTCTTAGCACGATGCTTGAGCTCGCGGAGCAAGCGAAGCGGGACATGCAGGAGTGGCAGCTGCAAGCGCAGCTTAACAAAAAGTGGCAGGCACATCTGCCTGTCCTTCGACAGGACATGCTTCGTCAGTGGCTTGGAGGGGAATACCGGCTCATGGAGCTAATCCATAAGAGCAATGAGCTTCAGCTAGGACTTAACGAGCTGGACCGAGCAGCTGTCGCTGTGCTTGATATGGACCCGATCCCATTAGATGAAACAAGGTATCAGAAGACAGACCGCTCGCTCCTTAGCTTCAGCCTGCACTGCATAACGCAGGAATTATTGCACCAGCCTATGCAATTCGTATGTAGAACGCAGGAAGGCTTTACGGTGCTCATCGTCATTCAGAAGGACGAGCTGGGGCCAGAATTGCTGTTAAGAGATCTACACGCCAGCGTGGAACAGCTTCAGCGTCAGGTTAAAGGCATACTCAAGCACACCGTGAGCGCTGGAGTCTGTGCCCAGGTGCTCGGCATCGAGCATCTTCATGAACTGTATCGCCAAGCGATCAAGGCGCTGCAAAGTCGAATCGTTCTTGGGCGTGAGCTCGTTATTCCATATCAGGACACGAGCCAGGAGGAAGTTGCGTTAAAAGGAACCGTTCAGGCGGAAAAGGGATTGGAAGTTGCGATCGAAACAGCAGATCAAGCACGTGCACTGAAATGTCTGGAAGAAGTATGGACGTCACTAATGGAGGGGGCAGAATCCATTGAAGAAGCCTATGAATCCATCTTGTATATTCACAGCCTATTGATTCGGATGATACAAAATCAAGGGCTTAGCGCACGGGAAGTATTCGGCGATGATATCCGATATGTCTATTCCATTGAGCTGCTGCGCACGAAGGAAGAGCATTGGAGCCTGATCCATCGTGCGACAGAAAGAATGATAGAACTGCTTCTCGAGGCTCGCAGCTCCAGCACCCATCATACGATCACGGCATTGCTTTCCTTAATCGAACAGGAGATGGATCAGGAATTGACGCTTCACAGCGCGGCAGATCGCATGTTTGTCAATTCCTCTTATTTAAGCCGATTGTTCAAGCAGGAGATGGGGGTCGCTTTCTCCAGCTACGTGACGACAAAGAAAATGGAGCGGGCGAAGGAGGTTCTTCAGCAAGGTGGCAGGGTATATGATGCTGCAACAGCAACCGGATATCGAGACGTCAGTTATTTTACAAAGGTATTTCGAAAATATTGGGGAGCCACACCCGGTGAGTTCAAAAAGTAAAGCCTAAATCTATAACAGTGACAGGGAAGCAATCATGATATTGCTAAACCTCATGAAAGTACCAAAAAAGGTAATCAGCATCGTCTATAATCGAATCACGCCACTCTTTAGAATGAAAGTAAGGAACCGGATAAGGCTCTTCGAAGGGAGTGAACGCGATGGACAGACAAGGACATTGGAAAACATTATGGTCGGATATCCGCAAGGATTACAGCCTGTATCTTCTAATCGTACCAGGAATGCTCATTATTTTATTGTTTAAGTACACCCCTATGTATGGCATTGTCATTGCGTTTAAGGACTTTAATATTTTCGATGGATATAACGCAAGTCCGTGGGTGGGGATGAAGCACTTTGAGAAGCTGTTTACCACGCCTGACTTTTTGCTCGTGTTCCGCAATACGCTCATTATCAGTGTGTATAAGCTTGTGTTTTTATTCCCGCTGCCCATCGTCATTGCACTGATGCTCTACGAGCTGAAGCAGCTTATCTTCAAGCGGGTTGTGCAGACGATCATTTATCTGCCTCACTTCTTGTCATGGGTTATCGTGAGCGGCTTATTCATTGATTTATTATCTACGAATGGAGGACTTGTCAACAAGCTGCTCGTTTCTTTAGGAATGGAACCGATTACATTTTTCCTCGATAACAGCGTCTTCCGCGGGTTGCTTGTATCCTCGGCAGGCTGGAAAGAAGTAGGTTGGGGGACCATCGTCTATCTTGCAGCCTTCGCAACCATCGACCCTCAATTGTACGACGCAGCGAAGATCGATGGTGCGGGCAGGTGGAAGCAGCTTCTGCATATTACACTGCCAGGCATCTCGTCTACGATTATCCTGATGCTGATTCTCCGTCTAGGAAGCATTCTTGAAGCGGGAACGGAGCAAATTCTCGTCATGTACAACCCAACGGTATACAAGGTATCGGATGTCATCGGCACTTATGTATATCGTATGGGATTAGGGAACCAGGATTACAGCTTTACAACCGCCGTTGGCCTGTTCGAGTCGGTGATTGCTTTTATATTGGTGATCTCAGGCAACGCGCTTAGTCGGAAGTATTTACAGCGTGGAATCTGGTAAGAGGAGGTCAAGGAATGAACACTCGCCTGAATCGTTCAAAGAATAACAGCACGTCCAAATCGTCTCGACAAAAGGGAAGTGCAGGCGAACGGATATTTCAAGTCTTTAATATCTGCTTCTTTATCGTGATGGGACTAACTACGCTGCTTCCTTTTATCAATCTGATCGCCAAGTCCTTCAGCAGCGAGGCTGCGGTGATCTCGGGGAGCGTCAATTTGTTTCCAATTGGCTTTCAAATGGGAACATATCGATATGTCCTGCAGGATATCCTATTTCTTCAATCCTTTAAAACGTCGATTATTGTCACCGCATCGGGGACCTTTCTTGGACTTTTATTTACGACCCTTACGGCTTATCCATTATCCAAACTGAGATTAAGAGGCCGGAAGTGGTTCCTGCTCTACTTTATCTTTACGATGCTGTTCAGTGGGGGACTCATTCCTACTTATCTGTTAATGCAGGAGCTTCAGCTTATTAATACAATAGGAGCGCTGTTTCTGCCCGGGATGGTCAATATTTTCTATCTGCTGCTGATCAAAAATTACTTTGAAGGTCTCCCAGAAAGTCTAGAGGAATCCGCCAAGATCGACGGCGCAGGACATATTCGCATCCTGATCTCGATTGTATTGCCTTTGTCGCTTCCTGTACTTGCAACGATCGGTCTCTTTTTCGCCGTGCAGTATTGGAATGATTACTTTGCTGCCATGATCTATATATCGAATCCTGAAATTAAGCCCCTGCAGCTATTTCTGAAGGAGATGCTTGTCTCATCCAGCAATGACTTCTTGAAGGATCGCATGGATGCGGCCTTAAACACCACGCCGCAGTCCATTCAAGCCGCATCCATTTTGCTCGCTACTCTTCCTATTTTGATCGTTTATCCGTTTCTTCAAAAGTATTTCGTGAAAGGGGTTCTGATTGGGTCTGTTAAAGGTTAAGGGTTCATTATGCGAAGGAGGTGAAGGAAGAGGGGATAAGGTTATGCCCAAGATTCTTATCGCATTAATCTCATGCTAAGCGTTTTAAGCTGTCTCGACATTGCGGATACAGCCTTTGTGATCGAAGATAGATGTCGATGCAGACACTACAATTATGCACTTATTAGATTCAAATGAGCCTAAATAATGGGGGGAAAGCACATGAAGCGTAAGGTCGGATTGACATTGCTTGCAGTCTTGCTTTGTGTATCGATGTTCGGATGTTCATCAAGCGGTACTTCATCCAGCAATAACGGTAAGGACAAGGGCCTCCGCATGTTAATGCCATACAGCAGATTCGACCCGAACAAAGACTTTATGGCTGGCTTCATTCAAGAAAAGACAGGGGTTCAAGTCAACTATGAAATGCTGCCTGCCGAAAACTTTGATGAAAAGCTGAATCTGCTTGTGGCTAACAAAGAGCCGATTGATATTATGAAGCTGAGTTCCGGCCAGTTCTATCAGCTGGCTTCATCTGGAGCGCTCGAGCCGTTGAATGATCTGATTGACCAGCATGGCAATCAGATCAAGGCCGCGATCCAGGATACGACTTGGGGCAGTGCGACCATTGACGGCAAGATCTATGCAATCCCAGAGGCGGGATCTGGTGCAAGTGCTGGTGAAGCACTCGTTGTCAGACAGGATTGGATGGATGAGCTCGGACTGAAGACTCCTACGAATCCAGAGGAACTGTACAATGTGTTGAAGACGATCAAGGATAAGAAGCAGATCGTTCCGCTTACAGGTGCAAAGGATTCGATCTATGGGGATATCGCAAGTGCCTTTGGCATCGTTAACGATTGGACTGATCAGAATGGCAAGCTTGTGCACAAAGCGGAACAGCCGGAAATGAAGGAATTTCTAACGTATATGAATCGATTGTATAGCGAAGGGCTTATCGACCAAGAGATGCCGATTAATACGGCAGCTAAAGCCATTGAGAAGTTCACAAGCGGCAAAGCAGCTATGTACAAACTGGCATGGTGGAATTCGACCAATACGGTTAATTCGATAAAACAGAATTTCCCTGATGCCAAATTGTCGGTAATACCGTATTTGAAAAATAAAGACGGCAAAGCGAATGTCGGAATTAATACCGGTATTACTTGGTTCATTGCGATTCCAAAGGCTTCCAAGCATAAGGAAGAGGCGATGAAGCTGCTGAATGCGAAGCTTGAGCCGGAGACGTTCAAGGGTCTCGCAATCGGGCAAGAGGGCGTGCACCATGAAGTGAAGGACGGAAAGTATTACCCGATATTACCGAAATTCAATGATGATTTAACGAATGGAAGCTCCTTTATGACTGGTACTATAGAGAAAAGTTATCCGGATTACTGGCAGGCAAGAGTGCGGAAAGAACCGATTCTTCAGTCCTACTTTGAAGCCTTCCAGAAAGAAGCAGAAGGACTGTTCATCATCGATCCGATGTCGCTAGCACCTCCGATTGAATCAGTGAACAAGAACAAGCTGAAGCTTACGAAGCTGCTCGACGATAATGTGCTGAAGTATATTACGGGCGCAGAGCCGATTGCGAACTATGACCAGTTCTTGAAGCAGTGGCATGATGAGGGTGGAGCGGATATGGTAAAGCAGGCGAACGATTGGTATACCAATAAATAAGTTGACAACCAAGCAATCTGTCATGCTCAGGGTTCATAGCATAAAAAGAAGCTCTCCTAAAAAGGAGAGCTTCTTTTTGATAGGACCGAAACGTATTATGTATAATTACTTGCGTTGATTAAGTAGGCCTTGAATGGTTTTCATTTCAACGTTAACATTGTAGTCTGTTACCCACTTATGAACAAGAAATGCATCGATGAGCACCCAGATCCCAAGTGCGAAAAAGCCAAAAAACCCGATAAGCAAAATGGTTAGAATGGAAGACGCAATCATGAGCAGCAGTTGGCCCACTCCTGACCCTGTCTTGCCCATATAGAAGCGATGGGCACCAAGACCACCTAAGAAGAACCAAAGCAAATAGGCAATAGCCATATTCTTTCCTTGGCTTTTCACTTCTGAATCCACAATCATCAATTCTCTTGCGTCAAGCTGGCTTTTTAGTGCAACAATTGACATAGTGCTTACCTCCTAGATATGTAGTTCCATTATACTATCATGGATTCTATAATATGGCAATGATCTACATAATCAAACAACATTCATTAATTAATACATTTTTATGAGTGCATTAATCAAAAGTGTAAATCATACTATTAAATAGTATGAAAATGTAAGAATGCTCTAGATCTAATTTTCCAAAGAGCTGTGCGTATGGATTCTTCGTCAGATCGTGCGGAAATTCGCTCGGTCGTCTTATAGGATGAATCGATTGCGATTGTCCTGTCCATTGACAGTGAATCGAGCGAAGGCATCTCACTTCACTTAAATGAGTCTGGACGCTTTGCTATAAGACTTTTTCTTGAATAGTATAATAACGCAAACAACCCGCAGGAACCTTCAATAGCCCGCGGGTTGTTTGTATAGTCTTAATTGAAGTGAATTTCACGGCCCAGGTGACTGGATTCATAAATGCCGCATAGGATCTTCATCATTTCAACGCCATCTTCAACAGGACTTAAGGTATGCTTTTCTCCTTGGCATACACCAATGAAGTGATGGATTTCGTCTTGGAATCCTTTTTGAAAGTTGAAGCTAAGATTATCGATCTGTGGCGTTACATTAAGAATGGTGTTGTGCTTCTCGGTAATGAACGTAAGCTCAGGTTCCAGCTCCACCCCGCCTCGCTCACCATAGAGCTTAACAGTCAGCTCATCTTCTTTCGCGTGAAGGGTAAAGCTCACGTCAACGAGGAGCGAAGCGCCATTCTCAAAGCGAATGAGCGCATTAGCCATATCTTCGACATCGTTTTGATCGGCACGATAGTCCGCAGCTTTGTAGAAGGATAGGTTTTGAATGTTGGAGCGATTGCCAAGCCTTGCATACGTATTCCCGCTAATGGAGGCAACCTTTGGGCGCCCCATTAAGTACCAGCATAAATCAATAACATGCACGCCCACGTCGATGAGAGGGCCGCCCCCGGAGCGCTGTTTGTCAGAGAACCAGCCGCCCGGATTGCCCAGCTTGCGAATACAGGAAGCCTTGGCATAATAAATCGGACCAATATCATCGCTATCGATAAAGGAGCGTACGATTCTTGTGTTGGAAGCATAGCGCCGAACAAAGCCGACTTGCAGCTGTCTGCCAGTGTCTGCGACTGCTTGTTGAATGGCAAGAGCATCCTCCACACTCGTACATAGCGGCTTCTCGACGAGAACATGCTTGCCTGCTTGAAGTGCAGCAATGCTAATTTCCGCATGGGAATGATTCCATGTACAGATGCTTACTGCATCGATATCATCACGAGCAAGCAGATCGTGTACATTATTATAAACATGAGGGATATCATATTTTTCGGCTTTTGCGTTTGCTCTTGTTTCGTTGAGATCACAAATGGCTTGAAGCTTGGCATCGGGGTGCTCGTGATAAGCACGCAAATGCATTTCAGAAATTGAGCCTGCTCCAATAAGTCCTATTCGAATTTGCTTAGACATCGTCATCCTCCTTATGCAATCCATGAATTATACAGGGCGGATCGTTGGCCAATGAAGCTCAATGCCGTGCTGGACAAGCAATTGCTGATAGGCAGCAAGTTGAGCGGAATCTTGGCGAACGGCTCTTGGCGTCGCATTCTTATTGATGCAATAGGCTGCACATAGTGCCGCAGCTTCTCCAATGTTCCATTCCACTGGATGAAGCCTATAGCAGCCGTTTGTAATATGGGTTACACCGATGTTCTTGGCAGCAGCAAGCACATTGTCCATCTTGCTTGGGATTAAGCTGCCTAGCGGAATCTCAAACGGCAGCGATGAGATATCGATGTAAGGGCGATTCATGGTGCTTGGGTGCAGATCAATGCGATAGCATCCAATTCCCACACTGTCGAAGAAAGGCTCGGCTTTGCCTTCTGGTCTTAGGTCGGTCGCGACATGCTGCTCAAGGACGGTAAATTCCGCCTTGATTCTGCGTGATTCCCGAATATACGGATACATGGCCATTCCATCGGAAGTCCCAACTACATCCGGCCTTAAGCGAAGGCCAGGATAGCCTTGCCCGCCATCCGGTCTAGGGGCTTCAGTTTGAAGCCAATAGAGGAGGGAGAAGCTGAGCTGCTTGGCCATAAAGAGATGATGCTCCCGCTCTTCAGGGCTTACATCAATAATGGAGCCCAGCCAATAATCATTTTGCGGCCAATTGACGAGCGTTATATTGCTTTTGTATGTACCGGCAGCAAAATGCTTCTGATCCGCGATCTGCCGGTATTGATACAAGGAAAAACGGCCGTAGCCCGGGAAAAGCTCATATTGAATGGGCTCATTCGTTGAAGGTTTCAGTGCGGTAAAGCTGAGCAAGCGATCCGGCCAGAAGGAAGGTTTGTATGCTTTCCACTGGTCATAGAATGCCGGCTTCGCTATGAGATGGCTTTCATTTTCCATATAGTCCATCGCAAAGCAGTAAGTGAAGCCCTGCATATCTTGAGGGATAGCCTCGCCGTCTACAGCATGCGGCTCACCGGTCTCAGCCTTTGATTCTGCACCTGTTACATAGTCGATACCTGCAGCAGGAAGCAGATCTCCGCATTCGGTAGCATCTAAATAAAAACGAGCCTTAAGCTTCATGTTTTCTTTTGTATTCAAACATTGAACAATAACATGATCAACCTGATTGCCCGCCGTATGTGCTTGCACCAGGATATGCTCGGTTAGCAGAATAATCTTACCGCTATGAATGTATGGAGCAAGCATCTGGTGCAGGACTGCGAGAGCAGTACGGGGTTCATGACATAAGCGGCTTACGGTGCCATTGCCCGGATTCAATTGGACTTGCGCTCTGGATGTAGGCTGCATCGGGAAGTTGTCGCGATAATAGGCACGAACCTGTTCACGGAATTGTCTATAGCTGCGGGTACTTCCAAAGGATTCGATCCAAGGATGTTCGTCAGGCGGAACGGCCTGGCTTGTGAATTGCCCTCCAATCCAGGAAGTTTCCTCAGTCATAATGACAGTCTTCCCTGCTCTTGCAGCAGCAAGGGCAGCAGCCGTACCGCCGGTTCCTCCTCCGATAATGCACAGGTCTGCTTCTAAGCAGCGCTCTCTTGCAATGGTCATGTCGTAACCTCCAGCCGGCGCTTCATTTGTTCAAAGGCAGCCAAGCATTTTTGAATGCCAGCCCGCTCATCCTCAAGGCCTTCATATTCCAGAACGATACCTTGTGAATAGCCATTCGCCTTTAGCGTACGAAGGATCGGTTCGATCTGCGCGACTCCTTCACCCAATACACGTCCTTCATAGGTAAGTCCGCTTAAGGAGCGATAGCGTCCGCCTTCGGTAATTGTAAAGTCCTTCAGATGTACATGCTCAATGAATGGCAGCAGCTCGTTCAAAGCTTGCAGTGGTTCCTCGTCGACGAGCAGGAAGTTGCCAGTATCGAAGGTGGATTTCAGCGCTGGCGAGTGAACCTGCTCTAAGATGGATTGCACCTGCTTGGCGGTGCCGGCGAGCTGTCCATGGTTTTCAAGGCAAAGTGTGAGCCCAAGCGACTCTGCTTCTTTGGCAGCAGCAGATAATCCTTCCACGATCCACTGCTGAGCCGCTTCGTAGGTGATATCGCCATTCAGATTACCCGAGAATACACGGATTACCGAGGCCCCTAGTGAGGCTGCGATCGGAAAGGCGCTTCTTATTTTATCTAGAGCAGCTTGTCGTGCTTCAAGCTCCTGACTTACAAAATCATTGGTTACGGCATAGCTGATTGCTTTTATGTTGTGCTGGTTCAAATAGCCGATTACCTCAGGCAGTTCTTTGTCGACATCCTTCCAGAATACGTCCAGAAGCTCCACTTGATGTATGCCTTGGTCGTGACAAAACGATAAAAAATCAATGACTGTCCATTGATGCTCCCTGACCGTGCGATGGACACTCCACATGCTTAACGTAAATTCCATATCTGATCCCTCCCAATCATATGATGACCTGACAGACATGCTATATTTATCTACTATTCCATTGTAGGAGGTTTGATGAGAGGAGATTAGCGTACACTCATGACCACTTGTGGTAGAATGATGACTATCCAGCACTTATAAGTTGAGAAGCATCAACAACGGGATCGAGTAGAGGAGGAGCGGTAGGATGCGATTAAGCCCAGTGCTGCTGCATTCAAGCGATATGCAGTGGAATATTCAGAGGCGAACAGAGCTGCCCTTTGACGGCTATTATCATTGGCACTCATGCTGTGAGTTTCTGCTCATTCATAAAGGTCAGGGGAGTGTGGTAGTGAATCAGAAACGCTATGACATGGAACCAGGGACGCTGTTTCTTTTTCGTCCTTTTGAGCTGCATCGCGTTCATGCTCTGATTACGCCTGAGCATCCCTATGAGCGCTCGATCATTTATTTTGATCCAATTAGCTTGGAGCAGAAGCTTGAAGACTTTATATCACTAAAGCGGTTTTTCAATAAGCTGTATCAGATGCAAAATGGAGAATCTGCCTTCTCGCTGCAGTCCTATCTCCCCATGATGGAAGCCTTGTTTGGAATGCTGCTACATGATTATAAAGAGGGAGCTTCCCGCCAGAAAGAGGAGGATGCCTTTATATGCTTTATCCAGCTGCTGCGCACGGTGCAAACTGCTGGAAGGCATTTGTCCGAACGAATGATAGAAGCAGGAAACGCTCGCCTGAATAAGGATTCGGAGAAGATGATGAAGTGGATTGAGGAGCATTATCAGGAGCCTTTTGAGCTGGAAAGACTCGCGAAGGATATCCATCTCTCCAAGTCGCATGTGTCGCGTGTATTTCGGCATGAGACGGGAAGCAGCATCACCTCTTATCTGCTTGCAAGAAGATTAAAGGAAGCTTGCAAACTTTTAGAGGCAAGTGATTGTTCGGTGGAGGAAATCACCAGTCGGATTGGGCTAACCAATACCTCGTATTTTATCCAAATGTTTAAAAAGCATTTCGGGATTACGCCGTATCAATACCGAAAACAAGGAGGATTCTGATCAACGCTTCAATTTGATGCGATGATTGGAATCCTCCTTTGCTTGTGGCACAAAGATGAATGGTGCTAAAAAATTCGTCTCTTCCAGCCATTCAATTTGGCGATGGCCTCTGCGTAATAATAATCGCCATAAATTAACGATACATCAACGTTTACGTTTGCTGGCCGATGGCCTGTGCCGCCAATGAGAATCGCTTCATGGCTAGGCTGATCCCATGCAGCATAGCGATCCGTTAGACCGGTCAGGATTCGATCCGCTGCCGCTAGATAGAGGTGCCGTTCTGCTGTAGGCACATACGCTGCAATCTCCAGCAAGCCAGAGGCTGCAATTGCGCCTGCAGAGCTATCCCTAAGCTCGGGGTCCATGAATTCCGCTCGGAAGTCCCAGCACGGGACGCCATCAGCTGGGAGGTTGGCCGTAAAATAATGAGCAATTCGCTTAGCAGCCTGCAAATATCTCGCTTCACCCGTATGACGATGCACATTGATGAATCCGTACAAGGCCCATGCATTGCCGCGGCTCCAGGCGGAGTTAGGACCATAGCCTTGACCGCCAATAGGTTCAATAAACTCCCCACTCTCGGCATCAAAGGATAGGATATGACAGGCAGAGCCATCCTCTCGAATGCCGTACTGAAGAAAGGTATCGGCATGCTGCATGGCAATATGTTTGTATCGTGGATCCTTGGATACTTCGCTCGCCCAGAATAAAAGGGACAGATTCATCATGCAATCGATAATCGCCCATCCATGCATATCTCCGTTCCACGCGCGGATAAATCGGCCTTTTGGATTAAATCGGCCTGCCAGAATATCCGCAGCATGCATCCCGATGCTGAGTGCCTCCTGATTGCCAGTCAATTCATGATTCATCACAGCAGTCAGTAAAAATTGAAACCCAACATCATGATGAAGCACGGGAGGATACTGTCCAAAGCAAGGGGCTAATCGCTGTTCCCAACCTTCTGCTTTCTCCTTGTAGCACGCATCACCCGTCATATCGTACATAAGCCAACAAAGACCTGGCCAAAAGCCCGAAGTCCACCATGATTCCTTCGTATCATCATAGATTCCATCAGCTCCCGCAACATGGGGGCATCGCTCTCCAAGCTGTTGAACCATTCGCTTAGTCTTCACTTCAAGTCGCTGCATGATTTGTTGATAATGTATCGATTGAGCATCTGAGGCACGGTCTCCAGTCGTATCAATCATTCGATAACACCTCCGTTATGTATTTAGCTTTATTATAAGTACAAGGCTGAAACAGAACTGTTGGTTGGAGATCGCAAAATGTTGTTGTATTGACAAATGAAAAGAACGTAAGATATAGTTGTTTAGACAACTAAAATGATTAGGATTGAGATTAAGGAAGGTCTTGATATGGACAATACGTACTTGGATCAATCGGCAGGCTTTCTATTAGGAATTGCTTACCGACATATTTCAAATCGCTTCATGCAGAAGCTGAAGCCTTACGACATTACATCTGAACAATGGTCCGTCTTATACCAAGTAGCTAGCGAGAATGGACTTATTCAAAAGGTGATCGGTGATCGGACAGGAAAGGATAAGCCGACTACGACCAGGCTGCTTCAGCATCTTGAAGCAAAGGGTCTTATTAGAAGACAGAACGGTGAGAAGGATAAGCGTTCTGTCCTTGTAGTGGCAACAGACAAAGGACATTCACTCATTCAAGAGACAATCGGATATGAGATGGAGGTTATCAACGAAGCGAAGAATGCCATGACAGAAGAAGAATACAATCAGCTTATACGCTTATTGCAGCAGATTAACATTCATTTTACGAAGCTGCAGGATGGAGAATAGGGGAGATTACTGTGCAAGATGCTACACCTCGTCTTTGGACGAAATCATTTATTACCTTAACATGCTGTTCGTTTTTACTATTTCTGAATCTGCAAATGCTGCTCTCCTCTTTTCCGGCCTATGTGAAAAACCAATTCCAAGCTGACGATATTACCGTTAGTTTGGTGACGAGCTTGTTTGCGATTTCGGCTATTATTTCACGATTTTTGACAGCAGAGCTATTGAAGCGAATCCCTCGTTCGTTTCTGCTCTTCGTTGGACTTATAATCGCTGGTGTTATTACTGGCGTATATGTTCTTGCGGGCACGATTCAATCCCTCTTGACACTCCGAGTCATTTACGGACTTGGCTTTGGTATTTCGAGTACCATCATTCCGACAATGGTATCTCAGATCATTCCTCGAACGAGAATGGGGGAGGGCATTGGTTATTTCGGCCTGTCTACAAGTCTTGCAATGTCGATAGGGCCCATGATCGGGCTTAATGTAATGAATCATGCGGGCTTTGGCACATTATCCATCTTAGGAATGGTGGCGGCTATTGCCATTATTCCGATTATGTTCGTAACAAGATCCACACCTCCTGACCCGAGACATCAAAGCGCCAAGCTTGGCATGACGCTGCATCCAAAGCAGCCATTTAATAAGAAGCTGATTGCGCCTGCCATTCTGAACACGCTGTTGTCTGTGACCTACAGCGGTGTGCTGAGCTTTATTGCTTTATTCGGGCAGGAGCTTCATATCGAGCAGGTAGGCTTGTTCTTTTTATTCAATGCAGTAACAATCATCCTGATTCGTCCGATTTCTGGGCGGTTGTTTGACAGCAAAGGTCATGGGGCAGTGCTCATTCCTGCAGCTCTATTCGTCATCGCGAGTATGGTTATCCTTTCGATTACCACGAATGTCCAAATGCTGATTGTCTCGGCATTATTGTATGGGCTTGGCTTTGGGGCCATTCAGCCGACGATTCAAGCTTGGATGCTGAGACTCGTGCCGCAAGCGCAGCATAGCATGGCCAATAGTATGTTCTACAATTCGACTGACTTAGGGGTTGCGGGAGGCGCAATTCTGCTTGGAGCCATTTCTACTGCGACGAACTATCCGACCATGTACCGATATTCAGCAGGCTTTATGCTGTTGTTTCTTATCGTTTATTTAATAGGGATGTTTCTCAAAAAGGATTCGAACAAGACGGCAAGCCGTGAGCAAGCTTCTTAGTCAAGGCATGTCCATCATTGATTGACAGATAAAGACTGCGGCAGCTGCCGCAGTCTTTATCTGTTGCAAGATTATAGGGTAAACGAAGTGATGACCTTGTCTATTATCCCGTATTCAAGCGCCTCTTCTGCACTCATGAACGTATCTCGGTCCATGTCTTTCTCAATGCGCTTCAGCGGTTGGCCAGTTCGTTCAGCTGCTATGGCATTCAAGCGTTCGCGGGTACGGATGATGCGCTGGGCGCTAATCGCAATGTCGCTAGCCTGTCCTTGTGCACCGCCATGCGGTTGGTGTATCATGATCTCACTGTTCGGCAGCGCATAGCGCTTTCCTTTATGGCCAGCTAGAAGCAGGATAGCGGCAAACGAAGCTGCAAATCCAACGCAGATCGTATGGACGGGAGCCTTGACATACTGCATGGTGTCATAAATGGCAAAGCCAGCTGTTGTCGATCCTCCTGGACTGTTAATATACATATAAATATCCTTTTCTGAATCCTCTGCCGTCAAAAATAAAAGCTGGGCGATCGTACTATTGGCTACATGGTCATCAATAGGAGACCCTATGAATACAATACGATCCATAAGCAATCTGGAGTAAATATCGTAGGTGCGTTCACCGCGGTTGCTTTGTTCCACCACATAAGGGATGATGCTGCTCATTCGCTTCACGCCTTTCCATTGAATGTACAAGGAAAACGAAGGAGCGCTTCAAAAGGATACGCTGCAAATATAATAAAAAAATTGATGATCTGCCGTATCTTTTAGAAGGTCTTATTCGTTTACTTCATATGGGAAAGGTCATCATGAAACAGATATTTTGTTAAAAGAGGTGAGATGGCGATGGCCAATGAGTATGAAAGCGCGGCGTCCATTATTCAGGGACAACTGCCGATAGATTGGTTGAAGCTTCAAAATTCATTAACCAAATACTGTCTGTCTGTGACCCGCTCATCGTGGGAAGCAGATGATTTAATACAGGATACATGGCAAAAAGCGCTCCAGCGAGATCCAAGCCTGAGCCATAACAATGTCGAGGCATGGTTAATCACAATTGCGAGCAACGCTTGGAAAGATCGCTTGCGTCGTAAACAGCTTGAACAGAAGGTGTCACCTTGGATGCACCATGACAAGGCTTACGAAGCTGGAGAGCAGGATACGAGTTTGACAGTGGCGTCATTGCTCAGCTTGCTCATGAAGCATTTGACGAAGCAGCAGATGGCAGTATTCTTATTACGGGAGGTATACGCGTACAGCGCCAAGGAAACAGCCCTAATGCTCAAACTTACAGAAGGGGCTGTTAAAGCTTCGCTTCTGCGAGCAAGGTCATCTTTGCTTCATGTCAGAAAAGAGCTTGTTGCTTTAACCTGGGATGATCCGCAATCCGAAGCGACGAAAATGCTGCTGCACCAGATGGCATTGGCCTATCAGCAAGGCGATGTCTTTCAGCTAATAGCACTTGTACAGATGGACGGCATGGATGCGGAAACGGCGATCATCACGGCGAAAGGGATCGTGAATAAACGAAGCGAGCATGTGAACAAAGCTGTTGACTTAAGTATAGAATCACCTTCCTGCCATTGGTTTGGTACCGCAGCCTAATAATCTAACTATGAATAGAACAAACATCGTATTTAACCTTCCTTAATGCTAAGGGAGGTTTTTTCGTATGAAAAAGAGAAATCCACAAATGATATACTGGGTTCACTTTTTTGATCCGAGCAACGAAGCTCTGATTCTAAACCTAAACATTTTTTTAAAAATAGCATTGACAAACAGCAAGGGGTGTAACTATAATAGTTACAACGACATCGGCGGTTATGGTCGTTTTATTATTGACTTTGATGTAACCACAATAGTTACATTAAAAATATTTATTAACATATAATTGAGGAGGAAGTACAGATGAATATTGCGATTATTGGAGCAACAGGCAAAGCAGGAAGCTTGATTATGAAGGAAGCATTGGACCGTGGACATCAAGTTACGGCACTCGTACGCCATGCAGCTAAGGTTACAAATTCTGAAGTGAAGGTTGTCGAGAAGGATGTTCTAACGTTGACCTCAGACGACTTGAAAGTATTTGATGTTGTGGTCAACGCATTTGGAGCCCCAGCAGGACAAGAGGAGCAGCACGTAGAAGTTGGACGCGTACTGATTGAAGCATTACAAGCAGCGCCAAATACAAGATTGATCGTCGTTGGCGGAGCAGGAAGCTTGTTTGTGGATGAAGCAAAGACCCTTCGTGTGATGGATACTCCTGATTTCCCTGATGCGTATAAGGCAACGGCAATGAACCAAGGGAAGAACCTTGCGGATCTTGAAGCAACGAGCGGCATTCAATGGACATTTGTGAGTCCATCTGCATTCTTTGATCCGAATGGCAAGCGAACTGGACAATATCAGCTTGGTAAAGACAATCTGCTCGTTAATGCCAAAGGAGACAGCTATGTCAGCTATGCGGACTACGCCATTGCTGTAGTGGACGAGATTGAAGAGCCTAAGCACCGGAACACTCGCTTTACCGTAAGCTCTGAAGCAGAATAATAGAGGATAAGCAGACGGCGGACATTTTATTGTCCGCTTTTTTGCTGTTCAACGTTATTCTCTAACTCTGCATGGATTTTTTCTTTGATCTGTGCGGTTGTTTTTCTGAAAAACGTAGCAGTCAAGATGAGCAGCGTTAAAGCCATAACAATCATTTCTCCAGCATCCAACGCATTCAGAACAGCAAATTGATTAATCCACGATTGACGTAAGCTAAATCCAGAGAGTAGATCAATCAGCATCGACAGCCCCAAATGAAGCAGATAAACTACCGAGCATATGAGAAATAATTTCACTTGGCGTCCCTCTTTTCAAAATGAATAGGTTTAGTTTTTCAGAGAACAACTCCGAATAATCAGGCGATTGCCAACAAATAATGGGAGTAAAGGAAGGGGGATGTCATATGAATGTATCAGACTCGAATCTTCAGCAATCAAAACAATCAAATTCCAACGAGAATTCATCAGAGCATCTAGATTCCTGGCAGAAGAAGCAGTCCAAGCCAATGCCGATCACATCGAAAGATCTTGATTACAATTTGGAATATGTTCGGAAGCAGCTTGGTCATAGTTCTGATGTCGTATCAAGACAATTTGTTATCCATACGTCTATCCGCATGAGGGCGGCTATTTTATACATAGATGGTCTCGCGAATCAAGATATCGTGCAGGAAGATATCATTCAGCAACTAATGAAGGATCAGCTCCAGACGGAGCAAATGTCTCGCGAGCAGATCTTAAGGTATATAACGGAGCACTATTTGCCAATAGGCGGAGTACAAATGGTTAAGGATTGGAACACACTGATCAGCAATTTACTGCTTGGCCAATCCGTATTGATGCTGCATGGTACGAACCAGATGGTCTCCATGAGTACGATTGGAGGCAACTCTCGATCCGTTGATGAGCCACAGACAGACGTCGTTATTCGAGGCCCGAGAGAAGGGTTTAATGAGATCTTGCGAACCAACACATCAATGATCCGCAGAAGAATTCGCAACCCGAATCTCTGGCAAGAAACTATGCAAATTGGAGAGATCACACAAACAAACGTTGCCATTATGTACATGAAGGGGATCGCGAGGGAAGAAGTGATTAACGAAGTCCGATCTCGTTTGAAAAAGATTAAAATTGATGCTGTCCTAGAGTCAGGTTACATCGAAAAATGCATAGAGGATCAAAACTTAACTCCTTTTCCAACCATCGTGACGACGGAAAGACCAGATTCTGCAGCAGCTAATTTGCTGGAGGGAAAAATCGTAATCCTGGTGGATGGAACACCGTTTGCATTAATTGCTCCCGTAACGTTTAATCAGTTCTTTCAAGTCGTTGAGGATTATTATTCTCGATTCGATATAGCGACTGCGCTGAGGTTTTTAAGGCTAATCATTTTTACAATTTCGATGCTTGGACCTTCCTTATATATTGCTGCTACGACGTTCCATCAAGAGATGATACCAACATGGCTTCTTATTTCATTGCTGACTCAGTTGGAGTCGACTCCATTTTCAGGCTTTACGGAGGCGCTGCTAATGGAAATCATGTTTGAGATATTGCGTGAGGCTGGAGTAAGACTGCCAAAGGCAATCGGTCCAGCGGTATCAATCGTAGGGGCGCTCGTTATCGGACAAGCATCGGTTCAAGCTGGACTAGTCTCACCTGCAATGGTTATCGTCGTATCGGTTACTGCGATTTCAAGCTTTGCTACTCCAAGCTTTAGTCTTGCTATATCTGCACGCTTACTAAGATTTGTGCTTATGATTAGCGCAGCTACGCTTGGATTGTATGGAATTTTAATGACCTTGATTATTGTCTGCGCACATCTCTGCAGTCTTCGGTCTTTCGGAGTGCCGTTTATGTCGCCATTTACATCAACCATACGATCCGACCATGAAGATACATTATTTTTCCTGCCTAGATGGCTAACATATATGAAGCCCAAGTTGTCCAAGTCCAATTCACCGAAGAGCTAGGAGTTATAGCCTATGAAAAAATGGATAATAAGTGCTTTAATGTTCCTATTTACAACACTCTTCATGGCCGGATGCTATGATATTAGGGAGTTGAATCAAACAGGCTTTGTTACGGGGATGGGAATTGACCTTGGGCAAAAAGAAAAATATCGAGTATCGGTGCAGGTCGTGAATCCTAATATCTCTTCAGGCGGGAACAGCAGCGGAGGAGGTGGGGGATTAAGCACCGTTACGTATGCAGCTGAAGGGAATAATATCTTCTATGCATCTCGCAAAATTAGTAAAATGATCTCAAGGCAGCTTCATTACGGCCACGCCGTGCTGCTTGCCATTCATGAGGATCTAGCTAGGGAAGAGGGAATTACGCACATTCTTGACGGGATCGAGCGTGACAGTGAATTTAGGAGTTCCTCTTCTATTGTGCTGACAAAGGGAATAACAGCCGAGCGGTTTCTAAATACGGGAGCCATTCTTGACCGTGTGAGCGCCATAAAAGTGAAGCGGTTGTTGAATAATACGGAGAGACTATTAGGAGAAAATAGTGACGGCAGGCTTTATCAAGTTATTCGAACACTTGCTTCCTCGGGAAGAGAGGCATGGATCAACGGATTCGAAGTGATTGCTACACAAGAGGGACCTCTCTCGCTTGCCAATGGGATAGGGATACTGCGCGAAGGAAAGCTCGTCCATTGGCTGGATGCAAGATCAAGTCGCGGAGTAATGTGGGTGCTCAATAATGTGAAGTCAACCCTTGTGAGCATTGATGCAAACGGAGAAAAAGGCAATTTAGGCATTGAGCCTTATCGATCTAGGGCATCGATCAAAGCCCTTAATGTAGGTGGAAAGCCCGTAATGGATATTAAATTACAGGTGCAGGCCAATATAGGTGAGGTGGAAACTAATATTGATCTGATGGATCCAAATGTTATATTAAAACTTGAAAAGTTAACTCAAGAGGAGATTAAAAAAGAGATTGAAGATTCCATCAAAACGCTCCAAGGCTTAAAGACAGACATCATAGGATTTGGCAATATTGTACATCAATATCAGCCCGAACTGTGGAAAAAAGTAAAAAATGGTTGGTCGGAACGAACGTTTCCTACATTGGAATGCCGGATATCTGTAAATGTTCACATTCAACGTTTAGGACTGCGAATTAACCCCTTAATCAGAAATATTGAACACCGAGAATAATGTTAATGTTTGTGACGTTCTATGTTACAATAATGATGAGTTGAATGATATTTTGCAAAAAAGATTGATTTAGAAAGAAATGCGAAGAAAACATATGAGTTTTAGCGGTAAAATCATTAATAATCACGAAAAATGGACGTGAAAGTCTTATAAAAATCGTTTATCATTATCATTAATGTGCAAAAGACACAACAAAATGAATATTTTGTTTTTCGGAGGAGCCTGGCATTTTCAGGCTCCTTTTTGTCTTTTTTAGATTTTACAAATAAAGGGAGTGGAACGAAAGATGGAATTTATCTTGTATCTGGTTATGATACTATTCTTTACAAAGATTGCGGGTGACCTTTCTGTTCGCCTTGGTCAACCAGCAGTACTGGGGAAGCTGCTCGTTGGGGTAATCTTGGGTCCAGCGGTGCTTGGCTGGATTGATCATTCTAGCTTCATTGAGCAAACAGCCGAAATTGGCGTACTGCTGCTCATGTTTATCGCCGGTTTAGAAACCGATATTGATCAATTGAAGAGTAATTGGAAATCCGCTTTAGCTGTTGCGGTAGGCGGTATTATCCTGCCGTTCATCGGCGGCTACGGCGCGGGTGTAGCATTTGGATTCAGCCATAGTCAGGCATTGTTCTTTGCGGTCTTGTTCTGTGCAACATCGGTTAGTATTTCCGTACAGGTGCTTAAGGAGATGAATAAGCTTTCGTCCCGCGAAGGAACAACGATTCTTGGAGCAGCTGTCATTGATGATGTGCTTGTCGTTATCTTGCTCGCTTTCATTATGAGCATGCTGGGTCAAGGCTCTGATGTATCCTTGGGCTTGCTTATTGGCAAAAAAGTACTGTTCTTTGTCATTACGATTGCTGCGAGCATCTTCCTTGTACCATTTATGATGAAGTGGCTTTCCAAGCTTAAAGTGACGGAAGCTGTGATTACGATGGCACTGGTCATTTGCTTTGGATTTGCGTATTTTGCAGAAATGCTTCAAATGGCAGGCATCATTGGTGCCTTTGCGGCAGGGATTGCGTTATCTCAGACACCGTTTAAGCACGATATTGAACACAAGGTTGAACCCGTTGCTTACTCCATCTTTGTCCCTGTCTTCTTTGTAAGCATTGGTTTGAATGTAAGCTTCGAGGGAATCGGCTCTCAGATTGGACTTCTCATCGTCATTACGATCGTAGCCATCGTGACAAAGCTGCTCGGCGGATTTGCGGGTGCACGCTTGACCGGCTTCAACAGCAAGTCTTCATGGGTCATCGGTTCAGGGATGGTATCGCGTGGTGAAGTAGCTCTGATTATTGCATCTACAGGTCTTCAAGGTGGCCTTTTGATGCCGGAATATTTTACAGCCGTCGTCATCATGGTCATCATAACGACGCTTGCAACGCCGCCGCTCTTGAAAATCCTGTTCAGCGAAAAATCGAATGCTAAAAATGTTCAAGTCGATCAAGCTTCGAACATGTAAGATACACATGATTTTCAGATGAAAAAACACGAGCACAAAGGGCTCGTGTTTTTCTTTTTAACATATCCAATATCGGATCTCCTTTGATATAAAAGGCTCTATCCATTTGCAATTCTCATTACTTCACATGCTTGCGCAGCAATGCAAGCAGCCAAATGATGCCTACACCAAGAATCGCATGCCCTAATCCCGCAATATGAGGAAGGAAGCTAAGATCTTCTCCGTTAACTTGTAGCAGTCCTCTCATTGTCATGGCAGTTAATGTGATCACCATTCCAGCATTATAGATGATGTACCATACATTAAAGGTTTTGGACTGGTGAATCTGAAACAGCTTGTCTAGGATCATGGCCACCAAGAAAAAGAGGAAGCCAAGGACAAGAATGTGGGTATGAAGTGCTTTTAGGAGAGTGTCTCCTGTAAAGTCGTTAAGCTTCGTATACTCGCGATAAAAGATACCGCTAATCAAGCCTAGAATGGCATAAAAAAATGAGGTGTAATACAATCTTTTCAATGTACGTCTCTCCTTTGTCCATCATGGTGCAAATCGGTTTTACGTTTATAGCTGTATCATAGTGGCTGAATATGAACGCAGTATGAACAACCATTTACCTAGACATCATCATAAAAAGGTCAAATTTGATCGAAATCACATGATGCGTTCATCATTAGGTGTAAAGTAAGGCTTGTAAGTACTGCAGAAGCAAAGGAGAGAGCTGGCATGAGTTTTTATAAGGATTTGACGCCATACTATGATGATATATTCCCTGCAAATCAAAAGCAGATTCAATTTATTCAATCTTATATGAAGGAAAGCGACCATTTGCTTGATGTAGGAGCTGGCACCGGTAATGCTGCAGAAGCGCTTGTGGAACGAGGGTTTCATGTGACTGCGATTGAGCCTGAGCCTAGCATGTTTGCTCGTTTAGAGGAAAAGGCAAGTAACCAGGAGCGATTAAGCGCCTTGCCGCTTACGATGCAGCAATGTGATCAGCTTAAGGAAACCTATGATGGCATATACTGCGTAGGCAATACACTCGTCCACTTGGATAATAGGGAAGAAGTACAGGATTGGCTGAAGGAAATGCGCAGATTGCTTCGCGAGGATGGCACGCTGATTATTCAGATTGTAAATATTGAGAAGATTCAAGAGCGAGATGCGTTTCATTTCCCGTCATTGGCAAAAAATAACTTTACATTCGACCGCGCTTATGACCTCACCGGAGATAAGATTCTATTCACGACAACCATCACATCCGGTGATAATAAGTTCTCTAATACAATCCCATTGTTAAAGCTGACGTATCAAGAATTGGAAGCATTGATTCGCGAGGCTGGATTTCAGACATTGGAAGCCTTTTCAAGTTTTGAAAAAGCTCCTTATGATGCAAATGGAGCCGCATTGATCCTTGCTGCCAGATGATTGCGTTTAAACAAGCTTATTGCTCATTATTTTGAGGCTTTAGGCTTGTTTTTTTATGTCATGTGATATTATGACGATTTGTACATAAGGAATCTAGTGTATAGTAATAATGTATATGTAGAGAGACATAGCCTGAGAGACGGGCAGACGAATATAAGGGGAGAAAGTAGCGAATGACTAATAGGAAGACTTAACGTAGAGAGAAAACAAAAAAACAATTGAACCATACATGAGGAGCTTGGAGATGGATATCAACTACTGGGTGCTTGGCATCGTCATTGTTTTGGCGTTATCTTTCGACTTTATTAATGGTTTTCATGACACTGCAAATGCAATTGCAACCTCAATCTCAACACGTGCATTATCACCAAGAGCGGCCATTATCCTGGCGGCAGTTATGAACTTTATTGGTGCGTTGCTCTTCTCAGGCGTTGCTGAAACGATCGGCGGCAGTGTGGCAAACCCGATGGAGCTTGATAATGGGATTCCGATCGTCATTGCTACATTGATAGCTGCAATTCTATGGAACTTGATTACATGGTGGTTTGGAATTCCTTCCTCCTCATCGCATGCGCTTATCGGTGCGCTGGCTGGGGCTGTTTTCATTGGAGCAGGGCCATCCATGGTGAACTGGAGAGGTTTTGTTGGCATTGTACAAGCCTTGATTTTTTCGCCTCTGATCGGCTTTGGCGTCGGCTATGTTATCATGATGATCCTAAAGAGGATCTTTGCGAGGAAGAACCCGCATACTGTGAACAAAGGCTTCCGAACGCTGCAAATCTTTACGGCCGCATTGCAATCCTTCACCCACGGGACGAATGATGCGCAGAAAGCGATGGGGATCATCACATTCGCACTCGTATCTGCCCGCGTTCAAGATAACCTTGAAGTGCCCTTCTGGGTCAAGCTGTCGGCTGCAACCGCCATTGCATTAGGTTCATCCGTCGGCGGGTGGAAAATTATTAAGACGATGGGGACGAAGCTGTTCAAGATTGAGCCGATTAATGGCTTTGCGGCTGACGTTACCGGAGCAAGTGTCATTTTTAGCGCTACGCTGCTTCATCTTCCCGTCAGCACAACACATGTCATTACATCTGCCATTCTAGGTGTTGGATCTGCCAAGCGCTTTTCTTCTGTAAAATGGTCGACCGCCGGACAGATCGTCATTACATGGTTTATTACGATACCGATCACAGCAACACTTGCCGGTTTGATCTTCAAGCTGATGTTTGGCTGGTAGTCCAACCTTAAGGCCTTACCATAAACATGAATAGCGCAAGAGAAAGTCTACAATCTTCGCAAAGGAAGAAGGGTAGGCTTTTTTTGTTCACATAAAAATGACAATCCAAAAAAGGAAACGAGTGTTCGGTGTAGAAAATGGTAAGATGTGCCGTAATCTGTCGAACCTGTAAACAGCACAGTTCCAACTAGCTCTACTATTTGAGTTGCTTGAATCATAAAAATCAGGAATAGACTTGAGATCATTCGAGGAGGATTCATGTGATAGAGATTACAGAAGGCTTTGTAGATGCGCTTGCACCGAATGCGTCAGCGATCAAGAACGCGCAAGGGCTCGTTAAAAAGAGAAGCTTTGTCCAGCTATACCATTCATCGGACGGGACGCTTCTATTTGGCGAATGCTCAGGCAGCGGAAAATCCAATTATGCTTGCTCCGCAGACTTCATGGATGCTGAAAAACCAATTTTGCGGTGCTCATGTCCAAGCAGACAGTTTCCATGCAAGCACTCGCTTGGATTGCTTTACGCCTATGTGGGGGGTCAAACGTTCGCCCAAGCAGACATCCCTGAGGATATATTGGTGAAACGAGAGAAGGCAGAGCAGCGCGAGCAAAAGAAGCAGCAGGCAGCAGATGATGAGGGATCGAAGCAGAAGCCGAAGAAAGTGAACAAATCGGCGTTGAAGAAGAAGATTCAGGCTCAACTGGAAGGCTTGGATGTATTGGAGAAGCTCACCTTGTCTCTTATACGCAGCGGCCTAGGGACAATAGATAAAAGTGTATTAAAGACGATGAAAGAACATGTTAAGCAGCTTGGCAATTACTATTTGTCCGGGGCACAAATCGAACTGCGCCGCCTTATTCTTCTGCTTGAACATGAGGAGCGGGAAAGCGTATATACGCAAGCTGTGGAACAATTGACACAAATTCATGCCTTTATAAAAAAAGGCCGCGCTCACTTGCTGGCAAAGCTAGAAGATCCGGCGTTGGCGCTTGATCATGAGTCCTCGATTGAAGAATGGCTTGGGCATGCTTGGCAGCTCGCCGAATTGAAGGAAGCTGGCTTGGTGAGCGAGCAGGCTGAGCTCATTCAGCTTGCATTTTTGAGCTATGACGATCAAGCAAGACAGGAATATGTAGATCTAGGATTCTGGTTCGATAAAGCTAGCGGCGAGGTGCATCGAACACTCCAATACCGTCCTTATAAAGCAGCCAAATTCATCAAGGAGGATGACAGCTTCTTTGAGGTGGCACAAATGAGTGAGCTGTATCGTTATCCAGGTGACATGAATCGAAGAGTGCGGTGGGAAGCGATGACCTCAAGACCGATTGAAGAACAGGATCTGGATGTTGTACATAAGAATGCCCGTCACTCCTATACGGATGCGGTCAAGCTAGTGAAGAACCAGTTGAAGAACGCTCTAGGCGATCGTCACCCCGTGCTGCTTGTGCATGCACATCAGGTACGCCAGAATGAGGAAGGGCAATTTGTAAGCCTTGATGAGACAGGACAGCAGCTAATGCTGTATGACACAGATGGGTTCAATCGTGGAACGGTTTCTTTATTACCCTATATGCCTGAGCATATGTTGAATGATGTTACGATGCTTGTCATGTTTGAGCATCAGCAAGACAGTGGCCGCCTCACAGCACAGCCGCTCACCATCATCAAAGGCACGGAAATGATCCGGCTCTTGTACTAAGGAGGTATGACGATGAGTACAGCATTGCTGCAAGAATGTTACCAAGAGGTAAGACGTATTTATGTTGCAGGAAGCGACTTGGCGGCTCAGGACTTTCGTCTTAAGCGTTTGCTTCCGCAGTTCGAGAAGCTTGGAGAACGCGTCCCTGTTTTCAAGCGGTTAGGGGAGTGTATAGCTGAAGTCATTGCGCCTGAAACGCAAGAATCACATGCTTCTGCAGAGAAGCTGCAGGATCTAGGTCTGCTGCTTGGTTCTGTGCTGAGAACGTTGGGCACAACTTCAGTGCAAGGAGAGCTCCGAGAGATTGCAAGTCTCCCGCATAAGCTATCAACGAACCTGTCCTATCGCAAACTGGTTGAAGTCGAACGGGCTTTGACGTCAACGGGAAGCGGAAGATACGAAATTGTAAAAGAAGCATTTGAAGCGGGCATGTTTCGGGATTTGCGGCTGCTGCCGTACGCGATTGACGCGCTTGGCGATCCATACAGCGAGATCGCAGATATGGCAGAGAAGAGCATCCTGCCTAGCTATGGACCCGAGATCGTTCCGCATCTATTGGCGTCGTTTGATATGGCAGGAAGCAGAGTACATGCGAGAATGCTGTCTGTTCTCGCTCATGTTGGGGGTATTGAGGTCTCGGACATTCTCCTTCAAGCCGCACATTCCGGCTCCGACGAGGTTAAAGCAGTCGCGATCCGCAATTTAGGCGCGTATGATCAATTCGATGCGGAGTTGTTGAACTTCACCACTGCGAAGAAAAAAATGATTCGAGAAGCTGCTTATGCAGCACTTGCTGTAAGAGGAACCGAAGAAGCGCTTAACCGGATCTATGAAGCTTTTTCTAGCAAAGACATGGAAGCTTCTTTGGGAGCCATTGTAAGCAACGACGATCCAAAACTCACGGAAATGCTAGTAAATGGGTTGAAGGAAGAATTGGGCCAAATTCATGGCGTCAAGGAGGATAAGAAAAAGCGTGATCAGATATGGAGCAGAATCTGGTATTTCTTAAGAGCACTGCAGGACAAACAAAGCCAGGGATTGAGTGATCTATACGGAAGCGTCATTACGAATTACGCGTTCTATCAGTCGTTTGGCTGGCTGGAGTTGTTTGATGCGGCTGCCGTCTATTTAGAACGGCATGTCACGTTGGATGGCGTAAACCAGCTTCATATGCTCGAAAAGCGGAATACTCGCTATCTGCCGTATTCCTTCCGTGCTTCTCACGAACTGCTTGCACCTGCTGAATGGTATGAACGTTACAAGGATATGATCGCTGGCAAGGCAAACGTTCAAGCAAAAAAAGAAGCAGTCAAGATCAAAGAATTACTGCTGGAAACGATAAAGGATATGGTGTATTCACGAGATTATGCGCCTTATAAGCTGTCTGAAAGCAGTGTTTCGAGGGAAATATGGCTATCCTCCATTAACATCTTGTCAGCTGACGTACTTGCTGCCAATTGGGATGAGCGCTGGCTGGATCTGTTTGTGAGGCAGCGGGCAATGGATCTGGTATGCGCGTTTGCACGTCCTGATCATCTTGAAGCGAAGAAGCTGCTGCTGGAAACAGCCCAGAACCCTCCAACGTATAACAGCTGCTTTGCAGGTAAGATGCTGCAAGGATTGATCCGCGCTGGCGTTGAAGAGGAACGCCGTGGAGAAATTGCACTGATATTAGTAGAGACCACTCACTGTGATATCTACGACAAGCTTGTGCTTGATCATCTGAAGGAGCTTTCTCCGATATATCGGGACCGTTTGACTGCAGTATTGCCGAAGTACAGCAGCTACTCAAGCGCGTTGCTCCTGCAAGAGATTATTGATCTGTTGGAGTCTAGAAGTGTTGAAGAAAGCAAAGTGTAATCTGCAATTATCGCTCTTTTGTAAGGCCTAAAGAAGCTCGGCAATAATCTTTATTTCTTAGCATTTATAGAGTGTCTACTTTTATATAGGGGAGTTGAATTTGTGTCTACATTAGAACAACAGTCCAATGAAGTCATGCGCTTGCCGGCAGAACAGCTGTATGCAGAAGAGCTGGCCGCGCTTCGTGAAGCGGATAAAGGAAAAGCACCAGCAGGCTGGCAAATGTCGCCGCAGGCAGTACTTACGTTTATAACAGGTGGAATGGCAGGCAGTACAACGATTACACCGAAGTATATCGGCAACAAGCGTATAGTTGAAATGGCTATTGCCACATTAGTAACGGATCGAGCCCTTCTTCTAATCGGAGAGCCGGGTACAGCGAAGTCTTGGTTGTCTGAGAATCTGTCTGCAGCCATCTACGGCCATTCCGGACTTGTCGTGCAAGGAACAGCAGGGACGACAGAGGAGCAGATTCGATATTCTTGGAACTATGCCATGCTGCTTGCG
>NZ_JADMOL010000008.1:95972-118280 GCF_015558675.1 Paenibacillus sp. 1001270B_150601_E10 | reverse complement strand
GTCAAGAGTCCGATTATGCGTGCGATGGAAGCAGGCGGTATTGCCCGGTTTGAGGAAATCTCACGCTGTGCCTCTGAAGTACAGGACGCACTTATCTCCATCCTTTCGGAAAAGACGATATCTGTTCCTGAGTTAGGAAAAGAAATAAATGCCAACAAGGGCTTTTCCATCATCGCAACGGCAAATACAAGGGATCGTGGTGTAAATGAAATGTCTGCAGCGCTGAAGCGAAGATTCAATATCATAGTGCTGCCGACGCCGTCCGATATGGAAACGGAAGTTGAGATTGTAAGAAAACGGGTTCAGGAGATAGCTGCATCTTATGATTTGCAGGCAGCGGCACCTGCCGATGAGGCGCTTTATAAAGTCGTGACCATCTTCCGCGAGCTTCGTAATGGAATGACACTAGATAAGAAAGAAAAGGTCAAATCTCCTGCGGGTGTTATTTCTACGGCAGAAGCAATCTCTTTACTGACCAACAGCATGGCGCTGGCGGCAAGCTTTGGCAGCGGCGATCTGACGGATGAGGATCTTGCGGCTGGCTTGCAAGGCGCCATTGTCAAGGATGATGTTAAAGACAAGCTCGTATGGAAAGAGTATCTTGAGAACGTGATGAAGAAGCGCGGCGCGGAATGGAGAGGCTTGTATTCGGCATGCAAGGAGATGAACGAGTGAAGAGGGCTACAGACGAGACAGTGCACATATTTGGAGTTCGGCACTTGTCTCCTGCAGGTGCGAAGCATTTGCTAGACAGCTTGGAACGAATTCGTCCTACCGCTGTATTAATTGAAGGGCCCTCCGATGCAACCTCCGAGATCAGCCATTTAACGAATTCCTTGACGAAGCCTCCCGTGGCGATATTGGCTTTTACGGATGAGCTTCCGGTGCGGACAGCGATGTGGCCGTTTGCCGTCTACTCTCCTGAGTATCAGGCGATGAAGTGGGCTGCAAACAACGGAGTACTCTGCGCCTTTATTGATTTGCCCACCTCCTCAACATTAGCTCTGCAGAGCGTTCGCGGACAACTGCCCAAGGTGAAGCCTGGAGACGATTCAATTCATGAGGAGTCGTCTGAGGTGGCCTCGAATGATGAAATTGCAGCTATGGAGGGGATGGCGCAGCATGAATCATCGCTTTACCAAAGAATTGCGGAGGTTGCAGGCGAGCATGACTATGACATGTATTGGGAGCGTCACTTTGAACACAATTTGAATCCAGATGCATACCAGCAAGCGATCCTAACATTTGCATCACAGATGAGGGAGCTGACGGAAGAGAAGGAACGACATCTGGAACAATCAGAATTTGCTTATAATGCCATCCGAGAAGCTTATATGCGTGCTCAGATTCGCAAGGTTATAGAAGAAGGTCATGAGCCGGATAAAATCGTCGTGGTGTGCGGCGCCTATCATGCGGCTGCACTTGCAGATCTATCCGGAGCAATGACTGCTGAGGAGCTTCAGGCACTCCCTGCAAGAAGCTCAAAGCTCACGCTGATGCCCTACTCGTATTACAAGCTGTCGAGCAGGTCTGGGTATGGTGCCGGCAATAATGCTCCTCATTATTATGAATTAATGTGGCAGCAGATGCGGAATGGAACGCTGCGTGAGCTGCCTGAGCATTATCTTGCCGCTGTGGCGCGCTGGCTGCGCGAGTTGGGAACGCATCGCTCAACAGCAGAGGTGATAGAGGCAGTGCGGCTCGCGCAATCACTCGCTGCGTTGCATGAAGGCAGCGCACCAACGCTTCGAGATCTGCGAGATGCGGCGGTGACGCTGCTCGGGCATGGCGAGCTGGGTGTGGTAGCCGAAGCCTTGGCTCGGGTCGACGTTGGCACAGCGATCGGCTCGCTAGCGGAAGGCGTCAGTCAGACCCCTATCCAGGATGACTTGAACCGGCAGCTTAAGCAATTGAAGCTGGAGAAGTACAAGACGACAGTTGCTTCAGATCTTGCATTGGATCTGCGTGAGAACCGGAGGGTAAAGACGGAAGAGGCGAGATTTCTTGATCTGAATCGCTCAACCTTATTCCATCGTCTAGAGCTTCTAGGCATAACCTTTTCCAAGAAACGTGCAAGTGGTCAGGAGAACGCGACTTGGGCTGAACATTGGGTGATTCAATGGACGCCTGAAGTAGAGATAGAGGTTGTGGAATCGACACTGCTTGGCGAGACTGTCGAGGTGGCATCCGCATATTTGCTTCAGCAAAAGCTTGATGCTTGTGCGACCATTGCAGAGGCATCGCAATTGATTCGTGTCGCTTGTGAATGCGGCATGCTGGCACAAATGGAAAACGCGCGTCGAACACTGCAGCGAATTGCTGCTGATAGTCAGGACGTTGTTCAGATGGCAGCTGCGGCTGCGGAGTTGTCTACAATTATCCGTTATGGAGATGTAAGGCGGGTGAATACCGCATCGCTCGTGCCGCTGCTTGAACAGTTGTTTATTCGAGCATGCTTATTCCTCTTGGATGCATGCGGCTGCAATGATGAAGCCGCGTCGTCGCTGCTTACGTCGCTCAATCAATTGAACAATGTTGCACTTGATCATCACGAGCAGGTGGATGTAGAGCAGTGGATGCAGCAGTTAAGCACATTGGCAGAGCGTGATGACCGCAATCCACGATTATCAGGCTTTGCATGTGCCATCTTGTTAGAGCGCAATGCGATCTCTGCGCAGCAATGCGCAGAAGAGGTCTCGCGCCGGCTCTCTCCAGGCATCCCGGCAGATATTGGAGCAGGATGGTTTGAAGGATTGTCGATGCGCAACCGGTATGCGCTGCTATCTCGCATGAGCCTGTGGGAGCAGCTGAATGATTATATCGAATCACTCGGTGATCAGGAGTTTCTTCGGGCACTTGTCTTCTTGCGGCGCGCTTTTAGTACTTTTCATTCAAATGAAAAAGTTATGATTGCAGAGATTTTGGGTGAATTGTGGGGCGTGCAGCCTGAAAAAGTCGAAGAGGTGCTGAGCGGAGAGCTTAAGGAGGACGAGGCTAACATGTTGGAACAATTAAATGATTTTGATTTCGAGGATTTTTAACATGAGCAATAAAGCAGATACAACATCCATCTCACGTTGGCGGCTTATTCTCGGACAGTCTGCCGAGCAGCAATTATCTACTTATTCGTCTCAAGGAACGACAGGGTTATCGGATGACGAGATAATTATGGACCAAGCCTTGGCAGATATCTATGACGATACGAGCAGTGCTGGAGTTGGAAATGGGACGAACGCTAGCGGGAAAGGCGCTGGACAAGGCAAATCAGCCCCTCGGCTATCCAAATGGCTGGGAGACGTAAGAACCTTTTTCCCGGATGATGTGGTCTCCATTATTCAGCATGATGCAATGGAACGCAAGGGATGGAAGCAGCTGCTGTTTGAACCAGAGGTGCTGGCTCAGGTGAAGCCGGATATTCAGCTTGTGGGTACGCTGCTAACGTTAAAAGGAAAGATTCCGGAGCGAACAAAGGATACGGCCCGTATGCTCGTACAGTCTGTTGTCGATGAATTGATAAAGGTGCTTAAGCAGGACATTCGTCGAGCGGTTACAGGCGCCCTCAATCGTCGCCAGCATTCACCGCTCCCATCTTTAAGCGGGATTGACTGGAAGCGTACGATACAGCGTAATTTAAAGCACTACGATACAGACCGTAAAAAATTGATCCCAGAGAAATTCTACTTCTTTGATCGTGCACAGCGAAGCCATGAGTGGACGGTTATTGTGGATATCGACCAGAGCGGATCTATGGCTGATTCTGTTATCTGGGCTTCCGTTATCTCATCCATCTTTGCCAGCATTCCTGCACTGAATACGCGTGTGGTGGCGTTCGACACAGAGGTAGTCGACCTGACGGAGCAATGTGCAAATGATCCTGTAGATATGCTGTTTGGCATACAGCTTGGCGGAGGCACAGACATTAATAAGTCCGTTGCATACTGTGAGAGCTTTATAGAAGAGCCGAAGAAGACGTTGTTTATCCTTGTGTCGGACCTCGAGGAGGGGGGCAATCGAGGAGCATTGATTCGGCGAGTGCGTGATATGCGTGAAGCAGGCGTTCGTACGATGTGTCTTCTTGCACTATCTGATCATGGTGAGCCTTATTATGATGAGGGATTGGCAAAGACATTTTCTCGTGATGGCACTCCTTGCTTTGCCTGCACACCTGCTATGCTTCCCGAATTAGTCGAAGGAGCTTTGAAGGGACATGATCTTACCGCGCTTGCAAAACGATTATCAGCAAAACCTTCGAAATAATTGATTCTAAATCGAAGATTCGTAGTTGTTATAGTGGATCTAGAGAAAGAGAGGCGCAGGTGTGATTGATACAGAACAAGAATGGACTCCAACTGCCATAACCGGCAGAGAATCCATTCTTGTTTTTTATTGTATAAAATGTCCCAAACCTAATCGAATAAAGCCGATTAAAGAGCTAATGATTCGCTTTTATGTCGTAGAAAGAATTCGTTTTTCACCTTCAAGAGCTTGAATAGGCGCGATATTTTGCGTGAATTCCAAGGTTCCCATGTAACGGCCTTCCTCATCTCTAACAGCAAAGTAGCGAATGTACACGAACTTGTCCTTCATTTTGATCCAGAAGTCTTCAACATCCTTGCGGCCATTTTTAAAATCATCCAGAAGCTGGTTGACCACATGCACACTTTGTGGAGGGTGACAGTTTTGAACGGTGCGGCCAATGACCGCCTTCGTGCGAGTAAAAATGCGCTCCTTGCCATGTGAGAAGTAGCGTACAACATCATCCTGATCGATAAAGGTGAGATCGACCGGAAGATGGTTCATCATGATTTCAAGCTGCTTTAGGCTCAATATTCCGGTTTCAAATCGAATATAGCCATCGTGTGCAGCTTCATTTTGTTCTGGTGCGGGTACATTCTCTTCCTGCTTGATTGAATGACGAACAGGCTTCCATACACCAGCAGGCGAAGCGATGCAGTAGCCGATTTGCTCGCTTTCTTCGGCAATCTTAAGCCATTCGTCCTCTGTCAATTTGTCTAGAGCCATAGGGAAGAGGATATTTTCTTCTTTGAAGATCATCCCTGTAACTTCATTCACGACATGCTGAAGGAGTGCAGTGATCTCCTCACGGTCCCCTGAATAGCTGCTTAAGCGCGATTTGGCTTGCTTGATCGCATCACGGATATGATCATCCACGCCCCACATCACTTTCGTTGGTCCATGAATGCCGTAACGCTCCAAATAAGGGAACAAAAGATTTTCCTTACGACTATAGTGCTTGTCGATATCAAGCAAAAGATTCAAGTCCTCGATCAGCTTGAAGATCGTGTCTTCAGCGTCTTCTTTTTGGAATTTATCCATATGCAAGCTTAGCTTAAAGTTAACAAGCTTATCGATTTCCTTGTTTTCAAGCTTAAACGTATGGATCGGGTGACCTGGAACATGCTCATCTCCCTTGGCATGAATCTCTTCGATCGAGCCCTCAAATACGGAGGCATGAACCGAACAGAGGCGCTGTACCTCACTCACTGGAATGCCTTCTTCTTTCATCAAAGCTTCCTCAAGCTTCGAGATTTCATCCACAGACAGCTCACCGATCGCTTCTTTAAATTGGCCTTTCACTTGTTCTACAGAAGCACCCGCATGCAGCTGTTTAATAATTTCTTTCAAAATTTGCTGACGATTGCTTGATTCATCTCTATGTTGTTCACGATTGTTGATAATTTCACTCATGATTTTGTTCCTCCTTGTTCAAGAAGTGCTCTCATCTGCAACGATATCAAAAATACGAAAGCCGCCATTTGATTGAGATCACATTTGCATCCATTTTAATCAAATTTGAAGCCATACGTTATAACAATATACGTCCTTGCACATGTATTCTGTCTTCTATTGTCTGTATCTAGTTCATGCACAGCACGTTCCAACATCAAGAAGGTATCTTTAAACAGATCATTGTAATAAATACAAATATAATAGTGAAATAATTCACAATACCTCAATAAAACGATCCATCAATTAAACTTTGAATCTACCATTAATCTATGAATCTACCATGTTTGGAATTCACATCGTGATATACGTATAATGAATATAGATTCATAAATTCAAATTTCAGTGCTTTCATAAGCACGATGTAAGGAGTGAATAGAGATGCGCAATACTTCACCAATCCGTAAGGATGAATCACTTGGACATGTCGTTAAGGTTCAGCAGGTTATTGATTTTATGGTGCTGGCAGAGCTTCAGAAGGGACGTCGCTACGGCAAGGAGATCGATCAAGTCATCATTTCCTCACTTGGCGGGGTAGGGGTGAATGATTCGTATCTCTCAAAGCGTCTGCGGGTATTGAATGAAAAAGGGCATACGATTAGCTATTGGGATAGCGATCATCGTTACTTTCGATATTATGAGATTACTGACCTAGGCCGTGAGTACTTTAACCAGCTGCTAAAGGAGCTGCCTGACCGTGTTCAATTAGCGCTGAAGGTCTATCAAATGTTCGATCATATCTTGAAGAAACATGATTAATGATACCGATATCATAAGAAAGAAAGGAAACGCTTCATTCTTGTTCAAAGAGCGAGAAAAACCGCCCTGAATCTAACTTGATGAACCCAAATGAAGCTTGAACGAGCCGCTTTTTGCGGTTATGGTAGAGATGGAACAACGTTGAGGAGGCAGGCTAATGGTTCAAAAATGGTTTGAAGAAGCAAAGCTAGGTATTTTCATTCATTATGGAATCTATGCTGTAAAAGGAGTCGCAGAATCCTGGTCTTTCTATAATGGAAGAATGTCTTATGAGGAATACATGAGTCAGCTAGATGGCTTTACAGCGAAGAACTTTGATGCTGACAAATGGGCAGACCTCATTGAGAAATCTGGTGCGAAATACGCGGTATTAACAACGAAGCATCATGATGGTGTTGCGCTTTGGGACACGCAGTATAGTGACTTGAATGTAGTGAAAAAGACACCTGCGAAGCGTGATATTATAAAAGAGTACGCGGAAGCCATTACAAAAAGAGGCATCCGACTTGGGATGTACTATTCCTTGATTGACTGGTCCCACCCAGATTATCCAAGTGTATATGAAGGTGGAGTAGTCCCTGAAGATCCTAGCAAGGCAAACCCATTTGCATATCCAACGGACGGCGTTCAGGATTTGGAAAAATGGCAGCGTTTCCTTGAGTTTAACAACAATCAGCTTAAAGAAGTGCTTACCAACTTCGGTAAAGTAGATCTTATCTGGTTCGACGGTGACTGGGAGCGCAGCGCTGAACAATGGGGCTTGCCGGCGTTCAAAGATTACCTGCTTTCCTTTAACAAAGACTTGATTATTAACTCCCGTTTGCAAGGCCACGGAGACTATAAAACGCCGGAGCAAGGGATACCGATAACACGACCTGAAGGTCCATGGGAATTCTGTACGACAATGAACCGTTCATGGGGATATACGGGTGATGAGCACTATAAGACACTTGACCAGATCATCCGTATGTTCTGTGATTGTATCTCGATGGGTGGCAATATGCTGCTTGATATCGGACCAATGGAAGATGGAACGATCGTTAAGCGTCAAGAAGAAACCCTTCTTGGTCTCGGTGCTTGGATTCACCAGCATGAAGAAGCGATCTTTGGAACAGATGAAGGCATCATGACACGCTACTGGCTTGGTGGAAGCACCATTTCTAAAGACAAGAAGACCTTGTATCTCTTCGTATACGATAGTCCGAAGGAAAGCGTATGCTTGAAGGGCTTATCCAACAAGATCAACAAGATCACGGTTCTTCACTCTGGCAAAGAGTTGACCCATGTTGTCCACGGCGGTGTGCCATGGTTCAACATCCCAGGTACAACTTGGATTCATTTGACGCCGGAAGACTGCCATGAGCATGTTACCGTATTGAAGCTTGAGCTTGATGGTGAGCTTGATATGTACGGCGGTTCAGGTGCAGTTGTTACACATAACTAATTTTTTTAACAAGCAATAGTTTTCATTTCAAGAACGATATTCAACGGATATTTCCGGAGGATATTGTTCTTTTTATTTTTTTCGTCAAGTGACTTTGATAATAAAATAGCGAAAAAAATCGAAAAAAATTTGATTCATTGTGCAACCTTTTTCTAAAAGGCTCGTCAAAAGATATGAGTTGAGGAACAAGTGTTGATGAATGCATTTCTATTTCAATACAAGAGACAACCTTATGCACTGGAGGAATGAATAATGAAGAACATGTACAAAGTACTCGCTACAACAACAATTCTTGCAATGCTCGCTGCACCAATGGCAGCAAGCGCTCAAAACGCAAACAAACCGATTACCCCTCCGGGGAAAGTAAATTCACACCACGCAAGCGATGTAGCTAAAGAAAAATCGAATAAGCATGTTGCAGGCACGTTGGGTCAGATTACAAACTATGTGAATGATAAGTCTGGTAAATTTGTTACGGTTACAGGCCGTGGTCTATCCCATACAGATCAAGACGAAATAATTCTAAACATTACAGATCAAACGAAGATTGTAGATTCCAAAGGCAAGCGTGTTGATCTTCAATCCATCATCGACGGCAAAAAAGTCGTTAAAGCCTTCTACGATGGCAAAATTACGAGAAGCATTCCTGCACGCGGCACAGCTTTAACATTGGTCGTACAAGACTACTCCTTCTCCGCGATTACAGGTAAAGTAACGGCTTCCACAGACGGACGTGTAACCGTTGAAGGTACGAACATGTACACGAATGCTGAAGAAACGATGATCCTGAATATTGCTCCTAACGCAAAGATCTATGATCAAGAAGGTAAGAAGCTTAAGAAAGACAGTCTTAAAGAGGGCATGAACATTACGGCATTCTTTGGCCCAGCCGTTACGGCCAGCATTCCAGCTCAATCTACGACGAATTACATCACCGTCAATGCAGTCGAAGAAAACAATGGCGGCGGCGAAGTTGCTGAGCAAGCAGGTACAGACGGTGTCATCATCAGCAAAAACAACGGCAGCATCACAGTTGCAGGAAAAGGCATTGATGGCGGTCAAAACTATCTGATCCTTCATATCGATAAGGATACTCAAATTGTTGATGAGAAAGGTAAAGCGTTGACTGAGGAAGCTTTGAAAGCTGACGTTCGCGTGGATGCATTCTATGGTCCTTACATGGCGCTAAGCTACCCAGCTCAAACACATGCACAAAAAATCATCGTAAAAGATCAAGAAACGTTCAAGATCGAAGGAACGATTGAAAAATCTCCATTCGCTAACGATTCTCGGGTCTATGTGAATGTAGGCTCAGACGATAACACAGGAAATGACTTGATCCTAAACATTAACAAAGATACGCTGCTTCTTAACCTTCAAGGAATCGAGGACTTGAAGGAAGGAACGAAGATTGTTGCTTACCACAGTGCAGCTGTAACCATGTCTTTGCCTGGCATCACAAACGCAGAGATTGTTATGATTAAGCACGAAGCTGATAAATAATTACCTTTCATGAAAAGATAAGCTGTCACATTCAATGTGGCAGCTTTTTTAATTGGAGAGAATGTTGCAAATGTAGAATGATAATGAGGAAATAAGAGGAAATGCGTGGCATCTGCAACCTTTTCGAACCGAACCTCGTCTAGGAATGTGAATAAAGCAACAAGCAACTCAATTATGCTTAAAACGTTTTGTACACATATACAACTGGAGGTATGACTTATGAAAAATAGATACAAAGTATTAGCTACAACAACGCTTCTTGCGATGCTTGCAGTTCCAATAGCAGCTCAGGCACAGGCAACTACGCTTCCTGCGGAGTCCGTTCAACAAAGCACACAAACGAAAGATCTTTCTGAGAAGCGCGTGCTTGGAACGATGGGACAAATTACAGATTACCGAAATGATGAGAATGGTACATTCATCACCATTACGGGCCGTGGTGTGACTCCAAACGCTCAGCGAGAGATTGTTCTTAACATTTCAGATCAAACAAAGATCGTAGATGCAAAAGGCAATACAGCCGATTTGACTAAAATTGTCGAGTCCCTGATCAAAGACAATAAAGTGGTAAAAGGATTCTATGATGCTAGCATAACAAAGAGCCTTCCAGCTCAAGGAAATGCATTGACATTGATTATTCAAGACTACACATTATCGGGCATTACAGGTGAAGTAACATCCACAGACAATGGTCGTATTACCGTTGAAGGTACAAATATTTATTCCAAGCACGACGATACCATGATTCTGAACTTCGATCCAAAGGCAGAAATCTATGGTGAGGGCGGTAAGGCACTGAAAAAAGAGGATATTAAAAAAGGAATGACGATTACGGCATTCTATGGTCCAGCAGTAACCGCAAGCATTCCTGCTCAATCAACAACCAACTACATCTTGGTGAATAACGCAGAAGAAAATGATGGAGAAGCTGCAGATATGATTGGAACAGACGGCGTAATCTTGGACAACCAAGACGGTCACATTACGGTTGTAGGCAAGGGGCTCGAAGGCGGTCAACATTACATTATGCTTCATGTAGATAAAGAAACACAGATCGTAGATGAGAATGGCAAAGCTTTAACGGAAGATGCCTTGAAAGTGGATGCTCGCGTTGAGGCATTCTATGGTCCAATCATGACCAAGAGCTTCCCAGCTCAAACGCATGCGGAAAAAATCGTCGTGAAATCTCAGGAAACATTTAAAATCGAAGGTACGATTGGCAAGTTAGACCGTGATCTTGATTCAAGTGTTTATGTAAATGTGGGTTCTGACGACAACACCGCTAACGATTTGATTCTTAACATCAGCAAAGACACGATCTTCCCGAATGCAAAAGGAATCGAAGATCTGAAGGAAGGAACAAAGATCGTAGCATACCATAGTGCAGCCGTAACAATGTCCTTGCCTGGTATCACCAATGCAGAGATTATCATGATTCAATACCCAACGGATGGGATCTTGAAATAACCGGCATACTTAACGGCATTTATATAATGAAATAGTACAGCCATCAGGTGCAATTTACCTGGTGGCTGTTTCTTTTTTGTTCTTTTTTTCTCCGTTCTACAGCCACTTTCGCGGGTTTCTAAAAAAAAGATGGTCATTTTTGTAACCAATAGCTCGTATACTTCCAATACTTGAGGTTGTCTTCATCCTGAACCTGCATGTTGCTTACCTTAATCTTAACGAATCGGGTTGACCCAATATTAAGAAAGAGGTGTACGTATGCGAAAATTAATGAGCCGTCAAGTCGTGATATATGCGCTCTGCATGGCTGTACTGTTTATTATGGGGATTGAGATTCACCAGCGTACATATGCTGCTGATCAGAAGCCGACGACGAGCGATGTGGCTTCAGCGCGCTTATCGTCATTTCAAGCACTGGATGCCTGGAACCTCCCATCGTTCCATCCTTATATGATCGATGATGCGACATTGCTTAAAACGCCATCTGCTTTTATGACTCCAAAACAAGCGATGAGACAGCAGCCTGTGCTTGAACTAACGCAAGCTGCTTCCGTGAAGGAAAAAGATAACCCCGCTGCAAATCCAGTGCTTGAGTCTCTATCGACAGCAACGTCGAGTTCAGGCGAAAAAGTTAATAGCATGACCTTGTCCGCCAAGGCAGCCGAGAAAGATAACACGACTAAAACAGATGCTGTCACAGGCAGTCTATATGAGGTGACGGCCTATTACTTAAATGTGCGCTCTGAGCCAGATGCCTCCTCTGACATACTCGATGTCGTTAAGCAGGAAACATTGCTGCACATCATTCAAGAACTGGATAATGGTTGGCTTAAGCTTCAAGGAGAAGGATACATAAACGGTCACTATGCGAAGAAGGCCAGCATAAATGCAGAAGTACAGAAAAAGGCTGAAGTGAAGCAAGTATCGGCAGCAAAGAACATAACGAAGAAAACAGAAGCAAAAAAGAAATCGGTCAAGACACTAAGTGTACAGCAAGAGAAGCTGAATAAGCCTACATCTAAGGTTAGCTCGTCCTCTGGCTTGACGGAAGAGCATATTGCACGGATGTTTAAAGGTACAGCTCTAGCTAACCAAGACTTGGAGGAGGCTGTCCTTCAGGTTGAAGCAGACTATGGTGTTAATGCGTACTTTACGATTGCCGTTATGAAGCTTGAAAGTGGAAATGGCAAGAGCCGGCTTGCAAAGGAACATAATAATTTATTTGGTCTGAATGCGACAGGGGGCAGTAATCGACAAGCCTTTCGATTTGATGAGAAAAAGGACAGTGTTGAAAAATTTGGCCAGCTGATTTCACGTAATTATGTGAAGAAGGGCTACACTTCTGTTGAAAAGGTGGCTGGCAAGTATTGTCCGGTGAACCCTGAGTGGCCGGATCTTGTCACCTCCATTATGAACAGTGATTATCGCAAGCTGAGGGATACATTCTGATTCCCTCCTGATGTGGAATGAAAAGAGCTGAAAGCTCTTGAAATAGATGTGAGACACGCTGAGACGAATGGGTCTTGGCGTGTTTTGTTGTACGTAGATCTTCACGCAAACGTTGTTCATGATTAACATACAGATCATGAAATAGGCACACATCCTGTAGGCGAATACATATGATGTTGCATATCAACCAACAAACGAAAAGGCAGGTTTTAGGTGTGACAACTTCCTATATGAATTATGCTTCTCCTGATGCGAAGTTTGCGTACGACGTTAACCAATCTCCTTATTTTAAGAAAGATGCTCAAAACTATATTAATGTCCTTGGTGTAAAGCAGCTTAATACATTGGGTAATTCCTCGTTATTGGATATTTACTTAAGCAAGGGAAATACCGTGGAGCCACACATTCACCAGAATGCCAATGAGCTCGTGTATGTCATCCAAGGAGGAGCGATAGTCAGTTTGATCAACCCCTTTACCAATCAGCTATTGAATTACACGATTAAGCCAGGTCAGGTCGTCAATATTCCTCAAGGCTGGTGGCATTATGAGACAGCAAGTGAAGATCAGACGCATTTGCTTGCCATCTTCGATGCACCACAGCCAGAAGCGATCTTTGGCTCCGACATTTTACGCTTGACACCTCCGGACGTATGGGCTCATTCCTATTGCTTGGATGTCAACAAGGTAAAAGACACGTTCGCTCCGATCACAAAGACAGTCATCATTGGGCCTCCTGCAGATTGTCAGCAGCAAAGAGGAGAGTACGTCGGCGAAGCAGGCTGCCCGCAACCTTATCCGAATGTGCAACCATCCTATCAAAACCCGCAGCAGCCGTCATATCCGCAGCAAGTATACTGCCCGTATCATCAGCAGTATCACTCCGTTCAAGCACCAAGAGGCTTATTATAAATTAGCATAGTAAAAAGAAAGACACCCCTATGATGAACTTCAATAAGGTGTCTTTCTTTTTATGCCGCTTTATCATGGCGAAGGAGATGGCTTCTCGTTTGCTTATATCATGTATAAGCAGATTCAGCTCATCAACCTCACATCAGCCTCTTACAGCCACTCTTGGAATTTGCGCACATACCAGTTCTTCACTAGCTGGGTAAGCACACAATATCCCAATAGAATACCGATAAGCCATGGGAAGTAAGAGAGCGGCAGAGGCTCTAGACCAACACTTTCTCCAATTGCTGAGAAAGGCATGTAGATTCCCAAAACCATAATGAATCCGGTCATCACCATGACAGGCAAACTCGCTCGGCTTTGGATGAAAGGAATCTTTTGTGTGCGAATCATGTGAACAATCAGTGTTTGAGACAGTAATCCTACGACGAACCAGCCGGATTGGAACAGGGATTGCTCCGCAGGTGTATTTGCTGAGAACACCGTGTACATAACGAAGAAGGTTGCATAATCAAAGATCGAGCTAATCGGACCAATAAAGAGCATAAATCTGCCGATTGAGCTTGCATCCCATTTTCGCGGTTCTGCAAGAAACTCCTCATCCATGTTGTCCCATGGAATGGACAGCTGTGAGATGCTGTAGAACAGGTTCTGAATTAACAGATGGATGGGCATCATAGGCAGAAACGGCAGGAAGAGGCTGGCGCCAAGCACGCTGAACACATTGCCAAAGTTCGAGCTTGCTGTCATTTTAATATATTTAATAATGTTCCCAAACGTTTTGCGACCTTCTACGACGCCTTCTTCTAATACCATCAGACTCTTTTCGAGCAGGATAATATCAGCAGATTCTTTTGCAATATCTACAGCGGTATCAACGGAGATGCCTACATCGGCATCGCTAAGGGAAGCTGCATCATTAATGCCGTCTCCCATAAAGCCAACGGTATGTCCATTGCTTTGAAGTGCGCGGACGATTCTAGATTTTTGCAAAGGATTCAACTTCGCAAAGATAAAGTGCTCCTCTGCGATATCGGCAAGCTTTTGATCATTCCATTCGTCAATCTCATGTCCAAGTATAATGCGATCAGGATGAAGGCCAATATCACGACATACTTTACGAGTCACAGCTTCGTTGTCGCCAGTAAGCACCTTAACGGCAACGCCATGGTTATGAAGGGCTTTGATTGCAGGTGCTGCGCTATCCTTTGCCGGATCAAGAAAACAAACATAGCCAAGCAGCGTCAGGCCGGTTTCATCTTCTAGCGAATAGCTCTCCTTAATCCCTTCCATTTCTTTAATGGCTACAGCAACTACGCGCAGACCGTCGGCATTAAGCTGTCTGACTGTCTGTTCCACCTGAGTTCGAATGTCATCTGTCATCGACAGCACGCTGCCTTGATCAAGCACATCGCTGCAGAGACTGAGAAGCTCTTCCATAGCACCTTTGCAAATCAACAAATGCTCGTGATTCTTTTTCTGCTCTAATATGACCGACATCCGACGACGATTGAAATCAAATGGAAGCTCATCGACTTTGCGGTAACACTGCTCTGCGCCTAAGACATCTGTCAATTCGGCGTGCTCAAGCACCGCGACATCCAGTAGATTTTTGAGACCCGTTTGATGATAACTGTTCAGGTAAGCATGCTTCAGAACGAGCTCATCCTCCTGTCCGTGAATATCCAGATGCTTTTTCAGAACAATCCTGTCTTGCGTTAGTGTCCCTGTTTTGTCCGTACAGAGGATGTCCATCGCTCCTAGGTTCTGGATGGAGTTAAGCCGCTTGACCACAACTTTGTTGCGAGCCATTGTGCTTGCGCCTTTCGCAAGATTGGATGTGACGATGACAGGCAGCATTTCAGGCGTCAAACCAACAGCAACGGACATCCCAAAGAGCAGGGCGTCCATCCAATCTCCTTTCGTAAAGCCATTAATAAAGAAGATGATCGGTACCATGATGAGCATAAAGCGGATAAGCAAAAAGCTTACACTGTTAACGCCCTTATCAAAGCTTGTCATGGGACGTTTGCCCGTCAGTGACTTCGTTATCGCGCCAAAAGTGGTGTCTTGACCTGTAGCGATAACAACTGCGGTAGCGGTTCCGCTGATAATATTGGTGCCCATATAGCAAATATTAGACAGCTCCAGTGCATTGACCTGCTGAGAACGAGGTTGTGCAGCTTGACGCCGCTCTGTAAACCGCATGTCTTCCTTCTCAACAGGGAGGGCTTCCCCTGTAAGTGAGGATTCACTTACGAAGAGATCCTTCGAGGTAATAATTCTTGCATCCGCTGGCACTAGATCCCCAGCAGACAAATGAATCATATCGCCAGGCACAAGCTCTTCCATATCCACTTCATAGGCGGATTGTTCCCGAATGACCGTTGCGGTTGTTTTGACGAGAGCTTTCAGCCGCTGAGCGGTCTTTTGAGAACGGTACTCTTGCGTAAAGGATATCGCAACACTAATGGTGACCATCGTAGATATGATCATAACGGCTTCCCAATCAGCTGTGAGTGCAGAGAATAGGCTTAAGCCCAGCAAAATTAAAATAAATGGATTTTTAAAACAGCTAAGCAGTTGAATCATCCAGCTCGCCGCACGATCATGGGTGATTTGGTTATGTCCGTGTGTATCCAAACGCTCTTCTGCTTCGCTTATAGAGAGTCCGTTCGTTGTGGTCTCCCATTCCTCGAGAACATCATCGATCATCCAATTGGATGCCTCAATGAGGCGCTCAGCCATTTTCTTTGCATGTTCGTTTTCTTGCATGGTTGCTTTACGGTTCCATCTGAACATCATGGTCATTTCCTCCCTCGAGCATTCACGTGAGGACCAAGCGAGCCAATAAAAAAACTCCCCTGATTGGAGAGTTGTCTTGGGCTCATGGACTCGAAGGAAAAGGCAGCTTCAAATACACCTACATAACGGCAGGAGTTGGGTATAGTTGCCAATAATTCGAATGCAATGAGAGCAGACGCTCTCCAACGTGATGCATGTTTTCATCTGATGAAAGTTAGTTAGCATGTCTTTCTTCATTCCTAACGGAATACTGCTGCCGTCCAAGTAGGTTCACTCCTTTTAAGTCAAATAAAAATGGCCTCCTACAACAGAGTAGGAGGCCATGGTAAATAACGCATCAAAAACAAAACCATGTTATACCGCAGCCCCCTAGTCGAGTTTTGGCACTATACAACGTAAAGACATTTGTCTTAGCCACATTATGAAAAGCCTTAAGCCGGCAATTCCTGTTCTACCCATGGGCATCTTTCGATATTTCTGGGCAGTGGCCTATGTTTGTATAGGAGCCTCACCTAACGAGGTCTTTCGAACACGTCTCATGTTACAGAGGCAGCTTCATCTTGTCAACCTCATTGTGCAAAAAAGCACAATTGAAAATCATACCAAATGGAGCTGGGCATTAGACTCCAACTACATGGTATTGGCGTAAGAGTTGTAGATAGACAGAGGAAAGTGTGCTTACATCCATAAAGTCTGTATGTTCACGATATAATTTGCCATACTAATCGTTATCCCCTTTGAAAGGAATACAACCCGAGTAAAGGAGTCGTACAGCTATGAGTCAGCACGCAGTGCGCCTGTGTCTGTGTCTGTTATGTTTTATTCTATTGAGCGGATTTGCGTCTTCACCTGTTCGCAAAGACCGGATGTATTATGAGCAAAGAGGCGAGATTGTCTGGGAGGTTCCGATGAATCACAAGATGCTCGCGCTAACCTTTGACGATGGCCCTAATCCCAAAACAACGAATATGATATTGGATTTGCTCAAGAAATATGAGGCAAAGGCAACTTTCTTTGTTGTCGGCAAAAGGGTGGAGCGCTTCCCGGAGGTAGTAGAGCGTGAGGTTAAAGAAGGGCATGAAGTAGCGAACCATACATACAATCATGTTTACTTTAGCAGCAATGTGAGCATGGATACGATGGAAAAGGAAATCATGGATGCGCAAAAGCAAATCAAGCAAATAACCGGGCATGCTTCTACATGGTTAAGGCCTCCTGGAGGATATTATAACGAACGCTTGATTCAAGTCGCTCAGCATCATGGATTCAAGGTCGTATTATGGTCATGGCATCAGGATACGAAGGATTGGAAGAAGCCAGGGGTCTCTTATATCGTCAATAAAGTACTCAAAAATACGAAAAACGGCGACATTGTACTGATGCATGACCACGTCTCCAATTCAACACAGACGGTAGAAGCATTAAAGACCATATTGCCGGAATTAAAGAAGCGAGGGTATCAGTTTGTTACGGTTTCGGAACTGATCTCCGAAAAGAAGAAAGAGGTCATGAGCCAGCCCAATACCAAACGATAAAACAAAAAGAATCTTATCCTTGGATAAGGTTCTTTTTTCATCATTTAAAAAATGAAATATTAACAATTCTCATAGGACTTTGAAATCATAATTTAGGACTTTATTCCCTCATCATGTTAAAATTTTCATGTTATGATGACCTTGAAGATAGATTTCAAGAAGGGAGGGCAGTTGGAGAATAGCCATAACTGCGTCTACAAAGAGATCTTATGTTCTTAACCCCTCATAGAATCCACAGAAGCCAGTTTTCCCCTATATAAACCCTAGTCAGGAGGAGCAAGATGCAACCACTACGCCAATTAGCTGCTATTATTTCCGAAGTAAAGGAAAACGAAGAATGGAAGGATACATTAACGCTAACAACAAGTCTGATTGATGAGGTCGGACTTGATTCATTGCAGCTCATTCAACTCATGCTTAGAGTGGAGGAACAGTTCAAGATTCAGATGGATTTTGAGCGCTTCGACTACGACCATTTGCAATCCGTACAAGCTTTCCTCTCCTTTTTAGAATCTCTGGGAGCGAATCTGACTGAGGCGAACCAGCATGCCTAGTCTGCTTGCCACATCCCCCGAAGCAAATTCCAAGCACGCAGCGCCTTCCCTTGTAATGGGTAACTTTGATGCAGAATCATCTTGGCGACCAGCACATTTAGCAACCCTTCCCTCACTTCCAAATCGATTTGAGCATTCCGTTATTGGTGTCATGGATGAACTGCTGTTTCTTCTATGCGAGCAGCATGGAGTAGTGATCACATCGGAACCAATGAACCCTGTGCAAATGGCCTACCTGCAAAGCATTGGATTTTCATTTCAGAACCACTCGGTTCACACCACGGTAAACCAGGATAGCTCAGCCGATCTTGATGTCTATAGTGCTTTAATTCATCCCACGATGACGCCTCTATGCGAATCCTATATCTCACAGCTACCAATCGTTCCTTATGCGGTCCTACCTTCTACAGAGCGCTTTTTCCATCATTACGGTCTATCATCGAACTTTCCATCTGCTGAGATTGTAAAAGCCGTTAATTCGAAGCTGTATTCCCATGATCTTGCGAAATCCATACATGCAGCTGCTCCTGGACATGCTGTCTATTCTTCTGAAGAGATGCTGTTGACGGCAAAGCCATATATTGCAGAGCACTCCAAAATTGTCGTGAAGGATCCTTATGGGGTATCAGGAAAAGGGAACCTCGTTCTTGCCAGTGACGCTATGGTGGAGAGAATCTTCCAGCATCTCGCTCGCCAAGAGCAGGCCGGTCGGAAGGTACAGCTGCTTGTAGAGCCTTGGCTGAACAAGCATACGGACTTCTCCTGTCAGATGCGAATCCGTCAAGACGGTGCGACGGTCTTTCACAGTATTCAGGTGATGGATAATCGAGGGCTGAATTACGGCGGGTCCTTTGAAGCAAGTGAATCGTTTATCCATCAACTGGAATCCAAAGGTTATTTTATAGCGATGGAACAAGTAGCAAGCGAGCTGTATAAAGAAGGATACTTCGGCCCTGTCTGCGTGGATTCGATGAATCTGATAGATGGATCTATTGTTCCAATTGTAGAGATTAATGCAAGGCATTCAATGGGGTACTTAAATGATCGGTTAAATCGTCACATAAGTCCAAAAGGTCAGCAAGGAATGCTGGTCCCGTTAGAGCTGCGGCTGCCAGAATGGGCGAAGGATTCTGCGGCCTATGAGACTTTATTGCATCAGCTTGATGAAGCGGGCATCTTATTGACCCCTAACAGGACTGAAGGCATTCTTCCGTTGTCTGCGAATACGCTGCTGGATCCACGTGGGATTCATAAGCAAGGACGATGGTATGTCTCCATTGTAACCACTCACACGGAGTCCCGAGATTTATGGAGACAGAGGCTCCTAAGCACCTTATCGGCCATCGGATTTGAGCCTAATCACCGTTAGACTGAAATCCAATAATAGAAAGGAGCCAAGGATATGCAAGGCGCTTCGGTTATGATTTTAACGTCAGGAAATTCATTAGGCGCATATGTTCCAGGCGTTAGGCTTATGGAGAAGCTCGAACAGGTTGGAATCGCGGCATCTGTTGAGGTGCTGGAAACTCTGTTTACAGAAGAGATAAGAGCGAATGTGTTGAAAACGAAGGAGCTATTTCACCGTAGTTTTCAAGCAGCATTAATGGGGCATCGCTTAGCTAAAGATATCGGGCCTGTTTTTCACACTCCAAATGTAGAAGCGCTGATCACAACGTGGCAAGAGAAGCGCGTTTCACATTTTATTGCGATTACAGGATTCTGGCTCCCCATATTGGAGCTATACCAGGAGAAAGCTCCATGGCCGATCGAGGTGGAGTTTCTCCGTCTCGACGCAGTAGACACACCTTCATATGCCTCATATCAGGAGCGATACGCTCCTTACACTCACCAATGGCTTTTTCGTCTTGAAGATGACCGTGCCAGCCTTCATATGAAGCTTGATATGACAGATCAGCCAATCTTGTCATGGCAGGATCGCGATCCCCGTATTGTGGTGCATGGCGGAGGATGGGGGATTGGCACTTATCAGCAAGTGATACCCACACTTCAAGAACACTATCCTCTCGACATCGTTATTTACTCATCTGAAGAACGATCTCATGTCAAACAGCAGGATGCCGCCTTCATCGTGGATCCAACGTGGAATCCTTGGACATCTCTCTTACGGGGAGAGAAAGCCGATTATCCTCCTACCTCTTGTTTGAATCCTCACCTAGGCAAGGAACAATTATGGCAAGACCGTCCGATTATTTCTCAAGTGATTGCCCATAACATCGCCATTATCAGCAAACCAGGCGGGGGAACACTGGTTGATTCTTTATCAGGAGCAACCCCATTAATCTATTTGGAGCCCTTTGGAGAGCATGAGCGAAGAAATGCGGCATGCTGGCGTGATTTAGGCTTTGGCATCTCTTATGCCGAATGGGAAGCGACAGCGTTCGATGTGGACGTATTACATCAGCTCCATCTGAATTTGCGTGAAGCAATTGCACGCATTCCAAACATTGAGGAGGTATTTGTATGCAACCAAAAAGCAGCGCAGCATTAACGCCTGTTGAGTTTCGTTCCTTGAAGCAAACCCTTAAAAATATGACCGTTGGCAGCAGAGGCCGCAAAGAAAAAGCCGACTTTGCCTTTGATATTCCTGCTGATATTGGGATTAAGATCAATAACGGATGTAACTTGCGATGCAAGCACTGCTTCGAATGGAATACAGATGGCTATCATCATGAGTTTGATAAGGTTGAAGCCCGCAACGAGATCGACTTTTCTTTGCTTGAGCGCATATTCGAGGAGACAAGGGCGCAGCAGTCGCGCATGTTTCTTTGGGGTGGAGAGCCGCTTATGTACAGCAAATTCGATGAGCTGTGTGAGCTGCTGCAGCGGGACCCACGAATTTCAACGATTTGTACGAATGCGGTTCTCGTAGAGAAAAAGCTCGATTCTATTCTCAAGCTGCCTGAAGGTGTGACGCTGCTTGCTAGCCTAGAAGGCTTCGAGGAAGAAAACGATGCTATTCGTGGAAAAGGAACGTATCAGAAGGTCATGAAGGCCGTCGATCGACTGCTTCAACTGAAAGCAGAAGGGGTCTATAAGGGCGAGGTATCCGTAAGTATTACGATTAATGATGACATGATTCCAAAGCTATATGACTTTATGGAGAAGTTTGAAGAGGTTGGAGTAAACACGGTTTATTTTGTATTCCCGTGGTACATTCCAGAGGATGTTGCAAATCGAATGGACGGATTCTTTCAGCAGCACTTTGCATGGCTGGAGGCTGCGCATCTGCCCCATAAGAAGAGCTGGCATTCCTTTACCTATCACATCTCGCCTGAGAATCTGGAACCGCTGATTCATGAAATGGAACGGATGAGAAACCGCATTTGGAAAAATCGGATTCGCTTCCAGCCTGCCCTAGAGCCTGATGAGATTCGCAACTTTGTTCTTGGAACGGAGGATCCAGGGATGAAGAGATCCGAATGTCTGGCCTTATCAACGCGAATGGACATTCTGCCGAATGGGAAGGTCAATCCGTGCAAGTTCTTCCCGGAGTTTTCTCTTGGAGACTTAAGCGAAAGCACGCTTTCTGAGGTGTTCCATGGACCAGAGTACGGCAAGCAGCGCGAGGTGCTGGCATGTGGCCTCATGCCAGTGTGCTCCAAATGTGTCCTCCTTTATAACAACGGGGCATGATTGCATACATCCATAGAGGAGGAGAATGGGCTTGAGCATCATCAGTGTAAAAAATTTGTCCAAAACCTTTACTTACTATGAAAAGCAGGCAGGCCTTCGACATTCTTGGAAGCACTTGTTCCATCGAGAAGAGCTCATGCGGCATGCCGTTTCCAACGTATCCTTCCAGATTGAAGAAGGAGAGGCGGTCGCTTTTATCGGGCCAAATGGAGCCGGTAAGACGACGACGCTCAAGATGCTGACAGGCATTCTGCATCCGACGAGCGGTGAAGCACTCGTCATGGGCTATACGCCATGGGAAAGAGCCAAAGCATTTAAGAAAAACTTTGCGATTGTAATGGGACAGAAGAGCCAGCTATGGTGGGACCTGCCTGCCAATGAGTCCATTTGTTTAAATAAATGCATCTATGACATCGATGATCGAACTTATCAGCATACCCTTGATGAGCTCGCCGAAATGCTTGACGTTGCGCATCTTC
>NZ_JADMOL010000008.1:0-95917 GCF_015558675.1 Paenibacillus sp. 1001270B_150601_E10 | reverse complement strand
ATTATTGCAGCGCTGATTCACCAGCCGAAGCTGCTGTTTTTGGATGAGCCTACTCTAGGGCTTGATTATGCGTCTCAGAAAAAGGTTCGCCAATTTCTCCAAATGTACAATGAGGAGAAGCGAGCCACGATTATATTAACGAGCCACTATATGAAGGACATTCAAGATGTATGCAGCAGAGCCATTGTCATCAATGGCGGAAAGATCGCCTACAATGGAAAGCTTGAGGAGATGAAGCGGGCATTCGGCGATTACAAACGGGTTAAAGTCAGGTTCTTTGAACCGATGTCGCAGGATGAAGTCCAGCGCCTAATCACTCATGTGGCGGAGGTTCATGCCTGGAGCGAGGATTCCGTGGTTCTTCACACGGAATCCTCAGAGATCAAGCCATTATCGAGGCTTCTCATCGATCATCCACAGGTCGAGGATTGGAACATAGAAGAGGAGCCGATTGAGGAAAGCATTGAGCGCATCTATGCTTCCCATGCGGATGAAAGGAGCTTAAACAACGGTGAAGAAGAGTCATCGCGAGCCAAAGAGCTCCAATCCATCCGATAGCACTTCTGCTTCAAGGATGCATAACCGCAGCTTCTTTCACGGGAATAAGTATGCTACTGCTTTCGCGCTTGGCCTGCAATCTTCAATGGAATACCGCCTTCAATTTTTCATCGGACTCATCAATCTCGTCTTTCCAGTTGGTCTGCAGTGTCTGATCTGGACGGCTGTCTATCGATCGCAATCTCATGATTCTCTCTACGGCTATGACTATGAGCAAATGATTCTCTACACCATCCTTGCGGGCATTGTAGCCAAGCTTGTGATGACGCATCTAGAGCACACAATTGCTGAGGATATTAAGAGCGGAGGGTTGAACACGTACCTTGTTCGGCCTGTGAGCTACTTCGGGTATCGTCTAAGTGCTTATATAGGCAGTCGAGTCGTAACAGACACGATCATGATCGTGCTTATGACAGCCGTTCTCGTTATTGCAATGCTTCAAGGCGTTGGGATAGTCACCTCGGCTCGTCTTGGCGTGGTCGTCCTGTCATTAGTGCTTGCCGCCGCCGTCCAGTTTCTCCTCACATACACGATATGCGCATTGGCTTTTACGCTGCAGGAGATCTCCTATTTCTTTGTGATTACCACGCTGATCATTCAAATTCTAAGCGGGGGAATGGTTCCGCTTGAGGTGTTCGGCGAAACGGTGAATCATTGGTTCAATCTGCTGCCATTCAAGTACACGATTTATTTTCCTGTAAACATACTGAATGGTCGGCTAAGCATGGATGAAGCTTTCTCAGGAATTCTCATCCAATGCGTTTGGTTTGTGATTCTGGCGTTGATGGCTCGAATCTCCTGGAAGATGGGCTTGAAGCGCTATGTCGGAATAGGCGGGTGAGAAGCAGATGCGAAGCCTATCCTATTATTTGCGATTGTATGGAGTATTCGTCAAAAACTGTGTAGCAGCTAGCATGGAGTATCGTTTCAATTTTTGGATGGGAATAGGGGTTGAGATTGCTTTCTTATGCGCTAAGGCGCTGTATATTCTCATCGTCTATCAAACGAATCTTCATATTGGTGAGCTGACACCGGATCATATTCTGCTGTTTATCGGGACTTATACGATGATGACAGGGTTATATATGGGATTGTTCTATGTAAACTTTGCACGAATCTCGCAATACGTGCAAAGTGGAACGTTGGACCTGCTGATTACCAAGCCTGTATCTCTGCAATTTCTGGTATCGGCTCGTTATATCGATATTGGCCTTCCGATTCCCAATGTGCTGGCTGGAGCCATCATGGTAGGTGTGGGCTGGTATCGTGCAGATCTTCCTCTGAATCTCAATCTTCTCGGTTATCTTTTCTTTATTGGTATTGCATTGGTGATCACCTACTGCATCATGCTGCTTCCGGCCTTGCTTTCCTTTCGATATGTCCAGACAGGGGCGGTTACAGAGATGGCGCATTCGATATGGGACGCAAACAACATGCCCTTGGATATTTTTCCTAAGTGGCTGCAGCGAATTGGAATCTATCTTATTCCGGTCTTTTTAATCAGCAATTATGGGCCCAAGTTCGTGATGAACATGCTGAGCTGGTGGGATATCCTTTGGGCGATCATCGTGCCAATCTTATTATTCGTTGTGGTTCGAAAATGCTGGTCCGTTGCGATACGCAAATACAGCAGTGCGGGAAGCTAATAAGGAGCGTGGATAGCAGATGTTTAAAGAGAAGTTGGACTATGCGCTAAGCGTGCTGGACTGCAGGCAGATTCAAGTGGCGCTTGCGCTTCAGCAGTGGGGAATTCCAGCAGAGCTGCTGTATTACAACGTCTGCGTCAGCTCAGACGTCATCTATGACCATTTGTTCGTAAAGAAGCTCAAAACGTGGATGTTTGATTCGCCTTGCTTTAAGGTATCCGAACTTGATTTGATTAAGGTTCCTTATAGTGAGAAGCGCTATGACGATTATTTCGGCATTGAGCACGAGCTGAAGGAGACATCGAAAGATCAGTCCTCGGTCTTTCTATGGGTCGTTTGTGGCCAAGTACCTTATGTGAAGCCAACTCACTTTGCAGATCTTCAAGCTCTCCACTCTTTTTGGATCAAAGGCTGGTCGGAAGAACAGGGAGTATCTGCCTATCGGGTGAAAGATACGTACCCGGAATTTGAAGGATGGTTATCGGAAGAGGAGATCATTCCATTATGCAGTCTCCCGACAGCATTCAATCAAGAGCAAGCAGCGTTGACTGTTTACCGTACAGATGGCATCATTCCTACGAATCAACGCACGATCATCAAGGAAAGACATGAGACATGGATGAATAGCTATCGAGATGAATTTTTGTTGTACGACTCAATCATCGGGTTTGTGAATGGAACGAAAGATTCGCCTTTTGAGAAGTCGATCGATCTTTACGAATGCTGCGCACATGCCTTTAAATTTCTTGGAGGCTCGCGTTATTTGTATTCCTGCTATTTGGAGCGCAACGATGGAGAGGCGAGTACCATAACCTTGCTGCAGCAGACTGCTCAGAAGGCAAGAGCCTTAAAGCAAACATTTCTGATGGCGATCTATAACGGAAAAATCAATCAAGAAGTCGTAATCCGAATCTGCCAGGAGCTTAAACAATTAGAGCAGGACTGGAGCTTGTCTCTCAGATCGAGTCATGTCATTTAGCCTCTAACAAATCCCAATGAAGAACTCATTTCTAGATGAAAGTGCACGTACAACCTTTTCTTCGTGTGCTATAATTATTGCTTAGAACCTAGTATTAGTACTTCATCATAGATTGAGATCATTTGGATCGATGTTGGATGTTAAGGAGACGGATAAGATGGATTATCGAGATTGGATTGCACCTGAGAATTATAATCTTACGATGGAGATTGAACGTCATGATCCTGAGAAGCTCGCTCTAGTATATCTGGACGAGTCTGGTCATGAAGAGCAGATCACCTATGGCGAGCTGACGAAGCAAATGAATAAGCTTGCTGCTTTGCTCAATCAATTAGGCCTCGTAAAAGGGGATCGCGTATTGGTGATGATCCCGCGGAGGATTATTTCATATGTTATCTACCTGGCATGTATGAAGCTTGGGCTTGCCGTTATACCTTCCTCTCAAATGCTTCGAGCAAAGGACTTGTCCTATCGCATTCGACATGCTGAGGCAAAGGCAGTCATCGCATGGCCAGAAGGAATAGAAGAGGTGGAGCAGATTGAGGAAGAGCTTCCTTCGCTTCAATACCGCTTAACCTTGGACAATAACGGGCATCAAGATTCTTGGCTCAATCTTGTGAAGCTTATGGATGAACAGCAAGAACTGTCAACGGTGCCTCTTCCAACACACCGTGACGATATGGCCATCCTTGCCTACACGTCTGGCACGACAGGCAATCCAAAGGGTGTTATTCATCGTCATGGATGGGGATATGCCCATCTGCGCATTACTTCATCGTGGCTTGATATTAAGGAATCCGATTTCGTATGGGCGACGGCAGCTCCAGGATGGCAGAAGTGGATATGGAGTCCGTTCTTGTCTGTGCTTGGAAGAGGGGCGACTGGATTTGTATATGATGGGACTTTTAAGCCGAAGCGTTATTTGGAGCTTATTCAGAAGTATCGTATACAGGTTATGTGTTGTACACCAACGGAATACCGCTTGATGGCAAAAACATCCGGGATCGAGCATTATGATCTTTCCTCACTGCGAACGGCCGTTTCAGCTGGGGAGCCGCTCAATCAAGAAGTGATTCAAACCTTTCATAAGTACTTCGGCATCGCCATTCGAGACGGCTATGGACAAACGGAGAGCACTTTGCTGATCGGCAATCTTACGGATACGAAGCTGAAGATAGGATCGATGGGCAAGGCGATTTCTCCAGGTTTGGTCGAAGTTGTGAATGAGAAAGGAAAGGTTGCTGCACCCGGCGAAGTTGGAGATATTGCGGTTCACATCTCAATGCCAGCACTCTTCGAATCCTATTACAAGGCGCCTGAACGCAAAGCTGCCGCTATTCACGGTGAATACTTTATTACTGGTGATCGCGCGTATAAGGATGAAGAGGGCTACTTCTGGTTTGAAGGCCGAGGCGATGACATCATTATCAGCTCAGGCTATACGATTGGGCCTTTTGAAGTGGAAGAGGCTTTGATGAAACATGAGGCTGTCAAGGAATGTGCAGCAGTTGCCAGCCCAGATGAGACGCGAGGCCATGTCGTAAAAGCCTTCATTGTATTAAAAGATGGCGTACAAGCTTCTGATGAGCTGGTCAGAGAGCTTCAGGATCATGTAAAACACTGTACAGCCCCGTACAAATATCCTCGTCGGATTGAATTCATCGAGGACCTTCCCAAGACAAGCTCAGGCAAGATTCGGAGAATTGAGCTTCGGGAGCAGGAGAAGCGTCGGGCAGAATCTGCCGCAAAAGAAGCATGAAGTCATTCATGGTTTCAATATCTAATCAACAATATCTAAGAATGGAATCCTCACTCATTATGGAGTGGGGATTTTTCATAGGATGCCTATTTCACTCGTGGTAAAATAGGTCCAATATGGCATATGAAGGAGACAGCAGATGAATTACACATCTAGAATATACAAAGAGTTGGATTCCACCGAATTAGAAGCGGTCATTCGTGCAGCCGATCTGCCTCAAGCAGAGAGCTGGACCTATACTTTGCTTCGTGGAGGGCTGTTCAATACAACGTATCTATTGAAGAGAGATGACTTTGAGCCTCAGTATGTGCTGCGTGTCGGGCCGATCAACACCGAACTGCTAATGGACTTTGAGAAAACAATGATGACCGCCGAGCCATTTATTTATAGCCTGCTTGCTGATCGTGGAATTCCGGTTCCGCGAGTCATCCGAATGGATGACTCTAAAGAGGTCTTATCGAGGACCTATATCCTTATGGAACGAGTAGAGGGGATTCCGCTAAATGATCCTTCTGTACCGAAGGAGGCTAGGGCGGGGCTGTTGGAACAGCTTGGCGGATTTGTGGCTTTGATGCATGGAATCCACCATGAGCAATTTGGCTGGCCGACAAGCTTAGGTCAAGTTCGCGGTTCACGAAGCTGGGCAGATGTTATGAAAGCATTTGTAGATGAGATGCTTGATCGGCTGCGCCAATATCAATTGTTAGAGGAACAGCATTTGAATCAAATGGAGTCGGTATACGAATCTTTGATTCCGTTATACAAAGAAGTCAAAACACCGTGCTTGGTACATAATGATCTATGGGATCCCAATGTGGTGGTTGCAAAGATCAATGGGGAATGGCAAATTACCGCTCTCATCGATGTCGACCGCGCGATGTTTGCTGATCCCGAATATGAATACGTGCTGTGGGGCGAGGAAGCATCGCTGATAAGAGGCTATGGGAAGAAGCTTGAATCCTCAAATGAGGCAATAAAAAGGAGACAGAGCTACCAGTTGCTGCTCTGTATGATGAATACTTATGTCTTTGCAGTTGAGTATGATGATCAGGCATCCTATAAGCAAAGTCACACATATACGCTTCATGTGCTTGAATCGTTGAGAGGAGCAATGGAATGATTGTCGTAAGCTCATGCTTGGCAGGACTGGAAGTTCGATATAATGCTACACATCGCTTAAATGAAAAATTAAAGCAGCTTGTAGATGAGAAAAAAGCGGTTGCGGTATGTCCCGAGCTGCTTGGCGGGTTGCCAACACCTCGTGAACCTGCCGAAATTATAAACGGGGACGGCTTTGATGTGCTCGATGGCAAAGCAAGAATCATGGACCGAGGCGGTAAGGATGTAACGGATGCTTACGTCGAAGGGGCGAAGAAGACGCTTGATATCATACATGAATTAGATGCCACTCTCGTCGTACTGAAAGAGAACAGCCCGTCTTGCGGCAGCAGCATGATATATAATGGCGAGTTCAGTGGCGTGCGTATGGCTGGCAATGGAGTCACGGCTGCCTTGCTTAAGCGCAGTGGCTATGAAGTGATCTCCGAGGAAGATTTTATGAAGCGCCTTGAGGAGTTCTAACGTATGTAGATTTAATAGGATCGATTCACCATAGATGTGCACCGGGAGATAAGATCTGAACGATCATTATGGGAGGAGTTCGATGAAGAAGCTCTCCGTGAAGCAATGGATGGGTTATCTCGGTTTGGCGTCAGTTGTCGTGCTTCTCATTGTATGGGCACCGTCTTATTATGGAAAGAAGATCTTTTTTATCGACAATGTGAAATACAGCAAGCAGTCGGAAGCTTCAAATGTGATCACCTATGCGTCGTCTGCCTGGTACGGGCATAAGGTGCTTACCGTGGAGAACGGTACGGAGGGGAAGAAGGTCATACTGGGCGGAGAAGACTATCTTGTCCAGCAGCGGCAGTCTGTTTCTAAAGCTTCAGCAGCAGACGATTATGAATCTGAAATCCAGTATGAGGTCACCTATCCAAACGGCAAAGTCTATCGAGTAGAGAATCTTTCTGGCAATCTTATAGCATATGACGAGAAGGAGCAATGGTATTCCCATATGGTGGTTTATAGCGGTTCTGAACGTCTTCTTCAACCAGGGGAAGAGTATTACCACCCAATAGAGTTCGTTAGGGCCGCATTTGAACAATATCATGACCGCAACGGTACTGTACCCTTCTTAGTGCTAGCTATCGCTGCTTTCGCTTGGGGATATGCTATCTTTCGTTTCGAGGCTTTTCGTGAGCTGCTGTTCAAGATATCCTACGGGTTGTGGATTGATAATGGGGAGCCAAGCGAGCTGTACCATTATTCCAGCATGGGGGGTGGTCTGCTCATAATGGGATTAGGTGTGTGGATCTTCTTTCAATCGTTGTAAACGTTGAAAGCTTCCTTATTAAAATGTAAAAGGGGCTAGCTAAGCTAGCCCTTTTTGACATTAAGCTACGATCCTGTTGATCGGTAATGACGAACCCCGAATCTCCATAACCAGATGCTTGGGATCAATAGAAGCACGCTGACGAGCGGCAGCAGCGAATAGAATGGCTGTGCTTCTTTATGATCCACAAGCACCATGAGCGGCAAATAGTTGACGCAAGCAAAAGGAATAATAAAGGTAAAAAAGCGCCGTATATTTTTATGATAAATACTTAATGGATATTGTGTCATCTCCCGGCCGCCGTCGGTTAGTACATTGACAATCTCAATACCTTGAATCGTCCAGAAGCTTAAGGTGGCAGCCATGATGAAGATGCTTAGGTAGATAATGATGCCACCCGCTATCATCAGAATAAGCGTGGCGAGCTTCATGGTTGTCCAGGGTGTCGGCATCTGAAGCATAGCCCATATCAGCAATCCAATGCTGAATCCCAATCTTCCGATACGCGAAAATTCAAACTTTGAACCAAGCACCTGAAGCACGGTGCTGCGGGGACGAAGAAGCAGCCGGTCGAACTCGCCGTCGCGAACAAGGCTTGAAAAAGTGTCAAATCCTCGTGCAAAGCACTCCGTAATCGAAAAAGCAATATAGGTTACAGCAAAGCATAGCGCAACCTCATGATAGGTCCATCCTTTTATTTGCCCAAATCGTTCGAATAGAAAATACATGGCTGCTAACGATGTTAATGGCGTGAAGCATTGGCCAATCGTAAGCATAATAAACGAAGCACGGTACTGCAGCTGCGACTTCAGCAGGATGATCATATAGCGAAAATATAAAGCCATCGTCCTTATCCTCCTTGTACGACAATTCGGCGCATTGTTCGGTTCATCAGCCAAGAACCCACGACCACCAATGCTACTAGCCATAAGATCTGCATGCCGATTCCTTGAATAGCCTCAAGCTTCGAGATATGCCCTGTAAAGATGCGGAACGGAAAGTCGACGGTGTAATGAAACGGCAGCACATACACAATCCGCTGCATCCAATCCGGCATTAGCGGAACGGGAATAAGGAACCCTGCAAAAAACTCGGAAAAGACGGCAAAAAGCAGAATGGAGCCCGATGGATTCATCGTCACAAAGACAGATATATATATCAGCATCGATATCGCGACAACCATGAGAGTTCCAACCAATAAGGCGATGATGAACAGCACAAATGATGCTGCATCTGGTGGAGCCGTAAGTCCATATGGTGCCGGCAGAAAGATCACGATAATCAAAATGGGCAAGCATCGTAGAACGGCACTTGATAATCGCTGTCCAAGCAGCTTTGCATACCAAAAATCATAGATGCGGCAAGGTCGGCAAAGTTCATAAGCGATATTGCCTGAAGTAATGAGCTGAAACAGCTCGTTGTCTCTCATCCATAAGATGACGAGAGAGAGAAAGGCCTGTTTTAGCCAAGAATAAGTAATAACCTGTTCCAAAGTCATCCCAGGATCTTTAGGTCCAAAAGCGTAAAAGGCCTCAAAGACCATAATGAATACAAACCCAAAGAACAACTGGGTTCCAAGCCCTGCAAGGGCTGCGGCCCGATACTGCAAGCCATTTTGAAAGCGAAGTCTGAGTATCGCCCAGGTTGAGTGTCTCATAGCTGATACTCCCTGTACATTTGAACAATAATATCTTCAATAGGCTGAGCTTGAATCGTAACATCCATAAGCTGTACCTGATTGGATAGCTGTTGAATGATATCCGAGACATTATTCAGTTCGGTATCTACACTGAGAATCGCACGGTTAGAAGTAGCAGAAAGGATCGTGACATCTGGAAGATTAAGAGGAAGGTGGTGGTCTTGATACTCCGCTGTGATGGTCCTTCGCGTGCCGAATCTTCCTCGCAAACCTTGAACATTCCCATCGTATAGAAGGGTTCCCTTGCCGATCAACAGAATTCGCTCTGCCAATGCCTCAATGTCGTTCATATCATGGGTTGTTAAAATGACAGTAATACCGCGTTCTTTATTAACGGTTTGAATGAATTGTCTGACTGCAATCTTGGAGACCGCATCTAATCCGATGGTCGGCTCGTCCAAGAAGAGGACGTCTGGGCTATGAAGCAGGGACGCTCCAATCTCGCAGCGCATGCGCTGGCCCAGGCTGAGCTGGCGAACAGGCGTGTGGATGATATCCGACAGATCCAATGTTTCGATCAGCAGCTCAAGTGTGGATTTGTAAGCCTTTTCCGGAATCTTGTAAATATCACGAAGAAGCTCGTATGAATCCATTACCGGAACATCCCACCATAGCTGTGTGCGTTGCCCGAATACAACCCCAATGTTTTTGACATAGTTGGTGCGATCCGTCCATGGTGTATAACCCATAATGCTGCAGGTACCCTGGTCTGGCACCAGAATGCCGCTCATGATCTTGATGGTGGTGGATTTCCCTGCACCGTTAGGCCCGATATAGCCCACAATTTCTCCAGATTGAATGGAAAATGAAATATCCTTGATAGCCTCTACAGTGGTGTACTCGCGATGCAGCACAGACTTTACGGCATGCCACAGACCGGATGGCCGCTTTGCCACCAGGAACGATTTGCTTATTCCGTTGACTTCGATCAAGTGATAACCCTCCTTTATATAAAAAGATGATGTGACGTCTCAAAAGAGACAGGGAGAATATGGTATCACTTTGTTGTGGTGAGTGTCAATACTCTTTTTTTGAACAAAAAGCAGTCGATACATTGAGTTAAGGGGCGTATTCCGCTTATAATAGGACAAGTACAATTCTAACGGAAAAGGTGTCATGAATGAGCATTTTAAATGTTGAACGTTTAAGTCACGGATTTGGCGACCGCGCGATTTTTAGTGATGTTTCCTTCCGTTTGCTCAAAGGAGAGCATATCGGACTGATCGGTGCGAACGGTGAAGGCAAATCCACCTTTATGAATATCATTACAGGAAAGCTTCAGCCCGATGAAGGCAAGGTTGAATGGTCGAAGCGTGTGCGTGTCGGTTATCTCGATCAGCATGCCGTGCTATCGAAGGGACAGACGATTCAGGACGTGCTCCGCAGCGCATTCCAATATCTCTTCGACCTAGAGCAGGAAATGAATGATATGTACGGTAAGATGGGTGAGGTAGGTCCAGAAGAGCTGGAGCAGCTGCTTGAGGAAGTTGGAACGATTCAAGATACGTTAACGACTCAAGATTTCTACCTCATTGATGCGAAGATCCAGGAGACTGCTCGTGGACTTGGTATTACGGATATTGGGCTTGACCGAGATGTAACAGACTTGAGCGGCGGTCAGCGTACAAAGATTCTGCTTGCGAAGCTGCTTCTCGAAAAGCCTGACATCCTGCTCTTGGACGAGCCTACGAACTACTTGGATGAAGTGCATATCGAATGGTTGAAGCGCTATTTGCAGGAATATGAGAATGCCTTTATCCTGATCTCGCATGATATTCCATTCTTGAACAGCGTTATTAACTTGATTTATCATATGGAAAATCAGCAGTTGACTCGCTACGTAGGCGACTATGATCAATTCCAGCAAGTATATGAGATGAAGAAGCAGCAGCTCGAATCCGCCTATAAGCGCCAGCAGCAAGAAATTGCTGAGCTTAAGGACTTCGTTGCTCGCAATAAGGCAAGTGTGGCGACTCGCAATATGGCGATGTCAAGACAGAAGAAGCTTGACAAGATGGAAGTGATCGAGCTTGCGAAGGAGAAGCCGAAGCCGCAATTCAACTTCAAAGAATCCCGTGCTTCTTCGAAGCTGGTCTTCGAGACAACAGGCCTTGTTATCGAGACCATTGGATCTCCGCATGGAGCGCGGCCAGAAGATTGCCTTGGTCGGAGCGAATGGAATCGGGAAGACGACCTTGCTTCGCAGCATCTTAGGGGAGATTCCTTCTTTGGAAGGCAGCGTGGAGCTAGGAGACAATCTTGACATTGGCTATTTCGAGCAAGAAATGAAGGAAGGCAACTATAAGACTTGTATTGAGGAGATCTGGGAGACGTTCCCGTCCTATACGCAATTTGAAGTTCGTGCTGCCCTTGCCAAGTGCGGCCTGACGACGAAGCATATTGAGAGCAAGATTCAAGTGCTTAGCGGGGGAGAAAAGGCAAAGGTACGTCTCTGCAAACTCATTAATCGCGAGACAAACCTTCTCGTGCTCGACGAGCCGACTAACCACTTGGACGTCGACGCGAAGGATGAGCTAAAGCGCGCTTTGAAGGCTTATAAAGGGAGCATTCTGTTAATTTCCCATGAACCTGAGTTCTACCGTGATGTCGTTACGGATACATGGAACTGTGAATCTTGGACAACGAAAGTATTCTAAACACTCATGAAGATAGCCTGTCCGTGTGCAGCCATTGGGATGCCATCGGACAGGCTTTTTTATGCTAAGAAGTTGTATTCGCCTGAGGCCGCTTCTGCACCCATCGCTTTCGAATCCAGCAGAGCACGAAAAGAAAGGGCAAGTAAATAAAATCATAGTACATGAGAAATTGGCTCATGAAATGTTGAAGCATGCTAAGCTGCGCGGGAAAACGAATCCATACGCAGATCGCAAACACTAACGCTCCTGAAATGTAGATAATGGATTTGGACTTGGTTTGAAACTCCTGTCTGAATATGCGAGCTGCGCTCCATATTTCTAAACAGAGAGGCCCGATGATGACAAACAGCCACGTGAATACATAAATATATTCGAAGCGCTCTATTAATCGAAACTGAATCGTTTTTGACAGCTTGAGTGTCGGCCACTCGATCACTCTCAGGAAATCAACCCCAAAGTAAGCAACAGAAAAAATGAAGATGAGTAAATACAGCAGCATGGAATACAGAATGGCGCTGGATGCATACCGCTTATTCTTCTTGTTGTGTGCAACGAAAGGGGCATACACTAAAAAAATCTCTACCCCCGCAAATAGTGAGATTGCAATCTTCAATGACGTGATATAGTCATGAAGACTATGATTGAACATCGGTAGAAGCTCGGCCAAATGGCTGTACTTGAACGGGTAGAAGAAAATGAAAATGAGAAAGGTGGGGATAGCTACACCCCAAAAATTAATCCCCGTCACGACTCGGAAGCCCCCAGCCACCATATATGTACTTGCCAGAACGAGGAGCAAGCACCACACCCAAATCGGTGTATGAGGAAATACCCAGATGAGCAGCACATTGACATAGGTTCTAAGTACAAGTACAGCCAATAAAATGAAATAGACATAAAGCAGGCAATTAAATAATCTGCCAAGTGCCTTCCCAAACAATTCTCGGTGCAGGGACATAATATCTCCCTTTGGGGCTTGACTAACCAGGTAATAGCACATGAGGAAGACCAACACATATATTCCTCCGCCAAGAAGCAGGACAACCCAAGAATCCTGCTCTGCTCCCTGCATGAGTGCCGTACTGAAGTTGAGTAATCCTACGCCTGTTTGTGAACTATGGACAAGGAAAAAAAGAAGGAGAGGATAAATCGTTTTGGAATTGTCCATTGTATACCGCATGATGTCACTCCCCAGTCTCTATGTTCTTTCCTGATAGATCGCTCTCCTGCAAATTGACCTTTACGTTGACATCTACTTTCATTTTAGGGTATACCGTTTCGTAGAAGGCTTGCTGTTTCCATTTGCGCTGATGCTGCTTAACATATTTCCCAATCCCGATGGGATCAAGCTGCGCTTGCTGGAATTTGGCGATAAGGTTACCAAGCTTTTCTTCCAAATCCTGCTCCAATTCCTTGATCAAGTAGTCGTTGTCACCTGAGTTCATATTGACCGGATAGTCTTGAAAGAAACCTCTAATGGATAGGTTGAATTGTATATGACGATTGGAAAAATATTTCCTTTTCAGTTTTCCAGAAAAACAGCGGAATACAATCTCCGTTGAGCCATCTCTTTGGCTGATCTCAGCCGGATACACTCCATAGATATTTTCGCCGAGCATTAGCTTAAGCAAAAAGGTTTCAATGAAGTCTATTTTCATCTTCAGTTGATCTTTTTGAAAAATACCGTTGCCAACGAGAGTGACACGGTTCTGAGTACCGATATTGACAAGGGGTAAGGCAATATCCTGTCCTTGAGAAAAATAACTTTTCAAGTAGAGGTGCATGTTGGAGCTTGGGATATTTCCATTTTCCATCGTCTGATTAAATAAATCATCAAGATGAGCAGGATTCTTCTGTTGGACCGACTGAAAGATCTGTTTAAGTGGTGCCTCACTTACAACCATATACACGTTGCTGCTTACCTTGGGATCAATGCACAACGTCTCTGAGAATTGATTAATACCTTCTCTCGCCAATGCTTCACCTATAATCATGACCTTCATCTTTGCGATAGACACGGGTCTAGATGAGGAATTACTCATCTTGGCTAAGATCATTCGTGCTCTTCTGCCTTCCGCTTCAAGCAGTTTATTTACACCTTCTTCGGATTCCTTATAATCTGGGAACATCGATATGCCGTGATAGTTTCTATCCGTTTTATCAAACCCGAGAACACTTATGATTTGAACCTCATCCACGATATTTTCATGTGTGCAGCCTGTCACAAGAAGGACGAGGACCATCCCTATGCTTAAGCCCAAACGAACGCTAATCATCATGATCTTGTTCCCCCCGGCTCTTCGGAATATAACGAGTATTCTGAAGAGGTCGAAGAATTCCATTGCGCTTAGAGGTGAATCTGTAGGATGGCCGAATGACCGTATCCGTCCAATTGCTAGCTCGTACGGGATAAAATGGCGCAAGATAAGGACTTCCTAATGACTCCAGTTTCATGAGATGGCCAAGCAGCAAAATAAACATGAACACCATCCCGAAACCTCCCCATATCGCCGCTGCAAAAATAATAGGGAAGCGAAGCAAGCGTACGGTATTCGACATCTTGAATATCGGCGTCGTAAAGGACGTAAGCGCTGATAAGGCAACAAAAATGAGCAAAATATTACTTGTTAATGCCGCTTCTACAGCGGCTTGTCCAATGACGATACCGCCTACAACTCCTAGAGTAGAGCCGATCTTTGTTGGCAGTCTGGCACCTGCTTCTCGCAGCACCTCAATCGTCAATTCAAGAAAGATGACCTCAAGCAGCGGTGTAAACGGAACAAAAGCTCTAGAGCTGATGAGCGGTCCGATCAATCCGTCAGGAATGACCTCAAAGTGATAGGTCATGAGTGCAACATATAATGCACTTGCAAAGAGTGTAAAGATTACACCAATCAAGCGGATAAGGCGGAAGAAAGAGCCAACCACCCATGGCATAAAGTAATCTTCCGGCGAAATAAAAAAATCGGTCAGTGTCGTTGGGGCTGTAAATACATAAGGCGATCCATCAGCCATGATTGCAATTTGACCATTGATTATGGCAAAGGTTACTCGGTCCACTCGTTCCGTGGAAAGGAACTGTGGGAAAGGGGAGTTGGAATTGTCAGAGATAATCTGATCCACGAGCGAACTATCAAACACAACATCCATGTCGAAGTCATTTAAGCGCTGCATTGCAGTGTTGACATAGTCAGGATTCGTTACTCCCTCCAGATACAGCAAGACAACACGGGTCTTGGACATGTTCCCAATCGTCATTTCTTTTAACACTAATCTGGAGTCGGTCAGCTTATGGCGAATCAGACCGACGTTCGTATCTAGATTCTCCACAAATCCGATCTTAGGGCCAATAACACTAAATTCGTTATCTGTCTCGTTGCTCTGCCGGTATCCGCTCTTGCTGTCGCGAACATTGACCATCAGTACTTGCGACACGTGCTTTCGAAGGCGAATCATAATATATCCGCCCGTCAGCTTCTTCTCAATCAATTCAAGATCCGTCGTAAGTTCAATATCATTAAAGGGGATATGGTTCATAACCTCTTTCATATCAGGTATCTTGTCTTCAACATATTGAAATACCGGAATAATGAATTGATTTACTTTCTCTTGATTGACAAGCGTTCGGTAATAGCTAATCTCAACATAGTTTTCATTGTTGATCGGTGAAAAATGATAATAGTCACTTGACCCCATCAAAAAATGTATGAGTTCATCAAGGTTTTTGACCTGTTTGGATATAGGAACAAGTTTTTGCTGTGACACCATCTCACCCCCTTTAATGGTTTTATTATGTATTTGCAAATGATCAATTATCCTTCATCAATGAAGAAGAGGCAGGTTCATTACCTGATCTCTATGTCTTATCCCTGTCATATTGTTAAGGTTGAATATCAAGAATGCTATAGGGAATAATGGTGTGCTAACGACATGATGCCGACAAAGGAGAATATCGCGTGATCACGATTGGAGAACTTTCACGAACACTAAAGGAACCTACGAAGTCTCATGATTTCAAGTCAGAAAGACTGCAGCATGGCAGCCAAGAGCTGTTTGTGTACTATTTTGAATCTTTATGTGATATCACGATTATTCGTGAGAGAATCTCCGGTCCATTTACGAGGAATCCTGAAGGGGTATCTTTTATAAGTGTGCTTACAGCAGAATTGCAGTGTGACGAAATAACCGATCTGAACCGAGTGGTCGAGAAGCTGCTGCTTGGCTACCTCATCATCTTCTATGACAATCGGGTATTTGCTTGCTCAGCTGCTAAAATACTAACGAATCAGGTACGAGAGGCAACAGTCGAAGCAACGATTCAGGGCGCACATTATAGTCTCACGGAGAATCTTCAATCTAACCTCAATCTCATCCGCTTTCGTTATCCGACAGAGAATCTGGTGACGAAGGAACGTATAGTAGGGGAAGTTTCGAAGACGAAGTTGATTCTTCTTTATGATAAGAAGAAAGTCAGCGATTCTCTGCTCAAGCAGATTAATCAGCAGTTAGACGAGGTTCGAGCAGATATCGTTCAATCACTCGGACAATTGGAAGCGCTAATGACCAAGAGAAAGTATCGTTTGTTCCCCATCATGCTTAATACGGAGCGGCCAGATCGCATCGTATTTAATCTTGCTCAAGGTAAAGTCGTGCTGCTTATTCAAGGTGTACCATTCGCTTTGATTGCGCCAGCGGTCTTCTATGACTTTATATCCGCGGTGGATGATCAATATCAGTCTTATTGGGTTACGCGAAGTGTTATCGTCCTTCGTTATGTGGCATTGTTAATCATGATCACCCTGCCTGCTCTGTATATTGCAATCGTCTCTTATAACCCGGAAATTTTTCGAGTGCAGCTTGCTGTTTCGATTGCAGGGAGTCGCGCGACCGTGCCGTATCCTTCTTTTGTAGAAGTGTTTATCATGCTGTTTATTATTGAAACCTTAATCGAAGCAAGCATTCGGCTACCTAAGTATATTGGTCAGACAGCGACCACTGTTGGCGGGTTAATATTGGGACAAGCGGCTCAGCAGGCTGGATTGGTAAGCAGCATCATGATCATCGTGACGTCGGCCGTAGCGATCGTTAATTTTGTCATTCCTATCAATGCAATGGGCTTTGCGATGCGAACCGTTAAGTATCCGTTTATTTTGTTTGCCATGCTGTTTGGCATTACGGGGATCATTGCAGGGCTATTCTGCTTCATCATGTATCTGGCCAGCATACGAAGCTACGAGGTGCCTTACTTTCGAATATTTGCTGGAGAGAAAAACGTAACAGGCTATAAGCAAAGGGAGTCATCATGAATCACTATCGATTGGTGCTGATCATAACCTGCACACTCGTGTGTCCCATTATTTATCTGCCTCGATTGTTCATTGAAGGAAGATACCAAGGTGCACTGCCAGCGATCGGGATTGCGCTGCTGTTTGGTTCATTTGTGAGCGCCCTTTATCTTTGGAGAATGAGAAAGTTCAAAGGTTTTACGCTGCTTGATATTTTGGAACAGCATCTGCCTGCTTGGATGAGGATACCGCTCTTTTTAGGAACAGGGTTGATCTGGTATGCAGGCGGGACTTTTGTCTTGATCTCGATTTCTTCGGTTACGATGCGATTCATTAATCCGAACATGGATATTCGCGTGCTGTTTATTTGCTTCTTGCTTACGGTAAGCTGGACTGCTTTAAGGCATACTTCTTCACTGTTAAACGGGATTGAAATATGGCTTGTGGTATGTATCCCCCTCGTGTTGTTTCTTTGGTATAAGGGACTTAGAAATGACTTGTTTGATTGGGATGCAGTCCTAACGATGACAGACTACGTATGGATGCAACCTTCCTTGAAGCTTATCGTATTTGGAAGCTATTTGTTTATGGGAGTGATCTCGCTTTCCATCTTTAAGGAATATGAATTATCCACTTCAAGCAGGATGAGTGAAGTCTGGTTGATTCCTTTAGTCGGTATGATCATCTTTTGTGGTTTTTTCTTTATTCCTTTTGGCATTCATGGCACTCAAGCGATCGATCGATACAATTTCATATGGATGAGCACGGCGGATTCGCTTCAAATGAAGTTCGGAATTATTGAGCGTGGCGTATTCTTGTATCTTACGGCGTACATGATCATATCTTTAATGTTCATCTCTATGAGTTGGCATGCGGCAACGGAATGGGTAACACGGGGATTGCACATAAAAAGGGGAGATGACAAATTTCGTGCCATCCTTCTTCTAATGGTGGCTGCTGCTTCATTTGCATTTGGGCTGATTGCAAGCGATCGCCAAGTTTTCGCCTATAGCATGAATTGGCTGACTGCTCTATTTGTATTGGAGATCATTCTCGTGCTGCTGGTTGTTCTATTTAGTACAAGGAGACGAATGGATCCATGAGAAAGTTATGTGTAGTTCTACTCGCAGCGATCATTCTCAGTCTTTCAGGCTGCGGCTTTAAAGATATTGACAAGCGATTCCTTGTCGTTGCGATTGGTGTCGATAAAGGTGAGCATAAAAAATATAATGTCACCCTGAAGCTGATTATTCCCACTGTGGTTGTAAGCCCAGGGCAATCCAATTTTCAACTGATCAGTTATGAGGCAGACAGTATTTCAGAGGCTATTGAGCTGATGCGTTCTGATGTGGATAAGTACTTGGATATGGGCCATGCCAAGATTACCGTTATAGGCGAGTCGCTAGCACAAGAGAACATTTCGAAAAATATCGATTGGTTTGTGCGACGTAGAGGGATACAGCGGATTGAATATGTGGCGCTTGGCCAACCAACGGCTAAAGAAATCCTATCTCTTACGCAGAAATCAGAGCGACTGGCGGGGAATTCTCTTATACTGAGCTTTGGTCATGAAGGAACGGAATCGTCGTTTATTACTACAGAATACTTATATGATTTTTATGAGCGTATCCTTGAGCGAGGCAAAGATCCCTTTATGCCCATCATAAAGGTGCGTGGAGATACGTATGAGATCAATCGCGTCGCATTATTTGACAAGGAGAAAGTGAAGCTGATCCTAGAACCTAATGAGACACGCATCTTCAAGCATTTGCTAACCAAGAAGCCGGGATTCGAGTTGCAGGTGGAGGAAGAAAATATGCAGTATTCGCTATCCGTGCAGCAATTAAACTATCGATATAAGATCGTCACGCCGGAAGAAGAAAGGCCCTATCTGCAGCTTGATATGAAGTTAAAAGGGATCGCGGAGGAGTCTGAGGATATTCAATTTAGGGAAAATTGGTCGCAGATTGAAGAGGCTGCAGAGAGAACCATGAAGCGCTCCATTCTACAGCTGTTAACGAAGTTGAAAGAGCATCAACTTGATCCGCTCGGCTTCGGTCTTCGTTATATCGCGACTAGGCATGAAGGGCATCAGGATTGGATCAATTGGACAAAGATTTATCCAAAGCTGGAATTTCGAGTGAATGTTAAGGTTACGTTGGAGGGAACTGGAGAAATCAAATAATAAAGCTGCTCTTCATTGTTATCTCCATATTGATATTACTGGTTATCATGAAGGCAATAGCGGCGAGGGCCGCGGTTGAAGGCGGACTGCATCCTGAAGCTGCCTATACGATGAGTGATTTGTATACAGGTCGCGTGTCCAATATAATTGCAGCGTGTAAAAACTATATATTCACTCCTTTGTATGAGCGGATTACATAGGATAAGGTTGCTGCTTCGGTTCAGCATGCGAATTATTTATCGCTGCTTAAAGCGATGATGCGCGATCTTCCACTTCGCAATCTGCTGACGTTCAGTGGAGGAGCGCTGACAGAGGATATGCTTAAGGACATGCTGGAGCAAATGAATAAGTGACAATAAAGATAAAGGATAGGGACATGTCCCCCTATCCTTTTATCTCATGAAGCGACTCATGATGAATACGCGAAGTTTCCACCTGTATGGTTGTATGTTCAATATGATATTGTTCAGCCATCATGAGGATAGCTTCCTGAAGCACGGTTTGGCTGTCAGCGGTATCCTCAATCACGATATGGCAGCTGAATGAATCCATATTCGAGGTAATGCTCCATATATGCAGATCATGAACATCGACAACTCCTGCAATGGCTCGAAGTGACTTTTGAATATCCGCTTGATTCATTCCGACAGGCGTCCCTTCCATCAGAATATGAGTGGATTGCTGGAGCACGCCCCACGCACTTTTCAGGATCAGCAGTGCTACGACCACACTGATAATAGGATCTGCAATATACCATCCGAATAAGAGCATGAGGAGACCTGCAATGATGGCACCAACGGAGCCTAATGCATCCCCAATGACATGCAAATAGGCACTTTTAACATTAATGTTGTCTTCAACATTTCCTTTGCGCATCAGACTCCAAGCACTTAACAGATTGGCGAGCAAGCCAATGACAGCGATGATCATCATCGTTCCGCTAGCGACCTTCGGTGGATCAACGAAGCGTTCTATGGCTTCATAAATTATATAGCCTGCGACTACGAATAAGGTAATCCCGTTGATAAAGGCGGCTAAGATCTCAAACCGGTAGTAACCATAGGTTTTATTCGACGAAGGCGGTCTGGCCGCGAATGACACGGCGATTAAGCTGAGCAGGAGTGAGCTGGCATCGCTCAACATGTGGCCGCTGTCGGACAGTAAGGCGAGGCTGTTCGTGATCAGCCCTCCCGCAAATTCGAGTACCATAATGGTTACGGTAATCAAAAAAGCAATGAGCAGGCCTTTGCGATTCCCTTGCCTCGATATGCCGTGAGCATGATCATGATGACCATGCGAATGATCATGATGACTATGCGAATGATCGTGATGATGTCCCATGTGGAACCCTCCTATGTATGTCTGTAAAACATGAATGTGGGAGCTGCTTTGTACAGAATACATAAATAAAAACTGCCCCAAAGCGTGTTCTGTAAACACTGTTCAAAGACATGATACAATATTAGCATCTCTTTTGCATAAAAGTTTGCTTGTCAACGACAACGATTACTAGTAGAACTTGAATAAGAATTTTGGAGGAACAGCTTATGGGTCTGATCATTATTGAGCGTGCTAAACAGCATGATTTTGCTAATTTGCTTCAAATGTGGGGGAAGGCGGTAAGAAGCACACATCACTTTTTGAACGAAGAAGACATCTCATTCTACCGTGAAGTCGTGAGAAACGAAGCTCTCCCTCATTTAGAAGTATGGATGATTGTAGGGGAGGATAAACAGCCACTTGGCTTTATCGGCTTGGACAAGCATCGAATCGAAATGCTGTTCGTCGATCCAAATTTCCATGGTCAAGGGCTTGGAACGAAGCTGATTCAGTTTGCACAAGAGCGCTATGGCAATCAGCTGCTGGTAGATGTAAATGAGCAGAATAACGGAGCCTGCAGGTTCTATGAACGCTATGGCTTTGTTCAAGTTGGACGATCAGAGCTTGATGGATCGGGGCGTCCATTTCCGATCCTGCATCTTGAATTACAGTCTTACAAGCCGGGAGTCTTGCCATGAATCATCAGATAAAAGAACAATTAGAAAGTCTCGCAGACGAAGATTATCAAAAGTTCTCTACTGCGCTGATTCCCACGATCAATAATGTGCTGGGTGTACGGCTCCCCAAGCTAAGAGCCCTTGCCAAGGAGATAGCAAAGGGAGACTGGCGAGCATATCTGCAAGAAGCAGATGAAGAGTACTTTGAAGAGGTGATGCTTCAAGGCATGGTGATTGGTTATGTGAAAGCTGAGCTTCATGACATCCTGGAATATGTCGCTCAATTTGTACCGAAAATCAATAATTGGTCCGTATGTGACAGCTTCTGTGCAGGATTAAAAATGACGTCCAAGCACCAAGCCGAGGTATGGACGTTCTTACAGCCGTATTTGCATTCTCGGAAGGAATATGAGCTTCGCTTTGGTGCAGTGATGCTGCTTCAGTATTATGTGGATGAGACGTATCTTCCACAGGTTCTTCAGCTGCTGGATCAGATCAGGCACGAAGAATACTACGTGAAAATGGCCGTTGCTTGGGCTATATCCATCTGCTATGTAAAATATCCAGAACAGACGTTGATCTATTTGAAGGACAATTCGCTAGATGATTTCACGTACAACAAGGCGCTTCAGAAGATCACGGAATCGACGCGCGTAGATGCCGAAATGAAGGCATTCATTCGCAGTTTGAAGCGTAAGGCGTGAACGGCTATTATGCACAAAAAGAAATAGTGAGACACGGAGGCTTTTTCGTTCCGTGTCTTTTTGCGTTCTCTTCTCCAAAGGTGCCTCAGTCTACTTCATTTTTGAGATCCAAAAACCAGCTACAACAAGTCCAAGCCCCACAAACGTTTTCCAATTCGGGACTTCCTTCATAAACCAATATCCTATCAGCACGCAAACAAAGATCTCTACACCCTTCGATAAGGTGAGGGCAAACGTCAGGTTGTCGAATGCCTTGTGCGTAAACTTCACGCCATAACCAATCATGATATTGGCTGCAAAGAAAGCAGGAAGCATCTTCGTTTGATACCATACCGTATGCCAAAATGCAGGATCTATATGTTTGCTTTGGTATGCAAAGATGGAATTAATAATCAGCAGTCCTCCAACCAACAATGCAAAAGCGTAAACAAGAATCATATCAACCTCCACCAATCATCTTTATCTATATAATCCCGCCATTATCTTTCCCTAAGAAAACTTTTTTAACCCAGGGAAACTGATGTCCAGTGTACGAAAAATCATTTTTAATAAGGTTTTGATGAAAAAGTATTGACAAAATGGCCGAATGAAATTAAGTTGTTCTTAACTACATATTTTGCCCTAGGGAAAAATATTTGTGAATAAGCATAAAATGTGTGCGATGACAAATGGGGAGGAACATAGGATGAAAAAGAAAGGTTTAAGGAAAAAACTGTTGGTTGTAAGTGTGTTCGCATTGGCACTATCCGTTGTATTAACCGCATGTGGAGCTAAGGAAGAAGCCTCTAATCCTGTGGAAGCTTCAAATAAGAAGCTGAAGGTTGTGACGACGATTGCTCAAATTGCAGAGCCGCTTTCAGTCATCGGCGGCGATCGCATTCAAGTCGAGAGTCTGATGGGACCAGGTGTTGACCCGCATACCTATAATGCTTCGCAAGGCGATATTCAGAAGCTGGAAAGCGGCGATATGATTTTTTACAGCGGCCTTCATTTGGAAGCTAACATGGTTCGGGTATTCGATGAGATCAGCAAAAAGAAACCGGTCGTTGCGATCAGCGAATCGATCTCCAAGGACAAATTGCTACAAGATGAGAATGGCACGACGGATCCTCACGTTTGGTTCGATATTGATTTGTGGAAAGAGTCAATAAACACGGCTACGGAGGAACTGAAGAAGGCAAACGCTGAGAATGCTGATTTCTTTGAATCCAATAAAGTCAAGTATTTTGAAGATTTGGATAAGTTGAAAGCAGAGGCGACAGCAAAGATCAATGAGATTCCGAAGGAACAACGCGTTCTCGTTACTGCCCATGATGCCTTTGGATACTTTGGGCGCATGCTTGATATTGAAGTTGTAGGGCTGCAAGGATTAAGCACAGAAGATGAGATTGGCCTGTCAGATATTGAGGATACGATCAAGACGCTCGTTCAATATGAAGTGCCCGCGGTATTTATCGAGAGCAGTGTCAACCCGGCATCCATCAATGCGGTCATTGAAGGGGCGAAGAAAGAAGGGCTTGATGTTCAGCTCGGCGGGGAATTGTTCTCTGATGCAATGGGCGAGGCAGGTTCAAAAGAAGGAACCTATCTAGGCATGTACAGACACAACGTTGAAACGATTTATCATGCGTTGAACAAATAAAGTTGATCGGTGCGTACACCGCATTGAAACTGGGACTTTCGAAGAAAGGATGATTAATATGATGCCAGTACTAACGGTAAGCGAGCTCTCAGCTTCTTATCGTAAAAATCAAGTATTGAACAATGTGCAATTCGATATAAAGCCCGGAACGATGACAAGTATTGTAGGACCTAACGGAGCGGGCAAGTCAACGCTGCTGAAGGTCATTCTCGAGCTTCATCCTAAGCTGTCAGGAACGGTTTCTTTCTTTGGTTCCACATACAGCAAGACCAAGTCTCGAATCGGATATGTTCCGCAGCGCGGTTCAGTGGATTGGGACTTTCCTACCAATGCTTTGGACGTTGTGCTGATGGGGCTGTATGGACAGATTGGTTGGTTAAAATGGCCAAAACGAAGCGATAAGGAGAAGGCGCTAGAGGCGCTCTCCCAAATGGGAATGGCCGACTTCGCGGACCGTCAGATCAGCCAGCTGTCGGGTGGGCAGCAGCAGCGCGTCTTCCTGGCAAGAGCACTTGTGCAGGATGCGGACTTGTACGTTCTTGATGAACCGCTTGCGGGCGTTGATGCTGCAACCGAGAGAGCGATTATGGATACCCTTAAGGTGCTTAAGCAAAAAGGACGCACCGTCATGGTCGTCCACCATGATTTGCAGACCGTAGAAGATTATTTTGACCATGTGCTGATGCTGAATCGCTCGGTTGTAGCGCATGGATCAACGAAGGAGACCTTTACGAAGGAAAATATTTATCGAACCTATGGTGGCTCGCTTCGCTGGATGGGAGAGAAGCTCGGATGATGTTTACTCTTTCCTACAACGCACAGTGGGTACTCTTAAGCACCTTAATTCTCGGAATGGCTGCAGGCATCATGGGCTCCTTCGCCTATTGGAAACGACAAAGCCTCATGAGCGATGCTCTGTCTCATGCCGCATTGCCTGGCGTTGTCGTAGGATTTGCGCTTATGGGAACGAAGAATCTGCCAGTGATGATCGCTGGCGCTGCAGCAAGTGCACTGCTAGGCGCACTTCTTATCCAATGGATTCGTTCCTCTAGCCGAGTGAAGGAAGATGCCGCCATGGGCATCGTGTTATCGGTATTCTTTGGACTTGGCATCATGCTGTTGACGATTGTCAATCGGATGCCAGGAGGGAACCAAAGCGGGCTTGACAGCTTTATCTTCGGGCAAGCCGCATCCATGGTGCGTAAGGATGTCTATATCATGGCGGGCGTTGCTTTGCTCGTGCTATTGATCTCGATCATAGGCTTCAAGGAGTGGAAGCTGTTCCTGTTTGATCCTCAATTCGCAAGAGGCCTTGGACTATCAAGCAGATGGATGAACAGCATCTATATGACCGTGCTTGTCCTGATTATCGTAATCGGCATTCAAGCTGTTGGGGTAATTCTAATGTCAGCCTTGCTGATCATACCCGCTGTCAGCGCAAGATATTGGACGAATTCATTCCTCTGGATGGTCATCTTATCAGGACTATTTGGCGGAGGCGCAGGGATGGCAGGCACTTATATCAGCACCTTGGGCAAAGGCTGGCCGACAGGTCCCTTTATCGTCCTTGCAGCATCTGCATTATTCGTTGTTTCATTGGCATTCGGATTAAGAAAAGGCTTGCTTGTTGTCTATTTGCAGCAGCGGGCTCAGAAAAGGCTTCATACAAGATCATTATCATCACCAGCTGTAGAAAGGGGGAGATAACGAGATGAGCTACACAGGTTGGATTTTGTTAACCGCATCATTAGTTGGATTGTCATGCGGGTTCATTGGCGTTCTCCTGATCCTTAGACGGATGGCGATGATGGCGGATGCTATAAGCCATACTGTACTGTTGGGGATTGTAACCGCATTTCTGGTGACGCGCGAATTGAGCGGCATTCATATGTTGATTGGTGCGATCATTGCAGGTCTTTTGACGACAGTGCTTGTGCAATGGTTCCATGAGCGAGGCGTCCAGCAAGAGGCATCTATTGGCGTCGTGTTTACGTCGTTATTCGCCATAGGGGTCGTTCTCATCGCAACACAGGTCGGCAATGCGCACCTCGATGTCAAGCATACGCTGATGGGTGAAATCACGTTTATTCCTTGGGAGAAAACAACGATACCATGGCTAGGCGATGTTCCAGAGGCCGTTGTCCTGCTGTCGCTGGTATTGCTGGTTGTCTTACTAGTCATCATTGGGTTCTATAAGGAATGGAAGATTACTTCCTTCGACCCTGCGCTTGCCGCAAGCCTTGGTATTCCTGTCGTATTCATGCATTATCTATTCATGTCATTAGTCTCGGTTACGACGGTGGCGGCCTTCGATGCGGTCGGCGCGATCATGGTTGTCGCCATGCTAATCACGCCTGCAGCTGCAGCGTATTTATGGACTGATCGCCTCTCTGTCATGATGATACTAAGTGGAGCTTTCGGTGTGATTTCCGCGATAGCAGGATATTACATTGCAGCGTGGCTTGATACGTCAATATCAGGCTCAATGGCCTTCTCCACAGGCATTATGTTTATGATCAGCTTTATTGGTTCGCCTAAGCACGGACTTGTGGCTAAATGGATTCGCCCACAGATGCTGTCTTCATAATGTGGAGGTGAGAGGTGTGAACGAGAGGCCGACTCCTGGAATGGAGGATTACCTCGAACAAATCTACCTGCTGACTTTGGATCGAGGGTATACCCGTGTTACAGATGTTGCAGATGCGCTGCAAGTCCACACATCCTCCGTATCACGAATGGCAAAGAAGCTTGGAGAAGCCGATTATATCATCTATGAGAAGTATGGTCATTTATCGATAACGCATAAGGGAGTTGCTGCCGGAAAGCAGCTATTGAAACGACATGAATTGCTTGAATGCTTTCTGGATCTGATCGGAGTCCCGGATTCGCTCATAAAGGATGAGGTGGAAAGCATGGAGCATTATGTAAGCTGGAGCACCGTGTATCGGCTTCAAAAGCTTGTGCAACTGATGAGTAAGCATCCTCAGCTCATTCGTGAATTGCAGGGACGGACGAACGAATGATTGTAACGGGATTATGTAACCTTATGTTCTTTCATTCATAAAAACCTGAATGTCTTCTACTGACCTTCAGGTTTTTTTGATGTTTACAAAATCTTAAAGGATGACTTTCATCAAATTTGCTTTAAAGCTATTGTGCTTCGTGACATTTGCCGTTTATGATGATGGAGCTAGTCATTACTGCGATAAAAGGAGAGATTGCTAATTCATGCTTTCACGTTCACAACTGGATACAAACGATAAACATCGAAGCAAATGGCAACTTCTCATGGAAGTGTTTGGCGTATCATTAAAACTTGGTTTAACCTCATTCGGAGGACCGATTGCACACTTAGGGTATTTTCATCATGAATATGTGGACCGTCGAAAATGGATGGATGAGAAGGGGTATGCAGATCTCGTTGCCTTATGCCAATTCCTGCCCGGACCAGCAAGCAGCCAAGTTGGCATAGGAATTGGAATCACACGAGCAGGGATGCTTGGCGGGATCGCGGCTTGGATTGGCTTTACGCTGCCTTCTGTTATCGCCTTGGTCCTTTTTGCCATGCTGATTCAAGGAACGGGCGTTGAATCGCTGGGCTGGATTCATGGGCTTAAGATCGTAGCCGTCGTCGTAGTTGCACAGGCAATACTAGGCATGAGCAAAAATCTAGCACCCGATCGAACGAGAATCAGTATCCTTGGTGGAGCGGCGATTCTTGCGTGGGCTTGGACTTCGCCATTTAGTCAAGTTGCCATAATCGCATGTGCAGGCTTGCTAGGATGGTGGTTCTATCGGAGTCGTCCAGTAGAGCCATTATCACCGCTTAAAATCAATATTCGACGCTCAGCAGCGATTGCAAGCTTAGTCTTATTCGCGGGGTTGCTCCTCATCTTGCCGCTCATGCGCGCTTGGACGGGAAATGAGTGGATCGCACTGATGGACAGCTTCTATCGTTCGGGCTCCTTAGTGTTTGGCGGCGGTCATGTTGTACTTCCACTTCTGGAACATGAGCTGGTCCCAACAGGCTGGGTAAGCAGGGAGGCGTTTCTTACAGGCTATGGTGCAGCACAAGCCGTTCCCGGACCTTTGTTTACGTTTGCCGCTTATTTAGGGACAGTTAGTCACGGGATAATCGGCGGAATCGTCGCAACGCTTGCGATTTTTCTACCCGCCTTCTTGCTCGTTGCTGGTACGCTTCCGTTCTGGAATACAATTCGGAACAAGGCGCCTATTCAAGGGATACTAGCAGGTGTGAACGCTGCTGTTGTCGGCATTTTGCTGGCAGCGCTTTATGATCCGTTGTGGACTTCTGCCATACTGGGAACGAAGGATGCAATACTCGGGCTGTTGCTTTTCATCCTGCTGGTGCATTGGAAGCTGCCACCGTGGGTGATTGTGCTGATAGGTGCCTTGGGCGGCACGATCCTCTTTGATTGGTTGTAATCCTCATGAGAGTAAAGAAGACCTTTAACTACGCTGCAATTGATGGGATACCGTTGATTGCAGCAGTCGTTAAAGGTCTTTATGTTGTTGTTTAATAAAGGACAAACTCAGCAAGCTCTGGATTTAATCCTTTTGCATAAGTGGAAGCGTAACCGTAAAAGTTGTTCCGATTAAAGGTACACTGTCTACCGTTATGCTTCCATTATGGTTATGTATAATATTTTGCGTAATCATGTAACCAAGACCGGTTCCCGACTCCTTCGTTGTATAGAAAGGCTGACCTAAAGAGTTGATCTGTTCAGCAGTCATCCCAGCGCCTTGATCTTGAACATGAATGTGTACTTCATAAGTGGTTAGTTCAGCGTATATGTGGATACAGCCGTTATTGCCCATAGCCTCGATGCCGTTTTTTAATAAATTTATAAATACTTGTTTAATCTGATTGCCTTCACCATGTATCCAAATAGACTCGGCATCTGCTTTAATCATAATCTCAATATTTTTGAACGCGGATTGCACCTTCATTAGCGTAACTGTCTGATGCAGAATCAGCATGACATCGACAGGGCGACTCGCTGCACTGGATTGAGGCTTGGACAGAACAAGCAGTTCTCCAACAATGAGTTCGATCCGTTTTAGCTCGGACTCAATGATATCGAAATAAAGCTGCTTATTGTGGTCAGTAGAACGCATGAGCTTCAAGAATCCATTAATGGAGGTGAGTGGATTCCGTATCTCATGTGCGATGCCGGCGGCAAGCTGTCCTGCCGTGTTAAGCTTCTCCGATTGCATGAGCCTTTCTTCCTCAAGCCGCTCTCTCGTTATATCCTTGAAAATGCCGACTGCTGCTCGCTCTCCGTGGTATGGAATGATGATCGTAAAGCCGTTCACAAATTTCTGCGTACCATCCATACATTTAATTAGATAGGTAACGATCCCAAGCGGACGGCCTTGTGAATCCCGACTTCTTCGCTTTTCAATTTCAGAATGATAGGAAGCATCCACAATAGCATGGGTTGAGAGCCCAAGTACTGCTTTTTTACTGGAAGCATGAATCATCTCTAACGCAGCGGGATTCACATCTTGGATGATGCCATGCTTGGTAATGACAACAGCTAAAGGCAGCTCATTGAGCATTGTTTTTAATACTTCATCGCTCTCAAACAGCTTCTGCTCCGTATATTGAAGCTTCGTATCCAATTGAACAATGTTGCTTACATCTTGACATTGAATGAGGTAACAGGGTGAGTGCGGATAGAGATCACATATCTTGGAACTCTTAATATAGAGATGAACAGTTGTCAAGGAAGGGTGAGGGTAAGTATAGGTCAACTCGAACGTCTCTTCGTTTCGACTATTGCGCATGCTCCATTCATGACGGATGCAATGAAGCAGATACATGAGGTCTTCACTGTATGAATGGTTATCGATTAATTCATGTTTCCGATAACCCCAAAGGTCACATAAGGCTTGGTTTACCTTCAAGAGATGGCCTTGCTCAGATAATAAAGCCATTCCCGTTATCGATTGCTCAAATATAACCCCATAACCCTCGATCAGATCAGGCAGCACCACAAGTCTCCTCTCAAATCTATGTAGGTAATGATTGGTATTCCTATTATAAGGTGGAGTTTTTGTTCCTACAATCCTCCAATTGTCATATTCATGCAATCTTTTTGTTATTTGTTACATGAACCATTGCTGATTAGAACCTAGCTCTTCGTTTGTTCCAACTTGAAGGAAAGTCGAGAATAGGTTACAATGCAAATCAAATACACGATAGGGGGAAAACGATGTGAAGAAAGCAACTAGAACTAAACAATCAGCGGCTACTTGCCCTTCCTCCTATAAATCATTTAGTCTTGCTCTGCAGGCACTTGTCATGCTAGGTAAGCAATCGGGGACATGTCCAAGCAGCGACATTGCGACTCATTTGGCATCAGAGGCTACTGTTCTAAGGCGGATTCTAGCTTCTTTAGCCCGGGAGCATATCATAGAAACAAGAGAAGGAAGAGTAGGGGGCTACCGCCTTGCGAGAGAGGCGGATGCGATTACGCTTGCGGATGTATACGCTGCGCTTCATATCCACGATGCGCGCAGCAGCAGCATGCTGGATGCAACAGGCGATCATCCATTTGGCAATCAGATGAAGGTTGCGATTAAGGATGTGTTAACGGATATCGATGAGAACATGATGTCAGTGCTGCGTTCTTATACCATTGCAGACCTGGTGGAAAAAACACAGTTATAAAGTGCATGTTGACAACGAAAACATTGCACTTTATACTGTGTAATAAATCTCACAGTTTATTACACTCATAACTGTGCAAATATTTGCACAGTTAAACGGGTAGGAGGAAAATAAAATGACAACCCAAGTAGTTCAAGATTTTCATCAAGTTGTGAAGGAACGTCATTCTGTACGTTATTATGATCCGACAGTTAAGATTTCCAAAGCAGAGCTCGAGGAGATTCTTGCAGAAGCAACACTTGCTCCTTCTTCTAGCAACCTGCAGCCTTGGCGCTTTCTCGTCATCGATGATCAAGAGCTGAAGCAGAAGCTTCATCCGATTGCTTACAATCAGAAGCAAGTTCTCGATGCGTCTGCAGTCATTGCCGTGTTTGGTGACATGGAATGGTTCGAGAAAGCTGAACAAATCTATACGGCTTCCGTGGAAGCGGGCTATATGACAGAAGAAGTAAAGCAGCAATTTGTTGCAACAGCAAACAATGGCTACCGCAACATGGATGACGCAAGAAAGAAAAGCATTGTGCATATCGATGGCGGTCTCGTGTCGATGCAATTGATGCTTGCAGCACGTGCAAGAGGCTATGACACGGTGCCTATGGGCGGATTCGATGGTGCAAAGTTCAAGGAAGCATTCGAAGTGCCAGCGCATTATGAGAACATTATGCTGATTGCGATCGGTAAGGCAGCACAGCCAGGACGTCCAACGGTACGTCTTCCATTGAGCGAGATCACATCTTGGAACGCATTCTAATCAGCAGCAATTTGGATGATGTGGAATTACTAGAATTGTGATATGATAGGTATGATAAAAAACAACGAAGCGAGCTTCGTTGTTTTTTGTGTCTCACAGGGAAAGTACGATGTGTTTATGGGCTTATCTCTGAACAAAGAAGATCGTCCACATGACTTTCGAATACCTGCATATCTTCTTTAATAAATCAATCTTTAACTATTTTATCAACAGAAAGACAGGTGTGATATGGCGTCAAAATGGGTGAAAATCCTCTCGCTTGCTGCTTTCGCTGGCCTTCTTTATGCCGTGCTTCATTCCGATGCATTAAAGACGCTGCTGCATGTCGATCTCAAGCAAATTCAATCGTTTGCAGAGGTCAATACGGTCTGGCTGCTTATTGCCATGCTCATTATTATGATCATACAGAATGTATTCACGCTAATCCCATTGATCCTAGTGATCTCTTCCAATATCACGCTATTTGGCTTCGGTTACGGCTTTATTTGGAGCTGGCTGACGAGTGTAGCCGGTGGAGTTCTCGTTTATTTCGCGGCTCGTTACTGGCTTAAGGATCTGCTGACACGTCTTATACGATCGAGATGGAAGGCTGAGAAGATGGAAAAAAACAGCTTTGCCTTTGTATTCATTGGGCGTGTATTTCCATTTGTGCCAACCAGCCTTATCAATATTGCTTCGGGTGCAAGCAATGTTCCCTTGAAGCACTTTGTATTAGGAACACTGCTCGGAAATATGATTTATTTCTTTATCATGTCACTGCTTGCGCATGGTGTTATTGCTGCAGATCGTGCTTCGCTGATCATAGCAGGGAGTGTATGCATTATCGGCTTCATTGGATATTTGTTCTATAAGAAGAAGCGCAAATCAATAGATTCATTGGATGAAGCATAGAGAGAATATTGTGATTTAAGTATAATAGCATATCGATGGTTATCGACCCCCTCCAAAGTTGTGGAGGGGGTTATAATGTGTTTAGCAGAATAAGCGATTAGTTATCACGGTTTACTGAACACTTTGGATCAACGGGTTCTTGCGCATGCCGAGCAACGGAATGTTAACGCTAACATTCACGTCGTATTGCAGGGTGGTGAAGGTACTTTCCGACCAATCATGCTTAACCTTATCCCAAAGTGCGGGTTGCTGCCGATGCACAATGTCTCCAAAGTCAAAGATATCCGACTTCATTGCTTGGAGTCTGCTGATGGAGCGTTCCACTTCCGTTTGAATGGCCTGTTCCGTCAGCTTCTCCAATGTGAGAATGACTTTAGGATCCATCACATCGATATTCGCATTGACCTCACCGACATTGCTCTGAACCTTAATCTGGATCAGGATAATGGGCTTTCCATTGAGATGGATGCTTTTAATGGACGTCGTCCCCATATCACCCAAGAAACGATGAGCAAAGCAAGTATAAGCGCAGCTAAGAGTGTAATGCCTGGTGTACCGTAATTCTCAATCAAGGTGAAGGCAGCAAGAGGTCCTAATGCCGCACCCACATCTAGAATCGTTGTGTAAGTCGTCATGTAAACGACCGTGTAGCCTCCTTGAGCAGCTGAATCAGCAGCTAAAGCGTCGGAGAGTGTGTTAATCGCTGTATTAGCCAAAAGGACGACAATTAAGACAGCCATCCATGTCCCGAAGGAAAGCGGTAAGGACAGCATAAGCATCCCGGCAATCGCAATCGACAGCACAGTGAAGTATAGTGGAAGCCGACCGCGAGATCCATCGGACCATTTTCCAACAAGTGGAGATAGGAAGGGCGTCCATCCCCAACGAAGCGCCTGAACGATTCCTGCAATGGAGGCGGCTCCAAATGTAAGACCAAACAAGGAGAACGCAAGCTCCTGTGAAGGCAATTCGATATCAATCAATGTGCTCAGTGAGGCGTTAAGCAAGCCTTGAAAAAGGAATGCAATGATAAAGCCAGAGCATAATGTCAATAGGGCATGCGGGTGAAACAGTCCTGCCTTCATTCCTCGCAGCGACGACTTGGCACCTCTCGATTGAGCCTTTGCTTCGGTCGAGCTAGAGAATGTCCATGCAAGCGGGAAGCCTAAAGCCGTGATAACACTGAGTACAAGTGCGATATTGCGTACTCCTACGAGATCTGCAAACAAACCGCCTGCCAGCATGCCGACTAAGCTGCCGATCCCGATAATCCCATTGTAGCTTCCGAGCATACGGCCACGGTTGCTACTACTGACCTCAAGAACGGTAAGATACCCGCCGATGCGGAGCATGGACCACGCCGCTCCCCAGGCAGCACGCGCAAGCAGCAGGAGCCAGAAGTCGGTTCCAAAGGCAAAGGCAGCCGTCGTCAAGCAGGCTAATACGACGGATATGAGGATGCCGGTGCGCTTGGGCAGCCAGCTGTACAGCCAGCCGACAAGCGGATTCAGCGGCAGGCGAACAAGCCGATTCATAGACAAAAGAATGCCGACCTGCCATAAGCCATCTAGGCCAAATGAGGCCCAATAAACGGGCAATACAATATACAGCATGGAATCTCCGAGCAAGCAGATTGCGGTTACCCATGCAATGATGCGAACTGTTTTCTTATTCTGCTCGTTCATCGTGGCTCGGTTCCTTCAGAAGGAGGCTGATAGGTCCATCCATGTTCGCCATGATAAATCATTTGCTTGGACATTCCGCCATCGATCGTTATATTTTCTCCTGTCATAAAGCTGCTTGCTTCACTGCATAGGAAGAATACCATCTTTACAATATCCGATGGGTGACCGACCCGCTTCACCGGATGCTGCAGGTGATCTGCTGAGGAGAAGGAGGCAGGATCGTTCGTTGTGTCGATCCATCCCGGGCTAATTGCATTTACACGGGCTCGTCCTGCCAAGCTGATGCTAAGCGCATAAGTAAGTGCAAGCAAGCCGCCCTTGGCTGCGCTGTAGCTCTCGGTATTAGGTTGTGACATCGTTCCTCTTGTAGAAGCAATATTTACAATAGATGCTTGATCCGTAAAGGAGTCCTGGAGCAGCACTGTCAGCAGGTAAGGCGCTGTTATGCCTATTCTCAATACAGTGTTAAAATCATCGAAGCTGCAAGGAGTCATAATCCCCCCTCGAGAAATACATGCGTTATTTATGAGATAGTCGACTTTTCCCCATTGAACACGAATGGCTTGGGCGAATTGTTGAAGGGTGGATTCGATTGCAACATCTCCTTCCATAAAGAACAGCTGATTACGGTCAAAGCGTGAAGTGAGGTCTTGGGCCGCCTCACGATCCAGATCAATGGAAGCTACCCGCGCTCCGCTCTTTAGAAATTCCTCAACCAATGCGCGTCCAATACCATTCGCACCGCCAGTCACGACGGCTACTTTATCTTTAAAATCCATATGTACCTCCACGCCAATTGAAATGTAGTTATAGTCTACCCCTTGAGGCGAGCTGAAACCAATGGATTTTTATGATTCATATCTGTCTTATTGTCTGTTAAAGCATTGCATGTCTGAATATGAACAGGTTGACGGTACGATGCTGAGTTGTTATACTACAAATCGTAAATATTACGAATAAATAAGTAGATATCGTACATAACCTTTTCATAGAATATACCTGTTAGTGAGGTGGTTGCATGGAAATACTCCGCAGAGAAGAGAAGCGCAGCTCGAATGTGATCAGCTTCGTCCTGCCTGTTATGTTACTTTTTTCACTGCTGTTGTGGATCCTTATTCAGTCTAAAGGACTGAACGGAGAGATGTGGCAGTCGTTGTCTACGGTGTTTGTCAGTATTTTGCTGGAGGCTCTGCCATTTCTACTGCTTGGCATCATTCTATCCTCGATCATACATATCTGGGTATCTCCAGAATGGCTGGCACGTCTTACGAATCATTTTTCGCTGGGCACTTTAATCATTCTCGGTTCTCTTGGAGGAATTGTGCTTCCTATATGTGAATGTGGAATTATTCCGATCATCCGCAAGTTAGTACAGAAGGGGCTGCCCGTGCCCGTAGCGATAACTTTTATGCTGGCCGCTCCGGTGCTGAATCCTATTGTATATTCATCTACGATGATTGCCTTTCCATCACAACCTGACATGCCCCTGGCACGGATGGTCGTTGCACTTGTTGTGGTGCTTACGGTTGGGATGCTGATTGCTCTAATGAGTCCAAAGAGAAGAGCGGAAGGAGAGACTTCTGTCAGCCAGCTAGGACAGCATGCAGATCATGCCAAAGTGAACAAGGAGCCTCTGCGTGTACGATTGTCCCACGCACTGCATCATATGGGGCTGGAGTTCAGGGAGACGTCGTTTTTTCTTGTCTTTGGAGCGTTTATTACGGCACTGTTTCAAGTATCTGAGGCACGAGAGTGGCTGCTGCATTGGATCAGTCTTCATCCATGGGCTGATCATGCGATTTTTATTGGACTAGCCTATGTACTGTCGCTTTGCTCGACATCGGATGCCTTTGTTGCGTCATCGTTTGCGAATACGTTTCGCCCGGAAGCTCTGCTAAGCTTTCTCGTCTTCGGTCCCATGCTTGATATGAAGATGACGGTCATGATGATGACCATGTTCCGTCTGCGATTCATTCTGCTGCTGACCATTCTGCTATGCATCCTTATTCCGCTTGCTGCTACGATTCTATGGCCGCTGCTATCTTAAGAGAAATGGTTTGAAGGAGGTTATGCGATGCTCAAACGATGTGGAGAACGCATCCTTGATTATATACCTGGCTTGCTGTTGATTGCTTGGGGCATATTTATCTTTTGGCTTCATAAGGAAGACGCCTTGACGCTATATATATCTCGTCGGATCGAATGGATGGTGAAGCTCGCCGCGGTTGGCTGCTATTTCATAGGTGGTTTGCTTCTAATCCAAGCACTCGTGAGTAAAAAACACGTCCACACTGAGCAGGGCTGCAGTTGCTCCTGTGTACATGATCATGAAGAATCGCCGTCCCTCTGGCACCTCAATCAGACGTGCGGCCTTGTTGTCCTTTTGCTTCCCTTTATTATGTCTTGGATCTGGCCGCCTACTGCACTTGGCAGTCAGGCAGCATCGCTCAAGGGAGTTGACTTCACCCCCTCTACGGTATTTACGGAAAGGTATAAGGACAATACGATACCGCCAAGGAATGAAGCGTCTATTAAAAGTACGGACATTCCTATCGTTGAAGTAGATAGGGAGGATAATCAAGATGATTTTGTAAGAGTAGAGATGCCAGTTGAGGAGTCTGCGCCTGATGAATCCTCTGCCTCCAATCCTTCTTTTGAATCTAGCAATGTGATGTTTCCATCGGATGCATTTACTGAACCCTATGCTAGATATGCTGCTAAGCTGATTAAGGAAGGTGAGATTCATATTACAGACAAGCACTTTATTGAGACCATTATGACACTGGATCTATACCGAGAGCAGTTCTATGGAAAAAGAGTGACCATCGAAGGCTTTGTTCATTATATAGAAGGAATGAAACAGGGGCAGCTTGCCGTTACACGCTTTGCCATTCAATGCTGTGCGGCAGATTCCACACCGTATGGGGTGCTTGCCGTTATGGATCCAAGCCATCCGTTGAAGAAGGATGAATGGGTGAACGTATCAGGCATTCTACAGCCGGGCAAGTTCGGTGAGAACGAGGTTATGGAGCTCAAGATCGATCGATTAAAGAAGATTGAGCCTAAAAAGGATCCGTATGTGTATCAAGATCTGGAGTTTGGTCTTAACTAGCTATAGAATGTTTGTAGGAAAAGTAGAAGGAGAGAGTAGGATGAGAGTGAGCAGCACGTTGGAGGTCTTGCACATCGATTCAGGCGTAAGAGAACCGCTTCATCACTTCGACTATATCATCGAAGCTCCAAATTGGACAGGAGATGGTAAGCATCTTATATACAATAGCAATGGTAGGCTGCATGCTTTTGAGCTTGCAACTAGAACGAGCACACTGATACACACCGGATTTGCCAATCAGTGCAACAATGATCATGTGCTGTCGCCTGATCAGAAGCATATTGCGATTAGTCACCACGCTGTTGAAGATGGTCAATCACGCATATACACACTTCCTCTTGCAGGGGGGAAGCCGAAGTTGGTCACTTCGCTTGGTCCGAGCTATTTGCACGGCTGGTCGCCTGACGGAGAACGATTAGCCTATTGTGCAGAGCGCAATGGACAGTATGATATTTACACGATATCAGTAAAAGGTGGGGAAGAACTGCAGCTAACAAATATTCCGGGGCTGGACGATGGTCCGGAGTATTCACCTGATGGAGCGCACATATGGTTCAATTCTGCTCGTACTGGGCGCATGCAGGTGTGGAAAATGAAAACGGACGGCAGTGAGCAAATGCAGATGACGTTCGACGATACCAACAACTGGTTCCCTCATGTCTCTCCGAACGGGAAGCATGTCGTGTACCTAAGCTATCTCACCAAGGATGTGGCACCTGCTGATCATCCGGCGAACAAAGACGTTGAGCTGAGAATGATCCCTAGTAACGGGGGAGAAAGTCGAACTCTAGTGCGTTTGTTTGGCGGTCAAGGAACGATTAACGTGAATTCCTGGTCTCCTGACAGCAAGTCTGTTGCATATGTTCATTATACGGTAGAACAAGGAACAGAGTAAGTAATAGTAGAGGAAATAGAGGAAAGGACCAACACTTTGAGGTTGGTCCTTTATGGTTTTATATCATATATAGAAGAGTTGTCATCGTATTAAATGTTTAGGAGCTGCTTTTTCTTGGCTATGAAGTAATATTTGAAAATTTAAGTATTAATTCCAAATATAAGGATACTTCTTATGTTATCATGATTATAAAAAATCTCAATCGTTTGAAAGAAATTGATAGAATTGGCATGATTGAAATAACAAGATAAGTTCAATTTTTTCTTTGCCTGTGCTAATAAAAATACTGATACTATACTGTCTTCAAAGGAGGATTCAGAACGGTGACTTCTTCTCTTTCTTCTATTAATATCGTGAGCTGGTTTTTTACACTGATTAGTTGGGCAATCATCATTTTTCTGGGCATGATGCAATATCGCAAACAAAAGGAAAAGCCCGCTTGGTGGAAGATTGCGATTGTCGTTATTATAGGAATCTTTTCTTTTTCATGGAAAACTCAATTATTTGGAGTGTCTGTAAAAATAGCTATCCTGCCGCTCGGTGTATGGCTGATTGCCATGTCCACACAAAAGCATGCATGGGAGAAGTATCGACCATTTGCATGGGTTGGATTTTGGTGTAATTATGTTTTTCTCTTTTTGACGCTTGTTTCCGCTGGCATACATAGTTTGATTTATCCAGTCGACAAGCCAGAGACGTTTCTAGCAGATCTAGATCATGTCGTTCTTGTTTCCCTGCATCCTTCTGCTCCTAAGGCAGTGTTGGATAATGATTATCTTCAGAAAATGGTGGGACAGCTTCATTCAGCGGATAAGACGGTGGTGGATTGGTATAATCGTTCAGTGCTCGAAAGCAGCCCTCAATATAAAACGGAGCAATTTCCTTATGAGCTTACTTCCGTACATTCTCGTTGGGGAAGCGGGCTGCAAGCTGTAGTCTATATTGAGAAGGATGGAAAAGGGCTGCTGATCTCAACGGTGGATAACCAGTACTACTACCGCTCCGAAAAGGAGCTAATGAAGATAGGGGATGTTTCATGATGAGGAAAAAGAAGATTATTGTGGCATCAATCATCATCGTGCTCGCGATACTTGCTGCTTCTTATTATTGGATGCTTGCCAACAATCCTAAACCATTCCCTAAGACTGATGCTATTCTTCAAGAACTTCATTCTTATGAGGTTCGTGAACTGCTCGACATCAAACAGGTGGATCCGAAGCATGTCTATGTTCCATTTGTAAGCAAAGGAGGAGATTATGGATACAGCATGTGGGAATGGAAGCAGCTGAGATGGAGCATTCAGTATCTCGATACAAAAGGGGAGCCGCTCGTTTGGAAACTGCGTGAGACAGATCCCTCTTCCTACATGATGATATGGAATCTAAATCCTAAGGATAGAATGAGTGAGATCCGGTATTATCTGCAGCGTGAGCGTTACTATTCAGAAGGTGACGAAGGGAGTATGTATCAGCCAAGGATTCAGCTCGAGTGGAAGGTTGATTTGCGTGAACACAGCTATGGTGCTGAACCTTTGCCACAGCAATGGGTCCACATTTTGGAGAATGAAAACAATCTGGTCCCACGACAAAAAGCTTTTTCATTGTTCTCTAGCATCATGGGGCCTTCACCAATTGCTTACGGCTGGACGCCCTTAAATGAAAATGGAGAATGGATCTTTCCCGAGTATTCAGTGAACGGCAGTTCTACATCTTTTTCAGATATTTCTCTTCAAATGGTGAGGATATTGGATGAAAAGGATTTGGAGTAGGGAGCAAGTAATAATTGATTATAAACGAAGTAAGGACTATTTGAATTCGATAATTCATAATATATTGTTGAATATGCGAAGTTCATGAATACATCCTTATTTGAGAAGTTTGCGAAGTTTGCAGGTAAGACGCAATAGAAAACTTTCGAAAAAAATTATAGATTGGGGGATTTTTCAATGGAGCTTCAAGAAATCAATCAAAAATTAGCAGAAACCAGAGTCGAATTACTCAGTATTCTTGATGGGGTGAAAGAAGACCAATTAAACAAACAGAAAGACTTTGAAAGTTGGAGTATTAGTCAAGTTTGTCAGCACCTCATTAAAACAGAAGAGTTATATATTATAGCAATAAGGAAGGGATTAAAGAGCAAAGAAGATTCCTTTCTAGAAAATAAGCCAGTAGAATTTCTGCTTGATAGAAACAATAAGCTAGAGGCACCTGAAATTGCTAAACCAACGAATGAATTATTAGAATATCAAGTAATCCTTGAAAAACTAAACGATTCAAGACAGAAATTACATGAGCTTTTAAATACAGTAGAAGACCCTTCGGTGCTGAGTAGAAGACATTATTTGCATCCAGTCTTTAAAGAAATGTTGTTGATTGATTGGATTAAATCCCTATACTTACATGAACAACGGCATATTAAACAAATCAAGGAACTTATTGACGGGCTTGAGTAAAGGGTGATAGTTGAGTTAACATCTAGATTTCCCCTTTCAATTGAAGATTCAATATTACTAGTATAAAGACAGCTTGGAAATCTATTTTTCGCTTAATGGTTTATGGTATTTAGGACCAAAAAATTCATCCAGTTGGCTTCGAGAAAATATTGAGGTTGCATTTAACCTTTTTAACAACGTTTATCAAAAAATGCAAAAGAGAATAACATTGATGAATTACTTGAATACTTGAACAGAATGTAAAGGTTTCATCTTCACTATAGGGTATTTAATTGAAGATCCATCTGTCAATTAGGGAGCTCTTTTGTTTCATTAACGGGGCAGTTTAGTGCAAGAGAAGTGCTTAACTTATGTTCACAATGGCTTTTTTTTTGTATAAGAGAGCAAAATACAACTCCAAATTTATAGGATTATCGTTTCTAAGGAATATTCTATGTACTAATATATCTATGAAGTTTTGCAAGGAGGATATACTATGAGTCTAGTAGATTGATTAATCAGATTTTAAATAAGAGGAGAGTGGTAAATCAATTTTAAGAGGTGTTCAAAAGTGAATAATTTAATGATTAATGCTGATTTTGGGAAGTTATGGTTTCATAATATATCTAAAATCCTAAGTGAACGTTTTCGCGAACTAATCATACCTATTATCATATTGGGTCTGTCTGGATCACCATTAATGACTTCATTAGTGCTTTTATTTCAGAGAATTAGTTCCGTGTTTTTTTCTATTCCAATAGGTACTTGGATTGAGAAAAAGAACCTTGTTTTAATTTCTTCGATCTGTAATTTAATATATGCTATATTATTGTTTCTATTGGCATATTTAATAACAATCGACATAACGAGCCTTTTTGTTATTGGGCCAATATTATTTTTCATGGGTTTAGTGGAATTGATGTTAAATATTGCCCTTTCAGCTATGGTACCTAAAATTGTTGGGAGGCAACGTTTATTAAGTGCAAATAATTTATTAGAAGCCGCTGATGCGATTGTAACCTTAATTGGTCCAGCCTTAGGTGGAATTATACTTGCGAAATATGGCCCGAACATCACCTTAACTATTTGTGGTAGTTTATTACTTGTTTCAATGTTGTTTATTTCACTTATAAAATACCACAATGTACGTAAGGAAACGGATGATAAGCACATGAAGGGAAAACAGAAACTGAAGAGTTTCATTCGGGATTCCCAAGAAGGTGTAAAGTACCTCTATGCTAATGGAGCTCAAATTGTATCGACGATTTCAGCTTTGGTTCTCGGATTTTCAACCAGTTTTATTGTGCTTAGTGTTATCATTCATTCTAAATATACACTCCATTTTTCAGAAGAGTATATTGGAATACTATTATCTTGTGCTGGTATAGGTAATGTCGTTGGCGTACTTATAATGAACAAATTTAAAAATGCAAATTGGTTATACTTTCTAAGTACTTTAATGATTATATCTTCATTTGGTATTTTATTGTTGATATCAAATTCATTTATCACCATGTGTTTCGGAATGATAATCTTTGATGGGGCACTTTCTATGGCATTTGTTGTTCAGATAACTGTTCAACAGGGGATTACTCCAGACTATTTGATCGCCAGGGTTCGAAGTTCCATATACGTTTTTGGTGGAATTGCAGCAATGATAGCGACTATACTATCTGGTTTGATTTCTGAATGGAACTCTATGGCAGCATTGGCATTTGGATCATTGGTTTTATTAGTCAATGGCTTGTTTATTTTTAAATTTAAAAAGCAAGGAGTAGCAATGGATAAAATCAGTCCAATTTTTGCTACATCCAAAAGTTAAGACATCATAGATTTATAACGGGAAGTTACATTAAAGCAACGCTATAGAATTCGTAGAAATCAATCTCTTATAGGAGGGCCTGCATGTTACCTTATCCAGCTTCAACAAGCCGAACAGAAAAACTAGATTTCATTGATAGAATAGTAAAAATGCTGTTAAACAAATATCGTGATAATATCGAGGCAATCGGTATTTATGGTTCTATAGCCCAGGAAAAGGAAGGTCCTTATTCAGAATATAGAATTTCATGTCATAAGTAAGGATGGTGTGAGTGTTCCTAGTTCTGAACTGATTTATCACCCCTTTAAATTAGAAATTTCTACTATGCAGAAATCAGAATGGCTTAAGAAAGCAAGCTTGGTTGATGATTCTTGGGCCATTAAAGTGGGGAGTATCCTACACATTACTTCCTTGTTTGATCCACATCATATATTTGATCAGGGAAAAGAAATGGCACTCTCAGTATCTGATGAAGCTATTAAAAAAGTAGTAGAAGAATTCATGGTCTGGGAACCCTACGAAACGATGGGCAAAAAAGTTATAAACGGAGAGCTATCTGATAATGAAGAACTGTATAGGCTTTGTGAAAATTTATGGACAGGTCTAAATGAGTTGCTTGAAGATTTGGGCATCGATTATCGAAGTAACAATGTATTAAAATTATAATGATGGAAGAGACAAATTCATATTCGTCCAACATAGATGTAATTGGTATTCGATGAAGACATGGATATCCTATCACTCTTTTAACCACTCGGGTTTGTAGATACAAGAACGTTATACGTAACTTCTGTGAAAACTAACAAATAAGTGACTAATACATAAAAAAGAACTATACATTTGAGAGGTATAAAATGAATAAACCATTAAGTAGAGATGAATTGATTATTCTTGTAAGAAAAATCATGAATTGTGAAGGATCAGAGCATGAAATAGATGAGATGATCAATTTGCTTGAAAGAAATGTACCAGATCCACATGTCTCAGATTTAATATTTTGGAGTGATATAGAATATAGCCCAGAAGAGATAGTTGATAAAGCAATGAGCTACAAACCTATTATTATCTAATATTAAGTTTTCAATAATTGAGATCAGCTACACATAATGCATCTTAAATACAGTAACGTCAGTTTAAATCAGTGATGAACTTGATAGGAGAGATGATTATGTTGGAACAGGATCAATTTATTAAAACTTTCTTGAAGATATCCCTTCATCGTATTTACCATTTGTATTTTGCAAAGTTTAAGATCGCATTGGAGAGTATTAGTAAAGAACAGCTCTGGATGACAGATATAAATAACCCCAATTCAATCGGTGGAATCATGAAGATTGTTGAGAGAAGGAATGACTCCATTTAACTCCAAATTTCACGAATGATCCGCATGAGGAAACAGAAGCTCTTTGGAAAAACGCCCCTAACCTATTCATGTTGTTACTGGAAAACGGTTCAAGTAAATTGAACCGTATTTTCTTTTTCTTTTTCGTAGTAGTTAGTAAGTTAGCTTCCAATCCTTAAAAATAAAGAGGGAATGAAATGAGTCTATCGAACGTCCAAATGAATCCGTCTCAGAGAGATAAGGATAGCTTCTTCCAAGGAGTAAAAGATTGCGTCCCCACGTTACTGGGTTATTTAAGCATCGGATTAGCTGCAGGTGTGATCCAAAAGACTGCGGGACTTAGCATAGCTGAGATCGCGCTGATGTCTTTAATTCTCTATGCGGGCTCTGCTCAGTTTATTGCTGCGGGTATGATAGCAACAAGTAGTTCGATAACTGCCATTGTTGTTACGATATTCTTTGTGAATCTCCGTCATATTTTACTTAGTGCAGCACTAGCCCCTTATTTCCGGCATCTTACTCCACTTCGAAACATGCTGGTAGGGTCTCTACTTACCGATGAGACATTTGGTGTCGCGATTAGCGAGGCTTCGAAGAAAAACCGAATTAGTGAAAAATGGATGCATGGCCTCAACATAACAGCTTATGTAAATTGGCTTGCAGCTAATCTAGCAGGAGCATTTTTGGCACAATGGATTTCAAATCCGGAGAAATTTGGACTGGAATTTGCCCTGCCAGCTATGTTTATTGGAATTCTTATACTCTCCATGTTGGCGCGAAATAACATCAAACTTGATATCGTTGTCGCTATTATTGCAGTGGTCATCGCGGTGGGAAGTTCTTTCGTGTTGTCCAGCAGTATGGGGGTTATTATTGCAACTATTATTGCTTCAACCATAGGAATGGTGGTAGAAAAATGGAAGTAAGATGGGACATTTTTTTGATTATTTTAGGCTCGGCTTTTGTTACGTTTATTCCAAGAGTCATTCCTCTGATGGTGCTTAGTCGTTTTGAATTACCAGAATGGGCAATGCGATGGTTAAATTATGTCCCCATTTCTGTTATAGCCGCTTTGATAGGTCAAGAGATATTTATACATGACGGAGAGATAGCCTCTCTTACAAACAACATCGAATTTTTTGCAGCCATACCAACTTTTTTGATAGCGATAAAAACACGTAGTTTACTAGGAACCGTACTGGGAGGTATGATTACCATTATCATTTTGCGTTTTTTGTTTTGATACTAGATACTCAAGTGTTATAAAGGATACATGGCAATGAGTATGGAATTTATAGGTGCGATGTAAAGAGGGTCTAGCGACAAGCTGCTAGACCCTTCTCAAAATAACTGAACCCAATTGGAAACTCCTAGAAGGGCCTGCCGATATTGGTTTGCTCACAATTAATCCCATTTGAAAAAGCGAAGAGACATACTCATGCATATCACTGTTAGTGCAATCATCACAACAACGGGTATGATGACACTATCCATTGGCATGCCAAGTGAAGCGGACTTCAACATCTTAATGCCCTGTGTCAGCGGTAATATATCTGCCACTCTTTGAAGCGCCGCAGGCATAACTTCATAAGGTAAGGTGGCACCAGAGAAAATAAGCATTGGGAAATATAGCAAGCTGGCTAAAGCACTTGCTGTTTTCATATTTGGCGCCAGTCCACCCACCAGCAGTCCAATGCTAAACATAGACAGCATGACCAGTAAGTACGCGCCTAAAAATGGAAGCCATGAGCCACGAAATTGATACCCAAAAAAAATGGCCGCAGTCATATAAACAAGGATGAGGGAAGCAATGGAATATATCGCATAAATTACAACTTGTACGGCTAGGATAAGAGCTGGACTGGTCGGCGTTACCTTAAAACGTTTTAGTATCCTCCTGCTTCGGTAATCGGATACCACTAAAGGAAGTCCCATCACTCCTCCAGCGCATATTGCAATCGTGGCCACCGCTCCAAAGGATTGTTCCAGAAAGGTATAAGCAGAGCCAGGGAAAGCTGGTTTATTTCCGAAAACTGCACCTAAAATGATCACAACGACGACAGGCATACAGATCGCAAAGATGAACATGTCCATCCCACGAAGCGACAGCTTACTCTCTGTTTTAAGCAGCGTTCTAAATGCTCTCATTATTTTCCTCCTCATCTGTATACCAAAGATAGGCATCCTCAAATTTTTCATATGGACTGGCAGCAATCGCTTCCTCTACAGTCCCGTAAAAAATGCTTCTACCTTTTTTCAGAATCATGATTCTGTCACAAAGGGCCTCCACCTCGTCCATGAAGTGAGAGGTCAATAGAATGGTTAACCCTTTAGCTTTTAAATCAGCAAGGCTTTTCCATACATCCCGTCTTGCTCTCGCATCAAGCCCGGTAGTCAACTCGTCTAAAAACACGACCTCGGGATTTGGAATTAACGCAAGAACAATGAACAGTCGTTGCTTCTGTCCTCCGGAAAGCTCGCTTACATGACTTTTCAGCTTGTTGGAAAGCCCAAATTGATGTAACAAGGTCGTGTAATCCTTAGAGCTTTGGTAAAGAGATGCAGTGACCTCACAAAGTTCCGACACTTTTATTTTCTCTTGGTACCAATTTCTTAAGGCGTCCATTGAGATATGCAGAAGGTTAGCCGTCTCTTTTCTGGTTAAAATAGCGTTGCTCAGCTGTTGGTTTTCACCTGACAATAGCTTTTCAGTAATCGCGATAGCTTCTTCAGCGTTTCTTTGCTCTCTTTTTAATTGTTGGTGATAATGGTTCGTTAGATGAATAGCTTTGTCAAAATTTTTGGCAGCCGAGGTCTTTATAATACCAATAGCTTGTTTTCGCAGACCATTTTGCAATACCTCAACTTGTAGAGCTGTTCTCGCAAATGTAAGCTGCTCCACATGGAAATCTGTAAAAATGCGATACCCATTCGCTTTCCGTTCTGCTTTTGGAATAAGTCCAAGTTCCTCATAAAGCCGCACAGTATTGGGATGGATTCCAATGCTATGCACTATTTCTGCTGTTCTGTACGTATTCATGAATCTAATCACCTCATCTCCAGACTTTATCATCACTTAAAAGTCTATTTCCAATCTCTCTTTCGTTGAAGAGAGCGATAAACTCACATCATGCACCCTAAGAAGAGAATTCATGTCCTCTATCAAGCCTCCATACAAAACCTTATCATTTCTTTAAATAATTCTTAAAGTCCTGTTTCGCTATGCATATTTCATTTATGATATGAACGATTAACGAAGCAGGCGTTTTCTTCTAAAAGCAGCGCCATGGAATGGAGGGATGCTCAAAGCCATTCAACAATTGTATATCGATAACATGATGATGTGGAGGAATGGTATGAGGAAAACAGTGTATGCAAACTCAATGTTGCTCATGCTGAGTATGCTGGTGGTCCTATCCTCGTTGTTAACTGCAGCTCAGCCAGCTAGGGCGCTAAGCAAACCTATTGGATTGGAAAGACAGAATGTTGAGCAGCAAGCAGCTGATCTGGAACGAATTGCGTTGAACAATGAGGACCGTGAGGCTGTGAGCGACGATGTCTATGATCAAGCTGAGAATGGAGTCCCTAATGGAGAAGAGCAAGCAGCCAAGCTTCTCGCTAAGGCAACCTTCAATGGATTGAATCTTGCCTTGAACAAGCCTGCTTTTTCCTCCGGCAATGAAGTGGACTATTTGTCGCCTGCTCTGGCGGTTGATGGCAAGGGCAATACAAGATGGTCCTCCAAGAAAAACGACAATCAATGGTTCTATGTTGATTTGGGCAAGAAAAAAGCATTCGACCGTGTTGTCCTTCGCTGGCAGACTCCAGCTGACAAATTCAAGATTCTTGTATCCAATGATGCAAAATCTTGGACAAACGTTAAGCCTAACGATGGCATCATTCAATCCAAAGGTGGAGTGGAAACAATCGATTTCCCTGCTCGAGAAGCTCGTTACGTGAAGTTCCAAGGCGTTGCCCGTGCACCGGTTGAAGGTACACTGTATGGCTACTCCTTTTACGAATTTGAAGTCTATCAACAAAGCGACTTGCAATCTGTCATCGACAAGGTAACCGCTTCGTTAACGGTACAACCTGGGCAAACCAAGTTGGATTGGTCAGCCGCCAACATACCGAATGGCTATCGTGTCTCCGTATTTGGAAGTGACAGGCTCCCCGTGATTGACCTCGAAGGCCATATCCGAACACCGTTAGTGGATGCCAAAGTGAACCTCATCCTACTCGTTGAGGATCTCAACAACCCGGACCGCAAGCTGTTGTCCAACAACATTTCTATTAACGTTTCTGGCCTTCATAAGCAAACACCAGGACGCAATGCCGAGCCAGAAGTTATTCCTTCTTTGCGGGAGTGGTATGGTGATACAGGCCATTACAAGCTGACCCAATCATCACGCATTGTCATCGCACCAAACGATGAAGCAGTGCTTCGCAAGGCAGGGGAGCTCACGCGAGAGGATCTGCTGGATCTAACGGGCTATTCGCTTGAGGTCGTCGCTGGGAAGCCTCATGCCGGCGATATCTACCTAGCCATTGATCCGTCCTTAGCTTGGCTGGGTGATGAGGGCAATGTATTTAAGGTGGATCAATACGTATCCATCACCTCGTCCTCAGCAACCGGCGCATTCTTTGGCACAAGAACAGCGCTTCAGATCATCAAGCAGCATGATGACCATACGATCCCGCGTGGGGAGGCTAGGGATTACCCTAAGTATGAGCAGCGAGGACTGATGATTGACGTTGCACGCAAATACTTTACAATTGATTTCCTTCAGGATTATGTCAAGCTGCTGTCCTGGTACAAAATGAATATGTTCCAGATTCACTTGAATGATGGTGTCGGAACGCCATTCGCAGATGGAACCCATGCAGCCTATCGCCTTGAGAGCACTACGTATCCGGGACTTGCCAGCAGCAACGGCCACTATACAAAGAAGGAATTCAAGGAGCTGCAGTTGATGGGCATGGATTACGGGGTAAACATCATTCCTGAGATCGATACACCCGGACATTCCCGCTCATTCACAACCTATAACCCTGCGCTCGGCACCGATCATCACTTGGACATTTCGAAGCCGGAAACGATTGATTTCGTGAAAAACCTCTTCAATGAATATTTGGATGGCGATGATCTGACCTTTGTAGGACCCGATGTGCATATCGGCACGGATGAGTATTGGGGCACGGATACAGAACGGTTCCGCTGGTATATGGATACGCTTGTGAAGCATATCAACAGCAAGGGCAAGCATCCGCATATGTGGGGAGGATTAACTCAATATAACGGCACCACCCCGATCAGCAATCAAGCGACCATGGATATCTGGCGTGAGCCTTATGGAGCCCCGCAGCAAGCGGTTGATCTTGGCTTTGATGTCATCAATTCGCAAAATGTATACATGTATATCGTACCAACCGTTTATAGGAATTATCTAAATGCACAATTCCTCTATGACGAATGGGAGCCGGTCAAATGGGAGACGACTACGCTGCCGCTCGGCCATCCGCGTGTAAAAGGCGGGATGTTTTCCATGTGGAATGATGCTTCTGATGTTAATGGACTGTCCATGGACGATGCGCATATCAGACTTCTTCCTGGCATACAAGTCGTTGCTGAGAAGATGTGGACGGGTACAAGAAAGGACAAGTCCTTCGCTCGATTCGAACAAAGAACGAAGCTTATTGGGGAAGCGCCCAATGCCGACCGTTCACACAGCATTCAGGTAGATCATCCGGATCATCTAGTGATGCAATACATGTTTGAGCAAGACTTCAAGGATGAATCCGGCAACGGCTTTGACGGCAATGCTGTCAATGTGGATATTGCCGAGGGCAAGTATGGGCAGGGAGCTCGCTTTAACGGCGGTCAAAGCTACATCGAGACACCAATAGAAGCGATTGGATTCGGCTGGACAGCCTCTATGTGGATCAAGCCAGACCGCAATAATCCGAATAATGCTGTATTGATGGAATCTCCAGTCGGCACGCTGAAGCTGAAGCAGGGAAGCTCAGGCAAGCTTGGATTTACAAAGGAGCATTATAACAGCACCTTCAATTATGTTGTTCCTGAGGGGAAATGGACACATATTTTATTGAAGGGTGACGATAAGGGCGTATCGCTATTCGTTAATCTTGATGAATATGTGGAGCGCTTGGAGACGCAATTTCCTAAGATGCACACATTCGTTCTGCCTACGCTTCGAATTGGCAGTGAGACTCATTCATTTAAAGGCGAGCTCGATAACGTCTTCATTTACAACAAAGCTATCGAGCTGCTTAATACCGAAAATCTAGCACTCCAGAAGGCTACCGAGTCTTCTCAAACGGAGTTCCCTAATTTATCATCAGACAAAGCTGTAGATGGCAATGAATCCACCCGCTGGTTAAGCAAATATGTAGATGCTGCCTGGTATACCGTGGACTTGGGAGAGGTCAAGGACATCAATAAAGTTGTCATTAAATGGCAAACTGCATATGCTGAGCAGTACCAGATTCTTGTATCGACAGACAAGAAAAAGTGGACAAACATATCGGGCAAAGGGAAGGTCATCCACTCCAAAGGCAAGCTGGACATTCTTGAGTTCGATGTCAAGCAAGCCCGATATGTGAAATTCCAAGGCGTTAAGCGGGCGACTGTATTCGGCAACTCATTCTTCGAATTTGAGGTCTATTCACCGGGGCAAGTTCCGGAGTACAAGCAGCTCATCTCTTTGATTGAAAGCTACCTTCCTAAGGTAAATGAGAATTTCAAGCCGTATAAGCTGCTGCTTCAGGTATTGAACCGTTATCCTTATGATGCCAAACAATCTTTAGATCCAATGAAGACATTAATAAAAGAGATCCAAGGAAAATAGGACGCTCATGAAGGACTTGACGCATCAGCCCTCGTATATACTGATACGAGGGCTCTTCATATGCTTACGTTTTTTATTCTTGCTGTCTTTATCATTAAGTAACTAGGCTTATTCGTCCACCACCGACAAATCCAATGTAACGAATTGGGATTATAGTACCTTTCTCATCTTTGAGAACAATATGGTTAAGTATAATAAGAAGAATGACACTAACATGAAAAAAACGTATCCCTCCATGAAGCCAGACATTCTATCGGTTTGGCACACACCAACGAAATAAATTTAACGTTAAGATCACAATCACTCATGACGTCAGCAGGAGACGCATCTTACAATTGGAATAACACAACACCTTCTGACTACGATAAAGGCGAATTGAAGTATAAGTGGGAAAATTAGAACATAGGAGTATAATTTAATGTTACTAAAAAAGAAAAGCACTATTATTTCAATCGCTATAGCTTTCATCCTAGCAGCTGCGGCATGTTATTATTTTGCTATTTACAATTCGGTTCGTGTAATCAATACATCCTCTATGTATCAAGGCTTTTCATCTGCACAATCCCTATACGCCAATGCAGAAATGGTTGTCATTGGGAGCCCAGTAAAAGACTTTGAAGATCGAGAGATACACACGACAAAGCTGTCTACTGGTCTTATCGGGGAAATTGTTACGTTTACAGAGATTAAGATAGAAAAAGTGTTGAAAGGGCCAGAAGAGGATGCTGTTGATCTTACCGTCATTGAACCTGTTGGAGTGTATCAAACATTTAAGGGCAGAGAAAAGATTACAAGTGATGGATATTCCGAAATGAAAAAAGGCAGTACCTATTTAATATTTTTAGGAAAAAACACATTTGGGCAATACAGCGTAATTAATATGCAGGACGGTAAATTCAATTTCGATGGAACTGATCCGGAAGATTTGACAGGAAGTTCAATTAAAAAGGGCCTCTTCACGGAAATTAAAGAGAGATATTCGAGAGACATCACGAATTTCAATAATGCTAAATAAATGTACGCAAAAAGACCATACAAAAAAATTACTGGATTGTCATTAACGTAACTGCATATATAACTTGTCAAAAGATGAAATTTGAGGGACAATGTCTTATTTAGATGAGGTAAACTAATCCATCAAAATACCATTCAATTAATGTAGAGGAGGATATTTAATGAAAAATAAAGAAATGGAATCCCTGATTGTAATTTACTTAAATGCGTACAATGCTTTTGATATTGATGGGATGACCAGCGTTTTACATGAAGACGTTGTTTTTCGAAACATTTCCAACGGTGTAATGGATACTGAAGCAAAGGGAATTGATCCATTTCGAGAATTAGCGAGCAATCGGCGAAGATCTTTTCCCAAAGACTTCAAACCATGAAGCAAATTACATTCCATGACGACAGGGCTGAAATTGAGATTGACTATGAAGGAACGCTCGCAACTGATTTCCCTAACGGAATGAAAGCCGGGGAAATTATTACGCTTGAAGGAAAATCGTTTTTCCAAATGAAAGATAAAAAGCTAATATTGATAGAGGATTATAGTTGATGAATAATTTTGTGAATTTTAGTAGACGGGTGCTAAAGGTGATGTTGTATTGATGAATATTGACAAGTTAATTTCGCGAGTGTTATCTGTTGTCGAAACGATTGGCTTATCTGAAATTACACCTCAAGTTCTTGGTAATGGAGGCAACCTGATTATTCATTTGGCCCCTTATCCAATCGTAGCCCGATTAGCCAATATCGTGTCAAAAGATGAAGCGGGACAAGCTTACAAGAGGCTTCATCGAGAATTGCATGTAGCTCGGCACCTTCATTTCAAGAATGTTCCTGTATTATTACCTACTGAACTTACTGATGCAGGGCCATACATCGTTGATGGAACATGGATGACGCTTTGGACCTATGTACCTCCGGTACAATTACAGCGGCCAACGCCAGGAGAAGCTGTTAAGCTTGTAGATGATCTTTCCAAAGCAATGAAGGACTTTGTCGGCGAACTCCCAGCGCTGGGAGTATGGGAACGGACTGCTCAATCGGCTGAGAGATTGATGAGGAGTTCTGATAAGCGTATACATTCATTATTAACGTTGTTTCATAAAGTAGATAAACAGATGCGCTTAGAAACCCGTTTCCTAATACCTTGTCATGGAGATGCTCATGCTCGAAACTTAGTGCCAAGTTCTGCAGGCTGGTTATGGACGGACTTTGAGGATGTATCATTGATGCCCCTATACTGGGATCAGGCATCGTATGTTGGAAATCTCCTCTTGTTTAATGGATTGGATGAGCCAACCTTTAGATACATGTTGAGCAACACTGACATCATCGTTGATCGAAAAGCATTTGGCTTCGCCTTAACCGCCCGTATATTGATGTCTACACTCGGTAATTTAGATTATGCTGTTAAAGGTTATGGTGATATGAAGTTTGCTGATCAACAGCTCGAGCTTGCGGAACATGTCATCAGTGAAATAGGTCAAGTTGTTGGAAACAACAGAGATATGAATAGCAGATGAGGGACAATAGTTAGGACATTTGCCCGTCAGGCACCTTTTATAATCTATGGAGTGGTGAAATAAAATGATAAATCGAATTCATATTCTAGGGGCATCCGGTTCGGGAACGAGCACTTTAGCTACAGCAATGTCTGAGAAATACGGATATCAGCATTTTGATAGAGATGTCTTTATTCCTTATTTTGATTTGGTGATCTATCTATGGATACCGAAAGATATACGAATGAGAAGGCTCGAAGAGCGAGAAGCGGATAGGTATGGTGAAGATATTGCGATTGGTGGCAGAAGGTATGAATCTTATCTTAAATTTATGAATTGGGAATCGAGGTATGATACAACAGGAATAGAGGGGATTAGATGAAAGTTATAACGCTATGTGGCTCTACAAAGTTCAAGAAGCAATTCGAACAAGCCAATAGGTATTTAACGCTTCAAGGGAATATCGTAATAAGTTTAGCCTTCTTTGAGCAGAGTGAGGGCATTGAGATTACGGAGGAACAGGCAGAATTGCTGGGCAACTTACATTTTCGTAAAATCGATATGTCGGATGAAATATTCGTTATTGATGTAAGCGGTTATATTGGCAGTAGCACAGAAAAAGAGATTGAATATGCAATTAATAACGGGAAGATCGTTAACTACTATTCTAAAAGCGAGTTAGCATATCCATTTAGGTGATGTTGATAAATGATGAATTCGAGAATATACGAAACAATGGTGAAGCGCCAAAGTGTGATGAGGAGCTGTTGTTTCTCACAATATGCTTGGAAGACGATATCCCTTATTGGGGGTCACGAGTTCGTTTTGAAGACTCAAAAGGAACATCGTATATTTCACGATGTTCCTTTATTTCATTGTACTTAACCACAACTTACGCTGATAAAAGAGAGTTAAATGTATAAGCTTTCCCATTCCTCTTTTGTCATTGAATACCGTACGCTGTCGGTCAGATTTCTGCTGTACTTGCGTAAGGTCCCTTCATATGTAAAACCACATTTTTCAATAACTCGTTTGGATTTGATATTGTCTGGATAATGGCAAACGGCTACAACTAATAAATCCATTTCAGAAAAAGCGTGTTTTAACACACATGTAACGGCTTCTGTAGCGATCCCTATATTTTGATAGCTTGATGATATCACATATTCGATTTCTTTATAGCGGTCATGCCTGTTTATATCGCTAAGAAATATGGAACCAACTACTTTTCCATGTTCTTTTAGCACGATAGCCCAGGACTCCTGGCATTTCATCAATAGACGGATCTTTTCAAGACTTTCCTCTTTATTCCCACAAATTTTTGCTCCAGCATGTTCAACATCAGGATTGTTATATAATTGAAAATGCTCGTCAGCATCGCTTTCCTGCCATTCACGAAGTATTAATCGGTCAGCTTCAAGTGTTTTCATCGTATGTTTTTTCTCCTAATATATAGTAAGTTGCGATTTCACTTATCTATTCTTATCTATTATTTGTTTTAAGTAGTAGTAAAATGTATACCAACAACTTTTAAAAGTAGGCGATATTCTTGAGTTCATCCAACGAATTATATATGGAAAGCATAAAGCAAGAGATCGAATTATTGCAAGGGTGCAAAATGACTCAACTACATAAAGGATACTCTTCAGATAAGAAATATCTTGTTCAATCCGGTGATGATGAAAGATTCTTGCTTCGTGCATTTAATTTAAAGGAGTATGATCAAAAGCAAAGAGAGTTTAGCATCTTGCATCAAATGGAACGCTATGGTGTGAAATGTTCAAGACCGATAGACATTGGGAGACTTTCAACAGCTGGTTACATGTTAATATCGTATATTGAAGGAAATGATGCTGCAGATGAACTTCCAAGATACGCTGAAAGTGATCAATTCAAGATTGGATTTGACGCTGGTATAGAGCTAAGAAAAATGCATCAATATACTGCTCCTAAGCATGTCTCTTCTTGGTATGAGAGAAAAGTAATCAAACATCGAAGATACATGGATCAGTACATGAACTGTGGAGTGAGAGTAAGAAATGACGATAAAATCATGGCGTTTATTGAACAAAATATTACCTATATGAAGCAAAGACCAAATGTGTTTCAGCATGATGATTTTCATGTAGGCAATATGATCGTGATGAACAAGCAGCTTTCAGGAATTATAGATTTTAATCGCTATGACTGGGGTGATCCCATTCATGAGTTTCTCAAAGTAGGCATCTTCAGCAGAGAAATTAGCATTCCCTTCTCCATCGGTCAGATTAGAGGCTATTTTCAGCATAAGAAACAGCAGCCAGGAGAATTATTTTGGAGACTCTATTCACTTTATCTCGCTATGTGCGTATTCTCATCAGTAGTTTGGACATTAAAGGCAGCTCCTGAGACGATGGATCATATGCTGGATAACATCTATACATCTTTAGAAGACCATGATTATTTTAATCAGATTAAGCCTAAATGGTATTTAGAAGGATAAACATTGAGGCATTTGTACTTGATGAGACATATAATCATCATATGCTTAAGCTATTTAGTACTGATCTAGAGGTCTAAGACTTACGAGATAAAAAGCAGGGAAGTGAAGATATGATCGTTCGTGAAACTGAACTGGCATTTATCATGGTGGAACAACATGAACATGCTCAATTGTCTGGGGATGTAGCAAGACAGTTTAAGAACTTTTTCGTAGATGATCCTTTCTTTAACGACTTGGTATTTGCTGTTTATCATCATGATTTAGGCTGGAAGAGACTTGATGATACCCCGATATGGAATGATCACCAAGCTGCGCCATTTTCATTTATGGATTATCCGCTATTACCTAAGCTAACCCATTATCAGTATGGATTGGATCAAACTGAACAAATGAATAAGTATGCCGCCTTACTATGCAGCTTACATTATTCGTCATTCGGCCTCTTCAAGGGCAGTTCCGTAGAAGAAAGCAACATGTTTATTCATCAAGAAGATAAAAGGCAGCAACGAATAAAAGCGGAATTAAACCTTAACAATCATGAAGACATTAATAAGCCGTTTAGATTGCTGCAATTATGCGATGCGATTTCTTTATATGTATGTTTATATTCTCCTGGAGTGGATAAGGAACAAGAAAATCCTTGGTACAAAAACGGTTTCAAAGATTCGGAACCCTTTAACGATGTGGATGATCGTCGACTTGTGGCTGAGTGGATAAGCAGCAATGAAATTAAAATAACACCTAACCCATTTGATCACAGCTTTCATACGCTCTTAAAGCAAAAAAGGGTGTCCAAAGCATTAATAAATGAAGTAGGTATTGGCGACGCATACAAACAATCAGAATGGTTCAACCAAGAAGTAGTTTTTGTGGGTCGTTCAGATTAGGAATAATGCATAGTGGCATTTACTCTTTCTAACAGAGTAAATAGTTCCGTTATAACTGAACTTTATTACCCAACTATTGATCATACGCTGTATATTTTATTTAAGCCCTTTGGGCGGCAAAATGCTTCTTTGTGACTTGTTTTTTTGTGATTTCAATAGATGCTAATATCCGTTTGTCTTAAAAAGATGTGGCCGTTTACGATCGAGTGGATACTAAGCTTCAGGAGTATTTGAAATATCTGTAGTGAAATAGAGTATGGAGAGGGAATATCGATGCAAACACAACTGATTATGATAGAGGGATTACCCGGGTCTGGAAAGTCTACTGTTGCACAATTTGTAGCTGAAATACTTGCTGACAAGGGTGTAGAGGCAAAATTATATCAAGAAGGGCATTTAGATCATCCAGCTGATTATGAAGGTGTTTCTTTTTATAGAGAAGATGAATTTATGGAATTGCTATCAAAGCATGAACAAATCAAAGAATGGTTAGAAAGTAGAGTAGTCAGACACGGAAACAACAACTTAATCCCCTATCGAAAACTAAAGAATGAATGGGGTCATGATTTTCCAGAGGAGCTCCTGCAAGAGATATTGACAAGGGATATCTATGAGCTGCCGTTCGACGAACACGTCAGTCTGATGACAGAAAAGTGGAGAAGCTTTAAAGAAAGCAATCTTCATCGTCATTCCGTGTATGTATTTGACTGTTGTTTCATACAAAACCCACTGACGATCGGTACAGTAAAATATAACATACCAAAAGAAAAAGTGATCAACTATGTATTGCAGTTAGAGGAAATAGTAAGGGCCATGAACCCCCTATTAATCTATATTGATCAACAGGATATCAGATCTACTTTTGAAAAAGCCGTACATGAAAGACCTAAGGAATGGTCAGACGGATTTATAGATTATTATACAAATCAAGGATTGGGAAAAGCGAACGGATATTATGGTGTAGATGGGACTATTCACGTTCTTCAAGAAAGAAAAAACATTGAACTTGAGATTTTTGATCTATTAAACATTAGCAAACGAAAGATCGATAATTCACATTATGATATTGAAAAATGTAAAGTAGAGCTAAGAGAGATGCTTGATGTTCTTTAGTAAATATATATTGAAAGCAATTTCGAAATGAGGAGAGTCCATCGGATGTTTGATGAAGACTAAAGAAGGATGATGAAAATGGAAATACGTCTAATGTCTACCGCTTTTCTTTTAACTAAATGAATTTCGTAAATATCAAAACGTTAAAAAAAGCATGAAGGAGGTAATTCTTTGTCAGTATCCATAAAGGAAGGTCAGGGAGAATTTTTGTTAAGAGTATGCGGAGTCTTAATGAACCAAGGTAGAATTCTTTTACATAAGACAAAGAACGGATCAGGCTGGGTATTGCCAGGTGGTAGAGCGGAGATTAATGAAGAGACTTCTCATACCGTAGTTAGGGAGTTCAGAGAAGAACTTAATTTAGAGGTAAACACGCAGAGATTATTATGGATTATTGAGAACTTTAATGCCTATGAAGTTGAATATTTACATGAGTATGGCATGTATTATTTAGTGGAATGTGCTGATGAACTAGCAGCCAGTGACGAGGAATTTGTAGGTAACGAAGAAGAGGTAAAGCTGGTCTTTAAATGGTTTGACGTTCATGAACTTGATGATATGACGATCTATCCAAATGCGTTAAAGGGGCTGGTACAAGACATTGGAACAAAGGCTGGGATCAAGCATATCATTAACCATGACTTAGGATGATTGCATGAAGAAGAAACTTATTTTAGTTGAGGGTAAAGGTCAATGTTACATGGGTTGAGATAGCAACAACATTTACATAACTGAAGTATTCGCAATGGATAGTGGGTTTTGTTAACTAGGAGGGGGAATTTATGTTTAGAAAAATACTTAACCTACTAATCATTCTTACATGTTTGTTATCGTTGTACTATGGTTATATCATTATTTTTGATTTACCGGATGATTTACTCCAACTAGCCAAAATGAAACTTCATTCGAGTTATGCTTTTGCGATCTTAGCAATACTAAGTGTAATTAGACTGAACATAAAACGATGATAAACAAGAACAATAGATTATCACTATAAATAAATCAGGAGATCCATCATGAATAATAAGTGGAATAAAATAATCTATAAGATCTGGTCACCGATCTATGATCGAATTTTCAATTCAAACCTTTTTCTTCGTGCACGAAAACAAGTTTTTCAGGAAATCCATTTCGACCGTGCACATCGAATTCTTTTTGTAGGTGTGGGCACAGGTGCTGATCTGGAATTAGTGAACCATACAGATTTAGATATAACGGCAATAGATTTTTCGCCTGACATGTTAGGCAGAGCAAGAGCGAAATTTATGAATTCCTCCATTGCGTTTATAGAGATGGATGCTCAAAATATGAAATTTGACGATCGATCATTTGATTATGTGGTCGGCAGCCTCATCCTTTCTGTAGTACCTCATGCAGATCAATGCTTTCAAGAGATGAGTCGGGTATTAAAGCAAGAAGGAAGGATCGTTATTTTCGATAAATTTGCTCCAGACCATAACAAACTTCCGCTGTTCAAAAGGCTGCTTCGACCACTCATTAAAGTGCTGGGCACCGATATTGGACTGAATTTTGAAGAATTGTATCAGAGACATCGTGATCACATCGTAATAGAAGAAGACAAGCCAGTTATGCTGAATGGAATGTATCGGAAAATTGTCCTTAGAAAATCAGTTGATTGTTAGTCTGCGAGGTGCGATGACGAAGTATAGATTAGAACAGGCAGATCAAATGTGGAGGATCGTAATAGATTGCTGCAGGGATATAAGAAATATCAATGGTGTCCTGCAAGATGATGTAAACCTTCTGTTATCGTTAGGCTTTAAAGTGAATATAGTACGACAGGTCATGTGCTGCCCAACAGAAGAAAGTAAAAAGGCTTTAAATCCAAATGGATGGTCTGTCTATTTGACAGATGATTCTTACGACATGTCAAGAATAAAAGACATCATGAAGGAAGGATACCGCGGAGGGATTGACTATGAGATCTATGGTGTCCCCCATGACGAGAAGATCATAGAAGATCTATCCTATCTTATGCAGGTATACAGCTATAGAAACCTTTCAATTGTTGTTGTGAATGAACAGGAAGAAGAAATTGCGGGAGTATGCATCGCAGGTATCAGTGAGAACATGTCGCTAGGATTTGCAGAGATTGGTGAGATCTGCATTCTACCTAAGTATAGGAAAGGGCATCGCGGCATTTATGCTGCATCACATCAAACAGTCTGCTAGTGCCTACACAGAGGTCGTGAAATTGTGTGTTACAGTAGGAAATGTTGCAGAAATCCTGTAAAAGAAAGCCGGATTCCAGGCAGGACCTCGATTTGCTAGGATGACAAAGCGGTCCAAGTAAGTATAGATGCGCTTCAGATGATTCATTAAATGAAAATCAAGCTAGGAGCTTGTGCAAGCATTGGGAGGTGTTAGATGCTACTAAGAAAGAATATCACGATTATTTCTCTTGTCCTCACTTTAATCCTTGCAGCAGCATGCTATTATTTTTTTGCCATCTATAACTCTGTACGCACCGTACATGTATCCTCTGATTATGTTGGATACTCTACAGGTAAAGAACTATTTAATCATGCAGAATTAGTTGTCATTGGTAGTCCGATCAAAGATTTAGAAGATCGGGAACTGCATATTGAAGAATTACCTAAGGGTTTTGTTGCGGATATTGCTACGTTTACAGAGATGAATGTCGAAAAGGTACTAAAAGGTTCAGAAGAGGATGCAATTAATCTTACTGTCATTGAACCCATCGGTGTATACCAAACGTTTAAAGGTAAAAAAAGAATTGCATATGAAGGGTATACAGAAATGAAAAAAGGCAGCAAGTATTTAATCTTTATGAAGAAAAACAGCTATGGTCAGTACAGTGTAATCAACATGCAATCCGGTAAGTTCAATCTAGATGGAGCAGATTCAGAGGACATTTCAGGTGAAAAATCATTTAATAAACAAAAAATGTTTACAGAGCTAAAAGCGATCTTATCACAGGAAATACAAAAATGACTAAGATGTGTGAAATGGAAATGTTTTGGCGAGCATTAGAAAGTCGAAAATATAGGAGGGTGATTCAGGATGCTGTACGATTTAAAAGGTGAAAACTCTATGTCGCCTATCGTGGGGATGTTACATTCTGCTGTTATCGAAAATAACCAAAGGCTGTGGCTCATAACGGATGGTATGTCACAAGAAGAACTGGATTACAAAGGGAATAATCATCGATTTAATAGTACGGCACAGCTAATCAAACATCTCATGGTTGTTGATCTGAATTGGGCTTGCAGAATAAAAGGAGAACCGCTTTCGGTGTCATTGAAAGAGCGATATGGCCCTATGATAGATCAAAATAATGAGCTGCCAATGGTCAAAGAAGTGTGTTTGAAGTCTCTTATGTCTAATTATGATGATGTGCTCGCGATGCTAAAAGATGCATGCCTGTCGTTAACAGATGATGATCTAGTCAAAGTTGTAACCTTTGGCCATAATAATGAAAAGCAAGCGACCCTGCGCTGGGGCTTATGGCATATCGCTGACCATTGCCGCTATCATCAGGCTCATATCAATCAGCTTAGAAAGTGGTATCGTGAAGCATAATTTTTACAATAGCATGCTAGTAATGGAATGGATTGTTACAAGAGTAATGATGTTTAATCCTAACTATTGATCAAGTATTCATGCTGCCGCTGTGGCGGCATTTTTGCATATTAGGAAGTCATCTCTTATATTCAGGTTCATCATTTGATGTGAATAGAAAATTTGGTTTATAATACCATTCATATCCCTCGTAGAAACTAGTAGATGATGTTCTCATCAATTGATAGATCGGAACTCTTGGATCGAACGAGAAGAAGTTGCAACATTACTAGATTCAGTTGAGGAGAAACTAGGAAGCCCATTGATCTTAACTAAAAGCAAACTTTTGGAACGGACTTTAGGCTGTAGTCTGAAAATTTGGAGGTGATCAAAATGCCGCTCTGGCGAAAAATACTCGTTTGCTTTTCATTCATCCTCTTTATATTAGTCGGCACCTATTTTGTTTTAGATCAAACGTTAGTGCTTGATCGAACGTATTTAACATTAGGAATCAACGAATTCGGTCGGTCTCCGTCTGATGCGAGAGTTGTAATAGAAGGGACGGGCAAAACTAACATCGTGGGAGAGTATGTATCAACCAACGTGAAAATCTTAGAGGTCCGGTGGAATAAAACTTCCGAGAACCTTGTTGTAGGAAGTGAATTCGAAGCGTTTGAGTATTTAGAAGCCCATCAAAATAGTCGTGTTGGCGGATTGGAATATATACCAGGAAGGAGTATTTATGGTATGGGCACAAGATATTTTAGACTGAAAAAAGGCGAACAACGAGCAGTCCATTTAGCTTTTGTTGAGGAAACAAAGCAATTTTGGATCTTGCCAGATGAGTTAGTCGGGAACAAAGCGGATACTGTTCCATGATGCTGAGGCGTGACCAAAAAGATCAAAGAAGAATCGAGGATGATGATGAACAATCCGTTTAAAGAAACCATATCAACAGAAGACGAGCTGAGAGATCTCTTGGGGTATCCAAGCGAGGTTGTAAAGAAGAAAACGATTCATCATTTGGATAGCCATTGTCGACACTTTATTTCCCTGTCACCCTTGTTATTTTTATCTACGTCAGATGACCAAGGATACTGCGATGTTTCTCCTCGGGGGGATGCCCCAGGATCTGTATTGGTTGTCGATGATAAGCACTTTGTTATTCCAGAACGTCCAGGCAATCGTAGGATGGATTCATTAAGAAATCTGTTATCCAATCCGAGGGTAGGCGTAATCTTCATGATTCCAGGGTTGGAAGAAACGCTTAGAGTTAATGGAAAAGCTTGCATCATTAAAGATGAAAAGCTTCTTAGCCAGATGAGAGCGAAAGATAAGCAGCCGCTATTAGGTATTGGGGTAGAGGTTGAGGAATGCTATATTCATTGCGCGAAAGCCTTCAAAAGATCGAAGGTCTGGGATCATGAGACTTGGCTGGAAGCAGATGCTCTGCCGTCGATCCCTGCGATGTTAACGGCTCATGTCAATTCGTCTGAATTTACGGAAGAAGTCATCATGAAAGGGCTGCAGGAAAGTTACGAAAAGAGACTTTATTAATCAAAATAGATAAGTTGACCGAAGTGAACAATGTTTTTGATCCCTAAGAAATTGCGAGAAGAAGTTAATGGTAAGAAAATACATTTTATATAAATAACGTGCTGCATGCGTCGGAGGGACTATAATTGAAGCGATTCATTATTATGACAGTAGGCAAGACACACAGCGGCAAAACAACATTTTCTAAAGCATTAGAACAACAGCTAAAGAACGCTATTGTCATTGATCAAGATAATCATGCCGAATTCGTCAATTCATACTATAGATCCCTGCGGCCATTACAGGGACCGAATACGATCAAATATGCGATCACAAAAACGATTGTAGATTATACGATCCAAAATACGAATTATCATATTATCCTTAGCAATTCAAATTTAGATAGGAGGGGCCGTGCAGAACTGCTTCATGATTTTCATGAAAATAATTTTGAAAGCGTGCTGGTTCATTTTGATATCCCTGATTATATTTTGGAGGAGCGAGTACGCAAGAGCCAGCGAAGTCAATCCATCTTTCGCACTGCATCGAGTTTCAAAGAAGTGCTTGATAGACAGATTGCAGAACTCCGTAACGGAAACATTATGGGTCCCAAGGAAGGCGAAGCAAATCATTTATTCATTATTAGCGATCCCCAAGATATTCCGTCAGTCATGCAAAGCATCGTGATTCTAACGAGTGACATGAAATGATCACCATATTAAAGGTATGGTTCTGGGTTCGTATCTGATAACCCCGTGGTATCTCTCTACGTCGCATTTCCCAGAAGCATAGATCGATTAGATTGCTTAGTTCATTGACTAAACGAAGGAATGCATTGCAATTTACAAAACAGCCCTTGATGGATGAGAAGAGCCAGAAATTATTGGAGGGGAAAAATGGACATTTTTGAACGACTAACGACACTCGGAAAAAAGCCGGTCATTGCGCAAATAGGCGGATTTAGACCTGAAGCATCTATAATCAGCAGCTTCGGCGGTGACTTTTATCTACACGAATCAGACAACTGGCCTTCAGATCAAGATGGATTCATGATACCCATTATTCAAATCTATGTCCCAGAGGTTCCAGAAGGACGTAAGCGCTTTGGAGATAAGAGGCTCATTCAAGTCTATCTCAACTCGGAAAAACTGCCAGTAGACTATGCGAAGAATGGCGAAGGTTGGCTTCTAAGAGAATATGATTCTATTGAAGGGATGAGGAAGATGAAGACACCAAGTGAATGCAAACAAGTTAAATCCTTTCAAATCAAGTGGTCAGAAGCGGGCACACCAGACTTCCCTTGCTGGGAACAATCATGGGATTATCTCGATATGAGTGAAATCAACGAATCGGATGAGCTTTCAGATCGTTTTTTTAATGAATTTGATCGTTACTTTTTCACCAAAATAGGAGGTTTCCCTTCGTATATCCAATCTCCCTGTTTAGGTGATTTGGATTATATCTTCCAAATTTCTTCAGAAGAGAAACCAGGATTCATGATCGCGGATAACGGAAAACTGTATATTGCCAAATCAAAAGACGATGGTCAATGGTACTTGGCATGGGATAGCTATTAATCAGACTTATACTAGCGGAGGAAGAAATGAGCTTATTTTCATTCATTGTATCTAATCGCCCACTTCCTGAAATCGATCAGACTGGATTTGTTCGAATGAAGGCAAGAGAGTTGAAAAAGTTGAATATTCAAGCAAAAGGACCAATCGATATTCATGAATTAGATGATGACGTTGATGTCATGTATGCCAAGGATGAAGCGAAAATCAACGATCTTCGAATATCCCGATGCACAAACCCGCCTTATGATTTAGAACAGTATATCAACAAGGAGTACATTTATTGGTTGGAAGGGGATCGTTATCGGGAATCCTGGAATTCGCAGCTTTTTGAATATTTGAATGAACATAAAGACCATGTGAGTGAACTCGAAATATGGTCGATATGGTTTGGTGACGGTATTCAAGAGATAAATGAAACAGTATTATCGTTACATAATGTCACATTATTGGATCTTGAACGGTTAAAGGGCAGTAATTTCTGCATCAAGTTTGTATAGTGGATTGGACGTAACCCGAAATAGGAGGGCATATGGATCATATAGAAGATAAAGTAAGACGCGAATTGAAGGGAGAAGAAGGCTCTTTTATTCTTGATTTAAGGTGCAATCTTACTTGGGACCATCATAAATGCATGGAAACGCTGCAGGCATTCTATGCATTCATTCGCTCGTCAGAAAAGAATGATTACTTGGAAAGAGAATTGGCCTACGGCTTTTGGTTTTTTGATAGCTTTGTTAAGAGCTGGACCAGTCATGAGAGTTTTAGAGCAGCTAACGGATACTCCGAACAGTATTATCAGCATGCTTATGAGATCATCTACTTTTTAGTCGAATGGTATATGGGCTATGATTGTCCTTTTGAAACGCATGAGGCGTTTATAGCCGAATTTAAACTGCTTGATTCATACTATGAGCAATAATGGAATGACTCTTGTTTAAACACAGGGCGGTAGTGATTCGTATGAGGAATGGAAAGAGAATTATGACAAAGTCGTTCGGGATATTAAGATAATTTCAACTATGATATGGAAAACGCGTACTGCAAAAACAATGTGTGGAGTGATAACAGTCATGATATTTCAACCTGAGAACAATCTTGAAAACATTTTAATGTTAGCAGCTAATGATCCTTCTGCCAGACTTGATTTTTATAAGGAATTGGTGAACTCCAATATTTATACGATTCAAATCAAAGACGGGAATGAGACGAAAGAGGAAGTGTTAAAAGAAGGTACAACCATTCAATTGCTGAATGTTGAAATCAACCATAAAATGTACGTGCCGATCTTTTCTTCATTACGTCGCTTGCAAGAATCCATCGATCAAGAAGTGAATTACTGCTCGATGAACGCCATGGATTTCTTCCAATTAACACGTGGTGCTGATGTATTCTTGAACCCAAGTTCAAGCTATGGGAAAGAATTCAATGTAGATGAGATCGAGTCTATTTTAAACGGATCTATTTTTAACAATATCAATAGCTATGAAGTTGAGGAAGAGACACAAGTGATGGTGGGCCAGCCGGCGATTGTGCCAGAGGAGCTGATCCAAGCACTCAGCAAACTGTTTGCTACTCGTAAGGAGATTAAGTGTGCTTATAACGCACATTTTTTCAATCCCCAAATGGATGAGAAGCCACATACGTTAATTGCGGTTGAAGCGAGTGATAACTGGGAAGAGATCGTATCTAAAGCAGGAATGATTGCAGATTCGGTACACGTTCCTGACCCGCCAGTATCATTTGTTCAAATGGACGGATCATCAGGATTGGAAGAATATTTCAAGTCCAACGTTAGGCCGTTCTATACAAAGAAAAAGCTTGGATTGTTTTAGTTACCATATAAAGGGTATAGAGCGCCGATCATTCTATAAGCTGAACAAGGAAAAATGAGAGAAATGATCCTTTTGATTGCATAGCATCAGAAAGGAGCCTATCATGTCAGGAGAGTTATCCAGATCACAACGTTTAGCAATTGAGCACATCACGGAATATGCCCGGTCTAGGAAAAATGAGGCTCAAGCAGCACTCAAACAAATCTTCCAAATGTCCAATATCCCTTGGCATACATACGGTGAAGTTACAGAAAGAATATTTCAACATGCTAGGGTTGCGCTTCATTTTCATCCAGATCGGCCAGTAATGGATATGAAAAGCGTAGCACAGGCTTTACTAGAACAAGGAATATATAAGAGTCAATTCGAAACACATATTTCTAATGGAAGTGTATCGGCTTATCCAGGTGGGGTTCGAGACCTTTGGGAGAAAAATTTGTTTGGGGGCGCATATCATTTAGAAGAGACAGTGGATAGTCATCGTCCTAAATATGGCGCTTTGGATCTCATGCAGCATCCGGATGGCCCGGCTCCACGCTTTGGCTCGTGTTACTTTCTACTATCTCCTAAGGCTTCTCATCGATGTACGTTTACATATTTGGATTCACATGAAGAACCGAAGGAGAAAGGTACTTATCGTGAGTTTGATGATATTTTAGCTGCGCTTTTTAAAGATGCATTTTTGCGTAATGATGCGATTGGTACGAAAGATCTAACTCCAAAGGGCTTGATCAACCATCTGCTGAATAATCTCGAGCAGCCTTTTCAAGATCCTTCAACTCGTGACGCTAGCCGGAATCTCAACCATTATATCGAAGCGCAGGTTCACGGCGATATTTCATTAATGGAAGATGTTGATCTATTAGTTGCCGATTCTTCATTCAGAGGTAAAGCAATAGGAGACGTATTTGAGAGATTGTGTTTCAAATATTCCATTCAACTGTTTTGGCATAAGGGATTTACCATGGACGTTAAGGATGTGCCCTCAGATTTTAGGGGACCTTACATGCCCTCATTAGCAAGGCGCATTGCTAGAAATAATAATGTTGACGCCAGTATGATCGGGGAGACTGTCTTTGATCTAAAACGCAATCCGGCATTATGGAATGATCGAGGGCGTGAGGATGAGGTACTACAGGAGTTAAAGTATATGTGGCATATTCTCGTTCAGTATGGTAGCCCAGTTCTGTAGGAAGCATCGATCGAAAAGGAGGGAGACAAGCTGGTCGCGATATTTTAAGACATATGATGCAAGCAATAAGAAAAAAGAAAATATTGAAGCCTACAAGACATGGTATGAGGTGGAAAAATGAGTCATGGTACCTCTGTTATTTGTCGATCTCTTCTGATCTTAGTTATACCCATCTTGCTCTTTGTGGGATGTGGGTCGATAAAAACGTTTGAAGGCTCACTTGAAAGCGTCAAAGATGAAAGTCTAATGCTGGATTGTTCCGCTGTAATCAATAAAGGGAAGAGTAACGCAAATTCAGTAGGAACCCTTTGCGAAGTTAAGACTGATGAGAATACTGACATCATGGATGAGAATGGGGAGAACATGAGTCTCGAAGAGCTTCCTAAGAATAGACGATTAAAGATAACCTTTAAGCAGGGAGTAAACTTAGAGAAAAATCAAACGGGAACTGCGCAGATCGTTCAAGTCTTAAACGAAATGAAGTAAGATCTCGATAATGTAAAGTCATTGAGATGTAATAAATCGTATAACCCACCTCATTGCAGCAAGTAACTATACACTCGACAAACGCGTCACCTCTCTTTCATACACATTAGAAGCACTAACGATCACGCTCTGCCTATGAAATGCTGTAATTAAATCTTGGAGGTCAATCGATGAAGAACATACTCGTCACGGGTGCCAATCGTGGTCTTGGTTTCGAATTGCTTAAAGTATATATTCAATCGGGATACACGGTGTACCCTTTAGTTCGATCGAGAGAATCGGCGGAGCTGTTATCTCAACAATTTTCTGATCATTGCATTCCCATCGTTACAGATTTAACAACCGATGATTCGATTAAGGATATTGAGCATACTTTAAGCAGACATACGACTTCTTTGGATATAATAATAAATAATGCAGGCATTTCGGGTAGAGGCAGCTTGATTGAAGATGTCGACACAGAGGAGATAAATCGATTGTTTAATGTTCACTGTTTAGGTCCTATTCGATCGATCAAAGGGAGTATTAACTTTTTAAGAAAATCCGATAGCCCCAAAATTATCAATATATCCTCAAGACTCGGTTCACTAAGCAGAATGGCTTCAGGCGAATTCAATGGGATGGGTTTTTCATATTCCTATCGAATGGCGAAGGCAGCACAAAACATGCTGACGATCTGCCTTAGTCAAGAGCTAAAAGATGAAAAGATATTGGTATGTGCTATTCATCCAGGAAAGTTAACAACCAGAGGGGGATCACCTGATGCGGATACTCACCCTTCTGTTGCTGCTCATAATATATACAAGTGGATTAATGAAATGGATATACACTCATCTGGAAAATATGTGGAACCAGGTGTTATGGAAATTGCTTGGTGACATAAAAGAGAGCTTCATACCGACATTGGGAATCGGATTGATTGCTTTACATGGAGGCTCCTATATGCAATTTGCCGCGCCAAAGTAAGCACATGAGAGGACTAGGGATGAGAAAAGTTGAACTAATAAAGAAGACACAGCGTGAATTTGACAGCATACTGGAAAACCCGGGTATTGAATCTTTAAAGATATGGAATTGCAAGATCCATGATTACAGCAAGCTTTCAAGCCTGCAACATTTATTAGAGTTAGAAATTTTTATTTTTGATAAAGGAAAGCTGAGTGATCTTTCGGAGCTCAAACAACTAAAGAAGCTGAGATTGATCCATATCCCACAAATTCAGGATCTGTCAGAACTGAGTCATTTGGCGAACCTCGAGGAGCTATCATTAGAGTCACTGCCAAGCTGGGACTCATCCGGAAAAACCTTAGTTTTTAATAACCTTGAACCAATAAGTGCTTTATCCAAGCTTAAAATGTTAACGCTTATGAAAGCCAAAGTACACGAAATGGGTTTGCAGCCTTTAGAGCAATTGCATGGATTAGAGGAGTTTGTAACAGATAACACCTTTTCCATCCAGGACTTTGCAAGGCTGTCAGCTTATCTTCCCCATACTAGCTGCAAGTACTTTCATCCATTTCATAAAGTGAATTCGAAATGCAATACATGCGACTCTCAAAAAGTTAGGTTGTCAGGAGTCAGTCGCGGTGGTCTGATTTGTCCTCAATGCAGCTCTAAGAAGCTGAACGAACATATTGAGGCATTTAATCATATTAAAGCATCGGTAAGGTGAATAAATCCTTTGCGAGGCGTGAACACATTGTTGTGTTTGCGCCTTTTATTATTATATATCGATGGTTCATAACAAAGAGGAGGAACTTACATACCCTACAAATAGGGTAGATGAGCGATACTTAATTAAAGCTGATGATCTAGGTATATCGAGTGCAACGATGCAGATGAAATCTATAACAGATGACTACTTGAAGAGAAAAATGGAGTATGATATATTAAATGCCCCCCATTTCAGGGGGATTTCGGCAAAAGAGAATATTGGATTTAATATGTACTAATATCTTGGAAAGAAGTGCGTGACCTGCAGCGGAGAAAGAACGGGCAGCGCATTTTATAATCATTTAAGCTGCAAATCATGTTCGTTTGAACAAGTACATTGGAATCGTGACTACAGAAGGAGGGATTAGAGTGAGGCTAATGCCTGAATATGCTCAAAACCTGATTGTAGGTGTAGTATTTCAGAACATCTGGACTTGGTTTATAACGGAAAGAGAGTATTGGTTTTTAAACGTGGAAATGGAAGATCGCTTTGGCATTAAAGTTCTAGATCAGAATACTGCTGAAGACTTTATACATAAGATCGATGAATATAAAGTATCGACTCAAGAGCTTACCAGGATGTTGGTTGAGCTTAAGGAAGCATTCCAGACGTACGACGAGGTACTTGAATTTTTACCGACTATTTATGTTGATTTTGATAAAAAGGAGTTCTATTCCTTATATCCTGAACCGATGTCCTTCGAAGATTATGTGCCAGAAGGCTGGATCGGGAAATACCTAGATTTTTATGAGCTTGTACCGCTTGAGGAAAGATATTGGATGATTGATCAGATAAACCTGTTCGAAAGATTATATCAATCGCTTAGAAGAAATGAAGAGTATTGAATGTATCATGAATTACTCGTAGCTGAAGGAAGTGCTTTGAGACTAAGTAAGATTACTAGGTTTCAAGGCCTTTTTCATTAAGTGGAGAAGAGAGGAGAGATATAATGAAGATTAAGAGGATTGTGACAAATATATATGCAGATGATCCGAGTAAAGCAAGTTATTTTTATGGAGATATACTTGGTCTTGATGTGCTTATGGATCACGGCTGGATTAAGACTTACGGTTCACTGGAGGAATCCAATTATCAGCTTAGCTTTGCTTCACATGGAGGTTCTAACACCCCAACACCGGATGTATCCATCGAAGTGGACGATGTAGATGCTGCATATGAAGAGATGAAGCGTGCGGGTTATCAGATTGAATATGAACTCACCGAAGAGCCGTGGGGGGTTCGACGCTTTTATGTCAGAGATCCATTTGGAAAGCTGATTAATATTCTTTCCCATTTGTAAAAGAACTTGATTTTATGATTTGAGTTGATTAAAAGATGAGGGCACTGCCTAATCGGTTTATTAATAATGGTTCTTATCAAGGATGTTCAAAAATAATACTAACAATTGGATATTTTTGTGTTATGATAATAGTAATCCTCAAATAGAACGAGACATCCTATGATCCAACAGCGAATTGAGGATTCAATTGTGTTTGAATCTATCAATCTAACGTTTACATAAGGGGGGTCTATATTATCGAATTAGACATTCCTTTCCCCCCTGAGGCCTTTTCCTATTTGCTCTCAGGATGATTCTTGCTGTAAAGTTTGCTTCAGTCATTGGTAAGTAAGCTTCTTGGGGATGGTTGCTAATCAGAACGGGTGACACCACTATTTATGTGGGACATCTTTTATATTCAGTAACAAGCAGTATCAGCGCTACTTAAGAACTGAACTTGAGGGACGGCTATTTAATGGAAACGTAAAAGCCAAGGCCATCGACTCTTGCAGGTGCTGGTTAAAGGCTTGGTTTTTGTGTGTTCCTAGGGCTCTTTGGACAATTTCTCGCATTTTGACAATGCGGTCAGTTGCAGAATATTTTTGGATTAACATCATATATCACTTGATCATAATCTATAAGTATCGTGAGAGCCCGTGAAGGCAGTCACACCTAAAAATTAGCATGTAAGGACGGTTAACATGAGTGACAGACAAACCAAAACAGACGTAATTTTAATTGGTGCCGGGATCATGAGTGCGACTTTAGGAACCTTGTTAAAAGAATTAGCACCAGACTGGGAAATTACAGTATTTGAGAAGCTCCCAAGCGCAGGAGAGGAAAGCTCTAACGAATGGAATAATGCAGGAACAGGGCATGCTGCACTGTGTGAGCTTAACTACACCGTTGAGAAATCGGACGGTTCCATAGATATTAGCAAGGCGATAAAAATTAATGAGCAGTTTCAAGTGTCAAAGCAGTTCTGGTCTTATCTTGTAAGCAGCAACTTGATTCGCAATCCGCATGAATTTATTATGCCATTGCCGCATATGAGTCTCGTGCAAGGGGAAAAGAACGTGGAGTTCTTAAATAAACGTTTTAAAGCGCTATCAACTAATCTTTTGTTCAAGGGCATGGAATTCTCGGATGATCCTGCAAAATTAAAGGAATGGATTCCTTTAATTATGAACGGCAGAACTTCGAATGAGCCGATTGCCGCAACCAAAATTGACTCTGGAACAGATGTTAACTTTGGTGCTTTAACGCGATTGCTGCTAAGCCACTTAGAGAACAAAGGTGTCGATATTCATTACAAGCATAGTGTTGATGACATCAAACGTACTGGTGATGGTTCATGGGAGCTAAAAGTGCGCAATACAACAAACGGTGCGGTCGAACGACATAACGCTAAGTTTGTGTTTATTGGCGGCGGCGGCGGAAGTCTGCATTTGCTTCAAAAATCAGGCATCCCTGAGGGTAAAAGGATTGGGGGCTTTCCAGTTAGCGGACTCTTTATGGTATGTACGAATCCAGATATTGTCGAACAACATCATGCAAAGGTATATGGCAAAGCTCCTGTCGGTGCACCGCCGATGTCAGTACCGCATCTCGATACCAGATATATTGATAATAAAAAATCGCTTCTCTTTGGACCATTTGCTGGATTCTCACCGAAATTTTTGAAAACAGGTTCAATGTTTGACTTGATCACCTCAGTAAAACCGCATAACCTTGTGACGATGTTGGCAGCAGGCGCCAAGAACATTCCACTAACCAAATACCTGATTCAGCAAGTGATGCTTTCGAAAGAAAAACGGATGGAAGATTTGCGGGATTTCGTTCCAGACGCGAAAAGCGAGGATTGGGATTTGGTTGTAGCTGGCCAACGCGTACAAGTCATAAAAGATACCGCGGATGGGAGGGGAACCCTTCAATTTGGTACGGAAGTGATCAGCGCAGCTGATGGCTCAATAGCGGCGTTGCTTGGTGCTTCGCCAGGAGCCTCAACCGCTGTTCACGTTATGCTTGAAGTCATAAAGAAATGCTTCCCTCAGCATTTAGAAGCATGGGAGCCAAAAATAAAGATCATGATTCCTTCATATGGTGTATCGCTTCTAGATCATCCAGAACTTATTGATGACATTCATCATTCAACAGCGCGGACGCTTGGTCTACACAGCGAGCTGCAACCTGTCATGTAACACTTCAAGAATAGCGGCCTATGTCCTTGATTTTCGAAGGACTTAGGCCGTTTCCTTTTTAAGGAATAGGTCTTCTGTTGCTGATAAAATTGTAAGCAGAAATTTATAATGATTGGAGGGAAGTGAGCTGAAGAGCATGACAGGCATATACGTTATTTGTATCTTCATTGTTGCTATGATAGGAAGTATCATCATTTTTCAGCAAAACAATTCCCATGCTTCTAAAACGATAGAGGAAGCCATGCAGATGAAAAATATAACCTTTGATGAGGTTTTCTATATCACGAAAGAAAAAGGATTTAATATTGTCTTTTTTGGAAAGGATGATCTGCTTTCAGTTGGGTTAGTTAGGGAAACAGGCTCTTCATATGAGTGGATCTATGGTACGGGTAGCAAGCAATTTAATGAGTCACCGTGTATTCTAACAAGATCATTTGCGAACCTCCTTACAGGACGTGTTCGAAATGATAGCGAGCTTGTATCGTTAACGTTCGGAGTACTAAACGATAATGATATTGAGACCCTTCAGATTGAATATAAGGATCAAAAAGCAAGAGCAGCTGCGATCGTTCCTACATCAAAAGGACGAATATGGTTTTGTTTTTCTGATCCTCCCATTCATGCTGATCCTGCTGTCAGACGGATCTATCAAAATGGAGATGTGCAATCAGGATGGGATTGATTGTGAATACGATGAAAAATGACAAGTGCTGTAGAAGCTGCTAGTCAAAATAGTAGCCTGAACGCAGATGATCGTTAAATAATGAAGATAGGTGGTAACTTCAAGTGTATTATCCGGAAATTGAAACCGAGAGAATGTTTATGAGAGAGCTCTCATTAGATGATGCAGATGCGATTTTTACGCATTTTCACAACCAGAAGTGATAAGGTTTATGGATATTGAGGTGTGTAAGGATGTAAGCGAAACAATAGAAATCATTGCATTTCATATGAATGATGCTGGTTGCAGATATGGATTGATTGGTTTTGATTTAGCTCCAACCTTCTGGGGAAGAGGATTGATGCAAGAAGCTTTGACAGAAATGATACGGCTTGGATTTGATGACATGAAACTGGATTATATTGAAGCTACGACGGAAGTTGATAATCTGCAATCTCAGCGATTGCTTCAGAAGATGGGATTTCATCAAGAGAATGAGCTTAAGGATAACCTGTTGTATTTTATTTTGAGAAGCAAGAATCGGTAGCACGCAATAAGATATGGCTGGTTTCCTCGAGCGAATACATCATAGCATGTTAAATAGTGACTTCGTAACATGAATACATGTTATATGTTTGTATCAAATACATACTAGGGTGGGAACAAACGAATGAAAATTTTTAGTACGGCATGGGATGGATGAAGAGGGTTATCGAGGAGGCTGGAGCAATCGAGGACTAGTTAAGCAAGGGGTGGTTCAATCTAAGAAGCTAGCAGCATATCTGGTACAACATGCTGAGGACTATCACATCCAAACGTTATTAAGCAGTAATTTGACCCGTGCAGCAGAAACAGCCAAGGAGATTGAACAATCCCTTCAGGTAAAGGCGATATATTCGGATGAGTGGAGAGAAATGAATAACGGAATATTAGCAGGCATGCCAAATAAAGTAGCAGAAGAACGGTTTCCTGGTGTTTACTTTAACACGCTGCAGATGGACACTCCGTTTCCAGGTGGTGAAACGCCAACACATTTTATACAAGAATCAAACAAGCATTTGATCATTTGTGTCATCAACTTGAAAATCAAAAGGTGCAGTCGAATGTATTATTAATTACGCATGGCGGGGTTATCAATGTGCTGTATTATGCTCTATCTGGCAAAGAGTGGACGAATCAATCATCATTCTATCCAATTGATCATACAAGCGTGCATACCGTTGAGAAGAGATGGAATAGATGGGAAATGACTGAGAGCAATCATACCTACCATCTGTAGTGAAATCGATACATGGTGACAATTTGTAAGCTGCATAAGATAATATGGTTGCACTACAAGCAAGCTTGAGGACTATACATCAAACACCATGGAGGGAAAACGTATGAGCTGGAGTGAAGTGAGAAGGATTCCGAATGACTACAGTGAATCCGTTAAAGAAATTGATGAGCAATTGATTAGCCTGATAGCAGCTAGGCAATCCCTTACGAAAGGGAAACGTTCTACTCCGTCTTATGAACAAATCAAAGCATGGGCTCAGGTATATGGGGTTGATGAAACTGAGCTCGGCTCGTTATTACATCAACTACAAAGTTCTAGTCGTCCCTCATTTCCAAATAAGCGGGGTCAGCTTCTAAATGTAGTACCCATCATGAAAAAATCAACGGTTGATTCTTGTTAATATGTTCTTACTCATGCAATGCAGCATGAATATGCCAGTATCGTGATTATTGAAATAAAACTGCTACAAGAAGAGAGAGCTTCGGAAATTCATTTAAAGCCCAATCTAAGGAACACGAAATAGAAGAGCTGGTGCTGGATAAGCAAGTGGACTTTGAATAAAAAGTAAGGCCTGTAAAGTAGGAGGGATTAAAGTCATGTCCAGACGAATTATTGTAACAGGTGGAGCCATTATCCGTGATGAGTTGGGGAGAATTCTGCTGCAGAAACGCTCTGATTATGGTGACTGGGGGCTGCCGGGCGGAGGAATGGTTGCAGGTGAAACCATTGAAGAAACAATGATACGTGAAGTAAGGGAAGAAACAGGGCTTGAAGTTATACAGTACGCGTTGGATACCATCTATTCAGGTCCAAGAATGGAGTATACGTATCCAGATGGAAATCAGGTTGTATTTGTGATGTTCTTATTTAACGTGGAAGCGGAGCTGAAAGGGAAAAGATCTGGAGATGGCAGTACTCTTCTTTATAAGGATGAACATAATGAATCGCTTCAGCTTGTCTTTAAGTCGTTGGAGGAGATACAGATAGAAGATATTAATCAGGTACAGAAGCCGGTGTTTATGGATTTAAAGCTGAGTAAGGGAACGATCTTAAGGACTTAGACCTTAAACTGACGGTAATGCTGATCCGATAAACACGAACCGAGGAGGACGAGTAATGCCAGATGAGCTGTACCCTTTCTTTGATATTCAAATGGTAAAAATCCCTGAAGGAAATGTTGAATTAAGAGATGACCGGAAGAATACGAGATGGAATGTCGAGATAAAGCCATTTCTCCTTGGAACGTACCCTGTAACGATGGAATTATACGAATTTGTAGACCAGGATTCTGCTGCATCTTTTTCTGGTAATCAAAAGCCTATTGTAAATGTGTCATGGCATGACGCCATACTATTTTGCAATAAACTATCGTTGAAAATGGGGCTAACTGCCTGCTATACCATCAACGACGAACAAGTAACCTGTGTTTGGGAGGCGAACGGATACCGGTTGCCTACAGAAGCTGAGTGGCAATATGCATGCAAAGCTGGATCGAATGGCTACAGATACGGTGAACTAGATCGGATTGCTTGGTATGATGCCAATTCCGAAGGCAAGGTTCACGTTGTCGGTGAAAAGGAGCCAAACGCTTGGGGGCTGCATGATATGTTAGGAAACGTCTGGGAGTGGTGCTGGGATCTATATGATGAACAGGTTTACGGTTCCTATCGCATTTTCAGAGGTGGAAGCTGGGCAGAAGAAGCTAGAGGATGCGGTGCTAGCTGCCGCCGGCGGAGCCATCCGACTTTCCGTATTGATGACCTCGGGTTTCGCTTGGCAAGATCCATATGATGCTAGAGAGTGTTAATTAATATTCTCAATGCTTGAAGCCACAGAAGAGAAACGAATCAATACAATTTGATTGACAAACTAGGATAGATCATTGCAATTGATTATCATTTTAAAAAGTGTAGTATGGATGGAGAATGTTCAAGTTTAACTGAAACGTTAAATAAAATTCTCCCTCGCCCTCAAATCATCCTAATAATATAGGAGAGTGAATAACGTGTCGGCCTCCAATTTAAAAATCTGCAGCAAGGGTCATCAATATGTTAAAAAGAGCGATTGTCCAACCTGTCCGATCTGTGAGCAGGAGAGAAAGCCGAGTAACGGATTTTTATCTCTTCTCTCGGCGCCTGCGAGAAGAGCCTTAGAACATCAGGGCATTACGACACTACAGCAGTTGTCTAGCTACAGTGAAAAAGAAATCTTAGCTTTGCACGGTATGGGTCCGGCATCAATGCCTAAACTCAGGAATGCGCTGCAGGAACAAGGATTATCTTTTAAGCAAATCAAATAATCATGGGCTAGAAGGTGCAGTATGGAGCGCATAACCAAAATACGTGAAGAAGAAAAAAAGTATCATGATAACTGCTATAAGAATAGTTTGCTGTTCGAACCAGGATCATGGCTGCATAAGCCTGTGAAGACCGTTATGGATCTGTTAGATGAATATAACGATTGCGAATACTTGAGCGTATTAGATTTGGGATCAGGTGTAGGCAGGAACAGCATCCCTATTGCTCAATCGTTAAAACAACGAGATGGCAGAGTCGTGTGTGTGGATCTATTAGAATCAGCTATCTCAAATTTAAGAGAATATAGCAAGCAGTATGAGGTTGAACATCTTCTGGAGCTGAAGTTGTCAGATATTGAGAAGTTCACGATAATGGAAAAGGAATATGATCTGATCATTTCCGTATCTGCGTTAGAGCATGTACGATCTGAAGACATACTACTCAAGAAGCTTGCCGAGATGATCAATGGCACAAAACAATTTGGCAGTCATTGTATCGTGATGAGCAGCAATATCCGAGAAGAAGTACTGGATACAGGAGAGGCATTAGATCCTATGTTCGAGTTGAATATTTCCACTCCTAAATTAATGGAGTTGCTGGATCACCTATACGATAGCTGGGAAGTCAAGACGAGACTCGTTAAGAAACTGGAGTTCGTGATTGATCGAGATGGACGTGACGTAAAGCTGTCCTCGGACTGCATAACCTTTGTAGCAAGAAGAATTGTTTAGAATACAAGATACTTAACCTATCGGAAAATGAAATCACATTTCACAGATTCAGTTGTACTCAACGTTATGTTGAAGGGAGTGAGGGTTTAAGATGACCATCCACCAACCGTGTATCCTAATCATTACGGGCATTATGGCTAGTGGCAAATCAACCATTGCCCAAATGATTGCTGAACAGTTTGAGAACACCGTGCATTTGCGCGGGGATATTTTTCGAAAAATGATCGTTAATAATCGTAAAGAGGTTCAACCAGATGCGGAATATGATGAACTAGAACAGCTGCGCCTAAGATATCAATTAACGGCACATGCAGCAGATCGTTACTATGAAGCGGGATTTACGGTTATTGTACAGGATGTTATCGTAGGGCCGATGTTAACCGAATTTCTATCATTTATGATTACTCGCCCTTTGTATGTAGTTGTGCTATGCCCTGATCCAGCAGCTGTAAGTAAGCGAGAAGCGGATAGAGCAAAGAAGGGATATGGAATCTGGACAGTGGGGGCGCTGGATCATGTACTGAGACAAGAAACTCCACATATTGGCATGTGGTTGGATTCCACTGCTCAGACACCAGAGCAAACTGCTGCTGATATTTTAAACAGAGTAGGAACCGAAGGCCTTATTAACTAAGAAGGAAATGACGGTTAGCTAATTTAATATGTGATGGATATTAACAACGAGACTCTATCATATTTGAGAGGTATAACGATGACCTACCATTCAGATTTAACTACAGCAGAATTGAATCGTTTGAGTAGCTTTCTTGAATATTTCCAAGATCCGAATCAGGAGTTCTATAGGATTGAAAATGGATATGTTAATGAAAGCAAAGAAGTTGGCGAGTTTCGCAACGCGCTAAACGACACGGGGTTCTTATTACTATTTGATTGGCACGCATGGCTATCTGAGAACGACGAGTATCGTGATCTAGAGCATGACATTCAAGATAAGATAATGAGTGCTGATCTAGAAACACTTAGGAAACTGATGACCAGTTATATCCGCGGCGACCGATTCAATGAAGGATTATTTGCTCGGGTATGTGAAACGGGGAATGTTGGAGCTATTTTACGAAGAGTGAAAGATTTGCTGAGTCCAATTTAGTAACATGCGGAGGCTGGAATGGAATTTTCTCAGATAGAGAGACGTCTTAAGATTGCCCTTGATATGATTCGAGTGAATGATAATTATCTATTACAAGAAGACGTGAATGAACGAAGTATTACGCATAAATTAGCTATGTATTTGGAGCACACATTTGGTAAAGCGTATGATGTTGATTGTGAATACAATCGAAATATCGATCATCCTAGTAATCAGAAGCGGATCATGCTATCCGAATATAGATTAGAAAGTGATCGTCAGACTATAATCGAAGATGTTGTTGAGAGAACCGTATATCCTGATATTATTGTACATAAACGAGGAAAGAATACCCATAATCTACTTGTTGTAGAAGTAAAGAAATCGAGCAGTTATGTTTCAGAAGAATATGATCATGAGAAACTCAAACTTTATACGAGTTTAAATTCACCTGCATCATTAAGATACAAATACGGAGTTTTTATCAAGTTTCATGTTAAAAGTCAGAATTATGTTGAGCCTGAGATTGTCTACTTTGAGAAAGGTCGAGTGTCGACAAGATAGTTCATAACTTGATTATTTTATTAAGGTATACTTGAAATCAATAACTTCTTTACAAGACTCAGATCAGTGGCTGTCTATTTCTGAATTAGATTTTTTTGCTTACCTTGTATGTAAAACTGATCATAAATAGAACTTCGACACCTACTGACTCAACCTCGTGTTTAATTGGTTGGGTCATTTTTTGCATTGTGCCTGTAATATGGATCGGAGAGGTATTAGGGTTTGAAGTGTTGGAACCCGATTTACAGAAAGAAAAAGAAGAAATACATATGAAAGATATGTATGCCATAGAGCTGCTTGATCCTCAAGTTCAAAAAGGGATTGAAACGACAATAAAGTACTTTGAAGAAAAGAAACCATTTTTTATCTATCCAGAAGACACGGCTTCTCTCCCCAGTCAAGTATCCTTTGGTAAGATGAACAACGAAAATAACGAAATCTGACGATTGAGGTGCATGTATGAGGTTAAGGAGGTAACCGATCAATTCCAATTCATGCTACTTCAATTGGAAAGCATGAATACATTCATATTCGACATTGAAGATACCTTCAAATATATGGTACGACAGTTATATGGCATACCATATGAAGAGAGGCAGAAAAAGATGATCGAACTTACAGCAGAGAGTTATTCGAAGATTCGTCCATATCTTGCACATAAAGAGAGAGACTTTATATTTGTATTTGTTCATGCCGTGTTGGATCGTAATCAACCAGGCAAGATTTTAGTAAATAACATGGATCATCCAACTGCTGGGCTAGTTATCAGTCAAGGTGGAAAGTACTATCTTTTTGGAGAGGAGCAGGATTCAACTTTTTATGGTGAAATCCTTGAATTCTTATCTAATCCTGAGCACCATAGTCATTTTTATGACCTGTATTGTTCATCTGATGCTTGGTTGCATAAAATAAAAGACGACTTGATCAACAATGTCGTAGAGTTAAAAAGATCCCACTACATATTAGAAGAGAACATGAATAATTCTGACGATCGCAATAATCTATCCTCGTCATTTGAGGTGCGCGAGGTCAATCCTGAATTATTTGACAAATATCGAGATGAGGTTGATTTCTCTTATTCGCTGTTGTGGGGGTCTGGAGAAGCTTACATAGAGAAAGCATTCGGTTATGGAATCGTAAACGACCTTGGTTATGTTGGCGCATGTCATACGTTTTACATTGGCGGTGGATATATTGAGCCAGATATTCTAACCGTTGAAGCTTATCGAAAACAAGGAATTGCATATAAACTCTGTATGGAATTTATCAGACATAGCAGAGAACGGGGCTTAGTTCCTTACTGGGACTGTGATGCAGGAAATATTGCATCTCATCATTTAGCTAGAAAACTAGGTTTCACCAAGGTTGGTGATCTGCCCATCTTATGGTGGCATGAGAATCAACAAGTGATTTCAAGGTATCAAGAGAAATATCATTACACTAACTAACATTTTCTGTAACAAGGGGATATCGATGTCATCCAATCAAGCATTAATCATCATAGATGTCCAGAACGGAATGTTTGTTGAATCAGATCCAGTATTTGAAGGTGATGCACTCCTTCATAAGCTGCAGACTTTAATTAAGAAAGCTAGATTGAAGCGCATTCCTATATTTTACATCCAGCATAATGAAGAAGAAGGCTATCCGTTAGAGCAAGGTTCAGAAGGATGGTTGATCCATCCTGCAGTAGAGCCACAGGAACAGGATATATTGGTTCAAAAGTTCACTCCTGATGCTTTTCACGAAACGAGCTTAAAGCAGGAGCTTGATCGGCAACAGATAGATGAGTTAGTGTTAGCAGGCATTCAGACGGACCTTTGTGTAGATACAACATGCCGAAGGGCAGCAAGTCTAGGATATAAAGTAACATTGGTTAAAGACGCACATAGCACTTGGCCTTCAGGTGAGCTGACTGCTGAGCAGATTATTCGTCATCATAATCAAGTGTTGAAATGGTTTTCTATTGTGAAGAGCATTGAAGAAGTTTATTTTGATTGTGGATAAAAGGCTGTTCGTTTGTTTCACATAGTTGAGATTGCTATAAGGACATCTTTACATACGAACATACATTTGGTATGATTGATTTGGTTAATTATACCTATAATGGAGGCGTAATATGGGAAAGGTCGTGTTATTTGAACTTAACAGCCAAGATCCAGAACGCGCAGCAGCCTTTTATTCATCAGTGTTTGGTTGGAAGATTGCGGAACCCAACTGGGGGTACTATCCTGTAACCACCGGTGATGCTCAAGCGTTAGGCATACATGGAGGAATATCGAAGGGTCCTCAAGATTTCCCTCATGGTACACGCATTCAAATTGAAGTAGACAACATCGAGGAAACGATTCAACAATGTGTAGAGCAAGGGGCTCAAATCTTGAGAGATACGATGGAGTTTGACGATTTCTATCTTGCTTACTTAGTTGACCCTGTAGGGATTGGGATTGGATTGATTCAGTATAAAAAATGACGCACCGCTGGTGTTAGGAAGGATCTGCAAAGCAGGTCCTTTTTTAACTTTACAAGGAGCACAAAGATTAATGTCATGAATGCACGAATTACAAATAGAACTTGGGAGACTAAGAAGCATGATGATTGACAGCCAAGAATATGACTTGAACGGCATGAGATATAAGATCCGATCAGCTATTGCCGGTGATGCTAGGAAATTATCCAAGCTTCGATTGCAAATCGATGGCGAAACGGAGCATCTGGATAGAGAAAGAGGCGAAGCATATATCGATCCATTAGGATTTGAACTTTTGATTCAATCTGATACTGAAAGATTAAGAAACCTATTTCTTGTCGTTGAAGTGAACGATGAGCTTGTTGCTTATTCCAGATGTGAAGGCAATGACTTGAAAAGGTACTCACATAAGGTTGAGTTTGGCGTGTGCGTTCGGAAAGACTACTGGGGCTTTGGCATCGGCAAAAACCTTCTACAGCGTTCCATCGAATGGGCTGATCGAAGCAACATTTTGAAAATGACGCTGTCCGTGTTAGAAACGAATCATAAAGCAGTCGAGTTATATAAAAGATATAGCTTTGTAGTTGAAGGGATACTAAGGAATGATAGAGTGCTGGCTTATGGGAATTACTATAACACAATTGTGATGGGAAGATTAAACGATAAGTCTATATAATATCATGGCAAAGTGACTTTAAGTTTTGGTTTTATATAGGAGTAGATATAGTGATTATGCATGGAAAAAGGGGAGTAAGATGATGCCAACGATCGTTAAAGGACCTTATCTGCAGCATCCAACGGTAAGTTCAATGACCGTCATGTGGGAAACAGCGGAGCCAGCGACATCACAGGTGGATATCTACCTAGCGGAACGAATTCATAGCGGGCATCAAGGCAATTACAAGACGCCACAGCAGCTCCTCTCAACGCATTCTTGTCATACATACACGACCATACATCAGATCACGATAGATAACTTGGAACCCAGTACCATTTATTTTTATCAATTGAAGTCAGAGAATGCAGAGGGAAGTGTAGAATCAGGACGGTATCCGTTGAAAACGGCAGTGCCAAAAGGGGAGCCCTTCTCCTTTACAGTGACGAGTGAAACCGGCGGATTTAGCGGTTTTGACAGGTCGAATGGCCGTATCAATCAGAATATTTTTCAGCAAATGCAGCGATATCGTCCAGACCTGACCCTCTTTATTGGTGACATCGTGAATGATGGCCATCGTTATGAGGACTGGGAGACGTATTTCTTTGGCCCTGGTCAGAGCTTCTTGCTGAGCACGCCATTCTACAGCTGTTTAGGAAATCATGAAAGCAACGCATCCTGGTATTATGATTTTTTTGCTTTTCCTGCCCCAAAGAACTATTACTCTTTTGATTATGGTGATGTGCACTTTACTTGTTTAGATAGTACGTCATTTATTAAACCGAATAACTATCCTCATGCCGATGAAGAAATCTATGCAGGTGAACAGGTTGATTTCCTACTAAAAGATTTAGAATCGGCGGATGCGACATGGAAGATTGTATACTTCCACTATCCACCTTATGTGTCTGGAGGGTATCAGGTGGAGGATTTACGAAAACTAAGCCCAATATTTGAGAGATATGGCGTTGATCTCGTCTTTAACTCCCACACGATCGTATATGAGCGTAGTCATCCGCTGAGCGACAATCATATTGATGAGAATAATGGAGTTGTGTATGTTGTTGCGGGAGGTGCCGGAGCGATGCCGGAATGGCTGCTGCCGAAAAGAGAATGGCATACTGCACAATCCTTAGCGGTGCCTCACTTTCTTCAAGTCGTAGTCACTCCTGATCGACTGAGTTTATATGCCATCGACGAAGAGGGAAAGCTTTTTGATACTTTCATCGTAAAGAAAGGGCAAGATGGGCATAAGGCATTTTTCTAGCAAATGTCATGATGGATGATGAAGATCGGAGGTGATCAGAATGAGTCTTTGTTCTTCTGACTCTGCACGGAATGAGGTTAGGAAGGTGCTACTACATTATATTAAATGATCGAGGTACAACGATGAATAGCAAAACGACTCTTTACCTTGTTAGACATGGCCAGACTGAGTGGAATGTACTTCATAAGATGCAGGGGCATCAAGATTCGTCTTTAACGGCGCTAGGCATTAAGCAGGCGCAGTGGCTTAGTGATGCGTTGAAAGACATGCAGATTGAGGTCATCTGCTCGAGTACAAGCCTTAGAGCAAGGAATACTGCCGAAATCATTCGTAGAGATCGGAAAGTCGAGATTGAGGAATGTGACGAATTCAGAGAAATCAACTTAGGTGTCTGGGAAGGGAAGACGCAATCAGAAGCAAAGGAAGATTATCCTGAAGCCTTTGATCAATTTTGGAATAGACCTGATAATTTCTTGGTTGAGGGGAGTGAAACGTTTAACGAAGTGTTAACCCGTGCTCACTCCAAGCTTAAGCAAATCATGACTTCTAATCAAGGAAAGAGCATACTGCTTGTTACACACACAGTTGTAGTCAAAGTGCTCATGGCATACTTTGAAGGTCGGCCGATGAACGAGATTTGGAATCCTCCTTATATTCATCCAGCTTGTCTATGCAAAGTCGAGATTGACCCTTCAGGTGTAAATATCATATTGCACGGAGATACGAGTCATTACCAAGAGAAGCCTTCCATGGATTAAACATGATGAAAAAAAGAAAGCAGATCAGGCTTCATGCCATCTGTTTTCTTTTTTTACCCTATTTTGAAGGATAATAAATGGTCATGCTTATGCGGGTCAAGGTATCGCCAGGGTTGGAATACAGGTGGGGCCGATCAGCTTTAAAACGAATAGAGTCTCCGCTATGCAGGTGATGCACATGATCATTTACTTGAATAATCAATTGTCCTTCAAACACGGTGATATACTCCTCTGTACCGTCTTTATGAGAATCTGAGCTCAGCTCCCCTTGTGCTTCAATTTCTACACTATATATCTCAAAGTGTCTATCCTCTTGATAGAGAAATGAGGGGTAGACTCGATATTTTCCGCTATCCTCCGTTAGAACTTTCATTTCATTGCGCAGCACTACTTTTGCTTCCTGCTCAGGTTCATTAATCAACGAAGTGAACGAGATCTTTAGCCCATTGGCAATCTTCCAGATGGTCGTTATGGTAGGGCTGGATTCACCTCTCTCAATTTGACTGATCATCGTTTTGCTTACACCACTCAACTCTGCGACCTTTTCCAAGCTTAGCCTTTCTTTCTCGCGAATAGCCTTTAAGTTTTTTGCAAGAGTATATTGAATGTCTTCCATTCCGTTCACCTCACGGTATTTACGTTATAACGAACGTTATGTACAATATATAGAAAATTCACTATTGTGTACGTTTTGAACATTATAACATACTCTAGAAGGAGGTTCTAAAATGCCGATTATATCATTCCTATTGTTTGTCGTCGTCAGCAGCTTTACTCCTGGTCCGAACAATATCATCGCAATGGCGTTTGCTAATCAAATTGGTTTGAAACGTTCTTTAATTTTTTGTGCTGGGGTAGGCGGAGGATTTTTCGTTATAACGTTGTTATGTACCATATTTAATCTGCTGCTCACCAATCTTCTGCCAGTTATTGAGACACCGCTAATGATATTTAGCGCTGCCTATATGCTCTATTAAGCATACAAAATATTGACTAGCAATAGTCATAACCGTGACCAGGAACCAACACACAAGAACCTTTTTTGGATCGGAGCCTTGATGCAGTTCATTAATCCCAAAGGCATTTTGTACAGTATTGCAGTAGTAGCCACGTATATCCTTCCTTATTACACCACTTATTTTAGCTTTTTCGTGTTCGCCTTGATTTTAGGCTTTGTTGGTTTCCTGAGCACCTTTAGCTGGAGTTTATTTGGCTCCCTTTTTCAATCCTTTATATCAAAGCACAGAAAACCGTTCAATATCATTATGGCCTTGCTGCTTGTTTATTGTGCAGCATCAATCATTTATCCTTAGAGATTCATTCGCTATAATGTCCAGAGAGACTAGAAGGCTTCTGTCATATTTGTCCAAGTTCAACGGTTTATGCTAGTCTATAAGCATTAAGAAGAACGAAGTGATAGAAAAGAGGTTGAACCGCATGATCATTGAAGCTAAAGCGTTATGGCAAAGCCTAATAGATAAGGGATCCGCGAAGGATAGTCAATTTGAACAAGGGCTTATGCTGCAAGAAGGGGCAGCTGAAGATGAGTTTTTGGAATTGGAAATAACATTAAATGTTAAGCTGCCAAAAGAAATGAAGGCATTCTACCAGATACATAATGGTCAAAAGGATGATCTTGGAATAAACGCATTTGTACGGAATCTTACTCTTTCCCCTATCTCGGAAATTATCGAGAATTGGGCATTTTTGCAGGAAGAGTTTGATCCTGACGAATTAGAGCTTGAGGCTGATCAGAAAGTGAAGCCTGTCCTATGGAGCCCGAGCTGGATTCCTATCGCTCACAATGGAGGCGGAGATTATCTTTGTCTCGATACTGATCCGGAAGAGGATGGGCGATATGGACAAGTCCTTTATTTTTGGCATGATTGGGGAAAGCGTGCTGTAGAGGCGGAACACTTATTTGCATTTATCAGAATGTGCTTAGAGGAAGAGAATGATTAGTATTTGCTTTGTTTACAGGAGGGATAGACTTGAAATACATTAAAGCAAAAGGCATTGAAGAAAACGAAGTTTATTATTTTGAAGTGGATGAGCGAATGGTTGCTTATCGACAAGTTACGTTAGAAGAAGGAGAGTGCAAGGTATCAATCGCGCCAGACTTTCATTTGATTGAGACGGAAGTAGAGCTTTTTGAAGGAGATGAAGAGATACCCAAAGAGGAGTTTCTTCAAGTATGGGAAAAAGCCGTTGAACCGTATGCACCTTCCTGGAAGAGAACAAAGCAACAAATGAACATTTCGGATACGGTAATCGGAAGAATCGAAATGTTTTATCCTCAAGGCGCAATCATTCGATTAGGTCGAGATGCATATGCCATAACGGACTATTCTGAACTTAAACGACATACGGATCCTGCTCATATGTATCTTGGTTATAAGGTTGAGGGGAAGATAACGGGTTATGATGAGCAGAATTATTGGCTAATTCTCGATCATTGCAAGGTCACCGGCGAGACATTCGATGCATCACAATTTTAGCCTGTATGACAGGGTTCAGATAGGATGAGTTAATGCTGAACCTTCTCATTTGAAAAAATCGATCATAATCAAATCGTAACAAGAATTTGTGATGGCAGCGATGTAACATAAAATGAAATGGATGAACTTAGAAATGTACATGATTGATGAAAGGAATAAAGAGATGAGCACCTATGTATTTTATCCGATGACTACAGAAGTGGCTTCAGCAATCTGTAAGTGGAAGTATCCGGAACCTTATTCTCTTTACAACATGGATGCTGGAAGCGAATGTACCGATGAAATGATGTCAGGCATGTATTTCTATGCGTTAGATCAGGAGAGCAATCTTGCAGGGTACATATGTGCTGGGCATGCGGCTCGTGTTCCTGGTGGATATGCAAATGGCTTATATGATGATAACGAATGTTTGGATATCGGCCTCGGGCTAGACCCTGTTCGAACAGGGTTCAAAAAGGGGCCTTGCTTCATAAGTAAAGTAGATGATCAGGAACTAGAGTTTATGGCTATGACCTATTCTTTAGAGTTATAACACAAGATAATAGAAACTCTGCAAGATCAATATCCCGTACACCGTGGAACACAGGACAAGAGTGGCTGGATCAATTCGAAAATCAGGGGGGAGTTAGAGAATGGGGCAGTATGTGCATCCTGATTTTACACGTTGTGCGGTAATTACGATTGATACTCAAAATGATTTCAGCTTGCCAGGTGCGGTTGCGGAGATAAAAGGAACATATGAAGTGCTACCTCAAATGAAGAAATTGTTATACCTATGCAGAACGATGGGGATACCAATCATTCATGTCATAAGGCTTTATAAAGATGATGGCTCCAATGCAGATATTTGCCGTAGAGCACTTATCGAAGCGGGAACAGCAATCGTAAGGCCCGATAGCTTTGGTGCTGATCTTGTAGAAGATATTAAGCCGCTAAAGACCATTCGCTTCAATCACCATAGCTTGCTCGAAGGGAATATTGAATCCATTGGCCATCAGGAGTGGATTATGTATAAGCCTAGATGGGGAGCTTTTTATCAGACGCCATTAGAAGAATTTCTACAAGAGCATGACTTGGATACATTAATTTTCATCGGCTGCAATTTCCCTAACTGTCCAAGAACCAGCATGTATGAAGCGAGCGAACGAGATTTTAAGATTGCTATGGTCCAGGATGCCATGTCAGGCGTGTATCCCAAAGGACTTGAAGAAATAAGAAATATAGGTGCAGCGGTATATACCACTGATGAGATCATTCAAGAGCTTAAAGGCGTTAGGCGTCCTTTGATGTAGAAAATTGAAGTTCGGGAATAAGAGAGGTGAATGATTTGAAAAACAATAAAGTAGAGCTGGGAAAGATAAGCAAGTATCTGAGTTATATTCTAAGACATAATCCAAGTGCAGCCAATCTTCAGCTTGATCCGAAGGGTTGGGCTGATATTGATCTTCTCATTCAAAATAGTGATGCTTCTTATCAGATCACTTACGAAAAGATCAAAGAAGTTGTAGCAACGAATGAAAAACAACGGTTTGCTATGTCTCAAGATGGCAAGAAGATAAGAGCGAACCAAGGGCATAGTATCCAAGTAGATCTAGACTTAACGGAAACCACTCCTCCGCCATTTTTATATCATGGGACAGCTGTTCGATTTTTACAAAGCATTGAGCAGGAGGGACTAAAGCCTATGCAGAGGCATCATGTTCATTTAACGGAGGATATAGCTATAGCACGTTCAGTAGGATCGCGATACGGAGTACCGGTTATTCTCACCATTTCAAGCGGTGAGATGCATAAGCGCGGCTATCCATTCTATTTATCACAAAATGGAGTCTGGTTAACAAATCATGTTGGTCCTGATTTCATTAAAAGGAACGAATAATGATATGTAATATCGTTGCGGAAAGGAATAAATCATGACTGAAACGTTGTCACTTGTTGAACCGTCAAATTTGTATAAAGCGGACTATCTAGAAATGACGTCAGAATGGAGAAGTTCAGGCGAGAAGCTTATCCCATGGGTTCTGAGATTCGACAGTTCTAATTTTCAAATGATGCTTGATGAACTACATCGTTTGAAGCATGATCAGAATCTTGAAGAAGGCAAGGTGAACAGCTCAACCTATTGGCTTCGAAGTTCCAATCAGAAGCTGTTAGGTGCGGTCAATATCAGACATCGTTTAAACGAAGCGCTCTTGAGCATTGGCGGGCACATCGGTTATGGGATTAGACCGACTGAGCGGAAGAAAGGCTATTCAACAGAGCTGCTTCGATTAGCATTAATCGAGGCGAAGGCGCTTGGAATAACAAAGGCACTTGTCACCTGTGATAAGGACAACGTTGGTTCGGCAAGAACAATTATGAATAATGGTGGAGTCTTGAGTTCAGAAGCAATCGTAGATGGGGTGGAAATTCAGCGGTATTGGATGGATATTGAATAAGCTACATACACAAACCCTAATATTTCAAATAGGAGGATTCAGTGAATGAGTCATTATGTAGGTATTGATATCGGTGGAACAAAGATGTACATGTTTGCTGAGATTGATGGCAGCATGAAAGAGCACATGGTTCCAACAGGAAAAGATTGCTCGCTTGCGTACTTAAAGCAGGAAATAGATAGATTCATTGAGCATTTGGATGCAGTTCCGGCAGGTGTTGGTATCGGTCTTGTCGGGTTAGTCAAAGGCAATGATCGCGTCCAGTTTAGCGATATGTCTGTACTGAATGGCGTTACGACAGAGTACTTTTCTGAGGGCCGTTATCCTGTTGTATTCCTTAATGATGTGAAGGCTGCTACACTGGCAGAATCCATTCACTATCCTGATCATCATACGGTTGCAGTACTGATGGCAGGAACAGGCTTAGCCGTTGGTGTCGTATCTGAAGGTAAACTGCTGCAAGGTGTCTCAGGGTGGTCGGGTGAGCTCGGATATACATTAGTATCTGTAAACGGAGAAGCAAAAAAGATCGATCAATTAGCGAGCGGCATGGCTATTCTTCAGCAAGCGGGTGTCCACGTAGAGGAGTTTCTGGAGCAGCTTGAAAAGGATGATGAATCTGCACGATCCATTGTAGAGCAAGCAGGCTACTACTGTGGACTTGCGATAACGAATCTTATTCATTTATATAATCCAGATGTGCTTGTCATTGGAGGAAGTACGGCTACATATAAAGGCTATTTGGACAAAGCGTTGGCTGTTGTAAAGCAGTATACGCTGCCAGATCTTTACGCAGCTTGCAGCATCGTGAACGCTAAAGGTCAAAGAAGAACCGTTGCGCTCGGTGCTCGAGTATTTGCACGCTTACAGTTTGCATAACAAGCTGAACATATGGTCTTTCACCAAGGGAAACCCTTATTCTAATTTGGAAAAAACGAAAAGAAGTGAATGGTCCAAAGACAGATATATTGCGCATGTGTTTTAGTAGAAGAAGGAGCACGAAAGCAATACGATGTGAGGTGAGGAGATTTGTCTCCATATAAGATTAGACCCATTACCGATGGTGATATTCCGTTTCTGTGGGAAATGCTTTATCAGTCGTTATATGTAAAAGAAGGGGAGAAGCCTTTTGATCGCATCATCCTTCAGGAGCCGGATATCGCGAAATACGCGGCGGATTGGGGGAGAAAAGGAGATCTCGGCTTTATTGCTGTGAATGCAGAGGGACAACCAATTGGTTCCATAACGATACGTACATTTACGGGTACCAACAAGGGCTTTGGGTATGTTTCAGATGAAGTCCCAGAAATAGGGATGGCTATCTTGCCATCTTATCGCGGAATGGGCATCGGGAGCGCTTTGTTACAGCAATTATTCAATGAGCTTAGAGTCAGAAAGATTAATAGAGTATCGCTCAGTGTAGATCCCCTTAATACAGCAGCAGTCAAGCTGTACATAAGGTATGGATTCAAAGAAGTAGAGACAGTGGGCACTTCTGTAACAATGGTAGCTGAAGTGTAGATCACAATCACATGCGAAAATATGGCTACATGCAGAAAGGTGAATAACATGATCACAATTCAAAGAGTGGTGTACAAAGAGAAGTCTATTCTACGCAATCTTCTCCAGTTCTATCACTATGATTTTAGTGAATTTGAACCTGAGCTGGATATTAATGCAGCTGGATTATACGAATATAAGTATTTGGATCATTACTGGACGGAGGATTCCCGACATCCATTCTTCATCAAGGTTGGCGAGCAGCTTGCAGGGTTTGCGCTGATACGCGAAATCGGAAGATTGGATAACGATAACCCGATCTATTCGATGGCTGAGTTTTTTGTCATGAGGAAATATAGAAAGACAAAGGTTGGCCAAGGCGCAGCTCATCAGTTATTTCAGCACTTTCCGGGTATTTGGAAGGTAGGGCAGATTGAAACGAATATACCTGCACAGACATTTTGGAGAAAAACCATTTCACGATACACGAACGGTCATTATGATGAAATTAGAGAAGAGGATTGGGATGGACCGATTCAGAAGTTTTCTTCTATTGAGCTGTTTGATTAATATCAAAATGAGCCCATCACCGTTGCATTGAAAGGGATGATCATCTCTGCTTCCATAGCGGATGGGCTACAGTCTTCTTGATCATATTAAGCTATACTGGTCATATTTCGTTCTTCTCGAATTCATAATCCCGTTCGACTTTACAAATTCTTGTTTTATAGCTCAGATACCAATCAGACATCCCTTGTCTTTGAGCGACCAAATGTCGTTCATTTTGTTTCCACTGCCGAATAGCCTCAAGAGACTCCCAATAGGATACCGTAATACCTACCGCTTCTCTTGCACTCTCTGCACCTAGGAATCCAGACTGGACAGATGCTAGCTTCAGCATTTCGTCAGCCATTTTCGCATAACCGTTGTCTCCATCCGTTCGTTCAGACGTAAAAATGACGGCATAATAAGGGGGTTGTGGTGTTTTGGCAATCTTAGTCATGTCTTAGCCTCCAGTTATGTATTACAACGAGTTGTTCTTGAAGTATGGCTAGTCTAGCTCTTTATTAGCGCACCTTCTGAAATATGCATTAAGGATGTGATCCTATCGCCATCACGAATCGAAGGAAAAGGCCAAATCATCCTCGCACACCCAATAAAAAAAGCCCAAATAGGGCTTTTTTATATATTCACAATGGATTTAATTATAGGGATAACACGAGAAATAAAAATGTTTCATCCTTCAATGATTAGCTTAGCAGAGTGGAAAACATAAGTCTATTCTTTTTAATATATATCATCTAGAGTATACATGTACCGGCCGCGTCAAATCGTTAACCTGGAGGTCTACATGTCCAAAGCAATATGGTCTAACAAGGCAGCAGCATTTTTTCGTTTTGACCCGCTTTCATTGAAGCTGATTAGCCGCTCGACAAATGATGTATATCGGTGTTTGCAGGATGGGAAGCCCATTATTCTAAGAGTCTCAGAACGTCATTTAGCGGCTGTAGATGCGGAACTTGAGTGGATTTTCTACTTATATACTCATGGATTAGATGTATCCTTACCAATCAAAGGTCATGATGACCGTTACTCGCTATTTATTCAAAATAAAGATTCGAATTCTTTTACTACGATCACCGCTTTTGAAATGGTAAGGGGCAAATGCCCTGATCCTCATGATCCATCACTATGGGGTCCCAACCTATTCAATAAATGGGGCGAGACGATGGGGAAGATGCATCATGCATCAACCACGTTCGTACCGAAAAAAGGTAAGCGGGATGAATGGCATAGGCTTCAGATTAACAATCCTTTCTTGCATCAAGGGAAGTATGTTCTGCTTGTTGAGAGAATGAGGTCCTTAGAGAAGGTGATCTCAACATTGCCCAAGGACCGCGGATCCTATGGCTTCGTTCATTATGATCTTCATCCCTATAATTTCTTTATACACAACGGCGAGCTGTCGATCTTTGATTTCGATGATTGCTTATATGCTTGGTTTGCCTTGGATATTGCCATTGCAGCGGTTCATGCTTCATGGGTAGGGTGCCCGAAGCACAATCGGCAATCTAAAAATGAGTTTTCAAGAGTTTTTCTAGATTCGTTCATGACCGGTTATTCTACAGCTCATAGTCTTGAACCTTTTTGGATAAAGCAGATCCCCATGTTTATGGATTACAGGAACATTTCTTCTTACTTCTGGTGGCTCAATAATTGGAATGGAGATGAAGACATGCTCTCTGAGCATCAAAGGGATGTTATTGACTATGCCGTTCAACTAATAGAAACGGGTAAATGCTTTGATGGCTGTGATATTCAGGTTTAACACATCACGTCATTAAAAAAATGGAATTTACAGGAATATGTACGCCTTGTAAAATAGTTGATATAAGAAAAAACGGTTAAACCATGCGACGACTTTTTGAGCTGATAGGAGAACGAGGTGGCGTCGTAAATGAATTAACGTGATCGTAGAGGTTAAGCTTGGATTGCTATGAATGATGAGAATGACCTATAGCTTATCCTTATGATCGAGTATCTTCTATAACATTCATTTATATCATAGGTAGGAGTGTTTCCAAATGAAGCGTCCATTTACATTTTCGCAAATTGGGTATGTATATGTCCCCACAACCAATATTGAGGCCTCCATCTCTTGGTACACCGAGAACTTATCTTTCAAGCTCATGAATAAATTTGAGGACAGGGGATCTTATCTTGCCGTGCTGCACCACCCGCATCAGCATTCGATCGCTTTATTTGCTCATTGAAACTACGGATCAACAATCGTTAAGTATTTTGAGAAATGGCACACCATTTCCAATTATGGCCATGAACTGCCCGGATATTGAATATACTTATAAGCAGCTTAAAGACAAAGGCATTCAAGTTGATGAGCTGCATACGCTAGGAGATGGCGAAGCGAAATACTTCTACTTCAGAGACCTTGATGGGAATCTGTTAGAGGCAGCATGGTCAAGGTGGGATCCGCAGGATGAGATAAAGGAACACTTCTGAGAGAACAAGAGCATAATCCTGTGCGCGTATAAATGAACATAAGGTTGAAGGAGCATGAACAGAATGCAAATAAAGGTTATCTCTGATCTTGAATATACCGTCTCAGGCATTTCAGTCCCTGACTTTAAACATCGAAGATACTGTGTATTTGACTTGGAAGCTACGGGAATAGATGCAGCAACGGAGCATATTACGCAGATTGGAGCTGTAAGGATTGAGAATGGGGAGATTCAAACTGAGCATACCTTTAATTGTCTTGTGAAACCCCCGAAGCCTATTCCTAAAGCAGTGGAGCGTTTTACAGGAATATATAACGCGGCATTAGAACACGCCCCTCGATTTAAAGAGGCATATGAAGATTTTGCTGCGTTTACGAAGGATTGTATTTTGATTACACATGCAGGTTATGAATTTGACCTTCCTTTGTTAGCAAAGGAGTGTGCCAGCAACCACTTAAGCATGCTTGGGAATGATTGTTTAGATACGAAAGCTCTATTTTCTTATCTGCATCCAGAAGATACCCATATCATCAACACGGATTACCTGATTAAGCACTATGCCATTAATGATCAGAATCTAAAAAGGCACGACGCGTCAGCAGATAGTATCCTGATTGGTCGAATTGCGTTAAGGATTATGGAAGAGTTTGAGAATCGAAATCAACAGGATATTGCCCTGCTTGACCCTGTCACGGTAAAAAGATTTCAGATTAATCCGTTGACCTAACGCATGATTGATGTTCACAACATTGCAAGTGAGTTCAGCCCATAAACCAAATAAAGAAAGCAGGTGTTGAGATGTCCTTATCGGTTGAGCAACGTGTGGAACAATTGGGCATACAGCTTCCTTCGGCAAGTGGCCCTGCTGCTAAATACGCAAACACCGTCATAGTAAATGGTCTCCTCTTCGTATCAGGAAAAGGTCCGTCAGGAAACCCTAAGGGAAAGCTAGGCAGTTCCTTTTCGACAGAAGAAGGATATGCATTCGCTAGAGAGACGGGGATAGAAATCCTTGCCGTACTAAAAGAAACGCTTGGTTCACTTGATCGAGTGAAGAGAGTCGTGAAGGCACAGGGCTTTGTGAATGCAGAGTCATCCTTTGAGGAGCATCATAAGGTGTTGAATGGCTTTTCTGATCTCATGATTGATGTATTTGGGGAGAAAGGCCTGCATGCAAGGTCTGTATTTGGAGCAGTTTCTGTTCGTGACAATCTTCCGCTGATTATTGATTCCATATTCGAGGTGTCGGAATGACCATTTGCAGATCGTTTAATGTGGATGATGGATATGAGTAAGCGATATGATGTAATTGGTTCAGGAATACTGCTTTGTTTGAGTATAGTTTTGCTGCTGCTCCTTATCAATAGCGACAATATTCATAGTAAGCCTGTGAATCAGTCCCACAAGTTCGCTCTATATGAATTATCAGGTACAGGACAGAAGTGGGATGTAGAAGGCTATAAAGTAATGATCACAGATACAAAAGTACAAAGGGGATCCGCCCGATTACGCTACAAGGATGAGCCTCGAAAGATCGATCAGTCGAACTATATAAATGTAGTCATCATTGAGGATCAAGAGGAAGTTTTTCAATCCGTTAAAACAAGTACAAATGGACCGGTCTCAATCTTAACAGTGACAAGCGACAGCGGGAGTATTGAAAGCAGCATTTCAGAATATAATCAGCGCCCCGAACGCAGCAATGTTGAGAACACCCAAATAAAAATTAGCTGGACTGACAGCAAGGGCAAACTTCACCAGGAGACCGTAGATCTACATATCAACTATGAATACTCAGGATAATGTAGCCTGAGTTTTTTTCTTTGAATATATAGAACGAATACCACCCTCTTATGATAAGGGATATGGTGCATTATTAATATTAGGATTAAAGTGGTATATGTACCAGTAATATGGTTAATAAGGATTATATCTATTTCATGAACGAAAGGGTGTACTGTCTATGAGAAAGAAGTACGTTCTGGCCATCACGCTGCTCATTGCAGCGATGCTTACGTTGACAGGATGTGTTCCCGGAGATGGGACATACAGCACAGAAGATCCAGCGGGCTTCTTCTGGGGGATCTGGCATGGTTGGGTTGCACCAATTTCACTTATTATCGGTTTGTTCAATGACAGCATTCGTGTATATGAAGTCCATAATACAGGCTGGTGGTACGATCTTGGATTCTATATTGCCGTTATAAGCGGTTTTGGTGGTCTTTCTCTATTCCGCAAGAAAGGGCATCGCGACTAGTATTGAGTATTTTAACCCTCGTTTTCAATATGAAGTGCACCCCATAGAATAGACATTGGAAAAACCTCTGGTTATTCCGATGAAT
>NZ_JADMOL010000007.1:283132-296131 GCF_015558675.1 Paenibacillus sp. 1001270B_150601_E10 | reverse complement strand
ATGTGTGGAGCTGACCAATACTAATCGGTCGAGGGCTTATCCTAAAAGAAAAGATGACTTTACTTCCTTCACGATCAGTTTTCAGGGTGCAAGACCTGACTGGATGACAAGTGCATCTAGAAGGGAAGCACATAGCACTTGGCGGTGCTAGCCTGAATGAAGATTTTGAGCTGTACGTCCTTTAAAGGAATGATCTTTTGCTGAAGCATAAGCCAAAGTAGTAGATGCGGCGCAGTTTAAAGTCTGATATTTTCTGAAGAGATTTCGAGATGCATAGCATCGAAAAATCACGTTTGGTGACGATGGCGAAAGGGTTCCACGCGTACCCATCCCGAACACGACTGTTAAGCCTTTCAGCGCCGATGGTACTTGGACCGCAGGGTCCTGGGAGAGTAGGACGTTGCCAAGCAAGAATAGCCCACTGACACAAGTCAGTGGGCTATTCTTTATGCAGCCTTTGCAGAAGACCGTGTGAAACATCTGGATTGCATCTAAAGACGATGATCCTGACTATGATTCTAATTTTTTCAGCGAAGATATTTCTACATTTGTGCCACGCAGCTTGTTTGGGATTACAGAATTTACACTCTTCTTTTAAGTTCTTCACTCATTATATTATTGAAATAAGGGATCCTCCAAAAATGGCATTATTCTTAATTACAAATTAGGCTTGAATAAGCGAACTTCTTTGATTCGCGGGCTAGGTTTAACCTGTTACAAAATAGCGAGGAGCAACTAAAAGGTACTAGTTGCTCCTCGCTATTTTTTACATCAGATTAATCATCGAGCTCGACTTCGAGAATAATTCCATCAGCGTCCTGAGACCATTCGATCTCAAGTCCAACTTGATAGCCTTTGCCCGTGTCGTCTTCAAGCTTCGCCCCTGCAGGTATCGTGATTTGCTTCTCAAGACCTCGTTTTAGCTGTACGGTAAGTGTTTGACCATTGACTGCTGTAATGAGTCCTTCGTATTCACGTTTGTCTACTTGGACATTTCCTTCTAGATTGGTGATGACGACATGCTCGCTGCCATCCTTCATTAATTCAACCTTCTTATGATAACCCTTTCCTATAGAGCCATCGAATACGACTCGCTCAACCTCGTTGGAATTTTGCTCAGAAGCACCATTATTTCCTTGAGGCGTTGATGGCACTTTCTTAGAGGCATCTGTGCCTTCTGTTTGTTTGGTTTCATTTCCTTGATCGGCAACCTGTTCTGTTTGTGACGTATCCGGATTATTCGATGCTTCAGCTCCAGAGGAAGCTGTTCCTGAATCGTTAGCATCTGAATTGCAACCACTGATTAATACAGCGGAAAGAAATAGAGACAAAGCTCCGTATTTCCATGCTTGTGTCAAAATAAAGAATCCTCCTTAATTGTACCTGTACAATAGTATGTACCCGATTCAGGGGGGGGATTAATCAGTAAGTCGTCTGTTTTTGAAAAGTAAGAGAAGGAGAATGCTGGACAGCGGAATAAAAACTCGAAAACCAATATCTTGACATCAAGATAAATTGGCGTTACAATGACTTCAGGTAAAAGCTACAAGGTACAAGGATTATATCACTTTTATTTGTTGATTGAAGTCTGTTTCACGAGGGAACGCAATTGGGTAAGAATGATATGTGATTCCATTACTTCAAAGCTATAATATCTCTAATTAAAGAAAATGCTAGTATGATTATTGCTTTGCATAGTAATTAGGAGGCGATAGGTAATGAACATACATGTATAGTGGATATCGCAGCTGCAAAAGGCGCATCCTATAGTCCGTATTCTATCGGACAGGATGATTAGCAACAGTTGTTAACTGCGATTCCTTGAATGAACAAGCAGCAGAAAAAGCAGTGACAGGTGAACACGTTAACTGAGTTATCTTATCATTTTTCATACCACACATTTCAACTATAACTTAGGTAAAATCAAAGGAGAGATTTTAAAATGGCAAACGTTAAATTGGCAATTATCTACTACAGCTCCACAGGAACAAACTATCAATTGGCTCAATGGGCGAAAGAAGGAGCAGAAGCAGCTGGTGCTGAAGTCAAGCTCCTTAAAGTCCAAGAGCTTGCGCCACAAGCAGCAATCGAGAGCAACCCAGCATGGAAAGCACATGTCGATGCTACACAAGATGTGCCTGTTGTACAGCTTAGCGATTTGGAATGGGCAGACGCCATTATCTTCAGCGTACCATCCCGTTTCGGCGTAATGCCTTCTCAAATGAAGCAGTTCTTGGATACAACTGGCGGCCTTTGGTTCCAAGGCAAATTGATGAATAAGGTCGTAAGCGCAATGTCCAGTGCAAGCAATCCACACGGCGGCCAAGAAGCAACGATCTTGAGTTTGTACACGATGATGCATCACTGGGGTGCTATTATCGCAGCTCCTGGATACACTGATCCTGTTACCTTTGCTTCTGGCGGCAACCCTTACGGCACTAGTGTTACAATTGGCCAAGACGGTAAACTGGTTGAAGATGTACAAGGCGGCGTTAAGCACCAAGCCAAACGCACAGTGGAAGTTGCTGGCTGGGTGAAAAAAGGGTTGGAAGGCTAATCGCAGCTAAGTTGATTATATTTTCAAACAACCTTCTTTAAACATAACAATACTCAATAGGAAGCTTGGACCGCACAGGTGGTTCAAGCTTCTTTTTTATAAGCACAAGAATGCTGCAATGTCTGAACATTATGGAAAATGAGTGGAGCCGTGTTTAGGGACCGCATTTGGCTTTACTTACGTATATATAGGGTAAATTAAAAGTAAGCATTGCTGGTTCATCATTACCGAAGGTTGCAACAATGTAAGGTAATTGTTCGTTAAATCGATAGGTCCATTTCATCCCTTCAGGTAAAGTGGAAGTAAGGAAAGGAGGTAGAATGATGGATACATCTTCTCGCCACATCAAGCATCCGGCGGTATCGGCCGCGGTATTAGTGCCGCTTCGTACGAATGCGACCAAAGCCTATCGTTCAGTAAAAGAAAACAAAGATCAACAGGAACAGGAGCAGCATCAATCCGGCTCACACTCGTTTCGAAAAATATCCTGGAAGCAAGCAATCATCTGCCTCTTGTGCATTTTTATCCTGATACCGATTATGGGATACGCAGGACTTACAGCTGCGGGCAGTATATGGATCGATCAATCAAAGCTGAATGCCTTATATACAAGTGTGCAACACAGTGGGGTAACTCCGGATGGCTTTCCAGTCATTCGTGTTGAAGAAATGCCTCCTTATGTCAGTGACAGCTTACTTGCTGTAGAAGACCATCGATTTTATTTGCATCCCGGATTTGACCCCGTTGGACTGGCCCGTTCCGTATGGGTGGACCTTAGAGAGGGGCATAAGGCTCAAGGAGGAAGCACCTTGACGATGCAGCTTGCCCGCAATTTATTTTTAACTCAGGAGAAGCTGTTCACAAGAAAGCTAAAGGAGATTGCGATTGCAGCGAATATGGAGTGGCATTACAGCAAGCAGGATATTTTGAATATGTATTTGAACCGTGTGTATTTTGGCCATGGCAAGTACGGGGTTGAGGCAGCGGCCCAATTTTATTTTCATAAAACAACGGCACAGCATGGCTCGCTTCCGACAGTCAATCTTGCTGAATCAGCAATGCTGATGGGACTGTTAAAAGCTCCTGAGCGATATTCACCAATCAAGTACCCAGAGAAAGCAAAGAAACGCCAGCAAGTTGTGCTGTATCGTATGCATCAGCTTGGCTGGATCTCGAAGCAGGAATTGGATCAAGCGCTTAACACACCTATCGTAGTAAGCGCAGATAGGGTTCAGGAAGGACAGTCTGCTGCATAGGTAGCAAATAAACAGCCAGCGAAAAAAATGAACGTTCTAAGAAAATTCATGTGATGCAGTATCTCCTTAGGTTCAAGGTGACAGAACACGTTCAACATCGTATAGACAGCATGTATAATAAAATCTAAAGGAGGGGTGTGAGTGCATACACTGACTCTAGTGGTTTTTATTTATGCATGTGTGCTGAATATCATCGGGTACATCCTCATGTCGGTGGATAAGGACCTAGCCGTAAAGCGCAAGCGGCGCATACCGGAGAAGCGTCTGTTTGGAACGGCCTGGCTCGGAGGGGCGCTCGGTGTTCTTATTGGCATGTATCATAAGCATCATAAAACCCAGCATACGACGTTTACGGCAGGGATCCCATTTATCCTTGTTGTAAATATTGTCATATTCGGTTTCATCATTGTTCGATTCGGGTAATACTCCTTACACGATTTAAAGGATTAAACACATGAAATGAAGCTGATGGAAAGTGGGGATGATGTTATGGAATTCAAACGTGTATTAGTGGCATATGATGGTTCGGAGCCTTCGAAGAGTGCTTTGCAGCACGCTATAGACTTGGCTGAAAAAGATAAGGAAGTGCATGTGAATGTGGTGCATATCTTCCAGCTGCCACAGTATTTTATCGGCGACGTGTTTGCGACAGCATCTCCGCAAGTCAATGAGGAGATTTACGAATATGCGGAACAGCTATCGGCGCAGGCAAAAGAAACGGTCAGCTTCCTCGGTGACCGTGCAACCGTGGATTTGATTCAAGGCCCTGCAGGCCAAGCCATTCTAAATTATGCAGAAAAGCATCATAACGACCTGATTATCATCGGCAGCCGTGGATTGAGCGGCCTGAAGGAATTTGTTCTAGGCAGTGTCAGCCATCATGTGGTGCAAAATTCTAGAATCCCTGTGCTCGTCATGAAATCATAATTTCATCTTACTAAAGCCAGTCTGGTATTCCTCTGATTGAAGGATGCTGGGCTGGCTTTTTATCTGTTCCGGTAGATCAATCGATGGGTATTGAAGAGAAGGAGATCAGGCTGTCGTGATCTGTATAGTGAAAAAAAGTCTAATATACGAACATTCTAAACTTTATAATAAACATCGTTCGTGTATTTGGTTGACAGGTGAATCGGAGGCTTGATAAACTGAGTATGAACCAAAAGATAATCGAATGTTATTCATTTTCGTATAATTCTGTGAATATGGACGGAAGTTTCTACCCGAAGACCGTAAATCTTTGGACTACGAAAGTGGTGCTTAAGGGATAAGGATGAGAGCTATGGATCAGGCTCTCGATCCTTTTTGGCGTCATTTTCACAAGTTGCGGGCCAAGGGAGTCGTTCTCTTTGGCTTTTTTATTTGAGAAGCGAAGCAGAATGAGAACGAAATCGCGCTGAAAGTAGAGGGGTCCAATCAGCAGACCAGGCAAGTCAAATGACAAGAGAGTGCTTGGCTATGCGTCATTATAAATACCACTAACCACTAAAATGAGGCTTGGATTAGAAATCATGGAGGGTGAAGAGTACCAATGGTGAACGAATCACAAGCAAGTCAAGGATTGCCGGTTGTTGGCGTCATTATGGGGAGCACATCGGATTGGGAAACAATGAAGAAGGCATGCGATATATTGGAGGAGCTTGAGGTACCTTTTGAAGCGAAGGTCGTTTCTGCGCATCGCACACCTGATGAAATGTTCCGCTATGCGGAGAGCGCAATCGATCGCGGCATACGCGTTATTATTGCGGGTGCTGGAGGTGCGGCGCATCTGCCGGGAATGGTTGCGGCGAAGACGGTTCTTCCTGTCATCGGGGTTCCGGTAAAGTCCTCCACCTTGAACGGACTCGATTCTTTATTGTCCATCGTGCAAATGCCAGCAGGTGTGCCTGTAGCGACAGTAGCCATTGGGCAAGCGGGTGCATCCAACGCAGGCTTGCTCGCTGCGCAAATGCTCGGCATGACAGACGAAGCCTTAAGAGCGCGGCTTGCTGAGCGTCGCGAACGGACAAGGCAACAGGTTGCGGATACAGGAGAGCTGTTATCATGACAACGAAGACGAAGCAGAGTATGGTTTCCACAATGGTTGAAGAGGGTACTCACACATCATCTTTGGATAAAAGGCATTCTGCTGCACAACATGATACCAAGCAAGCAGAGCAACAATATCGTGCATCCGAGCTAAATATCACGACAGAGAAGACGGCTTCCGTCCAGCATCAAGGGCCTGCTCCTTTGCTGCCAGGAAGCACGATCGGCATTCTTGGAGGAGGACAGCTTGGACGCATGCTTGCACTGGATGGCCTGCGGATGGGCTATCGCATGGTCACGCTTGATCCTGCTGTCGATGCGCCTTGCAGCGAAGCAGCCAAGCTTATTCAGGCGGATTATAGCGATCTGGCTGCAGCAGCGAAGCTTGGCGAGCTTGCAGACGTAATTACGTATGAATTCGAAAATGTCGCGCTGGAGACGGTTGAGAAGCTGGAGCGGGAAGCTTATCTCCCGCAGGGCAGCCATTTGCTTAAGCTGACACAGCATCGGCTGAGAGAGAAGGAAGCTTTGACGCAAGCGGGTGTCCCCGTCGCGCCATATGCCGCTATTGATTCGGTTGAACGATTGGAAGAAGCGTTGGCTCAGTTTGGTGGCCGCGGCGTGTTGAAGACGGCCACTGGCGGCTACGATGGCAAGGGTCAGCGCATGATCAAGCAGGTCGAGGAAGCGAAGGCAGCCTATGAGGATCTCGCCTGGGCGGGGACGGAGCTCGTATTGGAGGCGTTCATTCCGTTTGTGATGGAAATGTCCGTGATTGCAGCGCGTAATGCCAGCGGTGAGATTGCGACCTTTCCGGCCGCGGAGAATGAGCACGTCAATCATATTCTCCATCTCTCGATCGTCCCTGCTCGAGTGCCTGCTGAAGTACAAGAGGAGGCAGAACGGCTTGCACGCCGCATCGCCGATTCGCTTCAGGTTGTTGGCCTGATCGCAGTTGAGATGTTCGTCACCGAGGATCATCAGATCATCGTGAACGAGCTTGCGCCAAGACCGCACAATTCGGGGCACTATACGATGGATGCTTGTGCTACATCCCAGTTCGAGCAGCATCTGCGTGCAATCTGCAACCTTCCGCTTGGCGATACGACCCTTCGCACACCTGTTGTCATGGCGAATCTGCTCGGTAAACACCATGAAGGCATGTTACAATGGATGGAGAAGAAGGACGAGTCGGCAGAGCAGTTAAGCGTGATACCGAAGCTGCACTGGTACGGAAAGTCCAAGGCATTGCCCGAGCGCAAGATGGGACATATCAATCTATTAGCTGATGATGTGGAAGCTGCGCTTCAATGGGTAGAGACTAATCATATTTGGAGGAATACACAATCATGATCGAGCGTTATTCGCGCCCGGAGATGCGGGCTATTTGGACGGAAGAAAACAAATTCAAGGCATGGCTTGAGGTTGAGCTATGCGCTTGCGAGGCATGGGCTGAGCTTGGAACGATCCCGAAGGAAGACGTTGCTTTGCTTCGTCAGCATGCAAGCTTTGATATTGACCGCATTCTGGAGATTGAAGCGGAAACCCGTCATGACGTCATTGCCTTCACACGTGCGGTGTCCGAGACAGTGGGACCTGAGCGTAAATGGGTGCATTACGGCCTAACGTCCACGGACGTTGTCGATACGGCGCTCGGCTACTTGCTGAAGCAGGCGAACGAGATTCTAGAGAAGGACATTTTGAACTTTATTGAGATTCTAAAAAATAAAGCTCTTGAATATAAAGATACCCCTATGATGGGGCGTACACATGGTGTTCATGCAGAGCCGACGACATTTGGTCTGAAAATGGCCTTGTGGTATGCCGAGATGAACCGCAACCTGGAGCGCTTCCGCCACGCGGCAAGAGGCGTTGAGTTCGGCAAGATCTCAGGTGCTGTAGGAACCTATGCGAATATCGATCCATTTGTTGAAAAATTCGTGTGCGAGAAGCTTGGCACTTCACCAGCTCCAATCTCGACGCAAACACTGCAGCGTGATCGCCACGCAGAATATATGGCCACTCTCGCCTTGATCGCGACTTCCCTTGATAAGTTTGCGACCGAAGTCCGTGCGCTTCAAAAGAGTGAATTCCGTGAAGTGGAGGAGGCATTTGCAAAGGGTCAAAAGGGTTCCTCCGCGATGCCGCATAAGCGTAATCCAATCGGAAGCGAGAACATTTCCGGTCTTGCACGCGTCATCCGCGGTCACATGCTTAGCGCATACGAGAACGTGACGCTGTGGCATGAGCGCGATATCTCGCACAGCTCTGTGGAGCGGGTTATTCTACCAGACGCGACGATGCTTCTTAACTACATGCTAAACCGCTTTATGAACATCGTGAAGAACCTGACGGTCTTCCCTGAGAACATGAAACGCAACATGGAGCGTACGTATGGCGTACCATTCTCCGGCCGCGTTATGACGAAGCTGATCGATAAAGGCTGGGCTCGCGAGCAGGCTTACGACACGGTTCAACCGCGTGCAATGCAGGCTTGGGAAGAGCAGCGCAGCTTCAAGAGCATTGTTCAAGAGACGGAGGCGATTACGAGTGTTCTGTCTCCAGAGGAGATTGAGGATGCGTTCAATCCATCCTGGCACCTGAAGAACGTGGATACGATCTTCCGCCAAGTCGGTCTTATCGACTAAGAAGCCAATAAACGGTCCAAGCAGAAGCAGAGTTGCTGCTGGCTCGGGCCGTTTTTTTACAGCGATAGATTCTTTTGTCCTTGATGTGGCAGCGAGGCAATCAGTGGTTAATGTTTTCTTTATAACGTGACAGAAGACGCTGCCTTTAAAACAAAGTTTGAAACACCGTCTAGTAGCTTGGGAGAACATGGGGAGGTTGTTTAGCGTGACAACAACAAATGAACAGGCTGTCGGCAAAGGGCAAGCCGAGGTGCAAGCGATCGCAAGTGCAGAAGCATTCGTAAAGGTGCCACTTACGTACAAAGGCAAGGTTCGTGAGCTCTATGATCTTGGCGAACAGTACTTGATCGTGGTGACGGATCGTATATCCGCCTTCGATTACGTGTTGGATCCAGCAGTACCCGAGAAAGGGAATGTGCTGAACCAGCTCAGCAAGTTCTGGTTCGAAAAGACACGCTCCATTCTGCCGAATCACATGATTCATTGTGATGTCGACAAGCTTGGAGAGGTGCTTGCAGAGGCTGAGCCCCTTAAAAAGCGCACGATGCTCACAAAGAAGGCACAGCGCATTGATATTGAATGCGTCGTTCGCGGCTACATTACAGGCGGCGGCTGGCGCCAGTATGAGAAGACACAAGCGGTAAACGGCATTGCTTTGCCTGCTGGCCTTCGCAAGAATGAGCGTCTTCCTGAGCCGATCTTTACACCGGCAGCGAAGAACGATGTTGGCCATGATGAAGACATCCCTTTTGCTACGATGCAGGAGATGATTGGTGAAGAGCTTGCGCTCAAGCTTCGTGAGAAGAGCCTTGAGCTGTATGAATTCGCACGCCTCTACTGCGAAGAACGAGGGATTATTCTGGCGGACTGCAAGTTCGAGTTCGGCTTGATTGATGGCGAGCTTATTCTCATTGACGAGATCTTTACACCTGACTGCTCTCGCTTCTGGGCGAAGGAGAATTATGCCCTGGACGTGGAGATTGACAGCATGGACAAGGAGCCTGTTCGCACGTATCTTGCCCAATCGGACTGGGACAAGAACAGCAAGCCGGACCCACTCCCCAATCATGTCGTTGAAGAGACAACGAAACGCTATGTAGATATTTTGAATCGATTAACCCATTAAGGTGTGAACAGCCGCTTCTGTTGAAGGAAGCGGCTGTTGCTGTTTTCCATGTGGTGGAAAATATGAAGGGGGATCGGAATAGGTCTATTTTCACAAAAACGAACTATATATTTTTTGAAAAGATATAATGTTCGTGTTTAGCGGTTGACATAGGGATTTGAAGGCTGTTACACTAAAGCTAAGTTCATATATGACGTATAATGATAGCTCTCGTATAATTCGGGGAATATGGCCCGAAGTCTCTACCCGAAGACCGTAAATCTTTGGACTACGGGAGAAAGCGATAAGCAGCGGCATGCCTGAGGGATGACAGGATTTAGGAATGAACATCAGCGCGCATGCGTCGTTTCTTGCCTTTCTTTTGAAGTACAAGATTAGGGGTCCGAGATAGATAGAGCTTCCAAATGAGCTGTCTAACGGGCCTTTTTGCGTTGATTATGTTAGACCAAACAACTCATCTCAATCACTGGGGAGGAACTAAACAGATGTTCAAAGCAAAGGTTTATGTCACAACAAAGGCAAATGTACTTGATCCACAGGGCGCGGCCGTTCAACGTGCGCTTCATACGATGGGATATGGGGCAGTCGAGGACGTGCGCATTGGCAAGTATTTGGAGTTAACGCTTGAAACATCCGACCGTGAGCAGGCAGAGGCGGATCTTAAAAAGATGTGCGAGCAAATTCTCTCCAATCCTGTTGTTGAAGACTATCGTTACGAATTGGAGGACTAAGTCATGAAGGTAGCGGTACTTGTATTTCCAGGCTCGAACTGTGACTTTGATTGCGTCCATGCCGTAGAAGAAACGATGACCGATGCAACGGTAGAACGTGTGTGGCATACGAATCCAGAACTGACAGGCTATGATCTTATCATCGTCCCTGGAGGCTTCTCCTATGGTGATTATCTTCGCAGCGGCGCGATTGCGCGCTTTGCTCCGGTTATGAATGCCGTAGCGAAGGCTGCTGAAGAGGGTGTATACGTCCTTGGGATTTGCAATGGGTTCCAAATTCTTACGGAAGCAGGCCTGCTTCCAGGCGTGCTTCGCCGCAATACAGGCATGAAATTCCGCTGTCATGGCTCGATGCTTCGCGTCGTTAGACCAGATACAGCGTTCACTTCCGAATATAAGCAAGATGAGCGAATCAATATTCCGATCGCACACGGTGAAGGCAACTATTACTGTGATGAAGAGACGCTTGAGAAGCTGCAAGCGAACGGACAAATCGTATTTACGTATGAAGACAATCCGAACGGTTCCTTGAACGACATTGCAGGGATCGTCAATGAAAAAGGCAATGTGCTTGGCATGATGCCGCATCCAGAGCGAGCCGTTAGCGACTTGCTTGGCTCATCCGACGGCGTGCGTATGTTTACATCGATAATGAAGGCTTGGAGGGAACGTCATGCAAACGTTAACTAAGATTACGCTTGATTCTCTTGAACAGGGCAAGATCAACATGTCGAAGGAGCCGACTCCTGAACAGATCGCAAGCGAGCGTATCTATGCGACGATGGGCGTGTCGGATTCCGAGTATGATCTCATCTGCGGAATCTTGGGCCGCAAGCCGAACTATACCGAGATCGGCGTATTCAGCGTGATGTGGTCCGAGCACTGTGCGTATAAGAATTCCAAGCCTCTCTTGAAGCGATTCCCTACGACAGGCGAGCGCGTGTTGATGGGTCCAGGTGAAGGCGCAGGGATCGTCGATATTGGCGACGGCCAAGCGGTGTGCTTCAAGATTGAGAGCCATAACCATCCATCAGCGGTTGAGCCTTACCAAGGAGCCGCAACAGGCGTGGGCGGCATTATCCGTGACATCTTCTCGATGGGTGCCCGTCCAATTGCAACGCTGAACTCGCTTCGCTTCGGCAATCTGACCGATGAGCGCGTGCGTTATTTGTTCGAGCATGTAGTATCCGGCATTGCCGGCTACGGCAACTGTATCGGGATTCCAACCGTGGGCGGCGAAGTGATGTTCGATTCCAGCTATGAGGGCAATCCGCTCGTAAATGCAATGTGTGTAGGCCTGATCGACCATGAGGACATTCAGCGCGGTGTTGCAAGCGGTGTAGGCAACCCGGTTTATTATGTAGGGCCAGCTACAGGCCGTGACGGCATTCACGGCGCCACTTTCGCTTCTGAAGAATTGACAGAGGAGTCCGAAGCGAAGCGCTCCGCGGTTCAGGTTGGCGATCCGTTCATGGAGAAGCTGGTGATGGAAGCTTGCCTAGAGTTAATTGAATCCGGCATCGTGATTGGTATTCAAGATATGGGTGCTGCAGGCTTGACTTGTTCCAGCGCAGAGATGGCAAGCAAGGCGGGCAACGGCTTGGAGCTTATTCTTGATGAGGTACCGCAGCGCGAACAGGGCATGACGCCGTATGAGATGATGCTGTCCGAATCGCAAGAGCGCATGCTGTTCGTTATCGAAGAGCATAACGAACCGATCGCAATGGAGATCTTCGAGCGTTGGGGCGTGATTTGCCGCAAGGTGGGGCGTGTAACCGATGATGGACGCCTTCGCCTCGTATACGGCGGAGAAGTTGTTGCTGACATGCCGGTTCGCGGGCTCGTGGATGAGTGCCCGGTATATGAGAAGCCGTCTCAAGTACCGGCTTACTATACAACGAACGAAGCGGTGGATACGAACCGCTACGAGGAAGTTGCAGATGTGAATGACTCGCTGCTAAAAGTACTGGCTTCCCCAACGGTAGCAAGCAAAGAGTGGGTGTACCGCCAATATGACAGCATGGTTCGCGCCAGCACATCGGTAGCGCCTGGCTCTGACGCAGCAGTTGTTCTCGTACGCGGCACGCGCAAGGCGATTGCGATGACGACAGACTGCAACGGCCGCTTCACTTACTTAGACCCTTACATGGGTGGGCGCATCGCGGTTGCTGAAGCTGCACGCAACGTCGTGTGCTCTGGTGCAGAGCCGCTTGCGATTACAGATAACCTGAACTTCGGTAATCCAGAGAAGCCGGAGAACTTCTGGCAAATGGAGCAATCCGTTGATGGCATGGCGGAGGCTTGCCGCCACTTTAATACTCCGGTTATTGGGGGAAATGTCAGCTTATATAATGAGAATGCCAAGGATGCGATCTATCCGACACCGGTTGTCGGCATGGTTGGCTTGGTTCACGATACAGACCACATCACAACACAAGGCTTTAAACAAGCGGGCGACGTTGTGATCCTGCTTGGCGATACCAAGGCAGAGCTTGGGGGCAGTGAGTTCCAACTGGTGATTCATGGAGTCACAGAAGGGCGTCCACCCGTGCTTGAGCTTGATACCGAGCTTCGCTTGCAGAAGACGGTCCTGAAGCTCATCCAGAATGGACTCGTGAAGTCCGCACATGACGTATCAGAGGGCGGCCTTGCAGTG
>NZ_JADMOL010000007.1:266984-283122 GCF_015558675.1 Paenibacillus sp. 1001270B_150601_E10 | reverse complement strand
CGATCGCAGAATCCGCGATCAGCGGCGGTATTGGTGCCCAAGTCGAGGTGCAAGCAGAAGGCTTGCGCACAGATGTTGCGTTGTTCAGCGAATCTCAGTCCCGCATTGTGCTGTCGGTAAGTCCAGAGGCAGCAGATGCAGTCGTTGAAGCTTGTACTCAAAATGAAGTACCTGTTCAGCGCATCGGTGTTGTCGGCGGCGACCGTATTCAGATTCAAGTGAACGGTCAGCAGGCGATCGATGTTGCACAGCATGAAGCGGAGCGGGTATGGAAGGATGCGATTCCATGTCTGATGCAATAACGCGGCTTAAGCAAGAAGCCGAAGAGGGTGCTCGAGTCAATAAGCTGTCTGAGATTGATGCAAAAGGCAGCTATTATAACGAAGGGATCGGCAAGGACGGTCCCTTCGACCGCTTGCGTGAGGAATGCGGCGTATTCGGTGTCTTCGGTTACGGAGATGCTTCCGCATTAACCTACTACGGCCTTCATACGCTGCAGCATCGCGGTGAGGAAAGCTGTGGAATCTGTGTGTCTGACGGCCAAGAATTCGCCTATCATCGCGGGATGGGACTCGTAAAGGAAGTATTTGATAAGGATCGCTTGATGAGCATGAAGGGAGATCGTGCGATCGGCCATGTTCGCTACTCGACTTCTGGCGACAGCCGCTTAGCCAACGCTCAGCCGCTTGTCTTCAAGACACGAGACGGTGAGCTGTCTGTGGCAACCAACGGGAATATTGTGAATGCACCTGCTATTCGCAGAGAGCTGGAGAAGAAAGGTTCGATCTTCCAAACGACCAGCGATACCGAGGTTATTGCTCATCTAATTGCTCGCTCCGATGCGGATCTGGTGACGGCCGCGAAGGATGCGCTTCGTCAGCTTGTTGGCGGCTTCGCCTTCCTTATCATGACCAATGATCGGCTGCTGATTGCGTCCGATCCCCATGGGCTTCGTCCGATAAGCATGGGACGCATCGGCGATGCTTACATCTTCTCTTCGGAGACTTGTGCGCTCGATGCGGTTGGAGCCGCATTCATCCGCGCGATTGAACCAGGCGAGCTGCTTGTATTCGATGCCATGGGCTACCGCTCGGAACGATTCGCTTCTGTGGAGCGCCGTGCCTTGTGCGCGATGGAGTTTATCTACTTCGCACGCCCAGACAGCCATATGCATGATGTGAACCTGCATACGGCTCGCAAGCGGATGGGCATGGAGCTTGCGAAGGAGTCCTTCGTCGAGGCGGATATCGTCTCCGGCGTGCCGGATTCCAGTATCTCGGCTGCGATCGGCTATGCCGAGCAGGCAGGCATCCCTTATGAGATGGGGATGATTAAGAGCAAGTATTCCGGCCGCACCTTTATCCAGCCAAGCCAGGAGCTGCGTGAGCAGGGCGTGAAAATGAAGCTCAGCGCGGTGCGCAGTGTCGTGGAAGGCAAGCGCGTGGTGCTCATTGACGATTCCATCGTTCGTGGAACGACGTCGCGCCGAATCGTGACGATGCTTCGGGAAGCGGGAGCGAAAGAAGTGCATCTTCGCATCGCTTCGCCGCCATTCAAGTATCCTTGCTTCTATGGCATTGATACGCCGGATACGAAGGATCTTATCGCGTCTAATCATTCCGTTGAGGAGATCTGCAAGATCGTAGGAGCAGATTCGCTCGCCTTTTTATCCAAGGAAGGCACCGTGAATGCGATCGGCGGCAGCTTCACACAGGATAAGAACAGCGGGCTCTGTATGGCCTGCTTCGACAAGGATTATCCGACTGACCACATTCCGCTCTCGAAGATTGCGAGCGAGACGGTCTGTTAAGAAGGTTTATGACGCTGTTCGGCGGTCGTAGGTCTTATAAGTCTCAAGGATAAGGTTAGATAGGTAAGATAGGGCGGTAAGTTATGCAACTGCAACACTGTAATCATAGGGACGAAAAGGACAGAAGGTCCTGAAGAAGCGGGAGCGTTCAGCTAGGTTTGAAGCTTTTACCTTAATCATGATTCTAATAGAGAATTGCTCAAACAACAGCCATCGTAAGGATCTTCTGGCCTTGGCGTGACCTAGTCGATATAGATGTATTGGACTTTATATCTTATTACAATGATCGTGAGGAGAGGAACCGATGTCTGAGGCATACAAACAAGCTGGAGTGGATATTGCAGCTGGCAATGAAGCAGTAGAGCGGATGAAGAAGCATGTGCGTCGTACGTTCCGTCCAGAGGTAATGACGGATCTAGGCGGCTTCGGTGCGCTATTCCAAATGAACAGCAAAAAATACGAAGAGCCTGTGCTTGTCTCCGGAACAGACGGAGTCGGCACGAAGCTGATGCTTGCCTTTGCGATGGATAAGCATGATACGATCGGTATTGATGCTGTGGCCATGTGCGTCAATGATATTGTCGTGCAGGGCGCCGAGCCGCTGTTCTTTCTCGATTACCTGGCTTGCGGCAAGGTGATTCCAGAGCGCATCGAGAGCATCGTAAGCGGCATTGCAGAAGGCTGCGCACAATCTGGCTGCTCCCTAATTGGCGGCGAGACAGCTGAGATGCCTGGCATGTATGGCTTGGAGGAGTATGACATTGCAGGCTTCAGTGTCGGCGTTGTCGATAAGAGCAAGCTTATTACAGGCAACAGCATCGCGGCAGGAGACGTTATCTTAGGCTTAGCGTCAAGCGGTGTGCACAGCAATGGCTTCTCGCTCGTTCGCAAGCTCTTGTTGGAGAAGGCAGGGTATTCCTTGCAGGATGTCATTCCAGCGCTTGAGACAGAGGCTCCTCTCGGTGAGGTATTGTTAACGCCAACTCGCATTTATGTAAAGCCTCTGCTACAGCTGATGGAGAAGCTTGAAGTAAAGGGCGCTGTTCATATTACAGGCGGCGGCTTCCTGGAAAACATCCCTCGTGTTCTGCCTGAGGGCACAGCGGCTTGGATCGATGCAGGCGCATGGCCTGTACACCCGATCTTTACGCTGATGGAGAACAAGGGCGGATTGACAGCACAAGAGCTGTACACCACATTCAATATGGGCATTGGCATGATGATCGTCGTATCCGAGCAGGATGCGGAGGAAGCCATGAACCTGCTAAAGAACAGCGGAGAAGACGTATACCGCATGGGTACGATTCGCGAAGGATCGCGTGAGGTTCGTATTCCTGGAGTGGGACTATGAGCTTAAAGCGTGAGGAGACAGGCAGCATGAGCAGCGTCGCTGGAGCTGTCTGTGAAGTTGAATCAGGGAGTGAAGCCTCTTCACAGAACATTGTGCGAATTGCGATTTTCGCCTCAGGCTCAGGCTCTAACTTTCAAGCGCTGGTGGAGGCTATCACAGGGGAGCCAGAAGCATTCCATGCTGAGGTCGCGCTTCTTGTGTGTGACAAGCCGAATGCCTATGTCATTGAGCGCGCTAAGGCGGCAGGCATTGAAACGGCTATCTATCAGCCCAAGCAGTATGAGGATCGCGCAGCATATGAACGGGATGTGCTTGCACGGCTCCAAGCGGAGAACATCAATTGGATCGTGCTGGCTGGCTATATGCGGATCGTGACTCCTGTGCTGCTGAATGCATATGCAGGACGCATGTTGAATATCCATCCATCCTTGCTGCCGGCTTTTCCTGGCTTGCATGCGATCAAGCAGGCGCTGGACTACGGGGTGCGCGTGACGGGGGTAACGGTGCATCTCGTAGATGAAGGCATGGATACAGGGCCGATCTTGGCACAGCGCGTTGTGGAGATCGAGGATGGAGACACAGAGGATTCGCTCGCTGAGCGCATTCATGCAGTAGAGCATGAAGTGTATCCAATGGTGGTCAAAGAGCTGATTCATGGCCGGCTTCGGCCTAGAAGGTAAAGAGAAGGCAAAGGTGTGACTTGGGCGTATCTTCGTCTTACGCTCACGCCTTTTCTGCTATTGGCGACATGGGTTCAGGGTATAACGGCAGCTAGACATTACGCTTCATAGCAGCATGAATTTGTTTTTTTTGTATGATAAATAAGCTAGAATGATGATAAAAAATGGAAGACGGACTCGTTTCATGATGGGCAAGATCCGTTATCGAATCATCCACTCAATTGAATCGTTAAAGGAGAGAGAACATTGGCAATCAGAAGAGCATTGATCAGCGTTTCAGACAAAACAGGCATTGTCGAATTTGCACAGCAGCTTGCGGCTCAGGGCGTCGAAATCATTTCCACAGGAGGCACTCAAACCCTTCTTAAGGAGCAAGGCGTTCCCGTAATCGGAATCTCTGAGGTAACAGGCTTCCCAGAAATCATGGATGGACGGGTGAAAACACTGCATCCAGCCGTTCACAGTGGACTTCTTGCGGTTCGCGACAATGAAGAGCATCAAGCGCAAATGAAGAAGCTGAACCTTGAATATATTGATCTGGTTGTGGTGAATCTGTATCCTTTCCAGCAAACGATTGAGAAGCCAGGCGTATCCTATGAGGAAGCCATTGAAAATATTGATATCGGCGGGCCAACGATGCTTCGCTCTGCTGCAAAGAACCACGCGTTCGTCACGGTCGTTGTTGATGCGGATGATTACGGCAAAGTCATCGAGGAGCTGCAAGCAGAGGGCGATACGACGCTTGCAACGCGCAAATCGCTTGCAGCGAAGGTGTTCCGTCATACGGCTGCCTATGATTCTCTTATTGCAGGCTATTTGAACGAGCAAGTAGGAGAGACCTTCCCAGAGCGTCTTACGCTTACTTATGAAAAAATCCAGTCGCTGCGCTACGGAGAGAATCCGCATCAGCAGGCGGCCTTCTACCGTGCTCCTCTTGCCGCTCAAGGGAGCTTGACGACGGCTGAGCAGCTTCATGGCAAGGAATTGTCCTATAACAATATCAATGACGCGAATGCGGCCCTTGCTATCGTTAGCGAGTTTGAAGGACCAGCAGTCGCTGCCGTAAAGCATATGAACCCTTGCGGCGTGGGAATCGGCGAAAGTGTTTACGAGGCCTATCAAAAAGCGTATGAATCCGATCCTACCTCGATCTTCGGCGGCATTGTGGCAGCGAATCGTGCGATTGATTCCGATACGGCGACTTTGCTCCATGAGATCTTCCTTGAGATCGTGATAGGGCCGGAATTCACGCCAGAGGCGATTGAGATTCTGTCGAAGAAGAAAAATATCCGTTTGCTTCGTACAGGCCATATTCCAAGCCCAGACAAGCGTAAAGCGGGCTGGCAGCTTACGTCTGTGGATGGCGGTCTGCTGGTTCAAGAGAATGACCTGCACAGCCTGAAGGAAGACCAATTGACGGTTGCAACAGATCGTGAGCCTACAGAAGAAGAGCTTGTCCAATTAGCCTTTGGCTGGAACGTCGTGAAGCATGTGAAGTCCAATGCCATTGTGCTTGTAAAGGATGGCATGACTGTAGGTGTGGGCGCCGGTCAAATGAACCGCGTCGGTGCGGCTCGCATCGCGATTGAGCAGGCAGGCGAGAAGGCAAAGGGCGCAGTATTGGCTTCGGATGCATTCTTCCCGATGGGCGATACTTTGGAGCTTGCAGCTGCAGCGGGCATTACAGCCGTTATTCAACCAGGCGGCTCGATCCGTGATGAAGAGTCCGTTAAGGTTGCCAATGAGCATGGCATCGCAATGGTGATGACAGGCGTTAGACATTTCAAACACTAATCGAATCTCGTATAGATGGAGGACGGTTGCATGAAGGTATTGGTCATCGGAAGCGGTGGACGTGAACACGCACTGGTGTGGGCTTTGAACAAGAGTGATCAAGTAACGAAGCTGTGGTGTGCGCCTGGAAATGCGGGGATCGCGGAGCTTGCGGAGTGCGTGCCGCTGCAGGTTAACGCCTTTGAGGCCCTTGCGGACTTTGCCTGTGAGCAGCAGATCGATCTGGTGGTCATCGGTCCAGATGATCCGCTCGCTGAGGGCATTGTGGATGTGCTGGAAGCTAGAGGACTTCGTGTATTTGGCCCAAATAAGGCTGCTGCTGAGATTGAAGGCAGCAAGGTATTCATGAAGGAGCTGCTGAAGAAGCATCGTATTCCGACCGCTGCCTATGAGACGTTTGATACGCCTGAGGCTGCGCTCAGCTATATTCAGCAGCAGCCGCTGCCGATCGTAATTAAGGCCGATGGCCTTGCGGCGGGCAAGGGTGTTACGATTGCTTCTACCTACGAAGAAGCAGAGGCGGCGCTAAAGGACACGATGATTGACCGCAAGTTCGGTGCCTCCGGCAATCGTGTGGTCGTAGAGGAATTCATGCAGGGACAGGAAATGTCCATTCTCGCCTTTGTCGATGGCGAGACGGTTCGACCTTGCCTGCCGGCTCAAGACCATAAGCCGATCTATGAGGGCGATAAAGGGCCAAATACGGGCGGCATGGGAACATACAGCCCGGTTCCGCACATCTCCACCGCGATTGTGGAGGAAGCGGTGAAGACGATCATTGAGCCTACAGCGAAGGCGATGGTGGATGAAGGCCGTCCGTTCAAAGGGCTGCTGTTCGCAGGCCTAATGATTACGCCAGAGGGCAAGCCAAGGGTTGTGGAGTTCAACGCCCGTTTCGGTGATCCAGAGACGCAGGTTGTGCTGCCCCTCTTGAATACAGACCTTTTAGACGTCTTCAATGCTGTCGTGGACGGCACGCTCGATCAGATCGAACTGGATTGGTCACAGGATGCAGCTGTTTGCGTCATTGTCGCTTCAGGCGGTTATCCAGGAAGCTACCGTAAGGGAGATGTCATCCATGGCCTCGATACAGTGGCGGAGTCGACGGAGACGCTAGTATTCCATGCGGGAACAGCTCGTAATGAGCAGGGGCAATTCGTAACGAATGGCGGACGCGTGCTCGGCATCGTGGGCCGCGGTGCAGATGTAAGAGCTGCGCAGCAGGCTGCCTATGAGACGGTAAAGCACATCTCCTTCGCGGATATGTATTATCGTCGCGATATTGCGGACAAGGCTTTGGTGCAGGTGTGAAATAAGAGTCCTTGCGCCTTTATATTAAGCGAACAGCGGTACAGCTTTAGCTATTTGCGTGACCTTTTAAAGACATAACAAATCCCCTCACGTTAGGACTCGGAAAGGTTCGTCTCAGCTCGAACGGATCTGAAAGTTAACGTCGAGGGGATTATTCATTAGGCTGGGATACGGGCGTAGGTCTATGGAGTGACAGTGAGGTATGAGGAAAGCTGTGATTTCACTTGTTTGATATTAAAAGAATTCAATTCGATTTGTCCATATTTCTTTAATGAGCGATCAATAACATGTAAAGAGCTTACTGATCCATTACTATGCACAAATTTCCCTTAAGGTCCTCCAATAATAGTATAAGTGCCAATGTCGTTATGTCTGGCGAAAATCAGGTATTCCTTGCCTATTTCCATCGGAGGATCGTCTTTAAACTGTCGATTGACTTTCTTCCCTTCAAATTCCATAACGCCTCCAATTTGAGTGATGATAATGGTTTCTTCAGGCTTAGATTGAAAAACAGGTGTAAGAATAGTTGCTTCCAGATTAAATGCTGGCAAATGATCAGATACCCAATGATCGAGCTTTTTGTTTACTTTCACGACCGCGATCACATCGCTGTCAGCTGCTAATTCATTGAGGCTGCTATATCCCCTCGTAATACTTCCTTCAATATATTGAATGTCAATTTGATTATTCAAGTAAATACTGATTCCAGCTAACAAGGATGCCAAGATCACACAAGACATTAAAATACTTCTTGCTCTGTTTGTCATTATTAGACCCTCCCTTAATCATTTATAAATGCTGGTTGCTCCATCGAGATCATCATTGACAGATTCAGTTATCCCATAAAATCCGTAGCGTCCCGTTAATCCCCATATTTCAGGGTTCATTAAGCTAAAAAGGACATTACTGTGTGCAAGACCTAATACATGGCCAAGTTCATGTGCCAAAACTGACTTTAGTGCAGATGAATTATTAAATGTTTCTGTATGATATGAGTTTATTGTTATTACAGCTGAAGTATATGTGCATGTAGCACAAGGTAAGTGAGTAGCCCATGCTTCATAGTCGATCCAAGAATTGTTTGTTTCTTCGACAGTGATTTATGCGTTCGTATTATTATGCATTATAAGTACATTTGGAACATAAGCCATATTCCAAGCTGTAGCAGCACTAACTGTTGCATTCTTAGTTTTAGTACTAACAGAGCTAGCGTAGCTAAAAGTTAGCGGATTAGCATTTCCCCATTTTCCTCCAAATTTCTCATACGAAAGCACGAAATTAGAATTTGCAAAAAAAATAGAACAGAGGATTAAGAAAATTGATAGGCAAAGAATATAATTCTTCTTTTGTAAATTGGACATACGATTTCTCCTCTCTTAGCTTAAATAATTTAAAATTATAATTGTATTTTTCATGAATTTTTTTAAAAATTTTACCTTGTTTTCACTAAAATGTAAATGAAGAAACGACGCATATCCCTCTGCCATCTTGACAGACTATGGGGATGGAGGGTGATCATATGACATTTACACAGAAATCAGATGGACAGGATTTGACGAGACAATTTCTAATGCAGGAAAATGCGCGCGGGCTCGTTGAAGACATTTGCTCCACGTGCGATGATGACGCCGAGGCGGCCTCTCTACAGCAAGGAATGCAGGCGCCGGCAAGCAAAGAAAATCAGTATTTCTCAAGGAAGCAGCATGAAGAATTTTAAAGCATATGTTTCGATTATAGGTATCGTTGTGGTGGTGCTTACAGGTGCTGCTTGTCTTGCCTTTGGGTTGATGTCGCGAAAGAAAGTAAAGAAAACTTTCTCCAAGCTGTGGTAATGCGTGGAGTTGTGATGATGCTCTAGATAGATATCGCGGCGATATGAGAACCAACAGTGTTATGAGAACAACAGTAGAAGGTATTTCTAGTCGGTTCTGGCTGGAAATCCTTTTTTTATTTGGGAAGATAAATAATATCCGTCTGATCATTGAATGTTGGTTGCTTGCAAGGAATGCAACCGTGACAAATGCGCGGCAGAATGGAGGGCTTACGATGCCGAGGGAGATCCTTCATCGAGGAACTTTCCTTGTACAGCAGTCTTTAAATAGATACTACCCATTTTATGCATACATCTATTGACAGTGCTCTGATAGGGTGTTAAAATCCAATTAACTTAAATACAAGTAAATTAATCGGAATTATAAGAATATAGATGAGAAGCTGTAATTTTGAAAGTGAGGGGTACGAAATGGAACGATTAGTAGATGTAAAATGGCAGGAGGAGCGCTTGGCGGTATCCGTGCATTATCCACCGAATCGCAAGCCTTACGAGGAGCGCGCAGAGGATGGAAAGGTGAGCCGAGTACCCCTCACGATTATTTGCCACGGCTTTGTCGGAAGCCGAATTGGCGTGGACCGATTATTTGTTAACGCCGCGAGACGCTTAGCGAATGAAGGACATCTCGTGCTGCGATTCGATTACGCAGGCTGCGGGGAGAGCACAGGAGAGTATGGCTCGCTAGGCATTGATGCAATGATTGAGCAGACGCAGACGATTCTTGATTATGCGCTAGGCTGCAGTGATGTGGATCCTCAGCGGGTTACGCTGATTGGTCACAGCTTGGGCGGAGCAGTTGCGTTATTGACTGCTGTTCGAGATCCGCGCATTAAGCGGCTTGCCCTCTGGTCGCCAGTAGCGTACCCTTTTAACGATATCGTGAATATCTTGGGCCGTGATCGGTATGATGAGTCGATTAAGAAAGGGAAGACGGATTATCTCGGCTATTCCTTTGCCCCGGCATTTTTTGAGACGCTGGGCAAGCATCAGCCGTTCCAAGAGGCTTCCAAGTTCCAGGGGGATGTGCTGCTCATTCACGGCACCTCCGATGACGTGATCCCGGCGGATTATTCCTTCTTGTATCAAAAGGTGTTCTGGATGAGAAGCGACGGCCAATGCGATAAGGAGATCATTTTCCAAGCCGATCATACGTATTCCAACGGTGCTCATCGGGAATCGGTATACGAGCATACGCTGGAGTGGCTGAAGAAGTGGGAGAAGCGCCAGCAGCAGTGGGCGCATTGGAGCATATAATTCCAGCTATGACATGGAAATCGCATGAATAAGACAAGGGCAGCTAAGCCATCTTATGATTCGTATATCACTTCATGGTTATAAGGAGGATGGAATCTCATGGCTAAGCCCGATGATCGTTCCAACAATGCAGAGCGCATTCAGAACACGATTGAGAATACGGTAAAGAAGGTTCAGAATACCGAGGATTATTTGGATGAGCATGCAAGCGAAATCTCCAGCACGGAGATTAATCAGTTGGAACGCAAGAATGAGAAGCGCGAGCAGGCGATTACAAGCTTGAAGGATGAATATCAAGACGAAGTATAATGTGAATTTGCCCTTTTTGTAACGATAGAAGCCACCTGTGGTCACTCGACTCAGGTGGCTTTATTTTTGTATAAATATGAGACTTATGGCGTTGTTGGATTTGAAATTTAAGGTATCAATTTGACAGGATTCGCGGATGCTATGTGTAACGCTTTGGGGAAATTGTCATCACATGCGGTCGACATCAAGCAAAGCTATAAATATCCATTGCAGTCATTTTCAGAAAAGGATTTGGATTTTTTGGAGAAAAACAGCCTTTGGAAGTGCACCCAGCCTTCACAAATAATATAGTAAATATTAGCACCAGAACCATCGGATTTGGTCGAAAAATGGCGGTTTTTTGACTGGCGGGTCAAGAAATGTCAGGAAAATGCCTTGCAACGGCTTTACAATATCTTTACAAACTGTTGTATTTTTATGATAAGATATGAAAGGCTAAATTCGTTTACATCAAAAGCAATTTGTTTGCAAAGGAGATCTCACAATGTTCAAGAAGAAGGACGTGTTTTTTGAAACACTGCTCAACATGACAGATACCCTCATTACGGCGTCCGAGATGTTTGCTAAAGGTGTCGAAGATTTGAGCGATGTCAGCAATTTTGCAAAAAACATGAAAGAGCTGGAAAGCAAATGTGATGTTTTCACTCATACAATCATCACAGAATTGAACAAGACCTTTATTACTCCTATTGAGCGTGAGGATATTATGGCGCTGACAACAGCACTTGACGATGTGCTGGATGGCATGGAAGCGTGTGCTTCCCGTTTTGATATGTATCAAATGGTAGAGCGCGATGAATTCGTTATCCAGTTCGCAGATGTGCTGAAGCGCAGTACATATGAGATACAAAAAGCGATTCGTCTCTTGTCCCAGAAGAAGCTGCTTGCAATCCGCGAGTACAGCATCAAAGTAAACGATCTGGAGAACGAGGGCGACCAACTGCTTCGTGAAGGCATTAAGAAGCTGTTCCAAGACTTCAAAGACCCAATCGAATTGATTAAGCGCAAAGAAATTTACGAGCGCCTTGAGCAGACGACTGACAGCTGCGAGGATGTAGCAGATATTCTTGAAACGATCGTAATGCGTAATTCCTAAGACAGCTCGCTCTAAAGCCAGCTAAGGATTGAAGGAGGTAAGGAATTGCGCTCATCGTTCTTCTGAATAAGCGGGAAGGGTCTGCGCAATAATCAATATGGAACCGACAATAATCGTGATTGGAATCGTCATATTCCTAGCGCTTGCATTTGACTTCATCAATGGATTTCATGACACGGCGAATGCAATTGCGACTTCGGTCTCGACTCGTGCGTTGAGGCCTCGTGTAGCTATTCTCTTAGCGGCATCGATGAACTTTATCGGAGCACTGACCTTTACTGGAGTAGCGAAGACTATTGGGGGAAGCGTCGCTGATCCTGCAACACTGAGCAATGGTTTGGAAATTGTTACAGCAACACTATTAGCGGCTATCGCGTGGAACTTGCTCACGTGGTGGTTTGGTATTCCTTCGTCTTCATCGCATGCTCTGATTGGTGCGCTTGCTGGTGCGGTGTTTGTAGGCGCCGGAGCGGATGCGCTGAATATGGGCGGCTTTAAAAGCATCGTATTAGCACTTATCTTGTCTCCCATTATTGCTTTCGTCGTAGGTTATATCGTGATGACGATATTGAAGTGGATCTTTGGAAACAAGAGCCCGCATAGCGTAAACAAGGGCTTCCGTTCGATGCAGGTCATTACGGCAGCTTTCCAATCGTTCACCCATGGTACCAATGATGCTCAGAAGGCAATGGGGATTATCACCTTTGCTTTGGTAACAGCTGGTTATCAATCTGATATGGACGTTCAGCTGTGGGTTAAGATCGCAGCAGCAACGGCTATGGCCTTGGGTACCTCCATTGGTGGCTGGAAGATCATCAAGACGATGGGAACGAAGATCTTTAAGATCGAGCCGATTAACGGTTTCGCAGCAGATGCTTCTGCCGCTTCGGTTATTTTGTCTGCAACCTTGACGCACTTGCCGATCAGTACAACACACGCGATTACCTCTGCCATTCTCGGGGTAGGCTCTGCGAAGCGCTTCTCTGCCGTGAAGTGGGGCGTTGCGGGACGTATTGTGGTCACGTGGTTTATCACGATTCCGATCTGTGCGACTCTGGCGGGTGTCATTTTCTATATACTTGACTGGATCTTCTATTAATATATAAACAGCTCATAAGCAGCTTAAGCAAAAAGCCGATCATCTTTTATGATCGGCTTTTATTACCATATATAGAATATATAGAGTTGTTTCTTGATCCTCGTCTAATTCTATATTGGCGATAAAAGCAACCTCTTAACGCGGTCGCTCGTCTCGAAGTACTTCGATGGGCGTTATTCTCATTGCTCGGTGTTGTTCTCTCATAAAAGAAGGAAAGCGAGTGCAGACGTTAAGTCATTGGATTGGAGCGAGGCCGGCTTGGAGCAACTCGCAGATCTCATCTATCTTCTAGGCTGAAGGGGCCGGGATTTGCTTCTAGGTCTTGACTTGGAAGCGGTAGTCCGCTTTTTGCGCGGTTTGCTGCTGCTTGGTCTGCGTTTTTTCTTTCGACGCGGATCGTAGAACAGCTCATCGTCATCCTCGCCCTTTTTCTTTTTAGAGGACGTAAACGAGCCAACAAGCATCTTCGCCATCGGCATCATTTCCGAGACGCTCTGCATAACCTTCTGGACCTTGCCCACATGCGAGATGATCCCATCGATACCGCCTAAGCGATCAAGAGCCCCCTTAATATCATTGAAGCTGAAGCTGCTCTTGGACTTGGGAGCAGGAGCTGCGATAGGAGTCACAGGAGATTCCGGGGGTGTGTACGGAACAATGGCTGTCGATGTGCTCGTTGTCGGATTGGGAGCAATCGCAGAGGTGGACGCTTGCTCGTATCCGCCCTGACCTGGCTGCTGCGTCGCAGAAGGAAGCGGGATGGAGCCGTAAGTAGGTGGTATATTGCGTGAATGCCCCTGCAGATGAGGAACATTCATGAGATCACGGGGGGCGCTTGGTGGATATGATGAAGGGGGCATGCCTCCTGCTGCTGGATAGCCCTGAGGAGCTCCTCGATGGAGATGGCTGCTGTGAGGCCCGTGGGGTGCTGCTGTCATGATATCACCCTTTTCCATTAAAAATTAGGGGTTGGCAAATGCCCCTGAATACTTTACTGTATGTCGTGGGCGAACAACTCGTGTGGACGTTCGCCCGTGGGTGTACGCCTAATGGTTCGAATGGTGGTGGGAGGGGCAAGCAACAGCACTGTAGTTCGTTAACGTAGAACTACTGTAATGGTTGAAAAGGTAGGACAATCGCAGTACAATGAAAGTACTTAACGTGTGGGAGTGGATGTTCTTGCAACTGAAGAAGTTGAATGATAAATCGGTTGATCAATTATTTGAAGCCGTTCTTACCTTGAAGACGGTTGAGGAGTGCTATATTTTCTTTGATGACCTTTGCACGGTCAATGAGATACAATCGTTATCCCAACGCCTTGAAGTCGCTCGCATGCTGGGTAAAGGCTGCACGTACAATCAGATTGAGGCAGAGACAGGAGCGAGTACCGCTACCATCTCTCGTGTGAAGCGTTGTCTGAACTACGGCAACGATGGATACAAAATGACACTTGAGCGCCTGAGCCGATAACATGAAGACGGGGCTGCTCATTATAAGCCACGGTTCCCGTGATTTCTCATGGACAGCACTCGTGGATGAAGCGATCGCACAGGCAGATTGGCCGGATCATGTGCCGGTCGCTTCTTCTTTTTTGGAGTGCGTTCCGGGCCGTGATATACAGGATGGCATCCATGCGTTGGAGGCTCAGGGCGTGGAGCGCATTGCGGTGATTCCGCTATTCGTATCCGAGGGAAGCACCCATGTGGATGAGATCGCATGGGCTTTGGGCGTGAAGGCGGAGCCGCTCATCGAGACGGACCTTGAGCCGTTCCAGGTCGAGGCGGAGCTGATCTATGGCTCACCGCTTGGAGAGCATGAGGCCTTGTATGAGATGCTCGCTCACCAGCTTCGTGAGCTTCAGGTGGACGGGGAGCGCGATGCGGTGATGCTTGTTGCGCACGGGAGCCCGCATGAGCCATTTCAGACGAGATGGAAGGAAAGCCTTGAACGAATGGCAGAACGGCTTACCTCTAGGGGCTTCTGCCTTAAAGCCCATTATTCCTTGCTGTGCTGCGATGATATTGCTGCAAGGACGCTTCAGCTTGCACAGGAGGTGCAGGCTTCTTCTTCGCATTTTACATACCTACATGAACAGGATCGGAATATACATATAGAACATGTAAATGATAATGAGTTGGCTGTGCATGGTGAGGATCAAGCTTCAGCGGCGTTCGAGTGCCGCGTTGCGGTTATTCCCTTGTTTTTAAGTCGAGGCTACTTTACGACTCACGTCATTCCAAGCCGTTTGCAGGGGCTGTTGGATAAGAGCCGAAACTTGACCCATGATCCTCATGAAAAAGCCGCTGGAGAAGCTTCTAGTGCGGATGAGGGCATGGAAAAAGCATATGTTGCTGTAAAGGCGAGTGTGAATGGTGCTGCCCTGCTGTCAACTGACAGCGATCAGGAGCTCGAAGGAGTGGATGCGGAGCTTTCGTCTAATGAAGAGACGGGAGGTAAGATGCAGGGGACTGCCAGTAAGACCACTTTGTCAGTTCTCGTGAGTTACGATGGCACTCCGCTGCTTCCACATGCGGCCTTAACAACTTGGCTGGAGCAGGAGGCAAGAAGACTGCTGTCGGCTTGGCATTAAGCTTTTTATAGGGTAGAACCATTAGTCATGTCTACAATTGAAATGAACACGTTTGTACGCTTGTTGAGAGCATGGACGTGTTGGTTTGGTTGAGCGATGGGAATATCTGCTTAGACGGCCGCTCTTTAGGGTAATGACGCTTTGGCATTCTAACAAACGCTTGAAAGACTTGGTCTCGAAAACTGTTAGGTTGCGATTTTGATGGGTATCATGTAAATTATAGGCTGAACGGTAATCATTTGTTTTCGTAAAACATCAAACTTGGATTGAAATAGATTGTAAACGGGTGACATACATGTCTAAAAGAGCGAGATTAATTTATAATCCGACCTCAGGTCGTGAGGAAGGACGCAAGAGGCTTGTTGATATTCTGCAAAGGCTGGATGCAGCCGGCATTGAGACAACGACTCATGCGACGGAAGGCGAAGGCGACGCGACCCGCTGTGCAGCGGAGGCGATCGATAACGGCTACGATATCATTATTGCTTGTGGCGGTGACGGCACGCTGAACGAGGTCATTGACGGGATGTCGAGCAAGGAGGATCGTCCGCCGCTCGGCATTATTCCGTTTGGAACGACGAATGACTTTGCGCGTGCGTTAGGCATTCCTCGTAATTGGGAGGAGGCCTGCGACCTGATCGTGCGTCAGGAGCTTCGATCTGTCGATGTGGGTCGCGTATATACAGGCAATCAAGCAAAGCACTTCATTAATATTGCAGGCGGCGGCGTGCTGACGGAGCTGTCCTACGAGGTGCCAAGCAAGCTGAAGACGGTCATTGGACAGCTGGCCTACTATATGAAGGGGCTCGAGAAGATGACGCGGCTTCGGCCCACGGAGCTTCGCATGAATGTAGACGGACACGGCGAATTCCATGATGAATTCATGCTGTTCCTGATCACGAACACGAATTCCGTCGGCGGCTTCGAGAAGCTTGCGCCTTCGGCGTCGATTAACGACGGACTCTTCGATGTCCTGCTCGTGAAGAAGTGCAATATCGCGGAGTTCATCCGCA
>NZ_JADMOL010000007.1:263526-266975 GCF_015558675.1 Paenibacillus sp. 1001270B_150601_E10 | reverse complement strand
TTGGCGCTGCGCGGCGAGCATCTGAACGATCCGCATGTCATCCACATGCAGACGAATCGTCTGGAGGTTACGACACCGGAATACGTGGAGATCAACCTGGATGGGGAGCTTGGCGGCTCGCTGCCGGCATCCTTCGAGGTGCTGCCGAGTCATTTGAACATCTTCGCCGACCTGTCTGGAGTAAGCAGCTATCGGTAGGGGGAGCTTGCGTTAGCTGAAACTTGCGTTAGCTAAAGCTTGACTGCTTGAGCTTGCATGACGCAGTGGAGCAAATAGCGGACGTAATCGGTTATGACCGTGTCCCCGATTGCTCTAGGCTTGTGTCCTATAGCTCGAATAGAGCTAGGCTTCTAGTTTGGCATCTAACGAGTCTGTAGGGTTTCGGTGATATTTTTTAAAAGCAGGTATAAGTTGTAAGGCCTGCTATGATGAATAGTTGAGATGATACGTCATGATCATCTATGGCCTAACCAGAATGAGGCGATCGCCTTCGTTCATTGCTGCACAGCGTCAGCAGTGAGGGGGTGATCGCTTTTTTGCTATGGGTGATTGCAGTGGAGGCATCGTGAATAACGGCTTGAAGAACAGACACAGGAAACTCATTTTATTACAGCAGGGTATTCGGTATAATAGGAATGTTGTAGGTTTAGCGTTATGCATATGAGCAGAATAGTAGTTGTTAGAATGCTTGAACAGAGGGTTTGGGGTTCCAGCTAATTTAGTCGTGAGATGGTGGTAGGGACTAGGCTCAGGAGCTTATTTAGATACTGAAAAGATTGTTTGTTGATATAGATCGCACGGATATGGCAAAAATAAAGCTAACAGGATTAGCGTCGGAGGAACGGTCATGAAGGATAGAAGAGGCGGAAAGTACAAAAAAGGCGGCCAGCGTTCTGGTCGCCCGGGGCAGACGAATCGACAGAAGCTGGGAGCTGCTGCGAGTGTTAGTGAAATGCAAGGTGGACAAGGTGTTGAAAGCGGAGCAGTCTCCAAAAAAAGCTTAACCGTTCCCGTCCAAAAGAATGATCAGGTCGAGCTGGAGATCATCGGACTCACCCATGATGGCGAGGGTGTCGGTCGCGTCGAAGGCTTTACGCTGTTTGTGCAAGGCGCCCTTCCAGGCGAGACCGTTCTTGCCCATGTGCTTAAGGTAAAGAAGCAGTACGGCTATGCCAAGGTGCTGGAGCGTCTGAAGGACAGTCCACACCGTGTGGACATGGAGCACCCAGCCCACTATTATGGCGGCTGCCAGCTTCAGCATCTGGCCTATGACGAGCAGCTGCGCTGGAAGCGTCAGCATGTCGTGGACGTGCTGGAGCGGATCGGGAAGTTCGAGGTCGCACTGGCGGATGAAGGTGAAGAGCAGAGCGCGGGTCATGCGATTAAGGTGCATCCGACGATCGGGATGGACAACCCTTGGCGCTATCGCAACAAGAGTCAAATGCCCATCGGTGCGGATGATAAGACAGGTGAATTGATCGGCGGCTACTATGTGAAGGCAAGCCATCGGATTATCGATACCGATGTGAGCTTGATCCAGCATGAGATGCACGATGAAGCGATGCGCGTCGTGAAGCAGGTCGTGCGCAAGCATAGCATCATCCCCTATGACGAGGAGTCTCACCAAGGCTTGCTTCGCCATGTCATCATGCGCGTAGGCTTCCGCACGAAGGAGCTTATGGTCGTGCTTGTAACGAACGGAGACAAGCTGCCGCATCAGACAGAGATTGTAAATGAGCTCGTTCAGGCGCTGCCGAACCTGAAGAGCATCTGCCAGAACGTGAATACGAAGCGGACCAATTTCATTATGGGAGACAAAACCCGAGTGTTATGGGGTGAGGAGTATATCACGGATTATATTGGGGACATCGAGTTCAAGATCTCCGCTCGTTCCTTCTATCAGGTGAATCCCGTACAGACTGAGGTCTTGTACGATAAAGCAGTGGAGTATGCTGGACTTACGGGAGAAGAGACCGTTATCGATGCTTATTGCGGCATCGGGACTATTTCACTCTTCCTGGCGAAGAAGGCGAAGCGGGTGTACGGCGTCGAGATCGTCGAGGAAGCGATTCAGGATGCGCGCCGCAATGCGGAGCTGAACGGGATCGAGCATGTCGAGTTTGCCGTAGGCGCAGCAGAGGTCGTCATTCCGCAGTGGAAGGAGCAGGGCATCGAAGCGGACGTCATCGTCGTCGATCCCCCACGCAAGGGCTGCGATCCCGCCTTGCTGGATACGATGCTTGTCATGCGTCCGGAGCGGATTGTGTATGTGTCGTGTAATCCGTCTACCTTGGCAAGGGATTTGAGAATTCTGGCCGATGGTGGGTACGAGGTGAAAGAAGTGCAGCCGGTGGATATGTTCCCGCATACGGTGCATGTGGAGGTGACAGTGAGACTTGAAAGAAAAGGTACAGTTCAATAAACTGTACCTTAATTCGGGGGGAGAGGATTGGAAAGATTGTAGTTAATCTTAATCTTTCCGTCCTCGAATACTTCCGATTGTTTGGATAAGCCTTTGGAGGAATTGCTTCAACACCTGTTCATCGCTAATGTCGAGGTCAATGAAGCGTTCAACTTCCTTCCTAAAGGCTTCTTTGCGTTCTGCGAGGTTCTTTCCTTCTTCTAAAGCTATAATGAGTTCAGCATTCTTGTTAAGCAGTTGTTGCTGTTGAAGGGCATTGCGCTCATTCTGATACTTGAATTGGTCTGTTGTGATAGCCCCCTCAACATGTAAGGACAGCAATTTATCGAAACGATTATCAAGTTCTGCTAATTGCTTCTCTACACGTTTCAGTTCCTTTTGAATGTGGAACTGAACAGCTAAGGCTTTTTCTTCTGCAATTCCGTAAAGGTTCTCAATCTTCACCGAATCCTTAATTAAGGCTTTTAGGTCAACCTTGACAGCTTGTAATAGTACCTTTTCCTCGATAATGTGAGATGAGCAATACGAGGAAGTGTACTTTACGTAGCCGCCACAGACATAAGCACCCTTTCGTCTATCAGGCTTAAAGTGCATACCGCTTCCACAATCAGGGCATTTAAGGATATACGAGAACGAGCTTTCATTGCCATTGCTCTTATGCTTGCCCCTCTTTTTCATTTGTTCCTGAACGGTATTAGAGCAGGATGTGAGTTCTCAATAACAACTTGCTCTTCTTCATCAACCTTACGTCTTACCTTGTAAGTCTCAGATGCTGATAATATTCGTGTTGTTTCTTCACGATGAAACACTTGTTTACCAGTATAGACCGGGTTATTTAAAATGCCTTTGATAGTGTTCTGATGCCACTTAAGCCCTGCATTTGCCGCCCCCGAACTGGCTCTTGGAGTTGGTACCCCTCTTCTCATAAGGAGATTTCCGATACTGAACATACCCCATCCTTCATGTAGGTAAAGCCTGAAAATCTCCTTTACTATGGGGGCGGTTGACTCATCAATCTCCAACTTCT
>NZ_JADMOL010000007.1:201187-263516 GCF_015558675.1 Paenibacillus sp. 1001270B_150601_E10 | reverse complement strand
GATTTGATTTGTTCGATAACCAAACGGAGGCACGGATACAACTCGATTTCCTTGAGTAGCACTGGATTTAAGCCCCCATTTTATCTTGTTGGATAAGCTTAAATTTTCCTCCTCTGCAAGTACCGCTCTCAAGTTGAAGTTTAATCTGCTGTTGCTCTTTTTAGTGTCATATCCATCTTCAGGAAAAATAAGCCTAATGTTATTGCGTTCTAGATTATATCCGCCGGGTTCATGCTATTAACCGTATTTCTTCCTAAACGTGAAACCGATTTAGCGATAACAACGTCGAATTTCTTCTTTTTAGAATCTTCGAGCAGTCGTAATATCTCGGTTCGGTTCTTCATACCCTGACCACTTATACCGTTGTCAATGTACCGTTCAACAACTGTGAACCCTTTTTCCTTAGCAATACTTTCCGCCAAGGCAATTTGATTCTGCAAGCTGTTCTTCTGTTCTTCTCTCTTCGTACTGACTCTAGCATAAATAACACACTTCATTGTTTCGCCACTCCTTCCATGTGTGAAGGAATGACATTTGCTCTATCATTATCGTACTTTTGGGCTTCAATAGTGTCAATCTGAAGGCTTAGTATCGAGGATAAAATATCCTCTAGGGAAGCTATTCCTACGAATGTGCGTTCAATTTTCATTGTTGATTCCCCCTCCAAGGTAACCATCGTTTTATGGTGGGGGGCTGTTGCGAATCATTCTGAAAATAATAAAACGATAATTTGATAGCTAATCAATAAGAGTAATCCAATCATTTGAATTGACAGAGAAATTCATTCTTGCACAATTCATTGCTTCACTCATAGTATCAAGAAGGAAGTCATTAACAACTTCCCAATTACAGTCGCATAAGAACAGGTAGTATCTATCATCATCCTTGTATTTTATTATTGCTAATGCAGTTATAAAAACTTCATTAGTAGTTCCATCTTCTTCCTCAAATATGACTGAACTTAATTTGCGTGATGTATCATTAGTTGTAGTTTTTAAGACTTCTGCACCGTCTAGGTGTGTAGGGAATTTCATTTTATACATCACATCCCTAATTATGGTTATAAATTCATCATATCAAAGAGTATGAAGACTTACGACTAGTGTTGTTCTTCTCCCCACCCCTTTGGGGTGGGTTACGTCTTCTTGTGGTCGCTCCGCTTCGCTTCGCTCGGGGGCTTCGCCCTGATTTTTTTTGGATTATTTATTTAATGGAAACACAGGTGGGTAAGGAAACATTATTCCCCTTAATGGGGTAGGGGAATAAGAAACACATGTGGGTTTAGGTTTCCTGCATGACATCAGACATGCTCAGGTACGGCTTTACCACGTGCATGATAAACATGCTCTGTCATGAATCCCTCGCCTTTAGGCGACCGTGACGGGGCTACAAATGATTGTAGTATCTGAGAATGAAGTACAACTTCAAAAACAAATACCTGTCCATCTAACGGGGCAACACCTACTTGTGAACGCAGGGGCATTTTTTAACGTGTTCTTCTGCGACCACGGGTAATGCGTATATGTTATTTCTATAAGAATAATCGTTATAATGAGCAAATTGTTTCGTTACTAGCCCCCACTAATTAAAGTAGGGGCATTTCGCTCATGTGAGAATACAACCAACACTACTGAGACTTAGGAAAGAGCGAAGCTACATCAAATCCCTTATTATGTAGAACATCAATAAGGTGGTCTTCTTCCACTTCATAAGGATATTTACCGTATCCTCGCTCATTGTAAGGGATTCTTTGAACCCGTAATTGACCGGATTTAACCCATTGATAAACAGAGTCTTCGGATACGAACTGACCACGATTGGAAGCCGATAGCTTTCGGGCGATAGTTGCCAAAGTGTAATTAGCCAAGTTGTATTCCTCCAATTCGATTTTGTTGTTTCCTTGCGTAGTTCATGACCTCTTCCGGTTCAAGCCGCCACAGGCTACCTATCTTTAACGCCAAGAGTTCATTATCGTGAATCTTACGATAAAGAGTTCGTGGTGATAAGTTTAGGAAGTATGCCGCTTCTTCCAGAGTCAGCAGTCTATCACTCTTAATAACCATATTCTTCTCACCCCTTTTATTACATGATAAGGAGGGGGTGTCTATCTTTAACATATGCATGGTAACGATGTCCCCAGTAGACATACAGAAGCTGTACAAATCTGTAAATAACGGAAGAAAACGAACTTAACTATTTCACACTTTGGAATGGTGGTAACTGACTATTTTAGGAGTAAAGAAGAGCAGAAAGTTTCGATAATTAGGTTATAAAATTGCACCTTTTATGAGTAGGACAACCAAATGGGCAAAATTTCTCAAGGGGAAAATAGAGGTAAACTCTGAATGAGAGAGCAAAAACGAATCGTCAGGCACTGGGTACATCATTGCGAAAGCAAACATCATGATGATAAGCTATATTTAATACATTTCAAGCTATATTGATTGGTTAGCACCCAGTCGTGAGAGCTATGTTAGTCGAAATCGATGTTTTTTTCAACAAATTATTGTTTACGGTAGGAAATGTAATCAATTTGAGTTGAAGAGAATGTATCATGATGCATTGACACAAGTCACAGATATTAAGGAACTAGCCGAAGTATTTTGTAATCTACATAATTTTGTGATAGTGCCGTATTCGGCAGATGTGCAAGTGGATTTTGTTATCGACACAGATACTAACAGAATCTATTCTCCTACATATTAAAACTGATAAGAATATGGTTGAAATAGAGAAGTTTGATACCTGTAAAGGAGTGACGAAGTAGTGCGTTCTAAGCTCGATTCAAAGCAAATTTCTGAGTATTTATCTAAAGTATTTATTGAAAAAACAATCGTTTCCAATGGATGGAAATACAGAACACAAGAAAAGGACAATGACATCGATGGTGAGATTGAATTTTTTACCGATGAGGGCGAAACTACAGCTAAGATAATTAAGGTGCAGTTAAAGGCAACTAATGAACTGAAATATAATGAAGACTCAGTTGTTTTTGATTGCCCTATAAAATTTTTGAATTTTTGTGATGTATGTGATTTTCCAGTCATCTTAGTAATTTACGGTGTTACTGAGGAAAAAGCCTACTGGATATGGGCGCAGAAATATATCTTTCAGGAATTGGATAGTAAGGGTGTAGATTGGAGAAAAAACACGTCGACTATAAGAATTAGAATACCAATTCAAAATGAGGTTAAAGAGGATGCTGAATTTTATAATGCCATAGAGAGCATCTCAAAAGTAGGAGTTAATGAACAACAGCAATGGAGGAAGCAAGAAACAAGCGAATACTATTTTACCATATTGGAAGAAAAGGATAATTCAACTGGTACGAAAAGAAGAATTAGTGCAAAAGTTTATGTTGAACGTTCATTTGCAAGTTCGAAGGATTCTTTAATTGAACTTATAAAAAAGATAAATGAAAAAGTGAAAAATAATAATTATTTCAAAAAAGTCTTAGAGTCAGGGAACGATGCGAATAATCCTGAATATGTATGGCTTTATTTTTATGATGATATAATTCAAAATGAGTTTGGTTTACCTATTTGTCGCAGTGAATGGATAAACAACAATGGCAAAAATGAACCAATTCTCCTAAAAGAGTTCGACCACTATATTAAAAGTCATAACATAAGAATCAAATGGGATGATAATTATAGACCATTGCATGAATTTCTCTTATTAAACTCCACTTCTAAGAATGACTACTTCAAAAAAATTAGAAGTATAGTTACTTTCGCTAAATACGAGTTGGATAATTTAACGAAACTTTTTAATGAAGTTGATAAATCGGGATTTTATGAACATATTAGTTCAAAGAGAAAAAACTATAGAACAAACTTCCTTTTAATGAGTGATATTTTACCGCCTTATGAATGTCGTAAACTAAACAGAGCTCTTTACAATGCGCTTACAGATTTAGATAACCTTGCAATAGCAATAGAACAAGAACAAGGAAACGAGTTTTATTTATACACTCAATTCATCGAAAAATTTCCTGTTCATTTAGCAATAATTCATTATGAATTAGAGAAGATAATCTAACAATAAAATGAGTGAGCAAATGTCATTCCACCGTTTAACGCTACTCTCTGTACTCCCTGTCACCTCGTCACATGTGGAGAGTGTGGCTTTATTGGTGAGGAGTTAAATAGGTTCTCAAATGTCTTTCAATTAACAATATAGTGAACAGCAAGGTAATTGTCGAAATGAGGCTCCTACTGCAGGTAGGAGCCTTTTTTTGTTATAGTAAAAGAAAATAGTGCCAATAGTTCTGTTACTTATGTTTTCTGCGATTTCTCATATTCCAGATAGCTAAGGTTGGTAGAGTTTTATGTAATATTTAGAAATATTTTTAAATTAATTTTTAAAAATTGATATATATGTAGGGTTTGACTTAAAATGATATGGAAATATTGTCTAAATTAAAAGTGATTTTTTAGGAGGGTTTGTTTTGGAATTTGTAGAGGAACTAGGGCTCGTACGTAGTATAAATGACCCAATTCACGGAGTTATTCATCTAACTATGGAGGAGATGAGTGTAGTTGAATCTCCTCTATTTAATAGACTTCATCATGTAAGGCAAAATTCGTTTTTATATAAAGTATTTCCTTCTGCAAAACATACTAGATTCGAACATTCTATTGGCGTCATGAATTATGCACATCAAATGTTACTTGCTGTTCTTGAGAACGGTTACATTGCTAAGCGACGAGGAGATATAGCAAACAGCGAGGATGACTTCAATTCCGCGCTAACAAGAGGTGTAGGTATAGATTTAAATGGACATCTAAGAGAAAATAAAGAACTTTTCAAACAGACTTTTATTGAGCTTAGGTTAGCTGCACTTCTTCACGATATTGGGCATGGCCCATTATCACATTTATTCGATGCATTTGCACCGAATGTGGATGAATTTTTACGAATAATCTCTTCTGATGAAAATGTAGGCGGAGATGATATCTTTATTTCAAGTATTAAACAACTATTAAGAGATTATGAGCTTAAGCAGATTAAAAAGGAGAAAACAGATGTTAGAATTGAACATGAGCACGTATCTTGCTATTTTATATATAAGATTTTGCATAAAATTGGGTGCTCACAAGAATCCATTTATAATATTCTAACCATCCTGAAACCAGAATTAGCTTTAGGAAAGTTAATGGTTCCAATATTTAACCAAGAGTATGATATTCTTCAATTACTTAATGATATAGTTGCTAGTGCACCGATTGATTGCGATAGGATGGACTACCTTAAGCGCGATAGCTATTTCGCAGGAGTTCCATATGGTAACTACTCTGAAGCTAGAGTTCTTAAATCAATGTTAGCGTATGCTATTAATGATAAAAAGATAAGATTAGGGTTAAAGCAGAGTGGATTACATGCTGTTGAAAATTTCCTTCAAGCTAGATACGAGATGTATGTCCAAGTATATGGTCATAAGACCAATGAAGCTTGTAGGGCAATGTTAAATTACGTTACTGAAGAAAAAGGATTGAATTTTACAAGTTGGTCAGAGAAGCAATTGACGGCAAAGGATTTTGAAGAGTTATATGTTTCCTTAAGTGATGAACAGTTTATTAATCATCTCCTTAAAAAACTTGGAAAGGAGAGAAAAAAAACACTTGAAGATATAAGAAAAAGAAATCTGTGGAAAAGAGTTTATGAAGTAGAGGAGTTTATCGATGAAAAAGATAAGGTTACCACGTTAAGTGCTAAATTTTCCGAAGGCTTCGAACAAATCATAAAAGAATTTGGTGAATCTCAGTTAATGAAATTCAGTGACGAACGGTTTCCTTTAAAAGATATGGGTCAAGGAGCACAACTTTTAGAGAAATCAAGTTTAGGTTATTATGTTGTATCACCTCAAAAAATAAGGACTAGCTCACAGATAATTCAGTCTTTGAATAATGGGTTGCGTATCTTAAGGGTGTATAGTTTGAACCAGGAACGTATAAGTGAATTTAAAAAATTTGCTTCTGAACATATCCTGCCCCAGCTTACCCAAATCTCTAACAAACAGAATATGGAAAATGAATAATACTATGTTAACATGAATTTGAACGATGAACTCACTATTGAGGGTTCATCGTTTTAAAATGTTAAAGGAGCTGACATATTATGAATTCTACTGAGAAAGAACTTAAACTCCTACTTGAAAATGATTCCTACATGAAGATTCTAAAATGCTCAGATAATAATGTACCTGTTAATCAGGTTAATTACTATTTTGATACGTACGACTTTACTCTTGATAAAAGTGGGTATAACACTTAGAGTTCGAAAAGAAGATAGTAATTGGTTGCTTTGCCTAAAAATGAAACTCAAAGATAAGAATCAGTTCCTATCTTCGATAGAGATTGAGAAGCAAATTACTGCATATGAATTTGAGTGCTTTAAATCGAACCCTTCCAAGCTAGTTGAAAAAATTTCTTATGACAAAGTAGATCTTGGGGACATTGTTGATTCTTCTAAACTAACTTTGCTCGGATATATCGAGAATGAACGTCAAAAAATTAATTTAGTAGATAATTTTTTGTTTGAGCTAGATCATTCATTATTCCCAGGTGGACACGAATTCTTCGAACTTGAAGTTGAAGGAGTCAGAAATGATGGAGAGTGTAATTATATTATGAATGCTCTTACAGAAATGGGCATTCAGTTTAATTTAAATAAAAAAAGTAAGTATAAAAGATTTGTAGAATGTATTAGTGTTGTCTAACTTTTTATTTTCTGTCTGCTTTCGTACTTATAGAACTTGGAAAACAGCAGTAAGTATAAATTCTTGGTCGTTGAAGCGCTCAGTAATGTAGGCAGTGGAAATAAAAAAGCTCTCACACCGGCCATATACTTATTGTTGGTACCCTTTAAATTCTGATTTATTGAGAATGTTATTGGTAATTCCATTATTTACCTAAATAGAATTTATGAACAAATAATAAATAATGAGCAGTAATTATTATGCAAAATGAAATTTTAATTATAAAAATATATGAAAGTGATATGACATTAAAACGAGGTGGGGATGCAAATGGGAGAAAAAACAGTAGTTTTAGTTTCTACAGGGCTTTTAAAAGCAAAGAAAGAAAATAACCCATTTAACCGAATGAATCGGTATCTCAATTATGGTTTGTTAGGGTTGGCGACAGTTCTTAAAAATAGAGGATATACTGTAAAAATGTTTCAAGGCGAATATAGAAAACCTCATGAATTAATAAAGATAATCAAAGATTCGGATATAGATTTAAATCAGTTAAAATACCCCATTTTATTATCTATTCCTAGTTACTACTCTTTACCATGGGCTAAGGAGTTCTGTGGGTTGGTTAAAAATGAATACGAGCTGAAAATAGTCGGTGGTGGAAGATGGGTTATAGGGGACTCGGATGAATGGATTAAAAGCAAAATACCAGAAGTCGATTTATGGATAACTGGGCTAGGAGATGAAGTAATTGAACAAGCCTTATATCCAGGAAAATGGAAATCAATAGAAGTAATGGTAGATAAGGTAGAGTGTTTTTACGAGTTGGACTATACACTACTTTATGATTTTAAAGAATACCAGCCATCTATCGAAGTTTCAAGGGGATGCGGGAGAGGATGTTCATTTTGCATGGAGAAAAATGTTCCTATCACGCAACTTAAAGAACCAACAAAATTAATAAGTGAAATAAAGCGTGCCATTGATATGTATCAATGCGATGACATTAACTTTTATTTTGAAGCATCACTGTTCCTCCCAGGTTTATCATGGGCAAGAAAATTTAAAGAGTTATACATAAAAGAAAATTTGGCAATTAAGTGGCGCTGTGAAAGCCGTGTGGATGCGTTAACTCCAGAGATAATTCATGAGTTAGCACAAGCGGGTTTGAAAGTAGTCGACCTTGGTTTGGAGTCTGCCAGCATTAGACAATTAAAAGCGATGAACAAAACTAAGAAGCCTGAATCGTATCTTGAAAAAGCCCAGTTATTAATAAAAGCATGTCATAAAGAAGGTATCAATGTAAAAGTAAATGTATTATTGTACGCAGGAGAAAATCTCGAGACTATCGCAGAAACTAAGAAGTGGCTGCTGTCGAATAAAGAATTTATTAAAGGGGTATCCGTTAATCCGGTTGTAGTTTATGGTCCTTATTGTAATTATGATTACTTTAATTCTTTAGGCGCAACCGTAATAGACACTTCCGACGCACTTGGGTATTCATACATGCACCTTAGTGATGAAATTGATTATGAACAATCGCTCCAATTAGGTAACGATCTTTCCCGTTCTGTTATGAGTGAGGATGATTACTTTACATTGAAGAAATTCTCTTACTTTCCGAGAAGCTATCAATATGAAGATTTTATTAGGGATATTAAAGAAGCAAATGAAGAATCATTGCCGTTTGTAACTGTGAAGGAAGCTAACCAAGGATGACTATCGGGGTTGCTATTTTTGGTGAGATAGGAGCAGGAAAAGATACATTTGCTGAGTGTCTAAAAAAATTTAGGCATGCTATGTCGGGATATAATGAGAGTTGCAAAGGTTAACCCGAAATGGGACGATAATGAAAGAACTTTAGGACAACAGGTAGCAGACAAACTACGCAGCATTGACCCAAATATCATGAATGATTATGTTTTTTCAAAAGTAGTTGAAGAAATGGACCTTGAATTTTCAAAGATGGATTCAAAATAAATACTTATATGTTTAAACGAATTGAGGACTTTTCCTATTATCGTGGGAGGAAGGACTCATGAGGATTTAAAGTATTGGAAAAACAAGGGGTTCACGATTCTGGGCATAACTGCGTATGATGAATTGAGGAAAGTGAGAGTCATCTCTAGGAATGGTGAAGTAAACCAAAGTAGTAACTATCAACACTCAACTGAGAAAGAAGCAAAAGAAATTGTTTCTAGTAAATGTGATTATTGTGTAACAAATAATGGGAGTATAGAAGATTTGTTGAATGAATCGGAATTCATATATTTAAAAATAATAAATTGATCAAAGAAACTCTATTCGGAGACCTGAATATGCTCAATATACTAAACCGTAGAGCAGAGAGAATGAACGAGCAGATATCGTAATTATAGTATGTATAAAAGCGCTAATTAAGTCATAAATCAAGAAGATGCCAAGAAGAAATCACAAGCAGGATCATGATCGCCAGTCAAAATATATAAGATAGGGTCAATTGATAGTGACCCTATCTTTGTTTCTATGAGGGGTTCACACAAGCTTTATTGTCTTGCTCCTACTTCAATTCATACTAATCTCTTCCACTCCCTTAGTTGTGATACAATAATAGATAACTAAATTGCAAAGGATGAAATACCCATGCCAGTTTACAATAAACTTGTTCGTGATCTTATTCCTCAGGTGATCCAATCGACGGGTAAGGAATGCCGCACACGAATTTTGGATGAGGAAGAATATATTAAAGAGCTGGTTAAAAAGCTTAAAGAAGAGTCAGAGGAGTACTTCGCAGCTCAAGGTCCAACAGAATCATTAGAAGAGCTTGCGGATATCCTTGAGATCATCCGGGCGTTGGCCGCCGTTCATGGGGCAACATGGGAACAACTCGATGCATTGAGACAGAAGAAGGCGGAATCACGTGGGGGTTTTCAGGAGCGGGTGTATCTAATCGATGTCGACGACAACGCTTAATGTCAAACTTATTACAGAAAATTTAGCTGACGAGTTAATCAACGGGATGCAGAATGCATCTGGTATTTATATTATGACTTCTTTTATCATGCAGTCGGGAGTGCGCTTGTTGGCACCCCATCTGAAAGGCGCGATAGAGCGAGGAGCTGAAGTTAAGGTTCTTGCCGGTGATTATCTTTTTGTCACGCAGCCGGAAGGCCTGCAGGCTTTGCTCGATATTGATGCGCGGCTGGAAGCGCGGTTATGGCGAAGTATGGGAACGTCCTTCCATCCTAAAGCCTATCTGTTTGACTATGAAAATGGTGAAGGGCTGCTTATTGTTGGTTCCTCCAACTTCTCCATGTCTGCTATGAGAATGGGAGTGGAATGGAACTTAGCGATGAATGCAAAAGCCGAGCCGTATACCTTTCAAGTCGCTTTGGACAAATTTATGCAGAATTTTTACCACGACTCTACTTTATCGTTGAATGAGCATACCATTGCTATCTATGAAGAGGAGTATCGTACTTGTCATCGTAAAAATCCAGAGCTAATTCGCATGATTACAGAGATGGAAGAGGATGAATACCGCACCGAAAGTGCAGGGGAATCTGAAGAAGAATCGGTATCTGTTATCGAGCAAACGCCTATCCATCCTAGATTTGCTCAAATTGAAGCACTGGATGCATTAGAGAAGACGTTAGAAGAAGAATATGATAAAGCCATGGTTGTCATGGCTACGGGGCTTGGGAAGACCTATCTTGCCGGCTTTTTTGCGCAGCGTTTTAAACGTGTGCTATTTGTAGCACATCGTGAAGAAATTCTCACACAAGCGAAGCGATCTTTTCAGCGCATCATGTCGGATAGAACCTTTGGTATCTATAACGGGGCTAAGAAAGAGGGAGATGCAGACTGTGTCTTTGCTTCAATATACACACTTGGGATGAAGAAGCACCGTGAATCCTTCTTGCAGGACCAGTTTGATCTTATCGTGGTAGACGAATTCCATCATGCTGCCGCGGTATCGTATCAAGCGGTGATCCAATATTTTAAACCGAAGTTTTTACTTGGCATCACGGCAACACCAGATCGGATGGACGGCAAGGATGTCTATGCTCTTTGTGAAGGTAATGTCGCTTACCAGATTCATTTTATTGAGGCCATCCGACGTGGCTGGTTGTCCCCATTCCAATATTTTGGTGTTTATGACGATACTGATTATTCATCTATTAGATGGCTTGGAACGCACTACGATGATGAACAGTTGACTGCTGCACAGTTAAAACAAGCACTGGCTGACAAGATCTTCGATGCTTGGGCTAAGCATAAACAAACAAGAACCATCGGATTTTGCTCATCCATTCGGCAGGCGGATTTCTTGGCAGGCTATTTTCAAGAAAGGGGAACATCGGCAGTCAGTCTTCACTCTGGGACAGTGGGAATTACAAGAGAAGAGGCGATTAAAGGTCTAGACAGAGGAACCTTGGAAGTCATATTTACAGTCGATTTATTTAATGAGGGTGTAGATATTCCAAGTGTAGATACTTTGCTATTTGTTCGGCCAACGGAATCATTAACGGTGTTCACGCAGCAGGTTGGGCGAGGATTGCGATTGTCAGAGCTGAAGTCTCATTGTACGATTATCGACTTAATTGGAAATTACCGCAATGCAGACGTAAAGCTTCGATTATTCGCAAATGATGAGGAAGCTAGGGGAATGGCAAAGAATTCAGTCGTTCCATTTGTACCGGACGGATGCGAACTTCATCTGGAGACGGAAGTTATTAATCTGCTCCAAGAATTAAGCCGTAAGAAGCTACCGCATCGCGAACGATTGCACCGATCTTTCCTTGATCTAAAGAATGAGCTCGGACGGATTCCTACCTATCTAGAACTTCACCTTTATGGCACATCCAACAGCTGGGAATATCGGGGTGAATTCGGGTCTTACGTTGGCTTTCTTCACTGGGCCGAATGCTTAACCAAGGAAGAAGAGGAAGTATATTATAAGTACGAGGCTTGGGTTCGTGATGTTGAAAAGACAGTCATGACAAAGAGTTATAAGATGATTGTTCTCCTTTATATGTTAGAACGTGGTACGGAACATTGGGTGGAGTCTGTTACATCTAAAGAGATAGCACCGTTCTTCCACAGTTACCTTATGGGTAAGGAATACCGAAGACGAATCGATTTCTCTGATAAGGACTCGACACGGCTGTGGGAATATAATGAGGCCGGAGTCAGCCAGCTTATTGAACGTATGCCAATGACGAAGTGGGGTTCAGCAAAAGGGAGTATGACTCGTTTTGAGGATGGGGTGTTTAGTCTGAGGTTTACCCCCGCCCCTGAGCATTGTTCTATCCTGTACCGCTGGATTAAAGAAATTTGCCTTTATAGGCTGCATTATCATTTTGAACGTAAAGAGAAAAGGCAGAAACCCCTTCAGTAATGAGGGGGTCTTCATGCATAAAACCGTTTATTTAGGTGACTCCAAGGCAGATGAGGTGCTATATGAAGCAGGGACTGTATGAGCAAATTATCAACAATCTTACAAGGAGACAATTGTCAGATTTGGATCCTTCTCTATATGACATTGGTATTGAACAGCTCGACCCAGAGGAAGCGCGAAAACAACTATCCAATTATTTAGCTGCAGTGACGCGAAGAGCTTTGAAAATGATACGTGAACAAAATAGTGATGATGAAGATGCGCTTTTATTGCAGGTGCGGACTTGTAATGATATTATTTCCACTTTGCGCAACACACTAGGGGACGAGGAATTAAGGGAATGGCAGCTTGATGAACGAGGTGAGGTATTAACCTACGTGTATTCCAAGCTGAACAACATTCGTAGTATTAAGGATTCCAAGGTAAATAGGCCTACAACTCCATTGTCCCAAAGCACATTATTTACGGGGGCTCATTCGGAGCCCAATATGATGAGTGAACTAAAAACGGAAATCGTAACTTCAGATCAGGTTGATTTATTGGTTTCTTTTATCAAATGGAGCGGACTGCGTTGCCTTATGGAGCAGTTAGAGGAGTTTACATCAAATGGGGGCCGTTTACGGGTCATCACAACGACCTATATGGAAGCAACTGATTATAAGGCCGTCATAGAATTAAGCAAGCTGCCTAACACGGAAATCAAAATCTCTTATGACACAGATCGAACAAGGCTACATGCAAAGGCATATCTATTCAAAAGAGACACAGGTTTTACTACATCTTATGTGGGTTCATCAAACCTATCAAATCCTGCTCTCACGAGCGGCTTGGAGTGGAATGTAAAGGTTACGGAGAAGGATTCCTACGATGTCCTTAAGAAGATAGAGGCGACATTCGAGAGCTACTGGAACGACCGTGAATTTAAGACCTTTTCTAGCTTAGACCAGGAGCATCAAATGCTTCTCAAGCAAGCACTCGGCAAAAAGAAGGAACAGGAAGGGAATCTACTAACCTTCCAATTTAATATTACCCCTTATGATTACCAAAAAGAGATTCTTGAAAAGCTTGAGGCTCAGCGAGTCATTTACGGAAGAATGAGGAATCTGTTGGTCGCTGCTACTGGTGTGGGGAAAACGGTTATTTCCGCTTTTGACTATAAGCGATTTGCCAGTCGTAATCAGAGAGCAAGACTACTCTTCGTTGCTCATCGCGAGGAAATCCTAAAGCAAAGTCTGGACACATTTCGGTTTATTCTGAAAGATCTTAATTTCGGAGAGCTCCATGTTGGAAGTAATCAAGCCGATTCTATTGATCATCTGTTTATCAGTATTCAAAGCTTTAACACACTGAAGCTCGCTGAAAAAACAACGGCAGATTTTTACGATTATATCATCGTCGATGAATTTCACCATGCCGCGGCGCCTTCTTATCAGAAGCTTTTGTCATTTTATCAACCTCAAATTTTATTAGGATTGACGGCTACCCCTGAGCGGATGGATGGAAAAGATGTGTTGCATTACTTTCATGACACCATTGCGGCTGAAATTCGGCTAACGGATGCTATTGATCGTAAACTGCTTTGTCCTTTTCATTATTTCGGTGTGACGGATAGCGTGGATTTAACTCAGGTCAGGTGGTCTAGACGCGGATACGATCTGAATGAGCTTGAGAACTTATACACCCATAATAAAATTAGAGCTAATCAAATTCTTAATAGCTTAAAGAAATATGTAACAGATTTAAATGATGTCAAAGCACTTGGATTTTGCGTGAGTGTAGAGCATGCGCTCTATATGGCTAAGGTTTTCAATGAGTCGGGGATTGCCGCTATTGCGTTGCACGGAGAGTCTAGTGATGAGGAGCGTAATTCTGCTAAAGGGAGATTAGTTTCGGGTGACGTCAAGGTGATCTTCGTTGTTGATTTGTACAATGAAGGGGTAGACATACCGGAGATCAACACGATCTTATTCTTGCGTCCTACAGAGAGCTTGACCGTTTTTTTACAGCAGCTTGGTCGTGGGCTTCGCTTGGCAGATGGAAAAGAATGCTTAACGGTTCTTGATTTTATTGGACAGGCTCATAAAGAATATAGCTTCCAAGAGAAGTTTAGAGCTATATTAGGCAAAACAAAGCATTCCGTTCAGCATTACGTCGAGCATGGGTTTTCGAGCCTACCACGTGGAAGCTTCATTCAGCTTGAGAAACAGGCTAAAGAATACATCCTTAGAAATCTGAAGCAAACAACAATTAATCGGAAGAGCCTGGTTAATAAGCTAAAATATTTTGAAGAAGATACTGGATTAAGCTTAACACTAGAAAATTTCATTCGGTACCATGGCATGAGTCTTTATGAATTCTACGGTGGGCGTAATGGAAATCGAACATTCCGCGGGTTGATGGCTGAAGCGGGTTTAATCGAGCCATTTGAATTTGAGAATAGGGAGTACCTGACAAAACGTATTCCGGCTTTATTAAACATGAACTCCCGGAGACTTTTAAGCTTTTTAATCCAGTATCTTGAGCAAGGAAAGCCCGTACAAACAGAAGAAGAACGTCTGATGCTGAATATGTTTTACTATACCTTCTACCGGTCAGAGCCCCAAAAGCAAGGGTATCAGGACATTCACCATGCTGTTCAATCTATTATTTCCTGCAACAAGTTTAAAGAAGAGATCATTGAAATACTAAAATATAATTATGCTCATATTAACTTTGTCGATAAAAGGAATGAGTTCCCATACGCATGTCCCCTTGATTTACACTGTACATATTCAACGGACCAAGTCTTGGCGGCCTTCGGCTTTTGGAATGAAGAAAAGGCTCCAGCTTTTCGTGAAGGCGTAAAGTATTTCGAGGATAAGGGGACGGATATTTTCTTTATTACACTTAATAAGTCCGACAAAGATTTTTCTCCGTCAACTTTGTATGAAGATTACGCCATTAATGAACGTCTCTTTCATTGGCAAACGCAGAGTCGGATTTCGGAAGAAACGAACACTGCCAAACGCTACATCCAACATAAGCAGATGGGAAATAGAATTGTATTATTTGTCCGTGAATATAAAGAGGAGAATAACTTCACTTCGCCTTTTGTCTTCTTAGGAGAAGCCGAGTATGTAAGGCACGAAGGGAATAAACCCATGAGTTTCGTTTGGAGATTGAAGGAAGAGATGCCTCCGGAATTAGTGCCAGTGGCAAATAAAGCAATTGGATAGGGGATATGAAGGCGATGATTGAGGTGGCTGCGGATTATAATTGAAAACGAACATAGCCAGATTCTAATAGCTAGACGTAAGAAAGGTAAAGGAGCTGCGTAAGGTCGAGGTCGGTAGAGTCAAGAAGAGCAAAAAGGGTACTGCGGATACATAGCTCGGATATAAAATAAATATTGAAGCGATTATTCATAAATTTTTCATCGAACTTATAAACAGCAATAGGAAATCCCTGTGAAGATATTGATAAACGAAGATTTCGGAACATTTCTATGAGAAATATATTAATGAAATTTATGAGAAATCAACAAAAGGTAAATGATTTCTGGAGTTTATATTTACTGAGGTGTCTCAAACATTAATTTGGGACACCTTTTTTCAAGGTGTTACTATTTAAACTATATTATGACAAAAATTCACTGACATTCTTCATTAAAATTGTGAATCTAGAATAAGAACATATATTTGCTGACAGATTATGACACTAAAATAATGTAACTTAAATATTACTACAGTAATAAGGAATGGTGATTTAATGGACCATGTGGAAACAGTTAAGCGTCCAGATATGCTCTTTCACTTGATTACAGGAATTGAGAAATGGCAAAGTGACTATGGATTAATTCCAGACGAGCTGTACATGGGAATGCTTATGTTTATCCATTTGTCTGCTGAGGGAAACTTAGATCCCCCAGTAGATCTTCATCATCTGTTACGTATATTGCACAAACCCTCACGTGAATGGGGAATCCCAGGCCTCGAGAATGACTACCCAGAAAATGCCCCTTTACTAGAAGAAGCTATCGGTTTAGTCGCCGATGCGGACGAATTTATGAATCGCTTTATTTCTCCACAGGATGCAGAGCAGCAGAATATGTACGAGATCTTGAAGTATTGCAGAGAGGATGGCAGGCAGCTGCAAGCTGAATATACTGCTATTCGTACATTTCTATCTGACACACAGCACGCCGTAATTGCTGCTCGGGAATTAAATAATTTCGTTGAAAATTTTCAGGATTCTGAACTAATTAAGTTAATCAGATGTTGTTATCAAGAGGTCACGCAGGAGCTACCTAACTTCCGGAAATGTCCACATTGCGGCTGGACAATGGAACACAAACAAGATCGCTGGCGTTGTAATAAGGAAAATATTTGCCGACATTTTGCTGATATGGAGATGTTCGAATCTTTTGACTTTGGTAAACAACGGGTTTTTCGTCTGATTCCTGGAATTCAACGTTTTGTTTTGCTACCAGGAATCTCAGAGCTCCGTATAGCTCATCGTTTGCGGAAGAAGGGATACACGGTTGAAATGTATCCGCGTGTGGATACTGTTGATCTCTCTGTTAGTAAAGAAGACAAAGAATTTTTCTTAGATGTGAAGGATTTTAAAGATCCGCGCATACTGGCCAACTTTTTCAACGGACAAGCTACCTCATATCTTGAAAAGTATAAGGAGCAGTGCGTCATAGTTATTCCCCAATATCGGAATGTATTGTTCCGTGAGTATAAAAAAAGAGCACAAATGTATTTAAACGAGAAAGCTCGAGACTATATTCGAATAGTGATGGAGAACGAAGTAGATCAAGTATTGCAGGAGGTGTTCATGTGAGGCAGACGTATTGGGAGCTATCTGAGGACATTGTTCAAGAGTTTAACTCGTTACAGCTTAGTAAACATGACATCACTTTACTCATTAGCATGGAGCTCTTAATCACAGGATGCCTGTTGATTAATCCAAAATTAAAAGTAAACCAGGCATGGTCGCTTTTAGTAGGGTATAACGATCCATTTATCCCAGATCTAACACAGATGCACATTATTATCCGAATGCGTATTTTGCTGCAGGAGTATCGTCACAAAAAGGTTTTGAACCGAAGGATAAGCCAATATTCTGAGTTACACCGTGATTATCGAATATATGAGATCACAGAAGAAGGAACAGCTAAACAAATCTCTCCAAAGTTCAGGACGGATCGTTTGAAGATTTATCATCGAATTTTACAGCAGCATATCCCTAGAAAGCAGAACACAAAAACTTTTGCGAGTGCTGGTCATTTTAGCTACGCACGTAGAATTCGTGGTGGTGACCCCATTATTTCTAGAGGAATTATACCTGAAGTATTAATGGAGGATAGTCCCCCACCTTTCCCAACTCATAGATTAAAAACAACTCGTTCACTCCCATTACCTTACGATGGATCTAAAATTGGTGAGGAGATGGACAGTTGTTGGAACGAAGGGATGATGTGGAAGAATCGAGCGAATACAGTCATATTAGAATCTGTGAAAGGTGAGAAAGCAGAACTTGTATACAAAGGAAACATTCATATTGGCGGAGGATTAGGCGCAGGAAAATCTACATTCATGATGTTGGAAACTTTCCGTTTAGTTAAGAAAACAGATGCAAAGGTTGGATTTATCGAAGGTAGCGTAGCTCAGGTGCTCGAACGGGTTAATGAGTTACGGCGTCTAGGTATACATGCAGTCCCAGTTATCGGTAGGATGAATAGAAATAAGCATCTACAAGACTATCTTGTTGCCAATAAGAATTACATTCAGAACATTAGTGAGTGGCAAGATGATCGGCATGAATCATTAAGTCATGTATCTGAGGTGTGTCTAATAAAAGCTTTAGCTGAGGATTATGAGCGTAATAAACCGTATCCGTGTTTGCAGTTAAAACAAGATAGTGCGGTTATTTGCCCGCTTGCCCATAAGTGTGGGGTATATCGCAATTATTCGGATTTACAACATGCTGAAGTGTGGGTGACTACAGCTTCCAGTGTGTTGAAGACACGTATTCCAGAAATGATTGATCCGTATTCGAGGACCATTTTTGAAGCGATGTATGATTTGCTCGATGTTATTTTTGTAGACGAGGCGGATCAGGTGCAAAAGCAGTTCGATGAAGCTTTTTTAACAGAGTACAATGTGTTTGGTTCGACTAAGGATATTTTTGAAAAGTTAAGGTTCGATTCGTACCAGCTTACCAGCGGCGAATATGGACAATATGCTGGAGACCCTGCCATCCTTGAGTGGAACGACCGATTGCGTATGCTGGAACATATGGTATGGCGCATATATGCGAAGCTGAATGATTCCGCAATATTAAGAAATAACATACGTAGTAATCTCGTTCGGGTAACGGGGCTTACTGGGACACTGAGTGAAAAATTGTCCAGTTCTCAGAAGGAACAAAAACAGATTTTTAATTGGTTGATGGAATATGCTAATGATCCGTATAAGGATAAGCGGTTATCGGGTATAGCCAATGAGCTTATAGACACAGAAAGCACAGAGCGGAAACTGGAGTGGATTAAAAAAATTATTTCTAAAGTTAAGGGACAAGTAAAACAAGGGGTGAACAATCAGCTTCTATTTGCTCAGTTAGAGTTCTTCATATATCTGTGTCGGGTGGAAGAGAATATCAAGTATATTTTAACGGCCTTCCCTATGATACAAGTCAAATTAGGTTTATCGATTGATTTTTCACCACTCTTTACTATGCAGAAAGATTACGCAGCTTTTATGAAGGAAGCTATGCCAGGGATCACGCTGGGTTATAAGTATGATCTGCCTGATGGTGAAAAGTCAGGCAAGTTCAAGCTAATTGAATATACAGCGATTGGAAGGTTACTTTTGAAAGAATGGCATCAATTGTATCAAGCGAGTGATGATAAATGTGGGCCAGCGGTTGTCTTTTTATCGGGGACAAGCCATGCACCTAATTCAGCTCATTATGATCTGGAGACTTCTTCAGAATGGTTGCTGAGAGCAGGAAGACAACATTCCCGCATCCAGCTTTATTATAAGCCGATTCTTAATATGACAAGTGGGGAGTTTTATGAAGTTTCGGGTGTGGGCGCATATGAACAAAAGAGTGCGAATTTATCGGGCATCGTCAGACAATTAATATCAGATGTGAATTATGAACTTAGATATTGGAAGCAGCTAGGCAAACCACGTCGAGTGTTGTTGGTTGTCAATTCTTATGAAGATGTTGAAACGATACGACAAGTATTCTCAGATAACCCGGCTTGGAAAGATCGATATAAAGCGCTTGGTAGAGATTCAAAATTGAATGAAGATGAACTTTCGAGAAGTCTGATTGAATCTTTTTACCAACAGTCGGCAGAGGTGCTTATTGTTCCTTTGTTGTCGGTAGGAAGGGGATACAATATCCTTGATGAGGAAGGTGGGGCTTTGTTTGGTAGTGTGCATTTTTTGGTGAGACCTTATCCGAAGCCTAATGATTTGCATTATTTGGTTCAGATCTTGCATGCGCACCTTCCTCAATACATGAAGAAGATTCAAAAGAGAGGTTTATACTACGACAGTGCTATTAATAAATTGCGCCAGATGAGTAGCGGCAAGCTAGAGAACATGTACCAGAACCCTGATTATTGGTCTTTGCTTTCAGATGCTGAGCGAGAAATGATGGGCTGGTACACCTTCGTACCTGTTTGGCAAATGATTGGTCGCTTATTGCGGGGGGGCAGAGATGCTCGAGTCTTTTTCTGTGACGCTAAGTTTAATGCTAAGCCGAGAAATAAGCCTGAGGGTCTCTCTATGCTTGAAGTATGGAAGAATATCATGTATAAGAACAGAAATGATGTCTTATTTCAAAGTTTGTACGGACCGTTTATGGATGCTATTCAAAAAATGGATATGTGGGAGGGCGGGATTGAGGATGACTAAGATGATGCAGCTGTTTGAATTGGAAGTCAAAAAGGAAGTCTTTTGTGATGAGGTTGTTCATTTGATGTATATGCCTGAATGCTGGCGCAACTATTTGAAGGGTTCTAGTTATTCGGAGCCGAGCTCGTCAATGAAAGATGCTGATAGAAATGATTTTAAACTCGCTTTTCAAGTTAATCCCTTAGGTAAAAAACTGCAAAGTATTTTTCCAGAGATTATAAATGTGGCATTAAATTATAAATTCCTGGAGTCTGACTTGCCATGGATAGTAGCAACTGAGAAAATATCAGAATCTCTTATTAAAAGATTATCTTTAGATTGGTTAGCTTCAATTATGAAATGTACTATCGCTGAGTTACCTGAAGACCTGAAGAGAGTTGAATTACGTTGGACTACAGCCCGTTTTGGAGAAATACCTGTAGATCCATCAGAAAAGATTATTAATAAGTATCAATGGATACCGGCGCTTGCCGCTATTAAATTCTGTGCTGAACCTCGAACAGTAGATTTGGGAAAGGGGATCACGAAGGAGTTTAAGTTTTACCATACTATTTTTAATGGTAAACATGAGTGTGTCACCGAGCCATATATTAAATCTAATAAGCACGATCCATTTTCTTATGTCCTTAGACTTAGTCTGCAAAATCGAGGTGGAGACTCAGAGAGAATGTTGCTGTCTGTGTCTGTAGGCAGAAGGCGATATGTAAAGGACCCTAAAATATTGAAGAATAAGAAGACTAAGGAGCTTTCTTGTTATTTAAAAGTTAATCACTCTTGTTCGACACTGGTCTCTATTCGAAACCCAGAGTTCGATCAGCATGTAAAATCTTTTGCACAGCTTCAGTTTGAACGATATGTCGATAAGAATAAGGGGACTTTCACACGTTGGAAGACTGCACTAGATAATCTATACTGGGACGTATTGTACGGGGAATGTTTTGAAGCTGATATGTTATTGACCGAGCCTACTGCTTATTTGGAAGGAAAAGGAGAAATTACGGCATGGGTTGTTAATCATAACTCATTTAACAATTCAGGTAACTTGGTCAAAGCTGGACTAGGTTTATCTGAAAAACGAGGATTGTTTCTTGCTATTGCAGAAGTATTATCTGCTTATGATATGAAACCGCTTCAGCCTATTATGGGAATGTCTCGAATAAATATGAACAATCAGCGCTTACCAGTAATTTCACGAGTGGAACAAAACATTACTATTGAAGTATACAGCAGTGAAGAGATGTTTACAGCAATGAAGCAAGTCTATACGTCACCTCTAAAATTTATAGATGCAGTACCCAAAGATAAACCAGGTGTTTGGATTTTTAAAGATCAAATTTCAGATCATGTTTACCTGCTTAATAGCGACAAAAAAGTTACGATCGAATTTCTTCATCGGGATCCGTCTGAGGTTGTAAAAGAGCTAGAGGTAGGAAGCTACACAGTTGATATTGCCTACAACAAGCTAGTAGAAGAAATAAAAAAGAGATTGGGCCCATATACAAAACATAATTCCAAAAAGACACTCGCGCTAATTGAAATTAACGGCAAAGATGATTGGCGTGAGGGGGCTGATCCTAAAGCAGCAATTAGAGATGCAATGAAGCAGTCCGGACGATTATCGCAATTTATCGAGCCACTGACCAGCAGTAGGGATTCCCGAGATAGCGCTGTTAAAGACGATGAGGACACTATAAGCCAAGCGGACAAGGGACGTATGGTTAACGCACTCCTGGACTTATTGAACGATGCTGGTTTTCTAAGCCATAATGTTAGTAAACTTAACGAAAATAAAACAATTCTGTCTTTCCACGTGCTCAAAGCAGATAGGGATTACTTACCTGTCGTATCTAAAATGGATGGAATAGAGGTTGCAATCAAAATGCTGGGGGTGGATACTTGGATACCGCTAGCAGAGGCACCTTTCCATCTGGATCGTGCAAAGATGCTTAAAAAGCCCAAAGAAAATAAAAATAATAGCAGTGCCGTTTTTAAAAGGTTTGTCACACAAGTGATTGAAAATGAATTGGATCGTGATGATAGGCCGATTGTAGTCATGATGAATGCGAAGTTAAGAAATGGATGGATGGGTGTTCTTAAAAATCCTAATATACAATATGACACTGTTCCCTATCTAAATGAACGTTTGGCGAATGAATCTCGAATCAAGTTTATTCGGATTAATACGACGACGACTCAAGATGTACCTCAATATCGTATTTTTGATCCAGAAAATGAAGATACACCTAAAAAGGCAAGTGGAATATTTAAAGATCCGTTGGGGATCTATTATGGAGTAGGCGGAAGACCGAATGCTTGGCAAGGTTCCCTTGTAACGGATATAAAGTTTACTAGTCCGTCCAAACTTTTACTTCAACAACGAGCAGTTGAATGTATTCCAATAGGGCCGCTGGACGAGAGTGAACGTGATGAACTGGTTTATTTGGTCGATCAACTACGAAGAGTGGGATTGACTTTTGACACCCATACCATTGATCCTTACCCAATTAAGATATTGCATATTTTGTCCAAGTATCTTACAGGGAATGAAGAATATTTTGACGATGGGTTTGATGACGAGGTAGAAGTCGAAGAGGAAGCTGGTGAACACCTCGTTAGTATAAATTATGCATATTAATAAAATGCTCCTCAGATTTGAGAGGGCATTTTATTTTTTTGTAAGATTTAAATGTCGAATAATGCAGATATATCCATAATTTAGTGCTATTATAGAACCAATTGGAAAGCGCTATAGGTCTTGAGGACTGAGTAACCAAAGTTATAGGAGGCAGTGGAAGTGGAGAGCAGAATATCATGTGAATGGTTGTACAGCGAAACCATTAACTATGCCATGCAGCAGAATCAAGTTCCTGTTATCAAGAGTATTGTTTTGACGAATACAACTGATAAAGATATGAATGGCATCACGTTGAAGTTCGAATCTGAGCCCCAATTTGCTTACGAATGGAATAAAAAGTTAGATGTTCTTCCAGCAGGGCAATCAATTGATATTGGTACGGTTGATCTGCAAATGTCGACTTCATTCCTGGGAGAGTTGTCGGAACGCTTAATAGGTTCATTAACGTTGACTGTATGGGAAAATGACACGGAGTTACTACAGCAGCGCGGCTCTATTTCTGTGCTTGCTTATGATGAATGGAGTGGGCTGGCTATATTGCCTGAAATGACAGCTGCTTTTGTCACTCCTAATCATCGCCATGTGACTGAGGTTATACGAGAAGCAGGTGCAATTTTGGAGCAATGGTCCGGTTCTCCTTCTTTTACAGCTTATCAAAGTAAAGACCCGAATCGGGTACGCGTACAAGCTGCTGCAATTTACTCAGCGCTGCACAATCGGGAGATATCTTACTGCGTTGCTCCTCCTAGCTTTGAGCAAATTGGACAGCGCGTCCGTCTTCCAGAGTCCATTTTCACACATAGATTAGGCAATTGCCTGGATCTATCCATGCTATATGCTGCTTGCTTGGAAGCCGCGGGGCTGCATCCTCTGATTATATTTACGGAAGGACACGCATTTGCTGGAGTGTGGCTTGTAGAAGAGACATTTTCGGAAACGGTTCAAGACGATATTTCGGTGTTAACCAAGAGACTCGCTGCAGGAATTAATGAGATCTGTGTTGTGGAATCTACGGCTTTTGTAAAGGGAGATTCGATAACATTTGATCAAGCAGCGATGTTAGCTGAGGAATATCTACGGGATTCCGATCTGTTCGATTGCTTGATAGACATTCGCAGAGCTCGTGCAGCAGCGATCCGGCCGTTACCACTTCGCAGCAAGACAACAAATGGATGGGTGATTGAGGAAATTCATGAAACTAAGGAGAATCGGAATGCTGCTCCGGAACCACTTGAAGTACTTGAGAGGCCACTAGAGGTTGAATCGTTAAAGCCTGCAACAAGACAGCAGCAATGGGAACGAAAACTGCTTGATTTGACGCTGCGAAATTCGCTCCTTAACTTTCGATTAACCAAATCTAGCATTCCGGTCATTTCTGCGCAGTTAGGTGATCTGGAAGATGCACTAGCTGATGGTGATGAATTTCAACTGTTGGCAAGACCTAGTGACTGGGAGGATAATGGTCGAAATCCTGATCTATATCAAAGTGTTAATGTAAACCATCCTCTCGTTAAACTATTACAGGAAGAATTTGTTCGGAGAAGGCTAAGAGCTGATCTGAATGCTCAAGATTTAGAGAAAAGAATGGTGCATATCTATCGCTCAGCCCGGACGGCATTGGAAGAGAACGGTGCTAACACTCTCTTTCTTGCTTTGGGTCTTTTGAAATGGTATGAATCACCAGTGAGTGAGCTGCCACGATATGCACCGATTGTGCTAATTCCAGTGGACATTTTACGTAAATCTTCTCGTCAGGGATATGTCATTCGGGCAAGAGATGAAGAACCGCAGATCAATATTACGCTGTTCGAGATGTTGAGACAAGATTTCGGTATCGGAATTGACGGTCTGGACCCACTTCCGAGGGATGAGAAAGGCATTGCCTTAAAACAAATTTTTAATGTCATTAGACATGCATTGATACAAGTTTCTCGATGGGATATCGAGGAAACTGCTTATCTGGGGCTTTTCTCTTTTGGGCAGTTTGTGATGTGGAATGACATACGCACGAGAGCGGATAAATTGGCAGAGAATCAGGTGGTAGCAAGTCTTATGCAGGGACAACTTCTACTCCAGGAATCTGTTGAATCTTCAACCAAGTCACTTGATGAAGAGCATCCGGCTCATTGTCTAATTCCGATCAGTGCAGATTCATCACAACTGTCGGCCATCCATGCTGCGATTAAAGGGCAAAGCTTTGTACTGCATGGCCCTCCAGGAACAGGCAAGTCCCAAACGATTACGAATATGATTGCTAGTGCTCTGGCTAATGGGAAGAAAGTATTGTTCGTGGCAGAGAAGATGGCCGCACTATCCGTTGTACAGCGAAGATTAGAACAGATCGGTTTAGGCCCCTTTTGCCTGGAATTGCACTCGAACAAAAGCACCAAACGAGCGGTTCTTGATCAATTAAATCATGCGATTGAAGTGCAGCGAGTTCAGACCAACGAGTCGTGGGAAAGACAAGCAGATCGACTGCATCAGTTAAGATCGGCGTTAAATGATTATGTAGAGGCGCTGCATCGCAAGCATACTTTTGGTTTCAATTTATTTGAGGTGATATCGGATTACGAAGCTGCTGGACAAGCACCAGATGTTGTTCATTTCGACGATGCGGCGATTGAAGGACTGGACCCAGATGCTGTGATCAAATGGAATGATACTGTCGCTGAATTAATCGCTGCTGGGGCTAACTGTGGGAATCTGGTTTCCCACCCTTGGATGGACTCCAAGCTTTTATCCTATACACAAGACTTAAAGGCAAAAGCAGAAGTATTGTTAAAGAGTTACATTTCAGAACTGGAGAGACGTAAGACAGCGATGGATAAAGCGGTGAAGCAGTTCAAGCTCGGAGCTGTTCCGCTTACACTAGACAAAGTGACTATACTTGTACAGTTATGTGAGCTGGCTAACTGTGTTCCGGATATAAAGCCCGCTCTCATGCAAGCGGCTAATATTGCGGAATCGATTGAAAAGTTAAAGGCTACAGCACTTCAGGGCAAATGTCGAGATCAGGCTAGAGCTAAGGTTACTGAGTTTTTCACTGCGGAGGCCCTTCGTCTAGATGCTCAAATGACGTTGTCTGCTTGGGACAGCCTGGAGTTAAAATGGTTCCTTCCAAAATGGACTGGGCAGAACCGTATCTTTAATCTGTTGAAGAAAATGGCTGTTCCCGATCAAGTGATCGCGAAAGAAGAGGTTCGAACTCATTTAATGAATATCATTTCACTGCAGGAAGAGGAACAGAAACTGATTCAGGCAAAGGAAGAAGCCGCTCCTTTCGTTGGTTCCACACTGATCTGGGGTGACGAGGGCGATTGGGACGAAATAATAAATGCTTGTGAATGGCTGAATACATTGCACACGGTGTTAACGGCTTGGTTTACTAGTACTTCGGATGCTCATCATGCTAGAACACAGATTGCGGAATTTTTAGTTGATCTTCGCAAGAATGCTGGTTTGCGCACAGATTTACAAGCTTTACTCGCCAGTCATGATCAAGTTCAGCATCAAGAGAAGGAACTGCGGGATCTACTGCAGTTCGACTTTGAGCGCATCGCATACCAGTCTCAAGGTGCGGATTGGCATGTCTATCTGCTGAAAAAAGCAAATGGGTGGGTATCTCACCTGGATCTAATGAGAGATTGGAGCACGTGGCAGAGAGTACGACTGCAAGCGGAAGAGCAAGGGCTTCTTCCACTCATCATTCCATATGAAGAAGGAAGTCTATCGAATGATCAGTTGAAGGACGCTTTTAAGCGCGGACTCTATAAAAAAATGGCGAATTATATCATAGCACGTGATGAACGATTGATGTCATTCTCCGGTAGTGTGTTTGAAGAGACACTTCTTCGTTTCAAGGAAGCTGACGAAGAATATATGAGATTAACTCAACAAGAAATCGTGGCCAGACTTTCAGCGAGAGTACCTCAAATGACCCAGGAGGCATCGCAAAGCTCAGAGGCTGGAATTCTCCAACGAGCGATCCGTAGTGGAGGAAGAAATATGTCGATTCGGAAACTGTTTGAACAGCTTCCGAATTTGCTTCCACGGTTAGTGCCTTGTATGCTGATGAGTCCGATTTCAGTTGCACAGTATCTAGATCCAGAACGATCCCCATTCGACATTGTTATTTTTGACGAAGCTTCTCAGGTTCCTACTGCGCAAGCGGTCGGGGCACTAGCTAGAGGAAGTCAGTCAATTATCGTGGGAGATCCAAAGCAGTTGCCTCCAACAAGCTTTTTCTCTAAAAACCGTCAGGAAACGGAGGAAGAAGAGCCAGCTTTACAGGATATGGAGAGTATACTGGATGATTGCTTGGCACTTGGAATGCCAGGGCGGCATCTTACCTGGCATTATCGTAGTCGGCATGAAAGTCTCATAGCTTTCAGTAACGCTCATTACTACGAAAATAAGTTGATGACTTTCCCTTCGCCTGATGAACCTGTTTCAAGTGTAAGATGGTGTCCTGTAGAGGGCTTTTATGATCGGGGACGAACAAAACAGAACAGAGCTGAAGGAGAGGCAGTCGTTGCTGAGATCATCCGTCGTATTAAAGATCCAGTCTTGCGTCAGCAGAGTATGGGCGTTGTCACGTTTAGCTCTATTCAACAAACCTTGATTGAAGATCTGCTAGAAGAAGTGCTGAAACAAGAACCGGAAGTGGAAATGCTTATAATGAATTTACCGGAACCTCTATTCATCAAAAATTTGGAGAATGTACAAGGGGACGAACGGGACGTCATTTTGTTCTCAGTGGGGTATGGACCTGATGCAACTGGCAAGGTAAGTCTTAATTTTGGTCCATTAAACCGTCAGGGAGGCTGGAGAAGGTTAAATGTAGCTGTATCAAGAGCTAGATATGAAATGTTAGTGTTCTCGACACTTCACGCCCATCATCTGAATGCGAGCAGAATCAGCAGCGAGGGTGTACTTGGGTTAAAAGCATTCCTTGAATATGCAGAAAAAGGAAAAAGGATCTTGCCTGCAGGCGATGTGTCATCTCAGGTGTTATTAGCTTCACACATTCATCGAAGTTTGGCAGCTGAACTAAATATTCGTGGGTACCATGCTGATCTAAATGTCGGCTCATCAGGTTACCGTATTGATGTAGGTGTATTGGACCCTGAATCTGATCAGTATGTATTAGGGATTCTCCTCGACGGACTGATGTATCAACAAGCTGAGTCGGCCCGTGATCGGAATATCTTGCGGGAAGAAGTCCTTAAGCAGCTGGGCTGGAATCTAATGAGAGTGTGGAGTCCAGATTGGTGGGATAATAGAGAGGGAGTAATGAACCGCATTGTGGAGGCTATTGAACGAGGAAGAGAGGTCAAAAAGCTAAGGGATCAATCCCAAGCTGAAGTTGCGGTGGCTCGAGAACAAACGACAATTAAACGTACACAGATTTCGACGGTAAGGTCAGAGCACCATGTTCAACCAATTCAGGTTGAAACATCGAATGAGAGACAGACTTATCATATTTGTGTGCTGGATTCTGTTCCTTTAGGTGCCGATTTCTTTCACTCTTCAGAATCTACGGGGTTAATTGTAGGGCAGATCCGAAAGGTCATTCAAGAAGAAGGGCCAATCAGCCGCAGTTTACTCGCGAAGCGTATTTTACAGGCATGGGGTATTACTCGACTTGGGGCTCGCTTGGACCAGCGGTTTACGGAATTACTAATGAAGATACAACCTGAGCATACGGAAGCGGAAGGTATGCAATTTTTCTGGCCAGAAGGTGTGAAACCATCCGAGTACAGCATTTACAGGATCCCTGCTGATGAAACTCAAAGGCGAATGGGTGAGGATTTGCCGCCAGAAGAAGTTGGGGTTGTAGTGAAATCTATTCTGTCTTCGCAGATAAGTCTTCCCTATGATGAGTTAATGAAACAAGTTGCTAAAACGTTAGGATATTCAAGATTAGGTAGTGCACTTGAAAAAGCGACTAGATTAGGGGTGCTTAAAGCTATTGAATTAGGCTATGTTTATGAAGATGAGAACCAGCGTGTGGTTATCCTATAAGACATTACTAAGGTATGGAGTAACAATTCGATCCACAGCCCAGAGACTACTACCTTTGGGCTGTTTTTCTATCCTTGCATAGGATAATTACAATCACCCAAAAAGGAGACTAATGACATGTCAATTCCGTCTGCTTCTAAACCTATTCTATGGTGGTGTGCCGTGGTGACTGTCATTCTCCTCTTTTGTTTTTTCATGTATCGGACAGGGGCCGCTATGTATCACAATCATCAACTCCGAAAAGAGTTCTCAGCTGCCACCAATGCTAGTCCTTATCAGCAGGCTGTTCCGATGGAGCAGATGGACTTCGCAGCCTATATGTCCTATTTCCCCGATATCTTTACGTTACCTGATTATCCATTGACGAGTCGTATAGAGACTCCTGTCTCGTTAAAATATTACGCTGAAATTCCAAGAAGCGGGGAAGCGGCTGCGCTGGAGATCGCCAAGGGAACGACCATCATCGCTATCCCAGAACAGACAACAGGCTCTCCTTTCTACGAGGTGGGATACGGCTATACCAGCTATCCTAGCTATGAGCAGGGCTGGCGTTACGTTCGCCCGTTTAGGCTGGCAGAGGATTCTGATCTGGAAAGCAATCAGAACTATTATTATGTAGATATAAATAGCTTGGAGGCTGTGCTGGACAAAGTTATAAAGGTCAATCCGCCTGTTCGTGCTGAGATACGACAGCAAGGGTGGAGCTTAAGCAAAGGAAAGCGCTTCATCGCGAGATCAGTTGATCATGCGTTATATCGGCATGGAGCCTACCTTTCGCCCGACCTATATTATAGAGTCATGGATCGCTGGAATGCCATATTGCTTGGTGCAATCGGGATGATGCTGGCGGCTATCCTGCTAAGCAGAGGGGCTTGGCTGCCTAGCAATCGGTAATAGACGTATATAGCGATGAGGGACAGCAAGTACATGTTTACTGAACAGGATCAGGATGAATGTTATGTTTATTTCCCTGTCAAGAAGATCAATAAAAAGCATGAAAGGTAGCGGCGAGCGCCTCTCTGGCTTAACAGGGGAGCGGTCGCTTTGCGTTTTCTAGAATCTTCCGAATAAATTCATAAAGAAGCACAAGAGCAGACATAGTAAGGGGAAAGGAAACTTGGAATGGCAATTTTTTTCAGAAATTAGCAATAAATGTTTTATTGCTTCATAATTCAAATATTTTTCACTAAACTATATATTTTTTAATGAAATTCTAGTATGATTTTTAGTGGATTCCGAATGATATTGTTTTCTGAAACATTTTCGTTCGGTTTTACAACACTTTATACTGATGCACAGAATACATTTACAACAAATGAAGTGTGATGTATGGAATGGAGACAAGATGAAGAAAAACATTTATTTTAACCATGATGGCGGCGTTGACGATCTGATTTCTTTGTTTTTGTTGCTGCAAATGGACAATGTGGAGTTGACCGGTGTATCCGTCATTCCAGCAGATTGCTACTTGGAGCCGGCTGTGTTCGCAAGCCGCAAGATCATGGATCGCTTTGGCAAAGGCGGGCTCAATGTAGCCGAGTCTAATTCTCGCGGGAAGAATCCATTCCCGAAGGACTGGCGCATGCATGCGTTCTACGTGGATGCCCTGCCGCTTCTTAATGAGTCCGGCAAAGTCGTTACACCCGTGGCAGACAAGCCTGCTCACCTTCATATTATTGACACGCTGCGCGCGACAGAAGGCAAGACGACGCTTCTGTTCACAGGTCCGCTGACTGACCTTGCTCGCGCTTTAGATATCGATCCTGCGATCGAAGAGAAAGTCGAACGCCTCGTCTGGATGGGCGGTACATTCCGCGAAGCGGGCAATGTGCACGAGCCTGAGCATGACGGCACGGCAGAATGGAACGTATTCTGGGACCCTGATGCGGCTGCTCGCGTCTGGGAGAGCGGAATCGAGATTGATCTGGTTGCACTCGAGAGCACGAACCAAGTACCGCTTACGCTCGATGTTCGTGAACGCTGGGCGAAGGAGCGCAAGCATATCGGCGTTGATTTTCTGGGTCAATGCTATGCAATGGTGCCGCCTCTCGTTCATTTTTCGACCAACTCGACCTACTATTTGTGGGATGTATTGACGACGGCCTTTGTTGGCAAGAGTGATCTTGTGAAGGTACAAACGGTCAACAGCATTGTCATTACAGAGGGGGCAAGCCAAGGCCGTACGGTGGAGACAGAGGAAGGACGTCCTGTTCATGTCGTATATGATGTGGATCGTGATGCCTTCTTTGATTACATGACCGAATTGGCGAAAAAAGCATCAGAGAAGAGGGAATCATAATGTCAGAGAAAAAACGAGTCATTATTGATACCGATACCGCTGGCGACGATACGATTGCGATTTTGACTGCCCTTCACTATTTCCAAGTGGAAGGCATTATGATTACGGGCGGCAATGTCCAGTTCGATCAGCAGGTGGAGAATGCACTCTATACCGTTCAAGCCGCAGGACATAGCGGCAAGGTTCCGGTGTACAAGGGCTATGAGGGACCGCTGATGGGACTGGGCCAGAAGGAACATTGCACTGTAGAGGATGTGCATGGCAAGGATGGCATGGGCGATTCCTTTTTCGAAAAAGCGACTCAGTCTCCGGAAAGCGGTCATGCGATCGACTTCCTAATCGAGATGGTTCATCAGAATCCTGGCGAGATTCATCTGTTAGCGATAGCACCCTTAACCAATATCGCGATGGCGATTAAGAAGGACCCGACGATTGCTCCGAAGATCCCGCACCTATATATTATGGGCGGCACGAACAATGCCTTGGGCAATATCACGCCGAGTGCGGAGTACAACTTCTACGTGGACCCGGAAGCGGCGAAGATCGTGCTTCATTCCGGCATTCCGATCACGATGGTCGGCTGGGAAATGTGCACGCAATATTCCATCATGGACGATCAAGACCATGAAGAGATCGAGGCGCTCGGAACGAAGGGCGCACAGTTCTTCAAGGACGTGAACAAGGTCGTCATGCGCTTCAACAAGACGGTTCATCGCTTGAACGGCACCACGCATCCGGATACGCTGCTTGCTGCTGTAGCGGCAGATGAGCGCATCATGACGAAGTCGAATCTGTATCATGTGGACGTGGAGACGGTTGGTGAGCTGACAAGAGGCTACAGCCTAGTGGACATCAATCATCGCTTGGAGCGTACACGCAATGTTCGCGTCTGTGAAGCGATCGATCGTGATGCCTTTAAAAAGATGCTGTTCGACGTATTGAAAGCTATTAACTAACGAAGCATTAGCCGTGTTCGGATAGAGTGCAGAAGGCTGAGCTTCGATCCGGCCCTTTCGCTGCTTACAAACTTGGTCATTGACATGATGAAGAAAGGATCTGTTTATGCAATATATTTGGGGGATTCTAGGGATTTTAGGTATTTTGCTGATCGCATTTGTGTGCTCGAGCAATCGGAAGGCTATTAATCCGAGAACGGTCATTGGCGCGTTTGCGATTCAATTTATTTTTGCATTAATCGTATTGAAGTGGGATTTCGGCAAGAAGCTGCTGAATTACGTAGCGACTGGAGTTCAAAGTGTGATTGACTCCACGAATGCAGGCGTTCAGTTCTTGTTCGGCGGCATTCTCGGTGCGGAGAATGCAGGCTTCACGTTCGCTTTGCAGGTGCTGCCGATCATTATCTTCTTCTGTTCCTTGATTGCAGTGCTGTACTATCTTGGCATTATGCAGTGGGCGACTAAGATCATCGGCGGATTCCTGTCCAAGGTGCTCAAGACGAGCGAGACGGAATCAATGTCTGCGGCTGCGAATATTTTCTTAGGCCCAACTGAAGCGCCGCTTGTCGTTAAGCCTTACATTGAGAAGATGACGCGTTCAGAGCTGTTCGCGGTTATGGTAGGCGGACTGGCGTGCGTCTCGGGCTCTGTGCTTGGCGGATATGCGATGCTCGGTGTACCGATTGAATATTTGCTGGCGGCTGCCTTCATGGGTGCTCCTGCTGGCTTGCTCATGGCGAAGATCATGATGCCTGAAACGAATCATCAGCTTCAGGTGGAGCGTATCACCATGGTCAAGGATACGGAGTCCAAAAATGTTATCGATGCCGCAGCACGCGGTGCATCGGACGGCCTTAAGATCGCGGCTGGCGTAGGTGCGATGCTGCTCGCGTTTATCTCGCTTATTTTCCTCGTGAACATGATTATCGGCTGGATTGGCGGCTGGTTTGGCTTGGAGGCATTGACGCTGGAGCAGATTCTAGGCTACCTGTTCGCACCGATTGCCTTCTTGATCGGGGTTCCATGGAATGAAGCGCTGCAGGCAGGTTCCTTTATCGGTCAAAAATTCGTGCTCAACGAGTTCGTAGCTTATACATCGTTTGCCCCTGAGATTGCAAGCTTGTCTCCAAAAAGCGTAGTCGTCATCAGCTTCGCGCTGTGCGGCTTTGCCAATCTGGCAGCTATTGCGCTTCTTATCGGGGGCTTGGGTGGCATTGCCCCTTCCCGCAGACAGGATCTCGCGGAGCTGGGCTTCCGCGCTGTCATTGCTGCAACACTGGCGAACCTTCTGAGCGCGGCAATTGCGGGCATGCTTGTATAAACAAAATAGGAGGGGGGAGACACTGCTCTTCATTTACTCATCACCCTCTTATAATAGATAAAAAGCGAGAGCGGAGGAGCTGCACGGTGGTCTTCCGCTCTCGCTTATTTGTATAGGCATCGACAGCGAACGGCGTTTGGAATGAAAAAGCTAATGGTTCTTATTGCCGAAGTACTCCTGATACTGGCTTGGTGTGATCTGGGCATACTTCTTGAAGATGCTGATGAAATATTTGTAATCGCTAAAGCCAATGTCCTGTGCGATGGTGTAGACCTTGTTGTCGCCTGTTTTCAACAGTTCGATCGACATTTGGATGCGATAGCGATTCAAAAACTCGTTGAACGTATAGCTCGTCTCTGCCTTGAATTTCTGATTCAAGTAATACGCACTCAAGTCAAGCTGCTCCACGAGATCGTGGATGCTGATCTTTTTCGGATAGTTCTCCTGCACAAAGGCAATCATTTGTGAGACATACCGCGATGTCTTCGTTTCTTTCTCCATGAATTTGCTGCTCAGGATCTCTTCTGTTTCCTGCGGATGGTTGGAAATGACCTCGTATTTCCGCTGCAGATCAACCTTCGTCTTGGCGGATTCCAAAGCAGCGATCAGTTGATCATCCTCAAGCGGCTTCACTAAAAATTCGGTCACGCCCAATTGCAGCGCCTGCTTGGCAAGATGGAATTCATTATAGCCAGAGATGATAATGCTGCTGAACGTATGCTTCTGCAAGCTCTCGCGAATCATGGAGATGCCATCCATAATCGGCATATTGATGTCCGTGATGACGATATCCGGCTTCAGCGCGCATATTTTCTCATAGCCGTCCTGTCCATTCAGCGCTTCTTCCATGACGATGCAGTCGTATTGCAGCCAATCAATGCTGAAGCGGATGCCTCTGCGAATCATCTCTTCATCCTCGACCAATAGAACTTTAAACATCAGGCTCACTCCATTTCATAAGGAATTGTCAGTGTTATACAGGTGCCCTTTCCTGGTGTGCTTTCGATATGAATGCCGGCTGTTTCCCCGTAGAGGAGCAATAAACGTCGATGAACATTATATAGTCCGATGTGTGGCGTCGTGTTATTTTGACTTTGCAGGGTATGGTTTAACTGTTGCAGCGTCTCCTCATCCATACCAGGTCCGTTGTCACGCACCTCCAGCAGCAGATTTCCGTCAGAAGGATGGATTTGGATATCGATCAGCACATGGCTTTGATGCTGATAGCCATATTTGATAGCGTTTTCTATGATGGGCTGCAGGACAAGCTTAGGAACATATACATGATTGGTCTCCTCCGCTATCGTTAAGCGATATTCAAGCCGCTCATTAAACCGAATCTGCTGCAGCTTCAAATAATCTTTGACATAATTCATATCGTCCTTCAATTGAACGCTCCGATCGTTGCCGATGCTGTAGCGCAGCAGTCTCGAGAGCAGCATAACGATGTCCTGCGCTTGATTGGCGTCAATCTTAATGGCATAACGCAGCGTTTCCAGTACATTGAAGATGAAATGCGGGTGAAATTGCGATTGCAGCTGCTTGACTTCGATGATGGTTCGAAGCTCGGACAGCTCTTTGTTTTTGTTCATTAATTCCTTCAAGCGATCTAGCATTACATTGTACTCATCGCCAAGAATCTCGAATTCATCATTGGTCTGGATGTCGACATATCCGTTGAAATTACCTTCGCGCAGCTGGGCTAAGGCTAGAATTAATTTATCGATCGATTCGGAATTGCGGGCAGACATCTTGTTGGACAGAAAATGAATGATGATCCACAGCAGCAGGCTGACTGCAAGAATGAAGACAGATACCGTGTAATAGGTGTATTTCTCAGACTTGTAGGAATTAAGCGTAATTACTTGTATAGGCGTGTCCGGTATGCGTTTGGAGTACATGTAGTACGTACCGCCGTTCAATAAAGCCTGTCCTTGAGCATTAAGCTCGGGGCTGAATTTGTTCAGCGAGCCCTTGGTGACATTGCTGGTGGTGGCAATAATCGAATGATGCTCATCGGTAATCATCGCAATCTCATTGTTTTGTTTGAAAATGAGCTTCTGCATATCAGATTCATATAGCTGATAGACGATATAGCCAAGTGTCTGCTTGTCCTTGATGATGGCTTTACCGAACGTATAGCTTGTATCGCGATCATGCGAGTAGCGGAAGCTGTTCATCTCGGTTAATGTATCGCCTGCTTTTTGACTAATCCGGTTAATGAGATTGCCGAAGGCAAAGCTGGCATATAGCGCATCCGGCGAATCGGAGCTGGCACGAAAAATGCCGTTCGTATCCACGATGTGGAAGATGCTCTTCACCTTCTGACGATTATTGAATTCATAGAATTCGGCGTATACTTTATCGCTGCCAAGATGCGTGGTCATATAGTTGATCACGGCAGGCGAGTTGGCCATGCGATTCATTTCCTCATCGTACTGTCGATACACCTCAGCCATGGACTTGTTGATGGAATCCGCAGCTTCTATCGTCTTTTGCGTCAAATTCATTCGGCCATTAATAATGGTGAAAATGAAAAACAATACGATTACAATGGAAAATGGAATGACAGCATAGAGTTGAAATAAACGACGAGTAGTCTCTTTGAAGTTGCGAATTTGTTTTTGTTCCATAGGTCCCCCCTACGCCTTGTAAGCCCTTTCAATGTTTATTATAAGGTTTTGCTTTCGAGAGCAGGGCATCCAAATGCAACCAAGCCGGCCCTCCTGGAGAAGGTGCCGACTTGATAGGGATTGAGTAATCAGAACGCTTGCCGAACGGGAAGCAGGCGTGCTTCATGATAGAATGCAAGCTTCGAGCCTTGCTGCTCCTTTATCTCTTCGAGATCTACAAGCGACCTCTTATAGGGAGACTTCTTTTTGTCCTGAAAGCTTCAGGAAGACGAGCAGTGAGATAACTGTAATGACCGTAAGAATCGTGGAGAGTGCAGCAGCAACGCCATAGTTTCCACGAATGACCTCGGTATAAATGGCTACCGTCACAGTTTTCGTCTTGCCAGTATATAAGATGATGGAGGTGCTTAATTCCGTGATGATCGTTATCCAGCTTAGAATGGCACCAGATACGACACCTGCTAGCATCATCGGAAGTGTGATCTTGAAGAACGTCTTCATCTGGGAAGCGCCTAAGCTGATCGCGGCTTCTTCAATCCCTCCGTTAATCTGATGCAGAATGGCTGCACTGGAACGGATCGTATATGGCAGGCGCCGGATAACGAACGAGATGATCATAATAATGGCTGTTCCGCTTAGAATGAGCGGCTTATTATTGAACGTAATCAACAATGCGATACCTAGGATCGAGCCGGGAACAATGTAAGGGAACATCGTGAAAATATCAAGCGTATTCGTTAGGGCATTCTTTCTGCGAACGGTTACGTACGCGATCAGAATCGCAAGCAAGATAATGATGACGAGTGACACAATAGCCAGGATGAACGTGTTCGTAATGACGCTGCCGATACTATTGAAGGCGCTTTGATAGCTTTGCAGCGAGAAGCCTTCAACGAAGATACGACCGTTTGATTTCTTGAATGACGTGTAGATTACGTATAGCTGCGGCAGCAGCGCAATGAATGTATACAGATAAATGATGGCGTGTGCCGCGATGTTAGCTGCGCCTTTTTTCTTCTTAGCCTCAATCGGGTGCAAGGCGCTCATGGTGAAGGACTTGCGATTGGCGATAAACTTTTGCAGAAGGAAGACGGTCGTTGCAAACAGCACGACGATCACGCTGATTGCGGCAGCAAAGCCATCGTCTCCGCCGACCTCACTAATAAATTCGTTGAAGATCAGCACAGGAACGGTCTTGTACCCTTCGCCAATGAGCATCGGCGTTCCGAAGTCAGCGAGAGCGCGCATAAATACGAGCAGGCCCCCCGCAAGCAGGGTTGGCGTAATGAGCGGGAGCAGCACCTTGCGCATTTTGCTGAGACCCTTATAGCCCATGCTTTCCGCCGCTTCCATAAGCGATTGATCCACATTTTTAAGCGCGCCGGATACATACATGAAGATAAGCGGCACCATTTGCAGGGTTAAGACGACAAGAATGCCGGTAAAGCCATATATATCAGGCATTTGGAAGCCAAATGTGTTGCTGACAAATTGAGTAATGACACCATTTCTTCCTAGAAGCAAGATCCAGGAGTAAGCTCCGATGAATGGGGCTGACATGGATGAAATCAAAATCATAATCCGAATCGTCGCATTTCCTTTAATCTTCACGGTGGCCATTATATAGGCTAGCGGCGTTGCGATGATCGTCGCTAGGGCGGTCACGCAGACCGTTACTTTCATACTGTTGAAAAGTGCGTTGGTGTAATACGGTTTGCTGAAAAACTTCGTGAAATAGGCGAAAGAAAATTCTCCTGTTGTGCCGTTGTATACGCTCTTGAACAGCATTGTGAATAAAGGAAAAGCTAGAAACAAAATATAGAAAGCGAAAATGAGGAACGAAATGTTGGTCCAGACGTCAAATCTTTTGCGTGTCCCCATCATAGCTGAACGCCCCTTGTATAGTTCAATTCGCCTGCTGCATCATATACGTTGATTTTGTCCTTTTTCACCTTCAGATGAACGGTTTGGCCGGGTTCAAGAATGTGCGTTGTCTTCGACTCCTGCGTAATCTCGACGCGCTGACCGGATTCCAAATCGACGAAGTAATGTGTGTTCTGTCCTAAAAATACGCTGTGTACAATCGTAGCCTTCATACCTGTATGGTCCTCGGTCATTACGAATTCTTCTGGTCGAACCGAGATGTTGACGGCCAGCTCACGCGACTTGGTTGTGGACGGAAGCTGAATGTTGGAAAGCGCCTCGGAATAGCCTGAACCGAAATGAACGCTGTACTCGTCTCCTTGACGCGTAAGGGTTCCTTCAATGATGTTTGTGCGGCCAATAAAGGTGGCGACGAACACGTTGGCAGGCCTTTGATAGATCTCCTGCGGCGTACCCAGATGCTGAATGACACCTGACTTCATGACTGCAATGCGGTCAGAGACGGCCATGGCCTCTTCCTGATCATGCGTGACGTAGACAGTCGTAATACCGACTTCGCGCTGAATATCCTTAATGGCATTCCGCATGTCAACTCTAAGCTTCGCGTCCAGATTGGATAGCGGCTCGTCCATTAGCAGCACATCTGGACGGATGACGATGGCTCTTGCAAGGGCGACTCGCTGCTGCTGTCCGCCGGATAGGTTCTTTGGCATGCGATCCTTGTATTGTTCGATTTGCACGACCTGTAAGATCTCATCTACCTTGGAGCTGATTTCTGCTTTGGACAGCTTTCGATTCTCTAGTCCAAACGCAATATTTCCTTTCACGGTCAGGTGAGGGAAGATGGCATAGTTCTGGAACACCATCCCGATATTCCGCTTGCCCGGCTCCACCTGGTTAATCACGCGCTCGTTGAATTTGATTGTTCCGCCCTCGATGCTGTTGAAGCCAGCGATCATACGCAGCAGCGTCGTTTTTCCACACCCGGAGGGTCCTAGGAGGGTGAAAAATTCGCCCGGCTTGATCTCTAGAGACAGCTCCGGTATGACGGTGGTCTCGCCATACTTTTTAACCAAGTCTTTTATGTTTATTGTTACGCTCATTGTTGTCACCTAGCCTTTTCGTCGCTTTTGATCAAGATGCGCTGCAGCGCCAAGCTGGCTGTGGAAACCCTATTCTCAGGCCTCTGCCAGCTTCGAGGTGCTGCAGATCAGCATTTTAATTATTTGATGTTGGTAAAGATCGAGATGTAGTGCTCAATGATTTCGGATTTGTGCTCGCTTACGTAGTCGGTATCTTCATCGATCATGTTGATCTTGCTGTATGGTGTCATGTGGTCGCCAAGCTTCGTATCCTTGCGCAGCGGGCGATTCGTCAACTGCGTGCCGAACGCATCCTGCGCTTCCTGGGACAGAATGAAGTCGATAAATTTCTTCGCATTGTCCATGCGCGGCGCGTCCTTCACGATTGCGGATGCTGCATCCAGAAATACTGCGCCTTCCTTTGGATATACGATTTCTACAGGGGCACCATTTTTTACATAAGTGCTGGCAGGATCTTCATACGTCAAGCCCACGATATACTCGCCGTCCGCCACGCTCTTGTGCACCGCACCGGAGCCGCTAGCAATCTTGCCATCGAGGTTCTCGATCAGCTTGCCTACATACTCCCAGCCTTTCGCATTTTCATAGTCGCCGCCCATCGCCTTCAGCATATTGGTGAGCTGAGCGAAGGCGGAGCTGGAGCTTGCAGGATCGGCTGAAGCGATCTTTCCCTTAAGCTCTGGATTGAGCAGATCCTCATAGCCTTCGATCTTGATGTCTCCGATCAGGTTCTTGTTCACAAGCAGTACGCTGCCATCTGAGATATAAGGCGTTGCGAAACCAGTCGTGTTGCGGTGTCCTTCAATGAGATTCGCGTCTTCCGGCGAGACATAAGGCTCGAACAAAGCGGCATTCTCACGGTAACCTGCCATGGAACCACCGAACATCACGTCAGCATATGGATTTTGCTTTTCTGACTGCAATCGCTTAATAATCTCGCCAGTACCCGCTGTGACAAGCTCAACGGTAATTCCAGTTTTCTTTTCGAACATAGGAATAATGGTCTTAATGATCTCTTCGCTGTTAGGACTGTAGACGACCAATTTATTGGATGCCCCCGATCCTGACTCATTGCTGCCGCATCCGCTCAAAAGGCCTGTGACGAGTATACAAGCGATCAGAAAGATGGAGATCTTTTTCATTTGGATATTCCCCCTTGGATATGATTCGTGGTGTTGCATGCTTATTGTAGCAATCATGATACCGCTTACAAAATCCCACGATTCGCAAACATCGTCTAATATTCGCAAGTGATTTTTCAGAACGCCTGGAGATGAACTCGTACTGAACCCGATGATTGTACGAGCAAAAGTTAGATCGCTTGATGATGAAAGGCATTGTGCCGATAAGGTTAGTCAGCATGAATGAGCTTGAGATGAGTCACGCTCTAAGGTATGGTCGTAATACTTTCGCCATGTTCATTGCCAAGAAAATAAGTCATGATATAAGCAGCGATTGTAGAATAGGAGTTGAATCATTAATGGCTTATCGAACTATAAACGGTGTGCGCGTATGGGGAACACCTGATGAGGGGGCCTTGGCTCAAGCGAAAACATGCGCAGAAACCGGAAACGTCGTTCAAGCCCTGCTGATGGCTGACCATCATAAAGGCTACAGCCAGCCGATCGGCGGCGTTGTGGCTTATGAAGGACAGATCTCGCCTTCAGGCGTGGGCTATGATATTGCATGCGGCAATAAGGCTGTACGAACGCCTTTGCTTGCAGAGGAGATCAAGCCTCGATTGTCCAAGATCATGGATAAGATCGCTCGCAAGATTTCTTTTGGAATAGGGCGCGTCAATAAGGAACGCGTGGATCACACGCTCTTTGATGACCCGGATTGGGCAGTATACCATGCAATAGGCAAGCAGGAGCACGACAAGCTGAAGGCCTTAGCCCGTGATCAGCTGGGAACGGTCGGCAGCGGCAACCATTTTGTAGACTTGTTTGAGGAAAAGGAAACGGGTCGACTATGGATTGCGAATCACTTCGGAAGCAGAGGCTTTGGCCATAAGACAGCGAGTGGATTTTTGAATCTTGCTGCCGGCAGGGAGTTTCTTGCCAATGCGCCAGGTGAGCATATGGATCAGGCGCCTGTGCTGCTTGATCTAAGCAGCGAGGTAGGGGATATGTATTACCGAGCGATGCAGCTGGCAGGGCGTTACGCCTATGCAGGCCGTGATTATGTGATTGAGCAGGTTTTGTCGATTCTAGGGACGGAAGCGGATCTTGAGGTGCATAACCACCATAACTATGCGTGGAAAGAGCAGCACGATGGAAAGGAAGTCGTTGTCGTTCGAAAAGGAGCAACGCCATCTGCTCCTGGACAGGTCGGCTTTATCGGCGGCAGCATGGGGGATATCTCCGTTATCGTAAGAGGCAAGGACAGTGCAGAGAACAAAGAGGCATACTACAGCACGGTTCATGGTGCTGGCCGGATCATGAGTCGAACCCAAGCTGCAGGCAAGATGAACTGGAAGACCAAGACTCGAAGAGGCGGTCAAATTAGCACCGAGCAAATGATGGAGGCTGTACGCTCCTTTGGCGTTGAACTGCGCGGAGCGGGAACCGATGAGAGTCCATTCGTGTATCGAAAGCTCCAGGAAGTGTTGGATGCGCATGCAAACACGATTGAGGTCATGCATGTGCTGAAGCCAATAGGCGTATGCATGGCTGGTGCGGATGAGTTTGATCCTTATAAGGATTGATGAACGCTTGTGACTTTCATGATGTTGATAAAAAAACAAAAGGCATCCCCTTTCACCTGAAAGTGAAGTGGGATGCTTTTTATAGCAGCAGATGAGATTGAAATAAACATAAAGAGCGGGGACAGCATGCTACGAGCCAGCTGCACGATTACTGCCTTTGTCATCGCGAATACCGATATCCCGGAGCAGGACGGTTCCTTTCTCCGTCTTATCGAAGACGAATCGGATCTTGCTCAGCTCGCTGGGATCAAAGCTTGGATTGATCTTTTTCAGTTCACTCAAGGGGATCGTGAAGTTCTGGAAGACAGGCTCCTTCGTCGGTACGGTGAATCCAAACGGCCATTTCATAATATTGCCCTCAAGCATAGGCAGCAGTCTCGATTGGCTGCTTAGCGGCACGGATGCCCGATTGCCCTTCTTGTCTTCTGCTTGTATCGTCAGATCAATAAGATCGTCCAAGTCTAACGCACTCGTGTCCTTCTTATCGTCCCGGTCAGCCATCGCGAATACGATGGCGCTATCATCGGTAATGCTCAGTTCATGCTCCTCCGGCAAGAAAACGGAGTAAGCAGGAGTACCTGAGGCATCTTCGCGATTCCAACCAAGGTGAACTGCGCTGTACTGGTCAGTCGCATATTTCATCTTGACCTTTTCTTCCGTCCATTCCTTCAACCCTTCCCCGATCAGACGTCCGTCCTTCAGGGTGGTCGTGGCTAGATCGATGTCTTCATCGAAGCTGCTGATCAGCTTCGTGGCGGAGTCCCAATAGTTGCTGATGTACATCGTATCAGGCAGCCACTCTCGGGCATGGCCAAGGTCTTGGAATACGCTTCGGTATTCCTGCTGCTCCTTCAGCGTCGCGTCCAAGAAAGAAGAGATGAGCACCTTGGCCGTCTGCAATTGCTCCTCTTGGGGCAGAAGCTGAGCCGTATTATATAGCTTGCTGCCGATGCCCACACTGTCCGATCTGCCCCATTCCGTATTGAACTGCCCATGATTGGCTCCATAGATATAGACGGATGCTTTGAAGTCAGCGCTCTTGCCAGAGAATCCGATTCGGCTGTACTGGCTTGCGCCATTGAACGAGCTCACATCCATATCGTGCGCGCCATGAATTGACAAGTAGCTGATATCGTTCAATGCGGTTGGCTGGCCAGCAGGCTTGTATTGGCCGTCCGTGCCGGCAATAGAAATAATAGATCGAATGCCAAAGTCATAATCAAAGGTCATATTGCCGTTCTCAGGTGAGGCAGACAGCTTATTGTACGCCGCCGCTACCGTCACCGCTTCACCGCCGCGAGAGTGTCCGATCAGTGATATTCGATCCATATCCGCTTTGGCGTAGAATGGATTGCCCTTCGTACCATTCCACTCCTCCCATACCTTAAGATGCTCCAGCATGAGCCAGCCGCGTGCAGAATTTTCATTTTCCAGCACACTCAGCACAAGCAGGTCGTCATACGGTGAAGTATTCAGAAAGTTCTCGTCAATGGATACGAAAATATAGCCTTTGCTGGCGAGCAGCTCGCCTAGATAGGCATAGCCTGGGTCGGAATAATCGGTTGCAAGGTGATTGCCGTGAACAGCGACAACCAATGGGAAGGGGCCATCGCCATCGGGATACCAGACCAGCCCGTTCAGCGCCATGGCGTCAGGACCGAACCCGAACGTTTTCGTACGAAGAGCGGACCAGTTCTTTACGAAGGATGATCCGTCCACCTGCTTCGTGATCAGCGAATCCTTGGCATTGAATGCCTTGCGGTAGCTATTCGCACTTCCATAGGTCAACGTCTTGACTCGGTAGGCGCCTTGTTCGGCTGGATTAGACAGTGTAACTGGATAACGGTCGGCTGGCTTCATGACCTGCAGCCGGTAGGGCTTCGACAGATTGTTATTGCCGCTTTCAAGCAGCCAGTAGCTGCCCAAGAGAATATAGACCAATGAGATACCCGCTGTTATGAAGGAGAGAACGTTAGAAATTGCTTTCGACTCGCGATATCCGCCGCTCTTCCAGCGGTACACGAACATCCCAAGCAGGGAGAAGGCGACAATGATCGATAGCGATGCTAGAAACATTAAGGGTATCGGACCAATAAAGCTGATAAACAGCAGGCAAATGGCGGTGAGTGCAAGCCAAACGTAGCGGATGGGCATCTTCTTCGCCCAGTGGAGAAGCATAGCTATGACCCCAGTCAACAGGACAATCGCAAGCAGGAATACGAGGGTTCCGACGATGTATGGGATCGCGCCCCGCGCCCCGATCAAGGTGTAGCTTTGTACGAGATAGAGGCATAGGGCGATAGCCCCTAGCGCAAGCGATGCCCCCTTCCAGCCTGAGGTAAGTGGAGCCGGACGCTTCAAGGAACGGACGATGTGTTCTAGCCATAACCTAATCCTTTTCTTTTCTTGCAGTGCTGGATCTGCCATGTAATCCCCTCTTTCTATTTGACCAAATGTGACAGTGCTATAGGACTCAGTATATCGCGGCATTCTTTCCTGCTTCTTACACGATTCTTAAATTAACCTTACATGGCAGGATATTCGGCTTCAAGCACGAACAGTACGCGCGAAGGGGGAGAGGTCACCAAATTCGTATTGGAGCTGCCGAGAAAAGCGACATCATGATCGATGCTTTCAACCGATGCTTTCAAAGAATGACGCACATGAGAAACCGCCTTCGAGGCTATTCATAGATATGAGTGATCACGGATAGTAGAGAAAGATGTAATCGCAAATAGAATTGTGGTTCTGTGGTTCTGTCTATAGCGATACAGCTAGATTCTATTCTAGACAAAAAGAGGGACGTGATGTCCCTCTTTATTTTTACATATGAACTTATAATTTTAGCGGGACATCTTATGAGCTTAAAATTCCACACCGCGAACCTTGGAGAAGATCATCGTGCTTCTTAAGGTGCCATCGTGCGCCACTTTATCGCTGCGAAGGATGCCTTCTAAAGTAAATCCACAACGTTCCGCGACTCCTGCACTTCGTACATTGCGTTCATCGCAGCGAATCTCAATTCGATTCGCTTGCAGCTCGCGAACGGCGAAGCTGGCAATGGCATGTACCGCTTCCGTCACAAAGCCCTGCTGTGCAAAGGAGGTGCGCACCCAGTAGCCGATCTCGAACTTCCGTGACGGCCAATCGATGCGGTGAAGACCGCTGCTGCCTATGATTCGGCCGGATTCTTTGTGCTCAAGAAGGAGGCGGAGATCCTTGCGCTCTAGAAATTCCAGGCGGGATCGCCGAATGCCTGCTTCAGAGTCCTCGATTGATGGAATGGTTTGTGCCCACGGCATCCAAGGTCGCAATTGTTCAATGCTTTCTCTCACAGCCTCGTTCAGGGCTGCTCCATCGCCCCATTGCGGTGCACGAATGACTAAGCGCTCGCTTTCAAACTGCTCAGGGAATTCGAGCAAAATAGGGTCAACTGCATGTACGGTCATACGCTCAGCTCCCAAAAATATTTCCGTCTACCATACCATAAAGCCAATTCGCCTTTCAAGGATTGGTTCGTTTTATTTTTAGGAAGATTCCTTGATGGCTTCGATACGCAATCGACTGGTGTCCAGCATCCATTGGCCATCTTTGTAAAGAATCGGCTTCAGCTTTGCTTCTATGGATTGAATAATAGACTCTTTATCTTCCGCGGTAACATCATAGAAAAAGTATTTTTCAAAGCTGTTGAGCCAATTTCGAATGCCTAACTCCGCTTTGATTGGAGAAGGCTTATCGAAGTGCTTTGCCGATGTCACGCGGAAGCCTACTCGCTCTAGGAGGCTTGCGTATTCTCCAATCGTGGGCAAGTGCCACGGGCTCCGGTCGGCCCATTCATGGCCACGTGCTTCCAGCTCTTCTCGAATGGCCGTCGTTAATGCAGCGACGTTGCCGCTGCCGGCAAATTCGGCCACGAATCGCCCGCTGTCTCGAAGCGCTAGCCAGATGGAGCGGGCAACGGCCTCGGCATCCTGGATCCAGTGCAAAGCAGCATGAGAGAATACGGCATCGAAGGGGGCAGCTGTCCGGTAATGGCAGGCATTTTCCACCGAGAAATGCAGCTCAGGGTATTTCTGTTTGGCCTGATTCACCATTTTTTCGGATAGGTCTATTCCTGTAGGAATGGCGCCAGCAGCTGCAATCATCGCGGTAAGATCACCTGCACCACAGCCCACGTCCAGGATATGTTCGTCAGGCTTAGGATTAAGCAGGGCCAGAACTTCCGCTCCCTGCTTGAGGATCATCCTGTTCATCTTGAGCATATTGTCAGAGGAATCAGGGGTTTTATGGTTAGAATGGGTATGGCTCACGTTAATACCATCTCCTTTGTTGTAAGTTCTTATTGCAGTTGCCAATCGTCGCAGAAGGGGCAGTTGAATAGGGTTTTTCCATAAAAATCACGGAGTCCCTTGATCTCTGGGAGAAATTTAGTATGCTTAATCCGATCACGCGTAATGAAGCCATGAGAGGCGCGGGTTGCACCATTCCTAGGCTGACTGTTGTCGAATAGCGCGACAGTTTTTCTTGCTCTGCCGAGCACCAGTGCTGCATTTAATCCTGCCGGCCCGCCGCCAACGATGGCGCAATCGCATTTCATTTGATTAACCCTCCGTTTCATAAATAGATATTGTAGATATATAATGTCTATAATTAATCCGAACGAATGGTAATGCCCAATCGTATCAAGGGGCATTACCGTTTATTTCATAAGATCAATCAATTTCGTGTTCTTCAAATGCTGCTCCATGGCATCTTCCGCGGATAGCATCACCTGCTGGATCACACATCGAGGGTCCTCGCTGCCGCAGCATTCAAACAGCGAAGTTGTGCCTTCCACCGCGTGAATAATGTCCAAAAAGGAGATATCCTCTTTATTACCCTTAACCCGGTAGCCGCCGTTGGCGCCCGAAGCCGACTCGATCAGCCCGGCTTTTACGAGCTTCGTCAGTATCTTCGACAGGTAGGTAGGGGATACGCCCTGCTTGTCGGCAAGCTGCTGTACGCCTACTGGTCGCTCCGGTGCAATGGCAATCAGATAAAGCATGGTGTGGAGGGCGTAGTTGGTTGCTTTTGAATACTTCATCGTAGTTCCTCCAATTACGGACTTCGTGTATCCATGATAGCGACAATATCGATCGGCTGTCAAGTTGGATTTCGTAAAGAACCGAGAAGTGCATGTCAGACGAACCCTTGAAGCTAAATGCTGTATTCATTTCAAAATGCTCAGATGAAGAATAATTGCATTGGGAGGCATGTATTTTCTCATATAAAGAAAACGCCTGAGCTCTAATGAGCCCAAGCGCTTGTTCATCTTTGAAAGGTATCGAATGATTTAATTATTGACCTTTTACAAATTCAGCTGATTTAATACCTGCTTGATGGCCGAAGATGATGATATCCGCAACGGAGTTGCCGCCGATACGGTTTTGACCATGCAGTCCGCCAGTAACTTCACCTGCTGCGAACAAGCCAGGAATCGCTTTGCCGTCTTTGTTCAATACTTCTGTGTTCGTGTTGATTTTCACGCCGCCCATCGTGTAGTGGATCCCTGGAGCGATCTTGATGGCGTAGAATGGTCCTGCGGACAGTTCATTATCCATTCCTGTCGTTCTGCCGAACTCGGCATCTTTTTTGTCTTTAACGCCTTTGTTATACGCATCCAATGTAGCTTGGAGCTGATCCGCCGGTACATTGATTTCTTTAGCAAGCGCTTCAACCGAATCGCCTTGAACCACAAAGCCCATTTCTTCATACTGTTGAATCGCTTTAGCGCGGGATTTCACGCCGGAATCAAATACGAGATAAGCTGCTTTTTCAGGAAGCTTATTGATTGCAGCCGTTACATTGTCACGAGTGTCCAATTCATTGGCAAATCGTTTGCCTTCATTGTTAACTAGGATTGCTCCTTCACCGCGAACGGCTTCACCGATCAGATAGGATTTCTCTTGTTGTACAGTAGGGTGAACTTGGATTTGATCCATATCTACCGTTACACCGCCGAGTTTCTCAATCATCGTAATGCCGTCGCCTGTGCTGCCTTCTTGGTTCGTTGTAACAAGGCCTTCGAGATCAGGGCGTACTTTAGTGATCATGTCCATGTTAGCACCGTAACCGCCAGTTGTGACAATGACTGCATCCGCGGAGATGGTTTTTTCATCTTTATCGTTCAAGAGGACTTTAACGCCATTTGCTTTGCCGTCCTTCTCAGTAATTTCGGTTACATTTGCGTTTACGAACAAAGGAATTTCTTTATCAAGAACGTTTTTCACCAAGCCGTTAACGAGGTATTGACCGACTGCTGAGCCGTCTTCAGGACGGTGAGTACGCTTTTCGCTCATTCCGCCTGTGATGGTAAGATTGTTCAAGCGAATGCCGATGGAATCCAGCCATTCGATCGAGTTTGCCGAATGGTCTACAAAGAAGCGAAGCAGCTCTTTATCGTTTGTGTTGTGGCCGCCTTTCAATGTTTCTTCATAGAAAGCATCGTTGCTGTCCGTAATGCCTTCCTCCTTCTGGAACTTCGTCTCCGAAGCATTCATACCGGAAGAGGACTTCATCGTGTTCCCGCCAGCCATCGGCATTTTTTCAAGGATAACTGGATTCATCCCTTTTTCTTTGGCTTCGAGCGCAGCAGTCATCCCAGCACCGCCCGCGCCAATGATGATAATATCATATTTATCTTTTAACTGATCGATAGGTGTATATTCGACTTTAGAAGCTCCTGAAACAGCCTCCGTTTCCTTCGATTCCGTCTGATTCGTATTGCCTTGGCTTTCGTTCTGGCTTTTGTTACCGCCGCCGCAGCCTGCGATGACGAGCATCATCGAGAGAACGAGGATAAGCATTGCTGATGCTTTCTTTTTCATGATAAGACCTCCACTTTTTCTGAATCTTTCCAACATTTTCATAGCTGTGAACATAAAAAGCCACGACAAAGAGGAGAACGTGTGGGACAGATTTAGAGGTTGGAGAGCGCAAGATTTGTCTTGATGTTCTACAACTCTAATCTTTCGCAGGTATTTCCCCGTGCTGCATCGTTGTCTTTTTTTGTTCGTCTCAATTTTAATATATTATCGGACTATTGATTGTGACAAAATTCACAATTGTGAAAATTTTCTTACTTTATCTGAAAATACTTTCATATCAAACGGATTTAATTGGTAATCAAAAGGGGATAGCCTGATTATAAGGTATGGTCGTCGCGACAAAAGAATAACCTTATAAAGGGATTGCTCATTCTGGCTGTCCCTTTCATTTTGAATTTGAATGAGATCAATCATGCATAATGTGTATCACATGTGTAGTATTTACCTTTTTCGACAGAAAATCCTGTATTTATATGCAGCCATCCATATCTAACCTTTCCATATGATTATTCAAATCTGGATAAACAATCAATTAATTTTTTTACTATTAAATTAGCGATCTTACCATTGGACTTGATGGGGTAAGGTTTTTTGTGTTGCTATGACAAAGATTATATATAAAAATAGCAATTTTTTCTCTATTTCTATTGAATTATTATGCAACAAGATGTATAGTACTTTTTAATTAACGTTAATTAAGTACGGAGTGTGAAAATATTCATGACTAGACATAAGTTGAAGGAAGTGGCAATGAGGCTGTTCGGGGAGAAGGGATACGAGGGCACGGCTCTCTCCGAGATTGCAAAGGAAGTTGGCGTGAAGACCCCAGCAATCTATGCCTTTTACGAGAATAAAGAGGATTTGTTCATGACGGTCTTTCGTGAGGCGATGGAGTCCTACAATACCTTTATTCAGGAGCTGTCGGAGGAACAGAAGGAGCTGTCTGCGAAGGAAAGCCTTTATCGGCTTCTTTCGAGGCAGTATGAATTCTATCAGCAGAGTCGGGAAGCGAGCCTGCTCGTCCTGCGGTACGTGATCTTTCCTCCTATCTTTTTAAAGGAAACGATCGAGGAAGCCTTTCTTGATTCGGACAAGCTGCTGACGAATGCGATTGAACAATTGATCGTTCAAGGAATGGAAGACGGGATAATACGCGATCAATCTGTGCAGCTCCTAGTCGATGCTTTTCTCAACTTGATGGACGGATTAAGCATGCAATATTTCTATTACACCTCCAAGGAAGTGTATGAGCGCAAGCTGAATCATGCATTTGAGATGTATTGGAACGCAGCCCGCTCATAACGACGAACAGGAAGATTCAACAACAGGGGGATGGGGAGAATGACAGAAGCAAGTCAGGTGAACAACGAAAGTGCAAGTGGGCAGGATTTTGAAAGAGAACCCGTTCCTCAGCATATGCGTAAAAAGTGGCTGTCCATGTCGCTTGTCTGGATCGCAATTGGAATCGATCTGTCGGCGATGTTCTTGGGCGCACAGCTTGGCAACGGGATGAATCTCTCGGATTCGCTTACGGCAACCATTATCGGCTCCATTATACTTGGACTGATTGGTGCGCTGTGTGCGTTTGTAGGGGCCAAGACAGGACTCTCTACGTCTATGATCAGCCGTTTCTTATTCGGTAATGTAGGGGCGCGTGTCGTAGCAGTCGTTCTAGGGATCTTCTCGCTTGGCTGGTTCGGGGTGCAGGTTGGATTTTTTGCCTCGAATATGCAGACGGCCTTTCATAAATTGTGGGGAATGGACTTATCGCTAGGCGTGCTGTCTTTCATTGGCGGGCTGCTGATGATGTCGACAGCGATCTGGGGATATCGCTCGATTGAGCGCTTAAGTGTATGGTCGGTACCGTTGCTTGTTATCTTTATCGGCATTGCAATCTTTACCGCTTTTCATACAAAGGGTACGTCCGCGATCTGGGAACCAATCAGCGGCTCGCCGATTCCAATGGGAACGGCAATCTCGCTCGTTATCGGTATCTTTATTGTCGGTACAGTATTGTCACCGGATATTGCGCGCTGGGCACGTACACCTATGCATGCCGTAACGGCAGCTTTTATCGGCTTCTTCGTCGGCAACAGCTTTATGACGATCATTGCAATCTTCTTGTCGCGTGTGATGGATACAGATGATTTGACGAACATTTTCATTACTCTAGGACTTGGTCTTCCTGCGATTATCGTGCTGACGCTCGCGCAGTGGACAACGAATACAAGCAATTTGTATTCCGCATCGCTAGGGTTCTCGGTCGTGTTCCAACGCGTTCCGAAAAAGCTGATTACTGTAGTCGCAGGTATTATTGCTACACTGCTCGCAGTGTTTGGTATTTACGATAAATTTTTGTCTTTCCTTAACATCATTACGATGTTCGTCTCTCCAATCGGAGGGATTTATACAGCGGAATATCTGCTCGTGGATCGCAAAAAATTCACCTTCGAGGGACTGGATCGCAATAAGAACTGGATCGTTCGCTCCCTCTTGGTATGGGTCGCGGCCACGTTCTTCGCTTATATGACCACTCCAGCGCCTGATGGATTTGGATGGCTCCGACTCACAAGCGTTTCTGCGCTAGACGCGTTTATTTTCGCCTTTATCGCACAGTGGATTGTCGGTAAAATCATGACGAAGAAAGGATAACATCATGACAAACTTCAAGCTAACAGAATTAAATGAACAAGCGGTTCGATATATTGCAGTGGGGGCAGCCGTTCTTGGCACAGGCGGTGGCGGTGACCCGCATATCGGTAAATTAATGGCGATGGAAGCTATTCGCAAATACGGTCCAGTCCGTGTGGTAAGCACGGAGGAATTAGAGGATGACGCCCTTGTCGTTCCCCTTTCGATGATCGGCGCGCCAACGGTGATGAATGAGAAGATTCCGTCGGTTGAGCAGATGACAAAGCCTTTGGAGCTTATCGAAAAAGAGCTCGGACGTAAAGTCAGCGCGATTATGCCAATCGAGGTAGGAGGCGGCAATTCGCTCGTTCCGGTAATAGCAGCTGCAGAACGCGGCATTCCGATGCTGGATGCGGATGCGATGGGACGGGCATTCCCGGAATCCCAAATGGTGACCTTCTATCTGGACGGCATCGACTGCAGTCCGATTACGATGGCCGATGAACGCGGCAACGGTGTTCTGATGCATGCGATTGATGGTGTGTGGGAGGAGCGCATGGCTCGCGCGATTACGATCCAGATGGGCGGCTCGGCCTCGATCTGCGATTATCCGGTAACAGGCGCGCAGGTTAAAAAGAGTGCGATCCCGCGCACGCTGACGCTCGCTTATGAGATCGGCAAGATTCTATATGAATCGAAGGAAATGAAGCAGAACCCCATTGAAGCGCTCTTGAAGCACCTGAACGGATATGCATTGTTCCATGGCAAAGCGGTGGACATTCGTCGCCGTACTGAGGGTGGATTTACGCGCGGCGAAGCGGTATTTGAAGGAACGGATGAGCAAAAGGGACGTACGATGCGCTTGTTCTTCCAAAATGAATTCCTGCTTGCGACAGAGGATGGCGAATCCCTCGCGGTAACGCCAGACTTGATCTCGCTGCTGGACCAAGACACCGGCATGCCGATTACAACGGAGAACTTGAAGTATGGTGCTCGGGTAACGGCAGTTGGGTTCCCTTGCGATCCGAAATGGCGTACGCCTAAAGGGCTTGAGACTGTTGGCCCGCAATACTTTGGCTACGATGTGCCTTACGTTCCAATCGAGAAGCTGACAGCAGAGAAAGGGGGAGCACAGTAATGTCTCTTACGAACACGAATACCATCAACAACGAGGAAATCTACCGCATCGGGATTGATGTCGGCGGGACAAATACGGACGCTGCTCTGCTCGATTCGAAGCTGAATACGATTCATACCGTAAAGGTGCATACAACGCGTGACGTTAATGAAGGGATCATAGAGTCGATCCGCCGACTGCTTGAAGAAAGTGGAGTAAATCCTGCGCAGGTTCGCTACGCGATGTTGGGGACGACACACTGTACGAACGCGATCGTGGAGCGCAAGCATCTTGGCAAGGTTGGCTTGATTCGCATCGGCGCGCCTGCGACGACTTCGGTTCCGCCGCTTGCGGATTGGGATGATACACTGAAGGCTGCCATCGGGATGCATGCTTATGTGGTTCACGGAGGATTCGAATATGATGGCCGTACGATTGTGGACCTGAATGAAGCAGAGATCGTGAGCTGCTTGGAGAAAATGAAGGGTGAGGTAGGAGCCGTCGCGATCTGCGGTGTATTTTCACCCGTAAACACCTCACAGGAAAAGTGTATTGAACAGCTTGCCAAGCAGGTGCTCGGCGCGGATATGCCGATCACGCTCTCGCATGAGATCGGAAGCATTGGCCTGCTGGAGCGCGAGAATGCGGCTCTTCTGAACGGCGCGCTTCTCAATGTCATTGCTGGCGTGGTAAAAGGCTTCGAGGAAGCCCTGCATGGGTTTGGCATCGATGCAGGCGTCTATATCTGTCAAAATGACGGAACGCTGATGCGTAGTGAATATGCGCTTCGCTATCCTATTTTGACCATTGCCTGCGGACCGACGAACTCGATTCGCGGTGCCGCGCACCTGTCGGGCTTGAACAACGCCCTCGTGGTTGACATTGGCGGCACGACGACGGACATCGGCGTCCTCTCGCAGGGCTTCCCGCGCCAGTCTTCCGCCGCAGTCGAGATCGGCGGCGTACGCACGAACTTCCGCATGCCGGACATTCTGTCCATCGGCATCGGCGGCGGCACGATTGTGCGCGCGGATGCTGCGCAGGACCGCGTCACCGTCGGTCCGGACAGCGTCGGCTATGAGCTCTTGAAGCGCGGCCGCATCTTTGGCGGCGACACGCTCACTGCAACGGACGTAGCGGTGAAGCTTGGCCGCTACAAGTGGGATGGGGTGAAGACAGAGGAGCTGGATGAGGCGATCTGTCAGAGAGCAGATGCGATCATGACGCAGGATATCGAGGATGCGATTGATCGCATGAAGACAAGCGCCGATCCAGTGGACGTCATTCTCGTTGGAGGCGGCAGCATTCTTGTCGCGGACAAGCTGGAAGGCGTGGCGCAGATCGTAAGGCCAGCGCATTATGACGCGGCCAATGCGATCGGGGCGGCCCTTGGCGAAGTCAGCGGCGAGACGGAGCGCATCTATTCGCTGGATGAGATGACGTATGATCAGGCGATGGAGGATGCGCGAAGCAACGCGATTGAGCAAGCCGTTCTGGCTGGCGCCGTTCTCGAGACAGTTCAGATCGTGCTGACGGAGGATATACCGATTGCTTATCTGCCAGGCAATGCATTGCTGGTGAAAGTGAAGGCGGCAGGACGACTGTAGAAGGAATGCTGGTCTGCATATAGGAATACTAAGTCTGCGCGGAAGGGGGCTCTCTTCGTGCAGACTTTTTTGCTTTTACCAAATCTAAAATATTTATAATTGATCATTGCTCTCCTGTATGCAAAGGAAAATCAAAAAGAAAAAACTAGCCGGCTCCTTTGAATATCCAGGCTCTCGGCTAGTCTTGTTAAAGATAGGGATATCGAGCAAACCTAAAAGGATTAGTCGAATTTAATTAAAAAGATGGGATACGACCCTTCGCCCAAATATAATCCCCATAACAGTAAGGAAAAACGATCAATCATTCGCAGGATGACCTCCATTCTTTATTCTACTTTCCTAGTAGATGAGAAAGGATGAAGAAATGAAACGGCGAATCTATTAAGTGATACACACAAACTTGTCCATCATCTAATTGGACCAGTGATCGTCAGTCTTAGGATTTAACTTTAGTACGGCAGATACTCCCGCATGATCGGAAGGCCAGAGTCCTGTAGAGGTTCGGTCCTTCTGGTCTTCTCCTACAACATCTGCCTTCAATGCTGACCACCCATTTTTAAACAGGATAAAGTCAATTCTTGCGTTTAGCTCCGATATATTATTCAGCAGGTCAGCATCCTGACAGCAAGTAAATCCGGGGCCAATCCCTGCCTCCAGCCATGCATCTTGGAAACCTGCTGCGATAAACAGTCCATAGGTTGGTGTGCCTGTTCCATCGGCATTAGAATTCAAGTCCCCAAGCACAACGAGGGGATATTGAATGTTGGCCGGTCCATTTAGAATTTCCATAGCTTGCGCAGCTTGTACGGTTGGAGACAAGGGCTCTAAATGGGTGTTGATTACTCGAAAGATGCGTCCGTGCCAATACACATCAATGGATGACCAGCCGCGGACGATTTCAAAAGGTTGTCCGCCAATTGTAACCACAAGATTAGTGTTGAAATTCTCTTCCACCTTTTGAATGATTTGCAGGCAGCTATTTTTTCGAATCAAGAGTACATCTCGATCCAGCAAACGAACGATATTCCCATGACTGTCCGGGAACTCTGCCGTAAAGTTTCTATTCTGAGCGGCTATTTCATAGCATATACCTCGTTTACTTAACTCCTTCAGCAGCAGCTGAACGAAATCAAACGTAATGGTTCGAAAGCTGGGGATAACGATTTGGACGATCTCAGCTTCCTGTAATCCGATGAAGTCAGGCTTCTTCGAGGCGATTTCTCGTGCGAGTGACTTTACTCGGGATCGAATATTCGTAGCTAGGAATTGGCGCAGCACTTCACTGACACGCTGTGGAATTTGCTCAGGCGTTGCTGTGAATAAAGGAGCAGTATCTGCCCCTAAATACATATTCCAGGTCAAAAAGGTAAGACGGCCTCCCATTTCTCATCCCTCCATTTCGTTTTTCTACTATATATAGTAGATGTGAAAGTGAAGCAAAAAGAGGCGGCTAAAACAGGATGTGATACACACAAAACTTGTCCACCTCTTCTCCGTCTATAATCGGAATGCTGGCGCAAACTTTAGACAAAGGATGAAAACGGGATAATTGGGTTAGGAATAAAGATATCAAGTGATAAAGGAGATGCTTTAGGATGAAGGAGAGCAACAGCGCGTACGAGTCGATTGATGGGTATATCACGACATTTTCACCTAAGGTACAAGAGATCCTTCTAACGCTTAGAAAAGTCATTAAAGAGGAAGCGCCAGAAGCGAAAGAAAAGATCAGCTATCAGATGCCGACCTTTGAGCTCCATGGGAACCTTGTCCATTTTGCTGCTTTTAAGAAGCACATTGGCTTCTATCCTACGCCTAGCGGCATTGAGGCCTTTCAAGAAGAGCTTAAGGGATATAAACAGTCCAAAGGGGCAGTCCAATTTCCAATTGATCAGCCATTGCCCTATGATGCGATCCGTAAGATAGTCCAATATCGAGTGGCAAGCAATATGGAGAAAGCAGCAGCAAAATCGAAAAAGAAGAAGGAAGAGTAGGATGTATCCTTATGAGAGGACTGAGACGGCAGTCTTCTCTTTTTTTTTACTTTGTTTGGATGAACATAGAGTAAAATTATTCAAATATCTTCCTAGTTTTTGATTGAATGGAATGGGCTGCTCCCCTTATAATGAGAAGGAATTCGAATCAATTGTAAATATACTGGAGGGAAAGTAAATGTTGGTAGGAAAAGGCGCTGTACGTGAAATGGCAAATGATATTGATAGAGTTATTCGAGAAATTGACCAAATAACGCAGTCCAAAATTGACCGTGTATCGGATAAGATTGACTCTGAGTTGAACTCTTGCGGCCGTGAATTAACGAATGCTGCGACGACTTTGAATCAAATCAAACCCCTTATCGATAGACTTGTGGCACAAGTTGGACAAAACGCTCCTGATCATGTACAAGTTCTGGTAACCTCCATCGCGCAAGAGGTGATGTCCAAAGTTACGGCTGCAAGCAGCAATATCGACGAAGTTCAAAAGAACATCAAGGACGTAGACAAATTAACGAACGAGATCGACGAATTGACAGACGAGATTGACGATCTGACAGACAAGATTGATGAAATCACAGATAAGTATCAAAAATAAGGATCAGAATTAAGGAGGCTTGTCTTCATGAGTGATTACACACCGCCTGTTGGATCATCGAACTACATGTCCGGGTGGGGAAACAGCCAAGCGAAGGAAACGGCATTGAAGATTGACTTCATCGCGGACAAAGCAAAGTTTGGGATTGAAATGCTCAGCTCAGGCTTGATTGGCATTGATGCTTTGGAAAAGGAGCTCATTGAGCTTGCGGAAGCGCCGAACCCTCCTACACAAGTCCAGATTCGATCTATCGCACATCGTTTGGATGCCCATCAGAAGCAGATTCAACAAGCTTTGGATCGTGTAAAGGATATGATGAGCGATATCGATAAAGCGACAGATGCTTTTCAAAAGCCTCGAACCAATTGGTAAGTGATTTTTCAGTTTGTGCTGAAGTTATTACATTTGTATGACGTGCAAATAGCCGTAAACCCTTGAAGATGCTGGGGGTTCCCGGCTATTTTTAATATTACTTCATATGAAGCAAGCCTATTGACAATCGAATTAGCCCTAGTACACGGGCCCTGACATGTAGCATCCGGGATAAGGATGGATTTCCTGGATCATAGCGAATGGATATTGCTTGGATGCGAATTGATTATGATACAAATACTCCTGTATGACAACAACGCCTCCATTTAAACTGCATAGAATTCCACTAACGCCCTGACCGTTGACTAAAGAGACACCTACAGGCTGTCCGAGCAACCGGCGTGCTTTTTGAACCCAAGGCGGCATAACCATCACCTCCTGCGGTATTGTATGCAAGTGCTGTGCGGGTGGTTGCAGTTGTGATTGGAGAAGGAAGAATGGGTTGCTGAATCATGATCCAACAGCTAAGAGGCTTTCCTATGCATTCATATGCTTGTATCGACATACTTTACAACACCACTCTTTTCCAACATACTTAGAATAGAAGGAAGCTAGACGGTACAGGATAACAAGGTACATGCTCTAGCATTCATCCAGACAAGCTAAAAAGGGAAGTGATCCGATGTTAAGTGAGAAGCTGCTCGCAAAGTTGAACGATCAAATGAATTATGAATTTTATTCGGCACAGGTGTACCTCGCTATGGCGGCTTACTGTTCGTCGGAAAGCTTTGATGGATTTGCCAACTTCTTCATCATGCAGTCCGAAGAAGAAAAGTATCATGGGATGAAGATTTTCCATTTCATTAATGCTTTGGGCAAACGCGCGATCGTGACAGGCATGGAGAATCCACAAAATGAATACCATTCGCTGCTGGATGCGTTCGAGCATTCCTTTGAGCATGAGAAGACGGTAACAAAGCGTATCTACGAATTGTCGGATATCGCTTGGGACGAGCGGGAGCACGCGACAATCAACTTCCTGAAATGGTTCATTGACGAGCAGGTTGAGGAAGAAGCAACCTTCGACAGCATTATTCAGAAGCTGCGCCGCATTGATAATGACAGCAATGCCTTCTATATGCTTGATTCCGAGCTTGGGAAGCGCACCTTTACACCGCCTTCTAACGAGGCGTAATCCAATACCAACATCAAGAAGCTGCTTTCTCATTGGAAGCAGCTTCTTTTTTATCAAGATCAGGCTTGGCTGGCTAAGGGTTCAGAAAATGAAATACGGGTATAGATGGGGGGCGGAGCAAGATCCGCGCTCGCAAGCCGATGATGATCGGATCACTCATTACCATCCGAAGTTCGATATCGAGCCTTAATGAAACGGTCGTCTTTTGCTTTTAAATAGAAGGTAAATAATGAATTCCCATTAAAATGATATGTAATATATTTCATTAAGGTCATTCTGGTCGTGTTGGCGAGCATAAAGTCGCATTCCTGATCATTTGTACCTAAAAAGATGGTAAAGGCAGCGACTCTGCTCGAAAACCACGCCATATGCCTGAATAAGGCAATGCATATCACTTTCATCTCCTCTGAAGAATGGTATAATAATGCATCATTATGCAATGCCAAGGGAGAGCCTTTGGCACAATACACAAAGAAGAGATGATACGGTGAGTACAATTGTTCCCAGTATAAAGAGAAGAACGACCTTCCTGCTGAATAAATATTTCACAGGAGAAACGCTTGATTATAAGCAAATTATCGCGATTATTATTCCGATATTTGTGGATCAAGCTTTTATTATTTTGATGAGCCTGCTGAATACGGCGATGATCAGCTCCTCGGGGGTAGCAGCGGTTAGTGCGGTCAGCATGGTGGACTCGCTCAACATCTTCTTGGTCAACGTGTTTGTTGCTGTGGCGACGGGAGGAACCGTCATCGTGGCACAGTATAAAGGCAGCGGCAATGCAGAAATGGTCTCGAAATCAGCCGCTCAAGCGATATCAGCCGTTGCGCTGCTGTCGATCGTGATCAGCGCGGTCGTCATCATTTTTCATAACCCAACACTGGATCTACTATTTGGCCGTGCGGAAGCGGATGTTCTGGATAACGCAAAAATCTTCTTGATCGGAAGCTGTCTATCGTATCCGTTTATTGCGATCTTTCAAGCCGTAACGGGGGCTTTGCGCGGTGTTGCAGAGACGAAGGCCTGCTTGGGTCTGTCGCTTATTATGAACTTAACCTACTTGTTCCTCAATATCCTGTTCATTACGGTACTCGATATGGGCGTCGTTGGGTTGATCATCTCCATGCTTACGGCTCGTGTGCTTGGGATGGTCATATCGCTTATCTATCTGTTGAAGTTTAATCAGACGCTAAAGTTCCGGATTCAGAATGCGCTGAAGCTGGATTTCTCTATTTTGAAAAAAATTATGATGATCGGCATTCCGTTTGCAGCGGAGCAAATGTTCTTTAACGGCGGGAAGCTGCTCACGCAGACGTTTATCGTACAACTGGGTACGCTTGCGATCACGGTCAATGCGATAAGCGGCTCGATATCGCTTGTGTTTCAGATCGGAGCGAATGCCTTGAGCATCGCGGTTGTTACGGTTGTAGGCCAATGCATCGGGCGGCGCAACATTGAAGACGCGAGGAAGTTTATCAAATCATTCTTATGGCTGTCTTCTATCATGTTTGTCTTTGCCGCTGCGATTCTCATGCCGTTGTTCCCATGGATTGTGAAGCTGTTCTCGCCGCCAGCTGAAATTGTTCCGACGATCTTTAAGCTTATGGTGCTGATCGCGATAACCCAGCCATTTCTGTGGTCTATCAGCTTTATTATGCCATCGGCCCTTCGCGCAGCGGGAGATTCGAACTTCACCTCCATCACTTCGCTGCTCTCCATGTGGCTCTTCCGTGTTATCTTAGGCTACGTGCTTGGGATTCCGCTCGGGTTTGGCATCATGGGAGTGTGGATCGCAATGGTGATCGAGTGGGGCATCCGCGGCTCCGTCTTCCTTTGGCGCTTCCGCGGGGAGAAATGGTATAGCCGGAAGCTGATTTGATGAAAAATATCTAAGTTTTCATGTTGCAAGATTTAGATTTACGTATGGGACGTTAAATCACATGTTTATAAGGACTGTTAGATCCATGACCGGGTCGAGCAGTCCTTACTTTTTACCGTTAATCGGCTCTCATTCATTCTCTAACTCTTCAGCATACCGCTCCAACGCTTTCTTCGAGGTCTCAAGCATGCGCTTTTTCAGATAGGTGCCATTCGAGATCTGAACGCGCTTGCCTAAGAAGCGGATCTTGGACAGCAGGTACTCCACTTCATCTCGGGGAACGTGAATGCTAACCTCATAGGAGTCCTGTTCCTCGTCATAGGAGACCTCCTTCTCAAAGCAGGAGAAGGCGTACAAGATACGGGAAAGCTCCCGATTATATTGACGGACAACCTTAACTTGAACAGTCGTTTTGCGTGAAGCTTGATGGGTGGCGAGGCTGTGCCGAATGCGCTCCAACTCCTTGATAGGTAGGAGCTGCGCGGATACTGCCGTGATGCTGCTAAGCTTGGTGCTCATCTTGCATCTGCGCTTTACATGGAACCATAGCAGGTACCATTCCCGCTTAACCATGGAGTATTCAAGCTTATAGGGAAAGCCTTCATGCTCTTCATTGACCCGTCCATTTCTTGTTGAATAGCTAATCAGAATCCCTTTTTCCTCGATGATGCATCGGTGCAAGGGGCGAAGGAGAGGGTGAAAGACCTGCTTCTCCCTGCTCTTGGCCCTTTCCATGACATATTCATGGGTATCCAAGCTGGGCGCATCCTGTAGAATACGCTGCAGTTTCTCTAGGGTCTCCTCGGAAAAAGCTTCCTTTGCCGCAGGCTGGCCAAGCATGGTCTTCAGCCAAGCTCGCTCCTGCGAGGTGATCGTGAGTGTACCGGATTCCTCTAGCCGGGAGAGAATTTGATAGTTAAAGATCTTCTCAAATAGATTCATAATACGCCTGAATCTCCTTCCACTCCTCAATCATTTCACGTCTTAGATGCCTTGGGGCCAATACCTCGCAGCTTGAGCCAAAGCTTCTAAGCCATGGCTTAATCTCCGTGATGCCGTTGACTGTAATTTCATAAATGAAGGATTGCTCATCTTCCTCCACAATTTCTCCCCATTGTCCTTGAAGCAGGACACGCTGCTTGATGAAGTCAGGCTCTGGCGGCTCGGGGCTGAAGAATCGGACCCGAACCTTTACAGGCTGGCCAGTATCGATCAGCCAGCTTGTTTGAAGCTTCTCCTCGAGTGCGGCAGTTTTAAGCTGAAAGTCTGCTTCAGGAATCGATTCTGCTTCCTCTAGGTGCGTCATGCCCTCCATCCGAAACTTGCGGATTCCCTCTCGATCGCTGCTCAGCATATACCATCTGCCATATTGATGATCATACACAATTTTTAGCGGCAAGGCCTTATGCCACTTGCCCTCATCCTCTCGCTCGAAGCGAGGATTCGTGGACTGCGCCGAATAGGTCTTCTCGGCTTTTGGCGTAAAGTAGCGGAAGCGGACACGACGTCGATGGCGTATTGCTTCCAAGAGCGTATACAGATGGGCTTCATCTAGAATGCGCGAATGATAATGGTACTTGTATAAAAAGGCTTCTATGCTGCTTGCTTCATCAAATAGGCGCATCAGGTGCTTTTTTAAGCTGTCTCGAAGCAAATATCCCTGCACAGAAGGGACTTGTGTATTGGACATGACATCCACGAAGTCATACAAATCAATAAGCTCGTCGTCAGATAACGAGCGAAGCAGCTCATTTTGCAATTGATACTGATAGGGCCTGCTTGCGTTCTTTTTATGAATCACACCAACCGATTCCAGATATTTAAGATCCGATCGTATCGTCTTCTCGTCTGGAAGGGGCATGTCTTCTTGCATCTTACTGCTGCAGGCATCGATCAGCTCCATTGCCGTCATCTCCTGGCCATTTAACGCTTCAAGAATAAGGGTGATCCGCATGGATTCTGATTCCTTTAACGACTTGGTGCGGAATAAAAACAACAGGATCGGGTCTGTTGTCTCGTAATAGTTGTATCGAACGGCGAGCGGGAGATCTTGTGGATCCTTCGTACTCGTGGATGGCGAGGCAGAAGCTGCAGCAATCTCCTTCAATCTCCGCGTCGTCTTGTCAAAGGTATGGACGGAGATGCCAAGCCGCTCTGCAAATTGGATTCGGTTATAGGCTCCGCTGGTCAGCATGAGCATGCGAAGAAATTGGATTTCTTTATCAAAGCTTTCCTTTGCCACGTTCAACCACCCTCCAGCTACGTTGTTCTTTCTATTGTATCAGCATAGAAGGGGAGTAGGGAGCACAATTAGCCTTATTCAACCAATCTGTATCTTTGTATGTTAATTTCGAAAATTTGATGGAAGAGTCGTCTTTATTCATTCTCGTAATACTTTCGCCATGTTCGAAGCATGCGTTCTGAGGCAATATGGTTACAGCACCTTAACTTGGAAGAAACCAAAGCGATAAAGGAGGAGAAGCCCGTGACTGACATGAGGCAGCGCATCGTAAGGGAATTATCACGCATTGAGCAGGAGGAGCAGATTCGAATTCTATATGCCTGTGAATCCGGC
>NZ_JADMOL010000007.1:137008-201177 GCF_015558675.1 Paenibacillus sp. 1001270B_150601_E10 | reverse complement strand
GGCTTCCCTTCACATGATAGCGATTATGATGTTCGTTTTATATATGTACGCAAGAAAGAGGATTATTTATCTCTATTTCAGAAACGGGATGTCATCGAGCGCCCCATCAGCGACATGCTCGATATCAGCGGCTGGGACTTGAAGAAAGCCCTTCTCTTATATCGCAAATCCAATCCGCCACTGCTGGAGTGGCTGCAATCACCGATTGTGTATATGGAGAATCATTCGGTTATGGATAAGCTTCGCAAGCAGTCGGTCCGTTCCTTTTCACAACGGGCATGCATGTATCACTACCTGCATATGGCGAGAGGCAATTACCGGGAGTACCTGCAGGGGGAGAAGGTGAGGATCAAAAAGTACTTTTATGTCCTTAGACCGATTCTTGCCTGTCAGTGGATTGAGGAAGCTCAAACCACTCCGCCGATCGCGTTTTCGACATTACTTGAACGATTGGTCTCGGCAGACACGGAGCTGTACAAGGAGATTAGTCGCCTGCTTACTAGAAAGAAGGCAGGAGAAGAGCTTGATATAGAGCACCATCTTCCGATTATCAACCGCTTTATCGAGGAGAAGCTGGCTTATTATGAGGCTTTAGCTTCTAGCATTCCAGCATACAAGGATAATTACGATGTCGTGCTGGATGAATGGTTCCAAGCCGCAATAACCGATGCCCTGCCATAGAAAGGAGATTAGATATGGCGATCATACAAGCAGCATCAACAAATCCAAAGTTCTCCTATATGATTCGGAAGAATCCGAGCAATGGGATGATTCTTAGAGATATACGCAAGGGAATAGCATACGGCTGGTATAGCGATGCCAATACCTACAACATTTATTTCAAGGACGCAGATAATGACATCTCCTATAAGCGGGATGCGGATGAAGCGTTCGAGTATTTGAATGTATCGCGATATAACACGCCGTTGTTCCCGTTGAATGCAATCAATGAATTTCTGTCCGCTTCATTAAAAGCACAGAGTGATGAGGATATCGCAGGATATAAGCATTCTATTTATATCAACATGATACACGTCGAGAAGCTGCAGTATATCCATTTTTTCATAAAGCATTTTAGCGATTATGATTTCGAGCTTGAGCATCGTGAGGATAAAAGCTATGCGCTTCGTGTGAGCACACACAAGAGCCTATATGAGCTGCTTCATGTCATCAGTGTGCTCTGCTTATTTCTCTCCATGTTTGGGCGCGAATATATCGATGTGTCAGACAGCATTATTGAGAAATATATCAAGAGTGTACAGGTAATCGATGCGCCATACTATATTCGCAGCTTATTCGCTCGCAACTTCTTAAATTCAAGAGAGCGCCATCGCAAGTATAAAGGAATGCTTGAAGAAACCCAGCGTTATTCACTTCAGCTGGATTATGGCGGTACGGCGACACAGCGAAGAAATACCATAAGCCGAATGCTTCCATTCAACAAATCGATTCTCGATGTGGGATGCGGGGAGGGCTTCTATGCAATTCCTTATGCAGGAAAAGTAGAGGGGCACTACTATGCAGTGGATATTAATGAGGAGCTGCTGCGGGTTGTCGAAAGAAAAGCAAGCGCCAAGGATTTAGATCACCTCATCACCTATGCGTCCATTGAGCAGTTTGTAGATACCTATAACGGAGAGCAAGTGGATGTGATTCTAACTGAAGTCATCGAGCATATGAGCAAGGATGAGGCAGCGAGGCTGGTTCAATCCATTTGCCATAACATTGATTTTGAGTATTTTATCATCACGACTCCGAATGCGGATTTTAATGCTTTTTACGAAATCACAGCGTACCGTCATCTGGATCATCGCTGGGAGATGGGAGAGAAGGAATTCCAATCATGGTTCAGTCAGGTTTTGTCATCAGAATGGTTCGATTATGAATACTTGGCCATCGGTGACAAGGTAAACGGCATCGCGACAACGCAAGGTGTTGTTATAAGAAAGAGAGGGGAACAAGGTGGAGATCGTCACTAGTCTGCATACGATTTATTTGATGGTCGGGCCAACGGAGTGTGGAAAGACTACATTTGCCAAAGAAGTGCTTATTCCAATGCTAAAAAGCAAGTTTATCGGTTCGATACAACCGAATATCCAGTATCTGTCCTCGGATGAGATTCGCCAAGAGGTGCTGGGATACGATTATGACAAGTATGATCAGGTGATGCTGGAATCGAGTGAACAGGCCTTTCATCTATTATTTGAAAAATTAAAAATGGCAGCCTCCTTCCCGATTCATGCGGAGTTCGTCATTCTAGATACAACTGGGCTTGCGGAGGATTATCGAGCAAAAGTACGGGAGATTGCAAAGGACCATCATTATAACGTAGAAGTGATTCTGTACGATTATCGCAAGCGTGAAGACTATTATGCTTCTGAGCGTTCCAAGCGATTGATCACCCAGCACATGACTCGATTAAAGAAAGAGGTGCTGCGTGCATTAGCCAAGGAAGGCTATGCGAGAGTGCATCGGGTGCGGGCGAAAGATTTTTATAATGAGGATATGAAAGCAGCAAATCCCGACTATAACGTTACCATCGATAATCTTCAGGATTATCTAGCAACCTTCCTGCCTGTTGATAAAGACTATATTATCGTTGGCGATGTGCATGAGCGTCTTGATGATCTGCTGGGCTTGCTTCGCGACTATGGCTTTCGTATGGAAGGAGGCAAGCTTGTTCCAGGGGAGCGGTTGAAGAATACCGTTATCGTACTTGTAGGGGATTGGATTGATAAAGGGAGAGCGACGAGAGAAACGATAACGTTTCTCTATCATAATCAGGAGCATTTTCGCTTTGTGCTCGGCAATCATGAGAATTTTGTTTATAAGTATCTGCAGGGGGAAATACAGGGTGTCGAGCCGGAGCTTCTGCATGCTTACTTTGACTCGATTCAAGTCTTGAAGCAGGATGCGGAGCTGATGGAGCAATTCAATCATCTGGTGCACCTGTCGAAGCCTTTCTACCAATATCGTGGCTTGCAGTCGCCATCCTACTATATCACGCATGCGCCGTGCAAGAACAAATACATCGGCAAACTGGATGCTTATGCTGCTCGAAAGCAGCGCAATTTCCGTATCGACCGCGAAGCCTTGCTGGAAGAACAGCTGGCATTCTTGAAGGAAGAGGCTGTAAGCAATCATCCTTACCATATCTTTGGTCATATTGCGGCTCAAGCTGCATTTCGGATTAAAAATAAAATTCATATCGATACAGGCAGCGTGCATGGCAATAAGCTGACTTCTGTACGAATCGCTTACAAGCCTTTCTTTAAAACGCATCACGCAAAGCAGGCTGTAGTGGATGAGCCGTTGCCAACGCTGTTTATGGAGAAGCTTAAGGTGGCGGTACAGGAACTGAGCGATATGGAGCAGCGGAAACTTCAATATTGCTCGCGCCATCAAATTAACTTTATATCGGGTACGATGTCTCCAGCGGATAAAGATGTAGAAGCCCATGAGCTGGAATCGTTGCAGCAGGGACTGAATTATTTTGCAGACCATAACGTCAATCAGGTCGTGCTGCAGCCAAAATATATGGGCTCAAGATGCAATATCTATCTTCACCGTGAGCTTGATCAGTGCTTCGCAGTCAGCCGCAATGGCTACCTAGTGAAGCAGCCGGATCTTACAAGCATCTATGAAACACTGCTTCATAAGTTCGAGGGCTATATGCAAGAGCAGCAGATTGCCATGCTGCTTCTGGATGGAGAGCTTCTGCCGTGGAAGGCGATGGGTGAAGGGTTAATTCAGCGACAGTTCAAGCCGATCGAATCGGCATTAGACAGTGAGCTTGCCTTTTTGCGAGAGAATGGCTTTGAGCAAGCCTTCGAACAGCTCGCAGCTGACTACCGAAGCAGCGGATTCGAAAAGGATCAGTATCATATGACGAAGGCAGACTTGAGCGAGAAGTATGGCAGTCCTATTTATCAAAGCTACAAGCATGTCCATCATGCACTCAAGACGTATGTGCCCTTAAGCCAGCATGAAGAGGCCGTGAACACCTATAAAAAACAGCTTGAGCTGTATGCTGGTGATCAGCCATTATCGTACAAACCATTTGCGCTGCTTAAGGTGGTCTACGAATCAGGAGAGGAGCGTATTCCGGATGAGAGCGCTTCTGAAATCTATCGTTTCCTGTCCGATGATGAGTACATAATGCTGGATCTCACGGAGCCGGATTCTGTTCTCCAAGCAGAGCAGTTCTTCTCCAAGCTTACAGTTGATAAGGGGATGGAGGGCGTCGTGATTAAACCGGAACATGATGCGGGGATTCGTGCAGTACCCTTTATGAAAGTGAGAAACAAAGAATATTTATCTATTGTGTATGGCTATGATTATCGCTTCCCGCACAAATATGCAAAGCTCATCAAGCAAAAAAATATCAAGCAGAAGCTTCGTACATCCTTGAACGAGTATCGTTATGGACAACAGATGCTAGCGATTCCTTTTGAAGCGATATCGCCTGCGCATGCAGCGTACAAAGACATTGCGGCGAACTTGTTGTATGAGGTAGCAAGCGAGAAAGAGATCGATCCGAGATTGTAAGGATCTTTTGTCCCTGCAGTGGCAGGGAGACAATCATTGGTTCAACTTATACAGCACTGAAGCAAGTTCCATTTTTTTAAATCAAGTCGATGTATGGCATCAGAGCAATACATCGACTTGATTTTTGATTTTGAAATATTGCGGCTGGAAACGACTAGGAGTTTCTTTTGCAATAGAAAGAAGAGGAAGTGATGTGGGTAAGACGTATCGAAGGTGAATGATCTTCTCATTTTAAGGCCGCTTTAAATTTGAAAATTCCTTTTTACGTGACCTGAAACACCTGTGCGCGTACGAAATAATCATTGCTATTGGGGTTATCGTTACTTACCCACGCAACGGTAAAGTGATTAAAGATAGGAAAGGATGACGTCATAACAGGTCCAAATTGATCACCGTTTGTCGTCGTATTGATGAGGATTTTGGAACTATTCTCGAACCCGTCAGCAGCAAAAGCCTGCGCCCGCACAGCATCCCCTGAAGGATCTCCGCTTGTTGCACTCTTCTCCGTCCAGGCAGCTACGAATCCGCCGTCGTTTAAAGGCGTGAGCGCAGGGTTTCTACAGATGCCTTGATCTCTGCCTGTAATAAAGAATTCGAAGTTATAGACGTTTGTACCATCTGGTCTAAACAATTGGGCCCTTACCGTATTGTCGCCAGCTACCCACGCACCGACGAAGTTTCCATCGACAATGCCTGTAATCGCGATATTTTCTTGACGTGGAACGGAACGGGTGTTAATCCTAAATTCCTCTCCCGACTTTGACCCATCAGGGTTAAAAATTTGACCCAGCACTCGAGGCCCGCCGAATATCAGATCCTGCGTCCACGCAATGACGAATCTTCCATCTGCCAACCTGGTAATTTGAGGACCATAATGGAATGGGTTGTCTTCGTCCATCGTGGTATTAACGGGAAAGCTGCCTAGACTTGTTCCATCTGTGCTGAAGATTTGCATCCAAGGTCGTGGGCGCTCGGAAGGGGAAGCATTCAAATTATTACCTGTCCATGCGACGACAAAGGAATCTGGATTCAGAACCAAGATGACAGGTCTGAGTGCTCCTTCACCCGCAGCGCCGCCAACCTGAAACTCATCACCGACCTTCGATCCAGCGGCGGTATACCGTTGTCCTTTGATCTTGCGATCACCTTCATCAAGCCACACCGCAACAAACCCTCCGGGATAAAAAAGCCCATCAATCGACGGTTTAGATATAACACCGATTGGTGATGTGGGTATGATGAAATTCTCACCATTCTTTGTTCCGCCAACAGCCTCGATCCATTGTCCTCTGAATTGGTTTTCACTTGCACTGTTCCATGCGATCAGAATGCTCTCGTTAACCGGTCCTCCACTCCCTGTAATCGTTGGCTGATAGTTGAGCCCGCCTGTCGTATTAATCAATAATTCTTCTCCAACCCTTTGGATCGTAGCCATGATTTCCTCCTTTGCTTAAAGACTGAAACAATCGGCATTTTCAGCTTGAGGTAAGGGGTCAGCCATTGTCAGGTGTCTTTAAAGATTATCTTATATGGAAAAGGAATGGAAAATACTTTAATTTCCTAAAAAAACCAAGCAGTACTCTGTTCTGTTTGTCAGAAAAGTGTGCTCAAGCTTAGGCGGAGAACAAGATGGACGTGCTTCATGCTTCGCCACAAATTTCTGCTTTACTTTTATGGAAGCTTTCGAAGGCATGAAACTTTTTATCGATTTGTTGTGTCATATATTTCATACCAGCATTTTAAAGGGGAATTCATCTATGAATTTACTTTTCAAGATATAACAAATGGAGAGGTTAAACGTAACGATATACTTGATCAGGTAGTTGCTGACCAATCAACTGCACCGCATTTTCATCAATGAAACATTATGAAACTTCCTATATACTCGTAGCGTCTAATAGGATATACCAACATTTAACTTATAGGAGTGCAATCATATGAATATGCGAAAATGGCTTCTTAGCTTAAGTGTAGCGGCATTGGGGATGTCTATCTCGCTGCCAGCATACGCTGCGGAATCAAAGACGGATTCCAATGTGACTAGCTTTGAGACAACTTCATTAGTGAAAACAGAAGGCACATTTTGGAACTGGGGGGATACAAAGCCTGTCCCGACACAGGTTGTGGCGTTATCCGATGTGGATCGGATCATTAGCGACAACTTTATTCAAAAAAAGGATGGAACGGTCTGGTTTTATCAGCCGACCTACAGATGGAGTCCGAATAAAGAGAAGCTGTTCCAGCTTGAGGGCGTCCGTGATTTGGTTGACATTGTCGGTGGAAGCCTTTTTTATGTAGCTGTGGGCAAGGAAGGGCATCTGTACATCATCCAAACCAAGAATGCCGAGGAAACGAGCGTTAAGCCGAGCGCTTTGCTGGACGAGGTGGCAGCTGTCAGTTATTACGATCAGACTATTCCTAGACTGGAGCCTCCGTTCGAAGATTATAAAGTGGAAGGAAAGTGGCTGTTCCTCCGGAAGGACGGCACGGTCTGGCAGAATGAAGGTGGAAAGCTCGACAAGGTGAAGCAGGTTCCTGGTCTGCCTAAGGTAAAAAGCTTATCAAACGAGCTTGCGCTGGCTGCTGACGGAACGGTGTGGAGATTCCCTACGCAGGTTGCTGCCGGACAATCCACTGCTCCTGCCAAGTGGAAAGGTATATCGAACATTCAAAAAATCTACTACAATGGTGTGACCACGCTTGCGATTGATGCGAATGCGAAGCTGTGGTTTCTAGGTGGGACGGTAACAGGCGTGTCGGATGGTACGCAGTATCATGAAGGGACCCCTGTACAAATCAAGAGCATCAATAAGGTGAAGGATGCTTTTGTTGTGGAGCGCAGCTTGATCGTTTGGACAACAGATAATAAGGTGTACAGCACTTCGATTGAAAATAAACAGATGTCAGCCAATCCGAAATTTGAGCTGCTTGCTTCAGATGTGGTGCAGATCGCTCCTTCATCTCGCCATTTCTTTATGGAAAAGAAAGATGGCTCCCTCTGGGGATGGGGTGTGAATAAGAATGCCGAGCTCGGCTACGGAGATTATGAATTCATGCACACGAAGCCGGTTCCGTTGCAAAAACCGATTACGGTGAATTTAAATGGAGAAACGCCGCAATTGACTAGCGGAGCGATGATACGCAATGGTCAGGCATTCGTACCTTTGCGTTCGATCTTCAGCAAGCTCGGTGCTGAGATCGGTTGGGATGACAACACGAAGACAGCCACTGTCGTGCAGAAGAAGGACGGCGAGGACAGCCTGATGATTACGATCGACATGAAGACAGGTACAACGAAGCTGGACGGTAAGCCAGTGGAGCTTCAGAATGCACCGTTTACCGTAGCGGGAACCGCTTATTTGCCGCTTCGCTTTATCAGCGAATCGTTGGGAGCGAAGGTTGATTGGCAGCAGGCCAATAACCATATTTCGATTACGATGAAATAAGTACAGTTTGTATGACGAAGAGGGCAGGAGGATCCTGAAGGACTTTCTGCCCCTTTTTAGTTCCAAAACGTGTAGAAGTGGGGAGAATCGCTTTATAGAAAGCTATCATCCTACTTCTCCTGATACACCTCACGATACACTGCTGGCGTAATCCGCTCAAATCGCTTAAACGTCTTGATGAAGTAGCTTGGCTCGCTGAAGCCGAGCTCATTGCTGATTGCCGTGATCGACATATCCGATGTTTCCAGAAGCTGCTTGGCCCATTCCATCTTCAAGCGGGGAAGGAAGATCGAGAAATTCTCGCCTGTTTCCTTCTTGAACATACGGCTGAAGTAGCTTGGACTGACATGGCAAATTTCCGCCATATCTTCAAGCTTGTGATTCGCATTTTTATGCGCATAAATATAGTCAAATGCCGGCTGAAGCATGGAATTCTTGGCGACTCTTCTTTGGCTCGTCATGTGATGAAGCTTGCTGTCAATCAGCGTGTTTTCAAGCTCCTTCTTCAGTGACTCCATCTGGCGGAAGGACTGATCGGTAAGTGACAATGAGCCTGCAAGAGGTTTGTCTACCGCTAGCGCCTGTTTGTACATATCGATCGTTGCATTTTTTTGAATCGCTTCTTCGACGATATAATTGCATAAATGATAGAGCATCTCTGATATAGTGTTGATCTCCTCGTAGGACAACTCGGGGATAGCAGCATATTCATGAGTAAGACTTTGCACGGTTTGATCCGCGCTTGCATGAGGAGGTCGAGTGACGATCTGCTCAAGCTCCATTAACGGCTCCTTAAGCTTGACCTGTCCGGCCATAATCGCCCCAATATATTGATTTTGAACAATGATGGGAATGGCAATGTCAATGATATTAAAGTGACACAAGTACAGATAAGGCTTATTCAGCCTTACCGCCTCAAGGCCGCCGCGTGCATCGCACTTTTGGCAGTACTGTGATAAGACGCTGTCTTTTCGCACGGCCTGACAGAAGCTTTGGCATTTGCTGTGCTTCGTCACGGGGACGCCTTTATAATCTGTCGTAATGATGGCCATGTTCGTGACCAGGGATAGGGAGTCCTGCAGCTTCTGCCACTTTTCCAGATCGATAATGGTGTCCAACTTAAAGTGTGAGCTCATTCATGTTCCCCCTTATATGAAGTGTAGACTCTTAATGACCAACAATCTCAAGCCTCGTAAAAGGCTATCCTGTTTGTTATAGCCATACCTCTATCTGCCGCCATTATAGCATAATCCTATGATCGAAGGACAAGATATTCCTATTCGGCTTGAAAAAGACAATATATTACGATCAGAAAGCGCTTTATATAGCACTCAACGTTCCATGACCTTTGGGCAAGGGCTTCCTATAATGGAGATATAACGACACAGAGGAGGACAATGAAATGAGAAGAGCATTTATTAGTCCATCGAAATATGTACAAGGTGAAAATGAGCTTTTGAACCTCGGATACTTTATTAAGACGTTTGGCGATTCCGCCCTATTGATTGCACATAAAGATGACGCAGCACGCGTGAAAGACAAGCTCGAACATACGATGAAGCAGTTCAATGTCACAATCGTTGAGAGCGGTTTCAACGGAGAGTGTTCCCGCGTAGAAGTTGCAAGACTGCAAGAGCTTGCGAAACAGCATAACTGCGCCTGCACGATTGGCCTTGGTGGAGGGAAAGCTATTGATACGGCAAAATGCGTAGCGCAAGGCGATGCCTTGATCATCGTGCCGACCATTGCGGCAACGGATGCGCCGACCAGCCATTCCGCGGTATTGTATACGCCAGAAGGCGAATTCGACGACTATGCGTACTTCAAGCAAAGTCCTAGCGTCGTCATGATCGATACGAACGTGATTGCCAATGCGCCTACGCGCTTCCTGGTTGCAGGCATGGGAGATGCGATGTCGACATACTTTGAAGCTCGCGCGACAGCCGCATCGTACTCCAATGTCAACGCGGGAATTCCTTGCGGCAGAAATGCAGGCGTTGGCGAACCCGCAAAAGGAACGAAGGCTGCGCTTGGCCTTGCGAAGCTGTGCTATGAAACGCTGCTGGAAGACGGGTTGAAGGCGAAGCTTGCTTGCGATGCGAACCTTGTAACGCCAGCGCTTGAGAATATTATCGAAACGAATATTTTGCTTTCTGGATTAGGCTTTGAAAGCGCGGGTCTTGCGGCCGCTCATGCCATCCATGATGGTTTAACGGTGCTTGAAGGAACCCATCATTATTATCATGGGGAAAAAGTTGCGTTTACGACGATCGTGCAGCTTGTGCTTGAGAATGCGAGCAAGGAAGAAATGCATGAAGTGCTTGGCTTCTGCTTGTCCGTAGGATTGCCTGTATGCCTTGCGGATCTCGGCGTGACCGAGGTGACGAGAGAGGAACTGTTCCAGGTTGCGGCGAAAGCCTGCATCCCAGAAGAATCGATTCATTCCATGCCATTCCCGGTTAAAGAAGAAGACGTCGTGGCAGCGATTATCGTAGCCGACCAGATCGGGCGACAATTTAAAGAGCAGCACACCGTATAGAACCTCTGTAAGGAAAGGATGAGCACGATGAAAAAAATCATGAACAAGCCAGAAACATTAGTAAGGGAAATGTGCAGAGGGCTTGTCCTGGCGCATCCAGAGCTTGAGTTCAACAGCAAGTATAAGATTATCAAGAAAAAAGAAATCAATCCGAACAAAGTGACCCTGATCAGCGGCGGCGGCAGCGGACATGAGCCTGCCCATGCGGGATTCGTTGGCAAGGGAATGCTTGATGCTGCGGTATGCGGAGATGTATTCGCCTCCCCATCTCAGATTCAGGTGTATCAAGGACTCAAGGCATCGGCTAGTCAAAAAGGAACGCTGATGATCATTAAAAATTACAGCGGCGACATCATGAACTTCAAAAACGCGGCACATCTGGCCAGCGAAGATGGCCTGCTTGTTGACTATGTCAAAGTCGATGACGATATTGCAGTGGAGGATAGCCTGTATACGGTAGGCAGACGAGGCGTTGCGGGTACCGTGCTTATTCACAAGATTGCAGGAGCGGCGGCGGAGGAAGGCAAAGAGCTGGCTGAAGTAAAGGCTGTGGCACAGAAGGCCATCGACAACACGAGAAGCATCGGCTTCGCCCTGACCTCCTGTACCGTGCCAGCCAAAGGCACGCCTACGTTTGAGCTGGGCGAAGATGAGCTTGAATACGGGGTTGGCATCCATGGCGAGCCAGGCATTCGCAGAGAGAAGATGGCCTCTGCCGATGAATTGGCGCACAAGATGGTGAACGATCTCCTTCGCGACATGAATCTGCTGGAAGGCTCGACACTGGAGATTGCGCTTCTGATTAACGGTTTCGGAGGATCGCCACTGCAGGAATTGTACCTGCTCGCGAATGCAGTAGTCGCAGCGCTGAAAGACAAGCCGGTGTCGATCGTCAAAGTATTCGTCGGCAACTACATGACGAGCATTGATATGGACGGCGCTTCCGTTACGATCATGAAGCTCGACGAGGAATTAAAGCATTATTTGTCAGCGAACTGTGATACGCCTGCGCTTCAGGTGTCAGGTCCATTTCTGCCGCTTTCTGTGGAAGAATTGATCGCAGAAGAAGCCGTGAACCATAAAGTATCGTATCAGACGGAAACAGATCCTAAGCATGCGGTGATCTCCAATAATACCTTTACCCTTCATAATCTGATCTATCTTGTGGACAAGATGAGTGAGGTTATTATTGAAAATGAGGTGCCGTTCTGCGAGCTGGATTCGCATGCTGGCGACGGGGACTTTGGCATGAGCGTGGCAAAAGGCTTTAAGCAATTGAAGTGCGAATGGGCGGAGATTATGGAACATCATACGGCCTCCATTGGGGACTTCCTGAACGCCTGCTCTCTAGTCATCATGGAGTATTGCGGCGGCGCCTCCGGTCCGATCTGGGGCTCTGCGTTCCGCGCGGCAAGCAAAGCCGCAGGTGAGAAGGTGGAAGTCAGCGTCAGCGAATTCGCAAGCATGATGCAAGCCGTGGTCAAAGGCATTCAGGATACAGGCGAGCGCTCCTTCGGCAGAGGCGCTGTCGTTGGCGATAAGACGCTTGTTGATGCGTTGGCGCCATTTGCGGATCGCTGGGTGCAAAGTGCGAAGGAAGGCGAAGACATCAAGACGGCGGCTGCTAAAGCCGCAGAAGCAGCCGTACAAGGCGCGAAGTACACCGAGACGATCGTGGCAAGAATGGGACGCGCCGGTACCGTAGGCGAACGCAGCCTGGGTTACCCAGATGCAGGAGCCTATGCCTTGGGCGTTATCTTTACAACGCTTGCGCAAGCGATGAAATAAATGCATATTTCCTTCTCGTTTCTCTTTAAATAATGAATAACAAAAACACTCTCTGACAGTATCGTTGGAGAGTGTTTTTTTACCCATTAAAGAAAATGGCCGTGTGCTAAGATAGAATATGATAAACCGTCAAATAAAATCGAACAGCGCGAAGCCTGTTAGGAATAGGATAAGTAAAAGTTAGGTCAGGGGTGTACAGTGTGTGTGAATCAAAAGAAACAAGAAAATCGTTCGCAGCGGGCCATACAAAGCTGCCGATCTTGATCGAACCCTTGGGAGACCAAGCGCTTGTCATCGATTGGGGTGGCGGCATTGCGCTGGAAACCCATCGCCGCATCCACGCTTTTTGTACAGGGTTAGAGAAGAGGAAGCTTCCTGAAATGATCGAGATTATCCCTGCGTACACAACCGTCACGGTGATCTATGATCCGCTGAAGATCTTGTCATTATACGGCAGAGCTTCATTGCATCAGAATCCCGAACATGCCTTCATCTCTCCTTTTGAATACATAAAGATGATATTGGAAGAGCTGCTTGCGAGTTTGGAAGCTCTAGATGATAAAGAACAGAGCGTTATTGATATTCCTGTATGCTATGGCGGTAAGTATGGTCCAGATCTTGATTCCGTTGCAGCGCATGCCGGGCTTTCGGTTGGAGAGGTCATTCACCTGCACACCAAGCAGGATTACCTTGTTCATATGGTAGGCTTTGCTCCGGGCTTCCCTTATCTAGGCGGCATGTCGGAACGGCTTGAGGTTCCAAGAAGGAGCACCCCTAGAGTAAGCATTGCGCCAGGCTCAGTCGGAATTGGCGGCAAGCAGACCGGCATCTATCCCCTATCTACACCAGGCGGGTGGAATCTGATTGGAAGAACACCAAGAAGGCTGTTTCGTCCTGAGTGTCAAACGCCTAGTCTCATCCAAATGGGAGATATCGTTCGTTTTCGATCTATAACAGCAGAAGAATATGCGGAATGGAAAGAGGAGGAGTTATGAGCTTAACGATCATAAAGCCAGGCCTGCTTACGACGGTTCAGGATCTAGGCAGGTGCGGTTACCAGCAGCAAGGCGTCGTTGCCAGTGGGGCTATGGACAGCTATGCACTTCGAACGGCCAACTTGTTGACGGCCAATCCTCAAGGATCGGCAGCCTTAGAGATGACCATGTGGGGACCGACGATACAATTCGAACAAGATATGCTCATTGCGATATGCGGGGCTCCTTTTGAGCCGAAGGTAAATGGGAAGACGGTTCCTTTATGGCGGCCTGTATTGGTACAAGCAGGCGAGATAATGGAGTTTGGTTCCTGTTCTTCCGGGGCACGTGCCTATTTAGCCGTAGCGGGAGGCGTGGATGTGCCCTTGGTGCTGGGAAGCAGAAGCACCTACTTACGAGCGCAGATAGGAGGATTCGAAGGGAGGGCGCTTGCGGCAGGGGATGTTATTCCTGTTGGCAAAGCTGCGAATCTAGCTGTGTCCTACATGGCAAGCCTCTGGCAAGAGCTTGATGCAAAGCCATTTAGCGCAGCTTCATGGTTTGTAGGGGAACGGAATCGTCCTGCCTACCGTGGTGATCCGGTGATTCGTTTTATGCGAGGAAGGGAGTATCATCAATTTACAGAAGGGAGCAGAGAAGAATTTGTGAGTCATCGATTCCGAGTGTCGTCCCAATCGGATCGAATGGGATATCGCTTGGAGGGTCCAGAGATGCAGAGGGAGAGCCAGATAGAGCAGCTGTCTAGTGCGGTCGTGTTCGGAACCGTTCAGGTTCCGCCTGATGGCAGTCCAATTATCCTGATGGCAGATCGCCAGACCGTTGGCGGTTATCCGAGAATCGCTCAAGTAGCCAGCGCGGATCTCTCTGTCTTGGCGCAGGTGAGACCAGGGGATTGGATGCGATTTGAGGAAATATCGCTGCAGGAAGCGGAACGGATCTATCAATCAGTAGAACAGTCTTTTGGAAGACTAGAGCAGGCAATTGGATTCTATTTGAAGCAAGGAGGCTTGTAGGACATGGTATCGGTAGACTTGAACTGCGATATGGGAGAGAGCTTTGGCGTTTATTCGATGGGCAATGATGAAGCGATTCTTGAGCTTGTTACATCGGTAAACATTGCTTGCGGATACCATGCGGGTGATCCAAGTACGATGAGAAAAACAGTAGCTAGTGCGCTTGAGAAAAGGGTTGCCATTGGTGCGCATCCCGGTCTTCCCGATCTGGCGGGCTTCGGCAGACGCAATATGAGCATTGCGCCTGATGAGGCTTATGAGATGACCGTGTACCAGATCGGAGCACTGGGTGGCTTTGTTCGTGCTGAAGGGGGACAGATGCACCACGTGAAGCCTCATGGTGCTCTGTACAATATGGCCGCTCAGCAGGACAAGCTTGCGGAAGCCATTGCGGAAGCGGTGTACAGGGTGAATCCCGAGCTTGTGCTCTATGGCTTATCCGGCAGCAAGCTGATTGAGGCTGGCGCGCGGATCGGCCTTCGAACGGCAAGCGAAGTGTTTGCGGATCGCACGTATTGCCGGGATGGCAGTCTGACGCCAAGACAGGAATCGGACGCGCTCATTCACGATCCTGCTGTCGCGGCAGCGCAGATCCTCCAGATGGTCAAGTCAGGTACCGTCATCTCCCGAGATCAGGTAAAGGTCAAGCTGAAGGCCGAGACCATTTGCATCCATGGCGATGGCGCACATGCGCTGGCATTAGCACGCCAGATTCGAGAGCTGCTGCAGAAGGAAGGCGTACAACTGGCAGTAGTATAACGTGTTGCTATTTTTTTAAAATGAGGTCTGGATGTCATATATGCCTTTGTAAACGAATCTTAAATCAAGATTGATCAAGTGCTAGATTCGTTTCAAATGTCCCTTTACCTCATGGCACGACCAGTGTGCGAATTCATGATAACGAAATGATTGATTCTAAATACAAGGAAGCCGCGATTATCCCTCCGAGCGAGTAATGAGATATAGACTCGAGGGTTAAGAGGCTTTCTTTTTTATATATACGAATGAAAAAAGTGATATTAATATGTTGGAACGATGCCTCTGATCATTGAAGCCTTCAAGACTATTATTTGTATACCTATGCTCCATGTGAAAGGGAATGATTTATACCAATACCATGTAGGCCGACATATAACAATCATATGTGCCATCAGCAACGGTTTGTCTTTCTTATGATCGCAACAACCGCCAAGCGGCACGAAGACGGGGGCGCTTCAAGTGCTTCTCCACATAGCGATAGTCGGCCAATACAACGCCAGCGTCTTGCATCGCATAGGTGAAATCCTCGTCCATCAGCAGACGATATTCCCATACGCGCTTCTCCCAGCTTGGGAGATGGGCCTGCATCCACGGGTCATCAGCGCCAGGATGGAAGTAGGTCTCGCTTATTCCTTCAGGCAAGCGATACAGCCTTGAGAGAATCCACGCTTTGAATGAATCATAGGTTTCCTGCTCCTGCACGTGATAGGGATGGGACAGCAGATAATCCGGAATGGGCACGCCCAAGGCATCCGCTAAAGCAGAGGCCTTTCTTACCGGCTGCTCTAGATTTGGGATTGTGCTAAGAAGCGGGTCGGTATGATCGATGTATCGAAACAGGCGTGCAGGCAGCTTCCAGCGTCGTGCCTTCCACAGCATATGCGGAATATGGCTGCGTCCTGTAGCCATGCCATAAAGACTGCCCATATGATTATCGACATGGCTGAGATTCATTCTATGCTTCAGAGCGCGCTCGTATTGTGCCTCCATTTCTTTAACGATCGCTTGAGTTGATGCCTTCCGTTCAAATTGCTCCACATTCTCATGCAAATACCCTTGCTCATCGTGAAGAGAAGGATGCTCCGTCACGCTTTTCCAGCGCAAATGCAGCGCTTCGCTGTTAAAGGTCAGATGCAGCCCGACATTTGGCTGCCTGCGCTTGGCGCACCACTGGGCGGCCTCCTCAAATCCTGGGGCCGGCACCATGATGGTGGCAGAGGATACTTTGCTCTCCTCCAGCAGATGCATAATGGCTTGATTGGCTGCCTTGCTTTGACCAAAGTCGTCGCAGTTAATAATGAGCCCTTTTCTAATCGTCATGGAAGACGCTCACCTCCGCCAGGCTTTGGAAAATGGAATCGATCCGCATAGGACAACAGGAAGGAAATCAATAACAAGCAGAAGGGGACGACACTCATCAGTACTCGGAACGTCCATTCTGGATAAGGGCCGGGCTCGCTGCCGCTGACATAGCCGAACAGCATGCCGACGACAAAGAAAGCAAGTGCAGAGATCAGACCGCTGGAGCGGGTAATGAATCCGCCAACCGCCGTGTAGATGCCCTCTCTTCGCTGCCCTGTCAGCATCGCATCCTCATCAATAATGCTTCCGCCTAGAACCGGAGGAGTGACAAGGAACCCAGCTAGCCCAAAACCAACGCATATGCCAGCCAAAATGCCGCTGATAAGATCATGGCCGAACCAGAGCGGAATGACTGACAACCCATATACAGCCAGTGAAAGTCTCCAAGCAACCACACCCCGCAAGCGACGAACGATCGGATACCAGACGAACACTAATGGAATGACCGATACAAATACTGATGCGAGCAGGATCGATACCGTTTCTTCAGACAGATGCAGCACGTATTTGGCATAAAACGGGATGATGGAGCTGATAAGTCCATTTACCGTTTGTGCAAAGGAGTTGGACAGGTTGAAGATCCAGAACTTTTTGTTTTTGAGTGTGATTCGGAAGGCTTCGACCAGCCTAAGCGATTCTCCTTCATGCTGAGGGGGCTGTTCTTGTACGGCAAGCATGCATAACAGCATGCAAAGGCCAAACAGCAGGGCAAAGATGATCGCCATCCATGAGAAGCTAAACCAGCTGACAAGCAGGGGGGCAAGCACAGAGGCGAGCAGCAGAGCGACCATTTGATACGATTGCTGAATCGCAGATGCCTTTGCACGAATACGGTCGCCGCGGTACAGTTCGGGAAATAAAGCGCCGTAGTTCACCCACAGTACTGTAGCTACTGCCTCAAAGGCAAGCAGTGAGAGCAGGAACCAGGTAAACAGCCCATGCTGAGACAACTCAGTGGGAGGAGTGAATACCAGCACGAAGGCAATCATAAACAGCGGGATTGCGCCAAATATCCAAGGCCGTCGCCTGCCATAGCGCGACTTCGTGGAGTCTGACCAATAGCCGAACAATGGATTGTTGATCGCATCCCAGATCAGAAACAGCGTACGGGCGAGCGTAGCAAGACCAATGCCGAGCCCCAGCTTCTCCACATAATAATAGCTGTAAAACGTACTGAAAGCCTGACTCGGCACCATCATGGCAAACATCCCGAGCGAATAGCTGTATGGCGAGTTGATCCAGCTTCGCTTCACAACAGACTCCTCCTCAATTAAAAAGTGTGGCTGCCTGGCGACACGCTCGCATGCAATGGTGAACGCTTACACACAAGTGGAGCGAGATACGGTCGGTTATTCTACCTTATTGTTTTAAATTTGAAATCATGTAAGTTCGATATCGATTTACCAAATGGAAAGACAGATCTATCTAAAATGGAGATGTCTTGTATGAGGTTTGGGAGAGATGACTTTAGTGCCTTGAAATGGGTCTTTGCCCGAATACATATTCGTTCAAAGGGAGAATATCATGTCCAGTGATTAGGTGGAACAAAATGTAAACCTTATACGTCTAGAGCGTAAAGGAGGGGTTCAATGAAGAGGGGCATGTTCGGGATGAGCATCGTCATGGTCATCCTGATTCTAAGCGGCTGTGGTGCGGTTGACAAGATCATAGGATCATCACCGCCTCAGCCTAGCATACAGGCGAATGGGAAAACCATTGCTGTTTACCAAAGCTCTTATTGCTGGGGAAATACATGCGCGGACTATGCCGATCCTGAGATGTTGCTGAAGGATAAAGAAGCCGATCAGGTCACAGCTCAAGCAGCGATCACGTTTAAATTCAAAGGCAAGCAGCCGACGGAGACAAGCCTATCCACCTTTCGTGATGGAATCCCATCAGAAGTGAAGATTACGGATCAAGCATTTGAGGCACCTAAAGAAGAAGGAACCTATTATTACGGACTTTCTGCCACTTGGCTGAAAGATAAAGAACAGAGAATTTCGGAAGGAAGCTCCAGCTATGTGTTTGCTCTTAAGGTAAAAGGAACCAAATAGGTTGTCCATTTAGCTGGGCCACTGAAAAGACAAATAAGAACAAAAAGCTAAACCAAGGGATTTAAAGCTGCAATATATGCCGCTATCGCGATCACAATCCACCCAAATGCGTATCGTCTTTCATAAAAGCTGTCTCTGACATGTCGTTAGAGCCGGCTTTTTTTATATCTATCTTACCCCAACTCTCTCCATAGAGAGAGGAATCCCATTTTTGATATAATAGATAGAACAGACTTTACAGCAGGAACAATAGGACTGTACGTGACCATATCTGCTGTATTCATAAATGAAATGAAAAGATGATAGATGCTGTAATGACCAGATTTAAGATAGAAAAGCAAAGCGCTTCGGGGCATGCATAGCTGTTTTTGGAAGCGAAGTATTCAATCATTTTAATAGAGTTGTAACTAGAATATGGAGAGAAAGGGGCGAACATCCATGAAAATCTTCCATACAGCCGATTGGCACCTCGGTAAACTGGTACAAGGTGTGTATATGACGGAGGATCAGGAATATGTGCTCGAGCATTTCATCCATGACATCGAGCAGGACCGGCCGGATGTGGTCATCGTTGCAGGGGATTTGTACGATCGCGCCGTGCCTCCGACAGAGGCCGTACAGCTATTGGATCGGATTCTGGTGAAATTAGTTATGGAGATGGGAATCCCCGTTGTAGCGGTAGCAGGCAACCACGACAGCCCGAGCCGATTGGAATTTGGGAGCAGCCTGATGAGGGCAGCAGGGCTGCATATTGCCGGGGAAATGAACGATCCTTGTGAAACGGTCGTGCTGAGCGATGAGCATGGAGAGGTGCACTTCCATCTCGTGCCGTATGCCGAGCCGGGGAAGGTGCGTCATGTGCTGCAGGATGAGGAGATTCGAACGCATGATGACGCGATGCGCAAGATTACGGAGCAAATTCGAAGCAGCATGAATCCACAGGCAAGGCATGTGCTGGTTGGACATGCCTTCGTAACGCCAACAGGCGAGCCTGAGCGCAATACGAGCGATTCCGAGCGGCCGCTGTCTATCGGTGGAGCGGAGCATGTGAGCGCTAAGCACTTTACAGGCTTTCATTATACGGCGCTTGGTCATCTTCATCAGGCTCATCATGTTGCAAATGAGACGATTCGTTATGCGGGCTCGCCGCTCAAATACTCCATTTCAGAAGAGAATCATCGAAAAGGCTATCTTGTTGTTGAGCTTGATGCTGAAGGCAAGGCGACCGTTGAGAAAAGGGAGCTGAAACCGCGCCGTGATATGAGAAGAGTGGAGGGGTATATCGCAGATATCGAGCGGCAGGAGATCAATGAAGACTATGTATTTGTGCGCTTGCTGGATGAAGCAGCTGTGCTGTCGCCAATGGAGCGTATTCGCACGGTGTACCCGAACGCGATGCATGTGGAGCGGAAGCTGTCAGTCATTGAGAATCACGGAGAAGAGAAGACGAACGAAAGTCGTGCGAAAATGGACGATTTATCTCTCTTCCGCGCCTTTTATAAAGAAGTTCGGGGCAAAGATTTGTCTGAAGATACAGAGCAGCTGTTCATGAAGGTGCTGCATGATATTAACGCGAAGGAGGGAGAGCGACTTGAGACCGCTAAAGCTTAAAATGATAGCCTTCGGGCCGTATAAGGACGAGGAGACGATTGACTTTACGGAGCTTAAAGAGAATCGCCTCTTCGTGGTGTCCGGGCAGACGGGAGCGGGCAAGACCTCGATCTTCGATGCGATCAGCTTTGCTTTGTACGGAGAAGCGAGCGGCGAGGATCGCAATGACAGCAGGCTGCTGCGAAGCCATTTTGCGGATGATCAGGTGCATACGTCCGTTGATTTTGAGTTTGAGCTAAAAGGGCGCGCATACCGCGTATTCCGGCAGATCCCGCACGTGAAGGCAGGCAACAAGGTGGCAACAGGAGAGCGATATGAGCTGTATGAGCTGGTGGACGGCAAAGAAGTACCGCTTACCGATCGTTTTATTGTGACGCAAGTAAACGATAAGATACGTGACTTGATCGGACTGACCAAAGAGCAGTTCAGTCAGATCGTGATGCTGCCTCAAGGCGAATTCCGCAAGCTTCTAACCTCAGAGACGGAGAACAAAGAGGAGATTCTGCGGCGTCTATTCAAGACAGGGCTTTATAAATATGTGGCAGATGCCTTAAATGAGCAGCGAAAGGAGAAGCAGCAAGCCTGCTCCAAGCTGTTCGACATCCGCACCTATCAGCTTCATCAGGTTCGGGATGAGCTTGGCGCTCGCGTAGGCTCTCTGCTCCAAGAGGTATTCGCGCAAGAGCAGTACAACGCCTATCAGGTGATGGGGGCGCTGGTGAAGGAACTCGAGTATACGGATCAGCTGCTTCATCGGGAGCAGGAGCTTCGGGAGCAGGAACTGACGAAGCTTCAGCAGATTACAACGGCTTACCACGAGGCAAGGAACTTAAACGAGCAGTTTGATCAGTTGGAGCAGCATAAGGCAGAAGCCGCAAGGCTTCTTGCCGAGCATCCTGTGATGGAGGAGCAGACGGAGCTGCTCGCCCAAGCCGAGAAGGCGGTCACGATTCAAGTGCACGAGGAGCATGTCGAGAAGCAGGTGCAAGAGCTGCTGCGAAAGCGCGAGCAGTGGAACGCTGCGCAGCATGAGCATGAGCTCGCGAATACAACCCTGCAAGCCGCTGATCAGCAGTACAAGCAGGAGGAGGCCTTGCAGGGACGACGCGATCAGGCGCTCAAGGATCATGATCGCCTCCACGGCTATGTTCCGCTCGTGAAGGAGCTCGCCGCGAAAGAGCAGCAGGTGGAGAAGCTGCGGCGGGAGGCATCGGCACGGCTAAGCAGCCAGGAGGCGTTGACCGCCAAGCTTCAGGCGCATGAAGAGAACCGCCTGAAGTTTGCTCAGAATGTTCGCGAGCTGGAAGGAAGCGTTGCCGGGCTCCCTGCGAAGACGGAGCGACTCAGCTTGCTTCGCCAGCAGGCGCAAAGCATGAAGCATTACTTGCGGCTGCAGGAGGAGCGCACGGCGTTGATGGCACAGGAGGAGAAGCTGCGAGCGGCTTATCAGAAGCTCGAGCGGGAGCTTGTGCATTTCGAGGAGCAATGGATCGAGGGACAAGCCGGCCTGCTCGCGAGCCATCTTCATGATGGGGAGGCTTGTCCTGTATGCGGCAGCAGCGAGCATCCGAAGAAGGCGAAGCTGCAAGATGAGCTTCCAACGAAGGAAGCACTCGACCACATGCGCAAGCAGAAGTCGGCAGCGGAGAAGGCTCATCTTGAGCTTGTAGCCGAGCTGCGCACGAATGCAGCGCAGCAAAAGGAGCGAGAAGCCGAGCTGCTCGAATATGGCTTCGAGCTGGAACATTGCGCGGAGCGCTTCGTCCAGCTTGTTGCTGAAGGCAAGCAGCTGAACGAGGAAGAAGCGAAGCTGAAGCAGTTGGCGGCAAGCTTGGCGCCGCTGAAGGAGGAGCTTGCAGGGCTTGAGCGCGAATGCGAGGAGCTCCGCAAGCAGAAGGAGCTTGCGAGTGCCGCGCTGCTGGAGACAAAGGAAGCCTTTGCTGCGGCAAAAGCTGGCTATGATCAAGCTGTGGCGACGGTGCCGGAGGAGCTTCGAGGGCTTGAACGGCTGGAGCAGGAGCTTCGGGCGTCTGAGCAGCTAAAGGCGAAGCTTGAGGCAGCTTGGAAGCAAGCGCAGGAGGAATACCGCAAGGCAAATGAACGGATGATTGAAGCGTCTGCGAGCCTTCGCAGCACGGAGACGCAGGCGAAAGAAGCTGAGCAGCTGCTCGCGCAGGCACAGGAGCGTTATCTTGAGGCGCTGCGTGAGGGTGGATTTGGCACAGAGGAAGCCTATCGAAGCGCCAAGCTGTCTGTATCTGAGCGCGAACAGTTGAAAGCGAGAATCGAGCAGTATCGCACGGCCTGTGCGGCGGTCGAGAAGCGCGTGGAAGAGCTGACGCAAAGGCTCCAGGGCAAGGAAAGACAAGAGCTCAGCCAGCTGTTCCTGCAATTAGAAGAGCAGGAGCGCATCGTGGAAAAGCAGCGGGAAACGAGCCTTGAAGCGGAAGGCAGATACAAGAAGGGATGCAAGCTTCAGGCCGAGCTTGAGCGAATCGAGCAGGAGTGGCAGCAGGCCGAGCATGAATATGCGCAGGTCAAGGATCTATACGATGTCGTGCGGGGCGAGAATGAGAAGAAGATCTCCTTTGAACGCTATCTTCAGATTGAATTCCTGGAGCAGATTATTCATGCTGCGAACCAGCGGCTGCATAAGATGTCCGGCGGCCAATTCTATTTGGTGCGAAGCGACCGCATGGAGAAGCGGGGACGCCAGAGCGGGCTTGGCTTTGATGTTTATGACAATTACACGGGACAGTTCCGTGATGTGAAGACCTTGTCCGGCGGGGAGAAATTCAACGCGTCGTTATGTCTTGCGCTCGGGATGGCGGATGTCATTCAGGCCTATGAGGGCGGCATCTCCTTAGAAACGATGTTTATCGATGAAGGCTTTGGCTCATTGGATGAAGAGTCGCTCAATAAGGCCATCGATACGCTGATTGATCTTCAGCAAACGGGCCGTATGATCGGCGTCATTTCCCACGTGCAGGAACTGAAGGCGGCCATTCCTGCGGTGCTTGAGGTGAAGAAGACGAAGGAAGGCTACAGCTATACACGTTTCCATGTGAGTTAACGAGGGTAGAATTGAGATTGTAAATGACATACAGATATTCTGTGGAATCTTCAGGGAGTGAGTGAACATGGCGCATGTACACAGATTAGAGCCGGGTATCCGTCGACTGGTCGAGGATTTTATCGAGAGTGGATGTCCATCAGCAAGAAAGCAGAGTATCGAAGAGCGCAGGCAAGGCTATTTGAATACCATTGACTTAGCGGGTGAAGCAGTCCCCGTAAGAGAAATTTTTGAACAAACCATTAAAGGCATACGTCTTCGCCTGTACAAGCCATCGGAACAGACGAACCTCCCTGTTATGATCTATTATCACGGAGGCTGCTTTGTCAGCGGCGACTTTGACACGCACGATCGTCAGCTGCGCCAGTTGGCGAATCTGGGCAACGCGTTAATCATTGCTGTTGATTATCGCCTGGCGCCAGAATACGTATATCCGGCTGCTCATGACGATGCTTTCAAGGCGGCTAACCTTATCCGTGAATATGCTCTGTCTTGGGGAGGGGACCCTGGCCAGATCACGATCGCGGGCGACAGCGCAGGCGGACATCTTGCCATGGTCACTTGTCTGCGGCTGAAGGAGCAGGGAGATTGGCTGCCTAAGCGACAGATTCTCATCTATCCCATGCTAGATGCATCAGGTGCAAGCAGCAGCTACGTTACCAACGGTGATGATTATGTTGTTACTCGGGATACGTTATTAAGCGGGTATGAGGCTTATTTATCGGATCTGCCTGTGGATCATCCTGAGGCGAGTCCCTTGTGCCGCGATGACTTGGAAGGGCTGCCCGAAACCCACATTATTACGGCAGAGTTTGATCCTCTTGTGGATGAGGGGGAGACGCTGTATCGCCGTTTGTTGGAGGCAGGGGTTGAGGCGCAGTGCAGAAGATATCTAGGTGTAAACCATGGCTTCTTCCAGCTTGCCGGAATCAGCCATGCAGGCAAAAAAGCGGTTCAGGATGTTGCCTCTATTCTCTCTCATTAAAGGCTGTCACAAAACGTTCTTATGATCATTTTCAGCTTGCATGCGAGTTGCCGAAGCTAAGGTAAGCCTAAGAGTGACAGGAATCAAAGGCTCATTTTAGCGTCTGACTGAGTAAGGGAGCAAGGTGTGGTTTCATGTTGACAAATGAGAGAATCATATTGCGTCAGGCTTCATTTGTGCTATAATGATGTCGAATGGACGACCATTCAAGCAATAAACAACAGAAGAAGTTATAGGTAATGGAAGTTTGGTGCAATTCCAACACGGTCCCGCCACTGTGATAGATCGCTCCCGCGATCTTAAGTCAGGTCTTTTGCCTAGTAACTTTGCTGGATCAGCCGCTTCGAGGCGAAAGTGGCTGGTTTTTAAGTCTAGTGGATTGCTTTGCGCCTCACTAGGCTTTTTTTTATTGTCAGAATGGCAGCCGACAAGGATGTCGGCATGGCCAGGTGCTCGCCGCCGAACTCATACGACGACGTATCATGCATGCAAGTAGGGAAGCTCTTCGATGCTGAAGATCAAGGTGCACAGTGACGTGTACATCCCTTCTTTTAATCCAATCGAATGCATAAGTTCCGTCTTAGATGGAATCAACTTTCGTTATTGGTGACGGAATCCACCATTATACTTGATCGCTCATCTTGGATTGGTCTCGATAGAGGTTTTCATAAGATGCGGTTGACGTGCATCGGGAGTGCGGTGTACAGTAGAGTGGACAATTACATTCAATCAAGTGCACAATGGCGTGCACTATCGATATGAAGCAAAGAGGCTTTTTAAGGGAATCGTTCTTACGTTTCCTTTGGAAGGCCTCTTTTTTGTTTTCACCCGGTTGTCCTCACATGGACAATCGATTGTTCAACATATCTATATTATCCTTTGGAGGTGTCTTACATGGACAAACTATCCATCAAAACTGATCTCTATATGGGACAGGGTGCCATGGATCGTCTCACAGAATGGAAGAACAAAAGGATTTTTATTGTAACCGACCCGTTTATGGTAAAGTCGGGCATGATCAATCTCGTATTTGATCGACTGCATGAGAGCAACGAACAGTATATTTTCAGCAACATCGTGCCTGACCCTCCCGTCGAAGTCGTGACAGAAGGGGTGCAAGCACTGGCATCCTTCCAGGCTGACATGATCTTGGCAATCGGAGGCGGCTCTGCTATTGATGCAGCGAAGGCGATGAAGCTGTTCGCTGGCAAATTGCTCGATCAATCAGACCTGCCATTCATTGCGATTCCAACCACAAGCGGAACAGGCTCTGAAGTAACTTCCTTCTCTGTCATTAGCGACAAACAGAAAAACATCAAGTATCCGCTCGTTTCGGATGAAATGCTGCCGCAGGAAGCCATTTTGGATCCTGAGCTTGTGAAGAGCGTACCTGACTTCATTACGGCTGATACGGGGATGGACGTATTGACGCATGCCATCGAAGCTTATGTCTCTACGAAGGCCAATGATATTTCCGACGCGCTGGCAGAGAAGGCGATCAAGATGGTCTTTGCTTATTTGCCAAGAGCCTATAAGAATGGCAACGATCTAGAAGCACGGGAGAAGATGCATAATGCCTCCTGCCTAGCTGGATTGGCATTCAACATTACGTCCCTTGGACTTAATCATGGGATCGCGCATGTGGCAGGAGCAAAGTTCAAGATCGCACACGGCCGCATGAATGCACTGCTCTTGCCTTATGTTATTGCCTTCAACGCAGACTACAAGCCTGGCTACGGCAAGGATGGTTGCAATGCGACCGCGGCAAGATATGCGGAGATTGCGAAGAGTCTTGGACTGACAGCTCCTAATGCGAAGAGCGGAGTAAGAAGCCTTATACAAGCGATCAAGCAGCTTCAGAAGGAGCTGAATATGCCGAAGACGCTCAAGGAGTGCGGCGTAGAGCTTGCCCTGCTGGAAGAAATGAGATCTTCCATTGCCGAAGGCGCACTGCTTGACGGCTGTACTGCGACGAATCCTCGCGTTCCGACAGCAGGCGATGTTGCTGAAATTTTGAACAAAATGTTTCAATCATAAGGGTTGATTCGATTTTCCATGTTATGCTGTTGACAACGTTTGCAGGTTAAAATATAGTAAAGGTAACACAACGGCGTGTTGCATACGAATAAAGCGATGAGGCTTCTTAAATTTTCCATGCGAATCTTTAAGGGGTCTTTATGTTTTTTTATGGCTATTTATCGTGTTTTTCACATGAGAGTGGGATGATAACTTGGAACAACAAAACGAAAAACAACGTGTCATACAGGAGTATGTACCTGGTAAACAGGTCACGCTGGCTCACATTATTGCAAATCCAAATCCAGATATTTACAAGAAGCTTGGCTTGGGAAGCGATGCACGGGATGCCATCGGAGTGATGACCATTACGCCAAGCGAAGCCTCAATCATTGCTGCGGATATCGCGACGAAAGCGGCAGGCGTTCAGATCGGCTTTGTCGATCGGTTCAGCGGCTCGCTCGTGATTACGGGGGATGTATCCTCTGTAGAATCCGCGATCAGTGAAGTGCTGCTTGGTTTGCAAAATATTCTCGGCTTCTCTGCTGCTGCGAACATTACACGAACGTAGGAGATAGAAGCGATGAAAACAATCATTCTAGCCGGGAGCACCGGATCAGGCAAAACCACGCTCTGTCAGAAGCTGCATGGACAAGAGATTGCTTATAAGAAGACGCAAGCGATCGAAAGCTTCGAGCATTCCATTGACACGCCTGGAGAATGCATCGAGAATCGATATTTGTACAAGATGCTGCTCGTATCCAGTGTAGATGCTGACGTAATCGGGTTAGTGCAAGATTGCACAAAGGAAGACAGCTTCTTCCCGCCCGCCTTTGCTACGATGTTCGCGAAGCCCGTTATCGGGATCGTAACGAAGATCGAGCTCGCAGAGGGACAAGCAGCAGTGGAGCGTGCGAGAGAACAGCTGCAGGCGGCAGGTGCAGAGCGAATATTTGAAGTCTCAACGATAGAAAATGTGGGAGTGGAGGCGCTCCAAGCTTACTTGGAGACGTAACGCGATAATCCCGAGACGGCCTAACCATCAAGCTGTGAAGCTTCCCAAACGATACAAGCAAATAACGGCAAACAATGAGGTGCATGACACATGAATGGAAAAATTGTAATAGTCGACGATGAACCTATTACAAGAATGGATATTCGTGAGATGCTGGAGGAAGCGAACTACAATGTAGTAGGCGAAGCTTCCGATGGTTTTGAAGCCATCGAATGTTGTAAAAAGCATCTGCCTGACCTTGTCATCATGGATGTGCAAATGCCTATTCTTGATGGACTGAAAGCAGGTAAACGAATCATTTCAGAACAGCTCGCGGGAGGCATTATTCTGTTAACCGCCTTCAGCGACAAACAAACGGTTGAAAAAGCAACCTCAGTCGGTGCGCTTGGTTATTTGGTGAAGCCGCTTGACGAAAAGTCGTTCATTCCTATGGTGGAAGTAACGATCGCCAAAGGCAGGGAAATCCGCAAGCTTGAGCAGAATCTATCGAAGATGACACAGAAGATGGAAGAGCGTAAAGCAGTGGAGAAAGCGAAAGGCATACTGATGAAAGAGAATGGCTACACCGAAGAGGAAGCCTATCAGACCTTGCGCAAATTAAGCATGGATCGTCGATGTCCAATGATTGAGATCGCGACGACGATTGTGATCTCCTATGATTGATTATAAAAAGCAAATTGAGGAGCTTTGTCTCCTTCATACCGGATTAAGCGAGCAGGATATCGAGAGAATCGTCGAGTTGGCGGAGTCCTTTCAGCAATCCGAGGTGCAAGATGACGTATTTATCGATGTGCTGTCGAGCGTCTCTGATGAGGCGATCGTTGTGTACCATCGTCGTCCAAGCAAGCAGGAGTCGCTGTATAAGCGGCCCGTTGCAGGAGAACGAGCACTTCGAGAGAATGAGCCAGGCGTCCTAAGAACACTTGAGACAGGGATCATGACGCAGGGGCTTATCGCGAACACGCAGGAGAATCATCTCGTCAGACAGACCGTGTATCCGATCAAAAATGAAGCTGGCGTTATAGCCGTCGTGATCTATGAAAAAAACGTGAGCGACAATATTCAAGCCCACTTCAATATGATGGGAACGCAGTGCGAGGACAGCGAGATGTCCTCGATGCTGACGGCGATGCTTCGGTTCAAAGACTCGATCATCAATCAGCTCGAGGATGCGGTGCTGGTATTTGATAAGCATGGCTTCCTGAAGCTTAAAAATAAGCAAGCGGATGTTTACTATAAGCAGCTTGGCTACCTAGAAGACATCGAAGGGCTGCATTATGATAATTTGTCGCTTGATCAGACGACCTTTTCTGATGTCATTAAGCAGCATACGCTCTCTCCGTGCTATCCGTCCACGACGGACGTGAAGGCAGCGGAGCGATACTATCAAGTGAAGCGGCTGTTTATCTCAGAAGAGGACTTGTCCGTGGGCGTCATTCTCCATGATGTCACCGAGATCAAGAAGAAGGAAGCGGAGATCGTATCCAAGTCCGTTGCGATCCGCGAGATTCACCATCGGGTGAAAAACAACTTGCAGACCGTTGCTTCGCTCCTGCGCATTCAAGCGCGGCAATGCGAAAGTCCTGAGGCCAAGAAGAGCCTGAATGACAGCGTGAGCAGGGTGCTTGCGATTGCCGCAACCCATGAATTGCTCTCGACCGAGATTGACGCGCAAGTGGATTTGATGGATGTTATTCGACTGATCGCTTCGAATATTAGTCGTTGCTTTGTTCACGATTCCGTGCAGATGGACATCAACTCAACTGAGAGCATTTGTCTCGATAGCGACCGTACGGTGGCCATCGCGCTGATTGTGAGCGAGCTGATTCACAACAGCTATGAGCATGCTTTTGATGATGCGGCCCAAGGCCACATCACCATTAAAGCAACGCTGAAAGACGAACTGGTTACGGTTGTTGTTGCAGACAATGGAGCAGGCTTCTCTGTTGAAGAGGCCTCGCAAAAGAGCCTGGGCTTGTCGATTGTTCGCAGCTATGTGAAGGACAAGCTGATGGGCAAGCTTAATATCGTGTCCAATCAAGACGGTACAACCGTTACGTTTACGTTCAAAAAATAAATATTCCGGCTACAAGGATGTAGTCCCGTAAGCAATGAGGCTTAAAGTAGACCATTTCGGGTGAACCCGAAGGGTTATTACTTTAAGCCTTTTTGCGTCAATAGGGACTTGAACTCAAGCGATAGGGGATGAGAAAAGTGAACGAGCAATTGCTGAGTGTTGGCATAGATATGGGAACCTCGACGACGCAATTGGTGCTGTCGAAGCTCTACATTCAAAACCTAGCCTCCTCTTTCTCGGTGCCGCGCTTAGTCATTACGGACAAGGAAGTCGTATACCGAAGCGATATCTGCTTCACGCCTGTGCTGCCAGACAATCGGATCGATATGCAGCAGATTCAGAAGTTTGTCGAGGAGCAGTATGTGAAGGCAGGGATCTCGAAGGACGACATACAGACCGGAGCGGTTATTATCACAGGCGAAACAGCAAGAAAGGAAAATGCCAATGAGGCGGTGTTGTCGCTTAGCGGCTTTGCCGGAGACTTTGTTGTTGCGACAGCAGGACCGGATCTCGAGAGCATCATTGCCGCAAAAGGGGCAGGAGCGCATACGTACTCGAAGGATCATTCCACTTCCATCGTCAATATCGATATCGGTGGCGGAACGAGCAACCTAGCGCTATTTCACCATGGAGAGCTTATTGATACGGGATGTTTGGATATAGGTGGACGTTTGATCAAGGTGGACCAGCAATCCCATGAGATCACCTATATTGCACCAAAGATCAGACAACTGGCAGAGCGAAGAGGAATCGAGCTTGTGCTTGGGCAGCGGGTAACACCGGAAACGCTCAAGCCGATTATCGGAGAAATGGTCAAGCTGCTTGAGGAAAGCGTCGGACTTCGTCCACTGGGTGACTTTTACGACACGATCGTCACGAATAAGGGCTTGAAGCTGGAACAAACGATTCCATGCATCTCATTTTCTGGCGGGGTTGCGGATTACATTTACCAAGAAGCCGAAGGAGATGTATTCCAATACGGAGATATCGGCATCTTGCTGGGACGGGCGATTGCAGAGTCGCCACTTGTGAAGCAGATGACCGTAGCGCGTTCTGCAGAAACGATCCGAGCGACCGTGGTTGGCGCGGGCTCTCATACAACGGAAATAAGCGGAAGCACGATTACGTATACGGAAGAGAGCTTCCCGATTAAGAACATTCCGATTCTAAAGCTTGCATCTGTTGATGAGGCGGGCGACAGCAGCCAGCTTGCTCAAGCCATTACCGACAAGCTCAGCTGGTTCAAGCTGAACAATGATTTGCAGCGGGTTGCGATCGCGATTGAAGGCAAGAACAGTCCAAGCTTCGCGGAAGTTCAAAAGTATGCCCAAGGGCTGTATCAAGGCATGTCAGAGCTAATAGAGCGAGAATATCCGCTCATTGTGATCGTCCATCACGATATGGCGAAGGTGCTGGGGCAGACGCTGTACGCTCTGCTTGATTACAAGAAGGATGTTGTTTGTATCGACAGTGTTCAAGTGGACAATGGAGATTACATCGATATCGGTAAGCCGATTGCTGAAGGCAAGGTGCTGCCAGTCGTGATCAAGACGCTTGTATTTCACTAATTTATATATAGATCAGCCTAGAGGTTGGAAGGAGGAGCTTTTGTGATTCTAAAAACGAAATTGTTTGGCCGAGTCTACCAGTTTAATTCCCTCATGGAAGTCATGGCAAAAGCAAACGAAGAAAAATCAGGGGATATGCTAGCTGGACTCGCAGCTACTTCATCCGAAGAGCGTGTGGCAGCAAAGGTTGTGCTGGCTCAGATTACGCTAGAGGATTTGCGCAATAACCCAGCGGTTCCTTATGAAGTCGATGAGGTTACGCGAATCATTCAAGACCAGGTTAACGAGCGCATTTATAGCGAGATCAAGAATTGGACGGTTGAAGAGCTTCGGGAGTGGATCTTGAACGAAAACACAACAGAAGCAGACATCAAGCGCGTATCCCGCGGACTAACCGCTGAGATGGTAGCTGCGGTTGCGAAGATTATGTCCAACCTTGACTTGATGTATGGGGCAAAGAAGATCCGTATTACAGCGACTGCGAATACTACAATTGGCCGTTCAGGCACGCTGTCGGCACGGCTTCAGCCGAACCATCCGACTGATGATCCGGATGGCATCATGGCCTCTCTCATGGAAGGCTTGACCTTTGGGATCGGAGATGCTGTGCTTGGCCTTAACCCGGTAGATGATTCGGTAGAAAGTGTAACGCGCGTCTTGAAGCGCTTCGAGGAATTCCGCCAGAAGTGGGAGATCCCTACCCAAACTTGCGTACTCGCTCACGTTACAACCCAAATGGAAGCCGTGAAGCGCGGAGCGCCAACAGGCCTCATCTTCCAATCGATCGCAGGTTCTGAGAAGGGCAATGCGGCCTTTGGCTTCAATGCCGCTACGATCGAGGAAGCCCAGCAGCTTGTTCTGCAGCATGGACAAGTAGCCGGTCCTGACGTGATGTATTTTGAGACAGGCCAAGGCTCGGAGCTATCTTCCGAAGCACATCATGGGATTGACCAAGTCACGATGGAAGCTCGCTGCTATGGCTTTGCTAAGAAATACAATCCGTTCCTTGTGAATACAGTGGTTGGCTTTATTGGCCCTGAGTATCTCTACGATGCGAAGCAGGTTATCCGCGCAGGCCTCGAGGATCACTTCATGGGTAAGCTGACCGGTATTTCGATGGGCTGCGATGCTTGCTATACGAACCATATGAAGGCTGATCAGAATGACCTTGAGAACTTGGCTGTTCTGTTGTCCGCAGCAGGCTGCAACTTCTTCATGGGTATCCCGCACGGCGATGATGTCATGCTGAACTACCAAACAACAGGTTATCACGAAACAGCGACTCTTCGCGAGCTGCTTGGATTGCGTCCGATCCGCGAGTTTGAACAGTGGATGGAGAAGATGGGCTTTATCGAGAATGGCAAGCTGACTAAAAAAGCAGGGGACGCATCAGTGTTTCTCAAGTAAGGGAAGGAGGAAGCTCGTATGAATGAAAAAGATCTAAAATCGATGATTGAATCGATTCTAAATGAGATGGTTGGTACGCCAGCATCTGAATCAGCAGGGGCAACAACTGGGGCTCCATCCGCAAGCGCTGCAGCAGCAGAAGTGGAAACAAAGCAGACTGCGGTCGAGAAAAGGCCTGCGGCAGAAGCGTTTATCGCTCATGCTCAGCATGCAGCAGCGTCGACAACGGCAGAGGGTATTCATGCAACGGAAGCATCCGATGATGAAGGCGAATGCCTTGATGATATCACGGAGATCGACCTTCGCAAGCAGCTGCTTGTGCCAGAGCCTGCGGATCGCGAAGGCTACTTGAAAATGAAGGAAAAGACTCCGGCTCGCCTTGGCGTATGGCGTGCTGGCCCACGATACATGACGATTACGTCGCTTCGATTCCGTGCTGACCATGCGGCAGCGCAGGATGCGGTGTTCTCCTACGTATCAGAGGATTTCGTTAAGGAAATGAATCTTGTTCCAATCGAAACGATGTGCCGGGACAAGGATGAATACATTACTCGCCCGGACTTGGGACGCCAATTCTCCCAAGACACGGTTGAATTCATTAAGCAGCATACCGTGAAGCAGGCGAAGGTCCAAATCATGGTCGGAGACGGACTGAGCTCCGCTGCGATCGAGGCGAATCTTCGCGATATCATCCCTGCGATTACGCAAGGTCTTAAAATGTATGGCATTGAGGTTGGCGAGATTCTGTTCGTTAAGCACTGCCGTGTTCCATCGATGGATGTTATCGGGGATGTGACAGGCTCAGATGTCATCTGCCTGTTGGTCGGCGAGCGTCCAGGACTCGTTACGGCGGAGTCGATGAGTGCTTATATTGCTTACAAGCCAACGGTAGGAATGCCGGAAGCGAAGCGCACCGTGATTTCCAACATCCATTCTGGAGGAACACCAGCTGTAGAAGCTGGCGCTCATATCGCTGAATTGATCAAGACTATGATTGATCGCAAGGCGTCTGGTATTGATTTGAAACTATAAGGATCACAAGGAGGCACGTATGAGAAACGAACCGATTCATGCACAAGTGCTCGGCATGAAGCTCATTTCCAACGTAAGCCTGGATATGGCTAATAAGCTGGAGCTTAAGCCGCACCATAAAAGCTTGGGGATCATTACGGCAGATATTGATGATGTGACCTATGCTGCGCTTGATGAAGCAACGAAATCAGCTGTGGTAGACGTTGTCTATGCGAAAAGCATGTATGCTGGCTCTGCCAATGCATCCACAAAGCTGGCAGGCGAGGTCATCGGCATTCTAGCCGGACCTACCCCTGAGGAAGTGCGCAGCGGCTTGAACGCTGTCGTTGACTTCATTGAGAACGGCGCGCACTTTGTAAGCGCCAATGAGGATAACAGCATTACGTATTTTGCGCATTGCGTATCCCGCACAGGCACGTATTTGTCCGAGACGGCCAATATTCAAGAAGGCGAGGCTCTTGCCTATCTGATTGCACCGCCGCTTGAAGCGATGTATGCCCTTGATGCCGCTCTCAAGGCTGCGGATGTTACAATCGCCACCTTCTTCGGTCCGCCGTCCGAGACGAACTTCGGCGGTGCGCTGCTAACGGGCAGTCAATCGGCCTGCAAGGCTGCTTGTGACGCCTTCGCTGATGCTGTCCAGTTCGTAGCGGATAACCCGACGAGTTATTAAGGTAGCCGCTTATGAGACATCAAGCATTAGGATTAGTGGAGGTAAGAGGCTATCTTGGCGCTGTTGCCGTCGCAGATGCTGCCTTGAAGGCGGCTGCCGTCACCTGTATCGGAGTCGAAGTGATCAAGGGCGGACTTGTTACCGTTAAGCTTGGCGGTGACGTTGGCGCTGTACAAGCGGCAGTAGATGCAGGAGCCGAGCAGGCAGTGCAGCTGGACGTGCTCGTTGCGCGCCATGTCATTGCACGACTCCATGAGGAGACAGCCGCCTTGGTAGCAGGCAAGGAAGAGGCGCAGCCAGAAGCCGAGCAGACGAAAAAGGCAGAGATGCCTCAAGCAGAATCTAAGGCAGAGCTGAAGGCGGATGAGAAGGAAGAAGCAAAGCTAGAGGCTGCGATTGAGGCGAAGGCTCATGATAAGAACGAAAGCATGGCTGAAGATAAAGCTGAAGGCAAGGCCATACTCGAATCCACGGCGAAATCGCCAGCTTCTTCGGAAGTAAGCAGCAATCAAGCGGTGGAAACGAAGATGCCTGCAGATGCTGCAAAGTCCGCAATGGATGCGATGCAGCGAGTTGCCAAAGAGGCGGCAAAGCTTGTCGAAGAGGCACGGAAAGCAGATCAGGAAGCGAAAGCAGCAAAGGATGAAGGCAGCAAGCCTCGTGTGAAACCGCCGAAGGCGCCATCTTCAGCAAAGAAACGCAGCAAAGGCACAAAGAAAGCTTAGCTTGAAAATAACGAAGTAGAGAGAAGGAATATTGATGGAAGCATTGGATAAAGACCTAAGATCCATTCAAGAAGTCCGCGACCTGATTAAAAAGGCGAAGGAAGCGCAAGCGAAGCTCGCTGTTATGACACAAGAGCAAATTGACGCTATCGTCAAAGCAGTCGCTGATGCGGGCTATGCGAATCGCGAGAAGCTCGCAAAGATGGCCAATGAGGAAACGGGCTTTGGCCGCTGGCAGGACAAGATCATCAAGAATGCCTTTGCCTCGAAGCAAGTATATGAATCGATCAAGGACATGAAGACGGTCGGCATCCTTAAGGACGATAAAGCACATAAAGTGATGGAGGTCGGTGTTCCTGTTGGAGTCATTGCCGGTTTGATTCCGTCCACCAACCCAACTTCGACTGTCATCTACAAAGCGCTGATTGCGCTTAAGGCTGGGAACAGCATTGTGTTCTCTCCGCATCCAAACGCGCTGAAGTGCATATTGGAAACGGTGAAAGTCATTAGTGAAGCAGCCGTTCAAGCAGGATGCCCTGAGGGCGCAATCAGCGTCATGACGGTACCAACGATCCAAGGTACAGATCAATTGATGAAGCATAATGATGTAGCTCTTATTCTTGCAACGGGTGGAACCGCGATGGTTAAAGCGGCTTATTCTTCCGGCACGCCAGCAATTGGCGTAGGCCCAGGCAATGGCCCAGCCTTCATCGAGAAGAGCGCGAACATTCCGCTTGCGGTGAAGCGCATCATGGACTCCAAGACGTTCGATAACGGCACGATCTGTGCTTCTGAGCAGTCCGTCGTCGTGGAAGCATGCAGCAAGGAAGCGGTCGTTTCTGAATTCAAAAAGCAGGGCGCGTACTTCTTAACAAAAGAGCAATCCGCTCAGCTAGGCAAATTCATTATGCGTGCCAATGGCACAATGAACCCGCAAATCGTCGGCCGCAGCGTGGAGCATATCGCGAAGCTTGCGAACCTCGATATTCCAGCTGGCACTCGCGTGCTGATTGCGGAAGAGACAAAAGTTGGACCGAAGGTTCCATATTCTCGCGAGAAGCTTGCGCCAATTCTCGCCTTCTATACCGAAGACAGCTGGGAAGCGGCATGCGAGCGCTGCATCGAAATCCTAAATGGCGAGGGCGCTGGGCATACGATGGTCATTCACTCTGAGAATGAAGAAATCGTGCGCCAGTTCGCACTTAAGAAGCCAGTATCCCGCTTGCTTGTGAATACGCCGGGTACCCTTGGCGGCATCGGCGCAACTACAGCCATTGCACCAGCTCTAACGCTTGGATGCGGCGCAGTAGGCGGAAGCTCCACTTCCGATAATATCGGTCCATTCAACCTGCTGAATATTCGCAGAGTTGCTTATGGTCTCAGAGAAATGGAAGATTTGGCAGAGCCAACAGAAGCGGCACAAGCATCAAGCATCAATATTGGGGACAAAGAGGAACTGATCAATATGATCGTTGCTCGTATCCTTGAAAAAATGTAAGTGAGCAATCATCGCTAACTAATCATTCTTTCAACTAATCTAGCAATTTTTTATTACTAACGGGTATTATCCAAAATTCACATATAACTTAGGAGGAATTATATCATGGCAAACGCAAACGCATTGGGAATGGTAGAAACAAAAGGTTTGGTAGGAGCAATCGAAGCAGCAGACGCAATGGTGAAAGCAGCTAACGTTACTTTGATCGGTAAAGAGCAAATCGGTGCAGGTCTCGTAACCGTAATGGTTCGCGGCGACGTAGGTGCAGTTAAGGCAGCTACAGATGCAGGCGCAGCAGCAGCAGAACGTGTTGGCGAATTGTTGTCCGTTCATGTAATCCCAAGACCACACACTGAAGTAGACGCAATCTTGCCTAAAACAAAGATCGCTGAATAATAGCGGTTTCCGAACAAGCCTAACGATCAGGAGAGAGGCAGGGTGAGGGCGGTTATCCCGCCCCCTTCTCTCTGACTGTTGTCAATGCCCCACCCGAAAGCGGACGTATCGGACGCGTGCAAAAGGATGTGAGAATATGGCTTTGATTACGGAAAGTGATCTGCGCAAGCACTTTCGCAATCAGAATCTGAAAGAGGTTGCGGTTTATGAGGTAGCAGAAGGCACGATATTGACGCCATCGGCCAAAAGCTTTTTGACCGATCATCAGATCGAGCTTCGTTATGTGCACGCTGCAGATTTAATAGCTTCAACGACAGAGAGCGGGACACCGGAGCTTAAGCCGAAGGAAGTCAAGCTTCAAATCACAAGAAATCTGGACGTGGAGAAGCCGTCCAAAGGGATTAAAAGATTTCATACGCTGTATGGCGGTTTTTTGGAAACGAAGCCTGAGCATATGACGCATTTGTATGGAAACACGCTTGTATTTAAAGATCATCCTCGGATCATCTTCCGGGGCAAGCTGGATTCACTAGAATCAAAACTGATGGAAGCACAAATGTGCTGCTTCAAGCTGAACATGACCAAGCTGGTCGAGGACTTGGAAGAAATCCTGCAATTTGTACGACGGATCGTACGCTGTGAAGTACTTAATGAAAGCATTGAAGATTTTCATTTGCTAGGGCTTACGCCAAAGGAATTGCGAGCACAGTCTCATTTTCCTAAGAAATACTTTGGATTGGAACATTTTCAACCCAGCTATGATATGGGCGAAGCGGTTGTTGCTATAAATGCGTTACGCACGTTGACGAGGGAAGCGGAGCTGTTGGCTTATCAAGCCTTTAAGAAGGAGCATGGAGAAGCGGATCGTGGAGATATTATTCTGTCATTGAACCGATTGTCTTCCTTGTTCTGGATTATCATGTTCCGAATCCGTGCTGGACAGTACAACTCATGAGGTGAGCATGGTGGATAATCAATTGGTTGAAAGCATTGTGAATGAAGTAGTAAAGCGTGTGCAGGAAGAAGCCTTGATTGAAATTGAGGCATCCGGCAAGCACGTGCATTTGAACCGCGAAGCGATTGATGCCTTGTTTGGCGAAGGCTATCAATTGACGAAGGCGAAGGATCTCTCCCAGCCGGGGCAATTCGCTTGCAAGGAGCGCGTGACGCTGATCGGGCCGAAGGGAGCCTTGCATAACGTCGTGGTGCTTGGGCCAGAGCGCAAGGAGTCGCAGGTGGAAGTGTCGCAAACCGATGCGGTGGTACTGGGTATTCCCGTACCTGTTCGGGAGAGCGGCAAGCTGGAAGGCACGCCAGGCATCGTGATTGCTGCTGGAAGCAAGATGATTCGATTGGAACGCGGCTTAATCGCAGCTCAGCGCCATATTCACGTTAAGGCAGAGGATGCGGCAAAGTATAAGGTGGAGAACGGCGAGATCGTTCAAGTGAAAGTGTTCGGCAAGCGCCCGCTCATTTTTGACGATGTGCTCGTTCGGGTTAGCCCTAATTTCGAGACCTACATGCATATCGACTATGACGAAGCGAATGCTTGCGGCTTTACGAAAGGGACGAAAGGCAAGATTATGAAGAAGGGCAACTAGGGTTAGGAGTGTGAAAAAATGAACACAGAAGCTCTAGACCGGGCGGCAATCGTCGATGCCGTCACGAAAGAGGTAATGAGAAGGCTGGCGGCTGCGTCAACAGCAGAATCCTCTGTGCGAACAGCAGATATGAAGCAAGCCGTGATCCTCGCTACAGAGCCTGTACCTGCTGTTGAGCAAGTGCTGGCTCCTCATTACCAAGTCCGGTATTACGAGGAAGCATTAAGAGATTGCGATGTGCTCATTATTCCCAAGGTGTGCATTCAGCTCTTAGCCAATCTTGCGAATGCAATCAGCGCTGGACCACGCGAGCGGTTTGTCATGACGATGCTGCTCAAGGGAAAATCGGTAATTGCACTGGAAGAAGGACTGCAATACCGAAAGTACAAGGCGTCAGCGCCTGTCCTGCTTTACAAGCAGTATGATGGCTATGTCGACAAACTGATGAGCTATGGCGTTCGGATGATGAAGGAATCAGAGCTTCAATTTGGCAGCCTTGATCAAGCTGTATCTTCTGAGGCCTTGGCTCACGGGAAGCTGACAGGACCAGCAGCAGTGGATGCAGAGGGGCAGGCTTCAGAGGCTATGAGCTTCAGCCAATCGACACAACAGGAATGCTCTAATGATCGCTGTTCCTTGTCAACCCCTAATGATGGGAATCGGGATCTAGAAGTGTGGACTCGCAAGGTGTTGACCGAAGCCGAGCTGAAGAAGCTGGTGCTCCAGCGCAAGAAAGAAATTGTGATTGATCGTCATTGCATCATTACGCCGCTTGCTCAGGACTATTTGCGCATGCAGCGGATGCACGTACACAGAAGATAACTGGCGGGGTGAAGCTATGATCGTAGGACAAGTGATGGGAAGCCTATGGGCGACTCGTAAGGACAACAAGCTGAATGGTCTGACCTTTCTGGTCGTGAAGCCGATCTCGTATACGGACAAGCCTACTGAGCGTGATTGCTTTGTTGCCGCAGACAACGCGGGCGCAGGGATCGGAGATACGGTTCTCGTAACGACAGGAAGCGCTGCCCGGACATCCATAGCGACACCTGACGCGCCTGTTGATGCCGTGATTGTAGGCATTGTGGACTCTATAGAGGTCGCCCATGAGTAGTGCGATCGGTGTTGTGGAGCTGCGCAGCATAAGCAAGGGATACGAGACTGCAGATCGAATGCTGAAGACCTCACCTGTTGAGGTACATCATCTGAAGCCGATATGTCCAGGCAAGTTCCTTATTATTATGAGCGGCGACACGGCAGATGTGCTGGAAGCGATGGATACCGCTAAGGCAGAAGCGCAGGAATACCGAATCAGTGATTATGTGCTGAATGGCGTTCATCCTGACATCATTGGAGGATTGAAGAAGCGATATTCGCCTCAATCTGTGGATGCAGTAGGCATCGTGGAGACTTCGACAGTATCCTCCGGCATATTTGCATTGAATGAAGCCTTGAAGCAGTGCGACATTTATGTCAAAAGAATGAATCTCGGGATGGCGATTGGAGGCAAGTTCTTCGCCGTATTTACGGGAAGCGTAAGCGACGTCGAGCAAGGAATGAAGGTATTCGTATCCGCTATGGATCCTAAGCGAATGATCCATCATACCGTGCTGCGTTCCCCTACGGATGAAATAAAGCAACATTTCAAATAGCCCGCTTTAGCTCGCTAATGCTGTGCTTTTGATTACAATCGAATATAGGAAAGAATGGAGGAGCACGTTCGTGGAGATTAACGAAATCATCATTTACGGCATGGTTATTTTCATGATTCTTGGGGCCATCGACAAGTGCATTGGGTACAAATTCGGTTTGGGTCATCAATTTGATGAGGGGATCATGGCCATGGGCTCGCTTACGCTGGCAATGGTGGGGATCATCTCATTGTCTCCGGTACTAGCGAAGCTGCTTAGCCCAATTGTCGTTCCGCTATACAGTGCGCTGGGAGCGGATCCTGCTATGTTTGCAACGACACTCCTTGCCAATGATATGGGTGGATACTCGCTTGCGATGGAGCTGGCAAAGACGCCTGAGGCGGGCTTGTTCGCAGGGACAATTCTAGGAGCAATGCTTGGACCGACGATTGTATTTATCATTCCCGTTGCACTTGGCATTATCAAGAAGGAAGATCATAAATACTTGGCCACAGGAGTATTGGCCGGTATTGTCACGATTCCGATCGGCTGCTTGATTGGCGGCTTGGTTGCTGGTTATTCTCTAACGATGATCTTGTCTAACCTAGTGCCAATTCTGCTATTTGCTGTACTGATCGTGCTTGGCTTGTGGAGATTCCCGCAAGGCATGATCAAGGGCTTTACCATCTTCGGCAAGTTTATCGTGATTGTCGCAACCTTAGGTCTTGCTGCAGGCATTACGCAGCAGCTTACCGATATCACGATCATTCCTGGCCTTGCGCCGATTCATGAAGGTATTGAGATTGTTGGCGACATCTCCATTGTATTAGCAGGAGCTTTTGCGATGGTATTTGTTATTACCAAGTTGTTCAATAAGCCGCTAATGAAGCTAGGCAAGCTGCTTGGCATGAATGAGGTTGCTGCGGCAGGCATGGTGGCTACACTTGCAAACGTTATCCCGATGTTTGGCATGATGAAGGATATGGATGCAAGAGGCAAGGTGATCAACGTTGCCTTCGCTGTATCTGCAGCCTTTGTATTTGGCGACCATCTTGGGTTTACGGCTGGGGTAGCGAAGGAAATGATCTTCCCGATGATTGTCGGCAAGCTTGTAGGCGGAATTACCGCTATCTTTGTCGCCATTTATCTGGCAAAGAAAATGGCTCCAGAGCCTAATGAACAGCCGTCTGAATCGGCATAATCAATCTTCACTTTATTTTTCTAATACAACTACGCAAGTTACGCAATTGTGAAACTCTCTAACTCCTATTAGGGTTCTATTTTCTATATTATGTTGATTGCTGCTTTCGGATAGATTCCGAGAGCAGCTTTTTTTATTTCGTGCGCTGTCTGATGAACAGACTGAGTTCGATAGAACGGAATGATCTCCAATAGAATGGATCTCAATGAAATGATAGATTGAGCCTCCTCACATTAAGGGAAATGGCATGAACGGCGTTATTTTATCAGCTATAAAGAGAAAATATTTCTATTAAAATATGGTAAATTATATCAGATATGGTATAGTTAATTTAAAGCGTTTTCAGTAAGGAGGGAGAGCTTTTATCGAACCCCATCAAGAGGTATAACATTATAAGTTGGAGGGAATGACATGATCCATCAGGAACTTTCTATTTTAGTAATTGGTGCCCATCCGGACGAGCCTGATATCTATGCGGGAGGAATTGCGGCATGGTTTGCAGAGCAGGGGGCTAGGGTGCAGTTTCTGACGCTAACAGATGGTCGCTGCGGACATTACAAGGAAAGTGGAGCTGCATTAATTGAACGCAGACGTCATGAGGCAGAGATTGCGAGACAACAGCTTGGGATTGAAGCTTATACGGTGCTTGATACGCCGGATGGAGAGCTGCTTCCGAGCATTGAGGTTCGTCAAGAGGTGATTCGCAATATTTGTCGTGCAAAAGCAGATATCGTCATTACGTTCCACCCTGAAGGCTGCGCTCATGCTGATAATCGTTATACAGGAGTGGTTGTAAGAGACGCGGCGTCCTTTATAGCACGAACACCGAATGCAGTCCCAGAAGTGCCTACTTTGCCGCAATCGCCAGTATTCTTGCTTATGCCTGATTACTCGATGAAGCCGACCTATCGTGCAGATGTAGCGATCGATATCGGGTCTGTACTGGGGAAGAAGCTGCAAGCATGGCATGCTCACGCTTCTCAGTTCTATGAATTTGCTCCATGGCAGATGGGGATTCTGAATCAGGTTCCAGATGAAGTTGAGGGGAGAATGGAGTTTTTACGTCAGTACTGGGGAAGCTACATACACGTTTCGGAGGAAATGAAGCCCGCCCTTAAGAAATTCTACGGCGAAGAGAAAGCATCGCAGATCCGCTATGCCGAATGCTTCGAGATCGCAAACTACGGCAGAAGACCAAGCGATGAGGAATGGCGGGAATGGCTGGGTATATCATTGAATAAATAATTAAAAATTTTTCGCTATAGATTATCATGAGGGCAAACGAAAAATACGGTCATCATAAGGTATAAGTGACATCCTCCATAAGTTATAAGAAAAGGAGACGCGGGCAGCCAGAGTAAGAAAGCGGTTTAATTTATAAGTGTATTTCTATGCTTCTTTTTAACGTTATCCCATTGTTTGCGTGATATTCATTCATCCAAGACCCTGCATATGCGTAATAAATTGTTCATATGAGGAGGATAAAGATGAGAGGTATTCGATCATGGAAGCTGCTAGGCATGCTCAGCGTAGTTGTCATCATGCTTATCGTTATAGGCGGTTGTTCCAAGGAAGAGGTAAAAGAAACGAAAAAAACAGAACCCGTCGCTCAGGAGGAAGCCAAGCCCAAACTTCGCATCATGGCGCATTCGGAGGAGTTTTTTAATCAGCAGTATGGAGGCTATCTAGCAATTAAGTATCCTGAACTAGAATACGAACTTGTTACTACTGAAAGTATTCGCAGCGACACCTCCCCTGAGAAGGCGCCGGGAGATAAGTTAATCAGTCTCATCGAAAAAGAGAACCCTGATCTGATTCTGCTTAATCCAGAGGAAGTCATCCCGTTGGTAGATAAAGGGAAGCTCCTTTCGCTGGAGCCGATGATGGAGCAATCTCAATTTGACACCAACGGAATCGATCCGGCCATCATGGATTACTTCCGCAAGCTAGGGAATGGCGCGATGTACGCTCTGTCTCCTAGTTACAATACATCGGTTGTTTACTATAACAAATCCATGTTCAAGGAAAACGGAATTGAGGAACCAAAAGATCAGATGACATGGGAGGAGTTATACAATCTTGGCGCCCGCATCGCTCAGTTAGGCACGGAAGAGAAGCCGATGTACGGGCTGTCGGACAGCTTCTTCCCTCGGCTTCAGGATTCAATCTTACAGGTAGCCAGTACCTATGGATTGCGTATTATTGATGCGAGACAGGAGAAGATTTTGTTTGATGCAGAAGGCTGGCAGAAGGTCTATCAGACGGTTGCGGATGCCATCCAATCGAAGGCGCTTCACATGGTAAAGGAAGAGGTTAGCATGCGGTCTTCGAGTGAAAATCCGTTTACGCAGCAGGAGATTGGGATGCAGGTGGGAGGCCTTGTGAGCGCGAATGGTATAAAAGGAAATGCTTCCTTTGAAGTCGGCGTTATTACGATGCCGGTTGATCCTGCACGGCCAGATGTATCGCCGTTTGTTACCTTTGGCTCTTTGTACGGTATCCATGCTCAATCTGCTCAGCAAGAGGAAGCGTGGAAAGTGCTATCTTATTTGATGAGCGAGGAAGTAGCTAACAAACTAGCGCTCACTAGCCAATTACCGGTACGGAACATGGGATTAAAGAATATTTCAGATTGGGATGCTGCGCCATTCACACGTCTGAAGCCTGCAACCGACACGAAGTTCATCTGGGACCTGATCCCGAACGTATACCCGAATCAAGGGGAAGAGATGGCTAGAGCGATGACAGACATTCTTGAGCGGGATGTGCCCGTGAAGGACGCGTTAGCCAATATGCAGCAGGTGCTTCAGAAGAAGCTGGATCAGGCGCGGGCGGAGCAATAGGAAGATGAACAGAGAAACCTTGAACGGCGCAAAGCTGCTCAAGGTTTTTTTATTTATTACTATTTTTGTTTGAATAGAAGAGTATTGCTTGCTGCTCCTTTCGCTTTCCCTTCTATGAATATGGTATTCTTTAGTAACGGAACGAGAAATATGATAGGTGAAGGAGAGGTTCGATGAGCCAGCAACCCTTTTATGATATGGATTTAAATGCTTTCTGGGATGACAGCCAATATGCCCATGATGAATATGAGAGCGATCCGCCGACGGATGAGCTCATCCAATCGATGGAGGAGGAGCTTGGTTACAAGCTGCCTGAATCGTACATAGCCTTAATGAAGCATCGCAATGGCGGCGTGCCAGTAAATGCTTGCTTTCCGACGGATGAGCCAACCTCTTGGTCAGAGGAACATATCGCGATTAGCGGGATCCTTGGCATTGGGAGAGAAAAGGCGAATTCTCTAGGCGGGGAGTTTGGCAGTCTATTCATGATCGAGGAGTGGGGCTATCCGAATATTGGAGTCGTGATCTGTGACTGTCCTTCGGCAGGCCATGACGTCGTTATGCTGGATTATCGCAAGTGCGGTCCTACAGGAGAACCAGAGGTAATCCACGTCGATCAAGAGGCGGACTATGAGATCACCTTTCTTGCCAAAGACTTTGAAACGTTTATCAGAGGCTTGGTCCATGAGGATACCTATGATACGTCAGAAGAAGACTTAGCCAGAGATTTGGAGCGGGTCGCTCAAGGAGCCTTTTCCCCACTGTTAAAAGAGCTGTGTGGGAAGGTTGCTGAGATTGACGGCATTGAAGCAAAGATTCGCAGCATTTGCACACGCATTACGAATGCGAAGGGCTACTTCGCCCTTCATGCGGACGAGCTGTCCATGCTCATGTATGATGTTCAGTTCTGGCTGTATGAACATCGTGGCCAAGCGGTAACAAGAGAACAGTATCTTGCGGATTATCCGAGTATGATCGCTTTCGGCGGCGAATTCAGCACAGGAGGATATGCGCCAAGCTTAATCACGGACTGGCTGGATCTTCGTATCCAACAGGGAATGATTGTTGTTCATGACCAGCAGATCCGCCTAACGGATGAGGCCCGACAAGCTCTGATGGAGAAACTGCAAGGGCAGTAGCCGAGTGTGGCTTGGTTTACTGCGTTTAGATCCTGCTATTTTTCGTTATTATAATGGAGGATAGGAATGACACAGAGAGAAGGGAACAACCGATCATGAATGAGATTATTGAAAAAATATTAGATCATCGCTCCGTGCGAGCCTTTCAAGATAAAGAGCTGACAAAGGAAGAGATCCATACGATTGTAAAGGCTGCTCAGGCGGCCTCTACATCCAGCTTTCTTCAGGCCTACACCATTCTCGGCATTACGGATAAAGAAAAGAAGGCAGCACTAGCTCAGCTTGCTGGCAACCAAGGCTATGTGGAGCATAACGGGCATTTATTTATCTTCTGTGCGGATGCCCATCGCTTGGAGATTGCGGCTCAAATGGAGGGGATCGATCTTGGGGATACCCTGTCCTCTACAGAGAACTTTATGATTGCGCTCATTGATGCAGCACTCGCTGCACAGAATGCCTCCATTGCGGCAGAGTCGATGGGTCTTGGCATCTGCTATATTGGCGGACTTCGCAATAATTTATACGAGGTCTCGGAGCTGCTTAACATTCCGAAGCATGTTATCCCGCTCTTTGCCTTGGTCGTGGGACATCCTGCTCAGGCAGCCGATAAGAAGCCGAGAATGCCGCTTGAACTTGTTTACCATGAGAACGGCTATCAGTCAAACGAAGAGGAGTACCGCAAGCAGCTCGAGGCATACAATGAGACGATATCCGCCTATTATCAAGAACGCACGAAGGGAAAGAGAGCAGATCGTTGGACTGCGCAGGTAGCACAGATGCTTACGCAGAAGAGCCGTTCTTATATGAAGGATTATGTCAAGGCCAAGGCATGGATACAAAATAAGGACTCATACCAGCAGCATACTGAAAAATAAAATCCTCTCCTCTTCTAATTAGAGGGAGGATTTTTTTATATGGAATCATGGCTCGTGCAATTACATGTTCCTGTAGAAGGAATCTTACCTCCAATATCGAATACAGCATAATAGAGACAACTCCAGAAAGAGACCGGCAGCTCCCTTTGTTAGCAAGTGTGATGGCATGATCAGACTATACGACAAGGGAGCTTTTGCTATGTATGGTTTACATTGACGAGAAGGAGAGAGCGAAGTGGCTCTTCTGCGCAAGCTGACTATCCGTTCACAGCTGATGATTATAGCGCTGGCACTAGCATTGGTTGTTCTAGCGATCTTATCTGCAAGCTATCTCCAGATGACGAAGATCATACAATCCAACAATAATAAGGCTGCCAATGATCTCATTTTCCAAATGAAGCAGACGATATACGCGAACAAGGATGTTCTTGAGCGGCTTATGACGAATATTGCCTTCAACTTGGATGTTCAAAACTTTCTTATCGAGGAAGATAAAGTACAGCGATTTATGCTTAGTAAGCGTGTGGAGAGCTTACTCATCAACTCCATGACCTTAAAGGAAGGAATTCTCGATATTCTTGTACTTGGCAAAGAGGGGCGTTGGGTAGATATTGCTGGAAGCAGAAGAATGACTGAGCCCTACCAAGCCCAGCTAGCGGAAGGAGAGGCTTTTCAGTATTTCACCGTGCATCATGCAGGAGACCAATATTCGACGTCAAGCGTATTTCTAATCGGTTTTAATATCAAATATGCGCAGCCTGGTGAACCGTTTAATGCTTCTATCGGCACGCTGTTCTTCGTGGTCTCACCAAAGGCGCTTATGGGGGGAATCAGCAGCATCTCGCAGGAGATGGTTTCTCAAGCTTTCTTTATGGACCAGAAAGAGCAAATTATCGCCAGCGGGGATATTCTAGGCGCAGACAGCCAGCTTGAAGCCGTATACAGCAATCGCAGGCTTAATGATTCAGATAAGGAAGAGCTGGAGTGGAACGGAAGGGCCTATATGGCGAAGGCAGAGTATCTACCAGAGCTGAACAGCTCGATTGTCAGCATGATTCCGAAGGATGTGCTTATGCGGGATCTTGCGGATATTCAATTCTTTTTCAGCATTATCTTCGTGCTGGGCGGGCTGGTGATGCTGGTGCTGTTCGCTGTTCTAACGAACAACATTTTGCTGCCGCTAAAGAAGCTCATGCTCTACATGAATACAGTAAAGCATGGCAATCTCGACAGATTGAAGCAAGGCATCGATCTCGATGGCTATGTCGAAATTACGGTCATGGCTAATGAGTTCAATAAGATGATGAATCAAATTGACACGCTGACCAAGGAACTGCTGGATGCCAATACGGCGCTGCTTGGAGCAGAGCTGGAGAAGAAGCAGGCAGAGCTCTCCTATCTTCGCAGCCAGATTAATCCTCATTTTCTGTACAATACCCTTGAGATGATAAAGGGAATGGCAGTGGTTAAGGGGGCACAGGAGATTCGTGCTTCAACAGCTGCTCTTGCGAGTATTTTTAGATACAGCATTAAGGGCGATGGCATGGTTCCGCTACGAGTAGAGCTGTCGATTATTGAAGCCTATCTTCACATTCAGAAGCTGCGATTTGGCAATAGATTCAGGGTGAAGATGGAAGTTGATGAGAGAGTAAAGGATTGTTTCATTCCTAAAATGATCCTTCAGCCGATTGTAGAGAATGCGGTATACCACGGCCTTGAACTCAAAGAGGAGCAGGGCTTGCTTCGCATTCAAGCGTTGCTGCGTGATGAAGCAACGCTGCTATTGACGGTCGAGGATGATGGTATAGGCATGGAGCAAGGACGTCTAGAATGGCTCGAGTCTATGCTTCATGACTCTTCTAAAGGCTTCCTGACAGGTGAAGGCAGAGGAAGCATCGGCTTTGCCAATGTTCATGCGAGGATCAAGCTTATTTATGGAGCAAAGTATGGGCTTGCGATTCAGAGTGAGCCAGGCGCAGGGACAAAGGTACAGCTATCACTTTCAACAAAGGGCGGAGGAGCATCATGAGTATAACGGTACTGCTGGTAGACGACGAGTCTTGGGTCATCGAGAGTTTTAAGGCGAGCATCGATTGGACAGCTCATGGCTTCGAGATCATCGGCACGGCAAACAGCGGTGTGGAGGCTTTGTCTTACATGGATACATGCAAGCCAGCTGTCGTCTTCACGGATATAAGAATGCCTGGGATGAATGGGCTAGAACTTATTAAGAGAGGAAAAGAAATCTTACCGGATACGGACTTTGTTGTGGTCAGCGGTTATGCTGAATTTGCTTATGCCCAGAAGGCTCTTACCTACGGAGCGATCGCATACTGCTTAAAGCCATTTGAGGAAGAGGAGATAGAGTCCATCCTTTGCAGGATTAAAGGGAAGCGGGCTTCCAACTCCATACATTCCACTACTATTGAAACGCTGCTTCTAAGCTACATGGAAGAGCCGAGTATGGCTCATGAGACAGAACTGCTGGAGATGCTGCATAGGCTGGGTGTGATAGAATCACATTCATCGCCGATAGGCGTGCTGGTTTGTTCCACTTCAAGTCTTGAGCCGCCAATCGTCTCTGCTGAACTGCCCTATGCAAAGATTGGCAGGATGAAGCATGCCTTTCTCGTTCCGCATGATCAATTAGAACCGCTTCGAATAAGCCTTGAAACACTGCACCAAACACATACGCAGGGAGAACATCCAAAGCGCATGGAAGGGATTCGAGGCATTGGCGTGAGTGAGCGCTCGATAGAGCAGCTTGATCTAAGAAGAGCCATTAAAGAAGCGAATGAGCTGGCTGATCAGTACTTTATAGCAGGGCGATTTGTTATTGCTAGAAAGCAGACGAGCTTAACGGAATCCTTTAAAGGAGAGTTGAAGCAGTTGGATGAGGCCATGCGCACTGGAGATGTTGCAGGCGCCCATCATAGCTTTGATCGCATGCTCTCTCTTTTTGAGCAAGGCGTGTTGACCGTGCTGCATGCCCTGCAGCTGTATCATGTCGTGCACGCCTTCCTATACTGCATCAATCAGGATCATGAGGACATGGTGCTTTTTAATCGCGAGCAGCTGATCGCTAACTATGGTTCCGTTCAAGCGATGATTCATGAGCTTCGGCAAAGCGCAGCAAGAAGCATCCTGGATGCTCAGGAAATCGATCTTGCCATGACAAGCAACGAGACCTTTCGATCGATCCTGCAGTATGTCAATCAGCATTTTACTGAGGATATCTCACTACAATCGCTGTCACAGCTGTTCTATACGAATCCAAGCTATATCAGCCAGTTATTCAAGAAGGAGATCGGAGAGACGTTCACGGCCTATATCGCCAAGCTCCGCATGACATATGCCTGCGAGCTTCTCGGGAGCACGGATCTTATGGTTGGAGAAATTGCGGAGAGGTCAGGATATATGGATTACTTTTATTTTACAAAAATGTTTAAAAAACTAATTGGCAAGACACCCTCCCAGTTTAGGACGGAAATGAGATAAGAGGTATGTGTTTTCTTTAGCATTCGTATGGAAAGTTTTTAGATCAAGTCAATTATGAGTATAGGCCCCGGTGCAGGGGCTTTTTTTATGGAGAGAAAAAATGATGATACCTAAATATGCGGAGAATAAACAATCTTCTAAAATGGGAAGTGTTCAGTTTAGAAAGCGGTTACATCGCAAAGCAGTCGAAAGTAGCAATGGAATTTATTCGAGTGATAGGGGGAACTGACATGAAGCGCAAGTGGCTTGCGAAACTGCTGATGATCACGATGATTGTTCTACTGGCAGCTTGTTCATCAGGGAACTCGGGCAATCAGGCCAATCCAGAATCGAAGCCGGCCGTAACCGAGAACAAGGAAGGCACGAAGGAAGATCCGAAGGGTGAGGAGAAGAGCGATCCAGCAGTGGCTCCTGTGAATGAGAAGATCGACCTGAAGGGAAGAACGATACGCATCGGTCAGTGGTGGGGCATGGAGAACTACTTGTCGGAGGAAGAAAAGGAGCTTCAGCGTAAGGCGGAGGAGAAGTTCAACGTAAAGATTGAATACGTGACTGTACCGTTTAACGAGATTCAGTCTCGAATCATTACAACCTCCGTTGCGGGTCAGCCGTTTGCGGATATCATCATGATTCCGCTGGAGTGGTCCATCCCAAAGATGGTTAGCGAGGGGTATATTCGCAATATTGATGACCTCGTCGATCTGAACGATCCGAATTGGAACAAGATTATGCTGAGCTATGGCAAGTATAACGGCAAACAATACAGCTTTACGTATAACGATAACAACGGCAACGGCTTCTACTATAACAAGACGCTTATTCAGAAAAATGGACTCGAGGATCCATATGAGCTGCAGGAAAAAGGCGAGTGGACCTGGGACAAATTTTTAGAGATCTCCAAGGCGGTTACGAAGGACGGCGTTTATGGTGTAACGCCATATGACACGCCGCTGTCGCTAACCCTGCCGTTTATCTACTCGAACAATGGATTCGTGACGAAGGACGACAAGATTACCTACGACGCTCCAGAATCGATGGAGGCAATCCAATTCGTCTCCGACCTGTATAACGTCCACAAGGTCGTAGGTGGCAACTTCGCAGAGGGCACTGCGTTATTCTATCCTGGTTATCGCTGGGCAGCTTATGACTTCAATGGCGGAATGGCAGATGACTGGGGATATGTGTTCTTCCCGAAAGGACCAAAAGCAAGTGAATTCGTGGTGCCAACAACGGTAAACATGTGGCATCTCATGAGCGATGTGGAGAGTCCGAAGGAAGTGATGGCTGTATGGATGGAGCTCTACGAGCGGGATCAGGAGAAAGGCTTTGATCAAGTTATTCGTGGAGAAGAAGCCAACTTCCGTAATCAAGAAGGCTTGAATTCGCTTAGAAAAATGCTTGGAAATGGCACAGTCATGCAATTCTACGCGTACGAGGGCTTCAGCAATTATTTCAGCGAGGCGATCGATAATATTATGAACGGCAAAGGAACGCCTGCAAGTGAATTGGCTCGAATTAAGCCATTAACTCAAGCAGCCATAGATGTAACCGTGAAGAAATAACGACGGAATCATAGCGTGACACCCCAAAGGCGCTTGCGGTATTTGGGGTGTCACTCTTAGATGGGAAGGAGGATGGCAGGTGGCCTCTGATCAGCGCAATTCAGTCTTTAAAGCCCAGTGGCTTAAGCTTGTACTCGTTGCAGCAATAGGAGCAGGTAGTATGCTTCCTGGTGCATTCTATCCCGCGAGAAGTACTCAGGTTGAAGCGGCAGCCCCCACCTCAAGCGACTTGACGGCATCCTTGTCCGGTCACTTTCAAGAAGGCGGATATGACCAATATGCAGCGAGATATAAGGATGCGCCTAAGCCGAATGTGGAGGTGCTTATCGAGGGAGAACGCTTTGCGAGCGCGGAAGGAATGGTTCCACGCATCGTGCAAGAAGCTCCTCACCTAGTAGGACATGCGGTTGAGACAGGTGAGGAAGGAAGCATCACATGGAGCTTTGAAGTCGAGCAGGAAGGTTTGTACCTGATCGCGATTCGATATTATCAGCTCGAAGGCAAAAGTGCGGATATCGACCGAGAACTTAGAATTGATGGCAAACTTCCTTTTTCAGAGAGCAAGAACCTCATGTTTCGCCGAGTATGGGCAGGCGAAGGAGAGACGCTGCGGGATGCGCGCGGCAACGATTTGTATCAGAAGCAGGTGGAGAATCCGATCTGGCTTGACGCCTATGTTCAGAGCTCAGACGGACGTCACACGGAGCCGTACTTCTATCACTTCACGAAAGGGAAGCATACGCTGACCCTGATCTCAGCGAAAGAGAAAATGCTGATCGATTCGATTAAGCTGAAACAGCCGGATGCGATTCAGGATTATGAAAGGTTGTCTGCTGATTATGCCGAACAGGGCTATAAGAAAGCATCGGATGTTGCGGTGAAGATACAAGGTGAGGATGCGGTGCTGAAGTCAAGCCAAGTGCTCTATCCCATGATGGATCGGAGCAGCCCTGCAACCGAGCCCTATCATATCTCTCAGATTCGATTGAACACGATTGGCGGCTACAACTGGTCTTTGGCTGGCCAATGGATGACTTGGGAAATCGAGGTTCCGGATGACGGACTTTATCATATCGGGATTAAGGCGAAGCAGAGCTTCCAGCGCGGCATGACCTCCTATCGCAAGCTCTATATTGATGGAAAGGTTCCTTTTGCAGAGATGAACAGCATTCCTTTTCCATTCTCAGCCGATTGGGAAATGCATGCGTTGGGTGGAAGACAGAATGGTTCGAAAGCGGAGCCTTATCAATTCTATCTGACAAAGGGCAAGCACGAGATCAAGCTTGAGGTCACCTTAGGGGAAATGGCTGCTCTTCTTCGCACGGTGGAGTCGAGCGTATTGGAGCTTAATCGAATCTACCGCCGCATCATTATGATTACAGGCACTGTGCCGGATGAATATCGGGATTATCAGCTTGATAAGAAGATTCCTGAGCTTGTGAAGGTCATGACAGAGCAAGCGGATGTGCTTGAAGAAGTCGCCAAGCATGCAGAGCGTCTATCAGGCGGCGGGGACCGGACAGCTTCCCTTACACGTCTGATGGTTCAGCTTCGGGACATGGCGAATCAGCCTGACACGATTCCAAGACGCTTAGAAACCTTTAAGTCGAATACAAGCTCGCTTGGAGATTGGATCTATTCAATCAATAATATGCCGCTGTCCATCGACTATCTAGTCGTGGCTTCTCCTGACCAGAAGCTGCCTTCTGCAACTGCCGGCTTCTGGAATAAGGTCAAGCACAGCACGGGAACGTTCATGCTATCGTTCTTTACGGACTACAATATGCTTGGTGCTGGCGAGGACAGCAAGAAGAAGATCACGCTATGGATGACGCAAGGGATGGATCAGGCCAAGATCGCCAAACGTTTGATTGAGGAGTCGTTTACAAGCGAGACAGGGATTGCGGTTGATATTCAGGTCGTAAGCGAGGGCGTCCTGCTGCAGGCTATGCTGGCTGGCCGAGGACCTGATGTTGCCTTTTCACTGCCTGACGATAAGCCTGTGAACTATGCGCTTCGCCATGCGGTGGAGGATCTGTCCGCATATCCTCAGTTCGATCAGGTCAAGCAGCAGTTCCATGAGAGCGCAATGGTTCCTTATCAATTTAATGGCGGAACGTATGGTCTGCCTATTGACCAATCCTTCCCTGTGCTTTATTACCGCAAGGATATCTTAGAGGAGCTGAACTTGAAGGTGCCGGATACATGGGAAGACGTGTTTGCCATGATTCCAGAGCTTCAGAAGCATAATCTGTTGTTCGGCTTCCCCATTCAGGTGCTGGTTCGCCTCGGGTCGAATGTGCAGGACAGCTCGTCGCTCCCTGTAAATGCCACCTTTGGCACTATGCTGTATCAGAACGGCGGAGAGCTGTACCGCGAGGGGGGCAAGGCAAGTGCACTCGATACAGAGATTGCGATCAAGACATTTATGGATTGGACGGACTTATATACGACCTATAAGCTTCCGCTCACGACGGACTTCGTCAATCGCTTCCGAAGCGGAGAGATGCCGATTGCCATTGCAGATTACACGAGGTTCAACGTGATCAGCATTACGGCCCCTGAGCTTAAAGGATTATGGGACTTCACGGTTGTGCCTGGAACGAAGCAGGCTGATGGGCAGATTCGCCGCGATGTGCCTACAAGCGGAACGGCAGCGGTCATGCTTGCAGCGAGTGAGCATAAGGACGAGGCGTGGGCATTCCTCAAGTGGTGGACCAGCACCGAGATTCAAGCCAAGTATAGTCTTGAGTTAGAGGGTGTGTTCGGACCAGCCGGCCGCAATGCGACAGCCAATCTGGAGGCGGTTGCCCGTATTCCGTGGCAGATCCAGCATTATAAGACGCTTATGGAGCAGTGGAAATGGGCTAAGGGGATTCCTGAGGTCGCGGGAGGCTACTTTACCGGCCGTCATTTGGATAATGCATTCCGAAGCGTTGTGATCTCGAATGAGGACCCACGCGAGGCTATCGACTTATACACCCGCTTTATCAATGACGAGATAAAGAAAAAGCGCAAGGAGTTTGGACTGCCATACTAGAGAAAGGAGGCGATACCTGCATGTCTCTATCGAATCAAGGAGTTCAAGAGCAGATGACAGATTCAAGCCTGCATCGATTAGGGCCCGGGAAGGGGAGAGTGTCGCTATTCCTGCGTGAAATGAAGATTAAGCGTCATGGTTATATGCTGCTTGCTCCTTACTTTACGCTGTTTCTGATCTTTACAGCCTTTCCAGTGTTCATGGCCTTTGCACTTAGTTTTACGAACTTTAATATTCTAGAGCCCCCAAGTTTCATTGGCTGGGAGAATTACGCGAATTTGTTCATCAAGGATGAAGTGTTTTTGATCGCCTTGAAAAATACGCTTTTGTTCGCCGCCGTTACGGGACCGCTCAGCTATATCGCCTGCTTCTTTTTAGCATGGCTGATCAACGAGCTATCACCGGTCATTCGCTCGGTCATCACCTTATTGTTCTATGCGCCGTCCATCTCAGGCAATGTGTATCTGATCTGGCAGGTTGCGTTCTCTGGCGACTCCTTCGGCTACATTAATGCCTTTTTAATGAAATGGGGATTTATTCTGGAGCCGATTCAATGGCTCCAGGACCCGAAGTATATGCTGATTATTCTAATGCTGGTCCAGCTATGGCTTAGCTTGGGAACCGCCTTCCTTGCCTTCATCGCAGGGCTTCAAGGCATGGATATGTCTCTGATTGAAGCAGGGGCTATTGACGGCATCCGCAATCGCTGGCAGGAGCTATGGTTCATCACGCTTCCATCGCTAAGGCCGATGCTGATGTTCGGGGCGGTCATGCAGATTACATCTTCCTTTGCTGTCGCTGACGTCGCAACGAATATGGTTGGCTTTCCTAGCCCGCAGTATGCAGGACATACCATTGTTACGCACTTGAACGACTTTGGCTCGATTCGCTTCGAGATGGGTTATGCCAGCGCAATCGCGACGGTGCTGTTCGTTATGATGCTAGGATCCAATCTTATTGTTCAAAAGCTCTTGAGGAAGGTGGGTGACTAGCGTTCATGAGATGGACGATTCAATGGCGATGGCGGAGGCAGAAGAAGCTGAACCGTTCCTTTGCAATGGATGTTGCGCTGTTTCTCATCTTGGCTGCTGCGGGCGTATTCATGGCTGTTCCGTTTGTCTTTATGATCAGTACGGCCTTGAAGCCTCTCGATGAACTGTTTTTATTTCCACCTACCTTCTTTGTGCGTTCGCCAACCTTGGATAACTTCTATGATCTTGCACTCATTTTCTCCAACACCTGGGTACCGCTCTCACGATATATGTTTAATACGATCTTTGTCGCACTAACAGGGACAGTCGGCCATGTCATCCTGGCTTCAATGGCCGCTTATCCGCTTGCGAAGCTTAAGCTTCCAGGCGGCAACATTCTATTCATGACGGTCGTTCTTTCTTTAATGTTTGCGCCGCAGGTAACGGCCATCCCGAACTATTTGACCGTCTCGTGGCTTGGCTTATTGGATTCATACTGGGCACTTATATTTCCAGCCTTTGCGACATCGCTCGGCTTGTTCCTTATGAAGCAGTTTATGGAGCAGATCCCCGATGCCTTGATCGAAGCGGCGAAGATTGATGGTGCAAGCGAGTTTCGTATCTTCTGGAGCATTGTGATGCCAATGGTAAAGCCAGCTTGGCTGACGCTGATCATCTTCTCCTTTAAGGGCTTATGGGGAACAGGAAGCGGAGGACAGGGCGCCTCCTTTGTATACAGTGAACAGCTAAAGACCATGGATTATGCTTTCAGCCAGATCCTAGCAGGGGGCTTTTATCGATCAGGACCAATGGCTGCGGCAGCGCTCATTATGATGCTGGTACCCGTATTGATTTTTATTTTGACACAGAGCAGTGTCATTCAGACCATGTCCACTTCAGGGTTAAAAGACTAATTAGAGAAAGGAGGAGCTATCCTTGGCTTTCATTCGAAGCATCACCTCCATTCTAATGCTTCTATGCATGATGGCAGGCCTCGCGTCATCAGCTTATGCGCTGCCAGATTACAGCTATAACTATTCGTACTGGGGAGAAGCTGAACCTGCCCCATATCCGTATGCGGCTGAACAGCATATTTATGGCACGGATCTAGGCATAGGAGCACTTAAGACCCCGCAGGATGTATTCGTGTCTGATGATCAACGCATGTACATTGTGGATACAGGCAACAACCGAATTGTGGTGTTGGACGGGAAGGGGCAACTGATACGTACGATTGATCATGTCGTAGGCGATGGAGGGAAGGGCAGCTTTAATAAGCCCTCCGGGATCTATGTTGACCTCGATAAAAATATGTATGTCGCGGATACGCAAAATCAGCGCATTGTAAAAGTGAATGAAGAGGGTCGCCTGCTTCAAGTGATTGAATCGCCGGAATCAAGCATCCTTCCTGATGGATTTCAATTTTTCCCGAACAAGATCTATGTGGATCAGGCCAATCGCATCTACGTGATTGCTCAGGGAGCCTATGAAGGGATCATGGAATTCGACGCAATGGGAGGCTTTAAGGGGTACGTAGGAACGAATAAGGTGCGATTCAGCCCCGTCGATCTCTTATGGAAACGTTTATCCACCAAGCAGCAATCGGAACAGATGGAGCTGTTCTTGCCCATTGAATTCAGCAACTTGGATGTTGATGAGCGCGGCTTTATTTATGCGGTATCCTCAGAAATCAACTCGGATACGCCCATCAAACGCTTTAATCCGAGTGGAGAAGATATTTTACGAAGAGAAGGTTATTTTCATCCGATGGGTGACATCTCGGTTGTACAGATTGACTCGACAGAAGAGGCTTCGGCTGCTTTGCAGAACGCCGGCAGCTCCAGATTCATCGACGTCGTTGCAGATGTAAACGGCATGTACAGCGGCTTGGATTCGACTCGCAACCGGATCTTCACCTATGATCGGGACGGCAACCTGCTGTACCAGTTTGGGGGCATTGGCACCCAATGGAATAACTTTCAGAAGCCTGTCGCGATTGCAATGCAGGGAGAACGGATAGTGGTGCTTGACCAAGAGATGAACCGTCTGACCGTCTTCGCCCCAACCCGATATGGTGCGCTCATCCGTGAAGCGGTAAAGGCACATGACACCGGAAGGGCGGATGAAGCTTCGCGTGCATGGAATGAGGTGCTTCAATTAAACGCCAATTTTGATATCGCCTATATTGGCATCGGCAAAGCTCTGATGAAGAAGGATCAGAACGAGCTTGCCATGGAATATTTCAAGAATGGAAACAATCGCAAGTATTATTCCGAGGCGTTCAAGCGTTATCGCAAAGAGCTGCTCTGGGAGCATTTCGGTTCCATTATGACAGGCGTGCTAGCGGCTGCGGGCTTAGCGGTTGCAGGCAGAGTCATCTGGGTCAGGCAGCGAGCGAAGGCATTCTATGTAGATACAGGAGTGGCAAGCGCTCCTTTCTATACGATATTCCGACCGTTCAATGGATTCTGGGAGATGAAGTATGAGCAGAAGGGGCGGATGAAGATCGCGCTTATGATCCTGCTTGCGCTTATGATCACGATGATGATGAAGCGTCAATATGCAGGCTTCATTGTGAACTTCAATCGGCTGAGCGAGCTAAACAGCATTGACGAGCTCAGCTATATCCTGCTGCCCTTCCTCTTGTTCTGTGTGGCGAATTGGTCGCTTACAACCTTAATGAATGGAGAAGGAAAGTTCCGAGACATTGTGATGGCGGTCGGCTATGCGCTCTTGCCGCTGGTTATCGTCTACGTGCCTCAGATCGTGTTCAGCAACATGATTACACAGGAGGAAGCTCCATTCTATTACCTAATGGAAACGATTGCAGTCATATGGTGCTTGTGGCTGCTGTTCGTTGGCATGATGACGGTCCATCAATACAGCATCTTCAAGACATTCTTGACGCTGTTTCTAACCGTGATTGTCATGATCTTTATCGTATTCCTAGGCATTCTTTGCTTTAGCTTGCTGCAGCAAATGATTGCTTTTGCCCTATCCGTCTTTACAGAGATTCGGGCAAGGGCGTAAGGAGGGGCGGACATGCGCAAGAGTAAGATAGGAGCCGTTCTGCTGTGCTGCGGCCTGATCCTGACTGTAGGGATAAATGAAGGGCTGACGGGTACAGCAATCATGGCTTATGAGAAAGCAGGAACTGGCGATTGGACAGCACATCGTGCAAAGCTGGCAGCCATTCCAGAGTTAACTGCCGAGACACGAAAGCAAGGAGAAGGGGATTCTTCTGCGGCAGCAGTGGAGAGTCCAGCAGCTAAAGCGATCTCGCCTGCACAGCCGAAGGCAGGCGAAGTCGCAGCGGCTTCAATCCCGTTTGATCCCCCTCAGGGGATGGTCAAGGCTGCGGAGAACACGTACTTGCAATTGTTTCATAATAGAAAAACGACTGAGATTCTAGTCCGCGATAAGCGCACGGGGGAGCTGTGGAGCAGCAACCCCGCTGATCGCGATCAGGATAAGATTGCAAAGGCCACGAACAAGAGCGATCTGGATTCGCAGTTCATCCTTTCGTACTACAATGATCGCGGACATGAGGCGATGATGAATAATGCAGCTGAGAGCGTGCAGAAGGGCCAGTTCGAGATCAAGGAGATCGATGGCGGCGTCAAGATCATCTATGAGATTGGCAGTTCCGAAGAAGGATTAGGTGCAATCCCTAAGGTCATCAGCAAGGAGAGATTCGAAGAACGAATCCTCAACCAGATCGAGGATGAGTCAGCACGCGGACGACTGCGAAGCCGTTTCTTCTTCAATGAGGAGAAGCAGCAATATGAACGCAAGGAGATGCAGGACTACATCGTAAAGGATGTCGCAGCTATTCTGGAGTCGATTGGATACACAGCTGAGGAGGCGATGCAGGACAGCGCATCTGCGAATGGGGATTCGTCTATTAAGGAAAGTGCTGCTCCTCGCTTCACCATTCCCATTCGGTATGAGCTTGATGATGAGCAGCTGCTGGTCAGCATCGATACCGAGGAGGTTCAGGATACGGAAGCTTTTCCTCTGCATACGATTCAACTGCTTCCCTTCTTCGGTGCGGCAGGACTTCAAGAGGAAGGGTATATGTTTGTTCCTGATGGCTCAGGCGCCTTAATTGAGCTGAATCAGGACCATATTGGAGCAAGAGCGTATGAGCTGCCGCTGTATGGCGAGGATGCGACACCTATCGCCAATACCCAAATTCAGCTGCAGCCAACGGAAACGTCAAGACTGCCTGTATTCGGCCTAAAGCGAGGAGAGCAGGCGATGCTCGCGATCGTAGAAGCTGGAGATGCTCAGGCATCGATCATGGCAGATATCAGCGGAAGACTGAACAGCTATAACCGTGTCAATGCCTCATTTCGCATGAAGGATATGGAATCGGTTCAATTTCGGGCAGGATCAGTTACACGGCACATTCCAAAGTATTCGGAAATGTACAACCAAGGGATTGCGGTACGCTATGGCTTCCTTCATGGAGATGAGGCCAATTATGTTGGCATGGCGCGGTTGTATCGGGAGCACTTAATCGAAAGCCAACAGCTTACCCCCATTCAGGATACAGGAGATCTGCCATTTATACTGGAGTTGGTTGGCGGGATTCCGGTTAGAAAGACATTTCTAGGGATTCCCTATGAATCGGTGGAGTCTGTTACCACCTATAGAGAAGCGACAGCTATCCTTGAACAGCTGCAGCAAAAGGGTGTTCAGCATATCCAGCTGAAATATTCTGGCTGGTTCAATGAAGGCTATTATCACACGCTGCCTACCCGCGTTAAGCCTGACAGCATCTTAGGCGGAACGAAGGGGCTGCAGTCCTTGATCCAATTTGCTCGCGAGCGTCAGATCGAACTGTATCCAGATGTGGCATTTCAAGAGGTATATGAGAATGGAAAGGGCTTCAAGGCTCAGCGAGACGGTGCTAGATTTCTGAACCGCAAAGGCGCTTCACGCACAGCAACGGACTTGGTGACGACCAATCCAGGGGAGCGGCTGTATTATTTGCTCGCCCCGGACAAATTAAGAGGCATCGTTGACGCATTCGTGAACAGCTATCGTCCTCTCGAACTGCCGTCCGTTTCCCTTCGTGATCTTGGGGATGAATTAAACAGCAGCGTCTCACCGCAGGTGACGACGACAAGACAAGAAGCGCTGGCGATGGCTTCTGATAGCCTGAATGTGATGAATGCCGAGATTGGGGATCTCATGATTAGTGGGGGAAATGCGTATGCACTCCCTTACGCGAAGACGATTGTTCACGCGCCGTTGTCGAGCAGCCGTTTCAATATCGAAAGTGAAGAGATTCCGTTCTACTCCATCGTGCTACATGGGTACATCGACCATGCCGGCAAGCCTATCAATATGGAGCGGGATCAGGATCCTAGAACGTCTCTGCTAAAAACGCTTGAGACCGGCACGCTTCCATTCTATCAGTGGTTCTATGAGAAGCCTTCAGCTGTTCGCGACACCAAGCTGAGCCATCTGTACTCTGCTTCTTACGAGAATTGGATTGATGAAGCGGCCGAGCTTTATCAAGAGGCTAACAGCCTGCTTCAGCAGGTGCGCAATCAGCCCATTACCGGGCATCGCAAGCTGCTGGATAAAGTGTACGAGACGACTTTTGACAAGGGACTGCGTATCATCGTGAATTACAATCGGGAGGCAGTTACCGTGGACGGCATGTCCATTGAGGCCCTAGGGTACCGGGCAGCAGGAGGTGGAGCATGAGTAAGGCAGCACAGATGCGTGAGTGGATCAATCGAAGAAGGCCGATAAAGACTTTCAATAGAGGGAAACTGTCGCTGCAAGAAAAGAAGGCCGCTCTCGGCTTGGTGTTTGTCGCGCCTTGGTTTCTTGGCTTCGTCTTTTTATTTCTCGTTCCGCTCTACCAATCGTTTATCTACAGCCTCAACAAGCTTACGCTTGGCAAAGGCGGGTTTGATACAAGCTATGAGGGCTTCAGCTTCTATCGGGAGCTGTTTACGAATCATCCGACCTTTACCCGCACGCTAGTGGAGTCCATTACGGATATCGTCATCAGCGTTCCTTCCATCACGATATTCAGCTTGTTTGTCGCGACACTGATTAATCAGAGGTTCAAGGGAAGGGTATTTGCGAGAGCTATTTTCTTCTTGCCAGTGCTGCTGGCAGCCCCTGTTCTGTCGCTGGAGAACAGCTCGCAGATGACCTCGATCGCGGCCTCGGTTACGGGAGCCGCCGAGGATGGAGGCTTCGTCTTCACAAGCTTTGAGCTGAAGAGAATGCTGCTAGAGGCAGGAGTAGGCAATGGTATTGTCACTTACATTACGGGATCTGTAGATCGCATCTATGAAGTGATCAGTTCGTCCGGGGTACAAATACTGATCTTTCTTGCAGCCCTTCAATCAATCTCCCCATCCCTTTATGAAGCGGCGAAGATTGAGGGAACAACAGGCTATGAGGCTTTTTGGAAAATCACATTTCCGATGATCAGCCCAATCCTGCTTACAAATGTGGTATACACGGTTGTCGATTCATACAGCCGCAACCAGCTCAGTCAAATGATAAAGGATACCGCCTTCCAATCCTTGAACTTTAGCCTGAGCGCGGCGATGGCTTGGGTCTACTTTCTGATTGTATCCATCATCCTCTTGGTCACGACGACGCTGATCTCGCGGAAAGTGTTCTACTATGATTAACGAGCGAAGGGGTGAATCCGAATGAAGATACAGGCTGAAGCGAGAGCTGCGGCTTGGAGGGCGCGCAGAAGAACACGGACAATATCGCCCCTTCAGCGAGCGAAGCATTGGAGTTGGGTTCTTGTTCGTACCGTCCTTATTGCGGGCTTTTGCTTTGTCATTTTGTATCCGCTCTTTTTCAAATTGTCCGTCTCCTTTAAGGATCGCTTGGACGTATACGATACGACCGTGCTCTGGATTCCAAAGCACTTCACCTTGGAAACGATTAAGATTGCCTTCGAGGCGCTGAACTATCCGAAGACCGCCCTGCATTCCTTAATGATTGCAGGCGTCTCCACCATTCTGCAGGTCATCTCCTGCTCCCTTGCTGCCTTCGCCTTTGCACGACTGCGCTTCAAGGGCAGTGGGTTGTTGTTTGCAGGCGTCATCTTCACGATCATCGTTCCAGTCCAGACATTGATGGTCACGACGTATTTAAACTATCGTTATTTTGATATCTTTGGCTTAATCGAGTGGATTACAGGACAGAGGGGCTTGAATCTGCTTGACAGCTACTGGCCATTTATTCTGCAGTCCATCACCGGCATGGGGATCAAAAGCGGTTTATTTATCTTTATCTTCCGGCAATTCTTTCGAGGGATTCCTGTTGAGCTGGAGGAAGCGTCTTACATCGACGGCTGCTCCGTCCTTCAATCGTTTACGCGCATTATGCTGCCGAACGCCATTCCTGCTATTGTGACAGTGGTTCTGTTCTCCTTCGTATGGCAATGGAATGATAATTATTATGTATCCCTCTTCCTGACTTCGACTGATGTATTATCGACGAAGCTTCCTGTCATGTGGGCATCATTCTCATTGAATGACCCGCTGTATGCTTATCTTGTGAAGAATGCGGGAGAGCTTTTATTTATTGCACCGATTGTGATCCTGTACATCTTTGCTCAGCGCTACTTTGTGGAGAGCGTGGAACGAAGCGGACTGATAGGGTGATGGATTGCATGTGATGCCGTTAAATAGAGCAATAAAAGCCTCTATCTTCTGTTAGTCGCAGCTATCTGCTTCTGGAGAAGGGAGGCTTTTCTACTGTGCGAGCTATTGCTTCTGACGCTGCTGCAGCGCTGTATTCACTTCAGTTATCGCTTTGTTCAGGCCAAGGCTCTCGTATCGTTCCACCATTCGATGCCACATCGCCACAGGGTCTTCACTGCTGATGGTTACCTTAATTAGATCCTCCAGCGGATTAATAAGAGTTCCGAGCTTATCTTTAGCTGGGGTAGAGAGGGAGTTGATCTTAGGATAGGTCGGAGTAGCAGTTGCGTGATTGAATTGCCATTCCATCTCATCCAAGCTTTTTTCAATATTATGATCTCCAAATTTAATCCGGTTGGTTTGGTCAAATCGGAAGTTTCGATCCTTGCCCCAAGAAGCCAATGAACGAAGAATAGCAATGGACGGATAGGTCTTATCCAGATCAACCAGCTTTCTTCGCTGCTCATCATAAGGACGCGTAATAATGATACTCCCATCCTCCACTTTATAATCTTTCCCTTCCATTCCGTAGCTTGTCAGCATTTGACCTTCAGGAGAGAGCAAGTAGTCATATAAGCGCAGAATACGATCCATCTTCTCATCACTGATCTTCGCATTGAAGAACGTCTCGGACCAATAGGTCTGTGCAGCGTAAAAATAACGATGTCCATCCTCAGTTGGCCATACGTGCAAAATATCAACCGCATCATAAAAACTCTTGTCTGGATGAGCGGCTTTCCATCGTTCCTCCAACTCGCTTAAGCTGTCAGGCGTAGCGCGATATACAAGCGCGCCTGCTTGTCCGTTCACAAACTTAAGGACAGCATCCTCTTCTTTTATATAGTAGAACTCCGGATCGAGGGTTCCATTTCGATACAGTTCCCTCAGCTGAACAACGACTTTGTCCATTTTTTTAGAAGCATAGAAGGGAATCCATTGGTTATGCTCAAATACCCACTGTTCAGTAGCAAATTGCGGAAAAGTGGAGCTGAACGCCCAGGAGAGCATGTTCATGCCTGAAGCAGTGAGTCCTACCATCTGGGATGGCTTACTTTTTGACGTTCGATTTTTGAAGGCGGCAAGCATGTTTGAGAATTGCTCGTAGCTAGCAATGTCATGAAGCAATAGATCGTTCATCCAGTCCTTGCGAACAAAGAGGACCCGCTCAAGCATCCATAAGCGATTCGTGGGGTAGCCGATTCTAGGCAGCATATACAGTTTGTTATCCTTCTTTAACAGTCGAATATCCGGAATCTGTGCAATTTGATCAACATAGGGGTAGGGTGTTAGATCCTCAGGCAATGGCTTAATTAATCGGTGCTTCATCCATTCGTTATAAATGCCTGGTGAATCGCTTGCGATGGAATGAGCAAACACATCGGGAAGCTTGTCCGAGGTGGCCCACATCTGCAGCTTCTGCATGTAATCAGAGGAGGTAATGTTCACAGGCTGAATGGTAAGGTTGAATTGCTTCTCTAGCTGCTGAAGGATAGGATCCTTTCTCTCGAAGGCGGTACCGATATCCCAA
>NZ_JADMOL010000007.1:124014-136977 GCF_015558675.1 Paenibacillus sp. 1001270B_150601_E10 | reverse complement strand
GGCAAGTGAAATCGTTAGGTGCTCTCGGTAAGGAGAGTCTACCTTACCTGCTGTTAATTGGGCTGAAGGCAATGCTGAATGATCCGAAGATACAAGCAGCACCATGATGAAAAGCACAGCAGTGAGCACGAGCATATAGGATCGAATCGAAGACATCTTGATAGCCTCCTGATCTCGAATAGGTATAACGCTGTGGAAAACACGGGATACACCCTATTATAGGCGGGAAGAAGCGAATTGTCAGTAAACTTCCATAGAGGATGTCGTTCAAAGGGATTAAGAGATTCTTTATTTCCTTATCTAGTTAGCGAATAGGTATAATGTTGCGCTGTTATTCCCCTGTTCGAAAGAGTACAACTGATATATAGAGTTATGGATAACAGAGTATAGAAGTTAGGAGGGGCGAATGCCGCGCCAATGTCGAATGTGTACAGATTGCATGGGAGCATCAGGAAATATTGACGGTATGCGCATGTATATGAGTCGCCGATCCTATGACCAATCATCCCCAATACGTGATGGGTTGGAAGTATTCTTGCAGCTCTCACTCCAAGTTCGACCATAAATGAGGCTTTTGTATAGTATGCCTATCCCATGAGATAGGGACAATAAAAGCTTCATTTCAACATTATAGAAGAAGCGTTGGATATGCAGGGCTGTGAGACTGAGAAGCAAGCTACAACATCACAGCGTATAGGACCTACACGGTGTACAATGGGCTGAAAATGCGTGTCAAACTATACTTCTATAATCAGGTATAAAGGGGATATTATGCAATTTCAAATTACGACAGACTATGCCGTTCGCATCATGCGCTACTTGTATCATCACCAGCATCAATTGTCGACAGCGAAGAATCTGTCGCAGGAGCTTGGCATCACGTATCAATATTTTATGAAGGTCATCAAGCGACTTAGAGAGGCAGATTTCGTTGAATCCGTGCAAGGCTGTGATGGAGGCTATCGCATGCATCCTGAAGCTAAGGACGTTACCTTATATCAGATTGTCGAAGTGATGGAAGGTCCTATTCGAATCAACCGCTGCTTGGAAGAGGATTGCTTTTGCAGCTTGAATGCAACGGCAACCTGTGATGTGCGCAAGATCTTTACCTCCCTTCAGAAAGAGTTGATCATGAAGCTTGAAGGCATTCGAATCGCAGATATTGGTCGATAGTCAAAAAAAGAGCGATGTTGGAAAGTGTTCCAGCAGGCAAAGTCTTACCATTCTAGCACATGGTTCGCATGGAGAAGCAGGATTTGTTTCTCCTTTATAACAATTGTGAAAATATGAACAAATAATCATATACGGCATGTTTTTTATGTTTGATATCATACCTAACAAGTCAAGTATCGGAGTAGGGAGTGAAGATAATGAAGAAGCCAGCGCAGATGCTCGCAACCAGCTTTATAGCTGCTATCATGCTGTTGAGCTTTCCTGATGGTCATGCAGATGCTTATTCGAATCATGAAGCACCGATAGAATCTCAATTGTCTATAGAGGGCACCAGATTGGAGAAGGACATCGAGAGTGCCTCTCAACCAGGAGCATTCTATACCCCGTCTGCACCGCTTGCCTTTTCAGCTTCGGCTCCTCCGAAGTGGTCTAAGAGGTTGAATCCTATTTGTGTTCCGGAGCTGTGGGCCACCGTTCAGCAAATCCGTGCAGATGGCCAAGCCTACTGGACGCTGGAATCCTGTGTTGACCCTAATGAGCTTCCTGTATGGAATGCTCAGCCGCCGAAGGGAACAATCATTCCGTATCCATGGAAGCTGGTGGAAGTGAAAGATGCTGGAGGCAAGCAGCAGTGGACCTTAGGGCTCGACAAGGAGCTTGCGGAGCAGATTCTGGAGCACTACGATCATGCTTTTATAAAAAAATATATTCCAAAGCTAAGCGATAGCGAGCTGGCAGCGCTCGTTTCGCAAATCTACTATTTAGAGCTGTGTACGGCTTAACATGGGGAGATGTCAGGATTAAAAGCAGGAGTAAAATGATTCGTAAATAAAATGATGTTACATTCGCGGCTGTTTCATCGCTGCACGAATTCAATTGACGTAGAAAGGATATTAGATATGAGGCTTGAGTACAAAAAAATAATGAGCTGTATCGCGATCACGGCTTTGCTAATGTCCAACTCTGTTGTGAGTGTGATGGCGTTGGAGCAGTCTGACGCTGTTTTAGAGTCGGAAGTCTCGCAGGATGTGCAAGATTTGCAAGCTGGGAACGAAGAAGCTTTGCCTGGATGGCAAATGGAACCGCCGATAGAAGCCGAACAGGAGACAGTAGAAGGTGCTGCAGAATCAGCACCTTCAAAACATGAAAACATTGATGGCAGTGATACAGAAACTGCCTTGCCAAGCGTTGAGGAGACAGTGGCCAAGGAAGAAGCAGCGGGTCTAGAGATCGAGCAGTCTGCGGCAACCTATCCAGAGGCGCCAACGGCATGGTTTGCCTTTGATGCTGCGGCTCCCCCGAAGTGGTCTACCCCGCTGGATGAGGCGTTGATCCCCGAACTTTGGAGCTTGATGAAGCGAACGGACGAGCAGGGCATTCCTTATTGGACGCTTGTATCTGCAATCAATGCCAATGAGCTTCCGGTGTGGAGTACCCTTCCTGTGAATGGTCTGATCGTACCACCGCCATGGGTGTTGGCAGAATGCCAAGAGAATGGCATCCGCTATTGGACTTTGCAAGATCCATCTATGCAAGTGACAAGGGCTTCGTTCGCACCTTCAGCCAGCATTAGCCTGCAAGATGGGCAGATATTGCATTTAAAGGAAGCAGATTCAAGCTATACGGTTACCAGTGCCAATGGACTTATCGAAACACATTTCTTCAATGAAGCAACCATCATTAATGCTTCCGGCAGTGTCAAGCTATCAACAGATGGTGCGGCAACCATTGGACCCATCAAGGGCAGTGCAGCGATCACGCTAATGAATGGAGCCAATCTAACGATAAGCACAACCGAACGGATTGGATTAGCCGCTAACAGCTTAACAGTTAACGGTGCTGCGCTTAACGTGACGGCTTCTGCTTCCGGCATAAAGCTGCAGTCCACGTTATTGATTAACGGAGGAAATGTAACTGGAATCAGCAAGGAGAGCGAGAGTGGAGGCTCTGGTGTAAATGCTGATGCTATTATGGTAAATAGCGGGCAACTGCAAGGAACGGGCATTTATGGCATCTATTCGCAGCTGCATGATGTAAAGGATGGAGCTTTTGTTCAAGGAACGGGAAGCAAAGGGAGCGGCATTTACGTCGGAAAAAAAATGATCGTGGAGGGTGCCAGCACGGAGGTAAATGGAACTTCTGCAAAGGGCCACGGTATCAACGTTTCAGGATATTTGGAGGTAAACGAATCGACCTTACATGGCATTTCGGTCGAGATTCCGAAAAATGTGTATGCAGGGATTTACGCTTACGAGCTTAAGGCAACGAATGCAACGATTGTAGGCCAAGGCATGAGCCATGGCGTCTATGTTGTGGGTGTAACGAGCTCGACGCTGGCTAACCCTGGAGTATTCGCGCTTACGAATAGTACTGTGACGGGAGAAGGCAAGACTGGGACCGGAATATATGGCAAGATTCGAGCTGTGAATTCCTGCATCACGAGCCATGGCGGTGCTGGAGGCATTCGAAGCAGCGGAGATGTCCTATTCTCAGATCAAACGATTGTAGAAACGACATCAAGCACGCCAATCGTTGAAGTGATCGATGATTATCACTACAGCGGATTGGTGGTTTACGGCAAGCTGCGGGTCGAGAACAGCACGCTGACAGCCAAGACGGAAGTCAATGGTGCAGGTCTTGAAGCGGCAGATACCGTTTCTTTTGTGAATAGTGATGTCACACTGGAAGGTGGACGTGAAGGTCTAGATATTGGAGATGGAATTGATGTCCCGAATGAAACGCTTTATCTCGATCATGCCAATCTGAAGATTGTATCTAAAAAAGATGGCATGAAAGCAAACGGCAACCTGCTCATGGAGAACGAAAGCACCTTGGATATCCTTTCGAAAAATTGGGGCCTGGAAGTTCGCGGCAGCACGCAGGTTGAAGACAGTCGGATCACGATTCAAGCAGAGAAATACGGGATACTGTACTGGCTGGATGATCGCAATCCGACCCCTGTGCATCATTTTATCAATAGTGATGTAACGGTTACGATGCTCACTCCCCTTTATAATGTGGGGGTATACAATTATGGGACACAAAACTTGCCAACCGGCTCCATTAGCATATCGGGAGGAACATTCAAAGTCCAGAATGACGATTTTGACAGTAACGGGGTTCACTCCATGTGGAGCGGTGTCTTCATAGAAATGGACGCAAAGGTCGAGGTTAGCGCGAGTGAGGTTCCGATGTATGTTAAGGATATTGCAATAGATCATGCCTCGCTTGCGGTTCGATTGGTCGGAGAGGAGAACGGACATGGAGGCGTATACGGTGCCCCAGATACGGTAGAACTCCCGGCCCTATACGCGCTCGGAGAAATATGGATTAGCCATGGTGGTTCATTAGTGGAGCAATATGTTGTTCCTGTAAGCAAGAAGCTTACCGCTGAGTCAAGCATGCCCTATGCAAGCGGGATGAACATAGCACATGTAAAAAATTATGATTGGCGCGTTGAAACTCCCGGGGAGGCTGCTCATGGAGTTGAGAGCCTTATCCAGCTTGAAGCATCGGATAATGGTGTGCGAGTCATCAATGGCTCAGGCACGGCCCAGTCTTTGATTGCTATTCGTACAGCGCCTATTCCGGGAGAAGCGATCAACCTGCAGGATACCAGTACGCATACCATTTTTATGACAGCAGACTTCGAGGGTCCTGCTTCTATGGAATATGAGGTTCAATTCGATACTAACGGCGCAGGAGCAATTGCCTCCCAGACTGTAACGGAAGGCACCAAGATGACGGAACCAGAAAGGCCTACAAAGGAAGGCTATTTGTTTGATGGCTGGTATGTGGATAACGGCACCTTTAATCAAAAATGGGACTTTGCAGTGGATACAGTATCAAGTAATATGACGCTTTATGCGAAGTGGACGGAAGCAGCGAAGCCTGTCTATACAGTTGCCTTTGACACAGATGGCGGAGGCAGCATCTCATCTCAGCAGGTTATTGAAGGCGGCAAAGTCACGATGCCGACTGATCCAGTCAAGTCGGGCTACACCTTTGCTGGCTGGTACACAGATGGCGGTACATTTAAGCAAAAGTGGGATTTTGAAAAAGACATCGTTGCCACACCTATGACGCTGTACGCGAAATGGATAGCTGCTACGACCGAGGGCGGCAATAATGGTGGAGGCGGTGGAGGATACTATCCGTGGCCGTACCCAGAGAGTGATAACAAGTTAGAGGAGCCGCAGCTTGAGACGGAGCATCATATCGTGTATGTGAAAGGCTATCCAAATGGCTCATTCCAGCCAAATGGCCATCTCACTCGCGCTGAAGCGGCCATGATCTTCTATCGACTGCTCACGGATCAGCACCAAGGTGGAAGCATGTCGCTATTCTCAGATGTTAAGAGCGGCGTGTGGTATACTGACGCGATCAATAAGCTGGCGTCGATGGGCATTCTGAAGGGCTATGATGATGGCAGCTTCAAGCCAAATCAAACGCTGACGAGGGCAGAGCTTGCCGCGATCACGGCTCGCTTCTTTGAACTCAATACCGCTTCATCGAAGGGATTTACTGACGTTCCAGCGAGCCACTGGGCAAGCGCCTATATTGCTTCCAATACGTCGAATGGCTGGATTGACGGCTATCCAGACGGCACGTTCAAGCCAAGCAAGGCGATTACGCGAGCGGAAAGCGTCAAGATGATTAACCGAATGCTGGATCGAAGAATGGATGAGAGCAAGCTGGAGCAATATCGCAACGCCTATACGGATATCAGCAGGCATTGGGCGCTGAACGATATTTTGGAGGCATCCATTACTCATGACTACACGCATGATGATACAGGCATGGAAATGTGGAATCAGGAGTAAGCGGGTCAGTCGAGGTCAACAAACAATTTTAAATTTCACAATAAAGAGGACCGCTGCAGGATAGTCTGCATTGCGGTTCTTTTTTTGTTAACAAAATCAGGATTGATGAAAAAGAGAATGTCATATATGATGATATTGATAATCATTATCAATAATTAAAAATTAATGAATGGATAGCGCGGGAAAGAATGGACGGTATGCTGAACCAGTACAACCTCATGCCCATGGCAACGATGTCGCTAAGACTTGCCATTTGGTTGATTGAGATACGAGTCCACGCCAAGTTGAAAGCGAGGGAAGACGATGAAGAAACGCAAACGATTTTTTCGAAGCCTTCAATAAGATAACGGTGAAGCGGCTGAAATGGATTAGCGATGCACAGGCTGCGATAGGACCGCCATGCTTTGTTATTCAACCCATTACAAAAACAAACATGGAAAGGTTGAGTAGCGATGTCACAAAAAATATTGGTTGTCATCGACGGAACAGCGCTGAGTAAACAAGCATTGGAGACAGCTCTATGTGTAGCGAAAAGGAAGCAGGCAGCCATTGATATTCTTTTTATGGAGAACAGAGATCTTCCAGCTTTATCATTTGGATTCACGATGATCACATCTCTATCCTTTGCAGGTTATGTACCGGTTGATCAGTGTCTTGTGGATCATCTCCTCTTGGTTCGACAAGAGAGCGAGGAACTACTGAAGCAGTTCCAGCGTGAGGCGGAACGCGAGAGGGTTGAATATACGATTATTTACATCGAAGGCCGTCCCTCCTCTAAAGTGGAGGAACTGCTTCAACAGAATCGCTATGAGTTTATCATTGTTGGAGATCAAAGAGTACAGAAGAATCGCAAGCGAATGTTTCGGCACGTAAACCGAAAAATGGATCAGTTTCAGTGCTGTCCTGTCCTCATTATGCAGTAGGCTGCGCCGAAAGAATCCACTTCGTCAAACTGCTGTAACATACACCCTCTATGATCAATGAAGAATACGAGATCATGTGAGAATAGAGGGATAAGATGAAGAAATTCATGCTGCTATCGCTATGCATGCTGCTGGTGCTGCCGCTGCTAACCGCATGTCGGGAGGACAAGATGCCTCAAAGAGACGAGGAGAAGCGAATCACGGTTAACGGAGAAGCAAGCCATGTGGCGCAGGACTTTACCTTTGACGTGAATCCAACAACCTTCGAAGTGACGATTGAGAAGGGTGGGGTAAAGGAACGGGCGTCGGAGCCGCTGCCAGAGATGAAGGTAGCTAATCTAGAGCGCGGAGAAGATTATATCTCGTGGACTTATCCTAAAGTGAACATGGAGGTATTCATCCAGAAGCAAGATAAATCCCTTGCCGTGGAACTTACCTCGACGGGAGCCAAGTCGTTTCAATGGCCGATCGTTCGCGCGGACAGCTATATGCTTCCGCTATGGGAAGGCAAGTATATCCCAAGCGACGATCCGAACTGGAAAGCCTTTTTGGAGGATGAGGACATGGTCTTCAGCGAATCATTCTCGATGCGATTCTTTGCACTCAACAAGAAGGCCTATACGATTACGTATCTGGTGGACAATATGTTCAATAACACGGTTCAATTTGATACGAAGAACAACATCCAGATGGGCTTTACGCACGAATTTCCTTCAACGAATAAGAAGAAATCGTACAGCTTCCGATTGTTTGTGACCGATACCGATCCGGTGCAGGTTGCTTCGCTCTACAAGGATCATGTGGTGAAGCAAGGGGAATTCAAGACCTTGCAGGAGAAGGCAAAGGATAATCCGAATATTCGAAAGCTGTACGGCGCCCCCCATATCTACTTCTGGGAAAGTAAGGCGATAACGGACGAGAACATCCATTGGAATCAGCTAAGGCCGATGCTTAACGCGAAGCTAATTGCTTGGGTTACCGAGCAGTTAAAGGCGCACACTGAGGATGGTTCGACCGAATGGCAGACGGTCATCAAGCAGGTTCAGGGTCAGGACGATGTCGATAATTATCAGAAGCGAGTCATTGTGCGAGGCTTGAACGAAGCCTTGAAGCTTGAGTCTTTCTACAATCCGAGTGTATTTACATCGGTGAGCAAGGAAGCTCAGGCCTATCTCGATCAAGGGATTGACCATCTGAGCGAGCAGCAGCTGTATGCGCTGAATAAGCAGCTAATGAAGGATGAGCTGAAGGATGCTGTGGATGGAATAGATGAATGGGGGAAAAAGAACTCGTCTAACGTGCTGGATCAACTGCACGAGGCCGGGATTAAGCAGGCTTGGATCGGGCTTCCCAACTGGGCGAATGGACTAATGAACCCAGATATGGTGAACAAAGCAGATCAGCTGGGCTATCTAATCGGGCCTTATGATTCCTATCATTCCATTCACGAGGTGCCGAATCGGGATTGGAATACGGCTTCCTTCAAGGATGCATCGCTGTATGAGAAAGCAACGGTCACAGGGAAGAATGGCGAGAAGGTAAAGGGCTTCCTTGGACGGGGAAGAAAGCTCAATCCGACGCTTGCCATGCCAAGCGTGAAGCAGCGCTTTGATGATATTTTGAAGGAGGGCATCCCTTATCGTACGTGGTTCATTGATTGTGATGCCACCGGCGAATTCTATGACGATTATACCCCTTTGCATATAACCTCGCAGGAACAGGATATGAAGGCGCGGCTTGAGCGATTGGACTATGTAGCAAAGGACAAGCACATGGTTGTAGGCTCGGAAGGCGGTAATGATTATGCGAGCCCTGTCATAGCCTTTGCCCATGGCATCGAGACTCCTGTCATCAAGTGGTCTGATCCGGATATGCGGAAGAACAAGGAGAGCTCTTATTATGTAGGCGGCTACTGGTCTCCGGATGGATCTGTGCCTGACCGTTACAGCAAGCAGGTCCCAATCAAGGAACTGTATCAGCATATCTATGTAGATCCTGCATACTCTCTGCCGCTGTTTAAGCTTGTATACAATGATTCGGTGATCACGACGCATCATTGGGAGTGGGGCAGCTTGAAGATTCAGAATGAAGTAGCGAATCGGATGCTGGTTGAATTTTTGTATAATGTGCCGCCGCTTTACCATCTGGACAGCAAGGAGTGGGAGAAGCAGCGGGAGCTTATTACGTCCCAAGTCAAGGCTTGGTCACCCTTCCATGAGAAGGCTGTACAGAGACCGATGACAGACTTCAAGGTGCTCTCTGAGGATCGGCTTGTACAAGCGACAACCTTCGGCAGCGATCTCAAGGTCATTGCCAATTTCTCCGATCATGACTTTGCTTATGAAGGAGCGACGATCAAGGCCCACAGCGCGCTGATTATGGATAGGGACAAAAAGATAGAAGTTACACCAAAAGTAAAATAAACGGACAAAGCAAGAAAAAGGCATGGATATCTGGTTCCATGCCTTTTTCTTTTAGGCGATTGAGGGTATCCATAAGTTATTAGATACAAGGATATTGCCGATCGAGCCTTTTCTGGTTTCTGAAAAATGGTATACCATGTGTTTCTCTCTCCGCTCATGTGGTTAATGTTAACACCAAGAGATCCATATGGATAATTAAACCATTTAGCTGCCGCTTCTACTTATTCAAACATGATCATGAAATTCATAAAATGGCGATCCTAATGATGCTGGAGGCGAGGCGGGAATGTTACTTTCGACTGTCAAAGGCCATACCAAAGGTATTAAGCACGATCGCTGCAGCAAAAATGATCTAGTGAACAGTCGAATCTATTTTTGACAACTTATATACATAAGTGTTTACAAACTCATATATATAAGTTATATTGTTTTTGTAAGCGGTACCACCCCTTTTATTAAAAGTTAAATCGATCGCTTTCATCGTATAAACTCGGAGTAAGGAGATGACAACCATGAGTAAAAACTATTCAGAAACGGCTCGACAGATTATCGAGTATATAGGCGGCAAGGACAACATCGAGCAGGCAGCGCACTGTGTAACCCGCTTGCGGCTTGCCATCAAGGATGAGTCGAAGATTGAGCAGGAGAAGCTGCAGGGCGTTGAGCTTGTCAAAGGCGCATTCATGAACGCTGGTGTGTACCAGATCGTCATCGGTCCCGTTGATGTAGAGCGTGTCTACGCCGAGATGATCAGACAGACGAAGATGCAGTCTGCTACTATAGCGGATGTGAAGGAAACGGGCTCGACGAAGCTGAATCCGATGCAGAAGCTCGTCAAAATTTTCTCTGACGTCTTCATGCCGATCCTGCCAGCGATTGTGACGGCAGGTCTTCTGATGGGAATTAACAACCTGATCGGCGCAAAAGATTTATTCTTCGAAGGCAAGAATTTGCTCGAGGTCTACCCGAATCTTGGGGGCTTGTGGGATTTAATCAATATGATGGCGAACACCGCCTTTGTCTTCTTGCCAGCACTTGTTGGCTGGTCTGCAACGAAGCGATTTGGCGGTAGTGAGATTCTCGGTATCGTACTCGGACTATTGCTTGTTCATCCTGATCTTTTGAACGCATGGAACTATGGTCAAGCAGCAGCAGGAATCGATGGCGCAAAGATTCCGTACTTTGATATTTTTGGTGTATTTTCGATTGAAAAAGTGGGCTATCAGGGACAAATCCTCCCTATTCTCGTTGCGGCCTATGTATTAAGCAAGGTGGAGCTTTGGTTGAAAAAGAGAGTGCCAAGCGCGATTCAATTGCTGGTTATTCCAATCACATCCATCGTCGTGACGGGATTCTTGGCGCTTGCCGTGATTGGTCCTGTTACCCGTCATATCGGTAACTTGCTTGCTGACGGCATCGTATATGTCTTTGACTTCGCACCAGTTGTCGGTGCGCTATTGTTCGGTGCATTGTATGCGCCGCTTGTCATCACAGGCATGCATCACATGTTTATTGCGATTGACCTGCAGTTGATTGCACAGAACGGCGGCACGTTTATCTGGCCGATGATCGCACTATCCAACATTGCACAAGGCAGTGCGGCACTTGCGATGTTCTGGGTAGCGAAGAAGCAAAATGATAAGAGCATGGCTTCCACATCTGCGGTATCCGCTTACTTTGGCATCACAGAGCCAGCCTTGTTCGGCGTAAACCTAGCGAACAAATTTCCGTTCTACGCTGCGCTTATTGGATCTGCGACAGCGGCGATCTTTATCACTTTGAATCACGTACTGGCGCCTGCTATTGGGATCGGCGGTTTGCCAGCCTTTATCTCCATCATGCCGAATTCGATGATCAGCTTCTTCATCGGCATGGCGATTGCCGTAGTCGTTCCAGTTATCTTGACCGTACTGATGTCGCGCTCGAAGCGCTTGAACAGCAAGGCCTAAGCCAAAGAGATCAACATTTGGGCAGGAGCACGTAGAGGAGAGATTTCCATGAAGCAAGAAAGCATGCACAACCAACTGGAGTTTTTAAATAGAGAGACAGAAACAAATCAAGATCCAAATCATGTGGAGCCTGCAAGTCAATCGAAGAAAGCCGCTGCTGAGAAACAAGCAGCAAAGAAGGATTGGAGACGATCCGTCGTGTATCAGATCTATCCGAAAAGCTTTAAAAACAGCGGCAGCGGTGCGACGGGGGATTTGAAGGGCATTGCAATGAAGCTCGATTATTTGCAGCAGCTCGGGGTGGATTATATCTGGATCACACCCATCTATAAGTCGCCTCAGCATGATAACGGCTATGATGTGAGCGATTATTATGCCATTGATGAGAGCTATGGCACGATGGAGGACTTTGAGCATTTGGTAGCTGAAGCGGCAGCTCGCGGCATTGGCATTATGCTCGACATCGTCGTCAATCACAGCTCAATCGAGCACGAATGGTTCCAAGCCGCAATCCAAGATCCAAAGAGTCCTTATCGCGGCTATTATATATGGCGCGACGAGCCGAATCACTGGGAATCCAAATTCGGCGGCTCCGCCTGGGAGAAGGATGAAGCTTCGGGGCAGTACTACTTGCATCTCTTTGACAAGACGCAGGCGGACTTGAATTGGGAGAACGAGGAGCTTCGCCAAGAGATTTATAAGATGATGCGCTATTGGGTAGAAAAAGGAGTCAGCGGCTTCCGCTTGGATGTCATTAACCTCATCTCTAAGGATCAACGCTTCCCGGATGAGCTGCGGGAAGACGGAAGCTATGGCGATGGCCGCAAATATTATACAGACGGACCGCGCATTCACGATATGCTTCAGGAGATGAGCCGCGAGGTGTTCCAGGGCACTGACCTGCTGACGGTAGGAGAGATGTCCTCTACCTCCATCGATCACTGTGTGAAATACTCGAATCGGGATCGTCAGGAGCTGTCGATGACGTTTAGCTTCCATCACTTGAAGGTGGATTATCCGAATGGCGAGAAGTGGGTCAAGGCAGACTTTGATTTTGAACAGCTGAAGAGAATCATGTCAGACTGGCAGGTTGGCATGCATGCAGGAGGGGGCTGGAATGCACTGTTCTGGTGCAACCATGATCAGCCGCGCATCGTGTCCCGCTTTGGCGATGATGGCGAATATCGCGAGCGATCTGCGAAGATGCTGGCAACGTCGCTGCATATGCTGCAAGGGACGCCTTACATTTATCAGGGTGAGGAGATTGGCATGACGAACCCTCATTTTGACCAGCTGGACCAGTATCGAGATGTCGAGACGCTCAATATGTACCGTTTGTACCGTGAAGAAGGGCGTACGCATGATGAGCTGATGGATGCCATCAAGCAGAAATCACGCGATAATTCACGAACGCTCATGCAGTGGGATGATTCTGCCCATGCCGGCTTTACGGAGGGAGAGCCTTGGATCGAGGCTGCTCCGAATTACAAGCACATTCACGTAAAAGAGGCGCTTGGCCGTAAGGATTCGGTGTTTTATTACTATCAGAAGCTCATTAAGCTTCGCCATGAGCTTGGTGTTATGACGGAAGGCCGTTATGAGCGTGTGGATCAGGCCGATCCGCAGGTATGGGCCTATGCACGAACGACGGATAAGGAAGCGCTGCTTGTTC
>NZ_JADMOL010000007.1:105976-124004 GCF_015558675.1 Paenibacillus sp. 1001270B_150601_E10 | reverse complement strand
ATTATTATGGAACGGAAGCAAGCTTTGACATGCCGGAGGAGCTGAAGGCGAGATTCAAGGGCTGGAGAAGCTGCATTTTGATTCATAATTGCGAGGGAGCGAGCGAATCGTGGACATCACGAATTCCGCTCCGGCCGTACGAGTCCATTGTGTATTATTTGGAGCGATAGGATGAATCATAATGCTCAGATGTGATACGATAGTTCTATCGAGAATGGTGGTAGGGACGAGGGATTGCATGATGAGCAAGTACGAACAGATCATGGATGAGATCATTGACCATATAGAAAAGGGAAAATGGAAGGACGGGGCGAAGATCCCTTCTGAGACCGAGCTCATGGGCATGTATGAGGCGAGTCGCGGGACCGTACGCAAGGCTGTCGATCTGCTGCAGGAGCGAGGCTATATCCAGAAGATACATGGCAAGGGAGCCTTTGTGATTCAAAAGAAAAACATCGAGCTCAGCTTTGGCGGCATCGTTAGCTTTAAGGAAGCAAACGAGCGATTTAAGCGCGGATATACGACTGAAGTCAAGGAAATCCGCAAACTTAAAGCCGATCGAGACACGGTAAAGCTGCTTGGGGTTAAGGCGAAGACAGAGCTTGATCTGATTAAGCGTGTTAGGCGGGTTGATGGCGAGAACGTGATTTTGGATGTGAACCTATTCGTATCCGATCTCGTGCCGGGACTAACGAGAGAGATTGCCGAGAACTCGATCTATGCGTATATCGAGCATACGCTGAACTTGCAGATCAGCTATGCCCGCCGTGTCATCGAGGTGCAGCCATGCAGCGAGGATGACCGCAAGTATCTGGATTTGAACGGGACGGAATATGTAGTCGTTGTCAAAAACTTTACGTACCTGTACGACGGAACGCAATTCGAATATACCGAATCGAGAATGCGGCTCGACAAGTTCTATTTTTCCGATATCGCGCGGAGATCATAAAGTGAACCGTAACATGAGTCGTTCGGCTATCAGTAAGGACTTGTTTTTAGTTGGTGCGAATGTAGAGCGTACATGATTTCCCTGGGGCATTCGCACCAACTATTTTACAAATTCATCTAATTTGGTTACATAATTGTAATATATAACGTTTGATTTCAACCAAATAAAGTAAAAAATCAATTTATATATTGTGATAAGAGCCGATTTTTCATAATTTTGGTCAAAAATCGGAGTCGCACCTCATGTAGGTGCGTGGATTGAAATGTCAACAAGGTCTTGCGTCCAGCCTATATAGTCGAGAGTCGCACCTCATGTAGGTGCGTGGATTGAAATATGAACTACATGTCTTACAATCGGCTCTTATATCTCGTCGCACCTCATGTAGGTGCGTGGATTGAAATCTCGACTGTATCCAGCCGTTGTTTGCCTACCTTGTCGCACCTCATGTAGGTGCGTGGATTGAAATCACACTTTACGGATGTTCAAGCCTGCCTGCTCCGTCGTCGCACCTCATGTAGGTGCGTGGATTGAAATGTTCCGTCTCCAGTGTATTGAATAGCTTGTTCAGGTCGCACCTCATGTAGGTGCGTGGATTGAAATATCTGGTAGCCGAAAACGTCTATCGACTTGTCCACGTCGCACCTCATGTAGGTGCGTGGATTGAAATATAAATGCAGCAATACCCGATTCATCCTCAAGAGTCGCACCTCATGTAGGTGCGTGGATTGAAATCCGATGACGAACGTCGTAGCCGCTGGAGCATTCATGTCGCACCTCATGTAGGTGCGTGGATTGAAATATCCGTGATGCTTCCCATCATCTTAAACAAGGCTTGTCGCACCTCATGTAGGTGCGTGGATTGAAATAGTTGAGCACACTCATGACAAAGATGATAGACTTCAGTCGCACCTCATGTAGGTGCGTGGATTGAAATATATTTCGCGACGATTTGACTACTCTAAATAAATAGTCGCACCTCATGTAGGTGCGTGGATTGAAATTATTCCTCTTTAGGTTCTTCCTTCGAACGATTCGCAAGTCGCACCTCATGTAGGTGCGTGGATTGAAATAACTCCGCCCACAAACGCAATGCTTCTGCCTTAGTCGCACCTCATGTAGGTGCGTGGATTGAAATGATTACTCCAGCTATGATTGAATACAATCCAGAGTCGCACCTCATGTAGGTGCGTGGATTGAAATGATCAATTCTGTTAACTCGCGTTTTTGTTCAGGAGGTCGCACCTCACTTAGATGCGAGGATTAGCTTGCAGTCTTCAAATGTAGATCACTGAATGGAAAAAGGTGCACGCTCCTCGAAATAGGAGAGCTGCACCTTTTTCCATTATTCTCAATAGAACGCACTTTATCCTACAGAGAGTTCACTTCATATAAATCCTCTGATACGCCTTGCATAAAGACTGTTGCTTCACCCGCATGAAAGATTGTCAGCTCGTGCATTGCACGTGTGCAAGCTGTGTAGAACAGATTGCGCTCGCTCTCATCGTTGAATTGCTCGGCGGAGGCGTTATAGATGACAACCGCATCGAACTCAATCCCCTTCGCCAAGTAGGTAGGAACAATGACAAGCCCCTTGCTGTATGAGCTGCTTTCCTTTTCAACCAAGCGGAATGGAAGGCGATCCCCGATCCGCTCGGCTGCTGCTCGTGCCTCCTGAACCGTTTTACAAATAATCGCAATGGTTTGATGTCCATCTGTCTCAAATGCCTTCACCTGTTCTACGATGGCATCAGTAAGCTTCTCTTCGTTCTGCATCGATACGACGAGCGGCTTGCTGCCGTCACGGTTAAAGGCCTCGATCGCTTCTCCATCCGGCAGCAGCTGCTTCGTGTACTCAACGATTGGACGGGTGGAACGATAGCTTCTGTAGAGGCGAATCGTCTCTTGCGTATCGTCTGGGAACAGCGTCGAGATGTCCGCAAGCCCGCCCTCGTGAGGGAAGATGGTTTGGTTGCCGTCCCCTAGCATGGTCCATCTTGCACGTGGGAACAACTGCTTAATAAAAGCGATTTGGAACGGCGAGTAATCTTGTGCCTCGTCGATAAAGACATAGCGCACGAGCTTGTTGGATTTAAAGCCCTCCAGCATCTCTTTAAAATAGAGGTACGGCGTTGCATCCTCATAGGCCATTTGCTTCTCATCCATGCGCGCCAACGTTTGCTCGCAGATGGACTGCCAGTTCTGGGGCACATCCACTTGTGTCGCCGCCCAAGAGAGCAGTTCCTTATACATGCTGGCTACTTGAACATAGGCAAGGGATTTCACCCGTCGGAACAGCGGCTTGAAATGCTGGCGAACAACATACTGGGACAAGAGCTTCTGCTCGCGTTCATAGTCGTCGAACGTATCTTCATTGAAACGCTTATTGCTCATCAGCTTTTTATAGAACTTGTCGTATTCCTCTTTATCCAGGAATTGAACCTCCTGCTCGACCCATTCCTCTTGAATTTCACGCTTCTCGAGCTTCTTCAGCTCTCGAATGAGCCAGTTTGTGACTTCCTGCAGCCGATTCGGAATCGACTGATTCGGACTGAGGCTATAGAAATAGCTGGAGATCTCTTCGGCATCGATCAGGACGCGACCCTTGAACTTCAAGCTGCGGAATATCATGCCCTCATGTCTAAGCTGTTCCACAAATTGATCAATGGTTTGCATGAAACGAAGAGAGGATTTGTACATGATGCCCTCCATCCGTGTACGGAATGCATCATCCTGTTCAGCAGTCAGCAGATACTCTAACTGATCAAATGGATTCTCGATTTTATATTTCTTGCCGATCATATGCTCGATATATTGCTGGAAGGTCGTTTGCTGCATGTTCTCCTCGCCAAGCTCCGGCAGTACGTTGGCCACGTAGCTGTTGAACATTTGGTTAGGGGAGAAGAGAATGATCTGATCAGCAGTCAGCGTCTCCCGGTTCTGGTATAGCAAAAAAGCGACACGCTGCAGGGCGGCAGACGTTTTTCCGCTCCCTGCGGTTCCTTGTACAAGCAAGAGCTTGCTCTTCTCATTTCGAATGATTAGATTCTGCTCCCGCTGAATCGTTGCGACGATGCTCTTCATCTGATCGCTGGCGTTCCGTCCAAGCACCTGCTGAAGCAGCTCATCGCCAATGGTAATGCCGGTATCGAACATGCTGCGAATATGTCCGCTTCGTATAACAAATTGCCGCTTAAGCGTTAGCTCTCCTGAGATGCTGCTGGTTGGCGCCTGATACTGAGCTTGCCCGATCGAGTAGTCATAATACAGGCTTGAGATCGGCGCGCGCCAATCATAGATCAGGAATTGCTCGCTTTCCTTGTCATAGAAGGAGCCAATCCCTAGATAGATCTGCTCGGCAGTTTGATCGCCTTGCTCGACAAAGTCGATGCGGCCAAAGTAAGGATTCTCCTTCAGCTTCATCAGCAGCTTACGCTGATTGTAAGCCTGACGATGCGTCCTCTCCCGCTCGGAGAGAACCTCGGCCTGCTGTCGCATGCTTGCAGCGGTCTCTATGGCTTCATCCTCATTGTCTACGTTTACCGTGACATCATCCCAGAAGTCCTTGCGGATCGAGACAATTTCCGTTCTTACCGATCCGACTTGATCTCCGAGCTTCTGCTGTTCAGCCTCTACTTTCTCGATGACGGTATCCACGCGTTCCTGTTCGTTCTGAAGCTCAAGCTCCCAGTTGCTCATCACGATCTCTCCTTTGCATGGTTGGATTAAAAAAATCATTGACAATTATCAGAATCACAAGTACAATAAAATTAAGGAAACAAAAATAATGCCATACTTGTGTTCAAAATCATAAAAATGAGCGTCCTGCTCACTTTATCATAACGTTAAGGCTACGTCAAGAACGCGATACATATTAGACCACCATGGGTGGTCTTTTTCTGTTATATGGATCATTTTCATCGAAAGGAATAAATAGAGTGAAACCTATAAGCAGCAAAAGCGTCTAGATGTTAGGACGACGGAAGTTTGCTGGTGATAGCGCGGAGGGTATGACGAGTACGCTGGGCGCTTTTTTATGAAAAGAAAGGGTGAAAGTCGATGAAGACTTATTCTGTCCTTGTAAGCAAGGACAACCAAGGCAGCAATCATCATAGACTTCATGAACGACAAACTAGACGCTCCCATTATGTGAAAATGACCATATGTTTTATAGCAGCGCTGGCAACCACGTCTCTGGTGCTGCCTTTGTATGTGCATGCTGATGATGCTGGGGCAGGCTATTCGGGTCAAACTAACATCACGCGTGCAGACGATTCTCACAAGATGATTGCGAATACTCAAGCACATGCAAGTGGGAACACCAATCCATCTATCGGCGTAACGAAGGACGCGCCTCGATTCGTAGCCGTAGAGGCGGGGGATTACTATTCCGCAGGGCTTCGCAGTGATGGATCTGTCTGGGTGTGGGGCAGGAATATGCTCGGAGAGCTCGGTTTACAGGAAACCGTGACCTATACCTATACGAATGGCCCTGTCCGTTTAAGCGGATTATCCGATGTAAAGTCGATCTCAATCAATGGGGGATGGAAGGCTCAGAATCTTGCTGTCCAAGCAGACGGTACAGTGTGGCAATGGGGCAGGGGGGAAACTTTGCAGCCTGATGATGGTAAGATTCATTCTTTGCTTCCCGAGAAAATCGAAGGGATTACCGATGCGGTAATGGCCGTAGGGGACGGCGCATATGGCTCCTACGGTTATGTGTTGAAACAAAATGGTACCGTATGGTCATGGAACAGGCCTGGAAAGAAGGCTGACTTAACGGAAGCTAAGGGATTAAATCAAGTCGTCCAAATCGAGCCTCATTCCTCCGGGATCTTAGCGGTAAAGAAGGACGGTACAGTCTGGTACTGGGAGAGAAACGACAAGAACAAGAAGAGCCCGACTAAGGTTCAAGGACTGTCCAATATACGTCAAATCTCTGCGTCGAATCAAACGGGGAGTTATATCGCACTTGATAAGCAGGGAAAGGCTTGGGCGCCCAATGAAAAAGGGAAGATAGTCAAGTTCCAGCCTAAGCTGACCTTGAAGGAGGTTCGAGCAGAGGCTTCTTATACGCTGCTTCTGACGACGTCTGGCGAAGTGCATACCTACGGCAAGACTGCAACAGGCAAGCAGGGCAAGGTGAACGGCTTGCCGAAGATCACCGCGATTGGAGCAGGCGGCTACCATAATCTTTTCATAGATGAAGCGGGCAAGATCTGGGGCATGGGAGCCGATAAATTTATGGAGATCGGTGCTCCTCAAACAACGCCGGAAGGCATGGTGTATGCCCCTATTCAAGCTATGGCAGATGTGGATGTCGTCATAAATGGACAGCTTCAGCTGCTCGGCTTCTCGCCAATGGTCACCGCGAAAAGTGTTCAACTGCCTGTCCGCAAGCTGGCCGAGGTTCTTGGTGCAAGCTATATACCGCCTGGAATAAATGCACCTGAGCCTGTTCACATGCTGAGGTATAAGGATAAGCAGGTATCTTTCCTTGTCGGAAATGACGCTGCTAAGACCGATCACGGAGCAGTCACTCTGCCAGAAGCACCGATGGCATATGTAGGTGCCACTACGATTCCCTATCAGCTGCTTAAAGAGCTGGGGCTGAACGTCACATGGGACTCGAAGCAAAGAGTGATTTCGATACAGGGCGAGTAGCTTCGTCTTTTAGAACTAGGAGGTGACTTCATGTTAGACAAAAGCATACCTTATTATCGTATTCTGCTAAAGCGTGAGCCAAGAACGGATATTCCTTATGCAGCGCTGCCGGAAGGCTATACGATCGTACGATATGAACCTGGCGACGAGGAAGCATGGGCAAGCATTGAGACTGCTGTGCTGGAGTTTGATCATGAGCAGCAGGCATTGGCATATGTAAAGGAGCGTTTTGTTCCTTATATGGAAGAGCTTAAGCGCCGCATGTTATTTGTGCAAGATGAAACAGGCAGCAAGGTTGCGACCTTTACGGCATGGTGGAACTATACGGGGGAGCGAAGATATCCGTTTATGCACTGGGTAGCGGTTAAGCCTGAAGCACAGGGATTAGGAATCGGCAAAGCACTGGTCGCGCATGGCGTACAGCATATGGTTAATATTGAAGGAGATGTAACGATGTACATCCCTACACAGACATGGAGCCATAAAGCGATTCGCATGTATCGCTGGGCTGGCTTTGACTTTGTCGTCGATGAACCGAAGCCGGGAGGCTTTGAGAATCAGACAGAGCAAGGAATTGAGGTTATACGCAGACTGCTTTAATCCTGCAGATGCCAAGATAGTTAGCCTGGATATCGTGGTCTTTTTCGTTACATAACATATAGAACATGTTGAACCCAAGGCTGCATATGAGGTAAGTCGTATGCAGCCTTTTTTGTTTTTTTATAAATAGAAGTCTTATAGAAATAGAGGCATTCCTGCTATCTTGGATGGAGATTTATAACGGCTGATCATAGTCGAAGCTTACCTCATGGCTGTCAAAATAGATCAGGTCTTTATCGCTGAATTTCCAAATGGCCTGAAGATGGGTGGGCTGCTTGATGCCATTTGTTAGCTCATATTCGTCGAATCTAACGAACCAAGTAACCTGCTGATACGTGCCATCGGGAGAGATAAGGAATCGATCCTCTGTTGTGAAGGTGAGTAGCTTGCCGTCGGCATCAAAGGCAAATACGCCACTGGCGGAACATCCATCATAAGATATCGTTGCTTTTGCATGGGTATCATCGATAGACTCCCATACGATATAAGGCTGCAAGGCAGCGCTTGGGATCATTAACGATTCGGATAGAAACGTTACAAGAGCAGCCTTATTCATTTCCTCACCCGTTTGATGAAATAGTGTAAATCCTTTTGCCAGCACACCTAACATGCTTCCTTTACCATGAACGTAAGAGTCCAAGCCTTGAAAAGGAATACCATACAGCGTTGTATCGATGAAGGCGAGTCTTATAGGCTCATGTGCAAAGTTGAACTGTGTGTAGTCAATGGAGATGGCGGGTTTATCTGGTGACATGATAAAGTCAACATCTTTAAATGCAGCTTTCATATAAGACATCTTGGGCTTTCCTAAGTATCCGCTGTAAGTAAAGTAATGGCGAACAGGGGCAGGCAGGCCTTCCATATCCTCTGTCGTGAATACTTCTTGTGAGATGGACAGATGATCAATCTGATCTGTAACAGCCTGATCAAATTCGTGTCGGGTTTTAGAATACGGAGATTGAAAAAAGATGACAACGCCCAAGACAATAACGACAATAATGCCAAGTATAGTCCACAAAGTAAGCTTACTCCTTCTCGTTTTCATGTTGTAGTGACTCCATGGTGATGATGTTATCTGCTAGCTTCATTATTCCTTTGCATAAGGCGTCTGTACTTTCCTCGTTAAAGCCATCGAATAGAGCAACCATAAATTGTGCTTCTTTTTCTTCTCTTGTTTGAAAATAGGCTGCGCATTTGGGTGTGAGATGCATTCGAAATATTCTTGCGTCATGCGCATCCTTTATCAGGGAAACAAAGCCTCGCTTTTCAAGTATGAGCGCCATCTTCTTTACATTTTGTCGGGAGTATCCGACCATCTCCGCTACTTCACTAATTGTCGGAGAAGGGTGTTCCGACTTTAAGATCATGGCAATCAACAGCCACTGTTTTAACGTTACATTCTCATCCAACTTATCGCCAAGAACCTGTAAGCGATTGGCTAAAGCAAGGATACCCCCAAAGATATAGGCTTGCTTCTCGGGATCATTCAATCTACGACACCTCCGCGTGCAACAAAAAAAAGGGTAACTAGTTACTATTTAATAATAAGTAACCAGTTACCCTTTGTCAATCATAATGGAATCTTGATTTCATATCGCTTTTAATACACTTCAACAATGAATTCTGCCCAGCCGGTGCTGGTAGGACCATACTCAAGAGCAGGGATATAAGCAGGGCTGTACACGGTAATCAAATAGTAGCCCTTGTCTTGAAGCTTTAACGACCCTTTAAAGGATTGATCTTTAATTGGCACCTTCACTGAATTGATTTCATGGAAAATGTCAAAGGAATTTGCTGCATTTTCGTTATACTTCTGAATGGAGAATGTGAGCTGGTCAAACTTATCGTTCTTAGCAAGAATTCGACCGTTTGTTTCAATCGTACTTCCCTTAGGGATACGGACATAGCCTGTGGTAGGCTTGTCAAAGGCAATATAGTTTTTCCCCTCTTCTAAGATTTGGACAGGTGTAGAACTTTCATCTGCCACCTTCCTAAATACCGTTAGATTTTTATCTCCAACGGAGATCGCTGTAAGCTTCAAGGGGTTCGGCCCAGGTCGAAGATTAAGGGTGAATTGGATTCGATTATAGGTCCGACCGTCAAGGGAAATGTTCTTTTCTATTACCTTGGCACCGTCATTGCCTCCGCCCCACGCACCGCCAGACAGAGGAGTTAGAATCTGTGGCGTATATAGATCCTTTTCATAAAGCACAGTGAAGGTTGTGCTTTCTTTATCGGTCTCCCACTTCGGTTGGAGCCGTTCAATGACTTTGTTGCTCCACTTCAGCGAGACCTGCTGATTTACCGTTTCTGGCGAAATGCCAAGATAAGTTAGCGCACGGATAGGTACATATGTAACCCCGCGGGAAATGAATGGCTGAGGGATCTTTATATCTTGGATCGCGACGCCATCCACAGAATAAACCTTATCAGAGCCTACTTGAAAGACGAGCTCTTGAAAGGGAGGGTTGATTTCACTGTTCATGACCATTTTGACTTGCTTCGAAGCAGGAATCCAGGTAACGGACTTTGCAGCTCCTGTAGCTCTCAAGGTGCGAAGCGGGACATAGACACGTCCTTCCTTAAGAATTGGCTTATCCAAGGACTTGGATTGACCATCAAGCTTAGCCTGTCCGCTCTTTAAGTTAACTGTAAGCTCATGCGGAACTCGATACATCTTCGCGACATCCTGAGTCGTTGATGCTGTATGGACTTCAGGCGCAGCCTGCTCGGCAAAAGCACTGGTACCAATACCAAAGGCCATTATAGCAGCCATTAGTACAGCCATACCTTTCTTCATGTAATCGTCTCCTTTAAAACTAAAATTTACCTACTGTTGTATAGACGCCTATTTTGTAAAATGGTTGCAGGATAAGATTTACAATTAAGGAGATATCGTGTATTATCTATTTTAACAAACATCTAATTAGATAATCATTAAATTTATTTGGAGAGGTGTATAAAATGCAGCTGGAAAAGGTGGTGCTGTACCATAAGGCGCTGGCTGACCCCACTCGGATCAGACTGTTAATCCTGCTTGCAGGAGGAGAATTGCATGGGCAGGCGCTGGCTGAGAAGCTTGGAGTGACGCCTGCGACGGTGACTCATCATGCGGCAAAGCTTCGCGAGGCGAGTTTGATTTGCGAGCGCAGGGATAAGAATACCGTGTATTTTTCGTTAAATGATTATTTTCTTAAGAGCAATGCGCAAGCAGCGCTGAATCTAGTCTATCGCCACGGACGCGAAGAAGGAGGGAATGAAGAGATGTCAGATGAGAACAAGAAGTTTAAGAATTCGGTGATCCATAATTTCTTTACAGCCGATGGGAAGCTCAAAAGCATTCCGGCTCAGCTAAAGAAGAAGCTGATCGTGCTGGAGCATATCGTATCACAGCTTACGTATGGACAGAAATATGCGGAGAAGGAGCTTAATGCCTTTATTAAGCAGTATCATGAGGATTTCGCAACGATAAGAAGGGAATTTATTATGCACCAGTTCATGTTCCGTGAAAAGGATATTTATGAGCTTAATCCTCAGGAGATGTGGGCCAAGTGGGAGGCATTAACATAACTCCAAGCGTAATCGAGAGAATCTTTCCTCCATGCGGTGGCATTGAAGACAATCTGCTGCTCATCTTTTAATAGAAGATTCTGAATATTATGCGTCATATCGTGGAGAAAGTTGACATGCCAAGATTAGGTGTGTTATATAAAAAGTAGTGTTAGCACTCTTGTTGATAGAGTGCTAAATGATTACAAACAAGACAAGTGCACCGGCTGCCGTGTAACCTTGCGTTATGCAGCAGCTCATTCTGATGGTGGATGAGAAAGGGGAACCAGGCATGGCTAAGAAGCAGTTTCAGGCTGAATCCAAGCGATTACTTGAGATGATGATTAACTCGATCTACACGCAGCGCGAGATCTTTTTAAGAGAGCTGATCTCAAATGCAAGTGATGCGATCGACAAGCTGTATTACAAGGTGCTCGCTGATGAGCATCAGGAATTCCATAAGGAGAACTACTTCATTAAGATCGCTGTCGACAAGGACAACCGTACATTGACGATCTCTGATACAGGGATCGGGATGACGAAGGAAGATCTTGAAAGCCATCTCGGCGTAATCGCGAAGAGCGGCTCCCTTGCATTCAAGCAGGAGAACGAGATGAAGGAAGACCATACGATTATCGGTCAATTCGGGGTAGGCTTCTACTCTGCTTTTATGGTGGCAGATTCCGTAACGGTCATCAGTAAAGCCTACGGCAGCGACGAGGCTTACAAGTGGGAGTCCGAAGGAACGGACGGCTATACGATCGAGCCTGCAGCGAAAGATACGGTCGGAACCGATATTATCCTGAAGATCAAAGCGAACACGGAAGAAGATCAATACGACGAATATTTGGAGCAATATCGCCTGAAGGCGATCATTAAGAAGTACTCTGACTTTATTCGCTATCCGATCAAGATGGATGTGACCGTGCAGCGTCCGAAGGAAGAGGGAAGCGATGAGCTGGAGTCTCATACAGAAGAAGAGACTGTGAACAGCATGATCCCGATCTGGCGCAAAAATAAAAGCGAGCTGACCGATGAAGACTATGCGAACTTCTACAACGAGAAGCGCTATGGCTTCGACAAGCCGCTGAAGCATATTCATATCAGCGCAGACGGTGCTGTCGTGTATCGCGCGATTCTGTTTATTCCAGAGCATACGCCATTCGATTACTATACGAAGGAATACGAGAAAGGGCTTGAGCTCTATTCCAACGGCGTTCTGATTATGAATAAATGCAGCGACTTGCTGCCTGACTACTTCAGCTTCGTGAAAGGGATGGTGGACTCCGAGGACTTATCCTTGAACATCTCCCGCGAAATGCTCCAGCATGACCGTCAGTTGAGCTTGATTGCGAAGAATATCAAAAACAAGATCAAGAGTGCCTTGCAGGGCATGCTGAAGGACGAGCGAGAGAACTACGAGAAGTTCTATCAGGCATTTGGCAGACAGCTGAAGTTCGGCGTTTACAACGACTACGGCATGCACAAAGAGGATTTGCAGGACCTGATCCTATTTACGACATCGAAGGAGAAGAAGCTGGTTAGCCTGGATGAATACGTATCCCGCATGCCTGAGGATCAAAAATTCATCTACTACGCTGTCGGCGACTCCATCGAACGCATTGAAAAGCTGCCACAAACCGAAATGGTTGCGGATAAAGGCTACGAAATTCTCTACTTCACAGATGATGTTGATGAATTTGCGATCAAGATGCTGATGAAGTACAAGGATAAGGAATTCAAGTCTGTATCGAGCGGAGATCTTGGCCTCGACACAGAAGAGGACAAGGAGCAGAACGAGAAGGAAGCGGAGAGCCATAAGGCGTTGTTCGACTACATGCAAGAGCGTCTTCAAGGCAAGGTCAAGGCGGTTAAAGCATCGAAGCGCTTGAAGAGCCATCCAGTCTGTTTGTCTTCCGAAGGCGAGCTTTCTATCGAGATGGAGAAGATTCTGAAGGCGATGCCGAACAATCAGGACATTCAAGCTGACAAGGTGCTTGAGATCAACGTGAACCACGAAGTGTTCAAGGCGCTTGAACAGGCGATGGAGCAGGATAAGGTGAAGCTTGACCTGTATACGAGCCTGCTGTATAACCAAGCCCTCTTGATTGAAGGTCTGCCAATCCAAGATCCGGTGGAGTTTACGAACGAGATCTGCAAGATCATGGTGTAATCCGAATGTGAACTGAGGACTGTATCTTAAGCAGCTATAGGTGACGTTCATCGATCATTGTGTTCGCTGCCGTTTATGATGCAAAGAACTCGCTAGATATTCATATGGATAAAATGAAGGCTCCTCCTCGTACATGGACACATGACGAAGGGGAGCCTTCTGCTTATAGAAGAGCGCTATGTTAAATGAATGGCTCGCCTCGACCCTATATTTCTAATAGAAGGCATGAAGGATCGAGGCTGAAGTACTGATGTATACACATAGCCGTGTTCCCAACGGCTATGTGTATGAAGCGTGCTCATGAGTTTGTTCTATTTGCTTTATCGTAGATGGAAACGATAGTGCCTTTATTCCACAAACAGCGATACTTTCTCGAACCCTGCATCAGTGATGCGGATCAAGCCTGTATCGGAAATGTGAAGTGTTGGAATAACGACCAACGCCAATAAGGACAGCGTCATGAACGCATAGTTCATCGTGCAGCCAGCATCAACAAGCGCACGGCTGATCGCTTCGGATTGCTCGACTACCGTCTCGTATGGAGCCGTCGACATGAGGCCCGCAAGCCGAAGCGGAAGCTCCGTCAGCTCGCTGTTGGATGCAATCGCGATGCCGCCCTGCATGCGGATGACCGCATTGGCTGCTTCTGCCATCAAGGCATCGTCGTTGCCGATGACGAGCAGATTGTGGCTGTCGTGAGCAACGGTCATCGCAAGCGCTGCTGGGCGATGGAAGCCGACGTTGCCTACAAGACCAAAGGCCTTGTTGCCATTGCGGCCATGGCGCTCGAAGATCGCCATTTTACAAAGCGTGGTCTCAGGCGTGATGCTGAGCTTGCCTGCTTCAACCGGCACCTCCGTGAATACTTCCTCTGTCTCCACATGGTTCTCGCGCACTTCAGCAACGCGAACTTTCACGTTTCCGCTTGCAACCGGAGCCTCAATCTCAAAGTCTGTAGCGATCAGCTCTCGATTCAGCTTCACGGAGTTCACCGCGAATTCCGGATAATCGAAAGGCTGAAGCTCGACAACCATGCGTCCATTCTCGGCAACCACATCGCCGCGTGCGATCGTCATCACGACATTCACATCTGCCAGATTGCCGTCGAGCAGAATAATATCTGCGATCGTGCCAGGCGTCACCGAGCCGACATCACGAGCAACACCGAAGCGCTCTGCGGTATTCAATGTAGCCATTTGGAAGGCGGTAACCGGCTTTACGCCCTGCTGAATCGCGTGGCGAACGATAAAGTTCATATGGCCTTCTTCCATCAAGGAGTCGCAGATTCGGTCGTCAGAGACCAGAATCATGCGGCGGGAATCAATGCCCATTTCCGTATGAGCCTTGATCGTAGCCTCAACATCATGCCATGCCGATCCACGACGCATCTTCGCATAGATGCCAAGACGCACGCGCTCGACTACATCCTCAGGCTTCACGCTTTCATGACAGCCGGATACGCCTGCTGCGGCATAGGCGGACAGTCTCGGATCATTCACTGGCCATGTATAGTGACCATCGACGACGCGGCCAGCGCGAAGCGTCGCTTGGATCTCGCCAATCATTTTGGGATCGCCATACACGACTCCTGGGAAGTTCATGACTTCGCCAAGCGCGATCATATCGGGTCCCCAGCTCAAAGCCTCCGCTACATCCTCAGGGCCAAACTCGGCACCCGAGGTTTCAAACTCAGGATTGGTTGCAGGCACACAGGATGCAACCTGCATATAAGCCGCCATTGGCGTCCGTCTCGCTTCATTCAGCATGATGCGAAGGCCTGGCAGTCCAAGCACATTGGAGATTTCATGCGGATCGAAGAATCCTCCAGTCGTGCCAAGCGGCAGCACCGCATTCGCGAAGGAAGTTACAGACAAGAGGCTGCTCTCGATATGGCAGTGCCCATCGAGAAGCCCTGGCGCGATATATTTGCCCTCAGCATCGATCACACGAGTGGATGGGGCGATCATGCTCTCGACATGAGGTCCGACGTAGGCGATGCGCGTTCCTACTACAGCGACACAGGTATTCGGGATAATCTCGCCCGAGGTAACGCTGACCAGCTTACCGTTACGAATGTAGAGCGTTGCTTTTTTCTCCCCGCGTGCAAATGCAACCATATCTGGAATGCAGTCAGCAAGGTGTGGTCTTTCATAAGAGACTTGTTGCTTACTCATCATGCTTGTCCACCTTTCAATCTCGTTATATGTTTCATCTTACACATAAAATCACGAACATTCCAGTATAATTATTCTATTATTGTTCAGTTTTTGGCGAAAAACTTCATAGGGAAAGGTTATCGATAGCTTCTCTATTGAGAGTGAAGGGAAGTAGATTCTCAAACGTTGAAAAGATTTAAATTTAAAGTAGAACATTCGCTAGTATTGTGCCATGATGAAAGAGTAGGCATGACCAACATGAAGAGAAGGAGATGTTTTCGATATGCAATCATCCTATTGGTTAACTCATGTTCGATTGGAAAGTGGATTTCAGTTCGAAGCAGGACAAGTGATCGGAACGTCTACAGTTGTTGCTCATTTACATATTGAACAGGGCGTGATTACGGATATCGTGATCGGTGATGCCCTTCCTGATACAACGGAACCGATGTGGGATGCGGAGGAGTCGCTGCTTCTGCCTTCGCTGACAGAGAAGCACGTTCACCTGGACAAGACGCTCATGGGAACCCCATGGCAGGCGGTCATTCCTGCTCAAGGCGTTACGGGTCGCTGCGAGGTGGAGAAGCGGGTGCTGCCTGCCCTTCCTTTATCTGTAGAGGATCGGGCAGAGAACCTGCTCAGAACACTGATTGGTTACGGTTCGACACATGTGAGAACGCATGTGGATGTATACCCGGAGGCAGGGCTTCGCAACTTGGAAGGGGTTCAGCAGGTGCTTCGCAATCATGGGGAGCAGCTGTCTTATGAGATTGTTGCCTTTCCACAGCATGGCCTGCTGAGAAGCGGCTCTCAAGCTTTGGTAAAAGAAGCGATGAGACAAGGGGCTCATCTTGTAGGCGGTGTCGATCCTGCGACGGTGGATGGGGATATGGAGCGCTCCCTGCAGGAGATGGTCGAGATCGCAGTCATGTTCCAGGCAGGCATCGATCTTCATCTGCATGATGCAGGAGAGGTTGGAGCCGGGACGATCAAGCGTCTTGCGGAGCTGACGATGGAAGCAGGCTTGCAGGGCAAGGTTGCTGTCAGCCATGCCTTCAGCCTTGGCGATCTTGAGCCTGAAGCGCTGAAGGAGATGTCGGCTGTACTTAAAGAAGCAGGGATCACAATTATTACAAGTGTTCCGCTTCGCAGAGCGATGCCTCCTGTTCCTGAACTTCACCAGTACGGCGTTGATGTGGCAGTTGGATGCGATAACATTTTCGATACGTGGCAGCCGTTTGGCAATGGGGATGTATTGGAGCGCTGCAGCCGGCTTGCTGAGCGATTCGGCTGGAGCAGCGAGTTCAAGCTGTCGCGTGCTCTTCAGTATGCCACAGGAGGGAAGATGCCTCTTGATGATGAAGGACATCAAGTGTGGCCACGTGTCGGCGATCGTGCGGATATGATGCTTGTTCAAGCAAGCTGCTCGGCAGAGGCAGTCGCAAGACGCTCAGCTCGGAAGGCTGTATTCTACAATGGCAAGCTTGTAGCAGGGCAGGTTCATCGTTCGTCCCAGCAATCCAATCTATAGCAGCAGCGGCAGCAAGATGCTCTATATCAGAAGGGACGCTATCCTTTATAATAGAGTAGTCATGCTGATGGACGTTAAATAGATGGACTGAGGACATATTGATAGAATGGAGAACGTTAGGTTGAAGACTTTCAAGAAAGTATATATTGAGATTACGAGCGTGTGCAATCTTGCGTGCAGCTTCTGTCCGCCTACGGAGCGCAAGGCAAAGTTTATTTCAGTAGAAGACTTTGCGCTTACACTAGATCAGATTAAGCCGCATACCAATCATATTTATTTGCATGTCAAAGGCGAGCCCCTCTTGCATCCGCGTATTCACGAGCTGTTGGATGTAGCGAATGAGAAGGGCTTCCGTGTTAATATCACGACAAACGGCACTTTAATTGTTAAGAACAGCCATAAGCTGCTCGGCAAGCCGGCGCTTCGCCAGATGAATTTCTCCCTTCACAGCTTTGATGGGCATGAAGGCTCAGAGAATCGTGAGAAGTACTTGATGGACATTATTCGTTTTGTCCGACAAGCCGCTGATGAAGGCGTCATGATCTCGTTTAGGCTGTGGAACCTGCAAAGAGAGGATGCGACAGAACTTGATCAGCGTCTGAATCGTGAAACGTTATCGATTCTCGAACAGGAATTTGGGCTTGATTATCGCATTGAGGAGAAGGTTACGCCGGGTAGTGGGGTACGCATTGCCGAGCGCATTTTTTTAAACCAGGATTATGAATTTGCATGGCCAAGCCTGCAGGCGCCTTGCGACGATGGAAGTGGTTTCTGTCATGCACTGCGCAGCCACGCGGCGGTTCTGGTGGATGGCACGGTGGTGCCGTGCTGTCTCGATGGAGAAGGGGTCATCAATCTCGGAAATGTGCACCAGACTTCATTCTCAGATATAGTAGACGGGGAGCGGGCGAATCGTCTGTATGAAGGCTTCTCGAATCGACAGGCTGTCGAGGAGCTGTGCAAGCGATGCGGCTATCGCCAGCGATTTGGAACATAGCATAAGGCAATTTAAGATGGGAATCGGTTTATGGAGAAGCGGTCGAAGAGGCCGCTTTTTTATTTATTTATTTTTAAACAGAAAGAAGATTAGAAGATTAAATTTTTAATATTAACAGATAAACCATATCAAAAAACATCAAAAAATTGACGAATTGGAGAACAACGCCGAAAATCCCAAAAATAATGATCGAAAATATTGATAATTAAAAAACAATGTGATAGTATTCACTTGCACAAGTTAATTATTTCACAATTGCTTAGGGGGCTTCACACATGAAAAAAATGCTGTCTATTCTATTGGCTACAACATTAGCAATGTCTTTGCTTGCTGCTTGTGGTGGGAAAGACACGAAAGATGCTGCAACAACAGATAATACAGCAACAGAGCAACAAGACAACGGCAGCACAAC
>NZ_JADMOL010000007.1:0-105945 GCF_015558675.1 Paenibacillus sp. 1001270B_150601_E10 | reverse complement strand
GCACAACGTCTAACGACACTCAAGCAGAAGTTGCGGCTGGCGAGATCGCAAAGATCGGTCTTGGAACGATTACGAGCATTGGCAAATCTAAGGATGCAGAGGGCGACAAAGGACCAGTTGGCCAAGTGGATACGGTTATCATTGCCGCTGCATTCGACAAAGACGGTAAAGTTGTAAGCGTTGATATTGACAACGCACAAACAAAAATCGAATTCGATAAAGCGCTTCAACTGACCACTGACCTTAACGGCGAATTCAAGACAAAGCAAGAGCTTGGAGACGAGTATGGCATGAAGAAGGCTTCTTCCATCGGCAAGGACTGGTATGAGCAAGCAAATGCACTTGCAGATTGGATGAAGGGCAAAACGGTCGACGAGATCAAAGCGATGAAAACGACACAGCGCGATGAATCTCATCCAGCTGTGCCAGACGAAGCAGACTTGACTTCTTCCGTAACGATTACGGTTCAAGACTACATCGCAGGCATTGAAAAAGCATACAACAACGCCGTTGACGTAAAAGCCGCTGGCGGACAAAAGCTTGGCGTAGGCCATTCTATCTCTACTAGCAAGTCCAAAGGCTTGGAGGGCGATAAAACACCTTCCGCGCAAGTTGATACAACAATCGTTGTCGGTGCGTTCGACAAAGATGGTAAAGTTGTAGGTACAATCATTGATACAGCGCAAACGAAAGTGGACTTCGATAAAGACGGCAAGCTGACTACAGATAAAAATGCTGAGTTCAAGACGAAAAATGAACTTGGCGACGAGTATGGCATGAAGAAGGCATCCTCTATCGGCAAAGAGTGGAATGAGCAAGCTCAGGCACTTGCTGACTGGATGGCAGGCAAGACTGTTGATGAGATCAAAGGCATGAAGACGGTCGACAAAGATGGACACCCAGGCGTGCCAGACGAAGCAGACCTGACTTCTTCTGCAACGATCTCTGCTAAAGGCTTCATCGAAGGCATTGAAGAAGCTTTTACAAATGCAAAATAATGAATCGTCGGATGAAATGAATTTCTCATAGCATCAAGACAAGACAACTTGTACATTCTATGATGGTACATGAACTCCCCCATGCCGAATGGGGGAGTTTTGTCTAGATAAGCAAATATGCATGGGTCAGTTTATTCAGCCAGTTTATAAGAAAAGTTAGGTTGTCAGGGAATGAGGAGCATGTATGCGAAAATGGATTCACGTCGTACTCGGCCTGCTGTTGGTGGTTCAATTGGTTGGCTGTGCAGCGGAGCAAGCCGATTATAGCGAATATCAGAAATATAGTGATACATTCTTCGACAGCTTTGATACCGTAACGCAGGTCATGGCGTATACCAAGAGCGAAGAAGAATTCAAGCGTTATTTCAATCAGATTCATGATCGATTCCTTGAGCTTCACCGCATGTACGACATCTTCAATAACTACGAGGGATTGAACAATCTGAAGACGATCAATGACCAAGCCGGCATAAAGCCTGTGAAGGTGGATCAGGAGATCATCGATCTCATTCAGTTCTCGAAGAAGTGGTATAAGGAAGCGGGGCCGGAGACGAACATTGCCATGGGCAGTGTCCTCGACATCTGGCAGGAATATCGTAATGAAGCCATTGCGAATCCAAGCGAGGCGAAGCTGCCTCCGATGGAGAAGCTTCAGGCCGCGGCCCAGCATATGGACATCGATAAGGTGATCGTGGATACAGAGAACAGCACGGTATTCCTTGAAGATCCTGAAATGAGCTTGAATGTAGGCGCTGTCGCAAAAGGCTATGCAACGGAACTCGTTGCTCGCGAAATGAAGGAGGCAGGACTAGAATCCGCCATTATTAGTGCTGGAGGCAATGTGCGCACGATTGGCCATCCCTATGACGGGGTGCGCCACCGCTGGGGTGTGGGCATCCAGAACCCAGATCGAATCGTGGTGACGGATCAGGATCATTTGCTCGATACGGCCTTTATCCATGAAGCCTCTGTGGTCAGCAGCGGCGACTATCAGCGCTATTACGAGGTGGATGGCAAGCGAATTCATCATTTGATTGACCCGAAGACGCTGATGCCAGGTGATTATTATCGTGCGGCTACAGTTGTAACAGAGGATTCCGGGCTTGCCGATTTCCTGTCGACGATCGTGTTCTTAAGACCTTACGAGGAGAGCCGAGCCTTTGTTGACAAGATGGATGGCGTCGAGGCGCTGTGGGTGCTTAAGGATGGAACGGTAAAGGCAACAGCTGGCATGGAGAAGATTCTAAAGAGCCAGGGCGCATCCGGTACGGACAAGTAGATTTGGAAGAGAAGAGCGTGTAAATGGAGCGACAAGCTTTGTTCATATGCACAACAAGACTTCATATTCACGCTGTTCACTAACAACTGCCCGCCATTCTTTCATAAGGCTTGTTATCCAGCAGGGATCTTTCGTTCTGTGGAAGGTGCCTGCCAGGATAGCAAGTCTTTTCTCTATACATTGTAAGAGGGATGCATTCATTCCTGTGCGTTCAATACGTTTAAGGAATAGTCCTCTAGTAAGAACATTGGAGTAAAGGCTTGTGATGGCTTGAAAAAGAAAGCTGGCATATCAGACTGCAAGTCAGGATGACTCATAGTCTGCATGCCAGCTGCTGCGTGTGTACTACCGTTCAGCTCTCATTAGGGCACATTCGGCTCACGTTGCTGTTCCTTAGCCCAATGTTGAAAACTTAATGCATACCGGCTTCGATACGTTAAGCTCGCTGCCAGTAGCTGTCAGCTTGCCCGTTGCCGCGTCTCTAGCGAAGGTGACGATGTTGTTGCCGTCGCGATTGGCAACAAGTACAAAGCGATTGTCTGGGGACAATCCGAAATTACGAGGATGTCCTCCCAGCGTAGACGTATATTCAACCACCTCCAGCTTGCCTGTTGCTTCATCAATGGCATAGACAACAATGCTGTCGTGTCCGCGGTTGGAGCCGTACAGGAATTTGCCGTCGTTTGAAAGATGGATGTCGGCTGTACCGTTCTCTCCTGCGAAATTTTCAGGGAGGGTGGAAACCGACTGAAGCTCAGTGAGCGTCCCGTGCTCCGCGTCATAGTGGAATGCCATCACGGTAGAGCCAAGCTCGTTAATGACATAACCGTATGGCTTGCTTGGATGGAACGCGAAGTGGCGAGGGCCCGATCCAGGAGCAACCTCTGTGATGCTATGCGGAATCAATCGATGATTGTCAATATTAAGCTTATAGATGATAAGCTTGTCTGCTCCGAGGTCGCAGGCAACCGCATAGCGATTATTTGCATCGATGAATACAGAATGGGCTCTTGGCTGAGTCTGTGCAGGCAGAATGCTCTTGCCCTCATGCTGCTTGATATCCGAGATCGGACCAAGCTTGCCGTCCTCAAGAATAGGAGATACGCCAACCATGCCGCCATGGTAGCTTGCTACAATCGCATTGGTATAAGTATGGTCCAAAGCAATATGGCAGGTAGTCGCAGGCAGGGTAATCTCCTTATTTAATAGGCTCATTTCGCCAGTAGAAGGATTCACGGCAAAGGCTGCTGCCGCACCGCATTTTTGACCTGCCTCATTTACGCTCTCTGTAATTGCATAGAGTCTAGCTTTTTCTCCATGAACTTCAAGAAAGGTAGGATTTTTGAGTCCATCCACCTGATGAAGCAGCTTGAGGGAGCCTGTTTGTTCGTCATAAGCACAAGAGTAAACGCTTGGTGTATCTGCTTCGGCGTAGGAGCCGATAAAGGCAAAGACTTGCTTTGATTGTTCCATGTCATTGCACCTCTATTTTCTGTACTTGGTTATGCCCTAAATTATCTCAAATCATAAGCCTACTGGCAAATCAGCTGCAAGATTTGGCAGACCATTTAGGTGCTTATGGAGGAGATTTAGAACAACTGCTTTTATTGGAATATCAAGGTATTACCAGCATATTGCCTTCTCTTTTTGATCCAAGCCTATGGTATGATAGAAGCGATATCGACGAAAGGAAGCCCTTACATGAAATTTATCCGTACAATTATATGGTTTATTTACTTTTGGATTTACTTGCTTATGATGACTCCCTCCCTTAAAAAAGTGGATCGATTAGAACAAGAAGGAAAGATAGAGGAGCATGATGCTTTAGCCTCCGAGCACGTTACGAAATGGGCTAGGTCCCTTCTGCGATTGGCAGGCGCTAAGGTGACTATTAAGGGCGAAGAGCATTTGCCAGAGGGTGCAGCCGTCTATATGGCGAATCACCAAGGGAATTTTGATGTGCCGATTGTGCTTGGCTATCTGGAGAAGCCAAAGGCAATGATGTCCAAGATTGAAGTGAAGAAACTCCCGCTGATTCGCTCATGGATGAGGCACATTCATTGTATTTTTGTGGATCGGAAAAATGTCCGTCAATCGATGAATAGCTTGAATGACGCGGCGGATCTGGTGAAAAAGGGATATTCGGTATGCATCTTTCCTGAAGGGACGCGCAGCAAGGGCGGTCCGATCGGGGAGTTCAAGAGCGGAGGATTTCGGATTGCGACGAAGACGGGGGCGCCGATTGTGCCCGTTCGCATAGAAGGCTCATACAAGCTGATGGAGGCGAATGGCAATTGGATTAAGCCAGCTGAGGTAACGGTGACGATCCTACCTCCTGTTGAGGTTCAGGGCTTGTCCAAAGAAGAAATGGCGGAGCTGCCTGAGCGCGTACGTTCTATCATCGCCCAAGTGAGATAAAGCGGCCCGTTATCCTGTATATGTTCAACTAAGCAGCAAAAAGCAGTTACAACAAGGTTTTTTCGTTTTCGTACAAATAAGCATAACAAGCAATAGAAGAGCTGCCCAAGCCTTTTGGACTGGGAAAGCTCTTTTTTTGTGAAAATATTACAAAATACATATGAATAACCGATCATATAATAGAATAGAGAAATAGACCAAAAGTACCATTTGGAAGATAGGTCAAATAGGTCTAAGCAAACATCACAAGGGGGAAATGATCGATGAATCGCGGGAAGGCATTGAAATTAGGATTGAGTAGTATGCTGCTTGGAAGCATGCTGATGGCAGGCGGCGCTTATACAGCAGAAGCTGCGCCGAGTTATGGCTATATGGATTTGAAGGAGAGCAGGACATATGTCCCGATCCGTTATCTCAGCGAGCAGCTGAAGTATAAGGTGCATTGGGATGCAGGCCAATCCAGCATTCTCGTCACGCAAGGGAATACGAAGGTGGAGCTTACTGTAGGAAGCAAGAAAGCGAAGATAAATGACAAGCCCTATACGCTAGATGCAGTTCCCTTTTCAAAGGGAGGAGTAACCTATGTCCCGATTCGATTCGTAGCCGATGCTATGAATCTAGCACTAAAGTGGGATGCCAACAGCTCAACCTTAGTGTTCCAAGGAGAGAAGGGACCCCTTCAGCTGCCAGTCGTATCGACGGCGAGACAAATTGCGGCGAATCCGATCTCCTCCAAGAGCCGCACAATCAAGACAGGGAAAAGAAGCTATTCGATTAATCTGGTTGAAGTCGATTTGCTTCATCCGAAGATCAGCCTTGGGGTAGGTGTTGCGAATCAGCGTGTCGGGTCTGTAGCAAGCTTGAAGGCAATGGCGGAGCAGAATGGTGCTGCTGCAGCCATGAACGGGACGTTTTTCAACGCTTATACCGATTCAGATGTGAAGGTTCCATACGGATATATTGTGCAGAATGGCAAGATCGCATATAAGAGTCCAGGCGACAAGCGGAGCATTCTCGTATTTACGAAGCAGAATCATGTAGAAGTGATTGACGGGAAGGATTTTCAGGAGCGCTTTGATGCTGGCGATGTTGAAGGTGCGCTGCAAGCAGGTCCAAGACTCGTTAGAGACGGAAAGGTCGCAGTTGATCCCGTAACGGAAGGCTTCAAGGATCCTAAGATTCTTTCCAATGGCGGAGCACGCAGTGCGGTCGGCATCACCAAGGATCAGAAGTTGATTCTTGTAACAGTTCCAAGTGCAACGATTCCTGAACTCGCACATATCATGAAGCAAGCGGGCGCTTACCAGGCCATGAACTTGGACGGCGGGGCATCTAGCGGGCTGTATGTGAAAGGCAAGTATGTGACGACGCCGGGCAGATCGCTCAGCAATTCCTTCCTTATCTTTCAAAATAAATAAGTCCCTCATCCTTATTCCGTGAAATGAGAGATTGCTAGACTTATACGATGAGGGTAGACGTTCTTAAACAAGGGACACCTCTCGCGCCGTATCCCATTTACACCGGTTATCCGATCCTTGTCTCGGCTATGCATCCTTCGTCCGTTGTCAGATCTGCTTGTATCACTCTACAATAGTGTAATAAAGGTTAGAGGCAAGGATTATGAAAGACGGCAGGTGAAAAGATGACTGAGCATTCCGTTACCAACCCGGTGACTGCGGGCAAGACGGCTTTAGTTGTGGAAGGCGGGGGCATGAGAGGCATATTCTCGACAGGGGTATTAGACGCCTTTATGAAGCTGTCCTTCAACCCTTTCGACCTATGCATCGGTGTGTCAGCTGGCGCTAACAACACTGCGGCTTATTTGGGCAATATGTATAGGCGCAATTATAAAGTGTTTACGGATTATTCAGTGAGGCCAGACTTTATCAGCTGGAAGAAGTTCATTCGGGGCGGACATCTCATGGATCTCGATTGGCTGTGGGAGACGACGATCCGAGAACTGCAAATTGACCGCGATACGTTATTTCGGAGTTCGTCTCAATTCATTATCGGGGTAACGGAGGTCGAGTCGGGACGGTCGGTGTACCTTGAGCCTCATGCAGACAATCTGGAGCAGCTATTGAAGGCTTCCAGTGCGATTCCAGTCATCTATCGGAGCTTTGTCGAGGTAGATGGCGTTAGGTATGTGGATGGCGGAATTACAGATTCCATTCCGGTGCTGGAGGCGTATCGGCGAGGCGCTGCCAAGATCATGGTGCTTCGCTCAAGACCTGAATCGTATATGATGCATTCAAGTAAAAATAACCTCATCACGCGCTGGTCACTGCATCGTTACCCGCGGCTCCTGCGTGCCTTGGAGAATCGCGCGCATACGTATCAGGAGGCGATTGCCTTCATGCGGAACCCGCCTGCTGGCGTGCAGGTGATTGAGGTGAATCCGCCAGAGGGCTTTCGAACGGAACGGCTCACCAAGGATATGGAGATCTTAGAAGCGGATTATAAGCTTGGCTACGAGATGGGCGAGCAGCTCGTACGAGATTGGGAACCCCTTTAGTTAAGAACTTCTGTATATTACAGCGAATAATACAATTTATAAAATATTATCATTGCACGATTACTTGTATTTAAGCTGATTCAGTTTTTTATTAAATATCGCGTTAATATTGTAGTGCGGACTCTTTAGACAAAAAGCTGGGTCCGTACTTTTTTCGGTATATTTATATAATACGAAAAATAGTTGCGTGTTTCCGAAAGGTGAATTGCGTTTTCTTAATATAAAGATTAATTTATAATTGGATTATGATTTATTCTTGTTAAATAAATCCATTTGTTTTAAAAAATACTATAATATAAGTGGGTGAATCATTAATGGCAAGGAAATATGTTGAGATTTTTTTACTCTTTTTGATTGTGTCTATGGTATTTAGTAACAGTGTTTTTGCTGAATCAAGTAATGATGTTGTAAATCAAGCATATGATTTAAGTGATCTTAAAATTAATTATGATCTTGATTTAGGGCATCACGGTAAGACTAAATCAGAGCTAATTTCTCAATTTCTTAATGATGGACTTACAGAAAAGGAAGCCGAATACTATGCGAAGTTGGATATTTTAGCCAATCAACTTACATTAAAAGGTAAAAAAATTGACATTAGTAAAGGGGAATTAACAAAAGAATATATTGTAACTCACCAAGATGAATTGAGAGAAAGAGCTTTAAATTTAGATGAGGATGCTATTGTGAGTTTATTCCATACAAATCTCGCGCTAACAACAAGTAAAGATGAAATAAGTAGAGAATTAAAAAAAATGGATGGTACAAGTGGAGTTGTTACATTTAAATATCCAGATGGTAGCTCATCTAGAGTTGAAACTTCTACCATTAAAGTTGATGATAGATTAGATTACGAGACGAATGGTACAATTATCTCAGGTCCATGGGGAGATAATATTGACTTGGTTAATCAAGAAGCTGGAGTTTCCAGTTCAGGAACGTATGTTGCCAAAACCGATCTGTCCTTTAAAGGTTCCACTCATTATGGGAAAATAAATGACACTTACACTTTTCAAATCTTAAATAATGGCTCTACAGATATGAGTAAGTGGACTGGAAAATATATCTCCGATACTGGTGCTTCTTCTGGAGGAGGATTTGTTTTGATAGATACTGAATATCTTTCAAATCATCAGAGAGAGACAGCAACAGCTAGCACATACATGCAAGGTTACACTGATGTATTATATAGAATGGAATCTAGTGTTTCAGGTAGTATTACTTTATATTATGCAAGTTTAAGTTTTTCGGTTACAGGTGGTTCTTATTGGCATGAATATGCTATTTATGAGGTGGACGGAGATGGGCAGACTCCTATTCATATGGCTGGATACTTTAAGTAAAAGAATAAATAAAACAATCTTCAAAGAATATTTTTTATCCTTTGAAGATTGTTTTATTTATAAATCAATAATAATAGTTTATATTATTATTCTTATCTCACCAGCTCATCAAAACATAGAGTATTGGATAGTATCTAATCAACAATATAATCATGATGTTTTAGAAATATTAAATGTATCTGGTTTGAAACCTTCAATCAAATTTGATGATTTACTAAATATCAAGATAGGAGTGATTGACCAAGGAATTACCACCAATAATTTAAATATGAATATAGTAAATAATCATGAATATGTTAATAGTACTAACCATGGAACAATAGTTTCTTCAATTATTGGAGCTATGAAGACTAATGATAGTGAATATTCAGGATTAATTCCAGGTATTAAACTGTACGGATATAATATTAATTCCGAGACAATTACAGTTGATGAGCTTTGTAGAGGAATAGAGGTTTTATCAAGTTTCGGTGTGAAGATTATTAATATTTCGATTTCATCAAGACAGTATGATGAGAAATTATTAACGGCGATCAAAGAAGCAATTTCTGACGATATTACAATTGTTGCGTCTTCAGGAAATAGTGGAAGGGAAGAATATTTGTATCCTGCTTCATTTGATATTGATGGAATTATCTCGGTAGGTTCAATTACAAAAGATTACGAGGTTTCAGATTTTACTACTGTTAATAATAAAGTAGATATCTACGTACCAGGTGAAAACATTCGATCTTTAGATAACTATACAGGAGAAATCATAAATTATAGCGGAACTTCCTTCGCAGCTCCCATAGTGACATCTATTGTAGCACTATTATTATGTAACAATCCTAGCATGACTCCATACGAGATCGATGAATATTTGAAAAGGAACTCAAGAATAGTGACTAGTACTTGGAAAAATAGATCGTTATCAGTTAGAATACCATATTTCGGCATGAAGGAGCGAGTTAATTGAAAAAAGTCTCTATTTTACTTGTACTTTCAATTTTGGTTGTTGGAATATTTGGGTGTGAAAATCTAAAATATGAAAATCAAAAAAATAATGAGGGGGATGATCATGACCCTTTTATTTTTGAATCTAAAACAGAAATTAAAAAATCAAAGCTTGCTGCTGAAACATTAGAGGAATTAATCCGAAAAGCAATTGAATCTCAGTCTAATATTCAGATAAGTGACGTTAAGATTGATTGGGTATCATTAGTGGATGATATGACAATAGCAACATTTATTTTTGAATATTCTGGAAATAAATACATTGGTTATATTTACAGTGAGTATCAAAAAAAATATCTCCTCAATGCTATTGATATTTCACAAGTTAATTTAGATGTTCCTTTTACATTTATAAATGCAACTGGACAGCAATCAGGTTTAGATCGTAACTATCACGTTTATTATGGTTACTTAAATAATCGTGAAATTAATAAGATCGAGATAATCTATAATGGGAACATAAGAAATGTTCTTAAAATAGATGGTAATCATACTTTTTTAGATGTAACAACTGGTAGTAAAATGATCTTGAATGAAATTATCGGGTTGGATAAAGATGAAAATGAAATTCACAGATATAAATTTTAGATTACATGATCTAACATGTAGTTAAGAAAATGTATATGCTGAAAAGTTTAATCATATATCCGATCAAAAATAATTTCTGAACTTAATGAAATTATCGAAAAAAGCGTAGAACGTGAGGAGCTATGGCGATGACGCGAGATCGATCGGATGTTCATTTTGCACAATTCGATATGGGGGGAGAAGAGCCTGGAATCCCGATTCCAGCGCGTGATGCATTACGCAAGGAGACTGCATTGTCCTCCTCGTCAGCTGGCGGTGAGACTCACGCAGAAGATGGGACGGCATCCTCTGCGAATTCTTCTTCTGACGCGATGAATCAGCGTTCTCGCGATCTCGTGATTAAGCATGATTTATTTGATTCGGAGGAGGTGTTCGACGTTGATCGAACACCAGCACGAAAGCTCAGCTTAGAGCAGCGCTTTGTAGCCTATGGTCGAGAGCATGAAGATCGGGTGGAGCGGGATGCGGCGTTTGTGCCGTTTAAGAGCTATTGGCCCACCTACGAATCGATGGCCCCTTCTCAACTTCGCTGGTACTTTTATTGGCGTGGCGAGGTCAGGGAGGGACGATATCCGGATACGGATCTGTCGTATATCTTTCTGTATATCTATGAACTGATTAACGGGATCGGTTGGGTTCAAGCGATGGATGGATATCAGCTGCTGCTTCGGATCTGGGAGGCCTATCAGAAGCGATACCCGAAGCTGAATGTGTATTTGCCGGAATGGGTAACGGACTTTAAGGTTGTACATCGTCTAGACGTTCCCTTTCAGGATATTGTAGACCGTACGCCACGCGGGCTCGGCGGCTTATTGCTGGAGATGGAGCTGATGAATGCCCTTCAGATGGATCCGATTCAGGTGTCATGGCGGTCACTGCTGAAGCTGTCCGATTATGATGCCGCGAAGAGCAAGTTCTATCAACAGGAGGGCAAAGACGCCCTCGAAGCCTACGCACCTAGAGCGCTAGCTTTGGTTGACGGTTATTTCTCAAAAATGCATGGGACACGCCTTATGGAGAAGTATCGACCGGTAACAAGGAACCGGAAGAAGTTCCTGTTTCGCAGCACCGTTTACGATGAATCACGGTATGGGGACCTTACTGATATCGACATTATGGAAGTAACGAGCTGCGCGAAGCTGCGCAAGTTTGTAACAGAGCTGATCCGCTGTGTGGAAAATGAGCTTCGGGAACAGATGGGCTTCCGTGGCAGGCTGCGTAATATCAAGCTGGAGCCGGATGTCGCGAAGCTTGTCCATAAGTTTGTCGTACGCGAGTATGCGGCACAGGAAGCGGAGAAGCATCGCATTGTAGTAGAGATCGATACGGCGAAGCTGAAGCAGCTTCAGCAGGATTCGGATCAGGTTCGAGAGCTGCTGACAGTAGAAGAGGAGACAGGTCTAACGGAGTCCGCGCCTCTGCTATCCTTTTCGATACCAAGCACGACAGTGGAGACAGAGCAGTTGGAACTTCGGCTTGATGATAGCCGTACTGAGGACGAAATGGAAGGCAGCGCAAGTTTCTTTGATACAGCTAAAGAAAGTCGCCCTATAACGCAAGAAGCTGAAGGGGAGCAGCCTGTAAAAGAGCTTGACGTTACGCATATAAAAGAGCCGATAGACCTCTTTTCTTTCGTGCCGGGCTCTATAGAAGAGCCGCAGGAGGGCGATAAGCTTTCACCAGAATGGGAGGAACTGCGGAGCTTGTTGCAGCCTATGCATAAAGAAGCTTTGCAGCTGCTTGTTCAAGGGGAGACTGTATCTGCACTCGCTCCGTTGGCGATGAGATACGGGTCAATGACAGATCTGCTCGTGGACGACCTGAATAGCCTTGCCATGGAGTGCATCGGAGATTTGTTGGTAGACAGCGACATGCTCTTGGAGGAGTATGTGGCAGATTGTCGCAAAATGTTAGGATATTGACAGAATACAAAGATTTATGGAAAACAATGTCTATCTAAATATTCCCTGATTTGATACATTTATTGAATGTGCAGGTGAGTTCAATCTAGGGAGAGATAGAGATGAAGAAACGATTTATGCTTGTGTTGTCCATGCTTCTCATGAGCCTTACGATTGCTGGCTTTGGTGCAGCATCAGAGGCTTCCGCTAAGGCAGCTTCAGAGAAACCTAAGATCGTAAATGTCCTTGACGAGAATCATTTTTTGTTAGATGACGGGACGTTCTGGGGAGAATCCAGCAGAGTACCTTGGAAGGTCTCCACTTCGTTTGTTGACATTCAAGGATCAGCAAAAAATAGTTATGGGATCACATCAAGCGGCAAAGTCTACAGCTATGAATTAAAAACAATGAAAGAATTGCCGTACATGAAAAACGTGGCGCAAATAGGAAACAACGGATACTGGCTAAAGAATGACGGCACGTTATGGCAAGATAATGAACAGTTTGATGATGTTTCAAATATTAAAATGTTTGATTATCAGGATGGTTCCTTTGCTGTGTTGTCCAAAGATGGTGACCTAGAAGCGATCTCTAGCGCATGGAAAGAAGTATCTGTGTTAGGGAAGGTATCAAATGTTCGTTCGATCGCTGTGGCGGACACTGGTGTGGTTGTTGTTCAGGATAATGGTCAGGCAACACACTATTCCATTGGCTATAAGGCAAACGAGCAGAAGCTGATTGCATCAGATGTGGCGCAGGCAATGTGGCAGAACGGCCGGGTATTGTTGCTCGTTAAGTCTGACGGAACGGTCTGGAGAGGAGAACAATCCAGTAAATTTGATATGAAGCAATTGACCGGACTGACGAATGTGAAGAAGATCGTTAATGGTTCGGGCATCAGTAATTTTGTTGCACAGCGTCAAGACGGTTCCTGGGTTCATTATAGAAGTGACGGTAGGATTCAGCCTCTTGAAGCACCTGCCTTGAGCAATATAAAGTTGATTGTCTCGAAGTCGCAAGCTAAGGTTGGCGATCACTTCACTATTGAGGTTGAAGAGGAATACACGAATGGCTATAAGGCGAAGCGGGTACCGACTCAAGAGGAGCTCACGATTGACCAGCCGCAGCTAATCGAGCGGATGGCGAACAATCAGTTCAAGATGAAGGCTGTTGGGGAAGCGACCATCACCGTTACGGTGAACGGTGTGTCTGAGCAGGCGAAGATCTTTGCGAGCGCCAATAAGCAGCTGCAATACGCAAGCAATATCAAGGGTCTGGTATACCTGCCTGTTAAGCCTGTCTTCGAAACGATCGGCGGCAGCGTTGCATATGATGCTAAAACAAAGGGCTTCACGATTCAACTGGGCCAGCAGAAGATTGCCATGAAGAAGGACAGCAAGATCGCTACCGTCAATGGCAAGCAGATCACGATGGGCGGTGTCGTTCAAGAGCGTGGTGGCCAAATGGTCTTCTCGTCTGATCTTTTGAAAAACATGCTCGGGGCCAAGACAACTTGGGATGACAAGCTGAAGACAGCAACGGTCAACTTTGGCAGCGCCAAGCTGGTCGTGATTTCTCAGGATACGGAGAAGGCGGTTAAGAAGCAGCAAGTAGGCAATTTGAGCAAATATATTGGCAAGACCTACTGGGTGGATGACTTCCAGAACTGGGAGCGCTTCATGAAGATTACGGTAACCGACATTATTCCAAAGACAGATCCGTATGGTGATGTCCTGTATATCATCCAGTTTAAAAATGCAAAAGGAGCAACGCTGAAGACCTCTCAAATGGGAGCGTCATCGGTGGAGGCTCATCTGACAGCAGGGGATACGCTTTTAAACTACAATCCATATACGCGTTATAATTGGTCCAACAAGACTTGGGATTTGATTAAAAAGCGCAAGGTTGCACTCGGCATGACGAAGGAACAGGTTCTCATGTCTTGGGGTTCGCCAGATCATAAGTCTTCGGCCCAAAGCAACGGGATTGTCGTAGAGTCATGGGGATACGGTACGTATAGTCTATCGATCATCACGTTTACAAACGGCAAAGTATCGAATCTCTATCAATAGCGATCAAGTTCATATCTGGATGAAAATAATGAAGGAGCTGCCGCTCATCGAAGGATGAGCAGACAGCTCCTTTTTGACCCTATATAGAATGTATAGGTGCGGCTTTCTGAGCATGACTATTCAGCTTCGACTTATCGGCGAAGGATTACGGCACTCATTCCATCAATCGCTACGGACGTTTTGCTGCTTGAAGCCTGAATCAGTTCGCCAGTAAGCACATTGTGCCATTCTCCTGCGGGCATTGGCAATCGAACAGAGCGGCGACGTGCGCCATTGTTCAGCACGATAAGGAAGCGGCTTTGCTCATCCGCCCGCTCGTAGACGATGACTTGGTCTTGTTCCTTTGCATACAGGAAGCGGAAGCTTCCTGAGCGAAGTGCAGCATGCTGATGTCTAAGGGCAATAAGGCTTCGGTAATAATCCAATAGCTTAGCATCCTGCCTTTCCGTATCCCATTCCATGCACTTGCGGCAGCCTGGATCATTCTCCCCATCTAGACCGACCTCGTCCCCGTAATAGATGCACGGTGTTCCAAGGAAGGTGAGCTGGAACAGGGCGGCAAGCTTCATTCTGCGCTTATCGTTGCCGCATAGCGTCAGGAGACGCGCCGTGTCATGGCTGTCGAGCAGATTGAACATGACCTCATTGGCCTGCTGAGGATAGCTTGCCAGCTGATGTTCAATGGCTTGCGCGAACTGTGCTCCATCTACGGCTCTCTCGGCAAAAAAGTCATGCATGGCATAGGTGAACGGATAGTTCATAACGGCATCGAATTGGTCGCCTTGGAGCCACATCATGCCTTCATGGAACATCTCGCCTAGGATGTAGGCTTCCGGATTGAAAGCCTTGACCGTTTGTCTGAACTCGCGCCAGAATTGATGATCCACCTCATTCGCGACATCGAGACGCCAGCCATCGATGCCCACCTCTTCAATCCAGTAACGGGCGACCTCGAGCAAATATGCTTTTACTTCGGGATTCTCGGTATTCAGCTTGGGCATCATCGGAGTAAACGCAAACGTATCGAACGTTGGAATGCCGTCCACGACACGAAGCGGGAACTCCCGTACATGGAACCATTCTTTATAAACGGACTGCTCCCCCTTTTCCAAGACATCCACATAGGGCGGGAATGAATATCCGGCATGATTGAACACCGCATCCAGCAGAACACGAATGCCGCGGCTGTGGCATGCCTTGACCAATTCCTTCAGCTTCTCATTTGTCCCAAAGTGCGGATCGACCTTCATATAGTTTTTCGTATCATACTTATGATTGGTCGTCGCCTCAAAGATCGGCGTAAAGTAGATCGCGGTAATGCCAAGCTGCTCCAAGTAATCGAGATGATTGATTACGCCCTGCAGGTCTCCGCCGAAATAATTGTCTGGTGTCGGCTCGCCACCCCAAGGCTCCACGCCATCCGGATCATTGCTCTTGTCACCATTTGCAAATCGTTCCGGGAAGATTTGATAGAACACCGCGTCTTTGACCCAAGAAGGAGGCGTGAAGATATCTACCGGGTTCAAGAACGGGTATTCGAACCAGCTCTTCGTCGGCGTCGGCTCCTCCTTCTGAAAGCCGCGCTCGGTCATCCAGATCGTATCGGTGCTGTCTTCAAGCTTGAAGACATAGGCCAATCGTCGGTACGGAGGAATGGCCTCCGCCTGCCAATAATCGAACAGTTCATCCTGATATAAGCGCACCATCGACACGGATTCCGTTCTCTCCAAGCCCTGCCAGCAATCGAATTTGTCGCCGTAATAGACGGTTGCCTGCTTTACATCATTCTTTTTGGTGCGAATGCGCAAATGAATCGTTTCACAGTCGTAGGCATAAGCCCAATTCTGCTTGGGACGATGATAGATGGCTTCTAGCAGCATAAGGGGGTCCTCTCCTTTTTGAGCAATCATAGTTTGTATAAGGATGATAGTGTCAAAATGAGATCGTAAAGACTAAGGTGCAAGCACAACGGTGCTGTAGGGAAGCAGGGTGAGCGTGGCATTGGCGAGCTCAGCGCCTTCGGCGCTGGCAAAGCTTACTGTTTTCAGGGTATTGGCAGCATCCTCGGTGAGCTTCACCTGCTGCTTTACCCCGGACAAATTGTGAAGCACAAGCCGGGCTTCATCCTTGGTTGCGCGAATAAACCCTGCCACTTCAGGAACGCCTGAGACATACGACTGAATGCCGCCATCTTGGAGAATGGGATCGACGTTGCGATAGGCAATCATGGTCTTGTAGTGATTCCAAAGCGAATTTGGATCCTTCATCTGCGCTTCAACTGCGACGGTCGTCTCGTTGGATGATGCAGGCTCCCAGTTGGTCATGCCTTGGGCGTTCTTGTCCGTGGACCAGATCATGGGCTCGCGAATGCGTTCATCTGGCTTCATGCCCTCCATGCCAATTTCCTCACCATAGTAGATAAAAGGATTGCCAGGCAGCGTGAGCAGCACGGAGGCGGCCATCTTCGCATGTTCGATATTCCCGGAGAGCTCGCTCATGACTCGATTCTCGTCATGGTTGGTCAGGAATGGAGCATCTACAAATTGTCCATTGGACTGCTTGCTGTAGAACGAATAGATTCGGCTCATCATGGAGCCAATATCGGCATCCTTCTCATCCTTGACCATCGATATTAGCCGCTTTGACATATCAAAATTAAACGCGGAATCCAGCGCATCGTTCAGGAAGGGTCCAACGACAGCTGGAGAATCCCATACCTCGCCAACAAGGTATGCCTCGGAATTGACCTCATCAACAGCTGCGCGGAATTCCTGCCACCAGGCTTGATTGTTCGTTACGACTTCAGGATCCTGACTCGTATTCTGGAAGTCTTCATAGACGTGCTTGGCAGCATCGAGCCGAAACCCGTCCACCCCTTGGTTTAGCCAGAACTGCGCGATCTTTTTGATCTCTGCTCGCACACCGGGGTTATCCATATGAAGATCAGGCATTCCATCCCAGAAGATGCCGAGATAATGGCTTCCATCTAACGAATGCCAAGCCTGCTGTCCCCAGGCGCCTCTTGTTGAAGGATCAAGGCCTAAGTCCTCGGCCCACATGTACCATTCCCGCTTCGGGCTGTTTTTGCCGCTTGAGGATTCCTTGAACCAAGGATGCTCACGGCTTGTATGGTTGACGACGAGATCCATCACGACCTTTATGCCGCGCTTATGCGCTTCATCAAGGAGGTTCTTAAAGTCCTCCATCGAACCGTAGTCGGGATGAATGCCATAATAGTCTGTAACATCATAGCCGTGATAGGAAGGGGAGGGATTAATCGGCATCAGCCACAGGTGTTTGACGCCAAGCTCCTGCAAATAATCAAGCTTTGCGGTCACCCCGTTCAAATCCCCAATCCCATCCCCATTCGTATCATAGAAAGAGCGAACAAAGATTTCGTAGTAGACGCCGCTGCTCTTTCCCATTGGTGTCAGAGCATCTGTTAGCTTAAGTGAGCTGGCAGCGGCTTTATCAGCGGTACTCACAGGTGTTTCCTGTTGTACGGCTGTGTTGGCTGCTTTCTTGACTTCGGAAGAAGATTGACACCCTGCTGTGAACAGCATCAGGGTGAAGGCGAGAATTAAGATGCCTAGCAGGAGAATATAGCGTTTGGTTGTGGACACATGAATCGCGCTCCTTTACGGGTACTATGATCAACCTATAGCTGGTGTGCGATTTTGCGAATTTTCTAACCTTGCTAATGTTCGGGCGGTCTTACAGAGTCTCTCCAAATGAGCTGGTGCGGAATAATGATTCGCGCCTGGTCAAATCCGTCGCCCTTGATGCGCTGAATGAGTGCTTGAACGGTGGACTGGCCCATCTGATATGTCCCGATATCCACGCTTGAGATCTGCGGCAGGCACATCTCCGAGAGGGTGGTGTTGTTAAAGCCGACGACGCTGCAATCCTCAGGAACATGTAAGCCGTTGTTCCATAGCGAGCGGATAATACCGAAGGCAAGCACATCATCGATGGCAACAATGGCCGTAGGCCGCTCGGATAAGGCTATAATCTGCTCCGTTATATGGGCAGCGGATTCAGGAGTGAAAGCGCCCTCAAAGATATAGCTGGAATCGAGCGGGAGGCTAGCTTCAAGCAATGCCTTACGATAGCCCTCCAGGCGGTCTTTCGAGACAGTCAGTTCCATAGGTCCGCTGACAAGTCCGATCTTGCGATGACCAAGCTTGATCAGATGCTCGGTGATGGACTGTGCGGCAGCAACATTGTCGTTATCGACAGAGGTAATGTCCGTGTAGTCCTCACTTCGTCCAACCAGCACAAAGGGAAACTTCTTTTTCCGAAGAAAAGAGATGTTGTCGTCATCTTTATGAGAAGATAGCAGAATAATGCCATCAACATTGCGGCCTCGCACAAGCCGCTCTACTGCTCTTACTTCTTCTTGGGCGTTCGTGCCTGTGGTCATCAGCACGTCATAGCTGCTTGCCGCAGCTTTGGTGACAATGCCGCGGATGATCTCCGAGAAAAATTGGTTTTGAAACAATTCGTCAGCGGGGCGGGGAAGAACGATGCCAATATTATTTGTCGTCTTCGTGACTAAGCTCTTCGCCAGCGTATTCGGGTGGTAACCAAGCTCCTCCATTACCTTTTTTACTTTTCGGCTTGTCTTCTGGCTGATCCGCGAATCATTCGAAATGACGCGCGATACCGTAGAAGGGGAAACGCCAGCCTTTTCGGCTACGTGTATGATGGTTACTGCCATGATGATAACCTCGCTTACTAGTTCCAAATGATGAGTCAAAGTATAGAATAAAAAAAAGTTTTATGCAAACGGTTTACAAAGAATAGGGCACTGTGTATAATTCGTTTTAGGCGTAACCGCTTACAATGCCGTTCATATCAAGGGTATATTTTTTTAATACTTTATGCAAAGGTTTGCACAAAATGAGCGAAAATTACGCTAAATTCCGGTTTTACTCTGCAAGAAGTACTGTTTTATCAGAAAAAAAGAGATTCTAAGCATCATCAACATCAAGCAGAACTGAAAGGGGCTATATGCACATGAAGAAATGGGTAGGTCTACTTTTGTCGATTATGATGGTATTCACGCTAGCAGCATGCGGAGGAAAAAGCACATCAGCACCGACGGAGACAGGAACAACAAGCGAGACAACAACAGATACGGGCACAACAGGTTCGGATGAACTGGTTCCTGAGGATGGAGCAAGCCTGATTATATGGGAAAGCAAAGAAGCGCGTCCGTTTGTAGAAGCGATTGCAAAGGAATTTACAGCAAAGTATAACGTGCCCGTTAAATATGAAGAGGTAGCGGCACCTGACCAAGTCAACAAATTGATCAATGACGGTCCTGCAGGCATCGCAGCAGATATCGTCGTCTTCCCTCATGATAACTTGGGCAAAGCGGTAACGGCTGGACTCGTGCTTCCAAATGATTTCCATGAAGAGAAGACGCGTGCGGAGAACTCTGAACTTGCAGTGAATGCTTCTTCCTATGAAGGTGTGTTGTACGGCTACCCACGCTCTGTAGAAACATTGATTATGTTCTACAACAAAGACCTGGTTCCAGAAGCCCCTAAGACGATGGAAGAGGTCATCGAATTATCCAAGACGATGAACGATGTGAAGAACAAAAAATATACGTACATGTGGGAAATGGGCAACTTCTATTATGACTACATGTTCCTAGCAACAACTGGCGGTTATGTATTCGGTAATGAAGGCAGCGATAAAACAGATATCGGCCTGAATAATGAAGGCGCAATCAAAGGAGCGACATTCCTCCAGCAATTTGCGAAGCAGGTGCTACCTTTGGCAACTGCTGACGCAACAGGCGATGTGAAGAAGGCTCTCTTTACAAGCGGCAAGCTCGCATTGAACATTGATGGTCCTTGGGCGATCCCGGACCTGAAGGCATCTGGCATCAACCTTGGCGCAGCACCGATCCCAAGCATTGAAGGACAGCCGTCCAAGACGTTCTCTGGCGTGAAGTCCTGGTATGTGAACTCCTATACGAAGTATCCGAATGCAGCGAAGCTGTTTGCTGAGTTTGCTTCCACGAAGGAAGCTCAGTTGATGAACTACGAGATGACAGGCGTTGTCCCGGCTAACAAGGAAGCAGCGGCTGACTCCAAAGTAGCAAGCGATCCGTTTACAGTAGCGGTGCTGGAGCAATTCAAGAACTCCTATCCAATGCCAGCTATTCCTGAGATGGGCAGCGTATGGAGCCCGATGGCTGCAGGCCTTGCAGATGTGCTGAACAAAGGCAAGGATCCTAAAGAAGCGCTCGACAACGCGGTTAATCAGATTAAAGACGCAAACAAATAAAATAGTCATACTGATCAGGACCCGGGCGAGTATGGATCGCTCGTCCGGGCCGTTTCTTTCGAGAGCGTACCCGTGCCTAACGGGCTTATGGGTGGGACCCTTGCAAGGAGGAAGGAGAGGACGTTATGAGCACTCGACAACAGGCTTCCATGAATGGTGAAGCGTCGCAGCGCACGCAAGAGGCGCCGCAACCTGCGAGTGGCAATAGCGGGGCGATAGCCGCCGTGCTGTCAGGCGTATTCTGGGGTTTAGGTCAACTATTTAACCGTCAATACCTAAAAGGCATTCTGTTTATGGTGTTTGAAGCAGTAGGGCTGTTCTATCTGATCAATAATTTGCCTCGTGCGATTTGGGGCTTGTATACCCTTGGTGAGACGCCTTCACAGATGATGAAGGTAGGAAAGCTGTACAAGATGGTTCCTGGGGACCATTCGATTCATTTGATTATAAAAGGTCTTATTACGCTGCTTGTCCTGTTCGTCTTTATATGGGTATACGTACTCATTGTTAAGGATGCCCTCGCGGTAGGACGCGCGCGTGCTAAAGGTGACAAACCGAACAACTTCCTGCAAAGCTTAGTATATGTTCAAGAGCATAAATTTGCTTATCTGTTCCTGGCATTGCCAACTGCAGCAGTGTTGTTCTTTACGATAATGCCGATTATTTTCATGATCCTGCTAGCCTTCACGAATTACTCGGCTCCTGATCATATTCCGCCTGCGAAGCTGGTAGACTGGGTAGGTTTCCAGAACTTCGTTGACTTATTGCAGCTTGGCACATGGAGCGGCACGTTCTATGGCGTCCTTACGTGGACGATCATTTGGGCTATTCTTGCAACGGTAACCTGCTATTTCGGCGGGATTCTCGTCGCACTCTTGGTTCAACAAGCAGGAATCAAGTTCAAGACGATGTGGCGGACGATCTTCATTATCCCGTATGCCATTCCGCAAATGCTGTCGTTCTTGATTATGCGCAACATGTTTAACGGTGAATTTGGACCGATCAACCAATATTTGAGCTACTTTGGCTTAGGCAAGCTGCCATGGCTGTCCGACCCATTCTGGGCGAAGGTAACCGTGCTGCTCGTAAATATGTGGGTAGGTATTCCGGTTACGATGGTTCTTGTTATCGGGATTCTGACGACGATTCCAAGAGATATGTATGAGGCCGCAGATGTGGACGGCGCAACCGCTTGGCACAAATTCAAAGCCATTACAATGCCGATGATCCTGTATTCAACAGCGCCGATCCTAATCGGGCAATTTGCAGGAAACATCAACAACTTTAACGTTATCTTCTTGATGACAAACGGCAATCCGCCGAATGGTGAATATCAGTACGCGGGCAGCACCGACTTGCTCGTGACTTGGCTGTACAAATTAACGCTCGACAATAACAAGTTCAATATTGCTGCAGCCATCGGCATCATCATCTTTATTATCGTAGCTTCCTTGTCCATCTGGAGCTATCGCCGTACCCGTTCGTTCCGAGAGGAGGATATGATCCAATGAGTGTAGGTACAAAGAAACATTCACGCGTGCGTCTCATCTTGAGTTATTTGCTGCTGATCCTAATCGCGCTTAGCGTGTTCTATCCGACGTTCTGGATCTTGATGTCATCCATTCGTCCAGGTACATCAATTTATAGTGAAACGCTTATTCCGACAAATCCGACAATTGAACATTATATTAGCCTCTTTACTTCCGAGCAGTATCAATATGGCCGTTGGTATCTGAATACCTTGAAGATCGCGACGTTCAACATGATCTTTGGCGTCATTCTTGTTGTCATGACGGCTTACGCGCTATCCCGCTTCCGTTTCTACGGACGGAAGAATCTCATGTCAGGGATGCTCGTGCTAGGTATGTTCCCTGGGTTCATGAGCATGATTGCCATCTACATCCTTCTTATGCAGTTGAACCTCTTGGATACGCATCTTGCGTTAATCCTGGTGTATTCCGCAGGGGCGCCGCTTGGTGCATTTGTAGTGAAAGGGTTCTTTGATACGATTCCAAAAAGCTTGGAGGAGTCAGCGCGAATTGACGGCGCGACGCACTGGACGGTATTCGTTCGAATCATGCTGCCGCTGTCGAAGCCGATGATTACGTATATCGGGCTTATGACCTTTGCTGGCGCTTGGGGCGACTTTATCTTTGCCCGCCTTGTGCTTCGTACGAAGGAGAAGTGGACGCTTGCCATCGGACTGTGGGATATGGTGAACAACGCATCGACGAACTTTACGATGTTCGCTGCTGGCGCGGTGCTGATCGCGATCCCAATTGCGCTCTTGTACTTGTTCCTGCAGCGCTTCCTGGTAGAAGGATTAACTGCGGGCGCAAGCAAAGGTTAAGAATTATTCCGGCCGCGCTATTACGCAGCCAACCGAAATAGAGATCGTGAAATGATCAGATATAAAGATATAAATCAAACAAAGATATCGTTTGGATATAGAGAGCAGGAGGGGTAACGATGCAAGATACAAGTGCAGCTATACATCCAGAACATGCGAGCCAACATGTACAAAACCATACTGGCGTAGCGATTGGAGCGATCACTTGCGTTAAAGAACAAGATCAGGGGTTGCTCCTGACTGGTACGTATTTTAATCTCGCGATTATGTCGGTAGATGCTGGCGTAATCCGCATCAAGACCTTCCGTGGACATAAGCCGAATTGGAAGACGACGCAAGCGATTGTCGAATCTTCCGCACGCAAAGCTGCGCCGCTAGCTTGGTCGGCTACGGATGAGGAAGTCTCGATCACTTTTAACCAATCCAAGATTACGGTCAATCGGCAAACGGGTGCCATTCAATTGAAGGGAGAGGGGATGCCAGCAGTAGATATTGTCAGCATGCAGCGCAACCGTGAAGCGGTGGGCGATTATACGGCATTTGTATCTCTGACTCATGATGACCACATCTATGGCCTAGGTGAAAAAACAGGATTCCTCGACAAACGCGGAGAGCGCTATACGATGTGGAATTCCGACGTCTACGCGCCGCATGTCCCGGAGATGGAAGCTCTATATCAATCGATTCCATTCTTGACTGTATTGAATCAAGGTGCAAGCTACGGCTTGTTCTTGGATAATCCGGGTAAAACGGTATTCGACATGAGGACGTATGCCGATCACGCGATGCTCCAAACGTGGACGGGAGAGTTCGATCTGTATTGGATCGAAGGACCGACAATGAAAGAGGTTCTCGTCCGCTATGGCGATCTTACAGGGCGCATGCCACTTCCGCCGAAGTGGGCGCTTGGCTATCATCAGTCAAGGTACAGCTATATGGACGAAAAGGAAGTATTGGAGCTTGCGCATACGTTCCGCGACAAGGAGATTCCTTGCGATGTTATCCATCTGGACATTCACTATATGAATGGCTACAGAGTGTTTACTTTTGACGAGAGCCGCTTCCCGAATCCTGAGCGCATGATGGAGGAGCTTCGCGGGCTTGGCTTCCATGTCGTACCGATCGTGGACCCTGGCGTGAAGAAGGACCCGATGTATGCTGTGTATATGGAGGGCGTGGAAGGCGACTTCTACTGCAAGACGGCAGAAGGCGAGATATATACAGGTCCTGTATGGCCTGGCGAGAGTGCTTTCCCTGACTTCACGGAATCGCGAGTACGCGACTGGTGGAAGGAGAAGCAGCGCTTCTATACCGATCTAGGGATTGATGGCATTTGGAACGATATGAACGAGCCGGCCATCTTTAATGAAACGAAAACGATGGACGTTCATGTGATGCATGGCAACGAAGGTGATCGCAAGACCCATGGCGAGCTGCACAATGTGTACGGCATGTGCATGTCGCAAGCAAGCTATGAAGGATTAAAGGCCTTGCTTGAGGGCAAGCGTCCATTTGTCCTTACCCGTGCAGGCTACAGCGGCATTCAGCGCTACGCAGCGGTATGGACAGGCGACAACAGAAGCTTCTGGGAGCATATGTCCATGGCGATGCCGATGGTCATGAACCTTGGCTTGTCGGGCGTGCCGTTCTCTGGTCCGGATATCGGGGGCTTCGCGCATCACACAAGCGGTGAGCTGCTTGCTCGCTGGACGCAGATGGGCGTATTCTTCCCCTATGTTCGCAACCACAGCGCCATTGATACGCTGCGTCAGGAGCCTTGGTCGTTTGGCGAGGAGATTGAGCGCATTTGCCAGCAGTATATCTCCTTGAGATATCAATGGATGCCATATCTGTATCACTGGTTCTATGAGGCCTCCAAGACCGGTCTTCCGCTTATGCGCCCATTGGTGCTGGAGTATCCAAATGATCCGCAGGTATATAACCTATGCGACCAATTCATGGTTGGGGATTCGGTTATCGTAGCTCCCATTTACCGTCCAAATACGGAGTGGAGATCCGTTTACTTGCCTGAAGGCGAGTGGATTGATTACTGGAGCGGCGAACGCTTCGCAGGCCAGCAGCATATCCATGTGCACGCGCCACTGGAGAAGCTTCCGATCTATGTGCGTGCAGGCGCTGTATTGCTGGAGGGACCTGTTCGTCAATATGCGGAGCAGGAGATCTCTGCAGATCATGTCATCGCGTCCGTTTACCTGCAAGGCCAAAGCGGCTTTTCCGAGCTTCATTGGTATGAGGACGACGGATTAACGTTCGCCTACGAAGAAGGCCAGTGGAACAAGATGAGCATTCAAGTGACAGAAACAGAGCAAACACTGCATGTAACAGCGAAGTATTCGGAGTATGGCTATGAGACGAAGCGAGACCATCTTCAATTCCGCTTTATCCGCTTAACAGCGGCACCGACTTCCGTATCAGGGCTTGGAGATCGCATGGAGCTTGATGCATGGACGCAGGCTGCGACAGGCTGGACGTATGATGAAGCACGCTGCGAGCTGTGGGTGAAGCTTCAAGAGAATAAAGCAGGACATGAATTCAAGGTCACACTAGCATAACACGGCACTTGTTCTTCAATTATCGAATTCACTTATAAAGAAAGCAGCGAAGGAGCATAACGGCATTGATCGCCGTATTCCTTCGCTGCTTTGCTTTTTATGCATGCATAGATTCACATAATTAGTGCGTTTAAACTTTTGTGCAGAAGCACCGCCAATTCTGCTTCTTCTTGTGGTTTGCCTAAGATGGCGGCTAATCCTCTAACTCTCATATTCTTCATGCGGTATGTATGGTGCTAACCGATTGGCGCCAGATGAGCTGATGCGGAATAATGATGCGCGCCTGCTCAAAGCCGTCGCCCTTGATGCGCTGGATAAGGGCCTGTGCCGCTGAGATGCCCATCTGATAAATGCCGATATCAACACTTGCTATAGGCGGCAAGCACATTTCAGAGAGCAGCGTATTATTAAAGCCGGCGACGCTGCATTCTTCCGGAACGTGAAGGCCATGATTCCATAAAGAGCGAATGATGCCGAAGGCAATAAGATCGTCGATGGCGACAATAGCTGTTGGGCGGTCCTCAAGCTCTAGAATGGATTGGGTCATTTCTTCAGTGGATTCCAGCGTGAAGCCGCCTTCAAACATATATTCCTTGTGCACGGGAATGCCTGCTTCAAGCAATGCCTTTCGATAACCATCCAAGCGATCCTTCGACACGGTCAATTCGAACGGTCCGCTGACAAAGGCAATCTTCCGATGCCCTTCCTGTATTAATCTTCGGGTGACGTCATAGGAGGCGGCCACATTGTCGTTATCGACGGAAATGATGTCTGCATACTGCTCGCTTCGTCCTACGAGCACGAAGGGAAACTTTTTATCTCGCAAAAAAGAGATGGATTGATCATCCTTCTTCGAGGTAAGCAGAATAATGCCATCAACGTTGCGCCCTCTTACAAGCCGCTCAACCGCCTGCTCCTCGCCGATCTGACTGGTGCCTGTTGTCAGCAGCACGTCATAGTGATTAGCGGCCGCCTTGGTCACGATGCCGCGAATGATCTCAGAGAAAAATTGATTTTGGAATAGCTCGTCTGCTGGACGAGGAAGGACGATACCGATATTGTTGGTTGTCTTGGTGACAAGGCTCTTCGCAAGCATATTAGGGTGATAACCAAGCTCTTCCATCACCTTGCGCACCTTGCGGCTCGTCTTCTGGCTGATTCGTGAATCATTCGAGATGACACGAGATACCGTAGAAGGGGATACCCCTGCTTTTGCAGCTACGTCAATTATAGTTACAGCCATTGGAATGCCCTCGCTTAGTCAAATATATCCCGAGTATAAGTCATCTGAAATATTAGCGCAAACCATTTATAGCAAGGCTTGAGCCGAAGTGCAGCGACTTTCTCCTCTATGAAGATTATATTTCATTGGAAGAAAAGAAAGAATGCGTACTGGCGTTCTCGTGTTAAAATAGGAGCATGGAAATCGTTAGAGAAAGAGGAGGTCACCTCTCGTGAGTGATCAGACTAGACCGAATATACCAAGAAGGATGACGACAGCGCTTATCAATTCCCTAACGGCCGGGGTCGTTCCGCGTATTGGATTGGAGCACATCGCGGTTGGGCGCAAGCCGGAAGTTGAGGCGATTCTGAAGGATCTTGACAATATTGGCGAAGGCGGAGCGGCCTTTCGCATCATAACCGGACGCTATGGAAGCGGGAAGAGCTTCCTGCTGCAAATGATTCGCAACTATGCGATGGACCGCGGCTTTGTTGTCGCAGACGCGGATCTCTCTCCCGAGCGGCGGCTTGTTGGCACAAAAGGTCAGGGGCTTGCGACGTATCGCGAGCTGATGACGCATCTCTCGATGAGAACGAAGCCGGATGGCGGGGCGCTTGAGACGATTCTGCAGCGCTGGATTGCAGCGCTGCAGCAGGGCGCCATGACAGAGCTTGGGCTTCAGCTTCAAGATCCGCAGCTGGAGCTTGAGGTGGAGCGGCGTATCGTCTCGGTAACGAATACGATGCAGAACATGGTGCACGGCTTTGACTTCGCGCGCGTGCTGTCCTCGTATTGGCGAGGGTACAAGCTTGGCGACGAGGAAGGGAAGCAGGCAGCGCTGCGCTGGCTGAGAGGCGAGTATGCAACAAAGACCGAGGCGAAGCAGGCCCTTCAGGTTGGCGTCATCATCGACGATGACAATTGGTACGACTATATGAAGCTGTGGGCGGAGTTTGTAGCCATGATCGGTTATCAAGGGCTTCTGCTGTTTATTGATGAAGGCGTGAATTTATATAAAATCACGAACCGTGTCTCGCGTACAAGCAACTATGAGAAGCTGCTGACCATGTTCAACGACACGATGCAGGGCAAGGCAGAGCATCTTGGCATCTATATGGGCGGTACGCCGCAGTTTGTCGAGGATGAGCGCCGGGGCTTATTCAGCTATGAGGCGCTGCGCTCAAGGCTTGTACAGGGCCGATATGCAGTAGACGGCTTCCGCAATTATACAGGCCCAATCTTAAAGCTGGATATGCTCTCCCACGAGGAGATCCTGATTCTGCTTCAGCGCCTTCGGGATATCCATGCGCGGCATGAAGGCTATGAGGCTGTTCTCACTGACGATCAGATGGTTGCTTTCATGCAGAATGCAGTTGGCATGCTCGGAGCAGACGAATGGCTGACTCCGCGTGAGGTCATCCGCGACTTTATGGATCTCTTGCATACGCTGCACCAGCACCCTGAGGCGACATTCGAGCAGCTGCTGGCTAGTCATCCGCTCACGCCAAGGCTGGATGAGGACGACGATCTTTGGTCAATTGCGAATAGGGATGATCAAGAGCCTTCCCATCGACCGAAAGATCAAGGAAGCGATAGCAGGAGCGGTACTGCTCGTGCAGGCATCGAGAGTATGGAGATGAATCCAGGCACAAGAGGGACGAGCTCGGCACCTGCGATAAAGACGCGAGAAGCTGAACAACCAGATCGTGATGATGTCGATGATTTTTTGGCGGAGTTTGAGCTATGAGCAGCCATCCTTTCTATCGACTGGCCCCTTTTATTCAGGAGTTTATATATAAAAGAAGATGGACGGCGCTGAGAGAAGCGCAAGTAGAGGCATGCCGGGTGCTGTTCGATACGAAGCACCATCTGCTGATCGCTTCGGGCACCGCTTCAGGGAAGACCGAGGCCGCCTTCTTCCCTGCGCTTACGGAGCTCGACCGCCATCCATCCCGTTCGGTTGGCATTCTCTATATCGGACCACTGAAGGCGCTGATCAACGACCAATTCGAACGCCTGAAGGATCTGCTTAAGGAGGGCGGCATTCCGGTATGGCACTGGCATGGCGATGTGCCGCAATCCGAGAAGACGAAGCTGATGCAGAAGCCGTCCGGCGTCTTACAGATTACGCCGGAATCGCTAGAGGGCTTGCTTATGAACAAGCCCAATGCCATTCCAGCCCTCTTCCAGGATCTGCGTTATGTGATCGTGGATGAGGTTCATGCCTTCATGGGAGCGGACCGCGGCAGTCAGGTGCTCAGCCTGCTGACGCGCATCGAGCGCATGGCTCGCTGCGAGCCAAGACGCATCGGCCTGTCCGCAACGCTGAGCGACTACGAGACGGCGTCCAGCTGGCTTGGCGCAGGCTCGCCCCACGTGGTCGAAGTGGTTGCGCCTCAAGGCGGGCGCAAGCTCCGTCTTAGCATCGAGCATTTCACGATGCCGGATGCCCGTGACGAAGAGCAGGCCGAGGAGCTTGCAAATGCAAAGCGCGCATATATGGACTATGTGTACGACCACACGAACCGCAAGAAGGCGCTCATCTTTACGAACAGCCGCACAGATGCGGAGCTCACCACCTTGGAGCTCCGCAGAACGGCGGCGAAGCGCCATGATCCGGATGTGTTCCATGTCCATCATGGCAGCATCTCGGCCATGCTCCGAGAGGAGACCGAGGCCGCGCTTCGCTCTGGCAGCGGCGCTGCGGTAGCCTGCGCTACCGTCACCTTGGAGCTTGGCATCGACCTTGGGGAACTGGAGCGGGTGCTGCAGCTTGGTGCTCCCTACAGCTCTTCAAGCTTCGTGCAGCGGCTTGGCCGCTCGGGGAGAAGAGGCGATGCGGCCTCAGAGATGATGTTTGCCATCTCCGAGGAAGAGGATGAGGAGGCGCAGCTTCCTGCGCGCATGCCGTGGGTCCTGCTTCGCGCGATCGCGATTATCGAGCTGTACGTGAAGGAACGCTGGGTGGAACCGCTCAAGCTTCGCAAGAAGCCTGTTGGCCTCTTGTACCATCAGACGATGAGCATTCTGCATGCGATGGGGGAGCAAACGCCGCTTGAGCTTGCGCGAGCGGTGCTTACGCTGCCTCCCTTTAAGAACGTAACGCCGGATGAGTATAAAATGCTGCTGAACTATATGATTCATACGGATCATATTCAGCGCACGGATGAAGGAACCCTTATCGTCGGTTTAACAGGCGAGAAGATTACCGGGCATTACCGTTTCCTTGCCGTGTTCAAGGACGACGAGGAGCATGTCGTTTATAACGGGACAGAGGAGATTGGCTCGATTACAACGGTTCCGCCGCCTGATTACTGCTTCTCATTAGCGGGCAAGCTGTGGAAGGTGGTCGAGATCGATACCAAGCATAAAGCTGTATACGTAAAGTCTTCTCGCGGCAAAGCCGATACGCTGTGGCTTGGTGCGGGCGGCGACGTGCATACGCGTGTCATGCAGAAGATGCGCGACGTGCTGGCTGACTCCACGATCTATCCTTATCTTGCACCGCGAGCGGTCAACCGCCTGGAACGTGCAAGAAGGCTTGCGAAGGAGAGCGGCTTGCTGTCGCAAATCGTGATTCCAGCCGGCGGCGATTCCTGCTTTATTCTGCCCTGGATCGGCACCAAGTCCTTCCGCACCTTGGAGCGGCTGCTTAAGGTCAAGCTTGCGGACCCGCTTAAGCTGCGCTCGGTTGTGCCGATGGAGCCTTACTACTTGGTGGTGTCTGGGAAAACAGATGCCGATACGCTGCTTGCGCATATCATGATGGAATCTTCTTCATTGGAGGATTTGTCGGCACTGCTGAAGCCGGATGAGGCACCGTATTTAGGGAAGTATGATGAATTTGTCGACCCCGATCTGCTGCGCATCGCGTTTGCTGAGGATGGCCTTGAGCGATTTGATCTGCTGTAGCACAGTCCTTTTGTTGTATTGATGCAAATGGATAGATATTGAATGAAGCCGTAAATGACGCCGATCATGACAGGGGTGAAACGACAAATGCTCATAGAAGTAGCGGCAGCCATCATTGAAAATGAGCAGGGCGAGCTTCTTATTGCTCGCAAGCGTGAAGGGACATCGAACGCTGGCTTGTGGGAGTTCCCTGGCGGCAAGCTGGAGCAGCTTGAATCGCCGCAGGAATGCCTGAAACGGGAGCTGCTTGAGGAGATGCGGGCAGCCATCGAGCCTTACGCGTACTTTGGCACTCATGATCACGTCCAAGAAGAGCGGACGATCCGGCTCATTGCATGGCGGGCGAGGCTGCACGCTGGGCAGGCTGAGGAATGGGTGCTAACGGATCATGATGCGATCCGTTGGGTGGTGCCGCGTCAACTCAAGCGTTACGAGTTTGCCCCGGCAGATCACTGGTTCGTGGATCAATTGCTGCAAGAAGCTAGAAAGAGCAGCGAATGAGCGATTGCCTAACAGCAGAAAGATTGAGATAACGGGGTAAGATTTCGATAAAGGTTCTTTGTCCCGTACCATAGAGAGGGCAAGAGAATCGAACGTTACGGTTGAAATTGACGTTTGTTTATACGCAAGGTGCTGATTATATCTTTATAAGGTGTAGCATAAAAGGCTCTCTCCGGACGAATGTGTCTATCGGAGAGAGCCTTTTTCGATATGAATAGTTTCCTTGTCTAAAGGGAAGTGTACCGCCAATAAATGACGTTTCCCCGTTATACGATACCCGCTTTAACGCGATGAAGTTGACGCCTGCGGCGTGTTTTTCGAAGCGCGCTGTGTCCAGAATCCTAAGCTCATCGTTCCCAACAGAAGGATACCGGTAACCCAGAACACGGTGTGTATGCCCCATACGCCGCTGATCGCCCCGCCGATAAGCGGACCAAGCATGCCGCCGATCTGATTGGCGGTTTGGTTCAAGCTGAAGGCACGACCGCGGAACTCTGGCTCGGTAGATCGAACGACAAGCCCGTTCAAAGCCGGGAATACGGCACAGAAGAAGCAGCCATACAGGAAGCGGATGCCTGAGAACCAGTAAATGTTGTGGAATGGAATTTGCAGCAGTGTACCGATTCCGCCTGCAAACAAGCCGATAAGCAGTATTTTTTGAAAACCAACCTTATCTGCATATTTCCCCCAACGTGGTGCAAAGAGAATGCTCGCAACCCCAACTAAGGAGAACACGACTCCTGAGACGAGGGATGCATCCTTTGCATTATGTCCCAGCTCTACGATATAAAGGGAGAGTACTGGCTCGATCGTCATGACGGAGAATTGCGTGAACATCGTTAGGATCAAGACGGCGAGCAGCGCCCGATTGTGCGCGGCCACCTTGAACGTATGCAGGATCGAACTGGAATCCTTGGAAGGAACGAACGAATCTTCCTTTACCCAAAAGATAATCAGGATCGTTGCGATCAAGCAAAGGACGCCTGCACTTGCAAAGGCGATGCGATTGTCAAAGACCTTGGCTAGAATCCCGCCAAGCATCGGCCCCATAATCCCGCCGGTTGCCGTCGCTGTTGACATCATGGACAAGGCGTAGCCGACTTTTTTCTCCGGCGTATTGGTGCCGACGAGCGCAATTGAGCCTGGGATAAAGCCTGAGAGCAAGCCTTGGAGAATCCGCAGCGCGAGCAGCTGATATTCATTCGTAACGAATGCCATAAGCACGTAGATGACGAATAGAACAATCCCTGCCCGAATGATCATCGGCTTGCGTCCGTATTTGTCACCGACCGCTCCCCAGAATGGAGAGGATATGGCTCCCGCCAAGAAGGCGCTGCTGAATAGTATCCCGCTCCATAATTCGATATGGCTGTCTACGCCAAGCTGAATCAAAAATAGCGATAAAAACGGGATTACCATTGAAAAGCTTGAGGATACGATAAAACATCCAAACCAAAGAATCCATAAATTTTTCTTCCATGATTCCATTGATCATCACTCCTGTCTTTGTGCTGAGTTGAGAGTGATTCTCTGGTTATTATGTTTAACCCAATAAGAAAGGCTGCATTTTGTTAAGGAGCATCACATTCTTATGGGCAATAAAAATAATTTCTTATCGTGGTCGCTTGTGTCTTCAAAGGTAAATCATATAGAGGTCTTTTCTCATCGGGAATAATTAATTCATTTATAGATAAATATTTTATTGCTAAAGGATATAATTAATATTAACCTATTTTGAAGGTGATGACAGCAAATTAGCTGCTACTTTATTTTCCAATGGAAAAGGATATCATACTTTGTCCAGGACGACTGTGATCTAAATGTATTATTGAAGAAAAGGAGAACCATCATGAATACCTACTGGAGTGATTCGATCGCCCTGCATTCAGACCATTGTGATTCTTTAAAAAGATGCCGCTTGTCGAGCCTTCTAGGCTGGATGCAGCGTGCAGCAGATGCGGATATTGCAAGACTTGGGATTCCCATTGAAGAGTTGATGGAGCAGGAAATGGCTTGGATGCTGACTACGCTTGATCTAGAGCTTGACCGCATGCCGCGGTATGGAGATGTCTTAAGGATCGAGACTTGGCATAAAGGAGAAAAGGGCGTACAGTGGCTGCGCGATTTTCGCATTTATGATGAGAATGAGGCGATCATTGGACAAGCAAGGACGACCTGGGTGCTTGTGAATCTGGCGAAGAGGCGTATTCTTCGCGCGTCTGCGCTCCCTTATGAGGTGCCTGCAACGAGCGGGGAATCGCTTGGAGATATTCCTGCAAAGGTTCAGATTCCTGAGCAAATGAAGCTGAATGAGGCCTTCACCTATACGGTGCGCCATCACGATATGGACATGAATGGCCATATGAACAATACGATATTTGCAAGTTTGAGTCTGGATACGCTGGAGGACGAGCCGTACCGAGCAGAGCTGTCGAGATTTAGGATTACCTATCATCAGGAAGCGAAGCTTCGGGACGTATTTTCCATTTATCAAAGCTATGACGAGGCCAATAAGCAATGCTGGGTTCGCGGAAGATCCAGCGAGGGAATGATTCATTTTGAGGCAGAGTTGACGCTCCGCTCATGAACGTTAAGATAATAAGCGTGTACGATTATGCATTGAACGAGATAGAGAAAGACACGTTCCTCATAAGGAGCGTGTCTTTTTTTGTTGGAGGCTGGGCTTTGCACATCAGGATTCAAGGTTTCGGTCATGATTTTGATCAAAAAAATCATAAAAGCAGCTGATGCTAGAAGGGGAAGCCCTATCCATGTGGAAGTCAGTAGAGCAGCTCGTAAATTCTTATCTTTTACACAAGGAATTCAGAACAATCGGAGGTTAGTGGCTATGGCAATCCGAAGCAATCAATTATGGTATGAACGTCCAGCCGGCACCTGGTCTGAAGCTTTGCCGCTTGGCAATGGCCGTATGGGCGGAATGGTATTTGGCGGAACTGTTAAGGAGCGTATTCAATTAAATGAAGACACGCTGTGGGCAGGTTATCCCGCAAATGAGATCAATGATGATGCCGTGCATTACCTGCAGGAGGCTCGGGACTTGCTGGCTGAAGGACGTCCGTTGGAAGCCCAGCAGCTTATCGAGCGGAAGATGCTCGGTACAGCAGGCAATGGGGTTCAACCGTACCAGCCCCTCGGCAATCTCACGATTCATTGCTTGAATGAGCTGGAGGAAGAAGATTATGAGCGGAGCCTGGATCTTCCTACGGCTGTAGCCCGCACGATATTCGGCTCAACGGACAAGCGGCATGAGCGTTCGGTCTTTATATCCGTGCCGGATCAGGTGATGGTTGTCCATTGGCAAACGAACGATCCTGCTGGACTTCACGTGGAGGTTGGACTCGATTCCTTGCTTGAGCATCAGGTAGTGGCAAATGAGCATGGCGAATTGCTGCTTACAGGGAGATGTCCAATCCACGTTCGCAATCATAATAACGGCGTTGTGCCTGAGGTGATCTATGAACAGGAGCAGCCTGGCAAAGGCATGCGCTTTGCCGCTTCTGTACGTATTATCCATGAAGGCGGGCAAACTGGCCAGCAGGGTCGTGACAAGCTGACGATTGCGGGGGCCTCCTCCTTTACTTTGCTATATACTTCGGCGACAAGTTATGCCGGCTTTGACCAGATTCCAGGCACGAGCCACGTAGATCCAGTGGAGCAGTGCCGAGGCAGCCTGCTGGCATGTCTGGGCAAGAGCTATGAACAGCTGCTCGAAGCTCATCTGCAGGAGTATCAGCCATTGTTCCAGCGTGCAAGATTGCGGCTTGGAGCTGAGCAAGAGGATCGCTCCGAACTGCCTACCGACCAGCGCTTATTCCAATTGGTGAACGGAGCAAAGGATCCGCAACTGATGAGCCTTGTATTCCAATATGGACGCTACCTGCTTATAGCAAGCTCGCGGCCAGGCACGATGGCAGCGAATCTGCAGGGCATTTGGAATGACATGGTCATGCCGCCCTGGAACTGCGATTATCATCTCAACATTAATCTAGAGATGAACTATTGGCTTGCGGAGTCGTGCAATTTATCCGACATGCATGAGCCCTTGTTCAAGCTGATCGAGGAGCAGGCGATTACGGGAGCAGAGACGGCTAGACGGCAGTATGGGTGCCGAGGATGGACGGCACATACGATGACGGACATTTGGAGGACGAATAATGTCGGGCCTGCTGGGCAGGCGGAATGGGCGTTTTGGCCAATGGGCGGCGCTTGGCTGTGCAGTCATTTGTGGGAGCACTATTTGTTTACAAAGGATACGGATTTCTTAGAGCAGCGTGCCTTGCCGCTTATGCGCGGGGCAGCGCAGTTTCTCTTGGACTGGCTGATCGAGACCGAAGAAGGTCAATTGATTACCAGCCCTGCAACTTCTCCGGAAAATAATTATGTAACGGAGGATCAGAAGGCTTGCTCTGTTTCGCGAGCTGCAGCGATGGATCTGCTATTATGCCGAGAGCTGTTCACCTCTGTTATCGAGGCATGCGAGGCATTACCTTTACATAAAGGGGATGAATTGGTCGAAGCCTGCAGGGATGCACTTAGCAAGCTGAAGCCAATCGAGATCGGTTCACGCGGTGATATCGTGGAATGGGAGAAGGAGCTTCACGAATGGGATCCTCGCCATCGCCATGTATCACATCTATACGGGCTGTACCCCGGACGTGAGTTCACAGCAGAAGATAAGTTCGAATACTTCGAAGCCGCCCGTCGTTCCTTGGAGCTTCGCGGCAACGAGGGAACAGGCTGGAGCATGGGCTGGAAGGTAGCCTTGTGGGCTCGTCTATATGACGGCAATCAGGCCATTCAAGTCCTGCATAACTTTCTGTATGTCATTGATGATACGAGCGGCTATGATTATCATCGAGGCGGAATCTATCCGAATTTATTCTGCGCTCATCCACCATTCCAGATTGATGGAAACTTCGGAGCAGCGGCTGGTATTGCAGAGATGCTGCTGCAAAGCCATAGAGAGACCATTCATCTGCTGCCAGCACTGCCTGCAGAATGGGATGAGGGCCACATGAAGGGGCTTAGAGCGCGTGGGGGATATACTGTTGATATCAGCTGGAAAAAGGGGGAACTAGTACAGGCCGTGATTACTTCGGATCGGGATCAGAGGACAATCGTACAATATAGGGAACGAACTGTGCAGGTGGATTGCAATGCAGGCACACCTGTCGTCTTGTCCGAGTCATTGATGACAACATGACTTCTTGATACCGAGGGTAATGTGGGTAATGTGCACTTCTTCAAGTTATCGTTAACACTATATTGCGTTGAGAGTGAGATGTTCCAATTAAACTGAAGCCGCAATAAAAAGACCCGTGCAAGTAAGGCAATAGGGAAAAGCAGCATTCACAATAAAGTGATGATGCATATCTCCTAATATACGCCTTTTTTGCACGGGTCTTCCGTAAGCATATGTCTATACAAGATTATGGTTGATAAACATCCTTACCGCAACCATAAAGCGGTTAGGTGACATTCGCAATACCATTTACAGCTTCTATCCCTGCTGTTTTTGAAGAAAGCCACTACTCGTGGACTTCGCTCTGCTTATAGTTCTGACGCATCGTACAGCAGCTTCCGGTCGAATGCTGGAACAAGTCCCTCTTCTGCTGCACGGCCAAGCAGCGCCTCGATCGCAGCATAGCCATCTTTGCCGAGATTGCCTGTAAAGGCGTTCACATACAGATCGATATGTGAAGCGACAACATCGCGGTCCATCTCTTGCGCATGCTTCAGGACGTAGTCTTCCGACGCTTTTGGATGCGCCCAAGCGTATTCAACGGAAGCACGGGTCCAGCGTGTTAATGCGGCGATATCCATCGTCCGGCGCGCAATGATCGCACCAAGAGGGATCGGCAATCCTGTATCCTCTTCCCACCAGCTTCCCATGTCCGCGACTAAGGCTAAGCCATAGGAAGGATAAGTGAAGCGCGCCTCATGAATCACGAGTCCTGCATCAATGAGACCGTCTCTGACGGCAGGCATAATCTCATCAAAGGACATAACCACGATCTCGCCTACGCCGCCGGGAACATGCTTGGCTGCCCACAGACGGAAGAGCAGATAAGCGGTAGAACGCTCGCTTGGAACCGCGATTCGCTTACCAGACAACAAGGCGGGGTCAAGGCCTTCAGCCTTAGAGCCATCGCCTTGCTGATCAGACTTCATCAGCACCAACGGTCCGCAGCCTCTGCCAAGTGCGCCGCCGCAAGGGAGCAGCGCGTAGCGGTCAAGCAGCCACGGCAGTGCGGCATAAGAGATCTTCATGACCTCAGGGCCTTCACCTTCAATAGCCCAGCCGTTGGTTTTATCGATATCCGCATACGTGACGTCAAGCGCAGGTGCTTCAGGGATCAAGCCATGAACCCACGCGTGGAAGACAAAGGTATCATTTGGACAAGGTGAAAAAGCAATTTTCATCGTAAAACCTCCTTTAGTACGGCACTTGCAGCTTCAAGTGCCTGCAAGGCATCGCCGATGCGCCATGCGGAACGATCCCGTGGGCCAATGGCATTGGATATCGCTCTAAGCTCCAGCACAGGCAAGGATGAAGTTTTGGCAGCAGCGGCTACGCCATAGCCCTCCATGGCTTCGGCCGCGGCCTCTGGCACGCGAACGAGGAGTTCTTCTGCTGAAGCCTTCGTTCCTGTGGCCGTGGACAAGGTCAGGATCGGCGCATGAACAGCTGTTAATTGGGCTTCATGCAAAGCTTCTGCGAGCTTTGCAGCGATTGATTCGCTTACGGGAATGCGAGCAGAGCCGAAGCCAAGCTCATCCACGCTGATAAAGCCTTCTTCGCTTTCCGCGCCAAGATCGGCGCAAATGATCTCGCTGGCAACGACAAGCGAGCCGATCTCAGCTCTGCCGACAAAGCCTCCAGCAATGCCTGCATTTATCACAAGATCGTAGGGATGAGAGCTGCTCATCAACGCTCTTGTCGTATGGACGGCAGCCATTGCAGCTCCAACTCCAGCAATCTCGACGTCGAACTCCACTCTTGGTGTATTCGCTTCCTGAAGTTTCGCTTCGGTCTGACTTTCCTGGATGTCAAGCTGAGAGGAACCCATAGCTGCCGATGGAGTCGCAGCCGATTGTTGAAGTCCGCGCAGCACAGCATCGCGCTCTGCTGCCACAGACGTCATGATCAGAACGCGTTTGACCGTAACGCTCGCGATAGCATTTGCATCCATATGTAAAGAATGAGAAGGGCTCGAATGAGTCATGCGCAAAGCTCCTTTATAAACTAGAATGAAAGATGTAAAGATTGTAACATTATACGAAAAACAGCGCTATCGTCATGCCCCTTCCTGCGGCACATCGATCTGCGCTGTTCTGCTTTCTTATTCGGTACAGCCTGGGTGAATGGCTTTCTCTGCCAAACGGTTCTTCGGATCTCTGGGTTCAACGCATGCTCGCGTTCAAGCTTGCGGCGGTCTCGTTTTGCTTTGCGACTCATGAAAAACACCTCCTAGGTTATTGAAGTCTATCATAGAACAGGGAATGGAAAAGAACAAGTGCGATTCACCTATTGTCCGACAAAGGAAAGGTCTGCGCAGCGTGTTTGATGAGGGTCATACAAGTTCTGCCAATAAAAAGGATATAAAATCATATAAATGGAAACAAATCCCTTGTAAGTCGCGTACTACTTAAGTAGGATACGTTGTAACGAGAGGGAAGGCAGCTTGCATGTCATCAAGTCGACCAAATCGATCCGCATGTAAAGGGGAGATAGAGATGGGGGATTCCATGAAGGTAGTGCTTGCTGGAGGTACAGGCTTCCTTGGTCAGGCGTTAGCTTCTTTTTTGACTCAGCACGGCTATGAGATTTGCATTTTAACACGTGGGCAAACGCGTTTACACAATGGACTTCGTTATATCCACTGGGATGGGCGCAGTCTAACGGGCTGGGAAAATGAGCTTGAAGGCGCACATGCGATCATTAATTTTTCAGGCAGAAGTGTCAATTGTTTGTATACGAAAAAGAACAAGCGTGAGATTATCACTTCCCGAATTGATGCCGTGCAGGCCATCGATCGTGCGGTGATGCAGCTTGAACAGAAGCCGAAGGTGCTGGTACAGGCAGGGTCGCTTGCCATATTCGGCAATACCACTCAGTTATGCGAGGAAGTATCTCCCCATGGAGAGGGCTTTTCCGTTCGTGTATGCGAAATGTGGGAAGAGGCCTTTTTTTTCAAATCGATTCCAGGCGTTCGCAAGGTGATGCTAAGAATCGGCTTTGCCCTTGGGAAAGAAGGAGGCGCTTTGGAACCGTTGATGAAGCTGGTCCGTTATGGGGCTGGCGGGACGATTGGATCAGGCAAGCAGTACATTAGCTGGCTTCACATCGAGGACTTGAATCGAATGTTCCATCATGTGATGGAGCATGAGGAGGCGACAGGCATTTACAATGCGACTGGTACAGAGCCTGTGACCAATAAGGTGTTTATGTCCATCCTTCGGCAGGCAATGGGACGGGGATGGCAACCGTCTGCGCCATCTCCACTTGTGCGAATGGGCGCTTATCTCATTATGCGAGCAGATCCAGAGCTTGCGCTGTCTGGCCGCAATTGCTTGCCTACTCGTTTTCTTGCAGAAGGCTTTTCTTTTCAATATAAGAAGCTGGAGACTGCTCTGTCCGACGTTGTGAAGAAAGGATGATCATGATGCGTTGGCATCGTGTGGGCAGGGTATTCACAGCCATAGAAGGAATTGTGTTATTTATCCTCACCTTATATGCAGCCTATATCTTTTGCTTAGGTGGGGTGGGTCCTTACTTAGAAGATTTACAGTCTGACGATGAATATGGGACTTATATTGATGTTCATTCCGATACGATTGCTTATTATGGGAAGAAGTTTCAAATCAAAGGCGCCGCGGTTGCGGACGATCATTTCACGGTGTTCGTGAGGAGTGCAGGCGTGCAGTGGCAGCCGAATTTGCCTTTTTCCCTGAACGTAAGGACTGATCAGGGTGAAGTGCTTCAGTCTACGACTAGAGGTCAAAATTCAGGCTTGTTTTATACTCGCGGCTCCTTTACGTTCAAAGGATTGCCTTCGGACACGAAGGAAGTAGTGGTCTATCAACAATCCTATGGTGAATCCTTCTCTTTCCGCATCCCATTAGGGGGTGATGAATGATGAGGAAGCTGCTGAAAGACAACCGTTTGCAGAGCCATATGATTCGAATCGGGATAATCCTGTTGCTGTTGTTTGCTTTGCAAGTAACCATGCTTGGTCATACTTCATGGAGCAAAGAAAAAGCAGTAGAGGACTGGGTTCAAAGCATGGAGATGCCTCCAGCTAAAGTTGTTTCTGAACAGGTATCACCATCTGGTTATCATTGCATCCTGTTGATTGATGAAACACATGGGATGTACCATACCGTCCATTTAGAACGTCAACTTTTGTTCTGGACGAATCATGGGGGTACCGTAAGTATGCCGATCAAACCAGATGTTCTATTGAGCTTCCGCCATGGAATGACTACTCTATCCAAAAACAAGTATCTTTACTATTATCTTGGCCAGGTTTCAGATCCAAAGATTAAGCGTTTAGCTTTTTACACTGAGCTGGAAGGAGAACAGCCAGTTGATGCACAATCTGGAATCTATCAAGTCGTAAAAGAATATTCCAAACAAGATGTGGAACGCGGCAGCTTAAAGGCAAAGCTAAGGGCATACGATACAGAGGATCAACTGATCTATGAATTGGGGATCGATGACATTGAAATCAGGCGTTCACAGCAATAGGGAAAAAGTTGAAGTATTATTATCATAGAGGGGGCGATGCAGCTTCCTCTTTTTTGATGTATAAAGAGAAGTAGGTGAAACTGGTTAATGATTTAAAGACATGATTTTAATTTCAAACGGAGGCGGCAGGACATGACAATCTTCATTGGGATAGATATTGGGACTACCAGCACAAAGGCAGTCGCCTTTGATTCTGCTGGCCAAGTGATACAGAAGTCACAGGCTGGCTATTCGACGCGGATTCCATGGCCGGGGCGTGCCGAGCAGGACCCTGAAGATATCTTTCAAGCGGTTATGAGCGCGACGAAAGAGCTCATAGCAAAGATAGGAACGGATGAGCTTCAAGCCATTGGCTTAAGCTCGGCCATGCACAGCATGGTTGCAGTGGATGAGCAGGGTCATCCACTAACACCGCTTATGCTGTGGAGCGACAATCGGAGCAGTGAGGAAGCGAAGCAGCTGAAGCAGCGTTCAGACGCTCAAGCGCTGTATGAGCGCACGGGGACGCCGATGCATCCGATGACGCCGCTAACGAAGCTCATCTGGATGCAGAAGCATGATGCTGCCTGCTTCCATCAAGCGAGCAAGTTTTTAGCGATTAAGGATTATATTTTGTTCAAATGGTTTGGGCGGTATCTTACCGATTATTCGATGGCTTCTGGTACTGGATTATTCAACATCCACTCCTTTTCCTGGGATCAGGAGGCATTGCAGCTTGCCGGAATAACGGAGCAGAAGCTGCCGGAGCCAGTATCACCCCTTATGCTGCTTACAGACATGCAGCCTTCTATAATAGCGGCGCTGGGATTGAAGCAGCCCTTGCCCGTTGTTGTAGGGGCAAGCGATGGTCCGCTTGCAAACATCGGGAGCGGCGCTGTCCATCCGAAGCAGATGGCTGTCACGATCGGCACGAGCGGTGCCGTTCGCAAGATTACGGATAAGCCTGAGCTCGATGAGCATGGTAGGACGTTCTGCTATGCGATAACAGAAGGCATGTGGATCGTAGGCGGCCCCACCAACAATGGAGCAGTTTGCTTGCAATGGTTCAAGGAAAATGTACAAAGCTACAAGCATTCTTTCACTTTGGAGGAGGTAGAAGCGCCTTCAATTGAACGCGAAGCATCCATCATAGCCTCCTCTCAAGCAGCTAAGCTGTCTCCCTATGATGAGATGTTCAAGGCGATAGCAAGTGTGCCGGCCGGAGCGGAGGGGCTTCTGTTTCTGCCCTTCTTGTCTGGGGAACGGGCCCCGCATTGGGATGCCGACGCGCAAGGAGTGTTTTTTGGCCTTGGTCTTCAGCATCATCAGGCCCATATGATGAGAGCAGTAGCGGAAGGCATGCTGTATGCGATATACAGCATTGCCAAGCTTCTCGGAGAGCCTCCAGTGGCTTATGAATCGCTGATCGCCTCTGGAGGCTTTACGCAATCCTCGGTTGGTGTTGCGATGATGTCGGATCTGTTCGGGGTGCCTGTCCAACTGCCGGACAGTCCTGAGGCCTCAGCCTATGGAGCAGCGATCTTGGCTATGACGGCTGCTGGCAAGTTAGCCAGCATCAGAGATGGTGCGCAGCTTGTGCAGTTCAATCGAATGTTTGTTCCAGACGTTCGCATTACGGAAACCTATCGTCATATGTACCAACTCTATGAGCGTGTTTATCGGCATTTGGCGGATGCGGGGGATTTTGTCTTTGCATCAAAGCTTAAGCGCGAACTGGCTGCTGCTACTTGGCAGGATGAAACGAAGAAATAAGATGAGAGGTTGGTCGCTTAGAGATGAACGATATCGATTCGGAAGGAACTCTAAATGATAAGACCTACATCTCTATAATTGGTATAGGAAGATGAGCATCTAATAGACCCGTGTCTAAGTATCTGGACATGGGTCTTGCTATCGTTATATTTGGCTATGAATGGCGAATGGATATAGGACAAGGAGAGGAGGAGTGCTAGGCTGATGGCCGCATATTCCGCAATGATAAACGTCATGATAAGTCTAATTACAAGAAAATGTAAGCGCAAACAACGGATGATTCGACAAAACCAGCTCCGCAAAAAGATTGCGGTAATTACGGGTATGGAAGTCGGTGAAAAATGGTTTAGAGTTCGATAAGATGATATTGAAAAAGGTAACAGTTACGTAAGTCTCTTCTCCAAAAATTGCAGTCAGGATCGTGCAACCTCTCCTCTTGCACGTACAGCCAAGGCGCTGTTTATCCGCTGCTAGTACTGATGCTGTAAGCAGCCTCCCCCTCGCGCTTACAGCATCTTTCATTTGTTAACATAGAATAGGGTCGAATGCTGCTGAAGGAGGCACCTCGACAGCTCAGATGATGATCAGATTTTTAATCGCAAGTGCCGCTTTTCAGGGATAAAGCCTTTTACGAATATCGCTTAAAAAGGATCTTGCGGTTAGTAACGGAGGTGGCGATAACTCGATGTGGAAAGGTATTGGCGTCTATTATTTTGAAGAGGAACACGAGGCTTTGCTGTTGGATGGCATACGCCCCGTCATTCGCTCCATTCAAGCAGAAGGCAAGCTTAATCGGGCTTACGTCCTGAGAGACTTTGATCGAGGTCCTCATGTTGCGATCTATGCAGAGCTCGATCGAGAATCCTACTATCCCTCCGTATGCAAGGAGATACAGGATAAGCTGTGCTCCTACCTGTCTAAATATCCTTCCGCCCAGGAGCTAAGCGCACAAGGGTATGTCAAGCTGTGTGACAAGTGGCTGGAGCCAGCGCGTAAAGAGAAGGTATCGCGAGATCTTATGTGCAACCATCAAGTAGTGCTGCAGCATCAATCATCGAGTCAGCTGACAGAGTCAAGCCGCGTGCTGCAAGAACTTTTACATAGCTTTCATGCGTTTAATTATGAAATGGTCGTTGGCGAACTCGAAGCAACGCGCTCGAATCGCAAGCAGCGATATTTGCGAATCTTACGGTTAATGGCTGCGAATCGCACCTATGACTTGAAGATGAATTTAAGCAACGGCCTTGAAGCGCCCCGTGTTAGAATCGAGCGCTATCTGATGAGCACTCATGAATCAGAACAGGTTAGACGACAATATCGGGATGCAGATGAGCAATTTCGCCGGGATATTGATGATACGATTGAAGAAGTGCTTCGCTATACCCATGATGATGGGGGATATTCAGGCTCAGATCGTATATTGAGACGATGGTCGGCTTCTCGACGCGAACTATACAAGGCAGTTTCCACGTTAACGGATGAAGGGTTGATCCCCGATCATAATGCCTCAATTGCAACTCGCCGATCAAGCGGCCATGCTCTAGCTCACCACATGCTGCTGGAGACGTCCTATTCCTTGTTCCCTCTCTTTCACATTGATCGCTATCAGCGCTACTTGCTCGAATATTTGTTGCTTCAAGGGCTGGATCGTCATGAATCAAAACAAGCATCCATCGCAAAGGCCCTATAACATCATATTGCTGCTAATTCGTCTTTCTTCACCATATTCATCATGATAAGGAGGGACAGCAGGATGAGCCCAGAAAGAAAGTCGGATAAAGTAGCAACACCAGCTGAGGCGTTGGTTCGGATGCGAATGAGGGCGCTTTCTTCACTATTTGAGAAGATGAGCCGACACCATCTACCTTCATCTAGCTTTAATCACCTCAAGTTTAATGATGATAAACAAAATAAACCTCGAAATCTGAAGTAAAGAGGTATAATAAGCAATGGCACTATACTTATGTTTATATGATAATATAATCATAGGTTTGTCGGCCGTTGCCTTTTTTTTATATTGGATGTGAGGCAGCTCATGAAGAGGAGGGCCTAGATGGAGCAGGTAAAAAAACAAATTGAACAAAACATGCATGAACTATCTGACCTGTATTTTCGTACGGCACCGATGAGGGCATATGCTCATCAATTTATTTCAGAGAAGCTGCTGGAACCACAAATATTTGGTGCATTAACGGTGTGGCATTACCATAGGTTCGGTGGAACAGAAGACAGCATATATCGTGTAGCGGCTGGAGTGGAACTTCTTATTTTGAGCTCAGATATACTGGATGATCTCCAAGATCAAGATGCACCATCCATGCCTTGGATGCAGATTCCACCTGCAGAGGCGCTAAACGTAGCTGTAGGGCTCTTACTTGTAGGACAACAATCATTGATTCAGTCACTTCACGAACCAAGCATAAGGCTGTCAGCTTTAGAATTAGTTCAAGATAAACTGCTATGTTCATTGAACGGGCAGATGACCGATTTGCAAAATGATGTGGAAGATACGGATAAATATCTAGAGATGATTAAAGAAAAGTCCGCGTCACTTTTTGTGATGGCTTGTGGACTTGGGGCACTAATGGCATCGGGCGAAAGGCACTATCTAGTTGAAGAATACGCCGAATATATGGGGCTGTCAGCCCAATTGAATAATGATTGTCAGGATATCTTTAATTGGTCGGAGAAAGGTGATTTTAAGAGACGGAAGCGAACCTTTCCTATATTATATCTAATGGAGTGTGTAGAGGGCGAGAATCTCTGGTTGAAGACATACATGGAGGAGGGACAATTACCTCCTGATATCAATATAAAATTCGATATCTTTAAAGCAATATGTGAACAGTACGGAGCTATTCTTTTTGCACAGGTTCAAATGAGAATGTATTTCCATGAGTTTAGTAAGCGCTTTGAGTCCATTCCGGAGAATAAGGGCTATATGGAAGAATTTTTGCTTACCTTTGCGGTAGCCCCTGAAACGCTGGGGGCTTGATTCTAAAGGGATGATTGGACTATTATTTGAAACCGCAATTTCAATTGTGGAAATACACAATTGAAATTGCGTTCATGTTGTATTCAGACTTTGATAGTATTACATGTAAAAGCAGTTCTAAATTCCTATTTTGAGAAATTGGAGGGGCACAATATGAAAGAAATGATTCAATCTTTACTCAGAGATCGCAACTTGATGGATCAATTCATGCATGGTCGCTTGCAACTTGAAGGTGTTCCAACTATTCAACAAGAAGCACTTCGTGATGTTTTATTAAATTCAAGGCAAGGTCGAGATAGTTATTCTTTTATTGGCTGGATGTGAGTTGTTTAATCAAAACATAACCCATTCAATCATCTAAGTACTTATTATTTTTAGCACTGCTAATTTAGGCAAGTGCATTTTAAGGAGGCACTCAATGAATAATCACCTGCTAAGGAGGATTAAAAATGCCTCCTTCTTTGTCATTATTTCAATTTTAATAATTTATTTAGCCTATGTGACGATTAATATAACCCCGATTGGTGCCGCTGTGAAAACAGACGATGATGGGAATATCGTTATAACAACGATTGAATATGAAGGAAGTTTGAAGAATTATGGGGCGCAACAAGGGGATATTGTTCTTGAGATAAACGGAAAAAAGGCTAGTGAGCATAGAACGGTAATAAAATACGGGATGGTCGAATATGCAGATACCATTCTATTAAAAAAACAAGATGGTACGACTGATTTTATTGAAATACCCAATCATTGGAAAGAAAATTTAGCAAGTGAAGAAACAATCTTTCATTTAATAGTCCCAACATTGTTTCTGATTATTTTTTCGTCTGTATCTCTATTCTTATATGTGAAATGTAGACATGATAAAGCGGCTCACATACTAAGCTGGTTCTTCTTAGCGATTGGAGTAAGTTACTTTAGTTCCCCAGCTTCATATCGGTGTGACCCAATTGGAAGAGTACTTATATTTATAATACTTCCTGCGATACCCTTTATTTTTTTATATTTTATGCAGGTCTATTTAAGAAGATTTCAGGTGCATTTTAAGAATTCAAGACTTTTATTTACCTGGGTTGCGATTAACATGTGTATTGTTTTCTTTCATAGTACTTACACTTTTACTGACGTTTTCCCAAGTGGTTACTATCGTTTAATACAAGTTATGAACTATTTTACATTAACTTGTGGGTACAGTCTTTGTGTTTTTCGCCTTGTTAACGTTTATTTACGTTATCGGAATTCATCTCTTCGTCCTCTGTTTATGATTATTCTAGCAGCACAGATCGTTGCATTTACGCCATTCGTGACAATGAACTTGTTGCCGGGAATATTATTTCATGTTCAATTACTTTCTCCTAACGTAACGACTTTATTTTTACTTGTTTTGCCTTTTAGTTATATGTACTTATTTACATCAAATAGATTGTTTGATATTGAATTTATTTTTACACGTTTCAAGTATTATACGTTATTATCGGTTATCCCAGCGATATCGATTCTATTGCTTCTCTATGTCGTGCTGTATGTAAGCCATGATTATGCTAGTGTAAAATGGTTCCAGATCTTTATTGTAGTCTATACTAGTTTGATTTTATTTTTATATTTAAAAGAACAAATCGATCACCGATTCAGACCAAAGTTGTTTAAGCAGATGTACAGTTACCAGGACAGTATTGACCGTTATTCGAGGCAGATGGCGAAGGTCATGAAGCGTACAGATCTGGAAAATGTATTGCATCAAGAGATTTCTATCATGCTTCCGATATGTCAGTATCAATTTGTTATTATTGATACTGCAAACCAAATTGTACAAATGAATATTGATACCAAACTGGATCAGGAAGTTTCAGATATGTTATTGGAGCGCGTTGATACGATGCAGGTTGCAGAAGTCATGACACTGCCTTACGGTGTTGCATTGATTGTGGGCAAGCGTAAGGAAGAACTACACATTCTCTGGATTAGTAACAAAAACAATCATACCCAATTTAATGTGGATGAAATGCGCTGGCTCAAGACCATTTCGAATTATACAAGCATCGTATTTGAGAATTTATACTTAATTGATAGTTTAATCGATGACCTGGAAATCGAGATGAAGAAGCATCAATCAACATCGCCGTGGCTTTTGCGTCTAATATTCTGCTTGTCCGAGAATGAGCGCAGGCGACTAGCAGCAGATCTTCACGACTCTGCTCTTCAGGATCAATTGCTGTGGTTTCGTAAGTTAGAATCCGTGCTGCTGGATCGTCAAATGGACAAGAACCTTGCTCAAGAGCTAGAGGAGATTAAAGAAGGACTTTTGGATGTAATTCACCAAATTCGTGAAACATGCAATGAGCTGAGGCCCCCGTTGCTAAAGGAGCTTGGCGTTGTCGAAGCTATAGAGAATCTGATCGACCATGCAAGATTGCAAATGAATTTTTCCATTCATCTTCATACTGCTCCAATAGAGATGACATTAAATGAAGAGCAAATAACGGCTATGTATCGGATCGTACAGGAGCTTCTTCGAAATACAGAGAAACATGCTCGGGCAACGGATGTAACAATCGAATTAACTCAAATCGACAATTCGCTTTATTTCCATTATAGAGATAATGGGTTAGGCATGGAGATCGAGCATTTGCAATCTTCATTCAGCCATATGGGACTGTCAGGCATTCGGGAGCGCGTTATTAGCTTTGAAGGAACGATTGAGTTTATTTCGAAGCCGGGACAGGGCTTTGAGGTAGAGATTATGATGCCTGTCCATTTATCGAAGGAAGTTGAAGAGAGGGGGACTCATTTTGATTCGTATCTTATTAGTTGACGATCATCCATCGGTCGGCGAGGGAACCAAGACGATGCTGGAGCAGGATCCACAGATTAGCGTCCATGTTGTACTTTCCGGTGTAGAAGCGCTGGAAGAGGTTAAGAATGACCACTACGACATCATTCTATGCGATCTGAACATGCCCACAATAAGCGGGCTGGAGTTGACCAAACGATTAATTCAGGAGAAGCCTGATCGAAAAGTATTGATTTACACCGGTTATGAGATCAGCTCTCACTTTAACTTATTGGTTGAATCCGGGGTATCCGGCTTTGTGTCGAAGACGGTATCTAGAGAACAGTTGTTGAATGCGATCTATTGCTGCATGCGAGATGAAGCCATTATCCCTCTCTCGCTTCTTAAGCAGCTGCGGCGGAGCGAGATCAAGATTAAGCGCGGCGACAAGACATTTGAGGAAGCTTCTATCAATGAGCGAGAGCAGGAAATTCTGCAAGAGGTGGCCGAAGGACGCAGCAATAAGGATATTGCCGCTAAGCTTCATATGAGCCAGCGTACCGTTGAATATAATTTGACTCGAATCTTCGAAAAGCTAGGTGTTCGTTCGCGTTCTGAGGCAATTGTGGAAGCAACTAGACTTGGTCTTGTGCGAAAAGAAATGTTCTAGTTCTTATGACTTAATTATCATTTTATTTCAACTATGTAAAATAGTAAAAACGGTGTAATAATATGTTGTAAAAAGTAAAATATGACTATATAATTGTACTTGCAATCCATATATTAACAATAACAATGGGTGATTTGAGAGGAGGAATATGATGAATAGGAACATGGAATTAAGTTTGGCTAGACAGTTGAGTTTGGTATTTGAGGAATTGGAATCAGAGTTGATCGGCATAACAGGTGGGACTTTGGTAGTGTGTATACGCAACGATATGATAGGTAAGTTTGGCGTTAAGCATGATGCGCTTGAGAGCAAGAATGAGGTGCTGGTTCCCATACGACAGGGGATGCAGAAGAACCATATTGCTTCATTCCGCTTGCTTGCTATGGAAGCGCTAAAGCGCAAGAAGAACTGGACGCACGGAGAGATTGTATTCGACTTTACGCTGAAGCACGATACGCTGATGGTCAGCACTTGGTTCGAGTCGAACTATAATATGTCCAACCTGCTTGAAAAGTACAAATATTCAGATTCACATACAGGATTACGTCGATAAGATATACGCTTTACATAAGATTAAGACAACATAGCATGAAGCATAAGAATAAGTTATAACCATGCATGATTCTGCACGATTAGGCTTTATCTAGAAAGAGCCGTTCTATCGCACTCCTTATTAGTCGAACTAAGAGCTTAAGGGAACATGCGCAGATCACGATTCCGCTTGACGTTGTTCTGACTTCCTGATATATGTATGTCGACTAACTTTTAGGAGTGTAGAGAATGAAGACAATTTGTGTTTACGCAGGGTCTAACTTGGGTAATCGTCCGGAGTATGCGGACGAGGCGCGCAAGCTGGGCAAGCTACTGGCCGAGCGAGGAATTGAGCTTGTATATGGCGGCTCCAAGGTTGGACTTATGGGGGAAGTAGCAAACAGCGCTTTGGCTCACGGTGGAAAAGTAACGGGTATCATGCCGAAGGGCCTCTTTCGAGGAGAGGTTGTCCATACTGGACTTACAGAATTCATCGAAGTGAAGGATATGCATGAACGCAAGGCACTGATGGCTCATCGCTCAGATGGCTTTATTGCATTGCCTGGTGGGTTCGGAACCTTTGAAGAGTGGTTTGAGGCTGTCAGCTGGACGCAGATCGGAATACATAGCAAGCCAGTGGCGCTCCTTAATGTGTTGGACTACTACACGCCGCTTCTTCGCATGGTAGACCACAGTATTGAAGCGGAGTTCGCTCAGGAAGCTCATCGTCAGCTCATTCTGGAAGCTCCAACTGCTGAGCAGCTGCTTGAGAAGATGGAGCAGTATCATCGTCCAGAGCTCAAGAATAAGTGGAAGCATCTGGAAGACTAACTTTAGTGCTTTAAGAAATATGAATATGATAGGCTTGTGAATCAGGTTCGCCTTGAAAGAGGGCGGACCTTTTTCATTTCAATAGAGAGGGTTAGTACTCGGGTGGTAGAATAAGGGATTGTGAGAATGCTCCTAGCACAATGATTTCCATCGTTTTATGCTAGAAACGGATTCTAATCGTAATAGGAAACAGGACTCAAGGTCTTTAAACGAAAGCAAATCGCATCAGCATTGTCGAGTCTAAGCCCATAAGAAAAAATGGATGATACAAATAACGGGAGTGAAGGACATGAATTCATGTGCGACTATGCGGACTAGTGAGGCGCCAAGCAGTATCATGTGGAAAACAGTATCGGAGGATTGCAATCTTGCTTGTGACTATTGCTATTACAGCACTTGTGCTGGAAAGCCTGGTAAGACGATCCGACGAATAGAGGATAAGCTGCTCGAGTCAGTGGTTCAGCAAATGATGCAGGCATCCCGAGGCGCAGTGTCCTTTGCTTGGCAGGGGGGAGAGCCGTTGCTCGCAGGCAAAGCCTTTTTTGAAAAGGTGGTAGCCCTGCAGGCTCATTATGCACCCCCTCGTACGACCATCAGCAATAGTGTGCAAACGAATGGGACGCTGATTGATGAAGAATGGGCCCAGTTCTTTAGGACATATTCTTTCCTAGTAGGAGTTAGTGTCGATGGTCCCGAATCTATTCATGATAAGCGTAGAAAGACTGGCTCGGGCGCAGGCTCTTATAAACAGGTAATGCGCGGTATTGATGCTCTTCGTCAGGCAAATGTGTCCTTTAATATTTTGATGGTCATTCATGAGGACAATGTAAGAGAAGCTAAAGCGCTAATGCAATGGTTGAAGGAGCAACGCATTGAATATGCTCAGTTTATTCCTTGCATGAACTTCCGATCTCAGGATGTAGAGGCGTCCGGAACCTATCGCATAACGCCAGAGGAGTACGGACAATTCCTATGCGATGTTTTTGATCTATGGCTGGAAGACGGACAACCACAGTGTTCGATTCGTATTTTTGATAATTGGCTTCAGACGCTTATCGGAGATGAAACTGAACTGTGCACGTATCGGACAAGCTGCCCCAAAATGCTTATTTTAGAGCAAAATGGAGATGCCTATCCTTGCGACTTCTATATCCATGATCAGTACAAGCTGGGCAGTGCTGCAGAGGAATCTTTGGCAGAACTAATGGAAGCTTCGAAATGGGAGCTGTTTGAGGATCAGCAGAAGATTGGTTTAGATCAATGCCATTCCTGCTCGTATTGGCATTATTGTCATGGCGGTTGCCCTCGCAATCGAATGACAGAGAAGCCTGGATCTCAAGGAACCTTGCAGGAAACGGATTATTTTTGCCAAAGTTATCAAATGCTATATAAATATGGAGAGGACCGGATGAGAACGCTCGCTAAAGATGTTATGCAGCGGATCAAGCGGAGTTATCCAGGGAGAAATGAACGCTGCATATGCGGAAGCGGCAAAAAGTATAAGCAGTGCTGCGGCAGCTAGGCTATTTTCCGGGAAATAAAGGACTGGTTTATCAAAGGAGCGAGTATGCGTGCAGGAACAATGGAGAGTATTCATAGCCGTTCCACTTCCTCTGGAACGAAAGGAATGGCTTAAGAAACAGATGGATAATCACGATTCTGCATTAAAAGAGTTCAAGAAGCAGTCAGACTATCGTGACTATCATATTACGCTCCAATTCCTCGGAGATGTGGAGCCTGACAAAGTCGTTCACATTCACGAGGCAATGAATCAAGTGGCAGCATCGATGCGAGCCTTTTCTCTTCAGTTAAAGGACTGGGGGACCTTCGGTCAGCCCGCATCGCCACGTGTTCTATGGTGTGGGATAGAGGGGGACCTGAGTTCTCTTCAGCAGCTTTATGGCAGCTTGGCGGACAAAACCAAAAGGATTGGTTTTGAGCCGGAGCATCGTCCTTATCGACCGCATTTGACGATATCTCGCCAATATCGGGGAACAGAAACATTCTCTATGGACAAGCTTCCTCAATGGGATGATCATTCAGCAGCGGATCGCACTTGGAAGGTGGATCGCATTGTGCTTTATCGCACTCGATTGGGACAGCGACCGATGTATGAAGAGATCGCAGAGAGCTTGATACAGTCGTAATCCAATTCAGATGTATATAATACCCATCACGTAGAGGATGTCTTTTCCTTGTTCTACCTCCTGTATCAGTTATACAATAGAATCTAGAAGTCAGAAAGATGGACTTCTATTGCAGAACGTGCAGCAAAGGAGATTAGCAATCGATGAAAAGTCATCCCTGGAAATGGGTCAGGCGATTCCTGCTCTCTTTGGTGATTCTACTTATTCTAGGTGTTCTAGGCCTATCCATGTATGTGAAGCCTTCGGAGCCGATTGGCTGGGCTGCTCCCGTACATGTCTCGATCCGAGAGCGTATTGAACAAATGATTGACCAGCGCTCATTTGAAATTAAGATTACAGAGGACGAGATTAATGGGTATGCATCAGAATGGATGCTGACAGAAGGCTTTAAAAGGCCAGAGATTAAACGTTGGAATCTCCAAGGGTTATGGATCGCTGCGGAGAACGAATTCCTTCATTTGAGAGTAGTGGCCAAGCCTTGGCTTGGATTGGAAGTGGAAGTGAATCTAGATATGAAGCAGGAGTATGATGCTTCTACTGGACTGATTAAGCTGATTCCAATCAAATTGTATGTAAAAGATATTGAGCTTCCCCTTCATTGGTTCAACCTGAAGACGATAGAGGTAAAGCCAACGGATTATATGACAGACTGGGTAAAAGTGAAATCGATTGATTTCGGCGAACATTACTGGATGGTGCGTCTAGGTTTATCATTATAGAATGAATAAGTTTCGTCATAGACGGAACCAAACATTCTATTTAGTGATATAACCTGCCTCTTAACACGGTCGCTCATCTTGAATGGCCTCGAATAAGATTTTCTCGCGTCAATAATTCGGTATGCGTTGGGTAGGGTAAGTAGAAATGGAGTGGATGAATTGCCAAATAAAGATGAGCTTTATCAATTGCAAATTAAGTTTCGTTCGATTGTTCGACGCATCAACAAATTGTGGATGGAAGAGATGGATCACAATGTGAATCCTACACAGTTTAGTGTGCTGGAGCAGCTTAGCAAGCAAGGTTCTTTAAAGGTAACGGATGTTGCCAAGACCCTTCGACTGACGGCAGGTGCGGTAACAGGCATTACAGATAAGCTGATCGAGATGGAAATGGTCGTTCGCCGTCGCGATGATTCTGACCGAAGAACGGTATATTTAGAGATTACCGATAGAGGAAAGAAGCTGGTGGATGAGACGCAGGTGCATCGCCAGGAGCTATTTGCCCGCTTTTTCACAAATGTAACGGAAGAGGACTTTAAGGTCTATGTCGCGGTTAGCGGACAAATTATGGAGAATATTGAGCAGCTGATGATCGGTGACGAGACTAGCACTTCATAGGTGTAACAGAGATGACGACCGCCCCAGCAATGATTGGGGCGGTCGTCATGCTTGCATAAGTGCTGTTGATCCAAGGGTAAGCAATAGAAGCTCATGGCTTCAGCTAATTCGAAGACCCTCTTCTGCCTGTAATCAACGATATAATGAACAAGATCAGAAATACAAAGAAGAGTACCTTCGCGATAGAAGCAGCTGCTTCTACAATTCCAAAGAATCCGAAGATCCCGGCAACTAAAGCAATAATCAGAAATATTGCGGCCCATCTTAACATGTGAATCCCTCCAATTCAATTTGAACATGAGCTCATTTTTGAATGTGTCAAGTTATTAACCATTGATTTTATGGATTAATCAGGAAAATTTGTTTTGATCCATTTTGTTTGAACGCATAGTGGACAGGGTATAGAGTTGATAACTACCTGCTTTGTTTATGATGATGTGATCATATATCGCAACAAGCCTGTACATAACGAAAGGAGCCCTATTATGCTTATTGAAATTAGTGCCCTCATTGCTGCACTCGCTTTTGTTGTTCTTGTCGTATATTTAATTAAGACATTAGTGTCCGCTAGAAGCTCATTGGATCAGGCGACACAGACGCTCGCTGACATTCAGCGAACGATTGATGCCGTATCTAGCGATGTGAAAGAGGTTGTATCCACCGCGAATGAGATGACCTCCAATATTCATGTACAGGTCAAGAAGCTTGAGCCTGTTGTCGATTCGGTTGAAAACGTTGGAGAGGCGCTTGAGGAAATTACCGCTGTGCTGAGATCGGTATCGGTTGGTGTGGCTAAAGGCGTGAGGAAAGCGGCCTCGAGATTTGAGGAAGCGCCTAAGACAAAGCCAACTGAATCTCCGAAGGCTCAGACGGCTTCTGTTGTGAACTTTCCTGTACCAGTAGAGGACAATCTGCCAGCTAAGGTGGAAGAACCTGCCCCATGGGAAGCAGGAATGGCGGAGGCTGCTGTGGCTCACGAGATGAACAAGGCTCCCGCTAAGAAGACGTCTAATCCTGAGCAGTGGAAGGCATGGGTTGATCTAGGCGTGCAAGCATGGCAGCTGTTCCGAAAGTCATAGTCAAAAAGCTGTAGCCCGGCTATCTTAGATAGACGGGCTATTTTTTGTTCGATTATCCTAATCTAGCATTTGATAACATTTTCACAAAAAAGATGCTCGTATCCTTGGATTTCGGTATAGTAGAGATAACCACTAACGAGAGGAGAATCGTATGGTGAACGTTCTGGTAGTTGATGATAATCCAACGAATATTATGTTGATTCGAGAAATATTGCGCAAAGCAGGGTATACAGGCATTCATACGGTATCATCCGCTCGAGAAATGTATGAACAGCTTGGATTGACACGTGACGGCGACCATCCGGAGAAGCGAATCGAGCCTGATATCGATCTGATCCTTCTCGATATGATGATGCCGGAGATTGATGGATTGGAAGCTTGCAGACATATACAGCGAATTCCTGAATTACGGGATATTCCGATTATTATGGTAACGGCTATTGGGGATTCGAAAACGCTGGCAGAGGCCCTTGATGCGGGCGCGGTTGACTATGTCACCAAGCCTGTGAATCGCATCGAGCTTCTTGCGCGAATTCGGCTCGCGCTTCGGTTGAAGCAGGAGAAGGATTGGCACAAGGAGCGGGATCGGCATATCCGTGAGGAGCTTCGACTGGCTGCGCGCGTACAGGCCTCGGTTCTGACGGAGCCTTACGCGGACGAGAAGATTCATATCCATGCGATCTATAAGCCATCTGAAGAGCTGGCCGGTGATTTGTATGCCTGGTTTCCAATAGAAGAAGGAAAGTACGGCGTTATGATTCTGGATATGATGGGTCATGGTGTATCCTCTGCGCTTCTAAGCATGTTTATCGCATCTGAGCTTCGCAATAATGTGATGAGTGGAAGAGCCCCGCATGAAGTTCTTCAGCAGCTAAACGCCAAATTCCAGCAGGTCCATATGAATGGGAATCTTATGCTTTACTACATGACCGCGATCTATGCCATCATTGATGTGGAGTCGAATACGATCCAGTATGCGAATGCGGGACATCCTCCGGGAGTAGTCGTGATGGAGGACGGCCGCATTGAGAATCTAGGGACGACAGGACACCCTGTCGGCATGTTCTCCACGCTCGATATTGAGACGAAGGTCATTGAGTGCACTAGCGAATATCGAATGATTCTCTATACGGATGGCCTGACCGAAGCGGTAGGAGAGGATCCTGAAACGTCGGCTGCGCAATTAGCCTCCCTTGTGCAACAGTACCCAGCATCTGATGCGGAACCTTGGAAGGAATTATTCAATACGCCATTTGGCAGAGAAGATGATAAATGCATGGTATGGGTTCACGTAAATGGAACAGGGGGAATAACAGCATGAAATTAAGGACGAAATTGGTTCTCGGTTTCGCGTCCTTTATGATCATCATAGTTTCATTGGGAGTCATGTCTTATACACGAATGACCGAGATGCAAGAGGATATTCGTGAGTTCTATAGTGATCGCTTCGTGAAGGTCAAAGCAGCATCCACTATTATGAACGATGCTCATAATATATCGGCTGAGCTAGTGAATGAGCTGCTTAATGTTGAGACGGATCGTGCACAGGCCGTTATGGAGATTCAGCGTTATAAGCGCAGAATCGTACAGGGTATCCAGCTCCTTCAGAATATGACAGTGAAAGTACAGGAGAAGGAAGGCATTGCGCAACTCGAACAGTCTTGGACGAACTACATTCAATTTGTGGAAAAAGCAGCAAGCCTCGGTGAAGCGAACGAAATTGAGAAGGCGAATCAGCTTCGCAATGACGTTGGAGTGACCTTCCAGCGCAAGCTGTTGGATGATCTGCGCTCGTTAATTCATTACTACGAGATCCTGATGGATGATCAGCTTCAGCAATCACAAGCTTCTTATGAGAATGCGATCAACTGGACAGCCAGCATTATGCTTCTTGGCTTCGTGCTCAGCATTGCGGTAACGCTCTGGGTTATTCCAAGCGTGACAAGGAATTTGAATACGATGTCCATGATGATACGAAGCCTTGCTGCGGGCAAGCTTCGTGTTATTCGCAAGATGAAGGTGCATACGCGTGATGAGATTGGCGACGTCATCGAAGTCTTCAAACAGATGGTAGAGGACTTGGAGGAGCGCAAGCAGACTGAGGAAGTGCTTCGCAAGCAGCAGGATGATCAGGCTTGGCTGGATAGCAGAGTGGCTAAGATTGGCGAACAATTAAATGGCGCTACGAACCTGCACCAGGTTGGACAAACCTTTGTCAATGCGTTCACGCCGGTCATGAATGCCCAGTATGCAGCCCTTTACATTCGTGATGAGCTTCATGCTCCCGATACATTTGAACTCTACGGCACATATGCTGCACAGCATGCGCTTGAGGCTGTAGCCTCATTTGAGGTAGGGGTAGGACTTGTCGGTCAATGCGCAGCAGATGAGCATCCCATCATACTGTCTGATGGGGATCAATGCACGATCAAGCTTCGTTCTGGATTAAGTGAGATCAATGCGGCACAGATCGTCCTCTATCCACTAAAGTTTGAAAATCGTGTAATTGGGGTAATGGAGCTTGCTTCTAATCGTTCATTTTCAGAGCTTGAGCATAAGCTGCTTGAACAGCTTGGGGTGAGTCTAGGCATTGTAATCAATACGGTTATAGGCCGCTTGCGAATTGAAGGACTCCTTCGGGATTCTCAAGCCCTTACCGAGGAGCTTCAATGTCAATCCGAAGAGCTGATGTCCCAGCAGGAAGAACTGAGACGCTCCAACGAACATTTAGAATCACAAACCGATGCCTTAAAACGCTCTGAGGAGCTGCTTCAGCGGCAGCAGGAAGAATTGGAGCATTATAATAAACAGCTCGTTACCAAGACGAAGGCGCTTGAAGATACGATGAAAGCGACGCAGGAGAAGAACGAAGAGCTTGAGATTGCAAGAACGGCGCTTGAGAGACAGACGCTGCAGCTTGCTTTGACATCCAAGTATAAATCCGAGTTCTTAGCTAATATGTCCCATGAGCTTCGAACTCCGCTCAACAGCCTCCTCGTCTTGTCCCAGCTGCTCGCTGAGAACCCGGAAGGGAATCTTGTGGAGAAGCAGGTGGAGTATGCTCGCACCATTCATATGTCGGGCACAGATCTCTTGCAGATGATCGATGAGATTCTGGATTTATCCAAGATTGATGCAGGCAAGCTGAACATCAATTACGAGGCAGTTGATATTGAAGAGCTCGCCATGTTCATGAAAGATAGCTTTGATCAGATCGCAGCGCAAAAAAACTTGACCTTTAACGTGAAGCTGGGAGAGCATCTTCCAGAGACGATCATAACGGATAGCTATCGCTTGAAGCAGATTGTCCGCAATCTGCTGTCTAATGCGTTCAAGTTTACCGATGAAGGGGCAGTAAGCCTATATATCGATGTAGACGAGGAGACGTCAGAGCTTGCGCATACTCCATTCTTGGCAATACGCGTAAGCGATACAGGGATTGGAATTCCAGAGGATAAGCAGAAGCTGATCTTTGAGGCCTTCCAGCAGCTTGACGGCAAGACGAGCCGCAAGTATGGAGGGGCAGGCCTTGGTCTATCCATTAGCCGTGAGCTTGCTGGTTTGCTAGGAGGCAATCTGCAGGTGAAGAGTGTGTCGGACGAAGGTAGCACCTTTACCCTGCTGATTCCGATGTATACAGAGGAAGTAGAGATTTTGAAGCTGCAGCAGATGACGAAGGCTCGTGATTCTTCTCCTATCGATGAATTATTAAGCCGCTTAGGGGAAGGGCAGCAGCAAAATGGAGACCATACCGATCCTGTTCAAAAGGATGATCCTGCCGCCTTCGTTGCTGCTGTAGTTAAAGAAACGACGCAATCCGAGAAGGAAGCAGCGGCATCAAGCATGAGAGCGATAAACGGAAGCGAGACAAGTGAATCTGCACGGTCTAGTGATATCAAAGATAAGGTGAAGTGGATTTTCTGCCAGAAGCGTTTGCTTATTATAGGCATCGAAGAAACCGATGCCGATACCATCATGGAACGCTTGAAGGATACCAGCATTGGCATAACGGCTGTGTCCTCAGGACAAGAGGCGATTGAGACGCTTAGCAGGGAGCATGTTGACGGCATTGTAATGGATATTGGCCTTAGTGATATGACAGGGCTTGATCTTGTATCTAGAGTGAAGGACATCCCGGAGATGAGCGATATCCCGATTATTGTCTATACCGCGATGGGGCAGCATGCGATTGTTGCAGAGCTGCGGCAATATGCGCATCGCTTGATATCTAGTGACGATTCGGGGCTCGAAGTGCTCCTTGCTGAAATTATGAGCATGCTCAAATGCACAGATACGCTGCCTCCTGAACAATTTGGCTTACAGGAGCGTGTTAAGTTTGTGCGGGATCAGAACTTGTCTGGCAAGCGCATCTTGCTCGTGGACGATGATGTAAGGAATGTATTTGCATTATCCAGTGTCTTTGAACAATACGATATGGTCATAGAATATGCGGAAAACGGCTTGGAGGCCATCGAGCTGCTGAATCAGGATTCAGCGATCGATCTTGTACTGATGGATATGATGATGCCAGAGATGGATGGCTATGAGGCGATGGGGAGAATTCGCCAAGTGCCTAAGTTTGAGAAGCTTCCGATTATCGCCTTGACGGCCAAGGCGATGAAGGAAGACCGCAACAAATGCATTGAAGCGGGTGCATCCGACTACGTCAGCAAGCCATTTCAGACCGACCAGCTGTTATCTTTGATGAGAGTATGGCTTCACCAATAATAGAATAGCAAGAATAAGATTTAAAGAATGGAGAAGGGGATCGACATGTTTGAAGATAAGTTGCTCTTCAATCAAAGTGCGAATCGGTACCCTGACGAGGGATATCGGGAGCAGGTTGAAATTGAGCTGTTGCTGGAGGGCCTGTATCGGGTATACGGCTACGATTTTCGCGATTATGCTTTCCCTTCTCTGCGACGTAGAATATGGCATCAAGTGTATAAAGAGCAGTTGACCAGCATTTCGGAGCTGCAGGGACGACTCTTGTACGATCGCAAAGCTTCAGAAAGGCTAGTGGAGACCTTGTCGATTCCCGTGACGGAGATGTTTCGAGATCCATTGATGTTCAAGAAGCTTCGCGAGAAAGTGCTTCCGGAGCTGAAAGACATGCCGATGATTCGGGTCTGGCATGCCGGCTGCTCAACGGGAGAAGAAGTGTATTCGATGGCCATTCTGCTGGAAGAAGAGGGGCTCTTTGAGAAGACCAGACTTTATGCGACAGATATGAATATTGCCTCGCTTCAACAGGCGCGAGAAGGAATTTGCTCTTTAGAGAAGATGAAGCAGTATACGATGAACTATCTTGAGGCAGGGGGCAAGCACTCTTTTTCTGAGTATTATAAGGTTACGAATGATGGCATGGTTGTCTTTGATCCACGTTTGCGAAAAAATATGATTTTCTCTGATCATCATCTTGCGACGGATAAATCATTTAACGAGTTCCAGTTGATTTTTTGCCGTAATGTGATGATCTACTTCAACGATACTTTGCGGGATCGTGTGCATCAGCTGATCTACGACAGCTTGGCTCCTGATGGTGTATTGGTGCTTGGCTCTAAGGAGTCGATTCATTACACGGCCTTTCGCTCAAGATATGAAGAAGTGGATTATAATGAACGAATATATCGTAAAATTCGATAATGCTTGGAAAGGAGTCTTACGCGGTGGAACCGATCAACATATTGCTGGTGGATGATCGCCCAGAGAATTTGCTTGCCTTGGAAGCCGTATTATCCGAGGAGAATTATAGGCTTGTTAAAGCGACTTCAGGGGAAGAAGCGTTGCGCCATCTAATGAAAGAAGAGTTCGCCGTCATACTTCTTGATGTGCAAATGCCAGGCATGGACGGAATTGAAACAGCCAAATGGATTAAAGCTCGGGAGAAAACGATGAACATCCCGATCATTTTCATTTCAGCAAACTATAAAGAAACAGAGCATCTATTTGCGGGGTACTCTGCTGGCGGCATCGATTATATGGTGAAGCCCTTTGTTCCGCATATTCTAAGATCAAAAATCCACAGCTTCGTCGGCATGTTTCTTGCTCAAAAGAGACTGAAAGCACAGAAGATGCTGCTTCGTCAGAAGACCGAGGAGCTTGAGCGCATTAATCGTGAGCTTGAGATCGCAAAGGAAGAGGCGGAACGAGCGGCTTTGGCGAGAACCCAATTCCTAGCGATTATGAGCCATGAGATTAGAACGCCGATGAATGGTGTGCTTGGCATGATAGATCTGCTGCAGGATACGGAGCTTACGGCGGAGCAGCGCAGCTACACGGACATGATTTATAACAGCGCCAATGCCCTTATAAAGACCATCAACAACGTGCTCGACTTTACGAAAATGGAATCCGGGAAGCTGGAGCTGGAAGATTATCCGTTCGAGATTCGTTCCTTGATCCAGGGCGTATTTGAGCTCTTTACGCCTGAGGTTAACAAGAAGCCGCTCTCCTTGATCAGTGTTATTGATGACGGAGTGCCTGCTTGCTTAAGAGGCGACATGATACGCCTGCGGCAGGTCTTGATCAATCTGATCGGCAACGCCGTAAAGTTTACGAATGAAGGTAATGTTACTGTGCGAGTGCGGATGACGGATAAGGATACACTAAATGCCAAATGCACCATGCAATTCGACATTGAGGATACGGGCATTGGCATCCCGGCTGAGAAGCTAAATGGGATGTTCAAGCCGTTTTCCCAATTGGATTCGTCTATGAATCGAAAATATGGCGGCAGCGGGCTGGGGCTTGCGATCAGCAAGTCGATTATTCAGCTGATGGAGGGGGATATTTCGGCTTCCTCCTTGGAGTCCGGGGCATTATTGCAATTCACGGTTAAGCTCCATCTTGCGGAATAGGATATAATTGATGGTTATGTTTTTGGAAGCGGTTATGTTTCAATCGTGATAGAAACGGTTATAGTTTAAGAAAAGTGTGACAAATGTAATAAGGAAGCAAGATCCAAAAATGGTTTTCTCACGGGGAGAGGGAATGTTATGAATGGTAAAAAATTCAATGTTACGACAGCAGTAGAAGGCACAGAGCTAACCGTTTATTTGCAAGGAGAACTGGATCTGGCAGCAGCGAGTGAATTCAGAAGCTACATGGAGCCATTGACCAGTGATGGGGATATTTCTTTGACTCTTGATTTGTCCAAGCTCTCTTACATTGACAGCACAGGGATTGGGATTCTCATTTCGATTCTGAAAGCGCGCAAGGAAATGAACGCTCCGTTCCAAATCGTTCAGATTCCGGCTCAAGTTCAGAAGTTGTTTGATATGATCGGCATTTCGAAGTTTTTTAACGACTAATTAAGAATATGATAATTTGAAAGGAATTGAATCATGGCTGATGTAAAGTTACAGCAGCAGGTTAGATTGTCTATACCGGCACAAGCTGAATATGTTGATTTGGTTCGTTTGACGTTATATGGTATTGCAAATCAGATGGGCTTCTCCTTCGAGGACATCGAAGATATGAAAGTAGCTGTATCTGAAGCGTGCAACAATGCGGTACTGTATGCATACAAGCGTGATGGCGGAATGGTAGATATCGTGTTTAACGTTGGTGATCAAGATCTAGAGCTGATCATTCGCGACGAAGGCGACAGCTTCGATGCGGAAGAGAAGACGCAGGACCCGGGTGCATGGCATGATACTCCATTAGAGGATGTCGAGACAGGTGGACTTGGCTTCTATCTGATGCAAGCTCTGATGGATGACCTCGAGGTTAATAGTGTGGAGGGGCGTGGCACAGAAGTACGGATGCGTAAGTCCATCACTCTTAGCGAGGAGCTCCAATGAGTCTGCTTCCTAGACAACAACCAAATGATGCATTAGATCTTATTCGCCAATATCAAGAAACCAAAGATAACGATATCGCCACCATTCTTATTCAAAAGTTTGAACCGATGGTTAAGATGGCTGCAGGCAAAATCTCACGCAATCGACCTGACCTCTATGAAGATTTGATGCAGGTTGGGAATATGGCGCTGATTCGTCTATTGCAGCAGTTTGACTCTTCATTAGGGGTACCCTTTGAAGCCTACGCGATGAAGAGCATGATTGGACATATGAAGAATTTCCTGCGAGATAAGTCATGGTACATTCAAGTGCCGCGTCGAATCAAGGAAAAGGGGGCTCTTGTTCAGCAAACCATTGATCAATTGACGGTTATGCTTGAGCGAAGTCCATCTGTTGAGGAGATCGCGAAGCAGCTCGATCTCTCTGTGGAAGAGACCGTTGAGGTTCTTGCAGGCAGAGAATGCTATCACTATGTATCGCTTGATACCCCGCTGTCTCAAGAGGAAAGCGCGGCAACGCTGGGCGAGCTGATCAGCTCTGACGTTGATGACTACGATGCTGTTGAGCGGAAGATGGATCTGCTGGAAGCGATGAAGCAGCTGAAGGAGGAAGAGCGGCGTGTGCTTGTGCTTGTGTTCGAGCAGGGCTTGTCTCAGCGAGCAGCAGCAGAGAAGCTTGGTGTATCTCAAATGAGTGTATCTCGTATTCAGCGCAGGGCGACGGACAAGCTGAAGCAGATCATGTCTGCGCAAGGAACAAGCTGATGGAACTTATAGGTATGATCATCATAAAGAAATAAGCGTGAGCATCTAATAGAGAGCTCACGCTTATTTATATGGTCCGCTATAAATCGCTCATTCGCTAACAAAAAGGAATTAGGAGTGGCAATACTTGCGGTTCAGGGCTTCCAATGCTGGTACATACGTATAGCCAAGATCACGTGCAACTGCTTCATACGTAACTTGATGGCAGGCAACATTAAGTCCAGATAGAAGGGCGGTATTATTGCGAAGAGCACTTAAGAATCCTTTGTTCGCTAGCTGAAGAGCATAAGGTATGGTTACGTTTGTAAGCGCAAGCGTGGAGGTGCGAGGTACAGCACCAGGCATGTTGGCTACAGCATAGTGGACGACGCCGTGCTTTACATAAGTAGGCTGGTCATGAGTGGTAATGTGGTCAACCGTCTCGATGATACCGCCTTGGTCGATGGCTACATCGACAACGACAGAGCCTGGCTGCATCGATTGAATCATGTCCTCTGTAATGAGCTTTGGTGCTTTGGCACCTGGGATGAGTACAGCTCCGATAACAAGATCCGATTGCTTCACAGCATCCTTGAGGTTGAATGGATTGGAGATTAAGGTTTGGATTTGGCCATGGAAGAGGTCATCCAATTCGCGAAGACGATCAGGGCTTAAATCCACGATAGTGACGTCTGCACCAAGGCCAAGTGCAATCTTGGCTGCGTTTGTTCCAACTACGCCGCCGCCTACAATCGTGACTTTGCCTCTGTGTACACCAGGAACGCCGCCAAGCAGAATTCCTTTTCCGCCATGAGGCTTTTCAAGGAATTGAGCACCGATTTGTGCAGCCATGCGGCCTGCTACCTCACTCATTGGCGTAAGGAGCGGAAGTGTGCGTCCAACTTGTACGGTTTCATAAGCAATGGCAATGACGCCTTTGTCTACTAGAGCCTTTGTTAGGGCAGGCTCATTGGCAAGATGCAGATACGTGAACAAGATTAATCCTTCTTTAAAATAAGGGTACTCCGATGGGAGCGGCTCTTTCACCTTTAGAATCATATCAGCTTGAGACCATACCGATGATGCTTGATCAATGATGCTAGCTCCAACGGATGTGTAATCCTCATTTGTAAATCCGCTTCCTGCTCCTGCTTGTGTCTCGATAAGAACACGATGTCCGGCTTTGACGAAGGCATCGACTCCGGCTGGTGTAATCGCAACGCGATTTTCATTATTTTTGATTTCCTTTGGTACCCCAATAATCATGTTCAGTCCCCCTGATATGTTTCATTACTTCTCGTCATTAAGTATATCAATGTAAGCGATTTATCACTTCGTTCAGAATCATGAATGTCCATTTATTTTATTGTTTGTCAACACCAAGATAAATAAACAAAATACCCAGGCCATCACAGTGACGTGACATGACCTGGGCTAGTTCATATAGGAAGCATGCGAAGATGCCCTATACACCTGATGATCAATTAAAGAAAAAAGCTGTCTTAGCAGCTGCCAAGCCTTGCGCTTGACGCTAAGGGTAACTTTTTCTTGTCCTGCAAAGGATACTTTCGCCGCGTCAATTCGGAATTGACCGTCAGGAAGCAGCTCTGCAGGCACCGAAAGCATAAGTGCTGGGCGATCTTGTTGGTCATGCTGGCTTGGAATGCCCAAAACGAACACTTCTTCATCACTGCTGCGAATTCCCGTAAAGCCATAATCGCGGAGTACATCACGTACAGCTTCAGCAGGAGCTAGAACAATAAGATGCAGGTTCATCCCTTATGCCTCTTAATCTTCCTTCTTCAATTCCTCTGCCACGCTCTCTTTGATGTCTGCGGAAGCATCTTTAACGGATTGAACGGCGCTCAGAGTAGCTTCCCTTACTTGCTGAGCTGCATCGGTAGTTGCGTCTTTTACGGAAGTTGCAATCGTTGCAGAGGCTTCCTTCACGCCAGACACAACGGTTTCAGCTTTTTCACCGGCGTTCTTTACTGCTGTTGCGGCCTTAGAGCTCAGATCCAAGGCGACTTCCTTTGTTTTTTCGGTTACATTCTGTGCACCGCAGGCGAGATCCGTGCGAAGCTCACGGCCAGATTTTGGCGCAAGCAAGAGCGCTGCTGCCGCTCCAACGAGACCTCCGATAATAGCGCCTTTAATAAAAGCAGAGCTGTTTCGTTCACATGCCGTTTCTTGTACAGCTGTTTCCTGATTCGTATTCATGTCACATCTCTCCTCTTTAGGTTTTCTGAAGATCATTTACAATGGAATTACACCAGTTGCCTCGCTTCGAAACAATTATTTTCTTTAATTTACCGATTGACGATTCTAAAACGGACAAAACAGCGTCATAATTGAGGTGGAAGAAGTGAAGCTTATTAAGGTACAAGAAGGTTTGGGCAGAAGGAGCAAATAATCATGAGTGAACGATTAATAGAAGAGACACGCAATGGATGGCTGGAGTGTGAGCATCTCGGCTCTATTTGTGGAGTTGATGGAGAGGGCAAGATCGTATATGCTTTGGGTGATATGGAGCGGCCGCGATTTTTGCGATCTGCAGGCAAGCCCTTGCAAGCCATACCGGTCGTAAAGAGTGGAGTGCTTGAGCATTATGGTTTAACAGAGCGGGATCTTGCCATCATGATGGCCTCGCACCGAGGAGAATCCTTCCACATGGAGACGCTGGATCACATCATGCAGTCCACAGGTCTTGATCAACAAGAATTGATCTGCCAAGCGTCCTATCCGCTGCACGATCCTACTAAGGAAGAGTGGATTCGTCATGGAGGATACAAGGAACAACGGTTCCACAATTGTTCCGGCAAGCATCTTGGCGTGCTTGCTTGGTGTCAGCTGGCTGGCTATGACAAGCAGCGCTATACCGATCCGGATCATCCCGCTCAGCAGACAATCGTAAGCAGCATAGCGGAGATGTCTCTGTCTGAGGTTGAGAAGCTTGCGGCTGGAGTGGATGGCTGCGGATTTCCAGTGCTAGCACTGCCGCTGCCTTCTATTGCTAGAGCTTATTTACATATAGCATGTCCAGAGAAGCTTCAACATGAAGAGACTAGACAAGCGGTAATGCGTATTCGCGAGGCGATGGTCCATTATCCGCTGCTTGTTGGTGGCACTGGGCGTCTTGATTCCGTGTTAATGGAAGATGACAACATCACGGCAAAAGGCGGCTTTAAAGGCATATTCGCCTTCTCGCTTCGAGAGGAAGCGCTTGGCTTTGCAGTCAAGATTGATGATGGCAATGATGAGGAATGTGCCTATGTCGTGACCGAGATCTTGAAGCAGATGGATTATCGCAACAAGTCCACGATTGCGCGGCTGGAAGAAGCGTTTCCGATCCATATCCACAATGATCAAGGCATGGTTGTCGGGGCACGCCGTCCCGTCTTCCGCCTGGAAAGAGGTTGAAATCATGCAGCAAGTATCAAAACAGCAAGATCGTGTTCATTTGGAAGTTATCGGAACCACTCTGAGCGATGTTCGAGCAGCGGAGCAAGGCGGTGCAGACCGCATTGAGCTGATTACCGCCATCGCAGAGGGAGGCCTAACACCAAGCCTTGCTTTGGTAGAGCAGGCCGTTCGCACAGCGAACATTCCAGTTCGCGTCATGGTTCGTCCGCATGCACGTTCCTTTGTGTATGATCAAGATGACATGCTGACAATCGTGCGAGATGTGGAGCTGATCGCAGCTGCTGGAGCAGAGGCCATCGTATTTGGAGCGCTTACTCCAGACGGAAAGGTCGACGAGTCCGCTCTTGAGCAGGTATTGAAAGCAGCAGGAAACATGAAGATGACCTTCCATCGTGCGATTGATGAGAGCGATGATCTGCTTGAAGCGTTCAAGACGGTCAAGCAATATGAAGCGATCACGGATATCCTGACATCTGGAGGTGCGGACCGTGCGCCGGAAGCGGTAGAGATGATGCAGGCGCTGCTTAAGGAAGCCGGTCCTAAAGGAATTCATATCATGGCAGGTGCAGGCCTTAGCCTGAGCAATATTGCTGGCTTTATCCAGGAGACTGGAGTCCGCTATGTTCATTTTGGCTCAGGTGTGAGACAACATGGGGACGCAATCCAACCGATTGATATCGATCGCATTCGTGAACTGCGCGAGCTGCTGAACCACGCTATCTTAGAATCATAAGTGATTATATAAGCACACATTAGAAATGATGTTTCCACCACACAGCACAATTAAAGCTAAAAGGGGCTTCCCATGGTCGATTGACCCGGGACAGCCCCCTTGCCTTTTTTATATGCAGGAATATGATGCAATGCATTCGGCTATGATGTTCACGCCGTTCCCGATGCTCAACACTCTAGTTAGCCAGCTTCATGTATTCATCGGGTTTAATCCCTTCATAGCGGGCAAAGGCTCGTTTAAAGGAATACACATTTTCGTAGCCGACCTGATGGGCGATGTCATCGATGCGATAATTGCTCTCACGGAGCAATTCCTTAGCCATCTCCATACGGAGGCGACAGAGGTAATCGTAGAAGTTAATCCCCGTATTTTCCTTGAAAAGTTTGGATACGCCTGACACGGAGAGCTGAAATCTCTCAGACAGCTGTTTTAGCGAAATATCCACATTCGTGTAATTTTCGTTTACATATTGCAGCATCTTGCTGCCAACCTCCAAAGAGGAGGAGGTATTGGAGTATTGCTTTCTTTCGCATATCAGAGTACCCATTTCAAATACATAGCTCCACATCGCGCTAGGGTCAGCTGCCGCTACGCGGTTGTCGAACTGCTTCACATAAATGCCTGTATCGAGATTAAGCTCCTGAAGAACCCTTAACATCGTTTCCATCAAAGAAGAGATGAGCTTAACCGTACTCCCTTCAGACAGCTGGCGCTTTTCATTCTCCATCATGATTTCATGCAGAATTTGAATCGATGTGTCGAGGTTGCCAATTTTTAAATTATTGATCAGCTGAACCTCCCAGTCGGTTGGGTAGTAATAATGGATTGCATGCTGAATTGTAGCTTCAGGCTCTTGGATCTTATGTTCCTTTGAAAAAAGGATGACCTGCAACCGTTCTTGAGCTGCGTAATACGATTTGCTGATCCCGACGATGCCTTTCTCTAGTGAGCCGTGCAGTACGTCTGGCTGGAAACCACAAACCCGTCCTATGGCTGCGGACAGCTCTGCCGTAATTTGCCCGACCCATCCTTCGTCCTCGATTGGGCAGCTTGAGGATAGAATGAGACCATAATCCGCATGGGCCACTTCAAACAGCTCATAGTTCATATGGGTACGGCTCATCATGTCTTCAACGATCATCATCGTAGCCATTTCGATCTTCCACAGACTGTCCAGATGAGTGTGCTCTTGTACGGCATGAAAGCTTATAAGTATGGTGCAGTAATGCATGTCATCTGTGTAGGGAATTCCAAAGTGGTGAAGCCTATTCAGCTGCTGCTCATCTGGGAAATAGCCTTTAAGCAAGCGCAGCAGCATATTGGATCTAGCAGCGCTCTCAAAATCCTTCATTGCCTGCTGCAGCTTTTGATTTTCATCCAGCAAACGATCAAATGACTTCTCAATGTAGCTGTATTCAGAGCCGGTTGCAGGGATGGTTTTAAACGCTTCATCCTTTAACTTGCCAGAAAGCTTGTTTAACAGCATTCGCAGCGGCTGATAAGTCAATTTGGTCAACAGCAGCGTACAGCAGATTCCTAAGGCCAGCAGCAGGCCTAAGACTAGCAAGGGGCCTAGTAAATGGTGAACCCATATCCAGCGAGGATCGATGTATGCCACCTCATATTTCCACTTGCTCACCTCAGATGCCAGCTCAATCGAATAGGTCTTCTCGTCCAAGCTCTTCGAGGATGGAGTACCCTGCGCTTGGAAGTAGATGACGGCTTCATCATTGGATATCCTGAGATTTTTGTATTCCGCACCGCCAAAGCGCTGCAAATAATTTGAAAAGTAAGCGCTGTCAATAAAGAGAACGAGAACGGCTCGCGGGTGATTTACGACCTCTAGACTTTGAATAACAGGGATGACGGACTTTCCGTGTCCCCATAGGCTGACCTTTGCTGGATGAAGAATTCTAAAGTAGTCTGGTGTTTGAAGTGAATCCTCAATTTCCTGTTTCGTTGCAGAGTCGATAACGGCAACATGCTTAAAAAAATCTTCGCTAGCATAGGTGCCCCAAGAGGAAAGAACTTGATCTTTCTCAGGGAAGATCAGCATGCCAAAGGATAGGACGCCGAGTGAATTAATATCTTGGTTGAGATTGTTTCTAATTTCGAGCATCGAGAGAAAATCAAACTCGGATTCATAAATATTTGTATTTTGTATCAGCTTAATCAACCAAGCTTCATTACTCATCGTCTTGCCCAGGTTTTTTAGTTCGATTAGCTTATTATCGATGCTGTCGGCAATTCGCTTTGCATCCAGGGCATGCTTTTGGTATTGCTGTTTCTGGTCTTCCCGAATGCTTTGATATACACTTACGGCACTGAAGATGATGATGGGTATCATAATGATCGCGGTATACGAGATCAATATTTTTCGATATGCGCTGTTTCCAAAACGCCGTTTATGCATCCCCAGTTCCCCCCTCCGTATGAAACGTGAAAAATGGCAGACCCGTTAAGGGATATTTATCTGCCATTTTCCACATTGTATTAAACCAATCACTAATTGATGCTATTGTATCGGTCAAGAAGCTGCTGATCAATTTCAATTAATTCATCGAGGCCGAGCTTTTTCAGCTCCGTCATATACTGATCCCAGTCATCTAGCGATTTCTGGCCAAGCGCCAGCTTGGTAGCAAGCTCCGTGGAATACGTGGTCAGATTCGTTAAGATCTTGGTCTTTCTCTCCAATTGCTGATCATCTGGAATGGCCAAGTAGTTGTTGTTCATATTTACGAAATACGGTTTGTATTTCAACACTTCAAGCTCATTATCCGCTTTATGCTTTGGAACGCTGGTAAGCTCGAACTCCAAATTTGCATACTGTACACGCGGGAATACCGTATCGCCGAATAGAGGTCGGCCCGCAATCAGTCCTGACTTAGCCTGTTCTTCTTCTGTACCGGTGTTAATAAAGACTTTAGCGCCGTTGCTGTCCTTCTCATACGTCTTGCCTTCAATTCCCCAATACAAGAGGTCAGCATACTGCTCGGAATAGATCACATCGAAAAATTTGATCGCAGCTTCTACGTCCTTGGCGTCCTTCGTAATGGCGTATTTTTGCCAGACAAGGAACGGGGGCTCTAACTGTGCAGCAGGCGTAATGCTGTCCACGGCCTTAAGCGGCATTAACGGGAGATACTCTCCGCCACCCTTGATGAGAGGCTCATTATAGGTTGCAAGATTGTAGTCGGAAAGAGAGGCAACCTGATTCTCGGTCATCTTTTGCGTTCGCTGCTCGCCTTGGGCGCCGATCAGACTCGTATCCAATACACCCTCCTTTACGAGCTGCTGCATGTAGCGGAAGTAATCCTTAATGCCTTCCTGATACCAAGGAGACACGACCTTTTTGTGCTCCACATCTACCGCGGTGATATCGGTACCAAGGCCGAACCATTGGGCAATTGCACCTGAGAACAAGCCAGGATCGTAGGATAGAATTTCATCTTTTTGACCGTTGCCGTTGGCATCTTGCTCTCTAAATTTCTTCAATGTATCCAAATATTCCTGCGCTGTTTTTGGGACAGGCAGATTTAATTTTTCCAACCAGTCTTTCCGAACGAGCATGGTCAGGGAGACAGGTGCAGGATCTTTTTCCTGATACGTTTTCTTATGAAGATTGCTGAACCAATACATCTTCCCGTCAGGAGAGGTGGTTGTCTTTTTCGCATAAGGAAACTCGTTATCGTACATTTTCTTGATGTTGCCATTGCTGTACTTCTCAATAAGCGGGGTAAGGTCCTGAATAACCCCTTGCTTGGCTAGATTCAGTACTGTTGTGTTATCGAGCTTCGAAATGTTAACGATGTCTGGAAGATCAGCGCCTGATGCCATTCTTGTTTTGATAACGACATCATATTGCTCATTTGGTACAAGCTCGTAGTCCAAATCCAGGCCTGCTTCATCAAGCAGTTTATCGACCTCGGTCCATACCGGATATTTTTCTCTATCCTCGAATTTGATGTACTTGTTGGAAGAGCTGGGCCCAAGCAGGCGAAGCTTGCTTGTGTTGCTTGCAGAGTCCTTATTTCCTCCCTCTGCGGTCTTGTTGTCGCTGCTGCAGGCTGTGATCGATCCAATCATCAGCATGGCAGCCAGTACAGTTAAAAGTGTTCTTCTCCAAATATTCATGAACGTTTTCCCCCTTGGTCATGATTGTGGCAACCCTATTCCTTTAACGAGCCTAGAAGCGCTCCCTTGATGAAGTACTTTTGAAAGAATGGATACGTAAAAATAACCGGAAGTGTCGTAAACACGATAATGGCGTATTTCAATTGAATGCTGGAGAGCATGTTAGCAACTGCATTTCGGGTATCTTCGAGTGAAAGCGTCTTCAAATCTACCGATTGTTGGACAACGACACGGTATAAATACATCTGCAGCGGGTGAAGCTTCTCATTCGGAAGATACACTAATGAATCAAACCAACTGTTCCAAATGCCAACGACCGAGTAGATGGAGATAACGGCAATAATGGGCTTTGAAATCGGCAAAATAACTTTGAACAGAAGCTGCAAGTGGGAAGCGCCGTCGATAAACGCCGACTCTTTTAATCCATCTGGAATCGTGGTGAAAAAGGTTCTAACGAGAATGATATTCCAGATGCTTACCATCCCAGGAATAATGACGGCAAACATGGTGTTGTACAGGCCAAGTTTATTTACAAGCAGGTAAGTTGGAATTAATCCGCCTCCAAAGTACATCGGAATAAGCAAAAAGACGACAATCAATTTGCGCCCCTTCAAATTTTTGACGGTAAGCGGGTAAGCACCGAGTACAGCCATCAGGCAGTTCAGCAGGGTGCCTGCAGTGACGTAAATAAGTGTGTTAGAGTAAGCCCACCACATTTTAACATCCTTTATGATGAGTTCGTAGGAGCCGAGAAAAAATCCTTTTGGAAACAAGAATACATTCATAGCCGCAACTTCCTGCGGGTCACTAATGGACATGATGATAACATAATAGAATGGATACAAGGTAATCAGGCATATGAATAGCGCAGTTGCATACAGGATAATATCGACGACAATGGAACCTTGCCTGATCTTGTTCGGATTCCGCTTGAGCGCGGTGATCATATGAACTCCTCCTACCATAAGGCGTAATCAGAGTATTTGCGGCTGAGTGCGTTAGCAGTATACAGCAGCGTAAAATTAATGAGCGATACAAGCAGTCCGACCGCCGTTCCTGAACTGAAGTTTCCACCTAGCAAGCCTTCACGGAACAAATAGGTGCCGATGACATCCGCTGTTTCATAGACCATTGGATTATAAATAAGCAGGATGAATTCACTGTTTGCGGACAGCAAGCTGCCGATTGCAAATATCAGCAAAATAAAAATCGTTGGTCGAATAGAAGGCAGCGTGATATGAAGCATTTGCTTCAATCGATTGGCGCCGTCCATCTTTGCAGCTTCATATAAATGGGGATCGATCGATGACATCGCGGCCAAGTATAGGATGCTGCTCCATCCAAACGACTTCCATATGCTCGTGATCGTATAAATGGCCGGAAAATAGCCGGGCTCTGTATTTAAGGCTACCGGATGGCCTCCAAACAGCTTCACAAGCGCATTAATGATACCGTCCACATTAATGAAGGACAAGACCATGCCCGCCACAACGACATTGGATATGAAGTGAGGCAGGTAGCTTGCCGTTTGGACGAACTTCTTGAAGGAGCCGATTCTTAGCTCATTCATCAAGAGGGCGAACAGGATCGGTACCCAGAAGCCAAACACGAGAAAGTAGAAGCTAAGCAAAAAGGTATTTTTCATCAGCCTGCCGAAGTATGGCCCATTGAAGAAATCAATGAAATGCTGAAAGCCAACCCAATCTACCTCTCCTCCAAACGAAAGGAAGGGTTTACCCGGGTAATAATTTTGAAAGGCAATGACGATTCCGTACATCGGAATGTAGCTGAATATAAAAATGTGAACCAGAACGGGAAGCATAATCAAATATAGCTGAACATTGTCGCGCAGATGATACGATCTGCGCTTGCTCGCTTGACCGGCTGCTTTCATGATCTTCCCCTTTCCTCATTAAACCTGTGTCGGAACTAACGGGCCCGTTCTTCCGCTTGGGTTCATCATAAAAGTGCGCGAAAGATCCCGCAAGCAACATAATTTGATGAGACGCACAATTTTTTCTTCCCTTGCGCAGCAAAGAAACCGCGCGTTATGCCTTGTATTTCCATGAATGCAGTGGGAATTAATGATTCCAAACCCACAGCAGATAGGTAAGCTCTTTTGCATATTTGTTGTCTTGGAGAGAAGGAGGAGTCTAACATAAAAAACGGCCGTTCAGCAATAATCACTGAACGACCGTTTTGGGCTGCTCCATGTTACATCGTGGGAGCCTGTATGATACATAAATGCTCGATTTTATCGTCTTAGCTTGCCAAGCTCCGATACCAGAGCCTCCATCTCACTAATGCTGAAATGCGGCTTGCTCATGACAACATCATGAATATCCTTGATATCCTCGTATTGCTCAACTGAGAATGCAGATGCTTGCATCGCTTGTGCAGTAGCCATCTTCAAACGTTCCTTAATCGCTTCAATCATGGCTTCGATCTCGGCTTGTGTTACTTCTCCAGACATCGTAGTCCCCCCGTCAACCTTGATTCATTACTGAACGTATTGTAACATGCAGCATTCGAAAACAAAACGTTATTGTACAGACTTGGCTTTCCTACCATTCTAAAGTACAATGGGCTCAAGATAACGCGGTACAGTGAAATAGTTGAATCCGCAGTCATCTAAACGACGATATAAGGAGATTTGCATGTATAGAAGAGAGATCGTGCACTCTGATCTTCAGGGGAATAATGGGACGATGCGTGGTGATGCGTCAAAGCTTCGTGAATTTTGTGAGCAGCTTGCGAACAAGCATCGGTTGGATCAGATCGTATTTCTATGCATCGGGACGGACCGTTCAACAGGGGATGCACTGGGCCCTCTAGTTGGCTCAGCATTGGCGGAGAAGGGATGCCCGCATGTAGTGGGAACCCTGGAGTCTCCCTGTGATTCGAACAATCTTACGCTGCGCTTACAGAATGTACCCGCGGACAAGGTATTGATCGCCATCGACGCATGCTTGGGGCATCCGCTGAATGTAGGCCAGTATCTTATCGCAGAAGGCTCTATTCAGCCTGCGGAATCGGTCGGCACGGAGCTTCCTGCCGTTGGGGATTACAGCATTGCGGCCATTGTGAATGAGAATGGGGTAAAGCCGTATTGGACCCTTCAAACGACCTCGCTCTATTCCGTTATGCGCATGGCGAGAGAGATTGTGGAATCCATCACATCGGCCTTTCACAAAGACGGATGCAATCCGAAGTCATAAATTGCAGCCTCTATCCATAGTATGAAGTTGTGGGCATTCAACAGCCGCACAAGAAGAGCCGGATGTGGGGCATCCGACTCCTCGACACCATATTAGGCAAGTTCTTTTTACGATCCGTTCCTTGGAGGGGCGGATTACTTTTTATTCCGATCGGACAAAGCAATAATAAGCTGCACGAGCCCTAACATAAACATACAAGTACCTAAGAATAGTTCGAGCTCTTTCATTACATTCACCCCCTTTCATATGGGAATGGCAGGACGGAGAATGTTCATGAATTCGATTAAGTTTCAAGTGATGAGTGGAAGTGTAATATAGTATATATTTATGGACGGAGGGCGGTTGATAGAAGCTTTTGTCAAGAATAATATTCATGTTTCTTTACATTCGCATGATTTAACATATTTGCTGCAAGCGTTGCATACCCTAATTAGGATGAAGCTTGCGTTATTTTATGAAGAAATGAGGGTAATACGATGACGCAAATTCAATTACGCCAAGGATTACATATTCACGTTACAGAAAAGGGAACCGGTACGCCCGTTATGCTGCTGCATGGCTTTTGCGGAAGCAGCGGATATTTTGCGCCCATTGTCGATAAGCTTAGCGAGCATTGCAGAGTCCTTACACTGGATCTGCGCGGTCACGGCAAGAGCGCTGCGCCCAATGGTCCCTATACAATCGAAGAGATGGCAGATGACATCATTCAAGTAGCGTTCAAGCTGCAGCTTGAACGCTTTGTGCTGCTGGGTCATTCTCTTGGAGGTTATATTACGCTATCTCTGGCAGAACGATATGAGAATCGCTTGTTGGGCTTTGGATTGATTCATTCCAACGGCTATCCCGACAACGAAGAAGGGAAAGCACGGCGTCTTCAAGCGGTGGAGAACATTCAAACAGCAGGCATTGTCACTTTTGTGGATAAACTTATTCCCTCCTTATTTAATCCTGATCGATTGGATCAGCTGGGCAGCCAGATTCAAGCTGCCATACAGATTGGCTACCATACACCGCCACAAGGAGCGATTGGCGCTTCCTTAGCCATGCGCGAGCGTATAGATCGCCGGCATGTGATGGATCAATCCTCGCTTCCACTCTTATTGATTGCAGGAAGAAAGGATTCGAAGATGACGCCTGATAAGCTGTTTACGACGACACGCGATAAGGTTTCTTCGCATGTTATTGAGGATGCAGGGCATATGAGCATGATGGAGACGCCTGACGAGCTCGTGGAGTTGATTCGCTCATTTGTCAAAGATCAGGTAAACCCCGTATAATAGAAAAGATCTCACAAGTGCTGCCTCATACAGGCAGCATTTTTATTTCAAGTTTGCGTGACGTAAAGCTCGTATACATGATTTGATCTTCAACCATGTTAGCAGCAATCAAACGATGAAATCATAGGGGGATATGGATGTATCAACGGGATTACTTGATGAGAATTATTCAAGAGATGACGACGATGCTTGGGCAGCTGCTTGGGCTGCAACACCAGAAAAAGCGTACGGAGCTGTTAGAGGATTGGGATGATCTTCTTGACCGAAGATTTCGCATTAAGGGAGAACTCGCGGATTCCTTGTCTTCGCAAGACTTGATTAAATTGTTTTATCGACATGGCCATATACAAGCGGATGAGCTGCAGGCTTTTGCCATTGCCTTCGCGGAACGCGCTCAATTGATCAAGGACGTTGCTTTAGATGGCGACGAGAGAGGGAATGCTGCGCTACAGCGTGATGATATTGAAGCCTATTATATTGGGCGGATGATGAAAGCCTATTCCCTGCTGCTTACTGCACAATTGCAAGGCAGCGATCGACAGATGCTCGCTGTGGACAAGATCATGGAAGAGATGTCTCATCGTCTTCGGCCGTATAAGCTGGACGATGATCTTTTGGAATTGTTATGGCATTGGCATGCCCGCGATCAGCGCTACTCGGAAGCGGAGAACGCATGCTACGAGTGGATGGAAAGAGACGTGGCGCGTCTTAAAAAGGGGCTTGCTTGGTATGAGCGGCTTATGGAAGAAAGCGACGAGGAATTAGCAGCTTCTAGCCTCCCAAGGGATGAGGTCGAGCAGGCGATTATCGACATTAAGAGACGAATGGCTTCAGCTAGTATGAGCGATGAAGAGCAGCAGCCAAGCGATTTTAAATAGAAGGATGAGCATAAGATGGAACAGCTACAGCAATTTATGGAGCGCATATGGGAGCAGGGAACGCTGCACTCGGCTGTAATCAGCCAAGTAAGAACAGCTCCGATGGAAGGGTGCACGAAGGCGGTATTAAAGCCCGTACAGCTTAGAGGAGACCGCATGCTTCAAATCACCTATCATGTTGGTAATAAAGTCGTGCATGAGAATATGGAATCGGATCAGGCCGTTCAGAAATGGATGGCGCTTATGGAGCATCATTTCCGTCAAGCATTGATCAGAACAACGGAAGCGGAGCATCAGGTGATGATCAGCAAGAAGCATAAGGTCGCGATCAAGACGAAGGCGAAAAAGTCTCCTGCTGCCGATCTGTCGCATAATCGGAAGAAGCAGTACATTCTGGAAGAGGGCAAGCCTGCGGCATTTCTTGTTGAGCTCGGCATTATGAATGCAGCGGGGAAAGTTGTCGCTCAGAAGTTTGATAAGTTCAAGCAGATCAATCGTTTTCTTGAAATGGTGGCGGATGTGCTTCCCTACCTGCCCAAAGATCGCCCGATCTCGATCATTGACTTTGGCTGCGGCAAGTCGTATCTGACCTTTGCTTTGTATCACTATCTGCATGTTTTATTGCAGCGAGATGTTATGATCTACGGTCTTGACTTGAAGGAAGACGTGATTGAGCACTGTGAGTCGTTGGCAAGAAGACTGCAGTATGATGGTCTGCAATTTGCGGTAGGCGATATTGCGGATTATGATCGCACGTCTCCGGTGGATATGGTCGTGACGCTTCATGCGTGCGATACTGCAACGGATGCGGCACTTAACAAAGCGGTAAGATGGGGAGCAGAGGTTATCCTGTCGGTTCCGTGCTGCCAGCATGAATTATTCTCACAAGTGAACAATGACATGCTTGCACCGCTCTTGAAGCATGGTATACTGAAGGAGCGATTCAGTGCGCTGGCGACAGACGCACTGCGAGCGAATCTTCTGGATTGTGTGGGCTATCAGACTCAGCTGCTTGAGTTTATTGACATGGAGCATACACCGAAGAATCTGTTGATTCGTGCAGTGAAGAGCAAGCTTAAGAGCGAGGCGGCAAGCTGGGAGCAGTACTTGGCATTTCGTGAGGGGCTTCAGCTTGATCCGTATCTGGAACGAGCTCTTCAGGATATTCTTGAGACAAGGGGCTTTACTCGTTAGGGAGCCCTTCAACTATAGAACAGCATGCTTAGAAGAACACCATGATATGTAATATGATGGTGTTCTTTTTTGTATGACATAGACATGCTGAATTGCTAAGGGGACACGGTATTTTTTTATAAGATTCTTCGTTGTGCCAATACATGGAAACGATTACATCTGCTGCTATCTACGAGGTTGGTATACCATGCAGTGGAATTCACCTGTTCCTGTAGGGGTAGGACGCTCATAGGTATCGGTAATTCCAAATCCTGCTTTTTGATAGACATGTACGGCTCGTTTATTCCAAGTGAGCACTTCGAGATCAATTTCATCGTTAGGATGGCGGTGAATCGCTTCTTTCACGATCGCTTCTACAAATGCCGTTCCATGGCCTTTCCCAATTAAAGCGGGGTTCATGCCAAGTCCTAATCGTGTCACGCCGGCAAGCGGAAAGAACTGAGCGAATCCTTCAACCGAGCCATACTCCGACATGATAACGGCATATTGCGATTCACGAATAACAGGGTCACCGAATTCGACTTCAAGCGCCTTCATATGCTCCCATGGTAGGAAGCCATAGATTTGGTAAGTCGGCTCATATTCCCAGGAGCAAACCAATTCGGCATGCTCCTCTTGCATGGGCTCAACGTGAAACATCATCTGCATGATCTCCTCTATAAAACAATTAACATTACCCTTTTATTTTGGCATAATCGTACATGAAGAAACAATGCGCAACAGATTGTAACAATAAGGAAAATCAAGTAGAATGGTCTGATAGTATGGCGAAGTTTTCGCTTGGCAGATCAAGCATTTGCGTCTCGAATTAGAGATGATTAGAGGTGAGATAGTAATGCTCCTAGAGGCTGGTTGGTTGGATGGATTCATGTTTTCAGTGATGCTTGCATTAATGATTTATGTATTTGCTGTAAACGTTATTTCTTCTTTACATAAATACTATTTAGCATTTCATTTCATCATGCTTGTGTGGCCGTTAAGTCAATGGGTTATGCATACCTCACCGAGTCTGCTTGAAAGGCAGATAGCTTGTTATGCGGGCTTGATCTCATTGCTTGCATTAGGGCCGGGCTGGGTGCTGTTCGCTCGATTATTTACAAAGCCGGCGTACGCCTTATCTCGCGGAAACCTGCTTCTCTTAACCACCCCGGTGCTGCTGTTTATTCCTTTTATTCTATTCATGCCGGAATGGTGGTACAACCTAAAGACCCTGCCTGTATCGAATGGCGATATGGGATGGCCGTTTGGTGTTTATATCGTCATGATTGCGTTCTACTTTATTCTTGCGGCATCTGATATGCTGCGTACGATCCGCGGCTCAGCGTCAAAGATCCAGAAAAAGCAAATCGCGCTGTTATTGGTGGGCATCGCGATATTTGCCTGCTGTACTTGGATGGACTTCATTTATAATGCACTGCTGGAGGGGCAATCGCCGAAGCTTTACGGCATGACATCTCTTGGCATTGTGTTATCTGATTTGTTTCTAATCTTCGTCATTCAGCGTTACCGGGTCTTGGATATTGTGTCTATCGCAAGACGCGAGGTTGTGGATACCATGTCCGCTGGTGTAGTGGTTGTGGACGGACAAGATATCGTGATTGACGTGAATCGTGGGATGAACGTCTTTTTTCCTGTTCTGAAAGGTTCAACCCTTCCCATGAAGGAGATTCTGGGCTTGATTCCAGATTCCACTGATCGCGAGGAAGTGTGGACGCAATACTACTTCAGCCCGTATGATCATTTGAATTCCGAGATCCATATCTCTCTTCAAAAAGACATTGAGCCGATGCATGTTTCTCTTCATATTTCACCGATATATGACGATAACAAGAGGTGGGTAGGTCGGCTTTTGACCTTCCATGATGTCACGCAGCTAAGGGTTCTGGTTGAGCAAATGAACCAGAAGAACACGACCTTGTTTGAGCGGAATCTAGAGCTCATTCATATTCAACAGGAGCTGCAATACGCGAATCAGAAGCTCCAGCAGATGGCGATTACAGATCCGCTCACGAATTGCTACAATCGCAGGTATTTGATTGAACAAATGGAAGAGAAGGTTCCGATCTGCGTAAGATCACGGCAGCCTTTCGGCATTGTGCTATTTGACATCGATCATTTTAAGCAAATCAACGATAATTATGGACATATCGTAGGCGATGAAGTCCTGTGCTATGTTTCCGATATCGTTCGTAAACAGCTGCATCACTCGGATTTGTTGGCCAGGTATGGAGGGGAGGAATTTGTACTCTTCATGCCGGGTGTGAACGCACAAGAAGCTTATTCGACTGCGAAGCAGCTGATTGATCAAATGAAGCAGGCGCCGCCTATTACGGAGGATCTGCCGATTGCGGTAACGATTAGTGTTGGCTGGGTCGCTTACGAAGGAGAGGAGTTAGAGATCTCCGAGGATACTCGCAGCTGGATTCTGGCTTTGCTTGGTGAAGCAGATCAGCGCATGTATGAGGCCAAATCAAGCGGACGCAACGGAATTCGGCCTATATGGCGAGACCCTGAGCACTTGCCTCAAGAAGAGCAAGAGGACAAAGGGAATTCTGATGTACAAGCAATCACAAATAAAGAGGCGGCAGCGGGGCGTGAGATATAGCTGACGGGATGAATGGAAGGAAAGGGGAACAGCAGTTACGTGAATAAGGAAACATCAATAGAGCAGCAGCCTTTGAGTGTGTTGCTGCACAGCCGCTCGGTTCTTGAAGGAGAGCAGAGTGTAGCAACGGGTGTACTGTCTTATCTTGAAGGATTCCTCATGGACATTGAACTTTCTGAATATGAGCAGTTTCAGCTGGGTGAAAAAGTAAAGGTTACGATGTACTCTCCAGCAGGGGTGCACAATTTTACAACGAAGATTGTGGCTAGGCATCAAGGGTCACTGATGCTCGTGCATCCGCCTCATGAACAGCAGAAATTCAATGAGAAGCGGGAGTATCCGCGTATTGCGATTCGCAAGCATGGCTTTATTACTTCTTACTCGAATGAAGATGGAGACATGGTGAAGGCTCCGTCGCCTATCCCGATCCATCTCATGGACATTAGCATGAAAGGAATAGGCTTTACGATCTCAGAAGCTGCAGTCCTACAGTCAGCACTGGATGTTGGCAGCATGACACATGCTGAGCTTCACTTAGGTATGGAGCTTCCTTGCACAATAAGACTTGTGCACGATAGACAACAAGCGAACGAGCGCTTCTTCGGAGCCACTATCGAGTATATGGAAGAGGATGCAGCCCGCTCGCTGCAAGCCTTTATCCTGAGCCAGCAAATACATACGTATATTGAAAATAAATCCAAACAATCTCGCAGAAGTTAATTCACAACAAAGGAGAGAGAAGCATGAGCCTACAACCATCACGCCGTTTGGCCCTGATGAGTCTTGCAGCCATTTTTCTATTTACGATCATTCTCGGCATCACACCACGTTCTGCTTCAGCGCAAGGCATGGTTTTCCCTCCTGTAACCTATTCGGCAGAGAAGCAGGTCGAGCTTAACAATGGCGCTGCGGTCTTTCCTATAGTTGAACCGACGGTGACGGCTGTTACCTATCAAGTGGAAACAAGCGATCCATCCATCGCCAATGTGAACGTCGATCTTCATAATCGAACCTATGTGATAGAGCCCCTTCAAGTTGGTTCGGCGACTGTTCAGGTAACCTGGCATGATGCGCTAGGGAATACTGCGGCTGAGAAGTTTGCTGTGATGGTGCATGCAGGTGATCCTACGATCGTTCCGAGTGTTAATGTTGAAGCACTAAGAGATGAATACTTATTAGAAAATAACAACTTTATTAGTGTTGAGGTTGCAAAAGTATTTCGCAATGTAAATCAGACGGATCTTGAAGACAGGAGAAAATATACGATAACGGACACGGCAGGTGCTTTTACACCGAGCTTTGGATCTCAAGGAAATATTGCTTTATCCCAAAATATTCATATGTTTAAAGACTCAAAAATAACGATCAAGTTTACGAAGAACGGGATAAGTTCAAGTATTTTTATAACGGCTTCTCAAAATGAGTACCCAGAATTCACCGCACCACTTGAACCTTTGCAACTATTGAATGGCAAAGAAGCGCTGCTAGATCTCAATGCCTATTTTTCTGATGCAAATGGAGACAAGCTCAAGTACGATATGATCCAAGTTGATTCAATCTTGAAAGTGACACCAACCATATCAGGTTCTACGCTCATTATTCCAGCTGGAGTGGATCAGGACTTTAAGATTCAGATTAGAGCGGATGACTTAAGACTTGGCACTGTCGAAGGAGATTTCAACTTCCAAGTTAATGCAGTATCACTCAAGGAGTATGCTGGCAGCTATGAAGATACGGACAATGATATTGCGGTACCGATTACGGAAGAGGGGCAATATTGGCTTGCTCCTTTCCAGGAGTGGCTGAGCCAAGTGCCGGGAACAGAGCTTCGTACAGTAGATGTCCCTGCAGGTGCTGCGGAAGTGACGTTCTCATTGGATCAATCAGGCTCACAGAGCGAACTGCCTGCAGGAATCTATGGCATTTATAAAAATGATGCATCAGGCGTCAAGCTCATATCGGTCATAGAGCTTCAAGGTAAGCAAGTGCTGCAGCAGGAACTGCTAAGCATTGCCCAAGCGAACGGAAGGGCAAAGATTGAGCTTCCTGATGTCCGTCAGTGGATTCTGAAGCCTGAGAATCAATCGTACAAACGGATTCGAATGGCGATGTCATTCTTGTAGGTCATAGAGTGATGTAAGTGGGGAATGATTACAACAATATGGTGAAAGAGCTGTCTAATCCTCTAGGCAGCTCTTTTTATTTGAGGGAATAGGAGTTAAGGGCGGTTTATAGCAGAGTGTGGGCAAATAACGATCCCTGAGAGAATGCTGGTATAATGAGGAAGCCAAAACGGTTTTCTAACGGATCTTGAGATTATACAGGTTAGACATAGGCAATGAATAAAGAGAGTAGGAACCCATCATCCGTCTATTAAAAGGAGGTGAGCATATGAAACGAAATCACTTGGTCATTCATATTCGTTGGCTGTCACAATCCCGAATAGGGTCGCTTATAAGCCGTATGGGCGTCTTTAGTATTGGTCTGGCTCTATTTCTTGGATGGTGTCTTTGGAAGCAAGGCTTATTTTATGATCAAGCGATGCTTGTTCCTGCATTATTATCCATCTGTGTCGGTCTTTATTTGACTCTCTATAGACGAGGCTCTAGTCTTGCAATAGATAAAAAAGTGCTTCCGCTGGCAAGCATCACATGGATCATTCTTCTTTTTTACTGGCTTACGCTGGGATTTCAGCCTGCTTCCGTGCACGCGACTTGGATGCAGTTGATTCGATGGTCGTCCTATGCAGCATGGTGCTTTATTTTAATAAAAAGGGTACAGATCCAAGAAACATCGAAGAGTCAATGGCGAACAGGTCTGAATCTCGAAGGAGCGCTTGTATTCTCTGGCATGCTGCTCTCATTGGGTTCATTAGCGACATTATATCATTGGCTCCCTCTGGAAGGCAGCGTCATGATGAGTGATAATGAGAAGCTATCCTCATGGGGATTTCGATTGGGAGGCTTGCTCCAGTATCCGAATGTGCTTGGGGCCGCAGCCGGTGCGTTTGTCGTATTTCATCTTTTCCGATTAGGCAATAGACATGCCTCGTTGTATTCGATAGGCTGTATCGTCATCCATATAACCGTATTGCTGCTTACAGAGTCGAGAGCAGCTTGGCTTGCAACAGGAGCAGCTGTGATCATCGGATTTCTAGGAAGCAGCAAGAGCCGCTCGCTGTATATAAAATGGGGGGCATGGAGCTTCATATGGGCGTTTGGAGCAAGTGTGTTTACAGCAAGATTGTGGCTTGATTATAGTGTATGGACATTTGTCCCGCTGCTTTTTGCCGTCGGGGCTGCTGCGCTTCTTCCTTATGCATCATCCAAGGCGAGTGGACGAGCAGTGTGGGGTGTCCGTACTGGCATGCTGGCTTTAGCTGGAGGTATCGCGCTGCTTGGTATCTATGAAATGCCAAGCGATGCCATACATCGCATGACGGGGAACTATGATACGGGGAGCGCCAGGCTGCTCTTCTATAAGGATGCCTTGCGACTATGGCAGGAAAGCCCTTGGCTCGGCAGGGGAGGAGACACTTGGCGCCAGCTGTTTGCAAGCATACAGCAGGAGCCATACGTAGGAAAAGAAGTGCACAGCATCGTTTTCGACCTCTTACTCGATATAGGATGGATCGGCACGGCGATTGCCGTTTTACTGGCGTGCTGGGCTATGGTGCTTGCCATACGCAGCGATCTGGCGGCAGGGCTCGCTGCTGCTGTTATGGGCGTGCACAGCCTAGTTGATTTTGATATGGCATATGGTTGGTATGTTTATATATGGCTCGCCTGGCTTGTGCTCGCGATTGTACCTGGGCAAGGAGCGAGCGCAACGAATAGAAGTCTTCTGCTTGAGAGACGCGGTCTCAAGCGAACAGCGCAAGGATTAGCTGTGCTCCCGCTGTTCGGGGCGATCGTTATAGGGCTAAGCCTATTATCGGCTCAAGCCCTGTACCATATAGACGCGAAGACACTCGCCGTGCAGGCGTCGGCTGAAGGATTCGCGGCAGCACCTTGCCGCGATGACGGCAGCTGCCGTCTGCTTCGCGCCAGCCTGGCGCTCGCGCCTGCCGATACGGCGCTTCGCATCGCTGTGGCGCATCGCCTGCCGCCTGAGGAAGCGTACGCCCTTCTCCAACAGGGCGTACGCTATGAGCAGCGCGGCAAGACGCTCCACCGCGAGCTTGCGCTTGCGGCCGAGCGTGCGGTAGAGCCGCTTCAGGCAGCCTCCTATTGGCAGGCTGCCGTTCAAGACGATCGCTTCGATAGGCAGCTTCGCACCGAAGCGATCGTTCATCTCGCGCAGCTTGCTGACGCTGCTGCGGAGGCGAAGCGGCCTATCGCAGCAGAGCTGGCGAAGGCCGCGCTTCAACAATTTGAGGCGTACGAGGCAGATGTACGCCTTGTTGCCAACTTGCGCGCGAACGACAAGCGGTTCGCGATGACTCCAGCAGCTTCGCAGGCTGCGATGGCAGCGAAGCTGCTGCTATACACGCTGGAATAAGCGACAGAAGAGGGCGCATTGGAGTATTGCCGTCTATACCTTTTTCCCTTTCATAGCATAAGCTGTAGCATCTTCATATGATGTGCAGAAAGGGGTGAGCAGGGTGCGAGCATCTGTAAACAAGGTGCGTCGGGCTACACCGCCTCTTCATCAACCGAGCCAAGGCAGCCGCGACGTTCGGAAAAGAAAGCCTGCCAAGCACAAGCAGCGGATCACGCCTTATTTATCCCGCTTTACTGTGCTGTGGGTGCAGAATAATGGCGTTGCATTTGATACGAGAGGATTCAGAGCGAGAGTCTTTAATGGGAGAAGGCTTGTAGGAAGTGCTTCGTTCGATCCGTATGGAACCGTGCGCTTCAACGGGATCCGAACGCCAACGAATGCTGTGCTTCGGTTGGAGCTTCTAGATGAAGCAGGGCGAGTCTTTCGGACTCGGGTCGTTCCGGCAGATCTAACCGCATTTGTTGTGATAGGATAGAGGCCGATCTTTTCAAAGCGGCAGTTCAAAGAGACCTTCCCACGCTGATAGGATGCCTAGCGTTGAGAAGGTCTCTTTAATAATCGGAGGTCTCTCTTTTGTATAACAGTCTTTTATTCAACCGTACTATGCAGAGATTAAGAGAAGTCTCGTTAATCTTTCGTCCACTTCCTGCCCCTTATTCCCATGCTATATCGTTCAAGCATGGCTGCTTTTGGGCAGGGTGGACTAGCTCGCCTAGCCTCCAAACGCCTTTCGGAAGCACTCGGTAAGCCGATGTTTGTCGACCTGCCATAAGGCTGCCAGTTCTTCACTTACGGCTTGCTCCCACCAATCCGAAAGTGCTTTTCGATTGTTGCCGTTCTCATGAATCCATACGAGGTTGCCGATGACTTTGTTTACATAAAGCTCCTCGCCCTGCTTCATCAGCGCATCAGAGATGTAGACCTTCATTCGCTTTACCGTTCGGTACAATTCATTCTGACAAGCGCGGCGAATCTTTCGAGCCGAGGGCAGGGGGTCATGATGTCGTTCACGAGGTTTCATGGTGATCTCCTCTCCAAGCGAATTGTGATTTAATATATGCAGGAGCCTCGCTTGAAGGTACATCACACCATATGACAGTAGCTTATAGCACTAGAATGACCGTTGACATTAATCCACAACGATATAGCCGACCATCGGCCCTTCATGCGCTGCGTCAGCATGGGTCAGGCATACAATCCGGTAAATGCCCTCTTTCGCTTGGAAGGTCACAACCGTTTCCTCATTTTTCTTAATCGTTCCGCGGATATCCAGCCCCTCAATGACAAAATCATGCTGTTTGCCGTTCACTCCCTTTATACGAAGCTCTACCTTTTCTCCATCATGGGCATATACGGTGCCGGGATGGAACAAGTAGGTTTCAAGCTCCTTGCCATTGTCCAGGGTGGTTTTGAATTCGCCTGTAATCATATGAAGCACTCTAGTTTCACCAGTTGTTGTGCTTGCTGCATGCTCTGACATCTGAAGTTGACTATACTTGATGAAGGCAATGGATACCATGATAAAGGCAAGCACGGCTAGTCCAATATGCCACTGCTTGCGGGAGACTACCCAGAATCTTGACATGAACGATCCCTCACTTTGCCACAATATGATACTCGTACATATCTATGCTTTGGCTTGGACCCTAATTCCTGCATTGGAGTCATGATCGGCCATATGATAGAATAATATGGGTTAATAGAACATTGTTAGACAAGTATTCGGACTTATGGATAAGAGAGAAGGAAGTGTGAATCATGCAAATCATTCATCAAGTGGTCTCCACCCTGTTTGAATGGATTCAAGGAATGGGTGCTTGGGGCATCATGCTTGGTTTGATGATTGAGGTCATCCCGAGTGAGATTGTTCTGGCTTATGGAGGCTATTTGGTCGCAGAAGGGCAGATCGGCTTTGTGCCAGCGGTTATCTTCGGCGTTATTGGCGGTGTTTTTGCCCAGCTTATCGTTTACGCGATCGGCCGTTATGGCGGAAGACCGTTTCTGGAGCGTTTTGGTCGTTACATCTTGATTCAGAAGCATCATATTGACAAGTCGGAGGAATGGTTCAGCAAGTACGGCACCGGTGTTATTTTTACGGCGCGCTTTGTGCCCGTTGTTCGCCACGCCATTTCCATTCCAGCAGGGATCTCCAAGATGCCGGTTGGACGATTTACGCTGCTTACAACACTCGCGGTTATTCCGTGGACCATTCTATTCGTCTATCTTGGACATGTGCTTGGCGCGAATTGGCAGCATATTGATGAGAAAGCAGCGCCTTATATAAAGCCGTTTATTCTAATTGCACTTGCTGTACTCATCGTATATGTTCTGATTAAATATACCATTTCAAAGAAGAAAGCGGGGAACATTCAGTGAGTCAATCCATCGCGAAAGTAATGGGACAAGGGATTACGCCACAAGCCTTTATTGAAGGTATGACGAAAAATCAAGAGGACTTTGTAAGATGGTCCGACTCCTTTGAATGGACACAAGAGGACAATAAGTCATTTTTTGAATCGCTCCAATTCCGGGATGATTTGCGCTGCTCGATCCTGATGGCGGACTGGTGTGGCGATGTCGTACGCAATGTGCCCGTCGTGTTTAAGGTGATGGACGAGGCGGGAATCCCAACGGAAGTGCTCATTATGGAGCAGTTCCTTGATACGATGGATCAATTTCTGACCATGGGCGGTAGATCGGTACCGATTGTACTGATTACTGATACGGGTGGACATGTTCTCGCGCAGTGGGGACCAAGGCCAAGAGATGTGCAGGCGCATATGGTTGCATTCAAAGAAACCTATACGGACCGTGAAGCGCCAGCGTATGCGGAGCAGTTGAAGATTACTTATCAGAAGATTAAGGAACAGTATGGAGAAGGAACGGATTATCAGCGTCGTATCGTTCGCGAACTGCATGAGATTCTATCCTCCATTTAAGAGAAAGAATAGAACGTAATGTTAACTAAAGGCGGTGTCCAATCAACATGTTCAAGATCGTGACGTTTCCGCTAGGACCGCTGGAGACGAATGTATATTTATTGTTAAATGAAGCGACGAAAGAAGCGCTTATTATAGATCCGGGTATGAACCCCGATCGTATTTTCAAGCCGCTTGAAGGCTATGAGGTAAAGGCCATTCTGCTCACCCATGCCCATTTTGACCATATCGGCGGTCTCAAGCAGGTGCGAGATCGCTATGGCTGTCCGGTATACATCCATCATGAAGAGGCTGAATGGCTTACTTCAGCAGAGTGGAACGGTTCCCTTCGCTGGCCGCAGGTTACGCGTCCGATGACATTCGAGCCTGCTGAGCACCTGCTTGAAGACGGGCAGGAGCTAGAGCTTATCGGGCATACCTTTAAGGTTCTGCATACGCCTGGACATTCCCCAGGCAGCGTCAGCTTCCTGCATGACAAGCATCTATTCGCTGGCGATGTGCTGTTCCGAACATCTGTGGGACGCACGGACCTGCCTGGAGGCAATCCGCGCGAGCTCTTCAAGTCGATCCAAGAGAAGGTTCTGCCGTTAGGGGATCACATGAACGTCTATCCAGGTCATGGTCCTGCGACAACGGTTGGCTATGAGAAGCAGCATAATCCGTTTCTTTAATTGGCTTGGAGAATGACACGCAATAAAGCACTTCACTCGAATCTTTAGCTTTCGCCATGCAGCGAAAGTATAGACTAGAGATGAAGTGCTTTTCTTTCATTACTCTTCTTTGAAGGCCTTTGCCAAGAGTCTTTCTCACATGGAGGAGTAGAATGAACGTGCTTCCTGCTTGCGCCGAAGCGGAGCAAACTTCCCATAGGTTCCGGCGCGCCAAAGCCACTCGATAGGACCCATGTAATAGTATCGCAGCCAGAGCTTGCTTGCTGCAAGCTGCAGCACGATGATCAAGGCCGCTGTCGCCGTACCGATCCAGTACGCCTCTCCAATCCCTGGCCATAGCCAACGGTACAGGATGAACACCAGCACGGTATGCATCAGATAATTGGTCAAGGCCATCCTTCCTACGGCAGCAAGAGATGAAAATGAGCGTTCACCTAAGCGAGCAATTAGTCTTAACAACGTACAGATATAAAAGATGGCCATGCTCTTCCCGGACAGGTAGATAAAAAAGATGACCTGATTGGAGTCGTACTGCTCCTTCGTAACAAAATGCCATAGAATCGGGATGAATAGAATCAAAGATAACACGAGTGTTATCCATTGGGTGCGCTTTACACTTTTGGAGTTGTAGCGCTCTCTATGCTCAAACCACTGTTTTTTTCCTGCATATAAGCCTATCAAAAATAACCCAAGCACCTCAAAGCTTATTAAAATGAGATTTCCGATGCCTTGTGTAAGAAAGTACTCCCATCGCTCGCCTAGATTGGGTACAGCTTTGAACAAGCTGCCGTTTGCGAGTTCTGGATCATAGATCATCAACATATTCGAAGCGGCCGTAATGAGCGTGTACAGGCCGATCAGGACAATCCCCCATACGGCAAGTGTCCGTGGCTTTCTTTTATAGAATAAGAAGAGCAGGAATCCTATGGCAGCATAAATATGTAAGATATCTCCAAACCATAGTAGAATAAGATGGATGAGGCCTATGCCCAGCAGAATCCATAACCTCCGCCTAAATAGCGAGGAAGCTTTGTTTCCGCGCTCTTCCGCTCTCTTCATGAAGAGGAAGAACGATAGTCCAAATAAAAACGAGAAGATCGTATAGAATTTGGTTTGAATGAAGAGATCATATAATAACCGAATAATCGCATCACTTCCTGATAAATCAAAGCGATAATGAAGGCCATTTCCGACCATATCAGGAATATTCACCAAAAGAATGCCGAAGACTGCGAAGCCGCGAATGATATCAATGGCTTGGATGCGGGATTGCAGAGCAGTTGCTTGCATAATGATCCTCCTTCTTAAATGAGTGTTCCTTATTTATCCTGCGCTTACATTTTACACAATCCCCTTTAGGTTGTCTTCGATTACTTTGGTTTCGTTCATAGCAAGACAGAAATGTTCGTGTTATCATTATGCTGTTTTGTTGGGTTAGAGACCGATAGGTTTAAAATAGATATAGAGGACTGAAATGGAGGAATTGATATGACAGCGAATGAACACAAACCCGTTACTTCAAGCATGCTAGAACGCAAGGATCGGATTGCTCGATTGCAAGAAGAGATGAAAAAGAAACAGATTCATTTGTTCTTCGTCACGCAGAATGTGGATATTTATTATATAACCGGTTCGATGCAGACAGGATATGTGGTTGTTCCTCAAGTGGGAGAGCCAATCTTCCTTGTGAAGCGCAGCTATGAGCGTGCAGTATTGGAATCTAAGATTCGCGTCGCTCGCATGGGTTCGTTTAGACAGCTTGAGGACACCGTTGGGAGCTTCTTTCCTGAGTTGTACAGCAGCGAACACACGCCAACGATAGCCACCGAGTATGATGTGTTACCGGTACAGCAGTTCAAAAGACTTCAGGCTGTCCTTCCCAAAGCCAAATGGGTGGATGGCTCCATCCTATTTAGAGAGCTTCGAATGGTGAAATCTCCTTACGAAGTGGCTCGTATTCGTATGGCAGCGATTGCGGCTCACCGTGCATTTATTGAAGCGGTCAACTACGTAAGACCAGGCATGATGGAACTGGAGCTCATCGCTCATATTGAGCATATATTCCGGATGCAGGGGCATGTCGGCATCATGAGAATGCGCGGGTACAATCAAGAGATTATCACAGGGATGGTTGCAAGCGGGGATGCAGCTGCAGAGCCAACGTATTTTGATGGTCCTGCAGGAGGAAGAGGGCTCACGCCTGCTGCTCCTCAAGGAGCGAGCCGCAAGGTTATCAGTGAAAATGAGCCAATCTTAGTTGATATCGGCTGCTGTATTGACGGGTATGTCATCGATCAGACCCGAACACTTGTCATCGGTAAGCTGGATGAAGATCTTGAGAGAGCCTATCAGGTATCTGAACACATTCTTCGTGAGACGGAGAAAAAGCTAGTGCCAGGCACCATTTGTGAGTCACTTTACACAGATGCCCTCCGCATTGCTGAAGAAGCAGGTCTCTCCGATCACTTTATGGGTTATGGAGAGGATCAAGTCAAATTCTTAGGCCATGGAATTGGCATGGAGATTGATGAATGGCCGGTACTGGCAAGAGGTTTCAAGCAAGAGCTCACACCGGGCATGGTGATTGCAATCGAGCCGAAGTTTACGTTCCCTGGCCGTGGTGTTGTAGGAATTGAGAATACCTATCTGATTACAAAGGATGGATTCGAAAGATTGACGACCGCGCCAGAAGGAATTATTGCTGTGAAGAGCCGCGACAGGTAATGATCGGACGTTTACACCGCGACACTTTTTTAGTAACATAGTGAAAAATGGTCTATCGGACCTATTGGCTGGGAGGCATGACCAATGCTGCAATTGGGAGAGAAAGTAGTCATTGTCGCCGACCGTTTCGAACAACAACTGCCTATCGGGGAATACGGCTATATTATTGCATATGACCGCAACGCGGATAACGCCTTTGATTATGTCATCCGAGTTCCGAAAGCAAACCGCAACTTCTTCGTACCGGCTTCAGATATTGAATGCGAAGACCTGCTGATTCAGCAGGAAGCGGAACGCGTCGAACGGGAGGCGCTGATAGATTATGCGCTTGCTACACGCAACGAAGCCTTGTTCCGTCGTTTGATGAATGACGAGGAAGAGGTAGAGGCGGAACAAGAAGAAGGCTCTGAGCCCATGACTGCCGAAGACTTTATTCGTAAAGTCAACTTGAGAGCGTGGATATAAGACAAGATAAGATTGGGTCATACTATGGATAGTGGATATCCATCGTTATGAGGAAGACGTGCCAGATAGCGGTTTCGCCTTATCAGCGGAGTGCACTGCACGTCTTTTTCACCATATATAGAATTTATAAGTGCTGCTTCCAGAGTGTCTTCGAATTCTATATTGGCGATAAAACCTGCCTCTAGGCGCGGTCGTTCATCTTTGAATGGCCTCGATAGAGGTTTTCTCACTGTGAGAAGAAGGAGCTTGTCCTATTCTTCTTATCAATGTATGATGTGGACGCCTCTCCACAGCCGGTAAGGTCACCGAGAGCGTTCGACTTAAGCAGCTAGTAACATCAGGTGGAGAGGAAGTACGCAGAATGGAAGCAAGCCGCATCATCTATGTCGCAACTTATGCAGGCAAGATTATGCTTGAGAGCGGTGGGGAGACCTATCGGGTTGAGGATACGATCAACCGTATCTGCCAGGCCTACGGCATTAAGCAGGTGGACAGCTTTGTGGTTCCAACGGCTATTATTACATCCGCGGTAAAGGATGATTTTCGTTCAAAGACAGTCATTAAGCGGATCAAGCATCGAAGCTTTAATTTGCAGAAGATCGTGAGGGTCAATGAGCTGTCGAGGGCCATTGTTGCAGACAAGCTATCTGTCAATGAAGCCTACCGTGAGCTGAAAGAGATCGAGCAAATGCAGGGATATCCTTTGTGGCTCTCCACTCTCTTTTATGCCCTGATCTCTGCAGCCTATACGATCTTCTTTGGTGCATCCGTGCTGGACGCGCTGGGAGCCTTTGTGGCGGGTGCCGTGATGCGGCTGGTCCTGTATCCGTTTGAAAAAGGACAGTATAATGTCGTCTTTATTCATGTTATTGGTGGAGTGGCGGCGGCCATAGGTATTGTCCTGTTGACATTGACAGGATGGTTCCAGATGTCGAATATGATGTTAATCTCGGTTCTAATGAATCTGTTTCCTGGATTGATTATGGCCAATGCACTGCGTGATATTATGGCGGGTGACTTTTTATCCGGTATGTCTAGAGTATCTGAAGCCCTGTTAATTGCGATTGCTATCGCAGTGGGCTCTGGTTCTGTGATCGGAATGAGTATGAGCCTGTTTGGAAGTGATATTTTATGATCGTACAGGTCGTAACTTCATTTTTTATTAGTATGTGCTTTGGCGGCGCCTTTCAGCTTCGTATCAAAGGAATGCTGGTGTCAGGCCTCGCTGGGGCATTAAGCTGGCTTACCTTCCTTCTTGTGAAGCCGCTCTTTGGAAGCGACTTTGTTGCCTATTTCTTTGCTTCCTGTGTGCTCAATATATTTTCAGAGATTGCTGCACGCGTAGCAAAGATGCCAGCGATCAGCTTTATTGTGCCAGGGCTGGTGCCGCTTGTACCAGGGTGGGCATTGTACTCCACGATGTATGACTTTGTTCAGGGCAATACGCAGCAGGCGTGGAGCTCCGCCATTTTCTCCTTTTCGACAGCGATTAGCATCTCGTTGGGCTTTGTCCTAACGTTAGGTGTCACACGCTTGCGGAGACCCAAATGGATGAGTTTAAAGCGATAATCGTTTTGACCAACCATAAGACATCGTGCATGCTGCTTACAGGCAGGACATGTACGGTGTCTTTGTTTTTATCTGTAAGGAGCTTGAAGGTGATGGTTTAAAGCAGAGGATCGAAAAATCAGTAAATTTCTGTCAACATGTCGCATTGAGTTGATTTTCGTTCTGCGCTATAATAAAGGGATGATTTTGGCTGCTGGATCAGCCAATGGATAGTGAGGAGGATGTTGTAACGTATGAGCATTCGCTTAGAGAACGTTGAGCATGTGGCACGTCTTGCACGCTTGGAGCTAACATCAGAAGAGAAGGAACGCTTTTTAGGTCAATTGAATGCGATTCTGAATTATGCGGACAAGCTGAATGAGTTGAACACAGACGATGTAGCACCGACTACGCACGTACTGCCGATACATAATGTGCTGCGTGATGACGAGGTGCGTAAATCGCTTACGATAGAACAAGTTATGAAGAATGCACCAGAAGAGGAAGAGGGCCATTTCCTCGTTCCTGCTGTGCTCGAATAGGTTGAGAGGGGGATGTTCTAGTTGACGATCTTGGATATGAATATAGCTGAATTAAAGCAGCGCTTGAAGTCTCGCGACTTATCTTCCTCAGAGCTTGTGGAAGCTTCCTATGCTCGCATTGCGGAAACGGAAGAGTCGATTCAGGCCTTCCTTACGCTGGATGAGGATCGTGCTCGCACCGCGGCTAAGGCTTGGGATGAGCGTTATGCAAAAGGCGAGGCGGAATCGCTTCTCGCAGGTCTTCCGATCGGGATCAAGGACAACATTGTGACAGATGGGCTGCGCACTACTTGTGCAAGCCGCTTCCTCGAGAACTTTGTTCCTGTGTACGATTCCACGGTATCCCGCAAGCTGAAGGAAGCGGGAGCCATTACAATCGGCAAGCTCAACATGGATGAATTTGCGATGGGAGGCTCAAATGAGAACTCCGCTTACCAAACGACACGCAATCCTTGGGATATCACGCGTGTTCCAGGTGGTTCCAGCGGCGGTTCTGCAGCCTCTGTTGCTGCGCTGCAAGTCCCATTCTCCTTGGGTTCTGATACAGGCGGATCTATTCGTCAGCCTGCTTCCTACTGCGGGATTGTCGGCTTGAAGCCTACCTATGGTCGAGTATCTCGCTTCGGACTTGTTGCCTTTGCTTCATCCTTGGATCAGATCGGTCCATTAACACGTACGGTTGAAGATGCGGCTCATGTGCTGGAAGCCATTGCTGGTTATGATCAGATGGACTCTACTTCTGCGAATGTGGAGGTATCCTCTTACGCTTCTGCGCTTACAGGCGATGTGAAGGGACTCCGTATCGGCGTTCCGAAGGAATACATGGGTGAGGGTGTTGACCCTGCGGTTAAGGCTAATATTATGGAGGCATTGAAGGTCTATGAATCTCTAGGCGCAACATGGGAAGAAGTCTCCATGCCGCATACGGAATATGCTGTTGCTGCTTATTATTTGCTCGCTTCTTCTGAAGCAAGCTCTAACCTTGCTCGATTTGATGGCGTCCGTTACGGCGTGCGCGCATCGCGTCCTGACAATCTTCTTGATTTGTACGTGAAGTCCAGAAGCGAGGGCTTCGGCCAAGAAGTGAAGCGCCGCATTATGCTTGGTACTTATGCGCTTAGCTCCGGCTATTACGATGCGTTCTATCTCAAGGCTCAGAAGGTTCGCACATTGATTAAGCGTGACTTTGACGAAGCCTTGTCTCGCTTCGATATTCTGCTTGCGCCTACTGCGCCGACGACGGCATTCAAGATTGGCGAGCAGGTGGACAATCCATTGCAAATGTACATGAACGATATTCTTACGATTCCAGTGAGCCTTGCCGGCGTTCCAGCTATTAGCATTCCATGTGGATTTGCGGATGGACTTCCAGTAGGATTGCAGCTCATCGGCAAGCCTTTTGATGAGGCTGGACTGCTTAAGGCCGCTCATGCTTACGAACAGCATACTGAACATCACAAGCTGCGTCCGCAGTTGTAAGAGGAGGGAGACCCTGACATGACGCAAGCTCAATATGAAACGGTCATCGGCTTGGAGGTGCACGTCGAGCTCCATACGAAGTCGAAGATCTTCTGCGGCTGCTCGACATCCTTTGGTGCGGCGCCGAATAGCCAAACTTGTCCTATCTGCCTAGGTCATCCGGGCGTGCTGCCGGTGCTTAACCGTCAGGCGGTTGAATATGCGATGAAGGCAGCCATGGCATTGAATTGTGAGATTTCATCTGTCGGTCACTTTGACCGTAAAAACTATTTCTATCCCGATTCTCCGAAGGCCTATCAGATCTCTCAGAATGATCGCCCGATCGGAACGAACGGCTGGATCGATATCGAAGTAAACGGTGAAACGAAGCGTATTCGAATCAACCGTCTCCATTTGGAAGAGGATGCGGGCAAGCTGACACACATGGATGGCGGCTTTGGGTCCATGGTAGACTTGAACCGCTGCGGAACGCCGCTTGTAGAGATTGTATCCGAGGCGGATCTTCGCTCCCCTGAAGAAGCAAAAGCTTATTTGGAGAAAATGAAGGCGATTATGCAGTACTGTGACGTGTCTGATGTGAAAATGGAAGAGGGTTCCCTTCGCTGCGATGCAAACGTCAGTCTTCGTCCTTACGGCCAAGAAGAATTCGGTACGAAGACAGAGCTCAAGAACATGAACTCCTTCCGCGGTGTTCAGCGCGGACTTGAGTATGAAGTCGAGCGCCAGACGGAGGTTCTGGAAGACGGCGATAAAGTGATTCAAGAGACTCGCCGCTGGGATGAAGCGCAAGGACGGACCATAGTGATGCGTACGAAAGAAGAAGCGCATGACTATCGCTACTTCCCAGACCCAGATCTTGTGGAGCTTCATATTGATGAAGCTTGGCAGGAGCGCGTGCGTGCTACCATTCCTGAATTGCCTGATGCAAGACAAGCTCGCTACACAGCGGACTACAGCTTATCGAGCTATGATGCTGGCGTTATCACATCCTCCAAGAAGCTCGCTGATCTGTTCGATGTAAGCTTGAATTATACGCAAGATGCCAAGGCTGTTGCGAACTGGATCATGGGCGATCTGCTTGGCTACCTGAATCAGAACAGCAAGGACATCGATGAAGTGAAGCTTACGGGTCAAGGGCTTGGCGAGATGATTGGCCTTCTTGAAAAGGGCACGATCAACAATAAGATCGCGAAGACGGTATTCAAGGAAATGCTCGAAACAGGCAAGGCTCCTCAAGCCATTGTCGAAGAAAAAGGTCTTGTTCAAATCAGCGATACAGGTGCGATCAAAGAGATCGTGGAGAAGGTTGTTGCCGCTAATCCTCAATCAGTGGAAGATTTCCGTGCTGGCAAGGATAAGGCGATTGGCTTCCTAGTTGGACAAGTGATGAAGGAATCCAAAGGGAAGGCTAATCCTGGGCTCGTCAATGAACTTCTTCGTGAGGTTCTTAAGGGTTAGTATCCTCTTTTGAGACGTTCAAGATGATTGTAATATGATCGTTCGGAACAGAGCCATGCTTTTTGCGTGGTTCTGTTTTTTTATGCCTGTGCATAATCTATTGCTTGCTGCTTGTCTATCTATGCATACCGTTAAAGCAGGAGAAAAATGATGATTGGTTGCTCTATTAACATCAACAAGATGTTCCAGATCAAGAAAGTGCGAATCAAAGTTTTTCCTCTCTTTCGATTATGTCAAATATGATGTACACTGCTGTTTATAAGCCGCTATTAGCGGCGTGATTAAGGAGCAATGGATCGGTAAAAAGCACGGGATACATTCATTTTCAGAGAAGAAGGTGAGTACAATGATTAGAGAGATTCATTTACATGATCCTGATCTATTAGATCAGGTGTGGAATATGCAGCAGCAAGCCTATGGGATAGAAGCTCTGCTTATAGGCTTTCACGAGATTCCGCCTTTGCTTGAGACGAGGGACGAGCTTCAGCAGGTTCAGGAGCAATTTTATGGCTGGTACACCGATTCCAATGAACTTGTAGGGGTTATTTCTTATGAAATGGAGGCGCCGCATCTGCTGCAGATTTGCCGTGTCATGGTAAGACCGGATCATTTTCGCAAAGGGATTGGCAGATCATTAATGCAGTATGTGCTGTCTAAGCAGGGCGTCCATACATTTACCATTTGCACAGGGTTAAAGAATACCCCAGCCCTTACACTGTATGAGCAGCTTGGCTTTCACTACGTTCGTGATGACGAGGTGGCGCCTGGCGTTATACTTCGAACGTTGATCAAGACACAACCATTGACTTAGATGGCATCGGGAGGAGATTGGGTTGCCAATAGAGGATCCATGGTATATTGATAATTTACATATTACGCTTCGCTTGCTGCTGGCCATGGTGCTTGGAGGCGTTGTAGGACTTGAACGGGAACAAGCGAATCATCCAGCTGGACTTCGTACTCATATTTTAGTTTGCTTAGGTTCTTCGTTGCTTATGCTCTTATCTATTTATGGCTTTTCTCAATTCGTGCAAGAAGAGAATGTTCGCATCGATCCAGCCCGCCTTGCGACCGCTGTTATTACCGGGATTGGTTTTTTAGGAGCTGGCACGATCATTTTTACCGGTAAAGCCATTTCAGGACTAACGACAGCAGCTTCACTATGGGTTGTTGCCGCGATTGGATTAGCAGTTGGTGCAGGCTTTTACTTCCCGTCCATTTTGACGACTGGGCTCGTCCTCGTGAATCTATTTGCATTTAATAAGCTGGAGCAGCGCTATTTGGCGGGCAAGAAGCCAAGAATCTTAACGTTAATTACAGATGAGGCATTCGATGTCATGAAGACGCTGAACAGCTGTCTTTCCGAGCATGGAGTTAACGTGAAGAAGATGACGATCATGCATCTCGAAGAAGAACGAGATCGTCGTGATTATGGGTATTCCTATCGCAAAGAGATCAAGCTTGCGGTTGTCATTTCCAAACATACGGATATCCTAACCTTTGCTACGGAGATCGAACAGCTGGCTGGTGTGCGCTCAGTTACGATTGAATAAAAACTAGACTAAAGTCGGTGAAACCTTCCTAGACTCAGGAAGGTTTCTTTGTTTTTGTCGTTCGACGTAAAATAAAGATAACAAAAATGGTCTTTCGCGGACGCGTGTAAATAGAGACACCCATTGGGTTAGGTGGAAAGGAATGGACAGCAATGAAAAAGCAAACGATGGATTATACCCAACAACAGCATACTGATGAATATTTGATTCAACAATATAAAGAGGGAAATGAAGGCGCTATGCACGAATTGGTGGAAAGACATCGCCCATTTGTGTTAACTTGTATTTGTCGCACGGTTTCTGACCGCTACCTGGCAGAAGATATTGCACAGGATGTGTGGTTAAAAGTATTTCGCTCCTTGCATACGTACCGTGGCGATGCCAAATTTACGACTTGGCTGTATCGGCTGACGCGCAATCAGATGATTGATACGCTTCGCAAGTGGAAGCATCAGCATGTGGAGATGACGACAGACACGATGCAGCATATCGAAGGGCACACGGATCTTGAGCCACAGTGGTGCGATATGCCAGAAGAGCGATTGATGACAAGAGAGCGTACGGCTGAAGTGCATGAGGTATTAAAGCAGCTTCCGATGAAGTACAGAACGGTCATGGTCTTGTACCATCTTAGAGACCGTTCCTATACCGAGATCGCAGAACAGCTGTCGATGCCAGTCCGCACGGTGGAGACAAGACTTTATCGAGCTAAATCTTTGTTTAAACGCGAATGGGGACACTCTCTTGAACTCGCTTAAATGGTTGATATAGAGAACCGATTGTAATAAAAGGGGGGAGTATGATGAAGGATTATCGTTCTGGCTCATCAATGAATGATCAGGAGGAGCAATTTCTGAAGGAACGGATGAAGAAGGTTGAACACATGCAGAAGCAGCAGAGGGGCAGCGGTTGGTATCATACGCCTGAGCAGCCTTATGTCCATGCAGGAGAGCCTCCTTTTATGAATAGCAAGCCTCCTCGTAAGAGCAAGTTTGTTGCTGTGCTTCTCGGATTTTTCTTTCCGGGAATGGGGCATTTCTACTTAGGGCTTATGCAGCGCGGGCTTCTTATGATGATGCTCTTGGCACTGGATATCGTAACGATCGTCTATTTCAGCACTTCTAATGACGGAACCAATGTCCCACTGATTGTGCTGCTTTCGTTGCTCTTGCCCGTGATATATTTTTATAACTTGTTCGATGCGATGCAGAATACGGATAAGGTAAACCGACAAGCCTTGTATGGTGATATGAAGTCGGTTAAGCAGGGGCCGTGGCTTGGCATTCTCCTTGTGCTCATTGGCATGATGCTGATGCTCTTTACCGTCGATCCAGATTGGCTTCGCTGGCTGCTTCACAATGGGGGCTCATTTGCGGGAGCAGGCGTATTGATTGCTGGTGGTGTGTATTTGCTCTATAAGGAGTCCAAATATAGACCATAGCATTGCAGGAGGGATAGGAGCTTTATGATCAAAGTAGGTAGGATCACGGCTTCGCTGCTGATCATTGCAGTTGGCCTAATGCTCTTGTATGACCGCCTGTATCATACACACACGATCGCACTGCTTACCTCTTGGTGGTCACTCATCTTGATTGTCTTAGGCATCGAGATTGTGTGGTACAGCTTTCGATCCAAGGGTCGCAAGCGTAAGTTTGATGCCTTAGGAATATTCACCTCTATTTTTATAGCCGCAATCGTATTTACGATCACGCAGCCGAATCTATTTCAAGATTGGGTAAGAAGCATTCAATTTGATTTCTCGATGATGAAGCAGATGGTTAAGATGGACGGCACGAAGTCCGAGCTTCCAACACAGTCGATCTTTGTACCAACCGAGGTTAATGAACTGAAGCTTGAGCTGCAGGCAGGAGATATCTATGCGAAGATGGGATCTGAGGACCATCTAGAGGTGGAGGCAATCCTTACGATCTATAATGCCCCATCCGAACAGGTTAAATCCCTTGCTCAACTTGTTCAGATTCGTTGGGTACAGGATGAGAAAGAGCCTGTGATGAGAATGAAGATTGATGGCTTAGACAGGGTTAAGCAGGCAGGTTATGCTAGCCGAGTTGATCTTAATTTGTTGCTGCCAAGAGAGCGGGCATTCGTGCTGGACGCAAGCGCCAAGGAAGGGAATCTCTACATCCACAACCTAGTCGGCACAATTCAAGCAGACACTTCGGATGGAGGTATTGCTGTTTCCAATATTGATGGAGAGGTGTACGCGCACTCCTCTACCGGCGATATTGATATAAAGGATGTAAGTGAAAGAGTGGAAGCGAAGGCGGCAAATGGAGATTTGAATATTAAGAACGTCGGAGGAGACACCCATTTATTTACGAAAAGCGGAGATATCGATGCGAATGAGCTTCTTCGTGGAGCCTATGCGGAGACTTACAGTGGTGATATCTTTATGGGGGCCTCATCGTTAGATGGGGATTGGACGCTGACTACATTAGCTGGAGATGTTCACATAGAGCTCCCTAAGGAGGCAAGTGCTGCGATTCAAGCGAAAAATTCGTTTGGAGACTTATCATCAGACTTTCCGATAACGATAGTGGAGCATGAGATGCAGGGCGTGATCGGTGAAGGGCTGTATCGAGTCATGATTCAAGCGAATGGTGACATCGATGTGAGCGAGAGATAGTGAGATAAGCGTTGGAAAAACACTAGAAAAGGAAGTCAGACCGCACGGTTGTGCGGTTTTTCTCGATTAGATATACAATAATCATATTGACAAACAAAAAAATAAAGACGTACAATGGACATATACCAATTATTTGTTGATAATTGTTATAATGTAATAGTTATACCCGATGTGCAGGATATTACAGATAAAGGTGGTGGTCAGGATGAAGACGCGGGTACAGCATGCATTAGAACATTTGAAGGAGTCCGGCGTACGCATAACACCGCAGCGTCATGCCATTTTGGCATATTTGATGGATTCCATGACCCATCCTACTGCAGATGAGATATACCGGGCTTTGGAGCCGAAGTTTCCAAGCATGAGTGTAGCGACTGTATACAATAACCTGAAGATGTTTATTGAGGCAGGACTTGTACGAGAGCTGACTTATGGAGATAGCTCCAGCCGCTTTGATGCAAACGTATCCGATCATTATCATGCGATCTGTGAGAAGTGCGGGAAGATCGCGGATTTCTCGATACCTGCATTAGAGAACGTTGAGCAGGCAGCTGCTGAACGAACCGGATTTCATATTCGAGGACATAGGATGGAAGTATATGGAGTGTGCCGAGAGTGTGCTGAACAAGCAGCATCGGTACGGTAATATTGGAAATGGACCAAAGCGCGCAGTGATAGCACCTGCGCGCTTTTTATTTTTCATGGACATGGGGAGGCAAGGATGAATAGGAATATGGGGAGACCTCCTGCAAGGAGGAGAAATGTGCGAAAAAAGAAGGGGCTTGGCCGCTTTATTTTGCTAATTGGGCTTATCTTATTAGCCTTTAGCCTTTGGAAAGGCATTCAGGAATGGCTGCCTAATCAGCAGTATGCGAATCAAGATGGCGAAGTTGCACAGCGAATCGCTTGGAATGACCAATTAACGTCTTACGGAGCGAGCGGAAGCGGCAAGTCCCTGCTTATTCCGGCCGAGGCTATTGAAGAGTATATGGGATCTTATGTATGGGTCGAGAAGCAATCGAATCTTGTGGTTATCACCAATGAGACGGATACCGCAGTAATCCCGATTGACGGGAAGAAAGGCTATTGGAACGGTGAACGCCATACGTGGGATGGAGAAGCAAAGTTGATTAATGGAGAGGCATATGTGCCTGCCTCGGCGCTAGAGGAGCTAGGAGTGGCAACAAGCACGCAGTTCAAAACCGATGGCAGAGTTGAACTGGTCGCCCCTGGCTCAAGCTATCAGCAAGGAAAGATTAAGCTGCAAAAGAAGCCTGATCTCAAAGTGGCGCTTAGACAGGAAGCGGATAAGCAATCGTTGCTGGTCGGTGAATTGTTTGGCGAAACGGAACTTAAAATTTGGGAACAGGCAGGAAATTGGCTGAAGGTAACGGATCAGATTAGCGGCGCGGTCGGCTTTGTGAAAGAGAGCGAAGTAGAGCAAGGTGCCGCGGTTCAAGCACCAGCGAAGAAGCAGCTGGAAGCTCCTGAATTTGTGAGGCAGAAGACGCCGGTCAACTTGACTTGGGAAGCTGTATATACGCGGAATCCGAAGACAAGCAATCTTCCAGATATGCCGGGTGTTAATGTGATAAGTCCAACCTGGTTCAGTTTGGCTGATCCGGTGGGCAATGTGAACAGCAAGGCGGATTCAAGCATCGTCGAGTGGGCGCATGGAAAAGGGAAGCAGGTATGGGCGCTGTACAGCAACAGCTTTGATCCTGATCTTACGAAGGAGGCGCTTAGCACCTACGAAAGAAGAAGCAGATCCACTCAACAGCTGATTGACTATGCAAGACAGTATAATCTAGATGGCATTAACATTGACTTTGAAAATGTGAAGGTAGATGAGCGTGATGCCCTAACTCAATGGGTGAGAGAAGCATCTCCTCTGCTTCATCTTGAAGGATTGGTTGTATCGATTGATGTGACAGGGAAATCCTCCAGTGGCAACTGGTCCATGTTCCTCGATCGCGAGAACCTCGCGAAGAGCGTGGATTATATGATGGTGATGGCCTACGATGAGCATTGGGCGGCGAGTCCTAAGGCTGGTTCAGTTGCTTCATTGCCATGGACTGAACAAACGATGAGACGCATCATGGAAGAAGACAACGTACCAGCAAGCAAACTAGTTCTTGGCATGCCGCTATATATGCGTATTTGGACTGAAACAGAGGCGGGTGGCAAAACAGAAGTGAAGTCCAAAGCTGTAGGAATGACAGGAATCAAAGAATGGCTTCAGGAGCATAAGGTTACACCGCAATTTTTAGAGGATGTTGGTCAGCATTATGCGGAGGTTACCGTTAATGGTGAGAGATTGAGGGTGTGGATTGAGGATGAAACCTCGATACAAGCCCGTATCGATATGGCAAAGCGCATGGAGCTAGCAGGCGTAGCGACTTGGGCACGAACGTTTGGCGATGAGTCACTTTGGGATATGCTGCACTATTAGTTTTACTATTTTGATAGATGGTATAAAAAAAACCGTACCTTCATGGTCTAGCAAGCTAGGCCAAGGTACGGCTTTTTGTGCATTTTCTAAGATGCTGATATCTAATGATGTGTTGTCGTCGAGTTCTCCTGCACAGCCTGGTGTTTAACCGTTGAAGCGTTTGGAGCCTCTTCTGCACTTTTGATCTGTGGATGCTCGGTTGCCTGATCCGGGTCAAAGGTAAGCATGGTACGGCAGAACATGCAGCGATCGGTCTTGCCAAGAACCTTTGTTTGTCGGCCGCATTCTGGACATACTAGAATCATAGCGCTGGTAGACAGCATACCTGCAGCGAAGTAAACTGCGACACTGCCTAATAACGCGATCATGCCGATTACCATGAATACTGCGGCAAACAGCCTTCCGCTAGTTCCCCACATGAGGATTCCTGAGGTGCCAAGCACCATTAGCCCCATTCCCCCCATGGTCAGAAGTAATCCCCACAAACGAAATTCATTGATCTTGCTAGATCTAAATAAGAAGCGCTTAGCCTTCTCCAACTGGCTAGAGGAATCATTCATAGTGCGACTCTCCTATCATGTGTGGAATGTTAAATATATGAGGAGGAAAGAGACGATCTATGTAGAATTATAAACGATGAGTTGCTGTAAAAGAAAGCCAAAAAAAAGTGTGGGGAACGGAATGGAAAAGGGAAGAATGGGGCTGCCATTGCTCTTAGACCCTCTATTAGATGATCGTGCGGTAACTGGAGTAATCATCGTAGATAAAAATATTGTCGAAGCAAAGCTGAAGAAGTTTGTCGAATGGGGCACTCATATTATTGTGATTCAAACCAAGCTTCCCGATGAGGCATATGCTTCTCATTGGCTGGATGATGCTGACGGACACCCGATTCTGGTAAGCCGATTGTCCGAACAAGAACTTCTGGAGGTGAGTGATTTGGAACACCATGATGTAAAGCGTTTAATTCCATTAGGTAAAATTGAGCTTGATCGCACTGGTCATGTTGAAAGTATTAAGCGCATCATGTTGGGAAGAACGCCCATGCAGGAACAAGTGGTTCTAAGCCGATTTGCACGTTTCATCGAAGCTTACATTTACGGCAAGCGTTATCTCGAAATGGGTCATGTATGGGATGCCTATACTTCAGTATTGGCTGCACTCAAAGAATGGGGATCGCTAACGATTGCGGAGCACGGGGAAGAAGATGAGATTGGGCTTTGGGAGCAGGTTAAGAGACTTAGCCCTGGAGTATTCAAACTATATGAGGAACTTGCAACAAGCAACGAAACGGTGTTGCAGAGAGTGGAGCTTGTACTCCTAGCGTGTGAATTCTCGATTACAACGAAAATGAATACTTGCGGTGAGCCTTTGCTTCGTATTCTACGCGAGCATAAACAAGGAATATCGCTTGAACAGCTTCTTGAAATTGAAGAATTGAATCTGATCCACAGTCAGCTTCCCATGCTAATGGATAAACTCACAAAGAGCCACTATGTATATAAGCAGACTCAAGTATCTAAGAATCCGTATCATCCTGATGCACTCGTGTCGGCTTATCATTGGAATGAAGAGCGTAAAGCCGTTCATGGTTAAAAAGAGACTGGGCTCCTGTGATCTGGGCGTGGCCTCAGTAAAACGTAATGTCATCATAATGGACATAGAGAGGTCAGTTTAGCATTCTTTAATAAAAAGGGTTGACTTCACTATGTCCGTTATGATAAATTAGAACTCGTCCCTCAGAGGACATGATTCAAAGTTCACAAAGAGATGACAAGCTTCGATAAACTTCGAAAAAAACTTCTAAAAAAAGTGCTTGACGGAAACTAAGTGAATATGATATATTATAAAAGTCGCCGCTGAAAAGTGTGGCTGACTAAAGTGGAAGTGGTCAAGATGATCACGAAGCAAAATTGTTCTTTGAAAACTGAACAACGAGTGAAACATTATTGAGAATTAAATTCTCGTCAGCAATACAAATGAGCAAGTCAAACACTTAATGTGAACTTTGTTCGATTCTTGAATCGGTAAACAAAATTCGCTTTTATGGAGAGTTTGATCCTGGCTCAGGACGAACGCTGGCGGCGTGCCTAATA
>NZ_JADMOL010000006.1:287203-329300 GCF_015558675.1 Paenibacillus sp. 1001270B_150601_E10 | reverse complement strand
CGCCAGCTTTCAGCTTAGGGCTTTTTTCAATGTCTACAAAAATGGGGCTTGACCAATAAGAAGACGGGGGTTTTGTTTAATCCTTAGCAGCGCTGTTATAGGTACATGCTCAATTTTATTTTGCTCTCAGCAGCAGCAAAAGAATGAATAACTATAGAGAAGTTTGGTATACAGATTAACGAAGGGATGATTCATACTAATAATAGAAGGAGGAATTACCATATATTGATAAATGAATCCTGCATAAAATGATAGTTTCGACTGAAATTAAGGTGCTATATATACGTTAATTGGTCTAGACAATATACGAACTTCTTGGGGGGATATCGCGATGACTGTGCACATTTCCAAAGCTTCTCTTGCAGACGCACAAGAAAGCTTACAGCTACAGCATCTTTGTTATCAAATCGAAGCGGAACTTTATGACGACTATCAAATTCAGCCCTTAACACAGTCCATTCAGGATATTGAACAAGAATTTCAACAATTGATTGTGTTAAAAGCAGTACATAATTCTACTATCGTAGGATCGGTAAGAGCATATGATACGGAGGGGACATGCCATGTAGGTAAGCTGATCGTACATCCTGACTATCAAAATCAAGGGATTGCAACGCAATTGATGAACCAACTCGAAACTTGCTTTAGTCATTGCAGCAGATTTGAACTGTACACAGGCTATCGTAGTGAACGCAATCTCTATCTATATCGCAAACTTGGATATGTTCCTTTCAAAACGGTTAAGGTGCATGAGCGACTGAGCTTTATCTATCTAGAGAAAAAAAGAGGAGTATAAATATGGAAAAAACATCAAGAGAATAAACCGTTCGTTCTTCGATCAGTTCTTCAAGGAAACTATTTAAGGGATCTATTATCTGATCATTACAATATCGGGGATTGGCTGGAATGTAAATATTTATTGCGAGGTCTGTATGATACTTATAAGGTAACGACGAGTACAGGCAGCTATATCCTTCGACTTTATCGGGCTGAAGTATCTGAACAACGTGTAGAGCAGGAGATGCATCTTATCGAATCATTGTCATCTCTGCTGACAAAGGGAATAACTAAAGCTGCTGTAGCTGTTGTGAACCAAAATCATGAATGGTACTGTTCTGTACATGCCCCAGAGGGAACTCGATATGCCGTGTTGTTTCGATATGCGAACGGAGTAGAACCTGCTTTGCATGATGAGGCTTCCTGTTTTTCGTTTGGGAGATCGGCAGTAGAACTGCATGATGCAATGGATCGAATCGCTAGCTTCCCTGACACTAAAAGACTAGACTTGGATTTCCTCATTTAACAGCCCTTACGATCTATCATTCGATATATCGGTGTTGAACATCCCCAAACGTTATTCTTAACTTCTTTTGTTGATCGACTAATGTACCAAGTCAAATCTAAATTAGAACAAGGTTTAGATTGGGGGATGATCCACGGGGATATGCATGGAAACAATAATGTTCAGTACAATGGTGAACATTTTACTCATATTGATTTTGAATGGTCAGGACTAGGTTGGAGAGCCTATGACCTAGCTCAAGTGTGGCTGTCTAGAAGGAAACACTATTCAACGGATCAAGCTGAGCTTCTGTAGAATGCGATCCTTAAAGGATATCGTTCTATTCGTCCTTTATCTGCAAATGATGAGCATGCAATCAGTGATTTTGCCATGGTGAGAAGATTATGGGTGATGAGTCTTGATGTTGCTTTTATTGAGTCCGACAGTGGCTTTTTGGACTTCGGAGAGGATTGGCTTCATGCATTTGTGCAAGAGTTTCAACAATACTTACAAGGACTTGAGCTTTTAACCATAGAGGGAAAATAAGGATTGATTGTTTACTCCCATAATGATACACTATCGATATTGATAATCATTATCACTGATGTTATCATATCATTATCATTAATCTGTGGGAGGATACAACACAGCTATGCATACAAAATCAATCTTAGATATTACGATTATTGGCGGAGGACCAGCAGGATTATTTGCTGCCTTTTATAGCGGTTTAAGAGAAATGAGCACCAAGATTATTGAGTACCAGCCATTTCTAGGCGGCAAGGTACATATTTATCCGGAGAAAATGATCTGGGATATCGGCGGACTCACACCGGTAACGGGTGCTCAGCTTATTGAGCAGATGATAAACCAAGGCCTAACCTTCAATCCTGAAGTTGTCCTCGGCGAAAAGGTGACATCCATTTCTCAGGAGGACGATGGAATCTTCACGCTGCAAACTGCATCTGGACAGAATCATTATTCAAAGGCAGTGATTCTGGCAGTCGGCGGAGGAATCATTAATCCTACGAAGCTTAATATAGAAGGCGCTGAACGATTCGAAGTAAACAACCTGCATTATACGGTGAAGTCGCTTGCTCGCTTCAAAGGAAAAAGAGTGCTCATCTCTGGCGGAGGGAACGCGGCGATTGACTGGGCAAACGAATTGGAGTCCATTGCTGAGAAGGTTTACCTCACTTATCGAAAAGACAATCTTAAAGGTCACGAGGCGGAAGTGACTCGCCTGCTTGAGAGTTCGGTGGATTGTTTGTTCAATACGACGATTGAGAAGCTTGTGGCTGCAACGGACCATGATACCATTGATCAAGTCGTATTGAAGAAAGAAGATGGACAGGAACTTACCCTGCAAGTTGATGAAGTCATTATCAACCATGGATATGAGAGAGATAAAGATCTGATCGCAAATAGTGAAGTGAACATCAAGATGTTCGATGATTACTGCTTAGATGGCACTGCTCTTAGTGAGACCTCGGTTCCAGGTATCTTTGCAGCTGGTGATATTTTGTATCATGAAGGCAAAGTACATCTAATCGCAGGTGCGTTCCATGATGCTGCGAATGCGGTAAACAGAGCCAAAGTATACATTTCACCTGATGCAAGAGCCTATGGCATGGTATCCTCCCATAATGATCTATTCACAGAGAAGAATCGTGAGCTAAAACAACATCTCTATGCGAAATAGATTGATGGTGCATTTGCACCTAATCAGCACAAAACGCACTTTTCAGTCATAAATGAAAATGATACAATAATTAACATTAAATCAAGATCCAGCTAAAGATCATTGTTATCTAGGCTGGGTCTTGATTTTTTTGATTACATCAAATGATGAACAGCAAGCTATCAGGCATAGTATGAGATGTCTAAGCTTTCCACTTGGGTGGAAAAATTGACTATGTTGTTTTACATAGGGTGAAGCTGTGGACTTTTTGATTGTATGAAAAGAGGACATAGCATTGTCAGAAACATACCTTTAGTATGGAGCTATATGAGGAGGCGATCACTCCGATACTGATTTAAACTGTTAACAGACGATACACCAATTCGATAAATCCAAATCATTATATACTGAGGTGAAACGATGTTTAATACCGTTCGAAAAATACAACTTCCAGACGATTATGCATCCATTGTTCAACTCCTGAATGATATCCTGTCTGAACCAACCACGATTGAGAACTTGACAGAGGAAGATCGCAAGATTCCTTCTGTGGGTTCTCTATATCGAAATGAGGATGGCTTACTCAGCGGACATGATCGCGAGCGTCTTGTGATCGTTGATAGCAAGCAGCAAGTAAGAGGTTACGGCATTTCTTGGAGGGCACCATGGACAGCCGCTGGTGAATTGAATCAAACTTTAGTTATTGATCCTGCATATCGCAAAACAGGACTAGGCACTGAATTGTATGCAACGTTAGAGGAATGGGCAGTTCAGAATGCCGCAAGCAAGCTGAACATTGTCGTGCAGGATGATGATGTGAATTCCATTGCCTTCGCAACAAAGATGGGCTACGAGATGGAGAGACATACTTTTGAGTCTGTGTTGAATCTCGCAAACTTTAATAGGGAAGCATGTCCGTCTGCAAGCTGCCCGTATGACATTATCGCCTTATCTGATCTCACAGAACCAGATAGAGAAGAAAAGCTGTATGAGCTGTATCGAGAAACGAATGTTGACGTTCCTGGTGCAAGCGGAGACTTTTTCGACCTTCATGAATGGAAAAAATGGACGCTCGAACTGCCAGGCTCAAAGCCTGAGTATGTGCTTATAGCACGTGACGGAGACAAGATGATCGGCGTTGCTCATCTTCTGTATCATGAAGCGACACAGAGCATGTATCACGAATATACCGGTGTAAAGAAGGAGTACCGCGGTCAGGGAATCGGATTAGCATTGAAGCTTCGTACGATCGAGCTTGCCCTTCATCATCAGATTACCTATTTGCGTACTCATAATGACTCTTTGAATAAGCCTATGTTAAGAATCAACCGTGACCATTTAGGCTTCGAGGCGGTTCCGGGTCACTATAAAATGGTCAAGAGATTGTCTTAGGTGCAGCAGCAGAGCAATGTTTATTTGTTGGCGATCATCCCATTAACGATGTTCAAGGTGCCAGTGAAGCGGGTCTCCAAGCGATTTGGTACAAGGGCAATAAGTCGTGGGATGATTCGCTAAAGAAGCCGAAGATGACCATTGAGCAATTAGATGAGCTCATTCACATCTTAAAAGGTATCAGCAGTGTTTAACATTACGGGAACGTTAGGTCGTTATAATGGATATTTGAATCTTCAACAACTATAGCTGATTGGAGCGTGCATTTCATGAATATAAAGTATGTGGAAACGAAGCAAGACATCACCGCGAAAGATGTATCGCGTGTATTCGAAGCTTCTGGCATCAAGCGGCCTTATCAAGATCTGGAGCGAATGGAACGCATGATACAAAATGCGGATGTCTTGATCACTGCATGGCATGAGAATAAGATGGTCGGGCTTGCTAGAGCCATAACAGACTTTTCTTATTGCTGCTATCTCTCTGATTTGGCTGTTGACAAAGAATATCAACGCTATGGCATCGGTAGGGAACTTGTTAAACGTGTAAAGGATCAGATTGGAGAAGAATCGTCACTTATTCTTCTGTCTTCGCCTATCGCGATGGAATACTATCCGAAGCTCGGATTCAGCAAAGCAGATAATGCTTATATCATCAAGCGAGCGAAGTAATCGCAAGAAGAGAGAAGCATGGAGCATTTCAACATCGGTGCGCTGGTTGGAACTTCATAATCTTCAAGATATGGAGCAGGAGATGTGCCATCAACCACGAAATAGATTAGTTGTAACCTCAAGAATGTATACGCGATCTCGCTAGTCGCACGGTACATCAAACATCCTTCACGAGACGCCATTACGTGCAAAGAGTAGATGGATTCTAATGGCCAAGCCTCGGCCATTGGGAGAAAATATCACATGGAGGTACATCCCATGCAGAGTAAACATACCTTTGATCACGTCGTCGAAGAATATGACAAGTATAGACCCTCCTATCCGAAGACGCTATTTGAAGACATTATTCGATTCTCTCATCTCGAAAAAACAGATCGAATCCTTGAGATTGGCTGCGGAACGGGAAAGGCGACCTCCGGATTCGTAGACCTTGGGTACACCAATATGATGTGTATCGAGTTAGGTTCCAATCTGGCGAAGCATACTGCAGACAGGTTCAGATCCGTTAAGGAAGTGGAAGTGAGAAACAATTCCTTTGAAGACTGGGACGATGCAGATGAAAGCTATGCACTAGCCACCTCGGCAACGGCCTTTCATTTTATTGACCCCGTCTATGGTTATGACAAAGTGAAGCGATTGCTGCGTCCTGGCGGCTCGATCGCCTTTTTCTGGACTGTTCATGTTCAACAGTTCGATGAACTCCATCATGAGATTAGAGAATTATACAAGGAGCTTGCTCCACATCTAGAGGACTCCAATACGGAGACCCCGGATAAGGTGATTAGCAAGCGAAAAGATGAAATGGAGCAAAGTGAATACTTTGGTCACGTTACGGTCATTGAATACCGTTGGAAGCAAAGTTATACAAGTGAACAATATATCGGCTTATTACATACGCATTCCGGACATCAGATGCTCCAAGAGGAGATAAGAGCCACTTTGTTTGCTCAGATGAAGGAGCGCATTGATGAACATGGTGGAACCATAACGAAGCAGCAGCTTGTGGCTCTATTTTTAGGAAAGAAGCACGGCTAGATAACAAGCCTAAGCCTCCTGCTTCCGAATAAATGACGATTAGGCAAAATTGAAAAGAGGGATTGGCATGGCGATCAATGTTCAAATTTCACAAGCTACCATTCATGATCTGGAGGACTTGGTCATTATCTTTGACCAGTATCGAGCATTCTACCAGCAGCCCTCGGATCTTAAAGAAGCAAGACGCTTTTTATTTGAAAAGTTTGAACATCGGGAATCTGTCATCTTTGTCGCAAAGGATTACGAGACGAAGCAGATCATAGGCTTTGCACAGCTATATCCTAGCTTTTCCTCGATCACGATGCAGCGTTCCTGGATTCTTAATGATCTGTATGTTGCGCCAAAGCATCGCAAACTAGGTATTGCGAGTAGCCTTATTCTTGCTGCAAAGGAGTACGCCATTCGTACCCAAGCAAAAGGATTAGAACTGAGCACAGCGAATGACAATGCGTCAGCGCAGAAATTATATGAACAATTGGGCTTTAAGAGAGACGAAGACTTTATTCACTACTATCTCACCCTGTAATAGAGGAGTGGGAAAGGGGCATTTAGATGAATAGAAGCTGCTTCATCATTACAGGAACCTCCAAGGGCATCGGAGAGCATCTTTCCCGCATGCTCCTAGAACGAGGCCATTTGGTCGTCGGGATTGCCCGAAGAAGCTCTGAGGCTCTTCTTGCTTATACGAGTTATACCCACATCTCTTATGATTTGAGCGATGCGGAAGGGCTTGAGCCCTTAATTTCATCTGTCATTCAGCAACTCGATCTGGAGAATTTCGGCATGGCCGCTCTCATTAATAATGCCAGCATGCTGGAGCCGCTAAAGCCAATTGAGCAATGCTCTAGCGAGGAGTTGACGAGAAGCCTGCATGTTTCATTTCTTGCACCTATGATTCTAACCTCAACCTTTATCCGACATTCGGAGCACCTATCCCTACAGCGCAAGGTCATGAATATCTCCTCTGGTTCTGGTATCTATCCTGCTCCTGGAATGAGTGCATACTGCTCAGCCAAAGCTGGACTCAATATGTTCACATAGTGTGTGGGTCAGGAACAACTATACAAGAACAATCCAGTGGAGATCATCGCTGTGGATCCGGGCATGGTGGACACCGATATGCAGAAACTGGCTAGAGAGCAGGATTCACAGAGCTTTGAGCTGGCTCAAGCCTTTCAGCAAGCTTATGAGGCTGGGCAGCTGATCTCCAAGGATGCTATCTGCACCCATCTTATTCGGCTGATAGAAGCTCCCTTTGAGCCAGGAAGACTCATCCATTATGCTGAATCTTAAGAAATGACCTGCTTTGGATTTGAGATCTTCCTGTATGATTCGATATAATAAGAGAGACAGGAATATTTGCCCATCTATCTATGGACAGGGCGATCAACAAAGGGTTAAGCGGAGGGGATAGCATGTTGGTTGTAACAAACACCATTCGAATTAAAGAGGGCTATGGCGCACAGGTAGCAGAACGATTTGCGCAAGCAAAAGGCGTACAAACGATGCCAGGCTTTGTAAGAATGGAGGCATGGCTTGGACAAGGTGCTGAAGGCGAGGAAGAACTGAAGGTATGTACTGTGTGGGAGAACGAGGAAGCATTCAAGAACTGGACCTCTAGTGAAGCGTTCAAAGAATCACATCGCGGTGCAGGCGGGAGTAAAGAAGTCATGTTGGGGGCATCACTCAATAAGTATCAATTAGTCGTCAGCCATCAAGCATAAATCCAGTCGTTAACCGCATAGATATGTAAAAAGTAAGCGTGCTTTCTCATCTTTTGGATGTGAAGTCACGCTTATTTACATGTGAGAACGGCCCCTTTTGTTCCATGATTGATCTAGGCATCATCAATTGAACCAAATGAAAGAGCGAACTTTCTCAAAGTTGCGAGCAAGCTGTTCTCTTGAAGAAGGAGCTTTATCGAGGAGAGTAGGATCGAACTGGCGAAATGCTCCTTCGCGATCCCATTGTTCTAGCTCCTCTTGTTGATACCATCGTAATAACTCAGCAACGTGCAGCTCAGTTCCGTTCATGATCAATCCTCCTTTGATACCTTCATTATGTGCTCGCAAAGGGAAAGGAAAAAGAGTATAGTTTTATCAAATAATTTCCTCTTTTATGGAACGTGCTGCGGATATGGAGGGATACTGATAATGCAAGGTATTGATCGATACTCTACTCTATATGACAAGCTATTGGAAATGGATGGAGACATAGGCAAGCCGATAGAGGTATCGCTAGAACTATTAGCAGAGACATGGTTCTGTACAGTTCGCAATGTCAAGCTGGTTATCCGCAAGCTGGAGGAAGAAGGCTGGATTGCTTGGCAGGCAGGACGAGGACGAGGACATCTGTCACGAATCACCTTATTAGTAGAGAAGGATATGCTGGTACTGGAGCATGCGCAGCAGCATGTGACGAAAGGCGAATACAAACAGGCATTTGAGCTCCTCGATGCATATCGTGAGGACACGCAGGTCAAACGGCTTTTTATCAACTGGCTAAACAACCAATTTGGCCATCATACGGAGACTCGGCTAGGGATGTCCGAGGCGGATGTACTTCGCTTTCCCGTCTATCATCCGTTAATTACGCTCGATACCGCTGAATTGGTGTATGCCTTTGATTCACATATGGTTCGGCAGATCTTTAGCACTCTCGTTCAATTCGATCATGTCAGAAATACCATTATTCCTTGCATCGCTCATACGTGGGAGCATAACGAGGACGCAACCGTATGGACCTTTTATCTTCGAAAAGGGGTATTGTTTCATCATGGACGGGAGCTAACGGCGGAAGACGTCATCTTTACGATAGAAAGGCTTCGCTGCAACAGGACGCAGAGCTGGATGGTAAGGACGATTGAATCCTTCGAACAGCTAGGCATTTATGCGATTCGTATTCAATTGTCGATGTCAAATTGGCTCTTTCTGCGATTGTTGTGTTCGACGACACTCTCCGTTGTGCCATGTGACTGGGGAGGTTTGAATGAGGAAGCATTTTGGCGCATGCCCTCAGGGACAGGGCCGTTCCAAATGGTAGAGTGGAGTGAGAGTCAATGCGTGCTCAAAGCTCATCATGCCCATTTTCAGGGAAGACCTCATCTGGATATCGTGATTATTGCCTTTATGCCGATTGCATCTGCACCGTATGTGCAAGATGCCTCATGGCCAAGACTGATGTATGGCAGCGATTACCGAGGAACCATGTCCGACGTCGAGTGGAAGCGTATGGAGTGGCTCTCACGCGGATGCAACCTACTGCACTGGAATTTGCGCAAGGATGGTCCTCAGCGTTCGTTAGCTTTCCGTCAGGCTGTCAATGTTCTGATTGATCGGCACCGCATGATCGAAGAGTTGGGCGAGGATCGTGTGTATCCTGCAAGAGGGTTCTACCCGAAAGAAAGCACGCCCTATGAAGAGGATGTCTATGATCCAGAATACGGGCAAGACCTGCTCCAGGAAGCGGGCTATGACGGTACGCCGATCAAGCTGATAAGCAACGCAAAGCATGAGAAGGATGTGCTTTGGATACAGTCGTGCTTAAGGCAGTATGGTATACGGGTAATGGTGGAGATTGATGGTTGGATGGAAGTAAGAGAGCAAGAGCAAATAGCAGCAGCAGATGGCATTATTAATGGTTTGATATTAGCAGAGGAAGAAGTATGTCTCTTGGAAATGTTTGAGCAACAAGGGAACTTCGCCAAAGCCTGCATGAGTTCAAAGATGAATCGATGGATACAGAAGAAGATCGACAAGGCATTATCCTGCCAGAAGCCGCATGAACGATGGGCCTATCTGGAATCCATTGAACGAAGGATTATTGAGGAAAGCTCCATTCTATTTTTGCTTCATAAAAAGTTCAATACACAATTTCATCATAGCGTCAGAGGGGTGGGAATCAATTCGCTTGGCTGGATTGATTTTAAAAATGTATGGGTCGCCCCTCACTCGACAGCGGAACTATAAATAGGAAGGAGGCCTCCTGCAAGAACGGATGAAGGCCTCTTTATTTGTTTACCTAGGCTCCATATTGGGACAGCCGGTATTTGAGCTTCTGTATGAAGAGCTCGGAAGCCTTCGGGAAATGCCTGCCTTCTGCGCGCACCCAGCCGAGATCAACAGGCAAGGTATGGTCAATCTCGAGTGCTAAGAGCACAATCTCTCCTTGTTGAACAGAAGGCTCATTCCAGAAGGAGAAGTTAAGCCCAATGGTGGAGGCAAGACCGTCGCGCACCGCTTTCACAATAGCACTTGTGTTATTCGTATAGAACATTACATTAGCAGGATCAAGCTGCGTACGGTAGCGCTCCATAAATCCTCTTAAATACTCCTCGTTGTATAAGACCAAGCCCTCATTCTTCAATTCTTCTAACGTAATCGATTTGCTTAAAGCAAGGGGGGAATGCCGGTTGACGGCAACCACCATTTCTCCTCGCAGCAATCTTCCAACAGACAAGCCTGTATACTTTTGTTTGAACTGCTCTGACAGAATAACTAGGCCGAGGTCAAATTCGTTTTGTCTAACGTCATCCAAGATCTGATCGATCCCTTTTTCTTGAACACTGAATTGAATGTAGGGATAGTCCCGCTTAAAGTCCAAGATTGCATCCATCGCAAGCAGCAAGGGCCCTGGAAAGGCAGCAAGCCTCAGTTCCCCATCCTGTGTATTCGCATACCCGCTTGCTTCATCACGAAGCTCCTCGGCTTTAGCGACAACCTCGAATGCTTTTTTTATCAAGATTTGTCCTTCTGGCGTTGGAACCGCACCAGCTCTAGAACGAAAGAATAACGTCACGCCTAGCTCATGTTCTAGATTCGCAATGGATTGGCTAACAGCAGATAGCGTAATATGAAGCCTCTGCGCAGCGGCAGTAAACGACCCAGACTTGGCAACTTCGACGGCACAGGTAAGCTGTTCTAATTGCATCGGCATCATCCTTAAGTAATAGTTAACATTACATAAATAGGTTTAAATATTCTTAATGATAAATCAGAGTTACAATAAATTCAAGCAAGGACATTTGTCACATTACTAACCGAATCGGGGGTATTTTATATGTCTACACAACGAGTGGCTGTTATCACAGGTGGAGCAAGTGGGATTGGTAGAGAAACATGTATCAAGTTTGCAAAAGAAGGAGATCGCGTCATTGTCGCAGACTTTAATGAAAAAGGCGGCCAAGAGACGGTTGAGCTCATTCGCAGCACTGGTGGAGAAGCGGAATTTGTAAAAGTAGATGTGACGAAGCTCGAGGAAGTCGAAGCGCTTGTCGAGAAAGCCGTTGAGCTCTACGGCCGAATCGACGTGATGTTCAATAACGCGGGTATTGGCGGCGCAGGTCCAGTGCTGACGCAAGATATGGATCTGTATCATCGTACTATTAATGTAAACCAGCATGGTGTCGCTTACGGCATTATCGCAGCAGGCAATAAGATGAAAAAGTTAGGCATCCATGGCGTCATTATTAATACAGCATCTGTCTTTGGTTTCTTGGCTTCCCCGGGTACATTTGCTTATCATGCAACGAAAGGCGCTGTAATCATGATGAGTAAGTCTGCTGCGCTAGAATTGTCACCTTACGGCATTCGCGTTGTGGCTGTGGCTCCTGGGGCTGTTGATACTCCGATTATTCAAGGCTTTAAGGATCGTGGCATGCTCGACAGCATGCGTGCTAAAGTCATCGGTGGGGAATTGACTAAGCCTGAAACGGTTGCTAATACGGTGTACTTGATTTCCTTAAAAGATGCAGAAGCAATTAACGGCAGTGTTGTTATGGCTGACCAAGGCTATGCTTCTTTCAAATAATCCACATATTCATAAGCCTGATGGACAGATAAATAGAATGTTTATCAATGTCACTATCATGTGGCGCTTACTTCCTCCCATTGAGGTTGTAGGCGTCTTTTTTCGTAATCTTAGTCAATTATTTGTGACCTTTGCTTTGTGAATTCGTGACAAGCAGGTAATAAAGGGGCTAAGGTCGAAGTTAATAATAACCTTTTCGGAAGAATTTTGCTGGATAGCAATCAAGCCTAACTACAAAGGAGAATCATTATGGAACAATGGGAATATCGCACACTTAAATATGCAACTGGCGGTTTTTTGGGAGGGAAAATTGATGAACAGGAGTTTCAGGATGAACTGAATGAGTTTGGAAGCCAAGGCTGGGAGTTGGTTTCCTGCTTCGATACAAGTCAGTCGCAAGGAGCATCTCGAGATATTATCGTGGTCTTCAAACGAAGAAAATAATCTGGAGGAACTGCGATGACGACATTTTTAGCATTGCTAAGAGGAATTAATGTAGGCGGCCATAACAAGATTAAGATGGCTGACTTAAAGCAGTTGTGTGAATCCATTGGCTTGAAAAACGTAGAAACGTACATACAAAGCGGGAATGTCCTATTTGAAACGGATCAAGATGAATGCAGCTTACAAACAAGGATTGAGGAAGAGATCAGAAACGTATTCGGTTTTTCAGTTACCGTCGTGCTTCGAACAGGAAAGGAGCTTCTCCAAGTGGCTAATCATTGTCCTTTCACAGCAGCAGAGATCAAGTCCGCTGAAGCAACCGCACAGGGTGAGTGCCTGCATGTCGCCTTTTTGCTCAAGCAGCCAACGGCAGAAGAAATAGAGCTTCTAAGGCCTTACGAGAATGATGCTGAGCAATATCAGATCATTGGTCGTGAAGTATATTTGCTGTATCATGATAGCATCCGGCATGCAAAGCTTGGAAGCCAGCTGCACAAATTGGGGTCGCCTGCGACAATCCGTAATTGGAAGACGGTATTGAAGCTTGCGTCCATGATTGAAGCGAGGGATCTGCGATGAGACGGACTCTGATTGTGAGTGATATTCACGGCTGTATCAAGCCGTTCAATCGGTTGCTGGAGCAGGAGGGTTATAATGCTGCAAAGGATAAGCTCATCCTGCTTGGGGATTATGTAGATCGCGGGCCTCATAGCAAAGAGGTGGTCGATCGCGTCATGGAGCTTGTTCAAGATCACGGAGCGATAGCACTTAGAGGGAATCATGACCATCGCTTTGTCCAGCTCATTCGCACGAATCTTCCCGATACGAAGGCGCGTTTCCTCAAATATGGGGGTGTCGCAACTCTTTCGAGCTATATGAAAGCCAGCAAGCCTCCAAAGCCTTTAACCACCTCCAATGCCAAAATTCAATACATTAGAAAACATTATGCTCGCCACATCCAGTTTCTCGAGAAGCTGCCTCTGTATTATGAGGACGAGCACCATATCTTCGTACATGCAGGGATCAATCCTAAATATGCAAGGTGGCAGGATCAACCTGAGCATGATTTTATGTACATCCGTGATGAGTTTCATCATGCCAAGCTTGAGCTCGCGAAGATGGTTGTGTTCGGACATACAAAGACGAGCAAACTTCATGCATCATCGGATATTTGGTTTAGCGATGGCAAGATAGGGATTGATGGGGGCTGTGCCTATGGCAAGCAGCTTAACATGCTGATCTTTGAAGAGGGAACGTACAGAACAGCGTTTGTGAAAGGATAACGGAATGAGCTGGGGATTTATGAATAAAGAAAGGAATGATTTAATGAGCAATGGACATAAGGTTGTTCGAGACCGTATACCAGCTATTCTAGACGAGCAAGGTCTCAAATACGAGATCAAGACGCTTAGTGATGAGGATTATCTTGAGGGATTAATTCGTAAACTGGATGAAGAAGTGAACGAGTATAAAGCAGATCGTACCATAGAAGAGCTCGCTGACATCTTGGAAGTCGTACAGAGCATCGCAAGAATAAGCGGCGTCAGCAAAGCTGAATTAGAAGAGCTGCGCGAGAAGAAAGCAGCAGCGAACGGCGGCTTCACGAAAAATTTGTACCTTGAAAGAATCGGTGATTGAGCCCAAGTACAATAAAAGCCCGCAGCATGCGCGGGCTTTTGAATAGGGCTATTTTTGATTCAAGTGGCTCCTTTTGCGGGAATAGCTGAAGTAGATCAAGCTTCCAATGCCAATCCAGATAACAAAGGAAATCCATGTAATCAGCGGCAAGCTTGATGCAAGATAAATGCACAGCAAAGCACTGATTGCTGGCAGCACGGGTACGAAAGGTACTCTGAAAGATGCTTTCAGATCCGGAAATTTCTTTCTTAATACAATGATTGCAATCGAGATCAGCGTAAACGCCGCAAGTGTCCCCATATTGACCAAATGGGCCAAAGTCGTAAGGTCCACAAAGCCAGCAATGCCTGCTGCGACGAAGCCGGTAAGCCACGTGTTTTTGAATGGAGTATGTGTATTCTTATTAACCCTAGCAAACATTTTAGGCAGCAAACCGTCACGGCTCATTGCATAGGAAAGGCGTACCTGCGCGTAGATAAGAGCCAAGATAACCGTTGTGATCCCAAATACAGCACCAACAGAGATAATACCAGCCACTTGATTCTGTCCAACGGAATTCAAGGCTAAAGCAACAGGCGCACCTACGTTCAACTCTGTATAGGAGATCATACCGGTTAATACTCCTGATACGGTCATGTATAACAATGTACAGATGAGGAGGGATGCAATAATCCCAATCGGCATGGTTTTCTTTGGATCCTTTACTTCCTCTGAAGCTGTGGCGATCACGTCAAAGCCGATGTAAGCAAAAAACACCGTTGCAGCACCGGTAATAATGCCGTTAAATCCGAATGGGACAAAGGGGGTCCAGTTGTCTGGCTTCACGTACCACACGCCAACAAAGATAAAAAGTAAGATTACCGCTAACTTCACAAACACCATGAAATTGTTGAACTTGATGCTCTCCTTCACACCTTTGCTGACCAGCGCAGTAATAAGAAGAATGATAAGCACTGCAGGCAGATCAATAAGTCCGCCTTTGCCCATGCTTGGAGCAGAAGTCAGAATTGCAGGAATATGAATGTCAAAGCCAGCCAGCAGCGACTGAAAATAAGCCGACCATCCTGTTGATACAGCGGATATCGCGAGAACGTACTCCAGCATCAAGTCCCATCCTATCAAAAAGGCGAACAATTCCCCTAAGGTAGCATAAGTGTATGTATACACACTTCCTGATACCGGTACGGCTGAAGAGAATTCCGCATAACAGAAAGCAGCAAGCGCACAGGCGATTCCAGCCAGTACAAAGGATAGAATGATTGCGGGCCCCGATGATTCAGCCGCCACTACACCAGTAACGACAAAGATCCCCGTCCCAATAACGCATCCAACCCCAAGAAAGATTAGATCCATTAAAGACATCGTACGTGCCAGCTCTTTTTTCTCGCTTTGAGCAAGCATATGGGCTAGCTGTTTTTTTCGAAACAATGAACTCATAGATGACCTCCTTAACCAAAACGAAACCATGAAACGATAGCTCATCCCCTATTTATGTGGGAAAATGGCAATAACTATACATCCACGTTCGAAAATATCTATTATATGAATCTATCACAGGCTGAAGCCGCGACAAGGAGAGATAGATCACAACTTCAATGTCATTTCGCATTTTTTTGTTCTCAAATGAAAAAAAGAACAGCAAAAGCTGCTCTTTTTCATTTTCAGCATACATGCTCCTAGTCGATGATGTTGCATTCATCATCTGATCAGCTACATTTGCTGCTGCAAGCTTGTGACCTGCTGTCAATCACTTCGGCTCTATACGTTCCTTTGAATTCGATTCGAAAGGATACGGTTAAGCAGCTCCGAACTTAGAAGCAGGACACCTGCGGATAGAAGCGCGGCATATGGAAAGATGCCCGTACTATATTGACTCGCTAATAATCCGAGCAAAGGTGGCAGGAATGTGGTGCCTGTATAGGCAACGGCCATTTGAATCCCCATGATCGATTGAGAATGTTCCCGTCCGAAGCGGACAGGGGTCTCATGCAGCATGCAAGGATAAATGGGCGCCAATCCTAAACCGATCAAGATGAATCCAATAAGCGAGTAGACAGTGGGAAGAGGGAGAACAAGCGCCACCGTACCAACTACTGCCGTAATCTGTCCGCATCTGATCATCAACCGGTTGCTTAGCTTTAACGTAATGAAGCCGCTTAGGAATCGGCCAACCGTCAAGCCTCCGTAGAAGAGCGAGACCCATTGCGCAGCTGTTGATACCGATAACCCTTTTGTATTAACGAGATAGCTGCTGCCCCAAAGTCCCATCATCGCCTCGACTCCGCAATAAAAGAAGAAGGAGAGCAAACCGATCTTTACCCCTTTAATTTGCAGCGGTCGGATAGGGGGATTAGGAGCCATATCGCTTGTTAATTCTTCCGCGTTCGATTCGGAAGTTGACTTCGTGCTTTGCAGGCGTGACCATAAAGGCAAGCTGAGAATAAGAATGCCTACTAGTACAAATTGAATAATTGAAATATTCAAATAACCGTCGCGCCATGAGCCTTGATGTGCAATGGAATAAGACATCATAAATGGGCTGAGTGTTGCGCCAATCCCCCAAAAGCAGTGAAGCCAGCTCATGTGATGTGCCTTATAATGCATGGCTACGACATTGTTCAGCGTTGCATCTACCGCTCCAGCACCTAATCCAAGCGGCACGGAGCATACGATGAGCCAGAGCATGGAGGGAGACATGGCGTATCCCCATAATGCTGCAGCCGTGAGTAGAACACTGATAGCTGTAATCTTGCCAGTACCTAAGATTCTGTTCAAATATCCGCTTGCAAGACTTGAAAGAATCGTGCCACTTGCAATGATCATATACAGAATGCCTGCGGATTCCAACGATTGATGCATGTCCTCCTGCATGACAGGCCAGCCTACACCTAGCAAAGAATCAGGTAGACCTAGACTGATAAATGCTAAATAAATGATCAATAGTAGTAGAGATGCCATATATGCTCCCTTTTCTCGTTCACTAACCAAAATGAACCATTACCTCGTAATCTTTATAAACGCGTTCATGATGGCAACGTTTGTTTCTTGAATTGAAGAACACAAGCTTGACATACACATGCTTTGCGTCGTTTTTCTGCTTGTATACGTTCCAACAGTTCCCTAGGCACCGATGTCGTCATACACCAGCACTCGGTATGAGGCTTGCCCGCTTGATAAGCGCAATGATTGGGCTTTCCACATAAAGGACAGATCTTAGGGTCAATCTCAGGAGTCGTCATGTTTAAGTCCACCTTCTCGTAATGATCAATAAAAAAGTCCGCTTACAATGATTTGATATACCACATATCACATGCATAATGCTCAGATTCTTGAAGCGGCTTATCCATGGCTTCGAACCCGTGCTTAAGATAAAACCTATTGGCTGCAGTCATGTTGCTTAACGTTTCCAGATAGCACTTCTCATAGTGAATCTTAGCAAACGCTAGTGCGGTTTGAAGCAATTCGTTCGCAATGCCTGATCCACGCGTCTCTTTCAGCGCGTACATTTTTTGCAGCTCGCATACCTGAGGGAAGCCTTCAATTGGTCCAATTCCGCAGCCTGCAATAATGTTGCGATCATGCTCGACTACCCAGTATTTTGATTTCGGTGTCTGATACAATTCATAGAAGCTTCCTAGATTAGGATCTGCCCAAGCAGTGCCTGATTTGTTCGCGCCGAATTCGATCAGACAGGTTCGAATCAGTTTCTCCACCTGTTGATTGTCTCGTTGTTCGATTTCTCTTAACATCTTGCTTACCTCACTGATATCGAATGTCATTTTTGATAGATCTAGACTATCATACTAAAACGTAACATAGTGAGCTATATTTTAAAAGAGTAGACGCACTATAGAAAAACACCTTCATGATGAACTCCCTATCCAATAGGAAAGTAACATCCGAAAGGTGTCTTTGTTATACCAGTTAATGAGGTTAACTTTCATTCGTTCTGTGTTCGAGAAGAGGTGCGATTACAGTCCAAGCTTTATTTTTGTTTTTTCAGGCACTAGATCAGCTTGAACTTCTTCGTAGCTGCCAATTAAATAATGGCCATCAGCATCTTTTAATTCCTGTACCGTTACAAGAAGAATGGCATTCAAGCGAAGGTTTTTATTTGCACTAAAGGTAATTTTCTTCGCAGCTCCATTTTTGTCGTACGCTTCCTGAACATAATGGAAGCGTGTCATGCTATCCTTATCATCAAATTGGATGGTCTCTGCTTTTCCATTTTCCGTCACCACAACATACATGTCAGTCGTATTCATCTGCTTCTTGAGCTTGGCAAAATCAATATTGGATGCCATGAGTACTCCAATTACCACAGAAATGACAAGAACGGCGTATATTATTACTTTGACTGGTTTCATCTCGCAATCACCTGCTTTAAGTTTGATATTCTCTGTGCCATTAGTTTAACGAATAGGGGATAATCATGACATAGAATAGGCTTACGGCGATATGACGATATTGTAAGGTTGCTTTCGATACATTCAAACATCCATTTGAGTATAATAATGGTGAGATTACATGAGGAACTTTACGAGGAAAGTGGTTTAAGGCGCAGAAAGACCCGGTCTTTCACCAGGAGCTCCACATGTTGATTTGCAATCAACAAATCCAGCTCATGCCGAAATTGATCGAGATACAGAATGAGGCTTGCACGTTTCAAAATGGATCAAAACGCGTATGCGACAGCATCATCTGGGCTACAGGCTTTATGCCGGATTACGATTGGGTCGCAATCAAGGGGGTTATCTCAGAAGGAGGATTTCCGATCCATAAAAAAGGGGTAAGTCCGATACAAGGATTGTATAATATCGGATTACCCTGGCAGTCGCAGCGAGGCTCTGCGCTCCTATGAAGTATAGGACGTGATGCAGAACGAATCGCTCGCGAAGTCTATTCGTTTTGTCCTCTCTGAGACCACATCATAACCGGTATCAAGATCAAAGCAAGCAGCCCACCGATGAGAGAAAGTGCTGCATAGCTGGATTGAGCGACAACCATACCTGATAGCGCACCGCCTGACGCTCCAGCAAGAGCAACAAGGACGTCTACGGTTCCTTGTGTTTTTGCTCTGGTATTGGCTTGAGTAGCATCCACGATCAGGGCTGTACCGCTGATCAGTCCGAAGTTCCAACCAAGACCAAGCAGCGCAAGCGCTGTAATGAGCAGAAACATGGAATCAGCAGGCGCGAGGGCAGCAAGCAGTCCAGCAGCAAGCAGCGTTAAGCCGGAAGCAAAGGTCATTGCCTTGCGTCCGATCTTATCAACAAGCATGCCTGTGAGCAGGGAAGGAAGGTACATGGCACCAATATGGATGCCAATGACAAGTCCAACCTCGTGCAAACCATGGCCATGGTGCTTCATATGAACAGGCGTCATGGTCATGATGGCTACCATGACGATCTGTGTTAATACCATTACTGCAGCCCCTACTACAATCCCGCGCTTGCTTGCAGCAGGCTGATCATTCATTATAGGCTGCGAGTCAGCAAGGCCTTGTACTTGATTATTCGCTAAGCTCCTGGCGATGATATACGGATCAGGGCGCAGCAGGATAAATAGAATGATACCAGCTGCCAGGAAGGCAGCTGCTGATAGCATAAACGGTCCTGCAAGCGGGGGGATGCCAAAGGATTGTGCAAATTGTCCCATAACTCCGACGAGATTCGGTGCAGCTACGGCACCAAAGGTGGTCGAGACTAAAGCAACGCTGATTGCAGTGGCGCGCTCTGACTTCTTCGCTAGATCCGTGCCTGCATAACGCGCCTGCAGGTTGGATGCTGTACCAGCACCGTATACAAATAATGAAACGAAGAGCAGCGCGACGCTATTCCATATCGTCGCGAATATAACACCGATCGAACCTAATCCACCAAGCAGGAAGCCCGTTGCAAGTCCACCTCGACGGCCTAATCGTTGGGTAAGCCGACCAACGAGAACAGATGCACATGCTGAGCCTAGAGTTAAGAGAGCTGTTGGGATTCCTGCTAACTGATCAGTGCCAAGCATATCCTGTGCAAGCAGGGCCCCTACCGTTACACCGGCAGCCAGTCCTGCTCCGCCAAATATTTGAGAAAGGACAACGATGTATAGGGTTCGCTTATATAAGCGTCGTTGTGCTTCTTCGGTCTGCCAGATGGTCTGTGTTTGAATCTTCATGCTGCCGCTTTCTATTGGAGTATGCGTCATAAGTGACTACCGCCTTTCAACTAAGTTATACTGCTGTTCATTAACGCATATTCACTTCCAGTTGATCGGCATCTGCACATAGATGTTAAGGACAAAGGGGGCCATGGTTATCCTTTGTGATCTTTGTCATTATAAGGGCAAATGAATCATTTGGGAATGGGAATCCCGTCTGACTTCATAGTCAGCGAGATTGTTAATAATGGATTGAATAGCATTTGGGCGTATGAGCTGCTCAATGTGATATACACCATGAGCGAATGCCTCTTCATATGCTTTTTGTGCAGCGAATACAGCTGTCTGGGCTGTCATACAAGCTTCATGCTTGCCCCGAAGGAAGCATTCAACGACTGCGGGCTTGCCATCCTTTATGCCATATCCATCGACTTTGACAGCAAAGTCTGCTTTTCCGAAGCTAACGCGTCCCATGCTGTGAACCATAATTTGTTCCATCCATTTATTCGTAAAGAGTTTAAGCAAGCCAACCGAACGTGCAGCCGCTATCCCTCTTGTTAGAACCTCCGAATCGAAGCAAAGACGTGTCGACACAGTTGGAATTCCTAAAGTCTTTGGCAGGATATGCTGATCAGAGAAATTAAAACGATAAGCTGTTTTTGTTCCAATAGCTCCTCCGAAGTCAACACGCTTTCCGTCTGAGAAGCTTGTAACGGCATGAGGAATCCCTCCTTGGGTAACGCTGAAACTTGAACTTAAGCTTTGTACAGTCCATTCGATCGCAGCTTGACCATGCTCATCTCCAATGCCAAGCATGATCGTGATATCGATCTGCTGCGCATCGTCCATGAGCTCTATAGCTTGGAGTGCCATGAGATTGGTTAATCCAGGTGCAAGTCCAACACTCAGTAATCCTGAAACACCATTTTCCTTGGCTGCATCATGCAGTTTCTCCACCTGCTGGAGAAAGGCATAGCTGGCAGAAATATCGATATAGTGCGTGCCGCTCAATAAACATGATTTCACGAAGTGATTCTCATTTTGATCAAGACACATCACAACAACCCTGATCTGCTCCAATAGCTGCGGATCACAAGGTTCATATACATTCAACTGAAGAGGTTTCACTTTGCCTCCGGTTGTCCTGCAATATTGTTTGGCTCGGTCTAGGCTGCGACCAGCGGCGATCACTCGTCCTGGATATAATTCCCCAAGTTGGCTGCATATCATTTTCCCTACATGTCCGTAGCCGCCAACCACAAGAATGTGCTCTTTCATTGCTGCTTCCCTCTGCTTTCTATATTAATGAACCTCTTATATACTTACAGTACCTATTCTTATCCAAATTATAGGGAAGCGTAGAGAAGTGACCATCCCAACAATCTGGGGTTTTTATCGTTAGATACACAACACGAGAGTGAATCAGCAAGGAGATACAGCATGGATCATATGGCGCACATTAAACAGAAAATCAATAACTTATCCTACAACACCCATTCTACTCAGCAGTACCGGAAGAAGGTGCTCAACTATCTGAGAAGAGCGGTGTCATTTGATGCAGCCTGCTTTACAACCGTTGACCCTGAAACATTATTATCTGCTGGCTCGGTAACAGTGGGGGATATTGAACAGATTCATCAAAGGCTGTTTGAACATGAATATGTCGTTGAAAATGAGGATTTTAACAGCTTTCAAGCTTTGGCAGCAAAGCAAGTTCCTGTCGAGACACTTAGTCATGCAACGGATGGCGTCATGGAACAAAGCGCACGTTATCGAGAGACGCTCAAGCCTGCAGGTTATATCGACGAGCTAAGAGCAGTTATGAGGGTAGAAGGAAGAGTTTGGGGATTTCTTATTTTATTTCGAAAGCATACGAACAGCTGCTTTTCTGAGACAGAGCGTCTTTTTGTATCTTCGTTAATTTCCTCGATTGCAGGACATATGCGTGAACTCAGCTCCACGATTCCCTCAGAATCGACTGAATCGAAGGGTGAAGGCACGGGGTTATTGGTGCTAACGGAGAATTTACAGATGATCTCATACAATCAAGCGGCGACAGCCTATCTCTCCCGGCTCCAAGCATGGGAAGAAGTGAGAAAGGAAATTCTCCCAAGGCCCATTCGGGCGGTTTGCAATATGGCCCTAACCAAACGAGGTGCCGCAAGGGATGAAGATGAGATGGCAAAAGTATGTATTCATATTCCCGATGGCCCCTTCATGACCATTCGTGCAAGCAAACAAATGACCGTTGAACAAGAAGTGCAGCTTGTCGTCATCATGGAACCTGCTACAGCTTCTGAACTGCTTCCGCTGATTGCAGACAGTTATCGTTTAACGGATCGGGAGAAGGAGATCCTGATGCTGCTTGTAAAGGGGAATTCAACAGTTGAGCTTGCGAAGTCCCTGCATATTTCAGCCTATACGGTACAAGACCATTTAAAGTCCATCTTCATGAAGACAGGAGTGAAGAGTCGCAGGGAACTCATTTGGAAAGTGCACTCTCGTTTCTCCGTCCAGTAGGAGAACAGTACTTTTTGAACCTTTGCAAAGCTTAGAACGCACCGTATGTGGCCGCATGAAGCAATCAATCAGATACTATCAGGTGAAACTTATCTAACAGCAAGAAACCCATCTATCAAGGATGGGGTTCTTGCTGCTTTAAATATGAGATTGCAGGAGAGATGAATCTACTCTGCATGTCCCATATCCCTGCATATGGTGACATGGAACCTTCTTAATCTAAGATATCCAATGGGAGGGACGAACAAGATAAGCAGGAATCTTCGTATGGCAATCTCCCTTCGCTGCATTAAGCTGGAACTGTGTTAGAAATAAACACTCAGACAGGTTCGCACCCCTAACATCCGCATCCCGGCAATCTGCTCCGATCAGATCAGCCATGCTCAGATCTGCTCCACGTAGGTTTGTCGCGATTAGATAGGCTCCTCTCAAGTTAGCGCCTTGCAGATTCGCGTCCTTGAGCTTTGCACCGATGAGATCCGCGCCGCGTCCGAAGGCGGTGCGGCGCCCCTTGACGTGCTTGTATTGCTTATTTGCTTCCTCACGAACCAGCTCACTCACTCTCATTAGCCAAGTATTTACGCTTGCGCGATGTGAACCAATATCGACTTGAAGAAGCGCGTCTCTTGGTTGGGCGATCATTTGCTTCGTTTTTTCATATGCGGATTCAAGCTCATGCTGAATTGTGCTTGCTGCTGGTAGATGCAGAGCTTGAGTAAGATACCAAAGCAGTTCATGCAGCTGCCACATGATAGGGAATACGGAAAACATTGCGTCTTTCGCTTCTGGGAATTGCCTCCAGTCTTTACCTTCAAAGGTATTCTGCGACACCTGTTGTCCAGCCCCAAAGCAATCGTATACCGTACAGCCGCGATACCCTATTTCTCTTAGCTCCGTATGTACGCAGCAGCGATAGTCGGATTGAAGGTTCGAGCAGGGAATGCCCGCAGCTTTATCCTTGGCGAAGTCAGATGAGGCAGCGTATGGAAGGGCGGTACAGCACAGCCCAAAGCAGCTTTCACAATTCGCATGTAATGGACTAAGTTCTTGTGCAATGGAAAGATTTCTGCGATTTTGATAAGTAGACAATGGCATGGCCTCCTAACCACTAGGTTGACAATGTTCCATTTTGTGGTTGCCATCAACCTTCCTATCTTACTACCTGTTGTTTTTTGACGTCAATCTGACATTTAGAGAGTTCTTGATCAGCAGTTGCTATTATTCAAATGTAACGAGTTGGACAGCTTCTACTTGATTGGACAGATCCTGCAACTTCGCAGATAGATCTTTTCCAACGTTCAAGAGTCCAATCGTTTTCCCTTCACCGTTCATTTTCGCATAATCTTCATTGCTAACAATTGCGAACATATCGACTAAAGCGCGTCCGTCACCAATAATACAATTGCCGTCATAATGAAGTGTCACACTGTCCAGGCGTAAATCTTGCACCTCACTTTTCGCATAAAGCACGCCTTCCTTTTCCCTAACCACTGAAGCTTTCACTAATGCAACGACTTTTTCTTTATCTTTCACTTGCTTTAGAACACCTGCTTCTAAAAGTTCCTTCGCACTGTCTGTACTCAAGATCATGATGCTTCCTTTTTCTGTATGCTGCTCTTTAAACGGAATCTTTTTATTCAACTTAGCATCCTTGCTGTATGAGGACATCGTATTGTCTACTGCACGATCTGTTCCATAAAGGATAACCCCATTCGCTTTTTCAAAAAATGTGCATCCCGTACCTACCATTGTGAAGATCATCAAGACGGCTACAATCGTTTTCCAATCCTTCATATGCGTTCCCTCCTTGAGAATAATGATTGACACAAGCATATCTCAAGCTAGAGAGGCTTTGCGATGGATGTGCATGACGATTAGCTTACATTGTTGCAAGCAAATCAACAAAGCTGATTGCAAAAGGGAGAGTGAGGTAATGATGGATAATTGCGGTATTTTTGTTTATTTTACCGTGGATCACTCCATCAAGTATGAAGGATATAGGGCATTTGAATTTGTAATGGGCGAAGTGCCGGACTTCCTAGCCATGGCAGATAGCATGGTGTCCCGAGCAGGCACTGTGGCGATTCATGATTTCTTCGGTATGTTTGATTATAGTCTTTTTATCCATAAACCGTTAAAGCCCTTCTCGTTATAATGAAAGTAAGCTGAAGATCATGTATGTGATCCATGCTTGAGTCGAATTGACGAAGGCCTTTATTGACAAGGCAAGATCATTCGTAATAGAATATGGCCATTGAAAGGAAGGTTTATCATGATTGCGTTAATTACTGAAGTTAGAATAACCAGAGGCTGCTCCGTACAAATGGAACAACATACGATGAAACGTTGTCCGGAGCTTAATCCAAGAGCGTAATGCTTATTTCATCGGTAGAACAGCAGGTGAATTTTTGCGTGCAGTCGTACGCTTATTTTGCGTGCAGTCGTACGCTTATTTTGCTATGCATTCTACTGGTGTTATTTGATTAAGAGGCTGTAGACAAGGTTTTGTCTGCAGCCTTTTGTGTGTTTACTTCCCTGTTTTCGTGAAGGGGAGGAACATACTTGCAATGCAAGTGCGAAGAAGCAGAAGGCTGCACCGCGTGGGTGCTTATGTCTTCTGCTTTTTTTATTTCCAAGACAAATGAAATGAGGGATTATCAATGAGTTTACTCGAAGTCCATGACATGTCGCATTCCTACGGTGACAAAGTGCTGTACAAAAATATTCAGTTTGAATTATACAAAGGCGAGCATTTGGGGGTAGTTGGGCAGAACGGTACAGGGAAGAGTACCTTTGTTCGAATCTTGATGGGAGAGATCGTTCCAGACAGCGGAACGATTCGATGGCAATCGAATACAACCTTAGGCCATCTTGATCAATATGCTGAGATTGATGGAGGAAAGACGGTTGCCGAGTATCTAGAATCCGCATTTTCTGATCTTTTTAAGCTGGAAGCGGATATGAATGCGCTGTATGCCGAGAGTGCTGCAACTGGAAAGGAAGAATATCTCATCAAGGCTGCTGAGATTCAAGAAACACTTGAGCGGCACGATTTCTATGGAATAGCCAGCAGTATTAATAAAGTCATATATGGGTTGGGAATTGACGCTATCGGCGTAAATCGCCAGATTGATGCGCTAAGTGGAGGGCAGCGGACAAAGGTCATTTTGGCAAAGCTTCTTCTTGAGAAGCCCGATGTACTTCTGCTTGATGAGCCTACGAACTATCTGGATGTCGAACATGTGGAGTGGCTGTCGCAATATTTGAACACCATAGAACAGGCCTTCGTCGTTGTTTCGCATCATGTCGAGTTTCTTGAGAAGATAACGACCTGCATTGCGGATATCGAAGGACATACGATTAAGAAATACTACGGGAAATACTCGGAGTTTTTAAAGCAGAAGGCCCATCTTCGTGAGGATCACATCCGTCAGTATCAGGCCCAGGTGAAGAAGATTGAACAGACCGAAGCCTTTATTCGCAAAAACATCGCAGGTGTCAATACGAAAATCGCCCGTGGCCGCAGAAAGCAGTTGGAGCGAATGGAGCGGATCGCACCGCCCACTTTCGTCTCGAAGCCAAACATCCGATTCGGTGAACTTTCGCTTCAATCCCATGTGGCGCTTGAGGTACAAGGCATAGCGGTAGGCTACGAGAAACCGCTGCTGCCACCGATAAGCTTTGAGGTGAAGTCTGGACAGAAGCTTGTCATTACGGGCTTTAACGGCATTGGGAAGTCAACGCTGCTCAAAACATTGGTAGGCCAACTTCCGAGCCTTGCAGGCGAGTATCAGTTTAACGATCAGGTTGTCATTGGATACTATGAGCAAGACTTAAAATGGTCGAATGATTCGATGACGCCGATTGAGATCATTGCAGATCGTTATCCTCGCATGACAACGAAAGAAATCAGACGTCAGCTGGCACAGTGCGGAGTGAAGGAAGACCATGTGACAAGAAGCGTGAGAACACTAAGCGGAGGAGAACAGTCCAAAGTGAAATTATGTCGTTTGCTGCTTACCAAGTGTAATCTGCTCATTTTGGATGAACCGACCAATCACTTCGATGCGGAGACAAAAGAGGCGCTGCAGCATGCATTAGTGAGATTTGGCGGAAGTGTGATCCTAGTATCTCATGAACCAGCCTTTTATAAGGAATGGGCGGACCGCGTCGTAAATATCGAGTCATTTGTGAAATAGATTAATGCACAAGATTATAAGACTAGACAAGAGCACACAATTGAATGAGTTATAGATAGAAAGGTGAATGATAGATGAATGTTACCGTACACCCCGCTTGGAAAAAGAAAACGGCCTTATTCCTGACGGCGCAAACCATCTCGCTATTGGGTTCTTCCTTAGTCCAGTATGCGATCATATGGCATATCACACTCTTGACATCATCAGGAGCCATGCTGACCTTGTCCACGATCTGCGGCTTTTTGCCGCAGATCCTAATCTCTTTATTTGCCGGCGTATGGATCGATCGATATAACCGCAAAAGGATGATCATGCTTGCGGATGGTGCAATAGCTGCAGCAACGCTTGTGCTAGCGCTGTTGTTCCTTGCCGGATACAACGAGATCTGGCTGCTTTATCCGATCCTTCTGATTCGAGCAGCGGGAACGGGTATACAGGTGCCTGCTGTAAACGCACTTATTCCACAAATTGTCCCGCAGGATCGGCTAATGAAGGTAAATGGCATCAACAGCAGTATCACGTCCTTCGTGATGTTCTTATCCCCAGCAGCTGGTGGCGCCATTCTTTCCGTGGCGCCTATTGAGAACGTATTTATGGTAGATGTGGTTACAGCCATCATTGGTATTAGCCTCATGTTCACCATACAAGTGCCTTCGCTTGTAAGAAAGAAGCAAGCACAGCGTTCCAATCTATACGAGATCAAGGAGGGGTTACATTATGTTAGGCGACACCCCTTTATCAAGCAGCTTTTGATTTCATTATTTGTCGTGCTGTTCTTAATCAGCCCATCAGCATTTTTGACACCACTGATGGTGAGCCGATCTTTTGGAGCGGAAGTATGGCGATTAACGGCTAGCGAAATGACTTTTAGCGCGGGTGCCTTGCTGGGTGGCGTTCTTATAGCAACTTGGGGAGGCTTCCGCAATCGATTGCGTACCACGCTGGCAGCTAGCGCCATGTATGGTTTGCTAATGATTGGGCTTGGAACTGCGCCTGTATTTATATGCTATTTGATTCTGAATTTCCTGATTGGGATAACTATGCCATGCTTCAATTCACCGATTACCGTGATGCTTCAGGAAAAAGTGGAACCACAGCTGCACGGAAGAGTGTTCAGTCTCATGCAGGTGTCGAATTCATGTGCCCTTCCATTAGGTATGGTGCTGTTCGGACCCTTAGCTGATATTGTAAAGGTCGAAACGATTCTTATTTATTGCGGACTTCTGGTCCTAGCTTGCACGCTATACGCTTCTCTCGGCAAGCGTTATATGGTTGTTAACGAGTAGGTAACTAGTCGAATAGGTGTCATGCCACAAAAAAAGCCACCTCACGGTGGCTAAACAGCTGTCGAGTTCATCTCGGCTGTTGAAATGAGGTATGTGTGACGTAACACCTATAATTAGGCTATATCACGCTCTCTTTATCTCGATAAAATGAACTCATCAAAGGCTAAGCAATGGGCGTTCCGTTAGCCACAATCTCATCGGGTCTTAGCAGCACAACATCGTCTTCATCTGGCGTGCCGCCAATGACGAGCACCTCCGACTTGAAGCCGGCGATCTTTCTGACTGGGAAGTTAACAACTGCAATAACTTGTCGACCTATAAGCTGTTCAGGCGTGTATCTTTTCGTAATTTGGGCAGAAGAGCGCTTAATTCCCAGCTCACCAAAGTCAATGGTCAATTTAAATGCGGGCTTGCGCGCTTCAGGAAAGGGCTCTGCATGTGTAACTGTACCTACGCGAATGTCTAATTTCAAAAAATCTTCAATCGTTGCCATAATCGTTTCTTCTCCTTGTTGTCGATAATGGATTAGTTTACTAAACATGTGTGCGATTGACTAGTGTATTAAACCGTTTATAGCTGAACATTCTGACTTCTCGCCATCTTAAACAGCTTGTATAAATAAGGATAAAATACGGCTCTCCACTTCATAATAAAAGGAAATACAAGTGGAGGGTCATTATGATGCAATCCAATGAAGGACTCATTATCGCGGCATTAGGCGGTGTGAATGAGATTGGGAAAAACATGTATATCGTTCAGTACGATGATGACATTGTCGTGATTGACTGTGGATCGAAATTTCCCGACGAGAGTTTGTTAGGCATTGATCTTATTATTCCTGATGTAAGCTATTTGCTTGCCAATCAAGATAAAGTCAGGGCTTTAGTTGTAACCCATGGGCACGAGGATCATATCGGCGGTATACCGTATCTGCTGAAGCAGATCCAGATGCCAATCTATGCTTCGCGATTAACATTAGGCCTCATCGAGATAAAGCTAAGAGAACATGGACTTCTGAGAGAAACGAAGATGACACGCATTGATGCCGACTCGACTGTTGAGCTCGGCACGATTACGTGTACCTTTTTCAATACGAATCACAGCATTCCAGATTGCCTTGGCGTAGTTATGGATACTCCCGAAGGAAGGATTGTGCATACGGGAGACTTTAAGTTTGATTTGACTCCAGTGAATAAGCAGTATCCAGATCTTCATCGAATGTCCGATATTGGAAAAAAAGGGGTTCGTGTGCTGCTGTCCGAAAGCACGAATGCGGAACGGCCAGGCTTTACACCTTCCGAACAGCTGGTAGGCGTGCATATTGAAGAAGCATTCAATCAAGCGAAGCAGCGGGTATTCATCTCAACATTTGCTTCTAATGTGAATCGCCTTCAACAGATCGTGGATGCCGCGATTCAGACGAATCGTAAGATATGCCTGCTTGGCCGAAGCATGGTGAATGTTGTACAGGTTGCAACAGAGCTTGGATACCTTACAGTTCCTGATGGGATGATCATGGATTCGAATGAGGCGGCAAAGCTTTCTCCTGAGCGAGTTGCTGTTCTATGCACAGGAAGTCAAGGTGAACCGATGGCTGCACTAGCACGTCTATCGAATGGGTCCCATCGCCAGATGAAAATTGATGCCGGGGATACGGTTATTATCGCTGCTAGCCCGATTCCAGGCAACGAACGGGATGTATCGCGCATTATTGACAACCTGTATGCATTGGGAGCTACGATCATCTATGGTCCTCAGAATGACCTTCACGTATCGGGTCATGGAAGCCAAGAGGAGCTTAAGCTGATGCTTACACTGATGAAGCCGAAGTACTTTATTCCTGTGCATGGCGAATTTCGGATGCTGCATCAGCATCGCATGTTAGCGGAAGCTGTAGGCGTAAGCCGAGAGAACATTTTTATTCTCAATAACGGTGATATTGTGGAATCGAAAAATGGGGTCGTGCGTCAGTCGGGGCAGCTGCCAGCTGGGCAAATTCTAGTTGACGGATTAGGAATCGGCGATATTGGCAATAGCGTGCTTCGAGATCGAAGACAGCTGTCTGCAGATGGTATTCTGATTGTGGTTATCACCCTAAGCAAAACGGAGAGCAAACTTATCTCAGGCCCAGATACGATCTCAAGAGGGTTTGTCTATGTTCGTGACTCGGAGGAGCTGATTGAGGATATTAACCAGCTAGTGGTTGCCACTGTAAATAAAATGCTCGAGGAACACATTACGCAATGGAACGTGATGAAGAAGACTTTAAAGGACAGCTTAGGACAGTTCCTATATTCACGAACGAAGCGAAGACCAATCATTCTTCCGATTATCATCGAAGTATAGTAGCATAGAAGAGTTCCGGGAATCATTCGCCGATCATTGTGCGGTGCAAAGGGTTCTGGGGACTCTTTTTTCTTGAAAAGCAGGGATTTTTGAGAGGTGAAGGACGATGAAGCATCTATCAGGTTACTTTGAGCATTACAAAAACGCGATTCGTTCTCTTCCTGCACATCAAACCTTAACCAAGGAAGATGTTCTAACGAAGCAGTTCCGGATAGCAAAAGAAGGGAAAATCGAGGTATATTACGCTCCTCACAATGAGTATGTCAATCAGAAAGCAAAGGTTGTGATCGTAGGCTTAACACCTGGATGGACGCAAACAAGAATCGCTTATGAAACTGCTCGCGATGGGTTGGAGCATGGACTTGATGATACCGTTATTATTCAGACATGCAAAGAGCAGGCTCGCTTCGCAGGAACAATGAGAGAGCATTTAATTGAAATGCTTGATCGATTAGAGCTACATAAGAAACTAGGAATTTCAAGCTGTCGAGAAGGGTTTGAAGCAGAACAGACTTTCTTTCATACAACATCAATGCTTAGGTATCCGGTCTTTATTAATCAAAAGAACTATACAGGTTCCAATCCTCACATACCATCCAATCCCATGCTTCTCGAGATGGCACGAGCCTTTATGGAGCAAGAGCTTCTAGCTTCGCCAACTGCTCTTATCATTCCATTAGGAAAGGCGGTAGAGCTCGTGCTTCATCAACTCTGTGACGAGGGAGCTTTGGCCTCTGAACGCTTCCTATGGGGCTTTCCGCATCCATCCGGTGCGAATGGCCATCGTCACAAGCAATTTGAGGAGCATGCTGCTCGGATGAAAGAAGCCATCGAACAACATTTCAGTCATCCTGATCAATCGCGTTAGCGGCAAACAGGCAAATCGTTATATTTAGGTGAAAGTATGCAACCCATCCATCCTTATTCGGAGACCTGATCTCTTAGGGATGGATTTTTTAGTGGAGTCTAGGGTTACTTATAAGTGATAGTTAAATGCATAACAGCCTGCCCATCCGTGTTATTTGCATAAATATGCTTGTCGGTAGCCGTAAATTGAATTGAATCAAAGGGCTTTAACTCATAAGATTCATCGCCGATCGTTAATTGAACTTCTCCAGCCATGACAGTTGCAATCTCTGTAGTGCCCGAATGATGAGCCTCAGGCTCATACGTACAGTGGGGCATTAAGTAAGCACGATACATGCCGATCATTTCTTTGGAATTGCTATACAGAGGCTCTAAGCTCCAGCCATGCTCGTCCGTGATTTGGGTTCCCTCGCCAGCTCGCCAAATGTGCACTTCATTCTCAGGCTTAAGCAAGGACATTAGCGGGACAGACAAGCCATTGGAGATCTTCCACAGCATGCCAAGGGTTGGATTAGTTTCCCCGCGTTCAATATTGCCTAAGGTCAATTTACTTACTCCCGTTTTTGCCGCCAGCTCTTCCAGGCTCAATCTTTGATCTTTTCTCAGCTCGCGAAGGGTTGATCCTACAGCTTGGATCAGCTTTTTCGTTTCATCCATGTTAGCAGTCCTTTCAATCCATCCTCATTCTTTGGTATTGTTTACTTTTGCAGATCGAGATATCTATTATACTATACCTTTTTCGAGAGTTTTTAGCTATGAAGCAGATTTCATTTCATACAGGATAATATGCATTTTGATCAATAAAATATATTATACTTTACTAAATGATTATTGTTGTATATTATTATATACCGAAGCAGCTAATGACAGCAAATTGATTTGAAGAGGTGAGTTGATAATGAGAGCTGTACTTGTAGGTATCCTTTCATCCTTGTTTTTTTCCGCAACATTTATTATCAATCGTGCGATGAATCTAGGCGGCACAAGCTGGGCTTGGACAGCATCGCTTCGGTTTATATTGGCACTTCCGTTCTTATTTCTAATTGTCGCTTATCGTAGGAACCTCACGCAGTTGTTTAAGGAATTGGCGAAGCATCCATTCCAGTGGCTGCTCTGGGGAACGCTTGGCGGAGTAGGATTTTACTCGCTGCTCAGCTTTGCCGCCGCTTATGCTCCTTCGTGGCTGACATCGGGTACATGGCAGGTAACGATTCTAGCGGGTGCTTTACTGTCACCGTTATTTTTCGTTACAGAGCATAGTTCTACCGGCAGCCGTAGAGTAAGACAATCGATTCCGTTTAAAAGCCTGCGCATCTCGCTGATTATTCTCGCCGGCGTCATCCTTATGCAGGTCAAGGAGGCTATGACTGGACAAGTGGAGCTGCGCGAATTCTTGCTCGGATTTGTCCCTGTCGTCATTGCTGCATTTTTGTATCCACTTGGCAATCGAAAAATGATGGAACTGTGCGAGGGCAGAATTGATGCTTTTCAGCGCACGCTGGGTATGGCGATAAGCAGTTTGCCTATTGCGATCGTACTAGGTATATTCGGGACGGCATCTGTTGGACTTCCATCTGGCGGCCAGCTGCTTCAAGCTCTGCTGCTTGCCCTATGCTCTGGAGTTATCGCTAGCCTGTTGTTCTTCCTTGCAACAGACATGGCCAAGGACAATATGGGTTTGCTCGCTGCGGTTGAATCTACGCAATCCGGCTCCATGGTCTTTACTGTTCTTGGCGAGGTGCTCCTCCTGAATGGAGCATTTCCACAAGGGCTGTCCATGATTGGAATGATTGTCGTGATTATTGGCATGATTGCGACTAGCTTGATTAATGGCAAGCAAAGAGCAGCGCCATCTAAATCCAGCTTACGGGTGAATCGCTAACAAAGAGGCAATGTTGTTGAAGATTGCAACCAAGGAATGCATATCTCAGTTATAAAAATGTCCATATACAATAAGCTGACTTTCAAACGGGAGTCAGCTTGTTGTGTTTTGAGAACGTAAATCGAATGAGGCAATCGAACGAGTGATTCCCAATAAACTTATAATGCTCCTATTTTCATATCCATTTATACAACAAGCGAACAATACTCCGTATTGCGGCATGATCGCTCCGTTAAGAGGTAGTCCTGTTTTCTGATTTCTCTTAACATCTAAGAGTATCAAGCATCCACGGAAGATGCTGAGAAAGGAGAACAGAAAGGATATGGGGAAGATTCGATTTAGCATCTTTTTCAGTGTGTTCGTGGCTATGGTCGGCCTCATGATTATTGCACCTGTCATGCCGCCGCTTATTCGTGAATTAGGGTTGAGCGAGACGCATTCTGGTTTAATCATATCTTTAGGCTCTGTCGCGATGGCGCTGCTTGCTCCATTATGGGGGAGATTAAGTGATGTTAAGGGAAGGAAGCCTGTCATCATCTTAGGTTTTTTAGGCATGTTTATTGCTTATGTCCTGTTTACGGGAACAATGTATGCAGGTTTGCAAGGAATGATTAAGGGAGGACTGCTCGTTATTCTGCTCATCCTCGCACGGGCGTTGGTGGGGGCATTCATTCCGGCGGTTCCTTCGTCCGCTCAGGCGTACATGGCGGACATTACGTCTGAGAATGAGCGCGGTTCAGGCATGGCCTTTATAGGTGCAGCCAACGGACTCGGTCTTGTGCTGGGACCTGCAATTGCCGGCGTCTTTGCACTAATAGGCCTCATCTGGCCGCTTTATATTGGCGCTCTGCTGCCCATTTTGGCATTGATCGTCGTCATGATCATGATTCCTTCCCAGCAGCCCGTGATTCATGAGAAGCCGCCTAAGGTTAGTCTTTTTCAAAAAGGCGTGCGAATCTATCTGTTCGCAGGCTTCGTCACCATGGTGAGCATTGTAACCTTGCAGGTCATTGGCGGCTTTTACTTTCAGGATCAGCTAAAGTTGACGACCAGTGAGACAGCACGAATGGTGTCCTTTGGCTTGATGTTTACAGGTGTGGCCATGATCATTACCCAAGGCGTACAGATGAAGAATAAGAAGTGGCAGCCGAAGCAGCTTCTAGTTGTCGGCGCACTACTCACTTTAATTGGTGTAGTCTTGTTCTTATGCTTCAACCATCTAGCCATCTACTATACAGCATACTTTTTATTTGGTATTGGGTCAGGTCTGCTTATGCCGGGATTCATGACTGGGGCTTCGCTTGCTGTAGAGAAGGAGCAGCAGGGTGGGGTAGCAGGGTTAATCGGCTCGATTCAAGGACTATCTGCAGTCATTGCGCCACTGGTGAGTACAGGTCTGTATCAAGTAGATAAGCATCTTCCTTTTGCGCTTCTCGGAATCTTGATGCTAATTCTAAGCGTTACCTTGATGATGGTAAACAGCAAATCGGCTAATCATAAACTGGCGTCATAATCGAGATATTGGATAAAGGAGAGGGCAGCAGGCTTCGATAGCTTGAGAGTGGAAACGGGTATATGGCTTTAAAAAGAGAGCGCAGGTCCTAATAAGGGATTTTTTTAAAACTTATTGATAATGATTCTCTTTATCGTTAAAATAAAAGAGACAAACGTCATGATACGACGAGATGTCGTTTAAGGACTTATACAGGTGCAGCAGGTCATTGCAAGAAGGAAGTGGATGGATTCCTTTCTTGTACCCTGCTGTTTTTTTTAAGTTATATGTTGCCTTAGGGAAATTCTTTTTATCTATTGAAACACCGATGAAGGTATTCCTTGCTTTATTATCAATCGTTTTTCCTAGGATGAGGAGGGAATGTGATTTGAAATTATCGTTGGACACCTGGGATTTGAATGGCGTGTATCAAGGATTCCAAAGGGAAGTGCCCTCAAGTATACAATCAGTTGGACCTGATATGTATCATCAATTGTATACCATTCCTGCTAATAGCGGAACGGGTTATCTTGAGCGCTGGCACCTTCGAGAAGGACTTGAGCTGAATTGGATAGATACGCAGATGAATGTTCCCCTTATCATGGATGTGGATGTCCATTATCCACATCTGGAAATATCGTATACGCTGTCTGGAAGCGGCTGCTGGGAGACTTCTGCGGATGCGGCGCAGTATGAGCTTGCGGCAGGAGTCTCTACGCTGATATCGATACGCAATACGAAGCTGCATGCTGAGATGTCTCATCAAGAACGCATGCTACATATGGAGCTGCGGTTTGATCTTCGGCAATTCCAAGGGGTGCTGCCTGCATTTGAAAGAGCGAATGAACGAGCCGTGTTCTGCACACAAGTATCAAAGTCGCCTATCATTGCACAGCTTGTAGATCATATGCGCCAGTGCCCGTATACAGGCGCGTTAAAGCGAATGTATTTGGAAGGCAAAGCATTAGAACTGCTTGCCTTTCATCTAGATGGGATGGATCGTGAGGAACGAAGCAAGCAAACAGTGTCTAAGCTCACACGCTACGACATGCAATGCCTTCATGAAGCGAGAAGCATACTGACAAAGGAATGGCAGGAGCCGCCAAGTCTGCTCGGTCTTGCCCGATTAACGGGTTTGAATGACTATAAACTGAAATTGGGGTTCAAGGAGTTGTTCGGTACAACCGTATACGGCTATGTTCGAGAAAAGCGAATGAGTGAGGCGAGAAAACTGCTGGAGCAAGGAAAGGCCAATGTAAGTGAAACCGCCTTTATGGTCGGCTACCAGAACGTTAGCCACTTTGCGAAGGTATTCCGCAAGACGTATGGTTATAATCCGAGTGAGATTGTAAAGCAAGCGACAGATAGAAGCGTATGAGGAAATCATGCTAGTGGGACTTAACCATGTTGAAGCAGGTCAACGTATTCGATTTGAGGCGTGGATCTGTTTTTTGTCGTTTGCAGATCAAGAAGGAATCACCTTCGTCAATGCTCTGTTTCCTGACATAGATAGGACGTTTACCGTAAAATGTCTAACGAAGAAGGGTAAGATACGAGTCAACCTGACCGATAATGGAGTTGCATGCCATTTCAACCATAACGCATTGGATTTACCATTTTTGAATTAAACCTGCTATAGTATTCGTAGCATGATTGACAGGGAGATGAATGAAATGAAGCTTATCACGATACTCATAGCCGATGATGAGCAAGAGATTGCAGATTTGATTGAACTGCATCTTCGCAAAGAAGGCTATCAATGCATAAAAGCAGCAGATGGCCAGGAAGCGCTACAGGCGGTTCAGTATCATACCATTGATCTAGCCATACTCGATATTATGATGCCGAAGATGGATGGATACGAGGTTACCCAAAGGATTCGGGAACAACATCAATTCCCGATTATCTTTTTAAGCGCGAAGACGAGCGACCTGGATAAGATCACAGGATTGGTGAGAGGCGCAGACGATTATATGACCAAGCCCTTCAATCCGATGGAACTGGTAGCAAGAGTGAATGCACAGCTTCGCCGTGCCATGCAATTCAGCCAGCCAGCTTCAAAACAACAGTCGATGATCGAAGCGGGAGGTTTGGTGATTCTCCCCGAGCAGCGTTCGGTCACGCTGTATGGAGACCCCATTGAGCTGACGCCAAAGGAGTTTGATATTTTGTACTTGCTCGCGAGCTATCCGAAGAAGGTGTTCAGCGCGGAGAACATCTTTCAGCAGGTATGGGGAGATGCTTACTTTGAGAGCAGCAATACCGTGATGGTGCATATTCGAGGCCTGCGTAAGAAGCTTAAAGACGATGTGAACAAAAACAAGCTCATCAAAACCGTCTGGGGAGTAGGGTATACGTTCAATGCATAACATCATGCGCAGCTTTAGAACGAAAATGATACTGTTGTTTGGGATTAGCATGCTTTGTTCCGCTGGCATCACTTTTCTCATGTACAAAATTCTTCAGCTATACTATCACGCTCAGGTAAGAGTAGAGGACCCGTTAGCGCTGCTTCGCTATTTTATCGGACGAATTGGAGATATCAACTTTTTCTTGATCTTTTTCATCCCGCTATCCATCTTGATCTTTTTCTTTTTAACCAAGCGTTATGCGAACTACTTCGAAGAAATATCAACGGGAATCCATCATCTTGCGAGCGGGAACTTCAAGCATCAAGTTCTACTTCATTCCAATGATGAGTTCGGGGATATTGCCCGAGATATCAATCTTGCCAGCGAAAAGCTGCAGCAGGCGATGGAAAGAGGCGACTTTGCAGAAACGAGCAAGCATCAGCTTGTACTAAATCTAGCTCATGATCTTAGGACGCCATTGACGTCTGTTCTTGGCTACTTGGACTTTATTCTGAAGGACAAGGATCTTACTCAGGAGCAGGTCAGACACTATGCGAGCATTGCATTTACTAAGTCTCAACGGCTGGAGAAGCTTATTGATGAACTGTTTGAGATCACGAGAATGAACTATGGCAGGGTGACCATAGAGAAGAAGCCAATTGATCTTAGCGAGCTGCTGCATCAAATGCATGAGGAGCTCTATCCTCTGTTTGAAAAAAACGATCTGGAAGCGAGAATCGAAGTCGATCCCCATTTGAACATTGCAGCTGACGGTGAATTGCTGGCGCGTGTATTCGAGAATCTCTTAACGAATGCCATTCGATATGGCAAAGACGGCAAATTCATTGATATTCGTGGCTTCTTTGAAGGAGATAAGGCCGTGGTGCAGGTCGTCAATTATGGCGATTCTATTCCAGAAGACGATCTGCCGCATCTCTTCGACATGTTCTATACCGGAGACAAAGCTCGAACCCATCGCCAAGGCAGCACGGGGCTCGGCCTGTTTATCACGAAAAATATCGTTGAGCAGCACCAAGGAACCGTCACTGCTGCAAGCAATGTGATTCGAACGATGTTTGAGGTGCGTTTGCCAAGATCATAGCTTCAACACGATAACGGATACCATTATTTAAGAAAAACTTTAAAAATACCCCTATTTCTTCTTAAAAAGTTTTCCCTAATCTTAGTCTTGCAGAGCCTAGGGAGAACACTTCAACGAAGAGGTAGGGGTTTTTATGTTTCTCCTCGAGGTTCACAGGAATATTACAAATGTGACCATAGATGCAGGAGGATTACAGGTGAAAAAGTTAACGATCGCCGTATTGTTTGGCGGCTGCTCCAATGAATACAAGGTTTCTCTCATATCAGCAGCATCCGTAATTGAACATTTGGATTCAGACAAATACGAACTCGTGCTGGTTGGGATTACGAGAGAGGGAGACTGGTTGCGATACAGCGGTCCAATAGCGGACATTCGCGAGGATCAGTGGCACTCACATCCAAGCTGCATTCCTTCTTTTTTATCTCCTAGCCGATCGGTAAAGGGACTGGTAGAGCTTGTAAACACGGAATATCATATCAAGCCCATAGATGTGGTATTCCCCGTAATGCATGGAAAGCATGGTGAAGATGGAACGGTGCAAGGACTTATTGAGCTTGCACGCCTTCCGTATGTTGGCTGTGATATGCTGTCTTCTGCCGTTTGCATGGATAAAGATATCGCTCATACTTTGGTACAGGCTTCTGGAGTTGCTACGCCTCATTCTGTAACGATATATAAAGATGATCCCGAGGGAGCTGCATTCCGAGCGCTTCAAGCATTGAAGTATCCCGTATATGTGAAACCAGCGAAGTCTGGTTCATCCGTAGGCATCACAAAGGCACATGAGACTTCTCAGTTGATGCAGGGTATTGAACTTGCATTTGAGCATGATCATAAAGTGGTGGTGGAAGAGGAAATTGAAGGATTTGAGGTAGGATGTGCAGTGCTCGGGAATCGTGAGCCTATGATCGGTGTCATTGATGAAATTGAACTAACCGGTGATTTCTTCGACTTTACAGAGAAGTATTCCCTGCAATCCTCGAACATCCATCTGCCTGCAAGAGTTGATTCTTGCACCGCTGATCGTATCAAAGAGACAGCAAGGTTGATTTATAAAACGTTAGGCTGCAAGGGCTTTGCCAGAGTGGACATGTTTGTCACTCCAGACAGCAGGATTGTTTTTAACGAGGTCAATACAATCCCTGGATTTACGGCCAATTCAAGATATCCAAAGATGCTCCAGGCAAGCGGGCTTACCTATCCGCAGATTCTTGATCAATTGATACAACTCGCCGTTGTGGAGGGTTCATGATATGGATATTATGGCGATCCGAAAGAATCATAACCTGGTTCGTCAATCTGATCATGTTATAACCCTAACACGATCAGATATCTATCGTGGACATCTTCTGCTTGTGAATCGAGATCATTCATTGCGTCAAGAGGAAGACTTCCTTGAGCTTCATCGAATTGATACGCTGCCTGTGCTAGATACGAACCGAGAATCGATGCGGCTCGATAAGACATGCTTGAAGCAGCTAACTGCGCTGCTTGAGGCTTGCAACGGAAAGCAGGATATTCTGGTTGTGAGCGGCTATCGCTCACACGAAGAGCAGACGGAGCTGTACGAGACTTCGCTCCGAGAGCACGGTGCGGCTTTTACATCTCGCTATGTGGCTCGACCGGGCGAGAGTGAGCATCAGACCGGGTTGGCTGTGGACGTGGGACAAAGATCGGATGAGGTCGATTATATTTGTCCAACCTTTCCTGACGCGGGTGTTTGTCAGGACTTCAGGAAGCTTGCAGCCCAGCACGGATTTATCCAGCGATACAAGGAAGGCAAGGAAGCGATCACGAACATCGCAGCAGAGCCATGGCATTTTCGTTATGTGGGTTATCCGCATTCGGTCATCATGGAAGAGCGTGATTGGTGTTTAGAGGAGTACATCGAGAAAGTAAAGCTGTACCAAGTCCATCAAGAGCATGTATACGTAGAGGATAAGGATGGAAGAGGAACGATAGAAATTTACTATGTACCCATTCATCAAGACGTTAGCTACATAGAGATACGAAATGGGGTATCATACACCGTATCCGGAAATAACCAAGATGGTTGCATCATCACCGTTTATCATGACAAAGGCAGTGAGTGTCGTGAAGGCTAATTCATACGGAGCAGTCGATTCATTCAAAATGATTGCAGCGATGATGGTTATCGCGATCCACACGGGACCGCTTGCATCCTACAATGCCTATGCAGACTTTTTGCTTACAGGGGTGCTGGCACGATTGGCGGTGCCCATCTTCTTAGTAGCTGCAGGCTTCTTCTTATTTCAAAAGCTGACAGGGGAAGCTCAGCATGATCGAAGCATCATCCGTCAATATACGCTTCGGATTTTGAAATTATATAACATCGCCATCATCATTTATTTGCCGGTTAACCTATATACGGGCTACTTCTCTACGGATTTCAGCGCTGTTGGCTTCATGCTGGATTTGCTTGTTAACGGAACGCTTTATCATTTGTGGTACTTTCCAGCTCTCATTGTTGGAGTGTACATGACCTATTTCCTGTATCGCCAGATGTCGTTCCCTTATTTGTTCGTTGTGACGGGAGCCCTCTACCTTATCGGGCTGATGGGGGACAGCTATTATGGATTAACAGAACAGCATATGAGCCTTCATTCTATGTATCACTGGTGGTTTCAATGGTTCGATTATACGAGATCAGGCGTATTTTTTGCACCGCTCTTTCTTGCAATCGGTGCTTGGGCAGCCGCATATCCCAAGCGCTTCATCTCAGCAAAAATGGCTATGTTCCGATTGGTGTTATCGCTTCTGCTGTTGATTACAGAAGGAGCAGTATTGAAGGCGCAAGAACTGCCGCGACATGACAGCATGTATCTGTTCCTCGTTCCTGCTGTTTATGAGCTATTCTATTTATTAATATCACGAAATAGAAACGCAAGACCCTATCTTCGGAAAATGAGTACATGGATTTATATCTTACATCCACTGGCGATTATTATCGTTCGAGGATTAGCCAAATTCACAGGGCTAAGTCCGTTCATGGTTGCCAATAGTCTGATTCACTTTGTTCTGGTAACGATCGTATCTATTGCAGCAGCTGCAGTTGTAGGGCAATGGAAACCGATTAAGCAGCCGAAGCGATCAGGCCGTTACCGCGCATGGGCAGAAATCAATCTCTCACACTTCAAGCATAATGTAAATGAGCTGAAGCGACGATTGCCTGATGATTGCCGCATCATGGCGGTCGTAAAGGCAAATGCATATGGGCATGGCAGTGTTCCTGTTGCAAAATGCCTGCAATCGATCGGTGTAAACGCCTATGCCGTTGCAGAGATTGGGGAAGGGATTGCCTTGCGTAAAGCTGGGATTCGAGGAGAAATTCTCATTCTCGGATACACCTCGCCATGGCAATTTGAAGATTTGAGCCGATATGACCTTACACAAACGGTCATTCATGCAGAGTATGCCCTCGCTTTAAACCAATACGGCAAAAAGATGAAGGTTCATGTGAAGATCGATACAGGCATGGGAAGACTGGGAGAGAGCGCAGACCAAGTAGAGCGTATCCTCAGTATGTATCGTCAACCCCATCTACTGGTCACGGGCACCTATAGTCATTTTTCTGTGCCAGACAGTGAGCGGATAGAGGATATCACATTTACGGAAGGACAGATTCGCTGCTTCTACCACCTGGTTGGTGTAATAAAGGCAAATGGATTCGATCCTGGCAGACTCCATCTGCAAAGCAGTTATGGGATTCTATATTATCCGCAGCTCAACTGTGATTTGGCTCGCCCAGGCATTTCTTTATATGGGGCAATCGATATCGCGAAAATCAAAGACGAGTCTCTGGCTGCCTTATTGCCTGTGCTTTCCTTAAAGGCAAGGGTGACAATGGTCAAGCGTGTTCCTGCGGGAACCTATATTGGATATGGACGCCACTTTAAGACAACTCAGGACAGTCTTATCGCGACGGTGTCAATC
>NZ_JADMOL010000006.1:260043-287193 GCF_015558675.1 Paenibacillus sp. 1001270B_150601_E10 | reverse complement strand
GTATGCAGACGGGCTTCCAAGATGTTTATTCGAACAGGGTGGCCATGTGTTGGTAAGAGGGCAGCGAGCAGCTATTGCAGGCAATATATGCATGGATCAGATGATGATTGATGTGACGCATATCGAACAACTTGAAGAAGGCGATATTGTGACGCTGATTGGACAAGACGGAGAATGCTGCATTACCGCAGAAGAGGTTGCGATACGCTGTGATACGATTCCGAACGAGCTGCTAACCGGCATTGGAAGCCGAGTAGAGCGCGTTTATATGAATGAAGCAAATAGATGATGCGAATGACGCCATTCGTATCATCTATTTCTATTAATTGGTATAATAGTTGCGATAATTGAAGCAAATGAAGATATGAATCTAGGATAAGGGGATTATCATGTACACAATTGGACAAGTGGCAGCATTTTTGGGGGTATCCCGAGATACGCTGAAATTTTATGAAGATAAAGCATTAGTAAGACCTAAGCAAGATTCTGAGAATGGGTATAGAAAATATGATCGTTTTGATATATATGATATCACCACCGTAAATTTTTATAGAGAAATGGATATTGAAATTAAGAAAATCCAGGAATTAAGAAAGAGCAAGAGCATAAGAGGAATAAGATCATTGTTAGAAGAGAAGGAACAGGAGGTGTTGGAGGACATTGAATATAAAAAGCTTCTATTAACAAAGCTTCGGATCGTCAAAGAAGACTGCGAAAAAATAGAGCGATTCTTAGGGAAGTATACAATAAAGGAAATGGAGCCTTTAGAGGTTAAAGGAGATATGGAGCATTACACGTCGTATGATGAATATGACAGGCTAAAAGAACATTCAGACAGCTTGAAAAAAGCCGTTGTCTTAACCTCTCTTAGAAGAGTCATCCGCTTCAATGATGAAGGGATCCTAGAAGATAAGTTTATGATTGTCAATAAAATAGATGACGACAGTAAAGAAATAAAGGGTGCCATTCTAGCTCATCCCAAATGTTTGTACACCGTGATTGAAGATGGTAGATGGTCAACGGGTGGGAAAAATACAGACCGACACGTGGAAGCTGGGTTGAGAAGAGCAGCATTAGAACTTGGGGCTGAATTAGTGGGGCTCGTGTATATCAATCTACTGCTTTCAACTTATGAGGATGGGTTAGAACGCATATTTTTAGAAATGCATGCGCCTATCAAGTAATGTCGTCTTGTATTGACCTGTGAGTTACCCCCAGGTTTAAGCTGAATGTATTCGCAAATAGGAGCGGCATGCTATTTCGGATAATTCAGTCTGAAACGGGGAGTTCCGATGAAAAGAGAAAAGAAATTAAAAAATCCAGTGGCAAGTTTTATTATGCTAACGAACCTTATATTCTGGCCGCTTTTTTGTCTTGTAGGCCTAGCAAAGATGTTGGAATTCCCTGAATGGGTCTTTCAAGTGATGCTAACGATATCGGCTTGGTCTTCGACTTTTGCTTTTGCGGTGTTATTTAAAAGAATATACCCTGAGCAGCGCTTTGCAGCATTTGTAAAGGAAAAATTCAAGCATAAACTGAAAGGTTCTGTGCTTGCGATGGCAAGCTTGATTCAAGTCTCGATATTTTTGTTGATTATGCTTATTGTAATTGTTAACTATAAGCCAGACTCTATCTTCACGATATCTTCATGGGGAATGCTGATCTACTACTTTTTGAAAAATCTTCTGTCAGGACCACTTGGGGAAGAAATCGGATGGAGAGCCTTCGCACTAATGGAGCTTCAAAAGAGACATTCGCCTTTAAAAGCATCGGTCATCATCGGATTTTGGTGGGGGCTTTGGCATCTACCCATTTGGTTTACAACAGGATACACAGGCATGGAGCTCATCCAATATGTTTTCTTTTTTATGGTATCCATCATATCCACTTCGATCCTGATGACGGCATGCTATAACCTAAATCAAAACTTAATCGTTCCGATCATCATTCACCAGTTCTTTAACTTTTTTATCGGATTGATCAATGGGAATCTTGTTGTGTTAATCACGTATAATGCCTTTTTCTATTTGGCAGCAGCCATTTTAATCGTTATGATCAATCCAAAAAAAGTGATGTATGGAAAGAAAGATACAACGATGGTTAGCCGTTATCTTCCATAAACCGATTAAGAGTAGAAGCGAAGAGCATGTTATGCCGCATCAAAACATGCTCTTTACACATGCCAAGACATGCTTTTTGATATCGAGCGCATCACGAGGTTTGCATCACAGCTTTAATCTAAATTGGAAAAGTTCAATCCGCATACTACATATCTCGAATTCAAAATTCTTGACTTGCAATTATATCAATTGAGTGGTAAAGTGATAATACAGACAACAGAGGGAGAGGTGAGAGGATGAAAAAAAATACGCTCGGTACATTAATCTGGCTTCGCTTAATGCGATTCGCACACCAGAGCAATCAACTGTCGAACGAATATTTGAAATCATTTGATCTGACTGCGGCTCAATTCGATGTGCTTATGCAAATATCGGTTTATGAGCCCATTACCCAATCTGAACTTGCGGAGAAGGTTACCGTTACAGAAGGCGGCATATCGCGCATGCTGGCACGTTTGGAGAAAGAGGACTACATTGTACGCAAACAGCAGTGGAAGACGAAGTACATCCACCTAACAGATAAAGGAAAGCTTGCTCTGGAGAGGGCGACCTCTCATCAAATCGCATTTCAATCTTCATTTTTTGAAGAAGTGTTGACGAAAGAAGAGATGAAGACCCTTTATCAGCTGATTACGAAAGTTCACAAGCACAGCCGAAAAAAGGAATTACCGAAACGGTAATTTTTTTTACAACATCACTTGATTAGTCAATTAAAAGAAAGAAGGGATGAAGATGCATACCATTCCAGGACATCACCATATATCGATGCTTACGAAAAATGCAAAGGAGAATAACCGCTTCTATCAACAAGTACTAGGGATGCGAAGAGTTAAAAAGACGGTTAATCAGGACAATCCATCCATGTACCACTTATTTTACGGGGATCGAACCGGCAGTGCAGGTACAGAACTAACGTTCTTCGAATTGCCCGCAGCAGGCAGGACGATTCGTGGGACAAATGCGATTACAGGAATTGGATTGCTGGTGCCGTCTAAAGAGAGTCTTATTTATTGGAAAGATCGCCTTGAAGCATACGAAGTGAAGCATGAAGCCATCACGACTTATGCTGGCAGAGAAGCTCTGCCATTTGAAGACCCAGATGGCTTGCGGCTCATCCTGCTGAATAACAACGGAGAATCCATACCAGACTTCTGGCTGCCTTGGGAATCCTCTCCCGTTCCTGACGAGCATCGAATTCTAGGAATGGGAACGACGGAAATGACCGTTCGCAATCTAGATGCACTAGCCGAGCTGCTTACCGTATTCTTCGGATATACGGAAGCGAGCCGAACCAACCAAGAAGCAATATTTCAAGCAGAGCCGGGACAAGGGTATGGTGAAATTCTGGTCAAACCGTTGGATGGTCCAAAGGAAAGACCAGGTCGAGGCAGCGTGCACCATCTTGCGATTCGCGTGAAAGACGACAGCCAGTTGAGCTATTGGAATGAACGATTGATCAAGGAAGGCTTCCGCACTTCTGGCATTATCGATCGCTACTATTTTAAAAGTCTATATGTTCGAGAAACGAACGGCATTCTATTTGAAATCGCGACGGACGGACCTGGATTTACAGCGGATGCTAGTGTAGAGACGCTGGGACAGCACTTGGATTTGCCGCCGTTTTTGGAAAACAAGCGAGCAGAGATCGAAGCACAACTTCAACCTATTGATTGATCGCTTAACGATAAGGAGTGAATAAGCAAATGGAACAATATCGCATTGATAAAACGAAGGGAATAGAGATAGGACTTTACTCGATTGGTGAACATATCCTTGATCCTCTCACGGGTACTCGTATTCCTGCTCAGCAGCGCATTCAGGAGATTATAGAAGCTGCTAAGCTGGCTGATGAAGCAGGGTTTGATGTATTTGCAGTAGGTGAAAGCCACCAAAAATATTTTACAACTCAAGCGCATACGGTCATTCTTGGTGCCATTGCACAAGCCACGAAAGATATCAAGATCGCAAGCTCCGCAACGGTATTAAGCACGTCGGATCCCGTACGGGTGTACGAAGACTTTGCGACGCTTGACCTGATATCAAATGGACGAGCAGAGATTGTTGCAGGACGCGGCTCGCGTGTCGGCGCTTACAGTCTATTGGGTTATGATGTTCGAGATTACGAGGAGCTGTTCGAGGAGAAGATGGACCTCTTGATCAAGCTTAATCAAGAGGAAACGGTAACCTGGAAGGGCGAATTTCGTGCTCCACTGGAGCGGGCTATGATCCTGCCGCAACCTCTTCATGGACAGATGCCGTTATGGAGAGCGGTTGGTGGTCCTCCTGCCAGTGCGATCAAAGCAGGATTTGCCGGGGTGCCAATGATGCTGACTACTCTTGGCGGTCCCGCAATCAACTTTAAAGGTTCGGTAGATGCCTACCGGGAGGCAGCAGAGCTTCATGGACATGATCCTGCCGCACTGCCTGTTGCCACCACTAGCTTGTTCTATACTGCTGAGACCACGCAGGAAGCGCTGCGCGAGTATTACCCCTATCTCAATGGAGGTATGGCTATTCTAAAAGGCAGCGGTTATCCAAAGCAGCAGTTTGCACAAGCAACAGATTATCGAGATGCGTTAATGATCGGCAGTCCGCAGCAAATCATCGAGAAAATGCTCTATCAACACGAATTATATGGACAGCAGCGTTTCTTGGCTCAGATTGACTTTGGTGGATTGCCCTTTGATAAAGTACAAAAAAATATTGAGTTGATGGCTACAAAGATCATGCCAGAGGTAAAGAAGCACACGGCAAAAGCATAAAGAGGGGGCGAGAAGGTTGAAGATTGTAGGCATTGCAGGCTCTAATGTAGGTTCAAAGACACGGATTGCGATGGACTATGCGATAAAGCAATTGCAGGTGCAGGCGCCAGAAGCAGAAGTGACGCTGCTTGACCTAGCAGATTATGAACTTGTTTTTAGTGATGGTCGGCAATACTGGGAATATGAAGGAGATACCAAGCTCGTTGCGGAAACGATCATGGCTGCTGATGCGCTGATTATTGGAACGCCAACTTTCCAGGCATCTATCCCGGCAACATTAAAAAATATATTCGATCTTCTGCCGGTTAGCGCATTCCGTGATAAGGTTGTCAGCATCATTGTAACAGCGGGCACAGCCAAGCATTATCTGATGGTGGAACAGCAGCTTAAGCCGATATTGGCTTATATGAAAGCCCATATCGTTCCATCTTATGTTTTTATTGAAGAAAAGGACTTTTACCGTAAAGAAATCATCAATGATGATGTGCTGTTTCGTATTGAGCGTATAGTGGAGGATACTTTGCTTCATCACCAAGCTGTAAAAGCGATGCAGCAAGCGAAGAATGAAAAGTATGATTTTTGATCCTAGACTCGCGAATGTGCTGGGCAATGGATAGAATAAAGAGCCGCTTAGGATCTGTCCTCTGCGGCTCTAATAATCATCTTTTGAACATTCGTCATCGTCGCAGCATAAGCGAGACTTGGTGCTTTGCAAGATCTCAACGTGACCTGACAGTTGGAAAAGGGAGGTCAGGCGTCAAGATGGGAGCGGCTTAGCTTCTTGGAGCTTATCTTTTTTCGACCTTGTAAAGAGAGATCTTAAGTCATCCAGATTCACTAGAACCGTCCCGGCGATAATCGTGAGGGCACCCAGCACGGTCATCCAAGTGATTCCTTCATCGTAAAATAGAACACCGATCGATAAGGCGATGATGGGCGATACATAGAGCCAAGTCGATGCGAATACGGGATTGGTCTTCGATACCAGCCAATAGAACAGGCTATGCCCAATCATAGAGCCAACAACGATTAAGTAGATCAATGAACCAATCGCCCCCGCAGAATGAAAGGCGCTCATGCTCCAAGACTCAGTCAGCATAGATAAGATGAGGAGGAGCAGGCCTCCGTACATCATTTGTGCTGCATTTAGTGCGATAGGAGACACCTTGGAGAATTGTTTCGATACCTTTTTGGAATACAGAATTCCGCATGAATAGGAAAGCTCTCCCACGACGATGGCGATGCTTCCAAGGAGCAGCCATATGCTTGCAGAAAATGTTATACTAGGCAGGATTAAGAGAATCACACCAAGAAACCCGACGATGCATCCGATTAATGACCGAACAGACGGCTTTTGGCGCAAAAATAGCATCTGTATGACAAGAACCATCATAGGGCCTGTTGCAGACAAGATAGCTGCGTTGCCCGATGGAACGAATTGTTCGCCCCAATATAAGGTAGCAAAGGTCCCAAAGGTTAAGCCTGCCCCTGTAATCAACATTTCTTTGCGGAACAATAGCGAGAGGCTTGCTTTCTTTCTAAGTGCCATCCATGCAAACAGGATGGTGCCTGCGATAAAAAATCGCAATCCCGCAGATAAGAATGGCGGAGCAGCAGCGTCTACTCCGATCTTTACTGCGAGAAACGTTGTGCCAAAGATCAAACATACCAACAAATAATTGAACAGTACCATAAGTCCTTCCTCCTTCGTGTACTTATCATATAGGGAAGGGAATAGAACAGATGATTATGAATAGAACAGATAACGAAGGATTCGGGTATGATAGCAGGAGGAGGGAAGAACATGCTGTTCAGACAAGTTTGTGACTATGTAATTGCAAGAATAGAGCGTGGAGAGTGGCGTGTACATGACAAGCTCCCTTCCATTCGTTCGCTAGCGGTAGAACTGGAGATGAACCGGCTAACGATATTTAAAGCGTACCAGGCGCTAAAGCAAGATGGGCTTGTGTATGTGAAGGAAAAGTCAGGTTATTATGTGAGTCCAGCCTATTTCGATATAAAAGAGGAGCCAATGGAGACCTTATCATGGAATGATACTCATGCTCCAGAGATCCGCAGCAAGCTGTCGGATATCCATCGCATCGAAGCTTCGTTTCAATTTTCACAAGCTCTAATTGATCCGGGCTTGCTTCCGAATGTATTCCTATCTGATTATGTAAAAAAGGTATTTGACCTCTATCCCAAATTAATGGGAACGTACTCCACCGCTCAAGGGGATGAGGAGCTGCGCAATGTACTGAGTGATCACCTTAACCAACAGTACCACACGGTGTGCCATCCATCTGAAATGCTCATCACGACAGGTGCGCAGCAGGCGATCGACCTTATCGCTAGAGTCTGGATCAGGCCTCTAGATGCCATTCTCGTCGAGCGGCCAACGTACAGTGCAGCCATTGACGTCTTTCGAGCACAAGGAGCGAGAATCATTTCAGTGGATATTACGTCTGATGGCTATGACATGGATCGAGTAGAATCATTGATGAGAGAGCATCGGCCTAGGTTTTTCTATATGAATCCAACGTTTCACAATCCGACTGGATATACGATTCCGGCAAGTCAGCGCAAGCAGCTTCTGGAATTAGCAGAAGCCTACCACTGCTTGCTTATTGAGGATGATGCATTCCAAGATATCTATTTTGATCAACGACCTCCGCAACCTTTGTTTGCTTACGATACAAACGGCTGGACGATCTATATTCGAAGCTTTTGTAAATATATCGCGCCTGGACTTCGCATCTGTGCCGTGTTAGCCAGAAAGTCTGTCATTCTCCCGTTAATTAAAGCGAAGTCGCTTGCAGATAATGGGACTCCGCTGGTGACGCAAAAAATATTCGTTCATTACTTTCAATCAACCAGAATGCAGCAGCACTTGGAAAAGCTTCGCATTGCCCTGCAAATTCGAAGAGATATCATGGAAGAGGAGTTGCTGCAATCCGGCCTCGACTGGAAATGGACAAGTCCAAAGGGCGGACTTAATTTGTGGATTCAGCTGCCAGTTGGTATCGATGCTACCAGACTTTTAGAAGAGAGCATTCGGAGATCCATCACGTTTGTCCCAGGCTCGATTTGCGATCCATTAGATCAGCTAGATGATCATATTCGGTTATGCTATTCGTTCATGAATGAGGCGAACATTCGCAATGGGGTAAAGGCGCTATCTCAGGTGGCCTCAGCTATGCTTGAACATAAGAATAGCTAGCTTCTTCCTTATGCATGGTACAGTGGATAGAGTGACATGTACCGTGTTGATCGGGACGGGACCAACTGAGATAAATAAAACCGCCGTTTAGGCGGTTTTATTTATCTCTATAGGCTGGTGAATGTTGCTGCACTACATATATTTGAAAAATAGAAGGTACATCTCTTTAACGTTCTTCCTCCAAAGCTTGCCGACGACGCTCATCCTTGTCCTTGATAAACTTCCATATCCCATAAGCGTATAACAAACTTATCCCGCACACTACTATTATGCCTGTAAGATACAGCGTATCCGTCAGACTCTCTTGGTGATGGACGATCTTACCCGACGCGTCAAGAACGGCATCATGAATCGGGAGGCGATGGATGAGGCCAAGGACGATTAGCAGCGTCATCATAGCAATCTGGTTCACGGTGCTGCCCAGCATGGACCAGCGGCTTCTTGCTAGAATACTGGAATCTCGATCCTCACTGCAGGTGTCGTACGCTTTTCGATTCAACAGCACACCAAGCATCGAGGTACAAAGTCCAATGACGAAGCCGCCTATCGACAATGTTGTAGTAAATAGCGTCATAATAAGACCTAAGATGCTGCCTGCAGCCAAAATAGGCATAACATAAAGTCGATCAACGCTGCGAAGCAGCTTGCCTCCTAACAACAGCGATGCAATATTGCCTATGAAGTAGGGAAGATATACCCCATAAATAAGAAATGAGTTGTCATCCTTCGAGATGGTCCATATTGTACTATGCAAGACGTAGAAGTTCATCGTCATGCCATGCACAAAGGCAAAGTAGCGAATACCTGCTGACAGCTTAAACATCACTTTATGCTTGCGGAGCAGCATGAACAGCAGCAGCAAGCTTATAATCAGTCCGACCATGAGAAGCTCGGCAAAGGTTGTATCCAGTGTTTGTCGAATCCCTTTGGATGCGAATAACAGAATACTTAGTGACAAGAATGCAAAGAGGGAGTATCGGTTAAATCGGAATCCTCCTTTACTTTCAACTTCGAATTCAGGCAGCTTGCGCAGCTCAATATAGCTATAGAGAAAGATGGATCCATAGATAATAAATACAACATATGGATATGGGCTGCGCAGGACAACGAGCATAATAAAAAGCAGCAATAGCATGGATATAAATGCCCATAAGTACTGCTTGCCTGACATGCGCTGATGATGTAAATACCGCTGATGATACTGAATCGTCGTGTACAGCGGTAAGAGAAGTCCTGAGGAGATACCCAACAATACAGCTGATCCATCAAGCCAAGAGGAAGCAAGTGGTGTTAATAATCCACATAGGCAACCGATAATGGATACGATCAATAGCTGTAAAAGCAAATTGCGCGACTGAAGCTGCAACCTAAAGGTATTAAGCAAATAAGTCCCCGTGTACTTAAAGGTATAGAACAGCAGCAGCGGCAGCCAGCCGCTCAGAACAGAGGAGTAATGATCTCCCATAAGCACAAATATGAGGTAGGGCATAAAGATCGTCGTGTTCATGATGCCATAGATAAAGGATTGCTTGGACATAACAAAAAAACTCCTTATATGATCAAATTCACTTTGCATTATCAAAAGTATTGGGGAATTGGTGAAGGAACATACTTTCAATGATTATAGGGTTCGGAAATTATCCGAAACTAGACGAGCTAGAACGTTTATCATACTTACCTGAACCGTTATGAATATGGAGATGAACGATGTCCCTCGGATATCGTTTTTATTTTTTTCCTGCGAAGGTTGTTAAAAGAAGCATAAGAATATTAACCCTGACTTAGGGACAATCTACAATTTAGCCATTTATGCATCGATCAGATAGGAGGCAGGATTATGGGCTTTATTAATCATATGTTCAATAATAATCGAAGAAAAAGCAAACCAGATCCGAAGAAAAAGGTGTTGCAGCCAAAGCCGGTTATGCCTTCCGTTTCAGATAATGTTCAATATATGAGGGAAGCTTTGTTTCATACAGACGATCTACTCTCTCAAGAGTTGGCTATTCCTGGCTGTAAAAATGAGTTCCTTTTCTTGTATTCGATGTGTGATCTTTCGAAAATACGTGACGAGATCCTGAACCCCGTTACTTTTTTGAGAGGGGTCAGCATCGAAGATCTGCTGACCACCATGCATGCCAATAAGCATGATAACTTAGAGGAGGTCATTGATCTTCTCTTGAAAGGGAATGCCGTATTATTCATCGAGGGAATGACAAGTTGCTATGTCATTGAGGTAAAAGCCAGTTATGACCGCAATGTCGCTGAGCCAAGCAATGAGAAGGTCGTTGAGGGATCACACGAAGGCTTTGTTGAGAACTTATGTATTAATCTCCAGCTAGTCCGCAAGCACATTGAAAATCGCAATTTGGTTGTCAGACGCTATAAGTTGGGTCATGAGACGAAGATTGAGGCGGTAGTCCTTTATATGAAGAATTTGGCGAATCCGGATCTCATCGAGGAAGCTGACCATCGTATTCGAAATATTGATGCGGATACGATTACCTCTTCTGAATTTATTGAGGAGTATATTGAAGATACCTCATTCTCGCCGTTCCCACAATTGCTTCATACGGAAAGACCTGACCGCGTCATTGGAAATTTGCTTGAAGGCAGAGTGGCCTTGCTCGCTGAGGGTAGTCCTACAGCCTTAATCTTTCCTGTTACCTTTTTTGCTTTTTATCAGTCTCCTGACGATTACAGCTTTCGTTCTCTACAGGGATCCTTTATTCGTTTTATTCGACTAATAAGCTTTGCTATAGCGATATGCCTGCCTGCATACTACATCGCTGTCGTATCGTTTCATTATGAAGTCATTCCGGAGGACTTGCTGCTTCCGATTAAGAGCAGTGTAGAGCATATCCCGTATCCCCCAATACTTGAGGCAATATTCATGGAGCTAACGATTGAATTGCTTAGGGAAGCGGGTATTCGATTGCCTGGGCCGGTTGGGCAAACGATTGGAATCGTCGGCGGTCTTGTTATCGGGGATGCCGTTGTAAAGGCAGGGCTTGTGTCCAATGCGATGATCATCGTAGTAGCTCTAACGGCCATTGCCTCTTTCGTGGTGCCATCTCATGAGATGAGCGCCTCTGTCCGCATGCTCAGATTCCCTGTCATGATTGCGGCATCATTATTCGGGTTTTTCGGGATCGTATACAGTGTGATGATCATCCTGATCCATTTATGCATTTTAGAATCTTTTGGGACACCATATTTAGCCCCAATAGCTCCATTACGCTTAAAGGATTGGAAAGACACCATTATACGCTATCCCCAATGGAAGCTTAAACAGCGCTCCAATGACCCTGCTCCACAGAAATTGCAGCAGCAGCATACCTCAGAGGAGGGGCAGCAACCAAATGACTAAGATGAAGGATCAAGTAACACCGGGGCAGCTTGTGTTCTTAGTTATCCAGACGCAAATTGGAGTAGGGCTGTTAGGGCTGACCACCGAGGTACATAGCTTAGCTAAGGGAGACGCATGGATATCCGTGATCTTGGCGGGAATCATATCCCAGCTATTCATTATCTTGATGTGGTATTTAAGCAGTAGGTTCCCAAGCTTCTCGTTTTATGATATGTTGCCGAACTTATTTGGCAAGCCTATAGGAACTATAATCCACGTCTTATACACCATATATTTCATCTTGGTATCAAGCTTCATCATCGTGCGATTCAGCAGAATTGCACAGGACTGGGTTCTAATCGATACGCCTCGATGGATTGTGATGGGGATGATGTCTGCAGTGTGTCTATACCTAATTCGAGAGAGTCTAAGAACGATAGCCCGATTTTTTGTGATCGTATTCTTCTGTAACATCGCTGTTATTATCATAGCGGCTTATGCTTATCTGCATGTGAATTTCTTATATATATTACCTATTGGACATTCCGGAATAGAGAGCATAGCCAAGGGTACGAATGGGGCTATGACTTCATTTGCAGGCTTTGAAATACTGATGATAACCTTTCCTTTTGTTGGAGGATCGAGCAAAGAAAAGCTAAAGGCTGCAAGCTTTGCTAATTTCTTTACTACTTTGCTGTATACGTTCGCCGTTTTCACAAGTCTGGTCGTTTTCAGCCCATCAGAACTCGCGCTGCTCCCGCAACCACTCCTATATATGGTAAAGGCATTATCATTCAGTATTTTTGAACGTCCTGACCTGTACTTCTTGAGCTTATGGGCAGTAGTTGCTGTCACCTCCTTAATGGGGTATTCGTTTATGGCTTCAAGAGGCATTGCTAATCTATTCCAAGCAGGCAGCAATCACCGCAAAGCAGCTTTCTATACGGTCTTGCTCATTTTTGTGCTCGGCCTTATTTTCCAGAATCTAAGGTTGATTTATTTTCTGGAAAGGGTGCTATCGATAATGAACTATTTGATTGTGTTTATCATCCCGTTCATGCTATTTCTGGTCTCCATACTGTTTAATAAAAAAGAAGTGAAAGGAAGTACGGGATGAGAGCGGGAGGCTTATTTCTTATCATCGTTTTAACGATGATTCTAACGACAGGTTGCTGGGACCAGCAATTGCTAAAAGACGAGCGTATTGCTTATATTGTCAGTTATGACTTGGATCCAAGCGGCAAGTTGATGTCAACCATTTCCATTTTAGATGTAAGCAAGTCACAATCAGGCGGTGATGATTTTAGCGAAATCCATACAGTGGTAGGCGATACAAGCAGACATACACGAGATATCATTGACCGGGAAGTTCCTGGGCGATTATCCGTCTCAAAGCTTCGAGTGATTCTTCTTGGTGAAGCATTAGCGAGAAAAGGGATGTATCCCATTCTTGATGTCTACTATCGTGATCCAAGAAGTGCGCTCAATGCTAAAATTGCCGTCGTACAAGGTAAAGCCCAAGATATGATTAATCAGAAATTGTCTGGCTCCATGCTTATTGGAGATCACTATAACACACTAATTCAGAGTGCAGAGAATCGTACGGTTGTGCCAAAGGTCAACCTCCAGCTTATCTGTCCGAAAATGCTGGATGTAGGGGATGATATCGCTATTCCCTATATTACGAATGATGCAAGGAGTCCGAGTATTTCCGGAATCGCTGTCTTTAATGGAGATCAAATGCGAGGAACATTGTCATCAGAAGACTCGTTATTATATCTGCTTATGGATAAAGATCTCTCAAAAAGAGCGAGTTTAACAGTAAAGGTGAATAACGAGAGTGGTGAAAAGCCCGAGAATTATATTGCATTGGATATCCAAAAAGTGAGTCGAAAGATGAAGATTAACGTGAAAAACGGAAATCAGGTTCAAGTGAAGATGGATATTAAGCTAAAGGTTAGCGCAATTGAATATCCAAGAGACCATCTGAACTTAAAACCTACGCTATCCAGATTAAACAAGACGTTATCCGAAGAGCTTACGAGTAGAGCTACATCGCTTATTGAGAAAATGCAGCGTTTTAATCATGATGGTTTCGCTATAGGCCGGCGGATAATGGCCTATTATCCGAATGTATGGAATAATATGGATTGGGATGAGGACTATAAGAAGGTACAATTCGATCCGAAGATCACAGTAGAAATTGTAAATCATGGGATTATCAATTAAGAATAAGTCCATTTCATACAGAGCTGTAGCTCTGTTTTTTTGTGTAAATGGGTTTTGTGCGAAATAAATGGTCCATTTGTTCAATGATAGTAGAGGAATTACTCCCCATTTATTGGAATTTACCCCTTACAAGGTTCGTATCCATTCCTGATAATGAAGGTGTACAGCAATTGATATGACAGACGAAATATCTAACGCCGTTGCGAAATGACTTGAGGAAGGGAGGAAGATATCATCACCGTACAATCTATTGAAAACGCTGTCATTATTTAGAGTCTAAAGGAGGAAAATGACGTATGATGATGAAAGGGCTAAAGTTTCGTAGGACCTGGATGATTGCTTTAGCTGTATTTATGCTTCTCTCCGTATTGACTTCGTTATCTCCTAACTCCCCAAGAGCACAAGCTGCTGTATCTAGCAAGACCATTGTAGGATATTGGCATAACTTCGATAACGGTTCCGGCTTTATTAAGCTTCGTGATGTATCTTCAAAGTTTGATGTTATCAACGTATCTTTCGCAGAGCCAACCTCTGGTGTTGCCAATGGCACGATCGGCTTCACCCCATACAATTATACGGAGGCTGATTTTAAGGCAGATGTGGCCTATCTCCAAAGCCAAGGCAAAAAAGTTATCATCTCCATAGGCGGTCAGAATGGGCAGGTTCAGCTGGCAAGTACAGCAGCAAGAGATAATTTTGTAAATTCCGTAACGGCTATTATTGAGAACTATGGCTTTGACGGATTGGATGTTGATTTTGAAGGGCATTCCTTGTACTTGAACGCTGGCGACAGCGACTTTAAAAATCCGACAACCCCTGTAATTGTGAACCTGATCTCTGCGCTCAGAACGATTAATAATCATTTTGGAACCGATAATTTCTATCTGACGATGGCGCCTGAAACCTTCTTTGTACAATTGGGGTATTCCTTCTATGGCGGCAGCTGCATCAGTTGTGACAGCCGTGCAGGAGCCTATCTCCCTGTCATCCATGCAACAAGAGATATTCTTGATTGGCTTCAGGTGCAGAATTATAACTCTGGCCCTATCATCGGTTTGGATGACCAGTACCACACCATGGGCAACGCAGATTTCCATGTGGCGATGGCCGACATGGTGTTAACAGGGTTCCCCGTTGCGAAGAACCCAAATCTTTTCTTTCCAGCGCTTCGCCCTGATCAAGTGGTTCTCGGACTGCCGGCCAACACAAATGCGGGAGGGGGCTTTACTAGCGTATCAGAAGTTCAAAAGGCACTCGATGCCTTGATCAAAGGCATACAATTAACAAGCTATAAGACTAGAGGCAGTACGACTGGATATCCTGACTTCCGAGGTGTCATGACGTGGTCCATCAACTGGGATAAATTCAACAACTTCGAGTTCTCCAACAGTCACCGCGCCTATCTGGATGCGCTAACTCCTCCTGTTCCAGATACTCAGCCACCTACTACACCAACAAATGTAACGGTAACTTCGAAAACTTCCTCAAGCATAAACCTTAGCTGGACCGCATCGATGGATAATGTGGGCGTTACTGGCTACACCGTATTCTATGGCAACCAATCAATTGACGTAACGAGTGCGAATGCAGCCATTACAAACCTGACGCCGGATACCACTTATGTGATCACGGTAAAAGCAAAGGATGCGAAAGGGAATCAATCCGCGGCAAGTGCTCCTCTAACTGTTAAAACGGACCCAGCTAATACAGGTGGTGACCAAACGGCTCCTACTGCACCAAGCAATCTCCAGGCAACAGCTAAAACGGCAACAAGTGTTTCAATTAGTTGGACGGCTTCGACTGACAATGTTGGCGTAACGGGCTATACGGTATCCTACGGCTCCAATTCCATTCAATCTACAAGTACAACCGCCACGATTAATGGATTATCGCCTAGCACCAGCTATACCTTTACAGTCACTGCAAAAGACGCAGCTGGCAATGTATCACCAGGCACAAGCATTAGCGTCACAACGGAGGCCCAAGGCGGGGCACAGGCTTGGGCACCTAATGTAAGTTATAAACTGAATGATGAAGTGACCTACAGCGGCAAAACCTATATTTGCCGTCAGCCGCATACCTCGCTGCAGGGCTGGGAACCGCCAAATGTTCCAGCTCTATGGAAGCTAAAATAATCATAAACGTGTCGAATCAGGTCCCGTATTTCCGTTAATCGGTGAGTATGGGATCTTTCTTATGCATCCAAAGTGGTTTAAACTATTACAATGTCGGCCTACATAGAAGAATGAAGCATGTTAAAAATGTTGTGATATTATTCACATACACATATGTCTCTTTCGAGCATAATTTTATGGATTTGTAGGCAAAATCTCAAGAAGGGGGCGTTTTCTATGAAAAGGAAAGCAGCGCTAATGTTGGTTACACTGCTTATTGTCGCATCGGCCATGATCGGATGTAGTGGAAAGGGAAACTCCTCCGGTAATACGGCGCAACCGTCTGATGGACTTGTAAGCAAGACGCTGTTCAAGTTTGATACAGTCGTTAATTTGAAGCTGTATAATGATGAACAAGCAGAAGAACATCTAAAGGATATCGAGAAGATTCTGGATCGAGTCGATCAGCAAATCAGCATGCACATTGCGGACAGCGAGATCGCGCAGGTGAATGCAGCGGCAGGGAAAACGGCCGTATCCGTATCCCAAGATACGTTCGATCTTATGAAATTATCATTAGACTACGCAGTCGATACAAATGGAGCTTTTGATCCAAGTATCGGAGCACTCGTTAACCTGTGGAAGATTGGGAACGGAGGGGACAAGCCTCCTGCAGATGCTTCTATTCAGCAAGCGAAAGCAATGGTTAATTATAAGGATATCATCATGGATGAAAAAAATAAGACCATCAAGCTCGCCAAAGAAGGCATGTCCATTGATCTTGGCGGTATTGGCAAGGGGTATGCTGCTGATCTTATATCGAAGTATCTGCATGAAGTTAAGGTAGAGAGTGCAATCATCGATCTTGGTGGAAGCACCATCATTACGATTGGCAGCAAACCATCCGGGGAGTCATGGAAGATCGGACTGCAAGAACCTGATGAATCGAGAGGAGAGCAGCTGGCCATCGTTCCGCTCCAAAACGAAACCATCGATACCTCCGGCGTATATGAGCGGTTTTTCATGTATGAAGGGGTACGCTATCACCATATCTTGGATCCCAAGACGGGAGCACCGAGTCAGAATGGGATTAAGAGTGTCACGATAGTCGGTGGAACAGCTACAGATGCAGATGTATTATCAACCGCAGTATTAATTATGGGACTTGAAGAAGGAATGCGTTATATCGAAAAGGATAACGATGTAGAAGCGATGTTTCTAATGGATGATAACAAAGTCTACATAACATCAGGATTAAAAGGGAAAGTCAACCTCACGAATCCTGCATACACCGTCGTGGAGGCGAATTTTTAAGCGAAGCTTTATATTTATATTATCTTGAAACAAGCTGAACCTGCAGGTTCAGCTTGTTTTTTTGGAAAAACGGCAGGGTATGAACTTCAGGAAAGGTGTTGATTATCGAATAAAATCGAAAACATATCTGATAAATAAAATCGGAATTATGGTGTATTAGGAATGAAGGCATGACTTTTAGGAAATCTTATCTTAAGCACGATCATTATCTTCAAGTTCAGAAAGAGGATATCGATGTACAAACTAAAGAAACGTGACTTAATTGCCCTTGCCTCCATTCCACTAATCATGACCTTAGCCAATTCCATGCTCATTCCAGTCCTTCCTTTAATGCAAAAGAAATTAGGCATTTCATCCCTGCAATCAAGTTTAATCATTACGGTTTATGCTGCTGTTTCCATTGTTTGTATCCCTATAGCTGGATACTTGTCTGATCGTTATGGGAGAAAGCTCATTATCCTTGTGGGATTAAGTTTGGCGTCCATTGGGGGGATTATTTCAGCTGTGTCAGCATGGCAGCTTGAGCATTATACGGCCTTCTACGGTATTCTTGCGGGACGACTTGTGCAAGGTATCGGTGCAGCGGGTGCTTTTCCCATTGTGATTCCCTTAGTAGGTGATATGTTCGACAGCAAGGATGAGGTAAGCAGTGCGCTTGGGGTTGTTGAGACTTCGAATACATTCGGCAAGGTAATCAGTCCGATCTTAGGGTCTGCGTTAACTCTGTTAATCTGGTTCCTGCCTTTGGCGGTAATTCCCGTTATAAGTATCATTACGATATTGGCGATTGCCATCTTTGTTAATGTCCCAAAAAAAGACAGCCAGAAGCAGATAACCTTTAAGGCGTTTCTTCATAGTCTTCGTGACATTCTGCGAGAAAAAGGGCGATGGCTGTACGCGATATTTGCAATTGGAGGATGTGCGATGTTCATCATGTTCGGTATCCTTTACTATTTATCGTCTATATTGGAGGATCACTACGATATCGATGGGGTGAAAAAAGGATTTCTGCTGGCAGTACCACTAAGTGCAATTTGTCTTGCTTCATATATTACAGGTAAAGTGATCGGAACAAACAAGAGCAGAATGAAATGGCTGAATGTTGCAGGTGCGGTTATTATATCAGTCAGTATGGTTGTCTGTTTACTTATCAATACGAAGAGCATGTTTTTTCTGTTAAGCCTTCTTACGATAAGCGGAGTTGGGATTGGTCTTATCCTTCCTTGTCTGGATGCCCTTATTACAGAGGGGATTGAGAAGGAACAGCGAGGGACAATCACCTCCTTATACAGCAGCATGCGATTTATCGGAGTTGCAGCCGGCCCTTTGGTTACAGCATTATTGTTGAACAAGGAGAGGCTGATATTTTCCATTTTTACTGGAATTGGAATCCTTTGCTGTGTAATAGCGATATTTGCAATCCAACCGGATTCCGCTTCAAGCCGCAGCCCAATTGGCATCAAGCCTAGTCTAGATCCAGGACCCAAGCAGGACGGTTCTTTTTAAATGAAGAGTGAAGAAAGGACAGCACATTAGGCTGTCCTTTTTTAATCCATTATTGAACAATTTCAATACGGGCTGCATGATTCGCATACCTTGAGATTTGACTACGATCCACCATATTTTTTCGCTAATGTATGGGTAGACATGACGAGGTATTTGGGTTTATGCTTACGGATTGATTTTAAAGGTTTGGATACAGACAAAAAGTGAATGGGCATAAAAGAGATCCACTTAAAGGTACGGTAGGAGGGGCTCGGGATGTCAATTACATCAAAATAAAGCTGCTGGCAGCCTCGATGCAGCATGGTTATGCCAAAGATGCCTTTTATCTTCGCTACCTGTTTATGCGCCTCTATGTATTGATAAACACCTGGCAAGGATTGTTCAACATACCGCTGGATAATCCTGTACTTCTTCAGATCGTTATTCAATGGCAAAAGTTCGTTTAGCAGTTGCAAATTTTTTAGATGGATTTTAACGAGTAAGTCATTTTTTTGAATAGAGATTCCATCAGATAGCATTAGATTTTTTCCTTTGTAGCAGTGCACTTTAACTCGGAAAATATTGGGTGAGGCTTGGTCGATGTAAGAAAGACGGCGCAGCGCATGACCAAGCGGTTCAAGCAGTTCCCAAGCATTTAACATGTACCTTTTCACGTTCATCATTATGTCCTCGGTATCTTAACGGTATATATAATTTGGATTACTTATTAACTTTTTATAAAGGAATATTTAGGAATTACCAGCGAATTACACATTCTAAATGAAGTTTAAGAGAAATGTAAGAGGCCGTTAGTATGATAAATGGATAGAGATGTGGAAGACTTAAGAAGGAAATACACAACCAATTAGACTTGGAGAGATCATGCTATGGAACGACATCATCACAAGGAAACCAGTCAACGTAACTTCTTTACAGACCAAGAATCAACGCAAATCTATCGTTCACTAATGGATACTTCGATGCTTGCAATCGTCTGTTCAAATGGGAAGGTCAAAAAAACAAACCATGCATTTGAAACTGCATTTTATGCTTCAGGAATATCATGCGAAAGATCGCTGCACATCGATCATTTGCTGGATGAATACGCACCGCAAGACTTTTTTAGCTTTGTTAAAGAAATGGTGAAGAAGGAGCTTAAGTGGTCAGGACAGCTTCGCTTAAAGAATGCAAAACAGCAATCCTTTCATGCTTTTATGCATATAAGTGGGTTGCGTCATTCAGATGATTATCTAGTCCAGGTGTTTCCTTGGGAGCAGATCAATGAATATGAACGCCTTAGAATTATGGCTTATACCGATGAATTGACTGCTATTCCCAACTTTCGCTACTTTCAAGAACAAATGGTGCAGCTCTTGCAGCATAAGCCGGAGAATGCCTTCAGCTTGCTGTTTATCGACATTGACCATTTCAAGAGCCTCAATGATCGTTATGGGCATGTTGTGGGGGATAAGCTGCTTAAGGCATGTTCGTACCGGTTAATGAAGGGCGCTTATCCCTTAGGTGAGGTATTTCGAAAGAGCGGGGATGAGTTTTTGATCCTTATTCATAAGCAATCCTATGTATCAGAGATCATTCGTGAGCTGACTGAGGCCGATGTCAATCAGTATTGGCTCTAGTCATTATCCAGCTCAAGGGAGCGATACGGAGACCCTTATTCGCGCAGCAGATACAGCCATGTATCAAGCAAAGGAGGATAAGAAAAAGTAAAAATAGGATCCTTGGTGAAGAATTGAGTCCTCTAAGGATCCTATTCATTTGCGCTGAAGCGCTGATATAAAGCCTTTAATTTTTGATCTGGCGCCATTCCGAAATCCTCAGACAAGAGCTGTGCATATTCTTCATAGATACGAAGCGCCTCTGACCGCTGCCCTTTCTTAGCGGATAGAAGCATCAATTGCTGCACGTGATTAACCGAGTACGGCTGAATCTTACGCTGAACCTGCAAAAAATGGTAGGTGCGATCGAGATCAATCAGCTGATAGTAGTCGATAAGACGGTTCAATAAAAGCAAAACTTTCTGCTGATATACTTCCGCATCTTGATATGTCCATTTATATCCATTCTGCTCCATGAGATTGCCTGTGTATGCATGAATCGCTTGTTCAAGCTGCTTCACTCCAGCTTTATCAAGAGGGGAATCAAGCAAATAAGCCTGTTCAACCTGGTCACAGTCTCTCTCTATCGCATCGATCGAAAAGGTATAACAGCCGTCAACAAACGAGATGGCATTTATATAACCGCGAGAGTCGAGCGTTTTTCTCAAATGAGACAGGCAGGTATGAAGATGAATTTTCGCTTTCTTATAATCTTGATCTGCCCAAAGCGCTTCAATAAGCACATCTCGATGAATCGGTGTCAACTGGTGCATAACGAAATAAGCGAATAACTCCTTGACCTTAGCGGTCTTAAAAGACAGATTATGATCTCCTTGGGCCACCTGGAAGTCATGAAACACTTGGACACGCAGCGGGATAGGTCCTTTGTTTGGTGCCTCCTGCTTCTGATTCGGGTAAGGGATGATTCGGGCAATTGTTTTCTCTAAACGCTTCATCAATACCGGTTTTAATAAGTAATCGATTGAATTCAACTCGAACGCTTGCACTGCATATTCTGCGTGAGCGGTAACAAACACGATATGAAGCTTAGGATTGATGTCAAGCATCTTGGAAGCGATGTCCAAACCATTGACGTCAACCATTTCGATGTCAACAAAGGCAACATCCACCTCGATCTGATTAAGCTCAACTAGTGCCTGATGTGGATCTGTAAAGCTACATACACATTCAATTTCGTCAAAATTCTGAAGTTTTTTCTGTAAGGAGAGAAGTGCAAGTTCCTCATCATCGATGATTAAGGCTCGGATCATCTATGTTCACTACCTTTTCTTATCTCTATAGTTGTCAAGGACATCACGTTCATTATTTCTCTTTGCAATCTATCATTAGTATATATTAACGGCAAGATATGACAACCAAACCATTCGAATTATCCTGCTCCAGCATACAATGTAAAAAATAGTCTGTTGACATCCCATGGTCATAAAGTAAAATTAGTAACAAACTTCTTAGTGTTTAACTTCATGGACGAGAATAAGTAAGTCAAGCATTCGATCTTTAGAGAGTTGGCGGGAGGTGCGAGCCAATGTTCGAAGCATGACTGAAATCATCTTCGAGAAGCTCAGCTGAAAATCTTAGTAAGTTGAGCCGGTAGTCCACCGTTATCGGGACACGTTATAAAACGTGAGCAGAGTGCATGAGGCTTATCTGTACGAAGGATGGATGCTTAATGAATATGGGTGGTAACGCGGAGTATAATCCGTCCCTTGCAGGGGCGGATTTTTTGTTTTTCTCGTGCTTAAGTAAACGGGGGAAGACGCAAATAAAAGAGACGACAAAGGAGGATAAACATGCAATCATTATCAAAAAGCCATACTTTATTTATTGGGCTAATGCTATTTTCATTGTTTTTCGGGGCAGGCAACTTGATCTTTCCTCCAATATTAGGGCAGCAATCTGGTGAACAATTTTTAATCGCTATGATCGGATTCATACTTACAGGTGTTGGTCTTCCATTACTAACGATCATCACAATAGGCCTTACAGGGAAGGATATGCAGCAACTAGCACAGCACGTTCATCCCAAGTTTGGGGTTGTCTTTGCCGTTGCAGTATATATCCTTATCGGCCCATCTATGGCCATTCCGCGTGTAGCAAATGTATCGTTTGAAATGGGAGCGAGATCTTTCTTCCCAGAAGCCATTCAATCTGACGCTTGGGTATTGTTATTGTATTCCGTGTTATTCTTCAGCGTCGTATTCTTTATGTGCTTGAATCCGTCTAAGCTCGTCGTATGGATTGGAAACGTCCTAACGCCACTGCTGCTGTTATCTATTGTTGGTTTGTTTATAGCCGCGCTATTGAATCCGCTTGGTTCCGCTCAGCCACCGATTAATCAGTATGCGACATCTCCTGGCTTTAAAGGATTTATGGAAGGTTATTTGACGATGGATACCATTGCGGCGCTAGCATTCGGACTTATTGTTATTAATGCCATTAAAGATAAAGGTGTAGAGAATAAACGATCTATCGCAAAAGCGGTTATTATGGCAGGCATTATCGCAGGAATTGGATTGATTTTTGTTTATGCAGCACTTGGTTACATCGGTGTTACGAGTGTGGAATCACTTGGATATGCAGAGAATGGCGGTCAGCTGCTCATTCTTGCGGTACAAGAGCTATTTGGTCCATCTGGGCTGTTGCTCTTAGCCGTGATTGTTACTTTAGCTTGTTTGACGACATGTATTGGCTTGGTTTCAGCATGCAGCCAGTATTTCAATAAGTTGCTGCCTAAAGTACCTTTACCATGGATTGCATTTATCGTGTGCGTCCTTGGTCTTCTCGTCGCGAACTTGGGTCTAAATCGTATTATCTCAATTTCTGTGCCTGTACTCCTTGTCATATATCCTGTTGCCATTGTATTAATTATCCTGTCCCTCTTCCACAAGTTTATAGGCGAGCGTTCATCCGTATACATCGGCGCATTAATCGGAACAGTGATCATCAGTGTGTTTGATGGGATTAAGGCCGCTGGAGTATCCATTGATGTGATTACGCCTGTACTAAATGTATTGCCACTATATAAAGAGGGAATCGGCTGGCTATTGCCTGCAATCGTGGGCGGTTACATTGGATTATGGGTTGGGAAAGCTGAGCCAAAAACGGCTTTGGAAGCGGATGAGTAGGAAGAATGTTTACGACGCAGATCTACCTATATGCATAGACAGCAATAGAACCGATTGTAAAATCGGTTCTTTTTTGTTCGATATCCCATGCCTGGTCTAGGCTATAAGTAATCTTTAATAGAAGCCGGATGCTTAAGTTAGATGATAATAGGATGAATCCTTTTCTAAGATGCGGGGCAAGCTATGTGTTGGAATTGCATTCCTTAGGAATGGATTCAAGAATACATTAGGGAGTGACAACAATGGCTAAGAAGAATGAGGATAATCAATATCAAAACAATGCAGCTGACCGTGACGCAGCAAGCATGGGCGACACAGGTACTGGAGAAGCAGTAGGAACAGTAGGCGGCGGCGTAGCAGGAGCTGTAGTCGGTTCTGCTTTTGGTCCTATTGGAACAGTTGTAGGCGGTATCGCAGGTGCGGCAATGGGTAATAAAGCTGGCGAAGAGGTTACGGAAAGCGACGATTCAGCGTCCAAATAATCCGCTTCGATCGTTTCATAAATCCCAAGTCACTTATCAAGCAGGGACTTGGGATTTACGATTATGTCGGCAATATCTTCTGATAGGTAAACTTTCTAAACTCCTCTGCAGAAACTACTGATATGATGAGCTTGATTATGCTTGGGGAGGGAAGCTTATGTTTCATGTTATGAAAGTAGCCGATGTGCTGGTGCGTCATATTAAGAAAGTATTTGCCGAAGATATCGCAATCGTCGCTTATTATGGTTCGTACGCGCAGGGAACGGCTACGAGTCGCTCTGATTTGGACTTTTTCTTTATACCTTTGAATTCGAAAGGGTATAATGCCAGCATCCAGTTTGTCCTGCATGGGATTAGCTTTGATTTCTGGCCAATTAGTTGGGAACGAGCAGAAAAAATGGCTTGTTACGAGGATTCAAAAACATCTATTATAGCTGATTCCATTGTCTTATACAGCAGATCAGAAAATGATCTTAATCGATTCCGTCAATTAAAGCAAACGATCATAACGTGCCCGCAGGAAGGCCTACCCTTTTTGGAACGCGCAGAAGCAAAGATCGGGGAGGCTTATGTATATTTACATAAAATGAATCAACATGTTAACTCAGAAGATCTCACCTTTCATAGGCATCAAGCTTATGGAGTCCTCACAACTATACTTTACAGTATTGCACTTATTAATCGAACGTATCTGGTGAAGGGATGGGGGAAAAATACAGAGCAAATCATGAACTTCTCCCTACTGCCAGATCGACTAGACACACTGATACACACGATTATGCACTCCATATCATGTGAAACCATACATTCTGCTTGTGAGGAGCTTACGGCACGGACACTGCAGCTGTTGAAGGAACAACTGAACGAATATACCAGTCCACCAGCTTATCCTACTCGCATGAAAGGCTTCTACGAGGAAATAAAGGGAACACTGGATAAGGTTCGAACAGCCTGTGAGACGAACGATTATGAGACTGCATTCTTTGGAGCAATTCATGTGCAGGATCTGATATCTAACTTTTTGTTTTATGCTGAGAATGGATTTTGGCCAAGCACATTAGATCCGTCATTGGAATACCAGTCAGTTTATAAGGAAAGTGGGCTTCCTAATATTGTATCAATACTGGACAATAAAGAGATGAGCGAATTGAACAAGGCGATTGAGGATCTTGATAGCAGCTTAAGAAGTCTTCTACTGTCAAAAGGTGTACATATTCATGAATTCCGGTCAATTGAGCAATTGGAGAAATATCTGTCAGAACAGGAATGATTCAAAGAAATTGCTTCGATATCGAATGCAAATATAAAGAGATGTCCGCAAGTCATGGAAATGACAGGGACATCTCTTTTTTCTTATCTCAATCCATAGGAACTTTTTGTTTTCATAAAAGGAAAATCAGCTTATTAGGCATGTCGGTGGTTTTTCTTGATTACAGAGCGTATGACAGTGAACATCAACGTCAATGCTCCAAGAAATAGGAACAGATAGCCGATCGGAACAAGAAAGAAAGGCTCGACAAGCGTTCCATCTGATGCAACATAGGAGCCAATCATGCTAAAAATCACAAAGCAAAGCAAACCTAATACAATCGGCAGGGAAGCAAATAAGTATTGTTTTTTCATTAACCATATCTCCTTTAAAGCACTTGATCAATCTAGATTGATTAATCAGAGGATACCCTATAAAGATTCGTTAGTCAATATTAATTTATTGATATACAATAAATATTATTCGAATTAAACGATATTCCTTTTTCTTATATCGAGCCGTTCCAAGTGACTTAACGGAGAAATATTCAAGACAAAGAGAGTATGAATGGAAAAATTCTTTGTCAGTTAATATGAAAAAAGCTCCATTACCATCTGAAATAGGAGGTAACGGAGCTTTGTTTTTTTAATCGAGAGTATTCGTTGGCACAATCCAATAAATATCTTAAAATGAATTGGATATTATACCCAACCGCGTGCCTGCATCGCTACGGTAACACGTTGAAGAGAAATCATATAAGCAGCCGTGCGAAGATCTGTCGCGTACTCATTTGCCATATGACGTACCGCGTCATAGGACTTCACCATATTTACTTCAAGCTTCTCTAAGACTTCAGCTTCTGACCAGTAGTAGTTTTGAAGATTCTGCACCCATTCAAAGTACGAAACCGTTACACCACCAGCATTTGCAAGAATATCAGGAATGACGATGCATCCTTTTTCATTCAAAATTTCATCTGCTTCAGGCGTTGTCGGACCATTTGCAGCTTCTGCAATAATGCGAGCCTTTACATTAGGGGCATTTTCTTTCGTAATTACATTTTCAAGCGCAGCAGGAATCAAAATATCGACATCAAGTTCAAGCAGCTGCTCATTGCTAAGAACGAACTCAGAACCATAATCTGCGAGCTTCGCTGTATCTTTCAGCAGTTCGACGCGATCAATATCAAGTCCATTTGGATCATAGATGCCGCCGCGAGAGTCGCTTACCGCAACGATTGTAGCACCAAGATCATTTAGCAGTCGAGCTGCGATGCGACCTGCATTACCGTAGCCTTGAACGGCAACTTTGGCATCTGTCATGTTAAGGCCAATTTCCTTCAAGGCAGATTGGATCGTGTAGACGCATCCTTGAGCAGTAGCGTTGCCACGACCTTCAGATCCACCGACAATGATCGGCTTTCCTGTAATGACACCAGGAGAATAATGTCCGCGCAGCTTGCTGTAGGTATCCATCATCCAACCCATGATCTGAGGAGTTGTGTATACATCTGGAGCTGGAATGTCACGTTCAGGACCTACAATGTCAGCAATAGCCTCCATAAATGCTCGGCTTAAGCGCTCTAACTCCGAAGTGCTTAATTCACGAGGATCACAGATTACACCGCCTTTACCGCCGCCATATGGCAATCCAACAACTCCGCACTTAAAGGTCATCCACATGGACAAGGCTTTGACCTCATCAAGCGTTACGCCTGGATGGAAGCGAATTCCGCCCTTTGTCGGTCCGATCGCATCGTTATGCTGGGAACGGAAGCCGTCAAAGATTCGAACACTGCCATCATCCATTTTTACTGGGAAGCTGACGGATAATACGCGTTTAGGCTTTTTGAGCAACTCTGTGATGTGTCCAGGCAGTTGCAACTTGGCAGCAGCGGTATCAATTTGACGCTGTGCAATTAAATAAGGGTTAAGCTCTTCTTGCTGAGTAGAGTGGCTCAAAGTAATCACCTATCCTTTTTTTGTTAAAATCACTTTTCATGTATTATAAAGGTTAACTTGCATAATTTAAATGATATTTTGTATAAATTCATTGAATCGTACC
>NZ_JADMOL010000006.1:161633-260033 GCF_015558675.1 Paenibacillus sp. 1001270B_150601_E10 | reverse complement strand
AAATATTTCGTGTTTATACCTGCAAAGGTTTATTTTACATCTGCAGTGAACCTTATATTGAATCAGAGCCAATATCTCATGTAACACCTGAATGGAGGCCGGCTACATGAAGGATATCAATATCGTTCCCTTAATCATCCGGATGAGAGAAGGGGATACAGAAGCGTTTCAGGAGCTTTATCATGCAACAAAGGACTATACCTATCGATTGATTTACTTTCTAGCAACCAATAAGCAGGATACTGCAGACATCATGAGCGAGGTGTACTTAGAGCTGTTCCGTGTGTGGGAGAAATACGATCCAGAGCAGCCCTTCCATGCATGGCTGAACGGTATTATCGTTCGCCAGGTACGCAATTGGAAGAGAGGAATATGGCGCAAATTCCGGCTGTTGGAACGTGTGAAATCGCACAGCGGTGAAGAGAGCAGCATTTGCTTGGAAGGACAGTTTGATGCGATCTATGCACAAATGGAAGTACTGCCTGCTGTTGAGCAGCTCTCGCTAAAGCTGAAGGAGGTCATCGTGCTTCGGTATATGCATGATTACAGCCTTCAGGAGATCGCGAGCATGTTAAATATCCCGATAGGAACGGTAAAATCACGTCACCATTTGGCGCTAAAGCAGCTGCGCCGTTATGTAGGCGAACAGATCGAAGAAAGGGGAGAAACCTCCTATGTCCATTGAAAACAAACTGAAGCAGGAATATCAGACAGCTTCCGATTCAGTGCAATGTCCTCCCTCGATGGACGTCTACATGACGGCCATGCTTGCAAGCCAAGGGACGAAATGGAGAGAGGGAAAGCCTGTGAAAGGTAAACGAGTATTCACCGCACGAAAGATGGTAGCTGCCGTATGTATTGCAGCCGTATTGTCCGGCTTTGGTTATGCAACACAGAAGTTCTTATTTGCAACGGATTCGGGTATGGTTCGTTCTGAGGTGTGGACGGATACTAGCTTTCATCTTCCAGAAGCATTGAAGTCCGATATCCACACAACACTGTCGTCTGTACAAGGACAATTGAATGAGGGACAGAGTGCTGTGATTTACATAGCCTCTCTAGAAAATGCTAAGATCCCAATGCTCAAGCAGCATCCATTGCTCAGTACTTCTAAACCAATAAAAGTAGCTCAGATGGAGGAATGGAAACAGCTATTGATTGCTGCTGATATCGCTCACACGTTACCGCTTCAATTAGAAGTCGGCTTTACCTTTGATTATGGCAAGAAGGAGCCCGCCTTTGGCGGCGATGTTAGCTCAGATAGCCTTCAGTTATTGGAGGTGCTACAAAAAGAAGCTAAGGATCAAGGGAAGCCTTATGCTTGGAGAATTCAAGAGTCGGACCCGAATCGTCCAATGGATTCGTATACAACTACTTACAGTAATTCAACCAACGACCACATTTATGTGCAGATCGATCACGCATTGGAAAAGGTGAAGATCAAGTCGGTATCTCCAGAAACCATTGCCCATGAACAGGTGCAAATGAATGATGTAGAAGCAAACTATGTGGAGAATGATCAGTACTTATTCAGTGATACGGGTCTATACAAGGAAGTATCATGGATGGCTGAAGATGATGAATCGGTCATGATACGAGTCAGCACGGATTCGCTTAACATTACGAAAGAGCAGCTCATTCAGGCTGCGGAATCCTTGAAGTAAGTTTGTATTGATCTGCTTAATAGCATGAAAGAAGCCTGCTCCTTTTCATTCGAGCAGGCTTCTTTTTTATATAGCAAATGGAAATACATGCAAACACACTTGATGAATATTCTTGAATACTCATTTCCCCACTTTCATGCAATGATGCCCAGCCTGTGAAGTTAGGAAGACGTTAGCTTCGGCAATGGTCTTTTGGCCGGCCCTTCAAGCACTTCGCCATCATAGGAGAATCGAGAGCCGTGACAAGGACAATCCCAGCTGCGCTCACCATGATTCCATTCGACCTCACAACCCATATGGGTGCATGTTGTATCCACAATATGAAGCATACCCTTGTCATCCCGATAGGCGCCCGCTCGCTTGCCATTCACCGTAACGACTGAACCCTCATCATTCTCCAAATCCTCAGGCGTCTTACGGACGAACTCAAGCTTACCTTCGATAAGGTGCTTCGCAACATCCACATTTTGTACGAGAAAGGTCTTAATATCGGGATCAGCATGGAACCTCGAAGGGGAGTAAAGCTCTTGGTAGGGATTTTCTTTCCCACGAATAAGATCAGACAGCAGCAAAGCAGCCGCCGTTCCGTTGCTCATTCCCCATTTTCGGTAACCGGTTGCCACATACATATTAGGTTTGTCTGAGGTCATATGCCCGACGTATGGAACCTTGTCCAACGTCACGAGATCCTGTGTCGACCAGCGGTAGGAGAACTCGTTGATGCCAAACGTTTGATTGGCGAACGTCTCTAGTGCCTCATAATGCTTGATCGTGCATATGCCTTGACCCGTCTTATGGCTTTCGCCACTGATAATCAGAAGTTCTTCCCCTGTGCTGAGAGGCGTGCTTCTCACGGAACGCTTCGGATCTTCTGCACTAATATACATGCCGCCTAAATAGTGTTTGTCGCTCTTCACACCAATAACGTAGGAGCGTTCAGAATGCAATCTCGCAAAGTAGAGACTCATTCCATCATGGAAGGGGAAGTGAGAACAGGAGACGACCTGCTGGCAGGTTACACGATGATTATCTTTGGTAACGATAACCGGCTTGTCACCTTCCTCTACCGTATTCACGGTTGTCTGTTCATAAATCTTGCCACCGTGTTGAACAAATAATTGAACGAGCTTATTCAAATATTTGAGCGGATGAAACTGAGCCTGTTTTTTCATCACAATGGCGCCTTTTATTGGGATAGGCAGAGCGATTTGTTCCACCCATTCACCGTTTATGCCAAGTGTCCTATAAGCTTCCAGCTCCTTCTCGAGCTTAGGGATTGAAGTTTCCTGATCCGTATAAATATAGGCATCCTGTTCACTTAGGTCACAGTCTATCTCATGCTCTTCAACCATACGCTTAATGAATTGCAGCGCTTCATCATTCGCCTTATAGTAAAGCCTTGCTTTTTCTTCACCAAAGTGGCTGATCAGTTCATCATAGATGATATCATGCTGAGCAGTAATCTTCGCGGTAGTGTGGCCGGTCGTACCATTCAGAAGCTCTCCAGCTTCAAGCAATACAACGTTAAGTCCTTCTTTTGCCAATAGGTAGGCTGTTGTGATCCCTGATATTCCACCACCCACTATTCCTATCTCAGCTTCAATATCGTTAGACAGCTTGGGGAAAGAGGGGAGGCTTATCGAGTCTCGCCAATACGATTCAGGCAATTCAGGCATAGACTTCGATACTTTAGGTTCCTTCTCCGACAATGCAGCTTCCTCCTTAGGTTAATCGTTTTGTTCTATTCATTTCCTTACAAGCAAAGGTTTAATCAATGACGTGCAACGAAGTGAATAGAATGAAACTGCCATCGTGATAAAAGGGAGGCCAAAGCTCTTCATCTGTGGACTCTGCAGCTAAAACAATCAAATCTTTTATATTGACTTTCTGGCCCATTCAACCTAATATTCAAGCAGTATAAAGCCCCATATTGCTTGTTCATTCTGGTATCGATAACATAACTTAGAGTACTAGCATTTTATCAATCAACGGGAGCTGCAGCTAAACGAAAGCTTTGCTAACTACTAAAGAGTAGCGCTAATATAGGTTCTGGGGGGATTGAGTGGAAAAGCGTTTAAAAAAAGTGAATAAAGTGTATGCGATGCAGCTGGCAACCATATTTCTAGGATTCGTCGTATTTGGCCTATCAGAAAATATAAAAGGGCCAGCCATACCGAGAATTCAGTTTGATTTCATGCTGAATGAGTCCCAGCTAGGCACACTGCTATCACTTAATGCACTAGGATACCTCATAGCTTGTTCGTTCACAAATTACCTTACAAGAATATGGGGGATCAAAGTCGTAAGCATCACCGCTTTTGGTTCTATGATGCTTTCTGGTGTATTGATTTATTTTTCGCGCAGCTACCCGATGTTCTCAGCCTCATACTTTCTGATGTATATCGGCAATGGCATGCTGGAAATTGCATTGGCTATCTTAGGGGCACGCATCTTCGTCAAAAATACAGGAACGATGATGAACCTCACGCATGGTTTTTATGGACTTAGCTCAACTATAGCACCGTTAATTGCAACGGGACTCATGTCCATCACCGTATTTGGACATACGCTGGATTGGAGAGGCATGTATCTTGTCATGTTGTCTTTGTCTATATTGCCGATTCTAATCGCGATGCGAAGTTCCTTTCCAGGTGATGATGTCCCGCATGAGGACCGTATTCCTTTGAAAAAACTGATGCGTGATCCCGTTCTGTGGTTCATGGTACTCATCCTCTCGTTTGGCGTTGTATCTGAATTAGCAGTAGGGGGCTGGCTTGTTAATTTCCTTGAAAAAGCTTACGGGTGGGACACCGTGAAAGCTTCAGGCATGCTGTCGATCTTCTTCTTATGCTTTGCACTAGCCCGACTGCTTCTGGGACCTCTTACCGATAAGATAGGGTTTACGTTCTCTCTGTTCATCTTCTCAGGATCGTCAGCGATATGCACGTTTCTGGCAATAGTGGGAGGAGAGCGTCTAGCGTTCCTATTTGCTGCAGCAGGCATCGGCATCGCCATGATTTATCCAACCGTGATGGCTTTTATTGCTAAAAGATATCCACATGGCAGCGATACAGCCATCACTTTTACCGTAACGTTAATGGGAATCGGCAGTGTTATAGGCAATTACCTCATCGGCGGGGTTATTGAAGTGGTTAAGCTGCTGTTCGGTGCAGAGACCGAAATTGGATTGCTTCGAGGCCTCCAAGCAGGATATGGATTTATTGGACTATGCGCAGCCATTGCTGCACTTTTTAGTTTTATACTATACCGAATGTTGAAGAAGCGACATGAACTGATCTAAGATGTTTAATAGGATTATGATTTGCTAATAGATAGCACTGAAAGAGCCGTAATGATTACGGCTTTTTTTGATGGACCATGAACATAACACGATGCGCTTGAGCAAAAAAAAGAGGAGCTTATTCGCCATGCCTCGCATGTTAGTTGCCTTGATTATTCAATTCAATATTGCGAATAAGCGAATTGGTTCTTAATCCTAATCGTTGGATTCGTACCGTCAGCTGAAGATCATGCTGAAGCTCTGGAAAGCCCTTGTCGGACCAATCCTTCTGCCAGTGGCGCCACAGCCCTGGTTCATATTGATGAACGACATCGCCAAAACCGAAGATATCACAATGAAGGGCCTGCAGCTTTGTAATGGCTTGGTTGACTTCTGCACGAATGGCGTCTTCTGTTAGCTTCTCTAACTCTAGAATGACGAATGGATCGAGAATATCAATATTCGTCTCAACCTCTCCAATGTTCGCATCTACTTCGATGTGAATCTGCATTTTAGGCTTGCCTTGTTGACTGATTGCCTTTACATTTGCTTTGGTACGGATTGGTTCTATACCAACGCTGTTTTTTTGTCCATTAACATCTAGACTTACTAATGTTGATCGGACCTTATCTAACACCCACATAACGCCTCGACTTGATTGCGAATCAAGCCAATGAACGAGCTTGCCCTCTTGAAATACACCTAAGCTGTCTAATACCACTATCGGAGCTTGAGGTGTTTGGACGATTTCAAATCCGTTAACCATTGCATTGCGTCCAGATGAAGTAAGCGTGCGAATGACCTGATACAATCGGGTGTCGGGGTTTTCTCCTAACAAGTTCTGCGAAAATTTTGTCAAGCGCTTCACTTTCATTGCGCTAATACGATCAATGATGGCTTTATTGCGCAATAATTTTTCTGCACTAATCCCTTTTGTAAGAATGATTGAAGCAGAGCTTCGAATCTCTGAATCTCGCTCTATACCATCCAGCATGTTATACAGACCTTCCTTTCTGGCGAGATCCTCGCTGATCGCAACCAGGATGGTATGACCATAGTGCAGCTGCCGTGAGATCATTTTGCTTATTTTTCGTGAGGCTTGAAATACGTTGTCCCCTTCGGCTGAATAGGTGACTGTGTCCAAAGAAGTTGGACCTTTCGAAAAAGTTCCGCCTGCAGAGTTGCTGGGGTTAACGACTTGCACGGATACACGATATCTATTTGTGCTGCCAAGATCTACTCCCAGTGCGGTAACAAATCCTGTTTCATTAAGCTCTCTGAGATCATAGCAACCAGTAACGAAGGGGAAAAGGATGATCAGTAGCAATATTTGGATCGATAACTTCATCGCAAATTTCTCCCTTCTTACTTGGTCGTTATTTCATATGACTCATGACATATTCGACAGAAATTCTTAAATCGTAATTATAATTCCCTTCCATTATTTGTTTGAATCCTCTATATTATGCGATGGAGGATCAGGGCTCGATATGCATCAAATTTAATGAAATAATGATCCATCAAGATCTGGATGCAGGTATAATAAATAAACGGAAGCAAACCCTAAAAGTGGATTTCTACTGAATATAAACGTCAAGAATAAGGAGATAAAATGAAAGAGATCAATGCAATAGAAGAAGCTGGGTGGAACTTCGATAATAGCTATAGTCGGCTGCCGGACTCCTTTTACACGAAACTCCAACCTGCACCTGTACGCTCCCCTCATTTGGTCATTGTCAATGAAGCAGTAGCGGAATGGTTAGGCTTAAGCCTGCAGCAGCTCCAATCGAGTGAAGGGGTTGAAGTCCTAGCTGGCAATCGGATCCCAGAGGGGGCTGAGCCTCTTGCTCAAGCTTACGCAGGGCATCAATTTGGGCATTTTACGATGCTTGGCGACGGAAGGGCTTGTTTATTAGGCGAGCAGATCACACCAAAAGGTGAACGGTTCGATATTCAGCTAAAAGGCTCAGGAAGAACGCCTTATTCTCGAGGAGGAGATGGACGAGCAGCACTAGGACCCATGCTTCGGGAGTATATCGTTAGCGAAGCGATGCATGCGCTTGGGATCCCTACGACTCGCAGCCTTGCTGTTGCACGGACTGGTGAGACGATTATCCGCGAGACTGAGCTTCCAGGCGCTATTCTCACACGCATCGCTTCGAGTCACATCCGTGTGGGTACTTTTCAATATGCTGCCGGCATAGGAAAGCCCAGTGATCTTAAGGCCTTAGCCGACTATACGATTAAAAGACATTTTCCAGAGGCCGCCGAGCATGAGAACTGCTATCTTGCTTTACTTCAAGAAGTGATTAAGCGCCAGGCCGCGCTTATAGCGAAGTGGCAGCTTGTCGGCTTCATCCATGGGGTCATGAATACAGACAATATGGCTTTAAGTGGGGATACCATTGATTATGGACCTTGCGCCTTCATGGATGCCTATGATCCAGAGACCGTATTCAGCTCTATTGATCGATATGGTCGTTATGCCTACGTAAATCAACCGAGTATTGGGGCATGGAATCTTGCCAGATTAGCGGAAGCTTTGCTGCCGCTGCTGCATGACAATGAGGAGGAAGCGATAAGGCTTGCTGAAGAGGCGATAGGAGATTACTTCGAGTTGTACAACCAGAATTGGCTGACAGGCATGAGAGCTAAGCTTGGTCTTATCGATGAGGATGCCGAAGATCAGGCACTGATCAATCAACTGCTGTCCTTGATGGAGGAACATGGTGCAGATTACACGAATACATTCCGGGCCCTAACATTAGGCAAGTTAGAGAGTAGTACGAATTTATTCCACTCGGAAGCATTCGCCGAATGGAAAAGGCATTGGGAGCAAAGAAGATCGAGAGAATCTCAAACGTTAGAAGCTTCTAAGGCTCTTATGATGAACAGCAATCCTGCGATTATCCCTCGCAATCACCGTGTTGAAGAGGCGTTGGACGCTGCTGTCACGAGAGAGGACTACAGCATCATGAAGAAGCTGCTCAATGTGCTGTCTAGACCTTATGCATACGCTCCAGAACAGGATGAATATACTGCACTTCCGCCGCAATGCGATGCTCCTTATCAAACGTTTTGCGGGACGTGAGGTCTCATGATGCCCTACGAACCGATGAGAATCACAAAGGAAACAATCATTTTTCTTACTAATAGCTTGAGAACATCAAATCTATAGATTACGATATCGTCTCTAGATTCAACTAGAGCCGAGGTTCGAAAAGCGATCCAGCAATTAGCCTGAAGCAGCAGACATGCTCAGAATCAATCCAAGAGGAGCTGAAGACTGAGGGATATACGCAAAAGAACGTGGAGGAAGGAATATCCACATTAAGAGCAGCGATTGAGCGTTTCAAAGCAATCACACAATGATGAAATACGTACGAAGACCGTTTCTGACGAAAGTGGAAACGGTCTTTTTCTTAGGATCGTCCATACGTAAGGTCGGTTTCCATCCAGCAATCCATATCCGTAGATTTCATTTAGGAGATGCCACAATGTTCTTGAAATTTAAAGGATACGCCTTCAAAATAAAGAGAATGGAAAATATAGAGGAGATAATGTAGATGAATCTTGTATCTGCCCGCAATCGAGTAAACATAAGTGGAAGAGGGGACCAGACGATTGTATTTGCCCATGGATTTGGCTGCGACCAAAGCATGTGGAGATACATAGCCCCTGCATTTGAGGAAAAGTATCGAGTGGTTCTGTTCGATTATGTTGGCTCTGGCGAATCCGATCTTCATGCGTATGACCCGAAGAAGTATCATACGCTGAGAGGGTATGCCCAAGATGTGATCGATATTATCGAAGCATTCGGACTCCATAATGTCATATTTGTCGGCCATTCAGTAAGCTCGATGATTGGCATGCTCGCTTCCATTGAGCAGCCGGAATATTTTGATAAGCTTATTATGATCGGCCCTTCGCCTTGTTACTTAAATGATGGCGATTACAAGGGCGGCTTCGAGAAGAGCGATATTGACGAGCTGCTTGAAATGATGGAAATGAACTTTGCAGGCTGGGCGAGCATGATGGCCCCATTAGCCATGAACAACCTCGAGCATCCAAAGCTAACGAAGGAGCTGGAGCGGAGTTTTATTTCGTCCGACCCTGTCATTGCTAGGCAATTTGCAGAGGTTACCTTCTATTCTGATCATCGATCAGATCTGGCTCAATCGAATCTCCCTACCTTGATTATGCAGTGCTCTGATGATAGCATCGTGCCGCTAGAGGTTGGGCAGTATCTGCATCAGCATCTGAAGCATAGCTCGTTTCAGCTAATGGAGGCGAAAGGGCATTATCCGCATATCAGCCATCCAGAAGAAACGATACGATTGATCGAGAATTATTTGCACCAACATGAAGGAACAACTCGAAAGGATAGGATATTGAATCATGGATGACCGACTGAATTATGCACCCTGCGGTTTCATATCCATCTCACATGAAGGTATGATTCTAGAGGTGAATCATACGTTTGGAGACCAAATGGGGTATAACAAGTCCGAATTAATAGGCAAGCATATTGAATCCTTAATGTCGATTGCCAATAAGCTCATCTTTCATTCTTATTTTTATCCATTTATCAATCTGAACGGCCATGTGGATGAGCTGTTTATCAGCTTGAAGAATAAGCAAGGGGAGCCTATTCCGTATTTACTTAATGGCAGGCGGCTTGATAAGGATGGGCTCGAGATCATGGATTGTATTTTGATGCAAATGGGCAAGCGCATTCATTATGAGCAAGAGCTTCGAATGACGAAAAAGCACACGGAAGAGGCTTACATTGAGAAGGATCAGGCGCTGGAAAAGCTTAAGCACATCTATCAGGAAATTGAAAGCAAGCAAGCGGAGCTCATCGAGATGAATTCGCTGCTAGTTGAATTATCCAGCACAGACAAGCTAACCGGCATAAAGAACAGAAGATACTTTCAAGAGAAGTTGGATGAGCTTATTCGCTGCTGTCATGATGGGGAGCAGTCATTCTCTTTGCTTATCGTCGATATCGATCATTTTAAAAGAATCAATGACAAGTATGGACATCAGACGGGTGATGACGTATTAGCTCAATTAGCAAGTATTCTCTCGGATCATTCCCGAGAATTGAATATTCCGGCCAGATATGGCGGTGAAGAGTTTGTTATGATCCTTCCCGGACAAGAACTCACTGAAGCCAAGAAGACGGCGGAACTGCTGCGCGAAGCGGTGGCTGATTATGCGTGGGAGATTGGCAATTTAACAGTAAGCATAGGGGCTGCCACGTTCACACAGGACGACACGAGCACGTCTCTGTTAAAGCATGCGGACCAAGCTCTATATGTGTCGAAGGAAAACGGGCGAAATCAAGTGACCCATTACGATGAGATGAAATGAAGAGTGATCCAACCCGTTAGAGGATACATCCGTTAGGCGTGCTTGTTTTTATATTGTGCTCGATTTCGATTATAATAAGTATACCAGAGCTAACAACAATACAAGTAAGGGATGGCACACCATTGTCTAAAACAATCGTTGAGAAATTAAACTTATCCAAATACAATCAAAAGACAGTCTTGAATCAGCCTGAGGGCACAACCTATTTTGATGGGCTAACCGACTACGATACTTCACTTGAGAAGAAAGCATATGATCTTATCTTCGCTTTTGTGCTTGATATGGAATCGCTGAAGAATCTGCTAAATCGAGTTATTAAAGACGGGCTTCTTCAAAAGAACGGATATCTGTTCGCTGCCTATCCGAAGAAAGGCAACAAAGTTTACGATACTTATATTCATCGTGACGATCTATTCCCTAGTCTTGGCAGTGATGAAGACGGATATATTGGGACAAGCACTATCAAGTTCGCTCGCATGGTTGGATTAGATGACGTGTTTACAGTCGTAGGATTCAAGGAGGATGCGAAGGGGAAGGGGCAAGCATCCACAGCCTCAAGCCAATGTGTCGATGATTATGTTGACCTTATTCCAAGCATTGAGAAGGACTTGGAGGATACACCTGAGCTTCTTGCCATCTATCAGGCGCTAACGCCAGGGTATCGCAAGGATTGGGCGCGCTATGTATATAGCGCCAAGCAGGAGGCAACGCAAGCGAAACGCAGAGAGGAAATGAAGATGATCCTTAAGGCCGGCTACAAGAGTCGCGACCTATATCGAAGAGATCAGGCATAAGCCCCTTCATATTGATGGTTACACAGCACGACATAACATGCTGGATGAGCATACAACAGATGAAGCCGTGAGGTTCGCAAGCCTTACGGTTTTTCTTTATTTAAATTTCTTTCCTAGATGGATGTTTAATGGTGACATACAAGCTGTCACCGAGTTTATGCTATCCTAACATTCGAGCCAGTGCTTTGAAAGGAGGACGCCTTCGTGAGGCGAATGGATTGATTGCAATTGTCATCGCGCTGCAGCAGAAGCAGCAATCCGCTCAAATGCTTGCGGACAAATTTGAGGTATCCAAGCGTACGATCCTGCGAGACATGCAGGCCCTTTCCGAGATGGGCATTCCTCTGTATGCCGAAGCGGGACCAGCAGGGGGCTACCGATTAACAGAAGGATATACCTTGCCGCCGCTGCAGTTGGATGTACAGGAGACACTAACGGTACTCGTCGCGCTGCGTGCGCTAACATCGTATGCGGATACTCCCTTCAACCAGGAACGTTGGACGGTTATCGATAAAATCCGTGAGAGCTTGCCTCAAGAAAGCCTGCAGCAGGTTGAACCGTTACTTGAACTGATGCATGTGGAGGTGCCTCAGCGCTCTTTCAAGGCACCGCTGCTTAATAAGCTGCTTGCTTATTGCTCAAGAGACGTGTGGATGAGGGCTTATTATCGATCCGAGCGGCATCAGCGGTGGCTGCTTTTGAAGCCGAAGAAAGTATTTGCTGAGCATGGCTTTTGGTATTGCGAAGCCTATTCGGATACACATGGGGAACTGCGAACGTTCCGAGCGGATCGATTTGACGAGCTGCAGGATGCCGATCCAGGAGCTGAACATGACTTTGCTAAGCAGGACAATACGAAGAAGGATAAACCCACGAATCACACGATCCGAATTCGAGCCACTTTAACCTATAGGGGCATGCTGTTGGTGGAGCAGGATCCTCATATTGGTGAAAGGATAACCGAACGGGAAGAGGATCTGTGGGAGGTTGATTTTCAATGTCCGATCTCGGAGTGGCAATGGGCGACAAGATTCTTTTTTACCCTCGGAAAAGATGCACATGTGCTTGAACCAGAGTCCTTGCGAACGGAGATCTACGCGAAAGCCTTGGAATTATGCAGTCAATATGCCGCAAAGGACATGCCTCAAACGACTTAATGATGATGAAAAGGAGCGAATGACATGAGTGGAGCAGCACCAATCAGAGATCACTTGTTGGATGAACTAGAATTGGCCGTTCGAACTGTAGATGCACTGCTAAACAGAATCAAGCCTGAGGAGTGGAGCTATCGCCCAGCCGAGAATATGCGAACACTATTAGAGCTCGCGCATCATATTGTCTCGATCCCTGCATCTGATCTTGCCATTCTCAATGAGCAAGCACAGCCTGATGTTGAGCGGATCGAGAACCGAGTCAACGGCATACAGGATCCGAATCAGTTAGCAAACCATTTTCGTACGAATGTTGAGGAATTGCGGACCTATATGCTGTCTTTGTCAGAAGATGAGCTGCTGCATAAGTCAACGAAAGCATTCTATGCTGAACATAGCGTTGTTCAGATTAAATGGCTCATTGAGATTGTGACCCATACGTTCCACCACAGAGCCCAGCTCTACAACTATTTGAAGCAGCTTGGACATCCTCTGCAATTCTTTATGCTGTACGGTTAACGTATAAGCCCTCTTGCAGATTCCTACGAAAGACTTGCGGATGACATCCATGTGCGATATGAACTTGTCTCCTCCTGAACCATTCAAGTAAACTAGTGATAAAAGGATCGTGATGGAGGAAGGACATGCTGCAGAAGTTCGGATATTCGCAATATGAAAGCAAAGTATATGAAGCGCTGGTTACCCATGCGGAGGCGATGGATGCCACGACGATCGTGAAGCACTCCGGTGTCCCAAAAGCCAAAATATATGAAGTGATTGCGAGGCTCGTGGAGAAGGGGATTGTCTCTGACGCCTTGTCCGGCAAGAAGCGCACTTATGTGGCTATACCGATGCAGATCGTCATTGATAAGCTGACACAGGAATTCAAAAAGGACATTGCCGATCTAAAAAAGGCAGGAGAACGACGGGCTTATGCAGATGATCAGGTATGGAGCCTGAAGACAGACTCTTCAATTCAAGCCTACTTCCGCCAAATGATCGAAGAGGCGGAGCATTCTATTGTGCTATCGATGTTCGTAAATGAATTTGAATCCATTGCTCGACTGCTTGAGGAAAAGGAGAAGCAGGGCGTAGATGTGGAGGTATTGGTTACAGGAGGCACACCCAAAGGCGTATTGTTAAAGAACATGAATATCCTTGAGCCGTCAGAAGGCCATGAGATGATCTTGGAGCAATTTAAGCTTATCATAACGGATGGCAGTCAAGTGCTCTTTGCTGGTATGGAGGAAGGCAATTGGCAGGCGATGCGCACGATGGCGCAGCCATTCGTTAAGTTCTTTACAGAATTCTTTCACCATGATGTGGCGCTTGCCGCCATCTCAAAGAAATATGCGAATGAATTAATGCAGGATTCAGAGATGAAGGCTCTTCTGATGCGCTTAAGATATTAACAGGATGGCGCATGGCGGCAACAGCATAAAGACCACACGAAGGATAACTGTCTGTTATACTCGGTGTGGTCTTTTTTCGTATGAAGATTGATTAAATGAAATCCGTTATGTTAAACGGAATCTGCGCTTGAGATCGAAGCGCACTTCGCCATCGGCTCGGTCACAGAAGCCGGCTTGCGGCTGATCGAATAGGCAGCACTGCCAAGCGCCAGCAGAGCGATAAGACCGCCAACCCACGGGTTGTTGGCTACAGAGCTCTTTTCAATAACCATGCCGCCGATAAAGGAGCCTGTTGCAATGCCGAGATGCATAACCGAGTTGTTCAAGCTAAGCTGAATGTCAACGGTGCTCGGTGCCTGCTTTATCAGATAAGACTGTTGTGCAGGAGAGAGGGCCCAGCTCAGACCGCCCCAGATCATCATCATCGCCATGAATACATAGATCGAAGCGTGTGCAGCAAACAGCATCATAAACATGGATGCGGAGAAGCACACCAGCACCAGAACGATCGTCCTCGTTGCTCCCCATTTATCCGACAATAGACCACCTAATCCACCGCCCGCTACAGCAGTGATGCCAAATAGGAAGTACACAATGCTCATCATCGCAGGGCTAATGTCAAAGTTAGCATGTACAAAGGGTGTCAAATAGGCGTATAGCGTTAAATGACCTGTAAGCATCAAGAAGGAAATCAGCTGTCCACTAATGATCTTCTTCGTGCAAAGCGCAGACAATTGCTGACGAAGCGATACGACTGGACTTGGTGCTGTTCGCTTGAGAAACATTGCATTTGCAACCATAACAAGAGCGCTTAGTCCAGCGATCAGAAGGAACGGCGCTCTCCAGCCGTATGCATTCCCGATGACCATTCCAACCGGTACGCCAAGCACAAGCGATCCGCTGATCCCCATATAAATAATCCCGATCGCTCTTCCTCGGTGCGATTCAGGAACAAGCTGAGAAGCAAGTGAAATCGATAACACAATGATGACAGCGCCACTCATGGCTGATAAAGCGCGAGCAGATAAGGTGAGCCCATAGCTCGAGCTGAAGGCAACAATAAGGTTGGCAACGATAAAGACGCCGAGCGCTAACAAATACAGCCTTTTGCGTTCCATCCTTGCTGTGATATTCATCAATATAGGTGCGGATAGGGCAAATGCTACCGAAAATATCGTGATGAAATGACCTGCTGCACTTACAGAGATATGCAGATCAGAAGCAATCAGATCCAGTATTCCGCCGACAATCAGTTCCACTGTACCAACCACAAAGGCGGAAATAGCTAGCAAGTATACACGTGCATTCAAAAAAAACATCCTTCCCTTAAATAAAAGTTACTACCATTATAGTAACCATATCGTTAATTGACAACCTATTTTGTTTTGATCACGATCATGATCAGCTGGAAAGTATTGTTTTTCAGCATGTTAAAGGGTTAAGGTCAAAAAAATCAGTCTCATTTAGAAAATGATTCTGTAACCCAAATCTTTCTTCCTCGTATACAAGATATGAACTTATATGAAGGAAGTTGCCCCAACAAGCATTCATCCTTATTAACGATCATGCTTGACTAATAAATAGGTACCTTAACCCATAAGAAACAGAGGGAACAACCAATGAGTGTACAACATATAGATCATGCTGGTCCTGAAATAAGCTATCGGCTGGCTGAACAGAAGGCGGTTCAATATTTCTCAGCGCTTGATGCTCAGATTAAAAATCAATCCTTTCTCACGGGGCTGACTGAGGATATTCAGCTCTGGAAAAAAAGCCATATTCATAAGCCTTCGCTCTTCTCCTTGTTCTCAAAAGGGAGAAAAAGGCCGGATACAAGAGATTACCAGCTTTACATCCAATGGCTGAATTATACAGGCAGGCTAGATGATTATCTGGATCGGAGCGTCTCCTATATCTACATGCGAGACCTTGGCAAAGCCTTGGATTCACCTGAGGTAAATAGCCGAATACAGCGAATTGTAGCTGATGTAAAGAAATATGTTATCCAATCCTCGGAAGGAACCAAAGAGAACCCTCCTGCCATGATGGACTTGGCTGAGCTGTACCGCAAGGCTCAGAAGATGGGAATTGAATCATCGACCATCTGGCTGATTGACAAACTAAAAAGGGTCGCTGCGCATATTCCTGAGGGCATGAGTGCTGAACATGCACAGCGCAAACTGATTAAGATTGTTATCGGCGTGTTGATGCATGTTTACGAAGACCTGGATGCAGGCATATCTCATTCAGAAAGAGCGAAGAGACTGGGAGACGCGATTCGGCTTGGTTATTCTTATGGTCTCACGTATCCATTTATTGATGATTTGTTGGATTCTCATGTACTGACCTTGCAGGAGAAGGAACAGTATTCGCGGATGATACGTAGTGCCTTGCTTACAGGGATTGTTCCTGAGCTTGGAATATGGAAGGGAAGCAACAAAGAGCTGATTCAATACATCCATGCAGAGCTGAAAGAAGGATTTGAATATATAAAGGGTTATCAAAACGAGGCATCCCGCCAGGTGTTCTTTGAACAATCCTATGTATTCTTCCATTCGCAAGAGCAGGACCGGGCTAAGAATCTTGCTTATGCAAGCTATACCAATGAAGAACTTTTTGTTCCTGTTATCTTAAAGTCTTCCTCTTCACGGCTAATCGTTCGATCTGTTATCGGTGCTCAAGCGGATGACGGCTTTGATCAACGAACGTTCTATTACGGCATTTATAATCAATTAGCGGATGATTTTGCCGACATGCATGATGACTTGAACAACGGGGCCGTTACACCGTATACCTATTATTTAAAATACCGGCATCAGCGCTCTGATCTCATTAATCCATTTGAAATGTACTGGGCAGTTATTCATCATCTGATTCACCACGTGCATCATGCCGATCCTAAAACAAGAGAAGTCATATTAGACCGTGCTATCAATGGCCTGAAACGATGCAGAGAGCGTGTTGGCGCGGAGAAATATACAGAGATCATGGAGATCTTTGCAGCAGGCATGCCCGTGTTTAATAAGCTGGTTCAGCAAATGGTTCGAAAGGCTGATGACGTAGACTTCTTTGATAAACTGCTGCGGGATCAGCTTGTGACATCCCTTAGAAACGATCAGAAAGAAAAAGATGCATTCTTTAACACCATTAATCAACTGCGGGAAAAGATCAATCGTGAGTTGAAGATAACAAAGGAAAATGGAATATCACCTATGAAAGAGCCGCTGATTGACGCAGCGAATTACAGCCTGGAAGGGGACGGCAAACGGTTGCGTCCAATTCTGTCCTGGGTTGTAGGCGTAAACGAATACGGCTTGAAAGCAGAAGAAATGTTGCCTTTGCTGCGCTCAATTGAGTATATGCATACCGCTTCCTTAATCTTTGATGATCTGCCTTCTCAGGATAATGCTGCTACTCGTCGAGGACGCCCAACGCTTCATCAGGTGCACAATGTTGCAACAGCAGAGCTAACAGGACTGTTTCTTATCCAGAAGGCCATCAAAGAGCAGTCCTCACTTGAACGTTTTGATCCGAGATCGGTGCTTGCCTTAATGAAATACTCCGCTGAAAAAACAGAGGAAATGTGCATGGGGCAGGCAATGGACATTGATTCGAAAGGGAAGGCGCTGAATCTCGAGCAGTTGAACATGATTTGTTTTTATAAGACCGGCATCGCCTTTGAAGCATCCCTTGTTATGCCCGCTATTTTGGCCCAGATTCCAGATAAAGAGATCGAAGCCTTAAAGAAATATGCCTACCATGCCGGCATTGCCTTTCAGATCAAAGATGATTTGCTGGACCTTGAAGGAAATACCGAACTGCTTGGCAAGCCTGTTGGTCAAGATGCTCAAAATAACAATTCGAACTTCGTGTCCATTCTTGGGCAGGATGGCGCTAGAAAAGAGATGTGGGAGCATTATTGTCTTGCAATGGAGGCATTGAAGCGTCTGCCGCGCAGTATTGCCTTTCTCCGTCATCTATTGAACTACTTTGTTAATCGAGATCGATAAGAGGAAGTGCTGAGTTAGTACTCAGCACTTTTTATTTTCCTGCAAATCTACGGATAGTAATGTTAGCGGATGCCGAAACATACTTAACTAGGTTAAATAATATTTGGCTATACTTTAATTCGACCGCGAATACACTCGTAATTCTGTTAAGATTGATTCATGCATCTGATATCGAACAATCTTGTAAGCTCACGATCATTTATCATAGAAGATAAGTAGAGATAAGGAGGATGTTACGATTATGGTGGAGATTCAAGTTGAGCTTGTGAAGCAACTTATACATGATCAATTTCCGCAGTGGTCAATGCTTTCGATTCGGCCCGTTGAGAAGGGAGGACATGACAACCGCACATTTCACTTAGGCGATACCATGACTGTCAGACTGCCTAGTGGAGCGGCGTATGCTCCTCAGGTTGAAAAAGAGCTTTTCTGGCTGCCAAAGCTTAAGCCGTTTCTTTCATTGCCAATCTCTTCACCAATCGCGAAAGGAAAGCCGACGGTAGTCTATCCATTTCCATGGTTAGTTAATGAGTGGCTGCCAGGAGATACCGTCTCTCGATCAAATATATCGGATCTGGAGCCATTTGCTGCTGACTTAGCTCATTTTCTAATCGAACTTCAAGCCATTGATGCGGCACAAGGACCGCTGGCAGGAGAGCATAATTTTCATCGCGGCGGTGATCTGATCGTTTACAACAATGAGACAGAGGCTGCATTGTCGGAGCTTTCACCTGCCTTGCCAACCGAACAATTTCATGAAATATGGTCGATCGCCTTGGCGTCCCATTGGTCAGAAAAAGGCGTATGGGTTCATGGCGACATCGCTCCAGGAAACTTGCTGGTTCATCGCGGTTTGCTTTGCGGCGTTATAGATTTCGGCATACTTGGGGTGGGAGACCCAGCTTGCGATTACGCTATGGCTTGGACCTTCTTTGATCGAAAGAGCAGAATGACCTTTAAAGATGCATTAGGCTGCGATGAAGGCACTTGGAACCGAGCGAGAGGGTGGGCGCTCTGGAAAGCACTTATAACCTATGCTGGACCAGACCAGCAATCGGAAAGAGCACGAGAATCCAAGCATACACTTGATGCTATCTTGGAGGAATATGAGCAAGATAAGAAGTGACTATACATTAACGGTGTTAAACAAATTTTCTCAATGAAATTCACTTTCGTTTCTTTAAAGAAGACAATTATTGTCGTATATAGCAGATAAAATGGATCATGTAATCAGAAATGTAAACGAACATATTAAGGAGGTTCCTTATGGCGCGTGAAGTTGTATTATACATTGCAGCTAGCTTGGATGGTTACATTGCCAGAGCAGACGATAACTTAGATTGGCTAACGGAAACGGAGAGTGAAGGGGACGCAGGCTATGCTGAGATGTATCAATCTATTGATACCGTTCTTATGGGGAAGCGTACCTATGACTGGCTGCTGGAACACACAGATGCCTTTCCTTATCCCGATAAAAAGTGTTACGTCTTTTCTACAACAGAAAAGGGCTCGACGGATCATGTAGAATTTGTGAATGAGGATGTTTTGGCTTTTACACGTAAACTTAAGGAAGAAGACGGTGCGAAGATCTGGATGGTGGGTGGAGGCGGCATCCTTGATGCGTTTATTAAGCATCATCTCATAGACGAATACATCATAACGGTTACACCTCATATTTTAGGAGCGGGTATTCCACTATTCAAAGCGAATAATCCTGAAATTCACCTTTTCTTAAAAGAGAGCAGACGCTACGGGCAGTTTGTTCAAATGCATTATCTAACTACAAGGGATGGGAACTAAGAGCTGAAAGGGAATCTACTACCCTTTCAATATGAATACAACAATAGATTATAGTGGCATCTACTAAAACCGCGATAAATGCGGTTTTTTTCATAGACTCAAATAACGGAAGATTTTGGTATAGTAAAATCGGAATGGGAAATACGATCGTAACACTAGATGATAAGCTTAGCTTTATCGATTTTGGCTTTTTTGGTCCGCGCTATTACGGCATTGATGTTGCGATGGGAGCGCTCATGATCCCTGCTGAGCTTAGGGATACGTTCCTTGAAGGGGTGTATGGTCATTCCAGCATCCAAGAAGAAGAGGTTGTTCGATTAGAAGGTTTTATGCTGCTATCGATTATTGGCTTCTATGCTTTTCAAATGGGCAATGAAAAGATGCACGATTGGATGCGAGAACGGATGCCAAAGCTTTGCTCCGATTACGGTTTGCCTTACATCTCGGGAGAACGCATTATTTATTCGATTTAGGATCGAACGTCCGTAAGAATTTATGGACAGCCATAGTTCTACATAAAAACAAAAGTCCTGTTTATACAACCTTGCGATGTCCAATATGACCGTCATATCTCCATATAGGTGAGAGTTGTTGTAACGCTTTGTATTGAGCGAAAGGAAGAACCCTTCGATTAGGCTACTCCATAGCTGTCCTTATTTTTCAAAAGGATGACGCATTCAGACAAAGACGCAACCAGCTTGCTTTAGTAGAATGTGCTCAAGATCGGTATTGTCGCTCATACTTGAAAGGGGTAGAATTTCTTGACCACAACAATCAAAAGAGTACACGTCGTTTTTAAAACACATCTGGATATTGGATTTACGGATCTGGCAAAGAATGTTGTCGATCGATATATGAATGGATTTATTCCTCAGGCCCTTGAACTGTCTGAGCAGTTAGGGAAGGAAGAAGGGAATGTGAAGTTTGTCTGGACGACAGGATCATGGTTAATCCATGAATTTTTAGATCAAGCATCTCCAGATATGCGCTTTCGAATGGAAGAAGCGATCAGAGAAGGCAGGATCGTTTGGCACGGTTTGCCGTTTACAACCCATACGGAAATTATGGATGATCGGTTATTTGAGTTTGGGCTTTCCATTTCGAAGGAGCTGGATAACAAGTATGGCAAGACCACCATCGCTGCCAAAATGACCGATGTTCCGGGGCATACAATCGCGATCGTTCCCATGCTTGCGAAGCAAGGTATTCAATATTTGCATTTAGGGGTCAACATGGTCTCTAAGAATCCGAAGGTGCCCAATATGTTCGTATGGCAGGCAGCAGACGGCTCAGAGATTATCGTTCATTATGCTGATAGCTATGGAAAGCCTTTTCAGATGGAAGGGCTGGAGGACGCTTTATACTTTGCTCACACCCATGATAATCATGGTCCATCGACGCTGGAGGAGGTCCGCGAACTGTTCCAGCAGCTGCAGCTTGAATACCCAGGAGCAGAGATCATGGCATCCACACTGGATGCTTTTGCTGAAAAGCTGCTGGCCATCAAGCATCGCTTGCCTGTCATTCGTGAGGAAATCGGGGACACCTGGATACATGGGATTGCTTCTGATCCATGGCGAATTGCGAGATACAGAGAATTGCTTCGTCTTAGAGATGAATGGATCAGCACAGGGCAATTGGATCCGCAAAGCGAGTCCTATGCGCAGTTCTGCAATCGGTTAATGTTAATACCTGAGCATACATGGGGCTTGAACAATTCGGTCTATCTTATTGACTTTGCGGACTACTCCGCTTCGCAATTCGCTGCTGCGAGGGCTAAAGATGTGATAGAGAGGAAGAATGTAAAGAAATTCGCTTATCTAGGCTATTTTACAAATACCAAGCGCACCTACAGTTTCTATGAGAGCTCGTGGCAGGAGCAGCGTGATTATTTGGATTCGACGATTCAAGCGCTGCCTGAAGGTTTGGCAAGGGAAGCTTCGGCTAGGCTGCGTGCGATGAATGCCCAGCCCGCAGCGGTTGCGAGTCATGATGCATGTACATTAGCCATGGATGAGCTTTACGATCTAGGGCAGTTTAAGGTAAGCTTCGCGCCAGATGGATCCATCAATCGCTTATTGGACCGAACCGGTAAAGAATGGGCGAATGAGACAAACAGACTAGGTACGTATAGCTATGAAACATTCAGCAAAGAGAGCTATGATCGATTCTTCAAAGAGTATTTGACGAATCTGGATATCCATCATGAATGGGCAGACAATGACTTCGGCAAGCCGGGTATTGAATACGTGAAGCCAAGACCAGAGCATCGCATTGCGACACCATCTTTGCGTTCCCTTAAGCTGGAGCAGCAGGCAGGGAAGGACAAGGTGACAGCAGAGCTGAAGCTTCCTACGGAGCTGTGCGATCAGTATGGAGCGCCTTGCAAATTAAGCATCGTGTATACTTTCCATAAGGACGAGCCTATCCTTGATGTGGCTTTATATTGGAGCGACAAGCAGGCTTCCAGAGGCAAGCTGGTTCTCATTCGTTCCGCTGGTTGATAATCCGAATGCATGGGAAATGGATAAAATGGGGAAACGCATCTCGCCGCTAACCGTCGTACGAGACGGCAACCGAAATATGCATGGCGTGCAATCCGGACTCTACTATGATGCAGCGGATGGAGCAGTTGTCATCGAGACGCTGGATGCACCGCTTGTATGTCCGGGGCAGGCCAGATTGCTGCAATTTGACAATACGTATGCGCCGCTCACGGGAGGTTTCCATTTCAATCTGCACAATAACGTATGGGGAACCAACTTTATGATGTGGTTTGAGGATGATATGCAGTTCCGCTTCAGATTAACGCTGAACAGCTATGCTTGATCCGTTTCTTGCACATTTTATGGATGAACGAGAAGGTGGTTCTTTGCGGTCTAGGCCTTGTTTATTATGATAAAGGCAGCTCCCGAAAGAACACCACTAATGATGTTGCGAAAAGACGAGTTTATACTACATTTCTACCTATAAATGGGGGCCCACCTTCGATACAATAGGAGTATTCATCCACATTATAAGATAATTGTGGAATCTTACGCCATTGAAGTTGCATCATTATGAAGGAGCGTGCTGAAATGAGTAAGCAAATCAAAGTCGGAGTTATTGGCTTGGGTGCACGTGGTAGCAGCCTACTTGAAGGGATCATTCTTCAGACTCCAGATGTAGAAGTAGTAGCAGTATGTGATCTCTATGAAGATCGCACGGAGCATGCGGCTAAAGCAGTAGAGCGTTCTCAAGGGAAGCGTCCTTTCACGTCGCAGCGCTACGAGGATGTACTTGCAATTGACGCCATTGATGCCATAGTCGTATGCACATCCTGGGATGCGCATATTGAAATTACGATAGCTTCCATGGAGGCAGGCAAATATGTCGCTTCTGAGGTTGGCGGCGCTTATTCCATTCAGGAATGCTGGAAGCTGGTTGAAACCTATGAAAGAACCAAAGTGCCTTGCATGATCTTGGAAAACTGCTGCTACGGCAGAGAAGAGCTCATGGTGCTTAATATGGTTAAGCAAGGCGTATTTGGTGAGATCGTCCATTGCTCAGGCGGCTACATGCATGATCTGCGTGATGAAATTGCATATGGGCGTGAAAATCGACACTATCGCTTGGATCAATATATGAATCGCAATGGTGAGAACTATCCGACACATGAGTTGGGACCGATTGCGAAAGTGCTGGATATTAATCGCGGCAATCGCATGGTTTCTCTTGTCTCCATTGCTTCAAAAGCAAGAGGCATGCAGGAATATATTAAGCAGAATAAAAGCAATGACCCAGAGTTAGCTCATGCAGCGTTCAAGCAGGGAGATATCGTTACGACCATTATCCAATGTGCACGTGGCGAAACGATTACGCTGACACTTGATACTACGCTGCCAAGATATTATTCCCGTGGCTTTACGGTTCGTGGAACGAAGGGAATGTTCACGGAAGAGAACAACTCTATCTTCTTAGACGGCGTCCATGATCATAATGCGGTGTGGAGTCCAGAGTGGGGCAATGTTGAAAACTTCAGAGAACAATACGAGCACCCGATCTGGAAAAAGTATTTTGAAGAAGGCGTAAAAGCAGGGCATGGCGGTATCGACTGGCTCGTATTCGCTGATTTCTTTGAAAGTGTAAAAAATCAAACTCTGCCACCACTTGATGTATACGACATGGCTTCATGGATGAGTATTTCCGCATTGTCTGAGGAATCCATTGCGCTGGGCGGCCAACCTGTCACCATTCCAGATTTCACAAATGGAAAATGGATGAAGCGTTAAGCAGATAACCTATCATTTTTACAAACAAGCGTATAAGACGTTTGACTTTGATCAGAAGTTCTTGTAATAATATAAAGAATTATATGCACATATAACACTGCGATGATGAAGAGAGTACGTATGGTCAATCCTCCAGAGAGCTGATGGTTGGTGTGAATCAGTGGTGAGACGATACTGAAGTGGGCTTCTGAGCATCCAAACCGAAAGCATTAGCAAGTAGGCTTTGGCGAAAGTCTCGTCGTTACAAGAGACACGTATTCAAACATGATGCATGTTTCGATACGCAAAGCGAGCTTGTTTTACAGGCTAACGAAGGTGGTACCACGGGGTTTCCTCGTCCTTTTTAGGATGAGGGCCCCTTTTTTATTTTTCACGAGGAGGGATAACATGAGCAACGAAATCGTTCTTACAGGCGTCAAGCCTACTGGGAAGGTTCATGTCGGCAATTACATTGGCGCTATTAAGCCTGCATTGGGAATGGCCAGCAGTCAAGACTGCACAGCCATCTTCTTCATTCCTGACTATCACGGATTAACCTTTATTCAAGACAGAGATGAATTGAAAACCTTAACCTATGGGATCGCAGCAACGTGGCTTGCGATGGGACTTGATCCTGAGAAGGTTGTTTTTTACAGACAATCGGATGTACCGGAGATATTCGAGCTTCATTGGATCCTCTCGTGCATGACACCAAAGGGACTCATGAATCGAGCCCATGCCTATAAGGCGATTCAGGACAAAAACGACGCTCAAGGGATTGAACGGGATCATGGGGTTAATATGGGTTTATACACTTATCCGATCTTAATGGCAGCAGATATTCTGCTGTTTCAAACGGATAAAGTTCCTGTTGGCAAAGATCAGATTCAGCATGTTGAGATTGCTCGTGATATTGCAGAGAGATTTAATCACCATTACGGCGATACGTTTAAGCTTCCAAACTATGTTGTTGATGAGCATACTGCTGTTATCCCTGGCCTTGATGGCAGGAAAATGAGCAAAAGCTATGGTAACACCATTCCGCTCTTTGCGTCTTCTCAAAAACTAAAGAAAATGATCAATAGAATTGTAACGGATTCCACTCCTCCTAATGAGCCAAAGAATCCTGATGAATCGAGTATCTTTTTGCTGTATAGGGAATTCGCTTCGTCTGAGCAAACCAATGCGCTTCGAAAAAAATATCAGTCGGGCATAAGCTGGGGAGAGGCCAAACAAGCTTTGTTTGAGGTCATGAATAACGATTTAGAGAAGCCTCGCAGAACATTTATCGAGTTAATGGCTGATCCAGCACAAATCGAACAGATCCTGCTGGAAGGAGCACAGAAAGCACGTGCACTTGCCACACCAATGTTGGAGAAGGTTAGAGGCAAGATCGGGCGTTAAAAGCAAAGCACAGTTATGTTAATGCCTTGGAGAAAGGGGGAGGTTGTTGGGGTATTACTCAACAGCCTTCGAACCCGTCTGATAAGCCAAACCGATGCGGTCGGTATGGCAATTATCCTGCCGTAATCAAGTTTTTTACTTTTTGATACATATCTTTACTGTAATAGAATTGACCCTGATATTGTATAAGATCGTTACCCCATACCTTAATAATCACTTGCTGTCGTTCATCCTTGAAGGTGATCGAGTCCACATTAAGAGTAGAACCGACCTCAGAAGCAGGGATTGACTCCTGCTTGATAGCGGATGAAAGCATTCTCCACAATTGATCTAGGTGATTCGAGTCCTTACCTTCAACATAGGAACCGTCTGGCAATTCCATCGATACGGTTTGATAGCGAAACAGACCGTTTCTTTTTAGTTCCTCAGCATGATGATCCTGAAGCCAAGCCCACCATTTGCTGTCGGGAAGCTGAACCCATCCAATCGGATTGTCACTGAAACGAAGTCCTACTATAGACGGTGACAACCATGTTACAATCAAGTGCTCACCAATTGTTACGCGAATATTCGGATAAGGGATTCCGGATATCCATGGCGGATTAAGTAATGGTTGGGAACTCTTAAGGTCTTGAATTAATAGGTCATAAGTCGATGAATCTAACGAGAAATCAACCTGTGTATCTAAAAACACTGCCTTAGAACCCAATCGATTCGGAACATGGATATCCTTCATGTTGATAAAGCTTGCTGCTAATATACTTCTTAAGGGGGCCGTATCCACCCGATATTGCTTGTCCTTATGGACAATCCCTTCCTCGAATATTGTAAAGCGATCGTTCTTGACAACAAGCTGAAAGATTGGTTTTTCCATAGCCTCCTTTGTTATCGTTGAATTACTGATAAAATCAGCAAGTAGGGAAGAAATCAGAGGATCATTGCTCTTGATCGAGTATTGATGATAATGAATTTCAATACTCTGCGCGCTTTCCTGACGGAGCTGTTCAACGAGTTGTTCCTTTGAATCGGGCAGACTGCAAGCCGTGAGGACGAATATCATCATTGTGATCATTATCATTCCTTTTACCATGTATATTGTCCCTCCAACTATCTTTACTTCTCCTTGTAATAGAAACACCTGAACTCTTGTCTATGTTGCACTGCAGCCTTCGCTTTACAAAGCGTGTGTGATTTTTCAACCTTCATTGAGGTCGTGTCTTTGTATCAAAAACAAGAAGAATGAGTTGGAAGTTCCTATGCATGTATGGCTGGTAAGAAGGTTTCGGAATGTTAATAACGAAGTAGGTTTAACGAAGATAAAATGAATAAGAATGCAAAATCAAAATGTTATCGAAAACATTCAAATGAGCCTATTCTTTTTCCACACAAGGTGCTTAAGCAAAAGAAGTCATACTGAAAAGGGGCTTTAATACAAGCCCCTTCATCGTTTAACATATGTTGCTCGTTAACGAAAGATGAGATAGCCATCATTTTGAAAATCATGTTTGTGTTAAAAAATCCGCGTACTTCTGCGATTCTATTTCCTCCTATAGCAGAGGTAAGATTTCCTGCCATACTACATTCAATATTTCCTGCATTCGATCTTCCTCACTAGTAATGGCAATGACAGCTTCTTTAGCAGGAAGGATCACGCAGAATTGGCCATGTGCGCCGTCAGCTCGATAAGCGTCGTGTGAACACATCCAGAATTGATAGCCGTAGCCCATGCTCCAGTCGATGCTGCCGGTGTTTGCAATATGCTTGCTTGTTGCATGTTCAATCCATTCTTTTGGAACAAGCTGTTGGCCTTGCCACATTCCCTGCTGAAGGAGCATCTGGCCAAATCGACTTAACTCCTCATTGCTGATTCGTAAGCCTGCACATCCCAACGTGATGCCAATCGGGGATGCATCCCAATCTACATGCTTGATTCCAAGCGGATCAAACAACCGAGGCGTTAAATAGTCCTGTATGGTACACCCGACAGATGCCTGGACAAGCGCGGACAGCATAAAGGAATCGCCACTGCTGTATGTAAACTGTGTGCCAGGTGCACGATCTAGCGGCAGGGACATATAGTACTTCACCCAATCTTTCTCCACTAAAGCAGCTCGTTCTTCTGCCCACAGCGGGGGAGAATCATGGCCGCTGCTCATGGTCAGCAAGTGCTCCACAGTAATGCGGCTTGGTTGAAGCGCAGGAGATGCGACATTGGCTATATGTGCATACTGAGGAAATACCTCCCCCAGAGTCGTATCAAGGGATAGTTTGTGCTCATCGATCGCTAATCCAACCGCCATGCATGTAAAAGATTTGCTTATCGAATGCTGAGGACGCCGCGTATCGGAGGTCAAATCCCATGCTCCGATTGTTTCTCCTTTCTTCAATACTCGAACAGAAAGAATATTCAATTGTTCTTCAAAGGTGCATTGCAGAAAACGATCAAGGAGAGTCGTCATTAAGGCATCCTTCTTTCATCGTATTTATCTGTTTATTTCCTTCTCGAATTTATTCGAAACGTTTTGAATTTTGTCTAAATAAATTATAGTTCCTCCTATTAAGCGAAGTCAACGAGTAATCTGTAAGCGATTGCATAAATATAAATTTTAGCAATCTATATCTATATTAACTATTATATGGGTATTATCTCCGATTTTACCGCAATACCTCTGATATTTTACAAAAATAATGATTGACAGGTCAGCTTTGCCAGATATATGATTTAGTCGAAACGATTCGAATAAATCGCTTTCATTTCATCAACATTGTGTTCATTACCGTTCTTCGAAGACAAAGTCCGAACACTCGAATGGAGATTGTAGAGGTGGAAAGCCCAGAAAACAAAGAGGGAAGTCGATTAATTATTTTCTTAAATGAAAGGGATTCCATATGGCACATGTAACGATAGACACAGGTTCAACAACGTTATGCATGTCAACCAGCATTCATGTTGTTTATCCCTTGGAATCACGAATTCCACCATCCAGTACGCTGTATTTGCTGCATGGTGCAGGTGATAATGCGAGCACATGGCAGCGGTTGACAACGATTGAAATGTACGCACAAAAATACAACTGCGCAGTCATTATGCCAGAGGCAAACCGAAGCTATTATGCGGACATGAAATATGGCCTTAATTATTTTCATTACATGACCAAAGAGCTTCCTGAACTGTGCACCAATCTGTTCCATATAAACACGAACCCTGAAAATACTTATATTGCTGGTCTGTCCATGGGGGGCTACGGCGCATTAAAATGTGCTCTTACTTATCCCGATCAGTATGCCAAGGCCGTGTCCTTATCAGGCGTAACTGACATTCAAAAGCGCCTAGTAGACCCTAAGATGCCTGATCGGATGAAAAAAGAGATGCAAGCCGCATTTGGACTAGAGCTTAAAGTAGAATCTGGGGATGACCTCTACCAGCTTGCTGCAAGGAGATTGAACGAAGGTTCATCCCTTCCTTCCATCTTGTGCTGCTGCGGCTCTAGTGATCCTTTCATTGAGATGAATCGAGAGTTTGCTTCCTATATGCAAGATACGAACTTTCACTTTCAATATGTTGAAGGACCTGGCACCCATGATTGGCTGTTTTGGGAGGAGCATCTGAAGACAACATTTGATTTTTTATTTGAAAATCATCAATAGACAGAGAGGGGAGATGTGTTTTGAAATCGGCTGCAATAGAGGGACCGAATGGAGATGGGAAAGGGCGATCGAGAGCAAGGTCACTCTTTACTGAAATCTGGAAGCACCGCATGGTATACACCCTGCTAATACCGGGACTTGTCTGGTTGATCGTGTTTGCCTACATGCCGATGGGCGGTCTTTCTTTAGCGTTCAAGGACTATAAAGCAAACCTTGGAATATTGGGAAGTCCGTGGGTAGGGTTTGAGAATTTCATGTATGTGTTCCGTGATCCTGCTTTTCTAGATGCGGTATGGAGAACCTTATATATCAATATTATCAAGCTGATCATTCAATTTCCGTTTCCTATTCTAGTAGCGTTAATGTTGAATGAACTGCGCATGCGCCGTACGAAGAAGCTATTCCAAACCGTGCTTACGTTTCCACACTTTCTATCGTGGATTATCGTCTCTGGGGTCGTCATCAACGTCCTCGCTTACGACGGACTCGTAAACAGTGCGCTGGCGATGCTAGGCTTGCCAACGATCAATTTCCTAGGCTCAGAGAGCATGTTCGTTCCGATGATCATCTTTACGGATATCTGGAAATCAACCGGATGGGGCGCGATCATTTATCTGGCAGCAATATCTGGTATTGATCAGGATCAATATGAGTCGGCAGAGATTGATGGAGCGTCACGCATGCAGCAAATGTTCCGCATTACGCTTCCAAATATTCTTCCGACCGTAACGATTATGTTTATTCTATCGGTTGGCGGACTCATGTCTTCAGGCTTTGATCAGATCTTTAACTTGGCAAACGCAGCGACCAAAAATGTATCCGAAGTATTGGATGTATACATCTATCGGATTACATTCCAATCTGCAACAGACTTTTCCTTCTCAACGGCAGTCAGCTTGTTCCGTTCTCTTGTGAACATGGTTCTGCTGCTGTTAGCAGACAGAGTAGCCAAGATAATGGGTGGAGACGGTCTGTTCCGTTAAGAAAGAGGTGAATACATTGAGCGCAACAACAGCTAAACGATCTGTTTACAAAAAAGGCAAGATGACAGCTCTTGATTACTTCCTATTTATTGTACTGATTATCGCGGCACTAATGATTCTCATTCCGTTCTTGAACGTTATTGCCATATCATTTGCAACTCCTAAAGAGTATGCGGACAATCCGTTGATGATTTTTCCGAAAAATCCGACGCTTGCATCCTATAAGGCGTTATTCTCGGATGGCAGTATTCTAACAGGCTATTGGAATACGATTAAGCTGCTGCTTGCAGGGCTTCCGCTCAGTTTATTCTTGACAAGCAGCATGGCATACGGCCTTAGTCGAAACAAATTTCCAGGGAAGAAATTCATCTTCTTCTTGGTGCTGTTCACGATGATATTCAACGGCGGTATTGTACCGCTTTACCTCGTGATGAAGACTCTACATCTCACAGGTTCGCTTTGGTCCGTTATTTTGGTAGGCAGCTTCAGTGCCTTCAACATGATTCTCATGATGAACTATTTTCAAAGTCTCCCGGAATCCCTGATGGAGTCCGCTCGTTTGGACGGTGCAGGGGAGTGGAAGATCTTATTCTCCGTCGTGCTTCCGTTGGCGGCTCCTATTATGGCCACCATTACATTATTTTACGGCGTAGCATTCTGGAACAGCTGGTACGATGCCATGATCTTTCTTCGCAAGGCCGATCAGCTCCCGCTGCAAAATGTATTGAGATCCATTATCGTTGAATCGTCAACGAATGCATCTAATGCGTCCAGCGTCGATGCTGTCGGTAAGCAGGCTTTCTCTACAGGAATGAAAATGGCTGCGGTCTTTGTCACCATGGTGCCAATCATGTGCTTCTTCCCAATGCTGCAAAAGCATTTCGCGAAAGGGGTATTAACAGGGGCTATCAAGACCTGATTAATGCGATATAGGTTTTGTAACAAAAATCTAATCAACAAGGGGCTAAAAACATGAAAACAGGAAACAAACTCTCATGGAAGTCGTTAGTCGCGCTCACGATGTGCTTGACCATGCTGCTTGTAAGCGCATGCTCGAATCAAGCATCTGAAGGCAGCAATGAGAAAGACAGCAACGGAGCTTATAAAGACAAGCTGAAGATCTCCGTTGCAAGTACGATTAACTTGAAAGACGGCCAAATCGAAAACAAGTTCCATCAATATTGGATGGATAAGTTCAATCTCGAATGGGACTACAACTATGTAGAATGGGATTCCTGGGGCGAGAAGCTTCGCCTATGGATCAACTCTGGCGATCTGCCTGATGTTGCAGTGTGGAACTATATTCATGGAGATGCCATGAACTATATTGACCAAGGCTTGCTTTACAAGTTGCCTGACGATTGGAAGGAACGTTGGCCTAACGTTGCTGCAGCTTACAAATTGACGGGCCTTGGGGACAAGCTGGAAGAATTGAAGGGTGGTACGTACATTCTGCCTCGACCTGTTTACTATGAGAACAAGCCTGCTGATCCGCTCGTTAACCAAATCGGAGTTATCGCGCTGCGCAAAGACTGGGCAGAAGCAGTCGGCTTCGAATTGAAAGATTCTTATACCACTTCTGAGCTGATGGAATATGCACGCTTGGTAAAAGAGAAGGATCCAGGTAAGGTTGGCTCCAAGCTCGTTCCAATCTCCTATAATGCAGGGGATGCGCTGACAAACATTATTATGGCGAATAGTGAGCATTCCCGTGTTGAGTCCGCTTTCTATAAAGGGGAAGACGGAAAATATCATTGGGGTCCTGCTGATCCAGAAACGCTTACAGGTCTTAAGCTGATGCAGCAATCGTATAAAGATGGGCTCCTTAACCCTGAATTCTATACTTGGAAGAGCAGTGAAGCAAGCGATAACTTCCGCGTAAGCGGTACAGCAGCAATCACAAGCTTGGGAGGTCTTGCTTCTTACAGACAAGACGTCGATAAAGCCATGAAGAAGAACTTGAACATTGAAAGCGATGATGTGGTTCATACAGCAATCGTTGTGGGCGATGACGGCAAGTATCGCAACTTGGAGCAAGTGAATTTCTGGTCTGCACTCGTATTCTCTCCTAACATCAGCACTGAGAAATTCGAACGGATCATGGATATGCTAGATTATTCTACTAGCAAGGATGGACAAATGATCCTGAACATGGGCTTTGAAGGCGAAGATTGGAAATACGGAGACAATAATGAGCTTGTGAGCCTGATCCCAGAAGGCAAGTCTCTGGAAGACAAATATCCTAGCCGCTTCGAAGGCCTCTACCTGCTTGGCGATGACTTCAGTGTCATTAACCCAGCAATCAAGAAAGAGTACCGTGATAGAGCCGTTCTGCATTACCAAGACAAGGCGAAGCTCGGTAAAGAAGGCGGCAAGCTTGCTACATACGATTGGGATGTCCAATTGTATGATTCCAAAGCAAAGAACCAAGCAACCTTTGATTATGAAAAAGAGTATGCAAACTTAATTCTGCAAAGCGGCGACTTGGAAGCTAACTGGAAGAAGTGGGTAGAAAGCAAGCAATCTCTTGTTCAGCCCGTGCTTGACGAACTAAACAACTTAAAGTAATTCAGCATTCAACGAAGATTAAAGTTGGCTAGCGGCGTGAGCCAACGGCCCGAGTTTATTGAACCCGGTATGCCAGAACTCTGATGCTGCCGGGTTCTCTCTATTATAGAAGCGATATCGTTTCTTTTTTGACGAATTTGCATAACGCATAGAGAATCAGGGACTACATTTTTTGTGCAAATTCATGAGAAAGGAGACGGCAGAAGAAGGTCATCTCATTTCAACTCAAATGTCATTACAAAACTATGGATAGGCGTGGAGGAAACTAAAATGGACGATAAACAACTTCAATCTCTAGTCGAACAAATGACGCTGGAGGAAAAAGTCGCTCAATTGCTTCAGCTTACCCCTAACTTTCACGAGGGTTCAGATCAAGAAGGTCTAATTACAGGGCCGATGGAAGAGATGGGAATTACGGATCAGATGGTTGCGGCCAGCGGTTCCGTGCTAGGGCTGTCAGGAGCTCAAGCGGTCATCAACATCCAGAACGCCTATATGAAAAAGAGCAGATTAGGAATTCCGCTGCTATTTATGGCGGATGTTGTGCATGGCTTCAAGACGATCTTCCCAATCCCGCTTGCCATCGGCTGCTCCTGGGATATGGAGCTGGCAGAAAAGAGTGCCGAGATTGCGGCAAGAGAATCTGCCGTATCCGGGGTGCATGTCACCTTCGCGCCAATGGTGGACTTGGTACGCGACCCTCGTTGGGGGCGTGTTATGGAAACGACGGGTGAGGATCCTTACCTGAACAGCCAATTTGCGCGCGCCTTCGTACGCGGCTATCAAGGCACAAGCTTGAAGGAGGATCATGACCGCTTAGCAGCATGCGTAAAGCACTTTGCCGCCTATGGCGCACCAGAAGGCGGACGAGAATACAACACTGTCGATATGTCGGAAAGACAGCTGCGCGAATCCTACTTGCCGGCCTACAAGGCAGCATTGGATGAAGGCTGTGAAATGGTCATGTCTTCCTTCAATACGGTTGACGGCATTCCGGCTACCGGCAATGAGAAGCTGCTGCGCGGAATTCTGCGCGATGAATGGAACTTCGATGGTGTCGTCATATCGGACTGGGCATCGATCAGAGAAATGATTGCGCATGGCGCTGCTGAGGATGATTGCGAAGCTGCATACCGCGCGATGAAGGCAGGCGTAGACATCGAGATGATGACGCCTTGTTATGTGCACCACCTGCCAGAGCTAGTAGCAAGCGGACTAATTGATGAAACGCTCATCGATGAAGCTGTACTTCGCATTCTGCGTCTGAAAGCAAAGCTTGACTTGTTCAATCATCCGCTGCGAGCAGCAGACCCTGTGCGTGAGCGCGAAGTTATTCTTTGCGGCGAGCACCGTCAAGCTTCGTATGAACTCGCAGTCAAATCCTGTGTCCTGGTCAAGAACGAAAACGTCCTTCCGCTTCATCAAGAGGCGAAGGTGGCGTTAATCGGCCCATTCGCACAAAGCGATGATATCCTGGGCTGGTGGTCCTGCGAGGGCAAAAAGGAAGACGCGGTGAAGCTGGGAGATGCCTTAACAGCACGCATGCAAGAAGGCACTTTGAAGATTGTGGAGGGATGCGGCATACACCGCATTGCCAAGGATGTGCTGGAGCAGTCGCTCGAAGCTGCACGCCATGCAGATATCGTCGTACTCGCCCTTGGAGAAGAATCCGCGATGAGCGGAGAAGGGGCATCCCGGACTGACATTCGTCTTCCGCAAGCTCAGCTAGAGCTTGTTCAACAGATAAAAGCATTAGGCAAGCCTATCGCAGCTGTAATCTTTAACGGCAGACCTCTTGATCTCCATGGCGTGTTCGAAGAAGCAGATGCAGTGCTGGAAGCATGGTTCCCAGGCACAGAAGGCGGCGCCGCTGTAGCGGATCTGCTGCTTGGCCATGTGAATCCAACAGGACGCCTCTCGATGTCATTCCCGCAATCCGTTGGTCAAGTGCCCGTGTATTACAACCATTTTAATACGGGACGCCCGCTTAACCCTGCTAAGCGCGAAGAACGTTATGTATCGAAGTACATTGATGCAGAAAACGAGCCGTTGCTGCCATTCGGCTACGGATTAACCTATACATCATTTGATTATAGCGAATTGACATTGTCCAGATCGGAGCTCACAGCCGATCAACCGCTTGATATCAGTGTTAAGGTCACCAATACCGGTTCAAGACCAGGAGTTGAAACGATTCAATTGTATGTTCGCGATATTACCGGAGAGGTCGTACGTCCGCTCCGTGAGCTGAAAGACTTTGCAAAGCTAGAACTTGAACCTGGCGAGAGCAAAGTCGCGACCTTCCAGCTAACAGAAGAGCAGTTACGCTATCACCATTCGGATCTGCGTTATACGAGCGATCCAGGACATTTTCACATTTTCGTCGGACCTAACAGCCGTGATACCTTAACGGATTCATTCAAGCTAGTATAGCCATTATCCATCCGATGAGAGCTAGGAGGAAGACATACACATGACAACCATTGCGAAATCAACACAGAGTAAGCTGCATCTTCAAGCTGGCGATTTGCAGTTTACCTTCTGGGAAAGCGGAGACTTGTACCAAGCCACTTATGGACGCACCATGATTAATCAGATGCTGACAAGTCCCATTGATGGTTCCCTGAACAATCTCTATTTAAGAATTATTGAGCCGAACGGCATCCGTTTCTATCCGCTGCTTGGTACTCGTTCAACGAGCAAGTTCTACTGCAGCTTGTATGGAAAGGCCAAGTTGACCAGATTGAATACGAAGTTCGTTTTTCCCTTTACGAGCAAGGCGTATGGTTTTGGGATATCGTAACACGAGGGGAAGGCGTTACGATTGATCTCGTATACGGCCAAGACATTGGAGATGCAGACATCGGTGCGGTTCGCAGCAATGAAGCCTATCTCTCTCAATATATCGATCATGCCGTATTTGAGGATGAGACATATGGTTACGTCATCTGCTCGCGCCAGAATCAGCCGCAGGGCGGAGATTTCCCATATGTGCAGCAAGGCTCCTTAACGAAAGCAGTCGGGTATTCGACTGATGGGTTCCAGTTTTACGGACTCTCCTATAAAGAGACGAATGTGCCTAAAGCCTTATTGCAGCCCTCACTTGCGAACGAAATCTACCAATACGAGTTTGCCTATGCAGCCCTTCAATCTGAGCAGGTTGAGCTTGCAGGCGAAGCGCGCTTTGTCTTCTATGGCCTCTATAAAGCTAATCATCCTGAGGCAGTGACGAAATTCGAGTATAAAGATGAAGTTGAGAAGGCGTGGGAAGGGATTCAATCTCATAATCAAACTGAAGCTTTGATCGAACAACCGTCTGTTGAGATCCAGGAAGCAATTGGCGAACCTTTGCAAATCCTTTCCATGACAGAAGAGGAATTGAACGTTCGTTTTCCTAAGAGACATCAAGAAGAGCGCAAGGAAGACACACTACTGGCTTTCTTTACCGATACCTTTGAACACATCGTATTGAAGGAAAAAGAACTGCTGGTGGAACGACCGCATGGACATATTCTCATGAGCGGCAGTAAGGTGAAGCTGGGATCTGAAGTCATGACAACTACTTCTTATATGTATGGGATCTTTAACTCCCATGTTGTCATCGGCAACACAAATTTCAACAAATTGATGAGCAATGCAAGAAACCATTTGAACGTTCCAAAGACTGCCGGACAGCGGATCTATGTTGAAATGGATCAGCAGTATCACCTGTTAACGATGCCATCAATGTTCGAGATCGGCTTCAACTACGTGCGCTGGTACTATAAAACGGCGGATGACATGCTGATCTTCACCAATTATTCAGCGGCGGATGCCCCTGAAGTTCGTCTTCACTTCACATCCGAACAGGGGAGAAGCTATCGCTTCCTAGTGACAACTCAAGTGACGATGAATGTCAATGAATACGAGACGCCATTTGTGATGGAAAAAGGGACTGACTACGTCCTTTTCCGTGCTGATTCACAAACGCTTAGTTCACGTATCGTTCCAGAGCTGCAATACCGGATGTCAGTTGAGGGAAGTCCCATTACTGTCGGTGACGAAACGGTGCTGGCTAAAGGCATCCAACCAGGGGAAGCTTCTCTTATCACTCTGCAGCTCGACTCAAGCCATGATTGGACATTAACCTTGCAAGGCCAGCTTGAAGGTGAGATAACAGCGCCGGCATCTCGCAGCGCTCATGATGAAATTGCGGCTTACCGTGAGTTTTTCAAAGAGCTCATGAATGGTTTTCATCTGACTCGTCCAGAGGGAGACCAACCTGATTCATTGTTTAAGCTTAATGCGCTTGCGTGGTGGTACACGCACAACATGCTCGTCCACTATTCTGTGCCGCATGGATTAGAGCAGTACGGCGGCGCAGCCTGGGGAACACGCGATGTGTGCCAAGGGCCAGTTGAATACTTCATGGCTACTCAAAAATATGAGCAAGTTCGCGATATCTTGAAGATGGTGTATGCCCACCAGTATGAAGATGACGGCAACTGGCCGCAATGGTTTATGTTCGATAACTATTTTTCTATTCAACAAGAAGAGAGCCATGGGGACATCATTGTATGGCCGCTTAAGGTATTGAGCGATTACTTGAATGCAACCCAAGACTACAGCATCTTAGAAGAGCAGATTCCTTATACGTTAAAGGATGGCTTCTGCTTTAGCGACCACAAAGAAACCGTGCTGGACCACGTGAAAAAGGAACTGGAGTACATCTGCACTCATTTTCTACATGATACACACTTGTCTTCGTACGGTGACGGGGATTGGGACGATACGCTTCAGCCCGCCAATGCGCAGCTCAAAACGTACATGGTCAGCAGTTGGACTGTTGCCTTGACGTATCAAACCTTGACACAGCTGTCCAAGGCACTCGCACAGGTAGAGGCTGAGTTATCAGATTATCTGCACAACTTGTCGTCCAATATTGCTAAAGATTTCAACGCATATATGCTTCAAGCGGATGTTATTCCGGGCTTCCTATACCTGGAAGATCCGAAGAAGCCGAAGCTTATGCTGCATCCATCGGATAGCGAGACAGGCATACAGTACCGTTTGCTTCCCATGACACGCAGTATTATTGCTGAGCTGCTTGATCAGGAGCAGGCCAAGTTCCATTATAATCTGATTAAAAAAGAGCTGTTCTTCCCAGATGGCGTGCGTCTTATGAATCGTCCGGCTCAGTATGCTGGCGGGGTAAGCACTTACTTTAAGCGTGCCGAGCAGGCTGCTAACTTTGGACGTGAGGTAGGTCTTCAGTATGTGCATGCTCACATTCGTTATGTTGAAGCAATGGCGAAGCTCGGCCAAGCGGAAGATGCATGGAATGGACTAGAGATCATTAATCCTGTCGGAATTAATGAAGTCGTTCCTAATGCAGCCTATCGTCAAAGCAATGCTTACTTCAGCAGCTCCGACGGCAAGTTCAATACACGCTATGAAGCGCAGGAGCATATGGATGCACTTCGAAATGGCGAGGTTCAAGTCAAAGGCGGTTGGAGAATTTATTCTAGCGGTCCGGGAATCTATATGAACCAGTTGATCTCCAATGTACTCGGTATCCGACTATCTCAAGGAGACCTCATCTTGGATCCCGTGCTTCCTGCTCGAATCAGCGGCATGCGTTTTGACTATCGTGTCGCTGAGAAAAAGGTTACGTTTGTCTACCATATCGCAGAAGGAAGCATTCAACGTATTATGGTTAATGGAAAAGAAACGGATCTCTCCTTCATCTCGAACTCATATCGCAAGGGCGGCGTACGAATCTCAAAAGCAGACCTTGAGCGTGAAATGAGCCTAGAGCATAATATCGTCGACATTTACATGTGAGCCTGATCCCGCTTAGGATCAGTCTTATCGCATTACCCTACGTGAATGGAAGATAGATGATAGATTAATAAACGGAGGGGTGAGAGAGTGGTAAGTATTAAGGACATTGCGAAAAAAGCAGGGGTTTCGATATCGACCGTTTCCTATGCGCTTAATGGAAGCGACAAAGTCACCGATGAGACCAGCTCAAAAATATTAGCGGTAGCCAAGGAACTAAACTACGTTCCTAATGCGGCTGCACGATCATTAAAAAAGAGAGAGTCTAAAATTATCGGCGCTTTTTTGACAGACTTTAAAGGCGATGTTTATGGAGAGCTTCTTGGCGGGATGAAGGAAGTATGCAATGCACAAGGTTATGATCTTATCGTATGCAGCGGCAAGCAGTCTCATCGAATGCTTCCTGAGCGGATGATCGACGGTGCAGTCATCCTCGATCAAACCTTTACAAGCGAGGAGCTCATCCGATATGCAGACCGTAACAGCAAGATTGTCGTGCTGGACCGGGAACTGAAGCATCCAAACATCAATCAAGTGCTGCTGGACAACAAAGCTGGTGCGACGCTCGCTACGGAATATTTGGTTGATAAGAGACATAAAAAGATATATATCGTAACAGGCCCGTCTGGTTCTTTTGATTCCATACAGCGCATGAAAGCAGTAAAGCTCGTTGCAGATCGGAACGAGCATATTGAATGGATTGAGATCGCTGGTGATTTCATGAAAAGCGGAGGAGAGCGGGCTGCAGAGCAAATCCTTCAGGAGTACTCCGAGCCAGTCGGCGTATTCTGCTTAAATGACGAGATGGCGATTGGCTTATGCGATCGCTTATCGGATACGGAGCTTCAAATCGGGAAGCACGTTCATCTGATCGGTTTTGACAATATCGAGCTGGCACGCTATATGCAGCCTCGGTTGGCAACGATTGATTATTCGAAGCGCAAGTGGGGCGCATTAGCAGCCGAGCAGCTGCTTAAGATTGTAGCTGGCGATAAAGTAGAGAATGAACGAATCTACGTATCACTGATTGAAGGAGAATCTGTTAGAAAAAGAAGTGCAGAAGACGTGCTAAGTATTCATTAGATCAATAAATATCCCCTTTGAGTTAATGGCATAATCATTCTCAGATGATATGCGGTTGACTTCAAAGGGGATTTTTTCGATAAATCTGATGTTAAATCAATCCTTTTTAAGTTGCACTTACGAGTGAAGAACTTCCTGTTCAAACATCTGAATAAAGTTCTGAGCCGTGCTGGATAAACGATGATGCTTGAGCCAGATAAGACCAACCGGCGCTGACATCTCTGTTGGACTGGTAATAAGATGCGCTTGGATCGCATAGCCTTCATGCCTTTTTAGCAGTGTCTCTGGGACAATCGATGCACAGAACCCGGATGTGACAAAGTCCATAAGCAGCGAAATATCTGAGCATTCACCAATGATGTTCGGCTCTAGATGGCATTTGGAGAACGCCTCCAGAATTAAATAATGTACCCCTAATCCTTGCGTGCTTGGCAGTAGCAGAGGACAGCTTTGAATGTCAGAAAGAGACACTTCTTCTGTGTATAGATCCTCTTGACTGGATGTAATGAAATAGAAAGGTTCATTATAAAGGTGCAGTACTGAAAAATCCTCTAAATCGAGCGGCATACGGATGACTGCCAACTCCACGACACGATCTCGCACTAACTTGCATAGATGCGACGACTCATTTTGCTGGATATGATACGTGACTTTGGGGTATTGCGCTTTGAATCGTTGAAGCAGGTCAGGCAGTTCGGTAACGGAGAACGTATTGACGCCAAGCGTTAATCGGCCGTTAGTCCCGTTGCCCACTTCCTGAACTTCCAGTTTGGCTTCTTCCATCAGCTGCAACATTTGCAGTGCATACTGATATAGCGTTCTCCCAGCTTCCGTTACCTCCAAACGCTTTCCGCTGCGCTCCACCAACCTTGCTCCAAGCTCCAGCTCCATCGCTTTTAACTGCTGACTTAATGGGGGTTGAGAGAGATGAAGCTTCTTGGCAGCAGCTGAAATATTTCCTTCCTCGACAATTGTAATAAAATAACGCAGCTGTCTCATGTCCATCGTCGATATCGCTCCTTACTATATGAAAAACCTTAGTAAAACGAATGATTTATATATTTTTCGTTAGCTATACTTCATGGTAGCATATTTTTATAGGACGACAAATGAGTATGATCCAAAACACGAGCACTCCGAATTCTTGATGTACGATTGTTGACAACTTGTCAATCTGCTTCTAGCTCTTTAAGGAGCTCATTGATAAGACTTGGGACGAGGGAGAGGAAGGTGGAGAAGATGAACGATCAATTAATCATCTCAGCTGGGCAAGGAGATAAGGATAAAGTTCTATCGTTGCTGGAGGATGGCGCAAACATCAACGCAACGGACGGGTATGGACGAACAGCCGTTATGACTGCAACTTATCACCATCAGGTTGACATGGTTAAGGTACTGATTCAGAAAGGTGCGGACATTAATATTCGCGATCACAATCTGAATAATGTTCTCCTATATGCAGGAGCAGAAGGCCTTCTGGATATTGTAAAGCTTGCGATAGAAGCGGGTGCGGACCCCACTTTAACAAACCGATATGGAGGAAGCGCGCTTATTCCTGCCGCAGAACGCGGACATGTTGAAGTTGTACAGGAATTGCTTGCGCACTCCGGTATCGATGTCAATCATATTAATAACCTGCATTGGACTGCACTGATGGAGGCTGTTATTCTCGGAAACGGAGGAGTAAAGCATCAGGCGATTGTTAAGCTCCTGCTTGCATATGGAGCAGATCCGAATATAAGCGATAAAGATGGGATAACGCCCATTATGCATGCAAAGAAGATGGGATTCGATCAGATTGCAGCATTATTGGAGCAAGCAGAACGTGACCGATAACAGCATTGGTATAAACGTTATATCATGCTACTGAACAAACATAATGGGGAAGAGGATGATTAGAATGACATCAGCCTATTGGTTAACAAACGTTAGATTGGAAAGCGGATACGAGCGAGAGCAGGATCAAGTTATCGGCACGCGTACAAGATTGGTACATATCCGCATTGATGGAGGAAAGCTTGCAGAGATTGTGCCCGCACATGATCAGATCCAGGACGAGCTCCCTAAGCATGACGTGAAACAAAGACTGCTGTTGCCATCTTTCCGAGAGTCTCATCTGCACTTGGACAAAACCTATTATGGCGGGCCGTGGCAAGCTGTACGTCCAACCGCGTCTATTTTTGAGCGGATTGAGCAAGAGGAGAGATTGCTGCCGGAATTGTTCCCTGTTGCAGAGGAACGGGCTTCCAAGCTGCTTGATCTCATCATTGGTCATGGCTCAACGTATGTAAGAGGGCACGTGAATATTGATCCTGTCAGTGGACTTAAAGGTTTGGAAGCCGTGAAGCGCGCGTTGGAACAGTATCACCATAAAATTGACGCAGAGCTCGTTGCCTTTACCCAGCATGGGCTGCTTCGCTCTAAGTCCGAGCAATTGGTAAGAGAGGCTGTCCGTAACGGAGCTACTCATATTGGTTCCGTGGATCCAGCAGTAGTGGATGGGGATCGTGAAAGATCGCTGAATGCCTTAATGGAAATTGCGGTAGAGGAAAATGCGAATATCGATATCCACGTTCATGAGTCAGGTCCATCAGGCATTGAGACACTATCCTTGCTTGCAAAGTTAACGGAGGATGCTGGCTGGAATGGCAGAGTTACCGTTAGCCATGCCTTCGCTTTCGCTGCGTCTGACTTCCAGGAGGTTAAGGAACTAGCCAGCCAATATGCTGCTATGCAAATTGATATTGCTTCCACGGTTCCAATCGGCAGACTGCATATGCCGCTGCCAACCCTTCGGCAGATGGGGGTTCATGTCGGTCTTGGCAATGACAGCATCATTGATCACTGGTCTCCTTTTGGAATGGGCGACAATTTGGAAAAGGCACAGCGCTATGCGGAACTATATGGACGCAGTCAGGAATACCAGTTATCGCAAACACTTGGTGTGATTACAGGCGGAGTGACACCTTTAAATGCTGAAGGCGAGCAAGTGTGGCCGTATGTTGGAGCAGAAGCAAGCATGGTTCTTGTCGAAGCAAGCTGTGCAGCTGAAGCGGTAGCAAGACGCAGTCCTAGAGCGGCTGTATTCTATCAAGGAAATTTAGCGGCCGGTTCCTTATCATTTTGATCTAAGGTCATACTAACTTGTGGCTTTTTTGTATAAAAGGGAAATCAATCTATGAGGCCAGCTTTCTTCTAGGAAGGCTGGTCTTTTTTATCGTTTTTGATTAAATGGAGTGGAAGAAAACGGTCTCAAGTTATGGGTCTTGATAATAGATGACCTTACGAATACGAATAATATATTTATCGAACGAGGTATTATAACGAAAGTATTACTTTGACAGCCATAGTACTATGTCGTACTATACAATTGCGGGGTGATGATATGAGCGAGAACAAAATTACATCCGACCTGCTGCGCGGCCATACCGACACGATGATTTTACGACTCTTATCCGAAGCTGACCGCTACGGTTATGAAATTGTTAAGCTGATTGCTGAGCGCTCGGGCGGTGAATATGAATTGAAGGAAGCCACAATGTATTCCAGCGTCCGGCGGCTTGAGGCAGAAGGTGATATCGAGTGGTATTGGGGCGACGAATCTCAGGGTGGACGACGAAAATATTTTAAGATTACCGAAAAAGGCAAAGCTTCTTACGACAGGAACAAAAGCAATTGGGAGTACGCAAAGCGAGTGCTTGAAAACTTATTATAGGGAGGTTTGATGCTATGAATGAGAAATTGAACAACTATTTGAACGGTGTTTTCGCACCATACGATGGGGTAAAAAGCGTCACAGAATTAAAGACGGATCTGCTCACTGATTTGCAGGAGCGGTTCCGTGAGCTCAAAGCCGAAGGCAAGGATGATGAACAAGCATTTCAGTTGACCATTGAGAGCATTGGCGACATCGAGGAAACGATACTGGAGGTTGCTAACCTCTCTCGTTCTCTGGAGCGGCAGGTGCTGATAAACTTTGGCGCGAGCAACCTAACGCAGAGCGACTTTGCGGGCGTTATTGCGCATAAAGGAAACTTCACCTCAAGTGCGCTACGCGCTTCCGACTTTACGGGCGCAGACTTGACTGGCAGTTCGTTTAAGAGCAGCGACATACGTGAAGCCAAGTTTGACGGCGCGAATCTGACTGACTGCACCCTGTCCACTCTAGACCTTTCGGATGCGAGCTTCAATAAATCGATCCTTGTACGCACCAACTTCAACATTACGGGGCTAGAAGGAGCGAAATTTACAGACGTAAAACTGACCGACGTCACGCTAACCAAGATCGACCTTAGAAAAACAATCTTTGAAGGCTGTATCTTTGACGGCGTAGTATTCAAATATTCCGACCTAAGCGGGCTTCGTCTTGACGGGCAAACCTTTAACGGCGTTAAGTTTGACAAATCAGCATTAAACGAAGTTTCGTTTAGAGGTGCTACACTTAAGAATGTGTCGTTCCAGGCGTTTTTTTCGCTGACCAATAAGTATTACCGTACCATCAAAACCATCTGCTTTGACGACGCAGTCATGGATAAGCTGACTTATGCTGGGCTTAAAGGCATGGGAGCCGATTTGTCTAAGGTTATAGTTCGATAAGGAGGGGGATATATGCAAAATAACTCCATTAAAGTCATAGGTCTTCAAAAGTCTTACAAGCAGCATGAAGTCCTAAAGGGAGTTGATTTCGAGGTGGAAAAGGGTAGTATATTTGCCCTGCTCGGCTCCAACGGAGCAGGCAAGACAACGATTGTCAGAATCCTCACTACACTGCTAAGACCAGACCACGGAACCGTTACCGTAAATGGATTCGACGTTTCAACCAAGCCCGACCATGTGCGACAGGCAATCAGTCTTACCGGACAATTTGCCGCCGTGGACGAAATATTGACAGGACGAGAAAATCTGATCATGATTGCCAAACTGCGATACCTCGAAAACCCGCGTCAGGTTGCCGATAACATGCTTAAACGCTTCGGCCTGACGGAAGCCGCCGACCGGAAGGCGTCTACGTATTCGGGTGGTATGCGCCGCAGGCTCGACATCGCCTTGAGCCTTGTGGGGAATCCGCATATTATTTTCCTCGACGAGCCGACTACTGGGCTTGATCCCGAGTCGCGTATTGAGGTTTGGAAGATTGTCCAGGAACTTGCCGCTGGTGGTACGACGATATTTCTTACCACGCAGTATTTGGAGGAGGCTGAGCAGCTTGCCGACCGAATTGCCATTCTACACGAAGGCAGGATTATCGCTAACGGCACGCTTAAAGAGTTGAAAAAGCTGTTCCCGCAAGCGAAGATGGAGTATGTTGAAAAACAACCGTCGTTAGAGGAAATATTCCTCGCAATCGTCGGCAAGAAGGAGGCCATTTAGATGGAGGCGGTAAAGAAACACTTTTTTAGCGATATGAGTGTAATGCTCGGGCGCTCCATGCGCCATATTACCCGCAGTATGGACACCATAGTCACGGTTACCATCATGCCGATCGCGATGATGCTGCTGTTCGTCTATGTGTTGGGCGGTGCCATTCAAACTGGAACGGATAACTATGTGAATTATCTATTGCCTGGCATACTTCTTATTGCGATTGCTAGCGGTGTTTCTTATACGGCTTACCGCCTGTTTACCGATGTGCAGCGGGGCATATTGGAGCGGTTTCACACCATGCCGATTTCACGCTCTTCTGTGCTGTGGGGGCATGTGCTGACCTCGCTGGTATCCAACGCCATATCGGTCGTCGTCATCATTCTCGCAGCGCTTGTTATGGGCTTTCGTTCATCGGCGGGAATTCTGCCATGGCTTGCGGTAGCAGGTATACTCATGCTGTTTACGCTGGCATTGACTTGGGTAGCGGCGATCGCCGGACTCTCCGCCAAAACAGTGGATGGCGCAAGCGCCTTTTCCTACCCAATTATCTTCCTGCCGTTTATCAGCTCGGCGTTTGTGCCGACCGAGTCGATGCCGACTGTCGTTCGCGCCTTTGCAGAAAACCAGCCAGTAACCTCGATCGTGGAGGCGATCCGTGCGCTGCTGTCAGGCCAATCGGTGGGCAATGATATATGGGCTGCTCTTGCATGGTGTATTGGAATCATGTTAGTGGCATATATGTATGCGATGAGAGCGTATAAGAAGCGGGTGTGAGATAGCGAAATACAGTCTGACAAACAGCAATATATTTGACGTCAGCTGCTGTATTTTCAATGACCAGATAAAAGCTTAATAATGGTCTTAAAGATAACGCCAAGCTGGTAGATACGCTCATAGGCTTGGCGAATATTTTTACTTGTGAAGAGTCGTTACATCAATAGGAGGCGATGAGATGGAGTGTTTAGGTTGTAGCTTAGCAAATCAAAAATTAAGCGTGCATGTCGTATGGGAAGACAATCATGTATGCTGCTTCTTAGACCATAACCCCTATAATGAAGGACATGTTCTGATTTTGCCTAAAAATCATGCAAGATACGTGGATGATCTTTGCAATGAAACTACAGATTCGTTAATGAAAGCGTCCAAGCTGATTACAAAAGCAATAAAAAAGCTGTACAAGCCAGATGGAATAACGATATGTCAAAATGGAGGGGCATTCGATGACCTGACGCACTTTCATATGCACATCATCCCAAGGTATGAAGGCCAAAACTTTGCTGAATTCTATGAAGAAGATCCAGAAGCACAGCCTAAAGACAATGTTCAGCTAGCAAAAACCAAAATAGACATGATAAACACATTAAAGGTATTGGATTAAATTCCATACCTTTTTTATTTTCCAATGGTGTCGGTGCCTTGAGATCAGACTTCATTAATCAAGATAAAATAAAACGCTTGACCATATGTATACAAACGTATACAATCAACAACAGGAACGATGTATACATTTGTATACAAGAGGGGGAATTGCTAATGAGAAGCGACAAATTCAAAGATATGAAGAGAGAAGGACATCATCGCGGTGAACGGCATGGAGGAAGAGGACGCTCTGAGCACCATGGACCTAAGACGTTCCGCAGAGGCAGAGCGATTGCTTTTCTAGAGATGATGAATTTGAAGCGTACTACAATTAAACAACAGCTTGAGCAGCCTGAGTTTCAATCCATTCATTCCATCTTAGTCGGTGAATTAAAAGCCATTGATATGGTGATCAACGAGTTTGTCCAGTTATTCGAGATTAACGAAAGCGAACAAGTAGAGGCTCGCAGCGGTGCGTTTCCACAAAGCGAGACGGCCGACTCAGAACGTATAGAATTAGCAGAAATCAAGAAAGGAAATGAATCAGATGAAGCTCATTAATCACTACATGGATTCTACATTTCATCTCGAAGATAAGCTTCTAGAAGAGGTTCTTGCATCGATTCGTGCCCATGAGATGCCCTCCATATCCGTGTCTCGTTCCTCTGGAAAGCTGTTAACGATGCTGGTATCCATTTCAGGAGCTAAAAAAGTGCTGGAGATCGGAGCACTTGGCGGCTATAGCGGGATTTGTCTTGCAAGAGGATTCGGAAAGGAAGGTCAATTGACTTCTTTGGAGTTGGAGGACAGATATGCCCAACTTGCCTATCGCAATCTATCCATAGCAGGCTTCAGCGATCAAGTGACTTACATGACGGGAGCTGCCCTGCAAAGTCTTGAGAAGCTTGCCGAGGAGCAACAAAGATTTGAGTTCTTCTTTATTGATGCAGACAAAGAAAATTACGAGAACTACTTAAACGCTTGCCTTGTATTGGCAGAACCGGGTGCGCTTATCGTTGCAGATAATGTCCTTGCAGGAGGCAGTGTTGCGGATTCTGAGGCTCAACCTAAACGTCATACAGATACAATGAGGAAATTCAATGAAACGATGGCTCATCATCCTCAACTCGAATCCCTCCTTATTCCGATTGGGGATGGGATGACCATTGCAATCGTTAAGAAATGAACAACGGTGTAAGAATGAAGCCTAGATCTCGTTGTTTTATATGAACGGAATAAGCGAAAATAACCGTGATATAAACGGTTATTTTGTTTTAGACCTGATAAGTTCATAAAAAACAATCTCATTTCACACGAAACACTTGATACTGCCTCCGATATTCTCCTGGTGTAAACGAGGTTTGACGCTTGAATAAGCGAGAAAAATAATTATTATCCTGGAAACCACAATGTTCTCCAATTTTGATCAAAGGCCAATCGGTATGAGTGAGCAGCTGCTTCGCGCGATTAACCTGCATATGATGCCTGTATTGCAAAGGACTCATGCCGGTATATTGCTTCAAACATCGAGCCAAATAATCAAAATGATAATTCATCTCTTTCTCCATTTGCTTCGAATCGAAGGGAACCTCTAGATGCTCCTCCAGATATGAAGCTACCTCCTCCCCAAGTAAATATGATCTTGCTTGTGGGCTCTTCTGCCTCATCGTGTGTTGCAGCTCAAGCAGTAGCTGACCAAATCTCACCTGAAGCTCATAGGATCGAGCGGGGGTTAGCATACTGTACAGCTTCAGCATTTCTGATAGCAGCGGAACGACTGCACGCAGATCTACAGGAGCAAATTTGGGAATATCAATCATGCCTGGATGAGGATCAATATCTTGATCCGTATGTTCTAGCAATGGCTGCTGCCAGCTGCTTTTATCCACTAGCTTGGGTTGAGAAGACGATGGGTATTGAAAATGGATCCAATATACTTCCGTTTCCGACTCGGATGGTCGATAGCCGCGATGGAGCTTCCCTTGCTCAAGAACCAGAACCATTCCTTCCTTAAGGTCGTACCTTACACCATCTTCCTCCATGTGCAAGGTACCTTGCGTGCAAATAATCATATCGTAGACAGTGAATCGACGTTCATAATGCACAATTCCTGATTGCCATTGCGTGTGACCAATTGCGCTGAGCAAAGGAAAAGGCGGTACCATAAATTCTAGAACAAGCATAAGATCTCCTTCAACACATCATGTAGAGATTGTACTATATAAGGTCGCTATTGTCAGCTGTATAAGGCATTAATATGCATTAACATAGTAGATATTGTACGTTCTGTAACGACCTTGCCTGAACAATAGAAGGAGGGACTATCATGAATCAACAAGCATTGATCAATCGTCAACTCTGGTTTGTTAATCAAAGATTAGGGATGTTTATTCATTTTAACAGCGCAACATTTCAATTTGCTGATACGGACATTCAGGATTGGGAGTACGCACACGAGAATCATGACGAGCCAAGACAATATATGTTCGATCCAAAAGACTGGAATCCTGAGCAACTCGATTGTTCCCAGTGGGCTCGAGCTGCCAAGCATGCAGGAATGCAATTCGCTGCTCTGACTGCTAAACATCATGAAGGCTTTAGCTTGTGGCCGAGCCAATTCACGGATCATTGTATTAAGAATGCAACTTCAACACGGGATGTCGTTAAGGAATATCTTCAGGCGTTTCGAGCTGAAGGGCTAGAAGCTGGATTATACTTCTCTATGTTGGATCTACATCACAAAATAGGCCGAAAAAAATGCACTGTAGATGACAAGCTATTTGTTAAAAATCAGCTCAAGGAGCTGCTTACTCAATATGGCGATATCCCGTTTCTCATTATTGACGGTTGGAACGCGCACTGGGGAGGCCCAAACTATGAAGATCTTCCTTTTGAAGAAATAGATGCGCTGGTAAAGCAGCTTCAGCCACAATGCCTGCTTATGAATATTAGCTGTGAGTCGAATTTGGAGCACACGGATATTGTTTTTTACGAAAATGCAGCAGGCCAAGAAATAGAGGATTCGTTTGCTGGACCAGGAGCGAGCTGCAATATTTTAACGAATACATGGTTCTGGAGAGTGACGGATCCAGATATGGAGCCGAAGAGTGTTGATTGGGTATTGGATAAAATCCATGATGCGAACCGTCATCAGGTTACCTTTTTGTTAAATGGGGCACCCAATCAGAAGGGGCTGTTAGATGAAAATGTAATCAACCGATTTAAAGAAATCGGGAAACGCTATCATAAGCCTGATGCGCTGGAATCTATTCCTCCCAATTGGCTGGTTAGATCGAACGCATAAGAATGATGTACGCTTCGTTTCAATGAAAATATATTTGCAAACAATTGTGAGAAATCGTACAATTGGAATACATTTTCTGGATGGACAGACATGCAAGTTCTTTCTTCCAAAAGAAACAGTGAAATATGTCAATCCAGAGCTGTTAACTGAATGATAGGGAGTGTAACCATGATCAATCAAATTGGCCAAGTTATGCTGTATGTCAATGATCAAGACCAAGCATTACGATTCTGGACGGAAAAATTAGGCTTTGTTGTCGTATCAGAAGAAGACAATGGCCAAGGCTTCAAATGGATTGAAATTGCTCCGAATGAAGAAGCGCAAACATCATTCGTACTCCACAACAAGCAGCTTATTGCTCAGATGGAGCCTGAGCTTAACTTAGGTACGCCATCCATCATGTTTCTCACCCATGATCTTGACAAGCTGTATCAGGATTATCAGGATAAAGGCATTACCGTAGGTGAAATGGTCTCGATGCCTAACGGCCGAGTGTTCAACTTTGCCGACGATGAAAACAACTACTTTGCCGTGATGGAGAAATAATCGTTTATCATGTTCATAAAGCGTCCCCTAACTTTAGGGGACGCTTTTATATTTTCTAACTGGGAAAAGGTTATAAGTTTTTTTTCGTTTATTTGGCCGACTTGGCGTATTCTGCAGATTTAATACCTGCTTGACGACCAAAAATGATGATCTCTGCAACAGAGTTGCCACCGATACGATTCTCGCCATGCAGTCCGCCAGTGACCTCACCTGCTGCAAAGAGACCTTGGATCGGCTTGCCATTTTGGTCGAGCACTTCTGTATTGGTGTTAATCTTAACGCCGCCCATTGTATAATGGATCCCTGGACCGATCTTAATAGCATAGAATGGGGCTGCTGACAAATCATGCTCCATTCCTGTTTTGCGGCCGAATTCAGGATCCTTTTTATTTTTAACTGCTGCATTCCAACCATCGAGTGTCTTTTGCAATTGATCAGCTGGTACGTTGACTTGCTCCGCTAGGTCCTTGATGTTATCCGCTTGCTTGACAAAGCCCATTTTCACATAGTGCTCCACTGCCTTGGCACGTGCTCGAACACCCGAATCGAAGATGAGCGTCGCACTTTTCTCTGGCAGTTTGTTAATCGCTGCGGTTACCGCATCGCGAGCAGCCATCTCATTAACGAATCGCTTTCCTTCGTTTGAGACAAGAATAGCTCCTTCTCCACGTACCGCTTCTCCAACAAGGTAAGAGTTTTCCTGCTGTACCGTCGGATGAACCTGAATTTGATCCATATCTACCGTAGTACCGCCCATTTGCTCGATCATCTTAATACCGTCACCAGTGCTTCCTTCCTGGTTCGTTGTGACATAACCCTCCAGATCGGGACGTACTTTGGTGATCATCTCCATGTTTGCCCCGAATCCACCTGCAGTGATTACGACAGACTTTGCAGCAATTGATTTTTCTTCATTTTTCTCAGTGAACAGGACCTTAACGCCTGTTGCTTTTCCATCCTGATGGGTTATTCCTTGTACATTGGCATTGACGAAGATCGGAATGGCTTGCTCCTGAACTTTCTTAAGGAGTCCCGACACGAGATATTTACCAACAGCCGAACCATCTTCAGGTCGATGTGTACGTTTCTCGCTCATACCACCAGTAATGGTAATATTATTCAGCTTAATACCATTCGTATCGAGCCAATCAATGGCATCAGCAGAGTGATCAACGAAATAGCGCAGCAGCTCTTTGTCATTGGTGTCGTGACCACCCTTTAAAGTCTCCTCATAGAACAAATCGTTGCTATCTGAAATGCCTTGCTCCTTTTGGAATTTTGTCTCCGATGCGTTCATCCCAGATGAGGATTTGCTGGTATTGCCGCCTGCAACCTGCATTTTCTCGAGAATGACAGGATTCATTCCTGCTGCCTTGGCTTCAAGTGCAGCCGTCATGCCTGCACCACCAGCACCGACGATCACAATATCATAGCTGTCTTTCAACTGCTCAAGCGGTGTATAATTCGCAACAGATGCACTCGATGTAGCATCTTCCTTCTCTTTATTTTCTTCAGCCGTATTATTCGCTCCGGCTTCAGGTCCAGGTTGATTCTTATTTGCTGTTCCACATCCTGACAAGAGCAGTAGGATAGAAAGCAATAGGATCAGAGCTATTTTAGGTTTTCTTTTCATCATGTCTGCCTCCAAATCATTAGCGCTTTGTTCAAAAACAACTTGTATTCATCGTATATTTCATTATTTGTGGAAGGGTTCAAATTTTTCTATGGATATTTTTGCACCTGTTTAATTTGTCTTTAGGAAGCCATAGAAGACGCCGAATCTAATTGCACCGCATGTCAATTCCTGCTATACTTCTCGCATGAAATGCATAGGGGGGTGTTTTTGTTGGCAACATCCATTTGCTCATTAGCTAGGAATTCCTCATGCAAAGCCTAATCTTAGGGCGATACTTTGCGTGGGGTGCGACAGATTAATCTTGATCGCCCAAACTACCATTTATCGTTTCTAATAGTGGGCTTTGCACCTTATGATCATCCATGAATAATAAGGGGCTGAATAGCAATGACAACACCATTTATTAGAAACCATCAATATAACTTTATTAAAAAGCAATCGAATCAAGTTCTACATGCACTGCGAACCGTGTCCGATCAGCGTGTCTTGGATACCGTGAGGTATCGTGCTGCAATTTCAATTATGGAAGCATTTGATGATCTAACAGAGTATCAAGAGCGGCTGCTGGAACCGATTTCTACGCTTGCAACGGCATATGACTTCGAAAGATATGCAGCTTCGCTTGAGCCTTATCTCGAACCATATCCACCGATCACGCCGAAGCAGATTCAGAAGCTGTTTCCAAAGACTAAGAAATTGAAAGCACCTGATCTGAAAACGTTGGACTTTCGCTATATCACGTATCTGAGCTGGATCGATATTGCTTCTAATAGATTATTTTTGATTTATCCATTTGAAGGACAATTTGTTGGTCTTGAAGGACGAATCACACCAACCAATAAAAAAGGCTACTGTCTCTTTTGCAATCGGCAGCAGGAGCTTGCCTTTTTCTCTGTCATGACGAAGATTGGAAGCACTTCGCCAGATCATTATTCATCTGTTGGACAATATATTTGTCTGGAGAATCATGTTTGCAACCAGAATATGACCAATACAGAAGCGTTGGAGAAGTTTATTCTCTCTGCTCGCAAATAGCCAAGTAAAAAGACTGCCCTAGTTAGGCAGTCTTTTTTTATTGGCATGTGTAGGAAACTGACACTTCTCCTCTTAACAGCCGTATATGTTGGAGAAAGTGATATTCACTTCGATCATGAGCATGATTGAACGGATAGATGCATAGAAGGATAGCATAATCGATTTAAAGGAGAAGTTAAGATGAAAATAATTCGTGCGAGCGAGCTCGAGCATGACACGAAGATGGAAATCAGTGCAATATTCGTCGATGGATTTTATCAATGGCTAACCTTTTTTTCGAAAGATAAAGCGAAGCTAACGAAAGCCTTCAGCCATATGTTTAATCTTGAAGTGTTCTATGTCGCATTGATTGATAACGAAATTGCCGGAATTACGGCTTGTACAGATGGAAAAGTATCTTCTGTATATCTTGAAAGGAAGGAATTTATCAATTCCTTAGGGTTCTTGCGTGGAACTATTGCGTACCTCGTCTTAAAGCAACAATTCGAGAAAAAAGCGTACCCTTTTGAGATTGCAGCCGGAATGGGTATGGTTGAATTTGTTGCCGTCTCCATAAAGAATAGGGGACAAGGGGTAGCAGCAGCTATGATGAAATACATATTTGATCATACTTCTTATCGTGAATATGCCTTGGAAGTTGCCGATACCAATACAAATGCCGTGAAGCTGTATGAAAAAATGGGATATACGGAGTTTATGCGCGTCAAACAAAAAAACAGTAAGCAGAGCGGCGTTAATGCTCTGGTTTATATGAAGCACAACAAAAGGGAACTCTAGCGAGTTCCCTTTAGCGTTCTTGTTTACTCAACATCATAAATCGAACCGTTGAATGAAGGTGTGCATGATAAAGCGTTGACTTTCCCCTAAGGGGAATGCGTATAGTGAAATGGAGCCATGCTCATGACAACACGCATATTTGTTTAAATGCTAATAAGAGGAATGGAGGAAGCTGATGCTATCTATTGGTGAATTTTCAAAGATATGCGGCGTTTCTACCAAAACACTTCGCTATTATGACGAGATCGGATTGATTAGACCTGATGAGACAAATCCGCATAACGGTTACCGATACTATTCCATCGGCCAGTTGAAGAAACTGCTATATATTAACCGCTTAAAAAAGTATTCTTTTTCACTGGACGAGATTAAAAGCCTGCTAGAGTGGAATGAGGACCAATCAGAGGAAAAGCTGCATTGCGCGCTTATTCGAAAAAAGAAACACATCGAGCAACAGCTGGCAGCTCTTGAGGCAACACTTCATCAGATGAACAGCGATATTCGAAACATGGAGGAGGGCTTCTCCCTGATGTCATACCTTGATCAAATTGAGGTTGAACTCGTGGAAGCATCATCAAGAAATATCCTATATACTCGCCAGATGATGAGCAGCAGCGATTATGCAGCCGGATACGGCATGTATTTTCAGATGCTGTATGAGAAGATTGCGACCGAACAATTAACCATCCTTGGTACTCCAATGGCCATCTATCACAGCCCAGAGTACAATCCTGCCGGCAACGATACAGAATTTGCAATCCCGATCCAGGAAGCTGTCAGGGGAACGAGAGTCTTCGCAGGCGGATTATGTGCGAAGTCCGTCCTAAAAGGGAATTACGCAGAGCTCACCTCTGTATATGCCACACTTCGGGAATGGATCGAACAGGAAGGCTATGAACTGATGAATTACCCTTATGAGGTGTATGTCACCGATCCTCATCAAACCTCTACTCCAGCAGTTATGATTACAGAGGTGTATTTTCCCGTGAGAAAGATATCGACAGCTTCGAGCGTATAATGGGACTCAACTTGAACGAATTTCACTTTGTAAGTATTCATTACACTTTACAAGAGGAGGACATGAATATGGTGCAAGGCAAACATGTGATCACAGAATGGGAACGAATTGCCCCTTCGGATGCAGGAATGGATGCTAAACGGCTGGAAGCCTTAACTGCTAAGATAGAGACCGATTACAGCAATACGAATGGTATCGTTATTGTTAGAAAGGGCAGTATTGTGTATGAACAGTATTTCAATGGGTATTCCAAGGATGATCGGCACCATGTGGCATCCGTTACAAAGAGTTTCTTATCTGCTCTTATTGGCATTGCAATTGAAGAAGGTTATATTAAGGGCGTTGAGCAGAAGGTGATTCATTTGTTCCCTGAATATGAATGGGATGATTCTAATGGATTAAAACAAGAGATAACGATTCGCCACCTGCTTACGATGACGGCTCCCTATGCGTTCGAGGATTGGAACGAGCCTCTTGACATCATGTGCATGCAAAAGGATTGGGTGAGGTATGCACTTGATGTATTGGGGGATAACGGACCAATTGGAGCTTTCAAGTATTCCACTGCTGGCTCTCATCTCCTCTCTGCCATCCTTACGCGAACAACAGGCCAAAGTGCACGAGCATTTGCAAATGAACGATTATGTCAACGCATAGGGATGAATATAATCCCTGATCCAGAGATGACTTCCTATGAATTCGATGATTTATTCGGAGGCAGGGTGAGAGGCTGGGTTCACGATCCCTATAATTACTCCACAGGTGGCTTTGGACTGACGTTATCGCCTAGAGATATGGCACGTTTCGGTTTATTGTATATTCGGAATGGCAGATGGAACGAGCAGAAAGTCATTCCACAAGCATGGATCCAAGAATCGACTGCAATGAATGCTAATCAGTATGGTTACATGTGGTGGCTTCGAGAGGAACATAATGAGTTGATCTATTCCGCAATTGGAGACGGCGGCAATATCATATGCTGTATACCTAATAAAGACCTCGTGATTGCTAGCGCTTCAGCATTCATGTTCCACCCGAAAGATCGATGGAGCCTTATTAAGGATGAAATTCTTCCTGCAGTGATAAAGTCCTTATGAGAACAGCAGATATTTATTAACGTGTATAAAGGAGTACCGTGCAATGCAAAGGCTGCAAACCATTTTACGAACCTTTTATGAGATTCACTGTATAGAGCTTTCACCGCTTCAAGGCGGATGGGCAGCATTGGCTTACAAAGTGGTGGATCATAATAGTCGATATTTTCTTAAAGTTTACGAAAAGAGCAGGGCATCTACAGCAAAATGGACAGCTCATATTGACGATTATGTAGCGATATTATTATGGCTTAAGGAACAAACGGCATTAAGGCACAACATTCCAGTCCCCATCGTAACAAAGGATGGAGCCTATCAATGCGAGGATGAAGAGGGAATCTATCTTCTATATGAATTTATTGAAGGTGAAACGATTGGAGAGCGGAATCTGACACAAGCTCAAGCGATTCAACTGTCGGAAATCCTAGCACAGCTTCATAAGTACACTGCATCTGACCTTGTGAATGCCGATAAGCTTCAAGAGGACTTTGATGTTGCTTTCTTACAATCACTGCAAGATATTCTCCATCTGCATGCTTATTCACTTCCAGATGATATAAAGACCATCATTCGACCTATGAGTGAGCAATTGGATCGTATGATTGAACAAACAACTATGTTATCCAACGCACTAAAAAATGAAAAACGAAAGATGTCCCTTTGCCATATGGATATTCACCATTGGAATCTCATGCAAACCGATCAACATTTAATCCTAATTGACTGGGAAGGATTAAAACTCGCTCCCGTCGAGGCAGACTTCATGTCTCTAATAAATAAACCGTACTATATGGATTTTCTTCAGGTTTATCAATCTGTTCACAAGGACTTTTCCATTCATCCAGATGCACTTCAATTCTATCAGTATCGTCGAAAATTAGAAGATATCTGGGAATTTACCGAGCAGCTCCTGTATGATCATCAGTCAGAGAAGGAGAGAGAGGCTACGTTAAGGGCGTTAGGTAATGAATTAGATGAGTTACCGTCTATGCTTGAAAAATAACTCCAACTAGGAAGCACTCAGAATTTTTCATTCATCAAGCCGAATACCAAGCTGACACTTTTCAAGTGTCGGCTTTTTTATTCTTTTGTTGTCGTAATGAATTCATCATTGACTGCAATTAGTACCTGGTATTAATATTAGGTAATATTACTTGGTGTTAATATTGTTGAGGAGGTTGATAACGAATGCAATCAAAAGCTAGAATCACTGCGATTGGCACCTATGTACCGGAACAGGTCTTAACCAATGCCGATTTAGAACAAATGGTAGAAACAAATGACGCTTGGATTGTACAAAGAACCGGCATGAAGGAAAGAAGAATGGCTGGCGACCATGAATATGCCTCTACTTTAGCCTATAAAGCCATCGAAAACTTAGCGGAGCAGTATCATAAAGACATTAGAGACATAGACTTCATTTTGGTTGCAACGACCACCTCCGACTACACATTCCCAAGTGTAGCTTGTCAAATTCAACAGCATTTTCATATTCAGCAGACAGGAGCCATAGATCTCAATGCAACCTGTGCTGGATTTACATATGGATTGCATCTTGCCAATGGACTCATTACATCTGGGCTTCATCGTAAAATATTGGTTGTAGCTGCAGAAACGCTATCGAAAGTAACCGATTATACGGATCGAACGACCTGCATCCTCTTTGGAGACGGGGCAGCGGCTGTTCTTGTCGAGAGAGATGAAGAAAGACCGAGCTTTATTGCCTCACATATCGGAACGAATGGAGAAGGGGGGCAGCATGTCTACCTTCCGAAATTATCGCATACGATGTTCGGCAATCCGTTGAGCACAAGCGGAAAGATCGTTCAAAATGGCCGGGAGGTTTATAAATGGGTGACCCGTACCATTCCTATTGCTATGAATGAGCTATTGCAGCAAGCCAGCTTAAGCATGGATGAGCTCGATTGGTTTGTTCCCCATAGTGCTAATCTCCGAATGATTGAATCCGTATGTGAGAAATCAGAATTCCCTATAGAGAAGACATTAACAAGTGCGGAGTATCTGGGTAATACCTCAGCGGTTTCCATTCCATTGGCCTTGCAGATTGGATTGAATGAAGGGAAGCTAACTAATGGCGATACCCTCATGCTGTATGGCTTTGGAGGGGGACTTACACACGCCGGGCACATTATTCATTGGCATCTAGATGAATGTTAATGTTAATCGAATCATTGGTACAGCTTTGTTCTAACGCTCAATGCCATAAGGTGACGAAGTTTCGTGATATTATAATGATTATGCCTTTCAAGCAGGGTCAGATATAATGGGAAGAGGTTGTATAGAAAGGAAACATATCATGAAAAAAGTCATTGTCGTTGGAGCAGGTATCCTTGGTGCATCGACTGCTTATCATTTAACTAAAATGGGAGCGGATGTGCTCATTGTGGACCGTCAAGATAGAGGACAAGCTACGGATGCTGCTGCCGGCATTATTTGTCCTTGGCTGTCGCAGCGTAGAAATAAAGCTTGGTACCGGCTTGCGAAGGCAGGGGCGCAATTTTATCCATTGCTCATTAACGAGCTTGAAGAAGAAGGAGAAACGGAAACAGGCTATGCTCAAGTAGGATCGCTCTGTATTCATGATGATCTGGAAAAGATCAATAAAATGGAGGAGCGGGCTCATGCCCGTAAAGAGGAAGCACCTGAAATCGGTGAAATAACCGTGCTGGATGCAGCTCAAACTCGCGAACGGTTCCCGCTGTTGGCGGAAGGCTACCATTCCGTTCATATTAGCGGCGCCGCTAGGGTCGATGGACGTGCGCTGCGGGATGCGCTGCTTCGTTCCGCACTGCGTAACGGTGCGAAACTTATCTTTGGAGATGCATCATTGCATGATGAGTCGAACCGTGTGACGGGTGTCACCGTCGATTCAACATTTATTCCAGCAGAGATTGTTGCTGTATGTGCTGGCGCGTGGGCTAATACTCTGTTTAAACCATTAGGCGTACATTTTATGGCAAGCTACCAAAAAGCACAAATTATGCATGTACAGGTAGAGGAACAGTATGATACGGGCAATTGGCCTTTGATTATGCCTCCTACCGATCAATACATCCTAGCTTTTGATCAACAGAAAATCGTGATTGGGGCAACGCACGAAAATGATATAGAAGGTTACGACACGCGTGTAACAGCAGGAGGCATGCAGGAAATTTTAAATAAAGGGCTGACATTAGCTCCAGGGCTCGCTGACAGTACGCTGCAGGAAATTAGAGTTGGCTTTCGCCCCTTTACTCCAGGGTTTCTTCCGGTCATTGGCGTTGTTCCAGGCTGGGATGGATTAATAACCGCCAATGGTTTAGGTTCCTCCGGATTAACGGCAGGACCATTCCTTGGCAGCCAATTAGCTAAGCTGGCGCTAGGGATGGAACTTGATATTGAGCTTCTAGATTATGATATAAATAACGCGATAGAAGAACATTGATATGGATCGATATCGATTGCAACAATTGAAACGAAAAACTCTCCTTAATAGGAGAGTTTTTTATCATAAAATGCCAAAGTATGAACGAAGGGTCAAGATCCTGCAACAGGATAAGCTGCTCTTTTACAAGGCATATAGTAATCCAGCGTTAAGCATTTTTCACCTATGGATTTAGGAATGCCGAATCTAGCATCCGTATATACCTCACACCAATAGAATTGCTCCCAATCTGCCTCATAGCCATTCTGCTTTAAGGCTTCCGTAATAAGAAAGTAGGCATTGTTGTAAATCTCAACTTCTTCGCCTTGAATCCACGCTTTCGCAATCAGCGTTTCAGGAATATCATAACCGACGCAGCCTTCAGGAACAGGGGCATCAGCATTCATGAACATGCCAACCACATATTTAAAAGTTTCATCGGCATTATCATACTCCCTGAAGTATCCAACATAATCATCCAGAATATCCGTTGGAATGTGTTCCTTCATGGCCAGTAACTTGTCGTACATGCCTTCCTCGAAGCATTGCCCCCAAAATGTTTGGATATTAGGGCTGATTGCCGTTCTAATTTCTTTGCCCACGATCTTGTACGGTCCATAGTTTGCAAACTCGATCTTCGTCAGCTTTGACATGATTCTTCTTCCTTTCTCCATGCGATAGGTTTGTTCATTACCAAGCTCATCAGAATGTTGAAAGGAGATACGCGATAAACAGCCTTGCGCCTGAAGCCCTTCACGTGCTTGGGAAGGCGAGATTCCATGCTGCTCCTTGAAGGCTCTTGTAAAGGACGCGTGTGAATCATAGCCGTACTTCAGCGCAATATCGATGACCTTCTCGTTGCGAAGTTGCAATTCCTCCACAGCGAGTGTTAGCCTTCGTCTTCTCATGTAGTCAGACATCGTCATTCCCAGCATGAAGGAGAATATGCGCTGAAAAATCCCGATTGGACAGCCGGCGATTCTAGCAAGCTCGACACCTTGACATTCTCCCGTGAGGTTCGCCTCCAAGTAGCTGATTACCGCTTCCATTCGTTCGTAACACTCCATATCGTTGGTACTCCTTTCAATAAGTATTATGATTTGAAGAGTCGTAGAGAGCTTTGCAGCATTCGAACAAAATATGCAAAGAGCATCAATGAACGTTCTGGTGCACCGTCATGTCCATTCGATAGATTGCTACTCATATGGGGAATGTCAGCAATCCATGATCATTTCGTGGATACATCCAATATGATGTGCCCATTGTACACATGACATAGAAGAACAAGAAGTAGGGGAGAGAAATAGCACTTCTAACCTCATGAAAGTCAGTGTTGTGCTCGCTCGGCGATATCGGTTCTTACTTCATTAGGGATTGCATGTATCATTCCTGCGATAACGTCGCCATCTTCGCCTAATGCTTCATGAAGCCGATAAGAGTCATATTCCTTCATTCTACCGTATTCGACGACATCTGGTTCACCAGCGAGCTCAAAGTACACCTCACTGCTTTCTTTTGCAGGTCTAGTTCCATTCTCAACCTTCTCCCCTGTAGAACGTTCTGCCGATTCCCACACCAGGTGCTTGACATCATTCTTTATCTCGTAGTACCAAATATGATTTCCAAATGATTCATAGTATCGAAGCGCTTCTCCCTCAGGAAAGATTAGCCGATAATTGGACAACTCCGCGCTGTTTTGAAGTGTCAACTCCTCTGATGGCGGGAGAGAGACTGCCATTTTTCTAGCTGCAGCAAGATCGCTGCTATAGTACAGGGTCTGATAATCTCTGCTGCGATCAGCACTTCGGATGACAATGGTCTTGTCGATCCAATTCACATCGGCGTTAAAGGCTTCGCTGATCAAGCGGATTGGGACAACCAATCTGCCGTGAATAATTTCGATAGGAGCATCGAGAATAATTTGCTCAGTACCGAATGTAGACACCTTGCTTCCAACCTTAAGAATAAGCTTCTTGCTGGAATCAGGCTTTACCACAGTTGCTTTCTTCAAAAAAGGATCCCAGTCAAATTGAAGGTTTAAGTCGGCTAATGAATCTAGTGGCACTAGAGTCAGACCATTTTTAACCAAGACATCCGTATTGACGTATTTACTGTTAATAACTAACTGATAAGGCTTAGATGATGTCAACGCAAAGATAAGGAACAGGAGGACTATCACCATCCCTGTACCTATTAGCATAAGTTTTCGTTTTCTTTTCATGTTTCCTCCACAAGCGGCAATGCTGTATTCTTTCTATATGTTATTTTGCAAAATTTATAGGCATGGTTTCAGTATGGGCTATTAATCAAAATAAATGCGAGAAGCCGCTTCATTCGGCCTCCCGCTGACGGATAATACCTATGTAACTTTACAAGATAAGTGCGCTTAGTCCCAATCTTCATCCTCATCTTGTTCACCATAAGCCAAGGCAATATCAATAAACTGAACAACCAATTGGCAAATATCGCCCGCTTCATTGTAGCCCCAATATACAGGGTATGCGCCATCGCCAAAGCCGCTCTGAAAAATCGGCAAGTGATATTCCGTATTCGGAATCTTCCAATTCAGCCAATCGCCGGCGTCTCGTTGATGCTCAGGATTCTGACGATAGTTTTCAGCGAATAAGGCGGCAAAGTAGTTATCGTAAAGGTTGCTGTCCGGGTTCTCCTTATGCCATAATGCATGAAATTCACAAAAGGCTTGATGGACCTCCTTATCGCAAATGCTTCCTAATCCCGCATCTACATTGAAGCCAAAAAATTCATCGTCACCGAGACTAGAGAGATCTTCATGTCCAATTAATGCTTCTTCGAAGCGTACAGCAGGACTATCTGTAAACTGCAGACGAACAGCCGCATATCGGGCACAGTCTTCATCATTTCCCTTTACTACACAGACTTCGGTCGTATACGTTCCTTCAGGAGCAGTTTGGAAATATGGCTGCTCCTTAATATTGTTAAGGTAACACAGCGGGTCGCGGACAAGAATTTGCCCTGATGGAATAGAACAAGGACCGATATCCATAACGGCGAGCGGCTTGCCAGCAATCTCATTTTCGGTAAAATAAGCATTTAAATCGACAGGGCATGTCAATTTTTCTCGTTGTTCTTTCCGTAAAGTCATCCATTCGGTTGTTGGAGACATTGATGATTTCCTCCTTAAAGTGGGGATTAATACAAGGGATACAAGGGTTATGTAAATTGTCAGGAGCCTGTTATTGGAGCTTGTATCTCATGAGAAGTGTGATTCTAGCTAAAGATATAATGTCTATAGCCAAACCACCTAGACCACTCTTCTAGTCAGTGCCTAGGCTTGCAAGATAGTTCATGCAGCTTGACCGCTTTATGAGCATCTCCACGAAATGGTTCATTGCAAACGTTTGAATGCTTGAGAGATAGGAATTCATTACCACTTATAGTGCTGATCAACCTCTATTATATCCCATGATTAACCACGGCGAAAAGACATCCTTTCAAAGATGCAATGTCAGACGAATAACTTTAGTGTGAATGACAGCTTTATAGCGATCAATCAATCAGGATGACCAGCAGAAAACCTAGTTCAAGACAGGTTGACGCCGGCGTTCTTTCGTTTGCAGGGATATTCATTCCTATAATTAATATAGAACTCGCCATAAGTAAAAGGTCGCATACGACTCCCAGTCCTTCCATGGGATCGATAATGCTAACAGTTCTTCTTTTGTCGGCTTGCGATCCATCTTTCGCAAGGCTTTAACGGCATTCAACAGACCAACATCATCGATTGGGAATGCTGAAGGAAAGCGAAGGCAGCGCATCAGAACATAATTGGCTGTCCATGGGCCAATGCCACGAATGCTTACCAACGTCTTCTCTGCTTCTTTCATATTCATGTTCATGAGCTGTTCCTTCGATAATTCTCCGCTTGCCATTAGCTTTGAAAGATTAATAATATACTCGCTTTTCCTGTTCGTCATTTTGATATCTGTTAAATGGCTTGGCGATAATTGCGCGATCCGTTCGAAAGAAGGGAAGACCCAATAGGTATGGCCATCCCACTTGACTTGGTCGCCAAATCGTTCTACGAATTGCTTCTTTAAGGAGTAAGCAAAGGCTAAATTAATTTGCTGTCCAATAACACCCCAGCAGAGGGCTTCAAACAGATCAGGGATTCCCATTACACGCAATCCAAAGCTTTTTTCAATCGTTCCTTTTAGGAGTGGATCCGTCTTTGCCATCTGATAAAAAGGACGTACATCTCGATCAAGATCAAACCAATCACGAATATACGCGACAATCTTCTTACGATGATGGTATTCGGTAGGTCTTGCATCTAAAAATCGAATGTGCATCTGGTGATCCTTAACTGCGCTGATTTGGACCAAAAACCGCTGTTTTTCAATCGGAATAACCTTAGTGATCGTATCGTTATTGACAGTGTACATGCATTCATTTTTGTCCCTTGTTAAGTAATCCAGGTTCGCCATCATGTCAAAAAGCTCAGGCAGCGGAAACACCATACTGTCCTTAATCTCATGGCTCGTCACATCACACTCTCCTTATGATTGATCAATCATTAATCCATCCATTCTAAATATGATTACACTTTATCACAATCCGCTGCTGGATCTATTTTGATATCTTGCTTTTTCAGTTTTACTCCACTGATTATTAGCAGCGAATGACAGATTTTTTTATTAAACCTAACGTTTTTAGACTACAGTATCATGTTTTTCGTCTAGAGAGAGGAGAGCCCCATTCCTTACAATAAAGGTAAAAGAGAGGGGTGATTCCATGAATGCGAGATCCAAACCAAGACGCCAGCACTCAAGATGGCGCAAGCAGGATACAGAGCTGACCCTACTAGCTTTGCCAACTACAGTATGGTATATCTTGTTCTGCTTTCTTCCGATGTTCGGTATCATTATCGCCTTTAAAGACTTCAAAATAACCGGCGGATTTTTAAGCAATGTGTTCAACAGCGCCTGGTCCGGGTTCAAAAATTTTGAGTTCCTCTTTAAATCCAATGATGCTTGGACCATTATTCGGAACACACTTGGGTATAACCTGATATTTATTATTCTAGGCATCGTGTTGCCGGTAATCTTTGCCTTAATGATCGGCCATCTCCATAGCCGCAAGGCAGGAAAAGTCTATCAAACGATGATGTTCTTGCCTTACTTCCTATCATGGGTAGTCGTTTCTGCAGTCGCATGGGCATTTCTAAGCTATGACAAAGGGATTATCAATCAATTCCTGCTGCAGTTCGGAAAAGACCCCGTGAATTGGTACATGGAACCGAAATATTGGCCTTACTTCCTAGTGTTCATGAATGTATGGAAAAGCCTAGGCTACGGAATGGTCGTATACTTGGCTACGATTACGGGCATCGACAGCACGTATTATGAAGCGGCCGTAATTGATGGCGCTTCCAAATGGCAGCAAGCGCGGTATATTACGCTTCCACTGATGAAGCTTGTCATCGTGATGATGTTTATCCTCGCTGTCGGCCGGATCTTCTACACAGATTTCGGATTGTTCTTTCAGGTTCCAAGAGATTCCAACTCGCTGTTCAATGTGACGACCACAATTGACGTGCTCGTTTACAAGCAACTTAAGACTGCGACAGTAGGCATGGCTTCCGCCGCTGCTTTCGTGCAATCCGTATTGGGATGCGCAACGATTCTATTTGCCAATTGGATCGTTCGCAGAGTTGATCCGGATAGCGCGATGATGTAAAGGAGGTAAGCCAAATGGCAAAACATGCTGTATATGAAAATGGTCTAGATAAATACAACCGGGTTAAAAAAAGCACCAATGTCATGTTCAATCTGATCTTTATCATCATCTCGCTGGCATGCGTCGTTCCCGTGTTGGTTGTGCTCTCCATCTCCCTATCCAGTGAGGAGTCGATCCGTCAAACAGGCTATCACATGATACCAACAGCACTTTCTGGTGAAGCCTACCGGTACATCGCTCAGCAAGGAACAATGATTCTTAAAGCGCTAGGCGTCTCTGTATTTGTAACGGTACTAGGAACGGTTCTTGGGATATTGTTAACGACCTCGATGGGTTATGTGCTCTCTCAGAAGAACTACAAGCTGAATGGATTGATGACCTGGATTGTATTCATCCCGATGGTGTTTAATGGCGGATTGGTTTCCAGCTACTACATTAATTCAAATTTGCTTGGGTTAAAGGATACGATTTGGGCGCTTATTCTGCCTCTAGCGGTTTCGTCCTTTAACGTCATTATTTGCAAGACCTTCTTTAAGAGTACCATTCCAGATGGTCTTATCGAATCGGCAGAGATTGACGGAGCCAGCCAGCTGCGCATTTTCTTTTCCATCATACTGCCGATATCGCTGCCCGTCATCGCAACGATTGGCCTGTTCCTCTGCTTTGGATATTGGAACGATTGGTTCCAATCCATGCTGTACATTGAGAACCAGGATCTTTATTCTCTTCAAGCGCTGCTTAATAACTTGATGAGCAATGCGGATGCGCTTGCTAGAAATGCATCCAGCATGGGTGTAAGCTACGCAATGCTAGTAGCCACGATGCCGAAGGAGGCAGCCCGTATGGCTGTGGCGATCCTTATCGTGCTTCCAGTGGCCTTTGCATACCCATTCTTTCAAAAGTACTTTATTTCCGGCCTTACGGTAGGTGCCGTTAAAGGATGATTCTTCATCTTTGATCGGTGCTGATTATGACATAACACTTTAAGGACAAATCAAGGGGAACTCATTAAAGAGGAGGTTTTTTTTGATGAAAAGGTATATGAAGGTATTATCCGTAATGTGCGCTGCACTACTTCTGTTGACGAGTCTTTCTGCATGCGGGAATTCGAGTACTTCATCAGAGGGCAGCCAGACTGACACGAACAGTACGGCTGATAGTGGCGATATTCCAACATTAGTATGGTGGACAATTGGAGGCCAGGTCCCTGCTAACTTTGACAAGGCAATTGCTGCAATGAACGAATACACCGCTGAGAAGATCGGTGTGAAGATTGACATTAAGGTAGCCAACTGGGGAGAATGGGATACCAAAATCAACACAATTGTCAATACAGGCGAGCCATTTGATATTATGTTTACGAACAATACGAAGTACAGCCAACAGGTTTCCATGGGTGCATTCGCAGATATCACCGATCTGATTCAAAGCGATGCTCCTGACCTGCACAAGCTCATTCCTGAGCAGGTATGGGACGGCACAAAGATTGACGGCAAGATCTATTCCGTTCCAACCTATAAAGACTCAGCTGTAACGCAGTACTGGGTATTCGATGATAAGTATGTGCAGAAATACAATATCGACCTTAACAGCATCAAGACGCTGCAGGATCTCGATAAGCCGTTCCGTGATATGAAGGCAGGCGAGGGTAGAGGCTTCTATCCGCTGCCATTAAACCAAGGGGATGCCTTTAGCGGCTTCTTTAACAACTATGATGATCTAACGCTAGGTCTTCAGCCGATCGGTGTAAAGGCAGACGATGCATCCCGCAAGGTTGTCTCGGTACTTGAACAGCCTGATGTTATGAACAACCTGAAGACCCTGCATCAGTGGTATAAGGATGGCATTATTAATCCAGATGCTCCTACCAAAGGGGAAGCGGATAAGGCACGTCCGTTCTTTAGCGCGCAAGCCTTCCCTGGGGCAGAGGCAAACTGGCAGATAACAGAGGGTGTTGAGAAGTACGACATGGTGCAAAACTATGGTCCGCTTTACACGACAAGCTCCATCCAAGGATCCTTGAACGCGATATCTGCCAATTCCAAGTACAAAAAAGAAGCCTTGAAATATCTGCAGCTCGTTAACACAGATCCAAAGCTTCGCAATATGCTAGCCTTTGGCGAGCTAGGTTCGGACTATGTTAATGTAGACGGAGAAAAGGTTATTGAGCGCAAAACGGATACGTGGCCGCTGGCAGCTTATACACAGGGTACATTCTTCAATCTAGCCGTTACAAAAGGGGCGCCTGAAGATCAGTGGGAGCAAGTTCGCAAACTAAACGAGCAAGCAACCTCTTCCTCTTGCTTAGGCTTTGCGCTTGATATTGGCGATCTATCGACAGAAGTAGCGAATACGAAGGCTGTCTGGGATAAATACCGTTATGAATTAACAACTGGCGCATCTGACCCTGAAGTCATGGTACCTAAAATTGTTTCTGAGTTAAAGGCTGCTGGCATGGATAAGATCATGCAGGCTGCAGAAGAACAAATCAAAGCCTATTTCAAGTAGGAGAATCTTTTCCTTTACATCCTTAAAACCCGAACGTAGGCAACCTATCGTTCGGGTTTTCTTTACTCGATTCCACAAACTGTATGGAGCGCTTCCATTGATTTTTGATTGTAAGCGTTATATCGTCAAATTAGAAAGCACGTTGGGCTAGCAGCCAGCAAGAGGAGACCTCGCATGCGTTCATTTTTGAAAATTAAAATCTATCGCAGCAAATTCATTGCATATACGATATTTGTCGTTTCCATCGGACTATCACTAGGAGTGCTTACCTGCGGCGTTCTTCTGAATCAGTGGGTAGAGAATGCTAGAAATGAATCGCTGAGCGCATTTACTCAAGTAGAGAACACTCTTCAGTACAATGAAGACCGAATTGAAGCCTATATGCAGCGAGTCTACTCAAACACAGGACTTATGTCAGATGTGCGAAGCTTCTTAAGCAATAGCGCAGAAAGCTATCTTACCAGCAGACTACAGCACAGCAGCTACAGCCAGCCTCTGATCTCCTTTCCGGATGATCTCAAGATCTTTTTGAACAACAGAGGGCAGGGCATTATTACTCAGATCAGCCTGCATACCGATCAATATGGCAATATCGTACAATTTGATCCGAATGGGAATAAAAGCTTCCAGTTCAACATACCGAACAATGATCATGCCTTTCAAGAAACGATTCATAAAGGTTTTGTCGTACATAAAAAAGTATTGGACCCTAATCAAATTTCACGTCAGATTGGTGAAGTTCGTTTCTTAATTAGTAGCGAGCGGGTATTTAAAGCTATGCAGAACTATCGTTTATATCGAGCTGCTGCTGTTAGTGATAAGGGGGATATTCTGCCAATTACTCATGAAGATTCAATTAGAGAGGAATGGTATCAGCAGGCACTAGAGGATGGCCGCAACCGAGGAACGCTTTCCACAACAGGGTTGAATCGAGCGTATTATGTCACGTATACATCATCAGAGTTCAAATACCGCTTTATTAGCATTGTCGATCTTTCCATGCTGATTCGTGAGAATGCAGGCACTCTGCTGTCGATCTTTATTATCGCATTTGCATCGATGATCAGCGTGCTGCTGCTCATCATTTATAATCTAAGAGATGATGCCAAGTTTCTTCATCGTATCATTGGATCAATTGGACGCGTAAAGATGGCTGACTTCACATCAGATCCGCCTGCTCGCTATCGACGGAATGAATATGGCATGATTGCGAAAGAACTGGATGACATGATCCATCAACTGGACAAGCATATTCGCACTGAATACTTATTGAAGATCAAGCAGCAGGAAACGGAAATGAAAGCGCTTCAAAATCAAATCAATCCGCATTTTCTATACAATACATTAGAGGCGATTCGTGCAACAGCTATGGTTAACCATGATGATTATACTGCTGATGCCATCGCTACGCTTGGCGGTTTATTTCGCGACATAATGAAGTATGAAGAAGACTTTGACATCGCAAGCGAATTGGAGCTCTTGCAAAAATATCTAAAAATTATGGAGTTTAAGTACCCGGATCGTTTCTATTATCAAATGAATGTGGATCAGGCATTAATGTCTTTGCCAACGATCAAGTTCTGGATGCAGCCCTTGGCGGAAAACTTCTTTGTTCACGGTTTTCAACCCGATGATGAGTTCAATTTGTTTGTGGTGAATGGCTGGGAGACTGAAACAGCGTTTGTAATGGAGTTCTCCAATAACGGGAAGTGGATTGCGGAAGATCGCTTGGTAGAGATACGCAGAACCTTATTCAAAAGCGATCATGCTCCTGTTAAAAGCATTGGTTTACGGAACGTGTATACGAGACTGCTCTTTTTTTATGGAGAAGACTTCTCCATCATGATCGATAACAACGAGGAGGCGGGTGTTCATATTACAGTAACCATTCCTAAGGAGGTGCTTGCAAATGTATAAGCTGTTGATTGTAGATGATGAGCCGCAAATCTTGGAGGGGATGAAACATACATTAAACTGGAAGGAATATGGGTTTAGTAGAATAGAAACGAGTGAAACGTACGAAAGCGCCATTACGAAGGCCGTGGAGTTGTTGCCTGACTTGGCGATTTTTGATGTGTGTATTGGCAAGGATCGCGGCTATGATGCGATACATAAGCTGAATGAGCTGCACCTTCCGACGAAATACATTTTCGTAAGCGGTTACGGTGAATTCGAATATGCCCGGGAAGCGATTCGGTGCGGTGCAAAGGAATATCTCCTTAAGCCAGTAGATCGTGTCAAGCTGCAAACGATTGTGGAGAAGATCATCGTCGAAGATCTGCACGGAAGCCTTGAAGGCATGAGGCATGAGAACCTGGATACAGACCCTGTGCTTGGCGTGCGCTATGATTGCCTTTCCAAATTAACAAACCGTATCATGATGATGGTCAAGATGGAATATGCACAAAATATCTCGCTAAAATTAGTAGCGGAACGCTTCCGCATGAATGGGACGTATCTTGGACAGTTATTTTTAAAGGAAACCAAGATGAAATTCTCGGAATATGTTATGGCCTACCGGATGCTTCGTGCGCAAGAACGCATTCAATCTACCGATGAGAAAATTGCTAGTATTGCACATTCAGTAGGATACTCCAATCTGAACTATTTTTACACGCATTTTCATAGCTATTTCGGCAAATCGCCATCTGATCTGCGCAGAGAGGAGGCGACATATTGGAATGGAAGGGCGACCTAACATGCGCGTACAGAAGGATGCAAGTCGAATTGTCATTTCGGTTCTATTAACCATGTTAATGACCATGTCCATAAGCAGCTGTACATCCTCGACTGATAGCCGAGAAGGGAGAATACCAAACAGCAGCATGGTCAATCTGACCTACTACACGATTGGAGAGCCAGACAAAGATCTGAAGATGGTTAATGAAAAGCTCAACGAACTTCTAGCAGAGAAGATCGGCATCACCGTCACTTACTTAAAGGTTGGCTGGCAGGAGTATGAAGAAAGGCTCAATACGATGGTCTCAACAGGAACGCCATTCGACATCGCCTATGCTCCTGATTATGTAGCTTATTATCAGCGGGGAGCCTGGCTTCGTCTCGATGATTATTTATCCAACGTAGGCAAGGAGATGTATGACACTATCGATCCTATCTTCTGGCAGGGGATGCGCATGGAAGACGGGGGCATTTATGGTGTTCCGACTAATAAGGAGCTCGCTGTCATCGAGCAGTGGATGTATCCAGAAGAGCTTATAGATAAGTACCAGCTTGATATTTCAAAGTATACGACTGTAGAATCTCTTGAGCCGCTATTTCGTATGATCAAGCAGAAGGAGCCTTCCTATCTGCCTATGGAACTGGATAAAGATTCAAATAACTTCTTCTCTTTGTATGGTTATGAATATGTTAGCGATAAAAAGCTTCCGTTAATGGTTCGATCGTTCGATGAAAAGCCTCAAGTCGTAAATATATTCGATACCAAGGAGGCAAGACAAGTTCTCCATACGCTTCGAGACTACTATATCAAAGGTTATATCAATGAGGATGCAGCATTACGGGATAATCAAGGCTTAAATAGAGGCGATAAAGTATTCTGGAAAGGGGCTGGAGGAGGTCCTTTATCGGAAAACAGCTGGAGCAAGGATCGAGGCTACCGCGTCGTCGCATATCCTGTTACACCCAAAGTCGTAACCTCAGAGTCTGTACGGGGGGGTGTGATGGCCGTTAACGCAGTTACGAAACATCCTGTCGAGTGTATAAAGTTTCTGAATCTGCTGAATACGGATCCTGAAGTGCGCAATCTGATGAATTACGGCATAGAGGGTATCCATTATTCACTCGATCATAATGGTCAGGTGGTGCCCATAACTCCTGAAGAAGATAACAACGATGCCAGTGCGAACTTGAATAACACACCCGGTTACTCAGCTGTACAGTTTACACAAGGCAATTGGTTTATTTTGAATACGATGGGCGGGAAGGTGCCTGAACCGCTTGATAAATGGGAACAGTTTCGCGAATTTAATGCTACTGTAACGGAATCAAATGTATTAGGCTTTACACCAGACTTAACGCAAATGCCCATTCAAATCCAAAATATTGTAATGGTATGGGAAAAGTATTATCCCGGCCTGATGACAGGCAGCTTGGATGTAGACAAAGAGCTGCCTAAGTTCAATCAGGAGCTTAGACAAGCCGGCATATACAAGGTCATAACAGAAGTACAGAAGCAATTGGATGCTTGGCTTGCTGCACGCACAAGGTAAATTTGATTAACGGGATTAACTACTCGATAGGATAATGGATACGGGGCTTTGTTATGTTCAATGACGGAGAAAATCCGATCCATGACTGCATGCTATTATTCATCACTGATGATTCATGCATGCGTGATCCAATTGACTGGTTGTAGTTTCCATGATATAAATGGATTGAGTATGTTAATCCGTTTAATTCGAACAAGGAGCGTCCCACCCATGAGTCCTTCATTATCTCGCGAAAATTTCTTTTTAACCATGATCAATCAGTTTGAACACCATGATGTGAAGTCTGGAAGTCTGGAGCAGAAGCTTCAACAACTGATTTTGGATATTGCTTATGCTGTTCAGCAGAAGCTCGGGCTAAGCACGGATATCATTCAACGAGTCAATCAAGTATTTCATGAGTACCAAGCCGTTCAATTAAGAATAGGAATTGCACACAAAGGGAGCTTAACACAGCCCGATGAGTTATTTGATGCCAGTACAAGAGAAGATCAGCAGCAAATTATGCTGTATACCGAATTTATCGATGAACCAGATCAGTTGAGACGTTTATATATGGAAGCATTAATCAGCTTGCTAGAAGCGATGGAGAAGAATCGACTGGAGTTGCAGCAGTGTATACAATGCAAGGATTGGTTTATTCCATATCAGCGTGCCCAGATCACAAGGTTCTGCAGCTCGAAATGCCGAAATCGCTATCATTACGTGCTCAGGAAAGAGAATGATGAACGAATAACTGCGAGGAGCTAAACCAATGGTCATATTAAAATCAGAATCAGAAATCGAAATAATGCGAGAAGCGGGACGAATTGTCGCTGAGTGCCATGCTATGCTAGGTGAACTCATCAAACCAGGTGTAACTACGATAGAACTTGACCGCCTAGTGGAAGAGAAAATACGCGCCCGAGGTGCTGTGCCCAGTTTCAAGGGGCATCATGGATTTACAGCCTCGATCTGTACCGCGAAGAATGATGTCATTTGCCATGGCTTTCCTGATTCTATTCCACTGCATGACGGCGATGTGATCACAATCGATATCGGCGCTAATTATAATGGGTTCCATGGAGACTCTGGTTGGACTTACGCTGTAGGCAACGTTTCTAGTGACATTAAAGACCTCATGACAGCCTGTCATCAAAGCCTGTTCCTGGGCATTGCACAAGCCATCGAAGGGAAACGCCTCGGAGATATTGGCTTTGCAATCGATAACTATGCAAAGCCCCTTGGTTACGGCAATGTTCGTGAATTTACGGGTCACGGCATCGGAAGAGAACTATGGGAAGAGCCTCCTGTTCCTCATTATGGTCATCAGGGTAAAGGATTGCGTCTAAAAAAAGGGATGGTGCTTGCTATTGAACCTATGCTAACATTAGGTGACTCTTATTCCTATATTGAAAGTGACGGATGGACGGCAAGAACCATTGATCATTCTATTTGTGTTCAGTTTGAGCACACTGTCGCAATTACAGAACATGGACCGCGTATTCTGACCGAATTGTAATGAGTGGAGATTTCATGTAAGCAGGATCCGCTCTAAATGACTTTTAACATAGGGCATCCCTCTGGGGGAGCTCTTTTTTGTGTTCAAAAGCGGATTCATGTATAGACGCTCATCGCAATTAGGCTTCTCATGTATAGGCGATGTCCCCAAATCGCATATTACATAAGAGATGAGCATGGGTGTATATGATCATTACACATGATCTCAGATCGATATATCATGCAGGATGATGAGGTGGGTGAAGCGTGAACAGGAAAAAGCGTAGAGCAAGCATCCCCTTGATCCTCGGAATGCTTGCCATGTTATTGCTGTTATCAGGGTGCTGGAGTCGGAAAGAGATTGAGGAACTAGGAATTACCATTGGCACTGGCGTAGATATCGTCGAGAAGTCAGAGGATGAACAGACGTTTGAACAAAAAGGCGGCAACTTCAGCAAGCAGGATATGTTAACCCTCACCTACCAAGTGATTAGACCTGGTCAGAGCAGCGGGGTATCTGGAGGAGCGGAAAGGAAGTACAGTAATCTCTCTGTGACAGGAGATTCTTTGTATGAGTTAACACGAGAATTGGCATTAATCAGTGGAAGAACCATTTATGGTCAGCACTACAAGGTTATCGTGATCAGTGACAAAGTTGCTCGACAGATCAGCATGCATCATCTTTTCAACTTTTTCATTCGTGAACAAGGGTTTCGTCCAAGCTGCCTCGTGTTAATTAGCAAAGGGGAAGCCCGCAAAACATTTGACAGTAAAGATAAAAGCGAATTTCCTTCCATGAAGCTGCTTTCTTTAACTGAAAACCGATATAGAAGCAGTAGAATATTGCCTCCCGTATCTTTAGCAACCATGCTTCCAGAGATTAATACAGCATCGAGCTTTCTACTGCAGAATGTCATTACGGTTGACAACGAAGTCAAATTAGCAGGGGCATCCGTCATCTATGGCAAAACTGGAAAGCTTATCGGCTTTATTAATGAAGAAGAGCTGGAGACTGTGAATTGGCTGACAGCACAGATTAAAGGCGGTATCGTAAAATCTTATGATCAAGAAACCGGCGAGCCTCTTGTCTATGAAATTACGAAGATAAAGAATAGAATTCGTCCTCATCTTGAAGGTAATCGAGTGTCCTTTGATATTGAGATCGAATCAGATGGACGTCTTGGGGAGTATTGGGGAAAAGGAAATGATTTTGACAACCCATTCATCCGTCACGTTGAAAAAGAAACCGTCAAAGAAGTAGAGAGACGCATTGAAAGGTTATTGCATAAAGCACAGAAGGAATATCGAGCAGATATCTTGGGATTGAATGAATATGTAAAAATTCACTATCCGCGCAAGTGGGAAAAAATGAAATTGGATTGGGATGACCGCTTCGCCGAAGCGGCAATCCGTTATTCCGTAAATGTAACGGTGAAAGAATTTGGAACAACAAGCATTTAAGTACACCGTTAATCCGATCGAGTACCTGTGAGGATCTTGAAATAATGGTATGGATGGAGTGTTTTGCATAATATGATGAATGCATTATGGATGATTCCAGCTGTTTTATTCGTTCTTTTTCTTGTGTTCTATCTTAGAGACCGCAGAAGAACGATTAATGGCTTCTTATTTAACATTTTTATCTGTTCTGCTGGTGTGATGCTCATTACAGCAGCTTTTTTGTCAGGTAATCCTATACTGATGATCCTTGCGATTATTCCGATTATTCTGTTTGTTCTATTATTGTCCTTTGGAGGTATCGCATTGGTCATCGCTTTATTGATCAACGCTAAGATCCTGATTCAGAAAGAAGGAAGAAAATTTTCAAATTATCTTACGCTGATCCTAGGGCTCTGCATACTAGGTTTCCTCATCCTGTCCTTAATACAGCCTGTTCAATTTTTGCCTCAGGAAGTCCAGCTTCTTTACTCCGGGTTGATGTTTATTTTATTGTATTTCTTCATCAATCTATTAAATTTCTTATCTGCTTACTTCTTGTATCAGTTCAATAGACCGAGATTAAATCAGGATTTCATTATTGTCCTCGGAAGCGGGTTAAAGGGTGACAAAGTTCCTCCCCTGCTTGCAAACCGAATTGATAAAGCGATCGCGTTCTACCGTAAGCAGGAAGCGGTAACAACACCTCCAACCCTTATTCTGTCTGGCGGAAAAGGATCAGATGAGCAGGTGTCAGAGGCTCATGCCATGCAAGCATATGCTGTTGAAAAAGGGGTCCCCATGGAGCATACAATTCAAGAAAATCGTTCAACGAATACCTATGAGAACATGCTGTTCTCCAAGCAGATAATGGACAAGTTAAGGGGAAGTAAGTATAACAGCATTTTCTCAACCAATAGCTTTCATCTGTTTCGAGCCGGGCTATTTGCACGTATGGCTGGACTCTCCAGTCAAGGCATCGGCGCGAAGACCGCATTCTACTATTGGCCAAATGCGATGATAAGAGAATATATCGCCGTCGTAGTCATGAATAAGAAGCGTCATGCGATCGTGGTCGGCATCGTACTGGGATTATCCCTATTGGGGATGTCAATCTTGTACATCGCTAAATAGAAAAAGTTCTTATATCCAAAACACATCAAACGCATGGTTATGCAAGGACCTCGGATCTCTCTTAGAGCTGAGGTCCTTTTTATTCTCCTTCTACTGGGCTGCATATGCCTATAAACGGAACACACATGTCGGTGGAGGGACAAAATCCTGGATTTTGGGCACATAGCTCATGGGTATATCGAGGCTGTTTCAGACTGAGATATTTGAAATAACATACTATCTCATGATTGCGAACAGGGAGGCTATTGAGCTGGAAAGAAAGAGGAAACTTCGCCTTAACATGTTGATAAACAATGCCATTCTTTGTAAACGGGGGAGGATATGCTCTGTCCGGCAATGTCGGGATAATATCATGGATATTTACAATCCTAACGCTATTCTTCACGATCTGGTTGAAGTGGGAAGCAAACACCGGATCAGCGACTCGAGGACTGCCATACGTATACACGAATGGCTTTTTGAATGACGTGTTCACAGCAATATCGAAGGCTGCCAATACAGCAAGTGCTCCTCCTAAGCTATGACCAGCGATAAATAGTTTTTTTAACGGAGACAGCATGCTTATTTCCCGAATCATTTCATATCTAGCAGATTGATAGATGCAAGTAAAGCCGCGATGCGTCTTGCCAGTGTTTTTCACAAAAGGATAGGGGATTTGAACCAAATCTTGATCCGATTCATTGTCCTTGAATGTACGAGTACCTCTAAACGCGACAACAATTTGATCCTGTGATTCCGCAATAAAGCCAAACACCTCAGCTTCTGGCTCCTCAACACCAGCAGAGGCACGGATGATCAATCGAAGCCTAAAACCTTCTGGCAGGACAAACCTGCGTTGTTCAAAAAGCTCATACGATTGATGAATCATTGCAGCTAGCAGTATCGACTCTTCTATGTTTATCTTCCCTGCATTTGAATGTCTCATCTTGTCAGTTCCCTTCACAATGTTAATGCAATGCTTCCTAACAGGTTCCGCTGAATGGAACACATGCTGCTTCTGGAGGGCAAAAACCTGGATTATCAGCACACAACTCAAGCGCATATGCAGAATTCTGTATGCTTAAGCTTTTAAAGTAGCAGGCAATATCGTCATTTCGAGGAGTATTGTTCAATTGAAACGAAAGGGGATACTTCGCCCGTACGTGCTGATACGTTATTCCTTTCTTCGTAAAGGGAGGCAGATACTTTCGAGCGGGGAAAGTTGGGAAAGAATCGTGGATATTAACAACTCGGACACTATTTGCTACGACTTTATTGTAGCGAGAGGCAAACGCTGGGTCTCCAATACGTGGACTGCCGTAAGTATATACAATTGGTTTCTTATATTTCGTATTTGCTGCGATATCTAAAGCGGCTAAAGTAGCTAAAGCTCCGCCATAATTGTGCCCGGTGATATATAGTTTTTTATTGGAGGACAGCTTATTTAATTCGCGGATTATAGCGTCTCTAGCTGATCGGTAGATGCATGTAAATCCTCTGGACGTCCTTCCCCCATGAGAAACAAAAGGGTACCGTATTTGAAAGATATCATAAGCGGCTAAAAGGTCTGCGGGGTAGGCAGCATAGCCTCGAAATGCAAGGATAATCTGATCTTGGGATTCCGCAACAAAACCATAGACAAGCTCCTCAGGATTCTCCACGTTTGCGAAAGCACGAATCGTAAAGGAAAGGTTGAATCCCCTTGGCAATATCAAATTGCCTTCAAAGTAAAAGGGGTAGGTCTGATAACAAATAGCAGCAAGGAAGATTGCCGTTTTGCTGTTAAATGCAAGCCTTTTGTGATTGTTTGCCATGTTAACAATTCCTTTCTGTGCAAATGATCCTTTTACTTTCAAAATGAGAACCGAAAAGAATAGTTCTACATATGTAATCTTCAAATAGGGAGTGACATCCCAATAAGAGTATATGCCTAGACGAAAGCATTGGTGTTCCGCTCAAATGATGATCTGCAGATGCTTGCCAATCCAACAAATTAAAATAATAGATTGACAAAGGATAGGGATGTTGATAATCTGATTTCATTGATAATGATAATTATTATCAATTGATGACTATGTGCAATTCTCTTATTTAGCAAATGTCATTTGATAGGTCATTGCATAATAGCCTATTAATCTATATGGAGAAGGGGTAGGAAAGATGGTTCAAAGATTGAATAAACAGTTGGGAATGATGGCATGTATTCTTGTTGTCGTCATGTTGGTAATCGCAGGCTGTGGGAATGCAAGTACATCTTCAAAGGCGGAATCCACCGAATAAGTTCAACCGAACGCTTATCCTTCCTTGGCGAAGCCACAGGTCATGAGGCAGAAGCGCAAGAGGCGATCGCTGCATTTGAGAAGAAGCTTGAACAAGCGAAAGAGAAATTGAACAGCGGCATCTTCAAAGAGAAAACGTTCAGTATTCTTCAGGATTGGGGTCGTGAATCGTATGGTGTGATGTACGAAACAGGCTCGCGCGGAGGCACACTGCTCTATGAATACATTGGATTGAACATGCCTGATAAACTGAAGCAGTTGGTCCAGCAATCGAATAAAGGTCGAGATTCTTTATCATACGAAGTCGCTTCTGAATATTTCGGCGATTATGTACTCTGGTTCCTAAAGGATGACTACCAGTCTGAATATGCTAAAACCGTAATCTGGAACACCATCCCGGCTGTGAAAAATGGCCATATTATTGAAATCCCCGGTGAATACGTAGGCCTATTCTTCTATTCCGATGTCGCAAGCATGACTGCACAATTAGACTACATTGTGGACCAATTGATAGCTTTAGAACAGAAGAAGTAGGTCAGCCTGAATGAAGGGTACGATGATGTTAACGCAGACGAAGAAAACCTATAAAGGAAGTTTGAAGTTCACACTGTTCATGTTGGCTGGCGTTCTCTTATTGATACTGGCTACAGCTGCATCCATTTCGTTCGGCGCAGCAGACATGAGTCTGTCTTTAGCGTGGGGGGCCGTGTTTCACTTCGACCCTGATGTGACAGAACATCATATTATTCAGACGTTCCGTCTTCCTCGAACCATTGCAGATATATTGGTTGGCTGCAGCTTGGCGGATTATGCAGGGGACTACGCGCAATCCGCTAGCTGACTCTGGACTGCTTGGTATAACTTCAGGGTCCACCTTTGCCATCGCAATATGCATGGCTTTCCTTCCTGGACGATCTTATCTAGAGACCATGGTCTATTCCTGCATCGGTGCAGCGATGGCAACAGCCATCACTTACTACATGGCTTCGATTGGGAAGCGTGGAATGACACCTCAGCGTCTCGTGCTCGCAGGTATGTCGATCTCCATGCTATTTGGTTCATTTAGCACCTATTTGGCCATTAAGTATGAGATTGGACAGGATCTGGCTTTTTGGACTGCAGGGGGGACTGCTAATATTGAATGGAAGCAGTTAGTCTATGTTTCGCCGCTGTTCTTGATTGCTATGATATGGGCAATTGCGCTTTCTCCTTCCATCACCATGCTTAATTTTGGAGAAGAGCTCGCAGCAGGGCTTGGCGTACATGTCAATAGAATCAAAGGAGCATCTACCGTAATCGTGTTAATCCTTACTGGCTTATCTGTCATCATTGTTGGGCCGATTGGGTTTGTTGGACTCATTATTCCACACATGGTACGATTCATGATTGGAGTAGACTATCGATTCATTATCCCGGCTTCTGCCGTGTATGGCGCCGTGTTCATGGTCAGCGCGGATCTGCTCGGAAGATTAATCGCTCGTCCACATGAAATGCCGCTCGGTATCATCTTTTCATTAATCGGAGTCCCGTACTTCCTTTATCTTGTACGCAAGCAAAGGAGGGAGTTTAATTGAGTCAGCCGGTTATCAATCGAAGGGATATGGTAAAGCCTGTTGGCATGATCGTGTTGCTGTGCGCATTGTTATTCCTAGTTGCCATCATCAGCATGAATGTAGGGAAGATGAATCTATCTGCCTTCGAGGTCCTTCAAGTACTGACTGGTAAAGGAACCGATCAGCAGCGCCTGATTGTATACGAGCTCCGCCTGCCGCGCATCGTTCTCTCCATTTTGGTTGGAGTAGGCATGTCCATCTCCGGCTGTGTCATGCAAAGCTTGCTCAAAAATGATCTTGCCAGCCCCGGCACATTAGGCATCAGTTCGGGATCAGGGCTCTTCGTGCTCTTGTACATTACGATATTTGCTGCAAATGGACTTATATCGCCCGTTTTGCTGCCTCTATTGGCTTTTGTAGGCGGCATAACAGCAGCATTACTCATCTTCATGTTTGCCTATCGAAAGGGAAGAGAGCTTTCACCTTCGGGATTGATCCTTACAGGCGTTGCAATGGGCAGTGGATACGGCGCACTATCATTAATGATTACGCTTGGCCTCGACAAAAAACAGTATGATTTTGCCCTTCGCTGGCAAATCGGAAATTTGTGGGGAGACGATTGGAAGTATATTGTGATCTTGATTCCATGGATCATCATTCTTGGCGCTTATGTTCTCTATAAATCAAATACGCTGAATGCTCTGAATCTCGGCAATCAAACGGCAACGGGTCTTGGGGTTGCAATCAAGCGGGAGTTTATCGAACTTACGCTTGCAGCAGTAGCCCTTTCCTCTGGAAGTGTTGCCCTAGGCGGCAATTTCTTCTTCGTGGGGCTGATCGCTCCTCATATGGCACGCAGAATGGTTGGGAATAATCATAAGCTCGTCATTCCTGCTTCTGCTGTGGTCGGTGCATTAATCATTCTGATTGCAGATACCTTTACTCGAACAGTTAGCATGGGGGCCGATATTCCTACGGGAATTATCATTACGATTTTTGTAACGCCGTATTTTCTTTATTTACTGTCAAAAGCAAATTAAAACCAATACTAGCAGGGATTACTGGCATTCTGAAAATGCCATGTAATCCCTTTTATGTCATCGACATAAATATTGGACTGTTTCTAGGACTAGTGGATGAAATATAATAGAATGACTTAGGCATCATAATATGATGACATTTGCATGGAATGGATATGGGGGTTATCATGGTATCATTTATAATGACATTGAAGCGATTGCTAACCGGAATCTGGCGAAATATTAAGGAACCGATCTTTCTATCACTCTTAACGACATTAATTTTGATTGTATTCTCGGGTACAATGTTCTACACAAAGGTGGAGAATTGGACAGTCATTAATGCCATTTATTTTTCAATTGTCTCATTGATTCCGACATCATTAGACACAGGGCTTTCTCCGCAGACGAACTTTGGAAAAATATTTACGATCATCTATCTCATTGTGGGAGTAGGGGTTATGATGATGCTCCTTGTGATGATCGGCAAAGCAATTATCAAGGTAACGACCGACAGAAGATAATTGAAGCAGGGTTTTACTAAAATGACGGGGACCCTAACTGTAAAATGATGAAGCCGGTGTCCATCGGACAATCCGGCTTTTTGTGCTGCTTTTGATTATGAAGTCGCGGACGTCGACTCAATCAGCATATCCATTAACTGTTGACCGAGCGCCGCTGTATTTGGTGTGACTCTGTTGCTTCATGCAATAATCGTCAAATCATGCTCTAAATGACGAACAAATGTTGACATAAAACCATTTATTCCTCCATGATGAAACACAGTAGGAGCATTGATGATAAACCATCCATATGGAATGGTGCAGGGATGATACATATTTTGGGTTAAAGTCTGGTCGAACCGTTGATGGTTCCGCAACGCCCGGTCCATTCGATAAAGATCGTCAATCGTCGATAGGAATCTCCCTGCCGCATGAGCGTTGGACATATCCATATCGGAAGCTCGTCTCAAACGAGGATGGAGCTGCTTTAGTTCACGAGTATAAAGAGGCTATTGGTCTATTGCTGCTCGACAAGATTGAGTTGTTCAATGATGAACAACTCATCCGTTTTCATTGAGCATTGATCGATTTACATGAAGTGTTGAAGAGTTGGACTTGAACTTTACACGACGAACGATTTTTCTCATCTTTTATTACACAGAATGGAGCAAAGCATATGTTTCGAGAATTAGCATCAAGTGAATTGAAGACCATCCTGCATAACATAGATAGGGAACAACACTTTCTTTACTATTCTTATCTTACATTTCGGAAGCAGCATACGGTGCATTATGGACAGTTTTCAGAAGAAGGAGAGCTGATCGGTGTACTGGCTTATTTGAGGGGACTGCCTTTTTATGCGTTCTCTGTATATCCTATTCAGCCATCATTTGATCTTAAGTCATTGTTGGCTTACGCGAAGGAACAGCTGCAGCTTCCAGACGATGCCATTGGGAGCTTTATTGTTAACGAAGCAGAAATGAAGAGCCTTGCTTCTCAGCTTGCTTTTGTACAAACACCGAAACAACTGCTGCTTATGAAGCATGTTGATGCTGACGCATTACCTTCCATGGATAAGCAGGTCTTAGACTTAGGACCTCCTTATTATAAGAAGATTGAGTCGAAAATGGTTGAGCTTAACACGATGGCATTTACGAGGGAAGAGTTACATTACCCGTTCTATGGTGTAGTCGAGCAATCCGACCTAATCGCAGTTGGAGGATATCACGTCTATAGCCAAGATTACGTAGAGCTCGGTAATATTGGTACGGATGCTGCATGGAGAAGAAGAGGATTGGGCAAGAAGATTAGTGTTGAGCTTACTCGTCGCGGCAGATCACGTGCAGCTGATGTATATCTGAATGTCCTTGAAGAGAATGAAGGAGCCATTAGGCTGTATCAATCCATTGGATATGAAGTCATTTGCAGGCAGTATATCGCAGAATTTTTGATTCAAAAAGTATAAATCAATAATAAGCAAGCCTTTCTTCCTTGAATAGGATGAAGGGCTTTTTTATGTCTCTACGTCATGCGCGAGGCAGCTTTAACTTTTTAATAACATTTAATCATGCATATCGAGATATAATTCCTGATGAAGAATGCGTTCGTTAATAGAAAGCTAATAGAAGGAAAGCGAGAGTAATAAGATGAAAAACCGAAGAAAAATCGTTAGATTAGCGGGACTCCTTGTTATTTTTATGATTGGCTCAGCAGCAATATTTAATTATCAAGCTGGAAATCAAGGGAAGCACCAACCTAGCAGCGGTCCCGTGTCAAAAACGTTCTTGAAATTCAATACGGTCATCAACATTAAATTATATGGCGATAAAGAAGCGGATAAGCATATTCTAGCAATTGATCAACTATTGGATCGAATTGATACTCAGATTAATATGTACAATCTAATAAGCGAAATAAATCAAATCAATGCGTTGGCTGGAAAGCAGACAGTTCAAGTTTCAAGCGAAACCTTTCATCTAGTTGCACAATCGCTTGCATACGCGCATGATACGAATGGTGCTTTTAATCCCAATGTAGGAGCTTTAGTCAAGTTGTGGAGGATTGGGGATGGCGGGGAACATCCTCCAGCAGAGCATCTTATTGAACAAGCCAAGACCCTTGTCCGTTATTCCGATATTGAATTAGATGAAAATGAGATGACGATTAAATTAGAAAAGGAAGGAATGTCGATGGATCTAGGCGCAATTGGCAAAGGATATGCGGCAGATCAGATCGCGGATTATCTGCGAAGTGAGAAGGTAGAAAGTGCACTAATTGATCTTGGTGGCAGTTCAATCCTTACGATTGGGAGCAAACCTGACGGTACAGCTTGGCAGGTTGGCTTACAAGAGCCTGATAAAGGTCCGGGTGAGCATATAGCCATTATTCCGCTTCAAAATAATACGATCGGTACATCAGGCGTCTATGAACGTTACTTTGTCGATAATGGAATCCGCTATCACCATATTCTCGATTCCAATACGGGAGCCCCGACAACCAATGGAATACTAAGCGTAACAATCATCGGAGGTACGGCTACAGCAGGTGACGCTTTATCTACAGCTGCAATTGTCAAAGGACTAGAAGAAGGTATGTCCTACATCGAAAATACTCCCGACATGGAAGCCATATTCATCATGGAAGATAACAAGGTGCATGTGACTTCTGGCTTGCTTGGAAAAATAAAATTAACCAATCCAAACTATACGCTTGCAAGCATGAATAGCTAAGAGAGCCGTCACATTGACGGCTCTTCATTGTTTCTACAGTAGGAGTGAACCAACTCCACCTACGTAATATTGCTCTTTAGATCATTCATTTATAAGAAATTCGTACCTGTCGCTTTCTGGGTTTTCAAGTGTATCATGGAAAGTGAGGTAGTAATCATGCTCCACTTGCTGAAGCTCGACAGCGGAGAAAAGAGCGAGTACAGCATTGGTATAGCTGACATTCAGGAAGTAGAACGGTGGATGCTGTGGAAGGAACAAGAACCGCTTCGGTGGTAAACGTCGCACCGGACTTCGGAATAAACACACGTTAAAGAAGCCAATAACCAGCTTCATATTCATGTTGAATCGGTGATGACATGTGTTTCTCCCATTGTTCGCCGATTCTTTTTTATTGAAAGGAGGTGATATAGATGAGTACCATTCACATGCTGGTTGGTATTCCAGGCAGTGGCAAAAGCCACTATGCCAAAGTACTCTGTAAACAAGAAAGGGCGGTTCTAGTCGCTACGGATGCCATAAGAGAAAGGCTGTTCGGAAACGAGAGCAAACAGAAAAATACCTATCGGGTATTTGAGGCAGCCTTTACTGACATTGAACGAGCGTTGTCCTTCGGCAGAAACGTCGTATTCGATGCTACGAATATCTCACGAGACCGACGAATTCAATTTACGAAGCGATTTAAGGATGTTCCAATACAATGCCATGTCTGTGTTGCACCCTATGAGATTACCAAATCACGGGTTATGGCGAGAAAACGGATAATTGAAGAACAGGTGCTTAAAAAGTATGCAAAAAACTTTGAGTTCCCCGTGCAAGCCGAAGGCTTTGACCAGTTGCATATCGTTCATACGCCAGCAGACGTCAAGCTCGATCGAGTAGTGCTTGAGCGGCTTCTTTCGATGAAATCAGGTCATGATGAGCTATTTGCCTATTTGCGTGAATCTCCTTTCTTTAATGTGATGCTGGGCTATGATCAAGAGAACCCGTTCCACTCCAGAACCTTATCCGAGCACACCTACGCAGTTCTGGAATATGTTCATACGTTTTACGAAGGAGAACATCTGCTGGAGGTGCAGCTCGCAGCACTGTTTCACGATGCTGGCAAGCCATTCTGCAAGGTTTGGAAGCCGCACCGAGGGTATTACTCCTATTTCGGACATGAGCATGTTTCCGCCGGAATTGCCTGCCACGTGCTGAAGGAAATGGGATATGCTGATGATTTTATTATATATGTGGTGAACATGGTAAGCTTCCATATGGAAATCTTGCATGGCGGAGACGCAGGAGCCTCAAAGATCTATCATTTGCTTGGTGAGCAGATGCTGGCAGATATGTATTTCTTTGCAGAAGCTGACACGTTTGCCAAATAGAGGTGATGTAATGAAAGTTAAATATCCAAAAACGATGCACCTTCCTTGGTCCAGAAGCTACACCGATGATGATCGAATCTTGCGCAATACTGATCATTTTATTGGACAGGAGGTCGTCATTACAGAGAAGATGGATGGGGAAAACACAACGATGTATACAGACTTCATTCATGCGAGGTCGCTTGATAGCAAGGATCATTCTTCTCGACATTATGTGAAGACCCTGCATGGGGGAATCAAATATCGAATTCCTGAAGGATACCGACTATGCGGTGAAAATGTATATGCAAGGCACTCGATATCCTATTTATCTTTGCCTGGCTACTTCATGCTGTTCTCAGTATGGAACGAGCACAATCTCTGCTTGTCCTGGGATGATACTGCTGCATGGGCAAAACAATTAAGCATTCCTCTTGTTCCAGTCCTGTATCGTGGGATGTGGAGCGAGCAAGCCGCTAAGCTATGCTACACGAAGCTGTCTAGATGCGGCGGAGAGCAAGAAGGCTATGTGGTTCGGCTTGCCTCTGCGTTTCCTTATTCGGAATTTAAGAATGCTGTCGCCAAGTTTGTGCGAAAGAATCACGTGCAAACAGACGAACATTGGTTAAATAAGCCTGTCGAATCCAACCGTTTAGCCTAGAAGGTCGTGTGAACGAACACGTGTAACTTTAAAAGCAATCCAATCTATAGGTGAGGAGGGTTTATCATGTAATTATCTCTTGCTTTACACATCGTACATACGTGACATTTGATCTAATTGAATCACATACATTCATAGGGAATATTAACTATTTACTGTAGGCCTAAAGTGTCTTTTTCCAGTCACTAGGAGGTTGAAAGGTTGATTGTTGGCTTCTTTTCCCCGTATACTACCATAATCAGGCTATGGAATCCCTTCCTTCTACTTTATCTATTCATGGAACCTAGGGGCTCTAATCTCCTGATTTTTTATTTTCAACGAACATAGTTGTTTTAACAGATAATATGGAGGAAGTTATTTTGATTACATCGAACCAGGAGATCACGAGGGAGACCATGATCTATTCGACTTCTCTCCGGACAGAATAGAGGGGATAGCCTCTGGATTTGGGAAGTCGGGAAAGAGCATCTTGACCAGGTGAATCAGATCCTGGGAGAAGCGGGTGTATTGGCGTCGTGGAAGCCCCCAGCCCCACAGAAACCACGCAAAAAATTACCTTAATAGGCGCCACTAATTAAAAAGTCATTGGAGGAGAAAAGAATGAGCGAAGAGGTTGTTTCAGCTGGATGGGATGCAATAGAAGAACAAATGGTCAAGATCTACGGTACACAGGAGTCGAAGCATTACGGAACAATGATTCCTTATGTGCTGGGCGGTAATGATCCACTGGATGGCATCAGCGCTTACAAAGCTGAGAATCCGCTCCCACACTGGCATTTTGTAACCTTTGGATTTTCAGAGCTGTATGAGAAGGAATTTGAAAATATGGATTACAGCGGGTATGGATTTGAGCTTACCTTTCGGCTTGCACGTGAGGAGCACGAGGAGGAGCCGCCAGCTTGGGCGCTGAATTTGCTGCAGAATATGGGAAGATACGTCTTTAGCAGCGGCAATGTCTTCGCGATAGGCGATTACTTGGATGCCAACGGTCCAATCTGTCTCGGATCGGATACAAAGTTAACCGCGCTTGCCTTTATTGAAGATCCAGAGCTTCCCGCTATTCACACACCGAATGGACAAGTTGCCTTTATACAAATGGTTGGCATTACCGAAGATGAGCTGGAAGCGATGAAAACCTGGAGTACGACGGGAGTACTGGAAACGTGCCAAGAGTTACTTCCTGGATACCTTACGAACTTATCAAGGGAATCCATGCTGCAGATTCCTGCTGTCTCAGAAGCTGTACAGACAGGCATCGAGCGAGACGGCTCCAACACCGGATTTTTATTCGTAGATCAATTATTCTGGGAGCCAGGCAAGAATCGTCTGCTTAACAAGGCACCAGCAACGATCACTTTGGGAGCCAAGCAGGCTGGAACGATCGGCAAACTGCTTCGCGGCCGCATACTGAAAGGAAAGGATTTAACACTTGTCAGTCAAGACTTGCGGATCATCCTTACCCCAGGAGAAGAAACACGATACGAGATGGAAGAGAATGAGGTTCGGCTGATGCTCGATGCTGCGGCTGTCACTGAACTCTCACAACTACTGGCGCCAAAAGAAGGTGTGATCAAGCTGTCTACCTTCAAAGATCTTATCGTTCAAGTCTTGAAAACCCATATCAAGGATCAGGACGGAAATGTAGTATCCACAATAGGATGAGGATTGAATTAGGAGTGACACGATGAAAACGCGTGACAGAGGGCGAACGCCCTTAAAGGTGCTTGACATCGCAAAGGAACCTATCGAACAACTTCCTTATACGACTAGCATTTATACGTGAAGCATGCAAAAGAGAGGGAGACATGCTGCAAGATTGGATGAAGGGAGAGAACACATGGTGAAGAGACATGGAACAGCCTTCATAAATCTCGTTTTTTTTATCCCTGCCATATTTTTAAGTTTTATGGTGTGGAGGGATTACAATGATTTTTTGTCCAATGATGATGAGCATCCACCATCTATTAGTGAAATATTCTATTTGGATGACGGGAAGAAAATGATTGGGCTATCGGATGTGATACAGGGAGCCTATTCACAGGCTTATCTATTTGATTCGGCAACGGGGACACCCCTGAAGGAGATAGAGATTCGCTCTAACGTCCACGGCATGTTGGATGCAGCATTATATCAACAAGGCGGAGTGATCATCCCGACGTATGATGACAGTCTAGGTCTACAGCTTAATTATTTCCAACCTTCAGGCGAGGTGGAGGAACTGGCACAAGGAACTCTGCCCATTCCTTCCCATTTGACTTCTGGCATTTATTCATGGCGCGGGAAGCTGATCATTACAGGAGAGAGAGACGATTCGTCTTTATACTTATCTCAAGTAGAGGACGGTAAGCTCAGAACAAGCTCTTTGAATAGCATGGATCAATTTCCCGCTAGACCTGTCAGAATAAGTGAACTTCCCGGCAGCTTTGATAATGATAAGGCCGTTCCGATGTTTGAGATTGACTTAAAGGATAACAGAACCGCTTATATTAGTGGGTTGTTGGATCATCACAATCAGCCGGATCTAGCGGTGAAAAAAGAGGAGGAGACTCCTTTTGAGGCTCAGGACAAAGCTGGCGTCCAATTCGCTAAGCACTTTGGGATTAAAGATACAAAGCTGGTAAGGGCGGATATTCGTTACCCCGGCCAAGCGCGCTTTTATAACGCTGCGAAGAAAGAGTGGGGGGGCGCCGTACCAACACCGAAGCCTATCTATCAAGCCCGTGTGGTTCTATTGAATGATCAGGAAGTGCTAATCGCAGGCTCATCTACGGAAGATGAACTGAACGGAAGTGTGCTTGGTTATGTGCTTAACGAGCAAACGGGAAGCTTTATAGATGTGACGGAGCTTATTCGAATATTAACCTATGATGAGATAAAAAATCCACAAACCCAATTTTTTAAAGAGATGGACAGTGATCTCCTTTATTACTCCTTAGAGTCAGAATCAGCCGGAACCATCAATGTAAAATCCAACGTTGTACAAACAAAGACAACAGAACAGGTTGGTCAGTGGCTGATTACGGTAGGAGGCGATGAGATTTCGCTTGCGAGCTTCTGGAATTATGTGAAGCAGGGTGGCGGTCTCATTATCAATTGGATCATATGGCTGCTCCTTCCTTTGCTTATGTTTGGCGGAGTGGGCATTCTCTCGTTTGTGTTGAGGAGAACACAATCCAAACAGGTTGCTGAAGGCAGTATTTTGCCAGGCACCATCGTCCATATGAAGGAAACAGGCACCTATATCAACAACCAGCCGCAGGTCCGGTTTACCGTCCAATTCGAGGATGAAGGTCAGACCAAAGAGGTGGAGATCAAGAAAATCATCTCTTTCTTGAACGAGATAAGGGTTGGAGATTCGGTTGTTATCAGCTATGACCGTAAGAAGAAAAGCGCGGTATTTGTCACGAAAGAGAACATGCCTGAGCAAACAGGGATGAAGATCATTAAGGCTGCCGTGTTAAGCAAGATCGAAGAGCGAGGACAAGTAAATCGCAGCCGAGTCTTGCAGCTTCACTTTCGTGCAGGAGACAGGAACTACCCCGTTCCTGTATTGGAACCCCCTGGATTTGAATATCGCATAGGGGAGAGTGCCACTCTCGCACTTACTCAAGGTGCTGCCCGAATCTACAGCTACGGTAACGAAGTAATTGCGGATGACTCCGAACAAATGACGATGCAAGCAGAAGTGATCCGAATCGAGGAATTCCCAATCATCATTGCGAACCGTCAGCTGATGATGCTGGAAACGCTTCTATCTGATCAACCGGAGCGTCTTCTCAAGTCCAACAGTCTTTTTGCACCGAAAGGAATTCCATTGAAAGCGGGTATCATTATTCCAGTAATCATGCGAAAAGAGGATTACGAGAAAGAGCTCCGATTGCATAAAGGTAAGCAGGGAGCAGCCGTCGCAACATCTGTCAGATACGAGGGCACGCTCGGAGAACGTCCGCTGGCGCACATTACCGTGGAACGAGGCGGTAGGGTCTATCATATACACCAATCTATTGAGCCGTTGTACGGGGTTGAGGTAGGAGACGAATTGTGGATTGCCTATGATGAGGCTTCCCAGGAAGCGATCATCATCAATTATGCCTCAGTATAATGGTTCAGCTATAACTACAGCAACGCAATCATAACGATAAGCTTGTACACTTTAATGGCCATCGCTAGGCTGTAACACGACAGCCCGAACCTTGGCAGCTTGCTGGATGTCTAGTCTACTTGACGAGCTTCCGAGCTTCGGGCCTTTAAATGTCGTTTCAGACAGTTCAATTAGCAAAAGACATGATTAACAATTGGAAAGCTGTCACGACAACGAATGGAACGACCCCTCTTTTCAGGTTTATTTTCCTTGTGTACTGCTCATCTGTTGACTATTTTCAATCAATAGCTTGCCGGCTTCCTCTTTGGACATGTTCGACGTATCGTATTTTTGGCCTGATTTGTTCTCCAGTTGCCGAATGGCTGCTAGCTGAGTACGCGTTGCCGGTTGATCGCGGATAAGCCGTTCGATATTGCCAGAAGCAATTTTCTTAGCAATCTCGGGGTCATCCACAGCCTCCAGCAGCATGTACATCGCTTGTATCGCATCCTCTTCGCTTGAAATACCGTATCCCGAATCTGTACTTAGCAGGAAACGGTCCGGAAATTCCTTAATGATCGGAACATAATCTTCGAGCTTATATACACTGGATGGATTGAATGCCGTAAAGCCTGCAAAAAAATCCGCATAAACATTAGGGTGTTCTTTCAGCAGGGATCGAATCTTGTCTGGAGAATTGAAGGCATTGGCATGTGCAAAAATAAATATCGTGTCTGGGTACTTGTCTGCCGCTTCCTCCAGCATCAACATCGGATAGCCTTCCGGCGGATCGATGTGCATTAGTATAGGTGCTTTGTACTGTGCGCATAACGCATAGATGTCAGGCAGGATGCCATCCATTGGGTGCTCAGTCTTCCAGATGGAATGTGCTAGCGCCTCCGAGTATGTAGAAGCGACGGCGAGCTCTCCTAGACCGAAAAAGCCCTTCTCCAAATATTCCTTTACTGTCTGTAACCCGGATGGATCCAATAGATTAATGCCTGAAGCGAAGGGAATGAAGCGATCAGAATGCTGCTGATAGGCTTTCCATGCCATTTCATCTGTATGCACGGCACTCGGGTCTGATACATTACCAAATAAAACGACCCGATCTACACCATATTGATTCCATAAGCTATCCAACTTCATACCATAGGCAAAATTCGCCGCGCTATGATTATGAGCGTCTACTAGTTTCAGGTCCATGTATGGTTGAGCCCAATCTTCTAATGTCTTCGTAGGCTGCTTTGTTGTCGCCGTTTCCAACGTTTCTATTTCATCTTGAACCGTTGCTGGAACGGAGGTAGGATCTTTCATTTGAGATGGCCAATATACAAATGAGACGGCTGAAGTAAGAGCTAGTAATGCCACAAGGATTGCCGCTCGAATCTTGGTTTGCTTTGTCATATTGAACCTCCTTTATCAAGAATATATTTCTTATATGGGGGAGAAGGTCATTCACTTTTGATTTGAAGCTGATGCATCAATGCATGACAATGTAGGAGTTAGGAATATATTCCTTTTTTTCGTCATGTCTGTCGCAATTCCTTCCAATCCATCTCTGGAATATCTTAAGAATAGGAGCTACCTTTACTATACCTTTTTCTTCATTCATTAATTGTAAAATAACGATAGTACATATTATATACGAAAAGGAGAGCGTACATATGGATAAGCAGTCTTATGCAAGGTATCTGCTGCAGCTTATGGAGGAGGAAGTGGAAGCCACAGAAGGTGACGTCGAAGATTCTGCTCTGTATGGATATTTTCAAATGTATATGCCTTACGGACAAGGAGTGGAAGCTACCTTTGAGCCGTTAGAAGATGGACACGCTTATTTGCAGCGGATAAAGCAGATCTATGAGCTTCTGGATCCAGAGGATTTTAGCGGGGATACGATACCAGGTTATTTCAATAGTAAAGTGAAAGACGTTCCTCACGAGGCATTAAGAGGGCTTGGCGAACAATTCATTAAAGGACTGAAGGAACTTCTGGACGAGTTAGCTGAAGGGGAAGGCGCAGACGAGGCTGCCGCATACTTGTCTAGCATAGAAGAGGTTAAGCTTCTGTCGCATGGTGAGATTGACGGCATCCGACAATCCTACGACCCAGAGATCTATGAAGCGATCTTTGATGTAGTAAGTGAGCACAAGGATGATGATGCACCGATTGAGATTCTGGACGAGGCCTATTATTCGATCGCATGCGATTATTGGATCTCCTATTATTTGCAATGGCATCGTTATGGACTCAAGGGGGACCCATTCGCACCATATTTCGAATTGTATCGACTCGGATATAAAGCTATCTTCTCTGAGAAAATATTATATATCGGATCATGACTAATCGTTCGGAAAGAGGCGAGATTCTATTGTTAACCGTGAATGAGCTATATTCAATCATCCGCACCGATGGTTTCTTTGAGAATATCTTCAAGAAAGAAGTCGACTGGGACAAAGAACTAGATGCTAGGGACTCTGATGCTTTTGATGCAGCATGGAATTCTAGCTGTAAAGCATTAAATGATATAGACTCCTCTGAAAGCAAAGTTATTACGGAGATAAGAGAGTACGTATTCAAGGAAACGTTTCGAATCACCCAACATGCAGAGCTGGCTGGCTATACCTCTGACGACTTTGGCCTCATTGCCAAAGCGTTTGAATGCAGGCTTGATGATGCGTTTATTAACAGCCTGTGGGAGTCCTATGATCAAAGGAATTTTCCAAATGAGATCGAGGAGTGAAAGAATAGAAGGTATTCGGAGGTGGAGTAGACGTGACAGAGCGCATTCCATGCAAATCGCAAGGCTGCACCGCGACGATCCTGCCAACCACGGCAGCCAAAACGGGCGGCATTTGCATGCCCTGCCATCAGAAGGAAGAACGTGAGAAACACGAGGCGTATATCGAGCAGCACCGTAAGACAGTGAATTTGTATGAAGGCTTAACGGATCCAGTAGACATTCTGAAGATCATGCACGCACCAAGGAAGTATGATCCGCTGATCCAATATGTGAATTACCCGCTAAGCCAAGCGCAAGTCTATACATTATTGACCACGGAAGCGGCGAGCCGAATGCTGAGCTATGCGTTGGATGTGCTCATTGCTGGCGATGATAGCGAAGCGGAGAACATTTTGTTGTCGCTCGTGTGTTACCGTAATGATAATATTACGGAGATTCTGCCTAAGCTCATCGAGCACGGCATGTATGATTCATCCATCCTGTTCAAGGATGCGCCGCCAGATATTCGGGATCAATTGCTCCAGCAGGTGGAATGGGACGACGATCATCGCAATCACCTATTGTTCATATTGGGCTGGATTGGCGACTCTATCATTATCGAACGATTCCAGGAATGGCGTATGCATGCTCCTGAATGGTCGGAGGAGCTATTCGTCGCACCTGAGAGTTATGCTTTAGAAGCAGGCTGGGAGCTAACTGCAAATGGGGAAAAGCGACCATTGACCCATGATTTATGCTACGCGATTCGAACGGTAGATGAACAGTATGATAAGCCTGCTGATGCATCGGCTACTCATTTTCTACAGACAAGTGACTCTCCTTGTCCTTGGTGCGAGCGAAGACTGACGATCCTCATGGACGTGGATACTTCGCATCCTTCCCTGAAGTATCTTGATCTGCACATGGAACGTCTGCAAGTGGCGACCTGTGAGCACTGTGGAGGGTTCAGCACCATTTTCATGGAACTCAATCATCAATGTACGCCCGTCTGGAGCCGCTTCAACCTAAAGCCAGAGTATTTACCGCATCATGACGAGGAGTATAGCAGCGATGTGGACATGCCTGCATTGACACTCTCGAACAAACCGCACTCTCCTTTTTATGCTTCCGTTTGGACTTTATCTCAGCTGGACTCACAGATTGGCGGTCATCCGAGTTGGGTGCAGGACGCCGACTACCCGCAATGCCCTTGCTGCAACCAACGCATGCGGTTTATTGGCCAGATGGACGGGGCTGATTTTGAACCATACGGTGAAGGTATTTTCTACATGTTTATTTGCACAGATGATAATTTAACGGCTACGTTATATCAGCAAAGCTGATTGATCCATGTTCAGAAGCAGCGTGGTCAAAGGGGGAGAATGGGTGAATGGGAAGGATATTAGCAAGTCAAAAGACCTCGATATGGTTCGGATCGCTGCTGCCGTACTGAACATCAATGAACCAGACGAACGAGGAAGAACGCCGCTGATGCTGTTTCTCACGAATCGAATGCCCGTTCAGGCGATAAGCTATTGATTGAACAGGGAGCCGATCTTGAAGCTGAGGACAAGCTCGGTGATACTGCACTGAAAAAAGCGGTGAAGTTCAAGCAAATCGATGCCAAGATGAAGCATATTCATGCGGGAGCCAAGCTGGACAGCATAGCTATCTGTACAGAGGCTAGGCTTAAGTGAATGAACAGTACGATATAGGACACCATGTTAGCAGCAATCATGCATTTATACGTGGGGAGGAGAGGCCATTGAATAAGGCAGTCGAAGCTTTTCTAGATGATGTATGGACAGAACTATCCGCCGTTTATGAAAAAGAAAGCAAGAGGATCAAGGAGTTGAAGAACAGAAGCAGGTTGCAAGCTGGAATCATGACATATCTGCGGGTCGCATGGAGAAAAGGCAAATTTACATGGGCAGATGGATGCATCCATATCGATGTCTATGAACCATTCTCATGGAGCGACAGCTCTTACAAAGTCGAAGCAGGTGCTTATGTGGCAGAGCTAAGCGAAGAGCTTCTGAGTAAGGAGTTCTTTCCAGCCTTGTGCGAACGCATAGATCACCTGTTTCATTCGGATGAACGGGGTCCGCTTTTTTTCGATTATCGGTTCGAAATCGTCTTTGAGTTTGAGTGGGAGCAGTCAACACTAACACTTAAGCAGCAGTTGTTAAATGAATCCAAGCTGCTCCAGCTTCAGAAGACGCTGGAGGATTTTATTCAAGCTAAGGTTATTGCTGGATTGCCAGTGCTGCCAAGTGAGGATGATATGTTCTTTTTCGCGCATCATCTCGTCAACCCTGATCTCATGAAACAGGAATTAGAAGAGATAGACTCGATCATTCGTCGTCTTTCCGACAAATTGCGCAATAACCAAGCTCGCAAAGATTATTGGCTTAGACAAAGTGGATCCGCCTTCAATCATTGGGCGCAGGATCACTTTTTACCGAAATATTATAATCAAACCGATGATTATGGGAACGAATGGGTGTTGAAGGAAGAGGTTGTTTATCCTTCAGCGGATGATAGAGAACTGAATTTCTTTCTATATGCAGCGCTCCAGATTGGATTAACGGATCCGGACACTCGTCAGAAATATCTGGAACTTGCAGTTCAATTAGATTCCAAGCAGGCCAAAGATTATATGAATATAGGCAGCGGGAAATTCGAAAGCACCTATAAGGGAGAGCGAGTACAAGCCCGAAACAATGACGTGATGAGGACGATTGACATCCGAATCCTCTCTGAAGAAGAGGCAGCTTATGGAGAAGCGCTGGATTATATCATCAAACTATTGCAGCAGGGTTTTCCGAAGGACTATCAATTAAAGCTGAAAAGCACTCAAAAGCATGTGCTGCCCATCAAAAAGCTGGCGAAGTCCAAGCTTCATCAGTTTTTTGCCAATGCACTCCGTTATCCCGCCTTATTCCCCAAGATTGCGGAATATGCGGATACGGCGATGGAGGCATTTGCGTGGTACCGTGATGTGGATCCAGGAGAGAAATCGGTCATGCCTGGAACGTATGCCGTACTGGGCCTTGGCTTGTATAGTGAAGAGTATTTCCCATTGGTTTCTCGTTATATGGAACTCGTGGATACCGAGCATCAAATGGTGCAGGACGACTATGCGCATGCTTTTATTGAGTCCCATGGATTAATGGCAGAGCATATGCCCGTCATCGTATCCATCTTGCTGGGAGGCAATGAGGAAGGTAGACAGGTCAAAAATCTGATTATTGACCGTCCTGAGCTTGCAGAAGCGCTTATCCAAGCACTGAAAGACAAAGAACATTATCAGTGCGAGCTGGTGCTGAGCCGTGTATTCGGAAGCGTGAAGAAGCTAACAGTGGCGGCAAAGAAAGCGGAGCCGCCATTAAAGGAACGACTTGAGGAGCTTCTCGCGCTCCAAACGTCAACACAGAGATAGGTGCAAGTGCATAAAGAGAAATCATAGGGTTTAGAGCAGGGGTCATTTTTAATGTTCAATCTCAATGAAGGGCATGGTTCTCTATCGTTTTTTCACATCCGTATGAAATTGATAAATCTATTAAGCAAGCCTCATACTTTCCATATGTTACAATTATATTGGTATTCAGAAATTTATCCTTTCAGATAATATATCATCTACATATAACAAGGAGGGCGAAGTGATGTTAAACGAGAGCAATAAGAAGAAGCTTGAACAATGGGTTCAAGAATATCAGTTCGGGCATGCGATGGATTATTTGAAGGAGTCGGTGCGTGAAGGCATTCGCTGGTCTAAAAAAGAATTGGAGCTATACAACAATACGTGCATTTCCCGTATAGGAGGCGACCCGGATCTGCCAGAGCACGAAGAATGGCCGCTCGACTCTAACGGGACCGCTATGACATTCTTGGCTCAGCTTCGTCTAGCAGAATTGGACGGTATCGATACATCTTCGCTGCTTCCACAAAGCGGCATGCTTTATTTTTTCGTTGGAGTGGATGAACCTGCTTATGATATTGAGCACAAAGTGCTGTACCTGCCTGAGGATAAGCTGAGAGAAGCCAAACGCCGCTACTCACCTGAGGAGACTGCGCAAGAAGAAGTCTTTACAGGTTATCGGGTAATTGCCCGATCCTCACTCGAGCCACCCAATTACGGTTATGTGGATTACGAGCAGGTGGAGGATGAGGAGCATGATTATGAGCAGTACGAGGAATTATGCTTTGAGCTAACCGAACAGAGCTCAGCGGATCTTGCGGTCATGTTTGGTTATCCTGCTACCCAGCACGGGGATTGCGAATACGAAGCAGCATTCCAATTGTTGACTGGCAAGAAATACAATTATTCCGTGAAAGATGCGTTGGAGCAGATCACGAGGCATATGAACGGGGATGCTGAGAAGGCGGAACAAGAGGTTCAGGATACGCTCGTGCTGCTTGCGCTAGATTCAGACTCAGATATCGGATTTTGCTGGTGGGACGCGGGTGAACTGCAATTTTACATCCGAAAAGAAGATCTATTGACAGGGAACTTTACACATACATATTGTTCCCTTTATTCGAGCTAAACGAGAAGGTGGATTCGTATCAACCCGAATTATTGAACCTTTGAAGATATTTATGCCGATATATTCCTTATCGCTGAGTAGATTACGGTCTCCGTAGTTGGCCATTCGATATGATTTTAACAAATAGCCGTACAGATCGGCATGTTATTCTTATCCGTATAGCAAATCTTCAACAGAGACGGTTCCCTGGCATAGTTCTATGAACGATGCTGCAATTTGGATAGCATCCTGATACCCAAGATTGCCTGAATGGGACACGAGAATAGGGTATTCGCCGTCTTCCTGGCCTCTGCGCATATCCCATGCATAGTGGTGCCCACAGCCATCCATGGCAAAAGGGACGGAACCAGGCATATATTCAGGAAATTCATAGTCAAGCATCATTAGTCTTACATCATCCGTGCCGAAAAACTGAAAATGACGATCGCCATTCCCAAATTCACCGCCATTGGAATAACGGAGAAAATCAAGATAAGCCGCAGGCAAGCGTTTATCCGGAATGAACCATAAGGACGGGTCGAATGGCTTGTAGATCTTGTGCATCGGGTTCGATTGTGGAAATGGATTGCGCTGTCTTCTCTTGATCACCACGATTTCCTCATCGGATAGAGAAGCGTTCCAGTGGTCCCGGAAGGACTCTAATTCTTGTTCCGTTGCGCCTGGAGCTTTGCGATAACACATGTCGAATACAGATTCCCAATTCAATTTATCATTCCCCCTTTATCATCTATCGAATGATAAATAATATGATATAAGCTTAATGTAAGTTGTGCTTATCATGCAAATAAATGACTCATCACACACATACATTTGGAGGTTATAAATGGCTGATGTGACTTTCTACCGACACGAAGCACTGCCTTTCCTGGAGGGGAAGCATTGTAACAAAAGCGATCTCGCTTATCAGAAGCATTTTCACGAAGAGTATTCCATCGGCTTAATCGAAGAAGGCGAGACGCAAGCGTGGTGTGATGGATCGTTATGGCGTGTAGAAACAGGGAAAATGATTAGCTTTCCACCGCTCATTCTCCATGCCTGTCAGCCTGTAGAGGATATAAACTGGAAATATAAAATGCTCTTCATTAAGCCAGAATGGTTCAAGAATCTTGAACTATCTGATCTCAGTAAGCTGCATATCCCATTCTTGCTCGAGAATGGGAAAAATGAAATCTGCAGCAGAATCCTTAATCGAACGATGCAAGGGATGACTCAGGGCGGTTCTGCACTCGAAATTGAAACCTCGTTAATTGAGCTTGTGCAGCAGCTTGTAAGCAAGCATACCTCAGATCTGATGCATGAACCCTATGGCAGATTGGAAAAGAAATATGTCAATTTGACCAAGGAATATATCCATGATCATTATACAGACCGAATTACGCTTGAAATGTTAGAGCAGGAGGCCGGAATTAGTCGGTATCATCTCATCCGCATGTTTAAGAAAAGCATGCATGTTCCACCTCATGTGTATCAAAATATACTTCGCATTAACCATGCTAAGTCAGCATTGAAAAATCAACGGCCCATTGCAGAAATCGCGGTAGATACCGGCTATTATGATCAGAGTCATTTTTCAAAAGCTTTTTCAAAAGTTGTCGGGGCAACGCCTCAGCGCTACGCTATGTCGCTTTGAAGAAGCGCAATTTATTACAATCCCATCTTGCCGCTCTCATGCT
>NZ_JADMOL010000006.1:114875-161578 GCF_015558675.1 Paenibacillus sp. 1001270B_150601_E10 | reverse complement strand
CTACAGTGGATGTAGAAGACAAGAGGAGGGAACCTTCATGGTATCATCAACGATTGACTTGGAAGTTAGATTTGCCGAAGCAATGAAATCTATTGCACGAAGAGCAGATTTGAAGGGTTATGTAGAGCAAACGCCGGCTGTCTACCAGCTGCTGCAGCGTGCGGCTGCCAAGTATGTGTCAGGGGAGGAGCGCAAAGACGCTCTTGAGGCCGGGCAAAGACTTGCAGACAAGGGATACGCGCTCTCACTTGAATACATCGGCGAGAATGCAACAGACGCGCTTGTTTGTGAAGCGGCCGCTTTTGAATTATCAGGACTTATTCATGCCTTGGCAGAGCAAGGGGTGGCAGCACGTGTTTCATTCGACCTTTCACACATTGGCTTATCGCTAGATGATGAACTTGCATATAAACACCTGGCTGTACTTGCCGAACAAGCCCAGGATGCTGATATTGAGCTCTTTATCAGCATGGAAGAGTCTGTAAAGACCGATGCCATACTAGCAATCTATAAAAAAGCAGCCGCAGCCTATTCAAATCTCGGAATCACGATTCAAGCTCAACTGAACCGTACGAAACAGGATCTAAGCGATTTACAATCTGCTCCCGGACGAATTCGCATTGTAAAAGGAGCATATCAAGAGCCTGAACAGCTCTCCATTCCTCGCTCCACGGCACTAAATGAGCGGTATGTGCAGCTTATCGACCAGGCCATTCGCATGGGACACCGCTTGTCAATCGCCACCCATGACCAATCACTGATCGATGAGGTTATCAAGCGGGGATGGATTGACAAACCAGGCGTTGAGTTCGAATTGCTGTACGGGATTCGCCCTGATTTGGCGAGTGAATTGAGGCAAGCAGGATATCCTGTTCGCATATATTTAACCTACGGTCGCGGTTGGTATTTGTATCTATGCCACCGAATCGCAGAATACCCTCCTAATCTGTATCAAGCGATACTAGACATGACAAGTACCGAGAAAGTAAACCCATTATTGGATTATCTATAAAGCAAAATCAAGATGACTCCACCGGGAAAGCCGCTATATGCGGCTTTTCGCATGTTCACCAGACACTATCGCTAGTACAGCATACCATTCGAAAAAACGCTCGTTGTTATTATTTTTGAGACTTCCACATAACCTTTGTTAGAATCAATTAAGGAGGTCATCCATTGGATCAATCGGCGCTTTTTGAACATCGCTTCTGGCTTCAGATTCTAGGAGATCACGGAAGAACATCGATTTGGAGATGAATTAGTTCAGAGCCTTTTTATAAGAGCTGGAAGAGCTAGAGTTGTCAGCTGAAGTGCTGGACCGCATATCACCGCTTATGCCGGATCACATGATGAGGGAAGAGTGCTATTATCTGATGAAGTTGGCGCAATTAGGCTTAGTGCCTGATCCAGAGTGCAAACCTGATCAGCCTAGAATAGAGGAAAAATTGTAGTGGTTAATGGATGGATACGAGTTTTCATAACCATCATTTGATTCGGAACATGTACGATTGCTTCATTCTGAGAAGTCTCAATAATTAGATAAATTATTACATAAGAAGGGTGAAAATGGAAAGTTTCTACTTTCTGTTTGCGCATTTTTGTTATATTATAGTAATGATTAACATAGTAAGCGTTTACTTTATGGCGCGAAAATAGAATGGAGGGATAAGAAAGAACGCTCTTTTTGTATATCGATAACATATAAATATGGAGGGTGCGAATGAAGAACACACGAACGGTTTCACTATTGTTGAGCTTTATGATTGTATTGACCTCAGCCTTTACAACTGTTCTACCAGCTAAAGCTCTTAATCAGAATTCTGGACAAGAGAATGTCATGGTTGAGCTTCAAAATGCTATCCCTAACACAACTGATCCCAAAATTTTGGGTGAAAGGAATCCAAGTGTTACGGAGGTCGTTTATGACAAGGATGGTAATGTCATTCCCAACGGGCAATCAGATGATGAAGCAGCTCGCCTTCTTGCAGCGGTTACGTTTGGTGGAACGAACTATGCTTTAAATAAGCCGGCTTATTCCTCTGGCAATGAAGTGGATTACTTAACACCAAACTTGGCAGTTGATGGAAAAGGCAATACAAGATGGTCCTCAGCGATAGATGACAACCAGTGGTTCTATGTTGATCTTGGTGAGAAGACTGCATTCGACCGTGTCGTTATTCGCTGGCAAACACCAGCAGATACCTACAAAATTCTTGTATCTGATGACGCTCAGACATGGACAAACGTTAAAGAGAACGATGGCATCATACAATCCAAGGGAGGAGTTGAAACCGTTGATTTTCCTTCGCTCGAAGCTCGTTACGTGAAATTCCAAGGCATAAAGCGAGCACCTGTAGAAGGTGTGCTATATGGTTACTCCTTTTATGAATTTGAAGTATATCAATTAAGTGATTTGCAATCGATCATTGACAAGGTAACCGCTTCGTTGACGGTCCAACCTGGGCAAACAAAGCTCGATTGGTCAACGGCTGAAGTACCTGAAGGCTACAATGTAAGCTTATTTGGAAGTGACAGACTCCCCGTAATAGACCTCGAAGGCAACATACGCACGCCGCTAGTAAACGCCAAGGTAAATCTTATTGTGCAAGTAGAGGATCAACACGATCCTAACCGGAAACTGTTGTCAAGCAGTATCGCCGTTCTTGTTCCAGGTCTCAAACAGCAAACGCCGGATCGCAATCCCGAGCCGGAAGTCATTCCTTCACTTCGAGAATGGTACGGTGAATCAGGCCATTATACGTTAACCCAAGCCTCACGAATTGTCGTGAATCCGAAGGATGAATCTGTTCTGCATAAAGCAGCAGAGCTGACTCGTGATGACCTACTGGATCTGACAGGCTACCAGTTGGAAGTCGTTACCGGCGAGCCGCAATCTGGTGATCTCTACCTTGCTATTGATCCAGCCTTATCGTGGCTAGGGGATGAAGGCAACGTGTTCAAGGTAGGTGATTACGTATCCATAACTTCCTCCTCGGCAAATGGCGCTTTCTTCGGAACGAGAACAGCCCTGCAAATTATTAAGCAGAATGAAGATCGTACAATTCCGCGTGGAGAAGCAAGAGACTATCCGAAGTATGAGAAACGCGGCCTCATGATTGACGTTGCTCGCAAATTCTTTACCATAGAATTTCTCCAGGACTATGTGAAGCTGTTGTCCTGGTACAAGATGAATATGTTCCAAATCCACTTAAATGATGATGTTGGAACACCATTCGCAGATGGAACAAGGGCTGCCTATCGCCTTGAGAGCTCAACCTATCCTGGACTAGCTAGCAGCAACGGCCATTATACAAAGCAGGAATTTAAAGACTTGCAGCTTATGGGTATGGATTATGGTGTAAACATCATTCCAGAAATCGATACTCCTGGGCATTCCCGTGCATTTACAACGTACAATTCTGCACTAGGCAATGATCATGCTCTAGATATTTCGAAGCCGGAAACGATAGAATTTGTCAAAAACTTATTCAATGAGTACTTGGATGGTAATGATCCGACCTTTGTAGGACCGGAAGTTCATATCGGCACAGATGAATATTGGGGTCCGGATGTCGAACGATTCCGCTGGTACATGGATACACTCGTTAAGCATATTAACAGCAAGGGCAAGCATCCACATCTGTGGGGGGGCTTAACGCAGTATAATGGAACAACTCCAATTAGTAATGATGCAACCATGGACATCTGGCATGAACCTTACGGTGCGCCGCAGCAAGCCGTTGATCTTGGATATGACGTGATCAACACTCAAAACGTATACATGTACATCGTACCAACTCTCTATGGCAATTATCTGAATTCGCAGTTCCTTTATGATGAATGGGAGCCTAATAAATGGGAAACCACGACGCTGCCGCTTGGCCATCCACGCGTGAAGGGCGGAATGTTCTCCATGTGGAACGATGTATCCGACGCAAATGGCCTTTCCATGGATGATGCACACATTCGATTGCTTCCAGGCATCCAGGTCGTAGCAGAGAAGATGTGGACTGGCACAAGAGATGACAAATCCTTCTCGCGCTTCGAGCAGCGGACAAAGGCCATTGGCGATGCACCGAATGCAGATCGTTCTCACAAAATCACCGTAAACCATTCGGATAATCTTGTGATGCAGTACCCATTCGAACAAGACTTTAAAGATGACTCCGGCAATGGCTTTGACGGTAAAGCCGTGAACGTGGAGATCACCGAAGGCAAGTATGAGCAAGGCGCACGGTTCAACGGCGGTAAGAGCTATATCGAAACACCTGTTGAAGCATTAGGATTCGGTTGGACAGCCTCGATGTGGATTAAGCCGGACAAAAATAATCCAGATGACGCCGTCCTAATGGAATCGCCAGTTGGGACATTAAAGCTGAAGCTCGGCAGTACGGGCAAACTCGGGTTTACCAAAGAGCATTATAACAGTACGTTCAACTATGTTGTTCCTGAGAACAAGTGGACGCATATCTTGCTGAAAGGTGATGACAAGGGCGTATCCCTGTTTGTCAATATCGATGAATATGTGGAGCGTCTGGAAATGCAATATCCGAAGATGCATACGCTAGTGCTGCCAACTCTGCGCATCGGCAGCGAGACGAACGCATTCAAGGGTCTATTGGATAATGTTGTGATTCATAACAAGGCGATCGAGTTGTTGAGTACGGAGAACTTAGCGCTTCAAAAGGTTACAGAGTCTTCAGAACTGGAGTTCCCTTACTACTCACCGGATAAGGCTGTCGATGGCAATGAATCCACACGCTGGTCCAGTCAGTACGTCGATGATGCTTGGTTCCTTGTTGACTTGGGTGAGGTTAAGGACATAAACAAAGTAACGATTAAGTGGCAGGGCGCTTATGCAGATAAATATCAAATTCTGGTATCTGACGATAAATCAAATTGGCGAAATATTTCCGGAGAAGGCGGAATCATTGAGTCAAAAGGGACGTTGGACATTCTTGATTTTGACACCACTTCGGCACGTTATGTCAAGTTCCAGGGCGTGAAGCGCGCAACGGTATTCGGCAATTCGTTCTTCGAGTTCGAGGTGTATTCACCTGGACAGCTCCCTGAATACAAACAGTTGATAACTAAGATGGACAGCCTTTTCTCAAAAGTAAACAGCAATTCGAAGCTCTACAAGTTGCTGCTTCAGGTATTGAACCGTTATCCTTATGACGCCAATCGTCCATTAGACCCGATGAAGACATTGATAAAGGAGTTTCAGCAGAATCAGTAAATGAACCACACACACAAAACCCTCGTTTCCATTACGATACGAGGGTTTTGTAATGCTTGCTCCGTCATCTTATCCATTCTCCTTTTTTCTTTTAATCCGGCATTTGAAGAAGCATTCTGTACAACGATTCCTATGGGTTTTGTAAAAATCTTTCTTAATCATACTTTATTAACTGTTCAAAGAGGGGTTCTGTTACCATTCAGTGGAGAAAGGAAGTGAGCTTCATGGCTAATCAAGCCAGTCGGAAAGGGACAATGCCTGCATTTTCCCAGACCGTGATTGATTATTGGGAAAAGCCCTTTGTGAATGGAGACATTCTTTATCGTGATAACGTCTTTTCCGTCACGATCAATTCTACACTGGACGCAGATCGTCAGATCATGGTGCTGGAAACCGCCGACGGTCGAGTGAGGGTGGCCTTAACGCCTCAGCTGGCCGATAGGTTAGGACTCTATCCGTTCCATGACATGTCTGAGCGGACATTTCGCGAGAAATTGAATGAAGCGGGAGTAAAGCTGCATGGTGCAGATTATGTGTTCTATTATACAGACGCCCAGAAGAATGCCCTGCTGCAAGAAAGTGTGAAAGGTGAGTTGCGCCAGTTAACAGAAGAAGATTCAGAGGTATTCTCTGCCTTCCAATCCTCATCCTCGGAACAAGACTTGGATGACGCTTACGTTGAACTGGAGCACTGGGCAGTGTTCGGCTCCTTCGAACAGAACCAATTGGTTTGCGCCGCAAGCATGTATCCTTGGGAAAATGATAAGATCGCAGACCTCGGTGTACTAACGCTTGCAAGCTACAGAGGAAAGGGACACGCTCGGAAAGTGGTGCGTTCCATCAGTAAGTACGCCTATGAACACGGACACGAGCCCCAGTACCGCTGCCAGCTCGATAACGAGGCGTCTACGTCACTTGCTAAGTCGGCAGGCTTAACATTGTTCGGAAAGTGGGATGTCATATCCTCAGAATAAACGGCCCGAGGTTCTGCCATATCATGTAGTGCGTTATGAAATAGTAATCCGTATAATGAGCACAACCACGCCATATCTTGACGTGGTTGTACCGCTTGTTATTCGCCTGAGTAAGATGTATTCCTTGTCGTATTGAGGATGCAGATTGGACTAGAAAGCCCAGTTGCCCTTGCGAAATACCGGTTCTATGCATCCATCCGCAAGCTCACCGTCAATATCCATATCAGCGGAACCCATCATAAAATCTACATGGACTAGACTTGAATTCAAGCCACCCGCGGTTAACTCTCCATCAGTCATTTCCTTGCCGCCTTCAAGACAGAAGGGATACGCATTACCGATTGCCAGATGGCAAGAAGCATTTTCATCAAATAGCGTATTATAGAAAATCAGGTTCGTATCCGAGATAGGCGAACGATGGGGAACCAGTGCGACTTCACCAAGATATGCAGATCCCTCATCGATCGAGATGAGTTTTTTAAGCACCTCCAACCCTTCTTCTGCTTGAATATCAAAAATCCTACCGCTTTCAAAAGTCAACGAGAAGTCCTTAATGATCGTGCCGCCATAGCTTAACGGCTTAGTACTGCGGACCGTGCCGTAAACGCCTTCCTTCAGCGGAGCAGTCCATATCTCTTCAGAGGGGATATTGGCAACAAACGGAACGCCATTCGCGTTCGTATTGCCGGCATCGCTCACCCATAGGTGTTTTGACGGCAATTTTATTCTTAAATCAGTGCCGTCTCCACGATAACGTAGCGCACGATATCTTTTACCATTCAACTGGTTGGCCTTTTCATTAAGCGTTTGAAGATGTTTTCGCCAGGCAGCACTGGAGTCCTCAGAATCGTTCGGACAGTGTTGAAAATGGCCTCCCACATGGTGTCTATCAAATGTTCTTCTTCAACGTCTGGAAATACCTTAGCTGCCCATGCTTGGGGTGGTTCGGTAACGATTGACCAACTAATCTTGTTAGACATGCCGTAGCTTCTAAATCGTGACAATGCTTTTCCTTTCGCCTTGTTTGCGTTCGATATGCGTTCAAGATCTATCCCATTCAATAAATCCGGGTCAGTGGCTAAAACAGTCAAAAACGCGGCATCTTTGCGGCAAACTGCTCCCAGCCTTTCGCTCAGAATGCTGGATATTCGTGAAAGGCCTCATCTGGCGGCAGATCGAAAGACTTAATTGACATTATTATTTCGCAAAGGTATCCGCCATCCACTTCGAGAATTTTTCTTTTTCTTCAAACTGTGGATAATGTGCGGATTGTTCGTAGGTTATAAATTCTTTTTGACTAGCATCAATTTGATCAAAGTAAGTCTTTGCTGATGTTGTCGATGTCATATAATCGTATTGTCCCATTATAAAATATACGGGCAGATCCAGCTTCGTTACAATAGTGGGTAAAGGTTTTTTCATTGCTTGCCCAGTTAATACTTCCTGGCTGTAAGCTGCACCGCGGATATAACGAATGCGATCCAATAGATTATACTCAGGACCTAACCAAAACCCTTTTTCCATATCCGCATTCTCATCGATCAGTCTAGCTGCGCCGCCATATTTCCGAACATATTGCCGTGGAGTTAACCTATCACCGCTTTGAACTTTATCAATTAACCCTTGCAGGTACTCGACATCAGTCGTATTACCGCTCCATTTAGCTTGTTCAATTGTGAAATGTAACCCATCCATCTCACTCTCTAAGGTGTCGGACATTTGTCCGATGCCGATATATGCTTCGTATTTCTCAGGAGCTTGCTGCGCAGCCTGTAAGCCAATGTACGTTCCGAAGGAGTGTCCTGCTAGAATGACTTTCTTTTGATTGAAGCGTGTGGATATGTAATCCGTCAAGGACAATAAATCGTTGACTAATAGATCTGTTGACAGGTCCTTGTAATCCTCGCCAAAGTGATATGATTTTCCACTGGCTCTTTGATCATAATGGACGATCGTGAAATCCTTCTCCAATTGATCCTGGTATTTGGTTACATAGGGAATCTCCGAAACGCCGGGACCACCATGTACAAAAATAATAATGGGATTGTTCTTGTCATGGCCTCGTATCATCAGCTCATGATAAGTGCCATTAATGTCGACTTGCTTAAGTTCACTAATGCTGTTTTCTCCAGCTATCTTCGGAGTCCAAGTAGGGAAGATCAATGCGATCCCCACGAACAAAATGATAGCTGCACCCAAATAGAATAGAACTTTTCTCACCGTTTTGATAGTCTCATCTCCCTAGTCTAGATCCAATGCTGCTCATGTGTTTCTGCAGAATGTAGAAGCCTACAACCCTATGCTATAACTAGCTTATCTCGTTATCCTTAACTTGGTAATAGCCTGTGGTCTATTAGGGGACTGGACTTATGCCTAGGTACAAAGGAGACCTAGATCGTGAAAAGGGACCATACATCGCATAAGAGGGTTAAAATTAACTTGAAGTTGTTAACAAGTTAAATAAAGGTTTAAACTGGAGATAGCATTAATGGTGAGCTCTAGCTGTAGAAACGTAACGATTATTGCACGGCAAGTATACTTATTTCTTTTCAAAAAATATAAAGATGTGGTGTTGTTATGGATATCCAACTAATCAATCGCATTAAAGGCGGTCTATATGGAGTAGCTGTGGGCGACGCCCTTGGCGGGACAACGGAGTTTATGAATACAAAGGAGATTGAGGCGAAGCACGGCTACTTAACAGAGATTATCGGTGGCGGAGTATGGAACCTGGAACCAGGGGAAGTGACTGACGATACGATGATGACGCTTTGCGTTGTAGAGGGAATTCTTGAAGATCCAGCCGAACCGAAGGAAGCTATCGGGCGCTTTTTTATAAAATGGTACGAATCTCGACCTAAGGACATAGGGAATATCATCCGCCAAGTATTTCATAAATATGACGGGGACTGGTTTGAAGCGGCCTTTATTGCACACATGGATCTAGGACAAAGCGCTGGAAACGGCTCTCTCATGCGCTGCCTGCCGGTGGCACTGGCCTACAAGGACACTGCGGATATCGAACGAATAACGGCCATGCAATCACGGATGACACATTACGATCCACGATGCACTGAAGTCTGCGTCATGTATAATCGAATGGCCTACAGGCTTCTGCAAGGAGAAGACTTAAGATCAGTCATTCTGGCAGAGGTAGCAGGCAGCGAATACGAGGGACATGTGGAGGCATTGCCGGATTGCCCGCCGAGCGGCTTTGTCGTGCATACCTTTAGATGGGTACTGCATATTTTACTCCATTCGACGAACTATGCTGAAGCCGTGCAAAAGGCGGCTAATCTAGGAGGAGACTCGGATACGATCGGTGCAATCGCTGGAGGATTAGCCGGCATCTATTACGGCTATGAAGGCATCCCTGTTCGATATACAGAGGCAATCCTGGTCAAGGAGCGGCTTGACCTATTGGTTTCGCAGTTGTATGCGCTGAACACTTCATCATCCATGTAGAGCATCAAGCAGAATACAACAAATAACCCCGAGATGCGTTCTTTAGTCTCGGGGCTTTTTACGGTAGTGAGTCGTTTAGGACTCCATTCTAAGGCTCAACTGCCAAGATACGCCGAATTGATCATTGATCCATCCATATCTTTTACTGAATGGATAGGCGTCTAATGGCATTAGGACCTTGCCATTTTCGGATAGCTTGGCGAATGCTTCATCAACCTCTTCCTCAGAGTCCAGCGTCACGAACAAGGACAAAGAGGGCGTGAAGGTAAACGCATGATTGACATAACTATCGATACACATGAACTCTTGTCCGTTAAGCGAAAACACAGCTTGTACGACTGTACCTTCTTTTCCTGGCCCTTCTGAACCATAACGAGAAATGCTTACAATCTTGGAGTTTTTAAAGAGGGACATGTAAAAATTCATTGCCTCTTCAGCATTGCCTTCAAACATGAAAAATGGTTTAATATCGGCCATTTATGAACAGCTCCTTTTTTTCTTCGATTATAACAGAAGGGGTACAAATTCTAAAAATTTGATCAATTGAGCATCAAGATAGTTCAACAACGGCAACATCATGTGGGAGCAGACGTATTCGTTCAACACGACAGACAAGCCGGAAGGGCTATTAGTGGATGAATACAAGTATATTAAAACTTACAAGAAGAAAATATCGATTCCTGTAGATAACAAAAGCGAATAGCGAGTACGAGATAGAAACAGCTTATTTCATGCGGAGTTGAATTCGAGTAGATAAGAGAGGAAGCATATTGGTTGTACTTGAGGAAGTGATCAAGCACGCAGGCGAACAATCATCGTGCGTGCGATCATATCCATATTGCCTGAATCTTGGTGTGGCCGTACTCTTAATTTGGTCAGTCAGATTCATCCCGACATCACCCAACAAATCGTTGACATCTTGTTGATGGAATAAGGCTGTCTGCTCATTCTTGAATTCAGTCATTGCTCAAACCCAATCGCCGAAAAGGGCTCGAGCCTTGCCCCAATCAACACCCAGACTTCCTTGCCAGCCTGCCCATGGCATCTCCATGTCGGAACGTCCCTTGGTATTGTCCAAGTCGAACTCAGCGTGAATGATCGTTGCCATATCCGTCCAACGATCTGGGGCAAGCTCTATGATTCGGTTAGGAAGCACTCCGACCATGGCTAACGCCTGAAGTATGCCGCGGCGCACGAACCTGCTTCCTTTTACGATCTTCTCCGCAGTAAGCCGCTTCTCGAATTTCCCTGGTGTTTCGCTCGCTTCCGCGCGATCTAAACTATGCAGCAGTTGACTAAAGATCTGCTTGTCTTGTTCGGTCGGATGAATGGGGCCTTTCTCCAGCCGTTCAGCGATCTCCACCATGTCCACATACGCACCAAAGCTTGACCGGCTATAATTATTGCCGAGATGCATCGCATAGCGGATGTATGACAAGTTGTCCCAGCCTTCATTACTATGACTAAACGCGCATACCTTACATGCCTTAAGTTTTTCGGTTTCCTCATATTGATGGACACGCGCATGAATCATGACATGATAACTGGCTAAAGAGGAGATCCCTCTAGGATAGCTGCCGCCAACCCCAGCTACAAAAGCGCTGCCTATTGTCGTCCAGGAAAGGAGATCATTCGATTTCAACTTCATCAGTTGATCCATGATCTCGTCATGGTGAATAACCTGCAGATCGTTTGCGATCCATCCACTGGCTTGAAGCAGTTCCTGCTCAGCTGGAGTCAGTGTATCCGTCTTATAATTGGATACTTCACGTTCCAAGTCATAGTCGTAATTCTTATGATGATAAAGCTTTTTAAGCACCCGCATTTGCTTACTGTCCATGGATAGCTCCTCTCAAACACAGATTCCTCTGGAAAATGTACTTCCTCCTTCCATTATAAAGCAGAACAGAAGGGACAGACATGCGCTTAAAGCACCAGAGAGCGCTCACGGCCAAGAAGCGCAGGCACTATTTATGCAGAAGAATCATTTCTTGATATGCAAAAAAACCGGCATTCTCATATGCCGGTTAACAAATGTATGAAATGAAGGTAGACCAAAAAAAGACATGGATAAATAATACTTTACAAAAAATTCAATATAAGTCTAGTACTTATTTTTTTTAAACGGTATGTTAGATAAGCGACCGCGGCGCAAATTATATGAAGGGGAACGTTGCCTGTTCCCTCTATCTGAAGGGAGTTTGACCTGAATGATTACTCTGCGAAAGATCACGTTGGACAACCGCCGTGACATTTTCAACTTGGAAGTAACAGAAGATCAGCGCCGCTACGTGGCGTCCAATCTTTCAAGCGTAGCTTCGTGTTATGTCCTTGCGACCAATGGAGGGCATCCATTTCCATTCGCGATTTACTTGAATGAACAGCCGATAGGCTTTGTTATGATTACTTATCAAATTACCGGATATGAAGTTCCGGCCATTGCAAATGACAGCTACTGCCTCCTGAGATTCATGATTGATAAGCAATATCAGAACCAGGGTTATGGTAGAAAAGCTATGGTGAAAATATTGGAATTTATCCGGACCTGTCCAGCAGGACCTGCACAATATTGTTGGATTCCGTATAAAGCAGAGAATACAGCTGCCAAGAAGCTTTATGAAAGCTTCGGCTTCCGTGACAACGGAGAAATCTGCAACGAAGAGGAAATCACTGTATTACGGCTCTAATTCATTGCGTACAAGATTCAGTGAATTTTGCTTTCTTTCATATGTAACAGCAACCTCCAATGTCACGATCGCCCGTGACACTGGAGGTTTTTTTAGAAATTGGTATCCCAGGAGCGAGAGTAGGTTGATAAACGTTATTGTCAACCATTAATACATCGTAGATTCGATGTGCTGAAGAAGTGTCTTCATCGGTGTAGTCAGATATTTATCGCGATGATGAACAACATACATTTCATTTTTCAAAGAGAGGGCTTGAACGGACAGCAGACACAATTTCCCTTGAGCTAACGGCTCATTTACAAGCACATCCGGCAAGATGGTGATGCCGTATCCTGCTTTGGCTGCTTCAATCAAGACTTGAGAATTTACGCTTGTCCATGCAGGTTGTGCAGTATGCCCCGCCAAATATAGTGCGCTGTCTAACGTATCGCGAATCGCGCTTCCTTTTTCACGCAGCAGCAGTGTTTCAGTACAAAATTCTTTCAAACTCAACTCCCTTTCCGCTAGGGGATAGTCAGGCGCACACACGATGTATAACGGATAGGATGCGAAAAGCGTGCTTGTGAATGGCCCTTGTGGGGGTGTTCCTTCAATCAAAGCAAGGTCAGCATCGCCATTTCTCAATATATCAATGGCATTTGCCGCACTAACCACCTCAACATGGACCGGGATATCAGGCCACTCTTTCTGAAAGGCTTTCAAGATTATCGGAAGCCAGAACGCTGCAATGGTAATACTGGAGACAATGTGCAGCGGAGCTCGCGTTTCTAAACGGTTGATGCGTGAATCTAGATCCTCGCACGAAGACAGGATCGGTATGATCTCTTCCAGCAACAGCTTGCCGCTATTCGTGAGCTGAACGCTTTTGGATAGCCGGTCAAATAGCGCAGTGCCTGCCTTTTCCTCTAACTCACGTATAGCATGGGAAACGGCCGATTGCGTGATATATAATTTTTCAGCGGCCCTTGTAAAGTTTCCCGCTTCAGCGACTGCGCGGAATATTTCAAAATGACGCAGGGTCATCATTCAAGCTTCTCCTCCCATGAATAAAACTAATCGTTATCGAAAAATAATATCATTTTACTAATCAATCAACAACCTCCATAATAGCAGGATGATGGGAGGCGATTAGATGGATAGCTATAAATCCAAACCTTATCTGTGGCTGCTCAGCATCAATTTGTTTATCAGCACATTTACATTTGGAGGAGGATATGTTGTTGTTCCGATGATTCGAAAGTATTTTGTTTCTCAAAAAAAGCTTCTGCAAGAAGCAGAGCTTGTCGAAATGGCGGCCATCGCTCAATCTTCACCAGGCGCGATCGCTATTAACTTATCAACACTTGTAGGGTATCGGGTGGCAGGGATGACGGGAGCTGTTATCAGTTGTATGGCTGCTATCTTTCCATCGTTCGTCATCTTGATGTTCATCTCGATGTTCTATGCTGCTTTTGCAGCGAATCCGTTCATCTCCTCCGTATTAAAGGGCATGCAGGCAGGGGTGGCTGCCTTGATCGTAGACTTCGTCGTCGATATGTGCAAGATGATGATCAAGGAACGCTCTATCTTTTTGACTTTCATGATTCCAGCAGCATTTATAGCAAATTTCATATTTGAGATTCATGTAGCCATTATTCTTATTGCAAGCTGTTGTTTATGCTTTGTACGGGTATGGCTCAGCGAAAGGCGGCGGAAGTAGTGGGTGAGTTATTGCATTTGCTGCTTGTCTTTTTACAGATCGGCTTGTTTAGTATCGGAGGAGGCTACGCAATCATCCCGTTCATTCAGGATTTGGTGGTTGAAAAATATACATGGATATCACAACAAGCATTTACGGATATGATTACAATTTCGCAGATGACCCCCGGACCTTTAGCAGTAAACATCTCAACTTTTGTCGGATTACAAATTGCGGGTATTCCTGGCGCCATGCTCTCAACATTCGGTTGCGTAATATCTGGCGTCGGGATATCCATATTGCTGTATCGCTTTTTCAAACGATTCAACCAATCTGTCTACGCGGTTGAATCGTTAAACGTTCTAAAGGCTGCTTCATTGGGGCTTATTATTTCTGCTGCTGCCACCCTATTGCTGTTGACGTTTCTAGGAACCTCTGCAATAAGCGTGGCTTCCAAAGTAGATTGGATGGCCGTAACTGTCCTTATTGGTTCTTTAATTGTATTGAGGAAATGGAAAATGAACCCGATCCTTCTTATGGTTCTGACAGGAATAGTGGGTGCCCTTATTCAGTAACGAAGATCATGACATACAGGGACATGCAAACTGTTGAAGATACGAAAAGTAGAATACATTTGCACTAATTACATCATTAGTGAAGAATTCCTCGGGGCTGAGACCGTGATTGTTTGTACTATTCGCATAAAATGAAGGAACAATAATAGGTTAGAGCAACCTTGGCTTATCGAGAAATCAAGCATGGACTATCCCATAGATAGTTCTATAAAAGGAAATCTATTTTACAGCAATAAGATTTTCGGAAATCGTTATAGCTGAAATACATGGAATCTTCATTTTTAAAATTACAGTTGTAATAGTTTGGCGCTTAGGTTATATTTACAATTGTAATAGTTGATTGTCCAAGTCAAGTAAAGGAGGTGAAACGATGAAGAATACACCTAAGATTTCAGAGTCTGAATGGGAAATCATGAAGGTCATATGGCGGGATCACCCAATGACAGCTGAGCAAATTGTGCAGCAGCTGCCTCAGGGGACGGAATGGAGCGATCAGACAGTCAGAACCTTTATCAATCGGCTCATGAAGAAAAAAGCGCTGGGCTATGAAAAGTCTGGCAGAAGCTATCTGTATTATCCGCTCATTTCCGAGAAAGAGTGTGTGCGAGCAGAAAGCCGTTCTTTTTTAAACCGAGTGTTCAACGGTGCAGCTGGGTTGATGATGACCAACTTTCTAGAGGAGACCTCATTGTCAGATCAGGAGATCGAGCGATTACAGCAAATATTGCTGGAGAAGCAAGGCAAAACATCAAAAGAATCTAAAGACGTTAAAGACTCATCACAGCCTTAAAAGCGTGAAATTCATCCAAACGAGGTTATCCCATGGATATAGCAGAAATTCTCTTCAAATGGTTTGTTGCCTCGACGCTGACGGCAAGCGCTGCCGCCGTCTTGGTGCTGGCCGTTCAATATCTGTTTCAAAGACGTATCCATGCGCGTTTGAGGCATGCGCTATGGCTGATTGTACTGTTGAGACTTGTGCTGCCGGTACTGCCGCAAAGTCCCGTCAGTATGTTTAATGCGGTTCCTGCGCTATCAGATATAAAAAAAGCTGTTATCGGATTTACATATCAGCTGAACAAGCCTGACACAATATCCGAAAACAGCCAAAAAGAAAATATGATTCAACCCTATTATACTACGAATGAAACGGAAAAAAAGCACGTTTCAATGCCACTTTTGAACACGAAAGAGACGATAGAACATGCCGAAGCGGGTATAGAGACAAAAAGCCATCCCGCCGTTCGATTTCTAGCAATTATTTGGCTTACGGGTGCGGCCATATTGCTCGGATATAATATGTTCTACTGGCTGCGATTTCAAAGAAAACTAAAACATCTCCATCCTATCAACCGTGTTGATATATTGAAGATTGCGGAAGAATGCCGAAACTTATTTTCGATTAAACGCTCGGTAGGCCTTTTCGAGGATCCGTCTGCACAGAGTCCCTATATGAGAGGTGTGTTCCGTCCAGCTGTTTATTTGCCGCAAACGCTTCTATCAGAAGCCATTAATGAACAACTGCTCAAGCACGTGATTGCACATGAACTGGCCCACTACAAACGAAAAGATACGATTTGGAATATGATCGGCAGTCTCGTGTTTGCGGTACACTGGATAAATCCATTCATTGGGTATATCCTGCGGCAGATGAAAGCCGATCGCGAGCTGGCCTGTGATGCATGTGTTCTAGAGACGCTTGGAGTAGAGGAGACCGTGCCATACGGGATGACGATTATTGGATATCTAAGACGGTTTACTTCAGAAAGAAGTGAGGCGCATCTTCTCTATTTCAAAGGTTCTAACGGACAAAGAGTGATGATGAGGAGAATTAAGATGATTCAATCTTTTAAAAAGGGTTCTTATAAATTTTCAATGATGGCTATTATTCTCATCCTAATGATCGGTACGGCAGCATTAACCAATGCGAGCGCATCTGGAGCGGGATCTTCCGCTTGGGTTCACGCCGAAGAAGGCAGGAACGAGATGTTATTTGCAAATGATGAGTTTCGACTATACGATAATTTGGAAAAAGGGGCGAAGGTAGCGCCTTTTGCTTTCAAAGTCCCATCCATGCTCCCAGAGGGGTATACCTTTAGCGATGTCAGCATTACGTTCAATAATACGCTGCCGAGAGTCAATCTAAATTACCATAAAGCTAAAATAAACCAAAGTGGCGGCAGCTTCAGCTTGAGAATGGAGCCAAGCGCAGATCTTCACAAACAAATCGGCAAGATTATTAGCCTTGAGCAAGATGAACGGGATAAGGTGGATACCGGGAAAGTTATTGAGAAAGAATCTCTATCCTTAGAAGGTATCGAGGAAGGATATAAGATTACCATTCGCATGACGGCCTGGGAAGGACAGCCGGAAAGATATTATTACGTCTGGAAGGATCAAGGTCTTAGCTATCAATTGAACGCTTTTGCACTCTCGAGCAATGAGACGGAGCAGATGATTGCTTCGATGAAATATCCCGATGAGAAGCTGAACCTGCTTCATGTAGATAATGATTATCATGGAAAAGTCTTGACATACTTGTACGACACGGAGGATATCCGGCGCGCTCAGGAACTGGTTGGCTTTAAAGCCGCATTTCCACGCGAATTGCCTGGAGACTTTGCCGCAAGCGGCGCTTATGTTTCCCGTAAAGTAAATTTCAATCACGTCGAAAATGATGAAGATTCCATGCGCAAGATGCTTCAGGTTACTTATAGCAGAGATGATCATAATCAGAACGATCAACCGGTTTCCGGAATCCGAGATATTTCATTTAAACAGATGCTTGATGTGGATATGTATCAAAGGATGAAAAAGAACGGATATGTTTCTTTCACAAGAATTGATGGAGAACGGAATGCAGTTAAGGTTGAAGCCCTACATCTAGATGGGCAGGAAGTACTCTATACTGAGCCGTATTATATCGATGGACCACTGAGCAGCCCCGGTGAGAAGCCATTAATCAGCTATTTCTGGCTTGACGGCAAGGTGTGTTATCAAGCGGTATTCCATGGTTCAGGATCAGAGGAACAAAGCATTGTGCAATATTTGATGACGCCAGATCGGTAATTTAGTAAAAATGATTGCTGCATAGGAAGCGCCCCAATGGATTTTGACCTTGGGGCGCTTTTTTGCAAAGTAGTCTATGAAATACTTTATGTACATACAATCATTGATGTTATACTGCCTGAACAAGTCAACAGAGGGTCGATTTTATAGTCAGCTATTCATCCTGCGTCTAAAGCCGCGAACTGCAAAGGCAAAGATTAGAAGAGCATATCCCATAACCCACAATAATGGGATTACGATTCCATCGTACTCGCCCGATAAAGACAGGCGCACTGCATCTACTGCATGTGCAAATGGCAGGGCGTAGCTAATCGTTTTTAATGCTCCGCCAATCATATCCAGGGGGAACCATTAAAAATGAGCTGCTTTTATCCTTTCCCAGTAACATTCCTGAATACAACGTAATGAAAGAAAAGCTAAACACAATGACACCTGGCGTAAAGTTTTCAATGGTATAGAGATCAAAAGGCATATTTTTCTGCTTCATTGAAAAAAGGCTCATCATGATGACCGGAAGTGCAACGCCAAATTTTTTGTTCTGCTTCTTCCTTACTGCTGCCATAAATAGATGCGATGAACGCTAAGTTTTCCTTTACTGACAGATTCGGCGCTACCGCATTTTCTTGAGGTGAAACGTTAATGTTCCGCTTTACTGCTATAGGGTTGCTGACAATGCTGTCACCGAATAGATTCCATTTAGTCGTTTGACGATGCCCGATATTTCATCTGTCCATTTATCCGTTAGAATGATGATTTTTGGCTCTTGATAAGCTGGATCAATCGACACTTCAATTTTCACTTCATCACATCCCTTTCACACGAACTAAATATATTGTCCATTCAGTAGATTGTAAATGAATTTACGATGTTTAATAATAACTGGTCGGAAGGAGAGGAGAACCGACAGATAGACGAAAAGATAGAACGATCTCATGATGGTGAATGGTAGATAACGCGATTGCGACGGTCTGTTCAAATTTATTCGATTGACAGCATTTAACACTCTATATATAATACTTATAATACATACTGGATTAGTTGGTTATTGAAGAATAGAATACTATTCATAAATGTTCAAAGGAGAGATATCATGGCTGCTGTTCAAACCTTTAAGGCAACTGCGCATTTACAAGACGGTGTTCAAGTTAAAACAACCTCTAGAAACTTCGAATTAACGATCGATGAGCCGAAGAGCTTAGGCGGAACGGATACTGGCATGAATCCTGTCGAAGCTCTGCTTGCTTCATTAGGCGCATGCCAATCTATTGTAGCTAGAGTATATGCACCGAAGTTTGGAGTGCAGCTCGATGACTTTAGCGTAGAGGTTGAAGGAGATCTCGATCTTGATGGATTCTTTAACCGATCTACAGTGCGCCCAGGTTACTCCGATATCCGATATACGTTTCGAATCAAAACGGATTCTCCAAGAGAAAAGGTGGACGAATTTGTTCATTTCCTAGAGAGCAAATGCCCGGTTGGAGATACCATTGCAAACCCGGTAAATCTTAAATTAGAAACCATCATTATCGAAAATTAACATCATTGCTCGTTGCAACAATCTTAATGCGACGGGAATCAATATGAGCCAAGAGACTGTGCTAGACGCAAAGTTGAGGGCTGTGACAGGTTCAGAACATGACCTGCCACAGCCCTTTTTTAATGATGAAGACTCCAACGGAGACCACGTTTATAACAATAAATACAGAAAATATTGACTAAGAATCGCAAAGTGTATATAGTCAATATATACGGTAGATACGATATTGACGACAAAGAGGTGAGGAAAACTGAAAATACTCATATCTAATTCATCGAGTGATCCAATATATATCCAAATCATGAACCAGATTCGACAAAGCATTCTGAACGGAGAATTGCATGCAGGGGACAGCCTTCCCTCAATCAGGCAGCTGGCCAAGGATTTGCAAGTCAGTGTAATCACAACCAAGCGAGCCTATGATGAGTTGGAGAAAGAGAAGCTGATCGATTCTGTTGTAGGCAAAGGCTGTTATGTATCTGGAGCCAATAAAGAATTCATTCGGGAGCAGCGCATGAAGCGGCTGGAGGAGAAAATGATAGAAATCATTAAGGAAAGCCAAGAATTAAGCATGAGTCAACAAGAGCTAATAGACTACATGACCTTATTGTTCGAGGAGGAACAGAATAGATGAATGCCATTGAATTACGCAATCTAACGAAAATATACCCTCATTTTACAATCGATAATGTATCCTTGGACGTGAAAAAGGGCTATATCACAGGACTCATTGGTCCAAATGGCGTTGGTAAAAGCACCTTGATCAAGATGATGCTTGGCATGGTCCGTCCAGATTCTGGGACTGTTACGATATTTGGCTGCGATATGCCGGCACAAGAAGTGGACATTAAGCAGCGCATCGGTGTGGTGTCCGACGATTGCTTCTACTATGAGCATCTTACGATTCGAGACATGAATCAGATGATCGCGCCTTTCTATAAAAAGTGGAACGATAAAAAGTTTAACCGTTATCTAGAGCAGTTCGAACTATCGCCTAAGATGAAAATCGAAAATTTGTCCAAAGGCATGAAAGTGAAGTTTGCCCTAGCTGTTGCTTTGTCACATGAAGCAGAACTGCTTATTATGGATGAACCGACTTCTGGTCTTGATCCTGTGTTTCGAAGAGAAATGCTCGATCTGCTTGCGGATATTATGCAGGATGAGCACAAATCCATCATTTTCTCGACCCATATCACGACAGACTTGGATCGCATCGCAGACTACATTACGTTTATCAATCGAGGAAAGTTCGTATTTAGTGACACAAAGGATTCTCTTCTCGAGAGATACGCCATTGTAAAAGGTGACTCGCAGCTGCTTGATTCCGATATTCGAAAGGTGTTCGTCGGCTTGCGCGAGACAGCGGTAGGTTTTGAAGGGTTGGTCGCGGATAGGGAAAAGGCAGCACAATTGTTTGGCGATTATGTGATCCTAGACAAAGCAAGCTTAGAAGACATTATGTACTTCACAGCAAAGGGAGGGTTCATTCATGCTTAATTTGCTTCGTAAAGACTACATTGCCCTAAAAAGCTCACTCTGGATGACGGCGCTATATCTTGTCGTTTTCAGTGTAGCGCTGATACCTAATCTTGAAGTGTCCCTTTATCTGGTAGGCATCTATACCGCGTTCGCTTCACTAAATCTTGGCACGATGATCGATATCAAAAATCATAATCACAAATTCCTGGTGACCTTGCCTGTTAACCGCAAACAGCTTGTTCAAGCCAAATACATAGCCGCTATTATCTATACCGTATTAGGAGTTCTCGCATCATATGGGATTCACAGGCTCGTCCCATTTGCATTTCCAGAGCTTAATAAGCCAGAATATTCAGCCATTGACCTATTGGCTCCTATAGGAATCATGCTTGTTCTAAGCGCTATCTACATGCCGTTGTTCTACACATTAAGCAAAAAAGGAGCAGCAGTAATCAATGTTGTATTCATGATCATCCTTATTGGTTTGGCACAGCCAACCGCGATTGTGATGAATATGATAAAAGAGAACAGCCTATCGAATTCTCCAATGCTGTTCCTTGTTGGGAGCGGTATCCTCCTGTTATTCATAGCTTCCTATTTTATAACCGTACATTTGTTTAAGAAAAAGGACTTTTAGGGGGCTCAGCCTAACTTATTTTTAGAACGATCGACCTCACGCTAGCAATCCGATATTGCGGACTTACTTAAGACCAGGTGTTGGCACACTTGGTCTTTTGATTATAGAAGGTGAATTGCCGATCAAGTAAAATAGCGGCTTCAGAAATACTAACGACCAGATATAAGCATACACTCGGAATTATTTAGCGGCTGCATAGGAGATCGATTGGAAAAAATAATGCGGAAAGGGTAGACTTATATAGGTTCCTTTTACCCTATATATATCGATTGTTAAGGTGTGAGAATATGTATAAATTATTGATTGTTGAAGATGAAATGAATATTGCTGCGACGTTAAAAAGCCATCTATTGAAATATGGATACGATTGTCATATCGTCGTTGATTTTGAAAAGGTGCTGGAGGACTTCCAACAATTCCAACCTCATCTGGTCATCATGGATATTAATCTCCCCGCATTTGATGGGTACTACTGGTCTCGTAAAATAAGACATATATCAAACTGCCCCATCATGATCCTGTCCGCTCGTATGAGTGATATTGATCAGATCTACGGCATCGAAAATGGTGCGGATGATTTCGTGACAAAGCCCTTCTCGATGGACGTGTTACTAGCTAAAATCAATGGGCAAATTCGCCGTATATATGGCGAATACGCAATGGACTCCCAATATCGCATGTTGAAAAGAGGAAATACAGAGTTGAATCTGGAGACTGTTCGCTTATCTACGCCAGCACAAGAAAAAGTGCTTACGGTTAATGAAATCAAGCTGTGCACGATGCTATTCGAAGCATTTCCTAACGTCGTTTCAAGACAGCAGCTTCTATCCGCCATTTGGGATGAGGATGTATTTGTGGAGGAAAATACATTGACCGTGAATATTGTTAGACTGCGAAAAAAGCTGGCGACTATAGAATCGTCGTTAGAAATTGCAACGATTCGAGGGATCGGCTACCAGCTTACGGAGAAAAGCGTATGAGGCTTTTTCTGCGGGACCATCTCAGCTTCGTTCTCTTATATCTGACCACATTTCTAGGATTGCCAGTCATCATTCATCTTCTGGATGGCATTGAAGGACACTTGTCTTACTTTATGTTTTTGGCTATTTTCCTGCTGTTAGTATTCCTCGTATTTCGTTATACTCGGCGCAAGAACATGTACACTCATCTGGAAGAAGGCCAAGTGGATGATGCTGATATGCTGATTCATCAGCCGCATTCACCAATTGAAAGAGCCTACGCTGCGAAGATGCAGCGTATTCAGTCTTTGTTCTTCATGAAGGAAGACAAGTATAAGGACACGTTAAGCGAACAGCAGTTGCTGATCTCCCATGCTGTTCATCAAATGAAAACACCCTTGTCTGTCATTCAGCTGCTCGTTCAGTCCAATCAAATGCGGGAGTTGGACGGTCATTCGGAATGGCAGAAAGTTAAGTCGGAATGCCATAAATTGAATTTTTCCTTAAATCAATTGCTTACCTATAGTCGATCCACCAAGCTGTTGGCGGACTTAAAGATTGAGGCCATTCCGCTAAAGACTGCGCTTAAGGAAGTCGTTAATGATCTTAAGGAGTATTTTATCGAGAAGGAAGTCTTTCCAAAAATCGTAATCCCCGAGGACGTATTGCTATATACCGATCGAAAATGGATGAAGGTCGTTTTTTATCAACTTCTTAGCAATGCTATCAAATACGGCGACAAAGAATCCATCATTCTCATCCATTTTGAAGAGGACAAGATAAGGTTCAGTAATCGTGGAGAAATCATACCCGCTAGTGAAATTAACCGTGTCTACGACTTATTCTATACGGGATCTAAAGGCCGAATGAAAGGGGAAGCTACAGGAATCGGACTGTACTTAGTTAAGAACATTCTTGAGACGTTGAATCATCCTTTCCAGCTTCATTCTGCCAATCACGAGACGACCTTTATGATTGATTTATCGAGAAGCATCGAACGAACGCTGTCATGATGAATGTGACAGATCTGTCATACTGCTGTCATGTTCATAGATTCATGGAAGGGTAGGAGGGAGATTATACTTTAAGCAACGCACAATAAAAGGAGTAGCAACGAATGACACAAACGATATTAGAAGTAAAGCAGCTGCAGAAAGAATACACAGGAGAAGTTACCTTCAAAGCATTAAAAGGCATTGATTTTCACTTGAACAAAAATGAATTTGTTGCGGTTATGGGACCATCGGGGAGCGGGAAAACGACGTTCTTGAACTGCATTTCCATCATTGATCGCCCTACGCATGGAACGGTAACCATCAATTCCAAAAACCCGTTTGAATTGAATGATGAAGAGCTGGCAAAGTTTCGTCGGACGGAATTAGGCTTTGTCTTTCAGGACTTCAATCTGGTTCACACGCTAACCGTGGAAGAAAATATTTTACTGCCATTAGCACTTGACTCCATGCAAGAGGAAGAGATGATGAAGCGTTTAGCGAAGGTGGTTGAGTTTCTGGGTATTGAGCAAATTCTAAAGAAACGGACCTTTGAAATTTCTGGAGGTCAGAAGCAGCGCGTTGCGATCGCTAGAGCAGTCATACACGAGCCTGGCTTATTGCTGGCAGATGAACCGACGGGCAACCTTGATTCGAAGGCGGTTAACGATGTCATGGGTCTGTTCGAATCCATTAACCGAGCCTACCATACGGCGATCTTAATGGTTACGCACGATGCTTATGTGGCTAGTTTTGCTCATCGTGTCATCTTTATTAAAGACGGCATTCTTTATAATCAAATACATCGAGGCAATAACAAGCAGCATTTTTATCAAGAAATCATGGACACACTGACGTTTTTGGGTGGTGGTCAAAATGAAGTTTAATCACATTGTCATCCAAAATATTTTACGGGATAAAGCAACGTATATCTCTTATTTTCTAAGCAGTGTCTTTTCCATTTTGATCTTTTTCTTATTTTCGACTACAGCTCTTCATCCCATGATGGCTGAGATTGATCGTACCAGCACATTGGGGCTGACAATGCTGCTTGCCAGCCTGTTCATCTACCTCTTTTCATTTATCTTTATCGTCTATTCGATGTACGCATTTTTGAAAAAGAAAATGAAAACTCTTGGTATTTTCATGATGACAGGAGCATCCACCAAGCAAATTCGCACAATGGTCTTTAGGGAAAATATGCTTATTGCTGCGGCAGCGATCATCACGGCATTGGGAATCGGGATGATTATCGCACCATTGTTTCTCATGTTGGCCAAAAAGGTATTGCGTGCAGACAGCTTCGGCATGTATCTGCCCATTGCCTCCATATTGTTAACGATTGGATTATTTACGGCTTTGTTTTTGGTCGTCTCAACCTTCATATCGCGCTTGATCAAAAAAGAACAAATTGTCCAGTTGGTCAAGGCAGATGTTGTGCAAGAGAAACGAATCGCGTCTTCACCACTAATGCTTGTACTGTCTATCATCATCAGCGGCATACTGGGTATCTCCTTGTTTATGGAATTAAGCTGGATGGAATCTCTTGGCTTAATTGGGTACATGGCCTTCTTTATTAGTACGTTGTCAGCCATCTACTTTATTGTCACGCAAGGCATGCGAGGTGGTATTCTTGCCCTGCAAAGAAGATCCTCATATCTTCAGAAGACCAATCTGCTGCTCGTCTCCAACTTAAAGGCAAAAGGGCGCTCGCATGCTCACATCATGTTTCTTTTGACCATCCTGCTGCTTGGTGTGTTTGTATGCACAAGTGTCTTGTACAGCTCTTACTTCAATGTAAAAGCGAGAACAGAAGCTCAATATCCGTACAGCTTCCAATATGTTTCACTTCCAGGCAATGCACCAGAATCGAAGAAGAAGGATATTGCTTTCATTGAAACGACCTTCGAAGGCACGGGAGGCTATGATGCGTACCATTCCGCCTACAAAGTGGATGACGAGCACTGGATCGGGTTCATGTCCGTATCGAACTATAATGCGCTTGGCTTGCATAAGCCGATTCAGCTAAAGGACAACGAATATTATGTAGCTGCAGGACATGAAGGCATTCGCCCAACTATTGAATCTATTCATAACTACGCATTCGGGGATCTGAAGTATGCCGGAATGGAAGAGCAAAATATATTCTCAACCGGATTGCGAAATGTGTATTATGTCGTCCACGATTCGATCTATAGCACGATTGATTACCCAGAGTATGAGGTATTCGCCTATGAAGTGGAGAACTGGATGGATAAAGGCGATGTCGTGGACAAGCTTCTAGCACAGGTATCCACCGTTGCGGATCAGCACTTGGTCGCTTCGAAGATCGATTTATACGAGGCCGAAAAGTTCACGAAAAGCATCATGTTCTTTATTGGCTTTATGCTCAGCCTCATCTTTTTGAGCGCTGCGATGAGCATTGTTTATTTCCACCTGCAAACCTCGCTTGAAGGGGAGAGGATAAAATATGCCGGAATCCGTAAAATTGGACTTTCCTTGAAAGAACTAGCTGCAATTGTAACAAAGGAACTGGCTATGCTTATTTTTATCCCGTTTGTATTCGCATCCGGCATTCTGCTGGCTGCAATGGGCTTTATGAGTAATAAGATATCGACGACGATGTTCCAGGTGACGGTGTTGGGGCTAGGAATCTTTTCCCTTCTATTTTTGGTCAGCTTCTGGATCATACGCCGTGAATATTTGAAGAAGCTTATGGGCTAAGAGCTGATGGTCAGATAGGCCACACCGTAGAGAATAATAGGAAGCATGGGCATAAAGGAGAGAGAACCGAGAATGAAATTAATGACATGGAAGTCAAAGCAAGTTTGGATGATTATAAGTATTGTGGCCATTTTGATGCTAGCTGGCTGTGGCGGCAAAGAGGTCTTGCTTGAAAAGGATTATTATGTGCAAGTTGCAGGATCCCCTGAACAAACCAAAAATGAACAGCAATATATATATAATATAACGGGGTTCGATAAAAACGGAAATGAGCAGGTGGTCTATTTCTATGTTGAGGAACCTTACAAAGAAGGAACACTGCTGCGTGTACCTAGAAGTTCTGAAGGATACACGGGGAATCCCACGGTAATTGAAGAGAATGATTTGCCGGCAAAGGTAAAGGAAATATTCAAGCGTTAAACCAAACACCTTCAAGAGTATGCTCCCTGGTAGCAATCTTGGAGGTGCTTTGACGTTCACAATATAGTGTGATTAAATATTTTACAAACTGATAGGAATGGATAAGAATCACGTTCAGTTTAGAAAAGAATTCATGTGAAAGGAAATGTAGTATGAATGGATATGAAGTATGGTTTGAAGGTTTTATTGTCTTTGCTGCCATAATAGGATTGATTACGCACTCTGGTATTTTAAAAAAGAAATTTAGAGTGAATTTGTTTTTATACTATACCAATTTAAGTAATCTTTTGGTTCTTTTGTTTTTCTCCTGTCGAGTTGTTGTCACGTTTTTGGGTATACAATCAGGCTTTTTATACCAAGTTGTTTATTCGGAATTTTGGCATTTCTCCATCACAGCCAGCATTTTGATTACTTTTTTGATTTATCATTTCCTATTAGCTCCTCTTGTAAAAAAAGGGGACATAGGCAGTGCGGAATTTAAGCATCATTCTTTTGATAATATTGCCGTACATTACGTCGTTCCCATTCTCACCTTATTAGATTGGCTGTTTATAGCAAGTAAAAGTAATTTAAACTGGATGAGCGGGGTATATTGGATCGTCATACCGCTGGCATATACGCTATTTGCTCTTCTCAGAGGAATGTTGGGAGGGAATATTAAATATACAACAAGCCCATATCCATATCCCTTCATGGACCCCGCAGAAAAGGGCTGGATGAAGGTAATGCTGAATCTGTTCTATATGTCCATCGGTTTCGTTGTTTTAGGGATGATGATGGTTGGAATAGGTGGAATATTATAAGAAAAATTGATGACAGAAAGGAATAGCATCATGATGTTGATAACGATAAAAAAGTGTGCACTTGAAGATATACGCGTTCTCCAAGAAATTAGCTATGAAACTTTTGATGAAACATTTCGTCATCAAATTCTCCTGAAAGCATGAATGTCTATATGGAAAAGGCATTTAACCTTAGACAATTAGAAAAAGAATTATCCAATACTTCATCACGATTCTTTTTTGTGTATATGGATCATGTAGTCGCAGGATATTTAAAGGTCAACACCCATGATGCACAAACCGAACCCATGGGAGACGGATCTTTAGTGATAGAGAGGATCTACATAAAGAGCGAGTTTCAAAAACAAGGGCTAGGTAAATATCTGCTAAATCAAGCTATTGAAATAGCTGTGGAATGGAACAAGTTTAAAATCTGGCTCGGTGTATGGGAGAAAAATGAAAACGCTATTGCCTTTAATAAAAAATGGGGTTTGTTAAAACGGGATCCCACTCCTTTTATATGGGGGCTGAAGAACAAACCGATTATATGATGACCAAATCTCTCGATTAACATTTCAAGGGCAGATTAGTAGAATCATGATAAATTGGAATAAATGAAGAGAACCCTTATTGAAACAACTATAATGCCATTAAAGACCGCGTAGATCGCGGTTTTTTATTTTATTCCATTAAATTATAACTAATAGACCAGCGCAAGAGCTTGACGACATTAACCTAGCAATCAAAAACTAACATTTTTTTCTTGCCAGGTCATGCGTTCAATGTTATCCTGCGAAAAAGGGGAGATGATCTGATGTTTAATAAGGAATCGTTTCAACCCGTTCAATCCACCAAATTAGTCGACGATGTCGTTCAACAAATTCAACAACACATCTCAGCAGGAACCATCCTGCCTGGAGACAAATTGCCTCCGGAACCCGAGTTAATGCAATTATTCCGTGTCGGTCGATCCACCATTCGAGAAGCCGTTCGTGTACTGGTCTCTGCTGGATTATTAGAGAAAAAGCAGGGTTTTGGGACTTATTTAAAATCAAAGCCTATTATTCAAGAGCCCCTTGCTCAACGTTTGCAACGTGCTGAATTGATTGAAGTGTTCGAAGCTCGAAAAATGATTGAGTTAGAAATCTCAAGATTGGCAGCTCTTCGCCATGATGATAGCGATTTATCCAATATGCGCAAGCATCTGGATACAAGAAAGATGGCTTTGCAGCAGAATGACCGTGAGTTGTATGCCAAAGCGGATGTAGATTTTCATATGGCGATTGCAAATGCGAGTAAAAATGCTGTGATGATCGACTTGTACAGGACCTTTACACATGTACTATCCGATGCAATGAGTACATTAAACCTCAATTACAGTTCCCATGATCCTCAATCTCACCACCATGAACTGGTCTATGAAGCGATTAAAAATGGAGATTCAGATCAAGCAGTAAAATGGACGCTGACCATTTTGAATGGAACACTGTCTGAGTTGTAGATTCAAATCAAAGGAGGGGAGACTTGGCGATAATTATATCACTCAAAAATGTATCATGGAGACGTGATACGACCATGATCCTGCACGATATGAATTGGGAAGTGAGACAAGGGCAGCACTGGTGTATCGTCGGCCTGAACGGATCAGGCAAGACGACGATGCTGAACGTTGTGAACGGTTATATCTGGCCGACGACAGGGCAGGTCGAAGTGCTGGACCATCGCTTCGGTGAAGTAGACCTGAGGGAGCTGCGCAAACGCATCGGTTGGGTAAGCACCTCCCTGCAGCAGAAGCTGCACGGCCACCAGACTGCGCTGACCATCGTCCTCAGCGGTAAATTTGCGACAATCGGTCTGTATGACGATACGATTGCAGAGGATCTGAAGCAAGCCGAGGAGCTGATGGAATTTCTAGGCTGCTCCTCCTTGGCTGCTCGTACATACGATACCTTATCGCAAGGTCAGCGGCAGAAAGTTCTCATCGCACGCGCACTAATGGCCAATCCAGACCTCTTAATACTGGATGAGCCATGTACCGGACTTGATATTTTCGCACGTGAACAGCTGCTTGAGATGATCGAGAAGATTACCAAGCAGCCTGGCGGACCAACCTTGCTGTATGTGACGCATCATATTGAAGAGATAACGCCTTGCTTTACGCACACGCTGCTGGTGAAGAGAGGCGAAATCTACAAGGCGGATGAGACGGTCAACTGCTTGCAGTCAGATGTGTTGAGCGAATTCTTTGATACCCCCGTAGAAGTACAGGAGCATCATAATCGCAAGTGGCTTACACTTGCTGGTGATCGTTAAGTCACAACCCATACCTGTCGATCCAACAACAAAGCTGCCAAGCAATCGCTTGGCAGCTTTACAACTTGAAGCTCTAGCTTAATGCAACATAAATGTCGATTTCATTTTCGGGACCTAACGGGTACGTCTGCATGAGAATAATATGATCATTTTTCCTGAATCGAATTTCGTGTTTGCGATCAAGCAGACTGGCAAACGCCATTTTACCCGCACCTGACTCGAACGCTTCGACATTAGCCTCAATCTGAATCCCCACAACGAGAAAAGCAGGCAGCATAATAACTTCAGTCTTCATCATTTCTCTCCCCACATTATGACTTACAAATCATCACTTAAGGATAACAAGACTTCGGTGGAGTTGAGACGATCATGAACCTCATGATTCTTACGAAATGTAAGAGAGAGGAGCAAAATGGTTAGACGAGAGTCAGCTGATAGGTTTTGTGTTGGTTATTATCATTTTTGCAGGTATCGGATTCGGTGTAAAGCGTTTTGTAGAAGGGCCATCGCAACCCGTCATTAGCATTGTCGTGATCGGCACAGAACAAGAAGTGAATAAGGTCAAGGCGTTATACAAAGAGAATACCAAACAAACGACTAACTACAAATTAAAATTGGTTACAACCTGTATGGAAGCTGGCCGTACATGATACATCAGCAGTTTTATAACCAATTGAAGGCTGATTCTATTGCAACTTGGGGTGAAATCACGGCTAGAATGGTGGGACTCCGTTCCGACAATGAAGCAGAAATAATGAAGGTACTAGCAGGCCGTTCTAAAAAGCATGATTCGTCAGGAATTGGCTTCGCGCTTGCCAAAGCCATTATCGAAGCTCATCAGGCACTGATTAAAGTGGAAAGTGAGAAACATGTCTATATAGCATTTACGTTACCTTTATCAAGTTCTAGTTTCGTATAGGCAGGGAATGAACCCTACCTTATTTTCATTTCTATGATACATTTAGGATACGTACTGTATGAAAGGAGAAGGTGACTGTGGCGAATATTAATGATATCGCAAAGCGTGCAGGCGTATCCGTATCGACAGTATCTAGGGTGCTGAATCACCATCCCTATGTATCTGAATCGAAGCGGGCAGCTGTTCAGCGTGTGATTGATGAAATGGACTATACGCCAAATCGCGTAGCTGTCGATTTAATCCGTAAGGAAACAAGAAGGATCGGTGTGATCATGCCATACAACAACAATCAAGCCTTCGATCAGCTGCTCCATGGCGTGCTTAATCGATCGGTTGAGCTTGATTATACCGTGATGGTTCTGCCTACGAAATACGATCCGGAAAAAGAGCTCAACGGTTTACATATGCTGAAAAATAAACAACTGGACGGAATCATCATTACCTCTCGTTCAAACACATGGGATGCCATTGTGCCATTTACCAAGTACGGGACCATCGTTGCATGCGAGTATACGGAACATCCTGAGATCGGCTGCGCTTATATGGATCGATACACGTCATACTTAGAGACCTTTCAACGGTTAAAGGATAAAGGACATTCTAGAGTAGCATTTTCTACAGCAAGAGGAGAAGAAAGCAATAGTACACAGCTGACGCTCAAAGCTTACCAGCAAGTATTTGGCGAAATACCTCCAGAATACCATATCAGGGATTGCCACAGCATGGATGATGGGGTACGAGCGGCACAACAATGGCTTCACTTGGATGCAAGACCAACCGCTGTATATGCGAACGGAGATGAGGTTGCGGCAGGTATTTATCAGTATGCAATGAGCATGCAACTAGAGGTGCCAGAGGATCTAGCGATCATTGGTCAAGAGAACCAGCCAATTGGAATTGGGCTGCAGCTATCAACGGTTGATCACCAATTGGTGAAGGTTGGTGAACAGGCCTTTGATCTTGTAATTGAGAAATCAAAGGATAAAGTAGAGATTTCTTATCACATCATTGAACGCCAATCCACTCAATAATTGACCTGAAATGGATTTCATACTTTAGCATGTTATGAAGGAGGGCATCTCCAATCATGCTGAAGGAGGACGACATACATGTATACAACCATTATTTTTGATATTGATGGCACTTTGATCAATACAGAGCAAGCGGTATTGGGATCTTTGCAGAAGATGCTGAAGCATAACTATAACCGTGATATGAGCCAGCAAGATCTCGCGTTTGTGCTTGGAATTCCAGGGGCTGCATCCCTGCGCCAACTTGGTATTGAAGACGTTGATCATGCAAATAAATGCTGGAATGATCATATGAAGGAATATTATCATACCATTCATGTATACGAGGGTATTCAGGTCCTGCTTACTGATCTAAGGAAAGAATCGATTACGACGGGAGTTGTGACCTCGAAGACCCATCAAGAGTTTCTAGATGATTTCGTACCGTTTGGACTCGTTCGAGAGCTTCCGTATGTCATATGTGCAGATGATACGAAGCAGCATAAGCCGCATCCAGAACCTTTACTTCAGTTTCTTGAGATCTCTGGAGCTCAGGCAGAAGCCGCCATCTACATCGGGGATACCATCTATGATTATGAATGCGCAAGGGACGCTGGAGTGGACTTTGGATTAGCACTGTGGGGATGCAAGCAGCCTAATGCTATACCGGCTAAGCATAAGTTTGAGCATCCGAAAGAATTGCTGCTCTTTACTGACGGTAGGATGACTGTAGTTCGAACTAATCATAAAAGCAGGTGATTGTATTGAAGGTTAAAACCATGCTGTTTGATTTTGATGGAACGCTGGCTGATACGCTCCCCGTTTGTTTTCATGCCTTTCAGGAAGTATTTCACAAGTACGACAGCAGGCCTCTATCCAAAGAGGACATCATCGGGATGTTTGGACCGTCAGAAGTCGGCATTATCGAGCAAAATTTACATAATCGGCATTATGTAAAAAAAGCAATTGAAGATTATTATGATTTCTATGACAAAGAACATACAAAATTAGTAAATAAGAATACAGAGATCCTAGAGCTGATTAGATTGCTGCAAGAAAAGGGAATTCAGTATGCCATCGTGACAGGAAAAGCGAGAAGGAGCTATGAAATATCGATCAAGCACCTTTTCCCCACAGATACGTTCCATATATCTATTACCGGAGATGATGTCATACATCCAAAGCCGCACCCAGAAGGAATAATGCAGGCCATGAAGCGATTAAGCGCCTCAACAGAAGAGACGCTTTATATAGGTGATAGTACAGCAGATATTCAAGCAGGTTTAAGTGCTAATCTGAAAACAGTAGGTGTGAATTGGTTAAGCAACTCTCATGGAAGCAAATTTGTTGTTAAACCTCCTCATTATGAATTCACAAACATTGCGGATTTCATTCGTACATTCATTGAAAGTGGACATATGAGATGACAGTAATCATGCCATCATAAAATATTTCATGTTTCATTTTGCTTATAAGCGTGAACCGCCGCTAGCATCGATCAATTGGCCGGCTATCCATCGGCTGTCTGGAGATGCAAGGAATGCTGCGATACCCGCAATATCTTCTGGCTCTCCCCATCTGCTGAAGACGGAAAGTCCAGCCGCATACTGCTGACCTTGAGGATCTCCAAGCGTTCCTGCATTCATCTCCGTATTAATGATACCGGGCTGGATCGCATTTACGGTAATATTGCGGCTGCCAAGCTGCTTTGCTAAGAGGAGTGTAAAGGTATCGATCGCTCCCTTTGACATGCTGTAGGTAAACACGCTTGGAGAGGCTACGCGCGTTACAAAAGAGGAGATATTAATAATGCGGCCTCCATCCTTCAAACGTGGCAGCGCTTCTTTTGTAACAAACAGTGGAGCCTTTACATTAATGCTCATGACTTCTTCGAATGAGGCTTCTGTCGTTTCTTGCACGCCAAGAATTTGGCCGATGCCTGCATTGTTTACAAGAATATCAAACGCTTTTGCCCCCGTATGCGCCTGAATGACGTCTTCTAGCTGCAGGAATAAATGATTGATGCCATCAAGGGAGCTTAGATCAGCGCAGATCGTGCATGCTTTTCTTCCGTCCTGTTCGATCTGACGGACAACTGCCTTCGCATCATCATGCCTGCTGGCGTAATGCACAATAACGAATGCGCCTTCCTGTGCGAGACGACGTGCAATGCTACGGCCAATACCACGGCTTGCTCCAGTTACTAAAGCGATCTTTCCTTCCAATGTACTCATGCTTTCATCTCCTTAATCCGAATTCAATACCGTTATACCATGGGTCGGCGTTTGAAATGTTGCTCTCTCATTCGGATATGGAAATCTTGTTGGACAGCAGAAAAACAAAAAAAGAACCTGGACAGTATTGTCAGGTTCATTATGATTGCAGATAAATATGGACGATGATATAATCATGTCACGACTTTTTATTCATAATAAGACATAAATACCTTATCTTACAATTTAATTGTACCATGACGGCAAACTCTTGTCAAAGGTTTTTCTCAATTTATTGGTTAGGAGCGATCGTGCATGAGTTCTTTGGTCCTTGGATTGCAGGAAATGGATAACACGCAGCTTTTTCTCGTTGGCGGAAAAGGGTTGAATTTAGGGGAGCTATCTAACATTACAGGCATACAAGTGCCTGAAGGCTTTTGTGTTACCACATTGGGATATCAAAAAGCGATCGAGCAAAACGAAACGTATCATGCGTTGCTCCATCGACTATCCATGCTAAGAGTAGAAGAGCGGGATCAAGTTCGTGAGGTCAGCGGGGAGATTCGACAAACCCTTATGGAAGTAGAAATCCCTTCCGATGTGGTGCATGCAGTATCTCACTATCTCTCTCAATTTGGCGAGGAGCATGCATATGCCGTTCGTTCTAGTGCAACTGCTGAAGATTTGCCCCATGCCTCTTTTGCCGGTCAACAAGATACCTATTTAAATATCATCGGACTGGAAGCCATCTTGGAGCATATCAGCAAATGCTGGGCTTCCTTATTTACGGATCGTGCGGTCATTTATCGCATGCAAAATGGATTCGACCACTGCCACGTTTATTTATCCGTAATCGTTCAAAGGATGGTATTCCCTCAGGCTTCAGGGATCTTATTTACCGCTGATCCGATGACCTCAAACCGAAAGGTGCTTTCCATTGATGCAAGCTTTGGACTCGGTGAAGCATTGGTCTCCGGGTTGGTATCTGCCGATGGCTATAAAGTAAAGGACGGGGAGATCGTCGATAAGAGGATTGGATCTAAACAATTGGCGATCTATGGACGTAAAGAAGGTGGAACAGAAACCATGCTGATTGATCCTGATCAGCAAGAGGCACAAACGCTTACAGAGCAACAAATTATAGAGCTGGCAGGCATCGGAAGACAGATCGAGGATTACTTTGGCTGCCCACAAGATATCGAATGGTGTTTGGTGGACGATGCCTTTTACATCGTCCAGAGTCGGCCAATCACGACCCTATACCCAATCCCTGAAGCGAATGATCACAACAATCACGTCTATGTATCTGTCGGTCACCAACAAATGATGACTGATCCCATAAAGCCGCTGGGATTGTCTTTTTACCTGTTAACGACTCCGGCACCCATGCGCACGGCTGGCGGAAGGCTGTTTGTTGATGTCACACCTCTGTTGGCTTCACCTGCCAGCAGAGATAATATAATAAATACGCTTGGACAATCCGACCCGCTCATCAAAGACGCACTTATGACCGTCATAGCGCGAGAAGATTTTATTCAAACAGTACCAGAAGATCACACAGTACCAAGTCCAAGCAGAAGCAATGCGGATATGCTGGCTCAAATGGAAAGCAATCCAGCAATCGTTTCTGATTTGATTAATCGTACTCGAGCTTCAATCGAAGAGTTAAAGCAAAACATCCAGGATATATCAGGACCTGCATTGCTTGATTTTATTCTAGAAGATATCCAGCAATTAAAGAAGATCTTATTTGACCCGCAAAGTTCTGCTGTGATTATGGCTGCTATGAATGCTTCAACATGGATCAATGAAAACATGAACAAGTGGTTGGGAGAAAAAAACGCTGCAGACACTCTTTCACAATCTGTACCAGGCAATATTACTTCAGAAATGGGGCTTGCGCTGCTCGATGTCGCAGATGTGATTCGCCCTTATCCAAAAGTCGTTGAATACTTGCAGCATGTTACAACGGATGACTTTATCGATGAGTTGGGTCATTTGGAGGGAGGGCAGGAAGCCAAAGACGCGATCTATGCCTATCTCGACCAATACGGAATGCGATGTCCCGGAGAAATAGATATAACAAGAACACGTTGGAGCGAAAAACCAATCACACTTATCCCTTTGATTTTTGGTAACATCAAAAATTTCGAGCCTCATGAAAGCAATCGAAAATTTGAGCAAGGGCGACAGGTGGCTTTGAATAAAGCACAAGAATTGTTGGATCGATTAAAGAAATTACCAGAAGGTGAACAAAAAGCCAATGAAACGAGACGAATGATCGACCTCATTCGGAACTTCAGCGGGTTTAGGGAATATCCCAAATACGGAATGATTAATCGTTACTTTGTGTATAAGCAGGCCTTATTGAACGAAGCCGAGCGACTCGTGCAAGCGGGAGTTCTTATTGAAAAAGAAGATATCTTCTATCTAGCCTTTGAAGAACTTCACGAAGTTGTACGCACCCACAAGCTAGATTACCAAATCATCAGCAATCGAAAAGAAGCGTACATGTTTTATGAAAAACTGACCCCACCTCGTGTGATCACGTCAGATGGTGAAATCATTGTGGGGAAGTACAAACGAGAGCATCTTCCAGCAGACGCTATTGTCGGTCTACCAGTATCTACAGGAGTGATAGAAGGCCGAGCACGTGTCATTTTAAACATGGAAGAAGCTGACCTAGAAGATGGAGATATCTTAGTCACTTCCTTTACGGACCCTAGCTGGACACCATTGTTTGTATCCATAAAAGGCTTAGTAACCGAAGTGGGCGGGCTGATGACCCATGGCGCTGTTATCGCACGTGAATATGGCTTGCCGGCAGTCGTTGGAGTGGAGAATGCCACCACACGGATACAGGATGGACAACGAATTCGAGTATATGGAACAGAAGGGTACATTGAAATATTGTAAGGGCCTAACTCAGACGATCACTTGGAAAATAATGATGAAACTAAGCACCCCCCAGTCGAAAGATTTGATTGGGGGAAGCCCTTGACGTCTAAATACGAATTGGATATAATTGTTACATGAAATGTTAGTGAGTACTAACTATAAAGTATTCATCCCGTTCAGGAAGGTGAAGATTTGAAAGATAGACAGACATTAGATAATAAAAGCAGACTGATGCTGGCAGCTATCGATTTGATGGCTGAGAAAGGCTACAAGGGTATATCGACCAAGGAGATTGCCTCAGCAGCAGGCGTCAGCGAGATGACATTGTTTCGCAACTTCGGCAGCAAGTTCAATCTGCTGGAGAAAGCCGTTGACCATTATCATTATTCGATTGAAATGATCCAGATCTTTAACGAGAAAGTCACTTGGGATCTGAGGGAGGACCTGCTTACGATTAGCCAGATGTATCACGAGATTATGGATCGTAATCGCAAATTGTTCCTCATTGTCTTGAGAGATGACGAATTGATCGCCATTCGCGAGAAGGCGCAGAAGCATCCGCGTACATTACTGGAGCTGCTGACGAATTATTTTACCGAAATGCAGAGCAAGAATCGAATGATCCAGACTGATGCGGAAACACAGGCGATCACATTTATGTGGATGAACTACGGGGCCTTCATGACACAGCTATTTGGAGCGTCAAAGATCACGAAAGTTGCCCTGCCAACATTCATAGCGTCGAGTATCGAGCTGTTTGTGAGGGGTTTGAGACCCTAAACATTTTTGTATGCAAGCAAGTTAGTTCGTACTAACAATCACGAATGAGAGAAGGGATACGATGAGAAGTAAACCTCCCACATCGAACAAGACTGTTGGTCTGACCGCTTCGACAGGTTATCAGGTTGGGGTTCGAAGAACACTGCTGATCTCGACAGAGGAGGCATGGTCATACCTGACCTCAGCCGATGGACGAAAGCTTTGGATCGGAAACGTATCGCAGCCTTCCTTTACCGAGGGAGAGACCTTTTGTTCCGAAGAAGGCATTTCCGGTCAGTTCCGGGTCATCAAGCCATACCGGCAGCTACGCTTAAGATGGGAGAAGAGCGAGTGGGGAGAACCGTCCACTCTGCAAATACGGCTGCTCTCTAAGCAGTCAGACAAAACGACGATCAGTTTTCATCAGGAGCATCTGGATCATCCGGATACGCGAGAACAGATGAAGCTGCACTGGGAAAACGTATTAGCCGCGATTCGAGAGCAAACAACCCATTCCAAATAAGAGGAAGGTGAGGAATATCAATGAACAGATTCAGTCATATCGATCTTCGTGTCAACGATTTGGCAAGCACACTGCCTTTTTACGAAAAGCTTCTGCCCGAATTAGGATTTACGCGAACTTTCCACAGTGCGAATTGGCGGGTATTTGCTGCAGATGGAGAATTGCCGAGCGCTGCTTATTTTGCAATCACAGAAGATCAAGAGCATAAGCCTAATGCCAATTTGATCGGATTCTGGGCAAACGATCAGGCAGAAGTTGACCGCATCGCTGAAATTGTCAGGCAAAATGGTGGAACGATCAACGACGGACCACGGTTGTTCCCAATCAGCCCGACCTACTATGCTGTATATTTCGAAGACCCTTGCGGCAACAAATATGAGATGCTGCATCGCTTGAATTAATCTGAGCAATAAAGCAGTAAGATTCGAAAGAGCACACCCTTTAGGATGTGCTCTTTTTTTGTCATGGGGTTAGGAATGAATGTCATCGTCTGGAGATGCGATCAGATTCTGATACATATGCTTTAGAAAATGAGAGAGCTTATCCTTGTCCATCTGATAATAGACGCGGTTGGCTCGTTTCTCAATCTTTATAAACCCAGAATTAATTAAGGCATTCATATGGTGCGAGATGGTTGCCGTTGTTAAGTTAAGACGCTCTGCAAGTTCCTGCCCATAAGCTGGCATATCGCGTATGGACTTCAAGATAGCGTATTTGCTTGTATCACTTAAAATCTTCAATTGTTTGCATATGCTCTCATCACTGATGACCTCATGGACGATCATGGAGAGCTTATCGAACAGTACTCCTGTATATAAATATTCAAAGTCATCAGTCCGATTTGAATGATTCAAGCGTGCACTGTTAAAGCCCATCACATTCGGATAAATATGAAGATCATGGCTTGTATCTGTAATCGTCAATTTAAAAGAGGAAAACAATTGAGATGCGGACTGTTGTTCAACGATCTTTTCATAATGAGTTTGAAATTCATCTAACAATGGCTGAATCAGATGCATTTTTTGTTCATACAAAGCCGCAGCTTGATTAAGAATAGCAAACAGTTCATGCAGATGGGATTCATAATTCTGATACACCTGCATGCATAACCACTTACGTTCAAAATCGATCTCAAACGAATCAATGATTTGAAAGAGTTCATGTTCATTTGAGATCAATAGGGTTGTTGATTCGTCATCGTGATCGGTAATGTGTGAAATGAGGGCTTTGGCATATCGATTAATCCATTCACCCTTATCACCCTGATGTGCTTCCATAAGCAGCTGATGAATGTTATCCGATTGATGGTAAAGTCTATCCATCAGCAGCAAATGTGCGCAGCACCAATTCATCTCTTCCTTCGTAGCAAAGAAAAAGGCTAGGCGTTCTTGCGAAACGTCCAGATGACTCACAACATGATCATATACTTCAATTATACGAACAAACATCTCATCCACTACTTCGGATTGTACGTCATACTTTTGGATTAAATCACCTTTATATTTTCGCGGACTCTCCTTATTCGCATGCTTCATGAGGAGCTCCATACATTCAACGAAAAGATTCGGTTTATTGAATACCTTGATATTCATACGTTCCCCCTTACAGCTGTTTTAACACTTTTATAGATAGCATACTCGCAAATAGAATAATTGTAAAAATTCCAGTATAGATAAACAGTTGATTCACTGTTAAAAACAGCGAGAGTCCAGCAACGAGCAGAGAACCGAGCGGCGTCATACTACTGGCGATCGCGTTAAAGATAGCCCCTACACGCGAGATATAAGCCTCCTCAATATGCTGCATAAATGAGATGTTAATGACTGACATGATAAATGAAGCGAAGAAACCAAATAAGAAGGAGGATAGCGCTAGACAAGTATATGTTAGCCACAAAAGCTCATGATGGTAGGCAAGCAGAACCCAAAGCAGATAACAGATGCCAATCATGATTCCGCCGACGATAAATAGGATTCGGTTGGTGATTCTTTTTTGGATGAAGGGAAACAAGATTGTTCCGATTCCAATGCCTGCTGTCGAGGCTATTCCTTGAACAGATAATCCGATCGAAGGAAGCCCCAAGGTTCCCGTAATAAATGGAGCCTGCATGGAATTGACCGGTAGGAGTGACAAATTAATGATGCCGGCAAGCAAGCAAATAGCGAAAATGATTTTAGCATTTTTCAGATAAGCAAATCCTTCGGAAAGAGTATGGAAATAAGATTTTGTATTCATTTCAATGGCTTTGCGCTTTTCAGCAGGGATCCGAATGAAGGAAATGATTAGTGCTGAAGCGAGAAAGGTGAGCGCATCAATAAAGATTGCTGTTCCGATTCCAAATAAACCGATGATGCCTCCCGCTGCAGCAAGCCCTACAATCTCAACAACCCTGCCAATTGTGGAGTTAAGAGACATCCCATGCGCATAATAATCCTTCTTCAATATCTTTGGAATAATTCCGATTCCAGCAGGGATGCGCAATGCTTCAAAAGATGAGTTAAGAAAGGTGAGCAGCAGCAGACTCCACGGGCTAAGCAGGTCAAGAATGAGCAATAATGCCGTGACACTTACAACAAGCCCGCGCCCGAGATCACAGATGACCATCGTATACTTTTTGTTAAGGCCTTCGACAATCGCTCCAGCAAAAGGCTGCAGCAAAATGGTAGGTAATGCATTGAAGCCGAAAACCAGGGCGACCCAGGCAGCCGAGCCCGTAATCGAATAGACCATTAATGAGAATGCGATCATGTCGAGGGAATCCCCGAAGCGATTAATGACGTTGGCCGCCATTAACTTCACATACTGTGTCTGTATAGCAATATCTCTGTATCTAATTTCTTGTTTCATGATCATCTAACCCCCTCTCTAGATATAAGTAAAACATTGGGTTAGATATGTGTCAATCATTAATTAGATGTAAATCAAATATAAAAAAGAGACTATCGCCTTTAGATAGTCTCTTTTTTTTATACGGAGAGTCATTTATGTCTTAGTCTGCATAATCGGCTCTGTTATCGCACATAAAATGGTTTGAACGTAGGTAATCAAGTAGCCATTTTAATCTTTATACGGAGCTGATCGAGAAATCTTTTCGCCGCATTGGAAAACACTTGATGTTTTTTCCAAACAAGATTCAAATTAGCCTCTAATCTAGGGGATAACGGCTTGAAACACAGATTACTCGTTCCTGAAGTGTTGATAAGTTTATCTAAACATAAGGCATACCCTATATATTCTTCAACCATAAGTGAAGCGTTATAGATTAGATTATACGTAGCCACGATATTTAAATTCTCCATAGGTTGACCCAACCAACCTGATAGCTCATTGCTTACGGTAGTTTGACGTGATATCAGCAATGGCTTATCCATAATATCTATTGGTTGTATAAATGGCTTTTGTGCTAAAGGGCTGTCCTTTCGCATCAATACTCCCCAAACATCTGTGTCTGGCAGTTTGATAAAATCGTATTTATGTTTATCTGTTGGCTCTATAACAACACCAAAGTCCAATAACCCGCTATCTAATTTACTGGCAATGTCATCTGCATTCCCACTGTATAAATGAAATCGAATACTTGGATACGCTGCAAGCAGCTCTTTTAACGTTCTAGCTATAAAATGCATGGCGTCCGTTTCCCCGCAGCCAATATAAATATCACCATTCACCATTTCCTTTGATTCTTTAAACTTCGCTTCGGTTTTATTGGCCAGCTCTACAATTTCTTTCGCTTTTTCAAGTAAAAATATGCCTTCTTCTGTTAATGTAATTTTTCGATTTCCTCTTATAAATAAAGTCGTTCCTAATTCCATTTCGAGTTCTTGTAGTTGTCTAGATAAGGTTGGCTGAGATAAATGCAGCTGCTTTGCAGCAGCTGAAATGTTCTCTTCGTTCGCTACAGCAATGAAATAGCGTAATACTCGAATCTCCATAAGCATCTCCTTATTTCTTTTATGCCTGATAGGCATATGTATTCATTTAATATAGGCATTTGATATTTGAATCGTATCATTTTATGATTTCATTGAAAACATGAAAGTGGAGGGGATACACATGGCGATTCAGGATAAGGTAATTATTATTATGGGTGCATCCAGCGGAATAGGGGAAGCAATAGTCAGGACATATAATCTCGACTGATTCAGTAGCTGGACATGTCGTTTATCCGGATTCTGCCGTATACTGCGGGACGAAGTTTGCAGTCAGAGCCATAATGGAGGGCCTCAGACAAGAACAAAGGGAAAACAATATCAAATCGACGATTATATCGCCAGGTGCAGTCGAGACTGAGCTCTATACGACGATCAGTGATAAAAATGTGGCAGAGGAGCTGCATCAAGCACAAATAGAATGGGGGCTGTCTGCAGAAGATATTGCACAACAGTCGCTTATGTTATCGATACACCCGATAGAGTATCCGTTAGTAATATCATGATTCGTCCAACCAAACAAGAAGTATAACTTCATAACTCTCAATAAAGGAGGAATGTTGAGAAATGGATATGAAACAATTTATTGATTTTTGCAGAGAGGGTAATCCCATATCGGGCGAGGATAAAGAATTGCATGCTTTATTAACACGGTGTAGTTATGAAGCTCAACAAGTGACAATGAAACTGAATACCTCTTATCATTCAAAAGAAGAAATCGTTGACATATTTAGCGAACTAACAGGCAACGATGTTGACCCATCCTTTATGTGCTTCCCTCCATTCTATACAGACTTCGGTAAAAATATATGGATCGGAAAAAATGTGTTTATTAACACAGGGTGTTCATTTCAAGATAGAGGTGGAATAAAAATAGGGAATGGCTCAATGATTGGTATGAATGTCACCATTGCAACACTTAATCATGGGTTGCCATTGGATACAAGAAACACTACATACCCCTCTCCTGTTATTATTGGCGAAAATGTATGGATCGGATCGAACGCAACGATCATACCCGGTGTCATAATCGGGGACAACGCTGTTGTTGCAGCTGGAGCAGTAGTGACGAAGAATGTACCAGAAAATACGGTTGTAGCCGGAGTACCTGCAAAAGTAATAAAAACGATTATCCATCGTTCATAGTAACTTCATAACGAGGATTGATTATGATGGTGTAACCATGGTATTGACATTCCTAAACACACCGTGATATTATTATCTCGAATTCAAGATATATAATGATCGTTTCCTCTTCGTTTATTCATAAAGATCGTTGATTTCACGAATAATAGCAGGTATTTACTCAACTAAGAAAGGAAGATATATGTTGCTCACTATTGATCCAAGCAAAAATACAGAGCGCCAGAACTATAAGTTAATGACAGGCAGCATTATTCCAAGACCTGTTGCTTTTGTGACGACGAAATCAGAAGATGGCATCATTAATGGAGCGCCATTTAGTTATTTTAATATTGTATCATCCAATCCACCAATGGTGTCGATATCCATACAGAGATTAAATGGAGGCTTCAAAGATACTGCGAAGCATATCATTGATAATAATCAATTTGTTGTTCACATCGTCGATGAAGACAATGTAGAACAGGTTAATAGAACGGCAGCATCATTGCCGATTACAGAAAGTGAAATCTCCAAAACAAATCTTACCTTAGTTGATAGTCACAAAATTAATGTCCCTGGTGTAAGAGAAGCAAAAGTCCGCATGGAATGTCAGTTTGTTTCTAGAATACCTTTGCGTAATGGGGAGGAGGAAACAGGGGACTTATTTATCGCTGAAGTCGTACAATTCCATATTGATGAATCCATTTACAATGATGGCCGAATCGATCCAAAAAAATTAAAAGCGGTAAGTCGACTTGCCGGTTGGAATTACGCAAAAATAGGAGATATTTTTTCCATAGAACGGCCTAACTAATATTGAGGTGCATTTGGGATTTATAATCAACTTGCATGAACGAACACAGTAAAAGGTGATGTCCTTACATGGGCGTCACTTTTTTTATTTCGCAAAGAAAATGAACTTTAGACGAAGCCGCACTCTTGAATGACTAATGGCTAAATGCTATATGAAAGATTTCCTTATAGGAATGATCACAATCGCTACATACATTTATAGGGTGAACATCGCTGGTATGTCCGATTAACTCCGTCCATATAAAAGAGGTTATGACCTATGCGGTAGAAGAAATAATATCAACTTAACAAACATATATGTTTAATAAGTATTCAAATTAAGATATTCTATAAACAAGGAAGACCTATGTTAATGAAAATTGGAGGCGTTTTCATGAATGGTTGGATTCAGGCAGGTACGGTAGAAGAACTTCGAGAGCATGGACCGAAGCTAATCAAAGGAGGCATCGTTGTTATATATCACGAGGACAGGGTGCATGCACTTGACAACCGCTGCCCTCACCTCGGGTTTCCGCTTCACATGGGAAGTCTGTGCAATGGTATTTTGACATGCCATTGGCATCATGCGAGGTTTGACGTATGCAGCGGTGGGACGCTTGATCCTTGGGCGGATGATGTTCCCGTGCACGATTTAACCGTTCAAGATGGATCAATTTGGGTGAACCCGAATTCACGAAACGGCAACCAAGTACAACGATATAAAGAGCGGCTGCTGAATGGCATTGAGCAAAATATTGGCCTTGTCATCGCCAAGGCCATAGTCGGATTAATGGAAGCAGGTGTTTCTGAGAAGGAAATCGCTGCGATTGGGATCGAAATAGGGGTGAAACAGCGCAGGCAAGGGTGGGGCTCTGGATTAACGATCCTGACCGCTATGATGAACATCCTGCCAAAGCTAGATAAACAAGGTCGTATCCTTGCGTTGTTTCAAGGATTGCTGCATACGGCGCGCGACTTAGCCGGAAGTGGAACGCGCTTCTTGCTCGATCCACTCCCGATCACGGACGTCTCCGAAGAACGGTTAACAGAATGGTATCGCGACTGCATCGAAGTTCGGGATACGCGAGGCGCAGAACGGGTGCTGTTGACCCTTGTGCAGGCGGGAACTAGTGATAAAAGGTTATTCTCTATGATGAACATGGCGGCGACAGATCATTTCTACATTAACGGGGGCCATACGCTGGATTTTCATAATAAAGCATTTGAGAGCTTGAAGTATGTCGAGCACGATAAGCGCAATGATGTCCTCGCTTCACTTGTTCCGATGTTTGGAAACGCTTCTCGAAGCGAAGAGCTTCATAGCTGGCAGTCTCCAATCAATTTGGTTCAACCTTTGAAGGAAGCGTTCGAAGAACTGTCCAATAAGGGTATTCCGACTGACAGAGCAGGGGGCTCAACCCTTGAAGAAGAGGAGCTGCTTCAAGCTCTCCTTGGGGACGACCCGCTTCGGACGGTTAGCATGCTGAAGGAAGCCTTGCTTGAAGGCGCTTCTCCGGTACGCATCTCGCAAATTGCCGCATTGGCTGCGGCAGAACGGGTTGTCCGCTTTCATACTCATAATGATTTCGGAGACTGGATTTCTGTGCTGCACACGTTTACGCATGCTCACGCCGTTCACGAAGGTTTGATCCGATCCGCCGATTCATGGCTGGTTCGTGGGATTTTTCATACAGCAGCTACGATTTACCTCGATCGGTTTTTGAATATTCCAGCCGCACCGAGGCCGTCTGCAACGGGGACGACTGAGAATGTGCCGCAGCCTTCGGAGCTGCTTGAGATTCTAGACAAACAGCAGCAGGTGGCGCAGGCAGCAGAGTGGGTAATCCGATATCTGCGTAGTGGTGGGAAGCCGGAGCCTTTGTTCAATGTATTGGGTCATGCGCTGCTTCGAGAGGATGCGGAATTTCATTCCTTCCAAATGTACGAGGCCGCCATGGCAGAATATGACCGCTGGGCTTCTGAGTCTGGACCGTTTGCAGAGAAAGCCTGTGAAACGCTGATCCTTGCGGTTACCCGTTATTTAGCGGCGCATGCCCCGACGTCCCGTGAGATTCCTCATACAGCAACGATCGCGTGGCGGCTCCATCGTGGCGAGAAATTGTTCGAGGAAGAATAATGTGCCAAGCATGTAATGCGAAATCATCAAGGAAGAAGTTAGGGCATGGTATTTGAATGTAAGTCCCCGATCATCAAACAACCTGAATTTATATATAGATATCCCGGTAAAAATGGAGCCCTTTCTGAGGCTCCATTTTCATATGTCGGTTAGCTAGAACTTGTAGGGTGGAGTGTTAAAATCATGACTTATCGTAAAAATTGTTTCAGATAACTGTCGATTACGAACGAATCTGGTTCATTGGCTCCGATTCCAAAGCAGTGGCCCCACTTGGATTCAACAGGCTGATAAACAGCATTTGGCATAAACTCTACTTCATACGCATTGTCCTGGGGAGGGAAGAAGAGATCGGTCGAACCTGGCATAACTAGGGCAGGGACGGTGATTCGGTTCAACGCCTGTTCAAAGTTTCCGTTGTCTGCTGGAGTGGCGCTGATATCCCCATGTATCCCAGTGCGAAGCATGGCAATCAAGTCGTTTGCATCAAAAGAAAAGAACACTTTATCCCAGTAGTTTTCAAGGTAAGACTTCAATGTTGGGTAGCCTTCTGCTTGATAAAGCTGTTCTAAGTAATAGGCCTGTGAGAACCCCCAAGGGGCATAAGCACGTCCCATGGCGGCAAGTCCAGCTGCTGGCTGACGAGTATAACATCCACCTTTCCAATTAGAGTCAGCTTGCAATGCAGCGATCAACGACTCAAAAACGACTTGTGCATGCGGTCTAGTCTTAGCTGTTCCGCCAAACGGCGCAATTCGCTCAACCATTTCCGGGTAGCTTGCCCCCCATTGGAAAGTTTGCAGCGCACCAAGCGACCACCCAACAACTAAAGCAAGCTTCGCAATGCCAAACTTCTCCGTTACAAGTCGGT
>NZ_JADMOL010000006.1:83440-114863 GCF_015558675.1 Paenibacillus sp. 1001270B_150601_E10 | reverse complement strand
ATCGTATATGGTGACGAGCGGGAAGTTTGCTCTGTCAAAGGGAGCCGAAGTATTGCTCGGGGAGGATGACAGACCGTTTCCCAACATATTAGGCACAATAATAAAATATTTGTCGGGATCGAGCGCTTTGCCTGATCCTATTAACCACTCATTATCGTTATGCAAGCCTGCGAACCAGGTCGGGTAGACAATCGCATTGCTTTTGGATGCGTTTAACGTTCCATAAGTTTTATAAGCAAGAAAGGCTTGAGGCAGTGTATGTCCTGATTGCAATTCGACATCACCAAGTGGATATATTTCGTAATCTCTCATAATCTGATTCTCCCTGTATCGTATTTTCCGAAGAATGTTCCTAGGCATGTAGCTTGATTTTTACTCTACGATAGGATTACGATCAATTCAACGAAACGTTTTTGAACGTAATGTTCAATTATTTTGAATAAAGAGGTGTGTCCTCATGGAAATCCGACAGCTAAAAACATTTTGGACGCTTGCTTCCACCCGCAGTTTTAGCCGCACTGCCGAATCACTGAACTATGTTCCGTCTACGGTAACGATGCAGATCAAAGCTTTAGAAGAAGAGTTGGGAGTCAAGCTGCTCGATCGCCTCGGCAAGACAGTTGTGTTAACAGACGCAGGCTACCAGTTCTTGCCCTATGCGAGCAAAATTCTAAATGATATCGAAGAGGCTCGGCATGTTACAAGTCAGAGCGGGGAGTTGACCGGTACCGTTATCATTGGTGCAGACGAAGTGATCTGTACGTATCGGCTGCCCGCATTACTGCGGCTTTTTCGTGAGCGATATCCGCATGTGCGTCTTTTGTTCCGGCCCTTGTCCAGTCATAACCTGAAGCAGAGTCTACGAGAAGGACATGCAGATGTCGTTTTTATGCTGGATGAACCAGTCGTTACGATGGACCTTCATACGGAGGTTTTGCTGGACGAAACCTTTCTAATGGTCGTTTCCCCCGACCACCCGTTAGCTTCACGATCCACATTAAACATAGAGGACTTCCACGGAGAGCATATTCTCTTAAGCGAGCAGGGCTGCTCTTACCGGTTATATTTCTACCGCACATTGTTGAGAAAAGGGGCCGACAGCTTGACAGAGCTAGAGTTCAACAGTGCGGAAGCGATTAAACAATGCGCAATGATGGGGCTCGGCATTGCTTTGCTGCCTGAAATGGTGGTCAAGGGAGAAGTGGAGAGAGGGGAACTGATCGTGTTGCCTTGGAATTTATCTGAAATACGATTTACGACACAGATGTTGTGGCATGAAGATAAGTGGATTTCACCATCGCTCAAGGCCTTTATCGAATTGGCTAAAAGTGTTTTGAAAAGCAGCTCATGAGAGCTTTCATCCAAAACAGAGGATTAAACCTTAAGTCTTTGAATGGGACTGGCTCGAGTTATTATTTTAGTAGAAAACATAAGGATATCGAGCCAGTTTGAAGGGGAGAAGAAATCAAAATCAGTGCGGGAGGTGGTGAGGCAACCGAGCCTCATTCACTGAATGAACGGGCAGGGCAGCTGGATATTAGTTGTTGTGCAAACAGCCGAGCTCGGCCAACATTCGGTTCCATTTCAGAAATGGAAAAGAAGGGTTCGCTGAGTTTCGCAAGGAATAGGCATCTTCTCCCTCATAAACCCAACCATACCTTTCTTGATACTTCCATGTTGCATTACAGCCGTTCCAGTAGTCTTCATCCCACTGTTTGCTTTCTTCCAGCCAATCCTGCATTTCAGCTTCTGTAAACAGACCGGATGCTTTCCTCATATCGAGCTCCCAAGCCATAATCATTTGAAACTCCGCAAAGTCTCCAACCCCTACAAATCTTCTCAATAGCAGTGCGGGAATCCAAGCTTCCAGTTGATGTTCCGCCGATATTTGATTTACTATCGCTTGATATTCATGACATCTCATAACAAATGGATGAAAATGAGCTTCGTCATCCCAGGCGATTTCTATCTCTTCTTCATCTTTATGTTGATACCCAAGGGAAATATAGGCGAAATCTTCTCCTGGATCGAGAAGCAAAGCATCCTGTGCAGTCAATTGAAAATGAATAGGGTTATCCTCAAAGGTATCGTAGGTGAACTCATCCTGAAGCTTCCAAAAATATCGCTCCCAAAATGTTTTGGTATAAAATACGTTTTTCATTATCGATAAGCACATCCTTTTTCTAATTTGATATTTGGTTTCAAAGCGATTATCAAAAAGATCTGTCCGTCTTGTTGTGTTGACATCATTTTACCAAACCAGGATTGGATGTTAAACGAACTTCTTAGCTTTTTACTTTCAGTAACTGATTAGAAGTGATAGATCATACATCTGAAACAGAAAGGCTTTCGGTTAAGGCTTATCCTTGCAGCATCCTCGTTTAGGGTTGTTATACACTGGAAAACTTATGTTAATGACTGAACCTGCTTTTTAAAAAAATTAATATGTTATGATGCAGTTGCTTAAAGGATTAAACATTCGAACCAAGGAGTCATGCTCATGAAAAATAATCGAAATTTAAATATATTGGCTCAAGAATTTGAAGATTGCCAAGAAGTGTTGGCTGCAATTGGGGATAAAACAAGGCAAGCCATTATCATCACATTAATTAGTGCTGGTTGTGCAAGCCTGTCATTGATCGGGTATTTTCTTTTCAAGATGCTCAAATGGCGATGGAATATTCTGAGTCCGGAAGGGCTAAAGGGAAAATAATCTTAAACGTCAAATCTTATTCCAACATGATAACCTAAATAAAAAAAGCAGGACAGTGATAAAAACGAGTCCTGCTTTTGCATGAAATAATAACGATGAGAGTTAATCAGTCAAACTATAATGATCATCATTAATTCTCCAAGACAGTATACCTGCGTTCATGCTTGCACATGCAGCTAAAGCAGTTTCTGGTGTCTGTAGTTCCTCGCCCCATGCAACATAGTATCGGAATTCATAAAATCCACCTAGTGTTGCCTTAAAGTTTGTCTCCCAGTAATTATTCATCGGCCATGAGTAGAGGTGAGCAGGTTCTTTAGTTAGTTCCGGATGCCCACTAAGAAGTCGATCCTCGTAGTCTAAAGAGCCGATTTGAATGAGCGGTGTGTCTGGCATTGCAATCGCAATCCCTTGAGCATCATTGACATACGCAACACCTTCATCAACGCAGTAGAAATCGGCAAGAGAACCTGGGAGTTGATCGACTCGCGGACGTAAAGCGGCCCCCGTTTTTTCAATCCAAAGTTCTTGCTGCTTTGATGCAGGGGCACTTCCAAAAGGAAGTGAAATGTATAAATTTTCTGGATCCCATACGCTTTCCTTATGCATCCGTACGGCAACATCGACACGAGCACGATCACTGTATACAGTGACGAGTATGGAGTAATGACTGCAGCCGTCTACACGGTATGTCAAACGAACTTTACCGTATAGCGCTCCTCTTTCAATAATGTCTACGTTTATTAGCTTTCCCACTGATGTAATCGCATCAGGTCCTCTTCGGTTTCGTCCCATCTTACGGCGAACATCATACATACCAAATTCATTCGGTGCGCGAGTTACATTGTACACAGGAGTAAATACATGATGATTACGATCTGCGCGCAGTAGGTCTTGATTCGTGATCTTGTCGATCCACTTCGTAATGCCAGCCTCCATCTCCCATTCGAGTCGAACGAACGGCGATTCAATAAATTTTGGCGTAATGTGAAGCTTAGGCGTGATCGGAGGAATAATATCCATCATTCGATCAGATCCCACATAGTCCGTCCGATATGCAGTTACAGACTTGCGATAGGCAAGAGGCTTAATCCTCAAGCGGACCTGCTGCTTTGGCTGAAGGGTTACCGGTATCGTGATGATCACGCCGCGGTGGCCTGTAACCATTTGCGCCTCGTATTCAGTACCCGTTTCTTCATCTATGACTTCAAAGCCATCCTTCAACTCCGATATATGCCAGCCTTCCATAATGAGCTCTGCATAATCGGTTTGCTCATAATCATTTGGGTTGTACAACGCGAACTTCATTGGACGGTTAGGACTTAGCAACGCATCACCACGTGCTTCTAGGATGTCATACAAAGCCGTATGAGCAAGTGAGCTTGCGTTGGCAGCATACGCTTCTTTCCTGCAGCCAAGCTCCTGAACGAATGGATTCCAAGGCTCTGTGACAGAGGAGTGGTAACCCCAAGTATGCTCAGCGAATAGAGCAAGGTCATATTCAATCGCTTCAAGACGTTCTTTGGAGACAATCTGGCATGAAGGATCTAACTTCTTCACCTTTGTATACACACGTTGAGCTTCACGGAAGATCTGTACATGCATCGGTGTTGTTGCTGAACCATCTGTCCACCAATCCGGCCAGTCTCCACGGAAGGTTTCCATTTCCTCGGGATGCTCCTCTGCATAAACTCGCAAGTCTGCAAAGAAATCGTCCAATGTCGCAGGTTGAATAAGAATGCGATCACCGTGCTTTTCATTCCAAGGATTCACAAAATCCATCAAGGCTGCATTCGGCGAGCCATTGTCGGTCGGAAGACCTGATACCATCACGGGTACAAACGGGAACGTGTATCCATCAGCAACCAATTGCTCTAAATAACGTTCAAATCGAGCTTCGGCCACTTCAAAGGATACGCCGTTACGGACATCATGATCATCGCGAATTGTATAAGATCCTCCAATCCCAGGAGTTAAGCCGAGATCATTGCCGAACATGTAATGCTCGCCGCTCCAAGCGAGAATTCGATCACCCTTAGGCGTTTCCCACCAGAAAGGAACTTGCTTCTTCCATAAGGGGAACATGGAATGATGTGTGTGAATGCATGTCATTAAGTTCTCGACGCCGGCATCGGCCAACACTTGACTATATCCCCAACCGAATCCAGTTATGTCAGCCGTCATTGCAGAACGAACAGGAAATTCAATAGACTGTCCATAATCAGTAATTCGTTTGATCATGACAGAGAGCATCTCTTGACTTAACTGCTCACCAAAATTGAGATAAGTACCGGAAAGACCGATATAGCCTTTCTTCACGGCATGAGCAAATTCTTCTTTTTCTTTATCCGTTGCTTTTAATAGGAATGATTCAACAGGCCAATAAGTTTCACAGACCCATTTATAGCCCTTCCAATCAGGTCTAGCACCGCTCTCGATATCTCGTACAATTTGCAAAGCCTGCCGGATATAATGAACATGATATTGGCGAATTTTTTCTTGGCGTTCGGTGTAGCCAACATCGGTATGGGAATGTTGAATGACGTAAATGGTCCACGGTTTACTTTGATTCATCGTCAAGCTCCTTTCGAGGTTACAGGATCATCCGTCCTAAAATGAGAATTGCTCCATACAAGATTCAAATGCATTATAGGTGAGATTGAAATTGCAACTTAAAGCGGAATAAAGCATCTTCTTCATACCATGATTGGAAATTGGTACCCCATACATTATTGTGCAAATTCACATGCATTCCTCCGGAGAGGGGAGCAAAGGTATGGTCAAATTGAACCAATCGAGGTTCCCCAGGACATACAAGTGCTGCATCCAAGGTATCGATATGAACCTCTCCATCTGCTGCTGCATAGTACATCCCTTGCTGAACCGCATGCATATTGCGATTCCCGCCTTTTACAACGTCATGTGGCGATATGCGTTGTCCGATCTTGTCCAGCTTCCATTGGTTCGGATTGTTAACGATCGGATTAAAGCTCATCCAGCTTGCTTCAGGAAGGCGATAGGCATCCTTGTCAAACCACTGCAGCTTGCATTCAACCGTATGCGTATTTTTCTTAAAGATGTATTCCAGCGTCAATTCTCTTGGAGCTCCCATGCGTTCCCATGACATTCTTGGCATGCGCAGGCATGCAATCACTACATCCTCTGCTTCGCCATAGACAGCCTGCAAGAACTGGAGCTTCGGGGTCATGATCTCGTGTGTAATCCACTCCTTGGTTAAGTCCATGCCTGGCTTCCCGAAATCCCCTGTCGCCCACACATGTGTATATCTCCACCTAACATGGTATTCACGATACCAGCGGTCATAATCGGCCTGTGAATAGGTTTCGTAAGAGAATAAGCCGATTTGATTGTCAGGCCCTGCCCATTCACGACCTTGAGCGTCCTTGAGTCCAACAATTGCGCCATTATCCTCAAACACAACCTCAAAGTCTCCTAATACGTATGGTTGATCAGGAGATAGGGAAGTGCCATCAGCATCAGCTAGGATGCTGCGGGATGGGATTAATGCCGATAGTGCAGCTTGCGCTTCAGCTTGCCGCTCAGGATGCAGTGCCTTTATTGCTTCATCCAAATATTTTCGCTGCTCCAACCAAGAGCGCTCCATAAGACTAAAGGAACGCGAATGCAGCTTTTCTTCTGCTTCGTCTCCGAACATTTCAATCATTTCAGCACGTGAATTCATTTCGTAGAAACGATATTCTAGCGGATTAAGGCTAATATCAACCTTGTCGCGCTTTCGTGCTTCTTGGAAATCATCCTTATCATAATGGATATAATCTGCTAGATATCGTTTGATATCTACTCCCCAGGTATGCTCAGGGATCATAATTAACTCATCACAGAAATTTTTGTACTCTTCGTCGATTACGTTAAGCGTTCCATCTTGAAGCCACTTTCTCTTTAAGCGAAGCAATTCACGGTAGCATGCTAATTTATAGGGATCTGTAGCAGAGCCATGAATCCAGCTGTCACCGATTTCTTCCTCCACGACAGGCAAGGTATCACGGATTTCCCACACTTTTTCGGCATATTCGTCTAATGTAGAAGCTTTAATTTCTGCGTGCGGATAAGCTTCACGCAGCTGAGCGAACTCTGCTTCAATCTGTTCAACCGTAGAAGGACCATGGTTATCATGGGTGTGTGCAAAATAGAGAATATCGTTCAAACCTTCAATTTCAAAGGTTGTGCCGTAATCTTTGCTATATTGGACTACGATTTCCGAACCGTCCGTATTCTGCCATAAGAACATTTCAGGGACATGAGGAACATGACTGGATGGATTAACGCCTAAATGTAAATACTTCAATCCTGCCATTGCCATATGCGTGATTAAAGATCGTGTATGCCCCGGAACGTCTGTCATTTTGGCAGCGATCGTACGCTTGCCAAAACGCTGATCAAGCCGCTTGGCAATTTGAATGCTATAATCAAGTAATTCGCTATCGTATAACTCGGTATAGGTGGTGAAAGGAAGCCCATGCCATCTTAAATAGTCTTTTGCTATCGCTTCTTCTGCTTGTTGCTTTTCCTCATCTGTTCCATGCTTTAATAAATGATGGATTAACCATGAGCCCGTAGTCCAGATAAAGGAACCTTTCTCTGGATGCTCATTAAAATATTCAGCTGTCTGTATCGCTTTTGGGAAGAACAACTTCATATAGCGATCCGTAACATTTTTAGCGAGATCCGTGTAGCCAATGTCCAAATGTGTCTTGAATATAACGTGTATGCGTGTAGCGTCTTTATTCAAGCTTATCGCTCCCTCCTGATGATTACGCTCTCATTGTATCGAAACTTATCCTATTTGACTTTTCGATTTGTATCTAATAGGATCAGAAACATATCTGAGAAGAGGTTGTGTAGTAGGGTGACAGAACATATCAAAAATGAACGATGGGTATATTTTGCAGATTGGGAGCGCAGCCCTGCAACTCGTGTTGAAGACTTACTACTACTGGGGTATGACCATTTCAGCAAAGCAACACCTTTAACGAGTCATAAGCATGAAGATGCCTATGAGTTCGTCTACGTCGATCAGGGGGCTGTCGATTGGGAAGTAGGGGAAGAATTCCACCGGACGAATGCCCAGCATATTATTCATACCAGACCGGGTGAACAACACCGTGCCAGCTTTGATTATATCGGACCGTCCACGATTTGGTGGATGATCATTCGAGATCCGGCTCAGCATATCGAATGGTTCGGTCTCCAAGAGGAGGAGCGTCAGACCTTTGTTAGATGGATGCAAAACGGTCCTCGCGTCCAATTGGTCAGTAAAGATATTGTCATCTATTTCAAACGATTGAAACAGCTTCTTCAACAGCCATGTACGGAATTACTTGAATTTCAGCTTCGTCATTACGTCTTGGAGCTTTTGCTGCAGATCCTTCACCACCCGCAGCATATTGTACAATCTCCTAACATGAATACTTACACCCAGCAGCTAAAAGTAAGACTTCAGCAGAATCCCGCTGATCGATATGCAATTGAGCAGCTTGCGGAAGAGATGGGGTTAAGCCAGTCGCATTTCTATCGCGTGTTCCGAGAAACGAATGGGCAGTCGCCTACGTCATATATGGAACGAATTCGCATGGACTATGCATGTCAAATGCTGACGGAATCGAAGATGACAATTACGGATATCGCCATGGAGCTAGGTTTTAAGACTAGCCAGCATTTTTCAACGGTTTTCAAAAAAATGATAGGGATGACGCCTAAGGCGTGGAGGAAACAACATACGCAGTTGGACAAATAAAGCAAGAAGAGCAAGGAAATTCCCTATGCTCTTCTTGCTTTTCTCAATATATCAGCCTTTATTTTGGAGCTTATAGGCAGTAGGTGAGATAGACATGATTCTGCTGAACTGTCGCGAAAAATAATAAGGATCATGAAAGCCGACATTTGCAGCAATTCCCTTGATCGAAAGCTCGGTCAGGTAAGCTTAGCTGTTCATGTCCATGGCGTTTGCTTATCTGCCCCATACTGATGGGGTGTATGAGCAGGAATGATATGAACCTACCGTGACAAGCTATGATTATCATGCCTTACTGAACGAGTCCAGCGACATCACAGAAAAATACTTAGCCATCCGTGATGTGATTGGCAGGTATGCTGAGCTGCCAGATTTATCTCTTCCTGAAGCTGAAGAGAAGCTGCAGGTGGGACAGATTCAGCTTATTGAGCATACGACTCTCTTTAAGTCGCTTTCTCGATTAACCACGCCAGTAGAAAGTCCGTATCCAGTTACCATGGAGAAATTGGGCCAAGATTATGGCTTTATCCTATACGAAACGCATATAGCAGGGCCATTGGAAAAAAGCAAGCTGGCTGTGCAGCATGTTCGTGACCGTGCTCTCATATTCTTGGATGGCATCTATCAGGGTGTCATTGATCGCAACACCCATGATATATCCTATCAGTCCACCGATCATGATCTTTTTCTAGAAATCCCTGAAGGCGGAGCAAAGCTTAGCATTCTTGTCGAGAATATGGGCAGAATCAATTATGGCTGGAACTTGAAGGATCCAAAAAGGCATAACAGAAGGTGTACGACTCGGGCAGCAATTTTTATATGGATGGAAGATTCACACCTTACCATTGAAAGATTTGTCTATATTGCTAGATAACTCTAATTGTTGAAGGAATCGCTAAAGATGAGGATGAACCTTGTTTCTATAAAACTACTTTTGAGCTGGATCAAGTGAAGGATAAGCACTTCTCAGAAGGCGAGAGACGCAGCCACTTCAATTGTGTTAGACCCAAGCCACATGCAACAGCCTTGGGACGGATGGGATGTGTCCTCCCAGATGAAAATTATCAATGCTACATGTGCCAGATTGGATGCAGCTGGTCTCCAATCGGTTCAAATTGCTGTTATGGAGAAATCAATCTTAGAACATTTGTTAGCAATTGGAATGCGTATGATGAGGTTACAAAGTCCAATATCGGGAAAATGAATACACATTCCTATGGGGGATCTAATCGAACCGGGATTAGGGATGCTGCATAAGCATCAGGCAAAATCCTATGGATGTCTGAAGTGGACTTAGGACCGACCGACATTCCATATCATCATGATGATTTCGAGCCTGCATCAGCATTAGCGGAGAGAATCATGACAGACATTACTTGGCTTGAGCCAAAGGCTTGGGTCATCTGGCAAGCGATTGAGAGCGAGAAAACCGAAATATATAGGTAAGATGAAAACGTACAAGTTGAGGAATACATTCATGCTGCTCACAAAGTTTATTTCATTTTCTTAGGGTCTCTATCGAACCTTTTCGATTTAACGAGGCAATATAGATTGTAAGCTTACTAAGGAGGGCCCTTTTTTCATGAGTGACATGAATATAGAGCATTGGATTGAACGGATGAAGGAGGGGGATCCATTAGGGTTTCAGGTGATTTATGAATGGTCGTTCCCCGAAATCTACCGCTCCGTTGTCTTTCTGATGACGGAAAAAAATGAAATTGAAGATGTCATGAACGAGATATATTTTCAGCTGTGGCGGTCCATCGACAATTATGATGTGAATCGTCCCTTCCGATTCTGGATGCATGGCATCGCGCTGAAGCAAATACAGAAGTGGAGAACCAAAAGCTGGAGGAGATTCCGAATCTTCGAGAAGAAGCGGATATCGGAGGTGGAAGAGCATATATTCGCGGATCGCTCTGTCCTTGAGGCTGAGACGCATCAGGAGATGCTGACCATCGTTCATCAATTATCCTACAAACTTCGCACGGTGATTATTCTGCGTTATTATCACGACTATACATTCGATGAAATCGCTGAATTGCTAAATATCCCCGTAGGCACTGTTAAATCCAGACACCATGCAGCACTAGGGAAGCTTCGCAAGCTTAGCCCATACTGTGAACCAGAAAAGGAGAAAGAACTTTATGTCCATTGAACAACAACTGCGCGATAAGCTACAGGATTGTGCGGAAGCAATGGAAAATCCATCCGACATGCAAAAGCGCATTCAAGAAATTTCTTGCGAACGTTATCGCAATGATAGAGATAAAGCAAAATCAAGGCTGAACGTTCGCATGGCAGCATGTGTGCTTGCGGTTGTACTCCTCGCGCCAGTGATCATCTATTCCGGGCCTGCCGTCGCAGCGCAGATTCGCGCCCTGCTCAATTTTTCAGGAACGGAAGATGTGCGCAGCTTCATCACTAAAGATGTGGATTCGGATTATGTTACGACGAACCTATATGCGGATGAGATTAGCGGGAATAAGGCGGCACAAGATGTGCTTGCGCGTATTTATCGTGCCTTCCCTGAGACGAAGGGCTTTGAGATCGCAAGCGCTCAAATTGCAGAGGGGATCAATGGAGGAAAGCAGATTCATCAATTGAATATCATTCTGATCGAGAAAGGGAAGACATTCGACGAGCCGCATCAAGAGGTCGTTGCCAATGTTGATGTGGAGACAGGACAGATTCACTTTGTTCAAACGGTTGGCCTAGAGCCTTATCCTCTGCATGCTGCTAAATTGCAGAAATCAGAATCAATTGCAACGGCTAATGCATTCTTAAAGAAATTGGATGTGTCTATTGACGGATATCAGCCTGAGGTGACAGTATCCTCCACGGGTGAAGCACAAGGAATAGGTCAATCCATCGTCATTTACAAACGTGCGGAGGATGGCAAAGAGATGTTTCAAGTGAATCTTCAAGATGACAGTATAAGTGTTGCATTCTATCCTTCGGAGAAGTCATGAAACGGAATCGTCTCAGCCGAGGAGAGGGAGTCGTGGCTGTAACGTTCTTATTGCCGAGTGCCATTGGTTTCTCGTTATTTTATCTCATTCCGTTCGGGATGGGGCTTGTCTACTCGGTATTGGACCGAACGGTTGGCGGTTCGTTTGTTGGGCTTCTGAATTATCAGGAGCTGCTGAGCAGCGGTTCCTTTCGCAAAGCCGCATGGAATTCGTTCTGGTTCACGGCAGTGAATGTCCCGCTGATGCTAATGCTGTCACTTGGGATCGCGCTAGTGCTGAATCGGAATCTCTATCTGCGTCAATGGCTTCGAATGGCTTATGTCCTGCCGTTGGTGGTGCCCGCAGCCTCCGTTGTGATGGTGTGGCAAGTGCTTTTTGATTGGAATGGATCCCTTAACGCTTGGATGCATGCTGCCGGGCTTGAACAGGTAGACTGGATGAAATCGGCCTGGGCGAGAGGTGTGGTCTCTGTATTCTATCTATGGAAGCATATCGGCTATAACATCATCCTATTCCTTGCAGGGCTGCAGAGCATCCCGCGAGATTACTATGAAACGGCTGAACTGGAGGGCGCGGGCAAGTGGCGTCAATGTTGCGGAATTACTCTTGTCTATCTTACGCCGACGATGGTCTTTGTTGTTCTGATGTCGATCATGAATACGTTCAAAATATTTCGTGAAACGTACTTGATCGCAGGAGATTATCCGCATGACAGCATCTATACACTTCAGCATTATATGAACAATATGTTCCTTGCGATGGATGTACAGAAGCTGTCTGCGGCTGCGACGCTTATGGTGATCGGTATATTTTTCATCTTGGCTATTCTGCTACGTCTAGAGAAGCGATATACACAATTTATGGAATGATTCGGGAGGAACAATGAGGTACTGGGGTTTCATTCGGAACCTATCAGCCACGCTGGTGATGGCATGTATCGGGCTCATGATGCTTTTCCCAATTGTGATTACATTCACAAATTCACTCATGACAGAGCGTGAAATTCGCGGCAATTACGAACTGGTGGGTAAAATGCCAGTTGCTACGCAAGGGGAGCCTGCTGCATTCGTGAATCTGAAGCTTATCCCGGATTGGCTGTCCTTCGAGCAGTACGGGAACGTATTGCTCGAGACGCCGACGTATTTGTTCATGTTATGGAATTCCGTCGCGATGGTCGTGGCGATCATATCAGGACAGACGGTTGTAAGCGCGCTGGCAGCGTACGCTTTTGCTAAGCTCCGGTTCAAGGGGAGAGAGGGTTGGTTTCGGGTTTACTTGATGACGATGCTTATGCCTTTTCAAGTGACCTTGGTTCCGAATTATATTATTGCTGACAAGTTGGAATTGATGAACACGGCTAGCGCGATTATTTTGCCGGGGATATTCGCAGCCTTCGGTGTGTTCATGCTAAGACAATTTATGCTATCGATTCCGTATGCGCTGGTTGAAGCGGCTCAGATGGATGGCGCTGGTCATTACCGTATTTTCTATCAGATTATGCTGCCTTTGATGAAGCCGGGGATTGCGGCACTGATCGTCTTGCTGTTCGTCGATTATTGGAACATGGTCGAGCAGCCGTTGATTTTTTTGGAGGATGCATTCAAGCAGCCACTATCACTCTATTTATCTAGAATTCATAAGGAAGCTCAGGGCATCGGCTTTGCAGCGTCGATGATCTATATGACGCCAATGGTTCTTCTGTTTTTATATGCGGAGTCTTCTTTTATCGAAGGGATTCAAAAGTCAGGGCTCAAAGGGTAGCTCATGAGAGGAGAGATAGGATGGCTACAGGGTTCACAGAAGCGCTGGATGCAAGAAAAAAACGAAAAATAGTGTGGCTCTCCAGACTGTTCTTCGGCTTGCTCCTTCTCCTTACCCTATCTAGCAATACATTGCTAACGTTAAATCTGCCGAAGGTGCGAACAGAACAAGGAAGGGAAGGGGCGTTAGTAACCACGTGGCGTGGTACGGCTCGGCTGATGCCTCGACAGCATATTGAATTATCGAACAAGGCGGAATGGTCAATCAAGAAGGTTCATGTAAAAGAGGGGGATCGCGTCGCTAAGGGGCAGACGTTAATCACCTATGAGAATCCTGCTGCTGTTCAGGAAATATTGGATGTGCAGGCGGGTCTTGCAGGACAGAAGCTATCGTTAGCTGACTTGCAGGATGATTATATTGAAGCTATTCAAAATTACGACGAGATGCAGGTGCGCCGCACGAAGCGGGAGTTAGAACGTGCGCAATTAGCAATTGGCGTTCAGGAGCGAAAATTGAGCACCATGAAGTCGGAAGAGAATGATCGCAGAAGCATCATCGCGCCCTTTGATGGTGTTGTGACACAAGTGCATGCGACGCCGCAGCTGCCTTCGGGGAGCGGTGGACCAGATATCCGTGTAGCGAATAGCCAGCAAGGGTATCAATTTGAAATGGTCATCCCGGATGCCTTCGGTCGGAAATTGCGTACCGGGGAGAATATGCACGTGCAAATCGACCACGAGGAGAAAAGTATTCCGGTTGAAGGGATCATTATCGACATTCGACCGATAACAGGCGTTGATGGAGGGGCTTTCCGCCAAGAGGGAGCGGAAGAGAGTGTATCACAGCCGACCTCCGGTCAGCGGGTCATTGTAAAGGTTCAACATCCAAATGTTCAAGCGAATGAACGCGTAAGCGTGGAACTGACACAATCGGAGAAGTTCGATGGAGGCATGCTTGTATCAAACCAGGCGATTCGTCAGGAAGGGAAGAACAGCTATGTGCTTGTTATCGAAGTACGTTCAGGCCCGCTGGGCAATACCTTTATTGCACGCAAGGCCCCCGTCCGATTAGGGGGGACGAATGGTCAAGAAACGCTGGTGCTGCAAGGGATACATGTGAAAGACCAGATTATTGTTGAGAGCAGTGAGCCATTAGCAAATGGTCAACGTGTAAGGGTCTAATGCGCTTGGACGCGCATCGATCTCATGAAGAATGGTGAGGAGAGATTCAGGATGAAAAAAAGCAGTGTGTGCAGTCTGATTGTGGCAATAGCGATAACGACAACATTGGCAGCTTGTGCAGGCAAACAGGCTGATGAGAAGCAAGAAGGGCAGCAGGGACAGGAGGGAAAAAAAGTCGTTGTTTTATCCGTAGTCCAAGCGGATCCTGTGTATGCTCAAGCTGAGAAGCTGTATGAAGCGAAGCATCCCGATGTGGATATTCACATCAAGGAATACAGCCAAGGGGAAGGCTCCAATCAAGAAGGAGTTGTCGAGAAATATGTGAACACCACCAATACAGAGCTATTGTCCGGTGAAGGGGCCGATTTGATTGCCTTGGATGTGAGCGGGCTGCCGATTGGGAGATACGTAGAGAAGCAAGCGCTGGTGAACTTGAGCGAGCTGATGAAGCAGGATCCTGCCTTTGATTCCAATTCGTATGAGATGAACATCCTGGATGGGTCCAAGATGAATGGGGGGCTTTATTCGCTGCCTCTGCGTTTTTTCTTGGACACTCTTATGGGCGATGCAAAGGCAATTCAGCAATCCGGCGAAACATTCGATGACAGCACATGGACATGGGGAGAGTTTACGGCAGTAGGCAAACGTTTGGCAGCGTCTGGCGGGCACACGTATTCGATGGGGAATATGCCGCCCGAGAGGATGTTGAACATTCTGTTCGCCGATAACTATACTCGCGTTGTCAACGAGGAGCAGCGCCCTGCCAGCTTCGATGCTAATGCATTCGTGGGATTGATGGAGCAAGTGAAGACAATGTATGCGGATAAGGTAGTAACAGATGCGGAGGTGAACGCAGGAGATTATTTTTTTGCACCTACTTTGATCATATCGCCTGAAGATTATTTCACAGGGCCAGGGATGTTCTATGAGCAAGGGAAGATCTATCGCAAGCCGCTCGCAGCTGGGCAGCAGGCCGGAGGCACCTTCGTGACGCATAAGGAATTAGGGATCAATCGGAACTCGAATGTGCAGGCGGAAGCATGGGAATTCCTGAAGTTCTTGTTGTCTGAGGAAATACAGACCACACCTGGACTGCAAGGGTTCTCTGTCAATAAAATGGTAAATGAGAAGACGTTAAAGGAGCTTGAGGACAAGGGTGCTGTCGAAACGCCAACAGGCTCCGAGATTCCGATTAAGAAGGCAGATATCGACATGATCAAGCAGATGCTGGCCCATGCGGCCACGCCGCAAAAAAATGACTCGAAGATTCTATCCATCATCGAAGAGGAAGCAAAGGCTTACTATAGCGGTCAAAAATCGGCACAAGCGATTGCGGATTTGATCGCAAACCGTGTGACGACCTATTTAAATGAATAGACGCAAAAGGGGGGGAAGTCGCAAATGCGGAGAAGCAGGGATGGAATCAGGATGAAAAAATGGTTGCCGATCTTTTTGATCACAGTAGCAGCCAGCATTTCGGCCTGCGGATTTCCAGACAATGAATAGAAGAACGCTAGTGAGAGCAAAAGGGTCTCATTGACTGTGCAGCAGGAGCAGGAGCAAGAGCGAGAAGAACAAGATAATCACAAGACGGAGACGGAAACTGCTGAACAGGTAGGATTAAAGTATCCTCGAATTTGATGTCACTCAAGCTCCCGAAGGAACTAGAGCTGAAAACGAATGAAACCGCGGACTCGAATGTTGTCTATACGGACAGCCATAAGAAAGTAAAGCTCGAGATGCGGCATGATATAGAGCAACTCGTGACCGATTTTCTGAAATCGATGGAGTACGATTGAAGATGAAGTCGATTTTCAAACAACGATTCAGCTGTAGCATAAAGGAGCTGCATAAACTACAAGCTGCAAAGACAATGAAACTTATAATCTTCATATTCGATTTTAAAATTAATATAATGAATAGATACGATGCTTTACTAGCCCATGAGAAAGCGAGGAAACCAATGAAAACGATAAATGTCGGCATTGTAGGCTATGGATTATCGGGCGAGATTTTTCACGCTCCACTTGTTCAATCCGCTGCGGGAATGGATATTCTTAAGGTAGTCTCCAGTGATCCTCTTAAAGTGAGAAGAAAATTTCCAGATATGGAGGTAGTATCATCTATCGAAGAGCTGTTATTGGATGAAAGAATTGATCTAGTCGTCATTACGACTCCTAATTCTACACATTACTCTTTTGCCAAACAGTGCTTGCTTGCTGGGAAACACGTTGTCGTGGAAAAACCATTCGTTATTCATACTGAAGAAGCAAAAGATCTGATCGATACAGCTAACGAACAGAACAAACTGCTGAGCGTTTTTCACAATAGGAGATGGGATAACGATTTTCAAACAGTGAGGCATTGTATCGAATCCGGCGCTTTGGGAGACATTTATTTGTACGAAGCGCATTTTGACCGGTATCGGCCAGAAGTAAAAGATAGATGGAGAGAACAAATTGGACCAGGGGCCGGTATGCTTTATGATTTAGGAGCGCACCTAATCGATCAGGCTTTGTATCTATTTGGAAGCCCAATAAATGTGTATGGTGATGTGTTCGCACAAAGAGTGGGAGCCTCGGTGGATGATTATTTTCATATCATCTTAAACTATGGAAAAATGCGAGTCATTCTGCACAGTGGTTCAATGGTTAGAAATCCCGGCCCAAAATTTCAAGTTCACGGCAGTAAAGGGAGTTTTATTAAATATGGTCTAGACTCACAAGAAGATTCTCTTCGTCAAGGCAAAGTTCCGGGAAGTCCGGGTTGGGGAAAAGACCCTGAAGAGTGGTATGGTGAGTTGACGACTGAAGTTGGAGAAGAACAATGGACAACAAAAAAAATAGAAACGATACCGGGTTCCTATGAAAATTTCTATCAGGGCATTTATCATTCGATAATCAATAATGCTCCATTGCCTGTGAACGCAATCGAAGCGATGAATACGATTAAGGTTATTGAATTGGCCAAGAAAAGTAGTTTGGAGCAAAAAACGATCTTATTTGAATAAAAGAGAAACACTATAATTTAGCGATATTCAAAAAAAGTCGCTGATGATAGTATAACTCATTATGCATGTCGGAAGACAAGAAAGAACATAGCGGCATGTAATAACCATGAAACAGCAGCTTTTACTTGATGTCATCAAATTCCTGTCACTTTCATTTGACAAGAAGTTGATGACTTTTCCACCCCCTTACATATATTTCCTTGTAGAACAATTCCACCTGTCTTATAGTGTACTTTAAGCATATACTGCTCATTGCAAAACTCCCGAAAGGTTCGGATATTTCTGGCCCAAGAACTTATACTGAAGCTACGATAAAAGCAGATGGTATGGGAGGATCTCATAGTCTCTACTTAGGTGAGGTTGTGTTAATGTCATGACCGCTGTATTCAAATACTAATTAATATTTAGACCATCTCCTAGGGGATGGTCTTATGTACGTAACGGTACAGCAATGAGGCCAGTGAAAGACATGTCTCAGAGTGGTTACAAGCGGTTTAAGGTGTATTCAAATTAGAATGAATCTGGAGATAAGTCGATGAAAGATGTGGAAGGGTGGGGGAAGATGAACACATTGCAAGAAGAAGCGCTAGAAGAGATGAGAACGGCGATTCATAAATGGTTTGAGGAACAGGAAAAACGAATTGACGCTGAGGAATTGGGCAAACGGACCACGCTGCAAATAGGCATCTTTAATGATGTCAAGCTGGATTATCGGCCGGGCAGGACTAGGGTTGATAGTTCGAAATCTACAGGGAGTGCTGCAGGCAAAAAGTCGATGAAAGTTTCACCCTTTACGCGGGAGCAGGTATTGCATGAGGTTCAGCCCGTGCTTGCGGATTTCGTAAGGGAGAGGCTGGACAAGCTAGTAACGTCGCCGTTGATCGACTACCGGTTTAGCTTTCAAGGAGCCTTCGCAACGATGGACGGGCTAGTGGAATTAACAGTACTGGAAACGGTATATGAAGAGAAAAAGCGGCAGCTTCTGGAGCGAATTCAGTCCTATATTGAGAACATACTGGAGAAGGGCTCTAATCCGACAAAGCGGTTGGAAACTTTCTTTTTGGCGCGCCATCTATTGGACCCGCATTTGTTTCCCGAACCGGACGCCTCAAGGACGATTGCTTTATTTGACCGGATTCAGAAGTTGAATAAAGAACAGGTTGAGGCTCTTGCAGAGCATCGAAGAGATATCATTCGGGCTTTGACCCACTGGGCCGAGAATGTCTACTTGCCACGCTATTTCAATATCACCCGCAACGATTACAGGGCCAATGAATATGAAATCAAGCCGGATGCGGTTCTGGAAAACAAGGATGAGCCGAATCATCCTATTGATCTTTTGTTGTATGGTGCCGTAATGATTATTCGTTATGAGCCGAACTTCAGCAAATTTAGGGGACAAACTTTTCTGGAGCTGGCCCAGCAGCTTGGTAGCGGCAAGGCCACACGCATGTTGAAGGAGGGCAGCGACAGCTTCTCGCACGACGAGGTTCATATGCGTCATGAGTTGGTTGAATGCAAGGCTAACGATGTTTTTTCCCTCTTCACAATCGTTATTCGCAAGGAAGAAGCCGAGGCGTATGAGCGGGCAATTGCGTTTATTCTCTCCCTGCTCCGAAAGGGCTTCCCGAAAAGCTATAAAATCAAGTTGAAATCCAGCGTAAGAGAATATTTGCCTATCAGAGGACTTGCCAAATCGGATACGCATCGTTTTTTTGCAAATGCGTTGGCTTATTCCGAGCTGCATCCTTTAGTGGAGGAATACGCTCGTGAGGCGATGGTAGAATTTGAATGGTATGAAGATGGAGAAGATGAAAAAAGCGTCATGCCGGGCAGTTATGCTGTGTTCGGGCTAGGGCTTTCGTCCGAGCAGTATTTTCCGCTTGTTGAGGCTTACATGGACCTTGTGGATGATGAGCATCAGCTGGTGCATGACAAGTTCACGGCCGTTTTTGCCGACACCTATGGCATTACGGAACGTTCGACTTCAACCTTGATCGCCTGCCTGCTGCGCTCCCACGATTCGCTGAAGCTGAAAATTCAACCGGAGCTGGAAAACCAAGATAAGCTGTCACTATTCGTGAAGCATATCGAGACTCTGTCGGAAGAGGAAGCCGAGCGAGTACTGTACCCGATCTGGAGGGAAAAGCTGGCTGCATTGGCTCGCAAGGCGCAGGAACCACGCAAGGAACTCCTGCTTCGTCTGTTAAAGGCGGCGGGTCAAGCCTGACGGAATGAAAGTACCGTTTTTTTTGATAAGCCGGACGTCTATTTAAAGTCGCTATTATAGCGGCTTTTTTGTTTGAAGGAACCAAGTTCTTATCCTGAATGTCTAAAACTTTATTCATGCTCCGTTCATATTGCATTCATTGAGAGGATATCTTGGTGGGCTAGACTTGCATTAGTGAACCGCAAGGTCAATGTACAGATAACAAGAAGGAGCTGAAAAGTTTGACACAACTTGCAGGAAAGGAAATAAGGAATCGTACAAAAACAAAGAGAGTACTACATATTTTGCTTAAAGTAATCGTTGCAGTAGTTATCGCTATCCTCCTTTTTATCGCCACCGTGTATACCGTAAATAAAATCAGCAGTTATGCAGAACAAAAAAGAATGGAACCATACGGTCAGCATGTAACTGTAGATGGAAAACAGATGAATGTGTTTATTCAAGGGCAAGGTAAAGAAATCATTGTGATTCTTCCTGGTTATGGAACAGCAGCACCTGCACTTGATTTTGAGCCACTTCTATCAGAGTTGATCCCTTATTATAAAGTCGTAGTGGTTGAACCTTTTGGTTACGGTTTGAGCGATCAAACAAAGAAGGAGCGCAGTACAGCAAATATCGTAAGTGAAATTCATGAAGCGTTACAAAGTCTCCAGATAGATCGTTATATCCTCATGGCTCATTCCATTTCGGGGCTCTATAGTCTGGATTATGTGAACCAATATCCAAATGAAGTGAGTGCGTTTATCGGGCTGGATAGCAGCGTTCCGTCACTGAGCGAACAGAAGATTGATTCGTCAGACACAGAACCGGTTAAATGGTTCCGCAACTTGGGCTTCGCCCGTTTACAATTGAAAATGAGTACGGACGCTTATGATGGACTGCCCTATGATGAACAAACCAAAGAACAATTGAACATGTTGATACGCAAGAACATGTATAACAACACTCAATTAAATGAGGCGGTGAACATGTATTCCAACTTTAAAGCAGCAGAACAACTAACTTTTCCTCGCCAATTACCTGTCCTTTTCTTCGTCCATGCGAATCACCCTGTGACGGACCAATGGATTCCTGAACATGAGAAACAAATAGAGGAGTCTGTACATGGAGAAATGGTCTTATTGGACGCTGGACATTATTTATATCGTTCCCATCCAAAAGAAATCTCTGAGAAAATAAGGGATTTTACGGGCGAAATAAAATAATTAATTAGCGGCTTTTTCAACTAGGAATGAAAGAAGCATCGCGATTAAGGAAAAATCTTCTTGTCTATTTTTAAAATAAATCTTGGTAAGGTATAGAATAGAGGTGATGAATGGTTATGATTAAAAAATACTGTTTGTTCTGCGATGAACTGATCCCCACTAAACCGGAAGGCGATTACGATAGATATATCGGCTGTTCCTGTGCACCTGGCGGGTCGTATAGACTACTGAGAGACAGTTACGAATCTATTAATTCGTTACCATTTCAAAAGAAGCGCAATATGCTTCATTTAGTATCGGCTTATATCCGGGAGCGAAATGATTGTGGTGAAGAAGTTATTCTATCAGCTGACGATCTAGATACGATTGTAAATTCTCCGAATATTCCTGTAACCATAGAAGATAAAAGCAACCGTCTTCTGCAGCATTTGTATAGACATTCTGAAGGCTTAGGGGAAGCCGTTGTCATTCAACCACTTTCGAGCAACTATAACCTGACGTATTCTCCCAACCTGCAAGAGCTGGTATATATCATTGAAAAGCTAAGAAGCGAACAGTTCATCATTCGAGAAGGAATGAACTTTCAGCTTACGGAAAAAGGATGGAGCGAAGCAGCCGCAAGCGCCGGAGGACAACCATTAAAGCCATGCTCCGTTCTCATCGCGAATGAAGGAGTTTTGTGCACGGAGTGGCAAGAAAGGCTGCTGCCTAATATCGAGCAGTTCGGTTATCTGCCACGCTTGCTAACACATACAACACATACGAAGCCGCAGAATCTTGAAACGTATTCCTTGGAACTTATAGCGGACAGTAAATTGATTATTGCGGATTTAACCAGTCAATCCCCTGAGGTGTACTTTACAGCGGGATACGCGCTTGGTTTGAACATACCGGTGGTATGGACCGTGAACAGCAGTGATGCCGAGTTACTTCCTGTAAAAATAAAAGAGCTTCGTCCAATTGTTTGGGATACCGTTGAAGAACTGCTCGTAATTCTTCAGCAAAGGATAAGTTAAATTAACTCATTTATCGCCGCGTAGATCGCGGCTTTTTATGTTGTTAACAAAGCCTAACCGTGAAGTCCACAAGCGACCAGATTCACCACGCCGATTAGATACGATGTTACCGCTAGAAATTATGGATTGTTTAGATTGCTGAATTATGGATATTAACTCACAATCCATTAATTGTTACACTTTCATGAAGACACCTACCTTGCAACAGAATGGGTTCAGACAAATCAATCATTTCAACATCTTCGCTGCAAGTGTAAAATTGCAAAATTTTTCTATCATGGAGGATTGAACAATGGATACGGTTCGTTATAAAACGAGGGAATGCCTGGATCAAGAGAAAATCAATCAATTTCTTAATACGGCAAGGATTGGACATCTTGGATTAGCCGATGGCAATCGTCCCTACGTTATACCGCTTAATTATGTTTGGCTGGATGACAGGCTATATTTCCACGGGGCAGGGGATGGTCGACGCAATAAGGTGATCGCAGAAAATCCTGAGATTTGTTTTACGGTATGTGAAGAATATGGCACCATTACAAACCCGGTACCTGCAAAGACGGATACAGCTTATATGAGCGTGATGGTTTTTGGAAAAGCGGAACCCGTTACAGATCTGGATGAAGCAACCTTTATGCTTCAGAAACTGATGGATAAATATGTTCCAGGCTACTATAACCGTCCTTTATCCAAACACCATGTCGACAAATATCGCTCAGCTGTATTTGGCGGACCGGTTAAGGTGTACCGTGTTATTCCATATCATGTGACAGCAAAAGAAAGTCCAGTCGAAGCTGACAACATGTACAGCCCGGGTATGAAAGTCCCAATCAAGCCATCCAATTCATAAAACATGAAACCCGCAAAAAGGAGTCTATGAATAGTAGACTCCTTTCTCTGTTGCTTTTGACATGACGTAGGGATGCTAAGCCTATGGGAGCTAGAACTTCCGAACAAAATTCACACTTATGCAGCACTATAAAAGAATGCCTGCTAGACGATGGATGCCTTCTTCAATGGCTGCTTCATCTACTTTAGCAAAACCCAGTACCCAACCTTTTCGATCGCTTTCCATACAATATACGCTAAGTGGATAAACACGAATTCCATGTTCGAGCGCTAATCTCGTCGCAGCATCTTCGTCAAATGATTGATTCGCCTCAAGAAGCATATGCAACCCCGTCTCTACACCGCTTAGCGTAAAATGTTCACTTAGACCTGTTGCGATTATGGCCTTCGTCATAGCTTCGTGTCTGCGTCGATATACATTTCGCACTCGTCTCATATGGCGCATGAAATGACCGTGTTCAATAAAATGAGTTAGCGTTAATTGCTCCATAATTGGAAGATGACGATAGGTTAATTCATGGACTTGGGCAATTTGACGAATGGCCTCTTGAGGACCGATAATTGCCGATATCCGAATACCAGGAGCAACCATTTTGGAGAAACTCATCATATATAACGTATTCTGAGGTTGCTGGCTGAACAAGGTTGGAAGCGGGTCACCGCGATACCGGAATTCACTGTCATAATCATCCTCGACAATCCATAAGCGCTGTTCAGAAGCCAAGTGTAACAATTGTTGCCTCCGTGGCTCCGACATAATAACGCCAATCGCACACTGGTGCGATGGAGTAACATACACAAGTTTGGAATGAGGGGGAATGCAGTCTACGCATAGCCCATACTCGTCAACTGGAACGGAGACCACTTGCATACGTCGATACTTCATCGCCATCCACGCAGCGGGAAACCCAGGATCTTCAACCGAAACGATCTCTCCTTCATGTAAGAGGGCTTGGGCGATTAGATCGATGCTATGCTGTGCGCCTGAGGTTAATATGATTTGATCGACATTCACATGTACGCCTCGTTCAAGGGACAAAAAACGTTGTATTTGTTCCCGCAGCGGGAGAAATCCATAGGCGTTGCCGTAAGCCCAACTGTCCAAGTCTGCTTCTGTGGAGGCCTGTAAAAAGGAACGCCTCCAATTCTTTTGAAAATGCTCGTCTAAATAAGGCTCATGAGGACTGAAATCGATCTCTATTTTTCGATTTTCTTTTTCTCCGAACCAGCTATGCAAATGGCCGATTGCAGCGTTTAATACAGGCAATTCGGGTGGAACCGGCCCCTGTGCCGCAGCAGCCTCTGACGGACGAGGCGCATATGTCCATTCACTGACTCTTGTCCCGCCGCGACGAGAGGTTACGGTGTACCCGCGGCTGAATAACTCCTCGTAAACAATCTGTATAGTTGAACGAGAAACGCCAATCAGTAAGGCGAGTTCACGGGATGGGAGCAGCAATTCGCCTGGTTTCCACTTTCCGGTTGTAATATTATGAATCGCTTGGTCTAGAAGTTGCTGCCATATGGGGCGATCGTCATTTCGGTTCACTTTTAACATTCATTTATCTCCCATATTTCTACGAATTATGGATTGCTATGAATGATAGATTATGGATACTAACTCTCAATCCATTGATTGAAATACTATCATGACTATAATCAGAAAGGAAGTAAATGTTCATGACGTCAGATCCAAAATAGACGAAACAAAAAATGGTCGCGAGCAAATAAGCCAACATGGTAAGGGTATTACCTGCAATCATTCCTGCTGCTGCATATTTCTTTTTCTGTAACATGGGAGTTGAACAATCAAGCGCATTTATGTCACCGTCAAAGGTCAAAATTTTACCCGCACAAGGTCATAATCCATCCTTTGTTCTGCCTTGTCTGAGACTTATGATGAAGTCAACAAAACTACAAGTTGAGGTGACATCATAAATGGAGGACACAACTTCAAGTTATCAGCTCCCGAAGAAGCAGGCGGGGCATGTAAAAAAGAAATTTTGGACACCACGGAGGAAGGAAGCGCTAGTCGGTTGGCTGTTTCTAGCGCCAGAAATTGTGGGCATGTTGCTGCTTAATGTATTTGCTCTTGGGTTTTCGCTGTACCTAAGCTTTACATCGTGGGATTTATTATCAGGAATATCAGGCATTAAATTTGCCGGTTTGCAAAACTACATTAAATTATTTCAAGATCCGACAATATGGAAGGCATTGAGCAACAACCTCATGTATACGGTATTTACCGTGCCAGTGCCGATAGCGATAGCACTTGTGCTATCAGTCATTATTCATAGTAAAGTGTACTTTAAAGATTACTTCAAAGTCGTATTTTTCATACCGTACATTTCTTCGATTATCGCTATAGCAGCAGTGTGGAGCATTCTATTCCACCCTTCGTTAGGCCCTATCAATCAAGTGCTTATGGATCTTGGCATATCGAATCCTCCGAAATGGCTCGTTGATCCAAATACTTCACTGATTTCGGTTGCCATTATTAGTGCGTGGGCAGGGCTTGGTTATACCATTATTATCTACATGGCAGGATTGTCCAATATTTCCGAAGAGTTATATGAAGCGGCAGAAATTGACGGCGCGACGGGGATGAATAAGTTTTTCAAGATCACGATCCCGCTGCTCCGACCAACGACATTTTTCTTGCTCATTACGATGCTAATTGGTTCATTTAAAGTGTTTGATATTATTTCGTACTTAACTGAAGGCGGACCTGATAATTCATCAACCGTAATTGTATTCCGCATTTACGAGGAAGGTTTTGTCAACTACAATATGGGCTATGCCTCGGCGATATCTTGGCTGTTATTTGCGATTATCGGTTTGATTACAGCGGCAACATGGAAGATGCGTAAAGAAGAATCATTTTAATGGAAAGGGAGAGTACGATGCTGAATATACGTAATAAGATTTCTAAAATTATCGCTACAGCGTTTATGGGGATAGTATCCATTATATTCATCTTTCCATTATTATGGATGGTTTCGGCGGCATTTAAATTTGAAAAGGATGTTATGCGCTTTCCGATTGAATGGATTCCGAGTTCAATTAACGTGGTTAACAATTTCAAGGCAGTTTGGATGAAAAATGTCCCGTTTGCTGATATTTATCTTAATTCTATTAAAGTATCGATTATTGTGACTATACTATCGCTAATTATATCAACGATGGCAGCCTATTCATTTACGAAACTGAATTTTCGTGGACGCAACCTTGTGTTCACCTTGCTGTTGGCATTAATGATTATTCCTGATCAAGCGACGCTCATTCCGCGCTTTATGCTTATTCGTTGGATGGGACTTTATGATACCCATGCAGCGATAATACTAATGAGTATGTTCTCAATTTACTTTACCTTTTTGCTGCGGCAATTTATGTCTGGTGTGAGCAACGAGTATTTGGAAGCTGCTAGAATAGACGGAGCAGGACATATTCGTACTTTCACTTCGATTATGCTTCCGCTCTGTCGTCCAGTGATAGCGACAGTGGCGATTATTAAGTTCATCTGGTCATGGAATGACTATCAAAATCCGTTGATATTCTTACAATCGAAAGAATTGTATACCATTCCGCTCGGCATGACATTGTTTAGAGATGATTACACGACCAACGATGCGATTATGATGATGGCAGCCGTATCAGCGATCATTCCTTTATTGATTGTGTTTATTATCTTGCAGAAACAAGTTATTGACGGGATTGCCCTAGGCGGTGTGAAAGGTTAAGCAATACGGATCAAGATAATTCCGTAGATATCTTAAGCGTCTTCTAAAAGGTCAAAATCGTTATCGCACAAGCACAAAATTATACACGCAAGCAAATTGCAAGCGATATATACTGTCTGTAAGCGCTAACAATAGACTTAAAACAGACCATACTATAGTGAACTAAGGGGGCAACTGCACATGGCAAGTAAAAGAAAACGCTATTTTCTTATTTCCACCTGCATCCTACTAGCATTCATGATGTTTACAACCGCTTGTGGAAACAAAGCTGCTGACGAATCAGCACCGTCGACAGGTGCTGGGACAAAGGAAGAAGTGACGATCAAGTACTATAACTGGGACAATGAGGCTCAAGAAGGGGCTACAGATGCAATGCTGCGTGAGTTTGAAGCGGCTAACCCTGGTATTAAAGTTGAGCATGTCGTGCTCGTTCCAGGTAATTCTTTAGAAATGTTAAAGAAACTAGACTTCCTTATCTCCTCAGGAGATGAAGTTGACGTTGTTCAATTACCAAGTTCATCCGCAGTTATTGAAAGAGCGGCTCGCGGCGCATTTACACCACTTAATGAATTCTATGATAAAGAAGGTTTGAAAGCGGAAGAAGAGTATTATGCTAACCCGCAAGTAGACGGAAAATATTACGGGATGCAATATACTGCTGGTTATACTTATGTTCTGCTTAATAAGGATGCTTTGGATGAAGCTGGGCTCTCTGTTCCTAAGTTTGGCTGGACATGGGACGACTATCGTGAATATGCGAAGAAGCTAACGAAAGGCGAGGGCGTAGACAAGCGCTACGGAACATACTTCCACACATGGGAGTTGTATATGAACGGTCCAGCGCAAACGGTGATGAAAGATCCGTTCCGCTATGAGGACGGCAGCACCATTTTCGCTGACCCTACCTACCCATACTTCTTCCAACTGCGAAAAGACATGGAGAGTGTAGATAAGTCAGCGAAACCATATGCAGATGTACTGGCATCTAAGCTTAACTATCGCAGTGAATTCTTCAACGGCGATGCGGCGATGGTGATGTCTGGAAGCTTCACGATTCCTGATGCAGGGAATCTTGAGCAGTACCCGCATGATTTTGTGACTGCTTTCGCACCCGTTCCTTTGCCTCCGCAGAATGCTTTGCCTAAAGAATATGAGGATGGTAAATACTTTGTTGGCGGTGGACACTTGGCAATGGGCTCAACATCGAAGCACAAGGAAGAGGCGTATAAGCTGATGCGCTTCATGTCTACAGCAGATTCAACCAATAGACAAGAATTTTCCGGTTGGAAGAAAGCAGATCAAACCGCACTGTTGGAGCGCTTGATCGGTGAAAACACAGATAAGTACGATGTAGAGTCATTAAAGTACACGCTATTTGGCGATGACATTCAGTATTTGGATGCTTCCAAGGTGATTACGCTTTCGACTTCTGATTTAACAAAAATTATCGGCGACGGCTTCAGCAAATTTATGCTTAGCAACGAGCCAATTGACAAGGTACAAGCATGGATGGTTGATGAAGCAACGAAAATTATTAATGAAAAAGAGAACAAGTAACGCTTAGTAAACAACGAATGGAGTGGCAATCAAAACTCTATCGAGGCGTCTCTCAAAGAGGCTTGGGCAGCTAGCAATGTGCATCCAAATAAACAATCGAAAGCCAAGGTCTGATTATAAGGATCTTGGCTTTCGATATTTAGGTCAAAATACTGCATGTTAATAACAAAATATTGCGTTTCTCCACATATTATGAATCTGTATGATTAACTAAGTTCGGTTCTTGGCTATAAATGCGTATTATATCTTTCACGATGTAGCTTATAGAAAATAAGATGGGGGCTCTTCAATGGCTATTAACAGCAGCGGAGTTATCAGTACAGAGCAAGTTAAAGCGGCGGCGTTAGTGAGACCGACGGAACGGCAAATGATGATTCAGGAGATGGAGTTTTACGCGTTTGTACACTTTACAATAAATACGTTTACAGATCAAGAATGGGGTAGTGGACAGGAATTGCCGAGTATTTTTAATCCAACGCGGTTGGATGCGAAGCAGTGGGTGCGCGCTTGTAAGGCAGCTGGGATGAAGGGGCTGATCTTGACTTGTAAGCACCATGATGGATTTTGTCTATGGCCTAGCAAGTACACGGAGCATTCGGTGAAGAATAGTCCATGGAAGGATGGTAAGGGAGATGTCGTGCGTGAAGTGGCAGATGCCTGCCGCGAGGGTGGATTGAGATTTGGCATATATTTATCGCCGTGGGATCGACACGAGTCTTGTTACGGAGATTCACCTGCTTACAATCATTATTTTAAAAATCAATTGCGCGAATTACTAACTGGGTACGGGGATATCTTCAGTGTATGGTTTGATGGTGCTTGTGGTGAAGGGCCTAATGGCAAGAGGCAGAAGTATGATTGGAACAGCTATTATGCACTCATTCGTGAATTGCAGCCAGAGGCGTGTATCTCGGTTTGCGGGCCGGATGTGCGCTGGTGTGGCAATGAGGCGGGGCATTGTAGAAAGTCGGAGTGGAGCGTAGTACCAGCATCGCTGCAGGACAAGGAGAGAATTCAGGAAAATTCACAGCAGGAAGATAATGATGAATTCGCTAAGCGCTTCACTTCAGAAGACGAAGACTTGGGGAGCCGTGACACGATCGCCAATGTATCGGAGCTTGCTTGGTATCCAGCGGAAGTGGATACGTCGATTCGCCCAGGATGGTTTTATCATGCGAGTCAGGATAATCAGGTCAAATCATTGGATGAGCTGCGCAACATGTACTATGGTTCGGTTGGAGGAAATGCAATGCTTCTACTTAATATTCCTGCAGATACGAACGGTCTATTTCACAATAACGATGTGCAGCGCTTAGAAGAGTTGGGGACTTGGATTCGAAATACGTTTAAGACGAATTTGGCGTGTGGTGCATCCGCTGCGGCTAATGAAGCAATGGCTGGGCATGAAGTGGCGAATGTATTGGATGGCGATCGAGATACATTTTGGGCTCCTGAGGAAGGTACAGAAGTGGCGAGTATCATTGTAGACTTAGGAATGAAGCAAACGTTCGACCATATCGTACTTCAGGAATATCGTTATACGCAGAGAATCGAAAGTTTCAGCTTGGAGTATTGGCAATCCGATCATGCTGATACGACAGAAGAAAGTACAGATTCAGGCACAGGGGAGTGGCAGCCCATTCTGAATGGTACGATTATCGGTCATAAGCGAATTTGTCATTTTCCAGCCATCCATAGCAGCCGCTTGCGTCTTAAGATCACTGGCTCACGCTGGTGGCCAAACTTGTCCACATTCCAAGTGTACAATAGTCAGAGTCAGGATTAGCCATAGTAAGCTAATATAATAGCCAGCCGCGGATTTGTATTTTGATTGATCGTGGCTGGTTATTTTTTATGAATCCATATGGATCCTGAACAGTGAAAAGTTCATTTTCTAAAAGGTCAAAATCGTTATCGCACAAGCACAAAATTATACACGCAAGCAAATTGCAAGCGATATATACTGTCTGTAAGCGCTAACAATAGACTTAAAACAGACCATACTATAGTGAACTAAGGGGGCAACTGCACATGGCAAGTAAAAGAAAACGCTATTTTCTTATTTCCACCTGCATCCTACTAGCATTCATGATGTTTACAACCGCTTGTGGAAACAAAGCTGCTGACGAATCAGCACCGTCGACAGGTGCTGGGACAAAGGAAGAAGTGACGATCAAGTACTATAACTGGGACAATGAGGCTCAAGAAGGGGCTACAGATGCAATGCTGCGTGAGTTTGAAGCGGCTAACCCTGGTATTAAAGTTGAGCATGTCGTGCTCGTTCCAGGTAATTCTTTAGAAATGTTAAAGAAACTAGACTTCCTTATCTCCTCAGGAGATGAAGTTGACGTTGTTCAATTACCAAGTTCATCCGCAGTTATTGAAAGAGCGGCTCGCGGCGCATTTACACCACTTAATGAATTCTATGATAAAGAAGGTTTGAAAGCGGAAGAAGAGTATTATGCTAACCCGCAAGTAGACGGAAAATATTACGGGATGCAATATACTGCTGGTTATACTTATGTTCTGCTTAATAAGGATGCTTTGGATGAAGCTGGGCTCTCTGTTCCTAAGTTTGGCTGGACATGGGACGACTATCGTGAATATGCGAAGAAGCTAACGAAAGGCGAGGGCGTAGACAAGCGCTACGGAACATACTTCCACACATGGGAGTTGTATATGAACGGTCCAGCGCAAACGGTGATGAAAGATCCGTTCCGCTATGAGGACGGCAGCACCATTTTCGCTGACCCTACCTACCCATACTTCTTCCAACTGCGAAAAGACATGGAGAGTGTAGATAAGTCAGCGAAACCATATGCAGATGTACTGGCATCTAAGCTTAACTATCGCAGTGAATTCTTCAACGGCGATGCGGCGATGGTGATGTCTGGAAGCTTCACGATTCCTGATGCAGGGAATCTTGAGCAGTACCCGCATGATTTTGTGACTGCTTTCGCGCCCGTTCCTTTGCCTCCGCAGAATGCTTTGCCTAAAGAATATGAGGATGGTAAATACTTTGTTGGCGGTGGACACTTGGCAATGGGCTCAACATCGAAGCACAAGGAAGAGGCGTATAAGCTGATGCGCTTCATGTCTACAGCAGATTCAACCAATAGACAAGAATTTTCCGGTTGGAAGAAAGCAGATCAAACCGCACTGTTGGAGCGCTTGATCGGTGAAAACACAGATAAGTACGATGTAGAGTCATTAAAGTACACGCTATTTGGCGATGACATTCAGTATTTGGATGCTTCCAAGGTGATTACGCTTTCAACTTCTGATTTAACAAAAATTATCGGCGACGGCTTCAGCAAATTTATGCTTAGCAACGAGCCAATTGACAAGGTACAAGCATGGATGGTTGATGAAGCAACGAAAATTATTAATGAAAAAGAGAACAAGTAACGCTTAGTAAG
>NZ_JADMOL010000006.1:73062-83341 GCF_015558675.1 Paenibacillus sp. 1001270B_150601_E10 | reverse complement strand
GTTGATGAAGCAACGAAAATTATTAATGAAAAAGAGAACAAGTAACGCTTAGTAAGCAACGAATGGAATGGCAATCAAAACTCTATCGAGGCGTCTCTACACTCCATACTGATGAAAGTGTCAATAGTGGGAATGGAGACGCCTTTGATTTGATGTAATCATGAGATGGAGGAAGAGCTGTGAAAAGAATACTAAGTTTGTTGCTAGTCGTTACGATAGTGTTCATGCTGTTGCCTGTTGGTACAGTTGAGGCGATGTCATCAACTACGGGTAATTGGCAGCAAGATGTGAACATGCTAGCAGTCGGAGAGGACAATGAGAACTCTAGCAGTGTAAATGACAATAGTAGTAGCGATAGTAATGGTCAAGCAGAGGAGAATATGCTAGGAGATTTCGATAATATCGTAGATGCTCCTCCTCAAGCGATTGCTAGTGCTAATCTAGTTCCGAATGGTGATTTTGAAACGACAGAAGCAGCTAATGGCACTTGGGTTCAATATACCGATATGAACCCTGTACCCGTTAGTTGGGATACATGGATCCCGATAGGTTCTGGTAAACCGGCCAACAGAACAGTCACTTTGACACTTGATAAAGATACTCAATATAGAGGTGAACAATCGATACTGATTGATGCTTTCAAAACAAGCCGAGTATCTCTTAATGTAAAGGCACCTGTTGAAGCCGGGAAATCGTACCGCTTGCAAGTGTGGTATAAAACCGAAAATATTGAAGGTGGCAGCGGCGTTTATTACCGTACTTCTGTTCAGAATTCTTCTGGATCAAAATTAACAGATGGACCTGGATCATCTAAAGTGTATGGTACGAATGATTGGACGATGCAGCAAGTCTTTATAACAGTGCCATCTGAGGGTGCTAAATTTTTTATCGAAATGTTTTTAGAAAATGCCACAGGTAAAGTATGGTTTGATAACCTCATTCTTGAAGAATATAACGGCATCACGGGGTTAACGCTCGAACCGTCGTCAATGATGATGACGGCAGGTGATACGAAGTCTCTTAAAGTAACCCACACGCCAAATAATCTGCAATCTCCAGAAGTAATATGGAGTTCTAGCGATGAGAACGTGGCTACTGTTGATCATGTTGGTCATGTAACAGCAGTTGCTGCAGGTGTAGCCACCATTACTGTTGCTACAAAAGACCAGTCGATAAAGGCGCAAAGTATCATTGGGGTAGATTCCGTTGAAACAGCAGGTGCTTACAGCGAATTGCGTGAACGCTGGAAGCAGAAATTAGTTGGTATTGAAGACGACAATCTTGCTGCTGACCCCGATATTCAAGCAATCGTAACGGCGTTGGATAATCGTGTATCCAATGAAGATCAGAGCGGATATTTTGATACTCTAAATAAGGATGAGAGCCGTACATCCTTGTGGAACGATCTTACCGATAACGCCGATACGAAAGAGCAGCATGCCAACAACATCAATACCGAATTTAATCGTATTAAAACGATGGCCATTGCCTATAACACGAAATATTCCAAATTCTATAACGATAAAGCATTGCGGGATGCAATCGTAAGTGCCCTAGATTGGATGTACGCTAATCGCTATCATGAACGCTTCTCTTACGGCTCCTCCAGCAGCTGGTGGGGGTTTGAAATCGGTGCACCGCAGCTATTAAATGACTGTTTAATTCTGATGTATGATGAATTGAACGATCAGCAAATAAGCAACTTTATGCGGACAATTGATAAATATTGTCCTGATCCAACAAAACGGGTCCAAAATAGCACCGTTACCGAGACTGGTGGCAATTTGCTGGATAAAGCAATTGTTGTAACTTTGCGCGGCGTAATTGGTAGAAACAGCGCAAAAATTACACAAGGGCGGGATTCCATTGGTTCAGAATTCAATTATGTCACTACAGGCGAAGGCGTATATGAAGACGGCTCGCTAGTACAGCATACAAACATCGCTTACACTGCTGGATATGGCGCAGTCTGGCTCGGCCGCACGGCGGACATGACTTATTTGCTTAACGCTTCACCATGGCCTGTGACCGACCCGCGTGTCGCTCATGTTTACAAGTGGGTGAGCGATGTGTTTGAACCAGTTATTTACAAAGGCTTATATATGGATATGGTTAACGGACGTGGGATTTCCAGAATCAGTTCAGGTTCAGCTCGCAGTACGATTGTAACCTTAGCATTATTGGCTGAGGGCGCTCCGTCAGAAATAAGCGCAAATATTCGCAGTATGGTTAAGGAATGGGTACGCAAAGATACATCTTTTGAAAATTATTATGAAGGCTTGCCGATGTTTAGTGTGATGTTGGTGAAGAATGTGATGAACGATGATACTGTTGCAGCGCGCGGTGAGCTATCACGCAGCTATATGCTCAATGGCATGGCTCGTGTTGCGCATCACCGCCCAAACTACGCTTTGGGGCTAAGCATGTTCTCAGACCGTATTTCTGCCTTTGAAATGGGTAACAAAGAAAATTTAAAAGGTTGGTATACCGGTCTTGGCATGACTTATATCTACAACGATGACTTATTGCAATATCGCGATGGATATTGGCCAACGGTTAATAGTTTCCGCTTACCAGGCACGACGACTGACGGTTCTGGAGAAGGAAAGCGCCCAGGCGAATGGGCAACCTATTACAATACAAAAAGTCATGTTGGCGGTGCGACATTAGATCATTTATATAGCGTAAGCGGCATGGATTTTTCATTAAGCAAATTAACTGGTAGTAATTTAAGCGGTAAGAAATCATGGTTTATGTTTGATGACGAAATCGTGGCTCTCGGTACTGATATTAATAAAACTTCTGCCGCAACAAAAACAGTAGAAACGATTGTAGATAACCGCAAGTTGAATAATCGCGGTGATAACGCATTTAGGATTAACGGCGAACAGGTGTCTACAGAATTGACTACTGAAACAAATTATGACGATGTACATTGGGCGCACCTGGAAGGAGATCGTGAAGGTTCGGGTGCGGATATGGGCTATTACTTCCCAACTAACCCAACTCTGCATATAGTACGCGAGGCGAGAACAGGTTCGTGGTATGAAATTAACGAGAGTCAGTCGAAAGATCAATTGACGCGCAACTTCGCCAGCATTTCTTTTGATCATGGTTCCAATCCAGAAGCAGCCCGTTACGAATATGTGTTGCTTCCTGGTAAGACAGCGGAACAAACACGAGCTTATAGTGAACAATCAGCTGTAGAAGTGTTGAGTAACACATCAACCGTACAGGCTGTGGGCAACAAGCAGCTTGGCATCACTGCTGCGAATTTCTGGAGTGCAGATACCGTTGGAAGCATCCGTGCTAAATCCGCGGCTGCAGTCTTGATGAAAGAAGACAATGGTGAAGTGACTCTTGCGATATCCGATCCAACGCAAAAGCAGAGCATAGTGACGATAGAAGTCCAACAACCGAACCTGACATTGCTTACTGCAGATACGGGGATGAAAGTTACGCCGATAGAAGGTGGAGTTAGCATTGAAGTCAATACTTCGGGCTCGATAGGCAAGACGTTCACTGCGACATTTGATCTTGGCAAAACCTACACCATAACTGTGGAAGGAGTAACAGCAGATAAACAAACTGCTAAGAAAGGTGAAATTGTAACGGTAACTCTGGATCCCCCTGCAGGTAAAAAGTTCGACAGTTGGGTTGTAACACCAACAGATGTGACATTAGCCCAAGATGCAGCGAACATCGATAACTATACGTTCATCATGCCAGATGAAGCAGTTACAGTAGTAGCAACATATAAGGATGAATCACCAGTAGAAGGAGCTGCACCTACTTGGCCGACAGATGCACAATTAGCAGCTTCAAGCGTTAGCCAAACGAATCTAATGCTTTCATGGACAGCAGCAACGGATAATACTGGTGTAGCAAGCTACAAGATTTACAAGAATGGAATAGAATTTGTTTCATTACCAGGCAAGATCACTAGCTATAAAGTCAGTGGTCTTTCAGCTAACACAAGCTATAACTTCGAGGTTAGAGCAGGCAATGCTGCTGGAATATGGAGTAATGGTCTAAGTGTAACGGTAAAGACTGAAGAGTACTATCCGAATGGCGGATGGACGCCGCCAACGGATCCAACTGAGCCAGCGAAGCCTGTTGATCCGACTGAACCAGAGAAGCCTACTGATCCTGGAACTCCTAAAGTAGAATGGTCTGATACCGCCAATCACTGGGCTATGGCCTCCATTGAAAAATCAGTTGAACTTGGTTTTGTCAACGGCTATGAAGATGGAACTTTCCGACCGAATGCTTCTGTAACACGCGGTGAAATTTCAGCAATGCTGGCCAGAGCGTTAAAGTTGAACCAGATAGATACAGCGTTTAGTTTTAAAGATCAAAATACGACACCAGTATGGGCTCAGCCATTCATCAATGCCCTTGCTAAGGCTGGTTATACTTCAGGATTTGAAGACGGTACATTCCGTGCGAATAACGATATTACACGAACAGAAGTCGTCGTCATGATTGTACGTGTGCTAGGACTCGAACTAAATCCAAATGCAGATCTGATGTTTAATGATGCAGATCAAGTGCCAGCATGGGCTAAGCCTTATATAGCGGCTGCAGAAAAAGCAGGTCTGATAAAAGGAAATGGGGACGGTACATTTAATCCTATGACTTCTACGACCAGAGCTGAAGCAGTTACGATGATTCTAGCTATGTTAAGTCATATGGAATACACGAAATGATGGAATCAATTTATGAAGCGGCAAACGATATCATGCTATGTATGTCCGATAGATTGAAAGAGATGGTGAAGGAAATGAATAATCGAAGTTCACATCCGGAAGTGGTCACCTTTGGGGAAAGTATGGCCCTATTGATCGCCGAGGGAGGAAAAGGTCTTGAATACACATCGAATCTGACGCCATCCTTTGGTGGAGCTGAGACGAATGTAGCGATCGGTTTGTCAAGGCTTGGACATTCCGCAGGCTGGTGCGGCCGGCTTGGAGATGATCCGTTCGGGCATCGGATTTATAAGATGGTACGGGGAGAAGGCGTAGATGTTACACGAACTTCATTCACAGATGAAGCTCCAACAGGTCTTATGATTCGAGAGAATGCGGCTGGAAGAAGCACGGTTTATTATTACCGCAAGCTATCTGCGGCGAGTAAAATGGCGCCGGAGCATTTGGATGAGGAATATATTGCCGGAGCAAAGATTTTGCATATTACCGGGATCACACCTGCGTTAAGCACATCCTGCGCGGAGACGGCAGCAGCAGCTATGGACATCGCGAAGCAGCACGGAGTCAAAGTGAGCTTCGATCCGAATTTGCGCTTAAAGCTATGGGATGTCAAGGCGGCCCAAAAGGTTCTTCTGCCTTTGGCGATGAAAGCGGATTATTTCTTGCCGGGATTAGATGAATTGAAACTGCTGTATGAGACGGAATCGGTGGATGAGATCATTACCAAGCTCAGTGAGTTGTCCGCTGTAAGCATTATTAAAGGTGGCGAGGACAAAACCTATATTCTGGAGAACGGTAAACGATCAGCGGTTCCTTACTATAAGGTTGATCGTGTATTCGATACGGTAGGAGCTGGCGATGGCTTCTGCGCCGGATTTCTAGCTGGTTTGCTGCGGGAGTATAGCGTTGAGGAAGCGGTTCGTCTCGGTAATTTGATCGGATCGCAGGTAATCCAGACAGTTGGTGATTGGGAAGGTCTCCCTAGTAGAGCAGAAATCGAGCGATTGCTTGCAGGTAAGATGCATATCGAGCGATAAGGGTGTTTTGTGAACAGAGATGAACATCCGATTACATGAAATAGTGATGGGTGAGGAGAAAACGATATGAAGAAAATGCAGCTTATTCAGAAGATTGTGCAGGAAGGTGTCGTTGCAGTACTTCGCGGAGAAACAGCAGAAGAAGTTGTTGCAATGGCTGAAGAAGCGATACGCGGCGGAATTAAAGTGATAGAGATTACGATGACAGTGCCGTTTGCGTTGAAAGCGATTGAGCAACTAGCTCAAACCTATAAATGGAATTCATCGGATGAATCTACTTATGCAATTATTGGCGTAGGAACCGTGCTGGATGCTGAAACGGCACGCGCGGCGATTCTTAGCGGCGCCCAATTCGTAGTGTCCCCTTTCCTTAGCGCTGAGACGGTAACCTTGTGTAACAGATATCGTGTACCGGTGATGCCAGGAGCGATGACCATCAAGGAAATGAATGAAGCCCTTGAGCTAGGAGCCGATATCGTTAAGCTGTTCCCAGGAAATTTGTACAGTCCATCCGTTATTAAGGCGATAAAAGGTCCACTACCTCAGGCTAACATTATGCCAACCGGCGGTGTGTCACTGGACAACCTTGGTGAATGGGTGAAGGCCGGAGCGGTAGCGGTAGGGATCGGCTCCGATTTGACAAATGAAGCAGTGAAGAATCAAGATTATACGTTGATTCGGAAGAAAGCAGCCGCTTATGTCAATGCCTATCGCCAGGCCAAAGGAATGCGACAAATTTGAAATAATATACACGGATCGGACGAGTCATCATACATGAATCGTCCGATTTTTTTGTACAGCATGTCCTGTAATAAAAGTGACGAGTATAGGTTGTTACATGATTCGAATTGATTATGATGGAAACAGCTGAAGTGTGCAATATGTCAATAAACGACACATACAAGGTCATAAAAGTGCATCTTTTTTAAGATTGAATGTCGTTATAATGGAGCGAGATGGATCATGAGAACAGTGTACAAGCTCTTGCACATTATTCTTTGATGAAATGAGGGTAGTCGTAATGAACCATATAAATAATGAAATAAATGAATGCAACTGCAATAAAGAGAGCAAGTATTATTTGCTTGAGCGGACAGCGGCAAAACAATGGACAGAGGCGTTTCCAATCGGTAACGGGCGCTTAGGAGGCGTTGTATATGGGGGTATACATCGTGAACAGATTCAATTGAACGAAGATTCGTGTTGGTATGGGGGGGCGAAGGATAACGTTAATATGGCTGCGCAAGCGGCATTGCCAGAAATCAAAAACTTGCTGCTGCAAGGTCATGTCAATAAGGCAGAGAAGTTAGTACTGTCGCAAATGACTAACATCCCCCAATATTTCGCTCCCTATCAGACATTAGGAAACTTGGTCTTTGATTTTGATATGAATACAGCATGTAATGAAATCAATCATTATTGTCGCGAATTAGATTTGGATAATGCTTTGGTTCAAGTAAATTACGAAGTGGAACGCCTAGATAAGGGAGGAGCGGCAACTAAGGCAACGGGTGAAGTTCAGAATGATGCAATTCAGTACAGCCGCGAGATATTTGCGAGCGCTGCTGATCAAGTGTTAGTAATCCGGATGACAACGACTGATCCATCTGGCTTAACCTTTATGGCTAAGATCGATCGCAGACCGTTCAATGGTGAATTTATCAACACAGATGAGGAACAAGCTATCGCTATGCAAGGTCAATTGGGAGCAGACGGCGTACGCTACGCCGTTGTGTTGCGGGCTGCAATTGAAGGTGGACGGTGTCAGGCGGTGGGCAATTATCTGGATATTCGCCATGCAAGTGCGGTCACTATTATTGTAGCGGCGCAGACTTCGTTTCGCCATGACGATCCCCAGGCTGTTGCTTGGCAACAAGCGAAACAAGCAGCAAAAGTGCCGTATGCGACATTGAAGCAGCGGCACTTGGATGATTATAAGCCACTGTTTAACCGTGTGACATTGGATTTGGAAACGGAGGAAGGAGGAAGAACTAAGCCACAGAAGCAGATTCCTAGACAGCAATGCTTGTCCACGTCGCAGCGACTGGAACGATACCGGCAAGGTGCAGCTGATAATGGACTGGAGGCGCTGTTTTATCAGTACGGGCGTTATTTGCTGCTTGCCAGCTCCAGACCAGGTACGCTGCCAGCTAACTTGCAAGGGATATGGAATGACAGCTTTACGCCTCCGTGGGAATCAGACTATCATCTAAACATTAATTTGCAAATGAACTACTGGCTTGCCGAGACGGGGAATTTAGCGGAATGTCACTTGCCGCTATTTGATTTTATTGAACGTTTAGTTATCAGTGGACGCCAAACCGCGCGCAACATTTACGGTGCACGCGGATTTGTTGCACACACAAGCAGCAACCTGTGGGCGGATACAGGTATTTACGGCCAATATGTGAGCGCCAATATGTGGCCTATGGGCGGCGCTTGGATAGCGTTACATATGTGGGAGCATTATGGTTATAACGGCTCGCTTTCGTTCTTGCGTGAGCGGGCATATCCCGTGTTGAAAGAAGCATCGTTATTTTTCTTAGACTTTTTATATGAGCTGCCGTCCGGGAAGCTGGTGACCGTACCATCACTATCTCCAGAGAACTCGTATCGTAGTGAGCAAGGTGAAGTCGGGGCGCTATGCTATGGTCCTTCGATGGACTCGCAAATTTTGTATGCATTGTTTACAGCATGTATCCATGCTGGAGATCTGCTGCAACGGGATGCGGAAGGAAAGTTGGAACAAGGTATCAAAGAGGACATTGAATTGTTGGAACAGTTGCAGCAAGCACGCAGTAAGCTGCCACAGCCACAAATCGGCAGGCATGGACAAATGATGGAGTGGGCAGTTGATTATGATGAAGTCGAGTTGGGACATCGCCATATCTCTCATCTATTTGCTTTGCATCCTGGGGAACAGATTATTCCTCATCGAAGCCCTGAACTTGGACAAGCTGCTAAATTCACGTTGCAGCGGCGCTTAGCCCATGGCGGCGGACATACGGGCTGGAGTCAAGCGTGGATAGCAAACTTCTGGTCAAGACTGGATGAAGGCGATCAGGCGCATTTAAGTTTACGCAATCTATTAAGCAAAGCAGTACATCCTAACTTGTTTGGTGATCATCCTCCATTCCAAATTGATGCCAACTTTGGCGGAGCAGCGGCGACGCAGGAAATGCTCTTGCAATCCCACGGAAATGAAATCCGGTTGCTGCCGGCTTTGCCGCCCGCGTGGCAGCAAGGCTATGTTACAGGCTTGCGTGCTCGCGGCGGATTCACCATTGATATGGTTTGGCAGGCAGGCAAACTGCAACAAGCGCAAATAACGTCTACGCTTGGAAATCCATGTGTCCTATATAGTAAGGTTCCGCTTGCTTTTAGTACTGGCTGTACTTGTAGTAGAAATGGAGAGCATACAGATGAGCGATGGAAAGATAAGGGGTGTGATATAAAGCATGACGAGTCATCATTGGAAGTGGCAGTCACACAGCCTGCGCCACATACGTATCAACTGGATATCCCGCTTGGAGCTACGGTGACAATAGGCATAGCGTAGTTCAAGCTTCATTGAGGCTGGGATACCATCGAGCGAGTATACGACGTGAAATGATTAACGATGAAGAGATGAAGCACAACAGGCCAAGAAGTCAAAATTGTGCACGAACTAGCAAAATAATTAACTTACTCTTGTTGGGTACATTCACTATGATAATAGTAGATTTAATATCGAGTGTTCGTACTATCATTGTGTTGATTCCTAGTCTATGAAATCGGGAGGAGCTAGAAAAAATGCAAACTATGGAGACGCGCTACGCATATGCGCCACAATCGATCGCACGCATGACAACAGAAGAATTACGCAAGGAGTTTTTAGTGGAGCAGGTGTTTGTATCTGGTGAAATTCGCCTGACTTATTCGCATAATGATCGTTTGATATTTGGGGGTGTTACACCAGCAGAACATCCGTTGGAAATAAAGCTCAATAAAGATTTAGGTGTTGAGTATTTTCTGGAGCGCCGTGAACTAGGTGTCATTAATATCGGTGGTCCTGGTTTTATTACGATTGATGGTGTACGTGAATCGATGAACAATCAGGATGGCTATTATATCGGAAAAGAAACGAAAGAAGTGCTGTTTGCTAGCGCAGATGCTAGCAATCCAGCGAAATTTTATATTGCTTCTAGTCCGGCTCATCATAAATATCCAAATGTACGAATTGCCATTGATAACATCAAGCCAATGGAAACTGGTGCTGATAACACACTGAATAAGCGCAAAATTTATCAGTATATTCATCCGAATGTATGTCAGTCCTGTCAGTTGCAAATGGGATATACGCACCTAGAAGAAGGCAACGCTTGGAACACGATGCCATGCCACACACATGAGCGTCGTATGGAGGCGTATGTATACTTCGATTTGGAAAGTGACAACAAGGTATTCCACTTCATGGGCAAACCGGATGAGACGAAGCATCTCGTTGTCGGCAATGAGCAAGCGATTATCAGCCCAAGCTGGTCCATTCATACC
>NZ_JADMOL010000006.1:0-73021 GCF_015558675.1 Paenibacillus sp. 1001270B_150601_E10 | reverse complement strand
ACTATACGTTTATTTGGGCAATGTGCGGCGAGAATATCACATACACCGATATGGATATGGTCGCTATGGACGACCTAAAGTAGATAGATGAATAGAGAGGGTTTATAGAGAGGGGAGTATGAAGATGTCACAATTTTCAGTAGATCGTTTCCGCCTTGATGGTAAGGTAGCTCTCGTTACAGGTGCAGTATATGGGATCGGATTTGAATTGGCATGCGCGATGGCGCGTGCGGGTGCAACAATTGCATTTAATGACCGCAAGCCAGAAGGAGTAGAACGCGGTATAGCTGCTTATAAGGAAGTCGGCATTGAGGCACACGGATATGTATGCGACGTGACCGACGAGCCAGGTGTGCAGGCAATGGTGCAACAGATTGAAGCAGAAGTTGGAGTCATTGATATTCTAGTTAACAATGCTGGTATTATTAAGCGGATTCCAATGATAGAAATGAGTGCGGAGGAGTTCCGTGAAGTCATTGATATTGATTTGAACGGACCATTTATCGTCTCCAAAGCGGTTATTCCAGGAATGATGAACAAAGGCGGCGGTAAAATCATTAATATTTGCTCGATGATGAGCGAATTAGGGCGGGAAACGGTGTCTGCTTATGCTGCTGCCAAAGGTGGCCTAAAGATGCTCACCCGCAATATCGCTTCTGAATATGGTAAATATAATATTCAGTGTAATGGAATCGGACCAGGCTATATTGCGACGCCACAAACAGCGCCGCTGCGTGAACGTCAAGCTGATGGCAGCCGTCATCCGTTTGATTCCTTTATTATTGCAAAGACACCTGCAGAGCGTTGGGGCGAAACGCAGGATTTAGCAGGTCCTGCGGTATTCTTAGCTTCACCAGCTAGTGACTTTATCAATGGGCACATTTTATATGTTGACGGTGGGATTCTTGCCTATATTGGCAAGCAGCCGTAATTTCGAATAGGTAGACCAAAATAGAGACTAACAGGGTATTTAGCTGTTAGTCTTTGTAATATAACCGATGTGTACGATATGCGTTATGAGATTCGTTGTGCTGTGAAAACTGTTGAAGGAAGCGTGAATAATCGTGATAGAGAAAATACGTAGCATGCAGTGGAATCAACGTGACGATGTAGCGGAAGCCCTATTGACGTTAGTACAGCCGCTGCGGTCGCGGCTAGCAGAGCAGCCTGGACACTTAGCGTTAGGAACCCACGGCACGGTCTATACCGAAAATCGCAGAGATGCCGAAGGATTCTTACGAATACTGTGGGGACTAGGACCCTTTCTCGTCCATTATGATGACGAGCAGCTTCAGCTCCAATGGATGCGTGGACTAGCGGAGGGCTGCAACCCGCACAGCGAGCATTATTATGGCAAGATGATGGATGGCGATCAGCTGTTGGTTGAGATGGCATCTATCGCAACTACTCTGCTGCTAGCACCGCACAAAACTTGGGATGTCCTATCAAAGACAGAACAGCAGCATGTGGCAGACTGGCTATGGCAAATTAATGAACGCCGTTTGGCACCGAATAACTGGCACTTCTTTCGCATCTTAGTGAATGTGGCACTGAAGCAGCTTGGTTTGAAGTATTCTCAGGAGAAGATCGAAGAGGATTTTGCCCTGATTGAGTCGTGCTATGTTGGCGATGGCTGGTACTTTGATGGTGTGGATCAGCAGTTTGATTATTACATCCCCTGGGCGTTCCATTATTATAGTTTAATCTACGCTACATTTATGGCGGATGAAGATCCGGAGCGGTCAGCTAAGTTGAAAGAGCGGGCGATTCTTTTTGCACGCAGCTATCAATATTGGTTCGATAGCAAGGGAGAGGCAATTCCTTTCGGCCGCAGTTTAGCGTATCGCTTTGCGCAAGCAAGCTTCTGGAGCGCGCTTGTGCTGGCCGATGTTGAAGCGCTGCCATGGGGCGTCATTAAGGGTTTGTATGCGCGCAATATGCGAAGCTGGATGAATCATGATATTTTTACGACAGATGGCGTGCTAAGCGTAGGCTATCACTATCAGAACTTGGTGATGGGAGAGGGCTATAACGGTGCGGGTTCCCCGTATTGGGCGTTCAAAAGCTTCTTATTGCTTGCTGTTCCGGATGACCATCCTTATTGGCAGGCAAAGGAAGTAGAACAAGAGGTTTCACCAGACCGACTGTCGCTGCCGAGCATGAAGGCGATGATTGAGCATACGCATCATTCTCGACATGTGCTTATGTATCCTGTAGGTCAATTTATTGGATATCAGAACCATGCTTGCGCCAAGTACTCGAAATTTGCCTACTCTACTGTGTTTGGCTTCAGTGTTCCGCGCAGCAATTATTACTACTACGAAGGTGCTTTTGATAGTGTGCTTGCGGTTAGTGAGGATGGCGTACATTTTCGTGATAAGCCGCTCGATTCAAGCTATGAACTGCATGAAGATCGAATGGTGCACAATTGGCAGCCGCAAGTCGGAGTTACAATTCGCAGCACGATTGTCCCTTGTGGTGACAGCCATGTACGCATTCACGAACTGGAAACGAGCCGTGCCTTAATTGCCTATGATGCCAGTTTCTCAGCGCCGTTCGTCACGGTTAGGAGTGATGACACAGCCGTAGTCGAGACAAGTTGGGCGAGTTATGATTCGCCTGTCGGTACCACCATCGCAAAGGCGGTTGCTGGATTCACGCAAGCGGAGATGATTCGCACCGAGCCTAACACCAATGTATTCTATGAGCGGACATTGATGCCTGTACTACGTGCTGAACTTCAGCCAGGGACACATTTGCTAGTAAGTGTGATGACAGGAATTCCTGTTGGCTGCGAGTCGCAAATGCCTGAGGTGAAGTTGACAGCAGATTGCGTAATGGTGCGCTATAATGAGCAAATGACAACGGTGAAGGTGAGATAGAAGAAAGCAAATGTATTAAAAAAAGTCAAAATTGTTCACATTTCAACAAAAAAACGCTTACATTGTGCGGGATGTATCCGCTATCATATAGTTAGCGTTGCGTTATATTTCTGAGAGAGGGCTGAAATGCAGATGTCTACAGAGGGAATGCAAACAACGAGAAGGCAAGCAACACCACTTTACACACAAGCAATTGAAGACGTTCTAGCGAAAACGCTACTCAATATTGATAAGTTTGGAACTCAGTTTCCGCATGTTAGCCTTAATGGGAAATATCAGCTGAATGATAATGACGACTGGACAAATGGCTTCTGGTCGGGAATATTGTGGTTATGCTATGAGTATTCACAAGATGAACGTTATCGGCAGGCAGCAGAAGCTACTGTAGCTAGTTTTCGACAGCGGTTAGAGCAAAAAGTTGTATTGGATCATCATGATATCGGATTCCTGTACAGCTTATCTGCGAAAGCACAGTGGATCCTTACTGGCGATGATTGTGCTCGTGAGTTGACACTGGATGCAGCTGATCATTTATTGAATCGTTGGCGTAACACCAATGATGGAAGCGGATACATTCAAGCTTGGGGAACGAAGGATAACGAGCAAGAAGCGGGCCGTATCATTATCGATTGCTTGCTTAATCTGCCTTTGTTGTATTGGGCAAGCGAGCAAACTGGTGATTCGAAGTATCGAGAAATTGCAGAAATCCAAGCAGAGAAAACACGGCGTTATATCGTTCGTGGTGATGATAGCTCATATCATACTTTCTTCTTTGATACGAAGACAGGTGTACCAATCGGCGGCGCGACTCATCAAGGCTATAGCAACGGTTCGACGTGGACGCGGGGGCAAGCTTGGGGCGTATATGGCTTTGCACTTTCTTATCGTTATACGGGCAATGCGGCATTTTTGGAGACTTCTAAGCGTATGGCACGCTACTTCCTTGAGCATTTGCCTGAGGACAGTGTTGCTTATTGGGACTTCAACGCGCCTGTAGCTGCTGATACGTATCGCGACAGTTCGGCTTCAGCGATTGTAGCCGCCGGACTGGCGGAGCTTATTTCACATCTGGATGATGCTGATCACGATCGTCCTTATTTCGAGAAGATGCTGGCAACCAGTATGGAGTCGCTGATTCACAACTATGCTACGATTGGTGACGATGCAGCGGAAGGTTTGCTTAAGCATGGCTCGTACTATGTCCATGGTGGTTTGTCCCCTGATGATTATATGATTTGGGGCGATTATTACTACTTGGAAGCGCTGATGCGTCTTGTGCGTGGTATTCCTGGCTATTGGTATGAGCGCAAATAGAAATTAGAAGATCTAGTCGATGATTTGGTCTGAACGGTAACGGAAATGTTGAAGGATGGGAAGTGACGCTAACCTCATGTTTCATTTAACTTATTATAAACGAATGTTACTTTCCTTCATGATTTTTATTATCGTACCGATGGTTGCTGTATCTTTGCAATCTTTTTATTTAATTAAGGAATCGATGCTGGATAAGTTGCATGCAACGAACGAAAACATGTTGAACGTAATCGGTGCAGAATTTAGCAAAACGATCGATGATGCTACGTTTGCCTCCCATTATATTGTAAACGATGCAGGCTTCAAAACTAGCTTGCGTCAATTCGCTGATGTCAAGCAGTTAAATAGTTTTGCTGATTATGAGAATTTCTCACAAATCAAGGCTGTATTTTCGCTTATCAATTCGAAAACGTTGAATAGGCAGACGCACATGTACTTAATTAACCGCCAGCAGTTTATTATCCCTTCAGGAGAGGAAGAACCCGCTAAACTATTACCGCATTTACCTGAATTGTATAGCAAAATTAATTTCCAACAGCCAGAACGATTACAGTGGTTAGGTTTACTCGAAGACGAAGGCGCGAGTAAATATTATATTGCTCGTGTCATCTTTGATCGTGTTAGTAACGGGTATACGGCCGTGCTGCTGATTGGAATTGAACAGTCTTATTTCGAAAATGCATTACAATCCGTGAAGTCATGGGATGTTGCTCTCTTGGATGATCATGGTGACCGAATTGCTGGCTCCGCACAACTGCTTGCATCCGATACAAAAAAGATTGACGATCGTATGCGTTCGGAAGTCGTGCTGAGCAAAAACGGGTGGAAGCTTGTGTACGAGATGAGCAACAACACGTTTAGAGGTATCATTTCAAAAACACTTTATATCGGTACTGCTGAAGTCCTGCTTTTTGTTATTATATTCTCTTTATTTGCCCTGCTGATCTCTAAACGATTGCATCGTCCGATTGAGCAATTACAGCAGGTTGCAGGACAATTTGGCAACGGCAAGCTAGATGTTAGGCTGCAAGTTAAGGGAGAGGATGAGCTAGCAGCGGTTAGCAAGACGATTAACTTGATGCTGGATCAGCTGCAACAGTCTATTTATGAGATGGAGCGGCAGCAGGAGCAGAGACGGGTGTTGGAGCTTGAGGCGCTATTTATGCAAATTCGTCCCCACTTTCTGTTGAATACCCTGAATTCAATAAAGTGCAGCTTAATGTTGCAGAAGGATCAACTGCATAGCGGCATGATTGACTCTTTAATGAGCTTACTGCGTGCCTATATGAATTTCAATGCACTGGCAACACTGCAAGAAGAGTGTGAGTTAATGGTTCATTACATTGATATTATGCAGATGCGCAGGGATATACCCATCCAACTGGAAGTCGATGTAGAGCCACAATTGCAGCAGATTAAGTTTCCAAAGTTATTACTACAACCGCTAGTTGAAAATGCAATCATCCATGGCTTTGTCGATACTGATGTAGATATCGAGGGCAATGATACGAGGCGCAAGCAATCTCAAATATGGATTTCCGTCTATCATGATTCGGATACAATCGTGATTGAGGTTGCCGATAACGGAGCAGGGATGGATGAGTCTTTGTTGCATCGACTGAATGAAAGTGTATTACGTTGCAGTGATGAACCTGATCCGAGTTATAAGCGGGTAGGATTGGTTAATGTTGCTCAGCGCTTGAAACTATCTTTTGGTCCAGAGGCTACGCTTTCTTTTGCTCCTAACCGATATGACGGTATAACCGCACGAATGCAGATTCCAATGACATCAAGCGGGGGGACAACCAGTGATATACAAAGTGATGCTTATTGATGATGATGTGCCAATGCTCAAATTATTGCAGCAGATGATTGATTGGGAACCATTACAGTTGAAAGTTGTAGCTGCCACCTATTCCAGTGTCAAAGCCGTACACCTGTTTCAGCAGAACGTTCCTGATATCATAATCACAGATATTGGACTGCCGCAGAAGAATGGGATTGAGTTAGCAGAACAGTTTCGCCAAATCAAACCTGACGTGCGCGTCATTTTCTTAACCTGTCATGAAGACTTCAACTACGCGAGACAAGCGCTAAAGCTTCAAGCTGACGATTATTTAATTAAAGATCAGCTAACTTCAGAGCAGTTGCAACAAAGCTTGCATAAGTCAATATGCTTATTGAAAAAACAATCATCGTCTGTAAGTGTACAACCGTCAAGCTACAATCAACAGTTGCTCAAGCAAAGTTTATTGCAGAGTGTGCTTGATCGAACGAATGTTGATGACATCCTCAAATATGCGTCTGGTATTGGAGTTAGGTGGAACTGTCCTTGGTATATGCTCAGTCTTGTGCATATACAATATGCTAGTTACGATGAACATTATTCACAGCAATCGTTATCGTTAATTTGCTATGCTGTCTACAATATTGCGGAAGAGCTAGCACGCAAATATGAAGGAATCACACCATTTTTGCAGCAACAGCATCTTGTCATTGTGTATAACTATCACGATAATTTAGCGGATAACAACGTGTTGCACTTCAACAGCTATCTGCAAAAATTGAAAGAACGAGTTGCACAATATATGAAATTGCAGCTCGTAAGCGTCACGGTTAGTGATAAGCTGCAACTTAAGCAAATGAGTACATGTTATCACTCCTTACTACGCTATAAATATGAGTTTTATGTTGGAGAGTCGATGCTGATTGCGGATCGCCAGCAGGCGATGGGACCAACATGGCTGAAATTTCCTGCAGGGGAGTTGGACAACTATAAAGTTGAACTGAAGCAGGCACTAGCTATTCATGATATAGATGGGATACAACGTATTATTGAGAATATGAAGCAACATTTTCAAGCAAGAAGGATTGAACCTGCTTCATTCATGCATGAGCTGCAAGTTTGCTTGCGCGAGCTGACGATTGCAGCTTCGGTTAGACTCGATGAAGCGATCTTCAATTATATGGAGCAGTCACGGACTCTTGGTGACGTGCTTGCATTAGCGGAGCGCCCACTAACAGCGATGGCGATGCCTAACGATAAACAAGGGAAACAAGGGCGAGGTACACTAACTAGCAGCTGTGAACCGAAGTTACAGCAAATTCAACATTACATCGAACAAAATTTAGCTGATAGTATTACTTCTATTGATATTGCGCGCTATCTGTATTTAAATCCAAGTTACTTCTCACGCTATTTCAAACGCATGACTGGCAGCAATTTCACGGATTATGTACATCAGTACAAAATGAACATTGCTTCACAAATGTTGAAAACATCTGGGCACACGCTGGAACAGATCGCACTGACACTAGGTTACTCAGACCGTACCTATTTTTCTAAAGTGTTCAAGAAGTATATGGGCGTAACACCGAGTGAATTTAAGAACGAATGTTCTTAAATATTTCAAAAATAAATGAGGAAAGAGTTGATTATCTTATGGCACCAGTAACGCAGTTTACGATTGAAATTCACGATGCAAATCATACCGTATTGGCAACGGCTTCTGACCAGGGGCAAGCCCAGCTCGTATATCATCAACCTTATCAAGAGGGTGACCAAATTGTTGTAAAGAGTGAGCATCCCCACCAATATGTCATGTTGCAGCTTGATGATACGATGCCGGAAACGTTCGTATATTTAGCGACAACGTGTTATCGGCTTGTCATTCCATTTGGAGAGAAGAAAATATCCTATAATCCGAAATCATACAGTGGTGACATCCATGCGCTTAGCGTGCGTCTAGCGACTTCAGCGGAAATCTCCAGCTACAAAAATGTAGCCCTTAATCCGTTTGACCAACATGAGAATGACAGTTGTTATCCGCATGCGATTGCGAATGTGGAAACACGCGGTGAGTCTGTGTTTGCCGCACGCAATGCCATTAATGGCAATTGTTTTAATGCAGGGCACGGGGCATGGCCATTTGAGTCGTGGAGCATTAACCAGCAAGATGACGCTGAAATAAGCGTGCAATTTGGGCGCACTGTAGAAATAGACTGCATCGCTCTTACGCTGCGAGCAGACTTTCCTCACGATAACTATTGGGAGCAAGTAACCGTCTGCTTCTCCAATGGTGATAGTGAAACGATTCATTTAACGAAAACGAATGTGAAGCAGGTAACAAAGCTTACGCCGCGTCAAGTAGAATCACTGACAGTGAAGCACTTAATCAAGTCCGCTGATCCGTCACCGTTTCCGGCATTAACACAAATCGAAGTTTATGGCTGTGAAGTATTGTAATTTTCCAACTTCATATTATACTGACATCTATTCGAAGATATAGAACTGAGCCTGTTGCGAGCAGGGAGTTCTATATCTTTTTTTATATCAAAGGTCAAAATTTTACCCGTGGAAGGTCATAATCCGTCCTTGGGTCTCTCTTCCTCGCTGGGTATGATGGTATCAACAATCAGTTATTTGGAAGGAGCATATTTCAAATGATCGAGCAGAATCAGAGCAAACAAGGTAGAGGGCGCCTCACCATCCCTACCGACCTTGATGTCGTAGGAGAAACGCTGAAAACGATGGAGTTGTGGGGCGCTGATGCTGTGCGTGATGCAGACGGCACCACTTTTCCACAAGAGCTAGCTGAATGCGGAGCGAAAGTATACGCTACTTACTATACAACCCGCAAAGACAACAATTGGGCAAAAGCAAACCCTGACGAAGTACAGCAATGCTATATTTCAACGAAATTTGTTGCTGCTACAGATGCTGAACTTTCTATTCGGTTACTGGAAGGGATCAGCGAAGACTTATTGCAAGTTAACAACCGCGATGATATTTACCGCTGGTGGGAAGTTATCGATCGTACCACTGGCGAGGTCGTACCGACGAATCTCTGGAGCTATGATGAAGCTAGCGGTTGTGTCATTATTTATAACACGATTCCTTACCATGAGTATAGCGTGAGCTTCTTAACCTATCTGATTTGGGATCCCGTTCATATGTACAATGCCGTCGTGAATGATTGGAAAGACTTCGAACGACAAATTACGTTTGACGTACGTCAGCCTAAGACACGGGAATACTCTAAGAGCAGACTGCGTGAATTTTTGCGGGACAAGCCTTATGTAAATGTAGTACGATTTACAACGTTCTTCCATCAGTTCACGCTTATATTCGATGAGCTGCGTCGGGAGAAATATGTGGATTGGTACGGCTATTCCGCTAGCGTCAGCCCTTATATTCTCGAACAGTTCGAGCGTGAAGTAGGCTATACGTTCCGTCCGGAATACATTATTGACGAAGGCTACTACAACAACCAGTATCGGATTCCGTCCAAACCATACTTAGACTTTATGGCCTTCCAACGACGCGAAGTGGCGCAGTTAGCTAAGGAACTCGTTGATATTACCCATGAAGAAGGTCGCGAAGCGATGATGTTCTTAGGGGACCATTTTATTGGCACTGAGCCTTATATGGATGAATTTAAAACCATCGGGCTGGATGCTGTCGTCGGCAGCGTCGGCAATGGTTCAACACTCCGATTAATTAGCGATATTCCTGGGGTGAAATATACAGAAGGGCGCTTCTTGCCATATTTCTTCCCGGATACGTTCCATCCTGGCGGGAACCCAACGGCAGAAGCTCAAGAAAACTGGTTAACAGCAAGACGAGCTATTTTGCGCAAGCCTGTAGATCGCATTGGCTATGGCGGCTACTTGAAGCTGGCGCTGGACTTCCCAGACTTTGTCGATTATGTCACGCAAGTTGCTGATGAATTCCGCGATTTATATGAGAAGGCGCGCACGAAGCCGCTGTGCATAGCTAAAGTTGCTGTATTGAACTGCTGGGGGAAAATGCGTTCTTGGGGCTGTCATATGGTGCATCATGCTCTGTACCAGAAACAAAACTACAGCTATGCGGGCATTATTGAGATTTTAAGCGGAGCTCCTTTCGATGTATCGTTCATTAGCTTTGACGACATTCGTGAGCAGCCGCACCTGCTCAACGATATCGATGTCATGATTAATGTCGGTGACGCTGACACCGCACATACCGGCGGTGACAACTGGAAAGACCCGTATATTGTTGAGCAAATCCGTGCATTTATTGCTCGCGGAGGCGGCTTTATCGGGGTAGGTGAACCTTCCGCCGCTCAACATCAAGGGCGCTTCTTCCAGCTAGGCGATGCTCTTGGCGTAGAGCTGGAGCGCGGCTTCACTCTCGGCTACGATAAATACAATTGGGACGTAAAGCCGTCTCACTTTATTACTGCCGATATGGATGGCGACATTAACTTCGGTGAAGGCAAGAAAAATGTATATGCGACTAGCGCTGATATTTTAGATTGTAAGGATAAAGAAGTGCAGTTGGCAGTTAATAACTATTTCGGCGGTCGCACTGTCTATATCGGTGGACTACCGTATAGTGCCGAGAACGCCCGCTTGTTGCACCGTGCAATATTATGGTCGTGCAGCAAAGATAATGAATTGCACAATTGGTTTAGTTCGGATGCCCATACAGAAATTCATGTTTATCCAGAAGCAGGAGCATATTGTGCTGTCAACAATACTCCTGAGCCACGCAACACGACTGTGCACGCGAATAGCAAGAGCTTCGAATTGGAGCTCAAGGGCGGCGAACTGCGCTGGTTTACTATCTAAGATTACGTCGCATGCCTTGGACATCAGATGTAATTAGCATACATCAAGCTGACGTGGTCATTGAAAGATTTCAAGATGAAATAGGTATCACTTGTGCAATCTAATTGTGCGAGTGATGCCTATTTTTCTATATGACGGATTGATAACCAAGTAATCATGTAAATTGTAATCTGTGTATCTCGCTGGTTCTCGTAGTACACAGGGGAATAACATTCCCGATATGATCTCATTGGTAGCAGTCAAGTTGAAATGATGCCATTATTGTTAAACCAACAGGTAGGAAGAGGTAATAAATGAATATATCTATTGTCGACCTTTCATCACTGTCTTCTTTTCAAATATGATGTTTATGTATTACGTGAAAGGATGGTGATTTCATGATCGTGGAGAATCCAAGCACTATATTAATCACAGCGATAATGGCTAGTAGAAAATCGACCGGAGCACAGTTGCTTTCTGAATAATTCGATAACTCGGTGCAATTACGTGGAGAATCTCTTGAAGAATGATTGTATATATCCTAACCACGTCGATAACATAGCTTTTGAAAAACTACTTACTAAAAAACGATTGGAGGACTTCATCATGAGCGAAATAAAAGCCGAAACGCTGACACCGATCTTAAGCAAAATGCTCGGTACGAAAATAAACTGCGCTGATTTCCAAACCAAAACATTACATGGCGGTACAGTAGGTAATGTACAGCTTGTAACGGGCAATGCCCAAACCACTGACGGCGGGACGTTACCCTATATAATCGTTTTAAAAACGCAGAAGAAATGGGAACGCTACAGTGATCCTGATTCATGGCGCAGGGAATATGATTTTTATAAATCCAATTTCGGCACTCTGTTTTCTGAGTCATTCCGTTGGCCTAAATGCTATCACGCCGAAATGAACGTAGAAGAAAACGAAACGCAGATATGGATGGAATATATCGACGGCATATCGGGTTTAGACTTGACTGGCGATATGTATGAACGCGCAGCCAAGGAATTAGGACGGTTCCAAGGCAAGCTATATGCCGAACAGCCAGATGTTTTACAGAACTTGACCAACCTGAGCAAAGTGGATTATATGAAGAACTTCTATCTTCATTATCGGTCATGGAATAGAGTGTACGATTATATACGTTCCGAAGATTGCGAAATCCCGAAACACCTATGTAATATGCTCATCGACATTGATGAAGCCTCAGACGAGATATTCAACCGTATTGAAAAGCTCCCCGTCGTGCTGTGCCACAGGGATTTTTGGGTGGCAAACCTGTTCTATTCAGACGGTAAAACCATACTCATGGACTGGGATACCACGGGGTGGGGCTATTTAGGTGAAGATATAGCAAGTCTTATCGCGGACGAAGCCGATGTCGAAGACATGGTTGAATACTATCGTAGATGTATCCCAGCGTATTACAAGGGCTTTTCGGAATATGCGGATATTTCACACATAACGGATAACTGCGTTTATGAGATGATTCTACTTATGTTCGGGTACAGGCTTGTTGAGTGGTATATGGACGCAGGATCGGGAAACAAACTCCAAGAAACGGTTGATGAAAGAAGCTTGCACATCCATACCCTACAGAAAATCTTTGAGATAAGGAATGGACAATGATTGCGTGGTCCTTTTGCCAAAATTGACAAGAACTTGATCCTTTACCGATTCTAATGTCTCGCGATCCTAGCTTATTAAGCTAACAGGCCGTTTAGTTTAATGTTGAACCGATTTCTATATTATAACTGCAACATTCTCCATTACATTGCGTTTATCTAACTAAAGGGAGCGTATCGAAAGGAACTTTCGACGACAAGATTTGAGCTAGAGTCAAGAAAATAATAGAACCCTAGGAGGAACTTTGAAAAAAACAATAATCGCACTAACACTTTCTTTTGTGTGTGCTTTACTAATCAGTAATCCAGCGATAAGCTTCGCCAATCATTTTTCTAATACGGTTGATAATGGAAAAATAGAAAATGGACGAGTGCTGATTCCATTACGTGCTGTTTCAGAGCGATTCAATTCACAAGTAATCTGGGACCAGGCCAAAAAAAGCATTACGATTATTCGTGATAAACGAGAGCTGTTGCTTCATGTTAATTCTCGAACTGCTTTATTAAATAACGCTGCTTTCAGCCTTGATGTGCCAGCAAAAATTGTTAATGGAACAACTTATGTACCAGCCCGTTTTTTTGCTGAAGCCTTTGGCGGAACAGCGCTGTGGTCTGAACAAGAACGAAAAGCAACCATTACGATCGGTCAGCAACAGGTCTTTATCCATACAGATCCGCTCAAGCCTTGGAGAATGAGTCAGGAGAGAATAGAGGTACTTAATGCAAAGATAAATGAAGCCACCGATCTCTCAAGCTATTCGCAAATTCGCACATATTTCAGACCTTATTTCACGGACTCCTTTATAAACAAGATCATTCACAGTAATGGCATTAAAAATAACGCTATGCTTACAACAAAAAAGGCCGATATTACCTACAGCAGCACCACAACCGCAAAAATGCACCAATCTGCTTACTTTGAAAGTGGTCCTATCAATCTCGAGCTTGTTGATCGTTATGTATTCTATAAATTTGTTGATAACCAATGGAAAATAGACGATGTGAATGTGGGCAGACAAATCATTGAGCCATAATATACCAGAAAAATACGTGGATAACCAACAAATGAATGGTATGAAATTGTCATAAGAATAGTGCTTATGTAGCGGACGTAGAAAAAAACTCCTTGAATCAAAAAGCGAGCATACGTCAATGGGCCTAGCATGTTGAAAATAATCAACGGTGGACTATCCATACTGTTGGGAGTTCTTAAATTCCTAGTATTCAGACTTATGATAAATTATCCGAACGATCACCAAAAATCCCCTCGACCTGAGGGGATTTTACTATTTCACTGTATTACGTATCTCCTAACATTTCCGACAAACGCTAATGATAGATGAAGATAAAGGAGAGAACGGCGTTTTATCCCAATCAGCATATTGATGTTCGACGCGAAAGCCAGAACGGGTTAATAAAGAATGCAGCGTATCCTGATCCGTGAACCGACAAGCAATTCGGGTAGTCGTTCGCTTATACCCCCAATCACGTATCGTGACCCAATGCATGATATGCTGGCTAGCATTGTTACATTGAGTGCCGGATACCTTTACGTTATTCCAATCCTTATCAATAAATGATCCCCATTCTGTCTCCTCTTGATCGGATAAATCCGTACCCTCCGGATTACGAGTCTCAAATGCAAAGATTCCATCGGGTTAAAATCGCTTGTCCGATTCGAAGGTACGAGCATCGCCCTCCATAAAAGTAACAGTCAGCCCCTTCCGCCTTCAACCGTGCATATTTGAGCATCTCAGAAGAAATGTCAACACCGGTCATTGTAATGCCGGCTTTCGATAGGGGAATCGTTGTTAAGCCTGTACCATAAGCAAGTTCTAATACTTCTCCAGGACTCGATCTAGGAGAGTGTTTTATTGCTGCATGCAATAAAGAGATATGATCTACTCGCATCAACGTTGAAGAATGTTCACAAAAAAGTTTAGTTTTATCTATTGTAAATAGCTAAGTAGAGGATAAACTATAAGGGAGCATTCGATTTGAATCTACAGCGTGTGGAACAACCGTTTCATTACGTTTAAAATGTAATAGAGGACTACAAAGGCGTAGTCTTACTAAAGCAAAGAGGCTTAAGGTTTTAGCATTCCTACTTGATAGGAAGCTATTTAACTTTAGGCCTCTTTGTGTTTATTTTCTGGTATGAGAGATGAGGAAAAGTGAAATTTGTTCACACCTCCTTCTAACCGAGAACAGAATCGATATTCAAAAGTGTATCACAGCTGTACTGGTTGCTATGCTCATTGCAAGTAAAATGGTTCCAAAAAAACTGCACCTAAGAAGTAGAGGAGGATACCCATGAGTATCGATAAAAAGATGATTGAAGAGATGGTTCGTCAAATCATCATAGAAACAGTAGGGGCTGATGCTATTGACCAGAACGTTCATAGAGGTCCTGGAGGGATTACTTCTGTTAAAGTGCCAAATATGAAAGTAACAGAAGGTGATCGTCTCGATACAGGCAACCCTAATGATGTCGTCTATTGTAAAGATCTTTTTTCACTAAAAGAAAGTCCAAGACTTGGCTGCGGTATCATGGAGATGAAAGAAACAACCTTTGACTGGACACTTAACTATGATGAAATTGATTATGTGATTGAGGGACATCTGGATGTTATCATTGATGGTACAAAAGTGTCAGCTGGTCCTGGAGAAGTGATCCTGATTCCAAAAGAAAGTAAGATTCAATTTTCTGTCCCAGAATATGCACGCTTTATCTATGTAACATATCCGGCTAACTGGGCAGAACAAGCGTAACATTCTAATTTCTACTCGGCGGAGGGAAAATGGTTCGTATTAGATAATACGTAAAAAAATTGAGTAAAGAGCATAACACCTTGTACAAACTCCAAGATGTTATGCTCTTTTTTAATTAAGAGAACCTGGTAAAGTTACAACAGTCATTGGGATAAAATGTACTTTCGCACCCTTAATTCCTGTAACTTGAAGCTCATTTAAGAACGATTGACTAGGTTGATAAACAGGATCAAGATAGGAGGCCACTGCCTGTGAGCTATCCCGATGTTTTGGTGCTTTATATGAAAATTGTCTATTAATCGTGCTAGATGTTGAACCAGATGTAGCACCATTAGAGCCATAAGTAAAAACAGGGACAATTGCAGTTGTGTCACCTGAAACTTCATTAGTTACAAAAGATAAAACTTGAGTATTGTCATTCTTTGATTTTACCTTAACATACATATAATCAATAGATTGATATTGATTTGTTTGATAGGTGACTTTAACGTTGCTAACCGTTGTAGTAGCATTGAAATTGGCATCACTAATAAAAGACTTTAATGCGTCATAAAATGATATTGCAATACTTACTCCATTAGATACGGTTGATGCCCCTGCTTTACATACAGTAAATATTAATTTTTCGACTGCTACTCCAAAAGAGCTACTTGTTTGTACAACGGCAGTGGATGTTCCTTTTAATGATGAGGGTTGACTGTTAGATTGTGCAGTTAGATGTTGCACTTCATATGTAACGCCATTCTTAACCATATCCGCTCGAAAACTAGTCCAAACAATATTTTTCTTTTCAGGAGGATTAACGTAAGGAGAAATTGAGTTCAATTCATTGACATTAGTTGCATTTAAAAGCGCTGCTACTGGAGCATCATCACCGAATCTTTGCTGAACCTCATTAGTAGAAAGAAACTCCACGCCTAGACCCTCTAATTTCATTTGATTTTCAGCAAGTTTTTCTCCATTGTCGTCTGATTGTATTAACCTAGTTCTCTCATCATACAATTTTTCAATTTCATCAGTTCTTTCAGGATTAACTTCGATAATCTCATCGTTGTTAACATCGGACAAATTCGTGGCGTAAGAAGCAGCACTTGCAGGAATTGCAACAGACAACGTCAGTAGAGCCGTCAGGATGTAAATAGCAAGTTTCTTTTTCAATATATAACCTCCTAATATTTGGTAGTAGATTACAATATAAATGATAATATATAAGATTTGGTTTAGTCAACAATATTAATCAGATCTTGTTAATCCCTGGTAATGAACATGGCGTGAAGACCAAGTTGGTAGAGGATGGTTGAGGCCTTGATGAAGGAAACGATTCTAGAAATCTTCTATTGCAATCGCGTATGGGCAGCGTGATCCGTTATGGACGCGCTGCTTTTTGTGACATGAGGCAAGATTGTGAAATTGACGGAATATTCATGATATCGAAATATTTGTTGTGATCGTACGCACTAGGGGGTGCTTACCCATTTAGTATGTTGGTCATATAAAACCATTTTGACAGGGGGAAACCCAAATGTTCTGTTATCAATGCGAGCAGACGCCGACGGGCGGCTGCAAGGTTGTCGGAGTGTGCGGCAAGGATGAGACAATTGCCAGTCTACAAGATACGATCGTATTTGCGTTAAAAGGCATCGCGGCGTATGCGACGCATGCGCGGCAGTTGGGCTATGTCGATGAAGAGGTTGACGCGATTACGCATGAAGCGCTTTATATGACGTTGACTAACTCTAATTTCAACGTACAGGAGCATCTGGACATGGCGATGAAGGTAGGAGGAGCGGCGATCCGCATTATGGATGTGCTGGATCGGGCACATACGGAGCATTTCGGCGTTCCGGTGCCGGTTACCGTTTCGCAGAACAAAATTGAGGGCAAGTCTATCGTCGTAACAGGGCATAACTTGTATGCGCTGGAGGAATTGCTGAAGCAGACGGAAGGCAAGGGTATCAGCATTTACACTCATTCCGAGATGCTTCCAGCGCACGGTTACCCGGCTTTGAAGAAATATACGCATTTGAAAGGCAATATCGGCAAAGCCTGGTACGACCAGCGCCGTCTGTTTGAGCAATATCCTGGCGCTATCCTGGCGACGACGAACTGCGTCATGCCGATTAAGGGGACCTATGCCGATCGGTTCTTCTCCTATGACGTGGCTGGGCTCGAGGGCGTGACCAAGATCGTGAACGATGATTTCTCGCCGCTGATTGATCGTGCACTGGCGCTGCCTGCAGCGGATGTGGAGAGCGAGCAGACATTGACAACGGGATATCACCACGAGACGGTGCTTGGGCTGGCGCCGGAAATTATTCGGGCCGTTAAGGATGGTAAAATCAAGCACTTCTTCGTCATTGCGGGCTGCGATGCTCCAGGCAAGGGCGGTGAGTATTACCGGGAGCTCGCGACATCACTGCCGAACGATACTGTTATTTTGACGACCTCATGCGGGAAGTTCCGCTTCAATGATGTCGATTACGGTACGGTGGCAGATACGGGCATTCCGCGTTATATCGATCTAGGGCAGTGCAATAATTCCGGCTCCACGGTCAAGATCGCGGCTGCACTTGCGGACGCCTTCGGCTGCAGTGTCAACGAACTGCCGGTGTCGATCGTGCTCTCGTGGTTCGAGCAGAAGGCGGTTGCGATTCTGCTTGGCTTGTTCAGTTTGGGGATCCGTGATATTCGCATCGGTCCTAAGCCGCCGGAATTCATCTCGGAAGGCGTGATGAACGTGCTGACTGATATGTTCGGCTTGAAGCTTATCGGAGATGCGCAGGAAGATATGAAGGCGATGCTCCGTCTTGTCTAGATAGGGAATGGGGTTCCGCGGTGTTTAAACAAAATTCGAGGTGGCCTGGTATGGAACCAATCACCTGGGTTTGTAATGAAAAATAAGTAACCGGTACATGTTGTAATCAGACTACTCTGACAACAATATGTACCGGTTATTTTTGTCTACTTATTATATCTTTGCAGGAATGCTGTAACCTTTTCTCGTGCAAACTGCGTGCTTAAAGTGCCTGGATTTACATCAAATCCATGATCAACTTCTGGCAGAAGATAGAATTCGCTTACTACACCTTTTTCTTTCAGCTTTTCATCTAATACTTCACCTTGCTCTACCGGGACAATACGGTCGCCGGTTCCTAATAGTGTAATGGTAGGCGGTGAGTGTTCTTCAATGTAATGGATTGGCGAAAGAATCTGATATCGGTCTGAGAATTTTGAAGGAGAACCACCGATGTACTTCTTCATTACATCTTGAACATAATGGATACTGCGGCTGTTTTTGTAGAATAAAGACATATCTGCTGGTCCATACATATTTACGACTGCGTTGACATGCACTTCTGGAACGTGAGTAGAAGCTGGCAGCATTGCATCCCCCATACTATATGCAGCTAACATCGCAAGATTTCCTCCCGCAGACTCTCCCATTAGATTGATCCTTTTGGGATCAATCTGATAGGTGTCTGCATTCTGCAGCACCCATCCAAGCGCCGATTTTATATCTCCAACTTCATCTTTCCATTCTGCTAGAGGAGACAGACGATATTGTACATCAAATACAGTATATCCTAAGTCATTCAGCCATTGATTCCAGTGTGGAGCTCCTCCTTTATCACCTGATACCCATCCGCCTCCATGTACGAGTACTACTGCAGGTTTTAATTTAGAAGTATCCTTGGCTGGCCAAATATCAAGCTTTAATTCAATACCATCCATTGTCTTCCCGTACACAACATTCTCTATTGGTTTTGTGGAAAGATCTTGACTGTAAGTAAAATGAGAACGAAGTGAAACAGCAGTATGTTGACTCTTTGCATAGTTCAGCATACTAGCAATTGGTTGTACTGTTAGAAAGATTAATAATAATGAGAGAGGTACTAAAATCAATTGTGCGATCCTGGCTTTTTTCCAAACAGATAAAATGGTAATAACTATGAAGAACAATGTTATGATTAACAGCAATAAAGGAAATGAGGATGTAGACCATGCTAGCAAACTCATTAATTTATTCATATCACTTGGGATTAAGATGTAGTAGGATATCATTCCGATGATAGGAAGCGCCACAAATGTCATGATCGTCAGGAACCACTCGATGAGACCCCTAGGTCGCCATGATGTTGATAATTTCATGTTTCAATGAAACCTCCGCTTGAACAAGATTTTATAAAGGTCGAGAATATTAATAATAAATCCAAGTGACAATTTAAGAAAAATTTAATATTCACCTCACTTTTATTTTAAAAGTTTTTCCTATCCTATTAACAAGTTACAACATGGAGGAGACAAAAAAAGTTATGAACAAAATGATAATACCGCTATTAAAACTACCCAAAAGTTTGATCATGGGAATCTACTCTTGTTCAACAATGAACATCCTGTTCCCCAAAAGAGTATAAAATCAGATGTCAGAAAATAAAAGCTGGTGCTGAAAAAGATGGGGTTTGTCACTTTTTAATGAATATCATAGATTAAAATGTAAAGTTTGGAGATTCTATATGCATACAGGAGTTTTGATTAGTTATTTATATACTTATTTTTTCACTATTATTTTTTGTATTATGTTTCAAATTGGATTCTATTTTAAAGCGCAAAAAAAGATATCTATTCGGCACTTTCTATGGGTGTATGTTTTTCTGTTCTACCTTTCGCTAGTGTATAAGATGACACAGATAGCGACTGTATGGGATATAAGGAGATATGAAACATTGATTCGTGCAAGTGAAATCAACTTGATTCCATTTGCTTCTGAAGGTATAACTACGTATGTTTTGAACATATTACTGTTTATGCCGTTAGGTTTTTTATTGCCGACGATATGGCCGCAGTTTAGAACAATAAAAAAAACGGTATGTACGGGGTTCCTTTTTTCATTAGCCATTGAGTTAGGTCAATTGCTAAATCATAGAATTACAGATATTGACGATTTATTAATGAACACCCTGGGGGCGATTCTTGGGTATTTATTATATAGAGCTTTATTTAAAATGATAGATAAAAGAAATGATATAAAGCATGATAATAACTCTTCTCTAGGAATAAAATACGAGGCTATTTTTTATTTAGTATGCTCGTTTGTAGGTATGATGTTAATTTATTATCCAGCTTTATTTCGAAGAATGATCTAAATGAACATTATGATCGTCTGTATATATTATATAAAGATTGATAACTATTCATGCCGGTATGCGACTTGATAGCCGTTACTGATGATTGGACTGCTTCGCTAAGTAGTACTCCTTCAACTAGTTATGTTTTATATACATCCAGTGTAAGAAGTTCTAACGGCAACATGGGTAATATGATCCTTGAAATACACAATTCCTGAATGTTACATTTTGATTGGGCAGTATAGTCACTAATTAAAATGGAAAGAAGGATGGCTACATGGGAATGCGTGGATATTACTTTGCTTTGGATGACAACCTGGTTAAGCAGATCACAGCAGGCGACATTGCATTGAAGAGTTTGAAAATAGCCGATTATCCCGGACTGAACATTGATAGATCCTGGGAGGCGATTCACTACTTGCTTTGTGGAGATATTTCTGATGGAGAGCCACCTCTTGGCTATGTTGTTCCGCTGACGTCAGACAAAGGCATCGATTTTGGCTCATTCGGGGCGTTTTCTTTACACGCCAAGCAAGTTGCAGAAGCGCTTCAGGCTATGTCTGAACTAGATGAAGCGCAACTCCGCTTGCGGTATGATTTTTCGGCCATGGTCAAGGACGAGGTATATCCTCTCGAGCCTGACATTGTTTCAGAAGAGACTGAGGACGAGTTCTTTGCCTACCTGCTTCAGAATTTCAACGAAATCCGGCGTTTCTTTAACCAAGCTGTAGCTGAGGGCAAAGGTCTCATTTTCTATATTTTCTGATTCCAATAACTTATTTTGAATAAGACAACTTAAAGCACCTTCTAGAATGCTTCATTGCGTATGGCATGGAGACAAGCTTGAAGGTGTATTTGTGTTGAACGATGATTTTAGAGAAATGATACATTGAAAGTAACATAGGCGTTATAATATGTGCCACATCTTAGTACGAAGTCTTTTATTCTTGAATATTCGAGTGACCATGTGCTTATTTTTCCAACGGGCTCAGTCCCAATAAATAAATAGTTGATTATATAAGTGACTGATTATATAATAAACATGAAATTCAGGAGGTGTATCGATACATGATCTCAATAGAGGAAATGGCGGAACAGTTCAAGTTGTTGGGAGATAAAACTCGACTTAAGATTGTCTCTCTAGTAGCTCAACAGCAAATGTGCGTATGTCATTTAGTCGAGATATTGCAAACGACTCAACCGAATATAAGCCAGCATCTCCGAAAATTAAAAGATGCAGGCTTAGTAGTAGAAGAACGAAGAGGACAATGGATTTATTATTCACTTTCAATTGAAGATAAACCTCATTTAAAAGACGTGCTAGAGTATTTGCCGGAAATAGGGGAAGAAGAGCAGAAAAAAATGAATGAAATGGTATGTGAATAAGGAGTGTAGATGAAATGAGTCATGGAAATACGAAGAGACTCTCCTTTCTGGATCGTTATCTCACCTTTTGGATCTTTGGAGCAATGGCCATTGGATTAGGGTTAGGATATCTGGTGCCTAATTTCTCCGAAGTGCTTTCTAGTATGCAAATTGGAACAACTTCAGTACCACTTGCTATAGGTCTGATTGTGATGATGTATCCGCCGCTTGCAAAAGTGAAGTATGAAAAGCTTGGACGGGTGTTTAAGGATTGGAAGGTACTCCTACTGTCCTTAGTGCAGAACTGGATTATTGGTCCGATTCTGATGTTCTTCTTAGCTATTTTGTTTCTTAGTGATATGCCGGAGTACATGATCGGACTGATTATGATTGGGCTTGCAAGATGTATTGCCATGGTCTTGATATGGAGTGATCTGGCTAAGGGAGATCCTGAATATACAGCAGGTCTTGTCGCATTCAACTCTATCTTTCAGATCCTGTTCTATTCCGTCTTTACGTATGTCTTTATAACGGTGCTACCCGGCTGGTTTGGGGTTGAAGGTGCTGTTGTTGATGTCTCGATGGTACAGATTGCAGAAAGCGTATTGATCTATTTAGGCATTCCGTTTGCAGCAGGGTTACTGACACGTGTGATTGGAATCAAGCTTAAGGGTCAACCGTGGTATGAACAAGTGTTGATTCCGAAGATAAGTCCTCTTGCCCTTATTGCACTATTATTTACGATCATCTTGATGTTCACGCTTAAAGCAGAATTGATTGTCGAATTACCACTTGATGTAGTGCGTATTGCGATTCCTATGATCATCTACTTTGTGGTGATGTTCTTCGTATCTTTCTTCTTATCAAAAAAGTCAGGAACATCCTATCCAGTGGCTTCATCTTTATCTTTCACGGCTGCAAGCAATAACTTTGAACTCGCAATAGCCGTAGCGATTGGAGTGTTTGGTCTAGATTCAGGAGTGGCATTTGCCGCGGTAATTGGACCGCTCGTAGAAGTACCCGTGTTGATTGGGCTGGTAAATGTGTCGCTTTGGATAAAGCGGAAGTATTTCGAGCCCGCTACAAATCATTGATGAAAAGGAATGATGACTCAAGATGAAAAAACCATTGATATATTTTTTATGTACAGGAAACTCTTGTCGGAGCCAAATGGCTGACGGATGGCTTAAAGCGTTGGGAGGCGACCGTTATGAGGTTAAAAGTGCAGGATTAGAGGCGCATGGGTTGAATCCAAGAGCGGTTCAAGTAATGGGCAAAGCAGGAGTTGATATATCGAACCATACTTCTGATGTGATCAATCCTGAGATCCTCAATCATGCTGACTATGTTATAACCCTTTGTGGTCATGCAGATGAGCATTGTCCCGTGATCTCAAATCCACGTGTAGTAAAGTGGCATTGGGGATTTGATGACCCCGCGAAAGCCGTTGGAACCGAAGAGGAGATCATGGCTCATTTCTGTGAGGTGCGCGATGCAATCAAAGCCAGAATCGAATATTTCCTAACAGAAGGAAAATAATCAGTGCTTTGAACCGACCCTTTGTGGTCGGTTTTTACTTAGGATATGAAGGAGTACAGCATGAAAGGCACAACTGATTTAACCAAAGGTAAGATTATGCCGGCTTTGATGAAACTATCCCTCCCGATCATAGCAACCAACTTCATCTCCACGACTTATGGACTTGTTGATATGATGTGGGTTGGCCGGCTTGGAAGTGGTCCTGTTACAGCAATCGGGACAGCGAGCTTCTTTATAAATCTAGCGATCGCTTTGGCCACGATGATTACAATCGGAACGGGAATAAAGGTATCCCATTGTATGGGAGCAGGCGAGGGTGAAAAAGCAAAGACCTATATCAAAAATGGATTCGTCCTGTCTGTCTTGCTTGGTCTTCTTTATATGGCATTCGTCTTTTTGACAAAGGATCAGCTTATCGGTTTCTTTGATTTAGGAAGTGATGAAGTTGAGTTGATGGCGAAGCAGTTCTTATTGATCTCCATCTTGGGCACGATCTTTTCGGTCGTAAATACGTTGTACGCGACGATATTGAATGCGATGGGAAACAGCAAGCAGCCCTTTCATATCTTCACGGTTGGTCTTGTTTTCAATATCATTCTCGATCCCTTCCTGATTTTTGGTGTAGGACGTTTTGAAGGCTGGGGTGTTGCAGGAGCCGCCATTGCAACTTTAACGGCAAACCTTCTTGTGACAGTGTTATTTATCATTCAAACAAGACATTCTGAGTTGATTACCAAGTCATCCGAATGGAATAGCCGCCTCATGAAAGAAGTAATTCAAATGGGGCTGCCAATCACGATACAACGGGTGACCTTCACATTGATTTCCATCATCATAGCAAAGATCATTGTGCGATTTGGTTCAGATGCCATTGCGGTTCAAAAAGTCGGTATTCAGATTGAATCAATCTCTTACATGACCATTGGTGGGCTGCAAGGCGCTATCGCTGCTTTCTTCGGACAAAATTATGGAGCGCGTCGATTAGATCGTATCCAGCAGGGATACCAACAAGCCTTACTGCTGACGTCGGGATTCGGTATCTTTATCTCGATCATCTTTATTCTCTTCCCAGGGCAGCTCTTTTCCGTATTTTTATCTGATGAGGCGAGTTTAGCGTTGGGGACGGATTATATGCGAATCATTGGTTATTCCCAACTGTTTATGTGCATGGAGCTCATGACAGTAGGTGCCTTTAACGGAATAGGGAAAACCCATATCCCACCGATTTTCAGTATTACCTTTACAGCATTACGAATACCACTAGCTCTGATTCTATCCGAACCATTCGGCTTGAACGGGGTGTGGATGTCTATTGCATTCAGCAGTGTGTTCAAGGGAATCGTTTTAGTCCTCTGGTTTAGTAGAACACTACGCAAATTGAAAGTTCCACAAATTTCGTCTTAACCTAAGTATGAAGGAAGGTTCAACATGTGATTATGTTACATCGTGAAATCATACAAAAAATCATCGATAAATCGTTAAATAAGGACTTGTTTCGAGGCCAATTTGGCTTAGAGAAAGAGAATGTTAGGGTAGATCAAGAAGGTAAATTGGCGCTGACCCCACATCCTAAATCGTTTGGGACTAAGACGGAGAATCCCTACATCCAAACCGACTTTTCAGAGAGTCAGATTGAGATGATTACCCCATCTTTCAACACGATTGAAGAGACATATCGGTTCATGGAAGCCCTGCAGGATATTGTGTCATTGGAACTTGATGGGGAGTACTTGTGGCCAAGCAGTAATCCTCCTATCTTACCTGATGAAGAAGAGATTCCGATTGCGAAGATGAATGATCCTGTTGCGGATGAATACCGACATGAATTAGCAGATAAGTATGGTCGCAAAAGGCAACTGCTAAGTGGAATCCATTATAACTTTTCATTTGATGAACGGTTCTTACAAAAGTTGTATGAGACGCTAAGGCAAGGTGAGACCTACAAGGACTTCAAGGATGCCATTTACTTTAAGATTGCACGCAACCTGCTTCGGTATCGTTGGTTGCTCATCTATTTAACAGGAGCAAGTCCAGTCTTTGATAGGACCTATATCGACAAGTGTGTGTCATTAGGCCATTCAGATGATAACAAGAGCTACTACTTCCCGAATATGAATTCACTGCGGAATAGTGTCTGTGGCTATCGGAACGAAAAACCGTTCTATGTATCCTTTGATTCAACACAAGATTACGTACAGGATTTGAATACGTTAATTCAACAGGGCGAATTGCTAAGTGCAAAGGAATTTTATTGTCCCGTTCGCTTAAAAACAGCCAAAGGGTTGAATCCCTTAAAAGAACTTGTGGAAGACGGAGTAGCTTACTTGGAGCTGCGCTTGATTGATCTCAATCCACTACACAAGATTGGGATCAGTAAAGATACGATGTATGTTATCCATCTTTTCATTCTCTTTATGCTGCTCAAAGAAGATGAGCCTTTCGGAATGGAAGACGGGAAGATGGCGGATCTCAATCATGATCAGGTGATCATGAGCGGTATTGAAGGGAATTTACATGATTCTAGAGGCTCCCGTTACACGATGAAGGAGATAGCACTTGCTTGCATCCGTGAGATGCAAGAGATGGTGCAACTCTTGGATCCTCATCGGGGAGAGTTGATCCAAATCCTTGATGGTGAGATGCAAAAGGTCCTTTATCCCGAGTCGTGCTTTGCCTACAGGATTAAGTTGGAAATACAGAAATCCACGTACTTGAAATATCATCTGGCTAAAGCCAAAGCGTATGCCAAAGAGAGCGAGAAGAGTGGGTACCGCTTTGTTGGATATGAAGATTTAGAATTATCAACTCAATTGCTTCTAAAGGCAGCCGTGAAACGTGGGATTACGTTCAAATTCATTGATCGAGACGAGAACTTCGTTCTGCTTACGAAAGGAGATCACAAGGAATATGTAAAGCAGGCAACCAAGACGTCGCTAGATTCCTACAGTACGGTATTGATCATGGAAAATAAAATTGTGACGAAAGAAGTTCTTAAAGAGCGTGGTATTCGAGTTCCACATGGGGATGTCTTCCGTAGCCAGGAAGCGGCATTGGCTGCCTATGAGACGTACTGTGACAAAGCTATCGTCATTAAACCGAAGTCCACCAACTTTGGTTTAGGTATCACGATCTTTAATCGTGAGTTCTCAAAAGAGGACTATCAAAAAGCATTTGAGATGGCATTTAGGCACGATCAGACCGTTCTACTTGAAGCATTCATGACAGGCAAGGAGTATCGATTCCTGGTCATGGGCGATGAGGTTGTAGGGGTACTGCATCGTGTACCGGCGAATGTCGTTGGTGATGGAGTGCACACGATTGAGCAGCTCGTCCATGAAAAGAATAAAGATCCTCTACGTGGTCACGGTTATAAAACACCTTTAGAGAAGATCCAACTAGGTGAAGCAGAAACTATGTTTTTGAAGAATCATAACCATCAATGGAGTGATATCCCTTCCTTAGGTCAAGTTGTCTATTTACGGGAAAACTCCAATATCAGTACAGGTGGAGATAGTCTTGACTTTACCGATGAAATTCCTGAAAGCTATAAGCGATTAGCCATTGAATCAGCAAAAGCTGCGGGTGCTACTTTCTGTGGAGTGGACATGATGATTGATGATATTACAGTTGAAGCATCCGATTCCAATTACAGTATTATTGAGATCAACTTTAACCCAGCCATTCATATTCACTGCTATCCATACAAGGGGGAGAACCGTAAGGCGGATGAGAAAATTCTCGACTTGCTGTTTGGAGAAGTAGCAAAATAATTGCGAATGGCCGATCTACGGCGAAAGCAACGCAGGACATGTAATAGTCACCGGTTCATTATGAAAAAAGTCTAGGGTTCATATTTCGCAACAACGTAAAGTTCAATTGTTAGTCGAGAGCGTTTGTTTGGCACTTAATAAAGTTGTTGCATTAGCATAGCCCTATTTAAAGCCGCTAGGTTAAGCGGCTTTTTTTGTTTTGTAGGACCAAGTTCTTGTCCTGAGCTGAAGAAAAGACTTGATCCGATTACCTGACGGACGCTATTTGATTCCAACCAAGGAAGTTCCTTCGTTTAATGGTGCACCTTAAAAAATGTTGAAATTTAATATTAACCCTTTACATACTATAGGGGGGTAGGGTATATTATCTGTAAAATTAAGGAGGTGAGGCAATATAGATATTTCAGAAGGCCTAAATGAACATTGTTGTAACCACATCTATGCTGTTCATAAGACGGGGCAAGAAGAAGCCGCCATTCAGATAAAGTAAAGAATAACTTAACGATTAGTTCAGAAGATATTAAACCCTATTTTGAAAGGAATGAAAAATCATGAGTTTAGAAGCTTTAAATGAACAAGTAAAAAGGGATCTTTCTTATCTTGCATTTGGGGGAGAGGACTGGGTATGCCGGACCCAGCATCCTGAGGGGCATGTCTACGATGCCGTGATTGTAGGAGGGGGCCAGTGTGGCTTAGGTGTGGCCTTTGGTCTATTACGTGAAAGAATATCTAATATCCTTGTCATCGACGAAAACGTTGAAGGATATGAAGGGCCATGGATAACTTACGCTCGCATGATGACATTGCGTACGGCTAAACATTTGATATCCATTGATCTTGGCATTCCTTCTCTGACATTTCGCTCCTGGTGGGAAGCGCAATTTGGACAACAAAGTTGGGAGGACATCGATAAGATTCCACGGAACGATTGGATGAACTATTTACGTTGGTATCGAAAGATCCTTAACTTACCTGTTGTTAATGAGGTAAAGGTGAAGCTTATTGAGCCTGCAGAGGAAAATGTTTATCGATTGCATGTGGAAGGAGCAGGAGCATCTTCTCAACCATTACTGTCCCGCAAGGTTATCTTAGCTACTGGTATTCAAGGCGGAGGGGAATGGCACGTGCCATCTATGATTTCCGAGACAATGCCTCGTCACCTCTACGCACACACCTCAGAAAACATTAACTTTAAGGCCCTAAAAGGTAAGAAGATAGCCATTTTAGGCGGTGGGGCCTCAGCTTTTGATAATGCCAATTATGCATTATCTGAAGGAGTAGGTTCTGCTGACGTATTTGTTCGCCGAACGGAGATGCCACGCATTAACCCAATGCGACAAATGGTGGCGTCAGGTATAATTGAACGTTTTCATGTTCTATCTGATGCTGATAAATATTCCGTTATGGACCATTACTTTAAGCATCAACCTCCAACAAATGACACATTTGAACGTGCAGCCTCACATTCAGGCTTTGCATTACATTTAGGTGCACCATGGCTTGACGTACAGCATGAAGCTGAGAAGGCTGTTGTCACTACTCCACAAGGTAATTTCACTTTTGACTTTCTAATCATCTCCACTGGTCTTGTGACTGATCATTCTTTACGTCCAGAGCTAAAGCTTTTCGAACGCCATATTGCACGTTGGGACGACTATTATCATGCACCTTCCGAGATCGCCAACCATAGGCTTGATGCGTATCCTTACCTTGGCCCTGACTTTACTTTCACATGCCGGGACAAAAAGGATGAAAAGCTTCTTCATGGACTTTTTGTTTTTAACTATTCAGCTTTAGTTAGCTGTGGGATCACAGCCTCTTCACTCCCTGGAATGAGATATGGGATACCTAGACTCGTTTCAGCTGTAGCAGACCAGCTGTTCTATGATCATCGCGAGGAGATTCTGAAGAACTTCTTTTCTTATAATGAAGCTGAATTTGTTGGAGAATGGGCAAATACTTAGTTACCTACTTAGCTAGGAAGGGAGGATAGACAATTGGGGAAGGTCTTTACAAAATCGACGTGTGCCTTACTATTATTAGTCTTTATTTGGGGTGGAAGTTGGCCAATCTATAAAATGGCTGTGCCTTATACGCCCCCGTTATTATTTGCAGGTATGCGTACCGTAATTGGGGGCCTTATCCTTGCAGCTCTCATATATAAAATGAGGAACAGGATCAAATGGCGTGAAAATTGGTCGAAATATTGTATTTCTGCATTCCTTAATACGATTCTCTTTTTTGGGTTACAGACAGTAGGGCTTAGTTATTTGCCAGGAGGATTGTTTTCCGTGCTTGTCTATTTTCAGCCCGTTCTACTTGGATTGTTTGCTTGGATTTGGCTTGGGGAGTACATGTCGCTGTTAAAAATTATGGGCATGATTATCGGCTTTATTGGAATTGTAGTTGTCAGTGTAGACGGATTGACCGTTCATGTATCGACCATAGGTGTTGTCTTAGGGTTGCTTATGGCATTAAGCTGGGCACTTGGTGTGGTTTATGTGAAAAAGGTGAGCAGCGAAGTAGATGCTTTCTGGATGGTGTCTTTGCAGTTTATCATTGGTGGAGTTATTCTGATAGGTACTGGAACCATTGTGGAAAGCTGGTCAGCCATTGAATGGAATGGCAAGTACCTTTTTGGACTCGGATACGGTTCCACTTTCGGCATTCCACTGGCCTATATCATTTACTACAAACTTATTAATGCAGGAGAGGCGAGCAAAGTCGGGACATTCACGTTCCTTGTACCGATCATTGCCGTAATCATCAGTACGTTGTTTTTAGATGAACCGGTAACTTACCGCCTTGTCATAGGTCTGTTATTAGTAGGTGTAAGTATTTATATCGTGAATTATCGCAGTAAAAAGGTGAAGGCTTCATTATACAATAGTGCGTAGGAAAAATTTGAATATAGAATATGAGGCAGCCTTGGAACGACTTTATTGTATTATCCAAGCTGCAGAAGAACCGGAAGTATGTTAGCTAGCTTGAACAAGATATCATCGCAATTGTAGGTGGCGTTGGAGTGAAGGATGCCTATTTCAATACATGATTGGCCAAGTTAGTGGAGCAAGGTTACTTAACACGAGAGTGGGACGATCCTAGTTCGTGCCGGCATTAATTCTATGAGATTACGGGAAGCGGATATGAATTATTTTAAGTTCCTGGTGCAAGAGTTCCACCACGAGTAAAAACTCCTCAGATAGTTTACAAGCGGTTTGAGGACTATTCCAATAATTATGGGCAGATGTCATTGAATCCGTTAAATTCATAAAAAGATAACCAATAGTCTGACTTTAAGCAGTTGTACTGCTGATTTACTCTCAAGCGCCAAGCTTAAAGCTTGACGCTGGTTGGATCCTTTGAAGGGTAACGAAGATCTTTATAAAAGAAAAAAGTAATCAACTTTAAATTGATTACTTTTTAGAGATTTACAGTAGAGGAGAAATAAGACGCATAAGTGATTCAAGTATGCGTTTTTTTATACTTCGCTTTTGAAATGAATCCCAGCTAATTTCTATGGAATCTGTGAAATCTTGTTCAAAATCACTTTTTATATCTAGAACTGTTTTCGATTCATATAGAACTGCGATGAGTTCATAATTAAGCTCAAAACTACGAATATCCATATTTGCAGTACCAATTGTTGCAATTTCATCATCAACAAGGACAATCTTAGCGTGCATAAATCCATCCTTATAACGATAAATAGAGACTCCCGCTTGTAGAAGTGGTGTAAAGTATGACTGGGATGCTTGATCACTAATGATGCTGTCACTAATTCCAGGATATAAAATACGGACATCTACTCCGGAAAGTGCACTCAAACGCAGCAATGATAATGTTTCTTGATCAGGAATGAAGTATGGAGTGGCAATCCAAATTGACTTTTTCGCAGAGCCCATCACTTTTAATAAAGCATTCCGAATAACTGTATCATCTGAGCTAGGTCCACTTGCAACGATTTGTACGGCACCTTCTGCCTGATGAATTCCTTGACCTGTAAAGTATACTTTATTCATAAATTGGTCCCAAGAATAAGTATTTAATCCACTAGTCGCATAGAGTAAGTCTTCAAGGAAAATGGCTTGTAGTTTATATAATGCTTTTCCTTCTATTTTTAAATGACTATCACGCCAAATAGGAAACTTCTTTGAATTACCAAGATATTCATCCCCAACATTGAGCCCGCCTGTAAATCCAATGATCCCATCAACAATAACAATCTTACGGTGGTTACGATAATTTACAGTTTCTAATAGCCAAGGAGACAGAATAGAATCAAATTCGATTACTTCAATCCCTGCGTCTTTCATTGGTTGCAAAAAACGCCTCCGTAATTTTTTACTTCCGAGACCATCGTAAAGAAATCGTACGATAACGCCGGATTGTGCTTTTTTGATTAAGGCATCTCGAATTTTTGTACCGATTTCATCTGATCGGTAAATATAGTACTGAATGTGGATATGATGTGCAGCATTTTCAATAGCTTGTATGATTTCATTAAAGGTTTCATCACCGTTTGTTAAGAGTTTTGTTGTGGTTTCATCAGCAACAGGACCACCGCCAAATTTTTGTATCACCTGTGTCAAATAGGTAGATCGTTCATTTAAAGGAGAAGAGATATCAAAATTAAAACTTCTGTTTGCTAAAATCTCACGGAATAATTTTCTTTGTTCTTCTGAACGGTGCAAATGTTTCTTTCTTCTCCAACGGCTTCTTCCGAAAAGCAAGTAAAAAATCACACCTATAACAGGGAGAATCGCTAATACTAAAAACCAAGCCAATGTGCTTTGCGGAGATCGATTTTCAATAAAAATAACGAAGGAAATCCCTATAATTGAGGTAAACCATATTACGCCGATTAAGGTATATAAGGATATAATGGAGTTATTTAAAAGGATGAGCACAATTGCTGCAATAATAAATACAAATAGTAATTGAACAACACGATTTTTCATATGTATGCATTTCACCTATACTTTCAATAAATAAATCTTCTATGAGGAAGTTGTACTTTTATGATAAATCGTTTTCTTTACAAAGTACATCCATTTAATCACTATTTATATCATAGCTTATTTTAAGAAAATAAGGGCATTACTCCCTTGACATATAACCATTCCAGAGTAACAAAATCCGTTAGCCGCCCATGTCACGTACAATCAACATCACACCCCACAGAAAATGAAAGTTTATTACGTTCTTTCATGGGAGTTTAAGTACACTATCCCACAAGATAAACATCCATTTTAACATAAGTATCCATTGAAAAATCACCACAAAGAACAACTAAAAAGGTGACTTTTATCAAGCTTTATTATGGTTTGATGACCTTTACATTATTTAATCATCCCTACTTCATGAGCAATACGTTCAAATTCTGGATCATGTGTACTTTGCTTGATTACCCCTCGAGCAAAGCATAAGACTTGCATCTTTCCACTATTACGTTTAGCATCATGTGACTGCCGCTGATTCGTTTGAGAGTTTAGGTTAGCAGCAAGCCCACACTTGGATTCAAGAAAACGTACATGTGAATGAGGTATGGGGGGGGAAATGCTAAATATCCTTGACCATCGATAGTGATGTCATTATTATATTTATAGTGACTGTTTATATTATAAATAGTCATTAAAGGAGCGATTCCTATGCCAAAGATCATCAGCGAACAGGAAAAAGAGCACATCAAGAATGCCATGTACGTCAAAGGTATAGAGCTTATTCGTAAGAAAGGCATGAAACGAGTAACGGTCGACGATATTGCAGCAGCAGTGCAAATAGCCAAAGGTTCCTTCTATGCCTATTATTCTTCCAAGGAAGAGTTTCTCTACCACACCATTAAGCATAATGAGCAAGCCCTGCTTGACCGAATTCTTGAACTCGAAGCCAGTTCGTACAATTTCAAAGATAAGATTATACATGCTCTGCATGCCTTATACTTGGCGTCAGACAGCCTTGCATTGTATGTTCAAACATCAGACTTAGAATATCTGATGCGTAAGCTGCCAGATTCTATTCACAGCATGGAACAGGAGAAATCCCAGAATAATTTTCAACGTACGATGATTGCCCTGGGAATAGAGGATACGCAGTGTGATTATAGCGTGATAGCGAATCTAATGGATGGCTTGCACTTTGTCGCGTCCAATCCAAATTCATACAGTGAACGAGGAAGAGCACAAGCGCTGAATATTCTTGTAGAAGCAATTGCGGATTATCTAAGCAAGTTCAAGCAGAATCCAACGGAGAACCGCTAGGGAGGTATTCATTATGAATCTATCTTTATTAGCTGCTGTTGCTTGCATCAGCATCGTGTTGTATGGGTTATTCGGGACCAAGAAGCGTGCAGCAGGCTGTCACATCAATACGCCTAATGGAATAGATGAGGGCGAATATGTGACGATCGGCGGAATCCAACAGTATATCCATCATCGTGGTCAAGATAAGGAGCATCCCGTTCTCTTATTCTTACATGGCGGTCCTGGAAGTCCGATGCTTCCCTTTGCCCATGACTTTCAATTGCCATGGGAAGATCAAGTCACTGTTGTTCATTGGGAACAGCGAAACAGCGGTAAAACCTTCTTCGCCAATGATCCCAAGAAAGTCACTCCGACAACTACAATGGAGCAAGCCTTGCAGGATACTTATGAGGTTGTGAGATACTTGCAGAAGAAATATAACAAAGAGCGAATTCTTCTACTCGGCCACTCATGGGGTTCTGTCTTAGGAAGTCTATTCACCTTGCAATATCCGCATATGGTTCAAGCCTATGTAGGGGTTGGACAAGTTGTGAATATGTTTGAGAATGAGCGCATTGGCTACGAGAAAGCATTGGAGTGCAGCAGACAAGCAAGCAATCAGAAGGATATGGACGCTTTGCAGGCTCTAAGCCCTTATCCCGATCACCGATGCAGTGATGCCATGATCAATAAGCTGATGAAACTTCGTAAGCTACAGGGTAAATATAAGCTCGCGATGCAACCATCACCACGCTTAATCATGAGTGTAATATGCTCTCCCTTCTATTCGTTTAAAGATAAGAGATACTTGCTAATGAGCAATGTGCTGAACATATATCAGCGTTCTATACTAGATTCTCTGTTTGAATCCTATGATCTCCATACTGAATCTTCAGACTATCAAGTTCCCGTATTCTATATCCATGGGGAGGAGGACTGGCAGACTCCTTATCCGCTCGCCCGTACATACTTTGATCAACTCAATGCGCCAACCAAGCAATTTTACTCCATACCACATGCAGGACACGCGCCGATGATTGACCGGAAAGAACGATTTAACGAAGCATTATTCGATATAATCAATCAAATCAAACTTTAGGCAAGTGGGTATCATCGCATCCCAAACTACGGGAAATATATCTATTTTGAAGAATGTGTTTGCTTTCGAAAAGCTCCTTTTCTAAATGCCGCGCAATGCGCGGCATGCAAAACGGCAGCCTTTGATTAAATTAACGATATCAACCTTGATATGAGAACAAATCTAAAGAGCATGTATTGAAAAAAGATTGAACAAAACATTTGAGATCGTGCGAACTACCATCCGCAGCCTCGGCGATGTCGACCTGTAATCAGGGAGCAAAGACCTCTGGATTATCGTCTCGCCATGCGCCTATGCAGCCAATTAGACAGACCGTGTAGCTTCTCATCACGCTATCGATTTCACTGTCCGCATATTCAATTGCGATATTTATGCCCGGCTTGCGCCATGCCACAATTCGACCGAAAAACCCAGACCACCTACATTCTTCATCCATTTCAGGTTGACCATATGCCTTTATCGTCTGATCTGGTGTTGAGCTCATCGTGATTCCCTTGGGAAGCTTTCCAGAAAAGGGAGCTTTAATTCTGTCATCCGACCCGGGCGCAAGAAAATGTATGGCGCCAATGATCCATTCATCTTGATTTGTATATTTGAGTTCAGTCAGATCATTTATTTTGGGTGCGCGATAAATATCAATGCGTATTGATGTTTTCACAGACCAAATAATATCGTCTTTGAAATAGCTATTCGGGGGGTGGCATTCGCTTGACACCGAATGATTGCAGCAAAGTTTGAACATTCCTGGGATTATACGGATGGCCAAGCATTTTAATGAGTAGTTCAGATGGTTCTTTCATGCGTGTATACACTCCTTTCGCTTCGCTCAAGGGACACAACGTGATGAAATCGTAGCGCCCCTTGAGCGAACTTTTTCTGATAATACCATCCCCATCTCGATGTGCTGAGGTAAAACCGTTGGCTCTGTATTAATCCTTATATGCTACATTGCTTACAATTTCCCTTTCTTCTACTATACAGCCCATTCATATCAAGGTTCGTAGTCTACAACCTTATTCTCTCTTCACACATAAACAGTTGCAAGGTAAGGCCATTGAAGCACAAAAAAAAGGGACTGAGTCCCTCTTTATCAATAAGTATATTAGATTTTTACTGTACCCGTTTGTCTGTCTGATGCAATAAATAATGGATTGCCCGTTTCAGTATGTTTCACACCTGCATCTGAAGTAAAGATGATACCAATAGAAATCATCAAAAATAATAGTAAGGCACTTAACAATAAGCTTGTGGAAAAAGATTGGGAGTTTGAATTTTTCAAAAGCCACCACACCCTTTACATGGAAATACTTACTGATTTTATGATATAGTCCATTGTTAATTTGTGTCAAGGAATAAAAAAGAAATCAGGGATTTGGGCGATCCTTATTTCATTGGATTGGAAAGAGACATTCGATCATCACCGTTTGAAACGGAGAAAGTTTTGTCATGACGAAGATGATATTTGCTCCGCTATATATTAGTTACATTTATAAGTGAAAATGTAGATGTCAGTCCGGCATAGTCACCAGCTAAGCTTGCCAATGGCTTCCATTCATCCACTGCTGTTTTATAATTTCCCGCATAAGAAGCGGGATCCATTTGCACATGCTCAATGATTCCAAGAACCAGATGATCTCCACCGACGGGTATAATTCGATCGAGTTTTAGCTCGAAAGCGATCGGTGCTTCAAGTACCGCTGGTACATTGACGCATTTACAGGGCTTAGGTGTGACTCCTGCAAGTTCAAACTCATTCTTTAACGGCCCGACATTAGCGGACGAACGCTGCATCGCTTCGCCTAGAGGCTCGGAAACCATATTAATAACATACTCTCCGAGCTCACGAATATTGGTCAGCGTATCCTTGACTGTACCGTCTCGTTCGCCTACGCCAGGACCAATGGAAATCTGCAGTGTTGGTGGGTTACGGGAAGCCACAGTAAAAAAACTAAAGGGAGCCAAATTGAATACGCCTTCCTTACTTTTGGACGAAACCCACGCAATGGGTCTCGGTACAACGGAACCGATCATCAATTTATACATTTCATGCTCACTTATATCGCTCGTATTAAACTCGATTGCATCATAACTTGGCATAATGATTATCCTTTCATTACTTTCTCCGGCGGCAGTTTCGGTTTAAACTGTTAACCAGAGAGACATTAACTGCTTGCACTTGGAACTCATACTAACACATATCCTCAAAAAAATAGTATGCACTTTATAGTGTGTACTTACTTTAAGGGAAGGGAACTCGATGAAAAAACAGACCGAATCTACGGAAAAACAGAATAGCCTGACTCCGTTTGACTATACTTTAACTGTGATTGGCAGCAAATGGAAAATGAAAATCATGTATCAATTAATCCAACAAGAGGTTATACGCTACGGCGAGCTCAAGCGGCGCATTCCAAACATTACTCACAAGGTCCTGAGCTCCCAGCTGAAGGAGCTAGAAGAAAGCAATATTGTAAACCGGAAAGAATACCGACAAACACCTCCAAAGGTGGAGTATTCGTTAACTTCAAGGGGCAGAACCTTGATGCCGATTCTGGAGGCTATGTGCAAATGGGGGATGCACAATCTACCTAGTCATTTAAGTATTGAGCCTGCAGAAAATAGCAGCTACGGAACCAGATAGTAAAATGGAGGTAATTTACAACGATGTTATGGTTGAGCTGGATGTAGGGGATCGTATTATTAGCGCTGAGTTTGATTCTTAAGCCATTATCGGCGATTGTGGGGCTGGATGAAAGGTTGTTCGGATTGCACTTCCAAGGTGAAACTGTGTTTTCATTGAGTCCATTCTTAGTTCAAATTATTCTATTCGTAATTGGGATTATCATGCTTGTCATCGGCGGTATGCAAGTTGCAAAGCAGAGGAATACATAGTTGAAAGGATAGAGAGCACAACAGTTGATCTGTCTACTAGTAAACATAATTTAGAGAGTGGGATGTCACTTGAAAAGAAACGTATTATATATTGAAGATAATGAGAAAATAGGCAGTTGGGTAAAAGAAGAATTGGAACAGCGAGGATTTTCGGTTCAGTGGCTGCTTTCGGGTGAAGGAGCCGAAAGAGAAGTAAATCAGCATGAAGTCGTTATTTTGGATATCATGTTACCCGGGTTAGACGGATTTACGGTGGGAAAACGATTAAAGAAAGCAGCTCCTGCTGTTCCTATTTTGCTGTTATCTGCTCGAACATCGATAGATGACAAGGTAGATGGTTTACAATTTGCTGATGACTATTTAACGAAACCATTCCATACGGATGAATTGGTTGCAAGATTAGAAGTACTAATCCGTCGAAGAGGTGGAACACATTCCGAACGCATTTCATTAGGGGATCATATTGAAGTAGATCCGGAAGTCCAAATGGTATATGACAAACGCACAGGAGAAGAAATTATATTGACTGGGAAGCAACATCAAATTTTAATGTACTTCTTACGCCACCCCAATCAAGTTCTACCAAAAGAACAAATCTATGAAGCCATTTGGCAAGAAACTTATATCACGGGTGATAAAACCATAATGGTACATATCCATCGACTGCGTCAAAAGCTGGAACGTCATCCCGATTCTCCAGAGATTATTGAAACGTTGAAGGGAATAGGCTATCGGGTGAAACTATGAAACAGAATAGATCATTATTTCGTCGTTTTCTAAAAGCACATTTTATATTTATCTTTCTACCTCCCATTGCGCTTATTTTCTTTAGTGCGTTTGTTGGGTTTTCTGATATCCATGAAAAAGATCTAAATACGTTAAATCTATTTTACGTTACTGTGCTATTGTTTGGTTTTATTATTGTCGCATTTGTTATATTATCTTGGGTATTCTTCTTGAAACTTCAAAAACGTCTCGCCCGCTTACAGGAAGTCATGTCATCTTCTGCTAAAAATAACTCATTTCCTAAACCCATATCTGTTCAAGCGGATCGTATGGATGAGATAGACCAGTTAGGAAGTTCTTTTAATTGGATGATTCAGCAGCTTGAAGACAGTCGTAAACGAGCATATGAAGAGGAATTGTTACGGCATCGACTCATTGCGAATTTATCTCACGACTTACGAACGCCTCTTACCATTTTGAGAGGACATGTCACCAAATTAAATAAAGAATCCATGAGTTTAGAAGGACAAAACTCATTAACAGAAATCAACCATACGATTACAAGAGTCGGAGATCTAATGGATGATTTACTTACCTATACATTGCTTACCTCAGGAAAACATCCTTTTGGGCCCGTTTCAACTGATATTGGGCGTTTAGTAAGGGCATCTGTTGCTGCGTGGTATCCTGTATTTGAGGAAAAAGAAATTCAGCTCGATGTTGATTTACCGGCAGACGAAACATTTTATTGGGAAGCAGATCCTACATGGATGACACGGGTTCTGGATAATTTATTTCAGAATATTATTCGCCATGCAGCAGAGGGGAAATATGCAAACATTGTGGTTGATGTAGAAAAAGAACAGATCATTGTTGCAGACAGAGGCCCAGGTATGGATAACTCTTCCTATGAGCGTGGGGCGGGGATTGGTTTATCGACTTCAAACTATATGTTGAAAAAAATGAAGCTGACGGCTGACTTTACATCAAATGAAAATGGCACAAGAGTAGCTATTGGTAGAGCGTAACTTAAAGTTAACCCAGAAGTAAACAGCATGATAACCGAGATGTAACTTTGCTTCTTTATAATGAGAACCATAACAGAAAGGGAGTGTTATGGTTGCTTACCATTAATAACTTGGTGAAACATCGCGGAACTCAAGAAATCCTGTCAGGTATCAGTTTTAAAGCTAGACCAGGCAGAGTAACTGGTTTTTTAGGTCCAAATGGGGCAGGGAAAAGTTCTACACTTCGCATCCTGCTTGGATTAGATCGTGCCACCTCAGGGAGTGCACTCATTCATGGCAAGCCATTCGCAGAATTACATAATCCTCTAACCACAGTAGGTGCCGCACTTGATGGATTTGGTGCCCATCGTATGCGAACAGGACGGGCACATTTGCGTTGGATTGCTCGTGCCGCAGGATTGTCTCGCTCACGTGTCGAGGAAGTTCTGGAAATCGTAGGTCTTACTCATGCAGCTGGGAAAAGGATTGGGAGTTATTCCCTTGGTATGGGGAGAAGACTTGGAATGGCAGCTGCACTTCTTGGTGATCCCGAAATATTGGTCTTAGATGAACCCGTAAACGGGCTCGACCCACAAGGAATTCGCTGGATTCGGACATTTTTACGTGAACGTGCTGCGTCTGGTAACACGGTATTGCTATCCAGTCATCTCATGGGAGAGCTTGCAGAGACCGTTGATGATGTGGTGATTATTAATCATGGAAAAATCGTTGCAGATGGAACATTGGAAGAAATAATAGGTAACCATTCTTCGCTGGAGGGAGCCTTTTTTGCCCTGACATCTGAACAAGCAGGTGATGTTAGATGAGAGCATTCAACGCAGAATTATCTAAATTGTTCTCCCTGCCGAGCATTTGGCTTGCCTTTCTTATTGGAGCATTTGCCCCAGCGGTCATTGCTGCCTTGGACAGTATCGCACAAAAAGAGGAGATAATAGCTGGAGTTAGCACACGGCTATCAGAAGTTGGTTATATTGGATTAGGTTTTGGAGTACAAGGAGTCATCATCCTTGGTGTGCTTGCTGTTAGCAGTGAGTATTTGACAGAGAGCAGTGAGTCGGGTGGAGGACAACAGATTACAACAAGTTTAACGGTTGTTTCATCACGGCTTCATTTTTTGCTGGCAAAAGCATGCGCTGTGACAGTGATCAGCATATTTCTTTGTATGGTTGCTATGATGACAACTGTATCAGCAACGCATTTTATACTTGGTGAATATGCCCCTGCATTTGAATGGTCTAGACTGATCGGTGCAGTTTGTTACTGGACATTCACTGCTCTTTTAGCATTTGGGATTACTTTGCTAACTAAGAATGGCATTATCCCGCTTGCTGTGCTCATCATAAATTCATCCGTTGTATCGTTTAGTGTCCTGCTTTCTAAGATTACAAAGTTGGCGTTCTACTTACCAGATCGGGCCGGCCTTGAAATGTTTATGTTTACGAGCGACAATTTTCACACTCCGTCTACAGGCAGTTTATTCGATAGATTTCACACCCCGTTCACAGGCGGTTTAGTCATGTTTGCCTGGGTAGCCTTTTTTTTCATTATTGCAGCTATTGTATTCCATAGGAGGGACGTTGCAGCATGAGTGTCTCTTCTGGTAGAAAGATAACACAAATCCTTGGTGCTGAACTGGACAAATTAGTAACATTGCCATTGATAGGGTTCACTCTTATTGGTACATTCATTCTAAATATAATTTTAGCCGCAGCTTTTACTTCTATTGGTCTACAAGGGGCAGCAGGGACGCAAAGTATACTGAATATAGGACTTGCTTCTATGGGATATCTTCAAGCAGGGTTCATTATTCTTGGTATCTTAGCTGCTTGTTCGGAGTATACTGGTGGACAGATTCGAACTACTTTAACTACGATACCTTGGCGCGGGTTTCAATTATCCATGAAGCATTTGGCATTGGCAATTGTAACCATTCCCGTGGCGTTTATTATTACTGCATCAGGTGTGCTATATACTTTTATTATGATGAGAGACACAGCAGTAGGGTTTGAAATAGACACCATGATCAAAACAGTAATAGGTGCAACAGGTTATCTAACATTAACCACACTCCTCAGTGCAGCTATTGGTGGTTTACTGAGACGAACCGTTCCTGCTTTAGTGATACTGCTTGGTTATTACTTCATTGTCAGTCCATTAACGAAAGTTTTTCTACCTAGTATTAAAAATTATTTAAATTATTTACCGGATACGGCAGGATATTATATGTATATGCCGCCTTCCTCTGATGAACTAAATGTCCTTACACCAATGCAAGGGACAGGTATTTCAATGTTATGGACACTGATCTTTATTGCATTAGCTATTCTAGCTTTCCGTAAACGAGACGCCTAAGTTTAGGTTTCACCATTTGACAAAAAAACTCCTACATAATCGTTATTTGATACAAAGTTACCTACATATTGTTGCGGATCGTGATTTAGATGAAGAAACTCGCGAGAAACGTCTACGTGAAAGAAATTGGCCAGAGGAAGATATACAGAACCAACAAAGACTTTACAAAACGATTGCTTGAAATTGCTGATGAGGTCTATAACCCACCTATGCCTACTATTGATACAACGGATACTGATGTAACCGAAGCTGCCTCTCAGATAAAAGAATGGGTTCTCTTATACGCTTCAACTAACGGGGAACGCTAGTTAAATAGATTAAAACCTTCTATAAGAAGCAAAACTAGATGTAATAGTTCTTATGGGAGGTTTTATTTATGATTTTAAGTGAGTTATGGCGACTGTACGAGGCTGATAAACGTATCCAGAGCTTTCGTACAAGTACATTGAAAGCTTACTCCCTTCAGCTCAAGATGCTACTAAGAGAACTAGGGGACCTGGATACAACCGAGTGTAAAGTGTGGTTTAAGAAGTATCTCGAGAGCCGTGAAGATACTTGTAAAGTCTTATACTTATGCGTGTCAGCTGCTTGATAATGGAGTGCCATTAGATTTCATTCAAGGTATGCTGGGGCATGAAAAAGCATCACCCCGTCAATTTTATATCCAGCTGCGTGGGGAACGCCGACGAGAACTCTACCGTCGTTTTTTAGCTTTTCCGTAATATTACGAGATGAACTGTTCCTAAGTAAAACGTTACTCAACTAAAGGGCAGTTTAGTATGGCGATCTGAACACATAATATAGAGTAATATAATAATAGTTCGAATTAGAAATTAGGCGTGGTTGACCGTTATCGAAGGGAATACGTATTTATCTGATGCAAATAGTGACACTGGATGCTGGGCACTGATTCCAGTGTGTTTTATGTGATACAATAAGGCAAAGGGAAGAAGATGGAAATTCGGAACGGAGGGAAAGCTTGCTTAAGTGGAATAGCGATGTATGGGGAAAGCTGACAGGACCGTACAGTTCTGCAGAAAACGTATCTGTGTTATTGCAGCAGCTAATTGAGGTTCTTAGGGGTATAGATGACCTTTATGCATATCTTCCTTAGTGCTTCTTTCCAAGAAAGAAGCACTAAGGAGTTAATGATAATGAGATTGTCCTTTAGTTGGACATTAATCCAATCATAATTCTACCTAAGCTTGATGTTCCATAGTTTTTTACCATTCTTTTGGCTCATAATTTAATTCTCGAAATAATTGAGTTTGCTCTTTCTTGGATAAATCTCTCCATTGTCCAAGAGGAAGGTTACCTAAATGAATATTCATGATTCGGGTTCTTTGCAATCGACGGACGTTGTATCCTAATGCAGCGCACATGCGGCGAATTTGACGATTAAGCCCCTGTGTCAAAATGATTTGAAAATCAAATTTTGATAATTGAACTACTTTACAAGGAAGTGTTTTTGTACCTAATATTTTGACACCCTCTGACATCTTCTTCAAGAATTCAGGAGTAACAGGCTTGTCTACTGTAACAATATATTCCTTTTCGTGCTTGTTTTCAGCACGTAGAATTTCGTTAACAATGTCGCCATCGTTCGTAAGAAGGATTAAGCCCTCGGAATCTTTATCCAGGCGCCCAATATGAAATATTCTTAATGGATGGTTGACGAAATCAACAATATTCCCCTTTACACCTTTTTCTGTTGTACTAGTAATGCCTACAGGTTTATTTAAGGCAATATAGACATTATGCTTTGCTACTTTGATAGGGATTGGTTTTCCATCTACTCGAACGTCATCCCCAGCTTCAACTTGGCTGCCTATAGTTGCAGGTTTACCATTAATAGTAACTCTTCCATCGGTAATTAATTTATCGGCACCTCGTCTAGATGCTTTTCCAGATTCACTTATATATTTATTAATACGCATGCTGACACATCCTTAATGAGAGGATTATTTAATTAGATACTAACTATACTTTATTTTAGGGATGAATCACATACTATTATTCAGATAACACGGATAAAAGTTTGTTTGTATTTATAAAGAAAGTATACACTAGGAAAAGAAGGGATCGATAATTACCCTATTATAGGTATTTTTCTGCGGATTTCCTTGCGGGGCATGGATTTGTATAAATGCGTGCAGTTATGGAAATAGCGGACATGTAAATACTGTAATAATACAATAGAGATGATTTTGTCATCCGACACTTATTGTTGTTTGCTAAGAACATTGTTACATATCCCATATGATTTCATCGACGGCGTCTAATAAAGATGATTAGACACCCTTTAATTAAACTACAGGGCAGTTAAGGCTAAATAACTGAAGGAATTTCGGTAAATATGGGGAATTCTATTTTTACCCCTATGGGAGATATCAGTAAAGTGAGGAAGATACAGTGAGTCAAACCGCAAATAAATTAGATAAAGAAATCACAAAAAGAGTGCGGATGAAATACCTCTTACATTTGCCAGATCATTATAAAAAAAGAATCCTCAATTAAGTGGCCATTAATCTTATTTCTTCATGGAGCAGGTGAACGTGGAGATGATCTCGAGTTAGTAAAAACACATGGAATTCCTATGATAGCAGAACACGATCCTTCTTTTCCATTCGTTACAATTTCCCCTCAATGTCCGGAGGATTCTTTTTGGAATGCTGAACAAGACGGATTGATGGCATTAGTAGATGAAATCATTGCAAACTACAACGTAGATCCAGATCGGTTATACTTATCGGGGCTAAGCATGGGTGGTTATGGGACATGGCACTTAGCAGCGGAATATCCAGGAAGGTTCGCGGCTATCGCTCCAATATGTGGAGGAGGTAACCCCAACCGGACACATGAACTAATAGGAACACCCACCTGGGCATTCCATGGCGCGAAGGATAATATCGTTCCTCTTGTTGAATCAAAAAAAATGGTAGACGCACTTCGCGAGAAGGGTGGAGATGTCTCTTTCACAATTTATCCTGAGTCTGATCACAACTCCTGGACAGAAACATACAATAATCCGGAATTATATAGCTGGTTTCTAGGTCATTCTTTAAATAGAAGCAATTTGAGGAATCCTCCAAGCAAATATTAGATGAAGCGAGCAGCAAGAAACGTTATGCATTAGATCAATATGAACCTGAGCAGCTGCTGCAGACGATGATCTTCGATCAATACTCGAAGCTGGTTGATGGCGCTGCGCTCAAAGCCAATTTTGATTCACCGCAAGCAGTTGATCAATAGCGTAAGCCGATTCATCCCTTCATATGATAAAGTCGTATCCATTGCAAAAGAAGAGTCTGTCTCTTTCTTCCGCGGACAGAAGTCAGCAGAGGAAGCGGCAAAGCTAATACAGAACAGAATATCTACATACTTGAATGAGTAGTGTTGTACATCAGATGTCATGCATTGACATTATAAATCAAATGAAAAGACGCCCGGAGTAGCTACTGCTTTAGCAGTACCTTCTCCAGGGCGTCTTCCTTTGCGGAGACTATCAAGGCAGAACTACCCGAGGAAGCCATTCTGGCTGACGGATATCGCTAGGGATCGGGTTGAGTCCACAAGTAGGTTGTTGTTATATTTCTGAAGGCGATAGAATCACCGATTGGCGCCTGACTAAAGGGCTTTTTTCAAAGAGCGGATGACCTTGCACGGATTGCCGACAGCCAAACTATCTGGCGGAATGTCCTTCGTAACGACACTGCCGGCCCCAATCACGCTGTTCGCTCCGATCGTCACGCCTGGCAGGACTATAGCGCCTGCACAGATCCATACATTATCACCGATATTGACTGGATGTGTGTATTCCAATCCCGCTAACCGTTGCTCTACATCCATAGCATGTTCTTCCGTTATAATGCAGACGTTGGGTGCAATAAATACGTTGTTACCAATTGTAATTTTCCCGCTGTCCATGAGTTTGCAGTTCACATTGAGAAAAACATTATCTCCTACCGTGGTATTATACCCATAAGTACAGAAAAGCGGCTGCTCTACAACGCAATTATCTCCGGTCTTTCCCAGCAGCCCGCGAATGGCGATCTGTCGTGCTTCGCGGTCCAGCGGGTGTATATTATTGTATTCGTATAGCTTTTTCACAGTATTTGCACGGTCTGCGACAAGCTCAGGATCGCCAGGTTGGTATAACATACCAGCATGCGATTTTTCTTTTTCGTTCATAACATCAACTCCTATATTCATAACAGCAAAGGCATTATAATATAAGGGATGTTTAGATTCAACTATATAATTGCGCCATTGCATCATAGAATCGTGAGATAGAGATGGCTGGATGTCGCGCCGATATATGCTTCTACTTTGTAGCGAAGAGTGCGTGAAGACGTTGGATAACCTCGCCCTCAATGGACAACTGGTACTGATCCAGGTGGAGATCGGCAACAATAGGAAATCAATTAAGCAAAAAAGGCACCTTAATCGGGTAATTTTTGATTTCGCTCTATATAGTTTAACGAAGAAGCCGAGAGAAGACGCTGGCTTATCGAGCAAAGACGAAGGTTTAAAATCTAAGGTGTCTTAATCGAAGTTAGTTGCAATGAAATATCGGGTATGTTATTATTTCGCTAACACTTACGATAGGAGTGAAGAGGGTAATGTAAAATTTCTTGCTACCAGTTGAAGAATAAAACAAGTTTTATTTGTTATGTTTTATTCTTGATTAGCAAGAAAGTTACCTTATTCTTTTCACTCAAAATATATATTCTTATCTGACTCTGCCTAGGGTTGGATTTGTTTTATTTTTTTGAGCTGTAAGAAAGGTCAACTTTCTTGCAGCTCTTTTTTATTTGTGAACCAAGGAGGTTTCTGGAATGTCATTGATCAAGGTAACGAATCTGACATTTGCCTATGACGGCAGCTACGAAAACATTTTTGAGCATGTAAGTTTACAAATCGATACCAACTGGAAATTGGGCTTTACAGGGAGGAACGGCCGGGGTAAGACTACGTTTCTCAATCTGCTGCTCGGCAAGTTTGAGTACAGCGGAACGATTTCCTCTAACGTCAGTTTCGAGTATTTCCCGTTCCACGTCGAACACAAGGAAAATTATACATTCGATGTGGTCGCCGATATCTATCCGGACTATGAGCACTGGCAGCTCATGCGCGAGTTTTCACTGCTAAAGTTGTCTGAGGATGTGTTGTATCGACCGTTTGACTCGTTGTCCAACGGCGAACAGACGAAGGTCATGCTGGCAGTCTTGTTTTTGAAGGAAAACAGCTTTTTGCTTATCGACGAGCCGACAAATCATCTGGATCTGCATGCTCGGAAGCTGGTAAGTGATTATTTGAACGACAAGAACGGGTTTATATTGGTGTCACACGATCGAGCGTTTCTCGACAACTGTGTGGATCACATTATTTCGATCAATAAGACCAATATCGAAATCCAGAACGGAACATTTTCAGATTGGTGGGAGAATAAACAAAGACAGGACAATTTCGAGCTGGCTGAGAACGAAAAGCTAAAGAAGGACATTAAAAGGTTGTCCGAAGGAGCCAAGCGAACGAGCAATTGGTCGCACGAAGTAGAAAAAACAAAAAACGGCACCCGCAACTCCGGCTCCAAGGTTGACAAAGGATATATCGGCCACAAGGCAGCCAAAATGATGAAGCGATCCAAATCGATCGAGCAAAGACAGCACTCCGCGATTGAGGAAAGATCCCAGCTTCTAAGAAACGTCGATAGCTCGGAAAGTCTGAAAATATCGCAGATGACTTATCATAAACATCAATTGGTTGAGCTCGACCGTGTTTCGATTCATTATGGTGAAAAGAACGTTTGCGGCGGCATCAGCTTTACTATTGAGCAAGGAGATCGCATTGTACTCTCTGGTCCGAACGGCTCAGGTAAATCCAGTTTACTCAAACTGATTTGCGGCGAGGAGATTTCTTATTCCGGTGCGTTTCGAAAAGGGAGTCAGTTGAAAATTTCCTACGTTTCACAAGATACCTCGCAGTTGCAGGGCAATTTGTCGGAATTCGCCAGATCTAGCGATATTGACGAAAGCTTATTCAAAGCGATTTTAAGAAAACTCGATTTTTCGCGCTTGCAATTCGAAAAGGACATCGCTTCTTATAGCGGCGGTCAGAAGAAGAAGGTTCTGATTGCGAAAAGCCTCTGCGAACGCGCTCATTTGCATGTTTGGGACGAACCGCTTAATTTTATCGACGTCATTTCCAGGATGCAAATTGAAGAACTGCTGCTGGAGCATTCGCCAACGATTCTTTTTGTGGAACACGACAGCGAGTTTTGCAAACATATCGCAAATAAAATTGTGGAACTGAACGTTTAACACACTCTAGGAGGATGAAAACGATGAACATTGAGGTTGAGGTTGTAGATGATTATGTGAACCGGTTCCTATCGATTGTCCCGGTTCACAAAAAAATAAAACAGTTGCCGGAGGTATACCAATCTATCGACAGATGCACGTAGCGATGTTGTCCAAAACGCATCGTGTTTTTTCCTGCGTAGTTGGTGAATGACGCATAATAGCACCGAATGACGTTTGCTTTTATGCATTTTCTCCGGCGGTAAGGAGAAAATATGAAACCAACCTCCAAATATGAAAGGATTGGGCAAATCCTGTCCGACTTCAAGCAGCCCGCGTACCGGTATGGGCAAATTATAGACGCTATTTTCAAACAAAAAATTGCTGAATATGAACGGATCACCATACTGCCGAAATTTTTACGAAAAGAGTTAGCCCGTACACTTGGTTCAGACGTCTCCAGCGTTATTCCAGTAAAGGAACTCACATCTCAGCAGGTCAGCAAGATACTGTTTGCCATCGCTGGTGATGAACGCGTAGAGACCGTAAGACTGTCCTATAAACAGGGATGGAAATCGTATTGTATTTCTACGCAGTGTGGTTGCGGGTTCGGGTGCCGTTTTTGCGCTACAGGTACCATTGGTCTGAAACGAAATCTGACCGCCGACGAAATTACCGACCAATTGCTTCACTTTCACTTGAACGGCCATGCCTTGGACAGCGTGTCCTTTATGGGGATGGGAGAGGCGCTTGCTAATCCGCACCTTTTCGATGCGCTGGCAATCTTGACCAACCCGCATCTCTTCGGGTTAGGACATCGAAGAATTACGATTTCCACCATCGGCCTGCTGCCAGGAATCGATAGGTTGACGCGTGAGTTTCCACAGGTCAATCTAACCTTCTCGATGCATTCGCCGTTCGACGATCAACGGAGCGAACTGATGCCGATCAATAAGCGGTTCCCGCTCCACGACGTGCTGAATGCATTGGATAGCCATATTCGACATTCGGGAAGAAAGGTATATATCGCGTATATTCTGCTTCGAGGGTTCAACGACTCGGTGGAGCATGCGAAAGCGGTTGCCGCGTTGTTGAGGGGAAGAGGAGCTTGGGAACATCTCTACCACGTGAACCTCATTCCCTACAATGCGACAGAAGTAACGCCTCAAAGCTACTTGTCATCTGACCCTGAAAGGATCAAGATGTTCGTTCAGACGTTAAAAAGATATGGTGTGAACGTTACGGTTCGTACTCAATTCGGATCGGACATTAATGCGGCCTGTGGTCAGTTATACCGAGCTGAATAGTTGACGATTGAAATGTATCATACAATTTCTGCCGCAATGCATTTGCGACAGATAAGAGAAGCGGTTGCCGTTAAGAAGACAACCGCTTTAGAACTAGTTGAGTTCATTATAAGTAGAATATTGGGTTAATCGGTATGCATTGTTGACAATCGACAACACAAGATGTCAGTTGACAAGAACAACGAGACATTACATGCCGCATAAATTACGGCTTTTTCATATTATTAGGTCAACCGGAATTTCTGGTTGGCCTATTTTTGTAGGTGATGGCAGTAGCGGGAGAACGTTCGGTTTTAGAGTCAATCCTCCAGAATAAAACTGTCCAAAGAAATTAAAGTACTTAAAGATAAAATAAAGGACCACTACACTTCAAGCGGTTTCTCCTTGAATACCTCTGAAAGAAACCCACAACTTACATTGTGAGTTTTTATTATCTAAAGAAGAATAAAGATGGTATTGATGCAATAGAGATAAACGGTGTAATTTTGCTAATGGTAAATAATGGAGTGGTGCCGTGTCATATTTGTAAGAATTTTTTTCATACATACCAGATGGATATGCAAGCATTTAAATGCTTGCTATGCATAAATTCAATTTATTTTAGGAGGATTTGATGAGAAACCTACTTAAGAAGTCACTTCAGGTTTTATCTCTAATGTTAGTAACTGCAGTTGTTGTAACTGTCTCACCATCTGGGGTATTAGCCCAAGATTCAGAGGCGGCCACCACTACACAGCAAAGAAATCTTGTTGTTCAGCGAAATTTTGAAGTAAAAGCCCTTGGTAATATATGGGCGGAAGGTGCGCGAGAGCGTAGAGCTGCGGGATATGCAGATGCTCGAAAAATATATCAGCCAACAGGTCTATATGCAGCAGCTAATGAACAAATTGTGATTGATGTCTCAGGTGACAAACCAATTTCAGCGATTATTGGAACACATCGTCATGATAACGAGTGGGCGATTAGTTATCCATTACAACCAGGTATAAACACAATTTCCTCACCCAATGGCGGTTTGTTGTCTTTTGATAACAGCAACAATGAAGGTAGTATTAATGTAAATGTAGTGAGTGGGGGAAGTCCTGTTCCATTCTTTGTATTAGGCAAAAATACAAAAGCGGATTGGCAGGCAATGATGACTGCTTATCCTAATGCACCTTCTGTTGTTCTTCAATCAGAAAAAGCACTCTTAGTCTTCACATATGCTTCTGCTCAAAATCATATCTTGAATCAAGACCCCGTTCCTGTATTACAGACTTATGATACGTTTATTGGAGCACAGGATGAAATTTCTGGACTATCAAATTCTGATCCTGATCCTAGGCATCGGTTAGATAAGCATTTGATTGGCTTTATTGAACAACCAACATACACAGGCGGAGCGTATGCATATGCAAGTTGGGATGGGGCAATTATGCCTACAAGTACTGGAGCAAATGCCGATGCTTTAGATCTTACAAGAATGGGTTGGGGGCAGTATCATGAGGCAGGTCATTTGAGACAACAAGGGCCTTGGACTTGGAGTGAGATGACTGAGGTGACAGTAAATCTATATTCTCTAGCTGCTAAGAAGGTTCTTAAACCTACTGAGCCTGCAAGATCACAAGGCGAGTACTTAGCTGCTTTTACGTTTGTAGATCAGCCAACCAAGAATTTTTCAGACTCTAATTCAAAATTAGAAATGTTGTGGCAACTTAATCTTGCTTTTGGGGATAACTTCTACCCAGAGTTACATCGATTATATCGTGAGATGGCAAATAATGATCTGCCAACTACGGATGATCAGAAAAAACAGGCATTTATTCTAAACACTTCAAAAGTAGCTCAATATGACTTGACGCCTTTCTTTGATAAATGGGGTTTGTCTGCAACAACTGAAACACGAAACAAGATTAATTCATTGAATATACCTCTTCTAACTGCGCCAATTTGGTATGGGTCAGATTATAACATCATTAAACCGACTGATGGAATGGATAAGGTAAAAGGTATCATTGGGGTAACAGCAAATAGCCAAGAGACTTCAAGCGCTTATGATGCCGCAGTAAATGCGTTTGATGGGAATACAAATAGTATCTGGCACAGTGAATGGAATAAGCAAAATCAGTTCCCATATAATATTACAGCAAAATACGCAAATCCATCTACATTCTCCAAACTAACCTATCTACCACGACAAACTGGTGGAGATAATGGTATTATTACAAATTATAAAATCCTAACTAGTCTTGATGGGGTTACATTCACTGAGATTGCAACAGGCACTTGGGTAAAGGACAACACAGAAAAGACCGTAACGTTCACACCTACTCTTGCTAAATATGTTCGACTTGAAGTACCTCAAGGTGGTGGAACAAATGGTTATGCGTCTGCAAGTGAGATTAATATCTTTGAAGCACCACAACCTGTTACAACGTATCTCAGCGATATAGATTGGTTGTCTGCCACAACAGGTTGGGGAACAATCCATAAAGATCTTAGTGTAGAAGGAAATACACTTACATTAAATAACAAGACCTATACCAAAGGTTTGGGCACACATGCTAACAGTGAAATTGTCTACCAACTTAATGGGCAATACACATCATTTGCCGCGCTAGTTGGGGTAGATAATGAGGTAGGTACTATAGGTTCTGTGGAGTTCCAAGTTGTTGTAGACAATCAAGTTGTATTCTCTAGTGGTGTTATGCATAATGATGTAGAGCCAAAAGAGGTAAACGTTAATCTTTCTGGAAAGAATGAGCTAAAACTTATTGTAACTGATGGTGGGGATGGTATTAACAGTGACCATGCCGATTGGGTAAATGCTCGTCTTATCAAATAGTATTATAAGGTTAAAGCGCATCAAAAAGAGAGGGGTCAATCCCTCTCTTTCGTTTTAGGATTGTTGAAAGACAATAAGTAACTTCATAGTAAGCGTCAGATGGCCCACATCATTTCATCAACTTAAGGGCTATTTTGTTTTTTATCGGCCAGAAACACCCCACATGTTAGTAAAACTTCGCCGCACAGCTGGCCGCTGCTGGTATGCCGATTTAGATATCGAATGACAAGAACCTAGTGATATTACCGTTTTTGACAAGAATATTAGGATATTTCCGATTTGCATTGTTAAAAATAAGCGTTTTGATAACACAAAGATGTTACATCAAGGTGAGTATAGATGAGAAAGACGGTCGTTTTGAACGATGATTATGCGATATATGGTCTTAGTTTAGGTTCATTACTTACGTTTGAAACGTATTACAAGTTAAAACGTATTAAAAGTCAATCGAGAACGGTGTTCATAAACCGAAACATATCGAGCAATCTATTAACGAATTTAGGGACTCGATTCGGAACCGGGTATTGGCATCGTGGAGTTCTATGTCCATTATCTTCGGAAACAAATCGTAAGTGGTTTGGCTAAATCACAAATAAAGGGGATATAAGCTATGAACCTTTTACCACAGGTATCTAAGAAAAATCGTCTGGCCTTCTTATTGGTTGTGGGACTTCTCGTATTGCTGATGGCAGGCGCTTTGTTATGGCAGACCCAACATCAATCAGAGAGTTTTGACGCATTGATTCAGAAGATGGCGTTTGATACGCTTAAGGATGACCCTGAGAAACAGCTTTATTTTGGCTTGGAAAATGTGGAGGGAATTCGATGGGAACCCACTAAGCTTACGGACCTGTCGGATGTCGATTACGAACAATTAAACGATAGGAGAAATGGTTATCTTAAAAAATTGAATGACTATGATGCTGCCAAACTTTCCCCGGAAGACAAACTCACCTACGATATCCTCAAATGGAACCTAAGCGCGGAGCAGCAAGTATATAAATATTCGGATCTGGACACGAATGATTACCTTTCCCTATCCACTTTTCCGGCGTTTTTCGCGAACAACTATCCGATTCGCAATCAAACAGATGCAAAGAATTATATCGTTGCGCTGAACGGGTTTTCGGATAAAGTCGCGCATGTCATAGATAGAATTCAAGACAGACGGGAGAAAGGTATTGTCCCTGCTTCTGAATTTCTTAAGGAAATGCTAACGAGTTACAGCAATTTGCGGAATACGAAACCGGAAGAAACGATTTTGTACAGTTTATATACAGAGAAATTAACCGAGTTAAAACTTGATTCCTCCGAAGAGGAGAAGCTGAAAAAAGCATTAGCGCAAACCCTAACCGATCATGTTCTGGCTTCTTACGGCAAACTTGCCGATGTGATCAAGAACGATCTTATGCAGCAAGCACCTGTGAGCCAAGGAATCTGGAGTCAGCCGGGCGGCAGTGAGTATTATTCTGCTAGGCTCAAACTTACTACGGGTACGGATCTCAGTCCTCAAGAAATGCACGAGATCGCTAAACGCAAGGCAGAAGAGATCGTGAAGGAGCTAAGAAGCGGGGCTTCGGGTCAAGCACAGACTACATCTGCAACCAGATTCCTAACCGGAGATGAATTGCTGCAAGCAATAAATAGCAGTCTGTCGGATGCCACGCCCTACTTGTCTGATTGGTTTGAACAGGAGCTTATCCAGGACCATCCCGTGGACGTGCGGCCGTATTCGGCTCTTATGGCAACGGCAGGTGGAATGTATTTACCCTTATCTATAGATGGTGATAGGAGCGGGAGATTTGTCATTCCGCTCGAATACCCTACCCCCGAAGAACTGGTTAAAATGCTTGCGTTGCATGAGGGGATTCCGGGACATCACTTTCAATTTTCGATTCAATATGATCAACCAACCATTCCATTAATCCGCAAAATAACGATGACGCATGGATACGTAGAGGGATGGGCGGTCTATATGGAAAGCTTATCCGCGGAGAAGGGCTTGCTTGATCAGAACACGGTACTAATCCGTTTGGCGGACCTTTGCATAGGTACAGTGTTAGATACGGGTATCCATGGGCTGAAGTGGACAAGAGAACAAGCTAATGAGTATCTGGTGAGTATCATCGGAACGGGGAGCGATGCTTTTATCGACAGTGTCATTGCCTATCCAGGACAAAAAGGAAACTACGCGATCGGATCGGAGCAATTCCAATCCCTTCGAGAGAAGGCGGTAAGCGAACTCGGGGATCGCTTCGATATCAAGGCATTTCATTCCGTTCTTCTCCAAAACGGTAATATGCCATTTCCGATATTGGAGCAGCAAGTGAATCAATACATCAAATCCGCTAAATAAAAGGAGAGCAGACCCCCGGTATGATTAAACGCACGCTAGTACGAATGACGATATGGAACAGCACAGTCGTATTTTGCTTGCTCGTCATACTGGGGGATCGTTTACGGGTTGGCGCATTATCGGATCTATTCCGACATTGACCGTCAGCTTGGTAGAAATAGAGGGGATTATAGAACGGATCTAGGGCAAATGAAACAAACTTAACTTTAAGGTTCCAATCAGTCATGACGTCAGGAAAAAGGTAGTGAAGGTATTGAAAGGGCCAGAAGAGGATGCTTCTGATCTTACAGTCATTGAACCTATTGGTGAATATCAAACGTTTAAAGGTAGAGAGCGAATGGCGTATGAAGGCTGGTAAATTCAATCTCGATGGAACTGATCCAGAAGATTTTACAGGAAGCACAGTTAAAAAAGGCATCTACACGGAAATTAAAGAGAGATATTCGAGGGACATATTCATGAATTTTCAATCATGATAAATCAATATACGTAAAGACGATCAACCAGACCTGTTAGTTAAACTAAGAGGTGTTAGAAATGGATGGATCTGCAGGGTGGGCCGTTTTTATAGGCTGGATGGTCGCAATATGTGTTTGGTTTTGCATCATATTAGGAGGTGTTATTGGCGTAACAACGCTCCTAATTGTTGGTATTATGCAAAAAAATAAGTGGTTGTATTTGATAGGACCGATTTTCACAGTCATTGGAACATGTCTCCTACTCGTTGTATCCTATTTTGCATTGGATTATTTCTTTAATATCAGCTTGCTTGGAAGAATAGCGAATTAGTATATAGGAGTAGAACGAGTGGAGGAGGACGTTGATTATATGAGATTACGGTAGCGGGCATGAATTATTTTAAGTTCCTAGTACAAGACATTCCTCCACGAGTAAAAACAGCTCAGGAGGTTTATAAGCGGTTTAAGGAGTATTTAAATAACTATGGGCAGATGCTTCTTACTTAACTAGTTAATAATCATAGGAGAAAACAGTTAATTACCTACAGGCTGCATCGGGAATTGCCTTGCATCCCATATCTTGGTGTCATCATCAAGTCGAGTCTACAGTTAATATAGATGAGCTTATGGACGCCTGAGCTTGACTTTCTCTCTTGGTAATATCCACGCCAACTACTGGATTCATTGTATGCATCACCTTCGTAAGCAATGGGGAAATCTTGATCAATTCAAAAAAAGTGAGTTAATAAAAGGAGCTACCGATGAGTAGCTCCTTTTATTATGTACTTATTAGACATTGCAGTAGCCTCACATAGTTTTAATTGTAAAGGGAATACTGAAAAGTAAAAAAACAGGAGAGATATTCTTGATACGATTCACAAGTAGATTTAGGAAACAGAAGACAGAAAATAAGGCTATCAGCAACTCAGATCATTCCGGTTCCTCGAATCAAAGTGAATTATTCTCACAAGATCTTGGAGAAAACCTGAAATTTGTTATGGATTCTTTAGGAAATAGCACGGATCTCATTACGAGAAAATTTATTTTGGGAGCACAAGGGTCTGAGCAGTGTGCAGCGGTTCTGTTTATCGATGGATTAGCAGATACGACGATGATACAAGACTTTATTATTCGCACACTGACAAGTACGGATTTAATCGATAATAATCAAGTGGACTATGATGCTAAAGGTCTCTACATGACAATAAAAAATCAAGCAGTTTCTATTGCAGAAATTAATGAACTGACTTCGTTTAAGGATCTTCTGTCTTCACTCTTAAAGGGAGATACGGTCATACTTATCGATCATTGCAACCTTGGAATTGCTGCTGGGACTGTTGGTTGGGAAGGGCGAGGTGTAGAGGCACCGGAAGATCAAGCCGTTGTACGCGGACCTCGTGATGCATTTACAGAAAATTTAAGAACCAATACAGCGCTTATTAGGCGAAAGATTAAAAACCCAAATTTGTGGCTGCTTACCAAGACTATAGGAACAGTTTCGCAGACCAACGTATCCATTATGTATATTAATGGGATCGCTGAAGAGCAGGTTGTAGATGAAGTTAACCGAAGATTGGATGATATCCAAATTAACGGTATTTTGGAGAGCGGTAATATAGAGGAGTTGATCGAGGACAGAACCCTTACTCCTTTTCCGACGATGTACAATACCGAGAGGCCAGATGTCATTGCCGCTGGACTTATGGAAGGGCGGGTGGCAATTCTGGTTGATGGTACTCCGTTTGTATTGCTAGCTCCAGCACTGTTTATTCATTATTTTCAGGCAGCGGAGGACTACTACCAACGCGCTGACTTCGGCTTGCTTCGATTGCTCCGAGCTCTGTGCTTTACTATAGCTTTAACTGGGCCATCGATTTATATCGCAATCACTACCTTTCATCAAGAAATGCTTCCTGCACCGTTAATCTTCAGCATAGCAGCGGGTAGAGAAGGAGTTCCCTTCCCAGCTTTTATTGAAGCGCTGATTATGGAAACGACATTTGAGATCTTGAGGGAAGCAGGAGTGCGAATGCCTAGAGCAATTGGACAGACGGTTTCAATTGTCGGTGCACTTGTTATTGGACAAGCGGCAGTGGAAGCTGGACTTATATCCCCAGGCATGGTCATCGTTGTGGCAATTACAGCTATTTCTTCTTTTGCATTGCCATCCTATAGTTTTGGCATCGCAGTAAGAATACTAAGGTTCCCTTTAATGGCACTTGCCGCAGCTGTAGGTCTATACGGGATCTTTATCGGAATTGGATTGATTCTCATCCATTTGTGTAGTCTTAAATCGTTCGGTATGCCGTATATGTCGCCTTTCGCCCCCTTCAACTTAGAAGATCAGAAAGATAGTTTATTTCGATTACCTAAGGTCGGACTTAGGATGCAATCTGAATCAATTGGCAAAAAATTTAAAAGGAGATAAGGAGACAGGTTGGTGGCTAAAAGTATCCAGAGTATCCTCATGTCCATTTGTGTGCTTCTTGTCTTGACCGGCTGTTGGAACAGGAGGGAAATGAACGATTTACTTATCGCCGCGGGAATGGGGGTTGATAAGGTTGATGGAGGGTACCTTGTTTCGGTACAAGTCGTTGATCCCAGTGAAATTACTGAGAAAAAAGGAGGTGGCTATCCCCCGGTAACGGTGTATTCTGAAACCGGTGAGACTGTATTCGAAGCTGTACGAAAAATGACTAAGGTAGCAGCTCGAAAAATTTATTTTTCGCATTTAAGATTATTCGTTATTGGAGAAGAGACCGCTAAAACAGATGGCATTGCAAACGCAGCTGAATTTCTATTCCGTGATCATGAATTACGTGTGGATTATTATATTGCCATTGCCAGAAACAGTACGGCGAAGGAAATACTGAGCGGGCTGTCAACAATCGAAAAAATTCCTGCTGAAAAGCTCTTCACGTCACTTGAGATGTCAAGTCGTTCTTATGCAGCAACGGAAACGTATACAATTGATGATTTGGTATCGGATCTAGTTACAGAAGGGAAGTCCCCTGCAATTACTGGTATTATGTTTATCGGAGATAAGGAATTAGCGGGAAAGAAGGAGAATTTAGAAACCACGGATCCCTATACAAAGTTGAAATATGAGGGGATAGCCGTTTTTCATGGAGACAAGATGGTTGGATGGCTAAATGATGATGAGAGTAAAGGTTATAACTACTTAACAGGAAGATCAAGAGCTACGGTTATAGCAGTTCCATGCCCTGAGGAAGATGGTGAGCTGTCAATTGAGCTTATTCGAACAAAAAGTCATGTTCAAGTAAATCATAAGGATCAGTCTCTTCAATTAAACATTAAAGTTGAAGCAGAAGGAAATGTTGGTGAAGTTCAGTGCCGTCGTGTTGATTTAACCAACCTAAGGACGATAAACCAATTGCAGACTCTCACTGCTGAGGCTATCGAAGATAAAGTAGAGAAGACACTTCAAAAAGTTATCCAATTAAACACCGATTTTGTCGGATTTGGAATGTACATTAACCGAGCCAGCCCAAATACTTGGGAGAAATACAAGGACAATTGGGGGGAAAGATTGGGTTCGATCCCCGTAACGGTCAAAGCTTCGGTAAAGTTGCGTAATACCGGTAAAACGGATGGATCATTCCTTCAAAAAATAAAAGAATGAGGCGTACACGATGACGAGCAAAGTGATTGGCATTTTAGTCGTGGCGGTTATTCTATATTGGATAGATATGCCCACTCTAAGAAAACAAAGGAATAAAAAAGATATCGCAATGTTTTTGATACTACTGACCATAGCTATTGTGTTGGGACTAGCAAAGATTTTTAAGCTTTATACTTCTACCCCGTTATATATGATTAGCTGGTTGTTCAAACCACTCAGTGATATTATACGCATGCTCCAATAACATGATATCCAAGAAATGGAGTGAATTTCCGAATGCTACAACCTACCCAAATCAGTGTACGCCAATTCCAAATTTTAGTTACTTTGTATACTGTAGGTACATCTATTTTGATCATGCCGGCGGCTTTAGCTGCCAATTTAAAGCAGGATGCATGGCTTGCGCCACTGATTGCCATTGGACCCGGGTTACTACTAGTGCTACTGTATAATCGAATAAACTCGGCTGCACCAGGAGCTACCATATTTGAGTTATGCGAATCGATATTAGGAAATTGGATAGGTAGAATGGTATCACTTCTTATTGTTGTCTTTTTCTTTCTTGAGTCAGCCATGGTGTTGTACGATGTGGGGAATTTTATTACTACGGTAATTATGCCGGAAACACCCATTTCATTTCTCAATTTTTTGTTTGCTATCCTTGTCATTACCGCAATCCGAAGCGGCTTTAATACATTTGCACGCATGGTGGAGTTGCTATTTCCGTTGTTTATTTTGTTCTTTCTTATGATCGTTATGTTTTTGTCACCTCAGATTGATTTTTATAAAGCTCAGCCTTTCTTGGTACTCGAGACGAATAATTTGATCTATTCGATACTAATGGTAATGAGTTTCTCTTTTATGCCGTTGGTAGTCTTTCTAGTAGTTATTCCTAAAACGTTAAAGCATCCTACATCGGGGAGCATAGGGTTTTATAAAGCTGTGCTCATTGGTGGGGGGATCTCTGTCATCGTTATCACCTTAACGATACTGGTTCTAGGATCTAACATAGCTTCTCTAAAACAGTTCCCAGTGTACTATCTTGCTCGAAAAATTAGCGTTGGGAGATTTCTTGAACGGGTAGAAGCAATGGTGGCCATCATGTGGTTAATTACCACTTTTGTGAAATTGTCGTTATATTTCTTCGCTTCAGTATCTGGACTTGTACATATCGCTAGATTGAAAAGTGAACGTTCTGTGCTGATGCCTATGGGATTCATCCTCGTTATCCTTTCTGTAGACATTTTTCCAAATTCAGTATATGAGGCTAAATTCAATTCTGCGGATTGGATCGTATCCATTTCATGTGTGGGAGTGATTCTTCCGCTATTTCTGTTGATCGTAAAACTATGGAAGGATCGAAATAAAAAAAAGAGTGATAACTCTGCATAACATAACGTTACCATCTCTATAAGGAATTTTCGTTTCATTCTGCAACAATAGAGAGGAGACGTAACGATGGATGCGAGTACAACCACACGATGGATGCGAGTACAACCAAATATGGATCGATTGTTTTCCCGCTGTTTTTATTGCTCTGATAGTGTGTTTGGCAGCTTGAAACGTGCAATTCAAAAATGCTTAAATCCAACTTAATGGTGTAGGGGCACTATTTGCTTGTTGTTTAGCATGTTCTAATTCTTCGGCTATGATGCTAATGCCTTCTTCAATATTATGCTCTTCAGTACGCATTATGCTGAGACGCAGAAGGTTTTTTAAGGAAATGGGGGAGGAATTGTGCATCTGTCGAGAAGACATCAACTCCACGATTCGCTAATCGATAAATCAGTTCCCTTGTATTGATCTCTGGAAGAGTAATTATCTCATGGGCGTTGATCATATCGCTCCCTGTAATGTTGTTACTCTCATTTCTTTACATGCCCCACTCTTGGGGAGATATCCACGTTTCTTCGTTCATAAGTCTTGCTTACATTTCGCTTTTTAGTATGTATATTGGCTTCGTATTTTGGTATCGTGGCCTTACGCAAGGGGGGGAATAGCAGGAGTTGGACAGTTGCAACTTCCCCAGCCATTCTTTGGCTTGTTATTCTCAGCTCTTATTCTACATGAGTCAGTTGGATGGCCCATCTTTGTTGTAAACATTGGTGTCGTATTGTGTGTAATGTTCGCTAAAAGGTTTGCATCCAAATAGCGCTAGGATTATAACGGTCAGATCATCAGATTAAGCTAACCAGGAACGTTAGTCCAATGGAATATCCACAGTCATGGTAAATACAAAATTAATCACAAGAAAGGAGAGTTGGAACCCATTCAATGGATCCGGCTCTCCTTATCCCTTTTATGCCAAGTTATGATCTTGGGAACGTAATTAGACTTAGGAGTGCTTCCCAATTTGTCGTGCTGTTCGCTCACCTAGATCAGGCGAAGCATTGTAAAGATAACGCAGCACGATCGCTCTCGTTTCATCTGAAATTCCTGCAAGATCGACAGCAAGGTTATCTACCAGATGTTCTTGCTGGATAGGAGACAGCGAGCGGTAGAACTGGCCGGCTTGTGAAAAATCGTCCGGTTTAGACAAATCCGTACGCTCAAGATGTCCCTCCACAAATCTTCCATTGCCACTGGTAACAAGCGAAGCGGGTGTCCAATCCTGTTGCTGATTGATCGGCACCTTCCGAAAATCCGGCCCAATGCGCCGACGCTGGGAATCCCAGTAAACATTAGCCCGCCCCTGGAGCATCTTATCGTCTGATAATTCAGCGCCCTCCAATAAGTTAGAAGGGGAGAAGGCAATCTTCTCTACCTGCTCCATATAATGATCAGGATTGCGATTCAGCACCATTCTTCCTACAGGCTGCATCGGGTATTGCCTTGCATCCCATATCTTAGTGTCATCAAGCGGATCGAAAGGAAGCTTCTGTTCATCCTCAGGATTCATCAACTGCACATAAAGCCCATATCCTACTGTATTTCCTGCAGCAAGGGTATCATACAAATCTTTTCCTGCATAATCGGGATTCTCACATGATAGCCGCGCAGACTCGTGTCGATCAATATATTGCAGTCCTGCCTCTGGCATCCAATGGTATTTCACATAGCGGCGAACACCCTGGGCATTTCTCCATACATACGTATTAACGCTGTGCCCTGGAATGTGGCGGAGACTTTTAACTGTGCCTTCATCCGAGTAAAGCCTGACCACAAAGTGTGTGGATTCGGGGGCTCTTGCAACAAAGCTCCAAAAGCGTTCTGGGTCCAATAGATTATTGACAGGAGAGGGAAGGAAGGCCTTGATGGATTCAGGAAAGCGGATTGCATCACGAACGGAAAATACGGGGATATGATTGCATATTAGGTCAAATATGCCATTCTCCGTATAGAACTTCGTGGCAAAACCTCTCACATTGCGGGACGTATCCGGTGTCCCTCGGTTGCTGACAGCAAGTGAGAATCTTACCGCAACGGGGACCTGTTGCCCTGGATGCTGCAAAAAAGAAAGCTTTGTGTAAGGCGTCATGGAATGCAAAGTTTGAAATGTTCCAAACGCGCCGAACCCTTTTACGTGCACTGGTCTTTCCACGATTTTTTCATGGATAAATGTTTGAAGCGTTTCATGCAAAAGGCTGTCCTGCTCCAATACCGGACCTCTGTCACCCACCGTCTGAGAATGATAGGCTGCAGGTCTATCCGATGACCACGGTGACGAGCCATTGTCCTTATGATTTGTCATCCGATTACTTGAATGCGTATCAAGCCTTGGTTGATTGTCTCTATCTTGTTCAGACCCTCTGTCGTTCTCCTTCATAAAGCCCCTCCTAAGTTCACAAGTCCAACGCCAATATCCTATTTTTATGCTGATCTGAGACGCAATTATGACTAGAGGGATATACTCCAAGGAAGGGAGCTGATCTTGAACCGTAATAAAGATATTCTCATCTACTTATCAAATTTAATAGGGTACATTTTCTTGTCAATCATTTTTCATCAAAATACCCCATACATATAAAAAAAGAGGTGATTACGTGAAAAAGGGTCAAAATCCAGAGGATAATGCAAAACTAGAACAGATGAAGCCATTTATCAGGGATAACATGGATCAACCAATGACCTCGGGGGAAGGGGTTACGATTGCGAATGCGGATAATTCCTTAAAGGCAGGTGTGCGTGGTCCTACCTTAATCGAAGATTTCTTAATGCGGGAGAAGCTCGCGCATTTTGATCGGGAACGGATTCCCGAACGGGTTGTGCATGCTAGAGGTTGCGGGGCGCATGGAGTATTTAAGCTGTATCAATCGCTTTCCGGCTTAACGATGGCAAAGTTTTTACAGGATCCAGCAGTGGAAACTCCATTGTTTATTCGTTTTTCTGAAGTAGCAGGCTCTAAAGGAGCCAATGAAACGAACCGTGATGTTCGTGGCTTTGCGATCAAATTCTATACAGAGGATGGGAATTATGATTTGGTTGGGGTCAACATTCCGATCTTTTTCATCCAAGATGCGATTAAATTTCCCGATTTAATACATGCGTTGAAGCCAGAACCAGATAAAGATTTTCCACAAGGGCAAACTGCTCATGATACGTTCTGGGATTTTATTGCGAATAACCAAGAAGCGGCTGCAATGGCGATGTGGATTATGTCTGATCGTGCTATCCCACGGAGTTTTCGGATGATGGAGGGATTTGGAGTACATACATTCAGGTTTGTTAACCAGCAGATGAAATCCCGATTCGTGAAATTTGTGGTGAAACCGGTTTTAGGCGTACACTCCTTAATTTGGGATGAAGCGCAAAAATTAGGCGGTATCGATCCGGACTACCATCGCCGAGATTTGTGGAATAATATTGAGGCAGGGAATTATCCGGAGTTTGAACTTGGTATTCAGGTTATCGAGGAAGAGGATGAGTTCAAGTTCGATTTTGATATATTAGATCCGACGAAACTTTGGCCAGAAGAGGATGTACCTGTACGACTAATCGGTAAAATTACGTTAAATCATAATGTAACGAACGCTTTTGCGGAAACAGAGCAAATTGCATTACATCCAGGGAATATTGTGCGAGGCATCGATTTTTCCAATGATCCATTATTACAGGGACGACTTTTTTCCTATACAGATACACAGCTTGCACGTGTAGGTGTCAATTATCAAGAGCTTCCGATCAATCGTCCACTTTGTCCTGTGCACAATAACCAACGTGATGGCGCCTCTCGTATTGTTATTAATAAAGGACAGGTTGCTTATCATCAAAATTCCTTGGCAGGTAATACGCCATATACGGTACCTGGTCCACAGGGTGGGTTTGTAACGTATCCTTCCACCGTTGAGGGCGTGAAAATTCGTAAGACATCCCCAAGCTTTGATGATCATTTTTCCCAAGCAAGATTATTTTGGAACAGTATGACACCTGTAGAGAAAAGTCACATCATTCAAGCCTTTAGCTTTGAGCTTGGTAAGGTTCAGCGTGTGTCTGTCAGACAGCAGGTGGTGAATATGCTGGGGCATATTAGCACGTTGCTCGCAACCGCGGTGGCCAATGAGCTAGGGGTAGAGGTTCCTCATATCGAGGAATCGAAGGTCACCAAATCTTCGCCCGCACTGAGTATGATGAATACCGTTTTTACTCCATATACGCTGCGTGTGGGGATTCTTTTGGGAAGGGATTTTAATGGAGAAGAACTGGAATATGTGGTTCAGAGATTTGTACATGTCGGATTGCAGCCTGTCATTGTATATCAAAGGTTAGGCAGTGTGAGAGGTAGTACTGGCCCAGAATGGAAGGTTGATGACAGCTTTTTAACAGGATCGTCACTATTGTATGATGGGTTATATGTGGTAGCAGGGACGTCTGAATCGGAATATATTGTTCGTAAAATGCAGACTTTTGCCGTGGAAGCGTACAATCATTATAAACCTATTGGTGCTACACGTGAGGGTGCAGCTTTGCTACAGCCATTTGGTATTTTAGGTAAACCGGGTGTCATTGTTGAGCATGATCCAACGGGATTTGCTGATGCTTTTATTGCTGCGATGTCCAAGCAACGTTTCTGGAACCGGTGATGATTATGTCACAGACAAGAGAATGAAGGACTTTTACAATAATTCAGTTTCATATTTTCGTTTTTAATAGCGCGTGATACATCCAACAACTCATATAGGTACCCTGTCATTTTATTGAACGGTTTATCGGCTTTTTTATATATGTTATTAAGCGGCTGTGTAATTGCTTGATTCATTTAACGTACTAAATGGTCCACGTCATAAGCGACAACGTATTGTTGTCTCATATTATCGACTTAACCATCTCGTGTGGCTCTTCACGGCACATTGGTACTGAGGGTCAGAATTCCTGCAAAGATTGGAATGTTATGGGATTCATCTGCAGCAATACCTTTGTTCTCGCTCTCAAATACGACAGTTTCAGTCAGCGTGATAATATATTGTAAATATTAGGATTAATGATATATTTATACATGGAAATATATTCATATTAATCTTGACGGGAGATGAATCAATGAATGTACCAGCATGGACTAAATCCTCGTTTAAAAAATATCGTATAGGCGGATATCAGTCAGGGACTGCTACATGGGATAAATACGTAAAGGGCACGAATAACTATATCGGAAACTATTACACTACTGAATCTGGATGGGCTCCAGGGGAGACGACTAATATTGTATATACTGAGACTGCGATACCTCATTAAGATGAAGAAATTTCAACTATACTCCTTAGTCATTATTCTGTTGCTCGTATTGTCTGCTTGTACTAATAATCATGAATCAACTACAAAGAGCCCAGCTGAGAGTTTTACGTATGAGGAATATAATGATTTGTTTTCCAAAATGAATAAATCACTGCACCTCCCGGGGTATCAATTGGTTGAAAGTACGAGTAATAAAAAAAGTATGATCGCCATTGATAATGAACTTTCATTTGGAAAACGTGAAATTTTAACGGTAGATGGAAACCAGAATAGCAATCTTACACAAGAAAGGTTAATTTATAAGTCAGACGATTCTTCTAGATACACACTACTAGATATTATCTTTAACGATGAGTATATAGGTAAAGATTTGTTACTTTGGCCGCAACAAACAGATACAACGACAAGTATAGGTTATTTAAAGAGGTATGATACCGCTTTGCTCGCCTATGAGAATGTGTTAGTTCAGATTATGAGCTTGTCTGAAAATAAATCGGTAAATCCGCAAGAAATGGAGCCACTTATAAAAGCGGTTACTAGCTTTTTGAAAGATCAATAGAAGATTGAAGAGGTAACCTGGTTGAGACTATATCAATAAAATAAGTAACCTTTAACCTTATAGTGAAATATAACAATAGTCAAAGACAATATTAATTAAAAGTTGCGTAATCGAGTAGGAGGCTACACACTAACTGAGTATCCTATCTCTAACACCACCGTATACGGCGGTCCAATTGCATTTGTGCAATTTACGTAGATGCTCGTACTGTGCCGGGAAGTCATAATATCCCGCCTGTACGAGCTTTTCGTTTATCATGGAAACGAGACAGTACTGGGCTTCCGTGGTTGGCACTTCATAACAGCTTCGCAGGAACTCCCCTAGAGGCTTGGACGGATCATTCTATCTGCAATAATTAGATTTGACTCGGTTAGCGCATCAAGAATACCTGAATAAATCCATGATACGTAATACGCATTGGCCAGAGCGATTCGTCTTCGGTAAACATGGCGAACTGCGGGAACGTTCGCTGCAAGATCAGCTCCAGCGGGAAAGTGCATTGAACATTAACATCAATGCAATTAGCATTTGGTATACCGTCTATCTCGAGCAGGCAACTAAACACTGTCTTTAATTGAGATGAAGAACACGATGTGTTTTTCGTTTTTATTACCGCCTCACTATTGGAGGGAAGGGCATGAATGATTTCTTTTAAGTAGGGCTCTCATTCAATTTTGAGACTGACATGTACCCACGTTCCAATAAACTCAATGTAATCAAAGAACATAATGCATAATAAGCTGCCGGTCTTACAGGTCGAGTGAATGTTGTGCACGATTAACTGTAATAAACAATAAGAGATGACGCATCAAATTATCATGATTTAGTGAATGTGTCACATCTCGTAAATCGATCAACAGTTAACCAGGTTGTTGATGATTAAATCTTCAGAGTCATATCAAATTTTATCTAAGTGCATGTAATGCATACGGGCATTTTCTATTACTAGGAATCTATTTGCAGAAAAATCGGAAGTATGTAGCCACCGCAGACTCTGCCTTCTTTGAATACAAGACGCATCGAGCCATGACAGAGGAACGCGTCATAACTGCAGCGGTGATCACGACTGGCGAGAAGACGGCAATCAAGAAGACATTCACCCAATATATAGGCAAAGATGTCTTCTTTTGGATTGAATTTTACCGATCATATAAAAAGCGCAAGTTCTTCAGTGGTCTCAAGAAATTATCCACTCTTTATTGTTCAAATTAATTGTTGGTAAAAATCTATTCCAGGCAATTAAGGTTAATTAAAGGTTGTGTTGTTAAGATAGAAAAGAACAAGGAGGTATCTGCGTGAGAATACTTATCGTTGAAGATGAAATACATCTGGCCGAAGCTGTGGCACAGGTTCTTAAGAAGAACCATTATACCGTCGATTTAGCTCATGACGGTGAATATGGGTTAGATTGTGCAATATCTGCGATTTACGACTTCATCATTCTAGATATTATGCTCCCTAAAATAGACGGTATAACGATACTTAAAGAAGTCAGAAAACAGGGCATTTCCGCTCCTGTCGTTCTTCTAACGGCGAAGGGTGAGACGGAGGATACCGTAAACGGGTTAGATAGCGGGGCGGATGATTATATTGCCAAACCATTTAAATCCGAGGAGCTGCTTGCCCGCCTCCGTGCGCTTAGCCGTCGTAAGGGAGAGCTATTACAGGATGGTACATTGTCTTACGGAGACATTGACATGAATCCCAATTCGCTCAAATTAATTTGCGGTAGCAAATCCTACAAGCTCACATTGAAAGAATTCCAGCTGTTAGAGCTGCTAATTCACATGAGAGGCATGATTGTATCCAAGAACACCATTATTGAAAAGCTGTGGGGATTTGACGGTGAAGCTGAAGATAATAACGTGGAGGTTTATATTTCATTTTTGCGAAAAAAATTAAGTAATATTCAATCTGAGACCTCGATCCAAACGATGCGCGGTGTCGGCTATGTTCTCAGATCACAAGGTGATAAGCATGTTTAAGAGATTACGGAACAAATTTATGATCCTAAATATGACAATCATTACGGTTGTCATGATCTCTGCCTTCGCTTCCATTTACATCATAACCTACAGTAATATACAGAATGAAAACCAAATCAAGCTGAACAATATCGCCATGTCCCCGATTAAGATGAATTCGCTGATTAAATCAGATGAGAACAATAACACCGGCAGGGTATTTGTCGGGAGAATACCAAATGATTATGCTTCCACTTTTAGTGTATTAGTTGGTAAGAACAACACATTGCTAAATGTTCACTCCTATTTGGATTTATCAGAAGAAACCTATGCACAAGCAACCAAGCTTGCCACCTCTTCGAATAAAGAAAGTGCTGTAATCTCGATTGATGGCCAGCGTTGGCTTTTTAAAATCAATTCCATGAATGCAAATCTTATTATCAAGGAAAAGAGCGGTGTTACCCAAGCGGCCGCGCTTGAACAGATTTATTTTATGGATGTGACGGAGTCGTACAACATACTTTCGCAGCTTTTGCTCACATTCGGCGTCATCACCATCGTGATGCTATTTGTGATTTTCGGTATAAGCCTGTTTTTTGCCCGGCGTGCCATTACACCTGTAGAAATTGCCTATGAGAAACAAAAGCAGTTTATCGCAGACGCTTCGCACGAACTGAAGACACCGATCGCAGTCATTCATGCCAATGCTGAGGCTTTATACGCCAATAAAACCGAAACGATTGAAAGCCAGAAGAAATGGCTGCATTATATTACCGCAGAGACTGATCGAATGGGAAGGCTCGTCAGCGACCTATTGTATCTGGCTAAAACCGACAGCGAAGCTGTAAGCAACGAGCTTACCCCTTTCAATATCAGCAATGTTGTTACCGATGTGTTACTTGCGATGGAAGCTGTTGTTTTTGAAAAAGGGATAACCCTCTCCCAGCACATTGAGCCAGATCTTATAGCAAACGGAGTTAGCGATAAAATCAAGCAAGTCGTCATCATACTGCTTGATAATGCTGTAAAGTATGTGAACGAAAACGGCAATATTGATGTTACGCTGCAGAAATCCCGTAACCATGTATTCTTTTCTGTGAAAAATACAGGAAACGGCATTCCGAAAGAATATCTGCCGAAGCTATTTGATCGCTTTTATCGTATAGACGATTCAAGAGCCCATAACGGAGGTTATGGGCTTGGCCTATCCATCGCTAGAGCAATTATAGAAAATGCAGGTGGGAAAATTTATGCCACGAGCGTTGAAGGAGATAGCACGACCTTTGTTTTTGAATTAGGTTAGAGGAGAATAATACATGATGTCCAGCCTTCGGAACGTGATCCGAGGGCTTTTTGTTGTCTTGCATTTTTTAATTTAAGGTTGGTTAAAGGTTCTTCCTTTTAAATATCGATATGAATTCTATGAGGAGGAAAAATGATAGTGAAAAAAAATCTTACAAGCATCATTATCTTCATGCTATCCGGCATTATTCTTGCTCTGGGCATATGGCAGCTCATTCTGTATATCCCTCCACAGCTTGAAATGCTAGACAATGCCGTTACACAGGGCGCGACATTGGAACAAACAACCGATTACTACTGGCATGAGATTATCCCACAAGTTCTGACCTATATCATTACTTTTCTTGGCTTTACAGCGGTGTTGTTTACTGTCGGCATGCTTCACTTCAGACTTGCTGCTAATCAACCAACCGACAATCGTAATATGGCTCGGCTATTCCCATCTAAAGCTTCAGATGACGACGAGTTGAATGATTTCTTTGATGAGTTTGAAGTTGTAAATGTGGAGCCTGAAAAATAACAAGTGCAAAAGGAGTTTGTTAAGCATGTATATCTTACAAAATGCACTTAAAAATTTAGTGCGAAACAAAGGTAGAAACCTGATGATCGGCGCGATTATTTTCGTCATCATACTGACTACCGTTGTGTCATTAATCATTAACAATACCTCTTCGGCAGTAATTGAGGATTACAAGGAGCGCTTTGCCTCGGAAGTGTATATCACGCCCGATATGCAGAAGGTCATGGAAGAGGCACAAAAGAACTCTACAGACGGTAGAGTGATGATCAAAAAGCCTGAGATTCCTTCGGAACAGCTTTTGCAGTTTGCTCATTCGGAATATCTCAAACAAAGTATTGCAACAGGTACAATTTCAGCGAATAACCCGGATATTCAGGCGATTGATCAAGATGACAATGATACATCTTCGTCAGGGGCAGGCATCACATCTATCGGCGGTCAGGGCGGCATGATGAAAGACCCTGGAATGAACGGAAATTACAAGCTAATGGGTGATAGCTGGGAAGACTTTAACGAAGGACTCCGAAGCCTTGAAAGCGGCAGATTGCCAGAAGCAGACGGCGAAAGTGTGATTAGCGACGAGCTTCGTGATCTAAACAACATTAGCCTCGGCGATGTAATCACTTTTACAGCTAATATGAGCGTTGATGCCCCCTCCGATGTGAATTCCGACAATGTTCAAGAAGGCGATAAAGTAACCGTAGATGGTATCGAATACACGGCGTCCATAAGTGGACTGGGAACTGTTCGCTTACAACGAGAGGTTACGTATCCATTAACCGTTGTCGGTGTTTATAATGATTTGACCGATGAATATGCAAATGACAATATGCCTAAATCCGCAGGATTTAATAGGCGCAACGAGGTCCTGACCACACTTAATACATTAATTGCCCAACGGAAGGCCGATGAAACAGGAGTTAATGTAAATGTAACCTATTATCTTAAAAGCCCAGAAATGCTAGCGCCATTTGAAGCTGAGGTTAGAGCGAAAGGGCTTTCTGATCTCTTCAATGTGAATACTGACACAGCCTCGTATGAAAAAATAGTAAGGCCTGTTGAGGGATTAAAGAGCATTTCCATCACATTTATGGTCGTTGTCATCATTCTCGGCTCGATTATTTTACTATTGCTTGCTTCGATCTCGATCAGAGAGCGCAAGTATGAAATTGGTGTTCTTCGGGCAATGGGGATGAAAAAAGCGAAGGTAGCACTAGGTCTCTGTTTTGAAATTCTTATCATTACCTGTTTTTGTCTTGTGATCGGATTAGGTGTGGGTACTGTTGCTGCACAGCCTGTATCCGACATGTTGCTGCAGAATCAAGCTGATGCAGCACAGTCAAGCACATCGCAAGGTGCTGATGGAGGAAATATGATGATGGGCAGCAGGGGAATGCAATTAGGCGGTGCACAGCTTGGTGGAACACAGACTAATGCAAAGCCGTTGTCCGAAATGGAAATTGCACTTGACCTTGTTACAATATTGCAGATAATAGCCATTTCCATTCTACTGGCTTCATTTGCCGGCTTAGTCTCTATCAGCAATATCACAAAATATGAGCCAATCAAGATCCTCATGGAAAGGAATTAGGTGATATCGATGAGCGTACTTACAGTTAATAATGTATTTTACAGATATGAAGGTACGAAAAAGAATGTTCTCAAAGGAGTTAATGCCTCCTTTGAGCTTGGGAAAGTCCATACGATCGTTGGCAAGTCCGGATCCGGCAAGTCAACTTTTCTTTCGCTAATTTCCGGGCTTGATGTATGCACCGATGGAGCTATTATGTATAACGATCAAGACTTGAAAAAGCTCGACCGTGACGATTACAGGGCTAAAGGAATTGGAGTTGTCTTTCAGAGCTTCAATCTCCTTACCAATGCAACCGCCATTGAGAATATTGTGCTCTCCATGAACATTAGCGGGAGCCCCGAGAAGGATAAAAAATCCTATGTTTATGCTTTACTAGAAAAGGTCGGCATCGATAGAGAAACAGCGGACAGAAAAATATTGAGACTATCCGGCGGTGAACAGCAGCGTGTTGGAATCGCACGAGCGATCTCGCACAATCCCGATATTATCATCGCCGACGAACCGACAGGCAACCTCGATAGTGCAACTGAGGAAGCCATATTAGATATCTTCACTTTGCTCGCCCATCAGGAAGGCAAATGCGTTATCATCGTTACCCATTCCAAAAAAGTTACAACCATTGCGGATATCATCTATGGTATGAGCGATGGAAAACTTGCGCAGATGAAGCAAAAATAAAGCTCAAGAGGGACACTTTGAAAAGGGTCTCTCTCTAAAATGTGGTATCTAGGATATATTACGAAAAATATTCTATTTATTCTAAGATCGATATTTAATTCGATTTCCGGTAGAAAAAATAAAAGCCGATGCTTTTGCAAAAACAGTTTCTTGATGGTTGTATTGTTCATTAAAAGAAAGGTACATGATTCGCGACGTTAATATTTCGATTACGAGTTTCGATACATGTTCTTTTCTGTGCCGAGCGTAATTAATTTCGTAAAAGAATAGTTTAACGTGGAAGCCGAGAGAAGACGCCGGCTTATCGAGCAAAGACGAAGGCTTAAAATCTATGGTGTCTTAATTAAAGTTAGTTGCAATGAAATATCGGGAATGTTAATATTGCGCAAACACTTACGATAGGAGTGAAGAGGGTAATGTCAAATTTCTTGCTACCATTTGAAGAATAAAACAAGTTTTCTTAGAAAATTCGATCAAACTGCCTTGAGCAGAATGAATACATTATATGAGAGATTTCTGGATCATAAAGCTGATTACTTAATGATAGTAGGACCTAATATAGACAGTGGGCCAGTAATAACTAACATCAATTCAAACGGCAAGGAAATCGTATGGATAATTGATATGTCAAGGGATGTATACACGAATGGAGCGATAGAAGTTTATAAATGTAAAAAATTGAACAGAGAAGAGGATAACGAAAGAACAGTTTTTTCAGCTTCAAATTGTGAGGGGTATTTAGAAGACGATTTAAAGGGATCGATAGCATTTCCAAATAAATAGGAGCTGATAAATCATTGAGCTAACGGGACCCGTTAGTTGAATGACAACAGCGGCAGCATATGACTTTATTTTTCAAGTCATTGTATTGATTGGTATATATACAACAACTAAACTCGGATTGGCCAAGCGAGTAACTCCCGAATTAGAGATAATGTTGGGAAGACAACCGATTACCATCACACAGTTTATCCGCGATTACAGGAGTTTCTTGTTCAAAAGTAAAAAATTTTAGTGGAAAGCTAGGAGAATAAGTGATTGAGATCGAGCTGCTGTGAAAACGGCAGCTCAAATTATTTGAAATGGGATTAAATATAATAATTCATGTTCACCATCTGATCGCAAACTTCAGAAATGTCAGTGAAATATGCAAGTAATTATCAAAAAGGAAGGTAATAACAAAGGATTATCCTCAGATATTAAAAGCCATCTTTTGTTATATGATGAATTAGGGGCACGCAAGTTCAAAGGGCAAACATATAAGTTCTTGTCTATCGACAAAAGTTAACTCAAAGCATGCAAAAATCTAGAGGGCACTTTTAGTAAAAGGATAAGTAATGGAGAATTTTTTTGAATTAGGGATTAGGAAAGTTCGCTCTTGTCATCCGGAAGCAAACCAATATGTTCTTGGCCTGCCACAGCGATCCATAACAATACAGGGGTCATTTTTTTATTTGACGGATTGTCAAGCTAAGTGCGACAGTTCATCCATGAAAGCTTCGTGAGCAGA
>NZ_JADMOL010000005.1:253873-352600 GCF_015558675.1 Paenibacillus sp. 1001270B_150601_E10 | reverse complement strand
GGAGGATTAGCGAAGTGGCCAAACGCAGCAGACTGTAAATCTGTTCCCGTCCGGGTTCGGTGGTTCGAATCCATCATCCTCCACCATTTGCGAGCCATTAGCTCAGTTGGTAGAGCACCTGACTTTTAATCAGGGTGTCGAAGGTTCGAGTCCTTCATGGCTCACCAGTTTAGAATGTGAACAGCTTTAAGGGAAACCTTGGAGCTGTTTTTTGCTATATGCGGATCTTTATTGATTTTGAATGCAGGGTTGATTTGCAGATATCATTATTTTGGATTATGGTTGAATCAGGCTCAGGATGTTTGTGACATGCAACAATGAGAATTCACTTCTCTATGTCCGTTTCGACTTTATTCATTCGCCTCGGTAATTTAGTTTCCATAACTGCAGCACCAATTACGCCTTCAACATCTTCCGTTAACTTGCTTTTCGTATATGTTTATGTTTTTTTATGCATGAAAGGATTGAGAATATGAAGCTAACCATTGCCTATGTTACAATGTAAGGGACGAATTCATGTTTCACCAGATAACAGGAATACTACCGTATGATACGTGAGATAGGATGATTAAGATGGAGAAGCAATTGCTGCGAGAACAAATTGAACGCATCATTCAGGACAAGCTGGAGACAACAACAATTCCGATCGATACGTGGAAGCAATGGTTAGAAGAAGATCCATCGCAGGAGGAAGGCAGTACTGCAGCACAAGCTCAGCAGGTTGTCCTGCATGAAGGAAACTGCTATATGCTGTGGAAGCAAGGCTCCTCTCAGGTAACACTCCTCTTCTGTGACGCATCACAAGTAACAGAGCGTGATCAAGGGTGGCTTCAAATGCTGTTGTGGATGGAAGCACAACAACGAAAAGGAGCCAATCATTCGGTTACAGGGGATGAGTACCAAGCCTCTTTGCTAGGTCAGTGGATTCTGGAAAGACTGCAGGCTTCAGATATGCAGGCTGAAGTTCCGGATTCTTTCTCTTGGAAAAATAAGCTCTTCAGCACCGTGATTCCTTTCTTATTAGTAACGGAGCAATCCCATCGTGAAGGACCAAGCTATTCTCAACTATATAAATTATTGAAATCATACTTTGGCGGAGACCTCGTCGTGGTTCCATTAACCGATAAGGAATGGTTCTTCCTCGTTCCGGAAAATCTTACGTCCAATGCTGAGCCTGAGGAAGAAGAGGACAATAAGGAGACGCTAGAGGAGTATTTGACCTCATACTGTCATGGATTGTTCGAACTGCTTGCACCGCAGTGGATCGGTGAAAGCCATTTGTCTGTTGCCTATCCGACCGCACCTATACACGGCATACCGGCGATTGTCTCGAGACTTAGAGAGACCATCTATTTGGGTCGAACTTTCCATATTCCAGAGAGCATTCACCTGCCTTGGGAGCTGCATTTGGAACACTTGGTTTACAGTATCCCTGATGAGGTTCGGAAGCAATTCATGCAACGCGTTGTGATTAAAAATGACAACTTTACAGATGCGGAAACCATGACGACGCTCCAGACCTTTTTCCAATATAACTGCAGTGTGAGTGAAACAGCGAAGCGATTGTATATTCATCGCAACACGCTTTTATACCGATTAGATAAGATCAAACAGGAGACGGGACTCGACGTCAGAACGTTTTCGGATGCTGTCTTAGTGAAACTGATCCTGCTATTGTACAAAGTGACGAAATAGGTAAGCGCTTTTTTGTAAGGTATGTGTATAGTCATTTGCCTCAACTTTAGTTATCATAAGGATATATTAAAGGAAACGATTTCAGAATGACTCTAAGGGGGAATTACTCATGGCAGGCGTACGCTTAGAACATGTATACAAGAAATATCCAGGATCCGATAAACCAACGGTTATCGACATCAACCTCGACATTCAAGATAAGGAATTCCTTGTACTTGTAGGTCCTTCCGGTTGTGGTAAATCAACAACACTTCGTATGATCGCAGGTCTTGAAGAGATTTCAGAAGGTAACTTGTTTATCGGCGATCGTCTTGTGAATGACGTAGCTCCTAAAGATCGCGACATCGCGATGGTATTCCAATCCTACGCGTTGTATCCACATATGAACGTATACCAAAACATGGCGTTTGGTTTGAAATTGCGTAAGTTCAAAAAAGAAGATATTGACAAGCGTGTTAAAGAAGCTGCACGCATTTTGGATATTGAGCATTTGCTTGATCGTAAGCCTAAGGCATTGTCCGGTGGTCAACGTCAGCGTGTTGCTCTTGGACGTGCGATCGTTCGTGAGCCACAAGTATTCTTGATGGACGAACCGCTCTCTAACTTGGATGCTAAACTTCGTGGACAAATGCGCGCGGAGATCACAAAGCTTGCTAAGCGTCTTCAAACAACTGTTATCTACGTAACGCATGACCAAATCGAAGCGATGACGATGGGTGACCGTATCGTTGTTATGAAAGACGGCGTTATTCAACAAGCGGCTGCTCCAGACGTATTGTATAACCACCCACTGAACATGTTCGTTGCAGGATTCATCGGATCCCCTACAATGAACTTCATCAACGGTTCCTTGACTGAAGCGAATGGCGAAATTCACTTCAAAGGAACAGGCTTGAATGTTGTTGTACCACAAGGTAAAGCTCAAACATTGAGAGAAAAAGGCTACATCGGCAAAGAGGTTATCCTCGGCGTACGTACAGAAGACATTCATGAAGAGCCTGTATTCTTGGAAGCTTCTCCTAACAGCTTGTTCACAGCTACAATCGAAGTTACAGAGAACATGGGTCATGAAATGTTCTTGTACCTGAACGGTGTAGGCAACGACAGCATCATTGCTCGCGTAGATGGTCGTTCCACAGCTAAAGAAGGTCAAAACATCAAGCTTGCTATCGACATGAACAAAGTTCATGTATTCGATAAAGAGACAGAATTGAACGTATTCGAGAACTAATCGATATCGATAAGAGCCCAGTAGATCATACTGGGCTTTTTTGCTGTCTACAGGCTTTTGCTGTTAACATGAATCTTTTATTAGGGGCTGTTCTTTCGAAGGGTGTGACGTTTTTAAAGAGAGCTTGGTTTAGTACAAGAAGTTAACGAATATGAATGAAACGATTGCGGCTCAAATATGTCATTCTATTGAATCGCATCTTTTGAAGCATGCTTGAGAAAAAGGGCACACATTGATTTCACAATCAATTTCCGATACGATGGTAACAATGAGAAAAAGCATCAGAAACTTACCAATTTGAAGGGAAGCTGATGTTCTACATATGAGATGAGGAGTGAATAACCATGGTCAAGAAGGTGAAGGTGTCAGAGCTCGTAGGGCAGTTTCATTTAGAAGTGCTTGCTGGCCAAGAAGGAATGAAAAATGCCATTACCGTAGATGATGTACACCGTCCAGGGTTAGAGATGGCCGGATATTTTGATTATCATCCAACTGAGCGCATTCAGATGCTTGGTAAGACGGAAATTGCCTTTTTAGATACATTGCCTGAGGATATTCGACGTGATCGCTTGAATCACTTTGCTTCACCTGAACTGCCATGCATTATCATTACCCGTAGCCTGGATGTTCCGTCAGGGCTTGTGGAGGTCTGTGAGGAGCGCAATATTCCGTTGCTTCGTTCATCTGCCGCTTCTACGATTCTGCTTAGCCGCATTACGGATTTCCTGGAGCGCAAATTAGCACCAACTGCAACGATTCACGGGGTATTGGTTGATATTTATGGCGTCGGGATGCTGATCACAGGCGGCAGTGGTATTGGTAAGAGTGAAACGGCGCTAGAGCTTGTAAAACGCGGGCATCGCTTGGTGGCCGATGATGCGGTTGAGATTCGCCAAACCTCCGGCAACCATTTGCATGGGTCTGCTCCAGAATTGATCCGTCACTTGCTGGAAATTAGAGGAATAGGTATTATTAATGTAATGACCTTGTTTGGCGCCGGAGCTATTCGGAACAACAAACGAATCAGTGTCGTGATTCGCCTTGAGAACTGGCAGCAGGATAAGCAATACGACCGTCTCGGCTTGGATGAAGAGACTACACGTATTATTGATACCGATGTGCCTCTTGTTACGGTACCGGTTCGACCGGGTCGAAATCTGGCTGTTATTATCGAGGTTGCGGCGATGAACTTCAGATTGAAGCGCATGGGCTACAATGCGGCACTTCAGTTCACGAATAAGCTGACGGAGCAAATTAACGAGGATTCGGAAGATTTCGATTAATCCGGAGTTGTGAAATAAAGGAGACGTGTAAATGGCTACAATGCTGCTTAACCCGATTGCTTTTCAATTGGGGCCGATCAGTGTTCATTGGTATGGAATTATCCTCGGGACAGCTGCCTTAGTAGGCTTGCTGCTTGCGATTCGTGAGGGCAAGCGCTTTGGTATCTCTCCTGACTTTTTCATGGATATTCTGCTTATTGGATTACCGTCGGCATTAATTGGAGCAAGGGCGTATTATGTTATATTTCAGTGGGATCAATATAAAGGTGACCTGCTGAAGATATTCGCGATTTGGGAAGGCGGTATTGCCATATACGGGGCACTTATCGGTGCCTTCATCGGTGCAGGTATTTATCTTCGTAAAAAAGGCTACAGCTTTATCCGAATCGCAGATATTTGTGCTCCTGGCTTGTTGATTGGACAAGCGATCGGCAGATGGGGCAACTTCATCAACCAAGAGGCATACGGTGGACCTGTGGAGGAAAGCTTCCTTCGCAATACGCTGCACCTGCCTGATTTTATTGTGAATCAAATGAATGTGCAGGGCGTATTTCATCATCCTACGTTCCTGTATGAATCGATCTGGAACATTGTCGGCGTACTGCTGCTCTTTGGCATTCGCAGACTGAAAAATGTGCGTCAAGGCGAGGTGCTCCTAAGCTATTTGATCTGGTACTCGATTGGACGTTTCTTCATTGAAGGCTTGCGTACAGACAGTCTGGCCTACAAAGGTTCTGCATGGGCACAATCACTTGTAGATGCTTTGTGGTCTCCGATGACCATCGTATTTGAGCCAGGTTATTTGGATCCGGCATACGGGAATGTTCGTATCTCCCAGCTGCTCGCACTATTTATTGTCATTGTAGGGATTATTCTTATTGTTTTTCGCCGACTCAAAGGGAAACAGCATGTTGTGCGATACAGCGACCCGATCGTTTCATCGAAAGCGCCGCAAGCTGCTTCTTCGCAAGATAAGCAAGATGCTACTCAGGAATCAACGAAGGGACCTGCTTCTATCCAAGCAAGCGAGGAGAAGCAAGAGCACGTTGCAGGCGATCCTATTAAAGATGAACATAATGGAAAAGATGAAGAGACATCGAGTGAGAAAAGCCCAGCTCATGAAGCTGAGGATACTGATCCGAGGGGTACCAAATAGCACCGGTCAGTAACAATCTTAATCCAAATGTCAGACAGCAGGAAATAAAGGAGTCGTAAGCAATGATTCGAACGGTATTATTTGATTTGGATGGCACGATTATGGATACGAATGAGCTGATCATTGAGACCTTTCAGCACATCCTGCGGGATATTGTGCCTCAACCGTTCACTCGTGAGCAAATCATCCCTTCTATGGGTTTGACGTTAGAAGAACAGCTGCGCAGATTCTCACAGCGAGAACAGATTGAGGATCTCGTGCAAGCATACCGAGATTATAACTGGAAGCGGCATGATGATCTTATTCAGCCTTTCCCGTACGTCCAGGAGGTCATTCAGCGTTTAGTGGAAGCAGATATCAAGGTGGGGATTGTGACGACGAAGATTCGTCTCACGACAGAACGCGCACTTCGTATGTTCGATCTATTCGAGCATATGGGCGCGATTATAACATTCGATGATATTACGAATGCAAAGCCTCATCCAGAGCCTGTGCTTCAGGCTGTTGAACGGCTTCAGGCGGATCCTTCCACAACCTTAATGGTGGGGGACAGCCCGGCAGATATCCAATCAGCCAATGCGGCAGGTGTAATCTCTTGTGGCGTGGCGTGGTCCTTAAAGGGAGAGGCCGTGCTTAGAGAGTATGGCGCTAAGCATGTTATCCACGATATGAGAGATCTTTATACGCTAATCGGATTGGAGCGTAATTCAGGTGAGACAACTTGAGCGTTATCCGGTTGAAGGCCCCAATGGCTTATGGCAGATTTATAAGACGGTAAGCCCTTGGAAAGGGGTTAAAAACTTTATTTTCATCCAACTGGCTCGATATTGCCCTTACCTTCCGTTAAAGAACTGGATCTATCGCAGGATCCTTCATATGAAGGTAGGAAAGCATACCGCCTTTGGACTCATGGTCATGGTGGATGTGTTCTTCCCTGAGCGCATACAGATCGGCAGCAACTCGATCATCGGCTATAATACCACCATATTAGCTCATGAGTACCTGATCAAGGAGTATCGCTTAGGACAGGTTACAATTGGCGATAACGTCATGGTTGGGGCCAACTGTACGATTTTGCCAGGTGTAACGATTGGAAATGGAGCCGTTGTTGCTGCAGGCTCTGTGGTTCACAAGGATGTTCTCCCAGGGCAAATGGTTGGGGGCAACCCGTTAAGAATGATTCGAGAAGCCCCCCATGAAGACGGATAGAGTGTTAGCATTTTGAATATGGATTGAAACGCCTGGCTTTGGTCAGGCGTTTTTTGTATATTCTCTGCAATCCTTGGAACGATAAAAAGTAAATGACAAGGATGGTTTAATATGCTAATTTCTTAATATATCTATCCATTAAAGAGGGCATAACACATGAAAAGGCGTCCGATCATACTCGTACTCCTCATGCTGCTAGCATTCATCACGATGGATTCTACTTCAGACGCAAGAGGAACGCAGTACACCATCGCATGGGACGAGCACACTTGGAAAGAAACCAAGGCGTTCATGCGGAATGGGGAATGGTATATACCCGTAAAAGCATTAGAGAAAGCCTATCACCTTAATTCAAGCATGTCTAAAGCAGACGGTCTTGAGCTGCACACCACATCAAAGACTCCACCTTATGTACGATATCAGCCTATTTACTATCAAAACAAAGTTATTACTTTAATGTACCACAATATTGAAAAGCATCCTTCGGATGTATCGTTTATCTCTCCGGGACAGTTAGAGGAGCAGATTGTAGCGCTGCGTCAACATGGTTTTCGCTTCATTGGCATGGACGACTACGTTCGCTACATGAACGGTCAGCAGCAGGTGCCTGATAATGCTGTGCTGCTCACCTTTGATGATGGCTATGAGACGTTCTATACCGAAGTATATCCCCTATTGAAGCGGCATCATCTGACTGCGACGAACTTCGTCATCGTATCTTCCATTGACGACCGCAAGCAGCCAGGGAGGGCGAAGCTCAGCTGGGTTCAGATGAGAGCAATGATGAAGGATGGCTTTCGCTTCTATAGCCATACCTTTAATTCACATGCCTACGCATCGATTAACACGCGCGGGGTACAGAAGCCTATGCTTACCCGAAAGCTGTACGACAAGAAGACAGGGAAGATCGAAACAAGAGAACAGTATAGAGCACGAATAAGACATGATCTTATGAGGGCAGAGAAGCGGCTTAAAGAGGAATTAGGTAATAAAGAAAGTATGGTGGCATTTCCATATGGGGCGTTTAATACAGACGTTCTTAACATTTGCAAGTCTCTTGGCATCGACATTACCTTTACGGTGAAGCCAGGCATCAATGATCAACAGACTCGTAATGGGTTCCGTATCAATGCCGGCAACCAGAATATTGCAACCAAAGATTTAGTAGAGAGTCTTATCAATCAGGGTGATAAACCTCGGAGAAAGACGATGTATCGCATGAGTTGGAATCAGATTATTGTTCCAATGGAGCGTCCTGCTATTCGAATGGATGGAAATTGGTATCTGCCGCTTAGGGAAGTTGAACAACATATTAGAATCAAAGCAAGCATCGACAATCAGCAGCAACAAATTATGTTGTTTCCCGGGAAATAATGTCGGACTCTGACAACTTCATATCGTCATTTGTGTAATCCGCTCGATTTAGGTTCTAGAAATGGATGAATAGCAGCTTTCCATACTCCATTATCCACTTCAAACGAAAGGAATGTCGTATATGGGAAAACCCATGATTACAGCACTTCCCATTATTCGGGCCTTAGCCATCTTAGGAGTTATCATGGTTCATGCCACATCATTCAGTTCGATCGAGATGACAGCTTCACCAGCGTTTTATGGATACACATGGTTCAACATTTTCTTTAAGTATGGAACACCTACCTTTATTCTTCTAAGCAGCCTCGTCTTATTTTATCAATATGGAGGCGAAGCTGGACTGCCCAAACGTAGAATAAAAAGATTCTATATGAATCGTCTTAAATATATCTTGCTGCCCTATGCCATTTGCTCTTTTTGTTACTTCTTCATGGTTCAGATTACCGTTAACCATGATCGTCCTTGGAATGAGGCCATAAGAAGTTTCAGCAAAGAGCTTGTGACAGGCAGTGCGTATACGCATCTCTACTTTGTTTTTATAAGCCTTCAATTCTACTTGCTTTTTCCTTTGCTGCTTAGACTATGCCGCAATCAGAGGGCAAAGCACTGGATCATTCCGATCGGCTTTTTGATCCAGTGGGGCTTCGTCATATGGAACAACGTCGATCTGCATATTGTTGAAAAGGGAAGCATAGCGCTATCGTATATGAGCGTATACACCATCGGTGCTTATTGCGGGCTCTATTTTGACCGCATTGAGCCGTGGCTGGATTCATGGCTTAATAAGGAGCGCTGCAGTCTGAATCCAGGGTATCGGTTCTGGAATGTCCTGCTGTGGGGCGGATGGTTATGCGCAGGCTTTGCGCATGTTCACATCTGGTATATCACGCGATCGACGGGTGAGGAGTATGCTTCTTTAGCCTATGAAGGGCTCTGGAATATACATACCGTATTAGCTGCGCTCGTGCTGATGCAAATTGCTTATGCGATTCAGCGCTCGCGATATACAGGGCTTATCGCCAAGCTCACGCGTCTTGGTGAACTGTCCTTCGGCATATATTTACTTCATCCTGTCTGGCTCGCACTGCATCGCCAGATCCCTTGGCATCAGCAAAATGAATGGCTGTATGGATTGTATATTATAGTAGGATACGGACTAGCACTAGGATTGTCATGGATCGTTATATCGCTTGCGTTTAAACATATCCCGTGGTCTTGGATTGCATTAGGCTCACCGCCTCGAGGAGAGGGGGATGAGCCGCGTGTAATAGCTAAACGTAAAAAAGAATCGATATCGGTTGCTCCATAAACACAAAAGGTTGAATGACACCAGGAAATATGAAGTCTAAGGACTTTATTTGCTGAGAGAAGAGCCTTTCCATCAGCTGTAGGCTGGAGGAGAGGCCTTTTTTGCGCTAGAAAGATTTATCTCAAAGGGACCTCATGGAATCTAATGAAGTGTTGATGTTCAATACATGTTGGGTAAACATTGGTAAGAAAAACGTTTGACGAAAAAATGGAAGCATGATAAGATAGCTCATAATTTCTTTGGTTTGCTAATTAGTTAACTTGGTAGCACATTAATATATTAAAGTGTTAAATATAGATTCGAGGTGGATATCATGACGAAGCCGAAAATGTTCGAAAAGCCCTCAGGCGTAAGGGATTACCTGCCTGATGCGGTTACGAAGCTTAGATATATTGAACGCCAATCCTTGCAGTGCATGTCCCGTTGGGGGTACGAGCAAATCGTGACACCGTCAATGGAATTCTACGATACGGTGGGCACAGCCAGTGCAACGCTGGATCATAAGCTATTCAAGCTGTTGAATCAACGCGGTACGGCTATGGTGCTTCGCTCAGATATGACGGCCCCGATCGCACGTGTAGCTGCATCCTTGATGCAGGATGTTCCACTTCCCATTCGGCTGTCTTACCACGCGAATGTATTTCGCTCAATGGAAGAGGATAGCGGGAGAGAAGCAGAATTCTATCAGACCGGCGCTGAGCTTATCGGAGATGCTTCTCCCGAGGCCGATGCGGAGGTTATAGCATTATCGATCTCCTGCTTGAAGGATTCCGGCGTCAAGCAGTTCAAAGTCGCTATTGGTCATCATGGCTTCCTGCATGGGCTGTTAGGACAGTTTCTCCCGCAGCAGGATGATCTCCAGCAGCAACTGAAGCAATATCTCGTGATGCGTGATGTGGTGGGCTATCGTGAGCTCGTACAGACGCTTCCGATTGAGGAATGGAAGAAGGAACGGTTGAATCAAATCCTGCGGCTTCGCGGCGGCATTGCCGTTGTGGAGGAGGCGAGACAGATTGTACGGGAAGATACGGTATTTGCCTCGCTGAATCATCTTGAGCAGCTGTGGGAGGTGCTCGAGGCATACGGTGTCGCAGAGATGTGCATGCTTGATCTCTCCATGGTTGGGGATTTCTCTTACTATACAGGAACGATCTTTGAGGGGTATGCAGCCGATCAAGGATTCCCCGTGATGAGCGGAGGACGCTACGACAACCTGCTGACTCAATTTGGCCGTCCGGCGCCAGCAACCGGCTTTGCCCTTAAGACGACAAGGCTTATGGATGCATTAAAGCGAAACGAGATCGATCCTGTTCGACTCCCCATTCTTATTCAATACGATGAGATGAGAAGAGCAGAGGCCTTCCAGGAGGCTATGCGGAGAAGAGAACAAGGGGATCGCGTTGTCACTAGAAGAGTACAGGAGGAAAGCCAGTTGGAAGAGGTTAAACGGAAGCCGGATCATTCTCTGTGCTGGAGAGGCAATCGCTATGAAGAAGTGCTGACATTTGTACGCTTTATGAAGGAGCATGTCTAATCGATATTGGAATCGGTTATGACGGAGGGGTAAGCACCAAGAAGGTCTAGCCTTGGAAGCTCCTCATTTTAATAGAGAAAGGTGATTATGATGCAGGATTGGCTGAAGGTGGCTATGCCGAAGGGCCGTATCTATAAGCAGGCTGCTTCCTTGATGAGGGAAGCGGGATATCCCATCTTTGAAGAAGAGGATGCATCTCGCAAGCTGTTGATTGAACTGCCGGATGCACGGATGCAGTTTATTATGGCGAAGCCTGTAGATGTGCCTACCTATGTTGAATATGGTGTAGCGGATATTGGAATTGTCGGCAAGGATGTGCTGATGGAAGAGAATCGAGACGTATATGAGCTGCTCGATCTTGGCATTGCGCGTTGCCGTATGTCGGTTATAGCCCTTCCGGATTGGGAGCCCGGCACTCATCCTAGGGTTGCGACCAAATATCCGAATGTCGCTTCGCAATACTTTAGAGAGCATGGACAGCAGGTTGAGGTCATTAAGCTTAATGGTTCGATAGAGCTGGCACCTATGATCGGCCTTGCTGATCGTATTGTTGATATGGTAGAGACGGGGACAACGCTTAGAGAAAATGGGCTTATAGAGCAGCAGGTTATCTTTCAAATTACAAGCCGCTTGATTGCGAATCGCGTAAGCTATCGGTTGAAAAATGATGCCATTCAGGAATTGTGCGACCGTCTGCAGGCTCAAATTCAGCTAACGAGATAAGCAATATCTGGCATGTGCGATCCAAAGCAGGCACCCCATAAGGATGGGGATATGGAAGGATAGACTGATGGCAATAAGTTATCAACTCAGAAGAAGACATCATTAGAAAAGAATGACTGGAGAGCATCATTCGTGCGAGGAGGAATGGGATATGAGAATCATACGGGGAAGCGAGTTTCGGCTAGAGCGTGAGGTTGATGCAGGGACTGAGCAGCAGCTCAGGACCGTGCTTACGATTGTACAAAAGGTGCGAGTAGAGGGCGATGCCGCGTTGCTCGAGTATACGAAGCAGTTTGACAACACAGAGATTACAAAGGACAGCATTCGAGTGTCAACGGAGGATATTGCCGCAGCTTATGAAAAGGTGGAGCCTTCCTTCCTGACAGCAATACGTGAAGCGGCGGAGCGGATTCGTTCCTTTCATGAAAAGCAGAAGCGAAATTCCTGGTTTGACATACAGCCAGACGGAACGATGCTGGGACAGTTGATTCGACCGCTAAAACGTGTAGGCGTCTATGTCCCAGGCGGAAAAGCAGCCTACCCCTCCTCGGTTCTGATGAATGTTATCCCTGCACAGGTAGCAGGCGTGAAGGAGATTGTCATGGTTACTCCTCCAGCCACTGGCGGCAAGCAGGGGATTGATCCTTACATTCTTGTGGCTGCTGCTGAGTCAGGCGTTGAGGAGATCTATCGAATCGGCGGCGCGCAAGCCATCGCCGCGCTCGCCTATGGGACGGAGAGTATTACGAAAGTTGATAAGATATGCGGACCTGGCAACATCTATGTCGCTTTAGCCAAACGCGAGGTATATGGAGCTGTTGATATCGACAGCATCGCAGGTCCTTCTGAGATCGCCGTACTGGCAGATGAGACGGCCAATGCAGCCTATGTGGCGGCTGATCTGTTGTCTCAAGCAGAGCATGATGAGATGGCCTCTGCCGTACTTGTGACCACGTCCATGGCGGTTGCCGAAGCTGTGCAGGAGGAAGTCATAAAGCAGCTTCAGGCGCTGCCAAGGCAGTCCATAGCTGCACAGTCCATTGAGCAATACGGCGCGATTGTTGTGACAGACACGATGGAAGAGGCGACATCGCTTATTAACCGTCTTGCCCCAGAGCACTTGGAGATTATGACACAGGACCCGATGAATGAGCTGGCCTCTATTGAGAATGCAGGTGCAATATTTTTAGGAAGATACAGTTCTGAGCCTGTTGGCGATTATTTTGCAGGACCCAATCATATTATTCCAACCAACGGAACAGCCCGATTCTCTTCGCCAGTTGACGTGGATATGTTTGTGAAGAAGTCGAGCATCATTCGATACAGCAAGGAAGCCCTTCTGAAACATGGGCAAACCATTATGCAGCTTGCGCGTCATGAAGGCCTGGAAGGCCACGCGAGAGCGATTCAGATTCGATTGGAGCAAGAGCGAAACGACGATTCTAAGTAGAAGAGGTGGATGAGGGTGAATACGGATATGCAAAAGGAGACAAACAAGCGGGAGGCGGAAATCGCTCGAAGAACGAATGAAACGGATATTAAGCTTGCATTTAATATCGACGGAGCGGGAATCAGCAAGCAGGATACAGGCGTGCCTTTCCTGAACCATATGCTGGATCTATTTACGAAGCATGGGCACTTTGATCTTGATGTTCTAGCAAGAGGAGATATTGAGATCGATGACCATCATACGGTTGAGGACATAGGCATTTGCCTTGGGCAGGCGCTGAATCAGGCGCTTGGCAATAAAGCGGGCATTAAGCGATATGCTTCTGTATTTGTCCCGATGGATGAAGCTTTGGCACAAGTCATTATTGATCTAAGCGGCCGCCCTCACTTTGAGTATCGGGCAGAATACCCTGCACAGCAGGTAGGCACTTTCCATACGGAGCTTGTGCACGAATTCTTATGGAAGCTTGCATTGGAATCTCGTATGACGCTCCATGTTATCGTTCATTATGGTCGCAATACGCACCACATGATTGAGGCTGTATTCAAGGCGCTTGGACGCGCGCTGGATGAGGCAACCAGCCTCGATCCTAGAGTACAGGGCGTCCCATCAACCAAGGGGGTGCTGTAGTTGATTGCAATTGTGGATTATGGCATGGGCAATCTTCACAGCGTCAGCAAGGCAATTGAGCGTCTTGGAGGCGAAGCCGTCGTAACCTCGGATCGCGATGTGCTCGCACAGGCCCCGGCTCTGCTGCTTCCCGGTGTTGGAGCATTCGGGGATGCCATGGATGCGCTGAGATTGACGGGTTTGGATCAGACGATAATTGAGCTTGCGCGCGGCGGCAAGCCGCTATTGGGCATTTGTCTTGGGATGCAGCTGCTGTTTGAGCATAGTGAGGAGCACGGGCTGCATGAAGGCCTGGGGCTTCTTCCTGGCAAAGTTGTGCGATTCCAGGAAGGGGCGTATAAGGTTCCTCATATGGGCTGGAATCAATGCAGCTGGAAGCAGCCTCATCATCTCTTGGTAGAGGGAATGGATGAAGGCTATGTATACTTTGTTCACTCCTATCATGTGCTGCCAGGAGAACAGAAGGATTTGATCGCGACATGTGATTATGCAAATCAGCAGGTAACGGCGATTGTTGCGCGAGACCAAATCTATGGCATGCAGTTTCACCCTGAAAAGAGCGGTGAGCTTGGCTTGCAGCTGTTGAAAAGATTTATAGACGTAGCTGCTTCGGTCAAGCAAGCGGCATCGTAGTTCCTCACGTAGATGAGTTTCATAAGAGGGCTTAATCGATAAATGTAATGGGAAAAAGGAGATGAGTCTGTGAGCGCACCATTTATCATATATCCGGCGATCGATATTCGCGGGGGCAAATGTGTTCGATTGATACAAGGAGATTATGGTCAAGAGACTGTCTATAATGACAATCCTGTCGAGGTGGCAGTCGAATGGCAGGCTGGCGGGGCAGAATGGATTCACTTGGTCGACCTCGATGGAGCGAAAGAGGGGCGTCCCATCAACGCTGAGCTGATTGGCCATATTGCAAGCAGCGTAAAGGTTCCTGTTCAGGTAGGGGGCGGGCTTCGAACTGAAGCGGATGTAGAGCGTTTGCTTGAGCTTGGCGTATCCCGCGTCATATTGGGGACCGCAGCGATAGAGGATCGCAGCTTCGTCGAGCGTGTATTAAAGTCCTATGGATCGAAGATAGCGATCGGGATCGATGCGAGAAATGGCTATGTGGCAACAAGAGGCTGGCTGGACACATCGGAGGTAAAGGCAGAGGACCTTGCGCTGCAGCTGGCGGAAGCGGGAGCGACGACATTTATTTTTACAGATATATCCCGTGATGGCATGATGAAGGGCCCCAACACCGAAGCCATTGTCAGCTTGGCACGTGCCTCCAAGCAAACCGTGATTGCCTCAGGGGGCGTGAGCACACTTGCGGACATCAAATCACTAGCTGAGTATCGTGAAGCGGGTGTAGGTGGAGCCATCGTTGGGAAGGCGCTGTATACAGGAGCCATTCAGCTATCTGATGCGGTAGAGCTTGCGGCAGCAAGATAGTGTTGCCCGTCCAGGTTGATATGCTGACCAATATTATAGCTTCAAGGATCAATGGTTACATGACGATGAGGAGGGATATAGATGCTTGCGAAACGAATCATACCATGTTTGGACGTGAAAGATGGGCGTGTGGTTAAAGGGGTTAATTTCGTTCAGCTTAAGGACGCAGGCGATCCCGTGGAGCTCGCGGCTCTTTATGATCAGGAAGGCGCGGACGAGCTTGTATTCCTAGATATCTCGGCCTCGGCGGAAGGAAGAGAAACGATGGTTGACGTCGTTCGCGAGACGGCAGGCAGCATTTCGATTCCGTTTACAGTAGGCGGGGGAATCAAGAGTGTCGAGGATATGCAGCGCATTCTACGAGCAGGGGCTGATAAGATCGGGATGAATACCGCAGCGGTGCTGGAGCCTTCCTTAATTACGGAAGGGGCTAAGCGCTTTGGAAGTCAGTGCATCGTTGTCGCCATTGATGCCAAATACAATTCCGATTGGCAGGATTGGGAGGTATACACCCATGGCGGCCGTAAGCCGACAGGCATTCGCGCCATTGAATGGGCGGAAGATGCTGTTCGTTTAGGGGCAGGAGAAATTCTATTGACCAGCATGGATGCCGATGGTACGAAAGACGGCTTTGATCTTCCGTTGACCGCAGCGATTTCGAAGCGTGTGCAGGTTCCGGTTATTGCTTCGGGTGGAGCAGGACTAGTGGAGCACTTTGAGAAAGTACTGACAGAAGGCTGTGCGGATGCAGCGCTGGCAGCGTCTATTTTTCACTATAAGGAAATGTCGATTACAGAAGTAAAGGAAGGCTTGCGCAGCAAGGGGGTAATCGTACGATGAAAGCCTATGAATCTGTAGAAGCAGCCGAACGTGCTGCGAAGATGAAGAATGGGGACTCTCTTGAGTTGAACGCAGCAACAGCAGCAGAGTGGGCGGATAAGCTTGCCTGGAGCGAAGCAGGTCTCATCCCTGCAATTGTTCAGGACGTGGATACTCTTGAAGTGCTGATGGTGGCCTACATGAATCGCGAGTCCTTTCTATTAAGCTGTGAGCAAGGAGAAACGGTATTCTGGAGCAGATCCCGTCAATCCTTATGGCATAAAGGGGCAACCTCAGGTCATACACAGCCGATTGTTGGCATGTACACGGATTGCGATCAAGATACGCTGCTTGTTCAGGTGCGTCCTGCAGGACCTGCTTGTCATACAGGCAGCCCGACCTGCTTCTTTGAATCGATAAGTCGTACTCCTATTCAAAAGGGAAGATTCGAGATACTTGAGCATTTGGAAACGACGATTAGAGATAGAGAGCAAGAGCGCCCAGAAGGCGCATACACGACCTATTTGTTTGATCAGGGTCTTGATAAGATCTTGAAGAAGATTGGAGAAGAAGCCTCCGAGGTCATTATCGCAGCCAAGAATCAGGATCCGGATGAATTAAAAGGGGAGATCGGTGATCTTATCTTCCATCTGCTGGTGCTGATGCAGCAGTCCAAGCTTCCGCTTGATGATGTACTCGATGAATTGAAGCGAAGACATCAATCGCCTCGTCGGGATCAATATAGTGACCAGGGGAAAATAAAATCATAAAATGCGTTTTGTGGGCACAAACGAGCAGAGCCATACCGACGAAAGGTCGGAAGGTTTGGCTCGTTTTTTGTTTACTGGGCAAGGATGAGCCCCAGTTGGTTCGTTTATACTAAAACGCCTGTTTTCCATCTGCTTAAAGCAGATTCGGAGGAAACACAGAAGGATTGCCTGAATGGATAATGTACGCTATAATAAGATTATAATAATTATAATATAAAAATCATTTTTAATTTGCTTGTCATGACCCATTATCTCGGTATGCTGAAGCCATTATACATTCAATATTTTAGCCAACATTGCGATAATGGATGCCGCCACACACTGGGAGATCTTATGCTGACGATTAGGAAGCAGAAGCATCGCCAGACTCACTAAGGCAAGGCTGGCCCTATAATGAGGCTTGATAAGCAACCTTTGGAGATGAGGCTCTCTGCCTTACATGCAAGAAGTACCCTTTTATAAAGGAAAGAGCAAGAACGAGGCAAGCGGTCTAATGGAAAGCTTTCGCATAAGGATGTCATTTTTACTGCGCACGACATCCTTATGCGATGGCATCAATGAGGCTATGCCAAATCGTATGAATTAACTCCTGCTAGGAAGAGTTTTATTCGGATTGTTTAACCATGAGATCTTCATGTGTTGTAAGAATAGGAGCTCTGGTTATTCCTTTTTTTTGTTAAGAGATCTTTGATTTGAGTGGGATTGCTAATCAAGATCAAGTCTAGTTCCATCGCTGCTTGCGGAAAGGGTTGAGGGATAACGGTCTCGTTATGTTATACTTGTGATTGCAAGATTAACATAGACAAACGATGACAGTTAGGAGGTGCCTTGGCGATGGCAGATCAGATGTCTGAATCGACCGGACACAATGCAATGATCCATACGAATATTATCTCGTTCCCGGTTGATGCCGCAGCCTATGCAGACCGTGCAATAAAGGCTCTAGAGCGGATGCATTACGACAAGGCATTAAAATATTTTCGTAAAGCAGCGGATTGTGAACCAAGCGATCCGATTCATCAATGTAATTATGCCGGCGCGCTTGCAGAAGCGGGTCAGTTTGAGCAATCGAATCGAATACTTGATCATGTTGTAAACCATCTTGACCCAGATATGACGGAATGCTACTACTATATGGCGAACAATTGCGCCTATCTGGAGAAATTCGATGCTGCAGAAGCATTATTGGAGCATTACTTGACAATAGACCCGACGGGCATCTACGTAGAGGAAGCTCAAGATATGCTGGACATGCTGCATTTTGAGAAGCATCAGCCCGGTGCATCCCGACGAGGACGCGGTGCAAAAGCTTCTCGGCAAGACGAATCCATGGATGCATTAGATGATGAGGACTATGTGCCTACCATCGAGAAACGTGGGGATGAACAGGATGTTAACCGCTCAGAAGCAGACGAGATGCCATCTGTTACGAATGAGGGCGATGAGCAGGAGCTCCAGCATGCCACTGCGCGGCAGATGCTGGAGGAAGGCCGCTTTGGTGAAGCGGAGCAGCTTCTCCTTGGCATATTGGAAGCGGACCCCGATTACTTGGCTGCACGCAACAACTTAGCGTTGGCATACTATTACATGGGTAGATTTGAAGATGCCCAGCAGATGCTGCATGGCGTGCTTGAACGTGATGCAGGCAATTTGCACGCTTTGTGCAACCTTGCAATCTTTGAGCGTCAGGCGGGCCACGAGGATGTTGTGCAAGAGATCGTTGAAGTGCTCACCAAGACAGAGCCCTTCCATCATGAGCACAGCTTCAAGCTGGCGACAACGATGGGAATTCTCGGCGAACATCAGCAGGCTTATCGGCATTTGAAGCGCATCGTAACGACGACTTCAATGAGAGAGCCTTCTGTTTATCACTATGCTGCGGTTGCAGCTTGCCATGTCGGTCGCTACGATGAAGCAGCACGCTGGTGGGCGGTATGTCGAAGACTCGATACGAAGTCTGGCATTGCCGCTTATTTTCTCGAGCAGCTTCAAAGCATACGTCCTGGCGATACACTTACTCCAATGCCGAGTTACCACTATCGGCTTCCCTATGATGAGGAGAGCCGCAGATATCAAGAGGCCTTAAGACGCAGCGGTGTTGCTTCAGATAATCTTCATTCGCATGAATCTACCGAGGGTATTCGCTCTCAGTGGCAGGAGAAGGTTAAAAGTGATCCTTTAGTAAGAAGCTCTTTATTTTGGGCGCTCCGCTTTGGTGATCTGGATACGAAGCTGCAGGCCATTGAGGCAATTAGCGTCCTAGGAGATGAAGAAGCGAAAGAAGCTTTAAAGACACTGCTGTTGGACCCGGCTCAGGAGCCTGTTGTCAAGCAGTTAAGCTTCTATCTACTCCGCCGGATGGGGGTTGAAGGCGAGCTAGAGGTTAATCAGGAGGGTAGCTCGCAGCGCTTCGACTCTATGTATCTTGCAAAGCCGCTTCCCGTATGGGAGACCATCTGGGAGAACGTCATTGAAGAGCTCCGATTCCATATGGAGCCGCATGTCAGCCTGCTTATGATGTATGATGCGGAAATGCTCTGGTACAATTGGTTAGCGAAAATGTATCCGGATATTCCGAGGCTGCAAAAGACTGGTGTATGGGCAGCTGCTCTAGAGTATATTATAATGAGACAGCATCATCGCCCGATCTCTTATCAGGAGGCGGCCGATCGATATGAGGTATCCGCTGCTAGCGTCAGCCGCAATGTGAAGCGTCTTGTTGAAGGCTCACCTGTACAAGGTTATCGAAGCTTTGAGCAAACGTAGAAGAAGACCTTTTTATGAAGTGTAAATTAAACCGATTCTGAATCCTCGGAACAGGTTATTAATAGAAAGATAAATGTTTTGAATCGTATAATACGGCTTAAGATATATCCATATTAAAGGAGGATCATCGCGAATGACTCAACAAGTATATAAATCGGTTGTTATTGGTACAGGGCCTGCGGGCTATACAGCTGCGATCTATTTGGCTCGCGCGAATATGGAGCCGCTTGTCATTGAAGGTCCACAACCAGGCGGACAGTTGACGACAACAACGGAAGTCGAGAATTTCCCTGGCTTCCCAGAAGGCATTACTGGTCCTGAGCTTATGGAGAACATGCGCAAACAAGCAGAGCGCTTCGGCACTACTTTCAAGACGGGTATCGTGCAATCCGTGGATGCAAGCGAGCGCCCATTCAAGCTTCAGGTAGAAGGCTTGGGTGAAGTGGTGACGGAATCCATTATTGTTGCTACAGGCGCTTCTGCTCGTTATCTTGATATTCCAGGTGAGCTGGATAACTTGGGCAAAGGCGTTAGTGCTTGTGCAACATGCGACGGCTTCTTCTTCCGCAACAAGAAGATCGTCGTTGTCGGCGGTGGAGACTCCGCTATGGAAGAAGCAAACTTCTTGACTCGTTTTGCTACTGATTTGACGATCGTGCATCGTCGCGATGAGCTTCGCGCTTCAAAGATCATGCAGGATCGTGCGAAGAACAATGAAAAGATTGGTTGGGCGCTTAATCGCACACCAATCGCAGTTGAATCCTCGCCGCTCGGCGTAACGGGTCTTCGGGTGAAGAACAACGAGACGGGTGAAGAAGAGGTCATTCCTACTGACGGCTTGTTTGTAGCGATCGGCCACACCCCGAACACAGGCTTCTTGAAGGGCCAAGTGGAATTGAACTCCACTGGCTACGTTGTCGTGAAGCCTGGAACAACGGAAACAAGCGTGCCAGGCATCTTCGCTGCAGGCGATGTGCAGGACATGAAGTACCGTCAAGCGATCACAGCTGCGGGCTCTGGCTGTCAAGCAGCTCTAGATTGTGAGAAGTTCTTGGAAGGAAACATGGTTCACGATTGGAGCGGCAACTAAGTCCATCCGTTCTGCATGGTCTGAATAGGGGCCAATATGATAAACTTTATAGCATTTTTTGACGATACAAACGGAGCCGTAACAGGCTCCGTTTGCTTGTGCTGCGAGGCTTCTCGTTCTCTTGACCAGACTAGTGGGTTCGCGTATAGTGGGAACAGAAGAACCTAACGAATAAGATAAAGGTGGATGGCGCATGTCTGAACAATTCTACGTAGGTGTCGATTTGGGAGGAACGGCAATTAAGGTTGGCTTAGTCAATGCTGCAGGCGAATTGCTGCATACGTTTGAAGGTCCAACTGAAGTTGCACAGGGTACCGAAACAGTCATCAATAATATTGAAAAATATGTTCGTCATATCGTAGAGACTTCGCCTTATGAATGGGATCAAATTGCTGGAGTAGGCGCAGGGGTAGCCGGATTTACCAACATAAAGGAAGGCATTATTGTGCTTGCTCCTAACATAGGTTTTAAAGAGGTGCCGATTCGCTCTATTCTTGAGGAGCGTCTAAATAAGCCAATTAAGATTGACAATGATGCAAACGTTGCTGCTCTAGGTGAAGTGTGGAGCGGTGCGGGCAAAGGTCTTGATCACTGTGTATGCTACACGCTGGGTACAGGCGTTGGCGGTGGGATCATCGTTGGAGGCAAGATTGTACAAGGCTTCTCGGGCCTTGCTGGAGAGCTTGGACATATGGCGGTTATCCCAGATCTGGAAGCGATTCAATGCGGCTGCGGGAAGATGGGATGCCTGGAGACCGTATCCTCGGCGACAGGTATTATTCGCATGGCCAATGACGCTGTTGAACGTGGAGACCGTACTTCCTTGTCCCTCATTGAGCAGCCGATTACAGCGAAGGATGTGTTTGACGCAGCTAAAGCAGGTGACGAGGTTGCAGAGCGAATCGTAAGCCGTGCTGCATTTTACATTGGGAAGTCAATGGCTGCGATTGCAGTAACGTTGAATCCTGAGCGCTTCATTATCGGAGGCGGCGTTTCCAAAGCAGGAGAGTTCTTGTTTGACCAAATTCGTGAAACGTTCTTGAAGCTTACGCCAGAACCAGTAACGCGCGGCGTGTCTATTGTGGCAGCTGAGCTAGGCAATGACGCAGGTATGATCGGAGCCGCAGGCTTGTTCTTGCATTCGTAAAGGGTTTGCAGTAAGGAGAGGACGAACGATGATAGAATCGATGGAAACATCAGCAATGTCAAAGCTGGTCATTATCACAGGGATGTCAGGTGCAGGTAAGACGATTGCCGTGCAAAGCCTAGAGGATCTGGGATTCTTTTGCGTCGATAATCTTCCCCCTGTTTTGATCCCGAAGTTTGCTGAGCTCATCGAGCAATCCAAGGGCAAGATCGGCAAGGTAGCCTTGGTGATCGACTTGAGAGGTCGGGAGTTCTTTACAGCATTGTCGGAATCATTAAATTATATTCGTGATCATTATACGATTAGCTGCGAGATTCTCTTCCTTGATGCAACGGACAGCGTGCTTGTTCAGCGTTATAAGGAAAGCAGAAGACGTCATCCGCTTACCCCAGACGGCATGCCGCTTGACGGCATTCGAATGGAGCGTAAGCTGCTTGAAGATCTAAAGGGATGGGCTAATCAAGTCATTGACACAAGCAACTTGAAGCCAGCCCAGCTCAAAGATCGAATCATTACTCGGTTCATGCATGCTGATCAGCATTTGATGTCCATTAATGTAACCTCATTTGGCTTCAAATACGGTGTTCCGATTGATGCGGATCTGATTTTTGATGTGCGGTTCCTGCCGAATCCACATTATGTTGAGCAGCTCCGCCCGAGAACGGGGCAGGATCAGGATGTATATGACTATGTGATGAAATGGCCTGAGACACAGCAGTTCCTAGCGAAGCTATTGGATATGCTGAATTTTCTCATTCCTCAATACCATAAAGAAGGGAAAAGTCAGGTCGTTATCGGTATTGGCTGTACAGGCGGCAAGCATCGTTCTGTCGCCATAGCGGAATATATCGGTCGTATGATCGGCGCCAGCGATACGGAAAACGTTCGTATCAGTCACCGTGATGCGGAACGTGACCGACACTGACGGGAGGGCGCTATGGGTCAACGATCTAAGAAGCAGGAGCAGCGCCCACGCATTGTCGTGATGGGTGGAGGCACAGGGTTATCCGTCATGCTTCGCGGTCTCAAAGAGAAGCCGCTAGATATTACGGCGATTGTAACCGTAGCAGATGATGGGGGCAGCTCCGGCATATTGAGAAATGAGCTCCAAATGCCGCCTCCAGGGGACATTCGCAACGTTCTTACCGCTCTTGCGGATGTAGAACCCTCGTTATCGGAAATGCTAAAATATCGGTTCAAACAAGGAACAGGTCTAGCAGGCCATAGTCTTGGCAACCTTATCCTTGCTGCGATGTCCGATATTACAGGCGACTTTGTAGCAGGTGTACGAGAGCTTAGCCGTGTCTTGGCTGTACGCGGCAGAGTGCTGCCGGCAGCTAATGAAGCTGTCCTGCTTAAGGCTGAGATGATCGATGGAACGATTGTCGAAGGCGAGTCCAACATTCCGAAGCACGGGAAGCGTATTAAACGCGTCTTCTTGGAGCCGGATGATGTTGAGCCATTGCAGGAGGCCGTTGACGCTCTTCGCGAAGCGGATGCTATCCTAATAGGGCCGGGGAGCCTGTATACAAGCATTATTCCGAATTTGCTAGTACCGAAGCTGGCGCAGGCCGTCATTGAGTCTCAGGCTGTAAAAATGTTTGTTTGCAATGTTATGACGCAGCCTGGCGAGACAGACAACTATACGGTAAGCGATCATCTTACGGCTGTACAGGAGCATGTTGGCAGCCAGCTGTTCGACTATGTTATTGTTAATGATGGCGAGATCCCTCCTCAAGTACAGGATCTGTACGCAGAGAAAGGCTCAACAGCTGTCCAGCTTGATCTGGATGAGGTTACAAAGCAAGGCTACAAGGTCATTGCGGATTCCCTTGTGCTGTTCCGCACCTATCTGCGGCATGATGCAGCTAAGCTTAGCCATCATATTTATCAGCTTGTTGAAGATTGGATGTTACGAAAGAGGTGAATGACGATGTCTTTTGCGGCACAAACCAAAAAAGAGTTAACAATGATTGAATCGGATTCGTGCTGTGAAAAGGCGGAGTTGTCAGCGCTGATGCGGATGAACGGATCGGTGCAGCTCTCCTCTAATCGCAAGGTTGTGTTGGATGTCTCGACGGAGAATGCAGCGATTGCGCGCCGCATCTATACGCTCGTGAAGAAGTATTTTCAGGTCCACACGGAGCTGTTGGTACGTAAGAAGATGCGTCTGAAAAAAAATAACGTGTACATCGTCCGCATTCCAGCCGGTGTTCAGGAGATTCTGTCGGATCTTCACATCGTATCCGAAGGCTTCCTGTTCACGGATGGTATAGATCCACGCACAATAGCAAACAATTGCTGTAAGCGTGCATATTTAAGAGGGGCATTCCTTGCTGGAGGCTCAGTGAACAATCCAGAGGGATCTTCTTATCATCTGGAAATTTCCTCGATGTACGAAGAGCATTGCAAAGCGCTTGCTGATCTCGCGAATGAGTTCCACTTGAACGCGCGCTTCATTGAACGCAAAAAAGGCTTTGTCTTCTACATTAAGGAAGGCGAGAAGATCATTGAGTTCTTAAATATCATTGGAGCCCACCAGGCTTTGTTTAAGTTCGAGGATGTGCGCATTATGCGTGACATGCGCAATTCCGTTAATCGAATTGTTAATTGCGAGACCGCTAACTTGAACAAAACAATTGGTGCAGCCGTTAGACAAATTGATAATATTAAGCTGATTCAGAAAGAGATCGGTCTTGATAATCTCCCTGATAAGCTTCGTGAGGTTGCAGAGGTTCGACTTGCGCATCCGGATATCAATTTAAAGGAAGTAGGCGAGCTGCTAAAAGTGAAAGTGAGCAAGTCGGGGGTTAATCATCGCCTTCGCAAGCTTGATGAGATTGCCGAGCGAATTCGGAATCCATAACACTTTTGTTCTAGTTTAATATCCTTTATAATGGTATAATGTGATAAAATGAACTATAATGACGTAAAATTTACTAATGCTTGAATGATGTTTTATAATGAGTATGCTGTGATTATGTAACAAATATATAGGGGGTATGATTTGCATGGCTCAACAACCAGTTGTTGTACGTCTGAAGACAGGACTGCATGCACGTCCGGCGGCACTGTTCGTACAAGAGGCAAATAAATATTCTTCGGATATCTTCGTGGAGAAGGAAGACAAAAAGGTTAATGCGAAGAGCATTATGGGAATTATGAGTCTCGCAATCAGCTCGGGCACGTCTATTACCATTACGGCAGATGGCGCGGATGCAGATCAGGCTGTAAGCGCTTTAGTAACGCTCGTAAGCAAGGAAGAATTGGAGAACTAATCAACCGAGTTTGATTAGGGAGGACGTCCTGCCATCCAACATGAAGATGGGAGAAGAACAAGTTCTTGTTCTTTTCAACAATATAAGCTTGAACGATTGAGTTAAAGGACATAGAAGAGCCGCACTCCTTATGGAGGCGGCTCTTTTGTATGGGAAGCTAGGTTTAACAATAATTGCTTTAACTCCGTTTTCTTTAGAAATGCTTGCTTAAGTCAGATACGACACACTACAAGTAATAATAAATATAAGAGTTGAACGAATCAGAGAGTGTCTGTCTATTTAGCAACGCCCTGCTGGCGATACTGTCCGGGTGTTACGCCTTCAAGCTTCTTAAACATACGATTAAAGTATGAAGGTTGGTAGCCAGCAGCCTCGGCGATCTCATTAATCCGAAGGTCAGTTGTCAGCAGCAGCTCTTTACAGCGGTTCATGCGAACGGTAGTCAAGTAATCGATATAATTCGTACCGGTCATCTGCTTGAACGCCTTGCTTAGCTGAGATACGCTAACGCCAGCCTCCATAGCGATTGTATCGAGTGAAAGGTCCTGCATGCCGATTTGCTCCAATACGCTCTCAACGAGGGATTTCATGGAACTGTTGAAATTTTTCGTCAGATGATCGAGATACGGAGTGATGATTTCATGTTCGAACCAGCTTATACAGGCCTTCGGATCGCGAAGCAGAGACAGCTGCTCTTGAAGATTCGAAAAGTCATATACCTGATAAGGGTTCAAGCCTGCTTGCAGCATCGAGCGGTGCACACTTGTGATCAGACGCATTAATCCGTGATGGACATGCCATTCGGAACCTCCTCCTGCTTGAAGGGCAGTAACGAAGCGGCTTAACGAGCGCATTGCGTCCTCATGCAGGCCGAGATTAAGCGTATGGATGAAGTCTTGTTCAAGCTCCAGCGGGAAGTCGACCCAATCATTTTTCTGAGAGAGCACGGTGTCTGCTTCAAGCAGCTGGCTGCCTGCATCGAATGATCGGTATTGCAGGGCTCTCTTCGCCTGCTCAAGAAGGTGCGGAACGTCGGTCCACTTTGAGCTTGGCCCCCCTAATACAATGGTAGCTGTCATACGCAGTGTATCCCGAAGTGCGCGCATAATCTGATCGCAGAACGTCCTCATCAAGCTGGACTGCTCTTCCTCCGATCCAGCTGCAGGAGCGATTAAGATCACCCCGAAGGACCCATCAAAGAAGTTAATCGGATGCACATAAGCGTGCAAGTCCTCTGCGAGTTCCTGGATGACATTAAGCGCTGCATAGGTTAGTAGGTGCTGATCATTCTCAGTTAAAGGCTCGCGAGCCTCCCCATGCGTATGCTGCTGCAGGACGATCGCAGCAAACTGCTTATCGGTAATATCGAGCTCCATGTCCTGAAGCTTGATCACGTATTCCGATTCCGTAAGATGGGCAGCCTGTCCGTTTAGGAATTGATTCATGTATGCTTCCCTAATCGCTGGCAGGGACTGCTTCCATTGGCTTTGAAGCGTAGAATGAGAGAATCGGTACTGCTTCCATTCGTTTTCAATATAATCGAGTTCATTGTACACCGCGCCGCGCTTCGTCTGGTCACTGCCAATCATGTTCAGCATCTTGCGAATCGGACGATACATGCTCTTGGAGGCGTACCAGCTGACGCCAAGAGAGGCCACAAGCGCAAATGCAAAGCAGATAAGAATGATATGGGTATATGGCTTTGTTGGCGCAATGATCATCGATTGCGGTGTGCCGGACACATAGGTCCATTGGCTTTGCATCTTCTCAAAAGTGACGGTGTTAACCAGGAGCACATCCTGACCAATGGGGATCTTCATGCGCGAATGATTCATCGTCTGTTCATCGCTTTGAAGCTTCAACTGCTCGCGTATGGCAGTCATCGCCTCTGGCATCATGCTGCTTAATCCAGACTCCCCGATTACATGTCCGTCGCCATCCAGTAGAAAGGACACATTCTCCGCATTGCGGATAACGTGCAGCTTCGATGGATCGATATAAATGACAATGGCGCCATAAGGCGTATGGCCATTGAAGGGCAGTCTCATGACGAGCGCGTGCGAGGATCCGCCTTTATTAAATGGACGCTCTAAATCATGGACCCAGAACATATCCATATCCCCGTCCATCAGCTTTTTGAAGCTAGCGGCATCCTGCTCCCCATCCAATGTGCGCAGACCAAGATCAGGCTCCATAATTTTGTTTTGTTTTTTAATATAGAGATATACCTGGTCCACTAAGGGATCCGCATTCTCCACCAAGTTCAACGTGTTGAACAGTTCATTCGTCTCCTCGATGTTCGAGGTGAAGTCCATATCGGATAAGGATGGCTTGAAATGGGGCTTCACCACCATGTTCAGCGCATAGTGAACCAGTTGTGTGAATTGTTCGTCCACTTGTCTTGCAGCATCTACCAAGGCCTCCTCGTTCCGCTGCTGATATTGATTAATCATATGTTGATTTCCTACATAAAGGTACACGGCTGTAATGACAGAGATGGGCAGGCAGGTTAGCAGCACAGCAAGAACAATACTTCTCCAATACATAATCCCTTTGAAACCGGATACAGAATTCCTTGGTCGCATTACGTTAACCCCCTGGTTGATGTAAACGAATGAGAGGCCTGGTCATGGTGGAATGGGAACTTCTTCATGTTTATTTCTATCATATCGAATGAAGGAGTTAGTGAAAAGGCTGTTTATGATTATGGCTGATGCTTTTATAGGGATAAAACAGGCGTAATCGTGGGGAGTTGCACTCGGAAAAAAAGTGCAATTGAAGGAAATGGAAAAGGCGAAAAGCCTTATAGATCAAGCACTTGGTGAGCAATGATGAGCTTTGATGCTGGAAATGAGAATGGAGAGGGGCCAGCGGAAAAAAAGTAAAATTGCAGGCAATGTTGAAAGCGAATACATTAGGAATACATTCCAAATTCCGTGAACGGTATATCGAATGAGATGACAAGCTGAAAGTGAGGGAATATCGATGAAAGTACAAGAGACCGTTCAGTCTGCAAGAGGAACGACGGACACTCCCATCCTTAAGCAATCAAAGCCTAAGACGAAGTGGGGGCGATTATGGTCTGATGTATCGCGTGACAAGTATTTGTATGTGCTTGCCTTGCCAGGCCTTTTATTTTTTATCATTTTCAAATACATTCCAATTACGAATCTGGTCATTGCCTTTCAAGAGTACTCGCCGTACTTTGGCGTATTCGGAAGCCCTTGGGTAGGGTTTGAGCACTTTATGCGATTTTTCTCTAACAATGATTTTTGGATGCTGCTGCGCAACACATTGGCGATCAGCTTCCTGAGCTTGATCTTCTTTTTCCCAGCACCAATCATCTTGTCCTTAATGCTTAATGAAGTACGAAGCTCCCTATATAAACGAACCATTCAATCGTTGGTGTATATTCCGCACTTTTTATCTTGGGTGTTGATCTACGGTTTGACCTACCTCATGTTCTCGCAATCCGAGGGCTTGTTCAATAAATGGCTGGTCTCGATGAACTGGGAGACGATTGATATCCTCTCCAATCCCAATTACTTCTGGGGCATGTTAACAGCCCAATCGATCTGGAAGGAAGTTGGCTGGGGAACAATTATCTTCCTTGCGGCTATTGCAGGGGTGGATCCTCAGCTTTATGAAGCTGCCGTTATGGACGGCGCAGGCCGCATGAGACGGATGTGGCATGTGACGCTGCCTGCGATGCGCAACGTTATTATGATCCTTTTGATTCTTCGATTGGGTACGATCCTGGATACCGGATTCGAACAGATCTATCTGATGATGAATGCAGCCGTTACAAATGTGGCGGAGGTCTTCGATACATACGTATATCGGGTAGGTATTCGACAAGGGGAGTTTAGCTACAGTACCGCGATAGGCTTATTCAAATCGATTGTTGGCGTTATCATGGTCGTCACGGCTAACAAATTGGCACGAAAATATGGAGAAGAAAGCTTGTACTAACGATGGACGAACCAGATAGGAGGAAGTCAGCATGCATGAGAAAGGATGGAAAAACGGACTGTTCAGCCTTCTGAATAACGGATTGCTGTTGCTTGTAGGCTTGGCCACCGTATTTCCCATTTACTATACCGTTATTCTATCGTTCACTGACCCAGTGGAGTATTATCAGCGCAGTCTGATTCTGTGGCCTAGAGAATGGACGCTGGATGCCTATAAGCATCTGCTGTCTAACGGACTATTCGTTAGCTCCATCTCGGTCAGTATCTTTCTTGCAACAGTAGGGACGCTGCTGAGCCTGCTTGTCACAGGCGGCATGGCTTATGCGGTATCAAGGAAGCGTCTTCGCTTCCGCAAGGTGATGATGATTATGGTGTTAATCACCTTCCTATTCACGCCAGGATTGGTTCCACTGTATCTTGTTGTTCGAAATCTGGGACTCATTGATAGCGTATGGTCGCTCATTCTGCCTAGCTTAACGAGCGCTTGGTATGTCCTCTTGATGAAAGGATTCTTCGATTCCATTCCAGACAGTCTGGAAGAAGCAGCGATGATTGATGGTTGCAATGATATCGGGGTATTCTGGCGAATCATACTGCCATTGTCCCTGCCGGCTCTTGTCGCCTTCGGCTTGTTCTTTGCAGTCGGCTATTGGAATACGTACTTCAATGCGCTCATGTTCATTAATGATCAGAAGATGTGGCCGCTTCAAGTGCTGCTGCAAAATATGCTCGTCGATCCAACGACGATGGGATCAGGCAATGGGGGAGGCTTCTCCTTCCAGGTAAACCGCCAGGTTCCAACCGAGACGCTCAAGATGGCTGCGGTCGTGATCGCGACCGTTCCGATTATGCTGGTGTATCCATTCCTGCAGAAGCACTTCGCCAAGGGCGCGATGGTTGGCTCTGTAAAGGGATGATCCGATATACATTTTATGTCGTCCATCATGTTCAGTCAGGTGCGATCATCAAAAATGGGAGGGTCAATACATGAAGAACACAGAACGCAAGTCTGGAAAGTCGCTTTTGAAAATGACACTGCTCTTGCTCCTAACGAGCTCGCTCTTGCTCAGCGCATGCGGTGGCAGCTCTGGAAGTGATTCGAAGGGCAAAGACGGTGGAACGGACAGCAATGAGCCTACAAGCATTACGATTCAGACCTTGAACTATGCGACAGAATTCATTGATAACACCAATGCACTCTGGAAAGAGCTTGAGAAGCGCACCAATACGAAGCTGAACATTACGTGGCTGTCTCCGTCAACAGCGGAAGAGAAGATCAACGTCATGCTTGCTTCTGGTGACCTGCCTGAGGTGACCTTCGTTGAGTCGATGCAGAATCCGCAGCTTCAGAAGATGCTGAAGCAGGGAGTATTCTGGGATCTGACGCCATTTCTTAAGGATTATCCGAATCTGAATCGTGAAGAGTTAAAAGAGATGTGGGAGATCACGAAGGTCGATGGTAAAAATATTGTGATCCCGCGTTATTATCCAAGCTATGGCGGCGGAGTATTCCCAATGGTGCGCAAGGACTGGCTCGATGCGCTTAAGCTGGAAACGCCAAAGACGCTTGATGAATTCTACAATGTGCTGAAAGCCTTCAAGGAGAAGGACCCTAATGGTAATGGTCAGGCTGACGAGATCCCATATGCGGCAAACCCGGGTGCGCTCGCTTATATTTATAACATTTTCAATGAAACGCAAGGCTCTTGGAAGCTGCAATCGGATAACACTTTGTCTCCGATCATCACTTCTGATGAGTCAAAAGAAGCGATGCTTTGGATTAAAAAAGCATATGATGAAGGCTTATTCCCTAAAGACTTCGCCATCATGAAATTCTCGCAGGTTATGGATACGATGCGAAGCGGCAAAGCAGGAATAGGCGGCATGTCCATGAACCATGCATGGGTAACAGGCAAGTCGGTGCGCGATGTTGATCCGAAGGCGGATCTGATGCCGCTTGCTTACTTGGAAAATGCCAACGGAGCGAAGTATACGCCGTCTGGTTCACCTTACTATGGTGTGTATCTGATTCCTAAGAAGGTATCTGAGGAAAAAGTTAAGAAGATCCTCGAGTTCTTTGACTATGGCTACAGCAAGGAAGGCAATGAGATGCTGACCTACGGACTTGAGGGCGTGCACTACAAGGTGGAGAACGGCAAAAAGGTAGCTACACCGCAAGCAGCCATTGATAAGACAGGCGACGGCAATTTGAACAATATGATTCACCTCGTCAGCGATGATATGGCGATTAGCGCAGTGGGCATGCCGGACGAGGTATATCAACGCAATGTGGAAATCGTAAATGAGCGCAAGACGGTAAAGGTACCGAATCCTTCTGCCGAATTGTACTCGGAGGCGTATAACAAGTACTATCCTGAACTTTCCAAGAAAGTAGAGGATATGCGTGTTATGGTCATCACTGGCAAAGAAACGATTGAATCATACGATAAATTGATCGAATCAATCAAAAATGATCCGAAAATGAAGGAAATCACAGATGAGATGTCGAAGGCATATCAGGAGAAGTATGTGAAATAGATGAGGTTGAGGATGCAAGGTCAGGTGCGTGTCGGGGAGGGCACGCACCACTCTTGTATCTAGCACCCGACGACATTTAGATTGAGAGGGAGAGATGAGCATGAAACCGGTAACTGCGATTGTCATCGGAGCGGGAGATCGTGGAGAGCGTGCCTATGCGCCATATGCGCTGAATCACCAATCTGAGCTAGTCATTGTAGGTGTAGCGGAGCCTATTCAGGAACGCCGTGAGCGTTTTGCGAAGACTCATGGTTTGACGCTGGAACAGCAATACGAAACATGGGAAACCATTCTGCAGCAGGAGCGCTTGGCCGATGTTGCCATCATCTGCACGATGGACCGGATGCATCTTGAGCCGACTTTAAAGGCACTTGAGCTGGGTTATCATGTTCTGCTCGAGAAGCCGATGTCACCCGATCCTCAGGAGTGCGTAGAGATGGAGATGGCGGCGAAGGAGCACCAGCGGCTGCTTACCATATGCCACGTCCTTCGTTATACGACTTTTTGGCAAGCGATTAAGAATGAGATTCAAAATGGTGCGATAGGCGAGGTTGTATCCATTCAGTTGAACGAAAATGTAGGAAATATGCACATGTCCCACAGCTTTGTGCGCGGCAATTGGCGGAACAGCCATGAATCGAGTCCGATGATCCTTCAGAAATCATGCCATGACATGGATATTCTCGCTTATCTAATGGACGAGCCGTGCGAGCGCGTAAGCTCTTTTGGTTCTTTGATGCACTTTAATCAGGCGAATAAACCGGAAGGGGCACCGGCTTATTGTATTCAAGGCTGCCCTGCCGAGAAGAACTGTCAATATCATGCGGTTCATTACTATTTAAGCGAGGAAGGCAGAGGCTGGGCTAAAAAGTTCGTCGACCAAGGCACGGATGAGGAGATCCTTGCTGCCTTGACAGATGGCCCATATGGCCGCTGTGTGTACCAGACGGACAATAATGTGGTTGATCATCAGGTAGTCAATATGGAGTTCAAGAGCGGGGCAACTGCAATGTTCAGCATGTGCGGCTTTACGCATGACAATACGCGTATTGTCCAGATCATGGGCACGAAGGGAGATATCCGAGGGGATATGATGGATTATTCCTTTGTCGTGAACGACTTTGTAACGAAAGAATCCCGGGAGGTGAAGCTTGAGGAGACGGCCTCTGGACATGGCGGCGGCGATTTCGGTATTGTAGCCTCCTTCATAGATGCGGTGCGTCGCTTCGGCGAGGGTGGGTCAGAGAGCTTGTCTTCTGCTTCTGTATCCGTGCGCAGCCATCTGATGGCCTTCGCTGCTGAGCACTCACGTCTTCGTGGCGGAGCTCCTGTTGAGATCCAGGCTTATTATGATCAGTTTGCAGCTCAGCCGCAGCGTTAAACTTGAGCAAGGCTATAGATAAATTGAAGTGAATGTAGATGAATAATTGACACTTATGTTGTAACTTTACTTATGAATTAACGGCCACAATGCGGTCAATCTTGCGCATTGTGGTTTTTTACATCCTTAATCTGGCAATAATGATGAGCAGCAATAGAAAAATGCAGGAGGTTACTATGAATCGAAAAAATATCGTTTCCGTCTTGTTTGCCGTGCTGCTCATTATTCTGGTTGGCTGTGAGGATAAAGATCTGCCCGTTACAGGGGCGATGAGTGAAGAATCGCCTGCTGTGAAGGTAGAGCCGATTACAACAGATATTATCGATGGACAAGGCGGTAAAATGGGGACAGCTACCTTTACCCAGCTGGCCAAAGGAGTGCAAGTGGACGTCAAGGTGTCTGGCTTGAAGCCAGGAATGCATGGCATTCATATCCATGAGACAGGCAAATGCGAGAAGCCAGACTTCAAATCGGCAGGGTCGCACTTTAATCCAACGATGAAGGAGCATGGCTATGACAATCCAAACGGCGAGCATGCCGGCGATCTAGCGAATCTTGTAGCAGGTCCGAATGGAACAGCGGAAGTTCAGTTTGTGGTGACTACCGTAACGCTCAACAAAGGAGTGCCTCATTCACTGTTGAAAGAGGGAGGCACATCTCTCGTGATTCACGCTGAAGCAGACGATATGCATACCAATCCTGCAGGCAATTCCGGGGATCGGATCGGCTGTGCGGTGATCAAGTAATCGGTAGTGCCGCTCAAACAGGAATAACCCCCATTCCTTACTTGGAAGGGGGTTGTTTTATTGCTGAATTATTTTTAGAAACAAACATCCTTAAAAAATCATGATTACGCATCTGTGTTCTTTCCTTGTACAGGAACAGCAATGGTTGCGATAATCGGATAGTGATCAGATGCGATTGAGTGCACGATAGAACCTTTATCACGATACTGAACCTGCTCATTGATAAAGATATAGTCGATCGTTTCATTGGCATCGCCTGCAGGGAAGGTATGTGCATGGAACTCATCCTGAAACGCGCTCTGATAAACAGCATTCATAACCGCTACTTCAGGATCTTCAGGCTGCGCATTGAAGTCGCCAGCAATGATGCAAGGGCCTGGCTGCTGTCTAGTGAAGTCGAGCACTTCCTTCACTTGCGAAAGCCTTTCTTGCTCCTCTAAGCCTAGATGAGTGCAGTGAAAATAAAGTTCTGTTCCTTGAACGTCAATCATTGCAGACAGAAGGCCTCGCTGTTCGATGATATCGCTGCTAAGCGGGTGATGGATATGTGAAACAATCTTATGCTTGCTTAAGATCGCAATCCCGTATTCACGCTGCTCCTTGTGCCCTTGTTCAGGCGGTTCAATAACGTTTGCTCCATAGCACCAGTGCATGCCAAGCTCTTTACCGAGCAATGCGATGCTATCTTCATAATGGCTGCGATCAGAGTAATAGCGGTCGACTTCTTGCAGACCGATGAGTTCTGCATCGGAGTTTTGAATGACCTTAGCGATCCGTTGAATGTCGTACATGCCATCCATTCCCTCGCCATGATGGATGTTATAGGACATGACTTTCAGCGACAGATGTGACATAGACATCTTCTCACTCCCATTCATGTGAAATATGTTTCTAGAGCGTTTCGGCTACCTATTAAAAGTATGTAGGAACGTTTCTTCTATTACAATAGGGAGGATGGGAAGTTGTCTATGATCTACTCTTTAAATGCTGGAAAAGATTAAAAAACTGTAACCAAATTCTAGCAACATATTCAAAACCAGTCTCGTTTAAATAGACAAGATGGAATTTCAAAATATTGGAGGGGTTAAGGTCATGAAGAATTGGGTAAAAGTTACGAGCGTATTGATGGTAAGCGGAGCTTTATTTTTTGGTTCATTAGGGGTGTTTAACGGCAACCCGACACCAGTAGTAAAGGCGGCGGCAGATCAAGTGAAGAGAGATTACGTATCCGTGAGTGGGTCTGGAAACATTGAAGTGGACCCGGACATTGCTTATGTATCATTAGGGGTACTTACGCGTGCTCAAACAGCAACAGAAGCGCAGTCTCAAAATGCAGCCAAATTTGAAAAGGTGAAGAAAGTATTGACTGAGACTTACAAGATCGCGGAGAAGGATATCAAGACCGTGGATTTCTCTGTACAGCCTCAATATCAATATAAAGAGAATACAGAGCCAAAGATTGTAGCCTACGAGGCCAATCATATGGTCGTTGTCAATGTTCGCGACCTGACAAAGGTAGGCAAGCTGGTTGATGAAGCGTCCAAGGCAGGAGCCAACCGCATTAACGATATTCGATTCGATGTAGAGAACAAGGAGAACTCCGAGGCTCAAGCGCTTGAGAAGGCTGTAGCGAATGCACGCAAGAAGGCAGAAGCGATCGCAAAAGCATCCGGCCGCCAACTTGGTGCCGTTATATCCGTCACGGAGGGTGCTTCCAGCTACAATCCGGTATATGTTAATGAAAGCCTGCAAAAGATGGCCACAATGGATTCGGCAAGCAACGCGTCTGCTCCACAGGCAGGTCAAGTAAAGCTTACAGAACAGGTTCAAGTGGAGTTTGAATTGAAGTAACCGTTTCTTAAACAAAATTCCCTGATATAAGCAGAAGGTCCTCGAAATGTCAACAGCGAGGACCTTTTATTTTGGTTATTTTTGCGTTATTATAGTGGTTAATGGACATTTTTCGAGTGTTATACGTTTTTTTCGTGAAAATTCATGTATGGAACTGTCGAAATTACGTAAAAATAGTTGTAACACTAACCAAAACAAGGTATAGTGAAAATGCAAAATTATGACTCGTTTGCTGATGGGAGCCATTCCAGTGGATATGGCTTTTTTTAACGGTATCAGAAAGTATTAGGTTCGTGGAATACTCCATGATTCGTACATCATCTAACCTCTATGAGGGTCGCGATTATTGAACGACTTCTGTAGGGGTTAATCTTATTATAAGACTTATGACGTTATCCACGGATGACGGGAAGGGGTTGATGGTTATGATTCGTCTGGAAAATGTGGAAAAGCATTTTGCCGGGCACCCCGTAGTGCATCCCTTGTCTCTGACGATTGAGGAAGGGGAATTCCTGACGCTGCTCGGTCCGAGTGGTTGCGGAAAGACAACGATTCTGCGCATGATCGCAGGCTTTGAGCACCCGACTAGCGGTGTCATCTCACTAGATAATGAAGAGGTTACCAATCTTCCGCCAAACAAGCGAGATTTGAATCTCGTATTTCAACACTATGCACTGTTTCCGCATATGACCGTGGAGCAGAACATTCAATTTGGCCTTAAAATGAAAAAGATTCCGGCAAAGGAGCAGCGTGAACGCATTGATGAAGCGGTTCGCCTTACACAGCTCTCCGCTTTGACGGAGCGTTATCCGCATCAGCTCTCAGGAGGCCAGCAGCAGCGCGTAGCTATTGCCCGCGCTATTGCGAATAAGCCGAAGGTGCTGTTACTCGATGAGCCGCTTGGCGCACTTGATCTTCAGCTTCGCAAAAATCTGCAAACGGAATTGAAGCAGCTTCAGCGGAGCCTAGGTATCACGTTTGTCTACGTGACACATGATCAAGAAGAAGCGATGATGATGTCTGATCGCATCGTCATTATGAACACTGGACGTATCGAGCAAATCGGTACGCCAAAAGAAATATATGAACGCCCGGAGACGTTGTTTGCTGCAACGTTCGTCGGCGAGAATAACATTTTCCATACGGAAAACCGGCTGTATGCCGTTCGTCCAGAGAAAGTTCGGGTAAGCGAGGAGATCACAGCCGAGCACCAAGCGGGTATTATTCATGATATTGTTTATTTGGGTAACATCCATAAGTTGGTCATCCAGCTTGAGCAGGAACAATCGTTGGTAACGAGCGTTCTAGACTTCACCGACAAGCGAACTTGGGAGATTGGACAGTCTGTAGGGGTGTATTGGGCCACTCAAGATGAGGTGACAGTCGGACGATGAACAAACGTTGGTTTGGCATTCTGTCTCCTGTCGTCCTGTGGTTAAGCTTCTTCATGCTGGTACCGATGCTTGCGGTTGTTGTTGTGTCTTTTTTACAAAGGGATACCGTCGGCAATTTGGTATGGACCTTTAACTTAAACAATTACAGTCGGTTCTTTGACCCTTTGTATCTCGGAATCTACTGGGATACGATCTGGCTCTCGGTGCTAACGACTGCATTGTGTTTATTGCTAAGCTATCCGCTTGCTTATTACATTGCGACCGCTGGACCTAAGATGCAGAAATGGATGCTGATTGGGGTCACGGTTCCGTTTTGGATCAACTTTTTGATTCGTACGTATGCATGGGTGCTGATCTTGAGAACACAAGGCCTTGTCAATATGGGACTTGAGAATCTCGGTCTTATCAGCGAGCCGCTTCAACTGTTATATACAAAGGGTGCCGTGCTGCTCGGAATGGTCTATACCTTTATTCCTTACATGGTACTTCCGATATATGTCTCTTTGGAGCAAATGGACAAGCGCTTATTGGAAGCCGCTAGCGACCTTGGCGCGTCCCGCTGGAGCTCATTCTGGCGCATCACGCTGCCGCAAACGAAGTCAGGAATTATGACAGGCGGCGTACTCGTCTTCGTAACCACAACAGGGATGTTCGTTGTTACCGATATTCTCGGCGGTGCGAAGTCGCAGATGCTCTCTAACATTATTCAGAACCAATTCCTAAGCGCTAGAGATTGGCCGTTCGGAGCGGCGTTATCCGTGATCTTTATGATCAGCTCGCTCATTATCATAGGACTCTTTAACCGGGCTATGCGCTCGAAATACGAGTCTGCGAAGGAGGCGAGAGCATGAAAAGCAAAGCGTTGAACCGTAAGAGCCCCTTGCTCTCGATCCATTCGTTCTTGATGATGGCGTTTATCTATATTCCGGTGATTGTGATCATTGTCTATTCCTTCAATGACTCGCGACTCAGCATGAACTGGGAAGGCTTTACCTTTGATTGGTACTTGTCTTTGCTTGATAACCGCAATGTTATGGAAGCGTTGAAGAACAGCTTGATTATCGCTGTGACCTCAACGATTATCTCTACCGTCCTTGGGACGATGGCGGCTATCGCCATGCGCAAGCTGGTGAGCAAGAGTAAGAGCGCAATCGCAGGTCTCCTATATATGCCGATCGTTGTACCGGATATTATCATGGGTTTGTCTTTGCTTGTGCTGTTCAGCCAGCTAGGGTTCACATTAGGGAAAATGACCGTTATGATCGCGCATATTACATTTAGCATCTCTTATGTCTATGCGATCGTATCCTCGCGAATGGCGAATATGGGGAATCAATTAGAGGATGCGGCAAGCGACTTGGGCGCTACGCCTTGGCAGACCTTCCGATATGTCGTGCTGCCATCCATCTGGCCAGGTGTCATCGCTGGAGCGCTGATTGCCTTCACGCTGTCTATTGACGACTTCCTAATAAGCTTCTTCGTGGCAGGTCCGAATTCCTCCACGCTGCCGATTTATATTTACAGCTCGGTGAAGCGAGGCATTTCGCCTGAGATCAATGCGTTGTGTACGATTATGATCTTCGTAAGCGTGGCGCTTATCATCTTGGCGCAGTGGCTGCTAAACCGCGGCAATCGCGAAGAGAAGAAGACGTCGATGCTGCCGTTTTAAACCAATTCGCCTGTTAAAGGCTTATTCTATATTCATATTTGATGCACAGAGAGGGGTAATAAGATTGAACAAAAAGAAATGGTTTGCTGTCGTATTGACAGGGTTGTTTGCGCTCACGCTGCTCGCAGGCTGTTCTAACAGCGGGAAAGAAACGCTGAACTTGTACAGCTGGGTAGATAACTTTGACGAAGATATGATCAAAAAGTTCGAGGAAGAGAACAATGTGAAGGTCAACTACACGAACTTCGCAAACAACGAAGAGCTGCTTGCCAAGCTGAAAGCTGGCGGAGCAGACTATGATCTTATTCAACCATCGGACTACATGGTGGCAAGCATGATCAAGCAAGACCTGCTTGAGCCGCTTGATTTGAATAACATTCCGAACTTTCAATACGTAACAGACCGTTTCAAGAATCCAGAGTATGATCCAGACAATAAATATTCCATTATCTATACCAGCGGTGTGACGGGTATTGCGTACAACAAGAAGTACGTTACCGAAGCGCCTAAGCATTGGGAAGATCTTTGGAATGAAAAATATAAAGGCAAAGTCCTTCTGCTCGACGACAACCGTGAAGTGATCGGGATGTCCTTGAAAAAAGCAGGCAAGTCCAACAGCTCCACAAACGATGCGGATATTGCAGCAGCAGTAGATGACTTGCGTACACTTGTACCTAATGTCCTTGCATTTGATACAGACAGCATCAAACAGAAGATGATCGCGGAAGAGGGCTGGATTGCAATGATGTGGTCTGGGGACGCTGCATTTACACAGGCAGAGAACCCTGATATCGAATTTGTCATTCCTGAGGATGGCAGCACCATCTGGTCGGATAACTATGCGATTCCAAAGGGTGCGAAGAACAAAGCCCTTGCAGAGAAGTTTATCAACTTCATGCTTGATCCTCAAAATTCTGCGAAGAACTATGAGTCGATCGGATACAGCAATCCTGTAACGGAAGCGAAGCAGTATCAAAGCGAAGAATACAATAACAACCACATGATCAACCTTACAGATGAAGAGCTTGCACGCACAGAGTGGCTCCTTGATGTGGGTGACAAGATTCAAATGTACGATCGCTTCTGGACGGAACTGAAGAGCGGACGTTAATAGATGAGAAAAAGCGCCTATAAGTTGTTGCAAACAGCTTCTAGGCGCTTTTTTTGCATAGCTGAAGCAAATGGGAAGGAATAAAATACAAAATCACTTCCGTTTACTCGGCATATTTCTATATATGTGCACTTTTTCTTACATTATTAAAGATTTAATTGTGAAATGTAACAATTGGGATAGAAAAAAAGTGATAAATTTGTTAAAATGCAAAGTAGAAATTGGATAAAAACACGATTTCATGTGACATTTTAGCATTTAAATGTAAGATTATTGAAGACATCCCTAGGTTGTAAAATAAAGGGTTTGTGCAAGCGGTTACATCTGCGAAAAAGCAGCTGCTGATTCTAACGTATTCCAGTATCGCGAAAGACAAAGGTCTTTTGCTAGAGGATAAACAAGGAGTGCTGAACAATGAAAGCTTATGACGGATTCGAAGTACTAGTTCAAGAATACCGTGAAGGGATTCTGGAGAATATCCATTACGGTGCCATTACAGTCGTGAATGATAAAGGCGAAGTCATTCATCAAGTCGGCAATCCCGACCATGAAACCTATCTTCGCTCTGCGGCAAAGCCGTTTCAAGCTCTTCCGGCTATGAAGCGTAATGTGGATGAGGTATATGGTTTGACGAGTGCGGAAACCGCGTTGTTTGCTGCCTCTCATCGCGGGGAAGACTATCACATTGAGGCGCTTCTATCCATTGCGAAGAAGACGGGGATTCGAGAGGAACAGCTCTATTGCTGTGCGACATACCCACTGAATGAGGATGCGAAGGCAGAGCGTCTGCGCAACCGCGAGGAGAAGAGAAGAATCTTCCATAACTGCTCCGGTAAGCACATGGGACTTATTGCATTAGCAAAGCATATGGGCTGGGACGAATCCACATACTATGAGCTGTCTCATCCGATTCAGCAAGAAATTATTCAATCTTTAGCAGAACTTGCGGAAGTTCCAGTAGAGAAGATTGGCATCGGCATTGACGGCTGTGGACTTCCTGTTCACACACTGCCACTGAACCGTATCGCGCTTGCCTACTTGAAGCTTGCCAATCCAGATATGATTCAAGATGAAACGACACGCAAAGCTGCCGCCAAAATTGCACAGCGCATGAATGAGAATCCGAATATGATTGCGGATCGCAAATTCGTTTGCTCTGCTCTGCTTAAGGATCCAAACATCGTTGCTAAGGGCGGTGCGAAAGGGGTATATGGAATCGGACTTCGCAAGGAGAGAATCGGTATCTCCCTGAAAGTATCGGATGGCTCCGAAGCGGTATGGCCTGTTATCATAGCTACGATCCTAGAGCGAATCGGCTACGATAATCAAGAAACGATTGACCGCTTATATGAGGTCGTTCCGAATACGATCTATAACGATGGCGGCCTCGTTGTCGGTGAACGCAAAGCGGTATTTAACTGGTCTTAGATGAATGAGTCCCGTTCCTCAAAGAACCATGATTCTGCCGATCAAGGCAGCATGAATGAGGGACGGGACTTTGTGGTTTATTAGAACGAGACACTTTTATGCATGCATCATGCTATTTATTATTATCTGGAGGGATCAAATGAGATTGAAATGGGACCTGTTGAAATCGAAGTTGTTCATCCGATACTTGTTATCCTATTTACTGATCTCACTAATACCACTGATTGTCCTTACAAGTGTTATCTATAACAACTCCGTAACGGCACTGCGTGAAGAGATTGAGCTTGCGAATATTAATCAGCTGAAGCAAAGCCGCAACATTATGGATACGCGTATGTCGGAGCTGTATGATATTGCATCACGGATTACCTATGACGAGCAGCTGACGCCGTACATGGTGCATGATCCTTATTATTCGATGGAAGCTACCAATGCACTGCGGAAATATAAAGCAAGCAACTCCATTATATCGGAGCTGTTTCTTTATTATCATGGCGACAGTGGGGTCTACTCATCGCGTGGTGTAACCGATATCCATACACTGCTTGGACAAGTCTATCAATTCAATAATTGGAGTATTGAGCAGTTCAAGCAGGATATTAATGAGATCAAGCAGCCGGTTATCCGCCCTGTAGATAAGGTTGTCATCAATGGATATGATACAAGCTCAATGCTCGTGTATCTTGTGCCTATCCCTCCTAATGATACGGCATCCGCACATGGTACAGTCATGTTCTTTATGGAGGAGTCGGTATTCTCCAGCCTGATGGATCCGATTCTGAAGCAGTTCCAAGGCAGGGTGTACATCTTCGATCATGAAGGAATGCTTATTGCTTCCAGAAGTCATGGCAACCGCGAGAATGATATGAATCTGCAGGAGCTTGCAAAGCTTGGCGAAGGGACACACAACATTAAAGTCAATCAGGAAAGCCATTCGGTTGTCGTCGTCAAGTCAGAGACAAACGGCTGGACCTACGTTGCTTCGCTGCCAAGCGATCAATTTTTTGATCGTGTGCAGCATATCAAGTCCTACATCTGGCTTGCAGCCACCATCGTTATTCTTGGCGGTGCATTGTTAGCGGTATACGTGGCCAAGCGTCAGTATCATCCGATTCATGATCTGCTTCAATTCGTGAAGAAGAAAAACGAACTTGTAGATGCTGAGCACATCAAAGGACAGACGGAATTCGATTGGATTAAAAATACGCTGTCCATTTACAGTGATCGTGTGGATATTCAAGAGCCTTACGTACGGAACCAGTATCTCATGACCCTGCTGCGGCGAGGGGCGCCAAATGATGAGGAAGCCGACCAATTGTTCAAGATGCTGGGCCTTACTTTGAATGGCACGCACATTTTCGTAGCAATGATCGCATGGGAAGAAGCGCCGGATCAGCCATATTCCGTTCAGGATCGAGAGTATATGATTCAGATGCTGACAGAAGTAGAGATGCCAGAACGGCAGATTCACCTTTATGGCGTGGAGCTGGCTAAGAGAGATCAGATGGCGCTGATCATCAATATGGTACGTGATGAATCCATCAGCATTCAAGCCCAGATGGAACGCGTCATCAACGATGTATACATGATGATTCGGGAGAACTCCTCCTTAATCTTGTCCATTGGAGTAGGCAGCAGCTATACAACCTTGGAACAATTGAACCAATCCTATATCGAGGCCGCTACTGCGCTTGAATATCGGATGATTCACGGTAAAGGAAGCGTGACCTTCTTCGATACTATTTCGGTTCGCCCAGAACAGAACTTCTGGATACCGAAGGATGGGCTGCTGAAGTTGACGCAATCCTTGAAGCAGGGAAATGCCAAGGTTGCAATGGACACGCTTCATTCGATGTTTGATGAGCTCAAGGAGCAGCAGCTGTCGATTGCTCTGCTTCGCAGCATGAGTTTCGATATTATTAATACGGTCATGAGAACGGCATCGGATCTAGGCATTCAGGATGCGGCGCAGTACTTGCCGGATATTTCACAGTATGAATCCTTGGAAGAGCTGGAACTGAAGCTTGGCGAGCTGTCAGTCTATATTTGTAATCAAATGGAGAAGATCGAAGAGACGGAGCAGCGCACCCTGCTTGATGAGGTTATCTATTATATCGACCAGCACTATGCAGAATACTCCTTAAGCTTGGAGCAGCTGGCTGAAGAGTTCCGCGTATCCGTCTCTTATCTTAGTCGTTCCATTAAGGAAAAGACGGGCGAGACGTTCTCCCAATATGTATGGCATCTGCGGATGAATGAGGTTATTCGTCTGATCACGACAACAGACCAACCGCTAAAAGAGATCATTACGCAGGTCGGCTACCACGATGCACCGAACTTTATCCGTAAATTCAAAAAAGAAATGGGTGTAACACCTGGGCAATACCGGAAAAATGCCGGAATGAACGTTGAGGATGGAGAAGAATCAGACAACGCGGATGAATAGGCAGCTTTCAATCATTTTATCTGTTTTTAAGGTTTCTCTCAGTTTACTTTAAGAAAAACGCGTTATTCTGATAGTGGACCGAATGACAGATCATGAATTGCAAGGAGGGCTGCCGCTTAAACTTCATGACCTTGGACAGGATATAGCATCCGATGCACAAGGAATCCGTTTCATCTTTCTCATGGTTTTACAGTTTACCCCTAGAACATATATTTGGCCGCATCGTCTCGTGAAACGATGCGGTTTTTTTTGTATAACAGGGAGCTACCAATTGTTAACATGGGGGAGTTTCCATTGAAGCATTTAATGAAGATGAGCGACTGTGAAGACAGATTACTTTTTATGTAGATATCGTGATTTAGTCTTACCTAAATTGATCCTTTATTCTATGGAAAAAGAGGACCGTAATGGTCCTCTTTTATGTGTGTATGTTGTTATAAGGAAACATACGATTATTTCTCTAATACTTTGTCGATTAATCCGTAAGCTTGAGCCTCATAAGCTGTCATGAAGTTGTCGCGGTCTGTATCGCGCTCAATCACTTCAAGCGGCTGGCCTGTGCGCTCGGACAAGATACGGTTCAAGTGATCGCGCATCTTCAGGATACGGCGGGCACGAATCTCGATATCGCTCGCTTGACCTTCAGCTCCGCCAAGCGGCTGGTGAATCATAACCTCACTGTTCGGCAGCGCGTAGCGTTTGCCCTTTGCCCCCGCATTCAGGAGGAAGGCTCCCATCGAAGCTGCCATCCCTACACAGATGGTTGATACATCAGGCTTAATGTGCTGCATTGTATCAAAGATCGCCATTCCGGCCGTAATCGATCCGCCCGGGCTGTTAATGTAAAGCGAAATATCCTTATCCGGGTCATCCGCAGCTAAGAACAAAAGTTGTGCGATAATGGAATTCGCCACAACATCATTAACCGGTGAACCCAAGAAAATAATACGGTCTTTCAGCAAGCGAGAATAAATGTCATAAGCTCGCTCCCCGCGATTCGTCTGCTCGACAACCATAGGTACTACACTCACGTATAACCCCTCCTATGCTCCAATAGCTAAAATATACACCATTTACGCCTAGTTTAAACGGTGCTTCATGTAATAAAATAGGTCTTCTTTTTGTTGCTGATAACATCATATCGCAAAAGTTTTGAAAAGTCAAAGATGGTCAAACAAATCATCAGAACCCTTGCGCCATAAGGCGTTGCAGGTATGTGTATCAAGTTTTGCAGCTAAAAGGAGCCTGCAAAAGATGAGCATCAAAAAGTGAACGTTTTCGATTCATCGTGATGCTAGGTATGATGATGGCAAGGGAGGTGCTTGGCAAGACAATCCATGCACTAGCAGGAAACATAGGCTTAACCTTTTAGAGTATGATGTTTTTTTCGATCAAACGCATTTGAATCAAAGAGAAAAAATCATGGGGAGGTTGTATTCATGAAAAAAATGATGGCCCTGCTGCTCGCATGCACCATGGCGATTGGCCTGTTATCCGCGTGCGGTTCAGGTTCTGGCAGCTCTTCTGAATCTCAAGGCAACAACTCAGACACCTCGACATCTTCTGAAAAGAAATACTCTGTAAGCGCGATGAACATCCTGTACGGTGCAGCACCGCCAACAACGAACAGCTCAGGAATAAAAGCAATTGAAGAACGCTATAACATCGAATATAAATATATTCCGGTCGCGGCTGGAGATTACAACAATAAAGTAGGCGTAACGGTTGCATCCGGCGACATGCCTGATCTTATGCTGCTAGAAGATACGTCGCCAAGCTACTTCAACTGGGTGCAGAACGGCATGTTCCTTCCATTAGAAGACTATATCAAGGATTATCCGAACCTTAGCAAGATTCCACAAAGCGTATGGGATACCCTTACGACAGACGGACACATCTATGGCATTCCGCGTTTAAGAGGTATTCCGTTCCATGCGATGGCGATTCGCCAAGACTGGTTGGATAAGCTGGGTATGAAGATGCCAACCACCTATGATGAGCTTTACGAAGTTATGAAAGCGTTCTCTAACAATGATCCAGACGGCAACGGCAAGAAGGATACTTACGGCTATGCGCTTGATGGAGATTTTAGTGGCGCCAACGGCCTGTTCGGTTCAAACCGCGCGCTTCGCACCGGCTGGTATGATGACGGCAATGGCGGCATTCAGCACGGCTACCTGATGCCAAACGCCAAAGCGTCAGTTGAGTTTATGATGAAGGCTTATCAGGATGGTCTCGTAAGCTCCGACTATACGATTAAGAAAGGCGCTCAGGCAGAGGAAGATTTCTTAACGGGCAAAGCCGGTATTATTGGCAACTGGGCCTATACAGCTTACACAACCGCTCGTATGGATAAGGCTCTCTCTGTAAATCCGAACTTCAAAGTTGCTCCAATGCCTCCGTTAACAGCAGCAGATGGATACAAAGGAAATGGTACGGCGGCTGGCTATTATGGATTCTTCGTTATGCCGGTCACGCTTGGCAAAGAGGAAGACAAGGTTAGAAAGCTGTTAAGCATCTTGGATGACATGATGAGCGAAGAGGGCGCTACCTTTATGCAATGGGGCATCGAGGGTGAGCATCATACTGCTGATAATGGCACGAAGGTACTAACGGAGAAGGGTGCAACTGAAGGCCCAGGCAAATACTTGCTCACAAACCACTCGGCTGAAGGGGAATGGATCTTTAGCCCGGACGATACAGAATTAACGAAGGGTCTGAAAGACGAAGCGTTCAAGGTGGCAATGGAGGGAGAGCCCTATGCGGACCTGTCTGTAGGTCTCTATTCGCCAACAAATGCAGAGAAGGGGAAAGAGCTCGGCCAATATCTATTGGATGAAACGAACAAGATCGTAACGGGCCAACGTCCATTAGATGATTATGACAAGATCATTCAAGAGTGGAAAAACCGCGGCGGCGAGCAAATTATTCAAGAGATGAACGAGGCGTACAAGAAGCGTCTTGGTCAGTAACCATCGTTAGGTTCCATGTCATGGCCCTGGTCTTACACGGTTAAGGCTGGGGCTCATGTTTATACACCGAGCGTGAACGTACTTAATGGAGGTGGAAGAGATGTCCGTTGAAGCAGCAACCTCTTTGTCTGTTCCGGCGAAAAAGCAGAAAAAGCCGAAGAACAGCTTGAGTCGCATTTGGAAAACGTTTTGGAACGAGAAATATTTATGGTTGATGGCGCTGCCGGGAATTCTGTTCTTTCTCATCTATAAATATTTGCCGATGCTTGGCGTTATCATTGCCTTTAAAGATTACAACTTAATGCTTGGCATCTGGGACAGCAAATGGGCAGGGCTTAAGCATTTTTATCGTATCTTCGAAAATCCGGACATTGGGCGCATTTTTGTCAATACGTTGATTATTAGCTTCTATCAGATCGTATTCGCATTTACGATTCCCATTGTTCTTGCCATCATGATATATGAAGTATCCAAAAATGCGTATCGGCGCATCCTTCAAACCGTATTCTATATGCCTCACTTTCTATCATGGGTTGTGGTAGCCGGGATCTTCTATCTCATCTTCCGCAGCGACGGCGCGATGAATTCGGTGCTTGCAGACATGGGGCTTGGCCCGATTAACATCCTATCGAATCCCGAGAACTTCCGAATCATGCTTGTGCTTCAAGTGATCTGGAAGGAAGCTGGCTGGGGGACCATTATTTATCTGGCCGCCTTGTCCAGCATTGATCCGGCGCTCTATGAAGCAGCTAAGATCGATGGAGCTTCTCGCTTCCGTCAAATCTGGCATATTACGCTTCCGGGCATCCGCAGCACGATTGTCGTTCTCTTTATCCTTCGCTTAGGCAGTGTGCTTGATGTTGGATTCGAGCAGGTCTTCCTGATGCTGAATCCTTCTGTCCGAGAGGTAGGCGAAGTCATTGAAACCTATGTGTATCAGGTGGGGGTTGTGAATAGCAACTTCAGCTTCTCTACGGCGGTTGGCTTAATGAAAGGCCTTATTGGTCTCGTGCTGATATTCGGGGCGAATAAGCTGGCCAAACGCATGGGTGAGCGCGGTGTATTCTAAGCGTCAAGAAGCACCCTTTCCACACATATGTGATACACGGGCATCATGAAAGGAGCGATTAAGATGATAAAACGGGCAACGATAGGAGATCGTTGGTTCAACGCAATCAATGGCATCTTGCTTATCTTGTTTGCACTGGTGACGATCCTGCCGATCATTCACGTATTCGCGATGTCTTTCGCGACGGTGGAGGAAACATTGTCAGGCAAGTTTATTCTATGGCCTTCTGAATGGACGACGGAGGCGTATAAATATATTTTTGATACAGGCGTTTTCTTCTTGTCGCTGAAAAATACCGTATGGATTACGGTGATCGGTACTTTTATTAACGTTATTGTTACGGCATTGCTTGCCTATGTGTGTTCGCGGCAGCAGTTCAGTGCACGCCGTGTCATCATGTTCTTGGTGCTGTTCACCATGCTATTCGGCGGCGGAATGATTCCTACATACCTCGTTGTTAAAGGAACAGGCTTGATCAACTCGCTATGGGCATTGATTCTGCCTGGCGCTGTATCCGCCTTTAACATGCTGGTTATGCGCGATTTCTTCGAATCGCTGCCTGAAGAGCTGATCGAATCGGCGCGCATTGATGGCTGCGGCGATCTGCGTATTCTGTGGCGCATCGTTATGCCGCTCTCGCTTCCGATTCTTGCGACGTTTACGCTATTCTATGCAGTAGGGAACTGGAACCAATATTTCTCCGCGATTCTGTATCTTAATGATCCAGACAAGTGGCCGCTCCAGATTCTGCTGCGCCAGGTCGTGCTGGTTGGACAGGCGGACATCTATTCCAACCTAGATCCGACAGTTCCGATCCCGCCATCCCTATCGATTCAGATGGCAACCGTCGTACTGGCTTCCTTCCCGATCGTGGTGCTGTATCCGTTCTTGCAGCGATACTTTGTTCAGGGGCTGACGCTGGGTGCAGTCAAAGGATAAACAAGACAAAAAGCAGTATGCGCTCGCAGGTCACGCAGCATACTGCTTATTCGTCATTCCTTCCATAATGTCAGGCGAACGGGTAGCGCATGACAAATCAAGCACTATTCTTCGTCCTTATTGAACTGCTTGCGATACTGTCCAGGTGTCATGCTGGTTGTTTTCTTGAAGGTCCGAATAAAGTTTTGCACCGAATTGTAGCGCAGCTTGTCAGCGATGTCTTGAATGCGCATGTCTGTATCCGTAAGCATAAGCTTCGCCTGCTCGATGCGGTAATGGATCACATAGTCGACAAAGTTCTGGCCAGTATGCTTCTTGAATAGGCGGCTTACCTGGAACGTATTCATCTTCATCCAGTCCGCGCAATGCTGAAGCGAGATGTCTTGATCATAATGCTCGTGAATATATTGAACGAGCTGGCGAATCTGTTCGGCTTGTGCCGGCTGAGACTTCTCTGCCAAGCATTCACGGATGACATTGAAGATCGAAGTGATGAAGAAGGCTTCTACTTCTCCTAGTGTTTGCTGTGCCGACAGGCTGCTTAACAAAGCCCGGTGCCGCTCAGGGGTCAATACAATGCTGTGATGCACCTGCATGCAGCGATAGATAGAGCCAATAAGCTGTGAGAAGAAGCCGTGAATAGATTGCACGGAGAACACGGCACCATCCCTCAAGCCTTCCATAAGCTGAATGAACTCGGCTTCGGCCTCGTCGACCTGAGACAGCTTGAGCTTATCCAGAATCTTGTAGGTCGATTCAGCGATATCTTCGAATTGCATACTCATCGCTGGATCGAGCTCATTAATAAAGATCGTCCGCTCTTCGTGAAGCACGAAGCGATAGCGGGCTGCTTGATCGGCCTGCTTATAAGCCTCAGGCAATCCTGTTAGGCCTTGCAGGGAATAGGAGACCGACAATGTTGCGCTCAGCTTTAAATACTGCTGAATCGCCTCAAGCAAATGGTTGCTGGCTTTTCTTAGCTGATCGGCTTCTAGGGCATCGCTCCGTGCAACCAAAATGAGAAAGCGTCCAGGCTGCATCATGAGGGTATGGATGCTTCCATAGGTGCTCATCACTTCGTGCGCCATATTCTCGATAGCAAAGTAGAGCAAATATTGATCGTTTTGCGGATATTGCGCATACAGCTTCCATGGGTCAAATTCAAGCAGAATAACAGCAATATAGGTATCGTTTGGCACGAATCTAAGATCAGAGCGTGCATCCGGCTCCTGTACATTGCCAAGCAAGTATTGATGTAGCGTATGGGATTCCATCTTATCTTTGTAGCGCTCCAGATTCTTCTCCAGCTGCTGATTGTGGCGAAGCATGGTATGTATGGCGCGAGTGACCTGTTCAATCTCGTTATGCATATTGGCGTTATCGCTATCTTCAGAGCCGCCCTGCTTAATAGCTTGAATGGAGCGGGTCAGGTTCCGCACAGGTCGATACAGCGATGTAGCGGCATGGAGCGCAATAAGCGCTGCGATCAAGACAAGCAAAGCTGCGACGCTGTATATCCATAGCTTCACATGATCGACATTGCGGTACAACTCTGCTTCCGATATGGAGGAGACATAGTACCAGTTCTGATTGCGGGCTGGCAGCACGCTCATGATGGAAGGTGTCCCGTTCAAGGACATCTTTACAGGCTCTAAGGCTTCCGCCTGCTTAATCTGCGCAAGGTTCGGCTCGCTTAGACGAGTGCCGATATCATTGCGGTCATTGTGAAAGACGATCTGACCGCTTTCATTTACGACGAATACCTCGTGCGTATCATAGCTGTTTTTCGAGGCAAGCTTGTTGCCAAGTGTATCTGCGTCAAGATAGGCAATAATGGCGCCCGTTATCGTTTTCTTTGTTGAGGAGTCCTCGGCGACAGGACGAATGAGGGTCAATACATTTTGATTGATCCGTGTATTGGCCGGCAAGCTGGTGCGTGTATCGATCCATACCCCTTGAATAGACAGCTGTTTGGCCTTATCCAATGCTGCAGGGTCACGGAATTGCTCCTCGGTCAGAAACTGGTTGTCCGAGGTGAGAATCTTTTTGGAATGGAAGGAATAGAAGTCAACTTCAATCACATGCTCCATTCCGCTCCGTATATTTACAAGAATGCTTTTAATCTGGCGAAAGGTATCGATATCAGTAGCTGACAGCTCTTTGCTGGCGTACTGCGTTAAGATACCCATATAATCGCTTCGACTGGAGTAAGTATATTGAAGCAGAAGCTCGTCGATCTTCTTCAATTGATCGTGCATGCGATCCTGAGCATTCTGTACCAGCATTTTATTGTACATCGATGCTTGATCTTGAATCGTAGAGGTCAGGATGTTCGTAATAAACAGCCCAAAGACAAGAACCGGAATGGTAGACAACAGCAGCATGTAAATAATGAGCTTCTGCTTATGATAGATCGGGCGTCGAAGCAGAGGGATTTTAGCAAACATGTGTTGTATCAAGGGCGACCCTCCTGGTGGATTCCAAATCCTTCTATGAATTAGTATAAGTCGACATGAAATCGCTTGCAATGCCAATTGCTTATGAAGTGAAAGATTAAACTTCTCACTAGATATGGGAGGACGAGATGATGTTAACAAGAGAAGCAGAATTAAGCTCGCGCAGATTATCTTTGAAGAAAGATGCACCATTCGATCTATTTCCGAGGGCTTCTGATCGAGCAGCTTGGGAGAACTTGGGCGAGGAGGCGCGCGGACTCTGGGTTGCGGCAGGCGAGCAGCATCTTCAGCAGGAGTGGCCATCGCTTCCGGCTACCTTATATATGAACTATGCCCGAACAGGGATAAGGGATCATTATCAAGATCCAAGCTTTATGCGAAGACAGATGCTGGTTAAGCTCGTTATGGCCGAGTGCTTGGAATATAAAGGCCGCTTCCTCGACGACATCGCAAATGGTGTGTGGGCAATCTGCGAAGAGTCTACCTGGTGCTGGCCGGCGCATCTTAACAATCTGGATACTCATCGTCTAGATGAGCTTCCTGATCTTGACCATCCTATTATTGATCTGGGCGCCGGGGAGACGGCATCTCTTATCGTGTGGACTTACTATTTGCTGCAGGAAGCTTTAGATCGCCACAGTCCTAATCTCACAAAACGGATGCTTAGAGAGCTGAGAGTACGCATTTTGGAACCTTATGATAGTGAAGACCGATTCTGGTGGATGTCCTTTGATGAGGATGAACTGATCAACAATTGGAATCCATGGTGCAATTCGAATGTGCTGGCGGTGATCCTGATCGCGGAGCAGGACATGATTCGCAAGGAGCGATTAATCGAGAAGCTGCTTCGCAGTCTGGATCGGTTCATCGGTTCGTATCAAAAGGATGGTGGTTGTGATGAAGGTCCTGCTTATTGGGGGCATGCAACAGGGGCGTTATTCAATGCTTTGCAATCGTTAGGCGCCGTCTCTCCACACGATGAAGAGCTTTATCGGGACGAGAAGATTCGAAATATGGCGAGGTACGTGATGAATATGTACATTGGCAATGGTCAGTTTATTAACTTTGCTGATTCATCCGCCAAGCTCAAGGTAAAGGCCGGTGTGATTTATCAGTTCGGCAAGGCGCTTAAAGACGAAGAGCTCATGAACTTCGGGAAGCAGTTGTACCTTCGTCAGGGGCAATATGAACATTGGAACGATGAAGATTTTCTCTCAAGCCTTCAAGTCATACTAGGTGAAACCTTCCTTGCGAAGGAACTATGGCAGGATAACGGTGAAAAAGAAGAGGTCAGTCAGGAGTCCATCCTGCTTCCAATCGATGTATGGATGGATAGCATCGAGGTGATGGTTGCTCGCGATACCAATGAAGGAGCGGGATTCTGCCTTGCAGCCAAGGGTGGTCACAATGCGGAGAGCCATAACCACAATGATATTGGCAGCTTTATTGTCTACTGGGACAGAGAGCCTGTTCTCATTGACGTAGGTGTTGGTGTCTATACATCCAAGACCTTTAGCAACGAGCGCTATTCCATATGGACGATGCAGTCTGCTTATCATCAGACGCCTACCATTAATGGGCATATGCAGGCTGGAGGGAAGGACTATCATGCAAGTGCTGTTCATTATGAAACGGATGGTACGTTAAGCTGCCTTGCTATGGATATCTCAGGAGCATATCCGGAGGAAGCAGGCGTTTCGAGCTGGAAACGTTCCGTACAGCTTGCACGCGCTGTTGATAGGCAGGAACGAAGCTCTGCCATCTCCATTACAGATCAAGTTCAATTCAGGAACGAGACAAAGGATGTCGTGCTCCATTGGATGAGTGCATCAGCACCTAGTCTGGAAGCTGGTGAACTTGTGATTTCTACACGCACTGGACGGAAGGTGGGCGTGCAGTATGACGCTGAACTTTGGGATGTGGAGATTGAACCGATTGCTTTAACCGATGCGAAGCTTACAGCAGTCTGGGGTACCATGATTTATAGAACGAATATGCGATTGAAAAAACTCCTTTTGAGTGGCGAGTGGCAATTTGAGTTAAAGAGTTTGTAAAGCGAAGTCAAGCGAAGAGGCTTCCGCTTATCGACCTATAGAAACTTTCGATAAGGTTCTTCTAACTTCTGTTGCTGTAATTCAATAAGTATACGAAAAAAGCATCTATTCTATCTCCCTTGCGCGAAGGAGAAGAGTAGATGCTTTCATTGTAGTAAAGACATAGCCTAAATATTGCATACCTGGTCCTCATCCAATGAGGATAACCATCAATCAGGAAGTTATGGCGCGCCCGCAAGGAATCGAACCTTGATCTCAGGCTCCGGAGGCCTACGTCATATCCATTGGACCACGGGCGCATCATGTACTGAAATGGTGCAAGACACATTGTACCGCATTCAGGGTAAAAGTGCAACAAAAAACGGTCCTTGAAGCTGTGGACAAGCAGTTGGCATGAATGGAAGATAGCCTCCGATTTTTGATGAACTTTGGAAGTTATATCACCCCGAAAAGGGCGCTGTTATCACGGTTACGTTTTTAATAAAAGGTTTTAGGGTATGAATAAAGATGTATGCATTTGTTCACCATAGATTCGGGATATATGTAGACTTGCAAGTTCCTAGGAAGTCGGTTAGAATGTAGGTGGGACGAAAAAAGCGTTACATGGACATTTTGCGTCCCACTATGATTCTCACAGTTTCTGGGGAGTGCAGGAGTGGAGAGAAATGCGTGAATGGCTAGAGATAAATAAGCGTCTGCTGCCCGACCTCATGGAACTGTTGAAGAAGCGCTACACGATCTTGCACGAGATCATGTCGTCTGATCTCATTGGTCGAAGAACTTTAGCTTCATCGCTTCATATGTCAGAGCGTGTCCTAAGAGCCGAGACGGACTTGTTGAAGTCTCAGGGACTCATCGAAACAGAGACTGCTGGCATGCGAATCAGCGAAGAAGGGCGTAAGTTAGTGCTTCAGCTTGAACCGCTCATGCGCGAGCTGCTTGGCATGCGTGAGCTGGAAGAGACGATCCGCGAGGCCTTCGGTCTCAAGCAGGTTATCGTCATTCCTGGGGATGCTGATGCCTCTCCTGCTGTAAAGCAGGAGCTTGGAAAGGCCGCTTGCGAGGTGCTGAACCGCTCCATGGGTAAAGACGATGTCATTGCCGTTACAGGCGGGTCTACACTGGCAGCCGTTGCAGATCAACTGCGATCTTCCTCTCCGCGCAAGGGCAATTGGTTTGTTCCTGCAAGAGGAGGGCTCGGAGAAAGCCTTGAATACCAGGCGAATACGATCGCTTCCATGATGGCAAAGCGGGTAGGTGCTCAGTATCGACTGCTGCATGTGCCGGACCTCATCAGTGAAGAGGCGTATCAGTCCTTGAAGCAGGAGCCGAATATTCAAGACATCTTAAGCGTCATTCGTCAGGCACGAATCGTTGTGCATGGCATTGGCGACGCACTCGTTATGGCAAGACGACGCCATGTCGATGAAGCGACAGTAGAGACGCTGAAGGAAGCAGGGGCGCTTGCTGAAGCTTATAGTTATTATTTTGACCGTAATGGTCATGTTGTACATACGATGCTGACCTTGGGACTCCGTATGGAGGATATCTCCCTTGCAGAGGTCGTCATTGCTGTGGCAGGTGGCAAGAGCAAAGGCGAAGCCATCACTGCGGTGCTGAAGTTCGGTCATGAGGATGTCCTCGTCACGGATGAAGCAGCAGCCAATGAAATCGTACGAATTTGTGGTCTCGATGTGCCTAAGACGCCATCTTGAGCAATATAAAATTTCCATAAAGAAATGGGAGGAATCATCAATGGTTAAAGTTGGTATTAACGGTTTTGGACGTATTGGACGTAACGTATTCCGTGCAGCTTTGAACAACTCTGAGGTTGAAATCGTAGCAATTAACGATCTTACAGACGTTAAGACGCTTGCTCACCTGTTGAAATATGACACAACTCATGGCACTTTCGAAGCTACTGTAGAAGCTAAAGAAGGCGCTCTTGTTGTAAACGGCAAAGAAGTTAAAGTATTCGCAGAGCGCAACCCAGAGAACCTTCCTTGGGGCGCTAACGGCGTAGAAATCGTTGTTGAATCCACTGGTATCTTCACAGCGAAAGACAAAGCTGAAATGCACTTGAAAGGCGGCGCGAAGAAAGTTATTATCTCCGCACCTGCTACTAACGAAGATATTACAATCGTTATGGGCGTTAACGAAGACAAGTATGACGCTGCTAACCATACAATCATCTCCAATGCTTCTTGCACAACGAACTGCTTGGCTCCATTTGCAAAAGTATTGCATGAGCAATTCGGTATCGTTAAAGGTATGATGAACACGATTCACTCCTACACGAACGACCAAAACGTTCTTGACTTGCCGCACAAAGACCTACGTCGTGCTCGTGCAGCAGCTCAAAACATCATCCCTACAACTACTGGTGCTGCTAAAGCGGTATCCCTGGTATTGCCTGAATTGAAAGGCAAATTGAACGGTATGTCCATGCGTGTTCCTACACCTAACGTATCCGTTACTGACTTGGTAGTTGAGCTTGAGAAGGACGTTACAGTTGAAGAAGTAAATGCAGCTTTGAAAGCAGCATCTGAAGGTCCATTGAAAGGCATCTTGAACTACTCCGAAGAGCCATTGGTATCCAGCGACTACAACGGCGACCCAGCTTCCTCTACAATCGATGCATTGACAACGATGGTAATCGGCGGCAACTTGGTGAAAGTTGTATCCTGGTACGACAACGAGTGGGGCTACTCCAACCGTGTAGTTGACTTGGCAGCATTCATCGCTAAGAAGGGCCTGTAATCTCATAGCACGAACAATCAAAGAGGAGTAACCAATTTTTGGGCTCCTCTTTGGTTAGTTGCGGACTTTTTCATTATGTATTACCAACCAACCATAGATAGAGAATAAAGAATAAGACAACGTTGATTTCATCAACCATTTCTTAATAATAGATAGAATACCGAATATAGAACCGATAGAAGCCCGATCGATAGGAGGACACGGAGATGAATAAAAAGAGCGTACGTGACATTGATGTGAACGGAAAGCGCGTATTCGTGCGTGTGGATTTTAATGTTCCATTGGAAGATGGTAAAATTACAGATGATACGCGTATTCAAGAAACACTTCCAACGATTAAGTTTTTGATTGAGCAAGGTGCTAAAGTGATCTTGGCTAGCCATATGGGTCGTCCAAAAGGTGAAGTGGTAGATTCCATGCGTCTTACACCAGCAGCGACTCGTCTTGGCGAATTGCTTGGCAAGCCGGTTAAAAAGCTGGATGAGTCCATCGGCGAAAATGTCAAAGCAGAGATCGCGAAAATGGAAAACGGTGACGTTGTTGTATTGGAAAACGTTCGTTTCCACAAAGGGGAAGAAAAGAACGATCCTGAACTTGCGAAGCAATTCGCTGAGCTTGCAGACGTATTCGTAAACGATGCGTTTGGTGCGGCTCACCGTGCTCATGCTTCTACAGAAGGTATCGCGCATCATCTTCCAGCCGTTGCAGGTCTGTTGATGGAAAAAGAATTGAGCGTGCTTGGCAAAGCATTGTCCAATCCAGAGCGTCCATTCACAGCGATCATCGGTGGTTCCAAAGTTAAAGACAAGATCGATGTCATCAATAAGATGATTGAGATCGCTGACAACATCATTATCGGTGGCGGACTTGCTTACACGTTCTTCAAGGCTCAAGGCCATGAGATCGGCAAATCCTTGCTTGATGAGACGAAGCTTCAAGAATCCCTTGGCTTCATCGAAAAAGCAAAAGCAGCCGGCAAAAAATTGTACTTGCCAGTAGATATCGTAGTTGGCGATGACTTCAGTGCTTCCGCGAATACACAAGTGGTTAGCATCGACAGCATCCCAGCTGACTGGGAAGGTCTTGATATTGGACCGAAGACTCGCGAGATCTATGCAGATGTAATCAAGAACTCGAAGCTCGTTGTATGGAACGGACCTATGGGCGTATTCGAGATTGAGCCATTCTCTCACGGTACTCGTGCAGTAGCACAGGCTTGTGCAGACACTGATGCTTACACCATCATTGGTGGTGGTGACTCCGCAGCAGCAGTAGAGAAGTTCAACATGAAAGACAAGATGAACCACATCTCTACTGGCGGTGGCGCATCCCTTGAATTCATGGAAGGCAAAGTACTTCCAGGCGTCGTAGCATTGAACGATAAGTAAGCAGGAGGGCAGCGCAAGCTGCCTCTTGTTCCAAGGAGTGTATTAGGGTGAGAAAACCGATCATTGCAGGTAACTGGAAAATGTTCAAAACGGTACCTGAAACGCTTGAATTCGTAGAGCAAGTAAAAGGCAAAGCAGAAGTGGAAGGCGTAGAGAGCGTAATCTGCGCACCATTCACAAACCTTCCTGCTCTTGTTGAAGCGGTAAAAGGTACATCCATTAAAGTTGGCGCACAAAATCTTCACTTCGAAGATTCCGGTGCTTTCACAGGCGAAATCAGCGGCGTTATGCTGAAAGACTTGGGTGTGGACTATGTGATCATTGGTCACTCCGAGCGTCGTGCATATTTTGCTGAGACAGATGAGATCGTAAACAAGAAAGTCGTAGCGGCTTTCCGTCACGGTCTTACACCTATCGTCTGCGTAGGGGAGTCTCTTGAAGAGCGCGAATCCGGCAAAACAAACGACGTTTGCAACGTACAAACGGTTGCTGCATTCCAAGGTCTGTCCGCAGATCAAGCGAAGCAAGTGGTCGTTGCTTATGAGCCAATCTGGGCGATTGGAACAGGCAAGTCTTCCACAGCAGCAGATGCTAACGAAACAATTAGCTACATCCGCAGCGTGATTGCTGGCTTGTACAGCAACGAAGTTGCTGATGCCGTTCGCATTCAATACGGCGGCAGCGTGAAGCCTGAAAATGTACGTGAATACATGTCTGAATCTGATATTGACGGCGCATTGGTAGGCGGAGCAAGCTTGCAGCCAGCTTCCTACATTTCTTTGGTGGAAGGGGCGAAGTAAGATGTCCGCACCTAGACCAGTAGCCCTAATCATCATGGACGGCTTCGGCCTTCGCAATACGGTTGAAGGCAATGCGGTTGCGCAAGCAAACAAGCCGAATTATGATCGTTATATGAGCATGTATCCAAACACGACTTTGACAGCTTGTGGTGAAGCGGTAGGCTTGCCAGAAGGTCAAATGGGGAACTCTGAGGTAGGTCACTTGAATATCGGTGCAGGCCGCATCGTGTATCAAGATTTGACTCGCATCACGAAGTCCATCCGTGAAGGAGACTTCTTCAAGAACGAAACGCTGCTTGAAGCGGTTAAGCATGCAAAAGAGAACGACAAAGCCTTGCATATCTATGGCTTGCTGTCCGATGGCGGCGTACACAGCCATATTGACCATGCGCTTGCTATGCTTGACATGTGTAAGCAAGAAGGCTTGTCTAACATATTCATCCATGCATTCTTGGATGGCCGCGACGTTGCGCCTGACAGCGCAGTTGGCTATATCAAGAAGCTGCAAGACAAGATTTCTGAAATAGGCATCGGTAAGATTGCGACTGTTCAAGGCCGCTATTATGCGATGGACCGCGATAAGCGCTGGGAGCGTGTAGAGAAGTCCTATCGTGCGATGGTATATGGCGATGGACCGACAGCACAGGATCCAATCAAGGCGGTTGAAGAATCCTATGCAGCATCTGTATATGATGAATTCGTGATGCCTACAGTTATCGTAGACAGCAACAATGAACCGGTAGGATTAGTTCAAGAAGGCGATGCTGTCGTATTCATGAACTTCCGTCCTGATCGTGCGATTCAGCTCGGACAAGTGTTTACGAACGACGACTTCCGCGGCTTTGATCGCGGTCCGAAGTTCCCTAAGAACTTGCACTTCGTGGCATTGACACTGTTCGCTGAAACCGTTGGCGGATACGTAGCTTACTCACCAAAAGAGCTCGACAATACGCTTGGCGAGGTTCTTGCTCAACAAGGCAAGAAGCAGCTCCGTATTGCAGAGACAGAGAAATATCCGCACGTTACATTCTTCTTCAGCGGTGGCCGCGATGTTGAGCTGCCAGGAGAAAAACGTGTATTGATCAACTCGCCGAAGGTTGCAACGTATGACCTGAAGCCGGAGATGAGCGCTTATGAAGTAGCTGAAGCGGCTGTCAATGAGATCAACTCCGATGAGTTTGATGCGATCATCCTGAACTTCGCGAATCCTGACATGGTAGGGCACTCCGGCTTGCTGGAGCCAACAATCAAGGCAGTAGAAGCAACGGATGAGTGCATGGGCAAAGTTGTTGAGGCGGTTCTTGCAAAAGGCGGCGTGTGCTTGATCACAGCTGACCATGGTAATGCTGATATGGTATTCGACGAACAAGGTCGTCCGCATACTGCGCATACGACTAACCCCGTGCCGATTATCGTAACGGCGAAGGATGCAGAATTGCGTGATGGCGGTATTCTAGCTGATATTGCTCCAACGATTCTTGACCTGCTTCAAGTTCAGCAGCCTGCTGAGATGACAGGAACATCGTTGATTAAGAAATAATCACTGCTGTCACTGACAGCTGTGCATAGATTAAATGACTTGATGAATAGGAGATGTAATCGATCATGACAATGATTATGGACGTATACGCTCGCGAAGTCCTCGACTCCCGCGGTAACCCAACAGTAGAAGTTGAAGTAAAATTGGAATCCGGCGGTGCAATCGTACCTTCCGGTGCATCCACTGGTGCTCATGAAGCCGTTGAGCTTCGTGATGGCGACAAAGGCCGTTATGTTGGTAAAGGCGTTGAGAACGCAGTTAAAAACGTAAACGACATCATCGCTCCAGAAATCATCGGTATGGACGCTCTTGATCAAGTACTCATCGATAAAACGATGATCGAGCTTGACGGAACACCTAACAAAGGCAAATTGGGTGCTAACGCTATTCTTGCTGTATCCATGGCTACAGCTCGCGCAGCTGCTGACGCTCTTCAAATTCCTTTGTACACATACCTTGGCGGATTCAATGCTAAGCAATTGCCAGTACCAATGATGAACATCATCAACGGTGGTGAGCATGCAGATAACAACATCGACGTGCAAGAGTTCATGGTACTTCCTGTAGGTGCTCCAAGCTTCAAAGAAGCACTTCGCATGGGCGCTGAAATCTTCCACAACTTGAAATCCGTATTGCAATCCAAAGGCTTGAACACAGCTGTAGGTGACGAGGGTGGCTTTGCTCCTAACTTGACTTCGAACGAAGAAGCAATCACTACAATCATCGAAGCAATCGAAAAAGCTGGCTACAAGCCAGGCGTAGATGTATTCTTGGGTATGGACGTTGCGTCCACTGAGTTCTACAAAGATGGTAAATACACACTTGCTGGTGAAGGCAAATCCTACACTTCCGCTGAGTATGTTGACCTTCTTGCTTCTTGGGTTGATAAATATCCAATCATCACAATCGAAGACGGTATGTCCGAAGATGACTGGGATGGCTGGAAATTGCTCACTGAGAAATTGGGCGACAAAGTTCAATTGGTTGGTGACGATCTCTTCGTTACAAACACTGAGCGTCTTGCAACGGGTATCGAAAAAGGAATCGGTAACTCCATCTTGGTTAAAGTTAACCAAATCGGTACGCTTACTGAGACATTCGATGCAATCGAAATGGCGAAACGTGCTGGTTACACAGCAGTTATCTCCCACCGTTCAGGTGAGTCCGAAGACAGCACAATTGCTGACATCGCTGTTGCAACTAACGCTGGTCAAATCAAAACAGGTGCTCCGTCCCGTACGGACCGTGTTGCGAAATACAACCAATTGCTTCGCATCGAAGACGAGCTTGGTCAAGTATCTCGCTATGACGGCTTGAAATCTTTCTACAACTTGAAAAAATAAGTCGCGCCTCGCGTGATCAAAAAAAGGGAACCTCATCCTTGAGGTTCCCTTTTTGTATATATTCATTGCGAGACCGCCCGTGTTATTGTTCATTCGGATGGAGAAAAGGATATAGTCGAGTTAGCAGGGTAGCAAGCTCAGCTCGAGTAACCATTGCCGCCGCATGGTACTGATTGTTGAGGTCTCCTTGAACAATGGACATGTCCTGCAGCAAGCCCACTGCTTCTCTTGCCCAATTCGGTATATCACGGTCATCCTTAAAGGTTGTACTGCTCTGGCCACTTCGCTCCAAGCCCACCGCTCGCGCTGCCAACAGAGCCATCTCTGCACGAGTTACCTGAGCTTTAGGTCGGAACGATCCATCCGGATAACCTTGAATGAATCGTTCGGAAATCGCTTGTGCGATCGCAGCCTTGGCCCAGTCCCCAATTTCGTTCGAGTCTGTAAAAGATGGCTCAGTACCTGCAGCTGCTTCTTTCACCGTGTTCATGAGCATGACGACCAACTCTGCTCTCGTCACGATGGCATCAGGTCTGAATGTACCATCTGGATCGCCCGTTACCATTTGCCTGCAATTCGCTTCACGAATGAATGATTCTGCCCAATGCCCACGAATATCAGTCAGATTGGTTGATGGATGACTGCAGGGATTATGCTCCTGTACGAAACGCGTGATTTTTAATTTATAGATGTGTGTCGAATGATCTTCTGCGGTAATGACTACCTCAATGATTTTTTCTCCCTCAGGAAGCGTTATGACTTCAGATGTCTTGTTCGGAGATATTTTGCTTCCATCTATGATGATCGATGAACGATCATCTTCTAACTTCCATGAGAGTGTAAGTTGCGAAACGCTCTGATCGATGGCTATGGAATATTCCGTTCGAGATGGTTCAAATGCAGTGTCCCATTGTCCGTTCGATAGCGTGAGTTGAGCAAGGTTCGAATTGTGTGACAGAACGGGCAGGTAAACTCCCGCGCTGCTTTTCGGTTCTTCGCGTTTGATACGAATGGCGTACTCCTTCGATGTTAACTTGTCTGGAGCCGTAACTCGAATCGTGACGAGGTTTAATCCCTCATGAAGAGGTATTGGACCTTTTACTGTCCCTTCATCCAATGGTTCATATTGTCCTCCCTGTCCGATCTCAATGGAGGCGCCGTCTGCTTCTGCTGTTGGTTTGAGTGTAGCGGTAGTAGTTGAGTTTGGCACCTGCAAGGTATACTCGGTCGTATGCTTGTTGAAGTTGGCAAGTGGTGCGTCATTGATGACAATTCTGCTTAGGTTGGCATTTCTGTGCGATGTGGCATCCAAGTAGAAGGGTTTTGAGTGCCTGTGCACTTGATTCCCAGCGTTGTCTTCTGCTCGTATATGCAAATACCACATCCCATCCGTATCTAATTGCGTCAGTTCCTCTCCATTCTTGAAATGATCCCACTTCGCGTTAATATCCGGAATGGATTCTCTTTCTGACCATACGTAGGCTAAGGTGTCATCCTTTATTCCACTTTCATTGTCCATTACATTTACATATACAGCAGCAGAGGGCAGCTTCTCCTCATTTCCATTTGGAGTCAAGCTTACGATCGGGGTCGTTCGATCGATTCGTATGGAGTGCTTCCGCACGATAAGATTCGAAGCTTCATCTTCTGCTTTCACCCAAAGACTCATATCCCCCTCTTGGTCAATAACGAGTGGACTGCCGTCGTATGGCTGCCATGTTTGTCCTTCATCGAATGAAGTTGCGAGCGATATCTTTGCGTCCACTGGAGGTTCATGAGCGGCTTTGATTGTTGCTGTAACCGCTTGATTGGTCCAGCTCCCATCTGCATAGGGTGTGCCGTCTGCTTGTTCCAAGGATGTATTCATCAATATACTCGCTGCTTTGATCTGGATGGTACGGGAAAGGGCTGACTCATGTCCAAGCTGATCTCGAGCTTTAAAATGCACAGTATGAACACCGTTTGTGTCGATTGTTATGGCATCGTTCGTTGTATAAGGCTTCCATTGGTGGGTTCCGTCCAGGGAATATTCGAAGCTGGATATCCCGCTAAAGGAATCAATGGCTTCTGCCGTTATCGTAATGGGCTTATTGCTCCACGAGCCTTCTGCGTATGCTTGCCCGTCTGTATCCTTCATGGCAATCGTGATTGTAGGTGCCGTTTGATCCAAAAGATATCGTTTGGAAGACTGGTGAACAGTGGTTCCACTCGAATGAACAGCGCGCAGATGCAGAAACCACTCCCCTTCGCCATCTTGCTTGATTAGATCACTGCCGGTGGTGTAAGGCTGCCACGATGCAGTGGAACCTGGGTCCGCATCAGATTGCGACCATACATAGGAAAGCTGCTGCTGGTCTGTATGGGTGACGTCCACTTGAGCCGATGCTTGCATCGACCATGATTCATTGCCATTTGGCTTAAAGAGAAAATCAGGCTGTTTGATAATATGGAATCGATATTGCAGACTGCCACTATATAAGGGCGATGTTAGTTCTGCAACGAAGGTTGTCGTATCCCCTTTTAAATAGAGATTCCCAACGTAGCCTCCCCAATTTTGGGTTTGGCCGTCAATGATTACAGTTGTCTGTGTTTCCCAATCCCAAAGGATGCCCATTCGTACTCCGGTTGTTTGATGATCGTCGTTGTCTTGAACCAGCATGTAATAATCACTGGTATTGAAGTTGAAAGGAACATTAATGACATGACCGTGCTGATCCGTCATATATACGGATCGAGCCATTCCGTAAGGTATATCCGATTGCGGTTGGATGATGTTCGCGCTGCTGCTTAATGAATGTCCTGAAGGAACATGACTAGAATCTTGGGCAGCACTATCAGCGACCTTATCGGAAATAGAATAATTTTTCTCATCCCTAGCTCGATTGGAGCTAATCTCAGTACCTTCAATAATATTTGGCTTTGAATCTGTAAATACAGGATCGCTGTTATCAGTTTCACCGTTTGCCGCGAGCAGGCTCTGAAGATCAATATTCACCGTTATCGTAAAAATAATTAGAAAGCTTATAAAGCAGCGAGTTAACCACGGTCGTCGATTTCTTTTTGTATTGAACATATCCATCTTCCCCCCAAAATAAAATACAATGCGTTATGGTTAGATAAGTTGATGTATCTGAGAGCCGTCATTACGGTACCCCTTAACGACTTGGTAAACGCATAATAGGATCATCTCCTGTGTATCTCGTTCATATCGTGACAAATGTATAGATTATTTCGACCAAGATTAGTTTCAGAATCTGTACCGCATGGAAGTTTCCATTTTAATTGGAATATATCATCCGGAGGGGTGCACCTGACAGCAACGAAAGTTGCTTTTCTAAATGATCATTAGCCAGATGAGCAAGATCCTTGATCTGTGCATATGCTGAGATCATAATGTCAGGCGGTGATGTAAGGAGAGATAAGATGACTCTGCCAAGTTTTTTTAAAAAGAGTGATCCTAAGCTGGATCAAGTGGTTCTTCCACTGCCTTCGTTCTGGTGGAGCCGTCCATACGAGTACGCATGGGCAAGCCAATATGCGAAGGGCTGCGTCCTGGATGCAGCCTGCGGTATCAGCCACCCGTTCAAGTTCTGGCTAACGGAGCATTGTTCTGAGGTTCATGGCTGTGACCTCGATCCAAAGATTTTGTCTCATTCCGCTATTCTCAAAGACATTGCAGCAGACTTCGGGGAGCAGGGGGCGGCGAGAATTAAGCAGGAGGGCTTCCTGAACAGACTCAAACTGCTTCGGGCTGATCTTAGCATGCTGCCCTATGGAGATAAGACGTTTGATACGATCTTCTGCATTTCGGTATTTGAACACCTGCCAGACTCGTTAAAGCCAGTAGTGATGAAGGAATTCCATCGGACACTAAAAAGCGGAGGCACACTCGTCATGACCTTAGACTATCCACTGGCAAGCCCACCTTTTATGCTGCAGGTTATTGAAGATAGTGGTTTTGAGATGACTGCACCACATGACTTCTCGATTCCAGATGACGCCATCTCTGGACATGGATTAATGTGTTATCGGCTGCTGCTCAACAAAAAACGATCTATATAGCGGATATCGTTAAACGATTGGATACTAAGATCACTCGGTTATAACGGACTCCTTATTTTATTTATTTTCTGTTTCCTGCGGATACGCAAAAGGGTTAATGTCTGTTTTTGAAGTTGCTGGTTACTCTTGCAAATCAAAAACCCCTGAACAAGGAGTGTCGCCATACGGCGAATCTCTGTCAGGGGCGGTTGAATGTCATGTGTTTGTGGTGCGGCTCATGATCAAGTCATTCAGACTTATTCATCTTAAGTATGGATGTAACAACTTCAGCTGGTATCATTCTGGAAGCTTGATGAGATTAACCTTCCAGCAGCAAGGATTCAGGATCCTCAAGCAATTCCTTCACCTTCACCAAGAAGCTTACCGCTTCTGCACCATCTACGATTCGGTGATCGTAGGAGAGAGCAATGTACATCATTGGACGAAGCTCGATACGCTCGTTGTCGACACCGACTGGACGCATTTGGATCTTATGCATGCCAAGAATACCAACCTGCGGTGCGTTCAGGATCGGGGTAGACAAGAGAGACCCGAATACGCCGCCATTTGTAATTGTGAACGTACCGCCTTGGAGATCAGAGATGGACAAGCTATTGTTGCGTGCTTTGTTGGCAAGCTCAACGATCTCTTTCTCGATCTCCGCAAAGCCCAAGCGATCCGCATCTCTTACGACAGGAACGACTAAGCCTTCCTTCGCGGATACCGCGATTCCGATATCATAGAACTTCTTCACAATCAGCTCATCGCCTGCAATCTCAGCGTTAAGCAGCGGGTAAGCCTTGAGCGCGCCGATGACAGCCTTCGTGAAGAAGGACATGAAGCCAAGATTCACTTCGTACTTCTCTTTGAAACGATCTTTACGGCGCTTGCGAACATCCATGATGGCCGTCATATCGACTTCATTGAACGTAGTCAGCATCGCTGCCGTTTGTTGAGCCTCCACAAGGCGCTTCGCAATTGTTTGGCGGCGGCGGGACATCTTCTGAATGTCCACAGCCTTGCCTGCAAATGCATCCGCTGCGGAAGCCGCTTTAGCAGCAGGAGCAGATGCTGCTGGAGCTGGAGCCGCAGCTTGCGGTGCAGAAGTGCCAGCTGCCTTAGCACGAGCCTGTGCCTCAACATCGTCTTGTGTCACGCGACCGAGCGGATCGCGTGTTTGCACGCTCTTTAGATCAATGCCTTGCTCGCGAGCCAGACGTCTTGCTCCTGGCGTAGCGTAAGTATCGGCATCCGGCGCAGGTACAGCCTCAGGAGCCGAAGCAGCTGCAGTCACATCAGCAGGCTTCGTAGGCGCCTCGACTGCAGCCGCTACTTGCGGCTCAGCTGAAGCAGGCTCGCTGCTTGCTGCTGGCGCGGGGGAAGCGGAGCTTCCACCCGCACCTAGAATCGCAATCACTTCACCAACCAGGACTGAGTCACCGTCCTGGCGTACGATCTGTTCGATAACGCCGTCTTCGTCTGCTGCAATTTCAAGATTTACTTTATCGGTTTCAAGTTCAGCAAGCACATCGCCTTGCTTGACTGCATCGCCTTGCTTTACATGCCATTTGTGTAACGTTCCTTCGGTGATAGAATCTCCTAAGTCAGGGACTTTGATCTCTGCCACGGTTGTGACCTCCTTATGGTTGAAGCTGGAAGATGGTAGGCTGCCGTTCTTTATTATGAAAGCTTAAGGGATGTCTGAATAATCTGACGCTGTTCATGACTATGCACATCTGCGTAACCGCTGGATGGGGAGGAACGCTCGCCTCTTCCCACATAGCTAAGGGACGTATTTTTAGGCAGGATTGCTCGGATACGAGGCTCCATAAAGGACCATGCCCCCATATTCTGCGGCTCTTCCTGTACCCACATCACTTCTTTAAGAGACTTCATTCGACCCATAACCTCAGCAATCTGCTCTTGAGGGAATGGATAGAGTTGTTCTACACGGACAATGTGCAGCCAGCTCCAATCTTGATCCTGATGATTCTCAAGTTCAGCTTCGAGATCCAAGGCGATCTTGCCGGAGCAAAGGATCAAGCGCTGTACCTTGCCAGGCTTGCTGCCCAGCAGTGGCTCCTCAAGGATCGGGGAGAAGGTGCCTTCAGTAAACTCCGATAAAGAGGAAGCACTGCGTGTATTGCGCAGCAAGCTCTTCGGTGACATCACGACAAGCGGCCGCGCCTCCAACGTTCCGCCAATTGCGGCCTGACGGCGCAGTAGGTGGAAATACTGTGCTGCACTAGTCAGGTTGGCTACCGTCCAGTTGCCGTTCGCAGAGAGCTGAAGGTAACGCTCAAGTCTTGCACTGGAGTGCTCAGGGCCTTGACCTTCATAGCCATGCGGCAAGAGCATCGTCAGATTGGAGTACTGATGCCACTTTGCTTGGCCAGATGCGATAAATTGGTCGAAGATGACCTGTGCGACGTTGGCAAAGTCTCCGAACTGTGCTTCCCAGATAACAAAGGTCTCTGGGGAGAACACGTTGTACCCGTATTCGAAGCCGAGCACGGCAGCTTCAGTGAGCGGGCTGTTATGAATATCGAAGGATGCCTTCACCTGCGGGATATGATGCAATGGGCAATACGTATTGCCATTGTTCGGATCATGCATCATCAGGTGGCGATGCGCGAACGTGCCGCGCTGTACATCCTGGCCGCTCATGCGAATAGGCTGACCGTCAGCCAGAATCGTTGCTAAGGCAAGCGCTTCTGCAAGCGACCAGTCGACCTTATTCTCGTCCTTCATCGCATCTGCGCGACGCTTCATGATTCGTTCAAGCTTCGAGTATGGCTTGAAGGACGCTGGATAATCGATCAGAGCCTGATTGAGCTCTTGCAGCAGTTCCACGGATACTCCAGTATTTGCTGGAACCGGATCATTGGCGCGAGGAAGTCTGCTTGTATGAAGCGGATAGTCGGATTCTGTACGCTCACGCATTTTCTCATAAGCTTGTTGAAGCTCAGCTTCAACATCATCCTTCATCTGCTTAAGCTCTTCATCTGTGATTACCGCTTGCTGCTTCAGGCGGTTCGCATACACCTGATAAGGAACAGGGTGGCTGTTTACTTTGTTGTAGACAATCGGCTGCGTTGCGTTCGGATCATCCATCTCGTTGTGACCATGGCGGCGGTAGCCGATCAGGTCGATCAGGAAGTCCTTCTTGAACGTCTCACGATATTCAAAAGCCATCCGTACGGCTGCGATACAAGCCTCTGGGTCATCCGCATTAACGTGTACGATCGGAATCTCGTAGCCTTTCGCAACATCGGAAGCATAAAGGGTCGAACGAGAGTCGGAGCTGTCTGTCGTGAAGCCAATGCGGTTGTTCACGATGATGTGCAGCGATCCGCCGTTCTGATAACCGTTCAGCTTCGCGAAGTTCAAGGTTTCTGCCACGATCCCCTCCCCAGGGAAGGCAGCGTCTCCATGCATCAGAATTGCCGCCGCCCGGCTTGTATCCTGTGTCGGATATCCGGTAACAGAGCGATCGTCCTGAGCAGCGCGTGCGAATCCTTCTACGACTGCGTTTACGTACTCCAGATGGCTCGGATTGTTAGCGAGCGTAATCTTCGTGCGGAGCTGATCTCTTTCAAATTCAAGGTCAGCACCCATATGGTATTTCACGTCGCCGGTCCAGCCGAAGTTGATGCCAGTCGAGCCTTCGGAAGGAACAAGATCCTTATTCGGCGAGTGATGGAATTCAGAGAAAATGGCACTATATGGCTTGCCAAGCACGTGGGCGAGAACATTGAGACGGCCACGGTGAGCCATGCCCATCAGAATATTCTTGACGCCGTCCTTGGCGAAAGCGACAATCAGCTCATCGAGCATCGGAACGAGAGCATCATTGCCTTCAATGGAGAAGCGCTTCTGACCAGCAAAGGTCTTATGAAGGAACTTCTCGAACAGGTCAACTTGAATGAGGCGCTTCAAGAGCTTCTTCTTCTCGTCATCGGAGAGAGGAGCAGGCTCCGCCTCTGCTTGCTTCTTCAGCCATACACTCTCGTTCTTGTCATGTACGTGGCCGAAGTCATAAGCGATCGTGCGTGTATATGACTTCTTCAGCTGCTCAATCGCATCCCAAGCGGAATGAACGCCGATCGGCGGCTCGCTCCAGATCAGGTTAGCCGGAAGTGCAGTCAACTGCTCCTTCGTTAGCCCATAGGCTTCAGGCTCGAAGCTGGATTGGAGCGGCTTGGCATCGATTCCGATCGGATCGATATCTGCAGCCAAATGTCCAAAGTAGCGAATATGGTCTGCGAGCTTCGCTGCATTCACAGCTTGCATCAATTGTTCCTGACCGATGGCGAGAGCGGGGCGCTCTGGAGCGATCAAAGGATTGACAGCGCTTGCAGGTGTTGCAGTCGGAGCTTCGAGCGGAGGCGGTCCGTACTGCTCGAACCATTCTCTGTACTGCGCATCGACGGCATCTGGATTTTTCAAATACTGCTCATACTGCTCTTGAATGTATCCAAGGTTTGGGCCATAATATTGCTCCCAGGCTGTACCTCGGCTTGATATTCCAACCGACATGAATCATAACCTCCTCGTGGGTTCAATCCTGTTGTTAGGAACATGACTTTGCCTCTCATTGACCCATCCACATTACCTGTCGTCTATTATTAATGGTTTCATAAATACTGGAAACGTCTTTATTATACTTTACATTTCGCCAGATGTAGCCTCCTAAAAGCGTAAATGATGATAGCTTTTTCAGATGATATACATATCAAATGGAGATAGATAATGTGTGCGCTTACAAGTGAGTAAATTCACACTTCGCAAGACGGGTACACCGCTGGACTTAAGACTAGTTTTGCCGTGGAGCCCTTGCGATGCATATCAGGCCGATCTATACTGAAAATCAAGGTACTATTCAATATACAATACTGAATGTCACGTACAACTGGTGCGTCGCCATATATCGCAGCATTTGCAGTTCAAGAGGGGTGAGAGGGTTGAAGGAAATTATCCAATTTAAAAAAGGCGTGCTCGGTTTATGTGTGATGGTGCTCATTAATGAGCGGGATCAGTACGGCTTCGAGCTTGCTCAACAAATATCCAAGCATATTGAAGTTGCAGAAGGCGCGCTTTATCCGGTTCTAAGACGGATGGTGGCGGATGGCCATTGTACAACGTATTTGCAGGAATCAACAGAAGGTCCGCCTCGCAAATACTATAAGCTGACGCCTGAGGGCAAAGCTTATATGAACGAGCTTGTCACCGAATGGAATCGATTTGTTACAGGGGTACAGAACCTAATGGAAGAAACCGAACGGGGTGAGAGAGATGCATAAGGAGCTGTTTCTATTAAAGCTCGAGGCTGCGCTTCTGCCATTGTCAGAAAAGGAGCGAATGGAGATTGTAGAGGAATACGACGCACACTTTGAGTTCAGCAAGCAGCAGGGCAGATCGGAAGAGGAGATTGCAAAAGAGCTTGGGGTACCCGAGGAGCTTGCTGCGGAAATCATTCAAGATCAAAGAGAGAGAAAGCCAGAGACGCTGACGGATATTCCGCCATTTCAGGTAGAGGCGCCTGTAGAGCATGGAACCGCACCATCTTTTCAGAAAGAAGACAAAGAATCGAGTCTCCCGCCAAGAAAGTCGGCGCCGATTCCGATCAGTGAATATATGCGGGTACCGTCGAGAGAGCCGCGTCAAGAACCTAAAGATGAGACGATCGCGGAGCCTGAAGATCTCCCTTCGTCCCCCCCTTCAGATGAGCCATTGCCTGAAGCGATGTATGGCGAAGCCTTTAGACAGGGACGTATGGATGCTCCAACTTCCTTCTATGGATCATCTGGGCAGCACCCATCAGCAAATGGATCGCCTAGAGAGCATCCATCAGCATACGGAATGCCAGGGAAGCATCCATCTCCATATGGTGCGCAAGATCCGAACGCATCTGCATATGGATTCCAGGGGCAGGATCCAGCAGCTCAGCAGCAGAAGCCTATAAAAAAGAAGCGGTCAGCGGGCGGTGCGATTGGCGTCTTTTTCGTGAGTCTCGTTATGGTGCCTTTGCTTATCGCCTTCTGGGGAGTGTTCTTAAGTCTTGGCGCAGTCGCGTTAATTCTTATTCTCAGTCCGGCGCTTCTCGTTACTAAGCTGTACATGGGAGGCACCTTCCACGGAATTGACCTAAGCGCGGTTCTGATAATGTTCGGAGTAGGGATCTTCTTGATCCAATTGGTATGGCCGTTAATTAAAGGCTACAGCAAACTGTCCGGCGGTTATATGCGCTGGGTATTCAACATTCGAAAGGAGAGAGCGGCATGAATCGATTGATTCTGAATATGGTTGCTTTGGTGGCTATTGTGCTTGGCGGCCTAGGACTCTTTATGTTCGGCATTGATAATATCGTCAATCCCTCCCATCCGACATACGAGAAAAGCGTAGGCTTTGCTGCCGGAGCCGCAAATTCATCCGGTGACTCCTCGTCGAATGGTGATCAGGCAGGTTCCGCGGGTTCTTCCACTTCTGGTGAAGGCAAGGACTATAATCATGAGACATCATTTGTAGAGCTTAAGAAGCTGCAAGTGAAAGCGGATGTAGGCAAGGTGAAGATTGAGTGGATAGCGGACGGACAGAACCGTGTGGAATGGAACGGGAAAGCTCCACAATCGGTGATTGATACGATTAGCCAAGCAGAGATCGATCATAATGGAACATTAAGCTTGGACTTCTCTGTCAATCGCAAGTGGAAGGATACTCCACTCTTAGACTTAGGTGGACAGAATTACGAGCACAACGTGATTATCCATGCACCTGCTGGCTTCGTATTGGAGCAGTTGGATTCCCGAGTAGCAGCTGGTGACTTAAGCATTGATGGGCTCCAGGTGAAGCAGCTAAAAGCTGTTAACAACCTGGGACAGATCGTTGTCAAAAATGTGCAGGGCGAGTTCGCGGAGCTGCATTCTGATGCGGGCGATATTCAGGCTGTGAAGCTGGATGCAAGACTAGATGTCAGCAGTGCGCTTGGCAAAGTGAAGCTGATTGATACGAAGCAGGATGTTGAGGCTTCTGTGACAACGGGAGATCTTGTTGTAGAGCAGGAGACTCCGCATTCGGTAGATGCTAAGGTTACGCTTGGCAACATCGTAGTTAAAGCTGCTAATGGCTTCGACGGCCGAGTAACGGCTCATTCCACGCTAGGGAATGTGTCCCTGCCAGATATGGATGGCGGCGGAGCGCTTCGCATCAAGGTGCGCACAGAGACAGGAAATGTAACGGTTGTCCAAAAATAACTTGAGATTCCCTTTGTAAGGACTATAATTTTCTTTAGAAGTAAACGTTAAGTAAACGTAGATTAGACATTGTATCTTACAAAGGGGTTACGAGTGATGAAACCAATTCAAAAAGTTCTTACGCTCGCAGGCTCGGATTCGAGCGGCGGTGCTGGCATTCAGGCTGACCTTAAGACATTCCAGGAACGCGGCGTGTATGGGATGACAGCCCTTACGACGGTCGTGACGATGGATCCGGACCATGGTTGGGCGCATGGCGTCTTCCCAATAGAGATCTCTACGGTAGAAGAGCAGTTGAAGACGATCCTATCGATCGGTATCCAAGGCATGAAGACAGGGATGCTCGGATCCGTTGAGATGATTGAGCTTGCACGACGCACCATTGAGAACCACAACATTCCGAATGTGGTGGTGGACCCGGTAATGGTGTGCAAGGGAGCGGATGAGGCGCTTCATCCTGAGCTTAACGAGGCACTGCGCGATATTTTGGTGCCTAAGGCAACGGTGGTTACGCCGAATCTGTTCGAGGCTTCTCAGCTTGCAGGTACGGCACCTATTCGAACACTTGATGATATGAAGCAGGCAGCAGTGAAGATTCAAGAGAAGGGCGCACGCTACGTGCTGGTGAAGGGAGGCTCCAAGATCGGCCTGCCGACTTCTATCGACGTGTTGTATGACGGTCAGGACTTCGAGATTCTGGAAGCAGATCTTATTCAAACGACGTATACACATGGAGCGGGCTGCACGTACTCAGCAGCGATTGCGGCTGAACTGGCCAAGGGCTATGAGGTGAAGCAAAGCATTCGTACGGCAAAACGCTTTATTACAGAGGCAATTCGCTTCTCCTTCCCATTGAATGAGTATGTGGGACCATTGCGCCACAATGCACTTCGTCTTGTAGAGCATGGAGAAGAGGAATAAACTTCACCTCACTCTAGCATTTCGTATTTATTTCAATATGAATATAGCATAAAGGGCGTTACCGTTCATTGCGGTAAAGCCCTTTTTAATTTGAACAGGATACTAGATTCATCTTATAAGGACTTGCAGAGTGAGCTCCTCAGACTGAAACTTAAGACATAAGCATTATCCTTCCAAATAGAAGAAGTGCATCGACGATCACATCCATCTAGAATCGAAATATTCTGCAGGATGCCCCTATGATTTATTCATCAGATAGCCGCACTTGTGTCTTAATAAGGGTTGTGCTATAATGAGAATGCTGTTTTTTAGATATTTCTCTTTTTGAATAATCGTTTATGTAACCATTAGGAGGTGGAACCGTGGACGTTTTTTTGACAATACTGCTCGTAATTAGTGCGATCGGCTTGATTACCGTTGTACTCCTGCAAAAAGGAAAGAGTGCTGGTTTATCAGGCGCCATCTCCGGCGGTGCGGAACATTTATTCGGAAAGCAAAAGGCACGCGGGATGGATTTGGTCCTGCAGCGTGCAACCATCGGATTTGCAACATGTTTCTTCGTATTATCGTTGATCGTAGCGTATTTCTTGAAATAAAACGAACAGCTCCCTTGCTATCTTGGCGAGGGAGTTTATTTGTATATAGACCTGTCGCTGGGACAGGTCTTTCACGTATCTGCGGTAAGAAAAGGATACATAGCGGGATGCAGAAGATCTCGGAGACAGTAATCAGACATAGATCAAATGAAGATAGGCCTGTGCCGACGGATGTGATGATTGGAAATCGTGTATACTAGGGTATATATGGATAACTTTGCACAAGGGGTCTCAGGCAATTGAGAGGTGAACGAATGATAGCAGATCAAGACATATTAAGCTTCATGCGAGAGCTGGCCTATAAACCAATGACCTTCGAGGAACTGGCGGATCATTTTAGACATCAGAGCACACCAGAGGAGATCCGAGAGGCTCTCTCGTCTTTGGAAAGCAGCGGATACATTATCTGCACGCGCAAGGATCGTTACGGGGTTCCTGAACGAATGAACCTGTTAAGGGGCCGTTTGCAGGCGCATGCCAAGGGCTTTGCATTTTTGATTCCGGATGAGGCGGATCATCCGGACGTGTACATTCACGCGAATGATCTTCATACCGCGATGAATGGAGATATTGTGCTTGCAAGGGTTACGAGCAAGGCGCAGGGCGGATCGCGCATGGAAGGTGAAGTCGTTCGCGTGGTGAAGCGAGCGGTTGAGCAAGTGGTCGGCGTATTTGAGAACTTGGAATCTTACGGCTTTGTAATGCCGGACGATCGCCGCATTAACCGAGATGTGTTTATTCCAAAGGGCGCATTTCATGGCGCAGTGACTGGTCAAAAAGTCGTTGCAAGGATCGTGAATTACCCGGAAGGCCGAGCCGCGGCTGAGGGTGAGATTATCGAAATACTTGGTCATAAGGATGATCCAGGTGTGGATATCCTGTCCATTATTCGCAAGCATAAGCTGCCGGAAGCCTTCCCGGATGAAGTGATGGAAGAGGCTGAGAGCGTTCCGGACGTGATCAGCGAGGAAGAAATTATTAGCCAGAAGCGACGCGACCTGCGCGGACTCAACATCGTAACAATCGATGGCGAGGATGCGAAGGATCTGGATGATGCCGTGTATGTGGAGCGTCTTCCTAACGGCAACTATAAGCTTGGTGTCCATATTGCGGATGTCGGTTATTACGTGAAGGAAGGCTCTATGTTAGACCGCGAGGCCTATGCACGAGGATGCAGCGTCTATCTCGTAGACCGCGTCATTCCAATGCTGCCGCATCGTTTATCGAACGGCATTTGCTCGCTTAATCCACGCGTGGATCGCCTAACGCTGTCCTGTGAGATGGAGTTTGATGAAAAGGCGAAGCTGGTGAAGCACGAGGTGTTCCCAAGCGTGATACGCACCGTTGAACGGATGACGTATACGAATGTGCGCAAGATCGTGGAAGATGAGGATCCAGAGGTATCTGCTCGCTATGCCTACATGGTCGACAGCTTCAAGCTGATGAAGGAGCTGGCGCTGAAGCTTCGCAAGAAGCGGATGCAGCGCGGCGCGATTGATTTTGACTTTGAGGAAGCAAAGGTCATCGTGGATCAGGATGGCAAGCCGACGGATATTATCAAGCGTGAGCGCTCTATTGCAGAGCAGATGATTGAGGAGTTCATGCTTGCGGCGAACGAGACGGTGGCAGAGCATTTCCACTGGCTGCGCGTACCGTTCCTGTATCGGATTCATGAAGATCCGGATAGCGAGAAGCTGCTGCACTTTATGAGCTTTGTAGCGAACTTCGGTTATGTGGTTCGCGGCAGAGGCAACTCGGTGCATCCGCGCTCGCTGCAAACACTCTTAGAGGAGATTGAAGGCACGCGTGAGCAAACGGTCATCAGTACGATGATGCTTCGCTCGATGAGACAAGCGAAGTATGATGCGGAAAGCACAGGCCACTTTGGTCTTGCGGCAGAGTATTACACGCACTTCACGTCTCCGATTCGCCGTTATCCTGACTTGGTGATTCACCGTGTCATCCGGGAAGTCATCGACCATGGCGGCTCGCTGTCAGAGAAGAGATTTGAGCTCTTGAAGACACGCATGCCTGAGATTGCGCAGCAGTCCTCAGAACGCGAGCGTGTCGCTGTAGATGCAGAGCGTGATACGGAACAGCTGAAAAAGGCAGAGTACATGCTTGATAAAGTCGGAGAAGAGTTCGACGGTATCATTAGCAGCGTAACGAGCTTTGGTATGTTTATTGAGCTGGATAATACGGTAGAAGGCTTGATTCGCTTGAGCGATATGGCGGACGACTATTATCATTTTGACGAGCAGCATATGCAGCTGATAGGCGAACGTACAGCCAATATTCATCGCATTGGTGACGAGGTCAAGATTCGCGTGGCACGCGTCAACATGGATGATCATACGATTGATTTTGAAATGGTGGACAGCGCGCCGCGTCATGGCACGCTTGGCGATAAGTTGTCCGGCTATGAGCTGAAGAAGCGCCGCCATAAGGAGCGGGCTTCACGTGGAGAAGTCGACCGCGGCGGAAGAAATGGACGAGGCAGCCGCGGAGGAGATAGTCGCGGAGCGCGTGGCGCTTCCGGCCGAGATGATTCCCGTGGATCTCGAGGACAGCACGGCGCTCAAACGGTCGGACGCGATCAAAGCCGGCCATGGAAGAAGGGGCAGCAATCCGGAGGCTTTGGCCGCCCTGGTTATCAAAGCCGTGCTAACGATGAGTCAGTGAATATGGATCGCCGAAATGAAGCGGACAGTGGATCACAGGAATCATCTGATGGCGAATGGGTTAACCGTGGCGAATACCGTTCTCGTCAGTATCGAGATCGCCAAGAGGCTCGCCGGGAGCGTCCAAAGAAGGGCAAGAACGGCATCAACTTCGGCGGTGGTCATGAAAACGGCAGAAGCAGCAACGCGCATAATGATGACGCGAATTGGGTCGACCGCTTGATTGAACAAGCGGAGCGTGAGGAGTCCGGCGGCGGAAGCTTTGACTTCGGCTCTGGGCGCGGTGGTTATGGACGTTCATCCGAGCATGGTGGCGGACATGAACGCAGAGGTGGAAGCGGCTATGGCCGTGGATATGATGGCGGAGTTAGAGGCAGTGGAAAGAACAAATCCGGTGGAGGCAAGCGTGGTCGCAAGAGCACGTCCGAGAGCGGCATCTTTATCGGTGAAGGTGCTGCCAAATCCCGTCAGAAGTCAGGAAGCAGCCCAGCTAAGAAGGGCAAATCCAACAATAGTACGGCGAAGTTTGTTCGCAAGAAGAAACGGTAGCCTAACGGTTATATAAGGGAAAGACGGTTCTGTTTGGTTGGGGCCGTCTTTTTCATTTTTGCAGGACGTGCTGAGCGTTCTCGAATGTTGTCTCATTATTTTTGTTGCGATCGGACACAATGAAAGGTACAGAAGCCACCTTGCGATAAGGTGGTTTTTTGGTTTACTCCGGTAAGGCATGATGAAACCAATAGCGTCATAATATGTATAAAGTGTTATATTAGAAGTAGGGCGAAAACAAGGTAGAGAGAAGATGATAGCATGACACCAGGTGATATTTCAGTTTGGCATGTGCTTGTGCGAATGGCGCTGGCGGTTATATTGGGCGGCTGTATTGGACTGGAGCGGGAAAAGCGCAGTCAGGCAGCAGGTCTCCGTACTCATATGCTTGTTAGTCTTGGATCGGCACTTGTAATGCTTATTTCCGTATATGGCTTCCCTGTGCTGAAGCCAGATGGTCAGGCTAATGTTGATGTCGCGAGAATCGCGGCACAAGTAGTAAGCGGCGTGGGTTTCCTTGGTGCAGGTACGATCATTCGCAACGGGATGAGCGTCAAGGGCTTAACAACTGCCGCGTCGCTTTGGGTATCAGCTGCAATCGGGCTAGCCTGTGGCTCTGGCTTCTATTCAGCAGCCCTATTTGGCTGTGGAATGTCGATTGTGGCGCTGTGGCTATTGAACAAATATGATATCAAAAATCGTGTCGCCCATCGCTTGCACGATATTGAGATTGTCGCTGTGAAGCGTGATGGCTGGATGACCGAAATTGCGAAGCAGGCGGAAGCTTGCGGTCTAACCGTGCGGAGTCTTCGTGTACGTCAGGAACGGACGGGAGTCATGGCCCGAATGAAGCGCGAGCTTGAAGGAGCAGCTCCCGTTCCAACGGATGATTTGAAACAGGAATGGGAACGAGAAGAGACAAAGCCGGTAAAAGAATCTCATGAATTGGAAGCGGTTGCGCTTGTGCATATCGAGCTAAAAGTGCTGGCGGAGAGCATGACATCGGTGTCGGAGTGTGGAGAGTCGATCTTGAAGCTGGACGGTATTCAGGATGTTCGCATTTTAGGATAGTGTTAAAGGAAGAATGGTGTATTAATATACCGCATGTGCTTGATTGTTATCGAGAGGGATGATCAAACAGAAAACGGACAATTTTTGTCCTATCTTTGAGATCTTTATTTGGATTTCTTCATTATATGTGAATAAACCAAAGCCATCGATGTCATCTTTGCATTCATTGACTTGAGAGAAGGGGCGCCTTTTTGGTACAATAGAGGTCTAAATCTAATCATGCTCACAGGTTCAGATTGTGGTCGTTTAGATGCTGTAGACATGGAGGTACATCATGGGCAAAAAGAATAATGATAAGCCGCTGGCTCAGAATAAAAAGGCGTCCCATGATTATTTTATCGAGGACACTTATGAAGCGGGAATGGTGTTGACGGGGACGGAAATTAAGTCTCTGCGCATGGGCAGAGCGAATATTAATGATGCATTTGCGACGATTCGTAATGGCGAGGCGTTCATTCATAATATGCACATCAGCCCATTCGAGCAAGGCAATCGGAATAATCCAACGGATCCGACTCGAGCGCGCAAGCTGCTATTGCATAAGGCGCAGATCAATAAGCTGATCGGACATTCGAAGCAGGAAGGCTATACGCTTGTGCCGCTTAAGATCTATGTCCGCAATGGCTATGCGAAGCTGCTCATTGGGCTTGGCCGCGGTAAGAAGAACTATGACAAGCGCCATACCGAAGCGAAGCGTGATGCAGAGCGCCAAATTCAGCGTGCTTTGCGTGAGCGCCAGAAGTAAGAGCTCGTAGTTCTTTTTCTTAAGGGAGAATCCAAACAGCTTGTGATTACACAAGATCTGCATGGTGTAGATCAGCTTAACAATGCGATTGTGGGACGTTGCGCTCGAAGAAGCTGCATATCTCATGGAACGTATAAGCATTCCTTGACAAGGGAACGTTATGAAGAGCTGGCAACAACATCATTAACACTTTTTTCGCGAGTGTGTTATACTAAGGTTGTCGCCAGGGGATGCTTGTTGTAAGTGGAAAAGCTGACTTGCAGCACTGAAGATCCTAGATGCTAGCACTTTGGAGCTAGTCGATTCTGGCAGCAAATGATTCAACTTTGACAATTGAATAGAGGCAAGACTCTATCAATGTCTGTACTTTCCTTTAATCCGGAACGTGACTCCCCAAGTGGGCGAGCGCTTTTCGCGAACCTTTGGGGGCGTTTATGGATTCGACGGGGATAGTTCGGGCATGGGTAGCGGGTAGTGGGGACGCGTCCGCTTCATCAACGCTAAAGCCAATTAAACGGCAAACAAAACAACAACTTCGCATTAGCAGCTTAATAACCTGTTAGCGAGCTTCTATTCTGCATCGCCCATGTGCCGAGATAGGGGCCCAACTTTAGTGGGATACGCTGTCACATCTCCGCCTGGGGTGTGCTGAAGAAGACAATCAGGCTGACCCAAAGTAGAGCCGGTGACGGGGCGCTACTAGGGTGACATCAAAACTGTGACTACACCCGTAGAAGCCTATGTTGCGTTATCTTCGGACAGGGGTTCGACTCCCCTCGCCTCCACCATGTAAATCCACAACCGCATGAGGTTGTGGATTTTCGCTATTTAGTAGTTGTTTTAGGTGGTTTGCTTAGACTTATGACAAAACCAACGTTAAAACCAAAGAGTACCAAGATTCTCTTACGGCGGACTTTTATCATAATGGTGAAGTGGATATGGTTTTGCGTTCGTTTTGTCGTCTTATTCAAAACTGCAGCTACACCCGTAGAAAGCCGCGTGGCGTGATCTTCGGACAGGGGTCAAATTCCCTCTCCTCCACCATGCAGAATCCATAACCGCACGAGGTTGTGGTTTTTTTTATATTTGGGGTATTACTGTAATGAGGCGTGATGTCAGGAGAATTCTATCGGTTATGCTATAATTATATATAGCGCAGTTTCATTCGGAAAAAATCACATTTCCTATATATAAATTTATTGGACAAGGGGTGCATTGACAAACCATGCACGATTATCAGACTTTCTTGCACCACAAGTTGATTATTATCGGTGCAGGCGCATCGGGACTCATGGCCGCCGTTACTGCGCGGGATTTGGGTATCGATGCCGCCATTCTAGAAGGTAATGACCGGATTGGGAAAAAAATCTCAATGACAGGTGACGGTCGTTGCAATATTACGAACGATTCCACTATGACGGGTACGGACGACGAAGTGGTGTCCTTATCGCGCAAGTACCATAGCAGTCAGGCTGAATTTCCGTTGCCAGTGTTGCAGCAATTCGGCATTCGTCAAACCATTGATTTTTTTAATATGCTTGGATTGCCACTTACAAAATTGAAAGAGGGCTTAATGTATCCGATGTCGCTGCAGGCTGCATCCGTATTGGATATTTTCGAGCTTGCTTTGGAGGAGCGGAACGTTCCGGTATATCTTAACAACAAAGTGCTGGATGTTACCGTATCGACGGATCATCCGCGATTCAAAATTACATGCCGCAACGAGACAGACGAGAAGGTTGTCTATACCAGCGAATACCTGTTTATATGTACGGGCGGCCTCACTGGCCAGAATGCGGGAACGGATGGGACTGGGTATGTGCTTGCTCAAAACATGGGGCACGCGATGGTCGAACCTGTGCCGGCAATAGTGCAATTAAAGGTGCAATACCCATATATGAAGGCTCTATCCGGCATCAAGCTCCAGGGACGAGCCCACATCCTCGTGAATGGCGAGGTCGTTCGCAGCGAGACCGGCGAAATTCATTTTGCCGATTACGGCTTTTCCGGCCCACCGATTCTTCAACTCAGCCGGATAGCCGCCGTTCATCTCTCGAGAGGGGATTCCGTGACTTTATCCATCGATTTGATGCCGAGCCGCACGAAGCAGGAGGTTATCGAATTCTTGGAGATGAACTGTGGAACATTCGCCCACCGGCCGGTCGCGGAATCCTTCATCGGTTTTTTACACAAGAAGCTGATCCCGGTCTTGCTGAAAGAGGCGAGAATCGATCAAGAGCCAAACCTACTTTGCCAGGATCTCTCGTGGAAAACAAAAGGGATCTTCTATAAAATATTGAAGCGTTGGGAATTCAAAGTAACAGATACCCATAGCTTCGAGAAGGCACAAGCGACAGCCGGAGGCATCGTTACAAAAGATCTCTTCGCAGACACTTTGGAATCCAAGCTCGTGCCTGGGCTCTATTTCGCTGGCGAGGTGATGGATGTCGACGGCGAGCTCGGCGGCTACAACCTGCAATGGGCCTGGAGTTCCGGCTATGCGGCCGCGATGGCGCTAGGGAAACATATTTTCAAATGAAGCTATTAAAAAAGGAATGAACTCAACACATATGTATAAATCGAAATCTACAATGCACCACGAGCTGTTCATTATCGGTGCAGGTGCTTCTGGTCTTATGGCCGCCGTTACCGCGCGAGACCGAGGGGTCGATGTTGCGATCATTGAAGGCAACGACCGGGTAGGCAAGAAGGTACTAACGACCGGCAACGGTCGCTGTAACATTACGAACCAATCCACGGCGAAGGGTACGGACGAAGCGGTCGCACTATCGCTTAAATATCACAGCAATCAAATGGAATTCCCGCTGCCTGTGCTGCAGCAATTCGGCGTCCGGCAAACCGTCGATTTCTTCAACACACTCGGCCTTCCGTTGATCGCCGTGGAGAATGGCCGGATGTATCCGATGTCGCTGCAGGCAGCATCTGTATTGGAGGTTTTCCGGATTGCGCTAGAGGATCGGTATGTTCCGATACACTTCAAAACCAAAGTATTGGATGTTACCGTATCGAAGGGACATCCGCGATTCACGATTTTGTGTCAAACGGAAGCAGAGGGAGAGGTCGTGTATACCAGTGATTATCTCTTTATCTGTACGGGCGGCCTTACCGCACCAAAGACAGGAACGGATGGATCTGGCTATACGCTTGCCCAGCGACTAGGACATACACTGATCGATCCTGTACCTGGGATCGTACAATTGAAGCTGCAATATCCGAATCTAAAGGAGTTGTCCGGCGTCAAATTCGAGGGATTGGGACATATCATCGTCAACGGCGAAGTTATCCGCAGCGAATATGGGGAAATCCTATTTACAGACTACGGCGTCTCCGGCCCACCGATTCTCCAGCTAAGCCGGAAGGCTGCGTATCAGCTCAAAAAAGGAGAAACAGTAACCTTATCGCTTGATTTGATGCCAGACCGCACGGAGGAAGAAGTCGTCGATTTTCTGGATACGCATTGGGGGACGTTCGGATACCGGACTGTTGCAGCTTCCATGATCGGCATCTTTAACAAGAAGCTGGTCCCTATTCTGTTAAAAGAGGCGGGGATCGACCAAGAGCCGAACCTCCTATGTCAGGATTTATCGTGGAAAACGAAGAAAATCTTGTGCCAACTCATAAAGCGTTGGGAATTTATCGTAACTGATACCAATGGTTTCACGAATGCACAAACGACGGCCGGCGGCATCGATACAACAGAGTTAAGAGAAGGAACGCTAGAATCAAAGCTAGTACCTGGACTTTATTTTGCCGGCGAAGTGATGGATGTGGATGGAGATTGCGGTGGCTATAACCTGCAATGGGCCTGGAGCTCCGGCTATTCCGCCGCGACGGCACTTGCTGATCAACTTACAGGCATCATGGAAAAAGATGGATAGTTGTTCACTCCCCGCACGCAGGGAACACGCAGCGGTGAATTGTGGATTTGTACATCCACGGTTCGACTCCACCAAACCATGAAAAAAGACACCTCAGCGGTGTCTTTTTTGCGTTTGGATAAGGCGATATAGGGAGTTGACGAGTATAATGATTTCTATAAATTTATTTATGCAGAAGTGTTTTTATTTCTTGTAGTTGATTTTCAGTTATTTGTTGTGATTGATGAATGGCATTTAGCCGATCCTCCACTCTTTTTAAACGAAGCTGAGTTTCCTGTTGAATTATTTTGGTGTCCTTTTGCGTTTTGTTGTTATCCATTACGACTAAAATGGTAAGGCCTGCACTGAATATTGTTAATCCTCTGGCTAACTGATTTAAATCTAGTTTGTTAAGGGAGAATAAGCAATCTGCAAGTCCTGCTCCTATTAATATGCCTCCGATCGTTACAATTCCAGTCCATTTCCATTTATCTGGGATAATGGTGAATTTCATCTATAGTTCTCCTTTAGCTTATATCATGAATTGGAATACAAAAGCTTCTATCAATATGTCAACTCGTATTCTACTATCCCACTCTCGACTTCACCATACATAACGAGTTTCTCCGACGCACCATATTTTTTATTATTCCACCTGTCTACCGTAAGGGGAGCATATCAATTATCGGCAGCATTTTCTGTTACATCCACATAGTTTGCTGAGGATATATGCAACAATGATCATTGGTGGATGAAGGAAGCACTCAGATCTATAGTGTTAAGAAACCAATCATTCATTTTCTTTATTCAGTAATTGCTCTGCATAGATAATACAACGTTCTGCAAATTCCAGTGATTGATCTGTTATAGGATACAGTCCAGTTGTCTCTGACGGCATTTTTCTTACTTCCCAAAACTTATTCATTAACTCTTCATTTCCATCAAATGTATCATTGGAAACTGCAATCAACTCACAACCAATCTGATAGCCAGCTTCAGATTCAGGTAATATGCTATGCTGCTGACACCATTCAATTCTCCGTAATAGTGAAATATATTTTTGGGTGATTCGGTCGCTTTTACTAAGACTAGGAAGCACTTGTTCTAAAAAATCCTTCTCGTCATCTTCAAAATATTCAATCCATTTTTTCGAATTATGTTTGGCTGTCTGTACTAAATGTGAAATTCGTTTCCACGATAATTCTCCCTCAAGATCAAACATGTTGATGAGCGAGGTCGTATTGGAGATGCTAGTTTGGAGCGAAGAAAGTTGTTCTTGAAGATGATTATAGTGAGCTTTTAGTATTTCTCGGTAGGATAGCTTATCCAATAAATTCTGAATCTCTTCGAGTGGAAGCATGAGAGATTTTAGAAGTGTGATCTTTTCCAAAGTAAACAAGTTTTCTTCGGAATAGCAACGGCGTCCGCTTTCGTCCTTAAAGCTAGGTGTAAGGAGCCCAATTTGATCATAATAGCGAAGTGTTCTTACAGAAACATTGCTTTGTTTGGATACTTGTCCTGTTGTCCAATGACTCATGATATTCCTCCAAAAAAATGCTTGCAGGTGACGTAGCGTCACCCAATATATTTGAATTATATCACAGAGACAAAGGGGTAAGGGAATGACTGATCACTTAACGCATTGGAAACAAAGGGATAATTGGACATGGAAAGAGTTTGTAGCTTTGCTGTTGCTAGAGTTTGTATTTGTTATCGGATTTATTAAATTTGTAGTAAAACCCGTATATGCGCAATGGCTTGGAGATGAGCTGTATTCAGGAACATTGACAGGGCTTACAATAGCAATAGTATTAATGCTGGGATTGTATTTCATAGGGCTACGTCCTAAAAAGCTTTCTTGGAGTGAAGTGGGTTTAAGATCCTTTCCTGCGAAGGATTGGTGGCGAATTCTGTTATGGACGTTCTTGCTGATTATAGGCAGCACCATCGTAATGATCCTTACCAGCTATCTCGGCAATACATTTGAAAATTCTAAGACGGAATCAATTCAGCAGAATGTTACGGTCTTCAGTGTATTCATTGCGTTTGCATCAGCAGTGATCATCTCGCCTATATATGAAGAGATATTCTATCGCGGTTTTATCTATCGCTGGCTGCGAACCCGATTAGGCATTGGTTGGGCAATGTTTTTGAGTGCGAGTCTCTTTACGATAGTCCATATTCCTACCTATAACGCGATGCCTGCGAATTTTCTTGGGGGGATCATATTTGCATGGGCGTATGAACGAACAAATTCTGTTTGGCCTGCAGTATGGGTACATGGCTTAACAAATGGACTATTTTTATTATTGACTCTGGTAATGTAACGGGAGAAAGAAAAAGAGTTACCTAATTCGTAAACAAGCACTTCGAGGCAATGACGACAAATGAGACGGGACTCATCACATGGCTAGTAGAGTTTAGGATTAGAAGAGATGAATTATAAGTGGGGCTGCCATTTGGTAGCCCTTTTTGCTCGGTTTTGTATTTACCATTTACTATATCTATATGATTGAAAGGCATTAGAAGAAAATTTGGCTTTCCTCACAAACGGCACAAAACTGAGCTAGTATATGGTTATGGTGAGCAGACCAAAAGGCTATTTCGGAAATGATGGGTCACTCGGATATTAGTACCCTGAGCAGAATATATACTCACATGTATTAGTTTGCAAAGCAAAGCACCTCAATCAAAAAGTGTCAATGTACGTTATGCTGAAGAAGGGCCTAGTGGCCCTTCTTTTTTGCTATTGGTCTTTTTTCTGACATTTGTCATATCCGGCTTGTGACAACCCACACTAATTGAATCTCGCGCTTATTCAATATAATAAGGACATCAAGTAACGAAAGAAGAAATTAACGGAGGTTAGTACAAAATGAAAAAGGCGATTGAGTGTACAAATCTAGTAAAGAAATTCGGCGACTACTGTGCCGTTGACCATATGAATCTATCCTTTGAGAAAGGGCAAATATCTGCATTGCTCGGACCCAATGGTGCGGGCAAGACAACAACCATTTCGATGATACTCGGAATGATACAGCCAACATCAGGAGAAATCAGGGTCCTGGGGGTCTCGTCTGGAACAAAAGAATTAAGGCAACGCGTTGGAGCACTTATGCAGGATGTTAAAGCGGCAGATGGACTTACGGTCAAAGAAGTGCTTCAATTGTTCCGCAGTTATTATCGTAATCCGATGTCGCTAGAGCGGCTGTTAGATATTTCGGGTCTCCATGCGGATGTGAAACGGCGCGCATCCTCCCTGTCTGGAGGACAACGCCGGAGATTAGCTTTCGCCCAAAGCTTGGCGGGGAATCCAGAGCTTCTTCTGCTTGATGAACCAACCGTCGGAATGGATATCGAGGCTCGTGGTCGCTTCTGGGACACTATCCAAGCGCTGGCAAGTGACGGACGTACTGTGCTCTTAACTACACATTATTTAGAGGAAGCGGATGCTGTCGCAGATCATATCGCAGTAATCGCCAGTGGAAAGGTTGTTGCGGAAGGGAGTCCAGAACGTTTAAAGGCACAAACAACGCTTAGAACGGTTTCATTTCGAGCTTCAAACGCGCCAACTGAGCAGGAATGGCTCACATTACCTGGTGTTGAAAAGGTAGAGTGCAACGGCGAGCGAATTCGCCTTTATGCCCAAGAGACAGATGTATTGTTATTTACCCTGATGCAGTCTGAATGGGGAATTTCAGATATTGATATACAATCTGCCAGCTTAGAAGATACATTCCTAAGTCTTACAGAATCACATAAACCAACGATTATACGATAAAAAACATTATTAGGAGGAAAATACCTATGTTACATATGTTTGTTGCTCAGACCAAAGCAGAAAGTTTACGAATTATCCGTAGTCCATTTTTCTTACTCTTCTCCATTGCGATGCCGCTTGCCTTCTACTTTTTATTTGCAAGTATGAATGGGGTAGATAAATCGATTCAATCGACAACTTGGGGTGTCTTTTCATTGATGTCGATGACAGCATTCAGTTTGATTGGTACAGCCGTATCTCAATTCGGTATCCGTCTATCGTTCGAGCATCAAGATGGGTGGGTACGCTTGTTGAAGCTAACGCCACTATCTCCTGCCGTTTGGATTGGCAGCAAAATTGTATCGCAAATGGCTGTTCACTTGATCGTAATTGTTGTCATATTTTTATCTGCTGGTCTTGTTCATGATATACAATTAACCACTGGGCAATGGGTTTTATGCGGATTATGGTTATGGATTGGAAGCATATCTTTTCTGGCACTTGGTGCATTGTTAGGCACGCTTAAAAATGCGAATACTTCCGTTGCAATTGGTAACGTATTGCAGATGGGGCTTGCCATTATGGGGGGGCTATGGATGCCGCTTAGTACTTTGCCAGGTTGGATGGGCTCTGTCGGGGAATGGCTTCCATCTCACCGTTACGCAAATGGGGCATGGAATATGATCGCTGGAAAAACTCCAGCAGGCATTGATTTCATAATTTTAACAGGATGTGGACTCTTCTTTATGCTACTATCAATCTATATATATAATCGACGGGAAGCGGTCTAATTGAATAGAGAAAAATGGCGTCTCTTTCCAAAATCAGAAGGAGTCGCCCCTTACTTCTTATTAACAAATATCATGATACCCATGTACTTTTTACTTTATGAGCCATCAAGTATACAGTGGCTTGGCTTTGTTCTGATAGGCATATTTGTTCTATTGTTTCGACAATCTTACTTTTATGCAAAGTGGGCCTCGCCAATATTGATGGCTCAGGTGGGAATAATCTTAATTTTAGCAGCTGTATTTCACCCTATGTATACGTTTATAGGTTTTATGATTGCTGCTCCGCTGAGCAAACAAAAGATGCCGATATTACTCTCTATAACGATCGTTTTTACGGTAGCTATGGGATTTATCGTTGTTCCTTACTTGGATCAGATGGGCAGCCAAATATGGATAGGACTGGTGCCTATGTTTGGCATCTGTATTCTGCCGTATATTATTCGAACGTCGACTCGATTTCAACAGAAGTCCGCGCGGCTGCGAGCAGAAACTGCTGAACGAATGGCACAGCAGGAGGAGCGTCAGCGGATAGCACGCGAATTACATGATACATTGGGACATACGCTGTCATTAATTGCACTAAAAGGGGAAGTCGTTGAGAAATTGATCAATCGTCACCCCGAGAGAGCGATAGAAGAGGCTCGTGAAATACGAGAAACGGCACGCGCAGCCTTGAAACAAATGCGTGAATTGGTTACGGAGATGAAATTTACACACTTCGCTGACGAATATAAGCATGCTGTATCGTTATGTTCAGCTGCGGGCATACCGCTTTTATTTCAGTATCAATCGATTTCAGATCCCAGGCTTTCGAATGTAGGGACGGGAGACGCTTTAGTGAACATTCAGCTTCCGTTAACACCCTTGCAGGAGACGATTTTGGCGATATGTTTTCGCGAGACGATCACAAATGTGGTTCGACATAGCCGAGCAACAAAGTGCAACGTTCATCTAGATATTCAGGAAGGGGAAGTTCGTGTATCTGTAAGTGATGACGGTATTGGGGCAGATACGGATCAACTCTACACTAGCAGTAATGGCCTCGCCGGATTACGACAACGGTTGGTTATGATCGACGGTCATATGTCGCTGTCTTCGGCCTTAGGCAAGGGGACGGAAGTCACCTTACATATACCTAGGGTAATACGAAATGAAAAGGTAGGTAGAGCTTAGATGATTCGTATTGTTTTGGCAGAGGACCAAAAGTTATTAAGGGGAGCACTGGCAACTTTACTTTCGTTAGAAGAGGATATTGAAGTAGTCGGTCAAGCTGAAAATGGGGAAGAAGTGATGTCCATGATTCAGCAATATGAACCAGATGTTGCTATTCTGGATATTGAGATGCCACTGAAGACGGGGTTAGATATTGCGGAAATGATTCAAAAAAATAAGTTAGCTTGTCGCGTAATCATCTTGACGACATTCGCGCGTCCTGGATATTTTCAGCGGGCTATGCAGGCAGGGGTGTATGGATATCTTCTCAAAGATACGGGCAGTGAGGAACTGTCTGATGCGATTCGTCGAGTCTATAATGGGAAACGTGCCATTAATGCAGAATTGTCGCTCGCGGTATGGGATGATCCCTGTCCATTATCACCTCGAGAACGTGAGGTCATGAAGTTGGCTGCCCAAGGCTTAGTTCTTCAAGATATTGGAGCGCAGCTGTTTCTATCCTATGGAACGGTACGGAACTATATGTCAGAAGCGATTGGGAAGCTTGGGGCGAACACACGGATCGAGGCGATAGATATCGCACGAAGCAAGGGATGGTTGGATTAAGGAGAGCTCCGAGTTAATAGAATGCCCCCATTTTAAACCAAGAACAGGAAAATTCTAGTTCACGATGGCGGCGAATTGTGGTATTGCACAGCCACGGTTCACCTTACCATCTTTTAGCCGACCGCATGAGGTCGGCTTTTTGCGTTCATAAACACTATTCGTATGAGGGTGGTGTCTGTTGTTTCCAATAAGCAACTCCTTTTACAAAGATTATTTATTATAATATAGTCATTGATAACGACGGACTTTTGCTCACGCGATCGGGTTAAATATATTAACTATTGATTGGTTGGTGAATCTAAATGAGTGAACAATTCTGGTTAGTGGTACAATATCCACTGAAAAGTGCCAAAGGCAGTCAACGCGATCACTGGTTGAGAGATAAAGTAATGGAATACTTGGAGGTCGCTCTAGCAGATGCTAGCTTAGGCTATGTTGATGGCTCAGATATGGGGAAATGCATTTCCGACCCTAAAAAGTATGCTCTAAATATATTTAGTGTTGTTACGGAAGAAGAACAGAGTATTGCTTTGGTAAAAAGAGTTTTAAGAGAGAGCAGGCTTGATTATACTCGTATCAAAATCGCTACAATGCCCTATGGGAAAGAAGAAGCCTATACGCTGAAATATGCATATAAGAAGGGCGTTACGGAGTTTTCACTATAGTGCAGCATTGCTGCAATTGTGACGACACCCATAGAAGCCTATGTTGCGTCATCTTTGACATGGGTTCGTTCACCCGTAGGAAGCGGTGAGAAGCAATGAAGATAATGAACAAAGAGCGACCCTTATGAGGCCGCTTTTTGTTTATCAGAGTGATCCATATTGTTCGATCTCAACCGTTATCCTACCGAGAAGATACAACTTATCACTCGCCTATAACCATTTACTATCTTTCATTCAATTAGAACAGCTTCTTTAGCGAGCCAAGCATGTCACCGGCTTTATCCACGGTCAATTTCGCTTTTACTCCATCGATCAAGGCATTGATCTGATCGTTCGGGAGGTCAATCCCTATAGCAGATTCAATCGCCGACACTGGGTCGCTCATGAATCTAGATGAGAAGTCCTTATCTGCTTTTATTTTAGCAACGATTTCTTCAATTTTTGCTTTGATATCCATGTGTAACTCCACCTCAATTTTTACTATGTACTCTTCGCTATTATACTAAATCTTATTCTTTGCGTAAAAAACGGAGCTCAGAAGGGGATGGATTCAAGTACGTCTACCAATATCGTTTGCTGCACCCCTTTATTGATTGCTTCATATCCTCATGTATTCTATAATGTTAGGCTAACATATCAGGTTAGGAGGCACTTATGGATTTCATTAAACAGCAGCTAGACGGATACGGCATAAGCGAGCAGACGGTGTTTTACCTTTCGAATATCATCATGGTTGTATTCATAGCGTTGGTGTGTATTCTAGCTAATGTCATTACGAAGAGAATTGTGCTGCGGATGATCATTCATCTCGTTCAAAACAATAAGTATACCTGGGACAATATCATTGTCGAGAAGAAGCTGTTTCACAAGCTGTCGCATCTCGTTCCCGCGATGATTATTTATTATTCCGCGTATGTCTTTCCATCTGTTCGAGGCTTGATCGAAAAAGCGGCGCTGACGTATATGATCATTGTGATGATCTCGGCGTTAAATGCGCTGCTCAATGCTCTAGATGCTATTTATCGTTCATTTGAGGTCTCTAAGATCAGACCGATCAAGGGATACATTCAGGTTGCCAAGATTGCTTTATACATTATCGGCGGCATTGTGGTCATCTCGAATCTCATCGGACAGAATCCTTTGATTATTCTTAGCGGATTAGGTGCTTTATCGGCAGTGTTAATGCTTATTTTTAAAGATTCCATTCTTGGTTTGGTGGCGGGCGTGCAACTGTCATCGAATGATATGGTGCGTGTAGGTGATTGGATCGAAATGCCCAAATATAACGCTGACGGCAATGTTATAGACATTACGTTGAATACAGTTAAGGTCATGAATTTTGATAAAACGATCACGATGATTCCAAGCTATGCGCTCATCTCGGATTCTTTCAAGAATTGGAGAGGCATGCAAGCATCTGGCGGCAGAAGGATTAAACGAAGCGTGTATATCGATACGAGCAGCATCTCCTTTTGCACGGAAGAGATGATCGCGGAATTCCAGAAGATTCACTACCTTACCGAATATATCGAGACAAAAGTAGATGAGATCAACACATACAATATGGAGCATCATATTCATACAGACAGCAAGGTGAATGGGAGACATCTTACGAATATAGGCGTCTTCCGAATCTATGTGCTTCAATATCTCAGAAATCATCCCAACATTCATCAGGATATGACGCTGATTGTCAGGCAGCTGGCTTCAGGGGACAATGGATTGCCATTGGAAATCTACGCGTTCAGCAATAATATCGATTGGGGAGCCTATGAATCGATTCAGGCGGATATCTTTGATCACATTTTTGCAGTAGCCCCAACCTTTGGGCTTCGTGTCTTTCAGAATCCAACAGGTCATGATATTGCTCATATAAAAGAAAGTGCGGAGTATGTGCGTCAATATTAAAGCAAAAAGATGATAGGTGTTAAAGCTTAATGAGCTTTACAATTAGCGGCAACACCCTTTGACCTTCAGATGTCAGGGGGTGTTTTTTACTCGGGATGATATTGATGCAGCGATACTGGAGAGGAACGACCGAATTGGCAAGAATATCTCTATGAGCATACACAGAGTAAGGGTAATGGCTTGTTAAGAACAAAATGGTTATGAATAAGAATCAGACGGAGATGAGTATCTAAACGATACAAGAACGGTCTGATTCTTTTTTTTTAATCCAATAGAACGTGGACTGAATGATGATTTATCGGTTGCGAATGCCTGCATGATGTTCACTTTTGAATGGTGTAAAAAGAGACCAAAAAAATAAGGGAACTCGGAAATCGTTTTTAGAGAAATAAAGACCATTTTATGGTATATTATTCTAGCGATTTATGTCATTTAATGGGAGCTGCATAAGGATGATAGGGAATACGACGGCAAAAGAACAAACCATTTTTGGTCATGCGGGAAATGTAATCAAGACAGAGGATCGAGACGTTCGAATTGTTGCCAAATATGAGGAACCGTTAGTTGTCGTACTAGGAAATGTGCTCAGCGATAGGGAATGCGATGAGCTCATCGAACATGCTAGGGGACGAATGCAGCGCTCAAAAATAGGTGAAGAACGTGAAGTCAATCCAATCAGAACGAGCAGCGGGGTGTTCTGCGAGGAGAATGAGACGATCACAAGAATCGAGAACCGAATCTCATATATTATGAATATCCCCATCGATCATGGCGACGGCATGCAAGTCCTGTTATATACCCCTGGTCAAGAGTACCAGCCTCATTATGATTTCTTTGCAGAAACAAGCCGGGCAAGTGCCAATAATCGAATCAGCACGCTCGTGATATACTTGAATGATGTAGAGGGAGGCGGAGAAACAGCATTCCCTATGCTTAATCTATCTGTTTTCCCTAACAAAGGCATGGCCGTGTATTTCGAATATTTTTACAGCAATCATGAATTAAATGAGCTTACTTTGCATGCAGGGACACCTGTGATCCAAGGGGAAAAATGGGTAGCTACGATGTGGATGCGAAGACAAGCCTATCGTTCCTCTTAAAGGGAGGGTTCAAGCGCGGGCCTTACTCGGAAAGGTATAATAAAACGGTTATACGTGGGGGACTTATTATCACATACTAAGCATTAAACCTAAATAAAGACACCGTCTAAGTGTCAGGTGTCTTTATTTTACTTTCCTAAACCAGATGGTAATGCAAGTGAGGGGGGAGCGTTAAGGGGGGATCCTATTGTGGGAAATCAAATCAAACAATAAACGTGGGAGCTATAAGTCAGGATGACGAAGCTAATGCCTCATTTGTAATCCTTTCAATATCAATGGGTGACTTAGAGCCTTCACTAACCATATCAGGCAATATGTGCTGCAGAAAATAATGGACGCAATGCAGGTTGATTTTTTTAATTTTCATTATTGCATTTCGATACATGGTGATAAACTCTTTTTCTGTATTCCCTCGTTGCAGTTCCGAAAAGGCCTCGTAGATTTGATCCATTTTATCTGCAACCTCTAATATTTTTCCCTCTAAAGAGTCATCTTTACCTTCACGAAGCTGCCTCTGAAATATCGGCTTGAACGGTTCTGGAATATGCTCTTCAATAAAATGAGCGACCATGCCTTCTTCCACTTTTTGCAGCATCGAGCGGAGTTCAAGCGAGTAGTGCTTAACAGGGGTTTTAATATCTCCGATAAAAATTTCTCCATAATCATGACTGCTCGTGATTTCATAAAGTTTTTTCCAATCTACAGCAGCTCCATTGCTCTCTTCGATATCCGCCAATGTCTTCGCATATTGAACAACTTTCCAAGAATGTTCCGCTACACTATGCTCTTGAAACTTAAATTTTCCTGGGCAGCGGATGATCCTCTCCAGATCAGTTAAGGATTGAAAGTAGGTATGAATTCCCATAAGGCGTGTTCCTTTCTTTGATGAATTATCGATTGGTTACATCCAGTATAAAAGGGATTTGTTAAGGGAGGATAAATTTAAATTAGAAAAGATCACAAGTAGAGTTGAATTTTGGAGTGCGAGAGCTGCAAAAGATCCCTAGGGACAATAAAAGACATGGATATTAATCTACTAGAAAACCGCCCCGTAGATACGGAGCGGCTTTTATAAAAAATACCTCATATTCCACGAATCAACAGCCGATATAAATCTAGGGAGAAAGCATGATTGCAGCTGCTGATCTGCATAGAAGTTACTTATTCAAGTTCGGCGTATGTGTAGGAGCTGTTCTAACTTTAGTCGCTAGCTCAAAGGAGTAAGCAAGGTCAAGCAGTTTTTGCTCTGTATACGCTGGTCCCATGAAGGAGATGCCGACAGGCACGCCAGCTTCAACCATTCCTGCTGGTACCGTTACTTCAGGGAAGCCTGTAGTGGAAGCTACATAGCTTGCAGCATAAGTATCATACGCATTGCAGACGTATGTAGGGTCTTCTTTGTCAAAGCGGTTCGAAGCTGGGCAGGACATAGTAGGGAACACGATTGCGTCCAGGTCGTTGTCCTTCATGAGCTTCTCAACACTTTTGCGTGTTTCTGGAATAAGCTTCTCCTTGATATCCTTATACTCTGCAGAGTTTAAAGTATCTGCTTTTTCCAAAGCAGTCTTCAAGCCGTCCAGACGACCAGGGTTCACTGGCGTCTTGGAGTTCAGTACTTCAGGAGATTCACTAATCTTAATGACCTCTTCAAGGGTCTTTACTCCACCAGCTGGAAGTGTGCTCAAATACTTCTCAAACTGGCTCTTGAATTCTGCATCGCCAATTGGACCAAGCGCTGGTGTCCACAGGTACTTCGTACGGTCGGAGAATTTAACGCGGATAACCTCCGTTCCCATGCTTTCCATTTTAGCAATTGCTTCGTTCGCGATCGCGTCTACTTCTTCGTTATCGCCAAAGAAATCGACAGCCACGCCGATGCGCGCTTTTTTAAGAGAGGAAGCATCAAGTGCTTTTGCGTAATCTTGAACATGCTTGTTCGCTGATTTCGTTGCTTCATCCGCTTTGTCGGTGCCAGCCATTGCAGCAAGCACGATGCTTGCATCTTCAACGCTGCGTGCCAATGGACCTGTTACGTCCAAGGAAAGAGAAGACGGAACAACACCGCTGCGGCTTGTTAAGCCTAAAGTGGGTCTGATTCCTACTAGACCTGTAACATTAGCAGGTCCTCTAACCGAACCGGAAGTGTCTGTACCAAGCCCGAACACAGCAAAGTTTGCAGCTACTGCTGCAGCACTGCCGCTGCTGGAACCGGATGCATCACGATTCAGGTTGTACGGGTTCACTGTCAAGCCGCCAAAAGAGCTATATCCAAGTCGTCCGTAGGAAGCGGCGAGCTCGGACATGTTTGTTTTAGCGATAACAATAGCACCGGCATCGATAAGTTTTTGTACAGTATATGAATTTTTGATCGGATATTCATTCTTAAGTGCTACGGAACCAGCCGTTGTTGGCATACCAACCACGTCAAAGTTGTCTTTTACAACAAATGGAATACCATGAAGGATGCTTCTTGGTCCCTTGGATTTGCGTTCTGCATCAAGTGCTTTAGCCGTTTCGAGCGCCTTTTCGTTTATCGAGATGATAGAATTAATCGTTGGCCCCTGCTTGTCAAAAGCTTCAATGCGTTTCAGATAATATTCAACTAGTTCTTCAGACGTAATTTGCTTACTTTTCAAAGCCTTAGCGACTTCTTCGATGCTCTTCTCGAACGGATCAAATGACGGGGTCTTCGCAACTTCCGCATTCGCATGATTCCACGGGAAAATCGCGATGACGAGTAAAATTGCAAGCAAAGCTTTGAAATTCACATATTTTTTACCCACGAGTCTTGCCTCCTGCTGTCTTAAAATAGGTCATGATGATACAATTTTCTCCCCTCTATACCATTATCGTTGTTTTATATAAAAAAATGAATACATTTCGACAATAGTTCTTTTGTTCTATAAAAAAATTCGACAATATCTAACAATAATTGATCTTTTGCCGATAGTATGTAAAGACATACATCTTTTGTGATATACAAAATTGGAGGAGAAACATCTTGAGAAAGAAATTGCAGTGGAATCTAAAGCTTCAACTATTGGTCACGATGGTTGTCCTAGTACTACTGTCGACATTATCGCTAGGTCTAGTGATCAATCAAAAAGTAATGAATGACATGGAAGAGGATTTCTACGAGGCTACTCGCAAGGAAATCGAGCAGGTGAGCAACGCGATGGATTTGTACTTTAGTACAATCAACGAATCCGTTCAATATTTTGCAAACAACCCGATTGTTCAGCAAATCGACAGCACCGTTACATCCTATGTGAATGCAGTCGGGGAAGATGGAACAATCCAAATGACTCCATCACAGAAGCCGGGTATGGAATCACAGATTTATAATCTATTCTTGAATTACGCGAATACGCATCCGAATGTGGCATATATCTATTTGGGCACAAAGGATGGCGGATACATACAATGGCCGGAAGGCACCTCGAAAGATAAGTTTGATCCAAGGCCGCGGGCATGGTATACCCAGGCAGCAGAGAATCCAGACAAGGTTATGCGCTCTGGTGCTTATGCAGCCTTTACGACGAACAGTCCAATCGTGAGTTCTTCCGTAACCATCAAAGATAAAGCGGGTAACGTTGTCGGTGTACAGGGCGTTGACGTAAGCTTGGACTCGCTGACGAAGACGATCAACGAGATTAAGATCGGGAAAACGGGCTATGTTATTTTGGCTGATCAGACGGGTACGATTCTTGCCAATCCCAAGAACCCGGAAACGAACTTTAAGACCCTTAAGGATCTTGGCGTCGAACAGTTTAATGATATCGACAAGATGGCCAATAAGAACTTCGACATTGTGATGAATAAGCAGAATTTCACCGCAGGTGTTTACGTTTCACCAGTAACAGGCTGGAAATACATCACGGTCATGGACAAGAGCGAGATCGAGGAATCCATTAAAGCGATTCAAAACATCATTTATCTCGTCATGGCAATCATCGCTGTTATCGCTATCGCTGCTGCTCTGATTGTTTCGAATGCCATTACAAAACCAATCCATGCAGCGGTGAAGTACCTTCAGAAGATCGGCGCCGGCGACTTAACGGTTCAAATCCCAGATTCCTTGTTGAAGAAGCAAGGGGAAGTAGGAACCATGGTTAGAGCGATAAACGATATGAAACAGGATATCCAGTCGATGATTGGCGGTATCTCTAATTCGGGTCATATTGTATCGGAATCAGCGGTTAACCTGGCTACTAGCATGGATCAGACGCAAAAGGCTTCTGCCTTGATTACGGAATCGATCATTCAGCTTGCCTCTGCGTCCAGCCATGAAGCCAGCACGGTCATGGAGGGCTCGGAGAAAGTCGAAGAACTTGGCGGAGCGATCGACCAAGTGACGCATTCCTCGCAGGAAATTCTTGATTTTGCTCGTCGTACAGGTGAATTGAATCAACGCGGAATGGTGATTGTGGAGGAACTGGTTGAGCGCTTCAACAGCACCTTGCAATCTTCAGAGGAGACGGCGCAGGCTGTTCAGCATGTAAGCAATAGTGCTGGAGAGATCAACACCATCCTGTCGACCATTCTTCAAATCTCCAGTCAGACGAACCTGCTGGCTTTGAATGCTTCGATTGAGGCTTCTAGAGCGGGCGAGCATGGACGCGGATTCTCTGTTGTCGCAGCTGAGATTCGTAAGCTTGCGGAGCAATCGGCTGACGCAGCGAACAATATCAGCACAATTATTGCGAATGTAAGCAATGAAATGAATGCAGCCGTTGAGGCGATTGGAACATCTCGCGACTTGTTTATGGATCAAGAGACAGCCGTTCGAGAAACCGAATCCATCTTTAATGATATTAAGATATCGGTGGATAGCCAAATGGGTATGACTAGCAAGGTAGAAGAGCATATTCAGGTAATGGTGGATAAGCGTCACGAGCTTTCAGACATTTTCAACAATATCTCGGCGATTACAGAGGAGAATTCGGCAATTTCTCAAGACGTGTCTGCTGCTGCTGAGGAGCAAATGGCGACGATTGATGATGTGGCGGGTTATCTGACGAAGCTTCAAGAACTATCTAAAGAGCTCGAGGACAATATTAAGAGATTTACGATTCAGCAAAAGGAATAGCAGTATAGGTATAGCAAGTTTGCGAATCTAAACCGCATAAAAAAGAGCCTGGAGAAGACATGGGATTGCGTGCAGTTCCATGGACTTCACTAGGCTTTTTTTCTTACATAGCATAAATTAGGATTCCGGCGGAATGCTCTCAATGGCTGTGAAAAACACATCAAGCAGGTCTCGATCGAATTTCTCCTTTACATAGCTGGATATATGATCAAGCTCCTCCTGCGTATCGTACTCTAAGCATGCACGCCCTTCGCACCATAATATTGTGCATTGAAAGGCTTCTTTCACATCTTCAATGACGTAATCTTGATCAACGGGTCTACGGCTCGCTGCCAACGTATATACACTCCTTTGCTAATCATTTCCTCATTGTTGCTGTTATTCTTATTATTTAAAATTTAATATATTTTTTCGAGGACATTTGTCACACCTTTCAATGTTGGGAGAAAAAAGAGCATACGAAAAAGAACACCATGAAAGGTGCTCCTTGGCATCGTTATTTGACCTTTTTAAATGATTATACAAGGTTCCAGAATGCTCTAATAATCTGGGCTATTCACTCGCTTTGGCAACAAATAAAGGGTATTCAGCTATTACATTCAGCTGACTATCTCGTAGTACAATCGGATATACCCCAGGCTCCGTAATAACAAGTCTTATTTCTCGCTGCATATCGACCCCTGGGGGCATCCCTTCAGGGCGCCAGTTCGTTATGGGCTCTATTCGGTCTTGAATGAGAGCCTCCCCTTGGGGATTGTAAGCATTCAGAATGACAGAATATGTCTGTTCGACCTTCATCCACAATTTCATCCATACCTGGACGATTGCCACCGCGGGGTAAGTGCTTACCGTAACACGATTTCGTGTATTCATAATAGAGTGGCTCTTTAATTCCGAGTTAAATACAACCTCTTCAGCAATCACGATTTGTCCTGCTAATGCGGTACTCATGAAGCAGCCTCCTTCTTCCGATTAGTTGTGTCTTTGAAATGTTTCAAAAATAGGTATTGATTCTTATAGCGGTAGAACCGTGTGCCGTCCCACAATGCTGCTGTAAATGGCGAAGGGATGAGAACATGCCACCCCTGCTGAGTTTTGTTTCCATCGATAACCGATGCACGTCCTCCCCAGCTTTTG
>NZ_JADMOL010000005.1:244288-253837 GCF_015558675.1 Paenibacillus sp. 1001270B_150601_E10 | reverse complement strand
CTGGTGGTGTTAAGAGAATGACGAACGATGTGTCACTAGTAGAGACGGGCGAGGTTAGCAGTTCATCTAAGGCTTTGAAAGAGGGATGTGTATAGTCAATAAACATAACAGTAATAGGTTCCTGTACAGGAAAATCAGCTTGATGCAGCAATTTTTTTAGCAGCTCAGTTTCTAGCTTGTTTGACTGTTTTTTATTGCGAATGAAGATGCTCATAAGGCTGCTAATCATTAGGAGTAGGGTGAGGATTAATAAAGGGGTCATAGGTGTGCGCGCAGCTCCTTGTTCCGCTTCAGGATCGATAATAACATGACTACAATTGCGAGGCTTGCGATTATCATTATCGCAGCTAATGAATATAGCACCGTGCTCCAAGTCTCAGGAGCCCGGTCAGGCAATGCAAGTCGGCCGCCGGATAATGCGATAAGGATCATATTGCGAACGATAGGATATTGATTTAATGCTTTTATTTGTCCAAAGCAAGAACAGCTTGTGTCTGTGCTTTCTTGTAGACGTCTCTGACGCAAGGTTAGAACAGTGAACACCGAAAACAGCAAGATAGCAATGATGTCTTTCCAGACAAAAAAGAGCCCAAAACCATATAGAATTGATAACATGGATTCGGCTAAGAGAACACCAACGGCGCTAATCCCTACTAAGGCTTTCGGTAACACATGGTATGAGTGAAGGTCAAGTTTGAATTCTGCGAACGAGGTTCCAAGTTTGGAGAACACGGCTAGGAAAAATAACGAAGCGAAGAGCATATCGATGATGAACGCGAGCAGAAGCATGTTATCACCTCCGTTCCCCTTATGTCAGGCCATATTTTGATCATGATCGGCGAGAATAAGTCCTGTAAGATTGTTAAGATCTTGAGAATCATGCACAATGGCGGCATTAACCACATATCCGTCCTCTAAAAAATAAGCATAGGGTGTAGCTGTTGTACCGTATTTAGCCAACCGCACTTCTTTTGTCATCGTGAGAATAGGGAACTGGAATTGGAAATGTTCCGTGAATGCTTTATTTTCCTCTTCTGTACCGCTGCTAATAAGTATAAATGTACCCTCGTAATGGTTAGTAAAGGCGGTTAGTTCTGACAGCAGATCAATACAGCTGCTGCAGGTTAGCGAAATAAAGCAAATAACCGATGATTCTATAGCTTCGACATCGATAGCCAGCGGCTGTCGAATAAATAAGTCGCCACGCACTGCCTGTTGTTCACGCTCCTTCTTACGTGCCTCCGAGCGAGCTAGAACCTCGGCATCAAATAATTCCCGAAACGTAACTTTGCTCATGAATATTATCTCCTTCATGTGAATGTTGTGTATTCCACATCTTGAAGTACTGGCCTTTTCGCTCCATCAACGCTTCATGACTGCCGCTTTCGACAATTTCACCTTCTTGCATCACGATAATGCGTGGAGCCATTGCAGCAACAGCAAGATTATGTGTAACCATTACCGTAGTTTTGAGACGGCGATCCGATAATATCTGTTGAATCAAGCCAATTTCACTCGATGGATCAAGCTCTGATGTTGCCTCATCAAGCAGTAAAAATGGCGAGTCCTTGTACAGTGCTCTAGCAATGGCTATTCTCTGCCATTGTCCTCCGGACAACTGCCGCGCACCCTGAAGATGGTTTCCAAGGTATGTCTCAAGTTTATGATGTAATTCTGACGGAACGAGCATCGGATAGGCTTGAATGAGCCTCTCCACTTTATGTTTAACCTCTTCATTTGGGTGATCGAGTGCAATGTTTTCATAAATAGAGAATGGATACCTCATATAGTCTTGGTTCACGATGGATACTTGATCAAACCAGGAATCACGGTCCATTTGATTAATATCACGACCATTGATAAATAGCATGCCATGTTCAATCTTATGGAGTCCAAGAAGAACCTTAGCCATTGTTGATTTGCCGGAGCCATTTTCACCGACTATAGCAACGACGTCACCCATCGCAACGGTCATATTTATATGGCGTAAGGCAGGACGATCCACATGAGGATAGGTGAAAGAAAGTTGGCTGAGGACAATGGTATGAATGGGATCCATTTTAAACACTGGGTGTTCTTTTGCAGTCAGAATGTATTTGTTTATAAAAGATTGAAAGTTTTTAGTCGCTAACGGAATTTGCTTAAAAATTCTGGAGTACCCGGCTATCATCAGCATGCTAGAGTAGACAGTCATAGAAGCAGTTGATAGTGCTGCATAATCGCCAAGAGTAATCTGATGGTTGACGAGTTTGTTGAATAGGATGAGCTGTATCAATAAAAAACCAATAGGTTGAAAGATGATGGCGATACTTCTCGTTCGAAAATCTCCGTATTTTAGGGCATTTGTTTTACGAATAACTGATTCAGCTGCTTCTGTCCACTTATTTAATAAATAGACGCGACTGCCGAAGATCATCGTTTCTTTGACGGCTTGCGGCTGAAGGATAAGGCTTGATGCAAGATGAGTCTCAAGCTGGTTCTGTGCCACTTTATGAAAATATTTTTCTAATCTCAGAGATTGGAGCATTTCTACCCAAAAAAGAGGCATTGAAAAAATGAGCAGAATAATGGCGGCAAGCCAGCTGTACGTAAGGGTGATATAGCCATAAACACTTAGTATTAACATCTGTTGAGCTAAACCGATTGTAGAACCAATAGATTGTTCAATTTCGTTCAAACTGTTCTTGAGGATGTTTGTGTCGTGAGCAAATGCTGAAGTTTCAAGATGGGTAATCTCTGTGGGCTGAACGGAATGATATAAATGATGCTCTAGGCGGTTATGTATGCGGAGTGACAATCTAGCTTGAACGAGTCTAGTGCCTTCTGATAGCAGCAACTCTGCTAATTTTAGTGCTGCAAGAATGAGCGCAATCCAAGCAAGATTCGCCCAGATCATAGCTCCAGCCATATGGTCAAACAGCTGCTTATTCAGATAAAAAGTTAGCCAGCCTATAACAGGTTGAATGGCTAGCAGTAGAATCACGATTGTAATGATTCCTACTGAACCGTGCATCATGATACGCAGCCAACGAAAATGTGCGTTCATCCTACGTTGGTGTGAAACAAGCGGAATGGTGCAGCTACTGTGTCTAAGTTGCCTGGATTGCCGCAAAAGTAGTGAGAGATGAGCTGACCTTCTGAGTTGATGCCATAGGCCCAAGGAAAGCCAAATCCTTTGACCTCACGTTCGACTGTATTGCCATCGATTCGATATAAGCGTACGTTGTCGGAGAAGGCTTGTGATGCCTTATGATATTTTTGTTCACATGTGTCAATAAGAACGATAAGCGGATGGTCTGGCCGCTCTGTTGCAAAGCGTTCGATTTCATCAAAAGCAGGGAGGCAGACAGCACAATCAGTACTGATCATTGCGATGATTAAGTAGTTCTTTAACAGATCATATAGAGATACTTGATCGGAGAGAGGCAAGTTGGGGAAGTAGTCGCCAATTTGAATATGATCTCGCAAAAAGAGACCCTCCTTTCAAAAAAATAGAAGGCTATGAATATGAAAGGTATAGGTGAAAAAGCTTAAACGAACTACTGTATGCGCTTACAATTGAAGAACTACAGCAGTTCGTTTAAGTGTAAGGCTTAAATCCGTTCGTTAGCGAATAATATGAGGGAGATGATTCATGTAGGTATAAATCGATGAAGGATCTTAGCAGCAGCCGCTAGCCTCTGAGCAACCAACAGAACAAACTTTGTACTCTTGCTTTCCACTGCCCGTTTTGCAAATGAGGCCTGTACAAGTGTAGTAGTAGTCATAACAGTTGTTGCATGCCATCCAGAACACCTCCTTTATATGAATAATTTCCCATTCATTAGTAGTATATTTGGTTTATGATAGAGAGTCAACAAATATTGTAAAATAATGAAACATAAAAATGTTTTCCCTATTATAGTAAATAGATCTGAACAGGCGTGTATGAGAATAAATGGTGACTCCTCTTGGCATTAAAAATAATAGAAAAGCCGACCTGATACGGTCGACTTTTCTATTATTTTTATTTCAATACATAAATGGAAGGGGTAACCGTGTTCCTCTCATAGAGGATTACTTTTTCATCTCAGGCATCGGCATGAACAAGAACGTAAATGGCAGATTGCTGCCTGCTGCTGGGGTGATCCATAGCTCGACTCGTTCTTCCTTATCCCCAGTACGGTAGAGGACACTGGTGGTGTTCTGAGTAGATCCGATGTGCTTAATATGCACAACCTCGTTGTTCACTCTTGCTGCACCGGAATAGAGTCCGCCCCGAGGGTTGAACGTAATCAGCGTGTTTGGCGCAACGCGATTGAGCACAATATAGTAGACTACGCCGTAATTGCCAGAGTTTGTCGCATTAGTCAGCTTGATGCCATCTGTCCCTTGTTGAAAAGGATCGGTCGTGTTATCCGTTAATGGCAGCCGCTCTGGCTTAGTGCCTACAAGCTCGTTATATTCAAATACTCGGGTTGAATCTTTAAAGGTTCCTCGAACGATAGATTCCTTCGGATCGAGATCAGGCAGCTTAGGAAGCATGGTTAGAGGGTCGTTTTTGGCCTTGACCATGAGAACCGTATATTGAATCGGCCCATCGCTCACGAGATCCGCATTCAGGGTGACGACATCGCCGCTTGACGTGGTGGCCGCACTCAGTTCGGTGAAGATCAGCTTGCGTTCACCAGGAGCAAGCGCGATATTTTTGATCGCACTTCCGTTAATGGATGATTCAAAGTATCTCGCTGCAGCAAGCCTGCCCGCAACCTCAGGATGATTGGTAGGGCCTGCAAAGCCTAAGCTGCTTATATTGACGCTGGCAGAAGATTGGCCTTTGTTCTCTGCGACAACGTAGAATTTCGCTTTTTCACCAAGATTATTTTTGTGGTGAATCATAAATCGAGTTGCTCCCTCGATGGTGTCCTGGTACAGAATACCTTCGCTGTTTACTGTTTCAGGACCGCTGGCGCGAAATAGGGTATAAGGCTCGGTCCAGTACTTATAAGGAAGGGCATCGAACGACAACACGGAGCTTCCGACAATCTCAAAGTTGCTGCCCACAGGTGTAAATAGACGGTCAAAGTCCTCTTTGGTATACAGCAGCTCTGAGGTAATCTCGATCTCCTGCGTGTAAGTCGAAGAGAGCCCATGCTTATCCGTCACCTGCAAGGATACTTTCACGATGCCTGGTTCGAAGAAGGCAGGCTTGTTATTGTCCCACTTTCGATCTACGATTGCATCCTCGTCATCGGTGCTTTGATCCTCGTAGCGAATCTGCTCTCCCATCCGATACTTTTTCTTGTCCGTTGTGAAAAAGGCAACCGGAGGCTCATTCGGCTCTGGCTCAGGTTCTGGTTCAGGCACATTCACAACAGGCGGTGTTAGAACGATGCGATTGCCCTCTAAACTAAGCGTGATATTATATACGGCTGTAAAGGATCGCAGCGGGATCATGAGGACGCCTTTATCCATATAAGGTGTGCCATTTAGCGGATAAGAGCTGCCGCTTTTGACATATGTGTTTCGATTTGCCTTGAATCGGATTTCAACAGCTCCGTCCATGACCACCGCTTCATTCGTTTTTCCGTCGTAGCCAACGGTATAGCCGAGACGCTCTGCCAATGATCGCAGACTTACATAGGATACGCCTTGCTTGACGGTCAAGCTGCGAAGAGCAGTGTATGCCGTGCCATTCTGCTCCATCTTGCTGCTGTTCAGATATAAGATAAGTGGATCAGAAGTTCCGAGATTGCTGCCAGCATAACTTTCCTTGGAGCTGCTGCTTGGATACTCAGAATTCGGCTCCGTTGAGGAATTCTGAGTGTCCGAATTCTCCGTGCCCTCTGAGGCCGTGCCGTTGTCCGAATTTACGCTTTTCTCCGAAGAAGGATTACGGTCATCACTTGTATTGTTCTGAGCCGTCTTATTGCTATTGGATGCGCTCTGCTCCTCGACTTGAGAAGCCTTGCTGCTTGGGCTGGCATCGGGTTCGTTTATAGCAACCTGACGGGTCTTATGAACGCCGTTGGCTCTATCTATACTTCCACCCGCATTGTCCTTTTGATATTCGTAGTGGTTTTGCTGTTGTTCATCCGAGACAGTCTTCATCGCTTCTGCTTGTACAGGTATTACGGATGCCGCTTGTGAGGCGGCAAGTATCGTAGCAAGGAATGCTTTTTTCATTTTCATAAGTTTTAAGAAACTCCTTTTTTACTTCTCCTCATAACTCCATGCAAGAGAGACTCCATCGATTAAATCTTTATAAGTACAGTATTTTTTATAAATAAGCTGTTTGAGGAGACGCTCATCCTTTCATTATCCCAATTTACTCTTCAAAGGGTCATAGCTTGAGCGACTCTGCTTATTTCAGCGATATGACGATTACGCCTACAATTATGATGCATACGCCAACCCAACGATTCAGCGGGATGACCTCATCAAATAGATATAAGGCAGCTAGTATGCCAATGACATAGGCAAGGCTCTGCAGCGGGTATGCGATGCTGAGCGGCAGTCGCGATAGGACGAACAGCCACAGCACGGTCGCAATGCCGTACAAAGCAATGCCTAGGATGATCATGGGCGAGAACATGACGGAAAATAGGTTGTGCCATTGCAGACCGCCCTGCTGGCTGAGTCCCATCTTCCATACGATCTGCCCGGCAACAAGAAATAATATATTTAGAAGAAGCAGTGCATACACCATGTCTAGCGGTTCACCTCAATCGCTGGCTTCGCTTGATCCGCTTGGGGACTGAGATCTTCTGCTTCGAATATTTCCAGCAATACACTTCTCTCCATCTGCGCCTTCTGCTCCAACAGCTCGGTTTGCTTGATCAGCTCTTGAAGCTTGCGATCCTGCAGAGCGACTGTCTGAATCAGCACAACATTGCGCTGAGACAGGGAAGACACGATCATGGTGAGATGCAGCAGGATAAATAGAATCCCGATTACGCTCAACAGGTAGAGGAGCGACGGGGCATACTCAATGCGAATCAGTCTCGCAACGTGATCAAGTATGGATGGAAACAGCGAAAGAACCATCATCATTAGGCTAAGCAGCAGCCACAGCAGCGCGTACTGCTCTTTAAGCTTTTGTTTTCGAATGAGATAAAGGATGGTTCCAGCAAAGACGAGACTGATATAGAAGCTGAACATATAGATATCAGGTGTCATGGCTTACTTCCCACGCTTTCTTTTTCTTTGTTTTCATGATGAGAACGGCTAAGATCACCTTGCACATGTAATATACCGACTTAAAGGGAGATATGCTGGACACGCCGCCTTGCCGCTCTTTCATCACTACAGGGACTTCCTTAAAGGAAAGATGGTAGTTGTCGAGCAGCATCAAGGCCTCAACCTCGGGATAGTCCGTTGGGTAGTGCACCGCAAACAAGGCAATCGCCTTCTTGCTGCACAGTCGGTAACCGGAGGTAGGGTCCGTAATTCTTTTGCCGGTTAGTCGTGTAACGAGTCCTGCCAAGAGATCGATACCAAGCTTTCGAGCAAAGGTAGACTGGAAGCCCTCTTTCTCGATAAAGCGAGAGCCTACCACCATATCGGCACCGCTTGCCTGCATTTCGTGAAGCAGCTTATCAAGGTCGGAAGGGTTGTGCTGGCCATCGCCGTCAATCTGAACGGCATAGTCGTAGCCATTCTCTGCCGCGTAGCGATAGCCGGTCTGTACGGCGCCTCCGATGCCGAGATTGCATTGAAGATTCAGGACCATAGCACCTGCCTCCTCCGCAAGTGCCCCAGTCTCATCGACCGAGCCGTCATTGACGACTAGGATGTCTGCGTATGGCGTATGCTTCTTAAGCTCAGCTATAACTCGTTCAATGCCTTCCGCCTCGTTATAGGCGGGCACGATGACGAGAACTTTATGGTTGTTGGGGTGATGATGGCGATGGTTGAGCATCGTGTACACTCCTTTCAGCGGATAGCGGCGTATTTTTTCGGTAACGGGCGACTAGCATTCGAACCATGGCAACACCGACGATGCTATCCATGATGATGATGAATGGCATCACCGTGTAGTTGTATCGGTATTCCGGCACAAAGGCCAGTCTCACAATAGACATCGTGACAAGAATAACGGCGAGCATCGTAGCGGGCTGTCTCCACTTCCTCGCAAAGACGACAAGCGAGACTAGAGCAAAGAAGATGAGCGCCATATGCGGCCAGTTCCATGGCAGGATCGGAATGACCTGATAACGCGGCTCATGACCGCTGCCAAAGTACATCTTGGAATAGGTTTGCTTGAGCTTGCCGTACGTGTACCATTTGGTGTATTCCCATGTGTGCTCGGTGAATCCGACCTTTAGGCGTTCCTTGGCAATCTCCATCTGTGTCTTTCCTTTACGATCCACCAGTCCGTCATCGTAATTTTTATTCGGATAGGTGCCGGCATGGAAAGGATTCACCTGCGTTGAGGCGATCACGACCTCATGGAGCGTAACCATGTTGCGTATCACCCAAGGAGAGAGCACGATGCCTGTCCCAATAACGGTAATTAAAAACAGCTTTAGGGTCGTTCGCTTCTCTTTTTTCCAAAAATAATAGAATGCATAGATGGGAAGCAGTAGAATCAAAAATTCTGGGCGCGTCAGGACCAGCAGTCCCATGGCGGCACCGCTTAATAAAGCATGTGTCCAGGTTTTTTTCTCAAATACAATGAGCTGCAAATAGACATAAATCATGAAAAACAGCGTTGCCAGCACCTCGGTGAGTACAGCGGCGTTGCTCCATACAAATGGCGGATAAACCGCTCCGATAAACAAAGCCACGATTCCGACAGTTGTCCCGCCCAGCCGCTTGGCAATCAGATAAAGCAGCCAAAGGGAAATGAGGCTGATGACGACCTGGGTGTACCGGATCGTGGGAAATGGGTCATGGTGCTGATAGTCCACCAGCTTATAGATGGCGGCCATGAATAAGGGATAGCCAGGCGTAACCTTAGCGTTCGGCTCTGTATCCTTATAGGCATAGACGCCTTTTTCCAGCAGCTGTCTAACCATCAGATCGTAGTGAACCGAGTCGTGGGACACCTTGTGCTCCACGGAAACGAGGAAATCTATTCTTAAAAAGCTTGCTAAGGCGAAAATAACGATAATAAGCGCAATAACGATCCACCGCTTGGAAGAGGAAAATCGTGCTGCTTGATTCAGCATGTGAAACGCGTCTCCTTTCATAGTCAAAAATCCATTTAGATTATTAAGTTTATTCTCATGATTCATTCCTGCTTGCGAATACCTGTGCCTCTGACTCTCGGAAATAAGCTCCTATAACCTTACAATAGAGTTCTTAACGGACGAGGAGACAAATGCTTAACAAATGCTTAAATAAAGCTTATCTATCATCACCAAGGGTTCCGTGAATATAAAAAAACCTTCTACAGATGCAGAAGGTTCGTTAGGATGGAAGATAAACGTTGATTTATGCAGGAAACACGGTTTCAAAGCATGTTTGCCGCTCATTGCTGCTGACGGATATTTTGCCGCCATGCACCTCGATGATGCTCTTGGTAATAGCAAGCCCAAGGCCTGTGCCGCCACCGGTCTGCTTCGA
>NZ_JADMOL010000005.1:198394-244234 GCF_015558675.1 Paenibacillus sp. 1001270B_150601_E10 | reverse complement strand
ATCTGGATTGATCCGCTCGGTAGAAGCGGTCAAAGATAAATGGCAGATCCCGTTCGGGAATGGGATCGCCATAATTCAAAACTTGGATCACGATATGGTTGTCCTTTTCAAGGATGCGAATATCGACTCGCTTGCCAGCACTTCCATAACGGATAGCATTGGAGATGAGATTCTCATAGGCTCGAACCAACTTGTCTCCATCGGCTCGGATCATAACAGGATGATCTGGTGCATCGACGCGGCAGGACATGCCGGCACTTTCAAGATTCGGAACAAATTCCTCTGCAAGCTGTTGGAAGAAGTCCTTCATATCGAGCGGCCGTAGATCCAGCGGCATGCCGTTGTTAATACGGGTATATTCGAACAAATCGTCAATCAGCTTTTTAAGTGTGACGGACTTTTCATAGGCGATGCCGACATAATAACGGAGCTCCACTTCATCGACGTATCGGTCCTTCTCAATAAGCTCAAGAAATCCAAGAATTGAAGTCAATGGTGTGCGAAGGTCATGCGACACCCCGGTGATCAAGTCGTTCTTGGTCTTCTCTGCCGTGCGTTCTTCCTGAATGGAATGATGCAGCTGATCGCTCATCCGATTAATGCTCTCTGCAATGATGCCGAGGTCATGATCAGGCTTGACCGGGATATCGTAGTGGAAATGCCCCTTCGCTATTTCTCGGAGTCCATGGTTAATGTCCTTTAGATAGTCATTGAGCTCCTCGGCAACAAGATTCACATTGGCTGCGATCGCTCCAAGTTCATTAGGCGCTTGCACCAGTACGGGCTCATGATATTTGCCATTGGCCATAAGCTTAAGCGCATTGGCGATGTCTTTTGTATATTGGACGAGCGGACGGCTTAATAAAATGTAGAAAAAGAGATATAAAGCCATGCCAGATATGACCATGGTTGGCGTTGATCCAATGTTATTAATCACCCATATAAGCGGATCGTTGATGGAACGGAACTGCATAATGTAATTCGCAAGCAAATGGCCAAGCAGCAGGACGAGAGCCGTCAGCAAGATGCTAAGGATGTGTATAAGGAGGAATCTCCATCTTATCGAGTTGAACAGCTTCATGCCTGTATATCACAGCTCCTTTGACGATTTCATTTTGTACCCGATACCCCATACGGTCTTAATAAACCGAGGATTCTGCTTGTCCTTCTCGATCTTCTCACGAATCTTTCGGATATGAACCATGATCGTATTTTTCGAATCCATGAAGGGCTCGTTCCACACTTCCTGATAGATCTTGTCCATGCTGAGCACGATGCCTTGATTGACGGCAAGCATCTTCAGGATCGCGAATTCCCGAGGCGTAAGCTTAACTTCTTGGTCATCCACGGTAACCGTATGGGTCGCGGTGTTGATGACCAGCTCATCAATAACAATTTCGTGATCATTATTTTTCGTTTCCCGATGATTCAAATGCTTATATCTGCGAAGCTGGGACTTCACTCGTGCGACAAGCACCAGCGGATTAAAAGGCTTCGTGACATAATCGTCGGCTCCAATGCTTAGTCCGGCAATTTTATCGATGTCCTGACTTTTCGCCGAGAGCATGATGATCGGCGTGTTGTTCTGCTCACGAATTCGCATGCAGGCCTGGATGCCGTCCATCTCCGGCATCATAATATCGAGAATAATAAGATCAACCTCATGGTTCTCGAGAATGTGCAGGGCTTCTAGCCCATTTGAAGCTTTATAAAGGGCGTAACCCTCATTTTTTAAGTAGATCTCCATCAATTCAATGATTTCTTTCTCATCATCAACGAGTAGAATTGTTTCTCTGGACATGATTTTGCACCTCTATTTTTACCTCTATGGTTGCTACAACTATGCTGTAAATATACCATATCCTGCTTGCTAAAGGTTCTTTTCCGGTATCTGACAGTTTACCATGTGCTGCTTAAACTTTTCAGGCCGAAATCCTTAACATTCACTTAAGTTTTCAAAAATACGATGATAAAAGGCCAAAGATCAACTTTTCTTCCTTATTACCAACTATTTCATTGCAAGGGCTCGTGAGCAGCATTACTATAAATGTTAAAATATACAAAATATTATTTAATGCGTTTTTATCATGAAAGGAATTACAATAATGGTGTATATCCTGCTTGCGGTACTCATCGTTCTTACCCTTTTATTAAAATCCCCGAAAGTTATAGGAATGATGGGTGAAGCCTCGGTAAAGCAAAAGTTAGCTAAGCTTGACCCTAAGATCTATAAAGTGCTTCATGATGTAATGATCAAACAACCGGATGGAAAGACATCTCAGATCGATCACCTCGTGATATCTCCGTATGGTGTCTTTGTAATTGAGACAAAAAACTACAAAGGGTGGATTATAGGGAGCGAGCACTCACAGTATTGGACACAAGTGATATACAAGCGCAAAGAGAAGCTCTATAATCCCATAAGGCAAAATTACGGTCATATTAAAGCTTTAGAAGGTTACTTAGAAGATTCATCGGTCACTTTTATCTCCATCATCGTATTTGGAACAAGGGCAGAATTAAAACTGGAGAATATGAACACCGATGTTATCCGCTCTCCACAATTACTCTCTACCATCAGGAAATATCAAACGATTCGTCTTACTGACGAGAAAGTAGCAGATATGCATCAAAAATTAGCTACAGGGGTTGTCCATTCTCATAAAGAGCGTAAGCAACATGTGCGTGATATTAAAGAGAAGCTAGCTCAGGATCGAAAAATGGCTGACTCCGGAATGTGCCCTCGATGTAAAGGACAACTTGTTTTGCGAAAAGGGAAGAATGGGATGTTCAAAGGATGCAGCAACTACCCGAAATGCAGATATACAAGTAGTACTTAGAAGATATAAGCTACCTAAAGACAGTCGGCCATTATGGTCGACTTTTATATTGTCATCCAAAATTAACATACAATACCTTTTACCTGAGGTAGAATGATGGTGCAGTGTTCTTATTCATACACGAATGGATAAAAGGCAAGAGGAGGGATTTCTTAAATAGAGCAAAACTCCGCAGGTAGATGCAATTTTACCTTCGAACTCGCATTTAATAGATCTAAAATTGAACTTATTATTGTAAGCGTTTGCTAGGTGCGTAATACAGGATCAGGATCTGCTTCCAGCACGTAAAGCCTTGCAGGGAATAACGGTTGAAGGACGAGCATATAGGTATTCTCAAGTGATGAATGATGAAGTTGTGGTTTGGCACTCTTCATGTTATCGATAAAAGGAGGCACACGGATGGACTTTATTCCGCATGTAGACTTCACAGAACAGCCGAAGATGAGATTCCACGTTATTACAGATCTGCACATCACTAACGACAAGGAGCATACACACAATAAGAATCTAGTGGATGTGTTGAAAGATATAACGTCGATGAAGCCCGCAAGCGACGGGCTTATGATTGTTGGCGATGCGACAGACAACGGAAGAGAGGATCAGTATCAGGAGCTGCGCCGAATCTTCCATACCTACCAGCATGCACTGCCGGAAACGTGCTTCGTGCAGGGCAATCATGATGTCCGCTGGGGCGACTGGACGGAATTTTCAGAACTATTCATGAAGTATACCGGCATGAATGCTCATTACTATGATGCTTGGATCAAAGGCTACCATTTTATTTTCCTTGGGACAGAAAGAGGGCTTAAGGATTTCTCCTATCTTTCGAAAACGCAGCTCAAGTGGCTTGAAGAGAAGCTTTCGGAGGATATGTCCAGCGGAAAGCCCGTATTTTTGTTCCACCATCAGCCTCTGCGAAATACCGTATCCGGTGCCAATGAATCCTATCATGAAGCGAATAGCTGGTATGGCGTAAGACAGGATAAGGAGCTAAAGCTGCTGCTATCGAAGCATCCAAGGGCTATTTTATTTACCGGGCATACGCACTGGGAGATTGGGTCGAAGGATACGATGTACAATGCAAAATACGCGACGATGTTTAATGCAGGAGCGGCCTCTTATCTATGGACGGATCAAAATGAGCATAAAAGCGGAAGCCAGGGCTATGTCGTCGAAGTGTATGAGCATAAAGTGCTGGTAAAAGGTCGAGATTTTCTAAATGACGCTTGGATAGCCAATGCTCAGTACGAAGTCGATTTATCTGCAAGCGTCCCGGCTGTAGATCCTGCTATTGATCCGGATCTGACCATTAGCAACCCTACGATTCAGTTGGTGCAAGATACGTATGCAACAGGCGAACCGATTCAGGTTGCCTATACAAGCTCGGTAGGCGAAGATTGGATCGGCCTGTACCCAGAAGGGATGAATCTAGGGAAATCCGTCGAGGCTTTAGCTAAGCTTAAGCCAAATAACGTGCAGCAGCCGAACGGAACGCTTGTATTCAGCGGCCTGAAGCTTCCTCCTGGCAGATATGAAGCGGTGTATGTTGGAGAAGCGGAATATCGAACGGAAAATGATAATCTGGAGCTTGACAGAGTGGTATTTGAGATTGTGGAAAAACCAATTGGAAGTTGAACGAATACCATACTTGATAAGCTATCGGATAGGCTAAAATCAGGCTGGAATCACGATTATTATAAATAGATTCCTACCACACCATTTGATGAAAAGCCCTCTAGTAAAGAGGGCTTTTTCTTTTCTTTTACAGCGAGCAAATTTTCTGCTTTAAAAATTTTTTAGCGCTCGAAAATATGGAGTTTTACTACAAAGTTTTTAGTAAAATTATTTTATTTAACTAAATGGAGCAGACTTATTCCTTGTTTTACACCCTCTATTTATGATTGATATGGAGTTTTGTTGTTAAAATATTTATTCAACTTCAATATATTAGGTAATATTAGTGGATTATACTTAGTAAAATATATTGACTTTTTACTAAAACGATTTCTATAATAAAAATCAACCTCTTCCCATGCTGGAAGGGATCCATACCCCAAGAAAAGACGCCATCCATATCCCATCGCCAGCATGAATGCTTATAGACAGGAAGAGTATTGTTCGTCGTTACGTTTCTGTACTCAAGCTTATTCCATTCCAGAACGTAGAGTAATGTCTAGGATTACCAAACCAAAACGATTAAGGGGTGCTTTTCATGCGAGAGATGAAGGGTAAATCATGGTTCATTGTCCTTATCCTAACGACTTTATTTGTAACAGCATGCGGAGGAGGAGACACGGGAAGTTCATCGCAGGACGGTAAACAGGCTGGAAAGGCCACGCTTCGATTCGCTACTTGGGATTCCGAGGAGAACCTGACGCTGCAGCAGCAGCTTGTCGACAAGTTCAATGAAACCCATCCGGATATTGCCATCAGCTTGGAAGCATACGGAAGTGAGTACGATACGAAGATTGCTGCGGGAATGGGGGCGAATGATGCACCGGATGTCATGTACATGTGGAATTATCCGACCTATAAGGAAGCACTGGAGCCGCTAGACTCCTATTTGGAGAAAGAGGGCGCTGACTTCAAGAGCAATTACTACGAAACCCTTTGGAACTATAACTCGGCAGACGGCAAGGTATTAGGGCTCCCTGTTGGCTATACCACACATGTTGTGTATTACAACAAAGATCTATTTGACAAGGCTGGTGTGCCTTATCCAAAGAGCGGCTGGACATGGGATGATCTGCAGGCGACAGCCAAGAAGCTGAACAACCCTGACGAGAGCATCAGCGGCTTTGCATTCTCTGGAACGCCTGATCCGTATGATTTTGAAATGTTTCTATGGGGAAATGGAACCGCTTACGTCGGTGATAACGGGAGTCTGCAGGGTAACCTGAACAGTGACAAATCGATTGAAGTGCTTGCAATGTTCCAGAACATGCTGAAGGATGGCTATGCCATTACGACTGAGGGCTCGGGCTCTACTGAAATGAAATCCGGCAAAGTAGCGATGTTTACGAATGGCGCTTGGTCGATTGGTGGGCTTAAGGAAGCGGGGATTAATTTCGGGATTGTCGAGCTGCCAGCTTTTAAGAATGGAAGCGCTGTCAGTATTGTATCCTCTTCCGGCATCTCCATGTCGAAGAACTCGAAGAACAAGGAAGCTGCATGGGAGTTCATTAAGTTCTGGACGAGTGAAGAAGCAAATAAAGCGCGCCTTGATTACGAGCTGCCTGTACTGAAAAGCGTCGTAGAAAGCGAGAAACTGCAGGATGACGAGCTGAAGAAGGTGTTCTACAACATGCTGGAATTGAGCGAAGGCTACACGCCAGCCTCCTTCAAGGTAGAGAACTGGAGCGAGACAGCAGAGCGACTCTCCTTAGTATTTGAGCAGATTTTCAACCCGAGTACGTTGATGGATCCGAAGGCTGTGTTGGATGACGCTGCAGAGTAATAGGATTGCATCCATTGAGCGGGCTTCGGGATATATATAGCTGCACTAACAAGTTGATGAGCTAGACGTTGGGGTGCGTGTCACCCCTTTTCATTCCACCTTAACAACACCTTGCAGTGGCAGGGAGACAATCATTCGTACTCGTTCAATTTATAAAGTTGCATGATTGCACTCCAATCAGTCTACCTAAGATCAAGAGGAATCAGGAGGTTCCCTATGGAGCAAGCAGTAAAGCCGCATAAGCGCGTTCGCAGACTGGAGAAGTGGACCCCGTATTTATTTATATCGCCGTGGATTGTCGGAATATTGCTATTCACAATTGGGCCATTGATCTTTTCGCTAATTATGAGCTTCTTTGACTGGCCGGTAACATCAGCACCGAAGTTTATCGGGCTTGGAAACTACATCAAGATGTTTACTGATGATCCTCAGTTCTATAAATCATTGCTTATTACATTCAAGTTTGCAGTCTTCTATGTTCCACTAAGCTTGGTTACATCACTAGTTCTAGCGATGCTGATCACACAGCCCGTTAGAGGGGTCAAGGTCTTCCGGACGATCTTCTACCTGCCTGCTGTCGTATCCGGCGTTGCGGTATCAATCATCTGGGGTTGGATCTTCAACACCAAGTACGGGATTCTAAACTATGCGCTATCCTTGCTTGGCATTGAGGGTCCAAAGTGGCTCATTGATCCGAACAGCGCCATCATCACAATCGTCATTGCCAGCGCATGGGGCGTCGGCACGATGATGCTGATCTTCTACACGAATATCAAAAGCATTCCGCCGGATCTGTATGAATCGGCAGCGATTGATGGAGCGGGACCTATTCGCCAGTTTACGAACATCACGCTTCCGCTTATTACACCGACCGTATTTTTCAACCTGATTACATCTACGATCTCGGCTCTCCAGCAGCTCACGCTGGTCTTGCTGCTAACCAATGGCGGACCGTTAAAATCAACGTATTTTTACGGACTGTTCGTGTACAACAATGCCTTTAAGCACCACAAGCTAGGGTATGCCAGCGCTAATGCCTGGTTCATGTTCATCATTATTCTGCTGCTTACAGCGCTGATCTTTAAGTCTTCGAATGCTTGGGTGTTCTATGAGAATGAAGTGAAGAAGGATCGGAAAAAAGGAGGCAAGAAGAGATGAAAATGTCCGGCTTTCATAAAGTCATCGTGTATATTCTGTTGATCGGATTCTCGGTATACTTCCTGTTTCCTTTTCTATGGATCGTACTGACCGCTCTCAAGACAGAAGCTGAGGTGCACCAATATCCAATCACCTTCTTCCCGAGCGCGCTGCGGTTTGAGAACTTCGTTCAGGCGTGGAAAGCGCAGCCCTTTGGCCTGTACCTCATGAACTCCGTAACGATCACGGTGTTAACAACGATTGGCCAGATTATTTCCTGTTCCCTGATCGCTTATGGATTTGCCCGCTATGATTTCAAATTCAAAAATGGGCTGTTCATTCTGCTTCTAGCTACGATGATGATTCCTTGGGACGTAACGATGATCCCTTTGTATATGCAGTTCAACCTGTTCGGATGGATTAACACGCTGAAGCCGCTCATCGTTCCAGCCTTCTTCGGATCGGCCTACTACGTCTTCCTTCTCCGGCAGTTCCTCATGAATGTGCCGAAGGACCTGGAGCATGCCGCGAGAATCGATGGAGCGAACGACTTCCAAATCTATTCGAGAATATTCGTGCCGATCATGAAGGCGCCGCTGACCCTGATTGCTGTGCTCAATATGCTGTCTGTCTGGAACGACTATCTCGGCCCGCTCATTTTCTTGCAGGATCGCATGAAATACACGCTGGCGCTGGGGCTTGCTTCGTTCAAGGGCGTCCATGAGCTGCAAATTCTTCCGATCATGGCGATAACGATTCTGATGATCATTCCGCCAGTGATTGCATTCTTATATGCTCAAAAATATATCGTTGAAGGCATCAGCGGTGCTGTTAAATAATCAAATAACTTCTTAGAGTGGAGTGGGGAGGAACTAATGATGAAGACAATGACAAGGAACTATAAGCGCTGGGAAAATATCCACTTGCCTCATATCAATCGTAAAGATGCAGTGGCAAGCTTTCATCGATATCGCACGAAAGAAGAAGCTCGTGCTATGGATAAGAAAAATAGTGCTGGCTATCGAAGCTTGGATGGCACATGGCAGTTTCTATATGTAGAAGCGCCGGAGATGTCGCCATCCGGCTTCTATCATAAAGACTTTTATGCAAACGGATGGGATGAGATTCATGTTCCATCCTGCTGGCAGCTAAAGGGCTACGGGAAGATGAGTTATACGGATCTCTATTACTTGTTTCCCATCAACCCACCTTATGTTCCGACGGATAATCCAACCGGCATCTACCGCCGCACGTTTCAGCTGGAGGAGATGGCCCCAGGTCAGAGAACGATCGTCAAGTTCAATGGCGTCGACAGCGCCTTCGACCTGTGGATCAATGGGGAGCATGTCGGCTACAGCAAGGTAAGCCGTCTGCCATCCGAATTCGATATTACGGCTTATGTGAGAGCTGGCGTCAATCAGGTGACGGTTCGTGTCTACCAATGGTCGGACGGCACTTATCTTGAGGATCAGGATATGTGGTGGATGAGCGGCATCTTCCGCAGCGTGGAGCTGTATCACATCACCGAAACCGCAATCGAGGATTGTTACTTTGTTACCACGTTCGATGACCAATATCAGAACAGCGAGCTTAAGGTCCACGTCAAGCTTCGCAATCACAGCAGCACAAACAAAGAGGTTAAGGTGGCTTGTGAGCTGCTTGATGATCAGGGCAGCCTTATCCATCAATTCCAGCAAGCCATTCAGGTAGCAGCCCAATCGGATTCCTGCAGCGAGCTGCAGCAGCTAGTGCAATCACCAAACCACTGGACGGCGGAAACGCCAAACCTATATCAGCTGCTCGTGACCTTATATGAAGGCGATCAGATCCTTGAGGTGATACCGCTTCGTGTTGGTTTCCGAGAGATCAAGATCATAGATGGCTGCATTGCAATTAACGGAAAGCCTATTCTGCTGAACGGCGTGAACCGTCATGATCATGACCCGGTAGAAGGACGCACAGTCAACGAGGAAAGCATGCGCAAGGACATTGTACTGATGAAACTGCACAATATTAATGCGGTTCGCACCTCCCACTATCCGAATCAGGAGATCTTTTATGACCTATGCGACGAGTACGGCCTGTATGTGATTGATGAAGCAGACCTCGAGTGCCATGGCTTTGAATTAACCGGTAATTATGACTGGCTTGCGGATAATCAGCTGTGGGAGTCCTCCTTTGTCGACCGCGCAGAGCGCATGGTGATTCGAGATCGCAATCATCCTTCTATTATTATGTGGTCTCTAGGCAACGAGTCCAGCTTCGGCAGCAACTTTGTTGCGATGTACGAAGCGTGCAAGCGGCTTGATGCTACTCGACTCGTTCATTATGAAGGTGACCCGAAGGGCGTGGCTGGCGACGTATATTCCACCATGTATACTAGGCTTGAGGCGTTAAAGGAGCTTGGAAGGAATGACGAAGGCAAGAAGCCGCATGTTCTATGTGAGTACGGACATGCAATGGGCAACGGGCCTGGCGGCTTGAAGGAGTATCAGGAGGTATTTCGTCAGTACAAGCGCCTGCAAGGGGGCTTCATCTGGGAGTGGTGTGATCACGGCATTTTGGAAAAGGATGAAGCAGGCCATGAATATTACGCTTATGGCGGAGATTACGGAGATGAGCCAACGAACGGCAACTTCTGTATCGATGGTTTGGTCTATCCTGATCGCACCCCGTCACCTGCGCTGTTGGAATACAAGAAGGTGATTGAGCCTGTTAAGACGCAGGCCGTTGATTTGTGGAACGGTCGGATCCTGATCGAGAATGCCTATAATCATATCGACCTCTCTCATTTAAACATGGATTGGAAGATTGTCTATGACGATCAAGTACTGATGCAAGCCGATGAGGAGATCGGGTTCATCCAGCCGGGGGAGATGAAGGAGATCCGACTCGCTTATAACCTGGATGAGGTGCTCCCTAATACAGACTACTATTTAACGATTGAGTACTCTTTGAAGAAGCCCGCATCTTATGCGGAACAGGGGCATGTCGTTGCCAATACGCAGTTCAAGCTTCCGCAATATCAAGAGGCTGCAGTGGTACGGGCCCCGTCTGGGACGATCAGCATTACGCGTGATGCTGTATTCACGACCATTTCCAATGATCGATTTGAAGTCGTGTTCCACCATGTATACGGCTATCTGCACAGCTATCGCAGCGGAAGTGCGGCATTGATCGAGCGAGGCCCAAGGATGACGATGTGGCGAGCGCCAATTGACAATGACATGTACAAGGTGGAGGATTGGAAGAAAAAATATTTTCTTCATCTATCGAGCGAGCAGTTGGCAAGCTTTGAGGCCGAGCATCGAGGCGTCTATGCGGAAGTCAACATTAAGACGTACTTCAGTGCGCTGAACCAAGGCTTTGGCTTTGATATGGCCTATCGGTATATCATTCATGCGGATGGCACCGTTCAGCTTCAACTGTCAGGGACACCAATCATTCGCTGTAAGGAAGTACCGGCTTTGCTGCCGCGGCTTGGCATCGAACTGTTTGCGGACAAGGGACTGGATCAGGTGACCTGGTACGGAAGAGGCTTTGGCGAAAATTATATCGACAGCAGGGAGTCGGCCTTTATGGGCATCTATCGCGCAAGCGTTGAGGAGCTGCATACCCCGTACGTGTATCCACAGGAAAATGGCAATCGTACCGACGTAAAATGGTTTAGCGTCGCGAATCAGGAGAAGTCGCTCCTGTTCAAGTCCAAGCACTCCTGTGAGCTAACGGTGCATGATTACACCACAGAAGCGTTGGAGCGGGCGAAGCACCGCCACGAGATCGATAAGTCGCCTTACCAAGTCATTCATATCGACTATATGCAGACAGGGCTTGGCAGCAACAGCTGCGGTCAAGAGCAGCTGCCTCCATATAAGCTTGGGCTTCAGCCATTTGGGATCGATATCGAGTGGTCCGTCGTTCAAGCAGGCAGCGAGATTCAAGAAAGCAAGAAGCAATTTGTACACGAGGGGTGAGGGAATGACTTCGGCTTTAGCATGGGATCTAACAGGTGTGCCCTTCAGTCGGTACGGCTCATACTTTGCTTTTTCAATAGATCGGAACAATCAGCAGCTGCTCCTGCGCGATGTACATGGCGGCGATGAGGCACCAAGCACTTTATTCGTGATAGAGCTGTTAAAGGGCGGTCAAACCGTTAACTATGACCTTGCTGTGACAGAGACACGGCTTCGCATCGTTCATCAGCACCATCCATCTGAATTTGCAGAGCTGTGCATCAGCGATGAGGATATCGTTCGGTGTAAGATCAATGGGGTGTCGCTAAGGCTAACTGCGGTCAAAACGCGATATGACAGCCTGATGCCATATGGACCTAAGCAATGGGAATATCATGTGTATTCAAAAGAAATCAAGCTGATGATTAGCCTCCTCCACGGGGAGGCGAACATCCTAGCGCCGTGGAAGATGGTTGGCAACGAGACGATCGAGCTGACGTTCAACACGAATGAAGCGGAATGCGAGTTTGCAATAGAGAGCTACAAGACCGTATGGCCGAAAAAAGAGTATGACGAGTACGAGCAGGCCTGTGCGCGCGTGGATCGTCATTATGAGCAGTGGCTTGGGCAGATGCCGGAGGTTAAAGTGCGTTATGAGCCATCACGCCGGCTTGCCGCCTACATCACCTGGTCCTGCGTCGTGCATCCAGAAGGGCAATTAACCGACTATGCCATGTACATGTCGAAGAACTGGATGTTCAACATTTGGAGCTGGGACAACTGCTTTAATGCCATGATGCTGAGCAGCAAAGACCCCGAGCTGGCCATGGCTCAACTGGATATCTTTATGGAGCATCAGGATGATAGTGGAATCTATGCGGACTTTATTAACGATAAATTCGTCTCCTTCAATTGCTGCAAGCCGCCAATCCATGCATGGGCCTTTGCCAACATGAGAAAGAGCCATGCGTTCTTTAACGACAAGGCGGTCGTTGCTCGCGTATATGACAGCTTGGCGAGAGCTACGAATTACTGGCTCCGCTACCGCCGGACGGATGACTTGAAGCTGCCGGTCTATCATCATGGCAATGATTCCGGCTGGGATAATGCCTCGATCTTTCATGATGGGATTCCTGTTGAAGCGCCGGATCTCGCTGCCCATTTAATTCGTCAAATGGATATCTTGAGCAGCATGGCGGAAGAATTGCAGCTTGAGGCAGAGGCTTTGGCGTGGAAAAATCGAGCGAATGAACTGTTCGAGCTGCTTATGGAACGGTTATATATGAATGGAAGCTTCGTCGCGAGATACGCGCCAGAGGATCGTATTATCGAGCATCAGGACAGCTTAATCTTGAAGCTGCCGCTTGTGATTGCTTACCGCCTGCCGCGAGAGATCGCGGATCAGCTGGTTCAGCATCTTGTTGAGCGCTTCGAGTCGAATTATGGGCTGTGCACGGAGAGTCATGCGAGCTCGTTGTACAAGGAGAATGGGTACTGGCTTGGACCAATCTGGGCGCCTGTCACCTATTTGTTCATTGATGCTCTACAAAATAATGGATATAATGAATTTGCAACTCGACTTGCTTCCAAATTTATGGAATTAACGCTTGTCGGCGGCATGGCAGAGAACTTCGATCCGATTAGCGGAAAAGGCTTGGTTGATCCTGCTTTTACCTGGACCTCCAGCGTCTTTCTCTTATTGGCTGAGCAGTTCTCGAAGCAAGCGGAGGATTGATGGATGAAGAGATATATAGGTGAGATCGGCTTGCTGCTTGTTGCGGTTATATGGGGAACGGGATTTGTCGCAGGAGCGGTGTCGTTGGAGACGCTGACGCCGTATCAGGTGATGGCCATTCGCTTTATCATTGCGGCCTGCATCATGTCCGTGCTGTTTATGAAGCACTTTCGGGCACTGAATCGATCGGCTGTAGGCGCGGGGATCGTGCTGGGTGTCTTTCTATTCTTGGCCTTTATGCTTCAGACCGTGGGGCTGCAGTATACAACCCCTTCAAAGAACGCCTTCTTAACGGCCGTCAATGTCGTGATCGTGCCCTTTATCGGGTACGTCCTATACCGGAGAAGGCTCGAAAAGTATGGATTGATCGGTGCGTTCTTAGCGATTATTGGGGTTGGTATCCTCTCTGTAGAGATGAAGCTTAGCCTTAATATTGGAGATGGTTTGACGCTCTTATGTGCGGTCTGCTTCGCCTTTCATATCTTTTTTACGTGCGAGTATGTTAAGAAGCATCCGCCGATTGGGCTAACCATTGTTCAAATGATTACGGCTTCGGTGCTGTCCTTGCTTATCGTTCTGTTTAAGGGAGAGGCGCTTCATGTTAACCTAGACATCACAGGGCTTCTTGCAGCAACGTACCTGGGGGTATTTAGTACAACGTTGGCTTTCCTGCTGCAGACCATTGCACAGAAATATACGACGGAGACGAAGGCCGCCATTATTTTATCCACGGAAGCCTTGTTTGGAACGTTATTCTCGGTTCTCATTCTGCATGAGGTGCTCACAACGCGCATGGTGATCGGCAGCGTATTGATCCTGATGGCGATTATTACAGCAGAGACCAAGCTGAATTTTTTACCAAGTAAAAAAGAAACGGTTTCCCACCGTTAGTTGGATATCTTGTAATGATGTTCTACAGGTGGGATGATCTTTCGATTTTGCAATATGAAGCCTCTAATTGCGGTCGTCCCACAGTGGACCCAGATAGAGGCATTTTCACAAAACCAGAAGAATAGGCGGTATTATGGCGACTATTAAAGACATTGCCGATATAGCCAATGTTTCCATTGCTACGGTGTCCAGAGTATTGAATTACGACGAGACGCTGAACGTGACTGATGAGACGAGACAACGCGTGTTCGAAGCGGCCGAGCAGCTGTCTTATCAGATCTCCAGCAAAAAAAGAAAAAAGCGCAAGTTCAAGATTGGGCTGTATTATTCGTATTCGCTCGAAGAGGAGCTGAATGATACGTATTATCTCTCGATTCGGGTGGCGCTTGAGAAGAAGCTTGAAGCCGAAGGGCTGAAGGTGCACCGCATCCGAAGCGGCGACCAGCCTGAGCAGCTGCGGTCGATCGACGGGATTATCTGTCTCGGCTTCTTTGTGCAGGAGGATATTGAGCGGATTCAAAGCTTCCAGAAGCCCGTTGTCTTTGTCGACTCGTCTCCTAACGAGGACCTGTTCGATTCCGTGGTGATCGACTTTCATAAGGCAACGAAGAAGGTACTGGATTATTTGCTGGAGCTTGGCCATACGAAGATTGGCTTTATTGGCGGCGTGGATACGGACAAATACGGCAATCATTATTATGATTTACGACAAGAGGTATTTGAGCAATATTTGAAGAGCAAGCAGCTGTATTGCGAAGATTACATTAAGATAGGCGGTTATAATCCAAAGGACGGCTATGTGCTCTTGAAGCAGCTGCTTGAGCTTGAGGAGAAGCCAACAGCTGTGTTTGTGGCCAACGATACGATTGCAGTCGGGCTGTACAAAGCCTGCTCCGAACTTGGCTACCGCATTCCAGAGGACCTCAGCATTGTCGGCTTTAATGATATTTCAGCTGCACAATTCATGGTGCCTCCTTTAACGACCATTCGATTGAACACGGATTTCATGGGGGAAACAGCCGTGTCCTTAATGCAGGATCGCTTGATGAATGACAGGGAGATCTGCTTGAGAGTGACGATACCGACGAAGCTGATTGTTCGAGAAAGTGCAATTGCGATTCCAAGATGATAAGAAGGATAGTAGACGATTTTTCGTTTGCTGTCCTTTTTTATTGTGGACAGGGATGATTACATCTGATAGTTGAATCGGAACCCTTTCCATTAAGGCAATACAGCGTCTTCAACTGAACTGTACCTTCATGAAGAAATCAGCAGGTGCTTTTTTTGCAGGAGGCAATAACCTTTTAGCAATCAATATGCAACCTTTTCCATGAAAGTTATGTTTATATGTATATGAACAAGAAAGTCGCGAATGGGCTTCTTTTTAGATTGTTATATGAAGCACTACCCTAACCGGAAATAAAATGGTTTATGGACTAACTTATGCATAATGAAGACACTATAACCCCCATTTGTACAGAACCCACGATGAACTGCATCCATCTTAACAAAATCGACTGCGGCAGCCAACTAGAATTCCTCCACGAGCAGAGAAAAAGTACTCTTGCCATTGCTTAGGAACTGGGGAGGTTCATGAACAAATAGACATGAACTTCTGCGTCATGAACAAACCCCGAGCGCTCATGAGAGTTTCAATCTGGGTCGTAGGGCTTTCGTCTCTGCTGGTAAATGGACTTCTGTAAGCAGGTCGTAACCATTGAAAAAAAGCTCTAGGCTATTTTATCTCCCCTAGCAAATCGTATAATTGTTATGACTGGAAGGAACCTTGAGTTGCTAGCTTGATGAACGTAAGACCTGTCTCATCTATACATCGCGACTTGCTAAGCCGCATGGTGTTATCTATGGAGGTACCTTTGATCTATGAGATATTTTCAAAAGAGACGGATGTTGCTCACATTACTTGTGAGTGCATGAAACAGGTTCTCCAATTTATCACAGACTACGGAAACGATTGATGTACAAACCAGTTACTAACTATATAAATAATAGAGAAAAATCTAAGCACTACACATTTATTTAAAAAAATGGTATTTTAGGAATATACTATAATTAACTGTTATGTGATATATAAATATATGGAAATTGTATGACTCCTGATTATTTTATCATATGAATGGAAGTGACACTCAAATCTAACCCCATAATTATTTTCTACAAAACATTTCTACTCCCGAACAAATATCATTTTTGATTGGTTTATGGAAAATTAAGTAACTTTTTAACGATGTTAAATAGGATAATTCCTATTTGCATATAAACTAATTTGGAGGTAACGTAATGAAGAAAAAATTACTTATTTTCGCTTTAATTACTGCATTTGTTTCAATTCCTTTTTCATTCACTTCATCAACTGTAAATGCAGAAAAAAATGACCTTTCTGGAGAAAAAATGATTGAAATTCGAAAAAAAAATAATTTGGAATATTCGAGAGAAACCATCAATTTATTACTGAAAGAGGAGATTGATTCTGTACACGAAAAATTTTATGGAATTCCTTTGTTACCTGAAGAGGAGGCAAGAATTGTGAAGCGAAATGAGCTTCAAACCTTGGCAGAAGAATTGTCACAATCCCTTGCTAAAGTGTCGGGATTTGCAGGATTAGAAGTACAGGAAGATAAGATCGTGGTTAGAATGGCATCGGATTTTAATGTTGTTGCTGATGCTAGACTTACAGCTGCAAAAAATGATCTTGTAATTGAAAAAGTAATGTATTCTATAGAAGAACTTGAAAACATTCACAAAAAACTCGATCAAGAAATTGATGGAGCGATGATGTTTGTTGATCAAGTTAAAAATAAATTAACTGTTTACACTCCAAATAAAGAAAGTGTTGCACAATATCTAACTGAAGAAGAACTTAAAAAAGTTGACATCATAGAGTCGGAAATTAAAGTGGAAGATCAGGCATATGGGATTGGAAGACATATAGTGAACTACGCAACTTCAAGGCCGTGCTCTGTAGGGATTTATGGATATGCTTCCAATGGAGATTCAGTAGCAGTTACAGCAGGACATTGTGTAAATAGTGGTACAACTCCTGCATTTTATAAAATTGATTCAAATGGTAATATCAGCACTAAAATAGGTAATTTTGTAAAAGGCACGACTAATAATACAAATGCTGACGCAGGTTATATTAAACTGGATAATGCAAGTGACATTTCGACATCAATCGGTTCAACACCAATCACACAAGCTTCAGGATCACATCTGACTAATACGTCTGTTGGTACATTGTCTCAAAATACATTATGGTCAACTAATGGAACTATTGTGTCTTCTAGCGCATCTGTCCCAAATGGTAGTGGAACATTAACCGATGCTGTACTTACAAATAATACAAATACAGTTGGTGGGGATAGTGGTTCAATAGTATTTACTAGCTTCTTTAATAGTGTGAAAAATAGATATGAGTATAAGATATACGGTATTCATAAAGGGATAGCAACAACAGGTGATGGGAAACAGTACCAAATTTACTCGAAAATTTCTAATGTAAAGACTGCATTGAACCTATCAGGCTTTGCTCTAGGAAACTAGTAAAAAGTATGGAGGGGTTCCAAAAGTCAAATTATTAGAAATATGCATGTAAAGTAGCATGGACTAACTTTTTGCAGCAACTTACACAGGTCGAAGTGGGATTAAGTACTCATAAAATCATTATTAATTTGCATACGCATTGTATGTATGAACTATCCCGTTTTATAAGGCTTGCTCAGAGCTTGGCATTCCCGAGAATATTAGCATTATTGGTTTCAACGATATTTCCGTTAATCAGTTTAAGTGAGCCAACGCTGAAGACGACTCAATTGAATACAGAGTTCATAGGTGGAGATCGCTGAGTCTTTACTTCAGGAGCGCCCGATGAGCGAGAGAGATCAGCTTGAAGGTCACGATTCCGATGCAGCTGATTATTCGCAAGAGTGCAGTAGCTACTCAATAATAGGAAGGATAGGGGACGATATATCGTTCTCTATCCTTTTTACATTTTGACAGGGTACCCTTTAATAGTTGAATCGAATCGTAACCCCTTTTATTCAGCAGGTGACTTTGCATTTTTGTAGAGGGTACTAATCTTTTTAGAAAACAAATATGTAACCTTTTGCATAAAGATTGCGTCTATACTGTACGTGAACAAGGAAAAGGGAAGATAAGGAGTGATTGACGGATGAGACGCACGAGAACCTCTTTCTATAAAAAAGTGGCGGGTGTTGTACTATCGGGAGCAGTCGTCTTTGGTGCATATGGAATAGCGGGCATTGCAACGCCAGCAGCTAACGCTGCTCAGAGCACTGCTGCAAAATTAACTTCTGAACAGCAGAAAATGGCGCTTGATACGTTGATGTCGTTCTATAAACCAGCTTTAGAAGGACACTTTCCAACGGATAGCGCAGTTGGATCATTTGTCGTTGGCAAAACAACGCGTGATGAAGTATTGAAGGCAATCGGAAAGGCAGAGCAGCCGAGAGCGACTGCATCGGGCTTTGACGTGTATCACGCTGAGATGGGGCACCCTGGATACGCTCTTGCTTATAATGATAAAAATATTTTGCAGGAGATTCGCTACTTCGGGACCAACGTGGAGCGCGAGACCAACATCGGCGGCATGACGATGAGCATGCTGAAGCAGCACTGGTTTGCACCATCATCAACAAATGCCATCAGCAATACGAAGCAGATCAAATGGACGTATATCCGTGGAGATTATAAACTGGAGTTTATTTTTAACAGCACGGCGAATTTGGACCATATCAATTTGAAGCGCCATTCTAAATAAACTCGATGCTTTACTCTCGCTCTTACATTAAAAGAAAGTCGATCTCTTTCATGCCATATCATATTCGCGTCATAAAGTGTGAATGATGTTAAAAGGAAGAGACGAAAATAGGGTCGGCATATCTTGTGCCGGCAGTCTGAAGGCTACGAACTCACACAGCGCAGAATCTGTAGGGGGAGTGGCCTTTTTGTTATGCATGTTAAAAAATAAGTTAGGGTGTAAGAAAATACAAGGCAATGGTGTCTAATGACCATAAGGGGTGAGGTTATTGGAAATATGAATCGTTCATGGGGAACTGTACCGAATGAGAGCGAACTTAAACGTATGATCGAACAATACAGTGATTCCTTGCTGGTCATGATCATGTCGCTGCCATCCAAGTATAGAGAGGTCATCCTGTTATATTACTATCAGGAGCTTAAGATTCGAGAGATTGCAGTCGTGCTGCAGCTTAAAGAATCGACCGTATCTGTTCGATTGAAGCGGGCCAGAGAGAAGCTTAGAATCCAGTGGGAAGGAGTGGACGAGGATGAATGACGGCAGCTTGAAGCAAATCATCGATACGAGGCTATCAGCCGTGAAGATGAATGTTAATCCTGAAGATATACCTTATACAACCTATAACAGGAAAAATACGAATCGCATGGTCAAAAAGCCAGTCGTTCTGGCTCTATCCATCGGCATTAGCTTAATCGTCGTGGTACCGGTCGTGGCTGCTCAGATTCCTGCTTTTCAACAGGTTGTGGAGCTTGTAGGGAATCAGATAGGCCTCAATCTCAGGCCGATCCAGCAAGTGTCCATGGATCAGGGAATCAAGATGGAAGTGGTCGCAGCGATGAATGATGATGAGACCGCTATTGTATATCTAACCTTGCAGGATACCGTTCAGGATCGTATCGATAATACGGTTGATCTCTATGACTATTCGGTTCAAGGAGCTAAGATGTTTACCCATAAGCTTGTCGAGTATGATGCTGTGGCAAAGAAAGCTACTATTCAGTTACTCGCTCACGGAGCAAAGGACTTAAACGGGAAAAAGGTGACGTTGAGGTTGTCTTCCTTTTTGAGCGGCAAGCCAGATATGGATCACGTTAATCTAGGAATTAATCTGGAACAGGAAGCAGCAAAACAGCCTTTAACCATGGAGCTTGATCTGAATCATATTCCCGGCGCTGGAGGTCTGCTTCTTCAGGATTGGAGGGAGAAAGAAGTTTCAGAGATTCAAGTTCTCCAAGCAGATCATATGAATCGTTCTGTACCCGGTGTGGACATGGTTCAAGTTGCCAATATCGGTTTTGTCAATGGCAGGCTACATGTGAAGACCAAATGGAAAGAAAGCATCGATGACAACGGGGATCTCTATCTTCTCTCTGAACGGGGAGAACGAATTGGTTCAAGCAGCGTGACATACGGGGTAGACGAGCAGGGTCATACCATGTACGGACATGATTATATTGAGTATATTTTTGATATCGGGCCAACGAACATCTCCAAGTATCAGTTGTACGGGTATTTTGTTAAAAATCATCATTATACCGAAGGGAATTGGACGGCGATGTTTGAAATGAAAGCTGTCGATTCATCGAGTGTGGTATTGGAGAACATTGACCTTGGGACTGAACGACTTGATCAGATTGAGATTCAGCCGCTTGGCATTACAATTGTCAGCCGACATCAGGCGGCAGACAAACTTGATGTTCAACTCAGGATGAAAGACGGGACGGTACAGAAGTATAGTCATGATTTGACTTTAACGAAGGATGGAGAAGAATCAATCAAGTACTTATCTGATTTTCCTATACAGATTGAGAATATCGCAGAGCTCCGAATCAATGATACGAATATTCCGATTAAGACCCAATAAGAGACAATTTGATAGTTTCATCGAAAAACCACCGACATAAGGTGGTTTTTTCCTATGCTTACATCAATATAAGCGAGACATAGGTATATCGATGGATTGACAAAGATAGGCTTCACGGAATCGATGCTTTAACCGCAAAGCATTCTATGCTAAATTTAAGGGGGTGAATTGTTTCACTAAATAATGCTTATCAGTAGGCGGACTTATGCTATGAAACGAATTTTATCTTTTTCAAGGATGACCGCTGTACTCATCCTGATAGCGGCCTTGATCTTTGCAGGCTGCTCCTATTATTACGTAAAGTGGATTTCCAACACCTTGGAGGAGGAAGCGGTTCGAACCATTTCCGAAGCAACGATCCAAGCGAGTTACTCCATTGAAAATATGATAACAGGCCAATTAAACACGCTAGAAAGTATTGCAGACTCTTTAGCTGAAGCTAATTTCCAAAGCTGGGGAGAGATTCAGAAGTATCTGCAGCACTTTGATAAGAAGTATCAATTTAACCGCATTAGCATCAACTCCCCAGACGGCAGAGCCTATGCATCCGATGGTCGAACATTTAATGTATCGAAGGAGGAATGGTTCCATAAAGCGCTACAAGGAATAAGCAATATATCCCCACCATTTACAGATCAAATATCCAATCAAGAAATTATCACCTTTAATAGCCCAATCGTGATCGACGGTAAAGTGAGAGCAACTTTAAGTGCAAGCAAATACACACATGATTTGGTAGATGCGTTGAGCACTTCCTTTTTCAATGGTCATGGCTATTCTCAAATTATCGATCCGAAAGGAAATGTGATCCTCGTCTCTCGGCATCCAGACAGCAATTCATCGATCGACAATCTGTTTGATTACATTTATCGCGATCCCTATAACCTGAAAGAAATGAAGGCCTTTGGCGAGTCTTTTAAGATGAACGAGAACGGTGTCGCAACGTTCCGGCTGGATGGAGACGTCAAGCTGATGGGGTATTCAAAAATGAATGGGATTAATGATTGGTATATGGTATCCGTTGTATCCCGGGGTGTGGTCATGAATCGAGCGAATATCATGATCGGGTCTACTTACTTACTGTGCTTTATCATAGTCGCGGTGCTCACGATGATCTATATCCGTAGTTTATGGAATAAAAGAAGGCTCAGAAAGGATATCGAGAACATTGCCTTTATGGATGAGCTTACGCAAATTCCAAGCGCCTATAAGTTTAAGCGGGATGCCCACATCATGATGAGTAAGCATCCCAATAAGTCGTTTGCGATTGCCCAGTTCAATATTGACCGATTTAAATACATCAATGAAGGATATGGGTTCCAAGAGGGCAATTTGATCCTACAGCATATTGCCCATACAGTAAAGGAACGCGCAGGATCTACTGATCTGTTTGGCCGTTTGAATGGAGACCGTTTCGCATTGCTAACAAGCTATGATACGAAGGCTGAGCTATGGTCGCGCCTGAATGGGCTCAACCAACACCTTAGCAAATATGCTTCGAAGGTAATTGAGGACCGACACCTCGTCCTCTATTGCGGCATTTATCTGGTTACCGATAAAAGCATCGATATTCACACCATGTTGGATCGTGCCGCCATGGCCGCCAAGTCGATAAAAGGTGAGTATGGCTGGCGGTGTGCCTTCTTCAGCGATGAAATGCTGGAGCAGGTCTTAGCTGAGCAGGATATTGAAAGACGGATGCATGATGCCCTGGAGCAAGGGGAATTTGTAGTTTACCTGCAGCCCAAATACGGTATAAAGGATAGACGAATTCGATGTGCAGAGGCCCTTGTCCGTTGGAACCACCCCAAGAAAGGGCTGATAGCTCCCAATGTCTTTATCCCGATCCTTGAGAAGAATGGCTTTATCGTTCATGTAGATCTGATGGTATTTGAGTACGTATGCGGTCTTCTGAAAACATGGATCACCCACGGATTAGAGCCGATTCCGATCTCGGTCAATTTCTCGCGGGTGCATCTTATACGTTCTGACTTTCTTATGAAGCTTGCGAACATTGTACATAAATATGATATTCCGCCTTCTTTAATCGAGGTGGAGCTGACCGAATCGATTGTGTTTGAAAATATCAACTATTTAAGAGCAGTGCTCCTTAAGCTGAAGAGCTTAGGCTTTACCCTGTCGATCGATGACTTCGGAACAGGCTACTCATCCTTAAGCTTGCTCCAATCAATTCCAGCCGATGTGATTAAGCTTGACCGCGGCTTCTTTGTGAGTGAGACGAGCGACGAGCGCGGAAGAATTGTCATCGATCATATGATTAAGCTGGCACATGATTTGAACATGAGGGTCGTTGCGGAAGGGGTAGAGACAGAGGAACAGGTAGCCTATCTGCAGGAGATGGACTGTGACCTGGCTCAAGGGTACTACTTTGCGAAACCTATGCCTGTGGATGAGTTCGAATCTTTATTGCAAGAAGGCCAGACGAACGGATTGCAAGAATGAACATCGATTTTCTAAAAGATACAAAGAGTCTTGCTAATGGCAAGACCCTTTTTGTGTGCAAAAAAGTGAACCAATTGCATGAGGAATGCATATTGCAAGAGGCTATTCCAACGTTCCTGTACGAAGGATCTTAAGATTGACCTTCCCATGAATCGAGGCGGTAGGAAAGGCCTTCGACCAGTTGATCTTCGACGATTGAGCCTGTGACACTTGGCTTCGATACGTTTCACCGAGTCCTATGCAATCTGCATTCAATGACTTGAGCTTGTCGAGCAGCTTTTGAAAATCAGCAGTGAGCTCCCTATTTAACTGATGCTTAAGGGCTTTAACAGCTTCGTTATTTTTCAAATCATATCGCTCCGATATTTCCTGCACGTCGACATCCATATCAATCGTTGCGTTAAAGTCGAGACTGCTTGCGTTGGTAAGCTCTACACGGCCTTTACTTTTAACAACCTTAAACACAATTTTGATACTGTCATTGGAGGTTGATTGTTTATATATATATCGATTCATGCCGCTGGCGGACAGGTCTTTCTTATTGATGATGCATTCATACAAATAAGCGGTAGGCTCTCCTCTTATCGCTTTCAAGAAGTATCCTTCCTTTGGTGTTGCTTCGCCTACAATATGTACGCCATGAAGCAACTGCAAATTAGACAGAATGACCTCATCCCCCTCACGTTTGATTAGAGGAAGGACCATATCACGTGCAAGATTCTGGTCCCGACAGCGTGTGAACTCATGCAAAGTCATGACAGGGGACCAACTGTACTTCGTATTATGCTCCAGCAGACTGTTCAGATAGGTTCCGATATTCGGAATCGATTCGTACTTGTAGGAGAGCAGCTCTTCTACGCTTCCATCTACTACTGCAACTTTGATCATATCTCCAAAAGACGGATCGCGGCTCAGCAGATCGATTTCATTGATCATCCTCAGATTGAAAATATCGCGATTCAATAAAATGACTCGAACCTGCCCGCTTGCCAGCTCATAGGGCAGTTTTTGATTGATTTTCCGCCGTGCTCCTTTACTCGTCTCGGCCTTTACGGAGACCGTTCGATTCTTATCCTTCGCATCCGGCAATGATTCCAAGTAGGAGGCACTGACTTGAAAGGTATGGTCTTTTTTTGCGTCATAGCCAAGTGCAGTGACGATGGATAAACGCTCTAAGACATTCGTTTTTAGGCATCCAGCAAGCAAAAGTAACGTTGCTAGGATCATGAGGAGCTTTGTCACCTTCATGAGGAATCACCTTCGTCATTCACGGGTTTGCGTTTGCGGTAAGCCAATACGATACTGGCAATGAAGCACAATAGAATAGGATACAGATAAGAAAAAAGGAGCGTGCTCCTATCAATCCATTTATTAAACTTCTCAATCTGAATATGCTCTTCGATATTCATGGAGATCATAAATGTCACGATAACAACAATGATCATCACCACTTGAGGCCTTCCTCCCCACATCCGTTTGCAGCCCCTTGTTATCGCCCACATAGTGACAGAGAGTCCGGTTAGCGTAACCAGCATCCAAAGTGAAATCACGATAAACTCCAAGCGTTCAAGATAAGGGTATTTAACGATCTTAAGCAAATTAATCGAAGGCCATACCGCTCTTTCCAGCTGACATGAAGAGAAGTAGACAATAGATATGATCATGATAATGAGATACACAATGTTGCTAAAGGCAATCCCCAACTGGGCATGGAGCAGCACTCTTTTTTTATTGCGGATAAAAGGGTAGAGCAGCATGATGATTTCAAACCCTGCTAAGCTAAACCCCATCTCCCATGCGCCATTTAGAACTTTCATGGGCTCCTTCACTTCCAATGGAAGCAGCTGACTCCAGACGGCATATTTCAGTGGAGAATAAAAAAGAACAGAAGCCAGCACAATGAGGACGAATCCTATGACACACAGGCCAATAATGACACGAATGCCGCCGTTTCCAGCATATATCGTAAGAATAGACAACAGTAAGAGTACGACCCAGGATGAGATATCTGGAAAGATCCACGCTTGGATGACCTCCACATAATTCCGCATGATCGCAGTGAACACACCTAAAAAATAGAGCAAATAGGCTGAATTGAAAATCATGCTGATGCCCTTGCCAAACAGATCATATTGAATGCCATAAAGATCAGAGGATTCGTATCTATCGAGCGTACGCACGATAAGCCATACGAGAAGATGCGTAAAGATTCCCGCCACAATGACAGACAACCATGCAAGATGGCCTGCAGCTTGATAGATGGAGCGTTGGAAGTTAAAGATGCCGACGCCAATCTGCGTATTGCACAGTACAAAAAACAGCAAAAATGCGTGGATCTGAAGGTCCTTTTTAGGTGTATACACAATCTTCATGGCTTCACCTTAATCCTCATCGTCGTCAGCTTTGATCCATGAATGGATACCTGCTCGAAGACTCTTCGTATTGCTGGTCGTTAGGTCTGTTCGATAGTGAAACAAAGAGGGCACGGTCATCAGCATGCTGTAGATGATGCCCTTCTTGCTTGGTGGATAAAACGGGAACAAGTAGGGCTTCCCATAGCTGGTCATACACAAGAGATGGATGAAGAGCAGCCCCGTAAGAAATGCGATCCCGGGCAATCCTAGAAAGCCTGCCGCAAAGAGCATTGGAAAGCGGATTAGCCGTATCGTTGAACTCATCATATAATTGGGCGTCGTAAAAGAACCCAAGGCGGCGAGTGCAACCAGCATAATGAGCGTATTGCTAGTAAATCCAGCTTCTACTGCCGCTTGTCCAATGACAATAGCCCCGACAATCCCTATCGTTTGCCCCACTTTGGTAGGGAGTCTCGCGCCAGCTTCCCGAAGCAGCTCTATCGAGACCTCTAAGATAAGCGTCTCAATTAAGGGGGGAAAGGGAACCTTGGAACGCGATGCGATAAGCGGAACGAGCAGTGTGGAAGGGATCACCTCATAATGAAAAGTGAGTGCCGCTACATATAACGGTGTGATATAAATCGAAATCATTAATGCTGCTGTTCGTAAAGCGCGATTGAACCAGCCAATCCCCCAAGTGGAATATCGATCCTCCACGGAATGAAAAAAGTCAATGAATGAGTTCGGGCCTATGATGACCTGAGAGTTGCCCTCTACCATAACCACGACCTTGTCCTCAAGCAGAGCCTGAGCGGTTCGATCTGGCCGTTCGGTTAAACTGATTTCCGGAAATAATGAGTATTTATTATCCTTTAAGAGTTCTAAAAAGAGCGGGCTTCCGATGAGCCCCCTGATGCGCTGCTTTTGAACGCGGTCGCGGATAAGGCCGACAAATGGATTGTCCTCTGATTTCTTCATATAAAAGAGGCACGCTATCGTATGGGTATCGGAAGGGAGATTCAGCGACTCTTGAACAAGCTCATCGCTTGTAATATAAGCGCGAAGCATAGCTGTGTTCTGTTCCATGGATTCCGTGAACGCCATCTTGGGACCATAGATGGTCGACTCGGTCTCTGCATTGCTCGGCGCTCGAGTAGGGATCTTCGCGACATTAACGATTAGAGCCTTTTGAGAGCCGGCAAGGGTAACAAGCGCATGGCCGCTTAGCAGCTTCTCTATGCCATTCATGAGCGTTGGGATCAGGTTGCATTCACCCACTGCGATCATGTCCTGCAGTTTATCGATGGATTCTGGTTCGCCATCTACAGGCAGGCGACCCAACACACTGAGATTGAGCTGTGCAGTATCGACCATGCCGTTCATATAGCAGACGACCAGCGATTTGCCGATACCTTTTACAATCAGGCCCTCGCTATCATGCAGCAGCTGTTCCAGTTTGCTCTTGATCCCTTCGCTATAGGCTGACATTGTGTTACCTCCTTTCGAGCATTCGCTTAACAAGGACTAGATAAAGGTTGCCCGATGAGCCGCAGGATCATGCACGCATCTGAACATATGTAACCTTTAGTCTGAAGGGGAAGTGTCGGCATGGCATTCACGGATGAGGAGACGGAGAATGTTGAAGCAGGCGTTGGAAAAAGAAAAGCTTGCGCTGTCATATTGATAATGATTATCATTATTATAGTAATTTCCAAGAAAGCAGGTAGCATCTTATGAGCAAGCAAGACTCAACGACATTCCCATTTACAGGTATGGAACATATAGAAACGCCGCTAAGCCAAAAAGTCTATGCTAGACCTTCCGATGATGCTCTTTCAAATTGCATGGGGGAGTGGAGCGTGAAGCTCTGGAGCACCACCTTGATGAAGGTGAAGGCAGGAGAGCAAAGCGATTGGCAGCTTAATACGAACTATACGCTCGTTGTCCTGCTTTTTGGAGCAGGGACGCTGTATCGGGATCTGCGAGCAAGCCGCTTAAAGCAGGACGGCGTATACCTTTGTACGCCGGACAGCGCATTGCAGCTCGTGGCTGACGAGGGAACGGAGCTTGCGGCAGCTGTGCTCCGCTGGAGCCTATTCGCTCCGCAGGACCGTTCCTGGACGGAGCTGAAGGAGATCACGTACAGCGGGCATCTGCTCCCGCTGGAGGTGCGGGTTGAGCCGGTAGGCTTTGCAGCGGAGCAATGCCGCATGATTGATCGGCACTTTAGAGAGGCCGATCCCCTGCTCCGCTGGCAGGCGCAGCTTGAGCTGCAGCAGCTGCTGCTTGCTATGGCTCAAGCCGCAAGGCAGCATGGCAAGCTCGCAGAGTCAGGCTCGCTTGAGCATGCGCGGGCGTACATTGAAGAGCGATTCCACGAGAATCTCACCATGGACCAGCTAGCGAGCCTTGCCGAGCTCAGTCCCAAGTACTTCGTGGAATCGTTCAAGAAAGAGTATGGCTTAAGCGCAAGCAGCTATATTACGGAGCTTCGCATGAATCAAGCCAAGCAGCTGATGCTGCGCTCCGATAAGCGGCTTCGGGATATTGCCCATGAGGTTGGCTACGAGGATGAATTTTATTTCAGCCGCAAATTCAAGAAGGAGCACGGCTATTCACCTTCTCAATTCATGAAGCGAAGACGACGCAAGCTTGCGATCTATGGCTGTCACTGCACGGTTGGCTTTCTGCTTCCGCTTCATATTATCCCTTATGCCGCACCCATGCATCCGAAGTGGACAGGCTATTACAACGAACGCATTGGGGTGGACATTCCCTATCATTTGAATGTGCAGCATGATACTCCGCACCAACCGAATAATCTCGCGATGCTAGTCGAGGCGGAGCCAGACGTTATCCTATGCAAGTCCACCTTAAAGCGGTCTGTGAAGGAGCAGCTCCGCCGCCATATCAGATGTAGTCGAACTCTCCGTAGAGGGGGCTCATAGCTGGAGAACGGCATTCCGTGCCCTTGCTGCTCAGCTGGACGAGGAGGCCGAGGCGGAACGCTGGATAGCCGCGTATGACCGAAAAGTTAAAGAATATCGAGCACTGCTTGCAGCGAAGCAAGAAGGGATGTCTGTGCTGTTCCTCCGCATGCTGAAGGATCAGCTATATGTGTACAGCAACCAAGGCATTGAGGATGTTGTCTATGGAGATTTGGGCATCGTCTCGCCGAGCGGCCCTCATGATATTGAGAATGGAGCGCCGATAACACCTAAACAACTAGAGGAAATCCCTTGCGACAGGGTGCTGCTCCTGGTATGCCAGGAATCAGAGACGCTGGAGCACTGGAGCCGATTGCAGGGATCCGTAGAATGGCTTTCGCTTCGCCTTGTGCAAGAAAATCGCATCATTCAGATTCCATCGAGTCCTTGGAAAGAGTACTCGCCAGAAGCGATGCTGCGCATCTTGGAGCAGGCAGCAGAGCTGCTGTCTGGAGATTGTCCATTTTAAATATGGATGATGTCCATGGCGAAAAAAGTTACCTCTCCCTATAATCGATAATGAGAATCGTTATCATTTATTGTTTATCCATGAAGGGAGATAGAGAAAAAGATGAAAAAGTTAGGATTGATGTTGAGCTTGGTCATGGCTCTGTCCATCTTGTTGACGGCTTGCGGAGGCAATGCCAAAGAAGGAGCAGAAGCGAGCGGCGATACGGCTTCGAAGACGGTAGAACAAGCGGAAACCTCTAAGACAGAAACGAACGACGCCTCGCAAGAGAAGCGTATCGTGAAGTATCTGGATCAAGAGTATGAGCTGCCTGCGAAGACGGAGCGCATCGTGATCACAGGTGCGCTGGAGGCGATGGAGGATGCCATTCTCTTGGATGTGCATCCTGTAGGCGCGATCACGACGGGTGGGAAATTCCCAGAGATGTTCTCCTCTATTACAGATAAAGCAGAATCATCTGGAGAGAAGATCGAGCCTAACTTCGAGAAAATATTAGAGCTGAAGCCAGACGTTATTCTGAGCTCAAGCAAAGCGGATCCAAGTGTCACCGAGAAGCTGAATAAGATTGCGACAACGATCCCTTATTCTCACGTATCAACAAACTGGGAAGCGAATATTACGCTTCTTGGCGAGCTAAGCGGCAAGCAGAACGAAGCAGCTAAAATTATTACTGATTACAAGGCTGACCTAGAAGCTGCAAAGACAAATCTTGGCGAGAAGCTGAAGGATAAAAAAGTGGCCATCCTCCGTATTCGTGGAGGTGAAGCGATGATTTATTCTCCAACCGTATTCTTTAATCCAGTACTTTATGAGGATCTTGGATTAGCGGTGCCAGCTGAAGTGCAGGCGGCTAAGAAGCAGGAGAAGATCTCCTCCGAGAAGCTGGCAGAGATGAATCCAGACTACTTGCTCGTGCAGTTCTCTGCTGATGAAAACAAGGACAACCCTAATGCACTTGAGGATTTTAAGAATGATCCAATCATCAGCAAGCTTCAAGCTGTAAAGGACAACCACTTCTTCGTGAATCTCGTTGATCCGCTCGCACAAGGCGGTACAGCTTACAGTAAAGTCCAGTTCCTAAAAGCATTCGTAGAGCAAATGAGCAAATAAATACAGATAAGGTGTGCTGCATCATGCGCATAAAGGCTTCGTTGCCGGCTGTCATCCTCGGGGTGGCGCCGGCAGCTGTCGTATTGATCATTTTATTATCGGTATTATATGGTTCCAAACCTATTGAGATTTCTACAATATGGGATGCTGTTTTTCACTTTGATCCTGAAAATGTAGACCATCAAATTATCCGATTTTCTCGAATGCCGCGTGTAATTGGCGCGTTATTGATCGGGACGTTCCTCGCCATTTCAGGAGCCTTGATGCAAGGGATGACCAGAAACTATTTGGCCTCTCCTTCTATTATGGGGGTGTCGGACGGATCGGTGTTTGCCGTCACGATGGGAATGGTATTCCTGCCGGAGCAACATTCGGTAAGCATGATTATGCTGTCCCTCGTTGGTTCTGCTCTAGGGGCAAGTATTGTATTTGGTCTAGCCAATGTCATTCCAAAGGGAATGTCTCCCGTTAAGCTTGCGATCCTGGGGACCATTATCGGCTTATTTCTCAATGGAGTAGCAGACGCTGTGGCAACCTATTATCAAGTGTCTCAAAATATAAGCTTCTGGTATAATGCGCGACTTCATCGCATTGACCCTGAGCTTATCAAGCTGGCGATTCCGTTTGCCATCGTGGGCATTGGCCTCGCGCTATCCTTGGCGAGACAAATTACCGTCTTATCACTTGGGGACGAGCTATCTGCTGGGCTCGGTCAGCGTACAAGGCTGATTAAGGGGCTCACGATGCTCGCTGTCATCATACTAACAGGAATCTCCGTTGCGCTCGCAGGGAAGATCGCCTTTATCGGGCTGATTATTCCGCATATCGCGAGATTCTTAGTGGGATCGGATTATCGCAATATCATCATCATGTCGGGTGTGCTTGGCGGGATATTCTTAGCGCTGTGTGACATTCTATCCCGATTCATCAATTACCCGTTCGAAACGCCTATTGGCGTCGTTACTGCATTGTTCGGTGTACCGTTCTTCCTGTACCTCATCCGAGTGAAGGGAGGCGGACAACGTGGCTAAACATCCTGCGATGCGGATGTGGATCGTATTGCTCGTCTGCTGCGGCATCACGGCAGTCGCCATCTATTTAAGCATTACAAGCGGTTCTTTCAACTTGTCTGTCTTGGACATTGTGAAGACACTGCTTCGCATTGACCGCGTACCGGACCATGATCTTGTTATCTTCGAATTCCGCTTGCCGCGAATTGTACTGGGTATGCTGGTCGGGTTCGCGCTTGGCATGGCGGGGGCGGTCGTTCAGGGCATTACTCGCAATGGTCTGGCCGATCCAGGCATTCTTGGCATCAATGCAGGAGCCGGAATGGCGGTGGTGCTGTTCATGTTCTTGTTCCGCGGAGAAATGGATCTAACAGGATCGTTATCGATTATGATGATGCCGATCTTTGGACTTATAGGAGGCCTTGCAGCAAGTGCGCTCATCGTCTTATTCGCACGGCAGAATGGGGAGCTCGATCCGCAGCGATTAATTCTTGTCGGAATTGCCATGACGACGGGCTTCGGCGCTGTGACCATGTTTGTTTCCCTTAAGATGAACCCGCAGGATTATGAGATGGCGGTTGTCTGGCTGGCGGGAAGCATCTATAGCGCAAACTGGAAATTTGTCTTGGCGATGCTTCCTTGGGTGATTCTCCTGCCGCCGCTGATCTGGACACGCTATCGCGCTTTGGATGTGCTTCAACTGGAAGAGATCAGCGCGAAGGGCTTAGGGCTTCCGGTTGATCGGGAGCGGCTCTTGCTGCTCGTATGCAGCGTCGGACTTGTCGCTGCGAGCGTATCGGTATCCGGAAGCATTGGCTTCGTCGGTCTGATTGCGCCTCATATGGCGAGGCGGCTGGTAGGACGCTCCCATCGGCATATCTTGCCTGTAAGCGGGGCTGTTGGCATAGCGATGGTTGTGGTAGGTGATTGGATCGGCAAAACGATCTTCGCACCAGCCGAGCTGGCTGTAGGCATCGTCATCTCCGTCATCGGGGTGCCTTACTTCGTGTATTTGCTTGTCCGTGCTGAAAAATAAAGGGAAGGAAGTATGGCCATCATGAATCGCTATCAGTCGGTCACTCATCAATATAGAAAGCTGTCCATCGCTTTGCCGCCATCCTATGAGCAAGGAACGGAGCGTTATCCGGTTGCATACGTTCAGGATGGAGGAGAGCTGTTCGAAGCATGCATCAATTATTTGGATTCCCTGTTCAGGGAGGGGAAGCTTCCCGAACTGATTCTTGTCGGGATTGAAACTCATAACCGCAATCATGAATATACCCCTTGGAAAGCCGGCCCGACTCTGCCGGGCTTCCCATCCTTTGGCGGCGAGGGACGAGCTTACGTCGATGAGTTGGCTGACTCCATCAAGCCATATATCGACGCGTCGTATCGTACGCTGCCATCGAAGCAGCATACGGCGATCATGGGAGGATCCTTCGGCGGACTGATCTCCATGTTCGCTGCTTACTGGCGACCCGATACCTTTGGTCTGATCGGCATGCTGTCTACGTCCTGCTGGTATGAAGGCGTACTATCCTTCGTGGAGGAGCAAGCAGCGCCAGCAAGTGAGCTTCGACTATACATGAGCGTAGGCAGTGCGGAAGGCCTCTATAAGCAGAGCATCCAACAGCATATGGTGCCGAATAATGTGGCGGTCCAAAGAAGGTGGCTGGAGAAGGGATTTCCGAGCGAGCAGCTTCGTTTCGAGTTGGACGCAGGCGGCACCCATGACGGGCTGTTTATGACGAGAAGATTCATCGATGCGCTCCACTGGCTGTATGGTTCCACAGCAGCTGTGACAGAAGGGCATGTCCAAAGTCCGACAGCTTCAAGATACACCCAGCCAGGCACTGATACGTTTACCGTTATGTCGAAGCATACGGGACGAGTCTATCGCATCTTCGTCTACGTCCCAGTAAAGCCTGCTTCAGAAGACGGATACCCGATCTTGTACGCGCTGGATGGCAATGCGTACTTCGGCTCCCTGTCAGAAGCGATGCGGATGCAGTCAAGACATCCGCTTGGCCTTGAGCCGGGCATGATCGTGGGCATCGGTTACGATTCCGACGAGCCTTTTGTAGCTGACCGGCGCTTCTACGACTTTACGACGCTTGCGCACGCTGATTCCATGCGTCCCGATGGTACGCCTTGGCCAGAGACAGGCGGCGCGGAAGCATTTCTTCGCTTTATCGTCGGTGAGCTTCAGCCGCTGATTGAAGCTCGCTATCCTGTCAATGCGAAGCGTCGTGCTTTATTTGGGCACTCCCTAGGCGGTCTTTTTGCGTTATTTGCGCTTAAGGAGATGCCGGGTGCCTTCCATACGTATATCGCAGGAAGCCCGTCCATCTGGTGGAATAAGCAGGCGATCATGCACGAATACCGTGAGTGGCTTCCAGCCTTGAATCAGGAAGCGGTCCAAGCCAGGGTCGTGCTTTCCATAGGAGGAGAGGAGAAAGCCGGTATGATTGAGGATGCTGGGCATATGCATGAGCTGCTCCACTCTTTTGCCGATAAAGGACTTCATTCCTCCTATGACCTCATCGAGGGCGAAGGACATGTTTCTGTGATTCATCCGATGATTAGCCGTATGTTTCGCGTGATATTCGGAAAATCTAATGGATGATTATGTATGGATCAAGGTATGGTTTCTCCTATAAGAGTTTCGGATAGCCGAGTCGCAGCGACGGATAGCGGCTATTCGGCTCTTGATCCTTAGAACCATGGCTTGGAAATTGCCGCTTGGATGCAGTAAAGCGGGGGAGTTGCAAAACAAATAAATCTGTGGTATTATTCATAATAATAAGAATATGACCTGATCCCTAAAGTCACATATTGTAGAGGGTTATTATTTTATGTGAGTAGCCTTGTACAATATGTGATTTTTATTTTTTACGGAATATAGAGGTCATGTAATTAATATAATATGGAGGTAACACTCATGGAAACAGGAACAGTAAAATGGTTTAACGCAGAAAAAGGTTTTGGATTTATCGAAGTTGAAGGCGGCAACGATGTATTCGTACACTTCAGCGCAATCGTAGGCGACGGCTACAAGTCTTTGGATGAAGGCCAACGCGTAGAATTCAACGTGGTACAAGGCAACCGCGGACCACAAGCTGAAAACGTAGTTAAACTGTAAGTCAGTCACCATGCTCCAAACTTCGCGTTTGGAGCATTTTTTCCACATAAGAGTTTACAAAATTTCACTTTGTAGAAATTTGAAATTCTTATTGGCGAGAAAATGAGCCTCTATACGCGGTCTTCATTATTGAAAGGCCTCGGTAGAGGTTTTCTCACTTTTTTCATGCTGTAGGTGCAGCTCACCATTCTAGAAGAGAAAGAGGGATGCTAACATGTACCATTCACGAAAGAGACCAATGGATGAAATTGCTGAGGAGATGACGGCGATCTGGTCTTGCACGAGTGACTCGTGCAATGGATGGATGAGAGACAACTTCTCATTCGATAACAACCCAACCTGCCCTCATTGTCAATCTCCAATGGTGAAAGGTGAAAAAATGCTTCCGGTTCTTCCGAATACCGGAATTGCAAGTCAAAAAGAAGAGTAGGAAGAGAGACATTCTGCCTTTCAATCCACCATTAGAGCAAGACTATGGGATATCCATCATCGTTTGTTCATCGTCAAGTTAGCCGACCGCATGAGGTCGGCTTTTTGTTTAGGTATGGAATCGTTAATGGAATAAATAAAAGGTATTGCAAGTTTAAGTTACTTGATTCACAATGTAGATCATATATATTCGGCCATATCCAATGAATATAGGATGGAGAATGCTATCACCATGGAACGAAAATGGATGTATTATGCGGGACTTGTCATTGTCGCCGCTATTTGGGGAACGAACTTTGCAGTATCCAAGCAAGCGATGGAGCTGTTCGATCCGGTCTTATTTACCTTCCTTCGCTTTGGTCTCACGATTCCCTTCTTTTTTGTGCTGCTCAAGATGAGGGAGGGGAGCGTAGGGGTTCCGATCAAGGTTGCACTTCAGCTCGCATTGATCGGCTTGGTGGGTGTAACCGGGCTCGAGATTGCGACGATGTACTCGATCAAATACACGACACTCGCCAACTCCTCGCTGCTTAATGTTGCGCCATGGCCGATTTTTACGGCTATCTTCGGCACGATCTTTATGGGCGAACGCGTTACGGCTCGGCTGGTCACCGGCGGTATCGCGGCGATGATAGGGGTCGGCTTTGTGATTCTTGGAGGAGATCAGGGCTTTGATCTATCCTCGAATCATATGTTCGGCAATTTGCTTGCCTTAGGGATCAGTATCGTTGGCGCTTTGTTCAATCTGGCTTGCTTGCCGCTGATCAAGCGATATTCGGCGCTAAGAGTCAGTGCCTGGTACATCATGTTCGGCGCACTGTTCATGCTTCCTTTTACATTCGGCTCCTGGGAAAAGGTAGAGTGGGCGACCCTATCTTCAGGCGGCTATATCGCGATAATGTATAATGTGTTCTTTAGTACATTATTTGCCTTTGTCGTTTGGAATGCCAGTATGCTTAAAGTAGGGGCTGCGCGATCCAGCTTCTTTCGATATGTCACCCCTGCTGCGGCAATGGTTGCAGGATACTTTTTCTTTGGAGAGACGGTATCCGTCTGGCAGGGAATTGGAGCTCTCTTCATGGCGGCAGGACTTATATGGATTACGCTGGATTCGAAAAGAGACGCACCTATTACGACCTCCACTTCGGAACGTGTAGGCCATTAACCGTACAAGGAGTCAGCAATTGCACAGCATGATTCTAATTTCATACGCAAAGAGAAGGGATGGCTGTTTTTGAGCTATCCCTTCTTTATTAACCTTTCACCATCATTTGCTGCAATAGGATGCGCTTATAATTTGGATCTGTACATGCCAATCGAATGGGGCAGGATGTGTATGTTTCCCGTTTTAATACAAGTGGATAGGCAGTCTCTTTAAGGCGAACATCATTTGACTGTCTGTTCGCTCAAGCGGAATCTCACGGTCTCTATGGAAGTGAGGGAAGCGTTCAAGAATCGCCTCAAGCATAATTCTAGATTCCAGCCGGGCGAGCTGAGCGCCCAAGCAATAATGAATGCCGCTGCCAAGTCCAAGATGAGGGTTCGGGCTGCGATGCATATGGAATTGATCCGGCTGATCAAAGATGGTCTCGTCATGATTAGCAGATCCGATCCACATCCTTACGAATTGTCCTGCACGCAATACCTGTCCGCTTAACTCCACATCCTGTTTGACTTCGCGGAACATTTGCTGCACAGGGGAGCAGTAGCGGAATACTTCCTCTAAAGTTCCTGGGATAAGTGATCGATCGGCCAAGAGCGCTTCTCTTACATCAGGCAGGCTGTCTATGCAGAGCAACGAGGAATTGATGAGATTGGTCGTCGTCTCATTGCCGGCTACAAGCAAAAGAATGCAGAAGCCGATTAGCTCGATTTCACTAAGGGATTCTCCTTCTACTCTGGCCTGCACGAGATTCGTAATCAGATCATCCTGAGGCTCACGCCGGCGCTCTTCAATGATGGTGTTGAAATAATCCGTCATCTCTTGCTGAGCCTTTAAGTAGGCCTCATGATCCGTTCCAACAAGCGCATCGGACCACGATCGGAATTGCTCACGGTCTTCAATCGAGACACCCAGCATTTCGGCAATCACCGTGATGGGAAGCGGACTTGCAAGAGAAGTGAGTGCATCAATGCTGCGTGCCTGCTCTGCTTCATCCAGGAGCGCGTGCGTAATCGAAGTAATCTTTGGGGCAAGGCCTTCGATAACCCGTGGCGTAAACGCTTGGGAGACCAGCATGCGGAGCTGCCTGTGCTTTGGAGGATCCTGTCTAAGGATGCTGGAATCAATCGGCTCTTTTGGATTCTCTGATCCTTGGGAGGAGAAGATAGCATAGTTCGTGAAGGCTTCCTTTACGTCCTCATAACGATACAAATCCCAAACTTCACCCTGATCCAAGAAATGTACAGGGGAGGTATGTCGCATTTCCTTGAACTTGCTTAAAGGCAGAATTTCCGGTTGGTTCCAATCCATAGAGAAACCTCGCTTTCGTATAGGATAACATTCAAACTGACTAGTCAGTGCAAAAGTAGGTAAAAGAGTAGGCTTGCTACTCACGAATGGGATAACAAGCCTTTGGTGATCATGACAAAGAGCGACTGCTCCAAATCCTCTCTTGTCATGCTGTCCGGATTGGTTAAGTAATAATTGCAGGCGCTTTGCAGCATCCCGATAACGCCTGAAGCGGCTACCATCGGCAGCACATTTACAATGTATCCGGAACGTTTTCCTTCCTCCAGCAGCTCCGTAATAAAGCCAAGATACTCGCGTCTTAAATCCTTAATCTCATCAAGCACCTCTTGCTCGATTCCATTCGACAGCTCATTAAAAATGATATGAGCCACATTTCTGGATTCAAGCATCACATCTAGGTTATGACGAATGATGTAGCGTATCTGTTCCTCGATGGACAAGGTCGTATTATCAAGGTTCTGACAGGTATGATTGATAATGTCCTGCAGCGCCTGCTTCACAATGGTCTTAAATAGCTGAGCCTTGCCTGGAAAGTTGTAATAAAGAGTTCCCTTCGCAACCTGCGCTCGTAACGCAATCTCATCCATACTGGCCCTGTGATAGCCGTGTTCTGAAAATACCTCCATCGCGGCGTGTATAATCTTTTCTTTACTCAATGGTCTAATACCCCTTTTGCTCTGTCTATTCTCAAACTGACTAGTCGGTATAAAAATGGTAGCACATCTTAAAAACGACTGTCAAATCTTACATTCCCCATGAGCAATTATTATTTCTGCTTATAAAGCAGCGATTAGTATTAGATTTGGTTCTTGTCAAATGGGCAAAGGCGTATTAATATTAGGTTCACCAATAGTCTTTCACCTTTTTTTCCTCACTATTGATTTCGGATCGCACACCCCAATGTCGAACGCATGCAATCGTTGTAGCACGTCACCTTATTACAGCAGGCTTCCCTTCTTAAGTGATTACAGTAGACAAGCACACCCTTTTGATCAGATGAATGAATATTATTGCGAATAAGTTAAAGCCCTTTTAGCATATGTCTAACCATTCATGGTTTGAAATACGCTTTTATTCTACATCATTTGATAACGCTTTCATGATTCGCTGTGCATGCTTGAACAATGAGCCTGCTGTACCCAAGCCAATCGGTGGTTCCTTTCTCTGTCTACCACTTTGAATGGATGTAGGCTTCACATTCCTTAAGTCACGCTGTCTTCTACTATTGGCTTCCATGCTTCTTGCATTCACATAGAGGTTAAAGCGAAGCGATGAAACTTGAACGAGGAGGTGACGGATCCGAGATTTCCGGCACGTTATCTTGAAGTGAAGACAAAGGAGGAAAGATGATGAGAACATCAAGCGGAGTAATAAGAACGCTGCAGCGTCAAAAGAAATGGATCTCGCTCTTATTGACGATTGTACTATGTCTTGGCTTGCTGCCAGCTATGGCTATAGCCGCGGATCGAGGGGAATGGGCTCCGTACGTTTCCTATGCCGTCAATGATACGGCTAATTATGGCGGCAAGACGTATCAAGTCATACAACCGCATACTTCTTTACCAGGCTGGGAGCCACCTAATGTGCCTGCGCTGTGGAAGCTGACGCAGAGTGCGCCGGACACGCAGGCGCCAACAGCTCCATCGAATTTGCGATCCACTAATGTAACATCCAGCAGCGTGGCTCTAGCATGGGATGCCTCAACCGATAATGTGGGCGTGAGCCAGTATGTCATTTACCAGGGAGCTTCTCAAGTGGGCACTGTAACTGGCAGCACCTTAAGCTACAATGCAACAGGTCTTGCAGCAAGCACAGCCTATGCCTTCACCGTAAAAGCAAAGGATGCGGCCGGCAATCTGTCCCCAGCAAGCAATACGCTGAATGTGGCCACTAGCGGCACAGGCGGCGGCACGGACACGCAAGCGCCAACTGCACCGACGAACCTTGCGGTAACAGGCGTGACGAAGACGAGTGTATCCTTGACGTGGACTGCTTCCACCGATAATGTAGGCGTCACAGGCTACGACGTCTACTTAGGATCAGCGGTTAACCAATCTGTAACCGGTACGACGGCTACCGTGACTGGGCTAACTGCTGGAACCTCCTACATCTTCAAGGTAACGGCTAAGGATGCAGCAGGCAATGTCTCAGCTGCCAGCAGCAGCGTTGCGGCGACAACATCTCCAGCAGGTGGCGGCGGATCCGTGCCTAAGCACACTCTCACGGGCTACTGGCATAACTTCATCAATGGCTCCGCGAATATTAAGCTGAGTGAAGTTCCAAGCGAATATGACATTATTGCATTGTCCTTTGCAGATATGGATCTTACGAAGCCAGGCGGCGTTACCTTTAATGTGGATGGTCCATTGTCCACTGCGCTTGGCGGCTACTCGAATGCAGATCTCATTAACGATATTCAAGCCAAGCAAGCGCAAGGAAAGAAGGTCATCATCTCCATTGGCGGTGAAAAAGGAAATATCAATCTAAACAGCGCATCCCCAAACATCGACAACTTCGTCAACAGCATGTACGGCATCATTACCCAGTTTGGCCTTGATGGCGTGGATATTGATCTCGAGAACGGCATGAACGTAGCCAACCTGACAACCGCAATTCGTCAATTGCAGCAGAAGGTAGGCTCTAGCTTCATTTTGACGATGGCCCCGCAAACAATTGATATGCAAAATGCAAACACCACTTATATGCAGCTGTATCGCAACTTGAAGGATTTGACGACGGTCATCAATGTACAGTATTACAATTCAGGCTGTATGCTTGGTCGAGACGGCAAATGCTATTCGCAAGGCACAATTGATTTCTTGACAGCACTTACGGATCTGACCATGCAATGGGTAGAGCCTTCACAGCTTGGACTTGGTCTGCCAGCAGTAAGTTCTGCTGCGGGCGGCGGCTATGTTCAGCCTTCTGTAGTAGGCAATGCCCTTAAATGCCTCACAACAGGCGAGAGCTGCGGCACCTATAAGCCGGTTGCCAAGTATCCAGATTTCCGCGGGGCAATGACATGGTCGATCAACTGGGATAAGACGAGCAATTATAATTTTGCGAAGACAGTAAAGCCGGTTCTTAACACCCTTCCATAACGATAAATAATAAAACTCCTGACTCCTCAAGCTTCTTAAAGATGCTGAATGGGAGCAGGAGTTCTTTTTTGATGGAAAACACTGCATCGGTTCATTAATGCTGCTGAGCGCGGAAGACATATTTCCGCTGCATCCAGTAGCTGAAGATAAGCAGCGATGCTTCGGTCATCAGCTTGGCGACAAGGAGGGGGATTCCCAGCCGTTCGTAGTACACATAGATGAATCCATAATTCAAACATAGGATGAGTACGGCCAGTGCTGCATATCTGGAGAACGATTGGCGAACCGCGGTATCCGTTCCTCTCGCAAAGACAAAGTGTCGATTCATCATAAAGTTATAGACTGAGCTGAGTATGCGTGCCGCAATGACAGACACGAAGAGATTCGACGTAATGTACTGGAGATATAGCAGCATCACGGTGTCTAGAATGGCCGCAGTAATGGCGCTGGAACCGAACTTCAGGAACGGCCAATAGACGCGTGCAGAATCTCGTATAGGGCGAAAATGAGAGCTGCGATTATTCTCCATGTAGATCGTTTCAATATAGACTTCATGAATCGGGATTCGATCCTCATAGGCTTGAACGAGCATATTCATCTCATACTCAAAGCGATTGCCAGGAATATGGCACAGCCAATCCAGCATTGTGCTAGGAATACCACGAAGTCCTGTCTGGGTATCGCGTATCGTGACCCCGGTAGCAAAGCTAAAGAGTCGCTGTGTGAGCCGGTTGCCTAAGCGGCTGCGAAGCGGAATCGTTCCTGTAAACGCCCGGCTCCCTAGAATGAGATGTCCGGGATATTGCTGAATGGCCTCGGCCACACGTACAATATCATCCGCTTGGTGCTGTCCATCGCTATCCGCACAGACCACACCGCTTAAGTCTCCCTGCTCCCGGAGATAGCTGAATCCTGTCTTCAAGGCTCGTCCTTTGCCTTGATTCGTTACATGGGTAAGGACAATGCAGCCAGAATCTTTAGCGAGTCGAAACAGCGTGCTGTACTTCTCTCCACTGCCGTCATCTACGATAATAATACGTTCATGAGTGCGCTCCTGAAGCTCTGCAATAAGATGCAAGAGTCGTTCATTGGGCTCATAGGAAGGGATCAGGATTGCCATGATCACCGCCTCCTTGTTATCAAAGTTGCTGTTCATAGCATCAATAAAAGGGCTAAAAAAGCGATTTTATTCGGTTACGTACAGAATGTCGCTAACGGATCTTTCTTTCTCTCTGCCTAATGGATTATTCACGACGCGGCCCCTAAAGTAGAGCGTTGAAGATCCGCCGCCATCAAGGTTATAAGCTTCCGTACAGCCAAGGTCTTGAAAGACCTGCGCGAATTCAGTCAGGGTCATGCCTCGGCTGTAGTTTTCCTTTCGCCCATCCACAATGACAAAGACATAATGATTCGGGGCTAGATAGCCGACTCCGGTTCTGGGATTGGCGGCTTGAATGGAGTGATTGCCGAAGTTGGTATCGACTTTGACATGCTCGAAGTCTCCTGCAATCTCTCCGTTAGTAACCAGAACAGGACCAAATGAGAATGTATGGGTCACACCGCTCTGCAAAAGCTCCTTCGAAGAGATGCTTAATTCGTCGAAGCTCTTCATCAAGCCATCAGCATAAAAGGCAAGCCCGTCACGTGCAGGCTCGTCGCGATACAGCGTTCCGTTGCGAATGGTAAGCCCATCGCTGCGGAACCCATAATAATCGCCGTTTATCGCAAGAAGAGCGTTATGTTTTTGGGCGATCTGCGATGTAGGCTCTACGATGTTGCGGCCAAATGTATCCTTTGCAAAGGCGGTCTTTAGATGCGAGGCATCTTTCATTTTGACATCTGCGACAAAGTAAGTCACAAGATCTGTGCCGTCTCCTTGCTGCATCTCCTTGATATGAATCTCTACCTCGTCGCTGGTATAATTCCAATCGTCTGCCTGAGCATCCATGGCTCGTCCTATGCTTGTTCCGGGCTCTTTATCGGTGTGAACGACCTGCTCTGCATGCTCGATAAGATATCGATCGGCTAAGCCGTATGCGAGCAACAGCATGAAGATGATGAAGCAGGAGATGACAGGCAGCAGCATGCGCTTTCGTCCTGATGGCGTAATGGTCGCTCCCTCCTCGTATTAATATCACGTATTAAGGTGTGGGATATGGGCTATGGCATTATTGTAGTGTGAGCATATGAAAGGAAGATGAAGCTCGGCTGAAAGTTCGCTGAATGGCGGGTACTAGGGGGAAGTGGCGATTTTAGATAGGGTAGGCAATAGATAGGGACGTGCAGAGACTTCAGGGATATGAACACCTACATAGAAGTAGCTATTATTTTTTAGCTAACTCAAAACATATAAAAAAGTGCCCCCTAGAAGCGTTGGCTTCAGCAGAGCACTTATGATGTATCACGATAACCTTCATTTAACGTTTAACTTGCAGAAGCGGCCTCAGCATCCGGATCGATGCCCTTCGTTTCTTTGCCAAGAAATAATACAGCTAATGCGCCGATTAAGATCGCGATAAAGAATACGACGAAGATTACGTTAAGTGAAGAGCCGCGCGCAACCAGCATGCCGACGAGATAAGGGCCAATCACGCCGCCCACCCGTCCAAATGAGGCTGCAAAGCCGACACCGGTTGACCGAACTTGAGTGGGATACAGCTCAGGAGTATAAGCATACATGCCGCCCCATGCCCCAAGATTAAAGAAGGACAAGCATGCTCCTGCTGCAATAAGCATCCCTTCTGACGTAGCTAGTCCAAACCAGATCGCACTGACTGCCGTCATGAGAAGATAGGTAACAAGCACGAACTTGCGTCCAAGCTTCTCAATAAAGTAAGCTGCCGTGAAGTATCCGGGTAGCTGCGCTAACGTAATAATGAGCACGTACTGAAAGCTCTTGACGAGTTCAAACCCTTTCATGACCATTACCGTTGGCAGCCATAAGAACATGCCGTAGTACGAAAAGACGACCGTAAACCATAGAATCCACAGCATCATGGTCGAACGGCGATGCTTGGTTGACCATACCGATGACATACGCACCTTGAAGGGAATCTTCTTGATTTGCTGCTTTTCGAAAGCAGGCGAATCAGGAATTGCCTTTCTCAGATACAAGGCGAATAAGGCAGGAACCGCACTGATGAGGAAGGCGACTCTCCAGCCAAAGTCCGGAATGATAAAGTAAGCGACCAAGGCTGCCACGATCCAGCCGATCGCCCAGAAGCTCTCCAGGAGGACGACTGCTCTGCCGCGCTCCTTAGCAGGGACGGATTCCGATACTAGAGTTGAGGCTACCGGAAGCTCGCCGCCAAGGCCAAAGCCTGCAATAAAGCGCAGAATGCATAAGATGAGGAAGCTCGATACGAGCGCAGACAGTCCGCTTGCGACCGAGAAGACGAGCAGCGTCAAGACAAGAACGTCTCGACGTCCATAGCGGTCTGCCAGGGAGCCTGCAATGGCTGCTCCGAACGCCATGCCGATGGAATTAATGGAGGTGAGCAGGCCGATCTGCTCTGGACCTAGGCTCCACTCTACGGCCAAAGCCGCAACGATGAAGGAGACCAGTCCAACATCCATCGCATCGAACAGCCAGCTAAGCCCTGCATTAAACAGCAGCTTGCGCTGCTTGGGTTCTCGTAATAAAGTTAGGCTGCGCATGTGCATAACTCCGATCTATCTATATTTTTGGTGCTTGCATCCATCGTCATGTCTTCTTGATTGTGTGCAAGTCATGGGAAATTATACAATCAGAAGACTCAAGCAGTAAAGCGATCTCTTTGGAAGAATAAATACTGTTAAGTATGTTTCAACTCAATAGGAACCAAGAATGTAGAATGTCCGCGTGATCATTTCATGTAAGGTACTTCATTCTTTATTTCTACTTCCCCACTTGTTCCCCTTCGCCTGCGCTTAAATGAAGCGTCGTTGCAGCGCCTTGCATCATATGCGAATATTTCAGCTTGAAGTAGCCGCCTATGCCTACCAGCGTCACAAGCCCTCCAATAATCTGCATCATCGTAGCGGCTTCGCCCAGCATAAAGTAGGCTAGAGCGATCGCAAATACCGGCTCTCCGACAATGGCCATTGAGATTGTGGAGGCTTCCAAGTACCGCAGCAGATGATTGAATAGGAGCTGTCCAAGAATGGTTGGAATCAAGGCAAGCAGCAGGAAGATTCCCCATTCGCGCAGCGGGTAATTCGTGAGCGAAATGCCTAGCGCGATATTGTATATAAGCAAGAGACCGCCAGCAATCGCAAATACCCAGAAGCTGTAGCGCATGCCCGTTACGCGGTCCTTAAGCGACTGTCCAGTGAGCATATACAAGGCATATGCAAGTGCGCCGAGAATAGACAGTAGATCGCCATATAGGGCTTGCTTCGATAAGCCGATGTCGCCCCAGGCAATGATGGCAGATCCGACGATCGCAAGCCCCATGCAGATGGCTCCGCTAAGCGGAGTCCGTTCCTTGAACAGCCAGTAGGAGCCGATAGCGACGAAGACAGGCTGCAGCGACAGCAGAACCATGGAGCTGGCAACGGACGTATGGACGAGCGACTCCATCCAGAACAGGAAGTGGAGTCCGAGAAAGACGCCTGCAAGAATCAGCAAGCCGACATCACGAAGGGACAACTTCTTTGCTTGACCGAATGAAGGATTCCCTCGAAGGAATGGAGCGATCAGGATAACAGTAAATAAGAGCCGATACATGCCCATGATAGAAGTAGGGGCATCCGACCATTTGATAAAGATTGCTGACAGTGCGATCGCAAACACACCGATCAGCAGCATGAGATAAGGGGTATATCTTGAACGTGTCACACCATGATGCTCCTTTTCTACAATCCTTTTTAACACGTATCGATTATAGCATGCAGTTGTTTTCATGGAACAAAAAAAAGACTTTGGATTCATGAAAAACATGAACCCAAAGCCCGTTAGCCAAGAGCGACGTCGTATCCTTATTCAAAATGAATGGCTTGTCCAGATTCAGCGGACTGGAACGCAGCCTCCATAATCTTCATCACATGCATCACTTCGCTGTTCTTGATGAATGGCTCTGCTTTGCCTTCCATACAGTCAATAAAGTTCGCATAGAACTCAGTCACGTCGGATTCAACGACAGGAAGCGGAAGCTTCTCCACGTTGCCTTCCCCGCGCGGCGCCATCGTCTTCGTAAAGCCTGCGCCAGCCACAATCGGCTTCGCATCCTTCTCTTCAAAGTCGACGAGACGAGTCATTTCGCCTTTCGTATTCCAATCTGGAATAACGGCTGTGCCTTCCATGCCATTCACGTACCAGAGAGGGAGGGCAGCGTAATGAAGGGTGCCGACTTCGATGAATGCCGTGCGTCCGCTCTCAAAGGTAAGCATCAGCTTGAAGCCGTCGTCGCATTCTCCCTGCCATACATAGCTCATTTCACAATAAAGCTTGGTTAGCTTTTCGTTTACCATCACCATAATACGGTCAATCAGATGCACGCCCCAGTCGAGCATCATTCCGCCGCCATGAGCCTTTTCATGACGCCAGTCTCCTGGGATTCCCCGTGAGCCCTGTACGCGTGACTCGATGTTGTAGATCTCGCCAATGAGCTTCTCATCATAGATCTTCTTGATCACTTGGAAATCAT
>NZ_JADMOL010000005.1:651-198384 GCF_015558675.1 Paenibacillus sp. 1001270B_150601_E10 | reverse complement strand
GATGACTGGGAGATCATTATCCCAGCGGCGGTTCTGATGAACCATGAATACGCGGCTTGTACGCTTCGCTGCGTCTAGAATATCTTGGAGTTCTGCCGAGTCCATCGCGACAGGCTTCTCACAGATTACATGCTTGCCTGCCTCCATGGCCTGAATGGCAAGCTCCTTATGCACATCATTTGGCGTTGCAATCAGAATCAACGCAACTTGAGGATCATTCAGCATGTCCTCATAGCGCTCATATCCTTTATACCCGAGCGTTTCCCCATGCTGCACGCGATCAGGCTTAATATCACATACGCTTACGACTTTAATGCTTTTATTGCCTTCTAATGTGCGGCTGTGGTGTTCCCCCATACCGCCGAATCCAACAATACCAAGTCCATATTGTTTGTTTGTCATGTCGTATCACCTCAATTGGTTAGCTATTGACTCTATTATATAGGATACGTCTAATGTATGAAAGAAGCGCTTACAACTCTGTGCCGTTTGTCACATTAACATGATTTCGATTCACCCTTGCTAAGTCGGGTACGTACAATAGTCTAACAACAGGTGACCTACGGGAGGTTCGATATGATTTATGTAGCAGGCAGTGCTGATTTTCAATTGGACGAATCTCAGCTCACATATCTGGAGCGTCGCATTCTGGACGAGAAGCGAAGAAGCAATGAGATCTATGTCTATAGCTCACCAGCATCCTTAATCCATGAATTGAAGGTAAGAAGTCAAATCGTCGCTGCGGCAAATGAACTGTCGCGCAGTGGTGTGAACTTTGCGGATTTTAATCGCTCAAAGAGCAATCCGGTATATTGGAATCGAACGGCAAATGGCGGGTTTCAGCTTGTGAGTGGACAATCGCCATCTGATGCAATTCGCGATATTTTTAATAACGGGCCTTTATATGCCTTTGAATGTGCGACAGCCATTATCATCATTATGTACAAGGCGGTGCTAGAGACGATTGGCAAGGAGGCGTTTGATCGGTACTTTACAGATTTGTATTTGCGTGATTGGAATGTGGACAGCGATCTTCGTTTCGTCACCCATCATAACAACCAAGCCGTCTACCCAGGTGATGTGCTGTATTTTGAGAATCCAGACCATGATCCTTTACAGCCTTGGTGGCAGGGAGAAAATGTGGTCATGCTCGATAGGGACTTGTATTATGGGCATGGCATCGGGGTAGGCTCCGGTGAAGAGATCATTCAGGAGTTGAACCAGTATCGGAAAAGAGGGGCGAGAACATCCGCATTTCTGTCAGACATAGTCCTGATGCCGGATTATGAATATATACGAAGGCTTATGGAGAATCGCCATCCGCTTGATATTTTACAGTCATGCAGCGGTAATCGGATTGCCGCACGCATAGGCTCTCATCTCTTTGTGGCTGATTATTAAAAGCTTGCTCATATGCCGATATATACAATGAACGTTATTCGTCAGAATGAGCAGCGAGGTGATAATGGGATGAACATTCAATCAGGAACGAAAATGAACCCCCTGCTTGAGCTTGCGCTTGGCGGCGGATCTCTAGGCTATAAGCAGCAGGTGCTGCAGAATATGCAGACACGGGAGCATCTTCATCATATGGAGATTCAGATGAAGGAGCTCTCGAAGGAGCAGGCGAAGTCCAAGCCTGAGAAGGATGACTCGGCTAAGCATGGAGAGGCGAAAGCCGTGAATGGCGATGGAGATGAGGTTGTCATCTCGGAAGCTGCATTGCAGGAGTATTCCAGTCATGCAGCGACATCGGCGGAATCACCATCGGCAGAATCATCGTCTGGAGCCGCTCAGTCGAGCACGAAGCAGAGCAGCGAATAGCGAGTACCATAAGCGATCAACTCGTTAAATTTCGGGTTGATCGCTTTTATATAAGCCTAACTTTGCGGGGGACATGGCTCGTATCCGATTCGATTCATGGAAGCAAGCTGTGACAGATTAAGTAACGAATGCGAATATGCTCTCTGAAATCGGCAAGCCTTGAATAAGATGTAAAGAAGAATCAGTAGTGCTAGGACAGGGAGAAGATGTGACATTTTTTATTCACACTTTCTCCGCTGTTCCCATTGACAGATGGAAATGTAAAGGCTTATATATGAAGTGACATGAAGTAGGATCAAGCAACCTAGATGAGATGGATAGGTGAAATGAGGAGATACCGTCATGAGCATTAAGGCTATTCTGGTTGGTGCAGGTGTTCGAGGGGCAACCGTATATGCACCGTATGCGCTGAAGTATCCGGATGAACTCACATTCGTAGCTGTTGCAGAACCAGATGATGAACGCCGAACATCGTTTGCAAAGAAGCATCATATACCTGTTGAACGTCAGTATAAAGATTGGAAGGAAGCCTTAACCGAGTCGCGAGATGCAGATGCGGTGATGATCTGCACCCATGATCGAATGCATTACGAGCAGACGATGAACGCACTGGAGCTTGACTATCATGTTCTGCTGGAGAAGCCTATATCGCCGTTTCCGATGGAATGCTTAGCGATGGAGCGGAAGGCGACGGAAAAAGGACGATTGCTGACGATATGCCATGTGCTGCGATATACACCATTCTGGTCGACCATTAACCGTCTAATTCGCCGTGGTGATATCGGTAACATCGTCAGCATTCAGCTGACCGAGCATATCGGATTTGCTCATATGGCACATAGTTATGTCAGAGGGCATTGGAACCGTTCAGAAGAGTCCAGTCCGCTTATTCTGTCCAAGTCTTGTCATGATCTTGACCTTATTGCATGGCTGATGGGACAGGATTGCAAGCGCATCAGCTCCTTTGGTTCCTTAACTCACTTCCGTCCAGAGCATGCGCCTGCGGGAGCGCCCAAGCGTTGCTCCGATGGTTGTCCGCATCTGGAGTCCTGCTGCTATGCGGACTTTCGCTATTACCTTGGTGAAGGGCGCCGACATGCGGCACACTTCACAGAGGATTTGTCGGATGAGGGAATCTTGCGAGCACTGCCGCATACGCCTTATGGGCGTTGTGTTTATGCTTGTGACAATGACGTAGTCGATCATCAAATTGTCAATATGGAGTTCAAAAATGGTGCAACGGCTGCCTTCCACTTGTCTGCCTTTACCCATGACAGTACGCGGCGCGTACACATTATGGGTACACATGGGGAGATTCAAGGAAGTCTAGCCGATCAAACCTTCAACGTATTTGACTTCGCGAGCGGCAGCCAGAATCGGGTTCAAGTGCAGGATGGAGGCAAGGAAGGCACGGAATCGATGCTTAGAGAGTTCTGTAGGCAAGTAAAGCAGCATCACACAGCACCTGCTTTAACATCGATCGAGGCATCCATTCAATCTCATATGTTGGCTTTTGCCGCCGAGGAATCCAGGGTGCAGCAGGGGACGGTTATCGACCTTCCCGCTTTCATTGAACATCGTAAACATCAGCTGTATGTGGAAGCTACACGCTGATCATATGCTCTTATCTCAGCCGCCTTCTTTGGGCGGCTTTTTGTTGGTGTTGGCGTCGTGCGTTTCCTCTATTGCGAGTCCTTGCTTTAGTGTTTCTTTGTTGTCTGGCGCTGGACGAGCCCTTTATCATTTTTCTGATAGGTTGACGTCCGCGTGGGAGCTGACGACGTCCAATGGCTGATGGAGAAGAAGCAGCTCGAGTTGATGTCTGCGGTATCGCTGCAAGGTGCCCGTAGTGAATAAGAGAGAGATGAGGGGAAGAAAGTGCGGTCTGAACAATAGGATGCGTCCACACACTGAGCTCGGACTCATATCGTTCCGCGCTGCTTCTGACTAGTGGCCCAGGGTGACACATGATCTCGGTCGTGCCTTTGCGCAAGGAGGAAAGATGGCGAAGCAGCTTATCCATATCACTTTGTTCGTGGTACGTGTCGAGAATAATGAAGTTTGTTGTTTGCGGGGGATAAAGCCGATTTTTTGATAAGGGGTGAAGTCTTGTAGGAAGGCTATGCCTAAAGGCGAATTCGGTAACGACATTATAGACCGTGTCGAGTTCTAAATGAATATGATGATGGGAATCGATATGTGTAGGTGATAGGCCTTCCGCGAGCAGCCGGTTATATTGGGATTCTAATTCTACTTCTATATGCTCTGCCCGCCATAGATGCTTTTGCATGGTAAAGCTGCCTGCTGAATCAACTAAGGACGGAATAAGAGAGGGTGGAGAGAGTGCCTTGCCGCTTGTCAGATTAAAGTGCAGGCCTACACCTAGTGCTGGAAACGACCTAGATAAATGGACGGCATTCATGAAGGCAGCCTCATTGGCCATTAATGTAGTGCTGGTAATTGCGCCTGCTCGGTATGCGGTGATGATGCCATGATTGATGGACTCCGACATGCCAAAGTCATCCGCATTAATGATAAGATAGAATGTCATGGCAGGGTTATCCTTTCTAGACTTTTCTAAACGCTGCTGTTAGCTGTGAACAATATGGTTTATCTTATGCCAGTCTCGCAGCATAAACACGGGACAGAATATTCATTTTCAAGAGAGGAGCAGGGCCCTGAACAAATGGACGGCAGTGGGGTTCACTAGCTCTTTAAAGAATGATAAATGCAGTTCGATACTCGCTGCTGAGAAGGATTTTGCTTTTACTGGGAAAACCAAGTACACTTCAATATATCCCGTTTGAATAGGGGGAACGTTGGGATGAATTCGAAATATATAGCGGGGATCTCTCTCATTATCATGGCAGCGGGGTTTCTTATTACCCTTGCTTTGCCTGATTATACATGGATTCTAATCTTGCAGGGCGGCTTTGAGGCTGGCCTTGTAGGCGGCTTCGCTGACTGGTTTGCCGTGACGGCGCTATTCCGCCATCCGATGGGAATTCCCATTCCGCATACTTCCTTGCTGCTCAAAAACAAGGATCGCATCGTTCAATCCCTTGTATCAGCGCTAGAGACAGAGCTGCTGAACAAGGAGAGCATTGAGAAAAAGCTGCGCGGGTGGAATCTTGTAGAACGTGCGACTTCCATGGCGACAAAAGCGATTCAGAAGAAGAAGGTTCGCGCTCAGCTCATAGACTCCGTTATTACCTTCGTAGAGAAGCTTCCTCTAGAGAAGCTGTCTCCCATGATCCAATCTGGGCTTGCCTCCTATGTGCGCAAGGCAGAGCTTCATGAAGCGGTAGATAAGCTAGCAACCTATCTCATTAAGCAGGGCTATGATGAGAAGGCGCTAGACTATGTGCTTCAGCAGGTGGAAACTTGGGCAGGTCGCTTAGAGACGAAGCGGATGCTAGGACGACTCGCCAATGAGAAGATGGGCGAAGTGAAGCTTGGCGGCTTAATGGGCTTTGCATTCCAAGCCTTTGCCGGCTTTATGGATGAGGATAAGCTGGGAATTCTTTTACAGAACATGATCGCGTCATCCATTCGAGATTTGAAGGAAGAAGACAACGAATACCGAGCATTGATTATCCGCGAGATTCGCGTTCAGCTATTCCAGCTTACATCGAATGAAGAGAAGATGGAGCGTGTAAAGGCGTGGCTGCTGGAGCATATTGAGCAAGAGCGCTTCGAAGACATGATTAAGGAACGGATGGAAGACATTCGAGCGATGGCGCTGAAAGCCCTTGTTCGAGAGCGTGACAACGGCGGCCGCCTTGTCCTTAAGGGCTACCGTGTCCTTGTAAATCAGGTACGGGCCAATCCGGAGTGGATTCACGAACTTGAGAATAAGGTAAGCCAAGCTATTGTAAACGTGGTGGAGAATAACCACTACCGTATCGGACAGCTAGTCAAAGAGAATGTGGATCAAATGGATGATGAAGCGCTGGTTGAGATGCTTGAAGGCAAGATCGGCAAGGATCTGCAATGGATTCGTGTCAACGGCGCCCTCTGTGGCTTTGTCATCGGACTTGCACTCTCTGTGTTGAAGATGCTGCTGTAATTGACAAGTTGGATATATAGTCGCTTAGAGTCTGTCTATGATGGCAGGCTCTTTTTACAAGCAAAAGATTCGATTTGACGCTAATACTTGACATCTACGAAAAAGAAGGTGACTCGCATGCATGTACTGATTGCCGATGATGAGCCTCATATGCTTAACATTCTTGAAGCGTATTTCTCGAGAGAGGGCTTTACGGTATCGACAGCCCAAGACGGGGAAGAAGCATTGGAGCAATTCTATGCGCAGTCCTTCGACCTGGCGGTGCTGGATTGGATGATGCCGCGCAAGAGCGGTGTTCAGGTCTGCAAGGAGATTAAGCCCTATGGCATGAAGGTCCTTCTGTTAACAGCCAAGGGTGAGGCAGAGGATGAGCTTGCTGCGCTTGAAGCAGGGGCAGATGACTATGTACGAAAGCCTTTTGATCCAAGAGTATTGCTTATTCGTGCAAAGAAGCTGCTTCAAATGGAGAATGACGTATGGATTGGACCGCTGCGAGTGGATATGGCAGGTCAGAAGATCTATAAGAACGATGTAGACATTCAGGCAACCAATCGTGAATTTCAGCTTATGAAATGCCTGATTCAGAATCGTGGGAGAATCATGACCCGAAAAGCACTGCTTGATCATGGCTGGGGCTTTGATTATGAAGGAGAGGAGCGTACGGTAGATACGCACATTAGGCGTCTTCGTGAAAAAATTGGGGATGATCTGATCAAGACGCATCGCGGCATCGGCTACAGCTTGGAGGAGCAGCATGAGTAAGCTTGGCCTAAAAATATTCATCCGTATGTCCTTGGTCGTCATTGTTGTCTTTCTCATCACCTTCCTGACGAATCGATACTTGCTGCCCACCTATATGGTGCATCAGCATAAGGTTCACCTGAACAAGCTGGTGGATGAGATTGAGGGGCTTTCTGTAGAGCAGGTAATCGGACGGATCGAGCAGCTTCGACAGAAATATGATGTGACGATTGTTCATACGCCATATCTGCATAATGAGAATGAGCTTAACGGCAATGTGAAGGATTTATTGAATCGGCAAGGAATTACGCTGAGCAAATTCTGGATTTCTTCATGGAGCATGGACAAGCTCAATCAGCACGAGACTGTGATGAAGCTGTACAGCCAGCAGAAGCTGAGCACAAGCTTCCTTGTCGCCTTTGTCAATAAGGAGGACACTTTGTTTGTTATGGGTGATTCCATTGCTCAAGCGATGGACCCTCTTTATATAGCCAATCAGTTCTATGTGTATATTACATTAGGTGGGCTTGTCCTTACGATCGGACTGTCTTGGCTTATAGCTAGACGAATCGTTCGCCCGCTTGCCAAGCTTGAAGAGACTGCGGAACACATCTCGAAGCTATCGTTTCAGCAGGTGCACATCAAGACTGGGGACGAGATCGAGACGCTGGCTGAGAGCATAAATAAGATGAGTGTCAGCCTAAAAGATTCCCACCAAGCGCTTCAGGATCGAAACGACAACCTTAAGGCATTTATTTCGAACATCTCTCATGAACTTAAGACGCCGCTTTCACTTATTAAAGCTTATGCAGTAGGCATGAAGGATGGCCTGGATGATGGGACATACCTTGATGTGATTGAGCAGCAAACGGATGAGATCCAGCATATTGTAGACAAGCTTCTCCGTTTATCGCGGCTTCAGACGGAGACGTATGTTCATGAACAGGTGGATATGCGTCAGCTCCTAAAAAGAACATTAGAACGCTATCTGATTCCTTTGGAGCAGCATGGTCTTCGATTTGAGCTTGTTGATACTGCAGAGCATGCGATTGTCCAAGGAGATTCGGATAAGCTCGACATAGTGCTCGACAATCTGCTTAGCAATGCCGTGAGCTATGCATCTGGCCGCGTTATCCACGGTGAGCTCAGGAGCCAGGATGGCAGGCTTCAAATCAGCATCACCAATGAGGTAAGCGAAGGGACATCTCTTGATGCCGATAAGCTGTGGGAACCCTTTTATGTCGGCGAGCAATCACGTAATAAAAAGCGAAGCGGGACAGGTCTCGGCTTGTCCATCGTAAGAGCCATTGTGCTAAAGCATGGAGCAAGCCCTCGTATCTCTTTGAACGATAGGCTCTTCATCTTCGAAATGGAGTTGCCGCTTATAACCGAAACGCGTGATAACTAGTCATGAAGGGATTATGCACCGTTCATACGGTTGATTATTCAGGTCATTAAACGATGATTATGGCTGCAAATCATTAACGGGATATATTGAAGAGAAGATTCTAACAATTGGAATAAAACATAGGTGCTGCGGCTGAGGGCTGCAGCCCTTTTTTTTCGTCATATTGGTGTAACAAAGGCAACGTATGATAATGGCAGAGCAGTTGGTGGACAGCTTACGTTAGTCTATCACGATAAGGACTGCGACCATATTGAACGAATTAGAAGGGTGATCAACATGGAAGTACGCTGGACGAAATTTGTATTAGCAGCCTTTATTATTATCTTAACCTTGTCTGTCGTATGGGGATATTCAAAAAGCCAATCGGAGGCAGCTCATACGTCCTTGATGGATGCGGCCCAGGAGCAGGAGCTTTATTAGCTTGAAAAGGAAACGTTCCTATCGCCAGTGGGTGAAGGCTGCCCTTCTTAGGATCATCGTGATGATTGTCATGACTGGGGGCACCTACGGCTATAGTGCCTATATTGAAACAAGAATGTTAAGCATCACGAATCCCGTCGTTATTACAGACCAGCTTCCAAAGCCGCTTCAGCAGCTGAAGATTGTTCAGTTCAGTGACACACATTTGGGTAAAGGCTACTCTGTAATGCAGCTGGATGAGCTTGTCCATACGATAAATGATCAGCATCCAGATATCGTCGTGTTTACAGGAGACTTGATTGACAAATTCCGATTCTTCACCGACGGAAGAGGACAAGTTCCCGAGGTCTTATCCAAGATCGAGGCGCCATTAGGGAAATATGCGGTGTATGGCAATCATGATCGTGGTGGCGGAGCATCCTCCTATTACCGAAGCTGTATGGAGCAGGCAGGTTTCAAGCTGCTAGTGAACGAGCGTTATGAAATACCGATAGCAGGCAATCAAAAGCTTGTCATCTCTGGACTAGATGATTATTTGCTTGGAAACCCTGAACCTGAAAGCACCTTGTCTCGGCTTCAAGAGCAAGACTATAATATCGTGCTTGTCCATGAGCCGGATGTAGCGGAGACATGGGGGCATTATCCGGTAGATCTTATCCTCGCTGGCCATAGCCATGGCGGCCAGGTTCAACTTCCCTTGATCGGCCCGGTTATTACGCCGCCTTTAGCGGAGAAGTATGTGGAAGGGCTGTATGAGCTTGAGGGAGAGCATCGCAGCCGATATCTATACGTCAATCGAGGGATCGGAACGACAAGAAAGCCGATACGATTCAACAGCAAACCAGAGCTTACCGTGCTTTCCATTGTTTGTCCAACCTCTTAACATCAAAAAACAAACATCATCATTAGCATCACCGTGTGCAAGCATAGGCTTAAGACGGTGGTGCTTTTTATGATGTCCATGGTGCGTTTTTTTCTGCAGAACTCCGTTATAGAAATTGGAGAGGAACACAGCCTCACAACATGGAAGCTCACATTCATGGTGTGACGGTTGAAACTTGCTGTGAATGAGCCTGATATGGTATTTCATGCAAAAAGGGGACAAAAGCACATAAATCAAGGAGTAGGCAAGATAATAAGACCATCTTGCAGCTTGTCTGTATTCTTAGAGATGCATTGTCCGAATTTAGGCCATAACAGGCTTGTATAATAAATATGAGTATAATTTCACACTTTACAGGATGATTGTGACAGGAGTAACATACAATTCTGAGCTTCGACACGTATGTATGTGTTTATATGATGTTTATCCAAATAAAGTGAGGGTGCTCCGACATGACTAGTAAAGTAAAACGTTTATTGATCGGAAGACCGATGAAGAGCACGGAACTGGAGGGAGAGAAGCTGGGCCGACTGAAGGCGCTGGCGGTATTATCCTCTGATGCCTTATCTTCCGTTGCTTACGGCACAGAGCAGATTCTCATTGTCCTGCTCACGGTCGGAACGGCCGCCTTTTGGTATTCGATACCGATCTCGATTGCAGTCCTTCTTTTACTGCTCATTCTAGTCTTATCTTATCGTCAAACGATATTTGCCTATCCCACCGGGGGTGGCGCATATATAGTTGCCAAAAATAATTTGGGCGTATCTACAGGTTTGCTCGCAGGCGGATCGCTTCTCATTGATTATATTCTGACGGTAGCGGTAAGCTCTTCGGCTGGAACAGATGCGATTACATCGGCCTTTCCCGCCCTTCATGATCACAAAGTAATCATTGCCATCTTGATGATTACGTTTTTGACCATTATGAATCTCCGCGGGGTGACGGAGTCGGCCTCGGTTCTCGCTATCCCAATCTATTTGTTTGTGGTGGCGATCTTCATTCTGATCCTATCTGGCGTTGTGAAGTACTTGGCAGGCGGAGCAACCGCTGCGGTACCGGATATAGAGTCGGCAACGGCAAATATCAGTTTATTTCTGCTGCTTAAAGCATTCAGCTCTGGCTGTTCTGCTCTTACGGGGGTGGAGGCCATGTCGAATGCCGTGCCGAACTTCAGAGAGCCGTCGGAGAAAAATGCAGCAGCAACGCTCGCTATGATGGGTATCATTCTTGGCGTCATGTTCCTTGGCATCAGCCTCTTGGCTTATTGGTACGGTGTTGTCCCTAATGGCAAAGAGACCGTTGTCTCCCAAATCGCAGGCGCTGTATTTGGTAGGGGAGTCGTCTATTACATCATTCAGGGTGTAACGGCCTTAATTTTGTTTTTAGCGGCTAATACCGCCTATTCCGCTTTCCCGCTGCTCGCCTATATGCTTGCGAAGGATAAGTTCATGCCTCGCATGTTCATGGTACGCGGAGACCGGCTTGGTTTCTCCAACGGGATTATTATTCTTGGCGTTCTATCTGCTTTGCTTGTACTGGTGTTCGGGGGTCATACGGCGAACCTGATTCCATTGTATGCAATCGGTGTATTTATTCCATTTACCCTGTCTCAGCTAGGCATGATGATTCGCTGGATGAAGCTGAAGCCGCAGGGTTGGCTGTTGAAATTTCTTGTGAACACAGTGGGAATGCTGACCACACTCATGATCTCCCTGATCTTTTTGATCACGAAGTTTAGTCAGGTGTGGGTCGTCTTTATTTTCCTGCCAACAGTGATGTACATTTTCCACCGAATTCATAAGCATTATCTCATCACCGCCGATGAGCTTCGAATCGATATACACGAAGAGAAGCCAAGTGCCAAAGGCAATACGATTGTCGTCCCAGTAGCGGGCATTACCAGAGTGGTCATGAATTCCCTTAGTTATGCCAAGTCGTTGACGGACAATGTGGTTGCTGTATATGTAGGCTTCAATGATGAAGACATTAAGCTTATGGAGAGAAAATGGGCCGAATGGGATCCGGGGGTGCGTCTCGTTGTCCTTCGATCCAGCTATCGCAGCGTGATTCGTCCGCTTGTCAAGTTCGTAGACATTGTCGAGAGCAAGCAGTCTGAGCATGATCATGTAACGATACTTATCCCGCAATTTATACCACGTCATTGGTGGGAGCATGCACTGCATAATCAATCAAGCGTCATGCTGCGTGCTTACTTTATCAATCGCAAGGATGTGGTCATCGCGACCGTTCCTTATCACTTTCAGCAATAACAAGCAAAGCCTGCAAGCGCCACTGTTCAAATGGACTTGCAGGCTTTTTTCATTTTAACGGATAGAGACATGTTGTGATGGTTGAAAGCAGCTTCTTACATCTCTTCCAGCATCAACAGATCCTTAATGTCCTGTTCGGTTAAGATGGATGGGGATTCACTGTCATTGGCATGGATGACCTCGTTGATGAGGTCCTTCTTCCGCTGCTGCAGCTCGACCATCTTCTCCTCAATCGTACCTTGAGTGACAAGGCGAATAACCTGGACAACCTTCTTCTGTCCCATGCGGTGGGCACGATCGGCAGCCTGTTGTTCAACGGCAGGGTTCCACCATAGATCATACAGGATCACCGTATCTGCACCAGTTAGGTTAAGTCCTGTACCTCCGGCCTTAAGCGAGATGAGGAAGACAGATTCCTCGCCTTCATTGAATCGATTACACAGCTCAAGCCGCTCGCGTGAAGGCGTATTGCCGTCCAGATAGAAGCAGGATAGACCAAGCTGGGATTCAAGCTCCAATCGGATTACCTTCAGCATCTCTGTAAACTGCGAGAAGATCAGCATGCGCTTGCCGCTTGCGATGCATTCCTGCATCAGTTCAAGCAGGAGCTCGAGCTTCCCGGATCCGCCATCATAATTGTTCAGGAACAAGGATGGGTGGCAGCAGAGCTGACGAAGCCTTGTTAGGCCAGCAAGAATTCTCATGCGACTCTTCTGGAAGCCATCCTCCCGCAGCTGTGTTCTGGTCTCCTCCTTAAGCTGAGACAAGTAAGCCAAGTACAGCTTCTTTTGATCAGGATACAGCTCCGTTTTCTGCAATGTCTCGATCTTCTCCGGCAGCTCCGTGAGCACATCCGACTTCATTCGACGAAGAATAAACGGTCTCACCTTAAGCGCGACATGCTCGCGAGACAGCTCCAGGAAGTGTCGTCGGCTGGTGAATAGGTCTGGGAATACGGCATCAAAGATCGACCACAGCTCCTCAAGTCGATTCTCGATTGGAGTGCCTGTGAGCGCAAAGCGCTGCATCGCCTTAAGCTGCTTCACGGCATGCGCCGTCTGCGAGGCGTGATTCTTGATAGCCTGCGCCTCATCAAGAATCAAGGTACGGAAGCGAAGGCCAGCATACGCCTCGACGTCTCGGCGGAGAAGCGGGTAGGACGTGATGTACACGTCCGTCATCTCTGCATGAGCGTTATCCTCCATAGGCTGGATGAGCGTATGCCGCTCTTCCTTCGTGCCAGCGACGACAACGGCACGGATGTCCGGAGCGAAGCGGGACAGTTCATACTGCCAGTTGTACAGCAGGGAGGCTGGAGCCACGATGAGGCTCGGCTGCTTCGCTTCACGCGCTTCCGTAAGCTGAGACTGCAAGAAGGCGATGCTTTGCAGCGTCTTCCCAAGTCCCATGTCATCGGCCAAAATGCCGCCGAAGCGGTAGTGCGCGAGCGTTCGCATCCAGTGATAGCCGGTGCGCTGATAGTCGCGCAGCACCGACTGCAGAGGTCCCGGAACCTCAAAGTGGAGGCTTCCTGGATTGCGGATATTGGCAAGCAGGTCGCGCAGATCTTGGCCGAGCTTCACTGAGGCAGAGCCATAGGTGTCCTCTTCATCAAGCAGGTATAGGCCCCGTGTGATCGACAGGCCAAAGTGCGCGCCTTGAACCTCTTTTTGCTTCACGCCCATGCCGCTCATCAGCTGTGAGATCTTGCGGAAGCGAGCGTCATCGAGCCACAAGTATGCTCCGTCCTGAAGGCGATAATATTTCTTTTTCTCCACGAGATGGGTAAGCAGATCCTTCATTTCATCCTCACGGATGCCCTCCATCTCGAAGGAAACATCAAGCCAGTTCATCTGGGTGTCTACATCCACAGACAGCTGTGGAGCGGCATTCCTCATACGCATTGAACCTTGCAGAGCAGGCGTGGTATAGATGCTCACCCAACGCTCCAAGCGCGGCAGCAGATAGAACAAGAAATGCGCGATGTCCTCTTCTTGATCCATATAAAGAGAGGTTCCATTATATTTAAAAGCCGATTGCTCCATCAGGCCCATGATGCGATCTTCCTTCAAGACGTCGCGAAGCCGTATCTGTTCAGTGGGCTCGATATCATCAAGATCCTGCTGCATCGGCTCCATAACCTCTTCGCCGTAGTGATAGGTCAAGCGTGCGAGCAGCCTGCGATCCGCCATATCCAGATAGAGCTTCGCCTCAAGCGGCACACGAACGAGCCGCTCTTCGATGCTTCTGTCGATATGAACGTGGCTGATTCTAGCCAACTCCGGCACAACTCGTGCCATGAAGAGCGGAAGCTGCTCGCCTGCAAGGAGCAGGGGATTAGCCGTCTTGGTTAATTGCTTCATCTCGCTTAGCTGCTGAATCTGCTTCGGACGAAGCGGATAAAGCTCTCTGCCCGACATCGCAAGTCCATAATGCTCAATCAGATCCAGCTCTGCAAGACCGTCACAGGACAGCTCATACAGTCCCTGTCCATTTTCGTACAACTGGAAGTGTACCGGGACCTGTTCCTCTGAAAGCACAACGCCAGGATAAGCAATGCCATGTGCTTCAAATCGCACCTGGCAATGAGCAAGCAAGGCGAGAATGCGCGGCAAAGCAAACGGCGGGATATAGAGCGCTCGTCCTTGATTGAAGAAGCCGCCGCCGCCATAGCTGCTCAGGCTCGTCTGGATCACATTCCGGTACGCTGTTTCATTCATGCACAGCTCGCTAAGCGCCTGCAGCGCTTCCTCGTCCTGCTTGCGGAAGCGATATAAGGAGGGCTCCCAGGTGAAGCCCTTGCCAAGCGTATACTCCTGCTGGCTTGCGATATGCTCCAATAGCTCCTTGATATGCGAGACAACGTACGTACGTATCGTCCCTAGCTTAAGCTCAATGGCAAACTGCGGAGGCTGCGAGATCGGCTGCACGAAGCGGCAGGTATACTCTACGGTTAGCGGGATACGTGCCTCCGCTTCCTCTTCGCTTAAGAGCAGTGCTTCCTCTTCACTTCCTCCCTCGAATAAGGAAATAAGCTGGGAGGCGGCGACCTGTGCAGGAGATGGCTTCATTCGGGCTGCAGCCCCCTCCGATCCAGTCGCAGCGCCTGCGTGCTCCCCTCGTTCCATGGAGCGGATATCGAACAGGGTGGCTGCGATGTGCTTGCAATAGGAACGGTATGTGCCGTAGGCCGGGCAGGTGCAGGAAGCTTGGGTCACCTTATCTCCTTCAAACACAATGCGAACATGATAAGGGTCCGCTCCGCGCACAATAGCCTGATAGACGCCGTCACTGGTGCGATATTCTTCTTTTTTAACGCGGTGCTCTCTAAAATAAGCTTCGCCTCTGCGATAGGCGCTCGTTCCGCATAAACTTTTGATATCGGATAATGACAGGGCATGACTCATGGGTGTACGTCCTCACTTTGTTCACTCGATTCAACGTTCATTCTGCTATTCTATGTTCCATTATGGGCAAATGATGATGAAATCACAACGTTCATGCACAATTCATGCTCAAATGATTTGCCTGAAGGACAAAGAATCGAGTAAAAGCAACGCGTACCTCGGCGTTACCAAGTATGAATCTCGCTCCCGCTCATGAGATGCTGCTTATATAATCGGCAATATTCACTTCCATCCCGTCAATAGACCTTGAGCACAAACCTTGTGCATAACTGGAATAAAAAAGCCCTACGTTCATAGAACGAGGGCATGCTTTTTCATTTGCACAGTAGATGCATCCTGTCAGATCGATTCATCTTGTCATTGATCCAACAAGGAGAAAGTGCTTGGCTGCATCTCCATTGCTTATTGTCCAAGCTGCTGAATCTGATTCGTCAGCTCGGTAATGCTCTGCATGGTCTTCACCAGCTCGGACTGCTGGATAGCCTCGAGGTCGATGGTGTTATTCGTTATTTGCGTGATATACGTATTAATCTCCTGCAGGAAGGTCTCGTTGTATTGACTCAGCTGATCGTGGATATCCTGAGCGAAGGCAGGCGCCTCCAACGCATTAAACTGATTGATTTGCTCTTTCATTTGCTCAAAAGCATTGGTAACTTGATCGAGCGCTTCCGGATTTGTTAAGGCATCCTGAGCCATGTTTGGCAGCTGTTCGGCAAAGCTAGAGACGTCATTGACGTAAGTCGTAGCTTCGGTGACATAATTGAGCGATTGATTCACATTGTCCAGCATAGAGCAGCCGGACAGGAGGCCTGCAAGCAGCAGCAGGACCAGTAAACGTACTTTCATCGATGAGCCCCCTCGAAAGATTTGTTTTCTATTAATACTTTGTTTGAGAGGAGATGGTTTCATTTTCCTGCATTATGGTGACACGTTCATCTGAAGATGCTGAACAGGGAATAAAGGTCGATGGGACAGGTGGTACATGTTGCGATGCTGTCCATCCTCGCTTAGCAGAACAAGACCGTCATAGCTCGCTTTCATGGCTGTCATGTGGCTTGACGAACGCTTCTGGTCTGATGGCGTGAGGTGAATCTGAATGGTACGGCTGAAGTCATGCGGTTCGAACACGACGCGCTGAAGCGTAATATTCGGTACCGTGTATGCCTCATTCTGGGACTGCCAATCGGAAGACAATAGAACAATCTTTGCCACGACCGGTGTCGAGCTTAGATTTCTTCCTTGAATGACACAGCTCCCATTTCCCTCGTCGGTCGTAAAATCCCATTGGCAGGTGGACAATGGTCTCGTATCGTCAAACTGAATGGCGTAGATGCCGCTTGCCGCATGCTTTTGAATGGCATCCAACATGAACGGAGGCGCAGAACCTATAAACATGAAGGCCAATAGAACGGCGATCACTCTTCCTCGTCTTAGGGACTGAACGAGGGCGCTCAGGCAGGCAACGAAGAAAAGGATTATAAGGATGCTTGTAATGTGAACGGTAGAACCTGGTTCGGGCTTCCATACAGGTATCACATGGAGCTGAAGCAGCAGATGTTCAGTCAGCGGATATTGATGAGGGAATGGAATGACCAATATAGATAGCAGCCCAATCCCAATAATCGATTGGTAATACAAACGCTTGTTTTCGATTCGGCTGTTTGTAGGCATAGGCGTGTAAGGGCGGTGTGGTTGATATAAGAGAAAGCTGAATACGAATCCGCCGAGCAAGCTCCAAACCGTCATGCTGTACAACATCTGTGTAAATATGGATAAGGACGTCGTCGTCCATCCAATCATGATTCCAAAGAGGATGAATGAGAGGACGGTGCCTAACCCGAAGCATGTATAAAAGGATGAGGTAAGCTTTTTCATGCTTATGTTCTCCCTCCTAATAATGAAAAAGGATGATATTCATAAATGTTAGACGGAGCCTGGCAGCTACTTGGTTTCCCCTGGTCTCTTGCTAATCATATCCTTACTCATAAATGTACGCCTTTAGGATACTTTCTCCCTTGACCTTAGCAAATAATGTGAAGTCCATCAATAAACTTCTCTATACATGAGTAAGCCGACCATGTATAATGTCAGGGATTATATGGATATTACTTGATGCTTTAGAAAGGGGAGAGTCCCATGCTGTTCACGAGCCGTTCATCTCTCAATGTGATTGATCATCCGTCTTTTCGGGATGTGGAGGCACAGTACAACGTTCTATATGCGATCTTAAAAGGTGAGGATGCGCTTTGCGTTCACACTAGGGAAGGAGATCTTCTGCTTGGACAGACGCCGGGATATTTCGCTTGGCTGTATCTGCAATCGGGACTAATGCCTGAGCGTAATGAGAAGCTGATTAACGAGCTTGTCGCATATCCTTATGAGTCGCGATTGCCAGGTGTAACAGGGGATTCAAGCCTAATAAGTGGGTTTGTTGAGCAATATGCGAGGGAGCATCATCTGACTCCAACCATTCGCATGGAGCTTCAAGCGTATCATTGTCCTCTTGTAAGCGAGCCGGTTGGTGTACGTGGACATCGAAGGACTGCGGCTGAAGGAGACGAAGAGGTCATTGCGCGATTCCTGGTAGGATTAAATGATGAGGCCATGAATCATAAGGTACAGCTCGAGGATGTGCGGCCGCGTGTGCAGGCCATGATCCCAACTGGCAATCTCCATGTGTGGGAGGTGGATGGGCAGGTGGTCTCTTTAGCAGCAGCAACGCATCGTTCGCCGCGTCATGTGCGCATTAATATGGTCTTTACCGATCCGAATCACCGCGGCAAACAATATGCGGGAGCCCTTGTAGGAGGCCTCAGCAAAGCCTTTATAGAGAAAGGCTGTACGCCAATGCTGTATGCGGATGCGAACTATGCATCTTCGAATAAGGCATACCAGCGTATTGGATTTGTGGAATGCGGCCGTCTAACAGAGTATCGCTTCGATGAGCAGACTGGTTAGGACTAGTTGGTAAATGTTATAAAAAGTTAACACTCTAAATGATCTAAATATGCTATAGGAGCCGGTCCTTTGGGCCGGCTTCTGTGTATAATGTCACAAATTTTATGTGTAAAAATTTCTATATAAGGTGTTGCAAAACTTCATTAAAGTGTTTATTATTTAGTAGTAAATTATTAAACAATATAACAGTTCAAGGGGACGGTAATCATGTCAGAACATCCGATGCTGCTCGAACTTCCAGTACTGTTCAAGAAGCTCGTAAAGCGTTCAACGCAGGAATGGAATCGTCGGGTGGGCGAGGAGATGTCAATGAACCAGTTCCGCCTACTCTGTATTCTCCGCAAGCAGGGCTCAACTCAGATCAATGAGCTGGCAGAGAAGCTTGGTGTCACCGCAGGCGCCATTACAGGAATGGCGGATAAGCTGATGGACCGCGGCTTAGTCGTGCGTACACGTATTTCTACAGATCGGCGCGCTGTGCTGCTAGAGATCACAGATGAGGGCAACGGTTATATCGATAAGCTTGCAGAGAAGCAGAGAGAAACTTTAATAGCCTTATTCGGCACTCTATCACAAGAAGACATAGAGCATTTGCAGCGGATCTTTACGGAGATGCTGAATAGGCTGGATCAAATCAAGGAGGAGTAGAGAGTTTTGGAACATTTATCACACAAGCGCAAGGTTACAGTGATGATGGCGATAATCGCAGCGATGTTCTTTTCATCCATTAATCAGACCATCGTAAGTACAGCCATGCCAAGGATTATCGCTATATTGGGCGGGATGGACCATTATACGTGGGTTGTCACCATTTATATGCTGACATCTACTATTGCAACCGTGCTTGTCGGCAAGCTGTCAGACATTTACGGGCGCAAGCCTTTTATATTAACGGGTATCGTCCTATTTATTATCGGTGCATTTTTATCCGGTTTTTCAAAAGATATTTTTCAGCTGATTGCTTATCGGGGGATTCAAGGCCTCGGGGCAGGGGTTATTATGTCCTCCGCCTTCACAGCTGTTGGTGACTTGTTCGCACCTCGTGAACGCGGGAAGTGGACGGGAGTCATGATGGCGGTATTTGGCTTCTCGAGTGTCATCGGTCCTGCACTCGGTGGCTTTATCGTCGATCATATGAGCTGGAAATGGGTATTCTGGATCTTCCTGCCGATCGGAATCGTCGCTTTTATTATGATCTTAACGATGTTTCCTAAGACGGCGCGCCGGGAGTCCGAGTCCATTGACTATTGGGGCTCGATCTTCCTGACACTGTCGATCGTTCCATTGCTGCTTGGCTTCTCATGGGCAGGCACAACGTATCCATGGGATTCTATTGAAGTGATTAGCTTGTTCGGCGCAGCGGTGCTCTTCTTGATCTTATTCGTATTCGTCGAACTGAGAGTCAAGAGCCCCGTTCTGCCGATGTCGCTGTTCCGCAATGATATCGTCACACTGTCTAATCTTATTGGATTCATTATGAACGCTGGCATGATGGGGGCACTCATTTACTTGCCGTTCTTCGTGCAAGGGGTTAAAGGGATATCGCCAACTTACTCCGGCTATGTCACGATGCCGATGTCGATTGCAATGGTCGTCATTAGTGCCTTTACCGGTAAATGGATTACAAAGACAGGCAAATACAAGCGCTATGCGCTGCTTGGGATGCCGGTTATGATTGCAGGTATGGTCATGATGGCCTTCATGAACAGCATTGGCATGGCGGTAGCCAGCATGATCGTCTTTGGTCTTGGCCTGGGACTTGGCATGCCGGTCTTCTCGCTTACCGTACAGAATGCAGTGAAGCCTACGGATCTTGGTGTTGCTACCGCATCCTCGCAGCTGTTCCGCAGCCTCGGGGGTACGATCGGGATCTCTGTTATGGGTACCATCATGGCAACAAGCCTAAAGAACAACATCGCAGACAAAATGGCTGCTAATGGCGGCGCCATGGATATGAGTAAGCTTGACCCTGCGACGGCGGAGAAATTCCAATTTTTAAGCGGGCCTCAAGCGCTGCTTGACCAGCCGAAGCTTGAACAGGTCCAGCAATCGCTTCCTGATGCGCTCCAGCCTGTGTTCAACCAAGTCGTCGAATTGCTGCGCGATGCGCTCAGCTCTTCATTGACGACAGTGTTCCTATCCGGCGCAGCATTGCTCGTCGTTGCACTCGTGCTTGTTCTTTTCCTTCGCGAGATACCGCTTCGAACTTCGAATAAAATGGAAGTGAGCGAGGAAGGCAAAGAGAAGGAAGCTCAGCAAGCAGCGTACAGTGAAGGACTTGCAGCAGATCCGGCTTTGAATAAAGCGTAAGCACTCTAAATACAAGATATAGGCTTAGAAGCCTATAAAGAAAGAAGCATCGTTTTTACCCGTGGGTAGAAACGGTGCTTTTTTTACGATATGGAACTGCAAATGTTCGGTATGAGACGGGCCCAGCATTCCATTTGTTGATATAACCTAGCTTGTAATCGCGATTGCGAATGACTAAAGCAGATTAAAGGACTCCCCATAGTTGCGCTCATGGCTTCGATAATGGAGATTTCATTTACAAATCTTTAATAGGCGCTTTAAATGAAGCTAACATAGATCCTTTACGATTGTGGTATCCGTTTTGGTTATGCGTGAATTTATTGCTTTGTTGCTTGATGATGCTTGATAGGATCATGACGTCTTTGGGAGGATTCGATTAATGAAACGTATAGCCATTGATATGGATGAAGTCATTGCAGACACGCTTGCTACACATGTGGAGTGGTATAACCGTGACTATAAGGACGAGTTGTGCATCGGAGAGCTTGAAGGGAGGTCGCTCCTCGAAGCACGTCCAGAAGCTCAAGTGGCGATTGAAAGCTACTACGAGCGCGAAGATTTCTTTCGCAACATTAAAGTGATGGAGCATAGTCAAGAGGTGCTGCGAGAGCTTAGCGAGCACTATGAGATCTTTATTACGACAGCCGCAATGGAGGTCCCGGCTTCCTTTCATGCCAAGTATGAGTGGCTGCTCGAGCACTTTGATTTTTTAGATGAGATGAACTTCGTGTTCTGCGGGGATAAGAGCATTATCCGCGCCGACTACATGGTTGACGATAATATCAGGCAGCTTCGTGCCTTTAAGGGCAAAGGCGTACTGTTTTCAGCGCCTCGCAATGTGTACGAGACTGAATTTGTGCGCGTAAACAACTGGCTTGAGGCAAAAGAGTGGTTTATGGCAGAACTTGAGGAGGCTCGCCAATGAATCGCGATGCAGGGCTTCAAACAGAAAGTGAAGAGGAACTGAAGCGGAGTGCTCAATCCGCTGTCGCTGCCCACTGGAGATTTCGATCGGATCAGGTGCTTGCCGGCTCATTGGAAGAGTGGAACATGCGGATTAAGGATCTAAGCGGCAATGGCAATGAGCTTGAGTCTGTTCGCATTCTGCCTAGCGGTGATAAGGAACGAGGGTCCTCGCTCGCCTGCTTGCAATGGGAGCAGGACCCTGAACAGGGCGAGGTGCTTGCCTTCCGCCATGATGGTGATGAGGCGAATAAGTGCTATTTTCGGACTGTCGCAGAAGCACCGCTAAACACGATGACGTTTACACAAGGGTATACGATCGAAGCCGTCGTACAGCTTCCGCACCCTTTCGACGAAGACAAGCATAGCTGGATGGGTGTGCTGACCAGGCAGGGGAGTGGGGCAGAGCTTGGCCGTGACGGAGAGCGGGAACTGCTCGCTACGTTGTCCGTATCGAATTGTATGGAGTACCAGTGGGTCTATCATCCTGACTCTGGGACGGCATCGTCAACAAGCTGGTCTCGGTACTTGAAGGAAAAGGAATGGCATCATGTCGTGATCGTTAACGATACGCAGGAAACCTTGCTTTATGTTAACGGAATTTGCGACTTCAGCTGCCTTCATCGCAATCTTCAAGGCCTAGCGGCTGTTGAGGGAAAGGGCTGGAACGTAGGGGCATCGGAATGGCAGGGGCGACTTGATACGCTATTTTCTGGCAAGCTCAGTGAGATTCGAATTGCGAACAGGCCCCTTCCTCCATCTGAATGGCTCGCGAATAGGAAGCCGTTAGTGCGCTTGCAGGGAGATTATGAGGGGACAGTTGCGCTGCGGAAGCCTAGCTGCTACCACTTTGCCTTTGTCCCAGATCCGCAGAAGTTGGTCTATTTGAATCCGCATATGTTCCATGCGCAGGTTGAATGGATTAAACGCTCTTCTCATGATCAGAACATTGCGATGACGGTGTTTCTAGGTGATGTAGTCGACCACAGCGATGCAGAGGACGAATGGAAGCGTGCATCACTTGCTATCTCCAAGCTGGATCATCACCATATTCCTTACCTCATGACGGCTGGCAATCATGACTATGATGAGGCGGATACGTATCTCGCCTATTTTGGGCCGCATCGTTTCAAGGGGAAGTCTTACATGGGGGATTTTTCTCCTTCCAGCTATAGCTCCTATGGCATTGTTCAAGCAGGCAGCTACTTGTATCTGTGGCTGATGGTCGATATGAAGCATTTGGAGCAGGATTTGGCATGGTGTACTGAGGTGTTAAGGCAGCATCGCCAGCATCCTACGATCATTATTTCCCACGATATTGTATTCAAAAATGGTATGCAAGCCTTAGAGGAGTCCGTAAAGGGAAGGATCATCTGGGAACAGCTGATATTCCCTTACGATCAAGTATTTATGACGGTTAATGGCCACTATGATGGAGCAGGGCATCAGGTAAGGAGCAATGCGAATGATCTTGATGTCATTCAACTCCTCATCAATTATCAGGACAGCTACCACGGAGGCAACGGGTGGCTTAGGCTGGCAGAGTTCGATGAAGAAGCGAATCAGATTCGATTCCGTACGTATTCGCCTTGGGTAGAGCAACTAGCTGAATATCAGGAGCTTCATTACCCGGACTATCGCTTTTTAACCGGAGAGGATCATGCCTTTACGCTTCCGTTTTCCTTCAAGGAACGCTTTGGGCGGATGTCGTCTTTTATTACATGAAGAAATGAGGAGTGAAGCGTGTCTTTATTGTCAGAAGAGCGCAAGCAATATATTCTGGAGCAGCTCGATGGTGGAGGCAAGGTGCGAGTCGTTCAGCTCGCGAAGGAGCTTCAGGTGTCAAACGAGACGATTAGACGGGATCTTGCCGTTTTAGAGGAAGAGAAGCGTCTTCGGCGCGTATATGGCGGCGCAGTAAAGGTCCAATATGAGACAGGAGAACCGCCGTATCAGCAACGGCAGGTTCTCCATCATGAGGCTAAGCAAAAGATTGGTCGATGCGCGGCAGCGCTTATTCAAGATGGCAACACCATCTATATGGATACCGGCACAACGATACATGAGCTGGCTAAAGCCTTGAAGGGACGAAAGCGTATAACAGTCCTTACGAACTCTCTTACGGTTGCGAGCCTTCTTCGCGACTCCTTGTCTCAAGGGCTGTTCAGCGGCCGCATCATTATTCTGGGCGGAGAAATTTCGCCTGATCAGCAGTCCGTAAGCGGGCATCTTTGTCTTGATATGCTCGGTCATTTTTACGTGGACAAAGCATTCATCTCGGTAGGGGGTGTGTCCATTGTGACAGGAATTAGCGATTATGATATGAACGATTCTGTGATCTCTAGGACGGCTACCTCAAGTGCCAAGGAAGTCATCGTACTCGCCGACTATAGTAAAATGGGCATTCAGGCATTCTGTCATATTGCGCCAATGGAGAAGATTGATGTGGTTGTATGCGACCACCCTTACCCTCCTTCATGGGGCCAAGAGCTTGAGCTTAAGGGGATTACGTGGATGGTGGCAGGCGATATTCATCCCAGTGCTGCTCCGAATGGCCAATATGCAGCGCACTAGCACCATATAGATTCGTTTTAATGAAGCCTGAACAATTAAAACGTTTAAACTATTAGTCCGTCACGAGTCTCGTATAAGGTGATTAAGGTAGGGTGTGGATGAAGCTTAGGATTGCTCGCCTTTTATGCAAGCATGGTGTATGCGTTGTGAGATGGGGTCTTCGGTTCAGCCGAAGGCCTTCTTTGTGTTTATAGCACGTGGTGGATGTTAGGTCGAGGATGCTGCATTTTGAGATGACTGACTTTTGCCTAGTTTAAGCTTATGAATCAAGAAGTAATCCAATCCGAAGCGGCCGGCATTCGTGTAGGCCACGAGGATGAACATAGACAAAATAATCATGATGGGGTTCATGCTGATGGAGCCGCTTAGCAGGAAAGACATGTTCATGACGATTCCGAAAAAGACAGCGGTTCTTGTTAAACATCCTACAAGAAGTCCAACTCCCACAAGAATCTCTCCCCACTGCACCATCACGCTGAACAAGCTTGCATTTGGCAATGCTACATGCTCAAGGAACGAAGCCCACCATCCCTGTACGATTGGCCGGTCGCCAGCTGCTTTTTCTACAGCCCCCTTTAAGAATCCGCTGGCATTAAAGCTCTCACCTGATAGCTTGTTTATCCCGGCCGAGATCCAGGTGTACCCCAAGTACAAGCGAATGAGAAGCAGCAGTGCTGAAGCCCATACATTCTTTCTTAAAAATTCAATCAACATAATCTTCCTCCTTTGATTCTGTTATTAAATGGATATTTTTGCAGGCTTCATCAACACTTTAAATGGCAAAAGAACGAAATTCAAGACTCTAGAGAGCTATTTTTACAACTTTTTAGATGAGATTAAGAAAAGTCGCATGATGTCAGATTCCTTGCAGCGGTATTTTTTATAGGATGCAGGATTGGGAATGATAATCAGGGCACAAATAAAAAGGATTCTAACTTTGAACTGGATCCCAGGTCAAGGACAGTTGTAAAAAAGGACTTGTGGTTCTATGCCACTAGAAAAAGACGATTCCTGTATTGTACGGGGTCACTGAAGAACTCGAAATTCTAATAACATAAAGTAAAAGGTTTCCTTTGTTTTCCAAAATTAGGGGATGGGGTTTTTGTTGTAAATTCAGAGTCTTATGTCTTGTTTCTTACTTCATCGCTTCTATATTCTCTCAAGTTCACAGTAAAGCTCGCCATTACTCCTTGTAATTGCAAGTCAGCAAGACCCGAAGATGATACTACGTCATACCCGTGCTTGTGTTTGAGTTCACTGTTCTTCGCGCTTCAATCTTGTATTGTTCTCTAGACTTCGCTTTGAAGTACTCGCTTTCTTGGAACGACATTTGTTTCGTGTGTTCACCAGGTTTAAATACTTGCCGAGTAGGACTTGCTTTTTGCTCATTCGGTATAGCATCCTTCTTTGAACGGACACCTCACATACTCTACATCGAGTGAGGAGGTATTCTTTTGGTTATTGTTAACTCCTTTTTTTCTGTTCGCGCTTTCTGAATCGTATATGGCAGACCTTGCACACGTACATGCCTGCATCTTTATTGAATTGTAATTTATCTTCTTTCTTACGTGCCTATTATGGAAGCGAAGAAAATTATTTGTATGCGATGGGTGAAGAAAAGGAGCAAATGTTTTGAATTTCTCATTCTCTATGGAAATTATATGAAAGAGGAGACGCGTCATTACAAGAAGGACATCCGGCACGCTTCCAACTGGATGTATGACGAGCACATATTGATCGGTGAAGAGTCGTATAATTCATCCGTGTACGTCAGGGATTTTTTCTCTCACCTTAGCGATATAAGGATTATTGGGTAAAACTTCGCGCTCTACTTAAAATGTTTCTTGCTCATGTTGTCCCCTCCGTTGCTTCTCCAGCATACAAAAAGTACCCATAGACTGGACACCTTTTTCAAAGTGTCCAGTCTATGGGTACCAGTTTACTTGGAATAGTATTTAGGCCCCTTTTTTATGGATCAGGGCAATTAATAATTTATACCTGAATTTTAATGTTCATCTCGAGAATCAGTATCTGCTATTAAGTGTCAAATATTACTCATTATTTAGAATGTTCTTTTTAAACACTCTTTGTGGATCGGAGCCGGTTGATAATCATCTTTATGATAATTAAAATTTGAGTGCAATTATACAAATTATTTACATTTATTAAAAAACTCCATAGGAGAAATCTGGGACTGACCCCCGTTTATGAGACGGGATCAAAATACCTTTCAAGATATTTAGCTCCTTCATTACTTCTTTCACAGGAATACCAGCTAATCTCATTTCGATTGCTTTCAATTTTACTTCCACTGGGTAGCTCACTCTAGTTGCCAATGCAAAAACACCTCCAAGGTTATCTCCATATCTTACGACATGGGTTCACTCTCTTGAAGGTGTTTTGATTTGTCTCACTTTAGGGGGTTAGTCCCCCATCTCCAACGGAGCTTTTTAATAAATGTATGTTTATAATGGCTGGTTTGTTACATCGTCGATAAGTAGATAATAGCCTTGGGCTGTTCCATCACCATTTTTTAATGGATAAGTTGTAGAAGCTGATACTGAACTAATTAGAGTAATATTATTTCCGAATCTATCCCAATATTTTAAGGAACCATAATCCTGTCTTACTTTTGGTTGAAATCCTACGTATGCTCTTTTTCCTACAGGTACAGGAAGTGTGTACGATAGGAGTTTTGATTTAGCAGATGAATAATTATAACCAGCCCCGAGTTGTATTGCCTGTATTTTTTCAGACGTATCAATAGTAGCAGATAAGGAATGTGTCACAGTTTCAGACCATTGTGTAGTAATTGGGCATTCCGTTGTGCTGTTACAATTAATTGCATTACTAACTTTTACAGGACTCCGATGAAAATCAAAAGTATTTAGGCTTTCATACGTGTAATATTTGGTAATTATTACACCTAATGGTGAAATGGCAGAGTTCCCAAATACTGAGTTCCCAAGTGATGAATCTGCTTGTAATATCTCTCTAACTAACCTAGCCTGTTCTTTAGTTTCTTTTTCCATTTCAGCTTTATAAACTTCAATAGGTACTTCTACTAAAACTCCATCAAGACCAATTTCATATACTGCTAAAACTTGTTCTCCCGATCCTGAAACACGATAAGTATTTTCCTCCACTTTAGAAGAGGAAGCGCTTGCATTAACTACAGAGCCTAGACTAAAAATAAGAAAAATCATGATAATAAATGCACTAACACGTTTCATTTTTCAACCTCCACATCTAGAATTATATTCCATTTTATGTTACAATGAATTATATTAAATGTAAAATATTAGGAGATATATTAATGATAAAAAATATTAAACTAGCTACCCTTTTGTTCATTTTAGTACTATTTTTGTCAAGTTGTAATATTGTGGTAGAGCGGATTTGGTATGATACTGCAAATGATGCTATTCAACAAGGGTTACTGGATCAAGATTCTCATGAACTACAAAGACTATCTATTGATAATGAAATTATAGTGCTTTATAAATTAAATGATGCGGACGCTGTTGGAGTAGGAAGTGTAACTGCTTCTGATAAAGGATACAGTTGGTATCAAGGGATGTCCCCATTCCATGGGAAATTTATGCAATTTGATTACCAAACTGAGTCTAGGTATGTCATTCCGTTGACAATAGGAAAAACAAGCGATGAGAAAATTAAAGAAATTATTTTAGAAGGAAAGCAAAACAAATATAAATTAAAAGTCGTAAACGGTTACTACATTGGTGCAAATATTGAACTGTTTTATGAAGCAAAATTATTAAAATAAACAAAGTAATTTAGATTAAGAGACTATAAATCTTAAAGGGAGTTTAATAAATTTTGAAATCCTTTCTTATGTACGCCCAGCATGGGCGTCTACTGCAAAGTGGAATCTGAAGGAAGCTGGATGCAAATGCATGAGCCAAGGTACACGAACTGGGATCAAGGCAGGATTAGCCGGACGAGTCACCATAACATGATAAAATCCAAAGTCACCAAAGGCTAATCATGTAAACCCCAGTGGCTGCGGGCAGAAAAATGAAGTCCTAATCTGGAGAGATCTGTGGAAAAGAGCGAAGTAACTTCGTAACTGCAATCGAGAGGTCGCTCTGAATCCACAGGTGTCAGCAGACGACCATAGTACGGAAGTGCGGGACGGCGGAAACCGGAAGGGCTGAACTTAAAGGAGAGAGGGGATCGATGAGTTAGTATGAAGAACAAAAATTCTAGCCATGATGAACCATTCCGAACTAGGAATATAGATGTCATTGTTATCACTCCATGTGAGTTTTTTATCAAAAATTAGAATGGTGATTCTATATAAGATAAGTCTTACGCCACATGTTAGTGAAATAACTCATGTGGTTTATTGTCGTTGCTTTTCATACCGTGGGGATCTTTAAGATGATGCACTATATCAAGCGAAAACTAGTATTAATCAGAGCATGATTGAGAAGGTGATTTATGTGATCGAACACAAAAGGTGAATTATTCTAGCTATATGGCACGGTCTTTTAGTTTAAATCCCACAACAAACCACATGGTACCCTCGTTGCAAGCAGCGTCAACACCTTCAGTTGAAATGATTTCCATATAAACACAGACAACCCCACTTAAAAAAACATTAATATCCCGTTGATATCACGAAAACATTCTCATTTTAAAGTAAAGACATCACAACAACAGGCAACAAACAAACGGATTCATCATGACGGGTAACCAAATCGAGGTGAGCTTCTTGAGCAATAACGCATTACCACTCGTAACAGCCCATACGGGCTCGGGACAAGCGCCAGCTAACACTTGGCCTTCCTTCATGGAGGCATGCTCCATACAAGCGGATATCGCGGAAATGGATATTCGGGTGACCTGCAAGCAGGAGCCGATTCTGCTGCATGATCACTCCATCCTGTTAGACCAGCATGGAGTGGACGAGCTCCAACAGCTGCCGCTTCGAGCACGATTAGGTGCTCCCTATACCGAATATGAGCTTGTAAAGCTGGAGGATATCCTCCATGAAGCGCTGCGAAGAGGAATGAGGCTCAATCTGGATATTAAAAATGGACAGGCCGTTAACCCAACGCTGAGCTTAGTGAAAGCAGTCGGCGCAGAGCATCTGGTGTACATCACAGGCTCGACAGAAGGAATTGAAGTGGACACAGCGGGGATCTCGTTGCTGTTGAATGCTCCGATGACCCTGATTATGGGGGCTTGGGCTGATCAATGGGAGATCGAATCATTTTGCAAGCAGGCAAGGGAAGCAGGCTACTGCGGCATCAATCTTCATGAGGCCATGGTTACTCCTTCGTTTGTAGAGATTGCACACGCCTATAACCTCTTCGTGTCGGTCTATACGGTAAATGAAGAGGAACGAATGAGGCAGTTGATGGCTCTGCATGTAGACAGCATCACGACAATGAAGCCAGCGTTGCTGCAGCAACTGAAACACGCAGCAAGGGTGAGAGGTGTTTGAATCTGAACAGCAAGAAGGAGGGGATCGCAAAATGGCAAAAGACACGGCGGTGGTCAAGCCATCCCTGTCGGGGGGCTACTCATCGAAGCGAGAGCGTTCGCGGCTATGGAAGCGAGTGCTGACGCATTACCAGCTATATTTGCTACTGCTGCCCTGTATTATATTTTTTATTATCTTTTCCTATATTCCGATGGCTGGGCTTGTGCTTGCTTTTAAGGAATACCAGTTCAACAAAGGCATATTCGGAAGTCCGTGGATCGGACTCACGTACTTCGAGATGTTTTTTCAGGACCCGCAAAGCCTGCAGCTGATTCGCAACACGCTTATCATTAGCGGGATGAAGGTATTCCTGGCGATGCCGTTCCCTATTATTCTCGCGCTCATGTTCAATGAGGTGAAGAACTCAAAGCTTCGCAACCTCTTTCAGGGAGTGGCCTATCTGCCGCACTTCTTCTCATGGGTCATTGTGGTAGGGATGCTGCAGCGGATCTTGGCGCCGGATACTGGTCTTGTTAATCAGGTTATCGAATGGTTCGGCGGTGACGGCAGCACCTTCTTCCTGATGGAGGAGAATGCGTTCTATCCCATTATGTTCTGGAGCTACATATGGAAGGATGTGGGCTGGAGCTCGATCATCTACTTTGCTGCAATCGTGGGCATTAATCCTTCCCTGTATGAAGCGGCTAAGATTGATGGGGCGAACAAATGGCGCCAAATCTGGCATATTACGCTTCCGGGCATTCGCTCCACCATTATTGTCTTGTTCATTCTGTCGCTAGGCAATATTCTATCGGCCGGCTTTGATCAGATCTATCTGTTAAAGACGCCGGGAAATATGAATGTCTCAGAAATTCTCGACACCTACATTATTTATATGGGGCTTGAAAGCGGACAGTTTGGCTTTGGTACCGCCATTGGCATGATGCAGGGGATTGTAGGCTTGATCCTAGTCTTAACCGTAAACAAAGTGGCGAAAAAGTGGTTCCAATCGTCCTTGTGGTAGGACGATGAGCAATTCCATTCTGCCCTGCGGGCAATAAAAACAATGAACGTATTCAGTACGGTTCAAAAGGAGAGAAGAACATGTCTCACAAACGTATGCTTATCTGGTCCAAATGGATGGCGCTGACGCTCGTCGTGTCGATGCTGCTAACCGCCTGCAGCACCTCTGGCGAGGCAGGCAAGACAGGCGCTAGCGGATCTGGTTCTGCGGAGCAGGCGGCAGGCAAGCCGTCCACTTGGATTGCAGATCGCAAGATCAAGGGGCTTGTCTTCATGGGCAGCGATGTGACAGAGGGGATGAACCCGGAGATTGCAGCGAAGCTGAAGGAAATGACGGGCATTGAACTTGAACTGCAAGCCGTTGGCCATGACGGCTCGCAAAAGGCGCTTGCGGCAGGTCTTGCAGCTGGAGACCTGCCGGACTTTATCGCCTATTATCTTAATCACAGCGGTCGCCCCGAGATGGAGATGATCAATAAGGCCGCGCGTGAAGAGATGTTCCATGATCTCGCTCCGTTATTAAAGGATTCGAAGATCTATAAGAAGTACACCGAGGAGGGCTACCTGCCGCTGGATACCCAGTACGGCGTCATGTTCCGACCGGAATTCAACGGTTCTGCCTATGTTGCCCACTTGAACATTCCACGCGAAGGCGGCTATGAGGTGAGGAAGTATGTATCCGGTCCATATATTCGCAAGGATATTGCGGATGCGCTTGGTGTGGACCCACGCACGATTACGACTTCCGGGCAGTTGTATGAGCTCGCAAAGAAGATTAAAGCCGGCAACTTCAAGGACAAGAATGGGAAAGAAGTCTATCCGATTGGGCCGACAGTCTGGGGCGGGATCGACCGCAGCGGCTTGTACAGCGACCTTGTATGGACAGGCTTCAACGGCGAAGGCTTTGGCCGCGACAAGGACGGCAACATTCTTCATGAGAGCCAGACCGATTACGCCTTGAAGCGCGTGGAATTCGTGCAGAAGCTGCTCAAGGAAAAGCTGATGCATCCAGAGTACTACTCTATGGAAGAGAATCGCGCCAAAGAAGGCGTACTGAATGATTCCTTTGCCATCGTTGGCGATATGCACAACTACAATATCGAGAACAAAGACAACCGTTACCTTCCGATTGGACCGCTTGACACGGTCGATGGTCCTTATCGTATGACAACTACGTTCAAGGGCGGCTACGGCGCTTGGTCTATTCCAACCACCACGGAGCACCCAGAGGACATTGTCAAGCTAGCTGACTTCCTAGCGAGCCGTGAAGGCAAGCTGTTGTGGAAGTACGGTCTAGAAGGACGCGATTATGATCTTGATGCGAACGGCAACCCGGTACCGAAGAAAGAAGTATTGGATTTGATAGAGAAGGATCCTGTTAAAGCAAAAGAGCTTGGGTTTGCAGGAGTAGGCAACGACTGGGGCTGGTACCTAGGCGGAACGGATTTGAACGACCTGGCTGACTTTGGAGAAGCTAGCTACGGCGAATCGGTCAATAAGGATATTAACAAAGGTCCGCTTGAGATCGCGGAATACTGGAATTACGACGAGAAAAAGAAAAATATTGATCTTCGAGACGGCTATGCAGCGCTTGCGTTTATCGGGGAATTCCCGAAGGGCTCTATGCTGACGATGGCGCTAGACAAGTACAAGGAGAGCTTGATCCGCGCTTACTACGCGAAGGACATGACCGAAGCGAAGTCAATTCTCGATGCGGCTGCTGCTCAGTTGAACAGTGCAGGCATGGAGGATTATATCAAGCTGCTAGAAGAAAAGGACAAGGATCCGAAAACAAAATTAATGTTCTAAATGCTTTATCTAGTGAAATTCCGTAAAGAGAGCCTTCCCTCCTGTGTGGGAGGGCTCTCGCTAACTTGAGAGGGGGAGCAGAAATGAAGAAAACGACCGTGTCGCTTGGCACTGCCTTCGGCAGTCTAATGACCATGCTCAATTATACGTTGCTCATTCTGCTGTGCTTGTCTATCATCCTGCCGACGCTTAACGTGCTGGCGTTATCGCTGAATGTAGGGACGGATGCAGCTAAGGGCGGCATCTACTTTTGGCCAAGAGAATTCACCTTGGACAACTTTAAGGAAGTATTCCGGCAATCCAATATTGTAAATGGCTTTATGATTTCGATATTCCGCACGGTGCTGGGGACCTTCCTCAGCGTAATCTTAACCGCCATGGCGGCGTATGCCTTGAAGAGCAAGACGATGCCTGGCCAAAAGCAGCTCACGTTTTTCGTCTTTTTCACCATGCTCTTTAGCGGCGGTCTTATTCCATACTACATCGTGCTCAAAGAACTGCATTTGACAAACAGCATTTGGGTATACGTGATTCCCGCACTTTACAGCGTGTGGAACATGATGATTATGCGTTCCTTTTTCGAGCAGATTCCAGAAGGGCTTGAAGAGGCGGCGCGCATTGACGGCTGCAGCGACCTCGGGATCTTCTTCCGTATCGTCCTGCCGACGAGCAAACCGGTTATTGCGGCCATCTCATTGTTCAATGCCGTAGGACATTGGAATGACTGGTTTACGGGCTCCTTCTATGTGCGGGATCAGAACATGAAGCCGCTCTCGACCGTGCTTCAGGAAATGCTGACAAAGCAGCAGGCCTTAGCCGATACGCTGATGAGCTCAACGGGCTCTTTGCAAATGCAAATGCTGGACAAGATTCAAGTGACCGGCACCTCTCTTAAAATGGCGACAATCATCATCGTCATTCTGCCGATCGTTATCGTGTATCCCTTCCTGCAAAAGTACTTTGCAAAGGGCGTTATGATCGGCTCGATGAAGGAATGACGGCAGGCGCGAATAGGTATTGCAATGCGTTCTATATTGCACAACAGGCTAGACATGTATAGGAGGACTCCGATGAACATTCATAATCCGTACGCCCAAGATGGGGTGTGGCTGCGAGGCAGCTTTCATAATCATACGACCAACAGTGATGGTCATCATCCGTTAAGTACCGTGTACCGCATGTACAATGACTATGACTTTTTTGCAATTTCCGACCATGATCAGATCACAGTTCATAGCGATGAGAGCTCTATCCCAACGTTGTATGAGGCAATCGAGGTAAGCAGCCCGAGGGCGCATATGCTTCTTGTGGACCCGCCTCGCGAGATTATGGAAGATTACTCGAATGAATTCACAATAGCCAACTATGAGCGATTATCCAGAGCCTGCGTTCAGCATGGCGGCATTTCCGTCCTGGTTCACCCGAATCGCTATTTCTCTCAGTTCTGGAAGCTCTCCGATATGCTTGCGATGTCCTCCTATACGGGGATTGAGGTGATCAATGGTGACGGCAACCCGGAATATGATATTGCGTTCGACAAATGGGATGCGGTTCTTTCATCCGGTCGCAAGGTATGGGGCTTTGGAAACGATGACTTTCATGCCTATGGTCAAGAGCGAAGGGCTTGGAATGTAGTGCGAGCGAAGGAGAATTGCCAGAAGGCTGTGCTTGATGCGATGCGAAATGGCAGCTTCTATGTGTCAACAGGATATGGCTTTGATTCGATCCAGATTGAAGGCGATACGATCGTGGCTAAGCTGAACAGCAGCGACCAATTAGATGGAATGTATAAGTATGCCACGGTCTTTGGCAGATATGGAAAGGTGCTGCATGAGCAGACGGGGCGCTTTAAAGAAATTCAGTATCGCTGCACAGGCAATGAAGGCTATGTGCGCTTCGCTGTGTATTTAGAAGGCGGATCCGGCGCCTTTTCGCAGCCGCTGTTTGTCGAATAGGAGTGAGTTTAAAGATGAGAGAAACGATGCGTTATCGTGAAAATGGCAGCTTTACAATCGTTCAATTCACTGATCTCCACGTCGGTGGAGAAGATATGGAACAGGATGCGCGTACGCTGTCGTTGACAAGACGGGTCATGGAACTAGAGGAGCCGGATCTCGTCATCTACTCCGGCGACATGCTGTACGGTTCAGAAGTAAAGGATCCCGTAAGATTGCTTCAGCAAGTTGTATCATTCTCTGAATCGCAAAAGACTCCGTTTGCCGTGATCTTTGGCAATCATGACGCGGAAAGCTGTGCATCACGGGAGGAACTGCTGCAGGGTTTATCCGCCTTTCGCATGCTTGTATCGAAGGCGGGGCCTGAACATATTCATGGGGTAGGCAATGATGTGCTGCGGATTTTGGGCTCAGACGGGGATAACCCGGCATCGTTATTGTATTTGTTCGACTCGGGGGAGATGGCTCCACCAGAGGTTGGTGGATATGCATGGATTCATCTCGATCAGATTGAATGGTATCGGGAGCAGTCCGCGTATTACCGAGTGCAAGCGGACATGCCGCTTCCGAGTCTAGCCTTCTTCCACATTCCGATCCCAGAATATCGGGATGCATGTGAGCGTGGCAAGGTGAGCGGAACGAAGAACGAATCGGTATGCAGCCCGATCCTTAACAGTGGACTGTTTACAGCGATGCTCGAGTGCGGCGATGTGATCGGTACCTTCGCAGGCCACGATCACGAGAATGATTATGTGGCCGATTGGCACGGGATTAGATTAGCTTATGGGCGAGTAACCGGCTATGGCGGCTACGGCAACCTTAAGCGCGGGGCGCGAGTCATTCGCCTCACGGAAGGGAAGCGGGACTTTAAGACATGGGTTCGCCTTGAGGACGGGAGTGTCATGAAGGATGAACACTAAAGCCCCTCAGCGCTTTGGACTATTGTCTCTGACGTGGCCGATCTTCTTAGAATCCTTGTTTGGCATGCTGCTCGGAACAGCAGATACCTTGATGCTAAGTCATTACTCGGATGGAGCCGTGGCTGCTGTTGGAGTCGCGAATCAGATCCTGACCGTTGTCGGGTTGATGTTTGGCTTTGTCACGGTAGGCATGGGCGTGATCTTGAATCAATGGCTTGGGGCAGGGAAGCTTGAGGATGTTGATCGGATAAGCCGTACGGCGCTCACACTGAACGTAGGGATGGGTCTTCTGTTCAGTGTGGGCTTGTTTGTGTTGGCGGATGGAGCGCTGCTCCTATTCAAGCTGCCATCGAATCTGCTGTCTGAGGGAAGCCTCTATCTGTCTATCGTCGGCAGCTCGGTGTTTATGATTGCGATCAACATGGCACTCGGCACGATGCTTCGCTGCAGAGGCATGGTGAAGGAAATGATGTTTATTTCATTTGGCGTGAATGTCCTTCATATTATCGGAAACTACCTCGTGCTCATGGAGCCCTTTGGACTGCCGATGCTTGGCGTTGAGGGGGTCGCGATAAGCACGTGGATTAGCAGAGGAATAGCATTGCTTGCATACTTCTACGTCTGCAAACGCCGACTGGATCAGCCCGCAGCGCTGCTTGCGCCGTGGCGGATCAGGAGGACGGACCTTGGCCTAATCCTTAAGCTCGGCGTTCCTTCTGCCGGTGAACACGTCTCCTACAACTTGTCTCAGGTCGTCATTACGTACTTGGTGACCTTATTGGGGGCGGCGGCTCTGACGACAAAGATTTATACACAGAACATTACGGCATTCGTCTTTATCTTTTCTATGGCGATCGGCCAAGGAACGCAAATTATTGTCGGGCACTTGATTGGAAAGACGCGTAAGGAAGAGGCCTACCATTCTGGTGTTCAGTATCTAAAGCTAGCTGTGCTCATTTCCTTAGCAGTTAGTGTCTTGATCTATTTCTTTGCGGGTCCGCTGCTTCAGCTCTTTACAGATGATCCGGAGATTCTGCAGCTTGGCAGGCTTCTCATGCTGTTGTCTGTGCTGCTTGAGCCGGCAAGAGCCAGCAATATGGTGTTAATAAGCTGCCTTAATGCTGCGGGAGACGTCAAATTCCCTGTTGTCATTGGTCTTATCTCCATGTGGGGAATTAGCATTCCGCTTGCCTACCTGTTCGGAATCGTACTCAACTTCGGACTAGCGGGAATATGGATCGCATTTGCAATAGATGAATGGGTGCGATCTTTGGTCATGCTTCGCAGATGGCGGCAGCGTTCCTGGCAGCAGCTGAGCTTATTGTCGAAGGGACTATTGGAGGTTGAAGAAGCGGGATGAGACAGAAGTGTAATGGCGTCGATCAAAAATAAAGTATTAGAATGTGGATAAAGATAACATGAATATAACATTGATGAGGCGCGTCATCTAATAAGGATAGGCAATGATTATGATCATTGAAAATAAGGGCTGAATCGAAGTGGAATGCGGCGTTTTGCAGGAATAAGCCCTATCCAATTATTTGGATAGGCTAATAAAATAGTTCTTGCATATATTTCCTGATTGTTTTATTCTAATAATCAAGAAAATGAAGTCAGCTTTTATGACATATAACACATGAATTCTCTCTTTGAACTTCATAACTGTGTAAATAAATATAACATTAACTTGATTTAGCTTCTAAACTATTGTCGCAATTCACCCCGAACATCGCTTGATCCTGTCTCGTGGAGGCGAACCGTACGATTGCATATTATACGCGCTGATTGCGCTAACCTGCTTCATGATTTGTAATCTTGGTTTCATCTTAAGTCTCTCTTAAGTTGAACATATCTCCCCATCACTTTTGGTCGCTCTTTGGGCAGTTCGTCTGCTCTTGAGCGGTCCTTTTTTTTGACCACGCTTAGAAGGAGTAAGCTGCATAGAGATGAATATAAGTTTTCGCTAAAAAAGCCGACCTTACTTCCACCAGCGTGGAAATAAAGTCGGCTAATCTTATATCTGAAATCGAATATTCGGATAAGTGCGGATTGTGATCATGCCAATGCTGTTCCTACATTTATCTGTTTAGGACTGATGTTTCAAATATGCGCTAATATCGACGCCAAGACCTTCCGCTAAGCGGGCGCCAAGCTTTACATCCGCACGGAAAAAGTTGCATACGGCACGGAGCTGAACTTCAGGGCGGGTCTCCTTCAAATCCTGGACAAGATTCAGAACGAGTCGATCCTGTTCACCAGTCGACAAGCCTCTGTAACGATCACCGGCTTGGCTGAAATCATCGGTTTTCTCAATCTTGCGTCTCATGGTTGTGCCCATAAGCGGCGCTTCGCTCTCTGCATGCTGAGGCGCTTCCTTCTTGTCAGCTTCTCGGCTGTTCGGTTCATAATTCACCGGAGAGGAATCTTGATTGACGTTCATAAAGCCATCTTGTTGATGATTGTGAACCTTGGCAAATGGGCAGTTTACTGGAATTTGCAAATAATTTGTCCCTAAGCGATGACGCTGCGTATCTGGATAAGAGAATAGGCGTCCTTGAAGCAGTTTATCCTCAGACGGTTCAATGCCTGGTACAAGCGCGCTTGGTGAAAAGGCAGATTGCTCAACCTCGGCAAAGTAATTGCTCGGGTTCTGATTCAGCGTCATGCGTCCTACTTTCACAAGCGGGAACTGCTCTTCAGGCCATACCTTCGTTGCATCAAGTGGATCGAAGGATAGGGCATCGCCTTCTGCATCCATAAACTGCACGCAGAGCTCCCATTCTGGGAAGTTGCCTGCTTCAATCGCATCATGCAAATCGCGGGTTGCATGGTTGAAATCTTTGGCTTGAATGGCTTCTGCTTCTTCAGCCGTCAGATTTCTTACGCCTTGTAGCGATTTCCACGTGTATTTCACGTAAGTCACCTTTCCTTCATGATTTACCCACTTGAAGGCATGAACACTAAAGCCGTCTGTCTCACGATAGTTGGCTGGAATGCCATAGTCAGAGAACAGCCATGTCAGCATATGCGTAGACTCAGGGGACAGCGACATGAAGTCCCAATAATGGTCGGGGGTCTGGATGTTCGTCCTTGGCGCAGGCTTTAGCGAATGCACCATATCCGGGAACTTTATCGCATCCCGAATGAAAAACACAGGCAGGTTGTTGCCGACAATATCATAATTGCCTTCCTCCGTGTAGAACTTCACTGCAAAGCCGCGCGGGTCACGCAGAGTCTCAGGAGAGGTACCGCCGTGAATAACGGTGGAGAAGCGAACAAAGACTTTTGTTTCTTTATTCGGATCCTGTAAAAAGGCTGCCTTCGTATAAGGCGCCATGTTTTGATAAGGCTTGAAGACGCCGAATGCACCTGCTCCGCGAGCATGCACGACACGCTCAGGGATTCGCTCACGATCGAAATGGGCGAGCTTTTCTATCAGATGATAATCCTCTAGAAGTACAGGTCCTCGTTGTCCAGCTGTCTTGGAAGATTGATTGTCGGCTACTGGCGCACCTTGATTCGTCGTAAGATGATTGTGATTCGTCGTCATAAACAGCCTCCTAATTTATAATTATTCTTTTATAGTATTTATAATAATTATTATTTACACGTCATACGATACCACGATAACAATTACTAATCAATAATTATTTTAATTTAGGTTGTACTATTCCTCGAACTTCCACCTCGTAACCATTCGCCTTGCCGTACATTACCCGAGGAGCTCTTGCTTTAATCACTTCATCAGGATTTGGGGGTGATTGAAAATGAAGGGAAAGAGTTTGGCTGCAATGTCGTATACTAATAATGAAGGGAGGCTTTGCGATGAGTTTTTTTGACAAGATGAAATCAGGTCTTCACCAGGTTAAGGGCAAAGCTCAGCATACGGTCGAGATTACGAAGCTATATACGCAGATTCAAGTCAAGAAAAAAGAGCTGCAGCAGCATTTTACTAAGCTTGGTGAAACGGTATATGAAAGCTCTGGTATTGGAAAGCAGAAGTCTGTCACGGTTGATGATCATCAGGACAAGATGGTTCAGCTGTGCCGGGACATTGCGAAGATGGAAGAGGAGATTGACGAGCTTGAACAGGAGATGCATCGGTTGAAGGGGGATAAGTTATGTGTTTGCGGCACGTACGTTGCCCAGGAAGCCCTGTTCTGCAGCCGCTGTGGTCATAAGTTTACGAATACGGGACCTCAAGGATATCAGCCGATTGTGATTGATCCGAAGAAGGACCGGACGAACGGCGGAGGACCGAGCTCTACTTAATCGATTAGCCTCGTGTTGCAGATCGCCTCGTTACAGATTGTAACGCTTTAGATCAACGAGCTGCAGGCTCAGTAGAGCGATTCATATTGTATTTTACCGTATAGGTGTGGAGGATTAGCGCAAGAGCCCTTGCATAAATAAGGATGTAGGGCTCTGCGGATATGGGGATGGATGTAAGCGCTTCATACGTTCGATGCTCCATTACAGAAAAATGAAGCGCTTTTACTTTGGTTAACTAGCCAATCAAGAGAGTAGAACAAGCGGTCAAAGTAAGAAGGATCATGGTGTATCTTGCTCATAAACAATCCGCCTTCACACATGGTGATAATGAGTGCGGCTGTCTCAGGAATAGGCATCTGTGCAGGAAGCTCATGCTTGCGAATGCCTTCTAATAGAAGAAGTTCAAGGGTTGATTGCATTCGGGTGAAGAAATCCTGAATAAGCTCTTCAATGGTGGTATTGTTAGGAGGAGACTGGGCATACAGCGTTAAAAAGGGACAGCCTGCTTGGCAGTTGTATTCACAGGGTGTATAGATGATGGTTCGAAGCACGAATTCGATTCTAGCCATGATCGGGATGTGGTGCCAGGACAGGACGGTTGAGCACTTCTTCTCGTAGTGGTCAATCATTTGCTTCATGACATGAAGCAGGATATCCTCCTTACTTTTGAAATGATAGTAGATGTTTGTCTTTGATACTTTGCTGACGGCGACGATATCATCGATGCTCGTATTTTGGTAGCCAACAGACAAGAACAGCTCTGTCGCCGTTTCTAACACGACGTCTCGATTGGATAATCTCACATTTCTCATATAATGAATGTACGCATTGTGGCATAAACTGTCAATCCGTACTTAGGTCTAATTATGGGGGTAAGAGGCCTCATGCAAAGATTTGATTGTGCCTTTGACCCATGCATAAACAAGCTGCTCACGTTGGAAGAAGTCTTCCTTGTGAACAGCTTGTTATTGGATAGATGAGCTAACAATACAGGGTGAATCTCGCTCTGATCCACTCCGCTGTTTCTTCGGGATGGGAGACGGGAAGCAGATGTCCATAGGGCATGCGCGAGATATGGTGGGGCAGGATATCCTCCGGCAGCTTGAACATCATGTCCTGAAATCCCCAAAGCACGGAGATTCGATTGCTGTAATCATAGTCTTTTTTGCAGCCCTTTTTCTTTTTGAAGGTAGAGGGCGTCGAAAGCATAGCCATGCTTTTGGCAGAGGCTTTGCGGATTCGAGGCGAACGCAGCTCCTTTACAATAAAGGTGGTAAGGTGATGAGGCACCTCATCTTCACTATTGTAGCAGTATTTATTGACAAGCATTCTAGCGAGCTGGTTCGGCGTATATGTCCGAAGTCCCATATCGTTAATGAACTCGAAGCTAAGCATTCGATCCTGAACGTGCAGAACAGGATGGATGAGCAGCAGATGATGAATGAGCTCCGGATACTGCTCCATCATGCGGTATGCAACTGTTCCTCCCCAAGAGTGGCCCGCCAGCACGACGGGACGCGGGGATTCCTTGATCGCCTGCATCACCTCAAACACCGTCCCTTCTTCATGGGAGGGGTGGTGGTGAGTAGGAGAACGTCCAAAGCCGGGTAGATCGATAAACCACATCGGAATTCCTTGTAAATGAGACGCTAAAGGGAGCATGAGATCCCCGCTGCTGATCACGCCGTGTAAGAATACCAGAGTCGGCATGTCCTTATTGCCTTCTATTTCCCACGTTGCTAAATTGCCTCTCTTCCCTCTCGTCACGGGCATGTCCTGCCGCTTGTAGCCGCTCGTGATGATCGAGGGCTTGGAGCTGGAAGGCTGAATGAGCAGAGGCTGTATCCCCTGAGGCCGGCTTAAACTCCCAATTTCAGGCGGAGATATCGGGTCCAGATTGCTTTGATCGTTATGGACCGTCCGATAATCGAGATCGGCTATTACGGCAGAAAGGATTGAGCTTACATCAAGCTCAGGCAGATGATGCTCCTTCTGCAGCCGCAAGGTCGATGTCATATCGACCTCGCCGTACAGGTACAGCTGTTCCGCTTCGCAGGGAACAGCAGCCAGGCGGTGAAGCGGCGTGGCCTGCAGCCGCTTCACCCATGCGTTCGGCACCGGTATAACCCGTGCCGACGCATACAGCTCGCGCGCGATACGCCTCGCGAGCACGCTTCCCCGCTGCTTGACACGATCATGGTCAAGCAGCGGGTAGGTATCGGAGCGCGGCGCCTCTAATGCGGCGAGCGCTCCAATATAGGCCGCCGCGGTATCCACCGCGACCAGCGGCAGCCATCCTTCGCCGGAGCCTGGCACAAGGCGGAGCAGGCTCCGGCGAACGGCGTCTACGAACAGCCCGAAGCCGTGGAGCTGTTCGGTTGCGCCGGTCCGGGTGTCTCCTATCAGGACACCCGGATGAACGACTGATAACGGGAGCTGAAGCGCTTGGCATGCAAGCCTCATCTCCCGTTCGGCGAGTAACTTGGCCCTGTCATAGGGAAGGTTAGCCTGAAGGGCCAGTTCTTTATCCCATGGCCTATCCTCCATATAGGGGGATTTATAGCCGCCAATATGGATGACATGCATCAGACTCCCTTGTGCTTTCAAGTCCTTGATGAGCGTAAGAAGATGATGCGTTCCTCGAAGAAGGAGAGATTCTGCTTGCTCTTCACTTATATGTAGATTCATCGGTCCACCGATATGAATGATAACGGATACAGAAGACAGTTTGTCCAGATCCTCGTTAGATAGCCCAAGATTAGGCTTGGCAAGGTCCCCCTGCAGACCATGGATACGATCTTGGCAAAGCTGCTGAAGCTCTGGGTTGTATTCACTAATGCGTAATCGCGTATGCTGAAGGCGGGAAGCGGATCTGGTCAATGCAAGGATGCGGATCGGTTGTGCAAGTAAGCGCTTCATGATTGCAGAGCCAAGAACTCCTGTACCTCCTGTAATAAACACCGTTTGCATACTGATACTCCTTTGTGATTGATAGTAATAGGGAATAACATCAGGAATGAATGGTGGTTGCATAGAGTGAATTCGTGGAATGTAACATCATTATGACATTGAAAATTGAAAAATTTTGGGGTTTGTTGGGAAATGTTACATGATATATTTAGAACTATATAGTACTATAAGATTAGTGTCAACGATCCCTATATAGTAAACGACAACAAGGAAGGATGAGTTGCAAATGGCGATTGCAGAAGTTACGATCATTCCCATTGGAACCGCAACAACGAGCTTAAGCGCTTATGTAGCCGAGCTTCAGGACGTCTTATCGAAGCAGGAAGGAATCCGGTATGAGCTGACCTCGATGAGTACAATTATTGAAGGTCCGCTTGATCGTTTGTTCGAAGTGATTCTGCTGCTTCACGAGACGCCTTTTCATAGCGGTGCTCTTCGCGTATCGACAAGCGTCAAGATTGACGATCGAAGAGACAAGCCGTCTTCTTCTGCTCAAAAAATCCGTTCTGTTCAAGAAAAGATAACGAATTCCGAACATTAACATAATAAATAACTAAAAATGATAGTATTTTGTTTGAAATTTTACCATTATGACGCAGAAGTCGTATTCATAGTATAATAAAAACAAAACTATAGAACAGCAGGTGAGAACTTTCATGCAATCCATCTTGAATATTGCAGATCAGCTCGGAATCAATGCTGACCATCTTGAGCCTTATGGAAAGTACGCGGCTAAGCTTAGCGAAGGTCTATGGGAAGAAGTATCATCCAGACCAAACGGCAAGCTCATTCTCGTAACTGCAATGAACCCAACTCCAGCAGGAGAAGGCAAGACGCTGACCACGATCGGTCTAACGCAAGGCCTCAATCGCATCGGTCATAAGGCAGTCGCAGCATTAAGGGAGCCTTCCCTTGGACCATGCATGGGCATGAAGGGCGGCGCTACAGGGAGTGGCTGTGCACAGATCGTGCCTGCGGAGGATATTAATCTTCATTTCACAGGCGATATTCATGCGGTAACCTCGGCTCACAATCTGGCTGCTGCAATGCTTGATAATCATCTTATGCAGGGCAATGCGCTGCAAATTGACGTGAATCGTATCGTATGGAAGCGTGTCGTCGATATGAACGATCGACCGCTGCGGCGAATCGTGATTGGTCTTGGAGAAGGCAATGGAGTCGTTCGTGAAGATGGATATATGATTACAACCGCATCGGAAGTGATGGCGGTATTGTGTTTGGCTGAGGATTTGCAGGATCTTATAAAGCGCCTTGGTCGCATGGTCGTTGCGTATAATCAAGCTGGCGAACCGGTAACGGTCAACCATATCGGTGCAACGGAGGCGATGAGCGTGCTGCTTCGTCATGCCATTAAACCGAATCTGGTGCAGACAATAGAAGGCAATCCTGTCCTGATTCATGGCGGACCATTTGCTAATATTGCACATGGATGCTCCAGTGTTCGGGCAACACGCTATGGTCTTAAGCTTGCTGATTATGTGGTGACGGAAGCTGGATTCGGTGCGGATCTTGGAGCAGAGAAGTTCCTTGATATCAAGTGCCGACAGACAGGCCTCATTCCTTCTGCTGTTGTGCTTGTAGCGACGGTTAAGGCGCTTAAATACAACGGCGGTGTGAAAAAGGATGAGCTTGCCGCGCAGAATCTGGATGCACTTCGAGAAGGACTTCTGAATCTGAAGCGTCATATCGAAAATATGCGTAAGTATGGTCTTCCGATCGTAGTTGCCGTTAACCGCTTCGCCACAGATTCGGAGGCAGAGCTCGCTGAGGTCGTCACCTTCTGCCGAGAGATGTCGTGTGAAGTGGCTCTGTCTGAAGCCTGGGCGAAGGGCGGAGAAGGCGCAGAAGCGCTGGCAAAGACAGTTGCAATAGCTGCAGCGGCTTCACGCGCAGGCGAAGAGTTCCGCTTGCTCTATCCTGATCATACTCCACTTCGTGAAAAAATTAAAATTGTTGTTCGCGAAATTTATCGCGGCGCCGATATTCGCTTTACGCCGAAGGCTTCACGGGCGCTAAGCCGCATCGAGGAGCAATTCGGTCATGAGCTTCCTGTCTGCATGGCGAAGACGCCATACTCCTTCTCGGACAATCCAAAGCTTCTGGGAGCGCCAACAGACTTTGTGATGGATATCTCAGATGTTCGAATTTCGGCAGGGGCAGGCTTTGTTGTCGTGGAGACCGGTGCAATTATGACAATGCCAGGCTTGCCGAAGGAACCGGCTGCACTGCGAATTAAGCTTCATGAGGATGGCACAGTCTCTGGATTAGAATAGGAGCTGCAGCGCTTGAATGAGGTAAGGACGTAAATATATGAATAAGTCTTATTAGATTATGAAGAAGCTCTTGTACAAGGATTTCTGCTAGCAGAAGTGTCTCTTGGAAGGGGCTTCTTTTCTTTTTGTAAAAAAACAATCTCAAAGTTTCAAGATCTTTGCAGTTATATAGATAACACCTGACATTTAACAATGGTCGCTCCCATTTCAAGATTTTTAATAAAATCTTCTTATGAGCAGGAACGGGCCACCCTATTTTGCTAATAGATTTTGAATGGATATGACGTACAGGTGATTAGAAGGACGTCTCTGTTATGAGGTGTTGAATCAACGTTATATGTTCCTAAGGAAAGGGAGTTATTCATATAGCTAACTTCCATAAATTACATATGAATCTTTGGGTGCTTCCTAACCTTTAATCATGGTAGAATAAGCCTCGTTGTGTGTTTGTACAGCCGAATGATTGAGATTGTATCTTATTGGCCTCTTACAAACAAGAACCATGTGCAAAAGGTAGATATTACAACTAAAGGGGAGCATATTACAACATGAATACGGAACAACGGCAGGTTAAAATTGCGACAGCAGATCCTAGTGCGATTGGGCTGTTCGGTCTTGCCATGGTGACGCTCGTCGCCTCCACGCAGAAGCTTGGTTGGACGGATGGAACCTCATTTATCATTCCATGGGCGATCTTCCTCGGTGCCTTTGCCCAACTGTTTGCTTGCATTCATGATGCAAAGAAAGGCAACACATTTGGTACAACGGCCTTTGGCGGCTATGCGTTTTTCTGGTTTGCAGTCGGAACCTCCTGGATGATTCAGCACGGCATCTTCGGTGAGTCCATGATGCAGGGTGCAGATACGCACCAGCTTGGCGTCGCTTTTGTCGGCTATCTGATCTTTACTTTGTTCATGACCATTGGTGCGATGGAAACAAATAAGGTCTTGTTCATTATTTTCGTGCTCATCGATTTCTTGTTCTTAGGCTTAAGCTTCGACTCCTTCGGCATTGCTTCACATGTCATGCACAAGGTGGCTGCCGTATCCGAGTTCGGAATCGCGATTGTTAGCTTTTACGGCTCAGCAGCATCCGTATTAAATGCACACTTCGGCCGTGCATTTCTGCCAATTGGCAAGCCGTTTGGAATATTTAAAAAATAAGTTTACATTTGCACGATAGATAAAGGTCGCTTTTTGAAGCAGCTTAGGCTGTGGAGGAGGGCGGCTTTTTTGCATGCTCATGGAGCATATTTTGAGGTTTACAGAGGTTGAATGTCGCTTGGATTAAGTCGAAAAATCCACCCCTGACAAAGTTAAAGCCCCTTATATCCACGGGCAATGGACATAAGGGGCATGGGGGGTTACAAAGAAGGCATTTTTCATGGGTTCAATGCATCTTTGTAATTCATAATTACATTATACTGCGTTTTGCGCAGATAATCCAATTCATAAACACCCGTTTTTTTACTTAACGCGGGAATTGTTTTTGACAAATTCCACAATTTCGTCAACATATCCGAATGCAACAGCTGTTACCGTGTCAGCAGCACCGTAGTAGATCGCGATGCGGCCAGTGTCAGCGTCAACAAGAGATGCACATGGGAATGCTACGTTTGGAACGTCGCCTACGCACTCATAGTAAGTGGAAGGTTGAAGCAAGTATGGCTCACTGCGGTACAATACTTTCCAAGGCTGTTCCAAATCAAGAAGAGCAGCGCCGAATGCATATACGTAGCCGTTGCAGGAGTTCAATACGCCGTGATAGATCATCAACCAGCCTTCGCTTGTTTCGATCGGAATCGGGCCAGCGCCGACTTTCTTGCTTTGCCATCCGCCGAGTGTACCCATTACATGGCGGTGACGTCCCCAGTATTCCATATCTGGGCTTTCGCTGTAGAAGATATCTCCGAATGGAGTATGTCCTGTGTCAGATGGACGGCTAAGCATTGCATAGTTACCGTTAATCTTACGTGGGAACATAACGCCGTTACGGTTATATGGCAAGAATGCATTTTCTAATTGATGGTAGGTTTTGAAGTCATACGTATAAGCCACGCCGATTGTTGGGCCGTGGTAGATGTTACACCATGTTACATAGAAACGATCTTCGATCCAGCATACGCGTGGGTCATAGCCTTCGATAAAGTTACCGATCTCAGGATCGTCACACTCGAACTTGATTGGTTCTTCGTTGATTTCCCAAGTCAAGCCGTCTTTACTGAAACCAGTGTGAAGTCTCATGTAGCGGTTGCGATCGTCGCAGCGGAATACGCCAGCGAATCCGCCTTCGAATGGCACAACAGCACTGTTGAAGATACTGTTAGAGTTCGGAAGCAAGTCGCGTGGAATAACAGGGTTTTGCGTATAGCGCCACAATACGTCGCGATGACCTTCTGGGCGTTCTTCCCAAGGGATATTTGGAAGGCTTGGTCCAACAATGTTAAGTTTGCTCATGAACAAGTACCTCACTTTACGTTAAAGTATAGTCTTTGATGAGAACGCTAACTTTGAGATTGAATCTGAAGCGCGTTCGTGAATGCGTTTTCTTGATAGTCTAAATGTAAAATAAAATGCACGCTATGTCAATAACATAGTGTGCATTTAATTCGTAAAATTTGTGCAATTGTAGATTAAATAATATTACATTAGGTTATTTAATCCAATTACACGTGTAGCTACACGCACAAACTCTCGAGGACGGTCCGGATGGTCGATGCGCCACTTCAGCAATTCTCCCGCACGTATTCCCATCTCGCGCTTTGGCACGTCAACAGTCGGCATGGACGGCTGGAGCAGGGAAAGCTCTCCGCTGTTATCGAAGCCCGTCACAACGATGTCCTCTGGAACACGCTTGCCTTCCTCTCTAAGCAGGTGAATAAGCTCGATGGCCACGGCATCATTTGCGCAAATGTATACCTCCGGCCGTTCCTTGCTCTTTTGAAGCGCATCTCTCAGCTGTTCTCGGTAGTAATAGTGTCTCGGTAATGTGTTCGTAATATTCAGACCATGATTCATAGGGATTTTTGCTTGTTCCAGAGCGCGGCAGAAGCCTGTCCAGCGTTCCCAATAGCTTAGGCAGGAACCGATGTCACCAACAAAGCCGACGCTGGTGTATCCGTTTGCAAGAATGGACCTTGTCATTTGGTACACGCTGTCGCTGTTGTTCATCGTAAGAATGTCTGTATGCAGATCATTCATATTGAATGTGGCATACGTATCTACGAATAGTGCTGGAATGCCGGTTTGCTGTAGATGTTCATAATAGGTTTGAAGGAAGGAGCCAATCGTAATCAATCCTGCTGGGCGCTGCATCGAAAATAGCGGCGGCAGTCGAAGCTCATTCTCCTCCTCCAGATCGACGATTGCCATGGCTACCGTGTAGCCAGCCTCTTTCAACGAGGAATTTAATCCGCTTAAAAATTGAGACCAGTAATAATTGCCCATATAGTCAGAATGGGACAATAAGGCGATCAGCTTGCTCTTGCTCGAATCGACTGCTGGCTCTGAATGTTCGGTCAGCTTCGAGATCGACTCTAGAAGTCCAGGCGGGAACTTGGTATATCCCATCTGAATCGCTTGCTTCACAATTCGCACGCGAGTGTCTTCTTTAAGACCCTCTTCATTATTCAGCGCCTTGGATACCGTATTGCGCGATAGCTGCAGGGCGTCTGCTATGTGCTGTTGGGTTATTCTTTTGGACATCCGGAATTCTCTCCCATAAGATTGGTATACTCTGAGTATAAGGTAGGCTTACATATTTGACAAATGTAAAGTTGAAAAAACGAAAAAATATTTTCCTAATTTTGAATGAAAAGTTCACGTTTCCCATTCGCTAACGGGTATCCATTCTGTGCTTGGGCAACTCGCAATGGACGGTATGGCAGAAGCATAGAAGTCGACCGCGATGCGGTAAGGACCACATTTGTCGTCATTCTTTGGCAAACATCATAATTTCTTAAGAATTTCGCAAGAAATCGTTAAACCTATCCGTCTAGACTAGTGAATAACAAAGGAACTGAGGGATAGGTGAGAATCGTGAGCAATAAAAGTTCAACCATTCAACATACAGCATCAACAAACGCCATACCACAGAAACGACGCGCTCGGAGCAAAGTACGACTTCTGCTGGGCGTCATGCTGATCAGCTGCGGTATTCTCTGGATCATGCATGCGATGGACTTTCCATTGAAGACGATTTACGCCATTGCACTCGACCGTCTACATCTTGATTCGAATGACCATGCTTTTGCAGGAGCAGAGATTGAGGCAAAGGCAGCCGTTGTTATGGACGGTGAGACAGGCGAGACCATTTTCTATAAAAATGACCAGGATAAACTGCCGATGGCGAGCACGACCAAGATTATGACAGCGCTCATCGCCTTAGATGCGATGCCTTCGGAGACGCTCGTTAGAGTCGGTTCGGAGGTAGAGTGGACCGCGGCAGTAGAGAGCAAGGCGGGCCTCGTGGAGGGACAGCTGCTAACTTGGGAGGAGCTCATCAAGGCGATGATGCTTCCTTCCGGAAATGACGCAGCGCGCACGATCGCGGTACAGGTCGGCATGCAGCATGCGCAGGCAGGTGCTACAAGAGGCGAAGCCTATCAAGCATTTGTTGTCATGATGAACAAGAAGGCCAAGCAGCTTGGCATGGAGCGGACGCATTTTACGAATCCGCATGGCATGCATGATCCGAATCATTACAGCACGGCGCATGATCTCGCTGCGCTTGCTTATGAAGCGATGCAGCATGAAGGCTTTCGAGAGATTGTGATGGAGAAGCGAGCTGCGCTTAGCGAGTCTTCACCGGATAGAGTCCATGCGATGACAGTGGTGAATCGCAATAAGCTGCTTCAAGAGGACAGCGGCTATTACTACGATGGAGCAATTGGCATAAAGACAGGTTTCACTGATCAAGCAGGCTACTGCCTTGTATCTTCTGCTGAGCGGCAGGGGCAGATGGTGATTGCGGTCGTGCTGCATTCGACCGAGACAGAAGTATGGACCGATTCCCATACGCTGCTCGATTATGGATTCGATTGGTCTAGGGCTAAAGGGCGAATGGATAAATCTGCTTAGGGGCGTGTTCCCAAGCAGATTTTTTTGTTTTCAATCTAAAGTTTAAGCGCTGTAAGGGCGATATAAATGAAGAAATAGTTCTGCTAAAGAACTGCTTTCATCCCACGATTCGAGCCATTCAGCATGAGGGGGAGATCTTGTTGTGTGGCAGCTTGCTGGTGTGAAAAAAGTAAAATAGTAGGACTTGAGAACTAAATTTGTAAAAAGGTAGAAACAGGCTTGTGTTGCATGCCGTAAAATTGTATATGAACATATACAAATATACATATAGAGAGTTAGCATGTATGGAGGGATCATCGAATGTATACGGTAGTCAGCAGCACGGCTCAGCTTGCCCATTATAACCGAATCTGGAGTGAGGTTTGGAAGGAAAAGGGGTTCGAGCTGGAAGTTGAGAACGAAGTAATGGACAAGCTGTTAGTCTCCAATGAGCATGACGAGTTTATCGGTACTTTTGAAGTGAAGCCCTATCAACCAGATAAGGTGGAGCTGCGCGAGGTCGCGACGTTTCATCTGCAGCAAGAACTTATCTCATCGATTGAAAAGGTAGCTGAAGTGGACAAGGTAGCCCTGCTGCCTAAGCATCGTGGAAACAATATCTCGAGGCTCTTGTCCGCTATGGTATATTATGCGGATCGGCATTTGTTGGATTATTATGTGTGCCTGCTGGAACCCGTGTTTGCACGCGCACTTCGAATATCCTTTAAAGTACCGATGCGAAAGATCGGAGGTCGAACGCCGTACAAAGGGGATGACGTTGTTCCGACGATTATCGACGTAGGTCGCATTCGGCGCAATAAACATGAGTATCCCTGGGTGCTCCCAACTACACAAGAGGCATTGCTGGAATCATCGTTGTAAGTGAAAACTTTATAAGAGAAAGCGGGTTATGTCGTTGAGCGATCAACATATTTTAGACCAGAGAAATCGATTGTTTGTCAAAATTCTATGGGCTTCGATTGGTCTTGGCGTTGTCACCAATCTGATGGCTGGTGCAACAAGCACGATGCTGATCATTCTCATTGCAGCTGGTTCGCTGAGCTGTGGCGTCGCTACGTTTTTAACGTACAAGAAGATTGCGGTACAGTATATCATGTACTTGGTGCCCGTGATCATTACAGGCCTTATTCTCATGCTTATGGTATCGGACCCGAATCCTTTGTTCAGCACCTATTTGCTCGTTTATGTAAATATGGGCATGATGACGCTGTATTCCAATTATCGTCCGGTGTTATTTACAGCGATCCTCAGCTTTGCATTAACAATTTACGCCTTCTATGACCCGAAGCTGCATGAAGCCGTATTTGTTAAGGAGCCCCTTATCTATTTGCTGCTCTATATTATCCTTGCTGCGATTACACTGTGCTCCGCAACGATCTTCAGTGAACGCTTGCAGCGTCAAGTGCTTGAGAATACGGCTGCGGTGATGAAGGCCAACGAGCAATCCGAGAAGCTCCTTGCTGAGATTACAAGCTCTGTTGCCATGCTGAATGATTTCAGTCTTGAACAAAAAGAGCGAGTAGTTACAACGAGCAGCATCTCGAAGGAGGTTACGCAAACCTTTGCCGAGATCTCAAGCTCGATTGAAAAAGAAACAAATGAGCTTCAAGCGATCCGAGTGTCAGTGCAAGCGGTGGAACAGTCTCTTGGCGAAGTTGTGCAGAGCACGGAGCAGCTTGATGTGGTCGCAACGGAGACAACGAAGCTTGCATTGCAAGGAAATGATGAGATTGCAACGCTGGTCGAGCAGATGGATCGCGTGCAGAAGATGGTTGGCGAGACCGTGCGCTTGATGAATGTGCTTAATGCCCAGACTGACCAAGTCGGCAGCATCGTACAGACAATTAGCGAGATATCGGCACAGACGAATTTGCTTTCCCTGAATGCTGCAATTGAAGCGGCTAGAGCAGGGGAGCACGGGGCAGGATTTGCTGTTGTGGCAAGCGAGGTGCGCAAGCTTGCGGATCATACCCAGCAATCCACGGAGGAGATCTCGAACATCCTGGCAACGATCCAAAGTCAAATCAACAATGCGGCGCATGTGGTTGAGCTTGGAGATGAGGCAGTTGTATCCGGCGTGTCGGCTACACAGGCTGTTGAGCATATCGTGAAGCAGATCTCAGGCAATACGAATCAGGTTAATGAGCAGGCGGATCTGATGCGAGTGGCAGTAGCTGATCTTGAGAAGCAGTACGGCACAGTCGCTCAAGGAATGGTATCCATTGCCTCAAGCACGGAGCAGCATATGGCTGCTGTTGAAGAGGTCATGGCAAGCATGGAGCACCAGGATGGCCAGATCTCCGCTCTCGTACAAGGCTATGATCGCTTGGACGAGCGGGTGAGCGACCTGAAGAAGCTGTCTGAAGCGCATGAGCAGTCGGATACGAAGGCTGTAATTGGATAGATGCATAAAACGAGGCGGAAGAAATAGAGAGATAGTTCTCTATTCCGCTTCGATCGAAATAAGAAGGTGCCCATCGTTCGTCTGAACGGTGCGGGCACCTTTTTGTCATACTAGGAAACTTTTACAATCCGACCGTCTTTCTGATATGTAATCTGCTTTATCCTTTTCAGGTATTGCTCAACCGCTTCATACAGCGTAATCCCAGTGGATAGCTGTTTTTTGCTTCTGAAAAGAGAATAGCCGTCTCCTCCTGCTGCCATATAGTCATTGATCACGATTCGGTATCGCTTTGCATCTGTTAAATCCTCTCCTTGAATGCGGATCTGAGACACTCGATGTCCTGGCGGCTTGGCAGGGTCCAGACGACAGGACATGCCGCTCATTTGAGGGAAACGCCCAGCTCCTTTTTCAACCTCACTCATGCCGGATTCCAGCACCGCACGAAGTTCCGCACCTGTAAGTTCGACAATCGTTAGTTGATTCGTGAAGGGAATCGCCTCATACAGCTCACGCTTTGAGATTACGCCAACGGGGATGCTGCTGCGAATGCTGCCGCCATTCAACAATGCCGCGTCTGCTTTGTTCTCTGGTACGGCGCGTATTCGCTCGAGCATCGCATCGGTAATCAAATTGCCGAGATTCGTTTCTTCTGATCGGATGCGATTTCGCTCACCGTCCAACTTCGTATGGGTGGTGGCTATAGAATCATTCAGTGATAGCTCGGTTTTAGCTTGCAAATGCTCAATTTGCTTTAGCATCTCAGGATCGGGCGAGGGCGTATCGGAATAAGGAATGAGCTTTGCCCCAAGCTGCACGAGCTTGCCCTTGTCATAATAAAGATCGACTTTGCCGAGCGTCTGGCCGTATTCTCCATCCTGTACGATCATTACGCCTTCGATCACTTCTGGCTTTACAAGCTTCGTATGTGAGTGGCCTCCAATGATTAAAGGAACTCCCTTGATATGTCTGGCAAGCTCTCGATCCCTGTCAATTCCGCAATGGGAGACAAGAATAACCTCATCTGCAAGCCGCTTCAGCTTCGGTACCCACATCTCGGCGGCGGCAAGAGGATCTAAGAAGGTTAGATTCTGTATTCGATCGGGATGAGCTAGGATAGAGGTTTCTGGGGCCGTAAGCCCTAAAAACGCAAAGGAATATCCTTCGACGTGAACGATCGTGTATGGCTCAAGCAGCAGTGAACCATCCTTCCGAACAATATTGGCACTTAAAAGAGGGAAGTGAAGCTGGGAACGCAGCTTCATCAGCTGTGCTACCCCATAGTCGAACTCATGATTGCCCGCCACAGAGAGCTTATAGGAAAGCTCGTTTATAAGCGGAGGGATGCATTCTCCATTGGATACATTGGAATAGATCGTACCTTGAAACAGGTCGCCTGCATCTACGAGCAGCGTATTCGGATTATCATGCCGCATTTGCCTTATTATTGATGCCAGCTTGGCATATCCCAGTTCCTGATTGTTTTTCTTCTCAACGAGGTGCCCGTGAATATCATTCGTATGGGCTATTGTTAGATGAAGCTTCCCGCTGTGCATCGCTTCCATGGGAGGTGAAGACTTCGTATGTTGACGCTCTTTCCCAAGCGGAGCTTGCTTTCTAGGCGTATTCTCAGGGACTCCCTCAGTGCTTATCATTCTTACCGATGGAAGAATGATGGCAGAAGAGGAGCAGTATGGCGCCAGCAGAGAAGGTAAGGACAACAGCAGAATGGTAAGGACAACAGCAAGTTTATTGCCTATCATGGCAGCCTCCATTTCTACATAACAGAATGAGATTGCTTTGCCTTGATGTATGTTCTGATCTCATCACATCATGGTCGATGTTCATTAACAGAGCTTCTAATAGGGTTCCTTTTATGGAAATAACCGTAAAGCAGACTTTTAGTGTGAGCTAAAGCAAGAGGAATATTCACGCTGGAATCCATTCCAATATTTACAAAAACAACATCATAAAATAAGGGGTTGGCCTAGTAGAATAAGAGTGTAATCAAACGTTGTTCATAACTGGGAGGAGTCTGATGATGAAGCTTACAAGGTTCAAGTTGAATTGGCTCAAACTCACAATGGTTCTTGCTCTCGCACTGCCACTGTATGCTGGATTGACAAGCAGCTGGCAGCAGGCCTATGCAGAAGGCCCTCAGGATCCGGCCCCTTATCTCAACCCGACGGTTGTAAATGAGAATGCGGGCAAAAAGGTTTTGTTCGACAACAGTCATGGACAGACAGCTGGTGCAGCCGACTGGGTAATTGATGGAGGCTTTTCAGACTTCGCGGTTGCACTTGCAAATGATGGCTACTATGTGAAGGAGCTTCGCAAGGCAGGGCCAATTGTGTACTCGGATTTGCAGGATTATGATGTGTTCGTATTGGCAGAGCCGAATATTCCCTTTAAGCAAACTGAACAAGCCGCAATGGAGCAGTATGTAGAGAATGGCGGCAGCATCTTCTTCATTGGTGATCATTATAATGCAGACCGCAATAAGAACCGCTGGGACGGATCAGAGTCGATGAACGGCTATCGCCGCGGTGCTTGGGAGGATCCGACCAAAGGCATGAGCGCAGAGGAGAAGAGCTCACCAGCGATGCAGGGTGTAGTAAGCTCGGATTGGCTTGCTGACAACTTCGGTGTACGCTTCCGCTACAATGCGCTTGGGGATGTGAACGCGAATCAGATCGTGGCACCTAATCAAGCCTTTGGCATCACGACAGGCGTATCCTCGGTCGCCATGCATGCCGGATCCACGCTTGCAATTATTGACCCGACGAAGGCTAAGGGCATTGTGTATGTGCCGAGCACGAATGCAGCGTGGCCGAACGCCGTTGATCAAGGCGTATATAACGGCGGAGGCATCGCAGAAGGCCCTTACGTTGCCGTATCCAAGGTTGGTGCAGGCAAGGCGGCTTTTATCGGTGACTCCTCGCCTGTTGAGGATGCTACGCCTAAATATTTGCGTGAGGAAACAGGCACTCGCAAAACGACCTACGACGGATTCAAGGAACAAGATGATGATGTGCTTCTGGTGAACCTCATGAATTGGCTGTCTGAGCCAGAAAGCTATACCTCTTTATCGCAAGTGCAAGGCTTGCAGTTGGATCAGCAAACAGCTCTTCTTCCGATGGAGTCCCCGCAAGCTTCTACAGAACCTCAGCAAGAGCCATGGTCTCAACCGGCAGCCGGGTATAAGTGGTGGGATGCTTCAACCTTCAAGCCAGGATCCTACGGCAGCTCTACGGTAGTTACAAACCCTTCCTACAGCTTTGTTCATCAGTCCGTACTTCCTAACGCAGAGGACTTTCAGATTCGAGTTCTCGTTCAGAATCTGCCTCCAAATACGACGATATCCGGACTGAATGCAGGGATCTACATTACGGGCGGAACGCAGGTTGCGAAGATTCAAAATGACGGCGGAACCTGGCCGACAGCCTATGGCTACAGCACTCCATTCAGTGTAACTTCGAACGCTCAAGGCATCGCGTACAAGGACTTGACGGTACGCATGAAGCCTGGCACAACAGGAGCGGCTAGCTTAAGGCTTAGGCAGAATGTAAACGGCAGCAACAGCAATATTCTGACGACTAGCGTTACGATCAATAACGTGCCTGCCGAGCCGCTGCCGGGGCTTCCGAATCCGAACCCAGCGAAGATAACGATTGCTGAAGCGCGTACGAAAGCTGAGGGAACCTTGGTTACGGTTGAAGGCGTCATTACTACGGAACCGGGAATATACGGTGCACAAGGATTCTATCTTCAGGATGAGACTGGCGGCATCTATGTGTTCCAGACACAGAGCGGATTCCACGAAGGGGATGCGGTGAAGATCACCGCTCCTCTCACGGTATATAATAGCGAGCTTGAAGTAGCGGATATCGTATCTATTGAAAAGACAGGCACAGCTCCGATCCCGCAGGCAGCAACAGCAGATACTGTGGATGCAAGCAATCAAGGGCAGTTGGTCGAGCTCACTCAAGTGACCATTCAGAACATCGTCAGCGCAGCGCCTGCAGGTTCATTTGAATTTGATGCTGTTAAAGGGACGCAAAGCACACGAGTGCGCGTAGATGTGCGTACGGGTGTAGACTTAACTTCCTTCCCGTATCAGAATGGTCAGATCATTCATGTAAAGGGAGCAGCATCTGTATTTAAAGGAACCTACCAGCTTAAGCCAAGAAGTTTGCAGGACTTTGCGCTGGTTCAAGATACGTCTGCACCAACGACGACCGCAACGCTAACCCCTTCTCCAACAGCAAGTGGCTGGTTCGACCAAGCGGTAACGGTGAACTTTGAAGTTGCTGACAATCGGGAAGGCACGACGACGTACTATTCACGGAATCAAGGCGAGGAAGCTGTATATACCGGACCAGTAACGATTAAGGAGGAGGGCGTGTCCCTCCTCCGGTATTTTTCTAAAGACGCGGCAGGCAATATCGAAGAAGCAAAAACGTTGGAGATTAAGCTTGATACAACGGCTCCAAGCGCCGCGCTGACAGCCTCAGGCAAGCCGATTCAGGACCTTCAGCTGTCTGATCGCGTACAGCTACAGCTCGTGAGTTCAGATGCGGGATCTGGTGTGGTATCCGAGCAGCTGTGGCTCAATGGACAGAGCATCGCGAATGGAGCGACCATTGTGGCTAGTGAGCTAGGTGTAGGCGAGCATGTTCTAAGCTATCAGGTAAAAGATGCGGCAGGCCACGTGACGGAGCAGACAGTTAAGTTCAACGTTGCAGCCGATTCTATTGCCAAAGGGGCTCCTGGCAAGCCTGTGTTGTCCAGCAACAGTGGACATTCGGGACTCTCAGGCGGCAGCTATACCCTCACGATGAACATGTGGTGGGGGAATAATGGGACGATCTTCAAGCTGTATGAAAATGGAGTTGAAATTCACAGCAGTCAGTTAACGGATGCGACGCCAGCCGCGCAGACGGCGAAAGTTGATATTCAAGGCAAGCCGAACGGGACTTACGTCTATACCGCTGAGCTGATTAATGCAAAAGGCAAGACTGCTTCTGAGCCTTTGACCCTTGTCGTAAAAGATGCAGCGCCAAGCAAACCGGTGCTGGCCCATAATAATTGGGATGGGGACGGCGTGTATACGATTACGATGAATATGTGGTGGGGGACGAATGGCAGCGAAGTGCGTCTTTATGAGAATGGCAAGCTCATCGATACAAAGGGGCTGAAAGAGAATACGCCAAGCTCTCAACAAGCCAGCTTCGAGCTGACTGGACGAGAGAAGGGCAGCTATGAATATTATGTGGAGCTCGTAAATGCAGCGGGTATCACGACAAGTGAAGTCCTGAAGATACAGGTGAACTAGCAGGAAGGAAGCTGTCGAGGGCAATCTCGGCAGCTATTCTATCCGAATAACAGCAATAAGCTTCTATCTTGTCATAACAATAGTAGAATAAGAGGATATAAGCAGTTGGATGACATTAGGCTAGTATGAGACTCTGTTCAGCGTCTAGTTGTATGTTCGAATGATGATCATTCATAGAAAGAAAAAGAACCGCCTAGGATGGAGACCTATGGCGGTTCTTTCAGTTGATTCGGAAACTAGCGAACTCTCAATCATCTTGCACAGGATGGTTTGAACTTCTTTGCATTTCTTACTTAGAAAGGAACGGCTCCTAGATAAGCTTCTTCCGAATGGCGCCCGATAGAATATCGATAATCGTAATCATGACAATGATGCCGAGCAGGATAATGCCGACACGGTCCCAATCGCGTGTGCTTAAGGCAAAGATCAGCGGAGTGCCGATACCGCCTGCCCCGATTACGCCGAGGATGGTCGCGGAGCGAACATTGATCTCGAAGCGATACAGTGTATACGAGAGGAAGCCGGGCAGTACCTGCGGCAGGACAGCATACATTAGAATCTGAAGGCGATTGGCTCCTGCGGCAGTCAAGGCCTCAATCGGGCCTTTGTCAATCTGCTCCACCTCATCGGAGAACAACTTCCCCAGCATCCCGACAGAATGGAGGCCAAGCGCCAATACGCCTGCGAAGGAGCCGGGGCCTACGGCTTTAATGAATAGGATGGCCATCACAATCTCAGGAAAGGTGCGGATGAAGCTAAGCAGCATCTTTCCTGAACCGGATATGGCCTTCTTCGTACTCATGTTGACTGAGGCCAGAAAGGCCAGCGGCACCGAGATGAGTGTCGAGATGACGGTGCCTAGAATCGATATTTCTAGAGTAACCAGTAATCCCCTAAGCAGATCCTCCCCATCCGGCAAATAGACATAATCCCAGTCCGGGGAGAAAATACCCTGAGCAATCGACTTTGTGACTTGAAGCGCGGTTTCTTTAAAGCCAGCGTAAGGGATGCCGGCAAAAGCCCACACGTAAAGCAGCAGCAGGGCAACGATAAGGATCCAGCGGCTTTTCTTCGATTTTGGCTTCACGACGGTAGACTTCCAGGACGGTGTCATAATAACCTCTCCCGCAGCTTCATACTGACATAATCAATAAGCAGGACTATGGCTAAAGTGAACAGAATGATCATCGATGTTTTGTCATACTCAAGGAGGCCTAATGTGACTTCATAGTAGTGGCCAATTCCACCGGCTCCAACAAGACCAAGTATGGCGGCAGCTCGAATGTTGATCTCGAAGGTATACAAGGTGAAGGACATGAAGTGGGCTTGAATCTGAGGAATCACGCTGTATACGATGATCTGCATACGATTGGCTCCAGCAGCGGTGAGCGCTTCCAAGGGGCCGTGATCGATGGCCTCCAGAGCCTCATAGGTAAGCTTGGCGATGAGTCCGAGCGAGAATACAGACAAGGCCATAATGCCAGGCAGCGGGCCAAGCCCGAAGATCGCGACAAAGATGGCAGCGAGAAGCAGATCCGGCACGGTACGTATGAGATTCAAGATGAAGCGGGATGGATAGTAGAGCCATCTTAATCTTGTTATATTGCTAGCGCACAGGAGTGCGATCGGAATCGCAAGTACCGCACCAAACGTGGTGCCAATAAGGGCCATGCGAATCGTTTCCAGCATAGCTGGTAAGATGTTGTCCAGATAGCTCCACTTAGGCGGAAACATTTCTCGCAGCAGATCCAGCATATTGGGGATACCGACAATCAGCTCTTGAAAAGAGGAGTCCGTGCCTGTCGCGCTAATCCAGATTAGGATAAATAGCAGCAGCGCCGTGAGATAGTGCTTGAGCCGACTGGGTGGAACAGGTCTCGTCATTGCAGCAGGTGGATGCTTCGGCGCCGCCCTCATGCTTCGATCTCCTGAGGAGCTAGTTCTCTTAGTGAGCGTCCATAGATCTCCATGAAGCGTTCGTCGGTTGCCTCTGCGACAGGCCCATCAAAGACGACTTCCCCCGCTCGAAGGCCTATGATGCGTGTCGCATAGGCTCTTGCCAGATCAATATCATGGAGGTTGATGATCGTTGTGATCTTAAGCTCTTGATTGATCCGCTGCAGATCATCCATGACCTGTTTCGTTGTTAATGGATCAAGGGAAGCGACGGGCTCATCAGCAAGGATAATCTTGGCTTCCTGAGCCAGTACGCGGGCAATGGCCACACGCTGCTGCTGTCCGCCAGACAGCTCATCGGCTCGGGAGTAAGCCTTCTCGAGCAGGTTGACCCGAGCCAAAGCCTCGAAGGCAAGATCTTCATCCGTCTTCGGGAATAGGCCGAGTATGGTGCGAAGCGTTCCGTGATGGCCGACTCTGCCTGCTAATACATTGCGAAGCACAGATGAACGCTTCACGAGATTGAAGCCTTGGAAGATCATGCCGATATCTCGCCGAATGCTTCGCAGTGCTTTTCCCTCCGCTTTCGTAATGGAGGCGCCATGAATCTCGATGTTCCCTTCCGTAATATCATGCAGGCGGTTAATGGCGCGGAGGAGGGTGGACTTCCCCGCGCCAGACAATCCGACGATCGCGACAAATTCGCCCTGCTCGACGGTAAGGCTGACCTGATTTAGCCCCTTGGTCTGATTCGGATAGATTTTGGATACGTTCTGCAGCTTAATCATAAAATCATCCTCTTAAGGTTTGGTTGTTACTCGGTTTTGACCTTTTCCCCATATTCACGCACGATATCGAATACAGAATCCTCTGACTTTACATAGCCCTCATGGGTGTAGATATCCTTGATGATCGCATTGCCTTCAGGATCGTTGCCGATGTCCATAAAGGCCTGCTGCAGCTTGCTGATCCATTCCTCGCTCATGTCGGAGCGGACGGTGACGGTGTCATTCGGGATTTTCTCCGTATAGGCGAGCACCCGTGTCTGGTCAAAGACGTCAGGATAATCCTTTTTCACTACGTTGCGCGCATCCTGGAAGATTGCTGCGGCGTCCACATCGCCGTTCAGCACAGCAAGCACAGCTTGATCATGGCCCTTCAGCGTTACTGGGGTAACGTCCTTAAGCGGATCTACGCCTTCCTCAAGCAGCTTCCCTGCAGGCCATACATATCCGGCTGAGGAGGTCACATTCTGATAGGCGATCTTTTTGCCTTTGAGGTCGCTTATTTTCTGGATGTCGGAATCCTTTTTGACGATAATCATCGCCTTGTAGAAATCAACCTTTTCCTCCGTTGGCTCGCCAGTCTCATCCTTTACGCCGTATCGCTGCGCCTGGAGAATGACTTCAGCAGCCCCCTTTTCCTTTGCCAGCACATAGGCGGAAGGCGGGAGGAAGCCGACATCGACCTTCTTCGATGCCATGGCTTCAATGATCGTGTTGTAATCAGTTGAAATGCTTACTTTTACTGGAATGCCAAGCCGATCACTAAGGAGTTTCTCAAGCGGCTTTGCTTTTGCTTCAAGCGTGTCCGCATTCTGAGAAGGGATAAACTGTACGGTTAAGGATTGGGGCACATAGTCCTTTGAGGCGGAGTCCTTCGTGCTGCAAGCGCTTAAGATAAGCAGGGGAATGCATAGAATCAGAATGAACGCAGAGCGTATATTCATCCCTTAACCTCCTCTAAATGATTTCTCACTATTATCTATTCGAGGATTGAAAGTTTTAGAGCCATTGAGAGGAGGATAATTTTATATCGTGTCCATTGAATAGATATGCAGGAGCGGGATTTCCCTTTCCAAATCAAACATGAAAAAGACCTCTGCCGCAGGGGAAGAGGTCTATTTTACATCTATTCAGATAGTCTTGATGTTTTAGTTTCATGTTCCTCGCGAACCTTAGGATAATCATACTCATCCTCTGCATTGTCTCGGACTACTTTCTGGAGCGTAAAACAAGCCGAGATCATCCATAAAAATAGAACAACATATAGTCCTTTCTCCATAAGTGCCCAGTCTGCATTAAAAACGCTTATTCCGAAAATAATGCTGCAAGCGGAGAAAGATGCCCATGCCATAAACGTGTAGGCCGGCGTATTTCTTCTACGAGGCTTCATTGTGTGATTCCCTCCCATAGGTAATGAGCTCATTATACATGGGAATGGAAGGTTTTGCCTTATAATATTTTGGATATTTATGCAGGTTCGTGACAAAGAACATAACATGGCCCATACCGTTCCTACGTGATTGACTGGGGCCAACATTTATTAGGAGTAGACGGTTTGCAGGAAACAAAAATCAATTTACAAGCATCGGTAAGCACCTAGCAGCTTGTTTAGAGGCTGTAATCATGGATCACAATTCATCAAAGCCGTTGTCGTCGCCGACTTTGCCGTAGTTGCGGGACTTCGCTTCGAAGAAGTCCGTCTTCGTTGCATTGAGCGCCTCATCAGAGAACGGCTTGATCCAAGGCATGCAGTTCACATCTACGCCTTCATAAGCTTTGTCGAGCCCCATCATGGCAAGGCGGCGGTTCGCGATGTACTTGATATAATCGGACAGCTCGCGAAGGTCGATACCCTTAATATTTTGAAGCGTGTAATGAGCCCAGTTGGTTTCAAGCTCTACCGCACGATTAATCGTATCATAGACATTCTTCATGTTCTCTGGCGTATTCAGTTCAGGAAAGTCCATGAGAAGCTGCTTGAACACTTCACCGAAGAAGTAGCAGTGCTGATTCTCGTCACGCTGAATGTAAGAGATCATTTGACTTGTACCCATCATCTTCTGATCGCGCGCCAGGTTGTAGAAGAAGGCGAACGTGCTGTAGAAGAAGATTCCCTCCAGAATCAAGTCCGCTACAAGCGCTTGGAAAAAGGTTTGCGGTGTCGCGTTGTCACGGAACGCTTGATAAATGTCTGCGATGAAGCGATTGCGCTCCAGCAGTACCCTGTCATGCTTCCAATATTCGAAGATTTCCTTCTGTTCTTGATCGGATACGAGCGAAGACAACACGTATGAATACGATTGGTTATGCACGACTTCCTGCTGTGCAATAATGGCGGAGATCGCCTCCAGGGAGGAGTCCGTGAAGTACTGCTTCACATCGCCAACGAACATCGTCTGCATGGAGTCGAGTACCGCAAGCAAGGAGATGTTGATCTTGAACGCTTTGCGCTCTTCCGGCTCAAGCAGCGGGAACTGCTGTGCATCCTTGGCCATCGGAATCTCATCCGCGATCCAGTGGTTCAAGAGCAGCACTTTGTACAATTTGTACATGTGCGGCATGCGGATATCATCCCAGTTCAAGATACCCGAGGATTCTCCAAGAATAATGCGTGTGGATTTGTTGGGTGCCTTCGTGTTAAAGATTAGCTGACGTCCCAGCGATTGATGGAGTACCGTCATGAAGTCACGTCCTTTCTATGATTAAGCCGACAACGGTGCGGCATAAGGGCAGTTCTCTGTATAGCATCATCAGCGCGATGATGTTGACTGATCATCACTTACAGCAAGAGCTTGACGTTATCGAACATCGAACCTGCACTCTAGTTAGGAGCTGCAGGATTCGCATTCTTCTACGGTCAGCGCTTGGCTGCGGACATAGTACGTGGATTTAAGCCCAGCTTTCCATGCATGAAGGTGCAGAGCTAGGAATTCCACGGCACGAATATCCGGACGAACGTACAGGTTGAAGCTTTGTCCTTGATCCAAGTGACGCTGGCGGGCAGACGCCATCCTGATCGACCAGTTCTGGTCCAGACGGAAGGCTGTCTTATAGTACCATATCGTCTTTTCAGACAGGTCTGGAGCAGGGTTTGCAATCTTGTAAGTCGTCTTTTCCTCATAGCTCAAGAGCTCGTATACAGGGTCAATGCTTGCCGTAGAACCTGCAATGATCGACGTCGAGCCATTTGGCGCGACAGCCATGAGCCATGCGTTGCGCATACCGTTCTCTTTCACTTCTTCAGTAAGCTCGTTCCACTGCTCCGTCGTAACATATTCGCCTGCTCGATTGCCCGATGTATAGTCGCGCTGCTCGAAGTAGCGGCCACTAGCCCACTCAGAGTCTTTGAAGAGCGGATATGCGCCTTTCTCCTTCGCAAGCTCCATGCTGGACTTGATTGCCAAGTAGCTGATCTTCTCATATAGATTGTCGTTGTACGCGACAGCCGCATCGGATTCCCAAGCGATCCCTTCAAGGGCAAGCAAATGGTGGAGCCCGAACGTGCCAAGGCCGATTGCGCGGTAGCGTTGATTCGTATATTGGGCTTGAAGCACTTCGATATTGTTAATGTCGATGACGTTATCCAACATGCGAATTTGGATCGGAACGAGACGGTCCAGTACGCCTGCGCGCACTGCGCGAGCCAAGTGGATCGAATTCAGGTTGCATACGACAAAGTCGCCTGGAATCTTGCTGATGATAATGCGCATCTCACCATCTTGTGCGACCAATTGCTCTTGTTCAACGACGGTAGGCGATTGGTTCTGCATAATTTCCGTACAAAGGTTCGAGCTGTAGATGACGCCGTGCGCCTTGTTCGGATTCATGCGATTCGCAGAATCTCTATAGAACATATAAGGCGTCCCTGTCTCGAGCTGAGACTTCAGCACTCGCTTCATGATGTCGATCGCAGGCAGCGTAATGCGAGACAGCTGTGGATTCGCTGCAGCCTCCATGTACTTTTCACGGAATAAGCCTTCGCCGAATTCCTCATCATAGAAATCTTCCAGACCGAGCGGACGTCCGTTGCTGTCCTTCCAGCCCATTACTTTCTTAACTTCATGCGGGCAGAACAGGTGCCAGTCTTCGCGAGCTTCAACAGCTTCCATGAATAAGTCGGGAATACAGATGCCGTGGAAAATGTCATGGGCTCTCATTCGCTCGTCGCCGTTGTTCAGCTTCAGGTCAAGGAAGGAAAGAATGTCTTTATGGAACACATCCAGGTATACCGCGATAGCACCTTTGCGTGTACCAAGCTGGTCTACGCTTACGGCTGTATTATTCAGCTGGCGAATCCAAGGGATGACACCAGAGCTTGTGTTTTTATGTCCACGGATATCCGAGCCGCGTGCACGGACTTTGCCGAGGTACACGCCGATTCCACCACCCATTTTGGAAAGACGGGCCACATCCGTATTGGAATCAAAAATGCCTTCCAAAGAGTCATCAACCGTATCGATAAAGCAGCTGGAGAGCTGTCCAGCCACCTTCTTGCCGGCATTCGCCATTGTTGGGGTCGCTGCAGTCATGTACAGGTTGCTCATTGCCCAGTAGGCTTCCTTTGCTAGCTGTGTACGTGTTTCAGCAGGCTCCTTATGCATCAGGTACATGGCGATAATCATATATCGTTCTTGCGGAAGCTCCATGGTGCGTCCCTCAAAGTCTGCTGCCAGGTAACGCTCTCGGAGTGTAAGCAGGCCAATGTAGTCGAACCATTCATCGCAGTGTGGCTCAATCGCTGCGCCTAGCTCGCGAATCTGCTCTACCGTGTAGGCTGCGAGAAGCTCTTTACGGTATATCCCTAGATCTACTAACGTTTTGACGAGCTTGTAGAAGTCTCCATATGGTTTGTCCGGGTAAGCCTTATAATTGCGGTGTACTGCAGCTTCCTTATAGAGCTTCGTCAGCAAGGAGCGTGCCGCAATAAACTTCCAGTCTGGTTCTTCACGAGTAATGAGTTCAAGAGAGGTCATGATGCAGGCTTGCGTGATCTCAGCCGCTTGCACCGTGCTTTGACGAAGCTTGGCAAGGACACCGTGATGCCATTTCTCACGATTCAGATGAGGGAAGTCCTCCATAATGCGTGCAGCATACTTCATAATGCGATTCGCATCAAAGGCAAGAGAGCGATTCTTTGGCTTAAGCACCATTTGTACCGTATGGGTGGTTGATAACATGTGAACAGTTCCTCCTTTAATAATGAAAGCATCCCAAGTTCGTGCTTATCGACCAATCGAATGACATACAAAAAGAAAGGATAAGGACCAACGAGAGCGCTTATCCAACGCTTCCATGGCGCATTTGCTCCTCCTTGGAAGCAAAGTGAGCAACTGACTCTGCGTATCATGCATCTAATGGGCCGCTAGCAGACATAGTGAAGCGGCATGCAAGGACAAGAGTAACTTGGGTATGAGCGAAATACTCAGATTGCATGCTCTTAGTATGTGAGTGTGTTCGAGGCAGGGTATGTAGGATGTCCCTGCAGGGTCTAAGGTTGTTCATTGGTTGTGTTGAAGGAAAGCAGCTCTAGTATAAGTGGTTTCGCTAATAGGGATGTTCGTAGAATTGACCGTCGGTCTTTGGAAGCCGTAAGGATCGTGATGAATCCGTGAGGTAGGCGTTCAACGAGTTTCAAGTTCCCGACAAAGAATAGGAAGGCGAAAATGTCGAATGTTGCAGTGGTGCGAGTTTACAAATTCAATATATAGTTGATTTTTAGTAACTATACTACAACATATGGGGTTAGTAAATAGGCGATGTATGATTTTTGTCATCACGAAATTGGCAAGGAAATGGGGTAAATGGCCATTTCTCGGTCCTTTTTTTCGATAATCGCGATTCTCGTAGAGAAAACTTATGCCCCATATATTCGGAAATGGACATTACGACTTACGTTTTTGGAAAGCGTTCACAAGGTGCGAAAAAGAATGATCGTTATAAAGAGCGTAATTGCAGGCAATCGGGCGGTGAGGACGTATGAAATAATAAGGACACGATCGTATGCATACAGGGATAGCTTCATATGCTTGAGTGTTAAGATTTTTTTCAATATAATGATGGAATAAATCAAAAAAATGTTTAAAAAAATCAAAAATGAAAAGGGATTCACCTGTAGGTTGTCGAAGTGAAGAGGAGTAACGATGATTTCGTTTTGTTGAATCTTACTTTTTCATGGATGAAGGAGCGATATACACATGTTGAATGTGAGCCAGATGGTGGACACGACGACGCTGTCTTCCCTTGCCAAGGTATTTCCCGATGAAGAATTGAAGGATGCTGCATACTTGAAGGGCTCAGCCCTGCTTAACGAATCTTATTCCTTCCAGGTTGCCTACCGCAGCGCGCAGCTGTGGAAGGGGGTGTCGGTAAGTGTACAATCTGAGCTGGCGCCTTACATCACCCTGTACGAGGTCGGACTCGCTCCTTCGGAGCTGCCGAATCATGCTGATCATGACGAGCATATTCTGCGTACAACCCCTGGCTTATACCCAGATCCGCTATATCCGCTGCAGCAAGGAACAGTAGATGTGATGCCAGGCCAATGGCGCTCGGTATGGGTAAGCGTTGATCTGGACGATCAAGTGGAGCCTGGTCAATATGACATTAAGATTAGCTTCAACAATCAAGAGCAGGAGCTTGGAAACACAGCATTTCAACTAGAAGTTATCGGTAGCAAACTGCCGGAACAGACGCTCACCCATACGGAATGGTTTCATGCCGATTGCTTGGCAACCTACTATAAGGTGGATGCTTTGAGCGAGGAGCATTGGAAGCTGATTCGAAGCTTTGTCCGCACCGCCGTAGAGCATGGGATGAATATGATCCTGACTCCACTTTTCACCTTGCCGCTGGATACGGCGGTAGGCGGAGAGCGTCCAACAGTACAGCTGGTTGGTGTCGAGGTGACAGGACAGGATCAATATGCCTTTGACTTCTCCTCCCTTGATCGCTGGATCGATCTATGCTTCGAGGAAGGCGTATCCTATATTGAATTCTCTCATCTGTTCACCCAGTGGGGCGTAAAGCACGCGCCAAAAGTTGTGGCGACAGTGGATGGGCAAGAAAAGCGCATCTTCGGATGGGATACCGATGCGATGGGCGAGGCATACGGCCAATTTCTATCTCAATTCCTCCCGCAGCTCAAAGCTTATATCGTAGAAAAGGGGATTAAGGACCGCTGCTATTTCCATGTGTCCGATGAGCCTTCTCTTGAGCACCTCGGCAACTATGAAGCCGCAAGCAAGCGCCTGCGTGAAGGACTTGGCGAAGACGTTACCTTTATTGACGCCTTATCCAACATCGACTTCTACGAGCGTGGAATCGTCGAGCATCCGATCCCAGCGAATGATCATATATCGCCGTTTATTGAGAATGGCGTAGACCCGCTGTGGACCTATTATTGCGTGTCCCAGCGCCAGAAGGTATCCAACCGCTTCTTCTGTATGCCATCAGCCCGCAACCGGGTTATTGGCATCCAAATGTACAAATTCAATGTGAAGGGCTTCCTGCACTGGGGATACAACTTCTGGTACACGCAGTTCTCAACGAGAGCAATTGATCCTTATCGCGTTACCGATGCGGGGCGTGCGTTCCCATCTGGTGATCCCTTCATCGTCTATCCAGGCGAAGATGGGCCAATTGGCTCCCTGCGCCTGAAGGTGATGCGTGAAGCGCTTCAAGATATGCGCGCTTTGCAGCTGCTTGAGAAGCTTGCGGGCCGAGAAGCCGTGATGGCGCTGGTCGAGAAGCAGGTCGATGAACCGATTACATTCAACTCCTACCCGCGCGATGCAGAATGGCTGCTTAGCTTGAGAGAATCGATCAACGATGCGATTAAGCAGGCTGTTCATTCACATCAATAATTATTTAGTAGATTAATCGTTATTGCAGATCCCAATCGGACGTGGCGCCGATTGGGATTTTTTTGTGTCCCATCCCCTAACATTTCTCCTGTGTCAAACTAAAGATTGACAGGTTGTAGATCGAAGCGCCTCCATCGAAAATAGAGTCCACATCAGCTGTTTCATGATAGTTGAATGAAAGAGAACGAGAGATACAAGCTATAGGGCTCATCATAGCATTAGTCGTAAAAAAGGCTGCCCTCATCACGATTGCTGCTGAAGTGGCAATCGTGATGAGGGCAGCCAAGATGCTGTACGTCTATCGGTTATTCATCCTCCGAGAAGATCGGCTGAATCTTCACTTCGAAGGTAAACGACTTTTCGTTGAATTGGTACTTTTCCATGAGTCGCGGTCCGCAAGAGTTGGAGCCTACGCCGCTCATTTTATAGTCCACATGCACGATCGTCTCATCGCGACGTACCAGCTCGACATTGTGTTCCGCCAACGTCAGGTCTTCTGGCGCAAAGTGACTGGCGTTGAAGGAGAAGCGATCATTTGCCGTAAAGCGAAGCCCCATGCCAAGAAGATTGCTCACGACGGCCCATTCCGTGCTGTAGCGGGAACCATTCTCCTGCGGCATGATGTAGTCCACATGCATCTGATCGACAGAAGTGCGGTATACGTCTCGTTTAACGCTGAGTTTTTTGTCGACATAGCTCTCGTGAGGGCCGAGGCCGTAATAGGTAACGGCTTCATTCCCCTTAGGCATCGTGAGCTGCAGGCCGAAGCGCGGCAGGAAATCAATCGATTCTTTGACGCGAACATCGGTCTTCAGTGCAATGGAGCCATCCGGATAAATGTTCCATTCAGCTGTTCCATGAAGAATGTTCGGAATGGAGTACGCGCCTAGCGAGTAATTTACGATGATCGTGACTTGCTCGCTTGCATGCTGCTCCCATTCGATGCTGTACACCTTCGTCGTCGCACGGCGCAGACCATGATTGACCCAGGTGTGCTTCTCATTGCGGTCATTGTCCGTTGGCGCTCGCCATACCTGGAAATGAGCAGGAGCCTGAAGCATCTTCACGCCGTGCTTCGTAATACCAGTAAAGGTACCTAAGCTGAGATCGAACGTATGCTTGAAGTCAAAGCCTTCAATAACGAGCGTGCGACCGGCTTCTTCTGCCTGTATCGATCTTGCAGCCGCGGTTAAGGATGACTGTGCCGGACTAGCCGTCCGAGGCTGTACTTCGAATTGGACGCTTGCAAGCTCATAGCCAGCAGCAGCCCACTCCAGCTCTTCATGCAAGACACAGCTTAATTCAAGATCGACGGCTGCTGTTACGTTAGCTGGAATCTTGAAGTCAATCGTAAGCTCGGTGCTTCCATGCGGAGCCACTTCTGGTGCTTCGAGGGCACCTTGCTGAAGCAGCTTGCCTTCAGCGCGCAAGCGATAATGAATCGCCAGCTTGCTTAAGCTGCTGAAGTCATAACGATTCGTAAGCTTGAACTTTCCTTGAGCCGCGTCTACGGCCTCAATGGTAACAGGAGCGTACACTTCCTTAAGCTCCAGCAGCCCAATATTCGGCTTGCGGTCAGGGCTAACCAGACCATCGATACAGAAGTTGCCGTCATGCGGCTTCTCACCAAAATCCCCGCCGTAGGCAAAGAAAGGTTTGCCGTCTGCAGTAAAGGTTTTAATGCCATGGTCCACCCATTCCCAGACGCAGCCGCCCATAAGCTTCGGATAAGCGTACATGACCTCCCAATAATCCTTAAGGTCGCCAGGGCCATTGCCCATGGCATGGCTGTATTCACAGAGCAGCATCGGCTTCTTATTCTGCTCATCCTGCGCATAGGCCTCTAGATCCGCAACTGACATATACATGCGGCTTTCCATATCGAGACTGCTCTGATCCTGCATGCGATCAGGATCATGGGCTGCTCCCTCGTAATGGACGAGCCTTGTCTCATCGCGCTTCTGTGTCCATTCCGCCATCGCAATATGGTTGGGTCCATAGAAGGACTCGTTGCCGAGCGACCAGATGATAACGCTGGCATGGTTCTTGTCTCGCTCTACCATGCGGACTTGACGCTCAAGGAAGGCTTCCTTCCATTCCGGCAAATTAGGCAGAGCCTTGCTGTTTTTCATCCCATAGTGCAAGGAGAAGTCGCCATGCGATTCCAGATCAGCCTCATCTATGACATAGAAGCCATACTCATCGCATAGATCCAAGAAGCGTGGATCATTAGGATAATGGGAGGTACGAATGGTATTCATGTTATGGCGCTTCATAAGCTTCAGATCTTCGATCATATGCTGGATAGGAATCGTCTGTCCAAGCTCTGGATGCGAATCGTGGCGATTGACCCCTTTAAGCTTGATATCTTGTCCATTTATTCGGAAGATGCCATCTTTAATCTCGACATGACGGAATCCAACCTTTAATCGAAGCACTTCCTCGCCGCTTGAGATTAACACCTCATACAGATAAGGATGTTCCGCATTCCAAAGGATCGGGGAATCGACCTGAAGGCTGATGGTTTGCTTGCCGTCTACCTCGGCCTGCTTAGACTGCATTTCCTGTCCATCCTGATCAGATAGTTGAATCGTAATCGATGACGCACCCGTCGTATCAAGATCGACCTGCAACTCTGCGGACTCAAGCGTCTCGTCAAGCAATGTACGACAGAATACATCTCGGATATGGGCGCGGTCGCGGGCAAGGAGATAGACATCGCGGAATATTCCTGTATAGCGCCATTGATCCTGATCCTCCAAATAGGAGCCGTCGCACCATTTCAGTACCATAACCGCGATCTTGTTGCTTCCTTGTCGAATGTAAGGCGCGATGTTGAACTCAGCCGGTACGCGGCTTCCTTGGCTGTAGCCGACGTAGGAGCCGTTGATCCATACATAGAAGCAAGCGTTTACACCTTCAAACATGATATAAGTATCTTTGGCGGACCATTCTTCCCCAATGCGGAATTCCCGTACATATAATCCGGCAGGATTATGATCTGGAACGTACGGTGGGTCGTAAGGGAACGGATAGTTCACATTGGTATATTGAAGCTGATCATAGCCTTGAACTTGCCAGCAGGATGGGACAATCAGATCATCCCATTCCGACGTATCATAGGCTTCATTCACCCATTCGGTATCGACGTCTTTCGCACGAGGGCGATATCTGAATTTCCAGCTTCCATTCAACGTCTGGTACCAAGGGGAGTGAGCACGCTTGCCTGATCGCGCGCCATCCTTGTCTCCGTATGGAATATAGGAAGCGCGGGCTTCCTCTCGATGTTCATGCAATAGAGTAGGGTCTTCCCAATAGCGAGGCAGGGTCACTTTATCCGTCTCCTTTCACATTCCTCTATAGTAGTTGTGTTATATTAACATTATAGAATGAGCAACTTCCTTGATACAGAACGAGATATTCGTATTTGTTCAACGATTTTCGCATAGGTCATTTCATTCAAGGAGAGAGCAGCGTGGCAAATAAACTTGGATTTCTTATGCAAACTGATAGTGTGACGAAGCTGCCTGTCTATATGACAGGGGCTGGCCATTGGGACCATCAGGATCCGATTTATCGACCTGAAGGGTATCCTCAATACCAGTGGCTGCATTGCGTATCTGGAGAAGGAGAGCTCAAGGTGAATGGGCATGCCTATCGAGTCAAGCCTGGCTCCGGGATGTTTCTTTATCCCGATGAAGATCATGCTTATTACAGCGTTGAGAAGCCGTGGGAAGTATACTGGATTACGTTTATGGGGAGTGAAGTAGAGGCGCTTGCTCCGCTTGCGGGCATTCATGCCTCAGGCGTGTATGCGCTGCACAGTCAGGAGCTCATTTTAAACCATATGAAAAATGCCTTGTCCTTAACGCTGTCCGGCCAGCCTTTTGCAGGTCTAGAATGCTCCAAGCTTGTGTATATGTTCTTTATGGACCTGATAAACGATCGATCGATGCACGCCTCATCAGCCGATCAAGGGTACTTGCGCCTGAAGCCTGTGTTTGATTATATGGAGGAGCATTATAATCGGGATATTCCATTGCACGAGCTGGCGCAGGAATTAGGCGTATCGGTTCAGCATCTATGCTTGCTTTTTCGAAAAATGATGAATAAACGTCCCATGGAGTACTTGAACCAGCTGCGCATTCATAAGAGCAAGGAGCGCCTATTGGAATGTCCGGACGCTAGAATTGGAGAGATTGCCAATCAGGTGGGGTTCACGACCCCTGGCTATTTCAGCACATGGTTTAAGCGTACGGAAGGGATGACACCGGAGGCATTTCGCAAGTTGAATGGTGTTCGATGATCAAAACTAGGGTGCAGATAGAAGAAATTACAAGGAGGATAACAAGCAAACGACAGAAACTTATTGCTCGTTTTAGCGTCTAACCTATGTTATAGAACGGATTGATTTCTAACAGACGAGCGTATTTGCTTTTACTAGTGTTATGGAAGGAGCGAATAACATGGTCAGAAGAGGCCGGCCTTTTGTTATGGTCATGCTATGCTTATCACTGTTAGGGTCCCAGTCGAGTGTTGTCGCTGCTTCAGAAGGCGAACAGGTAGATCGTACGGTACTAAGGCAAATCTCAAGTGAGGTTGGAACGGTGTCCAGTGTGTCCGCACAATTCGATCAGCAGCATGTAGGCTATGTCGACCCTGAGACCGGAACCATTTACTATAATATCAGCGGTGTACAGGACGATAAGCGCTGGTATTCGGTCGTTGAACGCTCGCCGGATGGCACGCTGATGCGTTGGGAAGACGGATTTACCTCGATCTATGATGCAGGAGATGCTGCTCCAAGAGTATCCATTCTCCCATCCAAATACAGTCCGGGCGATCTGAATCAAGGCTACTACTATGATGTAGCCAGCAGCACTGTTCGTGAAGGAAATGCATATGCCGTTTCTCCTGACCACAGGTGGGCATTCACGATTGATGAGCGATATGTAGCTGAGCAAGATCAGAACGGAGCCAATCGTATTCAGAAGGAGTACAGCTATTGGGTAAAGGATGCCGACACCAAGGAGCTGGAGGAAGTATTTACGAGTCCATCCTACGCGAGGGCAGCATGGACCGTGGATAATCAGATGATCTTGCAGCGTTATAGCACGAAGGCGAAGCAGAACGAGATTGTGCTCTTTGATCCAAGCACGCATAAGTGGCAGTTTGTGATGAACGCCTCGCTGCTGCTTTATTTAAGGGACCGTCATTTGTTGGTGTACACCAATAATGAACCAACCAGACAGCCAAAGGCATATGATATGAGCACGAAACGTGCAGAGGTGCTGACGACAGAGGCGCTGAATAAGCTCTACGAAGAAAGTCGTCAATCCTATAGTGAGATTGAGAAACTCGATCCTGAATTGAACATTACCCGCCTGCCGGTCAAGTCCTTGGCCTTCACTCGCAATCGGGAGCATAAGGTTGAACTGGATGGACAGACCATTAAGTTCCCCTATGCGGTGAAAAAGAAGGGGACGCTATGGCTGCCAGTGAAGCCACTCGCTGATGCGCTCCATTGGAGGATTGAACCGTTGAAGACGGAAGCCGCGGATTATCAATATGGCATTCAGCAGGGCGCATATCGTATAGAGCTTGTGAACGAGAACAGCATCGTGATTAAAGATCGGCTGTTTATAACACGAGGACAGCTTCAATCGCTAGGATATAAGGACATTCAGGTAAGCCCGAATAAGATGGGCAAATAATAGACAAACGCTTGGGGCGCTCCCAAGTGTTTTTTTTATGGCCATATTGGGATATTTAACGTGATAAAAGTTTATATGGAAGATATATAAAACAGGATGGACCCTAGCATCATCACCACTAGACATAAGAGGATGGAGAAGATGGAAATGGCATACGACAGAGGATTCAACGACCATTTTAGACTATAGCAGGATAGGATACAGGAGGGAATCGCCATTAACCCAGCCAAGGAGAGGGGATGGAGTCCGGACCAGCTTAAGCTGAGCTCGATCAGCCTCATGGATGAGACAGCTCCTATCTCGAGCAGGACACAGAGGAGACTTGAGAGCATGGAAAGCTTAATTGTACGATGCACAATCATCTGCAACATCCTCCATTCCTAGAATATGTATTGCTGCCGAGGCAGAAGGGCTTTAAAAATCTAAAAAAGCCCCTCGATTTCAATCAGGGGCTTTCTCTGTTCGGGGCTCGGAAGTATCGTTCTTCACCCTGTTGGTTGCATGTGTTTGTGCGCCAGCTTATGACCCACCTGTACGACGGCGTTGATTGTTCGGCTTCTTCGTGTTCTGGCTCTTCATCATTTTTGTGGTGTTAGAGTTGAAGTTTCCTTTGTGCTCTGATTGCTGCTGCTTCTTCTTTGCAAGCATTTCCTTCATTGCATCTGCAAGATTGACTTTCTTTGGTTGTTGATTCTCAGACATGTTACCACCTACCTAAGGCTTTATTGTCTTAAGACTATCATGGCTTGTAACGAACAGCAATATGCCAGAATAAATATATATGTTTATGCAAAATGACGATCGACAGGATGCGTAGTCAGAGGCTTCATGGGCTTTAAAGAGTCATGCCAGTTTGGTGGCTTCGATCTCCTGTTTCATTGCACGGCGCTCATGCGCTGTCAACATCGGCAGTTATAACAGCGTCGGCCATTTTCCCGTTTGTCATACATGCAGCAGGAGGAACGAATGATCATGGTCGCTCCTGGCTCATATGGACTATCAATTAGTCTTGGCTGATGCTGGAATGGATTGCGCTTGCGGTTAAATACGGCTCCCGGCAGCTGCCGCAGGAGCGCAATGCCTTGGTCGAGCTTCGCGATTACGTTCTCGCGCGTCTCCATTCTCGCGATAAAATGACGCATGGAGAGGATATGGGCTCCAAATTGGTTCCAAATAAGATCAGGCTTACGCTTGGCGGCACTTGTGATCGACTCGATTATAGGCGCAATCCATGTCTGAAAGTCATCTTCCCATGACTTGAGGATGACAGTCTCTGCATCTCGATCAGGCAGATTCTGAAAGCGAAAAGAGTTCAGCTTTAATCCGATTCTCGCCATCCCCTGTGGATTCGAGATCTGGAGTGTCAGCTCTTCCATGTCGAGCATTAGACATTTATCGTATTGGGCGGCGAGATAAGAAAATAGGATTCTACAATAGAAAAGTCCACATCATAGTGTTCATGCTGGTTATTCACGTCAAGACCTCCATTTGGATGAGGCTGCAAGTTGTGGTGAGATCTGCGCTTCATGCATCAGAGTAGGCCAGGAAGCAGTGCGAGGTTTCTCACTATACACAATTTTATCTAACTGTTGATAACGATTCTCATAAATAAGGTAAGTATAGGGAGCGAGGACCGAGATTGTCAACTGATAAGCGGGAGTGGAAAAATAAAAAAAGCAGCTCTTCCTCTCGTATGAAGCCTTAGAGAAGGAAGAACTGCTTGTGTTCGGTTATGGATTACCATCCGCGTGCATAGGACGCAGGTGTGTTCAGCTCTACGCCTAGTGTCTTCGCAGCGCGACGTGGCCAATAAGGGTCGCGAAGCAGCTCGCGGCCGAGGAAGACCAGATCGGCACGCAGATTGTGCACGATATCCTCAGCGTGAGTCGGCTCTGTAATCATGCCAACGGCGCCTGTTGCGATGCCTGCTGATTGGCGAATCGCCTGGGCATAGGATACCTGGTAGCCAGGGAAGACCTCTGCCGGCGCACTGGATACGACCCCGCCTGTGCTGACATCAATGAGGTCGACGCTCTGTGCCTTCATGCGGCGCGCATAGTCAATGAAGACCTCCAAGGAATTGCCTTTCTCCGCATACTCATTTGCCGAGATGCGAACAAACAGCGGTTTGTCCCATACGCTCCGCACCGCATCGATCGTTTCTTCGAGGAAGCGATATCGGCCATCCACGCTGCCGCCGTATCCATCGAGGCGCTTGTTTGAGAGCGGCGACATAAATGCATTGATGAGGTAGCCATGAGCGGCGTGAAGCTCAATAACATCAAAGCCAGCCTCTTCCGCACGACGAGCGCCCTCCGCGAAGGCCTTGATCGTCTTGCGAATATCCTCCTGCGTCATCTCCTGCGGTGTCTCGTAATGATCGCTAAATGCAATAGGCGAAGGTGCGATTGAGCTCGGCACGGTTGCTTTGCGGCCCGCATGGGCAAGCTGAATGCCGATCTTGGCACCTTGTGCATGCACCATGTTCACAAGCTCGCGAAGCCCCTCGATCTGCTCATCCTCCCAGATGCCAAGATCCTGCGCACTGATGCGCCCATTAGGCTGGACGGCTGTAGCTTCAAGGATAATAAGCCCGACTTGCCCTACTGCGCGAGAGGTATAGTGGACGCGATGCCAGTCATTGACTTTGCCGTCCTGCGCCTCGCTTGCATACATGCACATCGGAGACATGACGATGCGGTTTGGAAGAGTAAGATTGCGTATAGTTAAGGGTTGAAATAGTTGTGACATGATTTAGCTTCATCCTCTCTATGTTGTGGGAATGAAATATTTTGGTGGAATGGGAAAAATATAAAAATGCTCTATTTCTCCGTATTATACCGCTTGTCTTGGAAGAGGACAAATTCTGATCATATGGCGTCAGCTTATCGCTTTGGAGGATACAAGCTCATTGAACCAAGCAATGCAATCTGACGTAATCTCGTCGCGATTGGTCTCGTTCAACAGCTCGTGTCTTGCCCCAGGATAAATAATCGTTTTGACATCCTTAAGCTTCAATTGTTCGATATACAGCTGTTCCAGCTTGCGGACACCAGCACCGAAGTTGCCGACCGGGTCTTTGTCTCCCGCGATAATAAGCACAGGCAGGTCCTTCGGAATTCGAGCCGTAACTTCTGGGCGATGGATCTGCTGCAGCAGATGGAACAACTCGTAATAGAAGCCTACCGTGCATACATAACCGCAGAATGGATCATCGATATACTTTTGCACTTCATCCGCATCGCGGCTTAGCCAATCGAACTTCGTTTTGCTTGGCTTAAACTTTTTATTGAAGCTGCCGAAGGCGAGGCTGTCGATAAATTGGCTGCGGTGCTCAATGCCTTTCCATTTGGTGATTAGGTCAGACGCCCATTTCCCTGCGTGGAGCTCAGGTCCGCGTGGGCCATTGCTTCCGCATAGCACAACGCCATCCAATATGGAGCCGTACAGTGCAATATACATCTGAGATAAGAATGAGCCCATGCTGTGCCCAAACAGAATTAAAGGCACGCCGGAGTGCTGCTCTTGAATGTAGGTGCTGAGCAGCTTCATATCCTCGACCATATGGCGGCCATCGTTGCGGTTAAGGTGTCCTAGCTCCTCTTGCGTTGAGGCAGAGCGCCCGTGCCCGCGATGGTCATTGGCGTACACATAATAGCCTTCCTCCACTAAAGCCTTCGCAAATCTTTCATACCGCTTCCCGGATTCGGTCATCCCGTGTGCAATTTGAATAACGCCTCTTGGCGCTTGTTCTTCTTGCTCAGGTCCCCAGTGATATATCGTAATCGGATGATGGGTTGAACTATCTAATTGAAACTCATGGAATTTCATGCCATGAACCTCCTTGGTGTCTTGTGATTCTTCATATGTAATGTAGGCAGAGAAGGTTAAAGTTTACTACTAGCGGTAAAGTGCACTCTACCTATTCATAACCATTATAAGCAAAGCTGAGACAGTAAACCAACGAAGGGAGAAGCGCCAGGGATCTTTACTTTCAACGAAGCAGTGCGTACTATTAGAGAATAAAAGAAACAGTGGTCAAAAAAATAGTTGAAGTGGAGGGTCTTTGACATGTTTGAACCTACCTTATACAGCGGGGAACCGACTAAGGATTATCCGCTTCTGCGTGCACAGCTGGCAGCATTGATTGACGGAGAGCCTAGCTTGATTGCCAATCTGGCGAATGCATCAGCCTTGCTCTGGCATGGGCTTAAGGATATTAACTGGGCCGGATTCTATTTATATGAGGAAGCATCCAATCAGTTAGTGCTGGGGGCGTTCCAAGGTCTTCCTGCTTGCGTTCGGATTCCGCTCGGTCGTGGAGTATGCGGAAGCGCAGCAGCAGAAAAGCGTACGTATGTCGTGGAGGATGTTCATGCGTTTCCTGGACATATTGCCTGCGATGCTCGCTCTCAATCGGAGATCGTGGTGCCGCTTATCCAAGACGGCAAGCTGATTGGTGTTCTGGATATTGATAGTCCCATCAAGAATCGCTTTCATGAGATCGATCAGGAGTGGCTGGAGCAAATGGCGGAGATCTTGATGGAGGCCTCGAAATAGGAGCGTTTATCGCATTATTAGGATATATGCAGGCTGGCATCAAGCCATTCATTGGACGCAAAAGCCAAGGCACCTCTTGAATAAGAGGGACCTTGGCTTCTTTGTGTCCAAGCACAACATTCGACGATTAACGATATTGGTTGTGGCAAAATAGGTATAGATTAGGGGCGCATAAAGGATGCTGATCCGAAAATGGCTAGGCTGCAGGCAAACGGAATGAGCGTCATTCCGTATCTTCTGCAGGCGATTCCGTCATGTCCACCTCACTCATCACTTCAGCTCGTGATAGAGGCTCTTCTTCTTCAGTTGTTTTGGATGGCTCGGCCATCTGGCGATCACGCAGCTGGTCCATCGCCATAGGCAGATGTGTAGACACGAGTCGGTGACAGCGTCGATTCACATCAGATTGAACAAGAGCTGCAACAAAGAGAGCGGCGAGCAGAATGGCGATTGGAGCAAGCAGCTCGCTGCAAGCTGCAAGGGCATGCCCCATGATCTCGACAACCTGTGGACTTGATTGCAGACCGACCATATCTGTTGAACTTGTCATCGCAAGTACAAGGATCAGTACAATCAACAGCAAGGGCAGTGCCAGCTTGAAGATCATGTGGATGCTGCTGCGATAGGGATTGCGCTGTTCTTCGCGGCTCTTCAGCATATAGGCAATCGCAGCAAGCTTCTCGATCTCGATTCGCTCGTATGCGTACAGGCTGCCCTCGATCTCCTTATCAATGACACGAACCCGCAAGGAGCGAAGCTTGTCCCACTCTTGCATGTAGCGCTGCAGGGGATGCTTCACTCGGAAGAGAAGCCGACGATAGCGAATGACAGGCACGACCGATGAGGCTAGTACGAGAGCTGCCACGATATATATTAGGATTGAAATATAGATGTACATGAGTATAGCTGTAACACCTCTTCTACTTAGCCCCATTAAGGAGCGGATTGGAACATAAAAAAGCATGTAGGGCGATGATCGCCCACTATTAGTAGCATAACACGAACTTGCTCGTGATTGTATGTCAATTTGGTCCTTGCATGGCTGGAACGGAAATGTGTATCATAAAAGTGTTGATCAGCACACAATGCGCTGGTGTAGCTCAGGGGTAGAGCAACGCACTCGTAATGCGTAGGTCGGGGGTTCAATTCCCTTCACCAGCACCATCTAGATTCCAATAATGACGCGGCTTCCAGGGTTTCGGAAGCCGCGTTTTTTATTTTAGGTATCTTTTACCGATTTCTGATGGACCGGAAGCAAAAAAACGAACCCCCTGCACCTTCTCTAAAGTACAGGGAGTTCGTTTTATTACATTCGAGATATGTTTCAACCTAAAAAGGTTCATACGAAACCACTATTAGCATTATGGCTTGGGGGTATATTCGCTGACATTCATTGCATTGGCTTCGACAGAGATCCAATACGTAGCTCCAGGTGTCTTCAAGTACAGGTTTAAGGAGTCTTCTGTGTACGGGCCAGATGTGACTTTGAAGTTGCCTTCACGATCAACGGATACCGTTACATCCTCAATTTGATTGGGCTTCTTCCCGCCCGTCTGCACCATCATCGTCGTTTGCTGGCCAGCAAGAATGGTGAATTTGCCTTCAACCGTTAAGGTGCGATCAGGATGATAGGTAGCGATAAGCGTATAATCTTTGATCACTTCAGGTTTCTTGTAGACTTCTCGTTCAGGTAAAGGAGGCAGGAATTCAACAGGTGTCCGATTGGCTGGTCTTGCGCGCAATGACTTCAGCTTAGGCTTCAGTTCTGTAAGCAATTGAACAGCCTCGCCGCGAGTCATTGTACGATCTGGCTCAAAGCCATTGAGCGTTGAATCCATAGTCCCTTTCATATAATTCATACCAAGCACATACCAGATGGCATTGTAATTGACGTAATGGACGCCGTCGGCCGCAGCTATAATTTCTGCAACCTTCCCTCTCGTAATCGGCTTATCTCTAGCTGGAATGCTTGTCAATCCAAGCAGTGGGATGTTTCGCATCTCAGCAATCCGGTAGGCAGCATCAGCGGCATGCTTCTTTTTAGCTGGTGCGTAAGCCTCAATATGGATTTGATAATGCTGTAGGAACATCGTCCAGAATTCAGCTTCTGTTACCGTGCTTGCAGGCTTGCTTGCATGCAGTGGCGGATAAGTCTTCGTCTTTAAGCGTGGCAGCACCTTGACCTGAATTCGTTCAGAGGACAGATTCCCCACATGAGCGGTTACGTAATAATTGCCCGCCTTTATTCCCTTGAAAGTAGCAGGAGACGCGAGCTTTAGCCCTGCTGCATTGCTGCTGACATAACGTACTTGGTCTGTCAGGGGTTCCGTGACATTATCGTCATATCGTCCTGTAATCCGAATGGAGGCCTCTTCGCCTTCATTAATCAGAATCTCTTTCGCAGCTCCGGATATGCTCTCTAACTGATGGCCCTTGCCTGTCTTGAAGGACCAGGATAGATGCTGCGTCTCGGATGAGCTATCGGTACGGTATGCCAGATTGACGCGATATGTATGATAACCCTGCAATATGGACTTTGGATAAAGGAACAGGGTACGCCCGCTCGAGACTTCTTCATAAAAAGGAACGTTATTTCCCTTCTCGTCTGTGATGCTTGCTTCATGCCAATCCAGCTTGCCAGAGACTGACGCAGAAATAATATAGCCTGAATGCTCGACGTTGAACTGATCCAACGGATTCGGCACTTCATTCCCGTAGAATCCTACTGGCACATTGGTCATCCCTTGATAAGGATAGACAAAGATACGGTTACTTTGTATGGAGGATTGGTATGAACCACCTAGATTCACAACAGCTGTTCCATCAACAAGCGCGATGCCGATCTCGTTATAGGCAGAACCTAATATAATGTCGCGATGATAGGCGGTATCCAGCCAGCCTTGCATAGCCATCGTGCTGCTCTTCTGTCCAAAATGCATGACTTCACCCGCTCGGTATGAAGTTCCATAATTCCAGCCGGCGGCTTTCATTCGTTCAAAAGGTCCAGTTCCCGTAAACCCTTCCAGTCCCATTTTTTCTTGATGGGCACTTAAGGTAACCTTCTTTCCGCGTCCGTGCAAATTATAATAGTTTGCATGATTGATGGCTGCTTGCGTTATTTCTTTATTCAACTTTAACGGCGGCAGGCCAACGCTTTGGCGAACCTCATTCAGCATGGCAAGGGCATCTAATTGATCCTGCGTGTAAGCCGTTGAATCAGCGCTTGCGGCTGCCTTATGAAGCGGCATAAAGATAAAGCAAAAGACTAGCGCAAGGAATAGTGCAAGAAGCCCAAGGCGCGCAAAGTTCATGCGGAATCGCCTATGGCTTGATTCGCTATTCCAATTTGTGATTGTAGACATGATGCCTAATCGTCCCCTTGTAGAAATTTGTAAATCCATGTAATAGTTCGACAGAACGATACCAATTCCTTTTTATATAAGTCGAAATACCCGTATAACTAAAAAAAGAACCTTGGCAAGGTATCCAAGATTCTTCATATGCTTCTTCTTTTTCAAAAGCGCCATAGCTGCGAAGCTGTTGTATCGCTATCATTATCGTTCTTGACAGCAGGCTCAATCCAGCAAGGTGTTGACTGCGATCAACACGATGATAAGACCGCTTAAAAGGGTGCTGAATTGTCCCAATGTGAATCTGCCGATTCGAATGTTCGCCACTTTTTGCCCTAGTGCAATACCAAGCCAAACGGATAAATAGCTTCCAATAGCAGCGGTCAAAGAGATAGCAAGGGGGGAAAGTCCCAGCAAGCCTGCGCCAACCCCATTTGTAACAGCATTTGCGGCAAGCGCGACGCCGAGAATCACGGCTTCACCCAACCCGATGGAGCCAGACTGATCTTTATCTACAGATTCAGGATTCCGTAAGATCGAGGATAACGAGCTTTTGCCTGGGGAGTCTATGCTTTCCTCTGCTTTAACAGGTTTTCTTGGAGCTGCCAGCAGAATAATCCGTATGCCTACAATGAACAACAGCAAGGCACCGATCAAGACAGGCACAACGCCTGGCAGCACCGAAGACAACCATTGCCCGGATACGATTCCTACCATACTAAGTAAAAAGCAGATTGCTGCGATCACAAAATTAGATAAATGGTTAATACGTATCCCGCGAATCCCATATGATATTCCAACACCTAAATTATCTAAACTAGATGACATGGCAAATCCCAAGATCATCATTCCGGCAACCATCAGAACCACTCCCTTTGTTTGTTTACCCCCATAGTACGACTGTTATTGTGAAGTTGTTCCTGTTTCGTTGATTTCGTTGAGAAAATGTCAACACGGTGTTTGTTATCAACAGGGGAGGAGTGGGTTGAGATGCCCAATGAGCAGAAGGACAATCAACTTGGTGAAACCTTATCGTCCTTGCTGAAGGCTCGGTCCTTATCCATGCGAAAGCTCAGCACGCTTTCAGGAATAGATACGGCTACGATATCACGGATCGTCAACGGCAAGCAGAAGCCGAAGTTGAGCCACTTAGAGCGATTTGCCGTTCATTTAGGAGTTCCGGCTTCGCATTTGCTTCAAGCAGCTGGATTTGGCGGCATGACAGCTGACGAGCATCCATTTACAAATATTCATTCCACGCTATCAAGTATTACTGAGATCCTGCAGGCCTCGAAGCTGATCGGCTATCCATTTAAGATTGAGGATGTTCAGCAGGAATTGGCGAAGTATGAGCCTTATGCGCTAACAGAGGAAGGACAACGAATCATCGTAAAGGATTTCCCGATGAAAATAGCCAGTGTGAATGGGGCAGGTCCCTTTATTGATGAATTGAAGAAGCTGTACGAGCATTTCTGTGCAAATGAAGTACCTGTCGAGAAGCGTGCGATCATGGGAAGCGCGCTGCTGTACTTTGTACTGTCGGCAGATGTTATCCCTGACTACGTATTCCCGATTGGATACCTCGATGACGCTATTGCGGTCCAATTGGTCTTGGCTCGTCTTTATCGCGAGGATCTGGAAGCCGGATCTTCAATGGACTTGTATGAATAAAGCACTAAGAAAATGAAGACAAGACGGACGCGCTATTTCATTATTTTGCGGGGAACGGTTCAAGGTCTTCAAAGACACGTGCCCCCGCATCTTTCACTTTGTCCAGGAATGACTTGGCTTCTTTCGGGCTCTTAATGATTACAATTTTGGCATGATCGGAATGCTCGCTCAGCTTGTTCATAATGCTGGGTCTTTTATCTCTTCGGTAATTCCATCCTAGCTTGATGAAGGGCCAATCCAACGATTCGGGGCAGCCCTCATTGAGATCTGGTCTTGTTTTGCCGTGGTACTGAATTCTTCTTTTAATGACGCGATACGTGGTGACCCAAGGGGACAGATCAAAAAAGACGATGACATCGGCTGCCTGCAAACGAATATCCAAAGTACGGCCGTAATAGCCATCAATGATCCATTCTTCCTTTTGAACGAGCTGCTGGTTGAATTCAACCCATTCATCGTGGGGAGTTTGAACCCAGCCCGGCTGCCAAAAGTACAAGTCGAGATGATAGATGGGAATTTGAAGAAGCTCGCCAAGCTGTCGAGAAAAGGTGGATTTCCCGGCACCGCTTGAACCAATGACGATCAGTTTCATGTGTATGTATCCTCCTGGCTACCATAGTTGGCCTTCGCCCAGATCCAGATAAATATCCGCTCTTTCAAATGTTTCGCGATTCTGTTTCGCATTGTCGGAATGGAATCTTGCCATAACAGTCAAGCCCAGTGAATCACTGCGGAAAGGAGCTTGCCGTATGCCTCCAACCAGAACAGCCTCAGAAATAGGCTCCCAACCACCCCGTGTATAGAAGGGCACTAGAGCAGGCTTGCATCTGAAAATACTAAGATCAGGGCTGCTTCTATCCATAAAGGAACAGGCCTCTTTAATCATCCTTAAACCGAAGTGGGATGTGTATCAGGGTTGTCAGGCCAGGGGACATCGTCACCGTTATGTTCGAAGGCTTGAGGCCATTCTTGTTGCATCATTGATAGAATTTGAACCTTATCCGGTTGAGAAGATATAATCTCAATCAGTTTAACACATTCATATGAGCTTATCAGAAACATCGAAAAAGGATATTTACTGTACTTTTCCAAATCAAACATTAAATCTCCTAATATGCGATAAAAAAGATGGAATATGGAAGAAATATCATTTTGTTTCGGAAACTATTCCGTTATCATAGATAAAAAAAGACATAGAAAAAGAGGGGATTCTGTGAGAAAGAGTTTGATACGCACTGCCATTCTATCCACTTCACTTCTGATGGTGGCTTTTGGCATGTCTGCATGCAGCAGTAATACGAGCAGCTCAGCTTCAGCTGACACTTCTGCACTAGAAAAAAAGATTGCGGAACTAGAGAAAGAGAACAAGGAGCTGAAGGCGCAGCTTGAAGGCGTTGAGGGCCATGGTGCAACAGATAGTAGCAATGAAGGGGTTAAAGAAGAGCCGGTAAAAGAAACCGCAGCAGACCCATCACCAATACTTGAAGCAAATAAGGCTGTAACTGTAGATAAATATGCAGAAGTTACCTTGCTGGGTGCAAAGTTTAAGAAGAAGGTAGAGCCGCCTAATCCAGATAGCTTCTATACGTATTATGAGGTGAAAGAGAACGATAATATTTATTTGGACACTGTGATTAAAGTTAAGAGCTTGCTGACGATTGGAAAGAGTGCGGATGAGTTCGTGTCAGTAGACGTGCTCTATGATGGCCAGTATGAGTATGGCACGTTCTCTACGATTGAAGATCGTGGAGGAGCAGACTTTACATATACGAATATTACGCGTATAGAGCCGCTGAAATCGGGTGTCATTCACTTCCTGGCAGAGGTTCCAGAAGAAATCAGTAAAGACGGTAAACCTGTTCTAATTAAAGTGAATATTAACGATCAAGAATATACCTTCCAAGTGAAATAATATATCGCAGTATATTTGAGTTAAGAAAGCAGTCCTCATACTAGAGGGCTGCTTTTCTTGTATACAATGATTTACTTCAATTTGTATTCTTTTTCTACACCGTTGTTAAACTTCACTTCAAGCTCGAATTCCTCATAGCGGTTATCCAACTTAAATGCAGCCACTACCTGTTCAGCTACTTGCTGCTTTGTCGAATTCGCGTCAAAGGTTAGCTGATTAAGCTTTGCTTCCACCTGCTTGATGGCTTCGCTTCCTTTGATCTTAGTATCTTGATCGTGACGCTCATCCTTGATCTTGGCTTCCAGCTTGTTGCCTTTGCGTTGATACTCAACTTCATAGGTACCATGATCGTATTCCACCTCAAGATCGAATTCCATAAAGCGAGTGCTGCTGACCGCAGCTTGATTCTGGCTGCTGTTGCTGCCAGATTGGCTGGATTCTTGCTGATTGCTGCTGTTATTCAGATGCTGTCCAGACTCGTGAATGGATGCTGTTCCAAAATGAGCGCTTGTATGGTTTGGATTGTGCACCAATACCAGCTTGAGCTGCAGGACATCCTTGTAAGCGAGCTTCTTTAGCATGCTTTGCAGCTTCTTGGACTCGTTTTGTGCCGCTTTCGTGATAAGGCTGGCATCAGATGAAGGATATCCCTGAGCGGTCCAAGTGCTCTCTTGCTTTAGCTTGCTGATCATGTCATTCACAGTGGAAGTCGACAGCTTCACGCCTGTTAGATCAAAGAGCTGCTGTTGATCGAACGTCAACACTGTTTTATAGTTGTTCTCGTATAGGACGGAAGAGCTTGTTTTATGAACAGCTTGGCTCTCACGTTCGATGGAAGATTGCGAATGCGAAGCAGTAGGGAACAGCGCCACAGAGCCCGCAATCGCAATGATGCTCGTAATTGCGATCGTCTTCGTGATCGGATTCATAACGGTCATTCCTTTCTTTTTATGTATTCGTATACATACGTCACCTTATCATAGGCACTCTGTTTACTATTGCTCCATATATGACGTTTTTTTGAATAGTGAACGGATTTGTGTCTGTTTTTATTTACAAACAACATTGTTTGTTGTAAAATATTAAAATTTTTCTTTTGCAAGATAATGAAAAGGAAATAATCACAGCATTCCATACGCTTCATGGGCAGGATGATGCAAGATGCATCATGGCGCCTGTGAGGCTTTTTTTATATGGGAAAGGAAAAAATTAACGAATCGCGGCAGATTACATATGTAATCACTTACATAATATTATATATAAATAATTACATATGTAAATATTGACGCTTACGTTAACAAGGAGTATCGTATGAAGAGCATCAAGAACGGGGTGAAGGCAATGAAGACCTACAAGATCGAAGAGGTGATGCGCGAAACAGGGTTAACGAAGCGCACGCTTCGCTATTATGAGGAGCTTGGTATTATCCAGCCTCCTGATCGGAGTGAAGGGAATATTCGCTTGTACTCGGATGCGGATATTCGTCGGATTCGGTTACTGATCGAAGCCAAAGAGGTGCTCGGCTTCTCGCTCGCAGAACTTAAACAGTTTGTGGACTGGAGAGAGCACATTAGTGATGAGCATAGGAAGCAAGGGAAAGTAGAACAAGAGTCCTTGCTTACTGCTGAGGAGATGCTCATGAACCAGCTTCAGCAGCTTGAGAACAAGATGAAGCGCATGGAGGAATTCAAGGGCTACATTGAGGAGCTTCTTGAAACGGTTCGTGACCATCTCAAGAATGAAGAGGGGGAAACCAATGTATGTTAACAGAAGCACAAAAAAGCAGGGGTAGAAAAATCACAATCTTCGCCACATTCCTGGCATTCATGGGAATCGGAATTGTAGACCCGCTGCTGCCTATTATTGCTGAACAACTCGGAGCCAACCATGCACAGGTTGAGATGCTGTTTACGGCATATATTTTTACGATGGCGATTATGATGCTCCCTGTCGGGATGCTTGTATCAAAAGTAGGGGACAAACGAATGATGGTCATTGGGATGGCGATCGTTACCGTCTTTGCACTGCTGTGCGGCTTCTCCAATTCCATCTTGGAGCTGTCCCTATTCCGTGCGGGCTGGGGCCTAGGCAACTCGATGTTCTTTGCGACAGCGATGACGCTTCTGATCTCCTTGTCACCAACGGTATCTGGGGCAGTCGGCGCTTATGAGGCCGCGATTGGCCTTGGTATGGCAGGCGGACCGCTCGTTGGCGGACTGCTCAGCAGCTCCTGGCGCTATCCATTTATGATGACCGGCGTATTGATCTTTATTGCCTTCATCCTTGTTCTATCCCTGGTCAAAACACCGGAGATTCACCACAAAGGCGTGAAGCGTAAGGCAGCAGGATTCAAAGAGCTTGCCCATCTTCTCTCCTACAAGCCATTCTTGCGCGGGGCGATTGCAGGAATGCTGTACAACTACGGCTTCTTTGTCATCTTGGCTTATTCGCCGCTCGTGATTAAATTGACCGCAATTCAGCTTGGGCTTGTCTTCTTCGGCTGGGGCTTGCTGCTGGCATTTGGCTCTGCAAAGCTAGCTCATGCTCTGGAGACGAAGTATACGCCTGAGCAAATCTTGAAGTTCAGCTTGTTCGGCTTTGCCATTATCATTTTCTTATTGTTCTTCCTGCACAATACAGCGATTCAGATTACGCTTGTTGTCTTGTCCGGCCTTCTGTGCGGCTTGAACAACGCGCTCTTTACAAGCCATGTGATGGGCGTATCCCCTTATGAGCGCGGAATTACTTCAGGGGTATACAACTTCGTACGCTGGCTTGGTGCGGCGATTGCACCACTGTTGTCCGGTGTGATTGGCGGAGCGATCAGCCCATTCGCGCCTTATGGCGTTGCGGGCATTCTGCTTGTGATTGCAGGCGGCTTAATGTTTATTCGCGTGAAGCATACGTTGACTTCACACGCCGCACAAACGCAAGAAGCCGCTTCTTCAACAGGGGCGACAGTCTAGTATCCAACTGCTGAACGATGGACGGCATGAGTGAAGATGAGCGGACAATGATTCAGGTTTAACAGGGAATAAAATTTAACAGGGTGAAAGATCTTGAGTACAGGAAGAGAGGATGCTCTTCCATACTCAGGGTCTTTTTTTGTTTGGGGTTTACTCAAAGGGATATGGAACAGCGATTCGGTTAAAACAATGACATTCCAGTCTGGAAGGTTTTAACGTTCATTGTGGCAACAAATTTGTGAAACTATTCACTAAAATATCGACTTCTTTTCGCTATAGTAGAGATAAAGGGGCAAATCCGCCATTTATACAATATACAAACATGGGGTGGCTGACATGAGATATTCCATTGGAGAGTTTGCATCCATAACCGGTGTGACAGCGGACACGCTGCGATTATATGAAAAGCACAATATCCTTCGTCCGTTAAAGGATGATCACAACAAATACCGGTACTTTCATGATTTGGATGCTCGAAACCTGCTGATGAGCCGATGGTATCGCAGCATGATGATACCGCTTCATGATGTATCTTCCCTCATAAACGGAGGAACCATGCAGCAGGCGCTTGGCAAGCTAGAAGAATCCAAGCACAATCTACAGGAACAGCTACGAAAGAGCACGCTGCTCTTAAATAAGATTAATGAGATTCATACGGAAATTGAGCAAATTCGCAATCGGCTGCGGGAGTGCCAGATCAAGTCTGTGCCCGGACGATACCGTCTCAAGCAGACCGATCAGAATCGTTTATTAAAGGAGCATGCCTTGAAGCAGTTGGTGAATGAGTGGATGGACTTGCTGCCTTTTACGTTCTTTTGCTTTCGCATTGAGAATTGGCTCGAGGTCTTGAACCAAAAGGAATTGCAGTACAGCTGGGGGGTGTCGCTAACGGAGGACGACATGAGGGCATTAGAGGTCGAAGAGAATGATTATATGGAGTATTTGCCCCCGGCAACATGCCTTACTTCCGTCATATATGTTTCGGAGAAGGAGCCGTTCGGTGTGTCATGCTTTCAATTTATGCTGGATGAGATCAAAGCAGCAGGACATCTTATGAACGGGGACATTACAGGCAAGATTCTGCTTAATGAATATACGGAGGAGCGAGGTTCTTATCTGGAAGTCAATATTCCGATACAACCCGCTGTTGCCTAGACATTCGATACGAAGATCAAAGTCGTTTTTTACATGACTTTGATCTTTTTTTCACATAATCGTCATTGACCTTGGAGCTGCACCAAGGTTTACCCTGATCTTAACGCCTGCAAGGACGAAGCCAGCAGGCACCACAAACCAGATACAGGGGGAACACACCATGAAACGGAAACCAGGATTCAAGTTTCTCATGATCTCGCTATGCCTTGTGCTGATGGTATCCATGTTCAGCGGATGCAGCAGCGATAGCACGAAGCAGGATGCAGCTAACCAGCAAACCGAGCAGAATCAGACATCGAAGGAGCAGGATACAGCGGATTCGCCTTCGGCGGAGTTAACCTTTAAGCCAGGCACCTATACGGGAGAAGCGAAGGGGAAAGAAGGAGCCTTGAAGCTTGAGGTGACATTTACGGAGCATGAGATAGCCGACATTAAGGTCGTGAGCCAGGGAGAAACAGCGGGCATAGGAGATGCGGCAATTGAGTCGCTGAAGGAACAGATTCTCTCCGGCCAGACGCTTGCTGTAGATGCGGTCAGCGGTGCCTCTCAAACGAGCGAGGGCTTAATAGCAGCGGTAGAAGATGCGGTCAGTCAAGCTGGCGGCGATGTCGAGGCGCTTAAGAATCGAGCGGTGAAGAAGGAGAACGAGGGCAAAGTGGAGCAGCTTGAAGCCGATGTCGTCGTCGTAGGTGCAGGCGCATCAGGCGTCTCAGCGGCTGTATCTGCTGCGGATCAAGGAGCTAAGGTCATTCTGATAGAGAAGACCGCGACGATCGGAGGAGCAAGCAATCTGTCGTGGGCAGGAAAATTCTATAATTCTTCTGCATCTATCAGTGACGGCTTAAAGGTAGAAGTGGAAAAAGAAATCGCAGAATGGATCTACAACAATCACTGGCGTGTGGATGCGGCTGCAATTCGCCAGTATGTCACTCAATCCGGAGAAACCTATGACTGGCTCGCCAAGAAGGGCTACCAAACGACTTTTCTAAACTTTGCGGGAGAGCCGCTTCATGTGCTGCCGTCTTATGAGGACCGTCAGCCGCTGCTTCGTGCGATGCTCCATGCTTCTGTAGAGCAGAACGGGGGACAAGTGATTACAGAGACAACAGCGAAGGAGCTCATCACGAACGAGAGCGGAGCAGTTACAGGCGTGATTGCGGAGCAGTCGGATGGGACGAAGCTGAATATTGCCGCGAAGACAGTCGTCATGGCGACAGGTGGTTATGCAGCGAATAAAGAGATGGTTAAGGAAGCCTTCGGCTTTGAAGGCGTCAACGGCGGGCTTGGTCAAAATATCGGCGAGGGTCTAAAAATGGCATGGGCAGCAGGAGCTAAAGTGCCTGACAACTTCGGCGGTCAGATGCTCCATCAGACGCTTGCAAGAGCAACAGACAAGCTGAAGGAACAGTATTCAGCCTTCGAGGCGAGCTATCCCTTGATGCTGACGTACTTGCCGAACTTTATGAATGTAGGCCCTTCTGGCGCACGATTCCGTGATGAGGCGGCGACGCTTGAAGCTGTAGCGGCAGCGAATACAAGTGCCTTCAATGGTCCGCATCACTTGGTCATTGTCTCTCAATCCCAGCTTGATGCGCTGACGAAGAAAGGAATGAACGGGGTTCATGCGCCAAAGCTGCCAGGCATGCCGCCGGAATTCTATGCTGCATTCCAAGAGCAATTCAAGCTGGATACGCCATGGACGAATGCACAGCAAATTTTCGACAAGATGGTGGAGAATGGAGACGGTTATAAAGGCAATACCATCGAGGAGCTGGCGAAAAACGCGGGTATGGACGTAGAGGTATTCAGTAAAGCCTATAACAACTATCAGGCTGCGATCAAAAACGGAGTTGATACCGAATTTGGTAAAGCGAAGGAGTACTTGGAGCCTATGAGCGGAAATGGTCCGTATTATGCGATTATTGCAGAGGTAAATAACCTTGGCTCTGTCGGCGGACTGCTTGTGAATACCGAATTCCAAGTGCTCAATGATCAGCGTGTGCCGGTCAAAGGACTGTACGCGGTCGGCTTGGAGTCAGAAGGCGTATTGTTTAATGATACGTATGTCGGAAATGGCGTCGGCATTGGCTATTCCTTTACCTCGGGACGCCTTGGCGGAGAGAGGGCTGCTAGTGAAGCGTTAACTGCAAAGTAATGTATGAAGTAGATGATTGACATGAGCTCAAGCAAGCTTGAACCAAGAGATCATGAACGGGCTGCTGATGAGTAAAAATAAGCCAAGCTGGATGAGGGGCGGGCATTGCTCCCTTACAGCTTGGCTTCTATTTATACGTTATGTTGCGCTGCACCTGTTTGTCTATTTACGAGAAAGGACAAGCCAGGATTAGCCCATAATATTGTAGCCGGAGTCCACGTACACGATCTCGCCTGTGACGCCGCGGGACAAATGGCTCATCATGGCAAGGGTCATGTCGCCAACCTCTTCTTGCGTAACGTTGCGCTTCAATGGAGATTCCTCTTCGATCACATGCAGGATGCGATTGAAGGAAGGAACGCCTTTTGCAGCAAGTGTCTTGATGGCGCCAGCAGAGATCGCGTTCACGCGAATGTTGTATTTGCCAAGGTCAGAGGCGAGGTAGCGAACGGATGCTTCAAGCGAAGCCTTCGCGATGCCCATGACGTTATAGCCCTCAACCACGCGCTCCGCACCGAGGTAGCTCATCGTAATGATCGATCCGCCCTCTGTCATATATGGCTTAGCCGCCTTTGCAACAGCGATCAAGGAATACGCGCTTGTATCTTGAGCGAATGCAAAGCCTTCTCTTGATGTGTCGATGAAGTCACTCTTTAGATCCTCTGCATGAGCGAATGCAATGGAGTGAACAACGCCATGGATCGTGCCCACTTCTTGCCCGATCTTCGTGAATGCCTCCAGGATGCTCTCATCGCTGTTGATGTCGCATGGGATCACTAGCTTAGCATTGAAGTTGTTTGCTTCAATCAGTTTCTCAAGCTTTGCGAGAGAACGCTCCTTGCGATATGTAAAGATGAGGTTTGCGCCTGCTTGAATAAGCGACTTTGCAACACCCCATGCCAGGCTGCGCTCATTGGCAACACCCATGACAACAATATTTTTATCTCTTAGCTTAAGCAAATCTTCCATGAGATCCTCCTTAGGGGATTAGAATACATCGTGTATAAAACAGTCATTCATCATTATGGTTAATATCTGCTCTTAGCAGCTGATACCAAATTAGAGTATATCATACTTGAAATGGTTTGAAACTATATTTCCATATTCAGGGAGAATGTATGACCTAATCGGTATAGGTGCTTACCTATGCGAGGTACGCATCTGCAGTGCTGCGGAAGGAGGCGTCCTGCCTATTTCCAATGCTTCTCGATAAATTCATCCCGCCCCGAGACGGCACGATCCTGCTTATAGTGCTCCGGCTCCTTGCGGTAGTAGTCCTGATGGTAATCCTCAGCAGGGTAAAAAGGAGCAGCATCCCGAATAGGCGTCACGATCGGTTTATCGAATCGTCCGCTCTGTACGAGAGCTTCCTTCGATGCCTCGGCAAGATGGCGCTGCTCATCGGTATGAACGAAGATCGCAGTCGTGTACGACTCCCCGCGATCTTGGAATTGGCCGCCAGCATCCGTAGGATCAATCTGTGCCCAGTACAGCTCTAGCATCTGCTCATAAGAGATGAGCGATGGATCATACGTAATTTGCACGGCCTCAAGATGGCCTGTCGTTTGGGTTTTCACCTGCTCATAGGTGGGATTCTCCACATGTCCGCCCGTATAGCCGGAGATGACGGCATGAACGCCATCCCATTGGTCGAAGGGCTTGACCATGCACCAGAAGCAGCCGCCCGCGAATGTAGCGAGCTGAAGGTGTGAAGCCTGTGATTGCTGAGAGGTCATGATGAACCCTCCTTATCGTCGATATTTTCTATATACTAGCAGCTTATCACGCATTGTGTTGCTAGTGTACTGCGTTTGCCTGACATTGTGAAGAGCCTAGCTTCTGTAATGGCGGGGCTTATCCTATTCATTAAGAAGGTTTTCTATTGATTATGCCTCGTATAACCAACCCTAGCAGAGCTGTGACTTCCTCCATTGACGCGAAAGAAGCACATTCGTTACGGTATGGGGTGGTATGCCACTGCATGCACAACGCGTCATTTGACGCTATAAGATAGGAAGTTAAGCTGATGAAAACCATTGTAGCGGCAATCAATGCCAAGTATATACACACCGCGTTATCCCTTCGATTGTTGAAGGCATACGCCCAAGATACGTTTGAGATCGAGATGGCAGAGTATACCGTGAAGGACCCTGCGCTTCATATCGTAACGGATTTATATAATCGCAAGCCCGATGTGGTAGGCTTCTCGTGCTACATTTGGAACATTGAAGAGACACTAAACTGCGTATCCTTGTTGAAAAAGGTGCTGCCCGACGTCCGCATCATTCTTGGCGGTCCAGAGGTATCGTTTGACCCTGAGCACTTTATGAGTCGCGAACATGGAATCGATGTCATCGTCATGGGGGAAGGGGAGGCTGCCTTCAAGGCGATTCTTGCAGCCTATTCGGAAGATGGGGTGCTTCATCATATATCGGGCATTGCTTGGCGAGGATATGAGTATGCCACAGAAGGGCAGACTGAGAAAGTAGAACGCATATACGTTCAGCCTCAAACGGATAAGATTGCACTGGATGCGCTCCCTTCCCCTTATCGTTTGGAGGAGGATGTGCAGGATATTAGCAAGCGCATCGTTTATTTTGAAACGAGCCGTGGCTGCCCGTTCAACTGCCAATTTTGCTTATCGAGCACAGAGGTAGGCGTGCGCTATTTTGACAAAGAGCAGGTGAAGGCAGATCTTCTCTACCTTATCCAGCACGGAGCAAGAACGATCAAGTTTTTGGATCGTACCTTTAATATTAATCGGGAATATGCGCTCGACATCTTCCAGTTCCTGATCGACAATCACAACGGCTGTGTGTTCCAATTCGAGATTACCGCGGATATTATGCGGCCAGAGGTGCTTGCATTTTTAAATGAGCATGCGCCAAAAGGCATCTTCCGCTTCGAGATTGGCGTCCAGTCGACGAATGAGGAGACGATGCGGCTTGTGAAGCGGAGACAGAACTGGGACAAGCTTTGCCGAACCGTGAATCTGGTGAAGGAGGGCGGGAAGATCGATCAGCATCTCGATCTGATTGCAGGCCTTCCGGGGGAGGACTATGACTCCTTCCGCCGCACGTTCAATGATGTGTTTGCGCTTCGCCCGGAAGAGTTGCAGCTAGGCTTCCTGAAGCTGCTGCGAGGAACCGGACTGCGGCGAGATGCCGAGCTTTACCATTATCAATACATGGAGAACGCGCCCTATGAGATGCTGTCCAATGATGCGCTTTCCTTTGGCGATGTGGTAAGAATTAAGCAGACAGAAGATATTTTGGAGAAGTACTGGAATGACCATCGTACCGATCTCACGATTGAGATGCTGCTAGCGCTAGTCTTTGACACACCGTGGGACTTCTTTCATTCCTTCGGAACGTATTGGGCATCGCAGGGATGGTCAAGGATTGGGCACCAGCTTGCCGACTTATTTGTTCGGCTGGATCAATTCCTCGCTGCGGAGAAGGCACACGGCCTGAGTTCGATTCGCGGCATGATGCAACTGGATTACCTGCTTCAGCACAATCACAAGCCGCGTACGATCTGGTGGGAAGCGATGCCGAAGCAAGTCGTAAGCGAGTGGCTGTCTCGTGCTTCAGCACTGTCCTCTGCACAAGATCATACATTCAGAACCATGGAATGGACTGAGGGATATTTGCACAAGCATGCCATGGTTCATCGGCTTCCGTTTGACCTGAAGCTGTGGTTAGAGGATAGGAAGCTTATTGACAGCAAGGATACAATGGTAATGGTATTATTCGGAGATGCGGCTGATAAGGCAAAGGAGCATGGAATCAGCCGCTGGATGATCATCGATTAATCATTAGGTGCCGCTAAAAAAAGGAGGATGCATGAATGGAAGAACGCAAAGTATCCTGGCTCGAGCTGTTCTTTGATCTGGTTTTCGTTGCAGCTATATCCTCCACGAATCACCTGCTGCTCACGATCGGGGCGAATCCTGACAAATCACTCGTTTATTTTTTCGAATATTTGCTGATGGTTACGCCCATGTGGTGGGCATGGGTCGGGCAGACGATGTTCTTCAATCGTTTTGGGCTTGTCCTTCCTCGACCACAGGGCTATATGCTAGCACAGATGATGCTTCTGATAATCATGACAGCGAGTTTTAACTTGGACTTTGATGAGACGTATTATACGTTCCTCATTGCTTATCTCGGCATCCGCGGGATTACGATCATAGAATACTTTAGCGTATCGCGTGCTGTTTGCCCTCAAGAAGAGAAGGAAGTAGCGGGACTGCTCGGGCGTTTATTCTTAGTAGGCTTTTGCTTGTCGCTTCCGTCCTTGTTCTTTAGCGGCTGGCTGCGTTATCTGATTATGTATATCGGAATTGCGGTCGATATTGCGCTTCCACTAGTGAAAAAAGAGCGATTGAAGCGCATGCCTGTCGATCTGCCGCATCTGGCGGAGCGCTTTGGACTGTTGGTTATCATTGCCCTTGGGGAAATCATTGTGTCTATTATCAGTATTTTAAGCACAGATACGACGAATCTGAAGACGCTTATGTTCAGTATAGTTGCCTTTCTTATCGTATGTCTGATGTGGTGGGGCTACTACGAAGGCTATGAGAAGGTTATGAGCAAGGAAAAGCGCACGAATGGCCAAATTCTGCTGTATGGGCACTATTTTATCATGCTTGCCATTATGCTTCTTGCCGCAGATATTCACCTGATCTATGAGGGGCATGCCAGCTATATGCTTGAGGTCAATCTGTTATTCGGAGCTGCTGCCATGTTCTATATGGCGAAGCATAGTGTACTTGTATACCACAAGAAAGATGAGGTTCGCTTTGGTTACTGGAAAAGCATTTGGCTGCTGATCGGCACGCTCATCGCATATGCTACGATTGTGTGGTTTATGCTGCCGCTGTACACGGCACTTGGGTGGGTGATGCTGTTTCTTCTCTTGGATGCTGTATTGCATAAGCATAATAACGGAAAGCGTCCGTAAAGGCTTGCAGCACCTCTAGACTTTTTTTGCAGTATCCAGCAGTATCCTAATCTCCATACAGGCTTCATCGAAATGGCAATCGGCTCAAACGATAAAGTTCGGGCTGATTGTCTTTTTTTCTTCATATTTATCAATCACTCCTTCCTATAGCAAGAAGAATTTGAAGCTTTAAAAAGAGATGAGTTTAGCAGTAGGGGCATGCTCTTATTTTGATAGACGAATAGATAAGGAGATAGCGCATGAAGGGTGTTCAATGACGTCTTCTGTCTCATTGTTTAAATGGAGTTTACATTGCTCTTGTACGATAAAATCAATTCAAACAAGAGATAGGAATAAAGGAGTGGAAGATATGGATGCATATCCTCATGTTGAAGAAACCAAAGGCTCCCTTGGCAATTGGCGCAAATTTGTCCGCTTGATCCAAGAAACGAAGCCTTCTAAGGCGCTGCTGCTTACTGCTTTGCTCTTAAGCATTGGTGCCACGGTTGTATCATTAATTATCCCGATGTTTACAAAGGGCTTGGTGGACGGCTTTACGATGTCCTCATTGAAGTCCTCTCAGATTGTATCTTTGGGTATTGCCTTTGTGGTGCAGACGATCGCGAGCGGCGTATCGATTTATTTGTTGAATGTGATCGGGCAAAGGGTCGTCGCAAGCCTAAGGGATCGCTTGTGGAGAAAGATGCTCGTGCTTCCGGTTCCCTTCTATGATCAGAACCGGACAGGAGAGACGATTAGCCGGATTACGAATGATACAGGCATTGTCAAAAACCTGATCACCGAGCATCTGATTGCGTTTGTATCAGGGATATTGTCCGTTATTGGTTCTATGGTCATCCTCTTCATGCTGGATTGGCAGATGACCTTGATCATGCTGACCGTGATTCCGGTATCGGCGCTTGTGCTTGTTCCGCTTGGCAAGCAAATGTTCAAGATCTCGAAAGGCTTGCAGGATGAGACAGCTTCCTTCACAGGAAAGCTGACGCAGGTGCTGTCCGAGATTCGACTGGTCAAATCCTCGAATGCTGAGCAGCGTGAATATGAGAATGGCGCAAAGGGCATCTCGAATCTGCTTGCCTTTGGCATTCGTGAAGGCAAGGTGCAGGCGATGATTCAACCGCTTATGTCCTTTGTCCTGATGCTTTTGCTTGTCATCATCGTCGGCTTTGGCGGCATGCGCGTCTCCTCAGGAGCGATGTCTGCTGGTGATCTGGTCGCCTATATCCTCTATTTGATTCAGATTGTCATTCCGATGAGTCAGCTGTCGATGTTTTTCACACAAGTGCAGAAGGCCATAGGGGCAACGGAGCATCTAATGACCATTCTTGATACGGAAGAGGAAGATCATTCGAAGCAGGCGAAGGTAAAGGAAGGCAGCCTGCCGATGACCGTAGATCACGTGAACTTTGCCTATGAAAAGGGGCAGGAAGCGATACTTAAAGATGTTCATTTTCACATTCCTGCGGGCAAGGTTACTGCTATTGTAGGGCCAAGCGGCGGCGGCAAGACGACACTGTTCTCCTTGTTCGAGCGCTACTATGAGCCAACGCAAGGCTCCATTCGACTTGGCGATGAGCGTATTGATTCCTACTCCTTGCAATCCTGGCGCAGTCAGATTGGATACGTCTCACAGGAGAGTCCGTTGATGGACGGAACAATTCGGGATAATATATGCTATGGCATGAATCGGGAAGTAAGCGAAGAGGAGCTTAAGCTTGCAACGAAGATGGCGTATGCCGATATCTTTATCGATGACATGCCGCAAGGCTATGATACAGAGGTAGGGGAGCGCGGCGTGAAGCTGTCTGGCGGACAGCGGCAGCGGATTGCGATTGCGCGGGCGCTGCTTCGTGATCCGAAGATTCTGATGCTCGATGAGGCCACTTCAAGCCTCGACAGCAAGTCGGAGATCGTGGTGCAGGATGCGCTGCAGAACCTAATGAAAGGCCGCACGACGTTAGTGATTGCACATCGACTGTCTACAGTCGTTGATGCGGATCAGATCGTGTTTATTGAAAAAGGGAAAGTAACTGGTATCGGCTCTCATGAGCTGCTATTCGAAGAGCATGAGATGTATCGCGAGTTCGCCATGCAGCAGCTTCGCATTCAAGAGCAAGGACTGCGCAATGTAGAGGCGCTTCCTATGGAGCCCGATCAAGAAGATCAGCATCAAGAAGAGCAGGAAGCGTTTGAGCAAAAGCCACTATTTTTAAGAAAGCAGCAGTCGATGTAAGCTATAGCAAGCAGAAATGCAGGCTTTCAATACCAGAAAAGACTGCAGGATGCGTTCGTGAATAGTAAGGGCACTTTGATTGGATTGCAGATCCTAATGTACGTTTCGGGATGAATCAGATCCTTGTGCCCGCCTATGCAACACGGGAAGGAGGAGGCTAAGCTTGGTTAATCTATTGATTGCAGACGACGATCCCCATATCAGGGAGCTTGTGCGCGTATTTATGCAGCAGCAGGGATACCACGTAGAAGAGGCAGAGGATGGACGTGAGGCATTGTCCCTGCTTGAAGAGAAGAAGATTGATCTGATGATCGTGGATATTATGATGCCCAATATGGACGGATGGGAGCTGACGAAGGAGCTGCGGCAATATTACGATCTACCGGTGCTGATGCTGACAGCGAAGGGGGAGACCTCGCAGAAGATAAAGGGATTCAATCTAGGCGCGGATGATTATCTGGTTAAGCCCTTTGATCCTATGGAGCTCGTCGTGCGTGTTCGGGCATTGCTTCGCCGTTACCAGATTACGGTCTCCAATACGGTGCAGTTTGGCTGGCTACTGCTGGATCACAATACGTATGAGGTCTTGATAGGGGAAACGCGTCTTACGCTGCCAAGAAAGGAATTTGAGCTTCTATTCAAGCTTGGTAGCACGCCAGGCAAGACCTTCTCCCGTGAGCAGCTGATTGAGGATATCTGGGGGCATGACTTCGAAGGCAATGAGCGAACCTTGGATGTGCATATTAATCGCCTTCGAGACCGATTCGACGAGCAACTGCATGGCTTTCGCATTAAGACGATACGAGGCTTGGGTTATCGTCTTGAGGTATGCATATGAGGGAGCGCCAAGGTAGACATCCTGAAAGCCCCCCAACAAGTCGTCATTCAGCAAAAAAGATATCCAAGACGAGGAGATATCTAAAGCATACCCTTGACACGTTAATGCTGCTTCTCGTTCTAGTCGGAGTGTGGATTGCTGCATATTATACGCTGCAGTTCATTCTATCACGTACAGAGTGGGAGCTGTCCGGTCTCGCGTTATTTCTTGTTCAATCAGGCACAGCTACGGTCTACGGGGCTATTGTCCTTACCATCTTTATCTTATTTGCTTGGAGAAAGATGAATTATGCACTGACCCAGATTATCGATGCCCTTCGCCGAATCTCCAAAGGGGAATTCAATGTCATGATCGATACCGAGGATAGGATCGACGGTGAATATGACAAAATCATTGCAGGCATTAATGATATGGCTGTGGGGCTGCAGGAGATGGAGCAGATGCGTCAGGAGTTCATCTCGAACGTATCCCATGAGATACAGTCTCCGTTAACCTCGATTCGAGGCTTTGCCTTGGCTCTTCAAGAGGAGGAGTTGACTGAGAAGGAGCGCAAGCACTATTTGCAAATTATAGAGACAGAGACGATTCGGCTTTCGAAGCTAAGCGACAATCTGCTGAAGCTGACGTCCTTGGAATCGGAGCATCATGTCATGGCCGTCAATACGTACCGATTGGATGAGCAGATCAAGCAGGTGGTGCTTGCTTCGGAATCGCTGTGGGGTTCCAAAAATATTGAGCTTGAATTGTCCCTCTCCCATGCTACCATTACTGCGGATGAGGATGCGCTGAGCCAGGTATGGACGAATCTGATCCATAACGCGATCAAATTTGCCAAGGAGGAAGGCCATATTTGTATCGCAATGAAGCTTGAGGCTGACGTCATCCAGATCAGCATTGCAGATGATGGGATCGGGATTGCAGAGGAGCATCTTCCGCATGTGTTCGAGCGGTTCTATAAGGCGGATGCTTCCCGAAATCGAAAGCTAGGCGGCAACGGACTTGGTTTGTCCATTGTCAAAAAAATTGTGGAGTTGCATCGAGGTAAGGTTCAGGTTGAAAGCCAGCTTGGGGCCGGTTCTGTGTTTATCGTCCAGCTTCCTTATCAATGTGAAGTAAAGGCTGCAGTAGATGCACAAGATTCTTCTTCATAAAAAGGGATATGGCAAGATCATAAATGGTGGCTACGACGCTTGTTCACCTGTTTTTATCTGATCCATAAATAAAACAAAGCCCCCGAGCGAGGACAGGCAAGCTGTAATCGAACGCTCGAGGGCTTATTTGTTTAGAGATACCCTTATCTAATAACTGCTGTAATGTTCTGCCTATTCCTAACGAATGCGACCTGTTCTTATCACGATTAGGAATCATGACATTGCGTAAGCAACTTAGAATAGGGCACATTCATTGTCATGGGATGGCTTATGCATTCTCCACGATAGTGTTGTACGTTGTACGGTCTGTATGCTTCACCAGTTGAACAAGAAGCTCTTTCGCTGCATCGATATCATCGGTATGCACGATAGATGCTGGAGTATGGATGTAGCGGCCTACAACACCGATGATGGTGGAAGGCACGCCTTTACCGCTAAGGTGAATTTGACCAGCATCCGTACCGCCTGGCGATACAAAGTATTGGTACGGGATCTTATGCGTATCCGCAATATCTTGAACGAACTCAACAAGTCCGCGATGTGTGATCATCGTTGGGTCATAGATGCGCAGCAATGCGCCTTTACCCAAGTGTCCGAAGGAATTGCGGTCACCTGTCATATCGTTTGCCGCGCTGCAATCCAGACCATAGAAGATGTCTGGCTGGATCAGGTTAGCTGCTGTGCGCGCGCCGCGCAAGCCGACTTCTTCCTGAACCGTTGCGCCGGAGAATAGAATGTTTGGAAGCTTCACTTGATCCTTGTGGATTTCCTTCAACAGCTCAATAGCAAGTCCAACGCCGTAGCGGTTGTCCCATGCCTTCGCCATGATTTTCTTTGGGTTCACAAGCGGAGTGAACGGACATACCGGAACGATCTGTTGACCAGGGCGAACGCCAGCAGCCTCAGCTTCTTCGCGGCTGTCCGCGCCGATATCGATGTACATGACTTTTGGATCAACGGGCTTGTTGGCCGTTGCTTCATCCAATAGATGTTTTGGAATAGAGCCCACAACGCCTGTAATGCGTCCTTTTGGCGTGATGACTTCCACTTGCTGAGCAAGAATGACTTGTCCCCACCAGCCGCCAAGGGTATTGAACTTAATCATCCCGTTGTCGGTAATTTGCGTTGTCATAAATCCGACTTCATCCAAGTGTCCGGATACCATGACACGAGGGCCGTTTTCGTCGCCGCGAACGACACCGAATACGCCGCCTAGGGCGTCATGAATGATTTCATCTGTGTATTTGGAGATCTCTCCCTTAACTAAGGCGCGAAGCTCACGCTCGAAGCCTGGTGCAGCTGGGAATTCAGTTAAGGTGCGAAATAGTTCGAGTGTTTCCTGTTGCATAGGAAGAACCCCTTTCATTCAGTACATGGAATATATGGTTAGTATGAACCTATTGCAAATGCATTGCAAGCCAAACGAAGGCCAGAAAAGGGGATTGCGAGCAGAGCAAAGTCACCAATCCCTGTCATGGTTATCCGCGTCTAGAGACTTGGAAAAGGCAAGGAGAGTGTGCTCTTACTGCAGTCTTTTCTGACCTCGATCATCATTTGTGTTGCGGCTTTTTATCGCTGATTGATAAAGGCGTCGATGCGAGCCATTACATCATTTGTAAGAGCTGCAAGTCGTTCTTTGGCATCATCAAGCGAGTTCCCTTTTACCGCAAAGTACATCTTGATCTTCGGCTCTGTTCCAGACGGACGAAGACAGAACCAGCTTCCATCCTCGAGGTGGAACTTCAATACATTTTCCTTTGGAAGATCGTACAGGCCTTGAGAGAAGTCCTCGGTCTTCACGATGATCGTACCGCCTGTTGTATCCGGAGCATTGTCACGCCATTCGTTCATGATGCCCTGAATGATCTCAACGCCCTCCATGCCCTTCAGCGTACGGGTCTCTAGCCCTTCCAGATAGTAGCCATGCTGACGATACAACTGCTCTAACACTTCATTTAGCGTCAAGCCTTTGGATTTGTAATAAGCGCCTGCCTCCGCAATAAGCATAGCCGCGATAACGGCATCCTTGTCGCGCGCATAGTTGCCGGCAAGGTAGCCGTAGCTTTCTTCGTAGCCAAAAATGAATGTATGCTCATGGGTTTGATCGAACTGCGTCATCTTCTCGCCGATGTACTTGAACCCTGTCAGCGTGTTCATCACCGTCATGCCAAAGGATTCCGCGATGCTTGCGCCGAGCTCGCTCGTTACGATCGTCTTGATGACGGCGCCATTGGCAGGAAGCGTTCCTTTTTCCTTCATGGAATCAAGCATGTAGTGCACCATAATGGCACCTGCCTGGTTGCCGGTCAGCACCACATATTCGCCCTGCGCATTTTTAACGACGGCACCCATGCGATCGGCATCTGGATCGGTTCCCATAATGAGATCGGCATCCCAAGCTTTGCCTTGTTCAATCGCAATGGCAAAGGCGCTGCGCTCCTCAGGGTTTGGCGACTTCACCGTAGGGAAGCTTCCGTCTGGCTGCTCCTGCTCAGGCACAATGCGCACCTGCTTGAAGCCTACACGGTCAAGTACCTTGCGCACAGGGATGTTTCCAGATCCGTGAAGCGGGGTATACAGCACGCGGAAGTTATCGCTCGATGCTTGAATGACTTCCGGATGCTGGCTGACAGCAGCGACTGCGCTGATATAAGCTTCGTCCAGCTCCTCGCCAAGCCATACAAGAAGACCCTTCTCTTCGGCTTCTTGCTGACTGATCTTCTTAATCTCGGCCAGCGAAGAAATATCCTGAATGCCTTTAATGACGCGGCTGGCCGTCTCAGGCGTGATTTGTCCGCCATCGGCACCGTATACTTTGTAGCCGTTGTATTCAGGCGGATTATGGCTCGCTGTAACCACGATCCCTGCATTGGCGTTCAAATGACGAACAGCGAAGCTCAGCTCTGGCGTTGGACGCAGGCTGTTGAACAAGTACGCTTTCACGCCGTTTGCAGCAAGTACGAGTGCTGCTTCCAGCGCAAATTCAGGCGAGAAGTGGCGAGAGTCGTACGCAATAGCTGCAGAAGGGGCAGTATCTGTACTTTTTAAAAATAAAGCCAAGCCTTGTGTAGCTTTTCCAACCGTATGTATATTCATGCGATTCGTTCCAGCACCGATGACGCCGCGTAGTCCGCCTGTACCGAACTTTAGATCGGTGTAGAAGCGATCTGCAATTTCCTTTTCCTGTCCTGAGATCGCTTGCAGCTCTTCCTTAAGGGAAGGGTCAACGAGCGGATCATTCAACCACAGTTCATATACCTCGTGGGCACGTTTTTCAAGAGTCACGGATAATTCCTCCTTTTGTTCGTCCAGCTTCCATTCATACATGGACTATTGTACGCGATATGAATTCAATCTGCATATGACAAATCAATGCCCTTGACTATTATAAGCATGTACGCTGCTCATAATGACCAAGGAGCAAGGATAACCAGCGTTTAAATGCGATTAGGTCAATTATGCTTTCATTATTTCGGGATTTTGGTGCGATGGCCATGGTTGATTGCTCATTCACTTTGCTTAAGGGCAGGAATTCATGGAGGAGCAAGGCAAGGCTGCATGCTGCAATAGCCATCTTTACAAGATACCTCCTATTAGATAAATCAAACAAAATATGGAATATACGTATTGTATCATAGGAATGGCCATCTTACATCCCATGATTATACCGGGAAGGAAAAAGAAAAGAGCGATCTCCCTGCGGGGAAGATCACTCTTTCATTTCGATATGCTGTGCTTATGGCAAATCAATAAGCATGAAGTGGGAATCCTCGTTCGATGTAATCACGATGTCTGCTGCATCCGTAATTCTTGCGTCATCCCGGCGATTCAATACCGTACCATCATTCAAGCTTAGCTGCCCTTCCAGAACAAAGATGTATGTGGAGCGTTCAGGATTCTGTTTGAAGGTAAGGGTATGCCCCTTTTCAGGTTTGCTCAGGTATAAGGTAAGATCCTGATGAATGCTTGCTGTATGCGATTCCTTAGGTTCTGCTGATACGACAGGCAGAAGCGCATTGCGCAAATTATCGAGACCGTATGTGATGGTTTCGTATGAAGGTTCGATATCCTTGCTTGTCGGGAAGAACCATAATTGAAGGAAGTTCAGCGTCTTTTCAAACGATGCATTATACTCGCTGTGATATATTCCTGTACCTGCACTCATGCGCTGGATCTGTCCAGGCACGATAACCTCTGTATGGCCGGTGCTGTCTTTGTGCTCCAACTCCCCGGCGAGCGGGATCGAGACGATTTCCATCTCGCGGTGAGGATGAAGATCAAAGCCCGTAGCTGGAGCCAGGAAATCATCATTTAAGACGCGCATATAGCTGAAATACATGTTCTCTGGATCATAATAATCCGAAAAGGTATAGCTGTGATAAGACTTCAGCCAGCCATGATTGGCAAAATATCTATCGTCTGCTTTACGCACGACGGTGTTCATCGTAGTCATTGTTGCATCCTCCTTGTTCGTCTAAAGCAACCGCTGCTGCTATGATGCATAATGCTGTGAATGAGGTGTGCTCTTATCATACCAGACTGCTGGCCGTTCATTGAGTGGATTTCAATTCATTTCATAGGATGCTGCCAGCCATTATTTGTACGATTCCTCATCCAATAAGAGCATCGATCGAGATGCTGCCAGCGCCTGTCAAGGCGAGGCCAATCGCTACTGCGATAATGAGCAGGTTATACTCATAACCATTTTGAGTGGACCAGTAGCCGTTCTTCAGGTGCGCAGTCAAGATCGCAACAACCATTGTACCGGCAACAAGAATGCCTCCAGCCCATGTGAAGAGGCCCATACCAAGCAGCAATCCGCCAACAAATTCACCAAGTCCAGCCATTAACGCCATAAATACGCCAGGCTTAAGGCCAAGAGACTCCATCCAGCCGCCCGTTCCTTTTAAGCCATAACCGCCGAACATTCCAAAAAGCTTCTGCGCACCGTGTGCCATCATAGACAATCCTAATACAATTCGAATCACCAATAAACCGTAATCTGCTAACATGAATATCTTCTCCTTTATCGTTCAAATTATTTCTTTAATATAATATTCTCTAATTCGAGATATTAGACCGAGTAAACCGCGCTTCCCTCCTAAATAACTAGGAAGGGAAGGCGGAGTTCTTGCCAAGCTTCTTTAACAAATCAATAAGAGTGGTCTGTTCTTCCACACTTAGCGTGCTGACGGTCTCTTGAATGACTTGTGCATGCTCAGGGAACACCTGCTCCATTAAGGCTTCACCTGTCTCGGTCAGCTGAACATGTATAACGCGTCGATCCTGCTCAGAGGCTTGCCGAACAATAAGTCCTTTGCTTGCAAGCTTATCAATCACATACGTCATGGTTCCACTAGCCAGCAGAATCTTGTTGCCAATCTGTTGAATGGGAGTAGGACCTTTATGAAAGAGCAGTTCCAACACCGCAAATTCGGAAGGATTCAAATTATGACGCTTCATATCATTCTGGGCAACATCCATGAGTGAGCGGGAAGCACGAGACAGGACCACGAACAGCTTAAGAGCTCGTTGAATGTCTGGTTCGTATATGTTAACGCGATTGTTCGCATCCATGCGATCACCACCTATCTGATCCATATTATTTCAAATACTTGAAAAATAATATCTTGAACTTGAGATAAATATATCATGAGCCATTAAAGCTGTCAACCATTTATTCTGATTATATTTAGCCGCATAAATCGTGGAGCTAACATGATATCCATATTATACGTAAGGAATGCCATATTAGAGCGGGCATATGGTTAGGTTGTGTAAAAGGTTCACAAATCAAACACCCCTTACAAGAATGGCATTATCCTCATAAGGGGTGAATCTTCAAGCCTATACAAATGACGACTCATGCAAGGCATCATGTATCGAGCCTAACAAGCATCAAGTCTCCAGTCTCAGTCAAACGATCATAAACGCTAAGAAATGCTTCGTATTCGTATTTTACAATCGTTTTCGCTTATAAAATACAATGACAAGGCAGGCGAGACCGAGAATCCCTGCTGAAGCTAGTGCTGTTAGCGCCGTTTCTACACTTCCTTGCGGGGAAGCCGTTCCGCCGAAGCCGTTCGGACCTGCTCCGCCTCTTCCACCGCCCATGCCATTTGGCCGCTCCATTCCATTGCCGCCATCAGGTGGGACCTCCATTCCTCCGCCAAATCCGTCCGGAGGAGCTTCCATTCCACCACCGAATCCATCTGGCGGTGCCTCACCGTTGTTGGCAGGAGCTGTTCCATCCTGCGCATTTGCTGCTCCATCTCCTTGGGCTGCATGGTCATTGGCCTTCGCATCTGCTCCGCCTGTTCCTTGGTCAGCAGCATTGTTCGGATTGGTGCTTGCAGGTTGTGCTCCAGTTACCTGACCTGCCCCGTTGGCATTGCCGGGAGCAACAGGGGCTTGCCCAGACGGAGTAGTCCCAGCTCCTGTTGCTCCATCTGGTGGCGTGCCTTGATTGTCTGGTGGCTCAGCCATCGCAGGCTGATCACCGCCGCTGCCTGCTCCTTGCTGGTTGATGCCAGCCTCCTGTGGAGCTGTATGATTCCCATTCGGTGCAGGCGCTTGCTGAGCTGCGCTTGTATCTGCCTGTTGCTTAGGAAGGACTGTATCTGACTTCTGAGCGGCACCAGTAGCGGCTTCAGCGGCTTGCCCATTATTCTGCTGCTGGTTAGCCGCTCCTTCTTGCTTGGCGTCTTGGCCGCGTCCACCGAAGCCGCCGCCCATACCGCCGCGACCACCCATGCCGCTGCCGGATCCGTCCCCGGATGAGGCGATCGTGCCATCCAGCTGGCCTTGAATGCTCGTGACGGTATTCGCATTGGTTGTCTTAAGCGAAGTAAGGCCTGCTTGATATTGATCATACGTATAGAAAGCCGTTGGATCCTGTTCAACATCCTTCGCAATGAGCGCGTCCAGCTCTTGGATGCGCAATGCAAAGCTGTCTTCTGAAAGGTATCCTTGGATCGCTTCCTTAATGATCTCATGATAGCGCGCTTTGTATTCCTCATTCGCAAGCAGCTTCGCGATCATTGGCCGTTCTGTAAGTGTGCCTTGGGTAGGCTCATCGATCATTACACTGGAGCCGCCAAAGCCGCCGAACGCCATATTGTAATCCCATGGCAGCATATTGAATATGCCTTGGTTTTCATAAAGATAGTAGTTATGCTTGTTTTGCCCAAGGTAGCTGTCCATATTGGTCGTCACAACATTTAATGCGATAAACTTCAATACCTCATCGACGTCAATAAACTTCTCAAGATCAGACCCATTATTCAGTTCATTGAGCATCTGGATGAAGATATCTTCATTAGAAGAGGCATTTTTTAAATCCAAGCCTGTATACAAATCAGCGCTATTCCCAAGCCAAGTAAGCTCACTGCCGCTGCCGCCGTTAGCTTTGTACAAGGCTCCCCCGGTATAGCCAAAGTTTCGCTCCAGGTAGGATGTTCCGATCTGTTCAATAGATAGATAGAGCCCCTTAAGCTCATTGTTTACATACAAACGAACGTAAGAGTATTTTGGAGTAGGCAGGCCCATCTGCTCCGCCAGCTCGTAAGCGAGAAACTCCCGCATGTAAGTGGGATCGCTATAGTTGTTATTGAGATTTATTTTCGTTACCCCATAAAAATTCTGGCTGCCGATGTATTCATCAAAGGCAATCTTGAAGCTGTAGCGGTCAGAATCGCTGTTTACGACGCTGCGCAAAGATAGATTTCCTTTGGTACGAATGGCCACATTGTCGATCTTTTGCCCATTGTACTCAACGGATGCAGGCTTAAACTCCTCAGCGGAGGCGTTGTCCAGCATGTCCTGGAAGTCATCGGCCTCCATCGTAACTTTAACGTCAATGACCTTATCCTTTGGGAATACAAGTTCATCCAGCTTCTGCTCCTCGTTCGTCTTGGATGTGGAACGGTTTGCTCCACCTTGAGCTGCATCAACATTCTCCGCTTGATTTTGATTTGTCGACATACAGCCAGTAGAGACGATCGTAAGCAGCAGAAGTCCCATCACGAGAAGGAGCGAGGGAATCCTTGCTTTCATATCAACGTCCTCCTCTCTTTAAGATACATAGTCGCCGCTGTAGCTGATTAATACTGCATTCCGTACGCCTGGAAGCGACGATACCGCATTTACAACCTGCCCTTCGTTATCCTTTAAGCGTACCTCAAGCGTCATCTCGATGTTGCCAGGAGATACACTCTTTTGCTTCACATTGTAGCGCTTGACCAAGCTGTGCATATGCTGATGAATGTCTTTTTCGCTTTCGTTGTCTTCACAGTTAACGACCAGCAGGTACGGTGTTTCAAAGGATGAGCGCTTGATCAAGAAGAACAAGATTAATCCCACAATAACGGAGCCTAAGATAGCAAGCGTGTAGAAACCAGCACCAACAACGATGCCCGCAGCAGCTGCCCAGAACAGGAAGATGAGATCTGTCGGATCCTTGATCGGAGTACGGAAGCGAACGATGGATAACGCACCAACCATACCAAGTGAGAGCACGAGGTTTGAATTGACCGCTAAAATAATCATCGCCGTGATCATGCTCATGCCGATAAGGGATACGTTGAAGCTCTTGGAGTAAAGCACGCCGCTAAATACCCGCTTATAAAGCAAATAAATGAAAAATCCAATAATAAAGGCCATACCCATTGTGATCAAAATTTTAGAAAGGCTGATATCAGACACAAAGTTGTTGACAAACGAATTTTTGAGTATGTCCGTAAAGTTCGTCGGTGACGTGGTTGTCGTATTGGTTGTATCCATCGATTAATAATCCTCCCAAGTATTCGTTTTTAAATATTTGCGGCAAATGACGTACTTCGATGCCGATTGCCGATTTAAGCCTTCCAGCTGCAGCGCTGCCTGTATATAGGCGGGAAGGTATTGATCATATTTCACCTCAAGGATGATCAAGTTATGATCCAGTGCCCGAATCGTCTCCAGTTTGGGGTCAAACAAATTCACATTGTGAAGCCCAGTTCGGAGCTCTTTGTCGAAAGTGATGCGGACATTTCCGTTTTCACAAATAAACGGCTCTCTGACATAGTCCACAATAACCTTTGGGCGAAGCAGCCGCTGGGTTATCTCTTGATGGATCTCCATTAGCAGCGGTCGGTCGGGACACCGCAGGATATCGTAGTGACCAGCCATAATCTGATCATGCATCTCGCGAGTCAACGGCTCTTTTACTTTTGCAATATAGTCCTTGAACTTGATCTTCTTTTCAAAGTGGATGATCTGATCCTGCTTGTTGTAAATCCGGATGCGGTACTTGGCCCGATCTCTTATTCCGCCTAGTTTCTCATGCAGCGCTGTATTATTTATGTCATCAAAATATAAGCTCCGAATGTGATATTCACCTGTCGGCCCGACATGCTTGTCTTGTGGAACCAGATGCTTGAGACGCTTCTGAATCGTCAGATACTGATGATGATTGATGAAAAATTTGAGCTCATTTCGATAGGTTAGGGATGGTTGCACGTATGTTTACACCTCATTTCTTTGCATGATTGTTGTCTTGTGTAAAGTCATTGTAAATTTGATTCCTGAGGCTCCGATTAGTAGAAACTGATGAGCAACTGAGCGTTAACTGAATGTTTGCTGAAAATGGAAATGCAGCCTTATGCGCTGTGCTATACTGTGGGCAAACTTGAGCAGGAAGAGGAATGGTGCATGCAGAATATGCCTTTCACTCAACAGGTATGAACACCATTGCGGAAGGGAGAGGACATGAGGAATCAGAGGAAGAGAAGGTCTAGAGACAGCTTGATCTTGGTTGCTGTTGTCGCGATTCTTGTGGCTGGACTGATCGGCATGGAATGGCTGCGTCAGGATGCGTCGAATCAGCCTAAGTCCATTGTGACGACATGGACGGACGATCCAAAGACGACCAGAGCCTTTACTTGGTATACAGCAGCTCCAGTTAAGCAAAGTGTGCTTGAATTGGTAGAGGAGGGGGCGGCGAAGCTGGGAGAAGCGGGCACGATAACAATAGAAGGTACAACTAGAACAATTGATACAGGCAACAAAGGCATACAAACGGTGCATGAAGCGGTAGCCAGAGATCTGCAGCCAGGGAAGACCTATTATTATCGGGTAGGCAGTGGACAGGCTGATGAGTGGAGCAAGGAGCTTCAATTTACGACGGAGGAGGAGCTGAGTGAGGAGAAGCCGCTAACCTTTCTGCATGTGACGGATTCCCAAGGAATCACGTCGGATGACTTCAAGTTATGGGGGAATACGCTTCGTCAAGCCTTCAATATCTTTGACGACACGAAGTTCATTATCCATGGCGGGGACTTGACAGAGGATCCGGAGGATCAGCTTGCATGGGATGCCTTTTTCAATGAAGCTCCCATCGTATCGGAGATTCCGTTGTTACCCGTAACAGGCAATCATGATGAGATTGACGGGGAGGCGGAACGCTTCCTATCTTATTTTCAGCTTCCGAATAATGGGGCAGCGGGCTCGAATCCAGGCACGACCTATTCCTTTGACTATGGCCCTGTGCATGTCGTCGTGATGAACAGCGAATCCAATCTGAAAGCACAGACGGAATGGCTCCGTCAGGATCTGAAAAACAACACAAAGGATTGGATCGTGGTCGCCATGCATCGCGGCGCGTATGGCGGCAATGCCTACAAGAAGGTGCAGGACTGGGTGGACGTGTTTGATGAATTCAAGGTGGATCTGGTGCTGCAAGGCCACAATCATGAATACTCCAGATCCTATCCATTGCGTAATGGCATGGTAACCGGAAACGGTGATCATGTCGTTAAGGAGAGGGAAGGGACTGTTTATGTCGTTACGAATGCGGCAGGACAGAAGTTTAATGAGAAGAAGGATGATCAATTCTACCATCAGGTTCATTTTCAAAATGAAAAGCAGATGTTTGCGGGCATCACGATAACAGGGAATGTACTTGTCTACCAGGCCTATACTGTGGATGGGGAGCTTGTTGACGAGTTTGAGATCAGACATTGAGCTTATGGCATGATGCTAGGGTGATGTCTTCAGAAGTTCGTACGCTTGCCTTGTCCATGCTCTTCTATACAAAAGGTCTGCTGCCGTACGCGACTGCCTGCCTCCATCTTCGTCAAGATGAGTCATGAGCAACGTACAGCGCAGACCTTTCTTCCTGTTAGTGTGTTACCGGGAAGGGGGGATGGCTGGTTGTTCTTTTAATGTGACGAGCTTTACCAGCCATGGCTTGAGATCAACGATTCTTAGCGTGTCAGGCCAATCTGCTGTCCCAGCGGCAATGATCGGAACCAGGGACTCATTGATATGCAGTGAACCATGAGCGCCCCCATTAGGATGTACAGGAGAATTCTCATCCGCTAATTCATAGCCGGACTTGGCTGTGACGACCAGATATTCGCCTTCATGAGAGTTAAGCGCTGCATGCAGCCGCTTTAAGCCGTCTGGATATGTGTTGAAGCGGATGGTGCGGCTGTCTTGATCTGCTTGAATATCCATGACATCTAGATCGCCTGTAAGGGACCATGTCTGCCGATAAGGGTCTGTCCAGTCTCCCCCGGCGCGATATTGCAGCAGATGTCCAGTGCCTGCCTGCAGCACGTGTACTTCGTCGCCCTCCATCCACGCAAGCTGGTCGATTCTTGAATCTTTCGCGAGAAGGGATGCAAGCGCAGACAAGGCAGGGCCATGCTTGAAGCGGTACACGTAAGCCATTGCCTCATTAGCCCCAATCGCAAGATCCGTGAGGGCTTCGGGAGACTTGCCAGGCTGAAGGTGCGCATAGTCCTTTAAAAGGTTCATAAGCTCGATCTTCGACCCATTTTGACGCGACTGCACCTGGCTCACGCCGCTATCTCCGATGATGATGATCGCGCATTGCTTCAATGCTTCATCTATAGAACCGAAGCCCTGCAGCAAGGTATGAAGCTGGTGGTCAAGCTTCACCGTCGACTCCTCCTCCGAAGGACCATGCTTATGGAGCTTCTGATCGGCATCAGGGAGATAGAGATAGAGGAAGTCAGGGAACTGCTTCTTCTCAGCCAAATACGTGGCCATGTGGATGCCGTAATCATTGTTGAGCCCAAAGCGCTTTGTAGGACCAACAGGCAGCTCAATCTTGCCTTCCAGAGGATTCGAAAATGTTCCAAAGGCGAACAAATCAGGGCCCATTACGCTTTGCTTCTCAGGAAATGACAGTGCCTGCTGCACCCATTCCGGAAAGGCCAGTTCGTGCTGAAAGGGACCTCTATATATTAATCCATTAATTGAACCTGATGTTTTGCCTTGCTTGTGAAGCTCTTCAAAGATCGTGGAGACGTTAGGACTCAAGTGATCTCGATTCAGCGAAATAAGGCCATCGTGAATGACGGTGCGCATTCCTTGATGCAGGCTCTCTGAAGGGCCTGTCCCGTAATTGATCAGCCGTTGTTCTTTCTCGGAGTACCAGATAAGGCCTGGAATCCGATGAACATCCGGATAGGAGCCGGTTAGCAGAGAGCTGTCTATCGTAACCGACATGGTAGGAAAAGAGCTGATCATCTTGCGCTCGTAACGGCCTCGCTCAATCAGCGCTTTAATCGTCGGCAGCTTATTCTGTTCTATGCCGCGATCAATTGCTTGAGACAGTAGGGAGTCTGCGACGATCAGGATCACTTTCTTGTGAGCTGCGCTTGCTGGCTGCGTAGACTTAACCCGCAGCAAATCCTGATGGGAGGTGGCATTCTTCTGTCCACAGCTAACAAGGAGACTCGCTCCCAGGAGCAGCAATAATCCACGTGTTAGCCAAGAGCGTGACCGCCGAACGTGTATAGGTTTAAGATGACGGTATTGTTGAAGATCGTCCATAGTCATTGTTTTCTCCTTATCAGAAAAGGATGGTTACTTATTACTATGGGATATCCTCGTCTTTCTTATCCACCCCTCTTCTAGTTCGCAACCCAAAGGGAAGAGGCATCTACCATAGCCAGTAAATGCCCCGTTATTCGAGATATGGCCGGATCCCATCTCCCCACAAGAGCGTATGGCAGGGAAGAGTAGAGATCGGCAAAGGGATGTAGGAAAGTGAGACTTGAGCGGTTCTATGATACGTAAAGCTTAACGCTTGATAAATGAAGGGAGCCTGCCATGCGGAAGTACCCATAAATTGAGACAGATGCTCGGCCACCTCATGGTAAAGGCGCGAATGATAGGCGGAAGCCGCATGAAACAATAGCTGGAGTGCAGGATCAGGATGCAGTATTGCTGCCTGAGCAAAATGCCTGCTGGCTAATGTAGAGGGCTCTTCATGGATCGGGTGGTGCAATTCCGTAACGGGGTGACAATCAAGGCTTTCGCTATCCAGTTCTGAAGGCGGCTGTTTCACCCGATCTTGGGTTGCCCGCTCTATCATCGTTGCCGCAAGCCAATGGGTCCTCCATGTTCTGGTGGCTGCTGTTGTTGTATAGAGATGACTGACATCTCCGCATTGCAGCGCACGCTCCAAGCATATATAGCTGTCTTGCCAGCGTCCCATACTGCTAAGCAGGGAAGCGGTCAGTTCCAATAGATCAGGGAAGTCGGGGAATGCGGTGATGCCTTCTTCCGCTAGAGCTAAAGCTTCCTTGATCGAGCCGATGCGCTGCAAGGCGTATACGCTTTTGAGCCAAACATCCGACAAATATCCAGGACGCTTTTTAACCTCTCTCAAAGCTGTTAAAGCTTGAAGAAGCCAGAGAATCGCTTCTTGCCACTCCCCAACTTGAAAATGCTCTGTACCATAGGCATACCACCACAAGGGTTCGTGTGGCTCATCCTGCATTTGAAGCAAGAGCAATCGACGATTCCGCTCCTGCTTATGCTTCTGTTGAATGGTGTGATCCGTGTACCCATCATGCCAGATCATCAGGCTGCTCCATCCGATCAAGCCTTCGTGAGCTGCTTCGATCGAAGAAGCAATATCCTCATGAATCCTGCCTCGGTAGCGATAGCGGGCATCGTTGCGGAATAGACGACAGCTCATATCGATCGCCATGATATCTTTGGCTTCAAGCGGCTCTGACAGCTTGTGCTCGGTATGGGCAAGCTTGATATAGTAGCCGCTGATCTTATCCTGATGGATAAGGGACTGGAGTCCTTCGTCATTCCAAGTTGAAGGATCAAGGACCTCGTCCGCATCCAGCATCAGGATCCAAGGCTCTTGGGCATAATCTAAAGCAGCATTCCGAGCTGCTGCAAAGCTGTCGCTCCAGACATAGCTGTAGACTCGTGCGCCATAGGCACGGGCAAGGTAGGGCGTAGCGTCCGTTGAGCCGGTGTCGAGAACGATCATTTCTTTTACCAAGGCATGGGCGGAGAGCAGGCACCGTGGAAGAACGGATTCTTCATTTTTTACAATAAGGCAAAGGGAGATCGGGAGTTTGGGAGGAGGGTTTGGCGAAACGTGTAATGACGTATGCGCAAGTGATTGGAGGGGCTTCATAGGGCTTTCTCCCTGAGCTCTGCCTGTGAAAGTGCTGTCGCACCGATTGGCAGAACCAATCTTGCAGCTATCACTCGTTCTCTATAAAGACTGTATCTCTGCATCCTTGCGAGAGCGCCGTCGGCAAGTCGCAAATGCCGCAAGGACTCAGCTAGATAATGGCTGGGCTCTGAAACGTCTGATTGAGCCGTTCCAGTCGGATCAAGTAAAGAGCCGTTGCCATGATCTAATGGAAGCATATTTGCTGCAGCTTGGCGCAGCACTTGCTGGCGTGGCTCCGATTGCTGAAGATACCAGCCTTCACCAACAGAGCAGGTATCCGTATCGGAGCTTTTTGTCGACTTCATCATGCTGCGATCTGCTGAAGCTGCGCCATGCAGAGGGGCTGCTTTTACGCTGCTTCGAGATGATGGATAGTCTTGCAGCAGCTGCTGCAAACGATACGCTGCAAGCCAAGTTGAAGCAGGGCATTGGAAGTCGGACAGCGCAAGCTCAAGCGCAGCCGCCGCCTCGTGCCACTGTCGTGATTCTAAAGCCCATGAGGCGAGCTTGGTATGCGACCGATAGGTCGCAAGTCCAGACTCCGTATGGTAGTGGTTAGGCGGCGGGCCGATGGCAATGGCCTGCTTCAGGGAGGCGATCGCATCTTGGCGCAGCCCCTTGGCGTCTTGATAGTGGGCTAGCGCATAATAAAGATCGGAGTAGTCTGGGTAATGCCTAAGACCGCTTATGCAAGAGGCGATCGCTTCATCATATCTGCCTAGAGCCGCGAAGGCCATCGCTTCATATTTGACGAGCAAATGGGCAAAGGTTGCCGCCGCAGGCGTGGTGGCCTTTGCTTCTATAAGCAGATGGAGAGCGTCTTCTATGCTGCCCTGCCGAAGTTTCTCGACTGCCAGATTAAAAAGATGAAATGGTTCGCGTCCCTCCTGTTGAATCGTCTGCTCCAGCAGTTCAATATTACGCTTAATCTTGTTTTTACTCGCAACGATATGTGGCTGATAGCCGACATGCCGAATCCGGCAGCTGCTTATTCCAAATGCCGAATCCGGCTTCTCACGCAGAATAACGGGGGCGATCTGTTCATGGATAGCGCCCTCGAATCGGTAGCTGGGGCGATTGCGGAACAGCCGCAGCAACGGGTTGATGCTTACGGGTACGGCTCCTACCTCATCTGACAAGTAATGTTCAACCTGGATAAACCAGCCCTCATAATCGCTTGAAGATTCAAGAAGCGAACGTAGGAGCATGGCGTCCTCCATGCACAGCCGCTCATCCGCATCTAGAGATAGAATCCATTCTCCTGCTGCGAGCGCAAGGGCCTGGTTGCGGGCTTCCCCGAAGTGATGCTTCCACTCTATTGTTTCCACATGGGCCCCATATTGCTTGGCAATCTCGATTGTGCCGTCTGATGAGCCAGTATCGACCACGATAATTTGATCTGCAACGGCTTGAATGCTTGCAAGACAAGCAGGGAGAAGCTCCGCCTCATTTTTCACGATCATGCAAATGCTTAAGCGAGGTTTGTTGGACAATGCGGATGTTCCTCCTTTGCAATGGCGTATATACAGTCTGCCATGGCATTCGGCTTACTTGTTGGATCGAGGCGTGCAGCATCTGCAGCTGCTCCTGCCAATCCTGCATCTCTGGCTTCAGTCGAACGGCCTCTCGAAGATGCGCAGCCGACTGCTTCAGATATGCCAGTGCGAGCATGCGGTCTCTTCTCGCATCCATATCGATCGCACCGACCTGTGAATCTTGAAGCCTGCGAGAACCCTCAAGCAGATCGATTGCTTCGAGATATTGATTGGCCTCTAGCAGCAATTCTCCAAGCAATAGCGCTCCCTCGGCATCTAGGCGTTCTTCAGCCATGATCTTAAGTAGGAAGTGAGCAGAAGAGAAGCGGTCTCCTGCTTGGAATAACGCTTTTGCACATCGTAAATCCCATGGGGCAGAATAATTGACCCATTGCCGCAAGGATGCAAGATGGCCTTGCTGCCCAAGCCGGATCACCCACTGAGCAAGCAGATTCTCTGCTTCCTGCGAACAGGATAAGACAGGTACAGGTTGCTGCTCACTTGCAGTATTTGTTTCCATATGACTGGAGTCTGACGAAGGCTCCGTGATGTTTGATGAACCATTAGTTTCAGCAGGGAGGTCCTGCGCAAGTTGTGGAGTGGCATCAGTGGTTACGGCCGATTCTGATTGATCGTGTGTGCCGAGATCCTTGCTCTCTGCATTCGGCATAAGGCTTACCGTCTGGATGCTCATCCCTCGTACATCCTGCTCCTCGCTCCGATCGAATTGATCCGCAAAGCGGCATAAGACGCTGTATGCTTCTATCGTTTTAGGGCTCCAGAAGGATTGGTCAGCCACTGTGAGATTGCCTTGTATATATGCCTGCCATGCGCACAGGGCTTGAAGATGAGTGAGCGACTCGCGTTCATCGTCATACAGCTTGGTATGGCGAAGCAGATGACGGATGAGCTCGTGAGCCTCGATATATCGTCCCATCTGGAACCAGGCCTGGATCAGGCCGTTCATGGCATGGGGAGAGTGGAGGTGCTGGGAGCAGATACGTGCCAAGGCGCTCACAAACCCGGCCTGCTCGTATGCTCTAATGAGTGGCGCAGCTTCGGGAAAGGCGAGGGATCCCCGTTGTTTTTCTAGATGGAGTGAGATGTCTTCTTCTTGGACGTTCAGTTCACTAAGGGCAGCGATAAACCCGAGCAGTGCAGCTTCATTGTCAGGCTGCTGCTCGATGGCTCGATTATAGTAGCGGGATGCTTCCTCGTAGCGTTCTAGGGCATATGCCGTGTCACCTAAGTATAAAAAAGCCGTAGCATGATCAGCGCCGGATTCAGTGACATATCGGTCGCTATGGGATTCGGTTGCAAGGGTATAAGCAAGCAGGGCTTCCTCCAACAACCCTTGCTCTTTGAGGCATTGACCATGCAGCAGATGAAGCTCTGCATAGTCAGGATAGTCGTTAACAACCTCCTTGATCCATGTTTCGGCTTCATGAGGTCTATTTTTACTAAGCAGCACTTTGACGGCATCACGGTATAGAGTAGGGCGATAAGCTGCCTGTTCCGGCACGTATTGACGAGACAGCTCGAACCATTGCAGGGCAAGCTCCAGTTGACCGCTTTGTACCGCGGCAACACCGAGTCCATATAATACAAAAGGGTCTTTTGGCGATTCGGCAAGCGCTAAAGTGAGCAGTTGCTGGTTGCGTTCTAATTTCTTTTTGCTAGCCATAATGGAAGGGAGAGTGCCCGAATGCTCCAGTTGAATGCTGCTGTCTGTGATCGCATGGGTGCCTGATGTATGAATAATAGAAGGTCCGATATCTTCATGGATGAGACCTTCATAGCGATAGCTTTGTTGATTGCGGAAAAGCCGAACCGAACGGTGCTGCACAAAGTGATTGGCGTGCTCGCTTAATCGATTGCGTATGAGGACCGTAAAGGCGCTTGCCTCAGTATTGGCGATCAGGGCGCGAATATCAGCAATAGGCGTTTGCAGCCGTTCATCGGCATCCAATACGAGTATCCATTCTGCGCTCATGGCAAGCAAGGCTTCATTTCTTGCTTTTGCAAAATGATGCTCCCATTTTAGCGTGACGACCGTTGCTCCGAGATCTCTTGCAAGCTGAGGCGTGCCATCGCTGGAGCCTGTATCGGCAACAATAATTTCGTCTGCCCCTTCAGCACTCGCGATGGAGCTGCCAATTACGCTTGCTTCGTCACAGGCAAGGATGAGGACCCCTATACGTTCACTAGCAGTGGGGCGTTGAAGATACATAAGGTCACCTCTCTTTGGATTAAAAATAGGTATCCCGTCATCATAGTCATGATTAATGGACATAGAAAAAGCACATGATGCTCATGTGCTTATAAATGATGCTGTTGTAGTTTATGCCCAATTTATCGATTATGTGCCTTGGGCGTTGAAAATTACATCCAGCGTAGCTGGGGCAGCAAGCAGAGTAGAGCGATACGATAGTCTCGTGTATTTCAGGAAGCGAGCTGGAACGATGACATCGGTCTCTCCAGCGGTAATCGTTGATCCGTTTGTATCGACATAGTAGTGAGTGCCGTCAGCGCTGACCTCGACGCGGGTCGTAATCGATCCGCCTTGACGATTGTATACAAAGAAGGAGTAAACCCCGAGCACGCTAGTTGTGACGGCAGGCAGTGGCGTAAATGTGGTGGAGTTGGCTTGAACATTGACGGTTGTTTGCTCGACAAAGCTCTTTTGCGAGATCGAGGTGACGCTTGCCAGCGTACCGCCGCTGATGGTCGCCCCAAGAATGCTGGTAATCGTACCATTCAAGATGTTGGTGATGGTACCCGCAGACGAGAGTGACCCCGCAGTGATGGTCGCGCCAAGCACGCTAGTGATCGTGCCATCAAGGATGTTGGTGATCGTACCCGCAGATGAGAGCGAACCCGCAGTGATGGTCGCGCCAAGCACACTTGTGATGGTACCGCCAAGGATATTCGTAATCGTACCCGCAGATGAGAGCGAACCAGCGGTGATAGTCGCGCCAAGCACGCTAGTGATCGTGCCATCAAGGATGTTGGTGATGGTACCCGCAGACGAGAGTGACCCCGCGGTGATAGTCGCGCCAAGCACGCTAGTGATCGTGCCATCAAGGATGTTGGTGATCGTACCGGCAGACGAGAGCGACCCCGCAGTGATAGTCGCGCCAAGCACGCTAGTGATCGTGCCATCAAGGATATTCGTGATCGTACCGGCAGACGAGAGCGACCCCGCAGTGATAGTCGCGCCAAGCACGCTAGTGATCGTGCCATCAAGGATATTCGTGATCGTACCGGCAGACGAGAGCGACCCCGCAGTGATAGTCGCGCCAAGCACGCTAGTGATCGTGCCATCAAGGATATTCGTGATCGTACCCGCGGACGAGAGCGACCCCGCAGTGATAGTAGCACCAAGCACGCTAGTGATGGTTCCATCAAGAATATTCGTAATCGTACCCGCAGACGAGAGTGACCCCGCGGTGATAGTAGCGCCAAGCACGCTAGTGATCGTGCCATCAAGGATATTCGTGATGGTACCGGCAGACGAGAGTGACCCCGCAGTGATGGTCGCGCCAAGTACGTTAGTGATGGTTCCATCAAGGATATTCGTAATCGTACCGGCAGACGAGAGTGAACCAGCAGTGATAGTAGCACCAAGTACGCTAGTGATTGTGCCATCGAGAATGTTGGTGATGGTACCAGCGGATGAGAGTGACCCCGCAGTGATGGTCGCGCCAAGTACGCTTGAGATTGTACCGTCGAGAATATTGGTCACTGTACCTGCTGAGGTTAAGGAACCCGCAGTCAGGGTAACGCCTTGAATACTGATGTTGTCAATGGTTCCGCCGATTACAATGGTCTGCAGATTTCCATTTGAATCTGTTTGTAAGGCAATCGGGTTACCCAGACTGTCCTCTCCAAAGATTAATGTCCTTAAATTGTTTGGGTCAGATTGAAAAACACTGTAGTTAGGCAAATTTATCGATCCTCCCTTGCGATTCCAATGGTTTGATACTGATAGTAAATATCAGCTGTCGTTGCACCTTCAGGCGTGATTCGAATACGCGTCCATTTCAAAAAGCGGTTCGGCACAATGACTCCCATCGACCCCGCAGAGATTCGTTCTGTCGCATCCTTCATGTAATCCTTGCCGTTCGGGCTTATTTCCAAGGTTACGATCATATCGTTAACGCCTCGATTAACGACAGCATAGGTGAAGACCGTAGCGATGGACGTATCCTGAGCAGGCATTACACGCTCACTGCGCAAGGTCACATCGGGAAAGTGCTGCTCCTTAAATATCGTTTCTGTCCGCGAAACGACTTTGATATGGTTGACACAGCATTCTGGATCAGGAGTTGGCGGACAGTGGGGAGGACAATGGCGTGAATGATGATGCTCGTGATGTGATCTCATGCAAGGCTTTGAAGGAGCCCTTGGCCTGCTGTCATGCTGCTTGCTGGTACGCTCGTGATGGGACTTATGCGACTTGCAGCAGGAGCGCCTTTTCTTTTTTGGCGCACAGCTTAGCTTGGCGAATGGCTCATTTGGAGTGTGTTTGGAGAAAGAAGAGCTGGAACGATGACGAGAAGATAGCCGCTTTAACGTATCGAGGGGCACAACTCCAAAACAGATATATCGTTTGCGACCGCGACGGTCGAAAGCCCGAACCTTTATCGTACCGATGGGAGAGTGGGATTTGGATGAAAAACGAGCAGAACGAGGCGATTTGTCTGTCATTCTGCTTGTCTGATGTGCAGTAGGATTTCGTTTGTGCGATTTCTTCGGTTTCGTTACAATGATAAGGAGCTTGTTCGCTGCAGAGGAAGGATGATGCTGGCTTGATGTCCTCTTGGAAGCCTGCGAGGAACGATCCCCTTGCTGCGTTTGAGCTTGAGATACAGAGGCTTTATTTCTGGTTGCGGCATGCTCTTTATCGGTTAGATAAATGTTAGGGCTAGTCGATCGATCTCTGGAACGGCCGCGGGAAGCTGGAGATGTGCTGCTTTTGTTCACAATCATCCCGCCTTTCCTTACCAGAATTCGTTAACATTATGATATGTTGGTGATTGACGAAGTGCATGGGATGTATGCCCAGATCAGTCTTGAAATGATGCTAGAATCTAGAGGAGGGGGACAAACATGCCTCATTTGCTGTTTAGAGGAGTGGAAGCGGAGAAGCTGGCTCAGATCAGTCGTCCATTGGTGGAGGAGCTGGCGTTAATATGCTCCTGCGGAACGGATAATTTCACATTAGAATGCTTGGCCACGACAGGAGTTTGGAATGGCGAGCTTGTGCCTTCATTTCCATTTGTCGAGGTGTCGTGGTTTGAGCGTGGAGATGATGTCCGTGATCGTTTTGCCGAAGCGGTTGACCGCATGATGAAGTCATTAGGGATTCCGGAGGCAGAGGTCGCTTTTCGTACCTATGAAGAAAAGGCATACTATATAGACGGCGTACGCTTTGATCGGTATAAAGCATAACCATGCGATGCATTAAGGACCCTCAGTCTACATAGGCGAGGGTTTTTTGTTGTTTGGGATTGTCCATTTTCCCAATAAATGATATTTTTAAATTCTGGAAAATCACCCGTTTTCCCGTTAGACCATGCAGCACGCGCTGCCGCACTGTTCAAAGTTCGACTTCAGCAGCCTAACGATATTGTTTAACTGATGATAGTAGGCACGCCATCTATATTTACATGGGAGGGACATATGTTAGCAGCATTACTTCATGGATTTGTATTGGCCTTTGGGCTGATCCTTCCTCTTGGCGCACAAAATGTATTTGTATTCAACCAAGGCGCTTCGCAACCTAATCTTAAAAAAGCGCTTCCTGTCGTTCTCACCGCATCATTATGCGATACATGGCTTATTCTATTAGCAGTGCTGGGCGTATCGGTCCTTGTGCTTACGGTTCCGATGCTGAAGACCATCATTTTTTCGGTGGGTATCCTCTTTTTACTGTACATGGGGTGGTCGATCTGGAAGAGCGATCCTGCGAATTTGAGTCAAAAGGAAGCGGCTATGCCGATAAAGAAGCAAATCATGTTTGCGCTGTCGGTATCCTTGCTTAATCCCCATGCCATCTTAGACACCATTGGGGTTATAGGAACAAGCTCGCTCAGCTACGCTGGCAATGAGAAAGTGATGTTTGCAGGTGCTTGTATCGTGACCTCTTGGCTTTGGTTTTTGGGGCTTGCTATTGCAGGCAAGCTAATCGGCAATCTTGATCAAGAAGGCAAGCTTCTCGGCCTGATTAATAAATGCTCGGCAGTTATGATCTGGGGGGTAACCGTCTATCTGATCGTGCAGCTGATCGAAGCCATTTAAACAAATGAAAGACCTCAAGGCGCTTAGGCTTTGAGGTCTTCTTCTATTCAATGATATGATGGAATCAATACAACTCTTATTGGATTAACGAAAGAGGGAGGTGCATGCATGGAGCTGATTGCGATGATCTCCATGCTGATCGATCATATCGGGGTTACCTTTTTCCCAGAACAGGACAGCTTTCGAATTATCGGCCGACTGGCCTTTCCGATCTATGCCTTTGCTTTAGTGCGCGGATATCAGTATACACGCTCTCACAAGCATTATGTCCTGCGGCTTCTCCTGATAGCGCTCCTTGCACAGCTTCCCTACATGCTCCTATTTGAAACATGGGACATGAATGTTGTCTTTACGCTTAGCCTATCCTTGGCTTGTCTTGTTTTTGTCGATCGATACAAGAAAATAGACCCTATGATAGCCATCTTGATTCTTGTATGTGCTTGTATCGTTGCAGATCTGCTGCCATTCGAATACGGGGCCTATGGTGTACTGCTCGTTCATGCCTATCGTTTCTTCACAGGATGGCTGTTGATCGCGGCACACCTTGCTTTAAATGGCTTAGAGCTTATGATGGGGGTTCCATTGCAAATATACAGCCTGATTCCGACTTTGTTTATCGCTTGGTCTTCCGGTGCTTGGAACAGCAAGAGATGGGTGGCAGGATGGATATGGAGAACCTTTTACCCTATTCATCTACTCGTATTGGCAGTAGTGGTCTACTTCCTTCGCTAGTCTCCCGTAACGTGATGATTCTGCTTACGACACGGCATTGCGTGATCTAGGCCGGAAGGCGATAGACGCAGCATACAGAAACATAAGTGCAGCAAGGCTTAAGCCGGTATAGAAAACGGTTGGCACCGGGCTATTCTTCACGGCAATCCCGATATAAGCCCATGCAAAGACAAGTACATAGACATAATCCCGATAAAGACCGCCGACGATCCATGCGAGCAGCGTCCCAATCCCTAACATGGCGATCGTCCACAGCTCAGAACTAATGCCAAAGCCATCCCACTTCGATGCATACAGAACGACGCTTGCATTAACGATCGTAGCAACGCTGACCCAGCCCAGGTAAACTTGGAAGGGCAGCTGTAGACAAAGCTTATCGCTGGTGGTTGGCCTGGATATGGCTGCGACACGCTTGTAAATCAAGCTTAAGCTGAGTAGAAGACCGGCCATTGCAAGCAGAGAAAGCCACACTTGCGAATATAGGTAGTGCCACAGCACGATCCACAGCATATTGAATAAGCAGCTGCAAACAAATAAAGGGCCAATAAGCTGTGCCTTATCGTGATGCCGGGGCAGCATGTGATAGATAGCAAATACGAGGAGCAGCAAATAGATGAGTCCCCATATTCCAAACGTGTAGGGTGCAGGTGTTAGGAGCACCGGGAATAAGTCTGAAATTTCTCCTGTTGTTTTACCGTTGAAGGGGATGATATTGGCTAGCGCATTGACTGCAATGGCAGCAACTAGAAACAGCAAATTGATAAATCGCCAATTGGACTGTGTCATTGGGGCTTATCCTCCTTTTAAGTCGTTCTCTATCCGAATGAATGATTCAATATCCTCTATACCCGTTAGTTCACCAAACGATATTCCGTGTCTTCAAACGATCCTGCTCATGGAATGAACGGAAAATGCCTTACCATCTAGTATCCCCGTCATATAAAATTCTCCAAACCTAAATTTCCGATAGCGTGTCATCTCGTTGAACGTAAAAGGTGGAGAGAGACCATGATAAATCGGACTTCTCTATATCCCACGATACGGCTAAGGACTTGCGTTTATGCCAACTGTTTGCCGACTTCATCAGGTTCTGAATGGTGAATGTTGCGAGGGATTTTTCTAGCTCGTTCCTAGTTGGACAAGCAATCAAAGAGCCCTCGTTATATAATAAAGGAAAGAATTGTATGCTTAAGATATAAACACTGGTCAAGAGAGCGAAACCATTTTTTGTTATTTTATGGGGAGGTCAAACCTATGCAGAAGGTGCTTGTGTTAGGGGGAACTCGTTTTTTTGGTAAAAAACTTGTGGAGCGTCTGCTAAAGGCAGGCGTGGAAGTCACGATTGCCACAAGAGGGCAAACGAAGGATGATTTTGGCGATCGGGTCGAGCGTCTGACGATTGACCGCAATGAGAAGAGCTCCATGGAAGCCGCGATTCGAAATAAAAGTTGGGATGTCGTATACGATAATATTTGTTACAGCGCAGCAGGTGCAAAGGATGCTTGTGAGCTGTTTCGGGATAGAACGACGCATTACGTCTTTACGTCCACGCTGTCCGTCTATGAATGTGGAACGATTGCACATCCTGAGGAGAATTTTGATCCGTATACCTATCCGATTCCTGACGAGGTTGGCGAGGTCGGCTATGGCGAGGGCAAGAGATTGGCCGAGGCGGTCTTTTTCCAAAAAGCTTCGTTCCCGGTGACGGCAGTAAGGTTCCCTATTGTGCTGGGCGTCGATGATTATACGAAGCGGCTTCATTTCCATGTGGAGCGCATTGCAGCAGGACAAGGCATCGAGGTCCCGAACCTCCAAGCACGGCTTTCCTTCATCACCTCCGATGAGGCAGCGGATTTCTTGTACGGGGTAGGAGAGAAGCGCGTACAAGGACCGATCAATGCTTGCTCAGACGGCGTAGTGTCCTTGCAGGAGATTGTAGAAATGATTGAGAAAGAATTGGATAAAAAAGCCGTGATTGTCGCTTCCACCGAAGATGATCAAGAGGGATCAGATCCAGCAAAGTCTCCATTTGGCCTTCCTGGTGATTGGGGGATGGATACATCGAAGGCGAAGAAATATGGTCTTACATTCAAGCCGATACATGAATGGTATCCTGCACTTGTTCATCATCTTGCATTGGAACTGAAGGAGAAGGGAGCTTAAGTCAGGGATAATAGGCAAGGGCATAGCATGCGCTTGAGGTAAACGTCATGAACAAACGAATCGCTATAGCCATCGGTGTTGTTTTGGGACTTGTCATTATCGTGAATATTTTGTTTCTTATCATTTATTTTTATATTGCTCAATTAGAAGTCTAGGGGAAGAGGCGTTCACGATATTCATCATGTTCTAAAAGGGTATGACGGCCAATAAAATAAGGATGATCAAGAGCCCTGCAAGGATTGAGCATTGCGTTCAAACCACTGCAGGGCTTTTTGGCAAAAAAAAGAATTGACGAATGAATTCTTAATTCCTATAATACCAATTAAATAACTAGGATTTATATGAAAAAGACGGGGTGAATGTCCATGAAAGAGCAGTCGTGGTTGTCGCTGCAGGATTGGAGTGTATATGGAAGCTGGGGAATGGCTATCGTCCTTACGGTCGTATTATGGTTCCTCGCTAAGAAGAAGGTAGGATTCGGCACGCGAGTGCTGCTGGCGATGGCATTCGGCTTTGCGATTGGGGCGATATTCGGGGAATCCTCCGCTGATATCGGTATTGTCGGCTCTATCTATGTCAGCCTGATCAAGATGGTCGTTATGCCTCTTGTATTCTCGACGATCATTACAAGCATTACCTCGGTTCCAAATATGAATGTGTTGAAGAAGCTTGGGACGAAGACGATTGCGATCTTCTTGATTACGACCGCAATCGCTGCCACGATCGGCATTGGCGTCGCCGTTGTTGTAGATCCGGGTTCCGGCATTGCACACAACAGTGAAGTATCCCAGAGCTTTGAGGCTCGCGAGATTCCAAGCTTTAAGGAAGTGCTGCTCGATCTTGTGCCATCGAATCCGGTCAGTGAGATGGCGGAAGGCAAGGTCGTTCCTGTTATCATCTTTGCCTTCTTTATTGCTATTGCGATTATTTGGGAAGGCGGCCGCCATCCAGAACGAGTGGAGCCGTTAAAGAACTTCTTCCAGTCTCTTTCCCATGTGATGTTCCGTGTGACGAAGCTTGTGATTCGCCTGACACCATACGGTGTACTTGGACTGATGACGGCGATGTCCGCACGTTATGGGCTCGAGACGCTTAAGGAATTGGCATGGTTCATCGCAGCAGTGTATATCGCTTGCTTTATCCATATGTTCATTACGTACAGCGCTTTGCTATCGTTCGTTGCTCGCGTGAATCCGCTGCGCTTCTTCAAGAAGGCATATCCAACCATTGCGGTTGCCTTCACGACACGAAGCAGCTATGCGACGCTTCCTGTGAATCTCGAGGTGATCACGAAGCGGATGAAGGTATCAGAGCGGGTAGCCTCTTTTGTAGCGCCGCTTGGTGCAACGATCAATATGAACGGCTGCGGGATCTATCCAGCCATAGTGGCGGTATTCGTGGCGAAGGTGTTCGGCATCGATCTCGGCGTTACCGATTACCTCTTGATTATCGCGGTAGCTACGCTTGCTTCCATCGGCGTGGCAGGCGTTCCGGGGCCAGCCTCCATCTCGACGACTGTCGTACTCGTTCAGGCTGGACTTCCGCTTGAAGGCTTTGCATTGGTGCTGGGTATCGATGCGATCGTAGATATGGCGCGCACAGCGGTTAATGCAACGGGGACAACGGTAGCGTCGGTTCTTGTTGGCAACAGCGAGGGCGAGTTCGACCGAAAGGCGTTCAACGAAGCTCCGGATGAGGATATTGCGATCGGTTCAGATCGTGATTCCGGCAAGGGCGCAACGGTTCAAGCTTAATCGCATATCGACGTCGAACGTAGTATGAGGTCCAAGAGGGATGTGCAATCCTTCTTGGACCTTTGTTGCTTCTATAAGAAAGCATGCATCTCTTCGTCCAACTAATCAAACCACTCTCTTATCCCGCATGTAAATGATGCAAGGCCTTGTGAAGATTGGAAAGAGTGTGGCTCGCCTCCGTCTATTAGGATCATGCCGTTATTTTTGATATAGTAGGAGGCGAGAATGTTAACGGGGAGTAAAGATTATGGAGAAAAAGCAACAATGGCCCGTTGTTTATCTGGTCTATGGGGCAGCCTTCTTTTTGCTCAAGCTTCTGTTTGTGAATCTGCAGCTGTTTGACGGACTAAAGATCGGCGGAATACTAAGCGATTTTGGCATTCTGCTGGTGCTGCTGCTTCTTGGATGGATGCTTCGCGTGCCGCTGAAGGGCTATTATATCGGATTGAGTATCCTGCTCTCCTTTATATGGCTTGCAACCCTGATGTACAACGATTATTACGGAAGTATTGTTACGACAGATGCGCTTAATCAGGCAGGACAGCTTGGCGAGGTGCAGTCGAGTGTATTTGCACTCTTTCATTGGAGCTACTTGCTGCTGATCGTGGATATTGTGATTGTATGCTTTATAAAATGGAAGCGCCCGCGTTCTAGCTGGAAGGTGAGCGGCGTGACTGTGATCGTTGCTCTTGCCTTAACCGTGCCGATTGTCTGGAATATCAACACCCATCAGAGCATTCTAAACGAGCGTGCGCAAGCACAGCAGATGGGGGTGCTTGGCTATCAACTGCAGCATATCTTCGTCAATGACTCCGAGCTTGAGCCTCTTTCGGCAGAGGCGGCTGTAGGCGAGCTTCAACAGCTGAAGGCACCGGCTGCATCTCCGCTTCAATACCATGGTGTGGCGAAGAACAGCAATGTCATCGTGATTCAAGTGGAAGCCATGCAGCGTTTCCCGGTAGGCCTTAAGCTTGAGGGAATCGAAGTTACGCCGAATCTAAATGCGCTAATGAAGGAAAGCTTGTTCTTCAACCATGTTTACCAGCAGATCGGTAAGGGGAATACGTCCGATGCGGAGTTTATGATGAACACTTCGATCTATCCAACCGGACATACGCCGATGGCTGAATATGTGAGCGGCAGCACGGTACCCAGTCTGCCTAGAGTTCTGAAGGAGAGCGGGTATGAATCCGTAACCTTCCATACCAATGATGTCACGTTCTGGAGCCGGGACAAGATGTACCCGGCGCTTGGCTTCGACCGCTATTACGACAAGTCCTTTTTTGGAACAGAGGATACGATTGCCTTCGCTGCATCTGATGAGGTTCTGTTCGATAAGAGCTTCGAGGTGCTGAAGGAGATGTCGGATAAGGGACAGAAGTTCTATGCCAATATCATTACGATGTCCAGTCACCATCCATTTGAGATTCCTGCGGAGAAGGTGCAGCTTGAGCTTCCAGCCTCCATCAAGGATACGTCTGTTGGGAAATATCTGAATGCGATTCATTACGCAGACTTTGCCATTGGGGAGTTCATTAAAGATCTGAAGGAAGCAGGAATGTGGGAGAATACCACCTTGCTGATTTATGGTGATCATTACGGACTTCAACTTCCTCAGCCAGCTGACCGCGCAGCGATCACGGAGGTGCTGGGACGAGAATATGATGACAAGCTGGATGCCTTTAATATCCCATTCTTCCTACATGCACCTGGAGTAAAGGCGGGGACGATGGATATCGTGGGCGGTCAGGTCGACTTTATGCCGACAGTGCTGAATTTGCTTGGCGTAGCTGATCAAGCTGGGCCTATGTTCGGTGAAGACCTTCTCAATCATAAGACGAACCTGATCGGGAATCGCTTCTATGCGCCATCAGGTACCTTTATGAACCATGAAGTGCTTTATGTGCCGGGAGCAGATTTCGCAAGCGGAACCGCGAAGCGGGTAGAGGATCATGCTCCGGTCGATCCAACACCTTATCAGGCAGACTATGAAAAGGTATTGAAGCTTATGGAGTTGTCAGACCGTTATATTTATACGGTGGTGAAGGGTTCGAAGTAAAGGATGCCTTTCTACCAATGTCCGGATTAAGCTAGTTCCGTTTTCCTTTAAAAATAAAATTGTACAGACGAGCATACGGTGGACAACGGTAATGGATACAGCAGTACGGTAATTAGACCGCAGGAAGGGTACGTAAAGCGTGCCGCCTGCGGTTTTTTTCTAAAGACGTTGTTTATCTTTCGAATCTCGGTAGGACTATTCAAATGGATGTGGAATGGAATGAGAATAAGAGCGCATGCAGCAGCATCCATTAAGAAGTACAGGCTGTTTAATTGTTGACAGTCCATTGAGTCGGAGTATGAGGGTGGAAGATGTCAAATCGAGAAAAGGTGGCGAACAATCGTGACAGAGGAGCATGTTGTAAAGAAGAACGATGAGGGAGAGGGCAATCCTCACTGGCGTATTACGTATGAGGATGTTGAAGGAGCAGAGCTTCGCTCAGGCATAAATGGTGCAGCACTCCATCTAGGGCAGGACGCTGCAAGCCGCAAGCCTATTGCACGCTATAATCCGCTACAAGACTACGAAGGCGACTTCACGATTAGCTTTTGGGTGAGCGGAGAACAGCTTCAAGGCCTTGGTGCACGCAGCTATGGGTTGGTATCTGCGCTTTCCTGGGATCAAGAGCACGTGAGAGGCTGGGAGATTGGGGTTCAGTCCAACGGCTCCTGGTATTGGAAGGCAAGCGACGCGGAGCTTTACAGCTACGAACCGACTTGGGAGCGCCAGCCGCTTCGAGATGGAGATTGGCATCATCTGAGTATGACTTATGCTGCACAGCATGAGGAAGTAAGACTTTACTACGACGGCGTCTCGGTCGCCACTTACAGTGTTCCTTTGCTTCGTCATTCACACCGGATTGATGTTATCGATATACCTGATTCAAATGTAGCTTCCACTAAAGAAGCATGGCATCAAGCAGCTACGATGTGGATTGGAGGAAAGCCTTACAGGACGGCCGATGGTGAGGAAGCACTTGAGCGTGAGGCGTTCCCAGGTTCCATCGATGAGCTGTGGATGGAGAACCGCGTGCTATCGGCTTCCGAGATAGAGTCGCAATATAGACGTCATCAGCATGCTTTGTCTCCAGCAAGGGCAGCACAGGTTAACCGTATGGTTGCGAGGTTGACTAACGATGATGCCGCTCATCAGCGGCTCAATCACGAGGGCACGATCAAGGTCATGACATTCAACATCTGGAACGGCGGACGTGAGATGGGAGCAGAGATGGGGGTGGCGCGCGTGATTGACGTCATTCGAGACAGTGGGGCAGACATTATAGCGATGCAGGAAACCTACGGGTCAGGGCCTATTATAGCTGACGCGCTTGGTTACTACTTTTATTTGCGAAGCTCGAACCTCTCCATTATGAGCCGCTATCCGATGGAAGAGACATACCCCTTCTATGAGCCTTTTCACTGCGGTGGGGTAAAAATTCAGCTGTCAGAAGGCAAATATGTCAATGTATTCTCCATCTGGCTTCATTATCTGGCTGACTATTGGGGAGAACTGTTTCGAGAGAAGGATGTAGCGCTTGAGCACATGCTTGAAGGTGAAGCGGAGCGCATAAAGGAGCTTAATGCCATCATGAAGGCGCTGGAGCCGCTGGCTGCACGCTCCAACGAGGAGCCGCTTCTGCTATGCGGCGACTTTAACAGCAGCTCTCATCTGGATTGGATCGAGGAGACCAGAGATCTGCATAATGGCTATACATTCCCGTTCCCGCAATCGATCGCACTGCATGAAGCGGGATACCGGGATACGTATCGAGAGGTGCATCAAGACCCTGCACTTGATCCATGCATCACCTGGCCAGCGTGGGAGCCGGAGGACTGTATCGGTGATCGCATCGACTTTATTTATGCTTATGGCGACCGTATACAGGTAAAGCAGGCCGACTATATTCGCTCACATGCGGTTCGTTATCCTTCCGATCATGCTGCGGTTATTGTGCAGTTGAAGCTGAGTGAGTCATTTTTTAAATAAACGGACGTATTTCTCCTAATGAAAGCGGTATGGCAGGCAGACGTTGCTTGCGATACCGCTTTTTTTACGGATCAAGGATAGGAAAAATAATCCATACCACAATCACTTGCAATGTAGACTCGAGTTCAGGTTCACGTTAATACATGCAGTTAATTTTTTATCAAATATGTGGCAATTCTAGCAGCTCATCCAAGCAATCTTGCCACTGATCCGTTCATTCTCACCTTCTACTAGGATTAGCTCAGTCATCCTCCTATACAAGGGCCCGCCCGGGTTCTAGGTGAAGTCTAGTCTATTATCCGTTATAATAGAGTCTCACTCGATTCATAGATTTGAGTTAGAAGGATAATAGGAAGGATGAGTAGGATGAAGCATCGCCGTACTGCGACCATGCTGCTACTCTTAGCGCTTAGCTCTGTTCTGGTCCTTGGCGGATGTGGAACGGATGCAGCGAAGGAGAAAGGCAGCGAAACCACACAAACAGGAGAGATCGACCCGGCCCTTGCACCGAAAGATGATGCAACTACGGGAGAAGAGGCGAACGACCCTGTAACTTCCATGCAAACGGAAAATGCTCTTGCTCAAACGGTAGAACAACAAAATGGCAAGGCGATCGTCAACAATGCAGAATCCATGCTGGTAGTCGTCAACAAGGAGCGTTCCCTGCCTGATGGATATGAACCCCCTGATCTTGTTGAACCAAACGTGAAGTTCTCGTTCAGCGAGGAGCATGAGAAGCGCCATATGCGTAAAGAGGCGGCAGAAGCGCTGGAGAAGCTCTTTGCGAACGCCGAGGAGAATAATATTGAACTTAATGCCGTTTCCGGCTATCGTTCTTACAAGCGTCAGCAGTCGCTGTACAACTATTATGTGGATACGCAAGGGGAAGAATATGCTTCCCGTGTCAGCGCCGTTCCAGGTACAAGCGAGCATCAGACTGGCCTAGCGATCGACGTGTCGAGCCCTAGTGTTGGCAATGTGCTGGAAGAGGTGTTTGGCGGCTCAGTCGAAGGAAAATGGCTTGCCGAGCATGCCCATGAATTTGGCTTTATTATTCGTTATCCGCAGGATGGGGAGGCCATCACGGGCTATCTCTATGAACCATGGCATATCCGGTATGTTGGTGTAGAGGCGGCCACCGCTATTTATAATCAAAAAACAACGCTGGAACAGTTTCTTCAGGAATAATCAATTAACGATTACGTAAGCTAAGCTTATCATTCTAGCAGACTGCTTGCTTTGCGCTGCATGGTACAGTCTGTTGCATACTTTTATTTCGTGAGCGATTCTATTCACGTCATCAGCCTGTTGTATGACCATCAGGATTCGAACGACTGTGTGAGGTGCTCAGCACTTTTAAAGGAGGAGTCGTTGGTGGCATTAGGTGCGCGAGTGCTAAAGACAGGTATGGCGGTTGCGATGACCATCTATCTATGCATGCTGTTCAAGCAGGATTCACCGGTTATTGCGGCGGTCGCAGCCATCTTTGCTATGCAGCCATCCATATACCGCTCATGGCGTTATTTTCTTGACCAGCTTCAAGCCAATACCTTTGGGGCCATGATTGCTCTAGGCGCAGGCATGGTGCTGTCGAACGAGCCGATCATGATCGGAATTATCTGTATCCTGGTCATTATGCTTAGTCTGAAAATGAAAATGGAAGACACGATCGGACTGACGCTCGTTACCGTTATTGCCGTCATGGAGGCTTCTGGACAATGGGATTATGCGCTGCTGCGCTTTGCTCAGATTCTGATTGGGATTGGATCGGCCTGCTTTATCAATGTCATTTTCCTGCCGCCTAATCCAAAAAAACAGTTCATTCAGCAGATTGAGGCTGTGTTCAATCAGATGTCTCTTCTGCTGCGGACAAGCATCTCGGATGAGATGACGGAGGCCGCTTTTCATCAGGAGAAGCGGGAACTCGAGAAGAGCATGCAGTCGCTTGCAGACAAGTTCAAGCTGTTTGAGGAAGAGATCAAGAAGCTTAAGCGGGCGAAGTTCAGCCGAACACGGCATGTCGTGGTCTACAAGCAGCTGCTTTATACCCTTCAGCGAGGGATGGAAGTGTTGGATTCCATTGAGAATCATTATTTTCAATCTATTCGTGGAGAAGGCATAGACCACAAGTTCGACGAACACCTGGAGCACTTGATCCGTGTTCATGAGCACGTCCTGTTGAAGTTTGAGGATAAGGTTAAAAAGGATACTGAGATCATTGAACATTTAATGGAGCGGAATGAGGAGTTTCTTGAGACGATGATGAAGGCATGCATTAACGGCGATGACAGCTCTCATCGCTTGGCCATTGTTGTGGCAGCGTGCTATGAATACGGCTTGCAAATTCAGCGGCTTGATCGGCTGGCTGGACATGCGAATCCGGTACCAGAAAAAGAAAATGCATGAGAAAATCTCTTTCGCGGCCATTCAGAAAGGAGCGCCAGATGGAATGCGGTTTCCGTCTATGGCGAACATATCTTAAATAAAATGGCAAAGAAAGAGGAGTCCAAATGACGGGTTGTACCGTTGGACTCCTCTTTTTGTTGAGAGCTGCGTAGTCTCTACGACTAGACAACACTCTAATCATGATAATCGGGGCGTGTCAATGAGGGCCTCATTGTGTTCCCGAATCATGTCTGATGACATCAAGCAAAGTTCATATTTGAGACTTACTCGATGTCGATATTATCATGTGCAGCATGGCGCGGGATTATACATATCAGTGCAAAAAATAAAGGAAAATGGGTTGAACCTGTCTCAACAGCCTATTTGGCTTCCTGCTCTGTTGACGAAGGCTCCATATCAATCGTGAAGGCATCTCCATCAATCCATTCCTGCTGATTGTAGTTCAAGATTTCTTTGCGGAGCTCAAGCATCTTGCGATCCAGCATATCGACAGCCTTGGCGGCATCAGTAAGCTCATGAACGACATGGGAAGGCACCTGCTGCTCATATTTGTAGAATATAATATGCTCCATGCTGGCCCAGAAATCCATCGCCAGCGTTCGAAGCTGGACCTCGACGTAAATCCATCGGACGTCTTCGAACAGGACAAGCGGCACTTGAACAATCACGTGCACACTTTGATACCCGTTAGACTTTGGGTTCTCAATGTAATCTTTGATCTCTACGATGCGGAGATCGTCTCTTGTTTTGAGATGATCCAGAATCGCGTAAATGTCCTTTACGAATGCACACACAATTCGCATGCCGGCAATGTCATAAATTTTGTTGACGATCGTATCCAGATTAACCGGCAGCCCTTTGCGTTCGCACTTGCTGACAATGCTCTTAGGCTCCTTTAATCTTGTCTTTATATGCTCAATAGGAGAATATCCATTGCGGATCTTCCATTCCGAACGAATGACTTTAATCTTGGTCTCAAGCTCCTCCAAAGCAAGCTGGTACAGCATTGGAAGCTGTTTTACTTGTTCATGGGGAGTGCTCATCATATCAGACTTGGTCATATCAGTCCTCCTAGCGGTCGAATTGCAGGCTTGAGACAAGCCTTCCTTTTTATTGTAAAGAATCCACGTTCGAAGATCAAAGAGAATAAAGGACTTCTTTAAACTTCTATGATGAAAATACTGCTAATTCTGCCATGCCTCTACTAAGAAGCGGCTTATTTCCTGCTTCTCTCCATGAACGATGACGGGGGAGCTAATATAGAGCAGCTCGCGAGCACGCGTAACCCCGACATAGAGCAAACGCCGTTCTTCCTCTAGCAGCTGAAGCTTGATATCTTCCTCTTTTGGCTTCGTGTCTGCTCGTGAAGCAAAAAGAGACTTTTCCATCTGATCAGGCGTTATCGCCGCCTTGCGGTCAGCCGGAGGCTTCTCACGCAGCGAAGTTCGATGGGGCAGCAGCTCCTCTGTAATCCCGAGCAAAAAAACAATCGGAAATTCCAATCCTTTTGCTCGATGAATGGTCATTAAGGTGAGCTTGTCTTCATCATCTTCCTGTGCTGCAAGCCCGTTTTGAGAAGAGCGATTAGGGGTTGCCCCTGCATTTCGATCCGTCGCTTGGTGACTGGCACTTGAATGCTGCGCTTCATGCCGCGCTTTAAGCTCATCAATATGCTTAATAAAGGCTTCAACCGTATCAAAGCGCTTGGCTGAGCTTTCAAGCTCTTCCAATAGTTCGGCCGATGCGTCCTGATAAGCGGAGCTGTCTTGCGTGCTGGCCGCCTGCGTGAACTTATCATAGAACTCGCGGCGCATATCCTTCACCGCAATCTCGGGCTTCATGCCGGCAAGCTTCTTGATATAACGAATCCTTGGCTTTACCGCTTCCTGCTGGAAGGAAGCAATTCCTTGACAGGTGGCGAGATGAACCAATGGATACTTTTTGGACCGTTCTTTTTCCTTCCGCTGAATATAGGCAAGGCCGCTGTCTCTAGAGATATACAGGCAGGCGACGGCGCTTGCCAGAGATTCTTGCTCTCTAGGATTTATGGAGAGCCGCAAATGGTCGATGAGCGGCTTGACGATGCTGTGATCATAGAACAGCGGTTCCCGGCCAAGCTGTTCGTAAGGAATGCCCTTCATCGTCAACTGCTCAATCATAGCGCGGCTTGCGCTTTGACTGCGATAAAGCAGGGCTATATCGCGGTAGGCATAGCCCATGCGGCGTCGCTTCTCGATCTCATCTATGATGAGCATCGCTTCTTCTTCAGCGTCGGTTGGACGCAGATAATAGGGCTCAGCCTGCTTAGAATCAATGTAGGCGCGATTCTTCACTGCCTGCATCGTCTTAGGCAGACGGTCTTTATTGTGCTTGATTATAGCATTGCCAAGCCCGACGATAGGTGGAAGAGAACGGAAATTCATATCGAGCGTGACACGAATCGCTTCGGGATAACGCTTTTGGAATGTTGTAATATAACGGTGATCTGCACCGTTAAAGGTATAGATCGTCTGATCATCATCGCCAAAGACGGCGAGATTGCGGTGTGCGCCTATAATCTTCTCAAGCATAGCGATTTGAACAGGTGTGCAGTCCTGAAATTCATCGACCATCACATATTGAAAGCGTCGGGACAGCTTAGCGACGAGTGCTGCATCTTCGTTAAATAGCTGCAGCGTATCCAGCAGCAGATCATCGAAGTCTTTCAGCCCTCGTTCATGCTTCTGTTCCTCGAAGCGAAGCATAGCACGTCTTAGCTCCCGTTCCTGAGAGGTCTTCGGGTGCCAATCCTGCGGCAGCTCCGACCTCGACTTTAGGGCAGAAAGTGAGGCGAGAACAGTTTCTGCCTCAAAGAGATCGTGCAGGTTCAGCTCTCTTAGCACTCGCTTCATAAAGCCATATCGCCCCTGTTCTTCCGCAAACAGGGTAAACGGCTTGGCGTATGCCTGAAGCAGGCGAAGCGCGAAGGAGTGGAACGTACGGGCCTGAATGCGCTTAGCCATATAAGGCGTTACGCCCGGCAGGCGGCAAAGCCGTTCGCGAATTTCGGCAGCGGCTTTATTCGTAAAGGTGACCAGCCATAGCGATTCAGGCGCAATCTCGCGAACGGCCATGAGATAGGCTGCACGTGCAGTCAGGACCGACGTCTTGCCTGAGCCAGCGCCGGCAAGACAGAGAAGCGGCCCTGTTCCGTGCCTTACGGCCTCGCGCTGGGCTTCATGAAGAGCCAGCCCTTGCTCTTCCATCGCTTGAAAGAACCACTGATCCGAAGCCGCGCTCTCTTTTCCAGCTGACGAGGATTCGACCCGAGAAGGAGAGTCGACGGATATCCATGCGGACGTAGGCGCTGTTTGATCAGTGCTCATCCCTTGGGGGCGGTGGCTCCATGCTTTGGCTGAAGCGCTGGTTGTGGATTTCATATTCATAATCTCCTTGTCTATCCATAAACGTTCAACATTCGCCGTTAACCATTTGTTTGCGACGAATTTCAACAGATTGCACGTCTTAGGGTTTGATCCTGTGCACTTGACGGTATATGCTTAAAGAACAGAGTCTAATGGTTATCCCATGGAATGTGTCGTGTTAAAGACATGATGAAAAATGGTGAAAAATTTCGCAACTTGCGATCTTTACCAACGTACATGAATAGGGACTCTTTATGATAGTCGCTTTATTTCAAGAATATTTTTGAGGGCAGGGTGAGCTTGTGCTCACTTAATTGGACACATCATTTGCCTAGAACCCGCATATTTTGTCCATATAGAAGTCTATACGTTTCAATGTCACAAGATCAAGTGTAAAGGGTAATAACGCAGCATGTCTTTTATGAGGTGATGCAGTTGGGGAAGGGAGTAAGCTTTATGAATCGTTTTTTGGATAAGGTTAAGCAAGGAGCATCCAAGGCGTCTGAAAAAGCACAGATCGTCGTGGAGCTGAATCGTATTCAATCTCAAATTGAAAGTCGGCGCAAGGATTGGGAGCAGAATGCCTATGAAATCGGCTGTATGGCCTATAACGCATATAAAGATCAAAAGATGGAGTCTTTGTCTGAGCAAATGGCTGAGCTTGCGGTGTTGAACCTTAAGCTTGAGGAAGAGATTGAGGTGCTCGAATGGAAACGCTGTGAGCTTCGCCATGAGAAGCGCTGTGAGAAGTGCGGCGAAATTTCCGCATGGATCTCTAATTTCTGTTCGAACTGCGGAGAGAAGCTGCCAGAGGCTCCTGAACATATGCGTGACGCCGGGTCATTTGCTTCGGCTACGGGCGAAGCAAAGCGTAAACGCGGCTCCAACGACGGATATATTACACTTAATCCGACGCCAAGCAGTTCGCGGATCACTCCATCTGATCTGAAGCTGGATGTTCACGGAGAAGCAGTCCCTTGGGGGCAGGACGACTCTCCTTCAAACCATTCGAATATGGAGATTCCAATGGATGAGGAAGAGGATATGTATTTCCCTCCGCGTTCTTCTAGAACAGGTGCAGGCAATCATCAGCAAGAGCAGGTAGATGGGCCTCATGTCCATATTGGCGCAAGGCCGGTGACAACAACGATTCCTGCTGATCAGAAGCCATGCGCAGGATGTGGAACGCTTGCGCCGTATGATGCAAAGTGGTGCGAGCGCTGCGGAGCTCCATTTATTTAACAGCTGTTATGTTCATGGAACAGGGTTCATGCCTTTAACAGGCGAATGTCATTAAATACCAGCAACCGATCCTTGCAAGTATCCGTAGTGAGTAGCATATGGTTGAATAGGATTACTTTCTATGGCTTGGGGATAGTAATCACCATAAGCATCAGAGCCGATAACGGACAAATGTGATAAGGAGAAGGATAGAATGGTAGAATGCATCGTGTATTTTGAAGTGCATGATCGTGATGGTGAGATTCACAAGCTGCGCGGATTGGTCATGCTCGAAGAAGGACGGAAGCCTACTACAGCGGAAGTTCAGGAGATGTTGACCATGATGGGTTACGAAACTCGTATTGCCGACGAAGCGCATTATGAGTTCGAGCCTGTATTATCTTCATCCGTTTTTGAACACATTGTAGTAAAGAAGTTCGATGCAGGAGAAGAAACGTTTACGCCAGATCCCATGGCCAAAGCTCTAGCTGAAAGCATGATGGAGAAGAATCGGCGTTCCATATAATTGAATAACGGGAATTGTAAAAGACCGTTCCGAGGAGTGCCATTAGGCATCTTGCTAGGAACGGTCTTTTTGACCTGATAAAAACTATAAAATTGCTTCTAATGGTAATAACGATAACTTCTAATCGCGTTAACACATCTATGAAGGACTTCGAAGACGTATTTCACATCATTAGCGGCTTGCTTGAGCTTCTTCCAGTTGAGAAGTACAGTTCGGGCAGCGTGTTGCTTCAAGGGCAATCTCGGTAATGCAATAAGGGCAAGTTTTGGTTGTTGGCTCTTCCTTAACTTCTTCCACGTTCTTCTTGCGATGCACGGTATTGATTACTTTTACAAGGATGAATACACAAAATGCAACGAGAATAAAGTCGATTACAGTATTAATAAAAGATCCATAGGCAAGGACAGGAACGCCATTGGCGGTTGCATCCGCCAAGCTGATTGGCTCTGTGCTTCCATCCAAACGGATGACGAGATCCTTGAAGTCCATGCCTCCAATAAGGGCACCGATCGGTGGCATGATGACATCATTAACGATGGATGTCACAATTTTGTTGAAGGCTCCGCCGATAATGACACCGACCGCAAGATCAATGACATTACCGCGCATTGCGAAGTCTTTAAATTCTTGTACGAATGATTTTACTTTAGATTCTCCCATGGGAACCTCCTCTTTCCTTGTTTTCTTCCAAAATGAACAGTACAGCATCAATCAAAATGGTGACTCCTTCTTGATTGATAGGCAATAGGCTTGGTCTTCATAGGACTTCTGTTGGTATATGAAGCCGAAGCTTTCCGGCATGCAGCTCAGCTGTGTAAGGTGTTCTTCCGACTAGTTCTCCATCGCCAATGGTAAGCTGTGCGTGTATAGGTTCAATACGCGCGCTTCGGCCTCTTCTCATCTCCACATAACGTCGTAACTTCGTATGCTTCCCGAATAGAACCGTAGGCAATAGAAGAATCAGCTTGATTCGGCTAGCTCGATGAACCACACAAAGATCAAATTGTCCATCGTCACTCCTAGCCTGTGGACAGATTCGTATTCCCCCGCCATAAGTACTGGTATTGGCCACCGCACTAAGCCACACCCTTTTGTAGTGCTGAGACTCCCCATCAACCTCAATCACAGCGTCTACGGGTTTATAGCGAATGAGCATCTGTACGATGCCTAGCAAATAGGCAATAGATCCTAAGCCTAATCGATTGCACCAAGGCTTGTACCAGCTTGTATCTACAACATGTGCAACTTCTGCATCAAAGCCTGTGGCGAGTGCTGTTAACGTCCATGTGCCGTAAGCGTGCAGAAGATCAACAGATCGAGTATTCGCTTTAAGGATTACCTTTAGGGCCTCATCTGGCTCAAGAGGGAGCTTGAACCCTCTTGCCGTATCGTTTCCAGATCCTGCTGGGATAATACCCAGTGCAGCTTCAGTTGAAGCAAGCAGGGGCAGCATTCGATGTATCGTACCGTCTCCACCAACGACGATGATTGAGCAGTTAGGATATTGTTCAAGGTGCTGTTTGACCCGTTCTTCAGCTTCTTCCGGAGAAGTGGAAAGACATACCGCATAAGGCTGCTTGGACTGCCTGTACTTAGGCTCTATCTTCTTCCAGACGCGCAGGGCATTGCCATTGCCTGCAGAGCCATTGATGACAAACATATTCACGGTAATCTCTCCCAATTGCCATGATGTATCGTTGCCTTGACCCTAACTATTATATCATCCGATGCTGAGGCGCCAAGTAGCAGGGAAAAGAAAATCCAACCATTTTTCAAAATCCACTGAAACATTTTAAGATTCCTTCCGTACTATCCATTAGACATCAAGTTAGTCAGAGATTCCCATTCTTGCGCAGGAGGGTTACTATGTCGATGTTCAATCGTTTATTGGCAAGTGTTGGAATTGGAAGTGCGAAGGTGGATACGCTGCTGGAGCATTCCCGTTATACACCAGGAGGGCAAGTTAAAGGTGTTGTTAAAATGCAGGGCGGACAAGTATCCCAGCAGATCGACGGCATTCGATTGTCTCTACAAACGCAATATGTAAGAGAGTCGAATGATACGAAGCGCTGGGAGACGTATGAACTTGCGCATTACCGAGTAAGTGATGCGTTCACCTTGCAGCCGAATGAGCAGAAGGAGTACCCATTTACGATTCAGCTTCCGCAAGCTACTCCGCTCACGATCGGTCAGACACCTGTGTGGTTGAAGACGACGCTCGATATTGCAAGTGCAGTAGACCCTAACGACAATGATCGTTTGGAAATGATTCCAAGCGTGGAGCAAAGCATTGTTATTGATGCCTTGAACCGCTTAGGCTTTCGCCTTCGCAAGGCGGATTGTGAATATGCTCCGCGCCTTGGTGGACATCTTCCTTTTGTGCAGGAATTTGAGTTTGTTCCTACGACGTATTTCAGTGGGGATCTGGATGAGCTGGAGGTTATTTTCATCCCAGTTGATGGACAGCTGGAACTGCTTCTTCAGATTGATCGCCGTGCAAAAGGCTTTGGCGGCTGGCTGTCAGAGGCGATGGACATGGATGAAACCTTTGTTCGATATCGTTTGCCATATGAGGAATGGCGCCGACTCGGCGCTGAAGGTGTATCGGCCGAGCTCGCAGAGCTTATTCGTCGATATATATAACAGGAAACAGGGTGCAGGCACGATTCAATGTCGTGCTTGCACCCTGTTGCTGTATTCATCCTATAAAATAGGATAAATCAAAGATTATTTGTCGCCTCGATCCGTGTGCTTGCGAGGTTCAGACGGGTTGGATGAATCTTTGCCATCCTCTGCTTTTGCAACAAGACGAATGTCCGTCTTGCCATCATGGTGATTGTCAAACATGTACTCCTTCAACTCCCACTCCGTCGCTCCAAGCTGCGGATCGGAGGGGAAATGCTGACCGCGATGGAGCACCTCTTCGCGTCCCCATTCGTTCGCGTAAATCCCATCGACTTCAACTCGATCGTAAGACATTGGGTTCATATCCTGTTCATCAGAACGATCTCTAGGCAAGTACACTCTCTCCTTCCTCAGGTCACATTGCTTCCTTTATAACGTTCCCTAGGAAAGTGAAGGCTATGCTTTAGGGATGGAGATGCACATGAGTGGTACAATCGGACTAAGCCGTATGGTGATATCTTGCCTCGAGCTTCTTGCCCCCGATCCACAACAAGCCGAACACGCCTACAGCAAGCGCGATTCGCCACGGTTCGTGGATAAAGCCCTGCCAGTCATGGCCGATGAAGGCGATGATGAAGATCATGATGGATTTGCCGCATAGGACGGCGATCATAAAGGTCGTAAAGGATACCGTGCTCAAACCTGCGATAATATTAATGATAAATGACGGTGTAAACGGGAAGCAAAGCAGCAGAAAGATCGGCGTAAAGCCTTTACGCTCAATCCAGTCAAAAAGACGCGACGAGCGAGGGAGCTTGCGCTGTATCCAAGCGCTAAACCGTTTTCGAAACAGCCTCGCCATCCAGAAAACACAGAAGGCGCCTGCACAGCATCCGATCCAGGAATATAAAAATCCAAGCCATAATCCGTAAGCTGCTGCATTTGCCAATACAAATACGATTAAGGGCAGGAAAGGCATAAAGGCTTCGATAAAGGGAAGCAGAATTCCTGGCAATGGCCCAAGTGATGAATATTTCATCAGCAGCGCCTGAACCTGATCCATGTCTAGATTTTTCATTGTCACAATTAATTGGTGAAACCAATCCCAACTCACAACCATTCATCCTCTCCCGGCTGATTCATGCTCATTACGTATAACCCATCAGTGTTCCGCGAACCAACGGGATGGGAATAACAAATAAATCAATGCTATTATCGCAAACAATGCTGCACTTATCCAGACGACAGCAGAAATTGAAATATAATCGGCAATTACGCCTCCAATGATGGGGCCAATCAAGACGCCTATTCCTTCAACTGTCGACAATAGGCTCCACCCAAGTCCTTTTTGTGATGGAGGGACGTACAAGGCAAGCAGCGCATTCCAAGCCGGAAGCACTGCTGAGTAAGAGAGGCCAAGAACAACTGCTATGCCATAGGCCAGTCCTGTGGACGGCTTAAGGGACAACGAGGCCAGCATGATGGCAAATATCGCAAAGCCAATAAAAAGGAACGGCTTGCGCCCTGCATGGTCCGACCATTTGCCCATCGGCATTAAGCCAAGCACGGTGCAGCCGCCGCCAAGCAGCAGCAGCACTGAATACTGCGTGGCGCTCAGCCCTAGAAATTCCTTGGCGAAGGTAGGCAGAACGGGTACCAGCATGCTCGCTCCAAGCGTCTGAAGAATCATGCCTGGCAGCAGCGGCTTCATGGCAACAAGCCGCTCTTTTAACGCTGCCCACTGCTCACGGAAAGGAACGGTTGCAGCGCCTGTCTGCCGTCCGCCCGCGACAAAGAAGCTTATAATCCAAGCTGCTGCAGCTAGGATAACAAGCAGCGTATAGGCCCATGAGGACTGTCGATCCAGTATGAAATTGAGCACAACGGGGCCAGAGCCCATGCCGACAAGCCAGATCATGTACAGATAGCCCATCTGTGCGGCACGCTGATCCTCTTTCACTTTAGTAAGGCACACAATCCATACTGGCGAAATGCCCACCCCATAAAGGGCTGCTGCAAATACGAACAAAGCAGGGTGATTGCCCCATGCAAACAGGATGATGCCAAGCAGCGAGAGCAGCAATCCGATGTTAATCACCCAGCGGGCCGACCATCGATCTAGCAAATACCCGATAAAGGTTTTGAGGATCGTATCCGTAAGATAGTGAGCCGTTATGGCCGTACCGATTATTGTTAACTGAAGCATAAGTTCATTTTTGCCGAAGATAGGTATAAAGCTAACGAGAACAGCACCTCTGACGAACTCCACCAAAAATAAGATAACCGATAGCACTATAATCTCAGGTCCAAGCCCTAAAAAACGTTTTCCTTTCACCTTAGACACTCCTTCGATGTTGCAACTAACATTTGGCTTGAGCTGCAAATATTTGTATACATGAAACCATGCTCTTATACATTGTTTACCAAATGTTAGGATGAAAGACTCCTTTCAGTATGAATTTATTTGGTTAGACGGACCATAAAAGGGGAGTCCTTCATCTCAATTAATGGCTTCTCTTAGGGAGACAAAATGGCTGGGAGCAGTTCCTGCTCAAGATAGGTCTTTGGATGTCTCCATCTACGTACTTTAGGATCTGAAGCCATGGCAAGGCTGAGCTTAAGCTCAGGGATCGACCAAATGAACTGGCCGCCATGACCCAGGGCATAAGAGCATGGATAACCAAGCAGCTGATCATTCCAGCGCTGATATCCGTAGGTTCCAAATCCAGGATAGCCGCTGCTCTGAGCAGCCATCGATTCATTTGCCCAGCGATCGGGTAATATCTGTGTAGGACTCATCGTCTGTCTGCTGTCCTCGGCTTCCGATAATTCCGGTGAGGATGGCGCCATGCTGATAGGGGGCCATGTTCCTCTATAGGTCATTAGTTCACCGAATTTCAGCATATCGCGGCCTGTGAGCATAAGGCCGATATGTCCTGCCGCATCGCCATCTGGTGATCGAAGCCACTCATAATGCTTGATATGAAGCGGCTTGAAGAGATGCTGTTCTGCATAATAATCAGCCGTCTGTCCGGTGCAGCGGGTTAGCAGAACCGATAGTAGATGAGAATCGATGCTGCGGTATTGGAATTGTCCTCGCTGCTCCGTCTTAATCGGCAGCCTGAGGGCAAAGCGGATCCAGCTTGGACTCTTGTGAAAGGCATGGATATATCTTTCGCCGAGCTTAGGGCCAGTGATCCAGTGCAGCCCAGTGGTCATCGTCAACAAATGATAGGGCGTAAGCTCCTGCCATAACGTATCATTAGCGTGCCTTCTTGGCAAGATATCCTTAAACCATGCTGCAATAGGCTCATGTGGAGCGACAATTTGCTGCTTGGCATGTGCAATGCCGTAGAGGGCGCCGATAAAGCTCTTCGTGGCCGATCTAAGGTCGTGCAATGTAGAAGCATTGCAGCCATTGAAATAATGCTCCATAAGGAGCTTGCCATTACAGGATATCAGGAGACATCTTAATTTAGGAAATAAATCTGGAAGCTTGCTGACCGCGGATATTAAGCGCTCTGATGAATGCTCGGAAGTGGCTGGGATCATTTGGTGAGGAGACATGGATGGACCCTCCTTTTCATACATTTGTACAGAGATTACAATATTGTTGGAAGCACCTGTCACGGCTTATTATGTCCAACTGAAAATGGATTCAGCGATTGGTGTGTTTTTCTATCTGTCCTGAATATGTTATAATAGGGACTATTAGGTCGAAATTCCAGCATGATAAGCGAAGTCCGTTAGTTCTCCGTTGCGGAGCATGATCTACAACGCTTTGGGAGGGAATTTTCATGGCAACGAAAGGTCACAACGAAGTGAAAGAAAGCTTGTTGGAGATGACGCGTATTTTCCGACCGAAGAATCCTCGGAAGTTCGTGAAGGAATATATCCGGAAGTATCGGATTACGGGAGGCTATGAAGACGAACTAACTCATCTTGTAGAGGTGGAGCTGGGGAAGATTGACTCTAGTGTGTCATAACCATCGAAGATGGACAAGAAACTTTTGTTAACATATGACATCTGTAAAGATTAATAGATAACATTAGGCTAGGCATGCGATTGCATTGTATATAATGGGTTGTTTCTCAGACAGTGAAGCTGTTTGATGAAACAACCCTTTTCTATTTTTAGGGCAACATGGATATATATTATTAAATGGCTGTACAGCTACTTCATTGATTCTCGAATAAGCTGGTGAATCTCATTGCGGTACCCGGTTAGAGAAGTAGCAGGATAAATCTTTGTAGCATAAGCGCTTACCTGGTTGAAGAAATCGGCATTTGCGCTGATATATACGTCGTTAATGTTAGGCAGCATTTCTCGAAGGGTAACAGCGACCGTTTGCCTGAACTCGTGCGACAGGTCCTTGCTGCTGCTTACAGAACGAAGCGAACTGTTCTTGTCAACCACATTGGGCGCAGCAAACGGGGTGCGGGAGACTTTGGCAGTGCCGGGATACTTATACCCTACACCTAGCTGTTCTCTTGTTGAATCTCCTCCCGTTGCTTTCATGCCAAGTCCACCGCCGTTAAGGGCAAGAGCGACATAGGCATTGTCATCCATTTGAATAACATAAGCTAAGCCTACACCATCAAGCTTGGCAAGTGAGGAGCCTGCCTCGCGGTTAAGTCGAACAAGACGAGATGTGGCTTTGTGCTGTGAAGGCAGATCGGAGCCAGATATCGAGCTTGTCCGATAGGTGGATCGCTGCGAGGGCTGCGCGGATTGACTGGCAATAGGCTCTCGATAGGCAGGAGGGCCGACTAGACGAGGATCGCCAGTCTTCTGATCGCCGTATGTCTTTAGAGGGGTGCTGGAATACTGCTGGCTTTGATTAGAAGAGTAAGACGAGCACCCGGAACAAAGCAGGATAACAGCGTTAATTGTGACGAAGGTGTGAACAAATAGTGACCGCCGAGTGCCGATTAGCCTCATTGAATATGGCGAAAGTTTGAAGTTCATGATGCATCTCCTTTCTATTAGTGGTATCGTTTCGAAAAAAGACGAAAACTATACAGGATATGGAATTTTATGAAAGGCATTTGACGTGGATATGACAGGAATAACCATCATTCGACACGTTCAAGAGGGTCCTACATGCATGTTTGAAAACGTTTACAAAGCTTGATATTATGCGGAAAAATTATAAAATTGAACACTTTGTGAACTCGACGGTAAACATTGACAAATAAAAATATGGAAATTATATTTAGGTGAGTGATTGTGTTCATTGACAGGATTGTGACATCCATGCGTGAACTGAAGCTTTCCCTTTTACTGAATAAGTTGGATCATATCAACTATTTTTCCTACATCAGATGAACGCTGATCCGCTATTTCAGCACCCTCTGAGACATCCAGTGCTTACCTCATTGTTCCTCTCCATCCAGAATCATCATCAGTGTGTCTTGCGAGTGATAAGAAGGGTTTGGTATGGGTATGTGATGCCATAATCTTACGAAAACGTAAAAAGTGGGGTTGATCAATGATGAAACGGTGGCATGCTGCGAAACGACTCCTTCCGCTGTTCGCTGGACTTGTCCTGCTCCTAAGTGCCTGCGGCCGCGAAGATTTATCCGCAATTAACCCGCAAGGACCTGTAGCAGAACAGCAATACGGACTCATGACTTTGTCCATTTCCATCATGACGCTGGTCGTTGTGGTTGTATTCGCGATCTCGTTCTATGTCATCATCCGCTACCGTCGCAAGCCGGGGCAGAATGATATTCCTAAGCAGGTCGAAGGCAATCATAAGCTGGAAATTATCTGGACGGTTATTCCTATTGTGCTGCTTCTAATTTTGGCTTTTCCGACCGCTAAGTATGTATTCGCTTTCGCGGAAGATTACAGCAAGGATGAGAATGCGATCCGCGTTAATGTAACTTCTCATCAATATTGGTGGGAATTCGAATACCCTGATTACGGCATTCGAACCGCACAGGACCTCGTCATTCCAACAGGCAAGAAGATTGCAATTAGTTTGAAGACGCAAGACGTGCTTCACTCCTTCTGGGTGCCATCCTTGGCAGGTAAGATGGATACCAACACAGAGGGCAACAAGAACAACATGTACATAGAAGCAACGAAGGAGAACGTATACCGAGGCAAGTGTGCGGAGTTGTGCGGACCTTCTCATGCTTATATGGACTTCAAGGTTAAGGCTGTGAATGAGGATACCTTCAAGGCTTGGGTGAATGAAATGAACTTGGAGCCTAAGGCTTGGACAGGTGACCCTGCTGCTTATGATAAGTTCAAGACGAGCTGCTTGTCTTGTCACGCACTGGATAACAACCAAAGCTTGGGTCCGAACCTTAAAGGACTCGGAAGCCGTGAATCTATCGCGGGAATTATGCTTAATCGCGATAATGTAAACGAGCCGATTAATCAAGAGCTGATGGAACAGCATCTGCGTGAGTGGATTCAGGATCCTGAGAAAGTGAAGCCAGGCAACCTGATGACGAACGGCATGACAGGCGTAGAGTTCACAGACGAAGAGCTTGACCAAATCGTCGATTACTTGGCTAATTATAAGCTCGATTCTCTAAAAGAGATCAATAAGCAATAATGAAAATGCGTTAAGCATCTTCTAGGGGGGGTTACGACCTTGGCTCACACTACGCATACAGTGAAGCGATATCGCGGCTTAATGGATTGGCTGACGACGGTCGACCATAAGAAGATCGGGATCTTGTACCTTATCGCCGGAGCTTTTTTCTTTGGCATCGGGGGTATCGAGGCCATCCTGATTCGTATCCAATTGATCAAGCCGCAGAACACATTTTTGGATCCGCAAACCTTTAACGAATTAATCACAATGCACGGCACAACGATGATCTTTCTAGGCGTCATGCCGATTATCTTTGCACTTATGAATGCAATTATTCCACTTCAGATCGGTGCTCGTGACGTAGCTTTTCCATTCTTGAATGCACTGGGATTCTGGACATTCTTCTTCGGGGGCCTGCTGCTTAATCTTAGCTGGTTGATTGGCAGTGTGCCAGATGCAGGGTGGACATCATATGTACCTCTGGCATCAACGACATATAGCACCCATCACGGGGTCGACTTCTACGTGCTGGGTCTTCAGATAGCGGGTATTGGTACACTCCTTGGTGGCATTAACTTTCTAGCAACGATTATTAATATGAGAGCGCCAGGCATGTCCTTTATGCGTATGCCGATGTTCACTTGGGCATCGTTCATCACTTCGGCCTTGATCCTGTTCGCTTTCCCAGCTGTAACGGTAGGCCTTGTACTACTGATGTTCGACCGCTTGTTCGGCGGTAACTTCTTCGAAGTTGCGAATGGCGGTAACCCAATCCTATGGCAGCATATCTTCTGGATCTTCGGTCACCCAGAAGTATACATCTTGATTCTGCCGGCATTCGGTATTATCTCAGATGTCGTCAGCACGTTCTCCCGTAAGCGCCTGTTTGGTTACAGTTCCATGGTGTTTGCGACGATATTGATCGGATTCTTGGGCTTCATGGTATGGGCCCACCACATGTTTGCAACAGGCCTGGGGCCAGTAGCGAACGCCTTGTTCTCTATTGCAACGATGCTCATTGCCGTACCGACGGGTATTAAGATCTTTAACTGGCTGTTTACGATGTGGGGAGGTTCCATCAAGTTTACAGCGGCTAATTTATATGCAGTAGGCTTTATTCCTACCTTCGTTATGGGTGGGGTAACCGGGGTTATGTTGGCTTCAGCGCCAGCGGACTTCCAGTTCCATGATACGTACTTTGTCGTTGCTCACTTCCACTACGTTATCGTAGGCGGCTTGGTGCTAGGTTTATTTTCAGGTCTCCACTACTGGTGGCCAAAGATGTTTGGCCGCGTCTTGCAAGAAGGCCTTGGCAAAGCGACATTCTGGATGTTCTTTATCGGCTTCCAGCTGACGTTCTTCGTGCAGCACTTCTTGGGTCTTACGGGAATGCCGCGCCGCGTATTTACGTACTTGCCGAATCAAGGCTTTGATATGATGAACCTGATTAGTACGATCGGTGCCATCATGATGGGTATCGGGGTACTGATGTTCCTGTGGAACGTCGTGATTACATCTCGCCAGCCAGCAACAGCTTCCAATGATCCATGGGAAGATGGTCGTACGCTGGAGTGGACAATTCCATCTCCTCCACCGGAATATAACTTCAAGCAAACGCCGCTTGTGCGCGGATATGACGCTTGGTGGAAAGAAAAGATGGAAGGCAATACCGAGATGAAGCCGGCTGAACCGGTCGGTTCCATCCATATGCCATCTCCGTCAATCCTTCCATTCTTCATGGGCATCGGCTTGTTCATTGCAGGCTTCGGCTTCATGTTTGCGAAGGATGACTTCAATAATGTGCTTCTGAATTCACTATTCAACAACTATGTTGTTGCCGGCGTTGGACTTCTCATCACCTTAACTTGCATGTTCTTGCGCTCGGTGATCGATGACCATGGTTATCATATCGAGAAGGAAGAGCTGGAGGATAAGGGGGTAAAAGCATGAGCGCACCAGTGCACGCGGACGGACAATGGCCGCATGAACCGGAAAAAGCAACCCTAGAGGGTCGCAATAAAGTATTAGGGTTCTGGCTGTTCCTTGGTGGTGAATCGGTACTCTTCGGTACGCTGTTCGCTACGTTTATTGCGCTTCGCAATTCCATTGGCGATGGGCCAGCCGCTCATGAGCTGTTCAAGCTGCCGATGGTAGGAGCAGCAACCATCATCTTGCTCGTCAGCTCACTTACAAGTGTGTTTGCGGTGCAGGCTTTGCATCAAAACCGAGTCAAATCTCTTATTCAGTGGCTAATTGCTACTGTAATCCTGGGATTTGCATTCTTAGGACTCGAAATCTACGAGTTCGTCGAGTATGTACATGAAGGCCACACGTTTACAACGAGTGCCTTTAGTACAGCCTTCTATACACTAGTAGGCTTCCACGGTGCCCACGTGGCATTCGGGGTTGTCTGGATCACGATGCTGGTTGTGCAGGTTCAAAAGAAGGGGCTCAACTTTGTAACCGCTCCTAAGGTCTATGTATCTGCGATCTACTGGCACTTTATCGACGTGGTCTGGGTATTCATCTTTACCGTCGTGTACCTCATGGGAAAGGTGGGTTAATCACATGGCAGCTCAACAAGCAGCTTCTGATCAATCGAAACGCCGTCATAAGCATGAAGGACCACAAAAGCATATTGTTGCGTTCATCTTCTCCATCGTACTGACATTGATTGCCTTCGCAGCCGTTGGTTCCGTCGGTGAAGTGAACACGACTTTCATCTATATTATCCTTATTGTCATGGCTATTCTCCAAGTTGTCATTCAGATGGCTTATTGGATGCACATGAAGGATAAAGGACATTTGCTTCCGATTATCTTTATTCTCGGGGGAGCAGTTGTAGCTTTCACCTGTATTATTATGGCTTCGTACTGGGTATGGTGGGGCTAAGAGCATCTTTCAGGAGGTGGCGCTTGCGCCGCCTCTTTTTCCTTGAGGGAAACAGAAGAACGTCACCACGATTACGGAATGGGAGGGTAATCCAATGTTTGGTTTGCAATCATTTTTTAGCTTTTCTGATCTTTGGAGTCCACTAATGCTTGTCGCTACGATCCTTATCATTATCCTTTATATTGGATTGACCGGTCCTTATCGACAACGGTTTGCAGATTCGACACCAGTGCCTCCCTTCCGAAAAGGGCTGTTTATCGTCGGGATTCTGCTCCTGTATTTCGTTCAAGGAGGGCCCGTCAACGTCTTAAGCCATATGATGTTTACGTTTCATATGATCATGATGTCGATCTCTTATATTATTGTTCCACCACTCTTAATGCTTGGCATTCCTAGCTGGCTATGGCGCTTTATGCTGGATCGTGCTTTTATCAAAAAACTGAAATGGGCGATGCATCCGATCTTGACAGCGGTTCTCTTTAATACTCTCTTCTCGATCTACCATGTGCCTGCCGTGCACGACTATGTCATGCTGAATTACGGTGTGCATGTTTTCTATTATATTGCGCTCTTTATCGCATCGCTGATGATGTGGTGGCCTGTTGTCTCTCCAGTGCCAGAATGGCCTGGCATTTCTCACGTAAAGAAGATGGGTTATATCTTTTTAAATGGAGTATTGATCACGCCAGCCTGTGCATTAATTATTTTTGCAGGCGATCCGCTTTACAGCACCTATACGGATCCAGATACATGGGCGCTTGCTATGGGGTACTGTGTTGCTGGGGATCCATCGCAGCTGATTGCGTCCTTTGGCGGACCCGAATTCTTCAATTGGTTTGATCCAGTTGAAGATCAGCAGCTCGGCGGCATTGTCATGAAGCTGATCCAAGAGACGATGTACGGCGCGATATTGGCCTATGTATTCAGCCAATGGTTCCGCAAGGAAGGCAAGGATGATGACGATGTCGTAGAATCGACACTAGACGGACACTGGAAGCAGGCGTAATTCGCGCTATAATAGGAAGGGGAGGCTAGGAGTGGGTTACTGCTCCTGCCGGACATGGAGTAGAAGCATAAAGGGAGGACTTGTTAGCCGTGGATTTGTATAATATTATGCCTGCGATAAGTACAAGCTTTATCGCGATTAGTGCGATTCTTGTCGCAATCGGCTGGCGCCAAATCATAAAGAGACGGATTGTACAGCATAAGCGCACGATGACCTTGGCTGCGATTGCAGCAATAATCTTCTTCGTTATTTATGTATCACGTACAGCTTTTGTAGGGAATACGTCATGGGGTGGGCCTGAGGACTTAAAGACGATCTATACCGTCTTCTTAATCTTCCATATCGTGCTGGCCACCGTAGCGGCTGTATTTGGTCTTACGACTTTGTACACAGGGTATAAGGAAAACTACACGAAGCATCGGAAGCTAGGACGATTCACAGCGGTGATCTGGTTTATTACTGCGATTACAGGTGTAACCGTGTATGTCCTTCTTTATATTATGTATCCAGGCGGACACACGAAGCCTGTGCTGGATGCCATACTAGGCTGGTAAATAAACAGCGGAAAAAGATTATAAGCGGGGCGGCTCTGAATCATTCAGGGCCGTTTTTTTTGTACTAGAGGGGCGGCTATGCCAATGGAGTTGCCGCAGATGATTACCATCCTTCGAAGTGATGCACGAGTGGGATGAATGCTCTAAAATAATATTGTAGAACCACGTTCAACAGAAAGTCAGGGAGGCGTGGTTCTTTTTCATTCGTTCAGGTTATGCCATGATAGATGTGGGAGAGATGATGATGTTCAACGATTTTAAGCTCATAGGAGATCGTCCCGTTTACATTCAGGTAAAGGACTATTTGCAAAAAATGATCGCTCAGGGCGGGCTGCTTGCCGATCAAAAGCTTCCCTCGACACGGGAGCTTAGCGAGCTGCTCCATGTGAGCCGCAATACGGTCATTGCCGCGTATACGAGCTTGGAGGATGAGGGCTTCGTCTATACGATACGGGGAAAAGGCAGCTTTGCGGCTGCGATTATACCTGCTCTCTGCAATGAGCCTTCTCATGATCTTAAGCTGGATTGGAAGCAAAGACTGAGCGGGACCGCTCAGCTGGCCGAAGAGCTGGATCTTATGAAGCGAGGCATCCGTGCAGCGAAGGGCACCATCTCCTTCACGAGCATAGCACCTGACGAGAAGCTGTTTGATCTGGATCAGGTCAAGCGAGCCTTCCTGGATCGCATGTCGATCGAAGGCGATGTTCTGTTGAACTACGGCTATGCCAAGGGCTATAAGCCTTTAATTGAATATTTGCTGCAATATATGGAGAACAAGGGTGTGAATGTGAGCGGCAAGGATTTGCTCATTACGAACGGATTTACAGAGGGATTTGAGCTTGTGCTCTCTGCCCTGCAGAAGAGGAACGGCAGGGTGCTGTGCGAGAATCCAACCCACAACACAGCGATCAAGAATTTGAAGCTCCATGGCTACGACATTACGGGCATTGAGATGGAGTCGGACGGCATATGTCTTGAGAAGGTGGAGCAGGCCTTGCAGAAGCAAAGCTATGACTTTGCCTTCCTTATCCCGTCCTATCACAACCCGACGGGTATTGTCATGTCGCCAGAGAAGCGGGTGAAGCTGATCGAGCTGATGGCAGGTTATCAGGTTCCAATCGTTGAGGATGGCTTCAATGAGGAGCTCAGATACTCGGGTGCTCACGTGGCACCACTGATTGCAACAGCAGGAGGAAGCAACAACGTCGTATACATCGGAAGCTTCTCCAAGGTGCTGTTTCCAGGTATTCGGGTAGGGTGGATCCTAGCAGATCGAGAATTGATTTATTACCTGGAGAGCATCAAGCGTGCTCGCTCGATTCACACCTCTACACTAGATCAATCCTTGTTATATCAATATCTATTGAATGGAAATCTGGATAAATATCTTAAAAAGGCTCGTGCGGAGTACAAACGCAAGTATGAGTGGACGAAGCAGTGCATTGAAGAGCACCTCCCTTGCAAACGCATATCAGGCGACGGAGGCTTGCACGTCTTTGTCGAATTTGAACAAGGCTTTGAGACGAGAGAGCTGCTTAAGATTTGCTCGGAACGAGGGGTTATCTTTACACCGGGGGACAATTTTTACACAGATGGAACGGGTCAGCATACGATGCGGCTTGGCTTCTCTAGAGTAGCGGATGAGGATATTAGCCGCGGCATACGCATCATTGGAGAGACCGCAGCACAATTAATGGGATAGAGGTGCAGCCATGAAGGTTGGCGTGATAATGGGCGGTGTTTCGTCCGAACTGAATGTGTCGTTGATGACAGGAAAAGAAATCATGGCAAAGTTGGATAAGAGTTGGTAGAGAAGACGAAAGGGATCGATATCGCCTTGCTTGCTCTTCACGGTAAGTTTGGAGAGGACGGAACGATTCAGGGAGCGTTAGAGACGATGGGCATCCCTTATACAGGCAGCGGCGTGCTGTCGAGCAGCATGTGCATGAACAAGGATATTACGAAGAAGCTGCTCCGTTATGAAGGGGTTCAGACACCGGATTGGCTGTGCTGGCACAGTATGGAGGAATGTTCCGTAGAGGCTGTTGAACAGCTTGGCTACCCTGTCATCGTAAAGCCGAATTCCGGAGGGTCCAGCATTGGAGCGCAGGTGGTGCCGAATCGGGAAACGCTTATAAAGGCGGTTGAAGAGGTATTCGTCATAGATCGCTCCGTCATGATCGAACGGTATACGACTGGAGAGGAAATCACGTGCTCGATTCTAAATGGAAAGCTGCTTCCGCATCTTGGCATTCGAGCGAATCAATCCACATGGTTTGATTATCAAGCCAAGTATGAGGATGGTGGTGCAATCGAAGAAGTGATTCAGCTGCCGCCGGAGCTGGATGCACGTGTGAGTGAGGCGGCTTTGAAGAGCTACCATGCCCTTCATTGCAGCGTTTATGCGCGCGTGGACATGATCATTCAGAACGGCATGCCTTATGTGCTGGAGATCAATACACTGCCTGGCATGACCTCGAACAGCCTGCTTCCAAAGAGCGCGCAGGCAGCAGGGATTTCCTTCCAAGAGCTGCTGGATCAGATTATTACGATTTCCTTGGAGCAGCGTCAGAAGGAAAGAGGTGGACAATATGTCGGTTGCTGATCGAATATCGCCGCATGTACGCACCATTCCGCCTTCTGGCATTCGCAAGTTTTTCGACTATGCCAGCGGAAGCGCGGATGTCATCTCGCTAGGCGTAGGCGAGCCTGACTTTAAGACGCCGGAGCATATACGCCAAGCAGGCATTCGCGCTTTAAGCGAGGGCATCACGAAGTATACGCCGAACGCGGGCTTTATGGAGCTGCGCGAGGAGATTTCCAATTACATGTCTTATCAGTTTGGATTGAGTTATGATCCTGAAGGAGAGATTGTCGTCACTGTAGGCAGCAGTGAAGCTGTCGATCTGGCGCTGCGAATGCTGATTGCGCCAGGAGATGAGATTCTTATTCCTGCGCCGAGCTATGTGGCGTATTCGCCGATAACAGAGCTGCATGGCGGCAAAGTAGTCGAGGTTGAAGCTTCAGTCGAGCAGCAATTCAAGTTGACAGCAGATGCATTAGCCCGGGCTATAACGCCCCGGTCGAAGGTGCTTATGCTTAATTATCCGAGTAATCCTACAGGAGCAGTAATGTCTTATGAGGACTGGCTTCCGATCGCAGAGGTCATTAAAGCTCGTAACTTGATCGTGATCTCAGATGAAATCTATGCTGAGCTGACCTATGACCAGCGCCATATCAGCATTGCTTCGCTGCCAGGCATGAAGGAACGGACGATTGTGCTGAACGGATTCTCGAAGGCTTTCTCTATGACAGGCTGGAGAGTAGGCTATGCCTGTGGACCACAGTTATTGCTTGCTGAGATGCTGAAGATTCATCAATACATTGCGATGTGTGCGCCAACAGTCAGCCAGATTGCTGCGATTGAGGCACTGAGACATGGAATGGAAGAGAAAGAGCGGATGAAGGAAGCATTTAAAGAGCGCAGAACAAGGTTCGTAAAGGGACTGCGCGAGCTGGGCTTATCCTGTCATGAGCCTGAAGGCACTTTCTATGCCTTCCCTTCGATCACTCGTACGGGAATGTCCTCGGAAGCATTCGCCTTGAAGCTTCTGAAGGAGGCTGGCGTGGCGGTAGTACCGGGGCATGTGTTTGGTACTGGGGGAGAAGGATTCATCCGCTGTTCGTTTGCAGCATCGCTAGACAGGCTTGAAACTGCACTTGAGCGGATGGCACGCTTTGTGAAGCTGACAGTTGAAGTTTAGCAAAGAGTCAAGTCTGTTAAGGGCAGTGCTTGAAGGAAGCCAGAGGAGTTCAAAGAAAGTATTTCAGAAAATGTTTTTAACTTAAAGAGAGATAGGATGAACGCTAGTCTCTTTATCGTCTTCATAGGAATCAATCGCAACCAACCTCCATTCACGTGCAGATGGAGGTTGTCTGTTTGGAATAGGATCACAAGCGGGCATCGCCATTAGGGGTGCCCGTTTTTCTTGTTTACTAGGCTAACGATTCATGAGCTGCGCATTTCACCTGAATATGAACACCCACGAAACAAACTCGCATGACATTGCTAAGCATCTTTATCGCTAGTCTGTTGCCCTAGACCTTTAATTCGTAGGGTATAGTCCTTGAACTCCTGTGGTTGTTGGCGCTTACATCCTTTTCTAGAATGAAGATAGTTCAACAACGGTATACAGAAAAACGTAAGGATGTGAGCAATCCACATGCAATCAACCACCATACCGGCGTTCAGTCCGAGAAAGAAGAAATCCATTTGGCGCAAGCTGGCCTCCCAATATCAACTGCTGTTGATGTCGGTGCCGTTTGTCATTCTGCTGATTGTATTTGCCTATGTTCCCCTGTGGGGATGGATAATGGCTTTTCAGCGCTACTCTCCGGGAAAAGGGATTTTCAACAGCCCTTGGGTAGGCTTTGATAATTTCACGACCTTGTTTCATGATGAGCGATTCTTCCTTGTCCTTAGGAACACACTCGCCATGAGTATGATGAGCCTGGTATCCGGCTTTGTCTGTGCGATTATCTTAGCGCTTCTGCTCAATGAGGTTCGGCACTCGCTGTTTAAGCGTGCCATTCAGACTGTAACGTATATCCCGCACTTTGTCTCGATGGTCGTCATAGCCAATATTGTGCTGACCTTTTTGTCTCCTGACGGTCTTGTGAATGACCTGCTCATCAAGCTCGGCATTCTTAAGGAATCGATCTTCATTATGGGAAAAGGAGAATGGTTCTGGTTCATCAACACGATGGTCGGCTTATGGAAGGAGCTTGGCTGGAGCACGATTATTTACTTGGCCGTGCTGGCAGGAGTGAACCCGGATCTGTACGAAGCAGCGGATGTCGATGGAGCAGGGCGCTTCCAGAAGATGTGGAACATCTCGATCCCAAGCTTGCTGCCGACAGCCATCGTCCTGTTGATTCTATCGATGGGAAATATTATTAACATCGGGTATGAATCGCAGTTCCTGCTCAGCAATCCACTTGTACAGGATTATTCAGAAGTATTGGACCTGTACGCCTTGAATCTATCTTTTGGCTCCGGCCAATACTCTGTCGGTGTTGCGCTCGGCATATTCAAATCCATAATCAGCTTGGCGATCGTTATCTCGGTTAACTTTTTGGCGAAGAAGACGAGCGGCATCCGATTGTTCTGATTACAACGAAGGAAGTGACTTCTTAAGATGAAACGACGACTTCGTGCACGCGATGTTACTTTTGACACGATCAACTATATCCTATTGGCTCTGTTAGGCTTCATTACGCTGTATCCCTTTTACAATCTGCTGATGGTATCCTTTAACGATCCATTAGATACGATTCGTGGGCAGGTCTATTTTTGGCCGAACGAGTTTACGCTCAACAACTATAAAATTGTATTCCAGGACGATGCGCTCTACATGGCTGCTGTTCGATCGGTGCTCCGTACAGTCATTGGAACCTTCCTATCGGTCGGCTGTACGATGATGCTTGCATATACGTTGACGCGCAAGGAATTTGTCCTGCGGAAGTCTATTAATCTGCTGATAATTATCAGTATGTACGTAAGCGGCGGGATCATTCCTTCCTATCTGCTTATCAAGGGTCTTGGGTTGACCAACTCCTTCTGGGTGTATATCCTGCCGGGCTTGATTGGGGTATTTAATGTCATCATTATGCGCACCTCCATTGAGGGCTTGCCTGAAGGCTTGATCGAAGCGGCGAGAATGGAAGGAGCCAACGAATTTCAGGTGCTCTTCCGCATCATTGTTCCAATCAGCCTGCCGGTGCTTGCAACCGTTACGCTGTTTAACTCGGTTGGCCACTGGAACGCTTGGTTCGACAACTATCTGTACAATACGAGGGACAACCTGAACCTGCTCCAATTTGAGCTGATGAAGATACTGCTGCAGTCTACCAGCCAGATGGTCAACAATGCTTCCTCCACAGGCTATATTGACAGCGAGTCCGTGAAGAATGTAACACCGGAGGCCATCCGGGCTACGATGACGGTAATTGTTACGTTCCCGATTCTGCTTGTATATCCGTTCTTGCAAAAGTATTTCATTAAAGGCGCCTTGATTGGTGCTATTAAAGAGTGAGCTAGCGGGGTTATCAACTTGGCTTCATGCCAATTGATATAATGAAATAGACAGAGAGGGTGTCAACGAATGAGAAAGGCGTTATCGATTACATTATGCTTTATGCTGTTTGCTTCGTTGCTTGCAGGATGCGGGAAGTCGGACGACCAAGCTGCAGGCAGCACAGATTCCACAGCACCAATTACCTATACGATGAGCACGACAGATACGAAGCTGAAGTGGGATACAGATGTGGGTAAAGCGATTACGGCAAAGACTGGTGTATCGCTAGATTACATTCCGATCGTAGGAGATGAGGGGCAGAAGAATGATCTGTGGCTTGCTTCCGGAGATTACCCAGACATGATGACCTTGTCGCCAAATATGACAGGGAAGTATCGGGATGCAGGCGCGATCATTCCGCTTGAGGATTTGATTGAGAAGCATGGTCCTAATATTAAAAAGCGCTTTGGTAATTATCTGGATCTGCTGAAGGATTCGGATGGACATATTTATTCGCTATACGGTATTAATCTGGCGCAGGAAGCACCGGCAAGCGCAGCTGCGAGCTTCATTGTGCAGTATGACGTCCTGAAGGAAGCGGGCTATCCGGAGATTAAGACGCTGGATCAGCTGTTCGACGTGCTGGAAGCTTACTATAAGAAGCATCCAACTATTGAGGGACAGTCAACGATCCCATTCTCCGGCTACTGGGGCGGACTGACTTATACGAATCCGGTGATCTCGGCGGCTGGGCTTCCAGACCAAGGCTTCAATATGGTAGACGAGAATAATCAGGTACGCTTTGCGCTGACAGAGCCGTTTACCAAGCAGTATTATCAGTTCCTGAACCGTCTGCAGAACGCAGGAATGCTTGATAAGAACATTTTCGGAAAAGGCGAAGAGAATCTTGCGAAGATTGCGCAAGGACGTGTCTTGGCTGAGTTTATGCCGGGATGGCTCCTCAGCAATGCAGAGAAATCGCTGGTAGCTGCTGGCATGACGGAGCGTCAATATGCGAAGCTGCCGATCTTGTTCGATGAGAACACGAAGGATCAGTCATTTGCCGTTCCTATCACCAATTCAAGCTCCAACTGGGTCATTACCGAGTCTGCTAAGAATCCTGAACGCATTATCCAAATGATTGACTATTTGTTCTCTGATGAAGGGCAAATTCTGATCAACTGGGGCGTGGAGGGCGTTCAATATGAGATCAAGGACGGAAAGCGCATGAAGCTTCAGTCTTATACGGATGAGCTGCGCAAGAACCCTGATCTGGCGTATCAGAAGGGGCCAACAGGTCCAATTGTGAACTTCAGCATTGGTGATGGCGCCTTGTTGGATGACGGTGACTATGCGACATCCAATACGAAGGAATCGGTTATTCAAAACTATGATCAGCTGACGAAGGATGTGCTGGCGAAGTACGGCAAGGAAACATGGTCTGACTTCCTTCCAGCTCCGACGATCGTTCCGGCAATGCTGTGGCAGCTGTCAGAGCCAGAAGAAACGAAGGCAATCTTCCGCAAGCTGGAGGAAACGATCAGCAAGGAAGTGCCGCAGATGATTCTAGCGAAGTCGGATGCGGAGTTCGATGCTGCTTGGAATCGATTTGTAGAGCAGATCGACAAAGCAGGCAAAGCGCAATATGAGGAAGTATGGACGACGACCTGGCAGGATTACGTGAAGCGTTATGATGAGATTGTGAAATAAGCAGAAACATAAGGCATGACGCAACCCGGACGTTCTGAGGAGATGAAGGTCCGGTGTTGCTTTTCCATATCATACAGGATGATTTCGGTAGAGTATAAACTCCTATTAGCGTATAAGCCTGCCTTTAATTGTCGTTAAGCTTCGCATGACAGTGATCGCGATTTATCTCATAATGGAGAGAGGGGGAGGGGAGTGAGACATGAACATTCGGACGAAGATCTTTATCGCCAATGCTGTTGTGTCCCTTCTGCTGCTTGTGGTGCTTACATCGACGATGAGCCAGTTCAGCAGTGGAATTATACTCGACAAGGCAAAGGAAGATGTCAGCTACTCCATCTCTCAGCTCGCTCAGAATATTGACAGCCTGCTGGAATCCTATGAGAAGATCGTGGACTCGCTCTATGTAAGCACAGAGCTTCAGGACAAGCTCCTTCGCAGCTATACGAACTTTCGTGATGCGCAGGAAACCTATTTGAATTATGTGCAGCCCTATGAGGAGTGGATCATGACCTCAAGGGACATTTTGAGATTTTCAATATATACCGATAACCCTACCTTTCAGTTTGCGCAGGTGCGCTATATTGATGACGAGGTAAAGCAGTCGTTTTGGTATAAGAGCACGCAAGGAAATGCTGCCGCTCTGGTTAAAACTTGGACGCTGTCACAGGATGATGCCCTGCTTCATAACGGTGTGCTGAGGCTTACGCAGAAGGTTCATAATGCGAATACGGGCCGAGAAATGTACTTGACGATCGATATTGATGACTTTTTGATCCGCAACTTGATCTCTCGTGAGAATGAGGAGCAGCGGTTTATTATAGCGCTGCCGAACGGATCTGTCATTTTAGATACAGGGGTGCCGAACCCCTATCAAAGCAAGGTCATGGATCTCCCATTCTATGACCGGATTGCAAAAGAGTCGCTATATTCAGAGCTGTACAAGGATGATAACGATGAGGAGTATCTACTGACTGCGAAGACGCTCGGCAGCCGATCCAGCATAAGCGGGCTTAAGGTGATACAGCTCATGCCGATGGATCAGATGATGGGCAAGGTCGATCAGATGAAGAAGCTCGCCTTGCTGCTGCTTGTCATCAGCTCAATTGTATCCGTTATCATTACGTTTTTGATCTCGATGAGCCTTACGAAACGCTTAATGCGTTTCTCAAGCCAGATGAAGACGATTGATATGGAGAATCTGACCCCTACGATGGAGATTAAGGGGCGAGATGAGATCGCGCAGCTCAGCGAGCAGTTCCAGCAGATGATGGTTCGCATTCATCAGCTCGTCCATGAGGTGTATGTATCGGACATTGCGAGAAAAGAGTTGGAGCTTAGCAACAGGGAGTATGAACTGTATGCCCTGCAGGCTCAGATCAATCCGCATTATTTATTTAATACGTTAAATGCCATTCGAGGAAGTCTGTTGGAGAAGGGAGACAGGGAGAACGCGGAAATGATCAAGCTGCTTGCGCAGTCCTTCCGCAGAGTGCTTCATAACCCCTCGGAGATGATTCTCTTAAGCGAGGATCTAGAAATTGTAGATGCCTATCTGCGGATTCAGGTCTACCGCTTTGGCGAGCGTTTGAAGTATGAGATTGAAGTGCCTCGACAACTGCTGAGTGTAAGTATTCCAAGGTTGTCCCTGCAGACACTGATCGAGAATACGATCAATCACGCGCTTGAGCGGACAGAGGGCGGAATACAGATTACGATTCGAGCTTACAAGGAAAGTGAGCGCTGTGTGTGTATCACAGTGGTGGACAATGGACCAGGGATAACGAGAGAGCGACTTGCTGATATTGAGTCGTTAATGAATGATCGGACCACAACGGTGAAATCGAAGCATGTCGGGCTTCGCAATCTGCACCAGCGGCTTCAGCACATGTATGGGAAGGACTATGGCATCCGGTTAGAAAGCGTGGAAGGGCTGGGCACTCGTGTTTCTCTGCTGCTGCCCACAACTGCTGACAAGGAGGGAGACTCATGTTAAAGGTATTAATCGTCGATGATGAGCCGGGAGCGATCAAGGCATTAAAATATGCGCTGGACTGGGAATCCTTCGGGTTTGTCGTAGCGGGGGAAGCGATGAACGGCAGCATGGCCATTGAGCGCCTGAAAGAAAATCATTACGACCTTCTGTTCACGGATATTCGGATGCCAGGTATTAGCGGACTTGAGCTGATTGCCGTCATTCGGGAGCATTCGGATCTGCCGATCATCGTGGTGAGCGGCTACGAAGAATTCGAATACGTGAAGGAATGCCTGAAGCATGGCGTAAAGGACTACCTGCTGAAGCCAGTAGATGAAAATGAGGTTATCAAGCTGCTGAAAAACGTGCAGCAGGACATCAAATCCGCAGCGGAGCTTAATCAGAAGCTCCATCTGGGTGTTCCAGCGATGAGGGATCAGCTGCTTAAAAAGTGGGCGCATGGCGGAATGACCTCTTCACAGGCATTGGCTCAGCTGCACCTCTTGAATATGGATCTGAAGGAACAGGGCTGGTATAGCTGCCTCCTGATCGAGATGGATTTCCAGGAGATGATGGATGTGCATCGAACGGAGCGGGATATTGAAGTGTTGTCCTTTGCGGTTCGAAATGTAATCGAAGAAGTGCTTGGGAGCACCGGCTATGTATTTGAGGAGAGCCTGGAGCGTTATGGCGTGATCCTAATGGATGATGAAGCCAGCACCCTAGAGGAAGCATACGAACAGGGGATCCATCGTGCCGAATCGATTAAGCAGTGTGTACGCCAGTACGTGAAGCTTCCGATTACGATCGGCGTAGGAGAAGCGGCGGAGTCGGCGTCTTTGTTGAAGCACTCATTGGATTCTGCAGCGGTCATGCTGGATCGGAAGTTTTTGCTTGGTCAGGATTCCATCATTACTTACAAGAAAGGCGGCAATGAACGTAAGTCGCTTAGCATTAGCAGCATCGAAACCACGAAGCATCTGATCGAGGCCATGCAGCTGGGCGACCGGGAGCGTGTCGCGGAGCTGCTATCGCAGCAGCTGGAGCAATTTGTCCATCAAGAAGCTCCCAAATCGGTGATTCAGAGCGTGCTCTTTGACTTGCTGGCGACACTAATACGGATGGAGCGGGAATGGGTTAATGCAAAGCAGGATGATGCCTCTCTAGCGGCAGATGAGCTTCAACGAATTCTGCAGGCTTCAAGCGTGCAGGAATTGATTCAATATACCAAAGAGCGCTGCCTGCAGGTCATGGCTCAGCTGGAGGAGACGAGGAAAGACCAGCGCTCGCATGCAATCGATCAAGTGAAACGCATCGTAGCAAAAGAGTATGCAAGCAATCTAAGCCTTAAATCCATCGCAGAGACAATATATATGAATCCGGTGTATCTGGGCCATCTGTTTAAAGCCTCTGAAGGAAAGTCGTTTAATGATTATCTGCTGCAGGTTCGCATGGAGCACGCAAAGGCACAATTAACGTGTACCAATAAAAAAATTTATGCGATTGCGAACGAAGTGGGTTATCGGCAAATGGACTGGTTTTATAAGAAGTTCAAGGAATACACCGGCTTGAGCGCGGGGGAGTTTAGAGCACAATATGCCCAAGGGGAAGAGGAGAGATCTTAGATGAAGCTGAATCTGACGGGTAATATAGAAGAACTTCGATTGGGAATTATCGAATTGGAGGCGCAGCTGTCTTTTACGTGGGATGAGGATGGGCTGCTCGTTCAAGTAGAACAGGGCGAAGGAGATCTAGAGGTGAATTATGAGAATGGAGAGGGGCGCATCAAGTGTGCACAGCCGATCCACTTCTATCGCGCCTTAGGGCTGCTGCTGGAGCATATTCACCGCAACCCTTCTGAGACTCTCCACTTGCACGAAACGCCTTATTTTGACTTCAATGGACCGATGCTTGATATGTCCCGCAATGCCGTGCTGAAGCTTGATACGGTCAAGCAAATCATTCGCTATATGGCGGCAATGGGATTAAATGGCCTCATGCTCTATACGGAGGACACGTACGAGGTTGAGTCTCGCCCATACTTCGGTTACATGCGAGGACGCTACACGCAAGCAGAGCTTAAGGCGCTTGATGATTATGCAGCGCTGTTTGGCATCGAGATTGTGCCGTGCATCCAGACGCTTGCTCATTTGGCCCAAGCCCTGAAGTGGTCGTACGCGAATGAGATCAAGGATCAGGAGGATATTCTGCTGATCGGTGAAGAGAAGACCTACGCCTTCATCGAAGATATGATTGCAGCGGCTTCGGCGCCTTTCCGCTCGAAGCGCATCCATATAGGCATGGATGAGGCCTTCGCTGTTGGCTTAGGCCGATATCTGGCGATTCATGGCTACCGGGATCGCTTTGAGATGATGCAGGAGCATATGAACCGGGTGCTCGAGATCACGAAGAGATATGGCTTGCAGCCGATGATCTGGAGCGATATGATTTTTCATTTTCTATCCAATGACAAGAACGGCTTCCATTATCCACTGGATGTGGACTTTGCGCCTGAGAAGCTTGAAGAGCTGCCAAGCGAGATGCAGTATGTGTATTGGTGCTATGGAACAAGGGAGCAAGAGAAGTATGAGCGTATTATGAAAAAGCATAAGGAGCTTGGATCTACGCCGATCTTTGCCGGCGGCATTCACTGCTGGGGCAGCTTGAGCCCTAATTACGGTAAGACGTGGATGACCTCGCATCCGGCACTAAAGGCCTGCAAGGCACAAGGGGTTCGAGATGTCATCGCGACGGCATGGGGCGACAATGGCCAAGAAACGAATCATCTTGTTATTCTGCCAGGCTTGCAGCTCTTTGCTGAATACGGCTACGGAGATGCGGTGGATGACACGACGCTTGCTCGCCGATTCAAGGCTTGTACGAAGCTTGATCTATTCGAGGATATTGTGGCGCTTAAATATATGGACGAGACGCCAGGCGTGGAGGAAGGCAACCACTGGATGGCGAATCCTTCGAAATACCTTTTGTATCAGGATGTCCTTCAGGGCTTGATGGACAAGCATGTAGAAGGAACGCCTGAAGAGGAGCTGCCAGCGCACTATCGTACGCTGGAACAGCGCTGGAGAAGCTGCAAGGAGAAGACAGAAGGCGCCTTTCACGCCTTGTTTGCTTTTTATGAGCAGTTGAGCCGCGTGCTTGTGCATAAAGGGATGCTGGGTCTTGATATCAAAAGAGCGTATGCGGATCGTCATGCTGCAGCGCTTCGCGAGCTGGCTGAACATCGTTTGCCTGTCGTCCATGCAGAAGTGAATGAGCTGCGCCGCATGCATCGACGTCTATGGATGGAGACGAACAAGGCCCAAGGCTGGGAGGTCCTTGATATTCGTTATGGCGGTATTATGGCTCGACTGTCAACAGCCAGCGACCGTCTTCTAGACCTTGTGGAAGGCCGAGTGGACCAGCTTGATGAGCTGGAGGAGGAGCGTCTGATGTTCGACCCGAATTTGCCGGAGGGAGAAGGACCTCTTACAATCAATATGAGCTCGTATCAGCGCATCGTGACAGCTAGTGCTCTCGTATAGGTAGTTGAATTAATATCAGCAAGAGAACAGAATACGATCTGAAGAAGTGCTATCGGGATGGCGATATGCATGGATGAAATGCAAGCTTTAGAATTAGGACTAGAAGGTATAGAGTTCTCCAGTTGTTTCTTTAACAGGAACGGTGGAGGACTCTTTTTTATTTTTTGGAACGATAATTGAAAAAGATGACAAGATTGGGATTGACACGGTGAGGCACACTGAATATACTGTGTATATAAATATATACAGTAATCACAGTGATGCATGAATAGACACACTGTAGATAGGATCGGTGATATCTCCCTCAACTAGAGGAGAAAGGATCGATAGCGTATGAAGACACAATGGCAGCAGGCTTGGTTGATCACAAAGACTGACCTTGGACGATCAAAGCTTGGGGTGCTTGCCAGCATTATTATTAATGTTTTTTTCGCCTTGAGCGTCTACTCCTTCTGGAACGGTGTTCAGCTGAAAGCGGGCGTTGAGCCGCTCAATCATTTTCTACTCGATTATGTAGGTATTATCGCTGTAACGAATCTAGGCTTTATCTTCAGTGCCAGACATTTGAAGTATATGGAGAACGATTCCTACCGCAATTATCTGCGCAAGCTTCGAACCATGCCGATTGACATCAGGACTGTAGTCTCTACGCGATTTTTTCAAACCGGGCTCTACACCTTCATTAACGGCATCTCGTATTTTAGCATCTTGTATATCCTGATGCTGGCATACGATAAGCAAGCGGTAAGCCTGCTCACCTACATTGTTTTTATCGCTGTCATGCTCTGCATCTCTCTGTTTATGCATACGATATACATCGGCTTTGAATGGACACAGAGCGGAAGGGGTTATTTCTTCGCAATTCTAGGCATTGTTTTGTTTTATTTCTTATTTTCCATCCTATTGTATCTGAGCGGAACCAATCTAACGCTCTCTATCATGTTCCTGGCTGAGCACTATACCTTAATGACCTTAATCGCATCTGTTCTGGGTCTAGGAATTCTGGGCGTGCTTGGTTACAGAACGGCCTACAGGTTACTAAAGAGGTTAGACCTGGCCTAATGTTTAGACATCTAGCGCAGAGGGTTGATCAGCGTACAGGAGGTGGTTGTCAATATGTTTATCCCGATACAAGTGGATGAGAACAGCACGGAGCCGATGTACGCTCAGATTGAGAACCAGCTTCGGGCGTTGATTCTAAGCGGACGTGTTGAGACAGGGACGCTGCTTCCTTCGATCCGTGAATTTGCAAGCCAGCTGCAATGCAGCATCATCACGGTGCGCCGCGTGTACCAGGACCTAGAGAGTGAAGGTCTGCTGCGAACGAAGCAGGGCACGGGGACGTTTGTGGCTCAGGTAGCGCAAGGGGAGAAGGATCAGTATCGAGAAAAGGCTGTGGAGGATGCGTTAAGGAATGCTGTGCAGTCTGCGCAGCAGATGAAGCTCACAAAGCAGGATTTTCGAGAACTGGTGGATCGGGTTGTAGAGGAGAGCTGGAGTGACGAAGGCGAGGGTGAGAGATGAAAGAGAGCAGTTCGATAAGCTTTCATCAAGTGGTGAAGCAAAGAGGAGAGCTGTTTGTAGGACCGATTAATCTGGAATTGCCAAGCGGCTATGTGACGGCGATTGTGGGCCTAAATGGCTCCGGCAAGAGCACGCTGATGAATATGCTGCTTGGGTTGATTCATCCTGATCATGGGGAGGTTCGGCTCGATGGGAAGCGTTATGAGCCATCGAACGATAAGACCTGGAAGCAGGAACTCGGGTACGTGTCTGAGCTCCCGAATCCCGATGATGATACGATGACAGCGGAGAAGCTGGCACAGTTTGCTTCCTATTGGTATCCAAAGTGGAACTGGCAGCTGTATCGCAAGCTTGCAGCCAAGTATGAGGTTCCTCCAAGCACCAAGCTTAAAAAAATGTCCAAGGGGATGCGGCGCAAGTTTGAAATTGTTTTGGCGCTGTCCCATCAGCCGAAGGTTCTTCTTTTGGATGAACCCTCCTCTGGACTTGATCCGCTCGCTTGGCGAAGTATGATTGAGGATGTGCAAAATATCCTGTCTGATGGAGAGCATACCGTCATCATCGCCACTCATATTATTGAGGAGGTAAAGCGGCTTGCCGACTATATTCTATTTCTTCACCAAGGTCAGGTTCTGTGCATGGTGGAGAAGGACCGGCTATTTGACAGCTGGAAAGAATATTGGATTCAAGGTGTTGCCGCTGAAGACCTGCAGGGCGCACCGGGCTTAGCGGATGCTATCCAAGAACGCGGTATGGTACGCCTCATCTCGCATGATGCCGGGAAGCTTGAATCTTTTTTACAGGATGAAGGCTTGGAGGTCGTGAATACGCAGGCGTTAGCACTGGATGAAGTGATGATCTATATGATTCGAATGAGTGAAGAGAGGAGTGTGCGAACACGATGAAGACGCTGCAATTAGACAATATCGTGAAGCAGTATGGCGATAAGCTGGCTGTAAATGGGCTTAGCTTTGAGGTGGAAGAAGGGGAAATCTATGGCTTGCTTGGCGCGAACGGCGCAGGTAAGACAACGACAATGCGCATGGTGCTGGGTTTGATTTATCCAGATGAGGGGAACATTTCCTATTACGGCAAGCCGCATTCTAAGGAGCTTGAAAAGATATTCGGTTACCTGCCGGAGGAGCGGGGATTGTATCCGAAGGTTAAAGTATGCGATCAATTGCTCTATCTGGCTCAGCTTCGCGGTATGTCGCGTAAAGATGCAGATGCCTCTTTGAAAAAATGGCTGGAGCGCTTCCAGGTGCCAGAGAACTACAGCAAGAAGATTGAGGAGCTCTCGAAAGGGAATCAGCAGAAGATCGGATTCATCGCTTCGATTCTTCATAATCCGAAGATTGTCATCATGGATGAGGCGTTCAGCGGCCTTGACCCTGTCAATGTAGAGTTGATGAAGGAGACCGTCAAGGAGCTTCGCGACCAAGGCACCAGCATCCTGTTCTCTACGCATCGCATGGAGCATGTGGAGGAGTTGTGCCGCAACATTACGGTGCTGCAAAAAGGGCAGGCGGTTATTCAAGGGAACATTCGAGAGTTGAAGTCGAAGTTTCCGCGCGAGAAGGTCATTCTTCGCACAAGCGGCGATGTAGCGGGAATAGACAGCATCGCGGGTGTCAGCGGAGTAGAGCGTATTCCGGACGGCTACAGCATTCGCATTGCGGATGAGTCAGCGGCGCCTCATATTCTGGAGACAGCGATGAAGCAGACGGCGATACAGCATTTTGAAGTGAAAGAGCCGACCTTGAATGAAATCTTCATTAAGGTGGTTGGAGGTGAGTCGAATGAATAGCTTAAAGACCGTGATTGGGTTCACGCTTCGTACGAAGCTTCTGACGAAGTCCTTTATCATTACGACTGCAATCTTGGTGGTCTTGATTTCGATTGGTATAAATCTGCCTTATATTATTTCCTTATTTTCAAAAGATGAGCCTGTGAAAATTGGCGTTTTGAGCGGTTCTTATACGACGATTGGCGAGTCCTTGTCCCAAGCCTTCAATGGGCAGGAGAGTAAGGATCTGCAAATAATCGTGGATCCGAATGCGACCGAAGAACAGCTGAAAACACAGCTTGAGAATGAAGAAATCAATGGCTATATCAAGCTGGAAGCCGCAGAAGGAGCTTCGCCTGAAGCATTCCCAAGCGCCGTGTATTATGCAAATAAGGATCTTGGCTTTACAGAGCAGTCCGCGATTACGAGTGTGCTGTCTGTCCTGAAGACGAAGTGGGTCGCGAAGGACGCGTTAAGCGATGAGCAGTTGGCTCAGCTTGAGCAGCCTGTACGCTTTGATACCGTCAACTTGAAGGATAGCGAGGATGGGCCAGTATCAGAAACGGATGATATGCGCAAAATGGTGTCCACCTTCGTGGTACTCGCGCTCATCATTTTGTTCTTCATGACGAATATGATGACAGGAAACATGATCGCAGCTGAGGTAACGCAGGAGAAGAGCTCTCGCATTATGGAGATTTTGATTACGAGCGTATCTCCGCTTGCACAGATGTTTGGCAAAATTATCGGGATGTTTGTTCTTGGCCTGATCCAAATTGTAGTGTTCCTGCTTGCAGCCTTCGTCAATCTGATGCTGCCGCATAATGCTGCGGCATTCAAGGATATCAACTTTGATATTTCAATGATCGATCCGAATGTGGTGCTGCTTGGCATTGTATTCTTTATTCTTGGTTACTTCCTGTATGCGACGTTGTTCGCGGCTGTTGGCTCCATCGTCAGCCGTACAGAGGATCTCGGCCAGGCGATCATGCCAATAACGATGCTATCGCTCGCGGCCTTCTATATTGCATCGTTCAGCGTCTCTGCACCGGATTCGATGCTGGTGAAGATCTCGTCCTTCTTCCCATTCTTCTCGCCGACGACGATGCTGCTTCGTATTGGAGCTGGCGATTATGCGGCTTGGGAAGTCATTGTATCCGTAGCGATTCTCATCGTCTCCATCCTGGCTTGCGGCTGGCTCTCTGCGAAGATTTACCGTACCGGCGTATTGATGTACGGCAAGCGTCCTTCCTGGAAGGAAATCCGCAAGGCGATGAAGGCGTATAAGATTTAACTAGCATAAGTTCTCTTAATAGAGAGAATTATAGTAAGACTCGAGATAGACTTTACTTTTACGATAAAGAGACGAATCAATATATGGATGTCAGACAGCAATCATGCTCATATTATGAACCTTGAGAGGCCGTTTTCAGGTCTCATCAAGGTTTTTTTCTTTGAGATTGACTCATGGCCTGTATAAGCTCAGATTTGCTCGAATAGCGGCAATATCGTCTATTATTCATCCAAGATGTGCTATTGAAAAAGTATAAAATTTGATATTTAATATAAACGTCTTGCTATTCATTATTAAAAAAGGTAAACTAGAATCACAACATGTAGAAGCATAAACCATCAACATACACAATATATAGATTGTGGATGAAATATTAAAAAACCGGTGTCCGAAGCGACTTTATAGGAAATCTGGTGAGAATCCAGAACTGTCCCCGCAACTGTAAGTGTGGAAGAATTGAACATACCACTGTATAGGATCGTGAATAGCGGCTTATATGGGAAGGGTTCAAGGAGGGCGAAGCACAAGTCAGTAGACCTGCCGGATTTTTTTTTGGTTTCACATCTTCGGGGTAGGAGAGGTTGAAACGACGCATCAGCAAGCGAAGAGGATTCCTTGATTTGTTCAAATGAATCTTTGCGTCGTACACACAGCACACCTTCATTGAGGTGGGCTGTTTTAATTTCTTAAGACTGCAGTACGCAGGTTGGTTAAGGAGGGAGATTATGCGTATTGTCTTTGATTCAAAGACCGGCAACGTCAAGAGATTTGTAGGGAAGCTAGATATGGAGTGCACGCAGATTACGCCAGACCTAGAGATGGAAGAGCCGTACATATTAATTACCTACACGACCGGCTTTGGACAGGCACCGCAGGCGACCAAAGATTTTTTGAGCCGTAATGGACGTTTGCCGTTAGCTGTTGCTTCTAGCGGCAACATGAATTGGGGGACCAATTATGGGCGGGCAGCAAACCTTATTGCGGAGCAGTATGGAGTGCCTATTTTGATGAAATTCGAGTTGAGCGGAACACCAAAAGATGTTGCAAGATTTAAACAGGGGGTAGATCAGATTGTCTTCACAGATCGCAAAATGGATACAGCTTAATAATGAAATTATGGTGCAAAAAAACGGGAGCTTCCAGTTCGACAAAGACCGCGAGGCTGCTAGAAGCTATTTTATAGATCATGTTAATCAAAACACGGTATTCTTTCACAACCTAGAAGAGAAGATCAATTACTTGATTGAGAACAACTATTATGAGAAAGAGACCTTCGATCAATATGAATTTGCAGATGTTAAAAAGCTGTACGATTTTGTGTATGCCAAGAAGTTCAGGTTCCCATCCTTCATGAGCGCATTCAAATTCTACAATAACTATGCGCTGAAGACAGACGATGGATCAAAGTTTCTGGAGCGTTATGAGGACCGTATCGCGGTAGTATCGCTGTTCCTGGCAAAAGGCAATATGGAGATGGCGATGAGCTATGCGGATGTTCTTATTTCTCAAGAATATCAGCCTGCTACGCCAACCTTCCTGAATGCGGGCAAGAAACGCCGTGGAGAGCTTGTCAGCTGCTTCTTGCTTGAAGTGGACGACTCGATGAACTCTATCGGATTTTCTATTAATTCCGCTCTTCAACTGAGCAAGATCGGCGGCGGTGTCAGCTTGAACCTGAGCAAGATCCGTGCAGCGGACGAGCAGATCAAGGGCCTTGATGGCAAGGCGAGCGGTGTTCTTCCAGTGATGAAGCTGTTCGAAGATGCCTTCTCCTATGCGAATCAGCTGGGACAGCGCGATGGCAGTGGTGTCGTGTATCTGAACATTTTCCATGCGGACATTCAAGAGTTCCTCGATACAAAGAAGATCAACAGTGATGAGAAAACAAGAATCAAGACCTTGTCGCTGGGCGTTGTTGCGCCTAACAAATTCTTTGACCTCGTAGAAGAAGATAAGGACATGTATTTGTTCTATCCACTTACGGTGTATAAGGAGTACGGCAAGCATCTGGATGATATGGACATCACGGCGATGTATGATGAGCTGGTGAACAACCCGCGCATCCGCAAGAAAAAGATTGTAGCAAGAGACCTGATTATGAAAATTGCACAGACTCAGATGGAGTCTGGTTACCCATATATCATGTTCGTGGATAATACGAATGAATACCATGCGCTCAAGGAATTGGGACGTGTCAAGTTCTCCAATCTATGCAGTGAGATCGCGCAGTTAAGCGAAGTCTCCATCATCAATGATTATGATGAGCAGGATATCATTAACCGGGATATCTCCTGCAACCTAGGCTCGCTTAATATTGTAAACGTGATGAACAACAAGCGCATGAGAGAAACGGTTCATTTGGCGATGGATGCCTTGACTGAAGTCAGCGATCGTTCTAATGTACGCATCGTACCATCGGTTGCGAAGGCGAATCGCGAGCTTCATTCCGTAGGATTAGGCGCTATGAACCTGCATGGCTTCTTGGCTAAAAACAAGATCGCCTATGAATCCAAGGAAGCAAGAGATTTCGTACGGGCCTTCTTCATGATGCTGAATTATTATTCCATTGAACGCTCGATGCTGATCGCGAAGGAGCGTCAGGAGACATTCTTGGGCTTTGAGCATAGCGAATACGCGAATGGCAATTACTTCGACCGCTATCTGACGAAGGATTATTCGCCTGTAACGGATAAAGTGAAAGAGCTGTTTGAAGGCCAAGAGATTCCGACAATGGAAGATTGGAAGCGACTGAAGGAGCAGGTAGCTGAGCATGGCTTATACAATGCTTACCGCTTGGCAATTGCACCAACAGGCTCCATCTCTTATCTGCAGTCCTCGACTGCTTCGATTGCACCAATAACGCAAAGAATCGAGGAGCGCGAATACGGCGATTCCAAGACGATCTATCCGATGCCGTTCTTAAGCGATGAGAACTACTTCTATTATAAAGAAGCTTATGATATGGATATGTTCAACCTGATCGATCTCGTGGCTGATGTGCAGGAGCATATTGACCAAGCGATCTCGACGATCCTGTATGTGAAGGACGACCTGACTACGCGTGATCTGGCGAAGTATTATATCTATGCGCAGAAGAAGGGGCTTAAGACGCTCTATTATACAAGAACGAGAAAGAAGACAATCGATGAATGCGTAAGCTGTGTCGTTTAAGGGGGATATAAGCGATGAATAGATTTGAAGCCGTAAACTGGAATGCACCTGAAACCGATTATACCGAACTCCTATGGACACAGAATACCTCGCAATTCTGGTTGGACACGGAAATTCCGATTTCGAAGGATCTAAAAACCTGGGCCAAGATGACCAGCAAGGAGCAGCTTGCCTACATGCGTGTCTTGGGCGGGTTGACGCTGCTTGATACCGAGCAGGGCAATGTTGGGATGCCGTTGATCGCACAATTTGTGCAGGATAAGCAGAAGAAAGCGATACTTATCTTCCAAGCGGCCATGGAAGAAATACATGCGAAGAGCTATAGTACCATTTTTACAACCGTAGCGAGCTTGGAAATGATCAATGATACGTTCGAATGGGTAAAGGAAAACAAGCATCTTCAGTATAAAACATCGGTCATCGACAGCTTATATCGTAATATTAAGCCAGGTGATGGTCTTAGTTTGTATAAAGCGATGGTTGCGTCCGTGTTTCTCGAGAGCTTTCTGTTTTATTCTGGCTTCTTCTATCCGCTATTCTTGGCTGGCCAGGGCAAAATGGTTGCGAGTGGAGAAATCATTAAGCTTATTATTCGTGATGAGAGTGTTCATGGCGTGTTCGTGGGCTTGCTCGCACAAGAAGTCTTTAATGGTTTGATGGATGAAGACAAGCAGGAGGCAGCAGCGTTTGTGCCTGAGCTTATGAATGATCTCTATCGCAATGAGCTGGAATACACGGAGATGCTGTATGATGATATTGATCTAACGCACGAAGTGAAAAAATATATTCGCTATAATGCGAATAAAGCGCTAATGAACCTTGGACTGGAGCCTGTATTTGATGAGGAAGATGTTAACCCTGTTGTTCTGAACGGCATTCGCACAGAGACAAGCACGCATGATTTCTTCTCAACAAAAGGAAATGGCTATCAGAAGGGCAAGGTTGAACCCTTGCATGATAAAGACTTCTCGCTTCTAAATGATAGAGTGAACCAGTCGGATATTTTTTAATGCTATCCAGATGTTGATGAATCACACCTATATAAAAAGAAAGCCGATCCTAACGAAGGATCGGCTTTTTTCCTTTTTACGATATGATTGCTAACGATATTAAATCTTAACCTTCTAAACTCTTTCACATAGGTTATTTGAAAGGCGCATAGCCTGCTTATTTGCCATATTCATGTTTCCCGTTTTCCATAAAGAAGGACTGCACAACATTCAAGAGTCTGTCAATTTGGTGACTATTCTTGATGCGCATGAAATCATCGTTGTTTCATTTCACCATGTATAGGCGATCTTTCCAAGTCGCATATTACTTAACAGGTGATCATGAATGTGGAATATGGTTGTTTCCTATTTTCCAAGCTGGGAAGTTCTGTTTCAAGCACTAGTTGTAGTAGCCGTTCCATTCGTCCTATCCCAAATGATGTCGAAGACGAAAGACAAGACCGAAGAGAATGCCGAGCAAGAGGATAAGAAGCAGACTCCACAGCGCGACTTTACAGGTAAGCTAGATCACGATCTTAGTCAGGTGAGAGCTGTATTTGGACAGCAGGTGGATGTGAATATTCGGACATTTTGTCTTGGGAACACAACGCAGCAAGCGGCCATTATATTTATTAATGGCATTTCCGATCGAGAACTGATTGACCAGCATATTTTGAAATCCCTGATGGGAGATCTTGCGCTATCAGGAAATGAACAAGCAAGGGGGTCCTCTGTTCCGCCCTATACGAAGCATTATCTAAAAAATCATGTGCTGTCTATAGGAATTATTAAGGAAGTGGACCGGCTATCGGACTTATCGTCCGAGCTGCAGCGGGGACATACGGCTCTCTTTGTAGATAACAGCAACTCCACCGTTATTATTCTGGGTACCAGAAAAGAAATTACGCGCAGTGCGGGAGAGCCGTCATCGGAGATTCTCGTTCGAGGTCCGCGGCTTGGCTTCAATGAAAGCATCTGTGATAATACGACGCTGCTCAGGCAGCATGGCGAACCAGCGAACCTCATGATTGATCAGCTTCGCGTTGGCCAGCGCGTAGCGAAAGAGCTGTCGATAGCCTACATCAAGGATATTGCCGATGATAGCTTAGTTCAGGAGGTTCGCAATAGAATTGAACGGATCGGTCTTGATGACATCCAAGACACAGGATATATTGAGCAATTGATTGAGGACAATTTCTTATCGCCATTTCCACAGGTTCAAAGCACAGAGCGGCTTGATCGTGTAATCAGCGCGTTAATGGAAGGGAGGATTGCCATCCTCTTGGATGGGACTCCCTTTGTCCTGACGGTTCCAACTACTTTTAACATGCTGCTTCAGTCTCCAGAGGATTATTATGAACGGTGGATACCCGGGACGCTGGTTCGGATGCTTCGCTACTTTGCTGCATTCGTATCGACCTTTGGCCCATCGCTATATATATCCTTCATCTCGTTTCATCAAGGTCTGATTCCAACGAAGCTGGCACTCTCCATAGCTGACACGCGAGCAGGCGTACCGTTTCCTTCGCTTATTGAGGTGCTCGTTATGGAGGTTGCGCTGGAAATCCTGAGAGAAGCGGGCTTGCGGCTGCCGAAGCCCATTGGCCAGACGATCGGCATTGTAGGCGGCTTGGTTATTGGAGAAGCGGCTGTTCAAGCGGGTATTGTTAGTCCGCTGATGGTGATTGTAGTGGCGGTTACGGCGATATCCTCCTTTGCGATACCACAGTATAACGCAGGAATTGCACTTCGAATCCTTCGCTTTATAGCGATGATCTTCGCCGCCACATTTGGACTCTATGGAGTGGTGCTGTTCTTCTTATTGTTGTGCAGTCATCTGGCAAAACTGAAAAGCTTCGGTGTTCCCTACATCAGCCCAGCTTCTTCCTACCAGCTGCAGGATTGGAAGGATTTTTTCGTGAGGATGCCATTTAAGCTGATGAAGCAGCGGCCGAAGATGACCAGTGCAAAGAATCCGTTACGTAAGAAGTAAAAAGGGAGAAATGATGGTGAAAACAAGCGCGCAAGAGAGCATTACAACAGGCCAGGCCGCCGTGATCGTGGCTAATTACATACTCGGAGTTGGGATTCTAACATTGCCTAGAACAGCCGCTGAAAAGGTGAAGACGCCAGACATCTGGCTCTCGGTTATTATTGGCGGGGTTATTGCCATATTGGCGGGAATCATCATTGTTAAGCTAAGCCAGCAATTCCCGAACAAGACCTTCTATGAGTACAGCCAAGAGATCATTGGGAAGTGGCTGGGGTGTACGTTAAATCTCATCGTCATCGTGTATTTCATCTTGATGTCGAGCGTTATGCTGCGAGCCATGGCTGAAGTCAACATTTTGTTTCTGCTGGAAGGAACTCCTCGCTGGGCGATGATTATGGTTTTCATGTGGGTGGGATTCTACCTTCTTATTGGAGGTCTTTCAGCGATCACGCGCCTGTTTCAGATTATTTTCCCCATTACCGTCATCATTTTCTTTATGACGGCGGCAATGAGCATTAAGATATTTGATATCAACAACCTGCGCCCAGTGTTAGGGCTTGGATTGGGTCCTGTGCTGAGAGGCGTGAAAACGACAGCCCTTTCCTTTAGTGGGTTTGAAATTATGCTTGTCCTTGTCGCGTTTATGAAAAATCCCAAAACAGCAAAAAAAGCAGTTCTGTTTGGCATTGGGTTTCCCATCCTGATCTATGTCACGACAGCGATTATGGTCATTGGCAGCTTAACGGTTGAGGGTGTGATCAGCTTAGCTTGGCCGACCATAACGCTCATCAAAAGCATTGAATTTCCTGGGATCTTTTTTGAACGTTACGAATCGCTGCTGCTTGCGATCTGGGTGATGCAAATTTTTACGACCTATGTCATTACGCACTATGCAGCGGCATTGGGAGCTGCCCAAAGCATGAAGAAGGACATCCGTCCATTCTTATATATTATGCTGCCGGTAATCTATATCGTGGCTATGCTTCCGCGGAATATAAATGACTTGTTTAAGCTTAGTGAGAACATAGGGAATATGGCTCTCGTCCTATTTGTTGTGCTGCCCGTGCTGCTGCTTGGAATGGCAAAGCTAAGAGGTGATGCGACGAAATGAAGCTCGGCACATGTAGAGTAAAGGTATCTTGGATATGGGCACTTGTCGCAATGGCCATATTGCTGACAGGCTGTTGGAGCCGCAGGGAAATCGAGGATTTAGGCATTACGATAGGGGCAGCAGTTGATATTGGAGAAGAGACTTCACTTGAGCGGCAGTTTGAGCAAGAAGGCGGCGATTATTCCAAACGAAATATCGTAACGCTGACCTATCAAATGGTGAGGCCTGGGCAAAGCGGCAGCATTGTGGGAAAAGGTGGAGGAGGACAAAAGCAATATCGCAACATATCCGTAACGGGAGACTCTTTCTATGAAGTGACGAGAGAAATACCGTTAATCAGTGCAAGACCAATCTTTGGCCAGCATTATAAGGTCATTGTCATCAGTGACGAAGTAGCAAGGCAAATCAGCATGGAGCGTCTCTTTGATTTTTTTATACGTGAACAGGAATTCCGCCCCAGCTGTCTCGTGTTAATCTGTAAAGGCGAGGCCAAACAAGCGTTAGACCACAAAGACAAGAGCGAGTTCCCGGCAATGAGACTGCTTTCCATTACGGATAATCGGTACCAGAGCAGCCGCCTGCTGCCTCCTGTGTCTTTATCGAAGCTGCTTCCGGAAATCAATTCTATGTCGAGCTTTCTTCTGCAGAATATCGTGACTGCTGACGGTGTTGTTAAGTTTGCTGGCGCCGCTGTTATATATGGAAAGACAGGCAAGTTGATCGGCTTCCTTGACGAGGAGGAAGTTGAGGCCATTAACTGGGTGACAGGCGAGGTAAAGGGTGGCGTTGTGAAATCGTATGATTCGAAAACCGGAAAGCCGGTTGTCTATGAAATAACAACGTTAAAAAGCAAAATTAGACCTCATGTGAACAGGGGTCGAATCTCCTTTGATGTTCAGATTGAGTCGGAAGGACGTCTTGGTGAGCAATGGATCGATGGAAACGATTACGACAATCGTTTTCTCAGGCAAGTGGAAGCGGATACGGTTAAGCAGGTGGAGCAGCGTATGGAGAAGATGCTGCAAAAGGTGCAGAAGGAATATCGTGCCGATGTTATCGGCCTGGGCGAATACGTAAGAATATATTATCCTCAGACATGGCAGCAAATAAAGAATGATTGGGACGATAATTTTGCGGAGGCATCGATCCGGTACGATGTCCGTGTAACCGTGAAAGAGTTCGGCACGACGAGTATTAAAATGGACAAATAAAGAGCTGAAAAAGAATCCAATTATGGCTGGTTAAATCTTTCTCCTATGATTTATCCGGCTTTTTTATTTGTAAAAAATAAATGAATATTCTGCTTAAGGGAGAGAACGACTGGCATCAGAGCAGGAAGTTGGGATAAAGGTTTCCTTATCGGCATATGACTTGAAAATGGGAATATAGGGTCTAGGGGTATGATTAGCAGTGTGAATAAAAAAATAGGCACAGGGGGTATGCAAAAAACGGTTGACACAATATAGGGGTAGGGGGTATATTGATAGTAACAGGAGGCAATAACGTCAGCTTCCATAAGATGCTCGCAAATGAAGCAGAATACCTTCATAGGTTGTGAACCATTGATTACAGGAATCCAACAGAAGTCGAAGATCTATACATCCCCTATGTAGAACGAAGATTGGTCAATTCATTTTTATCACATAAAGGAGTGTTGAAGGATGGAACAAGTTACGTTGAACGTAACAGGCATGTCGTGCGGACATTGTGTAAATTCGATTGAAGGAGCATTGAGATCCGTTGGGGTAAGCGGAAAGGTCGATCTTGTGAGTGGAACGGTTGCCAGCGAATATGATAAGGGCCAAGTCGCATTAGAGAAGATCAAGGAAACCATTGAAGAGCAAGGCTACGATGTAGAAGAAGTGAAGGGCCTTTAAAAGCAAGCAGGAATGAATGTATAATTCGGAGTTGTTCAACCATCTGATAGGTTAGCATCCAGCTTATTTTAGAAAAAATGACCCTCTTGCGCCCATTGGTATAGGGTGGTGGGGTATTGTAACCACATGAATGAATCGAAATTCGATCGGCATTTCATGAGAAGCCATAAAAAGGAGACGATAAGCATGACAAATGTGGAATTGAAGGTTAACGGAATGTCTTGTAATCACTGCGTCAATTCGATTGAGGGAGCTTTGAAGGAGATCGGGGCGGAAGGGAAAGTAGATCTCGGAGGCGGAAAGGTTGCTGTGGCGTTTGATGAGAATCAACTTACGCTGGATGCTGTTAAGGAAGCCATTGAGGATCAGGGCTACGATGTTGAGTAATGAATATAGAAAAGGAAAGAGGTGATCTCACATGGAAGCGAGCAAAGCAGCTGCCAAACAAACGTCGCTGCAGATTACAGGCATGACCTGTGCGGCTTGTGCAAACCGGATTGAAAAGGGACTGAATAAGCTTGAAGGTGTATCAGAAGCGAATGTGAACTTTGCTTTGGAGCGTGCAACCGTTACGTATGACCCGAGCAAGATTGATGTGGCGGCGATGGAAGAGCGCATTCAGAAGCTAGGGTATGATACGGCAAAGGAAACGATTGATCTTGAATTGACAGGCATGACCTGCGCAGCTTGTGCCACAAAAATTGAGAAGACCTTGAATAAGCTGCCAGGCGTAAGCAAAGCGAGCGTAAACTTTGCGATGGAGACAGCTCATGTAGAGTATAATCCTTCGGATATTAGCATTGCGGATATGCAGCAGCGCGTGGAGAAATTAGGCTATAAAGCTGCACCTAAGCAGGAAAAAGGAGATCCCACCGAGCATCGCCAGCAGGAGATTACGCGGCAAAAGCGCAAACTTCTTGTATCCTCCATTCTGTCGCTGCCGCTCCTATGGTCAATGGTCAGCCATTTCTCCTTTACTTCATGGATCTGGATTCCAGATATCTTCATGAATCCCTGGTTCCAATTGATTCTGGCTACGCCGGTTCAGTTCTATATCGGGAAGCCATTCTATGTAGGGGCTTATAAGGCGCTCCGCAACGGCAGTGCAAACATGGATGTTCTGGTGTCGCTCGGGACGTCAGCCGCTTACTTCTACAGCTTGTATCTAACCATCGATTGGTTCTTAAAAGGCGGCAGTGCGCATCACGGGCCAGCTATGTATTACGAGACCAGTGCAGTGTTGATTACGCTGGTGCTCATGGGCAAGTTGTTCGAGTCATTAGCAAAAGGCCGTACGTCTGAGGCCATTAAGTCTCTTATGGGATTGCAAGCAAAGACGGCATTAGTGATTCGTGATGGTCAGGAGCTAACGATTCCTGTTGATGAAGTTATCGTTGGGGATGTTGTTCTTGTACGCCCCGGAGACAAAGTGCCTGTTGACGGCGAAGTGCTGGAGGGCATCTCTTCCGTGGATGAATCCATGCTTACAGGCGAAAGCATCCCTGTAGAGAAGAAAGCAGGAGACGCTGTTATCGGCGCGACGATCAACAAGAATGGAATGCTTCGAATTCGAGCAACGAAGGTAGGCAAGGAAACGGCGCTTGCACAGATCATCAAGGTTGTTGAAGAGGCTCAGGGCTCAAAGGCGCCAATTCAACGTATTGCCGATGTGATCTCAGGTATCTTCGTACCGATCGTAGTGGGTATTGCGGTTGTTGCCTTTCTCGTATGGTATTTCCTTGTTGCGCCTGGAGACTTTGCTGAAGCATTGGAAAAAGCGATCGCGATCCTTGTTATCGCATGTCCTTGTGCTCTTGGCCTAGCAACGCCGACTTCGATTATGGCGGGCTCCGGTCGTGCTGCAGAGTTCGGCATCCTGTTCAAAGGCGGGGAGCACCTGGAGCAGACGCATAAGATCGACACGATCATTTTAGATAAAACAGGTACCGTTACAAAAGGCAAGCCGGAGCTTACGGATGTGCTTGCAGAAGGCAATGAAGCGGAATTCCTTAGACTTGTTGGCGCGGCGGAGAAGAACTCGGAGCATCCGCTTGCGGAAGCGATTGTGGAAGGCATTAAGGATAAGCAGATTGACCTTCCATCCACAGAATCCTTTGAAGCGATCCCAGGATACGGGATTCAAGCTGTCGTGGAGGGTCGTGAGCTGCTCATTGGCACACGACGCCTGATGGAAAAGTTTGAGGTTGATGCGAAGCATGCTTACGATACGATGTCTAGGCTCGAGGAATCCGGCAAGACGGCGATGCTGGTTGCGATTAATAAGCAATATGCAGGCTTGGTTGCGGTAGCGGATACGATTAAAGAAAGCTCCAAGGATGCTGTCAGCCGTCTTAAAGGCTTGGGGATTCAGGTTATCATGATTACGGGAGACAATGAGCGTACAGCGAAGGCGATTGCAGCTCAGGTTGGAATTGACCATGTGCGTGCTGAGGTTCTCCCTGAAGGAAAAGCAGAAGAAGTGAAGAAGCTGCAGGCTGAAGGCAAAAAAGTCGCGATGGTCGGGGATGGCATCAATGATGCTCCTGCGCTTGCAACCGCGGATATCGGTATGGCGATCGGCACAGGTACGGACGTTGCGATGGAAGCTGCTGATGTTACGCTGATGCGCGGCGACCTGTCCAGCATTCCAGATGCGATCTACATGAGCCGCAAGACGATGCAGAATATTAAGCAGAACCTGTTCTGGGCGCTTGGCTACAATACGCTAGGCATCCCGATTGCTGCGATTGGATTGTTGGCTCCATGGGTAGCCGGAGCAGCTATGGCATTAAGCTCCGTCTCGGTTGTTCTTAATGCGCTTCGTCTCCAGCGCGTGAAGATTCGTCATTAATCTTGAAGACATGCATATGTACCGCGTACGACATGATGATGCTGATTGATGAACGAAAGTGGGAAAGGTACTTGCATCGTCGTGGTTATATCGGTTAGGAGCAGGGCAGAACCATTAAAGTTCATTGATGGTTCTGCCCTTGCAACAACGGATTGGGGGAGAAGGATCATGGGAGAGAAGGCGGTCATTGCGGTAAGCCCTCCAATACAGGTGGGAGGAAGTTTATTTACGCCGGAGCAGCTAGCGACTATTGGAACGATTGTAGGCTCCGATTCCAAAATTGAGATGACCCCATTCAGGCAGCTGTATGTCGAAGTGGCAGCAGAGGAGCGGGAAGCGATCGAGGGGGGGCTCAAGCGTGCCGGTCTGGAGGTGAATCCGGCAGGCTTCGTTACGAAAAGCCTGATCGCTTGCAACTTCTGCAAAGGCGCAGAGGAGGCGGGACTGGAGACAGCGAAGCGATTGAATAAAGCGATCGCGGGCATTGAGACGCCTATGCCGATGAAGATCGGGTATGCGGGCTGTGCGCTTGGAACAAGCGAGCCCCTGCTAAAGGATATCGCCGTTGTCAAAATGCGGGACCGCTTCGATTTGTATGTCGGAGGAGAGTCGAAAGGGCTTAAGACCTCATTTGCGGAGCAGCTTGCATCTGGCCTGGCGGAGACGCAGCTCGTACCTGTTGTGTTCGCGATCATCGATTTTTATAAAGCCAATGCGAAAGGGAAAGAGAAGTTCAAGAAATTCATCCATCGAGTCACACTTGAGGAACTGCGGAAAGTCGCCATTGAAGAGAACAGGGAAGCCAGAGAATCCGTTCAAAGTTAATGGAAGCAGGACGTAAGGGGTAGTGAAAATGTGCGAAAGGTGTGTTGATTCATGACTGAGCCATTGAAGATTTACTCGATTCCAACGTGTAGTGACTGCAATTATGCCAAGCGTTTTTTAAAAGAAAATGGCATTCCATACACTGATTATAACTGCGAGGAACATGTGCAGTATGCCAGAGAGGTGCTGGAATTGACCGGCAAGCAAATCGTGCCGACGATTGTCATTGGCGATCAGGTATTTATCGGATTCGCGGATAATCTGCAGAAAATTAGTGATCTGGTGAAGTGATCTTTGAATAGATAAGGCCCTCTGAGAGCCCGATTACAAGTCGGTTATCAGAGGGCTTTTTTGGTAGTATGGATGAAATAGGGAACAGATGAATTAAACACGATCTATCATCCACAAATTGTTGGAAATAGGCGGAATGGGAATATCTGATAAAGGAGGCTATGCCCTGTAATTAGCATGCATTCTTTCCTCGTTGACAGACCACGACGATGCTGGGATAATCCTCGCCAAGAGGCACGCCATTCCAGCTTCCGTACCATGCTTGAAGCTCGAACCCTGCTTGTGCCAACAAGAGTTTAAGCTCTTGAGGATAGGTGAACCTTAGATCGATGCGAGAATCGTCGGTGGATTTTCCACCATTAGAAAGCTTGGTCACTCGGTAGGTCGTATTATGCTGAATCTGGGTCACCGGATCATAACGGCTTTCATAATAGACACTGCATTGCTGACCATATTGATCCTTATAAGTATAGGCTAGATCTTCACGCGCAGATGTTGCAAGCTCAGCTCGGGAAGGAAAGCGAAGATCGAAGATCAGCAGGCCATCTGGAGCTAAGTTATGATTGATTTGCCTCAAAAGATTGAGTTGTTGTTCTTGCGTCAAAAAATGCTGAAAGCTATTGCCAACCATAGTGAAGGCAGACGCTCTCGACTTCAATTTGAGATTGAGCGCATTGGCTTGCAGCCACTCGATATCCAGGCCTCGTGCCAAGGCTTTGCTTCTTGCTGTCTCCAACATGCCTTCATGAAGATCGATGCCAATCATGCTGAAGCCAGCTTCGGCTAACGGCAGCGTCAATCTCCCCGTACCGCAGGCCAGATCCACAATAGGACCTTCTATAGCCGAGATGGCTTGAAGGATCAATCCAAGCTCAGGATGCCCTTGATTCTCTATATCATAACGGGATGGATCTATATACTCTTCCATATTGTCGTATGCCATTTTAGTCCTCCACAACAAACAGCGTTATTTTTCACCATGCATTGATTTAAATTTAATTGACGGAGGTGAAGGGTGTATAGGTTGTATTTAGATAATAATGAATTTTGACTATGCCCTTACTGAATACTTGCTATCTTTTTTTGAAAGCAAAAAGACCCCATTCTATTCGAATGAGATCTTCCATGATTAACGTTCATTTGTTATTTCACGAACTTAACTTTCTCTGCAACAGACTTGAATTCTTTTTCATTCGGCTCCACTGTCTTTTTGCCAAACGGCATTTGAGCGATCAGCTTCCACGTAGCGGGGATGCTCCATTGCTGTTTAACCTCGTCATCAATCAGAGGATTATAGTGCTGCAGGTTGGCGCCAAGACCTTCTGCTTCCAGTGCTGTCCAGATCACCAGTTGCAGCATGCCGTTAGACTGCTGCGACCAGGTTGGGAAGTTGTCTTTGTAGGCTTCAAATTGCTGCTGAAGCGATTCAACCACTGCCATATCCTCGAAGAATAATACCGTTGCATAGCCGTTTTTAAAGCCATTCATGCGCTGCTGGGTCGGTTCAAAGCTATCTTGAGGAACGATCTTGCGAAGGGTCTCTGTCGTGATGTCCCACAGCTTATCATGGTGCTCTCCAAATAGGACGACCACTCTTGCGCTCTGGGAGTTGAACGCCGATGGAGTGTGCTGAATGGCTTCTTCAATAATGGATTGAATGGTCTGATCAGATACCACAGCTTCTTTGCCAATGCCATAAATCGTTCTGCGAGCTTTAATGGTTTCTAAGAAACCTTGTGCGTTTAAAGAGTTCGTCATTCGGTAAGCCTCCATAAAAACAAAGATATTTCTATTGTGTCTTAATTTCGTGATTGCATACATGAAAGGACATCTCCCTATAAGAAGATGGATGCTGAGTAATGGCTCATAAGCAGCATAAAAAGCCTTGATCCCTATATAATACAGATCAAGGCTTGCTGGTATATTACGACATGTTATTGCAGCTTCTGCTGCATTTTCTTTTTTAACTTTACTGCCCCTTTTCCGTAACGCCAATCCATATTTCACTGTACACCTGCTGTAGATTGGACATGTCGCCTGTAAAGGATATTTCAGGAACATCGATCAGCTCATAGTGAGAGGAGGGGAGCCATTCTGAAGCGATCTTGGCCCACATATCCTGCATGGTCTTTGGAAAAGGGCCCTCGGAACTGAATATCGCCCATGTACAAGCTGGCACCTCGACAACCTCAAATGCTTCGAAATCGATATCCAAAGTGGTAATGGAGCCGATCAGGTGATCAAGCTCACCTTTCTCCTCCTTTCGGCCTTCGTCAAAATGGTACGATGCATTCACGACCGTGCTTACCTCTGTGTTGCGATAGCTTTGCAGCTTCATTCTTTGCTCTGCTGTAATAGACTGCATCAGTTTCATAATCTCGGGATTTTGTCCCTCAAATATGATGGGCACGCGCTTTTTCACGCCTACTAGCTTAAAAGCTTCTTTTTGAACAATGCGATAATTCATATCCACGCCTCCTTGAACGGTAAGTTGGAAGGTCATACGCGGAAACACCTTTAGCTGAGTTGAGCTCTTCACCTCAGACGGGTTAAGGCCGCACCAATCCTTGAAGGCTCTTGTAAATCCATCGGCCGATTGATACCCATACTTGATCGCAACATCAATGACTCTAACAGGATCTCTTTGCAGCTCCAGGCTAGCCTCGGACAGCCTGCGGTTACGAATATAGCTGTTTAGTGACATCCCGGACAAATAGGAAAATAATCTGCGAAAATGATAGTCTGACGTTCCTGCCAGCTGAGCAAGCTTGTCGTAATCAATGTCCTGATCAAGATGGTCTTCAATGTAGGCAAGCGCCTGATTCAAGTCCCTTAGCATATCCATTTTGTATTTCCCTCCTTACAGTTTTCATTGTAGCGGGATCGGAAGTCTTAGATCCGACTTTTCAAGTATGAGAATGATCGATTATGATGGTAGATGGATAAGAAATGTCCTTATAATCATGATGTTGATTATTCGCATTAACTCTCATGAATAAACCAGATCAGTTAACAGTTAAGTCAGGAGTGAGCATGGAATGAATCGTGACCAATACCCAATCGGAACCTTTGATTGTCCCGCACTGATTTCGAAGGAAGACATCTGTTCATGGATACAGGAGATCAGGCTGCTCCCAATCAGGCTCATGGAGACTGTTCAGCATGCTAGCGAACAGGAGCTTGATCAAGCTTACCGCGAAGGCGGTTGGACGATCCGACAGGTTGTGCATCACCTTGCAGATAGTCATGCCAATGCCTATGTACGATTCAAATTAGCGTTAACAGAAGACAATCCAACCATCAAGCCTTATGCGGAGGATAAGTGGGCAGAGCTTCCTGATTCCAGACTGCCGATTGCAGTTTCCTTGAAGCTGATCGAAGCGCTGCACGAGCGCTGGGTATACCTGCTTGAGAGTCTGTCAGAGGAGCAGCTTGCACGGACCTTTGTGCATCCTGATTCAGGTGTAGTATCTGTTGCCCAAAATATTGGGATATATGCTTGGCACAGTAATCATCATCTGGCGCATATCCACAATGCGTTGAAGCGTGTCTAGGGGAAGTTCATTATTACAAACATCCGCCCTTTGAAGCCTAGTTCGTATTAGGAAGGCTGGATACCATATAGAAGATGGTGAGGCCAACGGGTAGTCTCACCCTTTTTATTATTTTACAATCAGCGTGTAGAATAAAAAGTATAGCAAGGTTTACAATGCATAAGGTTCGGAAAGGAGCCATGCCATGAACCTCGATACCTACCTAAGAAGAATCGAATTAGACAAGAGCCGCATTCCTTCCTTTGACCATTATCCCTTTAATCTTAAAGTCATTCAGCATCTTCAGTCACTGGAGTTCCATCCTAAGGTTACTTATATTGTAGGCGAAAATGGGATGGGCAAGTCTACCCTGATGGAGGCGATTGCGGTCGCTTTGGGCTTTAACCCAGAAGGAGGGACGCGGAACTTTACGTTTTCCACAGCGGCGACCCACTCGCGTCTTTATGAATATATGAAGCTTGTACGGGGCGTAAGCAAGCCAAAGGATGGGTTCTTCTTTCGGGCAGAAAGCTACTACAATCTGGCTACCCATATGGATGAGCTCGACCGTGAAGAGTCTTATAGTCCACCGATTAAGGAATCGTACGGCGGCAAATCACTGCATGAGCAGTCTCATGGGGAATCGTTCTTCGCCACCTTCGTCCATCGCTTTGGGGGTCAAGGCTTGTATGTGTTGGACGAGCCGGAGGCGGCGCTGTCTCCCTTCCGTCAATTGGCCATGCTGTCTCGCATGCATGAGCTGGTACAGGAGCGGTCTCAATTTATCATTGCAACGCATTCTCCTATTTTAATGGCTTACCCAGACTCTGTCATTTACGAGCTTACTGCAGATGGAATTGCAGTTCATGTGTTGGAGGAGACGGATCATTTCTTAATCATGAAGGAATTTGTGAACAACAAAGAGCGTATGCTGGCTGAATTATTCCGGCCATAAAAGAGACTGAAAGGCAGTGAGAGCTTGGTGCAGAGGGAGGAGTATGAATGACATTGTTCCACATTGGTGAAATATCGGTTCGACCGTTAAAGGAAGAGGATGCTGCTTTACTCGTCAAATGGTTGAGTGATCCGCAGGTTCTCGCCTACTATGAGGGGCGGGATCGTCCTCATGATCTGGCTCTTGTGCAGGAGCGTTTTTATGTGGAGGCGGATGAAGAGCATCGATGCATCATCGAGTATCAGGATGAGCCGATTGGCTACATCCAGTATTATCCTATTGGAGAAGAGCGAGAGGAATACGGCTATGAGGATCTGACAAGCCGCATCTATGGCATGGATCAGTTCATCGGCGAGATAGATTGCTGGAACAAAGGAATCGGAACATCGTTAATCCAAGCGATGGTGGACTACCTACATACAGTAGAGCAGGCTGATGTCATTATCATGGATCCCCAAGTCTGGAATGAGCGGGCGCTAAGAGTCTATGAGAAGTGCGGATTTGTGAAAAAGACATTGCTGAAGCAGCATGAATGGCACGAGGGAGAGATGAGAGATTGCTGGCTTATTGAGCATCGAAAGGAAGCCAAATAGTTGTTACTTATAAACAAAAAACAGCCCTGTTGATAAATGAAGGGCTGTTTTGATCAATGAGCATTATTCGGCGGGAAGTGTTCTAACTCCAGCTAAGTACCAATCTTTGGAGCCTGTGATTTTGGTCTTTAACTCCATGACCAAATAAGAGCCATTCGCTTTTTCCCAGTAAACCAAAGCTTGTGACTAATCTGGACTTATAAGCAAAGCCGTTTAGAAGTATTTCCTTTCCTTTGGTCTATGATTGATTTATTTTATATTCGATTTTTTTTACTTCTTCTTGTTGTTCAGCACTTGCATTTGGAAAAAGAGAAGAGAACGTGCCGCTAGCATATGCGGTTGTACCTGTAATCAAAATGAGAGCAGCTAGTCCAAGGACGATGAACTTTTTATTCATTATTTTCATTACTACACACCCCTCAATACATAGCCAGTTTAGATCATATCATCATGCCTTATGTCTTTTTAATTTTTGGGTTGCTTTTTCATGTATTATTGTCGAGATGGTTCATGATGAGGTATGGTATCGATATCCTACAATTCTCCATGTTATAGAACGGAGTAGTAAGCGGTAGCGTATTGTATCCATTCATGCGCCTCCGGCTTTGACTTTTCTCGTAAGAGTGGGAAGCGGGGCAAGTGCCGGCAATTATCGGCATCAAGAGTCCCCGAGTGCTTTATAGCCGCTGCATCAGCAAAGATGACGGCTGCCGGAATAGGTCGTGCAGCAGCTTGCCGTTCAGTACGGGCAGGCATGCCTACCATGCCTTGTTCGATAGGCCATCTACGCTGGCAGAGCTGTTGATAGGAAAGAAACGTATGCATGATCGTCCCATACAGGCGAGCCTGAATACGATTCTCCATTAGATTCATTAGAGCTGTACGCACGAGATGATGCTGCTCATGACTCCAGCAACTTCCTTTCTTCTCTAGGAACTGCAACGCTTCTGCCATTTTACATTTTCGAAAAGTACGCAGATAGCTACCCCAACGAATGAGATCCTCTCGCTTCGTCCCGTTGGACAATAGACACTGTCCGATTCCTTGATGAATACCGCACGTGATCCGGAGAATCCCGTATCGTTTATAGCGAGGTTTTCTTGATGCTTCATCGATGCCGTCTGGATCATCCCATGCGTAGAGCTCGATGCTTGATATGCATTTTGACTGCAATTGCTTCTCCTCCTATCCCAACGCTCCTACAAGCTGCAGTTCATTGGTGCCTAGCAATGGGAGTATGTTTATTTTTCTATATCTGATCGTGTGATTAGATGAACGATTGTTTCAAGGTTACTCTGAATCATAAAGGACATCAGGTGTCAGTGTAAAAGCAGAAACGCTTATAAATACCTCGAAAATTTGGATGATTATAGTAATGAGGTCCGTATCTGGTATTAAAATGAACCCGATCTAGATCTTACTTGGAATATCTCGATTATACGCCTAATTTCTTGTTTTATTTTTTATGGTACTGATTAGCGTTATCGAAAGGAAAGAGATAGAATGCAAGATATTTGCGTGATTTTCAAGAAAATGAAAACCTGAATGGAAAACAGAGATTTTTGCAGATAAAGCATTAATTTATCATGAAATCCCCGTAATGGGTTTAAAACTGGTCTTTTTCATGGTGAAAATTCAAAAACCTTGCTTTGCAAGTCCTGAGAGAAGGGAGTAAGATACATCTCATGAATCAAGACCCACTGGGAAAAACGCTGAATGCTTCATAGGGAGCGCGGGGGAACCAACATCGTGAACATCTGTCCTTCGGGGTGAGAGCCGAAGGCAGTGTACACTCGGGGTGAATCAGTAGAGAAGGACCATGGCCTTCTCCAACACTGTAGGGCGACTCTCACTGCCCGAATCCGACAGCTAACCTCGCAAGCGTCGTGAAGAGAGGAGAATTATATCGCGAATCAATATGATACTAGCGTCGTTATGACGCGGCATACGAGTACACAGCAAGGTGTACGTGAATCATTATAAGTTTGAACATCCAACATCCAACAATATGGATCTTTTGAATCGCTGAGTCCCTAGACATAGGGAGCGGGGGAACCAACCGTGGTCAGTCGTTGATAGACGACTATTCGACCACATGGGGTGAGTCTCGAGCAATCGAGTAGGGCTACTCTTTGAGCCCGAATCCGACAGCTAACCTCGTAAGCGTACAGAGAGGACACTTGCGAACCGCGCATATTGGACACGGTCTTATTTGACTGTGACTGAAGAAGCATGGAGAGGAGTTCCTCTAAGCCATGCTTCTTTTTTGTTGCCTTTTTTAGGGTAAAGATGTGAATTTCTACGTGATAGAGGCAAAAAAACAGGAGGTTCGTCATGAACGATGTGATTATGATTGCGCTGGTAGGCTTGCTTGCAGCATTGATGCTGGGGCTTGCAAAGTGGGCATCTCATGCCACAGAAGAAGGAAGGGATGAAAGATGATGTGGGTGCTTGCGGTGATCATCATCGCCATCTTCTTGTATTTGGGCTATGCCCTGATTAACCCAGAGAAATTCTAGATGGATGAAGGAGCGATTCAAGTGACAACCATGGCTTGGATTTCAATAGCATTGCTCTTGTTGATCGCGTGCCTGCTGGCACGCCCGACAGGTCATTATATTGCCCATGCATTCAACAATGAACGCACGGGGCTGGATCGGTGGTTCGGTCCATTTGAGAATCTTATTTATCGTCTAAGCGGCATTCGCCAAGAGAATCAAAGCTGGAAGCAGTATGCGATGTCAGCGGTGCTCAGCAATACAGTGATGATCTTGATTGTCTATGTGATCTTCCGTTTGCAAGGCATGCTCCCGCTTAATCCGAGCGGGGTTGCTTCCATGGAGCCGACGGTTGCCTTCAATACGGCAATCAGCTTTATGACGAATACGAACTTACAGCATTATAGCGGAGAAACAGGCTTATCTTATTTATCGCAAATGATTGCGATTGTGTTCATGCTGTTCGTGGCGCCTGCTACGCTGTTTGCGGTAGCGATTGCGTTCATGAGAGGCCTTGCAAGCAAGCCGCTTGGCAACTTCTTTGTCGATCTGGTCCGTGCGATTACGAGAATATTGCTGCCGATCGCATTCGTAAGTGCGTTGATCTTCGTTGCCCTTGGCGTACCGCAAACGCTGGAGCCTACGGCTGTTGTAAAGACCGTGGAAGGTCAGGCCCAAGAGATTGCACGCGGACCCGTTGGTTCATTCCTGTCGATTAAGGAGCTTGGGAACAACGGGGGCGGGTTCTTCGGAGCCAATTCAGCGCATCCATTCGAGAACCCGGGCGCAATCAGCAATATGCTGCAAATGCTGTTAATGCTGCTTCTCCCAACCTCGCTTCCATTTACGTATGGCATCATGGTGGGCAATAAAAAGCAAGGGCGTGTCCTATTCGTCTCGATGGCGATGATGTTTCTCTTGTTCTTGGGCATCTCGTTAGCCAGTGAGGCAGCAGGCAATCCTGCGCTGCATGCGCTTGGTGTTAACGAAGCGCAAGGCTCGATGGAGGGGAAAGAGGTCCGATTTGGCCTTGCTCAATCTTCTCTTTACTCTGTGGTTACGACTGCGGCCGAGACAGGTGCCGTCAACACGATGCATGATACCTTGACCCCAATCGCAGGGATGATCGCGATCGTCAACATGATGCTGAACACGGTGTTTGGCGGTGTGGGAGCTGGCTTCTTGAACGTGTTGATGTATGCCATGATTGCCGTATTCTTGTCAGGTCTTATGGTGGGGCGCACACCGGAATTTTTAGGCAAGAAGATTGAGGGCAAGGAAATGAAGCTGATCGCAGTGACGATGCTCATTCCCCCGTTTCTGATTCTGATCCCAACAGCGATCGCGCTGTTTACGAATGCGGATACGATCTCGAATCCAGGTTTCCATGGATTGACGCAGGTGCTGTATGAATATACGTCCTCTGCCGCTAATAACGGCTCAGGGTTTGAAGGGCTTGGAGATGCCACATCCTTTTGGAACATCACCACAGGGATTGTCATGTATCTTGGCCGCTACTGCTCGGTAATCACGATGCTTGCGGTAGTTGGCTCCCTGGCAGCGAAGAAGCCTGTGCCGGAAACGAGCGGGACGTTCCGTACAGACAACGCCTTGTTTGCAGGAGTATTCCTGGTTGCGGTGCTGATCGTAGGCGCCTTGACCTTCTTCCCGGCGCTGGTGCTGGGACCTATTGCTGAGCATTTGACTTTATTGCCATAGATCGGAGTTACATTGGAGGAGAAGCATATGAGCACGAACAAAAGTTCATGGAATCGTGCAGTGGTGAATCAGGCCCTAAAAGAAGCGTTTATAAAATTAAATCCAAAGACGATGATACGCAATCCGATTATGTTTGTCGTTGAGGTCGGGTTCTTGATTACCCTGTTCCTCATCTTCATGCCGGATGCCTTCGGCAACACCGTATCCTTCGGCTTCAATATAGCCGTTGCGCTTATCTTATTGTTTACACTGCTGTTTGCCAACTTTGCGGAAGCGTTGGCGGAAGGCCGAGGCAAGGCGCAGGCGAATTCCCTGAAGCAGACGAAGAAGGAGATTACGGCCAACAAGCTGGTCGGGCATGACCTTGTGCAAGTTCCTTCGACGGATCTCCGTAAAGGTGATGTCGTCGTCGTCTCACAGGGTGAGATGATCCCAGGCGATGGCGAGGTGATCAAAGGGCTTGCTTCCGTAGATGAATCCGCGATTACAGGGGAATCGGCGCCTGTGCTGAAGGAAGCGGGTGGTGACTTCAGCTCTGTAACAGGCGGTACGCGCGTCATCAGCGACCAGATTCAAGTGAGGATTACAAGCGATCCCGGCGAGTCATTCTTAGATCGGATGATTTCCTTGGTTGAGGGAGCGAAGCGCCAGAAGACGCCGAATGAGATCGCGCTCAACACCGTGCTTGTGAGCTTGACCCTCATCTTTCTGGTGGTCGTCGTGACGCTGCCGTTCTTTGCAAACTATTTAAATATTCAATTGGAAGTGCCGGTACTGATTGCATTATTGGTGTGCTTGATCCCAACAACGATTGGCGGATTGCTGTCTGCGATCGGGATTGCAGGGATGGACCGGGTTACGCAGTTCAACGTGCTCGCGATGTCCGGGAAGGCCGTGGAAGCTTCTGGGGATATCAATACGATCATTTTGGATAAAACGGGTACAATCACCTACGGGAACCGGATGGCGAGCGAGTTCGTTCCGGTTGGCACGCATGCATCACAAGAGGTAGGATACTGGGCAGCGATGAGCTCGGTACAGGACGATACGCCTGAAGGGCGATCGGTTCTTGAACTGATGAAGAAGCTGGATTATCCATATGAGCCATCGCTCGTTCGCGATGGAACCTTTATAGAGTTTAAGGCAGAAACCAGAATGAGCGGCGTCGATATGCCGGACGGCCGCAAGATTCGCAAAGGCGCTGTGGATGCTGTGAAGCAGTGGGTTCTATCCCAAGGCGGAGACATTCCGGCTGATCTTGATCCAAACAGCGATGCTATCGCTTCTGCAGGAGGGACACCGCTAGCGGTTGCAGTGGATCATGCGATTTACGGCTTGATATATCTGAAGGATACGGTGAAGCCAGGCATGCGCGAGCGGTTCGATCAGATGCGCAAGATGGGGATTAAGACCATCATGTGTACAGGGGATAATCCACTTACGGCAGCGACAATTGCGAAGGAGGCGGGTGTCGATGACTTCATTGCAGAGAGCAAGCCGGAGGATAAGATTGCGGTCATTCGCCGCGAGCAAGCGGAAGGCAAGCTCGTCGCGATGACAGGCGACGGTACGAACGACGCGCCTGCACTTGCGCAGGCGGATGTGGGAATCGCGATGAACAGCGGCACGGTCGCTGCGAAGGAAGCGGCCAACATGATCGATCTGGACTCTGACCCGTCGAAGATCATTGAAGTTGTCTCGATTGGCAAACAATTGCTTATGACTCGTGGCGCATTGACGACCTTTAGCATCGCAAACGATATTGCCAAATACTTCGCAATTATTCCGGCGATGTTCATGCTGGCCATTCCGGAGCTTGAAGCGCTCAATATTATGAAGCTTCACTCCCCGATGTCTGCGATATTATCGGCATTAATTTTTAATGCCATTATTATTCCGATCCTGATCCCGCTAGCGATGAAAGGGGTCGCTTATAAGCCGATGAGCTCTTCACAGCTTCTGCGGCGGAATTTATTGGTCTATGGCTTGGGTGGAGTCATTGTCCCTTTTGCCGGCATCAAATTGATTGATCTTTTAGTCCAATTCTGGGCTTAATACGAGGTGGAATACGATGAAGATCGTCACGATAACTTTACGAGTGAGCTTAGTATTTATGCTGCTGTGCGGAGTGCTGTACAACTTGGCTGTAACAGGCGTCTCTCAGGCGTTCATGCCCTTTCAGGCGAACGGCAGTCTGATCAAGAATGAGCAGGGAGAGCTGGTAGGCTCCAAGCTGATCGGGCAAGCTTTCACAGACCCGGGATATTTCCATGGACGAATCTCAAGCATTGCATATAACGGTGCGGGTTCTGGTTCTCCGAACTATGCGCCATCGAGTCCCGATATGCTGTCACGGGTAAAAGAGTCCATGGAACAATGGAAGGTGGAGAATCCGCAGGTGCCTGTCGAAGAGGTGCCGGTGGATCTGCTGACAAACTCAGGATCAGGGCTTGATCCTCATATCAGCCCTGAAAGCGCACGTGTACAGATTCCTCGAATTGAGAAAGAAACGGGGATTACAGCAAGTGACCTTACGCAAATGATTGAGCGCCATACCGAAGGCCGAGAGCTTGGTTTTTTAGGTGAGCCAAGAGTGAATGTGCTAGAGCTGAATCTGGAGCTTCAAAAAGTGAGAGCACAATCGTAAATAGTGTTTCGTGGATTGTAGGATTGACCCTGAAGGATGCTTATGCATTCGCAAGGGTCTTTCCCCATTTAGATTGAAAGATGCGCAGATTGTGGAGGTCCGCTATAGACTTCCGACAATGATTGCAGACGAGATAGCCTAATAAAAATAAGAAGAAAAGGAGGGCGGGAGATGGACCCGTTCAAGCGAAAAACCCCAGAGGAGATTCTAAGCTCCATCAACAAGCTGCAGCAGGGCTGGTTCAAGATCTATATTGGAGCGGTCAGCGGCTCCGGGAAAACCTATCATATGCTTCGCGAAGGGCAGGCTTTGCAGGAGCAGGGCATTGATGTGGTTATTTGCGCGGTATCCACGAAGCAGCGGCCAGAGACGATGGAGCAGCTGGCAGAGCTTGAACGTGTCCCAAGCTTGCATTGGCAGCGCAATGGGGTTGAGCAGAAAGATTTGAATCTTGAAGCCCTGCTCTCACGCAATCCAGAGGTTGTGCTTGTCGATGGCCTCGCGCATCGGAATCGTCCGGGCGCGGAGCATAAGACAAGGCTTGAGGATATCCAGCTGCTGCTCGCTCGTGGTATCAGCGTGATTACGACGGTAAACGTCTATGAGCTGGAAGGGGTGACAGAGGCAGCCAAGAAGCTTGCGGGCATCTCTGTAAAAGAAACCGTTCCAGATGATACCCTAGCGCTTGCCGACGAAGTCCAACTGATCGACGTAACCCCGGAAACCCTGCTGCAGCGACTCTCCGATGGTCATCTTCGCAATCAAGCGGAGCTCCGCCACTTTAAGCATGGCAATCTCAGCATTCTGCGCGAGCTTGCGCTTCGGCTTGTTGCAGATGGGGTCAATGATTCCTTGGAGAAGCACCGCGAGGAGATGGGGCTCATTGGTCCCTCCGGGGCGGCGGAACGCATTCTCGTATCCACGCAATATCACTGGAACGGCTCTATTTACGTGCGGCGAGGCCAACAGGTGGCAAGGCGCCTGAACGGCGACCTCATGGTCGTTGTGTTCACAAAGGCAACGAAGAAGCTGACGAAGGAGCAGCAGGTATTCAAGCAGTCGATGAAGAAGCTGGTGTCCAAGGTCGGCGGGACTTTCGAGGAACTATCCATCGTTTCGAGACGGGAGCTGTCTTGGAGATTGGTTCATTATGCGCTGTCCCACAACGTCACTCGCATCGTGCTAGGGCATTCCAAGCAGACGCGGTGGCAAGAGCTGTGGCAGGGATCGCTTGTGTACGAGATTTTAAGGAAGATGAAAAATATCGATGTGTTTATGATGGCAGACCGAGCTGCGCAGGAAGGAGAGCGCATCCTTCCTGCGCGTATTGCCCGCAAGGAAGCGTCTCTGAAAAAAGGAAAGGGCGAGGCTTACCATCGCCTTAGCTCCCATGAGGTCGATGAGAAGATCGGAAGAATCAAACGGGGCACCTTTAAAGTTTACATCGGAGCGGCACCTGGAGTGGGGAAGACGTACACGATGCTGAGAGAAGGCAATATTTTGCTTAAGAAGGGTGTGCGGGTTGATATTGGACTGCTTGAGACCCATGGCAGAAAAGAGACGGAGGAGCAGATTGGGAATCTGCCCATTCTGCCAAGAAAGCAGATCGTCTATCAGGGACGGGTTCTTGAGGAGATGGACACGGACGCCATTATTGCCTGTGATCCTGATGTCGTGCTGGTTGACGAGCTGGCCCATACTAACATGCCGGGATCGAAGCATAAAAAGCGGTACGAAGATGTGATTGAACTGCTGGAAGCGGGAATATCCGTTATTGCAACCGTGAATGTACAGCATCTAGAGAGCTTGAATGATGCGGTGGAGCAAATCACAGGTGTGAGGGTCCGGGAGACGATTCCCGACTTTATTCTTCGGCTTGCTGATGAAGTGGAATTGATCGATGTTACGCCAGAAGCGCTCCGCCAGCGCATGCGGGAAGGCCACATTTATGCGATGGAGAAGGTGGATCAGGCGCTGAGCCATTTCTTCACCTCTGGCAATCTTATTGC
>NZ_JADMOL010000005.1:0-608 GCF_015558675.1 Paenibacillus sp. 1001270B_150601_E10 | reverse complement strand
GAGCTTGCAGACGATGTGGATGAGCGGCTTGAGGCTTGGGAGCGGCAATCATCCCTTCGCGGGCCGTGGCGGAGAAAGGAAGTGATCTTTGTCTGTGTGAACGCGAGCGAGCAGGCGGAACGGTTGATTCGCCGGGGCTTCCGTATCGCTCATCGCTTGAAGGCAGAATGGATCGTGCTGCATGTGCAGGAGCCTTCCTCGCGCGATTCTGCAAGGGCTTCGGAGCATCAGAAGAAGCTCGCGGCGCTTGAGAGCCTGACGGTTCGGCTTGGAGGGCGCTTCGAGCAGGTCCCGCTTGAGCCCAATCGGCATGTTGCCGAGCAGCTTATCTTGAAAGCGAATGAGGCGGAGGCGACACAGCTTGTGATCGGACAGTCGAAGTGCTCGATCTGGGAGCGGATTCGACGCGGCACAATCATCAAGACGATGCTACGGGAAGCAAGACATATGGATGTTCTTGTTGTGTCCCGCTTTGATCCGCATGTGAGATGCATGAAAATGAAATAATTATAAATATTAGCTATTAAATGACGGATTGTAATATGAAGTGCGTCAGCTAGAAAATAAAAAGGCCCATGTGAGTTTCGTGTAAAATGGGAGTTACCACA
>NZ_JADMOL010000004.1:298156-453627 GCF_015558675.1 Paenibacillus sp. 1001270B_150601_E10 | reverse complement strand
AGTGGTGACCCGTAGGGGATTCGAACCCCTGTTACCTCCGTGAAAGGGAGGTGTCTTAACCCCTTGACCAACGGGCCACATTCATAACTTCTTGTTACTTCGTCAGCAACAATTAAGAGTATAGCAAACGGCAAAGAAGATGACAAGCCTTTTTTTTAAGTTTTTTCACTTGAAATGTTAACCATTAATCTTGAGATTATTACCCTGTAACGAGGTCCAATATAGCTTCTCCTGAACCTCGTTACTTCATGCGATATTACAATAAATATTGAAGGAATATAGTTGCTGTTCCAAAGTAGACTGTCAACGAAAAGATATCGTTCAGCGTGGTGATCAAAGGCCCTGAGGCGACTGCGGGATCAAGCTTCATTTTATAAAGAATGACCGGAATGATCGTTCCCGCCATCGTCCCGATCACAATGGTTAAGAACAAAGAGAAGCCAACCACGATCCCTAGCGGGAAGCTGTTCTGCCAGATGCCCGCAATGAGAGCGATGCTTATTCCACAAACGATGCCAATCATGAGGCCTACACTAAGCTCGCGCCAGAATAAACGTACAATCGTTTGTCGATCGAGATGACGATGAGAGCCAAGCCCCCGAATAACGACCGCAAGCGATTGAGTTCCTGTATTCCCTGTCATCCCCGCAATCATCGGCATAAAGAATATAAGTGCAACGACCTGATTTAGCGTATCCTCGAATTGGCTCATAATACTGCCTGACACAAGCCCTAGGAACAGCAGCATGATCAGCCATGGCAATCTTCTTCTCGCTGCGACCAAGGCTGGAGTACGAAAGTCGATCGTCTTGTCCGTACCCGCCAATTTGTTGATGTCTTCATTTGCCTCTTCACGAAGGACGTCGAGCACGTCGTCAAAGGTAATGACCCCGATCAATCTGCGATACGCATCAACAACAGGCAAGGATACAAGGTCATATTTTTCAAATAGATGCGCAACCTCTTCCTGGTCAGTCTCAGCTGTTACGGAAATAATATTTTCCTGCATCAGATTCATGATGATCTCGTTTTCTGGAGAAAGCACGAGATCTCGGTAAGTAACCATCCCGATGAGGGACTTTTGCTCGTTTACCACATACAAATACTGAACATCATTCGTTAGCTCTGCAAACTGCTTTACCTTCTCTACCGCTTCTCGAACTGTAAAGCTCTCTTTGAACCATACATAACGGTTGGTCATGATACCACCGGCAGTCTCGCTGCCGTAGGTCATCAGTTCCTGAACGTTCTCCCGCTCTTTAGCTTCCATGATGGACAGCATGTATTCCTGAATCTCATCTGGAACCTCAGCCATCATATCGGCCAAGTCATCGTTGTCCATTCGGTTCAACACCTGTGCTGCACGAACCTTGCCCAGCATGTACAAAGCTTCGATCTGAGCTTCAGGCTCCAGCTCACTTATCGCGTCTGCCAGCGACTCAATATCGAGCAGTTCAAGATATGACGATCGAACATCCTCTTCGAGCTCCTTGAACATGATGGCAAGGTCATAAGGCTCCCAATCCTCAAATTGCGCTCGCAACTGATCGGACTGCCCTTGTCTGATCTTTCTTTCGACTGCTCGGGACAGCTCCTTCAGATGCTGCTCCCGGCTGCGCTTCTCGCGCTTATCCATTTCTGACATTCCGATCACCTTCTACCCATTTCTGTTTACCCTACTTTTTCTACACCTGCCTTATGGTCATGAAGCCAAGTTGCACCAAACTATATTAACATACTCATAATTAATCCTCATGAGGAAAAAAGAACCACAACTACTCCCTTCGCCTCGACATGCCAAAGCATGTTGTACTCCGTTATATAGTGTGGTTCTTCTTGTTCAAAGACATCCATTGTAAATATTAACCCGATAAAAACAAAAAATCCCTTACGGGATCATGAGAAAAGATAAAGTTAAATGGCGGAGAAAGGGGGATTCGAACCCCCGCGGCTGTTACACCCTAACGCTTTAGCAAAGCGCCCCCTTCGGCCTCTTGGGTATCTCTCCAAAGTGGCTCCCCGAACAGGACTCGAACCTGTGACAACTCGATTAACAGTCGAGTGCTCTACCAACTGAGCTATCAGGGAATGACAATAATTAATGTAACATGGACAAAGTTCAATGTCAAGTCATTGGGATAAAAAAGAAAGCGGAACCACCGAAGGCTGAGTATACACGGAATCTGCAGCTCTGATGCTTCCATGGCTCCGCGAAATATCTATACGGACGTCTTCTGATCCTCAAACCATCGTCCGATGGTGACAATTAAGGCACCCATTCGCTCTTCTTCCGGGATCAGAATCCGCTCGATGCCTTCATCGATTAATGCCGAGGCCGTAACCCTGCCGACTGCAGCCGCAAGGGTACGCGCTCGGAACACTTCACGCAAGGCATCATCCACGCCATGCTCCTTCGCGTACTCGAATAGAAAGCGAGCCTGTGGAGCACTTGTCATCGCAACCACATCAATGCGATGCGCGAGCAGCTCTTTGGTAAGCAGCGCAAGCTCTTCTTCGGCAGGAGGCGTATGACGGTAAGGCATGAGCTCGATGTACGATGCCTGAAACTCCTCCATGAATTCAACCAGCTTAGGGGCAGGATCGCCATGAAGCTGAAGCGATACATGTGCATCCTTCCAGTCCTCGTTGATCTGCGTCAATCCTCGTATTAAGCCAAGCGTGGAGCCATCGTCATCACGAACGTCAGGCGTTATGCCGAGCTTGCGCAGTGCATTCACTGTCTTGTAGCCGCGGGCAGCATGCTTCACAGATGCGAGCTTCTCGAGCAGCCTCTCAAGCTTGCCTCCAGCTTCTGCAGCCTCTACAAGCTTGCCGAGTCCCATCCCCGTCGTCCAAATTGCCCAATCAAGGGGATGCTCCAGCAGCTTGTCCACCTCAGCCTCCAAGTGCTCAAAGCCTTCGAACATGGTTCCTTGCGCGGAACGGACAAGTGGAATTCCACCTTGCTTTTTGACAAGAATGCTCATTTCCTCCGCTTTGCGTGGACCTGTAATTGCAACAACTCTACCATCTAATTTCCCCATAACGCATCCTCCCGCCTCTAATCAAGATCTAACGAATGCTCTCCAAGGCTAATTTGCCGCGGCATTTGCCGCATACATACTTTTTAACATCGACCTTGCGCTTGCGCAAATACTGTTGTCCGCAGCTGTGACAAACAAGTCGGTATCGGTAAGGCTCAGCTTTCTTCTTCTGCGATTCAGGCAAGCTCTTGCAATAGCGCGAGCCCCCTACCTTGGCAAGCAGTTGCTTAAACTCTGCGTCCTGGTGTTTATATCCTCTCTTTGCAAGATGCAGATGATAGTGGCAGAGCTCATGCTTAATAATGCGCTCCACCTCTTCCGCTCCATTTTGAACAAACTGCTTCGGATTAATCTCGATATCATGGGATTTCAGCAAGTAGCGACCGCCTGTTGAGGAAAGCCGATGATTCCACCTTGCCAGGTGTCGAAAAGGAATATGGAAATCCCGCAGCGAAACAATCTCAATCCATTGCTGCAAGTATTCATTGGTCAGTGCGGTTGTCATCTTCCCCCTCCTTGTACCCCCACTTTATCACCCTTACGAAAACGATGAATCTACTTGAATTTGTACTTGAACTCCTTTACACTGTCAAGAGAAAATGATGAACGACGAAGGAGAGAGACCCATGCCTAAGATGCGCTACCTCGTATTCCAACAGGAATCCAGGCTGGAATTTGTCGAGATGCCTGCAGATTACGCGTATCAATTGAGTGCGCTCAATCTGCGATTGAATAAGGAAATCAGCAAGCTTACTGCATTGAATGTACCGAGGCTGCCAATTGCTGTAGCAGAATGCGACCATCTGGAGCTGCTCCGTGAAGAGGACCAGATCGTTAGCGGCATCACCTACTTGAATCAGTTGGAGAAGAGCTTTGCTGCCATTCAGGAAACGGAATATCCTCTGATCTCCTTGCTAACGGAAATTCGCGCATTGGAAGCGCAGCTTGAGCAGTGGTATGAGGAAGAAGAACTCTTGTCCTAATCCGTTGAAGGTTGAAAATCATGAGTAGGTTTTGATGCAACCCATTGGACTTATCATGCTTTTTTTAAAAGAAGCCCAGCCGTATTTGTCAATACGGGTTGGGCTTCTCTTATATATTCCAATCCCCAATTAGAATGGACCTGCACCAAAAGGCACAATCGCCCATAAGATAGCGGTACAACGGGAAACAATGCATGACTCCCATGCAGATCACGTCACAGGGAGGCTATCCTATGCCGCAATGGTTGAGCAATCAATTAATGAGAGCCTTTCAGAAAAAGGATCGGCGTCAAATTAAGCTTTTAAACGAGTGCTGGTTTTTTTACCGTTCGAACCCACAAACGCGCAGCTAAATGGAAACAGCGATTGAGAGCCATATTCGCTCATATCCGTTTGTTTACAAAGCGATAGCTCCATGCGTTATGGATGCTGTTCAGCTGTAAGGAATCGAACAACACAATCCCGAGCTGTCCATAGGATGTCTTGGGATATTTATTTTGATCTACAGGACAAGCTTTGACCCAAAAACAACCCAGAAACGAATTATCTGGGCCTTCTCCGATTCTTGCTTTTTACACCACCACGCAAGCTCGTTAATAAAACATCAGGGAGGCCTGACTCGCCATCTCCTTCTCCCTGTATTTTTTCGTCTCTTGCCTTCAATAAAGAAAGGAGTGCGACTACATCCGCTGCAACGGCTAGAAAAGCAGCAATAATTTCAAGATCATCCGAGCTGAGTCCAGACAGGTTCTCTGCTGTATTGCTCTGGTTATTTGTCGTATGGTTAGCGTTATTGCTGCTGTTATTATTGTAGCTGTTTTTTCTGCCATTTCGATTACTGCTGCTAGACCGTTGAGATTTTTTTGACATTCGCACTCCCCCTTTCTGATCCAACAAGGGATTCTTGCCCATCTGTACTACAGTATGATGCTGACGGATGTTTAGGCAGGGCTTGCGCCTAATCGCATAGACAATAACAGGCTGCACCGAGGGTGCAGCCTGTGTTAAATGGATCCAATATGATCACTTTGAAACCGGTGTATAATCAAGCGGAACAAAGCAAGCACAGCAAGGAATGAGGGCTGCTACGAATTTGCCTTTTAGCTAAGCCTGTTGGGCTTCTATCGGCGCTTTCATCGTAAGACCAACGCGTCCCTTTTTGAGGTCGACATTCAGCACCCATACGGTAACATTATCTCCCACAGCCACGACGTCCAATGGATGTTTGACGAATTTATCGCTTAGTTGAGAAATATGGACGAGCCCGTCATTTTTAATGCCAATATCCACAAAAGCCCCAAAATCAATGACATTTCGAACCGTTCCTTGAAGCTCCATCCCCGGCTTCAAGTCCTCGATCTGAAGGACGTCCGTTCTAAAGATAACGGGTGGAAGCTCTTCACGCGGATCTCGACCTGGACGAAGCAAGCTGTCGATAATGTCTCGCAAGGTAGGCACGCCTACATCGAGCGCATGAGCAGTCTCATCCATGTTAAGCGAATGAAGCTTGTCCTTTAATTCCTTCGATCCAATGGCAGCCTGCGTAAGACCAAGCGAGCCAAGCAGCTTCTCCACTACCTTATAGGATTCAGGGTGAATCGGCGTGCTGTCAAGCAAATTTCCGCCATCTGTAATGCGCAGGAAGCCTATCGACTGCTCATATGCTTTCGGACCAAGCCGAGGTACTTTTTGCAGCAGGCTCCGCTTCGTGAACTTGCCATTCTCTTCACGGAACTTCACGATATTGCGGGCAAGCGTTGCATTGATTCCCGATACGTATGACAACAAGGATGACGAAGCTGTATTCACATCGACGCCGACATGGTTTACAGCCGACTCCACGACGGCGCCAAGGCTTTCTTCTAAGCGCTTCGGTGTTACATCATGTTGATACTGCCCAACGCCAATCGCCTTCGGCTCAATCTTGACAAGCTCCGCAAGCGGGTCCTGCATCCGGCGGGCAATGGAAGCTGCGCTTCGCTCCGCAACGTCAAGATCCGGGAATTCCTCCTGCGCTAGCTTGGATGCGGAATAGACGCTCGCTCCGGCTTCATTGACGATCACATATTGCAGCGTATCGCCCTTCTTCGCTTTGCGCTTGCCGATCCAATCAGCAACGAACTGCTCCGTCTCGCGCGAAGCCGTGCCGTTGCCGATCACGACGAGCTCAAAGCGGTATTGATCCGCTAAGCGGTCAAAGATCTTCTCTGCCTCCGCAACCTTGTTGTTCGGCGGTGTCGGATAGGTGACCGCGACCTCAAGCAGCTTGCCTGTATCATCTACGACGGCTAGCTTGCAGCCGGTTCGAAACGCGGGGTCCACGCCAAGCACGCGCTTGCCCTTCACCGGAGGCTGAAGCAAGAGGCTCTTCAGATTACTTGAGAACACCTGAATCGCTTGCTCTTCCGCCTTCTCGGTCAATTCATTGCGAACATCGCGTTCAATGGACGGGGCAATCAAACGCTTATAAGCATCCTCGATCGCTGCCTCGAGCAGATGCTGCACAGTCGAGGAACCTTTAATCCATCTGCGCTGAATATAAGCAAGAATGCGATCAAGCTCGACGTCAAGCGATACCTTAAGCATCTCTTCCCGCTCTCCGCGATTAATCGCCAGAATACGGTGAGAAGGCAGACGCTTCACAGGCTCTTGATAGGCATAATACATTTCATATACTGATTCTGCCTCTTGATCCTTTGCTTCCGTACGTATAATGCCATGATCGTATGTATATTGGCGAATCCATTGGCGAACGACTGGATCATCGCCGATCATTTCCGCGATAATATCCATTGCTCCCTGAAGCGCCTGTTCAACCGTCTCCACGCCCTGCTCTGCGTTCACATACTTCTCCGCTTCCTGCTCTGGATGTTGTGACTTTGGTTCAGTCAGAATCCAGGCTGCAAGCGGCTCAAGCCCGCGCTCCTTCGCTACGCTTGCGCGCGTCTTTCGCTTTTGTCGATAAGGACGGTAAAGATCCTCTACCTCTTGAAGCTTGACGGCACCCACGATGGTGTTTTTAAGCTTCAGCGTCAGCTTGCCCTGCTCTGCGATCAGGCGAAGCACTTCGGCTTTGCGATCTTCCAATCCTCTTAAATATTTCAAACGTTCTTCAATGGCTCGAAGCTGATTCTCATCTAGCTCGCCGGTCATCTCCTTGCGGTAACGAGCGATAAAGGGAATCGTATTGCCTTCGTCCAGCAGGTCAACGGTTCGCTGAATTTGGCCTTTTCCAAGTGCAAGCTCCTGTGCCAACTGGCGGAGCAGCGTATCCGGCTGCTTCGTCTTCATCTCCTCAAGGATGACATCCAGTGCTGACAGTTCTAACATTTCGTCATGTACAGTCATTTTCGAGCTTCCTTTCCATGCCTTTTCTATCACATTAACGTATCTATTGTCGCAAAAAAATGAAAGCATTTCCACTCCTCTGCGTCGGAATACCTATTACCCTGTCCTTAAGTATGATTTTGAACTTATTCCTGATCAAGTTCTTGTCAACGATATCGCGCTTCTATACAATATGATGTACAACACAACTACTATAACGCACACACAATACCCCTGCCTAGTGAGAAAGGAGGAAATAGACGTAGCGGTTTTTCCACCTTGATTCTCCGATTGTCGGCAATCATTCTTTCTTTTTTCTTACCACTTCAGCATGATCTTCTCAAGCTATCATCTCGTATGTCATAACCCGCGTATCTCTAACACCACTTTAGCATTCATTATTTTTCCCATCACTAAAACAGCATAACCATCTTGCCAGGGGATCTCTCCATTTGCAGCAGCTACCATTGAATATGAAGGAGTGTATTTGTCCATGAGTAAAAAGCAAACTCTGGTCACCACGATTCTCTCGATGACACTCGTATTCTCTATGCTTCAGCCTGTGCTTGCACAAGGAAATGAAGCTGTACCTTCTGTTACGGAAGTTACATACGGCAAAGAAGCAGTTCCTGCCAATCTTGAGCATGATTTGTCCATATTTGCTAAAGACCTTGCTGGAATTCCGCTTGACGGCGATTCCTATAATGGAGGGATTGCTCCAATTGGAGATCAAGCTTTCGCGGTAAGTGCGGATGGAAAGTCAACCTCCTTGATGGTGGCTGGTCGTTATGGCGCTGGACGTGTTACCGCTATCGGCGGTGAAGTGTTTTTTAATTTCAAAGATGCTGATGCACCAAGCAGTAATGCGCGAGTGGCCCGCAATACGCTATTATGGCTGACGGAGGATCTTCCAATGAGTTATGAGAAAGCGCTCGCAGGGGAAGGAACGGTATCGATTCTAACGAAAAGCGCAGACTTCGGCGCAAGATCGGATCTGCCTATTCAAGTCAAGAAGCTTGCAAACTGGTCAGACAAAGATACGGACGGCAAACCGTTGTTGGACCCTGAAAAATATCCTGTCGCACATATTGATTATGCCTATGTGACAAAGGAGGATGTTCCCCTTCTGCTCGATTATGTGCATAAGGGCGGCAGACTCGCAGTCGCGCTCAAGGGTTGGGTGCTGGAGCAGTTTCCATACGTTTCTAACGATAATGGCAAAGACCACGCCTTCTTAAGCAGCGATTACCCGCTGCAGGAACTGCTGAATAAGCTAGGGATCTCCTTAATGAACAACCAAGCAACCAAATGGGATGGGACAGCACCGATTCTAACGCCTCAAGAATCCAATCACTACAATTTGAATCATATATTGGTTGAAGCGAAGGCAGTTGAAGCCGGGACGAAGGACATTAAGGATACCGCTATCGGACTAACGAACTCATCCAGTCAAGATAAGCTTACAATCCTTACCTCTACATTGGTTGCTTCATTGGGTTCCTTATCGCCAGAAGCTCCTTTGTATGCCCAGGTCATTGCAGATTCAGAGAAGCTGGCGGGAGCTACTTTACCTTTCAATGCGACTTCGAAGCCGTATAGCGCAGCATTGCTGCCTTTGTTGCTAGAGCGTATCCTTAAGGATCCTAATGGTGCCAAGTCTCCATTTGCCGATGCCTTCCCTGGATCTGTACCAGCAGGCACGTCTAAGGTAGACAACAAACAGGTGAATGTAGACTTTGAGTTCTCCAAGTTCAGCTCCTTGCGTCAGCTGTATACGCCTGACAATTGGATTAGCACAGGCTTATACGCCAACCCAGGCGAATCGATTACAATTGACGTACCTGATGGGGTCACCGATCTTGATGTGCAAATTGGCGCCCATACCGATAATCTAAGCAGCCTAGGAATGGATAAATGGCTACGGGCTCCGGTCGTGACAAAAAAGGTATCGCTAACCCCTGGAGAAAACACTGTAACCAGTCCATATGGCGGCTTGATTTATCTCATTCCTACGAAGCCAACAGCAGGAAAAAAGGCAACCATCTCCGTTAGTGGAGGATATCATGTGCCATATTATGTGCTTGGTGAAACGAGCAATAATGAATGGAAGAAAACCATTCGCAATTATGATGCTCCATGGGCGGAACTTCAGTCTGAACGAGTCATTCTCACTGTTCCTAGCGAATATATTCGCAATCTCGACAACCCCGATGAGGTACTGAAGCTGTGGGATGAGATGTTTAAGGAGTTTGATGACCTTGCAGGTCTTACGCCAGATCAAGCTGAACCGCATAAAAGCGTGAATCTTCCTTTCCGTTACGTCGGAGATCACCAGATCAGTGCAGGGTTCATGCATGCAGGCTATCCGATTATGTTCTTCAGCAAATCCTCAGCGAAGGATGCCGTAACAGTGGAAGGCATTAAGACCCTTGGAGGCTGGGGCTGGTGGCACGAGACCGGTCACGAATATCAGCAAAGCCCATGGACTTGGGGAGCCATTACGGAAGCGACCGTTAACTTGTTCTCTCTAAGAGCACAAGACTACTTCCATAACTCCTCACGCCTGCTGCTTACTCGAACAGACGGAACGACGGTATACGACCAAGCTCTGAAGTATGTCAATAAGCCGAATGAAGGCAAGGACTTTAACAGCGATCAGATTGACGTATGGAGCCGCTTGGTTATGTTCCGGCAATTGCAGCTTGCCTATGGATGGGAGCTCTATACGAAGATCTTTACAAGCGTGCGAGAGATTCCAGCAGCAGAACTGCCGAAGAACGACAGTCAAGAGCTCGATCTATTCGTAGTGAAGGCCTCTGAGATGAGCGGCCACAATCTTCTTGAGTTCTTCGATAAATGGGGGCTCAAATACAGCGCTGCCGCAAAATCTAAAGTGACGGCAATGAACTTGCCTAAGCCTGATCAGGAGCTGTGGACGTTAAAAGAAACGTCCTTGGTTACGGGACCTGAAACGACACGTGCATATCAGCACGAGATCGTAAAGATTCCTTTCCAGCTTCATGGGGATGTTACATCCTTGACCGTGCAGGTAGACCAGTCGCCTGTTAAACAGGCCATAAAAGATCAGGTGATTACATTAGACCCTACTGCACTCTCACTTGCTCCTGGTGAGCATCGCGTATTCCTGACAGCTGCCGATAAACAAGGCAACAAAGAAACTGCAACCTTTACCCTTACAATTCGCCTCGATCTTGCAAATTTGGACGAAGTGGTGAACAAAGGGGCTGCTGAGAAACAAATTAAGGACCAGGCTACAGCCAACCAGCTATTGATTCTTATTCAGCAGGTTCAAGCAGCAAACACAGCTGAGGCGAAGCAAGCCGCATGGAAAGCTTTGGAGGATGAGATTCATGCAAAGACTCCATCCCGCATTCATAAGGATTACTCGGCGCTTCTGCTCAAAGATATTGCGTACTTAAAAGGGTAATTCCCTCTTTCCATTCCGCAAGGCGTCAAAAGCGCTTATCCCTCATTGGTGATATGCTGCTTTGGACGCCTTTTTATTTAGGATCAAGATCCATAAATAGTCAAAACATAAATTCCATTTTATGGTTGCAAGTCAAACAAAGGATATAGATACCGCTTGTCGAATTGCAAAAATATGATGACCAAAAGGAAATTAATCATTACCTCTTTATTTTTTTTATGCATTCTTTCTGTTATTCGCATAGTCTGGCTGGAAATCCACTCCTCCCCTGATCATCCCACTGCTGTGCAGGGAAAGCTTGATCTTCGCGATTTCGATTTGAAAGAGCTTCGAAGCATTACTTTAGATGGAGAATGGGAGTTTTATCCCAAGCAGTTTCTTATAGGAGAGGATCTGGAGAATACCGCATATTTGAGATCTTATATTCAGGTGCCAGGAAATTGGGCCTCTAGCCTTTCTCCGACAGAGCTTAACGCTAATGGCTACGGTACGTACCGGCTACGCATTCAAGTCAATCCTAGGTTCCAAGATACGTATGGAATGAAAATCACGAATATCGCTGCTTCCTATGAGGTTTTTATTGACGGTGTGCTGCATAAGCAATCTGGCAAGCCCGCTGCAGCAAAAGAAGATTATCATCCTAAAAATGTCCCTTATACGCTATTCTTTTCTACTGAGCAGGAAGAGATTGAGCTTGTTATTCATGCCGCGAATTACGATCATGCTGACAAAGGCGGGATGATGCAGTCCATTCTGTTCGGCACGGACCGAACCATCTCGAAGGAACAAAGATTCGTAGAAGACATCCAGCTTGCCGTATACGTTATTTTTATGCTTCATATTGTCTACGCCCTTATCTTATATATCATTGGGTACAGACATAAAGAATTGATCTACTTTATGCTCATGTCCTGCAGTGGAATATTAATCACGATGGTAAACGATGATCAATTCCTATTCAGCTTAATTCCATTAAGCTATTCATGGACCATAAAAATAAGTTATCTGCTCTATATCATTGCAGCTAACTTCCTGCTTCAATTCGTGAGATGCATCCTTCCTAAGTACATAAACAGCAAGGTATGCAAATGGATTACGATCACGAGCCTCGTCTATTGCATGTTCGTATTTTTTGCTCCATCAACATCAATTTTGAGCGCAGAAGTATGGTATCTTATCGCCTATCTTCCACCTTTTGCGGTTGCGATGTATGTTACAATGCGTGCTGTGTTGAATCGTGAAGAGGACTCTATCTTTTTAGTGCTTGCTGCTGCTGCCATTGTAAATAGCGTTGTATGGGGAATGATCGAGGATTGCAAGCTCATTGAAACCACGTATTATCCGCTGGACTGGATCATTTCGATCATTACGATTGCTTCCTACTGCTTCAAGCGCTATATTCGAGCTTCTCGAAAGATGTCTATTCTTGCCTATCAGCTTCAGCAGGCCGATAAGCGAAAGGATGAATTCCTTGTAAACACTTCAAATGAAATCAGAACACCGCTGCAAGGAATGATTCATATCGCAGAGCATGTATTGGATGAAGAAAAGAGCTATTTGCATAGTCGCAATGCTCATAACCTAGAGCTGCTCATCACCATTGGACAGCGGCTGTCAGTAACCCTTCTTGACCTGCTTGAAGTAACAAGACTTCGAGAAGGTGGCGTCGTGCTGCACCTTCAGGCGATTTCTGTTCAATCTGTGGCATCGGGCGTTATTGATATGCTCAACATGATGACAGATGGAAAGCCAATCAGCCTGACCATGGATATTCCAAAGTCGTTCCCTAAAGTTATCGCAGATGAGAAAAGACTGGTTCAAGTACTATTTAACTTAACGCATAATGCGATCAAATTTACAAATGAAGGGACGGTCTCGATCAAAGCCGAGATTCAGCAAGGACAAGCGATCATTTTTGTAGCAGATACAGGAATCGGCATGGATCAAGAACTGCAGAATCGAATATTTTCTTTGTATGAACAAGGAGAGAACGATATTGTTGAGTCCGTTGGAGGATTCGGTCTTGGCCTCAGCACTTCCCAGATGCTCGTTCAGCTGCATGGTAGCAAATTGAAGGTCAAATCAACGCCTGGCCACGGCTCTGTCTTTTCCTTTCGTTTAAGGATAGCCAATGAAACAGACCAATGGCAGCATCGGCTCATGGAACAAGCGACTGAGGCTCCTCACCATACTAAGAAGGCAGAAGGAAGAGGCATATCCGTTGAATCGGAATCACCCACTACTCCTGCAATGACACCAAGAATCCTTATTGTCGATGATGATCCCGTGAATGTGAAGATCCTTAAAGATATCCTATCGGTAGATCCGTATGAGATCGTTACCCTAACGACGGGAAAAGCGGCACTGGACAAATTGGACGAGAGAAAATGGGATGTCATGATTATAGACGTCATGATGCCGCAAATGTCCGGATATGAGCTTACAAGACTGGTTCGTGAGCGCTTTTCAATCTCTGAGCTGCCCATTCTCTTGTTGACGGCACGCTATCGGACAGAGGATGTATATCCCGGATTTATTGCAGGTGCAAATGATTATGTCACTAAGCCTGTACATGCGATGGAGCTGCGGACGCGAGTGAAGGCGTGGACAGAATTAAAGCAATCGGTCAATGAACGGCTGCGAATGGAAGCTGCCTATCTTCAAGCACAGATCCAGCCGCATTTCTTATTTAACACGTTGAATACGATAACGGCTCTAAGCAGTTTTGATACGCATAAAATGAACGATCTGATTGACGCTTTCAGCTCATATCTGCGGATAAGCTTTGATTTCAGCAACTCGGATCAATTTGTCCCCCTTGAGCACGAGCTTGAACTGGTACGCTCCTATTTATATATAGAAAAGGAACGCTTTGAAGATCGACTGAATGTGGTATGGGATATTGATCAATCGATACACATACATATCCCTCCGCTCACCATCCAACCGCTTGTCGAAAACGCCGTCAAACACGGCATCCTGAGCCGTCTGGAGACGGGCACCGTGTTCATCCGAATCCAACAGCATAAGCATTGCGTATCCGTTGTGATTCAGGATGATGGAACTGGAATGGATGAGAATAAACGTAAGCAACTGCTTGATCCTGCTGCCCACGAAGAAGAAAGAGGCATCGGATTGTTAAATACCGATCGTCGATTGAAGCAGCTGTACGGTAAGGGATTAAAGATTCAAAGCCAACATAATCTTGGCACAATCGTATCCTTTGATATTCCTATACGTTAAAAAAGAAAAGCCGCCAGTTGAACACACATTCAACAGGCGGCTTTATTCTAAGATCAACAATCTAATGCTGCTTGCTCTGTCTCTTCCCTATAAGGAACAAGGCCATACTAATGAATATTAGCGCCATACCAGTCAATTGAAGAGGCAGCATGCTTTTTTCTCCTGTCTGAGGTAATCTAGAACCGTCATGGCCAGGATGAACAACTGGCGGTACTGGAGTTACCGACGCTTCCGATTCCGTCGATACACTTGGATCTGTCATCGTGTTTGGATCTATTATTTCATCGATATCCGTCGGTGTACCTGGTTCCGTCGGTGTACCTGGATCTGTCGGTGTACCCGGATCCGTCGGTGTACCCGGATCTGTCGGTGTACCCGGATCTGTCGGTGTACCTGGTTCCGTCGGTGTACCCGGATCCGTCGGTGTACCCGGATCCGTCGGTGTGCCTGGATCAATTGGCGGTTTTGGCAAGCGAACATTTTCAATTACGACCTCCGTTTGCTCTCCTCCAATCACTTCAAACGGAGTGAGCTTATCGACGATCTTGTAGCCATTTGGCGGAGATAGTTCTTCAAAATAGTACAAGCCTGGCTTCAGGTTGTCTACTATTATTTCTCCATCCTTATACGTAATCAATCCCGTTATTTCATGACCTTCTTTGTCCACAAGCGGGGCTTTATTCCCATCAAGAATACGGAAGTTAGCTCCCTCAAGCTTAATCGAAGGACGGTTCATTTCAATCTTTAGCAGTTGAACAGAGCCGAGAAGCTGTTCATTGTCAAATATCAGTTCCAGCTTTTGATCATCAACAACTTCAAATTTCAAAGGTTCCTGCTTAAGTACGTATCCCTCTGGTGCTTTGATCTCTGCCAACTGATAAATCCCTGCCTTCAGCTTGCCAAGAGGAAGCTTTCCCTCTTGGTCGGTTACTAGGCCTTGTTGGAGAACATTCCCTGCTTCATCTCTCAATTCGAATTCCGCACCGGCTAGAGGAGCTCCTCCCTCTGCGTCTGTCTTTGTCACCTCTACATCTGCCTTATAGACTTCATTGGTAACCGTGGCAGATTTCATTATGGATTGATTGACATCAATGGTAAATGGAATAGGACGGCTATCAAGCTTATATCCTTTTGGAGCTTGAACCTCAATAAGCTGATACTGCCCCGCTTCTAGATCTGACAGATGAATTTTACCGTCAGCATTTGTCTCAAGCACCGTCTTCCCTTCTACATCCTGGAAGGCGCCTCCAATCTCAAATTGAAGCTTAAAAATAGCCCCTGACAAAGCTTTCGCATCATCTTCCTGATCGTTTTTGGTTAATTCAAAGTCCCAATTGCCTTTTTGATTCGCAATTGTGATGTCCTCAGAATCTGGTTTAAATACAATCTGTTTTCCTTTTTCATATTCGCCAGCATTTAAGTAGCCCGCTGGCGCGGATATCTCTTTTAGGATGTATTGATTGTATTTGTAGTTTTTAAACACCGCTTCGCCATGCTCATCCGTAACGACTGTTTCAAGCAGCGCATTCCCTGTCTTATCGTAAAGGCCGAACGAAGCGCCAGCCAACGGCACATTCGTCTCGCCATCAACCTTGATTATCTTGATGCTGCCTTTGCCCTTGGCTGCGCCTCCTCCTGCACCTGACAGACTTACGACAACATGATGGCTATCTTCTGCTTCGATTGCTTCCGAGGAATGGCCAACAAGCTTCGCCTCATTGCTAATTACCTCTCCATCCTCTGCATTAATGAAAGATTGATAAGTCAGAATATAGGGCGTATCAATGTCCTTATGAAAGGCCAGATCGAAGGAGTTGCCTTGAATATCTAACGTGTATTCAGATGCATCTACCAATCCAGTCTTTATAACTTCTCCATCCGTTGTCACCATTGTATGGTACAACTTAAAGGAGGCCGGGAGCAGCAGTTGATTAGCTGACAATGTATCCGAATATACTGCGCTCTTTATATAAGATTGACTGTAATTGATCGCTACTTCCCATTCTGCGAATTCTTTATTCGCCCCTGTTCCCTGCAAACCATTCTTATTCACATGTTCTCCGCCATGTTTTGGTGTAACACTTGTGCCCTTGTTAAACAAAACACGATCAGGATTCGCGCGATCGATTAAAGTCGCTTTGTTATTATACTCTTTTTGGATAGACAAACCATCTAGGCTTGTCTTATACGTAATGCGGTAAGCCGATTCAATGGGATGGAGGAATCTTAGCTCAAAGCCATCTTTCCCATCTTCATGCTTGATCTCTACTGTGTAATCTTCTTTAGGAACAAGATCCCCAACCTTTACTCCGTTTCGATCTCCAGTCAGAATAAGATGCTCAACCTTCACAGAATCAGGATCAAAGGTTTGCTTCCCTTCATAAAAGTCTCTTACGATGGCATCATTTAGCTTATGAAGATTATAGTTCACATCGATAGTCCATGTGATTTCTTTCGTTTTAGCGTTGTATGCACCCTTCTTATTCCCATTGTGCTTTGTATAAGGATCCGTCTCTACCTGTGCAGATTGAGACATAGACTTGTCCTCTCCATTTTCCAGCCAATGCAGGGTGGCATTATTTTTGTAGATAGCATTCTTAATCGTCGATGGATCATAGAAAGTTGGATCAAATGCTGTCTTATATGCGATGACATGGCTGGTCGTTACCTCATGTAAAAATGTAAGTTTCAATCCGCTTCCGTAATCAGGATTAGGCTCCAACGTATAGTCAACATTTTTCTCAAGCCCGCTTACACTTAGGGAATCTGGAATCAGCGTCAAACCTTGATTCGAAAAATCGTCTGTAATCACGACATTTTGCATCTTCTTTTGATCTTCATTCAACCAAAGTTTCCATTCCATCGTTTTGTTATTAAAATCAACTTTGCCCGATTGCTTCGTGAAGATCACTTGTTTGATATTCTGAGTAATCTCTACTTTATTATGGTTTGAGCTCTCTACTTGATTGCTTACCTTGCCGTCCACAAATACGCGTTCTGTTGCTTTTGTTTTGTAGATGACTTCATAGGCAGCATCAATGTCATGAAGAAAAGAAAGCTTAAAGCCGTCAGCTGACTTAAGGACGATATAATCTTTGCCGACAGTTAGAGGCTTCTCCGACTTCCGCTTCGCTTGACCGTTATCCTGAATGGCCATCTCATAAACCTCAAAGGAGTCCTCCAATAGCTGCTGCACCTTGGTGTCAAATGTATCTACAATCCAAGCCTCATTTTTTGTGATCTGCTGTTCATTGTAGTTATATTGAACTGCCCATGTAACCGTCTGTTCAGCGGCATTATAATGGGCAACCTTTTTATCAAGCGGCTTGCTGTAATTCACTTGAACGTTCGCTGATGACTCCTCAGGCTCAGGAAGATTGTGTCCTGACAGTTCAGCATGATTGGAATACCGTTCATCGATAGGCTGCAAGATCATTGTCGTGTAGGACACTCGATACGCATGGTTGATATTTCCCATATGCAGCTCAAATCCGTCAGCCGTTTCTATAATCTGATAATCTTGATCTTGAGTTAGGGGATTACGCTCCATCACGTTCCCATCAAGCTGCACTTCAAGCTCCGTCACTTGAATGGAGGACAGATCTAAAACCAATCCCCCCTTAGGTTTGAACGCATCCTTAAATACAGCGTCGTTAATCTTGTCTTCACTCTTGTTAAAGTCAACTGTCCAGTTGATGCTGTCTGGATTGAAGACCTTGTTAGCGATACCTGTCTTATTCATCTCCTGATTGCCACCTGGCTTAAAATGTACCGGTATCTTTACTTCATCGCCCTTGAAATCAAATACAACCTCTTGCTCTGTGCTGCCAGAGAACTTGTCTTTATCGAATTCAGCCCAAACAAAAAAATCCCCTACCACTTCTGCGTCATCATCAATAGAATCGCTGAAGCTAAAGGTAACTTTCCCTTCAGGTGTCACTTCATATGTACCGTATCCACCGTCAAGTTCCCCTGTCAGGATACGATCGATTCGTAATGGTTCGGGCAGATCAAACGTGAAAGTCGAGCCGGCTTTATAGCCATGCCCTACTGGAAGCTTCCATTCGAAATCAATTTGAACACGCGAACCCTGTTCAGGTCGTATAGTTTCAATCCGATTCCCCTCTTTATCTTTCATAATGACATTGGTAATCAAATTCATTTGAATACTTGCTATTCCATCATCCTCGAGCGCTTGAGGTTCACCTTCCGATGGACTCGTTAAACCATTCATTTCATCTAATGCTTCAATAGAAGGATCAATGGAAAGATTGCTCGCTTGCACCATGGATGGATAGATCCACAAGTTGGCTATTAAGCCTATCACAAGAACAAGGGATAGGACTTTTTGAATGTTTTTCATGTCTTCTGTTTTTCCTCCTTACCGAATACTTATCTCAAGTAAAAGCAATGAATAACATGATCGTCTTAATATACCAAAGCGTGTTGAATATTTTCTGAATGTACTGTCTTTTTATGAAAATACAGAAAATCAATCATCTGTACAAAAAAAAAAAAAAAACCGCCCCTCTTTTTTTGAGATGACAGTTTTTCTGCTTCTATATTTTCTTATAATATCCCTGTAACAGCATCCTGTTGAAGCCGTTGACTTCGCCATTCTTCGTACCAGGTGATAATATCGTCGCTTGGTGCCACATCCAGCTCTTCCTTGCACTTCCGTTCCAATAACTCAAAGTGCTTTACGACCTCGGAAGGGTGGTTCATCTCTGCATAGATTCTCATCACACCAAAGTAACCATCCTCCAGATAGGGAGCAGCCTCTCGAATTTGTTGATACAAAGAAAGCGCTTTAGAATATTCCCCTACGGATAAGTAATATTGTGCAACATCCTTCACCTGAGTTAGCCACATAAGTCGAATGCGCTCCTGCTCATGCTCAGCCCAAAGATAGCGATGCTCCTCTAGAAAGTGCCCGCTATACTGTTCAATAATCGACAAATGCTCCTCTAGGGTAGCTTCAGATACTGGTAGTGCTTCTGAGGCTTTACGCTCCCATTCTTCAACATCAAGCGTCACGTTCCCCCATACCAATCGATACCCTTCATCCTGATATTTAATGGAAAGATCGAGGCCTGAACTTTTCAATATTTTCCGAATCTGATAAATAGCCGTATATAATTGTGTCGTGGACTTCTTGGTATCGTACTCGGACCAAAGCAAGTCGATAAGAGCTTCCTTTGATACCGTCTTGTCACGGTGGTAGATCAAATAGGCGAATAACTCCGGTGCTTTTAAGGTTCTCCATTGGAATTCATGCACTACGCCGGAAGCATCGATATATTGCATTCGCTGCAAGCAGCATAATGTTGGTTGAATAGATGCATGCCTGCTTGGTGCCACTCCCTCATCCTTGCTTGAATAATGCAGTATTCTTTCAAGCGTAACAGACAATCGCTTAACATTAACAGGCTTCAACAGATAATCTAAAGCATTCAACTCAAATGCCTTTATCGCATGATCCTTATACGCTGTAACAAACACAATCTGTAAATGAGGCTTGAGCTGTAGTAGTTGTTCGGCCAGATGGAAACCATCTATAAGGGGCATCTCAATATCCAAGAAAGCAATATCGACTGTCTCGTGCTGTACAGCTTCTAAAGCTTTGGCCGGATTCTGGAAAGTTCCAACCACCTCAAGCTGACCTGCAACAATCGTTTGTTCAGAGAGAAGCTTCTCCATCACTTTAATAGCAAGCCGTTCATCATCAACAATGATTACTTTCATGAGTTAACTCCTTTATAAGCCGACCGCAGTCTTTTCCTTATTGCATACGTATAGAAAGCAAAAGGGTACTATCATCTGAGGTGATAATACCCGAGAAATGTGAACATTTCTGTTTATGTAACTCTACGATGACGTGCTGGATTCTTACTCTGAGCCTTTCTCCGGTGGATTCAGCTTCATCCGCTCGAAAATAACCTCATAGCTGTGGTTGCCATGATTCAAAGAACGCTTCACACGAGAAATGGTAGCTGTACTCGCGTTGGCCACTTCTTCAATTTCGCTATACGTATGATGGTTGTACAACATTTTTGCAACTTGAAAGCGCTGAACCATCGTTTTAATCTCATTCACCGTGCACAAATCGTCGAAGAAGGCGCGACATTCCTCCGCGGATTGAAGCGAAAGGATTCCTTGAATAAATTCATCTAAAGCCTTCCCTTGCAGTTCATCTATTAACATAGGACTACCTCCTTGTGTACGACCGCATTTACCTATTGTGGTTATGATCCCTTGACTTTCTGAATTAGGTATAACATATTATTGCGTTTTTTTCATCTGTAAATTGTTCCATTTTCTTCACAATTTGCGTTTTCATATGAAATAAGACATGAGAAGAAACGCTGACGCGATGAATCATCAAACGAAAGCGTTTCTTATTAGTGAGAAGCATTTCCTTTAAGATTTGGCTGATTGAGAGGATTTCGCTGATCTACTGACAAACCCATACAAAATATTAATCACAGGTGCAGCAATACAAAAGATTGCGAAAGGTAAATATTCTAAAGTAGAGACCCCTAATGTCCCTGTGATAAATACTCCGCTTACTCCCCAAGGGATAAGAGCATTGAAGGCCGCTCCTGCATTAGCCAGTATACGAGACATTTCTCTTCGAGGCAAGTCCATTCGATCATACTGAGACTTGAACGCTTCACCCGGTAAAATAATGGACAAATATTGCTCGCCCAGCAGCAAGTTAATGCCCATTGAACTGAAAGCAGTCATAAGGATGAGCTTGCCTTTGGTGCTGACGAACGAAGTGATGCGCGAAATAATGGTGTTGATGATCTTCATTTCAACGAGCAAGCCCCCAAGTGCCAGGGCAAGCAGGATCAAGGAAACGGACCACATCATGCTCTGTATCCCGCCTCGCGACAGCAGTGTGTCCACACTTTCAACACCGGATTGAGAAACGTATCCGTTCTGCATCAGGCTTGAGATGTCCGCAAGTTGGGTATGCGGATGGAAGATATAAAGAACCCCAATGGTAAATGCAATACTTGTTAACAAGGTCGGAATGGCAGGTATCTTTCTCCAAGCGCATAAAAAGAGCACTAGCACTGGAATTAAGGTAACTGCAGATATCGTAAAGGAGGATTGTAACGTTTGAACCAGCTCATCAATTTGAGCTCCTGTTGCCAGTCCGCCGCCTCGCCCCATAATCGCAAAGCCAATGAGCGCAACCAAGAAGGCAGGAACGACGACACGCAGCATATATTTGATATGATCAAAAAGATCAACCTCTCCGATTGCTGATGCCAAGTTTGTTGTATCTGACAATGGAGAAATGTTGTTCCCTAAAAAGGCACCCGACACAATCGCACCTGTTGTGATGGCCGAATCGTAACCCATCATCTGTCCCATGCCGAAGAAGGCGATGCCAACGGTTGATATGGTCGTGAAGGAGCTGCCGACGGTAATCCCGACCACCGCACAAATTAAGAATACGGATGGCAGGAAGTATTTTGCAGACAATATGCTGAATCCATAAACCATAATTGTCGGAATGGTTCCAGCCGCAATCCATACGCTCACAAGAGCTCCAATGAGCATAAAGATGAGGATTGGAATTAGCCCTGGCGTAATTCCGTTTGAGATTCCTTTATGGACCTGATCCCAGGAGAACCCCTTCATTTTTGCAAATATAATAATAATCCCAATGGATACTAATATCGGAATTTGCGGGTCCATCCCGATTCCAATGATACAAGCTCCTATTATCGCTAATAACACGACTAAAAGAAACAGGCTTTCTTTTAGCGTTACCTCTTTATTCATAAGCTGAACTCCTCTCATGTAGTGACCATCTATAGCACGGGAGTATGAATCTTCAGGTTTTAGATTGGACAACCAACATCTGATGTGTTTTTAACGTGTCATGCGCTGTTCAGCGTTATTGTATGCTCCATGCCACACTGGTCCCACGAACTGATTGAACGCGAAACCTCGCTTAATGGCCTCGGTTGTAAATTTCTTCGCCAACAGAACGGCGTCTTTGACTGAATTGCCTTTTGCCAAGCCTGCCGCTATTGCTGCAGCAAAGGTACAGCCTGCACCATGATTATGGTTTGTATCCATCTTCTCTGCTTCGTAGAGCACGTACTCTTTGCCGTCAAAGAGCAGATCAATGGCTTGTTCGCCTTGCAGAGCTTTACCACCCTTTATTACAACGTGTTTTGCCCCAAGTTCGACGATTTTATGTGCTGCTTCTTTCATTTCGTCAAGAGAAGTGATTCGACCCATGCCAGACAGCTGTCCTGCTTCGAATAAATTAGGGGTTACGATCGTTGCCTTTTTGAGCAGCAAGTCACGAATAGCTTGTCCATTCTCTGGCTGAACAACTTCATCTTCGCCTTTACATACCATTACAGGATCAATGACGATATTAGAAATATCATGCTTGTCGATCATACGGCTCAGAAGCTCAATAATCTCAACCGAACCAAGCATCCCTGTCTTCATAGCATCAAGTCTACCGCCAGCCAGGACGGTCTTGATCTGCTTATCCACCATGTCCACCTCTACAGGTTGGACAGCATGATGCCAATGATTATCAGGATCCATCGTTACGATTGAGGTAATGGCACAGAACCCAAAGGTACCATATTCCTCAAATGTCTTCAAATCAGCTTGCAAACCTGCTCCCCCGCTGGAATCCGAACCAGCAACGGTTAATACTTTACGAATGTTGTTGGACATGTTCAAGCACTCCTTATGTGCATAGAGGAATGCGTAACGACCGTTGATCGTATCGTTACGCATTCTGTGTGGAAGATTATTTTCTTACATTTCGTACGTATAGATTTTTTCAAGCTTATCTTGCATCGCATTCGCGATTTTCTCTGCATATTCTTCAAATACTTCTGCATCATGAGCATATGGGGACAATGCACATGCACGAAGGATCGTCACTTTGCCTGCTTTATCCCATTCTGCTTCGCTAAAGCCAAGGCTCTTCACGAACTCCAATGGGCTGTTGCCATAGTCAGGAATAGCAAAGTCTGTATGAGAAGTAATGAATTCGTTGCTGTACAGGCTTCCTTTGACATATGAAGCATAGTCGAAGAAGTCATGGTTCAGCTTGTTCATGCGCTCAAGATCCGTGTTGCCTTCCTCATTGAATACATAGTCAACCATGTTGAAGTCTGGCTTTGTCAATGGGTGAAGCACGATCACTTTGCCATGAACATTGAATTTGCGGTCTTTCAAGAAGTTATAGAAGCGATAAGCACCTTCAATGCTAGCGCCCATCAGCTTACCATAACCCGTTACGTTAAGCGGCAATACTTTATGTGCAGTCCATACTGCAGCAGCTGTTGCACCCGCTTTGGAGCCTTCAAGGATATATGCTCCGAGAAGCGCAGGAATATCTGCATCTTTTTCAAATACGTAAGTTGCGAAGTAAGAGATCGCATCACGCATACGAATATCTTTAATAACAACCGCACCAGCAGAGTAAGGAATATAACCCATTTTATGAGGGTCAATCGTAATGGATTCAACTTGGCTCATTGCCTTGAATGCATTGTATACATCTTCAGTCAGCCATTCATCTTTCAGCTTCATGTCTGTGAAGACATTGTGTTTTTTGTACACTTCGTCAATTTTGTCGTACTCGATGAATTCGTCGTTTTCATCCAAGAAGATGGCACGAGCATAACCGCCATAAGCAGCATCCACGTGAATATAGTAGTAAATGCCTTCCTTCGCCAATTTCTCACGAAGTGCAACGATCTTGTCAATGTGGTCAATTTGACCTTCCTCTGTACTGCCGACAACCCCTACAACACCAAGAACAGGTGTGCCTTCAGCAGCAAGCTCACGAATTCTTGCTTCAAGCTTCTCAATATCCATATGGTAGCTGCTGTCAACATCAATTGCTTCTACAGCATCAAGACCAATACCGATAATGTCTGCAGCTTTGAGCCAGGAATAGTGTTTGGTTTGTGGAATCAACCATTTGCCCAGCTTATCGAGATAACGACCGCTGCGAGCAGATTTTGCTTTGATTTCATCAAGTTGATCAGGAATTTTCTCCATGATGTCAAGAATTTCCTCAGTGGACATATTGAGCAGTTCCCATTCGGATTTGCCTTCAACTTGTTCTGGCGCAACTTCTTTAATTGCAAGCGGCAAGGACTTCATGTTGCGTGCATACCAGAGGCCTTCCAAGTTCGCGATAGATCCGTCAGCCGCAATATGACCCCAGCTTTCGCCAGCTTTGTAGCTCATCATTTTGGCCAATTGATGACCAACTTCTTCTTCCATTTGAGATGTACCTGGGGAAGATTCATATGCCACGTTGTTACCATTCCAAAGCATGGCAGCAGAGTAAGCGATGATAGCAGGCATTAATGTCTCGGAGTTCATATGGCCCCAGAAGCGACCTGCAGTATGCCATGGAAGGGATTCTGAACGAAGCTTCGATGACAACTCGTTGAATACGCTGCGCATATGATCCGCTGTATCTTGAAAGCTCTTCGAGCTTTTATCAAACGGCGTGATGACAGGCAAATCTTGAGGCATGTAGTTTTGACGCCAGCCGACATGCTCGTCCACGATTTTTAGAAGAACTTCTTTAAATAGATCAACGTTTTCCCCTTTGTCACCAAGGAACAATGCTTTTAGGTTAATTTCAGGAATTTGATAACTCATGGTTGTAAACCTCCCATATTTGATGTTGGAATTTGATCATCTTTATCCTTCTTGTTTGCATTTACAGAAGGTTTTTTCCAGCTTGGCTTCTTCACTTTATAGATGATAAGTGCAATACCCACCATGACGATGGTCGCAGCCACCTGATAAATGACGTAGCCTGTATATTGACTTGGTTCCAAAATAGAAGGTGGAATCAAGCTAACAACAATTGTAATTGCTACACTAAGCAAGGATAAAAAGGATACGAACCACATTAGCCCGTTACCTTTGCTGCCTAATCGGAATGGTCTTTCCATTTCAGGCATTTTGTAACGAAGACGAATAGCAGAGATTGCTATCATCGCGTACACCAAGCAATAAAGAATGGTGGTTGTAATGGTAATAATCAAGAATGCACTGTTAACGTCTGGAACAACAATGTATAGAACAGATACGAGCGAGATGACGATAGCTTGAATCAACACGAACGTAATCGGAATATTCTTGTCTGTACGTTTTTGGAAGAACGGAGGCAAGTTCCCTTCGTCTGCTACCTTAATCATCGATTTACTTGGACCAAGCACCCATGCGCTAAGCTGTACAAGTACACCGATAAGAATCATGGCAGAAATAATGTTGACGAAAAAGGTTGGAATGCCTAAGTTTTCACAGAAAATCATATAGGGTTGCGTAATATTTGCGAGCTCCAATTTACCCATTGGAACGGCGTTAGATACTGTCAAACCTGCGATCAAGTTGAAAATAACGAGCAAAATAACAGATGCAATAACAGCAATTGGATAATTGCGTTTTGGATTATCAATGTTGTTCGCATGGACAGAAGAAATCTCAACTCCTGCGAAGATAAAGATGATACCGGACAAGTATGCCAAGCTGCCTAGATCGCCAAGGTTTGGCAAAAGATCGCTCGGTTTAAAGTTGCCCAAGTAGCTGTTAGGCTGAATACCATTTTTGAACAAATAAATGACACCAAGTACAACCAAGATAACGAATGGAATATAAACCCCGATGATCGCACCCCAGTTACCTGCAATCTTGACCATATCGAACTTGAGGTTCAATAGGGTAACGCCCCAATAAGAAATGAGAATTACAGCAAAGATAAATAAGTTATTCGATGATAAATCTGGTTTGTTAATGACATATCCGAGCAATACCCCGACTGTCGATGCGACCATTACCATCCCAAAGAACATTTGAACCCATAAGAGCCAAGATGTAACAAAGCCCCATTTCTCGCCAAGTGCTTTTTTCACCCACACTTGCGGCCCGCCTTCTTCAGGGAAACCTGTTGACAGCTCAGCAGACATCAATGCAATCGGAAGGGCAAAAAGAATCGCTGCGACCAGCATATAGAAGATCTGCGTCCAACCGGTGATGGACAGCGTCGGCACACTACGTACGGTACCAAAGAACGCCATCGTAATCCCGATTAGCCCGAATAGCGTCAATTTTTTTGAGTTGGCCATAAAATTGATCCTTCTTTCTCATCTGTTTTTATGCAATGTTCAATCTTCCTTAATTCGCCTACCCATGTATAAAACATGAATATAATTCTCTAGAAAGAAATTGAATCAAAATGAGGACACCACCTTACTGTTAGGAAAGGTTTATGATGTTTTTTGTTAATCGATTAACTTTCACCGCCAGTATACGCCTCATTTTTTTGTTCTGTCAAACCCCCAAATTACCTTGTTACATAAGGATTATCAGAATTTTTCCAAAATCTAATTAAAGTTTACATTAAAGCTTTCACTACTTCACCGAGGAATCATTTAAACGTTTTATGCTTTTATCGATAAAAGCGCATTTCAATTAAAATAAAGCAATATTATTCACTTTTATGAATATTTATATAATTCGTTCAATCTTTCTTCTGATTCGTCATCCATAAGGTCGGATTCACTTCCTTTCCCATGCCAGTATTCAAGATCCTTTAGTTGTAAAGGAATTGTCGTACTTATCTCTAGATTGGTCAGGGAGGTTCAATTATATTTCTGCGCAATGAAGCAAGTTGAGGGATAATGTGGAGAGGATTAACCTAAATAAGGGACTTTGTGAAAAAGAATACTTATGCAATTTGTAAAAGGGACTTAATGAGTTTAGAGACAAAGTCAGACTTAACAAAACTAGAGAATCCCTTCACCTTTTCCAATTTATTCAATATGTAATTTTTTACTCATTAAAATTTTTACCTTTTAGAATTGGATGTATTTACAAATAAAAAACATAAAAAAAGAGCTGATTGTGAGCTGCATACTCAGCTCTCCAACCAGCCTCAAAGTGAGTTTGATCACTATATAATTGTGATATAGATCACATTAAAACCCAAGCTACGTATAGCTTTGCTTGCTTTCCGAAATCCATAAACCTAGGTGCCAATCCTTCATGATATGAAAGGCTTGGTTAGCAATTGAATCATTGATGAGGTATTGCGCAACACCATAGGAAATGTCTGATTCTTCCTTAACCAAATGTTCTTTAAGCAGTCTGCTGTAGCCTACTAAGCGACGCGTAGAAAATGGATTAGTCCCCTTAAAAGATGCTTCTTCTGGCATATCAGCGAGCATAGCTAATCCATCTTCCATGCTTCTCATCATTTCAGGCGTACATTCCTTTTCATTAAGGGATGTTATGGATACATTAAAATGTTCATCAGGCTCCTGATCCATCGAACGTGCCCAAAGCGATACCCATTCGTCCTTTTTGATATAATATCTTCCTTGAAAGTAACTCTTGATCATCGGAAGCAGCAAGTGGATGGTCGGCTGATACCAATCTCCCACTTTAACCACTTCTAGCATTCGAAAATATCCCAATGTTACCTGCTTTATGCGCTTATATTTAAACAATCGATTTAGACCGTTCAGCATCTGATCGAGCTTATGATCCACCTGCTTTTCTTGAATATGCGTAAGACTTAGATCCACGATGATCCAACTTACCTGCCTTTCAGCATTCACCCTCGATATCACGCCGTGGTTATAATAAGCATATTGAAGCGATTTCTTCCATGACCCTAGCATATTGCATCAGAGCCTCCCTTCAAAAAAAAGAATAGCTGAATCATATTCAGCTATTCTTACGGACCTTATTCGCCTAATTTGACAAGACTGTAGCTCTTCTTCCCTTTACGAACAATCATGAATCTTCCGTCGAAGGAATTTTCAGTTGTTACATCCATATCCGTATCGGTTACTTTCTCACCATTCAGCGTAATAGCTCCATTTGTAATGTCTTCACGAGCTTGACGCTTGGATGGCTCAATACCGAGGTCAACCAGCCAGTCAATAATATTTTTCGTTTCTTTCGACGCATGGAATGTAGGCATATCCTTGAAGCCTTGTTCGATCTCATCTGCTGTCAACGCTTTGATGTCTCCGCTGAACAGTGCTGCCGAGATCTTCTTCGCTTGTTCCAAAGCTTCTTCACTGTGTACAAACTTCGTCATTTCTTCAGCAAGCACACGTTGTGCTTCACGCTTATGCGGCTCTGTTTGCACCTTCTCCTCAAGCGCATCGATTTGCTCTTTTGTAAGGAAGGTGAAGAATTTCAGGTATCTGATAACGTCACGATCGTCTGTGTTTGCCCAGAACTGGTAGAACTCGAATGGCGTTGTCTTGTTCGGATCAAGCCAGATTGCGCCACCCGCTGTCTTACCAAACTTCGTGCCGTCTGCTTTTAGCATCAATGGAATCGTTAAACCGAATGCTTTTGCTTCAGAACCTTCCTTCTTACGGATCAAGTCGAGACCGCTCGTAATATTCCCCCACTGATCGGCGCCACCGATTTGGAGCTGTACATCCTCGTTCTTGAACAAGTGATGGAAGTCCATCGACTGAAGAATCTGGTACGAGAACTCGGTAAAGGAGATACCGGAATCGAGACGGCTTGCTACAATATCCTTCGCCAGCATCGTGTTGACGCTGAAGTTTTTCCCGTAGTCGCGAAGGAAATCAAGAATCGTTAGGTCATGCGTCCAATCGTAGTTGTTTACCATGCGAAGACCAGTATCGCCCTCGTTTAAGAACAATTTTTTCATTTGTGCAGTAAGTGCATCTACGTTCTTTTGCACTTGATCCATCGTTTGAAGGGTACGCTCGGATGTACGACCACTTGGGTCTCCGATCGTTCCTGTTGCTCCGCCGATCAGAATAACGGGGCGGTGTCCCGCAAGTTGGAATCGTTTCAACATCATAAATGGAATAAGATGTCCTATATGCATGCTGTCACCAGTAGGGTCAACACCACAGTACAACGATATCGACTTCTCGCTAGTCAGTTTACGCAATCCTTCAGCATCTGTTTGTTGATTGATGGCTCCGCGCCATTCCAATTCATCGATAATGTTCATCATGGTAGTTCAGCTCCTTGGTGTGTATTGTTTATTTTGGAAATAAAGGTGTTAGAAAACTCTTCAGAAAAACAAAAAAATCGTCTCCTTGTCTATTCTAGACATAGGGACGATTGATTAACCGTGTTACCACCCACATTGCATTAATAGCGCTGCAGCCACTATTAATACCACTCTCAGCAATGATATCGATTGCCAGTCCGCTTAGCATTACCTAAGACCCTCCAGAGTGTAATTCGCAATGTATTGTGTGTACCAGGTCGCATCAACCCCTGGCTTTCTGAAGACAGTGACAATATTGCTACTTCGCTCTTTCATCGTGTTATCCAATATTAGATTACTGCAATCATAGTGCTAATAAAAAGGTTTGTCAACTCCCATTTATTAGTTATTCATGATTTTCTTAAATAAGTATGAGCGCAGCTCGGCTCTAGGAAGTGAGAACCGAGCATGCTTATGATTGCCTTTATGGTGATATGATATACAAGGCTTTATCGGATTTTTTATAGTCAAACTGATGGTCATTCAGCATGCGCAACACCTGCAAAGTCACCATAACTCTGCCGTCATATTGGATGATCGGAGTCGCAAGAACAACCTCATTTCCATTTTTCGTCATGCGCTTGCTATTGTTTTTGGTTGGAATGCCAATCTGGCCATCTTTGCTTTGAACGAATACTTTTCTATCCTTGACACTATACGGAACTTTGAGAATTTGCAGCATTTCTGTCAGCGGCAGCATCAATTGACCGTCATATTGGACAGCTGTATTCTTCAATCCTATCTTTTCTTTATTCAAATAGAGTTGAATCGCAATTGCGTTAGGTTTAATTCCATTAGCTTGATCAGGCTTCTTCGGCTTTACTTGAGTTCCTACGTTGTTTTTATTTTTCGAAGATGAAGCAGAGCTAGAAGAGCTGCTAGAAGAACTGCTTGAGGATTTGCCATTGTGATAATGATACTCCCCGTATTCTAGCCCCCATTTCTCACAGTTCGTCCTACATGTGTGCCCACCTTTGGAATCTGTTCGACCAGGGTGCGCGTAACTAACCGAGACGATTCCCGTGAATAAGACTACGCTTAGACCAGCAGCAGCAAGCCGGATCATCCTTTTCTTTATCATTCAATATCATCCTCCAATTCCACATGTTGTGATCTTGATATTGAAGGATCGCATCAAGAAAAGCTAGGAAAAATCTTTCAAATTCACACTTGTCAGCCATTCGTATTTATAAATTAACATAATGGACAAATCATTATCCTCATCTTAACGCTTCAATGCCTGAAATCATTTCTTAGTGTTCAAAATTAAACAGAAATGTCACATAACTGTTATACTCTTTGTTCTCCTCAATATAATTATAGGGTAGTACAACACTCAATCCCATGATGGAAAGGAAGATGCATTGATGTTCAAGTGCTCGACCAAGTCTTCCAAGGTTGTTCTAGCCACCATTCTCTCCCTTGGAATGGCGCTTAGCCTTATCCCGATCTATCCTGCTAAAGCCGAAGAGCGATTAACAAAAAGCAGCGCAGCCGATTCGAGCTCACCAAGCGTTCAAGCACTGAAGGAGAACTTTGCAGTATCCAAAACCATTACGTTAGAGCAGTTTGGCAATCCTGATACAGAGGCTGCTCTTCTCCACCGCACCTTCCCTTCCGGAAAGTATCAAGCTACAGGAATTTATGTAAAGCCCAATGAGACAATCACCCTCAACTTGGCGATCTCAGATGCAACCAAGCTGCCGCGCGTGGCCATTATTAATCCACAAGGCTATTCAGGAAACTATGCTTATCAAGGCGATCATAAGACCCTTCAGCCTGGTACTAACACGTTCTCGTCTTCTAGCGGCGGGCTTGTCTTCCTCTATACGACCTACATCCTGCCTACATCTCCAACAGTCACAATTCAAGGCGGAGAAAATATTCCTTACTTCGTACTTGGACAGCATACGAAGACCGATTGGACCAATATGCTGAGCCAATATCCGAATGCTCCTTGGGTTCAGCTTCAGTCGGATCATGCTTTGATTACGGTAAGCACGGCCAGTGCGAAGCGTTATGTTACCGATCCCGTTGCTTTAATGCAGAAGCATGATCAAGCCATTACGATCGAAGAGAACGTATCCGGCACATCGGATACAGAAACAGCGCCTCATCAGGCTCCGAAGTATCGTCATCATATGGTGGAGTACTTTGCTTCTGATTATTACATGTATGCCTGGTATTACTATACCGCCTATCATACCGATGCCATTAACGCGATCCTTGATCTGAATGCGTTCTCCACGAACGGCTGGGGGCCATGGCATGAGATTGGTCATCAGCATCAGATGGACTCCTGGACATGGGACGGCATGGGCGAGGTTACCGTAAATATTTACAGCATGAACGTTCAAAAGGCTTTCGGCTTGCCATCACGCCTAGAACAGGACGGCATCTATGAAAAAGCATTCGCTTACTTGAATCAATCGACTCGTGATTATCATCAAATCAACGATCTATTCGTTAAGCTGACCATGCTGTGGCAGCTTCAATTGGCCTATGGCGATCAATTCTATCCTGCTCTTCACCGTGCTTATCGAGAGCTTCCTAGCAATCAAATTCCGACTACAAGCGCTGCCAAGGTTCAAACTTTTATTTATATGACTTCCAAAATTGCAGGCCAAGACCTGACTCCATTCTTCAGCAAATGGGGGCTTCCTGCGACACAGGATACCAAAAATAAGATCAATCAGCTTCAAGTTCCGCTGCTCACGGCAGAGATTTGGAAGAATCGAGACAGCAATAATTCCATTAAACCTAAATAATCATTTTCTTTAGAAAAATCGAATATTCGGCTAATGACAACAAAAGGCCGCTGTATAAATCGGAGCTAATTCCGATACATACAGCGGCCTTAAGAATCATGTTAAAAATCGATTAAACCAATACTAATCTGTATGGCATCATCAACCTTGCGCATCGTCTCCTCATCAAGATGAGTGATCTTGTCAGTAAGACGCTGCTTATCAATCGTTCGAATCTGTTCGAGCAAAATGACAGAGTCTCGATCGAAGCCGTGCGTAGCAGCTTCGATCTCCACGTGGGTAGGAAGCTTCGCCTTCTGGATCTGAGCCGTTATGGCTGCTACGATCACTGTAGGACTGAAGCGATTACCGATGTCATTCTGAATAACGAGGACGGGACGCACCCCGCCTTGCTCCGAACCAACCACGGGTGACAAATCGGCAAAAAATACGTCGCCGCGCTTCACGATCAATGTTCTACACCCCACTAACCATTCGGCCTAGAGTGCCATCTGCATCCTCTTCTGCATAGAACGCCTCAGATGCCATCGTTAAATTAATCTTCGCCATCTCCATGTATCCTCTTTGCATGGATTCACGAATATGGCGTTTTTTCCGCTCGCTAAGATATAATTTCATCGCTTGGCGGATGAATTCACTGCGGTTGGAATTCTCGCTCGCGACGATGCCATCCACTTCCTTCAGCAGTTGGTCGGGCAAGCTGATCATAATCCTTTTGGTGTTATGAATATTGGCCACCTGTCCTCGCACCCCCAAAACCTTTACTCCGTTAGTACCATTATGTCGATTGCATAGTAAATTTATACAAAACAATATATATGCCCTATGCAGATGATGTATGTTGATCTATTCTCCATATCACGTATCCAAGCATCCACATGTCTTCGGACACTACTGTATTCGTGATAGAGCTTCCGAATTCCTCTATCGCTGGAAAAAGAATTTAGCTCCAATATAAGGTAAAAACAGGTTCGCCACACATCTGTGCCGATCTACTTAGGCTCCATTATCAGTGGATTATGAATGGTCCGAAGGTGTCCTGATTCCACGTATACGCGCGGTAAACGGTGTGCCAACATACATGCTACCTCGTAATGAATCGTTCCCATATGATCTGCTAGCTCTGCTATTGCAATGCATTCATCGCCTTGTCTGCCAACTAGAATGACTTCTTCACCAGTGTGAATCTCCCTCGCTAGCTCTCCTAATGGACTAAGCGAGATCATGCATTGATCCATGCAAATGGTCCCGACAACGGGAACACGAATGCCTCGAATAAGAACGTCTACCTTTCCGCCTAACAGGCGGGAATATCCATCAGCGTACCCTACAGGCAGGGTCGCAATCCATTCATCTTGCTCTGTTTTATATCGAGCTCCGTAGCTAATCGCTTCGTGAGCCTTCATCTTTTTTACATGGACAACCTGAGTCTTCCAAGCGAGCACTGGCTCAAGCTTAATACGCTGATGATTCACCTCTTTAGATGGATACAGACCGTACAAGCTTATGCCTACTCTCACCATGTCGTGATGATACGCTGATAGATCGATTGCCGCTGCGCTATTGCTTGTATGGACAATTGGAGGCAGCTGCTTAGATTCGATCAGCACCTGCACAGCAGCTTCAAAGCGCTTATGCTGAAGCTCTGTATAGGATTTGTCTTGCTCATCCGCACATGCAAAGTGGGTAAATACCCCCTCTACCTGGACTCCATCGATCGCTCTCAAGCGAGCCACATATGCTGTAAGCTCTTCCGCTGAGCACAATCCGAGGCGCCCCATACCGGAATCCATCTTAACATGGACCTTTAACTGGCGTCCACCGTTCTCAACACACAAATGATTTCCAGCCTCTTCTAGCTTCTCCAATACCTCATAGCTGAACACTGTCAAGGTGATGTTATGGAAATACGCCGACGGAATTCCTTCCGGCGGCGTATAGCCTAGCACTAAGATAGGGATGGAGATGCCTGCATTTCGAAGTTGAATGGCTTCATCTAGAAAAGCAACATTCAGATAATCCACACCTTCCTCTTCTGCCACTCTTGCCACTTCTATTGCTCCATGTCCGTAGGCATTTGCCTTTACACACAAGCTAAGTTTCGTGGCAACAGGCAAGGCTGATCTGAATGCCTGAATGTTGTGACGAAGCGCAGATACATTCACTTCTGCACACGTCGGGCGATAGTACGCTTCCTTATCCATCTTCATCTCCGCTCTCCTCATTCCCGTTCATTGCTTTAACATTCCTATGGTATACCCCATGAAGGAGGACTGTCAACGAACAAGGAGATATTGGATCACATTTATGGATGTATTTAGCGCATTACCCTTTACTTACCTGGTTGATCGACCATGGATTGTGCAATTTTCACCATCTCTTCAGTTGGCAAATCCGCACTTGTAATTTGATATTTGATGCCTTCATCCATCCAAGTCAACGTTTTTTGAGCCTCGCCTGTCAACAAGCCGGCGGTGAATCCAAGATCGATGTATTCGCCTGGAACGACGCCAACTTCCATATCTTTCTGGCGGCTTTCCATAATCGTATACGTATACGTTCCTGTATAGCGCAGCATAACAGCATGATTGTCGCTATTGACTTCCTGCTCATCCTTAAGGGTTACTCCTTCTGGATCGTAGGAAGGCTTGATGATGCCAAATGGTCCTGCAGAGCTTCCGAGATCCTCCACCGCTGCATCCTCTGCCGGCTGCTCCTCTTGTCCCTCTTGCCCTGGAGCAACAACATCCTTGCTAGGCTCTTCCGCTGCGGTGTCCTCCGATGGTACAGCGCTTGTTGCTTCGTCTTCGGCTGCTTGAGTATCCTTCGCACCATCCTCTTCTGACTTCTTGTCACCTTGGCCCTCACCTTCAGTGCCTTCCTTCGAAGGAGCCGGTGTTTTCTCATCTGTTACAGCATCAGTATTCGCTGCATCTTCAGGAAGCGGCAGCGGATCGATGTTGGAGCTAGCCGTCATATTGGCCTGCATATCAAAGGCATCTTTATCGAACTTCTTATTGAATTCGAACTGGTTGAATTTCATCTCAACGACGACTCTTGCCTCAGAATCTGTGACTTGGACCTGCTTTGGCTTATAGTCGCCTTTATCAAGCCAGATCTTTTGCTTCACAAGCGCGTCTGTCTGATAGTTGGCTGCTACTTCAAATACGTAACTGTCGCCTTCCGTTAAGAACTGGCGGCTGTTGTCTTGAAGGATGCTGTGAATCAGCGTTTGATACAAATAAACTTGTCCTTGGTTGTCCGGCCAATCGCTTTGGAAGCGGAAGCTCTTCTTCAAGCTTGGCGTGAGGACAAATACGCCTTCATCATTGCGGAGCACAATTTGCTTGATATCCTTCTTCGTATTCGTTAGCTGAATCCGGTAATAGCTTGGGTCTTGGTATCGAACTTCAACCTGATACTCGAGCGGCTGCTGGCCAGAATACAAGGTCATCGTGCCTATCCCCTCATAACTTTCAAGCTTGCTCATCTTGTTGTCCAAGTCCTTTACTACAGCTTCTGCATCCTTCTGGCCGCAGGCGGCTAACAGAAGCACTACACTCATCATCATGGCTAGTACCCATGTGATCCGACGCATGAGATCATCCCCTCTGACATTTTAAATTCATCGCCTACGTATCGGCTTCATCACTGATAACATGTCTATGAGGGTACTTGGCCAAATATGCAGACTAGCCTGACAAGCATGACAAGCAACTTTTTCAAGGAGTCACAACCATGAAAAAAACACGAAATGCCTTTCCACCATTGAAAACAACGCATATATAAACACAATGACTTCCTTCATAGCATTTCGTTAGGTACTACACTCAGGGATATTTTCAATAGAAGGGGAGTTCAAAACAAGGGTTGAAAACATAGAAAAAGTTACGATATTCAGGCTTCTGAATAAAGGTTATAAATGAATGCAGAGGAAAATATTAGACAATAATCTACACCGTTTCATATAATGGTGATACATACATCGAAACATATCCACTATGACTACTGTCCTATTTTAATCGGATATGCAAGCGTTCTAATCGGCTGATGATCTTACTCGTTCCCCACTTCATACTAGGAGGTAACTTCTTTGCATGGCACTCAAAATGCTGGATTTGCAAGAGAACCATTTTAAATCGCTCAGCACAGAACAGCAGAAAGAAATATACATAGAGTTCTATAACATGTTCTATGCTCCAATCCTGTATATTGTTAAAGAGCATTCTCTCACCGAAGATATTCTTCAGGAATCCTTTTTAAAAGTTATAGATCGAATCCCAAAGGTAGAGAATGAAAATAAGCTCAAAGCATGGCTTAAGGTCGTTACTAAAAATACGGCAATAAATTTTTTGAGAAAAAATAAAAAAAATCGAAACCAAGTCGATCTTGACAGTGTTTTTATAAATGACAACGCAGATTTCGCAACACCGCAAGAGACGATCGAGCAGGAAGTCGAGCTTAAGGCCATGGTTGAGATTGTAGAGCAATGCCTGCAGCACCTAAAGCCTGAGTATCGAGCAATGATAGAGCTCCGCTGGAAGCGCGATATGAGCTATTATGAGATTGCCGACGAGCTCAGCATATCCGAGCAAAAGGTAAAATACACGCTGCATCGGGCACGGGAGGCCATCAAAAAAAGATTGGTAAAGGAATGGGGTGATCATCGTGAAAAAAGATGAATATGAACAGTTATTTGACCATGCTTTTCTTGAAGCAGCAGAACATCATTCCATAACTCCTGATCCTACAGCCTCTTGGCATCGAGTAGAGCAACGACTTAAAAAGAAAAAGACGACCTTCCATCGTCTTCGGATCTTTTCCTTGGTTGCCGCTTCTTTTATTCTAGGAGCTGTCATCTTTGGAACGCCAACCGTTACACAGGCGGTGACTCCTTTTTTTCATTCGATACGAAATCTGGATAGTGACATGATCAGCTTTATCTTCGGTTCAAAAGAGCAAAAGCCTGGTATACCAGCCAAAACCCCTGCTCCGGTTGAAGAAGTGCTAGCTGAGCAGCCTTCTACGCTAGGATCAGATGTACCTGAAGCAGCCTCGGTAGAAGAAGTGTATCATTCTTGGAATGAGGCAGCCAGTCAATTGGCGTTTCATCCCGTTCAAATGGAATACATTCCTGAAGGATATTCGTTATCCGAAGTCCGATTGTTTCATTTGAACCAACATGCCAAAGCGACGGAAGCGATGGCTGTCTATTTCAACTCGTCCAAAGAACGGCTCATCATAAAGTTCACCCAGCTTAAAGGCAATGAGGTGCTTACCTCGCCGCATTACAAAGAAGGCGGGACGTTTGAAGAGATTAAGATTAATAATTTGAACGCGTATCTATATATGAATCAAAATAAAAGGGCCAGCTTGGAATTCTTAAATGCGGGGCTTCATATCTCGATTAACGGCAGTCTTGAGAAGGAAGAGATCATTAAGCTTGCTGAGCATATAAAATAAAGGAAGGGAATGCTCCCTTCCTTTTTTTGTTTCCTCGCCAATCAAGTGACGGATCCTTATTTAATTAAGATGGAATTTGAAACCATAACGCCTTGCTCATATACACTTCCTGTATTAATCCAATGCGTAGACTTGACTCGGAAATAATAGCCTCTAGATACGACCTTCGTCACCTTGTCCTTAAAGTACCAATCATTTGACTTGCTTTTGGTTGTGCTCGTTCCGACATCCGCCCAAACACCGCCTGTCCACATCTGGAGTGTCACTGTTGCGCCTATCGAAGCTACTTGGGAGTAGGACGTCGTGCTCATTTCAATCGTAACCGTTTGATCCCCATTGTCTATAATTTTGGTTTCACCCTGTTCAAGATATTGATTGCTAGGATCAAAGAAGCCAAGAGGAGCAATGATAGACGATGAGAACGGCGATGGTGGAATTTGATTCAAGAAGGTACTTCCTGATGCAAGGGTTTGCGTAGGTTGGAATACGAGCACAAACAGGGTAACAGCAGCAAGCAGCAAAAATTTTACGTTACTTTTTTTCTTCATGATAGAAGACCTCACCTTCGATATGTAATGTTGTTATACGTTCTATACCAAACAACACATTGAAAGGATATTTAGTTGCAGCCATTTTATATGAAAATATGAAAAAAATTCAATTCTATTCCTCATATACGGATCATTCCAGCTTCGATCAACAAAGGAAGGGGCGCTTCTAAAGAAGCCACCCCTTCCTGTTTATGTTGTCTTATTACCTACCCAACATTCCGAATAGGCACGACTATGGACTTAACCGTTATTTCGTCTTGCCCACCCATGCCGCAATATCCTTCACGACTTCAAGCGGTACATTGCCTGGAACATAATATTCTTCTCCAGTCGATGGCTTCTCAGAAGCGATAAAGAGATGGTTCAGCTTATCGTACAGCTTATAATCTACATTCGTACGGTTAGCCAAAGCCTCTTTCCAGCCATCCAGATTCTCTTTACCTACCTGCACGTCATTGCTGCCTTGAATAACGAAGAGCGGTGTCTTCTGATCCTTCGCCACTTCGCCGCCATAATAATTGCGGAAGTCCATCCACCATGCCGCGTTAGGCAGCGGATAATCGGCAGGCAGATTGTCGATGCTGACCTCTTTATTTTTAATCAAGGTGAGCATCTGCTTCATTTGTGTCACCTGCGCTTCAAGCTGAGCAATAGTTGCTTCTGGCAGGTTCGCCTGCTTGCCTCTTTCAAGCTGTGCTTCCATCTGCTTCAGCATCAGATCCTCAAGCGGTCCAGCAGGTGCTGCTGCTACAATTGCTCCCTTAATAAGCCCTGCTTTGTCCTGCTCAATAATGCGAGGAACGAGCATGCCTCCTTGGCTGTGTCCAAGCACGTACAACTGCTTCGCATCAATTCGCTTATCTTGCTTCGCCCATTGCAGTGCTTTAATCGCATCATAGGTGGTTTCTTCATTAACCGTAAACTTTGGATTGCTTGACGATGTAAACGGATACTCACGTGTAATCTTCTCGTAGCGAATCGTTGCCACACCTTCCTGCGCCAGGCCTACCGCTAGATCACGGAATGGCTTGCCTGCGCCAATCGACTCGTCGCGGTCATTCTGTCCTGATCCATGAACAAGCACAACGACTGGGAAAGGTCCCTCTCCCTTAGTCGGGATCGTGAGCGTTCCAGGGAGTGCAAATTGTCCCTCGCCAATAACAATCGCTTCTTCTTTATATTGATCCGCCTTATCATAGGAAGGCGCTTGATATCCCGCGCTCGCGACGACTGGGAAATAGATGTCTGCGATCTGTCCGTCCTTCACGCGAAGCTCAGCTTGCATAAAGCCCTCTTTTGTCGTCTTGATAAGGGCATTTACATGCACCGACGTGCCCACATCCTTCACTTCCACTGAAGCAAGACGGGAAGGCACACCAAAGAGTGACCGGAGTTGTTCAACAAGCGGAGTTATTGACGTTTGAGGGAGAGCCTTCTGCAATTCAGGTGTGAACGAAGCGGATAACATTTCCCAATTCTCAGTTGGGACAGGCGTCTTTAACATGGCTTTACGAAGCGCATAGGTAAATTGCCCTGCCATCGTCTTATAGTCTTTTGCATCTGCTATAATCCTATCGCCCCTCCATTCCCCGCTTACTTCAAGGGCTTCAGATAGATCCTTCCACGTTACCGCAAGCACAGGTCGATCCTGAAAGTTGATCATCGTGATCGGTTGATGAAGGGTATAAGTGGAATCATTCAATTGCGATTCTAATTGCTTCTTCGTTAGCTTCCATACACGATCGCCATAGGTAACTTTAACCGATTGGGTCATCACATCCCACTCTACGTAAGCTCCAATCGATTCTGCCGCTTGTCGCAGCGGAATATATCCTTGTTCGGCATTTGATGCCGATGTTGACACACTTGGTTGCGAGAGCTTCAATCTATCATCAGACGCTTGGGCGACTAGCGCCGGTGACAGCGCTCCCACAAATAAACTCATTGCCAATACAAAGCTCCAATGCTGTGGTCTCATTCTATTCGTCTCTCCTTTTCGTACCAAACGATAATATAGGAAACCTGATACAAAATACATTTTGCTACAGCATAATTCGGCCTTCTAATAAAAAGTTTATCATGCGCATTATCACTCTGCAAATGAACCGGTCAAAGGTTCCGTGAAGTATGCACTAATAACCAATACACGTTTCGTTCATTGATGAAACATCAACTTCGAACGAATTTCTTCAATAGCTACTTCGCTATCACCTTTGTGGAATAAAATAGCTAGGCCTCTGCCCATAATAAAACGGGCTATTTCACTACCATTTCAGAGGAGCTGAAATTCATGAAAAAAGGGATGCTGTCCCTATTAATGTTTACGTTTCTAATCGTTGGCGTTATGCCAGTAAGTACACAAGCCGCCGCCAAAGAAACCCACTCCGCAAATGCCATTAGTCCGGCTATGGTTAAGCTTCATGACGACCTTCGCAAGTTATGGATAGATCATACGATCTGGACCCATAACTATATCGTTAGTGCTATTGCTGGATTAGAAGATCAGCAGGATGTCTTAGAAAGACTGCTGCGTAACCAACAGGATATCGGGAATGCCATCAAACCTTATTACGGCGAGGCAGCAGGCAATCAGCTAGCTGAATTGCTAAGAGAGCATATCCTTCTTGCTGGCAAAGTAGTGGATGCGGCAAAGAGCGGCAATCAAGCTGATCTTGATAAGTACAACAAAGAATGGTTCCGCAATGCGGATGATATCGCCAAGTTCCTAAGCAGCGCCAATCCAAATTGGTCGCAAAAAGAACTTCAGGATATGCTGCATGCTCACTTAACATTCATCACCGAACAAGTTACGGCTCGACTGAAAAAAGACTGGAAAGCAGAAATCCTTGCCTCTGATAAAGGGGAAGACCACATGATTATGTTCGCGGATATTTTGACTCAGGGCATTATCAAACAGTTCCCTGACAAGTTCAAATAATAAGTTTTTTAAGAAGAGGCGGTTGCTGTTTGCAATGCCTCTTCTTTGACTTCGGCTCATTCCCACGTACTAATGGGTTCCCTCGTATACGACGCTTTGTTCATACAGTGCCTCTATTAGGTGTTTCACAACGTCGACCTTATCTTGAATCATCTCAACATCCGGCTTTTTCGCGGATTCTTTATACGTAAGCGTCGCCATGTTCCCTTTAATCTTTAAACGAATATCCGAGAACGGGTGCACGAGCAGATCATCTGCAAACGGTTCGTACTTCAGGATGGCTCGCAGAATGCTTGGATGGCTGGCTCCAGCCTTGAACACCTTCGCGAGCAGATGATTGGGCATCGTCGTTTCACGGTAGTCACGATCAAACGCATGCAGCGCTAGCTGTTTCTTGGAGACAAGGTAAAACTTCAGCTTTCGTCTTGGTCGAAAGTCATAGGTGACCACGACGTATTCCTGACTACCGCTTGAACCATGATCGCCCGAGTCTACGACTCTAACTTTAAGCTCCCCTCTCCCATGGCTAAGATTAACCTTAGCAGCTTGGGGAGTGTATTTAAATCCTTTTAAGGAGGCGGAATGAAAGGTTCCTCCCGCCTCATGTGCATACTGGCGAAGCAATCGCGTGCTCTTCGGCTCCCAACGCTTCGATGCTGTGGATGATGACATCGATTACTCCTCCTTCCTGCTGTCCCTAGACTTCGGTGAAGGGAGTCGCCCTGCATCTCGCAGAGCTTCCCGGAGCAAAAATTCAATATGACCATTCACGCTTCGGAATTCGTCCGCTGCCCAGCGCTCCAAAGCCTCATACAACATCGGGTCAAGGCGCAGAGGGAAGCTCTTCTTTTTACCTGCCATCGTGAATGGAGACTCCCATTAGTATAGAGTGCTCGTGTTAATGACCGGCTGGGCAGAGCGGTCTGACACGACAGCAACTAGCAGGTTATTAATCATAGCAGCCTTGCGTTCTTCATCCAATTCAACAGCACCTTCAGCCTCTAAGCGCTGAATAGCAAGCTGTACCATGGATACGGCACCTTCCACGATCTTCTCTCGCGCAGAAATGATCGCTGTAGCCTGCTGACGCTGAAGCATCGCACTTGCAATTTCTGTAGAGTACGCAAGGTGAGTCAATCGGGACTCGATAACCTGCACACCCGCTACGCCAAGGCGATTCTGAAGCTCATCGCTAAGCTCCATCGCGATCTCCTCTGCATTGCTGCGAAGAGAGAAGCCTGCTCCTTCCGCACCGTCATACGGATACTTGCTTGCCACATGGCGAAGTGCGGTCTCGCTTTGAATTTCGACGAAAGTTTCGTACTCATCTACTTCGAACAACGCCTTTGCGGAATCAACTACGGAGAACACGACCACAGCTGCGATCTCGATTGGGTTGCCGTCGACATCATTAACCTTCAGCTTCGCACTGTTGAAGTTGCGGACGCGAAGCGATACTTTCTTACGAGCAGACCATGGAACCGTCATATAGAAGCCACTCTCGCGAATAACGCCTAAATACTTACCAAAGAAAGTGATCACATTCGCTTGATTCGGCTGCACCACCGTTAACCCTGTTAATAAAAGCACTGCTACCGCAATTAAAAAAGCACCGATGATAACAGGAATCGTCTGTTGGACTAAAATGGCTAACACACCGCCCGCTGTCAAGATAACGATCAGCAACAGCCCTAGAAAACCATTAATTCGGGAACACTCCTTCTCTTTAAACATTTACCCCACTCCTTTATATTGTTTTGATATTTTTATGATATCACTTTTTACTAATATTGTAAACCTAAGATTAAAAAAGATTCTTATGAATTATCAGGTCAGGCATGAATGGTTTAAGGTCCATGAAGCAGCAAGGGCATGCATGCTCAGATGCAGCAAAAAAAGCCGCTGCCGGGGTAGTTGGGCAAGCGGTAGAGGACGGACATATGAGCGAACATATGACCGTTGCACGCTAATTTATACGGCCAAAGCGGTTGGTCTTGATTCTAATCAGGGAAATGGTGCGGGTTGCCGGGAAGGCGATGGCAGTTAGAGGAGTTAGAGGCGGTCATTTCATCATTAAAACAAGAAAAGAAGGGGATCCCCCTTCTCTCTTCCATGAACCCTTAGCAACTATATGGCCAAAGGCGATATTGGAATGGTTTTCAAACGTAAATCTTCTACGGTGTTTACTCTAGCAAATTATGGTATGATAGTAACACAACTGAATCGGCTTTCAAGGGCGGTTGCTATGATCTCCGAAAGGAGGTGATAGCATGACAGTATACGAGGCGTTAACACTGATGCTTTCCTTCGGGACATTTGTCGTCTTGATTCTGTCCTTCCATAAAAGGAAATGAGCCGCCCTTGACCTAGGATAACGGCTCATTCTTGAGTACCTTCCGTATAGCCACCGCCTTTGAAGCGGCAGTTGTGGGGATTCGTGTTACCAGCACGAGTCCCTTTATTATTCTTATCATAGCACAGCCTGCCCTATACCTCAATCTTCCAATCCTTGTTGTTCGTGACCCGTCCCCCTCAGCAGCATGAAGCCGTATAGCGTTTCACGATGAATTCAATGGAATGAATTAATTATTTAGTGAACATTTGTTGAATCATAACTACTTATAAAACAGATCCGCCCCGCGCTATTTTTTTGGATGCCTTTCCAGAAATAAAAAAACCGAAGACACCGTTGTTATTGTCAACAGCGTCTTCGGCTTGCAGTATCATATTAATATTTTTATTTACCCTTCCCAAACCATCGCTTCTCCCACTGCAAGGCTCTTTTGCACATCCAAAATACGCTGATTGCGCGAGCCACGAAACCGCAGCGTAAGGTCACGCTCTTCCAAGACAAACTTGCCATCGATTAACACATCGATATAGCCGATCATGGACCGTTTGGTCTCACAAGCCATAATTTCATCGAAGGTATAGCCTGTCCAGCACCAGACGTCTTTGTCCTTGCATTCCCGCTTCACACGGTCCAACAGAGGAAGAAGCCCCTCCACATTGGCGAAGGGCTCGCCACCGAGCAGGGACAATCCGCTCATTCGAATATCCGGTGCATTCAGATCCTGAATGATCTGATCCTCAAGCTCCTTCGTATACACACTGCCATAATTGTAATTCCAGGCAGGAGCGTTAAAGCAGCCCTTGCAGTGATGAGGACAACCGCTCACAAACAGGCTGCATCGCATCCCGATCCCATTTAACAGGTCAAACTTCTTATAATCCGCAACATGCATCTTAAAAGCCCCGCTTACATATGCTTCTTGCGGCTTTGAATTTCAAGGCGGCGCCCCTTGATCACCGGACGCTGAATGACAGAACCCAAATATCCGCATAGTCGTCTAACGCAAGAAGAGGTTTGAGGGTTGTTGTTGCCGCAATTCGGGCATTGGAAACCAATTTCCGTCGATTCAAACTCTCCTTCGTAGCTGCACTCATAGCAGCGGTCAATCGGCGTATTGGTTCCGAAATATCCAACACGGTCATAAGCATAATCCCATACTGCTTCAAGCCCCTTCGGATTGTTGATCAGTGACGGGAATTCAACATAATGAATGAATCCGCCAGACGAGTAAAACGGATAATCCTTCTCAAAATCAATTTTCTCAAATGGATCTGGACTTTTCCGAACATCGTAATGGAAGGAGTTCGTATAATAATCTTTATCCGTAATATGTTCAATCGAGCCAAACTTCGCTTTATCGAGACGACAGAAGCGGTCTGTCAAGGATTCGGATGGCGTACCGTACAACCCGTAGGCAAAGCCGGATTCATCCTTCCAAGCATTCACGGCATCCTTCATCGTGGACAGCACTTGGATGCTGAACGCCTTCGCCTCTGGATTCTGCTGCCAGTCGTTGCCGAAAAATACCGTTACAACTTCATGAAGGCCAATATAGCCTAAAGATACGGTCGCACGACCATTTTCGAAGATATCCATCACTCGATCATCGACATCAAGACGTTTGCCGGTTGCTCCATACTGATACAGAATCGGCGCATTCTGCGGATGTGCCTTCTCGAGTGTCGAGATTCGGTACTCCAATGCCTCATGAGAGAGCTCGAGCTTATCCTGCAGAAGCTTCCAGAACGTCTCCTGATCTCCGCCAGATGCTATCGCGATACGCGGCAGATTCAGCGTCACCACGCCCAAATTGTTGCGTCCGTCTGTAATGTATTCGCCATTCTCCTGGTAGGAAGACAGGAAAGAACGGCAGCCCATAGGTGCTTTAAAGTCGCCTGTGATCTCTACAATCTTGTCATAGCTCAAAATATCTGGGTACATGCGCTTCGTTGCGCATTCGAGCGCCAACTGCTTTATATCATAGTTTGGATCCTGGGGCTCAAGGTTAACGCCTCGCTTCAGCGTGAACACCAGCTTAGGGAATACCGCCGTCTTCTTGCCGCGACCAAGTCCATCGATGCGTATCTGCATCATGCTCTTCTGAATCTCACGGCAGTACCAAGACGTTCCAAGACCGAAGTTAATGGTCAAAAATGGCGTTTGTCCATTCGAGTTGTATAGCGTATTGATCTCATATTCCAATGCCTGCATGGAATCATAGATCTCTTTCTTGGTCATCTTGCGGGCGTATTCATCCTGCTTCGAATCATCCTCGATCCATAGCTTCGACTCGGTCAGATGCTTGATATACGACTTCTCCGCATAAGGCTCCAGCACCTCGTCCGCACGATTGAAGGATGTCCCCCCATAGATGTTCGAGGACACATTCGCCACGATCTGCGAGACGAGTGCCGTCGCAGTAGAGATTGACTTCGGCGTCTCTACATCCGCGTTGCCAATGGTAAAGCCATTCTCCAGCATGCCTTTAAAATCTATCAGCATACAGTTGTACATGGAGAAGAAAGGCGAGTAATCCAAGTCATGAAAATGAAGATCTCCGCTCACATGCGCATCCACAATGTGCTTGGGCAGCATTTTACGAAGCGCATAATCCTTCGCGACTACACCAGCAAGCAAATCCCGCTTCGTGTTGAACACATTCGCATCCTTGTTGCCGTTCTCGTTCGTCACGGTCTCGTCCATTTGAACAAGCTCGCTGATCTTCTTATCGATGCTGTTAATCTTATGTCTGAATTCATTCCGCTCATGGCGATAACGAATATAAGCCTTCGCGAGTTCCTTATTCTTCGACTTCATCAGCTCAAGCTCCACAAGCTCCTGAATCGCTTCAACCGTTGCTTCCTTCTGCTTAAGCAGCTTATGCTCGACGGCATCTGCCACATGACGGGCAAGCTGTCCATCGTCCTCCATACGGATTGCGACCATCGCCTTGCTAACGGCGTTCACAATCTTTTGATTATCGAATTCTGCTGTTCGACCATCTCTTTTTATAATCTGCATGGTTTCACCCTCGCTTATGTTATACGTGCTTGAGCATGCTGCGAGCGGGCTCGCGATCCAAGGCATGCTGCACGCTCTGCCGACATTCCCCCGAGAAGCTGGTGATTTCGGCTGAAAGATATGTCCTTCACCCTGTATGCCCTCCATCAATTGAGATAGAAAAGATGGACAGGCTCTCCAAACTCCCGGCATATTAGTATAACGCTGAGTGGCCTTCGCTGCCTGTGATGTGGATAACGATTTTAGTGAAATTTTTAAGCAAATTTTACGTTTTGATGATCAATTGTGGAGAATGATTATTAATCAAGAGCGCTGTTTTCCTCATAGAAAAGAGGTCCTTCACGCTTGAACGCACCGGAATGCGCGTATCCAAACGCTCAAGAACCTCTTGAAGCACCCTATAAACCTGTTCATACATACAAAATGCCTGTTGTCCGGCAGCTTTACACTTGCAGCTGTCACCTTTCTCTACAGGTAGAACCGTCCGTTAAGATGTTCATCGTCATGATCCCATGCTCTTATAACGGCTCCGGATCATCCAGCCCCGCTCCTTGCGGCGCAGATACTTCGGTAACCCTTGGTATACCCGAACGGCTTCCTGCCATGCTGCCTTTGCCTCGGTCTTCCGGTCCATCTGCGCATAAAGAATTCCCATGCGATAATAAACCTCGCAGGAGGAGGAGTTAAGCAGCTTCAACTCATTCAACTCATGCAGCGCCTTCGTCTTGTCGGCTGCAGAATACAGAGCCGCCAGTCGCAAATAAGGCTCGCCGTACTTCACCCTCGGGTTCAACTCTAATGCTTCCCGTATTGCGGCCTCCCCTAAGGAACTATCTCCTGTATGCAAATAGGCTGTCCCAAGGTCGTCCAAATACTCAGCCGACTGGTCCATCCGATCCCGAATCGGCTCCAGCACCTCACGCGCCTCCCGATAACGCTTTGATTCGATAAGAAGGTGTCCAAGCTCCTGCTTTGCAGACAGATTGTGCGGGCTTATGCTAAGCTCCTGCTTCAGCTTCCCGATCCGCTGTCTTCTCTTGATCGGCCGAATCAGACTTGGGGATATCCCGATAAAGCGGCGATCCAATACATACGCAATAATGAGCAATACAATAATCGCTACAAATGGATTTCCGAGCAGGAACCACAGCAGACTAAACAAGGCAAACTTCGCCAAACTTTCCCCTCCCTCAGCAAACTACGACTATCATAGCATATTTCTATTTTGTGGAATAGAATGATTTCACTTCCATATCAAGCTTCATGGATCCCTTTAAAAATTTCTACAATCTCCTCCAGCTTCATCCGAACGAGACCGCTCGAGGATGGTGCAACAAAGGCTCGAACCCCTTCAACAATGGGCTCCGCTTGATACCCCCACTCCACCTGCTTTTTGCCGCTAAAGGCTTCATAGACGCCTTTTCCAACGAAACATACCACCTTAGGACGATACTTCTCCACTTTGGCTCGCAAGAGCTCTCTTCCTTCCGCATATTCCGCTACCGAGATCTCTGCTGCTGTCCGAGTTGGCCGTGCTACGATATTCGTGAAGCCATACCCCAATTCAAGCAAATCCTGATCTTCATCTGCACGGAATAATCTAGGTGTGATATCTGCACGATGCAGAATCGTCCAGAACCGATTTCTAGGGTTGGCATAGTGATGGCCTGTCTCGCCAGAGCGTAGACTCGGGTTGTAGCCAACAAAGAGAATGTTAAGATTCGGCGCCAAATGATCTGGAATAGGGTTCATCGTTCCAGCCTCCCTTTCTGTGAAGCTAAATTAAATTTTATCACAATGCGTATATGGATCAAAAATAGTGTGCCTCATATAAAAAGCTGCCGAGTCATTTAAGAATCAGCAGCTTCTATCCTATTCCTACAACAATGAGATTGATGACTTTCTCAACTGCTCTCTTACGGCCATCAATGCAAATCCTAACAAATTCTCCCCACGCCAACGAGCGGGCTGTTCCGCATGAGGATGATCCTGAGCCATCCCGATCCCCCACACTTTATCATACGGACTTGCTTCTACGAGAATACGATCTCCTGTCTGAAGAAGATACTCCATCAGCGGGGCATGTTGACTGAACTTTAACAGGTTACCTTGCTGAACAATAGCAAACTTATGCTCATCCCATACTTTTTCATCAAAATAGCGCACCTTGCGTCCCAATGCCTTCGCTTGATTCGGATGGGATTGCTCTACGATCTGATCGCGGATAGCGATATCCTGAAATAACTCGGCCTTCTTTGCCATCATATAATGCTCTGCCGTGTGATAAGTAATGTTATCTTCTATAAAAGCAGCAGGATACCATTGGCTGAAGCAGGCTTTATCGACTATCGTATGATCTTTGGGAGTGTGTCCCCAGAAGAATAGATACTTTACCTTGGAGCGCTGCGCTTCTTGGATCAGCATTTCAATGTTTTGTATGATTGCCATGAACTATGTCCTCCATTCTATGAGCTTGATTAACTTGTGTGGTAATGCATAAACAACTCCGAGATCACTGTTCAAGGCGCTATTACAAGGTAAAACCACCTCAAAATTGCGGTAAATTCAGGTCTCTATTCTATTATTGTAAGCCCATAAGCTATATCCCTACATACCAAATTAAAATATATATGTTTTGTCTATAGCTTCTCATGAAGAACTCAAACTAGGGTCTCACTGCTTGCAGCATATGAGGCTGACTCCACTGAAACACATGTAACGGACTCTACACACTTAATATAGTCTCGTTCCTGCACAAGGAAGCCCAGCGCCAAACGGCACTGGGCTTCTAAAAGATTAGGGGTTTAATCGTCAAACATGAGATTCAATTAAGAAACAAGCATCCATACGCTGGACACGCCAGGCTGCTCGCCTTTTGTCCACCACTTCGCTTGATACTTCTTCCCTTCAAAGGTAACGACATCGCCGCTAACGTAGACGCTGTCGCTAGTCCAATCTAACGTTACTTCGCTTACAAGCTTCCAAGCATCAGACTTGTTTGGCTGGTTGCCCTGTGTCCACCATTTTGCTTCATAAACCAAGCCGCCGTATACAACACGATTGCCCAATGTGTACACTTTGCTGCTATCCCAAGCTGGATATTCGCTTGGCGCCTCTTCTTCCTTCGTCTTTACGCTCACTGCGCTGCTTTTCGCGGAACGATTGCCTGCTCCATCCACTGCTACAATGGTATAGCTGTAGCTTGTTGCAGGAGTCAGACCTTCATCCATATAGGAGTTCGTAGCGGAAGAACCTACGAGCTGATTGTTACGGTAAATATCATATTTCACAACACCAACATTGTCGGTGGATGCTTTCCACATTAAATGAATGCTCTTCTCCATCGGATGGCCTACTACATCTGTCGGCACAGATGGCGCTTCATTGTCCGCTACAGTTGCCTTCGTTGACACGCTAAGCGGTGCACTTGCTTGAGAACGATTGCCTGCTTGATCTACAGCAACAACCGTGTACGTATACGCAGTAGATGGCAGAAGGCCATTGTCTGTGTACGTAGGAGTCGTCGAAGTGCCTACCTTGCTTCCATTGCGGTTGATTTCATAATGCTTGATTCCTTGGGATGCGGAAGAAGGCAACCAGCTTAGGGTAATGCTCTTATCCGTTTGGGATGGAGAAAGGAGTTGAGTCGGTACAGAAGGTGGCTGAACTTGTCCACCATTGCGGAGGTTAAGGTCTACAACTTGATAGAAGGCATTGCCAGTATCAGCAATTTCCCATACGCCAAGCAGTACATGATAGCCCGTACGGTCAGCTGGGATTGTAATGTCATGGGATGTGCGGTTGGCTGGCTTCTTGCCGCCATCTTCAAACTTCGCGATCAGCTCAAGATCAGAGCGCTTCAGCGGCTGATTTGGATCCCAATCTTTTTTCGTAATATAGTACTTCCATTCTTTCGTGCTGTGTGGCGCAGTCAAATACCAAGTAAACGTATTTTTGCCGGTGTTCATATCAACTTTCTTCCAGCGAGTAGGCGTTTGCTCGTCAAGCTCTAGGAAGATGCCGCCACTTGCAAGCTTGCCGTCTGCTGGACCAGCATCTGGGAAGTTGCCTTTTGTCTCTACGCTTTGCGGCTCATACTGAACTGCTCCACAGCCTGTATTTTGCTGCAATTTGCATAGATATGCACGGCTTGCAGGCGCTTCTATGTAGCCGTGTGCGGATGCGGTATCCGCGAATGCCAGGGTACCCGCTGCTCCGAGTGCCATGACGCCAAAAGCAACCAGCGTCTTGGTCGATTGCAGCCATTTCATGTTAGGTGCTCGCCATTTCATTTGTTATCGTTTCCTCCCTATAACATATATAGCGTATATGACGCCTAAACTCCTCTTCCTCTCCTTCTGCAGTAAGGGGAAAGAGTAGGAGTTTTTTCCATCATAATGAATATTGAGAGAATCTGATAAGGTGCAAGATACCTAAACATCTATCATGCATGTTCATATATTCATTTATAAAACGTTTAAAGCTAAACGATGTAACATATGACCCAAGACATACAAACGATCAGCATTTTCTGATATTTTTCGTTATTTATTCGACAATTCCGATAAAATATAGATGATGCAGTTCTATGTCCCTATTTGCTCATATGAACATCTTTTCCTGTTTAGTTAAAGCGATTTAATTCTTTTATCCTAAAAGAACAAATCGAAATTTGAATATTTGGAACTAGGCCAATTTCTTGACACTTCTATGAATCTCAATTGTCTCCAATGCACTCTAGTATGCTTCATGAGCATTATCCCATATTTGAAAGAAAAGTAGACTAATAAACAAGCAGCCAAGGAGCAGGATGCGTACTGTATAGTAATCCCGAATAAAGGAGTTGTGATTCATGAAGCGTAATTCCAATATGCCAAATACATCCATGGGTAGCATGGGGGCAATGGGAAGCAATGCAATGTATCCATCAAGCGTGAGCCCTGCTTCTAAAGGCGGTGCCAACATGGGCCCAAGCGCAATCAGCCCTTACAGCATGGGAGGCAATATGGGTCCTAACATGGCGCCAAGCATGGTGAGCCCCGCTGCAACAGGCATGCCGGACCAGCTTAACCCAATTGTTGCTCCTGCACAAACCGTCTACAAGAACTTCTATCACACAGCCACTCAGCCGATCGTGCATCCGGTTAATATCGTCAATCAGCATCATACCGTTCCGGTGCCAAAGCATGTCTGTGTTTATAGCGAAACAGATGTAGATTGTGGCTGTGGCGTACGCGGCAAGGGCAAAGCTCGTGCAAAAACAAAAAGCCGCGGCAAAGTGCAAGCGAAAACAAGCAAGAAGCGCAGCGGTCGCCGCTAATCTTTTCTTCGTCTCCTTACCGTATCCGCACTAGCCTATAAGAGCTAGTGCGGTTTGTTTTTACATAGCCCATAAATTCCGTCGGTCCAATAGAAAGCCTCATTCCTATTCCTATAGCCATTTCTCATACTGCTGTTCTAGGTTTGAAGCTGACACCAGCCCCTTCTGCAAAAGCGAGCTTGGAACATGCCGATTGAATTTGCGAATCTTCTCATTTAACGCATCCAATTCCTGCTCATGTATAGAAGCTCCCACCTCTCGCTGCCTTGCAAGCAGCAGACTCATTTCATTGACGATTTCTTTTCGAAGCTCTAGCCAAGGAGGCAATACATTGGCTTCCTTCATGACGTGGCCCAGGACGTCTCCCTCCTGAAGCTTTAGCGGCTTACCCTTCCCCGGAAGATCATCGAACCCACCCTTTTTGGCAAATTCATCGACAATGCTATCCATGGCCTTTTCGTGATGTCTCGCACTATAATAGGTTTGCTTGGAAGCCTCGGTGCGCGCATCCGACGAATCGCCAGCTTTCGTTTCCTTATCTCGATTAGATATCATATACGATTAGCGCCTCCCCTAGTTATGACTCTCTATCATCTTATACAAAAAAAGGAAGCGAAGCGTTGCGCATTCATGTAATTTTTATGACGATGATTCAAAATTGAAATAACAAAAAGAACACCCTCTTCTAGAGTGCTCTAGTGTTCATCTGTATACATTATCTTGCTTAATACTTCAAATCGATCGCTTTGCCGTTCTCGTCATAGAAGCTTAAGCTCGTTGCTTCTGCACGCTGCGTGCCATTGATCGGAGTTAGCGTTAGAAAATACGGCTTATTGGCATCAATCGAAATATCGTAATTAAGATGCTCAATCTTCGCATCCATTCGCGCAAGCTTGTTCTCATTTTTGCCTGCGATCATTAAGTATAGTCCTTCATTCGTCTCAATAATCGATTGTCGGATTGGCTTGCTGCCGTGCCCTATAACTTCTACTGCATACTTTCCGTTTTTCCCCTGGCTAAATTCACCCATGCCAAGCGTCTTGTCCGTTTCGAATAATACAAACAAACGATCACCGCTCTTCACATGCTCTCGAATCTCAATCGGAGTTTCAAGACGTTCTTCCATTACCGCCTCAATATCAGTCATGGAATCGTTGATCGTATACTTCTCAGGCGTAGTTGCATACAAGAAAATACCGATACCTGCGATAATAAGGATAAAGGCGATCCAAAACCATTTCTTCATGATGCTCTCCTTGTCTATATGTTGAATAGGGAATGACGAAAGACGCTCGTCTCTTCTATTCTTTCATTATACTTCATCCTCGCCCCCATCAACAAAGGCACAAAAGAAAGAAGCGGCATGCACCGCTTCCCTTGGATAAAAGGCCATGATTCAGTTATAGAAGGATAGAATTAGATTGCTAGATTCAACCTTATGCTCGATCGTTTGCTTGTCGATGAGCCTTTCCTCTAGGACTTGGAGAAGCATTGTCTCCAAACTGCTCAAGGCTGGATGGAGAGCTTGCCGGTCCACGGTTCTTCGGACGATTGTTACGGCCTGCCATAAGACTTCACCTCCCGAGTATAACTTGCCCGGGATAGAGTCAGGTCATGCAGCCAATTACGCTCTCGCTTGGAGAGCTTGTTCCAAACGCGCCAAGGTTTCTTCGACATTGTTACGCTGGGTTCCTAGGTTCATGCGCTCAAAGCCCGCACCTTCTTCTCCAAAGGTGTAGCCCTCACTAAACCAGATCTTAGCCTGCTCCAGCATAAAGCTCTCAAGAGCCCTTCCGTCCATATTCAAGGAGCGGCAATCAATCCACTTCAAATAGGTGCCTTCCAAAGCAAAGGTCTTTAGTTCAGGAAGCCGCTCCGCAATAAACGAGTCGACAAGCTTGTTATTGTCTTCAATATATTGCAGTACCTCGTCAAACCAGGCTTCGCTGTCGTTGTAAGCTGCAATCGTCGCCTCAATCGCGCCGATATCTAGATCGGATACGCCCGTATTTTCCACAATGGTGCGGAATTTGCCTCTTAGCTCTTTTGATTCGATGAAGATGTTCCCCATCTTAAAGCCAGGAATGCTAAACGTTTTTGAAGGCGAAGTAGCGGTAATCGTAATATTGGAAATAGCGGGTGATAGTGATGCAATCGGTGTATAGGCATGTCCGCTAAGAACAAGATCGTGATGAATATCATCAGAGAAGATCGTGACGCCATGCTTGAGGCAAAGCTCGCCGATCTGAGTCAGCTCCTGACGCGTCCATACACGCCCTACAGGATTATGAGGATTGCATAAGAAGAACAGCTTTACCTCAGGATCACTGAGTTTCGCTTCAAGATCCTTCATGTCCATATGGAATGCTCCATCCTGAAGCTTCAATGGGCTTGGAACAGCAATGCCCCCGTTCTTTTCAATCATGCGCTTGAATGGAGGATAGACAGGAGGCTGATACACCACCTTTTCTCCCGGCTGAATAACCGAACGTACAGCAAAACCCATTGCCGTAACGACACCAGGCGTTGTTGTGATCCATTCCGCCTTCGTATCCCAGCCATGACGACGCTTCATCCAGCCGGTAACAGCATCATAATAACGATTTGTTTTGCCCGTATAGCCATAGGTCGGCTGCTCCATCCGTTTTAGCAATGCAGCACGAATCGGCTCAGCGGCAGGGAAATCCATATCTGCAACCCACATCGGAATGCAGCCTTGCTGTCTTTCCTGACGAGGCGTCATTTTCTCTGCATCTAATTGTGCTCGGTCCAACTGTCTTTCCAAAATGCTCATTGATAAACCCCATTTCTCATCAGGTTTTAGTTTCTTCCATCTTGTATTATAGTAAACCAAAAGGACTTTGCCAAAAAGTACAAAACGTTAGTGCAAATGTAATATTCCTGCAAACCCATCCGAATACCAAAGACAGTTAAGCAGCCATGAAATCATGTAAAAAACCTGTGGGCATCTGAATGATGCTTCACAGGTTCTGAAAGTTAAGCATTTAGAATCTGATCTATCTCCTGCAGCTCTTCTTCATCGAATCGGAGATTGTCAATTGCCTTTACATTCTCCTCGATTTGGCTGACACGACTTGCCCCGATCAATGCAGATGTAACACGTCCTTTGCGCAGCACCCAAGCAAGTGCCAATTGAGATAAGGACTGGCCTCGACGTTGGGCAATCGTATAAAGCTGCCGTACCTTATGCAGCGTTTCTTCATTTACATCCTTCGTCTGCAGGAATCCCGTTACTTTATGTGCTCTTGAATCCTCAGGAATACCGTTCAAATAGCGGCCGGTCAACAAGCCCTGCTGCAACGGTGAAAACGCAATACATCCAGCGCCATGCTCCTCAAGCACATCCAGCAGGCCATCTCGCTCCACCCAACGGTTCAGCATCGAGTACGAAGGTTGATGAATGAGCATGCGAACGCCCATATTTTTAAGAATCTGTGCAGCTTGTGCGGTTTGTTCCGCATTATAATTGGACACCCCAACATAGAGTGCTTTTCCAGAACGAACAATATGTGCAAGTGCGTCCATCGTTTCTTCAAGCGGAGTTTCTGGATCTGGACGATGATGATAGAAAATATCGACGTAATCAAGGCCCATGCGCTTCAAGCTTTGATCAAGGCTTGAGACCAAATACTTCTTCGAGCCCCATTCCCCATATGGACCTTCCCACATGTAGTATCCAGCCTTCGTAGAGATCACGAGCTGATCTCGATATGGCCGGAAATCAGTTGCCAGTACCTTCCCAAACATCTCTTCGGCTGATCCTGGTGGAGGACCATAGTTATTCGCAAGATCGAAGTGCGTAATCCCTAGATCGAACGCACGGTGCACCATGGCGCGGCCATTCTCATATGGATCCACACCTCCAAAGTTGTGCCATAGACCAAGCGTAATGGCGGGAAGCTTCAAGCCCGATTGTCCACAACGATTGTAAACCATCGTCTCGTAACGCTTTGGGTTCGCTATGTACTCCATCATATCCTCTCCTCTCGTGAAGGGCGCATGATCGGTTCATGCCGTTTACGCATCATATAGACGCGTGAACACGGGTTCATTATATAGCATTCCAAATGAAAAAGCATCTTTCGATGCTCAAAAAAATGAATAGATATTTCAAAATGAAACTCCAAACTTATACACGGATAGGCGAAGCGATCATAGCCTATCCTAAAACCACTTCGAAGCGCGGTTGATGGCCAAATTAAAACGCGCCCGAAGCAAAATGCCAAAGGGGGAATGACTCATGTCTATTCCGAAAAATCGTCGTGAAAATGCAAACAAAATCCGCAAGCAGACTCCGCATCCTCACGGTAAAGTGAAATCGTTCCGAGAACTCGCAGAGGAGTAACACGGCATTTCAGGATTGGCGCAGGTTCTGGCCTCGCGCCTTCTCCCCTTCCCTTTTAGAAGGATAACGTTAGTGTGTTCATCCTAATATTCCTTATGCATCGTGATTGCACTTAACGATATCTTTATCTTGTTTGCCCCTATATCTTTAGATGACCTTATACGCAACAAGACCGCTCCCGAGAACAGTATTCGAGAAGCGGCCATGTCTAATCAATTTTTAACCCATCGCTTGGATTAGCTCATTTGGCCTTCTGCTCTTAGCTTCTGGCGTGTGCGAAGCTTTGCAAACTCCACCACGATAAGCGGTACGATGGAAAGAATCGTAACAATTGTCCAGTGCGTGAAGCTAAGGGAGACCAACTGGAAGATCTCCATGAAGACCGGAATAATGGCAATGGCGAACACGATTCCGATGGAAAGCATTGCACACCAGAACAACGGGCGATTGGACATAAAGCCAATCGTAAAGATCGATTGCGTGTTGCTTCTAACGTTGAAGATATGAACAACTGAGGACCAGCCCAGGATAACAAAAGCCATCGTTTGTCCAACTTCATGAGAAGCCATGACGCTATCGGAGATATGAACAAACTTACCTACATAGAAGCCAAGCAAGGTCAATACGGTGTACAAAGCAGCTTGGAATGCAATCTTCTTGCCTAATCCGTTAGAGAAGATGCCTGCGTTCTTAGGAATCGGCTTCTGCCGCATCGCATCCGGCTCCATCTCCTCACGGCTCAAGCAGAAGCCCGGAATACCATCCGCAACAACGTTGATCAAGAGCAACTGTATCGCAATAACCGGAAGTCCCCAGCCGAGCGCTACCGCAATAATCATGATCATAATCTCAGAAAAGTTACAGCTGAGCAAGAAGTAAAGCGTCTTGCGAATATTCTCGTATACACGTCTGCCTTCTGCTACCGCATCTACAATCGTTGCAAAGTTATCATCTGTAAGCACCATATCGGAAGCACTCTTTGCAACATCGGTTCCGGTGATGCCCATGGCCGTACCGACATCCGCCGCTTTCAAGGCTGGGGCATCATTGACGCCGTCACCTGTCATGGCGACAACCTCGCCGTTTGCCTGCCACGCTTGAACAATGCGGATCTTATCCTCGGGGGAGACGCGGCCATATACCGAGATTTGACGTACCTTTTGCTTTAACTCCTCATCAGACATGCGCTCAAGCTCAGCACCTGAGATGGCAAGGTCCCCTTCTTCCAGAATGCCGATCTCGCGTGCAATAGCTGATGCTGTCGCCATATGGTCACCTGTAATCATGACCGTCTTGATGCCCGCATCCTTTGCGGCCTGTACCGCAGCCTTGCTCTCCAGACGCGGAGGATCGATCATCCCGACCAATCCTGCAAAGCGAAGGCCCTGCTCCAGCTCCGCTGCATCCAGCTGCTCTGGAAGCTCCTCATAATGCTTGTAGCCTAGAGCTAGAACTCGCAGTGCCTGCTCAGCAAACTGGTCGTGCACCTCATTTGCCCGCTCCTGATGCTCATTTGTGCAAGATGCATGAGGGTCTAGCGGAATGCGGTCAAAGGCGCCCTTCGTGATGGAGAGATATCCGTCCTCTGTGCGATGAACCGTCGTCATCAGCTTGCGTGAGGAATCGAAGGGAAGCTCATGTACGCGAGGATACTGCGCCTCGAGCTCAGACTTCTTAAATCCTTTTTGCTGAAGCAAGCGAATAATTGCGGTCTCCGTTGGATCCCCTATGATGGTTTCTTCACCATTATTAAGCTCGATCGATGCATTGCTCGCCAAACTGAACATGGTGATGAGCTCTGTTTCTTTATCATTAAAGACTTCTGTTTCTGCCTTCGGCTCTTGAGACACTGCCCAAACCTGCTTAATTGTCATCTGGTTCTGCGTCAGCGTACCCGTCTTGTCCGAGCAGATAACAGACGCGCTGCCTAACGCCTCGACCGCTGGAATGCGGCGGATGATCGCATTCTTGCGAACCATGTTTTGAATCCCAAACGCCAGCGTAACGGTTACAATAACCGGCAGGGTCTCAGGAACAGCTGCTACAGCCAAGGATACCGCCGTCATCAGCATCTCCATCATCGTCTCTCCATGGAGAAGACCAATGCCAAAGATGATGGCACCAGATACGACCGCTACGACGCTCAGCTTCTTGCCAAGCTCGATCAGTCGCTGCTGAAGCGGTGTCTTTGATTTTTTCGTGTTGTTGAGAAGTGAGGCAATCTTCCCCATCTCTGTCTCCATCCCTGTTGCAACGACTACCGCTCTGCCGCGGCCATTCGTAACCAAGCAGCCGGAGAAGAGCATATTGACGCGATCTCCAAGCGGATCGGACTCTTTTACTTCTGCCTGTGCATTTTTCTCGGATGGAACACTCTCACCCGTCAAGGCTGACTCCTCAACGAGCAGATTGGAACTCTCTATAAGACGGGCATCTGCAGGTATCATATCTCCTGCCTCTACCACGATAATATCGCCAGGTACAAGCTCCTTCGAGGTGATCGGCTGCAGAATTCCATCTCGCACAACCTTTGCCGCTGGCGTATTCATATTTTTAAGCGCATCGAGCGCCTTCTCTGCACTAAGCTCTTGTCTTATTCCGAGCACAGCGTTCAAGGCTACAATGGCGATGATGACGAGCGGTTCTGCAAAGCCGTGTCCTTCTGTGATCGCAAGATACGTCGAAATCAACGCGGCTGCCAACAAGATGATGGTTGTTACCTCAGACAATTGATGCAGAAGCTTGGCTCCAATGCTCTCCTTTTTCTCTTCTTCGAACTCATTGTAACCCTTCTGCTGCAGCACCTCTGCCGCCTGCTTACTGCTAAGGCCATTCTCTCTATTTGTCTTAAGCGCCTTAAAGATATCCTCCAGTGTTCTCTCCATCCATTTCATCAAATGCACCTCTCTTTAATGATTTCTATTGTCCCCAAAGTCGAATCAACATCTCAACGAGCAGTTCCTTCTTAATATCCAATCGGATTGGATGTCCGTAGCACTCGGCTTTCATTTTTTCCAAAATGATGGTCAGAAGCACGCTGTTCGCAATCATCGCGATGGCCTGAAGCTCTTCCTCTGAGATCGAGTCATCCGCCATCTTTGCAAGCTCTTTCTCCAACTCCTCCGTGATATATTCGAATATCGACGGATACATGAATTCGAGCTCTTTGCTGCCTTGTTCTTTAATGGTCACTAAGAAAAAGTCTTTATGGCTTTCGTAAATATGATTAATGAAATCAATCTTCGCTAACAGCAGCTCCTGAATATTCTCATGATCGGTGTGAAAAAAGGTATCGACCTCTGTCTTGACCAGGTTCATCTGCTGTTCAAGCGCCTCATGAATCAGTTCATCTTTCCCCTTAAAATGCTTAAATATGGTTGCTTCATTCACTGAAGCCTGTTTGGCAATGCACTTCGTAGTCGTTCCCTTAAAACCGTGAAGCGCCATATGTTCAAGAGCAGCTGACATTATTTTGTCCCTCGTTGTCAGTTTCATGCTCATCCTCCTCTCTTTAATCAAGCAAGTACTTACTTGATTTTTAGTTTACGAATAAGTACCCATGAGAACTATGATCTGAATCACATTTACAATCCATACACGATTCCTATTTATTCCACAACTTTATTCCACAACCTAATTAGGGCATTCGTGTAACTTTGCGCCCGTATAGCCTGATATACAGGCTAATTACTTGTAAGTTCATATACTGCCATTATTAAGAAAGGAGGATGATCCCCCTATGGCCAAATTAGTGGATGAGCAGGTATCACAAGCTGAAAATGAATTAGGTGTACTGGATATTCCAATTACGAGCACACCCGAAATGTTCGCTACGCTTGGTCTTGACACAAGCAGCGCAGGTCCAAACCTTCGCGTTGAGTTCAACTATACGCTGCAATACAGCTTTGTTCGCTCCGCTTCCGTATTGATTAGCGTATATCGCGGAGAAGGAGCAGATGCTGTACTTGTATTTCAAACGGAACAATCCATCCCAGCACCAAGCACAAAAGGAAACCATACAGTATATCGAGCTCCCATCTCCTCAAATGGTGTTGACTATCTCCCGCCTAATACAGACTTTATCATTTATCAAGCCTTCGTCTCCTCTCCAGAGCACAGCAAGCATGCTAAGCTTACTCGCATAGGTCCAGAGAGCTTTGCGGCTAGAGCCTATTCCGATTAAGCGACCCTCTCCCTCAAGTTGACAAGTTCAGACCCTCACCTTTTTGCTCCATCATGATCGAAAAAAGCTAAGTGCTCTAACCAGCACTTAGCTTGTTTTTCTTTTGATGTTCGATTGAATGAGGACAAGCATGGGCTGCATATATTGAGTTTGGCGGAACGGAACGTCGTTCCAATTTCCAAAAGGCACTTGAACAATGACGAAGCAATAGCTATCGTGAATCCTAGGTAATCGTCCCTTCCTTAGCTGCATACTCTTTATGAGCCATGAACTATTTTTGATGAGGAATGATGTGTACATGTCGTTTCTAAAAAGGAATGATATCTTGATTTGGAGGCATGTTGGATGGGAGTTAGATTATTGAGGTTAGTGCTTCCCTTCTTCACAAAAATTAAAGCCTTTACCTTACTCATCAAAGAAAAGCGCTTATCCGTGACTCGTAGTAAGAAATGATAAACGCTCTAATAAAGCAAAACTATTATCCGCGCAATGTGCGAAAAAATATTTCGTTCACATAACTTTCACATTTTCATATATGATAGAGTCAAGTTCAATACTCTTTCATCTCTCCTCAACGTCCTCTACAAGAGCTAGCACGCAAAAGCCGCCTAAGTTCTCAACTCACCACCTGCGATACCTTCTGTATGTTGTCGTCTTCCTTTTTCGTATATAAGCTCTTTATGAGTTTATATAAATATCTTATAGAAAGGAGCGTAGGGTAGAGTTAGTCTCTCGAAGCAGTAAATCTTATTTACTGTTCATTTCTCTCGAGGAAAGGAGCTTGCCTGACTTTTGGATCTCTGCTAGTCATGTTTGAAGCCGGGAACCCGATTCCCAAAATCAAAGGAGGCTGTGATTATGTATGAACTGCGTTTGCAACATCCTTGGTTGACCAAGCTGCTCTTAGCAAGTGGCGTAACGCTCATCACAATGTTCTGTATGTTCTTGTTCGCCGACAAAGCACTTGCCCATGGCTATATTGACTCCCCTGGAAGCCGCGCTTATTTGTGTAAAACAGGCGCCAACTCTGATTGCGGCGCGATTATTTACGAACCGCAAAGCTTGGAAGCTCCAAAAGGATTCCCGCAAGCCGGTCCTGCAGACGGCAAAATTGCAAGTGCAGGCGGTATTTTCCCTAAGCTTGATGAGCAATCCGCTACTCGCTGGTCCAAAGTAAACATTTCAAGCGGACCGATTACATTCCACTGGACACTGACTGCCGCTCATGCAACAACTAGCTGGAAGTACTATATTACGAAGCCGAATTGGAATCCTAATGCAGCATTGACTCGCGACTCCTTCGATCTTACTCCATTCTGTTCCGTCGACTACAACGGAAAACGTCCTCCATTCTCGTATTCTGACAACTGTAACGTTCCTGCTCGTACTGGCTACCATGTCATTCTTGCTGTATGGGAAATCGCGGATACCGCAAATGCCTTCTACAATGTGATTGATGTTAACTTCGGAGGCAGCAATCCTGTTGATAACCAAGCACCAACAGCTCCTACAGGTCTTGCAAGCTCCAACGTCACGTCTACAACAGCAGCTCTCTCATGGAACGCTGCAACGGACAATGTCGGGGTAACAGGCTACAAGGTGTACAGAAATGGCACAGAAATCGCTTCCGTTAGCGGATCGACGCTTAATTATACGGCTACAGGTTTAACCGGTAATACTTCTTATACCTTTACGGTTCGTGCTGTTGATGCAGCAGGCAACACATCTCCTAACAGCAATGCAGTTGTCGTCAATACACCTGTTCCTGTCGTGGATACGGAGGCGCCTTCTGCTCCTACAGGTCTTCATGTCATGGGCACGCCTACTTCCACTAGCGTGAACCTGATGTGGAGCGCATCCACTGACAACGTTGGGGTTACTGGCTATCAGATCTTCCGCGGCAGCACGCTTGTTGCAACGGTATCTGGAAGCACGCTGGAATACAATGTAACAGGACTTACAGCCAGCACTTCCTATACGTTCACGGTTAAAGCAGTTGACGCCGCTGGCAATGTGTCCGCAGCAAGCAGCGCTGTGAATGCGACAACGGCTGCTCCTCCTGCTATTGCTGCTTGGGCACCAGGCGTATCCTATGCTGCTGGAACAAAGGTCACTTATAACGGCAACACGTATGAGTGCCGCCAGGCGCATACGTCGCTTGTAGGCTGGGAACCTGCTACGACACCAGCTCTTTGGCTCCTAAAGTAACAGCGTCTTAACCGCCTTTGTAGGAAATGACAAATGAAGCCTCCGGCTTGACACGGAATCATGTGGTTCAGATTCTTGTCAGCTTGGAGGCTTCTTCTTGTGAGAGGAGATAAAGACTTTTCTTAACAACTGTCATATCTACCCTCCGATATAGGACATATTGATCTTTTTGCGGGATTGCGTAAGTAGTGACCGTTCATCCGAGTATCGATCCGTTCGCTTCTCCCATATCGCTCGAATGGCTTCGAGCAGTTCTTGATCGCCAGCATCGCCGCGAAGCATTTCCTTCAAATCATGCCCTTCCGAAGCAAACAAACAGGTGTACAGGCTCCCATCGCAGGATAAACGAGCTCTGGTGCATGACGAGCAGAAGGTTTCCGACACGGAACTAATAAAGCCAACTTCCGTATGACTGCCTTTATAGCGATAGCGTTTCGACACTTCGCCAAAGTAGTCTGCATCTACAGGCTCAAGCTCATATACCGTGTTTAGCATCTCATAAAGCTCACGCTTAGTAATGACTTTTTCCATACTCCAGCCATTGTCATTGCCTACATCCATAAATTCGATAAAGCACAGTGTAATGCCCTTCTCTTTCAAATGTGCGGCCATAGGCAGGATGTCATCTTCATTGACATGCTTTTGTACAACCATATTTACCTTGATCTTAAATCCAAGCGACTGTGCCCACTCGATATTGGACAAGATCACATCTGGAGTGATTCCTCTGCCGTTCAGTTTGGCAAAACGATCAGGATCGAGAGCATCCAGGCTTACATTTATTCTTCGAAGCCCCGCTTCATATAAAGCTTCGCCTTGTGATCGTAAAAGAAGTCCATTCGTTGTAAGGCCGATATCCTCGATGCCTTCAATCTGAAGAAGCATGCGAACCAATTCGTCCAAGTGTGGACGCAGCAGCGGTTCACCGCCTGTGAGACGAATCTTCTTCACGCCCATGGAAGCACAAAGCCTTGCCACTCTTGTGATCTCTTCAAAAGTGAGCAGCTTATGCTTTGGCAGGAAGGCATAGTCATCGCCAAAGATCTCCTTCGGCATGCAATAGGTGCATCGAAAATTACAGCGATCCGTAACTGAGATACGAAGATCGCGCATGGGGCGCTGCCATTGATCATACATCCATCCTGCTGTCATAAGCCCACGCTTCCTTTCTTTGAATGTAAACGAACCCACCGTCTATTCCAACGGAACGTTTATATTTTTAAATGTCCACATTCCCTGTTCTTGATCGGGTAGGATCTCCTCGCCCTTAACGAATCTGGTATTCACGGTCTGGAGCAGCTTCATGACCGCATATCTCTCCTGCTTCAAAGCCGTCTGTATCGGCTCCATCATCGTAGATGCATACAGTCCGACCAAAGGATGATCCTTACCTGCAAATGAGACTGCAAGGACATCCTCTCCTTTATACGAAGCTGCTAATGCTTCAAGCACGTCACCGGTCAGATAAGGCATGTCGCAGGGTAGAACCGCATACAGCTGTGCAGGGTATCGCTCCATGACGGAATAGATCCCTGCAAGCGGCCCGCAGCCAGCAAAGTCAGGATCATCCTCGATCACATCGGCATTCCCTTGAAGCTGTGAACGGAACTCAGGTCTGCTTACGATGACGATGCGTTCTGCGATCGCTGACATGGCTTCACAAGCAAGCTCATAATAGAGCTTTCCTTGAAGCTTGGCTAGTGCCTTTGGGGAGCCAAAGCGGCTCGACATCCCGCCAGCGAGTACAATTCCTATGATTCCGTCCACATTGATTATCCTCCGCTGACAGGAGGAATAAGCGCGACGACATCCCCGGAATGAATCTGATCATCTTCTGTTGCATACTCTTCATTGACGGCTACAAAGTAAGTAGCGGCTGCAAGTGCCGGATAGCGCTTCACCAGATGCTCCTTCAACGCATGGACTGTACAATCTTCTAGCTCCAGCTTCTCCTCTGACATGCCGACAACATCTTTTAGAGCGGCAAAATAATAAATGCGTATCATTGCTCTCCTCCTGACGGCTTTTTATGCTGGGTTCCGACCCATTCCTCTCCGTTTTCCCAAATCTCCTTTTTCCAGATCGGTACCATTTCCTTTATTCGTTCTATCGCATATTCGTTCGCTTCATAGGCTGCCTTGCGGTGCGGTGAGGATACGGCGATCACGACCGCAATATCGCTAATTTGCAGTTCCCCGATCCGATGGGCAATCGCAGTTCGCGTTCCTGGCCAGCGGCTCTCAATCTCTTCGCCAATCTGCTTCAGCTTCTTCTCCGCCATCGGTACATAGGCTTCATAAGCCAAGTATAATGTACGGATGCCATGGGTCCATTCTCTAACATGTCCGGTAAATACCGTGACGGCACCCGCTCCTGGATGCAGCACCTGCTTCACATAAGCATCCGTATCAATCGGATGCTCGACGATCTCATACTGCTTCATCTGCTTCACCCTTTATATATGCAATAATCCATTCTTGAATGGACGCTTCATCATTCAGTAGGATGACTTGAATATGCCGCTCCGGAATCTCCACTTGGTCATAAGTCAGAACCAATTGTATGTTGTCGAGCTTCCTCAGCGTGTCCCATTCCTCTAGCCATCTTACTATAACTACCTTCGGCTCGTCTTCTTGTTTGTAGCCTTCCACGAAAATAATATCGGGCTCCGAAAGGGAGGCGAGCTGGAGCAAACGAGTAAAAGTCGGCTCTCCTCTCATTTGCAACACCATGCTGCCTCCTCCAGCCGCTATCGAGCTTAGCGCTCCGGCATGGAAGTGTCGTGTGCTGTCCGTATTCGCTGGGGGGAGCGCAAGAGGACTGCCATGACCGTGATGCTTTACAACAGATGCAAGATAGTTGGCCTTCGATAGGCCTTCTATCCACTTTTCTATCAAGGTCGTCTTGCCGCTGTCTTTATAGCCAACAACTTGCAGTACCTTTATAGCATCCATCGGTTAACCCCCTCTTCAGCACCAAGAAGCAGCACGTCCACTTCTCTGCCTGCTGTGTATCCACGCGTTCCTCCCGGCAGGATGAGGATCGCATTCGCGTTCGCAATCGAGGTAACGGCGTTGGACTTGTTAAAGCCCGCCGGTCTAACCTTCGCCCCAATCGGTGTCGACTCATAGACAGCGCGCACGAAGCGCATGAACGGATTCGGCTTCGGGAAGTCTTCTTCAAGATATGCTTTGGCATATGGAAGGAATGGTTTTTCAGCTCCCATCATCTTCAACAGCGCTGGGCGCGCAAACAGTTCGAATCCAGTGAAGCAAGCTGATGGGTTGCCAGACAAGCCAAAGAGCAGCTTTTGACCCAAGATGGAAGCTGTCGTCACACTGCCTGGTCTCATTGCCACCTTATTGAACAATACCTCAGCCCCAAGTTCATGATAGATCTCAGGTAAATAATCATAATCGCCCACCGAGACACCGCCTGTCGTGATCACGAGGTCGCACTCTTCCAAAGCCTGCGTGACACTGCCTAGACAACACTCAAGATTATCCGCAACCATGCCATAGTAACGGCTTGGAATGCCAAGACGCGCAAGCTGAGCCGTGATCATCGGACCGTTGCTGTTTCGAATCTTGCCTGGAACAAGCTCCTCATCGACTTGAAGCAGTTCTGTGCCCGTGCATAGAATGCCGACTAAAGGGCGTCTTGCCACCTTCACCTCTGAAACGCCAAACGTCGCAAGCACTGCGATTACCCCTGGATGAATGAACGTGCCGGGCTTAAGCAGCAGCCCGCCTTCCTTTACTTCTTCCCCTTGCAAAGAAACATGTTCATGCTGCTCAAATGGTTTACGAATCTTAAATGCGCCGTCATGCTCCACGGCTTGTTCAAGCATGACCACCGCATCTGCGTCAGCGGGGAGCTTAGCCCCGGTCATAATGCGTACCGCTTCGCCTGCATGCAGGCTGCCCTCCCACACCTGGCCAGCACCAACCTGGCCAACGATGCGAAACGTGCGGCGCTGTTCTCCGGAAGCGCCTTCCGTATCAAGGGATCGAACAGCGTAGCCATCAAAAGCAGCGCGATCGAACAATGGCACATCATGACTCGCGTGTATCGGCTCTGCCAATATGCGATTCTGAGCGTCGTGGATGGGAACGGACTCTTGCTCCATCACCGTGACTCGATCCATAATCTTGTTCATCGCTTCAGATACAGAGATCGGTGTGCGATTAAGTTTCATCGGTTGTGTCTCCCTTCTTCTTCCGTGATATACTATGGGACATGAACAGCAAGGAGTGTGAGCCATGTCTGAATTAACTCACTTTAACGAGCAAGGCAGAGCGAAGATGGTGGACGTATCCGACAAGCAGGAAACGACAAGAACCGCCATCGCCAAATCCTCCATCACCGTGAATGAATCGATTTACAAGCAGATCGAAAGCGGCACGAATAAAAAAGGTGATGTATTCGCCGTTGCCCAAGTGGCCGGCATTATGGCCGCGAAGGGAACCTCGACGATGATCCCGATGTGCCATCCGATTGCCTTAACAGGTGTTAATATTCGTTTTGAATGGATGATTGATCTCGAACGCGCCCATTACGAAGTCGGCATTGAAGCCGAGGTCAAAACGACGGGGCGAACAGGCGTTGAGATGGAAGCGCTGACCGCAGCCTCCGTTGCAGCCTTGACCATCTATGATATGTGCAAGGCAGCCGGCAAAGAGATGGTGATCGGGCCTACCATGCTCATGCACAAGTCAGGCGGAAAAAATGGAGACTATGACCGCAAGGATCTGCCCTGCTAATTCTGTCCTTATTGTGAAAAGCCTGAATCTACCGAGCTAAATACAGTCGGCTGAAGTCGCCCTAGCTGCGTGCTGGAGTCCTTAAACGATCAGTCTGAAGTGGTGCTGTTGAATCCATGACAGCACCATGCTTCTACCCAAATAGCCGATGAAATGCTCTTCGGCCTTCTTCCATATCTTGAATGCCGTGTATAATCAATCGTCCTTGCTCGAACAGCATCCATCGATTGCCCTCATAGTGCAGCTCCATAAAGTATGGCGTTCGTTTATGCTTAAGCTTGAGCTTCTGAGCAAGCTTCTCCGCTTCTTCAAGCGTAATCTTTCGCCCCGCCCCAGGCATCAGCTGAACCGCATTACGACCGCATAAGACTGCGGACTTGTCGGCTTGGTCCCTGGAAAGTGAAGGAAAGGATGGAACTTCTCCGCACGTCATGCATTGTCCATTCTTCATTCTGAGAATGCCTATCTCCATCTGACCTGAATTCCACACATCGAAATGCAGCATTTTCCTTCTCATTGCCTTGCGCTCTCCGGTTAGCCACTTCAAGGCCTCGCTGCATTGATAGGATGCGGTAATTTGAACAGCCGGCGCAATAATGCCCGCATTTTCGCACGTCGCATTGACGGAGGGCAGCGTTGGCAGCAGGCATCGGAAGCAGGGCGCTTCCTTGTCATCAGGCAGAAATGGATATACACGGCCTGTGCTTCCAACGCAAGCGCCATAGATCCATGGCACGCCCTTCCGATAGGCTGCATCATTGATCAGAAGCCTCGTTTCAAAGTTGTCGGTGGCGTCTATAATAAGATCGCACTGCGCGGCAAGCTGCTCCATAAGCATGGCGTCTACATGCTCCGCATAAGTCATGACCTCAACATCAGAGCGGATCGCTTTTAAGCGATCATAAGCAGCGACAACCTTGGGATTCATCACTTCAGCGTCAGCCTCGGTAAAGAGCTGCTGGCGATGAAGATTCGACATCTCCACATAGTCCCGGTCAGCAAGATGAATCGTTCCAACCCCTGCGCGAACGAGAAGCTCTGCAGCTGCAGACCCAAGGGCGCCACAGCCGATAATGGCAACTCGCGACTGCATGAGGCGCTGCTGTCCCTCTCTTCCAATGGGTTCAAATTGCATTTGTTTGGCGTAGCGAGATTCCTTATTCATGCATCCACCCTCCTTATGGGGACAAGCAGCAAAGCCGCCCCGAGCTAGATCCCTATCCTTTTTCAGTGATCCTTTTCACAAAGTTATCTATAATCGATATATAGGCTGTATCGAATCGTAAACGGTGATTGACATCTGATGCGATGGTGTTCCTTCTATGACTGTCTTCCATCGAACTCCATGATCTCGCATCCCGCTACCTCGTATTGTAACGACTCCGGTTCACTCTTGTAATAGGGAAGCTCCCTTGTTCTAGCAGGGAAATCCCTATTTTGATGATTGGAGTCGACAAAGCAAAGAGAGACCCTAGCATAAGCTAAGATCTCCCTTTCCACCATTTGTTAGCGTATACATGGAGAACCATTGACGCTATTGGAATCTGCTGACTTCTATCGAGTCCATTTAAGTCTGGCCTCGCGGTTTCCATTTTAGGATAGAGAGGCATTCATTCCATTTGCTTCTTGTTGATGCTTGCCATTATCCTTTGTTGTTGGCTTATTCGATACATACATCCATACAACGAGAATAACGCTCGCTAAGGAAACTTGAGACAATGCCATGAATCCGATGGAATACTGACCGGTAATCGCATAGATCGAGGACAGCATCAGCGGAGGGAAAAAGCCCCCAAGACCGCCCATCATCGATACGATTCCATTAACGGTTCCCGCCTGCTCCGTGAAGTATTGCGGCACGAGCTTGAAAAGTACGCCGTTGCCAAGCCCTGCACTAACAGCAACCCCTAAGCAGCCTACCGTGTACAGTCCGATCGATGGGGAAAAGGCCAGAATGATTGCGGAAATCGTCAGTCCTACAAATACGCCCATCATCAGTTTATAGGCATTGAATATATCCCCGAGCCATCCGCCAGTTGGACGACCAAAGGTTGCAATCGCGATAAAGATCGCCGTTCTTGTCCCCGCATCCACCTTTTCCAATCCAAAGTTGGTAACAAGGAAGTTCGGCAGAAAGACCGTAAACGCAACGAATGCGCCGAACGTAATGAAGTAGAAGAAGGAGAACAGCCACAGCTTCTCATTCTTGTATACGCCTTTGATTTGCTCCATTAGCGGAGTCTTCACTCTAGGCTCTTTACGGTCGCCAAGCACGATATTGAGCAGGGCAAATACAAGCAGCAGCACCAAGTACAGCTTTACCGTCGCTGCCCAGCCAAGCTGAGTAGCCAAGACTGGCGCCGCAAAGGTCGTTACTGCAGTCCCCATATTCCCCATGCCGTACACACCGTTAACGAAGCCATGTCTTTCTTTTGGATAATACTTTGGAAGCGAGGTTACCCCAACAGAAAAGACAGCTCCGCCAATCCCGAGGAAGATCCCCCCGATGATTAGATCTGTATACGAAGAAGCTTCACTGATGTAATAGACAGGGAACAGTAGAACCAGGAAGCTGACTGCAAATACCCACCGGGCTCCAATCACATTCGTATAGTACCCAAGCGGAATCCGTAAGATGGAGCCGAGCACGACAGGGATTGCCGTAAGGATTGCCACTTTATCAGCAGGAATGGCAATATCCTCTTGAATAAATGGCAGCAAGGAAGACAGAATCACCCATACCATGAATCCTAGCACCAAACTTAAGGTTTGAAGAGGCAGTTGGGCTTTCTTTATCATGTTTCAATCACCCTTTACTCGAAGAATCAAAGATTATAAATTAAATACATAAATATAAATTTTTACCATACAAAATGACATAGAGGGAGCGTGATCCCATGCATACCCAGCCGTCACAGCTTGGAAACAGGAACCGTAGTCGCCTCTATATTTAGATGTACGTTTCGATCATTTCGTTAACCGTCAAAAATCAAGCAGCTTCTTTTTCAGCGCATATTCCACTAATTCCGGTCGACTCTTTAGATCCAGCTTCTCCATGATCTTTGCTTTATGAGCCTCTACCGTCTTAACTGAAATATACAGCTTCTCCGCAATCTCCTTATTGCCATACCCCTTCGCAATAAGCGGCAGAATCTCGATCTCGCGAGTAGACAGAATCTGAAACGGATCGGAGTCTCCCGCGTCCTCGGTCTTCTTCATCCACTCCCGAACAAGCGAGGTCGCCATCTTCGGATGAATATAGGTGCCTCCCTGATACACCGTTCGTATCGCAGACACAAGCTCCTCATCCGGAGCATGCTTCAGCACATAGCCGGAAGCCCCATTTTTGAGCACATGGAACAAGTAATCTTCATCGTCATGCATCGTTAAGATCAGGATTTTCGTATCCGGGAAATCCCTGCTCACCTTGCTAGTTGCAATCAATCCGCTCTCTCCAGGCGGCATACTCAAGTCGAGCAGCAGCACATCAGGCTGATGCTTCGCGACCATTGCATAAGCTTCCATTCCATCCGCTGCGGTAGCCACAACCTCCATGTCCGGCTGGTAATTGAGAATCATGGAGAAGCCGCTCCGCACAACGGCATGATCATCTGCTATCACGATCTTCATTGCCTCTGTCCTCCGCATCCTTCTCAAGTATGTTAATCATCTTCTACTGGCAACGGGACCAGCAGATGCACGGTCGTTCCCTTGCCAGATTTCGATTCCATTTTGAGTTGGCCGTTCACAAGCTCTGCTCGCTCGTGCATGCCGTAAAGTCCAAGGCCTGTTCCTTTGATCTCAATATCATTAAGGTCGAAGCCAATGCCATCATCCTTCACCATAAGCTGCAAGCAGCCTTGGTCTTCGAACAAACGGACATAGACCTCGTCAGTTCCAGCGTATTTGAGCGCATTCAGCACGGCCTCTTGGCATACTCGGTAGACCACCGTTTCGATCTCGCTGCTGTAGCGAGCTGCGGAAAGCTCGGCTGAGAAGTGAACCAGCAGCCCATAGTTTTTCTCGATCCATTTGAAATGGGAACGAAAGGCGGCCTCCAAACCCAGATCATCGAGCGAGGCGGGTCTAAGCTCCAAGGACAAGTGGCGAATATCGTCAAGAAGCCTAGTCAAGGAGACTTCTGTTTGTTGAATCTTGTTCAGCACCTCTTCATCGGCATTCATATACTTGATGAGCCGCATATCAACAAGCAGGCTTAGCAATTCCTGCGCCACACTATCGTGCAGCTCTCTTGATATTCGCTTTCTCTCATCTTCTTGTGCCTTGATGACATACTTCAGCATATTGGTTTGATAGAGTTTCTCTTGCGTTTTGAACTGCTTGGTTAAATCACGAAGCATAAAAGCGCGAACGCCTTCTATTTCATCGATAATATGATAGCTGGCCGCATAAGGGATGACGCCCTTATCCTTCGTCTTTAAAAACACCTGAAAGGAGGAGAAATCCTCTTCTGGATGATGCAAGAAGCAATTGATGCAAGACATGAGCTCCACTTCGTTCGTATAGCCTCTGCATAGTTGGCACACATTCTGGGCTTCTTGTTCATAGAGCTCCTCAATCCAGTTCGGCTCTATAATTTGTTCTGCAGCAGGGTTCATGGCAAGAATCTTACCTTGTTGATTCGTAAAAAAGATTGCTTCCTTGCTATGGCTGAACAATTTCATAAGCATGTGAGTCAACTTCGCATCTGCCGTATGCATCAATGATTCGCCATCTCCTTATCGTAAATAGGTCCGAATTGCTCTATAATGGCCTCCTGCAAGACTTCAAACATGGATGTTGTCAAACGCTTGTTATCGCGAAAGCCTGCCAAGACCACCCCGGTAACCCTTCGATTGCTCCATAGCGGAACAGCTCCGAGACTGACTAGTCGCTCTGCAACGATGATCGGATAATTGAAGAGCTCATGCGCATCAATATCAGCCTGAACATCTTGAATCAGCTCCGGCTTCCCAGTCTTGAAGACAATCCCTGCAATACCCTTGCCTGACTGCAAGACAATCCGCTTATATCGTTCATTGATATTTCCAGAAGCAAACTGCCAGGTCAGCACAAAGCGCTCCTCTGCGGACTGGACTAATGCGACTGCAGCAAAGTCAAGCTTGAACTGCTCCCTAAGCTGATCGATCGCTCCCTGATAATCAAACTGTTTATGATCCATTGCAAAATCTCCTTCATGAAGGTTAGAGCAATTCCTCCCTAACCTCTCTATTGCTTTCTATACAAGATATAACTTCTGCGGAAATAGCGCAATGGAACACTCCACACATGAACAAGACGCGTAAACGGCCACATGCCAAAAATGAAGAAGCCCGATAAGATATGCAGCTTAAACGACAACGGCACGTCTTGCATATAGGATGCATCTGGCTGGAAGATAAACAGATGTCGGAACCATACCGAGATTGTCGTGCGATAATCAAAGCTTGGCTCTACGGCATTCGTCACAATCGTGCTGTATATGCCGAGCAATATGATAAGCAGCAGCGCAACATTGACCGCCAGATCCGAAAATGAGCTTAAACGGCGAACATTCTTCTTCGTGAATCGTCTTGAAGTCAAGATCAGCATGCCGAGCAAGGTCAATATGCCAAAGAAGCTCCCAATATAAACGGCGCCGATATGGTACATATGATCATTGATGCCTAGCGCATGCATCCATGACTTCGGTATGCCAAGTCCAACTACATGACCGGCAATAACGGGCAGCACGCCAATATGGAACATCATGCTTCCAATTCGAAGCTGCTTTTTTTCGACAAATTCACTAGATTTAGCCGTCCAGTTCATTTGATCTACGCGATAGCGATAGATATGTCCAATAATAAAGACCGTTATGCACAAATAAGGGAAGATTACCCATAAGAACTGGTCCAGCATATTCATTGAACCCCATCCTCCTTCACTACACATGCTTTAAATGTTTCGCGCAGCCCCATAAGCAAGGGGTGATAAGGACTCTTGTATTGTTCAAGTGCTTTGACCAGATGGTAGGTTCCATCCTCCAGTACCGCAATCACCTTCCCCAAGTGTCCTTGTGCCTGCTCGCCAGTTAATCCATCCACGGCATATAAGAATTCAAGAATAAGCGGCAAATAATCCGGAAGCTCCTCATTGACCATATCAAGGCCGTACAACTGATAGATGGATTTGAGCTCTGCTAGCATCGCTCCCCGCTCTTTGGAATCCTCGTATTTGAAATACGTCATATACAGCGTGGATTTCCGCTGAAAATCAAATGTCTCGACGTACAGCTCTTGAAGCTGCTCTAAACTGTAATGCTGCATTCGCTCCCAGTATTGCAGGATGAAGCTATAAGCAGGGTAGGAGGAGTCCATGTACTCCTCCAGCCCAGTAGGATTGAAGTCAAGCTGCTCCGGATAAGTCAACTGCTGCACAAAGAATCCAAATCCTCGTTGATAAGCATGAAGCTTCTCCAGATTAATCACGCCAGATCCCTCCATAGAATTGCTCTTCTTCCGCCTTCTTCGAACCGCTGCCGAAGGCTCCTGCGATGGAACAGCCGCTGCAGTCCATGCCGCCAAAGCCAGTGGAGCCTTGGGAACGGTATGGGTCCATCATGACCTGCTCCTTATGGGAGGTCGGAATCACATAGCGATCTTCAACCTTCGCAATAGCCAGCAAACGATACATTTCTTCCGTCTGCTTTGGACTTAAGCCTACACGTGCAAGGCGCGACTCATCGAATTCCTTGTTCATCGTCTTCGCTCGCATGTACAAGCGCATCATCGCCAGCCGTTGAAGAGCTTCCTTCACAGATATCATATCGCCTGCTGTGAGCATATTCGCGATATATTGAATGGGCGTTCGCATCTCCTCAATCGCAGGGAAGATGAGGTCTGGATTCTGTATGGAATCCTTGCCTTCAAAGTAGTTCATGATCGGGCTAAGCGGCGGTACATACCATATCATTGGCAGCGTGCGGTATTCCGGATGAAGCGGAAAAGCGAGCTTGTATTCAATTGCAAGCTTATAGATCGGCGAGTTCTGCGCTGCAACAATCCATTCCTCTTGAATGCCGTCTTCGCGCGCCTGTTTGATCACCTCAGGATCATGAGGATCTAAGAACAAATCTAGCTGTGCTTGATACAGATCCTGCTCATTTTCCATGGAGGCTGCCTCTTGCACTCGGTCAGCGTCATATAGAAGCACGCCTAGATAGCGGATACGCCCCGTACAAGTCTCAGCACATACGGTAGGCAGGCCAGCCTCGATGCGAGGGAAGCAGAACGTGCATTTCTCCGCTTTGTTGGTCTTCCAGTTGTAATATACTTTTTTATAAGGGCAGCCCGTCATGCAGAAGCGCCAGCCGCGGCAGGCATCCTGATCGACATGGACGATGCCGTCCTCCTCACGCTTATACATTGCGCCTGAAGGGCAAGAAGCGACACAGCTTGGGTTCAAGCAATGCTCGCACAAGCGCGGCAAGTAGGTCATGAACGCCTGCTCGAAGTTGAATTGAATATCCTCTTCAATCTTCTCAATGTTCGGATCCTTTGGTCCGGTCACATGTGCGCCTGCCAAGTCATCCTCCCAGTTCGGTCCCCACTTAAGATTCATCTTGTCTCCCGTGATTACCGAATGAGGGCGGGCTACAGGCTGGTGCTTCTTCTCTCCAGCCTGAGTCAGGTGCTCATAGTTGTAGTTCCATGGCTCATAGTAATCCTTCATCTCCGGCATATCCGGATTGTAGAACAGCTTGCCTAATGCCAGCTTCGACAGCTTGCCTCCCGCCTTCAGTTCGAGCTTGCCATTCTTAAGCGTCCAGCCGCCCTTGTACTGCTCCTGATCTTCCCAACGCATCGGATAACCGATCCCTGGCTTGGTTTCAACGTTGTTGAACCACATATACTCCGCACCTGGGCGATTGGTCCACGTGCTCTTGCAGGTTACGCTGCATGTATGGCAGCCGATGCATTTATCCAGATTAAGCACCATGGCTACTTGTGCTTTAATTTTCAAGCCAGTTCACCTCCTTCATCTTGCGAACCGCAACGTATACGTCGCGCTGATTCCCGATCGGGCCATAGTAGTTGAAGCCGTAGCTCAATTGCGCATAGCCGCCCACCAATTGCGTTGGCTTAAGATGGATCTTCGTAGGCGCATTGTGGCTGCCGCCGCGATCTTTCGTAATCTCTGAACCCGGCACGTTAATGTGCTTATCCTGCGCATGATACATAAACATCGTACCCTTCGGCATCCGGTGACTGACGACGGCGCGTGCTGTAACAACACCGTTGCGGTTGTAGACTTCGAGCCAATCGTTATCCTCAATATCGTGCGCCTTCGCGTCCTCATCGCTAATCCATACCGTTGGTCCGCCTCTGAACAGCGTCAGCATATGAAGATTATCCTGGTATGTGCTGTGAATGTTCCATTTGCCGTGCGGCGTCAAGTAACGAAGCACCAGGCTGTCCTGTCCTCCGCGGATCTGCTTGTCGCGAGGTCCGAATACCATAGGCGGCAGCGTCGGCTTGAAGACCGGCAGAGCTTCCCCGAATTGAAGGAAGATTTCATGGTCAATGTAATAGTGCTGGCGTCCTGTCAGCGTACGGAATGGGATAAGCCGCTCAATATTCGTCGTAAATGGCGAATAGCGTCTGCCCATCTTATTGGATCCCGTAAAGACCGGTGTCGGGATGACTTCACGCGGCTGCGCGGTAATGCCTTGGAACGTGATGCGCTCTGCAGCGCGATCAGCGGAGATATCCTTTAGCTCTACCCCCGTATCCTGCTCTGCGGATTCCCAAGCCCGCTGGGACACGCGTCCATTTGTAGCAGAAGAAAGATTCAGAATCGCATCTGCCGCATGACGAGCGGTGTGAAGCTTCGGCAGACCATTTTTCAACGTGTCGTCTGAATACATTCCGTTGATCTGCTTCATTTCCTCATATTCCTCGGCTACCGAGAAGTTCACGCCATGAGCGCCGACCTTCCCAGCCGCTAGATTAGGACCTAGCGTTATAAACTTGTCGTATACTTGTGTGTAATTCCGCTCAACGATCGTCATATTCGGCATCGTCTTTCCAGGAATCGCTTCAATTTCTCCCTTGCTCCAATCCTTCACCAAGCCATATGGCTGTGCGATCTCGTTCACGGAATCATGCGCAAGCGGTGTCGTTACAATATCCTTGTATACGCCTGGCAGATGCGTCTTCGCCATCTCCGAGAAGGTCTCTGCAATCGAGCGGTAAATATCCCAGTCCGAACGAGATTCCCACAACGGATCAATCGCTGGATTAAAGGGATGAACGAACGGATGCATGTCGGTAGAGGACAGATCCGTCTTCTCGTACCATGTCGCTGCTGGCAGCACGATATCGGCATACATTGGCGTTGCGGTCATCCGAAAGTCCAAGGCGACAAGCAGATCAAGCTTTCCTTCGACCTCATCTCGCCACACGATCTCCTCTGGCTTCTCCTCCTCATTTGGATTCGAAAGCGGGCCTTCACCAACACCAAGAAGATGCTTCATAAAGTACTCCTGCCCCTTCGCAGAGCTTGAGATTAAGTTGGAGCGCCATACAAAGAGCGAGCGCGGGAAGTTCTCAGGCGCATCCGGATCCTCGATTGCAAGCTTGGTCTTGCCAGATATCCATTCCTCACGTGCATGAGCGATAATCTCCTGATTCGAGGAATGGCCTGCTAGAATCGCCTCTTCCACCATCTTCAAGCTGCTCTTGTTGAACTGCGGGTAAGACGGCAGCCAGCCAAGTCTTGCAGCCATGACGTTGTAGTCGGCAGGGTGCTTATAGCGAATGTCTCCGCCAAGCGGCGATTGCAGACTGTCAGCGCCCATCTCCTCATACTTCCATTGGTCTGTTGCAAAATAATAGAAGGATGTCGCGTTCTGAAGACGCGGCGGTCCCTGCCAATCCTTCACGAAGGCAATCGTTGACCATCCTTCGATCGGACGGCATTTCTCTTGACCGACATAATGCGCCCAGCCGCCGCCGTTAACCCCTTGTGATGCGGTTAGGATAACGAGATTCAAGATGGAGCGGTAAATGGTATCACTATTGAACCAGTGGTTGATACCAGCGCCCATAATGATCATGGAGCGTCCGCCTGAATCAAGAGAGTTCTGTGCAAATTCGCGTGCGACCTGTACGACGACAGATGGCTTGACTCCCGTAATCTTTTCCTGCCAGGCTGGCGTGTAATGAATCGCTGCATCGCTGTAATGCGCTGTTTCGTCTTCTGCTTCACGGTCAATGCCGTATTGGCTAAGCATCAAGTCATATACTGTTGTCACAAGACGTGTAGAGCCATCTTCAAGCTTTACTTCCATCGCAGGAATGCTGCGCTCGAACACGCCATTGCCGTTTTGATCAAAATAAGGGAACATGATGCGTGTTTCACAAGCTCCAAATGCTTCAATTGATAATGCAGGATCGATTGCAGTTCCATCCTCACGCTCCAGAATAAGATTCCACTTCTTATCCTCTTCCCAACGCTGCCCCATCGTTCCATTCGGAATGGTAATCTCATTGGCATTCGCATCATATAGAACCGGCTTCCATTCCGCATGCTGTGAATGATCGCCTAGATCGCTTGCGCGCAGGAAGCGCCCTGCCTTGTATCCCTGCTCATGCTCATCCAATAGAATCAGGAACGGCATATCCGTATATTGTTTTGCGTATTTCAGGAACATCGGTTCCTTGCGTTTGTAATAAAATTCACTTAAAATGACGTGGGTCATCGCCTGTGCAACAGCTGCATCCGTCCCTGGATTTGGGGCTAACCAATGGTCAGCGAACTTTACGTTCTCCGCATAGTCTGGTGCAACAGACACGACCTTTGTCCCTTTATAACGAACTTCCGTCATAAAGTGAGCGTCAGGTGTACGCGTCAATGGGACATTCGATCCCCACATCATCAGGTAGCTCGCATTGTACCAGTCACTCGACTCCGGTACATCCGTCTGTTCGCCCCAAATTTGCGGTGATGCCGGCGGCAAATCCGCATACCAGTCGTAGAAGCTCAGCATCTCGCCTCCAAGCAGCGAGATAAAGCGTGCTCCTGAAGCATAGCTAATCATGGACATCGCCGGAATCGGCGTAAAGCCTGCGATTCGGTCCGGACCGTACGTCTTGATCGTATAGATCAGCTGTGCGGAGATCAGCTCCTTCGCTTCCTCCCAGCTTACGCGAACGTGCCCGCCTTTACCGCGAGCCTTCTTATAAGACTTCGCCTTCTCAGGATCTTCAACAATGCTTGCCCATGCTTCTACAGGATCCTTGTATTCTGTTAACGCCGCGCGCCACAGGCGCAGCAGCTTCCCGCGCATATAGGGGTATTTCACCCGAAGCGGACTATATTCATACCACGAGAATGATGCTCCGCGAGGGCATCCGCGCGGCTCGAATTCCGGCATATCCGGTCCACAGGTCGGATAATCAATCTGCTGATTCTCCCATGTAATCATGCCGTTCTTCACAAATACCTTCCAGCTGCAGGAGCCCGTGCAGTTTACCCCGTGCGTCGTACGTACCACTTTGTCATGCGACCAGCGATCGCGATACAGCTTCTCCCAGTCTCTGCTTTTATCTTCAGCCATGGACCATTGGTTGGAATAATACTCGCCACGCTTGAAGAACCGCAGTCCTTTTTTCCTTCTCATGAACTATGATCACTCCTCTGAAGAATGATAAGAATGAAGATTTGGCCTATCATCGTTCATTGTTATGCCTTCATTATGAGAGGGCGGGAGTGGAATTCCTATTAGGGAAACGCCTATGATCTTAGGTATTTTCCCTCCTATATCGTTTAGGAAAGACCGGGGCAGGGACAGCGCCACCCCCTTTTCCATTCTCTTCCTCGCAAATGCTGGAATCATTTGATATCATAGGGACTCTCGGCTAAAAATATAGGGAGTTCGTCAATAACAGAATGAATAGGCATTGCTATAATGAAGCTACATTCGTTGAACGATAAGCAAGGACACAAGGAACAGAAGAAGCAGAGAGGCTCTGACAAGCGTGGATTGGAAAAAGCGCAGAATTTCGCTTATTAGGTGTCTATCAAGCAAGCGCTCATGACCAAGAGCTATAAAAAGAAGCAATCTACAGCGTAATAAATGAGCCTGCTCGTTAATGTCAATTTGGAATAATATGGCTATATTTCTTTTTGACAAAAATCATCTTTGTTAAAGGAGCGATACAGCACAATGAATAGATTCAATATAAAACGACTAAGCGCTCTACTGATCGTCCTGATGATAAGTCTTCTGGCATCAGCCTGTAACTCTACTAGCGAGCAGCAAGCAACAGAGGAACCTGCGGCTGCTGAATCCAAACAGGCGCAAATTGAGCTAACGATATCGGCAGCAGCCAGCTTGCAGCAAGCACTGGCGGAAATCCAACCCTCCTTTGAGAACGAGCATCCCCATATAAAGCTTCAATTCAACTATGGAGGCTCAGGTTCCTTGCAGCGGCAGATTGAACAAGGCGCTCCAGTAGACCTCTTTATCTCCGCGTCAGAAAGCCACATGAAGGCTCTCGTTGACAAGGGGCTTATAAAAAGCAGCGAGCAGCCGCTGCTGCGCAATGAGCTTGTCGTTGTCGTGCCAAAGGACAACGATTCATCACTGAAGCAGCTGCAGGATTTGAATATGGGATCCATGAGCAAGATTGCAATCGGTGTCCCGGAGACGGTGCCTGCAGGCGCCTATGCCAAAGAGTCCTTGGAGGCAGCAAAGCTGTGGGACGCCTTGCAGTCCAAGTTCGTCCAAGCCAAGGATGTAAGGCAGGTGCTTCAATACGTAGAGACGGGAAGCGCTCAAGCCGGATTTGTATACAAAACGGATGTCCTGTCTGCAAAGGACGCCAAAATTGCTTTCATAATAGAGGAGCAAGCCCATTCTCCCATTGTTTATCCGATCGGCATGATCCAAGCGAGCAAGCATCATCAAGAGACGGAGCAGCTGTATCAGTATTTGCAAACGCCTCAGGTGATGAGCATCTTTGCTAAGTATGGATTCACCGTACCGGAGGCCTCATGAACGGAGCAGGATTAGATGGGGCTACATTCTGGCAGCCCATCTTCTTATCCTTGCAAGTAGCAGCGGTATCGAGCGTTCTTGCCACAACCATGGGCATTGCTGTTGCATGGTGGATGAACAACAAACGCTTTCGCGGCAAGGTATGGCTTGAAACCTTGTTCATGCTTCCGCTCGTTCTACCTCCTACCGTGATTGGCTTCTTGCTGCTCATTATGCTTGGAAAGCACAGCTTCATCGGACAAGCGATCGAATTTCTCTTTTCAACCACGCTTATCTTCTCCTGGTGGAGTGCTGTTATCGCTGCGATCGTTGTGTCTTTTCCGCTTAGCTATCAAACAATGAAGACTGGCTTTTCCAGCATAGACGCCGACCTGCTATCTGCCGCGCGCTCTATTGGAGCTAACGAAATGCAGCTCTTTTACTATGTTGCGCTGCCTCTTGCTTGGCGCTCTTTTCTCACAGCCTTTATCTTGTCTTTTGCAAGAAGCCTTGGGGAATTTGGGGCTACAATCATGATTGCAGGCAATATACCTGGCAAGACGCAAACGATATCAACGGCGATCTATGTAGCTGTTGATTCCGGCAATACCACATTAGCTTGGATGTGGACGCTTTCCATCATAGTAATATCCTTTCTGCTCCTTCTCTTTACCAGACAATCTGCCCGATAGCGACAAAGGCGATTTCTCCCTGAGGGATCGCCTTTTCGTGATGAACGCTATAACTTTTATCACGCAATTTCATTTTTTTGTCTTGACAACGCTCCCATGACATGACTTAATATAAGGGTATAATTTCTATTTCTACATGAATCTTACTCGTTCGTTTCCATCCGATAAGATATACACGAACATTTTACAATCAATATTATGAAAACGTTCACTTTTTGTGTTATATCGATTCCCTCTTCATTAGGACTATCATGCACGCATGCAAGTCGAAACAGCTCGCCTCTAAGATTTTAACCGCTTACATGACGACACCTCAGCGAATACAATATCCGAATATTTCTGACAAGCCGACCTCTAGATCCAACATCCTGTGTCACTTTTTGTGTTTGTACTAGCCGTATATAAGTTCAATTGAATTTATATAAACCACGCGGAGAGTGAAAGCGCTTCTTTTACCGTTTTGTTCTCCAAAGATTAAATCGTATTAATATACGATAGAGACTAGTATGAAAGTGGGTGGTTACCGGAAGGAACAGGCCTTACAACTCGCAATATCACATCATGCGCTTCACTTGCTATGAAGTCATCTTGTATATGTCTTGAGTTATGAAATGAACGCCTAATTATGAGGAGGAAAATGATATGAATACTTTGCGTCTTAACAATACGATGCTGAACAAAGCACTTGTAACATTCGGTGCTGCTGCAGTTGCAATCATCTGTATGATGCTGTTTGCCGATAAAGCGCTTGCACACGGTTATGTGGATGGTCCTTCAAGCCGTGCTTACCTCTGTAAGACAGGGCAAAACACAGATTGTGGAGCAATCGTTTATGAGCCACAAAGCTTAGAAGCACCAAAGGGCTTCCCACAAGCAGGTCCTGCTGATGGCAAGATTGCAAGTGCTGGCGGCGCATTCCCTAAATTGGACGAGCAGTCCGCAACTCGTTGGTCTAAAGTAAACATCAACCCTGGCCAAGTGACGTTCCACTGGACGTTGACTGCAAACCATGCAACAGCAAGCTGGAAGTACTATTTGACTAAGCCTAACTGGAATCCTAACGAGCCATTGTCCCGTAACTCCTTTGATCTGACTCCGTTCTGCTCTGTAGACTATAATGGCGCTAAGCCTCCAAAAGACTACTCCGATACTTGTAACGTTCCATCAGGCCGCACGGGCTACCACGTTATCCTTGCGGTATGGGAAGTAGCGGATACTGCAAACGCATTCTATAATGTAATTGATGTAAACTTCGGCGGCAGCAACCCTGCTGACACTCAAGCTCCTACAGCTCCAACTAGTCTTGCAGCTGGCAACACCACTTCCACAAGCGTAGCTTTGTCTTGGAATGCAGCTACTGACAATGTTGGCGTAACGGGCTACAACGTGTACAACGGCAGCACTTTGGTTGCTACTGTTCCTGGTCTTAGCTATACGGTTAACGGTTTAACTTCCAACACAGCTTATACGTTCACTGTGAAAGCAGTTGACGCTGCTGGCAACGTATCCACAGCAAGCAACGCAGTTAATGTAACTACATCTGCAGTTCAAGTAGACAACCAAGCACCAACAGCTCCAACTGGTCTTCATGTTATGGGAACGCCTACAGCTTCTAGCGTGAACCTGATGTGGAGTGCATCTACTGACAACGTTGGCGTAACTGGCTACCAAGTATTCAACGGATCTACTCTTGTTGCAACAGTATCCGGTACGACACTTGAGTACACAGTGACAGGACTTAACGCAAGCACTTCTTACACGTTCACAGTAAAAGCAATTGATGCAGCTGGCAACGTATCTGCTGCAAGCAACGCAATCAGTGCAACAACAGCTGCAGCTTCCACAGCTCCAGCATGGGCAGCTGGCGTAGCTTACACAGCTGGCACAGTAGTATCATACAATGGCGTTACTTACGAGTGCGTTCAACCACATACTTCCCTTGCTGGTTGGGAGCCTCCATACGTAGCAGCACTCTGGAAACTGAAATAAGACGTTAAGTTAAAGATCAACATATCGCTAATAAGGGATACCTTGGAATCCATCAAGATTCTGGGGTATCCCTTTCTTTTGCTTTTAAGCTCGTTTTACAAGCTTCACCGCTCTCAGCTTCACCTTATCGGCTTGCCAGATCTCCGTGAATTTAGGATTGCGTCCTTTAATCAAGGAGGAGACCAGCATCATCGGATAGGTTCCCGGTTCCTTGACCTGCACCTCCCCCAACATCGAGATGATCTCCGTATAAGGATGCTGGCAAGCCGGTGAATCTGACACCTCAATGTCTGCTCGGGGAACAATTTGCAGTGTTTGCCCTGCAAGCGTAAGCCGAATTCCTTCACCATATGCTTCACTAAAGTTTACATCGTGACGCATGAAGCTGTAGATTTGGACCTCGTAGATTCCCGCTTCATCCAAATGAAGTTCCCATTCCGTCGCTCTTACCTCTTCCCTTTTTTCAATACCTTCAGTGCCCTGGTATTCCTCGCCTAAAGAATGACCTTCTGTTACTTCCCCAGCCGTTATATCGACCTTCAGCTCATTGGAAGGAAGCAATGCCATTCGGGCATCCACTTCAACGGAGTCCTCCATCTCAAGCACAATGACTGACACGGAACGATCGATTGGCTGCTCCGGAAGGTTGAGCCGGAGAATTGCCTGTTGACTAACAGTATCAGAGATCGTTTGCGTGAAGACTAGAGGTTGCTGTTCAGCATCCGCAAGCAGATAGACACGCTTGATCTTGCTTGCAATCCCATTTACCTGGAACTCTCCTTGAGGCCAATGCTCGTTGTGAACGTGAAGGAATAGTCGACCTTCCTTCATTGTAATCGCCCCCCAGTTGACCTCGTAAGGAAATGGGCTAGCCTTCGTTCCGTATATCGCTTCCGCGTTTCTCATCGTCCACTCCCCAAGCTCTTGCAGCCGCTCTACTGATTGAGGTGGAATATTCCCCTCCGGTGAGGGTCCTACATTCAGCAGCATATTTCCGCCCTTGCTGACAATATTAACGAGTTTGCGAATCAAGGAGTCTGTGGATTTCCACCGCTGATCTCGCGGACTGAAGCCCCATGTCTCATTCATTGTCATCGGCGTCTCCCAAGGTCTAGTATCTTCCCCATACATCGGAGTCTCGTTATCTCCCTTGGATTGATAATCGCCAAGACCTTTAAAGTGACTGACACGGCTGTTCATCAGGCAGCTCGGCTGCAGGCTTCGAACATGATTCACCATATCCAGGCTATCCTCATATGAAAGCCCCCCTGCTGTATCGAACCAGATTAAGCCGATATCCCCGTATTCCGTTAACAGTTCTTTGATTTGAGGCTTAACAAGCTCGTTCCAATACGTCGGGAAATGCTTTTCTTCCATGTTGTAATCCCACGTATTATTAGCAGCGTTATGGACTGAGTGCGGGTGATGCCAATCAATAACGTGGGAATAGTAGAAGCACAGCTTGATTCCTTCAGCCTTGCATGCCTCCGCCAGCTCCTTCATCGGATCACGCTTATATGGCGTCGCCTGAACAATATTAAAAGGCTCTGTCTTCGAATCGTACATCGCGAATCCATCATGATGCTTTGCTGTAATGACGATGTAATTCATGCCTGTCTGCTTGGCAATTTGCACCCACTTCTTCGCATCAAACGCTGCTGGGTTAAACTGATCAGCAAGCTTTTCATACTCTTCAACCGGAATTTTGGCTCCGAACATATGCCACTCTCCCTTGCCCGGCATGGCATACAATCCCCAATGAATAAACATCCCAAACTTCGCATCCGTCCACCACTTCATTCGTTCCTCGTCCTGCTTCACTTGTCCTTCTTCATTCAGCATTTGCGCCATCTCTTTCCCTCCGGCTCATTCGTATTTATGTTCAAGATATTGCAACTAATGACTTGACCTCATTGTAAAAGAATGACGAGGAGATACCACTTCCACTTCTTCATTCGGACTGACGATTTTCACGATGCACTGATGAAATTACATCTGAGACTAACAATTTTATCGATAACATCGAATGGACCTATTCGGCATCATATACTTATCCCGAACGGCGATGCACTACAGAATTTTCCATTATGTCTAATTCAAACTTATAAAGGAGGCATCAATTAATACGATGAGGAAGGCATGGATGCAAGAGAGCCGTTGTATCAACTTGCGAGCGCATAAGCAAAGAAACAAGAGGAGCAGGTGGTTAACATTTTTGTTGATCGTCATGCTTTTGTTTACCACAGCTTGCACAAGTCCCGATTCCAGCTCAGAATCCGCATCTACGCCCTCCCCAACCTCAGATGAGATCAAAGTTGATAACGCTTCCGACAAACAACCTGCTCCTCCTCCTGATGAGGATACGATTGATCAGCCTGTAACGCTAACGTTCATGGCCCCTTGGGATGAGGAAAGCTTTGCTTCGCGTGTGAAAAACCATGTAGAGGCTAAGTTTCCGAATGTCACGATGGAGCTGGTTCCACAGGTCGTAGATGAGAAGGAACTGCAGGAAACCTTTGCTCAAGGGATCGTACCTGACATCCTGCTTGCGCATCGCGGATTCGCCGTCCTAAAGAAGGTGGATATGCTCTATCCACTCGACGACTTGGTTCAGTCCCATCAATTAGATCTAAGCAAGATTCGCAGCGGTGCGATCGACTTCCTACGTGCAAGGGACCCTGAAGGGCAGAATCGATTGCTCGGGCTTCCGGTGGAAGAGATCATGAACGGAGTTTTCTATAATAAAGCGATCTTTGATACATTCGGCGTGAACTATCCGCATGATGGTATGACATGGGATGAGATCGTTGAGCTTGCTAAGCAAGTAACCGGCGAGCGTGACGGAACGTCCTATCGCGGGCTGGTGTTCAACTCTTTCCAATTGACTGTTCCACTGATGCAGTTGTCTGCTCAAGGAGTAGATCCTGAAGGGAAAGTGAACTTTGCCAATAACCCTGCCTTTACTCAATACTATGAGCTGATGCAGAAGATCATTAGCATACCGGGCAATTACCCGCCTGAATCGGAAGCAACGTTTAGCAACCAGCAGGTCGCAATGTTTATTACGAGCGCCAATGCCTTTGAATCCTATAGCAAGATTGAAGGGCTGGATTTTGACGTCGTGAGCATCCCTACATGGCCGGATAAGCCGAATATCGGCTCCTTTGCCAATCCCTTCTCCTACACCATCAGTCCGCACAGCGAGCATAAGGAAGAGGCGTTTATCGTATTAAAATATTTACTGTCAGAGGAGATGCAGACGATCCTTCACCGCAATACATCTGGTACGGTTCTTGATCTGCCAGAACTCTATGGCCAGTTCGGTGCAGACAAGATTACGGATGACCGCACCTACAGCTTTGCCAGCTTGTATATGGAGCATGCGCCGATGCCTGCCTTTACCTCCCATGATCCAGAGTCGAAGTTCTATCCTTTTCTCAGAGACAAATTCAAGGACTTCCAAACCGGCAGCAGTGACATCCAGACCTATCTCCGTGCTATGGAGGAAGAATATCGCAATGTACTGAAGGAAGCCAATCTGTCTAACTAGTGGTTGTTGATCTCATAGAGTAAAGTCACTACGATTCAATATCAACCATTAAGATTAGCTTCTTATTAAAGGAAAAAGTGGCTGCTCATCACGAGCTAGCCACTTTCACTTTTTATCGTCCTATAAGGAGAATAAATAGGTTTCATCTTATCTTGAACTTACTCAACAGATTTTAATGCCTCAATCATATCGATCTTCTTCAGCTTCACGTGCATAGTTGCCATCACAATGCCGGAGAACAGCAGCGTCAGCAGACCTGCATAGAGGTAGCTGAGTCCATGAATCGTCGGGCTGAACATCATGGCATCCAGCTCTGCCGTCTGCAATACAAAGCGATGAAGCAGAATGCCAAGGAAGCTGCCCGCAAAGATGCCAAGTACCGTTAAGATCATGTTCTCACGGTAAATGTACATCGTGACCTCTTTGTCGTAGAAGCCGAGCACCTTGATGGTAGAAAGCTCACGAATACGCTCCGAGACATTGATATTCGTCAGGTTGTAAAGCACAACGAATGCGAGTGCAGCAGCAGAAATGATCAGTACCACAACAACGACATTCATGCTGTCCATCGTATCGTTAAATGCATCGCTTACCCCGCTTGTAAAGCTGACCATTGCGACGCGCTTATTCCCATTTAGCTGTTCACCAAACTGATCCTCCCATGCTTGATCCACCTGTTTAAAAGTAAGGAGTTGGGTGTTCAATACCGGTTGTTTGCCAAAAATGGACTCATAATAGTGCGGTTTCATGTATACATAGTGCATCGCATAGTTTTCCGTGATTCCTGCGACCTTCAGCTCATGGCTCTCCCCGTCATTATCCTGAACAGTAAGCACACTTCCAGCACTCAAGTCAAACAGCTTTGCAAGCTTTTCCGTTACAATGACACCGTCATCCGGAAGATTGACAGGTTCCTGCTGGCTGCGGGATTTAATAACGACAAACTCCGAAAGGTGCTCATCTGACTCTGGTACAAATAAATGAATGTCTTGATTGTTAACGCCCTTCTTAACCGCAATCATCGCCTCTTGCGCGACATTCAAGCTTCGAGTCACCTCAGGCGTGCCTTGGATAAGCTGGTTATACTCGTCTACAGCTTGGCTCGTACTGTCATCTTGGAAGACTACTGCGGCATTGTACTTCATGATCTTTCCGTATTGTAGCGGTGCAATATCACCAATCGAATCCTTAAGGCCGAAGCCTGTTAAGATCAGAGCTGTACAGCCTGCAACCCCGCACACGGTCATAAACATCCGCTGCTTGTAGCGGAATAGGTTCCGTGCAGTAACCTTCCCGATAAAGCCAAGCCGCTTCCAGATGAACGTAATGCGCTCCAGCAGAATACGAGAGCCGCTCTTAGGCGCTCTAGGCCGCATAAGGACCGAAGCATTGCTCTTAAGCTCCACGCGGGTCGCGATCATCGCGGTCAATGTCGTACACAGCACAGCCACCCCAAGCGAAATTAACGTGTAGCTCATATAGAAATTAATTCGCACTGGAGGAAGATTATAAAGCGACCCATAGGCGTCATAAATGATTCTTGGAAGGAACGTATAGCCGATTGCCAGGCCGGAGGCAGCCGCTGTGACGCTTGCCAGACTTGCGTATACTAAGAATTTCTTCATAATATCGTTGTTGCTGTAGCCAAGCGCCTTCATCGTTCCGATCTGCAGACGCTGCTCCTCAACCATGCGCGTCATGGTCGTCAAGCTGACCAATGCGGCAATAAGGAAGAAGAACACCGGGAAGGCTGTCGCAATCGAGGCCAGACGGTCTGCATTATCGCTATATTCCGTATAGCCTGGGTTCACACTGCGGTCGAATACGAAGATCTTTGGAAGCTCAAGCTTATCAAGCTCCTTTTGACCTTCCGCAATGTCTTTTTCCCCTTCCGCGATATCCTTTTCTGCCTTTTCTTTTTCCTGCTTATACGTATTTAAGCCTTCTTCATAATCGGCTTTCCCCTTATCAAGCTCTGCTTTTGCTTCGGCAAGCTTGGATTCGCCTTCCTGCTTCGCCTTTGCAAGCTCCGTGGTACCTTTCTTCCATTCCGCTTCACCAGAAGCAAGCTTCTTCTCAGCCGCCACCAACTGCGACAAGCCTGCTTGAAGCTGCTGCTTCTGCTTGCCTAGCTCCTGCTCTGCGGCTTGCAGCTGCTTAGAAGCCTGATTCAGACCTTGCTCGAACTGGGAAGCCGCTTGGTTCAGCGTATTCCCGTCAACTGTCCCTGCCATGAATCCAGCAGCAGCTTGGCCAAGCTTAGCATCTGCAGCCTGTGCGCCGCTAATGAGCGCCTGCCGCTGTTCTTCTGGAATGGAATCAGGCGGCAGCGCCGATACCTGCTTCAAGGATGCAGCCAGCTTTTTGCCTTCGGCAAGCTTGGGCTCAAGCTCCTGCTTCTGTTGTGCCAGCTGCTTCTCGCCGGCCTCAAGCTGGGCCTGCCCATCCGTCAGCTTCTTGCGGTTCGCTTCAAGCTCCTGCTTCCCTTGATCGATATCTTTCTTAGCTTGATCAAGCTTCGCCTGGCCATTAGCCAGCTCGATCTGAAGCTTATCTGCGCCTTCCTGGTAGCTGCGCTCACCATCCTCAAGCTTTGCTTTGGCATCAGCCAGCTTCTGCCCTGCATCCTGAAGCTGCTTCTTGCCATCCGCTACCTGGCTTCTAGCATCATCAAGCTTCTCTTGGCCTTCCTTGCGAACCTCCTCGAGGCGCTCTTCTGGGCGCTTCTCGAAAGCCTGCTCGATGGCCTTCGTGTGCTGCTCTACTCGATCATCGTAGGCAGCGGTGTAAGGATCCAGAGCCTCCGTATCTTTGAACGCAAGATACGCTTCTGTATATACAGAAAGGTTAAAGTCTTCCTTCGAAACAACGGCAAATACATCAGCTGTTCCTTTGCCAATACGGCTTGTTCCGCGGCCCATGCTGCTAATGAATTGCGGGCTCTTTACGGTACCTACAATTTTATATTCGAGTGTATGAAAAGAATCCTCCAGTTCCGCTTCTGGATCTGGATTCGTTAATGTGATCGTATCTCCGATCTTGAAGCTGCTGCCGCGATCACTCGCATCCATCACCATCTCGCCGGATGCCTGAGGCATTCTTCCCTCGACAAGCACATACTGATTCAGTGAATCGCTTGGATCGTAGGATAATACCTTTGCTATAACACCCGTGTTTCCGAGAAATGCATCTGCACTGTATCCAGGCTGAACCTTGGATACATTGGGGATCGTGTTCAGAATCTCCATATCCTTATCGTTAAGGCCATAGGATGACAGAACCTTGACATCCATTAATTGATAATCTTTGTAGTAATGTTTGGCCGTATCAAGCATATCCGGCCCTGTAGCCTTAATCCCTGCGAAGAATCCGACACCAAGCATAATGATCGAAAAGATCGACAGGAATCTTGCTTTTGTTCGCCATATTTCCCGGAAAATATCTTGCCATAATGCTTTTTTCTTCAAGGCTATGATCCCCTTACCATTCGATCTCGTCCACAGATATTGGATTCGGATTGATCACCATCTTACGAACTTTGGCGTTATTAATCTCGATCACCCGATCTGCCATTGGTGCAATCGCAGAGTTATGTGTAATGACAATAACGGTTGTCCCCGTCTTGCGGCAGGTGTCCTGCAGCAGTTTGAGCACCTGCTTGCCCGTGTTGTAATCCAACGCCCCTGTTGGTTCGTCACACAGCAAGAGCTTCGGCCGCTTTGCAAGCGCTCTTGCGATCGCAACGCGCTGCTGTTCACCGCCAGACAGCTGTGCAGGGAAGTTATTCAGACGCTCGCCGAGCCCTACATCACGAAGCACTTGCTCCGCATCAAGGGCATGAGGGGAGATCTGAGAAGCCAGCTCCACGTTTTCTTTAGTCGTCAAATTCGGTACAAGGTTATAGAATTGGAACACAAAGCCTACATCATTCCGACGATAGCCGATGAGCTCCTTATTCGTAAAGCTCGCAATATCCACGCCGTCAACCAATACCTTACCCTCGTCAGCGGTATCCATGCCACCCAGAATGTTCAATACAGTCGACTTTCCCGCGCCACTTGGCCCAACAATGATCGCAAATTCTCCTTTTTCTATCTCCAGGTTAATCCCATCATTGGCGACAATGGTCGTCTCCCCCATTTGGTACCTTTTGTATTCATCGATAATGCTTACGAATGCCAAACCTGACTCACTCCTCTCTTGTCTCTTCTCACGAGTACAAACATATAAGTACATCTAACTATTAAACAGTTTATCATAAAAAAAACACGGAATAAAAAGCATGATGAGAGGTTTGCACCAGCTGCCCTTTTCGTAAGTGAAAGGGATAGCCGTTCATACTCCATTCACATTGAAGTCCTATGATACAAATATCACAAAGATACAGCAGACATTTCAAGTATATCAACAGGGAGTGATCATCATGCTAGCAGCTGCGGTAATCTTTATTAATTTGGCGCTTGTCTTTTACACCATCGGCGTATGGGGAGAAAAGCGTTCCGGCACGCTTCAACCTAAACACTTAGCCTTCTTTCTGCTTGGTCTAATTTGCGATACAACTGGAACAAGCTTAATGAGCGCTATTGCCGCAGGCAGTGGCAACAACGCCATTCATGCCGCAACAGGAGCAGCCGCTCTTATTCTGATGCTTATTCATGCTGTATGGGCAGCGATTGTCAAATGGAAAGGCTCTGCGAATGCACAGCACAACTTCCATCGATTTAGTATCGTTGTATGGGTTCTATGGCTCATTCCTTACGGAATCGGGGTTGGCATGAGCATGTTTTAATGCATACTCATAAAAGTCGTTCATCTGAATAAAAACGGTGTTTTTCAACTCATTAACAGAACCTTACAAAAACGTAAGCTTTATGTCACCATAAACTATGTGGCTTTCCCTGCCTTGAGCTATATAATGAAGGTAACACTACTAGGATTAAAGGTGGAACCATGAAAAAATCTTTAGCTTCCGGCATCGCCATTCTGTTTGTGGCATTTGTATTGATCTATGTCATCGTTACACCCGATATGGATTTATTCAACATGAATAAAAGCTGGGGTACGAAAAAAATGTATGTCCGCGTTACAGCAGACAGCCAACAGCCCCCAGAGATGGTGCGAGGAACAAAAGACTCCCGATATCATTACTATCTTGTTGCCTATGACGTGACTGGCAATGCCAGACCAATCTCATTTAGCACGAGCAAGAGCTTAAAGCCAGACTCATTGCTTCTTGTTCTCGTTAAAGGATCTAAGGACAAGAATGGGAATCATACTGTGGGACGATACGATGTTATTGAACTCGACAAAGTTCCGGCAAGGGTTCGAGAAAAGCTAGAATTGCGCACTGGGTAGAGATATACCGACGTCAGACATGACTATAAACCACAATAAAAAATATGACGGCTGCAGATGATTCTGCAGCTGTTTTATCGATGGATAAAAAGAGCCGCTAGATAGCGAAAGTATTCCCTATCTAGCGGCTCCTATCTTATATGAATAATAATGATTATGGCAGCATCGCCTTTATGATATATTCCACTTGGTTGCCAAAGGCATCCTGTACACGAAGCGTTAGTTTATGCTCTCCTTTTGTCAGGTCTGCTGAACGCAAATCAGCAAAGAATTGCCCTTCTTCCTCATTGACACGTACTCTATGCCACTCTTCGCTTTCCTGAGTCCGCCACTGCACCGTAATCAGTGGATAATCATCCTTCAGATGCCGTTCCCATTCTTTCTTGATTGATATACTTGTAGTGTAGTTCTGAATAATATGATCCTTAAGCTTGCCATAAATCCGCCCCTTATTGAGCTTGCTTTGATCGATACTAGTAATAACGGGGGCTTTGGTATCCAAATATAAGCTTTCACCTTCAAGCACTGTCTGGCGCTGCTCTGCAAAGCTCTTCACCTTTATACTGTAGTTTCCGTCCGGCAGCACGTTGCCATTCAGGTCTTTCCCTTTAAAGTCATACTGGAATAATCCTTGTTGATGATCAGCTTGATTCAACAGCACATAGGTCTTATCCGCCAAAGCCTTGGGCTCCTTATCCAAACGAGTCGCCGTAATCAACACGCGCTTCGAGGGAACCGTCAAGTAATAATCAATAATAGAAGTTCTTCGTTCCTGATCCCCATTTGGTGCATACATTCTATTGCCGATATTCAAGCCCATGGCTAAAGGATAGGTGTCATCTTGATTAACAAGCACGACAGGAACTCTCAGCAGTTGCTTATTCCCTTTGATCTCAATAGTACCTGTCCATATCCCCGGCTTCGCTTGATCGATCATCCAAGTCACAGGGATCTTCACGGTTTGATTAGGCTTAGCTGTGATCTGCTTCGGAAGATCGAGATTCAACTTGCTTATGTCTGAATTCCCGTCCACTCCGAGCTCATAAACAACGGTTTCAGAGGATGTATTCTTAAGCTCCAGCACCTCCGTTCTAGAGACTTGCTCTTGCTTAGAGCCGTGCTGCACAAGTCCGAATGATAAACTCGCAGGAGCGATAAACGTCGTCGCCTTCAATGCGGCCTCTACATTTACGCTTCCAGCGCCTTGAACCGTACGATCATAAGGCTCTCCTTTTTCATTCACAAGTTGATTGGCACGCTGCATCAGTGCTGACTTCATCATGCTAGGCGTCCAATCCGGATGAGCTTCAAGCAGAAGAGCAGCCGCTGCCGTTACTTGAGGAGCAGCCATGCTCGTACCACTATTCAGGCTGTACATTTGCTCACCCGGCTTTGAGCTATAAATGTGAATTCCCGGAGCCACAAGATCTGGCTTCAGCTGCCACGTTCCTGCAGCTGGGCCATGAGAGCTTAGATTCGCCATACGTTCCTCTACCGCTGCACGCCCCCATTTCCATGCTGTTGCAGAGTTGGCTTTGAACTTTTTCGCATCGGACAATGGTATAACTGCCCCTGGAATCATGCGCTCAGGATGCTTCGTAATTACCTGCATCGTCGAACCCTCTAGTCCAATGTAAGGCAGGGCAAATATAATGCCGCTTAAACCTTCATTCATTGCCACTTCATACCATTCATCTACGGTCATGTCGGAATCGCTAAGCTCCACCATAACATTTTTCCCCCGATACTTCGGATTCTTCAATCCCTCTGGGGTCACCTTGCTGGCATAGATGACAGACGCGTCTCCAGATGTCGGGAACATTTTCGCTCCATATAATGGGGATAATGAAAGCTTTGTGTCTCCCCCAATCAACATAACATCTTCTCTTGCCTGGGAAGTTGCTCCTACGACAATCGGATCTTGCCCATAGCCCGGTGAAGAGATTGACCATGTATCCCCGGTGTTCCCAGCTGATTTCACAACGACAACCCCCTGCTTGACTGCTTCAGCAACCGCTTGGGCAACAGGCTCGTCAGGAGCATCGATGTCTGCGCCTAGTGATAGATTGATTACTTGTGCACCGTCTGCAACAGCTTGCTTGATTGCTTTCACCACTAGCGGCGTATATCCCGTTTCGTTATGAACACCTTTTAACACGCGATAAATAAGCAAATCCGCATCAGGAGCCTGCTGCATGATAATGCCCGAGACATGTGTTCCGTGCCCTTTCTCATCCTGAGGCACTTCATCATTTTCAAGGTAATCATAAGCCTTCTTGATATTGCCCTTAAAAAGAGGGTGATCCATATCAATACCTGTATCAATAACGGCCACCTTGACCCCTTTGCCTGTATAGTGCTTAGACAACAAATCAAAGCCTGTGGCGATATGCTGTTCGCTAAAACCGCTCGGAGCCGCTTGTACCATGGGCGATCCAATCACATTCGTAAGTGCCATTGTTGCTGCTAAGGCAGTAATGGCAATGCCTTTCTTTTTCCCTATTAATCCGTTCATATCTTTCAACTTCCTCCTGCCTATCACTGCATTTCGTTCACTACTCTATACCCATTAAACGCGGAAATCACTACGAAGTTGTCATTCGTGCCTTGCCTTTATAAGTTGGTTACTACCACGGATATACATAAAAAAGACCGCTCTTATAGTAAGAGACGGTCTTGGTTCGATAGATTCAAAGATTGCAGTCTATTCATCTATCGTTAATTACCAAAAAACTCATTCTTGTTCGCGCCGTCAACGGTGAGCTTTACACCTATGGCGTTTGCCTTCAGCATGAAGTGGGTATCATCCACCATTTCAGCAGTAGCAGGGACCGCAGCGGACTGCAGTCTTGTATTGATATAAGACACAAGTTCAGTCAGGGAAGAGAATGTTCGGTTTAGAACAATGGAAGCCGTCTTCGTCCCATCGCTTACGGTAAAGGAACGACTTCGTGTTACAGCATCGGTTCCAACAAATTCATGATTATCGAATAGCGCTTGATAATTGCCGCCTAGCCGTACAGCAGCATTAGCCCCCGTGCTAAAGGTCGAGATAAAGAAGGTATCACCGCTAAAGGAATAGGCCGCAAGGGTTCGAGTCTCTAATTGACCAATTCTATAAAAATAATCCTGTATATAGCTCTCTACTGCCGAGCCTACGACCTGCGCCTTGGTAAATCCATTCAAAGGAATATCCCAGTTCAAGTTGATCGGTATCGTATGAGTTCCGTCACTAACCGTAAAATGCAAAGGATTCTTTGAAAATTCGGTTGTCGTAATCGCCTTGCTCTCACCTTTGGCTTGTGTGGCATACGTGTTTTCAAAATGAAGATTGGTGACAGCAAGACTTGTGATAGCGTAAGGAACGGTCAGTTCCTTTATTTTCGCTACCGCATCGTTAAGTTTCCTTTGATCATCGGTGCTGACCAGTGCCTTTTGATTATCGTTCAACGCTTGGAAGGCAGTTTCCGCTTCATCAACCTTCGCTTTGTCTCCAACAGTAAGTGCAGTCGGATCAGGCAATAACTGAATCAAGGCAGTTACTTGCTCTGCCTTTGCATGATTCTCCTTCACGACTTCGATCTGAATGATCGCATGATTCAGCTTGGATGCATTCGTTACAAGAGACTTCTGCCGAATGGTTAATGCATCATACTCCGCCTTAGCTTCCAGTATGGCGGCTTCATCCTGAGGCTTGAGTTCATCTGGAATGGCCGCAATTTTTGCAATGACGAGATTAGCCGTCGCTTCATCCTCGCGCCACAGCTTTATTGCCGCAGTTGCTGCCTGAAGCTTCTGCTGATGGGTATCAGATACGAGCTGCTGTTGGTCTGCTGTTAATTGGTTAAAGGCAGCTTCCGCAGCATCAACCCGTACGCCGTCCGATAACACAAGCGCTTCAGGAGCTGGCAGGTCCTGAATAAGTGCCGATACCGCCTCAGCTTTGGCTTTATCATCATAGTACTTCGATATCCAATTCATCAGCGCGTTGAGCTTGTTCTGTTCAGATGGCTGAACAAGAGATTGCTGATCTGGCGTTAATTGATCGAAAGCAGCTTTGACCTCGTTCACTGATGCTTCATCTTCAATCACGATAACTGAAGGATCAGGTAGAGCCTTGATTCGAGCTGTCATTCCGTCTGCCACAACCTTATCCTGCTGCCACTGGTTGATTCGTGAAAGAGCTGCTTCCAATTTCGCAACAGACGCTGGATGGACAAGAGCTTTTTGTCTTGCTGTCAAGGCAGCATAAGCATCACGTGCAGCAGCAACATCCTTCTCATGTTCAAGCTTGATATCAGCAGGAAGCGCCTCAAGCTGAGCTGCAACCCCGTCTGCAATATGTTTATTCGCTCTCCAGTCACGAATCTCATTCACTAGAGCCGTAAGCTTAGCTTGATGTACCTCAAGAACAAGCGACTTCTGCTCTACTGTCAACAGATGAAACGCACCGTTAGCAGCATCCACGTCGTTGGCGTCTTCCAGGGTTACGTCATTTACTTCAGGAAGGCCAAGAATCAAGGCTGAGACAGCATCTGCCTGAATCTTATCATTTTTCCATTTTAAAATACGATCAACTGCATCCTGAAGTTTCTGCTGATAAGTCGCATTCACGAAAGACTGTTGTTCTAACGTCAATGCTTCAAAAGCCGCCTTGGCACCATTCACCTGTTCCTCATCGCTAAGCTTAATCGACGCCAGTTCCGGAAGCTCCTGAATAAGCTTGATAACCTTATCTGCTTCTGCTTTATGCCCTTGCCACTCTACAATTCGGACACGAGCAGCGTCTAATTTGGCTTTAAGCACAAGATCCATCATAGCCGCTTGTTCCGCTGTCAATGCGGCTAAAGCTACTTCTGCGCCCTTCACTTGTGGCTCATCAGCCAGCGTAATATCCGCTGGTTCTGGAAGTACCGCAATCATGGCCTCGACCTCTGCGACCCTTCTTAAATCTTCTTTGATCGCTGTTAATCGCTGGAGCACTTCCTTAAGCTTAGCTTGGTTGCTCGTACTTACTCTAGCTTTCTGAGCCTCAGTTAGCTTATTATAAGCCTCGTTCGCCTCGTTAATTACGGGCTCATCCGTTATCTTCACTTGATCTTTACTAGGAAGCTTCTCTATTAGAGAGCTAACCTCATCAGCTGCCTGCTGATCCGCTTTTATTTCCTGTATACGAGTCATCGCATCCTGCAGCTTTTTCTTTAAAGGCTCTTCTACCCAAGCCTTCTGAGCATCTGTCAAAGCAAGATAAGCCTCGTTCGCAGCTAGTACTTGGGCTTCATCTTCTAATAATAGCTGATCGAGCTCGGGCAGTTTCTGAATAAGCGCAGCTGCTGCACTTGCGGCTTTCTGGTCTGCTTCCTGTGCCGCAATCAATTCCGCTATCTTGGCGACAGCGTCAGCAAGCTTCTGCTGATTCTCCTTGCTCACTCTCTCCTGCTGACCTTTCGTCAGCTTCTGAAAAGCCTGCTCAGCTTCGCGAACAGCAGCTGCGTCCGCTATTGTTAAGGCTGAGAGTTCAGGCAATGCTTCAATCTTTGTACTGACACGATTCGCAAGATCTTGATCAGATGGACCCGAAGGCTGCCCTCCTGTAGACGGACCTGGAGCACCTCCGCCAGTATCTTTGATCACAAACTTTTCAGGCTGCTTGTTAAAAGAGGAAGCAAGTTTGATCGCTTGGGAGGCTTCCGCAGCCTTAATGATGCCTTCTCCATAGGCGCGAATTGCCGCTTCCAATGCAAGGTAAGCGAGCTTTGTATTCGCTTCAAGCGTTAGCTGCAATCCTTCCCCTTTCTTATCCACCTTCATGCTTGCAATGCTACCGCTTGATAACAATAGTTGAATGTGACGAACTGTCACTCCCAATTGCTCAAAGCTGCCGCTTAGTGTAACTTTAGACGACTCCGGCAGCCCCTCCGTTAGTTGGACATCCTTGAATCCATCATCCGTTACATTAACTTCCTCCAGCTTAGCAGATGACTGAACCTTCACCTGCTTAATGACTGAAGACCCTTCAGCGATAATATGAGCAAGTTTGTTTCCTTGTTCTAGCACCAGTTCCTGCAATTGCGAATGAATAAGCTTGAGCTTAGGGCTGCTATTTCCTTGAATGACTGTATTTCCATTTACTTTTACATTTTTCAACGAAACCGCACCGTCTTGCACACTTCCCTTAAGGGTGAGTCCCCCCTCCACCACTACATTTTGCAAGATTACACCTTCAGAGGCGATTACAACCGGTCCTATGATTGTCTGGCTGCCCGAGCTTGGACCAAAGGTTCCTGGCTGATCATACACTTGAAAATAGGATGGGCGTGCTTGATTGATGGTCACGATCGCTTCCGCTCTGGTTAATGGCGCAGTCGCCTTGAACGTATGGTCCTCATACCCATTCATGATGCGATAGTTCACCATCGCATCAATGCCCGACTTGCTCCATGCAGGAATCTTATTCACATCGCTAAAGGTCAGCTGACCCGCAGACGCTGAAGTTACTCGAAGAAGTTTCGCCATGATGACGGCTGCTTCTTGTCTTGTTATTGGCTGATCGGGACGTATTGTCTCATCCTGATAACCGCTTATGTAGCCTGCTTGGACCGCTTTCTTCACTTCGTTCAAAGCCCAGTGTGAAGCCTTCAGATCTGTAAACGATACGTCCGACATGTCGGTAAAACCAAATGATTGGTTCATTAACGCCATGAATTCCGCACGCGTGATGACTTTATCCGGCTTGAACTCCCCGTCTTGATATCCTTTTGCCCAGCCTTTACCGACCCAATCATCAAGAACCTTCTTCGCCCAATGCTCTTCAACATCAGGAAAGGTTGCCGAAACATTCGGCGAAGAATTCGAAGCCCCATAGATGACATTCGATGTGGGAAGCATCAAGCTTACAACAAGGAAAGTACTCAACACCTTGCTTTTTGCGGTATGACGCATAACATCGCGCTCCTTTTTTTGGTAAAATGGGAATCAGAATCATTTTATACGATTAAATCTAAGAATTATAGAGTCAATATACTAAAATTGAAAATTTCTATCAGCAATCTATCAACTCATTCCTGCATTCCCTATATCAGTCTGCACATAGATGCAATAAAGGATTTAATTTTAAAAGAGGCACTCTCCCATCTTGGAGAATGCCTTCACAACATTACTTATTTTTAATCCGCATAAATCGCTTTAAAACCACCAACACCGGCATGATAAACACACCTGCCAGTATAAAGGAAGCACGCAGGGAGAATCGGCTGCCTACCCAGCCGATTACAGGCCCGCCTCCGGTCTGTCCGAATGCATCTGCCTGACTGACCATTGACAGGACCGTCGCCCGGGTCTTGCTCTCCATATTCATGTTGAGCCACGTATTGTACACTGGCTGACTCAGTATTCCGATCACGCTGATCAATAATATCCCTATCATCGCCCATACAAAGCTGGTAGAGACGGCAATGGAGATCAAGGCTGCAATCCGGGCAGCAAATAACAGCAGCATCGCTGCGGTAACAGAGCGCTTATCGCTCATATCGAGCTTCCGTTCCATCACTCTTACAACGACTAGGCCTAGGATCGTAGACACAGCCGATAGAATACCGAACCAGACCGCCATAGAGAAAGGAATATGCTGTGGAAAACCAATCTCATTGATCAAGAATGTCTCCCTTAATCGATCGTAGCCTTCTGAAGCAGCGCCGATGAAGATCGTAACAACAATCAGCATGATTAGCAGCGGCTGTCCTCGGACAACCTTAAAGCCAGACATCCAGGTATCTGCCATTGCTTGTAAAGGTGACGCATGCTCTTCCTTCGGCTGAGGAGTAAAGTTCGTCTCCTTCATAAAAAAGAGAAGAAAGATGCCTAACCCTCCGTATAAAATGCCGCCAACAATGTACGGTAGATTAGGGGCAATCGTAGAAAAACCAACACTGAGCCCGATTCCGATCAAGGTTGCGAATAAAGCAAGGCGCTGTGAGCGCATGAACAGCGTCCCGACCTTGTCCTCGCCGATCTCATCTACGATCCACGCGGTGTCCGCTCCGCTGACAAAGGTAGCGCCAATACCAAAAAACAATTGGGCAATAAGCATCCATATGAATACGGGAAGCAGCGTGCTCCACTCGATAATCCAAATCACACTGCCCTCTAGAACGAACCCAATTCCCATCACCAGCATGCCGATGATGACCGACATTCTCCGGCTGTACGTATCTGCAACAACGCCTGTAATCCCTTCAAACACAAGTACGGCAAGCTCAAGCACGGTTCCAATCAGCACCAGTTGAAAAGGATTCAGCCCCAGCTCTGTTACATAATAGATGGCATAGGTCGTAAACATGGTGCTGTTCGCCAATGCCGTGACCACCATCATGATGATGTATACTTGTGACGCACGCAATTCCTTCACTTTTTGTTATCCACCCTTCACGGGAGACGATGCGCCACATCGGTTGAAGTTATACTCGATATCGACAACGAATCGTCAACTCGATGAACGTCCTCTTCCCTGCTTTGTATCTTTCATCCTCATGTCCATCGAGCAGACTCTCATCACAAACACCTCCAAAATTAGTAAATTTTATTATAGTTATCATTGTCATGATTGCCTAGGGTGGACTTTGATTTTAATTAAATTTTCATAACGGTACGAATATAGGTGGAACAAGGGACAAATAAGTCATGAAGATATTCGCCTGTTGACAACAAGCATCTTAATGTGTAATATTGCTCCCAACATCTTTTTTATAAAATTAAGCCTTGACCAAAGACATGATTTCCAATGCGTTCTGCCCAGAGAGAGAAGCATCAGCTGCAAGCTTCTTCCGTAACGGTTGTGAAATTACCCCTTTGTAGCCGTATCGTTGAATCCATGAGGAGGCGATCTATATTGATCCATCTCATGGTAGTATATGATACCGTCTCATCCACGTTATAGGATGCTAATGAGAGCTTGGTTTATTCTTCTGCCGTCACAGCACGCTACAGAATGGATCAGGTGGAATTAGGGTGGAACCACGAGCTGAACGCACTCGTCCCTTGATGGAACGAGATGCGTTTTTTTGCGTTCAATATCAATTAGGAAATGGAGGAGTTAGTCATGGAGATGATCAAGATTACATTGTCAGATGGAACAATAAAGGAGGTGCAGCAAGGAACGACCATCGAACAAGTCGCTGGCATCATCAGCATAAGTCTGAAGAAAAAAGCGATTGCAGGCAAAATAGACGGCGTGCTAGTCGATCTTCATCAAGCGATCAACCATGACAGCCTAGTTGAGATTGTAACGCTTGATCATAAAGAGGGCCTTAGTATTTTACGGCACAGTACAGCCCATGTATTGGCCCAAGCGGTTAAACGCCTTTATGGCAATCACGCCGTCAAGCTGGGAATAGGACCTGTGATCGAGGATGGCTTTTATTATGACATGGAGCTGGATCATTCCTTGTCTACTAACGACCTTGAAGCGATCCAGAAGGAAATGGCGCGCATTGTACAGGAGAATCTCCCTATCGTTCGCCGCGAGATCTCTCGTGCTGAAGCTATTCACCTTTTTGAACAGAAGGAAGAGCATCTGAAGCTGGAGCTGATCCACGATTTGCCTGATGATGCGGTCATCTCGATCTATGAGCAAGGAGAATTTGTGGATTTGTGCCGCGGACCGCATCTTCCATCCACGGGAACTATCAAGGCGTTTGCACTGCAAAATGTAGCCGGCGCTTATTGGCGGGGCAGCTCGGACAATCAGATGCTGCAGCGGATCTATGGGACTTCGTTCCCTAGCAAAGCGCAGCTGGATGAACATTTGCATCTGCTGGAGGAAGCGAAGAAGCGCGATCACCGCAAGCTGGGAAAAGAGTTGGAGCTGTTCATGTTCTCTGAGGAAGCGCCTGGCATGCCCTTTTATCTTCCTAAGGGAATGACGATTCGGACGGAACTGGAGAACCTGGCCCGCGAGCTGCAAAGACAGCGGGATTACGAGGAAGTACGTACACCGCTAATGATGAACACTCGCCTTTGGGAGCAATCCGGGCATTGGGATCATTACAAGGACAACATGTACTTTACGAACGTCGATCAAACTAGCTTCGCCCTAAAGCCCATGAACTGTCCTGGTCATATGCTGATCTTCAAGCATGCACTGCGCTCCTATCGTGAGCTGCCGATTCGCATATGCGAGTTCGGCCAAGTACACCGCCATGAATTCTCTGGGGCGCTAAATGGAATGATGCGGGTTCGCACCTTCTGCCAAGACGATGCGCATATCTTCGTAACGGCAGCACAGATCGAAGAAGAAATCGGACGCATTCTTGATCTGCTCAGCCATGTATACAGCATCTTCGGGTTTGAATACAAGGTGGAATTGTCCACTCGCCCGGAAGATCGCATGGGCAGTGACGAGCTGTGGGATCAAGCCGAGCAAGCACTGCAGCGTGTCCTTGAAGCGCGCGGGCTTCCCTATCGAATCAACGAAGGAGACGGTGCGTTCTATGGACCGAAGATTGATTTTCACATTCTTGACGCTTTGAAGCGAAGCTGGCAGTGCGGAACGATCCAACTGGATTACCAGATGCCTGAGAAATTCGATTTATCGTACATGGGTGAGGACGGCCTTAAATACCGTCCGATCGTCATCCACCGTGCTGTATACGGCTCCGTTGACCGATTCATCGGCATCCTTACAGAGCATTATGCAGGTGCATTTCCGCTATGGCTGGCACCTGTACAAGCGAAGCTACTGCCTGTATCCGAACACTACGCGGATTATGCGTATAAGGTCAAAGCAGATCTTGCTGATGCTGGCATCCGCGTCGAAGTGGATGCACGCAATGAGAAGCTTGGTTATCGGGTTAGAGAAGCACAGCTCGAAAAGATCCCATATATGCTTGTGCTCGGTGAGCAAGAGCGAAGCCGTTCAATGGTCTCCCTGCGCAGCCGAGAGGCTGGCGACCTTGGCAGCATGTCCGTGGAGGAATGCATTGAACAGTTGAAGGCGGAGATTCAAGCCTTGAAGTAAACCTTTCTCCTCGGTAATTAGTCATTCACTTGGAAACCATAGTCTCTCTAAGGTCAACGGACTAGAGGGACTTATGGTTGTCCAGAAAACGTTTAGAATGAGTTGAGTCTTTAAACGTTGATATCTGTTATCCTCTCAACCTTTTCGAAGAGCGCGATGCACAAGAAAAGACATCTGGTTGTCGTCCCGACCTTACCGTCGTTCACATCACAGTTATTCATCACACAGTTGTATCGCAGTTGTTCAGATCGTAATTACAGTTCATATCACAGTTGTGAACATCATCATTCAGCAAGAAGCTCTCATTGCCTTTATGCCTCATTTCCCAATCATTCTATCCTTCCATATCTTTAGTTATATCTTAGAAATGATACTTTCCTGTTTCTCTCTTACTACGTCTCAGTGCTAATGATATAACACTTGACTCCTACCTAAGGTCAGACCTCATACTCAAATCCGGGGGTGACATGAATGCTATACACCGTTCATGAAGTAGCTAAGCTATCGGGAACAACGATCAAAACCCTATACCACTATCAAAAAATCGGCCTACTCCTGTCTGCTATAGTCATGGAGAATGGATACCGATACTACGGTGTTCACGAACTAGAGCGGCTGCAGCAAATCTTGTTTTATCGCGAGCTTGATGTTTCCTTGGAGGGATCAAAACAGCTTTAGATCAAGAGCCGGAACGACTTCAATGCTTGCTGGAGCAGCAAGAGTTATTGCGGGAACGGCAGGATAGTATCATGCACACCTTGGAAGACACCATTTCACATGAAAGGAAGAGAACAAGGATGGATGCTGCAAAGATGTTTGAAGGATTGAATAAAGAGGAATGGGAGCGGGCTTTAGAGGCACAAAACGAGCATTTACAAGAGAACTATAACTATCAATTGGATACAGAGCACTTGGATCCAATTGAAATGAACAAAAAGGCAGAAGAAGCTGCGGCCTTTTTGCAGTTCATGGCTACCGCTTTGAAAGACAACGTGAGTGTCAACGATGACAAAGTACTGAAAGCTATTGAACAGCACGTACAATTTTTGGGGCAAGATCAAGATATCGATGCCAGAAGCTTCGCTCACCAGTCACGATTTTACCTATCCGATGAATTCCATCGCACTATGCTGGAAGCACAGCAAACAGGCCTTAGCTATTACGTCTGCATCGCAGCAAAGAACTATGCTTCGACAAAGAAATAAAATAGGAAAAAGGCCCCGAATCGGAGCCTTTTTCTTTATATCGGGCAATGATTACATCATGCCGCCCATTCCACCCATGCCGCCCATGTCTGGCATAGCTGGCTTATCTTTTTCTGGCTTATCAGCGATAACTGCTTCTGTAGTCAAGAACATTGCTGCTACGGAAGCTGCGTTTTGAAGCGCAGAGCGAGTTACTTTCGCAGGGTCAACGATACCTACTGCGATCATGTCTACCCACTCACCAGTAGCTGCGTTGTAGCCTACGCCAACTTTTTCGCCTTTCAAGCGCTCAACGATAACGGAGCCTTCTTGACCAGCGTTGTCAGCGATTGTGCGTACTGGAGCTTCAAGAGCTTTCAATACGATGTTCACGCCTGTTTGCTCGTCGTCAGAAGCTGTAACAGCTGCAACCGCTTGGTATACGTTCATCAACGCTGTACCACCACCTGCAACGATACCTTCTTCAACAGCAGCGCGAGTTGCGTTCAATGCATCCTCGATGCGAAGCTTGCGCTCTTTAAGCTCAGTTTCTGTTGCTGCACCCACTTTGATTACAGCTACGCCACCAGCCAATTTAGCAAGACGCTCTTGGAGTTTTTCTTTATCGAATTCGGAAGTTGTTTCTTCCAATTGAGTGCGAATTTGCTTAATGCGAGCATCGATATCCTCTTTGTTGCCAGCACCGTCAACGATGATTGTGTTTTCTTTCGTAACACGGATTTGACGAGCTGTACCCAATTGATCAACCGTAGTGGACTTCAAGTCAAGTCCAAGCTCTTCTGTAATCACTTGGCCGCCAGTCAATGCAGCGATATCTTGAAGCATTGCTTTACGACGGTCACCGAAGCCAGGAGCTTTAACCGCTACGCAAGTGAATGTTCCGCGAAGTTTGTTCACGATCAATGTCGCTTGAGCTTCACCTTCAACATCCTCAGCAATGATAAGCAATTGCTTGCCTTGTTGAACCACTTTTTCAAGAACAGGAAGGATCTCTTGGATGTTGGAGATCTTCTTGTCAACGATCAAGATGTAAGGGTTGTCGAGGACAGCTTCCATCTTGTCAGTGTCAGTGATCATGTATGGAGAGATGTAGCCGCGGTCGAATTGCATACCTTCAACCACTTCTAGCTCTGTATTAAAGCCTTTGGACTCTTCTACCGTGATAACGCCGTCTTTGCCGACTTTCTCCATAGCTTCAGCGATCAAGTCGCCTACTTCTTCATCCGCAGCGGAGATGGAAGCAACTTGAGCGATGTTTTGCTTGCCTTCGATTGGCTTCGCGATCTCATGAAGCTTCTCAACAGCAGCACGAACCGCTTTGTCGATACCTTTGCGAACGACCATAGGGTTAGCGCCAGCTGTTACGTTCTTCAAGCCTTCGCGTACCATTGCTTGAGCAAGAACAGTAGCCGTTGTTGTACCGTCACCAGCAACATCGTTTGTTTTGGTTGCAACTTCTTTAACGAGTTGAGCACCCATGTTTTCGAATGCATCTTCAAGCTCGATTTCTTTAGCGATGGTTACACCGTCATTTGTGATGAGCGGAGAACCGAATTTCTTCTCCAATACCACGTTGCGGCCTTTTGGTCCAAGTGTTACTTTAACTGCATTTGCAAGTGCGTCTACACCACGGAGCATAGAACGACGAGCTTCTTCAGAGAACAAAATATCTTTTGCCATTAGAAAAAACCTCCTCAATAATCATATATCATGTATACGTGCATCGCTTCCGCATACACTGCGGAACGCGGTATGTTTGAAATCAACGATTCAGCAAGCGGCCTTCATTAGCCAACGATTGCATGAATATCGCTTTCTTTCATAATCAAATACTCTTTACCTTCGAACTTGATTTCAGTTCCAGCGTACTTGGAGAAGATCACACGATCGCCTTCTTTGATTTCCAAAGGAACACGTTGTCCGTCTTTCCATACGCCACTACCAACAGCGATAACTTTACCTTCTTGTGGCTTTTCCTTAGCTGTCTCAGGCAATACGATACCAAAAGCAGTTGTTTCTTCCTTCGCGATTGCTTCAATCAATACGCGTTCACCTAAAGGTTTGATCATGAAAAACAGCCTCCTTAATCAAAAGAGTAAATATAAGTGGGGATTAAGCGATATTCGCTTACCCCGTCTTTAACAAAAGTGGATTATTAGCACTCGGGTCAGGTTAGTGCTAATAACAATTTATATGATACTTAAATCCGATTCAGTTTGCAAGTGCTTTGAAATGAAAAAATGATAAAGGGCGAAGTCACAAAAAAGCAACTTGGTTCACAAACGCCATCAGCATTCATTCACGAAGTCGCTTTGATATGCAACACTATGCACTGGAGGCTTCACTGCCTTCAGCATCAAACTGTTTTTCCCACTCCATCTGCTGTTTCAGCTGCTTCCGATACACAATAGAAGACATAAATACACTGAACTCATATAGGACCAGAAGCGGGATGGTAACAAGTATATCTGACATAACATCCGGCGGCGATAAGGTAACCCCGATCACAACAAGTGCAAAATAAGCAATTCGTCTCATCTTGCGCAGCCTGAGCGGATTCAAAAGTCGAATACCTGTCAAAAACATAATAACAAGCGGTAATTCGAACAAAATCGACATTGGCAGCAGAATGTTGAACATGAACGTCAGATATTGTGTAATCCCGTAGGTCTCTTCGAGATGCAAGTACTGGTTGATATTTGTCGTAAACTGATAGGCCATTGGAAACACAACAAAGTAGCCGAACGCTAATCCGACTAAAAATAATAAAAAGACAAAGGGAATGTACTTTAGTGTAGCCTTCCTCTCAACGGAGCGAAGGCCTGGACTCACAAATGCCCATAGTTGATACATCGTAAACGGAAGAGCGATCGCAATCGCCACAATAAGCGAGAACTTCATGTAAATGCTAACGCCGTCCCATAACGAAAAGCTGTGGAAAGTAAAGCCATTAGCTGGGGGTTGTTTAATAATATATTGATAGATCGGGTCTGCGACAATAAAGCCGCCAACCAATCCGACGACAAGAACAATAAGAATGTAAATAATGCGCTTTCGAAGCTCTGTAAAGTGCTCGATAAAAGTCATTTGTTCCTCATCCCATTGCGACATCCTAACATCACACCAACCTGTCCTTGCAGAATGACGGCTCGAAGCGAGAGTTCACAACCTGTCGATCATATGATTCGAATCCTCGCTCCTTGTCGTGGCTCGTAGCTTGAATCCTTACTCTGGAAGTCTGCGAGACTGCTCGTTCTGATTAAGGGCTGACGTCTTGGAAACAACTTCTTCCTGCACAATTTCCTTGCGTGAGGAGCTCTTGGAATCCTCATCGTCCATCATATCTCTTGCACCTGCCTTGAACTCGCGCAGCGTTCTGCCGAAGGCACGTCCAAGTTCAGGCAGCTTATTCGGTCCGAACAACAATAGAGCAATGAGGAGGATTAACAGCACTCCTGTAGCACCGATTCCTGAGAACATCACTATCGACTCCTTTCGATTGAGGAAGGGTTCATATGTTTTCACCAATGTGATTATTATCATATCATAACCCATCCACAAAATACCAAGAAGTCTCACAAAATTTTGAAAAAATACACAATTCCTATGAAGGTGTCTGCCGCAAATTTATACTCTATTCATTCTAGCATTTGGATCGATACAAAGAATTAGCTTATATCGTGATCGTGATATCGCCCACTTGCCACTTCAAGCGCATGGGGCAGTTGATCTATGACCGCCATAATGTTCTCATGCACACCCTTGGGGCTGCCAGGCAGATTGATGATCAGCGTACGGTTGCGAATCCCGCAGACGCCTCTTGAGAGCATCGCGCGCCTTGTCTTCTGCATCGAGAAATAACGCATCGCTTCAGCAATTCCTGGAACGACGCGATCGACAACCTTCAAGGTTGCCTCTGGTGTGACATCCCTTGGCGCAAGTCCTGTTCCGCCCGTTGTCAAGATAAGATCCGCTTTAAAGTAGTCGGCCATCTCAATAAGCGCTGCCGTGATCTCATTCATTTCATCCGGTACAATGCGATACTCGACAATCTCACCATTAATCTCTTCTTCCACTAATTCACGAAGCACCTGCGCGCTCGTATCCTCTCGTTCTCCTCGCGAACCTTTATCGCTTGCTGTAAGTATCGCTACCTTCCATCTCACTGTTGAAATCCTCCTTTCAATCCACATCGCCGTTGTATTTATCTAAATTAAGGTATCCGCGTTCATCTTTTGTCCGTCCAAATCACTTGCTCTGGCGTAATCAGCACATCAATCACTTCATCGTGAGGCTCTACGGGCACTTGCTCAACTAGCTGTTCTTCAAAGCAAACACTGATCAAGCATGGCTTCTCACCATCCTCAGCATTCTGCCACATTGATAAAAACCGATCATAATAGCCGGCTCCCATCCCAAGTCGACCGCCGCTTCGATCAAAGCCGAGACCTGGAACAAGAACGGCATCGATAGTCTTCATCGTCTCCATGGATAAAGCTTTAGCTTCTTGGGATGGTTCACGAATCCCAAATACGCCGGTCTCAAGCGGTGTATCCGCATTCCACTCCATCCACTGGAGCGTATGATTCTCACGCATTGTACGAGGTATATATATGAGGTCCCCTCTTGATAAGCAAGCTTCCATAAGGGGAATAATGTCTAACTCTGGTCCATACGGCATATACGCGCATAGGGTCAGCCGCTTGGCTGTATCTTGACGCAGCACTTCTAATAGTTGTGACGCCCGGGCACATGCAGCCTCGCTTGCTTGGAGCCGCTTCGATGGTTCGATATCCTGACGAGCACGCTTTAATTGCGATCTTAGCTCCTGCTTCTTCACCTTTACGGATGTATGATGCGTGAGTTGCTCCTTATTCATTCCCATCGCCACCTTACTTTTGACTTTCACAACTAACTTTCACAATTTTTCATGATTTTCAACTTAAGTTTACCATCGTTAATGCTTTCCTGCCACTGTTATGGTCATTTTATGCGCGCTAGCATCGCCTAAACGCTTGTTTTCATGTAAACTAGGGATAGTTTGACCAAAATGGAGGAGATATCTTTGCTGCTTCAAGTCAATAATGTATCCAAACATTACGGGATTACCCCTGTATTGACTAATATATCGTTTCATATGAATGAGCGCGAGCGGATTGGTCTTGTCGGTGTTAACGGCGCTGGGAAATCCACCCTGCTCAAAATTATATCCGGCGAACTGACTGCAGATTCAGGAATGATATACAAATCAAAAGAAACAGAAATCGGTTATCTGGCCCAAAATACAGGCCTTCAGTCCGACCGATCCCTATGGGACGAGCTGATGCAGGTCTTTGCTCACCTTGTTGATGTGGAAAAAGAGCTTCGCGAACTTGAGCGGCAGATCGCTGACCCGAAGGTCGCTGAAGACACTTCGCGCTATGAAGAAGTGCTTGCGAAGTATGCGTCACGTTCAGAATGGTTCCGCGAGCAGGGCGGCTATGCCATGGAAGCTAAAGTACGAGGCATATTAAGCGGTATGGGATTTGGCGAGATGAGCCCTGACACCCCTGTCCAGACGTTGAGCGGGGGCCAGAAGACCCGACTCGCCTTAGCGCGTATGCTGCTTCAAGAGCCCGATCTGCTGCTCCTCGATGAGCCGACGAACCATCTGGACATCGAGACGCTGACCTGGCTAGAGCAGTACCTGCGAGCTTATCCTGGCGGCGTATTGGTCGTATCCCATGACCGTTACTTCCTCGATGCAATGGTAACGTCCATTGTTGAGATTGAGCGTCATCAGGCGAAGCGCTATACCGGCAACTATACGAAGTACATGGAGCTTAAAGCGCTGGAGTATGAGCAGCAGCTGAAGTTATACGAGAAGCAGCAGGAGGATATCGCGAAGATGGAGGACTTCATCCAGCGCAATATTGTCCGTGCCTCCACAACAAAGCGCGCCCAAAGCCGCCGCAAGGCGCTTGAGAAGATGGAACGAATCGACAAGCCGCTTGGCGAACTGAAGAAGGCGAGATTCTCCTTTGAGATCACAAGACCTACTGGACACGATGTGCTTCACGCGCGCGAGTTATCGGTCGCTTACGATGAAGAGCCGCCATTGTTCCAGCATGCCAACTTGGACCTGTACCGCGGAGAAATGGTTGCCCTTATCGGACCGAATGGGATTGGCAAGTCAACGATGCTCCGCACCTTGATCAACAAACATCCATTAGCAGCAGGCTCCTTTGAATGGGGCACGCATGTCTCGATCGGATACTATGATCAAGAGCAGACCAATTTGAACTCCAATCTCACGGTGCTTGAGGAGCTGTGGTCGACCTATCCGAATATGGATGAGGTTCGAATCCGAACGGTACTCGGCAACTTCCTCTTCAGCGGAGATGACGTACAGAAGAAGGTCAGCTCCCTAAGCGGTGGAGAGAAAGCACGTGTGGCACTCGCAAAGCTAATGCTTCAGCAAGCGAATGTACTCATCTTGGATGAGCCGACCAACCACTTGGATCTATTCAGTAAGGAAGTGCTGGAGTCAGCTTTAATGGATTATGAAGGAACTGTCTTCTTCATCTCCCATGACCGTTACTTCCTTAATAAGATGGCCGAGCGTGTGATTGAGTTGGGCCCTAAAGGGACGACGGCTTATCTGGGCAATTACGATGACTATGTCGTGAAAAAACAGGAGCTTACCGAAGACGAGGAGCTTCGCAATCGCCAAATTACTGCTGCTGGCGGCCCGACTGCATTCTCGAAAGCTGGGGCACAAACTTCAGTCGAAGATAAAACCGTCTCAGGTGCGGAACAATTCGAATTGGAAAAGCAGGCAAAGCGCGAGGAGCGAGCAAGACAGCGCCGCATCGAGCAGCTTGAGGAGCAAATTGCAGATCTGGAAGCCGCAATTGAAGAGCAGGAAGCACAGCTTGCCGATCCAGCAATTTACAATGATTACATGCAGCTGCAGAAAATACAACAAAAATTAGATGAGCAGCGAAAGCAATTGGAAGAGACTTATGCAGAATGGGAATCCTGCATGGATCCTTCATAATAGATCGTATCCTTAAGATATAGAGTCCTTCTCAGTTCAGATACTTTTTGAACCGAAGAGGGGCTCTTTTGTCTCTGCATTAGATTGGATTATCGTTTTATTTGAATAGAAGCGTGTTTAATCCCTCTATCATGTAGTGTACAGCTCCTCTTGCAGCCAAAGAGTAATACTAGATAAGACGAAGATAGAATATTGTCGAATAAAGTCGTAAAAACGCTGTCGAATTATCCACAATGTTCATTCTATAATGAAAACAAAAATTGCTACATTTTCATAAATTATCGGCTCTACAAAAGGACTTTTGCATAAAAACCAACATTATCCACTAAATTATGCACACTATCCACAGATTACACAAGTAAAAATGAAAAATCTATCCCCTTTTTCATGTAAAACCGAAATCGTACAGGAAAGGAATGTAAGCGGTTAATCCACATTTTTATCGGGATATGTGGATAACTTTTGTCAACAAGGTTAGACATCCTCCGAGGACCTTCGACCTATGCCAATGAGAAATTTATCTGTATTTTCCGCGTCTATAAAAATAAAATGACAGATCAAACTCATCAAAAAAGCTGCTGCACCCCTCTTCGTCACAAGACAAAGAAAGATACAGCAGCTCTAGATCTGCAACACGTTCCTATAATGCCAACTATTCGCTCTTGCTCTCCATAATCGGATTCATCCACTTTTCCAAGGAGAAAGAAGGATGAACATTGAAATCAAGAGCATTAAATGCTCCCTGCTTCCACTTCAAATGAGCGGCCGCTCCAATCATGGCTGCATTATCCGTGCAGTATTGGAACGGAGGAATGACAAGCTCTACGCCTTCAGCTTCGCTTCTCGCTGTCAGCGCTGCACGAAGACCTTTGTTGGCTGCAACACCGCCGCATAAGAGCAGCTGCTTCGCCCCATATTCCTTCACCGCGCGCATCGACTTCTCCACCAGCACGTCGATAACCGACTCCTGGAAGCCGCGCGCAAGCTCGCCGTGATCAAGCTCCTCGCCCTTCATCTTGCTTTGGTTGAGTGCGTTCAGCACAGCGGACTTTAAGCCGCTGAAACTAAAGTCATAGGAATCCGGCCCAAGCCATGAGCGGGGCAGTTCCACTGCCTTGCTTGCTTCCATCGCAAGTCGGTCGACATGCGGACCGCCTGGATAAGGAAGCCCGATAGCGCGTGCGACTTTGTCATACGCCTCGCCGACAGCATCGTCACGCGTTCTGCCGACAAGCTGGAAGCTCCCTTCTGCTTCCATATATACAATCTCGGTATGCCCGCCAGACACAACCAAGGCCATGCATGGATATTGCAGTTCCGTCACAAGTCGATTCGCATAAATATGACCGGCGATGTGATGGGTGCCAATAATCGGGATGCCTAATGCCAGCGATAGCGACTTCGCCGCCATGATCCCCACAATAAGGGCTCCCACAAGTCCAGGACCTTGCGTAACGGCAATTGCATGAAGCTCATCCAGCTTAATGCCGGCTTCTTCAACTGCCTGCTCGATCATGATCGTTATCGTTTCTACATGCTTTCTCGAAGCAATCTCGGGTACAACACCGCCAAATCGACGATGGACGTCAATCTGGCTCGATACCATATTGCTCAGCACCTCTTTGCCATCACGAATGACCGCAACAGAAGTCTCATCACAGCTTGTCTCGATTGCTAGGATGAGGCTATGCTCACGGTCTGTCGCTGACAAAGCAGCTGAAGTGTCATTTATCGTTGTCACGTCTATTCACCTGCAATTTTCATTTCAAGGATTGGTCTACCGACCATTGATTCAAGGGCTACAGATCAAACGGAACGACTAGGACAAATGAGCCGACCATTTTAATAAATCCGACCACATAATGACAGCATCTTCCTGATTGTCGGTGTAATAGCCCTTTCGCACCCCAGCCGGCTCAAAGCCGAACTTCCGGTACAGCCGCTGTGCGATCTCGTTCGATTCACGCACCTCTAAGGTCATCTTCTGCGTGCCAAGCGACATCGCCTGCTTCACAAGCGCCGCAAGCAGCTTCTCACCCAGTCCCTGTCCACGGTAATCTGGATGAATGGCGATGTTGGTAACATGTGCTTCGTCTACAATCGTCCACATTCCGGCATAGCCAGCAATGCGTCTGTCCATCTCAAGCACGAGATAGCACGCGAACCGATTGTTGTTCAGCTCATTCGTAAATGCCTCGCTGGTCCAAGGGACCGTGAAGGACGCATGCTCAACGTTCATCACCTGCGGAATATCCTGTATCCTCATCTGACGAATGACCGCCATATCAGACGATACGCTTTGCTTCGCTTGTTCCATCCGACCACCCTCCTTAGGATCGCTGGGAAGCTTCCTGCTCCCTTGCCTTTAGCTTCGTCTCAGCCTCAGTCAACTGAGTGTAATTCGGCTCAAGCTGATGAACTGGGGTTGCTTTCCCCTTCTCCAGCATCAATAAGCCTGCACGACCTACCCATCCCGCATCGATCTCGCAGGATAAGATGTGAACGCGCTCCGAATAGGTGGCTGCGAGCTGTTCCATTGCTTTCAACTGCGGCACTGTCTCGCCCGCAAAGACAATATGACAAGCGGAATCCGCATGAAGCTGCCCCTTGGCTTGTTCCGCAACCTTTTCAAACAATATAATTTCATCCATGCTGTCCCGAGCAAGCCCACGCTCTAGAGCGTCAAGGTTGTCCTTCTGTTCAAGCATAACGAGAAGCTCCTTCGCATGCCCCGAGAATCCTCCTGTATACACCTGACCGCGTCTCGCATCCATTAGCGGGTAGACGTTGAATCTTGCCGCTTCGTCAGCTTGCTTCAAGATCGACGCTGCCTGTTCAACGCCATTAAGCGCCAAGGCATATAAGCTTGAGACGCCAAGCACAGGCTTGTTAAGCGACCATGCCAGCGTCTTCGCAGCTGTTACACCTACACGGACACCTGTATAAGAGCCTGGACCGATCCCTACGGCAATGCCGTCCAGTTCCTTCGGCTGAAGCTTCTGTGCGGCAAGCATCTCCTGAATAACAGGAAGCAGCTTAAGCGCATGATTGCGCTCTGCTGCAGAATGAGAAGCCTGTACAACCTGTCCGCCCTCTAATATAGCGCTAGCCAGCGTCTTCGTAGACGTATCCATTGCAAGAAGTCGTTGCTGTGAGATATTCCGTTCACTCATGCCATTCCACTCCGTTTCCATTCATTCACCCAAGATACATAGGGCTCCCCATAAGCGGTAATGCGAATAACCCGCTCCGTTTCACCTTCATATTGGATAAACAGATGGAGATATTGAGTAGGCAAGAGCGGCGTAATGATGCTCGACCATTCTACCACCGATACGCCGTCCCCAAAAAAGTATTCGTCGAGCCCTAAATCATCCGCTTCATTCATGCTGATACGATATACATCCATATGATAAAAAGGCAGCTTATCGCCTTCATATTCCTTAATAATCGTGAAGGTTGGACTGTTCACCACGTCCGAAACACCAAGCTCTTTCGCAAGCGCCTGAGAGAACCGTGTCTTTCCAGCACCAAGATCTCCATCAAGCGCAATCACCGTACCAGGTACGCAACGCTTTGCCACAAATGCGGCAATCTGTTCGGTATCCTGCTCACTCATTGAGCGAACCGCATGCTTTGCTGATAGCAACTTTCATTTCCTCCTTCATGGCCGTATCGATTATCACGATACAGCTGACTCAAGAAGTCTCGTTAACAACTCATTATATCATACATCATGTACACGATATAGGAAGGGCTATTCACTTGTGTTGTCGTTCTTTCCTCATCTTCATCCTTACAAGAAAAAACCTGACGATGCAAGCTCATCATCAGGCTATGCGAACCTATTCTTTTATCGCGCCAATCATAACACCCTTCACGAAGTATTTTTGCAAGAAGGGATACAGTACAAGGATAGGCACTGTCGCTACAATGATCGTCGCATATTTGATCGTCTCTCCGATTGGCATCGTATCTGCTGCATTCGTGCCAGTCATCATGCTGTCCGTACTGTTCGTAATCAAGATCTCGCGAAGCACCAATTGAAGCGGATACAACTCTCGGTCACGCAAATAGATCAGTGCACTGAACCATGAGTTCCAGTGACCTACACCATAGAACAAGATCATTACCGCAATAACCGGCAGTGATAATGGAATGATGATGCGGAACAGTACGGTAAAGTCGTTCGCACCGTCAAGCTTTGCAGACTCTTCCAAGCTGATCGGGACGCCGTGGAAGGCCGTTCTCATGATGATCAGATTAAACGCACTGATCGCCCCTGGAATGATAAGCGCCCAGAGCGAGTCCAGCATGCCAAGCTCTGCTACGAGCAAGTAGTTCGGAATCAATCCGCCAGAGAAGAACATGGTGAACACAATAAAGAACATAATCGGATTCTTCCACATAACATTCTGTCTAGAGAGACCATATGCCCCAAGCGCCGTCATAAAGACGTTAATTAGGGTTCCCACTGTGACAACGAATAGCGTATTAAGATAGCCCTGCAGAATCATCGGATTATCCAGCACACGAATATACGCCTCTATATTGATTCCCTCAGGATACCAGATCAAGCCGCGCTGCTGCACGATCCAGGATGGATCGCTTAAAGAGGCTACGAGCACATAATAAAAGGGATACAGCGTTACGATACACAGCATGATCATAAAAAGAATGTTAAAGACCTCGAAAACTCGCTCTCCTAAGGTTAATTTATTCACGATGGACACCCTCCCTCATTATTCCTTTTCCGCTCTGAACTCACCATAGCTTCGTCTCGCTTAATCGCCGGCTCACTCGGTTGGCAAGAATCAGAAGGGTAAAGTTAATGATCGAGTTGAAGACGCCAATCGCTGTGCTGTAGCTGTAATTGGATTCCAATAAACCTTTGCGATAAACATAGGTACCGATAACGTCTGCAGTCTCATAGGTAGACGAGTTATACATCAACAGAATCTTGTCCGAACTGACCGACATGATGCTGCCCATTTGCAAGATTAATAAAATGATAATCGTCGACGTAATCCCTGGAATCGTAATATGGAGGACTTGTCTCCATTTGTTTGCCCCATCTACCTTAGCCGCTTCATAGAGCGAAGGATCGATATTGGAGATCGCTGCGAGATAAATGATCGTCCCCCAGCCTACACCCTGCCAGATTCCTGATGTGATATAGATCGTTCTGAACCATTCCGGCTCTCTTAGATAAGCAACGGCTTCAACGCCGAACATGCCAAGGATATTGTTGATCAGTCCATCGCGTGACAAGAAATCAACCAACATCCCTACAATAACGACGATCGAGATAAAATGCGGAATATATGTGATGGTCTGTACCGCACGTTTAAAGAAATGCTGACGGATCTCATTCATCAATAGCGCAAGGATAATCGGTGCCGGGAAAGCAAAGAGAAGCTCGTATAAGCTTAACAGCAGCGTATTGCGCACGATGCGCCAGAAGAAAAAGCTATTGAAAAATTCCTCGAAATATTTGAATCCAACCCACGGACTGCCTGCGAAGCCTAGAGCAGAAGAGTAATCCTTAAATGCAATCTGGATCCCGTACATCGGGCCGTAGTGAAATACGGCATAGTACAAAACAACCGGCAGCAGCATGAGATAAATATATTTATTCATTTTGGCATCGCGCCATATTCGCTGCATCAAGGTCTTGTCCCGAATCTCTTTCACAGGAGCCTGCGGCGGTGCTGCTTTCTCGAGTGCTGGCATCAGTTGAACCTCCTTAGAGAAGAAGAAGAAGAAGCCATTCTTCTAGAATTGAAGAATTCGCGTGCCGGAAACAGTTAGCACAGCTCCCGACACGCTTCATCGATCGTAGGGCTTAAACGGTCATCTCGCAGGGGTCTTAGCGCTTGTTGTAACGGTCCAAGCCCGCTTGACGAATCTTGATCGCCTCTTCAATGCCCATGGACTTGAGCGTCTCTACGAACTTGTCGTAGTTCTCCATCGGTTCAGCACCCATAATGAATTTGTTGACCATCTCGCTCTTGTACGTATCGATATCCGTCATGATCGAAGCATAAGTGGAGCTTTCTTCTGAAGTTGGCGTGATTGGCGGCAGTGTCTTGCTGTGATCCGCATCCAGCCAGTTCTTCATCGCTTCCTTCTGCTCTGGAAGGGCAACGTATTGCTCGATGTATCGTTTGTCTTGAACGAATGGTCCGGACCAGCTGACCGGCATGTATTTGCTTAATGCCTGTGCCATAGGCAGACCTTGAAGGTTGTTTGTCACATCATCCGTGTACGTCGGATATCCGTCCTTCATCGTATAGCTCTTGCCTTCGATGCCGAAGTTAAAGAGCATATGCCCTTCTTCGCTGTACTTATAATCAAGCCACTTAACGATTTGCTCTGGATTCGGTGCGGATGCGCTAATGGCAGCCCCTACACCTTGGAATGGAGGGTCCTGCTGACCAAGTGATTTCTGACCCGGAACCCCCATTGGGTAAGGTGTGCCGACCAGCTTGAACTTCGAATCCTTCTCTTTCATCAAGCTCATATACCGACCTACACCTGAGCCATTGTAAGTAACTAAGGAGCCTAAGATATCGCCTGTCATCTTCGCATCCTGCAGCTTGCCGTCGGTCGTTGCATAGTCCTTGTCGATCAAGCCCTCCTTGTACCAGCGGGCGAACGTTGTCAGGAATTCCTTGTAGCCAGGCTCAAGCGGACCGTACTTTACCACATTGTCTTCCTGATAGAAGCCGTCCATCACGCCATAGGAGCCATAGAAGGCGACATTCATGTCACGCATCAAGAATGGAATCTCGTCCTTCTTGCCGTTGCCATTTGGATCTCCATCACGGAATGCGGTCAGCACCTTTTCCCATTCTTCCATCGTCGTTGGCACTTGCAGTCCGAGTTTATCCAGCCAATCCTGACGAATCGCAGGTCCCATAAAGGTTAGCAGTTCTTCGTCTGGTCTTAGGAAAGGAAACACATAGATATTTCCTTCATCTGTTGTAATCATCTTTTTCAAGTCTGGACGGTCATTCAATACTTTGGTCAAATTCGGTGCGTACTGCTCAATAAGCTCATTCAAACGAAGGATGCGCTTGTCCTTGATCGCTTGGTCAGGTCCTTTCGCAACACCGCTCCACGTGTATTCAATCACATCCGGAAGCGTTCCAGAAGCGAGCATAAGATTGAACTGGTCTGCAACACCATTGCCTGCAGGCGGATGCTGGAACGTCACCTTCGTCTTCGTGATCTTCTCGAGCTCTTGATATGCGCCCATCTCGCTAAAATCTTTTAAGACCGTATTGGCGTTGCCAAGCTGTGCCCAATAGGTAAGGGATTCTGGATATGGCACCTCATCTGGCGACACCTTAGCCGTGTTATCTTTGTTTGTAGTGGATGCTGGATCTGCGGTCTTATTCGGACTACACGCAGCAAACATGCTCAACATCATCACCATGGAGATGGTAAGAATACATAATTGACGCCACGAATTTCGTTTCAATGACATGACCCCCCATATGATTTTGGCCATCGGATCCATCATCCGCGTGAACCTGATTTCAATATATCGAGCTGCCTCCATTCGTGAAAGTAAACGTTTTCAACATTCCTTTACCGCCTATACGATCAAAGGCTAACCAGATTTAAGATCGATTTACCAATCTTAAGATCCCTTATTCTGCTCCAGCATTTCTCGATACTGACCGGGGGTTATCCCTTCGTTTTTCTTAAAAAAACGGTGAAAGCCGACGTCGCTTGAGTATCCGATTCGAGCCGCGATTTCCGATAAGGTTAAGCTTCCATCTGCCAGCATTTCCTTTGATTTCTCCATTCGAAGGGCTGCAATGTATTCCGTAATATTAATCCCACTGTACTTTTTAAAAAAGGCCGACACATAAGGCGGGGTCATATTGAACTCAGCCGCCATCGTATTCAAGCTTAGATTCGGATGTTCATAATGCTGTTGAATATAGAGCTTCATGCGTTGATACAATCGGTCGTGATGATCCGTTCTCTCTCCTGCAATGAAGGTGCTCAGCGTTAGATAACGATGAATGATATGCTCCCTCATAACATCTGCCGATGCTTGACGCTGATCGACCTTAGACGGGTCGATAGTCTCCCCAAATACTTGATGATCCTCGATTTGAAGACTATTTAGAATCTTCATAATCGTTGTAATCAGATCGATCGTTAAGCATTTCACCCGAGCAGGCGTAATCACCTCCTGCTGCCAGTTGGCCTCGAAGATTTGGCGAAGCAGCTTCTCGACCTGTTCTCCCTCTCCGCTTTTAACGAGATTCATCAACTGAATTTCAGTTTCGATCGGATAGTGATAATAGGAAGACTTTACCGCATGAATCTCTTCAAAATAAATTAAAGATGAGGTGCCATGCACAATCCAATAATCAAGCGCCGTCATGGCTTCACCGTGCGCGGTTCCAATCTTCTCGCTGCCTTGTTGAACAGAGCTTACACCTATTGCGATTGACATGCGAAAGCGCTCCTGCACCGCTTTTTGCATATTCATAAGGAAATCCTGCTTCATTCGCTCCATGGATTCATGAGCATCCGGCAAATTCAATAACACAGCAAGCCGATCTCGTTCCAGCTCGACCATGTATCCCTGCCCATGTAGAAGCTCCTGGCCAAGATTCGTCAGCACAAATCTGGCAAGCCCCCATTCCCGCTCCGTATCTCCTGTAATGAAGCCTGAGCAATCGATAATATCAATCAGGATGACACAATAATAGGGATGGTCCAGCTGTACCCCCATGAAACGAAATGTCTCCGGAACTCCGTGGGTAAGATCGACATGTCCTCGAATAAGCCGCGATAAGAAATTGGCTTTAAGAACAGGCGATTGATCTGCAAGCGTCTGCCTAAGCTTCTCTTCCTCATCCATCGTATGCATTACGGACTGCTTTATTAATTCATATTCATCGCGATAACGCATCTCCTTCGGCGCTCGGTGAGCAAGCACTGCAATAACATCTCGAATCGGCTGATAATAGCGATAAGCCATTGTATAGGATAACAGCAGGCCAATAATAAGGCCGATGCTGATCACAACCATGGTCCATTTTTTAAATACCAGTACATCCTTTAAGACGATCGTCTTCGGAATGACGGATAAATAGCGCCAGCCGTTGCTCCCTTTCACCTCGCTCACGATCATCGATTCTCCGCTTAATTGCAGCTCATGATAGCTTCCTCCTTGATTCAGCTTCTTCACCAAATCCCAGTTCATCTGACGATTAAGCGTGGACATCAGAACATGACCCTGCTGATTCAAGATTGCAAAGGAACCGTCGCTAACCCCTTCAATCTGAGTCAGCATCTGACGAAGACGATCTTCTTGAATCAGCACGACCAATTGGCCTTTGATGTCGGATATATCATTGTAAGGCAAGGATTGGACGTACGTGATGGCCCGTGTATTCGAGCTAGGCTCATTAATGGTCTCGGATGGCAAAAATACTTGATGATGAAGACCCTTTAGGATGTGTTCTCTAACCCAAGTGTTGGATTGGTTTGGGTAAGATAGGATTGAGGTGAAGTATAGGCTGGCGTCAGCCTTCATTTCCGGAGATACGACGGTATCATTCCCCTGGAAATAAATGAAGAAATCATCAATAAAGCTGCTTGTGCTTTTGTACTTTTTAAGCTCCTTTAAGGTATCGATAACTTTCAGCCGCTGCTCGATTGTATCCTTACCTGCATTGTTCAGCAGCCAATTGACGGTAGGATCGATGGCAATTTGATTGGTAAGCTGATCGATGTCTTTAAGTCTTGATTCGGTGATTTGCCTAAACTGCTCCATGAGGCCCGTATTCGTGCGTATTGCATTCTGCACCATGGACTGCTCCACCTGATGATAGAAGATTCCACCGATGGATACCGGGATCAGAACAATGGAGAGATAGGATAAAAAGATGGTGAAAAAAACACTTCTTCGGGTCATGCTGCTTTTCCACATGCGGTTAACCTTCATGAATGCCATTCATGTCCCCTCTTCTCATACGGATGTATGCTGATCAGAAGCATCAAGTGTGTGGTGATAAATTCCATTTTACATGGAAACAACTTGAATTCCACTCCAACTTTTGTACCAGGCTTATAGATACGCAGCATAAAAAACCTGCCGTCTCCTGGCTCAGCATGACACACACGCCATATGCTGCATATACAGCTTCATAAGCGTCTATGGTCCAGAGCAAGGGGCACATCAGGTTAACGTTTCGAAACAAAATGTATGAAGGGATTACTCTTTTAGCTTTTTTCAGATTCCGGACAGCATGAATGGCAACACGAATAGGTAGAATGGAACGAATCACAAGGTCCACGTCCAAAAAGAAGAACAAACCGACCTCTCTCCAGATCAGGTTGACTGCCGCGGCTGAGCACCCGATCGAAATGCCGCCGAATGCCGTCCCGACTAAGCCAAGCAGGATTTGAGAGATAAGCTTCGTCACAAAGGAGGCATTCGTTTGGTCTTAGAAAAAGCCCAGCTTATCAGAGGTTTCTCCCTTCACATCTCAATGGCCAGTCGCTCATCAGTTGAAGCTCCATTTCACCAAGAATGACAAAAATTGCAGCGTGTTTCTTTGATATAAAAAAGGCTGCCCCCGCCATCTGTTATGACGCTGCGAGCAGCCTTCTTGCCTTCCTTCGCGACTTCATCAATCAAGAAGAATGATTTAATCCTTTCTATCCTCTTTCGCTCGAGTATCGTCTACGCTATCAACAGGATTCGTCAGATCCATCGACTCTTGTGTAATGAGCTCATTGATCTGATGCTTAATCGTTTCTGATCTTGTTCCAAATATGGCTTGGACGCTGTTACCAACTTCAAGCACCCCTGAAGCCCCAAGCTCCTTCAAGCGCTCCTTATTCACCTCTTCAGCATGATTGACTTGAACCCGTAATCGTGTAATACAGGCATCCAGCGAAGCAATATTGTTTTTGCCTCCAAGGGCATCCAGAATGCCTCGCGGAAGCTCAGAGGAGCCTACTGAGCGTGATGGCGATGTAGAAGCAACAACGACTTCTCTGCCTGGAGTTCGCAAGTTAAACTTCCGAATCGCAAAGCGAAATCCAACGTAATAAATGACTGCCAGCACCAGCCCCACCGGAATAACAAGCCAGTAAGGCGTTCGATTCTGGAGCACACCGAACAGCAAATAGTCAATAATCCCGCCGGAGAACGTCATTCCGATCTTAACCCCGAGCAGATGCATGGTTAGGAATGACAATCCAGCAAATAGGACATGCACGACGAACAACAGAGGAGCCACAAACAGAAAAGAAAATTCAAGCGGCTCCGTAATCCCTGTCAAAAAGGAAGTCAGTGCGGCAGAGCCCATAAGCCCTGCAACAACCGCTTTATTCTCTTTGCGTGCTTCGTGATAGATAGCAAGAGCCGCCGCTGGGAGGCCAAACATCATAAACGGAAACTTTCCCGTCATAAAGGTCCCCGCCGTTAGCTCGACGCCATCTTTTAGCTGCTCAAAAAATATTTTTTGGTCACCGCGAACGATTGTACCCGCTTTGTTCACATACTCGCCGAATTCAAACCAGAAGGGAGCATAAAAAATATGATGGAGTCCAAATGGAATTAGAGCTCGCTCACATATGCCAAAAATAAATGCTGCCAGTGCACGATTGGAATCAATAAGTGAATGCGAGAATGTATTTAAGCCATGTTGAATCGGCGGCCAAATAAATACCATGAGAATCCCGATAATAAGGGAGGTGACAGCTGTAATAATCGGTACAAACCGCTTGCCGGCAAAGAAGCCGAGATAAGAAGGAAGTTCAATCGTAAAGAAGCGTTTATACAGCACCGCCGCCACGATACCGATGATAATACCGCCGAATACTCCCGTCTGTAAGGTTGGAATTCCTTGCAGAACGGCATAAGCCGAATTGGCCGCTACCGTCTCTGGGGTCACGTTCATCATGACCTTCATCGTCACGTTCATAACAAAATACCCGATAATGGCGGCAAGGCCCGCAACTCCATCTCCTCCTGCAAGCCCGATCGCCACGCCAACAGCAAACAATAAGGATAGATTGTCAAAAACGATCCCGCCTGCATTCTCCATTACACTCGTAATGATGCTGACGGTGCCGTTGGCTAGCCACGGCAATCGTTCGATCATATCAGGGTTTTGAAGCGCGTTGCCGACTCCAAGAAGAATCCCCGCTGCTGGCAGGATCGCTACAGGCAGCATAAGCGCCTTTCCTACCTTTTGAAGTACGCCAAAAGCTGATTTGAACATGTCTTACACCTGCTTAAGTAAGGTTAAAGCAGGACTTCCTTAAGGTTCAAGAGCCCTGCCTTCATACATGAAATAGGAATGGATTAAAGGAGCGTTGATCAGCTCTTTGATCTTCGCTCTCTAGTATTTAACCCTCCTGCAATCGTTCAACGGATACCGTCTCCGTATTCGTTGGTCGAGTACCGACTTGCACCGTAGCCATTCTATTCGCTATATCTACGTTCTCAATCCACACGGATTGCTCGCCATCCAATAGGACGGGGACGGTATCTTTCATTTCATAAATCTGCTTCGCACGTTCTGCATCCATTTTTCCATGCCTCCTTACGCATCTAATCTTATGAAAACTAATGCTCTTGCCTAAACATAAGATGGCACATTTCTTCCAACTTCATGCATCCTTGGTGTTCTCTCTCATGGGTAAAAGCAATCTGAAAGCGCATATTATACCTAATCCATCAAAAGGCAGGAGGCGTTCCCCATGCATACCGTATGGAAAGGCGCAATAAGCTTTGGGCTTGTCCATGTACCTGTTAAGATGCATACCGCCGCACAGGACAAGGATATTTCTCTCCGTATGATTCACGAAGCATGCGGAAGCCCGCTTCGCTACGTACGTGAATGTCCCGTTTGCAATGTTGAGGTTCCTTGGTCGGATATTGTAAAAGGCTATGAATACGAGAAGGGGCACTTTGTCATCTTCACGAAGGAAGAGCTGCAGGCCATGGAGGATGAGGGCAACCGAACGATCACGATACTGGACTTTGTCGATTTGTCTGATATTGACCCTGTTTATTATCAGAAAACATACTACCTGTCTCCCGATCAGGCAGGAGGCAATGCCTATCAGCTGCTTCGCGAGGCACTTCATTCCACGAACAAGATCGGAATTGCAAAGGTAACCCTTCGCGATAAGAGCAGCTTGGCGGCCATACGTGTTCTGGAGAACTGCTTGGTCATGGAGACCATGTATTATCCAGACGAGATTCGCGCTGTCAGTCAGGTTCCTAATATTCCAGCGCAGGTGCAGATAAATCCAAGAGAGCTCGAGCTCGCTCAAATGCTGATCAACCAGCTGTCTGCTGCCTTCCAGCCTGAAAAATATATCGATGAGCATCGCGAGCGGATGCTGAATCGCATTCAGGAGAAAATTGCAGGCAAAGAGATCAAGCGTGCTCCCGAAGCAGCAAACGAAGCGCCGATCGCAGACCTTATGGCGGCGCTTCAGGCGAGTATTCAAGCGATGCAGCCTGTCATGACAGATCCCGGCATGCGCCCTGGACAAGCCGCAAGCGGCCCATTCCCTGGGGCCGCTGGAGCGATGCCTGGTGCACCGGACGCAGCGGCTCCAGCACCTGGAGTCGCTGGCGCCGCATCGGCAGCGCCAGGCGGTATTCCCGCAGCGCCGGTCAAGCGACGCGGCCGTCCGCGGAAGAATGCGGCGCCAGCGGAGCCTGTGCCAAGCGCTGCAGTGCCACAGCCTGCGGCTCTGCCTGCCCAAGAGGCAGATGCCGCTCGCACCGCAAGGCCGCGCCGCAAGCGCACGCGGCCGTCCGAGACGGTTGGCGCGGCAGCAGGCGAAGCCTTTACGGGCAGCACGGAAGCCCCTGCTGCACCGAAACGACGCGGCAGGAAGCCTGCTTCTCCATGATGAAGCAGCTTCCGCCTCTGCTGGGGCCATCCTTCACCCCGATGGCCCCTATCTCCATTGCAGCCATTCCAGAAGGCAAGGAATGGCTGCATCAATTGAAATGGGACGGCATCCGGCTATTGGCGGAAGCCGACGGGCAAGAGAAGCTTGAGCTGTATACGCGGAAAATGGAAGAGCGTACAGCTTCCTTTTACACGATCCAGCAAGCTTTGCTTCAACATCCATCCCTTCGTGAGCAGCGCTTCGTGCTGGACGGCGAAGCTATCGTGATGGACCCTGTGCTGAAGCGTCCCTCTTTCCCGCTGATCTTAAAGCGTCAGCGAACCACCAGCGCCATCAGTCAACGGGACGAGGCGATCTATGTGGTCTTTGACATTCTGCATTGGAATGGCGAGGATCTTCGCCAAGTGCCTTACGAGGAACGACATCAGCTCCTCTTAGAGCTGTTTCCCGACCAAACCGAGTATCTGCTTGTGACGGATGCGTTCGAGGATGGTGAAGCTTTATGGGCTTGGGTAGAAACGCATGAGTGGGAAGGGGTTGTAAGCAAGCGGAGACATTCTTTTTATCAGGAGGCAAAGCGGCATCAAGATTGGTTCAAGCACAAGAAATCACTTGAGCTTCAAGTGCTTGCTATAGGCTATATCGAACGGGAAGGTAGAGTGGCAAGCCTCGTCATCTCGCAGTGCGACGGCTCTTATGTAGGCCGCGTCAGCATTGGCCTTAATGAGCAGCATCGGTCCTTGCTTCAAGCCTGGTGCAGAAGCGAGGGCGTCATTGCTTCCCCATTCGGAGGACAGCTCCCGTCTGATTTGCGGAAAGAGCGAGTGATCTGGTTCAAGAAGCCGATTCCAATCGAGGTAACGGCCTTGGAATGGACGGACGCAGGCGTACTTCGTCACCCGAAGCTTGTGTCGCTCCCAGCGCGGACAAATACGATATCTCAGTAGAGTGTGAGGTTTAAAGGATCAAACGTTATTAAGATCGGCAGGATCAATATGTGGCATAGAGAGGAGGATCGAGCATGAGCAAGGGAGTTAAGCTGCCCATCGATGGCTACGTTATTCAAATCAGCAATCCAAATAAGCTCTTGTGGACAGATGCGAAGATTACGAAGCTTATGTATATCAAATGCCTGATTGAGCTCGCCCCTTATCTGATCCCCGCCTGCAATCAGCGCTTTCTTACGACCATTCGCTTTCCTGATGGAACGAATGGCGAAGCCTTTTATCAGAAAAATTGCCCGGAACCGATTCCCGAATTCGCGACGACGGCTGTACAAGGCGATCATCGCTATGTTGTGCTAGACAAGCTTGCTACGCTCGTATGGCTCGGCAATCTTGCTTGCTTGGAGTTTCACCCGTCGCTTGAGCTGATTCATTCTGCCGCGCTCCCGATTCAATGGATCATCGATCTCGATCCATCCGTGAAGGAAGAGCCAAGGATCATGGATGCAGCATTGAAGGTAGGCGGGCTTCTTCGTACATTAGGCATTGAAAGCCTTCCGAAGACGTCTGGCGCTACTGGGGTTCAGCTCATCATCAAGCTGCAGCCGGGTCCTACCTGGGAAGAACTAAAGCAATTCGGACGCTTCATCGGGCAATACTTGTGCGAACAGCATCCAGAGCTGTTTACGATCGAGCGTATGAAGAAGGATCGCGGTGACCGCATCTACATCGATTATATGCAGCACGATATCGGAAGAACGATAGCCTCTGCTTATACGCCAAGAGCAACGCCTTATGCGTCGCTCTCCATGCCGCTATATTGGGACGAAGTCGCCATGCATCCAAGCCCCAAGGACTTTACGCTGCTTAATGCTTCTGAGCGGCTTCAGCGAACGGGGGATCTGCTTGCTGCATTTCCAACCCAGCAGCTTCAGCCGATCATCCATTCCTTTTTGCAGGTACAAAAATAAAAAATGGCTAAAGAAGCGGCGAGAGCAAGCGGAATAAGGCTTCAAGCCCTCGCTGCATTTTAGAGCGCAGCATAAATTCCTGATAGTCCATCTCCTTGCTGTCCTTAAAGTCCTGAATGAAGTCTTGCTCCAGACGATCAATAGCCTCTTCATTAAACATGAGTGCATTCAGCTCAAAGTTGTAGAAGAAGCTCCGCATGTCCATATTCGCCGTGCCGACACAGGCAATGGAGCGATCCATAATCATCGCCTTCGCATGCGGGAAGCCCCGGTAATATTCAAAAAAGCGCACCCCTGATTGAAGGAGCTCTTCAATGTAAGAGCGGCATGCCCAATCGACAATTTTGGAATCAGACTTATGCGGAATAATGATTCGAACATCAATACCGCTTACAGCTGCTGTTTTTAACGCCAATAAATTGCCTGCATCCGGGATAAAGTAAGGTGTAATGATCCAGACCCGCTCCTTCGCGCTGCTCAGCGCACCGAAGTACAGCTCTTGAATGGCATCCCAGCTTGTATCGGGACCGCTCGCAACGATCTTAACCTGTTCGTCCCCAACGGTAGGCTGAGGCGGGAACAGCTCCCGTGACAGCAGTCTCTCCTTCGAGGTAAATGCCCAGTCATGCAGAAATACGGCTTGCAGGACATAGACGGAATCCCCCTCAAGCTTCAAGTGAGTATCGCGCCAAAAGCCCGTCTTCGGATCTCCGCCTAAATACTCATCGCCAATATTAATACCGCCCACAAATCCAACCCTGCCATCGACAACGACAATCTTGCGATGATTGCGATAGTTCAAGCGTCTGCGGAAGAAAGAGACCCATAAGGGCAGAAACCAATGGAAGTCGATGCCCGCATCCTCAAATCGCTTCAAGTAGCTTCGCTTCAGCTCGATGCTGCCTACCCCATCCGCGATTACGCGAACTTTTACGCCTTCCTTGGCTTTCTCGATCAACAGCTTTTGGAACATTCGTCCGATTACATCATCTTTTAATATGTAAAATTCCACATGGATATGGTGCTTTGCCTCTCGCACCGCTTCAAAAATCGCATCGTATGTTGCCCGTCCGTTTGTCAGCACTTCCGTCTTATTGTTGCCTGTAATCGGACTGTCCGATAAGGAAGTGAGCAATTCAAACAATCTCGTCTGCTGATGCATCTCCGTATTCCGAAGCTCTTTGACATGCTTTACGATATGTACAATTTGCAATTGCTCAAGCATATTTTCCACAAACCAGCGCTTGCGCACTCTACGCCTTGCCGTATAGTCCTGCGCCATGAAGTAATACAGAACAAAGCCGATAATCGGCACGCAAAAGGAAATAATCAGCCAAGCAACGGTCTTAGATGGATGCTTATGCTCAATAATAACGATCGTAAGCAGTTGAAAAATATATAGGATGACGCCAAATACGATCCAAGTCATGCACTCGTTCCCCCAATTCAATAGACGGGCAATACATACAGCCTTTCCCATCCACCCTATGCTTCATTCATCTTATCGTTATAACGTAATTGGACCAAAAAAGAAAGAGACGAAACAAAAGGGCGGTCATGTTTCATGGAAGGTTCGAATAGAGTGTTCTTAAAGAGTAAGGACATGACTAACACACTGCGAGGTGATGAGATGAAGCAGCGATGGCGAAGCAACTCGATGACGGTGCTGGTCATCCGAGAGGCTGAACAAGCTGTAAAGCAGGTTCGCGTCCCGAAAATGCTTGTCGTATCTGTCCCGATTGCAGCTTTAATGTCGGTCTCTGGTCTTATTCTCAGCATGCAGCTGACATCCCAGCAGCACATTCATGAGCTTGAAGCCATGCTGGACCAGCAAAAGGAATCATTAGAGATAACCGTCAGCGATAAAGATGAAGTTATTCGGAGACTGCAGGACGAAGTGGTTCGCTTGGCCCAAGAGACGGAAACGGTGCAGCATCAGGTTGAACAGATGAACGACCTTGAAAATGAGCTCGAGCAGTTCGTACAGCATCATATCGGCAAGGATACGCCGGAAGCCAAAGCAAGCTCATCTGCTGCCCTGGCCTCCTTCCTTCAGGAGGATCAGGACGGAGATACCGAAGCCTTGATTACCCTTGCAGAGCAATCTAGCTTCAACTTAAAGCGTGTGCAGCAGATGCTCACCTCCATGGAACAGAGAGCTCCTCAGATGCTGAACCTCGCGAAAGAACATCAAAAACGTATTGTCGGTACACCTTCCTTCTGGCCGACGAAGTCAAAGCGCATTACATCAAGCTTCGGATATCGAACCGATCCGATGACTGGACATGCCGCTTTTCATGCAGGCCTTGACATCGGCGGCGAGATTGGAGATCCGGTATACGCAGCAGCGGAGGGCAAAGTCATCGAGTCTGGATTCCATTATGCTCGCGGCAACTATATCATTCTCCGCCACATCAATGGTCTTGAGAGCTGGTATATGCACCTTAGCGAGGCAGAGGTCACGGTGGGCGAATCAATCACCCAAGGTGCACGGATAGGCAAGCTTGGTACAACTGGAAGAAGCACAGGTCCTCACCTGCATTTTCAGATTGTCCAGCAGGGCAGTCCGATTGATCCCTACCCCTACCTCAACTCAACATCAGCTAAGCGCGAGTCCCAATCCGTGAGCAATCGAAACCGCTCATAGTCTTTGGCGCTTTCTTGCTAAAGCTAAGATTTGATAGCAGATTTGATGGCGCTTGTGCTTTCTGTATTCATAAAGTCTTGTCTATAAGAGGAGGTTATCCCTATGCGTAAAAGAACCAAGCACACTGCCAAATCAACACCGAATGACACCTTAATCAGCAACGGAACACATGTTGAAGGCCAATTAAATGTCCCATCCAATCTGCGAATTGATGGAAGCTTCCATGGGGATATTAGCTGCAAGGGTACGATCGTAATTGGGGAACAAGGCGATGTCCATGCCAAAGTGAGCGCAAACGATATCATTATCTCTGGGGTCATGAACGGGGAGATTCGATGCGAGGGCAAGCTTACGATTACCTCAACGGGCACCTTAAATGGAAACTGTGAATCGCAATGGATCATCATTCAAGAAGGCGGAATATTGAACGGCACCAGCCTCACAGAGCGAAAGGATCAGGCTTTGAAGCGCGGAAATGCTGCTGCATTTACAGCTGAGGTGGAATCAGCGACTAGTCGCAGTGAGAAGCAAGCGGGATAATACACGCTTGCTTCTTTTTTTGATAGGGACAAGAGTGTGATATCTATAGGTGCTGGATGGAGGCATGTTCTTCATATCGATGAATGGAAAACGAAGCTTAGGTAAAAAGAGGAATGGATTACGCGTGCTTCTCGATTAGAAGCAAATCATAGGAGGTGCCAGTTGATACGGAAGTCCACAGCATGCTCAGCTTTTCATACTTCTCGATGCAGCTCTCGCAAGCACCAAGCGGCATGCCGACGCGAACGTAACCTGTACGGAACAACAGCTTGCTCTGTTCTCTCGTCATCTGTGTGGAGCAGCCGATGCAATAAACCGGACTTAACGAAGGATGGTAGATCGGATTACAAGCATTCATGAGTGAAGTTAATCCCCCTTACTCGCCATTTGTGATGAATCGCTGCATAAGAGTTACAAAACGTATCCATAATGTAAGCGATTTCTTGAGTTGTGTCAATCCTTTTTCTTCTTATTGTCATAAACATTTCAAATCATCAGATGCGTTCAGTCTAAATATCTCCATTCCGCATAACGTTCAGCCATGGCTGGCGACAGGTAGGAGGATAGAAGGCTGTAGGATCTCTCCTTCACACGGTGGAAGGAAGGGCCAATAGCAGCGTGTTGTCTACCAAGATGAAGCTGCTGCTGGACCGCTTCAGCCTCTTCATCCTTCATCCAATAGAACTCTCGCTTTATCCCATAAAAGCACGCCTCAATAGATGGCACAGCCTGTCCATCCCAAGTGCCGACTACAATCGGCAGCGGGTGATGGAACATCCAAGGCAGCACGTATGCAACCCTGGCATCAAGCTTTGATCTAAGCTCTGCTGTGACTCCAACATTTAAGGAAGCGCTGAGCATAATCATATGTGACTGTGACAGCTTGGGGCTAAGCCATAATGCAAGATGGGAAGTGGTAGGGAAGAGGAAGGATGACTTCGTACTCACTTCTCCTCTCTCCATAAAAGGCTGCTTGTTAAGAGGTGGTAGGATGCCATCGGCAAGAATGACAAGATCAGCCCGCTTAACCGCATAAGCAGCATTCACCGTACAGAGAATTCGCTCTTCCTCTTGTCGGATATGGCTTGCCACCTCAGGCTCTTGTACGACTAGCCAGCAATCATGCTTCAGCTTAGCCAACCTCATCGCAATAGCAAGCGCTGGAGCCAAGGCCCCTATAATGGCACACCGCATCGACTTCCCCCTAACCTCTCCTTTGCAAAGGCTTTAACATCATTCTCGGTATATCGTTTATACGTGTCGTTTAATGCTTTCTCTATCTAGCTTATTCACCTTGAAGCATGTCTCTTAGCGCCTCACGCCACGGGCGAAGCGGTGCAAAGCCCTGAAGCCGCATAGCCATTCCCTCCAGCACGGAATAGGAAGGCCTGCGTGCTGGCCTAGGAAACTGCGAGGTTGGCACGGAACGAACCTTTACTTGAAGTCCCTTTTCTTCCATAATGGCACACGCAAATTCATACCAGGAGCAATGGCCGCTGTTTGTAATATGATACACGCCGTAGCACTCCGTATGAAGCATATCCATGAGACGATCTGCTAGATCGGCGGTATACGTCGGGCTGCCAATCTGGTCATGAACGACCTTAAGTTCGGATTGCGACTTTGCAAGTCTAAGCATCGTCTTGACAAAGTTGCTGCCGTGCTTGCCGAACACCCATGATGTTCGAACGATGAACGTCTTGTTATGGCACTGCGTTACGAGCTCTTCCCCTACACGCTTGGAAGCTCCATACACATTCACTGGACGGACTCGCGTATACTCGTCATAGGGCTTATTCGCCCTGCCGTCGAACACATAATCCGTGCTGAGATGAATAAGCTTTGCCGATATAGCTGCTGCCGCACAGGCTACATTTCTCGCGCCATAAGCATTAACCTGATAGGCTAGGTCCCGCTCTGATTCCGCTTGATCGACCTGTGTATAGGCAGCGGTATGGATAATGACATCCGGCTTCAGCTTCAAGAAGGTGCTCATTACCTGTGCTTGATCCACAATATCCACTTTCGCTCGTGTAAGTGGAATCCCCTGCAAGCCCCGCTTCTTCAATGCATGCATAACATCCTGGCCAAGCTGTCCATTTGCCCCTGTAACAGCCACTACTAGCGGTCTAGACATCATTCGCTCCCCACTTTCTCTATATGGATTAACGAAGATCACTTAGATAGGGAAGTTGCTTATCCTTCTCGGACAACAGAACGTCTTGACGAGGCCAAGGTATGGCAAGTGTCGGATCATCCCAGCGGATGCCCCTGTCCCGTGCAGGATCGTAATAGGCATCAACCTTGTACAGCACCTCTGTATTCGGCTCCAAGGTGCAGAAGCCATGGGCAAACCCCTTTGGAATGTAAAGCTGCTTCTTGTTCTCAGCACTAAGCGTCACGCCCACCCAACGGCCAAAGCTTGGCGAATCGGGACGAATATCTACGGCAACATCCCAAATGGCGCCTGTGAGCACTCGAATCAGCTTCGTCTGGGCGCTCGGCTCCTCCTGATACTGAAGTCCGCGTATCGTGCCTTCCTGCATGGATCGCGAATGATTATCCTGTACAAATGCAGTGTCTATGCCAAGCTCGCCAAATCGAGCAAGATGATAGCTCTCCATAAAAAATCCCCGAGGATCGGAGAAGACCTTTGGTTCAAGGATAAACACACCATCCAAACCTGTATCATGTCTTTGCAAGCATCTCAACTCCTACCTATGCCTTATCACAACACCCTATGTATGTAGCATATGAGCGAGGTTGAGTGCGAATGCCTGCCATTATTCAAACCATGTGGACATGACGTTGACTGAACGTTATTGTCATGAGTATTCTGCTTTTTGCGGGGAAGACCTCCGTAACTGCAGCCTGCATTTTCCACAGTTTCATTGCGGGGAGTGTCGATACAAGAAATGTTCATTTTGCATGATAAATAAGGAAAAAGAGAAAAGAGAAGAGAAGAGGTGGATAACAGGAATAGGAACTATAAGAGGATAATGAGGATAATAATGAAGAGGTAAAAAAGGTGGGCAGTCAGATCCTAGTGATATTCACATCGCTCAGTTGGATTCCGCTAGAGAGATACACGTTCTAACCTGCCCACTTTCACGAGCTGCACATTCAATAGGATCTTCTGCCACAGCAGCGTACGTTTCATCGTTATGAATCAATTCGGCTTCACACCAAGCTTTTCAACAATCAGCTCATGAACGCGTTCTTTTTCTCCTTGTTCGAGCTGCCAGTAATAGATTCCATCTTTTCGGAAGCCGGTGCCGTTTAACGATTCACGCTCTATATGTGATAGCGCTTTGTTGTAATTTTGCATAATCTTCGTCCATTCCGATGAAGGAATGCTTGTTTTTACATACATGCTGAGCTTGTCGATCACCTCTACCCATTGCAAGGCCCCTTCAAAGGTTAAGGCTTTTTTAGACAAGCTGGAGAGCACCTCCTGCTGCCTGTCCATGCGCCCAAAGTCTCCCTTAGGGTCCGCCTTGCGCATCCGAACATAAGCAAGTGCTTTTTCCCCGCTTAGATGAAGCGGCCCTTCCTCAAAGTACTGGTCATCAAGCGAAAAGGATCGCTTGTTGTTAATATCCACACCGCCTAGAGCATCGATAATTTCCTCAAAGCCCTGCATATTCGTTTTAATATAGTGGTCGATCGGGATCTGCAGCATCTGCTCAACCGTGGCTACAGCCATCGGAACGCCTCCGAAGGCATAGGCATGATTAATCTTATCTTCCTTATTCTTTCCTGCGATGCTTGTCATCGTATCGCGAGGAATGCTGATCAGCGTAGCAGCAGGCGTGCTAGGATTGATAACAGCCAAGATCAACGTATCGCTTCGGCCAGAGTCGCGGCCTCTCTCATCTACACCGATGAGCAATAAAGTGAAAGGATCACCTGACCTTAGATTAGGCGTCGTCAACGTATTAGCGAGAGCTGTCGTATCCGTATCGCCAGTGGTTGACAAGGGTTTAATCGTTCCTACCTTCACTCGATAATCGCTAGGCGGGAGAGGTTCATAGATGGCTTCTGCCGTATGCTGCAATTTATAGACGAAAAAGCCCACACACCCTACTACGATTCCTGTAAATAATAGTAGACTTACGACTACAGTTTTTTCCCATTTTTTTCTTTTTGACCAAAATTTCCTCACATCTGTCCCTCCCAATCCATCCTAGCTGAGAACCGATATCTTGCCTTCAACATAATATAAGGTGAAACTATTTCCCTACTTCATCATGAGAGAGGTGATTAGAATGAGTACGAGTATTGGTATAAACGTGAAAGATTATGGTGCCTATGGAGACAATGTCCATGATGATACGCAGGCGATCCAGAATGCGATTAACGCTTCGCAGGGGGGTACGATCTTTTTCCCAGCTGGAACGTACGTTATCAGTAACACGATCAAGGTGAAATCGAATCAAACCTTGTATGGTGAAGGAAAGGAATCTAGCATTCTTCGAATGAATGTTATAGGCAAGGATGGCATTCAGATCAATAATGCGGAGTACGTATCCATTCGTCATTTGCAGGTCAGAGATATTGTCAACCCAGGTGGAGCCGAGAGCCGCGCCATTCGTGTGCATGCATCCAAGTACTGCACAATCGAGCACTGCAAGGTATACAACTCTGATGATTCCGGCATTCGGATCGGCTACGATGACTCCACGGGCTCTTCCATGTACTGTCAAGTCCTGCACTGTGAGGTAGAGAAGACAACAGGCGGATCAGGCATTGAAGTGATCAAGGCTATAGATACGCTTGTCGATGGCTGCATGGTTAAAAATAGTTATGAGCATGGAATTCGCATTTGCGGCTCCACGCGCACCACTGTTGTCAACAATACGCTTGAAGACAATGGCAACGCCGATATTACGGCACAAGGATTTGGCAGCGTCCGTGGTGTCAGTCAGCCGCTTGAAAGCTTTATTATTTCTGGCAACACCTGCAAAGGCGGGCGTGGCTACGGCATCACGATGTACTATCAGGCAAGCAAAGGCATCGTAAGCCATAATATCATTATGAACAGCGACATCGGCATTCGCCTCTACGATCCCGAAGACAACGGCACCCAAGAGATCCAGTGCACCGATAATCTCATTACCGATTGCGGTGTTGCCATTATGGTCTACGGGCTTCATAAGCACGTGACATTCAAGCAGAATCATATTATGGACTGGAAGGAGTCCCCTTCCTATTCCTACGCCTCAGCCATTGTCCTAGATGGACACAACAACTTCCAAGACTATATCGTCTTCGAATCCAACTCCATCTTCCAGAACAAGCCCGTTTCCAACAAGAAACAAACCTCTTTCTTCATCACCAATCTATCCACAAGCAGCAATATTTATATACGGAGTAATAATATTGCCCTATTGAACCCTTACAGCAAGACAACTTCGATCTATCGCAGGGACAATAAAGGCAAGGTGACAACCACTTTCCTGCCTACGAATTCGAATACGGAAGTCCTATAGAGTGCTAAGACTCAATTGTACCGTAGCCTTTCCAGACTCCAGGCTCCCCTTCTGACGTACAGATCCATCCAACAGGCTGACCTGGCGCAGGTGATCGATGCTCAATACGCTCACCTGCATACCAATACCCCGATGTAGGTGGAGAGGTTCTTGTGTCATGCCTCATCTGAAGCTTATCCAACTGGATATTGTCCGAGTCCTCTATTCGAATCCCTTCCTTATAGGCTGGGTCATACCATCCATATCGAATGATATTATGGGGAGCTTTTTTTATAGAGACTAGGGTCTTATCATATTGGATCTTTCGCTTTCGGTCTAATACGACTGGCTGCACACCCTCAATGATATTTCGCTGTGCTCCGGATTCAATCAATACCGGCGTTAAGGTGGCTTCGAGGTATCCCCCGCCAATCGTACAATTTCTTGCCTTCTCTTTGATATACACCGCTCTCAGATTCACTTCAGGGCGGGGCTCTTTGCTTGAAACATAGGACAACGTCGTCAAGTGTTTAATATGAACGCGCTCCACCTTTTCGATAACAACGAAGTCCTTGCGGAACGCTCCGCGTATCCAAGCCGATCCGATCGTAATATCATGATACTTGTACAGATAATCATCATGTCGAATATCAAATTCGATCGGGACTCCTCCGGAATCGGGCAAGTCATTGTTGAGTACAAAGCTGTCAATATAGATCTGGTATACCTCTCCGCGCCGCGTATGCGTGATTCCTTCGTCGTTGGTGTCCCACATTTTGAAATATAGCCCGCGCTTTACGTTATGACAGACAATTTGGCCGACGGAGACATTGTAGACATCCCCGTCGTAGATTTCAGAGCCGATGGAGAATGCTCCAAACGAGCCATAAGCATGAATATGCTGAATCTGAATGTTATGAGTGGAGCCTCCCGCTTCTCCTTCATCCTTAATCGCCTTAATCACAACAAGATCGTCACTGTTCCCCCGTCCTATTACAGTACCTACCGTTACGTTATAGCAGTTCATAAGTGAAAGACCGTCCCTCGTCTCCGGATGATCCACGATCAGCGTCTCGATGACGATCGTATGCGAAGCCCCTCTTAATACAAAGGAGAGCGAAGGCGAATACCCAATCTTGGTTATTCCTAGAAAATACAAATGATCACAGCGTCCTACATTGATTGTATTGGTCGTCCTTGAACTAAGAGAATGCACTGAAAGATTGTAAAAGGTAAGGTTCTTGCATTCTTTCAGATGAAGCAGCCGATCTTTAGCTGTCTTGAGGTGGACAAGCCTTGCCTCAGGATGGAAAGAGAATACTTTATTCTTCAGCCCTTCCAAGAGCAGGGTACCCTGAATGCCGTATTGTCCTTTCGGAAAGTAAATCGTATCTTCCTTCTTAATAGCAGCTAGAATGGCTGGCATATCGTTGCTCACGCCATCCCCCTTCGCGCCGTAATCCTTAACCGTCTTCTCTGGCTTACGTTCTGCCGTCGTGGCCACGTCCGTCGTCGCGGCGTTGAACTTCGGATCATTCGGCTCCCTGCTCCACAATCCGCCCGTTACAGCGCCTAAGCCGGCAACACCAAGAGCCGTTATCAGATGTCTTCTTGATATTTGCTTCATCCATATCGGTTCTGGAGATGCTTGTGGAATAATATTTGCTTGTCCAGATGGTAAAGACAGCTCTTGATCTTTCAAATGCATTCACCTCGGATAAGAACGATTTGGTTAAAAGCCTTCGATTTGTTCTTCGGGACCGATATAGATCTTGGACTTTGGAAGTCTAATTTGGATATTGTCTCGGCCGTTATTATAGAATTGATTTTTCCCTGAGATAACGACGGTATCCACCGTAGCCTTGCTCGTATTGCCAAGCATCACGCCGTAGTTATTGTTATCCGACACTTGATTGCCGATCAGCTCGATCTGAGGAGCACGGTATAGAAAGACGCCATTGCCCTTGCTGTTATAGACCTGACTGTTCTTCAACACAAAATAGCCTTTCATGCCTACATCACGGACACCATACTCGGTTCCGCCTTTAATGATGCAGTTCTCAATCGCAATGTTTTCCCCGGACATAAAGACAACTTCTTTTAGCTTCGTGTTCGAAAAAGTAGAATTTAAGAGCTTGATATTTTTAGGTCTTAAACGCTCATCCTTTTCTACCTCAATCGTGACGTAAGGCGCTGAACCATTGCTGAACAGCACGTTGTTGACTTTGCCCTTAATCACGAGTCTTCCATTCAGCGCTCGAACCCTATCCAGAATAATGTTCGAGATGCTGCCTGTTTCCGTCCAAACATGAATATTCTCATTGTTCACTTCAACATTTTGAAACTTGATGTTGCGAACCTCTGCACCACTGTCAGGCTCGATATCAAGCGCTGCATTCAGTCTGTGATTCATGTTTTTCAGTGTGATATCGGAGAAAAGCATGTTTTGCCCGCCTACCACGGCAATCCCGTTGCGGGAAGCCCCGTCAATAATAATATCCTTCGCAATAATTTGCTCCGTCTTTCGGGAGTAGAGCTTCTTTTGCGCAACGTAAATCGCATCTCCGTATTCATCCTCGGACTTTGAGACTGAGCCTTTAATCACTAGTTTGTTTAATTGAACAGAAGCAGCGTTCATGATCCGAACCGTATGATTAGACTCCCGAGTCGTATGCTTGACTTTCGATTGATCCAATTTGATATTGTAAAGGGTCACATTTCTTACATTCTCGATCGAGATCAGCTCTTTATTCGCCTGCATCTGTCGAAGCACCGTCTTGTCTCCATCGCCAATCAACGTCACATTGCTGCGAAGGTGAAGCACCCCTTTGATGCTGTAGGTTCCTGACGACAGATAGACCGTGCTGGACGTTTTGCTTGCTTCATCAATCAATTTTTGCAGGGATGCACGCATATCTTTTCCATTTGCAGCAACTCCGCGCTTTTTCGCGTTGATGCACTTTTGCTTGCAGGTTGTATTGATCTTCTTTAGATTGTCAGCCAGCCCATCTAGATAATCTAGCTGGGCTGGGCTTACGACTTTGATGGGCGTTGGAGCATCGGAAACAACCATATCGGTTTCAACATCCTGTGCGGCCATGGCTTTAATCATTAAGCCTAGGACAACTCCTGCTACGACGACGATGGCGGCTACTCCGATTCGAAGCTTCATCATCATCTATCCAATTCCAACCTCTAGCTGGGAATGAACGACGGCTCTTCCGATGCTGGAATAGTAAAAGCCATGCGCCTTCATTTCCTCTAGAGAGAAGCAGTTGCGTCCATCAACAACCACCGCTTGCCGCATAAGCGAATGAAGACGCTCTAAATCCATTGATTTGACCTGTTCCCAATCGGTTAGAATGAGGCAGGCATCACAGCCCTCAACAGCTTCGTAAAGATCCGTCGTGTAGAGGATATCGCTTGGAATCCACTTCCTCGCTTCATCTATTGCAATGGGATCATAAGCTTTAATGGCAGCTCCTCGCTGAACCAGCTCAGGAATCAGATCGACAGAAGGAGCATAACGCATGTCATCTGTATTTGGCTTGAATGCAAGCCCCAAGACAGCAATCGTTTTGCCCTGCAGATGGCCAAGGACGTGCTGAAGCTTGTTCAAGACAACATAGCGCTGCTTGGCATTCGTCTCGATGACCGCATTAATAAGACGGGAGGACACGCCTGACTTCGAGCAGATGAATCGCAGGGCTTCCGTATCCTTCGGGAAGCATGAACCGCCGTAGCCAATGCCCGCCTGAAGGAATTGGCTGCCGATACGGCTGTCTAGCCCGATGCCTGTCGATACCTCAGACACATTCGCCCCTGTCTCCTCGCAGAGATTCGCAATCTCATTTATAAACGAGATCTTCGTTGCCAAGAACGCATTCGCCGCATATTTAATCATCTCCGCACTCTCTACACTTGTCCGATAGACAAGCGTTCGAAACGGAGCATGCAGCTCTTCAATCACATCCGCAGCTGACGGATGTGTAGCTCCGATCACTGCCCGCTCCATCTTCATGCAATCTGCGATTGCAGAGCCTTCACGCAGAAACTCCGGATTGCTGACCATGTCGAAAGGATGCGTTGTATGCTCGGAGATCAGCTGTTGTACGCTGCGCCCGGTCCCCACTGGCACGGTGCTCTTGATCACAATGATCTTATACTCCTGCATCGATTCTGCAATGCTCTTCGCTGCGGCATAGATGTAAGACAGATCCGCTTCGCCATGCGGAGACATCGGTGTCCCAACCGCAATGTAAATAATTTCAGCAAACTGCACAGCTTCTGCTAGATTGGTCGTAAATTGCAGGCGTCCTTCCTGCTGATTACGGATCACCATCTCCTGCAAGCCGGGCTCATAGATGGGAATAATGCCTTGAGTAAGCTTTTGAATCTTCGTCTCGTCGATATCGCAGCATATGACCTGATTGCCAATATCCGCGAAGCATGAACCTGTAACCAAACCCACATATCCTGTTCCAATGACTGCAAGACGACGCATGCCTACAACCTCCCCGCACGGGCATAATTTTTTTCAACCAACGCTCTCAAATAATTCATGAGTGGCGCCTTGAATTCGTCACGTTCCATAGCAAAATCAATCGTCGCTTTAATAAAGCCGAATTTATCTCCCACATCATAGCGAACGCCATCAAAGCTGTACGCAAGAACCTCCTCATGCTCATTTAGAAGTCGGATCGCATCCGTCAACTGAATTTCCCCGCCTGTGCTCGGAGGCAGATCTCTCAAATGAGCGAAGATGTCAGGAGTAAATACATAACGTCCCATAATCGCATAATTCGAAGGCGCTTCTCCGCGCTTAGGCTTCTCTACAAAGGCAGATACCCGCTTCACCTTAGGCTCCACTGGGAACGGAATCGGAGCAATGATGCCATACTTCTCCACATCATCATCACCCACCGCCTGCACGCCAACGACAGAACGCTCATACTTGTCATACACCTGCAGCAGTTGCTTCAAGGCCGGAACCTCTGCCTGCACGATATCATCCCCGAGCAATACAGCGAACGGCTCATCTCCGATAAAGGAGCGTGCGCACCAGATCGCATGCCCGAGTCCCTTAGGCTGCCCTTGCCTTACATAGTGCAGATTCACAAGCTCGCTGATTTGGCGAATGGAGGAAAGCTCCGCCCATTTTCCTTTTTCCTCAAGCGTTTCTTCCAGTTCAATGGAACGGTCAAAATGATCCTCAATCGCTCTTTTGCCGCGACCGCTAATGATGATGATATCTTCAATCCCTGAAGCGACCGCCTCCTCGATAATGTATTGAATCGTAGGTTTGTCTACAATCGGAAGCATTTCTTTCGGGGTTGCTTTGGTTGCAGGCAGGAAACGTGTTCCCAAGCCTGCCGCTGGAATAATCGCTTTCGTTACTTTCATCTTCAATTTCTCCTTTATCTGCTTAACTTTTTATCTCTGATTAAGAAATGGGAAACTCCATCTGCTTCTTATTGAAAAAATCGTCTTTTCGCATCTTGCGATAGTACTCATGGATGCGGTTGATGACGATCTGCTCCGTAAATTGCTCCTCAATGATCTTTCGCCCGTTCATCCCTAAGACCGCGGCTAAAGCATCGTCCTCCAGCACTCTCGCATATTGCTTAGCGAGCTCCGAGGCATCCGGATATGGAACAAGCACACCGCTCACCTCATGCTGCACAAGCTCGCGAGTGCCAAGAACATCGCTTGCAATGACGGGCTTTGCAAAGGCCATCGATTCCATCACGATCCTTGGAATCCCCTCCTTCTCAGAGGTTAGCGACACGACATCGGCCATTTGAATATAGGGATAGATATTGGTCTGATAGCCAACGAGAATAACCTGCTCCTCCAGGTTCAGCTCCTTGATTCGATTGATAATCTCCGCTTCAAGCGGCCCCTGCCCTGCCAGCAGGCAGACGAAAGGAGTCGATGATTGCTGCTTAAGCAAGACAAGAGCATCCAACAAAAAAAAGTGATTTTTAACCGGCTCAAATCTTGCACCGACCAAAATCACTTTGTGGGTATCTGGAATATGATGTTTGCTCCTTAGCTTGCGAATAACGTCCGTATTGGCTTCGGACTTGTAAGCGTCCATACGCCCTAAGTCGACTCCATTGCCTTCATAGAGAACAGGCTTATTCGGCGCGTATTCCTTTATTTTATCCATGTCCTCTTTATTTTGAGAAGCAATGCCATGACAGAACCATGAGCCTATCTTCTCCATCCAGCGATACATATGGTAAGTGGTTCCGCTTTGTCCTTGATAGAAAGGAAGGCCATGCGTGGTATGGATAATGACAGGCGTTCTGCATAACCATGCTGCGATTCGGCCGATGACGCCAGCTTTTGCATTGTGCGTATGAATGATGTCGTATTTCTCCTTCATAATCAGGTGCATCAAGCGAAAGATGGATACGATATCTTGGAAGGGATGAATGCTGCGATTCATTGGGACAAAGCGAAACTCGAGCGGATAACCTGCGACCAATGTTTCATTGAATCCTTCTCTTGAGGAGATCAGATGGATGTCATAGCCTTTTTCCTGCATTAAGGACAGTTTATCCACAAGAAGCTTGTGCATCAGCGCGGATGTACACACGTGACCTACCTTCATACCAAACACCTCAGTTTATGAATTAAAATTGATTACGACAGAGTAAGAGAAGGAACAGCAGCTTCTTGATAATAGCTGGAATACCACTCTACAAACCGACTTAATCCCACTTCCAGCGAAGTGCTTGGTCTGAAGGATACCGCCTCAAATAAGTCCTCTACATCCGCAAAGGTCGCCTCTACATCTCCATCTTGCATCGGCAGAAGCTCAACGATCGCTTTCTTCCCAATCAGCTTCTCCAGAATACTGATAAAGGAGGTCAATTCAACCGGGTTATGGTTGCCAATGTTATATACGCGATACGGTGCATGGCTCGTTCCTGGATCGGGCTGAAGCGCATTCCATGTTGGGTCCGCTGCTGGGATATGATCCATCACGCGGACAATTCCCTCTACGATATCGTCAATATAGGTAAAGTCTCTCTTCATGTTGCCGTAATTGAACAACTGGATGGGTTCATTCGCCATGATCCGCTTCGTAAAGCTGTAGTAAGCCATATCTGGTCTGCCCCATGGTCCATATACAGTAAAAAAGCGCAGCCCCGTGGTTGGAATGCCGTACAGATGACTATAGGAATGAGCCATCAGTTCGTTGGCTTTTTTCGTTGCAGCATACAGGCTTACGGGATGGTTCACAGGGTCTTGAACCGAGAAAGGCACCTTTACATTTGCGCCATATACAGAGCTTGACGATGCGTACACCAAATGTTCAATTCGATGATGCCGGCAGGCCTCCAGCACGTTGCCGAATGCAACGAGATTCGATTGCACGTAGCTGTAAGGATTAATAAGGCTGTACCTTACGCCCGCTTGTGCTGCCAAATGAATCACTCGATCATACTTTTTATCATTGAACAACTGATCCACACTCGCTCGATCCTCCAGCTGAAGCTTGTGGAAGGTAAAGTTAGGATGCTGAAGCAGTTGCTCAAGCCTTGCTTCTTTCAGGGCAGGGTCATAATAATCATTCATGGCATCGACACCCGTTACCTCATAGCCTCTTTGCAGCAACTGCTGACTTACATAGTACCCAATAAATCCTGATGCACCTGTAACCAGAATCGTCATCTCATCGCACTCCCTAGAACTAAAGTTTTCAACTCATCTTTGTAAATAGCGAAAGGACCTCATGCTCAAATCGCTCTTGATTGAACTTCTCTCTCACATACAGCTTGGTGCTGGAATGAAGGGTTCGTCGGTAGTCTGGAGAGGTCTTCATCGCTTCAATTGCTTGGGTAAGGGCTTCTTCATCATCATGGGGGATCACCATCCCATAATCAGCATTCGGAATGATCTCCTTCACTCCGCCTACGTCTGTCGCAATGACAGGAACACCAAAGGACATGGCCTCAATAACCGTTCTCGGAAGCCCCTCGGAGCGTGACGGCAGTACAAGCACGTCCATCACGGCGTACACGGGCTGAAGCTTCCGCTGATAGCCAAGCTGAATCACTTGAACCTTGCTTTGCATTAACCGCTCATACAGCCCTTTCCAATACTCACTCTGCCCATCACTTGGATCTCCTGCCATCAACAAAGCCAGTTCATGGCCGCCTCCGATCTTCCCAAGCACATTGGCAAGAACATCAAGGCCTTTACGGGGATGGATGGAGCCTACATAACCAATGACGAATCGCTGTTCCTCAATCCCATACCTGTTCTTAAGTGCTGCAGCATCAACCTCCGTATCCTCCTGATCAAAATCAAAGCCGGTGTAGATATTGGAAGTCTTGTGCGCGTAGCGTGCTAGAAAGGAGGTTGGGAGCCTTCTTAAAACGCCTTCGGCAATCGTAATCACTTTATTGGACAATAAAAAGCACAACCGGGTCATCCAGTTGTGCTCAATATCTGCCCGAACGTAATAAATAACCTTGCAGCGGAGCAGCTTTGCCGCCATGCCGACATAGACAAGGGAACGAGCATCGTTCACATAAATAATTCGAATGTGATGCTGATAAATATAATGAAGCACCCTGCAATTAAATGTGAAGAGTTCAGCTGCCACTCGAAGCTTATTCAACCAATTGTATTGAAGCACTCTTCCATTAAACACATTGCTTCTAGACCCTAGCTTAATAATTTTGACCGGAATATGGTTGCGCTCCAGCTCTTCAGCGAGCCGTCCCTTGTTTGTGGTCAGCACTTCACAGTGAAAGCCTCTTGAGAGTACGCCCATCAACTTGACCATGCTTTGCTGAGCACCGTAGTAGGAGTTATATCGGGATTCTACGAATAGTATTCTCTTTTCCATGTCTTGACCCCTCATCGATCACAGAATTCATTCGAAGATGCTTGCCATGCTTTCCTTTGAACAGAAGCTTTAGGATCTGATCAAGCCCTAGGAGCAATAAGCATATTCCGCACATCCATAGCACCTTGATCTGAGCCGAAGCTGCAAATATTTGAGAAATGTATACGATCGTAGAGGCATAAAGAACCATCGTCAGGTGAGACCTTCTTTTTTCTAACAGCTGCCTTTTCCAAATCCACACACATGCTCCTGTTAGTACTCCCAATACAATGACGCCAAGCCAGCCAAAATTAAAATAAGCCCAACCATAATTGCCAGCAGGTAGTCCCCAATAGTCTGGTCCCATTAAGGTGTATCCGACTACGCCTGTTTCATCGGTTATCGGCTTGTTCGGCCAGATTGAACGTGGAATCGGCGCATAAAAAATGCGCGTAATCGGTTCTCCGTAGGTAAAAGCGATTAAGCCCGAATCCACTCCAGAGACAATCGCGGGAACGATGTCTGCTGTCTGCAATTGATTCCCGGCTTTGAACATCAGCTCGCCAAGCCCCGACACACTAAGGTTCATCTCGCCTTCCATCCGCATATTCCCCCACATGAGGGCAATGAGGAGCACACCTGCTGCGACAGGTGCCAGCAAGGCAAAAGATAGTCTTCGAATGAAATAGTGATAGACAATTCCAAACGGCAAAAGCACTCCAAGCAAGGCTGCGCCTCTTCCTCCAAACAGCATCATCATCGCTGTGGTCAGCACGGCTGCTGCAATGCCGCGTTTTGGTGCTCCTCCAAATAAAAAAAGGAGTGCCGACACGCCTCCTAGCGATACCATATTGCGAATATATGCGAGGCCTTCATACTCCTCTCGCCGGTTCACCATTGCAGCAAGCATCGCATCCATGCCGCCCTGCAGCATGAAGATATAACCAAAAGAGGCGATGCTGATTGCTAATAGAATCGCTGCCAATCCTTTAGGATAAAGAAAGTTATACTGCCCTGCATAGCGCCGTTCTTCATGTTCTCCTGCGCGAATAGGCGCAGACTTTCTTGCTGCGGCTAGATTGGACAGCACATACCCAAGCAGCATGCAGCCAAGCCAAACCGCAAACATAAGAATGGATAGCTCAATGTAGGTCTTTGCACCGCCGGAGTCATCAAGCGAGTATCGTATGCTGTATCCATTCAGCAGCTTATCCGAATAATTGATCCAAGAGAAGAACGGCATCCCGATATATAGGATAAAAGGATGGAACGTATCCTTTGTCAGCCATAACGGCAGGATTAAGATGATGAGGCAAGTAGACAGCAAGAAAGCCCCATATATATCGGCACTCTTTAACAGCCAAAGACAACTTGCATAGATGGCAAAGGTGCATATAAAGAGCAAACTAATGGATAGTTGAGCAGGTTTCCTTTGATCAGTCACGATCGATAATGGCCTCATAGCCTGACATCCACTAACTTTATCTTCCCATTTGCCCCGCGGGGAATCTCTGATACAAACGTAAACGCTAGATCAACGTTGGATGGAGGATTAACAAGCTTTATAAATCGCTGTTGAAAGCGCTGCTGCACAAATTTGCGGCTTCCTTGATCCCGCTCCTTCATGACGATTAGAAACTCAAACCTGTGCGTAGAATGCTGGATTAACTGGGCCCCATTCACCTCTACGCCATCCAAGCCGTGAAACAAATGATTAAGCACAAGCATGCTGATTCTCCTACCATCTTCAAGAAGCAGTTGGTCTCCAAGTCTTCCTTCTATCTTCTGCAGCGAATCCCATGAAGAGGAACATGAGCAAGAGGAATGATACGAGCCCTTAACCGCGTGATCGCCAATCTCGTAGCGAATCAGCGGCATGCTCTTGCGAATCAGTCCCGTCACCACGATCAAGCCCGATTCTCCTATATCAGCTCTGTTCCCATCCTCCTTTATGAGCTCCACGGAACCAAACATCGGATGAATGTGCATGCTTCCGCAATCCCCTTCGAATGCACCGTGCGCTCCTTCCTGAGAGCTGTAGAAATCATAAACTTTATGGCACAGCTTCTCCTCAATGACAGACTTCCATTGGGGAAGCAGCGTCTCTGAGGTGACCATAGCGTAAGTTCGATTTTTGCGATGCAGCAAAGAGTCTCCTGCAAGCTGGGCCAGCTGAAAGACAGCTGAGGGGTAGCCTTGAATAAAAGCAGGATCGAATGCATGAAGGAATTGAATGATCTCGTGCTTATGTTTCTGTCTTAATTGGTAGATGGAGATGTACACCTCATTGGTGCCGTAAGCACGGGACAGCCACTGTTCGCCCTCCTCCTTTATGGAGCCTAGCAAATAAATGGTTCGTGGCGAGCTGGTCCCGACTATTCTTCTCTTCCATGTATCAAAGATCGCCTGCTGCATTCCTTTTTCCTGCATCGTGGCTTGCAAGCGCAGAGGATTGCCAGTTGAGCCGCTCGTTGTATGCCGTACGGTGTTGAAAGAAGATCGCGTACTGAAAAACTGCTCATTATGCTTCTTCACGGTCTCCTTCTTCAAGATAGGCAGCTCTAAAAGAAGCTCCTCAAGCGACCTGCCCCCAGGATGCAGTTCGGGGTACAGCGCGCCTCTCATCTTATAGTAGGGGATGAAATTCCTTGCATATTCATAGATTTCTAGGAATCGATTGCGCTGATAATCCATCCATTCATCCTTCGACATCGACCAGAAGCGATCTGCTAAAGCTCGATATTTAAGACCGTACAGCTGCTTAACTTTACGGTTCCAACTGACTTGAGTCGTACGCAAACTCATATCCTGTGATCTCTCCCTAGCGTTAAGATGTCATGGGCGGTTTACGATTGCGTTACGGCCATCTTGTTCTGCACCAGCCGCTTTCTTGCCGCCTGATATGCAATAAAGGATGCTATCAATGAAACGATATTCATCATCAGCAATGTGCTTGCCGCCCCTAACAATCCATTATTCGGGATGAGAATCCAAGAGAGAACCAGCGTGGAGCCCATCGTAAACATGGAGATGAACAGTTGATGGTAAAATGATTGTGAAGCAAGAAGGCCAAAGCCAAAGAACGATTGCACATACCCAAGAACCGCACTTACGATAATGAGCACAAAGGCAAGCGGGTACTGCGCATACTCCGCTCCATACAACAGCGTAAGGATCGGCTTCGACCATAATGTCGCGACTGCAACAGCTGCTGCACCGATGATGAGCGTCATCCCGCACAGCTTCAGCATGCTTTGATCCAGAACCTGAAGCTGGCCTTGCCTGTAATGGCTTGCAAGACGAGGAAGCATGGATTGCCCGATCGAATGAAACACTACATTGCCAGCTACCATCATGTAGGTCATGGCTGACAGAAGTCCAAGCGTTTCCATGCCATGAGCATGCTCCAGCACATAGCGCGGGATATTGGTATTGAATGAGCCAAGCCCTGCGACGATGCCAAGCGGAAAGCACTTTTTCACAATTTCCCCCATGCCTTTAAGGTCGCATTTCCATTTCAAAGACTCAAATCGCTTGGCATGCTTGAGATCGTATCCGATAAAGCGCAGGCCCCATACCAGCACAAGCAGCAGCAATCCCGCTTCCAAGCGACCCGTGACAAGAATGCCGATGCTTACTGAAGCGAGCAGTAGGCCTCCTTTCACAAGCTGGGATCTCCCGATATAGTCCATTCTGCGATGCTTTTGAAAGACGCCATAGGCCAGATCACTTAGAGATTCAAATACCTTGCTTAATAAAATGAGATACACAATGGTCCACACCTGAATCGTGTGCTGCTGAAACAGCAAAAGGACAGAGAGTATACCCACCGCCATGATGCAGCCGAGCGACCTTATCCACATATAATGGCTGAAGGTATGAGCGGGATTGGCATTAACGGTCTGTGCACTTTTAAGCTGCATATTCAGAGTCAAGATGATGGGAGCCGTAATAGATAGGGCATAGGTATACATTCCTAACATCTCCGAATTACCGAACCTGGCTATGAGAATGAGAATGCCCCACTGACAGGCGGCATACATGCCGTTTCCAAGCATCGTCCATGAGATGTTGCGTTTTAATGATAAGGCTCGCCCCTCCGACATACTAGGCTCTTTCATCCTGGAGAACGGTATTGTTCTGCCGCTCCGCGTGATGCTTGCTTCCTTTTTGCGTTTTTAGAAGCAGTTCCTCATACAAAGACTCTGTCTCCGCAATCGTTTGGCCGATCGTAAAGTGTTTGCGCACTCTCTCCTTCGCGTGTTCGCGGAACATCTGTCTGCCTGCATCGCCAATCTCAATAAGGACCTTCATGGCATGAAGAAGTCCCTTTTCATCTCCTGATTCCACCAGAAGGCCGGTCTCTTGATCAACCACAACCTCAGGTGTTCCCCCTACAGATGTGGCAATGACAGGCGTACCCGAAGCCATTGCTTCCAGCACGACATTCGGCAGCCCCTCCCATTGCGAGGCAAGAACAAACATATCGGCTGCTTGAAGCAGTTCATGGACGTTCGAGCAGATTCCTTTAAATTGAACCTTGTCTGTAAGCTTAAGATCCTTGCAATACTGCTCAAGCTCTTCTCTAAGCGAGCCATCGCCAATCAGAATCAGCTTCACTTGATCATGGATCATCGCCAGCTTATGAAAAGCTGAAATAAGCATTCGATGATTCTTTTGCGTCTCAAGCCGACCTACGCAAATAAATACGAGGTCCGTCTGATTAGCCCCCCAACTTTGTCGAATCTGCAAGCGGCTCTCCACCGATATCGGCTTGAAGCGGCCCAGATCAATGCCGTTATAAATAACCTTCATCTTATCTTCCTTAATGGTCCCCTTGTTCACTTGGACCATCCCGGCCTTCTCGCATACGACCGTGACGCAATCTGTGAACATATCTGTCATTTTAAGCAGGCGTTCCCGATGCCAGCCCCCGATATATTCATTTCGGATCGAGGAGATAACCACGGGAATGTTGAGCAGCTTTCCAATGACACGGCCTACAATATCAGCATGAAACATATAAGAATGAATGATATCTGGCTTAAGCTTACGGATGTGGTTGAAAAGCTTAATAAAGCTTAATGGCAGCAGCCATTTGTGCTTGACCGTCAAGCAATGCACTTCGATATTCTCACTTCGAAGCATGTCGGCTACTTTACCATTGGGCAGCATGGATATGACCACCGTACGGTATTTCTCCATATTCAAATGCTTTGCAGTATGATAAAGCATCATCTCTGCTCCGCCCATATATAGCCCTGAGATAAATTGAACGACAACTCGTTGTTTCAAATCCATCACCACTTAACGATTAGTTAGGTAAACTGGCGTCGCAGGGAACCTTCCATAGCCTCTATGGAGACAGCCTGCATATACTCTGCACACAAGCAGCCTAAGAAAGCCCATCGATACGCCCATACAAGCGATGCCATCGAACCGCCTGTACCCACTCCGGACACCCAGATAATGATCATGATGCCAAACAAGCTTAATCCGTAAGCGGAAAGCAAACGTTGAGGATTGCGAAATAAATAAAAGGCAAACAAGGTAAGTGCCAGAAGCAAGGCAATGTAGCCTAGTGAATACACCAAGCCTCCTTGCGCTAGATAAGTAAGATACGTATTATCCGACGATACTTTCATAATTTCTGGCGGATACAAGCCGATTCCGTATGGGTTCTGGAAGAAAAAATCGATCCAGTAGCCCCATGTTTCCTCCGAGCGACCATGCAGATTGCGAAGGGAAGGATCGTTAACATCCCCTTGAGCCAAACTCACGATTGAGGTAATTCTCTGTTGAATGGATGGGGAATAGAATGCGCCCACTGCAAGCAGGATTCCCGCTACAATAATCGTCTTCCAGAATACCCCTGTACCCGCAAAGCGATGCTGTCGGCTTAGCACGACTTTAAGCACCATCACAGCCAGCATTCCCCCCAATAGCGCCAGTAAGGTGGTTCGTCTCATGGACATAATCACCATGCCAAGTCCCGTTATAAGACCGATCCACTGGATAGCAGTGCTTGGCAGCGCTGCATGTGCGTGACTATAGCCTTCTTGGGAAAGACTTCTTAATTTCCTTGGAAATTGCATCAGCAGGACAAAGCAGACAATGGCTGAGGTTGATCCCCAGGTTGCAAGGCTAAACGGTGCTTCGGTCAGCCCAGTTACCACGTAGTTCATGACCTCCGTCTCCCCATTCCCGCGAACGCGAACGGGCTGCCACGGCAGGCTGCTGTATGGCAGCCATGACGTGTTAATTGAAATAAACTGCAGCAAACCATACAGAAAGTGAGGCAGGCTTACCCATACATAGGCGCTGACCAGCTCCTTGTATCGGACAATGCCTCTCATGGATGCATGGTAGAACAGCCAAAACGCAGTCGCGTAAAGAACGGTTCGAAGGCTGGGCAATACCCCGCCTAGCAGTTCGCTCAACGTATAGGGCTTGAGCGTGAGGCCTAAGAAAGGCACTAAGCATGTGAGCATGAGAAAGAGAACCATCACACCTTGAATGGACTGTGTGGAGCGCCTTTCCGGGAGCTTTACCCCTTTCTTTAGCGTATAGGCAATCCATACAACAATCAGCATATCCAGCGGCCGAATAAAGGAGGGCAGCCTCAGCATTTCTTGTATGGGTTCGTTGTACATCAGCGCCGCAATAAAGAACATGAGCGTCCCATTCAGACGATTCATCATGAAGATCTCCTATTCGCTTGGACTTTTGGCGACTGCAGTATTTCATCATAGATGGCTTGAATTTGCTTAGAGGTCTCCTCTGCGCTGAACTTGCGATGAACCGTAGACAACGCTTCGCGTGTAAGCTGTTCGCGCTGCTTGGCATCTTGAATAAGCCTCTTGAGCTGCTCATAAAAATGCGCTTGGTCTTGCGGATCGGAAAGGAGTCCATCTCGCCCATCCGCAATGATCTCCGGGACACCGCCAGCTGCCGTTGCCACCACCGCAGCGCGCGAGGCCATCGCCTCAATCACGACTCGGCCAAAGGGCTCTGAGACCGAGGTTAACCCAAACACATCCATCGCTCTCATCCAGCGTTCGGGATGGGCCTCATAGCCTCGCAGCTTGATGCGAGTTGAACAGCCTGCAGCATCGATTTGCTGCTGAAGTTCTCTCTTGTAGGCCCCGCCCTCATAATCTTCTCCAATGACAACCGCATCAAAGTCAAGACCTTCCTGCAGCGCTTGAATGCAGGCTTGGATAAACCATTCAGGACGCTTCGCCCGCTTCAAGTTGCCGACAAAGCCAACGAGAAGCCTGGCTGGCTGCAGGCCAAGGCTCTGCTTAATCTCCGCCTTGGAGCGTGGGCTCCAATACGTGGACAGGTTCACGCCGTTATAAATGATCCGGCTTGCTGGCGTTCTGGATTGGCGCTCGAACCGGTGGGACGTATTCTTGGCGATATAAATCAGGTAATTCGCGTAGCGCAGCCGCAAAGAATCCAACCAATGATTGCCTTTCTCCTGTCTAATGTGCCAGATGACAGGAATGCCAAGCTGCTTAGCTGCCACCCCCCAAGTGAGAATCGAGGTATCGTCGTTAAGATGGACCAGATCTGGACGCTCACGCTGCAAATAAGCTTTTGCCGTCACGTACGACTCCCAATACGCCCTCAAGGCACGAAGCTTGCCCTTCCATCCGGCGGAATGATGAATATTGCGAATTGATTTCTCGTGAATCGATAGAATGCTCGTCTTAAGATTAAGCTCCCGGTACAGCTCTACTGCCGGCCCTTCACCTGGGTAGATAGCTACTGCCTCCCACTGCGGCGAATGATTCAAATGATCGATAATTAACGAGGCCGATATAATCGATCCTCCAACCTGAATGCCTGAATGAGGAAATACAACTTTTCTCATGGAGCGCTCACCCTATTTATAATGTATCGATGCTTTCCCGTAATCGTTTCTTGAATCTCATCAACAAGATGCACATTGATCCGCATCTGCTGCTCGACTAAAGAATCAAGCCTTTGCTTTAGCTGTTCACATTCCAGCGCGACCTGGGCAGAATCCATGTTCTCGGGGATACAGTACAAGTCAGCTACGCCCCGCTCCTCCTGAATGATCTGAAACCGCCGAATCCATTTGCATGGGATAATCTCCAGCATAAAGCAGGCCCCATCAACCTTAGAGCCGTCCTCCAAGTATAAATAATCTTGTGAACGCCCTTGGATTTGTTGAATAAGCGGCCACCCACGCCCGCATGCGCAGGGCTCCTTCGCCAAGGCTCCGCGATCACCAATCTGATAGCGAATCAAAGGCATTGCTTTGTTCGTAAGCAGGGTAACCACGATCTCGCCAACTTCACCAGGCTCAGCATGACTGCCATCCTCGCGGATAATTTCAACCATATGAGTCGTCCCGCTGATATGCAGCCCTTGGTGATGGCTGCATTCGCATGCAATATCGCCTACCTCTCTTGAGCCGTAGCGATTGAACACAGGAGCACCAAACTGCTCCTCAATCTTCGCTCTCATCTCTGGAAATAGCGTTCCGGCTGAAGTCATGATCGCACGGGGGCGATGAATGAGCCGGCACCCTCCCTTCTCAAGCAGCAGGGCGAGCTCATAAATGCTGTGTGCATAAGCTAGGATGAACTCTGGCTTGTACCGATTGATTTCATTCACGTAATCAACCATAATGTCATGATTCATTTGATAGGAGCTTAAGGTCATTCTGCGATGCACCATGCTGCCGAGCTTATTCAACAGCGCTATCTTGCTCTTTTTAATATCTCGCTGTGCTCCCCATAAGGTAAGCTTGCGCTGCCCCAGCCTCGTATTTGTCCATTCATCAAACAGCAGCTTGTTCGCTCTGGAGTGATTGCGGAAGTTCTCGTCCTGAAGCAGTCTAGCCATCTGGCCTGTCGAGCCGCCGGAGCTGTTCCATCTCGCATTCAGATAGCTTCCCTCGCTGCACAGCTGCTCGGAATAATCATGCAATTCATGCTTTGTTAATAACGGAATCCGCTTAAATGTCTCCCATGAGAATTGATCCCATGTTATTCCTTGCGCAAGAAAAAGACGGCGATAGTAAGGGTTGTGCCGTTCGGCATGCTTTAGCAAACGGTGCAGCTTGTCCTCCTTGTACCGATTCATATCATCTGCACTTTGCCACTGCATCTCCCGCTGTCGATTAAGGATCTCCCACACATTCCAGCCTTTTATCGCGCTGCCTAAGCGATAGATCCCTTCATATACAGCCTCCTGTATCAACGTTATGGCCTCCCCTGCATAGTTGTTTTATTTCAAGTGGCGGATTAACCATTCACTTGTTCCTTCACTTGTTCCTTCACTTTTCCCTTAAATAAATAGCTCTTCATCATTTGCCTCAACTCAAATACATTCAGAATAAGGCAGCATGCTGTAAAAACGACAACGCCGATCACGACAGAGGCCACGACCCATCCCACACCGGTATGAGCTCTTAATGGCCATATCAATAGAGCCATCACCAACGCTGCTATGAGGGCCTTGCCCATCTCTCTTAGCGGCAGCTTCACAGGAAGCAATTGATAGGCAATGACCCAGCCATAGCCGATGCCTATCAAGTAGGCGACTGACGTCCCGATTAAGGAACCGTGAATTCCGAGAATGGGGACAAGCCATAGATTAAGCACCAAGTTCACAATTGCGGCAATCGCTGTTGGAAGCAGCTGCTTCTTGGTTGATTTCATCGTTTGAAACACGACGTCAACCCCATACATCTTCATGCAGCGAATGAAGCCTGTAAACGCAACGATCGGAATGATTGACACGGCGATATCGCGATATTGGGCGCCAAACATCGTATGAACAAGACCCGGGGCAAGCACGGACAAGCCCACTGCAGCAGGTAGTCCAATACTGAACAGCCAACCGATGTTCATCCCGATCGATAACGAGGCCTCATCCTTCCCACTCTGCTCCATCGTTCGGATCACAAGCGGCAAAGCCCCCAAATTAATGATCATGAAGATAGTCGTTAGCGAATTCTCCGTAAAGTCAAAGGACATCGCATATGCTCCCGCTTCATCCAATCCAAGGACATTGCCGATGACAATTCGGTCTGTAATATGGATGATCGTGCTTAACGCGAAGGTAAGCGTTAGCGGCAAACCGTAGCTAAGCAATTCCTTAAGCAGCTTTCGATCGATGCTTCGAATTCGCAGCTGCTTCATCCAAATTGCAACGGTCGGAAAGCTGGCAGAAAGAAGCAAGCCCGCAAGCAAGCCTCCAAGCAAGCCGTACGCACCGAACCCGTAGCTGATCGCGATAAGGCTGAATACAAAGACGAGCACCGCTCGAATGAGAGATAGAATCCCGTATTTTACGCCCTGCATGCGGGAGCGAAAGAAGGTGAGCTGAAGCTCGAACCAGGCCTGAGCCCAACCAACCAGCAGGCTTAACAGCCATAATCCGCTTAGGCTCGAAGCGTCTCCCATAAAGGCATAGCCGATGCTCCCCAATGTAGCCGTTAATCCAGCGGTAACCAAGAACGCTGCTGTAACGGTTGATATGGATCGGCTGATGTCGCCTGTCTCAATATCCCTCGGTAGGAAGCGCAGGAATCCGAGTCTCAGCCATTGGAACATGACAGAGTTCATAAAGCTTACCACGGTCATGGCTAGAGCAAAGACGCCATATTCCTCCGGCAGCATGTACCGGGAATATACGGCGACACTCAAAAAGGTGATTACACCTGGTATCCCATGCGAGAAAAAATATAGAATAATCTGCTTTAACATCTCATCATCTTCCTTTCGAACAGGGCACAACCTTGCCGTTGCACACTCTTAGAAAAGAAAAAATGAAAGAATCCAGGGCATTTAACCCTCCCTCACGCCGCACCCTTGACGATTTACGTCTAAGGCGTCCCTGACGCCCACAGTGCAGCCGAGTGCCTACCATGATAAAGGTACAGTAGACATGACCTTGTCTTCCTATAAACTCTCGATTTATAAGAAATGCGACCGTTGCCGGTTTCTATAATCTCTTAGTAATAGCCATTTAAAATATGTTTATTGCGAATGCGCTTATGGTTCAGGACAACGCCCATCACATTATTTTTGATCTGCTCAAGCTGAATCTTCGTCTTCAGAATCATGTGGGACTTCGTCTTCTCCGCTCTCGCTACAAGTACCACACCGTCGCTCTTAGCACTTACAAGCTTGGCGTCTGTTAGGACGAGCGCTGGAGGCACA
>NZ_JADMOL010000004.1:258116-298106 GCF_015558675.1 Paenibacillus sp. 1001270B_150601_E10 | reverse complement strand
CTCCTCTATCAACTGCTCGAAGCGATCCGAGGAAAGCAGTTCAGCCGGATGCTTTGGAATATTGCCTGCCACGATGAAATGCAGGTTCGGGATATGTGTCTTGCGAATCGCAGCTTCCCATCCGCATTCATTTGCTAGTACGTGGGATAGGCCGTTGGCGGAATTACTGCCAAAGATGTTGTGTATTCTTGGGCGGTGAAGGTCCGCATCGATCAGCAGCACTTTCTTCTGATCACGGGCATAGGTAATCGCGAGATTGACCGCGATAGTTGTCTTCCCCTCCTTCGGAAGCGAGGACGTTATGGTAATCACTTGAACGGCGTTTTTTTGCTCGTTCGCATATTGAATATGGGTACGGAGTGCTCGAAACGATTCTGCAACAGGCGAATATGGATTAATCTCGCTGATCAGCTCCGATTTATTGCTGTGACGTCTGAACATGAGCGTTACCTCCTATAGGTGCCGGGTTGGATGGCGTATTTAGCTTGGTCTTCGATACCTTGTAGTCTTTGCGCTTGACGCGATGGACGACGGTAAGAGTCGTGAGACCAAGCAACTGCTCAAGCTCCTCTTCAGTCTTGATGGATTCGTCGAAGTATTCCATGAGGAAGATGATGCCTAGTCCAATCATGAAAGCAAGGACGGTGGCGATAAGGATGTTGATTTCGGGAACGGGCTTAATGGGGCTCTTGGTGAGGGATGGATCAGCGTAAGAGAGCACCGTTACATTTTCCATCTGTATCAATTGCGGTACTTTCGTGATAAATACATTGGTGACAGCATTCGCAAGCTCTGCGGCTCTAGCGTATGTCGTATCTTGAGCGGTAATCACCATCACCTGGGTTTGATTAATCGAACTAACTTGAATCTGGTTCAACAGTTGGTCTGAAGTTAGCTGAAACTGGGGATACTTGCTCATGATGTCCTTTGTTATCCATTCGGAACGAATGAGCTCTTTATAGGTCTGGATTAGCTGAATGTTGGTATTGAGATCGTTGAGTGTAAGATTCGTTTCCCCTTCAACCACTCTTGTCTTATTAACAAAAATCTTAGTTGAGGCCTGATACTCGGGCACCAGCACTTGATAGCTGTAATAAGCAGCGAAGGAGATACCTATTGCTAAGGTGATCATCAAAACCCACTTTCTTCTCCAAATGGTGTGCAGGATCTGCCTTAAATCTAATTCCACGTTGAATCCCCCTTGGTCAAATTGTTCTATATTCGTTCGGAGTAAACGAGCTTTGCATCATTTGCAGGTTCGATCATACCCCCAAGCGCAACCAGCTTTGCATGCTGCATCAGCGTTGCTGCATATTCTTCCCCTACCAGTTGGCGAACAAGATCATAGCCATCCGGTAAAGAAAAGCCTCTATCGTAGGTTCCATGTGCATCGGAAGCAATAAAGTGAATCCATTGCTGCTTGATGAGATAAAGAGCCGTCTTTTTAATTTTTTGTCCATGGTGTCCTAACAGAGAGGAGGTGTTAAGCTGGAGTAGAATTCCTTTTTGTATCAGGAAATGGGCCAACTCTTTATTCGTCATGATGGATAGGTTACGTTCAGGGTGCGCGATAATGATCCGTCGATTGGAATGGTGAACGTATTGTACAAAATCCCAAAAGTACGGGGGGATGCCGGAAGAAGGCAGCTCAACTAACAGGTAGGGACTGCTTCCAAGCGTTTGCCATTCTTTGTTCTGAACCGACTGTTCGTAATTCTCGGTGAGCCGAAGCTCTTGTCCGGGAATGAGTTCAAGATCCATCTGCTGGATGACAAGCTCTGCTTGCAGTTCGCTGACAGCAGCAAGGATTCTGTCTCGAGGATTATAGTAGTCGTGCAGCATATGATGCGGTGTCGCAATGATCTTGCGAATTCCTCGACGCAAAGCCTCTTCTGCCATATGGATCGAATCGGCCAGCGATCTAGCGCCATCATCCACTCCATGTAAAATATGACAGTGGATATCAATCAACATGTTCTTGAGCCTCCTGCTCGAAGAAGTAAGGTGCGTTTTTCACAAATTTGTAGTAAAATGAAAAAACAACATCGTTATTATCCAGATACATTTTGTATCTATTTTGTAAATGACAAAGCCTTTCTCCGCATCACTCTCAACACTTCACGTAAAAGAATGACTTCGTGGAAAAATGAATGAAATGGATCCTCTCTTATAAATGAACAATGCACAGCGCTGACAAAGCTTGTACATAGGGAATTATATGCCCATTTAAAGAGGAATGTCGGTTTTTTTCGCTTCTGGTTGTTACAATATGTATCAGGAATTTCTTTTAGTCTAAGATACAAAATGTATCTTGTCAATCTCTTTTTGCATACATTTGAGAATATAAACAGCTGAAGGAGGATCTTTTCAGCATGAATACTGGTGACAGAATTGCATTACTACGTGAATCCTTGGGATGGACTCAAGAAGAATTGGCCCAGAAGCTGGGCATTACGAGAGCAGCCTTATCTCATTATGAGAAAAACCGGAGAAAACCAGACTTCGAAACGTTAACGCAACTCGCAGATCTCTTCGATGTTTCCATAGATTATTTAGTTGGTCGCACCTCTGCGCTGCAAGATGCGCAGTCCAAGGCTATCGATCACTTTGCAGATCAGCTTGAGCTGTCTGATGAAGAGCTCTTAAAGAAATATCAATTGTCGATAGACGGACGTCCTTTAACACCTGAAGAGACACGCCGATTTATCGCCTTTGTTCGAGCTGAACGAAACATGATGTAACTCATCTTCTGACTGTAATGCTTCTAGTAAAAACGAATAGCCCCCAACGGCGGCTGGGAAGGGACAATGTTCAGGCAAATCCTCTTCTCCAGCTGCTGACATGGGGGCCTATTGATCAAGCTCCATTATTTTATTTTTGCTTAACACCATCTATGTTCATTTGTCTTGTTGTCCGTTATGAAACAGGTGTCGTAACTCATCAGGCACATTCTCAAGCGGGATCTCTAGATGTTCTAATATATCTCGGATGTCTAGCTCGACCTGAGACTCTTCTTGACTCGATTCAACTTCCTCATCTTTTAATGTTTTCATCATTACCGATACCCTTTTTCTCATGATTTTCCATCCAACTCCCATATATTAACTCTAAATGTTAATATTCGCTAGCACCTGATTATATTAATTATACACAATTAAAAATAGGTATACTGTCGGACGTTGGGGTATAGTATGAAGCATTTTCATTCTAATTTTGTCGAAAGTTGATTGAATTTGATTGTTTCATGTCATTTTCAAGCTGAATTTTCATTTTTCATATTCTTCTGTAAATAGGCATGAAGTAGGAAACTCAAGATAGCCGCAACCGCGATAATGATCGAAACCTGTACGACCGCGATCAACCCTCCCGAATCATAGGCAATCCCAAGACAGAATGGACCGATCATACGCCCAACGGAACTAATCCCTCCTGCTACCCCCATATAAAACGGCGCTTGTCGTCCTGTATGGGCCGCGAGAAACGCAGGAACTGCTGGTGATACGAGCATTTCCCCTAATGTTGCGATGATCATGGCGACAATAAAGCCGGTATAGTTCGGCATAAAGAAAATCCACAAATAAGCTGCCCCGTATAAGATCGCACTCCATGTAAGCTGGGATGACGCTTCCTTCGATATAGTCCGCTTCATCCACTCTGTAATCGGCTGACCGAGAAAAATAAATATGCCGTTCAATGTCCACAGCCAGCTGTACATCTTCATCTGCATGCCCTGATCCGTAATATGCGGCGCAACGCCCGCTCCCCACATTGAATTCGCAAGCCAGATAAACATCGCCCCAACAGACAAGAACAAGTACAACCGCACCTGACTAAGCTGATCCCACAGCGTAAGCGTCGGAATCGCGCCTGTCGTCGGAATATGCGCAGGCTGCTCCTTAAGGGTCTGGCCGGCATGATGCTCATGCTGCGCAGCCTGTGAAGACTCTTTCAAATCTCCCAGATTGCGCAAGTAGAAATAGAAGAAGATCGAGAAGGCTCCAGATGTCCCTGCATTCAACAGGAATGTCAGATTGAACGAAATGTCAGCCAGCACCCCGCTTAGCGCGGTTCCTAGAGCGACACCAATATTATTCGCTACATATACCGCGTTGAATAGCTCATCACGCTGATCAGCCCAGCGAAACCCAATAAAGGATTGGATGGCGGGCTGGGACATATTATTCGTGAACCCTATGATCCCCATCGTGATGATGTATCCCCACCAGCTCGTATAAGCCGTGACCACAAGCGATGCCTGCAGCACCGCCGTGATCGCTAACGCCCCAATTAAGAGCTTGCGAACGCCAAGACGATAATAGAGACAGCCTCCTGCAAATTGTCCCAGTACGCCTCCAAGCATCTGAATCATAATGACAAAGCCAGCCTCAGACAGAGACCGACCAAGCTGTTGATGCACAAATATCGTAGTGAGCGGCCACATTAACGCAGCCCCTGCTGAGTTAATCATGCTCGCCCAAATAAACACATTCATTTCCCTCGTTCGACTGCGAAACATATTCCACGCCGAATGACTCATGTTGATCACCGTCTGACTGTATGATGGTTATTGGTTACTGCTAGTTCCGCTTTGGATGTATAGGATAATCCTCCATTCGAAAACGCTTAACTTTTATCGGGATGGACTTGTTCGCCTTAGCCTGATAATGAAGAAATCAGCATAAGCCTTAAGCCTCGCAAAAGCTTGGGCATCCCCCTTATAAATGCTGTATCCTACGCTGTACTTGATAGGAATCTTTCACCGCTCATTCGACAAATCTATGTCTACTAAAGGTCTAAGCAAAAGCTTACAAGTGCTCACCGCCAAATGCGTGACTAAATGTATCATTTATACTTTTAAAATAATCCAAATCCAGAAACACAAACACATTATAATCCTTCTGATGCGTTTCTAGCAATTCCAGACAAGCATCTTCATAGGATTTGCAGCTTAATAGACCCGTTAAGTATTCCTTCCGATGCTATAACAGCAATCTCTAACTGGAACAAAAAAAGCTTCGACCTGATCCATTTTCCTGAATCAAGCCGAAGCTTCTATGTTGGGTTATGGCCAAGCGGCTTAGTTGCCGCCCTCACGAAGACTAGCTTCAAATGCCGCCAGCAGCGCCTCTTCGCCTGCGAAGCCCTTCTCCTCAACCTTTGCAATCTGCTCCAACATTCGCTTATAGTCCTTCGGAATGACGCGCACGAAGTTCGCTGCTTCATCCTGCCAAGCAGCAATCACCTTGCGGCCAACCGCACTATCAGTTGCCTCGACGTGCTTCTCGATCATCTGCTTCAGCTCAAGCTCTTCGATCTCGTCTTCGACGCGCTCGAGAAGAACCATCTCCAAATTGCAGCGTGTCACAAAGGTATTCTCTGGATCGTAGATGTAGGCAACACCTCCAGACATCCCTGCTGCAAAGTTGCGGCCAGTCTTGCCAAGCACGACAACGCGTCCGCCTGTCATATATTCGCAGCCATGATCGCCAACACCTTCTACGACCACCTTCACCCCAGAGTTGCGCACCGCGAAGCGCTCACCTGCGATACCACGGATATAGGCGTCACCGCTCGTCGCACCGTAAAATGCGGTGTTACCGATAATGATGTTGTCCTCTGCCGCAAAGGTGGCCTTTGGCGACGGCTTTACAATCAGCTTGCCTCCGGAGAGACCTTTACCGACATAGTCGTTGCTGTCTCCTACGACCGTAAGCGTCATGCCGCGAGGAACGAATGCCCCGAAGCTTTGACCGGCAGAGCCGACAAAGGTGAAGGAAATCGTGTCTTCCGGCAATCCCTTTGCTCCATACTTGCGCGTCACCTCGCTGCCAAGCACAGTACCTGTTGCGCGGTTCACGTTCGTGATAGGGAACGTCCCTGTTACGAGCTCCTCACGCTCTAGAGCCGGCTGTGCCGCAGGCAGCAGCTTCTGAACGTCCAGCGTCTCCTCGATGCCATGGTTCTGCTCGCGCACCTTGATGCGATCGGAGCCTTCCGGTAGCTCAGGCTGATACAGAATGTTCGAGAGATCGAGATGCTTCGCTTTCCAGTGATCAATGGCATCCTTCATATTCAGGCATTCCGTTCTGCCGATCATTTCATTAAGCGTGCGGAAGCCAAGTTCAGCCATCAGCTCACGAAGCTCCTCCGCTACGAACATCATGAAGTTCACCACATGCTCCGGATCACCTGTAAAGTTTTTTCGCAACTCAGGATTCTGCGTGGCTACGCCAACTGGGCACGTATCAAGCTGGCACACCCGCATCATTACGCAGCCTACCGCGACAAGCGGAGCGGTCGAGAATCCATATTCCTCAGCACCAAGCAATGCTGCGATAGCAAGGTCACGACCAGTCATCATCTTGCCATCGGTCTCCAGCTTCACGCGGTCACGAAGATTGTTGATGATGAGGGTCTGATGCGTCTCCGCAAGACCAAGCTCCCAAGGCAAGCCAGCGTGGCGAATGGAGCCTTGAGGCGATGCGCCTGTTCCTCCGTCATAGCCACTCACGAGAATCGTATCCGCACGCCCCTTCGCTACACCTGCAGCGATCGTACCGACTCCAACCTCGGATACGAGCTTCACATTAATGGCCGCTCTAGGATTTGCGTTCTTCAGATCATAGATCAGCTCCGCCAGATCCTCGATCGAGTAAATATCATGGTGAGGCGGCGGCGAGATCAAGCCTACGCCTGGTGTGGAGCCGCGAACCTCCGCAACCCAAGGATACACCTTGCGTCCTGGAAGCTGTCCGCCTTCACCTGGCTTCGCGCCTTGCGCCATCTTGATCTGGATCTCTTCTGCGTTCACTAGGTAGTGGGAGGTTACGCCAAAGCGACCAGACGCAACCTGCTTAATCGCACTGCGTCTTGAATCGCCATTCGCATCCTTCACGTAGCGTGCAGGATCCTCGCCGCCTTCACCGGAGTTCGACTTGCCTCCGATGCGGTTCATCGCGATCGCAAGCGATTCATGCGCTTCCTTCGAGATGGAACCAAAGGACATCGCTCCCGTCTTGAAGCGAGTCACGATAGAGGACGCAGACTCCACCTCATCGATCGAGATCGCAGGTCCGATCGGCTTCAGGTCGAATAAGGAACGCAGCGTGCCGTTCCGGTTGTACTCCCCTTGAACGAGCTTTGAGTATTTCTTGTAGAGCTTATAGTCACCTTTGCGTACAGCTTCCTGCAGCGTATGAATGGTTTGAGGATTGAACAGGTGCTCTTCTCCGTTCTTGCGCCATTGGTACTCGCCGCCGGAATCAAGCTCAGGATCTCTTCCCTCCTGCTCGGCAAAGGCACGATGATGATGCATGAGCGCCTCTTGGGCAACTTCCTCTAATCCGATACCGCCAATCCGAGATGGTGTCCACGTAAAGTATTGGTCAACAAATTCAGTCTTCAAGCCGATTGCTTCAAATATCTGTGCGCCGCGATAGGATTGAATAGTCGAAATCCCCATCTTGGACAGGATCTTCACGACACCCTTCGTCGCAGCTTTGATATAGTTCTTCACAGCCTTCTCATGCGTGATGCCGCGCAGCATGCCTTGGCGAAGCATGTCATCGAGCGTCTCGAACACCAGATAAGGGTTCACAACGTTAACCCCGTAACCGAGCAGCAGCGCGTAGTGATGAACCTCGCGCGGCTCGCCGGATTCCAGCAGGAGCGCTACCTTCGTACGCGTGCCTTGTCGGATCAAATGGTGATGCAGGCTCGATACCGCAAGCAATGCCGGAATCGCTGCATTCTCCGCGTCGATGCCGCGGTCGGACAGAATAATAATATTATGTCCTTTGCCAATGACGCGATCAGCCGCTTCACACATCGTCTGAACCGCAGCCTGCAATCCTCCAGCACCTTCAGCCGCTGGGAATAGGATTGGAATCGTAATAGCTTTGAAGCCTGGACGTCGAATGTGACGCAGCTTCGCAAATTCTTCATTGCTCAGGAAAGGCGTAGGAAGCTTAATATGACGACAGCTCTCCGGCTCTGGAACAAGAAGATTGCGCTCTGGACCAATCGTCGTCTCCGTCGCAGTGACGATCTCCTCGCGAATCGCATCAATTGGCGGATTCGTAACTTGTGCAAACAGCTGCTTGAAATAGTTGTACAAGCGCTGCGGGCGATCGGACAGGACAGCAAGCGGCGCATCATAGCCCATGGAACCAAGAGGCTCAGCGCCTGTGACAGCCATCGGCTCCAACACCTTGCGGAGGTCTTCGAACGTATAGCCAAACGCCTGCTGGCGCTGCTGCACATTCTCATGCTTTGGCTCTGGAACCTCTCTCGCGTCTGGCAAATCGCTTAGCTCCACAAGATGCTCATCGAGCCACTCTTCATATGGATGCTCGGATGCGATCTGCGCCTTCACCTCTTCGTCAGAGATAATGCGTCCTTCCTTCGTATCCACGAGCAGAATGCGTCCTGGGCGAAGGCGGTCTTTATAGAGGACATCCTCTGGTGCAATGTCAATAACGCCTGCTTCAGAGCTTAAGATAATCATGTCGTCCTTCGTCACATAATAACGGGACGGGCGAAGACCGTTGCGGTCCAATATGGCGCCGATCTGAACGCCGTCTGTAAAGCCCATTGCCGCAGGGCCGTCCCACGGCTCCATCAGCGTTGAGTGATATTCATAGAATGCTCTCCGCGTAGGATCCATGGATTCATGGTTAGACCAAGGCTCTGGAACCATCATCATGGCAACATGCGGCAAAGAACGGCCAGACAAGTACAAGAATTCAAATGTATTATCAAACATCGCCGTATCAGAGCCATCTCCGTTAATGATTGGCTTAATCTTCGCCAGTTCCTCACCGAATACTTCGGATTCACACAGATTCTCGCGTGCATGCATCCAGTTCACATTGCCGCGCAGCGTATTGATCTCGCCGTTATGAATCATGAAGCGATACGGATGGGCACGCTCCCAGCTTGGGAACGTGTTCGTACTAAAACGTGAATGTATAAGTGCAATCGCCGATTCCAACGCTTCATTTGTCAAATCAAGATAGAATTGCCCAACCTGCTCTGTCGTAAGCATTCCTTTATAAACAATCTTCTTGCAGGACATGGAGGGAACGTAGAACGTATCCGCGCCTTCCTTGCCCGAGTAGCGAATCGCCTTCTCTGCACGCTTGCGGATCATGTAAAGCTTCCGCTCGAAGGCCAAGTCGCTATCGATTCCTTCTCCGCGTCCAATAAAGATCTGGCTGACGTATGGCTTTGCTGCCTTCGCGGATTTGCCGAGCATGTCATCCAAGGTGGGTACCTCGCGATAACCTAAGAAGCGCTGTCCTTCTTCTTCAACAATCGCTCGAAGGGTATCTTCATGCTGCTTGCGCAGTTCTGCATCCTGGGACAGAAAGAGCATCCCTACACCGTAAGCTCCTGCTTCCGGCAGCTCTACACCCTGAGCCTCCATCTCTTGAGCGAAGAATCGATGCGGAATCTGCAGCATAATACCTGCGCCATCGCCGGAGTTCGGCTCGCTGCCTTGACCGCCGCGATGTTCCATGTTCACAAGCATCGTGAGGGCTTTGCGCACGATATCATGAGATTTTTGACCCTTGATATGAGCGACAAAGCCCATACCGCAAGCATCCTTCTCAAATTGAGGATCATACAACCCTTGCTTCGGAGGTAAACTGTATTGTTTCATGCAGAAACAACCTTTCTATCTGAATTTTGAAAATAGCGATTGTCGAACAACGATAAGTTTATAATTATTCATTATAATTATTATAATATTTTATCACCACGCCTATTTCATGGCAAATTATTATTTTTATGAATACGATAAGATTTCTTTTTAAATGTAAAAAAATTGAAACAAAATGTTTCCTTTTGTTTGTAAAGATACGGTAACACCAAGCTTAATCAAGGTTCGACCACTTTCCAACTATATCTAGCATTTACGCATATCATTCCATTACCTTTTCACCGAAGCAAAGATTGCGGCACTCATCAATATTGTATATTTATACATGAAAATGAATAAAATAACGATCATATATACACAGTTTTATACAAATAATCTAAATCTTCTGTTTAAAAGGACAAGAAATACGAGAAAAATGGCGGATTGTATGCATGTCCAGCTTTTTATGTTTCAAAGAGGCTTCTGCCTTTCGAAGTTTAGCAAGTCTCTAGTACTCCTGCCGTTACATCGTATTTGTCATAGCCAACTCCAAGGAACATGACTAGCATAAAAAGACTCCCGCAAGAAAAAGAGGCATCTGCTCCATAGAGCAAATGCCTCTTCTACGATTAGCCTTTATTTAACCGATACTCGAATGGTTGTTGTCTTGCCGCCATAGGAAACCTTGACGGAAGTGCTTCCAGCCGATACAGCCTGCACGCTGCCGCGGCTAACCTTCACCTTCGTGTTGGACGGAACCCAAGTCACTTGGGACGTCACATCAACAACCTCACCGGTGTCATAGATTGCTTGGACCTTCCAAGAAGCCGATTGTCCTGGGGACAGCTTAATGGAAGAAGGTGTGCCTTCAAGCTTCAGCAGCTTCGGCTTCACATGTACAGGAACCTCATAGGTCTTGCCTTGGAACTCGCCAACCATCTTCGTGCTGCCAAGTGCCACACCTTTAACGGAGGATCCTTTAATTGTTGCAATCGACTCATTCTCCATCTTCCAATTCATGCGGGAGGACAGGTTGATCGTCTTGCCGTTGCGGTATTTCCCCGTCACCTTGACCGACTCGGACTTATTAATGGTCGTATAGACTGGGTTCGGGTCGATCGTCAAGGATACGACCTCTTCTTCAATCGCTACCTTGATCGCGAGCTTCACATTAGCAAAGCTTCCGTTCAACGTCAGACGATTCGTCGGCACCAAGCCTCTCATCTTGCCATCATAGATCAGCAGATTGTTGGAGCTTGATTCCCACTTTACATCCTGCGTTACATCTGCTTCCTCGCCATCCGTGTAGATAACCGTTACGGTTGGCACAGATACTTCACGCGCCGTAACAAGAGACAGTTCATCTTGATCCGTATGAAGAATCAACGCCTTGCGTGATACGGTTACCTCCATATCGAGAACTTGCCCTGCTATCTGAGCAACCAAGCGTACAGTGCCCGTCTCGAGCGCCTTCATCTTGCCGTCTTCTTCAATCTTTACAATGTTCGGATTGTCAGACGTCCATTGAACCACATTCGAAATGTCTACCTTATCGCCGCCGAAGGTAATGCCTTGAATCTTCGGAAGGCTCTTCACTTCATTAATAAAGATTTCTTCCTTGCGCTTCGTGTCGCCATTTGCATCTGGCTTCACTTCTTCTGCCCATTCCATCTTCGTAATGGATGGGTATACCGTAATATCAACTTTACGAGTCAAGCCTTGATACTTGGCTGTAATGGTTGCATCGCCAGCGCCATGAAGTCTTACAACCCCTTTATCCACGGTAACAGCTTGAACATTGCTGGACGTCCATTCTGCTTCTGTCGTTACTTCCTTTGTGGAGTTATCCATCGCAAGCACGAACGTTTGCAAGGACAAGCTGCCCTGGGACAGCATCACATGCTGCTTTTTGTCCGGTGTAATGCGCATCGCTTGGTTGGATGCACGAACAACAGCTGTTACGCTGTGCGTCTTGCCAAGATAGGATACGGTAATGGTTGCTGTACCGACATTGATCGGCTTCAGCACGCCATTTTCCACTTCAACGATATTTTTATCACTGCTTGACCACTCTGCGAGTGCTGTAACATCCTCTGTTGTGCCGTCCGTCTTCGTAGCAACTGCACTTACTGACTTGGAAGAATCGCCGAAGGTGAATTCGACAACCTTATCAGGGGAAATCTTAAGCTGATCGTAAGGCATCTCTACCTTGAGCTTAACCTTATACGACAGTCCCTTATGCTTAACCGTAATCTCGGTCTCCCCTTTTTCCTTCAAGGTGATGACACCTTTATCGACATCTGCCACAGAAGTATTGGAGGAAGACCATGTTGCTTCGTCCGTCACATTGTTCTCGCCAGACTTCGTCTTATCCATCGCAAATGCGCTCCACTTCGGCTTCATCCCCAAGCTTACCGTAAGCTCGGATGGCACCTCTTGGCCGCCGTCTGTCGTACGAACAACCAGCTTCTCATACATCATATCGGATACGATCATCTTCTTGATCGTATAGCCTTGGTATTTAGCTGTAATCTCTGCAGTGCCTTTGCTGACCCCTTTTACCCAACCTGCATCTACGGATACAATCTTCGGATCGGAGCTTGTCCACGTTACCTTATCTGTTACATCACTATCTTTTTCCGTTGTTCCATCTTTTATTGTTGCAAGCACTTTTAATTGCGTAGACTGTCCTTCAACAAGTACATGCACAGGAGAGATGTTGGATTCGAAGCGAATTCCTGTCACGCTCTCTGCCGCATGAATGACTTTTCCAGCTGGAAGCAAGCCTGCCACGAGGGCCACGACAAGCAGCATGGATAGCCAAGGCATTGCCTTTCTTCTTACGTTCACTCTACCTTCCCCTTTCCTACGTTCCGCAATGATGCGAATCTTATATCTTTTTTAACGGCAAAACGATGGTGAAATGTTACCTTTTTTGTTCAACTTCCATAATCTAGACGGAATTTAAGACTTTTTTACTAATTGCTCACCTTGCGGCACACTGCTAATGCAGGTCGCACACAATCAACATAAAACGTCCCACTCCTTATGTATGATTGATCACAAAGGAAAGAGCTCCTGACATTAGCCAAGAGCTCTTTCCTTTTGCGCATCCATTATCGAGAATGCTTTGTTCTCTGCCATTTCCCATATATCATGATATGGAATGGTTGCAGCTGCATGTATCCCTCAGAAATACAACAGACTAGGATAGCTGAATTCTATGATTGAAATAAGATCTTTTTTTGATTGGAATTCACCCTATATAATAGGAAGCGATTTTTTCAATTCCTTTACATGGAGCTGATGACTTCGCCTGGAGCTGCTGTGTTCGCTTTGTCCTTGCGGGAACGAACGATGAAGAATCCTAATGTCAAAGCACCAAACGCTGCCATGTAAATCGCCATCATGCCAACTTCATTCCACATCCGGCTAATGTCTCCGCTAGAGATAACCGCCTTGAAGCCGTTCACGGTATAGGTCATTGGGAGCCATGGGCCAACCACTTGCATTGCTTTCGGTGTCAATTCCATTGGGAATGTACCGCCGCAAGTAACGAGCTGCATGATCAAGAGCACGATCGCCATGAAGCGACCAGGGTTCTCGAATACGGTTACGAGCGATTGAATAATCATCATGAACGTAATACTGGTTAGAATACTGAAGCCGATGAAGGCACCCATATCTTTCACTTCAAGGCCAAGGCCTTTCAGCATGATCAAGTCTGCGAGCAAAGCCTGAATAACACCGACCGAGATGAACAAGAGCGTTTTACTGAAGAATCGGCTCCAGCCATTGGCCGTTGGATCTGGCGATTGTACGAGCGGCAGAACGATCGTCAGAATCAATGCCCCTACAAACAATCCGAGAGACAAGAAGTATGGCGCAAAGCCTGTACCGTAGTTAGGAACTTCGTGAATGCTGGATTGAACCACTTCAACTGGACCTGCGAACATCGAGATGCGATCATCGTTGCCCTTCACTTCAGATGATTTGTCAGCTGCTTCATTCAGCTTAGAAGCAAGCTCATTGGAGCCATCCTGCAGTTTACCGATACCTTCCTGCAAGGTACCCGTTCCTTCATCCAATTGTGTAGCACCGCTAGCAAGCTGATTCACTGCGCCAAGCGCTTGACCTACACCGCCTTGCAGACTTTTAACACCATTCATCAACTCTGTGGAGCCAGCAGCAAGCTTATGGCTTCCCGCCTTCGCTTCATTCAGCTTCTGACCGAACTGCTTCATGCCTGCCGCAAGCTGGTCTTGACCTTGCGTCAGCTGAGATGCACCTTGAACCAACTGCTGTTGTCCTGCATTAAGCTTCTTCGTGCCCTGCATGACCGCCTGGCTTGCACCAAGCAGCTGCTTCACGCCTGGATCTTCAGCCAGGGCTGGATTCGCTTGAACGAGTTGGTTAAGTCCATTCGCTAGTGCCGCTGCACCTTTTGCCAGCTCTGCACTCGCATCGCTGGATGCCTGCAACCCCTGCTTCAATTGGTTAGCGCCAGCTTTGGAGGAGGATACACCCTGCTCAAGCTGTTTCTCTGCCTGTGCGAGCTGATCCATCCCGCTGCTCAGCGACTTCGCACCTGCTTGCAATCCGCTTACGCCATTCGTAAGCTTGCTGACACCCTCTTGAAGAGGTGCTGTTCCATCCTTCAGCTGAAGAGCTCCATCTGCAAGCTTCGCCATGTTTTCCTTCAGCTTGGATGCGCCATCCGCAAGCTCATTCGTCCCATCATACAGCTTGGTTGCGCCATCGCCAGCTTCCTTCAAGCCATCCGAGATTTTTTCTACTTGCTCAAACATGATCTCAGTATAAGCTTCTGTTACTTTTTTCGAAACTTCACTGTTTACTTTTTCGATTGCAGTTTCGCCAAGCTGTGCAGCTAGGAAGTTGTGACCTGCATTCGTCTTAAAAATAAGCTGTGCTGGAGTCGGTTTGTCATCAAGCAAGGTTGTTGCTCGATCCGAGAAGTCGGACGGAATCTTGATCATCATGTAGTACTTTTCATTCTTCAGCCCATCCTCGGCTTCTTCCTCACTAACTATCGAGAAATCAAGTTCCTTCCGTTCCATAAGCTCATCAACAAGCTCTTTACCGGCTTCTAAAGATTTTCCTTCAAATTCCACGCCTTGATCCTGGTTCACAAGCGCTACCGGCAGATCCGAAAGCTTTGCATATGGATCCCAGAATGTGCCTAGGAACAAACCACTGTACATCAACGGTACAAGCATGACTGCGATAACGGATATGAGAACCTTAGGGCTGCGAATAATTTTGCCCCACTCCATCGCAAATAATTTGGTACCTTTCATCTCCATCCCCCTGATCCAATAAATATATATAATGTGATTTATTGCATAGATAAACCACAAGTAAACCACCTGACTATTCTGTTATTTTAGTCATTTTAGGTCTAAGAAAACGTCTCGTCTATTTGCAGCCTCGGTCCCACTCTTACTATCGTAAGGGGATCAACGACCTGCTACCTTTAGCGAAACGCTCCTGTACGTTTATGCATCTGCGGCAATGCCATGCATGAAAAGCTGGTAAAAATGCTCCTTAATCTCTTCTTTCTGAAGAGGTTCGTAGCGCTTATTCCATTCCGTCGTCAGTGCCTTATACAGATGAACCATCTCAAAGCTCAGGATTCGTGCATTTCCAGGCTTAATCTCGCCTTTCTCCATCGCGTGGTGAATATGGTTCTCGATATAATGAAGCAATTCTCCTTCAATCTTGGATAATCCCTCATTAGCCATTGGGGTTCCAAAGTCCCTGACCTCCTGCGACAGCTTTAGCGCAAGTTCATGCCGACTGCGGAATTCAAGCCCGCGATCAAGCACACGATACAGGTTGTCGAAAAACGGTCGATCCTCTCTAACCTCGCCATCTGCAATATCCTTCATCTCAAGAATGACCTGTTGAATGATCTCATCAAACAGCTCTTCCTTATTCGTAAAGAATGTGTAGATGGTTCCTTTCCCTACCCTGGCGATCTTCGCAACCTGATCCATTGTCGTGGCTTTGTAGCCAAACAAGGCAAAGGACTGCGTAGCCGCTTCAAGTATTTGCTTTCTTCTGTCAATGGACATCCCGAACCTCCCTTTCTAAAGTCCTCTTCATGATGGGGCATGACTGATTGACTAAATTAGAAATCCGGTCACAACTTACAAAAAACAATATAGCACATCTATATAGTGTTGACAATACACTTTATTTCCATAGCGCCAAGATCGTATTCTCTCCATAAAGACCGTTTTATGAAGAGTTCCTTCTATATAAAGGATCGCAATCGCTTACAACAATTAGAGGCCAAATTCAAACTATTTTTTTATCATTCAAAAATATGCTTGTCCACCTCTTTTCAGGTTATAATGAAAACGGACAGGCCCGACAGGATTCGTGTCGTGCAGTCCTTTTTGATAAATGGAGAAGGAGCGACCTCTATGATTCTGAAAGTTCCTGGTGCAATTGGTTATGCACTTATATTAGCGGCTATGCTGCTTCGATCCTATCACGTCATCGATAGCGTGGTGATTCTGGGCATTATCGCATTGGCAGGCCTTATCGGCATTGGCATCGCGGAGAACAAAAGCGGAGTGCGGCATTGGGTCGTCCGTTATACGGACTATGCACCGCTTGCCATACTTGGCTTCATATACGGCGTACAGATCAATAACGACCTTCCTTCCGCGCTTACAGCGATCTGCATCATTCCGGCGGGTATAGCTTCAGCCTTTGTAGCGGCCAAGCTGGCACGGACGAAAAAGTATCGGACGCATAGAAGACTCGAAGATACTTTGCCTGATCCTCCAAAGGAAGATTACAAGTACAAATAAATGGCCTATCCCATGGGAATAACTTCTTGCAAAGCAATCCGAAGATGAGCGGCCGTAATTAGCTGTTGATTTTATCGCCAATTGGAATGAGTATCCTATCTCAACGAATTTATATGCTGATATGGAACAGAGGGCAGGTTCTTAAGCTGCATGCTTAAGCTCCTGCCCTTTTTATCATTGTATGGCTTATAGGAATCACAAATAGTTATGCCTTGCGCAGGCGCTGTACCAAGCTCAAGAACAGATCGGAGGCGCGATGAATGCGAAGATTGACATCCTCCGCCACATCAAGCCACGCTTCCTCGCCCTCAAAGGACTGTCGCTGGGAACCGCCAATGGAGATCCACTCTGGACTGTTGATGCCATGCAGGTTGCGAACGATGCCCTGAAGATGCTGCAAGCAGCTTACTCCCACCGCTCCGCCAGACGAGCTCATGACAAGCACGGGTTTGCCGCTAAAGTAATCTTTATGGAGGTGGTCAAGCGCATTTTTCAATACCCCTGATATACTGCTATGGTACTCTGGAGTGGCCAATACAACGCCATCACACTTGAGCATTAGCGACTTCAGCTTCTTCAAAGCTTCGTGGTCTTCATACGACTCATCCGGACTATACATCGGGATCGGAGTCGCATACAGATCAAACAGCTCCACATCCCCGCCCTTGTCTCCTATGACTTGGCCAACATATTGAGAAAGCTTTGTGCTGCTGGCATGCTTACGGTTGCTGCCTGCAATAATCACAATTTTCATTTTGTAACCCCCTATTATGATGGAGACGCGTACTCATGCGAGGAGGCTCTCGTGAGTACGCACTCACTTGTATGATTTTTGTCACATCAATTCCGAATATTTCCCAGTATATCACTATGAATTGGAAATATCTACGCATAAGAGCTGCTGCATTGAGTGGATAAAGCCAATTTTGCAGATAAGTACACAGATGATTGGTTTGCACCTGTAAATGCTGCAGCAGTTGAACATGGTTATGTATCTGAGCAAGCAGTACAACTAAAAAAAGCCCAATATAAGGGCTTCTTTGGATTAACTCGGCAATTCATCAGCAAATCCATAGATCAGTATCCGGAAATCTCTGCTGACACGATCAACCTTCCACATCCCATCCGTGAACACGAGGGTAATTGATCGATCTTCAACATATTGGTCTTCTGCCGTTAATCCATTTCCCAGTATGACAGACTGCGAAAGATTCGCGGAGGTCTTGCTTGTATATTCAAGTAAAGTTATAGGAGTACCATAGGTACTTACCGTTTCCAGGCCTTTATTTGCAACAATTGATTGAATCAATCTATCAGTAAAGTACGGTTTGAAATACGCCGGAATATTCTTAATGGATAGTATATTCGAATTCGAGGCTTCATTTAATGTATCAGATAGCAGCTTCAAGCGTGTATCTGTGATTCTTTGCTTTTCAGGGATCGTAATGGAAGGCTCGGCTATATTAATAATGAGTCGCTTCCCGTCCAATGTCACATTTGCCTGCTCCACTTTTTCATCCCACGTGATCGTTGCTCCTATGGACTGGCTGACAAAGCGTAACGGAACATAAGTCGTTCCGTTTATAACTTGTGTTGCTGTATCAAGCTCCATATATTCTCGATGCGGAATATCTGGATTCTCGGCAGTTGGTGGCGTTTCAATGATAGCCCGTTTGAAATTCGCAGCAAGCCAAATCGTCGAGTCGCCGTTTGTCATCTTCACTTCTTTTTCGGCTGGGAACCATCTAACACCCACGCCTAGGTTTTCCGAAACCGCGCGCAATGGAACAAGAATACGTCCGTTATTCATCTGGCCATTATGGATCGATACTTCTTTTGCCTCTGCAGCAAAAATCGGCATAGATGTTATCGTCAACGCAGTTAGAATCGAGGTCAGTAAGCATGCTGCCCATTTTTCAAACATTTCAAAGCCTCCTTTTTCATCAAATCAATATAATAGACGCGCCCACTTTCCATTTTGTTACATCACATATCAACCCTATTACAGTAAAAAGAGGCTATCGTCGGCATATACCGAACAACAGCCTCATCGTATAAGCTTAAGGATTACTTTTCAGAGCTGTAACGCTCGTACGCTTGCTGATAAATCTCCAAGTAGCGCTTCACATTCATGCTCTCAATCTGCTTCACATAATTATCCCATTGATCAAAGCCAGCTTCGCCGGAAACGAATTTGTCGCGCATCTCATCGACAAAGGTATGAATGTCCGTTTGTATTGTTGTCAGCTCATCCTGCTCCTCAGGCGTAAAGTTGAAGGCAGGCCATCTGTCCTCTTCCTTCACATAGAACGACTCGGAATCCTCTGCATTTTTCACCGAAGACGGCAATCCCTCTGCCCCCTTAAAAAACTTCTGCTTTACGATTCCCGGATAGTAGCCGCCCGGCCAAGTCAAGTATTGGCTGACCGCTTGATCCAAGTTCAAGCCATTCGGATTATTCGTAATCTCTTCAAGGTATTCGTATTCGCCCTTATCATTAACCTTATAGGTTACGCCTTCAAAGCCCATAAAGAACATCTTCACGCCTTCATCACTGTAGAGGTGGTCCACCCAGCGAATGAGCGCTTCCGGATTCTCTGCTTTGTCCGTCAGCACGAACATCCCCAAGTTTCCAAGCGGAGATCCAATATTGGATAGGAAGCGATCCCCATGAGGTCCTTCAATCGCAGGTATGCCTACATAACCGTCTTGATTGTAGATCGCTGCTGGATCCACCCCGTCCAAGACGCCATAGATACCGGCACTTGCCTTAGACGTAATATCCGTATCCTTCATCGTGAAGGTTTCCTTGTCGAACATGCCTTCCTTGTAGAGCTTGTTCACGTATTGCAGCAGCTCTTTGTAGCGATCAGAGGTTGGCACAAAAGTAAGCTTGCCATCATCCCCCAAGTCCACATTCGGGTTCGCGTTGCCATGCTTGTTCAGCCCGAAGGAGCCTTTCAGGAAGCTCAAGATTGCCGTTACGCCTTTTGATCCCCATGGAATCTCATCCTGCTTGCCATTCTTGTTCGGGTCGTTCACTTTGAACGCTTTGAGCACATTGTACAGCTCATCCAGATTGGTTGGCGGCTTCAGGCCAAGGTTATCAAGCCATTCCTGCTTGATCCATGGCGTTCCATAATGGAGCGACTTGAACGCAGGGTCATAGATCGTCGGGAAGCCGTAAATGCTGCCGTCTGGCATCGCAATTCCCTTTTTCACGATCGGATACTCTTCCATGATCTTTTTAAAATTCGGGGCGTACTTGTCAATTAGATCATTCAGCTTCAAAAAGGTGCCTTGGCTGCCGTACTTGATCAGATCCGTCTTCGAAAAAGCGGAGGCGAAGAACATCTCCGGATAGTCGCCGCCTGCCATCAGGATGTTTCGCTTCTCCTTCAAGCCATCCGTTGCGACGGTATCCCATTCGATATGGATGTTCGTCATCTTCTCATACTCTTTCCACAGCATCAGATTGTTCCAATCCTGAGAAGCATAGAGCTTCGCCGCGAATGCCTTGACATTCATCGTTTCCTTCGCGACTGGCATGCCCTCCGTGTTGATCTTTTGAAGTCTCTCCTCCGCCTTCGCCGGATCCTGTGCATCATTATTCCCGCTTCCGCCGCCGCACGCGGTGACCAGCAGTGAGAAGCTGAGTACGACACTTAATGTGAGAGTAAACCATTTCTTTGAACGCAATGTTCATTCCCCCTTATTTGTGGTTCGACGCTCGGTATAACGATCAGCCTTTCAAAGCTCCAATCATGATGCCTTTGACAAAATAGCGCTGCAGGAACGGGTACAGAATCAACATCGGCAGGTTCGCTACGACCAGCACCGCATATTTTAATCCCTCCATGCTCATCTTCAGCCGTACGCCCGCCTCCGACGTCAGCTTGATGAAGTCGCCGGAATCGCTCTGCACGAGCAGTTCACGAAGGATCAGCTGTAGAGGGAATTTGTCCTTGCTGGATAGGTAAATCAAGGCGTTAAAGTACGCATTCCAATGCCCTACGGCATAAAAGAGCACCATAACCGCAATGATCGGCATCGACAGCGGAAGCACAACCCGGAACAAAGTCTGAAAGTGGGAGCAGCCATCAATCATCGCTGCTTCTTGAATCTCCCCAGGAATGGATTGCTGGAAGAAGGTGCGCATAATAATGATGTTCCACACCGATACCGCGTTCGGAATGATCATGACCCAGAACGTATCGAGCATGCTCAGGTTCTTGATCAAGAGATACGTCGGGATCAATCCACCGCTAAAGAACATGGTGAAGACGATCATCCCGGTGATGAGGCCTCGGCCAGCAAAGTCTCTGCGGGATAGCGGGTATGCTGCGCACACGGTCATCACTAGGTTCAAGGCTGTACCTGCCACCGTGTAGACGATCGTGTTGCCGTACCCCATCAGAATATCCTTGTTCTGAAAAATCTTCACATACGAGTCCATATTAAAGCCGTTAGGAATGAGCCACATCTCTCCGCGAAGCACGGCCTCCGGATTGCTTACCGAGGCACTGAGCACAAAGAGAAGCGGATACAGCACAATCAGGCAGATCAGGGACAGCAGTACATAATTGACGACATTGAATACTCGATCTCCTAGCGAACGATCAATCATAACGGCTCCCTCCTACCATAAGCTCGTCTCGTTGACGCGTCGGGCAATATAGTTGACGATCACGAGAAGCGCAAAGTTAATAACGGAATTGAACAATCCGACCGCTGCAGAGAAGCTGAACTGGGAATCCAGAATACCTGTGCGATACACATAGGTGGATATGACATCCGAGCTGCTCAGATTCAAGTTATTCTGCATCAAGAATACTTTTTCAAAGCCGACTGACATTACGCTTCCGAGGTTCAGAATTAATAGAATGACGATCGTTGGCGCAATCGTCGGAATATTGATATGCCAGATGCGCTGCAGCTTGCTGGCCCCATCGATCGTAGCAGCTTCATGCAGCTGATTATCAACGCCGGAGAGCGCTGCGAGATAGATGATGGAGCTCCAGCCCATCGTCTGCCAAACGTCAGAGAGCACGTACAGCGTCTTGAACCATCCCGGCGAGGTCATAAAAGGAATCGATTCAAAGCCTAAAGCGACAATGATATGGTTGATTATCCCTGTGCTCGGATTCAAGAACAGAAACAGCATTCCCACAATAACGACGACGGACAGGAAGTGCGGCGCATATGTGATCGTCTGTACCATCTTCTTGAAGCGCTCCGCCTTCACCTCATTCAGCATCAAGGCCAGAATGATCGGAATCGGAAAGCTTAAAGCAAGCGTATACAAACTGATCAGAATCGTATTCGTCAACAAGCGCTCAAAGTAGTAGCTGTTAAAGAAGCGTTCAAAGTGCTTAAAGCCGACCCATGGACTGTCAAAAATGCCTTTGTTCGCAATGAAGTCCTTGAAGGCAATCTGAATGCCGTACATCGGCAAATAATGAAATACGATGTAATACACGACGACTGGAAGAATCAGCACGTACAGCTGCCAGTTCAGAATGAATGACTTCTTCAAGCGCTGCATGCGCGGCTTCCGATTGATATTCGTTACGCTGCTTACAGCATCTCCCGCTCCCGTGCGCATCATTGACCACTCCCAACAGGCTCAGCGGCAAAGGAAGGTGCTTGTGATACCTGCACGACCTTTCCTCCTGAACGAATGGATTCTGTTGCCGCGCAGCCAACCGCCACGCTCATTCTGCCGGCAATCGGTGTTGCTACTGGCTGTTTGCCATCTATAATCATGTCGACGAAGTCCTTGCAGATATTCGGATCTGCTCCGCCATGGGACCCTTTCGCCTCCTTGATCTCATACACGCGGTCCGACAGCTCGCGAGCCGTATTCGAGCGTCTGGTCTTTACGTACACTTTATTCTCCAGCTCGTTATTCTCAAGACGGCCTTCCGTCCCGATAAACGTATAGTTGCGCTGGTAATCCGGCGTGAAGTGGCACTGCAGATAAGAAGCCTTAACGCCGCCCTCAAGCTCCATGATCACCATATTGTTATCTTCTACATCCACTTCCTCGCGAAATGCGCACTCTTTAAGAGGTCCGCGGCTAGCTTCAGTACAGGTCAATCGTTCGTCACAAGCCGGACAGGTCAGGTCATTGGGCTTGTCGCCGCCGTAAAAATCAAGGCTGCCAAAGGCGCTGACCTTCGTGGCATAGCGGCCTGTAATCCAATGGATAATATCCAGGTCATGAGAGCCCTTTTGCAGCAGCAATCCCGTGCTGTTCTTGGAGTTGGCATGCCAATCATGATAATAGAAGTAGCCGCCCCAGCCGACAAAGTGACGCACCCATACAGCCTTGATTTCTCCAATTACTCCCGATTCAACGATTTCCTTCATCGTACGGTACATGTTCATGTAGCGCATGTTGAAGCCAACCATGAGATGCTTGCCGGACTCCTTCCATGCCTTCAAGATGTTGTCGCAGCCCTCGACTGTAATCGCAAGCGGCTTCTCGCAGAAGACATGCTTGCCGGCCCGCAGCGCTGCAACCGCATGTTCTTCATGACAAAAGTCAGGCGAGGTCACCGCAATGGCATCAATATCCTCTCTAGCAATCAGCTCTTTATAATCCGTTGTGACAAATGCATCTGGATTCACATCCGCCTTGAACTCCTCCAGGCGTTCCGGATAGATGTCTGCTGCCCCCACAACAACCGAGCGACCATCCGGGTTGTGCCAATACTTCGCAATGGAACCTCTGCCCCTCGCTCCAATCATGCCAATTCTGACTTGCTTCATGCGTTCATGACCCCTCTCTCCTCTGAATGTTAGAAAGACAGCAAAAGCAAATATCATAAGCGATAAAGCGCTTACATAACATGTTGACTTTGAAGCAGCTGCGAGCGATGCCTATCCAAGTGCATGCAGCGCTAATCGTTCAGGTTCAGGATTTCTTCCGGATAACGAATGATGTCAAGATGAAATGGTGTCGAAGCTGAGAAGTGATATGCTTTGTCCCTTGATGACAAAACGGTGGTGTACGAGATGAGAGCTCTGAGGTGTGCAAAACAACAGGGAATCAAGCACAATGCTTACGTTCTAGTTGGTGCACATTTTGCGCAAATCTAGGGTTAATTTGGGTAATAATCATCACGATGCCGAGGGATAAAGATACGTTCAGGATCGCAACTCCGCCTGGAATTGTTTGCCTGAACTATTATGACGTCATTATATTATGCGAAACTTTACAACGTCAATACCGTTTTTCAAAAATGATTGGTGTCAACGGGGTTAATTATTTTGGGGCAAATAATCGTTTTATTTGCGCAAAAATAAGCCCGACAAAATCGGACAATTCTCCTGATTTTATCGGACTATGGTCATGGCTTTACATCGATTCTGGCGCAGGGAGACCTAGAATTCCAAGCACCTCGCCTAACGTATGCCTCATTTGCGCAGTCAACCACACACGGAAGGAGACTTGATCAGGGTTACCTTTTAGAATAGGGCAAGCGGCATAGAAGTTCGAGAACGTCGTTGCGAGCTCAAAAGCATATTGGCACAGCACATTCGGCGACAGCTCCTTGCTCGCTAAAGCAAGCGTCTCCGGCCAGCGGCTCAAGTGAGTAAGGAGACTATGCTCTGCTGGTGCCAGAGCAGGAATGTCGGGAGTCCCACCAAGCGCTGCAAGCTCAGCGCCGGCCTTGTTCAGCACACGATTCGCGCGAGCGTAGGCATAGAGCAGATATACGCCCGTATTGCCTGATATTTCTGTTGCCTGATCCAGATCAAAGACAACCTCTGTCTGTAGATTGAAACGAAGCAAATAGTACCGAATGGAAGCAATGGCAATCTCGCGGCTTGACAGCCCCTCCTTGCTTGGTCTTACCTCGTCAATGACCTGTTCGACACGGTTGATCAGCTCTTTTATTTTGATGCCAATGCCTTGTCTGCCAGACATCGCATAGCTGGCCTTCCCGTCTGATGTATCGATGCCAAGCTCTGCTGCTGCCTTCGGACTAAGAGAAACAACACCATAGCTAACATGATGTAGAGCATCCGCCTGCTTCTGGTAGCCCAATGCTTCGAGTGCTTGCTTTACCATAAGCTGCGGATACTGCTGACGATAATCGATCACGTTGATCACCATATCTGCTTGACCAAAAGCAGATGCTGCACCTTGAGCTCCTTCTTTCTTCGCAGCCTGCGTAGTGGTCGTCCACAGCTCTTCTGTAAACGGCTTATAGCTGAAATCCTGCTCCAACAACCCGAACTTCCACAGATGGTATGCGATATCCTTCGCGGTATACGTCAAGATCCCGTTGGAACGAACAAGCACCTTATCTTGGCTGTGCTCAGACTCTTCTGTCTCATCCGCTGCAGCCTGCTTCAGCACCCAGCATCCTGCAAGGCGCCCTTCCTGCTCCTGCTGGAACACATCCGTCTGCCTCAGCAGCTCGAATGCTTTTGCCCAGAAGCCTTCACGCACAATACTGCTCTCCCATACTAACAGATCGTAGTTGATGCCAAAGTGACCCATCTCCTCCACATGCTCACGAACAATGCGCTCTGCGACCAACGTGCCCATCCATGCGGTATTGTTATCGCCCGCTTCAATGGCATGCAGCACACGCGTACGCTCCGACTGAAGCTCAGGCTCGCTCGCATACTTCTTGTTAATCATCGCGTAAACATCCCAGCAGAAGTCGCCAAAGCGGTCATGGGCTTCTTGTATCTCTGTGTGCTGAATCCCCACCAGCGTATCGGCGAGCTGATTGCCAAGATCATCGATATAGTTGTGCACCTCAACCTGATGGCCTGTTTTTCTTAACAGTCTGACTAGAGTATCCCCTATGCAGGAATTGCGAAGATGGCCGATATGGGCGGACTTGTTCGGGTTGATGGAGGTATGCTCAATCAGCACCTTTTTCGAAGCCCTGCTCTTGGACGGATCGATCATCGCAGCTTGAGCACTCAGACTGCTCTTCAATTCTAGGGCCCTGCTTTCCAATCCGAATTGTGGTTGACATGCGGCGGATGCCGCATAATGCTCCGCCCATGTGCTCCAGTTCAAATACAGATTCAAGAAGCCAGGCGCAACTACCTCGATGCGCCCTATCAAGCCTTCGATGTACCCGGATGCTTCTAGCTTCGCCTTTATTCTATTTGCGATTGCGACCGGCGGCTGGCGAAAAGCTTTTGCCAGCTTCATGGCGGCATTCGTGGAATACTCTCCATGCTCGGCATGTGCAGGCTGCTCAAGCATGATCTCCTGAGGGCAATCCCCTGCTATCCCGCTTTCCTCCCAACACTGCCTAACGGCATCCTGAAGATGCGCGATGATCGTTTCTTTTAGCATACATACTCCCCCTCGTTTTTAGATAAACAAAGCTCGCAAATAGAGCCCATGATCACGAACATAGCCAAAGTGGTCTCCTATTCAGCATTTCAATACCTTTAAATAACCGTAGCAAAATGCAAAAAGCCCCCGTCTCTGTATAAGAGACGAGGGCTGTATAGACACTCGCGGTACCACTCTTGTTGCTGAACGATAGAGCCATCCTTCCCGCTCTCGTTCAACCCCTTGAACCAATAACGGCTGGTGGCCGGATCGTCTTACAGCGATGAAGACACGGCACATGGCAGAGTCTCCCCATCGTTCAGATGACCATCTCCTGGGTCCGCTTCATGAAGGATTCGGTACCGGCTTCCACCAACCCGGCTCGCTTGGACTCTTCTCGCTTCATTACTCTCCCATTCACGGATGTTGCTTTAGATATTTCTAATCATTATAGCGAATGCTGCGCAAAATGCAAGTGCATCGTCTTTTAGCCGACAATGCCAAATTCACGGCCAACCTTCTTCAAAGCTTCAAGCGCAAAGGCCAGATCTTCTTCGGTATGCTGAGCCGTTACGATCATACGCACGCGGCCTTTGTCCATGGCTACCGTAGGGTATACAATACCTTGCGCACACAAGCCTTCCTCCAAGAGACGCTTGGAGAATTCAAGCGCACGAGCAGGCTCGCCGACGATAATTGGAATGATTGGCGTTTCGCTGTCGCCTGTATCGAAGCCTTCCTTCTTCAAGGTATCGCGGAAGCTGTTTGCATTTGACCACAGACGCTCAGTAAGTTCTGGCTCTGTCTTCAATACGTCAATCGCTGCAATACAGGAAGCAGCAACTGACGGCGGAAGGGATGTACTGAACAAGAAGGCGCGAGCGTTGTTAATCATCAAGTCCTTCGCTGCTTGGCTTGTTGCTACATAGCCGCCAACCGCACCGATTGCTTTAGACAGCGTGCCAATTTGGAAATGCACGCGGCCATGCAGGCCAAAGTGATCCGTAGAGCCTTTGCCGTGCTTGCCGAGCACGCCGCTCGCATGAGCATCGTCGACATAGACTAGCGCATCGTACTTTTCCGCAAGCTCTACGATTGTCGTGAGCGGTGCAATGTCGCCGTCCATGCTGAAGACACCGTCTGTTACCACGACACGCTGACGGAAGCTGCCGCATTCCTTCAATACTGCTTCCAGCTGATCCATATCCTTATGAGCAAAGATCTTGCGGGATGCCTTCGTTAAGCGAATGCCATCGATAATGCTGGCATGATTGAGCTCGTCGCTGATCACGACATCATCAGCACCAAGAATGGAGCCAAGCACCCCTTGGTTCGTTGTAAAGCCGGATTGGAATACAAGCGCCGCTTCTGTACCCTTGAATTCCGCGAGCTTCTTCTCCAGCTCGTCATGAATCGCCAGTGTGCCCGTAATCGTGCGTACGGAGCCAGCACCTACGCCGTATTTTTCCGTTGCTTCAATCGCAGCCTGCTTCATTTTTGGATGATGAGTGAGCCCCAAGTAGTTGTTTGAGGACATTTGCAGCACGCGCTTGCCGCCCTCCAGTGTCATCCAAGCATCCGATCCGTCCTGCCATACCGTTAGTGGACGATATCTTCCCGCATCCTTAAGCGCCTGCAATTCCTGTGCAATCACATCAAATCCTGCCATGAGTTGCTCCTCCTTTGAGTTCATATGTAAATTCGTTTCAGCGAAAACATCATATCTAGATTCTAGAGTAAGGGCAATGTATCAACACTTACCTGCCTATCTATACCATCACTACCATCATACAACAATCCGAGCAGGATGAACCAGCGCACCTTCTTCGAAGACCATTTCGGAACGATCAAGCTCTCGTTACAATTGTAGAAAGGGGCACGTCTGCCTTAAGTACAGCACAAAGCAAGAACACCGAGGATCGAATGACACCTGCATTCATTGATGATCCCTACATGAGCTGAACACAAGTGAAAAAAAGCTCAGTATTCTTGCTCTGCTTATTCTAGAGATTGCTCGCTCCTGATAAAGAAGTATCCATTCTGTTTCGAAAAAGCACTTTTCTTAGAGCTCTGGCATGTGGTCGTGAAGGAAGACCACCTTGCCGCAGGTTCCCTTCATCATCATATCGAAGCCTTCCTCGAACTGATCCAAGGTGAGGGTATGCGTGATCAGCGGCTTCAGATCAATCCGATTATTTTCGAGAAGCCCCTTCACTTGGTACCATGTATCGTACATGCGGCGACCCGTAATGCCTTCAATGCGAATGCCTTTGAAAATGATATCTTCAGCCAGATTCAAAGGAACATCGCGCGTTGGAATACCAAGCATCGATACACGCGCCGCCATAGCTGCTGCCTTGAAGCCGTCGCGAATCGCATCTGGATGGCCTGACATTTCAAGCACTACTTCTGCTCCTTCACCGCCTGTAGCATCACGAATCGCATCAACCATCGATACTTCCGCGTTGTTCACAATCACATCCGCGCCGAATTGCTTCGCAAGCGATAAGCGATACGGATTCACATCCACCGCAATGATCTTGCCCGCTCCACAAGCCTTCGCTACAGCGACTGCCATAATTCCGATCGGCCCTACCCCAATAACAGCAACGCTCTTGCCGACAATATCTCCGCTCATAACGGTTTGCACAGCATTGCCAAGCGGATCCTGCAAGCAAGCGATCTCAGCCGGAAGGTTCGGATCGTTGTGAATGACATTGCTTGCACGCACAACCGCGTATTCTGCAAAGCAGCCTGGCAGCGTAATGCCGAAGCTCTTCGTATTCGGACATACATGCGCATTGCCAGTACGACATGCTTTACACACACCGCAGACGACATGTCCTTCTGCAGACACATAGTCGCCAACCTTTACGTTCGTGACATTAGCGCCGATCTCTTCTACAATTCCTGCAAACTCGTGGCCAAATACATTCGGTGTTACGACTGTATTCTCCGCCCATTGATCCCATTTATAGATATGAACATCCGTACCGCAAATCGAGGATGTTTTCACTTTAACGAGCACCTCATCCGGTCCGCAGCTTGGCTTTGGAACCCTTTTCAATACTGCTCCGGGCTTGCGTTCTGCTTTGACGAGTCCAACCATTGTTTCTTGCAACATTTCATTGCCCCTCCCCGTTTTTTTTCATAAAATAGAACATAGATCAAAATTATTTTTTACGGTTTTCTCCGTTATATTCTTTTTATTCTTTGTATATTATATTACACAGTTGTGCGCTATATTGCACATGTTTTTTTGTATGATTTTTTTCACAGGACAAGTCTGTTCTGTTTGGATAGAGAGAGGAGCCCTAGAATGCAAGAGCAAATTCATAAGAAGATTGGAAGGAATCTGCAAGATATCCGCAAGGCCCGCGGCCTTAGCCTGGATGCGGTAGCCGAGCTTAGCGGAGTAAGTAAAGGAATGCTTGGCCAGATTGAACGAGGCGAATCCAATCCGACGATTTCTGTCCTATGGAAGATCGTTAACGGGCTTCGCATCTCCTTTGCGACATTGATGGAGGACTCCTCTCCACAGGTTACGGTTGTCGCGATGGAAGAGACGACGCCGCTCGTAGAGGAAGAAGGCTCGTATCGTGCCTTTCCGATCTTTCCTTTTGAACAGGACCGCGGGTTCGAGGTGTACAGTGTATTGATTGAACCAGGATGTTCCCATGAATCAGAAGCCCACTACGAAGGCGTCGAGGAATTCATTATGGTGATGGACGGCGAGCTTCGCGTAGAGGTTGGAGGAGAAAGCTATACGCTTAAGCCGACGCTTGCGATGCGCTTCTCCGCGGATCAGCCGCATACGTATACGAATGACACGGACCAGACCATACGCTATGTGACCTTGATTCATTACCCTTCCGCGAATCGATAGATTCAATCAAATATGACTAAACAAGCAGCTTCTTCCATACGGTGAGGAGCTGTTTTTATTACGAGATCCAATCTTTTGATAATGGAATCCTTTAATCCTCAGCTATCTCTTATATTGCGCTTTAGGTATGAAAAAAATCCCTAGGAAGCCTATATGGCCTACTACCAGGGATTCGTTCATGATTTCTTTATGATTGATTTAGGATTGTTTTATGTTTCAATAATCCATGATGGCTTGGATGACATGCAATTACTTGCGATAAAAACGAGGATCACGTCTCGATCGATATGCTCTTTAGCGCTGCTACTGAATGCCTTGAAATAAACTGAAATGGAAGCTGCATTCGAAACGGGAACGGGTACGGGTCCTCCAGACTGTCAAGCAGCGTCTTGGCGGCAGCATAGCCCATTTCATACTTGGGAATATGAATGGTTGAAAGCGGCGGCGTCGTATACTTGGAAAACTCAATATCGTCAATGCCAATGAATGAGATATCCGCAGGAATGGATAAGCCCGCTTCCGTAACGGCTCTCATTGCGGCAATCGCCATCATATCGCTCGCACAGAACATCGCTGTCGGAAGCTCATCTGCTGCAAGCAGCGCCTTCATCTTCTCATAGCTCTCATCCGCGTCCCAATGAGAGTTAATGACCCACTGCTCCTGATACGGAATCTCGAATTCCTCCAAGGCCCGGCGATAGCCGGCGTAGCGCTTCTCCCGATCTAGCTTGCCCGACAAGCCTGATCCGCCAACGAAACCAATCTTCGTATGTCCATGCTCAATAAGATGCTTCACTGCTGTATGCGCTGCACTCATCCGGTCATAGGAGATCACCGGAATGTCCGGGTCTCGCACATCGATGCCAACAATGAGCGGCACTCGATCCTTCAATCTTTTGTATAAGCTATTGCTCAAGCCTTCAATACAAATTAAACCGCTTAAGCTTCGAGTATCCAACAAAGCATCAAATACGACTTCGTTCTTAAGCTCGGCCTGTGTATGAAGAAAAGACAGCGTAATGCCGGATTCCAATAGCTTCGCTTCGATTCCTTGTATAATCGGAGAAAAGTAAGGGTGATTATACTTGTTATCCTGAAGGGCGAGGATGCAGCCAATGACAGGAGCTTTGCTGGTGGCTTCTCTGCCTCGCTTTGCCCCTTGCTTCAAGGATTTCGATTTGCGAGTGGAGCGGTAGTCCAATTCCTTTGCGACTTTCCATATCTTCTGCTTCGTCTCGTCGCTGATCCTCCTGCTGTCGTCCTGATTAATGACACGAGAGACTGTAGATATGGAGACACCGACGCGTTCTGCAATCTCTCTTAATGTTGTCATGCTCTCCCCCAATTCTGCGCGCTTTCGCATCCAATGGTCTATGTGTCTTTATACGCAACATTATAACGAGACTGTTATGTAAATAAAAGGGTGAAGAATATCTACTCGGGACAATATGTTGTAGAATGGATCAAATATTGGAGAATGTACTTTGATCTGCGAATCGTGAGAAATGTGCCAAGCGAGAGCTTTTCTCCCCCCACCCAGCGTTGATTCCGTCGTTATCGTTATCCATAGAAGAAGTTATGCAGAAACTTCATCAAGATGGGGGATAAAAAAATGGCCCCGACACTCCGAGCTAATGCGGAATGCAGGGGCCTCTTGTCTTTTCAGATTCGAGTCATAATCATGCTTCAACCTTATTTAACAACGGATCCACCGAACAGGAAGCGGTGCTCCCAGGAGTTGTTCTTGATAGAGTCTGTACGCACACCGCCGGACTTTTTGGAATACGTATGAAGAACCTTGCCGTTGCCAAGGTAGATGCCAACATGTGTAATGCGCTCCGTCTTCGGATTCACCTTTTTATAGGAGGATGCAGAAGATCCACGATATTTTCCGAAAAACACGAGATCGCCGCGCTTCAACGAGCTCATGCTGTACTTCGCTGTAGAGTTACTGCGAATCCAAGCCCCCTGCTTGCGGGAATCCATAGGAAGGGTAACGCCAATCGCTTTTTTATATGCATGACGTACAAAGTCTGAGCAATCAAATGTCTTCGTTGTATTGCGGTTCGAGCCATATTCGTAGGGTGTGCCAAGATAAGACATGCCCACTTTTATCACTTTCTCAACCTTTGAGGAAGCGCTAGAGCTGGCATACGCTACAGGTGTGGACGTGGATTGCATAGAATAACTTGTGTCTGAGTAGCCTACGTCCCCTGCCTCTATGTATGATTCGTTTGTACCTGTGCTGTCCGTCGGGGCTGCAGCTGCCGTTGTCGCCATAATTTGCGAGGACATCGTCACCGCCAGCAGTCCGAGTAATAGTGCTTTCATCTTATTCTTCTTCATAAGTAGCCTCCTTGTGCAGTGAAGTCATTCGTTTCTGTGATGAAGAGGCTATATGGTGCCTCGTTTACATGAACCGATGTTCACATGAACAAAATTGTAAACTTATAGTCTTCTATCATATCGTTTACTAGAAATGTATTGGAGTTCCATCACTTGTCCTTCACTATATCAGGCATTTATGTCGAAAACATCGGACTTTTCTCTTAAAAATGACAAATTGTAACCATTTATTTAGGTCTTTAGACCTAATTTAAAGCTATTTCGTATCAATTTTGTAGTCTTAAATATCCATTTTTATGTTCAGATGATGATATGATCTCATGGGCTAAAAGTAATGTTTTTTAGGAAAATAAGTGGTGTTATGAGGGTTGCGCTCATTTGATAGGTGGAGGAAGAACGTTGGAGAATAAAAAGAACGATAAGCTGCGCTTAATAACTACTTTATCTAAACCATATGGCATATATGTGGCAATGCTAGATTCGAATGGGCATCTTCTCTAACGATATTCTGGGAGAAGATGTTGCACTTCTTGGTTCGCAAGTTATTTTTGGAAATTTGGAATAAAGAAAGAGTTGGGGGTGATTCCTGTTAGCCAGGTGGGAAGTAAAAGATGATATGGAGGGGGACGAAGCTCTTGGAGTTAAGATCGGTCGAGGTAGATCTGTGCTATTGTCGCAAAAAGAAAAACGAGCTGTCGCAATGACAGCCCGCTCGTTATTCTTCGTTGTAGGAACGACATGAAAGAGATCGTCTCGATTCGACGCCTCTTCACTTTTTCTCTAATGCTCCGACTTGCAGACATGGCCAGGGAGCTCCAGCGGCTCCACATGGACATGTGCATGCACAATGTTATGCTTTTTCTTGAGTCTAAGCTCCACTAGGTCGCAGATCTCGTGACTCTCGATGAGTGTAAGCATCGGATCTACCAACACGACGACGTCAACAAATACCTGATTGCCGTGCAGGCGAGCCTTGATTTCTCGAATCTCGCGTACTCCGTTCGTCTTCTCGATGGTAGAGCGAAGCGTCTTCAGCTCATCCTCGTCAAATCCGTCCGTTAGCACCAAGGTTGCGCTGCGGAAGATCTCCCATGCCGTTTTCAAGATCAAGATTCCGACTACAAAGGCCGCGACCGGGTCAAGCCAAGGCAGGCCCATTTGCGATCCGAAGATCCCGACTGCCGCGCCGATACTAACAAAGGCGTCCGACTTATTGTCCTGCGCCGCTGCCATGAGGGCTTGATTGTTAATTTTTTTCGCTAGATTCCGATTGTATACGTACACAAGCAGCATGACAGCCGCACACCCAAGCGCTACCCACCCAGTCAGGGGATTCGGCGTCTCCGCGTTGCCTTCGATCAACGACATGACGGTCGTATATAGAACCTGTAAGCCCACTGTCGCCATAATAAAGGAAGCAATGAGCGCTGATACCGTCTCTGCTCTAAAATGTCCATATGGATGATCATGATCCGGCGGCTTCTGCGATATCCGAAGTCCGATCAGCACGGCCACTGAAGCCACAATATCCGTTAAGTTGTTCCAACCGTCTGCCTGAAGCGCAGCAGAATGGAAGCCGAATCCGATTCCAAGCTTCGTCAACGACAGGACAATATAAGCGCAGATGCTAAGCCAAGCGCCTTTCTCGCCCTGCTTCATCTCTTGATATACGTCCACGATTCGCCCCTCTCTGATGCCCTAAATGACAACATGATATTCTGTTCACTTATGGTAACACTCCATATCCGTGTGGGTCTAGAGAAACAGAATTGCTTCCTAGACGAACTGTTGCCGTCATGTCAAGGTGTTGCGGAGCCTCTTTTTTGTTGGACTTTCAACCAAAAGTTGAAGCGATCCAACTTTACGATCATGTTCAAAGAGACAACCCTCTCCAATTATTAGTATGCACATGAGGGGCGGAAATTATAGGCAGGCTGACGAGGGTTTGTGAGTATTTTGAGAGGGAGTGGGATAATGGCATCCATTATCCCTGGTACTCGCTTATTAAAAAGTTCTTTCACGTATAGGTCTATAGAAGCTTTAACGCTTTTTCAGAATCCTTTCACCTCTCGCCTGTTCATTACCATCGTTCAACTTATAAACTTGATGAATACATGGAGCACATTTCAGGCAATGAGCCATTGAACATTAGAATGGCATATACTCATTTCCCGTAATTTCTGTGTATTGTTCGGGTGTGATCACTTCGAACTGTACATACTTACGAAGCTGCGCATCCTTGGCCCAGCCTTTTTGGTAATAATAGCTCAGTCGATCCACATCATTTTTAAACATTTGCTTTCGCCTCCAGCTCAAGTAATCTTCGTTCCAAATCAGCGACAGTACGGTCGAGCGTTTCATCTTTCCCTTTTAGCTCTAGGATTTGAAGCTCCTTCTCAACTATCTTCGTACCCAATATGACGTTTTGTTCTCGAAACTCTAACGCTTCAAGCTCACGCTGCACCATTTGTCCCCCTAACGTTTCAGTAGGGTCAGGCTGTGGAATGGGCTTTAGTGCCTCTATCTCTTCGTCCGTCAGTCCATTGCGCCAAAATTGGCTCCAGTCTACGGAAAGTGGAGGCTGCGGCACTAATTCACCGCTCTCCGGATCATACACGGACAGCTGCTTCTGATAATCCGCATAGGCTTTCTCGTAATGTTTCCGTGCTTGATCGTAACTGATCAGATCGAATGTTGGATCATACAATCCGTCTGGCAATGGGATCGCCACGGTATATCCCGTGATTTTGGATTCTGGGATTACTGATTGGTTGCTCGTTTCCGATTCCATGGATTCCTCGATAGGAAAAACGCCCGTCACGGAATCCGCAACGAGCGTTGGTTCGATATATAAACCGTTGATGTCGGTTATGATTGCTTCTTTCATACTTTTCCACCACCAACATAGAATGAGAATGATTCTAAATAAACATATCTGCGTGTATTTTCCATCGTTACTCTAACGCTTCCCCCGATTCCAACATCAATCGCATAAGGCTGTATGTCTTGAGGGCTGTTATAAGTTACGGTTGATACCCCTATTGTTTTTGATGGACGGAACTGTGATGGTAGCACAAAGATGTCTGTCCCCACCGCCTTTGAGGCTCCGCCGCTATCCAAAGTACCTCTAAAGTGAACGAACCCAAAAACATCCATCGCATACTGAATAGAACGTCCTGCGACAGAGTTCCATCCATTTATCAACGTGGCTGTAATCCATTCCAGAGGACTATTCAGGTCGCTTGTGATACTATTCAACCTAACTTCTGAAACACTTAACCGTCGCTCAACGTCTCCCGAACGTTGCACCAAGTCGGACACTGTACCTCGTAGATTAGTTGCGACAGTACCGTTGATTGGCGCTGTTAGAGTCGGGTCTAGCATCGTGTAGGTGACATGATAGACTGAGGTAGGGTCGAAGTCTGACTGTAAAAATCTAACGTGCTGCTTGCCATATGCATTAGCATCATTTTCGATCTTTGCAGCATTATCAAACCATCCATTACGGTAAGCCCTCAAAATGTGAGACACCTTATTTTTTAGTAGGCTTCCACTTACTGCTGTATTGTTGATATAGTAATTTCCATTGGGCGAATAGTACGTAGGATTAGCCTTCTCACGTATCACAATACCGCTGCCTACTTCGACTACGTTTGACCCTGCACATAGCGTCAGACCCGTTTCATAGTTGCGTACAGGTTCGACAGTTGGGGTTGCCTTGAGGTATTGAAGACGATAAGGGTCGGTTAGGTCGTTCATGGTTGTAGGAAGAACTTTTACGCCAGACGCAGAAACTAAGGAACCACTTCTGTCGAACTTGTACCAGCCTTTTGTCCCAACGTTGTTATATGGTGTCGACCAATCATCAGCATTCATCATCTTCCATCCCAAGAAATACGCCTTGATCTCGTCGATTGTCGGTGTGTAAGCGTCGCCCCATCCGCTGTCTGCGTTAGCGATGGTTAGGTGTATTTCTCCCGAATTTTGAGATATCGTTCCCATATCTGCACCTGAAGGAACTCCCGCAAAATTCGGCAGGGGCTTGCCGTCATATTTAACTACTAAGCCTTGATGTCCAGTAATAGGGTAACTATATGTCTGTCCGCCTAATTGCTTAAAGCCTGTATACGTAGCAACAAGCCCCCATTGCTGGTTTTCGGCAAGCACTTCCTTTCCCCACTTTTCCAGTACGTATGGCAGTCCGTCATCGCCTGTAAACAATACGTCTGCATTCGACCCATCAACTGGATTGGCGGCAAGTTGACATTCGGCTGCCCACATTGAACGTTGTTGCGGTTTGAACGGCTTGGCTTCGGTTCCAACGGTGAGCATTGGCTTTCGGAAAATGAACGTGCCAACCACTGCAACGCCGTTCTTTGTGGAGTTACAAACAACCTCGATATACGAAACGTTGGAATCGACAGTAAACGTGTCTGTCAACTTTCCAGTTAGCCTGTTTTTAGACGCATCGCATCCATATGCGTATACTTCTCCGCCTTCAACGTCGCCCTCAATCGGGTCTGCGCTCAATTTATAAGCGAGTCCTCCCTTTACCTTTACATAGTACCTCATCCCCGCGCCACTGCTTGCGTCACTGTTGCTTACCATCACTTCGTATTTATCTCGTACTGCAATTGATGATAATGAGGAGTTAAGATACTCCCATTCATAAAATGGAGGTAGCAGGTTGTCGCCAGTTACGATGGCATACGGATTGGTGACGTTTGTCATGCTGTCTACGTACGGATATTTTGCCGCAACCTGTTCAGGTGTCATCTTAGTTAGTGCTTCAAATTCTGTAGCGGTAATTTCATATATGCGTACAGAGTCAAAATACGCAGATTTCCCGCCACCGGAAACCCCTAAATCGATATTTGAAGTTATATCCGAACTTAACGAACTGACCGTAAAAACAGAGGGAGAAAATTTATCATTAGATGTAACATAGTTGCCAGTCGTAAGTGAAGGTGCGTTGAGTCTAGCCTTTTCTGAATCTAAAACTCTAATCATCGCAATTCCAACATAGTATTTTCCTGCAATAAACGTAAATTTGGAATAAAAGCCTGCTCCTGATGCAAATCCTTCTTTTACAGTAATTTTTACTGAGAAAGATCCTTTATCCACACTTTCAAAATCTAATGTAGTAGTGCAATTGTAGGGAATTATATTAGTTAGACTCTCCATTCCACCCCAACGTCCAAGCAGATTAATCAGCGTCCGTCCCTTAATACTCCCAACATTAAACGGCGTGTCCTGATCAGACTCTACAATCTGAACACCCGGTTTCAGTGTAATCTCCTTATGTTCCGCATCAGCAAAAACAGCCTCGTTCAGCCTTCCCGCTTCATTTAAGCGAACGACACCGTTTGGAGAAGGCTCACTGGTTACATCGCGATGATCTACCGCATTCTCCTGCAATTCCTTCAACGCCTCATAGGTCGTATTTGCTTGCCAGTTCAGCCATCCGGCGGGGGGCTTGTCCTGGGCGTTCCAGCCTTCCTCCAGCTTATGCTCAGGCGGCTGAATCCCTTGTGCCTTCCAAGTAGGCAATGGTTTCTTGAAACTCATAGCTTCACCTCATTTATGATCTGCTCTTGATGATCGTGATCATCTTGAAGGCATATTTTCACTGTTATCTTGCATTTTCTATTATTGTAAAAGCTTATTCTTTGACATCGCCAATCGTTGTGGACAACCGCAAACGTCAAAGCAAACGCTGCACATACGTGTTCAAAAAGATAGCTTCTCAAAATAGAGAGAATCTGAAGATGGAGAAAGCTAAAGATGAAAAAACGCATCTGGGACATACTGTTAATAGGAGAAACGCACATCTACCTTCATATACCTTGGATCTCTTGGAGAATGAGTGTAAGAATCAAAGTGATATCCCATTATGAATCTCCTTCACAAGATGACTCTTAGGTCACTATAGGGGAATCCCTATAAAGGCAGCTCGTAATCATCGCCCGGAACATAGAGATCCCCCAATGTTCCTCCGACAAGCATGTCATCATCGGCTAGACCATATTCGCTAGTCTCGACCTGATCCATCCAAGAAGAGAGCGCAAAGGTACCCGTCAGTTCTACCTCGCCGACACGAACACCTGCGGCGACGACATTTTCGACCAAGGAAATAAACTGTGCAGGGCTTAGCCCAACCTCATTCAGCTTCGAATAAGGGACTTCCTTGACATGGATCGCCGCAGGCTCTGGCTGCTTCTGATCGTCATATTGCTCCGTAATGCGGAATTCATGATATTCCGCCTGCAGCGCAAGCGCCAGCACCTCAATGACGGAATCCAGATTGCCGCTCGCGTTCATCCGAGCAAGCTTGGAACGAAGCAGCAGACGATATACCTCGTCCGTCGCCTGACCTCTCGACTGCCCAAGATTGTGGCCAATCTCATCGAGCGTCGAGCCTTCTGCTTCCTCAATGCTTTTCCATAAAGAGATTTGCTGAATCGTCTCGCTAATGACGTTCATTTCCTTCAGCCAGACCTGAACGAGCTTCGAAAATACACTGCCTTCCTTCGCTACCACATCTGGCAGCAGCTTCATGACTTCTTCCAGCTTAAACATGCGTGACCGCCACCTTCACTCGCTCAGGCGCCACCCGAGCCACATGATACAGTGGAATATCCACATTGCCTGCCATCCATGCACCGTCACCCAGCTTTACACGAAGTGCAGTTACTTCCTCAATGCCCGCTACATTTTGTACCGCGGATAACAGCTTGGAGTACACGATGCGCGTCCCTTGGGAAAGGCCCATATAATCCTGCTGGTCTGCACCGACGCCGCCAATGTATTGCGCAACCGCATTTTGAATTGCCGACTCGCCATCTGCTGAGAACGATGCATGGACCAGCACTTCTGCCTCAATATAGACATCCAGCATCGTCATGCGGCTGAATCGCACCTTGTGCTGACCTCCGCTCACATCGCTCACCGTTATGGCATCTGTACCATCCGTTCCGATCCCAGCGGCCTTTTTATCAAAAATGGTCTTTGCAATCTGCTCCGATTGACCGCCATATACATAAGCGCGAATGGACTTCGCAGGAATGCCTTCCTCGCTCTCCTGCATCGAGTCATTGACTCGAACCGATGCGGAGCGAACATCTGGAAGCTGCAGCAGCGCAGTTGCAATCGCATCCACTGTCGCCGCATGGCTGCCGTCCCGTGAGGCGCGAAGCCTGTCGCGGAATTCCACATCATTTTCCCGCTCGCGGCCATTCGCCATGCTGCTGTGATTCACGACCGCTGCTACATCTCGGTCTGTATTCAGCATCTCGGTGATCATGGCCGCTGCCACATTGCCAGAGGAGCCTGGCTCATTTGCCACGACCGACACACGCCCCTTCCCATCCGCACCAATCTCACATGGCGCGATGGTTGAGAACCAAATGCCTGTGCGGGTTCCCACTTGGAACCCTGCCGGCACGATGTACCCGCTAGTGCCTGTAAGCTCGACTTCGCCGTTTGCGGCCTGCTCCATTTTTCGACGCAAGCCATAGAATACAGCCAATGCATCCAACTGCACGCCTGTCGCATATTGAATGTAGGACTCGTGATAGACAAGCTCCACATCCTCCCACAGCACAGACAAATGCCACGCAAACAGCTGCAGCATCATCCCAAGCGGCGAGGTTGCGGACGTATTCACATCCTGTCCCAATTGCTTCGTCAACTCCATGACCATGTCTTCATAAATCTCGTTGTACGTCTTACGCTTCAAGCCCGCTGATGTTAACATCCTCTAATCTAACCTCCTCTCCTTCAAGTCCCGTGCATACCATGTGAACGGTAGCCGATCGACCTGCCTTATCCCAGACGACTTCAAGCTCATCGACCGAACGAATGCGCTCTTCCTCTGCAAGACAACGCAGGATCGCCTCACGAATCGTGTCCTCTGTCACCTGCTTGCCAAGCAAGCCTTCCGAATCAAGACCCATAT
>NZ_JADMOL010000004.1:394-258106 GCF_015558675.1 Paenibacillus sp. 1001270B_150601_E10 | reverse complement strand
GGGTCAAAAAAATACTCGCCTAAGCGAGTTCCTAATCGTATCTGCACCGATTGTGCCAGCTCCTGCCGACCTTCGATCCATGCGAACTGGCCTTGAGACAAGACCAAATCTCCTTGCTCCAGCGTCCAAGCCTTCATCCGCCTCCCACCTTTCCAATCACAACACCGCCGGATTGATGGGCTTCCGTAAATACAACCAGCACACGGCTGCCTATCTGAAGGGATGAGGAATTCGGCTGCTCCAGCACGGGAAGATAATAGCGAATCAGCCCTTGCTCCCCTTCCAGTTCAACATCTGCGGTAGCACCACTCATGCTCACAATCGTTCCGATCCCAGCTGCCCTTGCTTGGTCCAGCTTATAATCGATCCATGCTTCCAGGGCACCCACCGCTTGATTTGCTGCCATCTGCTCCCTCCTTTCTAGCCTTTAACCAGATCGACTTCTGTCGTAAATTCATCATCGGACAAAGTATGCCGTCCCTTCTTTACTTTGTAATCTCCTTCGAAATCCTCACTCACCAAGCGAAGCTTCGCTCCTGCATATAAACGATAGTGAAGCAGCGACTTCACACGCACGCCCTTCACCTTCTCTTCCTCGAACGACTCTGGACTTTCGATAAGTCCACTCGCAGGAGACAGTTCCAAGGTCATGGAAGAGGAATGATGTTTAGATCGAAAACGCAGCTGTCCCTGCTGTGTGTAGGTGCTCGTGCCGCAAGCCTTTGCCGCACGCTGCACGGCTTCAAGTGCATCCCCCTTGGCCGTAAACCCTTGGGTATAGGTGTAATCCTGATCCAGCAGAATCGGGCCATGGGAGATCTTTGCTCGACTCAACAGATCGCGGATGATCTCGCTTGCCTTCGTACCCGGGCGATACGATTGATTCAACGAACCTTTACTGCTGTCCACGAGATCCTTCACTTGCAGCGTCGTCACACGGTCCATCTGCTCACGCTGAGTGCGAACTTCAACAATTTTGCCTTGCAGCACAGTCCCGAGATCCGTGCCATAGCCCGCATTTACGATCACTTTCATGCCTGTCTTTAGATTTGCAAGCGTGTGCTTGGAAAGGTTGTACAGCTCAATCGTCGACTCATTCGGCTCCTTGTCATCGTCAAACTCCACGCTGATCCGCATCGAAATCTCTCCATACCGAAACTGATAGCTGCCGATCAGCACCTCGCATTGCCGCCTATACATAGATGCCATTGTCTTCACCTAGATGAATGTGTACGGACTGGCCGAACGTATCCCACGTCACCTGCTCGCCCACGTTTTCCCCATAGACAACGATCGTCTCCACAGGGAAATCCGGCGTTTCCATGCTTTCGAACAACGGAACGCCCCATACGAGCTTGACGCCGCACACAAGCAGCTGATCTTCCAAGGACAGGTCGATCGTAAAATAATCGTGACGCGCATTGTAGCGTATCTCAAACGTATACGTTCGTCCGCCCAGCTCCATATCAAAGGAATATGGAATCAAGGCTTTATCAATCGTTATGATCGCCATACCCATTCCTCCTTTCTGTTTCTTTGCTGTCGACACCTAATCAATGTTCAACACCATGCCTTCACGAAGCCAGGATCTCGGGTTGATGTTCGGATTGCGGGCCTGAAGCTCAAGCACAGACATGCCGTGTAAAAAGGCAACCGTATTCCACGTCTCCCCAGCACGCACGGTATACGTGCGAATCGCATTCTGTGCGCCAGTGTTCTGCCCCTGCTGCTGCTTCGTCGCCTTCTTCCCAATCGAGAGCACCATGCCTGCTGGCGGCGGAAAGTTCGGGTCCAGATGCGGATTCCATGTCCGCATCTGATACGGGTCCACCTGATAGCTCTTCGCAATGCTTCCCCACGTTTGGCCTGTTCGAATGAGATGTTCCTTCGGCGTTGGTAGATAGCTGGTGTTGCGTTTGCCGGAACGGCTCTTTTCCTTCAAAGCGGCCTGCGACTTGCCCGGGAGACCCTTGTAGGCAACCTTAACGAGCTGGATTTCTTTTAGGGTGAGTGAAAAGCTCATGCCGTTTGCAATCGAGTAATCGTGGGAGGTGCGAAGACTCGTAATAACCGCATTGACCATCGAATTGCGTCCCACATATTGAAGCACCTTGCCTTCATTCATCGCGGTAACCAGCCTATGCCGGTAATTCGCAGCTTGAAGGCCTAGCAGCAGTCCTTCGAGATGGAGGGTAACGCCTTCCTTTTGAATATGGTCGGTAATCGATCCGCCCTTCTCAATGTTGTGGCTGCTAACCTGTACGCTGTATTCCGGCTCCTCTGAGGTAACAAACAGCTCTACGCCGCCCAAGCGGCTCAGTTGTGTACTAATAGGACATCATGCCTCCTTTGCTCACTGGCGGCGGCAGCGGCACCTTGCTCGTAATGCCTCTTTCAAAGGAGCGGAATGCGCTTTCGTACTGCTCTCTGCAAATACGCTTGATCTCCTCGATCATCTTCCGATCGATATAGCCATTGACGTTCAGGTTCATCACGACTTGGCTGTTGGCATTCACGTCGACGGTTTGCGGGATCGTCCTTGCTGAAGCATTGGTGTTAGCCGCCGGTGGTGTGGATACTGGCGACATTGGTGTCCCCATGGACGTATAAGGCTTCGTTGAAAACGTCGCCGCAGGCGGTGTTGCCAGCATTCCCGGATGCGGCATTGGTCTTGGAGCGCTTGGCGCCGGAGAAGCATTCGTTGTATTCTGGCCTTGAGCAGGAGTCGTTGTCGGTGATGGCGTTGGTATATTCGAGCTAACCGGCAATGAACCGAACGTGGGCGGAATCGTATGCTGGAAGCCTGGATTCGAAGTCGACGCTGCTTGGTTTGCAGCTTCTTTAAAGGCACGCATCTGCTCCGCATTTTTACGAATCTGCTCTTCGGTTAACTCTTCTTCCTTCTTCGTATTCTTCTCAAGCTTAGGGAGCAGCCATTTCTCTGCCGCATAAATCCCTGCGTCTAGTGCGAATCCTCCAACAAGTCCCATTGGCGTAAATCTCGCAAAGCGGCTAACCTTATTCACGACCTTGGCACCTGTAAGAATCTTCTTCGTCCAGCTCAGTGCAGATGAAGCCGTGCTTGCGGTTGCGGCTAGATCGCGCCCCGTTTGGACCGTGTTGATAGCGGTTTGAGCAGCGTGTGCGACTGGATTTGTGTATGGACCGTTAGGGGGCGTTTTATCCTCTTCTAGTGTTTCTTCTGTTGCCACCTTAGCTTTTTTCGAGTTTGCGTAAAGACCAAAGGCAGTGCCGCTAGCAGCAACTAGGCTTGAAATGGCGAATTTTTTACCTTTGCCGCCTTTAAATAAACTGCTTATTCCAGATTTACTTTTATTAACAATGTCACTATCCGATACGCCTTTGAAAATGTTCTTTGCTCCAGCTATGCCGCTTTTAATATGTTTGTTTTCCGACACGCTTGTATAAATACTTTTTGCCCCGCCGCTTACTTTTGTTAACAAACCTCTAATTCCCTTTGGTGCTTTCGGTGATCCTTTTGGTTTATTGTTATTTTTGGGACCCTCTGTGTGGTTGGAAGTCGTTGAATTTTGATGGTCGGATTGACCTTTACTGGTACTAGAAGATTCATGAGAGTTACTAGAATCCGTTTTATTAGAGCCTTCTGAAGAATCTCCTCCAGAATGACCTCCAGATTTTTTATCTTTTCTACCGTTCCACCATTTTTTACCCTTGTCACCCAGGTCAGTAATATCATTAAAACTTCCTATTACGTCTGTAAAAGGACTGACAATATCAACTGCACCTTTCACATTTTTATAAATCGGATGATCCTTGATTGTTTTAACCCATTCAGGATCATCCTTATCCTTCTCATCGCTAATCGCTTTTGCTATTTTGGAAGCTAGCTCATCAGCAGTAAATTGATTTCCACTGCTTTGAGAGGTAAAGGCGGTAGTTAAGCTGCTGATATTACTGGATAGAGTAGACATCCCTACAGATACACTAGCTGCTTGATCGCGTAATGATATCGTTGCTCCAACTAATACAGGAACCTGACTGTTTAGTGACAGAGCAGCACCCACTAATCCAGGAAGCTGACTGCTTAATGAAGACACTGCACTTTCTAGCCCAGCCAATCCGGGGATCGATACCGATACTGAGGCTCCACTCCCTTTGGCCTTGCTTTCCATAGCGGATTTCAGACCTGAACTAATCTGCTGACTGGTCTTCGTTAATTGCACATTCATGTCCTTCACTGAGTGAGTGGAGCTCATCAGAATCGGTTCAAGCCTCTTCAACCGCTCATTCATCGAACGCAGTTCTTGCTTTATTCGCACCGAGGTATCATCCATTTACTTCCCTCCTTTCCCGTACAGCCAATCCATGGCGGCTGCAGCCTCGCACAGTTCTTCAATGCTCATGCCGCAGGCCGTCTCATACGAAATACCGCCCCGGCTCTCCAGCACAACCTGCCAGAGCAACTGCCGGAGCGGATTCTGAGAAATGGATGAACTATACGTCGGATGACTCGGATCCCAAGGGCGTGTCAATCATGCCGAGAAAGCGCGCGCACTCCATCCACAACGGCGTCAGCACCTCTGTATTCTCCGAAAGGGCATCCCAATCTAAGCGTGGGGAAACAATGACATACTGTAGGAAAAAGTCCATCGAATCCTCCAGCTTCCAGCCCCCATCGCTTTTGAGAGCTGTATCATAAAGGCGCATCAGCGCGCGAGCGCCCGGATGCTGAATCACATATTCCTCTTGTTCAATCGTAATCGTCTTCTGCTTGCTCATTTCCATTCCTCCTAGATGATCTTTGCTATATGGATTCCTTTATACGGCGTGTGTGTAATCCAGCACCTGAATCTCGAACTCGCGATCCTCAAGCTCTGCGCCATAGTTGGCAGCAGGGAGCTTCTTTATCACAGCCTGCGTGCCGCCAATACGCTCACGAGGGGAGTTGTGGGAGACGACCCAAATGCTGAACATGCTTTTCTCGCGCGCCAATTTGTGCAGCAAGCTTAGCTGTGGGGAAGTGGACATCAGCGTGAGCTTGATTGTGCCCAGAGGGTTGTTTTTATGCGCGATCGCAACTTCACCACGAGCACCCACATGCGTTACCGTGTGCTCCTCATCCTTTTCACAGGCAACAAAGGTGTTCTCTCCGAATCCCGTTAAATATTCGCCGTTGACAATAACGGACACTTGCTTTGCATCATAAATGCCAATGCTCATTTGCTTGCACCATCCTTATCGTATCGATTTATCTTATATGAAGCGTATAACTTCCACTTTCGTTAGAAACGAATAACGCCCTTTACGCGTACCGTATGTACGGCTCCCGCGATCTCAAACCAGAATGATCCGCCCTTGTAATGACGGCTTGCACGGTCGGCTGGCTCGACCTCATTGCGAAGCAGGAAAGAGGTGCCGAACAACGGCTCGCCGCTGTCGTCTTCTGCAATAATGCCCAGACGGAACGCTTCCTGAAGGACATTTACAACCGTGCTTTCGATCTGAGCAATCCCCGCATTCGTGTAAGGAACCTTGTCCGATTGGTTCAATAAATGCTGAATCTCCGCTTCCATGCGAGCGCGAACATAATCGCGGGACATAATCACATCAATGTATTCTCCGGAAAGAGTCTTCCCTTCAGAAGTACGAGCTTCTCCCTGCTTATTCACATAAGTGATACCGCCGTTGTCGTGAATCTCCATCAGCTCTGTTGCGGAGATTGGCATAGGTGTAATGCCCGCGCACGTCTTGAACTTCCAAGTCACGCTTCCAACATCGTAGGAGCCTACGCTGCCGACCAGGGCCGCATCTGGATACAGCTTGTCATCGCTATGGTAAAAGGCAACCGTGCGGGTATAGGCTTTAGTGTGAAGGGCCTGAAGTCTGGTTGTATCCGCCACGCGTGTGACAAACATACGATAGTCGTCCTGCTCAATTGCCGTTGCCAGGGCATCTACTGTTGCCGGTGCAGCATCCGCTGCCAATAGGTAATACCAGCCACGATCCATGACCTTGCGCAGCGTCTCTACGGGATCACCATTTTCACCACTAGCCACCATCGCGATTCGTGAAGGCGCATGATCGCCTTGAGCGAAGAGAGCTTCTGCCATTTTTGTTTCCGGCGTATCCGCCCCAAAATCCTTTTTAACCGAGTCCAGATCTCCATATTCCTTATAGTCACTGCCTGCTGCTGTCTTGCCCAGGATCAGCGGCATCGCAAAGGATACGCGCCCCGTCGGCTTCTGCAAATCAATCGTTACTTGTACGTCTTGTAGCGTCATCGTACTGTCACTCCTTTTTTAATTTCCTGTTCTTAAAATGGATTGCTGAAATCTTCTTGCGCTGTAGGTCTGATCTAAAGGTTTCGTCCTACGCATTCTCCTGCGGCCGCCACTGCACATCCTCAATGGTCTCGTTAAGCGGCGTCCCTCTGACAAATTGGTCCTGCATTCGCAGTCTAACCTGCACAATCAATTCCTCTTTGTCGCCTTGCACTTCCCAGCGTGGAGCATGGATGCGTACCAGTGCGGCTGGTATCTCATCCAAAGCGTCGACGCCAACTGTGCTCAGCCAGCCGATCACTTCCCGGCATCGTTCCACTCGACTCATGCGCGATGCTCCGCGGATAAACAGTCTCCATTCCATGTCGACCAGCTTATACAGCTTGTCGTTCTTCTCCCGCTCCTGCGGTGTGCAGTCAATGTAGGGCTCGATCACGTCATAAGCAAGATGCGACATTGGCGTGTCGCTTTGCATCTCGTCTACAGCCAGCACGGGCAGTTGCATCGCAGCTCCCAGCGGTACAAGCCATTGCTGAACCAGTTCCCGATACACAATCACCCTCCTCACCTCCTTCGCTGACTGCTTCTTTATGGAAGGATTCCTTCTGAAAATCAATCAGCCTCTTCATAATGACCACTCATTCGTTTGATCTGTTCACGATGTCCACACTATCATTTTAGTTTATCGAACATATGTTTGGTTTATAGAGTTTTGATAGATTCTTTATGTTTTTTTAAAAGGTTTTTGATTGTTTTTTTAGAACGTATGTTCTGTTTTTAGGCAAAAAAAGAGAGTCCTTTTCTCCCCTTCCTTCGCCATACAATAAAGGTCAGTCTTGCTGTTCCTTTGAGATCCGTACCACTTTCTTCACATGATCCCATTCGACTTTCGCCTGCAAGGCTTTGCTCACGGCTCTTGCTGGAACATACGTGATGCCGTTAATAAGCAAACCTTCTTTTTGCAGCTGTCCATTGACGAATACTTGTACCTTGTCCATTATAGCTTGCTCCTCTTCTGCAGCTAATGCTGATCGCAACCGTGCCCACGGGAACTTAGGTCCTGGACAATTCGCCTTGCGAATCGGATCAATATCACAATGCCCGATCACATGGACGGAGTCTAATAGCAGCTGCTTCCCCCAGATTCGCTCCACTTCCTGTTGAATATAGCGATGCAACCATAAGCTTGAGGCAAATTGGGGCTCTGTCAGGTCCCCATCCATTCCCTCATGTTCAATAGAAATAGTATATTTGTTGGGATTGACCCCTGGACGATCTCGAACAACCTTGGCAGGCGCATTCGTTGTTCCCGTTGCCGTTAAGCCATTGGCCCATGCCATGCGCCGAATGTCTACATATTGATGGATACGTCCATCCTTCGCCACCCCAAAATGCGTCGAAGACACATTATTGCTGGCGCTCGTAAACCAGCTATCCATACTGCTCATTGAGCCTGCCGAAATATGATTAACAATTACACACGGCACATATCCGTCTCGACTGCTGCTATTGGTGTACTTATTGCCCATTTGGATAATTTCCATTGGAGCCATCTCCTTTCTCTTGCAGTTGTTCTAAGATCTTTTTGACAAAGGAAGGCAGTGGGACGTTGAGCACTCCAAGATTCTCTACGATGCTGATCCCCTCTCGTCCAACATAGAAGTAAATCGCCATCGTGCGGAAAATTGGCGAGTGATCTCCCACGTACTCATCCAGCATGACTGCGAGTGCAATCACCACAAAGATAACGGCCTTGCGAATACCACCCCAGAACATGATCTCGCTGTTCAGTGTCCTCGTTCGAATCGCTCCTAGAACCCCTGTTACGTAGTCTGCGATCATGCAAAATACAAGGATACGTAAGGAAATATCCCATCCACCCAAATACATGCTCCCGATCGTCCCGATGACCGACACCCCCAAGCTGATCCAATTCTCTTTCATCGCTTCACCTCCTAGAGGAAATAAAATAGCCCTCGATAGATTCGAGGGCTTAAAAAAATCAAAACTCTCCCCATACACGGTATACATTACATTCGTGCGTCCTACTGCCTCCTCCAGAAGAAGTTGTAAATGATATTCCAATAAAGTACTTTCCTGTTAAACCCGCTACATCTAATTCTAATATTCTACGTTGGATCCCCACATTGCCTGAATTTGATGCACTAACATTCTTAATAACTTCTCCAGCTCTTACCTTAGAGATAAAAAAACTAACTGAGCCATAATCATAAGTATTACCAGCACCACCCCAACCTTTATATAAATCCACTTTTAGTCTAGAAAGTTCAGTTATATCAATCGAGGTGTCACTAGCCATACTAGTACTACCTGAACTCAGGGTGCCATAGAAAGATAAGGATGATGAAGTTTTTGAGAAATTAATACCATTTAAGGTTTCTAATGGCGACCATGTCGTGGCTTTTTCTTCACCTTGATCATAGTAATATGGATTTGATCTCCATGAGAGAACACTATTATTAAGATCATTTAGTCTCCCAAGCACATTAATACCGTTAACAACCAAGCCCTTCTCAGAAACTATATTTACTGATCCCTGATCATATTGATTTACCAATGATAGATCGATTGAACTGCTATCACTGTATCCCAAATACCCCTTACGGCCTTGTGAAGCCCCCTTTGGATAAAACTCTTGATAAACATGATCTCCACCAATAAGTTGGACAGCCCCTCCACTTGCATTGACACCCAATTGTCCTACAATAGTACCTCCACTTCTAGGTAAACTAGCATTTTTAGCATTGCTTTCAGCTTGATTAGCTTTCACTAGTGCTCCTGCGGGGGTCTCTTTTGCATCCCATTCTGCTTGCTTCGCTGATGTTACATGTATTTCAATATCAGCAGTGTGAGCCTCAAAATCCGACTTTTTCACAGCTCCAATAGCATTCGGGGTAATCTCTGCTACTTTTTCATCTGTGTAAGTCTGTCCTTCTAGCTTCGTCTGCTCTACCATAGCATGTGCATCTACAATCCCCTTCTCAATGCGGTTTAAATCCGCTTCTTTCACAACCTCATCAAACTGCCAATTCGTTTTTCCATTAAAACCCAATTAATATTCTCCCTTTCTAGAAATAACTAATTCTACTTAAATGAAAAAATAAAGCCTTCAAGTGTTTGAAGGCTTCTCCTCATTCATTTATTTCTCAGCAAGTAAAGATAACTGCTTTTCTGCATAGGTTAGTTGAGCAAGCCCAACTACATAAACATCTTTATAGGTCGCAGGACTCTCTGGTGTTTCAAATGTGATCATCTCCTGCTCAATCGCTCTTTTAGTTAACAGTGTATAATCTTGATACTCAAAAACTTCCTCACGATCTGATGACCCGTCATTCGCTTGATAAATTTGCAGCAAAGAAGTATCCTCCATACGTCTAACTAAATCTTCAAGATTTGAGGCTGCATTTGTATCAAAGTACATCGTTAGCACATCCCTTTGTGCTCCTTTAAAGATTTCTTTCCCCCCGATTACACGAATGACAGGCAACTCTAGTTGATTTATAAATCTAATTTTATTCATCTGCTCTTCCTCCCTAGGATATTGGAAATACTCGCTCCCCATTAATTTTCACTTCATATATCTTCATCCAAGTCGTGATGTTCGACATTGAAAAGAAATTAATAACGACAAACATATTGCCGCCCTGTCCTGTAAATGTTGACGTCTTCGTCGAGAATGAATTGGTTTCTGCTACAATAACTTGCCAAGCGTTATTGAACACTAGTGCATCATTACGAGGATAATCTCCCTTCTGCAACTGCCAAGTTATTGAGACCGTACTATTAGCCGGGATATTCTTTATCAACCATCCCACGGCAACTGCATAGCCTTCTCCACGGGTGTAACCACTGATTTGCGTAAATAGATGATCGCCATTATTAACATTTGTTCTAGAACCATATAAATTTTCTGGTGAAATGAGATATTCAGAAAAGTTATCCTCAAATAAGGTCCGAGAATGAAACTGTCTCCAAACACCATTTACATGGTCATACGCTTTACGGGTTGTTTTCCAAACTCCACCAACATTATCGTAGATATCTTTTGTGGTTCTCCAGACTCCATTAATATTATTAAAAGAAGGCATAGCTATTTCTCCTCCTTATATAAATTGATGCCATACATCTCCACTGGTCCCTCCAGATGGACCAGCAGTAGAGGCTGTGAACTTTGGAACTCTGCTTCCTTGAACAATCAAAGGTCGGTTCAACGAAATCTGCGCGCTAGTAACGTTCCCTACAGAAACATTATTGGCCATGATATCAAAGTCACCATCCCCATTCCACTTGAAGCCAGTATCATTATCACCAAATGCTAAAGTTATTGATGGAGTTGAACCAATTCCTAAATTCCCTGACAATCCCCCTCCACTTCTAGGAAGGCTAGCATTCTTTGCATTTGTCTCGGCTAGATTAGCTTTTGCCTGTGCGCCTTCACTTGTTTCCAATTTTTTCAAAGTCGGAGTGAACTCCGCGTCAGCAGTTGTAGCGACATTCCCCATTTCGAACATCCATATTCCTTCGGAACTGCTTCCGAATCTAAACAATATCCCTTTGGCACCGAGACTTGCATGTGTGTTCCTATAATGATAGGTTCCTTTTGTTGGATGAAGATAGCAGTTGTGCCCAATCAGATAAAATCCATTGGAAGCAGCTGATATAGATCCCCACTGTGAAGTCGTTAAGCTGCTGTTAATATTTAGAGGGCCAGACATCGTATCACCTGTTTTGGATACCGCCCCAATAGCCCCCGGCGTAATCCCAGCCACCTTCTCATCGGTATAAGCCTTCGCTTCAGATGTAGACGTCTCTATTCCAGCATGAGCATCCAGAAGCCCTTGCTCAATACGATTCAAATCCGCTTCCTTCACGACTTCATCGAATTGCCAATTCGTTTTACCTGTGTAACTCATTTATTCAGCGCCTCCTTTACTTGAATGGTTTGCAGGAGCATCGTGTCCGCTTTAATCGGCACGTGCACCTCGTTGCTGCTGACCACATGCCCATCCTTGTCCTGCAGCTCGATCAAGGACACTGTCTCGACAGCGCCCTTCGGGATAAGATACTGGATCGATAGTACATTGTCTGCAAGATCGACATGCTCAAATGTCGAAATGACATAGCTACCATTAAGCACAACCTTCGTAATACGCCCTTTCGTATAAGCAGCAATGTCACTTAAAAATGCTGTTGGTATCATTTCAAGCTCACCTCTTCTCCCGCTACCGCGAATGGTGTCTTGCCTACATGCCATGTTGTAGACAAACGAGCTTGCCGGTCGAGCTCACGCATCGTTATCGATTCTTTCAGCTCAATGTCACTTTGAATCGATGTATCCTGCTGATACACCATGTTGGCGGGCTTAATCGTCTGAATGGTATAATCCACTTCACGAAAGACTGGCGCATCCTTGATATTGGTTGTCACCCTCAGCAAGAACTCCGAAGGGTCAACATTCACAGCCGTACGGCCCTCGCCAATAAGATAATCCAAGCGATTCTGCAAATAACGCACGGTAAACGGAGGTTTTGTTGAATAACGATTGATGACGCGCATGCGCCGGAAATCCAAGGTTTCCAATGCAGGATCGGCACGAATGCCGAGGATATCCTCATGACGCTTAATGGTTTCCGTGTCTGCTGTCTTAATAAATTGATTATCAAGCAGACGAAGGAGCTGCTTGTCCAGCAGCTCCAATTCCACCTGTTCCGTATTGGTCAGCTCTTTGAAATCTTCGATATCCTCATAGAATTCGGGTAAATGCTTCAGGAGGTCGTTCATACGATCACCCCTACTTTCGTAAGGATCGGAATTTCTTCACTTCCGAGCGTTACATTGTTTCGAATACCAGACTGCCCATTGTAAATCATCTGCGTATCCAAAATATCCTTTACTCCCGAAACACCAAGAATGCGAGCGTCGATCTGAGCAATACGCACGACAATCTCGCTTTCACGCTCCCACGACTTCCGCAGCTCATTGAAATAGCTTTCGACTGCTGTTTCCACATCCGGTTGAATCTGTGGCCCCGTAATTCCCTCTTCCAACGCTAGGATAACTTCAACGTAAAAATAGCCATCTTGCACGCTAGCGATCGTAACCGTGTGTCCAATGGGAGCAAGTCCAATACCAGTACCTTGCGGGGTTGGGTCAATCTCATTTTGCAGCTCATGAATCAGCACATCCGAAGGGCGCTTATAATCCGAGCCAATCACGGTGCATTTGACCGAGCCTCCACCTTGCCAGGTCGGAAACACCTTTACTCCCCCAATTCCGTTCTGTGCACGAAGCTTCTTTTTGTAATCTGAGATGTTTCCGCCAAAACTTTGCTCGTTTACCGCGGAATAATACCTTGCACGAAGCTCATCATCATCCTCTTCGTCTTCACCGCCGACCAATACCTCACCCAATTCCGCCCGAACAAGCTTATCCACGTATTGTATGGGGAGCATGGTGCCAAATAGCTTATTGCCAATCTCACCCGTCGTTTCGCATTCCAGCATATATTCCCCAGCTGTCAGCTTTTCCCGAACCACATAGTTCAGATCATCGATGGCGAATCGGCTTCCAATGGGTACATTCACTGGCACCTTTTTATCTCCGTAAAAATATCCTTTTCGCTTCGCTGCTGTCGCTGGCTCCCGATTAACACCATACTCCGCACATCGCAGGGTTAAATATTCTCCCGAAGTCGTTGTAACAAAAGAGAGCCTCATCTGCTCTTCCAGCTCTTCATAGAGTCCCGTCATCTCCATGGCAGCAGGTGCAAGAGCATCGTAAATAATGCTGCCTTCCCGCTTGTCAATCGTATTCGGAACGCGGCTAAGCATTCGCTGCAGCAGCGTGTCATAAGTTATCGTCATCGGTTACATCACCTCCTGTATTTCAATATCTCCTAATGTGCTGACGACGGTAAAAGACAGCGTTGCACTGTCCTTGTCGTAGCTCAGCGCATAATGTTGTACATCAAGGATACGGTCATCCATAAGCAGCGCCTCTTTAATTCGATACTCCAACTCTGCTCGCACGAGGATTGGATCTTGGCCAATTAAACTTCTCGCATGAATCCCATATTCGTCGCTATAAATCGGATAGTATGCTTTTTCTGTAGATAGAATCTTGTATACCGCCTGCTTTAAAGCAGCCAAGCCATCCGTCATGCCAATAAAACGGTTACGCTCAAGGTCCAGCGCATATGTGTAAGATGCCATCGGACTAAGTTCTTGTTCCATGTCAGGAAGCAGCCTTGCGCCTTGTGGAATCATGAACTCACCACCTTATCCAGCACCAGATAGCTTTGTCCGCCTTGAACGCGCATTAGAATGACTTGGTCTCCTGGCTGAAGTCCTTCTTGCAAGACCGCTTTCTTACCCGTGCTTTCGCTAGCTTCACTAGAACCGCTAGAACCCGAAGAGTCACTCCCGCTTGTTACTTCACCTGTCGTCAGATCAAGCTCTTTTCTTATCAGACTCTCTGGCAAAACTAAAAACGCCTCACTCAGCGTGAAGCGTTGATCGACTTGAATTTGTAAAGGCTGTGATTGAAGCACAACCCCATATATAATGCTTACGGGTGCAGATGCATTTGTAGTATTTAACGCAATCTTCTTAATTGCTGTTGACAGCATCATTTCTCACCACCCTCATCGTTAAGCTCATCGTATGCTCATCTCCCGAAAATTTATGCTCGCAGCTTTCTACAAGCATGTATTGGCTTAATTGGAGATCTTCAATTTCAAGCCATATAAAGCAGCCTGCGCGAATATTGAGGTCTCCTAATGAATCCAGCTTTAACGTTTCCGTCTTCCGATTGTACAGCTCAAAAGTTGCGTTTAGAATGTCTTTAATCTGACCATCATTCAGCTTTTCATCAATGGACTTGTAATATTTGAGATTCCCCCACTTGCGGATGTTGTCAGGATCCGTTCTTGTGAATACCCTGCGAGTCCCCTTCTCCTTGTTCTCTTGAATAAATTGAACAATGTTGTAGGTTTCTTTATCAATGGAGCTCTCATAGGAGAAATCAGTTAATAGGCTTTTATCTCCGATAACACTTAACAAGGCCATTTGGTGAATATTTTTGAGCGCAATGGAGCCAAAATCATCATACATAATAAACATGCCATACTTCGCCATATAGGTCTGATCCAAAGCTGTGCAGATAATATCGTACAGCTTCTTTTTATCATGAATAGCATCAGGCAGCGGATACTTTGTGTCAGCAATCATGCCTGTTTTCAACCCATAATCATTGGCGATCTTCTTTAGAAGTGCAGCGGCGGTCATTTTCTTTTCAATAATATAGGTATCCGTCATATCAAAATAACGAAGCTGATCGTAGGCCGTGATGGAGACAGAACCATCCATTTTCTTGCTTATGCTAAAAATATAGCCATAGAATACCGGAGAAGTCTTCCAGGTGCATCGTATTGCGGCACCCTCCTCCAGCTTAAAATCTTTGCTTTGATAGATTCCTGTCATAGTAAGGTCAAACTTGGCTACCCCGGCCTTGCCGCTTCGCTCCGTTTTCCACGTTAAGCTGCTAACAATCTCCGTAATATCCCAGATGATTCCATCTTTATTTTCCAGGTTTACGATTAGCATTCAGTATGACCCTCCTAGCCGCATAGAACCGGTATTCTTCCAAATCCAGCTTGAAATAGACACAATCATGCCCTGCTTCTTGACTATAGGTAAAATTTTTGATAGTTACTGGAAAGTTGAGGTTGAACATATCTCCTACCATCGTAAAGCGAAGCGGGCGCTTCTTTGTCATCCATTTCTCGATTCTCTCAATACAATAACGTGGAGCTAAAATCTCTTCCCAGACCTGATAATGAACGGATTGCTTAGGAAACTCACTCTCAAATGAAAATGTTCGTAGCTTAGGTGACTTAATGGTCGCAATCTGGCCTAGCTTCGAAATCTCATATGTGGAGGTATCATTTCCTCCGGTGATTTCAATTTGAGAAGGATTTACGGGAAATAGAAGCACTTCCTCCTGGTTGTTGTAGGACAGCCACATTCTAAACTCCTTAAGAAGCTTGGCTATCTCATGCTTTCTCGGTTGCTTGTAAGCCGCAGCTGCTGGAATGTTACCGCCTTTCATAATCATACAAATACCCCCTCTGCTGCACCGACCATCTCTTCTTCCAGCGTGTTCGCTAATCGCTGCACGACCGTCTCAAAGTCATAGCCGCTATTAATATCCCCCGTGGTTAATGATACTTGAGGCGTTAAGGTAACAAAGTTCTGAATACTCTTCATCTCTGCAAGTTCACGCATCGTCTTAAGATCTTCGCTTGAAATATCAACCGTTTCGCTGACCTTGCCAACTTCACCGATCTTATTGATATTATTTAGATTTCCGCCTTCTGCAATTGCTGAAGCTGAGGCCGAAGCCCCTGCTCCACCAATACCAGCTCCAAGGCCGATGCCTCCTCCGGTTCCAGCAGGTTTTATAGGGGAAGCCCCCTTTTCCCACTTATTCCAAAGGTCTCCCTGCTGGCCTCCAGGACTCAGCTTATTCATATCTGCCAGCTTTTTGTCGGCTTCTTCTTTTGCTTTAGCAGCAGCACGATCATTTTTCATTTTCTCGACTTTCGCTTCACGATCGACTCTATTGGCTTCTGCCTTTTGCTCCATTTCACCGATTTTGGCACTCCGCTCCTGTTGTTTTTGGGCATTTTCAGCCGCAATTTCAGCAGATTTCCCCACATATTGAGGAATCACATCTATTGCAACTCCAGGAATTTTATTAAGCAAATTAATAAAATCATTAATCATATTGATTCCATCATTAATGATTGCTTCAAACAATAGCGCAATTCCTAACTTGACGGTATCAAAGAAATTGAGCAAGCCATAAAAGCCCTTCATAATAAAGATCCATGCTTGATCAAAGAAGTTAAGAACAGCATTCCAAGCTCTCATCATTGCTGCTGCAAAAGCATCATTTGTATTCCATAGAAGAACGAATGCTCCAATTAGGGCAACGACCAGCATAACGATTAACAGGATGGGATTCGCCGCCATCACGGCATTGAGTACGGCTTGTGCAGCCGCTACTCCCCTTGTCACTGCTGCCTTAATATTTTCAATAGCTACCATAATCTGAGAAGCTACATTAGTGGCCATAATAACTGCTTTGTAAATGAGAAAACCTGCAATAACAGCTCCTAAAATGGGTAGGACAATATTGAAGTTCTCAGCAATAACTCTAGCTACTCCGCCCACAACATCCGCAACGCCGAGGAAAATATTGATAAGGAAACCAGCCATTGAGGCTAACTGATTCATAAAATCAATGCCCGCCGGTGTCTGCAGCCACATGATCAGCTCCTGCATTCGTTGAATAATGGCTTGGAAAGGACCATCTGCCTGATTAAGGCCTAATAGCCACTGTCCCCATATGTTTTGTAGCTGGGTCATGCTTCCGCTAAAAGTTGCAGGCATCTCATTAAATGCGCTGTTAAGAGACCCTTTCTGATTAGCAAACGCTTGAACGATTTGTTCTGCAGTCAGCTGCCCTTGATCAGCCATCTCCATTAGCTTTGCTTGACTAACACCCAAGCCATCAGAGAGGGCCTTTAATGCCATTGGTGCATTTTCTGCTAAAGAAGTCAGTCCATCCCCCTTCATCGTCCCGCTTGAGAATGCAGTAGCTAATTGGCTAACCGCGGCTTCCGATTGACTTGCATTCGAACCACTAAGACTCAGCGCTTGATTGAAGCTTTCAATAAATTGAAGCTGTGCGTCATTGCTGCCGAACAATTTATTTGCACCCACACCGATCTTGTTCATAATTCCAACGGTATCACCGTAAGATTGACCTGTTCGCTGTGCCACATCAAATACTTTCTTTTGGAGTTCAGCATTCGTCTGCGTTCCATCATTGAATAAAGATAACCTTGTATTCATCTCCTGCAACGTTTCAGCTTGTGCCATCATGCCAGCAACGGTACCAGATGCGGCTACTAATTGTTTCATGCCTGCTTGAGCTAATTTCAAAGCTGCCCCAAATCCGCTAGCTTTTTTTTCACCCTCTTCTACCTTCTCATTCACTTTATCTTGACTGTTGCTCATATCAATAATGTGATTGTTAATGGTGGGAAAAATATTGACTACCCCCATAAAAAGCAATCTCATATGAGCTGTTGATTGGTTCATTTTCTCAACTAATTGCAAAGATCTTTGAATTGGATTTGGATCAATAATCTGAAGCGAACCGTTTCCAGTGTATGGGACAATTGACATTTCTGACATTCATTCACCCACTTTCCTTCATGAACAAAACAACAAAGGCACTCCTTGAAGAAGTGCCTTTATCATCCAATCACTTATTTTTTCACGATCAAGCCTGCTATCTGCGCTTGCTTGATCGCTTCATCTTGTCTTCCTGCTCCTTCTCAGCTTTCAATCTCACATCAATCGATGCGATGAGGAACGCCTTTTGCCGCTGGCTCAGCTCTGCAAATTCCCACGGCATGATTCGGAGCTTGTGGAGGGCGTAGTAGGCGTAGTTCGCCTCTGCGTCGCCCCCCTCGATTAGTTTTTTGCTTCTTCAACTTGATCTTGAAGAGAAAGGTTGAAGCCGCTAAGATCGCTGACCTTCTCTGCAAGCAAGGAGAATTCACCGGCAAGCAGCATCTTTTTGAGCAAAGCGTCTGCTCCAAGCACGCCATAGGACTGCTGAAGCTTGGCGTCCTTTAGATTTGGGAACACCGTTCCCTCTACCGCAACCTTCGTCAAATATTCGTTGTTGTCGAATTCGATGCGGCCCTTCTTGTCCTTCTTCGTGCACGCCTTTTTAATCTCTGCGTTGATCTCCTCTGTAATCGCACGAAGCTTCCATTTGACAGGCTGACCGTCCTTTTCTTTAAAACGAGTCGAAATCACCACTTCATCGGTCAACTCAGCTGCCGCTGCGTCTGCAAAAAACAAACTCAAATCACTCATGATGCTTAACCTCCCAATACTGGATTAACAAAGTCTTCTAGAATCGAAATGTCTTCAAACGTGAAGTTCGTTTCCTCTTCCATCGCTTCACTTTCGGTATCAAGCTTGGCCATGATGACAGAGTCCAAATTCACACCATGCAATACGACTGACTGTCTGCCAATGGTAGAAGAAGGATCTTCATTGACAACCATGATGTCAAAGTACGTATCCACACCATCTTTAATATAATCCATCATCAATTTACGGAACTTTGTTGTTACATAATAAATGGTCATGCTGCCAGTTCCCGACCAGCCCGTAGACTTATGCTGTGTACCGCGCTTGCCGAGTGTTTTTACTTCCGCCTTGCTCTTCTCAATAGAAGCTTCCAGCGTTTTGATATAGAACATTTCCTCTTGCTGACCATTAATTTGCAAATATGCACGGCCCTCTTGACCGCTAATTGTATCTCTTGCCTTCAAATATGCCATTTGAACCCCTCCTTATCGAATCGACACTTTCATGTAAATTTTCTCTACTGCATCTACTGGCTTCACATTCAGCTCGCAGTACACAGCATCTGAGTCATTACCTGCTAGGACAGTTACATCCTGCTGCGGGTCAAACTCTTGGATAGCAGCAATGCCCTGCAGCTGATTCAAGTATTGAATAATCTCGGACTTGAACAAATTGCGCCCATCCTGATTGTTGTTCACTTTGCCAATGTAGCTGGAATCAAAGATCTGCTTCAGATCATTCGCAATGCTGTCCAGTACGCGAACGACGCGGTTCTTGGAGAATGCTTTTGTCTTCTCCGGTGTAAAGGTGACGAGCGAGTTAATATCCTGCTCAACGAGTGCACGGCCTTTATTGTGAACAAAGACGAACTCGCCTTTCTTAAGCGCAGCTTCAACCTCGCTGTTCGTATATCGCACTGTTACATCTACAGCGTCATCGTACGCTTGGTATGTCAACGATTCGTTCACGCCTGCGCCTGCAGTCGCGGCTGCTACCCACACCGTTGCTTGTGCTGCCTCAATACGTGTGCCATCTGCTAGAACGACACCGTTTTTCACATTAATGATGCCTTCGTGATCGGCAACTGCTGCATTTGCCACCACGATCTGTACTTTCTTGCCTTCTTGATCGCGCAGACGTTTCACAAATGCGCTCACTAGGCCCTTAAGGCTCTCGTCCTCACTTGGCAAAGCAAGGGTATGGAATTCATGACGTTCGATCATCGTGAGATAATCGCTGTAGTCGCCATTGGTTGCTGTACCATTGTCACCGCCAGCAAGACTGAGTCCCGCCGTAGCCGTCAATGTCGTCGCTTCGAAAGTCACCCAATCATTAGCTGTAAGTTCTGTGCCGTCTGTTACCGTTTGCGTATCCTTTACGCGGCCATCTACAATGGTTTGAATGTCAAATTGATTTGCGTTATCGATGTTAGGCTGGATCACGATCTTGATGTCATTGCCTCGCACCCCGCCATGTTTGGCTGTAGCCGTAAATGTCTCAGCTGTTACCTTAGCCTTCGTACCCTCATTCACTCGATACAGCAGCACTTGCTGTGCGCGCTTCAATGCTTCGCGAACGAGCAGCATGCGTGGATGGCTTAGTGGATAGCCAAGCACCTGTTCAAATTTTGTTTCTGCATCAACAGCAATAACCTCGCGTGCTGTACCCCAATCTGCAAGCATCGGGAAGGTTACGATCCCCCGATCGCTGACGCTGCCTACTGCACCGCCTTCTGATTGAAAATTAATATATACGCCTGGGCGTACCTTGTTCTGAACTGTCCATGTTCCTCCTGCCATTATTGGACCTCCCTCATAATAAATTGTGTGAATTGTTCTTCAATTTGCTTGAGACTGTATGTCTCTTCCTTCTGCAGGATGACACTAAGTACATCCTTCTCGGCTCCGCTGTAGCGCGTTGAGCGCAGGAATTGATCCTTCGTGAATCGAGGAGACGCCATCTGTCCTCCCTCAACTTGATCACGACTTGGTTGAACGATGGGTTCGTTCATCATGTGTGACTCCTTCATGCTTATCCTCCTTGCGCGACAAGTCCGCGCTGCTCAAGCTGATGCATGTATGGCGGCTTCGTTGCTTGCTTCATTAGCTGAACGACATAGCTCACATTGACATGCAATACCCCTTCCTTCATCTCAGCCTTTACGTCTGTACCGCGCAGCGGCCCATCCTCAGCTTCGATTTCAACCAGCACTTCCAGCATCTGCTCCAGCCATTCATAGGCCTTGGCATAGGTTTCACTGTGAACTTCGATATCGAACGCATAAGCGCGGGCGAATCGGCCATTCATGCGCTGATCATGTGAGACGGATTGTAGCTTTACCAATAAATATGGCTTGGCCATTTCCTGTCCGACTGCTTCGGTGTAAACGGGAACATCTGCGAGCGTTGCTTGAAGACTCGATACGATGCCGTTTACGATTCCTTGGCCAATCAAGGTGTTCCTCATCTCCTTTCTGCTGCCTAAGCCCCCTGCCAAAGACGCCTTGGCTAAAGATCTGAGCAAGAGTGCACCACCTCTCCTTCCAGCGATTCTCAATCTTTCTACACCCCCCCTTTCACGAGCCTTATATGTGCCGTTGAAATGGCTTGCTTCAGGTTTGGTGTAATAAGTAGAGTCGCCTGAGCTTCTTCATCATTTGAATACAAAGATCGACTCTCGAATCGATCTTATTTGAAGCTCTGAGGCTGTACCTCTGTACTCACGATGTCCACGTTATCAGTATAAAACGGCGAACATATGTTTGGTTTATAGTATTTTCACTTTTCTTTTTTAATTTATTGCTAGTTTTTTTATTGTTTTTTAAAAGGAAAGATAACGGGAGATATCCTGCAAGGTTGAAGCAGCAAATGCTGAATGTAAACAGACTGAAGCCCGTGAAAGAATGACAACCTTCTTCCTATAACCATCGCATACAGTTCAGAAATAAGCCTCAGCGGAGATAAAATAAGACCTATGGGATCATCCCGTCCATAACCGCAAGGATCACGAATTGAAATACAGTCATATCTCAACTTCTCTGCACATCCAATAAAAAAAAGCTGCCGAGACCCTTCTCGACAGCTTTTAAAGACATCTTCAATTCGCAATCACTTATCAAAGCAGCCTGGATACATGCCAGTGGCAAGCGCAATGCGGTTCCAGCCGTTGATCGTCAGAATCGCCATGACGAGATCTACATATTCCTTCTCATTGAAGTGCTCCCTTACTCTTTCATAGACATCGTCAGGCACGCCTGAATCAGCTATCTTTGTCACGTACTCGGTAAGCTCAAGCACGGCCTTTTCTTTCGCTGTAAAAAGCGGGGATTCGCGCCAGACGCTTAGGTGCATGATTCGCATGGTATGATCTCCCATTTTCATAAGATCCGTCGTATGCATGTCGATGCAGAACGCACAGCCATTCATCTGTGAAGCTCGAATCTTAATCAATTCGTGAAGCACATCATCGACTGTGGGATTCACGTGTTTGTCTAGAGCCAGCATGGCATGAAAGGCGGAGGTATTTGCGGATCTCCAATTAATACGCAAGTTCATTTTGATTCACCTCATGTTTTTTTGATTTCACCTCTAAGACTGCGGTGGGATCCTTTTTGTGACACATCAGGCCGATATTTTGAAAAAGATTGAGTCAGGAGTAGCCTATCCATTACCCATTGGTAGATCACCATCAATCCATCTACCCATTTGCTAAATTAAATCAAAGCTCCCTTTTCTATGCCGTAGATAAATGTCTAAGCGTTCACGGGAGTCATAGATAAGCATCAACAAAAAAATTTAATTCCTTATCGTCCTTACCATCCACAAAAAACAAATACAGGTATACGATTCAGGTGAAGAAGAGCATAAAAAAATCAAACATCCACATGCCTAGGCAAAAAAACCACCCCTACTGTATAACAGAAGGAGTGGTTGCTTATAAACACGGAATCATGCTTCACGATCAAAAAGAGTAAGGTGATTTACCAAAAACGATACAGGAAAGCTACCATCTTCACCCTATAAAATTCAGAATGATGATGCTTTCTGCCCCGCCGACATTACCAAAGTCTTATCCATATAGCTAAAAACCTGACTGATGCACTGTTAAGCTAGGCCTGCTTCGCGGACCACATTTCTTCGATTTGCTCTAGCGATTTGCCCTTTGTCTCTGGGACAACTCTCCATGTAAAGAAGAACGTAAACAACGCCAGCGCGCCAAAGATCCAGAACGTAAACGCAGGTCCAGCAGAAGACAGCAACGGCGGGAAAGACTGAGACACAACATAGTCAGCCAGCCAAAGCATCATGGAAGCGATCGCGGTTGCCTTGCCTCGAATATGGTTCGGGAAGATCTCGGACATAATGACCCATACCACAGGTCCAAGCGAGATGGCGAAGGCTGCCACGTATACAAGAATACTAATCAGGATCAATAGCCCGGAGGTTTGTCCGGTCTGGAAGGCAAACCCGATGATCAGCAGGCATATTGCCATCAGGGAAGAGCCTACAAGCAGCAGCGCTTTGCGTCCCACTCGGTCAATCAGCCATAGTGCTAGAATCGTAAAGACAAAGTTGATAAATCCAACCATGATCGTCTGTACGAGCGCACCGTTCGTTCCAGCGCCTGCTTGCTTAAAGATCTCAGGAGCATAGTACATGACGGCGTTAATGCCTGTTACCTGCTGAAGCACAGCCAGCATGACGCCGACAATGAGAGCAAGCCGCAATCCTGGCTTAAATAAGTCGCGAAGCGAGCCCTGCTTCTCCTTGAAGGACTCCTTGATATCAAGTACCTCTTGTCTTGCCAGCTCCTCGCCATGAATTTTGACCAAGATCGGAAGAGAATCTGCAGGTCTTCCCTGTGTAATGAGCCATCTTGGGCTTTCTGGCACAAAGAAAAGCAGCAACAAGAAGATGACACCTGGAATAACGCCAACGCCAAACATCCAACGCCACGCATTCTCAACACCCCAAGCATGGTCGCCCATACTGGCAATGCCCATGTTTATAAAGTAAACGACGAAGATACCGGTTACAACGGCGAGCTGGTTCAACGCTACTAAGCGTCCGCGATACTTGGCAGGAGCGATCTCCGCATTATACAGCGGACATAGCGTAGATGTAATCCCAATTCCAAGTCCGCCAATCATCCTCGCAACGATATACATGGAGAAAGTAGAGGGAATCGCAGAACCTAATGTTCCGATGATGAACAGCAGCGCTGCAGCTATCAATACCTTTTTTCGACCAAACTTATCGGCCACGATTCCGGTGAGCGCCGCGCCTACAATACAGCCTACGATTAGACTGGATACAGCCCAGCCCACCTGAAATTCATTCAAGCCGAATTTCTCTTTCATGAAACCGATTGCACCTGAGACAACAGCCGTATCAAATCCAAACAGCAGGCCGCCAAGCGCAGCTACGATTGACACTAGCGTTACATACTTCATATTTATCTGATTGTGTTCGCCATGTTGTTTATCCATTCGTTTGCACTCCTTCGTGAGTGTTATCATGAAGACGAGTCTCATTATAGCATTCAACTTGTCCTTGCATGACTGCTGTATCCTTCACTTCCTTGAGGATCATCAGCATAATATCGTTCCCGAACGAAGGCGTTTCCAAACATTGCACACAAACTAGCACAATCTTGACATGCAGCACAAAAAAGTCCATATCTAAAGAATTAGACATGGACTTCGTTTATCGTGTACGGTACTCCGTTGGCGTAACGCCTGTAACCTTTTTGAATACACGGCTAAAATAATTCGGGTCCTTATACCCGACCATATAGCAGACTTCCTTAAGACTTAATTGGCCTTCCGTGATAAGCTCCCGCGCCTTATCAATTCGGAGCCTCGTAACGTAATCAATGAAGGTCTCACCGGTCTGCTGCTTGAATACCTTGCTGAAATAATGCGGATTCAAGTGCACCTGCTCCGCCACCTCTTCCAGTGACAGCTCCTCATGGAACCGTTCCTGTATATACGAAGCGGCGCGGTCCACCACATTATGCGTCTGCTGCTCCCGCTCTTCACGGATTCGCTTGATTGCTAGCTCCACATACGTGCGCTCAGTAGGTTCCTCCTCTGCTGACTTCCTCATATACAACTGAAATGCCTCTTCAGTAGGGTGCTTTAAATCCTCGAAAGCACAAAGGCTTCCCCAACTCCCCGGATAGGTGGACGCAAATACGGCCTCATCATAAGACCTGCGCATTCCTGCAAGGCCGCATTGCAGCGTGCCAATTCCGATGGAGACGCTGATCTCAAACCGCTGCCCCAGCACCTGGATTAATTCTGCTCCAATGCCCCTTAGTTCCTCAAGCAAAAGGCCCGCTTCGTCCAACTGTTCCGCAAATACAAAAACGACGATATGCTCATGAATCAGCGGGCTGACCATCCATCTGTATTTCTCCTTCACCTGCTCGCTGAATAGACCCTTTGCAGCGTCCACGATAGGCTTCTTTCGTTCCTGCAATTGCTGCAGCGCGTTTGATGATGGGGATTTCATCGCGATGACAAGCGCGCTTCCTTGATCCATCGACACCCCTAGCAGTTCCAATAGATGCTCCACATCATCCGGATGCGCATGATCGGACATAAAGGCCAGCGCGAGCTCCGTTTCCGCAAGCGGGAGAAGCTGCAAATACTTGTCCCGAATCGCAAGCTGCTCATTCCGCGTTGCCTTTTCTTCCTTTATCTCATCGACCAGACGCTGAAGCACAGACACGATGCGTTCACGCTTAGCGGGCTTCACCAAATACTCCTTTACCCCTAAGGTGAGCGCCTGCTGTGCATAGTCAAAGTATTGATAGGCGGTGACAAGCACCATTTTAACCATGGGATTATGCGCTTTGATCTCCTGTAAAGCATCCAACCCCTGAATGCCCGGCATCTGAACGTCCATCATGACGATATGCGGCCGGTACTCGTCTGCCTTCTGGATGGCCTCGCGCCCATTGCTTGCATGGATAATGTGAAAGGTGTCGGGCATCATCCTCGTAATGATCCACTCGAGCCCTTCCCTTTCCAAGGCCTCATCATCAGCGATCAGCAATCGATACATGCAGCTCCTCCTTTCCACTAAGCGGTATCCGAATCATTACCTTTGTTCCTTGTCCGGGCTCGCTCTGAATATCTACAAGATGCTCTTTCTCGTAAAAGAGCTCCAGTCTTCTGAACACGTTGTACGTTCCAAGTCCTGTGGATTGTCCGCCTTGTCGTGCAGAAGGCGCTCCTGCATCTGTTCGCAAGAGGGCCTTGCGAGTCTCCTTACTCATCCCGACCCCATTATCTTCGATCGTGATCAGGACAACCTCCTTCAGCCGCTCGATGGACAGGGTCACAATCGCCCCCGATTCCATCCCCTCGATACCATGGACAAATACATTTTCCAAGATCGGCTGCAAGGTAAGCACCGGCATGAACACCTCTAGGGCAGCCTCATCGATATGGGTCACAAATTGAATCCGCTCGCGAAATCTCGCCTGCTGAAGGGTGAAATATTCCTTCGCCTGCTCAACTTCATCCCTTAAGCGAACCGGCTGATCCAGCTTGCGGAGGTTGTACCGCAGCAGATTGGACATCGACACCGTCAGGTCGCTCGTTCGTTCCGCCCCTTCTAGCAATGCCAGCTTGGAGAGAACGTTCAAGGAATTAAATAGAAAATGCGGATTCATCTGATTCTGAAGTGCTCGAAGTTCCAGTTCCTTTAACTGTCGATCCTTCTCTAAGCTTGCTTTTTCCTTCTCCATAAGCTGCTGAAGATCTGCCTGCATGCGTGAAAAGGCTTCCGTCAATTCAGTAAATTCATGCTTGGCATGAAACGCAGGAGCCTTGGATTGCAAATTTCCACGAGAGATGGAGCGTGCCATCCGAACCAATTGCTGAATCGGCTTCGAGATGCCTAGTGAGATCCAGTAAGCCACAACGACACTGATCAGCGTGTTTACGATAAAAATGATCGCTCCGTAGCGGTACATCGCTTCTGTGTGGATAAAGATCTGCCGATAGAACGGCTGATAATAGCGGAGCTCCGTATCAATCAATTGGTGGCCCTCATCCCGAATAAACCCTGCGGTTGCTTCAAGCTCCTCAACCAGCGGTACATAATTCAACGTGTTAGGCTCGGATCTTGCCTCAAGCACAGCCGCTTCCTGCTCTACAAAGGTATTCAGCAAGTGACGATAATTGCGGACAAAGAGATTCGCAGCCGGACTCGTTTGCTGTACCGCCAAAGTATCGTTCAGCTTCATCATGCTTTGCTGCTCGCGCAGATAGGCCTCTTTTGACGGCTCGCTTTGGTCCAGCAAGTAGTAATTCAGCGAACGCAAATTGCGGTCCGTCTGAGCGGCGATTTCCTTGTACAGCAGTACCCGCTCAAGCATGATGTTATAGCTCTGCTGAACTGTCTTCCCGCTTTGAAAAATAAAAAAAGAAACGCCGTTGCTTAAAATGAGCAGCGCCGGAATAAAGATCAATAGCTTGGTGCGTATATTCATCATGGACCAATTACCTTTGTACTCGTAAATTGCTTCACCGGGAATGGCTTGTCCTCAAAGATCAGCTGAAGCAAGCTCACCGCTTTCGCGCCAATCTCATGCGGCTGCTGCACAAGAGACGCCTCCACTGCCCCCTCCTGGATAGCTCGCTGTGTAGCCTCAACATCATCAAAGCCAAATACCGTTACGCTCCCATGCTGCTCGGTTTGCATAGCTTCTACCATACCGGCTGCATCCCATGCGCTGAAGCCGATCATTGCGGTTAGATCCGGGTGCTCGCGGAGCATCGCCTGCGCCTGCCTCGCTGCTTCAATTCGAGATATATTTGAAGAACGCACTTCCACGACTTCATAGTCCGGATGCTCCTCCATCACCGACATGAAGCCCTCCAGCCGGAGCTTCTGATTATTTGCTTGCTCACTGCCAATGATGACGCCAATCTTCCCGTGCGCCTTGGCACGAGTCACAACGAGCTCTCCCATTCGCTTGCCCGCCTCAAGATTATCCGTTCCGACATACGCAAACCTGCGGCTGTTCGGAGCATCGGAGTCCACCGTAACCACGGGTATGCCCTGGTCAATGGCCTTGCTGACAAGCTCGTTATATTTATGATCATTCATGCCTTGCGTCAGAATCGCATCCGGCTTTGATGCAATCGCTTTTTCCAGCAGATTAAGCTGCTCTTCCGGATTGATGCGTATCGGACCTGCATACTCGATCTCCATATGAGACTGAGCTGCTGCTTCCTTCGTTCCCTGCTCAATCGTTCTCCAGAACGGGTTATCCAGTTCCTGTGCAATGAGCACAACGTGCTTCATAGACACGTTCTGTTCATCGGGACGCCCTGTTCCCGCTTCCAATTCATCAACCAGCCGGCCTACTGCAAAGGTTGAAGACAGGAATTGAAACAGAACAAAGCCGAATACGCTAATCAGAACAATGAGGCTGATAATCCATTTTTGTTTTGACATGAAGCCCCCTTTATGTCATTTCACGAAAGGTATAGAAGTCATTATACTCATCTCTATGCCAAATGAAAAATGAAGCCTTTCACACGATACAACGATTGTTTTAAGAACCTCGTATTTATTTATTCCCGATTGCGCGACCTTATTTCATCAAGGCCTCGCCCAGATTAGGTGAACCATACCGAGCCAGTAGCGCTCTTCCCGCTCAATCGTAATCCCTGCTTCATGCATCATGCCCATCACATCACGTGTATGATGACAGCCCGTATAACGATACAGCAGTGGATTCAGTGTCTTTTGTATCACGGATACCGCTTGTTTTGAGCTTATGCCGTGCTCCATCAGGAGCAGCCTTCCACCTGGCTTGCACCAACGCCGCATATTATGAAGCACCTTTATCGGATTCGGATAACTGCACATCGATAGGGTTGAGATCACCGTATCAAAGGAATGAGCCTCGAATGCCAATTCCTCTGTGTCTGAACAAATAAAGCTTACATCCGAACGATAGGCGGATGCAGCACGTCTTGCCTTTGTGAGCATGGCTTCGCTAAAGTCTGTAGCCGTAACCGATACTGAAGCGGGATAGTATGGAAAGTTGGCCCCAGCACCGACTGCCACTTCCAGCACCTTGCCTTCGGCCGTGCTTATAAGCTTCTCTCTCCATTTTCGCTGCAGCGGGTCTTCTCTGCGTTTATCATATTGAGCCGCCTGTTTATCAAATATCCGAATCTGCTTGTCCTTTTCCAACGCAATCTCTCCTTAGGGATATATATTTATGTATATCGGATAGTCATCTATATCATGATCCCATTCCATCGCTTTAAATATAGCTATTAATACGGATCTTCCCCCATTTAGTTCCTTCTCTCAGGCCGCGTATGGGTAGTCTAGCCATGATTGCTCTATCTCTCATCATATGGATGATTTGATAGAATGAAAGTTTCTACTTTATAATAGGGGAAGCTAGATTTTGGAGAGAAAAGATAAAGATTGGAAGGATGCTGTTTTGAGAAGGATCTTCATCATCTTGATCTGCGTCGGAATATTGTTTGTCACATTGCTCATCGGATTTAAAAAATACGGTCTCTATGTCGTATCCAATAGAATTAACGCCATTATCCTATCCAAAGAAGGCAATGAATTAAAGCAAAGGCTGCTGCCAAAGGCTGAAACAGGATTTGCAACCCCTGAAGAGGGCAAAGACTACCAGATTTTTAACGACGGTCAGAAGTGGTTTGAAGAGCAAATTGCACAGGGAAACGTTGTAAACTGGTCGCAATCAACAACGGAAACCTATTATCTAGGCGAAGGAACATCAGCCAAAGAGATCAATCATTCCATAACATTGAATGCCTACTACCTAAAGAATAAGCAGGAAACAAACAAGACCGTCATTATTGCGCATGGGTTTGGACTGAGCGGCGATAAATATGGCGCTTGGGGGAAGATGTATTACGATCTTGGCTATAATGTCCTGCTGCCAGATGCAAGAGCGCATGGCAAGAGCGAGGGGAATTTCATCTCATTTGGCCTGCAGGAAAAGAAGGATTACACGAATGAGCATGGCTGGATTCAACAGGTCATCGAGAGGATTGGTCCGGACGCAGAGATCTATTTGCACGGCGGATCCATGGGGGCCGCTACCATGATGATGGCAGCAGGCGAACCCTTGCCTTCGAATGTGAAGCTACTAATTGAAGATTGCGGCTATGCTGACCTTAATATCCCGTTCCATCATTTGAAGAACTCTATCTTAACGAAGCTGGAAGGCCAAGGCGGTGCGTTCAAGTTCAAGCGCAACCTTGCAGGAGTGAACCTTAATGTCCCGATCAACGAGAAAGACATTGATTATTTATTCGATCGCTTTCTCCATGTTTTTAATGAACGATATGAGCTGTCCGAGAAGGACCGTGACGTCCTAACATCGGTGTCTGCCGTAAATGCGATGAGTACGACAACATTGCCTGTTTTATTTATTCACGGACAATCCGATACTTTGGTGCCGTTTAAAGAAACAACCGAAATGCTTATCCTTAGCAAGCAGAGCAACAGGAACAACGCTCGCTATGAGGAGTATTTCCCGGCTCAAGCCAACCATGGCGCTTCTATCAAAGTCGATTATGAGACGTATAAACACACCATCCAGCAGTTTATTACTCATAACACTTAGTTGCCATTGATGATATGGAGATCATTGATCATTTTTGCTTTATCACGATAACGTTAAAAAGGGACAGTCTTCCGACTGCCCCTTTTTGATCTTCAGTAGAAAACTTTTTAGTTTAACGCAGCCTTTAAGAACCGTCCCGTATGTGAAGCTTGAACCTCCGCCACTTGCTCCGGCGTTCCCATAGCCATCAGCTGTCCGCCCGCTTCGCCGCCTTCTGGTCCAAGATCAACAACCCAGTCGGACTCGCGAACCAGATCCATATTGTGCTCGACAAGGATAACAGTATTGTCCGCATCCACCAGCTTCTGCAGCAGCACCAGCAGCCGCTCCGCATCCTTCGGGTGGAGCCCTGTCGACGGTTCATCCAGCAAATACAGCGTATGCTTCTTCGTTCGCTTGCTAAGCTCCTTCGCCAGCTTCAAACGCTGCCCTTCTCCGCCTGAGAGCGTTCGCACCGATTGCCCCCAATTCAAGTATCCGAGTCCGACCTCGCACAGCAGCTCGATCATGCTGGCAATCTTCTTTTCCGAAGCGAATACTTCAAGGCTTTCCTCAATCGACATGTCCAACAGATCGGAGATCGAATTACCTTGATACGTAACCGCCAACACTTCCTCTTTGAAGCGGCGTCCATGGCATACTGTACAGGTAACCTCCATATCTGGAAGGAAATTCATATCAAGCGTTACGACGCCGAGTCCCTGACAGTTCTCGCAGCGCCCGCCAGCTGTGTTGAAGGAGAAATGCTTTGAAGTAAGCTTCTGCTTCTTGGCTTCCGGCTGACCTGCAAATAGGTTCCGGAGCTGGGTAAATACATCGGTATACGTCGCCACATTCGAACGCTGCATGCGTCCAATCGGAGATTGATCGGCAAGAATCAGCTCTTCAATATGCTCCAAGCCGTCAATCCGGTCACACCCAGGACGCTTGGCATGCTCAATTCCGCCTTCAGCAAGCAGATCAAACATGAGCGTTGATTTGCCGGAGCCGGATACCCCTGTTACCGAGGACAGGGCACCCAATGGAAAGCTGACATCGATATTCCGCAAATTGCGGAGATGTGCATTTCGAATCGTCAGCGTGCTTCCATTCCCTTTCCTTCGCTTGCGTGGAGAAGCGGGAAGCTCTTCAGCTCTTAAATAAGCTCCGGTGACGGATTCTGGAATGGCCTTCAGCTCCTCCAAAGTGCCTTCGCCAACTACCATTCCGCCTCGGCTTCCGGCTTCTGGCCCCATGTCGATGACATGGTCAGCAGCACGCATCATTTCTGGATCATGCTCAATCACGAGTACCGTATTGCCTAGATCTCGAAGCTGCTTCAGCACAAGAATAAGTCCTTCGGTATCCTTCGGGTGAAGTCCTCGCGACGGCTCGTCCAATACGTACAGCACGCCGGTTAACCCTGAACCAAGCAGCGTTGCAAGTCTTAAGCGCTGTGCTTCGCCTCCTGACAAGGTAATCGTTTGTCGGTCTAAGGACAGATAGCTTAGCCCTACATTGACAATTCGCTCGATGCGGCTCGGCAAATCCTCCATGACCGGCTCAAGGAGGATGCGCTCCTGCTCATTCAGCTGGCTTGTCAGCTTGGTCATCCACTCATGAACATCCGAGAGCGACCAGCTGGATAAATCAGCGATAGAAGCTCCGTATACCTGAACGGATCGGCTTTCCTCGTTCAGCCTCTTTCCTTGACAAACCTCACAGGTCTGCTGGGTAAAAAAGGTGCCGGAGTGCCCGTAGGAAGCTCCTGCAGCGTCCCCATCCTTATCCTTGAATCTGCGCCACATGCCAGTGATGATCCCTTCGAACTTTCCTTTGGAGACGGTCTTTGGAGGTTGAACATCCGGATAGTGACGGGAAAATTCCTCGCTTTCTGCACCGTAGTAAAGAAGATCTCTTGCTGCGTTTGTATATTTTTCAAGTGGAAGGTTAAGATCAAATTCAAAACCATAATACTTTCCTGCTGCTGCCAGCACATTGCCGTAATACTCGATCAGGCCTTCGTTCAAGAATACAACGCCGCCTTCGCGAAAGCTTTTGTCTTGATCAAACACCGCTTCTACGTTCAAGGTTGCCACTTCACCCAACCCAGCACAGTGTGCACAAGCCCCCTCGGGTGTATTAAAGGAAAAGTGACGCATTGTAAGCTTCGGGAGTGAAGTACTGCATGAAGGACAGGGCACGAGGCCTTCCCGTTCTTCCTCCTCATTCATCCCCTGATCAACGCCAATATCCGCTGCCTGCTCTACCATCTCTCCACAAGTCGGACATGGGCGCTTCCCGATTCGTGAGTACACGTATCTTAAGAAGGAATGAATATCCGTAACCGTCCCCACCGTCGAGCGCGGATTGCGATTGGTGACATGCTGGCCAACACTAATCGAAGGAGAAAGACCTGTAATAGAGTCCACCTTCGGCTTCGTGAATGAGTCGGTAATCATGCCCATCGACTCCATGTACTGCCGTTGACACTCCTTCTGCAAGGTCTCCATCGCTAATGTGGATTTTCCAGAACCAGATGGCCCGGTCAGCACAACCAGCTTATGCTTTGGAATCTCAAGTGTAATGTTCTTCAGATTGTGCTCTCTTGCCCCTTTAATCTTAATGGTCTCAAACAAGGCTATCCCTCCTTAAATGGTGTTGCGGAAGTCTAAAGCGTGAAATGTGCGTAGAGCGTCACAATGCGTGAAGCGGTCATCTCTCGTAGACCATTTTGCAACTTTATCGAATTAGACCCTTATCATACTACATTAATGCAAGTCTTAAGGTTTAGCTGTTATTATCCTTTGTTTACAGGCATTCTATTGACTAAACCTTAAATAGGATCATAATGTTTATACACAAGCTTTTAACGGAGGGAAGTCATGAAACCCATTCGTCCAATCGATATTGCAGCTCGACTTGGCATCAGCACTGCCACCCTGCGAAATTATGAAGCGCACGGGCTCGTCCCCCCTATTAAGCGGGGAGCAAACGGCTATCGCATTTATACCGAAGAGCATGTTTATTATTTTGAATGCATCTGGTGGATGTCGCAGGGCTTTGGCATGAAGTTTACAGCTGAGATGATGCCCTATATTCATCGAGGGGAGATCGATACCGTCCTATGGCGCATACATGCGGTGCAAGCTGAGCTTCATCAGGACAAGCTCATGACGGATCGCACGCTTCAGATGCTGGAGAATCAAGCCTTGGAGCAGCTGCCCTCTCATCGCTCACGCACTTGGATGACCATTGGCGAAGTCTCGCGCGAGACGGGTGTCCCGACCTCTGCCATTCGTTATTGGGAGAAACAAGGCTTGCTAAGCCTGAATCGGGAGGAAGACAATCGCTACCGGAAGTTTAACGCCGTTCATGTGCGACAGATCCTGCTTATTCGCACGTTGCGGCTGTCTGTATGGTCGTTGGATGTGATCAAAGATGTGCTGAGCGAGCTCGATCATCAGCATGTCGATCAAGTGAAGCAGGCCGCGCAAATATCCCTTAAGCATCTGAATGAACGAAGCCAGGCGCAGTTTCGCGGCGTCCATGCGCTCTATCAGCTCTCGCAATACCTGAATCTCATTGAGCCGCCAGTCAAGCCATAAGAAGGACTCTTTCATATGAAACATATACAAGCAGCTCTAAGTAGATGAAGTTGTAATCGCTAGTAAAAAGGCGCCACCATGGCGGGAAATTCGCGTTATTGCGAGATATTGCATAATAGCAGGAGACCAAACTTGCTGTCTTCTATTTATACATGCTGCATTCTAATATGAAATAACCCCTCTATATTACACGAGGGGTAAAAGTAAACTTCTAAGATTCAAAACGGCCTACTATTCTTTCTTAGATTGACTATCTCTTCAATCTCATTTTGTAATCGGTCAATTCCTACTGATACTTGGGTATAGGGATCAGCGGGATCCCTCAGACTTCTCCTTCCCACTCCCGCTTGAATTGCTCCAGGTAGCCCTTCATATATCGGTGCCTCTCCTCGCCAAGCTGCTTCGCAGTGGGCGTGTTCAACTTATCCTTCAGCTTTAACAGCTTTTCATAGAAATGGTTGATTGCGGTACTCTTCTCTCCTCGGTACTGCTCGATCGTCATGGATTCGCGTATCGGCAAGGTCGGATCATGAATCGGATCGCCCTTCCAGCCTGCATACAAAAAGGTCCGTGCAATCGCGATTGCCCCGATCGCATCAAGCCGATCCGCATCCTGAACGATTTGGCCTTCAAGTGTTCGCATCGGCGGGTTCTTGCCGGCAGCATAGGACATCGTTGAGATAATCTCCATGATATGCGCCTGCTCATTCTCTGATAGCGGCTGCTGTGAGAGCCACTCTCCTACCTTGGCAAGCCCCGCTTCCTTCGAATCGTTCAGCTTCTCATCCGCGACGTCATGCAGCGCCGCCGCCAGTTTGCACAAGGCAACTTCGGCTCCTTCCTGAAGCGCGAGATGCTCCGCCATCTTCACCACGCGATAGACGTGCCACCAATCATGGCCCGTCGGGTCGTGCTCCAGCTCAGACTTTGCAAACGCCTCTGCGGCGGCTACCACGCTTTCACGCAGCTCGTTATCCGTAGCCATCCTTACTCCTCCTCTTTCTTGCTCAACATTTCCGTTCAATCATCGCAGGATATAGAGTAGATTATAGATCTTTTCACAAAGAACTTGAAGGAGATTCTCACTTCGTTATAGGTAAATTGGCAATGACACTATACCCTACATAGCCCATTATCCCTTATCCAGTTCGCTTCTTATCCAATGATGATAAAGAAGATATTATCTTCAAGCAGAGAGAATTCAACTATTTTTCAAATTATAGGAACACATGTTCCTATTTTGTGTTATAATGAATTCACCTGCCACGGTGTTCCATAGTTCAGATGGAAATGAAGGAGGACATGCATCAATGTCAATGGACTTTTTGAAGACGCCTGATATGGACAAGTTGAATCCCAAAGCGGTGAAGGCTCAGATTGAAGAGGTCTTTTCCAAGTATAGAATGTGCAAGGTGATGAAGTTCGCCGTGAGGGAGGCTCGGATCACGACGAATTATGAGGCGAGAGAGAACGGAGCAACGAATCGAGTAGGTGATCCTACCGCACAGGTTGCGGTCTATAATACGGACAAGGCGAACGAATGCTTACGCTTCTGTGAGCTTATTGAATCCATCGTGAACGAACTAGAGATGGATGAGCAGCTGTTGATACGCGAACGATATATGAAGTCTGCCCGCATGACAGACACTAAGGTATACAGCTTCAGCTTCGATCCCCCGATCAGTGCAGTGACCTACGGTCAAATCCGCAAGCGTGCATTTGAGAAGCTGCTTCATGCGTTTCAATTCGCGTTTCCTAAGCCGCGTCAGGAGTAATATCTCCCCATCGATTATCGATAACGTTCCTTAACCGTGCCTATCCTATTTACCTCATTGATTGTTGAGATAGTGGGATAGGCATATATTTTTGGACGGCTCCGTCTTGCCGTTATCGATCAGTTATTCGTTAACCAGCAGCTCTCTTTCATCCAGCCAATAAGAAACAGCCGCTTCCCAAGCAGAATAGCTCCCCATCCTCGGTCCACTCCCATAGAGAGTGAAAGAAGGAGAGCTATCGATCTGCTCCGAGCAAGATCGCATATATCAGCGCTGCATGCTATGCAGCTGAACAAAGTCTTGCGTCTTGACGATAAAGGAAAGCGGCTGTTATGAAATTGTCGTATCGAATGATCTTTACGCTGGGCCTTCTTTTTATGTTGGCCGAATCTATATCTAATCTATGTTTCTATATTATCTATTGATCATATATCCCCAGAACGAGTGCCATTGCTGCATTGGGATGCGGAGAGACTTCTTTCCCCCAGTATTGGGCTCTACGAAAAGAATAGCTCCGTTACTCCCGTCCCTACAGCACTGTAGGTTCTCTTTTTCATTCTCCAAATGCTAAATATCATAATTCACAACATAGCTGTGCATCGCCGTATTGTAATAGCCCTCACTATACTCAATGAGCTCTCCTGCCTCATCATAGGAGTAGCGGGATCGCTTGAGCAGCAAGGCTCCCTCCTCGACCAGCAGCGCTTCCCGAACCGCGCGAGGCACAGGCGCAACCGCAAATTCATCGCGATATTTGCCAAGAGAGATGCTGTGCTCCTCCAACCGTTCATACAGCGATTGAGAGTCGAGATCGCTAAGATCGAGCGAGGCAAGTTGATTCGTGACATAATGCGTATAGTGAATGTAAGGCTTGCCGTCCAGATCATACATCCGTTCGATGCATAGACAGCGTTCGCCAAACAACTGATGAACGCCCGACCCTTCCTCATTCGTCACGATGTCAGCTCGAATCAGGCGCTTTCGAATCTGATGACCTTCCTCCACTAACACCTCGGTGAATCGTTTCCACTTCGACAGCTTGGATACGGATGTATTGCGGATGACCTTCGTCCCCTTGCCGCTGCTCTTCTCCAGATACCCTTCCTGCACGAGCTCAATGATCGCATTCCGGACTGTAATCTTGCTTACATTGAACTCTTCCTCAAGCTGCGGTTCGGAAGGAATATTGGTGCCGAGCGGATACACGCCGTGAAGAATGCGCTCCTTAATGATATTCATGATTTGCACATACAAAGGTCTTTTGTTGCGAGACAATTTCACCTGAAAAGCCTACCTTTCTACATCTCCCACCGCATCCACCATGGCGCGAAGGATGTCTCTTTCGGATGACATCGGTGTATCGCCAACGATCGTGTGGGCAAGCATGCCGGATGCTGCGGCGAACGCTACCGTTTGCTCTGGGGAGAAGCCTTGGAATTCGCCATGCATAATGCCGCATGTATAGGCATCCCCAGCCCCTATTCTATCATAGACGGCGAACGTAAGCAGTTCAGAGAAGGAAAAGGCCTCGTCTTTGTAAATATAGCCTCGAAGCGAGTGTGTATTATCGCCATTAATGGAGCGATGGGTTCCTGCAAGGACCGAAATGCCGTATTCCTTCGCAACCTTTGGAATTAAATCCCGCAACTGCTCTGAACGCTCCGTCTTATCCGTGTCCATTCCGAGCACCAGCATCGCATCCTTCTCGTTCATCATGACGATATCGGCAAGATGAAGCATCTCTACGTAATGCGGCTTTGCCTTGCCATAGCCGCCTTCGCCCCAGTGAGCGGGACGATAGTTGCAATCAAAGACGACAAGTCCACCAGCTTCCTTAACCGCTCTTGCTAAGGCTTTCATATGCTGACGAACAAGATCATTCATCGCGAGCGTAATGCCGCAGAAGTGAACAACATCAATCTGCTTCGCGATCTCTCTGTAGTCGTACGTCTCATTCGGTGCAGTATTGAAGCTGCTTTCTTGACGATTGCTGTAGGTGACGCGGCTTGCCCGTGCCCCGAATCCATTTTCGAGAAAATACATGCCTAAGTACTTTCCGCCACGGGTCAGGAAGTCCGGCAGAATGCCAAGCTTGCGCAAATGCGCTTCTGCTGCGTCTCCTATCGGATTGTCCGGCAAACGCGAGATCAAATAACCCTTGTGGCCCAGGCGAGCAAGCGCTGCACTCACATTCACGCCTGTTCCAGAGAATGAATAGTTCAAATTGCTTGCTTGGCTCAAGAGCTCATAGCCTGGTACTTGCAGACGCATCATGACCTCGCCAAAAGCAGCAATTTTCTTAGGCATGATGATCGACCCACTTCTTCATGATGTCAAGCAAGGTGCGAACATCTTCTGCATTTGTCTTGCCAGTAGCTTTATCAATGATAGAAGAGTACACATGCGGAATGACTTGCGGTACATTCGCTTCAAGCGCAATTCGCAGGATCGGCTCGAAATTATCCATATCAATGCCGCCTGTAGGCTCAAGCGCAAAGCCTTCCTCGCCGCAAGCCTTTGCTACAGCGCGAAGCTCATCCTCGCAACTCAGTCCGTTCATTGGGAAATACTTGAGTGCATTGCCGCCCATATCACGAACAAGCGCAATCGCTGTCTTAATCGGAACAATCGCTTTTTCAGGCTGTGCCGCACTGATCGGACCTGTTGAGATGTTGACATAGCCCACTTGACCTGTAGGAGACACCAAGCTGTTGATCCAGCTGTCCTGATCCCCAAGGTTGGCGCGTGTAGCCCCTACAGCAGGGAACACCTGATTGATATGTGTGCCTGGATAATACTTCGCGATCTCAGCCACGACACCAGCTTGACGATTGTCGCCAGCGCCAAGGCCAATCGACACCGCATCCTCAATCGCTGCGCCGTATTCCTTCATCGCCTTTACAGCCGCTTCAACCGTTGGGTAATCCTTCGAAAGGACACCCACCAGCACATGGCTCTCAGCCGCTTCGTATATTTCCTTTGCATTCTCCACACTGTTTGCAAGCACATTCAGTGCTGCGCGGCCTTTGTATAAACGCTGTTCCAATTTAGACATGTTGGACTCCTCCTACAAGTTTGCGAATTTGATCTGCAATAACCTCTATATCATCACCCATCAATGGACGCGGGTCGATGTCAAAATAGCCTTGTCTTACACCGTAATCGCGCGTATAGATCGCGATATCACCATGCTGCAGCCCATGAACAACTTCTTTGGCTGTCGTGCCTGCCAATGCCGAATCAATCTGAATGCGCGCACGGAAGATCGCCCGACCGGCTTCATCCTGCACGATGGACACCTTCACGCCTTCTACTTCATTGAGCGGCATCAACGCTTGAAGGGTCTCTTTCTCCTGCTCGCTGCGATCAACTTTCACCATATACTCGTCAAGCGCTTGCAGCAATCCGAAAGAGGACTCTTTGCCGACCTTCATGCTGCGGCCGATGCCGTGCAATTGAACCTTTACCCATTCGATATACTGGCGCTTGCCGGCAACGATACCCGATGTCGGTCCTTCAATTGCTTTGGATCCGCTGTAGATCGCAAGATCGGACACCTTCACGTATTTCTGAAGATCCTCCTCCGCTGCAGCATCGACGATAAGCGGAACCTGGTTGCGCTGCGCTACATCCCAAGCCTCTTCTACAGAAATCATATTTTTTTGTACCGCATGATGAGACTTTACATATAGAATGGCTGCTGTCTTCTCGGAAATGGCATCCTCGATATGCGCAGCCTTTCCTTCGTTTGCATAACCCACCTCAATAAGCTTGCCCCCGCCCAAGTAGACCATCGTTTCGACCGGAGCTCCGTATTGCACGTTATGACCTTTAAGAATAATGATTTCATTTTTTGCAATCGGTTCTTGATGAAGGCGCTCGCTTAGTCTTCGGTTTCCTTGCGTCACGATGCCAGCAACCGACAAAGCAATGCCGCTTGAAGCAGAGTTCACAATGACAGCGGCCTCGGAACCGAGAATGTTCGCAATGTAATCGCCAGCCTTGTCAACGAGATCAGCGATTTCCACATAGTTTTGACCGCCATGTTTCATCGCGTCCATGACGGTATCGGTTGGCGCAGATACACCAAGGATACTCATGCGGCCACTGGCATTAATAACGCGCTTTAAGCCATACTTAGCATTCAAGGAATTTCCCATTCACAAACACTCCCTTGGTTACAATATGTTGATCTCCCACGCGAACATCGCCTTCGGAGTCGATCAGCTCAATCGTTTCCTTCACCACATCAAACAGCGTCAGATTCGCGCGATCCCCGACCTGAATGCGCCCAAGCTCCGGCTTCTTCAGCCATGCCGCCGCATTCGTCGTCACCGCTGCGATCACTTCCTCCAAGGAGTATCCCAGATAGAGAAACTTGGACAGCACATTTGCCATGCTGAACACAGGGCCATTCAAGCGATTGCCGCGGTAAATGTCTGTGCTGATCGTGTGAAGCGGGATATGATGCTGCTTCGCCGCATCGGCAACCTTGAAGGAAAAGCTTGCCGTTCCATGCCCTACATCAAGGTGCACGCCACGGGCTACGGCATCTTTCAGCACCTGCAAAGGCTCACCTTGCTCATTAAACAAATTGTTGGCTTTGCCATTCAGGTAGTGGGTAATCACATCATCTTTCTGCAAATAAGGAATGACCTCTTCAATCTGTGGAGGAGCTGACCCGATATGCACCATGACCGGGAGCTTTGTCTCCTCTGAAAAGTCACGCGCCATCCTAAGAGGCTCTATGCCGCTGTCCAGCACCACACTTCGGCTAATCCGGGCTTTTATGCCAACAATAAAGTCCTTATACTGCTCTGCCGCCTTGAGTACCTGCTCCTTATCAATCCAAGACAGATCGGACAATTCGTCGATGCGCTTAAGGCCAATGCGTGAGATATTCAAGAAAGCGTACACGTTCGTATCCGAGCGCTCACTGCTGAGAGCTAAATCACCGATCCTGTCGGCTCCACAGCTGCCTGCATCCACGATGGTGGCCACGCCCTGCTTGACACCAATCTCATCGATCTCGTCCCCATAAGGGTCAAACTCGGGAAAAGCATGAACATGCAAGTCGATCCACCCGCTGGATACGTAAGTCCCCGCATAATCGAGCACCTGAGCGCCTTGGCCTTTCCCCGCCTCCGCAATCTCCACGATTACGCCGTCCTCCAGAACAATATCGATCGCTTCTTCATTTACACGCTTTACTTCACGTAATACTATTCGTTCCTTCATGACGTATCACCTTTCCAAGATATCCTCTTGTACACGTACCGATACTACATTTAAACATTATAATGTTTAACTTCAGGCTTATCGTATCACCGTTCCACGCCATCGTCAATATAACGTTATAATGTTTACTTTTTTATTCAAACTCTATTAAAATTTGCGCTAATGCACCAATGGCTTGCAAACAGAATCATCTTCGACTTTAAAGAAGTGAGCTCATTGGATGTCCTAGACAGAGCCTATCGACTCGCATATAACGTGATCAAAAGATTGGTGATAGGTTGTAATGCTTGTAGAGGTTTTAGATTAGTGGGACGGCATCTGTTGAGAGCATCCGAAGAGGAGCGCTCGCTATAAGAGGCAGCTTTTATCGATGCAAAAAAACCTGAAGCAGTGCTCCAGGCTTTTCATTTTCGTTCTTTCTATATATGTCTCCACATATATGCTCTCAATTATTCTGAAAAAGGCTTGCGCCCTCTCCCGTGTGGAATCACCATCGGTGTGCCGAACAACGGGTCCTGCGCGATGACGCACTCCATGCCGAATACAGTGGACATAAACTCGCCGTTTACAATTTCCTCTGGCTTGCCTGCCGCCCAGATACGGTTATCCTTAATCGCGACCATATGGTGCGCATATCGGCATGCGAGGTTAATATCATGCAGCACCATAATTATGGTGCGCTGCTCTCGTTCGTTCAAATCATAGAGCAAATCGAGCACATCAACCTGATGCGTCAGGTCCAAATAGGTTGTAGGCTCATCCAGCAGGATGGTATCTGTCCGCTGCGCCAACGTTAGGGCAATCCATGCTCGCTGACGCTGCCCTCCAGACAAGGAATCCACGGTCCGCTCTGCGAACGGCGCCATCCCTGTCGCTTCCAATGCCATCCTTACCATATCCTCATCCTCTTGCGACCATTGGCGCAGCCAGGATTGATAAGGATACCGTCCCTGCTTAATGAGCTGTAATACTGTCAATCCCTCAGGCGCGACGGGGCCCTGCGGCAGAATGGCTAGCTGTCTCGCCACTTCCTTCGTTGACATCTTCGGCATTTCGCTGCCATCAAGCAGGACAGAGCCTCCCTTTGGCTTAATTAAGCGCGCCAAGGAACGCAGCAGGGTAGATTTCCCGCAGCCATTGCTGCCAACAAAAACCGTAATCTTGCCTCTTGGAATCGCAAAGTTCAGTTCATCAAAAATAAGCGCATCACCATACGCAAGACTTAAATTCTTTGTTTCCATGGCGATCATAGGCCGAACCCCCTTGTTGTACACGATTTATGCTTTACGATGACGATAGAGCAAATAAATAAAGAAAGGCGCCCCGATGATCGCCGTGAATACTCCTGCCGGAATGTCGAGCGGTGTGAACATCGTTCTGCCGACAAAATCGGCAATTAATAGCAGCAAGGCACCGATCAAGGCCGACACGGGAAGCACGCCTCCAAAGGCAGGTCCGACGAGTTTGCGTGCAATATGCGGCGCCATTAGACCGATAAAGGCGATTGCTCCGCCTATGGCAACAGCGGCTCCAGCAAGGCTAACCGCTAGAATCAGCAGCACAAGCCGATGCTTCTGCACGGGGCTTCCGAGGCCAGCAGCTACATCATCGCCTAGCTCTTGTACATTGATGTGGCGCGCATAAAGCAGCGCAGCCGGTATCAGAATGAGTACCCAAGGCAGCAGCGGCAGCACATCATTCTGCCAAGATGTACCATAGATACTCCCAGTCATAAACGTCAGCGCCTTCTGCGCCAACAAAAACGGTGCAGAGATCAACAGCATATAAGTGATGGATGTAAATGCCGCATTCATTCCGATTCCGATCAGCACGAGCTTCAGTGGCGATACTCCTTTTTTCCATGCTAGCAGATAAATAATGAACGTCGATAGGAATGCACCTATGACGGCGCCGATTGGCAGCATATGAATGCTGACCGCTCCAGCAAAGAAATAAAAATAAAGCACGGCGCCAAGCGTTGCTCCGCCTGTGATCCCGATAAGATCAGGAGAGGCAAGAGGGTTTCTAATCATGCCTTGAAGAATTGCGCCCGATACAGCAAGGGATGCTCCAACCAGCATCGCGATGACGATCCGCGGCAAGCGCAGATCAAAGATAATAACTTGATGCATGCTATCCTTGGCATGCCCAAATAAGGTTAAGATCGTATCTATGATGCCAATGCGTATACTGCCCATCCCAACGCTAACAACGATTACGCCTAGCAGCGTTACAAGCAATAGTGCACTCACCCTTAAGGTTTTCCGGCTTAGCAGAAAAGAATAAAACGGTCCACGAACCGTGATGAACTTTTTCATTTGGCATCCACCCCTTTATGCGCAATATACACAAAGAAAGGAATACCAATGATCGCGGTCATGACACCAACCGGCACTTCCTTCGGCATCACAATGAACCGAGAAGCAATATCTGCTGCAAGGAGTAGAAGTGCGCCAAGCAGTATACTGTAGGGAATAACCCATTTATAATCTGTTCCGACCAAATAACGTGAAATATGAGGAATAATGATGCCTACGAAGGCAATAGGGCCAGCGACTGCAACCGATCCCCCAGCGAGCAGCAGAATAATAAGCACGGCCATCACTTTAATGACAGCTGTTCGCTGACCAAGACCGATCGCGATATCTTCTCCCATGCTGAGCACATTCATCTGTCCTGCCATGAACAGCGCCAGCACCAATCCAATGGCGATATAAGGAAAAACAGCTGTCAGCATGCTCAGGTCGCGGTCAACAACCGACCCAACCAGCCAGAACAGCGTCTGCTCAAATGCTTTGCCGCTCGTTAATTGAATCCCCTGCGTCATAGAAGAGAAAAACGCCGTCATCGCTGCTCCTGCGAGCGTAATCTTAATCGGCGTCATTCCGTCTCTGCCAAGGGAACCGAGAAAGTAGACAATCATAACTGCAACAGCTGCACCCAAAAATGCAATCCATACCAGCACATTCATGGAGATGTCCGAGAACAGCATGTACGACACGATAATAAAAAAAGCTGCTCCGGAATTCACCCCAAGTATACTTGGCGAAGCCAGGGGATTACGAGTAAGCCCTTGCATATAAGCGCCTGCTACCGCTAGCGCAGCACCGACCGAAGCCGCAATAAGCGCCCGGGGCACGCGTGTATTTTGAATGATTAAATGCTCATTTGAACCGTTGAATGCTGTATAAGATGCAAGCACATCTTGAAAGGAAATGTGCGTGACACCGAACAGCACACTGCAGATCATCGCCACAACAACGGCAGCTGCCAAGACGAAGAGTCCCGTTATTTTGTATGGTTGCGTCAATACGCCTCTGTTCATTGTGATCTACCCCGTCTGACTTCGATATTTAAAATTTTGCATGTGATCAAGCTAAATTGTAAAAAACATCATGTTCGCTGTCAATGAATTTGAAAATCATTATCAATAATTTATTGACACCATTCTACTCATCACCTATGATAATCATTATCAATCATAGACGGGGGAATCCTTGCATGCATTCAGTACGACATAAGTCTCATTTTATGAAAATATTTGCCTTAATAAGCGCCATCGTTCTTGTGCTCACCGCATGCGGTAGCAAAACGGCTTCAGATTCGAATGCAGCAGATAACCCTGCTTCGGCCGCAGATTCAACAGCGGCATCCTATACCGTTAAGCATGCAATGGGAGAAACAACGATTAAAGGAACTCCAAAGCGGATCGTGGTCCTTACCAATGAAGGAACAGAGGCGCTGCTTGCACTAGGAATCAAGCCAGTGGGCGCAGTAAAGTCATTTACGGGTGACCCTTGGTATAATCATATTAAAGATCAAATGGAAGGCGTCACCGTTCTCGGTGAAGAATCGCAGCCGAATATTGAAGTAATCGCGAGTCTAAAGCCTGACCTGATTCTCGGCAATAAAATGCGCCAGGAAAAGGTCTATCAGCAACTAAGCGCAATAGCCCCAACCGTATTCTCGGAGACACTGCGCGGAGAGTGGAAAACCAATTTCAGCTTATACGCAGAAGCGCTCGGCAAGAAAACTGAAGGCGATCAAATCCTAGCTAATTTCGATAAGAAAATCGATGACTTCCGGACTAAAGCCGGAGACAAGCTTAAAGAGGAAGTATCCGTTGTTCGATTCATGGGTGGCAAGACGCGGATTTACTTGTCGGATACATTTACAGGTATCATTTTCAAGCAAATTGGCATTGCTCGTCCACAAACAAACTACAAAGATACGTTCGTAGAGGAAATTACGAAGGAGCGTATCCCTGAAGCCGATGCTGACATCATTCTGTATTTCACTTATGAAACCGGCGATAACAAAGGAACGAAGCAGGCGGAAGAATTTATGAAGGATCCATTGTGGCAAAACCTAAATGCCGTGAAGAATAACAAAGCCTATCAGGTTGATGATGCTATCTTCAATACGGCGGGCGGGGTACTTGCCGCTAACCTGATGGTCGATGAGCTTTACAATATATACGAATTGCAGAAATAATCCAGACAATGCAAAACGGCCTCCATTCATGGTTCATTCACCATGTGATAGGAGGCTGTTTTTTTATCCCTTTCCTGCTTATCCATCTTCATATACTTACATATTCTGATGGTTAGCGTCCCTTCCCTATTTTTACTATTTCTTGTGCACCTTCCCCGGATCAGCGTCCTTCACCACTGCTGCAAAAACATATCAACGCTTTAAGCAGCATGCATCTTTCTTATCCATATCGATGCTGTAGGAGAATGCATTAATAAACAATATACACCTCGTGATAAAGTCTTCTACGCATCCTTGTATAAAAATATGCTGTCTCTCTACATGACTACATTAGACATGCTGTCCATTCCGAACAACGGTTGAGAACATGGAAGCCACATAAAACAACTCTTACATACAAAACAGGCAGACTCTTTATTTCTAGAGAGTCTGCCTGCTATAGCACGGTCTTATGGCTGCTGCAATATGAGCTATGTCACATAGCATGCATCCGTAAGATCAGCATCTGCCGTAAAATCCTTGTACCGAAATCCGGCTGTTCCTTCTTACGCGTAAAGCTCAGCGCGCAATGCTTTCACTTCGTCGGATTCCAAATATTCATCGAACGTCATTAAGCGATCAATGATGCCGTTTGGTGTAATCTCAACAATACGGTTCGCGATCGTTTGTACGAACTCATGGTCATGGGACGTAAAGATCATCGTTCCGTCAAAGTCGATCAAGCCGTTGTTGAGCGCGGTAATGGATTCGAGATCCAAGTGGTTCGTAGGCTCATCAAGCAAGAGCACATTGGCTCCTGTCATCATCATCTTGGAGAGCATGCAGCGAACCTTTTCGCCCCCGGACAATACGCTTGCCTTCTTAAGCGCCTCCTCACCGGAGAACAGCATGCGGCCAAGGAAGCCGCGAAGGAACGTCTCATCGGGGTCCTTCGAATATTGACGCAGCCAGTCCACAAGGGACAATTCCACGCCATCAAAATATTCAGAGTTGTCTCTAGGGAAATAGGCTTGAGTCGTGGTTACGCCCCAAGTGTAAGAGCCAGCATCCGGCTCCAGCTCGCCCATCAAGATCTGCATCAAGGTTGACTTGGCAAGACCGTTAGGACCTACAAGCGCAACTTTGTCGCCTTTGTTCAAGACAAGGTGAAGATTCTCAAATTGCTTCTCGCCATCCACCGTCTTCGACAAGCCTTCAATCGTAAGGAGCTGCTTTCCTGCTTCACGTTCTGGCTTGAAGTTGATAAATGGATATTTGCGGTTCGAAGGACGAATGTCATCAAGCGTGATCTTATCGAGCATCTTCTTACGAGATGTCGCTTGCTTGGACTTCGACGCATTCGCGCTAAAGCGTTGAATAAACGCTTGAAGCTCCTTGATCTTCTCTTCCTTCTTCTTGTTCTGGTCTCTCATCATTTGCTGAGCCAGTTGGCTGGATTGATACCAGAAGTCATAGTTACCCGCATAGAGCTGAATCTTACCGAAGTCGATATCCGCAATATGCGTACATACTTTATTCAAGAAGTGACGGTCATGGGATACCACAATAACGGTGCCTTCATAATCCATCAAGAAATTCTCCAGCCAGTTGATCGACTCCAGGTCCAAGTGGTTGGTAGGCTCATCGAGCAAGAGGATGTTCGGACTTCCAAACAACGCTTGTGCCAGCAAGACACGAACCTTCTCATTACCATCCAGCTCAGACATCTGCTTCTCGTGAAGATCACGACGAATGCCAAGGCCGATCAAGAGCTCGCCAGCATCCGCTTCTGCTTCCCATCCGTTAAGCTCGGCGAAATCCCCTTCAAGCTCCCCTGCACGCATGCCGTCTTCCTCTGTGAAGTCCGCTTTTGCATAGAGTGCATCTTTTTCCTTCATAATATCGTACAAGCGCTGGTGACCCATAATAACGGTATCCAACACCTTATGTTCGTCGTAGGCATAATGATCCTGCTTCAACACCGAGAGGCGATCTCCAGGCGTAATGTTCACATCTCCATTGTTTGGCTCAATCTCCCCAGACAAGATCTTCAAAAAGGTAGATTTGCCCGCTCCGTTCGCGCCAATCAGACCGTAGCAGTTGCCCGGAGTGAACTTGATATTAACATCCTCGAACAGCGCGCGCTTGCCATAGCGGAGCGTGACGCCTGTTGTACTGATCATGGCATTCCCGTCCTTTAACATAATAGTTTCAAGCCATTATTATAGCATAGTTATTTGGAGCATGCATATTATAAGTGTTTTTTCCATATACAGTGCCGAAGCGGGCTCGATATAATGGGATCAAACGAAGACATAGCTGCACGTTTCAAGCCAAACTTTCGTTATATTCATTTTAAGGAAGCGAGTGATGTTTTATGAAAAATCGATTTGCAAAAGGATGGGAGAGCTTCCGTTCCGCGCCCAGCTCATCAGAATTATGTTCTTCTATTCATAAGGAGATGGATTCGATTTCATAATAAGCCGGGTAACGTTCTTTCGTAGGACACGGATGTCTGCTCCCATGGGAATAAACCATTACCATCAAATAAAGAGGACATAAAGGCAGAACATGAAGACTTTTTATCCTCGTTAAAAAGGGAGAGCTCAGACATGACACCAAACCGATCACTCAATCAACCGCAACCATAATCAAAACCATCATGGTCCTCTTGGTCTTAAGCATGACGATCAGGGAACCGAGATTAACGATAATCTGACGCATTCAAGCAGCGTCATACCGTCCTGCTTGGATGCACAAGCTGAAGCAGCTCCTCGCGGTAAGCAGGAGGAGCCTTCCATAGAAGGCATTGCCGAGAAAGGCATGGACCTAGCCGCTCTCGGCTGGGATGAACGCTGGTCCGACATGTGGACCGCGTGGCTTCAAGAGCTGCCCGAAGCGGTGAAACGCCGCTTCGGGGATGCCTTGGTGCCGGTGCGCGTGGCCTTTGCCCACAAGCACCTGTACCGGGTCATCGGCGACGGCGGCGAATGGCTCGCCGAGCCTTCAGGCCAAGCGCGTGCTGGCATGCTTGAGCCAAGCGATTGGCCCTGCGTTGGCGACTGGGTGGCCGCTTCGCCACGGCCATCCGAAGGGCGAGCCACGATCGTCGGCGTATTGCCAAGACGAAGCGTGTTCGCCCGCAAGGTCGCCGGCACGCGCCGTGGTGCGCAGGTCGTCGCAGCCAATGTCGACCTTGCGCTCCTCGTCACCTCGATGACGCAGGATTTCGAGCCAAGGCGGCTCGAACGCTATGCGGCGCTTGCTTATGACAGCGGCGCGGAGCCCGTCATCGTGCTGACGAAGGCCGATCAGGTGGCGGACGAGGCGGATGTCGCCACCTTCACCGCAGAGGCCATGTCTGCCGCGCCGGGGTGCAGCGTCTACCCCGTCTCCGCTCAGACAGGAGCAGGCATGAGCGAGCTGCAGGCTGTGCTCGCGCCAGGCAAGACCTGCGTCCTGGTCGGCTCCTCCGGCGTAGGAAAGTCCACGCTGGCAAACGCGCTGACCGGGACGTCCCATATGGAGACGCAGGCGATTCGCGAGGGAGACGGTAAAGGTCGCCATACGACCACACACCGTGAACTAATCCCTCTTCCGAATGGCGCGCTGCTTCTGGATACGCCCGGCATGCGGGAAGTAGGTGTCGTCACGCTTGGCGACAATGATGGCCTGCAGGGCATGAACCATGCCTTTGAGGATATTCAAGGCTATGCCAAATCCTGCCGCTTTCAGGACTGCACGCACCAGCATGAGCCAGGCTGCGCTGTTCTTGAAGCCATCGAAGCGGGAGAGCTTGATGCTTCCCGATACCGCTCCTATATGAAGCTTCAACGCGAATACGCTTATATGAAGCGGAGTGAGGACGAACGTGTGCGGCAGCAGCACCAACGTTTCACTAAACAGCGTTCGAAGGCCTACAACGCCATTCAGCGCAGCCATCGATCGCGCAAGGGAAGATGAGCTCCCTTCTGTTCTAGAGTTCAAGGAGCCAAGCACGCTATCTCTATGCCATTGTTTCATCTTTTCGATAGTAGCTAGAGATAATACAACAAACGAAAAGCCTCCATCCCACTTTCAGCGTGGTGTTGGAGGCTTCTTTAGAAGCATTATGAAGTAAATGTAACGAAAGTCGAAAGTCGTTTACTCGCATTCGCTTTGCTTGCAGCAGCTAGAATGAATCTAAACGTCCTTTAGTTTCTGCTTAAGGAACGAACACTCCACGTAAAGTAAGCTTTCCGCCGCAACATTTATATTTCCACTTTCGGCATGCTTGCCATATCGATCGTCTCGCCTAGCATCACAAAGCGAATGCGCTCGCTAGGAATCTCTCTTCGCTGCTGCTCCGCAATCAGCCGATCCATCGCTTCCTTCGGGGTATCATCGGCAAGCTTAAACGCACCGTAGTGCATCGGAATCATAAAGCGCGCCCCGCAATCAATGAAGGCCTGAAGCGCCTGCTCAGGATTAACATGCTGGGCGCTCATAAACCATTCCGGCTCGTAAGCGCCGATCGGCATAAACGCAATATCGATATCAAAGCGCTCGCCGATCAATTGGAAGCCACGGAAATAACCGCTATCCCCTGCAAAGTACAGCGTCTCTGCTCCAGGCTTTCTAGCAGAATGCTGCTTTAGAGCTGCGCCTCCTCCGGCCTCACCCTTCTTATCCTGCGCAACCGCATCCGCGAGAGATCGAATGTTCACCTTCAATCCGGGCTTCGCCGACTTTTCGACAGTTAAGGCGTTTCCCGATGCTTTACTGCTTTCGCCTTGTCGTTCACGTTCAAGTCTAGCTTGATAAGCCTTCTCATTCTCAAGCACATATCCGCCCCAGTGCGAGCGGTTCGTGTCGGTTAACGTACGCCGTGTCCAATGCTGGGCAGGAACGAACGTCAAGTAAAGATCTCCGATTTGCTTTGTCTCCCACCATTTCATTTCAATCGTCTGCTTGAAGCCTAAGCGCTTCATTTTATTTTTCAAGCCAGTCGGAACGACCAGCAGGGTATTCGACTTATACAGCATGCGGAGCGATTTCAGATGCAGATGGTCATAGTGGGAATGCGAGATCAGAATCAAATCCGCTGTAGGCACGTCCTTTATAGCAAGGCCCGGATCAGATAAACGCTTCACCATCGCCATCGATGTGGCCCATACGGGGTCCGTAACGATATTCAATCCACTCATTTGCAGTAAAAAAGTAGAGTGGCCTACCCATGTATATGTCGTATCCGTTCGATTTGTGGACAATCGTTCAAGATCGGGCTCCACGCGCGGCACGACAAAGGTATAATCCTTTTGCTTTAATCGAATATGACGCTCTTTACGCCAGCGCCGAAATTGCTGCCACGGCTTAATCGTAGAGACATCATCCAAATTGCGGAACGTTTCACGTAGCATAGTATTGCGGCACCTCTTCTCTTATGCATGTCACGGACCAAATGACAGAATGAACAACTCTGTAGGTTGAATTATGGATCATAAGCATTCCAGGCGCTGCACGGTGCTGGATTGCTTTTTGTAGAACAGGCCTAGCTTTCCTATATAAATGTGCAGAATGTACAGAATTCTCGATGTAGAAGCGAAATCTCATTCACATTTCATTATTGAAGATTTCGTAAAGTAAGCTTTCCGCTGCAAACAGAGTGCCTTTCCTCGTTTTCTCTATGGTTAACATCTGCTCACGAACAGCCGCTGCTTGTGTTAGAATCATGGCTTTACTACAGATTCCTCTTTTATAAGATACAATTGCAAGCTTCACCGTTCAACAACCTGAAGCTCTTCCATATGTTTATCTTTAATGAAGCTAATCATAGCTTAGCAAAGGATCAAAAAATTACAAACGTACCCTCAGTATATCGAGATTCAGCTTGACTTGCCACTGGGCACTTTTTGTTTCTGACGCCGTGATCATGCTTATACCCGTTGATCTGAAAAGAACCAAAGTGATCTCCTTCCCTACTACCTTTATACGGCAGAATGCTGCAAACTAAACATGAAGAAAGCGCCTTACTTATTCTTCATGAAGCTTTATGTAAATGATCATGTGCTCGCTTCGTGCTGAAAGGATAGTATAGCTTGTCACCATAGCCCTTTCCTGATTCAAGCGTTATGATAAGGGTAATGAGAGGAGATATCTCATCAAGAGGAGCTTAAGCGGTGCTTTTCCAAGTATGGGACAACGCTCCATTCATTGAGTCCTTTTTACGATTAAGTTAAAATGGGAATTACTGATAGCTGCATGATTAGGGGGGAAACACTTTGCAATTATTACGCATTGAACCAACACCAAGTCCCAACTCCATGAAGCTTCATCTGGATACAACGCTTCCTGATGGAGTACGACGGACTTATACTCGTGAGCATAGATCGAATGCGCCGGTGCTGATCCAGCAGCTCTTGGACATTGATGGAGTCAAAAGCATTTTCCATACGGCTGACTTTATCGCCTTAGACCGCAAGCCTAACGCGGACTGGGCAACGATCTTATCGAAGGTTCAAGAAGCCTTTGGCTGGACGAAGGATGCCTCTTCTCAAAATGAGGATATTCCGACGTACAGCTTCGGTGAAGCAAGGGTGTATGTGCAGTACTTCAGAGGCATTCCGATGCAGATTCGGGTACAAGCTGATGGGAGCGAAGAGCGCATCAGCCTTTCCGAGCGCTTTACGAAGGCTGTACATGAGGTTGCTAGCGCTACCTTAATCAAAGAGCGCAAGCTAAGTGATTATGGCATTCGTTACGGTGATCTTAAGGATATCGCCCGCGAGGTAGAAGCTGAGCTTGAGGCCACTTATGATGATCAGCGGCTTAGATCGCTCGTTGAGCAAGCTATCGCAGCGAAGAGCGCCGATCAGCCTTTCGTTGAAGAACGTATCGTGTGGGATGAGGATACACTCCAAACGATGCTGCAGGATGCCGATTGGCATAAGCGCTATGCAGCGCTTGAGCAGATTGCGCCAGAGCCAGTTCGTATTCCGCTGTATCAGAAGCTATTGCACGACTCACAAAGCCAAGTCAGAAGACAAGTGGTCGTTGATCTAGGTGCAGTCGGCACGGATGAGGTGCTGCCACTCTTGATCGAGGCGTTGAAGGACTCTTCCGTAAGCGTACGCCGTACCGCTGGAGATACGTTATCGGATATCGGCAATGCCGCTGCGCTTGAGCCGATGATCGAAGCCTTGTCAGATTCGAACAAGCTTGTTCGCTGGAGAGCCGCAAGATTCATTTATGAGGTTGGAGATGAGCCTGCGATTCCTGCCCTTGAAAAAGCCCTTCAGGACACCGAGTTCGAAGTTGCGCTCCAAGCCCGCATGGCGCTTGAACGCATTCAATCTGGCGAAGAGGCCGCGGGCACCGTATGGCAGCAAATGGCACGTTCTCGCCAATCTGGGGAATAACAGAGCCTAATTAAAGTACAGCGATATCGCTCTCTGTTCAATGTAAAACAGACAGTGCGAAAAGTTTCTTTTCAGCACTGTCTGTTTTTTATTTCATCCAGTCACTTAGTCATGAAGCTTGTATGTAGTAGTCATTTCCTGCAGATGCTCCGCGATCAAAGCGAGTTGCTGCGCGGAGGCGGCGATCTCCTGCATGGAGGCATTTTGCTGTTCGCTGATAGCTGCTAGCGTCACCATCTCTTCCGTTATCCTGCTGGACTCATCCATAGAAGCTCGAAAAGCCTCTACCATATGATGATTCGAGCGAAGCAGCTGCTCACTATTGGCTTGAAGCTGATCAAGCTGCTGATTCATGCCCTGAATGGCATCGAATATGGCATGAATCCGCTCCGAAGTTGCAGCCGTAAGCTTCTGTCCGTTGCTGACGGACTTGCTGCTCTTGGTCATAGCCTGGGATACCGAGGAGGAGCAGTCATAGATATGCTCTACAATACCGGTAATCTCGCTTGCTGCAAGTTGAGTCTCCTCTGCCAGCTTCCGCACCTCTTCGGCCACAACGGCAAATCCCTTGCCGTGCTCTCCCGCATGCGCCGCTTCAATCCCCGCATTTAACGCAAGCAAATGTGTTTGCTTCGCCAACTGCTGAATAAAGACCGTCATATTCTGAACGCGACTCATCTCCTGGTTCAATCGAGCTGTTTCCTGCACGGCTTCTTCCGTATGCGATCTGATCTGATCCATCTGCTCCGTGACGTTGATTAATGATTCCTCGCCTTCTATGGCAAAGCGATGCATCCGATGTGCGTTCTTGTTCGAGCGTTGCACGAAGTTGACGACTGCTTGAAGACCTTGGTCCGTTGCTTCTGCCATCTCATGAACCTTGTTCATATGAGCGCTGGTTGCTTGGGTCTGTTCATTTACCTCTCCAATGGAATCCGCCATTTGCTGAATAGACGCCACATTCTCCTCCGAATTGGCTGACAACTGCTGGGAGGAAGCAGCAAGGCTTGCGGATGACTCCTGAAGCTTTCGAAGCATGCCTGACATTTGATCCACCATGCCATTCATATGTCCGACCATCTTGGCCACCTCATCGTTGCGCTTTGCTTCTACAGGAAGTTTATTCGTTAAATCTCCTTCCGCAATTTTGGAACTTAGCCTCTGAACACGCATAATAGGGGTAATGACATGTCTTGAGAATACCCAAGCGCATAAACAGATACAAGCAATCAGAATACCCACAAAAAGAAGGCCTAGCTTTTGCATGTATGTTGAAATACCTGTGATCTCATTTTCCGGAATCACTGCCATCACACTGAGATTCAAAGCATTCTGCTTATTGTAGGACACGAACAAATCTGATTGATTGTCATGGATATAAAAGGTTCCTTGCTGACTTTCTTTCATATGCCCATACTTGCTCTCCTCAAGCAAAGTTCCAGTCTCCAAATAAGGATGAGAGACGACCTTTTGGTCATTGTCTATCAGGCTTACAAAGCCTCCTTCACCAAAACGATGCTTGCTTACGCTTGCAATCACTTTGTCCATCGCCAGGTCGATCCCTACGACTCCCTCGTGCTTAGGAAGCTTCATCGAGAACGTAATGACCGTATGGTTGGTTATGAGATCCTCATATGGCTGAGATACAGCGATGTTCTCCGCATCCTGCAAGGCAGCCCTGTACCACGCTCTACCGGTGCCATCCACCTCTTCTTCCAAGTCATCGCTATAATAGGTCTTCCCGTCAATAACTGCAAATACTGCCATGACGGCCTCTACATCAGACTTCGTTTGCTTTAATCGCTCCGTCAATTGATCTCGATTCTCTTTCGACAATGTATCGATGCTATTGCTAAGGCTTGTTAGCATATAAGCGACCTCACCATGAGTCTCATCAAGAAGGAAATTCAATGACTCTGTCATAACTTCCGTTCTTTCCGTAAGCAAATGCTTCGTCTGATTAGCCGCAATATCAGTGAAAACATAAATGATGCCCCAGGATGGAAGCATGATCAGCACCATCATGATGGCCACCATTTTCGCATTCAAGGATTCACGCAACTTTCTGCTCTTGCGCATAAACTTCATGAATCTGCCCCTTTCATCTCCATATCTTTAACAAAAATAGGTCTTTGGTATGATATCAACTGTTCAATTATCGGCAGGAACCCTATTGGAGTGAATAAGATATACGCTTATACATTGTGGTAATATGAACCATCAGGTCTTACACCCTATTTTTCTTTGTGCAACAGGCTTATCTGCGCTGACGCTTAAGCCTGTTGCACAAAGATTAGGCGTGCTGGGACAATTATGGTTGTCAAAAAATGAATATTGCACCCTCTTTGGCTCTTCTATATACTAGGGGAGGTAATAAGACAATGATGCTTTGGCATCTACATAGTGCAAATAAATCCTCATTCATATTTCCATGGTGAGGTAGAGGTCGCGATCGTTATAAGTAAGGCTGAGGAGGCAGGAAGAGCCATCGAATCAGCATGAAAGGAACGACCGCCGAAGTCCGCTTATGCCACTTCCGGCAGACGGGTTGGGGCTGTTGTCGAAAGGCGCAGCACTGTCATGCAGGGATTACCCGTCTTCTGCATGATGCGCTATCTTTTTTGGAAGGGTATGATGGGGACGGCATAGAGAACCGTTCACGCAGATTATTGCATGTACGGTTTTTTTGTTGTTAACCTTTCCCTTTCCAGCTCATACTAGATTCATACAACTAAGGAGTGAACTGGACATCATGAGTCAAGAGAATCAAGGTCAGCTTCAGCGCAATCTCAAAACGAGACACTTGACGATGATCGCCCTAGGCGGATCCATCGGAACAGGTCTCTTTCTAGCCAGTGGAGGTGTGATCGCACAGGCAGGTCCTGGCGGGGCGCTGCTCGCATACGCTGCTGTTGGCATAATGGTTTATTTCTTAATGACAAGCCTCGGCGAACTGGCAACCTATATGCCAGAATCGGGATCATTTAGTACCTACGCCACTCGATTTGTAGACCCGGCCCTAGGCTTTGCCCTTGGGTGGAACTTCTGGTTCAACTGGGCCATTACCATTGCTTCCGAGCTTGTAGCAGCAACGTTAATCATTAAGTACTGGTTCCCAGATAGCAACTCCTTCCTATGGAGTGTGTTGTTCCTAGGCATTATTTTCTTTCTGAATTACCTCTCCGTTAAAGGCTACGGGGAATCGGAATATTGGTTTGCTTTAATTAAGATCACAACTGTAATCATCTTCTTGGTGATCGGAGTTCTGATGATCTTCGGCATCCTTGGAAGCAGCAGTCATACGGGCTTTATCGGGTTTGACAACTTCACGATTGGCGACGCGCCATTCCATAGCGGCTTCTTTGCTTTGCTGGGTGTGTTCATGGCAGCGGGTTATTCATTCCAAGGCACGGAATTGATCGGGGTCGCCGCAGGTGAAAGCGACAATCCGCGCGAGAGCGTACCGAAGGCTATTCGCCAGATCTTCTGGCGCATTCTGTTGTTCTATATCTTTGCTATCTTTGTTATCGCCATGCTCATCCCTTATACAGATCCAAACCTTTTAAAGGGAGACGTTACGGATATTAGTGTAAGTCCATTTACCCTTGTCTTTGAAAAAGCAGGAATTGCGTTTGCCGCTTCTGTGATGAATGCCGTTATTCTTAGCTCCGTGCTGTCCGCGGGGAACTCCGGCATGTACGCCTCCACGCGTATCTTGTGGGTGCTGGCGAATGAAGGCAAAGCACCTCGCTTCCTAGGTAAGCTCAGCAAGAGAGGTGTTCCGGTTAACGCGCTGATTTTGACTAGCGCAATCGGCATGCTCGCCTTCTTGGCTTCCTTCTTCGGAGATGGCGTTGTGTACTTCTGGCTCCTGAATGCATCCGGCATGTGCGGCTTCATTGCTTGGCTCGGCATCGCGATCAGCCATTATCGCTTCCGCAAAGCCTATGTGAAGCAAGGACATAAGATTGAAGAGCTGCCTTATCGAGCTCGCTGGTTCCCATTCGGACCGATCTTTGCCTTTATACTCTGTCTGATCGTCGTCCTTGGCCAATGGCTGCCAGAGCTGAATGCAGAGACTCCGCAGCTTGCGAACTTCCTGATGCCATACTTGGGCGTTCCGATATTTATCGCCGTATGGCTGGGTTATAAGATCAAACATCGCACGAAGATTATTCCGCTTGATGAATGCAAGTTTGATTAATAGATAAATGAGAAAAGGCCGCTGTGCTTGGCATTCCAAGACAGCGGCCTTTTTTATTTTTCATAAATGCGAACTCATGATGGATGATTGGCTAACCTATGCCAGACCACCTCATGATCTATGGCTCGATTGTATGCTAGCCGCAAGCGGAACCGGGCTTAGCGTGTATGTGCAGCCTGCTTCCGCTTCCACTGAAAGGACATATGCTGCCCTTTTGCTGGCGGTATCCTTATCTTGATCGTCCTCTCTGTGTGTGCTTCGTGAGGAAGAATCAGTATTAAGCGAGTCTCCTGATTCGATCATACTCGCAAGCACGCTCTTCGTGGCTGATTCTCCATCATCAGAATGCTTCAAGCATTGCAGAGGTGTTGAACAACGAATCACCAAGGGCTGACCCGAGCAAGAAGCAATCACAGCTGAAGCCAATTGACCGTTCTCCCAAGCCATCTCCACCTCGAAGCCTCCACGTGCACGAAGCCCTTTGACCTTACCTGCAGACCACGCCTCAGGCAATGCAGGCAGCAGATGCAGTTCACCAGCATGGGATTGAAGCAGCATTTCTGCAATGGCGGCTGTTCCGCCGAAGTTCGCATCAATCTGGAACGGAGGATGATCGCCGAACAGATTCGGATGAACCGCCTTTTCCAGCAGTGCAAGCACATTCTCATAGGCAAGATTGCCTTCCTCTAATCTTGCCCAGAAATTGATGATCCAAGCGCGGCTCCATCCCGTGTGGCCGCCGCCATGGCTAAGTCTGCGCTCCAAGGTTCTACGCGCAGCCTCAGCAAGCTCCGGCGTATGGCGCTTCGTAATCTGAGAGCCGGGGTGCAAGGCAAAGAGATGGGAGATATGACGATGCCCAGGTTCCGGCTCCTCATAATCAACTGCCCACTCCATGATCTGTCCATATTGGCCAATCTGAGGCTTAGGAAGACGATCTCTTGCCTCCATCACCTGCTCCTTGAATGCTTCATCCACCTGCAGAGCTTCGCAGGCTTGTATGCAGCCGCTGAACAGCTCATGGAGAATCTGCGAATCCATCGATGGACCGATGGCGAGCACGCCGATGTTGCCATTTGGCAGCCGATACTTATTTTCAGGCGACAAGGACGGAACCGTGACCAATCTTCCTTCTCCATCCTCCACAAGGAAATCCAAGAAGAACAGCGCAGCTTCCTTCATAATCGGGTAGCCCCGCTCTTTTAAGAAAGACTGATCCTGCCCAAATCGATAATGCTCCCAGGCATGAAGCGCAAGCCATGCGCCGCCCGTTGGCCAGAATACGGCTGAGGTATAAAGACCTTGAACCGCCGTATCCGCCCATAGATCGGACGCATGGTGGGCTACGAATCCGCGTGCGCCATACATGCTAGCTGCCGTTCTGCGTCCATTCTCCACCAATCGTTCCATGTAATCGAACAAAGGCTCATGGCAGTCCGCAAGATTGCACAGTTCGGCTGGCCAGTAATTCATTTGCAGATTAATGTTCAGATGATAATCCGACTGCCAAGGAGGCGTATAGCTGTCATTCCATATGCCCTGCAAATTCGCAGGCAAAGAGCCGGGCCTTGAGCTTGCCATCAACAGATAGCGTCCATACTGGAAGAATAGCGCAAGGAGCTCTATATCTTCCTCCCCCTCACGGAGTCTCGCAAGACGTTCATCCGTAGGCAGCGAAACTGCAAGCTTTGCAGCAGAACCTGTATCCGCATACTTAAGCTTCGAAGACAGCTCCAGGCTGACTCTTTGATACCGCTCATGGTGCTCAGCGACATGCGCTTGAAGAAGGCCCTCGTAAGCTTTGCTAGCAGCATTTGCAGCGAGCCCTAGGCAAGCTGTCTTAGGATCGCTTTCTCGGAAGCTCGTCACCGCTGTCACAATAAAAGTAACTGCATCTGCACCGTCAATAGATAGGAAGCTGCTCGCTGTACGAACGTGTCCACCTTCTACGACTGCCTTCAAGACAGCTGCATAGTGTACTCCATCAGCTCCGCATTGTCCACTCATGATCAAGATATCTTGGCCGATGGCTTCAATCTGATCTTCAAATGGACGCCTGCTCCAAGAGGCATCCAAGCTTAACGATCCTGGTGAAGATGCTGTCAAGCGGAGGACAACAGCTTGATCCGGGGCGCTTGCGAAGCATTCTCTGCGATACACCGTATCGTGAAGCTGGAATACAGTAGAATGGACGCCTGTAGAAAGGTCAAGCTCGCGCATATAACCATGTGGTTCACTGTTCATGCCATGGCATCGGAGAATGACATCTCCAAGCGGCTGGTACGTATTGAAATGCTGAGGCAAGGAAGTCATCGATAACAGAGCAAGCCGTTCTGCCTCCGCAGGCTTGCCCTCAAACAATAGCTGTCGAATGATTTCCAGAGAAGCGATGGAATCTGGGCTCTCTCGTTTCTTCGGCCCTCCATACCAAAGAGAATCCTCGTTTAATTGGAGACGTTCCTCTTGGATCCCTCCAAAGATCATCCCGCCGAATCGACCATTGCCGACAGGGAGGGCTTGCACCCAATTCCCCGCCGGCTTTGTATACCAGAGCCTATGTTCCAAGGTTCAACATCCTCTCGTAATCAACTTACATGCGACCAACTGCGCAGCAGATCATGATAAGGTAAACGTAGATGAATGTGAATCATGGTGTTCAATTAGGACATGAAAGAATAGCTGATATCTGCTGCTTCAATCCTTGTTGCAAAAATAAAATTCAGCCTCACTCAGCAGCACGCTGCCATTCAAAATCACGAACAGCCAATTCTTTCAGCCTAGCTCGCCGCCACTTTTAGCCGGCATAAATAAGCGACATCCGCTTGAGCTTCGGCTCGCCGTCTGTCTCTAAGAAGTCTATCTCAATGCCTCTTACCTTCACAGCAGGTAGACGAATAATGGCTTTATGCCCAATGTTGCGTCCTTCATAGAGACGCACACGCTGATGGGATTTCTCCGTTACGATGGTGATCGAGAAGTGTCTCACCGCTTCGCCCTCTGTCAGATCTTCCTCCAGAATAATATGATCAATAAGTTTGGCGGACGGCATACTGTACACATAGCGTTCATCCTGAATCTCGCAGGATTCTACTACATCAAGCGGCTGCTCGAAGCGGCGTCTGATCTCTTCTCCGAATTCTAATAGACGGTCGGCATCCTCTTTAGGCAGCAGGCCTTCCCGATCTGGACCGATATTAAGCAGCAGATTGGCACCGCGTCCTACGGATAAATAATACAGTCCCATAAGCTGATCTACGCTTTTAATCGACTGGTCACTCTCACTATAAAACCAATTCGAGCGAAGCTGAACATCGCATTCAGCAGGCAGCCACATATGCTCGCCAAGCTGATCCTTTTCATCTGTCAAAATGGAAAAATCAGTAGAGTCAACGACATTCCAGCATGGGATCGGAGCCAGACCATCCTCATTGCCTACCCAGCGGAAATTCGGATCTCCCATATTGAAAATGAGGATATTGGGCTGAAGCTTGCGAATCTCACGAATGATTCGAGGCCAGTCGTATTCATGGCCTTCTGATCCGCATCCGTCAAACCACAAAATATCAATATCGCCGTAATTGCCAAGCAGCTCATGAATTTGATTGACGAAGTAATCATCATAGGCTTTTTCATCTTGATTGTAAAAATCAGCAGAGCCATCAAACGGAGAATAATATAGTCCCGCCTTCAGCCCATACTTCCGACATGCATCCGTAAATTCACGAACAACATCTCCCTCACCATTCTTCCATTCAGCGGAAGATACGGAGAAGTTAGAGTACTTCGTTGGCCAGTTCGAGAAGCCGTCATGGTGCTTCGCTGTCAGCACTGCATAGGTCATTCCTGCTTCCTTCGCCGTTCTGATCCATTGCTCACAATCCAAGCCCGTTGGATTGAAGGTTGCAGGATTCATGGAGCGATCATCAAAGTCGCGGTAGCCTTCATAATACGTGCGCAAGCCGAAATGAAGAAATAAACCGAATTCCAGGTCTTGATATTCAAGCTGCCTTGCTGTTGGTTTAATGGACTTAGTGGATGTTGTCATGGCCAACACTCCTTTTAGAAGATGTTTGGATCTTTCGCAATGTTATCGCTAACCTTTTTAGGATGACTGAACTTTCGAAATAGCAGATAGCAGCAAAGGAGACTTCATGTTCGAACATGATTAGCAGACTGGTCTCAGCACCATCAGATGTAGTGCTTCTGGTCTGTTCTCGTAAGGCCTCTCATCCTACTGCTCCAAACAATTCCTCAGCTCTCATCACGCCCAATAAGGTAGCGCTTACAAATGGCGTTGAAAGATCAACTTGCAATTACCCTCATCGTACTTGAAGCGCATCGAAAGTACAACACCTATTTTCACAAAAGAAGGAGATTTCGCGAAGCCGACATGTTCCATAAAACAATAAATCCCCTCCATCCTCAAGACTTGAGCATGTATAGGGGATTTCGTTTTGCTTATCCTCCGTGTGTACTCAAATATAGGTGGTCTGCAATCGGCGTCTTCAAGGAATCCCACGTATGGTCTTCCGCTATTTCCTTATCGGACAGGAGGAAGTACGTATATCGGACTTGATTCTTTTTATCCGGAACGGGATCATCCCATGTGGCGTCCACATGATACCACTTTCCACCAAGCTGTACCATATTCCAAGCATGCAGCGTTCCGCCCGCTTCTCCCTCCACAATCATTGAAGGAATCCCTGCTTCCTCAAGCAAGGCCTGCAGGAGCAGCGCATAGCCTTGACATACGGTCTGCTTCACCGTCAGCGCCTCATAGGCGGTTAAATGCTTCATGCTCTCATCATAAGCAACATTCTTCACAACATAGTCATGCAGCGTTTTAATCTTCTCATAGTCGCTTTGCTGATCATGGATGATTCTCTTCACGATACGTTTGGCTTCACTTCTTACGAACCGGCTTTGCTCAAGCGTCTCCCGATAGTTGACGTACACAGTAATAAGCGCCGCCGTCTCTGTCCCCTTCCAATGAAAGGAATAGCGGCTTACGTTATATCGAATAAATGGATCTGAACGCAAGGATTGGTCCATGACTGCGCTAAGCAGCTTTGTTAGCGTATTAGTATCACCTTCGTATTCAAAGGTAAACATGCTTTCACGCTGAGCCAGCTGCTCCGTTACATATTGTCTCATGCGGCTCTCGCTTTGAAACATTCTCTTGGAGGACTCCGCTTCTACTGTCGACCAGTGCACCGCCTGAGTCATGGCTACACTGCATATGGTTACTGCAAGCACCCAGCGTACCATGAGTCCTTGAACGCGTTTCTTCTGCACCTTCTTGGTCGATCGTCTTGACAGTGGTGAACGATATTGTGGTCTTTGCAGCATATAGGTTTCCGGTTGGTTGCTATCCTTCATCCTTGATCACCTCCCGTTAAGGACAAGTACCCGCTTATGTGGTGATCGTAATCGTATCACAACGATTCGAAGAAGACTGTCTAGTTATGGGGGCAGCTTCACATTCGCAAAAACCGCCCATTCGCGCACACTCGACATGGAGTGTCAGGGCGTGATTCGGTTATCCAAAGTCCCCCAGCCTAGCAATCTGCATGATGCTGGTCTTGGACAGGATTTGTGGCGAATGCCCACAGGAAATGACTAAAGAAAATTTTGAATCCTCATAAAACCGTGCATGGTCTTCCCCCTTGTGGACTGATGCGCAGCATTCCTGCATGAACTTGGTGGTTGCTTGAAAACGCATGCTTAGGGTAACGTAAAGAAAGAAACATACGAAATTATTGCATTTACTGATACATGCAAACACCGTTCTAAGATAGAAAAGAGGCATGGATATGACGGAGAGAACAGCTTGTGCAGGTGTCTTTTTTGACCTGGACGATACGTTGTATGATCATTTAACCCCTTTGAAGGACACGTTAACGAGCCAGCTTCGGCTTCCTGATGCATTTGACCATCGTAAGGCTTACCAACGCTTCCGCTACTACAGCGATCACCTCGCTGCTATGCAGGAGAATGCCTTTGCGGCACATAACGTGGAAGGCCAGCGTGAGATGAGAGTACAGCGCTTTGTGCTGATGCTGCAGGAATTCGGCATTCAAGTGTCCATGGAAGAAGCCGCGCGGCTGCAGCAGGATTATGTCGATCGCCAATATGATATTGCGTTGTTCGATGGCGCTCGCGAGACGATCCTCAGACTGCAGCAAGATGGCTATGCCGTTGGCATTATTACGAACGGGGCCGAAGCGCACCAAGTGAAGAAGCTTGGGGCGCTTGCCCTTGACAAGCTTGTCCCCAAAGAGCACATCTATATCACAGGAAGGGTTGGCTGGGACAAGCCCGATCCTCGCATCTTCCAGCATGCCTTGCAGGAGACCGGGGTGGATCTTGAGCAGGCTGTCTATATAGGGGATTCGTGGCGCAATGATGTAATCGGCGCATTAGGTGCAGGTTGGCGCATGATCTGGTTCAATCATCGCTTCGCAGCAAGAGAAAGCCAACATGAGCCGCATCATGAAGCTCATTCCTATGAAGACATCTCTCGAATCTTGTTTTCATAAGATGTAAAGAACCCCTCTTCAGCAAAACGACACCTGTCCTGCTGCTCATACAGCTTGGGCATGTGTCGTTTTGTTTTGATCTATCGTTATCGCTTTTGTTAGGGTAAGTTTGCTTCCTCAAGAGAAAAGCACATCCTTACTGCTCTTTCTTATCCTTTTGAGCAGCCCCGAATATTTCCTGCTTCAATCTTCTGCCGGTTGGCGTATCCGCGAGCCCGCCAAGCGCCGTCTCACGAAGTGCGGATGGCATCGATAGCCCGATCTTGAACATGGCTTCGATCACCTCGTCGCAAGGGATCTTGCTTGTGACGCCAGCCAAGGCCATATCGGCCGCGACCATCGCCACCGCTGCTCCCATGGCATTGCGCTTTACGCAGGGGACCTCAACAAGTCCTGCTACGGGATCGCAAACAAGCCCGAGCAGGTTCTTCAGTGCAATGGCCATGCCATGTGCAGCTTGAGCTGGTGAGCCGCCTGCAAGCTGCACGATAGAAGCGGCTGCCATGCCTGCCGCAGAGCCTACCTCAGCCTGGCAGCCGCCTGCTGCGCCGCTGATGGACGCATTGTTAGCCACAACCATGCCGAATGCACCTGAGGTGAACAAAAAGTCAATCATTTGCTCTCTTGTAGGATTCAGCTTATCGCGCAAAGCAAAGAGCGTTCCGGGCACAACACCAGCAGAACCCGCTGTAGGTGTTGCACAGATTAAGCCCATTGCTGCGTTTACTTCATTGGTGGCAACTGCCTTGCTGACTGCATCCAAGATCGTAAATCCGCTTAAGCCCTGACCTGATGAGATATAGGCGTGAAGCTTGACCGCATCTCCGCCCGTCAATCCGGAATGCGACTTAACGCCGCTTAAGCCTCGCTCTACCGCCTGCTCCATCACGTCCAGATTGCGGCCCATCTGGTCACGAACCTGTTCTCTTGTTCTGCCTGACACCTTCGTTTCTTGCTTAACCATGATCTCCGCAATCGAGCCATTCTGCTCCTCAGCCAACGCAACTAGTTCTGCTACATTACGAAACATTGTCATGCCCTCTTTCTTCATGCATGCAACCGCTCCCTTATGCTGACATCTTTACACAGGAACGGCTGCTATTCTTTCTTATTTTTAGTCCTCCATAGACAAGACGCGATTGACGCCTGACAACGCTCGAATCTCCTCCAGGATGCGGCCGTCAAGACGCTCGTCGATCTCGATGACCATAAGGGCAAGCTCACCCTTTTCTCGTCTTGATACCTTCATGTTCGCAATGTTGACCTGCTCCTTGCTCAAGATGCTTGTCACATTGGCAACCACGCCGTAGCGGTCATGATTGACGATGAGAATCGCAGGATGATGACCAGAAAGCTGAAGCTCAAATCCATTGAGCTCTGTGATTTCCACTTTGCCGCCACCAATCGAGATGCCGACAACCTCCATCTTCTCCTGCTCATCTCTCATTCGGATGCGTGCCGTATTGGGGTGATCTGGAACGGCCTCCATGGTCGTGATCACCACCTCTACACCTGCTTCTTCCGCATATCGTGGCGATTCCGGCAGACGTGGGTCATCCGTCTCATACCCAAGCAAACCTGCAATCAAGGCCACATCTGTCGCATGCCCCTTATACGTCTCCGCAAAGGAACCATATAGCATAAGTTCAACGTGAGAGGGCTGTCTTCCAAAGATGCTTCTTGCAAGTCGACCGATGGACGCCGCTCCAGCTGTGTGTGAGCTTGAAGGGCCTACCATAATAGGTCCAATAATGTCATATACACTGCGGTATTTCATGTCTGAACTCCTTTATCCATCATCAGGAGCAATGCGCTCACTTCATATCCTGAATGATTTTGAAACATGTTTAGTTAACGTTATGCCGCTGGCTTGCGTGTACGAAGCAGCAGCGTTGTGAGTCCGCACAACAATACGGCAATCGCCATAAAGGCAAAGGCTGAACCGAAGGAGCCGCCGCTCTTGTCAATCAAAGCACCCAAGATCATTGGAGCAAGGAAGCCGCCGATGGTACCGCCCGTATTGATTATGCCGATCGAGGACCCAATAATGGATTGATCGAACAATTTATGCGGCCACGTAAAGATAGCCGTGAAGGTTCCGACCGATACCATGCTGATCAGAATCAACAGAATCGAAGATGCGATCAGATGGGTGGAGAAGATAAAGCCGACTAGCAAGAGCGATACAATGATCGCGGTTGAGATGACAAATGCTTTCTCTTTGCCAAGGAACCATTTTGACAATAGTCCACCCACGATCATGGTCGCCACAGTCGTACAAACAGCATTGATGGCAAGGATCGTACCAACTTGACTAATTCCAATTCCGAACTGGCTCTTCAAATACGTTGGAAGCCATGAAATGTTGCCGTATAACAGGAAGTTAAGCAGCAGCATCGCCACAAACAAAATAAGCACGTCACGATTCGTTGCAATTTCAGAAAACTTGATCTTCGGTGCGTCATGGTTAAGCTGAGCCGGTGTTTTATAATCCTTAGGAACGAACAGGAATACACATACCATCGCTACGGCAAACAATACGCCAAGCACATAGTAACCAAGCTTCCAATCGTTTGCGATTAGCTGAGCTCCAAGAGTGAATGCCAGGATTCCGCCAATGCCGGACGTTGAAAGAATAAGAGACTGCACGAACGTTCTTTTTTCTTTTGGAAAATGATCTGCAATCGTCTTCGAGCAGCTTGGCGGATAACCCGCATGTCCAACACCAGCAAAGAATCGAATGGCTACAAAGGCGATTAAGCTGGCTCCCATTCCGAAGAAGAAGGAGAAGATAGAAACAAGCGCAAGCGATGTCATCAGCACCTTCTTGGCTCCGAACTTATCCGCAAGCCATCCGCTTGGAATCTGCATAATCGAGTAACCAAGGAAGAATAAACTCATAATAAGTCCCGTTTGCGAATTCGTAAGGCTAAATTCATCTGCTAGCGGAATAATTGCCGTAGATACCATGTTCTTATCCATATAAATCATGGAATAACCGGCCATTAGAGCAAAGATTAACAGATAAGGATTTTTGTTTTTAGGCTTATCCATTGCTGACCTCCTGTTATGAGGGAGCGTCAACAAAAGGAGGATCTAACCTTCCATTGACTGCTCCATAGTGAGTAGGACTATTTCTTGCCAAGTACATCTAGCGCGATCTGAACATGCATTTGCATGCCAACAGCGAGCGCGTCCTCATTGATCTTGAACTTGGGATGGTGGTTCATGTAGCCACAGCCTTCCTCTTCTGTACCGCCGCCTAAAACAAAGAAGGAACCTTTTGTGACATCGGTGTAGGCTGCGAAGTCCTCGCTGCCCATCATTTTTGGACAAGTAAATTGCTGCTCGCCTACGATCTTATCTGCTGCTTGGCGGACAATGTCGGTCGCTACCTCATGGTTCACGACTGCGCTGTATCCATCTAGATAATGAAGCTCGTAGGTTCCGTTATAAGCCTTTACGATATGATCAATGACTTCGTGAATGCGCTTCTTCATCAACTTGCGTGTTTCGGCATTCGTTGTGCGAACTGTTCCCTTGAGGGTTGCGGTATCTGGAATCACGTTGAATACTTCTCCAGCTGTGAACTGACCGATCGAAAGCACCGCATTGTCCAGTGCAGATACATGTCTTGAAACGATGTTGTTCAGATTGGTTACGATTTCTGCGCCGATTGTAATCGGGTCAATGGACAGCTCTGGTGTAGAGCCATGAGAGCCCTTGCCTTGAATCTTAAGCTCAAAGATATCTTGGGCTGCAGTCATCGCGCCAACATTGGTGCCGATCATTCCTGCCGGCAGCTTAGGGAAGATATGAATGCCAAACACGTAGTCCACGTCGTCGAGCACGCCTGCGTCCACAATAGCTTTCGCGCCGCCTGGCGGCACCTCTTCAGCAGGCTGGAAGATAAACTTGATGACGCCTGATAGTTGATCCTTCATGCCTGAAAGCACTTTGGCAGCGCCTAGCAGCATCGCAGCGTGAGTATCATGTCCACAAGCATGCATAATACCGGGCTTCTTCGATTTGAAATCGACATCTGCCTCCTCCTCAATCGGAAGGGCATCGATATCTGCTCGAAGCGCAATCGTCTTGCCTGGTGCACTGCCTGTCAGCTTCGCAATTACACTGTTCGTGGTTGGCCGCGATAACTCAAGATTCGGAAACGTACTTAGAACGTCGTAAATATAATTGGACGTCTCTATCTCTTCAAAGGATAGCTCCGGATGTTGATGAAAATGTCTGCGCCATTGGATGACTTCCTCCGTCGGTATTTGCTCTCTCCAGTTTGTCATGTTAATTCCCTCCGTCAGGACATATTAGAAAACGCTTACAGTTATATCATAAAAAAAATCGCCCCTGTTGACTTGCCGCAATTTGCTGCAATAAAGGGCGATTTATAACCTTGTCGTGCACATCTTAGATTTGAAGCAAAAAACAACCTGCTATTTTTGCGGTTGTATCTTATCTACAGTCCGTATCATAGCAATGGCTGAATCACATAGAGCTTGCATGCATTCATCGTAAGACTTGCCTGCAAGTTCAAGTCGTCTGGCAGGAATCTGCGCTCCGTCCGAACCTCTGGGAGAATTTTACGCTCCAAATAAGTCAGCATCTCAGCATCCAGCTCTCTTGGCGCACCAAGCCGGATCCACTCATGATAGATTCCGCCGTGATCCTTATCCAACAGATACTGCTTCATCTGATAGCTTCTTGCAGGCAGCCCCGACAAGGAGACCTCCATTCGCTTATTGCGCACCCGCGTTAAGAAATCATCGATGGAGTAAAAAGGATCCATATAGCATGCATTGTAAACCAGCAGCTGCTGCTCCTCTCCCTCTCGGGTATAAATACAGCCCTCCTCCAGATGAAGCACCTCGCTTCCAAGGCGATCGAACATGTGAAGGACAAAGAACAACGGACGCTTCAGTCTCTCGTATAAAAAGACAGACAAACAGCTATCCTGCCTTACGCTAGTCAGCTTCTCCTTTAACTTTATATTCAGCCAGAAGCCAATGCCCTGAACCTCGCTCGCCAGATCAGCCAAAGTCTCGATAATCAAGGCAGCACGGAAGAAAGAACCGCTAAGCACATCGCCTTGCCCGACCAGCGTGTTCCATTCCGTAATAAAGCAGCGCGGCTGTTCAACGCCTGCCAGCTCAAATTCCTGCTTCATATGCTGAACAAGATTCTGCTGGTATTTTCGATAATACTCGAACAAGTCGTCTTCGTCCCGCGCATCCTCTTCTTCTGACGGATCAGCGGTCAGCGTTACAAAGTCCGGTACCCGCTGACTACGCTTGGCGTAATCCACAAAGCGCTTGAATCGGTCTGTCTCCTCCTGGTCCAATGAGGATAGAATGTGGATTCCGACTTGGAGTCTTGGATGAAGCGACTTCAACTCGTCATAGAGCTTTTCGTAGGCTAATGGAATCGTCTCATTCCCCTTCAAGGACCCCGGCACGAGCTCGAAGCACCACGTTTCAAGCTCGCGTTTGCCATATCGATTCAGCATGTATCGAACGATATCCAGAAAGGTGTCTTCCTCATTCTTGCTCGATAGAGAAGCCAGCACCTCTTCTGCCTTGAATTGAATAATCGGCTTCATGTTGTGTTTCACGACATAATCAAAGATTCGATTGTTATTCGGTCGCTCCATCAGCATGCTGCTCTTTTCCTTCCGTTCATGCTCAATGCCGAATCCGATCATTCGAATATAATGGAACTCGAGCTCATGATGTACACATTGAAGCTGACTTCGCACCTCCTGATCCAAAAGCTCTGAGGCTTGTCCAATATTCATAATCTTCCGAGGTTTTGCAAGCACGGCAGCTTCCTCTTTATCAGCCATAAGCTCGAACTTCTCACGTATCTCATTTGTATGATCATTCAAATCCTTTTTCACCATATACTTCGACAGTTCATCAATGGCTGCGGAAGGATCAATGACTTCATAGGATACCTGCATGATGGGAGGTGATTCTTGTACCGCAGTTCCCTTCAACCGCTCGCCTCGAAATTCGCTGGGGGTCATGCCGTAGCGTTCCTTAAAGCACTTATTGAACGTTTTTACATTGGCAAAGCCATGATTCATAGCCACCTTCAGAATGGGAAGCTCCGTATGCAGCAGTTCTGGAACCGCCTTTTTCAAGCGAACCTCGTTCACATATTGCGTAAAGGTCATGCCAACCGTCTTTTTGAACAAACGAGACAAGTGATATAAAGACACATATTCCTGCTGTGCAAACTGCTCAAGTGACAGCGGTGAGCGATACTCCTGATCAACCACGTGAAGAATGCTTAGGATGCGTTCATTCTTCATCCCGTTTGTTTCAAATGCCATCTCATCTTGTATTTCTTGAAAATGAGTCGTGAGGATAGAAAGCAGCTCAAACATGTATTTTCCCATTTCAAAAGGCAGACTGTCCTGCTGACGATAATAAGCCAGCATGAGATATGTCAGCGTTTCGCGAAGCATGCGATAGGTATCCTGCTCTCCTTCATTAGCAATCGTGGAGTTGCATGCAAACCGGGGATTCCATGAACGCTTCAAATAGTGCTCCATTCCGGAGCGGGAGATTGTAAGCTTAAGCATAAGCGTCTCATTGTCGCTTTGCATCGCAAAGCTCTCATAAGGATGAATGACGATGACATCATCTGCTTTCAGTTGATAGCTCTCTCCCAAGAGCTGAATATGGACGTGTCCTCTTAAAATGAGCAATACGATCAATTCATCCAAAGCCTGCTCAGACATCGTCTTCAGTTGGACAAGCGATAGCTGGATTGACGAAGGCCATTCGCTGCTCATCAATGCTCCCTCCTTAAATCGTGGTACTTTATATAGAATGGTCTGGGTCATCATCTCTCTGAAAAAGAAAAGCTTCTCGTAGTATCATAGATTACAAAGATTCACCATGACTACAGCAAGTTCTTGACATTCCTGCCGCATGAAGAAGAAGCCTTATCCTTAGAAAGGGAAGAAGGCTTCTCTATCCATGATTGTACCCCTTTTTGCCCTATTCGACCCAATCGATCAAGCGAGGTTCCTCGTCCATGATCGAACGATATTGATCAGGCCAGCCATAGCTTCCCGATGGATCAAGCTTGAGGTAACGCTCATATTTCTCCAAACGATGTGCTGGATTCATCCATCCGAAATGCTTTAGTCTTATCGGGGAGAGGTCGTGGCTTAGTTCAAATATATTCTCTGGAAAGCGGCCGCAGTGCTGAGCGCTCTCCTTCCACTTCGCTTGAAACCCATAAACATGACGCATGAGAAAAGGACGGTAAAGATGATGTGCCTTCCAATATGCATCATCACGATATTGGGTAGGTGTCCAGAAGTCATATAAGCGAAAGCAGTAGAGATCGATTGTGGATTGATCCAATAGCGCCCTTACCTCTTTTGAAAACCTGTGCTCGAACTGTTCATCTGCATCCAGATTCAGCACCCATCCCGGGTCAGAAGCAATCGTCTCCTTCCACTGGAGCTTTCTCAACTCCACCTCATGGTGAAATTGAGAGGTCCGATTTTGAATCAACCGAACCGGAATCCCTTTTAGCTCCTCCCAACATATGGCTGCCGTATCATCTGTACTCGCATCATCAATAATAACAGCCGCATCTATATATTGACGGTGCTCGGCTAACACCTGTCTCAAATAACGATCCCCTTCATTGCGGACCACCATACTGAGCGTCAGCTTCTGGGGGTGTCGAAGAACGTACGGTGCTGGGCTTGGGGAAGATTCCAATTCAGCCTTGCACACATGGAGGTCAGTCGATTCGTGATTGGGTTGATGACCGTGTTCTTCCTCTAGCTTGATGTTTGACTCATGCTGATCTAGAAAAACTCTGCCAGCCTCGAGATCTGTATCGCGGTAAATATGAAAGGCAGGATAGTGCGTATCCACATAGAGTGGCCATCCTAAAGCTGCGGCACGAATGCAGAAGTGCCGATCCTCACCCCAGAAGGATACGTTTTTAATCGCGGAAAAATGAACGCCAGACAAGAGGGCTTCCCTTGCGATTAAGGTGCACGCTCCGAGTCCACCTACTTCGTAAATGCCTGGAGCCCTCATTTTTTCAAGAAACTGATGGAATCTGCGCTGTGTTTCCTCATCGCTAAGCCGCTCTCCGCGACCTTGCTCCCACTGTATATATTCATTAGACATCCATACCTGCGGCTGCTGCATGGCATCCGGCTGCCAGGCCGTCCAGAAGATCTCGGAAATAATCGAGCGCTTCGCTTCGATGAGTTTCTCCAGCGTGCCTGGATGCAGCAGAAGATCGGAATCAACCAGAAAGAGATAATCCACTTGAAGCCGTAGCGCCTGCTGAATAAGCTTATTTTTAAAGCCGGCTACCTTCCAGATTAATGCCTCGTTCCAATAATGTGTCTTCTCATTTCGTACATAATCGTCCTGCTTCCCAGACTCTTCAATCATGACATCAGGTGTAAAAGCCTGAAATTGTTGAAGCAGGACTTTGCTACGCGCATCCTGGTTATCATCAATAAACGCATAGGAATAGATTAATCCCTCTCTCTGAAGCCTAGATAGGGACTTAAGAAAGAGCTCCAATATTTCCGGCTTCTGATGGATCGGACTTGCAATGAGCACACGCTTCAGCGATGACACTGGTGAACAGAATGGATTCGGTTTACTCATACCTGTTCCTCAAGCATGGAATCTTTTTGATTATTGGAAGCGGGATCAGCGGAATCCCCAATGCCTAATAGGCCTTCCAGATAGGCCTTGTTATGCTGCATTCGCTTGTCATTCGGCCGGAATTGGAGGGCTTTTTGATTGTGATCATACGCAGCTTGATGCTGACCCACTCGATCATAGCAGACGCACAACTGGAGATGAGGCAGCCATGTGCTGCAAGCGACATTAACAAAGCCCAGGTTCTCTCGGCTGACAGATGTTCTTACAGCATTCTCGTACCAAAAGATTGCGGATTGATAATCTCCTTTGGTCAGGAAGTAATAGCCGAGGCGGCAGCAAGTATCGGGTCTTGGTGCTGCATAATGAAGTGCACGAAGGGACGAGGATAGCTCTCCATCCCCATCCTTCAAGGCATGGTAGCAGTCTGCCAGCTTACCGCAGGTTGCTAACACATCCTCAATCCAGCCTTTTTCCGTATTCAAAAATTGATTATAGTACTCGATCGCCTTATGATACTGCCCATGATCCTTCAATTCATTGGCATAATAGTAGAGATCTCTTGGTGTGAATGATTCCCCTGATCGAAGCGCTTCCTCATAGATCGATATATTGCGATTATGATCGTGACGTACACTTGCATGCGTAACCGCTACATCGCTGTTGAATATCGAACCCCACACCTCTAAGTATTCATGAACCTTTCCAATCCACTTGAACCCATTGGATCGCTTAACCAGGCGATTGCGTCGATTGCGTGACGTGACATTGCCATATTCATCAAACGCAAGATGATACTCCATCGTGACTGAATCATAGATAGGATCTAGGTTCAAAAGCAATTTCTTAAGCCTCACCCGGTCTTTCTCACAAAATACATCATCCGCATCCAACCACAGAATGTATTCTTGAGTAGCGAGACTGAAAGCATGGTTGCGAGCTGCAGCAAAGTCATGTATCCATTTAAAATCAACAACATGGTCCGTAAACGTGCATGCGACTTCCTTTGTCTTATCTGTTGAACCAGTGTCCACAATGATGATTTCCTGAACGATATCCTTAACGGATGACAAGCAGCGTGGCAGCGTATCCTCTTCATTTTTGACAATCATGCAAAGACTTACCGTAATCACCGGGCTCCCCCCTTCTCTTACCGTTATAACCTTTATCGATTATGGATCATGGTTATATGTATATTCGATGATCGAATATTTTGTAACCAATGCGCCTAGAAAGTAAATAACGGTGACTAAAAAACAAAAAAAGCCGCTATTTTCGCGACTCGAATAGGTTTTAGCTTAGACGGATAATCGTGAGGGCCGCTCCAGCACTATTGGAGAGAAGAGTGGCAGCTCCTAACAATCCGAACAATTGCAAGGTAATGGTGTCTCCTGCATTAAGGGTTGTTTGAGTAAATATCCATGATCACACCCCTTTTCACCGGCTTCCGTTCAATGGTTCTTTCTTAAAACATCCTAACACGCTGTCTTTCATAGAAAGCAGAACAAGCCCCTTACCGCAATATATGTGCTTATCCTTCGTATTGAATATGCACCTATTGACTTCCAATTAGAAATGAATAAAATGACCAGGCCCATACTAACAACAAAAAAGCAGGCTGCATGAAGCAACCTGCCTTTCCTCTATCTGGGGACTGCATTCTTTCAGTTTAAGAACGGGACAACCCGTTAACCTTCCGGACCCAGTGTCGAGCATGCTCCTCAAGCTTGTCATACTCCCCTGCCTTTATCCAATCAGCACGGACAAGCTTCGATCCAAGGCCAAATGCTGAGGCTCCTGCCTGCCAGTATGCATCTACATTGCTAAGGTCTACTCCGCCTGTAGCCAGGATCGGAATATGAGACAACGGGCCTCTTACTTCACGAATATACTCAGGACCAAGTGCTCCAAGCGGGAACAGCTTCAGCGCTTTCGCACCGGCCTTCCAAGCTCTTACCATCTCGGTTGGAGTCAGCACGCCAGGCCATACGTCAATCCCCAGCTCCCCAGCATAGGAGATGACATTCTCATCCAGATTGGGTGAAATGAGATATTGTGCTCCGCTTTCGATAGCGAGCTTCGCCATATCAACATCCAGTACAGTGCCCGCCCCAATCCAAGCTCTTCCTTCAAACCGTTCACGCCAGCGATACAGGATGTCTCTAGCACCATCTGTGTTCATCGTTACTTCTACTAATTTCACTCCTCCTCGAATCAACGCTTCTGCGGAAGCATCTGCTTGATCCCCTGTGTAGCCTCTGAAGATCGCTACGATTCGTTCCTTTAACAAAAGGCTAGTCATATCCTGAGCAGGCTCCTGGCTGCCATTCGATTCGGAAAAATTACCTTGATCATCCGATTGCAAGCGCTTCGACATCTGTTCACCCCCAGCTACTTATACGATTCAAATGTTCAATATCCCTTGCTCCAGCTATGATTGAGAAACCGCTTCTAATTTCTCCACACGGCTCTTCGCGAATGCCGCACTGCCAATGACACCGCCATCGTCAATCAATTCGCCGATCTTAATCGTCACATTGTTCATATATCCGCTGTACACCATTTTTTTGAGTGTCTCATGAGTGGTATTCAGAATGCGATCGCCAGCAAGGGCAGAACCTCCGCCGATCACGACAACATCCGGACTGTATAGTGTAATCGAATAGGCTAGACCTTTACCAAGCACCTTACCCGTATAATGGAGAATTTCTTGAGCAAGTGCATCTCCCTCGTCATAGGCCTGTGAGACGTGGGCTGCCGTTAACTCGCCTGCTTCATAAACTTCACGAAGCACACTTTCACGTCCCGCTTCAAGCGCTTCACGAGCCTGACGCGCAATCCCTGTTGCGGATACAACGGTTTCAAGACAACCTTTCAGTCCGCAGCCGCAAGGCGTATGTTCGCCTTCAATCGTAACATGGCCAAGCTCGCCTGCCATGAATTTGCTGCCATAATACAACTCTCCGTTCACGACCGTAGCAGCGGCTAAGCCTGTACCAATCGTAACACCATGAACGACCTCGGCGCCTTTGCCTGCCCCGCTCATCGCCTCTCCGTACACGTACATGCGAACATCATTGTCTATAAATACAGGCACGCCAACCTTCTCCCCAAGGATGCGTGATACTTCGATGTTATCCCATTTCAGGTTTGCCGCAAAGATAGCAATACCCTGAATCGGATCAAGAATGCCTGGGCAGCCTACTCCAACTGCAATCAGATCCTGGCGTGAAATATTAGCCTGCTCCAGCAGCTCATCTACCATTGCTGCCATCTTGCTTAGTACGTAGTCGCTTCCCTTCGTAACTTCTGTCGGCTGCTTCACTTTTAACACAAGCTCATATTGCTCATTTACCAGACCCGCTACGATATTGGTTCCCCCGAGATCAATGCCTACCATATAACGCATAAATGCTCCTCCTCTAACCATTAACCGGATATAAATTCACTCTGCGATCCATTATAGCATCATTAAGTCCTTGAGAGAGATGTAAATGTAAGCGTAATCGTCCCCGACATAAAATTGACGATAAATTGACACATTTTGGAATGGACAGCGCTACACGATCATGGAATGACGCGATATAATATTCTTTATGATTTATATCACACTTTTCTGCTTCATCTTCCAATTCGGTACATGATATGAACATTTGGATGCTAACCGAAAGGTGGGTTTCAATTGACTTACGTTGATATTAGCAGCATCAGCCCGCAGCTTTTTGTAACGGTGCTATTCTTTTTGTTAATCGTTTGTCCGCTAGTAAGCCTTGGAATTGTACGATTATTTCAGCAGAAGACGAAGACTGGAGTTACATATATCGCATCCGCGATTATCTCGTATATTGCGTTCATACTCGTAGCAGACTTTGTAGCGCGAACCTGGAACTAGTCTTAAGAGCATACAGAATGGATCTCCAACAAAGTTAGGATTCCATGCAACAACCAAGGCCGACGCATAAGCATCGGCCTTTTAACATGTTCTACATCTATCAAATGAGATGATGGAATAAACACAGCTCCCCTCAGTCTGATCTCCAAGCCAAGGAACATCCATGCGATCATGAACACATACCACCCAATCGCATAGGCAATGGAATATCCGCTACATTCACATCGATCATATAAAAAAGCCCTCTCGATTGACGAGAGAGCCTCATGTTGATCGTGCCGTATTTATTATGAAAAATGATAGATAAATCCATTTATTCTTTTACAGTAGGTCGCGATTAACCTTTCTGCTGAACACCCGCTGCAGTATAAAGCGCCTGCTTCTTCATGTTGAATTGCTCTGTGTAACCATTAAACTGTTCCTTAAACTGCTCTGCCTGCTTAAAGGCCTTATTGCGAGCCGCAATCACTTCTTGAATATCTTTCAGCTTCGTATCGGATGACTTCAACTGCTCATAGACGGCTTGCTCTGCTTTCACCCATTCGTCATAGCTCTTATACAGCTGCTGGAATGCTTCATAGCGACCATTGTATGCCCCCAGCACATCTTGTGCCTGCTGCTTCAAGGCATCATCCTTGATGTCCTTGACAGTGCCCGTCATATCTCCAAGCTGCTTCATCGCTTCATCCAACTGCTGCTTCGCTTTGTCCATTGCCTGCTTGCGTTCGTCCAAAGCCTTCGTGCTGCTATCAATTAACGAGAGCACACTCTCATTAGAATTCTGTCCTTGTTCCAAAATGTTAGCATATTGCGCTTGGTCCTTCTCTTCCAGCTTCTTCAACTGCTCGAACAACGCTGGAATTTCTGTCTCAGCTGCGGATGCCTTCTCTACATGGTCAATAAACGTATCAATTGCTGGTGTGCCGCAGCCCGCCAGTATGACCATGATGGAGAGAATAGCCGCTACGGAGCTGATCATCTTACGCTTAAACATCCTATTGCCTCCCTAACCATTACAGCCGTTCATCATGTCTAAAATTGCATACAAAATGCTGATCTGGGTTGTATACTTCAAATTCATAGCCTTCGGATCGAATATAATCAATCACCTGCTGCAGAATTTGAGTCGTCTGCTCACGATCATGCATCAGCACAACTTCAGTATCCTCTGTCAGTTGCGATTGCACCTGACTAAGAATTGCACCTGGATTGCCTGGATACTTCCAGTCATAAGAATCGATCGTCCAGTCCCACATCTTAAAGCCTGCATTCGCAATGTCTCCTCTGAATTCCTCGCCGATCTGTGGAGCACTGCCGTAAGGTGCGCGAATCAACGTTGGCTTATATCCGATAATGTCATTCACAATGCCTTGCGCCTCTTTGAACTCATCAATAAAGTTCTTGGAACCACCGCTCTTATACAATTTGGCATAATCGTGAGTCATGCTGTGAAGACCTGGATAATGACCTTCGTCGTACATACGTTTCACGATCTCAGGGTTTTCCTTCGCATTCTCACCGAGCATAAAGAAGGTTCCCTTAATGTCATTGCTTTTCAAAATATCCAACAACTGCGGCGTGTGCACATTTGGCCCGTCGTCAAAAGTTAGATATACGACCTTACGCTTCATCCCGTTATACAAGGTAGGCGCTGCTTTGTCTTTAGCTGCGGAACCCATAGCGGCAACTTCGGTAACCACAAAGTCTTCGCGTACCGATGAAGCTGAAGCTAATGAATCACCGTTAAGAAGCATTTTCACACCTGCAAATGCGCCGACACCAATGATTACCAGCATAATGAGCAGCATAAACATCTTGCCTAATGTTCTTTTCTTCCGATGACGGGAGCTTCGGGATAGTACGTTACGACCGTCCAATTTACTCACTTCCTAATCCTGACTTCATAGTACATTCTTCGACATAACTATACTATGAATCTACGATACTCGCGTTACAGAAATGTTACAACAATTTCAACAAAACTTAGTTAAACCTCCAAAATCACCCTATAGATTCTTAACCAAAAAAAGCCTCAAGGAACCTAGGCTGAGAGTGTCTCGCCGATTCCTTGAAGCTCTATTCGGGTAGGTTACAATCTATTCATTGTCCTTGAATTGGAAAATATTAAAATTGTGTTCTTTCAAAAGATAAACGAAAGATACTGAACAAATATACCCGATCATCGCCTAAATCTAGCACATTACGACTCGGACTGCTTCTCAAGCGCCGCTTTCAGGAGATCGCCAAGATTGGACCCGATCGATTCCTTCTGCTCGTATTTCTTGATCAGCTTGCGCTCCTCGTGCTTTTTCAACCGGCCGTTTCCGCCCTCAAGCTTCTCTACGATGTTGCAGGAGAGACACTGTACATACTTGCCGGATTTGCCATTTTTGATTTCCATCTTCTTATGGCATTGCGGACAGCGGCGATTCGACAGCTGCTTTTCATTGCTGCGCTTGTAGTCACACTCTTTATTGGAGCAAACGAGAATCTTGCCGCGCTTCGTCTTCTTCTCCAAGAGCCTTGTCCCGCAGTTCGGGCAGTGACTATGCGTGAGATTATGCGGCTTATAAGTCGCTTCGCTCGTCTTCACCCCGCTTACGAGCTGCTCGGTCATCTGACGGATGCCCTTCATAAACTCTCCAGAGCGGCCCTTGCCTTTGGCAATATGCTCAAGCTCCTGCTCCCACTTCGCCGTAAGCTCTGGCGTTCGCAGTTCTGGCGAGGCGAGCTCGATCAGCTGCACGCCTTTGCCTGTCGGCTTAAGGTGCCCTCCCTCTCGCTCAATCGTATCGCTTGCTACCAGCTTCTCAATAATATCCGCTCGCGTAGCGGGTGTGCCTAAGCTGTGCTTCTCCATTTGCGTCAGAAGCGAGGCTTCAGTATATCTCGCAGGAGGCTTTGTACGATCACGCTGGGTATAGATGCGCTTCACGTTGACTTTATCGTTCACAGCAAGCTGCGGGATGCGCTCCTGCTCGCGCTCATTGGCTGATCTGTCAGCGTCGTCCTCCTCCTGCCAAGAATCATCATAAGCTTGTCTCCAGCCATTGGACAGCATGGTACGTCCCTTGGAGGTGAACGTTTCTTGGCCAATCGACAGCGTTAGCACGACTTGCTCATAGACAGCAGCTGGCAGGAATAGTGCCAGAAAGCGTCTAGCAATCAAGTCATACAGCTTGCGCTCGTCGGTTGAGAGATTCGCCAAACGAAGCGGCTCATCCGTCGGGATAATCGCATGATGATCCGTAACCTTGCTGTCATCGACAATGCGCTTCGTAACGACGAGCTGCTGCTTCATCAATTGCTTGGCGAGTGGCGCATACGGTCCTACCGCCATCGCAGACAAGCGTTCTTTAAGCGTGCCTGTCATATCCGAGGACAAATATCTGCTGTCCGTTCTCGGATATGTGACCACCTTATGCTGCTCATACAAGCGCTGCAGAACATTGGACGTCTGCTTTGCAGAGAAGCCATACCTGCGGTTCGCATCCCGCTGCAGTTCCGTCAAGTCATAAGCGAGCGGGTGAGGCTCCTGCTTCTTCGTCTTCTTAAGCTCCGATACCGTAGCAGGTTGGCTGCTCAGCTTCTTCATCAGCGCATGCGAATCATCGAGATTGAATTGTCTCGCATCGCCATTTTTTCCGCGCCATATCGCCTCGAATCCGCCGCAATCTGCGATCAGCATGTCGTATTCCTGCGAACGGAAGTTTTTGATCTCCTGCTCGCGTGTCATCAGCATGCCCAGTGTTGGAGTCTGTACGCGCCCGGCCGACAATGGCGTTTCGAATTTGCATGTAAGCGCGCGTGTGACATTCAAGCCGATCAGCCAATCCGCCTCTGCCCGGCAGCGAGCAGATTCATATAAACGATCAAAATCAGAGCCGGGTCTCAGCTTTTTAAAGCCTTCCTTAATCGCCTTGTCCGTCTGTGAAGAGATCCACAGGCGACGGAACGGCTTCTTCCACTTCACCATTTGCATGATCCAGCGAGCAAGAAGCTCTCCTTCACGCGCCGCATCCGTCGCGATGATCAACTCCTTGATATCATCCCGCTTGCACAGATGCTGCACCGCCTTGAATTGATGAGACGATTCCCGAAGCACTGTAAGCTTCATTCGTTCCGGCATCATCGGAAGGTCCTCAAGCTTCCACTGCTGATACTTTTTATCATAATCCTCAGGCTCTGCAAGCCCGACCAAGTGGCCAAGCGCCCACGTTACAACATAATCAGGACCTTCTATATATTGTTTATGATTATTCCGACAACCAAGCACACGAGCAATCTCCCGTGCAACAGACGGCTTTTCCGCCAGTACTAGTGACTTCATTCGTACATCCTTTCCTACAGGAGTGTGCACGATGGGCTTCACTCCGTTGTTCTGATCTTTTCATTATAGCATGAACTTCATGTTGCTTCTGACACGCCATGCATACGGGCTTCATTATAGAAGAGCCTTAGATTGAAGACAGCGATCAGACGTGCTATGCTTCAATCACATCATCCATTTTTTTCTTAGAGAGGAGCTGAATCAGCCATGACACAACTTTACGATATCGAGGTGAAGACATCTCGCGGAGACTTGCAGTCCCTTCAAGCCTACAAAGGACAAGTCCTTCTTGTAGTCAATACAGCGAGCAAGTGCGGCTTCACCCCTCAGTTCAAGGAACTGCAGGAGTTGTACGAACAGTATAAGGATCAAGGCCTGGTGATTCTAGGCTTCCCTTGTGACCAATTCGCGAATCAGGAGTTCGATAATCTGGACGAGACGCTTCAATTCTGCCAAATGAATTATGGCGTAACCTTCCCTATGTTCGCCAAGGTCGATGTAAAGGGGGATAATGCATCTCCCTTATTCAAGCACCTCGTGGAACATAAGAAAGGCTTGCTCGGCACAGAGGTGAAATGGAATTTTACGAAGTTTCTCATCAACCGCCAAGGTGAAGTCGTGGACCGCTACGCACCTCAGACGAACCCGGCGAAGATCGCAAAGGATATTGAGAAGCTGCTGTAAGAGATGTCCTAAGAGAACCGTTCCTAATCCCTTAAGCGCAAAAGCCCCTTTTCCTCCTTATGTAGAAAGGAAGGGGCTCTTTTTCATAGAAGAAACCTCTACCGATATCGTTAAAAAGGCTGTACGCGCCCCTATCGGGAAGCTGCACAGCCACTCCATCTATTAGTCATTATGTATGTTCCTTCGTCATCGTTCCAAACTTCTTCAGCGAACGAATCGCATCAAGCGTCAGAATACCCTTCCACTCTTCTTTTGCCTGCTCCCATTCTTCCTCATGCTGCCCCCAGCTCCACACGGGATGCCATGCACCGTCTTCCTGCTGTTCAGCCAGCAGATGCTCGATATTATCTCGGATGCTTTCCTTGAGAAGTGGGTAATATCTAGCTTCAGGGTTATTCACGACCTGCAGCGGCATGAGCACGTATTCTTTCCACTTTTCAGGATCCTTGGACACACAACGTGTGACCATCTCATCAACTTGAGGGGTCACCTGTTCAGCAATCTCCTGTGGGACATATTCCAGCATGCGCAGCGCACACAACAGCTCGTGAGCATCATTGAGCGGAGAGCGCTCAAGCAGATATTGTACAGCATGCTCGGTTATCTTCTCCCTGAACTCAAGCGGGCCATGAGGAAAATGATACAGCCAGCCTACGATCTCAAGATTCGGATTGCCCCAGCCATCGTAAATCTCGCGATATTCCCACCAAGGTGCATGAGGAGCTTGATCAACATGATAAGGAACGATATCCCATCCCTGCTTGCCCGTATTGTACACATCAAGCAAATAACGAATAGCGCCTGTAATCATGGGATGCTCAGGATCGAGCTTCAATTCGGTCAGAATCTGCAGCGCTGCGGTCGTAGCAATGACAGAGGAATCACGAAGCCGTATGTCCGGCTCAAGCCCGCGTCCAAAGCCCTCATCTTCATTCTGATACTGCTTCAGGGCATGAAGCACGGAGCCCTTGTTTCCACCCTCAAATTCGTATTCGTACCTCGCTCGTTCAAGCGGTCGTGCCCCCCGCTTCATAAATGCGATTGCCCGTTCCAGATGCGATTCTGTCTTCATGTCGATAGCCTCCCACGTTTTTATCATAATTGTTCATTATTTCATCATTTTTTCTCTTTTAAAAGGAATTAATTAGCTTACTTATACTCAGTAACTATGATAAGATGTATGCAATTATATTGAAGAGGAGAATCCATCATGAATACCCTTGAGTCTGTCATCAAAAATCGCAGGTCCGCAACCAAATTTTTGCCTGACATTAAAATCAGCAGCGAAGAATTAGATGAGATGTTCAACCTAGTCAAATTTGCTCCATCCTGCTTTAATCTGCAGCATACGCACTATGTTGTCATCAATGAGCCTGAGATGATGGAACAAGTCTATGAGGCAGCCTACAAGCAGTATAAGGTTAAATCAGCTTCCGCTGCGATCCTCGTCCTTGGTAATAAACATGCTTATCAAGATGTTGCGAGACTATACGAGGGCATGAAGCATCTTGGCATTCTGTCCAAGCAAGAATACGATCTCATGGTCCAGGATACCACTGAATTCTACGAACAGCGCGGCGAATCCTTCTTGTATGATGAAGCCATTCGCAATGCCAGTTTGTCCGCTATGCAGTTCATGCTGATCGCGCAGGATAAAGGCTGGAACACCTGCCCGATGATCGGCTTTGACGGGGGGCAAATGATGAAGCTTCTTCAAGTACCAGACAACTATGTGCCTGCGATGCTCATCGTAATCGGCAAAGAAGATCAATCCAAGATTCGTCCAAGAGGCTACCGCAAACCGGTGCGTGAGTTTGTCAGCTATAACCAGTTCTAATCGAAGTACATACAACACAAAGGGGCAGAATCATCTGCCCCTTCGCTATCTTTATGATGTGATTTTCATGCTTAGATCGTCTTCTTACCGACCAGCAACTCGATATGGTTCCCCCATGGATCGACAATGAATGACGTCTCACCTGCTTGAACCACCTCGACTTGAGTAGCTTCCCACTGTTTGAGCGTTTCTGCACGACTTGCTTCGGAGTCAAAGACAAGTCCATAAGCATACAGCCCTGTGCTGTGCGTTGGTGCTGTTGCGGTGCCTGCCCAAGTGTTAAGCCCGATATGATGATGGTAACCACCTGCTGCTACAAACAGTGCTTGACCGCCATACACGGTCATAATCTCAAAGCCAAGCTGATCCACGTAGAAGGCTTTTGCTTGCGCCAGATCGCTAATATGCAGATGAATATGGCCGATAACAGTACCCTCAGGCAAACCATTCCATTCTTCATTGCCTGCTGCAGATTGAAGCAGATCCTCAATGTCCAGCGCAATGGTCGTGCCAACCTCGTCTACACGCCCTTCCCATTGCTCGCGCGGGCGATCCGCATAGATCTCAATTCCATTTCCCTCTGGATCTGCCAGATACAATGCCTCGCTAAAGCCATGATCTGATGCTCCTTGCATCGGCGTTCTCCATTCCGCCAAATGCATGAGTGCTCGTGCCAGATCCGCTCGAGTCGGAAGCAGAATTGCAAAGTGGTAGAGACCAACTGTGCGTACAGGCTTCACCGCATAAGTTGGCTGATGCTCCAGCACTAGGAGCACCTCCTTAAGAGCAGTTCCTAGAAAAACCTTTTGCTCTTCTCGCTTGATTACTTCAAATCCGATTATGTTGGTATAAAAATCCACCATGTTTTCCAGTTGATTCACGATTAGATGAACATGACCGATTGCGGTTTTTGGATGAATGGCTTGACTCATGGCTATTTGCCTCCTCTGCTTATTACATGTCCTATGATAAATCTACAATCATCAAATAAACTATTTTTATTATAATTAATTACTTTATGTAAGTAAGTATATTGCGGTAATCATGCTTTGTCAATCTCTTCATGCTCCATTCCTTAGACTTTTCGGCATTCATTTTGGAACTGCCCCTCTCTTGATTTATAATGGAAAAAGGTTTTGTTAACATTTCATCAATAAAGGGACTATTACACGATGCGGAAACTCAATCAATGGAGGAAGCTGTTTCGCTTCAAATTCACGCGAGAGATGATTGCGCTATGGAAGCATGCCCTCCAGCCATTTCTTATATTCGAACTCGTCTACAAACTATTGACGATCGTCGTTTTTCTACCTGTATTATCTGTTCTATTCAACAAAATATTAGATTGGGGAGATTTTAACGCGATTGCGAATTTCGATCTGCTGCGTTTCGTCTTTAGCCGATACGGACTGATCAGCATTGTCGTTATGGCACCTATCGCATTCTTGCTCATTTATACTGAATTTGCAGTCTTAATCTACATCGCCTACTACGGCGCATTAGGCAAGACGGCAAGAATACGGGCCGTACTTCAGCAGGTGCTTATTCGATTACCTAGAGTATGGAGATTCGGTACGTTAGGCACGATTCTATACTTGCTGCTTCTGTTCCCGCTGCTTGATGTAGGCTTTGGCGCGTCCTTGCTTCCTGGGATTCAGATACCCAACTTTATAACAGGCGAGCTTATGAAGACGGGCTCAGGCATTGCTCTGCTATCTGCCGTCGGTTTCGTCATTTTCATCTTGAATCTGGTCAGCATCTATGCGCTTCCGATTCTCGTATTGGAGAAGTCTGAACGATTCTGGCCAGCAATGAAAAAGAGCGCCCGTCTATTCTGGCGAAGCAAATGGAGCTTAATCAAAGTCATGATTGAGTGGTTCCTGCTGACCGTAATTGCTGGACTTATCATTGTCGGAATGATCTTTGGCATTGTGCTCTTCTTTGCGTATGAGAGCCTTAGCGAAGTATGGACTGGCTTCTTGCTCAGCACGCTTGTGAGTGTCGGGCTCTACGGGCTGTCCCTGCTCTTTACGCCTTTGTTCATTTCCTTTATTACGTGCTTGTATCGCCGCTACAGCGATCCGAATGATATTGATCCCAGCCTGCGGAAGCTTGATCGCCACTCGTCATTGCGCGGGGCTAGAACGCAGCTGTTCGTGAAGCGCAACCGCAGCAAGCTCGTTACCTTTCTGCTCGCAGTCCTGATCGCCATTAGCTGGGGTATCACAACCGTATGGAACACGATCGGAGAACCGCCAGATGACTTTGTCATCATGGCGCATCGAGGCGATATTCGCTCTGGTGTTGAAAATACGATGGAGGCGTTCGAAGGTGCGATTCGTGCCGAGGCTGATCTTATTGAGCTCGATCTTCTGCAGACCAAAGATGGGAAGCTTGCGGTCATCCATGACACGAATCTGAAGAGACTCGCTGGACGCAACGTAAACGTATATGACCTAACGCTTGAAGAGCTGCAGAAGATTCCATTATCTGAAAATGGATTCATAGGCCACGTTCCTTCTTTCGAAGAAGTGCTTCAGGTCCTGCAAGGCCGCATCAAACTGAATGTCGAGCTTAAGATCCACGGACAGGAAGATTCGAACTATGTGAAGACGTTCGTTGACACGGTCCGACGTTACCAAGCAGAGCAGGACATTATCGTTCAGAGCGTGGAATACGATATCGTTCAGGACGTTAAGGATATGGCACCGGACCTTAAAGTCGGGTATGTCATCTTTGCAACGTTGTCACCGAAGCTTCATTCGTTCCGTGCGGATTTCTTTGTTATTGAAGAATCCTTTGTGAATGCAGGCCGCATCGCCTCCGCGAAGCTTGCTGGAAGACCGCTTTATGTATGGACGGTCAACTCCACTGATGCCGTACAGCACTTCTATACGCTTGGCGTAGACGGGATTATTACGGATATCACCTCTGACGCAAGACAGGTCATCAATGAGCTGATGGAGCCGATTCTGAAAGTTGGATTTTAACCATCAAGATTCTATTGCCTTACGAAATGCATAAAAAAGCCTGTAGGAACTCACGCGGCTCCTGCAGGCTTTTTGCAATTATATTTAAAAACATCGCGTGTCATTTGATAATTACACTGCCAAACGGAATAACCTCTCGCAGCACTCGCTTCACGATGCCGTCCCCTTCTATATCCTTCGCGAATTGCGCATCACTCTTGCCCGTCTGAAGCAGAACATACCCTCTGCCAGTCATTTCCCAATGATAATTCATGTATTGGCTCGCCAGCGTATTGCCGTATACACGCGGCTTCAGCGTGGCATTCTCTGGGTAAGCAACCAAGCAGCCCACATCCACAAAGGTCGGTCTGTCAGGATCAAGCTCCATCATATACAAAGGTCCGTTCGATACAATGCCAAGGACACCATCATGCGAACTGAATTTCATTTTAACCAATTCGCGGGTAATCACTGCATTCTTAAAGGTTTGGATTCGACGCTCCACCTTCATGCCTTCGGTATAGAACAGGATGTGCTTCCATTCAAACAGCAGATCGCTCCCCTCGGTGATTGGGATCATCTGAATGCAGAATCCCGCTGGCAGCCCAATCAAAAAGGAGGAAGGTCCTGTAATCTTGGACTGAATAAATTTTCGCTTCCGATACATGCCCGCGATATCCATAAAGCGATCTTCGCGCTGTTCGGATTGCCCTTGAAAGCTAATAATTTGCTGCGGATGCAGCACATATACCGCCTCCTCAGGCTCAAGCTGTACCGTCACCGCCTGGGAAAGCGCGGTCGGCTGGTCACTAACAATGTGCATGACCTTCCACCTCCTCTATTTGCAGCCTTATTTCCGATTCTTGTAATCGTTGGACTGCTGTCATTCGTTATAAGCGTCTGCGTTCCCATACCAGTACACGCAGGACCCGTGTAAGAACAAAGTACAGCACCAGCAGCCCAATCGCGACCATCACAACCGTGACGATTCGCTTCGTCTGCTGCCGCTGAGCTTGATCCCGCTGCTCTAATAGCAGCAGCCTGTCGGTCATTTCTTGATTGTACTTTTTCAGCTCCGAATTCTGCTCTAAGAGCTGATCATTCTGAGCCCTAAGCATATCGGTCTCTGAGCGGAACTTGTCCGTCATCTCTTTATACTTTTCCTGCGTTTCCTGGAAAGACTGCTCCATCTGGTCATACTTGCTTTTTAGCTCGTCAAATTCGGAAGGAATTTGCTTTATGCCTGTTAACCAATCCCACCATCCAGCTTCAGCACTAGAAGGGGAGCCAAGACTGATCACAAGCACGAGAGGCAGCAGCATCAACAGCTGCATCGGCCGATGCCATCGTTGCATAAGCTTCATGTATCCCGCTCCTTTTGGTCCATTATCATATCGTCATCACCTGTCATTCATAGGATGAATCGAGTGTATATCTCAATACCTGCTTAGCACTTTTTCAACATGTTTTGTCTTATCGTAACATGTTTCACACCTACAATACGATGCTTGTCGATTATTGGTTGCATTTCTGCCAAAGTTCGGCATGATCCTTGTCTAATCTCCTTGATTTGTATTCTATTCCCCTTTTCATCGATTGGACGAACAAAAAAGAGCCCATCCCTTGGACAGGCTCTTTATCGCTAACTTAACAACCGGAGTTTCCATATTACGATATGACATGCTACTTCTTCATCCCAGGGAGCTCGAACCAAATGGTCTCGACTGCATTCTGATCTGCATATCCATGCTTAGGCTCAATCGTAATAAAGAAGTGGTCGGCTTCATCCAAACGCTGGCCTTTCACATACAAATGCGCTCGGTAGGCATGATATTTCAATACGCCAAGATTTTGCCTTGTGCCCTCATGCATCGCCCATACCCGTACGTACTCATTGTCCTTTGGCATCAATCCGCCAAACAGCATCAACATCTCCCGCGAGTTCGCATTATACCAAACCACACTTGAATCTGGCTTTAATTGCCCAATCTCGATTGGATAGGATTCGCTTTGCGGATTGGACATGACGGAGACGGCCTCCGGCTCATATTGCTGAACATAGTGATCCCAAGGAGATGACTGCTGCTGCCACCCGATAATGCCCGCCATTAACACAATCGCCACACAAGCGCTTGCTCCAAACAGCCTACGCTTTTTAGGTGCTTGGACCCCTTCACGCAGCTTATGCATGAGTCCCGTCAGGCGCACTCGCCAATGAAGCCGGCGCTTTATCCACTTTGGAGGGACAAGCTCGGTCAAGTCGTCATGCGTTGTACCCGCACTGTTCAACATCCCTTCAGTTCCAACAAGCTCCATCCAGTACTCGTGATGTTCCATGCATGTCTTGCAATCGGCAAGATGGCTGGTCATGCGTAGGGCTTTATCCTGAGGGAGGCTTTGAAGGATATAGTCGATCCACTCCGTCTCCGTAAAGTGCTCATGCTGCTTCCCCTGCTCTTGAGCATGCTGCGGATCCCTATGCAGTCTGTTCATGTTCAGGTGATCACTCATCCTTCTTCCCTCCTTCCATATCATTCAGCCATCCGTGTCTTTCCAGCTGCTTGCGCATATTCGAAAGTCCATATCGTACCCAAGACTTTACCGTTCCGATCGGCACTTGCCAGTTCTCAGCCATTTCCCTTTGGCTCTGATAGCCAAAGTAAGCCCCGATAATCGCCTTCTTCTGCGATTCCGGCAGTTTGCAGGCCGCTCGCCGTACCGCTTCCTGTTCAAAGGAGGCGATCACTTTCTCTTCGACTGAGCCTATTGCAGATTCCGGCCATTCCTGCTCAATGCCTACCTGCACCTTTTTGCTTCTCCTCATACGATCCAAGCTTCTGCTCCGAGTCATGACAGCAAGCCATGATTTGATCGAGCCCCGGCTTGCGTCATAGTCCTTGCCCCTCCTCAGCACTTCGAGAAAGACCTCATGACACACATCCTCTGCTTCCATCCGATCCTGAACCAGCCTGTAAGCAACCTGCATCACAAAAGGGGAGTATGTCTCATAAAAGAGATCAAACGCAGGCACTGAGCCCTCGCACATCTCCCTTAACCGTAACGCCATCTCTTCATGCTGCAGGTCCATATGCTTTCCCCTCCCGAACAATAAATTCTATTTTTTGTTGTACCAAATTCCGATCGCTTTGAAAAGGCATTCAGCCATCATGAAAAATTTTTTAGATTCGGGTAGATCCAAAGCACGTTCTCATTCGTACCGTTAATGATCACCATATATCGGGCGAGATATCTTGTTTGTGCGAGGGGCCCATCGTTCACCGACAAGAGCTTCTTCCCATCAACCTGTCATTATGCAGGCGCCTTCACCATGAAGATATAGGAGGAAGAAATGATCATGGCTTTGCGTTATCAAAAATGGCTTGCGATGCTTCTCATCGGAGTCATCACCCTTATGGGAGGTACCTTTACCTCCGTATCAAAAGCTGAAGCTCAAGGCTCCTTGGAGTTGTACACGCCTTATCTCGAATGGTCAGCGGCACCAGGCGAGACGATCTCGTATTCCATTGATCTCATCAATAACGGTTCATCGACTGCTTCTGCAAGCCTGTCCTTTGAGACTGCTGCTAAGGGATGGGATTATTCATTGACGGCGGGAGGCCGCGACATTACCAAGGTTGCGGTTAAAAAGGGCGAGGCCCAAACGATCAACCTGCAGCTCCATGTGCCGCTAGAGATCAATAAAGGCCGCTACACCTTCACGCTAAGAGCCGATAACTCCTCTTTGCCTTTAGTTGTAAATGTATCTGAGCAAGGAACCTTTAAGACGGAGCTGAGTGTGGATCAGGCCAATATGGAAGGCCATGCCGATTCTACCTTTACGTATAGTGCGGTTCTTAGAAATCGCACCAATCAGCAGCAAACCTATGCCTTTAGCGCCCAAGCGGACAGCGGCTTCGATGTGCGCTTCAAGGCGGACGGCAACAGTGTAACTTCGGTTGAAGTTGAGCCGAATGCCGAAAAGTCCATCACGATCGAAGTGAAGCCGCCTGAGAAGGTAGAGGCTGGCTCCTACAGCATTCCGATCGCTGCAACAAGCAAGGATACGAATGCGACGGCCAAGATTGAAGCTGTAATTACAGGCTCGTATGACATGATGCTTACCACTTCTGATGATCGATTAAGCACAGATGTCAAGGCAGGCTCTGAGCGCAAGCTGACGATGGTTGTGCACAATACCGGTTCAGCCGAGCTCCAGGATCTAAGCTTCTCAGCTAACGCGCCGACCGACTGGGAAGTATCCTTTGAGCCTTCTACCGTGTCATCCATTGCACCGGGAGAGAGCAAGAGCGTGCAGGCTACGATCAAGTCCAGCGGTAAATCGCTGCCTGGAGACTATGTTGTCAGCATGACCTCCTCTTCCGCCAATAAGAGCGCGTCTGCTGATCTAAGAGTAACGGTGAAGTCCTCTGTGCTGTGGGGCTGGATCGGTGTCTTGATCATCCTCGCCGTATTTGCAGGCATCTATTATTTGTTCCGTAAGTTCGGGAGACGATAATGATGAACATGACTCTTTATCAGGAGAAGGATTACATCCGAGAAGAGGAGCCGATTATTGAACTTCAGCAGCTGACGAAGCAGTATGGAGATTACAAGGCTGTGGATCAGTTGAATTTAACGATTCATAAAGGAGAAATTTTTGGACTGCTAGGTCCAAATGGAGCAGGGAAAACGACGACCATCCTTATGATGCTAGGTCTGACAGAGCCGACGTCAGGCAGAGCGGTCATTTGTGGTCTAGATCCGACCCGACAAGCCTTAAAAATCAAGAGCAGAGTTGGATATTTGCCGGATGACATCGGCTTCTACGATGATCGAACCGCGCTCGATAACCTTGTTTACACAGCCAGACTAAACGGCCTTTCCAAGCAGGAAGCACGTGATCGTGCCCTTATTCTGCTGAAAAAGACCGGACTTATCGAGCATGCTGAAAAAAAGGCAGGCGCTTTCTCAAGAGGAATGCGGCAGCGCCTCGGTCTCGCCGATGTCCTGATTAAGAATCCAGAGGTCATTATTCTGGATGAGCCTACGCTCGGTATTGATCCGGAGGGGGTTAAGGAACTGCTTGAGCTTATTTCTTCCCTCAGTCGGGATGAAGGGCTCACCGTGCTGCTGTCCTCCCATCATCTGCACCAGGTTCAGCAGATCTGCGACCGTGTAGGCTTATTCGTAAAAGGCCAGCTTATTGCTAGCGGGGATATTCAGACCTTGGCGAAGGAACTTCATCAGGAGGGCCATCTGCATATTGAAGTCGGAGCATCCCCTTGGACCTCTCAGCTTGAAAGCGCGATTCAAGCTCTTGACGGCGTGCTGTCGCTTTATCATGAAGAGGAGCAAAAGAACAGCGAGGGTGTGCCGATCGTCTCGATTATGTGCAATCAAGAGATGACATCCAAGATTGCAGAAACCGTTCTAGCAAGTCAGGCTCAACTGGTCTATCTTCGCCGCAAGGATTATGGACTGGATGATATTTATCATCGCTATTTCGAACGGAAGGGGGAATCCGAGCAATGAATGAGTCGAAATCATCTGGCATGATCGAATGGAATTCCATCGTGCCACGAATTAAGGATCGCTTTGGCCAGCTTAAATCGTCTTGGGAGGGCTCGAAGCAAGAGAGCGGCTCAGCAGCTTCGTCATCCCCCTTCTGGGTGATGGTCCAAAAGGAGATCGGCGATCATATTCGTAGCCTTCGCTTCGGCATCCTGATCGGCATCATTGTCCTTGCCTGTATCGGCTCGATCTACTCTGTCATCGGTGCTATACGAAGCGGGGGTGCCGATCAGCAAATGGCAAGCGACACGTTCTTGTTTCTACGCATGTTTACCTTGACCAGTTCTACCCTAGCAGTACCTTCCTTTGCCACATTCCTTTCCTGGCTTGGGCCACTGCTAGGCATTGCGCTAGGGTTCGATGCGGTCAATTCCGAGCGCAACAAGGGAACACTTGGACGCCTATTGTCGCAACCTATTTACCGGGATGATTTCATCATCGCCAAGTTCGTCTCTTCCCTCATCCTGATTGCCATCGTTGTCTTTTCACTTGGCTTTCTCGTGATGGGTCTTGGCTTATTAACGATCGGTTATCCGCCTACACCCGAGGAGTTTATGCGGATTATCGTCTTCTTGCTCATTGCCGTTGTCTACATCGGCTTCTGGCTGAATCTATCAATTCTCTTTTCGATTCGCTTCCGCCAAGCCGCGACATCCGCACTCGCATCAATCGCAAGCTGGCTGTTCTTCACCATTTTCTACAGCATGATTATTGGTTTGATCAATAGCGCGACTGCGGTTTCTCAGACCGCCGATGCGGCTACGCAGCTTAGACAGATGAATTTCATTCTGACGCTGAACAGGCTGTCGCCAACGGAGCTGTTTACCGAGACCATCACGACGATGCTGTCGCCTGGCGTCCGTTCGCTCGGACCGCTCACGATGGACCAGCTCGTTGGAGCGATCGCAAGCCCGTTGTCGCTGTCGCAAAGCATCATTCTCGTATGGCCGCAGCTTACAGGACTATTGGCCGCAACCATAATCTGCTTTGGCTTGTCTTATCTGCTGTTTATGCGCCAAGAGATTCGTTCCAGAAGTTGATGATATCAATGGAAAAAGACCGTTCAAGCTGTCCAGCTTAAGAACGGTCTTTTTGTGTTTCTTCATTATATGGTCTACTCCCCTGGAGTTCCTGATGAATCCACATATGATATCTGAAAGACGAACATTTTCACAATAGTCTCCACATGTGTACACAAGAGGCTTATGACAGCAGCTCTTCACGCGTGTAAGCCAACGTCGTTCTACACGATGCTCGCTTTCTTATTCATTCAGCATTCCCTTCAGCGACTCTGCCTGAAGGCCGACACTATTTGCGGCACTGCGGATATCCTCAAGCCACTGTGTCAGCTCCTCGACGTCCTGCATAAGCTCTTCGCCTTGACGCTGATTATCCTCGATACGGTGATGAATATGGGCGAAGAAATGATTGGCTTTTCCAGTCTCACCCGTGCTATTCATAATCTGTCCGTCCACATCCTGAATGATCGCATGAATGCTGTCGATCTTCTCATTCGTCTTCTCAATCAGATTCTGAATAACTCCCGATGAAGCATTGGTTTGCTCCGCCATTCGGCGCACTTCCTTCGCGACGACAGCAAAGCCCTTGCCCATCTCTCCGGCATGCGCCGCTTCAATGGTCGCATTCAAAGCGAGCAGCTGCGTTTGCTCCGAGATGCCCTTGACGATCGTCATGATCTCCTGAATTTCCTGGGAGATCGCAATCAGCTCCTGCATGCGCTTCATCGCTTCATTCATCGAGGATGCGATGACATCCATCTGCGCCTGCTGTGTATGCAGCATTTGGCTGCCATTTTGGGAAAGATGCGCGACCTCGCTGAAAGATTCGCGGCTGTTACGCACCTTGCCGAACATCTCATCTGAACGATTAAGAAGCTCGTTCAGCGCCTTCATCGTATCCGTCGTGCTGATCGTCAGCTTCTTCGAAGCTTCGGAGATCACCTGCTGCACATTCTGCTTCTCCTTTGCCGCTTCAGCGCGAATACGGTCATTCTCGTCCTCGTAAGCCTCAAGCACAAGCTGCTGCTCCAGATTCAAAATTCGATTAAGCGCTTCTAGAATCAGGTGCACTTCGGTATCCGGCAGTTCTAAGCTGCTGACCAGCTGGCCAATGGAGTGCTGCAGAAGCTCGAAGGAGGCAATATACCACTTCGTCGGAAGATGAATGCGGACATGAATATGAGCCACCATCTTCCTTCTTCTTATATATTCTTCATTCAGCCTGCCCTCAAACATTTGAAGGAGGTGCGGCCTTAACGTTTGCTTCAAGCGTTCAGTATGGCTGTGATGCGCGATGATTGCCTTCAAATCCGACTGCTTTTCTACCATTTCATAAAAATAATCGATCGTCTTATCAATGCTTTCCTCTGCGTACGGCTTCAATCTTGCCAATGCTCCTAGGTCAAGCTCCGTCAATCCAATCATATCAAGCTGTTCTTGTATCGCGTTTGAGACCTGAATATGCCCCTCAGCAGCAGACAAGCCGCTAAGCAGCGATACTCTCTTTTTACGAATTCCTGCTATCAATGTCATTCCCCCCGGATGTACTCGTCCTATTACAGGATGAGCTTGTGTTAAGCCTATTAGTTCAAATAAATTCGTATAACGCGATCATAACATGACTGAGATCATATGGGTATATATACCAAGTGAGTTATTTAATTTTATTTTTTCACACGCAGCAGATAGCCGTTAGGATTGAAAGTGAGATGGAATTTATGCTTCGTCTCATCAATCTGGAAATCGTCATTCTCATTCAAAAATTGAAACACCGCTTCCATCGGACCAGGAAGCAATTGAGGAACAACAGGATGTCCGATAATCGTATCCTCGACAATCAGATAGCTGCCCACCGTTACGAGGGAATGATAGAGCTTCATTTCCTGGTACACATGCTTTTGCGAATGATCGGAATCTAGAATAACCAGTACAGTATCTTCTGGAGCAATCATCTGCTTTACTTTGTTAAATACTGACTCCGAGACCGAGTTGCCAAGCATGTAAGTTATGCGCTCATGTTGAGGTCGTTCCTTTTCCATAATGTCCAAACTGATGATCCTGCCGTGATTCAGCAAGTCACAAATGCTGGCCAGGAACAGCGTGCTTCCCCCTTCATTCGTTCCACATTCAATGATGACATCCGGCTTCAGCTTGTACAGAATTTCCTGGTATAGAATCATATCGAGTGGACACTTCAATACACGTTGACCCAGCCAATAAGTATTGCTCCATACGTTGCTGTTATAGTAATGAAGATAAAACGGCGTCATGAAATCTTTCATATGGTTCCCCCCTTAACGATTCAGAACCTAGAACCTCTAGCTCTACCTTTCAGTTCTGTTATTCATAGTAAATGCAGCAGAACAGGATCTTGCTTGGGGGAATCCGATATGTTTGTTGTGCCTGTTTTATAGGAAATGTTTTGATTAGTTATATGACTCTTTTAGTCAAAAAGCCATTGCAGAGCGCCGGGCAGGCGGCGTATAAAGGAAGAGGGTCGGTGCTTGCCTTGCTCATCCTTTACAAGGATCGCTTGGTCATCCGGCACACCTGATGCTTTTACCTGCTGATATGCTCTTTCCGTCAGCTGGAGGAGGTCGTTTGCTTGATCATTAGAAGCTCTGCTTTCTTGCAGTCCGATATCCATATAGATTCTAAGCTCGGTAGGAATTGAATGCGCATTCATATAATCCAGGAAGCCTTCATACCAGATCGATGTTGATAAGCAGCCAATCTTCCCAAAGGTTTGCGGATGGGTATAAGCGGCATACAAGCTGATTAGAGCACCAAGGGATACGCCTACTATCGCGGTATGTTCCGCTTCCTGCTTCGTCCGATAGGTTGCATCAATATGAGGCTTTATAAGCTGAGTCAGCTTCTGAAGGTACAGATCCCCCTGGCCGCCAAAGTCATGGCGGCTGTATCTGGTTCCCATCGCCTTGGCTGGCCAAGGGGAGTAATCGTTCAAGCGATGACAGGGCTCTACGCCTGCCAATATGAGCTCGGGCAGCTTATGCTGCGCCATCATTTTCTCCATTCTAGGAATGACGTCGCTTTGAGCTGGATCGATCAAGTCTTGGCCATCCTGCAAGTATACGACAGGATAACGCTGCTCATACTTTGCATAAGACGGCGGAAGATAGATAGTTAGCCGTCTTCCAGCTGCTTTATCCTCTTGCCATGAGCCTTTTATTTTTTTCATGAACAGCCCCCTCCCTTCCATTAGGACGCTTCCGTCTATAAAATCAGCCAGTAAAGCTGCTATGCTTAGTCCACGCTGCGCACATATTTCATAAAAAGCAGAGCATTATACCCCGCCAGCCAGCGAAATAGCTTTAAGGGCTTTATCTTATCAACTTCAAAGCCTAATCGTTCATAGATTTGGATGGCAGATTGATTGGTATCCGCCACCTCCAGCATATGCTCGTACTCGTCTAGATGCACGAGCAGATAAGAGATCAATGCGGTCGCCACCCCTTTTCCCCGCATATTCTCCGCTGTCGCTAAGGATTCGATGTAGCACTGCTTATCACGCAGTTGAATCACAGACTCCACCTCTCGACTAAGCATCTTATAGATGAATCTGCCTTTAAACCATCCGAGTTCTTTTATGAAGTTCTCTCGCTGGTAGGTCTGTGCACGGCCAGTCGTTGTGGAATAGCCCACAATGCCTACGATGCGAGATTGATAGACACACACAAACACCTGATCCAGCGAAAAAGTCGGTTGAAATAGACGGACGAGCTTCTCTCGATCCTTTGAAAGAAGCTTCAGCTGGGGGAAGAATCCTTCTACAAAGACCTCGGTAGCCTGCTTTTTTTCCTCCTCATTCAGCTGAGCGAAGCTTTTAATCGTGTAGCTCTCCATCATAGCTCAATTGTCCTCCTCGAATGCCCAGCATAGCACCCTAATCTGTTAACGATTCTATCGCTGCTGTGAATCTCTTCTATTTATATTCTATCTTATTTTTGTTTTACATTCTGATTTTCTTTCCTTCGCTCTCCAAATGATTCAGTACTAAAATAAATTGCGGCTACCTTTTCTAAAATCAAATTTTCTAAATATAAATGAAAGGGATTTAATTTGAAAAGGAGGAGTAACCGTGATTCAATCGAACGCTACAAGAGCGAAATATCAGGGGAAGAGGGGGTGGCTATTAGGAATCATGCTCTGCATGGTCCTATCGATGGTCTATCCGTCATTCAGCAGCAAAGCAGACGCCGCAGCTGCAGCATCCACGTATAAGTCAGTAGGATATTTTATCGAGTGGGCCATTTATGATCAGAACTATCAGGTTGAGCATATCGATGGAAGTCAGCTGACTCACTTGAATTATGCCTTTGCAGATGTATGTTGGAACGGACGGCACGGCAATCCATCGAATGCGAAAGACAATCCGAACAAACAAACCTGGCCCTGCAAAGACAGCGGCGTACCTACCCAAACCGGAAACGTCCCTAATGGCGCTATTGTTCTGGGCGATCCATGGGCGGACGTCAATCATGATGACGGCATTCCACTTGAATGGGAGGAATGCTCAAAGGGTCTCTGCGGCAACTTCTATAAGCTCAAGCAGTTGAAAGCGAAATATCCTCATCTCAAAACCCTTCTATCTGTAGGTGGATGGACTTGGTCCAACCGCTTCTCCGATGTAGCCGCCGATCCTACCGCTCGCCAGAACTTCGCCAACTCCGCTGTCAATGTCATCCGCACCTACGGTTTTGACGGCATAGATGTAGATTGGGAATACCCTGTTGAAGGGGGGCTTACTGGCAACAGTGCCCGCCCAGAGGATAAGCAGAACTTTACGTTGCTCCTTCAGGATGTCCGTGCGAAGCTCAATCAAGCCGGCAGCGAAGATGGCCGCACTTACCTTCTCACGATTGCTACAAGAGCAAATGAATCCTACTTAAGAACAACGGAAATCGCACAGGTCGCAAGCATCGTTGACTGGATGAACATCATGACTTATGACTTTCATGGAGATTGGGAGCAGGCAACCAATCATAACGCCCCGCTCTACAGCGACCCTCATGATCCGTCTTCCAGCACAGGCTTCTACGTCGATTATGCCGTGAAAGCCTATAAGCAAGCAGGCGTTCCGAGTGATAAGATCGTGCTGGGCCTGCCATTCTATGGTCGAGGCTGGAAGAACTGTGCGAAAGGACCGAATCAGGACGGTTTATATCAAGCCTGCACACCGGATTACAATGGTGATGTAGCTGCTAGAGGGACTTGGGACAATTATGAAACAGGCTCAACGGGCATGTTCGACTACGGCGACCTGATTGCCAATATGGTCAACAAGAACGGATACACCCGATATTGGAATGATGCCGCAAAAGTACCTTATCTGTACCAGCCAAGTACAGGAACCTTTATCAGCTATGAGGATCTGGAGTCCATTAGCTACAAGACGGCCTATATCAAGAGTGAGAGTCTTGGCGGGGCCATGATCTGGGATATCAGCATGGACTGCCGTACGAGTCCTAAATATGCATGCTCAGGAGATACGCTGCTTGGCCGGGTGACGCAGGACTTGGGTGTTGGTGCTCCATCTGGTGATCAGCTGCCTCCAACAATACCAACCGGAGTCACTGCAAGCAATATAACAAGCAGCTCTGCTCAGCTGTCCTGGACACCTTCCCAAGATAATGTAGGCGTGACAGGCTACGATGTCTACCTTGGGAACGCCCTATACGTGTCGGTTGCATCAACTACCGCGACCTTAAGCGGACTAAGCCCAAATACGAGCTATACGGTGACTGTAAAAGCAAAGGATGCAGCTGGCAATCTCTCTGGCAGCAGCGCGCCTGCTCCATTCACTACACTTCCCGCATCCGCTGACACGACACCACCTACTCCGCCTACAATCTTGACCTCAGCAGCTATCACGGATTCGAGTGTGACGCTAACCTGGAGCGGGGCCACCGATAATGTAGGCGTCGCAGCCTACGAAGTCTATAATGGCACCAATCTTGCAGCCACGGTCACAGGGACGACATATACCGTGTCCAACCTTGCACCAAATACCGCCTATACCTTCCAGATCAAATCGAAAGACGCGGCTGGCAATACATCAGCACTCAGTAAAAAACTAACCATCTCAACACTCGCAGAAAACGACCTCGTTCCGCCGACAACACCAGCAAACCTCGCTTCTACCGCTCGTACGGATACGACCATTTCACTTAGCTGGAGTCCATCCACAGATAACGTCGGGGTAACGAGCTATGTTATCTACGTGAACGGAAGCCAGGCAGCCTCAACTGCAGGTACAACAACAAGCTATACGTTGACTGGACTTGCAAAGGTGACCACCTACTCGATTCAAATTGCAGCAAAGGATGCGGCTGGCAACCAATCGCCAAGCAGCACTGCGATTAACGTCACAACCGAGTCCGCATCCACAGGCCCAGCAGCTTGGGCACCGAATACAGCATACACAGTGGGTCAAGAAGTCTCGTACAATAACGTGGTATACGTTTGCAGAATCGCGCACACCTCACTGACTGGATGGGAGCCCCCAGCTGTACCGGCGCTTTGGATGAAGAAATAAGTCCTTAAAGATAAGCTGCAGCGTTTAGAGGTTGTTCTTATCGCTAATATAGAATTAGATGAGATTCAAGAAGCATCGCTTATATATTTTATATGGTAAAAAAATGGCCCGATCGAGATCTTAAAGATCTGATCGGGCCACTCTTCCATTTTATTAAACATGATAATCCTGAGGAAATGCAGCCTTTATGATGACTGAGCCGCAATTTTATCAAAAGCATCCAAGAAGGCTTCTACAGGCTGTGCTCCAGAAAGCGCATATTTATCATTAATAATAAAGAACGGCACGCCTTGAATGCCCACCTCACGGGCAAAAGACAAATCTTTCTTCACTTCTTCAACACCTTGACCTGCTTCAAGGCTCGCGCGAGCCGCTTCGCGATCCATGCCCGCCTGCTCCGCAACGTCGAGAAGAACATCGAGGTTGTAGACATCCAACGCTTTAGTAAAGTAAGCGTCATAAAGGCCATCCAACACGGCAAGCTTCAATTCAGGCGGTGCGACCTTGATTAATTGGTGACTGCGAAGGGTATTCGGCATATGATCGACATGATTGAAATCAAAATGCAAGCCGCATTGCTCACCTGCCTCGCAAACACGATCCGTCATTTGCTTGACCATGCCAGGGCTGCCAAACTTCTCAAAATACTTGGACAGCTTCATCCCTTCAGTTGGCATACTCGGATCCAATTGATAGGCATGAATGTTCACTTCTACTGGTTCGCCTGTCCATTGCTCCATCGCTTGGAACAAATGCTGCTTGCCGATACGGCACCATGGACATACAATATCAACAAATAAATCTATCTTCATTTGTAATACCTCCTTGAACGAACGCGTTGTAATGGTTCAATGGCATTAGTATATCACAACAACTTACTAAATGTAAGTATATTTTATAAAGTTATTAATAATTTCTCCGTACCTTATTAACTAACTATTCCCCATAGATGATCATCATGATACAAAGCTTAGAAGAGAAACCTTCTTCCAGGGATTATCGTACGAAAAAGAAGCGATGACAACATCACTGTGTTCTAAAACACAGAATCATGATGCCGCCATCGCCTATGGATTTACTTGCTATTCTCTTATACTTACTTGCAGTGCTCTTATAATGGAAGCTCCAGTCCCTCCACAGCGAGATGGAAACCGCGTTCCAGTACATGCTTCACAAAGGGATCCGTCTCATCCAACACAGGATTCGTATGGTTGAAATGCGTAAAGTACACAGCAGTCTTATCTACTAGATCCTGCAGACGATCCATGGTTTCCGTAATGACGGGATGCGGAATTTCTTTATAATTGCGCCCCATCTTTTCTATCTCTTCGATAGAATGGAAGGTGCCGTCCAACAAGCAGATATCTGCTTCCTTTGCCATGTCGTGAATATCGTAAGCCCAGTCCTCCCAGCGATCAATATCCGGAATGTAAAGCAGCTTGCGAGACGGTCCCTCGACCCAGAATCCAAATGTCTCGGAGAATTCATTGCGATGCGGAACTTCTACTGGAGTGATGCGCACTTGCTTGGACAGTTCTATCACTTGTTCCTGCTGCACCAACTGCGGACGAATATTGTTTAACGCCACAAGCTGCTTCCACGGTGCATCATTTTCAAGCATATGCTTCATCTTCTCGCCGCAGAAGACGGGAATCCCCTTCGCTCCAATCGCTTCTCTCCCCAAGAACATGAGCCCAGGGTAGTGACCGATATGTGCATGAGTCAGCCAAATACTTTCCATTAATTGACCGAACCAGCCGTATTTCAACTGGATCATCGCGAGTTGTTCTCTTAGATCGGGTGTGGCATCAATGAGATGCCACTGCTTTGTGTTTGTTTCCACGACTGCTAGAGAAGATGCGAAGCGTCGGCGCTCAGGCAGTTCCATCGCGGTCTTGCAATGGCCACAGAAGCAATTGGGATGCGGAACACCTGCGTCCTGTGCAGTCCCTACAATGGTAACGATAACACTGCTCATGATGCTACCTCCTTAGCTTGTCCGCTTTCTGCAACAGACGTGTAGTCTTTTTTCGTAATTGTCCATCCGGTTATGCCGTATAAAATGTTGATTAGCGGAACCAAGAATGCAAAGAAAATGTAAGGTATGAATTCCTCAGCCGGTACGCCCAGCATGTTGGCGGCGAACACCGCCGGAACTCCCCAAGGTACTAAGGTGATGCCTACTGTCCCTGCAGCCTCAACGCATCTGGATAAATTTTTCGTATCGATGTTCAAGTCCTTGTATGTCTGCACAAAGGTTCTCGTTGGCAGGATGATGGCAAGAAACTGAGCTCCGCTTGCAAATGCAACGATAAACGTTGAGACAATCGTAGTCGCAATTAGCGAACCAGATGATTTAATCTTATGAACGAACGGACGAACCAGCGCCTCGAAAATATGTGTGCCTTCCAAGAGGCCCCCTAGCGCAGTCGCAATCGTCAAGAGTCCTATTGTATTGAGCATGGAGACGATCCCGCCGCCGTTAAGCAAAGAATCGACTGCCTCTACACCAGATTCGATATGAACGCCTGAGGTCATCGTATTCACCATTCCAGCTATCGTATCGCCTTGGACAAAGATCGAGATCAAGCCTCCCAGCAAGCCCACAAACAGCAAGGCTGGCAATGCGGGCATCCGCTTCATCATCAAGAAGATAGTGAATACCGGCAGAAGCAGCAGCAGCGGATGAATCAGGAAGATGTTCTCAATTCCTGTCAGTATCGTGTCGATGTTGCCCGTATCGACCGACTGCGCTGCTGAACCGTGACCGATAATCAGGTACAGCACAATCGCAATCAGAAAGGCTGGAATCGTGTCCCACAGCATATGGCGAACGTGACTAAACAAGTCTGTATCCGCCATTGCTGGCGCAATATTTGTTGTATCGGAAAGAGGCGACAATTTATCCCCGAAAAAGGCTCCTGAAATAACAGCTCCGGCGATGAGAGCGGGAGAGAATCCCATTCCTTCACCTATGACCATGAATGCAAGTCCAATCGTTGCAATGGAAGTGAAGGAACTGCCAACCGTAACGGCAACAATACCCGTCACAATCGCAGCAGCAGGAACGAAAAAGGATGGATGAATAAAAGATAAGCCGTAGTAGATCATCGCGGGGATAACGCCGCTTGAGATCCAGGTGCCGACGATCATCCCAATGACGAGCAGAATAAAGATCGCAGGCAGTGCCTTGGCTACGCCTTTCACCATCATGTCTTGAAGCTCGTCCCAGCGATAGCCATTCATCACCCCTACGAGAACGGTGACGATGATGCCGATGATAAGCGGGATAAACATTCCAGCTTTCCAAACCAAAATGGAAGCTGCACCCGCAATCATTAGCGCAAGAATAGGCAATAACGCTAAACTGATGGATACTTGTCGTTTCATGTTCATTTCACTCCCTTACGTCTTAGTTGTCATGATTGTTGTTCTTAAGTCGACTTGTTGAACAATGGTTATATAAATAAAAAAACTTCCATCCCAAAATAGGGACGGAAGTTCCGCGGTACCACCCTGATTAGCAAACCCGAAGGGTTTGCTCACTCATCACATTAACGGCATAGGCCGGACATATCCTGTCAGCTCCCTAACTGTAATTCACTGATTGCTCGGGCTTAGTTCGCACCCACCACTAAGTCTCTGTTGCTCCCGCTGCGAGCAGCTACTCTGTTAGTTCAACGCTTTTCTGCTATTCTGCTTTTTTGTATTAAATCACATTATAGACCTATCTTTTTGATTGTCAACACAAAATAAATTTCATGTTTTTTCCACACAATCACATTGGAAGCGCTTAATATTTTGTGCAATTGACTTCCTATCAAAGGATGAATAGCTATTGCTGAAGCGATAAATCAGGCTTAACTGCCAACTCCAATTTTCCATTATATAACACACGAATCCATCATTCTAGGCAGAGCCATAATATAAAAAAAGCCTGCTGCAAGCATGAATAATGCTCACAACAGGCCGTTAGCATGTTTATTTAGAACGGGTTCATTACATGGAAAAAGACGTTAGGCGATGCCATCCGCAAATAATAGCTGGACCACCCAATTCCCTGATGATTGAATCGATTGCGAGTGCTGAAGACAAGGCGCTCCTGCTCTAGCTCCTCGATTCGTTCGATGCGTCCCTCCACATAATCCATGATTCGATCCGCTGCGGATTCCAAGCGATGTACGACCCCGCCATAGCGAATGTCGATCACTTCCCAGCCAAACGGCTTGAACATGCTGAGCCACTGGGATCGATGGGATGCGCGAAGCGCCTTTACAGCGCTAATAATCTTCGGCAGCGTGTCCAATGCAATAGAGCGCATTGTCTCATGATCCTTCGCGTCATATGCCCGTTTAAGATCAATGCCGATCTCGCTTTTTAGCTTCAATACACGAGACAGCTTCTCTGGAACATCAAAGATATAATCAAGAGCCGCCTCGCTGTTGCGCTTGGCCTGAATCGAAGCTTCGAGCGCCGCATAATGGTCATTCATCGGCAGACCCTCGATCTGCTTGTCGAATAAGCCGAGCAGCACATCCTGATACAAAAGGAACTTGGAAGGATTGCTCTGCTTCCGATTGTTTGGCTCTGAGCCTGGTGTCTCGTCCAAATCCTTGACGAGCAGGAACGTATCATAGTCGATTCCTGTACAGAACTTCACACGCTCCTCCAGCCATGCTTGATCCACATCCGCTTCCGTATAGGCATGCTCTGCATAGAATTGGAGCCCGAGCAGCGCGATATACGGATTGCTTTCCATGCCGTCATCGCCCCACATCGTCGCGTACACATCGCGAATGCCTTCGCGCTTGCACACTTTGAGGGCATCTGCCGTTGCCAGCAAGGACAAGCCATAATTGACGCCGAATGTGTTAAACACCCACACCCCGCCTGCAAACGACAGCTTCGTTCCAAGCGGACGATGATTCTCGATCAGCTGCTCATAATGCTCCTCACCGATATGGGCGTAGTCCCAATACACCATCTCAACATCCTTCGGAATGCGGCTTGCCATCTCCTCCGGAATCTCGGTATCATGACTAAAATGCTCGTTCTCGCTGCTCTTCGACGCCAGCTTCAAGAACATATCGCTCCACATGATCGGCTCCAGCCCTTTGCGGCGTACAATCTCGAGCACTTTGTCCAAATGGCTGACCATAATATCAAACCGCTCAGCGTAGCCGTTCTTATCGAGATACTTGCCACGGCCAACCTCCTCAGCCTCATCCATACCGATATGCATCTTGCGGCTTCGGAATGGCGCACTGGAAGCTTCAATCATGCGCTCGACGAGATCCAGCACACGCTCGTCATTCGCAAGCAGCGCCCCCTTCGTATCCTTGTATTCCTTCACAGGCTCCCACTTCAGGAATTCCTCCAAGTGAGCAAGCGTCTGGATGCTAGGGAAGGCTTCGATTCCGAATTGATCCGCATAATCATCGATCGACCGAATCTCCTCCTGGGTGTATCTGCCCCGCATGTAGCCGAAGTACGGTTCACCCTCGATCTCATAGGTATCCTCCATGTACAGCATGACCGTATTCATGCCCATCAACGCCATTTTGCGAAGCATCAGCTTAAAGCTGTCAACCGTAAGGACGCCATTGCGGGAAAGATCGAACATGGGACCGACCGAGTCGAATCGCTGCGTTTCTTGGTGCTGGAAGGCTTCCCCTCCCTGCCCACGCTGCACAAGCAAGCCTAGACCTCTGAAAAATTGATGCTTCTGAGCGTATCGAATGTACGCCTCCTGACCATTGAAGCCGACTTCCAAATCACCTATTGGTGACGCTTCCACCACTACAGGAATACCATCATCTGAGCGTTCAAAAGGAATCTCTTGGGCTAATTCCCGAATCCCTTGTTCTAGCAGCTGAATATCTCCATCAAAGCGCAGTTTCATAGTTGAATCCCCCTTGCAGGATTGTGATGAGTGCATATGAGTCTATTATATGGGAAAAAGATTCGCTTGGGGAGAAAAAAGATAAGCGGTTTAATATTTTTGATGAATGCTAGAGAAGGATTCTGCAACATAGAAATGGGAATCCTTCTCGTTTTCGATGTTATGTGATTCTCAAATTAAATACTTAAGATCTTAAGCTCAGCGCTGCTTGCAGCGCCTCTGGAATGCTCATCAACTGCTTATCGGATGCAGCACGCTTCTTCACTTCCACCAATCCCTGCTCAAGATCGCGACCCAGCACAATACGAAGCGGAATACCGATCAGATCCGCATCCTTCAGCTTCACGCCGATGCGCTCATCTCGATCATCGAAGAGAACCTCTACGCCCGCAGCCGCAAGCTCCTTGTACAGCTGTTCTGCCGCATCGCGCTGGGCATCGTCCTTTATGGACACCGGAATGACATGCACATGGAATGGCGCAATGGCCGCTGGCCATACAAGACCATGCTGATCGTGCTGCTGCTCTGCGCTGGTCGCTAACAGCCTAGAAATGCCGATGCCATAGCAGCCCATCGTGATCGTTTGCTCGCGGCCCTGTTCGTTCAGGAATGCTGCATGCAGCGGCTCACTGTATTTTTGACCGAGCTTGAAGATATGACCGACCTCAATTCCTTTCTGAAACTGAAGCGTGCCCTCACAATGCGGACAGCAATCGCCCTCAACCACATTGCGATAATCCCCTATGTGAGTCCACTTGAAGTCTCTGCCCGGTACGGCATGCAGCAGGTGATAGTCCTGCTCATTTGCACCGATGATGGCTTCTTGGAGCTCTGCCGCATGAGCATCTACGAGCACGGGCACGCTCAGCCCGACAGGGCCTGCAAACCCGTGAGGAGCACCCGTGATTTGCAGAATGGTCTCCTCATCCGCGAGCTCGATTTCGTTTGCCTGCAAGGCATTTTTCACCTTGGTCTCATTCATCTCATGATCGCCGCGAAGGAGCACTGCCGCTGGCTTACCGTCCGCCAACACAATCATGGTCTTTATCAATTGAGCAGGTTGAACGTTGAAATACTGGGCAAGCTCCTCTATTGTTCTAACTTGTGGCGTATGAATCCGTTCCATCGGAGGAATGGATGCTGTTAAGAGGGATTCCATCATAGAAGTGGAATCCACGGACGAATCCCCTTGAGCCTTCCGTTCCGAATCATTAGCATAAGCATCTAAGGCCGCCTGCTCGTGCTTCGCATGCGCACGCTCCAGATTGGAGGCATAGTCGCAGGACGAACACGTTACAATGGTATCCTCGCCAATATCCGTTAGCGCCATAAACTCATGAGTGTCCCCATCCCCGCCAATCGCTCCTGCATCAGCCTCTACTGCTAGATAGCGAAGTCCCGCACGTTCAAAGATGCGATGATAGGCAGCATGCATGTGCCAGTATTGCGTGTTTAGGCCTTCAGTATCGATATCAAAGGAATAAGCATCCTTCATCAGAAACTCTCTGCCGCGCAGCAGGCCAAACCTTGGACGCTTCTCATCCCTGAACTTAGTCTGAATCTGATAGACAGTCAGCGGCAGCTTGCGATACGAATTAATCTCCTGGCCAATAAGTGTGGTCACAACCTCTTCATGAGTAGGGCCCAGTGCAAACTCGCGCCCGCTGCGATCCTTCAGACGAATAAGCTCCGGACCATACACGTCATATCGGCCGGAAGCCTGCCATAACTCCGTTGGCTGGATGGCCGGCATCAGCAGCTCCTGCGCGCCGATGCCGTCCATTTCATTCCGAATGATCTGTTCAAGCTTCCGGAGCACTCTTCTGCCAAGCGGCAAATAATGATACACACCAGCCGCGACTTGCCGTATATAGCCAGCGCGAAGCAAAAGCTGATGACTTGCAACTTCTGCATCGCTAGGCGCCTCTCTTAATGTTGGTGCAAACAGTGTACGTTGTCTCATAATGGCATTCACCCTCCTTTTCAATTGGAACCATAGAAAGATTGCATTTGACTGATTGCGTCAGCCCTCAGCCATTTGAACTGCTGAAACGATGAATCATCGTTGGAGCTAATAATTTGGTCTAGCACTTTGCTATTTGGATGGCTTCTTCAGTCCTTAACTTTCAAAGCCTATCCCCTTCTTCAAGCAACAAAAAAACGCACTCGTCAGGGACGAATGCGCTCGTGGTACCACCCTTTTGTCACAAGGAGATCAGCTTATAGAAGCAAGCATCAATCAACCATGCATGATTGATTTCTCTTGTGCTCTAGCTGGATAACGGCCAGGTCCGGCAGCGGTTAGGTTCCTGTGTTCTTGTCGCACACAAGCATGCAAGTAACGGTCCCGCGCAGCTACAAGGCAGGAAGCACATATCGTTGACTGTACCCTCTCACCATTCAGGTACCTCTCTGGAAGACACGTGTATGCGCCTATATCCTTGATGATTGCTGTTCAATCAGGTTTGAAGTATTGGAAAGTAGTGTATCATGTTCCATTCGCATTCTCAAGATCCTTCTTGCAGCATGGCAAAGCCCCGCCCCCACAATGTGAGGAACAGGGCTTACGCTTACTGAAGAAGGATGAAACCGATTAGCGAATACGGAAGCCGTGAGCAATTGGAGCTGCTGTTACGTCTGTATCCGCTGGCAGTGTTACCGTAATGCCTTTGTCCGTCTTCTCAAAAGCAAGGTTTTGTGCGCCGCCAAGCAGATCCACTTGCTTAACAGGTTCAGTGTAAGGAAGATGCACAGTACGAGAAACCTGCTCGCCATCACCATACATACGGAATGCATATACCGTATCGCCTTTATGTGTAAAGGCGACGTTATCGGTAACATACGGAGCGCATACCCGAGTACCGTAAATCCCCTCTCCATGCACTTCCATCCATGCCCCAATCTCCTTCATGCGGTTGATCGCTTCTACAGGCAGACGGCCATCTGGCTGAGGTGTAACATTAAGCGCCAAGTTGCCGCCTTTAGCCACGATCTCAAGCAGCATATGAATGAGCTCACGAGTCGATTTGTATTCATCATCATAACGGAAGGAGAACGCTCTTCCCATCGTGATGCAGCTTTCCCAAGGCACCATTAACGGACGATCAGGAATCGTTTGCTCTGGTGTTACGTAGTTTTCGTATTTGCCGCCAATTGTACGATCTGCAACCAAGAGCCAAGGCTGATGCTGGCGCATGCGATCTACAATGTCTCCAAGCAGAATGTCCTGCTTGCCCTTGCCTACCCAGCCTGCATCGAGCCACAGAATGTCAATGCGGCCATAGCGTGTAAGCAATTCTTCAATCTGGTCATGTGTAAATTGAATGAAGTCATTCCAAAGCCATGGATACTTCTCAGGATCGTAGGAAGGTCCACGGGAAGTCGTCGTTCCACGCTCCATGCCTGGCGCCCAGTACGTTGGCGTATGCCAGTCAGCCTTGGAGAAGTAAGCTGCAATGGCGATTCCCTTCGCACGGAATGCGTCGAATACTTCACGCGTAATATCCGCATATTTATGGCCGTGGAATGGGCAGTCTTTATGCGTCACACGATAGTCCGTCGTATGGGTATCCCACATACAGAAGCCGTCATGATGCTTCGTTGTAAAGATTAAGTACTTGAAGCCGCCCTCAGCTGCGAGTTCAGCCCATTTGTCAGGCTGGAAGCGAAGCGGATTGAATGATTTGTTCAGGTCAAAATATTGACGCTTCAAGTCCTCGTCCGTTACATCCCAGTCTACTTCATTACGGGACCATTCTACATCCACGTCACTAAGCGCCCAGGATTCTACTAGACCGATCTGGGAGTATGTTCCCCAGTGCATCATCAAGCCAAGCTTCTGATCTTGGAACCATTCTAGTCTCTCTTGCAATTCAGGTTCTTCAGGACGTACGTAATGGTCTTCACTGCTATAGTTGTGTACGCCTTGCACGACAACCGGCTGTTCTTCTTGCTCTAGCTCTTGCTTCAATTCCTCTGACATGTCGTGTGCCTCCTTGATCCTTGTCTATCGGTATTACACGAGTGCTAAACTCTTGATCCCCCATTAATGTTATGGGTAACAATTTTGTTCAAGCTGAACATATCATGTATGCGTTTTAAATTCAACAGCAAAAGTTGCATATGCTCATTTTCTTTTGGATTCATGAAAATTACATTCGACAGATGTAAAATTTCCTGTAACATCGGTTGTTTTCAAATATTTATTCATGTGAAATTGATAACTTAAAATAGAGGGATTATGTCGTTACTCCGTGTAAAGGCGCTTCACAGATGCAATTAAAGACTGCCCTATACGATTAGGTATGGGGCAGCCTGATACTATTATCTGTATTAATGAAAACTATTAGTTTGAAGCCCTTACATATAACAAACGAACATCATCTAAACACCATGATGTTATAGCATTGCATTTCTATTATTCATCTGGAATAACAGCCATGGAATCTATCATTCAGTATCACCTTACATAAAATGCAGCAGCAATCTCTTTGTATAACGCGAGCGCACCATCATATAATACAGCACTTGAATGATTAGGAACGCAGCGATTACCGCTATGGAGCCAAGCAGGATAGAGTAATCTACCAGCTGCTGAAGCGCTAGGAACGCAACGGAACTATGAATCACGGCCACGACCATCGGCAGGAAGAACATAAGTCGCAGCTGCTGAGAAACGATTTTTTTAAGTTCTTTACGCGTCAGCCCTACTTTTGAGATGAGCTGGAATTGTTTCTGGTCTCGGTCAAGATCCGTATACAGACGGAAGTACAGGAAGCTTGCAGCAAAAGTAAAGAATACAACCCCTACGAGTGTGCTTAGGATAAAAAGAATCCCATTTTGCTGCTTCGATAACATCCAATATTCCACGAGAGCACTGAAATAATAACCGCCTTCCGTACTCATCGGAATTTCTTCAAATAGCTGCTTCGTAACAGGCAATGTCTTCTCCCACTCCGGCACGACGAAGTGGAACATCTTGCTGCGGCTCTCTTCCTCTTCCTTGGGGACCACGAAGCTATCGAAGACCTCATCGTTCACCACAAATGCCTTATACATCCCGGGAAATACCATGTATGGGGAGGCCATTTGCACGGGCATTATTTGTTCCTTGCCGTAAATACCAAATGATACCTCGGACGGTCTCACCGATGGCTTCTTAAATTGATCCCGTTCATAATAATTCACTGGGACAAGCATGACCTTATCTTGATCAAGTGAAATCTCTGGCTCATAGCCAAGGGCCTTAATCAATGCATTATACTCTGACAGCTTGATCAGCATGCCGCCATCATCCATGTATTTGGGCATATAGGAAGCCATATGGCTGGTAAAGCCTGCTTCCTTCAGCCGTTTTTGAATCAGCTCAATATGCTCTTCTTCTTTGTCATTCATCGTATTGGAAAAGTACGTAAACGCATACGGCGTTTCCATCTCGACTAAACCGGGATCTGCAATCGCGACACAGGCACCTATCCCTGTAAAGGCGACTGCCGAAATAATCGCGATCATGAAAAACATCGTCGCATTATCCTTCATGCGATAAGCAAGCTCTGATATGGTGAGCAGATTGGTCTTCTTCAGGAATAAACTTTCCTTCTTCCTCATCCAGCGAATCGCATAGACGCTAAGCTGCGTAAAGACGAAATAGGTTCCAAGTACGGTTAAGCCTACACCTGCCACAAGCAAAGGAAGGGAGAAAGCTCTTGCCAGTACAAAGAAAAACACACAGGCGTAACCCAACGCAATAAGAGAAACACCGAGTATGGATAATAGCAGCGAAGCTTTAGGCTCTGGCTTTGGCTTCTCCTCTGAACGAATCAATTCTACGAGCTGGGTTACTTTCACTGTTCTTGAGGTGAACAGCGATACCAGAAAAAACATGACCGCATAAGCAAGCGCCGTTACCGCAACAGCCTTCCAAGGCAAGTAGAAAGGAAGCCCGTTCTGAATATACAGCACCTTCGCACTGATGAGCAGCGTAAGCTTAGCAAAGACAAGACCCGTGAGGATTCCTGTTGCAATAGCCGCAAGGCCGATCATCAGGTTCTCGACAAATACTAAGCGGTGCAGCTGCTTGGTGGACATGCCATGCACCATCAGAATGCCGAATTCCCGCTTTCTTGTCTTAAGAAAAGCGCTTACGGAGTACATACAGAAGAAAAAGCTGAAGATGAAGATCAAGTACTGAGACACATTCATCCCCATCTGCGCAAGCTTGCTCATCGTTTCGCTCGTCGATTCCAGCTCTCCCTGTAGGTTCGGATGAAAGAGAAGCAGCGCATAGACGAAGAAGACCATAACAGAGAAGGAACTGCTTAAGAAATGGGCAACATAGATCCGCTTATTGCGAATGACATTATTAAACGCGAACTGTCGAAAAGTCATGACGGAATCCTCCCAATAAAGACAGCACATTGATAATTCGCTGATAGAACACTTCACGGTTGTCCCCGCACACAATCTCGTTATGAAGCTGTCCGTCCTTAATAAAGATCACTCGGTCACAGAAGCTTGCAGCCATCGCATCATGCGTGACCAGCATCGTCGTCGTATTCATTTCTTTATTGAGCTTGCTTAAGAGCTCCATGACATCTCGTGCCGCTTTAGAATCCAGATTCCCTGTCGGCTCGTCTGCAAGCACCAGCTTAGGCTTATGAATAAGTGCTCTCGCAACAGCTGTGCGCTGTGCTTGACCACCTGATATTTCAAAGGTGCGCTTATCAAGAATCTCCGTAATGCCAAGCTTCTCCGCAACCTCTTGCACCCGCAGCTTCATTTCCCTTATGGAGGAGCCGTCCAATGTCAATGGAAGCATAATATTCTCTTTAACTGTAAGCGTAGAGAGAAGATTGAAGGATTGAAACACGAACCCAAGCTCCCTTCTGCGATAAATCGCAAGCTCCTCTAACGTCATCTGATGGGGATTGACTCCTTCGATCTGAACCTCCCCTGAGGTAGGGTGATCGATTGTGGATACAATATTAAGAAGTGTAGTCTTCCCACTGCCTGACGGCCCCATGATGCCGACGAACTCCCCTTTTTGAAGAGTCATATCTACATTTGTTAATGCAGTGTAAGGCATTTTTTCGTTGTACGTCTTGCACAAGTCCCGAACGCGAACCATTTCCATGACTCATTCTCCTTTTTCCTCATTGTTATCTTCAGTGTACTCGAATAGGGGCTAAGCTCCTATCGCGCTATCTTTCACGAAGCTTACAAGCTTGTAAGAGTAGATACAGCCGTCAAAATGAAAGGGGATTGGGAAAAAACTTTTCATTTGTTACACAACTTTCACAAATTTCCATGAAAATTTACAGAAATAAACGCCGCTGTTATATTTTTGTGATAAACTTCTCCATTTAAACAACGATATATAGAGTGTTGTACTTCAATTACATAGACGACACTGGAGGGTTTTTATGCGCTTCAATATGAAGAAACTACGTCTGTTTCAAAAATTCTCGATTCAAAAGCAGCTAATCTTGACCTTTGGTACGATTATATTGATTCTATGCTTAAGCTTGTCCCTCTTCTCGTACTTCAGTGCGAAGAATGAACTTGACGATGCCAATCGTACGCTTCTGCCTCAGATGGCGATGCAGACAGCCAAGTTGTATGACCAGTATCTCACCCAGAGCCTGGACTTTGCAGAGCATCTCGCTCAACTGAATGAATTCGAGAACTTCAATCAAATGGTGCATTCCGACAAGGCAGCCACCGTTGAAAAGACCATTCAAAAATACTTAGACGAGTACGGCGCCATTAACTGGGGAGTTCTCAATACATCGGGAAAAAAAGTATTGGGACCAGACAAAGGACTTGATCTTTCCTTCCGAGATTACTTTAAAAAGGCGCTTCAAGGAGAAGTCAACACCTCTGACATGCTCCGAGACGTTAAATCTGATTACATCAGCATGGTTTATGCTGCACCGATCTACAATAACGACAAGGTTGTAGCCGTACTCTACTACGAAACGTCAGCTGAAGAACTTCAACAATTTGCTCTTGATATTCATGTAGGTGAAACGGGACATGCCTTTTTCGCAAGCAAAGACGGCACCCTCACCGCGCACGAAAACAATGAACTCGTCAAGCAGCAATTCAACTCTATCGAAGCGGCGAAGGAAGATCCGCAATATGCCAGCTTAGCAGAAGTTCAAAAGCGCATGGTAGCAGGAGAAGTAGGCTTCGGAAACTACTCCTATGAGGGATCAATAAAGAGTGTTGGCTTTGCGCCCGTTAGCAAGACAGGCGGCTCCGTGGGTATCTATCTGGATGACAGCGAGGTGCTCGCAGGAACGAAGCAAGTGCGCAATCTGCTGTTTATGATGTCCATTATCGGTATTCTCGTGGGATCCGCTCTCGTTGTCGTATTCTCTAATCGCTTATCTCGAGCGCTTCACTCTTTCAGCAATATCATTAATGCAACAGCATCCGGCGATCTTACTCACCAGGTTCATCCAAAGCTGCTTGCTCGCAAAGATGAGATCGGCGATATGGCAGTGATGATGAACAAGATGCAGGATTCGCTTCGCACCCTGCTTGGAACGGTTCAAACACAGTCCAATCATATCGATCAGGCCTCTATTCAGCTGAATCAGGCCGCTGAGGAAATGACAACCGCTACCGAGTCGGTCAGCATGTCCATTCAAGAGGTCGCAACTGGCGTGCAATCGCAAACGCAGGACCTCGTTCATATCAATGAAGCCATGAATGATTATGGCGACAAGCTTACGCTGATGACGAATGCCATTACAGAAGTAAGCGACCAAGGCAACCACATTTCGAATATGGCTAATGAAAGCAACAGCAACATGGAGAAGCTTGATGTATCGGTTAAGGAGATGCAGCATCGATTCGAGCAATTCATTACAAGCATTGAGCAATCGAGCGTAAGCTTCAAGCAAATTAGCCAAATGACGGATGTCATCAACAATATTTCGGAGCAAACGAATTTGCTTGCGCTTAATGCTGCTATTGAATCCGCGCGTGCGGGCGAAGCCGGAAAAGGCTTTGCCGTTGTAGCACAGGAAGTCCGCAAGCTGGCTGAGCAATCGCAAACCTCCGCGAAGCTGATAACGGAGCGAATTCAGCAAGTATCTGCTGATTCAGGCACCATGCTTGAGACAGCTCACAATATGAAGCAATCGATTGAGGAGCAGTTCACGGATATCGACACTTCCACTCAATCCTTCAAGCAGATTGTAGAGGCTATTGAGCTGATTACACCTCGTCTTGAGATGCTTCAGGAGAATGCGCATGCCATCATTGCAATGAAGGATGAGATGATCGGAAGAATCTCTGATTCCTCCTCTATTGCAGAGCAAATCTCTGCATCCTCGCAAGAGATTGCCGCTACGTCTGAGGAGACCGCAGCGTCCGCTGAGGAAGTGCAAGCGACAAGCGAATCGCTCTCTCAAATGACTCAGCGCATGGCAGAGGAGATGAAGAAGTTCAAGCTGTAACTTCGCAGGTCAATGTTTTATCGTCCGTAAAAAGAAGCCTCCTGATCCATATGGATTTGGGAGGCTTTTTGGCATATTCTCATTTTTATCATAATGGCCGTTTATCGTCATTGAAACCATCGGATGTGCTGAATTTGTGTTCGCCATTGATCGAGTTTCTTCTTCATGGGCCCTCTCGTATCTGGATTCAGCTTTAATGCAAGCTTATCGGCAATCCATTCGACTTGTTCCTGAACGCTCATCTGCTCAGAAGAAACTCTCGTTTCAAAGCATTCATGCGACAGCCCCGTTAGACAGCGTTCAATCTGCTGCTCCGCCCAAGAGCCCTTCCGTTCTCCACGCTTGCGAAGGCGCTTCTGCAAGGTTTCTTTTTCTGCCCATAGCGTAAAATGATGCACCGATACCTGCTGATCCCGAAGTCGGCCTACGATCTCCTCAAAGTAAAGCGGGTCGACAATGGTCATCGGCACAATCACAACCCCCTTATAATTCTGGGACAGGTGATAAAGCATCTGATAATTGATATCACGCCACATCGGAAAGTCTTGAAAATCACGCTTCGCAACTTCCTTCGGCACATTTTTTCGAATATAGTAGCCTGCTTCCTCCGGATCAAACACATGCGAATTCGGCAATCGGCGATAGAGCTCAAAGGCTGTAGAGGTCTTGCCAGAACCAAAGGCTCCGTTAATCCAAATGATCATAGGCTCTCCTCTCTCCTATTCACGCATTGGCTTGCATCGTATTATGGAAGGTTACATACACCGTTGTACCTTCTCCAACCACAGATTCGATGGTTACCTCATGATGCATCTTCTCTGCAATTGTCCGCACGAGATAGAGTCCCATGCCGGTCGATTCCTTGTACCTTCTTCCATTCTCGCCCGTGAAGAAGGGCTGGAACACCCGCGAAAGGTCTGTTTTTGGTATTCCTGCACCATGGTCCTGCACGGTAAGAACGATATCATTGCCATGTTCATAAGCCCCTATCTTGATCTGCGTTCTTGTGCCCGCTGAATATTTAATCGCATTAGACAACACTTGCTGCAGCAGGAATCTCAGCCACTTTGCATCACTTTCAACCTTATGCCGCTCGTCAATCTCGATAACGGGGTATACATAGTTGCGTATAAAGGATCGCTTATTTTCTTGAATGACCTCATGCGCCAGCTTCCGAAGCTCCACCTGCTCCACGTGAAAGTCCTGTGCAAAGGTCTCGAGCCTTGCCATATAAAGCACCATATCGAGCCCCTGCCGCAATCGATCCGCCTCTTCCGCAATGCTCTCAACCTCGGAATCATCGGTATTCTGAACGATCAGCTCAATCACAGATAGCGGCGTCTTCATCTGATGAACCCAGTGATTCATAAAGGTCTGATGCTCCTGCTGCTTACGCTCCCATACGCGGAGCTTGCCTTGATAATGCTGAAACTGCACGACAAGCAGATGCTGAAGCGCAGCGGGCACAGCGGCAATCGTCTTTGGCCTTGCTTCTGGAGGATCAACGGAGGGGTGCGATAGACTCTCATAATAGGAGCGGATCGTAAAGTAACGATACAGGATGAAGCCAAGCAGGAGAAAGGTGCCTAAAAACAAAGCATAAAAGGCGGTCAGCCCATCATCATAGCCATCGAACCAGAACACCATCAGCACGACGATGAGCTGAATCAGATTAAAGACAACAAGCGGAAGATGGTCCTTTATAAAAAGTCGCATGCTTACCCTTCTTCCCGCCAAGTAATATTCAACCGGTAGCCTACGCCACGCACCGTCTCCAAAGCTTCCTCGATTCCGATATCCGACAGCTTTTTGCGAAGCCTTGTAATATTTACACTCAGCGTGTTGTCATCCACATAATGATCATCGTCCCACAGCTTGCTTAGAATCGCCTCACGGCTTACAATCCGCGGACACTTCGTCAACAGTACCTCCATCAGAAGCGCCTCTTTCCTCGTTAGCACAATCAACTTGTCCTTCAGCTTAAGCTCCATTCGCTCGGGATAGAGCGCTAAGCCAAATTGCTCGATCGTGCGCTCCTTCATCGCATAGTCCCCGTACACTCTTCGGATCTGGCTTCTGATCTTCGCCATGACAACCTCAAAGGGAAATGGCTTCGTAATATAATCATCTGCTCCATTCTCAAGCGCCATCACTTGGTCCATCTCTCCGCTTCTCGCGGAAATAAAGATGATTGGACAAGTTGATAGCGTACGAATCTGGCGGCACCAATAGTAGCCGTCATAGCTCGGCAGGTTCACATCCATAAGCACGACTTGCGGCTGTATCTCCTGAAATTGATCCAGCACCCGGCTAAAGTCTTCTACAATGACTCCCTCATCGCCATACTTCTCAATATGGGATTGAAGCAGCTTAGCGATCTTCGGATCGTCCTCTACGATCATAATCGTATTCATTGTCATTCCTCCTGTTACCACAGTTCCCTAGACGCAAACGCAAGCATGCACAAGAGCAGTGCAAGAGCAGCTGTTCCTTCTCTTACACCTTAAAGTTACAGTTCCCTAACATCCACCTTACACGATATAACAGGCGTATGCCACCTTTGTATAGACGAGTTATTTCAGCAGCACCCCTCCATCGCGAGAGGAAGACGGATTGGCCGCTTTTAGCCCTTCGACAAATTCTTCCTTGACAGCAAGCCTTGACCACCTGCTACATTAAGAGGAAGATCTCGAATCTCTTCAAGCGGATAAGGAGGAGAATATCATGTCATGGCTTGATGCTTATGCACCCGAGAGCTTTGTTCATTATGGAGCTTCGCACGTTACTGCTTTAGCCATTGCAGCCATACTGATCATCGGTCTTTATCTATTCCGGTATTATTTTCGATACGGGCTGCCGAACACTATTCTTCGCTTCAGCATCTTGATCGTTCTTGTCATCTGTGAGGTTACATTAAATATCTGGTACGTATCTGAGGACGTGTACAACGTTAAGGACACACTTCCACTAGAATTATGTACGCTATCCTTGTACTTGAGCATTGCCATGCTGTTGCTTCGAAGCCAATGGCTTGCGCATCTCGTCTACTTTACAGGAATCGCTGGTGCCCTGCAGGCGCTGTTAACCCCTGCCCTGTCCTATGACTTCCCCCACTACCGATTCATCGAGTTCTTTGCAGCGCATATCGCCATTATCCTTGCTGCGCTGTATATGGTATGGGTGGAGGAATACCGTCCATCATGGAAAGCAATTGGCATCGCGATGCTGTATCTCAATGTCTTGCTAGTCGTCATTGGTGCAATCAACGCCATGCTGGGCAGCAACTACATGTTTATATCCGGCAAGCCCGAAACACCTTCTCTGCTTGATGTATTAGGTCCATACCCATGGTACTTGCTGTCCTTGGAAGGCATTGCGCTAGTCATGTTTGTCATCTTGTATCTTCCCTTTGCCTTTACGAAGAACCCAAGGAGGAGCAGGCAGCGCCTCCATTTGCCATAGTTCTTATGGGGTTGCTTCTCCCTCTTTCACTGCAATAGGAAGATGACGACCGACACGGTCAGCATGCTAAGCATGGTCGATACGAGCACTGTCTGCGAGGAGAATTCCTTCTCATTATCAAATTCTACAGCGAGCAGCACACTGCTGAGCGAGGTCGGCACCGCCGATGATACGATCAGTGCTGCTCCCATCATCTTATCGACGCCAAGCAAAGAGACTACGAGAAAGGCGAGTATAGGGCCTGCAACAAGCCGCAGCACACTCGATAGGCTGACATCAAGCACTTGCTGCCGATTCATTTTCCAGGACATGCTGCCCAACTGCACCCCTAGCGTAAACAGCGCCATGCCAAAGAAAGCATCCGCAATATAGCCAATCGGTATCTCCAGAAAGGTTGGAATAGGGATCTGGTAGCCCCTCATCCCGAATGCTAGCGGTATCACATATATGGTCGGCATGCTTAATATCGTCTTTGCAATCTGGCGAATGGTAGCTTTGTGGGCATTAACACTATAAATGCCATATGTATTCGGAACGAGCGACTGCATCATCATGATCAATACTTGGATCGACAGTGTGTAGGTGTTGCCTGCAAACGCAAGCTGATTGATAGGGATGCCGTAATTGGCGCTATTATAGAACAGCACGCTGTTTCGCATCGCAGCCCGCATGCCGCCCTGATATCCTCTTAGCCTTACGACGGCCTCAAGTACGGCGTATTGCAAAAGCATAAAGATCATGAAGAATAACAGAACCTGGCCAATAACCTGAATCGACAGCTCGGTTGTATACAGCAATTCGAACATGATGCATGGCGAGAACAGGTAAAAGTTAAGCTTGGATAAAGTCCGAATGTCTAATTGGAATAATCGCTGCAATAGAATACCGATCCCAATCACGATTGAGATCGGAATGACATTGTTCAATAAAATATGCAGAAAAATGTGCATGCACTCACCTACTGGGATTTATTTCTTCTTTGTACCTTCTATATATATCACATTTGACAGAGACCAGATACCATTTCAACGATATCGACGGGCATTTCCTCCTCAATACCGTCCAATTTTTGTTTGGTTTCTATCGTAGATTTTCTTACTTTTTTAAAGTAGAATAGAGAAACTGAGCGAAACATCACTCTGAAGAACAGGTAGGTACATGCATGCAATCTAGGTTAAAAAAGAATATGCCGCTTTACATTTTGATGCTGAATATGTTTATCGCACTGATGGGAATCGGGATTATTATTCCGGTGCTTCCTGAGTATTTAAAGTACTTTGACGTTGGCGGTTCGACCGCCGGTTATTTGGTCGCTACCTTCGGGGTTGCACAGTTTCTGCTGTCTCCGATCGGCGGAAGATGGTCTGACCGTTATGGTCGAAAGATTATGATTGTAGCAGGCTTGATCTTGACAGGAATGTCACATCTCTTCTCAGCACTCACGGAGACGGTATGGCTTCTATATGTAGCACGTATGTTTGGTGGTATCGGTACTGGACTTATGATTCCTTCCATTATGGCGTATGTTGCCGATATTACTACGATGGAGACACGCGCAAAGGGCATGGGTCTTCTGAGCGCAGCGATGAACCTTGGCATCGCGATTGGCCCTGGGATAGGCGGAATGCTTGCTTCCTACGGCATTCGTGCACCATTCTTTGTTGCCTTCGGCCTAGGCATGGTCGGCATGCTCCTCTCTCTGCTTATTCTTCCTGAAACATTGACAGAAGAGAAGAAGAAGGAGATGGGCACCCTCCAAGCGCCAAAGATCTCAATGGCCAAGCAGCTCAGCCAATCGGTCACCGCACCATACTTTGTCATCTTAATTCTAATCTTCATCATGTCCTTTGGACTTATGAACTACGAGACCGTCTTCCCGCTCTTTGCTGCGGATCGCTACGGCTTCACAGCTAAAGAAATCTCCGTATTGATTACTGCTGGAGCTTTGATCGGCGTGTTCACGCAAGCTTGGCTGATTGACCGCCTTGTAGGCCGCTTCGGCGAACAAAAGGTCATTCGCTATACGATGATTGGAGCGGCCTTGTCGATGATTATGCTGCTCTTGTCCGGACAATTCTGGTATGTACTCGCGATGAGCATCTGCTTCTTTACGTTCGTATCCTTAATGCGTCCAGCGATGAATACCTTGCTCTCCAAAATGGCAGGCGCCAATGAGCAAGGCTTCGTAGCAGGTCTTAACAATACCTATAACAGTATCGGAAGCATCTTCGGTCCGATCTTTGCAGGCATACTGTTTGATGTTCATTTGAATCTTCCTTATACCTTTGGAGCCATCGTGCTGATGATTGGAATGTTTATATCCATTGTCTGGGCCAAAAAACAAGCTTCCATACAGCCAGGGACACCTATGAACTAATATAGATATCGATATGAAACGACCAAAAGAACCTTCAGCTCCACCTTAGTGGAAATGAAGGTTCTTTCTTTTATTGCACGGCAGGATCATTCTTCATTATCTGCTGCAGCGCAATCATGAGGAAGGCATGCTTCGGAGCTGGTGAAGCTTCCTTATTCCTTCCGCTGATCAATGGCCTCCTGGTGAATCTGCAGCAGTCTCGCTAGATTCATGCCTTCCAGCGTCTTCAAGTAATTATCCCAATCACGGTCTATATCCGACTCTCCCGTCACAAAGCTCGCTGTCATCTGATCCACGTAATCATTGATCGTTTTCATCAGATCAGACAGCTCTGAAGCCTGCTCCTCCGTGAAGAAGAGCGACGGCAAGAACGTAACATCCTTCGGCTTATACGGCTCGTAATTGTTCTTTGTAGCTTGATACAACAGCACTTCCAGATTCGGCTTGTCGTCGGTGACCGCTTGGCTTAAGCGAAGCTCATTGGAACGGTAAGTTGGGCCTGTTTGCTCCCAGTGGACATTTTGAATCTGACCGTACTCCACCAGCTTCGCCCACTTCGCAGGCTCACCGTTAATGCCGATCTCTCCTTCCTTAGCTTCGCGCCATTCCTGATCAGGTCTTCCGATCGTGGTACGAAGCGAAGTTTCCTCGTCATAGAAGCCATCCGCCCAACGGAATGCCAGCTCTGGATGCTTCGCATTCTTCGTAATGACAACCTTGCCGATTGAGAAGCCGTAAGGGTCATAAGCCGCATACTGCGTCCCGTCAGGTCCCTTCAGCGCTGGAACGGCTGCATAATCCAGCCAGCGTCCGCTTTCGCCGCCAATCTGCGTAAAAACGCCTGTATGTCCGCCGACAGCAGCTCCAAGCACTGGCGTATCCGCTCCTTCGCCAAGTTTCAATAGCTGATCGCTATCCTGTGTAAAGATTTGAGGATCAATGAGACCTTCACTGTACAGCTTGCGCATATAGAGCAGACCTTCTTTCCAGCCTGGCTGATTATAGGCAACCTGTACTTTTCCATCCTTCGTGTACATATGATTGCGCGACGTACTGAAGACCGGATTGTACGTAAAGGCGTTCATAAGGAACGCATCGATCGAAGAGAGCCATCCGCTGCCTTGAGGCGCTCCTGATAACGGAATCTCATCGGCCTTGCCGTTGCCGTTCGGGTCCTTCTCCTTAAAGGCCTTCAAGACTTGATACAGCTCATCTGTCGTCTTCGGCATCTCAAGACCTAACGCATCCAGCCAGTCCTGGTTGATCCACAGCTTCTGTGCCATCGAGCAGTGATAGCATTCATTAACTTCAGGCAGTGCGTAAATGTTTCCGTCCGGCGCGCTGATGCTGGCTTTAAGATTCTCCCGCTCCTCCAGCACCTTCTTAAAGTTCACGCTGGACTGATCGATATAGTCATTAAGCGGCAGGAACACGCCCTGCTTGCCATAGATCATTTGCTGGGCGGCCGTAACCCCCATGCCCATAATCACATCGGGGTAATCCCCAGAAGCCAACATGAGATTAAGCTTCTCGGAAGCACTTTGCTGGGGAACGATGATCCATTCCACATGCACGTTTGTCTTTTCCTCATACCACTTTGTAAACTCATTCGTTTCAAAGTTCTCTACGAGCGAGTTGGACGGAATCATCACCTTTAAGGTCATCTTCTCCTTAACTAATGGAAAGGTTCCCTTCTCTGACAATTCTAATGGTTCCGACGACGTCGATCCTGCTCCCTCCTTCCCACTAGATCCGCCGGAGCAAGCCGAGACCACCAGCATGATTGCAATCAACATCATGAGCAGCGCACGCGAAAAGCGAACTTGACCCTTCATTTCTGAATTCCCCCTTATTGAATGCATAGTCATCATCGTCTTAACAGCTCATCCTTTGATGGAGCCGATCATAATTCCCTTCACGAAAAACTTCTGCACAAACGGATATACAGCCAACAGCGGTACGGAAGAAATGACAATCAACGAATATTTGAGCAGCTCTCTTAAGCCTTGCCGTGCCGCAGCTGTACTGACATCGCCAAGCGTCTCCTGTGATACCTGATTCTGAATGAGAATGTCTCGAAGGACCAACTGCAGTGGAAAGAGCTGTTCGCTTTTTAGAAAAATAAGAGCGTTAAAATACTGATTCCACTGATCTACGCCGTAGAACAAGGTCATAACCGCGATAATTGGTCCTGATAAAGGAAGAACAATTCGAATTAAATACGTAAAGTCGGTGCAGCCATCGATCTGAGCGGATTCCAGCAGCTCATCTGGAATACTTGTGCGGAAATAGGTCACCATGATCATCACATTCCATACGGAAAGAGCAGATGGAATGACCATGGCCCACAACGTATCGAGCATGCCGAGACTTCTGACCAGCAGATACATCGGAATCAATCCGCCATTGAACATCATCGTGAACACGAACAGCAGCGTAAAGCTTTTGCGTCCCTTGAAGTCTTTACGCGACAGCGGATACGCCGCAAGGATCGTAATGATGAGACTGATCGCGGTGCCGAGCAGCGTGTAGATAATGGTGTTCATGAAGCTGGTCCAGATTAGCCGATGACGGAACACCGCCGCATACCCGTCCAACGATAGATCGACAGGCCACAGCCATACCTTGCCGCCGATCACTGCTGCTGGCGAACTGAATGAAGCGCTTACAACATAAATTAAAGGATATAGAACGGTAATAAGGAATAAGCCAAGTATCAGCAAATTGATCATCTCAAACACACGATCGCTGGTGGAAGACAACTTGTCCATGCTTCCCCTCCTCTTCTCGATTGGTTGCTTCTTGCCAGTCTGCCTCTGTGCTTACCATAAGCTTTCTTGTCCTACTTTGCTTGCCGTGCGATTGACGGTCCACAGCAGGAAAAGAGAGATGACAGACTTGAACAATCCGATAGCCGTCGCATAAGAGAAGTTCATCGCTTGAGACAACAAGCCGATCTTGTACACATACGTGTCAATCACTTCTGAAGTTGATAAATTAAGCGGGTTCTGCATGAGGTAAATTTTCTCGAAGCCTGTGTCCAGCAGCTGACCGGTGTTTAGAATTAACAGAATCGTCGCGATCGGCAGCACGGCCGGAAGATCGATATGCAGGATTCGCTTCATTCTTCCTGCTCCATCGATAACGGCCGCTTCATGCAGGGAAGGGTCGACCGTCGATAAAGCCGCGATATAGATAATGCAAGAAAAGCCAACATGCTGCCAGATGCCAGACCATACATAGATGGAGGTGAAATAGCGCTGCTCTCCCATAAAATGAATTGGATCGATCCCAAACAGCCCGACCAATTGATTAATCATGCCTGCTCGTGGATCCATGAATTGCAGCAGCAAGCCTACGATGACAACGGTTGATATAAAGTGCGGGGCGTAGCTGACCATTTGCACCGTATTTTTAAACCATCGCTGGCGAACGGCATTCAGGCTTAATGCAAGCAAAAGAGGCAGCGGCGTACTGACAACTAAGGAATACACACTAATAATCAGCGTGTTGTTCATAATGGTCCAGAAATCATGGAAGTTAAAGAAACGAATAAAATGCTTTAGTCCTACCCAGTCGCTGCCCCACATGCCTTTTACGACGGAATAGTCCTTGAATGCGATTTGCGCTCCCACCATCGGTCCATATTTGAACAGCAATATATAGGCAAGGGGAAGCGCAAAAATGAGGTACAGTCTCCATGAACGCTTCATATAGCTCATCCTCGTCACCTCCTGTCCGTTTCGGATATGCTTCATAGCATAGGCCAGCGCCCAGTTGGCGACAAGAATCCATTCTTTAGGAGTATGCCGTGCTTTAGAATAGGCATTATTCTTTTTTTAAGCCGTTATTCCATTTTCGATAATCCGATGCGCTCATCCCGTGTACACGCTTGAAGGCACGGCTAAAGGAATTCAAGGAATTGTAGCCTACCCGCTCCGCGATTGCAGTTAGAGGAAGATCCTGCTCCATAAGCGACTTGGCTTCCGTCAATCGCATCTGCTCGATGTAGTCTGAGAAATTCACTCCTTGCTGTTCCTTGAAAAAAGCGGAGACGTAAGCCTCTGATACCTGCAAATGATCTGCAACCGCCACTAGCGATAAGGCGGGGTCGCCAATATGCTCATCGATGTAAGCTTTCATCTGCTGGAGCAGCACATCATTGCGGCTTCTTTTCCGTTCATGAATGCTCTTGCTCAAGTGAACAGCTTCCGCTTCAATCATACGGAACAATGACGTTGGGGATTCGGTCTGCTTCATCAGCCGCTTTTGTATCTGATGCGGATCAGCGAGCAGCGGAATGTCCAAGGATATGCCCTGCTTCATCACCGTCGCATACAGATCTGCAAGCAGCCAGCGCTTCATCGAGCTGGTTATGGCTCCATCTGCCCCATTCTCCTTCCAAATCTCGTTGACGAGCTTCTCAGCTTCACAAGAGTTGCCGCCGCGGATTGCATGAATAAGCTGCTGCTCTGTTGTATCACGATAAATATACAATCCATGCTGATCCTGCTCTTCATAGGTCCACCATGTATAAATAGAAGCACGGCCAATCGTGCGGCTTGCCTCGTGATCCACCCCGTCCATAAGCTGCTTGGCTTCCAGATAGGAGCGGGAGACCGCAAGCCGATTGGATACAATGCTTCCTACACTGCATATGACGTAGATCGGATAGGATTTGAGCCTGTAATCCAATTGAATAAGGAGTTCATCGATGGTCATGGCAAATCGCTCTTTCTCGGGATAGCTTCGCTCATCCCCATAGAATATGACAGCCAGCTGATCCTGCTCGATGTCCACCAGATCGAAGGCGAGCGGTGATGCCTTATAGATCTCATCTCGCACCACGAATCGCTTAAGCTCCATCTCCTCCAGAATGGAGGCGCTCCATTCCTCGCCGTGCCAACCTAAATGCAGCAAGCTGACAGCATAGAGATGTGCGTTCCGCTCCAAGCCAACATGGCCTAGCGAAGCCTCAAGCTGCTGTTCATGAAGATAACCGCCTCTAAGCCATTTGCCGAATAAGGCGATCCTGGCATATTCCTGCCGCTCAAGCAGCTTTTGATGAAGTGTTGCAGTCGTATCGACGAGATCGGTATAAGCCTCTCTAAGCGTGCTGAAGATATCGCTGGGTTTGCTTTTCTTTCCGCCTCGTCGATTCGAATCCAGCGGAATGACATGATCGTACAAGCTCTGGATCGGGCGGCTGTTTCTCCTTGACAGCCATAGAGCCAATGCGATAATGACAACCGCAAGCACGCCAGCCAGCGTAAACGTTGTCCGCTTGATCGCTAGCACGCTCTTTAGAACCTCACTTGTGGGCTGAGCCGTAATAAAGGTCCATTTCGTCTTCGGAGATACGTGCTGCGTAATGAGAACCTCCTTGCCATTAACCGTCATCAAGGACGATTCATGGGCTGCTGGCAGTTCAAGATGATGAGGAGCCTCCTCTCCCTCTTTTCCGAAAAAGGCCATCGGCTGCCCTTCCTGATCCACAATTTGGATCCACCCATCCTTCAAGACCGGAAGGAGCTTCTTCACCTCCTCATTCGGTATCAAACCGACGACGACTCCTTGGTAGTAGCCAGGATAACCAAGTGAGCGAACATAGGTGATCATTGGTTCCATCGAATCCCGATAGGTTACATTCATACTCGCCATATAACGCTGGGAGCGGTAGCGGTCAAGCATCCGGCTTCTCCAGTCCGATAGGCTCCAGCCGTTCACCTGATACCGATCGCCATAGAACTCCTTAAGCTTCTGCACTCGATGAGGGGTGATAGCCAAATCACTATTTTTGAACACAACAAAGTAGTCCTTTAGAAATTGGTTGCTTGGCGCATAATCCTTTAAAGCCATACGAGTAGACATCACCTTCAGGACGTTATGGCCGTCAAAGGGATTTCGAACGACCTGGAAGGCTTTAATCTTCGGATGTTCCGCCATCTGTTCGGCGATGAGCTCCACCTCGGACAAGCGAACATCAAGCAGTTCTTGAGCCTGCTGAATGGCTTTGGCGTTGCGCTCCAGAACAACACGTTCGAACGCGGAGAGCGTAGCATGGTAGGCAATCCAGCCCGCAATCAAGGTTAAGCCGAGAAAGAGCAAATAAGGAAACAAAAACCTCATCCACAATCGGCGATAATGCGGGTTAGCCCACAGCGACTCCAAATGACGGCTAATGTAAACGCTTCCAAAAATAGTCGGCTGCTTCATGATTTTCCCCCTTTTATGCATGATGATCGACTTTCCTATGGGACTGATTTCTTCTTTTTCGCTATTCCCCCTCCTCTTCCCTTCAAGGCGAAAAAGTTCATAGCCCATTCATAGGATCATTTCATTCCATCATACCGAAAACTGTACATCCTCAATACAGTAAAAAGCCCCTCCTATCGCCTGATGCTGAGCCATAGACAGGAGGCTCTATCAGCAATAAGAGAGGCTTTTAGCTTATACAAGGAAGCCATACGGCTTGATATAAGTGCTTACTTCTATAACAGCAGTAAAATAATCGATGAGAGGCACAAGCAGGTACTTATCAGATATAGAACCATTACAGTCTGGCGCTGGTTCAAACCAGCACGGAGCAGTCGGTAATGGGCTTGGCTCGCATCGGCAATATAGATCGGCTTATGATCCATGAAACGTCTGATCACTACATAGATGTTGTCAAAGATCGGCACGCCTAAGGCCAAAATCGGAATAAACAAGGACAATACCGTCGCCTGCTTAAAGGCTCCATCCAAGGCGATGACGGCAAGAATGAACCCGATGAAGGTCGCTCCCGCATCTCCCATGAACACTTGGGCAGGCGCTCTGTTAAAGCGAAGATAAGCGAGCGTTGCGCCAACAAGCACGATGGCAAGCATCGCGGAGTTGGTCTGACCCATCGAGATTGCAACGATGAACAAGGTAATTCCTGAAATGGCAGACAATCCACCAGCCAGCCCGTCCATGCCATCTGTAAAGTTGATGACAGTCGTTACTCCAAATATCCAACAGATCGTTAGGATAAATTGAAGCCACCCTGGAAGCAGCACATATTCATGCGTAAAGGGATTCACAAATCCCGTAAACGCGATGCCGCTAAAGAATACGATGACAGCTGCGGCAACCTGAACGACCAGCTTCGGCAGTGCAGGCAGCTCCTTGCCTTTCGTTTTAAACCAGTCGTCAACCGTTCCTATGATCAGAAGCAGGAATCCCCCGGAGAGAACGCCTACCGTTTCCATGCTGTATTCATTCGTGAAGATCAAATAGGAAACCATGAAGCCAATAAAGATCGCATAACTTGCCGTCAATGGGATCGGCTGTCGATGGATCTTGCGTTCCGCGTCAGGGCGAGGCTTGTCCACAAAATCAATGCGGAACGCCATCTTCCCAAGCGGCGGAATTAATACATACACAATGATGAAAGACAAGATGAAGGCCAGTGCGTAAAATATTGGAATCACCACCATTTAATATCCAGCGTTTTTCATTATTATACATAAGTCGAGAATCCGCTGTCGAGTAAACAAATTTTAAGGATTCATGTCGACAAGCTCGCGAGAAGCTTGATATCGATACAGCCAATCGGTAAGTTCGCAGGCCGGAAGCGGCTTGCTGAACAGATAGCCCTGCATCATGACGCAATCTCTTGCCCTAAGATATTCCATCTGTGCATGCGTCTCCACGCCCTCAGCGATCACCTCAACGCCTAACTGATGGGCCATGGAGATAATAATATCAACAAGCTTGATCTGATCAGATGCCGTGATTGCGTCTATGAAGGAGCGATCGATCTTTAACGTATTCAGCGGATAGAGTGTAATATACGATAAGGAGGCATATCCCGTCCCGAAGTCATCCATGGACAGCAGCAAGCCGTGCTTATGAAGCTCATTTAACGTTTGCAATATATGATCCTGGTCGCACATCGCGATGCTCTCTGTAATCTCAAGCTCGATTCGAGAAGGGTGAATGCCGTATTTTTGAAGCGTCATTAGAAGCCTCTCCATATATTCCATATGCTCAAGCTGCTTAAGGGACACATTCATGCTGGCGGTAGGAATCTCAATCCCTTCCTCGTCCCACCTTTTCAGCTGCTGACAGATGCTTTCAAGCACCCAGTCGCCGAGGGCATGGATCATTCCCGACTCTTCCGCTATCGGAATGAACTCAGCCGGCGATACAAATCCAAGTGTCGGATGCTTCCAGCGAAGTAGCCCCTCTACACCGATAAGCTCATCATTCTTCACATTAACCTTCGGCTGATAATAAACGAACAGCTCCATATTATCAATACACAGCCTGAGGCCCTGTTCAATCATCAGGTCCCGCTCCACGAGGCTGCGAAGCTCAGGGTTAAAGAATTTGTAGCAGGTCAGCCCCTCCTGCTTAGCCGCATACATCGCCTTGTCTGCATTGCTGATAAGCTCTGTTAAAGTTGCTCCCTCTTCCGGATACATGCAGATGCCAATGCTTACACCCGTGCGAATGCGATAAGACAAGTATTCCATCGGAATCTTGATTTCCTCCGCAATCTCCATTGCTAGAGTCTCAGCAGCTTTATACTCCGTGCTAGGGAGAAAGATAATGAATTCATCCCCGCTTTGCCTGCATACCATCCCATTGTTGCCAAGAACACCTCGCACACGCCTAGCAAACTCGCACAGCACATAGTCTCCCACTTCGTGTCCAAAGGTGTCGTTAATGCTTTTAAAACGATTGATATCCAAGAAGAAGACAGCAGCCTGAGGACATACCTCTAGTCGATTCTCCACCTCGTGATAGAACATCACCCGATTCGGCAGATGCGTAAGCTGGTCATAGTAGGCAAGATCATGTATACGCTCTTGGTTCAGGACAAAGGCTGTCTGGTCTTGGATGATAATGTATACTCCCAGCACCTCATTGCGCAAGAGGTATGGGACGATCTTCATGTCCAAATGAAGCGTGCATCCATCCCGGTCCGTCGTTTCAATTTTAAATTCCTGCTTCTCCTTCTCAAGCGCTCGCATAAATCGCTCTACCCAGAAGTCCTGGTCCTCTTCTCGGATAAAAGGAAGATCCGGATCATCCTCATGATAGTATTGGGACAAGAACTGCGTATAGGCTGGATTGCACGATAGGATGTGACCGTGACTGTCTAATATGATCAACGGTTCATCCAACTGTACAAAGAGCGATTGATATCGCTGCTCGTTGATGAGCAGTTCCTCTGCCCGTTCCTCCAAAAGCCCATCAAAGTCGTTGTTCAAATGAAAGAATCGGACAAGATACTGGTTATCCTGAATCGATACTAAGATCTGTCTAACGAAGACCAAAAAGCAGCTTACAAAGAGAGACCAGCCAGTCAATGGATCAAATTGAAGCTGCCATCCATAATAAATGGATGCAAACAGCCAGAACAGTGGAAAGATCTGCTTTATGGTTGTTGCCAGCAGGTACGGCTCTTCATATTCCTTTTCCTGTATGTCAGTAGATGGAGCGAGCGGCTGCTGCGGCTTAAGTATCATAAACAATACCGCGATGAGGACAATATTAGAAGATTCGTAATAGACGTACAGTATGTAATGGACTGACCAGTTTATAAAGGCTACAGGAAGCTTGAACTCCACCACATTCAAGATTAAGCAGACTATCAAGCTAGTCGTGAGCAATATTTTCACAGGTTTTGTGAGCCTGGATCGGAAGCGCAGCACAAGCTGAAAGGCAATATAGATGGCATACAGGTCAATCAAAATGTACAAGGTTGAGAACAAGGAATAGTATTGATACTTTAGCAACAGCATCACCGTTATCGAAGAGAAGGCCGCGATTACCGCAATCTCAGACCAAAGCACGGCATTGTCCATTTTGCTGCTAATTTTTTTCGTAAGAATTAATAAGAAGATAACCTTAAGGGCTTTCGTTACCGAGTAGAACTTATGTGGATTCTCAATATGATAGCCAAACAGTCCGTGTTCGAGCACCGCTAATTCTACAACGAATATGATCAAGCTCCAGATAAGAGCTAGAAAGATAACAGAAGTCGCTTGTTTTTTTGTAACGAAGTCTCTCTCTCCGGTACCTCCATGCGTGAACAGAAGCACGGTCAGCAAGCCGATAGACAGCACAGGGGCTATGATGAGGTCTAAGCCGATCGTAATCATCGGCAGTTGAAACAAGTCAGCTGTAAAGGTAATGCAGGAGAACAATAGGATATATAGATATAAATACCAGTTGTAAGATCGCTTTAACATTCATTCAACCTTTCCACAAAGATAACCGTGGCGGCTCTCCGTATATCATGTCTAAGTGTATGTAGCATGCAAGCCGATGACATCTACTTGAAGATCGTACTGAATCCCCCATTTTTCCTCATCTAATATTACAACTAACGTTCGCTTTTTGTTCACTCCAATATATGGACAAGCTGTAAACCGCCTCTATCGAGATCATTCCTTCTTAAAAATTTGCTTAAATTTCATGATTGAAAAAGGGATATGCGACGAGTTTGTAGAATGTTCATCCATCAGTAAAATTACCAATTAGGAGGGAATAATCATCGATACCAAAGATCTGTCTCAACTGATAGGCTTTACCATGTCAAAAGATATGCCTGTATTGGATGATGAGTTAATGCCCTACCTGCATCGCATTCAAGAGGATTGTGCTGCTTCGTTCCCAATAGAGCCTGTACGATATTTTTTACAAGAGCTATCTGATAAGAAGAAACGCACCTTGATTCATCAGCTCAAACTGCCGATTCGCATTTATTCGAAAAAGCCCTTCCCCCAAGCTGTGCTTCATAAGCATATCTTATCCATGTACAACCATAAGGAGGGCAGGCCAAAGCTCTTAGCTGGCATTCTATATGCAATCGCAGACATGTATGAGCTGGAGGAGGCGAACAACGCTGCCTCTTTGCTTGAGCAGCAGGAAGCTATGATTAACCGATATGGCATCTGGCACTATTACTGGGCGCTGCGACTATTGCCAGAGAGAGACGAGGAGTTGGATACTCGCATGGAAGTTGTTTATCGTAAAGCGCTTGAGCATGATGCAGTGCCGCAAGATGAGTCCCAGGAAGCAGATTCTCCTAAGATAGACAGCAGTGATGAGGATGAATCCAAAGAACCTGCTCATCTGTCGAAGGCTACTGCCCTCTTAAAGCGCAAGCTTGAACGTGAAATGGTGCAGCGTCAGAAATTCGAGCAGGAGATTGCTCAGCTGCATAAGCAGCTTCGCCACCAAGACAAAGTAAATGAACAACTTCATTCGATTAAAGGAAAAATGGAAAGAGACCTTCAGGAGGCTCTTGAACGGGAATCGACCTTGCGCGAGGAGCTTCATCATCAACGCCTGCGGGCAGGAGAAGTGGAGAGTGAGAACAAGCGATTACGACACCAAAAACGAATGATAGAAGGTGAATATAAGGCACTTCAATCCACAATATCCCAAATGGAGCAAGAGATGAGCGAGCATAAAGGCTTAATCGCTTCCTTAGAGCACGAGCACCGAAGGCTTAAGCAGTTGCAAGCTGAGGAGCGATCCAAGCTTGAGCAGCCTATCAACCTTGCTCATCTCCTCTTGAATGGGCTCCTGGAAGAGTCAGAGAAGCTGTGCAGCAAATTTTCCAAGGATCATGACCATCGAGCTGAGCTTCGACATTCCATTCGCACTCGATTCGATCTTATTGACCAGTTGGAACGCTATCAGGAGCTCGCTCACGACCCACTGGAGCAGATGCAAGATGCAACAGAGCATGAATTCTTTCCAACGATTCCGCTGGAAGCCCCTTCTGAGCAGGCTCAGCCGATTCAAAGTGAAGAAGAGCTTGAGGAACACACGGTTTCCATAGATTTGAAAGCGGAGCAGCAAGCCCTAAACGGTACATTCTATCGCCGAGATCATGGTGGATTCATTGAGCTCGAGGATGGTAAGGTATTTAACATCACCGAATCGATGGTGTATCAGCATCAACTCCAGCACGAAGCAGAGGTACTGTGTACCCCTTATAAAAAAAGCGGAGGATCTCTCCTATATGAGATTGAGCTGCTTCTTCAAGGGGACGACGATCATTCCCCCATTACGCAGTTTGATGGTTATATTCAAGCAGGCGAGCATCAGACGTGGTATTGTGTCAATTTGAATGACCCTAGCATTCGCTATCCACTTCATTACAAAGATGTGCAGATCCAGCGTCCACAAGACGGGGATGCCTGTTTGTTTAACGTTGCCGATGGGAAGCATATTGCGCGAATTTCCCGAATCTATCGAGAAATGCTCCCTGATCCTCTAACGAAGAACAAGCTGCCGGCGGCTAAATCCTCTACTACCGCCCTTCCTCGTTCCAAGCCACAGAGCGATCCCTTTCTTGAAGGATGCCGTATAGTTATTATCGGCGGACAACAGAAATGGTTTGAGCCCGTTGTCAAAGATACTGGAGCAGAGCTCATTCACGAGAACGGCGAGAATCCCGGACGCATCCTGTCCACCCTTCGTCGTTCCAATGCCCTGTTCATGCTATTGACGGCAACGTCTCATCGTGCGACGTGGAGTTGTGTCGAGATTGCCAAGCAGCATCATATCCCTCATTTTGTTATACAAGGCTCCAAATCCAATCTGCGCGCACTGTTATGGGAGAACCGACATCTCATTCAGGGCTGCCATGAAGAGGATCGAAGAGCGATCGAAGCTTAGCTCATGATGCAATATGCGATAATGCGAGACCGAAGAAACAGATATGTCAAAGGCGATGATACGGTGGAAGCATCAATCATACATGCTTGAATAGGGATTGCATTCGATTCTCGTATATGACCTACTAGTATGATTAGTCATTGTATTCGTTTCAATTTTAATAAACAGAAGGGTAATAATAATACATCGTGTCAAAAAGGGATAAGCATCACATGAGGTCTTTTGATAATAGGAAAAGGAAGCTATAGATAAGCTTGATGGATTGGCCATCACCATAGGGCTTATGGTGGCTTTCAGTACAAAGTCCTCTTATCTGGCAATAAAAGAGCCATCCAAGCTCTTCTCACGATCCTATATGCAGGACGAGAAGAGCTAGGATGGCTCTTTGGCGTTGTATGGATGCTACTCCTCTTCGATAAGCAAGGCATGCACGATTCCAGGGCCATGGACGCCGATTGTTAGATCGTTCTCAATATCCGCTGATCGACTGGGTCCAGACACAAAATGTATGCCTGCCGGACGTTCGGCTCTCGACCATGCATCCATAGGCCGAAGCACTTCTCCAAGCCTTGTCTTGAGCTTCGAGACCGGTATGATGGCGATCAGCATGGTCGGAAGAAGACTGACGGTACGCCCCGTCGTTGCCGACGATGTAAGGACAATCGAGCCTGTATACGAGACGGCTGCATGCACAGCTGTTATGCCAATGTCCGCTTGAGCGGCTTGTGCCACAAGTTCTGCCTTCCCCTCCCGATCAAGATGCTCGGTATTCCATACCGTAACTTGAAGCTCATTAACCGATGTCCCGCCTGATTGATGCGCTTCAAGTGCCTGCTTGATCGGAAGCAACTCCGCCTGCTCCTGCATAATCAGCCGCTCAGCTTGTGTCTTCTCAGCAAGCTCCAGAATGAATGAAGCCGCCTCGGACATGGAGGTAAACGTATGAGCATGGCCGCCTGCAAGCTGCCAATGCTTAATGAACTGATCCATCCGTTCCTCTTCTGACCGCTCATAGGCCTCCCAATACGTTGGTGCACCTTTAATCACGCGCGGCGGAGGGGTCATCTGCCGAGGTCGCTTAAGGCGGTCAGCTATGTGCCCGAAGAAGGCCTCCTGCTTCTTGCGGGATTCTTCCTCAAGCTTGCTTAGAAATTCATGATGAGACGTCATTCTTCTCCCCTCCTCGCATTTTTGTGTTCTTACCAGCCCCTATAAAGGTATCGTTCGAATCTTGCCGTTTCTCTCTAGATGATCTCCGTGATGCGACGATCTCCTCCATTCGGCGCTTCACCTGATCACTAAGCTCCACTCTTGAGGTATCCAGTTCCTGCTCCAATTGCACCCACTCTTCGCGGAAGGTCTGATCGGGAAGGCTAGGCATATGGCGGTATGTGTTCCAGCCTTTAAGCGGTCCGATCTTTGTCTTGATTCTTCCTTCCCGAACAATTGGCTTCTGCATCCATCTGCCAAGCTTTGCAATCGTCTTCAGACGCTTGGCATCTCCCATCACGAAGCGGAAGCCCTGCATGCCAAGCTTCTCTACCTGATCTCCTTTTCCTGCCTCTACCTTGCGATGTCTGAGGTAGATCAGCATATCATGAAGCGGGATCTTAACCGGACAAGCCTCGTAGCATGCCCCGCATAGGCTCGATGCATTGGCAATGTCGTCCCATTCCGCGATATTCTTGTTCAAAGCCGGCGTCAGCACCGCACCAATAGGACCACTGTAAACGCCTCCATAAGCATGGCCGCCAATATGCCGGTACACAGGACAAGCGTTAAGGCATGCGCCGCAGCGAATACAGTTCAGCAGCTCTTGGAATTGTGGATCCCCAAGCTGTTGAGATCGTCCGTTATCCAAGATAATGATGTGCATCTCTTCCGGACCGTCTCCATCGACCTGACGTCGCGGTCCAGAAAGAATCGACATATATACCGTCAGCCTCTGCCCTGTTGCGGAGCGTGGGAGCAGCGTTGCCATTACCTCCAGATCATTTAGAGTGGGAATAATCCTCTCCATTCCCATGAACGTAATTTGCGTTTTGGGCACGGTGCTTACCATACGGCCGTTGCCTTCATTTTCGAAGAGCACCATGGAGCCTGTCTCTGCAATGGCAAAGTTGCAGCCGGTCATCCCGATATCCGCTTCTAAAAACTTCTCCCGAAGCTTCTTTCTAACAAAGCCCGCCAATACGGCTGTATCTGGAGGCAGATCCTCTCCCGCTTCCTTCGACAGCAGTTCAGCAATCTGGTACCGATTCTTATGAATGGCAGGAATAATAATATGAGACGGCGTCTCTCCAGCCAGTTGAATGATATATTCCCCAAGGTCCGTTTCGATTCCCTCAATCTCTGCTTCTTCGAGTGCATGATTGATATGAAGCTCTTCAGAGACCATCGACTTGGACTTTACGACACTCCTAGCCTGCTTTTCTTTGGCAATCCGCATCGTGAGTTCGACGGCTTCCTTCGCATCGCTTGCAAAATGAACATGTACGCCTTGGGCTCTTGCATTCTCTACGAACTGAGACAGATAATAGTCCAAATGGGCAATCGTATGAAGACGAATTTGTCTGCCGCGTTCTCTCCATTCCTCCCAGTTGCCATGTTCCTCTGCAGCAGCAAGCTTGCCGCTCCTCAGCCGTTCGGTGGTGAACTTGACCGCGCGCCTTAGAAATTCATTATTCAGCGCAAGATCAGCTCTCCCTTTTACTGTATTGGGAATATCGGTTGAAGATAGACTAGTTCTGCTCATGAGCCCGTCTCACCCCTTCCTCCAGAAGCTCCGCTAAGTGCATGACGCGTACCGGCTGGCCTCGATATTCGAGATTCCCTCCAATATTCATTAAGCAGCCCATATCAAGTCCGACAAGCACCTCTGCTTCCGTCGCAAGCACATGATCCGATTTCTCCGTCACCATGGCACCCGATATGTCCGACATCTTCACTGCAAATGTTCCTCCAAAGCCGCAGCAATCCTCTCCATGAGGAAGAGGCACCAGTTCGAGTCCGCGGACATGCCCCATCAGCAGCTTAGGCTCTTCTTTTATACCTAGCAGCCTCGTACCGTGGCAGGAAGGATGATACGTGACCTTATGCGGGAACACGGCTCCAACGTCCTTCACCTGAAGCACATGGACAAGAAACTGGGTGAATTCATAGGTCTTCTCCTTGAGGCGAATGGCTTGATCATGCCGAATCGGGTCGTTCTTGAACAGCTCTTCGTAATAATGGTGAATCATTCCGGTGCAAGACCCTGATGGCGCAACGACAAAATCGCTGTCCTCAAATGCATCGAGCAGCGTCATGGCAGAGGCTCTAGCCTCATCCCAATAGCCGCTGTTAAAGGCTGGCTGACCGCAGCAGGTCTGGGTCTTGGGAACGTCCACTTTTACCCCATAACGGGAAAGCAAGCGCACGATCGCTGTGGCTACACCAGGATAGACCACATCGCTAATGCAGGTAATAAATAAGGAGACTTTCATGATGAGTGTCACTCCTCTCCAATGCATCAATAAGGCGAATACTTGAACCTGCAAATAAAAAGCCATCTACAGCATCGCTCCTGGCTTACTGAAGATGGCTTCGGTCATCTATTCCGGAGTGGGCAGGGACAGAACCTGAACCCCTTGTTCCTGAATGATGCCAAGATCATTCCGATCCGTTACATGATCGGTGATCAATGTGTGTATATCCGTCCAAGCGGCAACCTGCGTCAAGGATTGGACGCCGAACTTGCTGTGGTCCGCAAGCACATACGTCTCATCAGAGATGCTGATCATTTTCCGCTTGATCATGGCCTGCATCTCATTCGATTCACTGATCCCCCGCTGCATATGCACGCCCTTGGAAGACAGAAAGGCTTTGTCGACGTGATACATATCGAGCGAGCGTTCCGCTAATGGCCCCACATAGGACAAGGAGCGCGGAAGCAGGACGCCTCCTGTAGAGATCAATTGAATCTTTTCCTTTTGACTAACCGCCGTTGCCACCTGAATGGAATTCGTAAGCACCGTAAGCGGCGTGTCTGGCAGCAGCTTCGCAATATACCAAGCTGTCGTGCTTGCATCGAGCAGAATGCGGTCATGCTCTTTAATGCGGGAGACCGCCTCTTCTGCCATCAAGCGCTTAAGATCCGCATGCTCGCTTTCACGAACGGAAAAGGGAATCTCTGCTTGGTCATTCTTTACGCTTACCGCACCACCATGACTGCGAAGCAGCTTCCCCTCGCTCTCCAGCCGATCGAGATCACGACGAATCGTCTCCTCTGTTACTCCGCAGTCTACGCTTAGCTCCGATACTCTTACACTGCCTCTTTCATTTACAGCAGCCACAATATATTGCAATCTCTCTGCGATCAGCATGATCTAACCTCTCTTTACCCTTATCTATTTATCTCTGCCGCATATTACCCTTTGGCAGCAACATCCATTATGCTCCATTGTACAATAGAAGGTTTGAGGGAACTAGCCGTGTGTTGATGACAGTTTGACATCAACAAGCACAGCTAGGATCAAGTTGACCACAAGCAGCGAATTCGCTTGGTTAACGAGAATGCCCTAATCGTTTGGATCATCCTTTCGTTAAGCCTATACGGCTACGCCGCCCTTATCTCGTGAATGCCGCAGGCACTCCACCATCTACCGTAATCATGCAGCCTGTCGTCTTCTCCGCCTTCGAGGAAGCAAAGTACGCAATTGCCTCAGCAATATCCGAAGGGAATACGTTCACGAGCAGCGTTGTTCTCTTGCGGTAGTATTCCTCTAATTGGTCTGGCTCGATGCCATAGGCTGCAGCGCGCTCATTGCGCCAGTTCGAGTTCCAGATCGCGGAGCCCTGAAGCACGGCATCCGGCAGCACAGAATTGACGCGAATGCCATATTGGCCGCCTTCTGCTGCAATGCAGCGTGCCAAATGAATCTCAGCCGCTTTTGCTGTGCTGTATGCTGCTGCATTTTTTCCGGCATAAACAGAGTTCTTTGAGCCTACAAATACCATGCTGCCGCCAATGCCTTGTGCCTTCATCTGCTTGAAGGCTTCGCGTGCAACGAGGAAGTAGCCCGTCGCGAGCACATTCATATTCAAGTTCCATTCGGACAAGGAGGTCTCATCGAATGGGCTCGATGTCGCCAAGCCAGCATTGTTCACAATAATATCAACGCCGCCATAATGAAGAGCACTCTGATCGAACGCCGCCTTCACCTCTTCTTCCTTCGTCACGTCCATCTTCACAGCCAGCGCGCGGCCTTCCCCATACTCTCGATTCAGCTCTTCCGCAAGCTTCGTTGCTCCCTCCAGATTCAAGTCAGCAAGCACGACATGAGCGCCTTCCTTAAGAAGCTTGCGAGCCGCTGCGCTGCCGATGCCGCCTGCCCCTCCTGTGATAAAGGCGACCTTGCGGGAGAATTCCGCTTCTGCCGGGGCCAACGTCAGCTTATACAGCTCTAATGGCCAGTACTCGACGTTATAGGATTCATTTTCGCTTAAGGACACGAACTCGCCAAGCGCCGTTGCTCCGCGCATCACGGCAATAGCCCGATGGTACAAGGCGCCGCTGATATTCGCCATCGCATCGCTCTTGCCTGTATTCACCATGCCTAGCCCCGGAATGAGAATGACGCGTGGAGCCGCCTCAAACATCACGTCGCCCTCATGCTTATTCCGTTCAAAGTAAGCCTTATACTCTTCTTTATAAGCAGCAACGCCTAGGCGGAGAGCTTCCTTCAAAGCATCCACATCTTGACCTTCAGGACTCCACTCGACATAGAGCGGCTTCATCTTGGTATGAACGAGATGATCAGGACAAGCGGCTCCTACCTGCGATAATGTTTTCGCATCACGGCTGTTCACGAAAGCAAGCACATCCGCCTCAGCATCAACCTTCACGATCATATGCTTGTTATCGATAACTGCGCCGCGAATGACAGGGAGCACCTCTGCGAGAATACGGTCGCGGTCTTCAGCTGGAATCGACTCATGCTGCTTGCCGCCAAACAGCTTCTCTTCATTCACGCGTGCCTCAATATAGGATTCTGCCTCTTGAATGATGGCAATCGTCTTGTTATAGCACTCCTCCGACGTTTCTCCCCACGTCACAAGTCCGTGCTTCTCCATCAGGACAAGCTCAGCCTTTGGATTGCTGCGAACGCCTTGCGCAATCATTTTAGACAAGGTAAAGCCTGGACGGACATAAGGGACCCATACATATCGGTCGCCATAAATCTCGTCGGCCAGCTCACGGCCGTTGTGAGCACAGCATAAGCTGATTATCGCGTCCGGATGAGTATGATCCACATGCTTAAACGGCAAGAATGCATGAAGCAGCGTCTCAATCGATGCTCTTGGATGCTTGCTGTCGATCATGCAGTGGCCAAGATAGCTGACCATCTCTTCATCCGACATCTCGTCGCGTTCATACAATGGCGCAATGTCGCTTAGGCTTAAGCCTGTAAAATGCTGGCTCTGCATCGTCCCCAGGTCAGAACCGCTCCCTTTCACCCACATCACTTCAATATCACGACCGCGGAAATCCTTCTCCACCGTCTTCATAGACGTGTTGCCTCCACCCCAGTTGCACACCGCTCGATCTGCACCAATACGATTCGAACGATAAACAAGCTCGGATAAACCGCTTTCAAGACTTGCTGCTTTCGACTTCTCCCATAAGTTCGCTACCACGTCGATATCCCCCCATGTATTCGAATGGACTTGGTTTTATTTGGATTATTATTTACGAAATTATGGTAACACAGTTTTGTTTATTTTTGTATATATGTTTTTTTATTTTTAAATAAAGATTTTCAAATTTATTATTATTCATAAACAAAATCTACAGCTTGCTTTCATTCCATTTTCGCTTATAGGTGTTTGACAATAAAAGACAACCACTCCCTTCATGACAATTTCCGCATCACTTTTTTGATACAATTCGTATCGATAATTTCCGCGTTCATCCTATGCTCACCCGAAACAAAGCCTATGAGAGATGCTCCATGCTCCCAATGGAATTCCCCCATTGCTTTCATACCGGTTGCGGCGCCCTTGCATTCCATAAATAGAGTGCGTTATAATACTCCCTAATCTAATATCGATTGCAAACGGCCAATGAAGAGCATCCCACTCGGAGGCGTTCTCGTCAAGGTGAAGGACTTGAGATAGACTCATATCCTCGCGCCCTTTCACCCTAAGTTAACCGGACCCGCCCGTTATCGCGGTACCTAAGAGGATTGAACACGATCATGATCATGTTCAATCAACATGGGTGGCACCGCGGGCTAAGCGCTCCTCGTCCCATAGTGATGAGGGCGCTTTTTGTATTTTTTTAAGGAGATGGTAACGATGTTGGACATTCATTGGATGCGTGAGCATCAGCAAGACGTACAGCGCATCGCGAAGCAAAAAGGAATTGAAGTATCGATTGAAGAGGTGCTTCGCACGTACGATGAGCGGAAGCAGCTGCAGCAGCAGATCGATGAAGAGCGTGCGAAGCGCAATCAACTGTCGCAAGAGATCGGCAAGCTAAAGGCACGATCTGATACAGCGAGCCATGCTGCAGCAGAAGAGCGCATGTCGCAAGTAAGACAACTCAATGACGGTCTGCAAGAACGAGAGACTCTACTGAAGGAACTAGATGTGAAAGTGAACCAACTGCTGCTCCTCGTTCCCAATATGGTATCGCCGGACTCGCCGATCGGCAAGTCGGATCAAGATAATGTACGGTTGAAGCAGGTGGGCACTCCGCCAACCTTTGCCTTCGAAGCGCGCGATCATGTAGAGCTTGGCAGCCTGCATGATATGATCGATATGTCGAGAGGCGTCAAGATGGCTGGAACGCGCCACTATGTCCTGAAAGGAACCGGCGTGCTTCTGCACCGTGCTGTCCAGCAGCTGGCCATGGACTATCTGCAGGAACAGGGCTTTACCCTGATGGATGTGCCCTTGATGGTACGCGGCGAAGCGATGACCAATACCGCCTTTTTCCCGCTTGGGCAGGATCAAACCTATCAAATTGCTTCCGATGACAAATGGCTGGTCGGAACCTCGGAAGTGCCGCTCATCTCGTACTATGCGAATGAGATCGTTGATGTGAAAGCACCGATTCGCTTAGCGGCAGCGTCGAATTGCTTCCGCAGCGAGGTCGGATCGGCGGGCAGAGATGTGTATGGATTGTACCGCGTCCATCAATTTGCCAAGGTCGAGCAGGTCGTGCTGTGCGAGGCAGACCCCGACTTGTCGGAGGAGATGCTGCAGGAGATTACCAGCCATGCGGAACAGATTCTGCATCTGCTGGAGCTCCCTTATCAGCAAATGGCCGTCTGCACAGGAGACATGTCGCAGAAAACGTATAAGCAGTATGATCTTGAAACGTGGATGCCAAGCCGCAACAGCTTCGGGGAAACCCATTCGTCGTCTAACCTGCATGATTTTCAAGCACGACGGGCCCAGATTCGATACCGGGACCAAGCTGGCAAACTGAGATACTGTCATACGCTTAACAACACGGCTGTCGCCACACCTCGCATCCTGATTCCACTGCTTGAGAATCATCAGCAGGAGGACGGCACAATTCGTATTCCATTAGCGCTGCAGCGCTATATGAACGGCATGAAAGAGCTTGTTCCTGCGATCGCACAGAAGTAGCTTACATCATAACGAAAGCAACGCATCTTTCTTGTTGTGTGATTATGAGAATACCCGTCTTGAGGTCATTTTAAAGCGTAACGACGCTGTTATAGAATCGACCGATTGCTAATGCATATGATGATGACCGCTGACGAAAGATGACAGCCCAAATATGAAAATACCGCCTTCTGCTTGAATGGCCCCCAATGATTGGCATAGCTAATCATTGGAGGGTCCATTCCTAAGTTAGAAAGGCGGTTTTTTATTTACCTTACAAAAGAAGTCAGTTTTCGGCAATTTATACGGTTGACTGAATACGGTTACTAGACTAGATTTTGTATTAGATACATATTGTATCTAAAAATATAGGAGGTGATCGAATGTCGTTATCCATCGGAAAGAAATTGACCTTGTCACTCGTTGTCAGTATCCTTATGCTGCTTATCGTGTCAAGTCCCAAGCAAGCCGAAGCTTCTACTTGTTCGTTCTATGTAGGGTTTCAGTACGACATTACCAATTTGGATTTCCCGGGAGGGAAGTTTTTAGCGAAGGAGAATATCGGAGTCAAACAAATTAAGCTTACAGCTTATACGCCTAAACCAAATGAATCAGGTTCCGTCGTTCTAAATGTGTATGGCGATCGAAATGCAAATGATGAGCCATTACACTCCTTTACGGTTACCTTTACAGATCAAGCCCCCACTCAAATTGTCGAAATTCCCATTCAAGACGATAACATTTTAAATGAAAACATTAGAGAGTTGTACATTCAATTGAGCAATCCATCTCCAAATGTATGCTTTTATGAAGAGGATGGCTGGCACGAGGCTCTGCTGTATATTTTGGATAATGAACCGCCAACGCTAAGAATTCGACCTGCAGAAGCTTCGTATGACTTAGCTGAGGGCTCGGAGAAAATGTTTGAGATCAAAAGGCTCGGAGATCTGTCTGTACCTGTTTCCTATCAAATAACGGATACTCCCGTCACAGCGCAGCCTTCAGATTATATAATTTCGCCTACAGAGGGAGCGTTTCCAACTGAATTTCATGATGATTATGTGCTGGATTGGTTGAACTCACAGGTCGAGTACGTTTGGGTTGAAGTACTAAACGATAGCGAGCTTGAAAGCACCGAAACCTTCAAAATGAACATCACCTCTCCCAATGCTCAGATTGACGGCCCATCTTCCATCGAGTTCCGTATCCTCGGCAATGATGGCGGCAGCAGCGCCACCATCCAATTGCAGCAATCCTCATATTCCACCTGGGAATATATCAATGTGCTCCCTGTTACCATTACGCGCTCTGGCAACCTTACAAAAGAAGTATCCGTATTCGTAAGTACAGCAAACGGATCAGCGAAACGCGATAAAGACTTTGGCTTCGAGCCTGTAAGAGTAACCTTCGCGCCAGGACAACAATCCGCTGTCATTAACCTTTATATCATTGATGATGGATCATGGGAAGGCAATGAGACGTTCACCTTAAAGCTCAGCGATGCTCAAGGAGGAGCGGTGCTCGGGTCCGTGCAGCAAGCAACCATAACGATACTCGACAATGAAAAACGCTCCAACTAATGTGATGAAAGCATAAGTGTCACTGCCAATAGATCAACGGCTGCCAAAATAAAATCTTGGTGTATGGGAACGAAAAAAAGCTGCTTCCGGCAAATAACGGAAGCAGCTTTTTTATTGGAGCCGTTCACTTACATTTATCATTAAAAATGATTGCTGTACTCTTTCAGCTTCTAATGGATCACTAAATAAAGTTCAAGCCCGCTGTATACGGCAAAGGAACCGGCAGCAGCTTCTTCAGCCATAGAGAGGCGTTCAGCTCAGGTGCGGCATCCGAATCTCGATTAAACAATAAGGACGTAAATTCGGCTGTGGATAGAATCACATGCTTACCCCCAACATGCAATTCCACCTTGTCTTCTCCCTTCACCTCAAGCACATCAATATGGGCTAACGCTCCTTCATCGATGGATTCGAAATAAGGGCGGAGCTGATCCCAGAATCGCACCGGATTCACAAGCTTCACCGTACCTTGGTTGTTGCCTGCTGTGGATGGAATCTTCTTCAACTGCTCAAGCATAGCCGTCTCGTGCCAAGGCACAGCCATGCGAATTTCCGGCAAAGACAGCTCTGTGATCAGGCTTCCAAGCATCGCCGCTGTTGCAGCCGCATCCCCGCCCCAATCAATGACGACTGGCGTCGCTTCGGACTCGACCTCTCCTTTTATACCAAGGATCACATAGGCTTCAATCATGCCCTCCTGCTCAGCAACATAGATCCGCTGTTCAAGCTTAGCGAGGCTTGCCTGAGCGCTCGCCTCCTCCAGCACAGCGCGCTCGTAGAGCCCTCGGTCAAACCGAACCTTGCTCGCATCAGCTAACCGCTGACGTTCCAATCGATCCCGCTCTTCAGCCTCGCGGACCGACCGATTCCCAAGCGATTGAAGCTGCTTTACAGCATCTGGTGTCAGCTTGAAGTGCTGAATCGCCCCGAAGTAGACGCAGCCTTGACGAGTGTAAAGACTGCGGTCGCCAGATACAAACAATAGAGAGCCTTGCGAAGCTTCAATATGCTCGAACACTTTCTGTAAAAGCTGTCCCGCATAACCTTTGCCTCGATGATCCACATCCGTGCAAACGGATCCTAACGAATAGCAGGGTACCGTTGCTGCCCCAATCTTTATTTGACTAGGAACTAGCCCCATAAAGGATACCAGCTTCTCTCCAGCGTATACACCGACTGAACCTTCATATACGCCAGAGAAGATGAGCGGAAACGCCTCAGCCATCGGCCGCTGGCCTTCCTTACGAAAGGTGATATCTGCAAGCTTTGCCGCTTCTACTACTTCTTCTTGGTGAACATAACGAATCGATTCCATAAGGGAACGTCCTCCTCATACCTGATGCGTGTGGTCGTGTTTATGATGACATTACCACGCTTATCCTGTGATGTCGATCCATATAAAAAGCGACTGAACCTTCATCTCCATCATGAAGGCCAGTCGCTCTTATCTATCATTCCATATGCTCTTACTTGCTTAAAATATCTGTCAATACAGGGACAACTTGCGATTTGCGGGATACTACACCCTTCAATACCGCTTTGTTGTCAACAAGCTTAACATTGAACGCTTGCTCAACCGCATCAGTACGGGAACCAAGCACAAGTGCCACGGAATCGTTGTTCAAGATGTCTGTTACCACAAAGACGAAGATATCCAAGCCTTTGTCCGCGATCACTTGGTTCAAGGCAGCTGTTACTTCTGCTTCACGTCCAAGCACATCTTGTACATCAACTGCGTTTACTTGAGCAATCTCAACCTTGGAGCTGCCCATTGTGAATTCTTTAGAGTCAAGCGTAATCAGATCGCTAATGGATTTGTCGGACAGATCCGCACCAGCCTTCAGCATGTTCAAGCCATATTCAGCTGCGTCAACGCCTGCGAGTGCCGCAAGCTCGTTCGCTGCATCGATATCCTGCTTTGTGCAAGTAGGGGATTTGAACAACAAGGAGTCAGAGATAATGGCAGACAGCATCAAACCTGCGATCTCAGGCTTAATCGCAACACCGTTCTCCTTGTAGAGCTTGTTCAAGATCGTTGCCGTGCATCCTACTGGCTCTGCACGGTAGTACAATGGAGCACTTGTCTCGAAGTTCGCAATGCGGTGGTGGTCAATAACCTCCAACACTTGAACCTTTTCAATATCGCTGACACTTTGTTGACGCTCGTTATGGTCAACCAAGATGACACCATTCACTTCGTTTGCTACCGTTTCAACCAAGCGCGGAACTTCAGCCTTGAACGTATCCAATGCGTATTGCGTCTCGCCGTTCACATTTCCCAAGCGAACAGGTTCAGCATCTACGCCGAGCTCACGTTTCAATTCAGCATAAGCAATAGCGGAACAAATCGTATCTGTGTCTGGGTTTTTATGTCCGAATACAAGTACTTTTTCCATTGATATAGCTCCTTACACGTTTATTTAGGGCGATATAAGTATAACCTCGTCCCATGATCCAATCAAGATTATACCGCAGTTTGAGGATTATTCCCATCCCTTTAATGGGATATTTTTGTATTTCATCTATTAAAGCGCTATGGCTTTATTTTAGCAACTGATTGCGAAGCAGCGACATCTGCTTATCCCACACGAACGATGCCTTGGACAGCTCTACCAGCTGTTCTTTCGCATCCTCAGGAATGTCTCCGCCTTCATACTTGTAATTCAGCTTGTGCTCAGTCGCCGCCCAGAAGTCCATGGACGAAGTGCGAATCTGAATCTCTGCTGGCACCCACAGGATGCCCGAAGAGGTAATGACCTTCGTTTCGACCACCATGTGAAGGCTCTTATAGCCGCTTGGCTTCGGATTCTCGATGTAGTCCTTAATGCGGATAACTCGAATGTCCTCACGTTCCATAATGTGCTCTTTCATCGCATAAACGTCATCGATAAACGTCGTGACAATTCGAAGTCCGGCGATATCGAAGATCTCCGTTTGAATCGTGTGGAAAATGTCCGGCGTCAGCGCAATGTTCTTGCGTTCGAGCTTCTTGAGCAGGGACAAAGGATCCTTAATTCTAGCCTTGATATGCTCGATTGGCGTATAACCGTATCTCGTCTTCCAATCGAGATCGATGATCTGAAAGTCGCTCTTCAGCTCATTCAGCGCCATCTCATACTGGTTAAACAGCGTGTCCCAATACTTCTGAATCATTTCAAACAAATCCATACGGTTTAAGCTGCCGTCCTTGAAGCGACTGCGAATCATCCCGCTGTTCATAACGTTTGCGAGCATTCTGCCTCCCGGCAGATCTGTATCCACCAAGGTATTGACGTCAACGATCTCTTGAAAGCTGTTCACTTCCACGCTATTCTCTTCCTGCTGTACCGCTTCCTGCTGTTCATTCTGTTGATTATTCTCCATCGCTTTGCTCCTCCAACATGTGCATTGATGACCGTATATAAAAATGGCATGTACAAATCGAATTCAGGTTCAATCTTTCTCTTCTTCTAGATTAACCTTTGTGAAGCCAACTCGCAAATACAGCCCCCTTTAGTCCTGGCAATCCTGCTACACCTATCCACCCTAACCAAATTTTTTATAAAAACTATGATTTCCTCTGCATCCGAATAGGAAGAAAGCACGTATAATCAATCTGTTCAAGTATTTTCCAACCCTAATATAGGAGGTGAAGCCTTGTTTCTCATCCGCCGATTATCGATAAAGCTGCTTAGGCTCAAGAACTCCATCTTAGCCGTACTTGTCGTTCTCTTTGTGCTTTTGACTGCAAGCACAGCCTATCTCATTGAGCCCGATACGTTTACCTCCTGGTTTAACGCCTTGTATTGGGTGCTGACAACGATGGCTACTGTCGGCTACGGCGACTATTATGCGGTTACACCGCTTGGAAAGCTGCTTACGATCTTTATCTATATCTTTGGAATCGGCTTGTTAAGCTTAGTGATCGGCAAGATCATTGATCGGGTTGCAGATATGCATCGGAGAAGGGAGACGGGGAAATTGAAGTTTCATGGCAAACAGCATGTCATTATTCTGAACTGGAGTCGAAAAGCACAGTACGCCATTGAAGAGCTGCTATCTTCGAGTCCAACTACAGATATCGTCATTGTGGATGACAGTCCGAGGCATCCCTATGATCATCCAAAGGTTCACTTTGTAAGCGGGGATCCAACATCTGTGGATGTTTTGAATCAGGCGGGAATGCAGAGCGCTCGCGCAGCCATCATTTTTGCAGATCCACGCATTGACGATTCGTCGCTTGTAGACGGCAAGTCGCTGCTGATTGCTTCAAGCATTGAGAGCTTCGCCTCACATGTACATACGACCGTTGAAGTGATGCTGGAGAAGCATACTCACAACTTTAGACATGTTAACGTAAACGAATTTATCCTCTCGCATGACGCTGTATCACGCTTGGCGGTAAAGAGTGCCTTGGAGGAAGGTAATATGGATATCTTCTACCAGCTGTTAAGCCGGCAGCATGGGGCCGAGATCTATCAGGTTCCAACAGATCCTCAATGGGTTACCTATGAGGATGCCTTTAATGAGCTGCTTCGGCAAGGGGCAACCCTGATCTCGGATCGCAGCGATATGGGCATCAACCGCAGGCTAAAGGATAAGATTCCTGCTGAAGCAAAGCTCTTTGTCATCTGTGATACCCAAGTCTATGTTGAGAATTTACAAGGAAAGGCGGCAAAGCCATGAATTCGTTCCGCACACTCTCCTATCAAGAGTGGTCTGAGGCCGAATCGAAGGTCATTCGGACGATCTTGGAACAGACGGTCTCAGACGAAGAGCTCTTTGTTCGCAAGCTCGTCAATGCAACCGTCATTCGGAACCAATGCTTTGAGCATACCTCCCATGAATCTGAGGATGGTCAGCGACAGTTCATTTACATGAAGCCCTTTCAGGAGATGGAGCTGCAGCCCTATGGCTCGCCCATCAAGCATGCTCTATTTGAATACTGCGATATCGCTCCAGTGCTGGCTGCCGATTGGCATTACTGGGAACGTGGACAATTCAATCGCAGGGAGCCCTTAAGACCAGCCTATCAGACGCTAGAACTAGCTCAGCTGCTGCTTGATCACTATTACGTCGAGCGCGGCCATACGTATGAGCATGTGTACAGCGTGCTTGATCTGGACCGCCGCAAGGTCAACCTATTCCTTAAAGGAGTGGATGTATAACATGAAAGATCAACATCATCACCCCGAGAACGATTCTTCCTCGCCTCATACGACAGCAAAGAATTCGAACTCGGCTATAAAAAGAAAGCGAGTATCGCCTCATAAGATGGCCGCGCTTGCCCTGCTGCTGACCGTCCCAGCTTTGCTTGCTGGCTGCGGCAGCGACGAAGAAGCCTATGATGAATATTGCTATGATACCAATAATGATGACACCATCACCTATGAGGAGTGCCCCCAAGGCAGCTATTACGAGGATGATGACGGAGGCTTCTACTACGTGTCCAGCACGAATAAGCGCTACAGGGCGAAGCCAAGCACTTATTCTTCTTACAAATCAAGCTCTGCCTACAAGTCGACTTCTAAGAGCGGCTCCTTCAAAGGATTTGGCAGCAGTGGAAGCAGCAGTATCGGAGGTTAGTGAGAATGGCTAGCATCATGAATCTTCCCTACAAGCATGATGAGGTGTTTCAAGGAGAGGTTGCAGCTCGCATCCCCTATCATCGCATGTACGGCAAGCAATACTGCCTTCCCTCGTTGACGGTGCTCGAGTCTCACGAATCTCAGGCGATCGCGGAAGCCGCCTATTGGGTTGACCGCATCTATTGGAAAGTGCTTCGGTTTGTCCAGCGCTACATGCCCGATACCTTTCTGATCGAGCAATTGGGACTTCACCCTGCCCTGATCGATAGCGCGCGCATTGAGGTTCCGTTCCATGGCGTATCGAGACAGGACTGGATACTGCATGAGCACGGGTTGAAGTGTATCGAGAACAACACCGATACGCCAACAGGGATACCGGAGACAGCCTATTTAGCAGAGGCCCTTGTTGAAGGGTATACCGACTATTGCACAGCATCCAAAGATATGCGCAATCATATTCAGCAAGCCTTCCGGCATTTGATCGATTATTATCAGCAGCAAGGATTGGACGGTGGCATTGCCTTTACGTGCTATGATTCCCATCTTGAAGATCTGACGAACACCATGTACCTGCTTCATGCTGTAGAGGAGCTTGGATATCCCGCTTTCTTCGTTCCATTGGACCAGCTTGAGATCATACCTGGAGAAGGACTGTATGTCGAAGGCAAGCAAATCTCGATCCTCTATCGCTTGTATCCATTAGAGTATCTCGTACACGATCGAGACGAGATTCACGACCGTCCTGTCGGAGAAGATCTTCTAGAATTGATTATGAACGGCAAGCTTGGCATCATGAATCCTCCGCAAAGCATGATTACACAAAGCAAAGGCTTTATGGCCTTGATCTGGTCTTTATATGAGCATTATGAGGAAACAACACGCTTGTGCGGCTTTGAGCTGTTCGAAGAGAAGGAACTTCAGCGAATCCCGCTTTACTTCCTTCCTACTTACTTTGATCCTTCGGTCTTTCAACTTTCCCATATCCCTTATGTTGAAAAGAGCTACTGGGGACGCGAAGGAAAAGGAACGGCCATCTTTGGTGGAGACGGTATCTTGGAGCTTAGCGAATGGGGCGCGGAGCAGGAAGAACAGGCCGATATTCGAGATTACTATACGAATCAGCCTAAGATCTATCAGCAGCACCACCCGATGACTGAGCTTGAGCTGATCACAGAAGAAGGACCCTATACTGGATCTCTTCTATTAGGTGCTTATGTAATCGGTGGGCAGTACGCAGGCCTTCTTCCACGAATAGGCGGAAAGATTACCGGAGACATGGCCTATTACTGCCCCGCAGCTGTAGAGAAGCCTCTACCATAGACCTTTTTGATCATCATGAAAAAGGTAATAAGCTGCCGCTCTAGTTGGCAGAACCATTCATAAGGAGGATATAATCGTGAAAGATTTTGGATTCGATATGCTAAATGTAGGCATTGGTATCGTCCTATTATTTGTCATTCTAGGTGTAGGTGCCCTTGTATTCAGCAAGCTGACCCGCTACAACGACTCTGACGAGCTTGCCAAAGGCAATGAAGCAGCAGGACTGTACATGGGCAGCAAGCTACTGGGCCTATGCATCATCGTCGCCATGGTATCATTCAGCACTCACTCTTGGATCGCGATGCTGATCTGGTCGGTCGTCGGCATCATCATCTTATGTCTTGTCTATTTCATATTTGATTGGGTAACGCCGCGCACGAAGGTTTGTGAAGAGATTGCCAAAGGCAATATGGCTGTAGCACAGCTGCTGCGCTCGCTCATTATCGGCGTATCCGTTGTTATTGGTACATTTCTCATGTAGCTTTAACCGTGAGCATCATCCTTAATCCACGCCTTAAGCTCCCTTGAGTTATTTATTCAGGGGAGTTTTTTTGTTGGATTTGGAGCCGTAAGGAATTTCCAGCACAATCCTCCCCTTCTTATACCGCTACATTTTTTATTTTCTTGAGTATTAATAGTTGATATGGAATTTACAGATGGAGTGACAGTTTGATACAGGTCTGTTACTCGGTTGATACTTATCTGTCATTCCGTTGTTACGATTACGAGCCAAGCAAGGATTATAATAGATTTGTTTCATTCAACAGCACAGCAAAATAAATTAAAGATCAGCAGTCAACAGGTGTAAGATGTATTCATGTTCGTCCCATCTCAAGATCGAAATGGGGCTTTTTGTCGTGAATCACAGCTTGAAATTGATCTCGTTGTATCAAGCATGAAAGGATTACATAGCTTATGTTCTCATCACGTCCACCCTTCTCTTCTATTCAGGAATTGAACTCCTTTTGCTGGAGTACATATAGATTGAAAAACGTATTAAAGCCCGCGCACCATCTTGAAGGGGGATTCGACCATGCCTTCGCCTAATGATGCAAAAGTCCGCTATATTACGGGTCTGGATGGCTTGCGTGCCATCGCCGTGCTTGCCGTCATTGCCTATCATTTGAATCTTGGATTTGCATCAGGCGGCTTTCTCGGAGTTGAAATCTTCTTCGTTCTATCCGGCTATCTGGTTACGCATTTGCTTCTTGTCCAACGAGACGGGCGTGCAAGGCTTGATCTCAAGCAGTTCTGGATTAGGCGCATGCGGCGCTTGCTTCCAGCCCTTCTTCTCATGCTTATCGGCACGGTGGTATGGATGACCATCACCTCACCAGATCGTGTAGCCTCTTTCCGTGGAGATGTCATCTCCTCCCTGATCTATGCGAATAACTGGTATCTGCTGTTTCACAATGTCTCATACTTCGAAAGCTTCGCGAACCCGTCGCCCTTCTTGCATCTATGGTCGCTTGCTGTAGAAGGTCAGTTTTATCTGCTATGGCCGCTTCTTGTCATGCTTGGCCTCCGCTTTACGCCGAAGCGCTGGCAGTTTGCCGCATGGACATTCGCTTTGGCAATCCTATCAGCGGTATTAATGGCTGTTCTGTATGAGCCGGGCATAGATCCAAGCCGGGTATATTATGGAACCGATACGAGAGTATTTGCGCTTCTGATCGGCGCGCTGCTTGCGATTGTTCAACCCAATCATCAATCGTCGGGGCAAGCTGCTCCCGCGACCAAGCTTGGCATTCATCTCATCGGAACGGTTGGTTTGGTCACGGTGCTTTATCTGCTGTGGACCATTGATGAATACAGTGATTTTCTGTATCGTGGCGGATTCGTCCTATTGTCTGTCGCAACGGTGATGCTCATCGCAGCGATTGCATATCCAGGCAGTGTCTATAATCGAATCTTCAGCTTGAAGCCATTAAAGTGGATTGGTGTACGTTCTTATGGCATCTATCTATGGCATTATCCGATCATTATCCTAACGACACCACTCGTCAACACACATGGCTTCAGCTGGACGAGAGCTATCCTTCAGGTAGCAGCGAGCTTCCTGATTGCGGATCTGTCGTGGAGGTTTGTCGAAACACCGATTCGAAAAGGCGCACTGTCTATGTATATCAAGCATCTAAAGGATATTCATTGGCGCCTTCATCGTATTACATTTAAACAGTGGATGACAGTTGGCTGCACCGCCTTGTTTATTGCCATCTTCGGATATGGCATGACGGTCAATAAGCCGATGGCGTCCGCCCATTCCATTCAAACAAGTGCAACCTCTGCTGGATCGGAGCAGAACGTGAAGCAAGACCCGGATGCATCTGCTTCAACGAAGCCATCAGAAGATGATCATGCTGCTTCACCACAGAAACCAGCGTCGCCTAGAGAGACAGATTCATCAAAGTCCGCTTCCGATGGCGGTTCTCAACCAACTGATGGAGCAGATGGAGCTTCGCAAAAAGAATCGAATGCAGAAGGCGATCAAGAAACGAATGCGTTAGACACGTCTCCAACTAGCGGTACTGCGTCTGCTAAGGAGGGTAAACTACCACGTGAAGAGCCAACCGGTGAATCCTCGGATGATGACGACAACAGTTCAACGCTTAAGTCCTCAACGGGATGGAGCATTACAGCCGTTGGAGACTCGGTCATGCTGGACACGAGCCCGTACTTAAAAGAGCTGTTGCCAGGTATCGTCGTTGATGCGGAGATCGGTCGCCAGATGTCCTCGGCACGAGAGGTCTTACATGACTATAAAGAGAGCGGCAAACTCGGCAATGGCGTCATTATTGCGCTTGGAACGAATGGCGCCTTCAACTCCAAGCAATTCAGAGCTATGCTCGAATCCTTGGGTGATCGTCCTATTATTCTCGTCAACACCCGTGTTCCGCGCAACTGGGAAGATCGCGTGAACGATGCGCTCGATGAAATTGCCGCTGATATGCCAAATGTAACGCTGGTGGATTGGTATTCCGCAAGTGCCGATCATGATTCGTACTTCTCGCCTGATGGCGTGCATCTCGAAGCTGAGGGCGCTAAAGCCTATGCCGAGCTGCTTGCAAGCTGCATCAAAAACTTAGCTTCGTAATGAGTCCGCAACATTGTGTATAATGAGGGTGAGCAAGCAATAACGCTCGAACTTATCATGGCTATAAAGGGTGATTCCTTCCGCATGTTTATTCTTGAAAATATGGAGACGAAGATCGAGCTGTACGAAGCTTATGATCTAAAAACGCTGGAACGTAAAATCGAGGAGCAGATCGAGATCAATAAAGCACTCCTTCTCGATGTTCATCACATTCAGCATCAAGTGACGTTTGATCCGAATCGCAACAAAATGCTATATACGGCAGTTGTTCACTTTAAGGGGAAAGGCAAGGCGAACTAGAGGGAAGTATAAGCGACTATATCATGCCAGCATAACCTCAGGCTGTCTTCTCCTGAAGCAGAACTGCAAAAAGAACCTTCAATGCTTCTACCGGATGGCATTGAAGGTTCTTTTCTTTCGCCTTACAACATTATAATTCGCCTTTGCCGAGCATATACGATTCCCGGTAGCTGATGTAGAAGCGCAGCTTGTTCGCAAGCTTGCGCGGAATCTGCCCTTGCTCGAATCGAGCCTGAACCTCGTCGCGCTCTGCTTGAATGCCGAGTTGACGGAGCTCTTTCAGCTGTATCTCCCATTCATCGTCAAGCGGTCGATTCGTGCCAAGCCGGCCTTGAATAGAATCGACCACCGAGCTGTAAAACGCGATGATCTGATCTACCGCTTGAGCGTTCTCTTTTGTTCGAACGTCTTTTAGGCGGCTGATGGCCTGCTGAGCCGTCTGAAGCTTCAATTGAGCAACTTCACGATTCATTTCTGGCTCCTCATGCTTCAGTCGATTTACGCCCTTCACAAATCGAGTGAAGACTCCCTTCTTGATCATATTCCACATAAAGCTTCTATCACTAAGCACCGATTCGCTTTTGTCCAGAATGAGCAGCAGCCGGTTCGCAGCAGCCTCATTCACCTGTCGGTCAGCAACTAGCTGCTTAATGGCGTCGCGTTCCACCTCGAGCGCCTGCTTTCTAAACTCAAGCGTTTGCTTCCTTAACGCCTTCTTGCTGCCAAATCGATACGGCTCTCTAGAGAGCTGACGAATCGATTGCCGATACTCACGCACAATCACGCCAACAGCAGCCGCATTCTCCGGTGTTTTGGCTTCATGAAGCGCATGAATGGCAGCGCGCATGCCTAAGATTTGCGTAACCTTCTCAAGCTTCTCCTCTTGCTTCTCGCTGCCTTCTGACTTCTTCGTAATGAGCGGCAGCACAATGCTTGCCACGATCAATGACAGCAAGATGACGCCTGCTGCCAAAAAGATCATCAGATTGCGTTCAGGGAATAGGGACCCATCCGCAAGGAAGAAGGGAATCGAAAACGCACCTGCAAGCGTCACCGCTCCGCGCACACCGGACACGGAAGTGATCAGGACGTGACGTAAGCTTGGAATATCGGAGCTGCCCTTCGTGGAGGCCATCCATCTGGAGTAGAGATAAACCCAAGCAAATCGCAGCACGAACAGCAGCACATAAATAACCGCAATAAAGCTAAAGACACGCTTGTTGCTGTAGAGCGGATCAGAGAAGATTGTTCCAATTGCCTCTGGTAGTTGAAGTCCTAACAATACAAACACGAGGCCATTTAACACAAACAGCAGCACGGACCATGTGCTTGCAGCGACAATGTGGAGCTTAACCATGCTTTTCTCGGTCCGCTCCTCCTGAATCGCATGAACGAGCCCTCCAGCCACCGCAGCTAAAATGCCGGATACGCCGACGTTCTCTGCCACCATATAGATCATGAATGGCGTCAGAATCTGAATGATGACGTGGATCGTCACGTCCTCCATTCCAAAGCGGCGCAGCAGCACCTGCGTCCAGCTGATGACAAGCGCCAGCAGCGCTCCTACCAGCAAGCCGCCGACTGCAATTAGGACAAAGCTTATGCTTGCCTCTGCGATCGAGAATACGCCAGTGACTGCTGCCGCAATCGCGAACTTAAAGGCAACAAGCCCTGATGCATCATTCATCAGCGCCTCCCCTTCTAGAAGCCGCATGATGCTTCTAGGCATCTGAACGCGCTTCGCCATAGCACTTACGGCAACCGCATCCGTTGGAGATAGTATAGCGGCGAGACCAAAGGCAGCGGCGAGCGGAATCGTGGGAATCATCCAATGAATCGCGTAGCCAACGGCAATCACGATGATAAAGACAAGTCCAATTGCAAGCAGAAGTATGGGCCCTTTTAGCCTCCATAATTCTTTGCGGGGATAATGCTTGCCGTCATTGTACAGCAATGGAGCGATAAATAATAAGAAGAACAGCTCATGATCGAGCGGCATATGTATTCCTGTCGGAATAAGAGCAACGATAGTCCCTAGCGCGATCTGGATGATCGGGATGGGGACCGATGGAATGAAGCGATTGATGACCTGCGAGACGCCAAGCAAGGCAATCATCAGCAGTACGGCTTCCAATACCTCCACAGGCATCCTCCTCCTTTTTCTAAAAAGCTCTGGTATATGTATACCCAAATGTTGATTAAATGATCAAATATACCCATTTTGAAAAACACTGCTGTTGTTTGCGTAAAAAAAGAAACAGGCCTCCCACCTAACTACCGTCAAGTGAGAATTGCCTGTTATCCTTTATACACGATTTTCTAAAAAGATTCAAACGACGACCATGCGAATGCTGGATTCTACTCGACAAGCCGCGTAATCTTTTTCTTTTTCCACACAAGCTGGTAATAGCCATATTGCAAAATCAGGTTCACAATAAAGGCTGCAGGATACCCAATCCATACGCCTTCAATGCCTAAGGCCGTGTGCTTAGAAAGGTAGTAGGCTACTGGCACCTCCACGAGCCAAATCGAGAAGATGCTGAACAGCATCGGCCACAATACCGTACCGCTGGCGCGCATGACAGCACCAACGATCTGCGCCTGACCAAAAATGAGATAGCTCCACAGCGTAATCATGACGAGACTGTGCGCAATATTGATCGTATTCTCGCTGGTCAGGAACCAAGAGAGGATATCTCTTGAGAATACATAAACGAGAAGGATCAGCACCCCGCCAATAATAAGGTTCAAAATGGCGCCTGCACGAATAACCTGCTTCAAACGATCAAATTGATTGCCGCCAATCGCTTGCGCAGCAAAGATCGATACCGCGATCCCTAAGCTTACAGCCGGCATCTGCACATAGCTGACGACCTGATTGACCGCTCCATAAGCGGCTGTCGCCTCAGAACCGAACACGTTGACGAAGGAAATAACAGCAATCTCCGACAACGAGATCAGAATCATGTTGACACTGGCAGGAACGCCGAGTCTCAAGAGCAGCTTCAAGATCTGTCCATCCATCTTGAGATGCTTTCGAACCGAGGCGTCAAAGCGCAGCGGGTGCTCCTTCACCTTCAGATAGACCAGCATGACAATAACGGTGATGACAACAGATACTAGGCCCGCATAAGCAGCGCCGTATAGTCCAAGCTCTGGTAAACCGAGCCAACCGAAGATGAGGAATGGAAGAAGTCCAACATTCAGTACTGTATATACAATCAAAAAGTAAAACGGCGTCTTCGAATCTCCAATTCCTCGAATAAAGGTGGTATAGACGTTGAAAATAAACATAATCGGCATCGAGAAGAACAAGATCCGAGCGTAATGAGCACTCATATCCAAAACATTCTCAGGAGTTCCCATCATACGCAGAATGTCGGTTGCAAAAATACCGCCAACTATCGCCAGTACAATACCCAGAATAAAGCTGAAGGTCAGTGTTGTACCGATAATTGCCTTCATGCGGTCTTCATTTCTCGCACCAAATGCCTGCCCGATCAGAATTGAACTGCCGGAGCCAACTCCAATCGAGAATGAAACCAAGAGAAAGAACAGTGGAAAGAAGGCTGAGATTGCAGCAAGCGCATCTTCGCCGACCCATCTGCCTACAACCACGCTGCCGATGAGCTGCCCGATGGATTGAAGAGAATTGCTCAAGATTAAAGGTATAAGAAAGATGAGCATGGCCTTCCATGTCTGATTATGCTGCATGCCGCCAGGCTTTGCTTGTTGAGCTGCCGCGCCTGAACCTGAGGTCTGAAGCTCCTGTGCTTGATCATGCCCGCCTGAAGCATGTGATTCGGCATGGGATTGTTCCGGGGAATTCACATTATACAACTCCTTCACATTCAAGAAACAAACAACATGACTATTTGTTTATCCATTTTTAGATAATACATTATTGATCTATGAATTTTCAATGGAAAAATCCATTTTAGCTTTACATTCCACCTTTCAAACAACAAAAATAACGTGCACATGATTCCTGTACATATGACCAAAGGGGCATATAGTCTTGTTTCATCTTACCATCTATTCCCTTGAATGAAAACATACATTCCCATCCCATTCATCAAGATGATGTAAATATTGAATTTGATAAGAATCATGAAGCTGAGCTGATACGCTAGGGTAAAAAGAAGAAAGCCCATACCTCTTAAAAATAAGGTTGGGCTCTTGTTATGTCTTTCCATGATTATCCGATTATATAACGCTATATGAGCTGCATCGTCGTGATGCAAGTATTATCATCTTCAAAAGTAGAGATTTCCGATTCAGCGGTCTTGCCATCGTGCGTAATCTTTACTTTGAGATTCTGATCGCGTGGAATCCATAGATCAATGAAGCCGTTAGGCTGAGACTTCATCGTTTGATCCAGCACGACTTTGCCATCGCCGTCTTCAATATACACCTTGAAATCCTCATTCGCCATTTCTCCGCGGCATGTAGCTAAGTTGTGGATAGCGCAAGGATGTGTCTCATTGACGAATGGAGCGATCGAGACGAAAAATTCATCTTTAGGCAAATCATAGACCGTTGCTTTGGAATCCTGACTTACGACCTTTAGTTCGCTAGATGTAATAGAAGCGGATTTAGCCGAACTTTTTCCCAAACTAAAATCCTGTACGATCTGCTTAATGTCACCTGACACGACTGTGCTCGCCGTCTCTTTATCCTGATAGCTCGTATACCAAAATGCTCCAAGCGCAATAACGGCAAATCCAGTGACTCCAATCATTAGCTTCTTCATCACTAACCTCCATTTTGTTCAAATTCCTATTCGGATCTTCATTATGCCGCTTGTAAATGAAACCCTATCAATCGGATCATAGCATGTCGTGCTGCATAGAACAAACGTTTAAATTCATCTATTATCTGAACATTTTTAACCGCACCTTCTTGTTCGATTCGAGGGATAATAATCGTTAGAACTTGAGTCCTGAGGCAGGTGATATCAAGCTGCAAGCATTCTCGTCAATCATAGGCTTCTGCAATAGACAAAAAGGCATCGTCCTCCTCCGAAAGAAGAACGATACCTTCTCCCCCCATACCATAGAGAGATGACATGGAGATTATACTTTTATTTATTTAAAAGAGCATCCGCTTTCTTCGCTGCTTCCGCCACTGCTGCCTCCGCTGAGATGGATGGATCGACAACCGCGCGAAGAATCTCATCCTTAATAATCTCCGCGATCTCAGGGTATACCTTTTGCATTGGGCGAGGGCCGGCATATTCCAATTGGTCTACTGCAACCTTGAACAGTGGCTTTTCTTCATATAGCTTCTTCATTTCATCGCTCTCCACCGCACTGATTCGGCTAGGCAGATAGCCAGTGAAGGAACTTGCATAGATCGTTTGTTCCTTGTCAGTCATCCACTTGATGAACTTCCATGCCGCCTCCTGCTTCTCAGGAGACAGACCGGAGGTCATGACCAGGTTCGCTCCGCCTGTTGGTACCCCGTACGTATGGTTTGCCGGCATAAACGTCGTTCCGAGCTCAAAGCCCTGCTCTTCTGCAACCTTCATATTATTCGTCAAATCCGCTGTTGAGGAAAAGATCATCGCAGCACGCTGGTTATGAAAGTCTGTCTTTGCTTGCGATCCTGCATCATCCGTTGTGCCAATATTCATGATGCCCTCTTCCTTCATCTTCAGCCACAGCTTCACAGGTTCAATGCCGGTTTCGTTGTTGAATGCCGCACTCTTCCCATCCTCGCTGATCATGGTGCCGCCGCTCTGTCTCACAAAGCCTTCATAGAACCAAATATCGATCGGCATCGAGATGCCGTAGCGCTGATCCTTAATGGTGAGCTTGCGTGCATAATCCTCAAACTCCGCCCAATTCTTAGGGCCCGCAGGATCAAGCCCCGCTTCCTTCAGCATCGTACGGTTCAAATACAGGATCGGCGTGCTGCGGAGATAAGGAAGAGCGTACAACTTGCCGTTTACGTAGGAATTCCCCATAAGTCCAGGGATGAAGTCTTTCATATCAACCTGATCCTTTTCAACAAAAGGAGTCAGATCCTGCGTCATGCCCGATTCCGCAAATACGCCAACAGAAGCAATCTCGTTCTGCCATACCTCTGGGGCATTACCCGCAGCGAAAGCAGCCTGCGCCTTAGAGTGCTGATCCGCGTACGAGCCTTGGTACTCAGCCTTCACGATCACTTCATCCTGTGATTCATTGAACATTTTAACCAAGTTCTCATTGTTCTCTGCGATCTTGTCGCCCCATGAATACCAATACGTAATCTCTACTGGCTTCTTAGCCGTGCTGTTCGTGCTGCTGCCAGAAGAAGCAGCTTCGTTGTTCGAACTGGCGGAATTGGAGCTGCTGCAAGCCGTCAAGGTAAGAGCAAGCGTAGTCGCTAACAAAATAGACCCGAATTTTTTCACAGGTAAGCCTCCCGTAATCGATGGATTATTTTACACCTGAATAGACAAATGCTTTAATGATTTGGCGTTGTGCAAACGAGAATACAATGAGGATGGGAACGACCAAGATCATGTTTCCAGCCATCAAAATGTGCCATGCTGCGCCCCCGTCTACTTCACGAAGCTTCGAGATTCCAATCGGAAGCGTCCGCGCTGCATCGGAGGTTGTCATAACGAGCGGCCAGAAATAGTCATTCCAATGGGCGATAAAGCTAAACAAGGCAAAGGTAACAAGCGTCGGGCGAGCCATCGGCACCATGATCTTAAGAATGATCTTCCATTCCGGTGCTTGATCGAGCCGAGCTGCCTCAATAAGCTCCTCCTGCACCTGCTTGAAGGACTGCCTGAGCATGAATATCCCGAAGGCGCTGGAGGAGAACGGCAGAATAAGTGCAAGCAGATTGTTAATGAGGCCCCACTTGCTCATTAACAGATACACAGGCAGGAAGATGAGCTGACCAGGAATCATCAAGGTCACCATCGTAATGCCGAACAACAGCTTGTCTCCCTTAAATGAGTATCTGGCAAAGGCATAGGCCGCCAATATGATCGTCGTGAATTGGAAAATGAGTATACTGACCGAGACAATCACGCTATTCATTAAATATTTCAAAAAAGGACCGGATTCCCACGCTGCTTGAAAGTTGCTCCACATGATCTTCGACGGAATCCATTTTGGCGGAAAGATTACCGTCTCCGAGTAAGACTTCAATGAGGTTGAGATCATCCATAGAAAGGGAATGACAAAGATCGCAACCAGTACTATCGTGGCAGCAATATTCAGAACACGCAGCAGAGATTTGCTTGCAATGGGCATTTGCCTTCTCCTTTCTATTGGTAGTGGACCTTGCGGCTAAGCAGCTTGAAGTAGACTAAGGTAAGAAGGCCTACCACGACGAGCAGGACAACGCCCGCTGCTGACGCATAGCCGATCTTGAAGTAGCGGAAGCCATACTCGTAGATGTAGAACACGAGCGTATTGGTTGAATTGACTGGACCGCCGTTGGTCATAATCGCAATGGTCTCAAACACTTGGAATGACCCGATCAAATTAATGATGATCAGGAAGAATAGTGTTGGCGAGAGCATTGGCAGTGTAATCTTGTAGAATGTTCTCCACCAATTGGCTTCGTCGAGAGCCGAGGCCTCGTACATATCCTTTGGAATGCTCTGGAGGCCTGCAATGAAGATGAGGGCATTGTAGCCGACGCCTTTCCATACGGCGACGAGCACGAGTGACAGCAAGGAGCTGTCAGGACTGCTCAGCCATTCCAGCTTTGGCAAGCCCACCATATCAAGCAAGGCATTAAGCAAGCCGAACTTCGGGTCCATCAGCCACATCCACACCAGTGACACGGATACAAGCGAGATAATATGCGGACTGAAGAGAGCGCCTTGAACGAAGCCATACCACGCCCCTTCTCGGTTCAGCCACATCGCAAGCAGAAGTGAAATCACGATGGAGAGTGATACCGATAGGATCGTGTAGTTCAAGGAATTGCTCAGTACTTGAAGAAACTTGTTATCCTCAAATAACTCGACAAAGTTGTTAAAGCCAACGAACTCCTTTACGGGATTAATGAAATCCCAGTTATAGAAGCTTAAGAAAATCATATAGAAGATCGGATAAATGAAAAAAATTGAGAACACCACAATCGAGGGGGCAACCATCACATAAGGACGGAGCCTAGACCAAGCGGTCATGCGTATCCCCCTCCTAAAGCAATAAGCTCTCGCTCTTCCGTTCTTTCGTGCTGGCGAGCACGCGTACCATTGCGGTCAAAGAAGTACAGATCCTGCATGGATACGGAGATGTGGACCTCTGAAGCAAACTCCAACGGCTTTAGAAAGCTCTTTACGGCAATTGCGCCTAGCTTCGTTTCCAGCTGGTAGATGATCTCTGCGCCTAACGTCTCGCGTGTCAGAATGCGAGCCGGGAATTGCACATATCCAGGCTGGAATTTCTTCTCGATCGTCATGATCGCCTTCTCTGGCCGGAAGCCGATATGTGCAATATCCCCATGCAGCTGTCCGTCCATATAAGGCAGGAGCTGCTCACGGTTCATCACATTCATAGGCGGCGTGCCAATAAACTGAGCCGTGAACACATTGTCAGGATCATCGTAGATCTTCATTGGGCTGTCCGCCTGTTGAATACGCCCTTTGTTCATAATGACGATGCGATCTCCCATCGACATCGCCTCGACTTGATCATGGGTTACGAAGACGAAGGTAGCACCCAGCCGCTTATGGAGCTGAATGAGCTCTGTGCGCATCTGATGGCGAAGCTTCGCATCCAGATTGGACAGCGGCTCATCCATCAGGAAGACCGCAGGATTCTTTACCATCGCCCGGGCAAGGGCAACCCGCTGGCGTTGGCCGCCGGACAAGGCCTGCGGCTTTTTGTTCAAATATTCGGCCAAGCCTACAATCTCGGTAATCTCCTTTATCAGCCGCTCACGCTCCGGCTTAGGCACCTTGCGGTTCACAAGGCCAAATTCAATATTCTCTTTGACGGTCATCATCGGGTACAGCGCATAGTTTTGAAAGACCATGGCAACATTCCGCTTGCCTGGCTCTACGTCATTTACACAATGATCCCCGATCCAAATCTCGCCGCCAGACTCTTTCTCAAGCCCTGCGATCATACGGAGCGTTGTGGATTTGCCGCAGCCTGATGGACCAACTAATACGGTAAAGGAGCCATTTTCGATGGTCAGATTAAGACCTTCGATGACTTTATCCTGCTTGAAGCTTTTTTCGATCTGCTTCAACACGATTTGTGCCATACCACTCACCTCTTATTTTTGCGTTATCGTGTGACAGATGCCCGATGGACGGTTAGGACAAGGTCGCTCTCTTTGCCAAGTGCATCAACGGAAGGACCGAAGCCCGGCATATCGTGATAGAAGCTCTGAATATCCTCGACGAGACCATCGCTTTGAATAATCCGATGGGACACGGTCACGTCATTCTCTTGAATCTCAATGACGCGATATGCCGGCACATCAAGACAAGCTGCTGTCTGCACGTAATGCCAATCTCCTTGCTTTACAATGGAATTCATATGATTGTGTCCGCAGAAGTAAATGCCTCCGTCCAGCTTCCTATTCAGTACACTTCGCATCTCATCTCGTGGACGAATGTACAGCTTGTCGAGCGTCGAGCGTGAGGTTGTATCGAATACCGGGTGGTGGCCAAAGATAAATACCTGCTTTTCTTGTGAATCCTCTAGCTGGCGCGTAAGCCACAACAACTGCTCTTCATCCAGCTCACCGCCCCAGTCGGTATGGTTCATTTCTTGCGTGGTATCCAAGAACAGCAGCTTGGCGTGAGGCGTATCGATTGCTCGGTAGCGCTCTTGACCCGTGATCGCAGCAATTTCCCGCTTCGGAATCGAATACGTGTCATGATTGCCCAGCACATGAATGAAGGATCGCCCGCTCTCCGAAAGAATGGCGAAGATCGACTGAAGCTCCTCCTCCGTTCCTTCATGGGTTAGATCTCCGATCGAGATATGAAGGTCTGCCTCCTCCTCCAGAAAAGCCTTAAGCATTTGCTGATAGACTCGAGCTCGCGAAGCTTTCATTTCCTCTGTACCGTGACTCATGTTTGAATAGTGAAAATCACCAAGCAATGCTAGACGCATAAACGCCACCCCCATATCCATGTTGGAACACCTATCAGGTGAACCCTAAAGCTACAGCGCCGTCGAGCGAATGGGATGAATCGAGACCCCCAGGCTGCGTTCGTTTAAAGATGACCATATATAATCTGGAACGATATCCATAACCTCCACATCTTCCTTTGAAGCAATGCCCGTCAGCACGAGCGCTGTCTTCATTCCATTCTGTTTCCCAAATAAAATATCTGTCTCTAGTCGATCCCCAATCATGAGGCATCGCCCGCTGTTTACATCCAGAAGCTGAAGCGCCTTTGCCGCATAATAGCGGGATGGCTTCCCGATCACGACAGCTGCCTCTTGTTCGCTTGCCGCCTCAATGGACTTTAGGATGGACCCCGTATCTGGGATGATGTCCCCTTGGACAGGACAGCAGGTATCTGGATTAACCGCAAGCAGAACAGCGCCGTGGCGTACTGCTGTTGCCGCTTGATGAAGCTTGTCATAGTGGAACTGCCGATCCATGCCCACAAGCACATGCGTGGATCGATGCGGATCCTCGGTGATAGTCAGTCCGAACGAACGAAGCTCCTTCTTCAGAGCCTCTTCTCCGATGACCAGCACCCAGGCATCTGGCGCATGCTCTGCAAGATACATCCCTGACACGTAGCCTGCCGTCAGAATCTCCTCCAGCTGACAAGGAACATCCAAGCCGAGCAGCCGTGTGTAACAATCCTCTCGGGTATGAACGGACGTATTGGTAAGGAACAACAGGCGTTTGCCGCGTGCCCGCAATTCACTAATAAAGCTCTTAACACCAGGCAATCTCATCTGATCAATATAGATCGTCCCGTCTAAGTCAAAGCAAAAGGCATCATAAGCATACAAGTCTTCCATAGCTCTCTCCTGCCTGCTCACAATGGGGTGGAAGGCTCCAATACGTCCATGAAGCGTTCCAGTTCATCTGTGCATATCCATACCGATGGGTATGCTAAAAAGGTTGTCATGATGGAAGGCTCGTTGATCGTCCAAGCCATCAGTTGAATGCCCTGCTCTTTGCATTGCTGAATGTAAAGGTCCGTCACAAAGCCATAGTGCATAGACAAGAATGTCGCATGCACCTCGTGCGACCATTGAAGGATGGCCTTCGAGCAGCTGAAGGTGATGAGTCCGATCCGCACATCGCTAGACAGTCGCCTTACCTTCTCCAAAGCATCGAAGTCAAACGACGTGATGACGACCTCATCCAACATGCCATGATTCGTGATCACATCAAGCACTCGCTCCTCCAGCTCAGGATAATAGTGTCCCATCTGCTTAAGCTCAATGTTGAGCTGGATCTTGCCTTTTAGGGCATGCAGCACCTCATCAAGGGTTGGAATGTGCTCATCCTGCTCCATTTGAAAAGAGCGCAGCTCCGAGGCCGTATAATCAACCACTCGACCTGTTCCATTTGTCATTCGATCAATGGTGTGGTCGTGAATGACAACTGGGATGCCATCCTTGCTAAGATGAACGTCCAGCTCCAGATGCGTGAAGCCAAGTTCTACTGCTGTTAAAAAAGAAGACAACGTATTTTCTGGATGTTTCTTTGGATAGCCGCGATGGGCCACTGCTTGAACGGTCATGTTCCATTCCCTCCGATTACGTTTTTAGACAACACAAAAAACCCAGTAGCAAACCACCCTCCTTTGACACCAAAGTTGTGTTGATTTACTGACCACTGGGTTTTCTCGTCGTCTCCACCCAAGGATCGATATATAGAATTAAGACCAGAACTTCGCATGGCCTATCGAAACAAAATCTGCCCCGCTCATTAACGCTTGCTGGATTTCTTCCTCGTGTCGGATGAGCCCTCCTACGATCAATGGCTGCGAGATGCGCTCTTTCAGCTCCTCAATAACCCGGGGCATCAGCCCTGGCATCAGCTCTACCTCATCAGGCTTGCAGCTCGTAATCATGCGAATCGCTGTCTCTACGGCTGCCGTGTCGATCGCAAAGATGCGCTGAATGCTTAACAATCCTGCTTGCTTTGCTGCGGCAACCGCGTTGCTCTTCGTCGTCACGATGCCATCGACCCTAAATACGTCGGCCAGATATTGAATGGCGGAAGCATCCCGGCCAATGCCGGACACCATCTCGGTATGAACATAGACTTGTTTGCCGCTTAGATGCAGGCTGTCTATGATCGAGCTAAGATTTGTAATGTTCCCTGTCATGAGAATGACTCGCTTCACATCGCTGGCTACAGCCTGTGCGATTTGTTCGTCTACCGTGATGGAGGCGATGATCGGATAATTCTTCATGAGCAAGTCCTCGTTTCTATCAGTTGTTGCCTTAATGGTAGAACAGAATTATTAGGTCTATATCATCGCTATGTAAAGAAGCTGTTAATTTCAGCTTCTCTTTTTCATTATGGATTCGCTTCAATTTGTTTTTTAGCCCGCAAATATCGCTTATATTGGATCGGATCGAATGATCTTAGGCCATGAAAGCTTGGTTTGGAATTGGCCTCAATAAACCATACCTTCCCGCGCTTATCGACCGCCATATCCAAGCCGATGATTCGAAATGGAAATCGCGAGCCTAATGTATAGGCGATCTCTGTGGATATCCGCTTCAGATCATTAAGCACGCGAGGCGTGTTCAGCGATTGGTCGGAGCCCCGCAGCACCTGCACGATCTTGGCGTCCCGGGCACCCTGTGCGACATTGGTAACGATTGACGAAGAGCTGGAGGCAACCTTAGCGCTCATCCAAGTAAGACGCCATTTCTGAGCTGGCTTTTGCAGAACGATCCGCAGGTCAAATGGCTTATTTCGATACGTAGCCAGTGTGATTCCCTGCTGGATCACATAGTTCTTTCCACGTCTCATTCGCTTTTCGATTTCTTTTACAAGGTCTTTGCTGGGCACCTTAATGGATGTCTTATTGCAGGAGATCAAGCTTGTCTTGGCACTTTGTTTTTTGACTCGAATGATCCCCTTTCCGCAGGAGCCCCGATCTGGCTTAATGTACAAGACGGGATATAAGGAGAGCATATTGATCAGCCTTGCAGGCGTATACCAATGTGTTGCCGGTATATGTTTGGCAACTGCACGATGTCCAAGCAGCGGCTTTGTTTTTTTCATTTTGCTCGTTACGTATCGATGTCTCACTCTTCTATCTCCACCTTCTTTTACCCAATGGCTTCTAGTTATCAGGATTGCTTTAACCTTTTTATGCATAGCAAGCGCCTGTTGTTCTCATTTGATTGTTTTTCGAAATAAAAATAAGGATTCTTGTATTTTTTCGGTTTGAATTTGGAACCGAGTTTCATATAATGGAATAAAAGGAGGAGTGTTCATGTCGTTTCAATTTATGGGTATTGACCATGTTCAGCTTGCCGCCCCTGAGCATTGTGAGACTACTGCTCGACGTTTCTACGGAGGCTTGCTCGGATGGATGGAAGTTCCGAAGCCAGAGCCTTTAGCAAATCGTGGTGGAGTATGGTTCCAATGCGGTACGCACCAGGTTCATATCGGGGTACAGCCTACTTTCACTCCTGCAACAAAAGCACACCCTGCATTTGAAGTCCAGCATTTGAATTCACTTCGCCAGCATTTACTGAACCATAACCTAAACGTAATAAATGATGAGACAAGGTTGGATGAGGGGGTAAGTCGCTTTTACATCCATGACCCTTTCGGCAATCGCCTTGAATTTCTAGAAAAAGAGAACTCATATTGACGCCGCTTAGTTTGGCCTTGATGTATTGTACATCTTTCATTTAGGAGAAAATAAAAAAGCTGCATGAAAGAGGGAATCCCTCTTCATACAGCTAACGCTTCTTTATATCTTATTGCGTTCTCTTAGTATAGAATAAACAGACTCTTTCCTGAAAAGCACTTGCAAATCCTTCCCCTCATACAATCAATGGATCGGATGAAGCACCTCGGCTGGACGCTCTGACAGCATGCCATCCTCCATGTATACGACACGATCACAGAGATCAAGCATACGCAAATCATGCGTCACCATTACAGCTGCCTTCTGTCTTAACTTTACCTCATCGGCAAGCATCTCAACGACATCACGACCTCGCTCGGAATCAAGACTCGCCGTTGGCTCATCGGCTAGAATGATCTCTGGATTGTTCATCCAAGCTCTCGCTATTGCAACACGCTGGCGCTCCCCACCAGACAAGCTTTCAGGATAATGGTCCGTCCGATGAGCAAGGCCTAGTCTAAGAAGCAGCTCATCCGCACGATTCTCTGCCTCCTTGTTGCGACTGCCTGCAAGCTCTGCAATCAGCAGCAGCTGATCCCGAACCGTCAAATAAGGAATCAGGTTCGCAGATTGAAAGATAAAGCCAATGCGCTGCAATCGAATACGATTCAACTGCTTATCTGAAAGTGTGCTGATATCTTGGTTCCCGATTACAATTCGTCCACTGGTAGGCGACAATAACGCTCCCGCTATGGAAAGAAAGGTGCTCTTGCCTGCCCCCGATGGGCCAACTACCGCGACGAACTCCCCTGCCTTCACTTCCAGTGAGACATGTTTCAATACCTGAACGGTTGTATCACCATCGCCGAAGTCTTTCGTAACTTTATCTAACAGCAATTGTGTGCTCATTATGCAGCCCTCCCGATCGCTTCAATCGCGTCAATTTTCGCTACCCGATATAGGGACAGCAAGGAACCTAGCAGGGCTACCACTAAGAATAGGGCTGAACAGCCCAGCGTCAGCATCGGGCTTAGATCAAAAGGCATGCTGGCAGGCAGCATATAAGCCACCCCGTAGGTCAGCACAATGCTGATTACGAGACTCACTAGGGAGAGAAGCAGCACCTGGCCAATGAGATTGCGGGCGAGATAGGCTGTCTTGGCGCCTATTGCCTTCAGCACACCGAACTGATTCATCTTCTGAATCGTCATCACATAGAAGAATACAGCGAGAACAAACGCCGCGATCACGAATAAAAAGGCAATCATCATGAGCAGCGACCCTTGCTCTTCCTTATAGCCAGGGATGCCTTGCATGGCATCCGCCTTAGTAATCACTTCAACGCCTTCAAGCTCAGAAGCGATCTTCGCTGCCGTATCGTTGTCCGTATGCAGCGCGATGGCTTGGATGAGCGGTCCTGCCTCTGCTCCGCCATGCTTCGGCTGAACTTGTTCCCACGCCTTAAGGTTCATAAAAATGACAGGAGAATGACTGAATGATTGTCCTTCTGTAAAGCCTACAATCTTATATTTCAGATCAGTCGCTTGATCATGGATGGTATCTCCTAGTCGGAACCCTTCCTCTTTCAAGGATGCATCCGCAACGACTTCGGTCTCTGTCGTATTGGTAATCATGCTGCCTTCTGTAATCTTAGGTGCAAGCCTTCCATTTGCATCAACGGCAAAGAAGGTCGCATCCGTCTTCTTCGTCTCGCCTTCCTTGGTGAGCGTGGTCATTCTAACACCAAGAGCTGCGGAGTCAGGCTCTCCTACTATCTTGCGCACCTCATCTAAAGCAGACAACTCCATCGCGGAACGTGTGAGACGATGATCCGACTCTTCTTGAAGCACCAGATGGGTCGCATTCATATGCTGGAGCGAAGCGGCATTATCCGATGCAAGGCCTGCAGCAAGGCCGGACACGAACAGCACCAGCCAAGCAATCAGCACCATAATCAAACCTATTAAGCTGTAACGCAGCTTGGCATGCTTCATTTCACGCAGGGCTAAAAACATCTCGTTTCTCATCTCCTTACTAAGCGCAATCCTTTTACATAGGCTTAGTATAGGCTTGCAATATGAACGGAGAATGAACGATAGATTACAACCGTGGAAGCCAAATCGTGAAGGTAGTGCCCTCGCCGAGCTTGCTCTTAACATCAATATGTCCGTCATGCAGCTCCACAATCTTATGAACAATGGCAAGGCCTAAGCCGCTGCTGCCTCCCTCGCGATTGCGGGCTTTGTCCCCTTTATAGAAACGATGAAAAATGTTCGGAAGATCCTCCTCCGAGATCCCGATTCCCGTATCCCAGACCTTAACTTGAAGCCCGTTCTCCTGAGGATGAAGCGAAACGGCAATCGTGCCGCCTTCCCCCGTGAACTTAATGCTGTTGGTGATCAGATTGACCCACACTTGATGCAGCAGCTTCTTATCCGCATAGATCAAGGTTGACGGCAGCTCCATCTCGATTACAATATCTTTTTCGCGCCAGCTCCACTCGGTCATAAAGACAACCTGCTTGATCTGCTCCGCAAGGTCGAACTTGCTCTTCTCAATCACTTCTTCTTCCTTATCAAGAGAGGCCAGCGTAAGCAGCTGCTTGCTGAGCTGCGACATGCGTCTTGATTCCTCTGCAATAATCGCGAGATAGTGCTCCTGCTGTTCTGGAGGAAGCTTCCCTGTCCTCAGCGTCTCGGCAAAGCCTTGAATGGATGCCAGCGGAGACTGGATCTCGTGAGAAACATTGGACACGAATTCCTGCCGCATCGCTTCCAGCTGCTCCAAGCCTTTGGCCATTTGCGTAAAGTGGGATGCGAGCTGTCCGAGCTCATCCTTGCGCCTTACATTCAGTTGAATCCGATACTGCCCTCTAGCAATCCGCTTCGTGGCTTCTGTAAGCTTGCGGATTGGCTTCACTACATATACGGTACTGATAAGCGCAAAGAGCACGCTAAGAATAAGGGTCATGACAAGAATCTTCGCAAAAAAGACGCGCAGCTCTCCAAACTGCTGCTCAATGTTCGGCCTTAAAAACAACGCATGCGGTTCGTCGCCAATAACCATCGGCATGCCTATCGAGTTCTCCAGCGCATTATCGAAGAATCCGGTGATGTAGAACTTTGAATCCAGTTCCCGAATGCCGTGATATACATTCCCCGTTAGCACCTGCTCAATCACTTTGTCAGACAGCGTTTGGTCCCGGAATGCTCCACCATAAGCGACGCCCTTGCCTGAAGCATCCACCAGGTAGATCTGGTACCCAAGATCGCCAACATGGTTCAAATATTGATCAAGCCGAACCTCGGGGTTCTCTTCATAAAAATCAACAATATCCTCTGCCATATGCGTAATCTTCTGATCGTTGTAAGGCTTCAGGCTGTACTGATAATACACGTTGGCAAGCAAAAAAGAGGTCACGCTGCTTGCCAGCATCACCACGATAATCGTTATCGATATCCGCAGATACAGGGTTTTCATGGCTTCGCCGCCTCCAGCTTATAGCCGATTCCACGCACAGTACGAATCGTGAAGTCATCCGCGCTCTTCGCAAAGCGCTCGCGAAGCCGCTTAATATGTACATCAATCGTGCGTTCGTCTCCGTCAAAGTCCGCTCCCCAGATCAACTGAATCAGCTCGTCCCGCGAGAAGATCCGGTCCGGATAGCTTGCGAGCGTGAAGAGCAGCTCGAATTCCTTCATGGGAAGCAGCAGCAGCTTTCCTTGGGTATATACCTCATAGCTGCTGCGATCAAGCGTCGTTCCATTCAGCTTAATCTTGTCCGCGCTTACCTGCTGATAGCGTCTAAGCAGCGCCCTGATGCGAAACAACAGCTCCTTGGGCTCGAAGGGCTTCGTCAAATAATCGTCCGTCCCGACCGCAAAGCCCCGCTCCTTATCCGCCAATTGATCCTTAGCAGTAAGGAGAATGACAGGAATATCATAGTAGCTGCGAATTTCTTCTACGAGCTGATAGCCATTCTTGTTCGGCATCATTATATCAATCACCGCCAGATTGATGGCATGCTCTTCAAGGAGACGCGAGGCCTCCGCCCCATCTGCCGCCTCATACAGCTCATAGCCTTCTTGCTGAAGACTGTAGCGAAGCAGCTCTCGAATATGTGCATCATCATCGGCTATTAAGATATGAATCATAACTGTGTTCCCTCGCTTTGTTTTCTTTGATGTCTATCCTACACGAACTTTTATCGATTTGCGAATAAGAAGGGTATGGCTTGGAACACAGCACAAAAAACCGCTTACTTAACATCTTTAACCCTGTTAAATAAGCGGTGAATAACCATGTAAAGCACTCATCGTCTTCCTGCTATGATACGCCGAAGCATGCAGAAGCTCCTTGAAATCACGTTTGGACGGTGACCACGAGACATCACAATCATAATCCCAATCCATCAGGCTGCGCCCACTATTGCAAGTCCGGTGTTACGCATTACAGAACGCTATGAAGCTGTTCTCCCGCCATTAGTGTACGGGCCAAGAGATCCTCTGACAGGGTAAACCCACCGTCTTCACGCTTCTCCACCCATTGATCAACAGCGTACACGCCTTGCAGGATATGCGTTGCGCCTAGCGAAGACAGCACCGGCTTAAGGGCATAGTCAATAGTCAGCAAATGAGCGAGACTTCCGCCTATAAAGAGAGGCAGCAGCACCTTGCGCTCCAATCCTTTTTGCGGAATCAGATCCAAAAAGGTCTTCAGCACCCCGGAATACGATGCTTTGTACACAGGGCTTGCAATCACAACTGCCTCTGCATCCTCTACCACATGAAGCGCATCCTTGACCGCAATACTGTTCCAATTGGCGCGAATTAAATCCTCTGCAGGAAGCTCAGCCACTTCGATCAGGGATACCTGATGACCAAGTTCCTTGAGCTGATTCTGAATAGCTTCAATCAATCCATATAAGCGAGATCCTGAGTAGGAGCTGCCAGATATAATCACGATGTTTGACATCGCCTACGCCTCCTGCATCCTTCAATATTTAAATACCTGTTCTGATGGTACCATAACTTGGCTTGTTTTGTAGTGGAAAGTTCATCGATTCCGAGGTATAGTGTTGGTCAGCTATCACACCTTTTTCACAATTGAACGGTTGATAAACGATTTACAAAGGAGGCTGACTTCCCTTGGCAGCAATTCGAAGCTTTATTGGCACCCATGATCAGAACTGGGAGGATGAACAGCTGTGGACGCATCGCGATCTTGAGGTCACGATGATTCTGGACGGAAGCGGACGCTTTCAGCTTGAGAATACGGAGGAGAGCGTAGAGGCGGGACATGTCGTGCTCATTCCATCTCATGTGGCCCACTCTTTTCATGCCGTAACGCCCATCCGATTCGGTGTATTGCTGATGGACCAAGTTCCCGATGACGTTCAGGGACTGTTCGACAGTATGATTGTGGATCATAAGCCGCGCATCATCGCTTTGTCCCGACTGGACCGCGATCACTATGAGCGCTTGTTCAGAGAATGGCTTCGCATTCGCTCGACGAAGCTGAAGTCGCCGGAGCGGAATTATAAAGCGTGGATGGAGATTCTGCTTCTATTTTTACAAGAGCATTGCTATGACGGCCACCAAGCCTTGTCCATCTCCTCGATCGGAGACTACATTCGAGAGCACCTGCAGCAATCGATTCCGGTTTCGGAGCTTGCGGAGATGGCTGGCCTTACTGTAGAAGGCTTTCGCAAAAAATTTCTTAAAGTGTACGGCATGACTCCCAAACACTATCAGCAAAGGTGCCGGCTAAGCGAGGCCAAGTGGCTATTGTCGAGCTCGGACAAAGATATCCAATCGATCTCAAGCCTGGTGGGGTTTGAGCAGCTGCATTCTTTCTCGCTATGGTTCAAAAAGATGGAGGGCTGCCCGCCTTCTGAATGGCGCACACGTCAACGGCTGTATCATGATTAGCCAACATGTATATAGTTCATCTCTTAAAGGCAAATAGGTTGGTTTTTGCGTAAATCCCGTATCGTTTTGGCTAACGACTTCCAGCATGTCTTCCCTTATGCTTGGATCAAGAAGTTATTGTTTTCCATTTTATTAGTTTGAGGGGGAGCTAGCATGAAGACGTATACGATGGGATCACGTCAGCTTGAGATGGGAAGCCGTTATCTAACAGAGCTGCGCTGCTCAAAGGATATCTTGCAGGATACCAAAGCTTTGAGAGAGAGGCTTCAAGAGGATGGATATCTGTTCATTCGAGGCTTTCACAATCGTGAAGAAGTCCTTCAAGCACGCATGGAATTCTTAAGGAAGCTGGAATCCATGGGCAGGATCGCTCCAGGCACTCCTTTGGAACAAGGCGTCATCGCGAAGGAAAATAAAAGTGCCATGTGGGGAGGCAGCACGGATCAGTTGAGCGCAGACTTTCCACAATTTCTTAGCATTGTGAATCATCCAAATGTGATGAGCTTCTTCGAACGGCTGCTTGGCGGCCCTGCCATGACCTACGACTTCAAATGGCCGCGTGCGATCGGTCACGGCGGCAATACGGGCGCCCATTACGATATCGTGTATATGGGCAGAGGCACGAAGCAAGTGTATACCATGTGGACGCCATTCGATGATGTCTCGCTAGAGAAAGGCACACTCGCGATGCTGCTCGGTTCACAGCATTATGCCAAGATCAAGGAAACATACGGCGAGATGGACGTTGACCGCGACCATGTAGCAACCGGCTGGTTCAGCGAAGATCCGATCGAGATCGTAGACACGTATGGCGGACAGTGGGCGACCACCGCCTTCGAGGCTGGGGATGCCATAATCTTCGGGATGTTCATGATGCATGCTTCGCTGAACAATTCCACGAACCAGTATCGCATCAGCTCGGATACGAGATATCAGCTAGCATCTGAGCCCGTAGATGAACGTTGGATTGGACAGAAGCCCAAAGGGCACTACGCATGGGGCAGCAAGCCCATGAAGTCCGTTGAAGAAGCTCGACAAGAATGGGGCGTGTAAGTTGAAACTAGTTACAAACCCTCTGTCTATAAAAACAGGCATCGCCCTAGTCTAGACAGACCTCTGAAGATTATAAGTCTTTTGTTCATACAAAAACTCCGACACCACCCTTGTGGCATCGGAGTTTTTTATACTTTTCACATCAATATTCACGATCATCATGTCAATTATGGCTGAGTCGTTTATGATGACTACTGAGTCATTTCGGCTTATTGAATGACGCTGCCGCCATACAGGAAGCGATATTCCCAGTGCTTGCCCTTGATATTATCAATGCGAACGCCGCCGGAATCTTTGGAATACGTATGAAGAATTTGATTATTGCCAAGATAAATGCCGACATGCGTTATCGTCTGCTTGTCCTTGTTGATACCGGAGTAGCTGGATGCGCTCGATCCTTTGTAAGACATAAAGAACATGAGGTCGCCGCGCTTCAAGGAGCTGATGCTCTTCTTCACCGTTGAATTCTGCTTCACCCACTCCCCTTGCTTGCGGGAATCGGACCCCAGCACAATACCTGTTGCCTCTTTATAGGCTTGGCGTACGAATGCCGAGCAATCAAAGGTCTTGGTTGAGTTGCGATCAGAGCCGTATTCATATGGAGTACCCAAGTACTTCATCCCTGTGCTGATGACTTTCTCAACATCTTTGCTTGCAGAAGGCTCGCTTGGAGAAGGGTCCGGTGTGCTTGTCCCACCTTGATTCAGATACTTGCTGCTTGAGCTTATGTATCCGACTTGCCCTTGTCCATCCCATACTTGAACCCAGCTGCTGTTAACTGTTTTCAAGATGGCAACTTCCTGACCCGCCTGAAGCGTCTTCATGACCGAGTTCGATGTGGATGGGCCGGTTCTCATATTCACACGTGATACGATGACGCCGGATTTCGCCGTACCGGTAACCCGAGAATACTTGCTTGACGTGCTCATGTAGCCAATATTGCCCTTGCTATCCTGCACATGATACCAGCTCGAATTGGCTTGTCCCAAAATAATAATATCCTCGCCCTTTGGCAGATTGCGAATGACCTTCGTCGATGTTGACGGTCCAACGCGAAGATTGACCGTTGACTTGGTCGTTGCAAGCTTTGCCCCAGCCGCCACTTTGCTCGACGCGCTGTAGGTGCTGGCATAATTGGAGTTGTCTGCTTGAGCTCCAACGGTAGCTCCCATTGTTTGCAGCATCATCGTGCTCATTAACAAACCTAGCAATACTTTTTTCATGTTGTATCCTCCTTGATGTCCGCTGCAGCACGCGTGATCACGTGATTCGGCAACGATGAAATTTTATTCATAAATTTGTAATTATTATTCAATTTTTCAAAGTGCAGGACGAATGATAAATCAAATTCCATTTACGCTATTAACTATATCAGCTATAAAATCCGGGAACATCGGACTATGTGCTTAAAAATGACGAAGTTGTAACTTTTAAAACTAGGACGATCGTCATTTTTTCTCCTATTATCCGTAATATATTTGAATTACTTGGGATCATAACCATACTTATACTCTCATAACTGTAAAAGTAGATTGTTTTTTCCTAAATATTAGTTTATAGATTCATAGGTATATATACTCATTTGTTCATAGTGTTCGTGAACTATTACTCTAGACATCACACTTTTTACGCTTATATCTCTTTGATATACGAAAGAAAGCGATTTAATCTATCATCAAAGCTGATTTCTTATACAGGAAATATACAATTAAAGCTCTATCATTTTCGCTATATGAATTACACATACTTTAATGTATCTATTTCTATTTATTTTTTCGCCGCTAAATAAACTGCACTAACATCTATCAATTCAATACATATCATTTGCATGATTCCTTTCCTTCATGGCTAACTGCATATCAAAAAACCCCGCTCTGCATAAGCATGAACGGGGTTTACCAGAGTATGAGTAGGAACTCACTCTAATTAACTTTTCGATACCAAGGGAGTTTATGAAGCGGTGCCTCCACTTCTTCCACAGTTGGCCCTTGTATACGGGCACCCTGATCATCCTCCCACGTTCCAGCAGGGAAAACAACCATTCTAGAGCGCTGACCTTTCTTCAACACCGGGGCAACCAATAGGTCGTCTCCCAACATAAATTGATCATAGACTTCTTCCAGCTGCTCATTCGGGTAGACGTATGCCATGTGCCGAAGAATCGGCTCGCCATCTCTTGCCGCTTGCTTCGCAAGTTCTAAAATGTACGCTCCGAACCGAGCATGCAGCTTAGCGGCATCGATGCAGTACTGAAGATGTTCCTGATCAAGCACACGCCACGGAGCTACCGAGAACTGCATCATGGGGAACAAAGCCGAGCACTGGGCTGAGCGCACGATGAGCTCTTGATCCAGATGAGTAAGATCACCTAAGAAATCAGTAAAGCTTCCGCCCCCGATCATGTCTGGGCAAATGAAGGCGTATCCCAGCATTCCTCCAGCCAACGCGTCTGGAATAAGGGCTGCAAGGCCATTTCCTTCCCAGGAATGTCCCTTGTCGCGAAGACGCTGTACGAGCGGCCTGCCTGCAAGCTTCCAGCATGCCCGATATTCATTCAGCTTGTAGGAGAGCCCAACCTTCCCCCATGCCTCGCAATGTCCGTTGGGGTCCATCGGTATGGCAGCCTGATCATCTGATCGATAATAGGTTAGATCTCCAGCATCGAATTTGAACCCGTCAATGCCATATGCCGTCTGCAAATGGTGAAGCCTAGCATGCAGCCATTCCACTGCCTGCTCATTCGTGCAATCCAGAATGGCGCTGCAACCGTTCCACCAGCGTCTCACTGCGGTCTGCCCTTCAGCATCTTTGAGCAAATACCCTAGCGGCTCAATTTCCCGGAAGGTGTGACTGTCCGGGCTGACAAACGGACATAGCCAAAGCATGACCTTGAAGCCCATCTCATGTAGGCGATCAACCATGGCCTTCGGATCTGGGAAGCGGCCAGGGTGGAATTCCCACGTTCCGTAAGGCTCATGCCAGTTGTCATCAATCATGATGACGCCAGGAGCCATGCCATTCGCCAGCACGGCTTCCGCATATTCCAGCACTTTGTCCTGCGTCGGATGATAAATAAGCTCGATCCACAAATTATACTGCGGTGCTGTGAACAATAGCTCATCTGGAAGCTCGCCGTCTGCTGGAAAGTATGCCGATGAAGCGTGGCGAAACGCTCCTCTTAGATTGTCATGCCCCTCGCTAAGGATGAGCTCATCGCCGTTGCTCACTACCGTAAGCACGCCATGCTCCACTTGGAAGGAGAAGGAACGTTCCGACCAAATGTAACGCCCCTTGCTCGATAGCAGCAGCGGACAAGCTTGGTTATCCATAAGGTTATGGGATAAATCCACGCTAAAGGCACGGTCAAGACGGTACGGCATCAACTGACCATCTGAGACACGCCCGCCCCACCAATATTCGTGTTCCAACAAAGGAAGTTCTAATCGCTTCATACGCTGTCCTCCATCTTTATCTCCTGGTGTAATTAACAAACGATCTCTTAGATCTCTGAGGACAATGGCCTCTATTCCTATTTCATACGTTCAGGCTTCTCTCTTATCGATACTTTGGCAGCCAGTCTCCGTGGGCTTCAATCAGGTCATCACACAATGAAACAATATCATCGAGCGACAGCTCTGCTGAAGTATGCGGATCAAGCATCGCAGCATGATAGATATGCTCTTTCTTCTGCGTAATCGCTGCTTCAATCGTCAGCAGCTGTGTGTTGATATTGGTGCGGTTAAGCGCTGCGCATTGTGGCGGCAGATCCCCTACATAGGTCGGGGTAACCCCGCTGCGATCAACAAGGCACGGAACCTCAACACAAGCTTCTCTTGGAAGATTAGAGATCAGCCCTCCTGTGTTCATCACATTGCCGCCGATCTTAAAGGGCTTATCCGTCTCCATCGCTTCAAAGATATACGAAGCATATTCATGAGTACGCGTATGCTTCAGATCCTGATCGTGAAGCAGATCTTCACGCATCTTCGCCCAGCCCTCGATCTGATTCACACAGCGTCTAGGATATTCGTCTAATGGAATATTGTAGCGTTCAATTAATTCGGGATACGCTTTCTTAATGAAGTAAGGATGATATTCGGCATTATGCTCGGATGACTCGGTAATGTAGTAGCCAAACTTCAGCATCATCTCGAACCGAACCATATCGTGATGCTTTTCCTTTTGCTTCTCTTTTGCACGCTTTTTAATTTCCGGATAAAGATCAACGCCATCCTTCGTTACTTCGAGCAGCCATGCCATATGGTTGATGCCCGCGATCTTTGCCTGTACGCCGGTCTTATCCATGCCAAGCTGGTGGAACAAATCTGGAATACAAGCCTGCACACTATGGCATAGACCAACTGTGCGGATGCCCCCATAAGTATTCATGACATTCGTCAATACAGCCATTGGATTGGTATAGTTAAGGAACCAAGCATCCGGACATACCTCTCTCATATCCGCGGCAAAGTCCAGCATAACTGGAATCGTGCGCAGATTGCGGAAGATGCCGCCGATACCGACCGTATCGGCTATCGTTTGACGGAGTCCAACCTTTTTAGGAATCTCAAAGTCTGTGATCGTACATGGATCGTACCCACCAACCTGAATCGCGTTCACAACGTACTTCGTGCCCCGCAGCGCTTCCTTCCGGTCTTTATAGGACTTGATAATGCAGGGACTGCCTGACGTTTTTTTCAGATTGTTCAAGATCCGCTCCGAATCCTCCAAGCGTTCGTGGTCAATATCGAAGAGTGCAAGCTCAAAACCCTGCAGTGCTTCCGTCAGCATGCAATCGCCAAGGACATTTTTAGCAAACACCGTACTTCCTGCTCCTAGAAATGTAATCTTACTCATGTCCATCTCTCCTATCTTTATCAATGTGAGCTGATGCCTTAACTATAGACAGAGCAGTTGGAATTGAGTATGGAAGGAATCTAGAGGTATATGGATTAATGTAGTATTTTTATAAGAAATTGCTCCTATCTCTATGAGCAGCGAACCTGATCGAAACATTAGCAGAGAAGGGAAAGAAGACTTGGATACAACGCCTTCGTCATATGGAGATAGAATGAGAGTAGCACGATACAGGGGGAGTTTTTTTGGTTCTTGGAGGTTTATTGGGGTTTTTGATGATCTCATCAACAGGGCCTAATGGTTAGGCCCCTGTATCGATTCTTTTCTCAAGCATGCTGCCGTCAAAGATGTCGGATGCTTCAACAACTGCTTTGGCGTGCCTTCGAATATCACGTTTCCCCCATGCTTGCCGCCGCCAGGACCCATATCAATAATCCAATCGCACTGCTTGATCACATCCAGATTATGCTCAATCACCACCAGCGTATTGCCGCTATCTACGATCCGGTTCAACAGCTTCATCAAAAATTCGATGTCAGCCATATGGAGCCCTGTCGTTGGTTCATCCATGACAAAAATGCTGCCTGTCTGATGCAGCTCCGTCGCAAGCTTCAACCGCTGAAGCTCTCCTCCCGACATGGAGCTTACGACTTGGCCTAACGTAATGTAGCCTAACCCTACATCCACCAGCGTCTCTAGCTTATGATGAATCTTTTTCTCGGTAAAAAAAGGAACCGCCTGCTCTGCAGTCATGGCCAGCACATCCACAATAGATTGCCCTCTTAACCGATATTGACGAATCTCTTCCTTATATCGAAGACCCTCGCAATGCTCGCATGTGGTAGTAACGGGGTCCATGAATGCCATATCCATCGTCATCACTCCTCGACCTTCGCATGCAGGGCAGGCGCCCTTCGAGTTAAAGCTGAATAAGCTGGCATCTACACCATTTTCCTTTGCAAATAGCTTTCGTATATCATCCATAATGCCAAGATAAGTGGCCGGACATGACCTTGAAGTCGTACCAATCGCCGACTGATCGATGATCAGCACCTCGGGATGGGTAGCAGCAAAAACATCACTAATCAGCGTGCTCTTTCCGGAGCCCGCCACACCCGTGACAGCGGTCATCACCCCAATCGGGATATCAACCTGAACATGATTGAGATTGTGCCGTGTCGCATCCTCAATCTCAATCCAGCCCTGCGACTCCCGAATGTCCTCTTTAATCGGGACGTGATGACGCAAATACTTTCCAGTGAGTGTATCCGCCTCTACTAGCTGTTCCACCCTACCTTGAAACACAACTTCCCCGCCGTTTCTACCTGAGCGAGGCCCCATATCAATCACATAGTCTGCAATCTCGATGATATCCCGATCATGCTCAACCACAAGGACAGAGTTCCCTTTATCCCGAAGCTGTTTCATCAAATGTATGAGCCTCTCTACATCATGAGGATGCAAGCCCACGCTTGGCTCATCAAAGATATAGGTCATTCCGGTCAAGCTGCTCGACAAATGTCGAACCATTTTAAGACGCTGAGCCTCTCCTCCAGACAATGTCGAGGTCTCACGATGAAGGGATAGGTAACCTAATCCCATATCGCATATGCGCCGCAAGCTGAGTAATGATAGCAGAAGCTACAGGGCCGCCAATAGAGTCCTGAATCTCCTTTAACACCTCGATCAGATCTGCGATCTCCATCATCGAGCATTGTGCAATGTTATGTCCATTGACGACAGAGCTTAGAGCTGCCTCATTCAGCCTAGCGCCATGACAGGCGGAGCAATCTTGCTCTGCAACCACATTCATGACAGCTTCCATATTCTTTTTCGCGAGCGTGCTGACATCACGCTTAAGATAAAGCCGATTGAAGCGATGAATCAGCCCTTCATAGGCCACTTGTGCTACCCCGCCGCTGCTCTTGATCGGAACCTTTTCCCCTTTTCCATACAGCAGATTGTCCCATTCCTGATCGGAATAAGCTGATAAAGGCTTATCTAAATCGAAATAGCCTGAATTCGCATATATCTGCCACTGCCACGTCCCTTGTCCAAACATAGGAAACTGAATCGCGCCTTCTTTGAGCGATTTGCTTTTATCCAGCAGCTTATCAAGATCAACCTGCATGGCGTGTCCAAGTCCATCACACTGTGGACACATGCCTGCAGGATCATTGAAAGAATAAGCGGTAGATGCTCCAGCGCTAGGTTCCCCGATTCGCGAGAACAACAGACGCATCAGAGAGTAAATATCTGTCATGGTTCCTACCGTCGAGCGCGCATTGCCTCCGACTGGCTTCTGATCGATGACGATGGCAGTGGACAAGTTGTACATGGCCTCTACGTCAGGCTTCTCGTACTTCGGCAAGCGATTGCGCACGAACCAAGAGAAGGTTTCATTCAGCTGCCGCTGCGACTCGACTGCAATCGTATCAAATACAAGCGAGGACTTCCCCGATCCCGATACGCCTGTAAATACAACCAGCTTCCCTTTTGGAATGGATACCGATACATCCTTCAAGTTATTTTCTCGTGCACCAACAATACGCAGCGCATTCTGTTCATCGAAATCACGTTCCTCGTATCGACTCTGTAAGACACTCATTTCATCACGCCTCCAATCACTTTTGACTCTTGTTCTATCGTACCGCTCATATACGACAGGATTTGTCCGTTTCTCCCTTAACTAAAGGGTGGACATCCTGCGATAAACAAAAAAGCGGATCCCTCTGTTGTTGCAGAGAAATCCGCCTAAGCTAATCAAGATAAATAATTCTACTTTTTATAACGATCACGATAATATTGAGCCTGCTTCTCTGCTCGTTCATAGAGCATTTCTTGCAGCTCTTGCGGCGCTAGTATCTCGACATGCTCTCCTAACAAATAGAACATGGAAGCATAGTCCGCTGCTAGTTCCCGATCAATGTCGATGTGAACAGAACCCGCTCCGTTCTCATCCACGACAAGCCCTTCTGCTAGATGAGAATGGCTTTTGCATTGGCGCACCCCTTCTCGATCCAAGCGTATATGGAGCTTAACAGGGTTCGTAATATCTTCTTCGTCATATTCCTGTTCCAGCCACTCCGCCAGATGCACTCTTTTCTCCTCATCCACGCCTTCTTTGATGACCGAATGAGCGCGATCTACCCGATAGAGCAGTATTTTATGTTTTTGATGATCATATGCCGGGCAGTACCAGAAGCCATTTTGAGCGTAGACGCCAAGCGGCGTGATTCGTTTGGGTTTAACGGCGTCCTTCGATTCATACTTCATCGATACAACACAGCCCTCCATTGCCGCCTCAAGGAGAGGGACGAGCGCCGGCGAGGTTACCGTTCGTTCGGGATTCCAGAAGGCAAGATGAAGACGCAGCCGATCCACTCTGTTCTTCGCATCCTGACTCAATTGATGGTACAGTTTCTCGCTTACCGCCCTCGTCTCCGCGTCAAAGGGCAGCGATTCGTACCGATGAAGCGCCTGGTGGGCAAAAAAGATGGAGATGGCCTCCTCCTCCGTAAACACGATCGGCGGTAGTGCCCGGTTGTTCAGCATCCGATAGCCCCCGTACCGCCCCTGCTCCGTGTACATCGGCACCCCCAAGCTGCTCAGCTCATTGAGATAACGCTGAATCGTGCGCACTGACAATTGAAACTCATCAGCCAACTCTTGAGCTGTAAAGGCAGATTTTCGATTGATGTACATCCAAATATCAATGAGTCGTGTTGATTTGGACATTTCTCTTATCCTCTCAATACATTCGTTTATTATAGAAGATAGTATACCCTTAAATTACGACATACTTTGTCTTATTTAAAACAAGAACCAAAAGCCGATGTCTATCAATCAGAACATCGGCGCAATCTTAATACATCCATATACCTGCATCATTAGTTACATTAATTCTTTTTCCTTTCTCGCCACATAAATCGTAAAGAATTCGGAGCTCGGCACCTTATAAAAAGAGAAACCCGCTCTCTCAAGCATTCCATCCATAACCCATTCAAACGTTGCATGTTCTTCTACGATACATTGCTCTACATCCTGTTTGAATTGTGTATTACGGCTCCTTTCCCAGTTCAGATCAATCCACTCGTTCAGCTTCTCTTGATGGGCCTGAATCGGGAAAGAATACATTTGATCAGCTAAGTAAAGAGCTCCTCCGATCTTGAGCATAGCATTCATTCGAAGTATTGCGATTTGTTTCCAAAAATCCGGAAGATGATGCAAGGCCAGATCTGTAACAATCGCGTCTGCGGGTTCATAGGAAGAATGATCGTAGCTCAAAAATCCCGCATGAATAAAACTAATATTCGTGATTTGTTTTGCAGCAGCTTTCTCTTTTGCTCTCTTCAGCATAGACGGAGAAACATCTACGGCGTATACATGCTTGCATAACTTAGCTGCTTCAATGGCATAATTCCCCGTCCCTGTACCCATCTCGATTACGGTGTGTTCAGGCTTTAAACCAATGTGATTCGCTATCGTTTCCGCTTCTTCTTGAAAATCACGAAATGTCCCCATTTCTTCATCATAACTGCTCACTTTCGCTTCATCGTCAAAGTTAACGCCGACCTGTTGAAACTCATTATACATCAGTGTTCTCATTATTTTCACATTCCTTTACAATGGTTTCCTAATCTTGAGATTGATACATCTCAACCTTCGCTTTACATAGATCCCTTAATGAATTTCGATTTATTTTCCCTGTTGAAGTTCTAGGCAGGTTATCTATAATAAGCCATGCTCTTGGCATCTTGTAGTTGGACAATTGATCTTTAAGTACCTGGAACAATTCATCCTCACTTAACCATTTATCCTCTTTAAAAACAATCACTGCGACCGGAATCTGCCCCATCAGCTCATCTTCCACATCAGAAACAGCGGCCTCTTCCACTTCCTCAATACGAGTAAGGGCCTCCTCAATCTCTTCAGGGTATACATTCGTTCCGCCAACAAGGATCACGTTCTTTCTCCTTCCTACGACGTATAGGTTCGAGAAATGATCCTTATACCCTATATCACCAGTTGCCAACCACCCATTGTGGATCGTTTGATCTGTTGCAGTTGGGTTGTTATAATAGCCCAGCATGACGTTAGGGCCTTTAACATATATCTCTCCCGTTTCCAAATTGGCGCATTCTACTCCTTTATGCTGATCTACAATTTTCACTTCAACACCTCTTACCGGTTTCCCGCAAGAAAGCTCTGAGTCAAGTCTACTCATGATACTTACTCTCGGAGCGGCTTCAGATAACCCATAAGTCTGCAGAATCTTAGCATGAGGGAAATAGAATTGGGCTCGCTCATACAATTCTTTATGTAAAGGGGAACCACTCACCACAATCGTTTTCACTGTACCTATTGTCTGATTACGTTGTTTTTCCAAGCTATGAGTTAAAAGCATTAAGGTTGTAGGTACAAGCGCCAGACACGTAATTTCACGCTCCGTCACAACCTTGAGCACTTTCTTCGGAATAAAGGGGTTATTAAACAATATCAACGGCGTTCTCGTTATTAGACAGGAGAGCAGCTGAGTTGTGATCGAGGAACTAAAATAGATAGGCATGGTTAGCATGAAACGATCCTCGGCTGTCAAAGACAAGGCCTCACTGTGTGCAGCCGCATTAGTAACCACATTCTCATTTGATAGCATCACTAGTTTAGGGTTACCGGTACTTCCCGAAGTAGGGAACAAGAGCGCCATACCCGTTTCAGAACGTTCATCCATGCACTCTGGTTCATCATGTGGAAGATCGACATCATCAATAGAAGCAATATTCAAAACTTGTATGGATGAAGGAACGGGCTCATTCGCTAAGCAAAAGGAGATGTCACCCATCTTGCAAATATGATGAATTTCCTGATCTTTGCTGTTATAAGGGATCGGAACAGGAATACATTCTGCCATCAATACTCCGAAAAAGGAGGCAACAAAGTCAGCGTTGTTATTGAAGTATAATCCTACATGTTCCTTAGTCTTTGTTCTATAGAGCTGGAGAAACTTTGCTATCTGGTTACTATAGCTGAGCAGTTCTTTATAAGTCCATGCTCTCCCGCTTGGGTCAACAAGAAAGGAACGATCACCGTCTTCCTCTGCCGCTATCTTCAGAAGACTAACTATGCTTCTCAATCTATACGCCTCTTTCAATGGAAAATGACAAGCTTATAAGCTCCAATAGAGCATATCCATCTGGTCAGCCTCTTCTTTGTCATAGAGTCCTTTAAGATCAATAAATACACAGGCTTCATGCAAATCCGTACGATATTTTTTCTTTAGATCTTTAAGTGTAAGAGTACTATAGTCTTGATGAGGGACCGCATAAATAATAGCATCGATCTCGTTCACTTCTTCAAAGGGGAATAGCGATATGCCGTGTTCATAATAGGCTTCATGAGGATTAGCGAGCACATCCGTTACATAGACCTCTGCACCATAATCATTTAACTGTCTCACGATGTCAGCTACCTTTGTATTACGAACGTCTGCCACATTTTCTTTATAAGTAAATCCGATGACGAGTATTTTGCACCCCTTAATTCTGCGGTTGGAGTCAATCAAAAGCTTTATGGTATGCTCTGCAATATAGCTTGCCATACGCTCATTTGTCTTCCTGCCTGATAATATGAGTTCAGGTGCATATCCAATTTGCTCTGCCTTATACACTAAATAATAAGGATCTACACTAATACAATGACCACCCACAATTCCAGGCTGCATCTGTATAAAGTTCCACTTGGTAGCTGCAGCATTGATCACAGCCTTTGAATCAATCCCCATTTTGTTGAATATCATCGATAATTCATTCATCAAGGCAATATTAAGATCGCGCTGAGTATTCTCTGTCACCTTTGCCGCCTCGGCTACCTTTATGCTCTCTGCTTCATAGATGTTTTCTGGACCAATGACCATACCGTACACTTGCGCAATTTCTTTTAATGCATCATTATCAATACCAGCAACAACCTTTACTATATTAGAAAATAATCGTTTCTCGCCTGGAACAATCCGTTCTGGTGAATAGCCTACCTTGAAGTCAATTCCACATCGAAGACCCGAGATATCCTCAATAAGAGGAATACAGATTTCTTCCGTCACGCCCGGATATACCGTAGATTCATATACAATAAAGGAACCTTTTGATAAATGCCTTGCGACAGTTTGGGTCGCTGATATGATAAACTCTAAATTTGGTGACTTATCTTGATTGATCGGTGTTGGAACAGCAATAATATGAAATCTAGCAGCAGATAGCAAATGGGCATCCGTAGTAAATTCAACCCGAGCCTGAATAAATTCAGATGGGTGGACTTCATTCGCAGGATCAGCACCCAGCTTGTAGGCGTTAATTTTATCTTCGTTCGTATCATAACCGATAACGGAATATTTATTTCCGAACTCAATGGCAAGCTGCAATCCGACGTAGCCTAACCCAATGACGGATACCCGATCTTTTCCGCATAGTAAGTCATTAATAATATCCATAAACGATCACACCTTTAAGATATAATGTACGCTCCTGTCCTAATGGACGATTGGTGTTTTGTAGTAATCTACCACGTTCGCAATAATACGATCGATATCCATAGGCTCATAGAGGACACCAAGTGCTGTTAGTTTGTCAATATTCGGTACCCGTACTTGAATATCTTCAAAAGCTTCGTCATATACCTCTTTCGATGGCAGGAATACGAATGAGGATGAACTGTTCGTGTGAGCTTTAATTTTGTGTGCCAATTCGATAATCGATATGACATTTTCAGAGCCGATGTTGAATGTCTGCTGGTTGATCTCCTGATGGTCAGCGATATGCATAATCATCTTTACGACATCCAATACATAAGTGAATGTTCGTATCTGAGTGCCATCGTCATAGATTGTCATTGCCTCATTGTTAAGCGCTTGCTGAACCAATCGAGGAAGCACCATGCCATAATTGCCAACTTGCCTAGGCCCAACAATATTGAAACACCGACAAATGTTGTAGTGTAAGCCCTCTTCTTTCCCTAAAGCGTACAAATAATATTCCCCAACCGCCTTGCAGGCCGAATAACTCCATCGAAAGGATGGTCCAAGAATTCGATCATCATCTTCTCGCAAATGGGTTGCGTTGCTCTTGCCATAGATTTCTGATGTTGAGAAGAAAATGATTCTTTTTTTATAAGCAGCAGCCAGCTTCATAATCTGAATAGAACCAAGGACATTGGATTCTAAGCTATTTAGAGGGTTCTCCATGATGTATTTCACCCCTACAGATGAAGCCAGATGAATAATAAGATCGCAATCCCTGCAAAGCTCATGAAGATCCGGACAATTTGTGATATCGCTCCAGATAAAATGAAAGGAGGCATTTCCGTCATGGTGATTAATGTTCTGTCTTGATCCTGTCGATAAATTATCAATTACGATAACCTGATCATTCCTTGCCATAAAAGCATCCACGAGATGGGAGCCTATAAAGCCAGCACCACCAGTAATTAATACTTTCATTCGAATCCCCCTTATAGATCTATATAATCCATCTTCTTACTTCATAAGCCTCTGCTGCAGCCACAGATATCTCTTTTCCTCGATATTTGGCCAAGCTGACCATGCCATCAATGCTAACGGCGTATTCCTCATCCACAAGTTGAGACTCATACAATTTCAGCATTTCGATCTTTTCTGTAAGGTGATTGGAGATATCTAGATATAAGTTTGGTTGGAATCTTCCGCCAAGGCTGATCCAATTGATCTGAGGATATTCATAGAGAATGACCATTTTCGGAAAATGCTGTGCCCGTTTTTTGCTGCGTAAAGCAGCCATACCAGCACGGAACACCACTTCATGATCTTGATTGAAAGATGGAAAGGGTATTGCAACAAGAGAAGGCTTAAATTGCTCTATGATGGCTTCAAAAGAATGGATGATTGTGCTAAGTGGCAGTGTATCAAGTCTTAAATGAAGATGATCCTCAAATAAGATCGAATAGTTGGGGATGCGGCAGTACTGCATGACGCTTTCGAATTCTCTGCGTCTAATCTCATTGCCTGCTGTCAGCTGTGCAACGTAAATATGTTCGCTTTGGAAATGATGCATCAGCCCTCCGCAGCCCAGCACTTCATCATCAGTGTGCGGTGAAATAATAAGCAGCTTGTCTTTTGGATCAAAATGCAATAGACATCCCTTCCTTTACATTTAAACATGGAGGGGCGCATAGCGCCCCTTTGGCTTACGCGATGACATACCACTTTGCTTGCGAATGGAACATTTCTTGATATTTCCCACCTTTGCTCATCAATTCATCATGGGTGCCTTGTTCCAAAATCTCTCCTCTATGCATCACAATAATATGATCAGCAATCTTGGCGGAACCCAGTCTGTGGGTGACGATAATCGCGGTTTTCTTGTCTGCGATCTCAGCAAATTTCTGATAGACATTCATTTCTTCTATCGGATCGATGGCTGCAGTGGGCTCATCCAGCACGATGATGTCATGATCACGGTATAAGCCTCGTGCAATGGCAATCCGCTGCCACTGGCCGCCAGAACATTCAACCCCATTGAATTCACGGGACAGCATCGTTTGGTATCCATCTGGGAACGAACGATTATGTTTATCCAAACCAACGTTCTCCATAACCTTTTCCAGCTTCTCCGCTTGCTCTGCTGCATGTGGGTCACTCATTCGAATATTCTCTTCCAGTGTCAGCTTATATCTTTGATAGTGTTGAAATACAGCTGATGTCCTTGAAAATAAGGATCCCATGCTTGTATCCTTTGTATTGGCATCAGCAACCATTACTTTACCCTCTGTCGGTTCGTAAAGGCCAAGGATCAGCTTAACAAGCGTCGATTTCCCTGAACCATTTTCACCAACGATTGCAACGGTCTCACCATTTTTAATGGAAAGGGACACATGCTTCAATGAATCCGTTTCCGCATTTGGATACCGAAAGGAAACATTAGACACAGAAATACTATGGTCTTCTCCCTTCTTTTTCTCTACTCCACCACGTTCAGGCATTTTTAAGAATCGAATAAAATTTTTTATCGTCCCTAAATCCTTGGTTAGATTCGCAATATGCGTGCTAATAATCGCATTCATTGTCCCAAACATCGTGTCAATAGAAGCAAAAACGGCTGCAAAGGCTGCAACGGTTATATTGCCTTTAAGCAAAGAACGAACGAATAAGATAAGAATTCCAACATATCCAAGAAGAGTAACGAGACTCATCGATAACTCTAGCATCCCTGCTTTTTTCTCGGCCCTCCAGGTTGCTTGGTTTAGATATCTGGCCGAACCACGAAGCAAATCTCTAAAGTACGAGAAGGCACCCAAAATACGCGTTTCTTTCTCCGCAATTGATTTCGAATAATAATCATATTCACGACGTACTGGCGCAATCTCATCTTCAAGTTTTGTAAATACCGCGCTTCTTATATATTGCGATAAGGCAACGGGTACAAAAACAAAGATGAGTGTAATGGCTAAAGCAGGATCTAAGGAGTAGAGGTAAAAAAACATGAACAAAAAATAAGGCAAGTAATAGGAAAAAATCGTCGTTGTTGTAAATAACAATCCTAGACTATTTGTTGCCCCTAAGGATGCCTTATTGATATCGTCCAACGTCTCTGGATTCTCATAAGCAATCGGATGAATTTTTGATGCCTTTAGATTAATCTTCTGATTAAAATAGCCAATTACTTTCTTGAAATAGCTCATTCCCATAAAATTATTAAGTCCATTAATAATCTGTGACACGATAACCGTAAGGAACAAGGCTATGGCGAACATGATAACCTGCCTTGCTCCCGTATTCATCGTAACGGCATCGGATACAGAATCGAAAAAAATTTGCGTCATATAGGTAATGACACCCTGAGACACACCATTCATGATGGCCATCAGATTGTTCACAATGATATAAATCGGTCCTGCCGCAAACGCCATTTTTAATACTTTCCATATGATTTCAAAAAAGGAGATATCGGAGGAAGATCTCCCCTTCTCTCTTTGTATCATTGATACCAACACCTTTGGCTGTCGTATAGTTGGGCGTATAGTCCTTGATTACTCATCAGTTCGGCATGAGCTCCCTGTTCAACCACTCTGCCTTGATCCATGACGAATATTTCATCAGCAAGCATGATGGAGCTAAGTCGATGACTAATAAATATCGTCGTTTGCCCCCGGCACAACTCCTCGAACTTTTCGTAAAGCCTGCTCTCACTTACGGGATCAAGAGCAGCGGTTGGCTCATCAAGTATTCTGAGCGGACCACGGTTTATCATAAATCGGGCCAATGCAACCCTCTGCCACTGACCACCTGATAAATCCACGCCGCTTTTCTTAATCTTTCCAAGGTACGTATCTAAGCCTTGGGGGAGTCTCTCGACCAACGGCTCTAATTCTAGCGCTTTAATCGCATTCCAGAGATTCGCTTCATGATCATCGAATCGATTGACATCACCGATTGCGATATTCTCCTTCATCGAGATACTGTATCGCGCAAAGTCTTGATAAGCCACAGCGCACATCGATTTGATTTGAGCTTGCGTATACTCACGAATGGATTTGCCGTTAATAAGGATGGCTCCCTCAAACTCATCATATAGTCCCGTAATCAGCTTCGTAATCGTTGTTTTGCCTGCCCCATTTAACCCAACAAAGGCATAGTGCTTGCTGTTTTCAATTTTGAAGGACATATTTTGCAAAATCATTTTTTGGGTATTGGGGTATTTGAAGCTTACGTTAACAAATTCGAGTGTTTCAAAACGGAATTCCTCTGAAAGAGTCGCATCTGCTGCTCCTGCCGTTTCATCAAGATCCAGAAATAGCTGAAGGTCTTTGGCGTATTCTGCGTTCCGAGCCAGACTATCAAGCGTTTGAGTAAGATCTATAGTCATTCGATTCACTAGATTATTCGTTGAGTTTACAAGCGAAATAAAGAGTCCAATAGACATCGCCTTCGACAATACAGAGGGCAAGAGTACAATAATCATGATCAAGGACAACAGAGAGGTAACGAGACCGCCAAGCTTCATCTTCGCGAACCATTTAAGCTCCGTCTTGAACAACAACTTTCTTGCACGCTCATAACGATCGAACCATACATGGTTAATCTTCGTCCCGTAGCCGAATAAGTAACGCTCTTCTACGCTTTCGCGCCCCGTTAAAACCTCCCCAAGGTATTGATATTCCCTGCTCAGCCTCGAAACCTCTCGACTCGCTTCGTAATTTGCCCTACCACTCTTCACTGCTAACCAGAACAAGGGAATAGAAATAGCAATCAACAAGAGGGCTGCCCACCAAACCTGTGTTAGCAAGATGGCGGCAATACTCGATACCGTAATGATCAAGCCCAGGAAATTTGTAAAATGATTATAAGCCTCTGAAATCTCCTGCTCGGGCTTCTCAGTCACACGGGATATCAGATCTGCAATCTTGGAATCCTCAATATGCTTATATGATAGCCTCGCTTTTTTATAGAAAAGTGTGAGGCTGTATTCCTCTCTGATCTCATTCAGCATTTTCACTTGAATAAAGTGAATCAGCTTATCGGAAATCATAAGATAGGCTAATGTTGCGATGATGCCCGCAACGGGCCCGTATATCGTTTGAATAGAGTTGCCTAAGGTTACAACCTCGATGACCGAGTTAATGAATTGGGCAACAATAAAAACTTGAATGGAAGGAATCAATGCTTTTATGATCCGCTGCGCTAATATCAAAGAAGCGTAGACTGGTGAGATTCTGAATACGATTTTGATCAAGTAAAAGACATTGATCTTTTTAGAAAAAACCACTTACTTCATCCCCTTAATTATCCGGTTCTGTGTAGTTAGTAAATATACTAATCACTACTTTTAAGTCTGGGATTAGATATAAAAATTGGTCCCCTGCACCGAATGCAAAGATTGCAGGATGGTCCATCACCGAGCTTATCCACCATAACAAACTGTATTTTTCATTTAGGGGTTCCTTTCCTTGAATATGCACCTGAGCCCATTCAACGAGCCATTGTTCCGATATAATCGGAGACTGCTGGAATAGTCCACGATTCAGGCATATCTCCCCTATTCGATTTAAATCATCCGCACGCAGTTTTAAGTCTACTCCGCCGTAATTATAGCCGTTCGCATCTGCATTCCATTGCGCCTGTTCAATCCCAAGAGGCCTGAACAAATACTCATGCGCAAACTCAAGCGCACTTCGTCCTGATGCTGTTGTAAGAATGATCGATAAAAAATGAGGGTCAATCTCGTTGTAATTGAATTGTTCTCCAGGTGAAAATTGAAGTGTAGATGATAGATTAGATAGGATGAGATCCGGTTGCGTTTTGAAGTGATTGTAGCTGGTTAGACTAAACGCATAAGGGAAGCCGGACGACATCGTTAGCAAATGCCTTAACGTGATACGATGAATGCGTTGATCCTTAATCCGATGCCTATGTCCAGAAAAGTAATCCATCATCTTCTGATCTAAGCATGGAATAAAACCTTTATCAATGGCAATGCCGATTAAAAGCGAGAGTATGCTCTTTGTCATGGATTTCAAATCGTATAATTCGTCGACATGATGATCCGCCGAATAGTCAAAAATGATGGATTGATTACGTGAAATAAGCACACGTTTAACATTTTGATTTTTGCTAAGGTATCTTCTCAATCGACTTTCTTGCAGATCCAGTGGTTCAGGTTGATTAAACAAGGCATGCAAAATTAAATATAGCGTCTTATTCATCGTTATATTCCTTCAAGACAACAAGATATAATATCTTCCATGCTTACATAATGGACATTTGCTATAACATTCCATGGTTGAGCTGGAAAACATACTGCGGAATGGTATCCCTCTGCAATAAAAACTTGTATGCACGAATAGGTCATTGAACCGCTTTGATCGTGTATGTACATTTTTTCACCGCAGAATTGAATCGAAAAGGAGTTTAAGGGTATGGAAAGTCCTTTTCCTATTGCTTTTACATAGGCTTCTTTAATCGTCCACAGTCCAAAGAAGAACAAGTCGCGTTCCTTCCCCTTCTTCTGCAGCAAAGCCTCTCGTTCTGCCTTCGTAAAAAAGCGTTCCGCAATCTCTGGTTTGCAGGTTTGAATCTTCTCAATATCCATCCCGATCGGAAAGGGGCCAAAGGCGCAAGTCACCCAATCCCCCGAGTGAGAGACATTAAAAAAAATATGGCTAGGTTCCATTAGGAAGGGTTTGCCATACATGTTTTTATGAAATGAAATCGCGGATTGGTTCAAACGAAAGCGATTAGCGAGTACCATTCTGACTAATAGCGATCCAACTAGAGAACGCTCCGAGGCTTTTCGAAATCTCGGAAGCAGCGCTTCATGGCGTTCTAATTCTTTAACTAAGGATAGAAGCAGCTCAAATTCTTTGTCTGTTAGATTTCTGCATAAAGGAACACAATAAACATCAATAGAAGGCTGCATAAGTATAATTAATGCTGCTCCTCAAATAAATATTGTACATAATTTTCCGATGATTCTAAATGGTGGATGTCTTCAAAATCAACAATTTTACAAACAAAGCTGCCCTCAAAAACAACTTCTTCATTTGATGTGCCTACAACCTTCACCTTAATCTCATCCAACAATTGATATTCACCTGAGACATCCATGAATGTTAAGGAAGTATCAAGTGTTGTACCTGGTCGCAACATCTTATGGAATTTGAACTTTTTGAAGATTAAAGGGATTATTGTATGTTGAAATTGCGATTGCTTCCAAACCAGTATTCTCCCAAGTTGCACCGCTCCCTCAACCATATAGGCAGCAGGCATGACTGGATTTTTTGGAAAATGATATTCGTAAATATCTTCATTAATGGAAAGATACTTTCTACCTAAAATGGAGGTTGTATTCATCTCCAATACACGATCCACCAATAAACTTCTCATCTTATCACCTTTAATTGCATTATTTCTTGTGGAAGCTTTACCGGCAAGCTCGACACTGGATCTATAGGTGTCAATGTCGTTTCTCCGATAAAACGCACTTCTTCATTCACGGTAACCGTCGTAGTAAATGTCATCGTATAAAACTTCATATTTTTTAATGCCGTTGTAATCTGGATTTCCTCATCGTAGTGCAGCGATTTACGGAAGTGTTGATGTGATTCCTTTACGACAAAGAAAATGCGATGGCGCTTATTCATAGCTTGCAATGATTCCGCATAATGCCTGAACCATTCGGTAAACCCCATCTCAATGTACTTGCCCATATTTCCAAAATAGACAACAGATCCAGCATCCGTATCACAGAAATACACGCGATGCCTAATCGTATGCATGAGGTCAGGAGTTTTCATTGCGATGGTCACCTCCTACAGCGACATTGTTCTTATATTTGATTTTCCGCCATTCGATTTTGCTGGAGAAGACAGCCCACACAGAACCTAGCGAGAGAAGAATCGAATAATAGGAGGCTAACACAAGCTTCATCTTCTCTAGGTGAGTCCCTCTGCTCATTTCAATATAAGTTGTGTCTGGATACACAGCGTATACGATTGCTAGTGCATTGACGAAATGAAACAAAGGCCACAATGTAAAAGAAATGTACTCCGTAAGGAGCTCACTTTGAAAAATACTTAGGCAAGCTACGGTCAAAAATAAGATTGCACCTAACAACCTAGGCAGCGTAACCAAAAAGAAACCAAATGCCCATAATTTTTTATAGTGAGATTTGGTGTGTACCGACTGTCTTTTAACCCAACTAATCCACTCGAAAGAAGTGAGTTCAAAATGTTCTTCAATGACACAGTACGGTGCATAATATATCTTCAACCCATATTTGCGAACAGCCTTGGATAAGGTGAAATTATCATGGAAGGCTGTATTCCAGACTTTTTCGATGTTCAAGCGAATAAAAGTATCCTTTCGAATCCCCATTGACAGCCCTCTTGCAAAGCTCGTAAATGGGAAGGCCACTTGCGTCGCTGCTAGGAAATCCCAAAATCTTGTTGCAAGCTCCCAAGTACTTTTCGTTCTTGCTACAACCCACGCTGTCCCTGATGATAAGCCGCAATCCTCTATTTGAAGAGGCAATACCATATTTGTAATCCATTTCTTATGAGCAACCATGTCCGAATCCATAAACAAGAACACTTCAGTATCTGAACTCGAGTGGTGAATTCCCGTCAACATATTATTTATCTTGTCGCCTCTCTCTTTGTTTGCACTCTCAGCTCGAACATAAGAGATGCGCTGCGAGGACTTGCTCACGGCTTGTAATAGATCGATTGATCTACCGCTTTGATCTGAGCTGACAAAGATCACTTCGTACTTTCCAAGATAATCTTGATGAATCAGACTTTTTATTGTATTTTCAAAGTTATAATCTTCACCCTTAAAAGGAACAATCACTGTTACATTGGGCGTATAGGCTTGTTTGACGGTCTTGCTCAGCACTTGTTTTCTGCGGTATCGAAACACAGCTGCCAGCATTAACGGCACTAAGAATATCAAAGCACATATGATGTTCAGCAGAAGCATCTATCCTCATCCCCACATTCTATAAGCCCATTTTGCTTAGGATTTGGCTCTTAATCTCAAGATCCGTATTGTTAAGATATTGATTCTCGATGCTTTGATCCTGCATAATAATGACCTCTCCTGAAGAAATAATATTTTCAGAATCACTGTCCATACTCACTTTAATAAAGAAACAACGCTTTGTCGGATGAAAAGAAAGAAACTGTGCTCGAATCGACATCGTCTCATTGCTGAAGACGGGGCGCTTAAAGTGCCAGTTCCCAAAGCTCACAATACTTCCCCCGCTTTGATGGTTGGAGTACTCTCTTGCTACTTTTCCGGCTGTTTGAAACATTGCTTCTAATATTAAATAGCTAGGCACAATAAAAGGTTTGTCCACTTCACTGAACTCTTCGCTTTCTTTATAGATGAATTTCGAAGTTACCTCTGTGGACGATGTGTGAACAAAGTGAATCATTTTCATATAATTCATTTGGTTATCCCTCTATTGAATTTTCACTTTATGATTCGATGTCAACGCAAACTCATTACAATGAATAATCTTCTTCGGAATTATATATTTATTAAAGCGCTTCTTACAAAATGTATAGATATCACTTATCGCCTTCTCTTCCTCCACTCCTGCCTTCAAAATAACATAGACCACGAAATACTCGCCTAAGCTAGGATGAACTTCCTTTTTAAACTTTGCTGCTTGAACAAAGCTTAACGCTTGGAGTTGATCCTCTATATCATTTTTATATACTTTCCTTCCATTTATCTTGATCATGGAGTCTTTCCGACCAACAATAACAAGTTTATCTTCAGGATTTATATAACCAAGGTCCCCAGTTAAAAAATATTCCTCTCGATTAAGCACAGATTGCTTGTAATAACCGACCATCATGTCCTCTGAAATAAACCCTATTTCGCCGATGCTATTTTTCTCCAAGGGATTGCCATTATCGTCGAATATACATATATCTACACCCTGCAAGGGAATCCCTACATGATCGGCACCGCAATCTGGTCCTGTAATTTTGTTATAGCAAAGTCGGGAAGAGGCCTCGGTTTGTCCATAATTATTATAGAACGCTGCTTGGGGAAAGAGTTTCATATATTCCTCTATCGTGTATTTTGATACATATCCGCCTGCGTTCATAAAGAATCTCACGTGATTATGAAGGAAGTCTTCATTAACATACTGAATGGTCTTGGTTATGTTTTCATAGAAGTATGGGGTAGAAGCATAGTTCGTGACTTGATGTAATTTGATTTGCTGAAGAATCTCTAAGCTAGACTTTGCTTGATCCGTAAGTACAACTTTTCCACCTACAATAAGATGAGCCAGCATTTGAGAGATAGCCAATGAATAAGAAAGTGGAAGTGTAAGCAATATGGAATCTTCTTTGGTCAACTCCGTATATGCAATCACTTTTTTAATATTATTTATAAGCGATGCTTTTCTAAGCAGTACCCCCTTAACTTTCCCACTTGTTCCTGATGTATAAAGCATCATATAACCCTGATCCTTTGGCAGTCCCATGTGTTCAATCCAAGAACAATGATTATCAGGCTTACTGTCAGCCAAAGTAACAAGCAGAAGTTCTGCATGATTCAGCTCGACGACTCTTGCTTCTTCAGACTTCAAACAGGTTTCAATGTATTTTTTTGAGATTCGATCATGTGATTCCGTAATAAAAAATATACAATCCGCATCATGGAGCATGTCGCTTAAGTTCTGAGCATTTACCTGTGAATCAATAGGGATAATGGTCGCATCCATCTTCCATAGAGCTAGGAAGATCACGATATATTGCAGCCGATCGTTTATCTTAATAGCAACATGATCATTCTTATGGATACCAACCGAGCGCAAATATTGTACCATGTTGAAAATTCTTACATTAAGCTCCTCATACGATAGCACTTGACTGTCTTGCTGTATGGCTGCATCGTTGGAGCTATGATTAAATAACAAATCGGTATAATTCAAGCAACCCACTCCATCTACAAACCGTTATTGAATGCACTCAGTATTTGGAGACAATCAACGATGCGTTCTGTCCACCCAAACCAAATGAATTGGTTAGCGCATGATTAATTCTTTTATTTTTGTGTTCTCGTGGTGTGTAGTTTAGATCACAATGCTCGTCTGGATTGGCATAATGGATCGTCGGTGGTACAAATTCATGCTGAATGGCAAGCATACAGACTAACACCTCCATTGCCCCCGCAGTCGTCATTAAATGTCCATGCATAGACTTCGTAGAACTAATATCGAGCTTATAGGCCTGTTCACCGAACAACTGCTTGATGGCCATCGTTTCATACTTGTCGTTCTTTATCGTTCCAGTTCCATGAGCATTGATATAATCGATATCATTCATATGAAGCCCAGCATCTTGGATCGCTCTTTTCATAGATAACATCATTCCTGTCGCCTCTTCATGAGGGTCCGTTATGGAATATCCATCTAATGCCGCTCCATAGCCACTGATTTCACATAGAATAGTTGCGTTTCGCTTCTTTGCAGCTTCTTCGCTTTCTATTACAAAGAGAACGCAGCCTTCTGACATGGTGAAGCCTCTGCGTTCCTTATCAAAAGGCCTACAATTATCTCGAATATCTTCCTTTGTTTCCTCTAGAGCATCTAACCGGCTTAATCTCGACATCGAAACGGGATCAATCTTTGAAGATACTCCACCAACGATAGCCATATCCAATTCACCATGTTTTATCAACTTATACGCCGCACCAATAGCCTGAGTCGATGCGGAGCAAGTTCCTAAATTACAATAAGCTGGGCCATGAATATGGAAATCCTTGCTTGCATAATACAAAAGCAGGGATGGATTAATTACTTTAACTCGATCTGTTATGAGCGATCTGCCTTGCTCTTTTGTCAAATACCGTTCAAACATCGACCCTAGATTGGCTGTCGTAGCGATATTGGGATCGGTACCAATAAAACAACCGATACGCTCACTTGCATACGAGTGCTTCAGTTCTTGATACAGTTGAGTTAGTGAATAGTAAAACATTTTAAATTGCAAGTTAGCTTCTTCGGGATATGAGAAATTTGCTAACTCAGAAAGATCAACTTCACCTGCATGTCTAACCCCAAAGCTCCCTGTATCAAATCTCGTAATATATTTGATGCCCGAATAACCATTTTTCAGGTGATTTGCTATGGTTTGTATGTTATTTCCGAGTGGTGTCAGTGCGCTTACCTTGGTAATCACCACTTTACTTCCCATACGAATCCCCCTTTGCCAGTACAACGGAGCAGTAACTACCTCCTAGACCTGCGTTATTGATGAGACATCTTTCTACAGTTGACAGCTCGCCGTTAAAGTATGCTGATACATCTTGATCAAGCTCTGACCGTTGATAATTGATCGTATCAAACACAGCGTTATGCCTCATGGATTGAATGGCCAGTACGCAATCCATAATCCCAGAAGCACATCCTGTGTAACCTATATTTCCTTTACTCGATCTGATCTGAATATCGGAATGTTCCCAGATCGAATAAATCGCTTCAAGCTCGGCATTGTCCCACTCGCGGCTCGAACATCCGTGAGCATAGATGAGATCTATATCTTTTATAGACTGCTCCGACTTTTCAAGTGTATGATACAGATTTTTCTTGAAGCCTTCAGCAGTCAAGGAGTAGAAGGTTTCACCGGGGAACATATTGATCGATCCACCTTCTACGTAGCCAAGAATGGTTCTATTCTTGGCTCTTGCTGTTTCCTCACTTTCGATAATGAGTGCTGCCGCACCTTCCCCGTAAATGATTCCTTGATGGCGTTCATCAAAGGGAAACATGAGTTGACTCGAATCATCATCTATAGTTGTAGTACGCACCATCTGTTCATCACACAGCCATAAATACTCGTGCGGTTGAAACGGACTAAATACAGAAGCTACGATGATCCGATCGGCCGTTCCCATTTCTATGTCTTGGGCTGCTTGAATAACATTAAGCAAGCCCGAAATTTCTCCGTTATATAGAAGATTTCCTTCCCCATGGGCATGATAGGTCTTTGCAATAAAGTGCGAAGGAACGGTGGGCAGCAGTTTCACTCCACTTAGCGGCGGTATTTTTCGAATATGCTCGCCAAGACGTGTGAAATCCAGACAGCCGTCCTCCAAACAATGATTAACAAGAATAGTCATCGTCTCATAGTCGATATGAATCAGCTGGTTTCCTAGGTAAACCGCGCAATCTATCTGCTCCTCCACGTCTAACGCTCCGTATTGGGTACACGCTTGAATCACTGCATACAATTCAAGCTGATTAGCGCGATTCATCATATTCTTTCCCGATATATCCAGCATTTTAGCGGAGAACTGCTGCACAACTCCACCAAAGGAACAAGAATAGGGCTCCTGTTCGTAAGCATCCATTCGGGTAATGCCAATCTTTTTATGATGGAGAGCATCCCAGATCTCATCAGGATGCTCACCTAAGGAATTGATGCAGCCCATGCCTGTAATCACAGCTTTTCTTTTCATAAAGCCTCCAATCACTCTGCTTCATTGAGCCCATAAATTACTTTAGCAAAGATGCTTTCCCCCTGTAATTAACAACTGAACCCCTGTAATGTACTTAGCCTGATCACTCGCCAAAAAAAGAGCCGCATTGGATACATCTTCTACATTCCCCAATCGATTCAATGGTGTTTTGCTTAAAATATCAGATTTTACTTGATCGGAGATGCTCTTTACAATCTCTGTTTCAATAAGACCAGGGGCAACCGTATTCACTCGGATATTGTATTTTCCGTACTCTATTGCCAACACTTTGCTTAACGATTCAATTGCCGCCTTAGAGGCACTATATGCAGATTGTCCTTTAGCAGGCAGGTAGCTTGACAAAGTGGTCATATTTAAGATGACACCTTGTTTTTTTAGAACCATGTACTTCAATGCTACACTGCAGTAATTGTAAACACCCTTAAAGTTAGTATCCATGGTCTTGTCCATAATGCTATCCGTAGTCGTTAAAAACAAACCGCGCGGAATAAAGCCTGCATTATTAATAAGAACATCAATGCTCTCTTCAGCAGCAATAATTTCATTTATATAAGCTCTAACGTGCTCTAGAGAACTTCCGTCTACTTGAGCCGCTCTCGCAAACCAGCCCTCGCTCAACAGTTGATCTTCGATTTGCTTCGCCTGTGCTTCGCTCGACAGATACGTAAAATACACTTTGCTGCCAGCCTTTGCGAAGGCCTCGACCAATCCTCGGCCGATCCCTTTGCTTCCACCAGTTACAACGACAACTTTCCCTTGCAAATCTGTATACATTAAACACTCACTCCAGCTTCTTTATGCATATAAAGAACATTTAGTTCAGGGAATACATCCAGCAATTTTTCGTCACGCAGCAAGTCAAGCTTAGCCGTGCTCTCAATGAATTTTGGAATTAGAGAACTCCAATCACCAGAATTCATGTACGATATGATAGCCTCCCATTGTTCTAAAGACTCCGTATTCTCCACGCTAGAATTGCTTTTGTACGGCTCTTGCTCTTTCAACCACGAGACATGCTCTTGCAATTGAGATGTGACGACTTCCTTTACCTCAATAGGGAGGATTTTTATACTGTACTCTTCAGGGCTGTGCAGCAAATTAAGGCAAATATGATCGATCTCGATATAGTTATGCTCAAGCATATAATGATGAATCTCTCTCAGCTGCAATATATTAAAAATACTAACGGTTATATTAATAATGACTTTTACATTCGTTTTGGATTTGACCTCTGCAATGTTCTGAACGAACGTATTCCATTTTAGGTTTTTCCGGACATATTCACATCTTTTCTCGACGCCATCTATGCTGACATTCAGCTTAATGTTGTTGAATGGCTCCCATAGCTCTGTAATGTTCTTTCCTTTATGCTTCAGCGTTGTAAGATTGGTATTGTACTTGATATCCGTATCGAATTTCTCATAATGTTTCAATCTTTCTAAGATGTGTGTATTCTCATTAAGCAGCAAAGGCTCTCCACCGGCAAAATGCACCTTTTCAAGGTGAGGCATATACTGCTCTAATTCATCGAGCAATGGTGCTGTATTCTCGACACCGCTTACTTTTTTCGTTACTTCTTTCGGGTCAATCTGACCTAGTTCAATCGCATCTTCATACCACGCTGAACTTGCGCTATAGCTGCACATCCGACATTTTAAATTACATAGATTCGAGAAGCGGATATCCCAATATATCGGTTTTGCATCTGGAGCGTAGCCTTTTTCATCTGTACTAACGACCCAATCGAGATAATGCCCATACTTCTTATTGGCATCCGTTCGTTGACTCCAATATCCTACCGATTCTCGTTCATAGCATTTTTTACAGTTAAAACTAGCCTTGTCTTCAAGCATTCTTAAGCGCAGCTTTCTGATTCTTTCACCCTGCCATAGTTCATGAAAGGAGTTCTCGTTTAGATTTCCATAACCAGAAGCTTCCGATCCTTCGACAAGACTCATGCATGGTGACATGTTTCCTAGTGCCGTCGTATGTAGATGTACCCACGGAACCATACAGAAATGCTTCCCTTCAGCCACTAACCGCTCGACCTTTTCTTTATCCCTCATATTTTATCGCACTCCCTTCAGCGCTTGACAGGTGCTAATGCTCACTTAGTCCTATTGGCTATTCGCTTTGCTCATCGCATAGTTCACGAGATCCTGGACCGTGATATGATTGTAAAGGCTGAAAGGGCTATCTAGTCCTTGAATCACTTCTTCAGAAATATTAAAGTTCATTTGAATCAGGCGGATAGCCTCATCAGAGAACGTTCCATTATACAACCCTTCGTTTGCAATCTTGCTTGCGATATTCCAGAATTCATCGTCTCCCATTACAAAGTTAAACTCTTGTTCTAGTCTGAACGTAATCTCCAAAATTTCTGTGGATTCAATATTAAAATTCAAGAAGAGCAGATGGTTCATTTCAATTTCATCCACTTCGATATCTAGGCTTTCTGATAATACCGCTTTCACTTTCTCTTCTGTGTTTTCCATTGTTAACATCGCAATCGCTCCCTTTTTAATGATCTTTAGTGTGTTGCGTTTTTCATTTTTACAGCAAAGATGCTTTTAGGTTCTAGTGAATCTATATACGTAAATGAGAATTGGTAATTCTCATTACGCGTCACAAACCAGGCCGCTTCTTTAAAACAAGATTCAAACCGCGACTTATCCTCTTTCATCCCTTTAACATTCACAGCGAAGTGATCATAGTCTTCTTGGAGAACACTAATGGAATGATAATTGGTAAGTCTAAACTGAAGGCTTACGTAGCTGATAATATCCTTGAACACCTTGTTACCGTAGATTTGAGTCCCTGCAATCATCTGTCTGCCAGGACAAACAAAGATCCTTCTGCTCTTCTTATTACAGGTGCATTCACCCTCAAGATAGTATGCAAAATCTCCAGTTTTATAGCGAATAAACGGCATACTCTTTTGCTTCAATGAAGTGACCACAACGTACCCAATCTGATTAGCCTCGTGGATGAGCTGATCTTGTTCATCAACCAGTTCAAAGTATATGGAATCGTCATTAATATGAAGATGCCCTTCCTGACAGTCATAGGCAATCGCCCAGACCTCGCGGCAGCCATAATTGTTCACGACCACACTCGAAAAAGTACGACTATATCTCGCTTTATCTTCTGTTGAAATAAAAGAACCATTATTCTCAATCACTTTTAAATGATTGAATCGATATGCATGCTCGTTGCTATTTAAATAACTGTCGTAATAATCCAGAATATAACCATTAACATGCCACCAACTGCTTGTGCTTTGATCTAAGTAATCAAGTTCCGTAACGATCTTATCCTTCTCCACCTTAGGCTCCTCAAATGGAAAAGGATATAATGTGTCACGAAAAGTATGAATGAAATAAAAAAAGTGATCTGGCCTTGCTGTGTATATGGAATTTCGCAGCTTCCAGAGGCTTCTTCCTAATGACATTCGCTCATTTAATGTCTTAAATGATGCAAACGGGACTCCGCTTGAACCGCTTGTATATTCTACTGCAATTTGGGTATGAGGAAGAGTAAAGATATACTCTTTTTTAAAGTCTTTATCCATATTCAAGATTGCGTCTAAGCCTTGTGAAGCGATATCTGCATCTATAAACTGTTCCATGTTAGATTTCATGTCTTGCTTTCTAATGATAGGTATTTCATGAAAGATATTAAGAAGGAATTCATCGTTGCACTGTAAATCATGAATGTGACGCGAAACCGTCTCTTGATAGAAGGGAACCTTTTGAGATACCTCTTGAAGCAGCCCCCTAAGTCCGGCTAATGGTACCATCAGCATACCTCCCATCGCTTAGATGCTGTTCTTTTTGAACTATGAATCTGCTTTAACAGCTATTTTTCCTTCAATCATTTCTAATAATCGACTAAAGCTTGATAGTTTAGCGAGATCGATCTCGCTTTCTGCAATTTCAATATCAAATTCCATTTCCACTTCGGTTACCAAATGGATAAAATTCATGGAGTCAAATCCAAAATCACGCATTAAGTCAGCGTCCTGATGAATATTAGCCTCCACAACTTGCTTTTTACAGGAAGCAATAATTTGCTTAAGCTTCTCAACTGTTGTTGGATCCATTTCTTAATCCCTCGTTTCTCCTATCATATTGAATAGAAAATGGTTTGTTTGATTCATTAAAAACTGAAAATTCAAAGAGAGAGAATCCGAATATCGTAGCCCGACTTATACACGTCACGCGGACAAATCTACCAATCAAGTCTAAACTGTCTAACTCAAACACCCCTGGGCATCCTGCTGCTTCATCATGTATCAATTCCCAGTCTTCTGAATTGTTTGAGGATTCTATTCGGTACTTGCTCGGATGTGCTCCCTCCCAATGGAGCCTTATCTTGCTGATTTTTTTACTCAATCCAAGATCTACATAAATCCACTGATCGTCTCGATAATCACTGCTCCATCGCGTATACGGGTCATTATCAACGACATGATTGCATGCGAAATCGACAGTTTCTGTGGATGATGCCTTTACAGGCTTATATAAAGCTAAATTGCCACACACCATCATTTCCGAAGTTCTGGCTTCAAGTTGAACCCCTTCACTGAACTGTCCAAGTTGATTTTTCGCTTTGATTGTAATGGTATAATCATGGGAAGGTTCTAAACCTCCTACCGTGTATTGAGTCCCTGAAGTCAAGCCGACCCGTGTGTGATTTAGCCAAATCTCATACTCGATCTGTTCGTACTCTCTTTGTTCATCCTTCCATTCCAACCATAAGCTCGTGTCGGTTGTATAAGTGAACCTACATTGGGAAGGTGGGTTAAGCTTCGCTTGCAATCGATTGTTCTTTATTCCTGTTAGCAGTTCATGTTGCAGATCCATTAAAGCGCTTTCCTCTAGCTCCCGAATCATCGTGCACCTTTGTTGAAAATCTGCAATATCGAATTTTTGGGGAGCAAAAGAACTCTTCATCAAGTAGTTTTTTATATTCTCCGCTGCTTTAGAAATATTCTGCATTTGCCTTATCGTCGTTTCGGAATTGTAGGCATGCCGCATGAAGATTGACGTTAACAAGCGCGAAAGTGAAATGACCCCGAACACTTGAATGGAACGATTCAGCCACGTTTCAAACCCTAACTGACTGTAACCCCTTACAATATTATCGTATAAGGAAAAATCCTCCTTAACAGCAAGCATTCCTTCTTTAAAAAGCTGCTTAATAGGATCAATAATATCTTGATGAGGAGATACTTCTTCGATGATAAAGCTCATCACAACTCTTCCATCTGTAGGAATATGATCAAACCCATCTTTAATAACATGCTCCGCATATGCCTGTTCAAAAGGATAATCGACTACACTAAAAGTTCCATCCTCATACGACGTCAGCGTTAGGGAGTGTTCACCTTCTGGGTCACTATTCGTTAGTTCCATGTGAGGAATCCATTTATTTTTCGTCCATATATATACTTCCGTGTTATTTTTCAGGCAGTTAATAATATATGACCTAGCCTGCTGATAATCTTCAAATTTTTGTTCAACCAGCGTTACACCTAACGCCTTATTTTCTATCTGGACTTTCCAAGGGTAGATCCAGCCATTCTTCCCCTTAACCATTATCTCTTGATAAATATGTGAAGGGAGTTCATAAGCGTTATGAAATAGAAATTCCACGGGTACTTTTTTACTTATCTGTCTTAATACCTGAGATTTGCGACAATTCATATAACTATAAAATAAAAGGTTCGAAAAAACCTCCACCTTATTCTCACCTCATCTCAATCAATCCTTACAAACATAAGGATCGTCTTCAAAAGACAAATATGGCTCCAAAAAGGCTCTATCCTATCTTTAAATGATTGATGATTACGTTTATTGTGATGCAAATAATATCCAGAATGAATCATCTGGATATGTAACAGGTGAAAAATAGCAATTGGGATTGATGAAATAGATCAAATCGTTTTCTGTTGACTCTAGAGAGGAGTAATTTCTTATTGTTAGGTACTCAGGATTTGAGAGGAAACTTTAAGTTATTGGAAGGTCATTAGAGAGATGTTAACTTTACGACATCAATAACAACCTCAAATACCAATATAAGTATATTATGTAGTAATTATATATAAAATTCATTTTATCAACAATGTTAATAATCAACGATTTTTTATACTTTGAAATGCTTTTCAAATACTATACCCATAGTGAAGTTTCCAAACAATAATAGTAACCAACGATTTTTTATACTTACCGTTGCTTTTATACGGAGTCAAATCTTTAAGACAAAGAATTGTTGATACATTCATCATGATTACAAATATCCATAATGGTCGTATATAAGGATGATTCAAATAAAAAAAGGCAGCTGTCGATTCATTAATCTACAGCTGCTTCTATGACTTATTAATTAGATGATGTTATGGATAACATTGTGGGGTAATAACAATTCTACATCATTTGCTCTTAAACCTGCACCTTTTTGCCCTCAGGCTGATGCTCTGGCTGCTCATAGACTTGCGTGCCGTCATTTTCGTGAATCCAGGTATCGAAGTTCTTCTCCCCTTGCTTCATGCGAATCACGCGAGCGCCCGTTGGCACAAGGTCATGGCGGACGCCATCAACGAAGCTTACATAACGAGTCGAACGACCATAGCTTAAGCGAATGCCATGCAGCGTGCCTGTAAAGTCATTGCCGTGATCGTGGCCGACGAAGGTGCCCATCACATCGCCCATCTCCAATATCGCGGCAAACATGCCGCTGTTTACAACAGGTGAGCAGCATTCATTATCGTAGCGATGCCCATAGCATACATGCTCATTCCACAGCTCATTGTACTCTGGTAGCGGAATATGGAAGAAAGCAAGCGCCGGGAGCGGCTCATCTCCATTATCCTTCGCAAGCTGCTTGGAAGTATTCATATACCACTGAATCTGGCTTGGATGAATCCAGTCATAGCCGCCGACGCGCTTGCCGAACTGTGAATAATCCCCGCTGTCTAGGAAGTACAGCGCGGCGTCATCATGCCCTGCTTCACCTTGTATCGTGAGCACATAGTTGCCTGCTCCCGCTACCCCTTCCGGGTCTGGCTTCGCGACGCAATGCGGCTGCTGCAGCTGGAACTCATGCATGGCTGAGCGCTTCACTTCGCCTTCGGAATCGTGGTTGCCGAATACGGCAGCCCATGGGATTCCTGCCCGCTCCGCAGGCCCGATCGCTCGGCGAAAAGAATCAATGGGATCTTTCGCGCGGTTGCTTGCAACAACGTCCCCTGCATATACGATCAGGTCCGGCTGCTCTGCCTCGATGATCCGTTCCATCAACGCGATGGTCGCCTCATCATAGGCTGGCGTATCCGGATCATAATCATATGAATCCAATAGCTCTACATCGGAAAATTGGACGATAACAAATGATCCATCTTCCCGGAATTTCAATGGTCTGGACAAAAAATCACCCTCTTTGTTCAAAGTGGCTATTGCTAGTCCTGCATCTTCCTTCATTAAAAGCATTTCGAGATCCAATGTGCGATTCCTTGTCTCGTACATGAAATATTTACTTTAAAATCCCTGTGCAGATATAGTTAAACATATAAAATGTTTCTTGCCGCTACAAGACAGAAGGCCCTTTCAATCGCTGTTGTTCAAACCTTTCTTAATTGAATCTAAAGTAGAGGAGGAAAGGTTCAATCAAAGGCGAACGATCACGCTTCTACAGGACCTTCTGTCTTTTTCGTTTTCGTCTACCATTCTGTCGGTTAGTATTTGCATAGTGGAGATTCGCGCACTAACCGACCCTACCTGGCTCGTATTCGCGTATGATCCTAAGACACGCGAAGTTATGTTTCACACCAAAGACAATACAAAAACAGTCACACTTCATGAAGGAGAAGCTTTACGTTTTACCTTAGATGAATCAGGCTATTGCGAACGGTATTATGAAGTCAATGAAGAAGGGCTGGCTGTAGTAAAGTGGCAGAATGATTCAGTTGCGCAGCGCGAATGGGGAACAAAACCGAACTTTAACAAGAACTTTGTCTATTTTTTCGATGAATTTATGGGAGGTCAGTTTACCTACGGTAAAATGACACCTGATGGGGGTACAGAGTTAGGCAAATTTCACCGGAGTAGAAGGGGCTTTCTCGTGCTTCCGATTGAAGGAGAGAAGCGCACGGATGCTATATAAATTGAACGACCTCAGCCTATATCCAATCAAGAAAGGATCAAACAACAGCGATCGTAAGGATCTTTTGTCCTTGTAGTGGCAGGGAGAGCATCATTCGTTCAACTTATATAGATCAATGTCTCATTAACGATCATATGATAAAGCGTGTTATCCAGGGAGATTCTTGATTCTCCCTTCCTTTTATACTGAGTTGGAAAGAAAGACCGTCATCAGCAGGACAAATTACACCGTCAGTCTCTGGGCATTATGCTTTGGCAGTAACAACTTTTCACTCAAAGCACCTTTCTAAAAGAGGAAAACATATTGGTTACATTGCTTTATTTTGCTGCGTGTTGGAATAATCGATTCCAAACTACAAATTAGTAGGTATTATTTCATGAAAAGCACAAGTTCCTCGACTATTAAAGCCAAGGAACCAACGCTTTTGCCACTATTGAGGATGCTGCAATAATAGGATATCCAATCGACGCTGTGACGACGTTTTACTAGCTAATTAGCGAATACTCTGGAGATGAACCTAGAACTCCAACAGGCGTGCTCGTCAATGCAACATAAACATCATCTTTATTAAATGAGCATTTTGCATAAAACTCAGCCCTTGCTACACAAGGATTTCTAGACATAAAAAAGGAACTTCACCCCAACTTGGAGAAGTTTTCAAGTGACCAAACCAGAAAACCCAAGGGAGTGAAGTCACTATGTATATTCTCCAAGAAAGCCTATTTTCCTTTATTGAGCTTCAAAAACTTGAATCTAAAGAACGGTTACCTCTCTTTTTCAGCGCCTTAGACTTACGCCCCTATGCCAAAGAATTGAGAAGTCATTCACCCCGAGGTGCCGACGGGCATTGCAGGCAAGGGATTCTTCGTGCACTGCTTGTTGCACCACTTGAGAATATCGATACATTTACGGGACTACATCGTCGTTTACATTTCGACCTTCGCTTTCGTTATCAATGTGGGCTTCGACTAGATCGTGAAGCTCCTTCGATTGCGACATTAAGCCGTGTGTTCGCTGAATTAACTAGCAAGGGGTTAGCTAAACGTCTGTTTGAAGATCTTGTAGTGCAATGTAAGAAGGAAGAAATCATCGACGGAAGTCTTATTGCGATCGATAGTGCAGCGATTCATGCTTATGAGATGAAGCAGCCAAAACGAAAAAGCGAACGGACTGGCAATGCGAATTGGGGCGCGAAGTTCGACTCGTTTGGTAACAAGGTCAAGTGGTTCGGTTACAAGCTTCATCTTGCTGTTGACACAGCAAGTGAGCTACCGATGGCGCTCTGTGTTACGCCGGCTCATGTCAACGACAGAGATATGGCTCCTTCACTCATCGGACAAGTGGCTGAGGAAACGAAAGTGAAGTTCTTCATACTTGATGCTGGTTATGACCAACTGAAAAATTATGAAGCAGCACGGAATGTCAAGGCTCAAGCCATTATTCCGATGAATCTCCGCAATGAGAAGGAGCCTCCTGCAAGCATGACATCCAATGGAACGCCTTGCTGCTCGATGAGTTTCCCGATGACCTATTGGGGGGCTGATGGAGATCACCTGAAATTTCGATGTCCCCATGCCACAGGTAAGGTCGACTGTCCGCTCGGTATGGCGTCATGCTCAGCTTCCAACTATGGAATGGTCGTCAAGGTCGATACGAAGAGTGATTTACGGCGCTATTCGAGCCCACATCGGGACACGAAATACTGGAAGGAACTCTATAACGAAAGAACAAGTGTGGAACGCTGTAATTCCCGATTGAAAACCTATCTAACCGCAGATGCTTTGCACGTCTGGGGCATTCAGAAGGTGACAACACACCAATACCTGAACGCCATTGTATTACTCACTTCTGCGCTAGCTATGGCTCTACAGCTTAATTTTTTGATTCACCAGAAAATTCTGCAAGTCTGCTCATTTTTATCTTTCAAGTCAATAAAACTGAAAAATTTGCTCTACTAAGACAGGGATTCTACAGCGTATTTTTCAAAAACGGAATTATGCAAATTGCTCAAATACAAACTGACCTAACGAATTAAACGAGCTTTTCAAGGAAAAATGGCATAGTATATACAGTTATCACAAATCCAGGAAATATATAACACTCAGTCTTCAGCTAAATAATCAGCTGCTGTTAAAGGGATAAAAGCTTCAAAAATAGTTTTTCTTGAATTTGAATTAACCTGGTCAGCATGGAGAGAAAAATTAAATCCAGAAATCTTCTGTTTTTCAAAGTAACTCTTAGGAATGAAGACCTCATATTGATAGGTAATAAGGCTTGAATCTTTTGAAATTAACTTTTGTTCTGTAGTCGCAATTCGACTTAATGAATCAGGGACGGTAAATTGAATATCACTTTCAGGAATATTATTAAAACTAATTTTATAGGTAATTTTACCATTCGATTGTTTGTAATGGTTTTTTCTTACGAACATCTCTTTGCCTGTCACAAGCTGATCTTGGTAAGCATGACCCGAAAAATAGTAATCCCCTACAAAAATCTTAATTTTCTTTTGAGTCCGACCTTCTTTGATAACCACCGTATCAAAATGGCTTAAGAGGGGCGTATTTTTTAAAATCAATAAATTTTTATCTTTTACGGAAATGTTATCAGACCCAGTTATTACGGCAACAGAAGATTCTTCAGAAAGTAGTTCGACTTCTTGTATTTGAATAAGGTCAATTGCATGGGTAAAGAAAATCGACAGTTCCTTTACAGGGTAGTAATGATACTCCTCATGAATACTAATTTTTTCTAATTGCTCTAATTGTTTTGTATAGTCAGTGCTTTCATTAAACAACGGTGTTAGTTCTGACTTGCTCGTTGGGTCTTTTTCCTTCAGGGTATCGCAACCAACTAATACAAAGACAAGAAGAATAAAAACGAGTGTGAATTTCCGCATGTATTCCTCCAAGAAAATAATAAAATTCAGGGCGGATATACCCGCCCTGAAAAATTTAAATAGGATTAGACCACAGCCAAGTTTCAAGCCCTCTGTAGTCAAAAGATGAGGCGTTATATTGAGTATCCCAGAAGATGCCTGTGTCTGTATAACGATAATCTTCCTGAAGGACTTTTATTGCCGATTTCTGTTCGTATATCCATCCAGCAGGAATGGTGTACTTCTCAGTTTTACTTTTGGTAAACTCCTGCCCAACACTACCAGCAAGTTTAACTTCTACAAAATCCTTGAAGCCAAACTTCGTTTCGCCACTTATAGAAATGGTGAACTTAGAAGTGGTCGAAAGAGTTCTCTCTACAGAAGATGCACCACTATTAGTGTACCGATCCCAGTCGTGGCCGGAGTATTGATTAGCTTCAGCCACTTTTGTCCATGAATTAACTCCATATGGACCGATGCCACTCTGGTTGGCTTTAGGGACATACGTTGGTACGGCATTTTTTGCGTCCACTTCTTGGAGGTATTGGTCGGTGAGTACTGGAATTCCGTCCAAATACAACCGCCCATCTTTATAGCTTTCTACAGGGGGACGGTTATTAACCGTATCTTGAGGTTGAGCACTTGATGCAAATGCTGGGATTGAGAAAAATACAGACATAACTGCAGATAAAGCGACGACTTTTAAACAGTTCTTCAAAAGAACACCTCCTAGATTTTTATATATTTACATAATAATCCTAACAATATTAATAATTTACTTGCAATAGTGCTAGAGAATCAAATATCAGTAAATAAAGGAAATATTTGATACTTAAGTTTCTATCTTATGGGGGATTATTTGTTTTAGCTTACAGGAAAATCCAAGCATCTGACGAAGTCATCTGCATAATAATTTATTGGAAAGGCTCCGCGAGATATTCTCTTTAACACTCTTTGAGTTACTATTCATGCACTTATTACTCTCTTACCCTTCTTCACTTAAAACTTTTAGTACTCTTACTGTTCTTAATACTTTAAGAGCCTGTTCAATAAGCTCTCAATTTCAGATAAAAAACAAAAATGCACCGATGCATTAAATGGTAAAATGGAGGTGTCCCGACCACCAAAATACCAATATGCGAGGTGCATTTTCATGGAGTTGCAGTTAGAACTGCTACCCTATCACTACTATAACACACTTGTCTTCGATCCTGAACTCATCGATTATATCAATCACGTCGATGACGCTATTGTGCTGGAGAAAATTGCGCCACTGTACAAGAATGGCGGTCATCCTCAAGAGTCTGCTTTCAGATGCACTATTTGTACTTCACCCGCCCTGAGAGTTCCTCATTTCGAGAATTGGTGAGACAGTTAAAGGAGCCTAAAAATCTGGCTCGGCGTAATTTCATTGGTGTCCCTAACATCGAAAAGGTGCCTGTGCATAATACTCTGAATCTTTTCAGAAACAAAGTCACAGCTGAATGGTTTTATGAGATTCTATTCGATCTTATCGCGCAAGCTTTAAAGTTAAAGGACTTTTTTCTGCCGATGCTCACGGGTATTGATTCCAAGCCCGTATGGGCTAACGTCAACGACTATAAACACAAACGTTGCGACTGTGCGGATCAAAGGGCTTGTGCTTGCGAAAAAACCTATTCCGATCCCAATGCGACTTGTGGCGTGCAGAGAACGAAGGCGAATCAGAACAAGTTTTTCATCGGTTATCGTAGCATTCCATTGTCTGTCCAAGTCCTAAGGGTACCATCGTCTTGTTCTCGATCATCCTGCCTAATAACACAGCAGATGTGAAGGTGATGCTGCCGCTCATAGAAATGATGAAGAAAATCGAAGGGCTGAAGGTTGATGATTTGGTGGCTGACTTGGGTTACTTCGATGCTGAAGATCAAAAGACAGCCCTACTGGCACATGATGTGGCCGTCGTCACGGAAATCAAGAAAAATACCCTTGTACCTGAGCACTGCCCGCCGGAAGGAAAACCGGAATGTGAGCAGGGCCATGTCCTTGTGTTTGATGGATTCGATGAAGATACGTACACGGCATGGTTTCGCGGGGACGATACGAAATGTTCCACCTGTCCCTTGCAAGAGCTTTGCAATAAGCAATTTGGTTATCCCTTTGAAGAAAATCACTTCTTCTATGGACCGATGCCGCAAGATAGCGTGCTGCAAGAGGGGATGCTGAAATTCCGAAAGCAAGTTGAACTGGTGTTTGAGCAAGAGTCACATCAATTAACCTCGGTCATGAAACATAAGAAGGTACCGGTTCGCACAACAGTACGTGTCGAGAAGTGGTTCATCCTTAGCGATGCATTCCGCTTAATCGAGCGAATGATCAAGCATGTTCGGGTAATCGTGATGCCGGTGAACCACGTAGCTAACATCAAAAGACAGCAGGAGATGCAAGTGGAGCAGTTATCACTGCCGCTGGTCGCTTAAAGGCTAACTCAAAAAAAGAGAGTCCCCTCGTACACGGGATAAGTCTGTCTAAATTAAGCTGTGGAAGACATATCCAGTGAAGACATGATGCATATGACATCACTTCCTCCTCTCATTTCCAATTCTGGAGCTCATCTTGCTGAGTTAGGCATTAGCATTTACATTCATGACTAGCCTTTTTGAACAGGCTCTATTAGAACAAATTCATGGAACTAGGGGATGTGACTATATTGAAGTTTTGGTAAAAATTTATGATTAGCGCTACCATTAATCGCATCTGCCGCTTCAGCTATCTTCGTCAATGGGCAGTATCAAGACAACGGCATTATCGTTGAAGGACGTACACTTGTGAAAATACGTGCATTAACGGACCCTACATGGCTTGTATTCGCATATGATCCAAAGACACGTGAGGTCATGTTTCATACCAAAGACAATACGAAAACAGTCAAGCTGCATGAAGGAGAGAGAACCACAGACGTAAACGGAAAAAAGGTCAAGCTGGATATTTCCAGACCCGCTTGAATTGAAGTCGTTCACGATGACGCAAGGCGACAGCAAGCAGCATAAGCCCTCCAAGCAGCGTTCGCATGCTGGAGAACAGGATTGGCGGCGTATACGAAAGCGCAATCTTGGACAGCGGCCAGTTAATTCCCCCACACGGTCACAAGAAAAGCGATGAGCAGCACCGCTCGAGATTTGGTTATACTCCCCATGTTCAAAAACTCCTCACTCAAGAACTCTCAAGACCTGCATTTCAAAAAAAGGATGCTCTGCAAGCAGAAGCATCCACTAACTAGAGACATCCTTTTTCAAATATTCATATAACACTTATTACATCGATTGTCGCAGCCTAGTTCTTCTCAACAGCGTGACCGCCAAATTCATTGCGAAGCGCAGCAACGACCTTCCCAGTAAACGTATCGGATTCGAGCGAACGATAGCGCATGATCAGGGACAGTGCCATGATTGGAGTGGCTGCTTGAAGATCAAGAGCCGTCTCTACGGTCCATTTCCCTTCACCGGACGAATGCATGACGCCTTTGATCTCATCAAGCTTAGCATCCTTCGAGAATGCATTCTCCGTAAGCTCCATCAGCCATGAGCGAATGACCGAACCATGATTCCACACCTTCGCTACCTGCTCATAATCGAAGTCAAAGTCGCTCTTCTCAAGCACTTCGAAGCCCTCACCGATTGCAGCCATCATGCCGTACTCGATGCCGTTGTGAACCATTTTAAGAAAATGGCCGGAGCCCGCACGGCCTGCATACAAATACCCGTTCTCCACGGATGTATCGCGGAACAGCGGTTCCACTTGCGCCCAGGCCTCTTGGTCTCCGCCAACCATATAGCAGGCTCCATGACGAGCGCCAGCCATACCGCCAGAAGTACCCACATCCATCAAATGAATGCCAATCTCCTTCAGGTGATTGTAGCGTGCAATAGACTCCTTGTAATGAGAGTTGCCTGCTTCAATCACGATATCTCCATGTGACAGCAGCGGAATGAGTTCCTCCATGACCTTGTCGACGACTGTATGGGGAATCATCAACCACAGAACCTTAGGAGTCGGCAACGCTTGAACGAGCTCTTGAAGGCTGTTCACACCAGCAGCTCCGTATCCTTTCATCTCCTCTACGGCCTTCTCATTCAGGTCAAAGGCGACCACCTCATGCTGATGATCGAGCAGATTCTGTCCCAAATTCAAACCCATTTTACCCAGTCCAATTAAACCGACTTTCATGTTGTTTATTCCCTCCGCTAACGTTCTCTAGTTGTCTGTTTATTTCCATGTTACTTCTGCTTACACTTGTACAAGCTGGTCCTGATCCTTCTTCGCTTCCGCTTGCGGGTCCTTATCCAACCACCATTTGTCATCACCAAGCAGCTCATGTGCGGCTTCTGGACCGTTGGAGCCTGCTGGATAGCGATGGAGCGGCACCTCGTTTGCTTCAAAGGCGTCCAGAATCGGCTGTACCCACTCCCAAGACAGTTCTACCTCGTCCCAATGTGCGAAGAAGGTCGCATCTCCGCGCAGCGCGTCATAGATCAAGTTCTCGTACGCTTCTGGCATATCGGCTGCATCCGTCATCGAGTTCGCTCGCACAGGCACATATTGACCCGGATTGGATGCATCCTTTGTATTCAGCTGAAGCGAAATGCCTTCATTCGGGTTGATCTCAATTACGAGTAGGTTCGGTTCAGCGGATACGTGCCTTGGATCATTATAGGATTCCATCGGATCCTTGAACTGCACCACGATGCGCGTGGATTTCTCCTGCATTCTCTTGCCGGTACGAATATAGATCGGAATGCCTTTCCAGAAATGATTGTCGATCCAGAGCTTTGCTGCGATAAATGTATCATTTTGTGAATCAAGCTCAATGCCTGGCTCCTCCAGATAGCCTTTAACCGGCTTTCCTGCTAGTTCACCTTCCGCATACTGACCACGGATGACGTGCTGCGCAAGATCCTCCTTGTGAAGCGGACGAAGCGATTCAAGCACGCTCTTCTTGTTTCGTCGCACTTCATCTGGCGTACTTGGGTTAGGCAGGTGCATGGTTGTCATCATCAGCAGCTGCAGCATATGGTTTTGGAACATATCCCGAATCGCGCCCGTCTTGTCATAGTAGCCTGCACGCTCTTCAACACCAACTGTCTCAGCAGCCGTAATCTGCACATTTGCAATATATCGATTGGACCACAGCGCATGAATCACAGGGTTGGAATATTCCAGCACCTCCAGATTCTGTACCATCGGCTTGCCCAAATAATGGTCAATACGATAAACTTCCTCTTCCGCAAAGTATTGGCTCAGCTTCTCATTCAGCTCGCGAGCTGAAGCAAGATCGCGGCCAAATGGCTTTTCAATGACAAGGCGCTTCCAGCCTTTTGTCTCGCCAAGCCCACTCTCTATAAGCTGCTCCGCAATGGTAGCAAAATATTCTGGTCCTACGGACAAATAAAACAGGCGGTTGCCTGGAAGACCTAGTTGGTTCTCTCTCTCTGCAACCAACTGGTTCAAACGAACATAATCCTCCGGACGATTCACATCGAGCGCACAGTAACGAAAAGCTTGTACAAACTGACGCACGAGCTTCTCGTCAGGCTTGCGTCTAGAGAAGGCATGAAGTGCCTTCGCAATGTGCTCCTGGAAGTAATCATCCGACCACTCTCTTCTTCCGAGCCCAATAACGGAGAAGGTGGAAGGTATCTTCCCATCCGTGTATAGATTATAAAGCGCAGGATACAGCTTTCTCATTGCAAGATCTCCTGTCGCTCCAAACAAAACTATGCTTGCTGCTTCCATCTCTCTTCCTCCTATCCGTTATCTCCACGAGAAACTCTTTGTATGGTAATAAACAAAAAGCCATCCCGATTTCTCGGAACAGCCCTATCGATGTATAAACATAACCCCCTGTATTCCTATATACAGAATTCAAGGATTCAGGCATATCAAGCTGCTTATGTCTGCGCCCCAGTCGCATGTTATAACGAACACATTAGGAGGGCTAAAAACGATACTTTTAGATTATTACAGAAAGTTAGTAAAGTAAATGGAGATTTTGAAATCTATATGATCTTTTTCATTGAATAACTGAAAATTTTGTCATTTTCCGGATATTCAGAAGGAGTTTCTTGAAGTTTCATCGTTCATGCCTTACCTACTTCCCAGATGGACACGCATGACAAGCCGCCCCGCAGGACGGCTCATCGCTATAAACTAGTGCTGTTCCTCTTGAATAATAAACTGCGCAATATTTTTCGAGTGATCCCCTACACGCTCCAGATTGCTCAAAATATCAAGGTAAATAGCACCAGATGTTCCCGTGCACAGGCCTTGATTCAGACGCATAATGTGATTCTTTCTGAAGCTCTCTTCCATTTGATCCAGCTTCGATTCATACACAAGCACCTCAGAGGCTGATTCCGCATCACTGTGCTCAAGCGCGAACAGCGCTCGTTCGACCGTCCGATCTGCAAGCTCCAGCATTTCCTTGAGTTCTTTCTCCGCGTCTTCTGAAAAGTCCACCTTGTTCGAGATACGAAGCTCTGACAGCTCCACGATATTCTCGGCATGATCCCCAATCCGCTCAATATCATTAATGGTATGCATCAGCGTTGAAGCCTTGTTGGACTCGCCTTCTGGCAAGCCATTCTGCTGAATTTTGACCATATATTCTGTGATCTTGCTCTCCAGTTCATTAACAAGCTGTTCCTTCTGCAGGGCAAGATTCGCCACCTTGTCATCCTTATGGAAAAAATATTCAGAAGCATCATGCAGAATCTCGCGTGCATATGCCCCCATGCGCAGAATCTCATGCTGAGCTTGTCCGAGCGCAACGGCTGGCGTAGCGAGGAAGCGATTATCAAGAAACTTCGGCTTGAACTCAATCTCCGTCATTGTCCCCTTGATCACCTTGGTTGCGATCCAAGCAAGCACAGGAATAAGAGGGATAAAAATGATTGTATTCGTTACATTGAACAGACCGTGAGCATACGCAATTTGCATCCGAATGTTGACGTCTTGACCGAGCCATAATACCGCTTGGTGTACAATTGGAAGCGCCAGCGTGAACAAGATTGTCCCCGCCACGTTAAAGATTACATGAACGAGCGCTGCCCGCTTCGCTGCAACCGAAGCGCCAATCGCTGCGAGCACAGCTGTGATCGTCGTTCCGATATTGTCACCGAATAGGACAGGCAAAGCTCCCAACAGATCGATCATTCCTTCATCCGCAATGGTCTGTAGAATACCAATCGTTGCACTGGAGCTTTGCACAATCATCGTGAAGATGGTACCTACCAGTACACCAAGAACCGGATATTCCGATACTTGAATGATAAAATCACTGAAGACGGGCAGTCCTTGCAGCGGCTTCAAGCCGCCTCCCATTGTAGATAAGCCGAGGAACAGCATCCCAAATCCAAAAATAATCTGACCGATGTACTGCACTTTTTTCTTGCTGATAAAAAACAAGCAGATCGCACCAATCGCGATAATAGGCAGAGAAAATCTTTCAATCTTAATCCCTACAATAAAAGCAGTCATCGTCGTTCCAATGTTGGCCCCTAATATGACACCAATTACCTGCCGCAGTGTCATTAAGCCTGCGTTGACCAAGCCGATCGCCATAACGGTCGTCCCGGTTGAGGTCTGAATCAAGATGGTCACGACAATACCAACAATAATGCCTTTGATTGGGTTAGAGGTATAAGTTGCTAGCAGATTCCGCATCTTGTCTCCCGCCGTCTTCTGCAAACCGTCCGACATATACTTAATGCCGAATAAGAAGATACCCAGACCTCCAACAAATTTAAACAAAATATCCTGCCAATCCAAGCTGTAATTCCTCCCCTTGTTGTCTATCGATTGTGCAAGTGTAAAAATGTCCAGCTATAAATATAGACAACTTGCAGGGAAGCGTTCATTTACATTCCTCACATCATTATGACAAAAAATAGCCAATTTCTTTTATTATGTAAGTATTCATATATCGTTTTGCACTTGTTATGTAAGTTATTATTTAATCTTTTCTTCATATCCCCTTGTAATGAAGAAACTGGCTCCACCCTTCCGTTCCTCCCCATAAATTACCGATCCATATTTTTCAGCTATATACCATCATTTCTGTCATTCCATACAAAAAAAAACAGCTGCTCGCATGATTCCTTTCCCTTCTACAAGAAAGAAACATCATGCGAACCAGCTGTATGCTTCATCTGGGCTATTCATTAAGGGTCATTTATAAAATATCAAGATAAGGAAGATCCGAGGCTTCCTTGCTCGGAATATTTACCTGCTGTCCATTCATTCGTACAAGCGTATAGTATTCTTCATTGCCAATTGAGGAATCATCCCCCTCCATCACACCCGGATACCCGCGATTCACAGAGAAGACCTGCGTCCGATGCTGACGAAGCGCCTCGGCTTTGACGTGGCGATAGGCAGTCATATCTACTCGCGCAGTCGGCGGCAAACCTGGAGCAAGTCCCATGAGCTGTCTCGCGCGTTCTGGCACAGCCGTATAATAGTAGGTTGGCAGCGCATCAGCCGGATATTCCTGCTCTGCACGCAGAAAAGCTTTATCGGTTGCTGAGGAAATCGCAATATGGTCGAGATGAGCCGTAACGCCATCCGGCGGGAATGTCACCACCATATCTGGCTTTAGCTTGATGATGTCCTGATACACTTTCTCCGCGAGTTCATCCTGATCCACATCCTTAAGACCCCCATCGGGATAACGGTACAGAATAAGATTCTTTACACCCAATATATCGCAGGCATTGCGAAGCTCTCCTTCGCGGTGCTGAGCCAACTGCTCCCTCGTTTCAAACGTATATTCCCCCGACTTCCCTTTGCAGCCTGACGTGGCACTAATCAAAGATACCTCGACTCCCTGCTCATGTAACTTGGCAATGGTTCCCCCATTGCCGAACGTTTCATCGTCCGGGTGGGCATATACAAACAATAGCTTCTTCATACAAAGCCGCTCCTCTCCTGAAGGGGCATCTATCCTGAACGCTTTCCCCTTGGTAATACTATATCATAGACATATTTACCCAATCACCTAGTTATCACACCAACATTTAGGACTTTCACAAAAAACATGGCTTTTCTTGAAAAAGAGCTGCCTTATTCCTAGTCTCATGAGGAGATGCACGAGATTCAATGAATGATTGAATGAGGATAAAGCAAGATTCCCTGTCGTTCAACTAACGCTTGATCGTTTTTCAGACCTTCCCATGCTAAGCTTTCTTCATCGGGCCCGCAAGTTCATTTATTTGGAGGAAGTCGAGATGGGATTATGGAAGATCGCCGCTCTCATTTTGGGATTGCAGAAGGAAGAACAGCCAGCGATATGGAATCATGTTGAAGTGGTTCATGCACCACCATGTCAAGATTCGAAAAACAAGGATCAATATGAATACCAGAAGTACTTTTATCCCTTTCAATAATATAAATGGCATTACACGCTTCAAATCAATATGAGCAAAACGATAAGGGCCTGATGCTACTGCCGCAGCATGATCCCTCATTCAACAACTGGTTGAATGACCGATATCGCGATTTATTAGCGATTCAACCAATACTTGATCGTCTCTACGAAGATCCTATGCTATGCTTTTGATATCGGGCCCGCCACCTTACCCAACAGGAGGAATGAATGATGGATATTCAAAAGATCGGTGCATATATTTCAAGACTGCGGAAAGAACAAGATATGACCCAGCTGGAGCTTGCAGAGTACTGCAATGTCAGTCATCAAGCCGTATCCAAATGGGAGCGTGGAGAATCCCTGCCAGACATCAGCATCTTCCCCATGCTTGCGGAGCGCTTCAATGTCACCATTGACGACTTGCTTCATGCAGGCCAAGAGCCCAAACGAACGAAGACACATCAGGTTGGTACGATTGTAAAGGAAATGGCGGATAATAAGCCTGAACATATTACACAGATGATGAACGAAGGTCAGGTAGAGCCGGAAGCCTTGCTAGAGGCAGCTCCAATGCTAAAAAGCAGTTCCCTGCACGAGGTCGTGAAAGGAATGGATGCGAAGCGATTGAACTTCGAGCACCTGATCGGTCTTGCGCCATTCCTTAGCGACAAGGATCTGGATTTGCTTGTTACCGACATGCTGGAAGGAACGGAGGAAGAGCTCCCTTGGAAGCAGCTATCTTCCCTTGCGCCGTTTCTAAGCGGCCGTTCTTTGGATCTAATCGTGAATCGTTTATCGAAGGAAAGCATAAGCCCGAACCAGCTTCATAGCATCGCACCGTTCCTTGAGGCTGAGCATTTAAATCAACTAGTACGTTATGCGGTAACTGATAAATTGGATTGGAATGTTGTTATGTCACTCGCGCCGCACTTGGAAGACGATACTTTAGAATGGTTAGTGGAACAAGCCATAAATCAGACGCTAGAGCCGAAGCTCCTAGTCGGTCTTGCGCCATTCCTGTCGGAGGAGCATCTTGATCATATTGTAAGGCATTCTGTTAAGGATAAGCTCGATTGGAATGTGGTGGTCTCGCTCGCACCATTCTTAGAGGAAGAAACGTTGGGATGGCTTGTCGAGCAGACAGTCGAAGGGGAGATAGAAGCCAACCAAATCGTAAGCCTCGCTCCATTCCTTGAGGATAAACATCTTGAACTGCTGCTGGCCAAAGCTCAAGACGGTACGATAAACTCTGATCTCGTCGTCAAGCTTGCGCCTTTTGCAGGAGAAGATATGTTAAGCAAGGTTATTCTTAACTTCATTAAAAAGTCATAGCAAGACCATTGCTAAACGCATATTTCTTTAGCTTACAGCAAAGCACCCCTGCTCAATTATAGCCGGGGTGCTTTTATTGGCCGTATGTCGTCATTTCATGTGCAGTGGAATGACGATATACGGCATTTGAACGCTCAATGAATGACTATGCTTCCCAGTACATGGTATATTCCATGTGTCCTGAGTCTTCATTTGGCTGCTCGCTTTTAATGGTAAAGCCGCAATGCTTGTAAAACTGAACCGCCCGCTCATTATCCGCATACACACCAAGCTCAAGTCGAGCATATCGTTCCTGGCAATATTGAAGAAGTGCTTTTCCAAGCCCTTTCCCCTGTTCATGGGGGTCAACGAATAAGGCACCAATATAATTGCCTTCAATGATACTGATGAACCCCATGACTCGTCCGTCCTGCTCTGTTACATACGTCTTCGCAACAGGCATATACACTTCTTCTACCGTCTTTTGGTTCCTTCTCCAATACGCTTCGGGTATGAAGGAATGGGCGCTCATATTGGAACGCAGCCATACATCCATGACTACCGGCATGTCTTCTGCTTGAAATTCTCTAATGATCACGGAAACCTCCCCTTTCAAGGACAACGTTTTGGACTAGATACTTTATCTTTTCTCTGCTCCTTTTTAAACGTTGCTGCTTCTAGAATTATGTTACTATTTATATAGAAAACCACAACTTTCCTATGGTTTAAGATTAGATAAATACTGCACCTTGCACACTTATAAGATTACACATTCCATTTAAAAGGAGCGTATTGGCAATGGCTGAACTCGTAAAGATTAGAGCAAGTGTTTTCATTGGTCACATCCTATGGCTCGAGCCCGTATTTGATCCTAAACAGCAGGCCATGATTTCCTATCAAGGTGATGCACGTGGGTTCCACCCCAACACCGCCCACACTGGACGTTCCCGCGTAGAGCAGGAGGTCACCGTGGACTTTGTAAAGCGAAGGATCGTTGCGTATGCTGATACGGGAACAACGGTGATGAAGAAGACAATAGATGGAACGGTGAGCTATGAGCAAGGAAAAGCAAGCCCTGACACGGTTCAAGTCTTGCATGAGACTTGGACGAATGATCAGGTGAGCTTTCTGATGAGAGCAAGCGCCCGCAACCCGCTTCGTGCGGAAGCACCGCCTGTGGATTATGAGGTACAAGTGACAGTGTATCCTGACGGGAATGTTACCCTAAAAGGCGCCCATGATGGATTCCCCTGCTTCGAATTCTATAAGCAGATCGACTTTGGCGACTTCGAGACGCTGTATCAGCATGATTATGCGGCAACGGGCAATACTCCAGCAGCTATGGCTGGCGATATGGAATACAGCTTTGAATTAACGAAGTAACATAACATCAACGAGAAGATCAATGGAAGAAGGATCAGCTTTGTTTGCAACTTGGTTGCCGCTCTGAATGATGCGAAGATGTCTTGACTGCTCCTTTGAGAAATCGCACAACTGGCCTCCGGTTATGTCCGGCGGCCACTTTAAGCCATTTTTAAAGTCGGCTCCCCATCTATCTCAACCCCGTGCTGCACAGCGCTGCCGATTGTGCTTTAACTGACAACGTACATTGAATGGCTTCGACTAACGCTCTTGCCTTCAATTGAATCTCTTGGAATTCGAGCTCAGGATCGGAATCCATAACAATTGCTCCCCCAACGCCGATCGAAAGCTGCCGCCCTTGTCTTACGATCGTTCGAATAACGATATTCAGATCCGCCGTTCCATTTAGACCCAAGAAGCCAATCGCTCCCGCATAGGCGCCGCGTGGACGCTTCTCCAGCTTCTCAATGATCTCCATGCTCCGCTTTTTCGGTGCGCCAGTCATGGAACCCCCAGGAAATACCGCCTTAATGCACGCATTCACCGTTACCTCTCGTTTGAGCTGTCCTGTAATCGTAGACACAAGCTGATGCACCGTTTCAAAGGATTCAATATCCATGAGTTTCGGCACTTCAACACTTCCGACTTCACATACCTTCCCCAAGTCATTGCGCAATAAATCCACGATCATAAGATTCTCGGAAAAGTCTTTCTCGCTTGCTCGAAGCTGCTCCTTTAGCTGCTCATCCTCCACTTGATGATGGCCCCTGCGAATCGTTCCCTTGATCGGCTTGGCATCGATCTGCCGCTCACGCCCGATTCGAATAAAGCGCTCTGGCGAGGAGCAGATCAGCTGCAGATCCTCCCCAAACGTCAGGTAAGCGGAGTATGGCGCTGGATTCATACGCCTAACATTTCGGTATAACTCTACCGGATCAAGATCTGCTTCAGTCCGAAGCTCATTGGTCAGGTTAATCTCGTAGCTGTCCCCTTCGCGCAAATAAGCTTTTACAGCTTCGATGCTCTTCAAATACTCTTCGTAAGGGATATGATACTGGAACTCAGCAGACTCCACATCATCGATCAATTGGGAATCGGCCAACTCATCCTGTTGTGCCTGCCTTTTATTAGCGAGGTGCTCGAGCTCCTGCTCGATAGAATCAAACCAATGCAGCGCATCCAGCTCACTCTCCGTCAGGCATACAAGGAATACTTCCCTTGTCTCACGATCAAAAGCAATAAAACGATCTGCCAACATGAATATGGCATCAGGATATGCTCGTGGTCCTGTAACCCCCATATCCCCTTTCGCCTCATAGCCGTAATAACCCACAAACCCGCTGTTGAAGTCAAAAGGCAGTTCCGGCGTCACTGCTGCATAACGCGCAAGCTCCTGATCCAGATAAGCAAATATATCTGTGGAGACCGTTCGCGTTCCATTGCTCGATATCTCGGTAACGCTGGCGCTTACTGCGTCATACGTGACGAGCTTGCTTAGCGGCCCTCTGGTATCTCCCATAAAGGAAAAGCGAGACATATTTCCATCGCCACGGCTGCTGTCCAGCCAGAAGGCAGGTTCAGCATAACGATACAGCTCCATAAATACCTGCTCCGCATCATACCAATTGGATAGTTTACGGAACATCACTCGTGAAGCGGAGTTCGAAGCAGTCGAAGCAGATGCAACCACTTGCTGTATCTCTAATGGTTCACGGACCGTTCCATCCTCGGAATCAAGCAATTCCTTCCCTGATGCAGACTGATTGTGATCAGATTGAAGCATTGCTTCTTTCGTTAACGCCATAAAATTTCTCAGCAGCGCTTCTCCATACTCGCTTGCTATCGACTCAGGGTGGAACTGAACGCCCCAATGTGGTCTATCTAGAGCACGAATGGCCATTAACAGCCCCTCCTCTGTCCAGGCAATCGGCTCCAGCCCATCTGGAAGATCGGCATCAAGCAGCAAAGAATGATAGCGCACCACTGAGAACGGAGAGGGTATTCCTTCAAACAGACGGTCTCCTTGATGCTGAATGCGACTGATCTTCCCATGGGCAATCTCAGGCGATGAAACAATACAAGCTCCTAGCCCATATCCAAGCCCCTGGTGACCAAGGCAAACGCCTAGAATAGGAAGCGACTTTTCCAATAGCGCATCCCTGCAGATCCCGAAGTCTTTCGCTACATCGGCACTGCCCGGTCCAGGTGAAATCACCACATTATCAAATTGAAACTTCGCCTTTACTTCCTCCCAAGTGTAAGCGTCGTTGTATATCACAATCGGTTCTATCCCATTGATCTTCGCAATCAATTGATACAAGTTGTATGTGTAGGAATCATAATTATCGAGAATTAAGGTCTTCATGTGCTCCCCCAGACGAGATGATTCTGAATCGTATTCTACCATCTCTGTGAGAAACAATCATTCATTAATGGTATTTATCATTAGAAGTGGAAATCTTTTTTCATTAGGTCAGCATCCCTGCTCCAGATGATTCATAACAGAAGCATCAATCGAAGCACCGCATTCCTTAAGGGCGAGCCACACAGCGCCAATCGTTGGTGACAGACAAGGCTGGACAACTTGATACTGCTTGGAACCTGGAATATGCCGAATTAGCCTCTCCGTCAATAACCCAGCTATGTAATCGTCTTGAATGACGCTTCCCATAAAGGCTACCTGAACCTGCTCTTCGGCAAAGCCCGCTCCAATAAGGCGAACGCCAATATCCAGTGCGTCTGCAAGCTGCGTGCATACGTGCATAGCCAAGGGACTTCCTTCTTTAGCAGCACGCGTAACGATAGGGCCCATTTTCCCAAACATGCGCATCTGCTCATGAACGCCAAGGGCAAAGCCTTCCATCCCCTGTTCATAAAGCTGCGCTACGCTATCCACCTTCCAGTAGTGCAGAACTTCTGTTACCAAGCCTTGATCCTCCTCGCCTGCATACCCCGCCAGTATTCGATATACGCAGTCAAAGGCAAGGTGCCTTGCCGCACCCGCATAATGGTGAAAGTCCTGATTACGAAGCAACCGCCCTTGCTCATTAAGTCCAAATACAACGGAGCCTGTCCCGGAAATCGCCATGATCCCTGCTTCGCCTAAGAATGCGCCAGCATGAGCAACGTAAGAATCGTTTACCAGCTTCTTAGGGCAGGCAATGCCTGGAACGCTCGTAAACGATTCTGCCCAAGACAAATCCTCTTCTGTTTCAATACCAGCAAGACCAGCGCATAAGCCAGCCACATCCTCAGCTACTGCGTCAGCTCTCTCTAGAACGGAAACAATCGCGTCTTTTACATGCTCCTCAGCTCGTTCATCTTTGTTCGGATTACAACAGCCCGTTTGTACATCACCAATAATCGTCCCATCCATTCGCGCAGCGATAGCGCGTGTGTGCGTACCTCCCCCATCGATACCGATCACAATGCGCTTAGAATCCTGGTGTGTAAAAGCGATATGCATATGCTTCATTTCATTAAGCCTCCTCTATTGATTATGGCTTGATTCATAATGTTGAGATAGAGATGATAACGAGTTACTCTCATTCTTCTTGACTCCAGTTTACGCGAATCTTATTGAAAAGGCATGTATTTGTTCCGTGATCTCACATTCTTGTATAATTAAGGAGGCCCTTCAGCCAACAAAGAAACAATAACAGGACTATATCGTGAATATATTCACATATTATATTCCATTTCACCTCTTTATAGAAGAATAGCTGAATGACGACGCGGGCACATTGGTAAGAGACAAATGATGGTTAGGAGCTTAGATGATGGCACCGACGAATTTTCGCAATCTGTTTCAAATGCGTGAGGTTGTTGACTCCGATATTGAGCAATTTTATGATCTGATGAATTATGTATTTCAAGTGACGAATGCCGATATTGAAGAGCTTGGCGATGACTATGTCCATACCCAGAAGCGCTTGCTGCTTTCTGCCTGTGACGTTATCGGTTGGTTCGATAAGCAGAAGCTGGTCTCCCAAGTGATGACCTATCCGTTTGAGGTTAATATTCATGGTGTTAAATACGCGATGGGCGGCGTAACGGGAGTAGGAACCTATCCGGAATACTCCGGCTACGGATTGGTGTCTTCCTTAATCCTCGAGAGCTTGACTCGGATGAAGGAACGTGGTCAGACGATCGCTTACCTATTTCCTTACTCGATTCCTTTTTATCGTAAAAAGGGATGGGAGATCATCTCGGACGTCATCGACTTCAAGGTAAGAGATACACAACTGCCGAAGATCATGCCTGTGCATGGCAGAACTATTCGGGAAGATCTCGACCATGAGGACATTCGAAAGGTGTATCAGCAATTTGCCTCTACAGCAAACGCTGCTTTGTATCGGGATAAGCTCGCATGGGAAGAGCGATTCCGCTGGGAAAGCGAGGACTTAGCAGCAGCCATCTACTACGAAGCAGTCGATACACCTGCAGGGTACCTCTTCTACAAAGTTGAAGACGAAATTCTATATATTAAGGAAATGGTTTACCTAAGCGAGGATGCGCGCAGGGGCCTTTGGAACTTTATTCGCGCCCACTTATCGATGGTTTACCACGTTAAGGGGCGGCTCTATAACAGCGAGACACTGGCCTTTCTATTGGAAGATGGAGAGATCGAGCAGCGCATTTCTCCGTATTATATGGGACGAATTGTAGATGTTAAGCCGTTCCTAGAGCGATATCCATTTAACCTAAAGCCAGGTCAGCAGATCGTGCTGCATGTTCAAGACCCCTTGCTGGATTGGAACAACGGCAGCTTTACGATCGCTTCCGATTCGAATGGCCAGCTCATGATAACCCAAGGAGAGGCTGAGCCTGATCTTTCATTAACGATTCAGACGCTCACGACGATGCTGCTTAGCTATAAACGCCCGTTGTACCTGCACAAGATTGGCCGAATAAACGGGAATCGTCATGATGTGCGCTTTTTGGAAAAAATCATTCCTGATGCTGTCCCTTGGTTCGCTGATTACTTCTAAGGTGCAATAGAGCTGCATCAAGCCTAATATAAAAAGCCGCCCCGTTCGTTGGGACTTTCCCGATAGAACGAGGCGGTTTTGTTCCGTTCAAGCACATTCTGTTTTTTAACCTTATTCGATATCTTCTATATATGCTTGCTTATTCATTCAAATACGTATTCACCTTATTCTGAATAAGCTTGCTTACATCTTCTGCCGACTTTTGACCGCTTATAAATGCTTGGAACTCATTCATGGCTGTCATAATAACCTTCATATCGCTTGTTGCCTTCGTGCCCGCTTGCCCCAGCATTTCATTCAACTGCTTGATGCCTTCGTCCAGCGCCTTCGATTTCTTATCATCAATGCCTTGCTCTTTCTCCACCGACTTGCGAGTGGCTTCAAGCTTTGCTGCAGCCTGCGCTTTATTAATCGGGTATCCGCCCAATTCTGTCGAGGCCTGCATTTCGTCAGACAGCAGGAACTTCAAGAATTCCCATGCTTCTTTTTGGAACTTGGATTTGCTATTTATTGCCAAAGTAAGTCCCGATCGATAGGAAATGCCATTGGATTGACCATCATACGTTGGCTTTTTATAGAAAACAGCATCTTCTCGAAGCATATCTTGAATAGCTGTTTCCGGCTCTGTATACCCGCCTTGAGTGAAGAGGGCAGCATTCTGATCATAAGAAAAATTCTCCGTCAAGATCCCCTCGTCAAACATCGCCTTGATCTGATTCATCATGCCACGGAACAGCTCAGAATCAAAGTTTGCTTGGTTGTTGCTAACGAGCTTTGCATAATTACCCTCAATAAAATCTGAGAGCAAGACGCCTGGAAACGCATTGCTGAGCACCTCTGTATCCTCTCCCGTCACCTCTCTCAGCTTTTTCGCGATATCCTTGAATTGGTCCCAGGTCCAGTGTTCATCATCAATCGTAATATTCGCTTCCTTCAGCAGCTTCTCATTTCCTGAAATCATACCTTCTAAGTAAAAGCTAAGCGGCAGGCCATAAAGCCCCTCACTATCTTGAGCCGCCTTCATTATATTGCCGTAATATTGAGACTTGTCAAATGTCACGTCCTTCTCCATCCAATCGTACAAGTTTACAAGAGCATTCTTCTGTACAAGCTTGTCCTGAGGCAAGCTATCCATCAAGATCATATCCGATGCCTTTCCTGCTAGAATTTCGGTCGTTACGGTCTGAATGTATTTTTCAATATCCAGCGTAGAAACGGCAGCCATCATGCCCCCTTCACCTTCTACCTCAGTCACGGCGATATTTTCTTTAAAGTGAATGTTTACATTAGGATGCTTCTCATGAAATTTGCGCGCGGCCGTTTCAAGAAATGGCATTTTCCTCATAACAGAAACGGTAATATCGACTTGCCCCCCAGAGGGTGCCTCTCCATCTTCCGAGGCAGAGTTCGAATTCCCTGTGCTGCACGCACTAAGCAGCAGAAACACGGTTAACAGTATAAATGAAAGCTTCTTTTTCATCCTCATCATCCTTCATAAGTTATAGGTTTGGGTCATACAGACTTATCCTGCAAGCACGATCTTTTTATTTTCCTTGCCGGATGAGGTGCTACTGTAAGCGGATGCGATTGCCATCCTGCAGCGGCTCGCTGGATTCCGAAATCATCTTGTCTTGCGGATACAAGCCGTCTAGAATCACAATCTCCTCTTCACTCTCGTCTCCTGTCTTCACAGACCGCTTCTGGACCGTATACGTGTTGCCGAGCGGACTTCTTTTCTCCTGTACGACAAACACATAGCTGCCGCTTCCATCCTTCTTCAAGAGCTCTTTTCGAATCACCAAGCCCTGCTGTTCCGCCTGCTTCTCCATATGAACGGCTGCCTCTTCTCCTCCCTGAAGCTTAGGATCGGTTAGGGTGACTACAACTTGTCTTTGTGAGATTGGCGTATCGGAATCAGAACCTCCAGTTCCCATGGTGCCACCACCTGCTCCACCAGGCTCGGATACCGACTTGATCTCCTCGATCTTACCTTCAAGCCTCATCTTCGATTCGGGTATCTCTACCTGCAAGCGTTCATTCAACTTCAAAAAGGAGGCGACATGATCTGGAGCGGTAAAGGTGAATTCAAAGCCTTCAGAGGTATTAACAAGTGTTAATAATGGCTGTCCCATCGCGACTGCTATGCCATCCTCCGCAACTAGTTCTGTTACCTTCCCTTCATAAGGCGCTTTAAGCGTCTTCTTTTTGTCTATCTCTTCTCGCTGCTGCTTGATTTTGTTTTCTATCCCTATCCGATCCAGATCATCGCTTTCGAGCGCACGCTTTGCCTTTCTGATCGCCTCCTCATCTCCCATCCGCTTTGCTTCCACGTACTGCTCCTTTATGGCGATGCGATTGAGCTCCTGCTTTTTCAATTGAAGCTTCAATTCCTCGATCTGCTGCTCCGCGGATGAGTGGTCAAAAGTGATGAGCACCTGCCCCTTTTTGACGCGTTCATTCTTCTTTACATGCACCTTCTCCACACTCCATCCGCTTTCATTCACCAGCTCTTTCTTCTTGCGAGGGGTAACAACCCCTCTGCCTTCCAAGGAGTGAGTCAATACCTTTGTTGAAGGAAGTTCTGTCGTTACCTTTGGCAGAAGAGCCGTTTCAATGGTATTGCTAAGCAGCGTTAAGAGAACCATAATCGCGAGAAAGCATATGGACAGAATGGAAATAATCTTTTTTTGCGATGTCTTCATCTTGATAACCCCTTCTTCAGTTTCACGAATAATCGTTGTTCCACTGATCCGATTCAGCCCTTTACCCCTGACAGCTGGATGCCTTCAATCAGGTAATGCTCTGCACTCAGAAACAAGAGCATCATAGGAATCATGTAAATTACCGATGCGGCAAATGAAATTCCCAGCATGTCCTTTTGAATGACAGATAAAAAGACAGACAACGGCTGATAGGCTGCCTCCTGCAAAAAGATAAGCGGCTGCTCGACCATGTTCCAATAATCAACGAATAGTAGAATGACAAGTGCTGCGACTCCCGGCTTCACCATAGGGAGCACGATTGAAGCAAAAATTCGGACATAGCCCGCTCCATCCATCTTGGCCGCCTCTATGTATGCAGAGTGAATGTGAAGCATGAATTGCCGCAGAAGGAATACGCCGAAGGCACTAAAGACGCCAGGCCATATTATTGCTCCTGGTGTATTCATTAACCCCAGCCGTTCAACCATCATGTAGTTCGGAACCAGCGTAACTTGAAAGGGCATCATCATCGTCATGAGATACACAAAGAACAGTGCATCCCTCCCAGGAAACCGAAGCCTTGCAAGCGCGAAGGAAGCCAGTGTCGCGGCAATGACTTGTCCGACAATGATGGGCACGACTAAGCCTGCTGAGTTCCAAAACATCCGAAGAAATACAGGCGTTGCGATAAGAACACGGTAATATTGCTCGAAGGAAACCCAATCGGGTATTAACTTCAAATTCACAAAGATATTGGTATCCGTCTTGCCAAGCGAGCCGTAGTTTGCAACAATCTCCTGCTCCGTCATAAGAGAGTTGATGATCGCAAGCAGCACGGGGGTTAAGACGAGCGCAGCAATCAGCCCTAGCAGAATGGTGCGGATCAGGGCAAGTACGAGACTTTTGGTATGCTTCATAAGTTCCTCCTTAAGCTCCTACTCCATGAAAGATCGAAATGCTCGCTCCCCCCGGAACAGCACGAGAACCAAAAAGAGAATGGCAACAGCCATCAACACGGCTGCAGCTGACAGCTTCTGTACATCAAGGGATAAAAACATATTGTTCATATAGTGCTGAAGCATGTAGATTCGGTCATGCGGATAAGCACCCGCTACGAGGTACGTTTCACGGAACACCTTAAAGGAGTTCACGATGGACATCAGCAGTACGAGAAAGGTTGTTGGCGTCAAATAGATAAACGTAATGCCAAACAATCTTCGTATGGGACCCGCGCCTTCCATATTCGCGATCTCATAATACTGGTCCGGGATATTCTGAAGCCCTGCTAAAAATAAAATGACGTTATAGCCGAGATTCTTCCATACATACATGAGGATGACGACCCATATGGCGGCGTCAGACTGCATCCAATCTACCCGCTTGCTGCCAAAGTGCTGAAGAATGGTATTTACTGTGCCGTTCCAATCAAATAGAATCTGCCAGAGCAATACTAAGGAAGCCACCGGCACAACAAGCGGCAACACATAAGCGGTTCGCATCGCTTTTCTGCCAAATACTCGCTGATTCAGCATTAAAGCAATCCCCAAAGACAGCAATACGATGATGGGAACACCGATCAGCGTGAACAAGGCTGTATTAGCAGCTGCCTTGTGAAAGGAGCCGCTTTGAAAGAGCTCCTGATAATTCATAAGGGTAAAGTGCTGATCAGCACGATCCTGCAGAGATAGAATGATACTTTGTCCAAAGGGTATGACGTAGAACAAAGAAAAACCGATCAAGCTCGGGGCGAGAAAGCAAAGCGCGACAACGATCTCCTTTTGAGCCATGCGTATATGCTGCATCTTGCCTATCCTCCAGTACATTAGCCTTCGCTCTTCTTTCATGCCGCGTCCAGACATAATTAAGCTATTGATAGAATAGGAAATGTCTCCGTCAAAACAACTGCAAAAGTGTGGAAAAAGTATGGCAGCAGCAGCTTCTCATATGCCGCTCAGCTATTCGTCCTGCAATATCTGCCAATCCCGACGCTCTCTCAGCTCAAGAAAAATGATGAAGCCCAAATACACTTAGCCGTGTATCTGGGCCCTTTTGATCCTTATCATATATTTCGAATTCTCCCTGCCTATCCGCTTACTTGGTATCTAATGTTGGCAGCCCCTGCTCTTGATACAGCTTAAGAAGCTTCGCTAGGCTTGTCTTGATCGCATCTGTATCCTTGGAGTCTACAGCGGCGTTGAGCTCCTTATAGGTCTCCATGAAAGCTTTAGCCTGCGGATCGTTGATCTCGGAATCAACGACTTTTACAAGGGCCGCTTCTTTTTTATCTGAAGCTTCTGTTGGCACGGCTTCAGCAATTTTCGTAATGGCGATCATGCCCTTGGTTTGACCTTTTCCCTCAGCCGCGTCTTTAACCTTGGACCAATCGATATCTTCTTCGGAAATAACCTTCATTTCAAGCTTTTGATGTTCCCCTTTCTCGCTAGAACTTGAAGGCTCAACCGTGAATGCCACCGTTATGTTCATGTTCTTTAAGACTTCCTCCCAGTCCTTTACTGTCTCTGGGGCGTATTTCTTCGCAAGCTCAAGCGGATAGAAGGAGGCTGTTTTCGCTTCAGATGTGACAAGCTCTGTTTTTATCGTTTCTTTTGCAGTCACACCTTCTTGTGGACTAGCATAAGCAGGGGCAGCAACAGAAGTTAACAGCAAAGCAGATAATACAGCACCTTGAATCATACGTTTTTTCATATTCCATACACTCCTTGTTTGATGGCTTGTTGTTTACAAAACCCATTATGGACAGGAAGTGTGGCATGACATGTCCGTAATTATGTAAAAAGAATGGCAACTCAGCTTTCCTTAAGCTCCTTCTGCTATAATGACCTCAACATTGGAGGAGGTCGAGGAATGAATCCATATCGAATCGCCGTCGTCGATGACGATCAACATATTAGACAATTAGTAGAAACCTATTTACAAAAGGAAAACATGGAGACGATTGGACTAGAATCAGCAGAGGAAGCATGGGAGCTGTGGAGCAATCAGCCTCCGGACATGTGGGTGCTGGATATTATGCTGCCTGGTATGGACGGCTTTGAATTCTGCAAAAAAATTCGGAGCGTCGCAGAGATTCCAATCATTATGATCTCTGCTCGAGATGATGAGGTGGACAAGATTCTTGGGATCGAGCTTGGCAGTGATGATTATCTGGTTAAGCCCTTTAGCCCGCGAGAGCTCGTAGCTCGCGTGAAGCGGCAGCTGCAGCGCATGCAGAAGCTTCAGCCTAGAGAGGATGCCTCAACTCTGGATAACGTGGATGATTATATCGAGCTTGGTCGGCTTCGTCTCTTATTGAATGAAAGGCGTGCGATCTGGCATGAAGCAGAGATCGATCTGACCAGCAAGGAGTTCGATCTCCTGAAGCTATTCGTGGAGCGGCCGAATCGAGCCTTTGCACGGGATGAAATTCTCCATCTTATATGGGGAGAAGATTACTTTGGAAGCGATCGTGCTGTAGACCACCTTGTAAAGCGGCTTCGTAAGAAAATGGAGGAGCTGCCTATTGAGGCGGTATGGGGGCATGGCTATCGGATGAATGGAGGGGAATGCTAGAATGAAGCTCATACACCAAATCAACCTTGCCTTCGGCGTCCTGCTTGCACTTGTTTTCGCGGTCACCGCCGTCATTATTCATAACGTATTGCTGGATCATTTTATGGGAACCCAGCAAGAGGAGCTGCATAACCTCAGTGCCTCTATCTCACAATCTATCAACACGGTTCAAACGGGACAAGCTACACCGTTGAATAGGTCAGACGGGGTATTGATTCGAATGTCTGCCTTACCTGTGGCAAGCAATATAAGCGCCATTGTGACCGATAAGCAGTATCAGCTTGTCCCTATGGAGGAGCTGTCGATAACCAAACTGGAAGCTATACCATTTACAAAGATAATCGAGAATGAAGCTGCTATAGCTGCCATTCCCCTATCCAAAGCGATGCAAAAGATCGTAGATGGCACAGATGATCGCTATCTTACAAGCACGACAACAACGGAGGACGGTTATATCACCTTGCTGTCTCCGGTAAACAAAATCAAAGAAATTGAACAAAAGCTGTTTGCCCAATTGATCATTGTGCTATGCATCGGCTTTGTGCTCGTATTCCTGCTTAGTCTTTTCATTACGAAGCGCCTTATTAATCCTCTCATGAGATTAAGAGAAGAGCTGAAGAAAGTGAAGAACCGACAATTCTCCGAAGTGCAGTTGATCAAGGCTGGCGGAGAGATTGGAGTCGTAGCAGAGACGGTGTATGATCTGGCAGGAGAGCTGGATCGCTACAACCGAGTGCAAAAGCAATTTTTTCAAAATGCCTCTCATGAGCTCAAATCCCCGCTAATGTCCATCTCTGGCTATGCTGAGGGGATTCGGGACGGTGTATTTGAAGGCGAAAGTATGCGGCGAGGACTAGATATCATCACGAGTGAGAGCAATCGCATAAAGAAGCTCGTGACCGAGATGACCCTGCTGGCGAAGCTCGACAGCGAGGAGGACATCTTCCACTTTAACGAGGTTCCTGTAAGGGACATGCTGCTTGAAACGGAAGAGAGAGTCAATCCTATCCTCGTTAAAAAGAAACTGAAGCTTCATGTTCACTATCTAATGAAGGAACATACAGCTTTATACATCCGAGCTGATCGAGATAAGCTGCTGCAAGCCCTGCTGAATGTGGTAACCAATGCAACACGTTATGCCGAGAAAGACATTCATGTATATGTCCGTAAAGCACAGGATCGGGTTCTGATTACCGTGCAGGATGATGGCAATGGCATTCCAGAGCAGCTGCTCCCTACTTTGTTCCATCGCTTTGTCAAAGGCAAAGGCGGCGAATCTGGCTTAGGACTAGCCATCGCGCGAGCGATCGTCGAGCGCTGCGGAGGGCAAATCTCCGCAAGCAATCACAAGCAAGGCGGCGCCAAGCTGGACTTTGACTTTCCTGTGTGTCAAGCATAGGCCCATTATATGAAACGAGGGCTGTACCTACATCATCAGCATGGTGATGATAGTAGGTACAGCCCCGTTTGTTCATCTGCAAGCAAGTTATTATTCATCATTCTCAAACACTTCCCGCAGTACAGCCGCTCGATTCTCAAGAAATCTTCTCGTCAGCACATAGTGCAGCGTATCTTCATATCGAATCTCCTCTATGGGCGCAGAATCAAAGTTCAGAATCTGTGCATCAGGATATCCAAGTAGAATCGGAGAATGCGTCGCAATAATAAACTGTGCTTCATGCTCAAGCTCTTTAATAATGCGAAGGAGAGAGAGCTGCCTAGCTGGCGATAAAGCGGCTTCAGGCTCATCTAACAAATAGATAGCCTTTTTCCCAAAGCGGTGGACGAATAGGGATAGAAACGCTTCACCATGAGACTGCTTATGAAGGGAACGTCCTCCATAATATCTTAAACTCTCGGGCATCGTATTCAAGTGAGAGGCAAATTGATAGAACGTTTCTGCGCGCAGGAAAAAGCCGTTCGTAATCTTAGGCAGCCAAGAGAGTCTAAGATGTTCGCCTAGAGCCGATTCGGCGGCATCCACCTCGTACCTATTATGCTTGCTTCCGCCTGCAGTATGAAACCCGCATTGATCAGCAATTCCCTCCAACAGCGTCGATTTCCCAGATCCATTCTCTCCAACCAGGAAGGTGACGTTTCCTCGGAATTCCACTCTCGAGAGGTGTGCAATGGTCGGGATGGAATACGGATACTCCTTGTAAGAGATTCCCTCGCGACGCAGCAATTCAATTCCTCGTAAAAACATATCATCAACTCCAGCTGTTATTCTATACATTGCACTACATGTTCCACCATACTCGAATCATAAAGGAAAGGAAAGCCAATTCCCTCACTCTTCAAGGATAAAAAAGCTAGTTATAACATGGAAATACACCTATGATGTCCAACCAAAAAGAAGCTGCTCCCTGTTTCTCGGGAACCGCTTCTTCTTTCTAATAATCCATCATTTTAAACGTCTTCAAAGGACAAATTAACAGGCTCTTCATGGAGATCCGCAGTCGTATCCAGATTCGTTGTAGGAACGCTTAAATCTACCTCTGTAAAGCGAAATTGATCCATCCATACCTGCCCCGTACCCGTGAGAAGGACGCCAAACGAGATAACTGCGCTATGTGCTGACACATCAAGCACTACAGAATAATGATTCCATTCCTGCGTGCCTTTGATCGGGCGATTGCTCATATTGTCAAATTGAAGCACCTCATCAGACGCACTATCCACTCTCATCCATAAGCCTGCAAAGGATTCTACTTGCTCGGCTTTTATGAAGCAGGACAGCTTCATCCGCTTGCCCCTGTACTTATCTGCCTTGAACTGCTGCATCATAGTAGCAAACTCCCCTTGCTGCTCTACCGTCCGAGATCTTAGATAACCGGACACCTTCCCCTCATGAACCTGCTCCCCATCTACCCCCATTTCATAATGAAACGGGTGACTGCCGCTTAATATCCATCCCTTTACCTTTGTTACCATCGTATACGCCTCCTTACGGCTTTGATTCGCAGCGGAAGTCATCAGCTTCCGATACTGTCCTGGCGGCAGGTGATACCTTCTCTTAAACGCTCGTGTGAAGGCCTCTTGTGATTCGAATTGGTACAGCAGCGCAATATCGAGAATCCGCTCCTTCGTATAAAGCAAATCCCCTGCCGCCTTCGCGAGCCGCCTATTTCTTATGTAGGCTGCCGTGGATATGCCGACGTGTGCCTGGAAGATGCGGTGAAAATGGTATTTGGATAACCCCGTTACCTTCGTAATCTCTCTTGGAGAAATGGGTTCATGCAGCCGCTGCTCTATCCATCGAATCGTCTTCTGAATGAGCCATTCATCTTGCATCGTCAGGATCACCTCCTTGTGTCAAGCATAGCGAATCGAAAGGAGCGCGTTTTGATCATTTTTGCGGTATTTATGAGCCTCACAAGCAGGATTTGGTGCACGCAAGCGAGATATGCCATTAACAGCAAGAGCCGGAACTCGGATAGTTTTCCATTTTTAGGGGCATACCAAAGGAAACTAAGAACATCGAATGATGAGGTTACGTCATGACAGACCATTCAACTAACAGCAATCAAGATCAAACACCCCCATCCTTAGACTATACACTTGAGCAGATCGTTCAGATCTTTGGATCAAGCTCCGATCTGATCGTGCGACGCTTGACCTTAGGCAGAGACCATAAGATTGGCGTCGGAGTGATCTATTTCAATGGCCTTGTGGATGACAAGAAAATATATCGACTGATCTTATCTCTGCAAACAGGAGGAAAAGAGGTGGCTGAAACCAATGTGCGAGCTTTTGACGGCACTACCGTCCCCTCTTGGGTATATGAGATCGGCATTCAATCAGGAGATGTTAAGGTAGAGTCCTCCCTTGATCGCATGCTGTCCAGCATCCTAAACGGCAGCTCCATTCTATTTTTAGAAGGAGAAGCTTCAGGCTGCCTCGTGATCAATACAAGCGGAGGCGAGCACCGCGCTGTGTCCGAGCCTACCTCCCAAACCACGATTCGTGGACCAAAGGAGGGCTTTACAGAAACCCTTCAAATTAATATCGCCTTAATACGCAAACGCATTCGAAATGTTAACCTTTGGGCGGAATCCATGGTGCTTGGCAGTGAGACACATACGAATATTACACTCATGTACCTGAAAAGCAAGGTAAAGGTTGAACTGCTTCAGGAAGTACGCATACGCCTCCAAAATATGAAGCTTGAAGCTATTCTAGAAAGTAATTATATCGAGGAATCCATTCAAGACAGCACATTCGGCATCTTTCCGACCGTGAACAACACAGAACGTCCCGATGTGGCGGCATCAGCCATATTGGAAGGCAGGGTCGTCATTTTGGTGGATGGCACTCCCTTTGCCTTGATGGTTCCGGCACTTCTCACTCAATTCTTTCAGTCGCCTGATGATTATTATCATCGATATGATTTTGGTTTAACAAGATTGCTGCGTTACCTTTCTTACATGATTACCCTGCTTACACCTGGCCTGTTCATTGCGTTAACGACCTATCATCAGGAAATGTTGCCAACGACGCTATTGATTAGCATCGCTGCACAACGTGAAGGAATTCCGTTTCCTGCTTTTATCGAGGCCTTGATCATGGAACTGACATTTCTTCTTCTGTATGAAGCAGGGATTCGACTGCCAAGAGCAGTAGGTTCCGCAATTTCCATTGTGGGCGCGCTCGTCCTCGGACAGGCTGCGGTTGAGGCGAACCTAATCTCTGCCGCTATGGTCATTATTGTATCGATAACAGCAATTACAAGCCAGATTTTCCCGAATCCTGAAGTCGGCATCTCTTTAAGAATTCTTCGATTCGGTATGATGGGGCTTGCCGCATCGTTTGGGCTAATCGGCATGTTTTTTGGGATCATTCTGATTATCTTGCATCTTTCACATCTAGAATCGTTTGGCTATCCTTTCACCTCTCCCTTTGCTCCCGTAAGTTGGAATGCTCAGCGAGATAATGTCCTTAGAATGCCATGGCGGATGCGTGATTGGCGACGTCCTAGTCAGGAAGAGCCCGCATCTGCATCTAGAAATGACTCTTAACAAAGGAGCGGAGTGTTGTGAGAAGATCCATGCTATTTTTCTTATGTATCGCTTCGTTCCTCGTCACTACTGGCTGCTGGAATCGTACGGAGCTTGATACGCTAGGCATTGCCGCAGCATTAGGAATTGATAAATTATCCGAACAGGAATATCTTGTCTCCGTGCAGATCGTCAACCCTGTGGCTATCAGCAGCAAGAAAGGAACCGGTGAAGCCCCGGTATATGTCGTTGAGGAGCGTGGAAAAACCATCCAAGAAGCCCTTCGACGCATGACGACCCAAATTCCGCGCAAGGTCTATCTGGCCCATTTGCGCATGGTAGTGTTTGGTGAAGACGTAGCCCGAGGGGGGCTAGTGGATATTATCGACTTTCTGGTTAGGGATCATGAAATGCGAGGAGACACGTTCATGGTCATTGCGGAACAGGGTCGAGCTAATAAAATCCTAGGCATCATTCCTCGTTTGGAAGAGGTGCCTGCCAATAAGCTCTTCAAGTCAATCGAGATGTCTCAAGCCAACTGGGCGCCTACAATCGGTGTCCATTTGGATAATTTCATTAAAGGAGCCATTAGTCTCGGGAGACAGCCTGTTGCAACCGGCGTCAAAATTATCGGTGCGCCCGAAGCAGGCACTTCCATAGATATGTATAAAAAAACATTCAGGGTTCCCTATATCAAAATCCCGTCCATAGCCGTATTTAAAAAGGATAAGCTCATTGGGTATCTTAATGAATCGGAAAGCAAAGGCTATAACTATATTCTCAATACCGTCAAATCCACAATTGGAGTCGTTTCTTGCAAAGACGGAAACGCGACACTTGAAATCATTCATTCGGGCACAAAGATGAAGGGGAAAGTCGTGAACGGAAAGCCGGAAATCCATATTTATAACGAAATCGAAACAAAAATCTCAGAAATTAACTGCAAAGTGGATCTGGCTGACAAAGACGTCATTATGAATCTAGAGCAAAAAGGCTCAGAAACTATCTCTAGAGTGCTGCACAGTACTGTAGTGGCAGCTCAGAAAAAGTACAACTCTGACATCCTAGGCTTTGGGAATGCGATACGACGCGCTGATCATAAGTACTGGAAGAAGAACGCGCGTCACTGGGATGACATTTTCCCAACGCTAAAAGTCATCATCCATGTCAACGTTCATATTAAGGAAATCGGTACACAAGTCAATTCTATGAAATGGCGGTACGAAGAACAATTAAGGGAGGTTCAATCATGAAGATCGTTGCATCTTTTTTCATCACTCTCTTGTGCCTAGGTCTTGTATTCTGGGACTTGCCTAAGCTGTATCTGAAATGTACGCGAAAAGAAGTGGTCCTATACGGTGCAACACTATGCATCGCTTTGGCCATGTGTTATCTATACGTCTATAAAGCAGCCATACCAAGCCCTTACCAAGCCTTTACGTCTTGGTTATATCCACTTGCACAACTGGCCTATACCTCGCTGACAGGAGAAACCAACTAAAATGCGAACCGAAACGATAGAATCCAAACCATTCATGCTTCTGGCTACGATGTATATGATCAGCTACGGTGTCGTGCTTATTCCTGGATTCTTGGCTCATACGGCGAGACAGCAGGCTTGGCAGGCTGTCATCATTGGCACTCTCGTTTGCATACTTGCCTCCTATTTGCTTATGCACCTGTTTCGAAAGCATCCTGGGCTCTCCTTGTTTGAACTCATGGATCTCATCCTAGGGCGATGGCTGAGCACTGTTTTGATTCTCGTGCTGGTTTGGATCGTTGCTTTTATCGCCTTTGCCAGTCTACTCAACTTTACCCAAGGCTTTATTACTACGCAGATCATGCCTGAGACGCCCGAATGGACATTTGGGCTCATGTTTATTATTGTCGTTGTCGTTGGGGTAAAGCTTGGTCTTAAGACTCTAGCCCGAGCAGGAGAAATCTTGTTTTACATCTTCAACATTCTCTTTTTCACCCTAATCTTGTCGGTGATTCCCCAGATGAAGGAAGATCCTTCAGCAATCAAATTGGCGCCTTTTTTCGAGGTGGGCTGGAAGCCTATGCTGTATTCCGTCTGGAATTACTGCGGCATTACGGGCTTTTCGCTCATTGCGCTGCTTGCTTTCTTTCCAAAGTACATGAGCAAGCCCAAGCAGGCAAGCAAAACATTGGTCTTCAGTGCTATATTAGGCAGTTCCTATCTCTTCATCATAGTCTTTTTCTGTACCTTAGTGATGGGATATGAATTAACAGCAACAACCCTTTATCCAAGCTATGCACTCGCACAGCGGATCAACTTAGGCAACTTTTTTACGAGAGTCGAGGTATTAATGGCTGCCAGCTGGTTCATTACCATCTACATCAAGCTCATTTTTTATTTTAAGTTCAGTCTTAGTGGGCTGGCCCACGTATTTCGTATCAAAAATGAGCAGCTTCTAACGATTCCCTTCTCCTTGATCCTGCTCATATTATCCTTCTATATCTTTCCGAATACTTCGGATTGGATTGAATGGGAGAACACCCTGTGGCCCATGATTTCGCTTGTGTTCCTGATCGGCATCCCGATTCTCGTCCTGCTTATTGGCAGAATGAGAAGGCTTATATAGCACCAAAAACCCCCATGTTCGCATGTCGGGACTTCTTTCCTGGTGGAAAATGGGGGGCCAGCTCCTATCATTCGGTGAAAGCCCTGCTGAAGCCTTCCTGACTAATGCCGATCTGGGTTGCTGAAAAATAGGCTCTAAGCCGCTCATAAACCATCCGGTAAGCTGACGGTTCGTACCACTCCAGCAGTTGCAGCTCTTCATACTTAGCCTTTAACCCCATGCGAGCGGTGCGCTTCCCTCCACTTCCGTCTCCCATAAAGTAATCATCGATGCATACGCGGTCTACTGCCTTGGACAGAAGCTCAGGAAACTGCTCGCTGCTTGGCAGCACGGGCGCAATCGTGGCCTGTGTGGGTACCCCTGCCTCACGCAATCGCTGAAGGGCCTGCATGCGCCCTCCAATCGGAGGCGCACCAGGTGTAAAGTGCCTGCGAATATCCTCGCGATCGGTTTCAACCGTCATACTGACGCGAACCTTATCCTTTAATTGCAGTAGCAAATCAATATCTCTCGTCACAAGCGGGCTTCTTGTCTGCACCAATAGAAAGTCTGGCTCATCCTCTGCCATCACTTCCAGCAACGAACGAGTCAGACGCTCCTTGTGTTCCACAGGCTGATAAGGATCCGTGCTAGACGACATAAAGATCGTCACCGGCCCCTTGCTCTTCGCCTTCATCAGCTCCTTTTTCAACAATGAAGCTGCCCCCTGCTTTACATCTATCCATGTGCCCCACTCTTGCTTACGAAACAGCTGGATCGGCATCTGTCTGACGTAGCAGAAGGAGCAGCCGAAGCTGCAGCCCCCATAAGGATTTAGAGAATAGGTATAACCATTCAAAAAGCCTGTCCCCTTGTTCAATAAGCTTTTGGGCTGCTTGTATTGTAATTCTGGCATCAACGATCCCCCTCTTTCCTGGCGGAACCCGCCAGCTCAACTTAAGAGATTTGTAAGAAACGAGTAAGAAAAATAGAACATTTCATGCTTTAACTTAAGTAAAAGAGAATAACCAACCTAATCTAATATTTTTCATCACAAGGAGGAAGTGGATGATGTCGTTACATCATGTCATGAAATGGATTTTTATAATCTGCTTAGCTAGTCTTATTCTTAACTTCATTCTGTATGGGATAACTGGCCATCCAGAGAAATTAATTAATATACTAGGCTCCATCGTCATCGGCGCCATTTCAGGTGTTAGCATGACGATGGCACGAAAAAAATAAGCGAATGAGCGCCGCGCTTCAGTAATTGAAGCTAGCGGCTATTTTTATTTTCAACGCATGAGATGCTGTCTCAAACATTTCCAGACCTTGCAAAACGAGCTATAATAGCCTTTGATCCCTACATCTTAAACCAAATACTACCCATGATTTCTAGAAAGGTTCGATCGAGATGCAGAAGATTCTACTCATGGAGGATGATCCCTCCATCATTGAAATGGTCCAAGTCCATTTGGCCAAAGACGGATACCATGTTACAACCGCACAGAATGGTGAGGAAGGCATTGCCGCATTCCATGATTCTTTTGATCTTATTGTACTCGATATCATGATGCCAAAGCTGGATGGAATCGAAGTGATCAAGTGGATCCGAGAAAGAAGCCATATTCCGATTCTCGTCATATCCGCAAAGGACAGCGAGGTTGACAAAGCGCTCGGACTTGGCTTCGGGGCTGATGATTATATTGCCAAGCCCTTTTCGTTAATCGAATTGTCCGCGAGAGTGAAAGCCGTAATAAGACGAGCAACCCAATATGCGGCGCCAGCAGCCCAAGCGAATGCATCGCCTAAACATGAATCACAAGTGATAGCCAATCAGAGCCTGTGCATTGATCTGGACAACTTTTCAGTAGTGAAAAATGGCCTGGACATCAAGCTGACGTCAAAGGAATTTGAATTGCTGAAGCTATTTTCCACAAACCCAGGAAGAGTGTTCACCAAGGCACAGATTTATGGATTTGTATGGCAGGATGATTATTATGGCGATGAAAATGTCATTAATGTCCATATCCGGCGACTGCGTGAAAAGATCGAAGATCAGCCCTCTAGTCCTCAATACTTAAAGACATTGTGGGGAATCGGCTATAAGTGGGAGTGGCACTAATATGGGCTGGTTCCTCTTCACCATCATCATCTTGCTGCTAGTCGTTATTTTGTATCAATATGCTTTGAATCGGTCAAGAAGCAAGCAGCTGCAGCAGCTTCATGATCAATTACATCGCATCATGAACGACCAAACCGATGAACATTTACTGATGATCACGGACGATAAAGAGCTGAAGAACATGCTGATTGAGATCAATCATCTGCTGGATTACAGCCGGACAACAGCCGCCGATCATATGAAAATGGAAATCGCAACTAAGAAAATGATCGCCAACATGTCCCATGACCTGAAGACCCCGCTTACGGTCATTCTCGGCTATATCGAGACCATCCATATGAACCCGCTGATGGACGCGTCAGAACGGACCATCTTGCTCGGCAAAGTATACAACAAGACGCTGGAGGTCTTGGAATTGATGCGCAGATTCTTTGATCTTTCAAAGTTGGAATCGGGCGATCAGGAGATTCCATTGGCTCAAATCGATGTCAACGAGATTTGCAGGCATAATATTCTATCCTTCTACGATATCCTTACCGCCCAGAACTTTCAGGTTAAGATCGAGATTCCGGATGAACCCGTTTTTATCCTCGGAAATGAAGAAGCCCTAAACCGTATCTTAAACAATCTCATCTCAAATGCTATTCAGCATGGCGGTGATGGATACTTGATCGGTTTATCCCTAAAGCCTGATGAAGAAGCAGTCATTATAGAAGTATGGGATCATGGAAAAGGCATTCACGAGCTGCATAAGGATCGTATCTTTGAACGTTTATATACGATGGAGGATTCAAGACATCGCTCTTATCAGAACAGCGGTCTTGGCCTTACCATTACGAAGCGTCTCGTTGAAAAAATGGGTGGTACCATCCATGTAACTAGCCCGCCAAACGAGCGTACCGTCTTTGCAGTTCGTTTCAAACGCCTGCAATTTTAGCCTATAGGCATTCGGGACCATGTCCGAGCTATAGGCTTTTTCATTTGAAGCGGGAACTTAAGAAAGAAGTAAGAACTGTGTAAGGAAAAAGGCGTATTTTGGCTTCTAGAATAAAGGTATCAACAAACGGGAGGATACTTGCAATGAGCTATGTGCTAAGGACACATCAACTAACTAAAGCCTTTATGGGCCAAGAAGTCGTCTCAAACGTCAACATAAACATTCGAAAAGGCGAGATATATGGATTTCTAGGGCCAAACGGCGCAGGAAAGACGACCATCATGAAAATGATTACGAACCTCGTCAAGCCAACGAGCGGCGAGATCGAGATCTTTGGAGAGAAATTAACGAGCAACTCATACGCCTTGCTTGGAAGAATGGGCTCCATCATTGAGTACCCGATCTTCTATGAGAAGCTAACCGCAAGAGAGAATCTGAATTTGCACTGCGAATACATGGGCTTCCATAACAAAAAGTCGATCGACGATGCACTGGAGCTAGTAAAGCTAACCAATATCGAAAAAAAAACGATCAAAGAATTCTCACTCGGCATGAAGCAGCGCCTTGGCATTGCAAGAGCAATAACCACAAAGCCAGAGCTGCTGATCTTGGATGAGCCGATCAACGGACTTGATCCATTAGGAATCAAGGAACTACGGGATTTGTTCAATATGTTAAGCAAAGAGTACGGCATTACCTTGTTCATATCGAGTCATTTATTAAGCGAGGTTGAGCTGGTAGCTGATACCATTGGCGTCATCAATCATGGCCAGCTCATTCAAGAGGTATCGATGAAGCAGGTGATGGAACAGAATGCCGAATACATGGAACTCTTGACGGATAACTGTCGGAAAGCCTCTTACATCCTGTCTCATCATTTGAACATATCCAATATGAAAATCATGGATGATCACGCGATTCGAATCTATGATACATCCATTTCTCAAAGTGAAGTAACCAAGACATTAATCCTGAATGAGGTCAACATCGAATCAATCACAAAGAAAAATCGTTCATTGGAAGATTATTTCCTAACCTTGCTGAATAGAGGTGAGTTCGATGCTTAAGCTGATCAAGCTGGAAATGCAAAAGTTTAAAGCTGGATGGTTTATTAGAGGCGCACTTATTGCTACCCTCCTCATTTTAGGATTAATCACTTCGATGGGATATATCGCAGCCTTCGAAAATGAAATCTTTACAGAGGATATGGTGCTTCTCTTTACTGATACGATGGTCAGAGCTACATTTATCGTATTTGCATCTGTTCTCATCTCCAAATTTGTCATCGAGGAATTCAGGAGCAAGACGATCACCTTGATGTTCACATATCCGGTCAATCGCAAGAAGCTAATGATAGCCAAGCTCATCATCATCGTTCTGTTCGCCTTTTGCTCCATTATCGCATCCCAGCTTATCGTGTTGACTTTATACTCGCTGATTAGCTCATTTATAACCACGTTCTCGGTAAACGTAACGGCCGAGATGATTCTAAACCAACTTCCTAGCATCTTCATGAACGCGCTATCGGCAAGCCTCATGAGTCTTATTCCGTTGTACTTTGGGATGAAGAAGTATTCCACAACGACAACGATCTCATCTTCGCTGCTTATTGTACTGTTGGTGTGTCAGAACTTTGGCGATTTCTCGTTAAACACCATTATCTTCATCCCCATCACCTTAGCAGTGATCGGTGCAAGCATTGCTTACTTGAGTGTCAAAAATATTGAGGAGCGCGATGTTCTGTAGCACTTCTACTGGCCATACATTGAAAAAGCGTGCTGAAAGCGAGCCATTGTTGCTCGTCCTTCACCACGCTTTATTTTATGAATTAAACTCTAGGAAGAAGCTAAAAGAGCTGTATCCAAATTTTCAACTCAGCAAGATCCAATCTCTTATAGTGATGAGCCTTAGTTCAAGTTTGCCGGATGCTCTAATGCTCCACGCATAACTTGCTCATTTAACAATCCTGCAGCCTCCCTTACATTGGCAGCCTGCGTAATCGCAGATACAACAGCAACACCGTCCGCTCCCGCTGCAATAACGGGACTAGCATTGTCCGGTGTAATCCCGCCTATGCCTACAAGCGGAATCGTGATGCCTTGCTGCCTTAGCTTGCGAATAAGCTCAAGCCCCTGGACAGGCCGAGCGTCAAGCTTTGTGCTTGTCGGATAGATCGGCCCAAGACCAAGATAATCCGCGCCATCTTGTATGGCTCGATCGGCCTCGTCAACCGTATGCGCGGATACGCCCAGAATGAGGCGTCCTATCCTCTTCCGCACATCCGCAGCAGGCTCATCCTCCTGCCCGATATGAACGCCATCCGCTTCGAGCGCAAGTGCCAGCTCGATATCGTCGTTGACGATAAAAGGGATGCCGTGCGTGCGGCACAGCTCACGCAGCTCCCACCCTAGCGCAAGCCGCTCCGATCCTTGGCGAGCACCGCTGCCTTTTTCACGATATTGGAACATCGTGATGCCGCCCCGAATCGCCTCTTCCAGCACCGCGGCCGGATCTACCAAGCAGTTAGCACTTCCCATCACAAGATACGTTCTTAACTGCTGGCGCAAGTCTTCTTGAACAAGGCGTGTCATACTATCGGAACACCTCCTTGATCGCGATTAGCCGCCATAGCTTGTGACCGATACGCCCAATGATTGGTTGGTCCATGACCATGTCCAATCTCAAGCTGGTGCTCAATAGCAGCCTGGATATATTGCTTTGCGGTATGTACCGCGTCAATCACATCAGATCCCTTCGCAAGCTCTGCCGCAATTGCGGATGAAAAGGTGCATCCCGTGCCATGTGTATTTTTAGTTGGAATCCGAGTGCCAACAAAGGTATGGAAGGCCTCGCCATCATACAGGAGGTCGACTGACTCCTCAGGATGGGCATCATGTCCGCCTTTTATAATCACAACCTTTGCTCCATAGCCGCTTAATATCCGGGCCGCTTCCTTTTTATCTTCTACAGAATGAATCGTTAACCCCGTTAATTCTTCTGCTTCAGGAACATTAGGCGTAATAACCGTTGCCAGTGGAAGCAAGTGCGTAAGCAGCGCGGTGATCGCCTCCTGCTGCAGCAAAGAAGCCCCTCCCTTAGCAATCATAACAGGATCAATGACAACCTGATTCCATCGATAATGTCGAATCTGCTCCGCTACCGCTTGTATGATGTCAGCACTGAACAGCATCCCCGTCTTCACGGCGTCCGTACCGATATCCTCTCCAATGGAATGAATCTGGGCTGTAACAGCTTCGGCCGACATCGGATAGACAGCCTGAACGCCAAGTGTATTCTGTGCGGTAATCGCCGTGATCGCGGACATGCCGAATACCCCAAGCTCCTGAAAGGTTTTAAGATCCGCCTGGATGCCCGCACCGCCGCCGCTGTCTGATCCTGCGATTGTTAATGCTTTAAACACCTGACTCGTCGTCATCGTAAGGCTCACTTCCTTAGAAGATAGATGTATCGTGTGAAAGCTCAGGCAAAAGCGCAGCCTCTGTAAGATACGAACGTTTCACCCTAAATTATGCTTAAGAAAGCCTCTTCACACGCCCTTGGTTCTCAACATCCGTTGCCGTCATTTGATACAGTTGATTCAACAGCTCCATTTGGAAAGATCCCGGACCTTGCTTTGCAGTTAGCCGAGCGCCTTTCTCGGCAGCCACGCCATACACGCAAACGGCAGCGACACTTGCCTCAACAAGCTCATCCGTCACAGCCGCAAAGGCGCCAACAATCGACGAAAGCAGACAACCTGCTCCCGTGACCCGTGTCAGCAATTCGTGACCGTTGTGAACAGCATAGGTCGTTGTACCATCACTAACGATATCTTCCTTGCCTGTAATCACGACTATTGTCCCCCATGCCTTCGCAGCTTGAGACGCCAATTCAACCGGACTTCCAGTCGCTGCTCCTGCCTCTACACCCTTGATCTCCCACTCTTCGCCATAAACATTAGCAATCTCGGCAGCATTTCCTCGGACGACTGAAATATCAATTTCGTTCAAGAGCATTTGCGCCGTCTCTGTACGATAAGCCGTTGCTCCTGCTCCAACAGGATCGAGAATGACCGGGACACCGTGCTCATTGGCAGATCGACCTGCAATCAGCATAGAACGCACCTCTGCCTCTGTCAGCGTACCGATATTAAGCACCAATGCACCTGCGATCTTCGCCATATCGTGAACCTCTTCCGGAGCATAAGCCATCACTGGGGAAGCCCCCAATGCCAGCAATCCATTTGCGGTGAAGTTTGTGACAACAGCATTTGTAATATTGTGCACCAAAGGTCTTTGTTCTCTTAACTGCTCTAATCGTTGTCCAATCACGGTGTAGTTCATAATCCGCCTCCTAAATGAGAATTCGATGCATGCAAAAAAAGCCAAATCCATGTCTGGACCTGGCTTCACTCCCGCTAACAATCTAATGAATGTGCCCCTACTTTCCTACGCTGGTGCTAGCCAGATCAGGTCCAAAGGGTCAAGAGGCTCCTTGCCTCCCTCTCAGCCCAAGCATGGGCCCCCCTAGTAGATCAACATCTATTCGGTTTGATACCATACTACCTCCACGATGCTGCTTTGTAAAGGAGCATTCCCAAGCAACGATCTGAAGTTCTTCTGGTTCTCATTCCCCTGAACTATAGCTTCGAATCAAGTGTAGATTTATTACCCGAAAATTAACCACATTTATTAATGAATCTTATATTTACATTTCTACTTATCCAATGTGTCCATAATAAGTCTTACTCAGGAGTTTATCTTCCTTACAAGGGTTCTATTGCTCACTTTTAATAATGAAAAATATTTCTCAAAAAGAATGGGGATACGACATTTTCAGACAAATCTCTTGCTGCATAAAGGATTCCCATTTTCCCTAACTTGTTATTGTCAGACTGTGGGAAATGAACGCGCCGACTTTCACGCCGCATCTTAACCTTGTTACTTCTGCCAACATAACTAATTTTCTATCAGTCAATAAAATTAAAAAGCGTAATAAGAGCCTTAACATATCGCTCAACATATATAAGGTTAATTTATATATCATACATCTGCACCATCTGTAAACCTGACCATTCCAGACTATCTTGCAGGATATGGAAGGAAAAGGATGGACCCCGTCAGTCACGCCTATCGATCCAAAAATATCCATAAATATGCATGATAATCCCAGAATACTGGAAATGACCTCCCATCCATTTGATGTTAGCCTATTAGGTGTAAAAAACAAAAGAAAGGTCGTGAGAATGAGTGAAACGTAGTTGGGTGATCCTCCTGCTAATGCCCATCCTCATCTTGAGTGCTTGCTCACAGCAAGAATCAAGCGGGAGAAGCGGCAATGCGGGAGACAAGGCAGCTGTCGAACAAGGTGGACAAGAAGACACTCTTGCGAAGCTGAAGGCTCAAGGTTATGCAACCGTGGGCTTTGCGAATGAGAACCCCTATGCTTACAAGACAGCAGACGGCAAGCTGACGGGTGAGGCCGTCGAAATTGCAAAAGTAATCTTGAAGCGGCTTGGAATCAACGAGGTAAGAGGCGAGTTGACCGAATTCTCGTCCTTGATTGCTGGGCTGCAAGCAAAGCGCTTTGACCTTATTACTGCCGGCATGTTTATTCAAGAAGATCGCTGCGAGGCTGTTCTCTTCGCTAATCCGGAATACAGCATCGGAGAAGGAATCGCTGTCAAGAAGGGCAATCCGCTGAAGCTGAACAGCTACGCTTCCATCGCGGAGAACAAGGACGCTAAGATCGCCGTTATGGCTGGGGCCGTTGAGATCGAATATTTGAAGGCATCCGGCGTCTCAGATAATCAAATGGTCATCGTGCCTGATCAGGATGCAGCCATCAGTGCCTTGCAGTCGGATCGCGCCGATGCCATTACGATGACAGGCCCAGCGCTTCAATCGCGACTAGATGCCGCAGGCGACGATTCCCTTGAGCGTGTGATGGACTTTGAGCAGCCGAGCGTGGATGGAAAAAGCGTCCGCGGGTATGGTGCAACTGCATTCCGCATGGAAGATGCCTCCCTTCGCGACGCCTTCAACGAGGAACTCGCTAAGATGAAACAATCTGGAGAGCTGCTCTTGATTCTACAGCAATTCGGCTTCACCGAGCAGGAGCTTCCAGGTGATATCACTACAGCTGAGCTTTGCGGAAGCTAAGATGAATATCCCTTGGCTGGATTGGCTGCCGCTGCTTGGGGAAGGAACACTCATCACAATCAAAGTCGCCTTGCTTTCGATTGCAGTAGCTCTGTGCTTGTCCGCTATTGCAGGCTTAGGAAGCACTTCATCGATCACCATCGTTCGATTCGCCAGTCGAACCTACATCGAGCTGTTTCGCGCTTGCTCGCTGCTTGTTCTCTTGTTCTGGGTATATTTTGCCCTCCCCTTTGTCGGTGTGGAACTGTCAAAGCTGTGGGCGGGCGTACTTGCAATCGGACTGAATATCGGCGCCTACGGTGCAGAGATTGTTAGAAGTTCCATCTTGGCGGTTCCTAAGGGGCAATATGAAGCAGCCTTGGCGCTCAATCTAACATCGACAGAGAGAACGTGGAAGATCATCATCCCTCAGGCGGTCGTCCGAATGATTCCTCCCATGAGCAACCTGTTGATAGAACTGTTGAAATCGACCTCGCTTGTGTACTTCATCACGCTGTCAGACCTCACCTACGAGGCGATGATTATCCGCAACAACTATTATAGCTATACCCCTTACATTTTTGGCTTGCTGCTTGGGATTTACTTTGTGCTATCCTCCTCAATCTCGATCACGATGCGCATCCTAGAGCGCAAATTAACGGCATGGAGGTGAGCACGTCATGTGGAATTGGAGTTACGCAGCCGACATTCTGCCTGCGCTGCTGAACGCGCTTCTCGTTACGATTGGAGCAGCCCTATCCGGATTTACATTGGCTTCCGTATTGGGGATTCTTCTGGCGCTGGGCAGACGTTCAAGGTTTGCGATCCTTCGATTCACGCTGCAAGGGATCATCAACTTTATACGGAGTACCCCCTTGCTTGTACAATTATTCTTTTTATACTACAGTCTGCCAATGCTTCTCCCCCTATCTCTATCTGCTTTCACCACTGGTGTCATCGGGCTCGGGCTTCACTACGCCACCTATTTGTCAGAGGTGTATCGTTCAGGTATTGACGCTGTTCCTAAAGGGCAGTGGGAGGCAGCAGCGGCACTTGATTTATCCCCTGCCCGCACTTGGTTTAGCGTGATATTGCCCCAGGCGGTGCCGCCGATTATTCCGATCATGGGCAATTACCTCATTGTCATTCTAAAGGAAACACCGACCTTGTCCGCCATTACCTTGGTCGAACTGCTGCTGACTGCAAAAAATACAGCTTCTGCATCGTATCGGGTATTTGAGCCCTATACCCTAACAGGGATCTTGTTCCTAGTCATCAGCTTAATCCTGTCCTTTGGCATGGCAAGGCTTGAAAAGCAGCTTCACCGCCGTCATACCACCTAAAGGAGGGATCATAAATGAGTGAATCGAGCACAGAAAAAAACGCTATCATGACACTGCCAATAGAATCAGTTAAACCGAAATCGCCAGGCATACCAATTGTTCAATACCAAGACGTCACAAAGACTTTTGGTGATTTGGAAGTCATTAAGGGCATCGAGTTGGATCTGTATCCTGGCGAGAAAATGGCCCTCATCGGCCCGAGCGGCTCCGGCAAGACAACGTTAGGCCGTATGCTTATGACCTTAGAAGAGCCTACGACCGGAACCATTCTTATCGATGGCGAGCCGCTGTGGCAGATGAAGACCTCTTCTGGCAAGCTTGTTCGGGCAAATGAAAAGCATCTTCGCAGGATGCGCCAGAAAATCGGAATGGTATTTCAGCATTTCAATCTGTTTCCTCACCTCAGTGTGCTCCGCAATGTCACCTTGGCGCCGATATCGGTGCTTGGGCTATCACAGGAGGAAGCCTATCAGCGTGCTGTTGAGATGCTTTCCAAGGTAGGACTGAGAGATAAGCTTGACGAATTTCCTTCGCGATTATCAGGCGGGCAGAAGCAGCGGGTCGCCATCGCAAGAGCACTCGTCATGCAGCCAAAGGTCATGGTCTTCGACGAGGTCACTTCGGCACTTGATCCCGAACTCGTTGGAGAAGTGCTTGAGGTGATTAAGGAAATTGCCTTTGACAGCGATATGGCGATGATGCTGATTACCCATGAGATGGACTTTGCAAGAGATGTGGCGGATCGTGTGATCTTTGGTGCAGAGGGATGCATCGTGGAACAAGGCTCGCCAGAAGACATTTTTGAACAGCCAAAAAGTGAAAGGCTCCTGTCGTTTCTCAAACGATTTCGCTAGATCTATCGGGGTGGTTACGAGAGCACGGCTATGGACCAGCGCTTTTGAAAGGAGTAAGCTATGCATTCATGTTCTAGTAAGATTACAATTCGCAAGCCCATTCCACAAGATGGAGCCGCCGTCTGGCAGCTCGTCAAACATGCTGGGTCGCTTGATCTGAACTCCCCCTATGCATACCTGATGGCCTGTGAAATGTTCGCCGACACCAGTGCCGTCGCTTGTGTAGATGACGATGTAGTCGGGTTTGCAACAGGATTCAGAAAGCCACAGCACCCAGATACTCTATTTATATGGCAGATTGGCATTGACCCTGTCTATCGGGGGCAAGGAATTGGCAAACAGCTGCTTAAGAACGTAATCCAGCAGGAGAAACATCATCGCATTCATTATGTAGAGGCTACAATTAGTCCTAACAACACCGCATCACGACAGCTCTTTCTACGTCTAGCTGATGAACTAGACACCCCTTGCTTTGTTGCAAATCACTATGAACCGAATTGGTTCCCTGCGGATACTCCCCACGATGCTGAGCTCTTGTATCGCATCGGGCCATTGCTGTCATAGAAGATAAGCCATTCGAAGTGTTTGCCAAAAACGATTAACGAGGAGGCCGCTCTATTGAAGCAAACTGCAAGGAAACACCCCAAATTGGATGTCTTTAATCAAATGGAATCTGAAGTAAGAAGCTATTGCCGAAGCTTCCAAACAGTATTTAGCAAAGCAAGCAATGCGATCTTATGGGATAAACATCATAAAGCCTATATTGATTTCTTTGCGGGAGCAGGGGCTCTGAATTATGGTCACAACAATCCTCGCATTCGTGAGAAGCTTGTTCAATATTTGCTAGAGGACGGCGTCACCCACAGTCTCGATATGGCTACAGAGGCCAAGGAGAACTTCCTGCTGCGCTTTCACCATCTGATTCTGAGGCCGCGCAGCATGTCCTACAAGATCATGTTTCCCGGTCCAACAGGCACAAATGCTGTCGAGAGCGCGTTAAAAATCGCTCGCAAGGTTACGGGACGCACCAATATAATCTGCTTCACCAATGCCTTCCATGGCATGTCCCTCGGTTCCTTATCCGCAACAGGCAACTCCTTCAAGCGCAAAGGTGCAGGTGTAACACTGGGCAATACCACCTTTATGCCTTATGACCAATACTTTGGCTCCTCCATCGATACATCCGAAATGCTGGATAAGCTCCTTGATGATCCGGGAAGCGGTATCGATAAGCCTGCTGCCGTGCTCCTCGAAACGCTTCAAGGCGAAGGCGGATTACATGCAGCTAGTACAGCTTGGCTTCAAAAGATAGAGAACATCTGCCGCAAGCATGGCATGCTGCTTATCGTCGATGACGTGCAGATGGGCTGTGGACGAACGGGCACCTTCTTCAGTTTCGAAGAGGCTCAAATCAATCCCGATCTGATCTGCTTATCCAAATCCATTGGCGGATATGGCTTGCCAATGGCGTTGACTCTTATCAAGCCGGAATATGACCAATGGGAACCAGGCGAGCATAATGGCACGTTTCGGGGCAATAATCTTGGGTTTATTGCTGCAAGCGAGGCCTTGGAGTATTGGACTGACCACGATTTCACGAAGCAGCTGACGAAGAAATCAGAGATCATCAGAAGTTTTCTCTTGCGGATGTTGAAAGCCTACCCCCATCAGCTAAGTGAAGTCCGAGGCAAGGGACTGATCCAAGGACTTGCCTTTGTTGAACCTGCTCATGCCGGTATGCTCAGTGCTGAAGCCTTCGACCGCGGCGTGATACTGGAGACATCTGGCCCTCGTGATGAAGTAGCCAAGATTATGCCGCCTCTTACAATCGAAGAGAAGCTCCTGCATGAAGGGCTCGAACGGATCGAAGACGCTCTTCATTCGATGTTCAGCTCAATTAAGATGAAAGGGAAAGTTTCGGCAAACGCGTAAATTAAACCGTTGACTCCCCTATCTATAAATATTCAAGGAGGAATTTGAACCATGATCGTGAAGCATCTCAACCAAATTGTAAATACCCAGGATGATATCGATACAAAAACGTGGAATTCCCGCCGTTTGCTGTTAAGGAAAGACCAGTTGGGCTTTTCGATGCATGACACGTTAATCAAGGCAGGCACCGAAACATTGATTTGGTATCGCAACCACATAGAAGCTGTCTATTGTGTGGAAGGTGAAGGAGAGATTGAAGTTGTCGATGGCGAGACTTATCCGATTCGTCCAGGAACGTTGTACGCTCTGGATGGACATGAGAAGCATTTGCTTCGTGCGAAAAGCCAAATGCGCATGGTTTGTGTGTTTAACCCGCCGTTAACCGGAAGAGAGGTTCATGATGCAGAAGGCGTATACCCGCTCATCGAGCGGTAAGCTTGCAAGTTGCCTATATTCGTAGAGGCATACCCACTAGCAATGGATGATTTCAGACTCCTGCAAAGGTAGAAGATTGGTAGAATCCATCCCATTTCCATAAAAGAGAGGTCATTGCAAATGAAAGTCGAAGCGAGCATTACCCCTAAGGCAAACGATATGTATCCATCTCGAGTAGCTGATACACCAAGTATCGCGACACGTAAAGATCCTGTGGTCTACAACCCATGGACGGATTCAAGTCCACTGACCAAAGAGCAAACCGACTTCTATGAGAAAAATGGCTATCTTTTCTTGGAGGAGTATTTCACTGAAGAAGAGGTTCATGTGTGGAAGTCCGAGCTTAAGCGGCTTCAAAGCCTTTATCAAAAACAGGACGAAGACCACGTCATACGCGAGCCAGGAAGCCATGAAGTACGCTCCATCTTCGCCGTCCACGAGAACAATGCTGTCTTCAAGGCATTAGCCAAGCACGAGAAACTGACTGCGATCGTGGAATACCTGCTTGGCTCCAAGACATACATTCATCAGTCCAGAATCAACTTCAAGCCCGGATTCAAGGGAAAAGAGTTCTACTGGCACTCCGACTTTGAGACCTGGCATGTCGAGGATGGAATGCCGCTCATGCGAGCGCTTAGCTGCTCAATCGCGCTTGAAGACAACAACCCTTTTAACGGTGCACTCATGGTCATTCCCGGGTCTCACAAATCCTTCGTCTCCTGTGTAGGAGCTACACCGGAAAACCATTACGAGGACTCGCTTCGCAAGCAGGAATATGGGGTACCTGACCCAGACAGCCTGACAAAGCTTGCCGAAGAAGGCGGCATACAGATGCCAATCGGAAGAGCTGGTTCCGTGCTCCTCTTCGACTGCAACATCATGCATGGATCAGGCAGCAATATTTCACCATACCCAAGAAGCAATGTATTCATGGTTTACAATAGTGTGGAGAATCCGCTTGCAGCACCGTTCTCAGGACAACAGCCGCGTCCACCATATATTGCAAGTCGAAACACCTAACATCCCCAATCCTATCTCATTCGCTTTATAGCAGATCACTGATCATATTTATCTGTTAACGCTGTTACTGCGTCCCTATCTTCGGATAGTTGGCGCAGTTTTTTTGTTTTCACGATAGGGTAGTTCCTGCAAACACCCTTGACCTACTGTTCTGATTCTAAACGATCAGATTACAGGAAAGAGGACTTATTTTAGCCGAGGTTAAATGAACGCGATACATCCAGCATAGGATGGCTATAGGATATAGGATACGAATAAAGGATAGGAGGAATTGGATTGTCTATAATCAATCTGCAGCGCATTACTAGCCAAACCCATAATACCGTGTACGGATCCACACAGCTTGAAGCAATATCGAGCATCTTATCAGGGGCGCCGCCCAACGTAGTGAATGTTGGGAATGCTCCTCTTATTTGGCCTTCATTAAATAAATACACCAATGATAATAACAATGCTCCCGCCTTTACTACTTTACCTGAGCTTCCATTTAGCGACGTTCCAGAGCCGCAATTTATATGGAACAATCTAACCCCCACTCCAGGCGAGATATTAGGCTTTGCTTCCATGACGTCCCCTCTTCTTATTGAAGAGGATACGGAAGCGGACTTCGTCATTTCCTTGGCTGTCTTCGCAGACAATGCGCATACCGCGAGAATTGACATTGTGGATGCCCTTACCCTGACCATTATCCCTTCTTCTACAACAAGCATCAGCTTGTTGGACGGCTCACTTGATCCGGTCACCGGGATCACTACAGACACGAAGAATCCGTACAATTGGCAAAAGATCCGATATTATTCCATTCCCGTATCGTTGACGGCGATTCCGTCCGACCGTCTCATTCGGTTTGTTCTTTCCTTTGAAGTCAGCAACTACTTGGATCTTGGTGCGATTAACACTGCTGGGCTTGCTTTTGTAGCAGATTTCTACCGATTTACTGGAGAATATATCGGTGGTACGGGAGCGACAGGGACGACTGGCCCAACAGGTCCAACGGGAGCGACGGGTGAGACGGGAATCGGTAGACCCGGAACCGCAGGTCTGTTAGGAGCGACCGGAGCGACCGGACCTACAGGAACTACTGGGCCTAGTATCACAGGCAGTACAGGCACGACTGGAGATACCGGCGCAACAGGGTCGACTGGAGCGACGGGTGTGACGGGTGACACGGGCAGCACAGGCACGACAGGAAGCACGGGTACCACAGGTGATACAGGTGCAACGGGGGTAACCGGAACGACTGGCAGTACCGGGGCCACTGGAACGACAGGCGCTACTGGGGCAACTGGCAGCACAGGCGACACGGGCGTCACAGGAGCGACTGGGGCCACTGGAGATACGGGC
>NZ_JADMOL010000004.1:0-316 GCF_015558675.1 Paenibacillus sp. 1001270B_150601_E10 | reverse complement strand
CAGGAAGTACGGGAATCACAGGCAACACGGGAACGACTGGAGCGACGGGTGTGACGGGTGACACGGGCAGCACAGGCGTCACAGGTGCAACAGGCAACACGGGGGCTACAGGTGTTACAGGCGAAACGGGAACAACAGGTGCAACAGGCAACACGGGAACTACAGGGACGACTGGCGACACGGGCAGTACAGGAAGCACGGGAGTGACTGGTGTGACTGGGGCCACTGGAGATGCGGGTGCGACTGGGGCGACTGGGGCAACCGGTAATACGGGAGCGACTGGAGAGACAGGTGTAACTGGAACAACTGGCAGTAC
>NZ_JADMOL010000003.1:352812-591573 GCF_015558675.1 Paenibacillus sp. 1001270B_150601_E10 | reverse complement strand
TATTAGGCACGCCGCCAGCGTTCGTCCTGAGCCAGGATCAAACTCTCCATAAAAGTGTTTGACTTGCTCATTTGTATTGCTGACGAGAATTTAATTCTCAATAATGTTTCACTCGTTGTTCAGTTTTCAAAGAACAATTTTGCTTGTCTCAACCGCCTTATCAGCGGCGACTTAATTAATATATCATATTCAGAAGCTCAATGCAAGTCTTTTTTTAAAATAATTTAAATCGCATTTACTTAAATCCAATACTTGCACACCTTCTTTTGGAAGAAGGAATTATAGTATAACAAATCATATATAGTAATGCAACACTTTTATTCTATTATCTTTTTTGTTCATATAAGAGTTACCCTTTAGGCCAAAGTTGACTCCGGCGTTGATCATAACCTTATTTTAAAACTGAGCTTCACTGTAACAATAGAAGTGAATTCGAGTTCACTTCAATACATGCACACGGCAATTGCTGCTGTTCATCTATTTAATGCTGCAGACAGGGGCTCATCTGCCTAACATCGTTCAACCCTGTAATAGTTCTCATGCTGCAAGGATTACACGAGCCATTAGATCATATTTCAATGTCGCAAGCCGATCACTATATCATCAACATGTTCATTTCATAAAAAGAAGACCGCAATATAAATGCGGTCTTCCCAGTAACTTATAGTTCTCAAGCTTCATCCTGAGGGAGATCTGTGCTGCCGGATTCAGTTGAACCGTCTTCCATCGACACATCTTCATCCATCGCTTGTTCCTCTTCTTGGTTCTTACCACAGCGGGTAACTGTCGATACAGCATCCTCATCGCGGATATTAATAATCTTAACGCCTTGCGCGTATCGACCAAGCTGAGAGATGCCGGAGATGCTTGTACGGATGATTGTACCCGATTCCGTGATCACCATGAGATCATCGTCATCGCTTACGACTTTGAGTCCTGCTAGAGGACCATTTTTCTCCGTAACATTAATCGCCTTAATCCCTTTACCGCCACGAGTCTGAGAACGATACTCCTCTGTTGGCGTACGCTTGCCATACCCCTTCGTCGTTACGATCAAGACATCTTGAGCAGGATCGATAACGTCCATATCAATGACTCTATCATCGCTATCGAGGTTGATTCCTTTTACACCAGTAGCTGAACGTCCCATAGAGCGGACATCCTTTTCAGAGAATCGAATGGACATTCCGTTCTTCGTACCCATAATGATCTCACGTTCGCCATCAGTTAGACGTACACCGATCAGATCGTCATCATCACGAAGATTGATGGCGATCAAGCCGCCCTTACGGATATTGTTGTAATCGATAAGCGGTGTCTTCTTCACGATACCTTGTCTTGTTGCGAAGAACAGGTATTGCTCACCACCAAACTCTTCAACGGGAATAACCGCATTGATCGTCTCACCCTGCTCGATCTGAATCAGGTTGATGACAGGCGTTCCTCTTGCTGTACGGCTGAGATCTGGGATTTCGTACGCCTTGATGCGGTACACCTTCCCTTTGTCGGTAAAGAACATCAAATAATGATGGGAGTTGGTCACAAACAAGTGCTCCACAAAGTCATCATCTTTCATGCCCATACCCACAACTCCGCGGCCGCCGCGCTTCTGACTGCGATAAGTCGTTGCTGGCAGACGCTTGATATAGCCGCTATGCGTAATTGTGATGATAACATCCTCACGAGGAATAAGATCCTCATCCATGATATCATCGCCAAACGTAATCTCTGTACGACGTTCATCGCCATACTTCTGCTTAACCTCTTCGAGCTCGTCATGAACGATCTGAAGGACAAGCTGCTCATCAGCAAGAATCGCTTTGAATTCAGCAATTTTAGCAAGAAGCTCATTATACTCTTCTTCAATCTTGTCACGTTCCAAGCCTGTAAGACGGCGAAGACGCATATCCAGAATCGCTTGCGCCTGCTCAAATGAAAGCTCAAAACGTTCCATCAAGCCATTGCGTGCTTCCTCATCATTGCGAGAGGCGCGAATAAGCGCAATAATCTCGTCCAGATGGTCAAGCGCAATACGCAAGCCTTCAAGGATATGAGCGCGAGCCTCAGCCTTGTTCAAGTCAAACTGTGTACGACGTCTGATGACTTCAACTTGATGCTCAATGTAGTAATGAAGAACATCACGAAGATTCAGAACGCGAGGTTCTTGATTAACAAGAGCAAGCATGTTAACGCCAAAGTTAACTTGCATTTGCGTGTGGCGGTACAAGTTGTTCAGTACTACACTTGGCGTTACATCGCGGCGAAGCTCAATCACGATGCGCATTCCGTTACGGTCAGACTCATCGCGAAGGTCAGTAATGCCGTCGATCTTTTTATCACGAACAAGCTCAGCAATCTTCTCGACCAAACGTGCTTTGTTCACCTGATATGGAATTTCGTTTACTACGATGCGAGCCTTGCCGTTGTTCTCTTCAATCTCAGCACGTGCTCTCATCACTACGGATCCGCGGCCAGTCATATAAGCTTGGCGAATACCTTCACGGCCCATAATCAAACCAGCTGTAGGGAAGTCCGGACCATGGATATAATCCATTAGGTCGATCGGCGTGAGCTCAGGATCTTTAATGAGAGCTTGCACCCCATTAATAACCTCAATCAGGTTGTGCGGCGGGATATTGGTAGCCATCCCTACGGCGATACCAGAAAGGCCGTTTACAAGCAAATTCGGAAAACGCGCTGGCAAAACAACCGGTTCCTTCTCTTCGCCATCATAGTTAGGCGCAAAATCAACCGTCTCTTTATTTAAATCACGAAGCATCTCCATGGAGATCTTGGATAAGCGTGCCTCTGTATAACGCATCGCTGCTGCCATATCACCGTCTATGGAGCCAAAGTTACCGTGTCCATCAACCAGCATGTAGCGCAGGGAGAAATCTTGGGCCATACGGACCATCGTCTCATACACCGCAGAATCACCGTGAGGGTGATACTTACCGATGACTTCACCTACGATCCTTGCTGATTTCTTGTAAGGCTTGTCCGGGGACATACCGAGTTCAGACATTGCATACAGAATACGACGGTGTACTGGCTTCATACCGTCTCGTACATCTGGCAATGCACGACTCACTATAATACTCATCGCATAATCAAGAAAAGATTCGCGCATCTCGGTGCCAATGTCGCGGTCTTTGATCTGCGATTGTTGTTCTTCCGCCATGCTGGACCTCCTTCAAATAATTCCGAGTCATTCTCGTTAGCCTTGCAAACAGAATGTTCGGAAATTCAACAATATCCATCGCTTTTGAGCAGGTTCTTGAATAGGCATTGTTCGTTAACCCACGATTGCAATAAATTCTGCAAACGCATGCAACCGTGTCTAACTGCACGAAAAAACGGCATGCATCCTTACCGGAAGCAGCACCGTCGTCATGATGACAAGTCACGATTAAACTTCATGATTCCGTTATCTATTATATTACTTTCACAAATAAGAAACAATTAAACCTACCTGTGAGCGAGAGCCTTGCATCAGGCTCTATCAACCTATTCAATCCTAGCGTTATGCTTGCTCATAAAGCTAAAACGTCACTCTCTATTATACCATGAAAATGATTTGAATACTGCAAAAATCCATTCTCTTCATTTTCAAAGAGATAAAAATACCCTAGTCTAATCGACCAGGGTATGGATCATTTATCGTGTAAAGTGGATTAGAAATCAAGGTTCTTAACGAACTTCGAATGTTCGATAATAAAGTCACGGCGTGGCTCAACCTGATCCCCCATCAATGTATCGAAAATCTCGTCAGCCATCTTCGCATCGTCAATGGTAACCTGAAGCATCGTACGGCTTTCAGGGTCCATTGTCGTCTCCCACAGCTGAGTTGCGTTCATCTCGCCAAGACCTTTGTAACGTTGTACATTGATCTTACTGCCTTCTCCCCACTCCGCAATGATTTCGTCTCTCATCTTTTCAGAATCGGCATAACGAACCACCTTGTTGCGTTCTATCTTAAAGAGTGGAGGCTGGGCAATATATATATAACCCGCTTCGACAATCTTTCTCATATAGCGATAGAAGAAAGTCAGAAGCAGCGTACGAATATGAGCACCATCGACGTCGGCATCGGTCATGATGACGATCTTATGGTAACGAGCCTTGGACAAGTCAAAGTCTTCTCCAATTCCCGTACCGAGCGCTGTGATAATATTGCGAATCTCTGCGTTGGACAATACCTTGTCCAATCGAGATTTCTCAACGTTCAGTATCTTACCGCGAAGCGGCAGGATCGCTTGGAAATGACGATCACGTCCCTGCTTCGCAGAACCACCAGCAGAATCACCCTCAACGATGTACAACTCACTGATGGATGGATCCTTGGAGGAGCAGTCTGCAAGCTTACCTGGAAGGGAGGATACTTCAAGCGCGCTCTTTCGGCGTGTTAACTCACGCGCACGCTTTGCCGCTTCTCTGGCACGCGCGGCCTGCGTTCCCTTTTCGATAATTTTCTTCGATATCGCCGGATTCTCATTCAAGAACTGCATGAACTTTTCCGCAAACATCGATTCGACGATTCCGCGAACCTCGCTGTTGCCAAGCTTTGTCTTCGTCTGGCCTTCAAACTGCGGCTCTGGAATCTTAACGGAAATAATCGTCGTCAAGCCTTCTCGAACATCATCACCTGTCAGATTCGTGTCGCTTTCCTTCATCAAGCCCATCTTGCGTGCATAATCGTTAATAATGCGTGTGAGCGCACTCTTAAAGCCGGATTCATGCGTACCGCCCTCATGGGTATGAATATTGTTTGCGAACGAATAAATGTGTTCCGTATAGCTATCGTTGTACTGCAAGGCAATCTCACAAGTGATATTGTCCTTCGCGCCTTCTACAAAGATCGGAGGCTCATGAACCGGCTCGCGATTTCGATTCAAGTATTGAACGAACTCGATAATCCCGCCGTCATATTTAAACGTATGGCTTTGAGGATGCTGTGAGCGCTCATCGGTCAAGATCATCTCAATACCGCGATTCAAAAACGCAAGCTCACGAATACGAGATGCCAAGATGTCATACTCGTAGACCGTTGTCTCTGTGAATACTTCTACATCCGGCCTAAATGTGATCGTCGTTCCGGTTTCATCCGTCTCACCGATAATCTTAAGATCGTACTGCGGAACACCACGGTGGTACTCCTGCTGATGGATATACCCATCACGCTTAACCGTAACAATCAAGGAATCTGACAAGGCATTCACGACGGATACCCCTACCCCGTGAAGACCCCCAGATACTTTATATCCTTCTCCACCAAATTTACCGCCGGCATGGAGGACAGTCATAACAACCTCTACGGCAGGACGCTGCATCTTTTCTTGAATCCCTACTGGGATCCCGCGTCCATTATCGATAACGGATACGCTGTTATCTTCATGAACAATGATCTCAATGCGCGTACAATATCCAGCGAGGGCTTCGTCTATACTATTATCAACAACTTCCCATACAAGATGGTGAAGACCCTTGCTGCTAGTTGAGCCAATATACATACCTGGGCGTTTACGAACGGCCTCTAGACCTTCCAACACCTGTATCTGATTCTCATCGTATGTTTGATGATTCAAGGACATCCCATCACCCACTTCTTTTTCATTCTCATTCATGCTTCGTCCATGCGTGGTAAATGATGCGAACGCTTCTTCAGCGTTGTCGACGATATGGGGGAATAATAGACCTTCCCTTTTGTGACTACAATGGATTTGGCTTCTTCCTCACCAATCGTTTCGACATTTTTAATCTTGTGGGAGTGTGCAACAAATTGTTTGGACAGCTTCGATGATTTCTCAATCGAGATATCAAAGATCGCTACCAATTCCGAAGATCGGATTACCTTTTCTCCACCTAGGTGAATATACATCGCAACCACTCCTTAACCCTTCACTTGTCCGCTATCCACATGACAAATATTGGCACCCTGCAGCTTGTTGGTATGGATGCCTTCAATGCCGGTCGTCGTTATAAAGGTCTGCACCTTTTCTTGAAACGTCTCTATGAGCTGTGTCTGACGATAGCTGTCAAGCTCAGACAGCACGTCATCGAGCAATAATACGGGGTATTCGCCGATCTCTTCATGAATCAGCTCGATTTCCGCAAGCTTAAGGGACAAGGCAGTCGTTCGCTGCTGGCCTTGCGAGCCGTACGTCTGCACTTCCTTATCGTTAATAAAAAAGGTCAGATCATCCCGATGAGGGCCAACAAGCGTCATGCCTCGGCGCAGCTCTTGATCATGCATTTGGGTTAACTTTATCATAAATTGCTCAAATAAAACAGCTTCATCCTCTTCCAGACCGCCAAACGAGGGCACGTAATCAATTACGAGCTTCTCGAGGCCATCAGTAATTCCAGCATGAATCTGTTCAGCCCAGATCTGCAGTTTCTTTAAATATTGTTTCCGTTTCTTTACAATTTTAACACCATGCTCTACAAGCTGCTGATTCCAGACCTCCAGCATCGCTGCCTGTTGTGAGCCCCGATCGTTCCACATCTGCTTAAGCAGGTTGTTGCGCTGATTGAGCACTTTCTGATATTGCTGCAAATGGTATAGATAACTTGGCTGCACTTGGCCAATCTCCATATCGAGAAAACGCCGCCTAATGCCAGGGCCGCCCTTTACAATCTCCAGATCCTCAGGCGCAAACATGACGACATTCAAAGCTCCGATAAAATCACTCAGTTTCTTCTGCTCAAGCCCATTCAGCTTCGCCTTCTTTCCCTGCTTGGAAATATTGAGTTCCAGCTGGCAGGGCCCATATTTGCGATCAATCTCCGCCTTTAGGATCGCATGATCCGCTTCCCAGCCGATCAGTTCTTTATCCTTCGACGTGCGATGAGACTTTGTTAAGGCGAGGACAAAGATCGCCTCAAGCAAGTTCGTCTTTCCTTGTGCATTGCGCCCCACAAAAAGATTGACATTGTAATGGGTATCGAGGGTTAATTCTTCATAATTCCGATACGACTTCAAGGTTAACGATCGGATAAACACCCGCTACGCCTCCTGCGATGCGATCACAAACGAACCGCAATCCCTAACCTGAACCTTATCGCCTGGATAAAGCTTGCGGCCTCTACGTTGTTCTACTTCACCGTTAACTTGAACAACTCCCTCTTCCAGCAGAATCTTTGCATGTCCGCCTGATGATGCGCAGTCCGCCAGCTTCAGCATTTGTCCGAGGGCAATATATTCTGTCTTGATGCTTACTTCTTTCATGGTCGTTCCTCCTGCCGGTTCTCCTACCTTGCAACAACAAGATTAAGTTGTTGTACGGTATGGCAATATGAGATGCAAACTATTTACGTTCTCGGTGGATTTGAAAATGATTGGACTCATGGCGCCTGTAAAGCCCAAGAAAATATTTTCACATTCGATTACTTTCAGCACGTCCAGCATATATTTAGAGTTAAAGGCAATGCGGAGCGCTTCCCCATTGAACTCTTTGACTTCCAACTGCTCGGTTACGCGGCCAAGCTCTGTTGAACTGGAGGAAATCTCAATTGTTCCATCCTCTTTGGTCTGAAGGCGAACAATATTGGTTTTTTCCTCACGAGACAGCAAATAAGCACGGTCGATCGCTTCCGTTAATTTTTTTGTATCCAACACAAGTTCTGTTTTGTACTGGTTCGGAATAATTCTAGAAGTATCGGGATAGGTTCCATCCAAAATACGAGAATAGAACAGGACATGATCAATCTTGAACAAAACTTGATTATCCGCGACGACAATATCAACCTTTGTGTTTTGATCCGGAATAATTTTGCTGAGCTCATTCATCGTTTTGCCCGAAATAACGATATTGTGGAAACGAAGATCCGTATCCACTTCGATATGAGCGGCACGGCTAGCCAGGCGATGGCGGTCTGTTGCCACAAACTTAAGCTCTCCGTCCTGCAAATTCCACAATACCCCTGTAAGAATAGGCGTGGTCTCATTGGTGGAAATAGCAAAAACTGTTTGCTTAATCATTGTTTTTAAGAGATCACCGTTTACTGTGAACACTTGATCTTCTTCAATGCTTGGCAGCACAGGATATTCTTCAGGGTCAAGTCCAACGATCTGGATATCTGTCGATCCTGCACGAAGCAGGGTTTGGAATTGGTCCTGCATTTCGATTTCGATATGTTGGGAAGGAAGCTTTTTGATGATCTCGACAAAAAACTTTGCAGGCAATACAACACTGCCTGGACGTTCTACTTGAACTATGGTTTGTCGATCATCCTCGATTGGAATAAAGCTTTGGATGGAAATATCAGTGTCGCTTGCTGTCAATGTTACGCCTTGAAAAGTAACGTCCACTTTAATCCCTGTCAAAATAGGAATCGTTGTCCGGCTGGAAATTGCTCTAGATACGTTCTGTATCGCTTCGTTTAGCTCGTTTTTCAAAATGGATAGCTTCATGGTTCCACTCCTTATGCGAGAAGAAATAGTTCTTGCTGTCTATTTATAAGATGAACTTATTAATCTTTTTAAAATAGTAGTAATAGTAGGGCCTCTTGATACTGTGGATAACTATCATGAGGGCGCATAAGATAGAGCCTATTCACATGTGTATAGATTGTGTATAGGCTCTTTGAATTGTTCACAGTGTCGGATTTTTAATTTTCTCAATGAGATTCTGAACGACCTTGTATAGCTCCTGGTCATGATTCAGGCTTTGCGTGATCTTTTCGTGCGCATGAATAACGGTTGTATGATCTCGTCCGCCAAACGCTTCACCGATCTTCGGCAGCGAATAATCGGTCAACTCGCGAGAGAGATACATAGCGATTTGACGAGGGAAGGCAATGGCCTTGGTACGCTTGCGCGCTTTAAAGTCTTCTAAACGCAATCCATAATATTCCCCTACGCGCTGCTGGATATCCTGAATTGTAATCATCTTCGGCCGGCCAGTCGGGATAATATCCTTTAGGGCTTCTGCAGTTAGATGCGTTGTTATGTCTTGATTCGTCATGGTTGAATACGCGACAACGCGCGTAAGCGCGCCTTCGAGCTCACGAATGTTGGTGTTGATTTGATTCGCGATATAGACCATGGCTTCGTTCGGAATATCGAGGTTGTCGGCTTTAGCCTTCTTCCTCAGAATGGCGATCCGTGTCTCCAGATCCGGCGGCTGGATATCAGTAATCAAGCCCCATTCAAACCTAGAGCGAAGTCGCTCTTCAAGCGTTTCGATCTCTTTTGGAGGACGGTCACTGGAAATGACGATCTGCTTATTGTCGTTATGCAAGGCATTGAACGTATGGAAGAACTCTTCCTGCGTCGATTCTTTCCCTGCTAAAAACTGAATATCGTCAATGAGCAAAATGTCGATATTGCGGTATTTGTTGCGGAAACTTTCCCCGCGGTTGTCGCGAATCGCATTGATGAATTCATTCATGAACTTCTCGGACGTTGTATAAACGACGCGACTTTTGGGATTGTGTTCAAGAATATAGTGGCCGATGGCATGCATTAAGTGAGTCTTTCCAAGACCTACGCCTCCGTATAAAAACAACGGATTGTACGCCTTTGCCGGCGCTTCGGCTACAGCGAGCGAAGCCGCGTGAGCAAAGCGGTTGTTGGACCCGATGACGAAGGTGTCAAACGTATACTTTGGGTTCAAAATATTGGACACCGGCTCTTCCTGCATGGCAGCACGAGGCGGAGGTGTATGCTGCTGGACCTCTTCAGGCTCAGCTTGAGCAGCCTCCTCGATAATAAACTTGACTTCCACCTGTTTTCCCGTCATTTCGAGAATGACAGAACTGACGAGCTTCGTATAGCGGCTCTCCAGCCATTCGACAGCAAATGTGGTCGGAGCAGTTATTAAAATTTGGGTGTCAGTATACTTGACCGCCTTCGTGGCTTTAAACCAGGTGTCAAAGCTCGGCTTACTGAGCTTTGTTTGGATGACGGTCAGTACTTCCTGCCAACGTTCTTGTAATTGGCGATCCACAGATGGTTTCACTCCTTCAAACCTGTTGCGCCGTCGCTTCCTGACGCACGCTTTAAGAATACAACTCGCCTGAAAAGGACAAGCTCCCCGACAAATGGCGCAAAAAGGCTCTCTAAAAATCCAGAAAGCCCTCTAAACGACAGGGCGCTTTGTCGGGGTCTATGCTGATAGACATGCTTCAACATGTCGAAATATAAAGTATTGCGGTAACCTAGTTATCCACAATAGCAACATAATTAAGTGCGATAATATCAGGGTATGGATAACTTGTTCACAACTTTATCCACAGGATGTTGATAATTATATTGTGGAAAACAATTATTCACATCCGAAAAACAATATAATCATAGCAGATGAGCCCTTATATTTCAACGATAGTGCGAATTTTATCCACACTTTCAAGACCTTGTGTATAAAAATTATTCCCACCACAAGATATTGTTTATAAAGTGTGCCTGCTGTAAGGGAGGCAGGAAAATGCTGTCGAATGTTATACACAACTGTCGGATACGAAATCGGGGAAAAACGAAAAGTTTTGCACATGTGAATAACTTCTAATATAAATAGTGACGCGATTTAACAGGAAAATACCTGTGGATAGTGTATTTCCGAAAAACCATGAATATTCACAGCTTGATTGCGGCTATATTCGTTAATCAGAATGTGCACAAATGCGGAGAATGGCGAAAGCTAGAAGTTATAGAGCGCAGGATTTGAAAAAGCGTGGCATGAGATGGAATGGAGCGGAGTGGGATACTGTGAGAATGACAAAATTAAAAAAAGAGGGAGGAGACGGCAAGATCGCTATAAAAGCAATAAAAAGAGGAAGAGGCGGTTAGGGATTTCATAATGGAATACTTTTGCGGTAGTATGCTCCATTGACTTTTAATGGGGTATCTGTTTAAATGTATAAAGGAATTTTGCGCAGAAATATAAACCGTGCAAATATGCCGGATTATTTTTAATTCCCGCATGAGGAGGTGCAAACAATCATGAAACCAACATTTAAACCGAATGTTAGCAAACGCAAGAAAGTTCATGGTTTTCGTGCGCGTATGAGCACAAAGAACGGCCGTAAGGTGCTGGCTGCTCGTCGTCAAAAAGGCAGAAAAGTATTGAGTGCTTAAGTTATTGAAGCGAGACCACCGCGGTGGTCTTTTTTTCTTTCTACACGTTTAATTGATTGATCTCAGGTGCATACTTGGAGAATGATGCTAATCATGATCCGGCACTACGTCGAATAAGAGGTAGGAATACGACTGTGCAAAAACAATACCGTCTAAAGGATCGCGCGGATTTTTCCCGTGTATACCGTCATGGCCGTTCATGGGCTAACCATCAGCTTGTTCTCTATGTGTTTCATAGACCTGAGGTGGAGCGATTCCGCGTCGGGATATCTGCAAGCAAAAAAATCGGAAATGCCGTCGTCCGCAATCGCATGCGGCGATTAATCAAAGAGATAGTCCGGCTTGAAAGCGACCACATGATCAGTCATGTGGACCTGGTCTTTATCGTGCGAAAAGGCGCAACAGAAATGGATTATGAGCAGTTGAGAAAGAGCGTTTTGCATGTATGCAGAAAAGCTTCTGTCTTGAAAAAAGGAAATCCAGTGAAATGATGCCGAAGTCGTAACTTGGACCGTTTCCTTTGAAACCGGTTATATGATATATTTACAATGGAATCGGATGGTTAGAGAGGAGTTTTGCTATTGTCGCTTAAGAAGTTGCTTTCGAACCGAAAATTGCTCTTAGCGGTGCTTGCCGTTGTGTTTGTTACAGTTTTAACCGGATGTACAAGGGCAGCACAAGGGTCTATGACAACGGACATGCTCAAAGAGGGGAACTTCTGGGAGTCTAATGTTGTCTATTATTTCTCGTTAGTGCTTGATACGTTTGCAGGTTGGTTCAAAGGGGAGTATGGTCTTGCCATTCTGATGCTGACAATTATTGTCCGTTCAGCAATTCTTCCGCTGACCATCAAGCAGATGAAGAGCTCAAAAGAAATGCAAAAAATTCAGCCTCAATTAATGGAGCTGAAGAAAAAGTATCAAAACAATCCACAAAAACAGCAGGAAGAGACGATGAAGCTGTTCCAACAGCACAACGTCAATCCTATGGCAGGCTGTTTCCCGATGTTGATTCAAATGCCGGTCTTTATCGCTTTGTATAATGCGATCTATTTGAACTCCGATATCGGTGGCCATCAGTTCTTGTGGCTCCAACTTGGAGAGAAGGATCCCTATTATATATTACCGGTCATTGCGGCCTTAACGACATTCATCCAATCGAGAATGATGTCTTCGCAAATGCAGTCCTCGATGCAGTTCATGCTGCTCGTGTTCCCGGTACTGATCTTCGTTATGTCGATCAGCTTCCCGTCTGCGCTGCCGCTTTACTGGGTGTACAGCAATATCTTCACCATTGTTCAGAACTATTTCCTTTACCGTAACAAGGATAAGGAGGTCAAACCGGCGAAATGAACACGTTGATTGTATCAGGGAAGACAATCGAGGAAGCCGTTCAGAAGGGATTGACAGAGCTTCAAACGACAAAGGACCAAGTAACGGTTCAAGTGTTGGAGCAGCCATCACGTGGCTTGTTTGGATTGATTGGGGTTCGACCAGCAAAAGTCGAGCTTACCCGTATTGCAGCAAAGCCAGCGGCCGTGCCTGTTGAGGCACCAAGTCAGTCTTCTGATGCAAGTTCAAATCATGTTGCCGTGTCAATGGATGAGAAGCTGACCGAAGAGGAAGGCGATTCATCCAGTGCCAAAGCCCTTTCCAAGGAACAAGGATTGGAAGAGGCGAAGAAGTTTGTATACGACGTTGCGGAATCCATGGGATTACACATTGACGTTACCGTGGACAAGCGTAAAGATCATATCTTATTTGATATTGCTGGCTCTGACCTTGGGCTTATTATCGGCCGCAGAGGACAGACATTGGATTCATTGCAGTACTTAACCAATTTGGTGGCGAATCGTTATTCCGATCATCATCTTCGAATCATTTTAGATGCGGAAAATTTCCGTGAGCGCAGAAAAGAGACTCTCGAGTCACTTGCCGAGCGACTTGCCAACAAGGCGATTCGTACGCGCAAAGAGGTTATGCTGGAGCCAATGCCTCCACAGGAACGCAAGATTATCCATGCCAAGCTGCAGGATCATGCGAAGGTCAAGACGTACAGCAAAGGCGAAGAACCAAATCGCCGTATCGTAATTTCATTGAAATCATAGTCAATGTTATCGTTTAACACGATGTTACAAATGCAATGATTGCCCTTATATGAGGTGTAATCATTGCTTTTTTTCTAGAGGTAGGGTGATAAAAATGATGACAGATACCATTGCAGCGATTTCTACGCCGCTAGGCGAAGGGGGAATCGCGATTATCCGTGTGAGCGGGGATGAGGCGATCAAGGAAGTAGAGCGTATTTTCCGCTCCAAGACAAAGCTGTCCGAAGCTTCCTCTCATACGATTCATTACGGGCATATTGTAGATCCAGATACGAAGGAACGAATTGAAGAGGTTATGGTGTCCGTCATGCGAGCTCCGAAATCCTATACGACAGAGGATGTAGTGGAAATCAATACCCATGGCGGTGTCGTGTCGATGCGCCGTGTGATGGAGCTCCTTTTGAAGCAAGATATAAGAACGGCTGAGCCTGGGGAGTTTACAAAGCGTGCCTTTTTGAATGGACGTATTGATTTGTCCCAAGCGGAAGCGGTGATGGATCTCATCCGCTCGAAGTCAGATCGCGCCTTTGATGTGGCAATGAAGCAAGCTCAAGGCCAGCTGTCCACCAAGATTAAGGATCTTCGCCAAACCTTGATCGAGACGCTTGCCCATATCGAGGTCAACATTGATTATCCAGAGCATGATGTAGAGGAGCTGACAAGCCAGTACATTCGCGAACAGTGCGGTACAGTGATCACTTCTATTGAACGCTTATTGAAGACGGCCTCTGAGGGTAAAATACTGCGCGAAGGCATCGTTACGGCGATCGTTGGACGACCGAATGTTGGGAAGTCCTCGCTGTTGAATGCTTTGGCACAGGACAATAAGGCGATCGTGACGGATATTCCAGGCACGACGCGTGATGTGATTGAAGAGATGATCACGATCAATGGAATTCCGCTGCGGTTGTTAGATACCGCAGGGATTCGAGAAACGACCGATCTCGTTGAAAAGATCGGGGTAGAGCGTTCCCGCAATGCGCTTCAGGAAGCCGATCTAGTGCTGTTCGTGGTGAATAACAACGAGCCTCTTCACGAGGATGAGCGGGAATGGCTCAAGCAGATTCATGGTAGACAAGTGATTGTAATTGTGAATAAAATGGATTTGCCTAATCAATTGGAGCTTGATGAGCTTCAAGCGATGGAAGAGAGTGGCACGATCCGCATCGTAAAAATGTCCGCCATGCTGCAGGAGGGCGTAGATGCTTTGGAGCAGGCGATCTCTGACCTGTTCTTCACAGGCAAGATCGAATCTCAGGATGCGACTTATGTCAGCAATGTGCGCCATATCGGCTTGCTGCATAAAGCAAAGCAAGCCTTGGTCGACGCCGTTGAAGCTACAGAAAGCGGCATCCCGATTGATATCATTCAGATCGATGTTCGCACCGCTTGGGAAGAGCTTGGCGAGATTATAGGGGATTCAGTCGGCGATTCGTTGATCGACCAGATCTTCTCTCAATTCTGTTTAGGCAAATAATAAAAAGTAAGCGGGCGCTGCGCGTCCACTTTGTGATAAAGGAGGGAATGTCATGCCGTTTGTTGCAGGGCATTATGATGTCATCGTGATTGGAGCGGGTCATGCCGGTGTTGAGGCTGCGTTAGCTTCAGCGCGCATGGGCGTAGATACGCTATTGTTAACGATCAATCTGGATATGGTTGCATTTATGCCATGTAACCCATCGATTGGCGGACCAGCTAAAGGGCACGTCGTTCGAGAGATTGATGCTCTTGGCGGTGAGATGGGGCGCAATATTGACAAGACCTTCATTCAGATGCGTATGCTGAATACAGGCAAGGGGCCGGCGGTGCATGCGCTTCGTGCACAGGCCGATAAATTTTTGTATCAACAAACGATGAAGGAAACGATCGAGAAGACGGAACATTTAACGCTCCGTCAAGGCATGGTCGATGAGCTTATCGTTGAGGATGGCAAATGTGTTGGAGTTGAGACGCAAAGCGGGGCACAGTACATGGCGAAGGCTGTGGTTGTGACAACAGGGACGTATTTGCGCGGGAAAATTATTATGGGCGAGCTGTTGTATTCCAGCGGTCCAAACAACCAGCAGCCTTCCTTGAAGCTGTCCGACAGCCTGAAGTCGCTAGGACTTGAGATGGTTCGCTTTAAGACGGGGACACCGCCGCGTGTGCACGGGGATACGATTGATTTTTCGAAGACTGAAATCCAGCCAGGGGATGAGCATCCAAAGTTCTTCTCTTATGAGACAAAAGGCTCCGACAATGAGCAGCTGCCTTGTTGGCTAACCTATACGTCCGCAGAGACGCATGAGATTATTAATCAAAATCTTCATCGTGCACCGATGTTCTCTGGCGTGATTGAAGGTACAGGACCTCGCTATTGTCCTTCCATTGAGGATAAGATTGTTCGCTTTGCTGATAAGCCAAAGCATCAGATCTTCCTTGAGCCAGAAGGCAAGAATACAAAGGAATACTATGTGCAGGGCTTGTCGACGAGCATGCCTGAGGATGTACAATTGTCCATTCTTCGTTCGGTTCCAGGCTTGGAGAAGGTTGAGATGATGCGTACGGGCTATGCGATCGAATATGATGCGATCGTACCAACGCAATTGTGGCCTTCCTTGGAGACGAAGAAGGTAGAAGGGCTGTTTACGGCTGGGCAAATTAACGGCACTTCAGGCTATGAGGAAGCAGCTGGTCAAGGTCTGATGGCGGGTATTAACGCTGCTAGAAAGGTGCAAGGAAAAGAGCCGGTTATTCTCAATCGCTCGCAAGGGTATATCGGTGTCTTGATCGATGATCTTGTGACAAAAGGGACGAATGAGCCGTATCGTTTGCTTACATCTCGTGCAGAGTATCGCTTGCTGCTTCGTCATGACAATGCAGATCTTCGCTTGACGCCGCTTGGACATGAGATCGGATTGATCAGCGATGAGCGATTTGAACAGTTCCAAGATAAGATTAAATTAGTGGCAGAGGAGACAGAACGCCTCAAAGCCACGAAGGTGAAGCCGGATGAAGCCGTTCAATCCATGCTGGCGGAAGTGGGCTCAGCCTCGCTTACCAATGGCTGTGATGCGGTCACGCTGCTTCGTCGTCCGGAAGTAACGTATGCGCAGATAGAATCCCTGTTTCCATCACCGCTTCCATTGGATCAAGAGATGAAGGAGCAGGTCGAGATTCAAGTAAAATATTCGGGATACATCGAGAAGCAGCTTGCTCAAGTGGAACGCCTGCAGAAGATGGAGAACAAAAAGATTCCGGAAGATATGGAGTACGACGATGTGCACGGTCTGGCTTCGGAAGCGAAGCAGAAGCTGGCTAATATTCGTCCAATCTCCATTGGTCAGGCTTCCCGTATCTCTGGCGTTACGCCAGCGGATATCTCTATCCTTCTTGTCTATCTCGAGCATTATAACCGTGTTACGGCTAAGCGTAATGCCAACCATGACGCGAGCTAATTCCTCTTGCTTCAGATTACGAATGGAACATGAGCAATCAAACACGGATATTCGATAAATGACGGGGAAGGTATGTATGGATCATATTCAAGAGCAATTTGCGGCGTGGCTTGAGCCTCACGGGCTTCAGGTCACGGAGCAGCAATTCAAGCAGTTCGACCGATATGTAGAGGTTTTGGCGGACTGGAACGAACGCATGAACTTGACGGGGATTACCGAGCGCGGAGCGGTGTATGAGAAGCATTTTTATGATTCTTTGACGCTGTCTTTTCATGTATCCATGAAGGAGGTCCGCTCGATGGCCGATATTGGGTCTGGGGCTGGGTTTCCGGGGATTCCGTTAAAAATCATGTTTCCGCATCTTCAATTGACGATTGTGGATTCATTGAACAAACGCATTCAGTTTCTACAGCATCTCGTCAATGAGCTCGGACTTGATGGGGTAACCTGTCTGCATGCTCGTGCAGAAGAGGCGGCTAGAAAACCAGAGCATCGCGATCAGTATGATCTGGTGACGGCTAGAGCTGTAGCTAGGCTGAACGTGCTTAATGAATTCTGTCTGCCATTTGTGCGCAAGGATGGACTCTTTGCCTCGATGAAGGGGGCAAACCCTCAAGAGGAGGTTGCAGAGGCAGCACGCAGCATGCAGGTCCTGCAAGCAAGCCTTATGGAAGAGCATGCGCTCAAGCTTCCATTGGAGCAGTCAGAGCGTCATATTGTAATCGTGCAAAAAAAGGGTTCTACACCGAAGGCATACCCTCGGAAGCCAGGAACACCCTTGAAATCTCCAATCGTTTAAACGATTGCTAGTGTATGAATCCCATTTCGTTGTTTGAACGAAGTGGGATTCTTTTTATCGTATATGGAATGGATAAGTGATGCTCTTCAAACGTATCGCATTCTATTGGCTATAAGAAAAAACCTCTAAACACGGTTACTCATTGTGAATGATATTGGTCTAAGTTTCTCTCATCCGGTATGAATGGTTGCATGTTGTCACGAGGAAGAAATCAGCTTTTTGCAGGGTGAAAGAGGTCTGTAATCATTCTATATGGACTTTTATTGGCATGCTCTCAAACATTAGTAGGAGGACTTTTTATTGTTCGATTTACAATAAATGAAAATATTTCTATTTATGTTAGTTCCATAGACTCGTCTTTAAGGACTGGACGACATTCCGCTACGAATTCACATTACAGCCTCTTGAATTTGTGGTACGATAATAGAGTAAAGAGCAGCAGGGCTGGCCAATGTTCCACGTGGAACAGAAGGGCCTTTCTTCGAAGTTTTTTCGTGTTACAGCCAAATGAGAAGAGAGTGTCACTGCTGATAGACATCGGTCGTCTCTATTGGAAGAGATGGGGAAAATGTACAATTTGATCAAAGCTTCATATGCCGTATAAAAATGAGCATTTTAATATTGTTATGTTCATATGTTCACCATGTAGGATATGGATGAAACGAAGACCTTGATAACACGTATGAAGGAAAGGAAGTTTTTCCTTTATGGCCTGACTTTCCAAGCAGGAAATAAGGCTTCGGCTGGAGAATACATACAGGTAGGACATGTTGTATTGACGCCATAATAAGTAGGTATAGGAGAGTTTTTAGCAAGAATTGCCAGACTATGATATGAGTTTGGCTAGTTCGTTAAGCTGAGAGCTTCAACTGTACGAATGTCAGTCGTAAGAATTCAACGGTAGACGTAGGGTACCATTGACCGCGTAATGGACTTGCCTGGCATTATTATGAAGTTAGGTGGTATGACTATCATATGAAAGAACAATTGTCTCGGTTATTTGGTTTTGCGGAACGTTCCTCTGTGGATGAAGTTAAGCAGCTGCCAGTGGATGAAATCGTGATGAGTCCTTATCAGCCACGAACGGTATTTGATGATGACCGAATTGATGAGCTCGCTCAAACGATCAAGACTCATGGTGTCATACAGCCTATTGTAGTTCGTCAACGTGACGGACATTATGAGATTATCGCGGGCGAACGTCGTTATCGTGCGGTGAAGAAGCTCGGTTATGATACGATTCCTGGAATTATTCGTGAAATTAATGATTCGCAGGCTGCTTCGATTGCATTAATTGAGAATTTGCAGCGTGAAGGCCTTACTTCTGTTGAGGAAGCGTTCGCTTATCAGAAGCTGATTGATTTGCATGATTTGACACAAGAGAGCCTTGCTCAACGATTAGGGAAAAGTCAGTCTACCATTGCGAATAAGATTCGACTGCTTCAGCTTCCTGATGAAGTCAAGCAGGCGCTGATGGAACGGAAGATATCAGAGCGACATGCTCGTGCTTTGCTTGGACTTGATTCGCAGGAGCTGCAAATCAAGCTTCTTCATGAAATAATGGAGAAGGAATTGAACGTAAAGCAAACGGAAGCGAGAGTCGCTTTTTATAAACAAATAAAGAAACCAAAGAAGCCGAAGCGTATTTCCTATTCCAAGGATGTTCGTCTAGCTCTCAACACGATTCGTCAATCTATAGATATGGTATCAGGCTCTGGAATGGCTATTAAGACGGACGAACATGATCACGAGGATCATTATGAGATCGTCATACGTATTCCAAAGCGTTAAGTCGCATGGAGATATCGTCTGCTCGCGATGGAATCTGAGGCGACTACCGTAAGATGATGAAGGATAGAGGCATGCAGCGGCTAAAAGAGCCGCTTTTTTGCTGGACTCGAAGGGGATTTGCTAATTGCTATTGGTTTGTATGAACTAGGAAGCACTGTAATGACTTAGGTTTGTCGTATCGCGTTTAATAAGGAGGACATTCTTCTTGTAAACCTGGGGAGCGTTCTTCTTCGTTGATTGTGAAATGCATTATTACATGGAATTCATTCAGTATGTCATGATGTGAGTCTTAACTTGTATTGTCAGCATGTCATGCAAGCTTGCAGGGCGAGCATCTAAGATGGACAAGAAGAAAGGGCATGGGGTGAGGAGAATGGCTAAGATTATTGCCATTACCAACCAAAAAGGCGGCGTTGGAAAAACGACAACGACTGTGAATTTGGGTGCAGGCCTAGCAATGCTGGGCAAGCGGGTGCTATTGGTGGATATCGATCCGCAAGGCAATACGACAAGCGGCATCGGAATTAATAAAGCAGATGTAGCCAACTGCATCTATGATGTTATTATTAATGATGTTCACCCTCAGGAAGCGATCAACAAGACCGCTATTGAGGGTTTAGATATTATTCCCGCGACGATTCAATTGGCGGGAGCCGAGATTGAGCTTGTTCCTACCATTTCGAGGGAAGTTAGATTGAAGAAGTCACTGCAGCTTGTAGCGAAGCAGTATGATTACATATTAATCGACTGCCCACCTTCCTTAGGGATCTTAACCATTAACTCTTTAACAGCTGCACATTCCGTGATTATTCCGATTCAATGTGAGTACTACGCTCTTGAAGGGCTTAGTCAATTGTTGAATACGGTTCGATTGGTACAGAAGCATTTGAACACGGCTCTTCAAATAGAAGGCGTTCTGCTTACGATGCTTGATGCTCGAACGAATCTCGGCATTCAAGTGATTGATGAAGTGAAAAAGTATTTTCAGCAAAAAGTGTATCAAACCATTATTCCGCGCAATATTCGATTAAGTGAAGCGCCATCCCATGGTCAATCGATTATGACGTATGACCCTAAATCTAAAGGTGCCGAGGTGTACCTGGAACTAGCCAAGGAAGTGGTTACTTATGAGTAAGCGTTTAGGTCGAGGATTGGATGCACTTATTCCATCATTGTCAGTGCAGGAGGACGATAAGGTGATCGAGGTACCTTTGAAGCAGCTGAGACCGAACCCTTATCAGCCGAGAAAAAATTTTGATGAACCTTCGATACAAGAATTAGCCGAATCCATTAAGCAGCATGGTGTGATTCAACCGATTATTGTACGTTCTGTTCTAAAGGGTTATGAAATCATTGCAGGTGAACGGAGATTTCGAGCTTCGCAGCTCTTAGGCTTGGATTCGATTCCAGCGGTCGTAAGACCGTTCACCGATGATCAAGCAATGGAGATTGCGCTTATTGAGAACCTGCAAAGGGAAAACTTGAATGCGATTGAGCTTGCACAGGCTTACCAAGGCTTAATGGATCAATTATCCCTTACACAAGAGGAACTGTCCGTAAAGGTAGGGAAGTCTCGATCCCATATCGCCAATTTCCTGAGATTGCTCCAGCTTCCAGAGGAAGTAAAAGATTATGTTTCACGTGGAACACTGTCCATGGGACATGCACGTGCAATTGCCGGGATTAAGGATCCTCAGGTTGTGAAGCAATTGGCGAAGTCTACCATTGACCAAGAATGGAGTGTACGTCAGTTAGAGGAAGCGATTCAAATGATGAATCGTAAAAATAAAGATAAAAAGAAAACGATAAGCAAAGATCCTTACATTGAGCAGCTAGAGGAGGATTTGCGGGAAAAATTCCGTACCACCGTCAAAATCAAATCCTCAAAAAATAAAGGAAAAATTGAAATTTCATATTTTAGCAAGGATGATCTGGAACGGTTGCTGGAGATGCTTCAGTCGTTCTCTTCAAAATGAGAAAGCCTCTTTCAAGGCCATTCAAAGAGGAGCGAACGCATTTAGAGGTGGACTTTATCGCCAATATAGAATTGGAAGACACTCAGGAAGAGGTTCTTTTCATTCTCTATTGGGTAAAAAAATATTGCAAACCTTAAAGCATACTTAGTTGTGATCCGTGCCAAATGGGATTAAGCTAAGTATGCTATCTTTATGTTCAGGCTCATTTTGTATCAGAAATTTAACCCTTGTCTTGCTTCAAGGAGGTATAGTGGTGAAGAGTGATCAACCGATTCTTTATATGGATCATGCTGCGACATCTTGGCCAAAGCCAGATCCTGTATGGGGTGCCATGGAAAAAGCGATGCGTGAGGAAGGCGCCAATCCCGGGCGCGGGGGACATACGATGGCGGTACGAGCCGGCAAACGACTGATGAGAGCTCGAATGGCTCTGGCAGAATTGTTTCATGTTCGGAATCCGATGGATATCGCTTTTATGTTAAATACAACGATGGCTCTCAACACCGCACTTCATGGCTTTATTGAAGCAGGTGACCATATTATTACCACCTCTGTAGAGCACAATTCGGTAAGTCGACCCTTAGAATCGTTGAAAATAGAGAAAAATATCACGGTAACCGTAATAGAGACAGATGAATCCGGGCGATTGGATTTGGATGTGCTGGAGAAGGCTTTTACTCCTCGTACACGTCTTGTTGTTTGCAATCATAGCTCGAATGTACTGGGTTCTATTCTTCCTGTTGATCAGATCACCAAGCTCGCTCATGACAAAGGAGCAAAAGTTCTGGTCGATGCCGCCCAATCGGCAGGCTTGCTTCCCATTGATGTGGAGCAGATGGAAGTGGATATGTTGGCTTTCCCTGGTCATAAAGGGCTTCTTGGTCCTTCCGGAACCGGAGGATTATATATTCACCCGGAATTGGAATTAAGACCTCTCATGCAAGGAGGAACTGGAAGCCACTCCGATTCGGTTTACCACCCGACGACGAGACCAGATTGCTATGAGGCAGGAACCCCGAATACCATTGGAATTGCTGGGCTGGAAGCAGGCGTCAGATTCCTTCTGCATGAAACGGTCGAGAACTTTTATACTAAGGAATGGGCGCTTACGCAGCGTATTCTTTGTGGCTTGCAGGGGATAAAAGGCATTCGCTGGCTCGGGCCAGAAATCGGACAAGCGCGTACAGGGATCGTTTCGTTCCATTCAGAGCATATGGATGCGGCGGCATGTGCGTTCCGCTTGGATCGGGAGTATGGGATAGCGGTTAGAGCGGGGTATCATTGTTCTCCGCTTGCACATCGTACCGCTGGGACCTTGAAAGAAGGGGCTGTACGTGTGAGCGTCGGCTGGAATACAACGGAGCAGCAAGTGGATGATGTATTGGAAGCTATAGAGCACATAAGCAAGAAAGGTTAACTTCATATTGGAAGCAGGAGATTGACTTCGATGAATGAAATGATCAAAGAATGGCTGCCTTATTTAATTGTTGGCACAGCATGCTTGTCTGTACTTTTACTTATCCTTGTTATTGTGCAAAGTGTAAAGCTAAGCAAGATGAGACGACGTTATGAAGGCATGATGAATGGAACTGGGGTTCAGAATTTAGAAGAACTGCTCATGCAAATGAATTTGGATCTAGAATCGATGCATGTGGTGCAGGAGAAGCATGCGGTACAAATGAAACAGCTGCTTCAACGCGTGCATGAGCATGCGGCTCACCTTGGTATTGAGCGTTACAATGCCTTTGGCGAGTATGGCAATAATTTGAGCTTTTCCCTCGCTCTAATCAATGATGACCATGATGGAATCGTATTAACAGGGATTCATGGTCGTGAACATACGTATGTTTATGCTAAGCCAGTAGAGAAGGGGCAATCCCAATATACATTGTCTCCAGAGGAACAGCGTTCGTTAGAGACTGCCATCTCTAAAGTTCAAGCTCATCTTCCGAAAGAAAATTAGCTGAGACGTGGTTGGGTAAGTGCCACGTGCAAGCACTCCGCAATTTTATCCGCCATATTCATAACAAGATGCAGACGCGTATTCTGCAGCACAAAGTATTCCATAAAGCCTCCGATGTTGACGATGCCCGTAACATGCATATCGCCGACCGGAGGTAATTGTTTATTTACACCTGCTCCAGGGTGGACAGGTCCGGCTTGAATTTGAATATGCCCCACACTGCTGCTTTGGCCTAAGCAGGCATCAATCGCAATGGTGAAGGCATTTGGATAGTTATGTTTTAGCTCTTGTAAGGTATCTTGGAGATTCATCGCATGGACAGGCTGATGAAGCGTTCCAAGTGTGATATACTCATTGCTGTTATACTTCGCCAAGCGGCTGCCAACGAGCGGCCCAAGGCAATCTCCTGTGGATCGATCGGTGCCTATGCATACAACGGTTATCGGGGCCTGTTCTTTGCAAAGCTGCAAGTGATCGCCTAATGCTTTTAGAATCAAAAGCTCAGCATCTGGATGGTCATGTGCAATCTTAGCAGGAACTGGGTTTGGATCAGGAGAAGGTCGAAATAATGGGAATGACAGCATGAGCAAGCCTCCGTTTCGATATTCATGGTATTATTTAGTATATGAATTTAGGGGTAGTTTTATACGTTTGGAGCACTTTGCTATACAGGTGGACGAAAGAATGATAGATGAAGAAGAAAGAGCTAAAAGACCTTAATAAGAGATTGCGTAAGCTGTTGTTTGAACCTCTCCGCTTCATTCATATTCAGTTAAAGAAGGGATCAGACTACAGATATCTTGAGGATCTTTTGTTCATGTAGTAGAGGAAAACCATCAACCGTCTATCGATACTCTAGCAGTGGGAGGCAAGGAAGAGGAATCATGAACGACATAGAGAAAGATCCAGGAGTCGTGATGTCTTTTGACTCTACGCAGCAGGCTCTCCGAGCAGAAATGCTGATGGAGTACATGGATATGGAGATCGATACCTTTCCAACACCGAAGGAAATTACGGCAGGCTGTGCATTGTCCATTCGCTTTGATGAATCGTTACTTGAAGAGGTGAAGCAGCTCATTATCCATGAGAATGTTGTCATTCGGGGATTATTTCAATGGGCGAAGGATACATATAGATGTATTTGGACAGGAAATGGAGGAGAGGATTCTTAATGTTTTTAGCGACAGAACCTTCTACTGAAGAATCGATAGAACAAACACTTACGGTATTTGAAAAATGGAAAAATAGCATGTGGGATTGGTTGACGGACTCCAATACATGGGAGATGTTCTTGCTAAATGCGATCAAGATCATCTTGATTGTTGTTGTTACTCGTATTCTTATTCGAGTGATCCACGGCATGATCAATCGTACGATGGCTGCGAAAGAGCATAAGAGGGTCAACATGAACCCGCGGAGACTCGTAACAGTAGGGAAGCTTCTAAAGAACATTGTCTCCCTTTCCATGAACTTTATTATGATTCTTGTCGTCCTATCGATATTCCATATTAATTTGGCACCGCTTATTGCAGGTGCGGGGGTTGTCGGGTTGGCGATTGGTTTTGGTGCACAGAGTCTAGTTAAAGACGTCATGACAGGCTTCTTTATCGTCTTTGAAGATCAGTTTGCGGTCGGGGATGTCATTCAGGTGGGACAATCTCTTGGAACGGTGGAGATGATCGGACTTCGATCAACGCGAATTCACAGCTGGACAGGAGAGGTCCATATTATTCCGAATGGTGCCATTAATGAAGTGACCAATTTTTCATTGAACAATTCGATTGCGGTTGTGGACATGTCGGTCTCCTATGAAGAGGATGTGGAGAGAGTAACGTCCGTGATTGAGCAGACTTTAGCAAAGCTGCCTGAACGATGTGCGGATGTCGTAAGTGAGCCATCTGTGTTGGGCATTCAGAATATGGGGGCTTCAGAGATTATTATCCGAGTAACAGCGGAGTGCAAACCCTATACACAGGCTGGTGTAGGGCGTAAGATTAAGCTAGAGCTTAAAAAGGCATTTGATGAGCATCATATAGAAATTCCATATCCTCGCTTGGTTACATTCCAGCGTGATGAAGGAGGCAAAGCAGGTGGAGTCTAAAAGCTTTCAATTAGGGGACATCGTCATGATGAAGAAGCCCCATCCTTGTGGAACCAATGAGATGGAGATTATTCGCATGGGGATGGATATTCGGATCAAATGTGTAGGCTGCAAGCACAGCGTGCTTCTGCCGCGAGCCAAGTTCGAAAAAAGTATGAAAAAGGTGCTGCGATCCACTTCTTCATCTTCAGAGTAAGCCAATGCATCACCAATGCGATAAAATAAGAGCAGCTTAAGGTGTTATTAGCCCTTAGGCTGCTTTTTTCTTGTTTATTTGGAGAGAAAATTACATGAAAAAAAACAGGACAACATTTCCACTAAAGAGGAAGTTGTCCTATTGCATCCCGCTTACAGATATGCTACAATCAGTTATGCTGTGGAAAGGTACCCAAGTGGTCCAAGGGGGTTGACTCGAAATCAACTAGGCGTCGCGAGGCGTGCGTGGGTTCGAATCCCACCCTTTCCGCCACCATTTAACTTTAACTTTCGTTATACATAAGAATGCCTCTTACCAACTAGGTAAGAGGTATTTTTTATTCAAAGCCCGATCTTCTACCCAAATAATATATCCAATACCGTTCCAAGCTGTCCTCTTGATTTGCCTTCTAAAATCTTTGGATTATATATTTCAACATAGCCGCAGGTTCCACATGAGACAAATAAATAATGATTGTGCTGAATATCAAGCAGCTTGCTAAGTCCTGTCCCTGTCATGGCCACCTCTTTCGTATGACACGTATGACCACCGCATTTTGAACATTTGAATCGCTCCTGAATTGCATCCTCAATTCTCACGTTATCAATCCTCTCTATTAGGGAATAATAGGTAATACGCAGTTTATCAACTATAGATGTCATTTCTTTACGTTCTAATGTCGGAACTCTCAGTTAAAGAAAAGAACTCGTGTACTTGGATGTTAGTGTTAAGTCATTTATTTTTCAAAACCGTCAAGGAGAGGGAACCGTAGGTAACGGGATTGCATAGGAATACCATATAGACTTCCTTCAAGCCGGTTACGGTTGGATGAAAGAAGGTGTGAAATGATGAAATGGAATTTGTTTTTGCTGGTGCTCGGGCTATTGTTTGCTTTTGTCTCCAAGGAAATTCCTTTGATCGCGCCTAATTGGACCTGGGTTGGTCAGGTGTTCGTCTATGCTGCATCTGCGACGCTTATTGCAGCTTTATTGTTATCCATGCCTGTCTACACCCAAATGCTAGATCGTGAAGAATCGAGACATAAAGCGATATATATCGGTTTGCTATCGGTTATTACATTTGTTTCCTTTCAATTCAGCATGATTCATGCTACAGAGCAGGATTGGCTGCTATCAGGAAGCGGAGCCGTTGTCTTCTTTATTGCGGGGAGCGGGCTAATTCGGATGTTAAGCGTACCTAAGACCCATTATGAGGATCAACAGAAGATGTAAATCATGAAAAGACCTCGCCATAGACGAGGTCTTTTTCTGGTTGACGGTGCGTTATTCTGACAACTTTTCCTTATCGCATTCTGAATAGCTTGGATCTTCTTCATGAGCTAATAGCCATGAATGCGTGTGTTTAGACAAACTTGTCTTTAGCACAACCCCTCGCTTCTCTTCATGTTCTAAGATTCTGTTAGTCAACCTCACTTGGTACAAACACTCCACTGTTCAATGGAACGACACCTCGCTTGCACCGTCAGTCATTATTATGGTTATCGATAAGAGCTTTTATACATGCCGTGTGAAAAAATTTAATGTGTCAGCGCGTGGGATTTTTTCTTCCACTTGCGATCCTTATTTGTCGTCTCAGGGAATCGCTCGCCTTTTTTCAGCTTAATTTGCTTCGGATTCTGAATTTCGGTGTGGAAGCTTGCTTCGCCTACCTCCATGTAGATCGCATCATTGGGAGCGCGGTCGCCTGGATTGTATTCCGTACGTTCACCCATGGTGGTTACCTCCTGTCGAGAGCTGTATTGGACTTGCAAAGAGTAGTGTGTGTATCGCACGCCCTCTCTATAAGTAACAACGATTGTCATTTAGAACGTGGAAATGGCTTTTAGTTGCTTCTTGCGTCAAGTTTTGTTATATTATTTTAGTGCGAGTTTGTAGGCTCGTGCTCCTTGCTCTTGACTTAAGATCAAGGGCCAATGTCCATAGGGAGGTGAAAGATATGCGCAAGTACGAATTGATGTACATTCTTCGTCCAGACTTGGAGCAGGATGTGGTTACAGCTACTGTTGAGAAGTTCCAAGGCGTCATCTCTAACGGCGGTGAAATTACAAAGCATGATGTGATGGGTAAACGCCGTCTTGCGTACGAGATCAAGAAATTCCGTGATGGTATCTATGTGTTGGTAAACTTCACAGCAGAACCAGCTGTTGTAGCGGAAGTTGACCGTCAGCTCAAAATCGCTGATGAAGTCATTCGTCATCTCGTCGTAAACGATGTGGCTTAATGCCATCCATGATTTGTAATGCAGTTGTCGAAGGAGGGATACGATGTTAAATCGCGTGATCTTGATTGGTCGTCTGACAAAGGACCCTGAACTACGCTATACTCCGGCAGGTGTTGCGGTAACGCAATTTACCCTCGCAGTGGACAGACCGTTCTCCAGCCAAGGCGGAGAGCGTGAGGCGGATTTCATTCCAGTTGTCACCTGGAGACAGTTAGCAGAGACATGTGCCAATTATTTGCGCAAAGGTCGTCTGACAGCTGTGGAAGGGCGTATTCAAGTACGGAATTATGAGAATAACGAAGGTCGTCGTGTATACGTGACTGAAGTTATTGCCGATAATGTTCGTTTCTTGGAATCCAATCGTGATAGCGGAGGCTATCGTGACGATATGGGTGGCGGCGGTGGACCTAGCTATAGTGCACCATCCGGAAACTCCAACGCACGCAGCAATAACTCTGGCTATTCTCGCGGACCATCAGCGGATCCGTTCTCAGACGACGGCAAGCCGATTGATATATCGGATGATGATTTGCCATTCTAAGCAGCTTGCTTAGAAAACGGGATTTTTAAACAAAGGAGTTGAACACAATGAGCGTAAGACAAGAAGGTTCTGAGCGCAGCGAGCGTAAATTCAACGGTCGTCGTGGACGTAATAAGCGTCGTAAAGTTTGTTACTTCACAGCGAACAAAATTCAACATATCGACTACAAAGATATTGATTTGTTGAAAAAATTCATCAGCGAGCGCGGCAAAATCTTGCCACGTCGTGTGACTGGTACAAGTGCAAAATATCAACGCATGTTGACGATTGCAATCAAACGTTCCCGTCAAGTTGCATTGTTACCTTACACTACGGAGTAAGGTTTATATAGAGAAGCAGTCAAGAGCAATCTTGGCTGCTTTTTTATATGCAAAATAATTGAAATTAAGCCTAAAAAATCAGGATTCCACGCCTAAATATTTACATATGACATTTTGTAGTTTTATTTTTTCGATCATTCCTTGTAAAATAAACAAGTATCTTTGTTCCTAGATCTCACAACCCTGTCAGACGAGTCCTACAGATAAAATGACTATGGTTTGCTCATCCTACACATGTAGGAGGAGGAGCCATGAATGAATTGATGGTGTTAGTCGCAAAGACCTGGTTTGCCATGGCGCTCTTGTTATTCATGACGAAGTTCCTAGGCAAACGGCAAGTATCCCAGTTATCCTTATTTGAATATATGACGGGATTGACGCTGGGAAGCATGATTGCCACCATCGCGCAAAGTCCCATCGATGATTGGATGACTGGATTTGTTCCATTGATGGTCTGGGTGCTGACTTCCTTCGCCTTGGCCTGGGCGCAGTTGAAGAGCAAGCGATTCCGAGATCTCATGGACAGCAAGGGAACCGTCATTATAAAGAAGGGGCGGCTCTTGGAACATAATATGCGCAAGGAGCGCTTAACTATTGATGAGCTGATGACACAGCTACGCAATCATAATGCTTTTCAATTATCAGATGTGGAATTTGCCATCATGGAGCCGACTGGCGACATTAATGTTCTGCTCAAGCATGAGCATCAGCCCTTAACCTTAAGCAAAATGAGGGAAGAGCTTGCCGGCCAGCATGAACCGATCATTGTATTGATGGATGGTGAGATATTAGAGAAGGAGCTTGAGCAAATAGAAAAAGATGCCGAATGGCTAAGACGCGAGCTCAACAAACGGGGACTGCAGGAGAAAGATGTGTTCGTCGCTGAAGTGAACGCGAAACACGAATTGTTTATTGATGTGTATAAAAATGATGGCCATACCACATAGGAAACAGGATTGTTGATGATGTCGTTGTAATTATCATTAGGGGAAGAAGTGAATCATATGAATCATACACCTAAACGCAAAAAGGTGAAAAAGACGAAAAAATGGTGGATTATTCTCACAATCGTCTTCGTACTAGGAATCGGGGGCTATTTCTTCCGCAAGGATCTTGCGATTCTGGCCTTTGACCTTTTCTTGTCGGATACGGTTCAGGAGAAGCTCGATCCATCCTACAAGCCCATACAGGACAAGCCTGAAGTAACACGTAAAATAACAGAGCCGTTTTCTGTGCTGCTGCTTGGTGTAGACCAGCGCGAGCATGAGATTGGTCGCTCCGATACGCTTATCTATACGGTTGTGCGTCCAAAGGACAACAAAGTATTGATGGTATCCATCCCGCGTGATACGTATACCGAGATTGTCGGACATGGAACATCAGACAAGATTAACCACGCTTATGCATTTGGTACGGCAAAGGATAAAGAAACCGGCGGTGCCAAGATGAGCATGGATACGGTATCGAATCTGTTCGACAGTGAGGTCAGCCACTACGCAAGCATTAACTTTGAAGGACTAAAGGATGTAGTGGACGAGCTTGGTGGCGTGAAGCTGCCGATTACAGAGGATATCGTAAATAAGGATCCCAACCATGAGAAGTTCACCATCGAAGCGAACAAGCCGATCTACAACGGGCAGGAGGCACTATGGTATGTACGTTACCGCGAGGACTCCGATATGAACCGTACGATGCGTCATCGCATCTTCTTGAAGGCCGTCATGGATCGCATGATCGAGCTGGATAAGATTACGAAGATACCAGAGCTGCTCACGATTGCAGGTCAAAACTTCACGACAGACATGAAGCCGAAGTACATGATTGATCTGGCGAAGCAAATGTTCCAGAATGATACAGCTCCTGAGATTAGCAGTTATATGCTTCATGGCGAGGGTGAGCGTATTGACGGCATCTGGTATTATGCTCCAGAAGAAGAGGACTTATCCTATATTAATGAATTGATTCAAAACTGGATGAATGAAGATACGCCATCAACATCTTTGATGTCTCCGCGTAAGTATGAGGGAGAAGAATAAGCAGGAAGTCAGTCGCATAAAGATGCGGCTGACTTTTGTTTTAGATGCATAAAATGTGTTAAGTTATTGTTAGAACCTTCTAGACCAGAAGGGAGCTGCTAATGGGAGGGAGCTTGGTAATGAACATCGCGTTTTTCTTGTTGCCAAAGGTTGAAGTGGTAACAGTTAGTGAACAGGCGACACTTCGACAGACGCTTGAGCGAATGGAATATCATCGCTACACAGCTGTACCCATCATTAATGATACGGGGGAATATGTGGGCACAGTAACCGAAGGCGATTTGCTGTGGTATATGAAGAATTCAGAAGGAAAGATTACCTTTGAGAATGCAAACAAAATTGTACTAAAGGATGTACCTTTAAATAAAAATATCAAGCCAGTATCCATTGACTCCAATATGGAGGATCTCATCAATCTGGCTAAGGTGCAAAACTTTGTTCCAGTTGTCGATGATCGTCAGCGTTTCATCGGTATTGTAAGACGCAGTCAAATCATTGAGTACTGCGAGCAGTTCGTTACCAAAGCGATGGATGCCATGTAATTATGGTATAATAGGAATAATGCTCTCACGGAAGGATGTGTAGGAGCTAGTATGCCAAAAGAGACAGATGTAGCGAAGCATGCCAAGGTTGTGGAATGGTTGAAGACCGAGGTAGCGGACTATGTTGCGAAGTTGTTCAAGGCTTTGTGGCAGGGCAGCGCAAGTAAGGTGCAGGATAGCCTAGCAAGCCTTATTGTGAGCAGTTACATATTAGGTCGACGGGTTGGAATATCCTTTCGAGATCTCGATAACAGCATTCTAGACAAACTCCATCAATCCAAGCGGGAAGGACACCAGCTCGAAGACTGGTATCAGGATTTATCCATGCTCGAAGAACACTTACGCAAGAGGTGAAAATATTGAATAGAAAGTGGACATCGTTAGTATGGGCGCTAGTCGCGCTTGTACTATTGCTTTCCATAGGCAACCCCGTCCAGATCTTGACGATGAGCTTTTTGGCGGTTCCCTTTGTCATTTTGTTCACAACGCTCTCTATTGGGGCGGCCGCCATTCATGTGGTGGCGCTGCTTGCCATCGTCTTTTTGCTGATGGGCCCCGTTGGATCGGTCGTGGTGCTGGCATCACTATACTTTATCATCCCGGCGATCGTCATCGGGATCTCATTTAAACGCAAGCGTCCAGCTTGGAATGTGTTTGCTGCAGGAACCCTCACATTCCTCATAGAATCGATTCTGCTGCTCGCCTTCGCCAAAGTTGCATTCAACTTTAACTTTGCAGAATATCTACGAACCCAGGTCGATGCAAGCCTTGCTTCTCTTGAATCAGCGATACCAGCTGGCTTCAATATGGATATGATTGATCTTGTGATCAAGCAAATGAACTTGATGCTACCTGTTATGCTGATTATGAGTGCTCTATACATGGGTACCGTGACCTATGCAATCAGCCGAAGATTGTTGACAGCGCAAGGTGTAGATGTAAACCGGATGCGTCCAATCAAGCATTGGATGCTGCCAAAATCGCTTTTATGGTATTACTTGATTGTAATCATTATGGAACTGGTGATGTCCGGCAATACGGAACCAAACTTCCTCACCATTATTTTGCTTAATCTGTCGCCGCTTCTACAGCTTGCCTTTATCGTGCAGGGGATTTCCTTCGTGTTCTTCCTTGCTGACTTTAAGCGTTGGAACAGAGCGTTTCCGGTACTCATTACGATTGCCGTGATCTTCATTCCGCTGTTATACGGATTGGTGCGTATTATCGGAATTATTGATCTCGCGTTTCCGCTTCGGCAAGTGGTATCAAGACCAAAACAATAGGGTGATTGATCTATGCCAAAATCATGGTTTCATCGATGGTATGCCAAGCACACGATGTGGATGCTTGTTGCCATATTGCTGCTTACCATCGTGCTATCCTTCTACAATTGGATGTTAGGCTTGCTTGGTGTCGTTGCGCTCATTGTGCTGATTGGGATTGCTCTGTCAGCGGAGCGCAACTTTCGCAAGGAGCTCGAATCATACCTGACCACGCTTGGCCTTCGGGTGAAGCGGGCAGGAGAAGAGGCTTTGCTTGATCTCCCCTATGGGATTCTGCTGTATAGCGACCAGGGGAAGGTCGAATGGCACAATCAGTATTTAATGGAGCTGCTTGGTCAGGAACGATTGCTGGGCGAGAAGGTCAATGCACTTTTTCCTTCATTACTCGCAGCAGGCAAGGATCGTCCGGAATCCATCCAGCTTTCTTTTGGAGAGCGTACCATTCAAGCTAACCTGGATTATGAAGAAAGACTGATCATCTTCATGGACGTCACGGAGATGGTTTCTGTGAAGCAGCGTTATGAAGATGAAAGGCTCGCGGTAGGCATCGTCGTTCTCGACAACCTTGAGGAGTCGATGCAGGGGCTTGATGATCAGCAGAGAGCTGCGCTGCTTGCGAAGGCGACTTCGCACTTAACCGTATGGGCGAGCGAGAATGGAATCTTAATGAAGCGCCTATCTTCTGAGCGCCAATTCATGGTGATGCATGCGGAAACGCTTCGCAAGCTGGAACAGGACCGATTTGTCATCTTGGATGAGATCCGGGAGATGACGATGGATAATAAGCTTCCGGTGACGCTTAGTATGGGATTTGCCGCTGAAGCCGACTCGGTCATGGAGCTTGGTCAGCTCTCGCAGGCAAGCTTAGATATCGCGCTTGGACGCGGCGGTGACCAGGTGGCCGTTCGAGTAGGGCAGCGATTGTCCTTCTATGGAGGCAAATCGAATGCGGTGGAAAAACGCACGCGAGTTCGCGCGCGCGTCATTGCCCATGCCCTGCGCAACTTTATACAGCAAAGTGACGCGGTATTCATTATGGGTCACCGCACGCCTGATACAGACAGCGTCGGAGCTGCCATCGGCGTGCTGCATGCGTGCCGGCTGCTTGAAGTAGAGGCTTATATCGTACTGGAGGAGAGCAATCCATCCATTGATCGCCTGGTGGCGATGCTGAAGAAGGATGAACTGCTTTGGTCACGATTTATTAGCCGCAACGAGGCGCTTGAGATGGTGACTGAGGACAGCCTGGTGGTCGTTGTGGATACGCACAAGGCTTCGCTTGTTGAAGAGCCACGCCTCCTGCAGGCGAGTAATCGCAAGGTTATTATCGATCACCATCGCCGAGGCGAGGAATTCATTTCGGACGCGGTGCTCGTTTATCTAGAGCCATATGCTTCATCTGCATGCGAGCTTGTAACAGAGCTCCTGCAGTATATTCATACGCGTACACAGCTAAGCGTTCTGGAATCGACCTGCATGCTTGCAGGGATAACCGTTGATACGAAGCACTTTACGCTACGTACGGGCTCTAGAACGTTCGATGCAGCAAGCTTCCTGCGTCGTCACGGCGCAGACCCTGCGATCGTTCAGAAGATGCTTAAGGAAGATCTGGAGGAGTATATACAGAAGGCAGAGGTCATAAGACATACAGAAATGGTGTATGACCACATTGCCATAGCCGTGACGGAGCCAGGACGTAAATTTTCACAGTTGCTCATTGCTCAGGTAGCTGATACGCTGTTAAATATGACAGGCGTGCTGGCTTCGTTCGTGATTAGTGAGCGACCAGACGGAAATATCGGGATTAGCGCCCGCTCACTAGGACAGATCAATGTTCAAGTCATTATGGAGCGCCTCGGTGGAGGCGGTCATTTGACGAATGCCGCCGTACAGCTTCCAACGACATTGGAAGAGGCGGAGACGAAGCTGAAGCAGGTGCTTGCCGAAATAGATGCAGAAGAGGGGTTATTCGAATGAAAGTCATCTTTTTGCAGGATGTTAAAGGACAAGGAAAAAAAGGACAAATAAAAGAAGTATCCGAAGGATATGGAAATAACTTTTTGATTAAAAATGGTCTTGCTCGCCCGGCTACAGAGGGCAATATGAAGACTTTGGAGCAGCAGAAGAAGTCGGAAGAGAAGAAGAAAGAGCAAGAGAAGCTTGATGCTGAAAAGCTCGCAGCTAAGCTAGGCGAAACAACAGTGGAAGTGAAGACGAAGGCTGGCGAAGGCGGCAGATTGTTCGGTGCCGTGACATCGAAGCAGATCGCAGAAGCACTTGCGAAGATCGGCATGAAGATCGACAAGCGCAAGATCGAGCTGAATGAGCCGATTCGCTCGCTTGGCTATACAAATGTAGAAGTAAAGCTTCATCCTGACGTGCGCGGTACACTGAAGGTTCATGTAACGGAGGAGTAAGATGAACGAGGCATTTGTCGATCGTATTCCCCCTCAGAACCAAGAAGCCGAGCAGGCCGTTCTCGGTGCGATTCTGCTGCAATCGGAAGCACTGATTACGGCGATGGAGCGGGTTCAGGTCGAGGACTTCTATCTTCCTGGCCATCAGCATATCTTCGAGGCGATGATTGAGCTTAATGAGGAGAATCAACCGATTGACCTGATTACGCTGACGTCTCATCTTCAGGATAAGAAGCTGCTGGATGAGGTTGGCGGTGTCTCTTACCTCGCAAGACTTGCGAATGCGGTGCCTACGGCCGCAAACGTGGATTACTACGCTCAAATCATTGAAGAGAAATCCATGCTCCGACGCCTGATCCGCACTGCGACTCAGATCGTAACGGAAAGCTATGCGGGTGACGATGATGTCGGTGCCCTACTAAGCGATGCGGAGCGAAAAATTCTTGAGATCTCCAACCAACGTTCATCAAGCGGCTTTATTGCGATTAAAGATGTCTTGATGGAAGTATATGAAAAGGTGGAGCATCTCAACGAGAATCAAGGCGGAACGACAGGGATTCCATCTGGCTTCCATGATCTTGATAAGATGACCGCCGGCTTCCAGCGAAGCGACCTTATCATTGTTGCAGCCCGTCCTTCCGTTGGTAAGACGGCGTTCGCCCTCAACATCGCACAGAATGTTGGCGTTCGCGCGAAAGAAACGGTTGCGATCTTTAGTCTTGAGATGAGTGCTGCGCAGCTTGTTCAGCGTATGATTTGTGCAGAGTCCAATGTAGATGCGACAAGGCTTCGTACAGGCTCCCTTGAGGATGACGATTGGGAGAAGCTAACGATGTCCATCGCTTCCTTATCGGAAGCGGAGATCTATATCGATGATACGCCAGGCGTTACGGTGGCGGATATCCGTGCGAAGTGCCGCCGCTTGAAAAAGGAACGTGGCCTCGGCATGATTCTCATCGATTACTTGCAGCTCATTCATGGACGCGGCAAGGCTGGAGAGAGCCGTCAGCAGGAGGTCTCGGAGATTTCTCGTACGCTGAAGCAGATTGCGCGTGAGCTTGAGGTTCCTGTTATTGCCCTGTCCCAGCTAAGCCGGGGGGTAGAGCAGCGTCAAGACAAGCGCCCGATGATGTCTGACCTTCGGGAATCCGGTTCGATCGAGCAGGATGCCGATATCGTAGCCTTCCTTTACCGGGATGACTACTACGATAAGGAATCCGAGAAGAAGAACATCATTGAGATTATTATCGCGAAGCAGCGTAATGGTCCGGTTGGCACGGTTGAGCTTGTGTTCTTGAAAAACTTCAATAAGTTCGTAAGCTATGAACGAGCGCATGACCCGCAGGCCGGTTGATTTTGTGGAATTTTGAACTTATTTATATTTAGATGAAAAGGAAGCGTCTGATCTCTTTAAGAGATGGGGCGCTTTTTTTGTCTATCTTATTGATTTACTTCTAGTGCATGAGTCTTTTCTTAGGATAACTTCCGATCATGTGGTCTCCCTCCCTATTCATCTGTCAATGATGCCTGTGGTGTTCCAGTATTATGATGCTCTAATAGCGCGCATCACGAACTCTATGACGGTGCATGAATCTCGCAGAACGGGCAATAATGGGAAATAGAATGGATGGGTGAAATACGCAGGCAAGAGGAGGGACATACCCGCATGAAATGGTTAATCCAAATGTGCAGGACGGTTGCGATCATATCGGTCACGGCTGTCATTTCTAGTATGCTGACGATGGGAACGACTGCGATCGTAGTCGATCGATATATTCAAAGCGCACTAGATCAATTTCATATTCCGATTGAGAGAGAACCGCTCACCGCTATGAATCTATGGAGCACGCTGCTAGGCACAGGAAAGGGCAAGTCTCCCAGCGGCCAATCATCGAAGACTAACACAGATTCTTTATCCCCTGACAAAGGCACGGAGAACAGCGGCAAGGTTGAGGCATCCGATGATGGCGAGGATGGTTCACTTCCGGTATGGGGCAACGTGACTGAAGATGAACAAGCAGCACAAGGCTCTTCAAATGATGAACTTGTCATGACACCAGAGGAATGGACGAAGAATAAGGACCAGCTTCCTCAGGATAAAAAGAATGAAATCTTTAGCGCCTTGATGAAAAAGCTGCCGCAGGAGGATTGGCAGCGCATCTCCACCTTGATGGAGGACGGGCTGACATCAAGCGAGCTGACAGAAGTGGAGCAGATCTTAGCGAAGCATCTTAATGATGAGGAATACAAGCAAATGCGAGATATGCTGACGGGATCGAGCGGTACAGGTGAGACTGGTGCGGGAACTCCTATTGGTGAAGGAGGGGCAGACTCTACAGAACGAAACGCTGGAACCAACTCAGGAGAAGCGGATTCCAATGAAACACCATCACCTGATTTCAGTGAGAATCGCACGGACTCTTCGGTCTCAACCGATACACCTCCCTCTAACTGACAGAGCCATAAGATAGAAGGACTCTTGGGAAAAGCGAGACTACCCTAAAAGGTTAAACTGGGTATAGCCCTGCTTTATAAGGAATTGGACTGGGATAACGCAACCTCTTTGTGATGAATAAGATTCAGAGTTCAATCGTTTTTCGTAAAGCTGCCCTAAGAATGATTCTTCGATCATCGAGGGCATGTTCATACAATCCATTGCATATGGTCCTTCATTTGTTGTGCTGTCGGCAACATTTGTAGAACCTCCTACATATAAAAATCCTTTTTGATGGTCATCGCTGTCTTCCATGATAGTGAATGACATCGGAGGGATTTTTTTAGTGATTGGAAAGGTTTATGGGCATAATGAAGGAGGGAAAAGGAGAATATTGTTCGTTAATATGTCGAATCTCCACGAATGGGTGATAGTTGCATCGAAGAAACGACTTATGATAGAGTAAAAAAGGTAACAAAATATTAATAAATCAAACATTGTACATGTATCGATATCATTATATTTATGCACAAATGAAGTGTAATAGGTAAAGGAGAAGAAACATGGAACGTTCCGATGAGCACCTTCAGGAAGAAGGTAAGAATTCGCAGCCTTCCAACCGTTGGAATAAGCTGCTCTCTGCTTGGCGTAGCAAGGCTGCCACTGCATCGGCGATGCACTGGGTGCGGCAGTCCCGCAAGCAGATTCTCATGAGCGTTGGCGGAGTCGTCATCATTACCGCGGCTGCTTGGGGCGGTAACGCTTATGTACATGCCAATACCGTAGAATATCTCGAAGTATATAAAGGAGATCAGTTGATTGGTACGGTCTCCAGCCAAGAGGACTTGAATAAGCTTTATGAAGTGCGCCTTCAAGCCATGAATGAAAAATACCCGAATGTTCATATGAAGATTGATACGTCTGTCATCCGTACGGTGGATGCAGCTAAGTTCAAGGAAGTACCAGAGACCGAAGAGACGCTGAAGAAGCTCGAGACGATGATTCCTGCTTATGCTGAAGGTGTTGAGCTTAAGGTTAATGATCTGGTGGTTGGAGTTGTAAAAGACCAAGATACCGCGGACAAGCTGCTTTTGCAGGTTCAGGAGTTGTATAATCCGGATACGAAAAAAGGAAAAGAAGTAAAGACGCTGTCGGCTAATACTCGATCTAATAACGCAACCAAGGTGATGTCTCGAGTAGAGTCCGTATCACTGCGTGAACGTGTCGCCATGACGGAGAAGGATACCGATCCGAACAAGGTATTAACGGAAGAAGAAGCGATGCAAATGCTGACGAAGGGCAAGGAGAAGATCTTCGAATATACCGTCCAGAAGGGTGATACGGTGTATTCCATCGCGAAAGAGCACAACGTAGCGATGGAGACGATTTATAAGAATAATCCTGATGTGCAGGAGCAGTATCTGCAAATTGGGCAGAAGCTTAATCTAACCGAGAGCAAGCCGCTTCTTACCGTGAAGACGGTTGAGACTTATACAGAGTTTCTCGTGACAGAGCCGCAAAAGGAAATTCGCTATGACGATTCCATGCGTTCTGGTGAAGTGAAGGTCGTTCGCGAAGGCAAACAGGGCATGAAGCGCATGACGTACAAGCTTACGAAGGATAACGGCAATCTCACGAAGGAAGAATGGATCGATCAAGAGGTGATTACACCTGCAGTGTCGAAGATCGTCATTCAAGGCACAAAGGTCGTTAATGGTGAAGGTACCGGCTCCTTTGCTTATCCTGTGAGCGGTGCGACTCTGACAAGCGGCTTTGGCGAGCGCTGGGGACGGATGCACAAAGGGATTGACCTTGTTTCCTCCGATCGGACGATTATGGCTGCTGATGATGGCGTCGTAGTCTTTGCCGGCGTGAAAAACGGCTATGGCAATACGATCATTATTAATCATCGCAACGGCTACAAGACGCTGTATGGCCATTTGAATTCCATCGACGTGAATGTCGGCGATATTGTGGAAAAGGGTCAGGCCATCGCAGTGATGGGCAATACCGGCGATTCTACAGGAACGCATCTTCACTTTGAGATTCATAAAGACGATGTAATTCAGAACCCACTTAAATATTTATAAACGTTTATGGAGCAGGGGAAACAAAAGCCCCTGCTTTTTTGTGTTCTTCTTTTTGTGCTTACTTGGTTTATTGTGACGTTATCCAATCATAGAAGAGATATAAGCAGTATAGGCGAAAAAGATGGCAGGAGTATGGCCGTTGATAAGATTGGACAGCGAAGGTGTCCAACGTTTACTATCAGGATATCGAGACAAGTATGATAAAATAGAGAGATATATGGAAACTTTAGTGAGGTGAAGTTCATGTTCGGCAAAATATTGGTCGTAGACGATGAACAACCAATTGCAGATATTTTAAAATTCAATCTTGAAAAAGAAGGCTATGAAGTGATTTGCGCCTTTGACGGCGGCGCAGCGGTGGAGCTTGCCCTTAAGGAGAAGCCGGATCTGATGCTGCTTGATCTGATGCTTCCAGTGAAGGACGGCATGGATGTATGTCGTGAGGTGCGTCAGCATCTCCATATGCCGATTATTATGCTGACCGCGAAGGATACGGAGCTCGACAAGGTGCTGGGGCTTGAGATGGGAGCGGATGATTACGTCACGAAGCCTTTCAGTACAAGAGAGCTGCTGGCAAGAGTAAAGGCGCATTTGCGCCGCCAGCAGAAGCATGCTTCAACGAGCGAGGAAGAGGCTTCAGCGCCAGAGAAGCAGGGCATACGCCTGCATGAGCTGCTAATTGATACAGACATGTATATCGTATATAAAAATGGCGAGGCGCTTGATCTCACCCACCGCGAGTTCGAGCTGCTGCATTATCTTGTGCGCCATAGCGGCAAGGTGATGACTCGCGAGCATTTGCTTCAAGCGGTATGGGGATACGAGTACTTTGGCGACGTTCGGACCGTAGACGTTACGATCCGCCGACTTCGCGAGAAGATCGAGGATGATCCGAGCAAGCCTGAATATATTATTACCCGCCGAGGACTTGGATATCTCATGATGAATCCAAAAAGCGGAGGGCTATGATGACAGCCTGGATCAACCGTTTTCTGCGCACGATCCAAGCGAAGCTCATTATTATCTATGTGCTGCTTATTTTAATCGCCATGCAGCTAATTGGGGTATACTTCGTCAGCACGATGAAGCATACCTTGACGAATAATTTCACCAATGACTTGCAGATGACGGCAAACTTTGTATTAACATATGCCGAGCAGAAGCTAAAGGGTGAAGAAGAGATTGATAGTGAAGGCTCGCTGGAAGACTTGGAAGCGATCGTTCGCAACTTGTTCAACATGAATGGGGTCGAGATTCAGATCTTGGATGCGACAGGCAAGGTGCTGATCACTTCCGTTCAAGCCCATTCGGATTATATTGGGCGCAAGAATACCGAGATGGTCGTGAACCGGGCGCTTCAAGGCATTCGAGACAATGAAGAGGTCATTATTGACGAGGAAAATGTACGGAAAAAGGTGCTTGCGAAGCCGATATCGTCCGGTACCAAGATCGTTGGAGCGATATATGTCGTCGCGTCCATGAAGGATCTGTATACGACCATTGAGGACATCAATAAAATCTTCCTGTCCGGGATGGTCATTGCATTAGGACTTACGGCATTGCTGGGCGTGATTCTTGCCCACACTATTACCCAGCCGATCAAGAATATTACGAGACAGGCAACGAGAGTAGCCGAAGGGAACTTCGAAGGCCAGGTGCCTGTGCTCGGCAATGATGAGATCGGCCAGCTGAGCGAAGCGTTCAATGACATGACAAGGCGCTTGCAGGAGGCGCTTAGCGTTAATGAGGAGGAAAAGGAGAAGCTTGCTTCAGTCGTCACCAATATGAGTGACGGTGTTATCGCGGCAGACGAGAATGGACGCGTTATCCTCATTAACCGCCGGGCGAGCGTAATGCTTGGCAAGCGGGCACAGGATTGCGAGAACAAGCAGATGGCGGATCTGCTTGGCGTCGAGCCTTGGAAGCTGGAGGAGCGGATGCAGGACAAGATAAACTGGATGCTGCTTCCGTTCCACTATACGGAGGGCGACTCGGAGCCGCATGAGACGATTCTGCGCGTCACCTTCACCCCGATTCATCGCCGGGGTGAAGGCATTACAGGGACGATCGTCGTCCTTCAGGACGTGACGGAGCAGGAGAAGCTGGATCAGTCTCGCCGGGAATTCGTGGCGAATGTATCCCATGAGCTCCGCACGCCGCTTACGACAATTAAGAGCTATGCAGAGGCGCTCGAGGATGGAGCGCTTGAGGAGCAGCAGCTTGCCGGACGCTTCGTCGGTGTTATCCGCAATGAGACGGAGCGCATGATTCGGCTCGTTACGGATCTGCTTCACCTCTCCAGGCTAGATTCCAAGCAAGCCAAGCTTCGCATGAAGCCAATCGATGTATCGGAGCTGCTGGATGAGGTGGTAGACCGCTTCTCTTTCCAGATGCAGAGCAAGCAGATTAAGGTGGATGTCAATGTGGAAGAAGGGGTTGGACAAGCACTGATGGATCGGGATCAGATCGATCAGGTGCTGGATAATTTGGTGTCCAACGCCCTGAAATATACCAGCGAGGGCGGCCGTGTAATGCTGACCGCTGCGCTGACGGAGGATCATCACTTCGTGTCGATTACCGTTCAGGATACCGGTATCGGCATTCCGAAGAAGGATCTGGAGCGAATCTTCGAGCGATTCTATCGTGTCGATAAGGGCCGCTCAAGAAATATGGGCGGCACGGGACTCGGTCTATCGATTGCCCGGGAAATGGTTCTCGCCCATGGCGGCAGCATTGTCATGGACTCTGAGCTCAATGAAGGCACGAGTGTGACCTTTACTCTTCCGGCTAGGGGAGAGGGCTTGCTTGGAGAAGAGACTGCACAGGAAGGAAGTGAAGCTGGCGCATGATGGAGCGTATAAAATCATGGGTACTGACGTTTCTTGTCGCCTTAAGCTTGATTCAGAGCTTCTTTCTGTCCTATAACATGCCGAAATTTGATGCAGTCGAGCGGTCCTCAAGCGAGTACTTGAAGCCGAATCCTTCCGGACCGGATGAGAAGGTGGAGAATCTGGTCTATCCCGAGCAGCTTATTCTTCATCTAGGCAATAACGAGCATGCTGTCATGTATCCGAACATGACCTTCTTCAACATCGTGATGAAGCGACTCGAAGGGCGTTCCTACGATGGCTTCCAGGCAAAGCCCGTTCACACCATGGATTGGAAGAAGATACGTGAGGAGCGGGAAGGGATTGAGCTTCGCTACAATACGGCCATTCCAGTGAAGCTGTTAAAGAAGGTTCTTCCGATCCAGGAGAGTGCGTCCTTTGAATCGGAGAGCATCTCGCGCATCTGGATCTTTGCCGCTGATGAAACGAATGAAGCGCGTGTATTTTTCTTTACAGCGGATGGAGATAACGTGTACGAGTCGACAGGCGCAGACTTAACGGTGCAGGACGTAAGACAGCATGTGGAGTTTGGACGTTCCTGGTATCGGTACAAGTTGGTAAACGATACATTCTATGTACCGATCGACCCCTATGAGATGGTGAACGTCACGCTGCCGTACACCCTGTATACACCTGAGCAGATGCAGAGCAGCTTGTTCTTTGACCCGACCTTAACGAAGATCATTCAGGAGACGGATGGGTCTAAGATCTATACGGACGGGAAGCGGGGCTTGCAGATCCATAGCGATCAGCGCTGGGTGACCTATTCGGATGCAACTGCACCGGGTGAAGGCCGCAATGATCCGACGAGTGATGTGGCGACAGCCGTCAGCTTTATGAACCAGCGTGGAGGCTGGAACGGCAGCTACCGTCTAGCGGAGATTTTGGATAACCGCAGCCTTATATCGGATATCGGCAGCACGATCAATCAGCAGAACACGCTCATTTTCCAGCAGTATTGGGGCTCGTACCCGATTGTGAGCACGAACCAATTCCAATTCGGCTATTTGCAGGTGACGATGCAGCAGGGCATGGTGACGAACTTTGAACGTTCACTTGTTCAGCTTGATTCGCACGGGATTGATAAGGAGCTTCGTCAGCTGGCAGGCGGTGATCTTCTGATCAATACATTAAAAGAAATGAACCGGATTGCAGATATTGTTGAACTGGACCCTGCCTATAAGCCTATTTTGAAAAAAGATAAAATTGAGCTCGTTCCGGTATGGCAGATCTCCTATCGTGACGGAACGTCAGAACTGCTGAGGCTGTATGCCGAGGATAAGCAGGATCAGGAGCTAGGCACAACCCATGAGCAGGAATAGAAGGGAGGATGGTGTTGGATGGATTGGAGTCGGGCGAAGAGCGTATTGATCTATGCCTTCTTGCTTCTTAATGTCGTGCTTGGCTATCAGCTGTGGCAGGATGTCCAGGATCGTTTGACGACACAGTTGGACTGGACGTCGCTGTCTGAGGACGCAAAGCAGATGAAGGAAGCGAAGAAGATCGAGATTATGGCTAAGATTCCATCGGAGACGCCATCTCTCCGAGACATTTCGTACAAGGTGATTGAGAATCAGCAGGCGATCGTTCCTCTTAAGGAAGCAGAGGACAGCAAGTATATCTATATGTCCCAACGGGACTTTATCGATGCATTGGGTGATGAGATTAATCATCTGGAGCAATATCGCCATGATATGGCGATTACGGAGGATGGGGTATTCGTTCTTCATCAGCAATTAACGAATGGGCTTCCCCTGTTCGAAGTCAAGCTGAAGCTGTATTATGAGAATCAGAAGATTACGGCATACATGCAGCAATACGTGGAAGCAGAGGAATCGAGGGAGCTTGAGGATCAGAAGATTATCACAGCTTCACAGGCTTTGGGGAGCGTTATTATGAATCATCTGCCGGTCGGTTCCATCGTGCGGGATATTCAGCTTGGCTATCACGGTCAGCTGTTCGATACGGATACGCAAGTCGCATCACCGACATGGCGCATTATGCTGGAGAGCGGAGACATCTATTATGTCAATGCGATCAGCGGCTCGGTGGAGCATGTGCAGGGAGAGAAGGAGAAGGAAGCATGAGTTTACGATTTACAGTATTGTCTAGCGGTTCAACGGGGAACGCAACGGTGATTCAAAATGAGGATGCCACCCTCATGATCGATGCCGGCTTAAGCTGCAAGCGAGTCGACCAATTGCTTGAGGAGCAAGGACTGTCAGGTTCGCAGATCGATGGAATTCTGGTCACCCATGAGCACTCCGATCACATTAAAGGACTTGGTGCTTTCTCTAGAAAGCATCAGGTTCCGATCTATGCAAATGAGAAGACATGGGAAGCCCTTGAGAAGCATATTGGTGATATAGCAGAGGAACATCGCATTGTGATGCAGACAGGGGAGGCGAGGGACTTTGGAGACCTTCGAGTAGAGTCATTTGGCATATCCCACGATGCTGCAGAGCCGGTGGCCTATAACTTCTTTGAAGGGGACACCAAGCTTAGTGTCGCAACAGACCTCGGCTATGTCAGCGATAAAGTGCGCGACCAATTGCAGGATGCCAATGTGATGGTGTTCGAATCGAATCATGATGTCGAGATGCTTCGCATGGGGCGCTATCCATGGAACATTAAGCGCCGGATCCTTGGCGACCTTGGGCATTTATCCAATGAAGATGCGGGTAATGCATTATGCGACGTGGCAACCGGCAATACCCGCCGTGTCTACTTGGCTCATCTCAGCCGAGAGCATAATCAGGTGGACCTCGCTCGCATGAGCGTGCAGGGCGCCATGGAGGATCGAGGCTACTTCTTCAAGGAAACGGAGCTTCAGCTTCGTGATACGTATTACGATCGTCCTACTCCATGGGATACGGTTCGGGAGAAGACGAAAATTCATTCGTTAAGTGAATAAAGGTATCGAGCTCAGACGCTTTGCTGGAGATGTCATCCTTCGTAATGACGCCCTTCTCAACAAGAAGCTCCATTAGGGTAGATACGGCTAGTGTAAGGCGGTATTGATCATTTTTCAGGTCGGCAATCTTGCCAATTAAATCAATCTCAGCCCAAGTTGGGGATATGCGTTCCATCATTAACAGCTCCTCTACTCATTGATTCTAGGAAAATGGGACTCTATTAAGCATTCTTATGATAGAATATGTGAAAGATTTCAAATCTATGACTGTTCATGACTGTCCAAGTAGCAACATATGCATTATTATTTAGTATATCCTATGGGCAATATTGCATTCCGATTGAAGAAAAATAGATTTCGCCAAGTCATGAAAGGCTTGCGATGAGATAGAGTGGCATTACAGCATGAGATGGCGCACGGTGGATCTTTTACGTCAAATGACAAGATCCGAACCTTAGGCGTTCTGCTGGGCTGAGAGGAGATGGAGCGGGTGAGTCTGTTTGAGGATGATTTTTACTCCCCTAAGGTACCGAAGCGGCATAAGCGGGAATGGTTGAACAAAGCAAAGGTCCCGCGGCGCAAATGGCAGAGGTGGAAGCTTCCCTTCTCATCGTCACGGGGAATGACGATTGTATTGGTGGCAGCGGCAACGGCAGTGCTGAGTTCTCTGCTTACATTGGCCATTGTTCTGCCATGGACAGAGTCGGGCGAGTCCGTACAGGCTGCAGGCGATCCGTATGAGCGAATTGTCGAGGCAGCAGACAAGGTGAGCCCAACGGTCGTTAGTATCGTGAACAAACAGAAGGATGCATCAGATAAATTGGCTACCCCAGAGGAGGCAGCTCTTGGGTCAGGCATTATTTTTAAGCAAGAGGACGGAAAGGCTTACGTGATTACCAACGAGCATGTGGTTCAAGGTGCGGATCTGCTTGAGATTGTGTTAGCCAATGGTTCACGGAAGAATGCCGAGCTTGTGGGAAAAGATAAGATTACCGACATAGCTGTGCTTCGCATGGATGGTGCCGGTATTACGGAAGTGGCGGAAATAGGCGACTCCTCTAAGCTTCGGCGCGGAGAGACTGTTATCGCGATTGGCAACCCACTTGGCTTTGGTGATTCCCTCACAGCAGGCATCATCAGCTACACCAACCGTAAAATCCCCGTATCCCTCAATCAGGACGGCGTATATGATTGGGAGCAGCTCGTTATTCAGACCGATGCTGCGATTAATGAAGGGAACAGCGGCGGTGCGCTTGTAGACTTAAGCGGTCGTGTCATTGGCATCAACACGATGAAGGTGGCGACGACGGGTGTTGAAGGGCTGGGCTTTGCGATTCCTACCAATGAAGTGATGTCCATCGTCGATCAGATTATGGAGCATGGCAAGATCGTTCGCCCTTATCTCGGCGTATACACGATCGATCTGGATAATCCGTATGCTCCTATTACCGATGAGCAGCGTGAGGATCTAGAGCTGCCATCCACCGTTAAGCATGGGGTGATTGTTCTGGAGGCAACGGGACCTGCGGAGGCAGGCGGACTTAAGTTGAATGATGTCATTGTCCGTCTGGACGATACCGATGTGACATCGACTTTAGATCTTCGCAAGTATTTGTACGAAGAGAAGAAGGTTGGGGAGACGATGGAGGTTGTCTTTTATCGTGATGGGAAGAGAATGACCTCATCGGTTACCTTAACGGATAAGCCGGAGTCGTAATGGAGCATAAATGAAGTAAGGCGGTCAAGGACTTGATGGAAATCCGCGCATCAGGTACAGTAAACGTATAGTCGATGCAATAACAGCAAGAAGGGCATGAGAAAGAGGGAACGTCATGTACGTAGTATGCAAAGAACATATTGAGCTTGCGATTGATAAGTTTGTAGATGAATATGAGGATGCGCCGGATGTGGTGAATCTCGATGAGCAGCAGTTCAGCGATTGGGAGCGTCCGATCAAGTGCTGCATGAAGGATTGCCAAGAAGAAGCGCAATTCCTCGTTGTATAAGTGAATCAGAGTAGAACGAACAAGGCTGTGGATAAGTTCCGCAGTCTTGTTTTTCTTTGTCGAAGTCTTTTTTTGTGGATATCTAATAGGATGGTGAAAAATAAAGTTATGCACATGTGGATAGCGGCTCCTTGATGATGGGTAATTCACAAAGATCGGTCTCTAGATGTAGATAACATTCGTTCAGAGGAGGAGGTAAAGGACAGGCCTAGGCACGTACAATAAAGGGAGCTAGGAAACGGATCGTGGAGGAGATAAATATGAACGTGGTGCAGCGAATCATTCAATTTGCCACTCGGCACTTTGGGGATGGTCGATTGGCTGATCAAGAGGATATTGATTATCAGTGGCCTGCGCAAGGCTTCCCTATTGTCAGTATAAGAAGCAACAAGGGATATTCGAGACAGCGGGGGCTTGTGAAGCCGAAGGTTGCCGTTGGATTGATTGCCTTTGGCGATATTGCAATCGGGTTAATCGCTGGGGGAGCGATTAGTATCGGATTGATTTCCATTGGAGCCATCTCCTTTGGACTCTGGCTTGCATTGGGTGCTGTTGCGGGAGGTCCTGGTTTAGCCGCAGGCGCAGTCGCTATTGCGGGAGAGATTGCGCTAGGAGCGGTTGCGATTGCCAACTGGGCAGCTGGAGCCGTAGCGATCGGAACAAAGGCGATTGGGGCAGTGGCAATTGGACAATGGGCGCTAGGGATTGTAAGCATTGGGGAGTATGTGCTTGGACTTGTCGCCATAGGAAAGAGCGGATTTGGCCTGATTCCGATCGTCGGTGATTTGTGGCGATGGGTTGGACAATGGTTTGATTGAGCGTTGAAGACATGATAATGAATTATGGCTTACGATCAGTAAATTGAACGTGTAGAGCCTAGAATAGGTTTATGAGGGTTGGCAGCTCGTTTCATTATTCCTTTTCATAGTGAGGGAGTTTCTTCTAGTTAAGATGGAGATTCACTTGCTTATGGACTGGAGTGATGGGACGGGCTTTTTTATGTATGGTTTTATGTTCGGAATGTTGAGGATAGGGTCACGTGAAAAGGAGATGAGGCAGAGGCACATAGTTAGCTTTGGATAAAAAACAGATCAGACCGGTCAGACAGCTGATTATGATAGAACGTAAGGATAGGTTCTTGCTTTTTAATTGACCATTGGTCATGTAAGATTGGCTTACTTTTGTCTTCGTTCTCGCACCTCCTTTTGAAAAACAAGGCACTTCTAGTGTATGTTGAAAGAGTATCTATCAAATGATTCGAATTCATGGGGAGGTTGGAAGGATGAGAAGCAAGCAAGAGATGATGGAACTGGTGCTTCGCGTTGCAAGAGAAGACGAGCGTGTTCGTGCTGTCGGAATGAATGGCTCCCGAACGAATCCGAATGTGCCGAGGGATATGTTTCAGGACTATGATATCGTGTACTTGGTTACGGATATGGAATCATTTATTCAGGATCCGCACTGGATCGATGTGTTTGGGGAACGGCTGATCATGCAGATGCCAGAAGCGATGTCGATGTTTCCGCCTGATCTCGGCCGCTGGTTCTCGTACTTGATGCTGTTCGAGGATGGCAATCGAATCGATATGATCCTGATTCCAATCGAGGAGAAGGAAACATATCTTCAAGACGATAAGCTTACGGTCATCCTGATGGATAAGGATCAGGCCTTGCCGGAAATTCCGCCTCCAACGGATGAGGATTATTGGGTAAAGCGGCCATCCGCTGCAATTTTCGCAGATTGCTGCAATGAATTCTGGTGGGTATGTACATATGTGGCTAAGGGCTTATGGCGTCAAGAAATACTGTTTGCACAGGAGCATCTCCATTCGATCGTTCGTCCGATGCTGATGAAGATGCTGAGCTGGAAGGTTGGTATTGAAACGGACTTTTCCTTAAGTGTAGGGAAATGTGGGAAATATCTGAAAACCTATATGACCGACGAAGCTTGGAATAAGCTTATGGCTACTTATCCGAATGGCACTTATGATGGCGTATGGAATGCGTTGTTCACCATGTGTGGGCTATTCCGGGAAACGGCGCTGTTTGTGGCGGATAAGCTGGGATTCGAGTATCCGATAGAAGATGATCGAAAAGTAACCGGTTATTTGGAGCGTGTAAGGAAGCTGCCATCGAATGCGACGGAGATGTAGGAGAATGAAGAGAGCTTTGGCTGCTCGAGAGGATGGTAGATGATTCCTCTAGTGTGGGCAAGGCTTTTTTATTATGCATTTGAAGCAGTATGAAAGCGCAGCACCACATAGCTTAGCAAGTACAGTATTGCGTATAATAATGAGATAGATGAAAGATAAGATGGCTGCCTGCGGATATTGCTTCATAACGTGGTCATAGGGATCAAAGGAATCCGCAATATGAATGAATTGAGGTCTATAAATGTTTATACAAATAGTTGGCGTAGGAAAATTAAAAGAAAAATATTTGGTACAGGGGATTGCGGAGTACAGCAAGCGGCTTGCTCCTTTTGTGAAGTTTCAAGTGATTGAAGTGCCGGATGAGAAGGCACCCGAGAATATGAGTGATGCGGAGCTGCTTCAGGTGCAGGAGCGGGAGGGCGAGCGAATCCTGCCCCATATTAAGCCAGGTGCGCATGTCGTGGCTTTAGCGATCGACGGCAAGCTCTGGTCTAGCGAGGAGCTGGCCGAGCATCTGGACAAGCTCAGCACCTATGGAACGAGCCATGTGGTATTCGTCATTGGCGGTTCCGTTGGGCTGTCGCCAGCCGTTCTGAGCCGCGCACAGTCGAAGCTCAGCTTCGGCCGCATGACCCTGCCGCACCAGCTGATGCGGCTTGTGCTCGTGGAACAGATCTATCGGGCAGTGAAGATAAATCGGGGGGAGCCTTATCATAAGTAGGGCGAAAAATAATGTAAATGGGAACATGTGTAATTGTTGAGAAGGCTTGGAATAGTGTGATTTCGCGGCTCTATGACCTTTGGTTTTCGGGTTTTTTCTTATGAGTAAAATCGGGGCATTCGTCTATAATTTTCCATAATGTGATATAATAAGTGGATATATGAGGGATATCGGAGTTCAAGAATATGGATAAGTCTGAAATGTTTTAGAAAATTTTAAGTGATATTTTCATGGAACTGCTGAGAGCATTCGAAAGTTAGTATTCGTCAGATGGAGACGAGAGTTGAAAGAATGAATACAGAGAAAAAATCTATGCATATTATGTAGTTCTATCGTGTATTGCTTGTTGACTTAAAAAATATTATAGAAAACAACAGAGGGCCTTATGATGAACTGCGATGGATGTGGTAAAGAAGTTAAAGATGAATTCACATGGTGCCCATATTGCTCTAAACATTTGGGTAATAAGGACTTCAGTATGAATATTGCAAATTTCGGAGATCACAATATCAATATTGGTGGGAGCAACAGTGCACAGCAAAAAATATATATCAATAAGCATATTCAAAGTAGTAAAAGGGAGGTTGAGTATGCAGATCGTTACGACCAAAGAGTTTTAGGTGGTGTAAAAGGGTATAAAAAGAAGTTTGAAATCTCCGCAGTAATTTCTGTAGTATCAGGTATCATTACGATACAACAATACTTTATGACTTCACCAGTAATATCGCTATTCCTTATGCTAACGGTAGGATCAGTCTACTATAGTTACAGTTCTTTTGAGAGTTACAAGAGCTTACGTGATAAAGGAATTGTTGTTAAGGAAGGGGCGGTAGTTTTGGAGGAGGATGAGGGAGAAGTATATACAGTAAGAAAATATGGAATTTGTCCAATTTGTAATGGAAAAGTCTATATTGATAGATACCCGAACTCGAAGTCCAAAAGACGTTTTGGCAGATGCCAAAACAATCAAGATCATCTCTATACTTATGATCATACTATTGATAAGGGGGAACTTATTAAGGCAACTTATCATGAGTGAGGTATCTTTGAAGAAAGCTTCTTTCACATGAGTTGCCTTAATTCCAATGACCTGAACCGTATTATAAGTAACGGAGAAAAAATTGGGTTGAGGAACTAGCATGGGAATTGGGAATGTTACCCATCACTTTTCATGTTGAAATACGGTATATGGGTAATTTTATTTTTTTTATTGATTGAGTAAATATATTATTTGATGCTAAAGGTGGAGTGCTTATGAAAACAAAGGAAATTTCTATCGAGGAAGCTATAGCTTATTGTGAAAAGCAGGAGGGATACTTTTATGATAAAAAAGCATTGGAAATTCAACCGAGAAAGTTAGAAAAACATGCTGTTGCATTTGCAAATTCAGATGGAGGGGAGCTTGTTATTGGTATTGTGGATGATTCAGATGAGCAAGATGCTCTTAAACGCTGGAATGGAGCAAGTGATATGGAGGATTTTAATGGTATTATTCAAAGCCTAATAAATTTATCTCCATCTATCAACTTCAAGTATAATTTTTTAAAGTGTGTCAAATTGAACGGATTGGTATTAATTTTAACAATTGAAAAAGGAAATCAAGTCCACAAAACTTCTGATGATTGTGTTTATGTTCGGTCGAATGCATCCTCCATGCAGGTTAAGGATCCATCAAAAATTCAAGAACTCGCGTTTGCAAAAGGAACATCTTCCTATGAGGATGAGTTGGTTAAATCAACTCAACTAGAAAAAGTAGTAGAGTCAAATGCCATAAAATACTTTCTTGAACAAATTCCCACTAAATCTGATTCGTTAGATTATGTAGTAAATGAAAATTTGACAAATATAAAAGATTTTTATCCAAGAGTTGCAGGGATTCTGCTATTTAGTGATAATCCTTCGGCTAACTTACCAAGGAAGTGTGCTGTTAAGATAGCTCGTTATGAAACAAGGGATGATAATCCAGAAAGAGATCATCTCAAAGATTCATATACACTAGAAGGACCACTATACAACTTAATCTATGATTCAGTAGCGAAGGTTGCAGAAATAATGTCAGGAATCCAAATTTGGACTGTGGATGGATTGAAATCAGTAAATTATCCACCAGAGGCTGTACATGAAATTATTGCAAATGCAATAATTCATCGAGATTATTCAATTTCGGATGATGTACAAATAAAATTATTTAATGATCGAATAGAGGTACTTAGTCCAGGAAGACTCCCAGGTTACATAACTGTTGAAAACATACTGGACTCTCGATTTTCAAGAAACACCAAAATAGTAAGAACCTTAAACAGATATAATAAAGCACCGAACAAAGATATGGGAGAAGGTTTAAATACTGCATTTCAAAAGATGAAAGAGTGGAGACTAAAAAGTCCGCAAATAATGGAAGAGGAAAATTTTGTTCGTGTAATTATCCCACATACATCTTTAGCTAGTCCTGAACAAACAGTACTAGAGTTTTTAGATAAGAATGATATGATTCAGAATAGGCAAGCAAGGGAATTAACTGGTATCAGATCAGAGAATACGATGAAGAATGTATTCTATAAGTTGAGAGATGAGGGGCTAATTGAGCGAGTGCCTCATTTGGATGGTCCTAACTCTGCTTGGAGAAAAACCCAATAACTTCTATACCTCCAAATGAGGACATTTCAAAAGGTGCCCTCATTTTGGGGTTTTTTATTGTAAATAAATACTGTGGTTTTCAATGATTGTTGTAAAAATATATTAAGAATCTTTATGTAAATCAAGACTGAGTTTTAACTTCTAAAGTAATAAGAGATAATCGGATATAGTTGCTTACAAATGGGCTGAATAATTAATATAAAGCATGAAATTATGTCTTGTAATTATTTTAATAATGATTACTTACTAATAAATAAGAAATTTCGCCGTTAGAGCGATACGGAGAACCGTATCATAAGTAGGGCGAAATATTTGGGGGTAACTGCTACATAGCGTGATAAGCCCAGAGCCTTTTTTTCCTTGAAACTAAGTACCTTACCATCGAACTTCCTGCACGGAATAGACAGGTATGTCCATAATAGATAGAATATAACCTAGACTCGAGAACATGAGGCGAACCAGAAATAACAATGACACAGAAGAGAGAGTGAATGTTCATGATACAAATAACGATTCCAACACCGGATGTCACGATTTACAAACAAATGGCCCCTAAATTAAGCCATATATACGGGTTTACGGATTTCATTCTGATTCCTAGAGACAAAGCGGGGATCTTTATGTTCTACAATGATAAGGATGAACTCCTATTCGTCGGCAAGGCGCGGAAGCTAAGACCTCGGATCAAGAAACATTTCGAGGATACAGTGTCGGTCATCAAAGAGAATCGGGAGGAAGTGACCAAGATCGAGGTTTGTTTGGTCGAGGATCCCGTCCATAGAGAAATATACGAGACGTACATTATTAACGAATACAAGGCTAAGTACAATGTAGATAAGGTGTTATACAAATAATAGACAGAGCTCCTATCGCACAAGGAGCCATGAAATGATAAGATAACGCAAAAATGCCTTTAAACCGCTTAACGTGGATTAAAGGCATTTAATATATGTGCCGAGCTAAGAAGGGCATCCCGAATCCTTTGACCGAAACCGGCGGACCATAAAAACCTCCATCCATACTAAGGGCTGCCTTCACACGGGGTTAAGCTGATGAAGTGGCTTGACGATGCCGTGAATCAGGATAAATATGACTCCGTGGGAGAGCATTTTGTAGCACGATAGTTAAATCATCGAACTAGGCCGCCGATTATTTCGACGGCCTTCGTTACATTTGAAGACGGGTCAAAATGGATTGCTTCATTTTTTACATATAGAAATATACAAACGCTAGCTAAAAGGAATAAGCAACAGGAGAGTGATTTTTAGATCTACAACATAGATGTTTCGCTTTATAACAGAAATGGCTTTATTTATGAATATTGATGTGTATATTATGGTCAAACTGTACTTTTCGTTTAAATGCAGTACGGAAATTCTTATCATAAGTATGGCGAATTTTTGGGTGGAGGTAGTCCTAGATTGCTTGTAAGTAGTGGATGGGGAAGTAGTTAAAATATTTACAGGTTGGAATCTAGTCCCCATTAACGCTCAATGAAAATGTTGCTCTCCCCTACAGGTAAAACACTATAACACTTCCCAATTATTCATTATAATAGAGTGAATGAAGTGTCAATTTCTTCGCTCATAAAAGAGTTGGATAGCCACGGATCTAAGGTGATAACGAGGATAGCCAGGTTGCAACATTAATAATTTTTTTACAAAAGCTACAATTGAGAAACTAGGTGAAAATGAAATGTGGCTGGAGGAGTTAAACAAAGAACTGGGCAAGTTGAAGGATGATGAAAATTATATCATCAAAATATGTGAAAAAATAAGAGAAACTGAGCCTAAAGTTGCAATAGAAGCCTACGAAGCAGCTACTACATTTGTAAGAGAAAATAATATGGTGACCTGTGCTTACCCATGGATTCTTTATAATAAAGGTTGGTTATACTTTGATTCGACAGACTTTAAAACTGCGATCACCCTTTATGAAGAGGCTTATCAAATTTTTAAAGAAAATAACAATATAGATGGCCAATTGGCGACTAGCAGTGCATTCGTAAGTGGTTATTCGGTACAACAAAAACTTTCGAAAGCCATTGAGCATGGTATGCAGGGTATAGAACTGGCAGAAAAAGTGGGTAACTATGAACGACTAACTCAAATCAAAGGAAACCTGGCCGCTTTGTATATGGAAATCGATGAGTATGAAAAGGCGAAGGAGCTATTAGATCAGATTGTAAACACACCTCGTGTTTATAGTAATGCTTTTAAAGTGACTTGTTACATTAATCAAGCTGAATGTTGCAACCATTTGGACGATCTAGATCAGGCGATAGTGTATATAACAAAGGCGCTTGAGTTAGCAGAAGAATACACTCCCAAAATGGTGCCCAATGTGTTAAAAGAAATGGCTCATATTTACGCAACTAAAGGGTGCTACGTTACAGCAGAAGAATACTTCGTCAAGAGTGTAGAAATGGCGAAGGCGGGAGGAGCGCAACTGTATCTTCAAGATGCACTATTGTACTGGGCAGAGCTAGATTTGGTACAAGGTCGATATAAGGAGACTGTTGATAAGCTGCAACAAGTAGAAGAAGAGATAGAAAAGGCCAATTCTATAAGGAATTTGAATAAAGTGTATTTGAACATGAGCAAAGGTTTTAAAGGACAGGGCAATTATGAACAAGCCTATACGTATTTAGAAAAACATATGGAATTAGAAAAACAAATGCAGGCTATTCGCAGTGCTGAGAGTATGGAAATGCTGAATCGAAAAAGAGAAGAAGAAGAGGGGAAAATCTACAAGTTTCTCTATAATCAAGCTGAAGCATTAAATGGTGTGGGTCAGAATATCCTATCTAACTTGGACAAGGAAAGTATCTTTTATATTGTTGCCAAAGAAATACAGGATTTGATCCAAGCGGATATTATTCAAATTGGCATTTATAACGAAGAGGAAGGGGTCCTTAACAATGAGTTGTCTATCGAAAAGGGACAACGGTTGGTCATAGGGCCTATGTCTATAGTAGAAGACAGCTTTTGGGCATATAGTGTCAAGCACAAGCAGGATATCTTTATCAAGGATATCGAAAAGGAATATAGCCGCTATTTTGAGGATTTTAAGGAATACTTAGATAAGGTAAGGAAGAAAAAGGAGTATGTAATAGAGACAATACCTTATTCCCTTATATTTGTACCTATTATTATGAAAGATAAGGTAATAGGGGTGATAAGTACGCAAGCTTACAAGAAAAACGCTTTTAACTTAAAAGACTTGAGTACATTAAAGACCCTATCTAATTATCTAGGGATTGGGTTAGAGAATGCTAGACTATATACGGAAGTTGAATTTGCATCTAAGTATGATATGTTAACCAAAGTCTTTAACCGAAAAGAGTTATTTAAAGAAACTACCCAAATGTACGAGCAACTTAAAGAAAGCAAGAACGCAAATAGAACACTATGTATCCTGATGATTGATGTGGATAATTTTAAGAGAATAAATGATGCTTACGGTCACCAAGAAGGTGATAGGGCGCTAGAGCGCGTGGCAGAACTGATTCAAGCTAGTATAGGAGAAAAGGATAGGGTAGGCAGATATGGCGGAGAAGAGTTTATGGTGGGAATTCCCGATGAAACGTTGAAGCAATGTATTCAAAAAGCAGAGATTATCCGAAAAAATGTGGAGAAGGCAGTTATAACATCAGTTCTAGGGATACCTATTCCTATTACCGTAAGTATAGGGGGAGCCAACCTAAATACAAAGAAATATACCTTAGAGCAAATGATTAATTACGCTGATAAAGAATTATTCAAAGCTAAAAACTCAGGAAAGAATAATGTATTTGTATATCATCAAGAAGGTACAGGCGTTTAGATAGGGGATGTCCCAAAAGCACGGAGATGTCTTGGGGCATCCCCTCTAGGTATAAGTCACAACTATTATATATGTATAAAAGCTAGTACCATTTTATCACTTCTTTTGTCATTTATCTCGTTCCAAACATCAAAAGAAGCTGTCCATTTTCTTTTGCAAGGGCAATGTAAATGACCCCGCCAAGACTTCCCGGAGGAAGAGTTCCTTCGATAATCCAAGCTTCTGCAATAGGGTTATAGCTGATAGCGAAGGGAGATTCCTCTAAAATATAAGAATAGTACTCCGCTAAATAAGTGAAGATTGCCGTTGCAACTGCATGTTCATTTGTAAGCTCACCAAAAGCAGTTTCATTTCCAAACCGATGTTGTTGGAGTAGAGTGTCGCGATCGGCGAAATAGAGTTCAAACCTTCCATATAAATTCTCATCATCCAAATCGCGTTCTACAAAGCCATATTCGATGACTTTTTTCTTTTGATGAACGTTGTGTTTGCTCTTTTTCTTATAGTCTACCTGTACGGTGATTTGATTGATTCGGAGCTGGTTACGTTCTTCCTCCTGCTCCGCTATTATTTTCTCCCAAGCATCCATAAAGCTCATTCTAATCACCCTCAAAGAAACGTAATTGGGTTTGCTTGTTATTGTTGTACATACAAGAATTGGTCTATATTACAATTATATAATAATTTTGAAGCCGACTCTATCGTCTACAAGGTGTAGAGAGGGAATGCAATCCATGTATGAACGATGCTTTAGCTAGAATATAATGGTCCGATCTGAAAATAAGGGATTTTCGTGGGGGGAATAGATCCGCAATTTTCATCGGACAATGCCGTTGCTGCCATCGCATCGATGAATCTGTCCGCTTAATTTAGCAATTGTACTGGCGGATTCATGTTTTACTTTAAATTTACTTGATCATTCGCTAATAACTATGTTACCATCTAATCGACCGATAGTCGGTCTATACGATAGGAGATGCAAAAATGAGAGTCGTAAAAGAAGCAGATGAACGCAGGAACGAGATACTTGATGTGGCGGACGAGCTTTTCGCTCAGAAAGGCTTTGACGGCACAAGCACAAACGATATTCTTGAGAAGGTCGGAATTGCGCGGGGAACGTTATATTATCACTTCAAATCGAAGGAGGAAATTCTAGATTCGCTCATAGAGCGGTATAATGTCCGTCTTTTATGCGCAGCCCAGGAAGTGGCTTCTGATAAGAGCATCCCCATAGTCGAGCGGATTATCCGTGTTGTTATGGCGCTGAACATTAGCGGCGGAAGCAGCGAGGAGATTATGGATCACATTCATAAGCCGCAAAACGCACTGATGCATCAAAAAATACAAAAGGTCATTATTAATGGCGTTCCGCCGATATTGACGGGAATCATCCTTGAAGGCATTGAGCAAGGAATGTTTAATACCCCGTTCCCGTATGAATGCATGGAAATGGTTGTGATCTATGCGGCTACTGTTTTTGATGATGACATGATTACGATGACGAACGAGGAACGCTTTTCACGAATGGTTGCTTTTATAAGCAATGTAGAAAGGCTGCTTGGCGCTGAAAGCGGCAGTCTAATGGAAACCTTGAAGATGTTTGGAGTAGAGGATGAAGAGGCTTGAACAGGGGTGACTTATGTATTACAGAATAATCCGCAATGATTTTTCTAAAAGCAAGCTGATCACGTTGACCACCATGATATTTGTTGCTGCTGCAGCTATGCTTGTTTCACTTGCGGCGATTCTTACTGTGAATCTATCAGGCGCGATAGATACGCTTATGAAGCGGGCGGAAACTCCGCATTTTTTGCAGATGCATACTGGGGAAATAGATACGTCAAGGTTGACGGAATTTGCCCAAAAGAACAGTTCTGTCGATAAATTTCAAGTCTTGGAGTTTCTCAATATTGATGGCGCGCAGATCAAATTAGGCGATAGCTCGCTGGCAGATAATGTTCAAGATAATGGATTCAGCGTCCAAAGTGAAAAGTTCGACTTTCTTCTTAATCTTGATGGAAGCGTCATAAGCGTATCCGACGGCGAGCTCTATGTGCCCGTTCATTATATGAACGATGCTAAGCTCGGCGACAAGGCCGTAATAGGTGGCAAGGAATTGACAATTGCGGGATTTCTGCGCGATTCGCAAATGAATTCTATGCTGTCCTCCTCCAAGCGGTTTCTTGTTAGTGCAAATGATTATGCAGAAATGAAAAGCCTAGGAAGCACTGAGTATTTGATCGAATTCAGATTAAAGGATTTATCTGCGTTAGGGGCATTCGAAGCAGCCTATACCGCTGCAGGACTTGAAGCGAACGGACCAACGATAACCTTTCCGCTGTTCAAAATGCTTAACGCTATTTCTGACGGAATGATGATTGGGGTCATTTTGCTGGTAAGCGTGCTGGTCGTTGCGATCGCTTTTATGTGCATACGTTTCACGCTCCTTGCGAAAATTGAAGACGATTATCGTGAAATTGGCGTAATGAAGGCAATAGGGCTGCGTGTTTCTGACATTAAAAAGATGTATATCGTGAAATACGCCGTGATTGCGGCGGCAGGCAGTATAGCAGGCTTTTTACTTTCATTTCTTATGAAAGGTATGCTTCTCGAAAATATTCGGCTTTATATGGGGGAAAGAGACCATTCTTCTTTTACGTCACTTTTCGGAATGCTCGGTGTATTGCTAATATTTGTTGCCATCATTGCCTACGTAAGTGGAGTGCTTAGGCGGTTTAGCAAAATATCCGCTGCTGAAGCTATACGCTTTGGCGTTTCACCGGAGAAAACAGCGGGAGCAAAGTATTTGCGTTTAAGTGGGAATAGGCTGCTTAATACGAATGTTTTTCTGGGAATAAAAGATGTTCTCGCTAGGAAAAAGCTTTACGCTACTATGATGTTGGTATTAATACTTTCATCATTCATTATGATTGTTCCGCAAAACCTGTATACCACGATTTCCTCAAAAAACTTTATCGAATATATGGGGATTGGAAGCTATGATATGCGCATTGATCTTCAGCAGACTGATCGTATGCCCGAAAAAGCCGCTGAAATCATACAGCGTATGAAAAGCGACAGTTCCATTTCAAAGTATGCTGTACTTACAACAAAAACGTTCAGAGTAAAGGCGGAGAATGCCACGCAAAAAAGTATTAAAGTTGAGCTTGGCGATCATTCAGTGTTCCCTATAGCCTATTCACATGGCAGAGCACCCGCTGCAGAAAATGAAATCGCGCTGTCAACGTTGAACGCAGATGAGCTGGGCAAAACGACCGGTGAGAACCTTACTCTTTTAATCGACGGGGAGGAAAAAGATTTCTCGGTAAGCGGTATTTATTCCGACATCACGAACGGCGGCAAAACCGCAAAAGCTGTTTTTAACGACAACTCGGCAAATATGCTGTGGTTCGTTATTTGCGCGGAGCTTGCGAATAAAGCGCTTGTTGACGAAAAAACGGCTGAGTATGCGGACAGATTTGCTTTTGCAAAGGTTTCAGACATTGAGCAATTTATTTCGCAGACGTTCGGCTCGACAATAGACTCTGTCAAAAAGGCTTCCTATGCCGCTATTGCTGTTGCGCTGATCATATCGGTATTAGTTAGTTTATTGTTCATGAAAATGCTTGTTGCTAAGGACAGATATTCAATAGCTGTTTTGAAGGCATTCGGTTTTAGAAATGCGGATATTAATGCGCAATATATTTCACGCTCGATATTCGTTCTCATTATCGGTATTGTACTCGGCACGCTTCTGGCAAACACGCTTGGAGAAATGCTTGCGGGCAAAGTCATCTCCTCCTTTGGCGCTTCGACGTTTAAGTTTGCGGTTAATCCACTTTCGGCGTATGTGCTTTGTCCGCTGATGCTAATAGGCTCAGTGCTTATCGCAACCATAATCGGCACATCGGGGGCGGGTCAAGTCAAAATATCCGAACATATGAAGGAGTAGGCACATGAAGAAGATAATTATCGGTGATCGGATCGTGAAATCTTTTGGGGAAGGCAGTGACAAGCGCAATATCCTCGACGGTGTGAACGTTGAAATAAATGAGGGTGAGTTCGTTGCGGTTATGGGACCCTCCGGCTCAGGGAAATCGACGCTGATGTTGGCACTAAGCGGGGCAGATAGCATTAATGGCGGAAAGGTTGTTTTTGATGGTAGGGATTTATCAACAATCGGAGAAAATGAGCTTGCGGATATACGCAGAACTAAAATCGGATTTGTTTTTCAACAGCCGACCATGCTGAAAAATTTGAATATCCTTGATAACATTATTCTTCCTTCGATACGGGATAACAGAAAAAACGTTACAAAGATAACAGAAAAAGCAAGAGCGCTTATGAAAAGGACAGGGATTGCTGAGCTTGAAAAACGTGATATTACGCAGGTATCGGGAGGCCAGTTGCAGCGTGCAGGATTATGCAGGGCGCTTATGAACAGCCCGGCAATCATTTTCGGAGATGAGCCTACAGGTGCGCTCAATTCAAAATCTGCGCAAGAAATTATGGACATATTAGGGGAGATCAATACGGACGGTACAGCAGTTATTCTTGTCACTCATGACGCCAAGGTTGCCGCACGGGCAGAGCGTATTATGTTTATGCGTGACGGAACAATTGTGAGTGATTTGAAGCTTCCAAGGTTTGACGGGATGAATATGAATGGCAGGATTGAGAAGGTTTCGTTGAAAATGAGGGAAGTAGGCATATAGAAAGTGTACGAAATATATATTTTTATAGGGAAATCATACATATGCTTGAGCAAATTAAGGAACTAGGCATAAAGATTTGTCTATCTCCGCTAAAATGCCGAAGTGAAATCTCCGAGCGATTCTCGGGCACTAGACTGAAGGACCCTAACGGCGGTCACGCCCCTATCTTTAAAAATATTCTAACCTGATGCCGCTTCCCGGCTGTTTGAACATTAACCGGGAGCGGTCTTTTTGTTGCTTAGATGTATTGACAATGATTATTATTATCAATAATGTGAACATAGACGAGAATCCTCTGGTCCTCTTTCAAGATGATCGGCAAACTACTATAGAAATGAGGTATGCAACGTGAAAATAGACGTGAATCAGCTAGCAGAGCATTTTGCGCGCATTCCTTTTCAAGTAGAAGGAATATACCGATATGCTAGACATCCAGGTGTGCCTCACGCTGACTATACAGATACTGTTCCCGGATTTGTATTTCCCCTTACCGGAAAGGTGCAATTTCAATTTAATGACACGCCTTATATCCTTATGCCAGGTAAAGTGGTGCATGGGGGAGCCAAAATGAAACTAGCTCAAAAAATGTTTGGCAACACGGACTGGGAATACATTCTTGTCTTATACCGGATATGCAGCTCGGAACTTGAAGAGACAAGCTTATCTCATCAGCATTTTGAATTATTAACGGGACAATCTCCTCGTCTTATCGAGCTCATTAAGCGTCTTTGGCAAGTATATAATCAGCGTGGAGGCATATCGAGATTTCAGACCGAGATGCTGTTTCGCGATGTACTGAATGAAGCTTTATTATGTGTAGTTAATAGGCAGAACAGCTGTGAATCCCATACTTTATTCGAACGGGTATCGAGTTATATTCATGAATATTATGATCAAAGCCTATCAATAGAATCACTTGCAGAACAAAATAATGTGAATCGAAATCGGCTTTCTTATGTATTTAGAAGACATGCAGGTATGGGGCCGGCGGAATATGTATTGAAATATCGTATAAATATAGCGCAAGAAATGCTATTTACAAGTGATGCGCCTGTACAGCAAATTGCACAAACGGTGGGAATTGCTGATCCCTATTATTTTAGTAGAGTGTTCAAGAAACAGCTTGGTATTTCTCCTACTCAATATCGAGAGCAGTTCATGAATAATCCATGTGAATTTCAATAGGCATCCATTCTAATCGAAATTCGACTTTACTATACTAGTGGCAAACGAAAGAAAACATATTGTTGGAGGAATTTCGTCATGCCAAAAATGAAGGGCCTGCTAATCGCAATACTATTGCTAGCAGGCATGCTAGCAGGTTGTAATGGAAAGCCTGCTGAACATAAAGGGTCAACGACAAAAGGTGCAACTGCATCAGCAGCCATTGTAGAAGCGGAGTGGCCAAGAACATTTAAGGATGCTCTAGGCAAAGAAATTATTATCCAGAAAAAACCAAATAAAATAGCCTCGCTATGGTATTTTTACCCCGAAATCTTAGTTGCATTAGGCGAGTCGCCCGCTGCTTCTACTGAAAAAGAGTATCTGTCATCTTTATCTTACTTAAAGGGAAAGCTGGATTCAGCTGAAGAATTAGGGGATAAGGTGTCTCCTAGTATTGAAAACATTCTATCTATTGAGCCGGATTATATTTTGGCAACGGAATATCATGACAAGAATTACGATTCACTAGAAAAAATTGCGCCCGTCATCACGTTAAATACCAAGGATATCTACGAAGATTGGCAATATGGACTCCGCACCATAGCCAAGATCATTGGCAAAGAAGATGAAGCCGAAAAAGTAATTGATAACATGATGCACGAAATTACGACTGGGCGAGAAGCGCTACAATCAATTCAGGGAGAGTCAGTAGCCCTTATCATTTCTTGGGATGGAAAAACGTTTAATGTGCTAGGTGAAGGAAATCCTGTCTACACCCTTGCGTTTGATAAGGAAAAGGGACTAGGGCTTACACCAGACGATTCCTTTACAGGCACTAATAATGAATTTACTGCGTTTGAAGGACTGTCAACGGTTCAAGCAGATCATGTTTTCCTTATTGGTGACATTACAAAACAGGAAACTTTAATGAATGAACTTAAACAAAGTAAGGTATGGAATAATCTAAATGCCGTAAAGAAAGACCATATCTATGTAATGGATACGTCCGCGATTACAGGTGGCCCATTAGCGATCGATTACGCTTTGCAGAATATAACAAACGCTCTGCGCTAGTTCATAAAACCCCAGAAACATTCTATTGAACACAAATGGCATTCTGAAGGTCGAAAATGAGGAGGGACTACGATGGATTACCAAACGATTAATTTGAGTGAGAAGCTGTCTCAATTCAACGAGCTCTGGTCTCCGAAAGTTGTTGGCGAAATTCACAACTTTCAATTCAAGCTGGTTAAGATTGAAGGGGATTTCATGTGGCATGAGCATCAGGGGGCCGATAAAGTATTTATGGTGATCGAAGGAGAGATGTTCATTGCATTTCGTGATGGTCAGGTCAAGATTTCCAAGGGCGAGATGTTTATTGTCCCGGGAGGTGCCGACCACAAGCCTTTCGCCGAAAAGGAATGCCATATCATGCTGGTCGAGCCTAAAAGTGTAGCAGACACTGGAGGTACAGATTCCGAATAAGCAGCTGCCAGTGTTACTCGAATCTAATGCTTGTTACTAGTAAGAACTCTACTGGACAATGAACTCTTGTTCCCAATTAAAAACACCTTCAGGGTTGTTGCCATATCTTACGACATGGCTGCATGCTCTTGAAGGTGTTTTAATTATTCACAGAATGTGGTTCGATTGGTCCCTTTTTTATTGGATCGTTATATTTCCAGAAGTTGTTTGGAGCTGCACATTAAATCTGCCGTCCCCCGTTTGTCCTTGTGTCTTTCTGTTGCTCTGTTGACGATGATCCAAAGGAATAGCGATAGACTGTCTTCCACTACCAGATTGCAAAAACCACTGTACATTGGGGTCTTTGTCTTCAAGATTAAAAAGTAGGTTGCCACTTTTGACAGAAACATTGATGTCACTGTTTATTTCTAAATACTCAAGGGATACATTTCCGCTGCTTCCTTTAATATCGAGTTGAGGTGCGTTCAGATTGTTTATCTTTACGTTGCCGGAAGAACCCTCAATGGTGACTATTCCCTCATAGTTGTTCGGAATTCGGATGAGTAGCTTAGGCATTTTTCCGATATTAAATATACGCTTGATATCACTCTTAAGCCGAATTTTGATTTTTTGATTCCCTTCATCAATAACGACTCCTGGTCCATTATGCTTCATAAGCAAGGTAGCTTCAAGTGACTCAATATCCGCTGATTCTACTTCTAATGTTGTGCTGCCATGGTCAATATGGAGGAGATCGATGTCGGCGAGTGAAATGGTTTGCAGTTCGGCTTTTTCCCCATGATTGCTGCAGGCGCTCAGAAAAAGCAAACCCACTAATAGAAGATAAACACAGTATTTATTCATTTTATTACCTCTCAATCATTGTATGGTGAACATGATTATATAAGGTTACGTTACGTCAGCATCAAGCCATTTTTTAAAACAGTTATGAAAGAAATAAATCATAATATATACACTTGAAAGTGACGTAACGTCATTTCGTATAATGGAGCCAATGATTTAAGCTCCTCATGCGTTAAGTCCACTCATCCGGTGGAAGGGGAGGAGAAATTACACCAAGGGGCTGTTCGATATGAAACAAGGAGATATCATCATTTATGCATGTGTCATTATAGGAGCAGGGATTGGGCTTATGCTGGATCAAGCATTTCCAGGCGTATTAGTTGGTCTAGGATTAGGATATTTAATCAAACACAGTATCTATAAAGACAAAGATCATGAAAGTTAATGTTCTCTATCAATGGAGGTGAATGTGCATGATTCATATCAAAGAAGTAGCGAAACAAACGAACATCACGGTTAGGACACTAAGGTACTATGATCAGATCGGATTATTGACAGCCACTTCCAAAACAGAAGGGGGGCATCGTTTATATTCGGATGAGGATATGAAAAAGCTTCAACAGATTCAATTTTTAAAAGGAATGGGCTACCGTTTGCAAGATATTAAAGATATGCTGTTAGATACTAAATGGAATTGGCCGATTAGTTTGAAAAGCCAGCTGGTGTATATCATTGAAGAGCAAGAAAGGTTAAGGAGTATAGAGTTATCTCTAAGAGAATTGATAAATAGTATTGCAGTAGAAGGTGGAGATGACCATCTAGCCGTACAGAAACTCATCCAATTATCGAATCAAAATAAAACAAGATTGCAAACCTTCAGAGAGAATATGTTTAATGACAAAGAACTTGAGCTGTGGACAAGGCTTCCCAAAATGAGGGGTGAGGATCCTGATTCTCTGGAATGGATTGCTCTGCTGGGTCAGATAAAACGACATATGCGGGATGATCCTGCATCATTAAGAGTGCAGAACATCATCCGGCGCATGCTTGAAAAACAAATGGATGAATTCGAAGGTGAAGATGAGTTTATCAATAAATTATGGGATATAAGGAAATCACCAAGTCAATCGGAGAAGCTTGGACTTTACCCCATAGAAAAAGAAGTTCTAGATTTCATGGAGCGAGCCTATGAAATTTACATCACTTCCGTGCACCAATCTTCCACCCAGCAAGGAGGAATATCGTGAGTGCTGAATTGCTTCTTACTGTAGGGGGATTAGCCGTATTAGATATGCTTAGTCCTGCAACTTTGGGAGTCACGGTTTATTTGTTATTAACGGAAAAAGAGCGGTTGGGTTCACGCTTAATGATCTATTTATTCACCGTCGCAGCATTTTATTTTATAGTAGGTGTTGCGTTTATGTTAGGCTTAGATGTTTTGCTTGCTGTTTTCTCCTCCATCCTTCAAAATCGGATTGTAAGTTGGATGATGATGATCGTTGGAGTGCTGCTTTTTATAGCCAGTTTCTACTATCCTAAGAGTAAAAAATCTGATTTGCCAAGACCGAAGTCAAAAAGTAAAGCATCCATGATTGCGCTTGGGTTCACGACGTCCATCATTGAAGTGGGGCTAGCCTTTCCTTATTTTGCAGCGATAGGCCTTATGTCTACCTCACATTTAGCCGTTTATCAGTGGCTCCCCATTTTAGCTGGTTATAATTTGATGATGGTACTTCCGCCATTCATCGTGTTTACCTTGCATTTATGGTTAGGGCGTGTCATGCAAAGACCATTGGAAAGGCTTCGAATCAAGCTTTCAAAGAATTCGGGATCGGCTATTTCATGGATGATGAGTATTGTGGGGCTGATTTTAATTTTTAATAGTTTGGACTATCTATAGCATGACGATGAACCAACAAACGACGTTATTCGAAATCAGTATTGGCAGGGAAGGGGATCAATCTATGAAAGCTGCGTTAATGGAGAGGTTAAAGAATTTCCTTCATCGCGAGGATAATCGCTCATTAGTAGGCATTCCAGCGAGTCAAGAGGAAATCGCTAAGGCAGAGCAGCGGCTGAATGTAGAATTTCATGACGACTATGTACATTTTATTAGGGCGTTTGGTGGAGCGTATGCAGGTCTTGCGATACATGCATTCTGTAATGGTTCCAGTCTCGGAAAGGAAACGGTTGTCGATCTGACACTTGAGTTCCGCGAACAATTCAAGGGACTTCCCTTTGCAGAGGTGTTACAAGCCAGTTATGTTATTTCTATGGATGGGTCCGGTGATCCGATTATCATCAATCAGGCAGGACAGGTTTGCATCTGTTATCACGATACCGGAGAAATCAAGTTATTAGCGGACTCATTCGAGGCGCTGATCGAGGACAATTTCTATGAATGGTGATGCTCCATACGAAGGTTTATCGGGAATCATCAAATGTTATATAGGATAGGATTAAATACCCCAGAGCTCGGTACCAGGACATATTTTAATAAATGAATGAAGGAGTTGCTGCGGCAGCTCCTTTCGCTTGTTCGAGGATAGGCTTAGGCCCTTTAAGCTGAACCGCATCTTAAGTACGGTGAAACCTGATGAATAAATTTGGTATAATGTCGACACGAAGAAGAGGCGTGAATTTACCCTAAGGTAAGGATGATCAGCATATGAAAATATTATTAGTCGAAGATGACAAGACGATCGCGTCGGGTCTGGAATATTCGCTGCAGCAGGATGGTTATGCAACGGTTCTGTGCCATGATGTCACCTCAGCCAGAAAGGTGCTTGCCGAAGACATCGATCAATTCGTGTTATGCTTGTTTGATTTACAGCTTCCGGACGGAAGCGGCTATGAATTGTGCAAGATGGTGAAAGAGCGGCGAGACATTCCGGTCATCTTCCTAACGGTGATCGAAGACGAGGTCAACGTCGTGATGGGGCTCGACATGGGAGCCGACGATTACATTACCAAACCGTTTCGGGTTCGTGAGCTTCTCTCCCGGATCAAGACCGTCCTGCGGAGATATCAGAAGCCTTCCCACACCAGAGCGATCATCGACATCGACCATGTCCGAATCCATACGCTGGAAGGCAAAGTGCATAAGAACGGCACCGAAATTCCATTGACCGCCTTGGAATACCGCTTATTATTGATCTTCGGCAACCACGTTGGACAAGTCCTTACAAGGAATCAGCTCTTGGAGCAAATTTGGGACGTAGCCGGCGAATTCGTGAACGATAATACGTTAACGGTGTATATCAAAAGGCTGAGGGAAAAGCTGGAGGATGATCCATCACATCCGACCTTGATCAAAACGGTACGCGGCTTAGGCTATAAGGTTGGTGATTAAATGCTGCGCAATCGAGAAATCCAACGATTACTGCTTGTCATGGGCTCGATCAGCTTAACGGCGATCATCGTCGCTGCTTTCATTTCGCGTGACACGGTAACGATCGTTTTCATTCTATCTATTCTGCTTATTGGCAGCAGCTTGTTATTCACGAGATGGAGATATCGCGAGCTAGCGAAGCTGTCTGTCTATTTGCGCGAAATCAGCAACGGTAATGATTCCCTTGACGTTCGCGATAATCAAGAGGGCGAACTTAGTATTTTGAAGAATGATATTTACAAAGTGACGCTTATGCTATCGGAGCACCGGTCGCTTCTACAGCGGGATAAAGTTCAATTGACGGATGCTATATCCGACATTTCACATCAGCTCAAAACGCCGCTCACCTCGATGACAGTGATGGCGGATTTGTTAAGCGCCCCTGACCTGCCTCCGGATAAAAGAACGGAGTTCACCCATCATATTCGCATCCAGCTTGAACGGATTGATTGGCTTGTTTCTTCCTTATTAAAGCTATCGAAAATGGACGCGAAAACCATCCCATTCAAGAAAGATCGAATCCTTTTAAAAAAGCTTATCCATAAGGCAATAGAGCCGGTTATGATTCCGATGGATATTAAGGGACAAACGCTGTCCATCGCTGGCGATGACGACGTCTCTTTTGTTGGCGACTTCAATTGGACGGCTGAAGCGATCATCAATATTTTGAAAAACGGTGTGGAGCATACGCCTGAAGGCGGAACTATCGCCATCACATTTTCCGAAAACGCGTTATTTACAGAAATCGTCATTGCTGACCATGGAAAAGGCATTCCGAAAGAAGATTTGCCTTATATTTTTAAACGTTTCTACAAAGGAAAGAATGCTAGCGAAGGGAGCATCGGCATAGGGCTTGCAATGGCTCACAGCATTGTTGCCAGCCAGAATGGCGTGATCGATGTGACAAGCGATAGCGAAAAGGGGACGCAGTTCCGGATTAAATTGTATAAGCACGTCATTTAACGCACGTCGTAAGTGACTGAATTGTCACCTCCATCGTCACTGGAAAGTCATTTTAGACAGATAAAATGATATTCATCAGGTGAACGATGGAGGTAAGACCATGCAATTGAAGCAGCACCGAAAGATGATGTTGGCGATAACCATAGAGGGGAATGAAACCCTATGGGATGTTGGATTTAGAGAGATGGTATATACCTGGAATTGAGCAATTAGGGAAGGAGGTAACGTCATGGAAATTTTGAAAATCGAGCATCTATCTAAAATATACGGCAAAGGCGAATCGGCAGTGAAGGCACTCGACGATGTTTCTTTCTCGGTTCAAAAAGGCGAGTTCGTCGCAATTATTGGTCCGTCCGGATCGGGGAAATCAACGCTCCTTCATATGCTGGGTGGCGTAGATCGGCCGACTGGCGGTAAAGTTTATGTTCAGGATACGGACATGTATGCCTTGAACGAAACGCAGCTAGCCATCTTCAGACGCAGACAAATCGGCCTGATCTATCAGTTTTTCAATCTAATCCCCGTCCTGACGGTGGAAGAGAATATTACGCTGCCGCTCTTGCTAGATAAACAAAAGGTAGATCAAAAGCAATTGGATGGCCTTGTGAATACGTTGAATTTGCAGCATCGACTAAACCATCTGCCGAATCAGTTATCCGGTGGACAACAGCAACGGGTCTCGATCGGAAGAGCGCTCATCGGCAACCCTGCGATCATGCTGGCAGACGAACCGACAGGGAATTTGGACAGCAAGAATAGCAGCGAGATTGTCGACCTATTAAAAATGCTGAATAAAACCTATCAACAGACGTTGATTGTCATTACGCACGACGAACGAATTGCCTTGCAAGCCGATAGAATCATTTCGATTGAAGATGGGAGGATTGCCAAAGACGAGGTGATCCGCCGATGAATATTGTCAATAAACTAACGATAAGGCATTTGAAACAGAACAAAAGACGGACGCTTGTTACTATTATTGGCGTCATTATATCCGTTGCGATGGTAATGGCTGTTGCAACTCTTGGCATCTCTTTTATGGATGTATTGCAAAGACAGTCGATCACAGACAACGGAAAATGGCATGTTCTTTATAAAGATGTGAACAAAGCTCAGCTTGAAGCGGTTAAAGCAGATGAAGCAACACAAACGGTAGTAATCTCAAGGGATCGAGGCTACGCTTCTTTAGAGGGGGGACGCAATCCCAATAAGCCCTATTTATTTATCAGGGAGTATAATACACAAGGCTTTGAACTGTTTCCAATTGAACTAAGTCAGGGAAGATTTCCGCAAGCAAGCAATGAGATCGTTATTTCGGAGGAAATTGCAAAGAGTGCTAAAGTGGATTACAAGATTGGTGATTCTTTCACACTTAAGGTTGGTGAGAGATTTTCAGAAGACAAAGAGGATATACAGCGAGCACTTACACAGAATGATCCCTTGCGATACGGGGATAATCAGAATGCGGAAATCTTAAAGAATACCTGGTCAGCAAGTTACACGGTAGTAGGCGTCATCAAGCGTCCAGCATGGGAACAGACCTGGGCTCCTGGTTATACCATCCTATCTTATTTTGATGAAAGTATGATTGGTGCTAATGACAAGGTAAATGCAGCGGTTGTCTTAAACAAAGTCAAAAGTACCTTATATACGCATGCTGGAGATTTAGCTAAGGCCAATACAATTGATCCAGAGTCTGTTGCATTTAACAATAATTTATTGCGTTATTACGGTATAACGAATAATGATGGCTTGCGTAGCACGCTTTATTCCTTGACTGCAATCATTATGATGGTCATTGTTATTGGCTCCGTTTCGTTGATCTACAATGCATTTGCGATTTCCGTTTCGGAACGTTCACGACATTTAGGTATGCTTTCAAGTGTGGGGGCGACCAGAAGGCAGAAGCGAAACTCGGTATTTTTTGAGGGAATGGTCATCGGTGTGATCTCTATTCCTATTGGAATCATCAGTGGCCTTGTAGGAATTGGCATCACCTTTATGTTCATGAATGCCATGATTCAAGGGGCATTATGGACCAATGAAAAGCTGAAGCTTATTGTCACGCCGCTATCGATCTTAATTACTTGTCTTGTGTCGATGCTGACGATTTTCATTTCGACGTATTTCCCTGCGATCAAGGCATCCAAGGTATCCGCAATGGACGCGATTCGCCAGACTGCCGACGTTAAGCTTACCGTCAAAGCTGTAAAAACGTCGAAGTTCATTCGCAAACTATTCGGCCTCGAAGCGGAAATCGGATTAAAAAACTTAAAAAGAAACAAACGGAGATACCATGCCATCGTTTTTTCGCTCGTTATCAGCATCGTTTTGTATATGACAGTATCGTACTTTACAGCCGGCATGACACAATCGCTGGAACTGTCACGGCAAGGCGTCAATTATGATATTGAAGTATCGTACAGCAATGGAAAGAGAATAGACGATCATTTGATGCAAGCGATAGTATCTCTGAGTGACGTCACGGCGTACAACGTAATTCAAGAGTTCTATATGAACGCTTGGGTCGATGAAGCGTTCATTGCCGATGAATTGCAAGAGAGGGTTCAGAAGGATAAGGGTTTACTTCAAGATGGGAAGTATCCTTACGACATTAAGATTCATGCTTTAGACGATTCGAGTCTTCAAGCCTACGCTAAAGCTGTTGGCGCAGATTACGAACAGCTTACGGATCCAGATCGACCGGCTGCAATTGTGATGGATAGGATTCATTACAAAGATAAGGATACCGGAAAGTATGTCCAGACAAAGGCCATCTTTACGAATGTCGGTCAACGTATGGAGCTAACCCATTCCTATAAAGAGAATGACGAAAAAACGAAAGATAATAAAGTGATCATTGCCGCGTTAACGGATCAAGCTCCTATGGGGATGAACTCGACAGGAGTAGGCGGGTTGAATATGATCATGTCGGAGCGGGTTATGAATCTACTGGCAGACGATAAGGACCTGATTAACGCTTCAACGTACCTCCATTTGAAAAGCACGGAACCGATGAGAACGCAGCAGGAGATCGAGGAGTTGTATGAGATCAATCTGAATGTCAACAATGTCTATCATTCCAGAAGAAGCGAAGAACAACAGATTGTATTGATGTCTGTCTTTTCTTACGGTTTTATCCTATTAATTTCTGCGATTTCCATTGCGAATATTTTTAATACCATCTCGACGGGCTTAGCTCTTCGCAAAAGGGAATTCGCAATGCTGAAATCCGTCGGCATGACACCAAAAGGCTTTTCGAAAATGATGAACTATGAAAATATTTTTTATGGGATCAAGTCTTTGTTGTTTGGACTACCTGTTAGTCTCGCGGTGATGGTTTTGATCTATAACGCATTTTCAAACAAATTTAGCTATGGGTTCACCCTTCCTTGGATGAGCATTCTGTCTGTCATTGTCGCCGTATTTGTCATAGTCGGCTCTGCGATTGCTTATTCCGGTGCGAAAGTAAAAAAGGAAAACATTATCGATGCATTAAAACAAGAAAATATATGATTGGGAATTAGAATGAAAATATGATTCTCTATCTGCATGATGGAACAAGACTATTCAGTATAACAAAGAAAAGAGGATAGAGATGCCTACGATACTGGTTGCTGATGATGATGCGAATATTCGCGAACTTGTCTGTTTATTTCTACGCAACGACGGCTTCACCACAGTCGAAGCTGCGGACGGTAAGGAAGCACTGAACGTCTACGCCTCAACACACGTTGATCTTGTCGTGCTCGATATTATGATGCCAATTATGGATGGCTGGACGTTATGCAAGGAGCTCAGAAAAGCAAATCCTGATCTCCCTTTGCTTATGCTCACTGCGAAGGGCGAAACATGGGAGAAAGTGAAGGGTTTTGAGCTCGGGACGGATGATTATTTGACGAAGCCCTTCGATCCGTTGGAGCTCACGGTTCGAGTGAAGGCGCTGCTGAAGCGATACCGGATTGGCTCGACACAGACGATTCAGTTAGGAAGCGTCACTCTTGATCGTCAGAGCTATAAGGTCACAAGAGGGGCAGATTCAATCACACTGCCTCTGAAGGAGTTTGAGTTGCTGTACAAGCTTGCTGGAACACCTGGACAAGTCTATACGCGTGAGCAGCTAATCGATCAGATCTGGGGAATTGATTACGCTGGAGACAACCGAACAATAGACGTTCATATTAAGCGCCTGCGCGAACGGTTCGCGAATGCGCCGGACTTCCGTATCGAGACGGTGCGAGGGCTTGGCTATCGGCTTGAGGCTGACGAATGATCAGATCCTTATATACACGAGTCGTCCTGATATTTCTGGTCTCGGTTATTGGGGGCACGCTCATTTCTTTTTTCGTATCGATATGGATGTATAAAGATAAACTGAATGAGAACGTGCAGCTCCCTTTGCTGTACTTCGGGCAAGACGTTGCCCGGGTATATGAGACACTTCCGCTGCGAGAAGCGGACAAGTTTGTAAGTGAAATGAGTCAGCTCAAATCCTATCATATCCGGATATACGATGAAACAGGCCAGTTTCACTCCTATGGATCGCTTAATGGACACAAACCTGCTACCGTGACGATGGAGCTCGTGAGACAGGTGCTGGGCGGAGAAGTGGTTCAAGTTAATCGGGCAGGTGTTACTGTTACTCTATTAGGATTGTCATTTACAACGGAGACAGGTACGAAAGCGATGTTTATCGAACCGATCGACCTCCCTTCCGCTCCTTTTATCATAAAGTGGGTATGGAATTTTACCATCTATTCACTGGCTGCAGGAAGCCTATTGATTCTAGGTGCTGCGATATTCCTAGTCAAGCCGATTCAAAAGCTGACAAAAGCGACGAAGCGAATTGCAGGCGGTGACTTCAACGTCAAGCTGAACATTAAGCAGAAGGGCGAGCTGGGTGATTTGGCGAAAAGCTTTGAAGACATGACGCATGATCTGCAGCAGCTGGAGCAGATGCGAAGAGAATTTGTATCGAATGTGTCTCACGAGATTCAGTCGCCGCTTACCTCGATATCTGGCTATGCTATGGCGCTCAAGCAAGTAGACCTTGCTGACTCAGAGCGAGGCCGTTATCTCGACATTATCATCGCTGAAGCAGATCGGATATCCAAGATGAGCGATAGCCTGCTTAAGCTCAGTTTGCTTGAATCGCAGTCACAGCAACTGCGGATGGACACGTTCAGCCTTGATGAACAGATCAGGCGGGTCATCGTTGCCATCCAGCCGCAATGGTCGGCTCGCAACATTCGCTTCGAACTTGACTTGAGGACTGTTCGAGTAAAGGCCGATTATGATTTACTAAGTCAGATCTGGACGAACATCATCGGCAACAGCATCAAATTTTCTGAGAATGACAGCGTGATTCACATCAGCATCAAGCAGGATGTTAAAAACGCGACAGTCCGTATATCCGACACAGGCATTGGGATTTCGCTCGAAGACCAGAAACGTATCTTCGAGCGATTCTTCAAAGCCGATCGCTCCCATAGCAGAAAGTATGGCGGAAGTGGTATGGGTCTTGCCATCGTGAAACAAATCATATCGCTTCATCAAGGCGATATCCGAGTCGAAAGCGAACTCGGCCGGGGAACGACCTTCATTGTCACCCTTCCCATTACAACGCCGACAGCCTAATGAGCGGGTAGTTGTGCGATTCGTTTGAACAATGGCAATCCTTGAATTTTCTATTTGGTGATACACTGTTCAATCTACTCCTGTGCATGCGGCACGGCAGCTTTTTTACTTGTTCATACTCCGTTCATATGAACGTCATAGGGAGTCCATCTTCGTCATATATGCTTTCCTTAGCAGTCGATAAAGACAGCTAGAAAGCTGGCGAAGATAGGAGATGATGCGAGTGGAACAAAGAGAAGCAATAAATAGGGGTATGAGTCCGAAAATGAAAAAAACCCTTCGTGTGGTACTTATAGCCGCAGCAGGCTTAGTTGTCGCCATCGGGCTTTTTCTTGTCATCGTGTTTATTGTAAATATGATTAGCACCCAATCAGAGCAAGCAAAAATTGAGCCTTATGGTCAGTTGGTATCTGTAGACGGGAAAAAGATGAATGTTGCGATTCAAGGAAATGGCGAGGAAACCGTTGTACTATTACCTGGTTATGGAACAGCGGCACCAGCCCTAGACTTTAAGTTGTTAGTGGATGAGTTATCTCCCTATTATAAAGTTGTCGCGATCGAGCCCTTCGGTTATGGATTGAGCGATGACACCGAAAAAGAGCGGACCACGGAGAATATTGTAAGAGAAATCCATGATGCCTTACAGCAGCTTCAGATTGATCGCTATATCTTGATGGGGCATTCCATTGCAGGCCTTTACGGCATCGACTATGTGAACCAATATCCGAATGAAGTGCGTGCATTTATTGGTATTGATAGCAGTGTCCCGACACAGCCCGGCATGGATGTGGAGTTCCCACTTAAGACATTTGAGTTTCTCAAAAAATCGGGTCTTCTCAGATTGGGCATTAACGTAAGCGGCGACCCTTACGCTGCCTTACCCTTTGATGAACATACAAAAGAGCAAATGATCATGCTGATGAAACAAAACGCGAACAATGATACGATGTTGAACGAAATGAAACATATTTCTACTAATTTCAAAGAAGCGCAGCATCTAACATTCCCTAACAATCTTCCTGTTCTTTTATTTATTGAAGACAGTAATACAAGTGTTGCAGGGTGGGAAGCCTTGCATGAGGAGCAGGTAAAAGATGCTGAGTACGGGAAAGTCATAAAGCTGGAGGGAGATCATTATCTTCATCATACGCAATCCAAGGCCATAGCAGAAAGCTTTAGAGCATTTATGCAAGAATTAAAATAAGCTAATATTGATTGCCGAATACGAATGGTTGTTGAATGAAGCGGTCTTGATCCAGACTTATTGGATTGAGGCCGCTTTATGATATATTCAAATAAAGACGAGCTAAGTTTTAACTACTTGATGATAAGAAGGAGTGCAAATCATGAATCTCGAAATGGTGATGCAAGAGCTTGCGGCGCTCGGCAAGGAGCGCACTAAGAAGATATACCTATCTAATGGCGCGCACGAGCCGCTGTTTGGTGTGGCAACAGGGCAGATGAAGCCCATTTACAGGAAAATAAAACGCAATCAGCCATTAGCGGAGGAGCTCTACGCAACGGGAAATTACGATGCGATGTACTTTGCCGGGGTGATTGCGGATCCTAAGGCAATGACAGCAGATGACTTTGAACGGTGGATCGATCAAGCTTATTTTTATATGCTCTCCGACTATGTGGTCGCTGTTACTTTGGCAGAGACGGATATTGGACAAGAGGTTGCTGATAAGTGGATTGCTAGCAATATCGAGCTTAGAATGTCGGCTGGCTGGAGCTGCTATTGCTGGATGCTAGGGAATCGCCCTGACAGTGAATTTTCTGAAGAAAAAATAGCAGGGATGTTGGAACTCGTTAAACATACGATTCACGATGCTCCTGACCGTGCGAAGCACGCGATGAATACTTTTATATATACGGTTGGAGTATCCTATCAGCCCCTTCATGATAAAGCGGTCGAGATCGCGAAGGAAGTAGGTCCGGTGGAGGTCAATCGTGATACCGGTAAAAGCAAGTTCTTGGATGCATCCGTTAATATTCAAAAAGCAGTGGAAAAAGGACAACTTGGCTTCAAACGGAAATACGTGAGATGCTAGTCGTAAAATGTTGAATAGGATACTTCATGAGGCTGTCGATACATGACAGTCTTATTTGCATTGAAGAAAGAAGGCTATCATGAAGCGCTGGGCAAACATTTTCCAAAATACAGGGAAAAATAGATGGACTCCGGACAAACGTTCACTATAATGGAAATAACAGACAAACAGAACCGTTGGACTGGATAAGAATATGAACTAGCAATAGTAAGAAAAAGAGTGTGATCTATATGGAATGTTGTTAATAATCATAAACTTATAATATCTGAACGAGGTGTCGAACAATGAAATTGCCGCAGGTTTGGAAGAAGCGCCTTATGCATATCACGCCGAATGTAGTCATCTTGTTCGCAGCAATCTCTCTTTCCATGAATATGATCAGATCCGTTAGCAGTTCGCAAGGTCTCACTCTTAGTCTTATTTTCGCTGGCTTCATCTTTGCCTCGATACTTATTCGACCGCTCTCGCTCAAATACGTGCTGGCCGCTATTGCTTTTTTCGCATTCTTCAATGCGCTTCCGGATTTATCGTTTGATAAGTTGGTCAGCGTCATGTATTTATCGCTGATTCTTCTCGCTTTTCTACTGCCGTCACCCTTACCGATATTCCTAGCCGCAGGATATTTCCTTTATTTCATTCCATCTTATTCGCCCGAAGAGCCGATGGAGATGATTCGCACGATAATGATCGGCATCATCGTAAATACGATCCTCTATTCACTACTGGCATTCTACTTACGGAACTTAAAGCAAGAGAATGCGGTCAATGTGGAGTTAAATGCAAAACTCAACCAAGCGTTAGGCAAGCTGGAGCATATCGCTTACTACGATACGCTCACCAAATTGCCAAACCGTGAATTGCTCATGGAACGGATGTTTGAGGAGTTGACCAAAGAAGCAAAGACGGCCGTTCTGTTCCTCGACCTCGATCACTTTAAGAATGTTAATGACATGATGGGCCACAACGCGGGAGACCGGATGCTGCAGGATGTCGCCAGCCTTCTGAGCGACACAGTAGGCCATTCGTGTTTTATTTCCCGCTATGCGGGGGACGAATTTGTACTGCTAATGCGCTACCAGCAGCAGGATGAAATCGAAGCGTTGGTGGAGCAGCTCATTCATGCATTCCGGACACCGTTTCTGATCGATCATAAGCAGATCTATGCGACGCTGAGCGTTGGCATCAGCCTGTATCCCGAAGATTCACGCGATGCTGACACGCTAATCCAGTATGCAGATAAGGCGATGTACAGCGTCAAGAGTGGTGATAAAAATGGATTTCGTTTTTTTTCCGCCATCAAGAGTGAGGAACTGCTGCGTCAAGTCAAGCTAGAGAACGATCTCAGGAGTGCAGTGAGTAGGAGAGAATTAGCTGTCCACTATCAGCCATTGGTGGAGATGAGCACCGGGAGAATTCGAGGTTTGGAGGCGCTGCTGCGCTGGACGCATCCAGAGCTGGGACCAGTCTCGCCATCCGTATTCATCCCGTTGGCTGAGCAGACCGGAGTCATTGTCGAGCTGGGTGAATGGGTTCTTAACGAGGCATGCGGGCAGGTTCGGGCTTGGCAGCTTTCTGGAAATCCCGATCTGACGTTAGCTGTGAACATTTCGATCCGCCAGTTTAGGTCGCCTAAGTTTGCTTCGAAGGTGATAAGTATTTTGGAAAATACAGATTTCGAACCTGCGCTATTGGAGCTGGAGATTACAGAAAGTCTGGTGCAGAACTTGAATGAATCGGTCATGATTCTTGGCGAACTCAAGCGCCAAGGCATAAAAATCTCGATCGACGACTTCGGAACGGGTTACTCCTCGCTCAGCGTCTTGCGGCACCTGCCTGTGGATCTCCTGAAGATTGATCGTTCGTTTACGCAGGAAATGACAACCGCTATCCCTGCTGCTTCGATCGTCAAGCTTATCATCGATATCGGTCACAGTATGAATCTACAAGTCATCTGCGAAGGCATCGAGAACCTGCAGGAGTTTAAAATGCTCCAGCAATACGGCTGCGAGATTGGGCAAGGTTTTTACTTTCATCGTCCATCCTCTCCAGAAGAGATCGAAACTCTACTTCGCCGCAGGACTCCTGCTTGAGTTTCAAATATTCCGACAACAATTCGCGTTAGCCATTATTGTGTTGCAAATTAGAGCGATTATACTAACGGGTTCTAATTCTACAAAATAACGATCTATTGGGAGTGTGTATAATGGAAACCTTGATCCGGGTAGCGATAGTCACGGGCGGCGCATCTGGGATTGGCAGAGCAATTTGCACCCAGTTGGCGGGTAAGCGCGTATTTGTCGTAGTTGCCGACATCGATGAAATGGGCGGCAAACAGACGGTTAGCATTATTGAAAAAGAAGGTGGCAGAGCGCGATTTGTAAGACTGGATGTTACGAATGCTGCTCAGGTAAACGCAATGGTCAACAACGTATATAAAGAATTTGGACGATTGGACTATATGTTTAATAATGCGGGGATCGCAATGTATGGAGAGTTGTATGATATGTCGTTAGAGCATTGGGAGAGAATCGTCAACATCAATCTTTGGGGTGTCATACACGGTACTCAGGCAGCTTATCCATTAATGAAGAAGCAAGGTTTCGGTTCTATTGCCAATACGGCATCTGCAGCAGGGCTTGGCCCGTCACCAACTGCGGCAGCTTACGCGACAACCAAGCACGCTATTGTCGGGTTGACTACCTCTCTGCATTACGAAGCAGAAACGTTCGGAGTCAAGGTATGCGCGCTATGTCCCACGTTCGTGAATACGCCGATCTTCTCTAATGGCGAAGGGATCAACATGGACAAAGCGAAAATATCCGCACAATTGCAGCAGAAGAAAATGATGAGTCCCGAGCAGTTTGCACGTATTGCGTTAAAAGGACTTGATCGAAACCAGTTGATTGTATGCCCAATGCCGCTGCGGCGGACAATGGATATTTTCTTTATTCTTTTCCCGGCCATTCATCGGAGGCTAATCAGGTTCTTCCGCAATGCAGCACGCCAAGCGAACGTAAGCCATACTAAGCAAACTTAATAGAATCATGTGAACCGAGATACCCGATAAGCTGAATCTAATCGCAAGTAACACTGAAAAGTTTATTCGAGGAGGATGTTATATGCGGAAGATATGGAAAAGAAAGATTCTGATTGATAATCCCGTTGAGCTGAACCGGGATCAGATCGAACAGGATCTGCTCGCCGGCAACCAAGTAATCGTCCAGTTCTCTCACCCGGACTTATATGGCACCATCCTGGAGGAAGTAGATGAACTTTGCGCTCATTTCGATGAAAATTTCGGAGTACGATTCTACGGTCATTACTCTCTTTCGTTTGATGGTCATACGCTCTTTCGGATTCCCCATGTTAAAATGCTGCATCTCAATAGTCTCACCCATGCGCATAATACAGAAGCACTGGCTGCACTGAAGCACTTGCGCAGTTTGCATTTGGGCATATACGAGCTGGAGAATTCGAACATTTTGGGAAGTGATTCGCTGCGGTCTTTAAGCGATTTAACGATTTTTTCAGAAAAAAAGATTCTTAATCTAGAATATGTTAAAGAGTTCTCCCGTCTAGAACACTTGCATGTCGGAGGAAAGGTGAAAAATCTAGATGCTGTAGGCGATCTGAAGAATTTGAATTATCTCGCCCTGCATTCGATCAGCAAAATCCCGTTGCATTTTGTTAACCGATTGAAAAGGTTGAAGCACCTTCGCATTTTGCTAGGAGGCCGAGAGCATATTCAGGAAATTGAGGAAAATGAAATGGATAATTTGGAGATTTCCAGAGTACGCGGTTTTCAAGACCTGTCCAATATTGCAAACTTCAGAGCGCTAACGAGTCTTTTGATCGAGGATCAAAATCAACTGCATGAAGTCCGCTTTGATCAGCAAATGAAGTCACTAAAGGAATTATCCATTTGGAATTGCAAAAACTTGGCGCATATATCGGGAATGGATCAATTGCCTTCGCTGCTCAAGCTCCGCATGATCAAAACGGCCATCGATTTCGATTCCTTTATCCACCAAAAGCTTCCTCATTCCTTATCAACCGTGGAATTTTTGACTACCAAAAACAAAGTGGACCAAGAAATTCAAGAAACCTTGTCTAATAGGGGTTATCAAAAATGGAGCAGCTTCTAATGGCCAACATTTTTCCAAAATGCAGGTAAAAAGTAGGTAGACTAAGAGCAGGTGTTCACTATAATGGAAATAACAGGCATATAAAACCATTTTGCTGGATATGACATGAGGCAGTTTCAATAAGAAAAGAGAGCTAGTGAGGAGGCTAACCTGTGGGAAGATCATTTGCCAATTTGCATATTAAATCGAATAATCTTGAGAAGACAATCGAAGCATTAAAAGACTTAAGCGAAAAGGATGCCAACGTAATAGGGAGATCGCCCGAAAATGAATCTATAGAGCCTCAAGTGATCATGTACGTGAGCAGCAGCAATGAGAAATGGATCAGCGTGCTCCACGATTATTTTGTATGGGGAACCGTGAAGAAGATCGGCAAAGCGCTATCCCGTCATACCGAAGAGCCAGTGATGACAGTTGGATATATGAATGAGGAGATATTCGAGTTGTCGGTGTTCGAAAGTGGAGATATTCAAGCTGAAAGAATCTTTTGTGAACCTTGGACGAGAAGTGAATATGAACTCAAAGAAGCGCGTCTTCAGGATGACTATTTGCAAGAAGCGTTGGATATCCATCCGGTAGATTTCGGCAACCTCATAAGCATGACGAGTCCAGAACAAGCCGTTGATAAGCTGTCAGAGCTCTTAGGAATGTCGATATGGGGTGATGCGGAGTGGATCCCGTATGAGGAGGAGCTCAGAAATCGATTTAGAAAATATGAATTCGATGTTACGAGTTGAATTTGTTTTAGGAGGAATGAATGAAATTATCTTTTTTACTAGATACACATGGAACGTGTGTAGGCCAATTAAGAGATGAACTGCTGCCGTTAGAAGAATTAGCAGAAGCATGGACGTTTCCGTATGACGTTCTCTTCATATTCCGTGTTTTCCCTGAGAGTTATAGTCGAAAAACATTTAGACGCTTTGATAGCCGGGATCATGCTCTCTATTTAGACATCAGCATCAGCTACGAACAGTATCAACGGATGTCCAAAAATGAACAGCGCGAAGCCTTAGGCATTTTCTTCTATCACTATATGTTAGAGTCTGTTGCAAAGTATAACAAGCATGCGGATAAGGAAGCACAAGGACAATTGCTAGCCCAGGTGAAAAGTTGGATGCTAGAAAACAATTGGTTGGATGGAAACATTCATCAAGCAAGGGGACTTCTTGCTCAAAATATGGGGCTTTACGAGGTCAGCCAGCAATTGAAAATGCCTCTAGAAGAAATCGAGTATATCTATCTTCGTATGAATGATGATGAACCAACCGGCGTTCATCCAGACAATATTGCAGCAGAAAAGGCCCCGCCATATCCTTTCTAGCAGGTAGGTGTACAAAAAACCGGATGTGGGCATATTTACGTCTGTTAACATAACGTAGGGTGAGGAGAAAGGATGAAGCACATGTATGAGCGTTTGGCAGACAAACTCGAGACGACGACTTCCGCTTTAAAATGGTTTCCTGGTCACGGAGCAGAAGAAAGCTGGATCGTGGAAGTCGAACAGGAATTAGGATTTCGTCTGCCGCCATCTTACCGCTGGTGGTTGGTTCATTACGGCAATGCCCGGTTGAATGGCGGGGAAATTCTAGCGATCTCTGCTCCGGAACATAGAGAGTATGACGATAGCGATCTTCTCTACATCCACAGGCTGAATATAGCCGAGGACTGGTGGATTAGCCGGTTCCCGAACAGACTAGATTTGTTCGTTCCGGATAGCGACGAGCTTTATTTTTTTGATACGTCTTCCAGAGATGAACAGGGTGAATTTCCGATTATGTGCTATGATCTCATGAATGAATTGATCGACAAATATGCTTCAACGTTTGCGGAGTTTCTAGAGCGGCTGATCGACGAGCGCTCATAAATGATAAAGATTCAGGAATGTACCATCCTGTCGAAAGCGATGTTTCGCGTTAACCATGACGAGTTGGGTTTCCCGTGGCCAGGACATGTTTGTCCTGGTTTTTTACATGCGAGATATTCTAAGCGTGCAAATGAAAACGTTAAACCTACCTGTTGACTTTGACGTCGTGTCGTCCTTTAAGCTGATGATGAAAGGAGGATAACATGGAACTGCACACCATCAGTGAAGTAACAAGAAAATATCAACTCTCAACACGAACACTTCGATACTATGAGCAAATTGGACTGCTTAGAAGCTCGAAGAAGGAGGGGTATGCTTATCGCACCTATGACAAAGGTTCGTTGAGGATACTGGAACAAATATTAATTCTTCGCAAGCTTAGAATTCCATTAAGAGACATCCAATCCATTCTGCAAAATGAAGAGTCTCGCGTAGCTGCAGCTATCTTTCAAAAGAAGATTAAAGAGTTATCAGATGAAATTACGGCAATGGCTTCGGTTAAAACGATTCTAGAACAGTTTGCAATCTCCCTAAATAAAAACACTGATGTAGAGATTGGCCCGGAATTATTAGCGGACGAATCCATTCGAAAGATCATTGAAGCCTTGCCAGCATCAAGATCCAATTTAAAGGAGCATACACTCATGAATAACGGGAATAAGGTTGAATATCACGGACATCAACTCAACGATGTAAGAATCATATATGTGCCACCTTCATCAGTCGCTTCCATACATGTTGTAAGCGGGTCGCCTGAGTATGATACGGAAGTAGAACTTAGACAATTAATGATTAGTACGGATCTTGCTAGTAAGAAGCCTGATCTACGCCATTATGGCTTCAATCATCCGACTGGAGTCCAGCCCGATGGGACTGACCACGGGTACGAACGATGGGTCACCATTCCAGATGACATGGAGGTGCAAAAACCATTTGTTAAAAAGTTTTTCCCTGGTGGTTTATACGCTGCCCATATGATCCCAATGGGAAATTTCGAGGAATGGCATTGGCTTGCAGAATGGGTGGAACAGAGCAGTGAGTATGAGCCGAACTGGGGAGATCCTGAGTGCATGCATGGATCAATGGAAGAGCATTTGAATTATTTGAATCAGTATCAGCTGAGTGTAGAGGACATGAACGAAGGGTTGCAGTTGGATCTGCTGCTTCCTATCAAATCTAAAGGAAAGGATGAGTAATGGGGGTAGCATAACCCTTATATAAATAGAAGCCTAGGGAATGAGCGAGAAACTAATTTCGTTCATTCTTTTTTTGATATGAAAAAGGAAAAATTGATACAGGTTAACTGTATAATAGAGGAAATGACATCTCTGTCCATTCCTTTATGAAGGTCAAGGAGGTGTCTGTTTACGCGTTGAAAAGATTAGTGCTAGGAGAGGGAAGTTTCTTGGTCAATCCTATACCCAAATACCAAATTAAAAAGGGCCGAATTTTATTAGTGCTGGGGTTATTATTCATCGCATTGTTTGGCTCACGGCTATTATGGATGGAATTGTTCCGTGACCATAAGCCAGCACCCATTCAGAATGGTCAGTTCGATTTGCGCAAGTGGCATGCAGAAGAAGGCGACATTCTCTTGCTTGATGGGGAATGGGAGTTCTATCCCTCACAATGGCTGATCGAAAGAGGACAGAACCATAGCTTAGATGAGAACAAGCGAGAACTTATCCAGGTCCCGGGAGGATGGAATGAAGCCTTGCAGCCTGACAGGCCAACTCCATATGGATTTGGTTCCTATCGCTTGCGCATTCATGTAGATCCAGGAAAGGATATCAATTACAGCATCCGTGTACCAAGCGTGCGCACATCATCGGAACTATATGTTAACGGTCGGCTGCTTACTGCATCTGGTCAGGTGGCCAAATCGGAAAATGAATATGTGGCAAAAAACCTGCCTTATTCCACAACCTTTACGGCAGATGAGGACGGCGTCATCGAACTGGTGATTCAGGCGGCTAATTATGTGGATAGTCGAAATAGCGGCATTATTCGATCGATTAAATTTGGCTCGGAAGGAGCCATTGCAAAGGAAATGAAATTCTCCATTTCGATGCAGCTTCTGGGGGCTGTTATCTTTCTTATGCATGCTGTCTATTCGCTTATTTTATTTTTAGTAGGCAATAGGGAGAAGAGGCTGCTTTATTTTTCACTGCTGGCGCTATGTGTAACGCTATCTAGTTTATTTAGCAATGATGAAAAGCTGTTCCATCAATTATTTTACATCGGCTACCAGTGGGATTTCCGACTTTCCAATGCCTCCTTTATCATAGGGGCGTATGCGTTGCTGGAGTGCACCAATCATCGTGAGCTCCCTTATTGGAGAAGAGTGTTCCCTGCTTATAGGGTGATTAGTCTGGGAACTGCAGGAATGATTTTATTTTTAGCTCCCTCCCAGGTGATTGCGCTTTTCCCCGTTTACTTTTTATTGGGCTGCATAGCTGCAGTTGTCACCGTCTTTACTATTGTAAAAATAATCATCAAAGATATAAATAAACATCTGCTGTTGCTTTGTTCGCTGCTTGCGCTCATACACCATTTTCTTTGGTCATTATATTGGCGAGAAAGCGGCATGAGTATTGTCCACTATCCGTTTGATCTTATAATCTCCATGGGATGTATTGCCTCAGTGTGGTTTAAGGATTACTTTAATATGCATGCCAACACGAAGGAGATCGCTGCGACCTTGCAAAGAATGAATGATCATAAGGATCAATTCTTGGCTAATACCTCGCATGAATTTAGGAATCCGCTTCATAGCATGCTTAACATGTCACAATCTGTGTTAAAGAGGGAACGGCATCTGCTGCAGGAGCGAAGTGTCAAAGAGCTTGAAACGGTCTTATCGGTAGGGCATCGTCTGACATTTATCTTAAACGACTTGATTGATGTCATGAGTTTAGAAGAAGGGACGCCGCGGCTTCAGAAAAAAGTGATTAGGATTCAGCCTATCGTAACGGGAGTTATGGATATGCTGCAATTTAACGCTGAAGTGAAGTCTGTTAAGATTGCAAATCTGATATCAGAGAATTTTCCTACTGTCATTGCGGATGAGAACCGCCTGATTCAAATCGTGTTCAATTTGCTTCATAATGCAGTGAAGTATACGAATGAAGGGGAAGCTCTGATTCAAGCTTTTACAAGAGATGGAAGAGCTTATGTTGCGATTACCGATTCCGGAATTGGAATGGATGAGGAGATGCTGAAGCGAGTATTCCTTCCCTATGAGCAGGGCAGCACGAGTGAGACGATGATAGAAGGCGGATTTGGGCTTGGTTTAAGCATTAGCAAGCAGCTGGTTGAGCTTCACGGAGGGACATTGTATGCCACCTCTATTCTAGGAGAAGGCTCTACCTTCACCTTTTCCTTAGAGTTGGCAAATGCGGGGATGGTTGAAGGGGCTGACGGTCCTCCTGATTTCGAATCCGTACCGCTATCCTTAATGCTGAATCAAACAATCCCAAGCGGCCTAAACAGACCGGAAATCTCCCCAACGATGGAGCAAACCTTAATTGGAGAGAGAGAGCATGATCGACCGCTTCTATTAATCGTTGATGATGACCCTATTAATCTTCAAGTGCTTGAAGCGATACTGCCGCCGGAAGAGTATGACCTCACGATGGTTACGGGCGGCAAGGAAGCGTTGGCTGTACTGGATACTAAGGACTGGGATCTAGTCATCACGGATATTATGATGCCACAGATGTCGGGCTATGAGCTGACGCGAAGGATTCGCGAGAAATTTACGCTTACCGAGCTGCCTATTCTGCTGCTTACAGCGAGAAGCCAGCCGAAAGATATTCAGAGCGGCTTTTTAGCGGGAGCCAACGATTATGTCACCAAGCCTGTGGAGGCAGTGGAAATAAGATCGCGAATAGAAGCATTAACGACGATCAAAAAGATGGTTCGCGAACAACTGCAGCTAGAAGCAGCGTGGCTGCAAGCGCAAATTCAGCCGCATTTCCTATTCAACGCATTAAACGCGGTATCTGCCTTAAGTGATATTGATCTGGATAAGATGCGTCATTTGCTGGATGAGTTCAGCAACTTTTTAAGGCATAAATTTAAATTTCAAAATATGGACGGTCTTGTTCCGCTTGAGGAAGAGCTGAGTCTCGTGCAATCTTATTTATATATTGAGAAGGTGCGTTTTGATAAAAGGCTGCAGATTATTTGGGAGATAGACGACTACGAGGGCATTCATATTCCTTTTCTTTCGATCCAGCCTTTAGTCGAAAATGCGATTAGGCATGGCGTGATGAAGCGGGCTCGTGGAGGGAAAGTAGCTATTCGGGTTACGGTCCATGAGACGCATGCAGAGATCACCGTTGAAGACGATGGAATCGGAATGAACGATACCCAATTGCAGCGGATACTAGAAAGAAAGGCTGACAACAAGTCAGGAGTCGGATTGATCAATACCGATCAGCGGTTAAAACGTCGATTCGGAACAGGATTGCAGATTACAAGTGCGTTAGGAGCGGGGACAAAGGTAACCTTCTATGTATGCAGCAAACCAGGCAGCAGATATGGCGATGGACATAGATAAAGCCCTTTAACCTATTCAGGATAAGAGGCCCTTTCATGAGAAAATAGGCATAAAAGAGGCCATCCATATGGATGGCCTAAAACATGCGGCAAGGAGTTCATGATGGTGAATTACAGATATATCCTGTGTGCATCCTCATTGAAGTGAGCGATGACATTCTGATATTGGCGAATATCGATATGGTTCTGTCTCATGATCTTCTGCATAAAGATCGAATCCGTAAACATTTTGTTGATGATGCATTCGCACCATAACGGGGTATCTTTAAAGAATTCCACCAAATCATGAATATCATCAAAGTCAAAATAAAGGATATAGCAGACATAATTCTGAAGCAGTATGCTGAAACAATGCTCGCGATAGGGATTAGTGCATTTGTTGGAGAGAAAGTCTCTCATGACATCGAACAGCGCTGTTTTCTTTTCGCTGTGCATATGTAGAAACTCATCTACGTTATTGATCAGTCGCCTTATATTCTCTAAGCCGTCTTCTGGAGGCATGGTGAGCTTGGGCGACTTCCCCTCTATGGCTCGCAACAGCTCCAGTGTGAGTGTTTTACTGGCTTGTATTTCATGTAGAGCAATGAATAATTGATCTTGGTGCTTCTCGATATTCTCGCTATAGTAATCATGATATAGCGAATAATAGTGCTCCATGAGGATATTGGTTTTCGTATGAACCAAGTCTTGTCCGCTGAATGAAAAACCGTAGAGCGTCTCCTCATTCACGGGGTGAGCATAGAGATAGAAAAAGAAGAAGAAATCTCTTAATTGATGCTTCTGTTCATTGCTTAACGCTCTAGCATCCGCCAATTGCGATAACTGAAAAAAACAGTAGTTCTTCATAAAATCATTCATGGCATTGTAAAAATCGATCTTTACGATGGACATTGTCTGGTTGATTGTATACAGCAAATAATACAAAATCAGTTCGTCATAGACATCTAGCTGTTCGAAATCAGCAGAGAGTACAGGCTTCCAGTCCGGATGGTTGACGTAATGAGCATCTCTAGGCTGTAATTCATTCACCCAATCGATAAACGTTGCATCTTCACGATCAACAAAGAATAGCTCTGCGCTGTCGTCTTCAAGAAGGCCATATTCAAAGCTATCGTTTGGAACAGGCTGTAATCCTCGGTTGCATTTGATATTTATGTATTCATGGTACAGGAGTTCAAGTGTCATCTGGCATACCTTCCTTTATACTGAGAACAAGGGACAAGGGATTGATATGAAGCTGCAAGGTGCTTTTTTTCGAAATAGGTTTACCTTTACCCGCGAACATCTTCAGGCTTCAACAGATGCAGCATTTCTTGGACAGCAGGAGCAAGCTTTTCGTTTCCGTTCAGTATTGCGGTGAAGAGGGGAACAGCCTCCTTTAACAGCAAAAAGCTGAAATAATAATACCCAAGGAAGGGTTCAGGCTCATAGCCGGGCGGCTCTTCTTGCTCCCACCATTCTTCGTCGTCTTCTTCACTCTCTGGCCACAAGAACTTCTCATTCAGCAAATCGTTCATCGTCTCGACCGTATGTTCAGCATTCATGTAGGCTATGTTTATCGTATTTGCTACCGTCAGGTACAGTTCTATCTCCTCGGAAGAGACTTCTTCCGGCATCTTGCCTGCAAGCCCTTTCAGCAGCAAGAGCAGCGCCCAAGGCGTTACCTGCCATAGGGTGCCTTGATGTTCGATCAGGTTAGTCACTTGTTCATATTGGCCAGTCTTGATGAGCTGCGGGATGTCGGCCCCTCTGCCATAGGCTGTCGTCAGCCGATGCCATGGAATATTGTCCGTTTCCTGAGTTAAGAGGTTCAAGGTGTTCTCCTCCTTTAAACGTCATAGCTACTGTTACTATATTATCATGGATGGGGAGAAACTCTCATCGGGGGAAATTTAGTTGCACGATTTTTTTCCAAACGATGGTATGATAAATGCAAGAAAAGGAATGAATTCGTTAATTAAGAGTGGTGAAACGCTTTGGATAATCGTTTTAAAGAAATAGATGCCGTTATTGAAGAGATGCAAGCGTTAGTTGCAGCACTGCGCGTGCAGAATCCTGATTTTTATGCCCGATACCCTATGAATCTATCGACGGAAGCCGAAGAAGAGACGATACGCTTCGTGACGGATCAATGGCAGCTGCCAGATGAGTACCTATACTTTTTGAAGCATTATGTGCCCGAATCGGTGAGCTGGAACACAGATGAATATTTAAGTCTTGATATTTACGGTGCGAGTGAGCTTTCACAAGGGCAATGGGGGTATCAGTATAATCCCGTAACGGATGAGGATATCTTGGATTGGCCGAGCAGCTACCTCGTCATTGCATGCGATGAAGGCGACCCGTATTGTATGGATCTATCCAGAGGGGACACGGTGATTTATACTGCGGAGCATGGAACGGGCAGTTGGGATTTTTCCATAGCTTATGATGACCTCGTTTCATTTTTACGAAGCACCTTGCTGCCGCGAGGCTTGGAAGAGTGGGAGATGGACGAGGATACGCCAGTGAACTATTACAAGCTAATGCTTACAGGTGAAGGTCAAGATAAGATAAAGACGCTGATGTTTATCAAAAAAGCATTCTCTTGTGATTATGCGCAGGCGAGAGCTTATTTGGAGCAGGTACCGTTGCTCATATATAAGGGTGTGGAGCTGCGTGCCGCAGGTATTGAGGCACAGCTGAAGAGCATCGGCGCTGATTATGACATGCGCCCCATCAGTCTAGAGGAATTCATTAGCGACCATTGATGTCGCCTGCGGTTATTTTGGGTTGGACCTCTTACCGGTGGGCGGCAAGATTCACTAACGTGGGACATAGGCCCCAACGACTTCGAAAGTCAGCGCGTTGTCTATGGTCAAGTATTTGACCTCAATCGTTTCTCCCTTTTGAAACGAGGGGATATGGATGATCGGGATGAAGGTTTCTACCACAGTATGAACAACTTCGCCATCCTGCTTGGTGACGGTCAGGTCGAGAAGCACTCCCGGTTGATCGTCAAGCTGAGAATTGGTTTGCTGAATCGCGTTAATCGTTGCCTGCGCAGAAGTACCGTTCATCAGAATGGCCTTGCGCTGGGATAGCTTGTTGCTGCGGGTTCGGAGTCCTTTGATGACAAACGTAATGGTTAATGACGCTGTGCATAGTGAGAAGATGACAATGACTAGAATAACCGTCATCAATGGGATGCACCTCACTTCTTTTTTTGGAAAATTAATCCTATATTTTGTTTTATTATAGCTTAATGAATTTTTTCAGATAAGTCCATGTGTGTTGAAAAGGTTGTTTATAATTTGGGATAAGTGTTCTCGGCACAACGCTCAGGTGAATATATAATCCAGGATGAGGAGGAATGTTCATGTATCTCGTATCCCAGCCTAAGCCGGTGATGGAAGGCAAGCATCAAGCGATTGTGCATGTGGAAGAACTTCTTTTTCCACCGGGTTACCTTCAGTTCTTGCAATCCTTTGGGCAAGGGACATATAGGGGGTGGATGAATATCCATTTGCCCGATTCAGAGGTTCTCAAGCCTTTTCCTGAGTATGAGTTATGGGAGCACGATGAATCCAGTCCCATAACAAAGCTGCAAATTGGACAATGCATCGCGATAGGTACAACGGTGGATGGAGACTTTCTAGCGATCCATCCGGAGACAGCTCAGCTGCTCTGGCTGCCTCGGCATGAGGATGCGTTAAGGGCATTATCCATACCGATGAGGGAGCAGGGAGAAGAGCAATACGCAAGAGTATTAGACGATATTTATCGTCAAGTATACGGCAGCAGTCAGGAAGGGCCGGTGTATTACGAACCTTGGACCGATGATAAGCGTCATCTTTTCCTACGCTTGCCGCCGAAGCAGGAACAGCCCACGCTTTCTAAGCTCGCCGGCATGTGCCGGGAGGAATTTCATCCTGACCTACTCATCGAAAATGAATACACCTGCATGCTGTTCTACCAACGGCTTGGCGGGTATATTCGATTCAATCTTGCAAACACGCAAGAAATCGCCATTTTTTATGAGCAGCAGGCGCAGCCCATGTTTGATGCCATGGAACAATGGCTCTTGTCAAAAGGCTGTGAAAGATACGCTTAACCTCTCTATAGCTTTCTTTGCATTATAGCGATGAGCGGTCAGGAGACCCTTTCAGACAACTGTAAAACAAAAAAGCCTCCGCTCTAATCGTTATAATCGCTTGTAGAAAGCACCTTGCATTTGCTATCATAATAATGAACGGAGGTTCATTTATGCAAGTGTTAAAAGAGGATGTTAAAGCAGCGATTCTAGCAGCTGCATGCCAAGAATTTCTGGAAAAAGGGTATAACCTTGCATCAATGCGAGGCATTGCCAAGCAGGCGAACATTTCAGCAGGCAATCTGTACCGCTATTATCCGAATAAGGAAGAGCTGTTCTATGCGATTACAACCCCGGTGTACCATCGCTTGCTTGCCTTGAATGAGCATCAGTCGGGCAAGATGCGAGAGGATGTCTCATTAACGCTGGAGCAGATGATTACACAGATTGGGCAAGTCATGAGCGGCCTTCTGCTTGATAACCGCAAGGAAATGTTGATTCTGCTTGATGGAAGCGCAGGGACAAAGTACGAGGACGCGAAAGATCAGATTGTTGCCGTCTTTGCCGAGCATGTCGAGCAGCATCTTGAACGATCAGGATATAGTTCGGGCAATCAAGCGCAATCGCAATCTATTGGCTATTCGGCTGGGTTGGTTGCAAAGCCGTTGGCTGTCAGCTTTTTGGAAGGGTTGTTCGAGATTATGCGGCTTTATGAAGATGAACAGCTTATTCGAGCCTGCATCATGAAGTACATTGACATTCTGTTTCAGGGCTTCGGTAAGTTGGTTCAGTAAATTTTTTTTGAATTAAAAATGAACAAGTGTTTACTATTCGGGTAAAGGAGAACTGCGATGAAAACCTGCATTGAAACCCCTCATGGCTTAGTGGAATATCGAATTGCTGTGCACCCCAATCGTCAGGCAGAGCGGACCTTGTTGATTATCAACGGAGGACATACGAACTGTAATTCGCTGCTTCCAGATGAGCCCTATCTGTTGGAGGCGGGCTATCGGTTGATTGTTCCATCGCGCCCCGGTTATCAAGGAACCCCATCCGCAACGGGCAGAACGGCTCATGAGGCCGCGGATGCACTTGCCGCATTAATGGATGCCCTTCAGGTCGAGCAGATTGATGTTATCGCATTATCCGCAGGAGGCCCTACTGGGCTTCAGCTTGCTAGCAGATACCCAAAGCTTGTCAGAAGGCTTGTCCTGCAGTGTGCTGTGACCTGTGAATGGCCGGATGCTAGGCAGAAGCGTATTGCTTCCTTGCTGTTCAGACCTGGGATTGAGCGGATTTTTTGGGCATTATTCCGGGGGATGCTGAATACTGCTCCGCGGTTTACACTATCCAAATTAATGGAAAGCCTAACCACCTTAAACGCAAAGACTATCATAGAGACACTGGATGATAAGCAGCTGCACACGATGAAGCAGTTTGTTGCAACCCAGCGCTCCGGTTCAGGATTCATAAATGATATTCAACACGATAGTGGCGATCTATCACGGATTAAAGCGGAGACGTTGGTCATATTCAGCAAGTATGACGGTACGATTCCATACCGTCATGTGGAATACGCAATGGAGCGAATTCCTCATGCGAAGCTTTGTTTAACAGAGGCGGAGAGCCATCTTATGTGGTTCAGCCCACACTATGCGCAGGCACGCGATAGACTGCTGCATTTTCTGCTGGAGGACTAATGAAATTGATTGACGTATTGAACAGCAAGCTCCTCCCTATTCAGGGGGGAGCTTGTATATGCGGCAACAATATCTGCTTTCGTAGCAATAACACCAACGATTTCGTCGCAACGTGGGAAATTCATCAGGTGAGATTCCTGAAATTTCCCAGCACCATGTCCAGAATCAGCCTCGTATCCGGCTTAAGCTCGCCGTTCATCTGTTCTTGAATAGATGGTACGATTGAATCGCTGAGCCGGATCAGCTGGTCATACGCTTCGTAATTGGTTCTCCAGAATTGATACGGGCTGCCTTCCCCGAATTCTCCCTTATCAATAACCTTCACCCAGTGTTGGACCTGTTCATCAACAGGCTTCTGCTGTACGGCCTTTACGGCTTCTTGGAATTCCAGATCCTTCTCTTTCACGTCAGGCATGGCTTTATATAGCTGCTCCTCGTGGACACATTTACGAATCAGCTGGCTTGTGGTCAAGTAATCGCCTCCAACGCCATCCGCAGCAGAGACATAGGCGATAAAGTCATCCGTGCGCTGGAGCTGTTCGAAGTCGTGCTGCAAGCGGTGAATGACATCAATCGCAATCAGGAACAGCTGGGAATCGAAGAGTGTCTTCTCGAATATATAGTTTTGTTCAATATCGAGAAAGCGAGGCTCCTCCAAGCTGACACAATGGAACATGCCGAGCCATTTCTCCAAACGCTCAGGCATATCCTCGTACATAAAAGGGAAATCTCCCTCTGCGTATTTCAAATCGGAGTAGAGCTTCTCACGAATTTCATGTTCATCTTTATTGGGATGTCGCTCGCGTTCACGAGTATAGTAATCCTCTACCATTTCGTTCAAAGTGTTCTGGTTATTGATATAAATGACATAGCTGCCGTGATAGGTATCGGTATAAATGGAGAAGGTATACACGTCCTCGTTGTTTCCTTCCGTGATATACTCCTCCACTGCCGATCTGCAATATTCATATAAAGCATCCTCTATATGTTTTGCGCTCACGAACATTCCTTCCCTTAATCGGGTCGAATCGATCTCTACGATCTGCTTATCGGGGGTGCAGAGGATATAGCTTCCGCTGCCCTCTAGTTCTCGTTTTCCACTAATCAGTTTGCTGATGTCTACATCGTAAGCACTCATATTGGAGCAACTCCCTTTTGTATTTAGCATTAATGCCATATTCAACGAGCGAGAGAGCTCTTCCTGCCAAAAGGCAGAAATATAGAATAGACAGTCAGTCATAGGAAGCAAGTGTTGCTGCCGCAGGCCATTCTCGATTACAAATGCAAGAAGGCAGATGACCGGCATCTATTTAGGGCCTAGGCCTTGTTGTGTTTTTCCGTGTTGTTTCCTATACTCTTGTAAAAAGAATTGGGTAAAGGGAGAATATGGATGATTGCGCTAAAAAATATCGGTAAATTTAAAGAGCTTCCCCCCATTGCGATGCATATTCACGAGGGGAATATTCCTGCCTTGCAAGACGAGCTTGCAAAAGGGTGGGATATCGAAGAAGGCATTGTACTTAGCCAATATACGACACTAAGCCCACTGGAACTGGCATTAATATCAGAAAGGCTGGATGTTGTGAAACTATTGGTTGAGAACGGCGTCAATCTGAACATCAAACAAAATCCAGCCTTTTTACTCGCGGTTCGCTATTGCAAGGAAGACATCGTTCGCTATGTTGTTAAGCAAGGTGCGAAGCTGGATATGCGTAATCGTGTGGGGTCGGGTGCTTATACACAGGCTTATTACGGCAATAAAAGCAATATTCCGCTCATTCAAGAGCTAGGGTTGGATATCAAGATACATGGTGGTGCTGTCCTGCGCCAGGCTGTATCTGATCATGATCTGAAACTAGCGAATTATTTGCTTGATCAGGGCGTGGATATCAATTATAACGAGCCAGATATGGTCTATCCTTATCAGGCAACCCCATTAACGGTTGCTGCACGTATGGGCAATATGAAGATGGTCAAATTTTTGATCGAACGTGGTGCTGATGTATCCAAAGCTGAAAAGGATGGGGAGCGGCCGTATACGATTGCCGTCAGCAGCAAGAATGCTGCTATGGCCGAATACTTGAAGTCATTGGAGCCTGCCGAGCTGCATGATGTGGAAAACAAAAAGCACGAGTTGAGGAAATATAAGCTGACCGATGAACTGATTGCGTTTCTAACAGGAGATCAGCTGCGCCTGAAGCTCAGTAAAAACGATTATGATATCCAGCATATCGATTTTTTTACCCTAACCGATACGGTGGAGATGAAGATTGGGCGTCAAAAGGTGCTGCGGCTGTCAGCTGATATCGATCAATACTCTGCTCTGCAGCTGGTATGGAATCCAAAGAAAAAAGGCTCAATCGGATGCTATGATATGGAGCATCAGGAGTATGCGGATTTATGCAGCTTTCAGGAATTCCTCGCAGAACCTGATCATTACCTGATCAAGTTCCTTGAGGGAGCATTGTAAAAGAATAACCGCTGCTGTACACACGTGTGGAAGCGAGTGTAAGGCAGCGAATTTTTATTGCGAAGTATGGTTCTCACTTGTAATTGTGTTTTGAAAATAGCCAGTGTGCCAAAGAGCAGTGAACCAAGGAGAGGGAAGCAGCCCTCTCCTTTTGTTTTGCTGTCGTAATACTTTCGCCCTGTTCGCAAAAGGTGAAGTATGTGATCATGGATTCATCAAGGCTTTGAGGCAATTAGCTCCAGGCTTTGAACTTCAGGCTATTGCGGTCCTTCCTTCTATACTCATTGGCGAATTAGGGCCGCAAGTTTCCTGAAGAATCCTTATTCATGAGAGGAGGCTCCAGGCTATCATATTCCTTCCTTCTACTTGTCCTTAAACCAAATGTAGGGATATGGCTTTCCTGGATTCTGATGATGAACAATACAATCTATTTGCGAAGAGCACAGAAGCTCGTGGTGAACCAAGAAGAACATGCTACTCAACTTTCAAAGGCGCATTTGGCGTCTACGATGAGAAACATCGAATATCTCGGCTTTACGTTCTCGCCTTTGTTAATGCAGGCCGTTCGCACCTTGTCTGTGGATCAGTTTCAAACGCTGTATCACCAGTTGGTTGCAGACTTGAAGGTCATGGTAGGGGCACATGTAGCATACAAACCCATGTATCCAAATTTCCCGGTGCAGGTCATGGAAGAAGATGATGCAGAGCTTTATCTAAATGCTCTCTATCATTATTGCACGCTGGAGCTTCCTCAGTACGAGGTGCGTGAACGGCTTCCGTTGCTAGACAAGGTGAAGCTTAAAGTGATTGATCTTGGGGCAGAAGCGGAGTTCTACACGATGATACGTCAGCTGATTCAAGCAAAGGGTTCCATCTCAGCGACAGACAAAGAGGATATTGATACGGTGATAGCCTTTTTAGATCCCGACCAGCTTGCAGAGATCCTGCCAGCTGAGATTCCGTATAAAGAAAACGTCGGGTTCGTAGCAGGATCTTTATACAAGCATGACAAAGCGAATGTAGAGCTGCTTGGGAGGTACATCAAGACGGCCACAGATGTGCTGCGTCTGGCCGTTGCATGGTCGGATGGCGATGTCAGCCTGGCTGAGCCCACCCGTTTTCGCAAATTCAAGCGTCCAGAAAGACGCCTCTTGCTTGGATTGCTTGAACAATGCGGTTCCATCACCGAGGATATGCTGAGATATAAAGAGCGCTGGGTTCGATTAGGGGAGATTCTCCACCCTTCCGAATACAAAGCGCGATATACACGCTGCAAGGAAGCTTTTGATATCCTGCGCAACGATAAGCCTTTTACGACCTTTAGTGGGAGCGTTGAAGTCTCCTTTCAATATAATCTAATCTGGAATCTTATTGATCTATTGATGAAGCGGCCAGGCGAGTTTGCCAGAAGACTGGATCAGCTGCTTCGAAAAAACGAGCAGACGGAATATGTGATACTGGCATTTGGCGAAGTGGCTAACCAGGTATCGACACCGGTGCTGCTGCAATTGAAGGCTCATTTTGCCCATCGTCATGAACAGCAAGAACAGCGCACCTTTTTCCCAAAAGGCAATGTGGCGAAAGCCTATGCCATACCCCATACACTCCCGCCTATTGAGGCTTCGGTATGCCAAGAGATTGTGAACCTTTGCGATCAGGTGCTTGAAGAGCGGTTCTCTGCTATGGCTCCATTAGGAAAGACATACGTTGATCCTAAGCTGAAGACCTATCTTGTGCCATTCTCGCAAAGATCAGCAAGCAAGTCGCTGCGGACGATTGTGCGTGGAAGCCGTGTACCAATGCCAGAAGGGGATACGATACGCTTCTTTAACTGGTGGAAGGAAGGCCAAGTTCAAGGCAAGCCAACAGGCCGTGTCGATATTGATTTGTCGTCCGTGATGTATGATCATAATTGGGAGTATGTGGAGCATATATCGTATACAAATCTTCGCTCCAGCAATTATCAGGCGGTCCATAGTGGCGATATCGTAGCCGCACCTAATGGGGCATGTGAATTTATTGACCTCCATATCCCCTCGATCGTCCATTATGGCGGACGATATGTCGTGACAGCCCTTTACTCTTATACCGATCAGCCTTATTGTGAATTGCCGGCGTGCTTTGTGGGTTGGATGATGCGCAAGAAGCCAGGTTCTGGGGAGATTTTTGAGCCTTCGACGGTTGTCGATAAGATCGATGTGACCGCCAATACGCGGATTGCGATTCCGGTAATTCTGGATTTGGTTGAGCGGACAGTTATTTGGACGGATCTGTCTTTAACGAGACACCCGTTCAACTACAATAATGTTGAGAATAATCAAAAAGGCATGGTATTGATGGGGAAAGCCATGTCTACGCTGAAGAAGCCAGACCTGTATGATTTGTTTATGCTCCATGCTAAGGCAAGGGGCCATTTGGTCGAAGCAGCAGATGAAGCCGATACGGTCTTTTCGGTGGACAAAGGGGTGACTCCCTTTGATCTAGAAGAGATCATGGCGGAGTATTTGGTTTAATCGTAGAGAAGGGATATCTGGCATATCGTTATTGGAGAGCGGCTTGCAGGCTGCTCTTTTTTGTTAATAGCTAATTATGCCATAGATGGTGGTTCCAGTATATGGTACGATAGACTTCACTTTAGAGGAGCGGGGCAATGCTTTATAGATTCCCTCGAAAGGAGCAAAGCACATGGAGCCTACATTTGAACTTCCCAATCGAAATGGCGAGGAAATGACGATACTAGAGCTGCAAGACGCGATGGTTAGAGGAGAGCTTACTGCTAGAGAGCTCGTGATGTACTACATGTATCGAATTGCGATCTATGACCAAAGGGGTCCAATCCTTAACTCCATTATCGAGATTAACCCAGATGCCATTTTTATTGCAGAAGCCTTAGACAAGGAAAGAAAATCGATGGGCCCTAGAAGCCATCTTCACGGTATTCCTGTATTATTAAAGGCCAACATTGAAACGAATGACAAAATGAGCACCAGCGCAGGAGCCTTGGTCATTGAGAATTACATAAGCAAGAATGACGCCTTTCTTGTTCAGAGGCTGAGAGAAGCGGGAGCTATTATTCTAGGCAAAACGAACATGACAGAGTGGGCAAACGGCATGTCCTCCCAAATGTGGGCAGGCTATAGCGCAAAAGGCGGGCAAGTGGCGCACCCGTATGGCGATTTTTTTGTAGGCGGATCAAGCACGGGGTCGGCTGTTGCAGTGACCGCTAATTTTACAAGCGTTGCGGTCGGAACAGAAACATCAGGCTCTATTCTGAGTCCCTCGATTCAACATTCCGTTGTGGGCATTAAGCCAACGGTCGGACTTATAAGCCGCTCAGGCGTCATTCCTTTTTCTTATTCTCAAGATACGCCAGGCCCAATGGCAAGAACCGTGGAAGATGCGGCGATTCTTCTTCAGATTCTGACAAGAAGGGACGAGCAAGATCCGGCAACCTGGCGGAATGAGAAGTCGGATATAGATTATACCGAATATTTGGACGCAAAGGGATTGGAAGGAGCAAGAATAGGCGTAGTGCGGAATGTGCCGCTTGGGCGGTTTCGTGATCCCGACGAATATGATGAAGAACTCTATAATGGCGCTATAGGCGATGTGGGAAATGCAGGGGCAGTTATCGTGGATGATATCGGCATCCCTTCGTTTTATCGAACATGGGAGTGGGATAAGCTCTGCTGCGAATTGAAGCACGGCATGGATAATTTCCTGCAGGGACTCCTGGCACATTGCCCTGTTCATTCCTTAAGCGAGCTAATAAAGTGGAATCAAGACCATGCTGCTGTGGCTTTGCGATATGGGCAGGATAAGTTGGAAAGGTATCAGCAGATCGAGAGTCCATTAAAGAATCCCCAGTATTTGCTGCAATCGTTGACTGATCTTTACTACGCTCAGAATGAGGGCATAGACTACGCGTTGAAAACATATGATTTGGACGCCATCCTATTTCCATCGTATGTAGGGGCGGATTTGTCTGCGAGAGCGGGATATCCTACAATCGCGGTACCAGCTGGATTTAAGGCTAACGGCAGGCCGTTTGGCATTACCTTTGCAGGAACAGCATTCAGCGAGCCGACGCTCATTCGTCTAGCTTATGCGTATGAACAGCGAACGAAGCATAGGAAAAAGCCTGTTTTGTAAGGGTAGGAACGAAAGATGACACAAAAGAGCAAAGAAGCCATTCCGTGATAAGGGGTGGCTTTTTACTGTGGATCAAATCTCTACACGGCTGTTTCTTGCATGCTATTCGATTATCATGAATGCAAAATAACTCCTAAATGCAGATGCTTATTAGACGGAACGTTACGGCATTGACATACCCGCAACTAAAATAATAAGATAATAACGTAAACGTTTAACCTATAATAAGAAATAGAATGATTGTATTACTGTTAATAAACCGTAAACGTTTACTTGGAAGGATGGTAGTATGGCGGCTACGATTAAGGATATTGCCAGAGTAGCAGGTGTGTCCACGGCGACGGTATCCAGGGTGCTTAATCATCTAGGCGGGTACAACGAGGAGACGGAGAAGAAGGTTATGGCGGTAGCGAAAGCTCTAGGCTATCGGAAAAATGAAAATGCAAGAAGTCTAGTGCAGAAGTCCACCAAGACGATCGGGGTGATTATGCCGGAGGTCACGACCGCTTTTTATGGCGACATTATAAAAGGAATAGAAGATGTCTCTTATGAATATGGGTATAGTGTAATCCTTACGCATGCAGGCAGCCAGGGTAGCCGCATACACGAGAGCATGAATCTGATGGGAGAGCGCAGAGTGGATGGGCTCATTATTGTCTCGGTAGAGCTGCATGAGGCGGCGATGGAGTCGCTATTATCGCTCGATATCCCTTATATCTTGATTTCGACGAAGACGAAGCGTGAAGATGCGCCTTACATTAAGGTCGATGATGAGCTGGCGGCATATGCAGCCGTGAAGTATTTAATAGACCATAATCATCGAAGCATTGGAATGGCAGGAGTCAATCCGGAGGACCCGATTGCAGGCGCCCCCAGGATTAACGGCTATATTCAAGCGCTGCTCGATCATGGCATTAAAGTCGATTTGAACCTGATTAAGGCGGGAGATTTCAGCTTTGAGTCTGGTAAAAAAGCGATGAAGGCTTTCATTGAAGATCAAGCGAAGTTAACAGCTGTTTTTTGTGCAAGCGATGAAGCTGCACTTGGCATAATTTCGACCTGCTTTGAGCACCAGATTCAGGTGCCTGATGACCTTTCGGTTGTCGGCTACGATAATTCCAAGGTGTCTTATATGTCAATCCCGCCGCTCACGACAGTAGCCCAGCCTCTTTATGAGATGGGGCAAGAAGGCTGCTCCAAGCTGATGGATGCGATTCAGCATCACACGAGAATCGAGTCTCAAGTCATTCCGCATCAATTGGTCGTTCGCCAATCTGTAAAAAAATTATCTTAAATAAAGGTAATTTTTTTCGCCTATTACGTAAACGTTTACGTTACTTATAAACTCATGGAAATGGAGTGAGATCACGATGAATGCACGCAGCACAAGCGATAAAGAGAATCCTCAAGAAAGAGAAGTAAAGTGGTGGCAGACAGCCGTTGTGTATCAGATCTACCCTCGCAGCTTTCAGGACAGCAATGGAGACGGCATTGGGGATCTAAGAGGGATTATCAGCCGGATCGACTATTTAAAGATGCTCGGAATTACGGCGATCTGGCTGTCTCCCGTGTATAAGTCGCCGAATGATGACAACGGCTATGATATTAGCGACTACCAGGACATTATGGACGAATTCGGCACGATGACGGATATGGAGGAACTGCTTGCAAAGGCCAATGAGGCTGGCATCAAGATCATTATGGATCTCGTTGTGAATCATACTTCGGACGAGCACAAGTGGTTTATTGAAGCGAGAAAGGGCCGGGATAACGAATCCCGCGACTACTATATCTGGCGTGACCCTGTAAACGGGGATGTCCCGAACGACCTTGGCTCCATCTTTAGCGGCACTGCATGGGAGTGGGACGAAGCAAGCGGCCAGTATTATCTGCATCTGTTCAGCAAGCGTCAGCCAGACCTGAACTGGGAGAATCCAAAAGTCCGCCAGGAAGTGTACGATATGATGAACTTCTGGCTGGATAAGGGCGTAGGCGGCTTCCGCATGGACGTGATCGATCTTATCGGCAAGATTCCGGACCAAGGCATTACAGGCAACGGGCCGAAGCTGCATGAGTACCTGCAAGAGATGAATCAGGCGACCTTCGGCTCCCATGATGTACTGACGGTAGGCGAGACGTGGGGAGCAACACCGGACATTGCGAAGCTGTACTCCGATCCCGCACGTCATGAGCTGTCCATGGTGTTTCAGTTCGAGCATGTCAGCTTGGATCAGCAGGAGGGCAAGGATAAATGGGACCTGAAGCCGCTCGACATTACAGAGCTCAAGCGGGTTCTTTCCAAGTGGCAGACCTCTTTGGGCAACCAGGGCTGGAACAGCCTGTTCTGGAACAACCATGACTTGCCGCGCATCGTATCGAGATGGGGCAATGACAGGCAGTATCATGAGCAGAGCGCCAAGATGTTTGCGATTCTTCTGCATATGATGAAGGGAACGCCGTACATTTATCAAGGCGAAGAGATTGGCATGACCAACTATCCAATATCAAGCATTGATGAAGTGGAGGATATCGAATCCATTAACATGTATCATGATCGCTTATCTAAAGGATACAGAGCAGATGACATCATTGCTTCTATTAATGCAAAGGGCAGGGACAATGCACGTACGCCGATGCAGTGGGATGATCAAGAGCAAGCGGGCTTTACGACAGGGACGCCTTGGCTGCACGTGAATCCAAACCACATGACCATTAATGTGAAGCAGAATCTTGAGAATCCTGATTCCATATTCCATACGTACCGCCGCTTGATTAAGCTTCGCCAAGATCATCCTATTATCGTATGGGGCGACTATGAGCTGCTTGAGGATGCCGCGAAGGAAGTATTTGCTTACTGCCGCCATTATGAAGGAGAGACTTGGCTTGTGGTCGCCAATATGTCTGAGCAGGAGCAGAGCTTTTCTGTCGATAAGGATGCCGTTGAGGTCATCATAAGCAACTACAATCGTTCAAGAATCGATGTGAGACAATTCATGCTTAGCCCGTATGAGGCTTTTGCGGTTAAGCTGCAATCATCAAACTAGGATTCTCCGAAAATAAGACCTCATCCCGCCGCTTTGCCGTGGAAGGAGAGGTCTTTTTCACATGTACATGCATCACATGAACTCGAAGAAGTATCGAATCATATGGAAGAAGACGGGGGACGTATATGTCAGGCTGTCGATCCGGCTTAAATATTTTTTCTTTAGCGCATCGAATTTATGTCCATCCCCGATCAGCAGGTCGCGCTTCAATACGGATATGGTCAAGCTGCCGAAGAATCCGCTGAGGCTGATGAGCAAGCCGGAAAATATCCCAAACGTGGGACCAATCGGCGTCAAATAAGGATGGATCAGATAGGCTGCTCCCGTCGTCACGAACAATGCACAAGCGAAGCCTTCCCAGGTCAAGTTCAGGTTGGCGGTCGGCACGACCTTGCGTTTGCCGAAATAGAGTGATACGAGATAATGGATGACATCGTTGAGCTGTGTCAGCACCACGAGGAACAGCACAAGCCCAGCACCATACTGCGGCGTCGCAAATTGAAAGTAGGCCAGATGGCTGAGTCCAAATACCATCAGCATCAGCCCCCACTGGGTGGAGCTTACGCTGCGTACAAACCCGACCGTCCCCTTATTAATCAAACGCGGCAGAGGCAGGAATAGAAAGACATAGATCGGAATAAAGACGATAAACATCCCATACCATTCGATATATATCCAATAGAACTGAAAGGGTATGGATAAATAAGCCCATAAGAACAATCTTCGGTCAGCCTTCCTCGAACGGATCATGGAGAAATATTCTTTTAGCGAGAAGAAAGCAAGCACCATAATAGCCAGCAGGGATACCACGGGATGAATAAGCGGCGCCATGCAGAAGACGAGGAACATGCCCCACCAAGTCTTGATGCGGAGTCCAATCATCGTATAGTCCTTGCTTGGCTGTATTCGATCAGCCACTTTATAAACCAAATGAAGAATACATAAGGCCAAGAAAATAACGAGCGAAATTGATAAAGAATGAGTCAATATGAATCACCATCTTGTCGTAAGCTATCAATCCCATTAGAGGAATCTTATGCTATTATGAAGGAATAGTTCGATGTTGATAAGGGGAATTTTTAAAATGACAGCTGAACGATCGGTCTTTATCTTGCTTACGAATACGGGAACGCTATTCACGAGGGTTATTCAAAGCTATACGAGAGCGCCTTACAACCATGCCTCGATTTCCTTTGATCGGGAGCTCTCGGAGCTGTACAGCTTTGGGAGAAAACATCCCAACAATCCACTCGATGGCGGATTCGTGAAAGAGGACATTAAGACTGGAACCTTTAGCAAGTATCCGAATACGTCATGTGTCATTTATGAGCTGAAGGTATCGGATCGTGAGATTGAAAAGATGAAGCGGGTGCTTCAAATCTTCATTCGGAGCAAAGAAAAGTTTATGTACAATCTCTTGGGCGTGATTGGCGTTGCGCTGAAGGAGCCTGTTGAATTCAGCAATTCTTACTTCTGCTCGCAGTTTGTTGCAGAGGTTCTGCAGCGATCTGGCATTAAGATTTGGGATAAGCTCCCCGCACTGGTCACACCGGATGATTTCCGCCAAAGTGAGCGAATGATCTTGATTTACGAAGGGAAATTAAGTGAATATCACCCCTATTCCAAATAAATAGATAATAGAGATTACTTATTCGGTTGCGTAGGAGAATATAAGTTCTATTTGTATTTGGTAATCATCGTACAGATGGAGGTAGCTCATTATGAATCAAAAATTTATAGCGGCTTTACAAAACCATTCTCTTTCTGATCTTCAAATGATAGATAAGAGTGATCTCCATAACCATGCAGGTCGTGGAGGTCATATTGAATATATAGAACAATGGGCAAACGTAAAAATCATGCCACCAACCGAGCCCTTTAATTCACTAGACGAAATGCAGTATTGGTTTGACCATCATGTGAAGTGCCATTGCCCGGGGCTAGAAGGATATTTAAAACGGATTGAGGCATCATTTGTACAGGCAAGACAAGACCATATAAAAGTGCTAAGTATGAGTTTTGGAATAGATGAGATCGATAAATTAGGGGGTATGAATCCATTCATAAACATAATGAACGGGATGCGTGATACATTTTCTCCTGATACAGTGTTCTTTCCTGAATTAGCACTAACACGTGAGAGTTGTATCGATTCTATCTTGCAGCGTATCGACGAGATATTGTCATACCAATGGTTTAAATCGATTGATATTTGCAATAATGAGTTTGCTCAGCCTATTAAGCATTTTAAGGGTGTATATCAGGTTGCACAAAAAGCAGGACTAATACGAAGAGCGCATGTAGGTGAATTCGGTAGTGCTGATGATGTGATGGAAGCGGTCGAAGAGTTGGAGCTTCAGGAGGTTCATCATGGAATTGCTGCGGCACAATCTCCTCAAATTATGAAGTGGCTGGCCAATCACAATATTCAATTAAATGTCTGTCCAACAAGCAATGTAATGTTAAGAGTAGCAAGAAGCTACAAGGAGCATCCGATCAGGACTCTATTTGATAACAATGTCCCGGTAACGATCAATACAGATGATTTGTTGATATTTAATTCAACCATTTCGCAAGAATATTTACATTTATATGAAGCGGAACTAATGACAGCTGATGAGCTGAATGTGATTCGTGAAACGGGTTTGCATGATGCATACTAAGAAGGTTCCTTTTGAATCACTCCATTTTTTTAATTTTATGAAAGGTAGAACGCCATTCCACATAAGCAGGAATGGCGTTCTGCATTTAGCTTAAAAATCAAAGTTGTCTGGATCGGGACCGACACGCAAATTTTGATTGAGCGCGTCAATTCGTTCCATCTCTTCCTGACTTAATTCAAAGTCGAACAAAGCCGCATTCTCCACAATCCGATGTTCTTTCGTCGATTTAGGTATTGTGATCACGCCGTTCTGCAGGTCCCAGCGAAGAATAATTTGCGCAACGGATTTGCCATGCTGAGCTGCGATCTCAAGCAGCGTATCATTAGACAATAGTTCACCCTGCATGAGTGGAGACCAGGCTTCCAGCTGAATGCCATGCTCCTTCGTAAAGCGGAGCAATTCCTTTTGCGTCAAGCGAGGGTGGAGTTCCACCTGATTGACCATTGGAGTAATCTCGGCATGCGACATGAGATCTTCCAGGTGATGAACTTGGAAATTGCTTACGCCAATGGCTTTGACTCGGCCTTCGCGATACAGCGTCTCCAGCGCTCTCCATGCCTCGTTATACTTGCCTTTTACAGGCCAGTGAATGAGGTAGAGATCGAGATAATCCAGGCCTAGTCGCTCGAGGCTGGCTTCATACGCAGCGATTGTTGATTCGTACCCAAGGTCGGCGTTCCATACCTTGGATGTAATAAATAACTCCTCGCGTGCAAGGTGATTCTCCTGCATGGCTTCATGGATGGCTTGACCCACACTGCGTTCATTTTCATAGATCGCTGCGGTATCCATGCTTCGGTACCCATGGGCAATGGCAGCTTTGACGGCCTGCACGAGGGTAGGGCCCTCCTCAACCTTGAAGACACCCAGTCCGAGACCTGGCATGTTTACCCCGTTGCTTAGTGTCATGGTGTCTTGAATATGCTTGATCATAATGGATGATCCTCCCTGTATGATGAATGATGATAATATGTCTGTTTGACCTATGGAATCGTGTGTTATAGGGTGTGTTTTAGCCTGCCTGCGATTGTATCGTTGCCGCAGAGGCGTTGGTTCCTGTGCTGTTATGCTCGCGCTTTTCTAGGATGCGTGCCCAAGCCGTTAGCAATACCGCTCCGAGTACCATGAGCGCACCAATCCAAGTCGTATGGATGAGGCCCATCGTATCTGTCACCACACCGCCTAGGTAAGCGCCAATCGCAATACCTGCGTTGAACGCCGCGATATTGACAGCGGAGGCTACATCCTTAGCCTCTGGAGCTAAGCGCTCAGCCAGCATGACGACATAAACCTGCAGCCCCGGCACATTCATAAAGGCGAACATGCCCATGAAGAAGACGGTGATTAGACCGACTGCTTTATAGGGAACGGTAAAGGTCAGCGTGAACAATACAACGGCTTGAATGGCAAACATATAGAACAAGGCCGTTAGAGGCTTTCGATTAGCCGTCTTGCCGCCAATGATATTACCTATTGCAATGGCTATGCCATAGACAAGCAGGATAACGGCGATTGTATTCTCCTTAAACCCTGTTATTTCATGAAGGAGTGGAGATAAATAGGTAAAGACAACAAACGTTCCACCGTAGCCCAGCGCCGTAATCGCAAAGGCCAACAGCAATCGAGCGTTCGTAACAAGCTTAATTTGGTCTTGAACGCGTACCTTCGTTCCTTTTCGTAAATTCGGAGATACTAACATCAAGTTCGCTAGAAAGGCGAGTATCCCGATTACCGATATAGCGATAAATGCTGCTCGCCAGCCCATTTGCTGGCCGATAAAGGTTCCAAGCGGAACGCCAGTCACTGTAGCGATGGTAAGTCCAGAGAACATAATCGCAATAGCACTGGCTCTGCGATGCTCTGGCACGAGATCTGCTGCAATGGTGGAACCGATCGACATAAAGATACCGTGGGATAAGGCTGAGATTACGCGTGCCGTCAGCAGGAGTGTAATCCCACTCGCAGCAGCAGCCAGCATATTGCCGGCAATAAAGACTGCCATAATCCAGAGCAGCAGTGTTTTCCGTGACACCTGAGAGGTCAGGGATGTCAGGATAGGCGCTCCAAAGGTAACGCCCAATGCGTACAAAGTGACGGTTAGTCCAGCTGTCGTAACGGATATATGAAAATCTTCAGCGATAAGAGGCAGAAGGCCTACGCTGATAAATTCGGTTGTTCCAATGGAAAAGGCGCTGATGGCTAGAGCCAGTAACGCCAAGGTGCTGCGCTTATTCTCTATGCTCATGATTTAACCCCTGTCTTATTGTGATGCCCGGCCGGTAATGCTATTATGTATGGTAGATGCAAAAATGAACAGTAGGTACTTTTTTGTTCTGTAGGAACTAAAAAGTGCCTATTAGAAGATATAAGGGGTTGAAGGCATGTCAGAAGAAATTGCAACTAAGAAAAAATATAATATATCGGTAGAAGCGACGTTAGAAGTGATCGGGGGAAAGTGGAAGTGTGTGATTCTGTGCCACCTTACCCACGGAAAAAAAAGAACGAGTGATTTGAGACGCCTTATGCCAGCCATTACACAAAAGATGCTTACACAGCAACTGCGTGAGCTTGAGGAAGACGGCATTCTGAACCGAATCGTATACAATCAAGTGCCTCCAAAGGTGGAGTATGAGCTAAGTGAATATGGATGGAGCCTAAAGCCTATTTTGGATTCTCTATGTGCTTGGGGCGAAGAACATATTATTAAAGAGTATGGTGATAAGTTTGCTGTGCTGGAGGATAATATTTTGAATCAAAAGACAGAAGATTGAGCGGTGAGTAGAGGGGGAGACAGCAATGAGAGAATATGAGACGTTAACTAGCTTGGAAGCGGTGAATGCGTTTGTTGATCGCTATCCGCTGTCCTTTGTTTACGTTTCCAGCACGGATTGCAGCGTGTGCCATGCCTTGTTTCCAAAGGTGCAGGATTTGCTAATGAAGTACCCGGAGATTCATCTGGGGAATGTGAATGCTCAGGAAGTACAAGAGGTAGCAGGAGCGCTGTCCATCTTCACGGTGCCTGTCCTGCTCTTGTTTGTGGAGGGGAAGGAATATTTGCGTGAAGCGCGTATTGTCCATCTGGATCTTTTGGATGAAAAAATAAAAAGGATATACGATCTTGTGGTCGTATCTTAGAGGAACAAGAAAAAGATTCGATGCCTGTGTCGGTTCTTCACAAGAAGAATGGCAAGCCGCTGATAGGGATAAAAAAATAAGAAGAACGAGAATCCCTAGTGGCTCTCGTTCTTCTTTGCATTTACAGCATGTCCACGGTCAACGCATTAAGGATTGCTTCGAGGAAGCTCCACTCGTATCTCAAGCACTCCGTCGTGCAGCGATGCGCTTACGCTGCCGCCCATTTGTTCTGCTAGGAGCTTCACAATGGACAAGCCTAAGCCCGTACTGCTGCTTCGTGCTCTATCACTGGTATAGAAGCGGTCGAACAGCCGCTCCGTATCGAAGGCAGCGACATGCTTGACTGCATTGCTGAAGGACAGCACAGCATTATCTGTCGCCAACAAGCGTACGGTGATATCTCCGCTTGAATGCTGAATACCGTTTCGAATCAGATTCTGAATGATTCTCATGGCCATTTCTTTGTCTGCAAGCACGAATAGAGGCGGGGCTTCCTCAAATCTCACCGCAAGCTGGTTCTCCTCCAAGGTGGTAACAGATGCTGCGAGGACTTCAGCTACAAGATTGGTCAGATTGATCCGTTCGATGGCAAGCTTGGGTTCGACATTGAGCAGATAGGAGTATTCAAAAAAATGCTCGATCAGCCGCTCCAGTTGATCCGCATGCTTTTGAGCGGTTTGCAGTTTTTTTCGCTGATCGAAGGTCAACTCACCAAGCGCCACAAGCTGCTGATAGCCCTTAATCGCAGTAAGCGGTGTTCGCAAATCATGGGAAATGTTCGCAATAAGCTCTTTAAAGTTGCGCTCCTCCTGTATGCTTTTAAGACGGAGGTTCTCCTCCGCCTTAAAATAGGTGTTAATATGGACCGCTAATGTATTCAGCTCCTTGCTTAAGAGCTCCAAGCGGATCGGCTGGCGGGTATGCTCAGTCAGACGCTTGTGCAGCTGACGATTGATGCTATGCAACTGCCGATGAAGGAAACCGATATAGAACGAGAGTATGAAGACCCCGATGATTAAAGCAGCTGCAAAGAGAATCAATTTGCCCACCAACCTTTCTACTACTTGATTTCGGATCTCCTAAACATGAGAGATGTGATTCCAACCATGATAATTATAAAAATAACGCTAAACAAGATGGCCAAAAACAGATCGCCTGCTGTCGTATCAAGGGTGAGGAAGGTGTAGTCTCCTGCATACGGTGTGAAGGAGAGTACTCGACCAAACCACGGATAGCTGTCGCCTAATCGAATCAGCTGTGCCGTAAAAATAGAAAAGGCATAGTAAATGACAACGACCAAAATCGGCTTTTTCAGCTTAAAGGCAAGAGGGACACAGATGCTTAACTGAGCAGCATAGACGATCATTAAGGTTAGGGCAATCGCGATCGTTTTCCATATTTCAGCGGCTGAAAGGACTGAGCCTCCTTCTGTGGTTAAGAGATGCAAAAATACAACTGCCACGGAGCCCATGCTGAATTCGGAGCCTAAGCAAAGAGAAATGAACGTAATGATCGCATAGGGAAGTAGGAGGCAGATAAGGGCCATGCCGAGTATGACGGCCTTGCTCACGATGACAGTGCTTCTGCTGCTGCCGTTCGCGATCGCATCATGGATCGTTTTATTTTCAAAATCACCACAGATCAGAATGCCCGCCATAAACCCGCCAAGAATGCTGATGACGTTGATATCTGAGAACATAAATCCGATTCCCGTTATGCTAGCCTCCATCTTGCCCTGAGGAATCAGATAGGCGATAAAGGTCATGACTAGTGCGCATAAGGTCGTAATACCGAGCAGAATCTTCATGGCGCTGGATTTGCGTAATTTGAACAGATCGGCTTGAATCAAATTAAGCATCTTGATCACCACCAATCACCGAAATAAAGTAGTTTTCAAGGGTGTCTCCCTCAATTGAAAAGGTGGTGGTCACAATACTATGCTCTAGCATCGTTTTGGCAACCGTATCCTTTTGATCCAAGAAGTCATACAGCTTTATGCTCTTGTCCGGCATGACCTTGTAATTCGTCGTATTCAACTCGCTTTCCAAGATGCCAGCAAGCTTCTCTGGCTGGTCACACCTAATATAAAGGTGGTGCTTGCAATTCTCGTCGAGCTGCTCAAGTGTTATAGTCCGCTTAACTTCGCCTTTGTGAATGATAATATAGTTCGTTACTGTCTGATAGAGCTCGGGCAGATTATGACTGGAGAGCAGGATCGTCATCTGCCGCTCCTCACATAGTCTCTTCAGCAGATTGCGAATCTCTACCACACCTAGTGGATCAAGGCCATTAATGGGTTCGTCCAAGATTAACAGTTCGGGATTGCCGAGCAGAGCGATTGCAATTCCGAGACGCTGCTTCATGCCGAGTGAAAAGTCTTTTGCTTTCTTTTTGCCTGCATCCGCAAGTCCGACCAGCTCCAACAACTCACCTTCGATGTCCTTATTTGGCACCCCGCGCATGATTCGATGATACTTAAGATTCTCCCTTGCACTCATATAGGGTACATATCCAGGATGCTCGATCATGCAGCCGAGCCGCTTCCGTTCCTCCTGCAGCGCACGATTGCCTTGGTGGCCAAACAGTTCAATGCTTCCTCCCGTCGGAAAGGATAGACCAGCCAATAAGCGCATTAGCGTAGTCTTTCCTGCGCCGTTCTGCCCGATCAAGCCGTATATCCTCCCGGATTCCAGCGTAATGGATACATCACGCAGAGCATATGAACCGTGGTAGTGCTTCGTAAGACGATTTGTTTTTACGACATATGGTTTCAACCTGCTCACCTCTCCTTTCTATTGAAGCTGAACCGTGCGTGGGTGGCTCAACTTGTATACCGTCAGTCTACGATCCAATGGTTTAGAAAAGGTTAAGGGGAGCCAACCAAAAGTCAGAAAACCGATAATTCGATCGAACCTTTACACCTTATATAAACGATAGCCTAAGCCCCATACCGTCTCGATATATTCCTCATTCGGATTCGCCTTTTTCAGCTTGTTGCGCAGATTACTGATATGCGTTTTAACCGCATTATCATCCTCCAGATATTCATCCTTCCAGACGGACTCATACAGGTTCGCTTTAGTAAATACTTTGCCGCCATGTTTAACGAGCAGCTCCAAGATCATATACTCTTTGGCTGTCAGCTCGATATCTGTCTCACTTACGATGACGCGCTTGGTATTATCATCAAGCATCAGGTCTTTATACTGGAACACTTTATTTGCATGCAGCTGCTTATGCGATCTTCTTAGAAGAGACTCTACACGTGCCACCACTTCTCCTAGATCAAACGGCTTGGTGATATAGTCGTCTGCACCGAGCTTCAACAGATCGATCTTCGTACCGACCATATCTTTAGCGGAAATGACGATGACTGGCGTATCAGTGAAGGAGCGCACTTCTTTCAGGATTTCATCCCCGCTTTTATAGGGGAGCATGATATCAAGCAGTATCAAGTCGTATGTATGATTTTTTATTTGGGAAAGGCCATCCGTGCCCGTATAGGAAGAGGCTACGGTATACCCAGCATGGGTTAAAGCCTCTGCCAGCATCAAGTGGACATCCTCGTGATCCTCAATAATCAGTACCGTTTCCACGTAGCGTCACCACATTTCTTTCTATTGGCTTTGTATATATAATATAGGAATGATCATTTTGTAGAAAGTTGGAATCACAAATGTCTTGATTCCCGAATCTCTATTAAAAGCGAAATAAGATTATAATAAATACCCCCTAATTATTTAGTGTTAGGGGGTATTACCGTATTCATACCAGCATGATAAGCACAATACCCTTCATCCGCTTTATTTATTGTGATCTGCAGAGTTAGAGTGTTGTGTCAGAACGGCCTAATCTGGGATAACAAAGGAAACCGTTGTTCCTTCCCCAGGCTTGCTGTTAATGGATAAGCCTTGCCCGTAGCGTTGAATCAATCGGCGATGGGTGTTGGAGACGCCGATCCCGCGCTTGTCCTTCAAGATTGGGTTGAGCAGCTGATCCACCTGCCCTTGTTCCATTCCTTTTCCGTTATCCTTTACTTCAATGAGGGTAGAGCACTCCTGACGGGCAATGCGGATATGGACCGTTCCGCCCTTGCTTAGACTTAGAATGCCATGCTTCACTGCATTCTCGACAAGCGGCTGAATGGACAGCGGCGGAAGCTGCACGGTAATGCCGGGCTCAATGTCCCATGCGACGGACAATCTGCCTCTAAACCGCTCCTGCTCGATATACAAGTAAGCCTCCACAAGCTCCAATTCATGGGATAACCCAACCTGTTCACTCGTATTGAGGAAGTCAAAGCTGATCCGCAGGTAAGAAGCAAAGGCATCCCCTAGATCCTGCATCTTCTCGGTATCGATCTCGCCAAGCGCCATGATGGAGTTCAAGGCGTTGAACAGAAAATGCGGCTGAATCTGCGCTTGGAGATACGCGGCTTCCATCCGTAAGCGTTCATGCACGGATTGCTTCAAGGAGATTAATGCCCGAATGCGGTATTTCAGTTCTAGGGCATCGACAGGCTTGGTGACATAGTCGTTTGCTCCCGCTAAGAATCCGGCATAGATGTCAGCAGGCTGGCTGCGTGCCGTTAGCAGCAGGACTGGAAGCTCCGATACGGAGTATAGCTGCCTTACCATGCGAGTAAGCTGATAGCCTGACATATGAGGCATCATCACATCGGCGATGATCAGATCCCACTGCTTCGTACCTAGCAGGTCCAGCACCTCTCTTGCCGAGTAGACGGTTGTGATATTGTAAGGCTCCGAAGAAAGAATGCCAACGAGCACCTTCAGGTTAACAGGATCATCATCTACTGCAAGGATATCCAATTTTGATTCGGTTAGAAGTGGCGGCACCAATTCCTGTTGGCCTTGTTCTTGCAATGCTGGCGATGAGAGCAGGAAGCGAAGCTGATCATCATCCGACTCCTTCGTATTTATAGAAACGGATACATTTTTTTCTTCTATTGAGGGGCGAATCGTGCTTGCTACCGGGAGGTCAAAGGAAAACACAGAACCCTTCCCAAGCTCAGAATGCACGGTTAAAACTCCCTCATGCAGTTCAACGAGCTGCTTGCATATGCTTAAACCAAGCCCGATGCCCTGCCCGTCATGAATACCATAGTCGCCTTGTTCATAGGGCAGGAACACACGCTCCTGCGTCTCCTTATTCATGCCGACGCCTGTGTCGGCGACATGGATGAAGGCACGTCCGTTGCTCACTTCTGCGGATACCGTTATCGTTCCTGCTTCGGTATATTTAAGTGCATTATGAATCAGATTGTATAGAATTTGCACCAATCTCTTCTCATCCGCGAGGACGGCTGGCATGGACTCGTCAATGTCCGTCCTCATCAGGATTGGCCGATCCTCTGCCATATACTTCAGCATATCCATCACGCCGGATACGGCTGCTTGAATGCTTATAGGCTCCCTCTCCAGCACAATGCGGTGCTCTTGGAGTCTAGCGACATCGAGCAGGTCGCCAAGCATATGCGACATGCGGCGGCTGATCGTAATCAGCAGATCCATATCCTTCAGGCTGCTCGGTTCCATCTTGCCTTTCTCTCTTGCTGCTACCGTCTCTGCAATATTCATAATGCCGTGAAGCGGCGTCCTAAGTTCATGCGACGTATTCGCTAGAAACTCATCCTTCAATTTGCTAGCTTGTTGCAGCTGGATATTGAGCATCGCATTCTCCCTGGAATTCCTTATATATTTCTTGAACCAGTAAGTGGAGAAGCCGACAATAGCAGCAATAATATCGATAGGATAGAAGACATTCGTCACTTCATACAAGTAATCGATGCCGCTCCATAGCAAGTTGGAAATGATGCCTGCTGCACTTAATAGGAGAAAAATAACATCCTTGTCACCATATTCTTTAAAGATGATTGCCCCTACAATATAAATGAGCCACGCCCATGGAATGAAGTAGAAGGCAAAAAAGATTGAGTAGTCGATTGCTCCGTGGACCATTGAAACAGGTGCGACGACAAGGAAACTGGTAAACAAGACTAGGGCTCCAGCATACAGTCGTATCCATCTGCTTTGCATCGGTTCTGACAACAGTCCCCTGAAAAGGAGAAGGATGAATAGATTTTGCCATAGAAGGGAGATCAGTCTGATTTTGATTCCCCATGTATAATTGGCGGGCAGCCACAGCAGGAGCACATTGTCGTGTCCTGACAGAATGGCTATTCCTACGGACAGTGTCAAGAGACCAGTAAGCAGCAATGTCCATTCCTTCCGGTTGAACAAGTAAAGAATAAACGCATATAGCCCGTGCAGCAGCAAAATAATGAATGTGACCAGCTGAAAGCCAATGGAATACCAGCGTGCATAATCAATCGCAGCCTGAGAGCCAAAGCGTATCGATCTTACAATCCCGCCATTGTAGGGCTCATCATAGTTGGCCATGCGAATGAGCAGTTCCACTTCTGTAGCGCCTTTTTCACCATAGGAGGCGGTAAAGGAACTGCTTTGTGGCCTATAATCGTCTGTTTTGGCAGCGGGTCTCCCCATAATGGCGTTAACCTGACCGTTAATCTCGACAATGGAAGACGCTTGAAGACCTCGTATCCAAAAGGCAATCGGCTCCTGCAGCGGATCAACCAGCAGCCGAAGCCGATATGTGCCATAGCCGTAAGAGGAGCCTGATGCTGGATTCAGCTTGTTTCCCCAATCTCCAGGCACTTGAATGGAATCTCCCTGATCATGGCTATCCATTAGTTGTTTATAGGTGATAAATTCGTGCGGATAGAAGCTCCACTCGCCATTCAGGTAGATCGGAGGCGACTGTTCCAAATCCATACCGCGCAAATCCAGCACACCATCAACAGACTGAAGCTGCTTTGTAGCAGGATATATTTCAGACCATATCCACCTGAGTCCCAGCAGAACGATGAGAAAGACGAGAATGATCATGCATTTTTTAAATGTGGGTTTAGGTTCGGTATGCTTCATCATACGAATGAAGTTCGACATGATCGGATACGTTCCTCTTTTTGTAATCATGAAAACGGCTGTTACTATGAATAGGGAAGGAACGCAGAATAAAAAGGCCATCCCTAATCATTAATAACATTAGGGACGGCAAACGGATGAAACTACATATTGATTTGAAGCCGGCTTAGGGTTACGAACGCGCTCCTCTTAAGGATTTGCTTACAAGGACCATGATGATACCGATTCCTAGGAAGTACAGCGGCATAGTGGCAAGTGAACCGTTATGAAGATAACTCATTCCGCTTGTCATCAGGCTGACGATTAGGTAATACCCTAATCCAAAGAGTGCGCCGGCTGTACCCAGCACATCCTGATAGTGCACGAGCGCTAGGCTTAGGCAGTTTGGAATCGCCATTCCGATGCCTAGCAGGATCACGAAGATACCCATGACCATCAAGATCAGATTCAGCACGGACGGGCTCATCCCAGAAAGCGTAAGGCCTGTAAGACATAGCGCCCCCGCTGTTGTAACCAAAGTGCCCATCAAAATAATCTTCTCTGCAGGCATTTTTCTAAGCAGCTTTTTAGACAACAAGGCCCCGAAGATGGATGACAGCGCAACAAATATACCGAAGAAGCCGAACATGCCTGGCTTCATGCTGAAGAATTCAATAAAAATAAACGGCGCTTCCGCATAGTAGCTGAACAATAACCCGTTGGTTGCGCCAATTAGAAAACCATAAGCCCATACTCTGCGGTCCACCATAAGGCGCTTTGCCACTGACAAGGTGCTAATGCTGGTCGCAGCCGTTCCTTTTGTTTCAGGCAGAGATGTAAATGTCGCTGCTCCAATTGCGATACTCATCACCACGAGCGTGAAGAACACAGCCTGATAGCCAAGAGATTGATCCAACCACCCGCCAATCAAAGGCCCGATAGCCGGAGTAAAGGCGAGAGCAGCGGATATTTGAGCAAATACGGCATGACGCTTCGCGCCATCGATGCTTTCGCGCAGAATGGTCTGCGTCACGACAGAGCCTGTACTTGCCCCAAAGGCTTGGATGAACCGACTTGCCATCAGCCACTCGACAGAGGGCGAGAGATAGCAGCCAAGGCTCCCAAGTCCATACACGGCAATTCCCCATAACATGGCTGGACGCCTGCCAATAGAATCGGATAGTCTTCCCCAGCAGAAGACGCCAAAGGAGAAGCCTAGAAAGTAGATGCTGAGTGTCATCTGAATCGCATTGCTGCTCGCGTGCAAATGGTTTGCAATGTCCGGCAACGACGGCGTATAGATCGTTTCACTAATCTGCGGAAATCCGACAAGGATAATAAGCAGCCATAAGGCTGGCGTTGAGATTTTTCTATTCAATGTTCTTTCCCCCTATATCATTCGAAAATCTCAGTTATCCTGCGTCAGAGTCAGGGGATAGGGGGTTTGCATTTGATCAATCTAGAAAATGAGAGCATAAATATCACCTTTGCCTATATAGGGGGAGTTCTAAAAGGCATTATATCAGCATTACCCGTTCAAAGGGCAGAAAAAATGATTAATAGTCAATCTAAACTAGACATGCAGATGTCAACTATTGCTCGTTATACTATGATTATCTTAAGTCGAAATGAGGTACCAATATGAACAATCACGTCGTACACAAACCGAGTATCACACTAGCAGGAGTTACGACCCGAACGACGAATGCCGAAGAAGCAGGTTCGAATGGGCGACTGCCGAAGCTGTGGGAAACCTATTTTAAAAACAGCACAGCTGTGCAAGCGTATAGCGATCAACCAGCATATCTTTATGCCCTGTATACGGATTATGAGAGCGATGCTTCGGGAGCTTATACCGTTCTCATTGGTCATGAGCTGAAGGAGAACATAGATCGAGCGGATATGCCATTCGAACATGCTGCCGTACCGGAGAGTGAGTATTTGGTGTTTACATCTAAAAAGGGTCCCGTATACGAGGTGGTGGCGCAAGCCTGGATGGAGATATGGAACTATTTTAATGATTCAAAAGAGGTGAGAGCTTATACGGGGGATTTTGAGCTGTATGATGCCAGCAGCTTTGATCCGGCGAATGCAGAGGTGCGGATTTATATTGCAATCCAATCATGAGGAATCATAATGATTTTCGGTTCCATCATAAAGAACCCATGTTGACTGTCATCTGATCAACATGGGTTTTTGTCTTATAGGAATGACACGAATCTTAGGGGCTGCTTCAGGGATTAAGAACGACTCAGAACAACGCTCTATGATTTTCCGTTTCCGTATAGACGGAAATCAGGACCAAGGCGGAGTCGTTTCCTATGTTCTTAACGAAATGGGGGGTGCAGGCATTCCACGAAAATGAGTCTCCTTCACCGAATTCCGCCGAAATTTCCCCTTGCTCCGCATAAATCCTGCCTTTAATGACCACATGCACTTCTTCACCCTCATGAGCATGCGCTTCACCCGTCGAAGCTCCGGGAGGAAGCTCGACGATCATCATCCTCATATTCTTTGTAGAGCTTAGATGCTCTACTCTTAGATTTTTTTCGATTCCGCTTGTCGTTACATAACGCTCCTCTTTTCGAACGATACGCATTCGTTCTTCTTTTTTGAGCAGCAAGTAAGCGAGAGGAACCTCTAAGGCTATTGCAATATTCTCCAAAGTAGCGATAGAAGGAGAGGTTTTATTTGTTTCGACCTGACTTAAAAAGCCTTGGGAAAGCCCTGTTCTATCACATATCTCCGCAATGGTAATGCCCTTTCGTTTGCGGATTGCTCGTATATTGGATCCGATATCCATACGATGAACACGTCCTTAACAAAATATTTGCTATACAAAATATATATTTATATTAACAAATTTCCTATTGACATGCCAATGCCTACATGATTACATTACTAATATAAATTTATTTTTATTATTACTAATATTTAAGGGTGGAGATAAACAAATGAATAAAATGACTTGGGTAACAACATTAATGAGAGTGGTGCTGGGCATCATATTTCTCGTTCATGGCATCAGTAAGTTCCAAATGGGGTTAGGAAATGTAGAGGCCTGGTTCAGTTCCTTAGGGGTTCCGGCATTTATGGCATATGTGGCGGCTATCTTAGAATTGGCTGGAGGCATCCTTCTTATTATTGGACTAGGGACAAGGGTTGTATCCATTCTGTTTGCCCTGATGATGGTTGGCGCGATTGTTACGGTTAAATGGCCTGCAGGCCTGATTGGATCGGATCAGATGCCTGGCTATGAGCTAGATTTAGGCTTGTTCTTGATCGCTTTGTATTTGTCGGTATCCGAATCTACGGCATTATCGCTTGATCGTGTTTTTTTAAAGAAACGCAATCCTTCAACCAATCTTTAAGTAACAGTCATTGACCAATAAAGGAGTGAATGATGAGATGATTCCTTCTTATTTCATTGCACACGGTGCACCTTCTCTTGTCTTGGAGGATCATGCATATACAGAGATGTTAAAGCAGTTTGCTGGCCATATTCCAAAGCCAAAAGCGATCGTCATCTTTTCCGCTCACTGGGAAGAACCGATTCAAACCATAAGCGCAGTCGATCGTCACCATGTGATTTATGACTTTGGCGGATTTCAAGAAGAGCTGTATAAGATGACGTATCCAGCGAGAGGCAGTCGCCCGTTAAGCGAGCAGATTCAAATGTTGTTTTCAAAGCAAGAAATAGCGAGCAAGTTGAATGTGGAAAGAGGCCTCGATCATGGAGCGTGGGCGGTCCTTAAGCTTATCTACCCTGATGCGGATATCCCGGTGGTCGCCCTGTCTGTTAATCGCTACTTGACGAATGAACAGCAATATTACATCGGGAAAGCTTTATCTGAGCTAAGAGAGCAGGATGTGTTGATTATCGGCAGTGGAGGAACCGTACACCATTTGAGCCGCTTGAATTGGCGCTCTGATCATGTAGATGAATGGGCAGAAGCATTCGATCAGTGGCTCGATCACAAGCTTGAGACATGGGATATCGATGCTTTGATGAATTATAGGGAGCTGGCTCCACATGCTACAGAGGCTGTTCCAACCAGTGAACACTTCATTCCTCTGCTGCTAGCAATGGGGAGCGGTGATAAGAATCGACGAGCTAAGCTGCTTCATCGCAGCTATCAATACGGCAATCTAAGCTTAAGCTGCTGGCAGTTTGATTAATGGATGAATAATGACTGCAATGAGCTTTCGCAGTCTCTGCAGAACGCTTTGCTATTCAATCATTCATTGAGCCATTCGTGGGATATATTCTAATAAAAAGCCGGACACTCTATGGGACTGCCCCCCTCTTCTTACTGGAGTGCCCGGCTTTTTCGTTCAAGAGAAACGAATGATGAGTCTCTTCTCTTATATCGCTATCCTTGACCGTCATTCATGACAGCATCAAGCTCCAATGGCAAGAAGGCATACTTTCCATCTCTAAGGATATCGCCCTGACGAACTGGAATCGGCTGCTTGAAGAGCGGGCCATCAATAACCGTCGTATGGAATTCGCCGCCCTCCCCGCAAGGATCAATGCCTCTTGCTTCAAGCTCTTCTATATATCCCAAGGTTAAAATGCGGCCGAGATCCTCTTCTTTCATGCCTAAGGATGTATTCACCGTTACGATGGTTGTTACGAATCCAAGCTGGATGAATTCCAGCACAGCTTCCCGGTGATCCATCTCCCATAGCGGCATGGCAAGACCCAGCCCAGCATTTTTCGTCACCCTATCATGCCAGCAATCCTGCACAGGCACGTCCAGATCGCCCGTAACGAGTACTTCGGCTCCTTGATCCTTGGCCTTAGCGAGCAGCATCATAAAGTTTGCTTCATAGTCCTCCCAACTGGTCGCAGCTGTAAAGACAGGCAGTCCAATCGCTTCCGCCTGCGCGCGAATGAGTTCTGGGGGCATGCCGTGAGATCGTGATCGCTGTCCTTCTTCCTCCAGCATGACAATCAGCCCGATTGGCTCCCCGACTTGCATTGCTTTGTACAACGCGAGCGTGCTGTCTTTTCCTCCACTATAAGAAGCTACAAATTTATGGCCTTGGGCTCCATTTTTCCAATCCACCACATGTTTCAACTCCCATCCACTGAATACTGCTATTATACTTCAATCGACGAGGATGCAATGTAATGAAACGTTCACAGGAATAATATTACAATATTCAGCAGGTGTGTTAGAATAGTGACCGAGGTCAAAAAATGACCGTGGTCATTTTTTCTATTGTGAGGTGATGGAAGTGCTTAGAGAATCGAGAAAACAGGATCTTAAGGAGAAGATCTTTCTGGAATCCATTCGCTTGTTTGCAGTGAAAGGAATGGATCATGTCAGCGTATCGGAGATTACGAAGGCCTGCGGCGTTGCGAAGGGGACGTTCTATAATTACTTCCCAACGAAGGAGTCTGTATTGCTTTATTTGGGGCAATCGCAGCTGGAGATGATTATAGAGCAGGCCGCAGAGACCGATAAGCCCTTGAAAGAGCGTATTCTTTTTGCATTCAAGCAGCTGACGAACCGACTTGAGGAGCATCCAGCCTTGATGAAAGCAGCGGTCGCGGAGGCAGTCAAATCCATGGGAGCCACGGCAGGGGAAATGGATACGATCGGGCAATTCAAGCTATGGATCTCCAAAATGTTCCACGAGGAGCAAATCCGACAAGAGGTGCGTTTTGCTGGCGAGATGGAAGACATCGCGTCGATTCTTGTTGGGACGTATTTCTCTTCTATTATGTTTTGGCTGCATGAGGAACAGTCCGTTGAGGAATTGCATCAGGGTGTGAATCGCAGGGTATCGTTGCTGCTCGATCAATTGATTATGAATATCTAGGACGTCGATTAACGCGATTGAGGCTGTTTTTGAATAAATGGCCATACGCTCATCGCCATTCATTCAAGTACATGTATCGACACCATACAGCCGCTTGAATGTTAATTTGTTAGGAAGGATCTCATAACGTGGCTTGAATAGGGGGCAATGAAGATGACGAAGGTGATCGTTCTAGGTGGAGGCATTGCGGGCTTGGCTACGGCTATTTCCCTTCAGAGAGAAGGAATAGAGGTTCATGTGTATGAGAAGACGAGAGAGCTAAAGCCCGTTGGAGCGGGAATCATGATCGCAGCGAACGCAACGCGGATTTTTAATGAATGGGGACTGACAAATGCCTTAAAGGCCAAGGGGCATCTGCTTCAGCAGCTTCTCATTTTATCAGAAAAGGGGAAGGTTCTGTCTGCTCTTAATCCTAATCCGCAGCCAGACCAGACAATTGCGATTCATCGGGCTGATCTTCATCAGATTCTTATGGATGAGCTGCATGCAACACCTGTTTCTTTAGGTAAAAAGGCCGTTCATGTCCTTCAAGAACCGAAGAGTGTAACGGTAGCCTTCGAGGATGGGACCGTTGCTGAGGCTGATTATGCGATTGGAGCAGACGGCATTCATTCTGCCGTTCGGCAGCAGATCCTGCCTCATGTGAAGAATCGTTACGCAGGATATACGTGTTGGCGTGGAGTTGCTGTATGCAAGGATCTCAAGCTGGGAAGCCATCTTCATGAAATATGGGGGCCTGAGGGACGCTTCGGGTATATGCCTCTTTCCTCGTCTAAAGTCTACTGGTATATCCTGATGAATACAGCTCCCAATCACAAAGAGCTCTCCGCGCTCACGGTTCATGATCTATCGAAAAAACTGCAAGCATATCCCGCGATTGTAGGGGACATCCTGAAGCATGCTCACGAGCAGCCCCTTATTCATCATGACGTGTATGACATTCCGTTAATGGATCACTATGCCTTTGGACGGATTGCACTGGTTGGCGATGCAGCTCACGCAATGACACCGAATCTTGGACAAGGCGCCTGTCAGGGCATCGAAGATGCCTATGTCCTTGGCAAATGCTTAGCGGAGAGCCTGGAATATGGGCTTCAAAATTATGAGAATCATCGGCTTCAGCGTGTGAATCGAATCTGCAAGATCGCCAAGCAGGTAGGGGTGATGTCCCAGTTCGACTCGCCCCTCTTGTGCGCCATTCGCAATACCGTCATGCGTGCTGCATCGCCAAGCCTGCTCCGCAACCAGACTCGCTATATTTATGAATATACGTATTAAAAAAATCCCGTACGACAACAAAGGCATGATGAGCGAATGTGTCTTTGTCGTACGGGATAGTATTTAGGCTGTAAATTGCTCCTGCAGCGTACTGGAGAGCTTCTTCAAGCGAAGCAGCTCCTGATTGACCTGTTCTGAGGCTTGGCCTTGGGAGGCCGTAAGGCGGTCAAGCTCCTGCACGAAAGCCACGCTCTCCTGATTGACTGCTGAAATATTGGTCATTTCGATCGCAATTCCTTGGGATTGCTGCTCAGTCTGCTTAACAGAATCGCTTAGACGCTCAATGATTCGGATCATATCATGGACCGATTCGTTCATCTGGTGGAAGCTTGCGACAGAGGCATGGGTCAGCTCAACGGTATGCGCTGTCGCCTGGGTTCCTTCTTCGATCTGAACAACCGAAGAGGCGCTTTCCTCCTGAATGTGCGTCAAAATGCGTTTAATCTCATCCGTAGCTCTGCTGCTGCGCTCTGCAAGCTTGCGGATTTCTCCAGCAACGACTGCAAATCCCCGCCCATATTCTCCCGCACGAGAGGCTTCAATAGAAGCGTTCAAGGCAAGCAGGTTGGTTTGACTGGCAACCTCCTGAATGGTAGAGATGATGCTCTCAACCTGCTCGGAAGATTGATTCAGTGTCTGCATCGTTTTCGAAGACCTGCTAATGGCTTCCGATACGATCAATACCTGCTGCAGCAAGGATTCGATGTGCTGTTGATTCTGCTGAACCATTCCTTCTGTCGCGGTTGCGCTATAATTCAGTTCGGAGAAAGCCTCGGAATTGTTCTGGATCATATGATTAATCCGCTGTAGATTCTCCTCCATATTATGCAGGGAACGACTTTGGACCTCCAAGCCTTGCGATACCTGCTCGAAAGCATTCATCATGCTCGAATTGGCTTCCAGGCTGTGTACCGATTTGTCCGCAACGACCATGGACGTTTGCTCCAGCTCCGTTGATAGATGCTTGACGGTATTCAGCAGTGAAAGAACCTCCTGCTGTTTATGAGCCTTCTCTTCCTCAAGCGCTCTAGTAATCTTCTGCTTGGAGTGAATCTGCAGACTTGTTGCACTAGAGGTTAAGATCAAAAATACAGCATGAATGACGAGCATAAGGAAGGAATACTTCTCTACGCCAAATACCAGCTCAGGCACAAGGAAGAAGCCTAGAATATGCTGTAAGGCAAAAAGGACCGTCATTAAAGCGATCAGCCGAATATTTTCATAATAAGCAACAATCGCAACCACCATGAAGATAGAAAAGTGGAATTCTACCGTCCCACCGCCGCCTGCAATAATCGATATACTGGAGAACGTAAGTATAAGCGTATTAAGAATAGGGACAAACGCATGGTCATTTTGTTTTCTGTAGGAGTACCATGCGAATCCTAATAGGATGACAGGAAGCAGGAACAGTAGATTCAGAGATAGTGAAAAGCGCTCTGCGATGGTCGGATCTACAGTAGCATGACCCATCATCAGACTGTGTCCCATAATGTTAAACACACGGTGCAGGATATGTACGATAAGGCTAAGGATAATGGTGCCGAGGGAAAACAGAAGCATCAGCTTGTTTTTCTTGTTGATCATGGATTGGACCCTTTCTCATGGTTATAAAATCATGCATATAAAGATGATTTTGATTACGAATTATAGGCCAAACCCAACGGCAATACAATGGATTTTCCGTGATCGTTTCATGTAAGCCCTTTAAATCGTTCTCTTGTTATCCATAGTCGAGGATTTGAAGGTCATGTAAGGAATAAAAAGGGATGGATTTGTGAATATTCAAATATTATGATATTATACATCTCTATAGGCGGACTCATGCTTTACCTAATAACAAGTAGAGGAATGACAAAATGACTGAATTGCCAAATTGCCCTAAATGTAACTCGGAGTATACCTATGAGGATGGAAATCTTCTCATTTGTCCGGAATGTGCACATGAATGGACATTGGACGCAGCGAATGAAAGCAGTGAAGATGTGAAGGTCGTGAAGGATGCCAACGGCAATATCTTAAACGACGGGGATACGGTCACTGTAATCAAGGACCTGAAGGTCAAAGGCAGCTCCTCCGTGGTCAAAATCGGAACAAAAGTGAAAAACATCCGTTTGGTTGATGGAGATCATGATATTGACTGCAAGATTGATGGCTTTGGAGCCATGAAGCTGAAGAGTGAATTTGTTAAAAAAGTATAGAAGCGAGTATTCAAGCTGGGCCTAGTGCCTGGCTTTTTATTTTTCAAAGTGCCTTAAAATTGGAGATAGAGCCGATCGCTAAAGACCGGCCCATTTATATGGTTATGTTAATGTCTAGTTGGAGGCGACTAGGAATGTACCTCTAATCGTCCTTTAAAGGACAATTCGGCAGGCCCGATATTATCGGTTTCTCCATCGAGAATTCGCTTCACATCGTCCATTGCTTCATATAGGGATACCCATTCACCGGACTTCTTCGTGTAGGGTTCGGAGACAAAGAATGGTTGTGACAGATAGGATTCTAATCGTTCTCCCCGCTTATACAGCTGTTGATCCGTCTCGGTCATCTTCTCCAGGCCCTGTGCGGTAACAAGGGGCCTTAATTCCCGGTAACGACGAAGCAACTTGCGTGCACGCTGCTGCAAGGTTAAATGTGCAGCTTCGAGGTGGGCGCCTTCTAATACGGTGGAGGTAGACCCTATAGGATCGATGGCAGGATATATATTGCGGCTGATCATATCAGCATCAAAACGCCATAGTGTGTCTAGCGGCCCGTATGCCCATTGATCATCCACCACTTCACATTTGATATCGACTAATGCGATGGTAATCGGCCTTGCACCAGCCTCTCTAAGCCTGTCTTGCAAGGACAGAAGCTCACCAGACAACACCGTACTCCGATCAACGCCTAGGAAGATATCCTTTTCATCACGAAGATTGACGATGCAGTTATACAGGTCTCCTTGCGAGGTGTGGACGAATTGGGATTGAGTTTGAATATGATTGATTCCAGAGGCATCAGAGCCCGTATCCCAATAAACAGTAGCAAATCCCCGTTTCTTCATCCGATGCATAAGCTCTGCTAATAATACAAGCTGACCCATATTAGGTCGTGCGACAAAGCCAACCGTGCCTCCACGAACAACTGGTGCAAACAAGTCCAAAGCCTTTATGCCTGTTTCAATCATTCGTAACCCACTCCCTCTGATTATAAGTTCATCCAGACTACACCCTGCTAGCGTAGCAAGGGCCACTAGCGTTTTTACTTCAGCGCGTCCAATCGGAATTTTCCCTGTACACAAATTCGAGACTGTCGCAGCTCTTAGCCCTGCTGACCGAGCTGCTGTTGTGAGATTAGGGACACGTCGACGCAATAGCGGTACGTTAAGCTGCAATTCATCATCCATTTATTGTCACCTCTTTTACTCTAAATAGTAATTACATTTACGCTACAAAGCAATAGTTTTTTTGAAAAAATATACATCTCCTATCTAGATTTGAAAAGCCTGGCTTGAGGGTTCTAAGCGAATACTCTGTTATAAAGAAATAAAAATACCCATTCTTGCAACAAGGATGAGCAACAGTAAACATAACCAATTAATAACTTCAGTTGACAGTTTCACTTGAGATTTGCCATAATGATAACAACTTCATATGATACCTTTAATTCAGTCCCGTGAGGCTGACAAGGACAGCGGAATGTATGATCTTAATAGGGATACGTGTGTATACGTATGTCCTATTGCTTTAGCATGATCAGATATGGCTTATTGTCAGGGAAACTGGGCAATAGGCTTTTTTTATTGCCCTGATCCACTAGGCAATCCCGTATATTCCCTCTTCCGGAGTGTGAAGAAGCGCATTACGAATAATGCGTCTCGCACATCTCAATGGTATCAGTAACATCAAGATGACTTGGGGGATGGATATGGAAAAAGTAGATTTGGAATTCTCGTTGCAGGCAGTGCCGAACAGCTATCGAAACGGATTTTGGAAGATTCTTGCCGTTATGCTTGGCTTCACCTTCTTCTCGGCCAGCATGTGGTCAGGCGGGGCGTTAGGGAACGGCTTAACGTTCATGGAGTTCATTGGCGTGGTGCTTGCAGGGAACTTGATCTTAGGCATTTATACGGGGGCCTTGGCTTACATTGCAGCAAAGACCGGATTATCTACACACTTGCTGACAAAGTACGCCTTTGGTGTAAAGGGATCGTATCTATCCTCCCTGCTGCTAGGCTTTACGCAGGTTGGTTGGTTTGGCGTAGGGGTTGCGATGTTCGCGGTACCGGTTCAAAAGGTAACGGGCATGAACGTGTACATCCTCATCGTGATTTCTGGCATTCTGATGACCGTAACAGCGATCTATGGCATTAAGGCGCTTGCAATTCTTGGAATTGTCGCTGTGCCTTCTATCGCGATTCTAGGAAGCTATTCGATGTTCGAAGCCGCATCCACAGGCGGCGGTATGCAAGGATTGTTTAATTATCAGCCGACAGAAGCGATGGGACTTGCTGCAGGCCTAACAATATGTATCGGCTCCTTTATTAGCGGAGGTACGCTGACACCTGACTTTGCGCGCTTTGCGAAGACGACACGCTCTGCGGTCGTAGCAACGGTCATTGCCTTTTTCCTAGGGAACTCATTGATGTTCCTGTTCGGTGCGGTAGGCGCCATTGTCTACGGACAAGCCGACATTTCAGACGTGATGTTTATGCAAGGACTGATTATACCTGCTATCATTGTCTTGGGACTTAATATTTGGACAACGAATGAGAACGCCCTTTATGCATCGAGCTTGGGCTTTGCCAATGTTACGAAGCTTCCGAAAAATATGATTGTTATCTTCAACGGTGCAGTAGGTACGATTGCTGCAATGTGGCTGTACAACAACTTTGTAGGCTTCCTGACGGTGCTTGGCTCCATTCTGCCGTCAATCGGGGCGATTTTGCTGGCGGATTTCTTTATCTTGCGCCGGGGATCGTACAAGAATTACGAAGAAATGAGCTTCAAATCAGTAAACTGGGTTGCGATTGCAGCCTGGATCGGCGGAGTGCTGATTGCGGAGTATGTACCAGGCATCCCACCGATTAATGGCTTGATCGGTACTGCCGTGCTTTATATTATCGGCATGAAGGTGTTCCCATCGAAAGAGAGCTAATTCAACAGGACAAAGGGGGATTCAACGGTGATTATCAAACAAGCAACACGAAGAGGCCAAGAAGGCCTGTGGAATATTGAGGTTGTAGATGGCGTATTCAAGACGATTACACAGCAGCCCTTACAAGAAGAAGGACACGAGGTTATTGACGTTAACGGCTCCTTGGTTCTTCCACCATTCATTGAACCGCATATTCACTTGGATACGACGCTGACGGCAGGCGAGCCGGAGTGGAATAAGAGCGGCACTTTGTTTGAAGGCATTCAGCGCTGGTCTCAGCGTAAGGAAACCCTCTCGATTGAGGACGTGAAGACAAGAGCGAAGACAGCTCTAAAATGGCAGGTTGCTCAAGGCATTCAGCACGTAAGAACCCATGTGGATGTAACGGACCCTACACTGACGGCGCTTAAGGCGCTGCTTGAAGTGAAGGAGGAGGTCGCGCCTTATGTGGATCTCCAACTGGTTGCTTTCCCTCAGGAGGGAATTCTATCCTACCCTAACGGGCCTGAGCTGCTTGAAGAAGCGATGAAGATGGGAGCTGATGTAGTTGGCGGCATTCCACACTTTGAATTTACACGCGAATATGGCGTTGACTCGATGAAGATCGTATTTGACCTGGCGGAAAAATATGATCGTCTCGTTGATATCCACTGTGATGAGATTGATGACGAGCAGTCGAGATTCGTTGAAGTGGTTGCAAAAGAAGCCTATGAGCGCGGAATCGGTGCGCGGACGACGGCGAGCCATACAACAGCGATGGGGTCCTATAACGACGCCTATGCGTACAAGCTGTTCCGTTTGTTGAAAATATCCGGCATCAGCTTCGTATCCAATCCGCTTGTGAACATCCACCTGCAAGGACGCTTCGATACGTATCCGAAGCGCAGAGGCTTGACGCGCGTGAAGGAGCTTCAGGAGGCGGGATTGAATGTATGCTTTGGACACGATGATATTTTCGATCCGTGGTATCCGCTAGGTACAGGCAATATGCTGCAGGTGCTTCATATGGGTATCCATGCATCCCAGCTGATGGGCTACGATCAGATTGTAAACAGCATTGATCTGATTACCAAGAACAGTGCCAAGACGCTGCAGATTGAGGACAAGTACGGCATTGAGGAAGGCAAGCCTGCCAACTTCATCGTATTGAACGCAGAGAATGAATATGAAGCGATTCGCAAGCAGGCATCGGTGCGCTACTCCTTCCGTCATGGCAAGGTGATTGCAGAGACGAAGCCAAGCGAGACAAGCGTGATGTTGAACGGACAAGCGGAGCGTGTAACATTCCAGCGATAAGACGGGGACATGGGTAGACTCTCTTAATAAAAATCGATAGGTATAGATAGGCTTGAAGCAGATCCTTTGGGATCTGCTTTTTTTCATCCACCGATTCCGCTTTATAAAAATAGTATCCGCGAAGTTGCCGCATGCAGGAAAAAGGCCTTATTCCCCTGAATAGAATTGGAATATCATGGATTAAAATGAGCCCTAAGGGGGAGAACAAGTGAGCACCTATGCGTACTATAAGTCGATATTTGAGCAGGTGCCAAAGCCATTTGCCTTTGTGGATCTGGATCTGCTTGATGACAATGCAAGAGCAATCGCTGGTGCTGCACAAGGAAAAACGATCAGGATCGCCAGCAAATCGATACGATGTGCAGAAATCATGCGGCGCATTCTGAAGCATCACGAGGCCTGTCAGGGCATCATGTGCTTTACGGCCAAGGAAGCAGCATTTCTCGCAAGGCAGGGCTTTGACGATTTGCTGCTCGGTTACCCGCAGTGGCAGGCGGCGGAGATCCTGCCCTTGTTGGACCTGCTGAAGGAGGGGCGCAGCATCACCTTTATGGTCGATTGTGTGGAGCAGGTCGAGCATCTTGAGCGTCTTGCGAAGGAACAAGGTGTTGCGATTCCCTTATGCATCGATCTGGATATGTCGGTGCAGTATCCGGGTCTTCGTTTTGGCGTATGGCGCTCGCCATTAATCTCTTGGGAGGATGCATCCCCTGTTGTTGAGCGAATAATGGCCTCTTCCTGGATCCGATTGGAAGGCATCATGGGCTATGAAGCGCAAGTGGCAGGGGTAGGCGACAATGTCAGTGGTTCATTCGGCGCTTGGGCGAAAAATCAGCTTATTCGAGCTTTGAAGCTTCGCTCTGTGAAGGAAGCTGCCAAGCGAAGGCAGGAGATCGTCGAGCGATTGATGGAATTGAAATTATCGCTTCGCTTCGTTAACGCGGGAGGAACCGGGAGCTTGAGCAGTTCCTGCAAGGAAGCATGGGTTACGGAGGTTACGGCAGGCTCAGGTTTCTATTCGCCTGCCTTGTTCGATCATTATGCGGCCTTCCGATACAAGCCTGCAGTTGCAGGGGTGGGTGTGGGGAGATATGCGATATTCATAGACTATATACTAAAGATTATATGCAAGGGATATCAAAGGAATATGCTATGTCTAGCATATATACAAAGGATATTCATAGGCTAGTGACTATTGCTAGACTATAGAAAGGAGTGTAATTGAAGTGGAAAATCAGTTTTGGCAGCTCAATGAATTCTCTGATCTATTAGGTAGACACTTTACAACTGTGAATTCATGGTTTAATGACCTAGAAAAAAATAAAATTCACTTTGTAAATAAGACGCAATCTGGTAACAAGAGAGTATTCGATTCATTGGATCTCGAAATAGGGAAGTTAATAGTCAGATTAAGAGATGACGAAGGGTATAATCTCGAGGCAATTAGAAATAAAATTGCTACAGATCCGTCAATCGAAACCCGTCCGTTTCCTATTGATTACCAATCCGATCAACAAGAACTATCAATAGAAGTTGTCTCAAATGAAATAAGCAAGAATATCGAATCCCAAGTAGGGAATTTGTTAAAAAACTTTGAAGAACAAATGATGCTACGGTTAGGGGAATCGGCAGAAGAGAGAATCATTAGAGAAAGACAACGAGATATCAATAACATGATTACAACAAACCGGATTCAAACAAAACTTGAGCTCGAGGCATTAGACAAGTGGGCCGAACTACCAACGAAAGAAAGAAGCATCGGTTTATTTGTAAAGCGTGAGGATACTATAAAAAGAGAAATGTTCGTTAAAAAATACATCCTCGAAAACTTTGAATCTCGACTTAATAATGAGATGAAAAATGATTAGGCTGCTCATTTGAGCGGCTATTTTTTTGTTCGTTTCTTTATGACTGAATAAGAGTCTAATAGAGTAGTATAGAGACAATTATACCAACATACATCGAAAAAACCGCATAAGATCAAGGTTCTTTATATTTTAATCAAATAGAGTGAAAAAGAGTATAACAGAGTGATATAGAGTGGATAGATATATTTTTAGTAATTATTATAACTTCAAGTTTCTTAGGGTGAAGTGCGGATCCGCCAGCGTTGACAATCGGTGTTATGTATGAAAGAGAAAACTTCGGAACGGAGTAGAGAGCATATACAAACACATATAAAGAGAAACTTGCTGGAGCAAAAAAATGAGCAGTAGTATAGAGGATCGAAGAGGCTTATATAGTTAGTAGTTGAGTAGGGAAGGGTTCCTTTACTAGGCACATGCTTGAGTAGGAAATGACTATAAGACTTGTCATAGAGTAGGGGAGGGTGAGATAAATGTTTATTTCTCCTATGCTATTAGAAACATCAGAAACAGCATTTAGTGATCCACGATTCATCTTTGAACCGAAATTTGATGGCCACCGGCTTATATATACTAGAACAAACGAGACTACACGACTGTACACTCGACATCATACCGAATGTACTCGTCAGTATTCTGAGATAACTGCTGTCCCTTTGGCAGATGACATCATCCTGGATGGTGAAGTAGTAACCATTGACCCGATCACCGGAGCTGTAGATTTTGAATCTATCATGTCCCGATTCCGCGCTAGTAAGGATCTTACGATTCAAAAATTAACTAGGCAGTTTCCAGCCACTTACGTTGTGTTTGACATCTTACGCTATCAAGGTGAGGATCTGCGCAGCTTGCCACTTCTGGAGCGTAAAAATATTCTTCACTCCATCGATTTTCATGGCACCAATCACATAGTCCCTATACCCTTTATTGAAGGGGCAGGGGAAGCCCTGTTTGCTGATATATGTTCAAGGAACATGGAAGGGATCGTATGCAAAAGAAAAGAGAGCCGCTATGTTAGCCGGCGATCTGCGGATTGGCTAAAAGTAATCAATTGGACTTATGTAGATGTTTGGATTATGGGATATCGAAAAGGAAAGTTCGGTTGGCTTACAGGAGTAGAGGATAATGAGGGGAACCTTAGAGCCGCTGGTATAGTAGAGTTAGGTGTAAGTCCCTTGCAAAAGAAGAAATTCTTTGAAGAATTAGAAATAGGAAATGAAAGCAAAGATATTGTATATTTAAAGACACCAAAACACGCCACAGTAAAGATCAGAAATTGGACCAAAGCAGGGATGCTTCGAGATCCGGCCTTTGTTAAATTTATATGAAACCTTACCTCTAATACTAGGTAAAGTTATTTTTTCGTTTTGAGCAGAAATATTTCTGGTTAAAGGCTGCCTATTGGATCTTATGCATAAGCATAGTAGGCGCAGGTATAACGTGGTTTTTTAGCTAGATTAAAAGATGACCCTTGGAGATCTCCTCATCCAGGGGATTTAAAATAAATACAAAATAAAATAAGGTGGGGAGTCCCACCTTATTTCAATTCCTTCGCAAAATTCGTTGTAAGTTCTGTAAAAATATTTTTCTTAATAATTGCCTCTTCACCTGAATTGTCCTCTGGATCAGTTCCATCGAGATTGAATTTACCAGCCTGCATATTAATTACGCTGTACTGACCATAACTGTTTTTCTTTAAAAAGATCAAATATTTGCTGTCTTTTTTCATTTCTGTATACCCTTCATATGCAATTCTTTTTTTACCTTTAAATGTTTGATATACTCCGATGGGTTCAATTACTGTAAGATTTTTTACAACCTCTTCTGGGCCTTTTAGAACCTTTTCCACATTAATCTCTGTAAACGTAGCAATATCAGCAACAAAGCCTTTAGGTAATTCAGTCAAGTGTACCTCACGGTCTTCAAAATCTTTAGTAGGGCTGCCAATAACAACTAATTCAGCATTATTAAATAGTCCATTACCTGTAGAGTATCCAACATAATCCGAGGATACATATACGTCACGTACAGAATTATAAATAGCAAAATAATAAATGCAGCTAGCAGCAAGAAGGAGAGCCAGAACAAGAGAGATAATAGTGCTTTTCTTTTTCAGTAACATTAGATAATCCTCCTATTTATTTAATTTCCCCATTTGTACTTCAATTCGCCTTTGTCGTAGGTTGAAGGGGAGGTTATATTTCGGTTTCTAAATGTGTCGCTTCCGTCTGTCATGACTGATTGCGATCTTAAAGTTGAATTTATGTCGTTTGTATGAGCTAGGCCAAGAGAATGTCCCACTTCGTGGAGGGCTGTGTTCTTCTTGTTTGTGTCGTTATTGTATCCCCCGAGAACAATATTGTTATCAAACATGTAAACCATGCTATAGTCCCAATTCTTAACATTGGGGTCTACTTCTCCAGTTGTTTTGCTCATTGAGATACACTGTCCTAATCGATCTGCTACAATCGAATTAGATACATAATACTGGTCAGTGGACGTTGTGGGATTGGTGGTCGTACTGATACTTACTTTAGTAGAGATTCCTGACCACTGTGAACGTGCATAATCAAAATACGTAGTGTAACCTTTTTGAGAGACGGATGCATCATACCACGCACTGAACTGACCGCCGCCGTTTCTTGTTTTTCCAAATACAGTTGCATCTGCACTAGGAATTACAGTTGCTACAGCTGATAGTGCAATGAGAGAAGCGATGATTACTTTAGTTTTCTTAATCAATTTTCCCTTACCTCCATATTATATTATGTAACCCAAGTTATTTATACCATTATATATAAAATATGGGAATAGTGCTTCAATCCTTAAAGGGCTATAATTTTCAGCAGTTGATAGTCTTGTTGGCTTATAATAAGTCGAAAATAGTAAAAAAATATTTTTGTTTCGTTGCAAATGGAATCAAAAAGAAGGTGGAACCATAAACAATTAATAATATTTCAATGCTACAGCTAGGATTTAAACGATTTTGAATACAATACCAGCCTCGTTGACACCACCCATAAAGTAAGTGAATTATCCAGTTCCAGATACAACGCTGTTCTCAGCCTAACAGTTCACACTATATGCTATAATATGTTTAAGATTGTAAACTATTAATGCATCCTGATTACATTCTCTTCATTCATACCAACTTTTTTATTGGAATTTATCATACTTTAATATTTATTTCTTATTTCTCGATCACACGGGTACTGCAGCAATCCAAACATGGGGTAGGTATACGCATTCAAATCGAGACAATCGAATGTCGATTCATGATCTACCTTACGATTTTTGGGAGGGGATTATTTTGCATACGAACCGTACAGTTGAACTCTATGTGAGAGGAAATACTGCAATGTCGGATCCTCTAAGAAAAGGATTCTACACAGTGTTATTAAAAGATGTTCAAACAAAAAACACCCATAAGAATGTGAGTAATATTTTTGACCATACAACTCCTAATCGTTTGATGTTATTAGGAACCATTTATGCATTGAAAAAACTTAAATACCCGTGTGAGATAAAGTTGTATTCCATGGCGCATTTAGGATTAAAAAAAAAGAAAGGCATTAACAGTGATTTATTGGCCGAGGTATGGTCGTTAGTTTCCACAGGTGGCCACACACTATCATTTGAATCAAACCCAAAAAAAGTACGAGACCAACTATCATATCAAAGTGAGAATAATGAAGAAATTAATGAACCTGCTACAGTGTATATGGGTTATCTATTAGCGACTCTGAAGGAACCGAGCGAAGAGACGATGGAACTACTTTGTTCTGTCCCTTGTGAGAGGGCTCTTGAGATACTACTTCTAATGCGTGAACATAAGAAGCGAATTAATTCACCTAAAAACTTTATTAAGAGAGCAATCGAGGAGGGGTGGAGCGTTACAACAAGAGCATAATCATTGAAACATAACAGAGTCAATTCAAGATCTTTTGTGTATACAATCTTTACATATATAAGGAATTTGAGTAAAGTTTATTAAGTACAAGATTATGAATAATTAGAAATGGAGATGTTTAATGACTCTTTCTAATTTTGATATGGCTCTCTACACACTATTGTTTTTAATACCTGGTTTTTCTATGAGTTTTGCTTATGGATATTTTATTCCACAAAGAGATCAAGCATACCAGCCAGCTATTCTAAGATTTTTTTTCTTTAGTTGCGTAAACTTCGCTATTTGGTGGCCATTAATTCATCAATTAATAACTATAAAATATTATGATAATCATCCTTTTCGTTGGTCAATTTGTATAATTGCTGTATTAATTATTTTCCCATTTATTCTCGGATTAGTAGCAGGGCTTATAACAGAGAAAGAATGGCTACGAGTAATGCTTCATAAAGTGAAAGTCCAGACTTTGCATCCTGTACCAACAGCATGGGATTATATTATGAGTAAAGCTGCATATACTATAGTTACTCTTAAAGATGGAACTAGAATATATGGTAAGTATTCCAATAACTCTATAGCCTCTTCTGTTCCTAATGAAAAAGATTTGTATATTGAAGTCGTATACAAATTAGATGAAAACGGGAGTTGGCAGGAAATACCGCGATCTAATGGAGTTTGGATTGCTGGTGACCAAATACTTCATATTGAATTTTTTACAATGGAGGAGATAACATGCCAAGCAGTAAGCCATCAGGAGTAGGGTATCAACCAAACAAGGACTTTGGGCATCAACCAAGTCCAGGCAGGGAACAAAAAGGGATCCAACCCCAAGCGCCAAGTGCAAAGTCACCCCCACCTACTGGAGGATCTAGTATAGCTAGACCCAATCAAAAATAGAAGTTTACATTATGAATCAAAATAACAAGCCTTTAAAAAAGTTGATAATGGACACCAGCCTAGTAAATCTCAAGATAAACAAGGACCACCTGGAGGCGGTTCCAGCATTCCACGGCCTCAAAAATGATTGTTGACTTGAATATTAAAAGACAAAAGACCACTATCCGAAGTGGTCTTTTTTCTAAACTCATACTTTTCCTTCGTAAACCAAGCGCCAATACTGATAACCAAGCGCTGTTAGTCGACAAGATTTGGATTCCATTGCTGCAAAATACATATGTTTTGCATCCACTGGAACGACTAGCCCAACTGATTCGTATTTTTGTAAGTCTTTAAATACAGCGACATTTTCTTCTTTGGGCTCATCGCTAGAGAATTCATAAGAAGGATCTAACTTAAATTCTTCTGTAGGTTCTTTAAAATAATCGCTAATTTTTCTAATAGTGATTAAAGGTATAATTGGTTCGACCCTTCTTATATGAGTAAATCTTGACACGTTTGTTTTAAAAACTGGTCTTTGATCCCAAGCACCCAGTGCTTCATCAATATATGAGTATAAGCTACCAGGTGTAACATATCCTCTTAGATCAGCTGCGCCTCCATGAAGTGCGTCAAGTAGTAATGAGGTAAAGACACCTTGGCCATCTATTGCGAATGCAGACTCAGAGCTTCGACTTGCTGTTAAAATAGTTAATCCATCACTAAGTTGAGTGAGTCCGTTTTGTTGTGATGGAGATCCAAAGGAGCCAGAATGACAACAATCGAGGATGACTATTTTATCGCGTGCACCGGACCTGTTTGCTAGATTTAAAATTGTGTCCATTGCTATGCCTTCATCGTATGTTTTGTAATCAGTTGTAACGATGTATCCTCCTGTTGAATTTATTAGTCCGTGCCCTGAAAAGTAAAGGAGAGCAACATCATTATTCCCTTCAAACAATTCTTCGATGTTCTGTCTCTAATCGGGTTTCGTAGCTTCATTTAAGATAGACTTGACCGAGAAAATTCGCGCGAAGGTGTGCGACATACATAAGCGGAGTATATGTTAATGAATACATATATAAATGACCAAAATCTGTGATTTGGTGCAATAGTCTAAAATTAGCCCTAAACATAACAACTATCTTCGAAAAATGTCACCCCAATGACACAAAACTACCCTCAATGATGAAATAATAATTCTTCCGGAAGCACCGGTTCAGCCGATCTGCTCGGCGCCAGCTGCGCAGCGAAGCTATAGCTCCTGGTTGTTTTTCCGGAAGCTGCTAGCTGCGATTGGCTTGCCAGACTAATGTTTTTGATACTTAGCCTTCGGCTAGTTGTAGACTGAAGGCAGTGACGTTGGTGATTGACCTACGCTTCAGCTTATACTCCTTATTCCTGGTTCAATGAGCTCAAACGAAGTGCAGCTGGTGACAGACTACTGTACTGATCTGTTCGCTAATGACAATGTTGGCCACATTCAAGAAGATCTATATCAAGCAACTGATCTTCCAACTGAAATGGATATGTTGATTGACCTAATGATCGTTACCATACCATATGCTCAATCTGAGCCTCTTATATTCTCTTCCTACAGCTGCTTCCGTTTATAAGATCATGGTTGTTTCTTTTTAGTTCATAAATCAAGGGCTTCTCCCGCGCCTTCGCTTGGGCTACACCCGCCATATTCATCTGCAACTATGTTTTTTCTTCTTATAAATGTTTCTTATGGGCTATAATCCTAAACATCATCTCTCTGTGGATAATAAGGCACATAAATAGGGATTATCCACACCCGCGTATAGAAGGTATAAACGCATACGCGTTTAACAGATAAGAAACATTCTCCCTCCAAAGGAGATCGTGTACCCAGGCTCCATTGAGGAGGTCGTGGACATCGTTCAATGGTGCAGGCGCGAGGGACGCAAGCTTCGTGTCGTTGGCTCGGGGCATTCGTTTACGGCCATTGCCGCATCCAATGATGTGTTGATGTCGCTTGATCACCTTCAAGGCATCGTGCGTGTTGATCAAGAGGCGAGAACGGCTACGGTCTGGGCGGGAACGAAGCTAAAGCGGCTTGGCGAAGCTCTGTTCTCGCATGGGTTATCGCAAGAGAATCTGGGCGATATCGACGTTCAGTCGATTGCGGGAGCAATCAGCACGGGAACGCATGGAACAGGCCTGACATTCGGCAATATTTCGACTCAGGTGATCGGAATGACCGTGGTTACCGGCCAGGGGGAAGTTCTGGAATGTACGCCGCAATCGCATCCCGAATGGTTTAAGGCAATGCAAATCTCCCTTGGCGTCTTAGGGGTGATTGTGCAGGTCACCCTTCGACTGGAAGCGGCATATAAGCTTGAATATGAGAGCAGGCGACTGCCGATTACTGATTGCTTGACGCAGCTCACCCAGTTGGCAGGCGAGAATCGGCATTTTGAATTTTTCTGGTTCCCCTATGCGGAGCCTTGCCAGATCAAGCTGATGAACATTACAGAGAGAGAAGTGTCAACTCGCAAGCTGCAAGATTATTTTAATGAAGTGGTGATGGAAAATGCCTTCTTTGGTCTGCTATCCGAAATGTGCAGGCTCCTCCCGCGCACGAGCGCTGCCATCAGCCGGCTGTCGGCTTCGCAGGTTCCCGTAGGCCGCAAAGTATCCCATAGTCATCGTTTATTCGCAACCAAGCGTCTCGTTCGCTTTCATGAGATGGAATATAGTCTCCCTTCGGAAGCGATGGCCGAAGTCATTAAAGAAATGCAAGCGGCGTTATCCAAGCAGCGGTTCCATGTCCATTTCCCCGTGGAGTGTCGTTATGCTAAGGGTGACGATATATGGCTTAGTCCGGCATACGGCCGGGATTCGGCCTACATCGCTGTGCATATGTACAAGGGGATGCCCTATGAGGCTTACTTTCGAGCGATGGAGGAGATCTTCCTCCACTATGGCGGGAGGCCGCACTGGGGCAAGATGCATACTCTTCAGGCCCCACAGTTCGAGAATCGATACCCCATGTGGTCAGCCTTTCAGAACGTAAGGGAAGAGCTTGATCCTGACCAGCTCTTTATGAATGAGTATTTATCCCGTATTTTCAAGCCGCATTCATAAGTGAACTCGGAACATGACGGATTCAAATGATGCTTCATGGCAAAGTTTGAGATGGGGCTCTTGTTAACCACAAATCTTGACGCAAAAAAGAATCAGCTAACGATTACGGATCTGACGGACTGGTTTATACTAACAACAAATAGAGTGGAAAGAGGAGCCGGTTCTAGAGGCGGCCCATGGGGAGCGGCCAGGCAAGAATATGGCGTTGAGGGTGACTCTGCTGGTGGTTCTGCAAAGCGATTCAGTTGATTGCTTGAGTTTTTGAATTGAAGTTCTTTCTTCTCCCTCTCTTTTTAAAGCTTGTAAAGGAGCATTGAAGCATGAATTGGAAGGAACGTATGGATATCGAGGCGAACATCGAGACGATCTGGAGATTGTTTGACTGGGATAATCAGCAGCGTATTATGCCGCAGGTGGTAGAGAACAAGTTGATTGAGGAGACAGAAGGCAAGATTGGAACCAAGTTTCAGCAAAAATACAAGGAAGGGAAACGGGTTGAGACGTATATCGTTGAAGTGTTGGAGTATGAAGATACGCCAGCCTATAAGCATTTAAAGGTTGGCTTTACCTTGGCTAAGACCTTTAACATTCGTGCCGCGTACACCCTGCATAAAAAAGATGAGCACCACACCGTCTTTGAGTATAGCGGGTCCAATGAAGGCATCAATCTGTTTGGCAAGATCATGTTGAAGCTCGGCAGCACCAAAGGGAATCAAAAGGTCGTTACGGACTTTATGAAGCGTGTCCAACAAGAAGCCCTGAAAGACGAGCGGAACGCAGTGTGACTTCTATAGCTAAGACTACATGAACCAATCTACCATATTGTCATCCATTGAGCCTTGTGAGAAACAAGGCTCTTATTGCGGCATCTATTTCTATCGATACGCTGCATGATATTACAAATATAGAGCATTTTTTCTTTAAAACATCAAAGAATCGCCTACAGAAGTAATTGAAAAAAAACTCTTTCTTAATTTATAATATAGGGGAAAATCTCCACTTGTAATTTTTGTGCAAATGGATGCCTGCATTTATTTTAAATAGAGAGACGAAATGAGGGATAGGGATGGCAAGAGTCGGAACTAAGCTTCAATCATCCAACACGCTGCTGATGATATCAAGCATCTACTCTTCTTTAACGAAGACGGAGAAGAAGGTTGCAGATTATGTAAAGGCTAACCCGGAGGACACCGTGCTTGCCACAGTAACGGACCTTGCCGAGAAGGCGGAAGTGGGAGAAACCTCTGTCATACGCTTCTGTCGGAAGCTTGGCTTCCGCGGTTTCCACGAGTTTAAGCTTTCGGTTGCGCAGGATCTAGTGGATCGTCCTCCTTCTGTGATGAGCACCGAGATTCATGAGGATGACGATCTGTACACGGTGGCGCGCAAGCTGACGCTCCAGCATGAGATTCTGCTTAAAAATACGCTCGATCTGGTCAATGTTGACCACCTGAGCAAAGCTGTTGACCAGCTGCTCGCAGCTAGGAAGATTACGATCTATGGCGTAGGCTCATCAGGAATTACCGCGCTTGATCTGCATTATCAGCTGATGCGGCTTGGCTTGAATGTGGAGGCGCATCGCGATTCCCATATCATCGCCATGACGGCTTCGCTGCTGAAGGAAGGAGACCTTGTCTTTGCCATCTCCACCTCAGGCAGCACAAGGGATATTGTCGATCCTGTGCGTGAAGCGAAGAAGAATGGCGCACAGATCATTTGTCTTACAGGACATCTGCGTTCGCCTATCGCTTCCCATGCGGATACCGTTTTGCTCGTCTCTGCCAGAGAGCGACCGACAGAAGGCGGGGCGTTGTCCACGAAGTTTATCCAGACCTATATGTTGAATATGCTGACAACGATACTTGCCATGAAGAAGAAGGATGCGGAGGATGCGCTGAAGAATACGGCGCTGTCTGTTGCTGATAAGCTGTATTAGCTTCATTGTCTACGATTAATGCAACAGGCTCATTGTAACAAGCAGGCCATTCACACATCGTTAAAGCTGGACCTACAGAGGGGAGAGCAGGCAGTCATGACCTATGCGATTGGTGTAGATATTGGTGGAACCAAAGTGCAGTTTGCGACAATCAATAGGCAAGGAAGCATTGTGGATCGGTTATTGGTGCCGACAGAGGCAGCAAAGGGTCCGGATCAGCTGATGAAAAAGGTGGAAGACGGCATTGCCCACATGATTGAATCCGTGGGGCATGCCAATCAGATTGCAGGTATCGGCATTGGGAGTGCCGGTCAGATTCATTATGTGGATGGATCGGTGTGGTATGCGGGAGAGACGCTTCCGGGCTGGAGCGGAACTCCAATTAAAGAACGAATAGCGGCGCTATATCCATACCCGGTCTACGTCGATAATGATGTGAATGTGCTTGCGGTGGCGGAGAAGCTGTACGGTGCAGCGCAGCCTATGAACCACTTCATCTGCTTGGCGCTAGGAACAGGCATCGGCGGGGCGGTTATGGAATCTGGACGCCTGCAGCGAGGCGTCTTCGGCGGGGCCGGGGAGCTTGGTCATGTGTCCGTGGACATGAATGGCCCTGTCTGCGACTGCGGCAATCAAGGCTGTGTGGAGCTGTATGCTTCAGGCACAGGGATTGCCCGCATCGGAAGAGAGGTTATTGCCGCTGCGGAAGGCCCTGTGGATTGGCAGCCGGATGCGAAGGAGATCGTGGCCGCCTGGATGAATGGGGATCAAGCTGCCGACAAGGTGATGAGTGTTGTCATCCAGGCGCTCGGGACCGCCATTGCCGGCTATATTCACAGCTTCAACCCAGAAGGCGTGCTGATTGGCGGAAGCGTTTCCCAAGCGGGAATGCGCTTCTTTGATGCATTGGATCAGGAGATTACCAAGCGTACGTCTCCTGTCATGAGAGCGAAGTGCCGCATTGTGCCTGCTCTTCTAGGAGCAGATGCAGGCGTCATTGGCGCTGCCGCTCAGGTGTGGTATGTCTAGGTTTATTTAGTATGCCTTTTTCATCACCTATCAAGGGACTGCTTTCGGCAGTCCTTTTTGTGCTGCCTTCATGCTGCCTTCCCTATGGTCTTTTGGACACCTAGGAAAACAGAACTGCAAGCCCCATTTTGGAGATTTGCTCCAAAATAAATCAAAACCAAGGATTGACAATGAAATAATTATCCATTAGATTCGTTTTAGGAGGATTATTCCTCCGAAATAGAGCATAGGATAGCATATCGAACGATGTAGGAGGGTGAGTCATTTGAAGAAGAGCAACAAACGCGCACTGCCTGTATTGCTTGTGCTTACGGTAATCTTCATGACAACACTAAGCGCATGTTCATCAGGCGGCAAGACAACAAGCAATGCAGATGGCAAAGTAGAGATTCAGTTCTGGAACTCCTTTGCGGGGGATTCCAGCAAGCCGTTAGAGGCGGCCATCGCCAAGTACAACGAGAGTCAGGATAAGATATTCGTTAAAGTGCTTAGCAATCAAGATCCACAGAAACAATTGACAGCGATTTCAGGAGGGAACCCGCCAGATCTTGTCTTGACCCAGTGGAATAATATTGGTCCATGGTCTGCGGCTGGGGCAGTGAAGCCTCTGAAGGAGTTTATCGACAAGGATGGATTTGATACCGCTCAGATCATTCCGGCAGCACTTGATCGCATGAAGGTCAAGGATGAAATCTTTGGGTTCCCGATCTCCATGAGTATGGCTAACAAATTGTTCTATAACAAAAAGACTTTCGAAGCAGCAGGCTTGACAGCTCCGCCAGAAACCTTAGAGCAGATGATGGAGTATGCGAAGAAGCTAACGGTGAAGGATGACAAGGGCAATATTACACAAATGGGCTTTATTCCAGATTATCCATGGATTGATAACGTATTCTGGCCCATCATCTTCAATGGTTCCTGGGACGATGGCAATGGCAAGCTGACTGCGAACCAGCCGGCTAACGTTAAGTCCATCGAATACCAAGCAAGCTACTATCAAGAATTCGGCCAAGTAGGCATTGATAAGTTCAAGTCCGGCATGGGCAAGATGGAGACTCCGCAGGATCCGATCTTAACCGGCAAACTCGCAATGATGATTGGCTGGGAGAACTGGTATGTTGAGAACCGCGGGGAAGGCAAGGATATTGGCGTAGCCCCATTCCCTTACCCAGAAGCACAGCCTGAATTGAAGAACGCAGGTATGGTTAGCCCGATCGCGATGTTTATTCCTGCGAAGGCGAAGTATCAGGAGCAAGCGTGGGAAGTGATGAAGTATCTCTTAAGTGAGGACGTACAGATCGATTACAGCATTGAATACGGCTCTATCCCTGTCCTGCTGAAGGCCTTGGACAATCCGAAGCTTACACAGAACGAGAAGACCAAAGCGCTGTGGGACTATTATGAAAGTGCAAAAAGCCCGAATTTGAAAGGGTTCCCAAACAGCATTTATATTAACGAATACCTGCAATCTTTGAATGAAGAGACGGAAAAAGCGTTGAAGGGCCAGCAATCTGCTCAGGAAGCGATGGACACCGTCGTGAGCAAGATGCAGCCGGTTGCAGACAAAAATAAATAAACGATAAAGCAGGCGCAGGGAATGTATGACCTACATAACCTGCCCTGCTGTAATCTTCTTAGAGAGGTGAGAAGGGTTGTCTTCCATACAGGCGAACTCAGGCATCAAGAGTAGAGAGAGAAAGCGGCTGCTGATCGGATTGCTATTTATCAGCCCTTGGATATTCGGCTTTCTCGTATTTCAACTCTACCCAATCATCATGTCCCTTTATTACAGTTTCACTGAATACAATCTATTTAACGCTCCACAGTGGGTGGGTTTATCCAACTATATTGAGATGACGAAGGACGTCAAGATGTATCAATCGTTGTACAACACGATTTTTATTACGATATTTGGCTTCTTTCCTCAGCTCATCTATGCCTTGGGTATTGCCCTTCTGTTGAATCAGAGTGTGAAGGGCCTGTCGATTTACCGCACGATATACTTTCTACCGACGCTCGTTCCTGCTGTGGCCAGCTCCTTGCTCTGGCTGTGGCTGCTTAACGCACAGTATGGTCTCGTTAACCAGATGCTTGGGGCGATTGGGCTGCCTGAGCCGAACTGGCTCTTGGATGCCAACTGGACGAAGCCGTCGCTTATATTCATGGGCTTCTGGGGGACGGGGACGACGACGATCATGTATCTCGCTGCCCTGCAGGAGGTTCCGAAGATGTACTATGAGGCGGCCTCCATCGATGGCGCGAGCAGATGGCGCAAGTTTTGGCACATTACGCTTCCTGCCATTTCGCCTATGACCTTTTTCCTCATCATTATGGGCTTGATCGGTTCCTTTCAATATTTCTCGCAAGGGTATGTATTTGCCGATTCAAGCGGGCAGGCGATTGGCGGACCAAGCAACTCTATCTTGTTCTACGCCATCTATTTATTCCAGAATGCGTTTGTCTTCTTAAAAATGGGCTACGCTTCCGCGATGGCTTGGCTCTTGTTCGTGGTTGTGCTCATTCTAACGCTTGTCATCTTCCGCAGTTCAGGCAAATGGGTCTTCTATGGGGGGGATAAGTAATGGACAATTCATCCATTGTTAAAAAAATCGTTCCTCATATCATCTTGATCCTATTTGGATTGATGTTCTTGGCTCCCTTTGCTTGGCTCTTGCTTACTACATTTAAGACAGAAGATGAGATCTTCGTTATTCCCATTCAATGGTTCCCAGCGGAACTGATCTGGGATAACTATGTGAATGCCGTCAGCATGATTCCCTTTGTTCAGTACACGATGAATACGATTGTCATTGCGATCCTAAGCGTTGCGGGCGTGGTCATTCTGTCCCCGCTTGTAGCATACGGATTCTCTCGAATTGACTTTAAAGGACGCAATGTTCTGTTTGTTTTTATGCTAAGCACCTTGATGCTGCCGATGCAGGTGACGATGATTCCGCTCTACGTGATGTTCAACAACCTTGGTATGCTGGATTCCTACTGGCCGCTCGTGCTGACGGCTTGGTTCGGAACTGGAATTGCCTACAACGTGTTTATGATCCGGCAGTTCTTCAACGGCATTCCGTACGAGCTGACCGAATCGGCCCGCATTGATGGGGCGTCGGAGTTCCGCATCTATTCGCAGATCGTGCTGCCGCTAGCCAAGCCTGCGCTTCTAACAATTGGACTCTTTACCTTCCTCAATGCCTGGAGTGATTTCCAAGGTCCGTTGATCTACTTGAACAATCAGGACAGTTGGACATTATCTATTGGACTAAAGCAATTCATCCGTGAAAACAGCGTAGCTTGGGGTCCATTGATGGCCGCAGCGACCTTGTTTACCGTACCGATCATCATTATGTATTTCTTCGTTCAGAAGAAATTTATCGAAGGCATCTCGATCACAGGCATGAAGTAGATGGGAGCACAAAAAGATAGGAGATAGGAGAACACATTATGGGACAGTTGATAACAAGGAGAGGATTAGTCGTTTCCTGCCAGGCCTATGAAAATGAGCCGCTATTCGGTGCGGATCATATGGCGGAAATGGCTAAAGCGGCTGTGCTTGGTGGAGCCATCGGCATTCGAGCCAATGGAACGGCGGATATCGCTGCGATAAAAAATAAAGTGAATGTTCCTGTGATCGGACTCGTGAAGCAGCAGATAGGAGAGGCCTCCGTTTATATTACGCCTACGCTGCAAACGGCCTATGAGGCATACGAAGCTGGCGCAGATATCGTGGCGATAGACGGTACAAAGCGAGCACGCCCGGACGGCAAGACGTTAAGGGAGGTGGTCGAGGCACTGCATCTTAGAAACATCCCGGTGATGGCAGATATCTCTACTGTCGAGGAGGGGCTGTATGCGGTTGAGCTGGGAGTGGAGTATATCTCTACGACTTTATCCGGATATACCCCTTACAGTCCACAGACGGCTGAGCCTGATGTGGAGCTCGTTAGACAGCTTGCCCAACTGACGGACATTCCAGTGGTAGCGGAAGGCAGGTATCGCCGATCCTCTGATATGGTCGAGGCACTCAAGGCTGGCGCACAGTTCGTCGTCGTTGGTACCGCGATTACAAGACCTCAGTTCCTGACTGAGCTTTACTTGAAGGCGATGCAGGAGAAGGTAGGGATATAAGAGGTTGTTTAATAAGCCGACTTTCTGATCACGCACGATAAGGGATACCGCTGCAGGAATCGGGATGGGTGAATGATCAGTGCACACAACGGAATATACGATTCCTTTACCATGAATCACATGAGGCAATAAAGTTTCTTACTTAACGGTTAGACCCCTATTGCAGCTTATCAAAAGGATTGGATAGAGGAGGAAGATGATGTTGTTGTCGATGAGAAAATGGATGTCTATAGCTATGGCTGCCCTACTGATGGTATCAATCCTTCCTGTAGCAAAGGCTGAGGAATCAGCGCCAAAGCCAGGGAATGTCTACAACCTCGCTTCTCATTCCACCTATACGTGGTCAGAAGCACCAGAGAGCACTTATCCTGATCCAGGTAACAAGCTGATAGACGGCCAGAAAGGCAGCGTGAATGTGCTTGATCCAGCATGGGTTGGACATATTCGCAAGCAAGCCCGGGAGATTCATTTTGATCTTGGTGCCTCCAAATCCATCTCAAGTATAAAGGTGCATTTCCTTCAGGATTGGCCATCCTCCGCCATTCTATTTCCCTTAACGGTCTCAATGTACGTGTCGGATGACCAACAGAACTGGGCGCTTCTCTCCCACAAGGCCACGGAGAAGCTGTGGGTGGATGGTCCGCCAGTGGATCAGTATTATACGTGGAACGGCAGCCAAGACGGTATTGCCGACAGCACGACAGGGGCAACGATGGCCTATGCCCGTTATGTGAAGGTTGTCTTCACGATGCATACTCGCGCATGGAGCTTCATTGATGAAGTCGAGATTATGGGGGCGGATGGTAAGCTTGCTCAAGCGGAAACGATTCCAACGAAGCCATTTGCCTATCAGCAAACCGGAGCAGACACAGCGGGAATTAACAACCTGACCTTGCTCTACAACGGTCATTATAGCAATGGTGATGGCGATTGGACGAAAGATAGCATTGTTCCGCACATCAGCTATGTCAATCAACAGGGGGAGCCGCTTGATTGGATGTTTGACGGCGTGCTCTATCTAGGCCTATTCTCGCCTAATGGCAAGAGCTTTGATGGGTCTGCAACGATTCAGGAGTGGAACTGGTACCTGAATAAGACCTTTGCAGCAAACGGAGACATGAAGCAGCTGAATGAGGCAGCGAAGGAAGTTGGTACGAAGCTTGGTGATCCGAATCATAAAGTGAAGGTTGTCGTGATGATCCCTGATCCAGGGGAGTACTTAGCAGACTTTGGCGATGTGGATGGAGACGGGAAGTCGGAGAACTTCAATGCAGGTCAAGTCGGTACTCAGAAAGCAATGGAGAATCGCAAGAAGGTCGTCAAGTGGTGGATCGATCAAGTGACGCAGCGCTTTGCCCAACAATCCTATTCCAACTTGGAGTTCTCTGGACTGTATTGGCTGTCCGAACAAGTGAGCACAAGCGCTACTGGTCCAGAGATGCTTAGCGCAGTAAGCGATATGGTTCATGCCAAGAACCTGAAGCTGTTCTGGATTCCTCACTTCCTTGCGTATAAGAGCTTCATGTGGGAGGATGTAGGCATTGATGCAGCTGCCTTCCAGCCTAACTATTTCTTTGAAGAGATGAACGTTGATCGTATGGAGGATGCTTCCAAAACGGCAAAACGCTATGGCATGGGCGTAGAAGTGGAATTCGACAGCCGCCTGTTGACCGAGCCGAATGTATTCCGCCAACGCTACATCGACTACTTAGATGGCGGCGTAAAGTATGGCTACATGGGAAGTGCCTTCAAGGCTTATTATCAAGGCAGCGGCCCTGTTCTGAAGACTGCGGCATTAAGCAATGACCCAAGCACACGGATACTTTATGACTGGCTGTATCAATTTGTGAAAGGCACGTATACGGTCAACTCTACAGCAACAGCTAGCCTGAAAGCCAGTGTAGAGCAGTTTGAAGCAGCAGGAGAGTTTAAGAACCATGGTGCAGCCCAGTCTCTCAAGGCGAAGCTGGATTCCGTCATTCATGCAGAGAGCAAGCAGAAGTCTCAAGAGGCTGCCCAGTATATGAATGAATTTGTAAGCCATCTGGATAATAAGAAAAGCAGCAAGCACATTTCCGATAAAGCCTATCAGCAGCTGCATGCTTCTGCGCAATATTGGCTGACCCATTATAAGTAAGAAGCCAGCTTGCCACGAGTTGAAGATCTTTTTTTAGTCATATAACCGTCAAACAGGTGATCTGTCGGCATTACATGCCGGTTGAGATTGCCTGTTTTTTTGCAATGTTAACAAGCGGCAATAAACCTCTTGACTTCGAGATATATAAATGTTATATTTATCTCGAATTAAAGATAATATTTTTCTAAATAAAAAGATGACTTACCGTATACGCTAATGTTGATTCAGCAGAGTCAGATGAAAGGTAATATCACTTACACGATATATTCAATCGCTTTCTTAAGATAAGAAGGCGATAAATAAATGGAGGTATGAATCATGAACGGATTAAAAGGAATTCACCATGTTACAGCGATTACAAGCAGTGCGGAAAAGAACTATGCGTTTTTCACCTATGTGCTAGGCATGCGTCTTGTGAAGAAGACGGTTAACCAGGATGATATTCAAACCTATCACTTATTCTTTGCTGACGACAAGGGCAGCGCTGGAACCGATATGACGTTCTTTGACTTCCCTGGTATTCCAAAAGGAACACATGGTACAGATGAGATCTATAAGACGTCCTTCCGTGTGCCAACGGATGCTTCCTTGGATTATTGGGTGAAGCGCTTTGACCGTCTGGACGTCAAGCATACGGGAATTCAAGAGCTGTTTGGCAAGAAGACACTGTCCTTCGTGGATTTCGATGATCAGCAGTACCAGCTTATTTCGGATGAGTTCAACAAGGGCGTTGCTTCAGGAACACCATGGCAGAAGGGACCAATTCCGTTGGAGCATGCGATAACAGGCCTTGGTCCAATCTTTGTGCGCACATCGAATTTTGAATTTTTCAAGGAAATGATGGAAAAGGTACTGTTGTTCAAAGAAATGGCCAAGGATGGCTCGCTGCACCTCTTTGAAGTTGGCGAAGGGGGCAACGGAGCTCAAGTAGTGGTGGAGTTTAACAATGTGATGCCGCAGTCCCGTCAGGGCTTTGGTACAGTTCATCATGCAGCTTTCCGAGTGGAGGATCGTTCTGTTCTCAATGAATGGATTGAGCGCTTGGACGGATTTGGCTTCCCAACTTCCGGCTATGTGAACCGCCACTTCTTTGAATCGCTGTATGCAAGAGTAGCACCGCAAATTCTGTTCGAATTCGCAACAGACGGTCCAGGCTTTATGAGTGACGAGCCTTACGAGACTATGGGAGAAATCTTGTCCCTGCCGCCATTCCTGGAGCCAAAGCGCGCAGAGATTGAGAAGATGGTCCGTCCAATTGATACCGTGCGAAGCACAAAGGAATTCGTGAAGGAATAAGCATGCTGCGAATCACTCATACTTGTTATGGAAGACTGCGCCTTAGGAACTTGAATCAAGTTCTTAAGGCGTATTTCTGTTGGTTGTTTCATTGTGCACTTGAACAATAAAAATCGTCCGATTTTCAATATTCATGCATGGATTGTCCAACTATAATGAAAGCGAATACAAAAACAGACAGAGGAGGACATACACAATGGACGGATTTACAATCAGTTGGATTGGGGCACTTGTCGGTCTAGCTATTGCCATCATATTGATCCTGAGAAAGCTTAATCCGGTGTATGCATTATTTTTAGGTGCGATCCTTGGCGCTTTGATTGGCGGGGCGAACTTGGAGCAGACGATAAATGTTCTTGTAAGCGGTACACAAAGTGTCATGGGAACAGTTATCCGAGTTCTTGCAGCCGGTGTGCTTGCCGGGGTCATGATGGAATCGGGCGCCGCCGAGACGATCGCGCAGGCGATTGTGAAGAAGTTTGGCGGAGGCAAGGCCATACTCGCACTAGCTTTGGCAACGATGATTATTACGGCAGTAGGCGTGTTCATTCCAGTGGCTGTGCTGATCGTAGCGCCAATCGCTTTGTCGGTCGGCAACAAGATGGGAATTAGCAAGATTGCTTTGCTGCTTGCATTGTCAGGCGGCGGTAAAGCAGGCAACATTATTTCTCCGAATCCGAATACCATTGCAGCAGCAAGGGGCTTCAACTTGGAGCTTAGCGATGTGATGATCGCGGGATTTATTCCTGCATTATGTGGATTGATTGTAACCGTCATTGTAGCCTCCCTTTTGAAAAAGAAAGGAACCATGGTTTCAGATGCAGAAGCAGTAAATAGTGAAGTAGACACCACAAAATATCCGCCGCTTAAGACGGCGATTGTAGCGCCTCTTGTCGCTGTTATTCTGTTGATGATTAACCCAATCGGTTCGATTATCGGAATCGAAGCGCTATCGAACTTCAAGGTTGATGCTATGTTTATCCTGCCGATTGCCGGTGTGATCGGAATGCTCGCCATGGGACAAGGCAATAAGATTCTCGAATATACAACTTCTGGTATTCAGAAGATGACCGCAACAGTACTGATTCTGATTGGCGCAGGAGGGATTGCAGGACTGATCTCAGCTTCCGACTTATCTATACAGGTTGTTAGCTTGATTGAGGCATCCGGCATCTCTGGCACGTTCCTTGCCCCTATTTCCGGTATTTTGATGGCAGCAGCAACCGCGTCTACTTCGACTGGTGTTATTCTAGCAACAGGTTCGTTTGGACAAGCCATTCTTGATATGGGTACTGCTCCGCTTGCCGCAGCCGTTATGGTGCATACAGGAGCGACGGTTATCGACTCCTTGCCGCAGGGCAACTACTTCCATGTTACAGCGAACAGCATGAACATGAGCATCAAGCAGCGGATGAGCTTGATCCCATACGAGGCGATCGTAGGCGGAACCATGACGATTGTCGCAACCTTAATCTACGGATTTTTCTTATAATACAGCACATGAGGTGATCACATGAAACAACCAACATTTCTGCTAGCTCCCGATTCCTTCAAGGAGAGCATGACAGCGAAGGAAGTATGCATTGCGATGGAGGAAGGAATGCGCAAGGTATACCCGGATGCGGAATATATCCACGTCCCGATGGCAGATGGCGGGGAAGGTACGGTACAGTCCCTCGTTGATGCTACCGGCGGCAAGATCTATGAAGCCGAGGTGACTGGTCCGCTCGGACAGCCTGTAAAGGCACGATACGGAATTATGGGTGACGGTGTTACCGCTGCGATTGAAATGGCGTCGGCAAGCGGAATCCATCATGTCACGAAGGAGACCAAGAATCCATTCATTACAACAACGTATGGAACAGGCGAGCTGATCCGGGAATGCTTGGATAAAGGCATTACTAAGATCATTATCGGGATCGGCGGCAGTGCAACCAATGATGGCGGCACGGGTATGGCGGAAGCCCTAGGTGTCCGTTTCCTGAACGCAGCAGGCCAGTCGATTCCACGCGGAGGCGGAAGCCTTGATCAGCTGGCAACGATTGATGTGACGGGACTCGATGAAAGACTCAAGCATGTCGAGATGATTGTGGCCTGCGATGTAACCAATCCGCTTTGCGGCGAGCATGGAGCCTCCCACGTATTCGGACCGCAAAAGGGCGCAACGCGTGAAATGGTAAAGGTGTTGGATGACAATCTTGCTCATTATGCGGATATTGTTCGCGAGCAGCTTCATAAGGACGTACGCGACATCCCCGGAGCGGGCGCAGCAGGAGGACTCGGAGCAGGGCTTCTCATCTTCACGCAAGCCACCTTGCAGCGAGGCATCGATATCGTGATTGAGTATACGGGTCTTAAAGCGAAGCTTGCTGAAGCGGATTACTGTTTAACGGGCGAGGGCGGCATGGACTTCCAAACGAAGTTTGGCAAGACGCCTTATGGTGTAGCCAAGGCAGCGAAGGAAGCCAATACGAAGGTCATCGCCATTGCCGGCTATATCGGCGAGGGAATTGAGGCTCTATACGATGAAGGGATCGACGCGATATTCGGCATCGTGCCTGGCGCGGCAGAGCTTGAGAAGGTACTCGCTGAAGGGCCGCAGAACGTGAGCAGAACGTGCGAGAACATTGCAAGACTGATTCGTTTAGGATAAAAAATGAACCCCAAGATTCCGAGTGTGCTTCGGACTTGGGGTTTTCTTATCGATAAAAAGCTAACAATCCGTGAACCAACTCAAACAGCTCCAGCAAATGTCTAGGGTCCTTGCCTGTCAGGTCAGCAATTCGCTTCAGACGATATTGCAGCGTGTTGCGGTGGATGTTCAAGCTTGCGGCGGTTGCGGACACGCTTCCGTTATGATTGATAAAGCTTCTTAGCGTATCCATCAGATCCACCGATTCTTTGTCCTCGAGCTTCGTGATAAGGGATTCGGAATCCGTCAGCTCAGCTTGGCTAAGCTTCACGAGAAATTCCACCTCTTCATAACTGATGATCCGCTTCGGCAGCTTCAAGGCGTGAAGCACGCTCATCGCTTGCTTGGCCTGACGATAGCTATCGGCAACTTGCGCCTCGTGTCGCCCATAGCTGATGACCATATCCGGTTGACCTTGAAGAAGAAGCTTGATCGCTTTCTCAATTTCTCCCTCATTCTGAATAAAGAACAAGTGCGTATCCCCGTCAATCATAAAGGAGGGATAAAGCAAGAAGAGCTTGGCCTGCTCGCGATCCATTCGGAATCGCTGAATATACAGTACGGTAGTTGAAAGCATCAAGTCGATGTTATAGGACATCGCTTCTCTTTTTAATTTTTGCGTGTAGATCCCTTGATGCTGTAGCAGCATTTCAACGAAAGCCTTCTTGCGATTCGCTTCATTCTCAAGGGCTTTTAGAGCCATTCCTTGTTCGATAAGAAGCGCCACTGTCGTCCGTACGATATTGCAGAAGGGCCGCACCTCAACGGGATTGCCAGTAATGCCAATGACGCCGACACGTTTATGATTGATCACAATCGGTTCGTTGGTTCCCTTTTTCTCGAATAGACCGTCTTCCCATACTTCGACCATTTTCCCTGTAGCAAGAGCCTTTACTGCTCCTTGATGGACCGTTCCGATACGCTTGCGATTGCCGCTTCCGATAATGATGCCTTCCGCATTCATGATGTTGATGTTGTAGGGGATATCCTGCATCATTTTATCAACGATATCCTGTGCCTGCTGCTCCGATAATTGATACATGACCGCCCTCCTTATCTCGCAAATGGTTGCGGTTACAATAGTTTGTCTGATTATGTGAATATTATAACTTATTTGTGCAAATGAATAAAAGAAAAACGATTCCAGATCCAAAAATGGCTGATCACGGAATCGTTTGGTGTTTATCGTATGATAAGGGGATTCTAAACGGCAGGCTCAGAAGCCTTCGCGTACTTTCGAATCAACGAGATCTGCCCGGAATGAATGCCCGTATGGTACATCAGTCTGCCTACCGCCTCGATCGGACTGGAGGGGCCCATTGGTGTATCCTTGGGCTTATGCCAGGCCTCCTCATCAAGCTTCTGCATCCCTTCTAATAAATATTGATTGGATGCGTCAAGCAGGCTTATGAGCACGTCAAGATTAGAGAATTCGGCGTCGCTTGCTTGAGCGCCGCGGCTTGTGAGGATTTGAAGATCTTGAGGCATCGGCTGATTAAAAAACCATTCGGCAAACATGTATTCGACCTCTGCATTATGCCGCAGCATGTAGCCAATAGAAGCAGGACCGATACTTAAGCTGAGCTCTTCCTCGCGGAGTTCTTTCGCCATCTTGTAGAATCGTTGCTGCAGGGCGTTCCAGACCGGAACAATGGCTTCATAGGTACTCATCCGTATACCTCCTAATGGTGCGTGTATTATTGTTCGTCTTCCTTGTCCGTGGACTGGCCATGTCCGTCGCGTGCAACATGCAGGAATGTATCCGCTGTAAGGTCAATATCAAAGGCTTGACCGAAGCCGGCTACATATCTGCCGGTGGAAGGGGTTAGCTCGAACAGGGAGAAATCAAGCGTTCTCAGCATATTCATCATGTTTTTGTTGAAACGAAGGTCGAATTGGGCGAACAATTCGTCATGCCCTTCATTGCCAAGGTTGCGAGCCGTGCACACGAAGCGGGCGCGCTGGCGAGCAAACAGATTGGCTGTGCTTGCCTCGTCCTCAATAAGCATGACATCGACTGCAGGATTCGCCTCCAAATGATGGTAGTGATTTGCGATTTTACTAATATAGATATAAAATTTGCCGTCTTGATTCACGAATGGCGCATAGGAGATAAAGGGCTGGCCTTCCTCATCCAAGGTGCTGAGCATTACCGTCTTCAATTTGCTTGCAAAGTCCAAATATTGAAATTTCATCGTTTCCAGATCCATAACCTTCATCATCGTTCCTCATTTCTATCTCATTTTGTGCAGGACATGTATTCGTGGATGATCGTAATCATTTCGAGAATCGATTTCCGTCTCAACGCCATATACGCGCCTGATCAGTTCCTGTGTTAATACTTCTCGCGGCTTGCCGTAGCTTTGCATGCGGCCATTCTGAATGACGCATACCTTATCGCTGTAGGTGCTGGCATGGTTTAAATCGTGAAGCACCATGACAACGGTGAGTCCAAGCTCTTGATTCAGGCTTCGAACGAGCTCAAGCACCTCAAGCTGGTGCCCGATATCGAGATAGGTTGTAGGCTCGTCAAGCAAGAGCAGCTTCGGTCGCTGGGCAAGTGCCATTGCTAGCCATGCCCGCTGTGCTTCCCCGCCAGAGAGGGAGATCATGAGCCGGTCTTTATAATCCTGCATCCCGGTTTTCTCCAGAGCCCACTGTATAATGTCGTAGTCTTGGCGATCGAGCCGCTCAAACCATTTCTTATGGGGGGAGCGGCCATAGCCAACCAGCTCCTGCACAGTCATATCGGCTGGGCTGATGTTGGCTTGGCACAGCAAGCACATCATCTGGGATACCTGCTTCGCTTTCAAGGAGGTGAGGTGCCGTTCTGCGATGCAGATCTCACCGCCTGCGCAAGGCAGGAGCCCCGATACTCCTTTTAGAATCGTGGACTTGCCAGAGCCATTCGGTCCGATGATCGAGACGACTTCCCCTTCTTGAACTTCCAGGGAGAAGTCATGCACGACCGTCCGTTCTGCGAATTGAATACGAAGGGAGTGCACTTTAAGCATGTCATGCTCCTCCTTTGCGCATGAGATATAAGAAGTACGGCCCTCCCGCCATGGCCATCACGATGCCCGCCGGGATCTCAAGCGGGCTGAACAACGAGCGCCCGATCGTATCGGCTGCGATCAGAATGACTGGGCCCAGCATCAGGCTGAGCGGCAAGCTGTATTTATAGTCAGAGCCGATCAGCATGCGCGCAATATGCGGCACGATTAGGCCGACGAAGTCCACGAGCCCAACCTTGGCGACGGATACCGCCGCGAGGAATACGGCGACAAAGGAGAGGGTGAACCGCACGCGATTCAGGTTCTGGCCAAGGTTGTGCGCCGTCTGCTCGCCTAAGCGGAGGATATTCGCTTGGCGGATGCAGAACAGCGCCATGATCCATCCAGCGATGGAATAAGGCAATATGGCATAGACGTCGGCCATGCCCTTGCCGGAAAGGCTGCCGTTCATCCATTGCAGAGCGGCAGGCAGCTTGTCGCTGTATAGGATCGACAGCAGGCCGATAACGCCGCCGAACACGGCATTCACCGCTACCCCGGACAGGATAATACGGATCGGGGTAATGCCGGTCTGCTTGGTCCACGCCCAGGCGTATACCATGACGGCTGCAAAAGTCCCGCCTACGATAGCGGCAAGCGGAACCAATGCCGTGTATTGGGGCATGACAAGCAGTATGAATAGCACGGTTACAGCTGCCCCGCTTGATACACCGGTTAGGCCGGGGTCTGCGAGCGGGTTCATCATAACCGCTTGAAGCAGTGCGCCGGAGGCGGCAAGATTGGCGCCGATAATAAAGGCAAGCAGCACTCTCGGAACTCGGATATCCCATATAATCGTGTTGGCGGAATCCGCTCCTGCTCCAGTGAGTGTCGTCCACGTCTCTAGAGGCGAGAAGCGAACACTGCCGATTCCAATAGCCAAGATGGCACATAGGATGAGGAGAGCGGCCATCGTCCCAAGCAGGAATGCTTTTCTTGTCTGTGGCTTCTTGGCCATGTCATTTGCCTCCGAATTAGTTGTACAGGATGTTAGCCATCTCTTTATAGGCATCTGGTGCTTTTACAAGTGAAGCGATGCCGAACAAGTTATAATCCAATGTTTTTAATTTCCCATTTTTGAAGGCGGAGAGCTTTTCCCAAGCTCCATTCTTCTTCACATCCTCCTCGAACTTTTGTGCCACTGCGGCTGGATCGCCATGGGCAACTAAAAGGATGACATCGGGGTTAGCCGTAACGATGCTTTCCATATTGAGAGGCACATACGTTTCGCTTTGCTTCAATACATCAGACAGTACATTGGCAGCACCAAGGTTGTGAGCAATGCTGCCCGCAAACGTATTTTCGTTCATCACCATCAAGGACTCCGCAGAACCAAAGAGGATCATCACTTTAGGCGATTCCTTGCCTTTTGTTGTTTCCATAATCTCATTCTCTTGCTTCGCAAAGCTTTCCAGCACCTCAGCGGCCTTGTCCTCTTTCCCGTATACACGTCCGAGCACGGCCGTGGAAAGCTTTAATTCATCCAGCGAATCCGCCGGAAGGTACGCTGCAGGAAGATTTGCAGGCTTCAGCATCTTATCGATGCTGTCCTTGATGGAAGCTGGCGCAAGGACCATATTAGGCGTGAGCTTTGCGATCTGCTCGAGATCAGGCTGATGAGAAGAGCCGACACGCTGTACTTGAGCGTAAGCCGCAGGCAGCTCGCTCTTTGTTGTTGGAACCCCAACGAGTTCAAGTCCAAGTGCGTCGAACAGCTCAGTGATGGACACGGACAGCGTAATGGACTTTGCTGGTGTGGTCTCGCCGAATTGAGCAGCAAGCTCTTGCAGTTTCGTCTCATCCACCTGAACGGCGGGTGGCTTCTGCTCAGATTCCTTGCTGTTGTTCGGATTCGTTGAACTGCTCTCGGCAGGTTGCGTAGCCGTTTCTTGCTGACCAGATGAAGAATCGGCAGGGCTGCTCGTTTGATTGCCGCTGCCGCAAGCAACTAAAGATAATGCAATAAGCACAATAAATGCGAACTTCCAAGCTCCATGACGCATAAAGATTCCCCCATATTTCCAAAAATCTATTGATAACGGTTCTCATTATATAGATATTGATAATCATTATCAACAATTATTTTGAGAAAATTAATCAAATATGGAAAAGTGCCTGCGCATAAAGAACGCAGGCACTACGGCATGGGGCTTCGCGGTAAAGGGGTGAGCGGCTTAGGTGGTCGTGTCTAGGCCGGTATTGGAGCGGACAAGAATCTCGTCGTAGTGCACCTGATTGTCTTCTTTGTACGATTTTTTGGATATAAGTGTTCCGATGTAGCCAGCCAGAAATCCTAACGGAATGGAGATCAGGCCTGGAGTTGAGAAAGGATACAACGGCTCGCCTACTAAGATTGCCTTGCCCTCAATCGGGCTGAAGACGTTAGGGCTGACAAGCACCAGCCCAACTGAGGCAACCAAGCCTACAACCATGGCCCAGATCGCGCCGCTGGTATTGAATCGTTTCCAGTAGATGGTGTACAGGATAACGGGAAGATTGGCACTTGCTGCGACGGCAAAGGCCAAGGATACGAGAAAAGCGACATTTAAGTTTTTCGCTACAAGCGCAAGCAGAATGGACAATATGGAGATTCCGATGGAAGCATAGCGCGCCATGTTGACCTGCTGCTTCTCGGTGGCTTCCCCTTTTCGTAAGATCTGATTGTAGAAGTCGTGTGAGAAGGCTGTGGCAGCGGTAAGGACAAGCCCTGCAACAACCGCTAGAATTGTAGCGAAGGCTACAGCAGAGATGAAGGCAAACAGCATATTGCCTCCAAGGGCTTGTGCAAGGAGCGGAGCTGCCATATTGCCCGCTTTGTCGGCGGCAATAATATCGGCGTTGCCGACGAAGGCTGCGGCGCCAAAGCCCAAGAAGATCGTCATGACATAGAAAATGCCGATCACCCAGGTTGCATACACGACGGAGCTGCGCGCTGTCTTGGCGTTGCGAACAGTAAAGAATCTGACGAGAATATGCGGAAGCCCCGCTGTTCCAAGCACAAGGCCCATTGTTAAGGAGAGGGTATCAAGCCCCTCTTTATACTTGACTCCAGGGTTCAAGAAGGCATCCTGCAGCGGGGTCGCAGTCTTCATCTGATCAAACATGGCTGTAATGCTGAAGCCGAACTTGGAGAATACAATAAGGGATATGATCAGCGTTCCGCCCATAAGCAGAACCGCCTTCACGATTTGCACCCAGCTTGTGGCGTGCATCCCGCCAAAAATAACGTAAATGGTCATCAGAATACCGACCGTAATAACGGAAGTCGTGAAATCAATGCCCAAGAGGAGCTTGATCAGCGCGCCAGCGCCTACCAGCTGGGCGATCATATAGAAGATGGAGATGGCAATGGTGTTGAAGGCGGCAAAGCCGCGGATCTTCTTCGCGTTAAAGCGAACGGCAATCATGTCGGCAAAAGTGTATTTGCCGAGGTTCCTAAGTGGTTCCGCCACTAGGAAAAGAACGACAAGATAGGCGACAAGGAAGCCGATGCTGTAGAAGAAGCCGTCGAAGCCTGCGAGCGCGATCATTCCCGCGATGCCTAGGAAGGAGGCGGCTGACATATAATCCCCAGCGATCGCAAGGCCATTTTGCCAGCCCGTTAATCCACCGCCTGCCGTATAGAATTCACTTGCTGAGGTGGTCTTTTTCGAGGCCCAATATGTAATGACCAGCGTAAACGCAACAATGACTAGGAACATGGAAAAGGCAGCGACATTCATAGCGCATCTCTCGCTTTCTCTTTAAGAATGTGATCCGACAACTGGTCGAATTGTTGTGCCTTCTTGTAGTAGATCATACAGAATGACCATGTCATGACAAATTGAAGAAAAGCGAAGACCCAAGCCCACGTAATACTGCCATAGAACGATTGATTTAAAATAGTGGTGTAGGAAGTCAGGATCGGCAGGGCGAAGTAGAAGCAAAAGAAGCAGATGGTGAACGGGATGATGAATCGTTTCTTAGCGCGGAGCAAGGCTTGGAAGTTCGATGACCTTGCTATTTGGGAATATTCTTCGGAGGAGCGTTTCATCGGTGTGCTCTTAGCGGACGACGGTTTCTTATCCATAGGCAATCCCTCTCATTCATATAAAGATAAGCGTTCAACAGCAAGGACCCGTCTAATCTATTCTTTATCTATACCCCCTTTGCTTTAGGATAGAGTATAATTTCTGGATGAATATGGTTATTGCTATTACTATATAATGCAGCATCCATATGTAAATATGTATACTTTACAGCTCTCTTTTTCCCTCGTCCAATTGCAATGCCGGCACCTTAATCTAAGGCTAGAATCTTAGGATCATGTTCACTTCTGGCGAGCATAAGAGAGCGTTTTATCCTATACAATGGGTAATAGCGAACGGACTGGGGACTGATTAGAAATCGTCTACATGTAAAATATTGACCGTCCTGCTTGTTTTCCCGTATAAGATTTGGGACAATAAGGTACAGATTGTTTCGGAGGTGCTCCTGCATCTTCGAGGCTTAAGGACATGCATTGAAATGAGGAACACACATGAATAAACCATCGATATATGGGTTGACGATAGATCAGCTGATCACCTGGCTTGAAGAGCGAGGACATAAGAAGTCGCGAGCCGCTCAAGTCTGGGATTATTTATATCGCAAGCGGGTCGTAACGTTTGAAGAGATGGCGGATGTCCATCCATCCTGCTTGTCTTTATTGGAGGAGCATTTCTCGATTCTTACGCTGGAGGAGCATTTGAAGCAGGAGTCGTTGGACGGAACGATTAAGTTTCTGTTCCGCCTTACGGATGGCAACTTGATTGAGACGGTGCTGATGCGTCAGAAGTTTGGCTTGTCGGTATGCGTGACCACGCAGGTCGGCTGCAATATTGGCTGCAGCTTCTGTGCAAGCGGACTGTTGAAAAAAAGCCGTGATCTTAGCAGCGGCGAGATCATGGAACAAATTATGAAGGTGCAGCATCACTTTGACCAAGTGGGCAAAGGAGAACTCGTGACCAACGTTGTGGTCATGGGGATCGGTGAGCCGTTTGACAACTTTGAGAATTTGGTTAACGTGCTTGCGATTATGACCGATCATAAGGGTATGGCTATTGCGCCCCGTCGCATCACGGTATCGACCAGTGGTCTACCGGATAAGCTCAGAGCCTTTTCCGATCTGAACCTTCCGGTGAGCCTGGCGCTATCGCTTCATGCACCGAATAATGAGCTTCGCACGCAGATTATGAAGATCAACCGAGCGTATCCCATCGAGACCTTAATGGAGGCACTCGATTATTATTGGGAGAAGACGAAGCGGCGCGTCATGCTGGAGTACATTCTGCTACGCGATGTTAATGATAAGCAGGTGCACGCCAAGGAACTGGCAGAGCTGCTGAAGGACCGCCGTCAGCGCCTTAGTGTGAATCTGATCCCATATAACCCTGTGGATGAGCATAGTCAGTATCAACGGAGTTCACATGAGTCCGTGCTTGCCTTTTATGATATTTTGAAGCAGCATGGCATTAACTGCACACGACGGATGGAGCATGGCACGGATATAGACGCTGCCTGCGGACAGCTTCGCAGCAAGCAGATGAAGTCCTAGCTCCCTTAATTGAAAAGAAGATGTCGGCCTTGCCCTTATCCGGGGAGGTCGATTCATCTGAGCAAAGACGTATAGCGTATCCCCTTGCGGGTGCGCTTTTCTTTGTGGCGAGATGGGGCACAATGTGGTGAGAGAAGAATTATTGGGTCGTAATGTTTAATCATTCTACACATAGAAAGTGAAGGGGACATCATCATGAAGAAGACATTCTCAGACATCTTTATGATCTTAGTTGGTGCGGTACTGTTCGCACTGGCGATCAATTTGTTTGTCATTCCAAATGAATTCGGCGAGGGTGGCGTAACAGGGGTCACGATTATTTTGTATTACTTGTTTCAGTGGTCACCGAGTATCGTCAATCTGATCTTGAACGCGATTCTGCTTGTCATCGGCTACAAATTCCTGGATAAGCAGACTACGATCTATACGATTATCGCGGTGCTGCTGCATTCCCTGGCCCTTCATTTGACAGCGGGCTGGACGATCGCCTCAGATGAACCGATTATCAATGCAATCTTTGGCGGAATATTGTCAGGGGCAGGGCTCGGCTTGATCATCCGTGTCGGGGGTACTACCGCAGGTTCAACAATCATTGCGCGGATTCTTCATAAGTTTTTGGAATGGAATATAAGCTACGCGCTGCTTCTTGTCGATCTTATTGTCGTATTCTGCTCTTACTTTGTCATTGGAGCAGAGAGTCTAATGTTTACCGTTGTGATGCTGTTTATTGCGACAAAGGTCATGGACTATATTATTGAGGGACTGAATCCGAAGAAGGCGATTATGATCGTCTCAAAGGAACAGAATCAGATTGCAGAGCAGGTCAATCAGGTGATGGAACGCGGTGTAACGGTGCTTCATGGACACGGCTTCTATACCAAGCTTCCGCAGGAGATTCTGTACATTGTCATCAGCAAGCAAGAGGTCAGCCAATTGAAAAAGATTGTGAAGTCGATAGATCCACAAGCCTTTATTACGATTCATGATGTGCGAGATGTGTTTGGCGAAGGATTTATGGAATTAGCAAAATAACGGCATATGCAAAAGGCTCTCTGCGATTGAAGCAGGGAGCCTTTATCTTTTTCAAACCAGTTGAATGAAAGAACAATGTTTTGCTGAGCCGCCCTCAATCATACAAAAGGATGTGACAGGTGTGTCAGGCAAGCCGAATGCAGGAGGGAGAAAGCGCCTGATGCGGCAGCTCCTCATGAAACAAGCCGAGATGCATCGGATGCTGTTCCTGCCAAGGATTAGCTTCTACAGGGGGGATAAATACGGAGTTCGAGCGAAGCAGGGTTAGAAATCGCTTGTCCGAAGTCATGATCCCATAATCCACGATGTAGGTTCGATTCGCTTCAATATCGGCAATAAACCAGTTGGTTGCCTCCTCAGACACGATAATCTCCCAATAGCTTGTTGCATCCACACCCGTAAGGGAGCCCCATGTAATATCATACACGCGAACAGCACGATGAAGCGCTTTCGCATCAAGATTCAGTGCTTTCTTGGCTTCCATTAAGCGTTCCTCGGTTATTTCCCAGTACACATGAAGAGCTTCGACATCACATGGGAAGAGTGCGATGCGATCCAATGGCTTCGGGGTTGCCCCGTTTTGATCTAAAGCTTCGATGATTCTCTGAATATCCACAGCTGCTAACCTCCAATTACGATTCCATAACCTCGTTAGGGTTCTCGTTTGATTTTATTGAATAGTTTAGCGGATTCCGCGCGATAAGTTTGCCGAAGCGTGAAGGAAGAAATGATCTTCTTTTGTAGAATCGATGGAGGATTTGTAAGGTAGAGGCATGATAAGGGGAAAGAGCCGCCTTTTCAAAATATTAAAATACGATAAACAACCCCTTAACAAATCATCGCTACAATAAAACTATCAAGACTGGGGTTATAGGTGTTATTACGCAAGGATGAAATGAGAATGAAGCCTGTTAAAGCAGGCAATGATGAAATCATAGATGCTCGATTAGCAAGATATTCGGTTTGAACATGAGGATGGAGGGTTTGTGCATGGAAAAAGTACTGGCCGGGACGCTGATGATCGTTACGTCTTCTATACTCCTGTTGTCTGTTGTCTTTGTATTGACGTCGCTTATCCCTGACGAAGGACACGTTATGACCTGGTCCGCTACGACCGTAATGATGATCATGGCTGCGCTATGTGTTTTCTATAAGGCTGCCCGTACTAAACGTTAAGCCAAATCGATCAATATGCCTGAATCCTATCGGATTCCCCATAATCCGACGGCGAATCCCAAAATATTCGCATAGGCATCTAGGACTATCAGCAGATTGTGTGATAACACGAAGTGTGGCAAAGTATTACCAAGTCATATTTTTACATACGAAGGAGGAGTTTTAATGATGAACTACCACTTTTATGTAGGCAATGATAATGGTAATAGTGAGCACGATCTGATTATTGATGGACAGTTGATTCAGCAGCCGAATGTTAATTGTACGGTGGACGAGCTTCCTTGGAGCGAGGAGCAAATGCCGGAAAGCTTCGTAAAAAATCTCCAAGACCAGCTGGTGGTCACCATAGATTCCCCTGCTGCCCGCCCGGGCATGTATTATGTTGGCAAGTTCGCGCTTGAGAGCGGCGAGATTCTGGATAATTTGCAGATTGGAATTGATCTGAAGTGCGAGATGGATCTGCCGATTGTGAATACCTTGGCGCAAATCGCCGCTGTAGCGGTTCAAAAAGCGTATGCAGACGAGAAGAAAATCCCGGACGATATTGATGTCGAGGTGGATATGGCTACAGCTCTGCCTGTGACTCAGCATACCGATGAGACAGCCGCCAAGTTTGAGAAGCGATTCATGCAAGGTCCCCATCATGTAACGGTCCATCTGGGCATGCGCCGTGTGTCCGTTCGTATTACCTTTCCTTATACAAAGGTCGTTCCTGAAGCAACCCCTGTCATTTTTACGCTGCAAAAAGACAATGAAGGCAAATGGAGAGACGGTGATATCTTCGAGCAGTTTGTAGAGGCATACAAGCTGGATAAGAAGTTCAACGGCTCTTACTTCAAAGACAAGCGTATTCTCCATGTCGATATCGGTGACGGTTCTACCGAGTATCCGATTACTGAAGGCAATAAATTTTTGCGCCAGTTTGTCCATGGCAGCCATCACGGTGCAGGCTATGCGATAGAAGAGGCACTTGAAGAATTTAATCGCCTGATTCACCTTCCAAACAGCCCACGCCAATTTTTCAGCGATGTCTTGAAGAATCCCAAGCACAAATATCATGCGAGAGCGATCAAGACGATCAAGCGTCCGCTCGACAGCCAAGTGAAACAAATTGTTCAGCACGTGAAGCGCCAATTAACGAAGGCGCGCAATGAGATCGACGTCATTTGCGTGTATGGCGGCGGCAGCATCCTGATGCGCTCGCTTCTCTATCCGCAGCTAGAGGAGATTTGCAGCGAACGAGAAATGCAGCTACTCTATATCCCGGCACGCGAGGCCGTTCAATTGAATGCAATGGGGCTAGACGCCTTTGTGCGCGGCAAGATCTATGAAGCACTGAAGACGAAAGCGATGCAGCCTGCGTAAGCGATTCGCTTGCAGGAGGATCGTCTCTTTAGGACTTGGACAAGCATGGATTCTTGGCGAAAATGGACGGTGGTAGGTGAAGTTTGGTGAAAAAAATAAAAAAGCCGGGAGAAAATATTAGCCTAAAGACGAAGAAGAATGAAGATCCAGCCGTCATGGACTGGATTAATTCGCAATCGAATTTGATGGATTCATTGCGGTATTTGATCGAACGCGAGATCCAGCAGTTTGGGGTACGCAATCTGCAGACGGTTGTTCCGACAGAGCGCAATGGCTGGAGGGATGCAAGTACATCCTGGGTGCAGGAGGATCGAGGCGTGGGAGGCACGCATTCGTTAGGAGATTCTTCTCTGCCGATATCATCGGTTGAATCCGAAGTCGAGATCGTGCAGGAACCGGAGATCGAAGAGGAAGAGCTGGCAGATGAGGACATCGAGGCTTGGGTGTAACAGCGGAGCCGTGCTTCGTATGTCTAAATCATACCTGGTAATACTTAATGTTATAAAGTATTACCCAGAAATACTTGGTAGTTCTAAGTAATACTAAGTATTACGATTATGCGTGGATATCGCTTTGCACATGCTCATCAATTGGTTCATGGGTTTCATCGTTTGGGTAATAATGAGGGTCACTGTCATCAAAATGACAATCGCGTATCCAACGCCATATAAAAGGAGTCCTGTAACATGTTGAAAATTGCAGCTATTGTAGGAAGCATCCGAAAAGAATCATTTAATCTTCGTGTGGTGGAGACATTGAAGGAGCGTTATCAGGAGCAGTTTGAGCTGGATATTATCACGCTTTATGACATTCCGATGTACAACCCTGATGATGAGCTCACACCGCCAGAATCTGTGATCACGCTTCGCAAGCGCATTAAAGAGGAGGATGGGGTTCTCATTGCGACTCCTGAGTATAATAGCTCCATTCCTGGTGTGTTGAAGAATGCGCTTGACTGGCTGTCCCGCGTCGAAATGGTCTTGGTGGGCAAGCCTGTCATGATCGTTGGCGGCTCTCCTGGCGTGCTGGGTACGGTGCGTGCACAGATGCAGCTGAGACAAATACTGAACGCTAGAGGTATTGGCGCTCATGTGCTGCCGCTAAATGAAGTGTTTATCGGCAGTCTTCACGAGAAGGTCCAAGATGGCCGTCTGCAGGATGAGAATACATTGAAGTTCTTGGATGAAGTCATCGCGAACTTTATCCAGTTTGTGAAAGACACGAATCAACGCTAGAATGGTTGAAATGATCCCCTTATGGTCGACAACGTGAAACAGACATCTGGCAAGATGGACGGAACGTTGATGATCAGAAGGGGATTTTTTATGGCCATTTAATAAATATGGACATTGACTCTCACGTAACGTGATACTCTATCATTATCAATGAAGGGGGCATGAAGCATGATGAAAGTGAAGGAAGTTGCGGATCTGGTCGGCATCAGTGTGCGCACACTGCATCATTATGATGAGATCGGACTATTATCACCTGATGAGATAACCGAAGCGGGGTACCGACTCTATTCTGATGATAATCTCGAGACGCTGCAGCAGATTCTCTTCTTCCGTGAGCTGGGCTTCCCTTTAAAAAAGATAAAAGAGATTATGAGCCGTCCATCCTTTGATCGCAAGGAGGCCTTGGAGATGCACTACAAGATGCTGCTAGAGAAGCGAAGCCGCCTCGATCAAGTGATAGAGACCGTTCAGAAGACCATTCAACACACGAAAGGTGAGATTACGATGTCTAATAAAGAGAAATTTCAAGGATTTGACTTCAGCCATAACCCCTATGAACAAGAAGCGCGCGAGCGCTGGGGAGATCAAGCAGTGGATGAATCCAATGCAAAGGTCAAGGCATTCGGCAAGGAGATGCAGGATCGTATGAACGAAACGTATCACAATCTTGCTGCTGTCCGCCACCTTGCACCGGATAGCGAGGAAGCACAAACGGCAATCGAAGCATGGTATAAGCTGCTTAACGAGTTTGGCAGCTACTCGCTTGAGGCCTTCAAGGGGCTTGGTCAGATGTACGTGGATGATGTCCGCTTTACGAAGAATATTGATCAGTTCGGGGAAGGCCTGTCTGTGTTCATGAGAGACGCAATGGCGGTGTATGCGGATAAGCATCAGTCATAATGAAGAGCTTAAAGATGATCGAACTCATTTGTCTGAAAAGTAAGCAAGTTTGATCATGGATGAACGAGTGAATCGCTTGCCTTAGAAGCGAGAAACAGAAAGAGGGTAGAGACTGATCCTTTGGATCGGTTCCACCCTCTTTTGGTTAATAAGGTCTTGAATCATGAGTACAAGTCTAACTCATGCACGTTCCGTTCTTCCACACTATATAAGGAGAAATGGCATAGCGGTCACTCTTTCTCCTCATTTTCCTGACGTGTACGAGCCTATGCGTGCATTCCGGATAGGCAACATTTAGATTGGCAGCAATGCCACCTTTTCTTGTTGTCCAAGCTGATCGACCATCTCAAGCCACTCGACTGGTTTGTTGGACAATACCGAATAATAGCGCTGTAAAAAGGCAACGATCAAGCTGGCTTCAAGCTCCGTCTGATCTTCATCGCTCGGCATGAAGCACAGGTCCAAGCCGGATACTGCCACACCGTCATTATTCCAGGATGGGTGGACGTAGCGGAAATCCAGACGTTTGTAACCAAGATGAGACAAGACTTCACGGCGGACATACGGATCCATTGGCTTTACACCGCCAAATTCATAATGGTCCACTTGATACGGATCATAAATCTCCGCAAACATGCCGTACAAAGCTTGTCCGCTTGCAGCCGCCAGGGCGTTCAAGTCGTGCAAGCGCTGCTGAGCCAAGAATCGTCCGATCCCTTGGTTCGGACGTCCAATAATCGTGAAGTCCGTCATCGCGACATTGAAGTCCTCATAATAACGGTATTCAGTGGCACCAACTACCTCTCCGTTTACTTCAGCTACAAAGACACGGATGCCTGGGTCTTCAAGCGGCTCTTTCCACAGGCTGAATTCCAGCACTTCTTCTGGAGGAAATACCTCCTGCATAAGTTCATGCATCTTTTTAAATAATGGATCGTCAATATGCGTAATGCGATGATAGTTCATATCGCTAGCTCCTCTCATTGATAGCGGTTCGGAGGTCACCGAATTTCCCGATATCCTAGTCATTGTTTTTCTTAAAAGGATTGTTCCACTCCATAAGAGCTCCATAGTGACAGGATTCTTCATCCTCCAAATAATGCTCCACGACCCTAACTGGCGTGCGGCCGCAGCGCATCAGAAACGTGATGACAGGGTCCTTAAGCTCGCCTCTTACAACAGCATCGAGATATTGCGAGGCGGTCATGCTGTCAGCATGCAGATGATAGCCGGGCATTCGTCCTCCACCGAGCATTCGCGTGAGTCCATTATGAATCACAACATCATACATGGCCTGCATCAAGCACTTGCCGATGCCAAGCTTGCGATAAGCGGGCCGTACGCTTATATCGACGACATAAAGCGTACCGCCATTAGGATTGTGGCTGCGGATATAGCCGGAATCCGTAATCTGTTCCCAAGGATGATCTTCTTCACGAGCAGCATCATCGACGAGCAAGGCTGTCATGGAACCTGCCAACTGCCCATTGATCTCCATACATAATGCGCCCTCAGGGAACCATGTGATGTGATTGTGAAGCTGTTCCTTATTCCACCACAGCTCAGAAGGGAAAGGAGGTGGAAAGCTCTCCTGCTGAATCGCAAGCAGTTCAGGTATATCTGAATGGGTGTAGGACCGGACGACTGCAGGGATCGGCTGGTGCTGATCGAAGACGTATAAGTGTTTGCGGTACAGCGTAACCCCTCCTCTTTTGGTGATGAGCGTGAACATGAATACAGATATGGCCTGCCGAAGCAAATGTTAGGGTGAACCATACTGCAAAATAGCAAAAAGAGTTGTTATTCCACACTTGATGGGACCATGCTGTTCATTGATCATCTCCCGATGAACATCCTTAGCTCCAATCCGTATAAAGATCCGTGCGGCGATCGCGCCAAGTCGTGACAGAGCCGCGCTCACGCACTTCTTCGAGAAGGGCAAGATCAAGATCTGCGGTAACAATCATATCCTGATTGATCTCGCCTTCTGCGAGCAGTCCTTTAGGCGGGAATGGGATGTCATTCGGCGTAATAATCGCAGCCTGCCCGAAGTTCGCCCTCATAAAATCAACGGTAGGCAAGGATCCTACAGTTCCTGTCAGTACGATATAGATCTGATTCTCAATCGCTCTAGCATGGCTCGTATAGCGAACGCGATGGAACCCGTGACGGTCATCTGTACAGGACGGGCAGAAGATAACGTCTGCACCGCGGGCTTTTGCCATGCGCACTATCTCCGGAAACTCAATATCATAGCAGGTCAGCATCGCGATGATGCCTTTCTCCGTTTCGAATACTTGAAGGCCATCACCCTTGTTCATGTTCCATTCCGTCACTTCGGTAGGCGTTATATGAAGCTTCGCCTGCGTCTCCACGCGGCCATCCGGAAAGAACAGATGCGCTACATTATAGAGATGCTCACCCTTGCGAATGACGTGGGTCCCTCCGATAATATGCATGCCAGACGTCTTAGCCAAGGACGCAAACAGCTCGATATACAGATCTGTAAAGTCAGGAAGGTCCTGTATCGTTAATGCTTGTCCATGTTCGTCTCCAATGGACATGAGCTGCGTGGTAATAAACTCTGGAAATAAAATAAATTCTGAGCCGTATTCTTGCGCCGTTTTCACATAGTGCTCGCACTGCTTCGCAAATTGTTCAAAGGAATGAATGGTATGAAGGTCATACTGTACGGCAGATACTCGAAGTTTCATAAGGACCTCCTATGTAGGTTATTTTTTCCTCATTATGCTATGATTTTGGTCGTTGCACAACCAAATTTATGAAATATTTTATGGAGATGCTCGAAGTCGAATGGCCTCTTTTGCCCGTTCTACCTATTTGCTTGTACTTCAATCCTATGCCGGAAGTAAAAGGATGGTAGAAATTGAAGGATCGGGGAATAGTAAGGCAAACAACCTCACGGAGAACTCGGAGGAGGCATTTGCAGATGAATAAACGAGTAGTGCTGAGTCAATGTCCACGTACAGGAGACGCGAAGTGGAGAAAGGGTTTGGTTAGAAGCACGGTGTTTACGATCGTAACCATCCTATTATTTATAGGCATGCCCCACCAGGGAACGGCATTTGGCAAAGGTTCGCAAGGAGCGGATGTATATGTCATTCAAGGCATGCTCAAGTCCTTGGGCAGCTACTCCGGAGAAATTAACGGCCAATATGACAACGTCACAGCCTCTGGCGTCATGCATTTTCAGAAGACACATGGGCTTCCAGTCACTGGAGTTGTCGATAATCGCACCTTCAAATCCATACATTACGCATATGTGAAGCATAAATTCCCAACGCCTCGCAGATGGAACGGCGGCGGAAAGTGGCGCCCTAGTGGGAATGGAGCTGGGGAGAGCCAGGGCGAGGGAGTGCTGAAGCGGATTAGAGCATAGTCATACGTAAAAACGCTTCGATCACCGTTAGGAGTCGAAGCGTTTATTGCGTGATGAAGCCAGATAACATGGAGGATGCATCCTTTTTTGCTGGCCTATAATCTATAGATGTACCAGCATCGCTCTTACACGAGCTTTTTACGAATCGCGCCAGACAGAAGGTCAATGATCGTAATCATGATCATGATCCCAAGCAGAATGATGCCTACGCGATCCCAATTTCGAGTGCTTAAGGCAAAGATGAGCGGTGTTCCGATTCCGCCTGCTCCAATAACGCCAAGGATGGTCGCAGAGCGGACGTTGATTTCGAAGCGATACAGCGTATAGGACAGGAATCCAGGCAGCACCTGTGGCATAACCGCGTACCATAGGATCTGAAGGCGATTCGCGCCGGCTGCCATGAGTGCTTCCGATGGACCACGGTCGATCTGCTCCACCTCCTCGGCGAAGAGCTTGCCAAGCATCCCGATGGAATGAAGGCCAAGGGCGAGTACGCCTGCAAAGGAGCCAGGACCTACAGCCTTGATAAATAAGATGGCCATTACAATCTCAGGAAAGGTACGGATGATGCTAAGGGCGACTTTGCCTGTCTTGGAAATGATGCCATGCTCGCTTATATTCGAAGCGGCCCAGAAGGCAAAAGGAATACACAGCACGGCTGAGATAAAGGTGCTTAGAATGGAGATGGCTAATGTATCAAGCAGCCCTCGCAGCAAGTCCTCGCCGTCCGGCAGGTACACATAATCCCAGTCGGGTGAAAAGATGCCGGATACAATCGCCTGGGTCACCTGCAAGGCGGTTTCTTTAAAGCCGTTTAACGGAACGCCTGAGAAAGCCCATACATATACGAGAACAAGGAGTGCTGCGATCAGCCATCTTGATTTTTTGACAGGCGGCTTCTTGACGATAGGATTCCATGATTGCGGTGGATGGCTCATTGCAACTTCTCCCTCAGTTTCGTGCTCATCCAATCAATGAATAACACGATCGCTAATGTAAAGATGATGATCATGCACGTCTTGTCGTACTCCAAAAATCCAAGCGTTACTTCGTAGTAATGTCCGATTCCTCCAGCGCCGACAAGGCCTAGCACAGCGGCGGCACGAACGTTGATCTCGAATGTGTACAGCACGTAGGACACGAAGTGAGCTTGAATCTGGGGAACGACGCTGAATATAATCCGCTGCATTGGTGTTGCTCCTACTGCAGTCATCGCCTCCAACGGTCCGCGGTCTATGGCTTCAAGTGCTTCATACGTAAGCTTTCCAATTAGCCCGAGTGAGAAAATAGTAAGGGCGAAGATACCCGGAAGCGGACCAAGCCCGAAAATGGCAACAAACAGCGCAGCGAGCAGCAAATCTGGAATGGTCCGAATGAGATTCAGTAAGAATCGAATCGGATAGGATAGCCACTTATTTGTATTCAAATTGCTGGCGCACAGCAAGGCGACTGGAATAGCCAAGATCGCACCTAGTGTCGTCCCAACGATCGCCATCCGGATCGTCTCCAGCATCGCACCTGTAATATCGTCAAAGTACGACCAACGCGGTGGAAACATTTCTTTTATGAGGTCAAGCATATTTGGAAGTCCCACAATCAGCTCGCTGAAGGAGGACTCCGTTTTTATGGCGCTGCCCACAAGCAGCAGAACAATAAAGAGCACGGTGAGGATGACTTTCAATCTGCCCGGAGCCTTCGGTCTCGGCATGGACCTTGCTTCAGATGTGGTGATGTGCTGCGTCTCTACACTCTTCATCCGACGAGATCCCCGAGCAGCTCGTCCTGCTGAATCGGACGCCCATAGATATGGTTGAAGACCTCATCTGTCGCTTCATGGACAGGTCCGTCAAAGACAACCTCTCCTGCGCGCAGCCCGATAATGCGAGTCGCATATTGCCTTGCCAGGTCTATAAAATGCAAATTCACAAGCGTCGTAATGCCAAGCTCCTGGTTGATCCGCTTTAGATCATCCATAACCTGCTTGGTCGTCAGCGGATCAAGAGAGGCTACAGGCTCATCGGCCAAAATTATTTTAGCCTCTTGCGCCAAGACGCGAGCAATGGCAACGCGCTGCTGCTGTCCACCAGACAGCTCGTCCGAGCGCGTATAGGCTTTTTCTACAATATTGACGCGCTCTAAGGCGCGGAAGGCGAGCTCTTTGTCGTGCTCGGGGAAGAGGCCAAGCAGGGTACGCATCGTCGAATGGTAGCCGACGCGGCCCGCAAGCACATTTCGAAGCACGGTGGTCCGCTTCACAAGATTGAAGCTCTGAAAGATCATGCCGATGCTGCGGCGAATCGTGCGCAGCTCTTTGCCAGAGGCATTGGTTATGGAGGCCCCATTTATGAGGATTTCTCCATCTGTAATCTCGTGCAGACGATTAATAGAGCGAAGCAGCGTAGACTTCCCGGCACCTGACAAGCCCACAACAGCGATGAATTCGCCAGGCTGAATCGTCAGGTTAATGTCCTGCAGTCCTTTAACTCCGTTTGGATAGGATTTGGATACATGACGAAGTTCTATCAAGATGATCAGTCCTTTATCAATAAGGTAGACATAAGCAGAACCAGCCGAAGCACATCCGTACTTCAACTGGTTCCGCTGCGGTTTATATGCGAAAAGAGGGGGATATGCGAATTTGCAAGCTAAAGCGCTATTCAGCCTTTACTTTCTCACCGTATTCACGCACGATTTCAAATACGCTGTCTTGGGACTTTACATATCCCTCATGGGAGTAAATTTCGCGAATAATGCCGCGGCCTTCCTCATCTTTGCCGATCTCGATAAATGCATTTTGCAGCTTTTCGCTCCATTCCGGATTCATATCGGAACGGACGGTAATCGTATCATTCGGAATATTCTCGGTGAAAGTCAGGACACGAGTGTCCTCGAATACCGTTGGATAGTCCTTTTTCACGACATTACGCGCATCCTGGAAGATTGCGGCAGCGTCCACGTCGCCGTTCAATACGGCAAGTACCCCTTGATCATGGCCTTTTACCGTAATAGGCTGCACATCCTTAAGCGGGTCAAGTCCTTCTTCCATCAGCTTGCCTGCTGGCCAGACAAAGCCGGCAGAGGATGTCACATTTTGATAAGCGATCTTTGCACCTTTAAGGTCCTTCACGCTTTGAATCTTCGAATCTTTCTTCACGATGATCATCGATTTGTAGAAATCGACAAGCTCCTCTGTTGGAGCGCCCGTCTCATCTTCAACGCCGTAGCGCTGCGCTTGCAGGATGACTTCAGCAGCGCCTTTGTCCTTCGCCAGCACATAGGCGGTCGGAGGGAGGAAGCCTACATCTACTTTTTTCGATGCCATGGCTTCGATAATCGTATTGTAATCCGTCGAGATGCTTACTTTTACAGGGATGCCTAAGCGGTCGGAAAGCAGCTTCTCAAGCGGCTTCGCCTTCGCCTCGAGCGTATCTGCATTTTGAGAAGGAACGAATTGAACGGTTAAGGTCTCAGGGACATAGCCTTCTTGCTTAGGTGCGGAGCTATTCGCTTGTTCTGGTTGGTTGGAGGCTTGGTCATTCGTACTGCTCGAAGCATTGCTGCCGCATGCGCTAATGAACATAAGAGACAGCAATAGAGGAATGATGATCTTAGCTACGTTTTTCAAAAGAATACCCTCCATAGTAGGAATAGTTTTGCTGGTGCTTGTTCTACTATAAAGGGATAGGATTATCGGGCCGTAAAGCGGATGCGAAGAATTTGTAAAAATTAGGGAGATTCATCCTTGGTTGTTCGAACGGCTCTCCTTGATATAGGTGGTTTTAGAGGAAAGGCTAAGCATTATTGGCTCAATAGGAGGAGGTGGCTTATGGTTTCCTATTTTCCATCTGTATGGTCTATCCGTTGGCGAAGCTCTGCGAGTTCCTTTCGCAGCTGCAGTGTCTCCTCTTGTACAAGGCGGAACATGCGGAGGTTCAAGACGCCGATGACGATCAATGTAAGGCCGCTAAGCGGGAAGGAAATTCTCATCACTGTCCATGTCCAGTAGACATGCTCAGGCGTCGTAGATTCGACTGATCTAGGGATGGTATACCAGAGACCAAGTAGCAAGAGCAGGACGCCTGCTGCGATAATCACATAGGATATTTGTTTTAATCGGGTATGAAACAATAGAATCACCTCCATGAAATGAGACTTGCCTGTCAAGAACGTTTATCTTGCCACATATGAATCTATGCATACGTTAGGTCGAACATATCATGCTTACTCGTGATAACCTTAACCTCTAATTACGGCTGCTCTTCTTTGAAGGTCCTTCACTTCAAAAAATTTTTTTTCACAAAATCAAGGATGTGCGTTAACAATTCAAACGTACACTAGATGTAGAAGCCATCGAGCTTATCGAAGCCATCGTCCATCCTACATATACAGAAGAGGTGAGTTTATTGACGGAGCAAGCCATTCAACGCTGTACCATTCTCGTAACCAGTGACATCCATGGGTATATAAGCTCAATCAGCTATCGGACCCAAGAGGATATCCCTACAGGCCTTGCAAGGCTCGCAACTCGGATAAAGGCGGAGCGCACAGAAGACCCGGATTTGATTCTAATTGATAACGGCGACCTCATTCAAGGAACGCCATTGACCTACTTTGCAGCCAATATAAAGCCGAATGAGCCGAATCCAGCGATCGCAGCTTTGTCTTCATTAGGCTATGATGCCGCTGTCATTGGCAATCATGAATTCAACTATGGCCGCGCCTATTTGCAGCAGGTGACAGGAGAAGGATCTTTCCCGTGGCTATCAGCTGGGATTGTTGAAAGAAAGACCAAACAACCATATTTTGGAACCCCATATATCATTAAACGGCATGGAGAGGTTAAAGTTGCGATACTGGGTGTTACGACGCATTACATCCCGAATTGGGAGCACCCTGATCATATAGAAGGCCTAGTCTTTCACGATGCGTTGGAGACCGTGAAGACTTGGGTGCCGCGGATTCGAGCTAAGGAGCAGCCAGATCTTATGGTTGTCGCCTATCATGGCGGGTTCGAACGGGATGTCAGGAGCGGCGAATGGACGGAACGATATACGGGAGAGAACCAAGGCTACGCGATGTGTATAGAGGTTGAAGGGATCGACATGCTCATCACCGGGCATCAGCATCGGAAGCTGACAGGAGAGATCAATGGGGTAACCGTGATTCAACCAGGCTGCAATGGACAGGTGCTGGGCAAGCTGGAGGCCGTCTTTGAACGCCAAGAAGGACGTTTTCTCTTAAAGGAGAAGAGCGTCGAGCTGATAGCTTGCAATGAGTCTTATGCGAAGGATGCTGAGGTGCTGGAGGCCATCCGACAACGTGAAGCCGAGACACAAGCATGGCTCGATGAAAAGCTCGGTGCAGTGGTTGGCCAGATGAAGATTGAGAGCCCGCATGCGTTGAGACTAAAGGACCATCCCTTTATCGAGTTCGTGAACAAGGTGCAGATGGAGGCGACGGGTGCGGATATTTCCAACACAGCGCTGCTCAGTGAGGATACGCATGGATTCGAGAGTACGATTACGATGCGCGACATTCTAACAAACTTTATTTATCCTAATACACTTACGGTGCTTCGTGTATCAGGCGCAGATATTCGCAAAGCGCTGGAGCAGAGTGCTTCCTACTTTACGATGCAGGCGGATGGGACGATAGGCGTGAGCCGTTCCTTCATCGAGCCGAAGGCTCAGCATTATAACTATGACATGTGGGAAGGCATTGAGTATGAGCTTGATGTATCTAGGAAGGTAGGAGAGCGTGTTGTGAAGCTTACTCGACATGGTGCTCCGATTGAGCCTGACCAAGAATACGAGGTCGCCATGAACAATTATCGTGCAGGAGGCGGCGGAGAGTACGAGATGTATCGCGGCAAGCCGGTCGTTCGGGAAGTGACGATTGATATGTCGGAACTGATCGCAGGCTATATTCGTGAAAAAGGAATGATTGAAGCGTCCTGCAACGGCAATTGGAGAGTCTTTGCGTCTACGCAGCCCCTAACAGCGGGTGAATCAGACGACAGCAATGCCCGTCTCTCTTCATAAGCACTCCTTAGGGACAGCCGGATGTTCAGCGCATAAAGAAAAACAGACCTTTACACGCTTAACCTTTTCGTAGGTACCATGTAAGGGTCTGTCTCTTTTTGTCCAAAGGCGTCTATTTCCTGAGAAATAGTTGTGCCTTAAAAGTCTAGGCTATTTCCTTCTTCTCCATGATTCGTATGGACAGAAACATAGAGAAGATGAAGATCAATAGAATGGCAATGGCGATCGAGCCCACTAACGTATAAAGGGAAGACTCGCCAAGGTTAAAGGATATGCCTCGATCATTGCTTAAAATAAACGTTCCAATTCCGACGACGCTGAACACGATGAGGATCAGAAAGAGACGCGCTTTTTCCGTCCCGAGCTTAAAGCACAGCGGCAGCAGCAGCGAGATCAGCAGCATGCCAGCGAGCAAGCTGCCTCCGAGAGCGGCAAAGTTGGTGGAAGCATCCCCTTTTCGGATCAGGAACATAAATATGGCGCTTAGGATGGTCGCTAGTACGAGAACGATAAGACTGAGTACATATTTGCTTGTAACAAGGTCTCTTCGGGATATAGGCATGGTTAACGCGTACTTGTCCCAATTGGCCTTTTCATCGAACGCTATAGCGTTGACGGGGAGAACGATGCCCAGGATAACAATTAGGAAGCCTGAGTTCCCATTGCTAAACGTAAGGAAAGCACCAAGAAAGACGACAAGCAGCAGGAAGGTTGATTGCATCTTGATCGTAAATAAGTCCTTAAACAGTAGTCCTTTCATCGTCCGTTCTCCTTTGCAAAAAAGATCATAATATCCTCGATGGTTGCTCGCTCCACCGTCCAGGCTCCCGGAAGAGAACTTCGTTCTACGAGTGCTTCCGCACCAAATTGATGCTGTCTTACTCCTTGAATGAGCGAGGGGTCGATTCGAGCAAGATCCTCCTTCGTGCATTTCAGAACGCCATACCGATCAAGCAGCATGTCCTTCTCTTCGCTAAACAGCAGTTTCCCCTGATGCATGAACGCGATATAGTCCGATACCTTCTCAAGATCGCTCAAGATATGGGAGGACATCAGGATGGAGTGTGACTCATCCTTCATAAAGTCCAAAAAGACATCCAGCATTTCGTCTCGAACAATAGGGTCCAATCCGCTCGTCGCCTCATCGAGAATAAGCAGCTTGGAATCATGGGAGAGGGCTGCTGCAATGGACAGCTTCATCTTCATCCCGCGTGAAAGCTCTTTGACTTTTTTGTCTGCAGGGACATGAAAGCGTTTGATATAGGCATGGAATTGATCTTCGTTCCACGTCTGAAATATATTTTTCAAGATCCGATTAATATGATTCGGGGTCAAGGTGTCTGGAAATGTACATTCTTCCAGCACGACACCGATATGCTCTTTCATGGGCTTGGTTAAGGCCCGGTTATCTTGGCCTAGTACGCGTATATCGCCTTTATTGCGAGAAATGAGATCCAAGATGAGCTTGATTGTCGTACTCTTGCCTGCACCGTTCTCGCCAATAAGTCCCATGATGGTTCCGGTGGGGAGCGTTAGGCTAAGATTGTCCAGCTTGAAGCCGGGATATTGCATGTCTACGCCTGTCATTGTAATTGCATGTTCCATCGCTATTCTCCTTTGTAGATCAAAGTAAGCAGCTCAATCAATTCCTCCAAAGGCACGTTACTCATGGTTGCTTTATCGACAATCTCCTGCATATGCCATTCGATCTGCTTCAAGTTCTCTTCTCGAATGAACGCCAAGTTCTTATGAGCAACAAAGCTGCCCTTTCCAACAATCGATTCGATAAATCCATCTCGCTCAAGGTCTTCATAGGCTCGCTTGGTTGTGATCACACTAATACGAAGCTCCTTGGCTAATAATCGCATGGAAGGCAAGGGATCGCCTTCGTTCAGCTCACCCGTCATAATCATATTTTTGATCTGAGAGGTGATCTGCTGATAGATCGGCTGCCCGTTGGCATTGCTAATGATGATGTTCACGTGAAATTCACCCTAACAAAATAATGTATATATATAATATACACAATATAATGACTGTTGAAAAGATAGACCTCATAAAAAATAATAAAAGGCACAGAGCAATAAGCCTCCATCTTAGTCATTCTTCACGAATAGCAGCAAAAAAGAGGTCTCAAAAATAAGTTCTGCGCTATATTGACCAGTGTGGTCAACAGGAATATACTGTGATTGACCGAAGTGGTCAACAGCATGCTGGGGGTTTTTGAAATGACAGAAAAGTTCTTCAATCTAGAGGAAGAGAAACAGGATCGCATCATCAACGCAGCAATGAAAGAATTCTCTAATCGAGGCTATGCGCAGGCTTCCACGAATGAGATTGTGAAGCAGGCGGGCATATCGAAGGGGTTGATTTTTCACTATTTTCAGAACAAGCAAGGACTGTTCTTATTCTTATATGATTACGCCATGGAGAAGATGATGAGCGAGATCGGCAGCAGAATGGATTGGGAAGAACGCGACATATTCCAAATGTATCGCCAGGTCATTGAAGTAAAGTTGAGACTGTGCCGCGTTTACCCGGATATGTTCAATTTTCTTAGAGCTGCTTATGTGGACGAAGCGAGTGAGGCAGCTTCCATTCTGGAGGAGCGTAATCATCACTTCATTAAGGAATGGCAGGGGCGCATGTTTGCGAATCTAGACGATTCAAAGTTTAAGGAAGGGATTGATGTTCAGCGTGCCATCCACATTTTGGTCTGGAGCATGGAGGGATATAGTCACAGCCAGTTTGAAAAGATCAAGTCCATGCCATTAGAGGAGATGGATCTTGATGCGATGATGGTCGAAATCGACATCTATTTGGAAATGCTAAAGCAGGCTTTCTATCGTTAGGATTCGTAAGCTGTACCAATGCGGAGGAGGCAGGGACATGAGCATTATCGAGCTTCAGCAATTAACGAAAACATATGGAAACGCGCGCGGCATTACGAACCTTACCTTTAGCGTAGAGGAAGGAGAGATCTTTGGTTTCATTGGCCCGAATGGTGCGGGCAAATCGACGACCATCCGTACGCTGCTCGGGCTGATCTATCCGACAAGCGGAAGTGCAAAGATTTTTGGCAAGGATATTATCCAGCATGGGCAGGAAATAAAGAAGGAGATCGGTTATCTGCCCTCGGAAGTGTTCTACTATGACAATATGAAGGTGAAGGATCTGCTTAAGTATTCGGCCAGCTTCTACAAGAAGGACTGCTCGAAGCGGATGAATGAACTGGCAGCCCGGCTGGAGCTTGATGTGAATAAGAAGATTGACGACTTGTCCTTAGGGAACAAGAAGAAGGTTGGCATCGTCCAAGGCCTGTTGCATGAGCCGAAGCTTATTATTCTTGATGAGCCGACAAGCGGGCTTGATCCTCTGATGCAGCAGCGCTTTTTTGAACTGTTACAGGAGGAGAATCAGAAGGGAGCGACGATTTTGTTTTCCTCCCACATCCTAAGCGAGGTTCAGCGACTATGTGACCGCGTCGCCATTATTAAGGACGGGGAGCTTGTCAGCCTAGAGAAGATGAGCACGCTCAAGGAGAACAATTACAAGCGATTCAAGCTGGAAATGGCTGAGCCAGTGACCGAGTCCTCCTTCGCTGTGGATGGCGTGACGGAGCTTCGCATCAAGGACAAAGAGGTCAGCTTTATGTATAAGGGCAACATCAACGCTATGCTGAGACATATTGCATCAATGGAGATTGCGAATCTATGGATTGAGGAGCCGGACCTTGAGGAGATCTTCATGCACTATTACGAAAAGGAGGAGTAGTGAGACATGAACATTTATCGTCATGAGCTAAAGGCGTATCGGAAGTCTCTCATCAGTTGGATCATTGCTTTGGTCGGCATCAATGTGTTGATGATGGCAATGTTCCCTACCTTTTCGAAGGATGCAGAATCTCTTATTTCCCTATTGTCCAATATGCCGGATGCGCTGCTTGCCGCGATGGGCATTCATATCGACACGATCACCTCGGTGCTTGGCTTCTACGGCTATATATTTGTCTACATCCTGCTTGGCGGTGCCATTCAGGCCATGCTGCTTGGCACCTCGATCTTATCGAAGGAGGTCAGGGAGAAGACGGCGGACTTTCTGCTGACGAAGCCGGTCACGCGCCAAACGATTGTCTCGTCAAAAGTCTGTGCGGCCTTGACTGCTTTATTGATCACCAATGTGATCTATACAGGAGCGGCTTGTGTTACGGCCTCCTTGGTGTCTGAACAAGACTTCAGCATGAAGCTGCTTATTCTTGCAACGCTGCCGCTCTTGTTTGTGCAGCTTATTTTCTTTGCAACGGGACTCTTGGCCTCTGTCCTATGGCCAAAGATGCGTACTGTGCTTCCAGTCTCCTTGGGCGTTGTGTTCGCCTTTTTCCTGATCGGGGCGCTTGGGGCCACAACAGGCGATGATAAGCTGCGGACGCTGACCCCGTTCAAATATTATGATACGACTTATATTGTGGAGCATGCCGGCTATGAAATGGCGTATGTCGTTATCAGTGTCGTATGGTTTGTGCTGGCAATGATTGCAAGCTATATCATCTATATGAAGCGGGATGTTCAAGCGGTATAGAGGAGGGTGAGACCATGAATATGTTTTGGCGGGAAATAAAAGCGCAGCGTAAGTCGCTCCTCATCTGGTGTATCGGCATGATCTTCCTGCTCATTGCCGGGATGAGCAAATATGCGACACTGTCGGTGCCTGGTGAATCACAAGCCTTGAATGAGCTGATGGCTGATATGCCGAAGTCGCTGCAGGCTATTTTTGGCGTAGGCTCTCTTGATCTATCGACCGTCAGCGGGTACTACGGCGTTCTGTTCCTGTATATCGCCATTATGGCGACCATCCATGCGGCCATGCTCGGTGCTACTATGATCGCAAAGGAGGAGCGGGATAAGACGGCCGAATTTCTGCTCGTGAAGCCTATAACCAGAAATCAGATGCTCACCGCGAAGCTCGCTGCTGCTCTTGTTGGTGTGGTGATCTTGAACGCAGCCACCTTGGTTACCTCGCTCATCGTGGTTCAAGGGTATAGTGACGGAGAGAGTATAAGCAAAGATATCCTTCTTTTGATTAGCGGCTTGCTAATCCTTCAGCTGCTTTTTATGCTGCTAGGGAGTGCCGTGGCTTCACTCTTGAAGCTTCCGAAGCGGGCAGCGGGATTGACGTCCGGCATGTTGCTCCTGGCCTTTTTCGTATCGGTTGTGATTGATATCAGCGGCAACTTGGAGGGACTTAAGGTATTAACCCCTTTTAAATACTTTGATGCCAAGAGTGTGCTAGAGGCGGGAAGCCTAAGTGCTGGATATATGCTGCTATCGTTAGCACTTATGGTGCTGGCGCTGGTCGGGACCTACGTTGGGTACAACAAGCGAGATTTGAAGGTGTAGAGCAGGAGGATGAATTTGCATTCCGTTTATTAAGACGGCAGCTATTCTTTCGCATAGGCTGCATGGGGTTAATAAAGGGTAATGGAGAGATGTGCTGGAGGCAACGCCTTACATGGTAGCGGGCTCGCAAGAGCGATGCAGCGGGTAAGTCGAAGCCTCTTCTTTTATTTGTTCAGGGTAAAAAGAAAGTTATACTTGGATGCGTGCTTCAACTCATCCGTTATAATCTCAAACAACATATCCCGATACTTCCCTTCAGGCAAGCACTGCCAAATGACACGGTATCGTTCAACAGCCTTCAGTTCCCCAAACAGCGCCTGTTGAATGCCTTTGATATAGCTCTCTGGCTTAGTGAAGGTCTCTCCATTGGATGGCTGTAGTTCTTGTCCTGTAAAGTCGCGGTATATCTGGCGAAACATTTGATTATGCTTGCGCTCATCGTCTCGAATCGAAGCGATGATGTCTTTCTGCTCCTGTGTTGGGGCAACGGAGATCAGGTATTGGTAGAACAATTCATCCTCCCGTTCACCTTGTACGGCCTCTGCTGTGTGCTGAATGGCGGTTTGCAAGCATGAACTAGCGGGGTCACGATGGGGGATTGGTACGGGGTGACTTGGAACATAAGGCATGTAGAAAGATGGATATCCATATGGGCAATGCATGCTGCTGCTCCTTTCCATGTGAAAGTCATAATGACAATGTATGATGCTATGGTACAGTAGGTGATTGCCCGGATTGAATGGCTTGGTTAGATATAAAAAAAGTACGCCTGGGCAATATTGCATCAAGCGTACTTTGAGCGATGAATGGTAACAGTGGAGCTTAGCCTTGATTCTTGAAGAAATTAAGCACCCAATGGATGTTGTACTTATCTTGAATCTGACCATGCAGGGCGCCGAAGAAGGTATCCTGCAGCTCAACAACCGTAGTGCCTTCCTTCGCCAGCGCTTCATATACGGCGCGAATCTCTTCTTCCTTCGTAAATTGCACCATGACACGAGTAGAATCCCCTACGGTAACTTGGTGGCCGAAAGGATCGGAGAAGTGGAGCGTTCCACCATTGGTTAAGAACAGTTCAGCGTGCAGAACACGTCCTTCATGGGCGTTGAGAATTTTGGTCTTGCCTCCAAAGACCTCGGTGTAAAAATCAAGGGCTCCTTGTACATCTTCAACAATGACATAAGGATACAATTGGTTCATGAAGAATTCCTCCTGCTTTACTCTAATGAACATCTCTTCTATTCATTATGGAACGAAGAAGATATGTTATACTATAAAGAACAAACGTTCCCTAGTAAAGGAGAAACCTTCAAGTGATGAACGAGCCAACCTCTGTCGTGCAGATTGCGGTCAAAGCCCTGGTGCAGCATGTCTTTCTTAGCGGCAGCATTGATACGGGATTCAGTACCGCGAGTCCTTTGATAGAAGGCACGAGGGCGCATCAGAAGCTGCAGCAGCAATACGGTGAGCAGGATGAGAAGGAAGTCTACGTGAGCTGTGAGATTCCGTATGGGGATCTTGTATATAAAATAGATGGTCGCTGCGACGGCGTATTGGTTCAGGAGGAGGGACTTACCATTGATGAGATTAAGTCCACCTCATTGGACCTTGAGCTTTTGACGAAGGAATCGTATCCGGTGTATTGGGCGCAGGCTAGATGCTATGCCTATATCCTGGCCAAGGAGCGGGAACTTGAACGTATTCGCGTTCAGCTTACTTACATTCACACAATATCGGAAGAGACCCGTGTGTTTCAGGAAGAGCAGACGCTGCGTGAGCTGGAGGCCTTTGTCTACGGGGTGGTCGAACAATATGCTCCGTTTGCAGAAATGCTGGTGCAGCAGCGGAAGGAGCGGGATGATAGCATTCAGGCGCTTTCGTTTCCATTCGAGCGATATCGCCCGGGTCAGCGCAAGCTTGCAGGCGCGGTGTACCGAACGATAGATGAAGGTGTTCGCCTCTTCGCAAAGGCGCCGACAGGCATCGGCAAGACGATATCGACGTTGTTCCCTGCAGTGAAAGCGATGGGGCAGGGGATGCTGAAGCGCATCTACTATTTAACCGCGAAGACGATTACCCGTACAACCGCTGAGGAAGCATTTCTCAGGATGGAAGGACGAGGCTTGAAGCTGCATAGCGTAACGTTAACGGCTAAAGAGAAGGTATGCTTTCAAGACAAGATGAGCTGCCGCAAGGATGACTGCCCTTATGCGAATGGCTATTATGACCGCTTGAATGAAGGGCTGCTTGACCTGCTCACGCATGAGACGAGGATCACTCGTCCCGTTATCGAGGCCTATGCTAGAAAGCATACCCTATGCCCGTTCGAATTTGGCTTGGACGCTTCCTATGCTGCGGATGTAGTCATTTGCGATTATAACTATATCTTCGATCCTCGCATTTCCTTAAAGCGTCTGATGGGGGAAGTGCGAAGCCGGACTGCGCTGCTCGTCGATGAGGCGCATAACTTGGTTGATCGTGCGCGGGAGATGTATTCGAGCACGCTTGTAAAGTCTGAGGCGCTTGAGATTCAGAGAGCCTTCAAAGGCGTAGATGATGGCGTCGTCCAAGCGGCTAAGGCGATCAATCAATATTTTATTGATCTTAGAAAGTCAACGGAAGAGAAGGAGTGGGTGCAGCAGGAAGCGCCTGAGGAGTTGCTGGCGCTTGCTGAAGCCTTCTCGCTTCAGGCAGAGCGTTATCTCATGTCGGCTTCAACAAGCTATGAAGGAGATGAACGGCTGCTGGATGTGTATTACCAGGTCCAGAACTTTATCCGTACAGGCAAGCTGTATGGCGAGCAGCATGTGACTTATGTGGAGCAGAGCAGAAGTGAGGTTCGGCTGAAGCTGTTCTGTCTCGATCCTTCTGACATCCTCAGGCAGATGGGCAAGGGCTTTCGCAGCCATATTTACTTTTCTGCGACGTTATCTCCTTTGTCCTATTACCGAGATATGCTGGGAGCTAACGAGGAGGATTATTCTTTATCCGTTCCGACGCCGTTCTATCAGGAGCAGCTTGATGTGGTTGTGCAGCCGCTGTCGACTCGATACCATGACCGGGAGCGCACGCAGGGAACGCTGATTCGGCACCTTACGCAGCTTGTCGAGAATCGCCAAGGCAATTACTTGTTCTTCTTCCCGTCCTACGCCTATATGCAAATGATACAAGAAGCTTTTTGGTCAGAGGCAGAGACAAGCCAGTATGATATCTTGATTCAAGAGAGCGTGATGGATGAGGAGGCGCGCGAGCAGTTTCTTGCTCGATTCGACGCCGACAACAATCGTACGTTGATTGGATTCGCCGTGCTTGGCGGGATCTTTTCAGAAGGAATCGATCTCGTTGGAGATCGACTAACGGGCGTCGTCGTTGTTGGAGTGGGACTGCCGCAGCTAAGCTTTGAACGCAATATTATTCGAGACTACTTCAATCAAACTGGGCGCAATGGCTTTGACTACGCCTATATCTATCCGGGGATGAATAAGGTCCTTCAGGCAGGAGGCCGGCTTATTCGATCGGAGGAGGATGAAGGCGTTCTTGTGCTCGTAGACGACCGATATCTTAGTCCCCAGTATCAACGGCTGCTGCCAGAGGAGTGGGCACATTACCGGGTAACCAGCAACCATGATTCGATGCTTTAGTTGAATCGATACACGTAAAGCCAGGATGAGCATGAACGGAATTCAAGTGACTTTATTTATTCAGATTCCTCCATGCCGTTCACTCTCGTAAGTTGAATGATGCTTTAGCTTTGACACAGATACAGCAGCAAAGAATGTTTAATTGCTGCTGTATCCTTTACTCACCTCATCATGTTCCACCCCCATGCAAGACACGGCCTTTCCGCTGGCAGTAGACTGTCAATTGCTCGCTTCCCTTTTTTATCTCATGATCCTTTCTTCTGCGCATCCTGTTTACTAGCTAAGGCGGTTTGCCTGTCTTTAGTCACCAAATCTTCAAGGAGCTGCCGTTCTAAGAAGATGCATTCTTTTTCGAATTACGTTACTCTTATAGAAACAGCATGCATATTAAGATTGATTGTGGATCTGATGTGGAGAATCTACTTCTACTGTGATGGGAGCTGGAATGATGGAATTCAGAGTCAAGGATTTGTTTCAAATTGATACCCTGCAGCAGGCTTTTGTCGTGAGCGGCAAGCAGGGGCTCGACAATCCCATTCGAGGAGTCACCATTATAGAGGCGCCTGATATCGCAGAATGGATTAGCGGCGGGGAACTGCTGTTAAGCAGCCTGTATCCGCTGCAATCGTATAATGATCAGGAACAGCGGGCGTTTATGAAGCAGCTGTCCGACAAAAATGTAAGCGCTTTAGTCGTTAAGACGGGTCGCTTCGTTCAAGATATCCCACAAGGCATTATCGAGGCATCTGATGAGCACCATCTGCCTGTCATCCAGATACCAAAGCAGGTTCCTTACCGTGAAATTATGTATCCGGTGATGGAATCTTTATTTAACAACCAGGTCACCAAGCTCAAATATTTTAAAGAAGCGCATGATCGATTTATTGCACTTACCCTTTCCAATAAAGGCTCGGAGCAGATTATTCACTCGCTTGCCAAGCTGATTGGGAATCCCGTAACCTTGTATGATCGTAATTTCTTTCCGATGTCTTCGACCGATGCGCAGCTCAATCAGTTTAAGATTCTACAGAAGGAGATCGACGCTTTGCCTATCGATACGGAATTTCCTTGCTATAAACAGCGTGCGAGTTATCCTGATTGGGGAGGCAAGACTTGCAACCAGTACGTCATTCCGATTGAGACTGTCAATCATATTAAGATTCACCTTGTGATTCATGAAACGTATAAGCTTATCGAGGCGCTCGACTTTATTGCCATAGAGAATGCAGCAACCTCCATGTCGCTGGATCTGGTCAAGCAGTATGCAGTGGCAGAGGTAGAAATGAAATATAAGGATGACCTCATTGACGATCTGCTTCACGCAAAGATCGATTCCTTGCAAAGCGTCTATCAGCGTGCGAATCTGATCGGCTGGGACTTGAACAAAACCTATGTTATCGTGCTATTCCGTCTTCAACATTCCGGAAGCAGTGATGAGAATGACATAGATCTGTACGGCCTGCACCACCCTTATCAGCGTATGCTGTATGAGATGATCCAGCAGCGAATTCCAGAGGGGCCAATTCGGATAAGGAGCGATCAGCTTGTCGTTCTGTGGGGAGTTGAGCATGCTCAGGGGGATAAGACCGCCTGCATTCAGAACATTAAGGAGGCGGCTAAGGATATTCAGCAAGCTTTTTACAAGCGTATTCAGCATCTTGATATTCAGGTTGGCATCGGCAATGCTGCGCACGCGATATCAGAGCTGCCAAGAAGCTATAAGGAGGCACAGGATGCTCTGCAGCTTGGCACGACGATAAAGGGAAGATCAGCAGTAGCAGCCTTCTCCGATCTGGGCATCTATCGTCTGCTTTGTCTGATTGAAGATACAGGATCGCTTACGAATTTCATACCGCCTTCCCTAAAAAAATTGATCGATTACAAACAGCCCAATCGGGATGACCTTATTAAGACGCTGCGCGTGTTTTTGCAGCAGCATCAAAATGCAGCCAAGACCGCTGAGGAATTGTACTGTCACTATAAGACGGTGACGTATCGGATGGAGCGGATTAAGGAGATTACAGGTCTTAATCTGGATGATTCAGATGAAATGCTATCGATCCAAGTTGGGCTCAAGATTGTGACGCTGCTTGGAGATGAACCTGCCGAAGCGGCAGTACAAGCGTAATGTGGTGCAGGAAGTTGGTCCGGCCTTACTCTATCTCATCTCTTATACCGTTCATGAGAATGATGACATTCTCGTGAGCGGTTTTTTTGTTTTCATAGAGTGGATCAATACGCTTCATGATGGAACCAACAATCCATTCTATTTGAAAATGAATATAGCCTCGAGATATCAAATTGTTATGGCAATAACATCAACGACTAAAAATAGCCGCTTATCTGTAGATAGATCTCGTTATCTCGTTATTTATGTTATCCGATATGGATAAAAGTTTAGGCTGTTTTTTATCGAGATGCCTCGATGTTTAATTTTTATAAAGCGCTTACAATCGAGGTGTAAACCATAATCAGCCTCGAGAGAAGAGGCAAAGAGCGTATCTTTCGTTACTTCGCTTAGGCTTAGGTAGGCTGTTGAATGGACTTCAAGCTTGCACACATCTTGCAGAAAGGACAGATACGATGATGGATGCGATTCAAACCGATACAATTCGATTGATTGAATGGTTAAGCCAGTTCGGGAATGACCCCAAGGGGGGCGTTTCACGTTTGTTGTATTCCGAAGAATGGGTTGATGCACAACGCGCATTAGAGCAATACATGCAAGAGGAAGGGTTTGCAACTTATTACGATGAGATCGGCAACTTGTATGGAAGGCTCGAGGGCAGCCAGTATCCGGATGAAACCATCATGAGCGGTTCACATGTGGATACCGTACGCAACGGAGGCAAGTACGACGGCCAGTATGGGATTATTGCCGCGATGATAGCCATGAAGGCGCTTAGGCAAGAGCATGGTCAGCCGCTCCGCACCTTGGAGGTCGTATCATTTGCCGAGGAGGAAGGCAGCCGATTCCCTTATACCTTTTGGGGCAGCAAAAATTTGACCGGCATGGCGAAGAAGGAGGACGTGCAGGCGATTCAGGATTTCAATGGCGTGCCTTTCGTAGACGCCATGAAGCAAGCGGGATTCCGCTTCCGTGATGAATCGACAGCACTGCGAAGCGATATTAAAGCTTTTGTCGAGCTTCACATCGAGCAGGGAAGCGTGCTGGAGCATGAGCAGCTATCCGTAGGGGTCGTTCACAGCATCGTTGGACAACGCCGCTTTACGATCGAGATTCATGGCGAGGCCAACCATGCGGGAACAACGCCGATGGGCTATCGCAAGGACGCCGTGCATGCCGCTGGGCGCATGATTCAGCAAATTCTAGATTTGGCGCAAGCCTATGGCGATCCTCTTGTATCCACAGTTGGAAAGATCGATGTGAAGCCGAATGTGGTCAATGTGGTACCGGGGAATGCCTTGTTTACCTTGGATATTCGCCATACCGACAAAAAAGAGCTGATTCGCTTCACGGACGAGGTAACCGAGCTAATGAAGCGTACGGCGGAGTCGCTTGGTGTCGAGATCGTGATCGACATGTGGATGGATGAAGATCCGGTTCCGATGAATGCCGAGATTATTCAAGTCCTGGAGAAGCAATGCAAGGAGCACCATATTCCGTTTAAGCTGATGCATAGCGGCGCAGGCCACGACTCTCAAATCATGGCGAAATTCGTGCCAACCGCCATGCTGTTTGTACCCAGCCGCAAGGGAATCAGTCACAATCCCGAAGAGTATACAAGTCCTAAGCATCTTGCAGACGGTGTTCGTGCTTTAACTTACGCGCTGTATGAGCTGGCTTACCAAGTATAAGGAATCCAACCTGACACAATAGCGAGCAAACAACCAATTGCGCTGAGGAGAGTGAAATTGTGAAGGACACGAGCCAACAGGGAAAGTGGGAGTATTGGAAAAAGGTCATCGTGATGCTTTGTCTCGGATGGACGGTTATATGGATTTACCGGACCATCCTGAATCCGATTCTTCCTGAAATTCAACGCGACCTTAATGTCACATCAGATGCAAGCATGGGTCTTATCTTCAGTGTCTTTTTCTTTGCTTATACAATGATGCAGATCCCGTCAGGGCTGCTTGCCGATAAGTTTGGCCGTAAGTCGATCATTATACCGGGCTTTATCTTATTTACGATAGGGGCCGTCCTCGTCGGCTTTTCCACCTCGCTCATGTTCATCTTAGTAGCGAGCTTCATTACAGGGCTTGGCCAAGGAACGTATTATGGCCCTGCTTACTCGATATCCTCAGAAACGATACCGAAGGAAAAACGGGGGATATCCACAGCCATCATCAATAGCGGTTCAGCTTTAGGTATGGCGATCGGATTAATCGGCTCCAGCTTTCTTGTGAAAGAGGCAGGCTGGAACTGGCGAGTATTGCTCTTTATTACGGCTGGTCTAGCATTCAGCTTGATGCTGGTCTTCGCGAAGAACATCAAGAAGACAGCGGCGCCAGCTAAAGCTTCGGATGCAGAACAAGGCGATGCTGCTGATGCTCAGGAGAAAGCGACGCTAAAACGACTGCTTGCCAATCCCAAGATGGTCGCTTCCTACGTGCTTTATTTTGCAACATGTTACGGGTACTACATGATTGTCACCTGGCTGCCTTCTTACTTGCAGGAGGAACGCGGGTTCCATGGAACAGCAATCGGATTTGCTGCTGCGCTCGTCGCCTTTAGTGCAGTCCCAGGGGCGCTGTTATTCAGCCGCTTGTCCGACAAGTTTATGAACAAGAAGATAACATTCATTATTGTTCTTGAGCTTCTCGCTGCCGTGATGCTGTATTTGACGGTATCTGTAGGCACCACGACGATGCTGATTGTGTGCTTGATTCTTTACGGCTTCCTCGGGAAGCTTGCGGTTGAGCCGATTCTGATCTCTTATGTTGCAGATATTGCGCCTAAGCAAGGGGTCGGAGCAACGTTTGGCTTCTTCAACTTCTTTGGCATGATGTCGTCCGTCGTAGCGCCATTTGTTACAGGGCTGATCTCTGATGCTACAGGCAGTAAAGTATTAGGCTTCTATCTCGCGACGATCATCATCCTCGTAGGCGCGGCGGTTATGCTGCTCGCCAATATCAAGAAGACGCCGCAGAAGGCTTAGACGGCGACTTGGATTCCAAAGCGAGAATCTGATGATAGTAGAAAGGCTGTGCCCTTAAAGACAGTCGAACAGTTATGAAAGAAGATATAAATCGCCATAAATGAAAACGGATTCAAAGAAAAGGAGAGTATCGATTATGGGATATCCACAAGATTTGTTATCAAGCCGCTCCATTATTAAAAGAGGCAACTTTGCCTTAATTCCGCCAGAAGGTCTCGTTAAAAATGTCGTGCCAGGATTTGAACAATGTGATTTGACGATTCTTGCATCTCCACGGCTTGGCGCTAAATTCGTCGATTATGTGGTGACGATGCATGAGGGCGGCAAAAATGCTCAGGGCTTTGGCGAAGAAGGCGTAGAAACCTTCGTGTACTGCATGGAAGGACAGGTGAGTGCTTCGGCTGATCAGGAGACCTTCTTGCTTGAAGCGGGCGGCTACCTGTATTGCCCGCCAGGAGTAAAGCTTTATCTGGAGAATGCGCAGGCGGCTGATACAAAACTGTTCTTGTATAAGCAAAAGTATACGCCGCTGAATGACAGCAGCCGTAAGCCATGGGTTGTATCCGGCAATGTGCACGACATCGAGGCAGTGGATTACGACAACATGACGAACGTGAAGATTCAAGACCTGCTGCCCATGGATCTCGCATTTGATATGAACTTCCATATTCTATCGTTCGAGCCTGGAGGCTGTCATCCATTTGTAGAGACACATTATCAGGAGCATGGCGCCATTATGCTCTCTGGCGAAGGCGTCTACAATCTGGACAATGAATGGATTCCGATCAAAAAGGGCGACTATCTCTACATGGGACCTTATGTTCCGCAAGCAACCTATGCGGTAGGCAGAGAGCCGTTCGCTTACTTGTATTCCAAAGATTGCAATCGGGATGCAGCCTTGTAATTCTCATTGCGATTATAATCCGATCAACCGTCAGCTGCCTGCATAAGCAAACGCCGGGTGGTGAGTCTAGCACCGTGAGTTCGCAGCGTAAGCCGAGGTCGACAGGCGTAGATACGGCGCCATCGTAAATCGTTATGAATGTGCGAGCCAGGCAGCAGACGGAATACATGCAGAGAGGGAACCGACATGAGAGTAACCAAACAGAAGTTACACCAGCTTATCCGTACCAAGCTATCTCTGGCAGGCTTATCTCCAAGCCATGCAGATGTCGTAGCAGACGTACTCGTTCATGCAGACGTCCGCGGCGTTCATTCCCATGGCGCGATGCGGGTCGAATATTATGCCGAGCGCATTGCGAAGGGCGGTACGAACGTAGATCCGCAATTTGCATTTGAGAAGACGGGGCCGTGCTCCGCTGTCTTTGACGGGGACAATGGCGCGGGTCATGTCGCAGCGAAGCAGGCGATGGAGCATGCGGTGAATATGGCCAAGGAGAACGGCATCGCCATCGTTGGCGTTCGCCGCATCGGTCACAGCGGCTCCTTATCTTATTATGTACAGCAGGCTGCAAGAGAGGGGCTGATCGGAATCTCGGTGTGCCAGTCTGATCCAATGGTGGTGCCATTCGGAGGAGCCGAGGCTTACTACGGAACCAATCCTATAGCCTTTGCCGCCCCTGGAGAGGGAAATGCGTTAATCACCTTCGATATGGCGACAACGGTTCAGGCCTGGGGCAAGATTCTCCATGCACGCTCCAAGCATGAGGCCATTCCCGACACTTGGGCAGTAGATGAGCACGGGGTAAGGACGAATGATCCGTTCAAGGTTCATGCGCTGCTGCCGATCGCAGGCCCAAAGGGCTACGGGCTCATGATGATGGTCGATATTCTGTCAGGCGTGCTGCTCGGCTTGCCATTTGGCAATCGTGTCAGCTCCATGTACCACGACTTAACAGAAGGTCGGAATTTGGGACAGCTGCATATCGTAATGGATCCTTCCTTCTTCACGGATCTCGAGGCCTTCCGCCGCAACATTTCGCAGACGATGCGGGATCTGAACGGCATCAAGCCTGCGCCAGGATTTGAGCAAGTGCTGTACCCGGGCCAGAACTATGATCTGATTGAACAGGAGAATGAGGCAAACGGCATCGAGATTGTCGATGAGATCTACGATTATCTCGCATCTGATGTCATCCATCATAACAAGTACGACCATAAGGACCCGTTTGCAACGTAAAAAGCTGACGCTGCAAGTTTACTTTTTCCTTTTTCTATTACAAGACAATCTGAGGTGAAGCAGGATGCTGCATACGATCATTAAGAAAAATGCCTATCAGGATTCCGTCAATTTGATGCTTTTGACGAATCATGTTTCAGCGCTAGAAGGCGTAAACCAGGCCTCGATCATGATGGGGACGCCGGCGAATAAGGATATTATGCGCAACTCCGGGCTCTATGCGGATGAGCTCGAGCAGGCTGGCGCTAACGATATGTGTATCGTCATTGATGCAGAGGGAGACGGCAAGCTGGATCAGCTCCTCGCTGCCGTGGATGACTTTTTAAGCGACCAATCCGTCAGCAGCAGCCAGTCGTCAACCACGAGCGTACGCTCTTGGGAACGTGCCATTAAAGAAAGCCCGCAGGCCAATCTCGCCATGATTTCGGTGCCTGGTCAATATGCGGCGGCAGAAGCAGAGAAGGCGCTCGATTATGGACTGCATGCGTTTATCTTTAGTGACAATATGCCGCTTGAAGAGGAGTTTAAGCTGAAGCAGAAGGCCCACGAGAAGGGACTCCTTGTAATGGGGCCAGACTGCGGAACAGGCATCCTGTCTGGTGTTCCGCTTGCCTTCGCGAATCGGGTAAAGGCAGGCAATATCGGAGTTGTCGGCGCATCAGGCACCGGAATTCAAGAGGTGACGACGTTAATCGATCGTCTGGGCGGGGGAATCAGCCACGCGATTGGTACCGGGGGCCGCGACCTTTCGGAAGGCATCGGTGCCATAACCATGATGGATGGCATTCGCGGATTGGCGAATAACAGCCAGACAGAGGTCATCGTTGTGATCTCGAAGCCGCCTGCAAAGGAAGTGCGCGATAAGGTGATGCGTCAGCTGCAAGGCCTATTGAAGCCGGTTGTGGCATTGTTCTTGGGAGAGAAGCCGACTTGTCATGAAGGAAATGTGTATCAGGCCTATACCTTGGAGGAAACAGCAAGAATCGCGATTGATCTTGGCAAAGGCGTTCCGGTTCAGTCGACGTACAGCGTGCAAATAGAAGCGCCAAGCGTAGAGCTGAAGCCGGAGCAAGTTTCGATTCAAGGCCTGTATGCAGGAGGGACTTTGGCTGCTGAAGCTGCCATGCTGATCGCGGATGCACTCCAACTGAAGGACGGGTTGATCCATGAGTCTGGCTATGTGCTCCGTTCGAACGGACATTCCGTTGTCGACCTAGGCGATGATATGTACACCCAAGGCAAACCGCACCCGATGATTGATCCAGCTACTCGTATTCAGCATATCGAGAAGGCTGCGGCAGATCCATCCACGGCTGTCATTTTATTCGATGTGGTGCTTGGCTACGGTGGTCACGATGATATGGCAAGCGTGCTCGCTCCTGCAATCGGGAAGGCAGCTGCAAAGGCGAAGGAGGAAGACCGCAATCTGTATTTTGTCGCAGCATTGTGCGGTACGCACCAGGATCCTCAATCCTACGCGGAGCAAAAGCGCAAGTTTGAAGAGGCCGGCGTCCTCGTTAAGGAAAGCAATAACCAAGCGGTGCGCACGGTTCTAGCCATGATGAAGCTTCATGTGGAGGATACGCCGAAGTGTCATCGTCCAGCGGAAGCGGTTGCTGCTGATACGAAGACAGCATCTGAGGCGATCGAAGCACTGCTTAGCTGCAAGCCGTCCATTATTAATGTGGGGCTGTCCAAGTTTACAGAATCGATTACAGAGAGCGGCTCTGCTGTCGTTCAGTACGATTGGCGTCCGGTTGCCGGGGGCAATGCGAAGATGCAGCATATCCTGCACCAACTGAATCAGTATCGCTTTGAGGGATAGAACCTTTCATTTCTACATTCATCTAAGTTAGGGTTTAGCAGCAGCGTTTCGCAGGGCTCCTCTGTCCTTACAGGAGCAACGTTAAGATGCATCGTTAGAATTACGCGATCGTTAGGAGTATGGATACAGTTGATGATAAAACGGCTGGGAGGGAACTCAATATGAAGATGAAGACAATAGATGATGCCAATCAGGCTGTAATAGATAAGATTGCTGGCGGAGCGCCGTTTCTTGTAGATGTTGTACCCGCGCATACGGTTATTCCGGAGCTCGATGCAAAGACATTGCTTCACGCTGGACCGCCAATTGCCTATCAGGACATGACAGGTCCGATGCAAGGGTCATGTGTCGGCGCAGTGCTATTTGAGGGCTGGGCACAGGATGAAGCGGAAGCCAGAAGCATGCTAGAAGGCGGTGAGATCAACTTTATCCCATGCCATCATGTAAAGGCAGTAGGCCCAATGGGAGGCATTACGTCAGGCCATATGCCGGTATTTGTTGTTCAGAACCGTTCGGAAGGCAATGAAGCATACTGCATTATGAATGAGGGGATCGGCAAGGTGCTGCGATTTGGTGCCTATTCCGATGAGGTTATCCATCGATTGACCTGGATGAAGGATGTACTTGGCCCAACGTTATCCCGTGCGCTTCATGCTACCAAGGAAGGCCTCAATCTGAACGTGATGGTAGCGAAGGCGATCACGATGGGGGATGAATTCCACCAGCGCAACATTGCGGCTTCACTCGTCTTTTTAAAGGAAATCAGCCCTTATATCGTCAGCCTGGATATGGACAAGCAGGACATGCAGAGCGTGATCAAGTTCCTGGCGGATACTGACCAGTTCTTCCTGAACATTATGATGGCTGCCTCCAAGGCAGTGATGGATGGAGCGCGCACGATTGAGGCGGGTACGGTCGTCACGGCCATGTGCCGCAACGGCAAAGACTTCGGCATTCGAATCAGCGGTATGGGGGATGAATGGTTTACCGCACCTGTAAATACACCGCATGGCTTGTTCTTCACTGGTTATTCGCAGGAAGATGCGAATCCGGATATCGGAGATAGCGCAATAACGGAAACCTTCGGTGTTGGGGGGATGGCGATGATCGCAGCCCCAGGGGTTACACGCTTCGTTGGAGCAGGCGGCTTCCAGGATGCCTTGGCAACAAGCAATGAAATGGTGGAGATCTCGATTGATCAGAATCCGAACTTCACCGTGCCAACTTGGGACTTCCGCGGCATTTGCCTAGGCATCGATGCGAGGAAGGTTGTGGAGACGGGCATAACGCCAGTCATTAATACCGGTATCGCGCATAAGGAGCCGGGGGTAGGGCAGATCGGGGCCGGAACGGTTCGTCCTCCTGTCGAATGCTTTGAGAAAGCGCTTGAAGCCTATGCGGCTAAGCTCGGATTGGTATAAAGCACCGCTATACACCACTTCCTTTAAGGGAGAGGAGATGCATGCAGAACTGCCAGCGCTGCTCTCCCGGAAGCGGTTCGGCCATGTCCATAGTCTATTTCACAACGGCATCAATATAGCGATGGGCGATGAGCTTATCTTTATCGGCACGATGAAGAATGGCCGGCTCCCATTCGGCATCCATATGGGGCTGGATCATGTGCGGAAGCTGCGCCAATCTGTCAGCATGCATGATATCGTCGTAGCTTCCATGCCGGATTTGCTGTTATTTCGCCACCCACGCTATCCGATTGCACTGGATTTATCGCGTGCGGCAGCGTTTCAGTATGAACTGCAGAAGGGGAATTATCGCAGCTATCGTGACCTTGTTCACCTTGATCTGATGCTTCATCTTTGCCGTCACTGGAGTATTCCTAATGGACTTCATGCAGACCTGATAGCGGAGCAGTCGCAAGGAGATGGCAAAGGGGAATCGTCTGAGGCGACGGAGCATGTGGAGCGCTTGCTAGCCGCTTCTTGGTACGGAAATGAGGAGCAAATTGAGAAGCATGTGCGCTATTTTCTGGGCCGTGGTCAGGGGCTCACGCCATCAGGCGATGATTTGCTTATGGGTGTTCTTGCCGTTCACACTTTAACGGAGGCTTTTCATCCCCTATTGTATGAGGTGATTCACCGAATTCTTGCAGCGGAAGAAATCACGACTGATGTGAGCAAGGCTTATTTACAGCATGCGCTTCATGGTCGCTTTAGTGATAAAGTCGTCACAGTATTGAATGCGATGATTGCAGGAGAGTCTTCTCATTTTCAAGCAGCCCTTATCCGTTTGCTGCAGACCGGACACAGTTCCGGGATGGATACAGCGTTTGGAATCGCGAATGCCGTCATGGCCCTAAGGAGGTATAAGCATGTCAGAACGAGTTGTGATTGCATTGGGAGGTAACGCGATTCTGCGGCCTCATCAAGAAGCAACCTATGAGAATCAGCTTGAAAATGTACGAAAAAGCAGTGAGATCATAGCCGATATCGTACAGAAGGGTTATGAGGTGATTGTGACTCACGGAAACGGACCCCAGGTTGGACTGATCCTGCGGCAAAATGAAGAAGCGAAGGATGTCGTCTCACCGTTTCCACTCGATGTATGCAATGCCAAGTCGCAAGGCATGATCGGCTACATGCTGGATCAATGCTTGAAGAATGAGCTGACCAAGCGCGGATTGACACAGCAGGTCGTAAGCTTACTGACGCAGACACAAGTATTGTCGGACGACGAAGCATTCCAGCATCCTACTAAGCCTATTGGAACGTTCTATACTGAAGAAGAAGCAAAGGTTATGATGCAAGAGAAGGGCTGGGAGATGCAGGAGGATGCTGGGCGCGGCTGGCGCCGCGTCGTTCCTTCACCACAGCCGCAATCCATTATGGAAGCAGAGACAATCATGAGTCTTGTCGCGAGCGGTGTCATTGTCATAGCTTCAGGAGGGGGAGGCATTCCCGTCGTACAGGCGCAGGACGGCACGATTGCAGGCGTTGAAGCGGTGGTAGACAAAGATCGCAGCGGCTTGAAGCTTGCTCAGGAAGCCGATGCCGATATCTTTATGATGGTCACCGACGTGAATCATGTATTTGTTCATTATGGAACACCTGAGCAGCAGGCGCTTGAGCATATTAGCGTAAAGGAAGCAGAGCAGTATATGGGAGAAGGGCAATTCTCTTCTGGCAGCATGGGCCCTAAGATGGAAGCTGCCATTCACTTTGCTGAGCTTGGCAAGCACGCCATTATATGTTCGCTTGATGAAGCGGCTGCTGCGATTCAGGGCACTACAGGCACTCACATCTCATAAAGCATTTCTGCTTCGTGCAAATGCTCAGAGATGCAAGCCAACTACGGCATCATGGCATCACATATTGAACGAAAACCCCTTTTCAGCTTAATGGCAAGAACAGGCTGAAGAGGGGTTTTTATTAATGATTGAAAAGGTAAGTGAGTTCGGGGTTGACGCCATGGTCTTCCATCTATTAAGATTAGCTCGAAGTCTGAAAGGTATTGGAGGGTTGAAGGATATGGCTAGTGCGCGGTTACGTTAATTGAGGCACGGATTCGTTTTAAATCCCAGGACATCGGGGTTTATTTTTCATGCCTTGAATATACCGTACGCGTGTAGTCTGTCATATTCATTCAACAAATACCTAGGACACTTGTTGCAGAGGAAATGATCTTCCCTTCTGCTTCGCTATGCCTTGTCTTTGATGCATGGATCGAACCGAAAGGATCGGGTATCTTTGAATTCCCTTTTATCCTCTTGGTAACCGCGGTAAGTGTAGAGCATGGATAAACCACTTCTTGGGATGAAGCGGCAGTCCGTGCTTTTTTTGTATCTATTGCAGTAAAGTCGGATCTTTGCATGAGGAGAGAAGAGGGGGGTGCCCCTTAGAATCGACTCTCTTCGAAGGATAAGGAGAGAAATGAATGAACGTTCAAGCCAATCATTGGAAAGCTACTTTTTTTACGATTTATGCAGGTCAAGTGTTTTCATTGCTAGGGAGTGCAGTTGCTCAATTCTGTATTATCTGGTGGCTAACCATAAACACCGGTTCCGCATTGGTGCTCACGACTGCCTCGATTGCAGCCTTTCTTCCGCAGGCATTGCTGGGGCCGTTTATCGGAACTCTTGTCGATCGCTATGATCGCAAGAAGATCATGATTGGAGCAGATATGACGGTTGCGGCGACAAGCCTTATCTTGGCTGTTATGTTTATGACTGGAGAACCCGCCATCTGGGTGATTTATGTGATGCTAGGCATGCGGTCGTTAGGCGCTGCCTTTCATATGCCGTCTATGCAAGCCTCCATTCCCTTAATCGCACCGCAGGAGGAGCTTACTCGCGTAGCAGGCTGGAATCAGCTGCTATTCTCAGCCAGTACTTTGGTAGGACCGATGCTTGGTGCGGTGTTTGTCGAGTACTGGACGATGACGGCTGTCATGATGATGGATGTCATCGGAGCGGTGCTCGCTTCATCTGCACTATTATTCGTCCGTATCCCACGACCGAAACGGAATGAAGCACATTTAGAGAATGCCGGGGTGTGGCAGGAAATGAAGCTCGGGCTTAAAGAGCTCATGAAGAACAAGGGCTTGTTTGTCATGACCTTTGTCATCGCGATCACGACCTTTATCTTCGTTCCAGTTGGAGCGTTATTCAACCTGATGACTTTGGATCATTTTGGAGGAGGAGCCTGGCACGCGGGGATTGTAGAGCTTAGCTTCGGCGCTGGCATGCTAATCGGCTCTGTTCTGCTGGGCACTTGGGGAGCGAAGAGGACGCACATCAGTCTTATTCGTATTGCGCTGCTGCTGATGGGAATTGCTCTTATAGGATCAGGGCTGCTGCCATCTTACGGCTATATCGGCTTTGTTCTCCTTTCTGCACTGATTGGGGTTTCTGGGCCATTGTTCGGTGGTCCTTATACGGTCATGATGCAGACGTTGATCGATCCTGCCTTGCTAGGGAGAGTCATGTCCTTTGTCAACAGCATCTCGCTGCTTGCTACGCCGATAGGATTGCTGGCCGCAGGACCATTGGCTGAACAGTGGGGAGTGCCGTTATATTTTCTTGTATCTGGACTTCTTATCGTCATCCTAGCTCTTTTATTTCCATTGCAGCGATCGGTTAGGGAACTTCGAGGCGGAGGACAAGAAGATTCTGCACCTCATACAGCTACATCGTAAGACGCGTATCGATATTCTCGCAAAAAAAGAACAGCTGCCTTTACCGCAGCTGTTCTCTAATCATATAGGGAGAGATGATTTACCATATAGAACCCAAGGTGTTACTTGACGTAGGCGTGACTCACGAGCGCATTTGCAATAGCGTCTGTTGGAATCACAAATTCCACAGAACCCATGCTTCCAGGTGCGACTTCATACTTATTGAAGGAAATGACGAGCTTGCCTTCGTTATTGATATAGAAGTTTTGGTCGGCTTTAATAGAGGTAAAGGCATCTCCATCCACAGCATTTTCTCCGATCCAATATGTTTTGTTTTCATCCTTCTTCATTTGTGCTTCCATTTGCTCTTTAATGTTGCTGCTGATCAGGGAGATGTAGCTGTCATCTTTGAACAAGCTTGGCAGGGTAAGGAGCACTTCATTCTTTTTATCTATAGTATCGAATTGCAGGATTTCTTCTGTTGATCCCATTGTCTTGTTGACGTAACGCTCGATCGAGAGAATGCTGTCATTGTCTGTCTTCACTTCATAGCCGCTGTTCACGCCGAGGTGGCCTCCACCGGCCTTCTGCTGCTGCTCCATCTCTTTCATGAAGGCTTGATAAAGCTCTTTATTCTCTTGTACGTATTTGCTGTTTAACTGTTCTTCAAGCAATTGGTTGTCCATATCTTTAATCGCAGGCACTTTCAAATCTGCGTTATAATTGCCTTCATCCACTTTAAAATCACGGAAGGTTACAACCTTAACGATGGAGCTTAGCACGGGCACATCAGACAAGGCATTAACAACAGCCGGACTCGCATTTACACTTCCTACAAAAATAACCGCTGCAGCAGCTGCAGTACCTACTGCCCATTTTACCGATTTCATGGTTCGAACATCCTTTCTTTTACTGGCTTTCAATGCTTGGTTCACGACATCATCCAATTCAGCAGGAATGGGAATGTCTTGATACCTTTTTTTCAACGGATCCAAATTACGCATGTTGGTGGACCTCCTCCATAGAATCATCCTTTAGCTTGACTCGCAGCAGCCTAAGCGCTTGATAGATGCGGGTCTTGATGGTATTTACATTTTCGCCTAGAATGTCTGCGACTTCTTCAATCTTGAGGTCTTCAAAGTAACGCAGCATGATGACACTTTTATATTTAAAAGGCAGCTCCTCGAGCGCCTGCTCCAAATCCAGATTGTGATAGTGATCTTCGGTCTCTAAGCCGAAGGAGAGCAAGGTTTCTTCATCAACCGGTTGTACCCTCTTTTGCTTTCGAATGAAATCAAGGGCAGTCGTTACGACAATGCGAAAATACCAGCTCTTCATGGATGCAGGCTTATGTAGGGTATCGAGTGAGACGAACGCCTTCTGGATCGCTTCTTGGACGATATCAAGGGCATCCTCTTGATTATGCACATAGCTGTATGCCAGTCGATACGTGCTTTCCTTATACTCGGTAATGCACGCGACCAACTGTTCTTCGAAGCGTCTACGATTCATGGAGTGAGCTCCCTCCTTTCTGTACATGCTCCTTGTCCCGTCTTCTATAAGCAAGACGTTTGAGGCCCAGTAAAAAGTTTGGATGCGAATAAAATTTTTTTGTTTCGATATAAACAGGTGGTAAAGTGTGGTTACCTCTAACCAAAGAAAGGCTTCGCCATATAAAAAAGCAGAGACACCATAAAGGCATCTCTGCTTTGAAACTTCATATAAAGTCGGTCTAGCTTGCTTACATGTAACCCCACAGCATCGTTAACAGGGTACCAAAGATTGTTACAAGACCAACAAATAGCGCATAGATGATGTTGATGTAGAGGGTAGACTTTGTATCCTCTGCTTCCTTGATGTGCATGAACAAGAACAGCTGAATGGAAGCTTGAATGGCCGCACATACAAGCAAGATGGTCATCTTAAGCGTGTAAGACAGATCTGGAATCAGCACGACTAAAGCGACTGCGGATAGGACAAGAGATAACAGATAACCCAGCACGTGCTTGATTGGAAATAGCTGTTTCATCATATCACATCAGTCCTTTCAGATAGACGAAGCTGAAGATGAAGATCCAGACCACGTCCAAGAAGTGCCAGTACAAGGAGAAGATGAACGACTTGTTCGCCGTTTGCTCAGTGAAGCCCCAACGCTTGATCTGAATCATGATCGCGATTCCCCACATTAAACCGAGCGTAACGTGGGCACCGTGGGTACCAAGCAGGATGAACAAGCTGGACAAGAATGCACTTGTCTGAAGTGTCGCACCTTCATGTACATAGGTAAAGAATTCGAAAATCTCGACCCCTAGGAAGCCCGCACCCAATAGGAGGGTGATCAGATAAAACACTAGGGTTGGCTTTTTGAGTCCCAAGCGCATGCTGTGGATGGCTAGGCCAATGGTAAAGCTACTTGTCAAGAGAAGGAAGGTCTCAATGAGAACCGGCTTCATCTCAAATATTTCTGCTGCAGTCGGTCCATTACCAGCCCGCTGCCATAAAGTTAAATACACGGCGAACAGCGTAGCGAAGAGCGCAATTTCTGCCCCAAGGAAGATCCAGAAGCCAAGAATCTTGTTGCTATTCTCTTCCGTACGATATTCTAAAGGCAACGTATGATTTACTTTCATACGGTCTCACCCCGCAATCGTTGTTCCGTCTTTTTGATCTCGCTGACTGGGATGTGATAGCCGTGATCGCGCTCGAAGGAGCGAACGGCAAGCATAACGAGAACACCGAGTCCCCCGACAATCGCTGGAACCCACCAGCTGAATACGAGAGCAAATCCTAAGATGAAGAAGATGACGCCGAGTACGAACGGCTGACCGCTGTTGCTAGGCATATGAATTTCTTCAATTTCGCCTTCGAACAATTTCTCTTTGCCCTTCTTCATGTTCCAGAAGCAATCCAAGCTTTCCACTTTAGGTGTAATCGCAAAGTTGTAATCTGGGATCGGGCTGTGTGTTGCCCATTCCAGTGTGCGTGCATTCCATGGGTCCCCCGTTGTATCGCGCGGCGCATAACGGAAGCTCCAGTAGATGTTATATACGAGCATTGCAAAGCCGATTGCCAAGCCAACCGCACCGATGGTTGCGATCAAGTTCAGCGGACCGAAGCCCGTCTCGGCAGAGTACGTGTACATACGACGTGTCATACCTTTTAGTCCTAAGAAGAACAATGGCAAGAACGTAACGTTAAAGCTGATTGCAATAGTCCAGAATGTGATCTTCCCTTGGCGATCGTTCAAGCGGAAGCCGAACAATTTAGGGAACCAGTAGTACAAGCCTGCGATAACCGCAAATACCGTACCTGGAATCAATACGTAGTGGAAGTGAGCGACCAAGAACATCGTGTTGTGATATTGATAATCGGCACTTGCCATTGCAAGCATAACCCCTGTAACGCCACCAATCGTAAAGATCGGGATAAAGGCAAGGGAGTAAAGCATCGGTGTTGTAAATTCGATCTTCCCTTTCCTTAGCGTAAACAGCCAGTTAAAGATCTTAACCCCGGTCGGTACGGCGATCGCCATTGTCGTAATGGAGAAGATACCATTAACCATTGCTCCGTGACCCATTGTATAGAAGTGGTGAGCCCATACAAGGAAGGACAGGGCAGAGATCGCAACCATACTGACAACCATGGATGTATAACCATATAGGTTCTTTCTAGAGAACGTAGATATAATTTCACTATAAATACCGAATGCAGGCAGGATAACAATGTATACCTCAGGGTGACCCCATACCCAGAACAGGTTCGCCCAGAGCATATCCATACCGCCGTTGGCCATCGTAAAGAATTGGCCGCCAAAGAGACGATCGACAGTCATCAGCGCAAGCGCAACCGTCAAGACAGGGAATGCGAACGTGATGATGACACAAGTGATCAAGACAGACCATGTGAACATCGGCATTTTCATCAATGTCATGCCAGGCGCACGCATTCTAAGGATGGTAACAATAAAGTTGATACCCGTCATCAATGTACCGATACCGGCAATCTGAAGGGCAATCGCGTAATAGTTATTCCCCACCGTAGGACTGAATTCATTGCTTGCGAGTGGGAAGTATGCGGACCAACCAGCATCTGGGGATCCACCGATAACAAAGCTAAGGTTGAACAGCATTGCCCCGAAGAAGAACAGCCAGAAGCTGACAGCGTTCAGTCTTGGGAATGCAACGTCGCGTGCACCAATCTGAAGGGGAATGACGACGTTCATAAGTCCAATGATAAATGGCATCGCCATGAAGAGAATCATGATGACCCCGTGTGTTGTAAAAATCTCGTTGTAGTGCTGTGCGTCAAGCAAGCCATTCTCAGGCTTCGCCAGCTGTCCTCTCATCAAGAGCCCGTCCATACCACCGCGGAAGAGCATGAGCAGGGCGGAAATGATGTACATGACGCCGATGCGTTTATGGTCAACGGTAGTGAGCCATTCTTTCCAGAGATAGCCCCACTTCTTGAAATACGTTAAGCCGGCTACGATTGCGACGGATACCAAGACGATACTGGCCATCGCGCCATAAATCATCGGTTCACCGGTAACGAAGAACTCATCCCATTTCATACCGTGTTGACTCCTTTCTGAGCTGTCTTTTACTCATGATTCGAATGTTCCGATTCCGTATGTTCACTTTGATCCATATCGCCATGGTCCATGTTGCTGTGGTCCATATCGGATTCGGATTCAGAGTCTGAACCGTGATTGTGTCCGGCATGCTCGCCTTCAGGAGCAGGACGGAAGCTTAAGTGTGTACCTGTGTATGATTTACGACCAACATGCGGTGTTGCGAGCAGCTTGTCAAACTCTTCTTCTGTAATCTCAGACTCATTTGACTGAACGTCCTTTATCCATTCGTCAAACTTCGTTGGCGACATCGACAAGACCTCGAACTCCATGTGAGCATAGCCTTCACCGTTGAAGTTGGAGTTTCGTCCAAGCATCGATGCTTCATGATCAGCAACGAAGTGAAGCTTCGTAACCATGTCGCTCATGGCATACTTTTGACCGCCAAGCTGAGGAATCCAGAAGCTCGTAATCGGGCCGAATGAGTACATACGGAATTCAACAGGACGGTTTGTTGGAATGTTTACATAGTTTACGGTTTCGATATTCTCCTCTGGATAGCTGAAATGCCATTTCCAGTTTGAGGAGGAAGCGTAGATGACTAGTGGCTTTTGATTCTCATAGCCAACTGGTACTTTCTCTACAGCGTTGGTTGTCTTCACCGTTACGACGGACAAGACGATAACGATGAGAACCGGAATAACGGTCCAAATAATTTCAAGCCATTTGTTACCCTTTTCATGTGGCGGCTCATAATCGTCCGGCAGCTTAGATGCGCGATACTTTGTTAAGAAGACGACGAATAAGATATAGACCACCAATAACACGAAGGCCATCACAAAGATGGAGAAGATGATGGTATTGGCCTGTGTTTCTGCTTGTGGACCTTTTGGATTCAAGACGAGCAATGGCTCGCAGCCCGTAAGCAGAAGGAGAAGAGTTGACATAAATGCGAGTAACAACCCTTTTCGTTTCATTAAGGCACCCCTTTCTCTAAGAAGAAACAATATATAAATAATGTTGGGATAACGCTGGTCACCGTATATGTTAGTAAGTAAGGATTAGGAAAACAAATTGAATAATAAAACATTAATGGATTATATATCCATAACTTGAAGTGAAATATGTCATTGCAATATAAAGAAAACCTCAAATGTGACCAAAATCACTGAAAAAACGCCGAATTCGTCCATTTTGAATTTCGATCACATATCCATAATTTACATCCCAAGCATTTTTCAATTTTGTCACAATGTTCACCATTCTGTCAGGATTGAGGCGTTTTCAGCATGTCCAGCAGGGGATGCGGTTGTGATGCTGATAACTATATAACCGAATTTGGCTGCCTTGAAATGCATGAAGAGGCAAAATAACCGTTGTAAAAAATAGAAATAGAGGATTTAAATAGGCGTTTTATCGCTTGATTTCACTGTTTTTTTACCCTGCTCGAAAAACCTCATTGCAAACAAATTGAAATTGTGCTTGCAGCAAAAAAGAGACCCTAGAAACAGGTCTCTTTTTTGTATTAATGTCATTGAGAAAGGACTATGGCTTGCCCAAGCCCCCTACTGCAATTATTTCTTCATCACAGGAATCCAAACTTCGCAGCGATAGTCGGCAGCAGCTGGATCTCCTGGAAGATACACTTCAAGCTCAGGTCCACCGGTATGCTCATAGCCCGTTGCAGGCAGCCACTCTTGGAAGACACGCTGCCATGTTTTTTGAACAGCGTCAGGCATCGGTCCGACAGAAGTAAAGATTGCCCATGTTGCAGCAGGAATCTCCTCTGTATCGAACGGCTTAAGTTCATCTGCGCAGGCTGCAGGCGTATCAACAGCGATCATGTAGTCAAAAAATCGTGTATCCATATCCATGTGCATACAGATTCCATACATGCTGGATTCTGGTGACAGCTCGCATAGGCGATCGCTCATGCCATTGCTGTTCATTTCATTCCAGAAGGCAGGAATGGCTTTCAGATTCTCACCATCAATAGAAGTTACACGAAGTTTCTTTCCTAGTACAGAAAATGCCTCTTTTTGCTCAATACGATAGTCCATGTCTTGATCTCCTCTCAAGGAAAAGTGGAAGGAGAGACGGGGGAAGGCCTTGAGCGTAGCACCCGGCTGCCTGGCAGCTGAAGGTGTAATGCCATGGGCCTTGCGGAATGCTTTGGCGAACGATTCCGGTGAATCATAACCGTACTTTAGCGCAATATCGAGTACTCGGGCATCTGTCATGGCAAGCTCCTGAGCGGCTAGCGTCAGCCTGCGCTTGCGAATATACTCCGCCAATGTCATATCTGTCAGCATTAAGAACATACGCTGAAAGTGGAAGGTCGAGGAGCAGGCGATCTTGGCAATATCCTCGCTCTTCAGCTCTCCATCGATATGTTCCTCGATATATTGGATCGCATTCGTCATACGGTTCAACCATTCCATTCCGTGATCTCTCCTTCGATAGTTTCATTATAGAGTTGCGTACTGCCAGTATCCTGTCATTCCGTGCGTTCTTGTGACAGTGTCATCATGGTTGCGCTTATCGATGGTCGTAAAAGGCTTGCAAAGACGAATGAAGATTTAAAAAGGTTCTTTAAGCCCCATTCTGCCTTTTCTCCACCAGATGCCTGCCCATTCCATTACGGTAGCAAGCTGCTGCGTGAGGAGCTGCTCAGCCAGCTCATCTCCAAAGAAGAAGGAGATGTACGAAAAGGCTTCCTCCACATTGGCAAATTGATAATCGGTTCGTACTAGACTCGAAGCGAAGCCATATTGATGCTCTAGTGCGTGGTAGTAAGGCTGCAAGAAGCTTGGCGGGCTAGGCTCAGTTGTTCCGGTACCCATTGTTTCGATGATAATGACCGTTCCATCTGGCCGCAGGATTCGATGGATCTCATTCATGACAAGCTGAAGAGAATGCTCCCAATCGGGGCGATCGGCTGCAGCCAGATAGCAGATGCTCCATCCAGCTGTGACGAGATCCGCACATTGATCCTGAAGCGGCAGCTGCCGATGGTCAGCCAATTGTGTCTTCCAATTGTCTAGGCCAAGCGCTGACAGCCGATGTCGATTAAGTTCAAGCATAGCTTCCGATTGATCAAGTGCGATGATCGAACGTGACAACGGCGCGAGCGAGGCAGTCAATCTTCCTGTCCCGGCACCTAGATCAACAATGTCCTTCCCTTCAACATGCACGATGTCTTGAATAACCTTCCTTAGATCCGGCTGCTTCGCAATCATTTCATGGTACCGCTTGGGATCATGACGATAGATTTCTTCATGATTAGGCATCGCTTTCTCCTCCTCGTTAATCGTATCCAGAAGAGAGATTACAGGTTGACGCTGCGTGAAGGTCAAGAAGGAGCTTATCGATCTAGTCATAACGAGATGGAGACAGCCATGCGGCATGGAGTAGCTTATGTATGTAAGTTCCAACGAAGACTCGAGCAAATGAAGAGACAATGCATCGCTTCAATGAAGCTATTATGATGATAGCAATGATAGGAGGGAATATCTATAACAATCCGTCATACTGATAGGGAAGCAGTATGAAAGTCGGCTCCTTCATGATGAGATGGACCAGGTGTTGCTTGGCAATGCTAGAACATGAGACGTAGTCTATGTTTTAGCGCTTTCATGATGAAACGGAGAAAAAGAAGGGGTATCCTTGTTTTTCCAATGATAACGTATTCGTAAAAGCTTTCATCTTATAGTATAATGCACGTAACACAACTATATTGGGTGATCTGCCCAGTATAGTTACCGATAACAATAACGAGACTGTACTGGTATTGGAGAGGGGATAATCATGACAAAACAATCTCGCATTCTTGCTGGCTATGTCGGCGATCCTACCTTGCATTTGGTGACGGAGGATGACGCGAAAAAGCTGACTCATATAAACATTGCGTTTGGTCACGTGAAGGAAGATCGCATTACCATTGCTCACTTGAAGCAGCTTAAAGAGCTAGACCGTTTGAAATCGATTAATCCAGGCTTGCTTATCCTGTTGTCTGTTGGTGGTTGGAGTGCCGGCGGCTTCTCTGAAGCAGCTTCCACAGCTGAAGGCAGACGCGCATTTGCAGAATCTGCAGTAGAGGTACTGAAGGCTGCGCCATTTGACGGTGTGGATCTCGATTGGGAATACCCGTGCTACTCGGAAGCGGGCATCGCTTCTTCGCCTAGCGACAAAGAGAACTTTACACTTCTGTTAAAAGAAATCCGTGAAGCGCTTGATGCATATGGCAAGGAACAAGGACGTCATTTCATGCTGACGATTGCAGCAGGAGCAGACCAATACTATATCGACGGTACAGAGATGGATAAGGTACAGCAGTACCTTGATTTCGTTCAATTGATGACGTACGACATGCGCGGTGGCTTCCAGGTGCTGACGGGTCACCATACGAACCTCTATACATCTACAGGGGATCTGTTCCGCATCAGCGTGGATCAATCCGTGCGCTTGTTCATGAATGCTGGCGTGCCTGCAGAGAAGATCGTCGTTGGCGCTGCGTTCTATTCCCGCATGTGGAAGGACGTTCCGAATGTAAATAACGGCTTCTTGCAAATGTCCCCTGGCAATGGCGGCTACGGCCCTAGCTATGCGGAGCTTGTGAAGGAATACATTGATAAAAATGGTTTCGCTCGCCACTGGGATGATGAAGCAAAGGCTCCGTTCTTGTTTGACGGCAGCACTTTTATTACGTATGAGGATCCAACTTCTGTCGCTCACAAGTGCGAGTATATTATGGAGCACAACCTGGCTGGAATCATGTTCTGGGAGTACTGCCAAGATGACACGCATACGTTGATTGAGTCCATGAATCAGACATTCAACAAATAATAAGTTAGCGGATCGTAGGTATGCTGGCGTTGCATAACGAGCAGCCTTGGGATTCGTATTCAGGGAGATGGCTTCTGCATGTTTGCAGGAGCCATTTCTTTCGTATAGCGCACAACAAGTGCATCTAAATAGGTAGAAAAAGAGCCGCAATACCAGAGCGGTATTGTGGCTCTATGACGTCATTGCTGCTCTTGCAGCTTGTGGAAGTGCTCGAATAGGTGGTCACAATCCTCGCGAGCTGGGACTTTGACCATGCGAATGACGCTGTCATCCTCGCCCTTCAGATATTTGCGAAGATGCATATCGCTGAAGCCGTGCTTATCAGTATCTTCCGCTGTGCTGCAATAGTAGACCTCCTTGATGCCTGCCCAAATCATAAACGATACGCACATCGGGCATGGCTCGCAGGTAGCGTAAACGGTGCAGCCTTACAGATCCATCGTGCCCAAGGTCTTGCAGGCTTCTCGAACCGCGACTATCTCTGCGTGAGGTCGCTTGATATGAATAATGCCTTGGTCAAAATTGTGCTAGAGGGCGGTGGGATGGAGCAGATCTCGCATGAGCTGTGTGATACGATTCAGAATCCTGTTCTGATTCTGGATCAGGAGAGGAACTGCTCTGTTACTGATAGACAATGCTTGGAGTAGCATAAAGAAGGTAAGAGTAAGCTATATCTCTATAGATAATGAAGCGGAGTAAATGTGATTAAGCGAAAACATAGAAAAAGTCCTCCACAGCAGGACGGAATGGGGGTGAACCCCGATTAGCCGTTACTGGGAGGACTTTTTTATCGTAATCACCGTTAATGGTCAAAATTCGATTCCCTTGATGATGGAACCATGTTTGGTCCATCAAGGGCTAGCTTTCTTCAATGGCATATCGCGTTCGAAGCGTACCCATCATATTGACGATCTCCTCATTCGTAGGCAGCTTCAACCGCGCAGAGGCCGATATCATGCCCGCCTCGGTCTGGCGCTCGCGAACGACGCGCTTGATCGCTTCAATGAAGGTGCCAACAGGACTTTCACCTAGGCCGATCAGCTCCTGCAGGCTTGCTGTGCTGTCGCTCGTTACTTGAGGATAGGATATACGGCTCTCTTGCATAGCTTCCGGTTCCGCTTCGCTGGAGGAAGCCGTCAGGGCCGCCGCTTTACTCGAGTCCTGCTGCGAGGCGATCGCATAGAAGTCATGAACGAACTGTGCGCTTGTCTGACCGCTGCCTTCAATGATAACAAAGGCTTGCACGATGTAGGCATGTGATTGTCTTCGCTGTGCGATACCGCAGAATTTCTTGCCGTTAATGCTCAGGTCGAAATCACCGGGGCAATAGGCCCCCTCAACCTCTCCTGTAGCCACCTTGTAACCCGTCTCCTGAAGCGCGAGCCGAATCAAATGCACCATGCGCTCAAAGTCTTGATGAAAGTGCAGATCGCCCTTGGCGGGCTTCGGCAGAATCAAGGAGATATTGATGACGCCAAGATCAAGCGGCACAGCAGCTCCGCCGGAATTCCGAACCGCTGTAGCATAGCCTTGGGCTTCCAGCCAGTCTTTCGCCTGCTTCGCACTCGGGAGTCGGCTGTCGCGCAGCCCCATGACGAAGGCGCGAGGATGGCGCCATATATGACAGATTGCAGGTCCGCCAGCACCGGTCTCCTTGCACAGCAACTCGTCGAGCGCGAAGGCATATCGAACGTCCTGCGCGCTAATCTCCTGGGTCCGATCCAGCAGAAGCAGCTCATGAAGGCTCGCCTCTACATCCTCTGCTGATGTTAAATATTCTGCTGGCATCATGCCCACCTCTTCTCTTGATCGCTTCATATCCGAAAGATGAGAATCGTGCTTCTATATCCGCTTTGTCCCATGAACCGTATAGCGGTCCGTGGTGTAGCCCTTCTTATGCTGCTCCGGGCGATTGCGGATCTGCTTCGTATCGGGATCATAATCATATCCGTCTTCCAAGAACAGGTTCTTAACCTCAAGATTGAACTTGGCCGCACAATCACGGCATAGATATCCCCGATTAATCTGATGATCGCAGAAATAGCAGCCATAAGTTAGGTTTGGATGTCTGTGAACGTACAGCTTGCCTTCGTTCATATATCGGATGATTTTTTTAACAGGAACCTCTGTAGCTTCACTTAACTCATGAATATTGCTGTCCGGATGGCTCTTCATATACTCATTGCAGCGCGTAAGCTCGGAGCGAATAAAGGCGAAGCATTCCGGGCAAAAGCTGGAGTACGCTTTTTTGTATACCTTTCCGCACCGTTTACAGTTTTCCACCTCTATAGACATGGGTTGCACCTCTTGCTTTCTTGACAGTTCCTATACCTGGATTGTTTATCTAGTATACCTCTTTTATTCCTTAGAGGCACGAACATTGATGAAAGAATAGGAGCTATGCAGCTTATAGAATGATTATCGGCTAAAATTTGAAGGTTGTTAGCTTTCGTGACTCCTATGAGCCGAGAGGTATGGTAATCTTGTAGATGTTCATCATAATCATGATGAGGAGGCAGTCATCCCCATACTTATTTTTTAAGCTTTTGGATAAGAAAAAGGTTAGGAAATGAGCAGTATACATACATAAGATGATCCTATAGGAGGTCAAGGATATGGCAAGCTGGCTATTATATGCACTGCTGTCCGCGGCGATGGCAGCGCTCGTTTCTATTTTCGGAAAGATCGGTTTGCAGCAGGTTGATCCGAACACAGCCACTACAATACGAGCGGCTATCATGATGATTTTTTTGTTCGGGGTTATTGCTGTTCAAGGCAAGCTCGGCCAGATCGGGGAGGTGCTCGCGAACAAGAAGGCGATGCTCTTCATCGTGCTTAGCGGCGTGGCAGGAGCTTTATCCTGGCTGTTTTATTTTATCGCGATTCAAAAAGGCGATGTATCCAAGGTTGCGCCCATCGATAAGCTAAGTGTCGTGCTGGCTGTTGGATTTGCGCTGCTGTTCCTTGGCGAGAAGCTGTCATTCTGGGGGACAATCGGCATTGTATTGATCGCCGTCGGTGTATTTATCACGGCAGTAGCGGCATAACAGGACGAGTTGGACAGGCTCTAGCGAGGAGCTGTCTCATCCTAAAGCGATATATGGTGAATCTCAGTAAGAACGACAAGAAAAACCATCCTTCACGGTGACTACTTCCGTGAAGGATGGTTTTTTAAGTTAGAGAAGGTGAATGGTTTGAAGATGAAGGTTAAGGTTAAGGTATAGCTTCCAATGGGTCACGTTCTATCGCTGCTTACTGCGCGCCAGCTGCAGTAAGCATATCGATCATACGGGTGTACCCGTGCTGCTTCGCATGCTGGAGTGGAGTGATCCCATCGCCATCAGCAAGATTGACATCCGCGCCATGCTGAATGAGCAGCTCCACAATATGTTGATGACGCTCTCCGCCGTCTCCAAGGATGACAGCCTCAAGCAGTGCCGTCCAACCCAGGTTATTGACATGATTGACATTAACATCGGAATGCTCCAGCAATTCCTCCACGATATCGACATGACCGCGGTCCGCAGCGGGAATAAGCGCCGTGCCTCCAAAGCGATTGGTAAGCGTGGTGTCCGCATTCGCCGCAAGGGCTGCCTTCACAATATCAAGCATGCCTTCCGCGCTGGCATATAGAAGCGGGTTGTCGGAACGCTGATCTCGGATGTTAATATCTGCCCCCAGCTCAACCAGCAGGTTGAACACGTTCAACTGCTTATGATGTACCGCTATCATCGCAGGCGTACGGCCGCTGGCGTCAACGGTATTTATATCGGCGCCTTCCTGAATAAGCTGCTTGATCTCTACCTGGTTGCGATTCAATGTGGCTTCAATGAGATCGTCGTTCAGTAGCTTCATGTCTTGACCTCCTTCTATTGCTTGCTGGACTTCCCCAGCCGGAAGATCGGCAGACTGGTCCAGACAGCCTGTAGTCAAGAGAAAAAGGGCGATCATTAGCGCTCTAAGCATCGTCACTCCCCCTCTTCTTGTTTACATCAACAGAGTCATTATTACAACCACTTCATAACGTCAAGACGACAGAAGATCATGTTTAAACACAATGGTTACTTCGATACGAGCGTTACCTCTTCTGCCGTTGCCCATGGTTGTAGGGGCGTTACTTTATAGGTTGTGCCAGGTGCGAGCTTATTGTCATTGGTCAAATTGAACACGCCAGCTGCTCCTTTTCGGCTCGAGTAGACATAGGTAGCGGTTAATTTATCTCCATTTGGAGCTGTCAATACGACGCTTCTTCCCGAGAAAAGTTCATCGCCTGGATCTTTAGACAGCTCGATAGAAAGCGACGATTCGTTAATGGCCTCAGCGCTAGCAATTGTAAGTGGCGCTATTTCCTTGGCTGTAAATGTAGGATTCGCAATCGTTGCCCAATCCGAAGTGACCGTATAGGTTACGCCAGGAGTGAGAACTTGTCCCTCAGGGAGTCTGAATTTCGGCTCTTGGCGTCCATCTGTAGACTGCGTGAATGGAACATACTTCGCTACGATTGGTGCACCGCCTTCCGGCGTGATGGTTACTTCGCGAGCCTGCATTGATGAAATAATATTGTAGGTCACGCCATCAGCTGCAAGGTTCTGATCGACGATAAACGCATTCGCGCCTCTGCCGCCGCTGTAGGCAGAGATAATATAGCCGTAGTCCACAACACCGTTAGCCTTCAACGCTTCAAGCTCAAAGGTATCGTTAGTAACCTGCTCGGCCTTCGTCATGTCAATTCGCTTGGCTTGGCCTTCAAATGAGCCAGCTGCTTTGCCTTTATACGTCAGCGCATAGGACGTTCCAGAAGCCTGCACAGATGTCGGCACAATGTAAGTGGCTTTGGAGCCTGTCATCAGACGCGGCATGTTGGTCAGCGTAAGCCCATTTGTGAATACAAAGTCTGCTTTTGCTTGGTTGAAAGCTTCGTTTGCTGCTGTAAGCGGCTTATCCATCTCTACGATAAGCGTGATCGCGTTTAAGGCTTTTACACTTTTGATCTGAGCATTATCGGATGGAATCGCCGGAAACGCTGCATAGATCAGATAAGCGGCTTCTCCCCGAGAGATGCTTGTATTCGAATCAAGGCTTTGAGCCCAGTAGTCTACAGACTTGATGTCACGTTTCAGGGCCTTCGCAACCATCTGCACCAGCTCATTCTTGGTTACGGTGCCTTGTGGAAGGAAATCACCATCTACAATTCCGAGCTCGGCCATGGCAGCAGCGTATGGCGCATACCAGGCATTAGGCGAGACATGTGCAGGCAGCTTATCCTGTGCTGGAGAAGGATTCAGCTCGAAGGCTTTGACGAGCAGCTTAGACAGCTCAGCCAGAGTAATCGGCTGATCCTCTCGTATCGATTGATCCGGATACCCCTGCATTATTCCCAGCTTGTTAAGCTCCTGGATGGCTTGCTGTATCGTAATGTTAGCGACGCTTGAGACTGCAACTGAACTCTTTGCAGCATGGTTCATAGCCTCCGCATGCCCTGTAGCGAGTGGTACAGCCGTTACACCAAGGGAAGCGGCGATCATGACAGCCGCCCATTTCTTTGTATAGATGTTCATTGTGAAACCCTCCATTCTGTTGAATTAATATCCATAACAGAATGATAAGGGATGAACCTAAACCCTATAGAAACGAAGGATCAATAAAAGATAAACAAAAGATTAAATTTATCTAAACTTCAAACGGTGAAGCGATAGCCCGCGCCCCAAACGGTCTCAATATATTGAGGAGAGGAAGGATCAACCTCCAGCTTCTCGCGCAGCTTGCGAATGTGAACAGTCACGGTAGCAATGTCACCACTGGATTCAAGCCCCCAGATCCGCTCAAACAACTCTTCTTTGCTGAACACACGGTTAGGATGGCTTGCGAGGAAGACGAGAAGGTCGAATTCCTTCGTTGTAAATGTCGTTTCTTCCTCACGAACATAAACGCGGCGTGAAACGCTGTCGATCCGAACCCCTCGAATGACAATTTCATCCTTCTTGTCTTCGAGCTGCTTGCTTATCAGCCGTTCATAACGATTCAGATGGGCTTTCGCCCGCGCCACGAGCTCGCTTGGACTGAACGGCTTCGTGATGTAGTCATCCGCACCGAGATTGAAGGCGCGGATCTTATCGACCTCTTCCTTTTTCGCGGACACGATCAGGATCGGAACTTCCTTGCGCTCTCTAACGTTCCTGCAGAGCTCGAAGCCATCCATGCCAGGCAGCTGAAGATCAATAATGATAAGGTCATAATCTTCATGCAGTGCTTGATTCAAGCCCTCTTGTCCTGTCAAGGCACAGTCCACCGCAAAGTTATGCAATTCAAAATAATCGCGCTGCAGCATCGCTATGGCAGCTTCATCCTCAATGATCAAGATTCGTTTCATTCGAAGTCCTCTCCTTAGGCCTTGCTTTGTTCAGTCGGAAAAATAAGCTTGTCCCTTTGCCTTGCTCGCTTGAAGCCCATATCTCTCCGCCATGCCCATCGATAATTTGTCTAGCGATGGCAAGCCCAAGCCCGCTGCCGCCGCTCGCTGAATTGCGAGAAGGTTCTGCACGATAGAAGCGCTCGAAGATATGGGAGATCGCTTCCTTTGGTATCCCGATTCCGTTGTCCTTGATCTCTACCGTCACCGATTCGTGATCAGAATGGAGGGATAGCTGAATGCTCTTCTCAGACTTGTCCATATACTGTACCGCGTTCATGATGATATTGAGAATGACGCGCTTCATTTTTTCTAGATCAAGCATGACCTCCACTGGCTCATCCTTATTTAGATCCCACTCCAGATGTATTCCTTTGCTCTCAAGGTCATAGGACAGCTCCTCCATGCAATCTTCCAGGAAGCGTCTCATATCGACCTGCTGGAAGTTAAACGGAACCTGCTTCAAATCCAGCTTCGAATACAAAAACAGCTCGTCCACTAATCGATCCAGATCGACGGCCTTTGAATAGATCATATGAACATAGCGCTCCATCTTCTCCGGCGTATCCGCAACGCCGTCGCGAATGCCCTCGACATAGCCCTTGATCGTTGTAATCGGAGTTCTGAGATCGTGAGAGATATTGGAGATCAGTTCCTTGCGATTCTCTTCATAGTGAAACCTTAGGTCCACGGATTCCTGAAGCCTAAGCCTCATGCTTTCGAATGCTTCGTTCAGCTGGCCGATCTCATCTTTTTCACAGAGTTCAAGCTTGAAATTCAGATTGCCGTCCTTAATATGATTGGCGGAATCGCGAAGCAGGTTCAAGCGATTCACGACCGTTTTCGTGATCCAACGATACAATAATAGATTGGCAAGGATCAGAACACCTGCCAGCAAGACAAGCAGAATCGGGAGCAATCTTCTCGTCATCTCTCCAAATGGACTGCGTTCACGAATGACAAACACACTGCCTCTCTGGCCGTCAGAAAAGGAAAAGTCGTATTTCGCGTAGGAATAGAAGCGCTCGTCGACGTTGAAAGTGTTTCGAATCTGATTATTATTCAGATCGTAGTCGGGCAGGGCATGGTCCATATTCGGCTGGTGGAACGTATAGGACTTGAATAGAGTCTCCTTCTCACGACGTACGTATAGAGCTGCCTGCTCGATGCGAAGCTTGAAGTCATACTCTTCGAGCAGATCTTTATCGAGAAGCTGATCCGGATTTTTTTTGGCGATAGACTTTAATTCCAGAAAGATCGATTCTTCTTGTTCGGTCAGGGGATTCAATTGGTAATGCACTTTATAGAAATCTTTTAAACTATGAATATCGCCTGTGATTGCGACGGTGATTAGAATCGCAGTCAAGGCAAACATGACAAGACTGATAACAAGCATGCCTGTGTACGATAACAGCAGCTTGATGCGAATGGACATGTCGTTGTCGCCTCCCCATATAGCGCAAAGGATCTTCTGCAAGTTGAAGATCCTTTCAAATAACTCTAGCTATAGTACCTGGATAAATCTTAACGTTGATGGGTTTGTGGCTGTTCAAATAAATGAAAGCCTTTTACGCTTCCGCGATAGATCATGCCAAAGCTGTTATAGAAGCGATACAGCGCATCGTTGCTTTCGATGCAGTCAAGTCGAACGTTGGATTTGCCTTCAATCTCGATGCCTTGATGAACCCAGGCTAGAATGTTGGCGCCTAAGCCTTGTCCTGCATACTCGCGATTAATCGCGAGGCGATGAACGTAGATCGACTCCTCGTGGCCAGTCTCGCCCCATAGATTCATATCCCATGCGCTAGGCTCTGTCAGAAGAATCACCATTCCCGCAATCTTGTCCCCATCTTTGAAGAGGAAGACATCGCCGCGAGCAATGGCATCGCCCGTGCCATGGACATCATGCCCTTCCAGCAGCGCGCTCCACTGTGAGGAGCCTTGCGCTTGCAGCCATTTAGCGGTCTCAAGGAGCAGATTCAGGATATCCTGAGTGTCCTCACTCGTGGCTTGCTGCACATGGAAAGAAGGCGGCAGCTCTTGTTGGTTGATTCGGAAACGCTTCATAAGGACACTCCTTTTTAACCATATAAGAGATTGAGAATACTCCGAGACGAAATCGTCATCCTTATCGGAGATAAAAACAACAGCTAATGTAGACTATATTATAGCGTGTCCAGCTTACAGTTACACATCATGATTTTGTAATAAAGGATGAAGTCGGCTGAGAAGGCATGAGCAGGCAATAAAGAAAAAGATTACGTTTTTTATTTTTTTCAGTGTGAAAATCAGCACAATCCAGTATAATGCACATGATAAAGCTTTACCGATGAAAGATTAAATATGCAGATGTTTGTCTGATGTAAAGGAGTATGTTTCATGTTGACTCGTTACCTGCAGCTCGTAGAGATCAAGACCAAGACCGCCAGTATGATTCCATTTGCGATTGGAACGCTGTACGCGCTGCTTCGGTTCGATACGTTTCAGGTCTCTCATTTCCTGCTGATGCTAGTATCCTTGCTTTGCTTTGACATGGCGACAACAGCCATTAATAACTATTATGATTATAAAAAAGCAGTGAAGAAGCATGGATACGGTTATGAGGTGCATAATGCGATTGTGAAGTACGGCATGAAAGAGGGAACCGTAGTCTTCATTATCGCCACATTGCTGATTGTTGCGATTTGGACGGGAGTTGTATTATATCTAAACACGGATCTCTTGATCTTGCTGCTGGGCGGCTTATCCTTCCTAGTGGGCTTTCTGTACTCTCTCGGACCGATTCCGATTTCTCGCATGCCATTAGGGGAGATCTTCTCCGGATTGTTCATGGGCTTTGTTATCATCTTTATCTCTGCTTACATTCACGCAGAACCTGGACAGCTGATCGATGTCCTTTATCATCAAGGAGCGCTTGATGTTCATATCAATATTTTGGAGGTCATCCTCGTCTTCTGGATCTCGATTCCTGCCATTATGGGCATCGCGAATATTATGCTGGCAAACAATATCAGCGATATGGAGGATGACATCGAGAATCGCAGATATACGCTGCCTGTGTATATTGGCAAGCATAACGCCCTGCTGCTGTTCCGTTATGCGTATGTCTTTTCATACTTTGATCTTATTGCTTTATACCTGCTCGGTGTTCATCCGATTCTGCTCTTGCTCTTGCTCTTTACCTTCATTCCAGTTCACCGCAATATTAAGGCTTTTGAAGCGCTGCAGACGAAGAAGGATACGTTTATTCTGGCCGTACGGAACTTTGTTATGTTAAATGTCAGCCGGATCGTCGTCCTTGTCTTGACTCTGCTTCTCCAAGTTTGGTTCTCATGAGTTGTCCCTGAATTGGATATCCTAATCTGCGAATAGCCGTTAGAGGAGGATATCGATGGATAACAGCAGCACACATGAGTTTGTAGAAAAGGTTCACAATAACCAGGAAAAAGCGCGAAAGAATCAACAGCGCTTCGGCAAGGGGACGCCTGGGGACAAGCTTCCCGGCAAGCAGCACAGCACCAATAAATAACCTTGTTTTCAACCCTCTCTTGAGCTATTAAAGAGAGGGTTATTCAATATAATGCCATATTTTTTGTAGTAAGAATGATTAATCGAACGTGAACGGCTTTAAATAATGGATATGACATTAATGACATTGGATAATGAGAAGAGGGGAGTGCATGAACATGCCTACAAGAATGACAAAAGGAAAATATGAAGCCATGCAGCGCTTAAGCAATAAGCAGGGGCTTATTGTTGCGACAGCGCTTGACCAACGGGGTTCCTTGCAAAAGATGCTGTCTGAGGCAATGGGATCCACCGCCACTGCTCAGCAGGTAGAGGAGTTTAAAGAGCTAGTCACGGAAGAATTGACGCCTTATTCCACTGCGATTCTCCTAGACCCGGAATATGGCTGGAAGCCAGCCAAAGCAAGAGATCAGCATGCAGGGCTGTTGATGGCTTACGAGAAGACAGGCTATGACGCCGAAATCCCCGGAAGACTTCCGGATTTGCTGCCAGAATGGTCCGTTCAGCGCTATGTCGAGAAAGGGGCGGATGCAATCAAGATATTGATGTATTATGACCCTGACGACACCGCCGAGATCAACGATCAGAAGCATGCCTTCGTAGAACGGGTTGGAGCGGAATGTGTAGCGAACGATATTCCATTCTTCTTTGAGTTTGTCACATACAGCGATCAGATTCCAGATGCGAAGAGCGCTGCATTTGCGGCAGCTAAGCCGGATAAAGTAAAGAAGAGCATGCATGAATTCACGCAGGACAAGTATCATATTGACGTGCTGAAGGTTGAGGTCCCTGTCAATATGACGTATGTATCTGGCACCGAAGCGAATCGTGGACATGAGGCAGAAGCGGTGTACACCCGTGAAGAGGCGCTGCAGCACTTTACGGATACTGCATCGATTGCGACTGTTCCGTTTATTTACTTAAGTGCAGGTGTATCGAATGCTGATTTCATTGAAACGATGCAGCTTGCGGGCGAAGCGGGGACCCCGTTCTCCGGCGTGCTGTGCGGACGGGCAACCTGGAAGGATGGCATTGAGATCTACGGCAAGCAAGGAGCGGAAGGTCTACGCGCATGGCTGCGCGCAGAAGGCGTACATCGGATGAAGCATCTTGCTGAGGTGTTGAATGATGCCGCATTGCCTTGGTGGGACATTTATGGGGGCAAGGACAACTTAGAAATCGTGTAATCAAATAAGCAAATGAGATATAAAAAAAGCATTTCCTCTGCTGGCTGAGCGAGACTAGAATGAAGTCTAGCACTGCTGCATCGGGAAATGCTTTTTTACTGGTTGTCGTTGAACATTTTGGCTATATCGCTGCATGAATAAGTTCCTTCTCCGCGCGGGTTAAACTTTTATATACAAGCTCGTAGGAATGATCTATCAGCGTGCTAATCTCTTGCTCACCGAGCGTTCCCGTGAGCACGACGGTATTCCAATGCTTTTTGTTCAAATGATAGCCAGGCACGACTTCTTCAAACTGCTCGCGAAGGGACTGCGCCCGGAAGGGATCGCACTTTAGGCTTGCGCTTGGCTTGCCTTCATGCTGGCCGAATAAAGCAAACATCTTGCTGCCTACCTTCATCACAGGCGTATGGTGATCAAAAGGATAGGTTAGGGTTGTTCCAGGCTTCGTTAGGCAGTAATCAATCCATTGCTGCATAGATGCTCCTCCTATTGTTCAATAATAACATTATACTGGAGAAACCCTTTATTTGTAAGATGCTGCAAAGCTTTCTTTCCCTAGGCACCACTAATCACGGCTGCTCCCCTTTGAAAAGTCTTCGATAGACGTTCTTCACATCGTCTTGTTCTTTTTGTTTTTAGGATGCTCGGGAGCGGGCTTAAGATTTTTGAGCATATGCTGGATAGCCAGGATTGGATGCTTGTAGGTCATGCGAGGTCCGGCATATCTCATCACCTGCTTGATCTGAGTCTTTCGTTCAGGCTTGTAGCAATGGATGGGGCATTTCTCACAAGTTGACTTTTCCTCTCCAAATACGCAGTAATCAAGTCGTTTGTGTGCATAACGAAGCAGCTCTTCACAAGACTCGCATAGCACTTTACCGTGATGAGCAGCACAATAGATCCTGATCATTTGCTCAACCGTTTGCTTCTCTCTTTGGATGCGTGGGCCGTTGTTCATAACAGCTCATCTCCTCTTTCGTGCAGATTATCCATCTATTATACGGGATGGCGAACTGGACAAGAGTGAGCTTGTTAACAGCAGGACGCTGTTGTTTGAATTAAACGGTTCGGCGCAGCCACTTCTTCATCAGCACAGGCGTATGAACCGGTTGATCGCGCAGCTCCAGCATCAGGGCAAGAGCATCGCCTTTCATCTTGCTTCGTTCCTCTGCTGCACGCTCACTCATCTTCTCTAGAAGCGATGGGTGTTCTGCGAGCTCGGAAAGAATATACGTGAGATGCGCAGCATTGTGAGCACATTGCGCAAGACCATTATGGACCAGGTAGCGAATATTATCCTGCTCCTGTCCTGGCAAAGGCTTATACACGATAAGCGGCAGCTGGAGAGCCATCGCTTCAGCTGTTGTGACACCACCTGACTTTGTAATCATTACATCCGATAACGCCATTAGCTCGTGAATGTCCTGCACATAGCCTTTTACATGAATGGACAGCGAGGTAGTGGCGGACCAAGCGTCCAGTTGATGGCGCAGCTTCTCGTTGCTGCCGCATACGATAATGAATTGGGTCTTCTCTGTCAGCTCGGGAACCGAATACTCCAGGTTCTCAAGCATGGAGGGATCCATTAGACCGCAGCCTCCACCCATAAGCAGAACGGTCATCTTATCTTGGGACAGTCCGTGCTTCTCGCGCAACGCGACCTTGTCGTAGGTCTCGTAGAACGGCGGGCGAACAGGAATGCCAGTCACTTCGATGGATTTAGGATCGATTCCTTGTGCGATCAGCATGCGTCTTGCATTGTCTGATCCAACCATATAGAGATCCGTATAAGGGTACAGCCAGAAGCTGTGATCTGTATGGTCTGTAATGACGGTAATGGAAGGAACCGATACAACGCCCTTCTCCTTAAGCTTCGATACCGCAGCACTAGCCGCCGGGAAGGTGCTGACGATGACGTCAGGCTTCGAATCTTGAATCAGTTTTGTGAGCGGTTTAAGGCTGGTAAACCGAACACGCTTTATCATTTGGGCCAGCATGCGGTCTTTGCGTGTCATTTCAAAAGCCATACCGTACATGCTAGGCAGCATTTTTAAAAATTGAATGAAGCAGTACGAACCCACTCCGTGCAGATGAGGAGCAACTTGCTCCAAATAATCCACGATCTGCACATCCACCTGACGGCCGAATCGACGAGCAGCGGTATCGCGAATCGCGTTCGCTGTCTGAATATGACCGTGTCCAATAGAGCCGGTTAGGACGAGCACCTTAACAGGCTGCTGCTTGGCTGGTGTCTCCATCCGTGAGTACATCTTCAACACTCCTTTTAATCATAGGAACGTGCGCACAGCACGTCATGACCCCGTTATTGTCTATACTTACATCCTACCCGATAGCACTTATTGGATAAACAGTCCGCGGGTTGGTTCTACTCCTAGACCTGCGGCGGGTATAAGCAATAGAAGAGGCCCGCTGACTAGATTAACAGCTTGTGGGTGCAAGAGCAATCTAGAAGCAGGCCTTTACTTCCATTATAGGTGGGTAGATACGGGGTTAATCACTGATTAATAAATTTTTCAAAAACGAAGCCGAAATCTTTAACCTTGTATTTCTTGTGAGATTCCGTAAGCCATGCAAAAGCAAGCTCGTTAATGCTCTTGAACTGCTCAGGGATATTCCCATCGAGCTTATTGACAGAGCTTAAAGTATTTACGGCAACATTCAAGCTTTGATTGGCATATTCGAGATGCTGATCATTCTCGTGGCACAGCTCGGCGATATGTATGAGTGCTTTGTACAGGTCCTTAAGCTCTTCAATATGCTTCTTATGGACATCAATATGGAAGCTCGCGTGTCCGATCGTGAAGCTGATCTCTGCATCCAGGTCGACGGTTCCCGCCGTTTCCAAAAAGACATTGGAGATGCGATGCGTACCATAGGAATAACGATGAAGCACACGCTTTTTGCTTGTAGCGCTCGTTCCGTCCAGATGAATCAAGGCTTTGTTGGTGAAGCAATACTCGTCAGATTTGGATTTGATCAAGAAATAAATCTTCTCCTGATCCTCATGCATCACATAATCATCGGTATCTACCTTATCGTAATTCTCCGGACGTATAACCGATCCTACATCACTGATGCCGAGAATATCGGCGGCTACCTTTCCAAACATGAACATCACTCCTTAAAATTTATAGTAAAAAATGGAATATCACTGTCATTATATCTTAATTGGATCGAAAACGCAGGATAAATTTAGGTAAAAATTCTAGTCGGAAAATGCTGGTTTTGCGTAATCTTCAATGCTTTTTTATAGCTTTATAAAAGGCAATTGTAACAATTGCGTGTCCTTTAACAGAAAGTTCAGGAAGTAACCCTTTTCACGTACTTAATTGTGATTTTTGTCACACTATTCGAGTGATTTTTTTGACACAATAGCGATGATTCTTTATGACAGCCATTTAGTCGCCTTACAAATGAAGCATGAACAGCTTCTAGGTGACCACGAAATATAGACAAAAGTAGCGGTCATTTAGAGCTGATGAACAAAAAGATGAGAAGGGTGGAACACACATGGATACGGTCATGCTATCGCGGCTTCAGTTTGCCTCGACCACGATCTTTCACTTTATTTTTGTCCCGTTGTCGATTGGATTGGCGCTGCTCCTTGCTATCATGCAGACGATGTATGTAGTAAAGGGAGATGAGCGGTACAAGACGATGACAAAGTTTTGGGGAAAGCTATTCCTTATTAACTTTGCAGTCGGTGTTGTTACAGGTATTATTCAAGAATTCCAATTCGGAATGAACTGGTCGGATTATTCGCGCTTTGTTGGTGATGTCTTCGGAGCACCGCTTGCGATTGAGGCACTTGCTGCCTTCTTTATGGAATCGACCTTTATTGGTCTATGGATCTTCGGTTGGGATCGTCTCTCGAAGAAGGTTCACTTGGTTTGTATCTGGCTCGTTGCGTTCGGTACAACATTGTCTGCTTTCTGGATTCTTGCAGCGAACTCCTTTATGCAGCGTCCAGTTGGCTTCGAGGTTGTGAATGGACGTGCGGAGATGAACGATTTCTTCGCGTTGATTACAAATGGGCAGCTCTTGGTAGAGTTCCCGCATACCATCTTCTCCGCGTTTGCAACAGGTGCATTCCTGATCGCAGGTATCAGCGCACTGAAGCTGTTGAAGAAGAAGGATATGGAGTTCTTTAAGAAATCATTCCATATCAGCATCATCGTTGCTTTGGCATCTTCCATTCTTGTAGCGTTGTTCGGTCACCAGCAGGCTCAATATCTGGTGCATACACAGCCAATGAAGATGGCAGCGGCAGAAGGCTTGTGGGAAAATAGTGGTGATCCTGCCGCATGGACGGTATGGGCTTCCATTGATCCTGATAAACAGGAAAGCTCGAAAGAGTTCAAGATTCCTTATGCGCTCAGCTTCTTATCATACAGTAAGTTCTCCGGTGAGGTTGTCGGAATGAAGCAGCTGCAGGCTGAATATGAACAGGCCTACGGCGAAGGCAACTATATTCCACCGGTTCGCACGACGTTCTGGAGCTTCCGCATCATGGTAGCATGCGGTACGATTATGATCTTGCTTGCAGCATACGGCTTGTACCTGTCTTCCCGTAAAAAGCTGGATCAGAAGAATACTTGGTTCTACCGCTTCATGGTAGCGGCGATCTTCATGCCGATTGTCGCGAATACGGCAGGATGGATCATGACAGAGATCGGCCGTCAGCCGTGGACCGTATTCGGATTGCTTCGTACGGAGGATAGTGTGTCTCCGTCGGTCACTTCAGGTGAAGTGCTCTTCTCCTTGATCTCCTTTACTGCGATCTTTACTGCGATTTACACGATCCTTGCTATCTTGCTGGTATACCTGTTCGTGAAGGTGATTAAGAAGGGGCCAAATGCAGCAGTAGAGAAGACGGAGAAGATTACAAGCGATCCATTCGCAAGGGAGGGTCTCCATGTTTGAGTTAAGTGAACTGTGGTTTGTTCTCGTTGGCGTGTTGTTCGTCGGCTTCTTCTTCCTTGAGGGATTTGACTTTGGTGTAGGGATGTCCACGGCGTTCTTGGCTAAGACAGATGGGGAGAAGCGCGTGCTGATCAACTCCATCGGGCCATTCTGGGATGCGAACGAGGTATGGCTTCTCACAGCAGGCGGTGCCATGTTTGCAGCCTTCCCGCATTGGTATGCAACGATGTTCAGCGGCTTCTACCTGCCACTCGTTGTCGTGCTGCTAGCTTTGATTGGACGCGGGGTAGCCTTTGAATTCCGCGGAAAAGGCGAGACCGAAACATGGAAAAAGGCGTGGGATATTGTCATTCTGCTTGGCAGCATGCTGCCTCCATTCCTATTCGGTGTTGTATTTGCGAATCTGATGCAGGGCTTGCCGATCGATCAGCATATGGAGATGCAAGCGGGCATCTTTGATGTTGTTAATCTATATACGGTGCTTGGCGGTGTTGCCGTAACTGTATTGTGCCTTGTCCATGGCCTGATGTTCATCTCGCTTCGTACAGTTGGGGAGCTTCGTGATCGTGCTCGCGCGCAAGCGAAGATGCTTCTCATTCCATTAGCTGTATTGTTTGTTGCTTTTGCAGCCATGACCGTTATCAAAACGGAAATGTTCGATGCAAGAGGCGTTGTATTGAGCGTTATGGCGGTGCTTGGCGTCGTTGCCTTTGTCTTGGCAGGGTATTTTATGTCCAAGAAGAAGGACGGCTGGGCATTCGGCATGACCGGAACCGTCATCGCGCTTGCGATCTCCGGCGTATTTGTGGGCTTGTTCCCGAATATTATGATTAGTACTATTGATGAAGCATTCAATTTGACCGTATATAACGCTGCTTCCGGGGCATACTCCTTGAAGGTTATGACCATTGTGGCGTTGTCGCTCCTTCCATTTGTTCTGGCTTACCAGATTTGGAGCTACTTTGTTTTCCATAAACGGGTTCATGAAAAGGAGCATTTGGAGTACTGATGGGAAAAGGACTTCGCTTTCGCGGGATAAGACAAATTCAAATGATTATTGCAATCTTAACCGTTATTCAGAGCGGGTCGATTCTATATATGGCGATGGGGCTTGCGAAGGTGATTTCGCAGCTCTTCGCCGGATCAAGTCTACAGGAGCAGTCAGGATGGATCTCCATATTCCTGGCTGCTTTTGCTATACGTCAGCTGACGAATGTCCTGATCCAGCGTATTAGCTATCGCTACGCCGAGAAGACGGGAAGAGAGCTTCGCAGAACATTGATGGAGAAGCTGTTCCGATTTGGACCACGGCTTGCCAAGTCAGAAGGAACAGGTAATCTCGTAACCTTGGTGTTGGACGGCTTCTCGCAGTTTCGCACTTTCCTTGAGCTGTTTATTCCCCGCATGATGTCAACGGCGATTACGCCCGTCATCGTGTGGGTGTTTATTCTTGTGCATGATCGTATTGCTGCACTCATCCTTGCTGTCACGATGCCGATTCTCATCGCCTTTATGATCCTGCTTGGATTGGCAGCGAAGCTGCAAATGGATCGGCAGTGGGAAAGCTATCGTGTTCTTTCCAATCACTTTGTCGATTCACTGAGAGGACTCGAGACGCTCAAGATGCTGGGCCTAAGCAAACGCCACAGCGAATCGATTGAGCGCGTGAGCGACAGCTATCGCAGCGCGACGATGAAGACGCTGAGAGTTGCGTTCTTATCCTCCTTCGCGCTCGACTTCTTCACGATGCTGTCCGTAGCATCGGTTGCGGTAAGCTTGGGGCTTCGCCTTATTAACGGCACCATGCTGCTCGAGCCGGCGCTGCTCGTGCTCATTCTGGCGCCAGAGTACTTCCTTCCCGTCCGCATGATGGGAGCAGATTATCATGCGACCTTAAAAGGAAAGGAAGCGGGTAAAGCCATTCAAGACTTGATCGCGGAAGCGTCGAAGCAGGATCTTAGCGGCGAAGGGAAGCTCATCGCCGCGGAAGCGACCGGGTCGGATGATCGGAAGAGAGACCAAAGCACATCAGCACTCTCTCCGTTTAATATGACGGATCATTCCAAAGGGCGAGATGACATCGCATCTGCTGGGAAATGGTCATGGCATGACCATAGTGTGCTGAAGCTATCCAGCATTGGTGTTAAGCATCAAGAAGAGGGGCCAGCCTCGATGGAGGACATCACGGTTGAGATCCGCGGCATGAAGCGCATTGGCGTCATTGGCTCAAGCGGCGCGGGCAAATCGACCTTGATCGATGTGCTTGGCGGCTTCCTTCATCCAACCTCCGGTACGATTGAGTTGGATGGGAAGTCCTTGGCAACGCTTGGTGTTGAGGGCTGGCGGGAGCAAATTACGTATATCCCGCAGCAGCCTTATCTATTTAGCAGCACGTTAAAAGAGAATGTAAGCTTCTATCAGCCGGCGGCTTCTGATCAAGAGATTCAAACAGCCATTCAAAATGCCGGGCTAGCGGAAGTCGCCAAAAACCTGCCGGAAGGATTCAATACGCCAATCGGAGGCGGAGGGCGGCGATTGAGTGGCGGGCAGGAGCAGCGCGTAGCTCTTGCTCGTGCCTTCTTAGGCAATCGACCGATCATGCTGCTTGACGAGCCGACCGCTCACCTGGATGTTGAGACGGAATATGAGCTGAAGGAAACGATGCTGCCTTTATTCCAAGATAAGCTGGTGATTCTCGCGACTCATCGCCTGCACTGGATGCTCGATATGGATCTTATTATCGTCATGAGTCAGGGTCGGGTCGCGGAGATCGGGACACATGAAGAACTGCTCGAAAAGAAAGGTGCATATATGCAGCTGATACGAGCGCAAGAGGAGGGGTGGACATGAAGCGAGAACAATGGTTCAAGCCGTATATTCGAGCTTATTATGGGCGTTTCGCTTTGACGATCCTGCTCGGCGTGCTGACCGTAGGCATGGCGGGAGCGCTCATGTTCACCTCAGGCATGCTGATCTCTAAGTCAGCTCTTCGCCCGGAAAATATCCTCATGGTGTATGTCCCCACGGTATTAGTCCGTACCTTCGGGATTGGGCGTGCCGTATCCCACTATGTGGAGAGGCTCGTGGGTCATGATGCGATTCTTCGTGTTCTATCCGATATGCGGGTGCGATTATATCGCGTGCTGGAGCCGCAGGCCTTGTTCCTTCGCTCTCGCTATCGCACGGGCGACATTCTGGGGACGCTAGCGGATGACATTGAATATTTGCAGAATGTATATATGCGCACCGTGTTTCCTAGCATTATTGCGCTTGTCACGTATGGCATACTCATCGCTGCGCTTGGTTATTTCGATGGAGTGTTCGCGGCGTTGATGGCTTTGTATATGTTTGTGCTCATTGCGATTCTGCCGATCGTATCCCTGATGATCACGCGCGTCAAGCACCGTCAGATGAAACAGCAGCGTAACGGGCTGTATCAGCGGCTTACGGATGCCGTGCTGGGACTTGGCGATTGGGTCATTAGCGGTCGCTCTCAGGCTTTTGTGGACTCTTACGAGGAAGATGAGGCGAGAGTAGCTGCGATTGAACGCTCTATTAACACGTTTAGCCGATGGCGGATGTTTACGGCACAGCTCGTAGTCGGGCTTATGGTCGTCTCCATGATCTACTGGGCAGGAGGGCAATATGCCGATGGCCGCATGCCGGTCTACTTGATTGCCGCCTTCGTACTGGTCGTGATACCGCTCATGGATGCGTTCCTGCCCATCTCGGAAGCGATTGAAAAGATTCCACAGTACCAGGATTCGGTGGAACGGCTTGTACGGATGGAGCAGGAAGCCCCGGCATCAGTGTCGATAGGAGAGTCTAAGCAATCGATCCATGGAGCAACACAAGATCGCTCTACAGACCGAGGCGCGCAGTCTCACATGGATGCTTTAGAGCGCAAGGAATGGGCTCAAGCTGGATCGGGCTCAGCGTATTCGATTACGGAGCAAGGACGAATGACAGTGAGACTTTCGACAAAAGACGGAGTGCCGGCAGTACCTGACGCTTCCACCTACCCCGTATACTTAGAGCAGGTCTCCTTCAGCTATGAAGGGGAAGCCAGTAAGAGTGTAGACGGACTCACGCTTCAGGTAGAGGCAGGCAAGAAGATCGCGATTATTGGCCGCAGCGGCGCGGGCAAGTCAACGCTCCTGAAGCTGATTCAAGGCGCGATTACCCCTTCACAGGGGAGGGTGCTGGTTCAAGGCAAAGACGCCGCATCTTATGGGGACGATATCTCCGCTGTTATTGGTGTGCTGAACCAAAGTCCGCATCTGTTCGATACGACGGTCAGCAACAACATTCGCCTCGGTCGCTTGGAGGCAAGCGATGAGGAGATTCGAGAGGCCTGCGAGCAGGTGAAGCTCGGGGCGCTTATGGATTCCCTGCCTCAAGGGATCGATACCCCAATGCATGAGGCGGGGCAGCGCTTCTCCGGCGGGGAACGGCAGCGCGTCGCGCTAGCGCGCATACTGCTTCAGCATACGCCGATTGTCATCATGGATGAGCCGACCGTAGGGCTTGATCCTATTACAGAGCGCGAGCTGCTTCGCACGGTATTCGACGTGATGAGGGAGAAGACCTTGATCTGGATCACGCATCATCTAGCCTCAGTGGAGCAGATGGATGAGATTATCTTTATGGATGAGGGCCGCATCATCATGCGCGGGTCGCATGCCGAACTGATGGAGCGGGAGCCTCGCTACCGCAGGCTATATGAGCTGGATCGGCCATTTACGCTCGGGGCTTAAGCGAAGCGATTGGATCAACGTGATCGACATATGAAGTATACCTGAATCGGCTATCATGTTGAACGTAAAGCACGGGCCAGCGTGCAGGATTGTTCCATAAAAGGATAAAGAATGACACAGCTAAAGCCGCCTGAGGACTGTAATGGTCGATCAGGCGGCTTTTCTCTTGTCACTTGCATTGGTAAAGGCTTCTTCGCGAACCTTTAAAATTATAAGAAAAATTCATCTAATCCCCTTAGTAGATATGTTAAGATGTACTTATTGTGCACGCCTAGGCAATAGGACACACGGAACATCTTAATAGAGAAAGTTGGGATACACCTATGACGACTGCGACTGAAACGATCGCAACCTCAGCGTCGATATCACGCAAGCAGCGTATCGGGCTTGCCTGCGTGCTCGGTTCGATGACGGCGATAGGGCCGTTATCGATTGATATGTATTTACCGTCACTGCCGATCTTGGCGACGGATTTGAAGACGACAGCTTCCTTTGCACAGCTTACGTTAACGGCGTTTATGCTGGGCATTGCCTTAGGTCAGCTCCTTATGGGACCGCTAAGCGACGCTTATGGCCGTCGCAAGCCATTGATAGCATCGCTGATCGTATATGCCTTATCTTCCTTCCTATGTGCCTTTATCCCATCCATCTGGGGATTGGTGCTGCTGCGCTTTGTCCAAGGGGTGGCTGGAGCAGGCGGTATCGTAATCGCACGCGCGATGGTGAGAGACTTGTATGATGGCCCCGAACTGACGAAGTTCTTCTCGCTCCTGATGCTGATTAATGGTCTGGCTCCAATTATGGCTCCAGTAGCGGGAGGTCAGCTTCTTAAAGTCACAACCTGGCACGGCGTCTTTGTCGTACTTGGCGTGCTTGGCATCTTGCTGATCGCAGGCGCTGTATTTGGTCTAAAAGAAACGCTGCCGAGCTCCATGCGTGCATCAGGCGGTGTGAAGCAGACCGTATCGACCTTCGGCGTTCTATTGAAGGATCGCATGTTTGTCGGCTTCATGCTCTCCATGGGTCTGATCTCTGCATCCATGTTTGCTTATATCTCGGGTTCGCCGTTCGTTCTCCAAGACATTTATGGCGTGTCGCCGCAAGGCTTCAGCTTGTTCTTCGCGATCAATGGCCTTGGGCTGATTATTGCAACGCAGATTACAGGTCGTCTTGCTGGGCGATATACAGAGAAGAGCTTGTTTATGGCAGGACTTATCATCTCTCTCGTCAGCTGTCTTATTCTGCTTGTCACGGTCATTCTTCACGCACCGCTTCCCGCAGTGCTGATTCCGTTGTTTATCGCGATATCCAGTACAGGGGTTGTCAATACCGCCGGCTTCTCGCTTGCGATGGGCAACCAGAAGAAGCGTGCTGGCAGCGCATCGGCCCTTCTTGGTCTACTGCCGTTCATCTCAGGCTCGATCGTAGCGCCGCTAGTTGGGATTGGCGGGGGAACTACGGCAGTGCCGATGGGAATTGTCATTGCAGGCTGCAGCCTGCTGGCATCTTTGTTCTATGTAACACTAGTGCGTGCTGGGGGTAACCATTCGAAGGTGGAAGCGGAGTAAATGATCGATAACGGATCGATGATCGATTTGGTTTAAAAAAAGAGCTTCATTGTTAAATAAGCACAGAGTGATCAAGCAACAGCTATCCTAACAACATCATAGAAACATTTTATCCGATGATAGGAACGCTTATCATTTTGCTGATGAATGTTAGCCGCAGGAAGGCGCTATTGAACATGATCAAGAGTGTCTTGATAGCCCTGATCCTTTCTAAGGCTGCATATCTCTCAAAATGATAGGCGTTTTTTATTTTTTTGAAAAAGAGGCAGGGGTAAGTCCATATGCCTTCGTCTATACATCTGGAAGGAGGGGAGAGCGATCGAAGAGGAAGAGCTGGTCTATCGAATACGTCAAGGCGAGTCTGAGGCCTTTAGACGATTGATGGAGCAATATCGACAGCATGTCTATCAAGTAGCTTATTCGGTTGTGCGACATCAGGCCGATGCGGAAGATATCGTACAAGAAGCCTTTATCCAGATTCATCGTGCTCTCCCCCAGTACGAGATGAAAGGTTTAAAGGCATGGATATCCCGAATTACTGTTAATAAGGCGATCGATTATAAACGCAAAAAAGCAAGACAGCTGGAAGCTGCCATACAGCCATGGCCGTATGCGGATATAGAAGAAGGAAGTGCTCAGCGTGCTTGTGCTGCGGAACAGCCTCTTATCCAACCCTCTTATGATGTGCTGACAGAGGTGCTGGATCATGAGCGAAAGCAGCAGCTGCAGGATGAGCTTGAACGCATTCCGCCGCTGCATCGCGCGATGGTCCAAGCTTTTTACTTGGAAGAGAAGAGCTATGATCAGATTGCCGCGGAGCAGCACATTACGCTAAAAACGGTGGAATCAAGGCTGTATCGGGCAAGGCAATGGCTTCGAAGTCACTGGAAGGAGGAGGATTGGCAGTGATCTCATATACACAGGAAGATTGGGCGGCATATATTGCAGGCTTGGTGTCGGAAGAGCAGCGACAGCAGATGGAAGCTGAGCTTGAGCAATCGGATGAAGCATTGGCTCTCTATCTGCTTGCGATGGAGGAATCCGCGTCTATGCTCCCTCCTATTGAGATAGAAGCAGCGCAGTCCATCACGGACTCGCTTATGGATACGCTGTATCCCCCTTCCACAGTCGGAGCTAATGTTGCCGCCCTGCACCATCAGCAGAAGGCTGTGCAATCGGAACAGCTAAAGCAAGAGCAGCAAGCGGATATACCGAGTCACGAGTCATTAGACTCTTCGACTCCCCGCACTCGCCATCGGAAGTGGAATGAGCATCCTTTATTTCATTATACGATTGCTGCCGCAATCACCATCATTTTCATGGCGAGCGGCTTCTTCGAGGCTCTATCGATTGAGCCGAAGACGCTGATTGAACGGCCTAGCGGTTCGATTACGCATGGAATGGTGGAGACTTTTACAAAATGGTTTGGCGCGAAGCCTTAAGCATGCAGCAATCTTATGAATTGTCAACGAAGGAGTGGATTCACATTGTCTATGTATCGAAGCAAAGGACTAGCCTTTTTTCTTAATTTAATCCCGGGGCTTGGCCATTATTATGCAGGAAAAAAGGGGAAGGGCATTGTTTATGGCCTGCTGTTTTTTGGCCTGCTGGGGCTTGGTTTTATGGCGGGCATTGTCGCTCATGATGAAGGGCCTTTTATCTTATTAGGGTTCATCGCGATGCTGGTTGGGTTCATCAGCATGGTGGATATGCTCGTGTATCTCATTAATACTCCTCACATCCTAAGCGCTTATGGCTTGCAGATGATGCAGTGGGAAGGCATGAATGGGGCAGGCCCAATGTCGATGGGGATGATGCCGGAGTCTCGAAATGAACGATTCTTTACCATCCTGTTATCCTTCATTCCGGGGCTTGGTCATTTCTATCTGGGGCTGATGCAGCGAGGTTTGTCCTTCTTGATGGCGTTCTTTGGACTCTCAACCGTATTGATTTTTACAGCTGCTATAACAAGACAAGAGGGCGTATTTATCTTCCTAGGTCTGCTGCCGATCATCTGGCTGTACTGTATGTTTGACGCCGTGCAGTCTGTACATCGGAAGCGCCGTGGGGAGATCTTGGAGGATCGCACTTTATTTGATGATTATGATGCGTTCCGTGAAGTGGGCCGCAGAAGCAAGATGCTGGCAATGGTGCTGTCTGTTCTCCCAGGAGCCGGCCATATGTACCTTGGCCTGCAGAAACGAGGCTTGCAGCTCATGGTCGCTTTCTTTGGCGCGATCTATGTGTTTGATTTCCTGCGCTTATCCTTTTTCTTCTTTGTCATTCCACTGATCTGGTGCTTTAGCTTCTTCGACGCCTTGCAGCAGATTAGCCGTTCAGGCCGTGAGATGTTGTTCGATGTTCCTATCGTTAAGTCAACAGGAACTCACAAACGCCTGCTTGGTTCGGTTCTTGTAGGGCTCGGAGGCTATTATTTGCTTGTTCGCTTGGTGCTGCCGGTGCTTGAATATCAATTTGCGATCTCTGTGCATCTGCGCTATCAGATCGAGGAATATTTACAGACGATTATCATTGCCATTGTGTTGATCGGCGGCGGATTGCGGCTATTGTTCCGCTCTTCTCCGCGAGACTCTTCACCAGGCTTGTCCTTGGATGAGCGTCCCTACCCTACGGTAGATTCCTTCGTCCATCCAAGTCCGATGTCGGCTGCACAGCCCGTACCAGCTTATGATCGTCATGAATCGAAGAAGCAAAGCCATACATCCATGGTGCAGTCATCGGCTTCTATTGAGGAAGAAGCTTCAATAACGGAAGCGACCAGTAAAGCGGCTTCGGAGTCCAGTCCAAAGCCAAAGACGAAAGGAAAATCGTCTTCGGAAGGTCACTCTTCATCTGCAGAAGAGATTAAGCCCGACTATCAGGGATAGAGTGTCCATGATAGCCAAGTGAAGACTGAATGGATTAGACCGGATGCAACGATTCATTCATCGGAGTTTGAAGCTAACGAAAAATAATCAAACGATAAAAGACGATGGTCACAATCATATAAACGAAACATGATTTTTATAAAGAACTTCTGGTGCTACGGAGCAAAAGAGCAAACAGCACATTGTACACTAGCTATAATCGCTAGAAACTTGCTGTGCTTTTGTTCATAAGGGGAAGGGTCATCCATTCATATGATCCTACCTCAGCTTCGTGGCTTCAGGAGTTCTTTTTACATTTCTACTGACAGTTTGAGATTGTTCAAGAAAACTTCGGAATGCAAGCATGAGGGTCAAAATATGTATTTTTTGCAATATCCTCATTTTGACGAACCTAAGGTCTAATGGTTAGATAAATAGTGACGATTGATTGAACGAGAACGTGAGCGAAAGGCATGCAGAACAATAAAAAATGAACGATGATATCAACAAGGAGGACGAATGAAGAAAGTACTCTCATATTTGAAACCGTATTATCTTCCGATGACGATCGCTCTTGTGCTGATGCTTGTTGAGCTGGTCGTCGAGCTGATGCAGCCTCTTTTTATCGCAAAAGTCATTAATGAGGGCATTATGGTGAAGGACATGCAGGCTGTCATGCTATGGGGCGGCATTATGCTTGGACTTGCGCTGCTCGGCTTTGCCAGCGGTGTAATTAACTCGTTCTTTGCCTCTTATGTCAGTCAGCACTATGGCTTTGATCTGCGAAAAAGCTTGTTCGCGAAGATCCAATCCTTCTCTTTTGCGAACTTCAGTCAATTCCCTACTGCGACGCTGATCACCCGTGTGACGAGCGACGTTACAACGATGCAGAACTTGATGTTTATGGGAATGCGAATCATGCTGAGAGCCCCGCTTATGCTGGTGGGCGGCTTGATCATGTCTTTATTCGTTAACATGAAGCTGGCTTTCATCCTTGTGGTCGTTTCGCCGATCCTCTTTTTCTTCCTGGTTTGGCTGATGCGCACAGGCTTCAGTCATTTTCATGCAGTTCAAGAACGATTGGACCATGCCAATAGCGTGCTGCGAGAGAACTTGCTTGGCATGCGGCTGATTAAGTCATTTGTACGCGACAAGCACGAGGAGCAGCGCTTCCTTGACTCCAACGAACAGCTCATGGATCGCACAGTGAAGGCGCTTCGTCTTGTAGAAACAGCAGTCCCAACACTCACGCTTGTCATGAATGCAAGCATCCTGCTTATCCTATGGTTCGGTCATGAGCAGATTATGGCTCAGGCAGGCACCAATGTCGGGGATGTCGTAGCGATCGTTAACTACACGGCTCGCATGACAGGGGCTTTGTCGATGATCTCGATGATCGTGACCAATATCTCTCGGGCTAGAGCGTCCGCCCTTCGGATCGAGCAGGTGCTGGATGCAGAGGCTGATATTGTGGAAAAGGATAATCTCGACCCTAAGCAAGCCATTGGGGCAGGAAAGGTTAACTTTGACAAAGTATCCTTCCATTATCCCGATCATGCTATTCCCGTGCTTGAGGATATCACCCTTGAGGTCAATCCAGGTGAGCTGGTTGCTTTTCTTGGGGCAACAGGCTCTGGCAAGACGACAATGTTCCAGCTCATACCACGCTTATATGATGTTACCGAGGGAAGCGTGTTGGTAGACGGACAGGATGTCCGCGATCTTTCCTTGGATCTCTTGAGGGGAGCCATTGGCTATGTACCGCAGGAGGCCCTGCTGTTCTCCGGGACCATAGCAGATAATATCCGCTGGGGGCGGACACACGCGAGCGATGAGGAGATCATCGATGCCGCGCAGCGGGCACAGATTCACGATACGATTATGAAGCTGCCGAAGAAGTACGAGACGGTCATCGGTCAAAAGGGCGTGAACCTGTCCGGCGGACAAAAGCAGCGCTTATCGATTGCGAGAGCGCTTGTGCGAAGACCGAAGGTGCTGCTGCTGGATGACAGCACGAGCGCACTGGATGTGAAGACTGAAGGTCGCCTGCTGAAGTCGCTGCCGACCGATTCCTGCACGACGCTGCTGATTACGCAGAAGATCAGCACTGCGATGCGTGCCGATCGCGTCGTCTTGCTGGATGACGGCAAGCTGCTTGCAATGGGAACGCATGATGAGCTGATGAGCCAATCAGAGCTATATCGCCGTATAGCAGAATCACAGTTCGGAGAGGAGGCGGTTTCCCTTGTCTAAACCACAGCAATCCATCCAGCCGGGTGCCGCTTCGGTATCGGCGACTGGAAAAGGCCATCCAGGCGGACACCCGCACGGCAAAAAGAAGCAGAAGCCAAAAGACATGTTCGGCACCTTATTCAAGGTATGGTGCTACTTGTCGGAATATAAACGGTCGTTGGCGCTTATTTTGCTCATGGTCATTATGAGCTCTGGACTTGGATTATTAGGTCCATATCTGCTTGGCTACACCATTGACCGTATCCATCTTCCAGGCAATTATTCCTTGCTGTTTCTCCTTGCCCTGCTGGCAATCGTCTATGTGCTGGGCTCTATCACGCAGTGGCTGCAAAATATTTGGATGATAAGCATTGCGCAGAAGGCGGTCTATCGCATGCGCAATGATCTGTTCAACAGCCTTCATCGGCTGCCGGTGGCTTATTTCTCCAAGCGTCAGCATGGAGAGTTGATGAGCCGATTGACCAATGATATCGACAATGTAAGCCAGACGTTGAACAGCTCATTCATTCAGCTGTCCTCCAGTATTCTCACGTTTACGGGAATGCTTGGACTGATGCTGTGGCTGAGTCCGCTGCTCACGCTTATCACACTAACCATCGTTCCCGCGATGTTCCTTGGGATGCGCTGGATTACGAATCGTACAGGAAAGTATTTTAAAGAGCAGCAGCGGAATCTAGGAGAATTAAACGGATTTATCGAAGAGACCTTTTCAGGCCAAAAGATGGTTAAGGCATTCTCTCAGGAACGACAAGTTACAGAACAGTTTGAAGAAAAGGGTGCGAGACTTCGAGAAACGGGGTATTGGGCGCAAACCTATTCAGGCTTTATTCCAAAGCTCATGAATATGCTGAACAATGCGAGCTTTGCTATTATTGCAGGTGCAGGCGGGGTGATGGCCGTTAATGGCATCATCACAGTAGGGGTGATTGTCACCTTTGCAGAATATGCCCGCCAATTTACTCGACCGCTTAATGACCTTGCCAACCAGTTCAACACATTCCTGTCCGCTGTGGCAGGGGCGGAGCGGGTGTTTGAGATTATTGAAGAGGAGCCGGAAGCGAAGGATGAGGGCAGGGCGAGAGACATAACCGAGGTGAAGGGCGAGATCGAATTCCGGAATGTATCCTTTGCCTATGAAAAGGATGTCCAGACCGTATCCGATGTCAGCTTCTACCTGAAGCCAGGCCAGACAGCGGCGCTGGTGGGACCTACTGGAGCAGGCAAGTCTACCATTATCAATCTGCTGTCGCGATTCTATGATCCTCAAAACGGAGCCATTCTACTTGACGGCGTGGATGTACGCAGCTTAACGCGATCTAGTCTTCGCAAACAGATGGCCTTTGTTCAGCAGGATACGTTTTTGTTCCAGACGACGATACGGGAAAATATCCGCTATGGGCGTCTTAATGCCAGCGATGAGGAAGTGGAGCGGGCGGCTGAGCTTGCAAACGCCCATAACTTCATTCGCAAGCTGCCGAATGGCTACGAAACGGTGCTTGATCAAGATGGCAGCGGCATCAGCCAAGGGCAGAAGCAGCTATTGACGATCGCAAGGGCCATCCTAGCAGATCCGGCGATCCTGATCCTGGACGAAGCGACAAGCAGCATCGATACGGTGACTGAGCTTCGCATTCAGGATGCCCTTTATCGCTTGATGGAAGGCAGAACCAATATCGTGATTGCCCATCGTCTCAATACCGTTCGCAAAGCAGACGTGATCATGGTGCTCGTTGAGGGTCAAATCCTTGAGAGCGGCTCCCATGAAGAACTGATGCGGCAAGAGGGCTACTATTATGAGCTTGTGCAAAGCCAGTTTGATCGTATGTCTGGCTAGCTGCTAGGCTGGCAAAGGAAGGGTGCTCCCCAAGCTGGAAAGCTGAGGTGAGCACCCTGTTTGTTTTTACGCTACTTTACATATTTCTCACGATATTCGTCTTCCAACATGCTCATGATAATCGAATTATAGTAGCGATGGTTGTAGAAGAGGGCATCTCGTTGAATGCCTTCCTGCTTGAACCCAATCTTCTGATAGACATGAATCGCACGCTCATTATACGCGTACACATTTAGCTCCACACGATGCAGATTGCAGATGCCAAAGGCATAATCCAGCATCAATCTGATCGCTTCACTGCCAAAGCCTTTTCCTTGATGACTGCCGCCATTGATTGCAATTCTTAGCCCCGCGCTTCGATTCATGCCATCAATCTCTTGAAGCTCAATGTCGCCAATTGGCTCGTTGGTATCCTTGCGAATAATCCAGAGCAGCACGCTGGACGAATCGAGCCCCTTCGCTTCCAAATGCCGAACAACCTGATGCTTGGAAAAGGAAGCCTTCGTGCCTGTTAAATAACGAACATCCTCATCATAAAGTGTTGCATAGTATTGATCCGCATCCTCTACTTCAACAGGTCTTAAATACACGTTATCACCTTGAAGCCAGCTATATGATTCAGCCGTCATGTTTTGTTCCTCCTCATACGAGCATGATTTTTCCTCATTCTTGGGGTCAATATCAAAAATGTTAGCATGATTTTCAGTCGTTCTCTATATTCGTGTATAAGAAAGAATGATTATAAAGCTTTATTACTGTAAGGCAAACTGCATGTGGTTTGGGTCAAATCAAGGATTGCCCAAAAGGCAGGAATGGCGAAGGAGGATCTTGATGAAGAACAAAGGTTGGTTCTATGTGCTTACCGTAATACTTTTATTCTCATTTGTACCGCAGGCATGGGCAGCGAATGCAGACAATGTCTATCTTGGACCTGTAGGAGCAACAGATTCCACGCTTGTGATGAGCGATTGGTCTCCTACGCAAACGACCCCTTATAC
>NZ_JADMOL010000003.1:343261-352798 GCF_015558675.1 Paenibacillus sp. 1001270B_150601_E10 | reverse complement strand
TGGAATCAAGGGGCAGAAGGGGGAGGATACGCTGGATTCCAGCAGGATGCAGAGACAGCAGCAGCGGCTCGTCGGGCTCACTTTGCAATTTGGGACCCGATCCATTCGACGCTGCCAATCGAATCCCAATATGCGATCCCTGGTGCAACGGTATCGAGCTTTGGAGGGGAAGGAACGGGGATGAAGGTCATGACCCCTTATAATTGGGAGCTGGACCAATGGTATCGCATGGTCGTTCGCACATGGGATCAGGATTGCACGGGCACCTGCTTTGGACAATGGGTGAAGGATATCGGGAATAACGAGTGGAAGCTCATTGCGGTGCTTGATCATCCCGTTAAGGGGATTAAGCTGCATGGTGGTCTTGGCTTATTCCAAGAGGACTGGTGGGACTCCTCTGAGAACGTCAGAGGTGCCCGTGTCAAAAATGGCTACAATCGTAAGGTAGACGGCAGCTGGAACTCATGGGCCACGCAGCGATTCTCATCCAACCACACACTTGGCACATGGGATGGCGGCGCGACGAACGATTACTTTTGGTTCAAGTCCGGCGGGGCTACCGTGCCTAGCATCACCAGTGGAACCTTAAAGACCATAGCACAGCCAAGCACACCTGTGCTCGATCCAATCGAGTTTGCAAGCAGTCAAGCAGCATATGACAATGGGCAGGTTCAAGTCAGCTGGAAGATGAAAGCCTCCAGTTCTCCTCAGCTCGCTTACCAGATTCAACTTTATGACCAACCACAACTTACAGGCGCACCTATTGCTCAGGTGAGCGAGACAAAGCCACAAGCCGACTCCAGAGCTTTTCCAGCTACGCTTGCGGCAGGAACCACCTATTATGCCAAATTGACCATCACCGATATCTTTGACCGCATCCAATCGATGGTAATCCCCTTCCTCGTGGGTGGAAGCTCCAATCCCACCTTGTGAATATAAATAGCAATATGGCTATCGAAACTAGCGATGGTTCGATAAGGTATGGAGCGGCTGTTGTTCAAAATATATATTCTGGAGCGAATCATTAACTCTGGGCCTTAGAGCCGAGCGGCTCAGGCCATTATACAATCAGCAATGCGAACAGCGGGAAAGCACTAAGCGTTAAGGAGGCCTCTGCTGCGGATGGGGCTGTGCTGGAACAGGCAGCCCTAACGAATGGCGCTGAGCAGCAGTGGTCTATCGTGAAGGTCCAATAGGGCTCAAGGGGATTCAATGCATGATGATTCATCCTGAATGTACACAGGACCAAGAGCCCTAATAAAGGGCTCTTTTCTTTAACTTGTTAGATTGCAGCAGCTCATGCGATCAGCATTCGCAAACTCCTTTTGCTAACGCTGGTTACCTTCTATATCCCCTCTGTATAGACGAAATAGACGAAATAGACGAAGGTAATCGTCCAATCCAGATAAATTCGGGTATACCTATGTATTTTTGTAGCAGCGGCCAGTACAAAAACCTTGCTGAGACAAGCAGGATAACTCTTTTTAGAAAGGGAAGTATTCTAGATGATAGGATTCGAACCACTATACAAACCACTTATCGACGATTAGAAGGAGAGGATCATAAATGGCTCTCATCACATGTAATTTCTATTCTGAGGCGCTTGGCATCAATACGGAAATCACCGCCATTATACCCCAAGCAACAAGCACGCAATATGGCCTTGAAGGCAAAGCGGGCAGCGACCGCCACCCGACGCTTTTCCTGCTTCACGGATTATCCGACGATCATACCATTTGGCTGCGCAGAACCTCCATTGAACGCTACGCTGCAGCGCTGGGACTTGCGGTCATTATGCCGAATGTTCACCGCAGCTTCTATACTGACATGGAGTACGGACTGAACTACTGGACGTTCTTGTCTAAGGAACTCCCGCGCATCGTAAGAAGCTTCTTCCCGCTGTCTGATAAGCGCGAGGATAACTTTGTGGCAGGCCTGTCCATGGGCGGCTACGGTGCTTTCAAATGGGCGCTGACCTGCCCAGATCAATTTGCCGCAGCTGCAAGCTTGTCCGGGGCGCTCAACATCAAGAACGAAGAGATCATGGCAAGAAACCCACGGGATATGAAATTGATTTTTGGCGAAGGCAGCTTGGCAGGCTCGAAGCATGATCTGCTGCATCTGCTTGACGAAGTGGACAGCAAGACGGGTCCGAAGCCGATGCTGTATCAATGCTGCGGCACAGAAGATTTCCTCTATCAGGACAATCTTGTATTCCGAGATCATGCTGAGCGCAGCTCCTTGTCGTTGACCTATCAAGAAGGTCCGGGCAGTCATTCTTGGGATTACTGGGACGCAAGAATTCAAGACGTCTTGGCGTGGCTTCCGCTTCAGAATCGGAAGTGAAATGAAGAGGCTGCTTCCTTGCTTAATTGATGGGGATGCAGCCTTTTGTATGCGGGATAACAGGATGAAGGCCGTTTGTTAAAGGCTTTGCTCTTCCTTTACAGGTGCTACGGAATCGCGAATGATGAGCTCGGCAGGGAGCACGACCTTGCGCCATGGCTGAGCCTCGTGATCTTTATTTTGAATGCGTTCGATAAGGGTTTGCATGCCCATGTAGCCGAATTGATAAGCCTGCTGCGCTGCAACTGTCATGAATGGCGCAATCTCCGAATACAGGCCGAAGTCGTCGAAGCAAACGACAGAGATCTGCTCAGGCACCGAGATGCCTTTCTTGCGAAGCATGCGAATGATCTCAATCGCAATGACGTTATTACCAGCAACAATAGCAGTTGGGCGCGGATCAAGCTGATCGAACCATGCTTCAAGAGAAGGCAATACCTGCACATCGTTGGCTGATACTTGCTGATGAAGCTTGTAGCTCGTCTCGAATACATAGTTCTCTGGCATTTCAAGTCCATGCAGCAGCAAGGCTTCTTGGTAGCCTTGAAGACGCAGGCGCGCACTAGACGCTGTAGATAGACCGTTGACCATTGCAATGCTGCGATGTCCGTTCTCAATTAGGTGATCGACTAAGGCGCGAGCGCCTCCCTTGCTGTCCCCAAGCACGACATCGCACTCCATTCCTGGGACCTCACGGTCGATGAGGACGAACGGCACCTTATGTCTGCGAAGCTGCTCTAGATGAGGGAGCGAAGCATCACCAGTAGGCGCTACAAGCAATCCGTCTACACGTGTAGAGAGGATCGTGTGGATATAGTCATTTTCCTTTTGCAGATTCTCATCGCTGTTGCCGAAGAGCAGACGGTAGCCGCTTCGATTGGCTGCATCCTCCGCACCGCGGGATAATGTCGTGTAGAACGGGTTTGTAATATCTGTGATGAGAAGAAATAAAATTTTGGTCTGCTGCAGCACAAGGCTTCTTGCCATTTGGTTCGGAACATAGTTCATTTCTTCCATGATCTTTCGTACCTTGGCTTCGGTCTTTTTGCTGATTTTTCCGGTGTTATTGATAACTCTTGATACGGTCATGGCGGACACGTTTGCCTTTTTAGCAATGTCGTATATCGTAACCATAGCGCGGTAGCTCCTTCTATACATGATATAAGTACAAGAGTAGGATGGAAGCCGCACATGTACGATCCACCCCAAATTAAAGCGGTATAATCTCAACAAAACGAAGTCTATTCTAGCAGCAGCGAGCGTATAAAAATAGAGGGAAAATGGCACTTATTGGTACATTGTCCGCTCTATCCTTATGGATGGCTACTCCGTAATTGTAAGAATGGAAACCATTCTATGATTCTCTTATTTTACCCAAGAAAAGATTTGACAGCAAGAGAGGAGATTGGTACGATGAAGTTATCGGTAACATCTTTTCACATTTTCTCTTTTTTTATACCTTGAATAAAGCGCTTTAATTGTAATTATCTAACATTCCTAAATGGAGGTATCGTCATGACTTTGGAACAATCCCGCTGGAAAGGCGAATTCCCTAAGATCGGTATTCGTCCAACAATCGATGGTCGCCGCAAAGGTGTACGTGAATCATTGGAAGCTCAAACAATGGGTATGGCAACAGCGGTTGCCGAGCTTTTATCTTCCACTCTTCGTTATCCGAATGGGGAGCCGGTAGAGTGCGTCATCGCGGACTCGACGATCGGCGGTGTAGCTGAGTCAGCTGCGTGCGCAGAAAAATTTGCGCGTGCTGGTGTAGGCGTTTCCATTACCGTAACGCCTTGCTGGTGCTATGGTTCTGAGACGATGGATATGGACCCGTCCATTCCGAAAGCGGTATGGGGCTTCAATGGCACAGAGCGTCCAGGGGCTGTGTATTTGGCTGCGGTACTTGCTGCACATGCTCAAAAGGGATTGCCTGCATTCGGTATTTATGGTGAGGATGTTCAGGATGCAACGGACACATCCATTCCTGAAGACGTGAAGGCGAAGCTGATTGCATTTGCCAAAGCAGGTCTAGCGGTTGCGTACATGAAGGGCAAATCGTACTTGTCTATGGGTTCTGTATCTATGGGTATTGCGGGTTCCATCGTTAACGATAACTTCCTGCAAGAATACCTTGGAATGAGAACGGAATATATTGATATGAGCGAATTCGTTCGTCGTATGGACGAAGGCATCTATGACCCGAAAGAGTTCGAGAAGGCTCTTGCATGGGTGAAGGAGAACTGCAAGGAAGGCGTAGACAACAATCCGGTTGACATCCAGCAGTCGCGTGAAGTGAAGGATCAGAACTGGGAGACCGTTGTTAAAATGGCGATGATCGCTCGCGACCTGATGGTAGGCAATCCGCGTCTTGGCGAGCTCGGCTTTGGTGAAGAAGCACAAGGTCATAATGCGGTTGTGTCCGGCTTCCAAGGCCAGCGTCAATGGACAGACCACTTCCCGAACGGCGACTTCATGGAAGCGATGCTGAATTCCTCTTTCGACTGGAATGGCATTCGCGCGCCTTATATGGTCGCAACAGAAAATGACTTCCTGAACGGTATCGTGATGCTGTTTGGCAACCTGCTTACGAATACAGCTCAAATCTTTGCTGACGTTCGTACGTACTGGAGCCCAGACTCTGTAAAGCGTGTAACAGGCTACCAGCTTGACGGCTATGCGAAGGACGGCATGCTTCACTTGATCAACTCCGGTTCCGCTACGCTTGATGGAACAGGCGAACAGTCTAAGGATGGAGAGCCTGTGATGAAGCCGTACTGGGAGATCAGCGAAGAAGAGGCGAAGAAGTGCCTAGATGTTACTTCCTGGCGCCCAGCTTCTGTAGAGTACTTCCGCGGCGGCGGCTACTCTTCCAACTTCTTGACTCGCGGCGGCATGCCAATGACGATGGCTCGCTTGAACCTTGTAAAAGGCATTGGTCCTGTCCTTCAAATCGCAGAGGGCTATTCTGTCGATCTGCCGGATGATGTGCATCAAACGCTAAACGATCGCACAGACCCAACATGGCCTACGACTTGGTTCGCTCCAATTCTGACTGGCGAAGGTGCCTTTACATCGGTATACGAAGTAATGAACAACTGGGGCGCGAACCATGGCGCAATCAGCTACGGCCATATTGGTGCTGATCTGATTACACTTGCTTCGATGCTTCGCATTCCAGTCAACATGCACAACGTGGCGAAGGAGCGTGTCTTCCGTCCGAAGGCATGGAGCTTATTCGGTACAGAGAATCTGGAAGGCGTAGACTACCGCGCATGCCAGAACTTCGGACCATTGTATAAATAAGAGGATCATGTGGCCGCTTGTGCAGGAGAAACAAGCGGCCATCTCCCATTTTTCATATACGGAGGATGTCAAATGAAATCAATGGCTATTCGCAAAGAGCTCTGCAAATACGCAGACAAAATCGTAAAGAACCGCCTTGTAGTTGGACCTGGCGGCAACATTAGCGCTCGCTTTGAAGGCAAGATGTATTTGTCCCCAAGCGGCTTTGCCTTAGACGAAATCGAGCCTGAGCAATGGGTAGAGGTGGATATTGAGACAGGTGAGGTAACGGACAACGGTCTTCGCCCATCTTCTGAAGTCCTCATGCACTTGTACGCGTATCAAGCAAACGATGAGATTCAAGCCATCGTGCATACGCATCCGCCTAACTGCATTGCTTTTACGCTCTTGGATGAGGATCTCCCGATCATGTTCCCAGACCAAGCGGCGCTTGTTGGCAGAACGGCTCGCATTCCTTATGTTATGCCTACAGATGAAAAGCTTGCGAATGCGCTTCTTCCTAAGGTAAACGAAGCAAGTTCGATCCTGCTTATGAACCATGGCCTGGTAACGACAGGACGCAACCTTCGTGAAGCGTACTATCGCACGGAAGTGGTCGAAGAGAGTGCAAAGATTTATATTATTGCACGTTCGATCAAAGAGCCTAAGATTCTGACAGAAGAAGAGTTCCAAGAAATTGCGAACCTTGAGAGCGAGAAGTATCGCATTAAGCTGCTTCAGGAGCAGCAATAATCCTTTTTGAATGTTAGGATGTGAATCGATGAACGTCATCTCGACGGTACTCGCCTTTGACCTTGGAGCAAGCAGCGGCAGAGCGCTGATTGGCCAGCTCCTCGAAGACCAAGGCACACGCAGGCTGCGTGTAGAAGAAATTCATCGCTTCCCGAATCAAGCGATTCAGGTCGGCAAGCATCTTCATTGGGATACCTTAAGGCTGTTTCAGGAGATGAAGGAAGGCATTCGCAAGGCTTTCCAGGCGGGATATCGCCCAGAGACGCTCGGGATTGATACCTGGGGCGTCGACTTCGGTCTGCTTGATGAAAATGGGGAGCTGATCGGCAACCCCTATCATTACCGGGATTCGCATACGGAGGGCCTAATTGAGGAGTTAAATGAGCGCTTTGGCGCGGACCGCCTCTATGAAGAGGGCGGACTCCAATTCATGCCGTTTAATACCCTTTATCAATTAACCGCGATGCGAAAAGCGGCTTCACCGAAGCTAGACATCGCCAAGACTCTGCTGCTTACGCCCGATCTGCTCGCTTATTTCTTGACGGGTGAGAAGGTGTGTGAGTTTACGATGGCAACGACGACCCAGTTGTACCATCCGCCCAAACAGGAGTGGAATACAGAGCTGATGGATGCGCTCGGCATACCATCCCATTTGTTCCTTGATCCGATTCATCCGGGAACAAGAGTAGGGACGCTTACAGAGGATATCCAAAAGGAGCTTGATGTACCATCCATGGACGTCATCGCCGTAGGGACGCATGATACGGAATCCGCGATCGCGGCGGTGCCGGCAAAATCGGACTCCTTTGCCTATCTGGTATGCGGCACATGGTCGCTGCTCGGTACGGAACAGCTGTTGCCGATTGTCAATCGCGAGGCGATGGAGCTGTCCTTCTCCAATGAAGGCGGAGTCGGCAATCGCTATCAGCTGCTGAAAAATATTATGGGACTGTGGATTGTGCAGGAATGCAAGCGCGAATGGGATGCGCAAGGCAAGGAATACTCCTTCGCTGAGCTTGCCAGCCTAGCAGGACAATCCACGGGTCTAAGAAGCATCATCAATCCTGATGATGCGCGGTTCTTTGCTCCGGGCGATATGCCGAAGAAGGTACAGGCTTTCTGCCGTGAAACCGGGCAGCCTGTGCCTGCCAACGAGGGCGAGATTATCCGCACGGTGCTCGACAGCTTGGCGCTGTGCTATCGCCATGAACTGACGCGGACGGAGAAGCTGACAGGCCAGACATTCGAGGGCCTCCATATGGTTGGCGGCGGCATACAGAATGAGCTCTTGTGCCAGTTGACGGCAAGCGCTCTGCAGCGCCCGGTATGGACAGGGCCTATCGAAGGCAGTGCCATTGGCAATATGACGGTTCAATGGATGGCACAAGGCCACTGCAAGAACCTTGAGGAAGCACGGCAGCTTGTCGCGGATTCGTTCCCGATTCATACGCTGCTGCCAGAGGAAGGGGAGCAAGCGCACTGGGATAAGGCGTATGCGAGCTTCTGCGAGCTTCTGCACGCTCAGACGGTGTAAACTCCTTACGGTATAGGGGATTCCCTTTCGACTGAGGGGATCCGCCGGATTGAGAGCAGTTGAAGATGCAAGTAAGCCGACACCTATGATGAGAGCAGCGTCTAGGAAGGGGGTTATCTCCACCTAGAGCTTTATCTCGCAAAGGTGTCGGCTTTTCTCTTTTTCATATCGAATTTAGGCTGACTGCTAGAACCTGTCTTTACACCTGAACACATTCGTGGACAATCGAAGTAGGGTCAATGTAGATATCCGTGCTGTATTCCACGCGTCTGATCTGACAGCCTGGTCCAATCATCACCTTCTGACCTCTCACCAATGAAGCGTTTGTATGCTCCAGCTTGATGGATTCGCCTTCGATAAGTGCTGCTTCTAGTATGGGCTCCTGTCCAAACGTTTTGAACATAGCGCCAAGCAGGGAATGTTTTTTGAAGTTCCCGAGCACCACCTCGATCTTCTGTGCTCTCATCTCGCGAGCTTCGCATTTGCCGTTTAAGTTGACATGAACAAGGCCTGCAGACAGCTGATTGCGAACGCGGAAGGAGCCTTTTGTATGGAATTGCTCGGTGCGGAGGTCATGATCTACTGACAGACGACCTCGAACATCAATGGTTCTGAACTCACATTGACTGGATACGGATACGCTTCCCTCTACCTCTAGACGCTCTCCAATCAGCTCGCCATCTATGGTAGCTCTGCCGCATACTTTTGTTTGCTGTCCATGCACATGGCTGCCGAAGGAGGCCATCCCGTTTACATCGATCGACTTTGCGGTAACGATGCCTTTTAGCTTCCCGGTGCCGTTGCAGCTTAAGCGCTCGCATTGAATATCGCCGTTTACAAAGGCAACGCCGTCAATCCGGACCTTATCGTAGATTCCGCCTTCAAAAGTACCTATTCCCGCAACATTCATATCGTTATACATGCTTTTAGTCATCCCGCATTCTCCTCTTCTTTTCCGGTATGAAGTGTTTCCTATCAAAACTAGAAGTGTATGATCATAAATAAACCGTTAGACGTTCATTTCTAGTAAGTTTTTCTTTATGAAATGGTTATGTTCACATTGTATACCTGCGGCAGCCATTGATCATTCGACTGAAGAGGGATTTATTTCTCAGTCTTAAGGCGGATTATTGTAAAAATCAGCAAACAGCAGCGTGCTTCGCCTTTTCATCATGAGAAATTACTCGAAATGGAGATACTCGAGTTGACAATAAAATAAGGGCATGATATTATTATCTCGAATTCAAGATAATTAAATGACGAGTAAACAAACATCCTAACATAGAAACAACGAGTCGAGGAGGCAATCACCATGAGCATGCACACAACAGGCATTCATCATATTACTGCGATAGCAAAGGACCCTCAGCAAAATATTGATTTTTATTCCGGGGTCCTTGGGTTGAGATTAGTTAAGAAGACGGTGAATTTCGATGCACCGGAGGTTTATCACTTTTATTTTGGGAATGAAGAGGGAAGTCCCGGCACGATCATGACCTTCTTCCCGTGGCCAGATGCGGTTCCCGGTCGAATTGGAGGCGGGCAGGTTGGCTATACGACCTTCGTTGTGCCGGAAGGCTCTTTATCCTTTTGGGAAGAACGCTTATCGAAATTCCAGA
>NZ_JADMOL010000003.1:337391-343238 GCF_015558675.1 Paenibacillus sp. 1001270B_150601_E10 | reverse complement strand
CGAAACGTACTTGAGATTCCGCGATGCTGCTGGTCTTCAGCTGGAGCTCGTCGAACGGGCTGAAGGCAGAGCGAGCCAATGGGCTTTTGGCGGCGTTCCCGTACAGCATGCGATCAAGGGCTTCGGCGGCGGCGTTCTGTTCAGCACGGCCCCTACAAAGACAGAGGCTGTACTTGAGCACATTCTTGGCCTTGAACGGATAGATGCAAATGAAGAGTATATTCGCTTCCGCAGCACGGCTGATCTTGGCAACATCGTCGACCTGAAGCTTGAGGCGATGCCGCGAGGCAACATGGGTGCAGGCACCGTTCATCATATCGCATGGCGTGCTCGCGATGATGAAGATCAGCAGGAGTGGAGAGCATGGGTGCGTGCCCAAGGACAGGCGCCTACACCGGTGCAGGACCGCAATTACTTTAACGCCATTTATTTCAGAGAAGAAGGCTCGATCCTGTTCGAGATTGCGACAGATCCACCAGGATTCGCTGTGGATGAGGAGCCTGAGCATCTTGGAGAAGCGTTGAAGCTTCCACCTCAGTACGAGAAATATCGTGCTCAGATCGAAGAGATTGTAGAACCCGTAACCGTTCGCATATTAGAGGAGGATAACGAACATGAAGCATATTTTTGAGCAAGGAACATCGAACACAGCACCTGTATTGCTGTTATTGCATGGAACAGGCGGCAATGAACGCGATTTGCTGCCGCTAGCGAAAATGGTTTCCCCAGAATCATCGGTTCTAAGCGTACGAGGCAACGTGCTGGAGAACGGCATGCCGCGCTTCTTCCGCCGCTTGAGCGAAGGCGTATTCGATGAGGCGGATCTGATCTTCCGCACATCAGAGCTTAACGCCTTCCTCGACGAGGCAGCAGAGCAGTATGGATTCGACCGCAATCGAATCGTTGCTGTGGGATATTCGAATGGAGCGAACATTGCTGGAAGCCTCCTGTTCCACAATAAGGACTCGCTTGCAGGAGCCATTCTATATCACCCAATGGTGCCGATCCGCAACAAAGAGCTGCCGGACATGACAGGGCTCCCTGTGTTTATTGGAGCGGGCACTAATGATCCGATCTGTACGGTGTCAGAGACGGAGGAGCTGACAGGTTTGCTAAAAGGAGCAGGGGCTAGCGTAAAGCTGCATTGGGACCATTACGGGCATCAGCTGTCGGCGACAGAGGTAGAGGCTTCTAAGCAATGGCTGATGGCAATGCGTAGTTTGAATGATTCAACTGAATAAATATTAGCCAGTAGGCTGAAAAAGCAAGAAGGGTGGATCTAAAGGTCCACCCTTTTTATCGTAGTATCTAAAGAACCAAACGATGTTCTTGATTCTTTGACGATGCAAAAGCAAAGCACGATTATCGTGAAAGAGAGTCCAATGGTCATTCCATTGGCGAATGAAGCTGTTTCAAATGGTCCTTGAAGAGAATCTGTTTAGCTTGGATCGTTCCCGTCCGATTATTGTGTGAGGTCGCAGAAGCCTCTTCCTTATAAAATGGACCTACTCGTCTTCCGACCAGCCTGTTTGCTTAAGGCTCCAATCCCAGAACACATTGGCAAGCTCGGCGTCCTTCGCCAGTTTGGATGTTGATGCTGGTTTTCTGCGGTAGAAATATTCACCGCTCACATTGGTCACCTCGTCACTTGATGCAAGATAAATGGCGGTGTCCGCACCTTCAGCAGGCGTGAGAAAGAATGGACGCAGCAGTCGATGCACGCTTCTTCCGAATCCACTCTTACGATCAACACCGATATCAGTGGATACCGCACCTGGATGAAGACAATTGGCGGTGACTCTCGTGCCCTGAAGCCGCTCTGCAAGTTGCTTCGTAAAGAGCACATTCGCGAGCTTGGAGTTCGCATATCCTTGCCAAACCGAATATCCTTTTGTTAAAAAAGGATCCCCCGCTTTGAAGCGTCCGATCTTATGCGCCCCGGACGATACCGTAATGATGCGGCCCTGCTCTGCCAGCAGGAGAGAAGGGAGCAGAAGCTGAGTCAGGAGGAAATGACCGAGATGATTAACGCCCATCATGCTCTCAAAGCCATCCTTTGTCTCGGTTCGCTTCAAGGAAACAACACCGGCATTATTCAGCAAAATGTCGAGCTTGTGATGATGCTTTCGCACTACATCCGCACAGCGGCGTATACTTGCAAGATCCCCCAGGTCGCACTGTACAAGCTCGAGCTTCTGCGAGCCGCTTTCCTGCTTTGCACGCTCAAGTGCCATGGACCCCCGTTCTTGATCTCGACAGGCCATCATGACGTAGGCGCCCTGCTTGGCAAGCGCAATGGTTGAAGCAAGCCCCATGCCGGCGTTCGCCCCTGTAATAAGAACGGTCTTGTGTCGCAGCATTTGTATCCCTCCAGACATAGAGAGTAGAATAAGTGAGGTGTGTCGCCGTTTTAAGTACATGTCTTTCTACACATCATAACATGGACTTGTTGGGGCTCACCTTTTATAATCACATAGGAACGTTTATCTTTAGTTAGGCGATAGGAAAATCGGATAATAAGAATTCCGCTATGTTTCAGCAGATAAAGCTGAACGGTATGACTTTCCTAGAATAACCACGATAGAGGGTTATCCCCAGATTCTAAATCCCACTTGAATAAGGAGCAGTAGAGGATATATGAAATATGATTTTAGGCAATACATAGGCATTTCCTTGCACAAGACGGATCTTATTCTGCTCGGGCAAGCGAAGCAGGTGATTGAGCCTCTTGGCGTCACGCCGGAGCAGAACCTTATTATGTTGCTTCTGTGGAGCGGGATGGAAGGGATTACGCAAAAAGAGATTGCCCTGCAGATCGGACGCGACCAGACGAATGTAGCCCGAATGCTGCTCAATCTGGAGCAGAAAGGATTTATTTCACGCACCCAAGGGAAGCAGGATCGGCGTGCGCTGCAGGTGTGGCTGACGGATAAGGGCAGAGAAATTGAAGCGTCTGTCATTGAAGCGACCCATTCGTTTCATGCGCGGCTTCTGAACGGCACGACGGAAGAAGAGGTTGAATGCTTTATGCGGGTGCTGAAGAAGCTTGAGCTGAATGCCGCGGCTGCTGCAGATGCGGAGCGATAGCGTTTTTTATAAGGGTAACCATTGGAAATGGCGGCGTTTGGATCTGTTAGCTTATCGAAAAGGCTGCCTAGATTACGAGTTCATACGATGCCACCAGTATGGAACGGCTTAATCAAAGGCGAACGATGATCCTTTTACAGGCCGGTCTGTCCTCTCGTTTATATGGCTTGGATGTCTAATACAACAATTCAACTATCGTATTAGACATCCGTATTCATTTCAGTTAGGCATAACCGTTCATGACCACTGATTCATCGTTCACCGTTCTTTTTCTCCGGATGATTTATCGGTTTAACCGTATCCCGATAGACAATCTTGCCTTGCACAACTGTTCTGCCGATCGTGGTATCAGGTCTATTGACCTTCTTCATGATGGCCTTTACTGCAGACTTCGCAAGCATCTCCATATCAACCTCAACAGTTGTCAGATGAGGCTCCGCCACAGTGGCGAAGATATCATTGTCATAGCCGACAACGGAGCAATCCTCTGGTACACGGTAGCCTTCCTTCTTCAGCTTCTCAATCAGGTAGCGAGCCACTTGATCGCAATTGCATACGAAGGCTGTCGGCATGCTTGCCGGGAGCTCAAGCTCGATTAGTGTCCCATGATCATCGCGGTCACGGATGATCCAATCAGGCTGCAGCGGGATTCGATGCTCCAGCAAAGCCTTGTAGAAGCCAAGGAAGCGATCTTGAATGCTGCTTGTGGAATAAATGTTTCCCATATAGGCAAGCTCTTCATGTCCTTCTCGAATCAGATAGCTGGTCAGCTCATAAGCACCGTAGAAGTTGTCCGTTACGATGGAATCGACAGCTGCCCCTTCTTGATAGAAGTCCAAGAAGAGCTTCGGAACGGTCATCTGCTGTACCGCTTCAATATACGAAGGCTTGATTTGTCCGAGCACAATGAAGCCATCGACCTTTTTCTCATAATAGATTCGGGGGAGATTGACCATTTCCTCATCCTGCATAGACAGGATATGTAGGATGCTGCTGTAGCCGTAAGATTCAAGCTGACTTGCAAGATGCTGATAGACGCGCAGGTAAAACGCATGGTTGACGTTCGTAAACTGCTCCGGAATCACAACGCCAATATTGTAAGTCAGGCCTTCTCTCATTGCACGGGCCGCGGTGTTCAAGCGATAGCCCATTTCCTTCGCTACCTCCTTGATGCGAGCCTTCAGCTCGTCGCTTACCCCATCCTTGTCATTAAGCGCCTTGGATACTGTCACGCTGCTGACGCCCAGCCGATCAGCAATATCACGCATCGTCACATGATCGTTCTTCATCTCTTCACCTCCTTCATAAGCACAGGTCGAAATCGCTATTAGTCAGTATACATGCTTACCATCATTTACGAAACTCTTGCGGCTTATCGAGATCATGAGACGATCAGCATACCTGAATACACCCTCACGCAGCTTATGAGCGAGCCGTGAGGGTGCATAAGGAAATATACAAATCATCGGCCTGTAACTTCGTACGATTATTAGATGGTTTGCTTGCTTTCCTTGGCGAGCAGCTTCAAGTTGTGCTCAATGAGCTCACCGCGCTGCTTCGCGTTATCGAGCGAGCGGAAGCGATCCTCTGGCGTGTTGAACGTATAGTCGACCAACTTCTCTATTGTGGTGGTCGCAACATGAATACGCGTATCGCTGGATGCATAGTAGATGAACACCTCGCCTTGTTCATTGACGACAGCGCCGTTGCAGAAGATGACGTTGGACACGTCGCCTACGCGCTCTTCATCGTAAGGGGCGATAAAGTGCCCGCCTGGCTTGGCAATTACCTTAGCCGGGTCGTTCAGATCGGTCGCAAATACATACAGCACATAGCGAAGCCCAGCTGCTGTGTTACGAACGCCATGGCCAATATGAATCCAGCCCCTATCAGTCTTGATCGGCGCAGGCCCTTGCCCGTTTTTCACCTCATAGACGGTGTGGTAGATACGCTCGTCAATCACGGTCTCTTGGTCAATGACAGGATGAGTGATATTCTCGCACAGACCCCATGCGATTCCGCCGCCGGTTCCTGTAGAAATGAATCCGTCCTGAGGACGCGTGTAGAAGGCATATTTGCCCTCGACAAATTCAGGGTGGAGGACGACGTTGCGCTGCTGCGGCGACTTGGTTGCAATATTCGGCAGGCGCTCCCATGTCTTCAGATCGCGTGTGCGAACCAGTCCGGCTTGCGCTGTCGCGCTTGAGGTATCATGCGGCGCAGCATCCGGATCCTTGCGCTCCGAGCAATAGATGCCATAGATCCAGCCATCCTCGTGCTTCACGAGCCGCATATCATACATATTGGTCTCGTCAGCATCGATGTCTTCCCATGTCAGCGGCTTGTCAATAAAATGGAAGTTGTCGATGCCATTGTCCGACACCGCAAGGGCAAAGAACGATTTGCGATCGACGCCTTCCGTGCGCACAACCAGATAGTAGCGTCCCTCATGGTAGATGGCGCCAGGGTTCAAGGTTGCATTTAAGCCAAGGCGCTCCATGAAGTAAGGGTTATGCTTCTGATCCAGATCGAATCTCCAGTGAATGGGAACATGGTGTCTAGTAATAACAGGATTCTCGTACCGATCATAAATGCCGTTATAAAAGTCTGCTTTTTTAACGTTAGGCTTTGTAAGGAGTGCTTCCTGCTGTTCTAGAAGCGCGTAGTATTGTTTATGAATCATGCCGTTTCCACCCTCTCCATGATTTCTAGGCACATGCGCCCATTATGGTACGGACATTTCCAAGGTCCGCTGATTCC
>NZ_JADMOL010000003.1:321415-337345 GCF_015558675.1 Paenibacillus sp. 1001270B_150601_E10 | reverse complement strand
CCTGCTCATCCACCGACCAGAACCATTCTCCTCCCTCGCGGGCATCGATCAGGTGCTGCTTGGTATAACGCCACAATCCTTCGACGATCGGCAGGAAGTTGGCGTCCTTTGTTCGTTCATAGGCGTTATAGAAGCCCACGATCGCTTCTGCCTGTACCCACCAGATGCGAGCACGGTCGATATGATCGCCTTCTTGCTCATTCACAAGCGATCCATCCTCCTGAATCGCATGACGTGCAATATTATAGGCGATATCAATGACCATCTGCATATGCTCAGGCTTCTCCATCCCGATGGTCTTCATCGCGCGGTCGATAAGCCAGCTCGCTTCGATGTCGTGACCGAATGATCGGAGATCAAGGAGCGAGTTCCACTCCTTATCGAAAAACACGCCAAGAAACTTCGTTTCCTTGTCGTAGATATGATGGTACAGTTGATCAAGGAGCCGTCCAAGAGCGTTCCTCAGCGCTGAGTCGGGCCACGCCGCATACAGATTGGTATAGCCCTCAAGCACATGTATATGGGTATTCATGGTGATCTCCGCTAGAACGCCGTTTTCACTCAGCATCTCATTTGGCTGTTCATGCCAGGCCCGATTGAACTCCTCTTTATAGGCGCTATGCTCAGCATCGTACCCCTTATCCTCCATCAGCATAAACAGCTGCTTGGCATATTCCAGCGCTTCCGAGTCCCCGGTGGCTCGGTAATACTCGCTTAACGCATAAACGCCAAATGATTGTGTGTAGACATGCTTTCGCGTATCCACAGGCTGTCCCTCAGCATCAACCATCCAATACAGGCCGCCATATTGGTGATCAAGCACATGATCTCTTAGGAAGAGGTAAGCATGCTCCGCCAGCTCGCGATAGCTTGGATCTTGAATCACTCGGTAAGCCGCGGAGAAGGTCCACAATAAGCGGCAGATGGCGATTCCGCCCTTGTTAGCTTGAGGGTATATCTTAAGCGAGGCATCGACCGCTCCGTAGAAGCCGCCATGCTGAACATCCTTCAATTTGCTCCAGTAGGGAAGAATATGGTCAGTTAATTCCTTATAGACCTCCTGAGCGAGATTCTTCATGTTGCACCTCCTTTTTTATTAAGTAAACGATAACTTTATTCAAATGTATATGCCAACGGAATCGCTGTCAATGATCGAAATGTACGAAACAGATTGATTGGAAAGAAAAATGATTCCATTCAGTTGTTAGGTATGGTAAATACATAGAGAAGTGTGATTGTGCAAAGCTCATATTTGTTACTTTATCGATTAACTAATTATTGAAGGAGTTTATTAGAGGTCGAGCTTGAAAGCAGCTATTTTCGGTCAAACGGAAGTGCTGACATTTCCAATATTAAATTGACAATGATAATCTTTATCAATAGACTGAGAATAACGGCAATTATTCGAAGTAAGGAGTGTGTCGCAATGTTTATTGAAACGAAGACGATCACGGTTAAAGAAGGGACGTCCCAACTGGTTGTGGACCGCTTCTCTGGACCTGGAATCATTGAGCAATCCGAGGGCTTTATCGATTTGAGCGTGCTTGTGAAAAAGGTTCGCCGCGGAGATGAAGAGGTCGTCGTGCTGATTCGCTGGGAGTCTGAAGAAGCTTGGAAGAAGTGGGAGACGAGCGAAGCCCATATCGCCGGACATCGCGCAAGCCGCGGGAAGCCGAAGCCAGATCATATTATCGATTCCACTCACGCCTTGTATGAGGTGAAAAGCTCCAAATCAGCAGCAGTTCCATCCTAAAAGATCAAGCATCTAAATCACCCTAATTCAGACAAAAAAGTTTGAATTGGGGTGATTTTGTGTAAAAAATAGTACAATTTCATAGACTAGGAGGTGAAATCTCAGGTTCGCCCGTTTTTATGTTATAATATTTCCGTGAAAACATTTATGGAGGTAGATGTAATGACTCAAATCAAAGAAACGGATCTGCCGGGAATCGGCCGAAAGTTTCAAATCATCACGAAAAGCGGAGACAAATTGGTGATCATCATCCATGACGATGGTCGTCGCGAGCTCTTCCATTTCGATTATGACGATCTTGATGAGAGCGTGTCCATGGTGTCCTTGGACGACGATGAGGCAAGGCAGATTGCAGGTATCGTAGGCGGCTTGTCCTATAAACCGAAGGCGCTTGAGAATATCGAGGTTGCGCTTGATGATCTGATCATCGAATGGTTCAAGATTGAGACAGGTTCCTCATGCGCTGGCTGCACTATCGGTGGGCTTGATGTTCGTCGTAAGACAGGAGCAGCGATTATTGCGGTGATCGAGCAGGATGGAAGCAAGACAATCAATCCGGGACCTGACTATGCCTTTAAGGAAGGAACGATGCTTGTCGTTGCGGGTGAGAGACCACAATTGAAGACGCTGAAAAACATTTTAACAACTGGGGGTTAAAGCAAATGGATCATGTTGTACTTGAGCTGGGGTTGGCGGTTGGACTTGTCGCCCTTGCCGGTCTCTTGTCCTCGAAGCTTCGATTCTCCGTCATTCCGTTTTATATCCTTGTCGGAATGATTGTAGGCCCTCATGCTCCTAAGTTTGGAAACTTTGACTTCCGATTTATTGAGAGTGGAGAGCTAATCGAGCTTCTAGGCAGAATGGGGGTTCTATTCCTTCTCTTCTACTTGGGACTGGAATTCTCCGTAGGTCGATTGATTAAGGCGGGGAAATCGATTGCAATCGGTGGAACCATCTATATCGCCATTAACTTTACGTTAGGGCTGCTGTACGGCTTCTTGGCAGGACTTCCTTTCCAAGAGGTGCTTGTCTTGGCAGGCATCACGAGTATTTCATCCAGTGCCATTGTAGCGAAGGTACTGATCGATCTAAAGCGGACCGCGAATGCGGAGACCGAGATGATCCTAGGGATCATCATGTTCGAGGATATTTTCTTGGCGGTGTACATCTCTGTATTGTCTGGACTTGTTCTAAGTGGAGCAAGCTCGATCGGAGGCGTTATTCTATCCGCTGGTGTTGCACTCGGATTCATGCTGCTGTTCATTATACTTGGACGACTCGCAACGCCGCTTCTGAATAAGGTATTCAATATCCGTTCCAATGAATTATTCCTGCTTGCCGTATTTGCAACGCTGTTCATTGTTGCAGGCTTCTCGGAGACGATCCATGTGGCCGAAGCGATTGGCGCTTTGCTTGTCGGATTGGTGCTGGCAGAAACGGATCATATGAAGCGTATTGAGCACTTGATTCTGCCGTTCCGTGACTTCTTTGGCGCCTTGTTCTTCTTCAGCTTCGGACTGACCATCAATCCCTTTGAGCTGTTGGATGCGTTCTGGCTGTCCATTGGAGCTGTCGCGATTACGTTGTTCGGGAACTTCCTTGCCGGGATGCTTGCTGGACGCAGCGCAGGATTGTCACACAAAGCATCATCTAATATCGGTCTTACGATCGTATCGCGCGGCGAGTTCTCCATTATCTTGGCGAATCTCGGTAAAGCAGGCGGACTCATGCAATTGCTTCAGCCATTTGCCGCTTTGTATGTACTCATTCTCGCTATACTGGGGCCAATCTTAACGAAGGAATCCAAGCATGTGTACCGATTCCTGAATTCCATTTTCCGCTGGGAACAGCGATCGAAGAAGAAAACAGAGGCAAAAGCAACTTCTTCCTAAAAAATATAGAGTGAAGCGATCATCGTAATGTAAACGCAATGGACATTCACAACAGATAATACGAGGGGTGAGAGAATGACGGTAACGTTCAAACCGCATAAAAAGTCGATCAGCATCATACTCGTCATTGCCTTCTTGTACACAGTGTTTGTGCCTATTGCAAGAGTGAATCAAGGGCCGATTCCCTCTAATCATTCGGTATACCAGCTATTAAACGACCAGCTTCAGCCGAATTATTCGCCAGCATCTCGCAAGTTAACGGTTAAGCATCAAGTTGTACTGCCTAAGCTGTCTACGCCGCCTATGGATACGGTGCCGAGAAACATGGCTTGGTTCGAACTTCATACGTTATTCCAATTGAATACAGCGGATACGATATGCCTAAGGCTGCTCAAACTCAAACCGTTAAAGTGTACCTCAACGTACTACTGAAGGGTCTACAACCAACCATCTATTTTTTAGATAAAACTGCCGCTATACCTTGCATACAGAAAGAGTCGAGGTTGTTACAAGCAGTTGTTTTATGTAAAAAATAGTGCGTATGCAACGGGAATGATTCGCGCAAGCAGACTATACACACCTAGGCAGGGTAAAAAAGACATCATGAGAACCGACAGAAGAGAACATAAGCGATATGTCTTGCCGGGAGAAGACACTCGCTACCATGCGATATAATTTCCTAGAGAATCCAAGTTAGCCTAACGGCAAAAAAACGTAAGCCATCAAAGGGCTTACGTTTTTCATGTTGCAAGGTTTAACCGATCATGATCTTGCCTTCTGGGTAGCGGAAGCGAGACCGTGTGCTTCTGCGGTTCATGGCATAAGCAAGTGTAAGTGGACCGACCCGTCCAATAAACATGGCAAGACAGAACACCAGCTTGCCGAAATCAGACAGCTCAACGGTCATTCCCATGGTCAGGCCTACTGTGGCCACGGCCGAGGTCGTATCGAATAAGATATTGAGGAACGGCTGATCCTCCGTCATGGCAAGCAGCATGGAGACGGACAAGACCATAATCAGCGCAAGGAAGATGATCGTTAGCGCCTTTAGAATCTGATCCTTGGACAAGCGTGTGCGGAACAGCACAGCGTCTTCCTGTCCGCGAAGCATGGCAATAACGGCACAAATCAGGATTGCAAACGTCGTTGTCTTGATTCCGCCGCCAGTGGAGCCAGGAGAACCGCCAATAAACATCAGGATAATCATAAAGAACTGTGTGACCTGTCTAAGCTCTGAGATATCCACGGTACTTGTCCCAGAGGAGCGCGTTGAGATCGACTGGAACATCGACGCATAGACCTTGCCGGTAAAGCTAAGCGGCTGCATTGTATTCGGATTTGTATATTCAAAAATAAAGATGAAGATAGAGCCGACAAGAATCAAGATGCCTGTCATGGACAGCACAACTTTAGAATGCAGCGATAGTCTTCGTTTTTCCCGATACTCGTACAATTCAGCAAGTACGATGAAGCCTAAACCTCCTGATATAACAAGGAAAAAGGCAATCAGATTAAAGAGCGTATCGTCTGCATAGGCCTGGAAGCTGTTGCCGAACAAGTCGAAGCCGCCATTGTTGAATAATGACACGCTATGGAATAGTCCGTAATAAAGAGCCTGCTTCCAAGACATCTCAGGGAGCCAGTGCAGCGTAAGCAGAAGCGTAGCGCCAAGCTGTATGATGGCTACAAAGTATATTACTCTTCGAATCGTCCGGACAATGCCCTCCATGCTGTTCGTATTCATCGACTCCTGGAGGATCAGGCGCTCCTTCAAGGAGATTCGTTTTCCAATCATAAGATAGAACATGGTCGCTACGGTCATAAAGCCGATACCACCAATTTGAACGAGCGTCATGATGACACACTCGCCAAACATCGTATACGTCATTTGGGTATCCACTACGGTTAACCCCGTAACGCATAACGCTGAGGTCGCGGTAAATAGGGCATCCACCCAACTCAGCTGCACACCATCGTGTACGGCAATCGGCAGCTTCAACAGCGCCATGCCAATGGCAATAAGTGCGACAAAGCCTGTAACCAGAACACGGGCAGGTGTCCAGCGAACAATATAATTTTTCCACGAACTCATCGTATCACCTCCCATTTGAACCAAAACCCTCTTAGCATATCGTGTCCAAAATGGTTTTGCAAATGACAACTTATCAAACTTTACGACATGGAGGGTGAATGTGCCGGCTTTTCTTTACGTTGAATGTCGCGAAACATGTAATAGTAGCAGACGGCAGCGGTTACATAAAGCATTCCCGTAATCGTAAAGGTTATGGCATAGCCCCAATAGGTTCCATATGTCGTAATGAGACCGGATTGGACCGTGCCCATGCTGGCCCAGCCCAGCATAAAGGCCGTCTGGGTACAGGAATTGGCAATGCCTCTCCGCTTATCGGATACTCGTTCCACCATAAGAGCCGATTGTATCGGATTCGCTGCATTCATCAAAGCTTGTCGGAACAAGAAGCTGATGGCTGCGACGACAAATAAGGTTGTAAAGCCAGTGAGCAGCAAGAACGGCAGCGACAAGAGCTGAAAGAAGAACACAGCGCGCACTTGCCCTACTTTAGCTGCTAACGATGGACCTATAAGCATCGATATAATGGTCATCACCTGTCCTAAAGAAACAAGGAAGCCTACTCCTGTAAGGGATATTTCAAATCGATCGGTAAAGTAGAGGTTCAAGTAAGGCACGACAAGACCAGACCCTAAGCCGATCAGCACCTGTGCAAAGGTGAATTTTGCAATCAGCACGACATCCCGTCGCTTTGACTCTCGTGATTCTTGGCCGCTGCCTTGTGCGGCTGCTGCCGTATGCTTCTCATTTACGTTAGAAGCAGACGAGTTAGAAAGAGACGTCTTTGCTGCTACAACATCTTGCTTGCTGTCCTTAACAAACAACAATGGGATAAAGGACACCAATGTTGCGATACCACCGATCATAAGCGAGGTCTGCAAGCTGGTAATCTTCTCAAATCCCCATTGCTGCATCCAATCCGCCCACATGCCGCCTCCGATGCTTCCGATGACCTGCGCCGCCAGCACCATCGAAGCATGGTAGCTGAACAAGCGAAGCCGCTGGTCAATACGCGTGTTGGCCGCAAGGAAGGGGATAGCGATAACTTGGTAAAAGGATATAAAAAGGCCAGAGCCTATCGCGAATAGCTGCAGCGCCCCCTCGGATGTAACAAAGGATCGCCCAGTAAAGAACAGGCCCGTCATCATGGCTCCCACAATCAAAATATGCTTGCGGCTGAAGCGATCGCCCATCAGGCCAATGGGGATAAACATAAGGGCCGTTGCCAGTGACTGAATGCTGACAATCGATCCATTCATCTCTTGGTTATAGCCAAGTGATTGAATATATAAGTTGTAAAGCACGGTGAACATGCCGCTTCCGAACTGATACAGCAGATTCGACAGGAAAAACAATCGAATATTAGGATGCCAATCCTTGATCTCCGACTTGAATCGATGCAGCAGGTGCATAATGGGTTCTCCTCCGTATGTCATTGATGCCATACAGTATTGTACCAAGGGAACCATTGGAAGGAAAGATTGACCTATTCGAATTATTCGGTTACAGGTGGGTTCTTTGCGGTTGTGTACTAATGTAACCGTTTGAAAGCTACCCAAAGTTTATATAAGTAACTTATAATAATGAATAACAATTATTGTTTGTGATGGTTAGTGAAATAAACGAAGGTTAATTTACAGTAGGAAAGAGGGGGAACATGAGTCGGCTTAATATCAGGATGAAGATTATCATAGGATACATGCTTCTGTTGGCATGTTTGCTCATATCGATGATCGGCGTAACGTCCCAGATTGATACGATCGAAAGAGAAGTGCGCTTTGTCGCAGATCGTGTGGTCGGAGCGAGTGACCTGGCAAACCAATTAGAAACTCATTTGCTTGATATGGAGACGGGCCAGCGGGGATATGTCATTACAGGCAATCCAACTTATTTGGAGCCGTACCAAGCAGGTAGATCCTCCTATGAAGAGGACTATATGAAGCTCATGGAGCTTGTAAAGGATAGTCCGCTTGAAGTGGAGCGTTTGGAACGAATTAATACCTATATCGGCAACTGGATCAAGGAAGCCGGTGACCCTGTCATCGAAATGAAGCGGAACGGAGAAAATCTCGAAATTATAAAATTTTTTAATGATGATATCGGAAAGCAGTACATGGATAAAATTCGAAATGATCTTAGCGCGTTTAGAGAATTTGAACGCGATCTAGCCAATAGTCGTGTGCAGGAGATGGAGAAGCAGGGGAGTATTCTGAAGCTGGTCTTGTATGGTCAGTTCGTATTCCTAGCTGCTCTTGCCGTTTTGCTCGCATGGTATATCTCCAAATCGGTCGTTCGCACGCTTCGCGATGTCACGATGATGATCCAATCTATCGCTGCAGCAAGCGGCGATTACTCGAAGCGGGTTCAGGTACGATCCAAGGATGAGGTCGCAGAGCTTGCTAACGCCACGAATCAGCTCATCGACATGCACGCGGAAGACTACTGGGTCAAGACCGCATCATCAGAGGTGCTTCGCAGCTGTCAGGATATCGACCATTCGAAAGAGCTGGTGCAGCAATTTATCAGCAAGCTTGCGGAGACGCTTGGAGCTTCTTATGGCGTGTTCTATGTTACCGAAGACAAGGGTACGGATACGGTGCTTGTGAGGTTCGCTTGCTATGCGGCAGAAGGAGGGGAAGCCGGAGAAGATCGCATCGCTCTAGGGGAGGGCCTGGTTGGCCAAAGTGCGCTTGATGGCAAGGTCATGGAACTCAAGGATGTCCCGATTGAACATGTAAGCATCACATCAAGCATTAGCAAGATTAAGCCTCGAAACTTATTTATAGCGCCAGTCAAATATAAAGGAAGAGTCATCGCTGTGCTTGAGCTTGCGAGCCTTGGCGCATTCGAGCAGAAGCATCGCAGCATCATCCGAGATGTCATTGAGCCGTTCGGTACGATGTTGAACACGGTTGAGAATCGGATGGAGATCGAGCGCCTGCTGCTTGAATCCCAGACGATGACAGAGGAGCTTCAGACCCAGTCTGAAGAGCTTCAAATGCAGCAAGAAGAGCTTCGCATGACCAACGAACAGCTTGAAGAGCAGAATCGCAATGCTCTACAGAAGTCGAATGAGCTTAACCAAATTCGAATTGAGCTGGAGCAGTATGCGATGAAGCTAGAGCAAAGCTCGCAGTACAAGTCGGAATTCCTTGCGAATATGTCTCATGAGCTGCGCACGCCGCTCAACAGCATGCTGATTCTATCGCAAATGCTGGCTGAGAATGGTGAAGGGCGCCTGTCTCACGAGGAAGAGGAATACGCCCGTGTCATCTATACCGCAGGAAAAGATTTACTCAATCTAATTAATGACATACTCGATCTGTCCAAGGTAGAAGCCGGTAAGCTCGATGTCGTCATTGATGCGATGAATCTATCCGAGCTTCCCATGCAAATGAAGCTTCAATTCGATCAAGTGGCAGAGCAGAAGGATCTTGAATTCCATGTCGAGCGGGATGAATCGCTCGCCGATATATTCTATACAGATGAACAGCGTCTCCATCAGATTGTGCGCAATCTCCTGTCCAATGCTTTTAAATTTACGGAGCATGGATCGGTTACGCTTCGAATCTCGAAGCCAAAGCAGGACATGCTTGCACATGTGGATATTCATCAGCATCCTTCAGATCATCAATGGCTTGCGATCTCCGTTCAAGATACAGGCATCGGAATTGCGGCAGACAAGCAATCCATTATATTTGAAGCTTTCCAGCAAGCGGATGGCCGTACGAGCCGCAAGTATGGCGGAACAGGGCTTGGCTTATCGATTTGTAGGGAGCTGTCACGCCTACTTGGCGGAAAGGTCTTCCTTGAGAGCGAGGTGGGTGTGGGAAGCACCTTTACGGTGATTATCCCTTCATTGCCGCCTAAGGGGGAATCGGTAACGGAATCGGATCAGGTCCTCCTTCAAGCAGCGGCAACTAGCGAGACGATTCGAATCGAGCGTCCTGAGTCGATGTTTACGGAGTCCAAAGAACCGTTGTCCTCAGAATCGGAGACACCAGAGGAAGAGGAGACAAAATCCAGACCGTTCGAAGGCAAAAAAGTGCTTGTCGTCGATGATGATATTCGTAACGTATTTGCCCTGATGAACATCCTTGAGAAGGAAGGCGTTGAGGTGATTGCTGCTCATGATGGCGAGGAGGGGCTGAGCGAGCTTGAGAAGCATCCTGATATTAACCTCGTGCTCATGGATATCATGATGCCGGTTATGGATGGGTATGATACGATTCAAGAGATCAGAGGCATGCCGGATTACGAGAAGCTGCCGATTATTGCATTGACGGCGAAAGCGATGAAGCAGGACCGAGAGCGCTGCCTGGAGGTCGGTGCGTCTGATTATATTAGCAAGCCGATTAATTTGAACCAGCTGTTCTCTCTGATGAGAGTATGGCTGAGTAAATAAGAAAAGGTACAGGGATGGAACATCATAACATGACAAATCGGTATGAAAGCTTGAATGCTGCTGATGCTGAAGAGATAACGGAGCTAGAGATCGATTTGCTTCTTGACGGCTTGTACCGTAGATACGGATATGACTTTCGCCATTATGCAAGGTCTTCGATCAGAAGGCGGCTTCAATATCGGATGAACCGTGAGAAGGTGCCTTCCATCACCGCGCTGCTTGAGCGAATCCTATTCGATCCAGAGGCGGTTGATCGGCTGCTTCAGGACTTATCGATCCGTGTTACGGAAATGTTCCGAGATCCCTCGTTCTTCCTCGCACTTAGGAAAAAAATCGTGCCTGAGCTTCGTAAGCTGCCGGAGATCCGAATTTGGCATGCGGGCTGCTCGACAGGCGAGGAGCCCATATCCATGGCGATCCTGCTTGAGGAAGAGGGTCTTGGAGACAAAGTAAAGATCTATGCCACCGATATGAACGAGGAAGCGCTGAATGTAGCGCGCAAGGGAGCCTATCGACTTTCGTCCATGCAGAGCTATACAAAAAATTATTTGCAAGCCGGCGGGATAATGGAGTTCTCCAAATATTACACGACTACGGAGAGCGAGGCCATTTTTAACCGTGAGCTGATGCAGCGCATTCTCTTTTTCCAGCATAATCTCGTGATGGATCGATCGTTCAATGAATTTCACCTCATTATATGCCGCAACGTCATGATTTACTTCGATGACAGGCTGCAGCAGCATGTGCACCAGCTGTTCCATGAGAGCTTGAGCGTGAACGGCTATGTGGGACTTGGCAGCAATGAATCCATGCTGTATGCGGAAGAAGTGTCTAAATATCGGACGGTTGATGCCGTGGAAAAAATATATCAAAAGCTTCACTAACGAGTGAAGCTGAACAGAGGGCCCCTTCGTCGTGAAGGGGTCCTTTTATGCTGAGGCACGGGAAAAAGATGTGAAAAATCTGGCTCGGTTATGTGTTTGACACGAGGTTTTTTAGAGGTATATAATTAGATTCCTAATTAATATAGTGTTTAATTATTAGAAAAACTATTTAATAAACAAGTTATGAAATGGAGTTGAGGTGAGTGTAATGGTAGAGCTGCAGGCGACAGCGAACGAGCTGGTGGAATCTCTTGTGCTTATTCACAGATCGGGCTGGTATCGCCGAATATTAAATGGTCAGAAGAAAAACGACTTGATGCTGTTGCTTCATCTTCGTAGACAGGAAGATCTCGGGGAACCGGATATGCGCGTGTCCGATATTAGCAAGCTTCTTCAGGTAACGTCCCCAACGGTGACACAGATGTTGAATCCGCTAGAGAACAAGCACTTCATTCATCGATATGTTGATCGAGTGGACCGTAGAGTTATAAGAGTAACGCTAACGGAAGAAGGACGCAAGTTTACGGATGAGACCGTAGATAGCATTCGCAAGCAATTGAATCATCTGGTGGAATACCTCGGTGAGGCTGACAGCCTGCAATTGGTTCTGCTTATGCGCAAGATTTCTGAGTACAGAGAGGAAGCAAGCTCCATACTAGCAATGAATGATCAGACAGGAGATGAAAAGGAATGTTGAAGTTGTTCCGCTACTTGAAGCCTTTCCGAGCGCCAATCGTGTTTGTGCTTCTACTCGTATTTATTCAATCCTTATCCGATCTGTATCTGCCGAATTTGATGTCGAAGATCGTAGATACAGGAATTGTAGAAGGCGATGTGCCTTATATTTGGCGTGTTGGCCTTATCATGCTTGGGGTTGCCTTGATTGGTACCGCATGTATGATTGGGGCAAGCTACTTGTCAGCTAAAGTCGCAACAGGCTATGGCAAGCAGCTCCGTTCACGCGTATTTAATCACGTGCAGCACTTCTCGCTTCAAGAGTTTGATGAAGTCGGTACAGCTTCATTGATTACGCGCACCACGAACGACATTACACAAGTGCAGCAAGTCTTGGTGATGATCCTTCGCATGATGGTCATGGCGCCGATGATGTGTATCGGTGGGATTATTATGGCGGTGGAAAAGGATGCGAAGCTGACGCTGATCCTGCTTGTCATTATTCCACTGCTTGCGCTCGCTGTCTTCTTGGTTGCGCGCAAAGGAATTCCGCTCTTCAAAGCGATGCAGAAGAAATTGGATAAGCTGAATCTCGTTCTTCGTGAAAGCTTGATCGGGATTCGTGTTATCCGTTCATTCAATCGAGTGGACGATGAAAAGGAACGTTTCCAAGCGGCCAATAAAGATTTGACGGATACAGCTGTTCGAGTCAACCGCATTATGGCTTCCTTGATGCCGATTATGATGTTTGCGATGAACTTCGCAACGATATCGATTGTATACTTTGGAGCAAAGCAAATTAATGCTGGGGATTTGATGGTAGGCGACATGATGGCATTTATCCAATATGCGATGCAAATTATGTTCTCCTTGATTATGGTATCGATGATGTTCGTGATGATTCCACGTGCTTCCGCGTCGGCTGCGCGTGTGAATGAAGTGCTTGATATGAAGCCGGTGATTACAGACAAGCTTGAGTCTAAGAAGGATACGGGTTTACGCGGATATGTGGAGTTTGACCGTGTAACCTTCAGCTACCCAGGTGCAGAAGAGCCTGCGCTGTCCGACATCTCCTTTGCCGCCCGCCCAGGTGAAACGACGGCGATCATCGGAGGTACAGGGGCAGGGAAATCTACGCTCTTGAACCTGATTCCGCGCTTCTATGATATCGATAGCGGCAGCATTAAGGTCGATGGCATCGATATCCGAGATATGGCGCAGGAACAGCTGCGCGAGAAGATTGGACTTGTACCGCAGAAGGCAGTGCTGTTTACAGGTACGATTAAGGATAATATTCGATACGGCAAGGAAGATGCTACAGACGAAGAGATTCGCCATGCAGCGGCAATCGCGCAGGCGACGGACTTTATTGAATCGATGAAGGACGGCTTTGATTCCCCAATATCTCAAGGGGGAACGAACGTATCCGGCGGACAAAAGCAGCGCTTATCTATCGCCCGTGCATTGGTACGTCGACCTGAGGTTTATATTTTCGATGACAGCTTCTCGGCGCTCGACTTCAAGACCGATGCCAACTTGCGCAAAGCGTTGAAAGGCGAGACGACAGAAGCGACAGTCATTATCGTGGCACAGCGCGTAAGCACGGTTATGGATGCCGATCAGATTATCGTCATGGATGAAGGCCGTATTGCTGCCATTGGTACGCATAAGGAGCTGCTTGAGACAAGTGAGGTCTACCGCGAGATTGTGTCTTCGCAGCTGTCTGAGGAGGAGATCGCATGAGTAACAAAGATAAAGCACCTAAACGCGGCGGCGGTCCCATGGGAGGCCCAATGGGCGGCATGTCCATGCCGGGAGACAAGGCGAAGGACTTTAAAGGAACCTTTAAGCGCCTGCTTGGATATTTGAAGCCAAAGCGCGTAACGTTATTTGTTGTATTTATCATGGCGATCCTGAGCACCGTATTCTCGATTGTCAGCCCGAAAATTATGGGTAAGGCAACGACCCGATTGTTTGAAGGGTTAATGGCTATGATGAATAAGGTGCCAGGCGCTCATATTGACTTTGACTATATTAATGGCATTTTGTTATTGCTCGTTGGTTTGTATATCTTCAGTGCATTCTTTGCCTACGTTCAACAGTACTTAATGGCTGGAGTTGCGCAGAAGATTGTGTACGACATGCGTCAGCAGGTGAATGATAAGCTGAATCGACTGCCGCTCAAATACTTTGATAATCGTACACACGGGGAGATTCTAAGCCGTGTGACGAACGATATCGATAATATCAGTACCACCTTGCAGCAAAGCTTGACTCAGATCATTACATCTGTAGTGACGCTCGTCGGCATTATCATTATGATGCTGACGATCAGCCCTTGGCTGACATTGATCTGTATGCTGACGCTGCCGCTCAGTGGTGTCGTGGTGAAGATGGTTGCTTCTCGCTCACAAAAGCACTTTATGGGGCAGCAAAAATCACTTGGTGAGCTGAACGGTCATGTTGAAGAAATGTACACAGGTCATCAAATCGTTAAAGCCTTCAATCATGAGCAAAAATCGTTGGATGAGTTTGAAAAGATCAATGATCGCTTGTACGATTCAGGCTGGCGAGCACAGTTTATTTCCGGTATTATTATGCCTCTCATCAACTTTGTAGGAAACCTAGGCTACGTATTGATCTGTGTCGTTGGCGGTATCTTTGTGACCAACAAGACAATTACGATCGGGGACGTGCAGGCGTTTATCCAATACGCTCGTCAATTTACGCAGCCCATTGCGCAAACCGCAAATATTGCGAACATCATCCAGTCCACCATTGCTTCGGCTGAACGTGTATTTGAAGTGCTGGATGAAGAGGAGGAAGTACCAGAATCCGCAAGTCCAGCTTCGATTAAATACCCTCAAGGCCATGTCGTATTCGACCATGTTCAATTCGGATACAAAGAGGGCGAGCTCTTGATGGAGGATATGAACATTGAGGCGAAGCCGGGCCAGACGGTAGCGATCGTTGGACCGACCGGTGCCGGAAAGACGACCTTGATCAACCTGCTTATGCGCTTCTATGAGCTCAATGGCGGCGCGATTCGTATTGACGGCGTAAATATCATGGATATGAAGCGCAGCGACCTTCGCACGATGTTCGGCATGGTGCTTCAGGATACGTGGCTCTTTAACGGTACGATCCGTGACAATATTGCTTATGGCAATAAGGATGCTTCTGAAGCGGACATTATTCGTGCAGCTAAAGCTGCTCACGCCGACCACTTTATCCGTACGCTGCCGAAAGGCTATGATACGGTGTTGAATGAAGAGGCGTCGAATATTTCCCAAGGCCAGAAGCAGCTGCTTACGATCGCAAGAGCGATTCTTGCAGATCCTGCGATTCTGATTCTGGATGAGGCTACAAGCAGCGTTGATACGCGTACTGAGGTATTTATTCAAAAGGCCATGACGCAGCTCATGCAAGGACGCACAAGCTTCGTAATTGCACACCGTCTCTCCACGATTAAGAACGCCGATCTTATTCTGGTGATGAACAAAGGTACGGTTATTGAGCAGGGAACCCACCAGGAATTGATGGATCAGGGCGGCTTCTACAACGACCTGTACAACAGTCAATTCTCTGATGATGCCGCAGAGGCCGTATAATTGAATCCTTTTACAGAAGGAGGCCATAATGGTCTCCTTCTTTTGTTGTGGAAAGGATAATTTGGCTTAAGAGTACACAAGCTAACCTTACTTAGAACCCTAATAAGGAGTGTGTACATTGACTATGTTCAAAAAGGCGGTACTGGCACTGCTGATCAGCATCCTCGCAGCAGGATGCGGCTCACAGGCCTCTAACCATAATGCACAAGGTCCTCATGCAGCTAACAACGGCCAAGGCCCTGTTCGAATCTTCTCTACAGGGGCTCCTGATCTGGCTGGGGGAAGCGAAGCATCTAAAAGACAGACGAACTCATTAAGCCTTGCTCAGATTCGTGAGAAGTATAGCTCGAACTTTATTTTGCAGGGGCCTTCCTCTCCACGCCGAGTGGCGCTTACCTTCGATGATGTGCCGGACAAATACTTTACCGTTCAAGTGCTGAATGTCCTGAAGCAGCACAATGTCAAAGCCACATTCTTCGCTGTGGGCAACCGAGCTGAGGCAAATCCTGATATTATCAAGCGCATTGTGAGCGAAGGCCATATCCTTGGCAATCACTCCTATTCCCATGCGAATTTGCCAAAGCTGAATGACCAGAGGTTCCGCGATGAAGTGAATAAGAC
>NZ_JADMOL010000003.1:203159-321405 GCF_015558675.1 Paenibacillus sp. 1001270B_150601_E10 | reverse complement strand
GCAGCAGACAATTAAGGATATTACCGGTCAAACGATGACGATTATTCGCCCGCCTTATGGCAACGTAAGCGAAGAGCAAGTAAAGTGGCTGGCCAGCCAGGGATTGTTAATCGTCAACTGGAACGTGGATTCGCTGGATTGGAAAGGTCTCAACGCCGATCAAGTGGTCTCCAATGTCATGAGTCATATCGGATCCGGATCGATCGTGCTTCAGCATGGAGCTGGCGGAACAGGTGAGGATCTGACAGGTACCGTGGAGGCGTTACCTCGCATGATCAAGCAGCTGAGAGATCAAGGCATTGAGCTGGTTACCATTCCTGAGCTTTTGGGACGAAAGTAAGACGCAGCCTAATTTACCATTCTGCTGGTCGTAAGGAGCATTAGGCTGTATTGCTCGGGATTGGAGGAGTGGAGCCTAACACATTATAAACAAGCAAAGGAATGCTGTTGCAGGATCAGGTTAGAAATGATCGACTGCAGAGCATTCCTTTTTGCTTGTCTGCTGGTGATGATATAATGGCTCCTAGCATTGTGAATCGTGACGCTAACTTGTAAGGAGAGAAATCATCATATGGAACCTAGAAAACACCAGCATGCCAAAAAGCGTGTCATGATTGCGACCTCAGGCGGAAAGGATGCTACGCTTGCCTTGTATCGCTTGCGGCATGATGAAGCCTATCGGGATCAGTATGAGGCTGTAGGGTTAATGACAACCTTTAATGCCAATACGCATCGATCAACGGCTCATGGCATTCGACTTGAGGTCATGCAGGCACAAGCGAAGGCACTTCGGCTCCCGCTAGAGGTCATTTGGCTGTACCAGCCGAGAGGGCATTCTTATGCTGACTACGATCGCCAGGTGGGCAAGTGCTACTCGCGCTTGAAGGAGCAGGGGATTGATTGTGTGATGTACGGAGACATCCATCTGGAGGATGTAAAGAGCTACAGAGACCAACTAAATGAGAAGTACGGAGTTACCGGTATTTACCCACTCTGGGGCGACCATCCAGAGCATATTCTGGAGCAATTCTTGGATCTTGGGTATCGCACCGTCATTGTTGCTGTAGATACGACAAGGCTTGATGCTTCGTATTTGGGACAGGAGATCACAAGCGAGCTGCTTGATACGCTTCCCCCTCAGGTAGATCGCTGTGCGGAGTATGGCGAATTCCATACCTTCTGTATGGATGGCCCGATGTTCACGGAGAGTGTGCAGCTTACAAAGGGTAAAGTAACGTCTGACGGACGCAATTGCTATGTCGACTTGATGCTGTCATAACAATATTAACAAGGGCAGTCGCTTAGAGGTATGAGATGTGCGCTTGCTCAGTTGCCTATGGTCGTTCCGCTAGTAACCGAGCATATCCATGTCCTTTGAATGCGCCTCGCGACAGCGTGCTGCCCTTATTAAAGAGTTAAGTTTGTTATATATGGTTTTTTCTCTTACTGCCATAAGTGTTGCTAATGAATAATATGACTTTCGCGCGCCCGCTTAACCAATTTGGCCGACCCTCGGTTGATCGGCGATTTGAGAACAAGTCCAAGCAGCATCGCAAGCGCAGCAAAGATGAAGAGCCTTAGAAGATCGCGATAAACAATATCCCACAGCATGCCGCCTGTCGCCTCGCGGAGCAGGCTAATGGAATAGCTGAACGGCAGAAAGGGATATAGTCTTTGAAAAAAGGCAGGGAGCAGTTGAATCGGAAAGGTTCCTCCTGAGCCTGCCACCTGGAGCACAAGCATCACGATGGCAATGGCTTTCCCTACGTTGCCGAACACGGAGACGAGTGAATACACGATCAGCATAAAAACAGCGCTGCTGTATAGGCCGAACAGGACGAACCACAGCTTGTCTACGGCAAAGGTGCGCAGGATATACAAATCTCCTAATGTACAGAACAGAGTCTGGAGAAGAGCGCAGGTTAAAAAAGTGAAGTAGCGCCCAAAGTACACCTCGTGATCCTTGTACGATACGCCTTCCTCATGAACATCTACCGTCAATAGCGAGACAAGCAATAAAGCCCCTACCCATAAAGACAGGATCGTATAAAAAGGCGTCATCGCTGACCCGTAGTTTGGAATGGGATACAGCTTCTTTTCCTTTAGCTGAACAGGCTCGGCAAAAAACTGGCTTTCCTTCTGCACATCGTGCAGCAGCAGATCGAGAACCTCGTTGATATTCCCCTTGCTTTCCAGATCCCTGATATCATTAGCGATCTTGTGGATCTTCTGCTGAATGGTGGGCAGCTCCGTTTGAATCTGGCGAAGCTCCTTGCCTGCAATCGGCGTCACCTTGGAGGCGTCCTCCAATAGCTTGTTTACATCAGGAAGATCCTGCAGTCCTGTATTCAATACCTGTGTGACCTGATCTGCGGTATGCTTGGCTTTAGCAAGCTTATCCTGCACCGCTGGGACGATATCGGCATCGAATCGATCGGCAAGCTCACCTGCAATCGAAGCCGTCTCTACAGCGGATGCGTCCAGCCGATCAAGCAAATCCTGTGCCGCACCCTCTCCATTCTTGAGCGCACTGCGAAGTGTCCCTATGATAGACATCTGATTGTTGAACCGCTTCTGAATGGCGGTCAATCGCTCGAGCTTACGATTGAGAAGTCCAGCAGGCAGGAACGCCTGAAGCTTCTGATGCCATGCGATCAATCGGTCCGTGATCGTTGAAGCGACTGCAAGCCTCTGCTCCGTTCGGCTCAGCAGTGCAATGCCTGCAGAAGGCTCCTGCGCAGCTGATTGTAGCGCAGCGGCAGTTTGATGCACCGAATCCGCAATTGTTGATACATTGGCAAGGTCCTGCTTCACAAGCGGCGCCATGCTGAGGAGTCCACTTTCCCCATAGCCCAGCACATTCGATACTTTTGACGCAACGTCTTTCCCTTTTTGAGCAACGTCAGCCACGATCGGAAGGCTTTTTTTTGCATCTGCGATCATTTTGCCCGCTTTCTCGACATCGACGAGGGTCACCTGTACCGATTGGCTTAACTCTGGAAAGTGCTGATCAAGCTTAAGAATCAGATCTCTCACTTTTATGATGGAGGGGAGATTCTGCTCGATCTCAAGGCCAATAGCATGAAAGATGTTAAAGATGGTGCCATTCGCAGTCTCCACAAACTGGGAGCTAACCTGCTGAATGATGGTCGTCGCACCTTTGTCTGTAATTTTAGGTGCAATGGCATTGATTTTTTCATTAACAACATAGACAATAATGGCCTTCTGGGGATTGGCCGATAAGATTGTTCCGATTCGAGCAGACATATCCTTTGGAATGAGGATGCTGGCATAGTAATCGCCATGCTTTACGCCTCGCATTGCTTCTTCTTCATCAACGAAGGTCCAGCCAAGGTCATGGTTGTCTTTCAAAGCGTCAATAATCTCTTTCCCTACATTAATGGGCTGGTCCATCAGTGTTGTGCCTGCATCTTGATTCACAACGGCGATCTGTATTCCTTTTGTATTGGAGTATGGATCCCATGAGGCTACGATGTTGAACCAAGCATATAAAGAGGGGAGCACGATAAGACCGCCAATAATGACGGCTGCCGGGAAGTTGGTCATAATTCTCTTCAGATCGGTTCGATAAATGTTCCATATATTCTTCATGCTGCTCCCCCTCGAGTTCTGCGTTGGACAAGGTATGAATGTATGCTCCGTTTAGCATGTGTGAAAGAGACTTAATTCATACGAGAGCAGTGCCAGTTTGTATAGAGCTTGGATGGAATGAACGTTGGAGCGCAAAATAGGTGATAACTTGTGGACAAGATCGGTAGAGCAGGGCAATATCTCATTATCCACATGTGAATAATATATTTTAAATCAAAAAGAAGGCTATTATTCGATTTGAGGTGTTCATAACGAGGATAACTCTGTGAATAGTGGATAGGTCGTGAATAAGGTGAACATAAAAACCGCAAAGACGATGGTTATCCCACGCCGTTTGCGGTTATGTGTATATGCCTGTTCATTTATCATCGATTCGAAACAGGATAGTGGGCGAATTATTTCTTTTCTCCTTCTTCAACTTGAAGCGGAATATGAGAGAACGTGCTGAAGTCGAATAGCCCCATGTCCGTGAGCTTCAGCTCTGGGATAACGGGCAGGCACAAGAAGGATAACGTTACGAATGGATGAAACGCCTCGGAAACGCCAATCTCCTTCAAGGCTTGATGCAGCTTGTCCAACTGCTCAAGCACACGTTCATATCGCTCGGCAGATAGAAGGCCGGATATGGTAAGGTTGACCGTTGCGAGCAGCTTGCCGCCACATGCAATGGCAAGACCTCCTCCTGATTGCTTCAAGGCCTCGATCGCCACCAGCATATCTTCATCATTCGTCCCTGCGACGACAAGATTATGCGAATCATGGGCAACTGTCGAAGCAATGGCGCCACGCTTCATCCCGAATCCATGAACAATGCCGAGACCGATATGATTGGTGTGATGATGACGCTCAAGCACCGCCATTTTTAATAGGTCAGAGGACAGAGATGGTACAAAGCGTTCATGCTCTACCTGTACCCATTCAAGCTGATGCTTGGTGATTAAGCTGTTCGGAATGATTCCAATCACGTGGCAGCATGCTTCAACAATTCCGTTCCCGCGATGTTCCCCTTTTAACGGAATATGAAGATCGGAAGCTTCAAGATGTGGAAGTACTACAGATTGAAGCAGCTCCTTCGGCGGTGCAACAATATGGAGCTCTGGCCCTACATACTTGCCATCCTCTGCAATCAATTCACCCAAGCGATACACTTGGCGAACATGAAGCTGCTCCAAGTCGTCCAGCAGAAGCAGATCAGCATCATAGCCTGGGGCTACCGCGCCCTTATGCTTCATGCCAAAGCATTCTGCTGCATTCAAGGATGCCATCTGAATGGCCATCAGCGGATCGAGTCCTTCTGCAACCGCCAGTCGAACGTTGTGGTCCACGCTGCCCTCATCAAGCAGCTCATCCAAGTGCTTGTCATCGGTACAGAACATGCAGCGACGTGCATTGTGAGGGGTAACGGCTGGCAGCAAGGCTTTGACATCCTTCGCGACAGACCCCTCGCGCAGCATAAGATACATGCCTCTTCGTAGTCGTTCCTTTGCTTCCTCCGCATTCACGCATTCATGGTCCGTTACGATTCCAGCCGTGCGATACACATTAATAGCTTCTCCGTCCAGTCCAGCACCGTGGCCGTCAATCTGCCCACGATGAAGCGAGGCATCAACAAGCTTGTTCATCATATCGTCCTCTCCATTTGCAACGGATGGATAGTCCATGACCTCTGCTAGGCCAAGCACGCGAGGATGGTTGTAAAAAGGCTTAAGCTTATCTGCCCCGAGCACCGCACCTGCATGCTCAAAAGGCGTAGCCGGCACGCAGGAAGGAAGCATGACGCGCACATCAAGAGGCAGTTCCTCTGATGCATCGAGCATATATTGAATGCCCCGTTCGCCGCTTACATTGGCAATCTCATGGGGATCCGTAATTACAGTCGTGACGCCATGCGGCAGTACCGCTCTAGCGAATTCTGCTGGAGTGACCATGGAAGACTCAATGTGGACATGGGCATCTATGAAGGCAGGGGCCAAATATTTGCCGCCCGCATCGATTATCTGTTCTCCCTCATAAGATCCGATCCCTACGATACGTCCATCTGTAATCGCGACATCGCCTGACAGGATCTCTAGATTAAAGACGTCAACGATCTTGGCGTTGCGAATAACCAGCTCAGCAGCTTGACGCTTGCTTGCTGCGCGAATGGCACGTTCCAGTTGTTCTTTGTTTGATCTCATGATGATGTTCCTCTCCCCTTTTGTTCATGTTCAATGATTAGCTTTTGTACCGTGTCGGCTACCTAAACGAAAAGCTCTGGCACGACGGCCAGAGCTTGACTGAGCAGGACTAAAGGGTATAGGAAAAGAGGTGCAATTCACAAGGCACCTTCTTTCTAGCTTCTAATCCACACTCGTAGTCAAACTATTTACGGTAGTTTGGTAGAGACGTTCGGACCTTATTTCCGAGTATATACGAGATGTTATGCAATTGGTGTTTTACACATCTTAACGAGGCCGTACATGCAAGTCAATGGGATTAATACCCACCTGCTTCGGGCTCGGGACAGGCCAGGCATATTTCCTCTCCAACTTGGCATCTTAAGGAACAAAGATTGCTTAAGAGAAGGGGGAAGTGCGTGTGGTCAGCTTTACATTCATGATCCTGCTCATATCTGTTGTGGCCGGTGTAGTAGGGGCGGTGCTGGGCCTTGGCGGAGGCATTATCGTAACCCCCGCATTGACGCTGCTGTTCGGCCTTGATATCAAGTACGCAATCGGCTCTAGCATTATATCGGTTATTGCGACGTCCAGTGGAGCGGCTATAGCCTATTTAAGAGATCATCTGACCAATATTCGGGTAGCGATGTTTCTTGAGCTTGGCACAACCCTGGGTGCGGTGACGGGGGCTTTTGTCGGAGGTTTTCTTTCTGCAAAGGCGCTATACATTATTTTTGGTCTGCTGCTCTTGTATTCTTCCCTTAATATGCTGAAAAAGGTGAACACCGAGCTGCCGACGAATGTGAAGCCTCATCCGATGGCGGAGAAGCTTCGCTTGAACGGCTCCTACTATGACAAGGCACTGGACAAGCAGGTCTCGTATCAGGTATCCAACGTGTATGCAGGCCTTAGCGTCATGTATGGGGCAGGCGTGATGTCTGGTCTCCTTGGTATCGGGAGCGGAAGCTTCAAAGTCATGGCGATGGATATGTTCATGAAGATGCCGCTTAAAGTGTCCAGCGCAACCAGCAATTTCATGATGGGCGTAACGGCAGCGGCAAGCGCAGGGCTGTTTTTCGTAAGAGGGGATATCGATCCGAAGATTGCAGCTCCCGTTGCGGTGGGTGTATTGATCGGCGCGACCTTAGGGGCACGGCTGATGCAGCGACTCAAGAGCAGGACGATCCGCCGCCTGTTTATTCCGATCCTTCTCTATATCGCCATCCAAATGATATGGCAGGGATGGGGGTACAAAGGATGAAAGGCATTGAGGATGTAGAGCTGCTTGTCAGTAAAGTCATCCGAGTGAGCGTGCTGATTAGCAGTGGGGGTATTGTATGTGGGCTTATTCTATTTGTCATAACGGGCCAAAGTGGATATCCGGGAGACATGTATCCGACCACGTTGAGCACGGTTGTTCGCGGCGTGCTTCAATTGAAGCCCTATGGGGTCATGGCAGCGGGTCTATTGCTGCTCATCCTAACTCCAGTCATTCGTGTAGCGGTATCGATCCTTGTGTTCATAAAGGAGAAGGATTGGCTGTATATCGCGATTACCGCAGCGGTCTTTGTTATTCTAATCGTCAGCTTCATTCTAGGAGAAGTAAGCTGATGCTTTTTATGAAAATACATAAACATATCTGCAAAGCCGTATGCCGCTTATGATACAGTCCTGTTCTTAGACAGGGCTTTTTTTGTTTGGCAGATGCCCTTACGATCAGTGCATCATACTTGCTTGAGGAAGGAGGATGTCATTCCCTTATTCTTCAATATAATGGATCGGGTCTAAATGAATCTTTGCTGCAACAATTCATAACGGGATCTCGTTTAGGGAAGAGACAAACATAAAACAATGGCTTCATTGCTGCAAGAACAACAGCTTATGATAGCGATACATAGTGTTACATGGAAAGAACGAAAAAGAGACATCAAGAGAGGATGAACGGTGATATGAAGAAATCGGTAGCAACGACATTAGCGATCGTACTAGGATTGATGGGGTCCCAAGCGACTTTTGCTGCTCAAGCACCTGCGCCAACACAAGTACAAGCTGTAAACGTACTGAATAAGGCAGCAGGTTCAATCGATGTGAATGGCAAGCAAGTCAAAGGTGTATTTACACTTGAAGGTCATCATGTAATGCTTCCTGTTCGCTCTGTTATGGAGGAGCTTGGTTATAAGCTCAAGTGGAACAAGGAGAGCAAGTCCGTTGAGATGATAAAGGAAAACCAAACAATTACCGTAAAGGCAAAGGAAGATCGTTATACACTGAATAAAATGATTAGAGAGCTAGGCAAGGCTCCTGTCTTGAAGGACAATGAAATGTATGTGCCTTCTACCTTTCTGACAGATCTTGTTGGGGTTAACGCGGATGTTGCGAACGGCAAGCTGTCGATTACAAGCCAATCCAACCAAGAGACGGAAAAGCCTCAAGATGGGGAGCAGCATTACGTCATTACCGTTAACCATAAAGGACTTGGTACAGGAGATTGGTTGGGAGTAGCAGCTGAGGAGCATATCTGGGTGCCGATTCAACCCATCGCTGAAGCGCTTGGCTATCAAACAGTAGATGATGAGGCTGCCGACCTTGTTCTACGTCAGGGTGTACGTACGGTATTAGTGAATGAAGGCGAGAAGACAGCAGGCGTGAACCGCATGATCGTGAACATGGAGGCAGCTCCTAAAATGATCGGCAATGCCCTATACGTCAATCTTGAGGATTTGGGCCCATTGTTCAATGTGAAGACAGGTGTGGATGTAACGGGAGTAATTGGTGTTGTGAGTGAAGACAACGCGTCTCTAGAGAAGCCGGAAACAGATACTCCGCAGGACGGAGCATTGCATTACGTGCTTGTCGTGAATAACGACGGCATCGATCCACGCGAGGCCAATGTATATGAAGCCCACGACACGGTAATGGTGCCTGCTCAAATGATCGGCGAGGCGCTTGGATATAACGTTGTCGAAGATGAGCATTATGATCTTGTGCTTCGCCAAGGCGCACGCACCATTACTTTGCAAGCAGGGAAGCAGGAAGCGGGCGTGAACCGCATGCTCGTGAACTTAAAGACCGCTCCTGAGCAAAAGGACCATAAGCTCTATGTGGGCATGGATGCTCTCCAAGAATTGTTCGGCGCTAAGGTAACCATGGATGTGACAGGTGTCATCAACATTCATGTTGAGAATAAGTAATCGGCATTACTGCCTCTAGTAAAGAAATAAATAGCAATCGATTGAGTTGGAGATTTATCGTGAAAGGGCGTGTGCCTGCTCCATCCTCATAAAAAAAGCGTCTGTGGGAGCACAGGCGCTTTTTGAGCTTCATCAAAAGTTAGGGTTCATTGCATCCTGAACTGCTTCCGGATGCGCTTTAGGATATCGGCATACTGCGGCTTATCGGAAAGATTATGAAGCATGCCCTCGATCAGCGGGATACGAGGCTGCTCGGCCTTCAGCTCTTCAGCCAGAATTTCCAGTGTAACACGTTCGTGTTCTTGATCTATGTTGCCGGTTAACGCTGCAAGAAGCTCTTGCAGCGCTTTAATAAGAGTGCTGAGACTATTCTCGTCGGAGCCATCCTTCTCACCCATGGTAGGGATGCACATGAACGCAGCAAGCTGATCGTCTTGCAGCAGCGGCTCCTCTTGAGACTGTTCAAGACCAGCTACAAGATCGTCCAAGCGATTCAGCGTATACTGAGCGACTGTGCGCGCATTCAAAGCCAGTTGTCCTAGAATCATCATCTGAAGAAAGGCTTGGATGATGCCCTGGAGCATAACGAGCAGGTCTGCGTGATAATGCTGCACGCGATCGCCATACAGCTTTTTCAGATGCTTATCAAAAAATTCGCAGTTTTCCCGGCGAATGAGCTCCATCATATCCGCCATGTCCTCGTTGTATGGCAGTGCATTTTCACGGATATGCATGATGATGAATTCCTTGTGCTTGGTAATCTCCTCATATTGTGATTGCAGCTGAAGAATAAACGTTTCTCTTGGATCTCGATCCTTGCTTTCAAGAGACTCGATATGGCTTTGAATCTCAGTGTAGTAGTGCTTGAATATAGCAAGCAGCAGCGCTTCCTTGGATTCAAAATACAAATAAAAAGCACCTTTAGAAATGCCGCTTTCACTTGCAATTTCTTGAATGGACGTTGACGTAACACCTTTAGTCGCGAATAGCTTCATGGCCTGCTCAATGATTGTGCGCTGCTTGTCCTTCATATCGGTATCCCCCTAGATATGAGATCGGTTGAACGAAGAAGGGACCAACAGGCTGCACACACGCGGTATGGTAGATCCAGAAGGCGGAGCCTGGTAAAGCTCCAGTGTGGCCATCACTCGTTCAAGCGATTTTTCTCTTTATTTATTCCTCCATTATACTTCATTTGCACGAAGGACAAGGAAGAGACAATGTCGTCAAATAATTGTGACATTATTCATTGACGGTGTTGTTGACGCCGGTTGGGCGTATCAGGTATATTATGGATTGTTATGACTGGTCAGTCAATGACCAGTTGGATAGGAGATTAAGGAGGAGAGAAGCGTTGAATGGACTCATTCGTTTTACATTGAATAACAAATTTGCGGTATGGCTCATGACCATCATTGTCACAGCTGCTGGTATCTATTCGGGCTTGAACATGAAGATGGAGACATTGCCGGACATTACGACACCGCTCGTAACCGTAACAACGGTATATCCGGGTGCGACACCACAAGAGGTTGCCGATCAGGTGACGAAGCCGATCGAACAGAAGGTGCAGAATCTATCAGGCGTGAATGTGGTGAGTTCTTCTTCCTTCCAGAATGCCTCCCAGATTCAGATCGAATATGATTTTGAGACCGATATGGATAAAGCTGTTGATGAGGTGAAGGAGGTTCTGGCAGACGAAAGCTTCCCAGAAGGCGTTCAAAGCCCTCAAGTATCTCGATTAAGCTTCAATGCCTTCCCAGTCATGACCTATGGCATTTCTGATGAGAAGCAATCGCTCGCTTCCTTAACGAAGCAAGTGAATGATGAGATTTTGCCGAAGTTTGAAGGCTTGGACGGCGTAGCGCAGGTTCAGATTACTGGGCAGCATGTCCAAGAGGTGCAGCTTGCCTTTGATGAGGCGAAGCTGAAGCAGTACGGCTTGACGCAAGATACGGTACAGGGAATCATTAAAGGCTCGGATCTTAAGTTCCCGTTAGGATTATATACTTTTGGCGACACGGAGCAATCCGTTCTTGTGGATGGCAAGCTGACATCGATTGATGCGTTGAAATCGTTGCAGATCCCGTATACGCCTACGCTTCCGCAAGGAGCAGCGGGCGCCTCAATGGGTGCTCCCGATGGGGCAAACAGCCCTGGTGCCATGGCACAGGGAGGCGGCAGCGCCGGAATGACGCCGGGAGCAGGCGCAGAAGGTGCAGCAGGCCAAGGACAAGGCGGGGCAGCGATTCCGCCAGGCGCCTCCATTCAATTGCCAACGGTCAAGCTTGGCGAGCTGGCAAAGATTGAGGTCATTGGCAAGGCTGAGTCGATCTCGCGTACCAACGGCAAAGATGCGATCAGCCTTCAAATCATAAAAGCAGCGGATGCCAATACCGTTGAAGTCGTGCAGGCAGCGAAGGATCTGGCGGGCGAGTTCGAGAGCCGTTATCCGGATATTCGCTTCGTCTCTACTTTTGACCAAGGGGAGCCGATCGAAGAGTCGGTTCAAACGATGCTTAGCAAGGCGATCTTCGGAGCTGTGTTTGCGATGGTTATCATCATGCTGTTCCTACGCAACCTGCGCATGACGCTGATCTCAGTCGTGTCCATTCCGTTATCTTTGATTATTGGCGTACTTGTGCTTAAGCAATTCGATATCACGCTTAATATTATGACTCTGGGTGCTATGACGGTGGCGATCGGCCGAGTTGTCGATGATTCCATCGTCGTCGTTGAGAACATCTATCGCCGCTTATCCATGAAGAAGGAATCCTTGAAAGGGATGGATCTTATACGGGAAGCGACGAAGGAAATGTTCCTTCCGATCATGTCCTCCACGATTGTTACCATTGCGGTATTCCTTCCGCTAGGTCTGGTCAAGGGCATGGTAGGGGAGATGTTCTTGCCGTTTGCGCTCACGATTGTGTTCTCGTTGCTTGCTTCCCTGCTCGTGGCGATTACGATTGTGCCCATGATGGCACATTCGCTGTTCAAGAAGGGAATCGCATCGAAGCATATGCATCATGATGACAACCCAACGCGATTAGGAAAAATATATAAACGTCTCTTGGAGTGGTGCTTAAATCATAAAGCAGTCACTTCCTTGATCGCGGTTATCCTGCTTGTAGGAAGCTTGTTCCTCGTGCCGCTGGTTGGTGTGAGCTTCCTTCCTTCTGACGAAGAGAAGATGGTCATCGCCTCCTTTAAACCGGCACCGGGACAGACGACAGCCGATGTGGAGAAGATTACGGCTTCTGCGGATGAATTTTTCCGTGGCCGCAAGGATGTGGAGCTGGTCCAGTATTCATTCGGGGGAAGCAATCCGCTAAGCATGGGGCAAAGCAATCAGGCCTTGTTCTTTGTTAAATATAAAGACAGTGCGGAAAATTTCAGTACAGAGAAAGACCAAGTCATTAAGGAGCTTCAAGAGCAGACAGAAAAAGGCGAATGGGGCAGCATGGATATGATGTCTGGCGGCTTTGGCGGAAGCTCGGTTCAGGTTCAAGTATTTGGACAGGACCTAGAGGCGATGAAGCCAGTCGTAGAAGACTTGGAATCTCGTCTAAGCAAGATCGAGGGTCTTAAAAATGTAGAGAGCAGCTTGACGGAAGCGTATGATGAGTACACGCTCAAGATTAATCAAGAGAAGCTCAGCCAATATGGGCTCACAACTGCACAAGTAGGCATGGCGCTCAGCCAGCAGCACAGCCGTCCTGTGCTGACGACGGTGAAGCATGACGGTAAAGAGCTGAATGTGTATGTTCAAGTGGAAGAGCCTACTTACAGCAAGATTGATGACCTGCTTGCACGTACCTTGATGTCGCCGCTTGGGCAGCAGGTGGCCGTAAAGGATGTTGTGGATGTGAACAAGGGGCAAACCTCCGATACCATTACACGTCGCGATGGACGCCTCATGCTGCAAGTTAGCGGTGAAATCACAGAAAGCAATGTTGCTGATGTATCCAAGGTTGTGAACCAGGAGATCGAGAGCATTAAAGTTCCTGCGGGAATGGAGATCTCGATGGGCGGTGTTACGGAGGATATTCAAGAGTCGTTCACGCAGCTTGGCATTGCAATGCTAGCGGCTATCGCCATCGTGTATCTGATTCTCGTGATTACCTTTGGCGGAGGACTTGCGCCATTTGCGATCCTATTCTCCCTGCCATTTACCGTCATTGGAGCGATTGTTGCCCTCTTGATTGCAGGTGAGACAATCAGTATCTCCGCAATGATCGGGGCCTTGATGCTGATCGGTATCGTCGTAACGAATGCGATCGTCTTGATCGACCGCGTTATACACAAGGAGAGCGAGGGCTGGTCCACGCGCGAAGCACTGCTTGAAGCAGGCGCCACTCGCCTTCGTCCGATCCTGATGACGGCGATCGCCACGATTGGCGCATTGATCCCGCTTGCGATTGGAATGGAAGGCAGCGGCCTTATCTCCAAAGGCCTTGGCGTTACGGTTATTGGCGGCCTCACAAGCTCGACGCTGTTGACGCTTGTGATCGTGCCGATCGTCTATGAAAGCTTAATGAAACTTCGCCGAAAAGATAAGCAGCAGAAAGCAGCTGCCTGATTTCTTCAATACAAATAGGGCTTTCTTCTCCATCGTAGGAGAGGAAAGCCCTGTTTTACTTTAATGTAAATTAAGAGAGTGGAGTTCGTTCTCTGAAATCCTCAATAAGCATCTCTATCGTAATCCCGGCCAGCACGCGTTCCATTGCGCTTTGAGCACGGCCTAGGACGCCTTCAAGCACGTTCTGAATATTGGCACCAATCAAGCATTCAGGATTCGGATTCTCGTGCATATGGAACAACTCGCCTTCTCCCACGACTTCAACCGCTTGGTAGACGTCAAGCAGCGTAATGTTGGAAGGCTCCTTCATAAGCGTCGCTCCACCTGTTCCTGCTCGTACTTGAACCATGTTGGCCTTCTTCAGCATTCCTATCAATCTTCGAATGACGACGGGATTCGTATTCACGCTTCCTGCAATCCACTCCGAGGTCTGATGCTCTCCCCGGTTCATTCCCAGCAAACAAAGAATATGGACGGCAACACTGAAGCGGCTGCTGATCTTCATCTCGATCACCTCGTTGCAACAATTATAGTTACAACTCGGTATGAAGTCAATTCTCTTCCATACTATCATTTCGTTTGGGTTATATCGTTACGGGATCTTTACGAGCTGCGAATGAGGCTTAGAGAGTTGCACATAATAAAGGGACATGGCCCTAGAATGTACCAATTAGGCATCATCTCTCATCTGCACCTGACTAGGGAATGAAGCTGATCGAAAGGGGAGAATCCTCTTTTATGCTCGAAAAATGGTTCAAATTAAAAGAGAATGGCACCAATGTGCAAACGGAGATTACCGCAGGCATGACCACTTTTTTCACGATGGTCTATATTGTTATTGTGAATCCTGCGATCTTGTCTGCAGCAGGTGTGCCATTCCAGCAAGTCTTCACGGCGACCATACTCGCTTCCATCATTGGCACGCTAAGCATGGCGCTGTTTGCCAACCATCCCATTGCCATTGCGCCTGGCATGGGAATGAATGCCTACTTTACGTCGGTGGTTGCCGCGCATGGCGTCAGCTATCAGGTCGCTTTCGGTACGGTGTTTCTAGCAGGCGTCCTGTTCTTGCTCCTGACCTTTACAAAGCTTCGGGAGCTGCTCATTGATTCGATTCCGCCTGCTTTGAAATATGGGATTACGGCTGGAATTGGCTTGTTCATCGCCTTCATTGGCCTGAAATATGCAGGGCTCGTCGTTGCCAACGAATCGACGATGGTGACGCTTGGCAACCTGCGTGAGCCGATCACGGTGCTCTCGATCGGCGGACTGCTGTTTACGCTCGTGCTCATGTCTAGAGGCCTGAAGGGGGCGTTGTTTATTGGGATGGCCATCACGGCAATTGTAGGCTATTTCATGGGCCTGCTGAAATTCTCAGGCGTTGTGTCGTGGCCGGCTGCTCCCGTATTCTTTGACCTTGATGTGGCAGGCGTCTTTCAGCATGGGCTGTACACGGTTGTTTTTGCCTTTTTGCTGGTAGCGATTTTTGATACAACAGGAACGATGATCGGCGTAGCGGAACAGGCTGGCATTATGCAGGATGGCAAGCTTCCTCGAGCGAAGCAAGCACTGCTTGCCGATGCGCTTGCAACCACGGCGGGCTCCATGTTGGGGACGACCCCATGCTCCGCCTATGTGGAATCATCTGCTGGCGTGGCTGCAGGAGGGCGCACGGGATTAACGACGCTCGTCATTTCCATCCTGTTCTGCTTGGCGCTCTTCTTCTCGCCGTTGATTGAAGGCATCTCTTCTTTATCTGCGATTACAGCGCCTGCGCTGATCATCGTGGGCTGCTTTATGATGGAGGGTTTGGCACGGGTCCGCTGGAAGCAATTCGATGAAGCCTTCCCTGCGTTCGCCATCATGATCATGATGCCGCTCACGTCAAGCATTGCAACAGGAATCGCCATCGGCTTCATCACGTATCCGCTCTTGAAGCTGTTTAATGGCAAAGGAAACGAGGTTCATCCTATCCTCTATGTGTTCGGCATTCTTTTTGCCATACAGATGGTATTTTTTCCAGCACATTAAAGATAGAACAGGTATTTGAATAAACTGGAACAATTTCCGGAATTGCCAGTAGGCATAGGCAGTGAGGGTTTATTATACTAGTGAAATGTCTATGTGCGTGTTATCACAAGCTAACTGCGCGTATGTCGGACCAAGTGTCGTCATGTGTAAACGCCGCCATAGAGGATTTAAATAAAGGAGAGCTAGAGTTATATGAGTGACAAAGAAGCAAAAAAGCTGCGATGGTATAACATTGCGCTTATGGCATTCGTCTCCGTATGGGGATTCGGTAACGTTGTCAACAACTATGCGAACCAAGGGCTTACGGTTATTACCTCTTGGATCCTTATCATAGCCTTGTACTTCGTTCCTTACGCTTTGATGGTTGGCCAGTTAGGCTCCGCCTTCAAATACGGCAAAGGCGGTGTAAGCAGCTGGATTAAGGAAACGATGGGCAAAGACATTGCCTACATGGCTGCTTGGACTTATTGGGTGGTACATATCCCTTATCTGGCACAGAAGCCGCAGGCCATTCTGATTGCGCTTGGCTGGACATTCACGGGGAATGGGAACTTGACGAAGACCATGAGCACCTTCTGGCTGCAGCTTATTACCCTTGTTATTTTCGTCTTCTTCTTGTGGATTGCCTCAAGAGGGATTACATCCTTGAAGCGTATCGGTACCATTGCCGGGATCAGCGTATTCATTATGTCTTTGCTGTACATCCTGCTTGCTATAACCGCTCCGTCCTTCACAGGAGCAGAAGTTGCTACGCAGAATATTACCTTCAAGACGTTTATTCCGGAGTTTAACTTCGCGTACTTTACGACCTTGTCCATGCTTGTATTTGCAGTAGGAGGGGCGGAAAAGATTTCGCCTTATGTTAACAACACGCTAAACCCAGGAAGAGAGTTCCCGCGCGGTATGATCGTGCTTGCCATTCTCGTATCCGTCTGTGCGCTGCTTGGCTCCTATGCAATGGGCATTATGTTCGATTCGCACAACATTCCTGTTGATTTGAAGATGAACGGTCAATACTATGCCTTCCAGATTCTTGGCGAATATTACGGCCTTGGCAATGTGCTGATGATTGTCTATGCATTGTCTAACACCCTTGCGCAGATCTCTGCGCTTGCCTTCTCGATTGATGCGCCGCTTAAAGTATTGCTTGCGGATGCAGATGAAGCGCATATTCCGAAGTCCTTGCTCAAAACCAATGATAAAGGCACACCGGTTAACGGTTACTGGCTGACATTGATTCTCGTCGGTATTCTCATCATGGTTCCGGCCTTCGGTATTGGTGAGATGAACTCCTTGTTCAACTGGCTGCTTGACTTGAACTCCATCGTGATGCCGCTACGCTATCTGTTCGTGTTCCTTGCATTCATGGCCTTGATGCGTGCGATTGAGAAGTACAAGTCGGAGTATTACTTTATTAAAAACAAAGTGCTCGGGTTCAGCATTGGACTTTGGTGCTTCTTGTTCACGGCGTTTGCTTGTATCATGGGGATGTTCCCGAAAGTCGAAGCATTCACAAGCGAGTGGTATTTCCAGTTGATTCTGAATGTGGTGACTCCATTCATCCTGCTTGGTCTTGGCTTGATTCTGCCGATGCTTGCTAAGCGCAACAAAAGAGCAAATAGCTAACGAATACTTTGGCTGCCGGCGAGCTTTCTGCCGATCAAGCCTAGTGTAGTATCATTGGGGATGCCTTGTGAGGAAACTGCTTTATTCTCATCGCAGGGCATATCTAAATCTTAGACGAATAGCCTTACCGTTGATCTTGAGATCATGTGGTAGGGCTATTTTTTTACCCTAATGCTTCATATCGTCTTAGACGCAACTAACATGGATCGGGCAATAACATCGCGTATTTTTCACCTCATCATTAGAAGACGAGCATGCATGTGGAATCAATTGGGCTTGATATATTTAAAACAACAGTGCATAATGTTTGTATAATAACAAACGAAACGAGTGAACGTTTATGAAAAATGATGTTACGGATCTTTTTCAGCGTGCGACGATAGAGGAACTGAAGCAAGGCCATCTTTACGATCCCGGCACGGAGCAGCATGTCTGTCTTATTTGTGGACAATGCTACGAAGAAGGCGTCATCTATACGTACGGGGAGCCAAGCTTGTTCTACGAAGCCAAGAAGAAGGTGAAGCTTCATATTCAGGTAGAGCATGAATCGATGTTTCATTATTTGATCGGCCTTGATAAAAAGAGAACCGGGCTGTCAGATGTACAGAAGGAGCTGTTGACGCGCTTTTATGCAGGGATTCCGGATGCAGAAATCGTTAGGGAGCTTGGCGGCAGTGCCTCCACCATCCGCAACCATCGATTCACAATGCGTGAGAAGCTCAAGCAGGCGAAGCTGTTTATTGCTTTGATGGAGCTTGTGGAAGAACAGAATCAGCAAGCCCCAAAGCTTGTTCCGATTCCTCAAGCCGCTATTTGTGTAGACGAACGCTACGCGGTAACGGAGGAGGAGAGGGAGAAGATTCTCAAGCAGTATTTTCAAGAGGGTATGAACGGTGCTATTGAGTCTTTTCCGAAAAAGGAAAAGCGCAAGCTTGTCATCCTCCAGCAGCTGCTGAATCGATTTGAGCGCGGCAAAAAGTACAGCGAGAAGGAAATCAATGAGATCCTAAAGTCAGCCTATCATGACTATGTTACGTTAAGGCGCTATTTGATCGAGTATGGGTTTATGGAGCGCAAAGATGACGGAAGCCAATATTGGCTAAGGTAGATAAGGAGATGACGAAATGATGGAGCAACCGGCAAAGACAAAGAAATCTCGTGATGAGCTGAAGATGATGGCTCGCGAGTATGCGAAGACGCATCGTCGTATGGGAATTTATCAGATTGTAAACAAGGAAACAGGGGACTATTTGCTCGGAAGCAGCATGGATGTGGACCAGGTGTGGAATAAGGAGAAGTTCACCCTTGACTTTGGAACGCATATGAATAAGGAGCTGCAGAAGCAGTGGGATCAGTATGGGGAAAGTGCTTTTGAGCTTCAAGTGCTTGAAGAGCTGAAGCCTGATGAGGAATATATTACAGATCAATCCGAGCGCATGAAGTACAAGCGTAGATTGAAGGATCTGCTCGAGAAATGGGAAGAAAAGCTCAACGCATCGCAAGGATAGAGCCGTGGCTATAGGTAGAAACAATACCAAGCAGTGAACGAGGCGATGATACGCTCATCGTATAGGTTCACTGTTTTTATTTTGAGAAAAAAGAGGAAATGAGAAACCATTGACCGATTCAACGTCATATGTCATCTTATATCTATATAGTGACATATGTCACATTTTGTTGTAGAGAGGAGATACGAGTGAAATGGACAAGCTGAAATTATTCGTCAAGGCATCTCGGTTCTATGTCATCCCCGTCATGCTTGTTCCGGTTGTGCTGGGCGCACTTGCAGCTTTTGTCTGGGACGGAGAATTCCACCCGATGCTGCTAGTGATCACAGTAGTAGGTGCGGCTTGCGCCCACTTATTTTCCAATATGATCAACGATATATGGGATTATAAAAATGGTGTCGATGTTGAGGCTAGCGAGGAGGGGCTTGTCACGACGAACTCCGGCATGCTGTCAGATGGTGTAATGCCGATGCGAACTTTTGCAGTGTGGACATGGGTGCTGCTCTTCATCGCTGTATTGAGCGGCGTGCTCCTTAGTGTGCTAAGCGGCTGGTGGGTTATGGCCTTTGTTGTGTCCGGAGGTCTGATTGCCTATTTCTATGTGGCGCCGCCGCTTAAGTATGGCTATCGAGGCAAGGGCTACAGCGAGATCGCGATCTTGTTGGCCTTCGGGGTGCTTCCGATTGCCGGCTCCTATTATGTGCAGACGGGTCATTTCGACTACCGTGCGATCCTGCTGTCACTCCCTGTTGGGATTCTGACGACGCTCTTGCTGTTTAACCATCACTTCCTGCACTGGCAGGCGGATAAGGCTACTGGCAAAAATACGCTCGTCGTCGTATGGGGGGAAGAGCGAGCGCTTCGCTTCTCTCGCATGCTGATGTTCCTGGCTTACGGTACGGTTGTGCTTTGCGTGATCCTTGGCATCCTTCCGGTATATGGACTGCTGTCCCTGATCACAATCATCCCGATCTATCAAGTCTATGGACGCTTGAAGTCAACGAATCCTTCACAGGCTTATATGCCGCTGATGGACGCCTCGCTTAAGGCTTCGATGAGCTGCGGTATTGTGATGATCATCGCGCTCGTTATTCAGGGCAATCTGTAGGGCAGGGGCTTTTTGATTGAACATAAAATCCTACAGGTTACGAAGAATAATGCTGGGTGTAAAAGTAGGAGCTCATTCTTGGGCTATAGAGTATGTATATCTTCATAACATGACGAACGAGCAACTGATAAACAGTTGCTCGTTTTTTATTATATAGAATGGATAAGCGCTGCTGCCTAAGCATCATTGAATACTATTATGGCGATAAAACCTGCCTCTATACGCGATCACTTATCATTAAATGGTCCCGAAAGAGAGGGTATGTATGTTCAACTAACACCTTGGAAACAACTTGTTTGTGCCGAGTCTATCAAACGATCTATGTGCCGATCAGTGCAATTCGCATTTGTTCCATCAGCTTCTCGATCTGATCTGCGCGATGCTCGTAGTAAATGCGGTTTTCCTTGCGCACCGCCTCGATAATCCCTAATGAAACAAGAGAGGACAAGTGGTGCGAGACGGTTGAATTCGATAAATGGAGCCGTTGTGCCAGCTCGTAACCATACAGAGGCCCCTGCTGGAGAAGGCGAATGATCTCCAAGCGCTTCTCGTCTGCAAGAATTTTGAACGCACTTAAGATCTGTGCTTTGTCCATTGTGAGTGTGGTGCAGGCTTCAAACTTCTTTGTGCCGTAAACAAGCAGTATGCAATCATCAAGCTCACTGTAGCTATGAATATCATAGAATGAGGCAGTTGGAGCAAGTACCAGCTTTAGCAGCCCTGTCCCCTTAGGTTCCATCTGAAGCATCGTTTCAAACACCTTGATTAAGGCATCCTCGCCGTGCTCTTCAATATAGTTCTTGAGCAGTTGGACATGCCCCTCCTGAAGTTGAATATACTGATAAAGATCATCGGCTACATACGGATGGAAATCCTTGAGCAGCTGAATCAGTCTTTGCTTTGTTTGATCCGCATGAATAAAGAGATAGGTTGCCTTCCACTTCTCAGCCTCAGGCAGATTGCTGTTCTCGATGAGTGCATGAACCTGAGCAGGATCGTTATCATCGATATCTTTGTGTTCAAAGTATCCGGTTTGAAGAAGGAAGGGGAACCATTCTTGGCTTGGCGTATCCTGAAGCTTCTCCATTAGAGAGTCGATCGAATCATGTACCTGGTGCTTCCAAGCAAACCAGATGAGCGTAAGTCCAAAATAGCTTTCGAAGTCAAAAAAGACCGCGAGCTCATTACGGACATCTTCTGGAATCATGGACCGCTTGCGCTCCACCCAATGATTGAGTTCAAGCGGCTGTCTGCTAATATCACGTGTATGATGCTTCAGCAGATGCTCATGCGCATGTACACGAAACATCATCGCGAGCAGCTCGAAGACAGGGGATACGGCGACTTGCAGTCGATCCGAAAGGGGCTTCAATTGCATAATGAAATGATCTCCTTGACATGGATTAAAAGGTAATATTATACTATCATTAATTTCGATGGTTATCAAATGTAATATTCGATGATTATCGATCGTATGAAAATCTAGGAGGGTGAATGATGATTACATTTCCAAAAGCGAGCATGAATCAGTATTTTGAAACTTATATTATCGACAACTTTGATGTAGCGAAAGACGAATCGCGTCTCGTATTCAGCAGCAACCTGAACGGCAAGTTCAATCTATGGGCGCTAAGCCTTCAGGGAGATCAGCGTTACCCTTATCCTTTGACGTATATCAATCAGCGGGCCGCCTATATTAAGCAGGATCCGAATCAGAAGTTTATTCTGGCAGGGTTTGACCATGAGGGGGATGAAAATGTACAAATGTACGCACTCCCATGGGAAGGTGGCGAGCCCCAGAAGCTGATCCCAGCCGAAGAGAAGGACAAATTATTCTTCAGCCACTTGTCAGAGGACGGCGAACGTATTTATTACACAACCTCTCAGGGTAATCCGATGTTCATGAATGCTCATGCTTATGATCTAAAAACACAAGAGAATCGATTGCTGAATGAGGGTAAGGAGGCAACAACGTCCTTGGCCGCCGTCAGCCCTGATGAATCAAGCTATGTCTATGTAGAATCCTATTCCAATACGTATCAATTGGCGATATTGAAGCGTTCAGGTGAAGAGGATCGTTGCCTAACGCCTTCTAGAGAGACAGTGCACCGTGCAGGTGGAGTCAAGTTCATTGATGAAGACACGATTCTTTTTGTAACCGATTATGAGGCAGACACTCACTATCTGGCTGAGTACCGCATCTCCACAGGTGCTTTTAAAGCCATTTGTAAGATCGAGAAGGAAGATATCAGTGACCTGGCATGGCATAAGGATTCCCGCACGGTGTACATGACGACGGAACGGGGAGTAGCGGATAAGCTCTATAAGTTCCAGTTGGATGAAGGCGTGCTTGAGCCGATGGCGCTGCCGGTCGATGTCGTGATGAAGCTGGTTGCAATGCCGTCTGGACAGCTGTATGTGCTTGGACGGAGTGCCATTGAGCCGTATAATATTTATCGTTACAGCAATGGAACGTGGGGCCGATTGACTCAGAACGTCGTTGTTGGCTTGACGAAGGAGGATCTCGTGGATCCTGAAGTTATTACGTACCCTTCCTTTGATGGGCTGGAGATCGAGGCTCTGCTCTTCCGTGCGAAGCCAGAGTGTGCCAATGGTTATACCGTGTTCTGGCCGCATGGCGGTCCGCAAGCGGCAGAACGCAAGTTCTTCCGCGCGATGTTCCAATACACCCTCGCACAAGGCTATAACATCTTTGCACCGAACTTCCGCGGCAGCACAGGATATGGAAGTTCCTTCGTGAAGCTCGTGGAGCGCGATTGGGGCGAGGGTCCGCGCAAGGACTGTGTTGCTGGAATGGAATGGCTGTTTGAGCAAGGCATCTCCAGTCGGGAGAAGCTGTTTGTCGTTGGCGGAAGCTATGGCGGCTACATGACCCTGCTTCTGGCTGGCCGTCATGCAGACTATTTCCGTGCTGCAGTAGATATCTTCGGCGTAAGCAATCTGTTCACCTTTGTGAACTCGGTGCCGGAGCATTGGAAGCCGATGATGGATCGCTGGGTAGGAGATCCTGAGCGCGACCGTGAACGCTTTGTTACCGATTCGCCGATTACGTATCTGGATACGATGACGAACCCAATGCTTGTTATCCAGGGGGCCAACGACCCGCGTGTCGTGAAGGAAGAGTCGGATCAGATCGTTGAGGCGCTTCGTGCCAAAGGCCGCGATGTTGAGTATCTCGTATTTGATGACGAAGGACATGGCTTCTCGAAGAGGGATAACGAGAAGAAGGCGTATAGCACCATGGTTGATTTCTTGAATCGACATCAATAAAGTGTATAACGAGCAGGAGCAAGCAGGGAATAAATCATATCACATCTGCTGGTCGTGCCGATCATTCCTTTTATAGCAGTTCGTGCAATTTTCATCATTAATCAAATAAAGAACTCCTATTAAGCCTTCTTGCTTCTGGACACAGCAGCAGGAAGGCTTTTTTACTAGAATATAATAGGGGTCATCATATACGGGAAATACTGGCGATATTAGGGCCGTTATAGGATTTAACAATAATAAACATATTTCATTCATTAATCATATTGTAATACTATGAAATAAAGATTACACTCATGTAGGAATAGTTTTCCAATAATTCTATTTTTAAAAGAGGGATAGGAGAGTGTAATTGGAATGAAACCAAAGAAATGGATCATGTTTAGTATCGCAGTGATGCTCCTGTTCAGCATGTTGCCGCTGTCAGCAGCGTTAGCAGCTGCAGGTGTACCAGGAACGCCGGTTCTGACCCATGACAACTGGGATGGAGATGGGGACTACACCATTACGATGAGTATGTATTGGGGAGAGAACGGAACGTCGTTGGAGCTGTATGAGAACAATGTTCGAATCGAGACTCAAGCACTGACGGATGGTACACCGAATCCGCAAACAGCCACAAAAGCTTTTACGGGCAAAGTGAATGGTACATATACGTACACGGCAAAGCTGATCAACAGCCATGGGAGTACAATGAGCCAACCCGTTACGGTTAACGTGACAAACGGAAATACGGCACCTGCTCCAGAGGTTGAAGTGACCAATTTTACGAATAATGAAACGATACATTATTCCTTTCCGCTCATTCGAGGAATAGTAAGCGATACAAGCGCGACAACCATCACGTTAACCAATACCTCCTCTAATCGAAGCACAAAGGTCATTCAAGGACAGGTACATCAAGGGCGCTTTAAAGTATTTGCCGATCTCATACCTGGTGAAAATAACTTGGTTATCCAAAACGGCACGAAGCAGACTACACTAACGTTGAACTACGAGCCGAACACCTCTAATGCTGTAACCCGCATTTTTTGGTACGTCCCAAGCGATGGGAACACTCAGTACCAGACCCAACTAGCAAATGACCCTCAAAACTACGAAGCGAAGCTAAGCACCTACATGAAAGTCATCCAATCCTTTACCGCAGACTCAATGAACAATAATGGATACGGCCGCAAGACCTTCAACCTTGAGATGAATCAGCTTACAGGCAAGGTAGAGGTGCATGTGCTAAAAAGCCAGCATCCAGCCTCATATTACTACAACACGAGCTACAATAAGGATGATTTGTATGGAGAAGTTGCGAGCCTGATTCCAGCACAATACCCGCAAGCAGGCACAAAGAATCTTGCTTTTGTCGGATTCTCCAAGTACGATGCAGCTGCTCAATATATGTATGCCCATATTGCGCTCGGTGGAGGCGATTACGGCGTGTTTGGCGGTTCAACAGTGTGGCTGTTCCCAAATGACGAGACAGAAGTGTTGAGTAAGTTTGCGGATCTTGGCCCTGTTGACCCTGCTTTCGTAGGGGAACCGGCCACTACGGTGCAAAAAGCGATATCGATCGGATACGGAGCTGCCTTGCATGAGCTCGGGCATGCTTTTGGCTTGCCGCATGAAGGGGGACCAAATTCTATCATGCTGCGTGGGTTCGACTGGCTGCATCGATTCTTTGTACTGAAAGATGCAGATGGCTATGTCTTTAATGAAAATGAGCTCCCGGCCTGGGATCCAGTCAGTGCGATTACCTTGAACAACAGTCCCTTTTTTAAAGCAGGCCAGCAGCCAGGGGGACTGACTGTAGGCGGCACGATTACGGTCAGCAACGACAATAGTCCTGCCGGGGAAGGAAAAGAGAATGCCTTCGATAACAACGATGCATCAAAATGGCTCACGTTTAACAGCTCCTCACATATTCAATATCAGTTCGAAGGCACTAATGCGTATGCTGTAAAAACCTATTCCATCACCTCCGCCAACGACTTCCCGGAACGTGATCCTAGGAATTGGACGCTATCCGGATCAAATGATGGTACGAACTGGACAGTTCTAGACACGCGATTGAATGAAAGCTTTGCTTCTCGTTACCAAACGAAATCGTACAGCATTAGCAATACTACGGCTTACCGCTACTATAAATTCGACCTAGCCAATAATAGCGGCGGCATCTTGCAGTTAGCCGACATTCGCCTATACGATTAAGTGTTTATATGACTCCGATAAAGCCTTCCTGCTGTGCCAAAGCAGGGAGGCTTTATTCATTGCATTGGAAATGTGAATCTGGACAGATTCTTATATAATAGGGAGCATGGTGCTCGAAAAGATACGGTCTGAGCTCGCTCAGCAGCCTTTTTGGTGAACAGGCTGCCAAAACCCTATGAAAGCAGGGATCCTTGTTTGAATAATAATAAGAAGGCTTCTACACTTCCTTTGAAGTCTGAACCACCCTATGAAACCACTCAAATGGATGAAAAAATAGAACGATGCCTCGCAGCTTTGCCTCCCATGCCCATTGACGAGGTATGCCTCTCATTAAAAGAGAAGCTTAGAAAGCAGAGCGCAGCGGTGCTTGTGGCGGAGCCTGGTGCGGGAAAAACGACCCGCGTACCGCTTGCGCTTCTGACAGAGCCATGGCTTAACGGCACAAGAATCGTGATGCTTGAGCCAAGAAGGCTCGCAGCCCGCACAGCTGCCCACTATATGGCCTCGCTGCTTGGTGAGCGAGTGGGAGAGACTGTGGGCTACCGGGTTCGCATGGACTCCAAGGTTGGCCCCCGCACAAGAATTGAGGTCGTGACTGAAGGTGTCTTAACGCGGATGCTGCAGGAAGATCCTTCGCTAGAAGGCGTAGGACTGCTTATTTTTGATGAGTATCATGAGAGAAGCCTTCATGCAGATCTTGGCCTCGCATTGTCGCTCGAGGCACAGGCTGTTCTAAGAGATGATCTGCGCATGCTTGTGATGTCGGCGACGCTGGATGCAGAGCCGCTTGCACAGCTGCTCGGGGATGCCCCTATTCTGGAAAGCAAAGGCCGAGCGTATCCCGTTGATACCTTCTACGTGCCTGCTAGCAGAGACATGCGCCTCGAATCGGCATGCGCCAAGCTTGTGATGCGCGCCCTGCATGAGCAGGAAGGGGATCTGCTGGTGTTCCTGCCGGGTGCAGGAGAAATTCACCGTACAGAGGCGGCTTTAACGCAGGAGCTTTCTCAACACAGCGCCCTAGGCTCGGCAAAGATTCGAATCCGCAAGCTGTTCAGTCATCTTTCGGAGCGTGATCAGGAGCTTGCGATCGCGCCTAGCGTCCCTAACGAGCGCAAGGTTGTCCTGACGACTTCCATCGCCGAGACGAGTTTGACGGTTGAGGGAGTGAAGGTCGTCGTTGATTGCGGCTTCATGCGAGTGTCGCGATACTCCTCGCGTACAGGCATGTCCCGCTTGGTCACGGAGCGCGTGACGAAGGATGCCGCCGATCAGCGCAGAGGAAGAGCGGGACGGCTCGGCCCTGGCGCATGCTACCGGATGTGGTCCAAGGAAGAGCACGCGCATCTGAAGCCGCATCGCCTGCCTGAGATCATGGATGCTGATCTGCTGCCGCTTCAGTTGGAGATAGCGGCATGGGGCGCCCCTTCTGGCGAAGGTCTCCGGTGGATGACGCCGCCGCCAAGAGCTGCGCTGTTGCAGGCACGTCAGCTGCTTCAGCAGATGGGGGCTATGGACGCCGAGGGAGGCTTGACACCTCATGGCAAGCAGATGGCCGCGTACGGCCTTCACCCGAGGCTGTCTCATATGGTGCTTGAGGGTATAAGCCTAGGTTGGGGCGAGATCTCCGTGGAATGGGCGGCTTTGCTGCAGGAGCGGGATATCCTGCCGCGGCATGCGGTCACACTGGGCTCGCCAATGGCCGCACCGTCTATCGGCGGGCCGGATATTCGCAAGCGTTGGGAGATTGTGCATGCCTATCGCAGGCGTGCTGCCGAGCAGAAGCGAGGACGCTTATCCAAGTCCGATGCAGCCATTCATCTGGAGGCTATCCTCCCGCATGTGGACCAGGCAACCTTGAATCGCGTTGTGGAGGAGGTTAAGCGATTGGCAAGAGCTTTTCCTGTTGCGCAAAATGATGGCATCAAGAAGAATCAGAAGACATCGCAAGAGCTGTCGCTAGAGGATATAGGCGGCGTGCTGCTAAGTTTGGCTTTCCCTGATCGAATTGCGGAACGCCGAGCAGATGGGCGCTATCTGCTGAGCAATGGCAGAGGTGCTGCCTTCCTTGGCAGCAAGGCGCAGGACCCTATCGCCTACGCGCCCTATCTTGTAGCCTTGGATCTGGATGATCAAGGGACAGAGGCGCGCATCTTATTGGCCGCTCCTGTCACAGCCGAGTCTCTGCTTCAATATGCTGCAAAGTGGATGGAGCCTCATCTCCACTTGGCGTGGGATGGGGAAGCTGAGGCTGTAAGGGTCAGGGAGCAGGTTAAGCTCGGTGCCATCGTCTTTCGCGAGCGCCCGGTGCAGAATCCAGATCCCGATGCAGTAGGAGCTGCTTTGCTTGCAGGCCTACGCTCGCATCCAGAAGGACTTGGCCTGCTGCCTTGGAGCAAGAAGGCAAAGGAGTGGCAGCTTCGGCTGCAATTTCTTCACCATTACCGCCCAGACGAATGGCCAGCAGCCTCTGATGAAGCGCTGCTTGATACAATGGAGGAGTGGCTGCTGCCCCATGTGTACGGCATGAAGTCGAAGCAGGAGCTTCAGAAGCTTGATCTGGCATCTATCCTTGAGAGCTTCATCCCCTGGAGCGAGCGGCAGGAGTTGGACAGGCTCGCTCCATCGGCATATGTCGTGCCTAGCTGCTCACGCATTCGAATCGATTACTCCAATCCCGAGCAGCCGGTGCTGGCAGCAAGGCTTCAGGAGCTGTTTGGGCTTATGGAGACGCCGAGAATTGCAGGGGGCCGCGTGCCGCTTACCCTGCATCTTCTCTCGCCGGCGGGTAGACCTGTACAGGTCACGCAGGATTTGGCAAGCTTCTGGAGCGGCACTTATTTTGAGGTGAAAAAGGATTTGAAGGGGCGGTATCCAAAGCATTACTGGCCAGACGATCCTTCTATCGCTATTGCGACCCGTGGAGTTAGGCCAAAAGGGACGTCCTAATCTTATAAAACCATTGGTATGAGCTCGTTAGAAATGGGCTGGCATGTGTTTAATAAATGAGAAGCAGACATGAATTGGCACTTGAGGCCGATTGTTGATAAATAGCATTTCATTTTGGCTTGATGTAAAATGAATGCATATGCTGCTCGTCATGAATGGGGGAGACAAGCAGTAGGATTCATGGAGGTGAAGCGAGATGCCACATGTGATGATGTCATCTCATCTAATATCTGTGCTCGTATCGTTATGTGCGGGTGCAGCCGTCATCTTCCTTCGATTGCGTGCGCAGAACAAGCCTACCAATGCGAAGAAGATCATTATGCCGCCGATCGGCATGGCGACGGGCTTTTTGATGTTTGTCGTACCGGAGCTGCGCATTCCTTGGCAGTATGGGGTTATCGCCTTTTTTGCAGGGGCTGTGCTGTTTGCCTATCCGCTGATTCGGACATCCAAGTTCCACCGCGAAGGGGAGCTCATTTATTTGAAGCGTTCCAACATGTTTATCGTTGTGATCGTAACGTTGTTGATTGTTCGGCTGCTGCTGCATGATGTTGTGGAGCAGTATGTGACGATCCCGCAAAGTGCAGGCATCTTCTTTATTCTGGCCTTTGGCATGCTGCTGCCTTGGCGGGCTGCCATGTACCGGGAATATAAGAAGCTAATGGTCAATCAGCCGACTCAGTCGCTTCAATCCTGATACGATCATTAGGATAACAACTTATCTATATCTGTTAATTACAAGATCTACCGGATATAAGATTCTAGTTCGAACGCAACGACAAGAAGACGAGCATTGTATAGCCAATTGCTGTACAATGCTCGTCTTTTTCTCTTACAGAATCGAATATTGAAGCTTCGCCTCGGTCAGGACCAATATTCTATTACGCGATAAATCTATTCTATATATGATCCATTTTCTCTGAATGACCTAGAAATGGGTTTCTTATAACCACGTTATACAGTTCGCTTACGCAGTGCCCCACTGTACGCCTAGCTTCTTCAAGTACTGACGGTAAGCGATGCTTACACGGTCGCATTTCAGGCTAAGTTCTGTTTGCAAATCGAGCGGAAGATCCTCTGGCTTTTGATTTTCCACGACAGGCTTGTCCTGTGCAAAGATCATGTCTTGGAACTTGACGGTCTCCTCATCAGTCGTGCCTGTATCGTAATTGAACAGCATAATGCCGTAAGCAATGGATGTATGGGCATCCTTCGGCTGCACCGTAAGCAGAATCGTCATCAGATTGCCAGTCTCCTGATCGCGCTTCGTAAATTTAACGGTCAATGGGCGCTCGATGGCATAAGTGTAGTATACGTACTTCGCTTGACCAGAGCCATCCGGATCTGGCTGGAAGATCGCAATCTCCTCAGAGCGAATGCCGTGTTCATCATGAATCATATGATAATCGCCGATCTCCGTATGCTCCGAAGTGCCAAGGTAGCCTTCATGAACGACCGCAAGATGGCCGACATCTAAGAAATTCTCAATAATGCGCGGCGGCTTAGCCTCTACATGCTGTGGTCCCCACATGACCACACGATAGGATGGATCCTCAAACTCTGGAAGAGAGAATCGCGGCGTTTCTGCATCTCCGCTCAGATTAACCCAAATCATTCCGCAGCGCTCTTCGCAGCCGTACACGATGGCACGCGCTTTCTTCGGGATCGCTTGTCCTTCGGGCAGCTGAGGAATCTTTGTGCAATCCCCCTCTGCATTATATTCCCAAGCATGATAAGGACATACGAGGTGTCCGTCTTTCACGCAGCCAAGCGACAGTGCTGCTCCACGGTGGATGCACAGGTCCTTGAATGCACGAACTTCATTTCCTACACGAAATACGACAACGCGCTCGCCCATAATGAATACTTGCTTAGGCTTGTCTGTGAGTTCGGAGGACAAGCAGGCGACGATCCATTCTTGCTGTAATACCGTATCGTTGACAATCATTGGATGAAAAATCTCCTTTTTACAGGTTTGGTGAGTTCCTTTAGAAATGACTAGTATATGTTCGTCATTTATTTCTCTATATCAATATTTTAGGGGATCATGAGGTGGTGGTCAACTCTAAAACCGAACATTTAAGTCATATAAATTAATTTTATTCGTAAAAAGGGTGTACAAACAAGGAAGGAAGTCCTATAATCGACCATGTGAAAAGGTAAAACGTTATAGTGTGTGATGGGTTAGACAACTGAGGGGGAGGCAATTCTTATTTATGGAACAGCAATCACAATCCACAGATTTGGTTGTAGGCGTGGATGATAAGATCGGTCCAGTCAAAGCCTTTGTGCTCGGGCTGCAGCATGTGCTTGCAATGGATTTGTACATTGCGCCGATTATTATCGCAGGAATGCTTGCATTGTCTGCTGCTGACACAGCATTCTTTATCCAAATGTGCTTCTTCGGTGCAGGACTCGCGACGGTGATTCAGACAGGCTTTGGCTTGAAGCTTCCTGTCGTTCAAGGTCCTTCCTACGTGCCGATCGGCGCCATTGGAGCTATTGGGGGCAAGCTTGGCATGGGAGCAATTACGGGGGCGCTCCTGCCAGGTGCATTGATTATCGCTATTCTCGGCTATCCGCTCAAATGGTTTGCGAAGTCCGTTCACCGCTTTATACCGCCGCTTGTTGGCGGCACGGTTATTATGATTGTCGGGATCTCGCTTATGCCAGTTGCGATGGGCAGCATTTATCGTGCGGAGGGCACGCTTGGCAACAATCTAATTGTTGCGCTTGTCTCTGCAGGCATACTGATTATATGCATGCTGCTTGGCAATAAGGGCAAGGGCCTTGGAACGATATCTCGTCTATTGTCGGTACTCGTAGCGATTGTGGCGGGTACGTTTACGGCTTCTCTTTTTGGCGGTGTGGACTTTACTGCCGTGAAGGAAGCGAATTGGTTCTCTATGCCTACGATCTTCCCATTCGGAGCGCCAGTCTTTGATTGGGGTGCTATCTTTACGATGGTGCTGATCTATTTCATCATATTGATTGAAACGACAGGAACTTGGTTTGTCGTGTCTACAGTCACAGGCAAGGAGCTGACGAATGAGCGCTTGAATCGCGCCGCTCTGGGCGAAGGCCTTGGCTGCTTCACGGCGGCGCTGTTCGGCGGTACGCCGATGACAGGCTACTCTTCAAACGCTGGGCTTATTGCGGTAACAGGCGTAGGCAGCCGCATCGCGATTATGGCGAGCGGTGTGATCCTCATGGCGCTGGGTCTGATGCCGAAGCTGTCTGCGCTGATTACTTGCATTCCGGAGCCTGTAATCAATGGAATCTTTGGCGTGGTCTGCGTAGCGATCTTCGTAAACGGCATGAAGGTTATTCAGTTGGTGAAGCTGAATGAGCGCGCGATGATGATTATTGGTGTACCGATCCTGCTTACGATGGCGATTGTGGTGCTTCCAAGCGACGCGCTGCAATCTGCGCCTAGCTTCGTCTCTTATTTCTTCTCTTCCGGCATTACGGTAGGTGCGGTGGCCGCATTGCTGCTGAATGTATTGATACCGAACAAAGAGAAAGCTGCGAAGGCACAGGATCAGGAACAGCCGCTTTCTGCATAAAGACTAGGTTTTTCCCAAGCCCCCATCCGGGGCAAGGTTATATTTTATATCGCTCTCCTCTTGGGTGGTGCTTATGGCGCCACCTTTTTTCATGGTATAGAAAAGAGTGATTTCCGTTGAGAGGTACTTGGCAATAGGTATCCCTCTAGTCACGGTTGTTTGTCGTTAAAAGAGCTTCAACACTGACAGAAGTTTGTTGTGTTAGACTCAACATGAGAATGGAGTCTTTTTATAAATAAATAATTTCCCTTTCGACTGGTCTGATCATCCTTTACGCTAGGAAATGACGTACGTTAGGAGAAGGGAGGAAATACAAGTGTCTTTATCTTCATTCCATCCCGTAAGACTTCGCCCGATGTGCATGGACGATCTGGAGTTTGTAAGCCGACTGGAGTGCGATCCTGAACAATGGCCCTACGAGGAAGCGGTCGCCCCCTGTGCTGAAGCGGTTTATGATAAGTATCGGCAAGAGCTCAATGAACAGGAGCCGAGGGAGCACTATAACCATATCGTAGAGATTGAAGAGCAGGGAGAATGGCATCCCATTGGCATCATGCAGATTTGGAGCTATGTGGCTCATCGTAAGAGCTGGGAGATTGGCTATGCTTTAGCATCAACGTACGAAGGAAGAGGATATGCCACGCATGCCTTGCATCAGATGCTGCAATTTGCCTTTGAGCAGCTTCATGCTCATAAAGTTGTGGCGATGTGCCATGAGGATAATATACGCTCGATTCGACTCTTGGAGCGAGTTGGCATGAGACGGGAAGGCATTTTTAAGGAAGAGCTGAATTGGCGCGGGCAGTGGAAGGATCAATACTTCTACGCGATCTTGGAGCATGAATATAAGCGTTCAATAGATCTGCAATCGTAATGGCGCCTATGATTATGGCCTATCATTATTAACTGAACGATGCTGTCTACAGTCTGATGGATATGGATCGACGTGGATAGCGTGCTGTACATGTAACACATGAGAATTCAAATCGAGAGGAGAGTATGAAGTTGACCGAACAAGAACTGTGGAAAGCTTATCTAAGCACGCTGCCTGAGGAGCTCGCTTCAACGCTCCATTATACTGCCTGGCATTTTTGCGATAACGAAGCGGATGCGAATGAATTGGCGGAACTGGTGCTGGCCGGTGTGAAAAGGGGGACGGCATCAAGCCTGTGGACCTATGAAGTGACTGGCGATTCCGTTCCTGTGGTCGGCGAGCGATCCGTGATCCTGGATTGGAGCGGGAATGCGAAGTGCATCATTCAAACGACGCATATTGATCTCGTGCCTTATGGTGAAGTAACCGAGGCATTTGCAGCGATTGAAGGAGAGGGTGACAAGAGCCTGGCATATTGGAGAGCTGCGCATGATCCCTTCTTTACCCGAGAATGCGAACGACTAGGGCTTGTTTTTAATGAATCCATGCCTGTTATTTGCGAGCAGTTTGAAGTGGTGTATAAGCCCATTTGAAGATATTGCGTTTCATGAGAAAACCTCTTTCGAGCCTATTCATGGATGAGCGTCCTCGTATAGGGACAGGTTTTTTCGCCAAATCCCATTTTGGTTCCGTTTATGACGAAACGTATGAATTCTATTCTGGTTAAAAAGACAAACAGCGATGGTAATGATGAATAGAGGCTAACCACGAAGCTCCTTATTACAGAAGCTTCGAAGGGATTGAGTCCTCTTATTCAAACATCACAATCGCTGTTTTTGATCTATATACACTTAATAAGTGCTTCTTTGATTCTCATCAATGATATTGGCGATAAAGGAAGACCCTTAAACCAGGTGCTCATCGTGTAGAGCTTCAATTCTTCTTTTTTATCATATCTGCAACGTGATACTTTAGGCTTCAATATCTTCTCTGTCTTGTTCCTCCATCATTACGCTTGATTGGTCCAAACACGCACCTTCTTGTCGGTTGGCAGCGCTAAGGTCAGCAAGCCGAAGATCGGCAGGAACCCTGCGGCCACCATCACATCATGAATACCGAAGGTGTCGATGAAGTTGCCAAGCAGGAGGCTGCCAATGCCGCCCATGCCGAAGGCAAGCCCTGTGATCAGGCCGGATACGGTGCCGATGCTTCCGGGATGGAGCAGCTGTGCATAGATGACGGCCGTCGAGAAGCTGGACATCAGGACGAAGCCGGTCAGAATCAGTACGATGGCTGCCCCGATCAACGGCAGGTAAGGAAGCGCCAGCGCGAACGGTATCGCGCCAAGCAGCGATGCAACGATAAGATTGCGTCTGCCGAAGCGATCCGCGAGCGGCCCGCCGAAGAAGGTCCCTGCTGCGCCTGCCCCGAGGAACAGGAAGATATAGATCTGAGCCTGATCGACGGTCAGATTATAGGCTTCAATCAGATAGAAGGCATAGTAGGTGCCAACGGCTGATACATACCAGGAACGTATGGTCACGACGAGGACAAGAATGACGGTTGCCCACATCACCTTCTTTTTATAAATAGGATGAATCTGGCCGGCTTCGCGCTTCGCGAATGTATAGCCCTGCTTCAGGCTACCACCGTACCATTTGGCAATAAAGCTCTGAACCGCAATCCCTGCCGCAGCAACGGCTGTAAAGCCTAGAGCGCCGATCTGCCCGAACGGGATAAAGATCCACTTGGTTAGAAGCGGAGCAAGCGATTGTCCAGCGTTGCCCCCGACCTGAAAGATCGATTGAGCCAGACCCTTGCGGGAACCAGCCGCCATATGGGCGACGCGCGAGCCCTCTGGATGGAATGCCGCAGAGCCTAGTCCTACAAAAACAACAGAGACCAACACCATGATGTAGTTTGGCGCAAAGGCAAGCAGCAGCATGCCGGTAAAGGTAAAGCACATGCCTAGCGGGAGCAGGAGCGGTGTCGGGCGCTTGTCTGAGAAATAGCCTACCACCGGCTGCAGGATGGACGCCGTAAAGTTGATGGCGAACGATATCCAGCCAATCTGAGCGTATGACAGGCTCATCGTATCCTTGAGAATCGGGAAGATGGCGACAATCACCGATTGAATGGAGTCGTTGAATAAGTGTACAAAGCTGATCGCAAACAAGATGCGGTATACGGTATTCGAGCTCGACTGCGAGGCCGTTTGATTCAGACCGTGACCGCTCTTTGCTATTGCAGCAGGCGGTTCTGCCATATGAAGTTGTCCCCTCTCTGATATGAAATCACGTACACATGAAGATGACTGTAAACATATATAATTCTTGTGCAACAAGCAATCGTGAAAAAAGCCCAATTCCAAATGAAAACCTTAATCGGTCTCGCAGGAACTGGGCCGTTCTTCCAAAGTCTTAAAAGTTGGATATATTCTAAAATATGAAATGCGCAATGCCAATAATAATCGGCAACGTAATCACAGTGCGCAGCAGGAAGATGAGAATGAGATCCTTCATCGTAATCGGCAGCTTCGAGCCGAGCAAGAGTCCGCCAACTTCTGACATATAGATCAGCTGCGTAACAGACAACGCAGCGACGATAAAGCGAGTCATTTCGCTCTCGATGCCGGAGGCGAGCACCGTGGGGAGAAACATGTCCGCGAAGCCGACCATGATCGTCTCAGAGGCGGCCTGCGCCTCAGGAACCCCTAGCCCGGCCAGAATCGGATAGAAAGGTTTGCCGATCCATTCAAAGATCGGTGTATGCGTGGCAACAGCGACCGCTGCCGTCCCAATGGACATAACAACGGGAATGACGCCGATCCATAGATCGAGCGTGTTTTTAAGGCCATTGCGCACAAAGAGTGTAATCCCCTCGTGGCTCTTTGCCTTGCTGACTGCTTGATGCATTCCATATCTCCATGTTGACCAGCCTTCTGGCACCACTTCCTCAGAACGAATCATAATGCCCTCTTCATACATATCCGGCTTCCATGAGAGCGGTGGGATTCGCGGCATAATAATAGCTGCAACCAGTCCCGCAAAGGTCACCGTAGCATAGAACGGAAGGAACAAATGCCCTAGCTGCACGTTAGACAATACAATAAAGCAGAACGTGATCGACACTGCGGTAAATGTCGTACCGATAACGGCCGCCTCTCGCTTCGTATAGTAGCCCTGCTCATACTGCTTGCTGGTCATCATCACTCCGATTGTGCCATCGCCAAGCCATGAGGCGATGCAGTTAATGGCGGATTGGCCAGGCAAAGTGAACAGCGGGCGCATAATCTTCGTCATAAGCATGCCGGCGAATTCCAAGAGCCCAAAGTCGACAAGCAGCGGAAGCAGCAGCCCCGCAAGCAAGAAGACGACGAAGAGTCCTGGCAGAAGACTGGTCAGCAGCATGCCGCCAGTATCTTGAGACCATACCCACTCCGGTCCAAGCTTGAAGTACGTACATAGGACAAAGATCAGTCCAATGGTCCGAACGGCATACCAGAACGGAGTGACTTGAAAGAGTGCTCGCCACAGGTGAGAGTCACGGAAGCTAGCCGGCTTCACAAATAGAGCAATCGTCGACCCGATCCAAGCGATGCCAATAATGAGCAAGGCAGCGATCGGCAGCACATTCTCTAGTGCTCCTTGAATAATCTTGGCGAGCAGGGCGATAGGAACGGTCATCTCGCCTTGCCATGTTATAGGGACCACAAATAGGAACAAGCCTATGATGGAAGGTATAAGGAATGACAACACGCCTCTAACGGATAGGCTTTCCGGTCGAGTAGGCGTGGAATCAGGAGTTGTGTTCTTAGAAGTCATGGATCGAATAGCTCCTCATTCGTTAGGTAGTATATTTATGCAACATGGACAACTTTATACGAAAATGAATCAAATTCCAAGGAATTCGGGACAATCTATGGTTGGAAAATAATCACTTTCACTGTGTTCGAAAAGAACGAAATTAACCCTCTTCTTTAAATGTTCGGATTTTGATGATAATTATCTTTGATAAAATCCATATTTGATGGAGTTAAAATAAAATTTACGAACAATTGGTTGATTGGCTATTGACTCGTTCGTTAATATAACATAGAATGAAATTGCTGCTTTGAGGCAGCCATTCATCAGACATCCATCATCCATATCGATATCTTGTTCGTATATCCCTGATAATAGGGTTCAGGGGTCTCTACGAGGAACCGTAAATTCCTGGCTACGAACGAGTGTGTATCCGTCTACCTAGGTGGAGTGCACTCGTTCATAGCCAGGATTTTTTTGTCTGTTCAGCGATATCATTATCGTCCATCAAGGAGGAAGCTCATGAGTAAATATGATGTTATTGTCGTAGGTGCAGGTCCAGCAGGTATTTTTACATGTTATGAATTGACGTTGAAGGCGCCGGAGCTAAAGGTTGCCTTAATTGATAAAGGTCATGATATTTATAGACGCAGCTGCCCGATTCTCGAGGAGAAGATTCAGAAGTGCCCACCAGCCATCGGCCGCAAGGAATTTGCCGGCTGCGTTCCCGCATGCTCGATTACGAATGGCTTCGGCGGGGCAGGCGCGTACAGCGATGGCAAATTCAACATTACGACGGAGTTTGGAGGCTGGCTCACGGATTACTTGTCCGGTTCAGAGGTCCTTAGCCTCATCAAGTATGTTGATGATATCAACCTAGAGCATGGCGCAACTCCGAATATTACGGATCCGACTACCGAAACGGTCCGTCGGATTGAGCAGCAGGGATATGCTGCCGGCCTGAAGCTGCTTCGCGCTCAAGTCCGTCACCTCGGAACGGAGCAGAACCTTGAGATCTTGAAGTCCATCTATGAATACTTGGTGCCTCGTGTTGATATGATGTATAAGGCTGAAGTAGCCGATATGATTACGGAAAAACAGGACGGCCAACATGTAGTGAAAGGCGTCGAGCTGAAAAATGGCGATATCCTTGAAGCCGATCATGTCGTGATTGTGCCTGGGCGTGACGGCTCCGCATGGCTGACCGACATTCTGAAGAAACGCCGTATTAAGATGGTAAACAACCAGGTCGATATTGGCGTTCGCGTAGAGACGAGCGATATCGTCATGCGTGAGATTAACACGCATCTCTACGAAGGCAAATTTATTTTTAACACGTCCGTTGGCACGCAGGTTCGTACGTTCTGCAGCAACCCTTCGGGTCACGTTGTCGTTGAGAATCATAGTGGTATTATGTGTGCGAACGGCCATTCCTATAAGGACCCTAAGCTTGGTTCGCCAAATACGAACTTTGCCTTGCTAGTCTCCCATAAGTTCACTGAGCCTTTCGACAAGCCGAATGAATATGCGCGCGAGATCTGCAAGCGTGCCAACGATTTGTCCGGTGGAGGGGTTATCGTTCAGAAGTATGGAGATATTCTGCGCGGACGACGTTCTACGGATAACCGCATTAAAGAGGGCTTCCTTGAGCCGACGCTTCGTGAGGCGGTACCAGGGGATCTAGGGCTAGTTCTTCCTTATAATACGATGAAGAGCTTGATTGAGATGATGGAGGCTCTTGAGAAGGTGACTCCAGGGATCGCATCTGAGCATACGCTCTTCTACGGCGTGGAAGCGAAGTTCTATTCCGCTCGTCCGAAGCTTGATCGCAATCTAGAATCCGAGATCAAGGAACTATATTGCGGAGGAGACGGCGCTGGCATTACGCGTGGTCTTGCACAGGCAGGCGCAGCAGGAGTTCATATTGCTCGTGCGATTGTCGCTAAGCGTGCTGCAAAATAAACGAGTTTCTTAATTACACATAAAAGACCTTCTACAGTCAGACAAAGCAAGGGCTCCCCCTTATTGTCTGGATGCGAAGGTCTTCTTTTTTATCCAAATGATCAAAATCCTACCCAAATCGGTTAGGCCTCCCACCAAAATGCACTGGTCTGAACGGACAACACGCCGGCAACAGACAAGGAAGCGCTCATAGAGAGCGACAAGGATGAGGAGGGAGGGATAATAATCGCCCCATCAAAATCAATAATAAAAGGACCGCCTACAACAGGCGTTGTGATCATGACTGTCCCACCGCTGACGGCGGATGTAGAGCTGGTCATGCTCATCATGCTCGTGTTGCTGCTGCCGAGGTTGTTGTTTATGGCTGTGACTCCGCTCGGAGAGGTCAGCGAACCTCCATTGATAATCGAGTAGCTTGCACTAAGGCTTGACAGCAGGTTCAATGCTACGCCCACACCACCGGCAAGCCGGATGATATAGGCGGATTTGGTGGCGCTTGTGTTGTTCATTCGAAGCGAGGTGACGACACTTCCTCCGAGAAGTCCTAGCGAAGCTGAGTTGGACGTAAAGGCGCTGAATACATTGCCAGCTAGACTTGCACTGTATGAGGGAGGGGCGACCGCAGATGGCGAGGCAATCGTATTCGTCACTTGAGAGTAAATGAGGTTATTCGTTCCGCTGTCATTAAAAATATGATCGTTCGTTCCCATTAGACCTCCCACCAATTAAGATTAATGGATCCTGTCAAGGCGCCAACACCAAGGGAGACTGTCAAGGTTTGGTTAGTGGGCACGACAAGAGCTCCGTCAAATTCAAGCAAATATATGCCTGCCGTAACGAAGGTCGAATACAAGGTGGTCGGCGATCCCGTCAATGTACCTGTAGCCTGTCTAGTTGTGACCACGCTTGCTGTAGCTGTTCCGAGCCTGCTGTTAACCGGAACTGGAGTGGTTGCTCCTGTAATCGTTCCTCCGGAATATACAATAAGACTCGCGCTGGCATTTGACCCTCCTGATATACCATTCATACTGACAGTCTTGCCGCTGCCCGATGGATTTGTAATTTGAAGAAGCAGGTTCTGGCTTCCCCCAACGCTTACGTTCCCCGTCGGCAGCCAGAATGAAATGCCCGCCGCCGCAGCTGCAGCGGAAGCACCTTCTTCTACAGCAGGACTTGTATACGTATTGGTTTGCAGCGAGTAAATCGGCATCGAGATGGAATTGAATACCTTATTGTTTGGCATCGGACATCCCTTCTTTCCATTTAAGCTGTCTAAACGCGCATCATCTCTAAGTCCATTTTATGAGCCAAGCTGTAAAAGGGTGTGGAGGAAAGCACAGGTCGGACGCATTCAAGATTTGTTCTTATATAGAGCTGGATTCGTTAGTACGAGGCAAGGAGAATGAAACAATTATTTGGACATTAGATTGTGATTTATTACACATAATCTGTGCGCAGTGTCCGTTACAATAGGATTGCAAACCAAAATACTTAAGATTTTAGTTATTTAAGCTGAAAATATATCGTTCTATTCTAGGGGGAGGATGTCGGATGGAAGGTTACTTGAAGCCAAAACAAATTGCAGAAGCAACGGTCGAAACCGGCGTGGCTAAAGCGCGGAATCCATTGTTGACCACAGCGGTGCTCGGCTTCTTGGCGGGGGCCTTTATTGCACTTGGTTATTTATTGTATATTCGGGTTATTGCTTCAGCACCAGCAGAGTGGGGAAGCTTTACGAGCTTTGTGGGCGCTTCGCTGTTCCCTGTTGGACTTATTCTTGTCTTGTTGGCAGGCGGGGAGCTCCTTACAGGCAATATGATGGCTGTTCCGCTCGCTCGCATGAAGGGGCGCATTACGACAGCCGAGGTAGCCAAGAATCTTGTTATCGTCACGCTTACGAACTTTCTTGGTGCGCTGTTTGTTGCGTACTTCTTCGGACATGTTGTAGGCTTGACGGCAAGCGGCGCTTTTTTGGAGAAAACGGTTGATGTCGCAGGCCATAAGATTCATGACTCCTTTCTTCAAGCCTTTGTCTCTGGGATAGGCTGCAACTGGCTGGTTGCCCTGGCAGTATGGCTCAGTTACGGTTCCAAGAGCTTCAGCGGCAAGATTCTAGGCATCTGGTTCCCAACGATGGCGTTTGTTGCGATCGGCTTCCAGCACGTTGTGGCCAACATGTTTGTCATTCCAGCCGCAATCTTTGAAGGCTATTACTCTTGGGGAGAATACCTGACGAACTTTGTTCCCGTATGGCTAGGGAACTTAACGGGTGGGGTTGTATTCGTGGCAGGGGCTTATTTCTTGGCTTATTTAAAAAAATACGAGCCAAAAACAGCTGCAGAGGAACAAAAAGCTGCGCCGGGCAAATCGGGCAAAGTGAAAGCGAATATCGGTTGAAAATAAAGGACGGGTCCAAGGGGACTCGTCCTCTTTTGCATGTCACTAGATCGTGCATTCGATCTAAGCTTGTTCCTATCGTTTCTATTATTGGCGTGGTGCTAATAGCATCACAGATACACCCACTATGCAGATTCCTGCTCCAATCCAGTCATACATATCAGGTGTCTTTTTATCAATTCCCCAGCCCCACAAGACAGATAGAACAATAAACACGCCTCCATAAGCTGCGTATACTCTCCCAAAGGAAGGAAAGGACTGCAGCGTAGCAATTACGCCATATAAAGCAAGTATAAATCCGCCGGTAATTCCCCAATAAAAAGGTTTCCCTTCCCTTAGCCACAGCCAGATCAGGTATCCCCCGCCGATTTCAGCTACTCCTGCAAATAGAAATAAGATGATGGCTTGAAACATATAGGCCGATTTTCCCTTCTTGGTTAGATGTTGATATACGTATTATAATGCACAAGTTTCCAATCATCGATGATAGTTGCGTAATTTAGATAAACACGCGTTGAAATACAAGAAAAAGGCCCTGCATGCTGCCATGCAGGGCTATCAAAAATGACTTCTATTAGAGCTGCTGTGCAGCCTGTTTATCGACACGTACTCGGCGGATAAAGAAGGCTGTAGCAAGCCCGATAATTGCGATTGTCATGCCGAATAAGAAGGAATGCTGGGCGCCAAGGGTAAAGGCTTTGATGCCTTCTAGCGGGTCCAGCGGATTAACAGAAGTACGCATATAATCCGTCATGCCGTTCGAAAGAATGCTGACCGCTACAGCGGTGCCCACTGCTCCTGCAACTTGCTGCAGCGTATTCATCACAGCGGTGCCGTCTGGATACAACTCGCGCGGCAGCTGGTTCAAGCCGTTGGTTTGAGCAGGCATCATAATCATGGAGATGCCAATGAACAGGCTTGAATGAAGCACGATGAGCAGCGCAAGCGACGAGGCCGTGGTGACGCCCGAGAAAAACCAAAGTACGACAGCAGCGATGATGAGCCCAGGAATGACGAGCCACTTCGGTCCATATTTATCAAACAAGGAGCCCATAATGGGAGACATGAGCCCGTTCAGAATGCCGCCCGGAAGCAGAACAAGGCCTGCTTCTAGCGGAGTAAGCCCTCGGCCATTCTGCAAATACAGCGGCAGGATAAGCATGGTGGACAGGATGATCATCATGCATAGAAGAATCATCACAAGGCCAACCACAAACATTGGGTACTTGAACACGCTTAAGTTCATCATGGGCTTCTCCATGCTTAACTGCCGAAGCACGAACAAGAGGAGTGCAACACCTCCAATGACGAGTGAAGCAATTACGATAGAGCTTCCCCATCCAGTCTCAGGTTCCCCTGCTTTACTGAATCCAAACACTATACTGCCAAAGCCGATCGTCGATAGGACAATGGAATACATATCGATTGGGGGCTTTGTAATCGTCGATACATTTTTCATAAACAATATGCCAAAAATCAACCCAAATATAAGACAAGGCAGGGAGATCCAGAATATCCAGTGCCATGTTAAGTGCTCAATCAACAGGCCTGCCAGTGTAGGCCCAATCGCAGGTGCGAACATCATGACTAGGCCGATAACACCCATCGCTGCCCCGCGCTTTTCCGGTGGAAAGATGATTAAGATCGTGTTGAACATCAGCGGGATCATTATGCCTGTGCCGATAGCTTGCAGCACACGCGCTGTCATCAGCACTTCAAAGCTGCCAGCAAGAGCAGCGATTAATGTTCCCATGATGGAGAAAGAAAGTGAGGCGATAAACAGCTGGCGGGTCGTAAACCACTGCAGAATAAGTCCAGATACAGGTACTAGAATACCCAAGGTCAGAAGAAAGCCAGTCGTCAGCCATTGTGCCGTCGATGGCGTAATATGAAGCACTACAAGCAAATCGCTGATGGCTATGTTCAGTGCGGTCTCACTGAACATGCCGACAAAGCCGCTGATCAAGAGAGAAATTAAAATAGGCAGAGCTTTGTACTTTGGTCCCTCATCGAGGGGTTGGGTGCGGTTTGCATTCAAAGTCCCTTCCACTTCTCCATCCTCCATTTATGAAATTTTTGTGCCTTTACGTAGTATAGCGTGCTGACTTTTTTATAGAACCATATTGTGCCATAAAATGTCAAACTCTTGTTTTAGATTTTTGTAAAAAATACTAGGGTGTCAATATACGCTGCGACATGTTTGACGGAGGCAGAAATCATTGAGGACAGTCCATTATTTTAGATCGTAAAGAGCAATGAGCACACCACATATCGATATGAATAGGTATGCTCTTTGCATGGAAATGTCCAATAATATACCTACATATGTAACATGTTTTCGGCCTATGTGAACGATAATCCTACAATTGTGAACTATTATGCACAAAGATAAGGCGTAAATATGATAAACTAAAAATATCAGCGCAGCGTAAGCGCTTTACTTCCTAGGAGGGACTAACATGAACATTCATTTTCAAGGTGACATAGATGGCTTGTTGTCCGGGCTTCAAGAGCTTCGGGAACAGCTTGGCATAGAGATTGATCCTAACGGGATCTCGGTTGCTGTAGAGCAAGCACCGGGAGATATTCAGGTGACGTGGAAAGAGGGACAGGGCTCCATCCGCTATGAGGAAAAGATTCATTTCTTCCGCGCCTTAGGCCTGCTGCTGGAACAGATTCGTGAAGGAAAAGAAGGTACCGTTACAGAAACGCCTCAGTTCAGCTATAACGGAACAATGATAGATGCTTCGCGCAACGCGGTGCCGAACATGAGTCTTGTCAAGCAGATGCTTCGCGCGATGGCGCTTATGGGCTTGAATGGCTTCATGCTCTATACCGAGGATACGTATGAGATTAAGGAGCGCCCATATTTCGGATATATGAGGGGGCGTTATACCGCAGAGGAACTGCACGAGATCGATGATTATGCGCATCAGTTCGGCATCGAGGTCGTTGCGTGCATCCAGACACTTGGACATCTGGCACATGCGTTGAAGTGGGATCCGATGATGGAGCTTCGCGATGCAGAAGACATTCTGTTGGTAGGGTATGAAGATACGTATGTATTGATTGAGCAGATGGTTAAGGTTGCAGCTGAATCACTTCGCACGAAGCGCATTCATATTGGAATGGACGAAGCCTTTGCTTTGGGTCTGGGCCGATATCTGATCAAAAATGGATTCCGTCATCGCTTTGACATCATGAACGAGCATTTGAACCGGGTGTTGGAGATCACGAATCGCTTTGGCATGAAGCCGATGATGTGGAGTGATATGTACTTCCATCTATTGAAGGAAGGCTCAGACGGACAAGCAATCGAAGGAGACGGCATCTCGTCCGATGCTGTTGCACAGATTCCGAAGGGGGTAGACTTTGTCTACTGGGACTACTATGCGACGGAGCAGCGTTCTTATGAGATTAATATTGAACGCCATCGCAAGCTGGGTTCCGATCCAATCTTTGCAGGCGGCGTATGGATCTGGGGGATTATGAGCCCGAACTATGGCAAGACGTGGCACAATACGAACCCGGCCCTTATGGCCTGCAAGAAGCACGGCATTCGTGAAGTATTCGCAACCGCATGGGGCGACAACGGGCAAGAAACGAACCATTTAACCATGCTTCCAGGCTTGCAGCTGTTTGCCGAGCATGGCTATACGCCAGGCGAAGTCGATCAAGAGCGGATGAAGGCACGCTTTGCGATCTGTACAGGACAATCCTTCGATGATTATTGGGAACTGACCTATATGGATGAGACACCTGGCGTGACGAAGGACAACATGCACAGCTCCAACTCCTCGAAGTTCCTGCTCTGGCAGGATACGATGATCGGATTGTACGATAAGCATGTAGAAGGTGAGCTCGGAAAGCAGCTGGCTGATCATTATGCCAAGATGGCGGCTCGCTTGATGGATGCTTATGAGCAGGCAACAGGCGATCACAAGCTTGTATTCGATCTGTATGTAAAGCTGTCAGCAGTCCTTGCGAAGAAGACGACGCTTGGCCTTCAGGTGACACAGGCTTATCTTGCGAAGGACAAAGAAGCGATGAAGGGGCTTGCAGGCGAACTCGTCCCTCATGTGCGTGAGCTCGTGGATGAGACGCGCAAGGCGCATCGCAAGCTCTGGATGACAACGAATAAGCCATTTGGCTGGGAAGTGATGGACATTCGATATGGCGGTGTGCTTGCCCGCTTGCAGTCGGCAGAGGATCGTCTGATGGACTGGGTGGAAGGAAGGATTGAGCGTTTGGAGGAGCTTGAGGCCGAGCGCCTGCCGTTCAAATTCCAATCTCCACCGGAGGCCGATGTGGTTGGACAAGGCCACTTCTATCACCGCATCGTAACGGCATCCGGTCTATCTTTGATCTAATCAAGAAATGATTCGTTTGATCGGCTCCGGTAAAGATCTACCTTTATAAGGGGCTTGTGTGGATGTTAAATGATTGTGATATGTAAATGACGTATAGCAGACCATCATCCTGTGCTCGTACAGGGTGATGGTCTTTTTACCATAATAGCAGGTAATAGGTTATATCTTTAGACAAAACCAGCATTCAATTTGGCGATAAAACGTACCTCTTTACGCACGCATTCACTCATCTTTGAATGTCCTCGAAAAGATCTTCTCATCATCTGCAATGACGTTTCACAATAATAAAGGCTTCTATTTAAAGTAATCGTATAGACATAGTACAAGTCCATACAGGGGATCGCCTCTTTCCATGTCAGGTATGAGTACCTATAATTAAGGGTACATAAATAGTGGACCCGAGTATTTATAACGATAGAACGGCATAGAGGGGGAATCACGGTGGATCTACGCAAACTTAGGCTCAATGAATCCTCCAACACCTATAGTGAGGAGCGCGATGAGGTCGAGCGCGATTATGCAAGACTGATTCAATCACCAGCCTTCCGCAGGCTTCAAGGAAAGTCTCAGGTATTCGGAGCAGGATCGGGAGATTATTACCGAACACGACTGACGCACTCCATAGAGGTATCGCAGATTGCAAGAGAGGTAGCAAGAAAGCTGCCTAAGCAGTATCCCTTCCTTATGAAGGCAGAGCATCCTGGACTTATGATGGATGCTGCGGTGGTAGAGTGTGCGGCCTTGGCCCACGATCTAGGCCACCCGCCATTCGGCCATCGCGGAGAGGAAGTGCTGAATCGTCTTCTTGGAGAACATTACGGACTTCAATACGAAGGAAATGCACAGAACTTCCGCATTCTAATGTTTCTAGAGAAGCGTGCGGAAAGCGGCAATGGTTTAGATCTTACCGCTGCGGTTCTGCTCGCCATTAATAAATATCCATTCAATCTAGAAGAGCCTGGACGCTTAAAGGGAGTATATGCCTCAGAGTGGGAGGCGATTGAGGAGCTGCGCGAGAAGTGGAGAATGCCGAAAGAGGCTCCGACGCTTGAAGCCCAGCTGATGGATCTATGCGATGATATCGCCTATTCGACCCATGATATCGAAGATGGCATTCGAGCAGCCAAGATTCAGATGAATCCGACCTTCTTTGAAGATCCTCGCTTAATCGATCACGTTGTGCAGGAGATCGTCTGTGACGGCGGCAATTCGGCCCTTCATTGGGACCAGATCGATATTCGCGCCAAGGTGGTCAAGGTGTTTGAGCAATATTTGGAGCAGTGGGAAGAGGTGTTTCAAGCAAGCGGGCGTGAGGCCTCTCGTGCAAGAAGAGAGATGAAGGCGCGCTCCGTGAGCAACTTTGCCATGCAGATCGGCATCATCGATGATCCTCAATTAGGGTGGAAAAAGGTCACCTTCGTGCGTGAGGGCAAGCAGGACATCGAGCTGCTGCGTACAATGGAGATTCTGAAGAAGCTCGCATGGGTGACCTTGATCAAGGATTTCCGCGTGCAGCGCCTGCAGATGCGAAGCGAGATTATGATTAAACGGATGTGGGATAGCTTCATTCAGCCAGAGTATGGAAAACTTATCATTCCGCCGGATTGGATAGAGAATTATGAGCAGCACAAGCGTCATTGGAGCTGGGCAAGATTTGTGGCGGATTACATCTCCGGGATGACGGACGCCTATGCCGAAAAGGTATACGGGGAGCTGTATGGCAGCCAATCCGGTTCCATTTATGGAATGGATTAAGATAGTGGCAAAAGATACAAAAGCGGAACGTAGAAGGGATTCCTTCCATCGTTCCGCTTTTTCTAATTATCTATGCATTTTTATGTTGTGACTCTCCATGATCATTGGTGATGAAAAACATCGATTATATGTCGACATTAACCTGCTTACTAGTGCCAACTTCCTCATATTCAGGTTCATCCTGCGTAAATCGCTTCTCCAGCCACTTGCTCAGCCAGAGTGATCCTGCAATAAGCAGCACGACATACACGAGCTCGATAGGACGCTCGGCGAAGCGGGTCAGGTCATAGCCAATATACGATACGATCAGTACCATTAAGGCCTTTCCCATTCCAGCAGCGATAAAGAAGGAGCGAACCGACATCTGAACTGCGCCTGCCGCCATATTGACCATCACGAAGGGGCCGACAGGAAGGATGCTTAATAGAAATACAAAGCTGAATGCATTGCGGCGCGCCCAAGTGAGGCTTCGCTTCACCTTAGGACGAGAGGACCATCGCTTCACATAAGCGGAGCTGGCAAGCTTACGCACGACAAGGAACGTCACCATACAACCTGCAATAAGCCCAACCCACGAGTATAGAAAGCCGAGCCAGAATCCGTATACTGCAGCATTGCCGCCAACAAGCACAAGGGTAGGCAGGGGTGGAACAAAAGACTTCATAAATGTTAATAGAATACCGGGCAAAGGACCGAGTGAACGGTACTGCTCCAGCAAATCTAGCCATCTGCCATCAGAAATCAGAGAAATAAGTTCCGTTAGGTTCAAGGCATGTTCCATCCTTTGATCAATGTTAATAATGCCTCTTAAGTATACAATAGCTTTCGTTTTAGCGTAAATGAAAATGGCTCTCATTGGTCAGGAGGTTATTGGCACTTCACAGCCTTGACATATTTCCTCTACTTAACCGGATGAAAGGGGATCTGGACAGACTTTTAATCTGAACGAAAATGAAAAAAGCCCTAGGTATTGACTCATAAAAAGAGTGCTACCAAGGGCTTCTAAACCTTATTCTACGAATTTATACTGGTCGTTCGTCAGCTCAAAGTATTTTCTTACGCCAGAGCTGGTATACACTTTATGGTCTGTCGTAATAAAGATTGCTTCCGCTTCCGGCTTGGTCTCAATGAACTTGAGGCCATCTTCCAAGCCTAATGAGAATAAGGAAGTGGATAGCGCATCGGCATCCGTGGACTTATCTGTCACAATCGACACACTGTTCAGATTGTTCTCAACCGGATAGCCTGTCTTAGGGTCTAGAATATGATGATAGTGCTTGCCATTTTTCACAAAGTAACGCTCGTACACACCAGAAGTTACGATGGTCTTATTCTTAACCTTGGCCTGCCCGATCTGATTGCCGCGGGTCTCATCAGGGTCTTGAATCCCAACGGTCCAATCCAGCCCACCCGGCTTGTCGCCCACAGCGAAGATATTGCCGCCAAGGTCGATAATGGCGCTCTTATATCCTTGCTCCGTCACATAATTAGCGATGACATCAGCTGCATAGCCCTTAGCGATACTGCCAAGGTCAACGACCATGCCAGGCTTCTCAAGCTCTACAGTAAGGTTATCCTTGTCGAGCTTCACCATGTCATATCCGACAAGCTTAAGCTTCTCATCAATCTCTGCCTGTGATGGAACTCTGGCTTTCTCATTGCCGATGTTCCACAGATCCACAAGCGGACCGATTGTAGGCTCAAAGCGTCCGTGGGTCTTCTCTGCGTAATCCAATGCCGTCTCAATAATGCCGAACACTTCGTCAGACACCTTAAATGGTCCTTGACCAGCATGCTGATTCAAGTTGTATAGCTCACTGCCTTCACGAGTACGGCTCATTTGCTTATCAATGGTCTCCATGAGGCCTTTTATATTTTTAAAATCCTGGTCGGTCGCGCGTGAATCGTATATTTTAACGGTCACAATCGTATCAAAAATAAAGAATGATTCCTGTTTTATAGTAGGGGCGCTGGGGGTTGCTTCTTGAGAGTTCGATTTACTTGCACATCCACTGAATAGAAGGACTACGGATATTGCCACAATAAGAGCAGCACTTAGTCGTCGTATGGAGCTCGTTCGATGTTGCTTCATGCATGGTTCCTCCGTGTAAAAAAGATCACTTACCTTAGTATTGCTAACAAGCATATAATTATAGCAGTTATGTGATAAGATTGAAAAGGATTCGAATCATGCTGTTGATTCCATTGTCAAGAAATGGATCAAGTGTTCACGGGAATGACACGTTAACCGCATGTGCGAAGATTGAACCAATGTTCACAAAGTTGTATAATGGCAAAGGCAATACTTCAAAAGTTTCCTATTTATTTTTAATGCAAGGAGTCAAACCCTATGAAGCGTGGAGATATCATCCTGATTGGCGTCGTTATTGTCGCTGCATTAGCGTTTATGGTTCCAAAATGGCTGTTCCAAAATACAAGTGAAAATTTGCACAAAGGGGATAACCTCGTTGCAGTCATAACGGTAAATGGCGAGCACTACAAGTCCGTTGAGCTTTCGGATAAAGAGCAGGAGATTAAGGTTGAAACGGCTGATGGCCACTATAACCTGCTTAAGGTTCATGATGGCGGGATCGAAATGATCGATGCCGACTGTCCGGATAAAGTATGCTTAACCTTTGGCTTTGTGTCACGCAATGGAGATACGATCGTATGCCTGCCGCACCGCGTGCTCGTTGAGATTGTAAGTCCTAGCGGGGAGGAGGGGGATCTCGATGCCGTCGTCGGATAACCTGAATGATTCTTCCTTGCGTCTAAAAAAGACCGTTATTATTGCCATATTCAGCGCAGTAGCGGTCGTTTTAGGCATTATTGAATCTTTTATTCCGCTTCCTTTTGCCGTACCTGGAGCAAAGCTTGGCCTTGCAAATGTTATGGTGTTGACCTGCCTGTACTTTTTAAGAGGCCGCGACGCTTTCGCTCTAATCATCCTTAAGACCGTCATCACATCGCTGATCCTAGGCACATTTTCCGCATTCCTGTTCAGCTTCTTGGGTGCCATCTTCAGCTTTGTCGTTATGTATGGGTTAATGAAGATCGGTCGGGGCAGAATAAGCCTAATCGGCATCAGTGTCGTTGGAGGGGTTGCCCATAATGCCGGTCAGCTTACGGCTGCGGTCATGGTCTTCAAGACAGGCAAGATCTTCTATTATCTGCCGCCACTCATGCTGCTAGGAGTGGTTACGGGGATCTTTATTGGAATTGCAGTCAAATATGTGGTTCAAGCGCTGTCCAAACAGTCGCTGTTCGAACCATTTGTCCCTGATACGTATTAAGATAAACATCTAAGCTATAGACAGACACGATGAAGAAACGCCGATCGTCGCAAGACGTGCTGGGCGTTTCTGCTTATTTAGCGCATAATAGAATGCAAACGCTTCGTACTTGGTTGAAGCCAGCGTTCATATGAACGACAACATTGCCTCTATATGCGGGCCGTTCCTTGATGAATGGCCTGAATAGAGGTTTTCTCCGCATGTATGAGCGTGAAATTCCACTCGCCTGAGGGAGGGGGTTCCTTATGATTCGGATGGAACATATCGCCTTTCATTATCCGAAGCAAGAAGCATTATTCCATGATCTATGTTTACATATTGAACAAGGGCAATGGGTGTCCATTGTCGGTCCTAATGGAGCAGGGAAATCCACATTGGTCAAGCTGATTAATGGTCTGCTAAGACCTGCCTCGGGGAAAATATCGGTTCACGATCTGCCTGTTGCGAATGAGCATATCCACGATGTCAGAAAGCGTGTCGGCTATCTCTTTCAGAATCCTGATAATCAGTTTATCGCGACCACGGTGAGGGATGATATTGCGTTTGGCCTTGAGAACCGGGCCATTCCTAGAGACGAAATGATCGCGCGGATTGAGGAGGTTGCACACGAGCTTGGCATTGTAGAATGGCTTGACCGCCATCCGGCTTCGTTATCCGGAGGTCAAAAGCAGCGTGTTGCCATTGCAGGACTATTGGTGCTTAAGCCGGATATTATGATCTGGGATGAAGCGACCTCCATGCTTGATGAGCGCTCAAAGCAGTCGATGATGGTTCAATTGAAGAGGCTGCATCAGGAGCGTAATATGACGATTATCTCCGTAACGCATGATGCAGAGGAAATTTTGGCATCTGAACGGGCCATCGTCATCAAGAATGGGCAAGTTGCGGCAGATATGACGCCTATGGAGCTGTTCGAGCAGGAGGAGCTTGCTTATGAGTGCAAGCTCGTGCCGCCCTTTGCACTTGCGCTAACGATGGCTTTACACAAGAAGGGCTTTGCTATCGAGCCGATGGAAGATGAGAGAGAGTTGGTGAACGTCTTATGGCCATCATAACCACGAGAAATTTGCATTATCAATATCGTGATGATGATAAGGGGAGGCCCTATGCATTAAAAGACGTCAACCTCGAACTAGAGCCTGGACAGTTCTATGCAATCTTAGGGTCTACCGGATCGGGGAAGTCTACTTTGCTTCAACATTTTAATGGCATCTATCAGCCGACAGAGGGCCAAATTCAAGTGCTCGATATTATCTTTGAAGCAGGACAGAAGAAAAAGGGGCTCAAGGGACTCCGGAGCCGTGTCGGGCTCGTGTTCCAATTTCCAGAGCAGCAGCTGTTCGAGGAGACCGTGGAAAAAGACTTGATGTTCGGCCCGATCCAATTTGGGAGCTCGCAAGAGGAGGCGCGCGAGGCAGCAAGAACAGCATTAGCTGAGGTTGGGCTGCCTGCTGAGCTCTTAGAGCGAAGTCCATTCGAGCTGTCTGGTGGCCAGATCCGCAAGGTAGCCATTGCCACGGTGCTTGCCTCGAAGCCAGAGCTGCTGGTGCTGGATGAACCCACAGCTACGCTTGATCCTGTAAGCCGAAAGGAGCTGATCGAGCTGCTTCAGAGGCTAAGACGAGAGGAAGGCCGAACGGTTGTGATGGTTACGCATCGCTTGGATGAAGTATTTTGCTATGCGGATCAGTTTGTGCTGATGAAGGAAGGAACCGTGACGTTCGTCGGGTCCAAGGAGCAGTTAATGGATGCACCGGAACGCTTAGCCGAAGCAGGCATCATTGAGCCCGCTGTGATGACTTTAGCACTTGAAGCGAGCAGGAAGACAGGGATTCCAGCAAGGGAGATGCCTTGCCATCTCGAGGAATGGGTCGACTGGCTGTGTGAGCTGGATGTTTTGAAGGGGGCTGTCAACGAGAAAGCGGAGCAATCGTTGCACACGGACCGTGAGGAAGCTCCTGCAGCTGCTGGCTTCAAACATCAAGAATCCGCAGCTAAAGCGGTGCAGACAGTCCATACAGGAGAGGAGGGGTAGAACATGCAGGCCAGAATGGTGATGGGACGCTACGTGGCGGCGGATTCATGGATTCATCGCTTGGACCCAAGAGCGAAGCTAGGCGCAATGGTTCTGTTTTTGATAGCGGTAATCTTGGCGTCTCGCGGATTGGAGCTAAGTATCCTTACGGCATTCGCGGTAATTGTCCTCCTCAGCTCCCGAGTACCGCTAACTCGATATATACGCGCTGCTAAGCCGCTGTGGCCGCTTATGGCCTTCATGTTTTTGTTCTATACCTTGTTTGAGCATGGAGGAGACATATGGCTGCAATGGGGGAGCTTTCGGATTACAAGCGAAGGTGTGCTTCTCGGCCTATATGCAGCATGGCGGATGTTTCTCCTGATCTCGTTCACCTCGATCCTGACGTTTACGACGACGCCAATTGAGCTGAATTTAGGATTGGAATCGGCGCTTAAGCCTCTGTCCATTATTGGGGTATCTGCACAGTCCTGGACGATGATGATTACGATTTCGCTTCGTTTTATACCGACTATCTTCCAAGAGGCTGAGAAGCTTTTGAAGGCACAGGCTTCTCGCGGAGCAGATTACCAGGACTTGAAGCTAATCGAAAAGGCTAAAATGCTGCTTACACTTATGGTGCCGGTAACGGTCGGCGCGTTCCGACGGGCGGAGGAACTTGTAATGGCAATGGAAGCGAGAGGTTACGTCTTAGACGCAAAGCGGACCTCTCTTCGAACCTTGCAGTGGTCAGTCCTAGACACGGTGTTTGTGCTGTTGTTCGTTATCCTGTTGTCTATGATGATTGTCCTATAAAGACACCTTGGGCCATTTGATAAAATAAATGCTAATGGACTCGCCTACATGCTTTGATATCGAGCATAGATATCTGCATACTAGGAGAGTTCAAACATTTTGTGAATGTCATCACAAATATTGTGAAATATGTTACAATTAAATATATCAATTTTTAACGGACTAGGGGGAACGGACTGTGGCGCGATATTTTAACGGAAAAGAAGTGGAGCTGTTGGCTCCAGCCGGTACGTTCGAAATATTTAAATCAGTAATTGACGCAAACTGTGATGCCGTATATTTCGGGGGGCCATCCCTGAACATGCGCATGATGCGAAAAGGCTACAACTTAAGCTACGATGAGGTAAGAGAAGCAGTTCAGCTTGCTCACGATCGCGGGAAGCGTGCCTATATTACAGTGAACAACATGCTGAATGAAGAGGACTTGGAGGAAGCAAAACGCTACTTTGCCTTCTTGAATGAGGTGGGTCCTGATGCAATCATTGCACAGGATATGGCTGTATTCCCTTTGATTCAAGAGATGAATTATACCAATATTCCGGTTCATTCCTCGGTTATGATGAACGTGCACAATCTAGAGATGATTGAAGCCGTTAAAGAGATGGGAGTAACCCGCATTGTCGCATCCCGTGAAATGGACCTGAAGACAGCTGAGGTGCTGCAGGCAAAGAGCGGCATGGAGTTCGAGTACTTTGTTCACGGTGATATGTGTACGGTTCACGGCGCCAACTGCTTTTACAGCTCGATGCTGTTCGGCAACAGCGCAAACCGCGGGCGCTGCATGAAGCCTTGCCGCTGGGATTATCGCGTAAAGAAAGACGGCAATGTCTATCCTACAGAATACCCGCTCGCTGCAAAAGATATGTATATGTATGAGCACATTCCAGAGCTCATCAAATCGGGTATCACCTCTTTTAAAATTGAAGGCCGCATGAGAGATATCGAGTTCTTGCTTATGGTTGTTAATTCTTATGGAGATGCGATCGACCGCTACATTGCAGATCCGCTTGCCTATAACCGAGAGGAAGGCTCCGATACACTGTATGAGAACCGCAAGCGCGACTTCTCGACGGCTTATGCTTTTGGCAAGCCGGGTCTAGACTTTATTAATCGCCGTTATGAGGGTACAGGCAAATTTTATAGTACGGGCAAGGTGTTCAGCACACCTACGGCTGAGCGTGAAATGAAGGAAGATCGCATACTTCAAGTGAAGGACTCTCTTCAGCAAGCCAAACGTGACGTACCGAATAAAGAAATTCCTCAAATCACGGTTCATGTCAACAATGTCGAACAGGCGCGTGCTGCATTAGAAGTAGGCGCGGGCACGATCTATCTAGCAGGAGACGTGTTCCAGCCTGATCATCCATTCGGCCGCGATGATATTGAAGCTTTAACGGCAGTAAAAGGGGATGCGCAGATCATTCTTGGCACCCCTCGAATGATGAACGAGCTTCATATGGAGCAGTACCATCATTTCTTGTCGGAAGGCAAAGCGAATAACAACTATGGCCTGGATGGCCTGCTTGTATCAAATATTGGAGCGCTTCACAAGTTCCGTCATCTTGAGCTGCCGATGGTCGCAGATTTCAACTTGAATATCTACAACTATGCATCGGCTTCGTTCTATCAGAAGCACTTTGGCATCGAGCGTATTAATCCGTCGATTGAGCTTCCGCTTCATGACTTGACGAAGCTGCTGCGTCATCCGGAGATTCCAACAGAAGTTATCGTTCATGGCTCACCAATCGTGATGTATCTTGAGCATGACTTATATGCGAATGCAGAAGAGATGGAGCCGATCTCGCAGGAGGACAACAAGCATGTCGATAATCGCTATCTTGTGCTCCTCACCGATAAAGGCGAGAATCCGGTATATCGCGATGCAACGGGTCGCAATCACTTGGCTCTATCGAAGGAGCTGTGCTTCATGCCGTTCTTGAGAGAGCTGCATGAGGCTGGCGTAAACCATTTCCGCATTGAAGGGAAGACGTATACGACCGAGCAGCTCCGCAGCCTTGTGCGGCTATATCGCCAAGCTGCGCGTAACCTGGATCAATGCGAGAAGCTCTTTGAGACGATGGAGCCGATCTATGCCGGCTATACGCTTGGCGCGCTCCAATTCGGCAATGCCTTGCAGCTTGAGCTGACGGAAGTGTAGGTATTGCTCTACAGCAGGTGCGAGAGGCATGCAGTTCTGTGATTCATTAAGATCCTGCCAGGCTCGTGACAGCGAAGAGGAAGACAGCTTAGGTAAGGCATCCATGCAAGGGCGGCAGGCTCATCAGTCTGCCGCTTCTTCACGGACTTCCGGTAGGACGACAATACATTGAAGAGGTGAACATTCATGACACATGAGGATCAAGCGTATATCGGGCCAGAGGCCATCGTGGCGAAGCGCAAGCAATATGGCTACCCATGTACGGCTAATTTTTATAAGAACCCGCCTCAGATTGTAGGCGGCAAGATGCATAAATTGTACGATCAGGAAGGCAAGTCTTATGTTGATTTCTTCACAGGTGTATCCGTCGTAGCTTGCGGACACTGCAACGAGGCGATTACGGGACGGACGATTGAGCAGCTTCAGAAGCTTCAGCATACGTCAACGATCTATCTTACGCAGCCGATGGTAGACTTGGCAGAACGACTCGCTAACGGCATTCTGCCAGGCAATCTGAAGCGTACGTTCTTCGTAAACAGCGGCTCTGAGGCAAATGAGGGCGCGCTGCTCGTCGCTCGCATGCACACGAAGCGCCGCAGCTTCTTGGCGCTGGAATACGGCCTTCATGGACGTACATTCTTGACCATGAATGTAACGGGCATCCCGATGTGGCGTACGGATGACTTCTTGGATAAAGAAGTCACAACGTTTATCCCGCGCCCCTATGATGCTTCAATGGACGTGGAATCGGCTGCGCGCCGCTCCTTGGACGCGCTTGCAGATGTGCTTGCGGAGAAGGGGGACACGTTCGCTGCCATGATTGTGGAGCCGATACAAGGCAACGGTGGAATGATCGTCCCGCCGGATTGGTACTTCAGCGAGATGAAGGCGATGCTCGAGAAGCATGGCATTCTGCTGATCGCAGATGAGATTCAAACCGGCTATGGCCGCACAGGCCGCATGTTCGGCATCGAGCATTTTGGCATTGTACCCGACATTCTGACCATGGCGAAAGCATTAGGCAACGGCATCCCGATCGGTGCTTTCTCGACGACAGATGAGATCGCTGCGAGCTTGAACCGCCCGTCCGCGTCTACCTTTGGCGGCAATCCGGTATCCTCTGCTACAGCGCTTGCTGTCTTGGATTACATCGAACAGGAGGGCTTAGTCGAGCGCTCTCAACACATTGGGGGAAAGCTTATTGAAGGGCTCAAGGAGCTTCAAGCGAAGCACAGCGCCATCGTGGATGTCCGCGGCAAAGGCTTCATGGCAGGGGCTGAGGTTCGGGGCGCTGATGACCAGCAAAGCGCCGAATGGACGGATATCATCCTGGAGAACATGAAGGATAGAGGATTTATTATTGGTAAAAATGGCGTCGGCCGCAACGTGCTTGCCTTCCAGCCGGCGATGGTAACCCCTTGGGAAGATATTGAAGCGATGCTGAAGGCCTTGGATGAGGTCCTTGGATCGTTAACACATCGTAAATAGATGAGGTCGGATTCCTAATGCAAATGATCAACAAAGTCGTTCATAAGACCAAGATGTTCGGAGAATTGGTCATGTTCTCTCATACGCTGTTCTCGCTGCCCTTTGCGGTCATCTCGATGATCTGGGCAGCGGGCGGCATCCCATCGACACGCGTCATGCTGTGGTCCCTAATCGCGCTCGTGGCAGCGCGCAATGGGGCGAATGCGTTCAACCGCATCGTGGACCTGAAGTTTGATGCCGCGAACCCAAGAACCGCTAACCGCCATATGCCGCGGAAGATTCTGCTGCCGCGAGAGGTATACGTATTTGTGACCGTCAACTTCGCGTTCTTTATTCTCGCTGCAGGAATGCTTAACCCGCTCTGCTTATGGCTCTCGCCTGTCGCGATCGTACTCATTTGTTCGTATTCGTACACGAAGCGATTTACCTGGCTGTGCCACTTGTACCTTGGCTTTACAATTGCCTCGGCGCCAATCGGCGCATGGTTCGCCGTAACGGGGCAATTCGCGTTTACGCCGTTCATTATCGGCACGATCGTCATGCTGTGGATTGCAGGCTTCGATATCATATACGCTACGCAGGATATCGAGTTCGATCGCGCCACAGGCTTATGGAGCGTTCCTCGTGTGTTTGGCTTCGAGGACGCGCTCTTGATCTCGAGAACGCTGCATGGCATCATGGTCATGCTGCTGCTGGCGCTGTACTTTATTCAAGGCTTAGGCTGGCTCTACCTGACGGGAATCGTTATTTCCATTATGCTGCTTGCGGTAGAGCATAATATTATCAAGCCGACGAGCCGCAAGCGGATGAATCTTGCGTCCTATAACCTCAATCAGGTCATCAGCATGACCATTCTGTTCTTTACGCTGGCGGATCAGTTCCTGCTCGGTTAGGACAGGCTGTTTCTAGCATTACTCAAAGATCAATATGCTTGGTTATAGCAATATATTTAAAGCGACCGCAGCCACTTACAGGCGGGTCGCTTCTTTGCTTTTTTGAGACAATCTATTGGGCCTGTAAGCATGTCCTTAGCGCTATCAGCTGAAGCAGCAACTTAAAAGAAAACCACAAAAGGGATTTAAGAAAACCCTTTTGTGCAGATTCTGCCATTGGTATTTTCTGCTCCTTACAACTATGCTATAATCGTTTGCAAGCATGAATGTAAAGCAGTTGAGTTGAGTTTAGATTAGCTGAGATGAGACAGGAGAGCGTAGTTAGATTTATATTTGTGTTCCCCACAAACCCTTTACCCCCCTGTTCTCCTCTGTCAAAACGGAGGTTAGAAAAATGAAGAGCATTTTGTCCCAACTGACGTATCATCCTGAAGAGCAGGAGTACACCACCCAAGGGAAAGTCGAGATCATTCGCGTCATTGCACCGCTACGAGAGGAATCCGCCGTTGACTCTATATTGGAACAGATCGATACGGCGAGAGGAGCTCTATATTCAAGCTCCTATGAATATCCAGGCCGATATTCGCGCTGGGACATGGGATTTGTTCACCCGCCGATACAGCTTAGGACCGTGGACAACCGCTTCTATATGGAAGCGCTGAATGCGCGCGGGGAAGTGATGATTCCCATCTTGCTTGAGGCTCTAGTTGAGCTTGATTCCATTGAGGTCTCTCTTCAGGGAAGCACGATTGAAGGAATCATTCATCGCACAGAAGGAACGTTTACGGAAGAAGAGAGAACATCTCAGCCTTCCATTTTCCAAGTGCTGCGCGCGCTTAAGAATTTGTTCTACGCACCTGAAGATTCCTTCTTAGGATTGTACGGTGCCTTTGGATACGACCTTGTATTCCAGCTCGAAGCGATTGCGTTTCGTCAGAAGCGTGATGCCGATTCCTCAGACTTGATTCTATATATTCCGGATGAAATTATAGTCGTGGACCACCAAATGTCATGTGCGTACCAGCTTTCGTATGAATTTACGAAGGACCAATATACAACAAGAGGCATGCCTAGAACGAAGACCTTTGTGGAGCCTACTAAGGCTTCTGAAGCAGAGCCTTTACAGTATGAATACAAGCCAGGCTACTATGCAGGTCTTGTCACGCAAGCAATCGAGGAGTTCAAGGCGGGCAATCTATTCGAGGTCGTGCCGTCCCAGACCTTATATGAAGCCTGTGTGGATGCTCCTTCGCGAATATTCCAGCGCTTGAAGAAGCTGAATCCTAGTCCCTATGGCTTTATCGTGAATTTAGGCGAAGAGATCCTAGTCGGCTCTTCTCCGGAAATGTATGTCCGTGTAGAGGAAAGTCGGGTAGAGACCTGTCCCATCTCCGGAACGATCCATCGAGGCAAGAATGCCATTGAGGACGCAGACAATATACGTACGCTGTTGAATTCCACCAAGGATGAAGCGGAGCTCACAATGTGCACGGATGTCGACCGCAATGATAAGTCACGCATTTGCGTGCCTGGTTCAGTCAAAGTCATTGGGCGCAGACAGCTTGAAATGTACTCTCACTTGATTCACACTGTTGACCATGTGGAGGGCTATTTGGAGCCTTCATTCGATGCGTTGGACGCATTCATGACCCATATGTGGGCTGTAACCATTACGGGGGCGCCGAAGCGTGCAGCGATTCAGTGGATCGAGAATCACGAGAGCTCGGATCGTAAGTGGTATGGCGGCGCTGTCGGGGTGTATGGTTTTGATGGACATTTGAATACCGGCTTAACGCTTAGAACGATTCGGATTAAGAATGGCATCGCAGAGATTAAGGTTGGAGCGACGCTGCATATTGATTCCGATCCTGCCTTAGAGGAGAAGGAAACGTTGACGAAGGCAGCCGCATTAGTCAAAGCGATTCGGGGCTTTGATGAAGCCGCTGAGTCCGTTACGGCGAATGAGCTTAGCGGACAGGGCAAGCGCATCCTAGTGGTGGACCATGAGGATTCGTTTGTGCATACACTAGGCAACTATTTTAGACAAACAGGAGCAGAGGTCGTGACTTATCGTTACGCTGCTGCTAGAGAGCAAATTCAGTCTGGCCGTTATGATCTGGTTGTCTTGTCTCCGGGTCCAGGTCGGCCTGAAGAGTTCGGGCTTCATGATACCATTGATCTCTGCCTCAAGCAGAAGGTGCCGGTATTCGGCGTATGTCTTGGACTTCAAGGCATCGTAGAATATTTTGGCGGGTCATTAGGCACGTTGTCTTACCCTATGCATGGCAAGAGCTCGAAGATTCAGCTTACGGAGGAATGTGAGCTATGGAAGGGGCTCGAGAAGGAAATTACGATCTCGCGCTACCATTCCCTGTATGCGAGCTCGGTACCGGATTGCTTGAAGGTTACGGCTGTTACGGAGGATGAAGTCGTGATGGCTATACGTCACAGGGAGCTTCCAATTACGGCTGTTCAGTTCCATCCAGAGTCCATTCTATCTGCTAGTCATGATGTCGGCATACGCATTATACGCAATGTCGTGGAGTCCATATAAAGCATAAGCGATCGCTTCTTCAGGTATGACGTCATATGGCGAATGCTGAAGAAGCGATCTTTATTATTACTTCATTAATTCCTTGTAAATCAACAGGAATAATAAAAAAAGACTTGTAATAATACTGGAATTAATTTATAAATATAACTGAAATATAAATTAAAGGAAAATGGAGGGAAACAAATATGGTAGGGTTATTAGATGCTTCAATCAAGCTTGAAGGAACGACAAGCAGAAGAATCATGAAGGAGTATGAGACCAAGGTGCTGCCTGAGCATTTTTCACAGCCGATCGACATCGATGTCACGCTGACTGGCAATCAGACCTCGGTCATGACCAACATGCCGCAGTATCCATTTCGATCCACAGAGAATGCCATTGCCTTTATCGAAGAACTATTGGCGCATGGAATCACCTCCGTTGTGCTGCGCATTCGCGGAAGCATATATGGACCGGATTATAAAGCAGCGATTCGGAGCCATAGCGAGGCCATTCGATTGATACGAGAACATTATCCGAAGGACAAGCTTGAGATTGTCGTTGATCCTTTCAGTATCGCTTTGAATAAGGACGGCACATGGGGAGTGAAAGACTCAGCAGGACAGCTGGATTATACCGACACTGCCGATGTGATTGAGCAGATTACGACGAGCTTTGCCAACAGCGGAATCGACAGCATCTTAACGTTAGGACGGATTGAGCATGAGGTGCTCCTTACAAGACAAGCTTTAGAGAAGATTCAGCGCACCGATATTAAGATCAGCTCCTTCTCTCAGAATTCGGAAACGAAGAACGCATACATTTATCTCGAACATACCCCCGACAAATTAGATACTGGTCAAAAGATCCTCGTAGGCAACTTCACCGAAATGAACATTCAGATGCTCACCGACGTTCTGGATGGCTCCAATTATGTCATTGTCAAACCACTTGAGAACTTCCAGCTGATCCTCATGGCTCAACTTCTACTAACCAATGAAAGCTTCCTATCCGACTATCTCCACTCGCCGCCCGTTCAAACCCTTCTTCGATTAAATGAAGCCACCTCACAAAAAGTCCATCGCATTCAAAAGCATATGCCGCAGTTTATGGAATTGACGAAGCAGGTGAAGGTTGGGGCGTATTCCGTCTCGGGGACCTACTATATGCAAAAGAAGATTGAGCAAGAAAAGAGCGAGCGCTTTGCCTACAATGTCGTTGAGGAATCACTCGTAAATGCATTGTCTTCTGCAGGAGATTCGATCTATCGCATCATTGACCGGAATGCTTTGTGGTTTGTGAAGCAGCAGCGTTCGTTTAAAGTGTAATGAAGGATCATTTTATAGAATAACGGAAATTCCTGATAGAGGAGGAGCAGGATGAGAATTATGGGGTTGTCCTCATCGGAAACCGAGTATACCACGCAAACGACGGGTGTGGGAGGCGCGATGCATTACTTTTTTAAGGAGTTGGGCAAACGAGCTGAGTTGGTCGAGCTCTATCAGCCGAGGCCGCACCTCTTATCTCGAGCGTATTCCTTGCTAAGCACCTATCAAATAGGGAATAAAGAATGGAAGCGAGCCTACAAGCGTCATGGCGCCTTGTTCCGGGCGAAGAGCCGGATTTGCCGCAAACATTTGGAGCAAAGGGCAGTGAGTTTTGATCTTATTTTCCAGTGGCAGTTCTTCTTCTCACCCACGGATCAATACCCGAGCATTGCCCCGTATTGCCTATACAACGACTGGACAACGAAGCTGAATGAACGAGAATATCCGCATTGGGTCATTCCGAAGATTCGCAAGGAGATTAATGAGCTCCAGACGAAAATGCTGCAGCAAGCCGCTTATGTATTTGCCTTTACCGATAAGGTGCGCATGTCGTACATCCATGACTATGGGGTGCATCCTGACCGAGCGGTAACGGTATGGGGTGGGATCAATATGGACACGGTTCCTGAGCGTATCCATAAGGCTTATGGCAGCCATCACATCCTGTTCGTTGGCAACAATTATTCAGCCAAGGGACTCGATACATTGCTGCAGGCCATGCCTATCATTAAGGAGCGGTTTCCGGGAGCGAAGGCCACGATAGTCGGTAATCCCGTTGGCCATCCGATGCCGCCTGTGCCAAGCGTAGTGTACAAAGGCATTGTGCAGTCCAAAGATCAGATGGATGCCTTATACCGTCAAGCAGACCTCTTTGTGCTGCCTACACGTTCCGAGACCTTCGGCCATGTCTTTGCTGAAGCGATGGCTTATCAACTTCCATGTATCGGTACTCTAACAGGTGGAGTGCCTGAGGTTATTGATGACGGAAGGACAGGCTTACTGCTTCAACGAGACGATGTCAGTCAGCTTGTGCAGCACATCACCCATTTGTTTGAGCATCCTGACCGTATGCAGCGTATGGGCGACAAAGGGTATGACAAAGCGATATCCAAGTTCACATGGGAGAAGGTTGTGGATCGGATGGAGCCTTACTTGTACGAGGCTGCCTCTTATAAGGCGAGGAATACTCCAGATGCCAAAATATCTTCCTAAGGGGGAATCACCCATTCAACCCCTGTCTCTATCAACCAGAATAAAAAATAGCGTTGCTGCATGGGCAGACAACCCTTATATCCTATCGATCCGGGATAGTGTCATGCTGACGATTCCTCTTTTTATGATTGGCTCTCTTTTTCTGATCTTTTCAAGCCTGCCTATACCTGGCTATGAGCAGTGGATGTCGAGCCTATTCGGCAGCGAATGGAAGACAGCATTGATGATTCCGATCCATGCCACCTACGGCATCTCCGCGCTTGTGATCAGCTTTGGTGTCGCCTATCGGCTTGGAGAGAGGGCAGAGCTTGATGCAGTGCTGTGCGGTGTTCTGAGTCTCGTGTCCTTTTTCATGCTAACGCCAGATTATACGCAATTGGTCATTCAGCAAGCAGAGGTTCGAATCGACGGGGTTATCTCGACCACGTATTTAGGAAGCAAAGGGATATTCGTCGGAATCCTCGTGGCGCTGGTTTCCTTCAAATTCGTCCAACTCCTTGCAAAAAGAAAAGCGCTTATCTCGCTTCCTTCACAGGTACCTGCTGTTGTTGCCCGTTCCTTGTCTGCTTTAATACCAGTGCTCGTCGTCATTCTGTTTTTCTTCCTCGTCCGAGTCGGAATCGAGTGGGGAGGCTACAAGGATTTGTTTGATATTGTATCCCGGCTCCTAGCTGAGCCCTTGAAACAAGCTGCGGGGTCCATCGGCGGGGTTGTAGTTATTGTTCTCGTGATGCAGCTGTTCTGGCTACTTGGCATTCACGGCGGAGCACTTATAGGCGCATTTGTCGTCCCCGTATGGATTACACTCATGGATGAGAATCGGATGTTTTACACAAATCATCCCGATTTGACGCCGCCTCATATTGTGACACAGCAATTTTTCGATGTGTGGATTGCAATCGGTGGTGCGGGCTCCTTGCTGGCACTAGTGGTGCTGATGAATGTATTTGCGGTCAGCAAGCAGGCTCGAGTGATGGGGAAGGTATCCCTGCTTCCCGCCATATTTAACATTAGCGAGCCTATCATTTACAGCATTCCCATCGTCTTGAACCCAAGACTAGGAATCCCTTTCATTCTCACACCGATAGTCACAGCAGTCGTCACATACTATGCCATGTCATGGGGATGGGTTGCTCGTCCTGTCGGGATTGCAATTCCTTGGACAATGCCAATCGGCATCAGCGGATTTTTAGCAACTGGCGGTAAGATATCCGGGGCGGTTATGCAATTGGTGAATGTATTGATAGCTTTCCTTTTGTACTACCCATTCTTTAAGCAGTGGGATAAAAGCAGCCAACGTGAGGAAATACCTGAGGAAGGTCTCGCAGCTGCGCACTAGAATGGCCTGATAAAAAAAGAGACAGCCCCTTAAACTCATCGATAGGATGAAAAAGGGACTGTCTCTTTTTATTAAGGTTTGCCTAGCCGATAATGATCGGTCTCCAGATCATGCTCGACAGCATATTCAAAGTCATCCACATCATAGACCGGAACAGGGACTTCGTGTTCAATGAGCCGACTAATAAACTCGAATTGATCGGTTAACAGCGGAGCTTGCTCCCGAATGCTCGTTAAGATCAATTCCGTTTCAATAGGGTCAAAGAGCTCCCCGTACTGCATATTGTCCATCGCATTGATCACGATACAGCTCGCATTTGACTCTAACAGGAGAGGCTGACTGCTCTTCCATGGCTGAGAAAGCGCCCGTTTGATCTTTTTATCATTCAGATCGCTTTCGAAATAATCAAGCAGCTCATGGATATAACGCTGTGCGAGCTGATCTTCCTCTGGTTCCGGCATAACCCGCTCTCCGCTCTCGCGTATTTCATATAGCTCCATGATCGAAGTATACGGAATGATATACTGTACCGGCTGCTTGGGATCAAGCAGGTGGCCGTATATCGCGAGCATAATGGCTTCAATAACAAATCGACGAGGCTGCACCGTCCATCCTCCTTTTGAACAACAAATGCATCGTGACAGGTATTCCCATCATACCATTCTGCTGAACGTCATGAAAGTGGATGGGATCTAATACGTTCGTTCTTCAAAATAACGCCACAGCGTTTGCAGGTCTCGATGTGCAGGATAATCCGCCAGCTCTTCGGACAGATTCCAAGCTTTTTGCATAAAGGCATGACTCATATCCAGTGCCTCCGCCAGCGCCCCACTATCCCGGATAAGCCCAACCGCCTCATCAAAGGCTTCGATCGGTGATTCCTCTGTCAAGGTGATAAGGTGCTTGCGGATATACGGATCCTCCTTTGCGATCATAGCTGGAAGGGTTACCTGTCCATTTCGAAGATCGGCACCAGCCGGCTTACCAAGCGTATCTGCCGTCTGCATGTAATCGAGCACATCATCTCGTACCTGGAAGGCCATCCCTAAGTAATCGCCGAACTCATATAAGGCATCCGCCACTTCAAGGTCTGCCATGCCTGCTCTTGCGCCTACCTGCAGGGAAGCGGCCATCAAGAGGGCCGTCTTATTGCGCGTCTTCTCCCAATATTGTTCCAACGTAATATTGAAATTATAACGCTGTTCCATCTGCTGATATTCCCCAAGACAGAGCTGGGTTGTTGTAACCGATGTAAGATCTTGAATGTAATTCTCAAGCTCAGTGCCTTGGCCGGTGAGCAGCTCAATGACACGGCAGGTGATGTAATTGCCGATGTATACCGCGGTTTTGGTTCCAACCTTGCGATGAAGCGCAGGCTGCCCGCGCCGTGTGTCAGCTTGATCTAGGATGTCGTCATGGATCAGGGAAGCGGCATGAATGAATTCGCACACAGCTGCTAATTTGTATACATCCCGATTTTCTGGGTCATCCCCGAATCTGCTGCCGACGATCACCATTAGGGGCCGTAAGCGTTTGCCGCCAGCTCGAATGAGATCAAGCACGCTCGTTGCGACGATCGATCGTGAAGCAAGGTCTTGATCATAGGTTATGATGCGTTCTAGGTCTCGATTCACACGTTCAAGCGAAATGTGCAATTGATCGGGCAATGAAACATTAGATAACGTCATAGGTCACCTGCTTATAACGCTGCGTAGAGGCGTAACGTCTAGAGTATCGCTTGGCAACAAATCGAGTCAGCCTCTGATGAAGCTGGGACATTGCGGATCTTGAACCTTCCGCAAGACGAATCTGGATGAGCTTATTTGTACGTGCTAAGTCGCTAACAAGGTCTACGAAACCATGTCGCACCGCGAACTGCAAATAGAAGCTCATAAGGAAGTCTCCATCCAATACGGCTCGTCCTGCGACCTCTGCATGCGCAGGCAAACCATCATGGGAACGATAAGCCTTAAGCAGCAGCCAATAGCATCCGAGAATGATGCGCCGCTCTTCCGGTTCCATATCGTAATCCAACAGCAGCTCGGCCATATCGCGAAGACTAGGCTCGTCTTCTCCTGCCGTTAGATGGAGTCCAGCTTGCTGTGGGAGCTCATGATTCAATAATTGATTTGTCTCTTGCATGAGGTTCTGGTTCATAGAAACACCCCGCTTCCCTGTACAAATAAGTAAAGTAATGTGCAGCATGTACACATTACTTTACGTTTATAGAAACACATCTATTCTTATTTACGCATTAGTCCGTATAAAGGTACCATTTTTTCACGAACGGAATCTTCTTCCAGACACGTTTCATATGAGGGTACAAGTAGTAGTCGAGACCAAGCGTGCTTCCGGAACCACCGATCAATGCGCATGCACCGAAGAAGTACCAGAGCATTTCATATCCCGCCATACCGGACATATAGATCATAACGCCCATCGCCATTGTCGCAAGGGAAGAAAGAGCCGTGAACAAACCAAGAATCAACATTGCACCGAATACCAATTCAGCAACAACCATAGCGGTTTGGAAGAAGTGCGCAAGAGCTGTGAAGCCGCCGTCGCTGGTATAGAAGAACGTATCCATGGACCAGTTAACCATGCTCTTAAGGAAATCAGGAACTGGAAGAGCAGGACCGAATGCTTCAGCAGCGCCTTCAGCAGCTTGGGAAGCACTTGTTGCAGCATCAGCAACAGAAGCACCTGATGTTCCGTCTGCTACAGGAGCAGGGATCAAGAAGATCTTGGACGGATCAGCAAGAATTTTCTGCATCTTGTCTATACCTTCAAGGAACCATTTACCACCGACAAAGATACGAAGTGGTACAAGCCAGATGTTCGGAGAACGCATAGCCAAGTGTCCGCCAACGAAGCTGCGGTTGTTCTTCACACGGAAGAACTCATGAATCTTGTAAGTCCACACTTTATGGAAGCCAAGCACTTGAATGAAATACACCATGTTAATCAGGTGCTTGAACAGCATTGCTAAGAAACCAGAGCAGTTGAACATCTTGCCAGGAAGACCGACAGATGCTACACCATAACGACCGCCGATACATACCATCGTTCCGTGGAAGGTTGGTTTGTATGACTTATGTTTGCCATTCTTGATGTCTGCTACGATGTTGTGAGCGATAACGCCTGCAGACAGCTCAGCATTTTCAACCATCTGAGGAATCGGACGCTCTTCACCTTCAGGAATATAGAAGATGTTGTCGCCGACAACATATACATTTTCATGATCAACGGATTGAAGCTTATCATTCGTTACAATACGCTTGCGTCCATTTTGTTGAACGTCAAGGTTGCCTACGAGGTCAGAACCTTCAACACCTGCTGTCCATACGATCGTAGCGGCTTTAACGTCGCCTTTATCGCCAAGAACAACAGAATTTTCTGTAACGCCAGTGATCTTCGCGCTAGTAATCATTTCAACGTTCATCTTGCGAAGGTACTTAGCTGCTTTTTGAATCAATTTATCAGGAAGGATTGGAAGAATCTTAGGTGCCATATCGGCAACAACCAAGCGAACTTCATTTTCATCGATATGGAACTCATGGCAGAGTTCTGCACGATATTCTGCGATCTCACCGATCAACTCCACACCTGTAAAGCCCGCGCCCACGACAACGAAAGTAAGAAGCTCTTTACGGCGCTCTGCATCAGGTGTTTTGGATGCTTGCAAGAACATGTCGCGAATTTGACGCTTCAATTTCACGGCATCTTCATAGGACCAAAACGAGAATGAATTCTCTTCAGCACCAGGGATGCCAAAGAAGGAAGGCTTACAACCTGTACCAACTACGAGATAATCGTAATCATAGGATTTGTGGTTACCTTTAAGGGACTGACCGTCAAAGTCGATACTTGTGATCTCATCCAGCACAACATCTACTTTACGTCCAGCAAAGATTTGCTTCAAATCCATTTTAATAGCTTCTTCGTCGACGCGGCATGCTGCCACTTCGTGCAATTCCGTCAACATCGTATGATAAGGTTTGCGGTCTATGAGGGAAATGCTTACGTCCTTTTCATTGCTAAGACGCTTTGCAAGCTTCTTCGCCGTCAGCACACCGCCATAACCGCCGCCCAATACAACGATCTTTTTCATGGCTTGGATTCACCCCTGATAAAATAATAATAAAATTATCATCAAACCTATTGCAGGTTTTAATGTCACCATATAAACAATGGGGCTCCGGGGCAAAAAAGTCTGTGATGATTTTCACAGGTGGTAAGTCATTACCGGTATATTCTTGCTTCGGAGCCGCCAATGTTCTTTATATCGCTCGATAGCGTTCATTTTCTTATCTTTAACGCGATTACGAACAACTTTTGAAACTAAATCGTACGAGAGTACTCAAGGGCAAAGATTACTTCGCGCCTTGAAGAGCTTCTTCAGCCAATTTCACAAAGCCGTTAACGTGGATGGATACGCCAGATACAGCATCTGTTGTGCCATCTTCTTTAACGCCAAGTTGAGCTGGATCTTGTTTCTCGATCAAAGCAGCTTCCATATTGTTAGCTTGCTCATGCCAGTTCATGCCGTATGTTCCAGCTGCAGCTTGCTCTTTCTTAGAAGCGCCCTCTTTGTTTACGTTATCCCAGTTTACCGCAACGATTTGTCCGTCGAATACGGTAACGTTGATTGTTTCTTTCCAGCCTTGATCATCGAAGTCTTTGCCTTCAGCTTTGTAAGCACCGTCTTTGTAAGCACCTTTTTCTACAGGGCCAGCAGCAAGCGCTTGTTCAGCTAGCTTCACGAAGTCACCAACATGAATGGATACGCCGGAGACTGCATCCGTTTTACCTTCGTCAGTTACTTCGATTTTCTTAGGATCTTGCTTTTCAATCAATGTATCTTCCATCAGCTTCGCTTGCTCATGCCATTCAGAAGAAGCTCCGCCTTTTTTCATGCCATATTCACCGGAGATGGATTGTTGTTTCTTTGTATCTCCAGCTGTTTTTGTATTAGCTGCATCCCAGTTCACAGCTGTAATTTTGCCATCTTTAACGTCAAGCTGAACCATGTACATCCAGCCGTTGTCGTCAGGCGTACCTTTTGCAAAGTAGTTACCATCTGCGTATTGTCCTTGCTCAGTGCCAGTGGAAGGCTGCTCCGTAGAGGTAGAAGGGCTTTCTGCGTTGTCTTTTGCACCGCAACCTACCAATAGGCCAAATGCCATCATTGCCGCTACAAGCAATGCTAAATTCTTTTTCATCTCAACCACACCTTCTCTAATTTTTGAGTATTAAGCTTGAAACTGAGTTAAATCTTATTTGTGAAAATTTTATCTAACTCGTTGCAAATACATTGTAACACTTTAATACAATCTTTCAAGAGTCTTTGTCTGGTAAATCGAAGGGAAAGCGCTTATCTGTAAAAGTGTTCTCAAATTTATCATATTTTATTGAGAATCATGCCTCGCAGAAGCGTTGATCTATGGTATATAGGTCTTCCATTTAAGAAAAATATCGGGTTAAACCATAGGATGACCTGCAATTCCCCCATTCATGCAATAGTTGGGCGCCAGCAGTCTCAGTTTGCATAACCAAAAAGGAAAGGAGCTCTTCCTATATAAATAGGAGAGCATCCTTATTGTCTTTTACTGATTATTCAATACAAACTTGCTCCCTTAAAATACTTTAGATCAAGTTCGATAAAGCCAACATCGTGATGAGCCCAAGCACAAACGATACCGTAGCAGCTCGTTGAAAGCCATGACCGTGGCTCTCAGGAATAAGCTCTTTATAGACAATAAACATCATTGCGCCCGCGGCGAAGGCAAGGCCGTATGGAACAAGATTATCGATCATGCTGCTTAAGTAAAATCCAAGGAGGCTCGTTACGATCTCTACAACCCCGGTCAGGGTTGCGATGCCAAGCGCCTTCCACCTGTTCACCTGCTGATTAACGAGGAACAAGGCAACGAGGAAACCCTCAGGCGCATTCTGCAGGCCTATGGAAAAGGCGATCAATGGCCCTAAGGCGTCATTGGAGCTTGCATAGCTTACCCCGACGGATAAACCTTCCGGAAGGTTATGCAGTATAATGGCCGCAATAATGAGAAAGGCCTGTTTATCAATGTTCAGGTTAAAAAGATGCCGAGCATTCGGATCCTCAAGATCCATATGCGGAACTTTGTGCTCAAGAAACAAGAGCGTAAGCGTGCCTAGCAATAGCCCCAATGCTACGACCAGCACATTGGACTGCGCAAGCGCTTCTGGAATCAGGCTAAGCATCGAAGCGGAAGTCATAATGCCTGCTGTGTAAGCAAGCAGGATATCGCGCCATCGATGTGACAGATGCTTCATAAACAAAATAGGAATGGCGCCAAGCCCTGTCGATAGGGCGGAAATGGTGCTTCCGATTAACACGTCGGTCATAGGTGTCGGTTCATCCTTTGCGTTAGCATATAATGTTGGCTTAGTAACACATCAAAGGTTACGTAATGCGTCAAATCCTGCCTCAAAGGTCCGCGATAAGTAGGCAACCTGATAAATATCGGATAAGCCCTTGATAAATGTTAGAATGTGAACGGCATTATAGGGAAGAGGATTCTTATTTGCATAAGAAGCACCAGCAGGTGAATCGCCAGACGATACGCTTTCTATCCACTGATCCCACCGTTCCCTGAAGCGCGTGCACTCTTCAGCGCTTGCTTGTTTGCTAATATACCCCCACATATGCTCCATTGATGTACGAAGGCCAGCGAGTGTATAGGGAAGATGCATCGTATCTTTAAGCAGGTTCTGTATGTTCACGTAGTCCTCTATTGATGTTGCTTGGCTGAACGCCCTAGAGGTTTTTTTGTACAGTCATAACCTCTGGCCATAACATCATATTTTAGAGCTGCCCATAGCTGTTCAGTCTGTTGACGAATGAGCTTAAGCTGCCGAATCATAGAAGCAGATTGAGGTTCCAAGACAGGCATCCTCCATCTCCATGGTATGTACAAAGAACGTTGATAAAGCAAGAATGATATCGGTCAACTGAAACATTTCCGAATCATCATACCATGAGTAGCCTTTACTGACCAGTCATGAAATCAAGTTGAAGATACTGGACATTCTGGGACTCTGGGGCTATAATTACGGGTGTTACAGCAATAACCGATAACTTGAATAGCACGCTAGGGGAGCTGGAATATGGCTGGCTGAGATTGTATCCCATGAAGATACCGACCCTTCACCTGATCTGGGTAATGCCAGCGTAGGAAAGACGTCATATCGAGGCATAAGGCTGAAGGCACTTCTCGTTATGGACTATTATTTGCTTCATCTTATAGACGCAAGTCTGTGAGGAGCAGCATTTGGAGAAGTCTATACATAAGCGCCCTTGTCAGCATGACCTTATGTACTTCATACGCAAGCGCACAGCGTCCCATTCGGGGCGCTTTTTTTGTGTGCAGTTATGCGCAGTACAGGGTTCATCTTCGGTGTCCGGGGGGAATACCAAGATTAAATGATGCTTATGATCAAGATCATGAGTCGAACACGCGCAAGTCGTGGATTCAAAGTCATTATCGGGAAGACACTAGAGGAGGATATAGAAGATGCAGCACACAAGCAACACAAGATGGAAACAAGCCATCCTGCTTACGATCATCATGTTGATGACCGTAGCATTAGCAGCCTGCGGCCAAGACAGCAAGGGAAAACAAGCGGGAGATACCCCTAATGCGAAAGAGCCTCGTTCCGTAAAAGTCGTGCTGGACTGGACGCCGAATACGAATCATACAGGTCTGTATGCTGCTGAGGCAGAGGGTTACTTTAAAGAAGCAGGACTTGATGTTGAGATTATTCAGCCGGCTACGGGCGGATCCGATGCGATGATCGCATCTGGTGAAGCGTCGTTTGGCATTACGGTACAAGAGAATATTACGCAGGCTCGTTCGCAAGGAGTGCCCATTGTGTCCTTAGCGGCAATCATTCAGCATAATACGTCTGGATTTGCAGCTCCAAAGAGCAAAAATATCAAATCGCCAAAAGATTTTGAAGGCAAGACATACGGCGGCTGGGGTTCGCCCGTTGAAGAGGCCGTGATTCGCACGATTATGAAAAATCAAAATGCGGACTTCGACAAAGTGAAAAACGTCAACATGGGGAATGCGGACTTCTTCACAGCGGTGAAAAAGGATATCGATTTTGCGTGGATCTTCTATGCATGGACAGGAATCGAGGCTGAGCTTCGTGGTGAGCCGATTGACATGATCTATGTGAATGAGTCTTCCGATGCGCTCGATTATTACACGCCAGTGCTTGCTACCAGCGAGAAGATGATTGCGGAGGATCCTGAGCTTGTGAAGGCATTTGTCGGTGCCGTATCTAAAGGCTATCAGTTTGCCATCGAACATCCGGAAGAGGCTGCTGACCACTTGCTCAAGGCTGTTCCAGACTTGGATAAAGACCTTGTGCAGGCTTCACAGAAATGGTTAAGCCCTAAGTATCAAGACGATGCGCCGCGCTGGGGTGAGCAAAAGCGCGAAGTATGGGGTAACTATGCGAAGTGGCTGGTGGACAACAAGCTGATGGATAAGGAAATCGATGTAGATAAAGCCTTTACGAATGAGTTTTTGCCTCAGGGATAACCCTTTTCTTAGATTAGTCGGAACGTTAAAGGAACATATAGTAGATGAGGAGAGAGACAACCATGGCGAACAGTTTAGTTAGCATTCAAATCATTCCGAAGACAAAGAACGGCGAGGATACCATTCCTTTTGTTGACCGTGCCATCGAGGTTATTCAGCAGTCGGGCGTGAAGTACCAGGTGAATCCGCTGGAGACGACAATGGAAGGCGAGCTTAGCGAGCTCATGAGCATTATCGAGCGCATGAATGAGGCCGTTATGAAAATGGGCTGCATCAGCATCATTTCGCAAGTGAAAATCTGCTATAAGCCGGAAGGCATCACGATGGATGGCTTAACGGAGAAATATCGCCCATGAGCCGTCGACGTTGGTCACAAGCAGGACCGCCCCTTGTGGCAGTCCTGCTTCTTCTTATCTTATGGCAGACGGCTGTGATGGTGTTTCATGTGGATAAATGGATGCTGCCTGGTCCGATCGATATTATACGGGAAGCGGCCTCTTCGATTCCTGTGCTGCTTTCGCATACTTGGGCGACGCTGAAGCTGACCTTGCTTGGATTTGGCTTTGGAGCGGCCTTCGGTCTTCTCGTTGCGATGCTGCTTCATCCCATTCCGATCGTGAAGCGGGCAATCTATCCCTTAATCATCGTCAGTCAGAATATTCCGACGATCGCACTGCTTCCGCTTCTTATGATCTGGTTCGGCTTTGGCTTAATGCCGAAGATCGTCGTGATAACACTCGTCTGCTTCTTCCCAATCTCCATTGCAGCAATGGATGGGCTTATGCAGACGGATCGAACCATGCTGCACTATATGCGCATGGCAGGTGCGACAAGATCGCAGCTCTTCTGGAAGCTGGAGCTGCCGCATGCGCTCCCTTCCGTATTCTCCGGGCTTAAGATCGCCGCGACTTATAGCGTCATGAGTGCGATCGTCGCGGAGTGGCTTGGAACCGACAAGGGCATCGGCTATTATATGGTGCTCCAGAAGGCCGCGTTCCGAACCGATCGCATGTTTGTCGCTATCGCTATTGTTGTGCTGCTGAGCATCGCGATGTTTACCTTGGTGCAGCTTATTGAGCGCCGGGTCGTACACTGGCAGCAATCCTCGAAATCGGAGAACGACGCATCGTAAGGAGGAGGACCATGAACGGTATACCGCTTGAACAATCAACACAGACACAGTCGATGGCTGTGAGCCATCATTCCGAGATGGCGCTGCAGCTATCGGAAGTAAGCAAGTCCTTCTCCAATGGACAAGGCGGAACGAGCGTTCACGTGCTCGACCAGATCTCATTGGACGTGAAGAAGGGTGAGTTTGTATCAATTATAGGCCCCTCAGGCTCTGGAAAAAGCACGCTGTTTCACCTGATTGGCGGCTTAATCAAGCCTGATCAGGGAACCATCTCGATCCATGACCAGATCGTGACGGGAGAGACGGGGCATGTCAGCTATATGCCGCAGCAGCCGGCACTGTTTCCTTGGCGCACGATTCAGGACAATGTCATTCTTGCGCAGGAGCTGACCGGCAGAAGCAAAAAGGAGCTCCGCAGCGAAGCGGCCAGCTGGCTTGAGAAGGCAGGGCTCAAGGGCTATGAGAATGCCTATCCGCATATGCTGTCGGGCGGCATGCAGCAGCGCGCTGCTTTCGTGCGCGCCATGATGAGCCCGCATGAGCTGATGCTTCTCGATGAGCCGTTCAGCGCCTTGGATGCGCTGACGAGAAGCGAGATGCAGCGCTGGCTGCTTGCGCAGTGGGAGGAGTATCGCCGCTCGGTGCTGTTTGTTACCCACAGCATTGAGGAAGCACTCTTGCTCTCAGACAGCATCTACGTGCTGAGCCACCGCCCAGCCCGTGTGATCGAGCGGGTACAGGTACCATTCCCGCGTCCAAGGCGCGAGGAGCTGACACGAAGCACTGAATTTGTAGAGCTGAAGCATCATCTCTCAAGCCTGCTGAAGCAGGAGCAGGGGCAGGGCTGAGAAAAGCGCTGTCCAAGAAACTGGGATTGAGGATGTTCGAAGCCATTAAGCTAAAGAATAGAAGTTTATAGAGAGAGTTCTTGAGGCTCTTTTGTAAGTGATGCGGGCCAACAGAAGAATGGAAGATATGACAAGGATACCGTTCTGAAAGGTTCTGAATACCATGAGCAATCAAGCAAGACCTAAGAAAGCTTGGAAGAGAGATATCATTGAGGGCGTGCGGTACGTGGATTCGCATATTCACTTGGATCAATATTCCAATGAACAGAGAGCAGCGATCATGCAATCGATGCGTGACTATCAGATTACACATCTCGTAGCAGTATCTATGAATCAGGACTCCTGCATCGCGAACGAAGCTTTGGCAGAGGCTCATCCTGATAGGATCATACCTGCCTATGGCTTGCATCCTGAGCAGCCTCCTGCGTCTGAAGAGGAGCTTCAAAGTCTGCTGTCCTGGATGGATGAGCGCAAGACTTCGATTCGGGCAATAGGTGAGGTAGGCTTGCCCTATTATCTGCGAGAAGAAACGGAGCAGGAAGGAAAGAGGTTTGATCTCGCTCCCTATGAGGAACAGCTGATTCCTTTTATGGAGCGTGCTGTGAAATGGGACGTTCCGATCATCCTGCATGCGGTGTATGACGATGCCACGCGCGTATGCGACATGCTGGAGCGCTGGAATGTTCGCAAAGCACACTTCCATTGGTTCAAGGGAGATGCAAAGACCATTGAGCGAATGGCCGAGAACGGCTATTATGTCTCCTTTACGCCAGATATAGCGTATGAGAAAGAGATTCGGACGCTGGCGCGTCTATATCCGGTCAAGCAGGTCATGAGCGAGACGGATGGCCCATGGCCGTTTGAAGGCTCCTTTGCAGGGAGCATGACGGAGCCTGCTATGGTGGCGTCAGTTGTTCACAAGTGGAGCGAGCTGCATCAGATGGACCCAGTGGAAGCCGCAGAGCTCTTGTGGGCGAATGCGAGCCGCTTGTATGGCTGGTAGCGCGCAAAGTACGCTGAATGACTAATTTTCGATCATATAAGATATGAGATGCCTGATCTAGTACAAATGGATGAAGAGCGCAATGCTTGGCTGCTGATGAAATGAAGGCTCGTGCTGTTTGCGCTCTTAATAGGCTTGCAGCATGATTTACCGTCGCAGCTTTTACTTAAATTTTTATTTATAGCAAGAGGCATCACCTTTAAGCATAAAGGTGATGCCTCTTTTTAATAGATAAGAGAAGTAATAATGGATAACCCTCGTAAACCCATCATCTAACCATGCGTCGATGAAAAGAATTAGAGGACCATAGCTGCGATAAATCCGAAGATCAGCAGCGGAATGTTGTAGTGCAGAAATGTTGGCACACAAGTGCCCCAAATGTGATCATGCTGTCCGTCTGCATTGAGCCCTGAAGTTGGTCCCAGCGTACTGTCGGAAGCTGGTGAACCCGCGTCGCCAAGAGCGGCTGCTGTTCCGATAAGCGCAGTCGTCGCAAGCGGGCTGAAGCCAAGCTCGATGCATAGCGGAACAAATACCGTTACGATCAGCGGTATGGTCGAAAACGATGAACCAATTCCCATGGTGACAAGCAGGCCGATAATCAGGATAAGGATCGCAGCCATCGGACGGCTGCTGCCAACCAGTTCCACACAGCTTTGCACCAAAGTCTCGATGTCGCCAGTCGCGCGCAGAACAGCGCCAAGGCCTGCTGCCGACATCATCACGAAGCCGATATAAGCCATTGTGCGCATGCCGTCTGTAAAGACTTGGTTGGACCGATTGCGGGACATGATTCGGAATAAGAGCAAGACGATAAGACCAGAACCTGCGCCGTAGATCATAGAGTCCGTAGAAAGCTGAACAACAAGCATAGCGGCGATGGATGCAAGGCCAGCGATGGTCTTGATCGCAGGCGATGCGCCTGTACCTGCCGTTTGAGTGTCGACGTCCTCTTCAAAGTTAGTTGTGGACGTCGTGATTTGAACCGGTTTATACGTTTTTGGCTTCCGATAAGAGAAGAATACCGCCGTTAGCAGACCAAGCACCATCCCTACGGCTGGCAAGAGCATGGCTTTCGGCAGCATAGATACATCAATCGCCATGCCATTCTTTGACATATTGGCTGCTACCGTTTCATGAAAGATGGCTCCGAAGCCAACTGGCAGCACCATGTAGGGAGTGATGAGTCCGAAGGTGAGCGCATTTGCGATCGCTCTGCGATCAATGTGCAGTTGGTTGAATAGAGACAATAAAGGCGGTATCAGCACGGGTATGAAGGCAATGTGCACGGGCACCGCATTCTGTGATAAGCAGGCGATAAAGGCGACTGCCAGCACCACGACTACTGGTGTTACCTTGGAGGCACGGCCAGACAACTGCTTGTTCGTTACAAGCTTTACGACTCGCTGTACAAGGCGCTCTGGGAGTCCTGTCTCCGTGAGACCTGCGGCAAATGCGCCAAGCAGCGCATAGCTCAGGGCAATCGCGGCATTATCTTTTAAGCCTTCAGTAAATACATTTATCGTTTCTGTCAAGCCAAGGCTGCCAGTCAGTCCGCCAACGGCAGATGCTATAATCATGGCAAGTGCAATATGAATGCGGCAGAGGCTGAGAATGAATAAGATCGCTAATGATAGTAATACGGCATTCATGTTGTTGTCCTCATTTCTATAAGCTTCGAATCATGCCTCGAAAAAGGACTGAAAGAAGCGCTGTGAAGTTTGCGAAATAGAAAAAAGATAATCATTCACTATATTGTGTTATCACATTACCACTTTACCATAGTGGCGTGCAATATGAATTTATTTACAGGCAGTGTCCCCTGAAGAAAGACAAGGAGGAACCAAGCATTGACTTTTATTCGGGATTTGGCACATAATAAGAATCAATATGGAAGGCAGAACCAACAATCGTTGACGAGAACACGTACGTTTCAAGGTAGTCCTCAGAGAGTCGACAGTCGGTGAAAGTCGATGGCGAACGGAAACGTATATCCTCTCAGAGATTTCATGCTGAACGAAGGAAAGTAAGCATGGACGGCTTCCCCCGTTACAGGGAAGGCGCCAATAGGCGTGAACCGAGTGCTGCGTCGATGCACGATGCAGAATAAGGGTGGTACCGCGAGTGTAGCTCGTCCCTTTTTTGGGGGCGGGCTTTTTTGTGCTTATCTTTGCCTGTCAAGTTACGAGAGCACAGCAGCTCTTGGTGTTGCAATGGTAAGGTTCAGTAGAAGCGTTCCGATTGATCGTCTTGATGCATCGCATACCGCTTTTGCTTGTTCATTTAGAAGAGACTTAGAGTGAGGAATGGAGATGGAAACGATGAATGTAAGGATGGAGGATATCGTACGCGCGCATCATACCCTCAAGGAAGTTATCGTGAGAACCCCACTGCAGCGCGATCCGAACTTATCTGCGAAGTACGACTGCAACGTATATTTGAAGCGGGAGGATCTGCAGATTGTAAGGTCCTTCAAGATTCGTGGCGCCTACAATAAGATTCGTCATTTGCATCCAGACGAGCTTGCACGCGGCATTGTATGCGCGAGTGCAGGCAACCATGCTCAGGGGGTCGCATATTCATGCCAAGCCCTGCGCATCCAAGGCACGATTGTGATGCCAAGCACGACTCCATCTCAGAAGGTTACTCAGGTGAAGCGCTTTGGCGGAACATATGTCGATGTGGTCCTGACAGGAGATACCTTTGACGATGCTTATGATGCAGCGATGAAGATCTGTGAAGAGAATGGGACGACCTTTATCCATCCGTTCGATGATCCATATATCGTGGCAGGCAATGGTACGGTAGGGATGGAAATTATGGAATCTCTGGATGTCCCAGCTGATATGGTCTTTGTTACCATCGGCGGCGGCGGACTCGTCGCTGGCGTGAGCACTTACATGAAGACCGTAAGTCCGGAAACTCGCATGATTGGGGTCGAGCCGGAGGGTGCAGCTTCAATGACCGAGGCCATCGCTCGCAAGGAAGTCGTTACACTAGAGCATATCGATAAGTTTGTAGACGGTGCAGCGGTTAAGCGTGTGGGCAAGCTTCCTTATGAAGTGTGCACGGAACTGCTTGATGATATCGTGAAGGTTCCAGAAGGCAAAGCCTGCACAACCATTCTTCAGCTATATAATGAAAATGCGATTGTCGTAGAACCTGCGGGATCTCTTCCTGTGGCGGCGCTTGATCTGTACCGGGATCAGATTCGCGGCAAGAATGTCGTGTGTGTTATTAGCGGAGGCAATAACGATATCGATCGCATGCAGGAAATCAAAGAGCGTTCGCTCATTTATGAAGGGCTAAAGCATTATTTTATGGTCAACTTCCCTCAACGCGCAGGTGCTCTGCGTGAGTTCTTGTCGGAAGTGCTCGGACCGAATGATGACATTACGCGCTTTGAATATATTAAAAAGCACAATAAGGACAACGGTGCAGCTTTAGTAGGCATCGAGCTTCAAGACCGCAACGATTATAGTGCACTGATTGAACGCATGCAGAAGAAGAATCTGAGCTACGTTGAGGTCAATAAAGATTCTGTATTGTTCGATCTGCTGGTATAGTTCATGATATAGAATATAAAGAGACGGAGGACGGTATGTGAGGGCTGCATGCCTGCCGCTTCGTCTCTTCGGTGATGATTGCAATAAAAGATAATTGATTACCATCACATCATGCGGTTTCTCTCACTCCCTTCTCTCAATACCGATGCCGGTGTAAGTGGAATATTCAAGTGCCACGCAATTCGTTCTCTTGCATCAAAAATGATTTTCATACGTAGTAGATAGATAGACGTTTGTATGTAATGGGAGACTGGATAGAGGAGGAAGTGAAATGAGAGAGCGATTGAAGGCATTGGACAGCCTAATCGAAGCCGCTATGCTGGAACGGGACCTGTATCGAAAATGGGAGCATCAACTGAATGGGGTAACGGTAGACCAGTGTGACGCGCAGGCAGAGGTTGAAAGGCTGCTTGCTCAGTGGCAAGAGGAGAAGAAGGATGTTGAGCGCCTGGCCAATCGCTCGCTCGCGAATCTCTTCTACACGCTTATTGGAACGAAGGAGCAGAAGCTGAGCAGGGAGCAAATCGAGGAGCTTAAGGCAAAGGAACGCTATGAGCTCGCGTTAAGCGAGGCGAATGCGCTAAAGGAAGATCGAGAGCTGCTAACTAGGAAGCTAATCGACGTCAGCCACTGGGATACGAAGCTTAAGCATGCCATGCAGGAGAAGGAGGAGCTGCTTCGCGAACTCGATTCTGCATTTGCTGGAGAGCTTGATCAGCTGCAGCAGCAGAAGGTACAGCTTCTTCATGAGAAGAAGGAGCTTGCGGAGGCTCGCGCCGCCGGAGAGAATGCGCTTCGTGCTTTACGGCGAGCAGAGGAGGCCTTTGACTCCGCAAAGGGCTGGAGTACGTATGACATGCTTGGCGGAGGCATGCTTTCGACGCATATGAAGCATTCCCGGATCGATGAGGCTCAAGAGCTGGTGACGAAGGCGAACCACGCCATGCGCACTTTTAAGCGAGAGTTGAAGGATGTGGAGCAGGCAGCTGCCCATACGGAATTGGTTCACATTGAAGACGGCCTTAAGTTCGCCGATTATTTCTTTGATGGTCTGATTGCGGACTGGATGGTGAATAATAGAATCGAGAGCTCCCTAGATGCCGTTCATAAGGGGATTACCCGCGTTGAACCTATCGTAAAGAGGCTGAACGAGTGGCGCATTCAGGTTGAAGGAAGTCTTAATGAAGCAGAACGACGTTATGATCAATTGATCTTAACCTATAAATTGTAAATGACTTGCAAGAAAGTTGAAACAAACGAAACTTACCGTTATATTAATAAAAAGGTTTATGCGAAGGGTTGATATGATGGAGAATACGAACAGCGCCTCCAATAACTTTATTCGTCAAATTATTGTGGAGGATTTAAAAGAAGGACGTGTTGACGAAATCGTAACGCGGTTCCCGCCAGAACCGAACGGTTATTTGCACATTGGACATGCGAAGTCCATATGCCTGAACTTCGGAATGGCCGAGGAATTCAAGGGCAGGGTAAACTTGCGCTTCGACGATACGAATCCACTGAAGGAAGATCAGGAATATGTCGATGCGATTAAAGCGGATGTAGAATGGCTCGGTTTCAAGTGGAACGAGCTTCGTTTTGCTTCTGATTATTTTGAAGAAATGTACAATCGTGCTGTACTGCTCATTAATAAAGGCAAGGCTTTCGTTGATGATCAATCCGCGGATCAAATTCGCGAGACACGAGGTACACTCACAGAGCCGGGGCAGAATAGTCCTTATCGTGAACGTTCAATTGAAGAGAATCTGGATCTCTTTGCACGTATGCGTGCTGGAGAGTTCAGCAATGGCGAGAAGGTTCTTCGTGCAAAGATCGATATGAGCTCGCCGAATATTAACCTGCGTGATCCGGTTATTTACCGTATCGCGCATGCGACTCATCATAATACAGGTGACAAGTGGTGCATCTACCCGATGTATGCTTTTGCTCATCCGATTGAAGATGCCATTGAAGGCGTAACGCACTCCCTCTGTACGACAGAGTTCGAAGATCAACGCCCATTTTATGATTGGGTGATTCAAGAGACTGAGATGGAGAAGGTACCGCATCAATACGAATTCGGCCGCTTGAACATGACGAATACGGTCATGAGTAAGCGGAAGCTGAAGCTTCTCGTTGACGAGGGCGTCGTGGATGGCTGGGATGATCCGCGCATGCCAACGGTATCCGGTCTTCGCCGCCGCGGCTTTACACCGGAAGCGATCCGTGCCTTTATCCACGAGCTGGGTGTATCGAAGAGCAGTGGTACAGTCGATTCGAAGTATTTGGACCACTTCCTGCGTGAGGACCTGAAGCTGAAAGCGCCTCGCACGATGGGCATTCTTAAGCCGCTTAAAGTGGTCATTACGAACTACCCAGAAGGCCAAGTGGAATGGCTCGATGCAGAGATCAATCCGGAGAATCCGGAGATGGGCATGCGCCAAATTCCATTCTCCCGCGAGATTTACATTGAGCAAGACGACTTTATGGAAGAGCCGCCGAAGAAGTATTTCCGCCTGTTCCCAGGCAATGAAGTTCGCTTGAAGCATGCTTATTTTATTAAGTGCAACGACTTCGTAAAGGACGAGAACGGCAATGTGGTTGAAATTCATTGTACGTATGATGTCGAGACGAAGAGCGGATCTGGATTTACAGGCCGCAAGGTGAAAGGAACGCTCCATTGGGTAGAAGCTACGCATGCTGTGCCTGCAGAATTCCGTTTGTATGAGCCGCTTGTGCTTGACGAAGCGGAAGAGAGCGAGGGTGAATTCCTGGATCACCTGAATCCTAATTCTCTTGTCGTTGAACATGGCTACATCGAGCCTAACATGAAGGATGTAAAGCCGCAGGATAAATTCCAATTCTTCCGTCACGGATACTTCAACGTAGATCCGAAGCATACGACAGAAGATCATATTGTGTTTAACCTGATATCGTCTCTAAAGAGCTCTTTTGAGCTTCCAAAAGCTTAATAAATGAATAAGAGCGGCCACGCCTATCGAGGTGTGGTCCTCTTCCATATTCCGCCCGTGAACGCTCTTGAACTGGTGCGGGAGGACTATTAAGGAGGAATGGAATCGATGGAGAACAAAGTGATCTTATTGCAATCTGATTCGATTGGCGACGTGGCGGATGGATTAGGAACGACTGTACTGGAGACGTTTTTGACCGTGTTGAAGACCGATCATAAGCTTCCTGCTGCGATCTTCTGCATGAACCGAGGGGTGCTGGCCCTAACTTCAATGTCTCTTGCTTCCTTGAAGCTTGCGGAGCTGGAAGCCGCCGGGGTGCCGGTATATGCCTGCAAGACCTGTGTGGACCATTATGGCGTAGAAGCGGATTTGGCAGCGGGACAAATATCGGGCATGAACAAATTTGTTGAGCTGGCAGCGAATCATGCGGTGATTACGCTTGGATAAGGGCTTAATAAACAATAGACGCTCCTTTTGGCCATTCACGGCGAAGAGGAACGTCTATTTTTACGTAATGATACGGTTGATATGCAAAGAATAATAGTTGATTACGAAAGATCTAATTCGTTAGCAGCTTATCCTGAAGCTTTGCGATAGAGTCTTCCGTTAAGCCCACTGCTTGAATCAAGTAATGCTCCACATCTCCGTATTGATTCAGAATATCATCAAGCGCAGCGCTTAAATACTCAGGGCGCGCCTCCATCACAGCTTTCATGACTTCTTCAGGTATTTCGCCTTGGCCCTCCATCTTTGCTTTAGACTTGGCCGCAATCTTGACGGCATCCAAATATTGATTCGTCAGCAAGTAGTCGTCCATAATGGTATCTCTAGGCACGCCCAGCGTCATTAAGATCAAGGCTGCAATTAGTCCAGTGCGATCCTTGCCTGCCGTGCAGTGAAACAAGAATGGTGTTCCGTCTTCTTGTAGAAGAAGTTCAAAGATCGTCTTGATTGCTGCAGTGGACTGAACCATAGCTCGGTTCAAATGCACGAGCAGCTGATCTGGCTGGCCGAATAGCGCGTTCTGTGCGCTCTTATCGACGTCTTCGAGGTCATAGGCTTGACGCACAACAGGCCCGCTGTTAGTAGGAATTAAGGGAACGCGAACATTGGAGATGGCCGGGAAGGCTGGAGTAGGCATCGTTAAGATCTCATCTTCGTCTCTCAAATCACAAATCGTACGGATGCCCAGCGCCTCCATATCCCGCATATCCTTTTCTGTCAGTTCAGACAGCTCGGCAGAACGATACAGCATTCCCCATAGAACCTTGCGTCCATCTTTGCCGATATATCCCCCAAGATCGCGGAAGTTGCTTACTCCTTGCAGAGGCTGTACACGAACGTGCTGCTCATTAGAAGCAACAGAGGTTGTTTTTTCATTTGCATTCATCATGGTTGTCTTCCCTCCGATGTCGAGATGGCCCTATGCTTCAACTTCTCGATCATGCCAATATTTTAATTGCCTGCAACTTGCTTTACGATGAAATATTCGATTTTGGAATTCTTATATTCTATATACACTATTGTATCGTGCTTTCAATCCTTCCGCATTAACAGGAATGTCACTAACGCATCTTATATAAGCAAAAAGTACATAGAGTCATTAACCATGCTTAGTGGTCAATGTAAGGTCAGAAACGAACATCAGGAGCGCTCCTGTACGGCGGAAGCCGATGCAAATGTCCGGCTGCGCGTCACATACAGCGTAAGCAGAATAAATCCAATGGCGCCTGCCAGCGCACAAATACTGCCCCAGGCATATACCGAGGAAGGACCGTACTGATCGTAGAGCGTTCCGCCTAGAAATCCTGCAACAGTACCGGAGATACTGCTCCACGTAAGGGTATAGATGGACTGGCCAGTTGTGCGGAAAGCACTTGGAACGAGCATCGCTGTAAGCTGCGTGCCAATATAGAAATATCCGCCAAAGGTCACGCAGTGAAGGGCTTGGATCGCAATGACGTGCCAAGGCTCAGTTGCAATGGACATTAGAAACCAGCGCAGCGTATAAAGGCCGCTTACGATTGCAAGGCCGAGCAGCATCGTCGATTCCTTGCGGCGAAGAAACCGATCGAACAGCAAGAAGATGACCACCTCGAAGATGGAAGACATAAAGATCGAGAAGCCAACGGCTGACTTGTCTCCGCCTAGATCGGTGATATACAAAGAGACAAAGGCATTGTTAATCCCGTTTGGCACGCTGATTAGTACTCCCAGCAGGACGAAGGTCATGAAGACAGGAGACATCAGCACCGCGCGGAGCGATCGTGAAGGGGCATCCTTCTTCTCGTCGTTATCTTTCATTACGGTTTCAGGTGCCTTTGTTATGATAGGCTTTGGCTTTGGCAGTGTAAACGCACTAACCAGTGCCAAAGCCAGCAGCAGTGCATAGATATAAGGCAGTGCAGGGACGCCGAGGACATTGAATAAGGTACCGGCAAGCAGCGCTGTAAGCGCCCATCCAAGAGAGCCGAACATGCGGAAGGCTCCGAACTTATGCGCTGTTCCCTCGATTGTCGTTAGGATCAGGCTGTTGCTCTGGCTGAACAAGGGCGTTTGAAATAAATAAAAGAAAGCCGTGCAAGCAAATAAAACGCCTTATAAGGAAGTATGAAACAGCGCTTGCACAATCAGAATATTGCCAATCAACAGAATCAAGAGGACACGGCGTATATTGCCGAGCCGATCGCTCATATATCCCCAGAATGGATTAGCGAAGATAGACAGAAAGGGACCGATCGCGAGCAGCCAGCCGATCTCCGTCTTGCTGAAGCCTTCCTCGTGCAGGAAGATCGGGAAATAGCTGCCGAAGATGGCGAGTCCTCCATACAATAAGAATGTAAATAAGCGCAAATGAATGAGACCGCCTATTGGAGCTGATGTAGGTTCGTTTGCAGGAGAACGTGCCATGGCGAAGATCCCTTCCTTCTCTTTAAATAATGATTGGCGAGTATTGATCTAGTAATGATAAGAATAATAAGCGAAAACGATAGAAGAAAAAGAGTAAAGAAGCAATAGTATCCGTCTGTGTTCGCAGCTTTGCAGCGATATGAAAAAAGAGAAGCAGGCGGGTGAGCGCCTGCCCTTCGTTGAATCCTGCTGCTTTTATAGCAGAGGATCCTACTGTTATTATAATTTAACCGCGCTGGATACGGATAGCTCCAAGATCTCATCAGCTGTCATTTCTCGGCCAAGCTTGCTGGACTGGTAGATGCCTTCGCTAATCAGCATCGTATCCAAAGCAAGCTTGGCTGTTGGCATCAGTGGAACCAGATCCTGCAGAACGGCGGCCCAATGCTTCTCTGGTGAATCATAAGCCCATGCCCAGTCATTCAATAAATGATAGCGGTTATGGGCCGAATGCAGGTCAATGGTGGCATCCATATCCATGTCGCTGCACGTAAAATGATAGGTGAGCGCATGGCCGTTCTTCATTCTCGGCAACCGAATGCCGCCCTCCGAGCCCATGAGGCTTGAGCCTTCAAAGGCATCCATATGCACAGACCATGCCTCGATGATATCGAGGGTGATCCCGCCTGCGAGCTTCACGAAGCCTACACCTAGTTCCTCTACGTCGAACTGGCTGATCTCGCGTCGGTTCTCGAGCATGGCCATCTCCTGATAGGTCTCTCCGCTTACCCGCAGGGGAGCGGGCATTCCCATCAAGTACAGCAACTGCGAGATATGGTAGACGCCCATATCATACAAGGCGCCGCCAGATGCATCTGCCTTGCGAGTAAAGCTAGGCGTACCATAGCCGTCTACATACGGGCGGCCTCTTCGGCGATATCCAGTCGAGCGCGCATGATAGAGCTTGCCAAGCTTGCCCTCATCAATCAGGGTCTTTGCGGCGCGCGTCTCCACCGTAAAGAGGGTGCCAAGCTGGATGTGAAGCATCCGACCCGTCTCTTTAGCAACTTCGAGCATGGCATGCGCATCGCGATAAGAGCCCGCCATCGGCTTTTCGCAGTAGACATGCTTCCCAGCCTTTAACGCCTCAATCGTCACGGGCGCATGAAAGTTATTGTGGAGACAAACATCGACAGCAACGATGTCGTCTCGTTTTAGCACTTCGCGAAAGTCTGTATACGTATCGGGCACACCGAACTGAGCTGCGACACGAGCTGCCTCGTCTCCTCGGATGTCGCATATGGCTGCAACTTCGATTCCAGAGACTTGCTGATATTGGGTCAAGTGGTGCTTCCCAATCTGGCCAGCTCCGATAATGGCTATTCGAATGGCAGACATGAAGATTCCTCCTGCAGCTGCTTGTGCTGTAAGCAGGCTTGAAGCTGTTCAAGCGCCTGGCCTACGGCTTGTATTTGATTCTCTGGGGCGTTGTATTCCACCGCCCAGCATTGGTTGTACCCTTTATCGATAATGGAGCATATATGCTTCACGGCGTCCTCTTGCTGCAGCATTTTCCAATCGATATGAATATGCTTTGTCCAAGGAAGGAGCATATGGTCGCTTTTGCGAAGCGCTGCTTGAACATGTTCAGGTTGTGGCTTGGAACGAGAATAGGAAGGCTGAATCGCGTGATGCCATCTGCCTAGATGAAGCAGGACACCATAATTAGGATGGTTGACGCTTTCGGATATCGAGCGGAGTGATTCAGGAACAAGGGCGAAGCCGGTATGGTTTTCCGGTCCGACCCAGTACCCGCCATCAGCAGCCTGAGCGGCATACTCGCTATAGCGTCGTACGATATAATCAAACGCCTCATCCGACATGTCTTCATCCCCATGCATGACCGCATCAATGCGGACGGATTGCGCACCAAGAAGCTCGGCTGCACGCAAATACGAGAGTGCATTTTGATGAAGAGCATCCCTTACTTCAGGATCAGGGTTCCACAGATGGGCGGTATCAACAGCAAGATTGGCGACAGTCATCTCGCGCTCTGTCAATGCTTGCTTGATTCGTAGAAGAACGTCATCATCTGCAATCATCCAGATTGGACGAGAAGTGTCCGCAAAGAAGGCATTCCACAGATCTATGGTTTTGAGGCCATATTTGCTGTGCACAGTATCAATATAAGAGAAAATATCCATATGACCAGCGACACGAGAATTGTTAAAGGAAAACCCACCAACGGAAACCTTCATATAGGAACTCCCCCCATGTTGTAAATAGATGCATTCTATTGAAGAGTACCAGAACTATGCCTAAAAGTTAAAATGTTTAAAACGTTTATATGATATCGTTTACATGGGTAATTTTGGATTACTCTTCGTCTATCACCTCCTAACGGACAATTTCGTCAAATCTGTGACCAATCCATTCTGCCTATGCTTGATCGAGCATAATTACCTTAAGGGAAAGTTCACCTCGGCAGATGAACTTGTTCCTAATGTCATCAAGTAATCTGACAAAATCTCGAATAAACGAACAAATTTCTTCTATAATGAAGAAATAAATGTAAAGATGAATATGGCTTATGTAAATTAAATAAATGGGTATAAGAGCAATAAATGCATTGATTTTGGAGAGTATTCCTCATATAATAAAGATACTAACAAATGTAAGCGTATACATTGGTAAGTGAAGGTCATCTCATAACTGTGTATATGCATATAGATATTTATAAAAAGTTTACATTTGTTTGGTGATGTATTTCCTTTCGCATGAAAGGAAGGGGTATTCGTTGTAAAGCTGTACATTTCAATTTCATAGGGGGTATTAGAGGGATGAAAAAAGGAAAACGCACGTTACTGCTTACCTTGGTCATGGTATTAGTCTCTTCTATGATGTTAGCTGCTTGTGGAGGCGGGGACTCAGGTTCCGCTTCAAGTAAGAGTGATAAGCCAGTTGAGCTTATCTGGTACACCATAGGTACACCTCAGCGGGATGTAAATGAAGTGATGCAAAAGGTCAACGAATACACGAAGGAAAAAATCAATGCTACAATTAACTTGAAGATGCTCGACTGGGGGGACTATGACCAGAAGATGCAGGTTATCTCTGCTTCCGGCGAGCCTTATGATATTGCGTTTACTGCGTCTTGGGCATTTAACTACATTACAAATGCACAGAAAGGTGCCTTCTATAAGTTGAACGATCTTGTTGACGAGTATGGACAGGACTTGAAGAAGGTTCTTCACCCATCCTTCTTGGAAGGCGCTAAGATTAATGGCGACTTGTATGCGATTCCAGCAAATAAGGAGCTTCCTGCACAGCGTGTATTCCGCTTCAATGAGACGATGGTGAAGAAGTACAACTTCGATATTACCAAAGTGCATACGATCGAAGATCTTGAACCTATGCTGAAGACGGTTGCGGAGAATGAAAATTTCAAGCCGATCTCCGCAGCTATGGGTCTCCCGCAAATGTTTGACTATGTCATTGAGGGAGGCATTCCAATCGGAGTACCGCTCGATTCCAAGGATCTGAAGCTTGAGTTCACGCTTGAGAATCCGAAGATTATGCAGCAGTATGAAACCATGCACAAATATTATAAAGCAGGCTATCTGCCTTCTGATGTTGCAACCTACACAGACGCGAACCAAAGTGAGGCATTGAAGACAGGCCGCTGGTTCGTAGATACGGCTCACTATCAGCCGTTTGCTGAAACAAGCTGGTCGCAAGGCATTCCTGACAAAGTAGTCGTTCAGCCTGCTGAAGACCCTTACGTATACAACTGGTCGGTTACCGGTTCGATGATGGCGATCTCGGCTCAGTCCAAATATCCAGAGAAAGCAATGGAATTCATTAACCTGCTCAATACCGACAAGTACCTTCGCAATCTGATCAACTTTGGTATCGAAGGCAAGCACTATAAGCGTATCGATGACAATACGATCGAGCCGCTGCCAGCACGCAAGGAAGCCTATGATATGCCACAATTTACGCTTGGCAACTTCTTTGTCCTTGATCTTCTTCCTGATGATCCTAAGGATAAGTGGGAGCAATTCGAAGCGTTTAATAACTCTGCTAAAAATGCACCGCTCCTTGGCTTCACCATGGATACGAGCAAGGTCCGGACCGAGATTGCAACTGTCTTGAACGTAAAAGATGAGTTCGAGAAGGCACTTACTACCGGTACGGTTGATCCGAAGGAATACCTGCCTAAAGCGATTGAGAAATACAAAGCTGCAGGTATTGATAAGATCATGGAAGAAGCCCAGCGTCAAATTGATGAGTGGAAAAAGTCAAAAGAATAACGAAAGGTCGGTTATGAATGAAAAAGCCTAACATTGTCTTTATCGTGACAGATCAGCAGCAAAGAGGGACTTTATCCTGCTACGATGCAGATACGTTATGCCAAACGCCGAACCTGGATCAACTTGCTAGCGAGGGCATTGTCTTTGACAATGCCTACGCTAGCTTTCCCGTTTGTACTCCAGCTCGTGCGTCCATGCAGACGGGGATGTATCCATTCAAGCATGGCATGCAGAACAACTCCTATTCCCCTGGCTGTCTCATGAATGAGCTGCCCCAAACCGATTATTTGCTTAGCCGTCAGTTGAAAAATGCCGGGTATTCGGTTGGACATACCGGGAAGTGGCATTTGGGCCAAGGGAAAGTGGATCGTACGCAGTTCCCACGCAACCTTAAGTATATTGAATTTCCTGAGCTCGGAAGCGATGTGCGCTCCATGCCAACGGATGTGGGGTATGAAGGAGATGACTTCCCGGGTCATGGTGCCGGAGGCTGGAATTATCCTCAGTTCCATGAATATTTGAAGGAGAATAACCTCGAGCTGAAGATTGAGAACAAGATTAGTGGACATTACTACGGCCACTTTGCCGCTGAGGTTACGTCTCCTATTGAGACGACGATCGAGCATTATCTAACCAATCGCGCGATTCACTATATGGATGAATTCTTGGAACGCGATGAGCCGTTTATGATGGCACTACACTTCTGGGGGCCGCATGAGCCTTACATTGCGCCGACTGATACGCTAGACCTGTACCGTGATGTCACGATACCACCTTGGCCTAGTTTTAATGAGGATCAACAGGATAAGCCTAATATCCATAATGTGAAACGAAGCAAAGTCAAGGATTGGGAGGGCTTCGAACCCTATGTGAAGCACTATTACGCTGTGATGACCCATATCGACCGTCAGGTTGGGCGGGTTGTGGATTATTTGAAAGAGAAAGGCATTTATGAGAATACCGTCATTATCTTCTGTGCGGACCATGGGGAGTCCTTAGGGGTTCATGGCGGTCTTTGTGACAAAGGTTACTTCATGTACGATGAGACGTGCCGAATTCCGCTTATTGTAAAGCCGCAGCATGGCGGAGGAGAAGGCGGACGCAAAGTGGAAGACATGGTGGGCACATGCGACCTGTATGCCACGATGCTTGACTATGCGGGAATCAAAGAGCTTCACCCGGGAGCGGATGGACGTTCGTTTGTGCCAATCGTAGAAGGATGTACGCCTCAGGATTGGCCGGATGCGGTTGTGACGGAATTTACAGGACTGGGAAGCCTGCTCTATACCCAGCGCATGATTCGAATGGGTGATTACAAGTATGTCTTTAATAGTGGAGATACGGATGAACTCTATCATCTGAAGGAAGATCCTCACGAAATGAACAACCTAGTCGCTGATGATCGCTACAGCGAGGTTCTGCTTCGGATGCGGGAGCGTTTAGAAGCATGGATGGAAGAGCATGAGGATCATCTCATTGTGGAATATCGTCATATGAGATTGTAACGGTGATTAGAGGCCATTCTTGGTCATGCAAGGAACCGTCCATAGGGCAATTGATAATAGACCGGAGAGAAGATTGTGTTAAATGTTAACGATAACTCTCGAGGTATTGTTTCATAAGAAGAGGGATGGAGCCGCATGAAAGAGTCCATTATGCTTTTATACAGCTGCGTCTTCTTTCTTTGAGATAGGATGGAGGTATGAACCATGACAGGACATACAAGAGACGAATCCAATAAGACTCGACCCAATATCGTTTTTATTTATTGTGACGACCTAGGCTATGGGGATCTTGGCTGCTACGGTTCGGATGTCATCCGGACACCACATCTCGATACCCTTGCCGAGCGGGGCGTGCGCTTCTCGCAGTGGTATTCCAACTCACCCGTCTGCTCGCCTTCAAGAGCTTCTTTATTGACAGGCCAGTTCCCTAAACAAACGGGTATTGATCAGATTGTAGGCGGAGAGCGCAATACGCCTGGAGTATGCAAGGAGACGCCGATGATCTCGGAGCTGCTCAAGCAGGAATCGTATCGAACCGCGATATTTGGTAAATGGCACTTGGGTGCAGCGCCTGAGTCCAGACCGAATAAGCGCGGCTTTGATCAGTTCTGCGGCTTCCTAAGCGGTTGTGTGGATTACTATTCCCATATTTTCTATCACGGAATGCCGGGCGTCCAGAATACGCATGACTTGTGGGAGAATGAAGAAGAGATATGGGATAACGGTGAATATTTGACTCATATCATTACGAATCGCTCGGTTGATTTCATTCAAGATCAGCTGGGAGCTGAGCAGCCGTTCTTCCTGTATGCGGCTTATAATGCTCCTCACTATCCAATGCATGCTCCAAAGGACGTGATGGACCGTTATGCTCATCTGCCGTGGGATCGCCAAGTCATGGCTGCAATGATCTCGGCCGTTGACGACGGCGTTGGCGAGATCATAGCGGCGCTGAAGCGAACCGATCAATGGGAGAATACGATTATCTTCTTCTCGAGCGATAATGGCCCTTCCTCCGAATCAAGGAACTGGCTTGATGGCCGTCAGGATGAATACTACGGCGGCAGTGCCGGCGTATTCCGCGGTCACAAAGCAAGTCTGTTCGATGGCGGGATTCGCGAGCCGGCGATTCTGTATATTCCTGAATCGCTGCGTGAAGGCAAGGCATGGTCCTCAGATGCCTTATATGAATCGCGTGAGGCACCTGCAAGCTGGATCAAGACCCATCATCATGGCCGTGTCAACCATGAGCCGGTTATGATGGCGGACATCGTGCCGACGATGCTGGATTATGCGGGGGTAGTTTACCAGGAGGCAGCCTTCGCCGGCCGAAGCCTGAAGTCCATGCTTGAAGACGGAGCTTCTACTCCGCATGAGCGGCTGTATTGGGAGTACAACAAGCAGCTTGCCGTTCGATCCGGGGATTGGAAGCTGGTCCTGAACGGAAAGCTGGATTTCTTTAAAGGGCAGCCGGATGAAGTGCACCTGTCCAACCTGAAAAATGATCCTAGCGAAAGCCACAATCTAGCGGCTGAGCATCCTGCGCTTGTAGAAGAGCTGACAGCGGATGTTAAGCGCTGGTATGAGGAGCTTGAGGCAAACTAAGACCTCGATGCCGTTGTGATCGAGGCAACGTTCATTTCTCTTGAACGCAGGGCACGGTGGCGTTTTCTATGCAGGGGACATTTAAATATTCATGATAAGATGTTTGAACAAAATGGCAGCGTCCTCTCGGCGAATCATAGGAGAGGGCGCTATTTCTCGATCTCTCGCAACCAAATTGTCAATATCTACTTCTCACATAACGTTACGATCTGCCGATAATGAGGATGTAGTATCCCTCATATCTTACATGTAGATTTGAACTTATGAACAACATGTAACTTTCAAATGGGATATCGTCTGTTATAATCTTTTTGAAACGAAGAGGAGGAATGAGTCGTGATGAGCGATAAGGACAGTAATAAGCAAGTATCCTCCCCAGATGACGAAGTACCGCATTCCTCTAGCATATATAGAAGAATGATATCTGCAATCAAAGAGAGATGCGTGAGGCATCGCAGAGCGATGATTACGGCAGTTGCCCTAGTGGGCTTGATTGGAGCAGGGTTCCAAGGCTACGCAGCCTGGTCCTTGCGGGATGACCGCTTACCTGAAGGGTATCAGGTGATGGGGATTCAAGCTGGAGGGTTGACGCCGGCAGAGGTGAAGCAGCGCTTTAATGAGCAGCTTGGAAAATGGAAAGAGATCGCAGTGATGTTTGAGCCGGATCGTACGGAAGCTGCGCTAAATAAATTGTTGAACAGACAATTTTCACTTGAGGAGCTTGGCGTTGAATTCAATGAGGAAGCAGCGTTTAAGCAGCTTGAGGAATGGGAAGAAGGCGGATTCTGGACGAGGCTTGCGTTGAAGCGTGAGCTAGCAGATGTTCAACTAGAGGCAGAAGCCGTGCTGAATGACCAGAAGCTGCTCAATACGATGCAGCATGCTTATGGGTCTCTTATTGATCGGAAGCCGCAGGATGCGATTGCAAATTACAGCAACCCGCTTAAGCCTACCTTTCAAGTGGAGGAGCCAGGCATCGAACTTGATGAACACAGCTTGAAGCAGCTTCTGCTAAAGAAGGTGACAGCTGAGCTGAAAAAGGGCGATCAGCCAGATCACTTGATTATGCTGCGCATGCCGCTGATCACGCTGCCTGCAAGTACAACGGTACAGATGCTGGAGGAGCGCAAGCCTGACGCGCTGCTTAGCAGAACAATCTATGATGTCAGCCACTTGGAAGAGAGAGAGCTCAAGGCAGTATCAGCAAGTGCTAAGCTTCTTGATGGAAAGGTATTGGTTCCGGGAGAAGCTATGCAGGAACGCTCGTTTGCAGTGGCAGTTGAAGATCAGCTTGATTTGAGAGATTCCGAAGGTGTGTACCAAGCTGCTGCTGTCATGTATCAGGCTGCGCTTCAAGCCGGGCTTGCTGTAGCGGAGCAATCTCCTAGCTCGATGTCGGTATCTCAAGTTGCGTCCAGTGCAGATATGGAATCTGCGGTCATTCGACCAGAGCTTATCGTTCGCAATAATACGAAGGGCGATGTAATTTGGCAGAGTGAGGTGCATGAAGGCAAGCTTATTGTCGATCTTTACGGCAAGAAGGAGCCAGGCGTCTCCTATGAGATTGAAACCATTCATTCTCCAGAGAATGTTCAGGATAAAGAAGGCATGAACTTGAAGCGGCTATCGATGGTGAAGTCGCAAGAGCTAGAAGAGGCGGAAGTATCGGCTTCGTCGCCGCCCAAGGAGATCTATCGCATTAAGCGCATAGATGGCAAGGTTGTGCAGCGTGAGCGCATCGCGGTATCGATGACGCGCCATATGCGATCAACCTATAGCTATTAAGCGTGACGATGGGTACCAACCATAATCGAGTCAACATAAAGAAGGACTGTCTCTGCTGCAGATTGCTCTGCAATGGAGACAGTCCTTTGCTGTTTCATTTTCATGTACTGTGGTTAATATTGGTTGTAGGACGGCAAGGTTCTCGATTGATGCTTGCCTATGTAAGCTTATCCATTAATGCGCTTCGCACCTACATATGTTTTCTTGGACCATGCGGATCCAAGGCTTGATTCAATCACGCTGTTTGCACTACCAGAAGATGCGTGAATATACTTGTTGTTTCCAGTATAGATTCCTACATGCGTAATGCGATTACCGCTGGCTGAGAAGAAGACAAGGTCTCCTTTTTCCGGTGCTTTTACGGATGTGTTCAACGATTTATACATATCGTGTGCGGTACGAGGCAGGCCAACGCCGTGCTTTTGGAACACATAGCTTACGAAGCCGGAGCAGTCAAAGCCATTTGGAGACATTCCGCCCCATACATACGGTACACCAAGGTAGCTGTATGCTGTATTTAGGATTTTGGAAGAGAAAGAGTTCTGGCTGCTGACGGATACTTGTCCTTTGCTTTCTGCGCGATTCACTGATGGAAGCGTCTGAAGCAGGGCAGAATCCCACGTGTAGTTCAAGTTGAACTGATCGATTAAGAATCGGAACGGAATATATGTGCTGTTGTTATAATTCCATAGCTGATCGCTCATCGTAACAGCTTGTCCATTCACGGTAGCTGTCTTAGATCCTGCTGTAACCGTGATAGAGGTAACCTCGTTAGATAACGTAATTTGTACCTGACCCTCCGTTGTTTTTCCCCATTGAAGCTCATAATTCATCACTTCAGAGAATTCACGGACTGGCATATACATCGTATTCCCACCCTCAAGGATTGGGATCGTATTGGTAAAGGTAACTTGCTGTTCGTTAATGGTCATGGTAACCGATTTATCAAGGGACTGGGCATGCACGGTAGATCCAAATGTACTGTCCATCCATAACATGCTTCCGAATAAAGCTCCTGCTAAAAGTGTAACACGTAGTGCCGCTTTCAAATCAGTTCCTCCTCTGCTGTCTCGCGGATATTAATGGGTATCAATTTCGACATTTTTTTCAACAATCACAATGCTATCATAGAACTATAGGGCAGCCCATGAGCTGCTTGAATCAATTATTACAACTTTGTCATAACTGATTTTCTTACAATTCTGTAACTTTGTCAAAGGGTAAATCGATTGCAATTGGGCGTGACAAGAGCGATGATTATGCCTTGGAAGATTGAATTTGAGATATTCAGGTGAGCGCAAAGCTAGGACAGGCATGCGTTTGCTCATTTTCGCGTGCTCGAAGGATCTGTGTAATTTTATTTTATTATTCTAAAATTTGGAATATAAAAAATGTGGCTTAGGTCTTAACAGCATAGAGGAATAAACGATAACCTTAGACCTAGGCGTCTTAGGACTATTTGCCTTGGACGTAATATTCACAGTGAACAGATAACAGCGCCAGTTGTCAACATACTAAGGAAGGCTCTATGAATATCCTGACAGGGTTCTAAACGCAGGATATTTATGATAGCGCTGTCCTAGTTCGAGGCAGATCGTGGCGTTGATATAGAATGAGGATGGTTTGGAGAAGGTATAGGAGAAGTGTCAGCGTCTTGAACAGGCTGTACGAAGTCAAACGGTTACGGGTACAATGGGGTTACACACTGGTGTCAGCTTTTAGTCAATGGGGGACAATTTCATGCTCGGTCGGATCTATCAGAAGCACGTCAAACGAAAAGTATTCAATAAGTTGATTTTGATCTACTCGGTCATTACGATATGTTCGCTTGTTACGCTGGCTGTATTTGCGTACCAGTCGGTTGCGCGAGATGAGATTAACAATGCCGTATTGGAGCAGCAGCGGCATGTAGATCAAATCAACCGATTTATGAATCAGAAGGTGGAGAACGCTCAGATTCTGCTGCAGCAGCTCTATCAGGATAATACACTTATCGGCGATGCCGTCTACTTTTTAGAAAACGGCTATGAGTCGTATATTCGCTATCGTTTAGATCAATTCAGCAGCAGTGTAAGCACTTATCAACGGGATTTTGATTCTTTCTATACCAATGCCTTCTATCGGGACCTGGATATACAGAACATCATTTTATTTAGCAATCCGCTTACGTTTGCTTATATGTATACAGATGATGGCCGCAATAATAAGCTGTATGACTGGCAGGATGGGAAGATGTCAGAAGCGTTCCTAAAGGAGCGCTATCGCAATGGGGTGAGGACCTCGATCCCCGAGCAGGACCCTTCTAACCAGCATGCAGTCGCTTTACGTGATGACGATCATCGCTACAGCTATGGGAACCAACTTGTTACAGTTACAAACCGCATCTATAATTCGAACAGCTTGACGACGGTTGGGACGATCAGCATCGACTTCAGCACCGAAGGCATCGACAACTACTTGGAGGATCTAGCAAGTGGAGAGCGTTATGCCGTGCTCAACGATGAGGGGCAATTCGTTTATCATTCCTCTGAATGGAATCTGGAAAAGTTCAATCAACAGGCTAAGGATATTCTGCGTCTTCACCAGAATCAGCCTGAGCGAGTGAAGCTTGAAGGCGATGGCTTGACCTATGTTACGGTGTCGAAAATGAATAAGCTTGGGCTCACTGTCATCGCCATGCTGCCGCAGAAGGGAGCAACCGCACACCTAATGACGCTGCGCAACACGATCGGCATCGTGTCTGTTGTATGTATCGCTGGTGTGCTCCTGCTTACGATGCTGACCATGTCGCGCTTGTCCCGTCGGACGCAGAGCATCGTCTATGCCATGAAGCAGGTGCAAGAAGGAAATCTGAACAGTCCTATTCCCGTTAAAGATGGCAGCGAGGATGAGCTTGGCCTTATTGCCAAGCAGTTCAACCGAATGTGCGAGGATCTCGTGCTGTATATCAATCGGGTGTATAAGTCAGAGCTTAAGCAAAAGCAGGCTGAGCTTGTTGCGCTCCAAGCTCAGATTAAGCCGCATTTCCTATATAACACGCTGGAGGTCATTCGCATGAGAGCCGTCGCGAAGGGGGCCCATGATGTCGGCGAGATGATCTATAACCTTGCTTCACTCTTCCGCCATATGGTGAAGGATAAAGCGATGATCAGCTTGAAGGAAGAGATTGAGAGCTGCAAGCGCTATTTAGAGCTCACGAGATTAAGATATCGGGACAAGCTTCAATATACGATTCAGATGGATGAGGAACTAGGCGGCTATCCGATCATGAAGCTGTCGATTCAGCCGATTATCGAAAACTATTTGCTGCATGGACTTGGGTTAGATCGAACGGATAACCATATCACGATCGATGCTGCAAAGAGAGAAGACGCCATTATTATTACGGTAACGGATAATGGCAAAGGGATAGAGCCGGAACGGTTAAAGCAGCTTCAAGAAGAGCTTCAGCAATCCGATTTAAAGGATGAGGGCTCTCTTGGCCTGAAGAATGTGCTGAATCGTCTTAAGATTTTGTATGGGGATGAGGCAGAGCTAACAATTAAGAGCTCGGTGGGCGAAGGGACGACTGTTACACTAATTTTCCCTTTGTCATGAGGAAACCAGAGTCTTTGGAGGAATAGAGCATGTATAACGTATTCTTAGTGGATGACGAGCCATTTATTATAGAAGGGTTGGAAGCTATATTAGAATGGAATGACTACGGACTAGAGATCGTGGGAAGTGCCAACAATGGGGAAGAGGCATGGCAATACTTGAAGGACCATCCATGCGACATTGTAGTCACCGATATTACGATGCCCAAGATGACAGGGCTTCAATTGATAGAGAAGCTAAAGGATACACATTCTCATATGCGCTATATCATTTTGAGCGGATACAATGAATTCAGCTATGTTCGAGAAGGAATTAAGCTTGGAGTGGAAAACTATCTGCTTAAGCCGATTAATCTGGATGAATTCAAGACGACTTTGGAGACAACTGTTCAAAAGCTGGATCAGACGAGAGCTCGCCAGCAGGCGGAGCTGCATAATCGAGATATTCTCCGAGACAATATTCTATATCGCTGGATTCGCGATCAGATCCATACCGAGGAACTGCTTCAGCGGACGGAGCTGCTTGATATTGATCTCAATCATCCTTACTACATGGTATGCCTGATCAGACTTGAAACGCTTGATAAGCGGAATCAAGTCCAACAGCGTCATGACCAGCTAGACAAGCTAGATTGGACATGGCTGAATAAGGAATTCGAAGAAGCCTATTGTGTGCGGGAATGGGATGGCGAGATTGCGCTTGTGTTTGGGTTAACGAAGGAAGCGGACAAGCAAGCAGTGCTTGAGCGGCTCGACACCTGGAAGCGGAAGATGGAGGAGCGTATCTCCGCCTACTTGCAAATTACGATTGGCAGCATCCAATCCGGATATCTGAATGCATCAGCAAGCTATTCCCACGCCAAGCAGGTTCAGCCGTATCATCTAGTGTCTATGGAGGAACCGTGGATCGATTATGAGGAGATCAATAAATATCACTCCTCTCGCCCTTCAGCGGTAAGGCTGGAGATTGAGCCTTATTTGAAGCTGCTTGTCGATCGTGATAAAGCAGGTGTTGCAGAGCGGCTGAGCGAGGATCTTGAACGGCTTCGGGAGACGGATGGAGCTGAGCCTCAGGATATCCGAAACTTCATCGTCGAGCTTCTAATTCGCTGGAGCGAGCTTGTAAAGGATGAGGAAATCCATCTGGAGGAAGAGACGAATTGGTTTGATGCGATCTATAAAGTTCATTCCATTGAAACGCTGAAGGAACATGTGATTTCCATTGCCTCAGGAATTATTGATCACTATGATGAGCCGGAACAGCGGTCTCCGGTTATTAAGCAGGTGCTTACGCATATCGAGCAGAATTACCGAGAGGAGATGTCATTAAAGACACTCGCTCAGGTGTTTCATATGAGCCCTGTCTATTTGGGTCAGTTGTTCCAAAAGGAAGTCCAGAGCACGTTCTCGGATTATTTGAACAAAACGAGAATACGAGCTGCAAAGCAGCTGCTGATCGAGACTCCTTACCGCATGACCGAAATCTCGGAGCAAGTCGGGTACTGGGACAAGAGTTATTTTTACAAGCAGTTCAAGAAATATGTGGGGATTTCCCCGAAGGAATATCGCGAATTACATCAGAAACAGTTATCAGAAGGTTAATATTGTAAAAGGATAAAGTGGTTTACATGGGGGACAGTAAGAAAGAGGTTCTCCATGTAAACCCTTTCTTTATTTTGTACACCAAATCTAAAGTTTGTTGACTATTGAAAGCGTATCATTTCAGGTAACCTTAAATTAAACCTAATGCACGGGAGGATAAACGGATGAAACCCATCAAAAAGTTCATTCACAATCTCAATCTAAATAAAGTCTTTTTGCTGATGGTGCTTCCAGGAGCTTTATGGTTCTTATTCTTCTCCTACATTCCGATGTTCGGCACCGTAATCGCTTTCAAGGATTATCGAATTGGGCGTGACGGCTTCTTGTCGAGTCTCATGCAAAGTGAATGGGTAGGATTTAAGAACTTTGAATACTTGTTTAGCACAAATGATGCGTACATCATTACGCGGAACACCATTCTCTACAACGTGGTGTTCATTATTCTCGGACTTGTATGTTCGGTAGCTATGGCGATTATCTTAAGTGAGATCGTTAACAAACGACTTGCGAAGGTATACCAAACGGGGATGTTCCTGCCGCACTTCTTGTCCTGGGTTATTGTCGGCTACTTTACATTCAGCTTCTTGAGCGTAGACAAAGGGGTATTGAATCAATTCCTCGTATGGATCGGTCAAGATCCAATCAGCTGGTATTCGGAAGCGAAGTATTGGCCTTACATCTTGGTCTTCCTTAATATTTGGAAAGGGATCGGATATTCAAGCGTCGTGTACTTGGCGGCTATCGTCGGTATCGACAAGACATATTATGAGGCAGCCATGATTGACGGAGCAAACAAATGGCAGCAAATTCGCCACATTACGATTCCATCTATCTCAACGTTGATGACCATTCTTACATTGCTTGCGGTAGGTCGTATCTTCTACGCAGACTTCGGTTTGTTCTATCAAATTCCGCGTGACTCCGGTCCGCTTTACAGTGTGACGAACGTAATCGATACGTATGTATATCGGGGACTTAAGGTCACAGGTGACATTTCGATGAGTACAGCAGCAGGTTTGTACCAGTCTTTCGTAGGCTTCATTCTCGTTATGACATCGAACTGGATCGTCCGGAAGTTCAACAAAGAGAATGCATTGTTCTAAGTTAGGGGGAATCTACCTTGCGTAAATCAAACAAATATCGCGATGCTCATCATGTCTCACCTGCATTGAACGTAGTGTTCAATCTGATCGCTGGAATATTCGCTTTCATATGTGTCTATCCATTCTTGTTTGTTATCGTTATTTCATTAACAAGTGAGGAATCCTTGAATAAAAATGGTTACTCCTTGTTCCCAGAAGAATGGAGCTTCGCCGCTTATGAATACATCTTCAAGGCAGGCGACCAACTTCTTCATTCCTACGGGATTACCATCTTGATTACGGTAATCGGTACGCTCATCAGCTTGTTGGTTATCTCGCTGTATGCTTACGCAATCTCTCGTAAGAACTTCAGCTATCGGGGCTTCTTCTCCTTCATCGCGTTCTTCACGATGTTGTTCAACGGAGGATTGGTTCCAACTTATCTCGTCGTTACACAAGTGCTTCACTTGAAAGACACACTGTGGGCACTGATCTTGCCGCTTGTGATGAACGCCTTCTACATCTTGATCTTGAGAACGTTCTACTCCACAACGGTACCAGATGCTATTATTGAATCCGCGAAGATCGACGGTGCTGGCGAGCTTAGAGCTTTCTTCACCATCGTTGTACCGATCTCGCTTCCGGGTATTGCTACGATTGGTTTGTTTGCAACACTTGGTTACTGGAACGACTGGTTCAACGCCCTGTTGTACATTGACAATCCAAACTTGGTACCACTGCAATCCATGTTGATGCGTATCGAGAACAGTATGCAATTCTTGCTCAGCAACGCGCAGCTCAGCTCTTCTGGTCAATCACTGGAACTGCTTCGCACCTTGCCGCAGGAAGCAACGCGCATGGCGCTCGTTGTCCTTGCAACCGTTCCAATTGCTTGTGCTTATCCTTTCTTCCAGCGCTACTTCGTTCAGGGTCTTACGATTGGCGCGGTGAAAGAATAATAAATAACAAAACATCAATGAAAAGATCATTAAGGAGATGTAACAAATGGCTAAAACAAAGAAAATGCTACTTATGTCCATCAGCCTTGTCTTGATGGCATCTCTCTTCTTGGCTGGCTGCGGAAGCAAAAAGGATGCAGCAGAAGAAGGCACTCCTGAAAAGCCGGTTGAACTGATTTGGCAAACGATCGGTACACCTCAAAAAGATGTTGATAAAGTTATGGCGAAAGTCAGCGAGTACACCAAGGAAAAAATCGGTGTAACCGTAAAAATGAAAATGTATGACTGGGGCGATTACAACCAAAAGATGCAAGTTGTTTCCGCATCTGGTGAGCCTTACGATATCGCGTTCACATCTTCTTGGGCATTTGACTATGTGAACAATGCAAGAAAAGGCGCTTTCTATGACTTGACAGAGCTTCTTGACCAATACGGTCAAGGCATTAAAGATGCTCTTCACCCATCCTTCTTAGAGGGTGCGAAAATTGATGGCAAGCTTTATGCAGTACCTGTCAATAAAGAGTTGCCTGCTCAAAAAGTATTCCGTTATAATAAGAACTTGGTTGATAAATATAATCTCGACATCGACAGTGTGAAAACGCTTGAGGACCTTGAGCCATTGCTCGCAGCAGTGAAGAAAGGTGAACCGAACATGTTCCCGTTCTCTGCGGGTAAAGACTTCCGCTTCACGCTTCCTCTTGACCTTGTAAACGAGAACATTCCACTTGGCGTTCGTCTTGACGACAACGGCGATCTGAAAGTGGTTAACTTGCTTGAACAACCAGAAGTTATGAAGAACTTTGAAACGATGCATAAATTCTACAAAGCAGGTTACCTGAAGAAAGATGCTGCAACAGCTACATCCGGCGACGAGATGAAGACAGGTGCATGGCTTACTGACCTTGCACATACTCAGCCGTTTGCAGACACACTTTGGTCTGACAGCAACGGATACCCTGTTGTATCCCGTCCAGCTGAAGAGCCATACGTGTACAACTGGTCCGTTACAGGTTCTATGATGGCAATCTCTGCGAACACCAAGTATCCTGAGAAAGCAATGGAATTCTTGAACCTTCTTAACACAGACAAGTATCTTCGTAACTTGGTGAACAATGGTATTGAAGGCGAACATTACAAACGCATTAGCGAAGATCGTATCGAGTACTTGCCAGCGAAGCAAGAAAACTACGATATGCCAAGCTTTACGCTCGGTAACTTCTTCGTCTTGGATAAACTTCCAAGCGACCCAGACAACAAATGGGATGAGTTCAAGAAGTTCAACGATTCCGCTAAAAATGCACCGCTCCTTGGCTTCAACTTTAATGGAGACAATGTGAAGACGGAAATGGCGTCTATTCAAAACGTACGTGAAGAGTTCTTCCCGTCCCTGTTCACAGGTACAGTAGACCCTGCTGTATACGTGCCAAAAGCTCTTGAGAAATTCAAGCAAGCTGGCCTTGACAAGGTTCAAGCTGAGATGCAAAAACAAATCGATGAGTGGAAAGCATCCCGCAAATAAAAGCGTAATATAAGCAGTCGGTGATAATCAGGTGAAGCAGGCTTGCTTCACCTGATCGTATTTACAGCCATTTTAGATAGGAGAAAGAGACTAAGGAGGAGAAGCCATAATGGAACAATTACCTCAGAGTGTACTTCGTGTTATGGAAGAAGCGAAGACAAAACTTGCAGATCATCCCAAGCTGATGAATCTATTTACAAACTGCTTCCCAAACACACTCAAGACGACTACCAAGCTTCACGATGACGGCACATCCTACGTATTTACAGGGGATATTCCAGCGATGTGGCTGCGAGATTCCAGTGCTCAGGTTCGCCAGTATATGCCGCTCGCTGAAGACGACCATGACGTGCGCCGCATCATTGCAGGTCTCGTTCGCAAGCAATTAAAATATATTCAAATCGATCCTTATGCGAACGCATTCAATGAAGCTCCTGTTCGTCTCGAAGAGATTCACCATCGTGATATTACGGAATTGAACGGATGGGTATGGGAACGCAAGTATGAGATTGACTCCTTATGCTATCCGCTCCAGCTCAGCTATCTGTATTGGAAGACAACAGGGGATACGTCCTTGTTTGACGGCGAATTCAAGACAGTTGCTACGATCATTATGAATCTGTGGACAACCGAACAGCGTCACATGGAGCAATCGCCGTATCGCTTCCAGCGTCAAGATTGCCGCAAGACAGACACGCTCAAGAATAACGGCATGGGTATGCCTGTAAACTATACAGGGATGACATGGTCGGCATTCCGTCCGAGCGATGACGCTTGTACGTTTGGCTATTTGGTACCGTCCAATATGTTTGCCGTTGTGGTTCTTCGCTACTTGGAAGAAATCGCAATGGAAGTGTACGAGGATGCAACATTCGCCGAGAAGATTCGTCGCCTGAAAGATGAGATCGATGAAGGCATTCAAACGTACGGCATTGTAGATCATCCGAAATACGGCAAGATGTATGCTTATGAGACAGACGGCTTTGGCAATTACAATCTGATGGATGATGCAAACGTGCCTAGTTTGTTAGCGATCCCATATTTAGGCTATACAACAGCAGATGATCCTATCTATCAGAACACTCGCCGCTTTATTTTGAGTGAGGAAAATCCGTATTTCTTTGTAGGTGAAGCTGCTCAGGGCATTGGGAGCCCGCATACGCCGCATCGTTATATTTGGCATATCGCACTATCTATGCAAGGGCTTACAGCTTCAACGAAGGAAGAGCGCGAGCAAGTGCTGAACCTGCTCGTATCGACTGATGCGGACACCGGTTATATGCATGAAGGCTTCGATGCTGACGATCCAGCGAAGTTCACTCGTGAATGGTTTGCTTGGTCGAACAGTTTATTCTCAGAGCTTGTATATCGTGAATATTGGCTAGCGGAAGGAGAGAAGTAACATGACGAAGAAAAAAACAGCACATATTATCTCTCATACTCACTGGGACCGCGAATGGTACATGCCTTATGAGTATCATCACGCGCTCTTGATCGAGTTGATGGATACACTTCTCGATACATTGGATAAAGACCCTAACTATAAGAGCTTCCACCTTGATGGGCAAACGATCATGCTGGAGGATTACCTTCAAGTTCGCCCTGAGATGAAGGATAAGCTTACGAAATATATTCAAGAAGAACGCATTCATATCGGTCCTTGGTACATCCTTCAGGATGAGTTCCTGACAAGCAGCGAAGCGAATGTGCGCAACCTTCAAGTCGGTCATCGCGACGCAAAATCATATGGCGGCAAGATCTCGAAGCTTGGTTACTTCCCAGATTCCTTTGGTAACATGGGTCAAGCACCACAAATGCTTCGTCAAGCTGACATTGATGTGGCAGCATTCGGACGCGGTGTAAAGCCAACAGGCTTCAACAACCAAGTATCTGAAGATGCAGCTTATGAATCACCATATTCGGAGATGATCTGGCAGTCCCCAGATGGTTCCAAAGTTATCGGTATCTTGTTTGCAAACTGGTACTGTAACGGTATGGAAGTACCTGTGGATGAGAAGCAAGCGGTCGCATACTGGGAAAAAGCGATTCCTAATGCAGAGAAGTTCGCTTCCACGCGTCACCTGCTCTTCATGGGCGGCTGTGACCACCAGCCAATCCAAACGGATTTGTCCGATGCGATTGAAGTAGCGAAGAAGCTATTCCCTGATGTGGACTTCGTTCATTCGAACTTCGAGCTGTATGTGGATGAGCTGAAGAAGGATCTCCCAGAAAACCTGCAAACGGTCCATGGCGAGCTTCGCAGCCAACGCACAGAGGGCTGGTATACGCTTGTTAATACAGCGTCCTCCCGTGTGTACTTGAAGCAAATGAACGCAGAGAACCAAACCCTGCTTGAGAAAGTGGCAGAGCCGCTTGCGGCATTCGCTCATCAAGTAGGCAAGCCTTATCCGCATCACTTGTTCGTCTATGCATGGAAGACATTGATGCAGAACCATCCACACGACAGCATCTGCGGCTGCTCCGTAGATGAAGTTCACCGCGAGATGGTCACACGCTTTGAGAAATCGAAGCACATGACAGAAATGATTATTCGTGAATCCATCGACGGCTTGATCCCTGCGATCGATACAACAGCCTTCGAAGGTAAAGAAGCATTCCCATTCACGGTATTTAATACAGCAGGCTACAATCGCGATGGCTTCGTGGAAGTTTCCATCGAATTGAAGCGTCGCTACTTCAGTGAAGCTTACCCGACTCGCCTTGCACGCGAAATGAAGGTAGAGCCGATCGCATCAGGCGCGGTTCTGGATGCTGAAGGCAACGTTATCGATTGCGAATGGACAGATGGCGGCGTGATGTTCGGCTATGATTTGCCGAAGGACAAGTTCCGTCAGCCGTATATGGCACGCATTCTGAAGCTTCGCCTTCAAGCGAAGGACATTCCTGCTCTTGGCTATAAGACGTTGGCTTGGGTAACAGGCGCTACTAATCCTGAGGCAGCCAGCCAATTGACTGGCGACTTCACAATGGAGAACAGCAACCTGAAAGTTGAAGTGCTGGCGAATGGCTCGCTCAAGATGACGGACAAGGCGACAGGCCATGTCTATGACGGCTTGAATGTGTATGAAGATGCTGGTGATGTCGGTAACGAATATATGTACAGAATGCCAGAAGGCACAACGCCGCTGACAACAGAAGGCGTAGCTGCAGAACGCACAGTGGTGGAAGACTCCGCATTCCGCACGGTGATCGAAGTGAAGCATAACTGGAGCATTCCTGCATCCGCAGATGAACTGCTTCATGAGGAGCAGCTTGAGATCGTAGGCTTCCCGAACCGTAAGGCGAAGCGTTCTAAAGAGATGGTGGCGTTCGCGATTGTGACACGCTACACGCTCGATCGCGATGCGAAACGCGTTGATGTGCATGTTACAATGGAAAACCAATCGAAGGATCATCGTGTACGCGCCTTGTTCCCTACTGGCTTTGTTGCGGAAACGCACTTGGCGGATTCCATCTTCGAAGTAGCACGCCGCAACAACGTGCCTGCTCCTGAATGGCAGAACCCAAGCAATGACCAGCATCAGCAATCGTTCGTCAGCGTAAGCGACGGCACGCTTGGTTTGACTGTAGCGAACAAAGGCTTGTGCGAATACGAAGTGTCTCAAGACAACAAGAACACAATCGCTGTAACGCTGATGAGAAGCTCTGGAGAGCTTGGTGACTGGGGTTACTTCCCAACGCCTGAAGCGCAATGCATCGGTACAAACGTTGCGGAATATGCGATTATTCCACACGCTGGCGATGTTGTCACTTCCAGTGCGTATGAAGAAGCTTACAGCTTCCAAGTGCCATTCCTCGTTCGTCAAACAGACGTCCATGCAGGTTCCTTGCCTGCAAACCATGCCTTCCTCGAGTGGGCTGGAGAGCAAGTAGCATTCTCCTCCCTCAAGATGGCAGAGGAGACCGACAACATGGTCGCTCGCTGGTACAATGTTGCGCTTGAGCCGCGCACATTGAAAGTGAAGCTTCCTGAAGCGGTGAAGGGCTTCTATCGTAGTGATCTGCTGGAGCGTAAAGGCGAAGCAGTGGCTAACGACAACAACGGGGCGACGATTGAGCTTGGCACTGCTGAGATCTTCACGCTTGGCATTGAGAAATAAGCATAAATTGGTTAATAAAAGGACTGTCTGGGTTAACTCAGGCAGTCCTTTTTTGTTTATGCATTTTGAGTCGGTCAGATAAGAAGGCAAATGAGCAGCACGTTTCAAAAGCAAATTAAACATATTACATACTGATTCAATGAAAATGCAGGCTTATTTGCGTTAGTAACGAAATCATACTACTGATCGTCAATTGTATATTAAAAGATATATTTACAAAATAAGTAATTTTGTTTATCATTTATTCTAGATGCAAATGGGTTGATTGAAAAGACTTGTACATAGGCAGTAATCATAGTTAGGGCATACCGAATCAGGTGATTGGGAAATACAAGGAGGAAGCCAATGGAAGAAGCAAACAGGCGCTTTGTAACTCGCAAGAAGAGTGCTGTAATGGCTATTATCGGTGTAGTGTTACTGGTTTCGCTTTATTTCTCCGGTGCTTTTGCTGTTCAGTATTTCAATGAAAATGATACCCTATCGGATAAAAGAATCCAAGAGCTTCGTAGGACATATCCTGTTAACAACGGTTTTGGTCCTTTGATATTAGTGTCAACTAAACCTTTTCATGAAATTATGGAGCTTGCTCCAGCCTTTGTATTAGGGGAGGTTGTAGGTCAATTAGACGACGCAACGACCTCATTCACTGCACAGCTTGGAACACCGGAATATGCGGTACAACAGAAGAGCTCCAATGATGGAGTGGTTCGTCCTACAACGCAAACCTTCTCACAGTATAAGATAAAGGTGTTGGAGCATATTGCGGGTGAATCTATAGAAGATACGTTTGTACTACGAATCACCCCCTACAATTACGATTACTTTCCTTCAATGAAACCAGGAATGAAGTATATTTTCCCGCTGGCAAGGGGAGAAGGGAATCATAAAGGGACTTATTTTACGACCAAATCAGGAATGTTCTACATGGTGGATGAGAAATACGTGCTCCCTGTGATGGATAAAGACCCTTCCTATCTAACCTATCAAGGAAAATCAATTGATACCATCATCGATGCGATTCGAGAGATCAAGGCGAAGCAGGGCAAATCAGGTGATTAGAATCAAATGTAGCATTACAGGCAATTCAGTGGCCTCTGACTGTAAGATCTTCTCAGAAGTAATAACTAATTTGCCCAAGTATTGAGCGTTTAGGCATTGGCATACTTAAATAAATTAAAAAAGGTGCTGTTCCCTCCATGGAGAGAGCAGCACCTTTATGTTTAACAAGGTAATGCGTTGATAGATATTGATTAATGTTGTTACAATCCGATCGAAATCAGCTGCTTCGGATAAGAGGTCAGCACCTCAACACCTTGCTCCGTAACCACGACATCATCCTCGATGCGCACGCCGGCCTTGCCTGGCACGTAGATGCCCGGCTCAATTGTAAATACCATGCCTGGCTTCAAAATGTCTGTATTCTGACCGTGGACAGATGGATATTCGTGCACATCAATACCTAGGCCGTGGCCAAGGCGGTGCGTGAAGTACTCACCATAGCCAGCATCAGCGATAACCAGGCGTGCTGATTGATCCAAGGAGCCGAAGGTAACGCCAGGCTTCGTCGCTGCGATCGCAGCCTCATTGGCTGCCAGCACCGTATTGTAGATGCGCTCGGTCTCCTTGTCTACCTCGCCAATTGCAAATGTACGCGTGATATCGGAAGCGTACCCATTCAAGTACACCCCAAGATCAAACAAGAGAAGCTCTCCCTCTTGTACTTTGCGTCGTCCCGGAACACCATGTGGAAGCGCTGCATTAGGACCTGACAATACCATCGTAGAGAAGGATGGTCCTTCGGCGCCTTGCTTTTTCATCTCATATTCGAGCTCTGCCACGACCTCGATCTCAACCATGCCGACCTTAATGCGCTTCACGACATTGTCGAGGACAGTCTCGATGCAGACAATGGCATCCTTCAAGCGATGAATCTCATCCGCGGACTTGATCACTCGCATGGATTGAAGAAGAGGACCCACATCTACGAATTGCTGAGCAGTCACGACTTGCTTGAGCGCTTCGAAGTTCTGAACGGACATGTGGGCTTTTTCCAGTGCCATCATGTTCAATTGGTTAGGCAAATGCTGCTTCAGAATCAGATAAGGATTATCGGTATCAGAATGCGTGATGATGTTGGAGATGGATGAGGCTTCTCTTGCTTTGTCTGCATCGAGCGCAGGGACGATAAGTATAGGCTCTGCTTCGCGGGTGAACACTACACCAAGAAAACGCTCATGCGGATCACATGCGAAACCTGTTAAGTAATAGACATGCTTCGGGTCTGTAATAAGGACTGCGTCCCAAGACTCTGCATTCATTGTTTGTTGAATTAGCGTCGAACTCATTGGGTCTAACTTCCTTTCCTTAGGGCTTCAATCACTTTACACTCGATCACTAGGGCTGAGGCGCAAGCGTGGACTTACATCATAGCGCTCTCCAAGGATCAAGGGTATGGTTGTATAAGTTGAAGATATCACGTTCTTCATGAAAATGCGAATAAGCCTCTCATATTAACAAGCGATTCCCTTTAAAATTGGCATAAGGTAAGTGTTTCCAGAAACATTCTTGTCTATTTCCCACAACGAAAAAAGGCAATGGCAACGCAAGTTCACCATTCATAATATTGATGGCCCTACAAGTTGAAGATTCGCCAACATGCAAATGAAGCTTACAAAGCCTGGAGCCTCGAACGTTTCAATGATAGTGAAGCAGGTCCAATATCGAAGGGGATTTGTCTCCATTTTAGTAAATTCTGCTAATTGGTTCATTATCGTTTGAAGGAGGTGCTATAAGGGTAGTGTTGTATGGGAGTTCAATACGTTAGTTTCAATGTTCATATACATAACTTATACAAAGGATGAATGATCATGACATCTAAAGAACAGCATAGTCAAAAGCCACGCTTAGGCGCAGAACTTGTCGTTGATGTGCTTGAAAAGCAGGGCGTTACACATATATTCGGCATCCCGGGCGCAAAGATCGACCGGGTCTTTGACGTGCTTCAGGAACGAGGCCCTGAGCTTGTGCTATGCAGGCACGAGCAGAACGCAGCTTTCATGGCGGCGGCGGTAGGACGCCTTACTGGACGCGCGGGCGTATGTCTCGTGACATCAGGCCCAGGGGCATCGAATCTCGCGACAGGTCTTGTTACGGCGACCGCTGAGGGAGACCCCGTTGTAGCCATCAGCGGCGCGGTTACCCGCAAGGAGCGTTTGAAGCGCACGCATCAGTCGATGGATAATGCGGCGTTGTTCCAGCCGATTACCAAGTACAGCGCAGAAGTACAGGATCCGGACAATGTGCCGGAAGCGCTCGTGAATGCTTTCCGTGCGGCGGAGTCGCCTCGTCAAGGGGCAGCCTTTGTCAGCTTCCCTCAGGATATTATTCAAGCGGAGACGGAGGTTCGAGCTCCAAAGGCGCTACATGCGCCCAAGCTTGGTGTTGCTCAGCAAGCGGATGTTACCAGAGTAGTGGAACTGCTTCGCAAAGCGAAAATGCCTGTGATTCTGCTTGGGATGGGCGCAAGCAAGCCGGAAGTAACGGAATCTTTGCGCCGTCTGTTGAAGCATTCGCCGATCCCTGTCGTGGAGACTTTCCAAGCGGCAGGAGCGATTTCTCGTGAGCTGGAGGATTGCTTCTATGGTCGTGTCGGGCTGTTCCGCAACCAGCCAGGAGATGATGTTCTGCATCTTGCGGATGTAGTACTTGCAGTTGGATATGATCCTGTGGAATATGATCCCAAATATTGGAATGCAGCTGGCGAACGTACGATCATTCATCTGGACGATACGCGTGCGGAGATCGACCACGATTATCAGCCTGAGCTGGAGATGCTTGCGGACATGTCGGCTACGCTGGACGCGATTACAGGTCAGTTGGATCATGTGAATATCGAGGAGCCGTACGTTCAGCAATTGGCCGTTATTTTAGATAAATACAAACGCGCGGGTCTTCCGCCAGAGGAGGCAGCATCAGGACGCATTCATCCGCTTCAGGTCATTCAAGATATGAGATCCATTATACCGGATGACGTGACGGTTACTTGCGATGTGGGCTCTCACTACATTTGGATGGCGCGATACTTCCGTTCCTACGAGCCTCGCCGCCTGTTGTTCAGCAACGGGATGCAGACGCTTGGCGTTGCGCTGCCTTGGGGGATTGCAGCGGCTTTAGTAGAGCCGGGCAAAAAGGTCGTATCGGTATCGGGAGACGGCGGTTTCCTGTTCTCCGCCATGGAACTGGAGACAGCGGTTCGCTTAAGAACGCCAATCGTGCACCTTGTTTGGAATGACGGCTCATATGATATGGTGGCCTTTCAGCAGCAGATGAAGTATGAACGCACATCAGGAGTGCAATTTGGCCCCGTGGATCTTGTCAAATATGCAGAGAGCTTCGGTGCAGTTGGGATGCGCTTGGAACGTCCTGAAGATTTCCCTAGCTTGCTGCAAAAGGCCATGCAAGAAGAAGGTCCGGTATTGATTGATATCCCGATCGATTATGCGGATAATATCGCGCTTGGTGAGTCCTTGCTGCCGAACCAATTCCACTAATCCCACACGGAATAAATTCGACCAAATTCAGCTAGCAAGTGAAGTGTGATATGGAAAGGAGTCATGGCATCATGACGAATCTAACGCGGGAACGAAATGAAACAGCAATGAATGCTGATCACCATAATAACAGCAAGACCGTGGAGAACCCAGAGAACAAGGCAGGGAATCAGTCTGATCCATGCCGTTCTACTGCGAATGTGTTCTACCAGACCTCTATGATGACCGCCCTCTTGGACGGCGTCTTCGAGGGCAGCATGACTTTAGGCGAGCTGATGGAGCATGGCGACTTTGGCATAGGGACGTTCGAGCATCTGGATGGAGAGCTGATCGCCTTTGACAATCACTATTATCGGTTGCTCTCCGATGGTTCTGTTCATAAAGTATCGGAAGAGGTGAAGACGCCGTTTGCCTCGGTTACCTTCTTCAAGCCCGATGAGACGCTGCTTATCGATAAGCCTATCGGCCGTGAGGAGCTTGAGCACAAGCTCAACGCCATCATGCCGAGCGAGAACCTCTTCTACGCGATTCGCATTGACGGCGTGTTCGAAAAGGTATCGACACGTACGGTTAAGGGGCAGAAGCCACCTTATCCTACACTTGTAGAAGCTACTCAGCACCTGCCGATTCATACGATGGATCAGGTCAGCGGCACCTTGGTTGGCTTCAAAGCTCCTGACTATGCGCAGGGCTTGGCTGTAGCGGGTTATCATGTACATTTTGTAGATGATGAGCTGACAGGCGGCGGCCATGTGCTGGATTATCGCTTAGTAAAGGGCACGATCCAGATTGGCATTCATCACGAGATGCACATTCACTTCCCGAATAATCGCGCCTTTTTGAAGGCTGATTTGCTTCGTGAGAACTTGGATGGCGAGATGGGCATTGCTGAAGGTTGATGAATAAACGATAGCTTCACAGTAAAAGTCACGACTATAATGTGAGTTAATCATCGTGCCGAATGTATACGAAGTCCGAGCCTCGAGCTTATGTCTTGAGTGGGGACTTCCAATTTTTACACGTTCCCCGTGGAACAAATTTCGACATTGTTCCACTTTTTCATACACAAGCAAAAGGAAATCTATACGATCAAAATAGAAAAAGGCTGATCCTTCATCTCCCCGCTCTCCGGGAAAGGTGTATGGATCAGCTTTTTTCCTTTAAGAATTCGTTTCCTTCTTAACCGCGCATACGAGTGACGACAAATGGTTCATGCAGCGCATGCAGGGCATCAGCCAATTGATCCTTAGGCAAGGTCTTGTCGGCACGGACATGATACATGAATTCGTAGAAACCGCCTAACGTAGCCTTGAAGTTGGTCTCCCAGTAGTTCGTCATGAGCCATGCAAACGATTCTGGCTTAGCGTTTTCTGGCTGCTGCGTGTGTACGAGTCTTCTGCCAAACTCGAGATCTCCCCATTGAATGAGCGGTGTATCTGGGGTGCTTAGCAGCAGCGTGTTATGCTCATCCTGCCAAGCAACGCCTTCCTGTACGCAGGAATAGTCGAGGCAAGTGCCTGGAAGCTGATCCTTCCAAGGACGTACAAGTCCCCCTGGCTTGTCGGCATATACCGCATTTTGCTGCGCGCCGCTCGTAAATGGAAGAGCAAGATATACGTTCTCTGGATTCCATACGCTTTCCTTGTGGAAGCGAACGGAGACGTCGATCTGGTTCTTGTTCACGTATACTTTAAGGAAGAGTGCAAAGTATGAGATGCCATTTAGTTCATACATAAGCTCTACGGTTGTGTACAGTGAGCCTTGATCAATCGTGCGTACCGAGACGAGCTGCCCGATGGAGCGCTCCACATGCATGCCTTTGCGATTGCGGCCCATGCGCGCACGAACACTCCATACCTGTGCAGGAATCTTTGAATCCGCAGGAGGCGTGACCTCGTAGATCGGCGTAAATGCGCCGTATTGACGATCCTCTCTCAGCATATCCCTGTTCAATTCTTTATTGAACCATGACGTGATGCCTTGTTCCTTTGACCAAGTCAGGCGCACAAACGGAGATTCAAGTCCGTTCTGTGTTACACGAATTGGGGTATGGCTGTTTGTTCCGGTAATCGCTGGATAAAGATCATCCATGTCGTATACTTGATCCGCGCCGATTAGTCGCGTATTGGAAGTCATGACGCCAGGATTCTTCTCCATCGAGACCGGACGAATGGCCAGCATGCATGATTCTCCTGCACCTAGCTGCAGCTCAGTAATGATGGATTGTACATTGGCCAATTGATGGACCAGCGCTTCTCCTGTATCCTCGCGAACCACCTCTATGCCGTTACGCAGTTCCCCTGGCTCCCAGCCGTCCAGATTCAACGCTACATGCTCCTTAACGGCCGCGTTCGACGTATTGCTGATCCGGAAGCGGTAAGGACGCTCTGGATAGAGCGTAGACGCTCCTTGTTCTAGCAGCACTTTATCCAGTGCGCGGTATATCCGCTCGCTGGCGATCGCGGCATTCGCCTGTTTGCGAACCTCAAGCATCTGCACGTTTTTGTGCCATGGCTCGCCGATGGAAGAGTGGTAGCCCCAAGTATGCTCTGCATACATCACAAGCGCTTGTTCGCAAGCATCCAGCTCGCTTTGGCTCACAGCCTCTTGCTGAGGGTCAAGCTTCTTCACCTTGCGAAGCGTACGCTGCGCGTCGCGGTAAATCTGGGTGTGCATTGGCGTAGAGCTGACGCCATCGGTCCACCAGTCGGGCCAGTCGCCTTGATGGACAGGCAGCTTGCTCAGGTCTTCCTGCTTCAAGCGAGTGAAGAACTCGCTCAGGCTGACCATTTTGACCGTAATCTGATCCCCATGCTGCTTGTTCCACGCTGTAATCCATTCGATAATGCGAGCGTTAGGGGAGGCGTTGTCTGTACCAAGGCCAGACAGCATAACCGGTACAAAGTCATACGGATACTGCTCGCGTTCAAGCTGTGCCACATAGCGATTTAGACGAATGTATGCAATTTGATTATGAATCGCTTCAGGCTCGACCAGCATATGGTTGAACTCATCGCGAATCATGTATTTCCCAAGTGCGTTCGGGCAGAAGCCAAGCTCATTGCCGAACATGTAATGCTCGCCGTTCCAGACGAGGAGACGCTTGCCATCGCTCGTTTCCCACCAGAACGGGATCTGCTTGCGTCCAAGGGCATACATGCCGTGGTGGGTATGGATGCAGCTGAACAAATGCTCAATGCCATTCTCAAGTAAGCTGTTTGCATAGCCCCAGCCATAGCCATTGATATCTGCGGTCATGGCGCTGTCTACTTTGTGCCCGATGGAGGAAGCATAGCTTTGAGCTTTGCTGTGGATGCTCTTCAAAAGATCGTAATCAGGAAGCTCCGTCATATTCAGATAAGTGCCGGACAGCTCCAAATCACCGCGAAGAACCGCTTCGGCGAAGGAGGACTTTTCCGCGTCGGACGCTTCATCCAGGAAGCGTTCAACCGCCCAGAAGGTCTCGCAGGTCCAGCGAAAGCCGCTCCATTCAGGCTTGGTGCCTTTATGTGCCTCATTCACGATGTGAAGCGCTTGACGGATAAAATCAACATGATACTGCTCAATCTTCTCTTGGCGCTCCGTATAGCCAATATCCGTATGGGAGTGGTGTATAGCATAGACCGTCCATTTTCGGCTTGGCGTTGGCACTGAAGCTTGTTTGATTTGCTGTTCTAGGGACATGAGAACTCCTCCTCAAAAGGTCGTCAGTTATAGGATGATGAGTGAAAATTGTGGCTTTTTTCCTCTAATTGCGAGCAGGAAGCGAATCTCCCGCATAATCGGTACATGGGTACACCTTGTTTTTTAATAAGCGCGTTCTTCATTAAAAAGCTGATCGATACCGTAAAAGACATGCTGCAATACCTGGTCCTCTACTTGAAGGATCACATGCTCGGGCCGCAGCGCTTCTGTCAGCGATGCCTCGAAGAGCACCAGACTCTTTGAGATCTGACCGCCAAGTATGAGGCGATCCGGCTTGAAGGTGCTGACGTAAGGCTTCAACATGCGCCCAAGCCGCTCTCCATAGATCTGCCACATCCTGAGCGTTAGGGCATCCCCTTCGGACGCGGACAGAGCCAGATCATGCACATCTTCATGGCCGCTTCGAGCATGAAGCTGGTCAGCAAGCCGCAGTATCCCTCTGCGGCCAAACTGATCATCCACCTGCCGATCTTCAAACCATTCCGCATACAGCATGCCAGAAGCAGGTACGCCGTCCTTCCCTTGAATCATCCTTCTATTCTTTATAAAAGCAGAGCCAAGGCCGGTTCCAAGGGTTAAGCAGAGCATCCGCGAAGTTGGATAGTGCCTGCTCACACCAAGCGCAAATAGGGTGGCGTCATTATCGAACAAGATTAAGGCTTGTGTGAGCCTGCTTAGCCACATTGGCTCTTGCGAGGCAGTAGCACGCTTAAGGAATTCCTGCTTCAGCAGGGTACGAATATTTAGTCCGTACAGCCGCTCATATTTGCCAAGACCCTGAATCTGACATATGCCCGCTTCGTAGTCAAAGGGCCCAGGGAAAGCGATGCCGATGCGGATTTCAAGCTGCATGCTACTTGAGTATCGAAGCTTCATGTAATGTTCCATCAGCAGCTGGCACACATCGGCGAAACCGCTTATGATTACCCCTGCTTCAGCATCGGATTGAGATGGCGTTTGCATACTCATATCAGGCAGCAGCACTCCATTTTCAAGAAGACAGCCTTTTATATAGGTGCCGCCAGCATCAATGGCAAGCGTTAGAACCGTAGGGTGATTATGAGATGCGAGTTGTTCTTGGGTTCGATCCCCGTCTCGCTCCATAGTCAGTCCACCTTCCAATGATGCGGGAGAAGCGGGGTATGCCAGCTAGGCGATACCTGAGCGCGGATCAGTGTGCATGGTTGATCTCCGATCGACTCCAAGCGGTATTGGCCAACATCAGCTGGGACGATATGCGCCTCTGCATAACCCCATTCCACGGCTGCATCCTTGTTGTTTTCAGGAATAAGTCGAACGCGTTCTCCCTCGACGAGATTGTACATGACGAAGCTGCCATTCGTTTCGTCGACCCATTGGCCGTTCAATCGAAGTCTCTTGACTTGGAACAGCAGGTCCTCTCTTTCTCCGAGAAGCTCTTCCACACTGTCGCCCTGTATTCGCTTGACTTCTGGCTTTGCAATCAAGTGCTCTTCGACATAAGCCGTATCGAACCGTTCGATCATATTGTGGGCGGCATGATCACGGTTAATTGGACGAGGCTTGCCATCCTTGTCGAGTCGCAGGTGGTCATAAATCTTAAAGGTAAACCACCAGGTCGTTGACGAGATCTCAAGCACGAGATTGTCAGGCCCTGATAGATGGACAGCGCCAGGCGGAATCATGAATAGATCGCCTTTTTGCGCGTCAAGCACATTGACATACTGCTTAAGGTCTAGTGGCACATGAGTCTCATGAGCCTTATCGACTGCTTCAAGCAGCTTCTCTCCGGTCATGCCCTCTGCAAAGCCAAGTGCAACGTAAGGTTTCGAGCCGGGCTTCTGCTCCATGATGTAGTACGATTCCTGCTGTGTGATTCTATCGTTGAATGTCTTTTCCAAATACGCTTGCTGTGGATGAACCTGTAGGGACAAGTTATCCCCATCAATCGTATCCAAATAGTTGAATCGAATCGGAAAATAATCGCCAAACCGTTCGACGTTGCGGCTTCCCAGCACTTTGGCAGGGTGTGCCTGTAAGAGCAGCGGAAAAGGTAGCTCGATTACATGATCATCGATTCCTGCAAGAAGGGTATTCTCAGGTGCTATCGGCTCGAAGCTCCATGCACAGTTGTCCCATTCCTCTTCTGGCAGATGACAAAGCTTTTTCAAATATTGTCCGCCCCATATCCCCGGTGCGAAGAAAGGCTTTACGCGAAATGGCTGTCCGGCAAGCGTTTCTAATACTTGCTTGAGCATGGGCAGCGTTAAGATTACAGGCCGACTGGGCTCGTTCATGTCGACATAGTAATCGAAGGAATATAATTGTTCCTTGCGATATTGCTCCCACACTGGCCACTCTAAAAATAGCGCGTGCTTGTAGGTTTCTACGGGGTCCTTGCACTCCCCTAAGCCCAAGCTTCCCAGGCCTGCCCGGTGCAGCTTCTGCTGCAGCTCACGGGATACATCGCAGAATAGGCTTACGTCAGCGGAGCCGCTCAGGAAGCGTGCGCCCGGTCCTGCCGTGACAATCATAGTCTTGCCAGCAGGACGGCTGGCGCTTCCTGCTGTTTGCTCAGCATGCTCCAGAAGCTGGCTGACATCATACTGCCAATCCGCTTCAGCAGTTGGCTGGAAATAATCGTTCACTTTAACGTCGGATGCCATATAGCCAAAGGCACGATTATCCGTCAAATAAGGGTGGAATTGGGTGAACAGCTCTTCTGTTTCCTTCATGTAATGTGAGCTGTGAATGTCGATGAACGGAATTTCTTGATCTATGCACGCACCTCGCAGCACATCCAGCCACTGCACGAAATCAGTTCCGTTTGTGCCGTCCAGCGCTACGATAAAAGTGTCGCCTTTATGTTGCTGATAATGTTCCAATAGGGTATCAGTGAAAGATTCATAGCC
>NZ_JADMOL010000003.1:147383-203149 GCF_015558675.1 Paenibacillus sp. 1001270B_150601_E10 | reverse complement strand
TCCCATATCGAGATGGGCTCTGTGTGCTTCGTGTGAGGAAGCTTAATCACGTTGATAGGCTTAGAGTTAAAAGATGGGGACTTCATGGTGTTCATGCAGCTACCTCCCGTTAGGCTTATCATTACGCCTTCATTGTATAAGGAACGGGAGGCATCGTCTTTAAACAATTAAGCTCAGCTTTTGTACAATCAGGACATTTTGTTGGGGAATTGTTCTTTGCCTGATCGACCCTCGGCGAACTGGGAGCGCCGGAATTTTGCTGGAGACACACCAAGCTTCTGCGTGAAGATGCGAGTAAAGTAATGGACGGACTGAAAGCCGCACCGAGAGGCGATTTCTTTAATCGGCAAATTCTCATGAAGGAGCAGATGAGAAGCGAGCTGCACCCGTCTCTCCTGGATATAGTGAACAAAGGATTGACTCATATGCTCTTGGAACAGTCTTGTCAGGTGTCGAGACGAGATATGCAGGTGATTGGCTACCATCATAAGCGTCAGCTCTGCACTCAGGTTGTCATCAATAAACAGCTTTGCTTGCCTAAGCAGCATATTCTCTTCAAGCGGCTTGTCCGTTGTCTCATTGGCTTTCACAGCAGGACTTGAACCATGCAGCGCAAGGAATGAAAGAACGAGGGACATCGCAGCATGCTCCAAGATTGCAGGCCATGCAGGCTTCGTATCGTGAAACAGGGACAGCAGCGTATTCCATAGATGCCCAGTAGGCTGATGATTAACTTCATAGACGACAGGAGCACCATTGTCGATGAGCGCTCGGAAGGCTTGGGTAATCTTATGGCTAGTAGCCTCTTCATGAACCTCAAAGGCAACGTAGCATAAGGTGAGTCCTGTTTGGCTGCGAATCTGATGCCATGCTCCTGGCAAAGATAAGAACGAGGTTCCTTTGCATAGCGGATAAGAGACACCCTCTTCAATATAAAGACCTTCTCCATCCATGACATAACAGGCTTCGAAGAAGGAGTGGCGGTGCATTGAATTGTCATAGTGCTTCGGCATAAAGCCCCAATAGAGAATGGGGAAGCACAAATCAGGCGCTTTTAGCAGGGTGAGCTCGCGATTGCATATTTGATTGGCGCGACGAAAGCTTGCTTGATTCGTCATCTCAGGTCCTCCTACAGGTCATGCAAAGTTTATGAATAGCCATAAAAAAATCATGGCATGGATTTGTTGGTTTTCAAGTGATAAACCATATTAATCGTATTGTAGCGCATTCATCGCCATGTGCAAAATTTGTAAAACATTTCAAAAATTATTTCATGAGTTTACCAACTGCTCGCATGGAGAGAATAGTATCATCTCGGCGTGAGATGGGGTTCACAGCCTTGTCACATAGGGCGTGTAATGTTTATATTTTGTCACAGTTATAACATGTGAGCTGTGGGAAAATGGAAGTAGAAAGGGTATACAAACCATTTCACATAGATCGCACGGAGGGGAAGAAGATGCCAACGATGGAAGAACAAACTACTCAATGGAAGGAACAGGTTGTGGACCATTTAGAAATTCGTAAGGCTGCTTATCAACTGCTGGTTGATTTTCTGGGTGACACGCCTGCGCTAGAGAGTTTGGTTTCGTGGCGCAATCATCCGGAGCTTACAAGATTGTCTGAATTGTCTCAAGGCGCAAGACGGTTAAGAGAAGAGCTGAAGTCGATCGCCAATCAAGATCTTTATGATGAGTTTTCTTCGCTGCGTGAGGAGTATAAGCGTTTGTTCAGCAGAGGCGGGGAACTACCTGTAACACCATGCGAGACGATGTATCGTGCTTCTGAGCAAATGCTGCCGAAGTCCTACGCAGAGGAAGTGCGCGAGAAGTATGCGGATTTCAGCTTGTATTTTAAGAAAATGCATGGCGAACCCGATGATCATATTGCAGTTGAGCTGGAATTTATGGCGGTGCTTATCGAGAAGATGCTCGGCACCGTGATGACAGAAGAGCGTTATCAGCGTTATATCAATGGTCAGCGGGAATTTGTCCTGAAGCACTTAAAGCGCTGGGCGCTTAAGTTTGGCCAGGATCTTGAGTTGCATGCCGATCATCCGATCTATAAAGCGCTTGGCGTTATGCTGCAGGATTTCCTGACGAAGGAAGCGGAATGGGCAGAGAATCGGAATAGCCCTGAAATGAAACAGCTGCTTCAATAATAAGCTTTTATCAACAATGGATGACATTGATATGATTGTGCCTACAACTTCATCACAGCCACTCCTTGAAGCTCGGGAATCATTCCACTATGCTTAAGGGGTGGCTGTTGTTTTTGTATTCAACAGTTATTGGGAGTATCAGATAGAATAAACAAGGCATGAGCATAAGAGAAAACCATGAGAGCAGGAGTGAGAGCGATGAAGACAGAGAGGCAGAAGATGATAGCAGGAGAGCTCTATAACTCAGCAGATGCAGAGCTTGTTCAAGATCGGCTGCGTGCTAGAAAGCTGACGCGATTGTACAATCAAACCACAGAGGTAGATGATGAACAGCGTGCAGCGCTGCTAAAGGATCTGTTTGGTTCTGTTGGCGAGCATTATTACATAGAGCCTACTTTCAAGTGCGATTACGGCTACAATATTTACGTTGGCAATTATTTTTACGCCAACTTCGATTGTGTCATTCTTGATGTAAGTGAAGTACATATTGGAGATAACTGCTTTATGGCTCCAGGGGTGCATATTTACACGGCTGCACATCCATTGGACCCGAAGGAGCGCAACACCCAGATGATCGACGGACAGCTCGGAACGATGGAACTAGGGAAGCCTGTTCGCATCGGCAACAATGTGTGGATTGGCGGAAGAGCGGTCATTAATCCAGGCGTGACCATCGGAGATAATGTGGTCATTGCTTCAGGCGCAGTTGTCACGAAGGATGTGCCAAACAACGTGGTTGTAGGTGGCAATCCTGCACGAATAATTAAAGATCTGGATTTGTAAACATAAAGGGCTGGGTCTTCCTTCACGGAAAGCGAGGATAGACCAGCCCTTATTTTGTCAGCTTGAGTTTACGGCTTGCGGCTTATTGGATCAACATGAAAACAATCCAATTAAAATGCAAGATGATGTGCTGTTTTTGAAGACATTCTACTGCTCGACTTTCTCGACTTCAAATACTGGAACGACCAGAATGCTGTCATTGAGCTGGACGTCTGTATATTGATTCATTTTACCAGTTACCGTAACGGTTCCGACAGCTTGAGGAGATAGTCCCACCAATCCGATATATTGTCCTTCTTGGATCTCAGCAAACGCGATCTGATCGTTGAAGGCTGTGATATGAACCGTCATTCGAACAGTCTCGCCGATATGCTGAGTCAACTCCTCCGGCTTGATCTCTGCGATTCTCTTCTCATAACCCAAAAACTCAAAGCGCTGACCGACTAAACGATAATCGGCAACCGCATCTACATCCTCGTTTCCTTGCGGATGATACAGCTTAATATGATCGCTGCTTACTACCTCATACCGATCTCCTTCGAGGTCGAACAGCGTTTGAAGCTTATTGCCTACTGTCTCGAATCCGATAAATCGTCCGTTACGGCTAGCGGAGTCTGCTTCTGCAACCAGTACATCAGAAGTAAATCCGATTTGCTGTGGGGCTAGCTTAAGGCTTTGAATCGTTGAAGGAAGAGATTCGCTCGTATAGCGTTTAACTTGATCCTTGCCATCCCACACGGCTAAGACGATGCGACTGCCAAATTGAACCCCAACAGCGTACACCGTACCGCCAAAGCCGTTCTTTCCTCCAATGACATGCTCATAGGTTGCGTTGCTATCACCCTGCTGAAGCAAGCGAAGAGGGTCTGAGGCGGCTTGCTCCAGCTCAGCCTGCTTGATCTTCTCCTTCATATCGGTATATGCAGAGAGACTCTTGTAGATCTTCATCGCCTCGTCATAATCCCCTGCTTGAACGAGTCGATCTCCTTTGCGAATCCAGCTCCTCATTTGGCTGTCAATGGACGACTTTACTTTTGTTGTGTCTAACCCGAGGCTGCTCATATACTGCTCGTATCGTTTGGCAAGCGCAATATAGACTTCATATTGATCCTGCTCGACTGCCTTAGTAAGCAGCTGCTGAACAATCTCATCTGTCTTCTGAAGCACCCATGGCGCATCAAAAGGAAGAGCATCGTATTCTGCCTTCATCGCTCGTGTCGACACAAGCAGCGCTTCGGTATTGCCAGCGGCCCCCAGCTGTGCCAGCTTGCGTTCGTCATAGTCTTTGAACTGCTCTGTCAGCAGAGCTGTCTTTTTCTTCTGCCCGCCGTAAATATAGTCTGGAATTTCGATCAGGCTTTGCTTGAATGATTCATCCTCATATTGCTTCTCCTCCAAATTGCTAGCCATCTGACTGGCAAAGTGTTCGCGGAATGTGTTCCAGTTCTGGATAATCATTGGCGACAGCTGCAGACGCTCAGAAATCTCGCGGTATTCCTTTTCAAAGGGATGCCCTTGTCCGATGTATGGTCCTCGGAATTGCTGAAGCTCATCGACAACTTGCTTGTAGGAAGCGAAGTCCAGCTGCTCTGCAGCTCTCTTTGCTTCACGTTGAATGCGGTCCAAGGTTTCCCTTATTTCCCGAATCGGAGCAAGCTCTTGAAGACGATTCGCAATGTCTTGTTCCCGGTAATGAATCCAGCGATTGCGGTTGATCTTCTCATACCACTCCTCAGCCTCAATCCACTGCTTGTCGGCATAGAATTGTTCAGCTTTTTTATACCCTTCGATCTTCTCTGCAATATAATAGCCCTTGAATCCAATCAATACCAGCAGGATCAGGCATAGTCCAAGCAGGATATTTCGAAGGTTTATGATGCGAATGAACGTCATATTCATAGTCCTTTGCTACCGGATTGAAAGTCAGCGTCCCATTGATATCGTTCCTTATAGATGCGGAATACCTCGTCTGCCAGGTGCCCCCATTCGGCAGAAGGGGAAAGAGACAGCATGTTGTACAAGCGCAGGAAGCGGTCCTTAGGGAGATATCTGGCATATCTTGCAATGAAATTGGGGTTACTCGCCACATAAGGCTTCATGCGGACGGCAGCGCCGACAACATGAGAGAGAATTTGCTCACCCTGTTCCATTTCAAGTACTTCGATCTCATACTTGGATACGTACTTGATCGCACGCTCCTTGATCGCACTACGCTTGACCTTGGCGAGCTCCCCAATCAGCTCCGCCAGCATCGGCTCAAAGTGCCGGAGCATAAGCGGCTCCAGCTCAATCTCCATATCCTTTCGAAGGATGAAGGTATTAAGCAGGGCAACTTGCTGGATGCGAATCATTTCGCTGCGCTGAAGCGTGCTGATTTCTCTGAGCATCTCATAGGTTCGGACAGGCTCGGTCTTCCAGAGCTCGATGGCTTGCTCCCAATTGCGGAAGACGCCTTCTACGATGCGCTCTTCGTCCCGCGCGATCAGCTTGCCAAGCTCTTTCATGGCATAGAAGTGCTTTACTCTTTGCTGGATAAGCACATAGACGGCAACTGCAGCGATGCCGGCTGCAGCAGCGAGACTCATCTGAAGGAACGTCTGCCCGAATAGGACGCCGGCTAGGGCAATCAAGATTAAAAGGAGCACATGCACCGCTGTCGCACGATTCGCTTGCTGAGCGGCCTTCTCTTCAATCGAGATGAGGCGCTCTTTGCCGCAATGCGGGCAGGGCTCGTCTGGAATCATCGTATATTGTCGGCAATGGTTGCAAACTTTTAACTTCTGATAACGATGAGTCGTCTTATGATAGGAATGGAGCGTAACCGGCTGCTTCTTGTTCATCTTCCGTCGTCCTCCCGGTTAAGCGCGCGCAGAAGCTGCTGATCCATATCATCAGGCAGCGGCGTTTTTTTGTGGATGGTGAAGGCTTGTATTGCGAGATAGCCTAAAAATAGCAACATTATTCCGATGCAAACGTACGTAATCATAGCAATATCCTTTCTTACCTTTTGAATGGAGTATGATAGATTTAACTTGAATTGAGTGATCTGCTATTAAAAACGATGAATCTTATTCACGTTATCTCTCGTATATCCAAGCAATCGACATTATTTTAAGCTTTCTATAAGGTTCTTGTCATAGAATGTAATCATGTTTCTGTTTTATAATAGAAATGGCAGAATGTGTAAAGTTGCGTAAATCTCTATAAGGCTTTATACCTAAACTATAATAGAATCAACACCACTTTACAGAATCTTGTAGGGTTCGACAAGTACATTAAGAATTAGAGCTATTATCTCAGATTAGATAAAAGGAGTACAACCAATGGCAAATCGAATCACTCGAAGCATACATTTACCTTTAACCATCCTATGGATTGCTGCACTCCTGCTGTTACCCTTGGCAGAACAACTTCCTAAGTCGTATGCAGCAGCTCAAGCGCAGGATGCCAACATCGATGCCATGCTCGTGCTTGACGTCAGCAATTCGATGAGTACAAGCGACGTGAACAAGATCGGCAATGAGGCCATGAAGATGTTCATCGACATGCTGTCCCCAACAGGAGATAAGGTCGGGGTAATTGCTTATACCGATAAGATTGAACGGGAGAAAGCACTATTAGAGATGAACCAGCCTCAAGACAAGGAGGCCCTCAAGACGTTCATCGATGACTTGAACCGTGGACCTTACACGGATATTGCCGTCGGTCTGAATGAGGCTGTTAAGGTGCTTGAGCAGGGGACAACTTCCGGCCATGAGCCGATGATCGTTCTTTTTGCAGACGGCAACAACTATCTGAACAGCAAGGGCAGCCGCACGCAGGAGCAATCCGATAAAGAGCTGAATGAGGCGGTTGAGATTGCGAAGAAGATTGGCGCTCCAATCTATACGGTGGGGCTTAATGCCGATGGACAGCTTAATGCCTCCATACTGGAGGATCTGTCTAACCGTACGGGGGGGAAATCCTTCGTGACTTCCTCTGCTGAGGATCTTCCTCGGATCTTAAGCGAGATCTTTGCAAGCCATCAGAAGCTGAAGGTCGTGCCTGTCGATACGATTACGGCAAACGGCGACTATCAGGACGTTGTGATCGATGTTCCAAATGGCAATGTAAAGGAAGCCAATATCTCATTAATGTCCAGCCAGCCCGTTGATGTCCGTCTGAAAGATCCGACAGGAAAAGAGGTTGCCGTCCCTTCAAACGACGTGCTGCTTTCGCGTTCGAAGAGCTATTCCCTAGTGAAGCTGCTGCAGCCTGCAGAAGGAAAATGGACGCTTCAAGTAAAGGGCGTACCAAAGGATAAAATTGATATCAGTCTCGTATTCAACTATGACCTGGCTCTCGTCCTAGAAGATATCCCTTCCAAGAGCTTAAAGCCAGGCGATAAGGTAGACATCAAGGCGTATCTTGCGAGCAATGGTGCGAAGCTGCCGAGCGACGAGCTGTATCCTGAAATGAATGCGGTATTGAAGGTGAAGGATCTGGATACCGGAGATACGTCAGAAGTGAAGCTTGATCTGAAAGGCGATCACTTCGGCGGCACATTCAAGATCGCCGACAAGCATGACTATGAGCTGGTTGTGCGGGCTGAAGGAGACAGCTTCTACCGGGAGACCGCACCAGTGACGGTGAGCGGCAAGTCAGGGGCAGGCAGCGAATCAGCAGCATTAGAGGAGCCGTCAGTGCCAACGTGGGTATGGATTGCAGCAGGCATTGCGCTAGTCCTGCTTGCTGTTGCAGGATTCTTTATTTTTGCAGCTGTTAAAAAGGCAAATCGCGGCTTCGTCGGACAGATGGTCATCGAGATTCGCGACGACAATACAGGGGAGAAATCTTCTCCGCAGTATAGGAAGCTGACCGCCTTCCGCGGCAAGTTCAATCTGCATCAGCTGCTTCAGCTCGCACCTGAGATGAAGGAGACAGAAGGCATTGTGTTCACGCCGGGAAGCGAGGATCGAGTTGTCCTGCATAACAGCTCTCCTGTCGTCGTTGAAAAGTCCGGTCGTGCGGTAGATGCAAGCCGTGGCCATGAACTGAAGAGCGGTGATCGGCTCACGATTCCGTTAACAAATGTAGATAAGACGATTACACTTGAATATCTCAAATAAGAGGAGTGCAGCAAAATGAAACCAATCGTAAGAGAGCATATCCAGCAGCTGGACGTCTCCCTCGGCGGAGGGATTGTCAGCGAGAAGATACGGGTAGACACCATAGATAATCCGATTCTAATCATCGGACTGGGCGGTACGGGGATTGACGCTTTGCTTCGTCTCAAATACCAGATCAATCGACGCTTCAAACTGCCAGAGGACCCGTTGTCCAAGAAAAAGTTGGAGAAGCCTGACAATGTAGAATTCCTTGCCTTCGAAACGAACGAACAGGACAAAGGCAAGCGATATAAAGGGATCGGGCTTGACCCGATCAATGAATTCGTGCTGCTCTCGAATGCAGAGATCGGCGGACTGCTACAGAACCGCCGCATCCTCGAGCCTTATATTACCGACTGGCTCTCGCCTGAGCTGAGCATTACAGACGGAATGAACGGTGCAGCCGGGGTTCGCCAAGCAGGGCGCTTGCTGCTCTTCACGAAGATCAATCAGGTTGTTCAAGCGATCGACAAGAAGATCAAGACGCTGTCGGTCGGTACAAACAAGAAGCTGATGGTATTCCTGCTGACCGGGTTGTCCGGTGGTACGGGCAGCGGCTGCTTCCTGGACATTTCCTACATTGTGCGAGGGATTATTGAGCGTGATTACGGCTCTGCAGGTATCGATCGCGTAAACATTCTTGGCTATCTGTTTACGCCGGACGTGAACCTGTCAAACAAGTCGCTCAGCGAGCATACGCGTGAGTATATCAAGAAGAACGGTTACGCAGCGCTCAAAGAGCTTGACTACTGGATGAACGTCGATAGCCGCGGGGAACGTTTCCAGCAGCGCTACGGCAATATCCTTACGGTTAATTCGCCGCTTCCACCGTTCAATCTATGCCATCTGATTTCGGCTACGAATACAGAAGGCAAGCTGCTTGAAAGCGCGTATGACTACTGCATGAACGTGACGGCAGAGAACATTACGAACTTTATGGCAAGCGAAGAGAAGCAATCAGGCGAGGAATTCGCGATTCATGATTACATCAGCAATATTCGTACGAACATCGCACAGATGAATAAGATGTATCCAGCCAATTATGAATACAACATCATTGGTGCATCTTCTGCCGTTCTTCCGATCGAGGAGATGACCACTTATCTTGGCTATCGCTTATTCAACAAGATGGAGAAGATGTTCGTCAAGGCACCATCCCAAGAGGACGTCGAGAAGTTTGTTCGCAAGCTTGGGCTGGATCTGGACACGATGATTAAGACCTTTGAATCCCGCGTGCCTGAGCCGCTGCCGGGCTATGAGAACAGCGAACGTTTATCCTACAGCAATGTTGTCAAGATGCAAGTCGTGAATATGGATACGGAACTTGAGCAGGGCTTCCTGACACGCGCCCGCGAGGAATACATCAAGATGAAGAAGCAGCTTCCTGGCGAAATCATGGACCAATTCGCCGATCAGCTTCGTCGGATGTTCCTGCATCCAGAACAGGGGCCGTTCTATGTATCCCGCATGATCTATACGGAGAAGGGTTTCTGTATTCTAAAAATGCTGCTCTCCTATATCGAGACGCTGCGTGAGAGCCTTCATCGTATTCCGCGAGATATTGAAGCGGCTGCTGATCAAGCCGAACAGCGCCTCGGGGATGCGAAGAGCGCCTTTGTTTCGAAGGATAAGAAGAAGAACTTCTACATCGAAGCAAAGATCAACGAATACTGGCTGCGTGCAGATGTGGAGCGCACCGAGCAGATGATCGAGTTCTATGAGGATCTGTACCAGCTCCTGAACAGCGAGAACAACCGCATTTATAGCGTATTTACGGAGATTCTAAATGCACTAAACAGCATCTTCGAGAAAAACGGCGATATCCTTATTAATGGGGATGAGCAGCTTGATCATAAAGGCAACAAGACGTACTACTGGAACATTGTCAGCGTTCCGGATGTAGCGAAGGTGATCTCCAAGGTCATGGAGCAGAGGGAAGTCGATGATCTCATTCGCGACTTTACGCTTGAGCTCTTGAACCACTCGAACCAGTGGGTGAAAGAACAGGAGATCGATATCGTAAGCTCTATTTCCGAATTCTTGACTGAGAAGTTCGGTGACCTGATTACGCAATCGATGGAAGAGTTCCTCATTATGAAATATGGCGATGAGGAGCCACTTGAGAAGTTTGTTGAACGCAAGATCGCAAGCAAGCTTGATGACGAGGCAGTGGCTGTGTTCCATCTAAGCAATAGCGCTGGCAACCTGCACTTCCCATCATGGGGATTCGTATCGGTGCCAGTACAGGCGCCAAGCATTCTGAAAGGCATCAAGAACTACCAGAACAATGCGATCGGCAAGTCCAACTTTACGATCAAGGAAAGCCAAGTCAAGAACCGGATCTTCTGGCTCAATACGAAGAATGGTGTGCCGCTCTTTGTGTATACGCCGCTTAAAGTGTATGAGGAGAGCTATGAGCGCACGATTCTGGATAAGGAAGGCATTGGACGCCATTTGGTTCAGACCGAGCGTGATAATTGGACATACCTGCCTTCTCCAATCCCAGAGAAGTCCTGGGGGGATACGTATCAGAACGAGCGTGTTCAGCGCTACAATGAGCGTGTGCGCGATGAATTCAATAAGGCGCTGCAGTGGAAAGTGGTTGTAGAAAAGCACATCGATGAGAATACAAGCAATCGCTATGCGCTGACAACCACAAAGGCATTTGACCTGGATTCCTTCTTAGCAGGGTATGATCTCTCCCTTCAAACGGCTAAGCCGAATCTCGGGGAAGTGAAGCGCGCTGTCATGGATATGAAGCGCATGCTGGCAGAAGGGCTGGAGCCTGTCTCAACGAAAGACATCTTTGGCAGCATCAATGAAGATATGGCCAAAGAGAACCTGATCCGTACACCGAAGAGCATTGATCGCATGCGTGAGGAGTTAAGCAAGTATGAAGCGATCGCAGCGAAAGTAGCCGAGCTTGAGCAGGTGCTCAGCCTGCATCAGGATGAAGAAAAGGTGCTGGATCAATTTATCGAGGCCTTGTACACCGGAACGATCACGAAGAAGGGCGCTCTCTTCGTCTACGACCGAGACGAAGAGGAGGAAGCATGGGAGCCGTTTGCGAACGTGATGAAGAGCCGCGACTTCGTCGAGTATGAAGTGTTCCAAGTATTCCGCGGCCTTGATGAGAAGCGCCGCAGCACCTTGATGCGCAAGGCGAATCGCCGCGATACGGAGATGACTGCCTCCGAGGATGTATCTGCGCTTCTTGATCGTCTAGGCGAAATGTACGAGGTATTCCTCGAAGCTCGCGATCGTTTGGAATATGAGAAGATCGAGCTGGAATATGGCGAAGATGCGTATCGTTTCTATAAAGAGGTTACCTCCAAACTCCATGCTATTCGCAGAAAGTTGAGATAAGATGAGAACGCTACTGGAACGATTCGCAGCACAATATGCATATGAGGAAGACAAGCTAACCGGGCACGATGATGACCAGAGCAGCATTCATTACCCATCGGTCTATCTTTTTGTTGGTGATAAGACGGAGACTCTCATTCAGCCGATGATGGACATTCATCATCGGCTGTGGGAGAACAGTGCAGGTGTTATGTATGTGCATGTCGGTACGAAAAGAAATGCCGACGGCCGATCTCCTTCCAGCCCGAGCCATTCAACATCCCGTCATGCTAATGGATATTCTGGCATGTTAGGAGAGGCAAGTGCAGAGGAGCAGGATCGAACGACTAGGATTGCTTTGCAGGTGGAAGCCGAGCAGGGTCAGAGCAAGACCTATCGGCATGACTTGTATCAAGAGCTGAAGCGGGATGCCAAGCATCTCTATCAGCTGAATCGAGAATTGCGTCTCGTTAGTATGAACATAGCGGAATATGGGAGATTGTATGCATCCTTTGATCGCATCCATCTCCATGTCATTACGCGGGTCGATGACCCGCTTAATGTGTTCCTGCCAGAGCTATCGATCTTAGCCAACACGATATTTGGACAATCCTTCAAATCGGTTCAAATGGATCTGCATGTGCTCATTCGAGAGCGCGAGCAGATTGATTCCTTTGGGTACACGAGCGCGGTAGGCATGGCCTTTTTGCGAGAGCTGGAGCTGATGCAAAGTCCAAATTATTCCTTCAAGGCGAATCTTCATATGACCGAGGATGGCATCGCTATCCCAGTGAGTCATGAGGGAAGATCGCTGTTCGATCTCGTCTATGTGCTGTCTGATAAGGACGAGCGTGGGATCTCGCTTGGTAATGACGCGGAGGATGATGCGGAACTGATCTCTCATATTGGCTTGCTGAAAAATCGCAAGCTCCGCGAGGAAGGATTAGATGTAAGCAGCGGTGTTGGACAGTACAATAATACATCCTTTAAAAACAACTTGATGAACGAATCGGGAGAGCAGGGCTATGTGTCAGCTGGGTTCTCTAAAGTGAAGCGTCCGAATGTCTCCATTGCTTTGACCGTACTTTATCATTTCTTCTGCGGGCTTGAGGCTAGAATGTCAAGACCACTGGATGGTAGTGTAAGGGAAAAGCTGGCGTTGCTTGGCGTTGATACGACGCTTTCGTCCTCGCCTATTCTCGAAGCACTCCCAGGTCCTGAAAGTCTTGAACATATGAACAGCATGATGACTCATCCCGTAAGCTTTGGAGCATTGAAGCGCATGTCGCTTGCGGAAGCGGAAGAGGCTCTATTTGGACAAGGCTGCGAGATGTACTTTCAAGACAATATAGCGCGTGAGGCACAGCGCCTCCTGACACAGTACGATGCTTCTGCCGAGCTTAAGCGAATGCAAGCAGCAAGGCTTGCGGCCGAGCCGGATATCAGCTTCTACCATCTCTATGGTTGGACGGACGAGCATCATGATGCAGAGAGTGTGATGAAGGAACTGCAAAGCTTGCGCTACAAGACGAGCAAGGAGCTTGATGATGCCAGAGCAGGGCTTGACCAGCTGTATGCCATGCGCGTAGAGGATTTGTCCTTCCAGCGACTGCCGCTTATGGACAAGCACAATGTGCGAAGCTTCATTAGAGCGTTCTTTGATACGGTATATGTCAAAAAGCTTGAAATCGTCAGGCTGGAAACCGAGCTTGCGCTGCTGCGAGACTATGAACATGCCTTGATTCGCCTCCATGAGGAGTACAAGCATCAAGTGAAGCAGATGGAGCTTCTTCGACTTACAATCAAGGAGCGAGCCATCTGGAGCATTCGTCAGGCGGACGATTATATTGGCCAGAACTTGATGGAGTATTATGAGAAGGTTACGGCTGCCGTGATGGAGGAGATTGAGAAGAAGCGCGGACCACAAGCTTTCTTTGATGAACGTTTGATGGGTAATGTAACGCTGCTTCTGCAGTCAGGAACAGAAGCCTTGCTGGAGCGCCTGATGCTGGTGTGCAGAAGGGAGATTCTAACCCAAGCTCCATTCAAGCTTACCTTTGAAGAGGAGCTTCTCCAGCGTGCGAACGTTGCGGTTGACTATGATAATCGAGAAGTGCTCGCCAAGGATGATCTGTTCAAAAAGCTGTATCGCACTCTGGAAGATCATGCTGGCATTCGAATCCGTCTGCTAGACTATACCCATGAGCATCGTTATGAGGAAAAGTATTTCTTTGGCGATACGGAGAGCGAATTTGTACGGTTCGCCTTGCATGCGGATGAGACAAGCCGCATTTATAAGCTTGGCGCTGTACACGAGAATCGAAAGAGCGGAGTAGAAAAGCTCAATCTGATGGGCGGCTTCCAGCTTTCCGACCTGTTGTTCTACCGCAACGGCAAAGTTTATTATGATTCCTACGAGGAGCACGGGTATCAGCTTCACGGAGTTGAGCCAGAGGAGCTGCCTCGGCTTAGGTAGAACGTAAACAACCTGTTAGAATCCATATAGATAGACATTTTTATACTTGTTCAAGGGGAGAAAGGAGGCGAGCTTATGCAGCGGAAAATCAATGGTCTTCTTGTGCTGTTCAGCTTGCTTGGTGGGGCGTTAGGATTTGTGCTTGGAGAGATTCTCCTTCATCAGCTAGAAGGCAAGACACCTCACATATTAAATATAGGCTTGTATTTTGGGGTATTAGCTCTATGCATCGGGCTTGGCTGCTTGTTAGCGGAGATGATCTCACCCAAGCTTAATGGTGCGTCGTGGCGCCAGATGTATATGGGCACTTCGTGGAAGCTATGGATTCCAGCGACGCTTGTACTCCTTCTAGTCGTTGGAGCAGCGCTGGAATTTCTCTATGAAGTCGACATGGGAAGCCAGCGTCAAGTTAGAAATATTGTGTTTGTCATCGATAATTCAGGCAGCATGCAGCAGACAGATCCAGATAATGCCCGATATGCGGCGGCAAAGAGTCTGATCGGACAAATGGATTCCGCAAAGCAGGTATCTGTCGTTGCATTTGGCAATGAGGCTGAAGTGATTCAGCCCTTCGTCAAGGTTAGCGATCAGGACGCTAAGCTAGCTATCTATGAAAAAATCGATAGTCTCGCACCTACAGATGATGGAACCAACATTGAAGGAGCGCTTAATCAAGCGATGCAGCTCATCCGAGAGGAAAGCACCAAAGGCACGCTAGTGATCCTGCTATCGGACGGTGTTAGCGATGTGAATGTGGATAAGACGCTTCGCGACTACATCGATCAACATATTGCCATTCATACAGTGGGATTAAGTTTAGTGGATCCATCGGGCACGCAGCTGCTCGAAACCATTGCGAATCGCACGAATGGCCAATATTACGACGTGGAAGAGGCGAAGGATATCTCGCTTGTCTTCCAGCAGATCTATAATACGGTCGGCGATCGTACGCTCTTAACAGAGAGAACCGGGTCGCTTGAAGGCAGCAGCCTCTACATGATTATGCGCATCCTCGCGATCACGATCATTGGAGCAGCAATCGGGATAGCACTTGGCATCGTTTTCGATAACCGATATCTGGCGAAAAGCTTTGCCATAGGCGGAGCAGCCGCAGGGCTTCTTGCTGGCTGTGTGCTGGAGTTTGGGCTGTCCGGCTCAACATGGCTCGATGGCATCGTACGTCTCATCGCAGCTCTAATCCTGGCGCTCGTGACGACCCTATTTACGCTCATCGTTCCAATCCAGGAGCATGGAGCAAGATCCTATTCTCGCTCGTCACGCCCTGTCCGTACAGATGCTGGTCAAGCCTTTGATCAGCCAAAGTCTGATCGGACTAGCAGAGGATTCAACAAGTAGGGGGCGCATGAAGATGAGAATAGACGACCAAGATACACCATCCCGTTTGATTCGAGGGCTGACAGGCCAAGTCAAGGATAACCGCTGTACACTCCAATGGCTGTGGCCGGCGGAGGTGCAGGCTGTATATATTCATAAGACAAGAGCGGACTCTCCTGATGTGGAGCCGCAGTCTGCTCAGGGCATGAAGCTCTACACGAAGGATGAGTATAAAGCCAATAACGGCTATCATGATCGACTCGATGAGATCGGCGCGATTCGCTATACGGTATATGTCACAGAGCAGCTTCATGGAGAGGCCGTGCTGTATCGACAGACCGACGGCAGCAATCAGCATACCGTTCGGGGAGCGAAGGCGAAGATTTACTATTCGATTCAATATAAGTCAGGCTTATTCAAAAAGCATAAGACGGTCCACATCCAAGTCATGAGCGAGGTTCCGCTTGCCAAAGAAATTCTTTGCTATGTGAAAAAACAAGGCGGGCCTCCCGCTCGTGTAGAGGATGGTACGGTATATCCCTTTGTTGAGGACTTTGCGCCGGGACGTACCGTGCTTCCAGCAATAGAGATTGGGAAGGACGAGATGATTCGTCTCTTCTTTACAGATGGCCGCCATTACGGACAGCTCTATGAGATGATACCGGAATAAGGAGGGATTATGGTGGGACTTTTTGATCTGTTCAAACGAAAGAAGGATGAGGCGCCTAAGCCTTTATTTTACGATATTGTATGTCCATACTGCTTCAATAAGTTCTCTCCAGAGGAGGTCGTATTCCGTGCGGCCCACTCACGGGAAGATGATGAGGATTATGCGCTGCAAGAGGACGAGGCGCTAAACCGATATCGCGATCGGTTTGGCTTGGATACGGTGTATGAGATGGAAGCCGTTCTTTATCCTCAGGACATACCTGAGGAGCATCGTATTTACTCCGATCATGTGCTTGTTGCGCTTCACGATCGCTATGGGGTGACAACAAGGAAGCGCCTTTGCCCGCATTGCCACAATGAGCTTCCTGTTACGGCAGGCAAGGTGCCAAGCAATATCATTTCCATTGTAGGGGCTTCACAGGTAGGGAAGTCTGTCTACATGACGTCGCTTATTCATACGCTCCAGCATATGACTGCGGATCGATTCGATGCAGCCTGCATGCCGCTTACGACGGAGATCAGCCGCAAGTTCCGCACGATGTATGAGGAGCCTTTATTCGAACGCGGAGATCTGCTCGCATCGACCCAGAAGGAGAAGATGCAGGAGCCATTTATATTCCAATTTGTATTCCGGGATGAATCCAAGCCGCCGCTTACGCTTGTCTTCTTTGATGTAGCGGGCGAAGGCATGGTGGATCAGGACTATCTAGGTCTTCATGGACAGCATATTAAAAACTCTGCTGGTATCTTATTTATGATTGATCCCGTGCAGATCCGTTCCATTCGTGAGAAGATTCGTATCAAGTATGGCGATCAGCCTGGCGAATGGACGCCTCAATATGATGAGCCGCGTGATGTTGTACTTACGCTCTTTGGCGACTTTATTGCCTATGAGGATAACGGCAAGACGGATATTCCAACGGCTGTTGTGCTCACAAAGAGCGATATGCTGAACTTCCTGAAGGAAGAAGACGGCGATTATATTAAACCAAACAGCAACATTTTCAACAATGTTGTGCATGAAAAGTATTTTAACTTAAGTGAGTTTGAAAATATTGATGGCGAGGTTCGACGGTTTATTGAGAAGGTGGATCGGCCATTCAAAGGAACGATGGACGTATACTTCTCCAATGCAGCGTACTTTGCGGTATCTGCGCTTGGCAGTAATCCGGTGAACCAGAAGCTTCAAGGTGTTGTGAGTCCGATTCGTGTTGATGAGCCGTTCATCTGGCTTCTATACCAGCTTCAGTATATTGAGGGGAGAGATTGATCATGCGCCCATCATCCTCAGCATGGATTGAACAGCAGATGTATACAAGAGAGCGGCGCGGTATCTTCCGATCCAATGAAGGTTACGATACGATTGCGATATCCAAGGGACTGGACCCTAATTTTGTGAAAAAGGTGCTGCATCCGTTCTGCGTGTACGATGCGCCTGCGGAGCTTACGGCTGCAGGCGAGAAGGACGGCAGCCAATACCCGGAATCGATTCACCTGTATCATACGGAACAGGGAGCCTTTATCCTTGGCCGCAGCATCTATCAGGTTCAAGACTTTACCGGTCTTCGCAGCGCCTTCTTTACCCATCATTACGTGGTTCCGCCAGAGCGGAGCGAGGAAGCTGTCACAGATTATCGCAGGTGGCTTCATGCTGCGTATGCGGATCACTATGATGTAGAAGAAGGAACAGGGCTTCCTCAGCTAAGCGAGATTCCGACTCGTCAAGTGACACAGATCGAACCTGTGGAGCTGTTGTCCGCATTGAAGATGGACGAGCGGATGTACAAACAGCTGCTGTTTGCCATTATGAATGCTGCGACAGGACGGAAGAAGGTATACGTAGCCTTGGATGTTCCGATTCAGGACATCTCTAAGAGCGCAGCCTTGCTGCTCGAGCTCGTGTATCAAAGCCTTCCTTATGCTTATCGACGCATGCTTGGGTATATGACCTACAGCAAAGAGCCGGAGAGCAAGAAAGGCATTCATATCATGTTCGTCGAGAAAGGAAGCCTTCGTTCGAATGATCGCAATATCGAACGGGAATTCACCTTCGACCTGGTAACAGGAAAAACGACGAACCTGGATATTGAACTCGAGAATCAGCCTTATCTCGACTTTGCTTGGAAGCATCTGACGGATCCAGATGGAATGGACACCTTCTATCGATATGCAGACCAACTGCTGGCAGGTACCGACCTGCATAAGCAGATTGCGATCCTTAGCTACCATGAGCTGTGCATCTTCTATCAGCTGGAGCAAGGGGAGCAGCATCATTATATGGAGCACAAGCTTCCGATTCTCCGAGCATTGCTTGCTCATATGAGCCAAGGGGAGATGACCCCTACCAAGCAGCGCTTACATACGCTTTTCCTTAAGCTGCTCGACAGTGAATTGGAGGAGGTAAAGCGTGGGGGACAGCCAGAGCCCGAGCTGCTGGATTGCTTTAAGGACTATTGGAATCTAGCTGACGCCTACGAGCGCGGCAAGACACAGCTCGTGCCGCTGTTTATCCATTCCATCCATCAGGCGATGGTGAGCGGAGATCAAGCTAGGGCAGATCGATATTACCATGTGTTAGTGAGTCATCAGGCGTTAAGCTTGGCGTTTTTTGACACGGTATTGAACCGCGGCCTGTCAGAGACCTTATTTGATCCGTATGTGACGAAGCAGTTCCATGACGCCCCGCGAGCTGGAGATGTGATCGACTTCGTATGTGAATGGGGGAGCAAGCATAACCAAGTGCTTAAGCTGGCTTCCTTCCGCACCTTGGCGCAGGATGCCGTTCTTCAGAAGCTCCGCAAGGAAGCTGAGCCGCTTAAGATTGCAAATGCGATTCTGGAGCAGCTCCATCGACTGCCACGAAGCCGTGCCGAGGAAATCGAGCTTGCTGAATCTGAGCTTATGGACACGCTCATCTATGCCGTGAACTGCTTCTTGCTCTTTGAGTCTGATCTTCATACGATCAAGAAAGCAGATCTGCTTCAGATCGGATTCTTGAAGCAGCCCAAGCAGTTCCTGCAGTGGGTTCGCCGCTTTGAGGACGACATCCAGTCTAAGGCAGAGAAGATGGTGGCTTTGCATGAATGGCTCAGCACGGCTTCACCAGACGTGAATATCTTTGATCGCTTGTCCCAGGAGGAGCTGGAGGATGCCCAGCGAATTGGTCAGCGCTTGCTCTCGCAGGAGCTTGGCGAGGCCCAATTCCCAAGGATGGTCCTTGCCTTCTATCGCGATACGGAGTCAAGACAGGTTGAGTATGGGGCTCTGCTCCAATACCTGCACCAGCACGCAAATAATAAAGAGATGATCTACGACTTCTTCCGTTGGTCGGAGCAGCATCACGACTTCGTGCGTTCGAAGAAGCCGTCTCCTGCCTATGCAGCTGCGCTTGTTCATTATTTTAAAAAATACGATAGGGATGCATTTAAACACAGAGCGTACCGCAAGCATTATTTTGAAGCGGGTACAGCTTTGACGCCCGTGTATAATAAAGCAAAGGCGGAACTGTCTTCTCCACTGATGAGAATGCTGTCTCGCAATAAGAAGGCATTATGGAGTCTGGGCTTTATTGTGGTCATTGTCGCAGGAGCGATATTTACCCTTCAAGCAACGGGTATTATGGGTGGTGGAACAGAAGCAAAGCCGCCAGCTGAGGAAGAGATCAACAAGCCTGTAAACGTGAAGCCAGAACCTGAGCTGTCTGCGACGCCAGTAACGGCAGCCGTTATCCGTACGCCAGTGGATGGAGCCGAGAAAGAAGTCACAGCACTCACGTTTTCCTTTTCAAGCAAGTCAGAAGCAGACGGATTTATTCCAGAATCGATTATTGTGAATCCAGGTCCTGCACAGGAGACCTTATCGATATTGAAGCGCGAGCCATCTTTGAATCAGGCCGATCCTAAGGATACGGATGCCAATCAAACGGATGGAACCGAGGATAAGAATGATCCTTCCGATCAGACAGAGGCACCTGATACAACGGGGACGCAAGATGTGACAAGCAGCGAAGAATCCCAAAACGACACTAATCGCACGGACACAGAGTCACCGCAAGATAAAGAGAATGTGGAGACAGGACCTTTTATCGTTAGACTGCTCTTGACAGACAAGACAGAGCTCAAGGCAGGGACAGTCATTCAAGCACAGAATAAAAAATATACCATTAAGGACCAAGCTTAGTCTGTTCAATGGAATCGTATTGTAGCAGTCATACTGTACAATTTGTATCGGAGAATTTCCGATTTATCAGGAACGCTTTCACCTTCATCGGTGTGGAGGCGTTTCTGTTATTTTCATACAGATATGTCGAAGGGAAGTCGCTTCAAATGAGGGTCTAATGGGTATTAAACCCTTAAGCTCCAGTAAAACCGCATCAAAAAGCCATATGGCTTTGGTAATAGAATCAACATTCGGGCAAGGATATATACGAACCGAAAAACAAGCAAGGACGCTATATAAAGAGAACGCGCGTCTATACAATACAGTTCAACACATGGTTTGAACAACCTCACAGTCACAAAGTTCTAGGGGAGAGAGGAAAACAATTATGAGAAGAGCGGTCCAAGTTAGCATCTTTGTTATCTTGCTCTTGTTTCTCGGTTACTACGTAAACGATACGTTTGGCAAGTCTATTACCGGAGTCTTAAGTGTGATGACGAGCCTTGCTGTGGTTACGATTGCAATCATTATTTTTATGGAAAATAGGCACCCATCCAGCACAATGGCATGGATGCTTGTCCTTGCCCTCGTGCCAGTGGCAGGCTTTATTTTCTATATTTTATTCGGTCAGAACTACTACAAGCGTCGGTCCTTCGATAAGAAGAAGCGGCGCGACAAGTTCAGCTACGCTTTTGTAAGCAAGGAGCAAGTGCCGGTTCATCCCGAGCTTGCATCCTATACCGATGATCAGCATTTAATGTTTCAACTCACTCAGCGTATGAGCCGTTGTCCGGTGACCTTCAACTCGGAAACGGTGGTGCTCACGAATGGTCAGGAGACGTTCTCTGCGCTGTTAAACGAACTGAAAAAAGCAAAGCATCATATTCATATGGAATATTACATTTACCGCGATGATGAGATTGGCAGAGACATTCAGCGCATTTTGATTGATAAAGCCCGCGCTGGGGTTGAAGTTCGCTTTATGTATGATGCCGTAGGGAGCCTTCACTTGAAAAAGCCGTTTCTAGAGGAGATGCGGAACGCAGGCGTGAAGGTTGCTGCATTTGGTCCTGTGAAGCTTCGTATGTTCTCTAACCGGGTCAATTACCGCAATCATCGTAAAATTGTCATTGTCGATGGTTCCATCGCCTTCATGGGTGGACTTAATGTCGGAGATGAATATTTAAGCCGGAGTAAAACGTATGGCTTTTGGCGAGATACACATATGCTTGTTCGCGGGGAGGCCGTTCAGACTCTGCAAATGATCTTTTTGCAGGATTGGCGCTACCTGACTAAGGAGCATGTGATTGGCTCACGTTACTTTGTAAGCATTGCGCCTGACCGCGAGCATAAGGGCGCTGTACAGATGATTCCAAGCGGCCCTGATCAAGAGTTTCAGACGATGAAAAATTTATTTTTCTCCATGCTGACCTCTGCTAAGGAATCGATTTGGATTGCGACGCCTTATTTTATTCCCGATGAGGATATCTTTACAGCATTGAAGGTTGCGGCTCTTTCGGGAATCGAGGTCAAGCTGCTGTTCCCTGCGAAGCCGGACAAGTGGATTCCTTTTCTCGCCTCTCATTCGTACTTCCCTGGGCTTATTGAGGCAGGTGTTAAGATTTATGAGTATGAAAAAGGCTTTCTTCACTCCAAGCTCGTTATCGTTGATGGGGAGATGGCAACCATAGGTACAACTAATATGGATATGCGCAGCTTCTATTTGAACTTCGAGGTAAACGCTCTTCTGGTTCGAACGGAAAGTGTGGATCGCCTGATTCAGGACTTTGAACGAGATCTCCAATCGGCAACGCGCATCCAAGAAGAACAGTTTCTGAAGAGAAAGATCCGCATTCGATTCCTGGAGTCGGCAGCGAGGCTACTATCTCCATTGCTCTAAGAATGTGTTGATATGCGAAAATAATTTGTCTCCATATGGAAGACAACTGTCCATTTGTTCAGATGGGCAGTTGTCTTCTTTTTCATGCATAAAATAGGTGGTTAGAGTCTTGACTTTCCATTAATAATTTCGCATGCTTTACTTAAATATGTCTTTGGTAAGTGGACACTTTCTGGCGTACAATAGGAAGAGCGAGTTAAGCGACTTGGAATGATTTAGGATGGGGGCGGAGCGGATGAAATACCGCAGTGTATTCGATATTATCGGGCCAATCATGGTGGGGCCCTCGAGCTCGCATACGGCAGGAGCGGCGAAGATTGGCCGTCTTGCACGCAGCATCTTCGGTCGTCAGCCGAAAAAGGTGCACATTTCTTTATATGGCTCCTTCGCTGAGACCTACAAAGGGCATGCGACGGATGTCGCTTTGATCGCTGGCTTGCTGGATTATGATACGAATGATCCGAGACTTCCTGAAGCTCCGAAGTACGCGGAGGAAGCAGGAGTCGAGATCGAAATTACAACCGAAGAGGCGGTTCCAGAGCATCCTAACACGGCTCGAATCCGCATGATGGATGGGGCAGATGAGATGGAGGTTGTTGGCATTTCGATCGGCGGAGGCAAGGTGGAGATCTGTGAGCTGAATGGCTTCCAGCTTAATCTGTCCGGGCAGAGCCCAGCAATTCTTGTCGTGAATCATGATCGATATGGTGTTATCGCTAGCGTAACGGAGATTCTCAGCAAGGAGAAGGTCAACATCGGCAACATGCGTGTTTCTCGTAAGGAAAAAGGAAAAATGGCGCTCATGGTCATTGAGACCGATGAGACGATGGATGAATCGATCTTAGCCGAAATTCGTGTTCTGCCAGGCGTAGAGCGCGTGCTTCGAATGGAAGACTAATGAGTCTAGCCTCCTGAAGGTTTGGGCTTAGATATAGAACGTTAGTGGATAAAGGACCTGTGCAATTGGACATAGGTCGCGAATAAAGGAGGGAGCGCTTACATGTTTCGGAACGTAGCAGAATTAGTGGCGCTGGCGGAGGAGAAAAACTGTTCGATTGCCGAAATTATGATCGAACAGGAGATCAAGGTGACAGGGCGGAGCCGCGAACAGATTCGCGAGCAGATGGGCCGTAATCTTGATGTAATGGAGCAGGCGGTTGAGCGTGGTTTGCAGGGGGTGAAGTCTCATTCAGGGCTGACAGGCGGCGATGCCGTGAAGCTTCATCATTATATTGCTCAGGGAAAAGGATTAAGCGGAGACACCATTCTGGATGCGGTGAGCAAAGCAGTGGCAACCAATGAAGTCAATGCGGCGATGGGAATGATCTGTGCAACACCAACTGCAGGGTCAGCTGGCGTTGTACCGGGGGCATTGTTTGGGCTTCGCGATAAGCTGAACCCGACACGCGACCAGATGATTGATTATCTATTCACATCTGGAGCCTTCGGCTTCGTCGTAGCGAACAATGCCTCCATTAGCGGGGCAGCCGGTGGCTGCCAAGCAGAGGTAGGCTCGGCTGCAGGAATGGCAGCCGCTGCGATCGTAGCGCTGGCTGGAGGAACGTCGGAGCAATCCGCCCATGCGATGGCGATCGCCTTAAAGAATCTGTTAGGGCTCGTATGCGATCCCGTAGCAGGTTTGGTGGAAGTACCTTGCGTGAAGCGGAATGCGATGGGAGCCGCGGTAGCGATGGTCGCAGCCGATATGGCCCTGGCCGGCATCACAAGCACGATTCCTTGTGATGAAGTGATCGAGGCGATGTTCCGCATTGGGCAGACGATGCCTACTGCGCTTCGCGAGACGGCGCTTGGTGGCCTTGCAGCAACACCGACAGGCAAGCGCCTGAAGAAAGAAATTTTCGGCAAGCAGCAGGAGTCTTCAACATCCTAAAGATGCAAGTGAAGCTTGTGGCATAAGGCGTAAGGATATCATCTTAGTTATTTTTATATGAAATAGATATACAGTAAAAGCAGAAAGGCTGCCCTTGAAGGAGGATGAAGATCCGGTAGGGCAGTTTTTTTGTTGGCTTATAGGCTCATTTAGTTTATATAGGCTCATTGAGAACGTGAAAATGAATGCTGTTCACGACTTGTCGTCTTTAGATATGTAATAGCCTTGAGGAGATTGAGTCATTTCCATCACAGCTTTTGGAGCCTTTCCATTATCGCAAAATTTTCAAACAATGGTTCGTTTCAATCATGCACTTATGATATGCTATGCTGAGATATAAAAAGGAAATAAGATGAATTTTTGTTTGCAGTACGAGAGCCTGGGCCGATAGCGGGATTGATTCACTGTATATCGGTTAACGATAGGAATAGATGATTTCGCAGCAGAAAGGAGAGTTGCAGGATGCCGCAGCATGAAGGGACGAACCCATCCCATGAAGAAGCGTTGGGACAGATCGAACGACGCAAAGCGGACCATATTCGCATTTGCCTAGAAGAAACCGTACAGGCTGCAGGAATTACGACAGGGCTGGAGCGTTATCGATTTATGCATCAGGCCTTGCCGGAGCTTGATTTTCAAGAGATTGATATTAGCAGTTCATGGTTTGGTATTCCTGTAGATACCCCATTTCTGGTTAGCTCCATGACAGGCGGCAGCGAAGGGACGGATCGAATCAACCTCAGACTAGCTGCTATTGCAGAGGAACGAGGCTGGGCCATGGGGGTAGGCTCTGTTAGAGCTGCTGTTGAGAACCCGTCGCTCGCCTCTACTTTCAAACTAAGAAATGTCGCGCCGACGATTCCGTTATTCGCGAACATTGGCGCGGTGCAGCTGAATATGGGAATGGGAGTAAAGGAGTGCGAGCAGGCGGTAGATATTGTAGAGGCGAACGCCCTTATCCTTCATCTTAATGCGCTGCAGGAAGTATTCCAGCCTGAAGGGGATGTGAACTTTAGTCAGCTCCTTTTTAAAATAGAAGAAGTATGCCGCAAGCTATCCGTACCAGTCGGCGTAAAAGAAGTGGGCTGGGGCATCGCAGGCGACACAGCAAGACAGCTGGCGGATGCAGGCGTATCCTTTATTGATGTTGCCGGAGCGGGAGGAACCTCGTGGAGCCAAGTGGAGAAGTTTCGCAGCCATCATGCCGTGCAGCGTCGTGCGGCAGAAGCCTTTGCGGATTGGGGCATTCCTACGGCGGTCAGTGTACAAGCAGTTAGACAAGAGCTGCCTGACCTTAAAGTGGTTGCAAGCGGTGGCATTCGCCATGGCGTGGATGCAGCGAAGTCTATTGCTCTTGGAGCCGATGCGGTTGGCTTCGGGCGCTCATTGCTTCAAGCAGCCGTATCGTCTGAGGAAGAGGTTAATGATGTGCTGAAGCAGGTGGAGCTTGAGCTTCGCATTGCAATGTTCGGAGTTGGTGCTCGAACGATTCGCGAATTGCAGCAGACCAAGCGGTTAATCAAGATTTAACCGATGGTCAGATCATTATTAAAAATGAAGATGACACTGGTCCATTTTGATTTTACGGATGGATAAATGATCGAGGCTGTTCCTAGAACAGTTTCTTTTTTGGACAAATCCTCATTAATTAGGTATGAAAACAATGATTTTATACTAGTTATAGTAGAAAGCGTTTGTTTTTAAGTAAATATGTAAAATAAAACCTGTATCCATAGTATGGAAAAACGATTATATTATCTGTATATTATAATCCTAACCATGCTAGAACGTTCGGATTTATAGGGGGGAGATGACGTTCATGTCTAATTCTAAAATTAACTTTTCAACGAAGACGGTCGTTGCGATCGGCATCGGCGCGGCCTTATACGGCCTTCTTGGAAGCATTTCGATTCCGGTATTTACGCAAACCGCCCTTCGTCCAGCCATCGCGATCCTGACTATTTTCGGTGCGATGTTTGGTCCTGTCGTGGGGCTCTTGAGCGGTGCAATCGGACATATTATTACCGACCTCATCTGGGGTGGCGGTACGATTTGGTGGACATGGGTAGCTGGATCTGCGCTTTCTGGACTTGGGATGGGTCTTGTGTATATGAAGGCTTCGTTCAATGTAAATGAAGGGCGATCAAAGAGCTCTGATCTGTGGTTCTTGGGGATCGCAGGTTCTCTTGCCATGGCTATTGGCTATGGCGTATCCAGTATTCTTGATATTTATTTGTATGGAGAGCCGCCAGTGAAGATGCTTGCACAGTTCCTTTGGGCAACAGGAGCTAACGTTGTTGTGCATCTCGTGCTTGGTGTTCCAGCAGTGGCGGGGTTAATCAGCCGCAATCGTAAAAATTCAAATTTGAAAGTGTTGAAATAAAGGGTTAACAGTTTGGACTGCAAGTAGATAGGAGCGATGAGAAAGAACATGACTGAACCGATTATTTCGTTTAAAAACTTCTCGTTCCAATATCGCAGCTTGTCGGAGCCCACGTTAAAGGACATCAATCTCGAACTTTTCCCAGGGGAAAAGATCTTGATTGCTGGTCCGAGCGGTTCCGGCAAGTCTACTCTAGCCCATTGCATCAATGGGCTAATTCCATTTACGTATACAGGAACGATTACAGGGGAGTATCAACTGAAGGGCAAGCGTCCTGACGAGCTGAGCATCTTTGAGATTAGTCAGAGTGTCGGCACGATCCTACAGGATCAAGACGGGCAGTTTATCGGATTGTCGGTAGGCGAGGATGTTGCGTTTGCTTATGAAAACGAATGCATGCCTACGTCTGAGATGAAAGAGCGTGTTGTCTCTGCGCTGGAGATTGTCGACATGCTGGACTTTGTCGATCATAGTCCGCATGATCTATCAGGTGGGCAGAAGCAGCGCGTATCTCTTGCAGGCGTTCTATCTATGGACGTGGACGTGCTGCTCTTTGATGAGCCGCTCGCGAATCTTGACCCGGCTAGCGGCAAGCATGCGATGGAGCTGATGGAAGAACTCCATCAGCAGCACAATCAGACGATGATCATTATAGAGCATCGAGTGGAAGATGTGCTGGAGCAGCCGATTGACCGCATTATCGTCATGTCGGAAGGACGAATTGCAGCAATTGGCACACCGGACGAGCTGTTGTCATCGTCCGTTATGCAGGAGTACGGCCTTCGTGAGCCGCTTTATATTTCGGCTCTTAAATATGCAGGCGTCCACCTTCAGCCTGAAGACCGTCCTTCTGAACTAGAAGGACTAAGTCAGCGCATGGCAATCAAGGACAAGCTCGATACATGGCTTGATACCGCTGATCATAAGACGGATGATACTCATCCGTCGCCATTGATCTCTATGCAGGATGTCCGCTTTTCCTATGACGGGGAAGAGGAGGTCATACGCGGGATCACGCTTGAGATTGGTCAAGGTGAACGCATTGCACTGCTCGGCAACAACGGTGCAGGCAAGTCTACGCTTTCGCATCTCTTGACAGGCATCGTGAAGCCAAGCGCTGGCGAAATCTATTTTCGTGATGAGCGCATTAACAAATGGTCGATTAGGCGAAGAGGCAAGCACATCGGTTATGTGATGCAGAATCCCAATCATATGATTACGCAGCAGATGATTGCCGATGAGATCGGCCTTGGCCTTCGCATGAAGGGAATGCCTCAAGATGTGGTGCGAGCGAAGGTGGAGGACACGCTGCGTATTTGCGGCTTATACGGTTATCGGAATTGGCCTATCTCGGCTCTAAGCTATGGACAGAAAAAGCGAGTGACGATTGCTTCCATTCTTGCCATGGAGCCTGAGCTTATGATTCTGGATGAGCCTACTGCCGGTCAGGATTATAAGCACTATACAGAGTTTATGGACTTTATCGTGTCCTTGGCGGACAGAGGGATGTCGTTCATGTTCATCACACATGACATGCATCTTGCCTTGGAGTATACCGACCGTGCCTTCGTGCTGCATGACGGGACTTGTATTGCAGAAGGGGATACCTCATCCGTGCTAACGAATCTAGAGGCGATTCAACGGGCCAACCTGAAGGAAACATCCTTAGGGATTCTTGCGCGGGAAGCAGGTCTACAAGCTCCTGAAGCTTTCGTACGTCGATTTATTCAGCATGAAAGGAAGGGAAGACGTACATGAGCAAGTCAGGAATGCTGTATGTGGACAAGGACACGCTGTTCCATCGCATGGACGGAGCGGCCAAGCTGATCGTGTTTGCGGTATGGACGGTCATTGTATTTTTATTCCAAGACTTAAGAGTGTTTGTTCCGTTATTTTTTGCTGGTCTTATTTTGTTGTTTACCGCGCAGATTCCTTATAAACGGATTCGGTTGTTAGTGTGGGTTATGATCGTGTTCAATCTGTTTAACTCGATCTTTACGCTATTGATAACGCCGTCGTACGGCAGTGAAGTGACAGGTACAACCACGGTTGTCATGGACCTTGGCTACAATGTTCTTACGCTGGAGACGATTTTTTATGTGCTGACCTTAACGATGAAATACATGTCGCTCATGCCGATCACGGTGCTGTTCATCTTCACGACACACCCTACTCGATTTGCGAGCAGTTTGAACCGCATTGGCGTTCCATACAAGATAGCTTATGCATTCAACATCGCATTTCGCTATGTGCCCGATTTGCAAGCAGAGTTTCGGAATATCTCCAATGCGATGCAGGCGAGAGGCATGGGCTTTGGCAAGGGAGAAGGAAGCATTGGCGATCGGGTGAAGCACTTTATTTCCATTGCAATCCCATTGGTTCAGTCCTCCCTCCACCGTATCGAGGTGGTATCGAATGCGATGGATCTAAGAGGCTTCGGACGTCATCGGAAGCGTACATGGTATTCTTCGACGACGTGGCGTCGTGCAGATTATGTGATTGCTTTGCTTAGTGTTGCAGCCATTGTTGCGGCAATAGCGATTAGATTAAGCGGCTTTGGACGCTTTTGGTATCCGTATTAAAAGATCCAGATCATTGCATAAAAGGATCATTTCGAATAGTCTGGTGTCAGCATAAGCTGGCACCTTTTTGCCGTATAGGCATTGAAGAAGGGGAGGATTGATTGCATGAATCCCCCTATTAATTCCATTGATTAATGGTGCACAATCTGTGAAAAGACCTGATGATATTGAAAGGAGTTAGATCAAAAAGTGTAGAGGTAAGACATATCCTCGTTTGTTCATACCATTCTGAAACGGGTATTGAGCTTATCAGCTAGAACGTGTACATCATAGAAAGGATGACGGATATGAAGCAAATACATAAGGGAATCGACTATATGGTTCAGCGTTCCATTAAGACTAAGTTTATTACGCTCATGCTGATTTTGGTTTTTGGTTTTACCATTACGGGAGCAGGGTCCTACATCCAATCCACGAAGCTCATTGGTGGCCTGAATGAGCTCTATCACGAGCAGATGCAGTCTGTCGTGCTTACAGAGAAGATGATGGTATCCTTCAAGCAGGCATCAGTGTTCTTGGAACGCATCTTGGAGACCGAAGATGCTTCAGCGGTCAGCTGGCATCGAGATGATTATCGCAAGCAGATGGATCAACTGGATAAGACTTATGCTCAATTTTTGGAGGAGCATCATGATCAGAAGCCTCAGCTTGAAGAAATGCAAACAGCGCTGACCTCCTTTAAGAACGTTGCTGATCGATTAATTGAATCGATGGAATCCAATCATATTCAGAAAGCTAAACGGCTGTATGATGAGGAAGGCCGCTCGCTTGAAAATGTAGTCTTTCGCCATATGGAGAAACTGGAGAAGGATAATTTGGACCAAGCTTCTCTTATGCACGACAAGCTGACAAATGATGCAGGCGGTCGCCGCTTCATTATTATTATCCTCTATGTTTTGCTGCTCCTTCTTAGTGCAGGGGTGTGCTACGGCATTATGCTATCCATTGAAAAGCCGATTGATGCTTTGCGGTCACTAATGGCGCAAGCTGCCGCTGGAGACTTGACAGCAGAGAGCCGTCGGTTTGTCCATCATGAGATGGGGCGAATCTCGACAAGCTACAATCAGATGCTGGGAGGTCTTCGTCAGCTCGTCCTGCACTTGAAAGGCGCTACCGATCAACTCATCGATGGGATCGGCAGTATTGCGGAATATACGGTGAAGTCCCACTCTGCTTCAGAGGAAACGGTTCGAACGATGCACCAGGCTGAGCAGGGTGCGGTCAAGCAGCAGCAGGCCACGGAAGAAACGAGTCGTGCGATGGAGGAAATGGCAAGAGGCATTCAGGACATTGTATATGCCTCAGGCGCCATCATGGAGATCACTAATGAAGCGAGTGACCATACGGAGAGCGGAACGGGCCAGATGCAGCAGGCCATGAATGAGATGGAGGTGATGAATGCTTCCGTTCAGGCCGCTGTGGAGAAGGTGCGGCAGCTTCATGTCCATTCCGATTCGATCGGTAAGATTGTATTGATGATCAAGGACATCAGCTCACAGACGAACCTTCTCGCAATTAATGCTTCCATTGAGGCTGCACGAGCTGGCGAGCATGGGCGAGGTTTCAGTGTAGTGGCAGATGAAGTGCGCAAGCTTGCGGAGCAATCTCATATTTCCACACAGCATATTGAAGAGCTAATCAAGCAAATCCAGCAAGATACGAACCAGACCGTTGAAGTGATGAAAGATGTTCATGCGCACGTCCTTACGGGACAGCAGGCAGTGGTATCCGCAGGAGACACCTTCATGGAGCTCAAACAGCGGATGAAGCACATCGTGGAGCAGATGGAGAATGTATCCGCATCGACGGAGGAGCTGAGTGCAGGATCAGAAGAGGTAGCAGCCTCGGCTGGAGAGGTATCCATAATAGCGAGTCAATCCTCTCAAGATATTCGAGAGGTGACGAATAAGACGCAGGATCAGCTGGACGCAATGAGCATGATCTCTCAAACAATGGACGAGCTTTATGAGCGTGTATACAGCCTTGAGCAGTATGTCAATCAATTTCAAATGGAATCCACAACCTCAGGGGATAATGAACAAGTAACGCCAGCAGAAGGAGAATAGCAGTAAGAAATTACCTTGGAACTCGAACCCCTTCGTTGTTTAAAATGGGTGTTATATTTATGCGGAAAAGGTTATAAAACACCAAGCCAGAAGCAAGCCTAACTTAACATCCAATTTACTGGGGAGTGGAAAGAAAACAACATGTCTAGTCAGAAATCATTGGAGCAATCAGCCAGCAAATCGGGTTCTCCGGAACGCTTTAGTTCTGCTGGTTTTATACTGGCCGCAATCGGAAGCTCGGTCGGTCTTGGTAACATGTGGAAATTCACCTATGAGACAGGCGCTCATGGCGGAGGAGCCTTCTTCCTGCTGTTTGTGATTTGCTTGCTGCTCGTCGGTCTTCCTGTGCTTTTGGGGGAGCTTGCCATCGGCAGGGCTGGACGCGGAGATGCCGTTCATTCCTTTGCCAAAGTTACGGACAAGAAGTGGTGGGGAGTATTCGGGTTTATCGGCGTCCTGGCAGCCTTTCTCATTATGACCTATTACAGCACTATTGCTGGATGGACGCTTCATTACACCGTCCAATCGTTGACTGGGGCGCTATATGAGAATGCGGATTACACAGCGACCTTCAATCAATTTACGGGCAGCATGGCGCCGATCTTTTGGCAGATCGTAGTGATGCTGATAACAGGCTTCGTTATTGCTCGCGGGATCTCTAGCGGCATTGAGCGCTTCAACAAGATTGTGATTCCCGGTCTTTTGATCATCCTAGTCATTATGCTTGTCAGAACGCTTACGCTCGACGGGGCAGCAGAAGGGATTCGCTATTTTCTTTACCCGGACTTTTCAGAGCTTGACTTCAAATCGGCCTTGTCAGCGCTTGGTCTTGCCTTCTTCTCGCTATCGCTTGGGATGGGCGCTATGCTTACGTATGGTGCATATGTAGAGAAGCATCAATCGCTGCCTGCTGCAACGCTTGCGGTTGGAGCGGGGGATCTGGCGTATGCCCTTATCGCCGGCTTGATCATTTTCCCGACGATCTTTACCTTTGGCATTCAGCCAGATGTCGGACCAGGCCTTGTCTTTGTAGCACTGCCTGCCGCATTCGCCTCGATGCCGCTTGGCAGCTTGTTCGGAGGTTTGTTCTTTATCCTGCTTGCCATAGCTGCGATCACGTCTTGTCTTGCTCTCATTGAGGTGCCGGTTGCCTTTGTCATGAGAAAATGGAAGCTTACTCGTCCGAAAGCAACTATCCTAATTGTTCTACTCATGTACGTCATAGGCCTTCCTTGTACGCTCGCTGCGGGCGGTGTCTTGTCTGATGTGCTGGTGGGCGGCAAAAATTTGTTTGACTGGGTTGATTTCATCACGATGAATATCATGCTGCCGTTAGGCGGATTATTCGTGACACTCGTTGCAGGTTATGTGTGGAAGCAAGCTGGAGAAGAGACGGGGCTTAAGCGTAAGTCCTTAAAGATATGGGCTTTTATAATGAGATTTCTAGCCCCGATTCTCATCGTGCTGATCTTCTTGTCCTCGATTGGACTGATTTAACGGGTGAACGGTGAATGCCTCCTTGCTCTGATTAAGAGCTTAAGAGAGGCATTTTCCTATCATGATGGGTGCTATAAAGGAATGGTTGCAAACGGAAGCAACCCTAGCCGTCCGGTCAGTAACAGCTAGGGTTGCTTCTTCGTTTATCAATGAAAAAGGGGAGAATGTCATGCTACTTACTATTCACCACTTTAGAGCGGCATGAAACAGCTCTCGCGAAAACTTTTTGAATCGTATAGCGTACAATGGACATAGACATTATAATGGAAATTAAAACCACGCCAGCATGGCGCGTAGCTGGGGGATTGAAGGAATGGGCATAACGGATCGTATCGTTATGGAAGGTCATATGTTTGCAGTGAATCTTCCAGAACTCTTTACCATTATGGAGAATGGAACAAGAGAACAATCCGCAGAAGCGGCTCATGCATGCTTTGATGATCTCATGATGGAGGAAGCTCGTGAGAGCAAGGCTACATACTTGATTGAACCGCTGCTTAACATGTTGTTTATTCGCGGCAAGTCGATTGCAAAGGCGGAGATCCTGTGCAGAATGAATGGCTTGCTTATTCAAGATATTGCAGCCGTTCAACGAAGCTTTAAGGAGCAACCATCCATTTATCATGAGTTTCACCCATGGGGCGAGCGGCATTTGTTTGGCGTTGCACCGGTATTTGCAGCTCCACATGTACAGTCGAGCTGTCGCTTTAGTGTATGGAGAGCAGCAATAGAGGAGCATAAGTCCCAGCTTCTATCGCTTTTGGAAGAGGAAGAAGAGACCGCCATTCAGACGATCTATATGCTGCATCTGCTTCAATGTCAGGACGGTGAGATTGAACAGGCACTGCTAGATAAGACGCTTCATACCCCTTCTTGGCTGTTGCGGGCAAATGGCTTGCTTGCCCTAGCGGATCTAAGAAGACGTGCTCATAAGCCTTATGAGCCTACGATTGCTTTTGGCCAATCTCACCCAGAGCCTTTATATGAGGCGATGCGGGCGGTATGCATGTGTCTTGTGGAAGGCAACACCCCTAGACCGCATGATTGGGACGCACTGATCAAAGGCGTTGCCCTGCCAAGAATGGAGAAGCTCCACTTTCCATGGATGGATGGCTCCCCCGCAGCCTGTTGTGCTCAAGCGGCGCGCTTTGCGATGGAGGAGAAGGACTGGAAGAAGCCAGAACGTGCATCTTGGTGGCAGGCGTGCTTGGACCAGACTGTGAAGTTTCACGATATGAGATCCAGAATGGTAACCTTTGAATTTGAACAGAATGAGCTTAAGCTTGACGAGGAATGCTTGCAGTGGGCTTGGAACAGTCCTATGCTGGTCGCGGATAATATGCTTATGTCCTTGTTCGGTAATGAGGAAGCAATAGGTGAGTTCCAGGAGCAGGATCATGAAGTGCGTGAAGCCTTGAGGGTTATTGTCGAGCATGCAATAGAAGTGCCCCATGCTTCAAAGTACGGCATGAGGCATCTGCTTCATCCATTACACTACTTCCGTTAACGGGGAGGAGTCGAAGCGAAGCGCATTGTCAATGAAAGAATAGCAAGCAGGCCTGACGGACGAAGAAGGTTAGTCGGTCTTCTTTTTTTGCTGTTGGAACGGTACCGCGGTCTTGGCTTGCTCCACCGTATCGTTGACGAAGGCCATATCCTGATTTTTCGCATGCATGTTGGTTGTGCCTTTGTAATTGCCCTTGTGCGTTTTATTTTCCATGGAGCCTCATCCTTCCAATATAGATGTTTAGGTGTTCGATGTTAGTGTGGAACCAATGCCAAAGAAGTATGCGGCGGCGGAAATTTCCTGCTGATCCAAAGCCGGAATAACGACAATAAGGGTCATTATCTGCTATAATAGAACTATCACAACCGATTTATGAGATCTAGGCTTAAAAATCTAGTCAGCGGCTAGGTTTTTTTCATGTTGTTGGTTATAATGAGTAAGGAATTTTAAACAACTTATTTTTTTGGACGCATTCGGACACGTCTGGTTGCGTTGTTCATAATGACTGATGGTTGAACGAAGAGCGGTTCGCTGGGACGCGCTCTGTTGATGCGTAATGGACCATATATGAGATCAACTAAGGGAGATGGATGCAGAAATGGCACTAAAAGCAGGTATCGTAGGTTTGCCAAACGTGGGCAAATCCACACTATTTAACGCAATTACACAAGCAGGAGCGGAATCCGCGAACTATCCGTTTTGTACAATTGATCCTAACGTGGGTGTGGTTGAAGTGCCGGATGAGCGCTTGAACAAGCTTACAGAGCTGGTTACGCCTAATCGTACGGTTCCTACTGCTTTTGAATTCGTAGATATCGCAGGTCTTGTTCGCGGCGCGAGCAAAGGCGAAGGGCTTGGCAACAAGTTCCTTGCGCACATCCGTGAAGTCGATGCGATTGTGCATGTGGTTCGCTGCTTCGAGGATGAGAACATCACGCATGTTGATGGCAAGGTTGATCCTATCAGCGATATTCAGACCATTAATCTGGAATTGATCTTGGCGGACCTGGAATCCGTTGAGAAGCGTCTTGACCGCACGAAGAAAAACATGAAGAGCGGCGACAAGAAGTATGCTGCAGAAGCAGCAGTTCTTGAAAAGATCAAGGAAGCCCTCTATAACGATATGCCTGTACGCAGTGTCGAACTGAGCGATGACGAGCGCGCATTGATTCGCGAGCTGCATTTGCTTACGGTTAAGCCTGTGCTTTATGCAGCGAATGTGAGCGAGGATGAGGTGTCCTCCGCAGACAACAATCCGTATGTCTTGAAGGTGAAGGAGTTTGCGGCTGAAGAAGGAGCCGAGGTGGTGCCGATCAGCGCCAAGGTAGAGGCAGAGATCGCAGAGCTTGAAGGCGAAGACCGCGATATGTTCTTGGAAGAGCTCGGCTTGGAGGAATCCGGTCTGAATCGTCTGATTAAGGCTGCTTATCGCCTGCTTGGTCTGTATACGTACTTTACAGCAGGGGTGCAGGAAGTGCGCGCTTGGACGATTCGCAAGGGAATGAAGGCGCCGCAGGCTGCGGGTGTTATTCACACGGACTTTGAGCGTGGCTTTATCCGAGCTGAGGTTGTATCCTATGATGATCTTGTCGCTGCAGGTACGATGGCTGTAGCTAGAGAACAAGGCAAGCTGAGACTTGAAGGCAAGGAATATGTAGTGAACGACGGAGACGTCATGCATTTTAGATTCAACGTATAGCCAAGCTCAATCGCTTCTGACTGAGGGTTGGGGGCAAGCGTTGGTTGTTGAATCGATTGAAGCTGGAATGTTGCTGCATGATGTTGCGGACGTAATAGACTTGCAGCTTCATCCTGCTGATTAATCGTGCAGGTGCTGGGCAGATGCACCTCCTGCACATGAATACGTACTATAGATGGAGAGGTGAACGCATCATGATGGATCGTTTGCAAGCGCTGGCAGATCGATACGAGAAGCTAAGCGAGCTGTTGTGTGACCCGGACGTAGCGAATGACACGAAGAAGCTTCGTGATTATTCGAAGGAGCAATCCGATCTCCAGGAAGCCTATGAGACCTACATGGAGATGAAGACGGTCACAAGTGAATTGGAAGCAGCAAAGACGATGCTGCAGGAGAAGCTTGATGATGAGATGCGCGAGATGGTGAAGATGGAGATCGAGGATCTCAGCGCGCGCAAGCAGGATTTGGAGGAGCGTGTTCGTATTCTGCTGCTGCCTAAGGACCCTAACGATGATAAGAACGTTATCGTTGAGATTCGTGGGGCAGCAGGTGGAGATGAAGCGGCCCTCTTTGCAGCAGACTTGTACCGCATGTACAACCGTTATGCCGATATGCAAGGTTGGCGCACAGAGCTGCTGGAAGCCAACATTAGCGATCTTGGCGGCTTCAAGGAAGTAATCTTCATGATCAGCGGCAAAGGCGCGTACAGCAAGATGAAGTATGAGAGCGGCGCTCATCGCGTTCAGCGCATTCCGGCAACGGAATCTGGCGGCCGTATTCATACATCGACGTCTACAGTGGCAGTTATGCCGGAAATCGAAGACTTTGAAGTTGAGATTATGGATAAGGACATTCGCGTAGACACGTTCTGTTCCTCTGGTGCAGGCGGACAGTCCGTCAATACGACAAAGTCAGCGGTGCGCGTAACGCATATTCCGACAGGCATCGTAGCGACATGTCAGGACGGCAAATCTCAAAACGATAACAAGGCGAAGGCGCTTCAAGTATTGCGCTCTCGTATTTATGATATTAAGCGTCAGGAAGAAGAAGCAAAATACGCTGGCGAGCGTAAAAGCAAAGTGGGAACAGGGGACCGCAGTGAGCGGATTCGCACCTATAACTTCCCGCAAAGCCGCGTAACCGATCACCGCATCGGCCTTACGCTCCACAAGCTTGACTATGTAATGAACGGTGAGCTTGAAGACATCATCCAAGCACTCACGCTCACAGAACAAGCAGAGCTGTTGGAGAAGGAGAATCAAGTATGATGAGAACCTGCGATGGAGATGGCTCAAACGAGCCGTTCCACCTCGTATGGCCGCTCACTGTAAGGGAAGCCTGGGTACAGGCTTCTTCTTATTTATCCAATAGTGGTGTCGAGGATGGAGCGCATCATGCAGAACTGCTGCTTCGGCATGTGCTGAACTGGGATCGTGCGGCTTATTTGCTCTATCTTGCAGAATCGCTCCCAGAAGAAGCCGCTGCAGCCTTTGAGGATGCCATTTCCCGTCGGTCCCAAGGGGAGCCGACACAATATGTGATGGGTGAGGCTTATTTCTATGGCCGGCGCTTCGAGGTGTCGAAGGACGTGCTGATTCCTCGCCCGGAGACCGAGCTCCTGGTCGAGGCTGTATTAGAGGAAGCAGGGCGCATGTGGGCCTCCGAGACACCTGTAATAGCTGCGGATATTGGGACAGGCAGCGGAGCAATCGTCTGCACGCTTGCACTGGAGCGACCGCATTGGAACATGATCGGCGTCGATATTTCTCCAGATGCGCTAAAGATGGCTCAGCATAATGCGGAAGCACTAAGCGCAGCTTCCTCGATCGAGTGGCTGGAGGGAGATCTGCTGCTCCCGCTAGAAGGCCGGCGCCTTGATATTCTGATATCGAACCCACCCTATATCCCGGAAGAAGACATGTCAGGCCTTCAACGCGAGGTAAGAGACTTCGAGCCTCACTTAGCATTAGTTGGAGGCAGGGATGGACTAGACCCTTATCGCCGTATGATGGACATGATGAAGGGCTGGAGTGAGCTCCCGTCAATGATTGCTTTTGAATTGGGACAAGGGCAAGCAGGAGATGTGGCAAGACTTATCGAGGAGCACGGTCATTGGACGAGCGTGCGCATCGTAAAAGACTTGGCTGGAATTGAAAGGCATGTGCTAGGAATCAAGTCGATCGATCGCGATGAACGATAGCATTCGTGACGACCACATCGCAGGTTTATCTTTTTATCACGTTTGCTTATGTATCTCATTGAAAATTGGATCACAGATCTAATGCCGAAATGAATCATATTCCAAGGTGGACTATCATCCTTAAGATGGTGTACTCACATCGAACAACCCCTGTGGTCCTGCATAGGGGTTCTTTTGTACTTATTTAGAATCTAAGTTGCGGAGACTACCATTCTTTCAATTTGTAAGAAGATTCATCCTTTTTGAATTTCATAGATTGATAGGTTTAGCTTGAGAGCGCTTCGGACATAATGATGGCTAAGAGGCGCGCCCAACCTCACAAGGAGTTACCTATCATGAATATTCGTAAATGGATGAACATGGTGCTGCTCAGCGTCATTCTCGCAGCAGCAGTGATGAGTTGGGATCATACAACGGCATTTGCAAAGGAAGAGCAAGGAGCAACGCAACAGGCTGAACAAGGCAGTATCCCGGAGGATGCGATTCGGCTTCGGATTCTTGCCAACTCTGATTCTGAAGAAGACCAAGACTTGAAGCGCAAGGTTCGCGATCAAGTTGTTCAGCAGATCAATACATGGCTCCGTGAGCAGGCACAGCCAGCAAGCAGAGAAGAGGCAAGAGCTTTTATTGAAAGCCATCTGGAAGAGCTTCAGGAAACAGCTGAGGCTGTCGTTCAACAGCACGGCAAAGGCTATAATGTGAAGGCAGAGCTAAAGGTCGTTCCGTTTCCAGCAAAGCTGTACGGTGGAGAGGTGTATCCTGCCGGTGATTACGAGGCGCTTCGAATTACGTTAGGCGAAGGCTCAGGTCAGAATTGGTGGTGCGTATTATTCCCGCCGCTATGCTTTGTAGATGGAAGTGAAGGTACAGCAACAGCAGCTGAGACGTCTGATGATAAGAAGGAGCAAGACAAAGGCTCTAATGAATCCGCAAGCAAGCAAAGTGCGGGGACAGGGGAGCAGGCTGCATCGGAGCACGAAGGCGGTCAAGAGAAAGAGGTTCGTTTTTTCCTAGTAGACATGATGATCACATTGATTAATTGGATCATGGATTTGGTGAAATCGTTATTTGGATAAGAGATTAAATTCAGTCGTGTCGTTTACTCTAATAAAAGTCGAAACTAGGAAACATCGAGGAAAACATGCCTTTCCGATATTGGAATATCGAAGATTGAGCTATTATCGTGTATAATTCATATATAGAATCGATGTACGAAAGATGTCGTAAGCAATGCTCGGCATCTTTTTTTACCATAGTAGAAAAATTAGTGAAGGTGTGCAGCCTGTATAGGTTCCTATTAATAGGGCAGCTGGTGAAGCCATGGAGATCATTCGAGGAATCTCTGGTCTATGACGGGGGGGACAAGCTGTTTCAATATCGCACCTTTGATGTAGGACGGATGGTTGATGAAGAATAACAAGTATGATTCGGCATGTTCAGCGCATGGTGAACTGAATACTAGAGTATGGAAGATGGATATGCTCTCAGATGCGGATCAGCAAACAGCGCTTGCAGAGGCAGCGGAACTGCTCCAGCAGGGGGAGACGGTGGCGTTTCCAACTGAAACCGTATATGGTCTTGGAGCAGATGCGACTTCGTCGGAAGCTGTGGCTCGCATATTTGCTGCCAAAGGAAGGCCTTCGGATAATCCACTTATCGTGCATATTGCAGATCGTGAGCAGCTTGGGGCTCTCGTTGACAGCTGTCCTGCTATTGCAGAGCAGTTAATGGATGCCTACTGGCCGGGGCCGCTTACCATTGTGCTTCCGGTTCGGCAAGACGCGGTATCAAGCAGTGTAACAGCGGGCTTATCTACCGTTGGCATTCGCATGCCTGATCATGGTCTAGCGCTGCGATTAATCCGATCTGCAGCCAAGCCGATTGCCGCTCCAAGCGCCAATCGTTCAGGCAGACCGAGTCCAACGCGTGCTGTGCATGTGCTGGAGGATCTTGGCGGTCTTATTGCAGGGATTATGGACGGCGGTGCAACTGGAGTAGGACTTGAGTCTACGGTCGTCGAAGTAAAAGAGAACCATATTCATGTACTCCGGCCTGGCGGAATTACCGTTGCGATGCTGAAGGAAATATGCCCTAACGTTACGGTAGACCCAGCGGTCGATCCGGAGGGAGCGATGGCAAGGCTGTCAGAGACATCGAGCTCACTTGATCAGCCTAGTAAAGAGGCTTCAACGATGTCGTCTGCTACTGCGCCAAGGTCGCCGGGTATGAAGTACACCCACTATGCCCCAAAGGGCAAGCTCCAGCTCGTGCAGGGAGATTCGGATGCACGGGTCTCCGAGTATATTCAGCAGGATATGAAAAGAGCTAAGAGCCGTGGAGAAAAGACAGGCATACTTGCTTTTCACGAGCATATCGATCGATATGAGGCGGATGTCGTGGCTGAGCTCGGAAGCTTGAAGCACTTAGAAGTGGGTGCCAATCGATTATACGATGCGCTTCGACACTTTGATGAAGCGGGCGTCACTTACATCTTGGCAGAGGCTTGCTCCTATGAAGGTCTCGGGCTTGCGTTAATGAATCGGTTGTTGAAGGCAGCAGGCCATCAAGTTATTTTTGTATAACAAATCACATCGCACCTCTCAAGTAATTAACTTCGTTGATAGGGCACGATGCCTGCTCAACAGGAATGTCAGCCTCCTTATGGCGAGGTGCCGCTAGTCATGTTTCAAGCCTTGTCCGCATACGCTCAGATAGATGCATGGACAAGGGGAGAGCCGGATGATAGGAACATCCATATCTGTTGGGGAGTGGCTAACGGTTATAATGATGGCTGTGGCATTAGGCTTCGATGCTTTCTCATTATGCCTTGGCCTTGGAATGCGCGGAGTCGGTCGATGGTACATGTTTCGCATCAGCCTGTTGATCGCTTGCTTTCATATGGTTTTGCCGATTATAGGCGTACAGGCAGGAACTTATATGAGTTCTTTACTTGGTCAGATTACGATCTTTGCTGCCGGCGGCTTATTAGTCCTCCTTGGCGTTCATATGATCTACAATGCTTTTAAAGAGGAAGGGCCTGAATGGAGAGCGATGGATAGTGTGGCGGGCAGCCTGCTGTTCTCATTAAGTGTAAGCGTGGACTCTTTTTCTGTCGGTGTCTCGCTTGGCATGTTCCATACCAACCTGATGCTGACGATTCTAGCGTTTGGCATATTCGGCGGAATGATGTCAGCCGTTGGTTTGATGCTTGGTAAACGAGTTGGCTCACGCCTGTTTGGTGAGTATGGGGAAGCCGTTGGCGGTGCCATTTTGTTTACGTTTGGCCTGCTGTTTTTAATATAAGCAATGTGGTGAAAAGATCGTAACGGCTAAGGACTATTGAATGATAGGTGCGGCTAACAGTGAAAGAGATGGAGGGATAGCATGACAAACATTCTATTCATATGTACGGGTAACACTTGCCGAAGTCCGATGGCGGAATCCATGCTTCGCCATATGGCAAAGACGCGAGGTGTCTCGATAGAGGTTCAGTCAGCCGGCGTATCTGCGTGGGAGGGCACGCCGATGTCAGAACATGCGAAGCAGGTGCTAAAAGATCGTCAGATGGGCAACGAGGCATTTCGTTCACAAGCACTGAGTGGACAAGCCGTGTCTTGGGCGGATCTGATATTGACCCTGACACTTGGACACAAACAGCATGTTCTTCAGCGGTTTCCGGAAGCGTCGGACAAGACTTTTACACTGAAGGAATACGTTCATGTGGATGAGGATCAGCATAATATCCAGGGAGCCTTGAATGCGTTGGTTACTGAGCTTCAATTGAAGCTGGCTCTTGGCGAACAACCTACTACGGAAGAGATGGAAGAACTTCATCGGCTGCAGCTGCAGCTTCCGGATATGGATATCGGGGACCCGTACGGAGGTACGCTTCAACAGTATAAGCAGACGGCAGAGGAAATTGAAGAAGCGTTGAGTCAACTACTGCGACGTCTTTCTGAAAAATAGATTGATTTCTTTCATCAAATACGATATGATTCAGCTACATGAATAAGACTCTAGTGTAACTGGCGACAAGAGTGGGATACCACGATGGAGCACTAGAGCTGCGGCCGGTCGCCTGGGCAAAAGAGCAAGGTATGCAATAAGCATACTGTGCTCTTTTTTTGTTTATTTCCTCATGGTTATGTCCACTAACTGGAGGCTAAAGGAAGTGCGCTGAAATGATTTCAACCGCTTCCGCCATTTTTTCGGCAAATTAGCTATAATAGAACTATCACAGAACGAACCTGATGTAAAACGTCAAGCCGTTTGAAGATAGCATCGAATATGCTGGAAAATGAATGGTGTTCAACCACCGAATTAGAAGCGGGGGGAATCACGTGTTAATCGCGATTGGAGCGGATCACGCTGGAGTGAATTTAAAGGATGACATCATCTCGGTTATCAAGGAGATGGGTCATGAGATTATGGATCAGGGCTGTCATTGCAACGATTCAGTAGACTATCCCGATTATGCGCTGCCTGTAGCAAAGCTTGTTGCAGAGGGTACTGCAGATCGCGGGATCTTAATATGCGGAACTGGAATTGGCATGTCCATCGCAGCCAACAAGGTTCGAGGCATTCGCTGTGCCTTGGTTCATGACCTGTTCTCCGCACAGGCTACAAGAGAGCATAACGATACGAATGTGCTTGCCATCGGAGAACGCGTAGTTGGCCCTGGGCTGGCAAAAGAGATCGTGCGCACATGGCTGTCTACTCCATTCAGTGAGGGAGAGCGCCATATCGGGCGTTTGAACAAATTAAAGGAAATCGAAGAACAACATCGATAAGAACAACATCACGGTTTAATCTTTCAAAAAGTAAAGGGGATTAGAAAGAATCGTGCAGGAAAGGGTTGGGTAAGATGACACAGCCATGGATCGAAACGGTTCGCGAAGAAGCCGCCCAAGCCGCACATGTGTTGGCAGAGGCTGCAAAATTAAAACCGGGACAGCTTGTTGTCATTGGTTGCAGTACAAGTGAAGTGCTCGGAGAGCGTATTGGAACAGCGGGCACGATTGAGGTTGCTGAGGCTTTATTTGAAGGGCTTGCTGTATTAAGCCAAGAGTACGGTGTTCATTTGGCCTTTCAATGCTGTGAGCATTTGAATCGAGCCTTGGTTGTAGAGCGCAAGGTGTGCGAGCAGCTTGGCTTTACCGAGGTCAGTGCGGTTCCTGTTCCGAGAGCTGGAGGCTCGATGGCTGCTGCGGCTTATCAGAAGCTTGCCGAGGCTTGTCTTGTTGAGGAAATTACGGCGCACGCCGGCATCGATATTGGGGAAACCTTGATCGGCATGCATTTGCGTAGAGTGGCTATTCCACTTCGTACTTCCATTAAAACGATCGGTCACGCACATGTGGCGATGGCCGCAACAAGACCGAAGCTGATAGGCGGAGCGCGTGCTGTATATGAAGCGCCTGTCATTCAGGACAGCTCCATGAATTGCAAGTAAATTCAGTTTGTTGAATATACCCTGCACTTTTAAGAGCAGCTCTACTTTGTCTAATCGAAGAATGCTCCGGCATTCCGATTTGAATATTACAATAACCGGGGAGGACGAAACGTCTATGGTTGATCATTTGAGACAGCAGGATCCAGAAGTATTGCAGGCAATGAATCTTGAGCTTCAGCGTCAACGTCACAACATTGAGCTTATCGCATCCGAGAACATTGTTAGCGAAGCCGTTATGGAGGCCATGGGCACCGTTCTAACGAATAAGTATGCAGAAGGGTATCCAGGCCGCCGCTATTATGGTGGTTGTGAGCATGTTGATATTGTTGAGGATCTTGCTCGCGATCGCGCGAAAGAACTATTCGGTGCAGAGCATGCAAACGTTCAGCCGCACTCTGGCGCACAGGCGAATATGGCGGTTTACCTTGCCGCATTGAAGCCAGGAGATACCGTGCTCGGAATGAATCTTGCTCATGGCGGCCACTTGACGCATGGAAGCCCGGTGAATGCTTCAGGGCTCTTGTATAACTTTGTTGCCTATGGCGTAAATGAAGAAACGTTCCGCATCGATTATGATGACGTGCGCAAGGCAGCATTCAAGCATCGCCCGAAAATGATCGTAGCAGGAGCAAGTGCATATCCTCGTATCATCGACTTTGAAGCGTTGGCTAGCATTGCTAATGATGTTGGCGCCCTCTTCATGGTGGATATGGCACACATTGCAGGACTTGTGGCTGCTGGACTTCATCCAAACCCAGTTCCTCATGCTCACTTTGTGACAACAACGACGCATAAGACGCTTCGCGGTCCTCGCGGTGGCTTGATTCTTTGCCGCAAAGCATGGGCGCAAGCGATTGACAAAGCAGTCTTCCCAGGAACGCAAGGCGGCCCTCTCATGCATGTGATTGCATCCAAAGCGGTTGCATTGGGTGAGGCGCTTCAACCGTCCTTCAAGACATACGCTGAGCAAGTGGTGAAAAATGCCCAAGTGCTTGCGGAGTCCTTGCAGGCAGAAGGTTTGAACTTAGTATCGGGCGGTACAGACAACCACCTTATGCTCATCGATACTCGCAATATTAACATTACGGGTAAAGATGCAGAAAAGGTGCTTGATGAAGTAGGCATTACGGTCAATAAAAATGCGATCCCATTCGATCCAACCAGCCCGTTTGTAACGAGTGGTATCCGTATCGGTACACCTGCCGCTACTTCTCGTGGCATGGATGAAGATGCGATGAAGAAGATCGGCGAGATCATTGCCTTGACGTTGAAAAATCCAACCGACGAGGCAGTATTGGGCCAAGCTCGCTCTATGGTCCGTGAATTGACAGATCAATATCCGTTGTATTCTGAGCTGAAATACTAGCATTAGGGTGCAGGGCATCTTATAGAGTACAGAACCACCCTGTCATACACCAAGACCTCTCTATTCTTAGAGAGGTCTTTTACCTCGTAAGAAGTACATGTTTCTTCTATTATCATGTGCAGTATCCACAGAGAACGATAAATCATCAGACTGAATTTTCTATGAAAATGAATGTCGTTTGCTTTCCTATTTTCCGAATGTAATGAAAATTTTTGTGAGGATCCTCCCTTTTCAAAATTTTTTGTGAACAGACTCATGTTTTTCATAAGACTGCCGATAATAAAGCTGATTTGCCGACTGTTATTGGCTGAAATTGATCCGAATCGATCCTTGTAAGAGGAATGTATAACCAACAGAAGGAATGTTTACAAATATTTTGGATAGCTTTTTACAGTTTTTCTAAAAACATTTTATGGCTAAAATGTTTTTCATGATTGAGTTAATGTGCAGTTCTGAACAAGGGATGTTATAATAGGGGCTGTTTCACACTGATCAACCATTAAACAACGATATGAGTCAGCAAAGAGTATAAAGCGGAGGGACAATTTTTTATGAGCAAACTGATCATTTGCGATCACCCATTGATTCAACACAAAATTACTTTGATTCGGGATAAGCGGACAAGCACCAAAGACTTCCGTGAGCTTGTGGATGAAGTCGCTACCCTGATGGCTTATGAAATTACGCGTGAATTGCGTCTTGAGGCAATTGAGGTGGAAACCCCTGTAGCGAAGACACAATCCAATATCATTGCTGGGCGCATGCTTGGCTTGATTCCGATTCTTCGTGCAGGTCTTGGCATGGTTGAGGGCGTTGTTAAGCTGATCCCAGGCGCTAAAATTGGACATGTTGGCTTGTTCCGTGATCCAGAGACATTAATGCCGGTGGAGTATTACACGAAGCTTCCTACGGATGTCCAAGAGCGTGAATTGATCGTTATTGATCCGATGCTTGCAACAGGCGGCTCTGCAATTGCGGCCATCGATGTGCTGAAGAAACGTAACTGCACGCAAATTAAGCTCATGTGCTTGATCGCCGCTCCTGAAGGCGTAAAGGCTGTTCAAGAAGCGCATCCGGATGTAGATATCTATCTGGCAGCGCTTGATGAGAAGCTTGACGATCATGGATACATTATTCCTGGTCTTGGCGACGCAGGCGACCGCTTGTTTGGAACCAAGTAAGGATTCGTACGTACGTAATTAGTATTCTTCTTTCCTTCAAGAACGAAAGTCTTCTTTACTCTTGTTGGAAAGAAGAGTGCTATAAGCGTCAATCGCTCTTTAAAAAAAGGGTTTTGTGAGAGTTTACTATGAAAGGCTATCCTTTCCTTTTGTAAATACAAACTTCTAGATGTGCTTGAAGCGATCTATAAAGAGCATGTTTGAGAAACACGTAATTTTAATCTATAAGCGAGGCCGTCCTGTTCCATAAGGATGGCCTGTTATAGTAGATATCAGGACAGAACGGGGGCATCTCTATGCGCAAGTTAAAAGTCATGACTGTATTTGGCGTACGCCCGGAAGCGATTAAGATGGCACCGCTCATTCTCGAATTGGAAAAGCATCCAGAAGAGATCGAGTCCATCGTATGCGTGACGGCGCAGCATCGCCAAATGCTTGACCAAGTGCTAGAAGTATTCAACATTAAGCCAGATTATGATCTTGATATCATGCAGCAGCGTCAAACGCTCAATGATATCTCCATCCGAGTGCTGCAAGGGCTAGAACCAGTCCTGCGAGAAGCGAAACCGGATATTGTGCTTGTTCACGGGGATACCCTAACAACCTTCTTGGCAAGCTATGCGTCCTTCCTGCAGCAAATCAAGGTAGGACATGTAGAAGCAGGGCTTCGTACATGGAACAAGATGTCTCCATATCCAGAAGAAATGAATCGCCAGCTTACAGGTATCATTGCCGATCTTCACTTTTCACCAACGGATTGGTCAGCGAACAACCTGAGAAAAGAAAATAAATCAGAGTCATCGATATATGTCACAGGCAACACAGTCACGGATGTGTTTCAATATACAGTACGTCCTGATTATTCCCATGAGGTACTGGACTGGGCAAAGGGTAAGCGCATGATTCTTATGACTGCCCATCGCCGTGAATCTCAAGGGGAGCCGCACCGTAATATCTTCCGGGCTGTTCGACGCATTGCAGACGAATTTGAGGACGTAGCGATCGTTTACCCGGTTCATCCTAGTCCTGCCGTTCGTGAGCCTGCTCACGAGATGCTTGGCGACCATCCTCGTATTAAATTGATTGAACCGCTCGATGTGGTGGATCTTCACAACTTCTATCCGCACACCCATCTTATCTTAACGGATTCCGGCGGTCTTCAAGAGGAGGCACCATCCTTTGGCATTCCGGTGCTTGTTCTTCGCGAGACAACAGAGCGACCAGAAGGTATTGATGCAGGAACACTTGAATTGGTAGGAACAGATGAAGCTCGTATTTATGAGCGAGCGAAGCTCCTTTTAACCGATGAAAGCGTCTATTCAAAAATGAGCAAGGCTGCGAACCCTTACGGCGACGGAAAAGCGTCGGAACGTATTGTCAGTGCGATACTTCACAGTTTTGGCCTACAAAAGGAAAAACCGTCCAGTTTTCACACAATGTTCACAAAATAACTAACTCTCTGCTTGTAACTTAAAGCCTCAGAGTATACAGTGTTACTGTACAGTTGGAACGTTTTCACAGACCAAAAAAGTACCGCAAATAACAGCTAACATTCGTTGACAAATGTTTTAATTCTTCGATAAAATGATATGGGAAAAATATCCTATGAAGAAAAAGGAAGCGAATTCAAGTGCATGGCGTATGGCTCTTGCTATTGGTGGAGCCGGTTTTACGTTAATCGGGTACATTGTGGTTGGCTTTTTGCTAGGAAAGTGGCTTATGCATATATATGAAGGGCCAAGACTGTGGATTGGTCTTGGGGCTATCATAGGACTTTTGCTAGGGATTGTGAACATCGTTTGGCTAGTTAGAAAGTTCTTGGGGGAGCAACATGAATGAGATGCACGCCATCGTAAATGGCACGACAAGAGTAATCTTCCTTCTCATGTCTCTGCTGCTCTTTGGATACGCGTTGTTGCCTGATTACCGAGCCTACACGCTTGGTATGACCTTGGGGTTAGCAGCTGGACTTATTAATGTGCGCTATTTGTCGACTAAAGTCAGTCAGGTCACCGAGATGGCGACACAAACTGACAAGAAAAGATTCAGTTTTGGTTTCGTCACCAGACTATGCATTGGGCTGCTTGCAATTATGATTGCCGTAAAGTTCGAGCAAGTTTCTCTGGTGTTTACGATAATAGGGTTATTCTTGGCCCAGCTTTTGATTTTGGTTGTGGCCCTTGTTTTCAGTATGAAGAATAAGCATTAACCATCTTATCGGAAAGGGGTGAACACAACGACATGCATGATTCGCCGATAATTGTATTGGGAGGATTGCGCTTTGATTTATCCGCTATCGGTATGCTGCTTGTCACGATTATCGTGGTCATGGTGCTTGCTAGATTAGCGGTTCGCAATCTATCTGTTGAGAACCCAGGCAAATTGCAGAACTTTATGGAATGGGTTGTGGAATTTGTTGAGAATCTGATCTCAAGTGCAATGGATTTGAAGCATGGACGCAAATATATTTCCCTAGGGCTGACATTGATGCTCTTCATCTTTGTTGCCAACTTGCTAGGATTGCCGTTTGCGGTCATTACGGAGGCTCATGGCGTCCAAAACATTTTTGGACAGCCGATTCAGGCTACTCTTACCAATGAACATGCTCATATTCTATGGTGGAAGTCGCCAACTGCGGATCTATCGATCACTGCAGGTCTAGCTTTCATGGTATTCGTACTTGTAAACTTTATGGGTCTTAAAGACAATGGCAAGCACTATCTGAAGCACTATGTACAGCCATTCTGGGTTTTCCTACCACTTAACATTGTTGAGAACTTGGCGAAGCCAATTGCTCTCGCAATCCGTTTGTTTGCCAATATCTTTGCAGGTGAGGTTATTCTCTCAACCTTGATCAAGGCAAGTGTATTCGGACTCCCGTTTGTTGCCGCATGGCAGGGATTCAGTATTTTCGTAGGTGCCTTGCAGGCCTTTATCTTCACGATGCTGACGATGGTTTACATCGCTCAAGCTACCGTGCACGAGGAACATTGATTAACTCTTCCGATAGATACCTAGAAGTATCGAAGGTGAGATCAATAGCAATACCCACTATATTATGAATGATAATTTTGAGGAGGATTTAACTCATGGAAATGTTAGCAGCAGCAATTGCAGTAGGTTTGGGCGCATTGGGCGCTGGTCTTGGTAACGGTATGATCGTAAGCCGCACGGTTGAATCGATCGCTCGTCAACCTGAAGCGAAAAGCGTTCTTCAAACAACGATGTTTATCGGTGTTGGTATCGTAGAGGTTATTCCTCTTGCTGCAACACTTATCGCGTTCTTGATCATGTTCTCTTAATTTATAGACAACGGTCTGGCGGGGAAGGCCGATGCCATCCGCGCCTTACTTTTATGCAAGAACGTATGTGAATGAAGATTCCTGAACAAGTAACCATAGATTGTCCATATGCGAGATGCTTCGATCATGTCTAGCTTTTGCTAGACTGGCTTAATGATGGAGCGCACCTACTGGTTGCCTCGCGTGATGTTATCGGAAAGGAGTGACTGCATTGAGTTTTGTATGGGAAAATTTCGTGTGGGCTATCGTTGCATTTGGTATTTTGTACTTATTGCTTTCCAAATACGCATTCGGCCCATTATTCTCCGTTATGGAGAAGCGTCGTGAGCTAGTCAAGCAACAGCTTGATGAGGCTGCAAGCAGTCGCACGCAAGCTCAGCAATATATCGATGAGCAGAAAGAAGCCCTTGCTACGGCACGTAAAGAGGCTCACGATATTATCGAGCAGGCGAAGCGCAGCTCTTCCCTTCAAGCTGATGAAATCATCGAGAAGGCGAAAGAAGAAACAACTCGTCTTAAGGATAGTGCAGCTCGTGATATCGAGAATGAGAAGGAAAAAGCTATTGCAGCGCTGCGTGGTGAAGTGAGCAGCATGTCCGTCGCGATCGCATCCAAGATCCTGACCAAAGAAATCGATGAGAAGGATCAAACGGAATTGGTTGACCAATACCTGAATGAGGTAGGGGGCAAACAATAATGAATCGTGAGACCGCTGTTGCAAAACGATATGCGAAGGCCCTGTTCGAGCTTGCTCAAGAGAAGAACACGGTGTTGGAAACCGAACAGCAGCTTGAATCCGTGGTCCAAGCGATTACTTCTAATCATGATCTACAAGTGCTATTAACGACGCCGAAGATTGATACCAAGGGCAAAATGAATATTTTGCTTGAGACATTCAAGGATCAAACTTCGGATACGGTTCTAGATACAGTTCAGCTCCTTATTGAACGTGGGCGCATTCATGTGTTGAATGAAGTGCTTAATAGTTATGTTCAGATTGCTAGTGCTGCACTTGGTGTAGCAGATGCGATCGTGACATCGGCAGTGCCGCTTCCTGATGCGGAAAAGGAATCTGTTGCAGCTACTTTCGGTAAGCAGCTTAATAAGAAGATTCGCATTAAAAACATTGTCGATCCTTCGATTATCGGCGGACTTCAGGTTCGAATCGGAGATCGTCTCTATGATGGAAGCTTGTCCGGCAAGCTGAAGCAATTGCAAAAATTAATGAAATAAGCAAGGTAGAATGGGGTGAAGCGAATTGAGCATTAGACCTGATGAAATCAGCACGCTGATTAAAAGTCAAATCGAGAAATATAAAGCCGAGATCGAAGTATCCGAGGTCGGCACAGTAATCTATGTCGGTGACGGTATTGCTCGCGTATATGGTCTCGAACAATGTATGCAGGGTGAGTTGCTCGAATTCTCTAACGGCGTTATGGGTATGGCCCTTAACCTTGAGGAGAACAATGTCGGTGTCGTTATTCTCGGACCTTACACAGATATTCGCGAGGGTGACGAAGTTAAACGTACTGGACGCATTATGGAGGTTCCAGTTGGTGAAGCAATGCTTGGCCGCGTCGTGAACCCGCTCGGTCAACCAGTGGACGGCAAAGGTCCAATCGAAGCGTCAGAATTCCGTCCTGTTGAAGCAAATGCTCCGGGTGTTATCGATCGTAAATCGGTACATGAGCCAATGCAAACAGGTATCAAAGCGATTGATTCCATGGTTCCAATCGGCCGTGGTCAGCGCGAATTGATCATCGGTGACCGTCAGACAGGTAAGACGGCAATCGCGATCGACACAATTCTCAACCAAAAGGGTAATGGCGTAAAATGTATTTACGTTGCTATCGGTCAAAAACAATCTACTGTTGCACAAGTTGTGGAAACACTTCGTCGCAACGGTGCGCTTGAGTACACAATCGTTGTTACAGCTGCTGCTTCTGAGCCATCTCCGCTTCTTTACTTGGCTCCGTACGCAGGTTGTGCTATGGGCGAGTACTTCATGTACAAAGGCGAGCACGTGCTCGTCATTTACGATGACTTGACCAAACAAGCGGCTGCTTATCGTGAGCTTTCCTTGCTGCTTCGTCGTCCTCCGGGCCGTGAAGCATATCCAGGGGATGTTTTCTACTTGCACTCCCGCTTGCTAGAGCGTGCAGCGAAGCTTAGTGACGAGCTTGGTGGCGGTTCCTTGACTGCCTTGCCATTTATCGAAACGCAAGCTTCCGACGTATCGGCGTATATTCCAACAAACGTAATCTCTATCACGGACGGTCAGATCTTCCTTGAGTCAGACTTGTTCTACTCTGGTCAGCGTCCAGCGATCAACGTTGGTATCTCTGTATCCCGTGTTGGTGGTTCCGCTCAAATTAAAGCCATGAAAAAAGTAGCAGGTACACTGCGTCTTGACCTGGCTCAATATCGCGAGCTTCAAGCGTTCGCACAGTTCGGTTCCGACCTTGATAAGTCCACTTTGTCTCGTTTGAACCGCGGTGCTCGTCTGATGGAAATCTTGAAGCAAGGCGTACACCAACCGCTTCCGGTTGAGAAGCAGGTTGTCAGCTTGTACGTCGCAACGAAGGGACATATCGATGAGATTCCTGTTCAAGACGTCACTCGCTTTGAGCATGATTTCTTGAAGTTCGTTGAAACCAACTACAAGTCCGTGCTTGATGGTATCCGTGAGACGAAAGATTTGTCCAAGGAAATCGAAGACGGTATTGTAGAAGCTGTGAATCAGTTCAAGAAGGGCTTTGCTGTATCAGCTTAATAATAGAGCGTGAGTAGGGTATGGTCAGATGACCTGCCCAAACTCACAACCGGAACGAGAAGTTTGCTTTGCCTCATGCAAAGCGCTTAAGGCAGGTGAAACGTAAGTGGCTAAAGGAATGCGCGAAATTAAACGCCAAATTAAGAGTATTCAAAGTACGAAGCAGATCACGAAAGCGATGGAGATGGTTGCAGCTGCAAAGCTACGCCGTGCTCAAGAGCAAGCTCAAGCCGCTCGTCCCTATGCGGATAAGCTTAAAGAGGTTGTGGCAAGCATCGCATCCGGAACAAGAGGCGTGTCTCATCCGATGCTCGTGAAGCGTCCGGTGAAAAAGACAGGCTATCTCGTTGTGACTTCCGACCGTGGTCTTGCGGGCGGATACAATGCCAACATTATTCGTTTGGTAATGGATACGATTCGTGAGCGCCATACATCGAAGGATGAATACGCACTGTTTGTAATTGGACGTAAAGGACGTGACTACTTCCGCCGTCGTGGTTTACCGATTGTGGAGGAGATTACGGAATTGCCAGATTCGCCTACCTTTGCGGATATCAAAACGATCGCCTATAAAGCAGTTAAATATTTCGACGAAGAGCAATATGACGAATTGAATATCTTCTACAACCAATTCGTTAACGCCTTGACCCATATCCCAACGGAGAAACGTCTCCTTCCATTGGAAGACGATGCTACAGCTCATCATGGTGATGGACTTACTGCATCGTATGAATTTGAGCCGTCTCCTGAGGTTGTGCTTGAGCACTTGCTGCCGAAATATGCAGAAACACTAATTTATAGCGCCGTCTTGGATGCAAAGGCAAGTGAATTTGGAGCGCGTATGACGGCTATGGGTTCTGCAACGAAGAACGCTTCGGAGATGATCTCCAGCCTCACGTTGACGTACAACCGTGCTCGTCAAGCGGCCATTACGCAAGAAATTACAGAAATCGTAGCCGGAGCGAACGCACAAGGCTAATTCGGTATATGCGAGTTTTGATTTAGTATGAATCGATGAGCGTTTTTTGCTATCGAATTCATCAGAGGAGGGAACAAGATGAACAAAGGACGCGTGATAAGCGTTATGGGTCCGGTTGTCGACATTGAGTTCGAACGTGGTCAACTTCCGGAAATTTTGAACGCAATCAAGGTTGAGCACAAATCAACCACTCCTGGCGCGCCTGACATCAGCCTGACGCTGGAAGCAGCTGTGCATTTGGGTGACAACACTCTTCGTTGTATTGCGATGTCTTCTACAGATGGTATGGTGCGCGGCATGGAGGCTGTTGACCTTGGTGCTCCAATCTCTGTACCAGTGGGTAATATCACACTTGGTCGTGTATTTAACGTATTGGGTAACCCAATCGATAACGTTGGTGAAGTGGTCGCTGAGCATCAAAGCCCCATTCACCGCGAAGCACCGAAGTTTGAAGAACTTTCCACTCAAGCAGAGATGCTTGAAACGGGTATCAAAGTTATCGACTTGCTCGCTCCTTATGCGAAGGGCGGTAAGATCGGTCTCTTCGGTGGTGCTGGTGTAGGTAAAACCGTTACGATTCAGGAATTGATCAACAACATCGCGCAAGAGCACGGCGGTATCTCCGTATTCTCCGGTGTTGGTGAGCGTACTCGTGAAGGTAACGACTTGTACCATGAAATGAAGGATTCCGGCGTAATCAACAAGACGGCGATGGTATTCGGTCAGATGAATGAACCACCTGGTGCTCGTCTTCGTGTAGCCTTGACAGGTCTTACGATGGCGGAATACTTCCGTGATCAAGAAGGCAAAGACGTGTTGCTCTTCATCGATAACATCTTCCGCTTTACTCAAGCAGGTTCCGAGGTATCCGCGTTGCTTGGCCGTATGCCATCTGCGGTAGGTTACCAGCCGACGCTTGCTACTGAAATGGGTCAGCTTCAAGAGCGTATTACATCGACGAAGAAAGGTTCTGTAACCTCTATTCAAGCGATCTACGTTCCTGCGGATGACTATACGGATCCAGCGCCAGCAACAACGTTTGCTCACTTGGATGCAACGACGAACTTGGAGCGTAAGATCTCCGAGATGGGTATCTTCCCAGCGGTAGATCCACTCGCATCTTCTTCTCGTATCCTCACTCCAGACGTTGTCGGAGAAGAGCACTATAATGTAGCTCAAGGCGTTAAACGTCTTCTTCAACGTTACAGAGAGCTTCAAGATATCATTAACATCTTGGGTATGGACGAGTTGTCTGAAGAAGATAAGCTGACCGTTGCACGTGCACGTAAGGTTCAGCGCTTCTTGTCTCAGCCATTCCACGTTGCGGAACAGTTTACAGGTCTTGCTGGTAAGTATGTACCTGTTAAAGAAACCGTACGCAGCTTTAAGGAAATCCTGGATGGTAAACATGACGACTTGCCAGAAGCGGCATTCTTGTTCGTTGGTTCGATCGAAGAAGCTGTGGAGAAAGCGAAGACGCTGTAAGGCGTTAGCGTGACGTGATACGGTCTGCATCTTGTAACAGATGTGGAACGGAAGGAGGAAACCGCAGTTGAGTACCTTTTTGTTAGAAATCGTTACTCCTGAACGCAAAGTATTCGCTGAACAAGTGGATATGGTTGTCGTAAAAGGCGTTGAAGGTGATCTTGGTATTATGGCGGGTCATATTCCTTTAGTAACGCCGCTTCGAATCTCACCAGTTAAGATAAAGATGAACGGCAAAGAGCTTTGGCTTGCGGTTCATGGCGGCTTCATTGAAGTTGGCCAGAACAAGGTCGTCATCCTTGCTGAAAGTGCGGAGCTGCCAGAAGATATCGATCTAGATCGTGCGAAGGCAGCGATGGTTCGTGCGGAGCAACGCCTGAAGATGATTGAGCGCAGCAAGAAAGACCACGTCGACTTCCGTCGTGCTGAAGTGTCTCTTCAACGTGCGCTTACGCGTATCGAAGTGTCGAAGCATATTAAGCGCTAAGGCGCATAGATACAAAAGAGACGGTATGTCTATCGATAAGATAGAAATGCCGTCTCTTTTTTGTTACATCATTTTGTTCATCAGATGAAGCTAGCAAACAATCGTCATGAAATAGCTACCGATGCGTTTCGCAGTAGAAACACACCCTATTATTGTTTCATAATCGTTCGAAGCTGGTACATGTTAATAAGTATTGTTATGATACTGACTTACCGCCATACACCCATTAAGGCTTTAATTGTACCTCTGCCTCTTTTTTCTCCGCATGCATCCTATAGAAGGCATCCCCGATCGACTTTGAATCAAAAGGTGTTCCTTCTTGAACAAAGCCGCAGACCGTTAAAGTTCCCGCGTATAAGCCATGAGGCTTCAGCTCATCATGAAGACTGAGTGCAAGACTGCGAAGTCCTGATTTGCCAATGCCGAGCGATGCGAGCGTTGCTGTGGGATGCAGAGCTTGTCCGCCTCCAGTAAGCAGGATCGAGCCCTTGCCCTGTTCCTTCATCTTAGGAAGTACAGTCTGCACAGAGGCTGCGGCTCCAAGCACATTCACTTGGAAATCTTGGAGCATATCCTCGGTCGACACTTCCGAAGGGTAGCCAGGCGTATGAGCCGATGCATTGTATACCAGTACCTCTGGAGTGCCTTGAGCTTCCAAGAGTTCAGTTAAAGCAGCAGTTAATCCTTTGACATCTCCTGAATAAGCGACTATACCTGTTGCCTCAATGTTATGTTCGAGCAAAGCTTGTTTCATGTGTTGAAGATTGTCTTCATCCTTCGTAATGAGAACAGGCGCATAGCCGCGCTTGCCAAATGATTTGGCAATGCCTAAGCCAATTCCGCATCCTGCTCCAACAATCCAGATCGATGATGAGTTCACTAAATTTCAACTCCCTGCAATTAGACGTGATGTATGGATTTATTGTAAACGATGCCTGATAT
>NZ_JADMOL010000003.1:93209-147373 GCF_015558675.1 Paenibacillus sp. 1001270B_150601_E10 | reverse complement strand
CGTTCAAAGACAATGATTACAAGTCTAGCCATAAAGATTCTGGAAAAAATTTAAAAATAGCATGCGGGGCTGTTGACAGAAGAAAGAATGATTGTGTATACTAAAACCAGTTAATATTGATAATCATTCTCATGTGTAGAGGTGATATCGCGTTGACTACGTTCTTGCGGACGTTCCTCCGGTAAGGTGACGTCATGCAGTTGGTTGGTTGTAGTTCCTCATCCTCCATTGGTTAGCCGTGTAGAGACACGGCTCTTTTTTTTGCCTCGATAAATAATTCTGCACTACCCTCATCGAACGTCTTCTTCCTTTAGAACTTTATCCCCTATGACGTATAAAGCGGACGTTCCTTCATTCGACTTATAAAGCTCATATATAAGCAATTCTTATCTCGCCTTGCGTTCCTTATCATAAACAGAAAGCCTGTTCATATAGTATAGATAGCAAGAGAAAGACAGGTAGGGCACTTCATTCGTGGTTCTAACAAGATGATGGTGCTCTGCTTGAATAGCAAGATGGGGGAGATGCGATGGAATACATCAATCACTACGTCATCGTGGTCATATTCGTGGCCCTTGGTATTTTGCTGCCTGTTGTAGCACTTACAGTAGGGCGATGGCTCCGTCCACATAAACCGACGGATATGAAGCAGACCACCTATGAAAGCGGGAACGATCCTGTAGGTGTAGGACAAGTTAGATTCAACATTCGCTATTATTTGTTTGCGTTGATGTTTGTTATTTTTGATGTGGAAACGATATTTTTATATCCCTGGGCCGTCGCATATAAGCAGCTAGGCATTTTTGTCTTAGTGGAGATGCTGATCTTTGTCCTGCTGCTGCTCGTTGGATTGCTGTATGCCTGGAAGAAGAGGGTGTTGACATGGAATTCTCACTAGAATCTTTGGCACCAGAAGACAGACGACAGCTAGAGCAAAATGTATTCTTTACTACGCTGGAGCAGATTAAGGGATGGGCTCGAAGCAATTCGATTTGGCCGTTAACATTCGGGTTAGCTTGCTGTGCGATTGAAATGATGGGGACTGGAGCCTCGCATTATGACCTCGATCGATTTGGCGTTATGTTTAGAACTTCTCCCCGTCAATCCGATTGCATGATTGTGGCCGGCACGGTTACGAAGAAGATGGCGCCTTTGCTACGCAGATTGTATGATCAAATGCCGGAACCGAAATGGGTAATCGCAATGGGCTCGTGCGCTACAGCAGGCGGCCCCTATGTAAAGTCCTACGCTGTCGTGAAGGGAGTCGATCAGGTTGTCCCGGTCGACGTGTACATTCCCGGTTGCCCACCGAATCCAGCCGCGCTCATTTATGGGATTCACAAGCTTCAGGAGAAGATTCGCTACGAGGCGAAGACCGGAAAGCGGGTGACATCTACATGAGCGAAGAGGAGAAGCAGAACGCTACGAAACATAGCCATTTATCCAAGAAAAAGTCTGAACTGCCTGCTTCACAAGAGCAAGAAGATCAGGGTACGGGGAAAGTGGATGCTGCAGAACAGGACTTGAAGACATCGGGAAATGAAATCAATCATGAGCTGGAGCAAAGCGAACAAAGGAAAAAAGATCATAAAGAAGACAAAGGTCATAAAGATCGGATTGATGTTGGGGATCAGAACAATCAAAAGAATCGCTTGGAAAAGAACGCAAAAAATGTCCAAGATGATTCAAATGCAGCCCCTTCTAATCAATCAGTAGATTCATCTGCGCCAAGCAGCGACCAAGAGTCGAAGGCGATTACTTCCACAAATGCGCCCGACACACAAGCATCGGACTCTTCTGCATCAGCTGCTCAACAAGACCCTCAGCATGAAGAACAATCACCACCGAAGTCCTCAACAGGCGATGAGAAAGAAAAGGCCGAAAAGGCTCCTGCCAAAGAGCGGCCAGCTAGAACTCCACGAAATGCAAAAACAGAGGAAAAAGAACCAGAGGAGCCTTCACCGAACCAGCCACTATTCGAACAGCTGCTTGAAGATCTTAAGCATGATATCTCGGAGCAGGCGGTACAGACTTCCTCTATTAATCGAAAAAACGGCCACTTGCTCACGCTTACGATTGAACCCGAGCATTGGCTTGCGACAGCCAACTGGTTCAAAGAGCACCCTCAGTGGCAGTGTAATTATTTACGAAACCTGTCGGGAGTAGACCAAGAGAGTTATCTAGAGGTGGTCTATCATTTGATTGGTCTAACGACAAAAAGTGAGGTTGCCATTCACGTTAAGGCTGAACGCGAGGCTCCCTCCATTCCATCGGTAACACCGATTTGGGCTACCGCCAATTGGAATGAAAGAGAGGTATATGACCTGCTCGGCATCCATTTTACGGGACACCCGAATCTCTCTCGAATCATGATGCCTGATCAATGGGTCGGTCATCCGCTTCGCAAAGATTATGAGCCGATTGATTCGGAGGTATAGCTATGATACGCACGGAAGAATTGCTATTGAATGTTGGGCCGCAGCATCCAAGCACACATGGAGTATTCCGAATTATCGTCAAGCTGGACGGTGAGATCATTACAGATGCGATTCCTGTTATGGGCTACCTGCATCGGGGGACGGAGAAGCTCGCCGAAAGCCTGAACTACACGCAGATCATCCCTTATACCGATCGTATGGACTATGTATCTGCGATGACGAACAATTACGTGCTTGTCCATGCGGTCGAGAAGATGATGGAGATCGAGGTTCCGGAGCGAGCAGAATTTCTAAGGCTCATTGTCATGGAGCTGCAGCGTGTCGCCAGCCATCTCGTGTGGTGGGGGACTTATTTGCTTGATATTGGTGCAATGAGCCCGTTCTTGTACGCCTTTCGCGATCGTGAGATCATCGTTGACCTGTTCAATGAGCTGTGCGGTGCAAGATTGACCTATAACTATATGCGGGTCGGAGGCGTGAAGTGGGATGCTCCAAGCGGCTGGCTGGAGAAGGTACGCGACTTTATCCCCTACATGCGAAAACGACTGGACGAGTATGACCGGCTTGTAAGCGGGAATGAGATCTTTCTAGCGCGAATTAAGGGCATCGGGCAGTATGATCAGGAAACGGCGATCGCGTACGGCCTTAGCGGAGCTAATCTTAGATCGACAGGCGTGGATTGGGATCTGCGGAAGGCAGAGCCGTACAGCCTGTATCCTCGGTTTGAATTCGATGTTCCCCTTGGGACGAGAGGAGACTGCTATGACCGCTATCTTATCCGAATCCAGGAAATGAAGGAGAGTCTTCGCATTCTTGAGCAGGCGGTTGAGCAGTTCCCTTCGACAGGGGAAACAATGGGCAAGGTTCCAAGAGCGATTCGTCCTCCAGAAGGTGAGATTTATGCGAGAATCGAGTCTCCTCGTGGAGAGATCGGCTGCTACATCGTATCCCGGGGGAAGGCAGAACCGTATCGCTTAAAATTCAGACGTCCGTCCTTTGTGAATTTGCAGATCTTGCCGAAGCTGTTGATTGGAGAAACCATGACCAACTTAATTACCATTCTGGGCGGCGTTGATATTGTGGTTGGAGAGGTGGACTGCTGATGAATGAGCTCATTCAACAGACGTTTACGTGGCAGCACGGACTGATCTTTTTAGGGTGGGGCGTTGTCTTTCTATTCGTGGTGCTTGGATTCGTGACGTATGCCATTTACTTTGAGCGCAAAGTCATTGGCTGGATGCAGTATCGTCACGGTCCGAACCGGTTAGGCCCATTCGGGCTGTTTCAGACGATTGCAGATATTTTCAAGCTCCTTATTAAGGAGGACACGATTCCAAGAAAAGCAGACCGCGCGTTGTTTGTTCTTGCGCCAGTCATGGCCTATGTGCCTGCATTTGCGGTTCTGGCAACGATTCCATACACGCCTTCCTTGCGATTTGCAGATTTGAATGTCGGACTGCTCTATTACGCTGCCTTATCAAGCATTTCGACGATAGGGATTGTGCTTGCAGGCTGGGCCTCCAACAATAAATATTCCTTATTGGGTGGGATGCGCTCCGCTGCCCAAATGATCAGCTATGAGATTCCGCTCGTGCTGTCTTTGGTTGGCATCATTATGATGAATGGAAGTCTTAGCCTGAAGACGATTGTAGAGGGACAAGGGCAAAACTTTTGGGAATGGAACCTGTTTCCGCAAATCATAGGCTTTGTCGTGTTCGTCATAGCAGCAGTGTCTGAGCTTAATCGTACACCGTTCGACCTGCCCGAGGCCGAATCAGAGCTAGTCGCAGGCTATCACGTGGAGTACAGCGGCTTTCGCTTCGCCTTCTTTATGCTGGCTGAATATGTGTATGTATTTGCTATCTCAGCGCTCACAACCGTTCTGTTCTTGGGCGGATGGCACCCGCCGCTTGCGATTCTGGATTTTGTGCCGGGGCTATTGTGGTTTGTACTCAAGTTCTCCTTCTGTGTCTTCTTCCTGTTCTGGCTGCGAGCTACCCTGCCGCGCATACGTGTGGACCAATTGATGAGCTTCGGCTGGAAGGTGCTCATGCCGATTGCGCTGCTCAATATCTTTATTACAGCGGTATGTCTTGAAATATTCAGCAAGTAGACGTTGGTTGTTCAAACCCTCTAGATTAGAAGGGGTGATCCGATGAAAGGATTAATTAAAGGGCTAGGTGTTACCTTCAAGGCGATGACGTCGAAAAAGGTAACCTACCGTTATCCCGATGTGCCGCTCCAAATGCCTGATCGCTTCCGCGGCATTCAGTATTTGGACCCGGATAAATGTATTGTGTGCAATCAGTGTGCCCGAATCTGCCCCACCGATTGCATAACTTTAACAGGTAAGCCCAATCCCGATCCTGCGGTGAAAGGGAAGGTGGTGGACACGTTCGATCTTAATTTCGAGACGTGTATCTTATGCGATCTCTGTACCGAGGTATGTCCGACAGAAGCGATTATCATGACCAATCAATTCGAGCTGGCTGCCTACAGCCGGGATGATCTGTTCAAGGATCGAAAGTGGCTGAGCGAGAACACCTCGCTGATCCGGCAGGATAATAACGGGGCTTTCATGCTGCCGAAGGGAGGCGGGAAGAAGGATGTCTGACTTTCAGCTTGTCGTCAATGGACAGACGATAGCCTTCTTTTTACTCGCAATATGTACGATCGTTGGCGCCATTCTGATGATCAGCTTTACCAAGGTTGTGCATATGGTGGTTTCACTGGCCTTCGTTTTTCTTAGTCTAGCCGGTATTTATGTGATGCTTGAGGCAGAGTTTGTTGCCTTTGTCCAAGTGCTCGTATATGCAGGTGCGATCTCGATTCTTATGATCTTTGGCATCATGATGACTCGACATGACAAGCAGGAACAGCAAACCGTTAAACCTGTTCGCACGTTAGCTGCGTTTATCGGCTGTGCTGCCTTATTTGGCGTGTTGTTCTTTGCGATTAGAGGGACAGGATTTCCCCAAGCAGGTGAGGTGTCGCTGGCTCAAGACAATACCCTAAGGCTCGGGCAGCTCCTATACACCGAGCATGTCATCCCCTTTGAACTGTTGTCCGTGCTATTGACGGTTGCCTTCATCGGAGCCATCGTGCTGGCAAAGTCTGACCCAAAGGAAGCAAGCCAGCTTTCAGCAAATGGACAGGAGTGTCAAGCGCCTGGAGGACATGACCATGTTCAGCATGGAGACCTCGTTCAAGCAGAGGAGGAATCAAAATGAGCACGATGCTGGCATCCTTCCTAACACTCGCAGCCATTCTATTTTGCATCGGTTGTTATGGTGTCCTTACGAAACGGAGCGCCGTGATCGTCTTGTTGTCGATTGAACTGATGCTGAACGCAGTGAATCTAAATCTCATTGCTTTCGCGAAATACGGCGTGATGCCGAGCCTCAAGGGACAAGTGTTCTCGTTGTTCACGATCGCAGTTGCTGCCGCCGAAGCTGCAGTGGGCATCGCGATTCTTATTGCTCTCTATCGAAAGCGCGGTACGGCGAATGTCGATGAGTACCATGAGCTTCAGTCATGATCGGTCGAATCGTGAATGGGCAGAACATTGATCCTGTTCAAAGGAGGTGCGTAAATGAATAGTGTATTTTCTCCCTATGTATGGATCATCCCGGTGATCCCACTCCTCATCTTTTTTGTTCTGATCGGGCTTCGAGGATTCTTAACCGGACGAAAGGCCGCTTATATTGGAACGGTCGGTTCAATGCTTATCCTTCTGTTATCCTTTTTGATTCTCGTAGAGCGATTGCCATCGGGTACGGCGAATCTTGCAAAACTTATCGATTGGGTGCAAATCGGAGAGGTTCAATTTCAGATTGGTTATGAGCTGAATAACTTAAATATGCTGATGCTGATCGTCATTACAGCGGTCAGCACGCTGGTCCACTTGTATTCCATCGGATATATGGGCCAGGATAAGCGGATTGCGGTCTATTACGCCTATCTCTCTTTATTTACTAGCTCTATGCTGGCGCTTGTACTCTCTCCTAATCTCATCCAGCTCTTTATTTGCTGGGAGCTTGTAGGATTGTGCTCCTTTCTATTAATCGGCTTCTGGTATGAGCGGGAATCGGCCAAAGCTGCGGCTAAGAAGGCTTTCATCGTTACAAGAATTGGCGATGTCGGCTTGTTGATTGCCATCCTTCTGCTGTTTTGGCATATGCCGAATCATGCACTGGATTTCGCTACCTTGTCTGCTGTATTTGAACATGCTTCAAATCTCTCTCAAAACGGAATTTCCATCGGGCTAGCAACATGGATCGGCTGTCTGCTTTTCGCGGGAGCGATTGGCAAGTCAGGTCAATTTCCGCTTCATGTGTGGCTGCCTGATGCGATGGAGGGCCCGACGCCAGTATCCGCTCTAATTCACGCAGCAACTATGGTTGCGGCAGGCGTATATCTTGTTGCACGAACTTTTGATGTGTTCCTAGCATCGGATATCACCTTGACCCTCGTTACGATGGTTGGTGGTTTTACCGCCATCTTTGCGGCATTGATTGCGTTGGCTCAGCGGGATGTAAAGCGGATATTGGCCTATTCCACCGTCAGCCAGCTTGGCTACATGATGCTTGCACTTGGACTTGGCTCCGCCACAGCAGCCATGTTTCATTTATTTACCCATGCCTTCTTCAAGGCCTTGCTATTCTTAGGAGCGGGCAGCATTATTCATGCCGTACATAAGCAGGACATCATGGAGATGGGTGGACTTGGTCGAAAGCTTAAGATTACGGCATGGACCTTTGCCGTCGGCATGCTTGCCTTATCGGGAATTCCTCCGTTTTCGGGCTTCTGGTCGAAGGAGGCCATCCTGACCTTGGCATGGGAGCACCATAAGCTTTGGTTTGGGGTTGCCATTTTAACCGCCTTCTTAACAGCATTGTATATGTCGAGATTATTCTTTCTCGTATTCACGGGAAGACAATCGAAAGAAACTTCTTCAGCCCACATTCACGAATCTCCCGCAGTCATGACTGTGCCCCTAGTGATCCTGGCGGTTGCTAGTGTAATTACGGGATTTGTTTATACCCCCTTTAATCCATGGCTGGAAGGCTGGCTGCAAGGATCGGAAGCGAATGCGCATGCTAGCGGCTGGATTATGGTGTTGTCGAGTGCGGTTGGCTTGCTAGGGCTCGGAGTAGGATATTTCCGCTATGGGCCAAAACGACGCGTTCAAGTGCAGGAAACCTCCCAATCCTGGCTGTATCGCGTGCTGGAAAACAAGTTTGGCATGGATGAGTGCTATCAATTTTTAATCGTACGTCCATTGACAGCATTGTCAAAAGGTCTGCATGTGATGGATCGTGTACTTGTGGATGGGGCCGTTCGCGGCTTATCGCAGCTCACGGTCAAGTTCGGGAGCGGCTGGCTTCGTTTGCAGCAGGGTCAGCTTCAGGCCTATGGGGTTGTCTCGTTGTTTGGATTTTTATTGTTTATTGTCTTGCTGCTCGCTTTGAGAAGGGGGTTCTGGTAAATGCTGCAGGAGTGGTCTCATATCCCATGGCTGTCCATCCTTGCATTCTCCCCGCTGCTTGGCGTGATGACGTTGCTCTTTGTGCCGGCGGCAAGAACCCGCGTGATTCGGGGCATTGGGTTCGCAGCGACGCTTATCCCTCTCCTTTTGTCTTTCGTGATTTATGGAAGCATCCGATTAGAAGGGCAGGGGCAATTTTTAACGGAGCGATTGGACTGGATCTCTATCCCCTTGAACATCGATGCGGCAATGAGTCAAGGATTCGCCTCGTGGACCTTTAAGGTCCCTTATCATTTGGCCATAGATGGTATTTCGCTGCCTCTAGTGCTGTTAACATCTATTATTGCCACAATGGCCGTGCTTGGTTCTTGGATGATTCAGCATCGTCTCAAGACTTACATGATCTGCTTCTTGCTGCTTGAGATCGGAATGCTGGGTGTCTTTATGGCAAGAGATCTCTTTTTATTCTTTATGTTCTTTGAATGGACCTTGGTCCCTTCCTTCTTCCTGATTGGCATTTGGGGTGCGTTGAAGCGGGAGCAGGCAGCCAATCGCTTCCTCGTGTATAACGGAATCGGTTCAGCGCTTATGCTCGTTGCGTTTATGATGATAACTGCAACAGCAGGCTTTGGTGTCGATCCAGCCTCACAAGAGGGCGGCCATTTTATCTATAGCGGCGATCTCTCCTTTTTAATGCAGCAGCTGCAGGAGAAAGGCTCTCTCGCCATGATGGACTCCCCTGCGAATCCATTCTATCTATCGGAGAGCTGGCAGATAAGCGCCTTTGTTTTATTGCTTATTGCGTTTGGCATCAAGCTTCCGATCTTTCCGTTTCATACGTGGATGCTGCGGGTGCATGCCGAGGCTCCTGCTCCGATGGTTATGCTGCATTCTGGAATATTGCTCAAAATGGGCGCGTACGGACTCATTCAATTCGGAATAGCCTTATTGCCTGTTCAAATGACAGAATGGGCAAGCGTCATCGCCATCCTAGGCGTCATTAATATCGTATACGGTGCGCTGCTTGCCTTCGTTCAGAAGGAATGGAGGCTTGTGCTGGCTTACTCCAGCATGAGCCATATGGGCTTTGTTCTATTTGGCGCAGCATCCATGAATGAGCTTGGCTTGCAAGGAGCAGTGCTGCAGATGGTATCCCATGGCTTCATCTCTGCTCTGTTCTTCCTCCTGATCGGAAGCTTGCACGAGCGAACCAAGACGACACGGTTATCGGATCTTGGAGGCTTGGCGAAGGCAGCGCCTTGGCTTAGCGGGCTATTGCTCTTCACGGGCCTAGCTTCCTTGGGCCTCCCGGGCCTATCGCAATTTCCAGCAGAGCTGTTTGCCCTGCTCGGACTCTTTGATGCCATGCCATGGATCACGATGATAGGGGCGCTCGGATTGATCCTTAGTGCTGCCTACGTGCTTCGCGCTGTGCTGCAATCCACCTATGGAACATGTCCACAGCAGCATGCAGGTATTCGGGATCTACGGCTTGCAGAAGGAATACCGGCTTTGATCTTAACGGCAGGCATTGTGCTGCTTGGCATTTGGCCGGGAATTGTTAGTGAACCTATCGCAGATGGCATCAAGCAAGTGGTTCATATTCTTACGGTGAGGGGGTAGATCCATGGTCTCCACATCCACAACTATACACACGCTTCAGTGGGCCGATCTCGCCATCCTTGCCCCGGAGCTGACGCTTGTCATTGCGGCCATATTGATAACCATTCTGGACTTGTTCGCACCTCGAAAGTGGGGGCGGGAGTGGACAGGGGCGCTTACGCTCATCAGCATCGGAATCTCCTTTGGCTTTGTTGCATGGAAGCTTGCCGATCGCATTTCCCTTGCAGCGGCAGTTACGCCGCCGGAGGTTCATCAGCTGCTTAATCACAGCTACCGGGTGGATGATTTTGCGCTATGGATGAAGCTGCTGTTTCTTGTTGCTGCTTTTCTAGTCGTGCTGATGAGTCTGCGAGCAACAGCATTATCAGATATGCTGCATAGAAGTGAATATTATTATCTCATCCTGCCAGCTGTACTTGGAGCTATGATGCTAGCTTCATCAGGGGATTTGATTACCTTATTCATCGGTACTGAGTTGTTAAGCATTACGACATATATCCTCGTCGGCATGAAGAAGAGCTCCAGGGGGCTTGAAGGAGCGTTTAAGTATACGGTTCTTGGGGGAACCGCTTCCGCCTTTATTCTATATGGCATGTCGTTCTTATACGGGCTAAGCGGAAGCACCAATCTGAACGAGATCGGTCGAATGCTGCAGCAGAACGCCGAAGCCTTTGAACCGCTCATTTACCTTAGTTTTATCTTGATCTTAGTTGGCGTCGGCTTCAAGATAGCTGCTGCTCCATTCCACATGTGGGCACAGGATGTTTATGAAGCTTCTCCAACCCCGATAGCCGCATTTTTAGCTGTTATCACGAAGGCGGCGAGCTTAGCGCTTCTATTCCGACTGGTGTACAATTCTTACTTAGGCCTTGGCTATGCTTACGGTGAGGCTGCATCGCCGATGTTCATCTACAAGGACTTTACGACGCTGATCCTTGCTTTAGCAGCCATATCCATGGTTGTCGGAACCGCGATGGCTCTTCGTGAGCGCCGGGTCAAACGGATTCTCGCCCTGTCTGGGGTTGCGAATACAGGATACCTGCTTGTGCCGATAGGGCTTGATCTATTGACTGGAGCATCCATCTATACCTCTTCCTTTACTTCCTTTTGGTACTACATGGCTGCCTATCTCTTTACAGTAATTGGGGCCTTTGCCGTATGGATGATTATAGAGAAGCGTGGAGGTACAAAGGAGCAATCAGCATTAGCGGGATTATTTCACCGATCGCCTTGGCTTGCTGCCGCCATGATCCTATTTATGTTGTCATTAGCAGGCATCCCGATCACTGCAGGCTTCTTTGGAAAGCTGTACATCTTGCTTGGTGCAATGGCAACCCATGCGGTATGGATCACCATTGTCATGATGGTGACAAGTGCAGTATCCTTCTACATTTACTTTGGCTTTATCCGCCAGATGTACATGCGGGGTGGGGAAGCAGGCAAAGTCAGCATCTCATGGACACAGCATACGGTAGTATTCTTATGCATGGCAGGGGTCGTCGGACTTGGATTATTTCCGAATGTCCCCATGGAATGGCTTCAAACGCTATTTACGATCCCAAATGACCTATTTACGCAATAAGTGCCGTTGGAGATAAATGCAATGGGACTTTCTACAGTCTTTACAAGACAAAAAGTATGTTATAATATGACCGACTTGTCACCTAATTTAGGGGAATGGCGAGTCGGTTTGTTTTTTTTTGCGTATAACTTGATGTGTTACTCTGTTTTGTTTTCAACGGGTTTCAACTGACGTTGACCGTAAACAAGAATCGGTTGGTTCTTTAGCAGAACAGTGATCTTTTGTTTCAATTGTGTGATAAGCGTTTATGTTGAGAACATGAAAGATGGATTTATGAATATAGAATCGATGAAGTAATATGGAGTGAATGCGATGATAGAACGAGTGTCAAGAACGACTGCGTGTCTATTGATCGCCTTGCTGATCTGGACGACGACTGTTGGCTGCAGCAATATCCAAGGTACGGCTGAGCCAATGTCACAGCAGCTAAATGCCGAAGTGAGTGTAAGTGAAGGAGTCATGAAGCAGGAAAGGGCAGCAGAGTCCCTAACTTGGATGGTAAAATGGCATGATCCTAAAGTAAGAGATCAAGAGGTGCTGGATAAGAGCATCATTGTGAATGAAATCCCAAATCTCGGCGTAACGGTCATGAAGCCTGCCAATCCCGATGAATGGGAGCAGTGGGTAGAGGAGCTGGCACAGCATCCGCAGATTGAATATGTGGAGCAGAACCAGCAGGTGAATATTATGGCTAGTACCGTAAAGCCTAATGATAAATATTTGCCTCAGCAGTCCTATTTACATGCAACAGGCGTGGATAAGGCTTGGGAGCAGGTGAATAAGACGCCTGATATCACGATTGCGCTTGTTGACACGGGCGTGGATCTTACGCATCCAGACTTGCAGAGTAATCTGGTCAGTGGAGTCAACTTGCTAGGCAGCGGAAAGCCGCAGGACGACAATGGACACGGAACGAGTGTTGCTGGTGTTATTGCGGCTGTGGGCAACAATAAGCAGGGTGTCGCCGGCATTTCATGGTCGGCCAAGCTCATGCCAATTAAGGCGCTTGATGCCCGAGGTTATGGCGATGAAGACAAGCTGGGAGCAGGAATTATGTATGCCGTCGACCATGGCGCAGACATAGTGGTCATGTCCGTTGGGCTCTATCGGTATTCCAACTATATGCAGGATATCGTGGATTACGCAGAGGACAAAGGCGTGCTGCTTGTAGCAGCTACGGGCAATGACGGCGTCCGCTTGCAGGATAAGGCTGAAGTGAAGTATCCAGCAGCCTACCCGAGCGTTCTTGCGGTCGGCGGTAGTACGGATCGTTTAACCGTTCAGCCTGACTCCAACAAGGGCCCTGAAGTTGACCTTGTTGCACCATGGGATGTCTTTACAACTGCTTTAGGAGGAGGCTACACCGTTGCAGAGGGAACGTCATTATCCGCCCCTCAGGTGGCGGGAATTGCAGCTCTGTTATGGACGAAGTATCCGAAGCTTAAGCCTTATCAGATTCGAGCTCACCTGCAAGCAACTGCACAGGACCTCGGATCCAAAGGGGTTGACTCATCCAGCGGCTATGGATTAGTTCGAGCGGACAAGGCTTTAGCGACAGCACCGACGTCCAATCCTTTTAATGGCCATAAGACAAGGCAGCAGGCACGTACATATCCTTTGAATACGATGGTGCATGGCGTCATCGAAGCTTCAGGGGACAGCGACTGGTACAAGGTGTCCGTTCCTTATGATGGTGTGCTTCAGCTGAACCTAAGCAGAATATCTGGTGCTGGTCAAGCTTCAGTCGTTCGCTATTCAGGAGATTCGTCGAAAGGCACGACTTATGCCTTTGACAAAGGGAAGATTCAGATTTCCGTGACGAAGGGCGTTCATTATTTTAAAGTGGCGAATGCGCAGGCAGCCGGATCAAACCCTTACAAATACAAGCTCTCCTCTCGGTTTACCGCTGCGCCTGACGCCTTTGAACCTAATGATAAGCAGTATGAGGCTTACGCAATTCCAACAGGCGTGAAGCAGATAACGGGGACCTTTAGCCATCGTCAGGATGTGGATTGGTATCTGGTGGAGCTAAAGCAAAAGGGCAGTCTTAATATGAAGCTTACAACCGATACGGCGAGGATTGATCCGAAGCTTGAGGTGTATGCGAAGGACCAGTTGCTCAGAAGCGTCGATAATCATGCGGAGGCGCATGCAGAGCAAGCGGTTCTGTCTAATCTTGCGCCTGGCAAGTATTATATTAAGGTAACCAATGCGGTGAATGATACACCTGAAGCGGTGGCGGGTCATTATACACTTACAGTGGAGACGAAGATTCCGCTCGTAGACGGTAATGAGCCAAATGACAGGATGTATGAAGCTGTCACGATTGTGACGGATGCGGATTATAATGGAGTATTCGATACAAATGCGGATAAGGACTGGTTCTCATTCCAAGTCAGCGAGACAGCCTATTATAAAATAGACGTCAAGAACATTCCAAGCAGCCGTATCGTGGATATGACCGTTTATAACAAGGAAAAGCAGCAGCTGCTCACAGGACATAATGCCAAAGGTACTCAAGCTTTCAGCAAAGGATTGAAGCTGGAGCAGGGTACTTACTATATCCGCCTAGGTACCGATCAGGCCTTTGATACCCAGTACTATAAGCTTCATCTTACGAAGAAGCCATTAGTGGCAGGATATCATGATATCTCAGGGCACTGGGCACAGGATGCAATCGTGAAAGCAACGAAGTCTGGATGGATGAGCGGTTACGGCGAAGGAGAGTTCGCTCCGAATCGAACGATTACAAGAGCGGAGGCTGCGGCGGTGCTTACGTCAGCATTCAAGCTTCCTTCTGCTGGCTCGAAGACTCAGGTGTTTAAGGATGTTCCTGTATCGCACTGGGCGCATTCCTCGATTATGAGAGTGTGGGAAGCGGGCATTGCTTCAGGGGTTGAGAAGAACCGCTTCGGTCCGAGCCAATCGGTCACGCGCGCGGAAACCGCCGTTATGCTGGGTAACGCGCTGAAGCTTCAAGCGGGGCCGATTGCTTCCCCTCCATTTGCGGATGTACCAGTTAACCACTGGGCAGCTCCAATGCTTGCTAAGCTTAGGAGTCTGCACCTGATTGGCGGATATCAAGATGGCACCTTCGCTCCTCAGCGCAAGACGACTAGAGCTGAATTTGTCGTCATGCTGGAGGCGATTTTGGCAGATCAACAATAGCAAGCATGAAGGAGGCATAGCAGATTGGATATTGATCAAACATGGAACGATGTGACGAACTCCATTGGCATAAGCGGAATGATACAAATGATGATTACGCTGGCCTGCATCGCGCTTGCATGGTGGTCTTTGCAAAATGTGAAGCTGGATCTGTTTATCCGTCACCCTAAAAGTGCTCAAGGAAGAATGCTGCAGCTCCTGCTCGCGATCATCGTTGGGCGGGCAATCTCGAGCTTTTTCCTTGATTACTGGGGATGGTCCCAGTCTTTGATGCATTTATTTAGATAGTGTTTGAGTTTTGTCAAAAACGGGTTATTGTAATGGGAAAGAAATGTAATAAAATCATGACAGATTATCGATCCATGGGGGATATCCACCCTTGCTGCCGAATAACATCGAATGAAGATGTCAACAATGGAAGATAGACCAAGGAAATTGTGGAATGATGCTGTCGAAATTAAACCTTGTCCATCGTTACAGTAGGATGGTATGATAAAGTTTGAGTGACCAAAAAACGTACCATTTTTTACAGATTCTTAGTTTTTGATGGACGGAATAAAGGCGCGGAGGGAAACATGATGAGCAAATTTATCGTCCGCGGAGGCAAACGATTGTCGGGTACGGTGCGCGTGAGCGGTGCCAAGAATGCAGTGCTTCCAATACTAGCAGCTTCGTTACTGGGGGAAGAAGGATTCAGCGTCATTCATGATGCCCCTCCACTTGAGGATGTTAAGACGATACACAATGTATTAGAACAATTAGGTGCAAAGGTAACCTATACCAACGAGACCGTTCGCATTCAAGCCGAACAATTGCATTCGCATGAAGCTCCATATGAGCTCGTTCGTAAAATGCGCGCGTCCTTCCTCGTGATGGGACCACTGCTCGCTAGATTAGGTAAAGCACGCATTTCCTTGCCAGGTGGCTGTGCAATCGGCACACGCCCAATCGATCAGCATCTTAAAGGCTTTGAGGCTATGGGCGCTGAGATTGGTTTGGGTCAAGGGTATATTGAAGCTACGATTAATGGCCGATTAAAGGGCGCGAAGATTTATTTGGATGTAGCTAGTGTAGGTGCAACAGAGAACATCATGATGGCAGCAACGCTGGCAGAAGGAACAACGATCATCGAGAACGCAGCACGTGAGCCTGAGATCGTGGATCTTGCTAACTATCTGAACAAGATGGGAGCTAAGGTGCGCGGAGCGGGAACAGGTGTCATTCGTATCGAGGGTGTGGATCGACTTCATGGTGCCGAGCACACTGTCATTCCAGACCGTGTTGAAGCAGGAACCTATATGGTGGCTGCAGCGATGACGGGTGGAGATGTGTATGTTGAGGGTGCGATTGCAGATCACCTCGGACCAGTTATTGCTAAGATGGAGGAAATGGGCGTAACCATTACTCCAGATGAGAATGGCGTACGAGTGATTGCAGATAAGCCGCTTAAGGCTGTGGATCTGAAGACACTTCCTTATCCAGGCTTCCCAACAGATATGCAAGCTCAGATGATGGCCTTGCTGCTTGTTGCATCGGGAACCTCAGTCATTACGGAGACCGTCTTTGAAAACCGCTTTATGCATGTGGATGAGTTCAATCTCATGAATGCAAACATTAAGGTGGATGGACGTGCGGCGATTGTATCTGGGGCTGCCAACTTGATTGGCGCCAAAGTATGCGCCACCGATCTTCGTGCAGGAGCTGCACTCATCTGCGCAGGTCTTGTAGCTGAAGGGACGACAGAAGTTGGTGGAACACACCATATTGACCGCGGCTATGTTCATCTTACAGAGAAGCTGTCCAACTTAGGCGCAGATATCTGGCGAGTAAATGCAGAACCTGTAGATGCTGCTGAGGAATCAGCGGAAGAATCAGAAGTGAAGATCTTTAACGTACAACCGACTTGGGCGTAATCGCCTTTAGCGGTACAAATAGAACGATTGGCTTTGAATGGGGACCGTCTTTTTAGGAGACGGTCTTTTTGTTGTTTCCATATGGAGGTACAGATCGTTGTCGAAGGACGCCTTTCCTCGTTCTATATCTCTTAATCTTGCATAAATTAAGATCAAGAAGAGAAAGAATAGATATCAGGCTCCATCTGAAAGAATGCCAATACGGCAACGAAACCTTAATGATTATTTAGGATTATTGGAAGAAAGAGAATCATATGTTAGGGCTAGAGATGGGAGGGAACATGATGCTGCCAGAATCGACACGAAGAGTAAGGCGATTGCTTCCTATTCGATGGAAGTGGCGAAAACGATCTCCAAAGGAAAAGGGGCTCGTGCGAGGAGTATTATGGACTGTGAGTCTTATGATGCTCGCCTTGCTGCTGCCGCTGCTGCTCGTTGCCAAGGGCAACCCTGTTCAAGATAGCCGTTCAGCATCTGGCCAATTATCGGAATCAAGCGCTAGACAGTCTGGCTCCGTAATAGATGGGAAGATCTATGAGCATCCAGCAGCAACAGAGCCTTATATTCGAGTTTTTCTTAGCGGCGCAGACAAGATAGAGAAGGTTCCGCTGGAACAGTATGTACGAGGGGTTGTTGCCGCAGAGATGCCTATTGAATTTGAGCTTGAAGCTCTTAAAGCGCAGGCGATCGCTTCTCGCACGTATATCGTTAGAAGAATGGAGCAGGGGCTTGCCGGTAAAGCGGAAAAAGGTGCCGATGTGAATGATACGATATCATACCAAGCCTACTTGTCCTTAGAAGAGCTGTCTAAAAAAGATGCAGAATCGATCAAAAAGCTTAATCGTGCAGTCAATGAGACTTCGGGTCAAATCATTACCTATAAGGACAAGCCTATTGAGGCTTTGTTCTTCTCAACGAGCAATGGGTATACGGAGAATGCAGAGGATTATTGGAATAACCCGGTTCCCTATCTCAAAAGCGTAGAAAGCCCATGGGATGCGATGATATCGCCGCGTTACAAGTCAGTTACCGAGATGAGCCCAGACGACTTTTTGACAAAGCTGAGCATTCCGGTACAAGCCGTTCCTGCATTTGGCGCTGGTTCCAATCATTCGAAATCAAGTACATCACCGTCCTTGGTTGACATGAAGGTGATCGACCGGACTGCAGGAAAACGAATCGGAGAATTGAAGATTGGCAGCTATGCTTTTACTGGACGTGAATTTCGCGAAAAACTAGGACTTCGCTCATCCGATGTAGAATGGAAATCAAAGAATGGAATGATAGAACTGACAACCTATGGGTATGGTCATGGAGTAGGAATGAGCCAGTATGGAGCTCAAGGCATGGCGCTTGAGGGGGCCGAAGCAAAGAGCATTATTACGCATTACTATCAAGGAGTTAAACTTACAACCTATTCTGTTGATAGGTAGCCAACGAAGAAGGAAAACTCGCATTCTCAAAAATTAGTAAAATGGTGCGTATAAAAGTGAGAGGCTCGGTAACAATGGTTACTGAGGTGATCACAAATGAGTGAACAAAATCAAAACTCAAAAAACAACAAATCTACGACATCATCATCTACGAATAGCACGAACGCGCCAGAAGCTCAAAAACTATCAGGGGCTCAAGCGGTTCAAACTTCGGGATGGAGAAAGCTGCTCGCGAAGAAGTGGGTATTCCCTACTGTGTATATTGCTGCAGCAGCTATCATTCTGACATTAGTATGGGTCTATCAGGGCTCGCAGCTTGACAAACAAACGTCTACTACTGCTACAAATGAGACGGTATCCGAATCTACCACAGGAGTAACGAAAGAGACGGAAGAGCAGGCAGAAGAAATGGTTGCAAACAACGAATCTTTGGGATGGCCAGTTGAAGATGCGCAGGCAGTAAGTGTTGTGAAGGGCTTCTATGACGACAAGGCTTCTGAAGAGGAGCGAATTGCCGCAACGGTAGAATACAATCAAACCTTCTCGCCGAATACAGGCATCGACATTGCACGTGAAGACAAGCAAGCATTCGATGTACTTGCGGCTATGACGGGTACGGTTACTCGTGCGGAGCAGCATCCAATCATGGGAAGCGTTGTGGAGATCGAACATCCAAACGGGATGAAGACAATCTACCAAAGCGTTGCTGAAGTACAGGTGAAAAAAGGCGATTCCGTAAAGAAAGGCGAGAAGATCGCAACAGCGGGTCGCAGTGAGATGGAGAAGGATCTGGACGTACATGTTCACTTCGAGTTGTATGAGAACAATCAGCTTGTTAACCCAACGGGCTACTTGTCCAAGAACTAAAAAAGATTTCATTAGCCTTTAGCGGAGGAAATACCTCCGCTTTTTTTTATGTCCGAGAATCCTTGAAAAAACAGCTCGTTTTGAAAATAATCGCTTTCCTAATGCTTGTCAGGCTTGGTCACAAAGCATAAGTGTGAAGACCACTCATATAATGTACCAAACTAAACCGAGCAGGGAGGCGGGAACGTGCACGATTACATCAAGGAACGAACCATTAAGATCGGCCGCTGCATCGTGGAGACGAAGCACACGGTACGCACCATCGCAAAAGAGTTTGGCGTGTCCAAGAGCACCGTGCATAAGGATTTGACTGAGCGTCTTCCGGAGATCAACCCGGATCTCGCAGATCAAGTGAAGCACATTCTCGAATATCATAAATCTGTGCGTCATTTGAGAGGTGGCGAAGCTACAAAAATCAAGTATAAGAAGTCGAGCGGCAAAAAGAGGGAAGTGCTGACTGCGGGTAAATCGTAGCAATAATTACACAGGAAGGACATGGAAAAAACTCTTCGTTCCGAAAAGTCGTATACGTTCTCAAAATCATTGAACCGAGAGCTCGTTCTATGCTATGTTTATTGACGAGTGACTTTTTTGCAGGAAATGGTCGGAATTCATCGCATTTTAGTCGAAATAAGGATTATGGAGGCTCTCGAACCTATGTTTAGCAAGGATATCGGAATTGACTTGGGAACGGCGAATGTTCTCATCCATGTAAAAGGGAAGGGGGTAGTCCTGGATGAACCGTCTGTAGTCGCAATCGAAAGCGATTCGAAGCGTGTATTAGCCGTAGGCGAAGATGCGCGGAAGATGGTAGGACGTACCCCTGGAAATATTGTTCCAATTCGTCCCTTGAAAGATGGCGTTATCGCAGATTTTGAAATTACTGAAGCAATGTTAAAGTATTTTATTTCAAGTGTCGGCGGCCGCAAATGGTATTCTCACCCGCGTATTCTTATTTGCGCCCCGACTAACATTACATCTGTAGAGCAGAAGGCGATTCGAGAGGCAGCAGAACGCAGCGGCGCGAAGGAAGTCTTCCTTGAGGAAGAGCCTAAAGCAGCCGCTATTGGCGCTGGTATGGATATTTTTCAACCAAGCGGCAACATGGTCGTCGATATCGGCGGAGGTACGACGGATGTTGCAGTGCTGTCCATGGGTGATATCGTTACGGCAACCTCCATTAAAGTTGCAGGGGACAAATTTGATTCGGCCATTATGAAATATATTAAATCGAAGTACAAGCTCTTGATCGGGGAACGCACTTCCGAAGATATCAAGATTAACATAGGTACGGTTCGCCCGGATTCCAGCGGACAACGGGAGATGGATATTCGCGGCCGCGATATGGTATCTGGGCTTCCATATACGATTACGATCACAAGCAGCGAGGTTCGAGAAGCATTATGGGATCCAGTATCCTCTATTGTAGCCGCTGCGAAAAATGTATTAGAGCGTACACCGCCTGAGCTCTCAGCGGACATTATTGATCGCGGTGTTATTCTCACAGGCGGCGGAGCCATGATGGATGGCCTCGATGAACTGATGGCCGAAGAACTGAAGGTTCCAGTGCTTATTGCGGAGGACCCTATGCATTGTGTTGTAAAAGGGACAGGCATTATGCTCGATAATTTGGATAAGGTCATTAAGAAAAAGTTCGTATAAACCGATAAAAGATAATAAGCTAACTTTTTTCGGATATACGGGAGGATGCACCCATGTTAAGAGGATTATATACAGCCGCTTCGGGAATGATGACGCAGCAGCGCCGTCATGATACGGTGACCAATAATATTGCGAATATGAATACAACCGGTTATAAGTCGGTGAACAGCGTACAGCGCGCATTTCCAGAGATGATGATCAAGCTAATGGGAAATGATGAGGCCTCGGGAAGTACGGTTGGGAAGCTGCATACGGGTGTATTCGGCGAAGAAGCACGAATGATATTTGCACAGGGCGACTTGATGCAGACCAACATGATGAGCGATTTCGCGTTGGTGTCGGATATTCAGGTCCCAGGTGTTACCTTTGATGCTTCCGGCAAGTCCGTGGACGAACAGGGCAATATCACTTATAAGCCGGAGGCATTCTTTACCGTGCGAGCAGGTGATGAAACTCGTTATACACGCGATGGGCACTTTCAGCTGAATGTGAACAGTCAATTAATCACAGCAGATGGGGCATTGGTACTTGGTACGAACAATCAGCCGATTGTCATCCCTGACGATCTGGCGATGTCTGATATTTATGTGGATGGACAAGGGCGGTTGAATAGTCGAATTACGGGACAGCCGTTGGGACAAGCTTTATTGATCAGCCGTATCGATAACCCGAATGACCTGCTAAAGACAGGCAACGGACAATTTCGATTGGATGAAGGAGCAGCTCAGCCTGCAGCCGCACTAGCTCAGGATGCCCGAGTTGAACAGGGATACTTAGAACGCTCTAATGTAGATCCGACACAGTCTATGGTGGAGCTCAACATGGCCTTCCGAGCCTATGAAGCGAATCAGCGCGTGATCCAATATTACGATAAGACGTTGGAGAAGACGGTGAACGAGATCGGCCGCGTATAAGCGGTGTGATTCGTTTTCCAGCCAAGGAGGAATAACAGATGAATCAATCCATAATTGCCGCATCGGTATCCATGAGCGGAATACAGCGCAAGATCGATGTCATCTCCGACAACGTCGCGAATGTGGACACGTACGGTTATAAGCGGAAGACGGCTTCCTTTGCTGATGTATTAACGAATGTTACACAGCAGCATCAAAATTTTGAGCAGCCAGGGCGTGCTACGCCGCTTGGCTTTACGAATGCTTACGGTTCCCGCATGACAGGAGTCATGAGAGACTACTCCATGGGAGAAGTGAATATTACAAATGTCCCAACGGACTTTGCGCTTATTGGTGACGGATTATTTGAAATCAACACGCCTGACGGCCTAGCTTATGTCCGGGAGGGGAACTTCCAAATGACGCCTCAAGAAGGAGGTGTGGGCTTGCTGACGACAAAAGATGGCGACGTAGTAAGAGGCCTTAAAGACGGAAATGAAGTGGAGTTCCGGATTCGGGTACAGGATGGCTTCCAGATGAAGGTGGACGAGCAGGGCCGTGTATTTGAAGTGAACCCAACAACCGGTGAGCAAAACGAACTCGGAGCCCTTAGCCTTCTCTTTCCAAAGCGCCCAGAACTGTTAGAGCAGGTGGCTGACAACAAGTACATCATCCCTGAAGGCATTGATCCTGCAAGCGTACTATTGCGCTGGGACTTGACGCAGCCTGTGGCAGATGGTATTGTGCCATTGAAGGTTCATCAAGGTGCGCTTGAGACATCCAATGTCTCTTTAATAGACGAGATGAGCGACTTGATCCAAGCTCAGCGTGCCTATCAGATGGCTTCTCGTGCGCTATCCTCTGCGGATCAGATGTGGGGGCTGGCTAATAGCATAAGGGGCTAAGCGAAGTAGGTGATGGTTAGTGAATGATAATGAACAGAATCAGCCGGCAAGACCAAAAAGGAGCCTTAGTCGTGTAGAGACCAAGCGTGCTGAGGGATCGACAGATCATAAGAAGAGCCCAACTGGCGAAGATAAGTCGAAGACAGGCAAGCCGTCCAACACGGGAAAATGGGTGTTCCGACTCGTAGGCATCCCATTGTTAATGCTGTTGTTTTTGTACGGCGGCATGGTTGCGGGCTTTGTCCTGCTAGGCAAAGCGCCTTTGTCTGAAGCGCTTGACTTCAGCACATGGACGCATGTGGTGAAGCTGGTCTTCGAATAATTCCGTTCATGCTGATTAGACGAAGTAACTAACGTAATCAAGGTTTTTCTGCACATAGAAAAAAACAGCACTCCAATGTCAAATTCGTATGATCCTATACGAATGAGGTATTGGAGTGTTTTTGTATTTATACAATAAATAGAGGGTTTATACCGAAGCCACTGTGATGCAGTTTAATTTTTGGAGGCAGGCATGTATAATAGGTTGGAGGTCAAACTTCGACATTCCTTGATCTATATACGTGAACTTTTGCGGGTACTGGAGGTATAGGGGTGAGTATCCCGAATCGTCTGACGGCAGTGCGTTTTTTTCTGATCCCCGTATTTGTAGCTTTCTTCGTGGCGGAGAAACGTGATGTGGCCTTCGTGGTCTGGATGCTGGCTGGAGTGACCGATATTCTAGATGGTTATCTTGCCCGCAAATGGAATCAGGTAACTGAAGTAGGAATGATGCTGGATCCGTTAGCTGACAAATTGATGATGATGACGGTCATTCTATCGTTGTTCTTTGCAGGAGACCTGCCGTTTTCCTGTGCGTTGGTCATGTTCGTACGCGATGCAGGCTTGATCTTAGGCGCCCTTTGGTTTCATAGCAGAGGCAAGAAGACTGTTCCTGCAAACTGGATGGGAAAGGCAACAACCGTCATGTATTATGTCGCTGTTGTAAGTCTTTATTTTGGATGGGATTATGCGGTTCCATTTCTATGGTTTGTCATTGGTTTTTCATTTCTTACGCTTGTGCAGTATACCCATCAGATTATTCAAGTCAATCAGCGGCAAGCGCTAGAGCAGCAAGACCATACATAGTCCTTTTTGCAGCGTTCTCTAATGGAGAACCACTCGTTAGCAAAAAAGAGCTTGCCTAAGAGCATCACAGATGCCTTTAGGTAAGCTCCTTATCTTAACCTTCTCGCCTGCAGTCGATGAAGGATGTTCTTAGTGTCGCCATGATTGACGACTTTTTATTCATGAAGGGAGAATGAACATGGAATTGAATACGCAGCAAATTAAAGAGATTATTCCTCACCGCTACCCATTTCTGCTTGTGGACCGCATTATAGAGGTCGTTGAAGGAGAGCGTGCGGTTGGCATCAAGAACGTAACGATCAATGAACCTTTCTTCCAAGGACATTTCCCAGACTATCCGGTCATGCCTGGGGTATTGATCATGGAGGCGCTCGCACAGGTAGGAGCATGCTCCATCTTGATGAAGGAAGAGAACAAAGGACGTATTGGCTTCTTGGCGGGCATCGATAATGCGCGTTTCCGAGGACAAGTATTCCCAGGAGATACACTGACGCTTGAAGTAAACATTATTCGCCTGAAGGGCTCCATCGGTAAAGGACAAGCTACAGCCAAAGTTGGCGATCGTGTCGTTGCTGAGGCGGAGATTATGTTCGCGCTATCGAAGCCTGAATAATTGATGATTCGTTAACATTTGGACATTCTATTAAGAAATGCAGCCTTTATCAGAAAAAGGGTAAGAGGTGCTGCCTCACTAGCGCACTCATTCTGATGCATGCAGGATGAGTGCGGGGTGAGGTTGTCTTTGAGGAGGGACAACCGTGTTTCAAACTTTGGAAACCATAAATCGACGAGCGAAGCTCTGGTTATGGCTTATCGTTATCGTCGGTTTGGTGGCTTCACTTGCTGTTGTCGTACAGCGAGTGCAGACAGAACAAACAGCGAAGCAAGTTGAACTTGTTTTTGATTATCGTGATCTTGTCGATATGTCCGTATATCAACCGAATCCGAGTCAATATATTAAGGATCAGCTTGGCGTATTAAAAGATGCAGGGATACAGTCGATGGCGATGTTTGAGAGCTCGCTTCAGGAGTTCAAGTCAGCAAAGCGCATTTGGCTGTATAATTCGAACGAAGCTGCACTTCTTCAAGGCAAGCCGTCAAATTTGAACGAGAATTTCACCTATTTGCTGTTTGCAGGCCCTGAAGAAGAACGCGAACTTCAACCGATCATTGAAGAGACTTTTCTGAATCTAGGCATCCAAGTAAAGCTGTGGAGCTTTGATGGCAAAAACGGACTCATTATCGAGACGCCTTATGAAAGTGCAATTATGAAATCGATGCCTCAAGATCCAATTGCCATGAAGCTGCTTCGTGATCAAGGCTTTAATATTGTTCCGCGCTTATCAGATTCGATGCCGTATGATCCGGATCAAGTTGAAGCGCTGTTGTCCATGTATGAAAAGAACGGGGTTACCCGCCTTCTATTTGACGGAGATGCCGTTAAAGGCTTTAATGATGATTTGAAATTTAGCTTGACTCATTTTGCAGAAACGCTGAACAAGCATGGCATTGGCATTGCTGCGATTGAAGGCTTGAAAGCTCCGCAAAAGGGTTTCTCAAAGCTTGCTTATTTGACCCATTATAATGTGGTTCGCATTCACTCGATCTCGGAACAAGAATCATTCAACGATCCTAAGGTGCTGGGTGATCGACTCTCCCTCGCCGTTAAGGACCGCAATATCCGTATGTTCTATCTGAACGCGATTGTGAAGAAAGACACGACGAAGTCGGAAATCGTGGATTCCGTTGAAAATATCGTGAAGTCCCTAGGCGAGCCAGGGGATGCAAAAGCGAAAATTCAGCATGACGGCTTTACTTTCGGACAAGCAAAGCCATTTGAAGTTGTCGATTCAAGCTGGCAGCGTTATGCGAAGGCCGCAGCTGTTGTCGGCGGCGTCGCCTTGATTGCGCTCATGATTTCTTATTTTGTGCCTTATGTGATGCTTCTTGTCTTTGTCATAGGTCTTGTTGGAGCTGGCGGCTTGTTTGTCCTTCACTCCAATCTGCTGGAACAAGGGCTTGCGCTCGGTGTGGCGATAAGTGCGCCAACCATTGCGATGGTGCTTGCCGTTCGACGGATCGATATGAGCTCGATTGATCTTTCCTTCGGACCGCGGTTTGGACGTTCTGTTGCATTGTTCTTGCGCACATCCATTCTGTCGCTTATTGCTGTTCCTTATGTCATTGCTCTACTGAATAATATTACGTACAGCCTCGTACTGGAACAGTTCCGCGGCATCAGCTTGTTGTTTGTTGCCCCAGTTGGATTGACTGCACTTTATGTGTTCTTGTACAGAGGGGAATCGGTATTTAAAGAAGCAAAAAGATGGCTTTCTATGCCGCTTACCCTGTTGTGGGTCGTTGCATTTGTGGTTGTAGCTGGTGCAGGGTATTACTATTTGTCCCGTTCGGGCAATGCGGGGACAGTGAGCTCGATTGAGCTGACATTCCGTTCTTTGCTTGAGAATACGTTCGGCGTGCGGCCAAGGAACAAAGAGTTCTTGCTTGCCCATCCGATCTTCCTCGTCGGTGCATTTATTGCACTGCGTTATCGTTGGGGGCAGTTCGTATTTATGATTGCAGCAGTGGGACAGATGTCTATGGTTAATACCTTTACCCATCTTCATACGCCAGTACTTATTTCTTTGATCCGTACCGTTCTTGGCATGGGTCTTGGGTTGATTATTGGTATCATCGGAATTCTGGTATGGACTGTCATCGAAAGGTGTTGGGAATCTTGGCGTCTGAAGTTAGGACTATAGCGCTGTCTGGCTACTATGGCTTTAATAACAGTGGGGATGAAGCGGTGTTGGTTTCTATTCTTACGGCATTAGAGCGTGCATCGAAGGAACAGGGAGTGCCTATTGAGCCAATTGTTCTCTCTGGAGACCCAGAAACCACGACGAAGCTTTATGGCGTTCGAGCCGTTCATCGCATGAAGCCGGCAGACATTTTTCAAACATTGCGTTCCATAAATGGATTGATTAGCGGGGGTGGCAGTCTTTTGCAAGACGCCACCAGCTCTAAGACGATTCCTTACTATGTTGGAATATTGAAACTGGCTCAATGGCTCGGGAAGCCAACCTATATTTATGCTCAAGGCGTAGGTCCTGTGCAAAAGGAAATGTTTTTCCCGATGATTCGAAATGCATTCCAGAAGTCTTCCTATATATCTGTACGTGATGCGGAATCCAAAGCCTTGTTAGGAAAAATGGGGTTGGCTCAGGACCTTGTTCAGGTCGTGCCGGACCCCGTCATGGGCCTTCGCCTTCCTGAAGAACGAAAGCTTCAAGCCAATGAGGACGAACGTGGTCTTCCTTATGTTGGGGTGTCCGTTCGTTATTGGAATGAGGACCGCAGCGATCTCGAGCAGATCGCCAGCATGCTGCAGAAGGTTATGGAGAAGAAGCAGGTGCATCTGCGCTTCCTGCCTTTCCATGGCGGTGCAGATGAAGAAGCGTCCACATTGCTGATGAAGAAGCTTGGCAATGTGAAGGCTTCCGGTTCGGCTATGAGCATCAGCCCTGCCTATGCTCATCCGCTTGACATGCTAGCAGAGGTTGGGCGCTGTCAGCTCTTGATCGGCATGCGCCTGCATTCCTTAATCTATGCTGCATCTCAGCGCGTGCCGGTGCTTGGAATCTCGTACGATCCGAAGATCGATCAGTTTTTGAATCGCCTTGGCGATCAAGCGATAGGCTCTACGAAGGAGCTGCATGCGGAGCAAGCTGCTCAAGCAGTGCTTCGCACATTAGATGATTTGGACGGCTGGCGTGAGAAACATAAAGCAGCTATCGATCGTCTTATAGAAGAAGCTGAGCGTCCTGCTGCGGAAGTCATCCGATTGCTTGGTCGTTAAGCGTGAGGATGTCTAATATTTTGAATAAAATCAAGGGTGAACAGAATGAAACAGTCCAATAGCATACCAACGGTACCCATTTACGGCATCCCTTTTTCCAATATGACAATGAAGGAAACGGTTCAATGGCTAGCGGATGTTATCGAGAAAAGGCAGGAAACTCATGTTATCACAGCGAATCCAATCATGGTAATGGCCGCTTTAGAGAATACTAACTACATGCAAATGATGAAGCAGGCTGACCTTATTGTTCCTGACGGTAGCGGTGTGGTGTGGGCTGCAAATGTTGGAGGTCAGCCGCTCAAAGAGCGTGTAACAGGATTTGACTTATTGCACGAGCTCATGGAGATTGGACAGAAGCATACTTACCGTGTTTATATGGTGGGATCCTCTCCTGAGGTGATTCAGGCTGCTTATGAGCGGTTACAACAACAGTATCCTGGCGTAGAGTTTGTTGGCTGCCGAGATGGATATTTTGGCCCGAATGAGGATGCAGAGGTAGTGGCTCAGATTGCAGCTGCTAATCCTGACATTTTGTTTGTGGCACGTGGAGCTGATACACAAGAGCCTTGGATTGCAAAGTACCGTCACCAGTTGAATAGTACGGTCATGATGGGGGTTGGCGGAAGCTTCGATGTCATCAGTGGACGAACAAAGCGAGCTCCGAAATGGGTTCAAAATTTGCGCATGGAATGGTTTTATCGTTTAGTTAAGGAACCAAAGCGATTCATTCGCATGCTGGCTTTACCGAAATTTGCATGGAAAGTCATGCGAGACAAAGATAAGGTGACAAAATCGAAGGATTAGCTCGTGTTATCTTACATTATCGTAAGTTTTTAGCGGAGAATGGAGTTGGAAGTTCCATTTTGAACGGAGTATAATTCATTCCGGTGAACTCAAATGGAGGTAGATTGAATCCAATGATACTCATATATATACTCGGTGGAGTGTTATCACTGCTATTAGCCACCGGTCTTACGCCTTTGGTAAAGAAGTTTGCTGTTAAGGTGGGGGCTGTTGACGTACCTAACGCCCGTAAAGTTCATACTCGGATTATGCCGAGAATGGGTGGTCTTGCGATTTATGCAGCGTTTGTGCTGACCTTGCTCGGGTTCATGCTTGTTGCACCTGACACCTTGTTTGGATCAACACGCAGTGCGAGTCTTGTGAAATCGCTGCTGGCAGGCGGAACCATCATTGTGCTGATCGGTGCGCTTGACGATCGTTTTGAGCTCTCCGCAAAAGTGAAGCTAGTCGGTCAAATTATCGCAGCTTGTGTCGTTGTATTCGGGTTCGGACTTAAGGTGGATTTCATCAATGTACCGTTTGGCGATCAATATGTGAACTTTGATGCTTGGATTGCGATCCCTGTTACGATCTTCTGGATTGTGGGTGTCACTAACGCCATCAATTTGATTGACGGATTGGATGGTCTGGCAGCTGGCGTATCGGGTATCTCGATTGCGACATTGCTGGTCATGGCAGTTATTATGGGCAATCCTGCTGTTATTCTTTTATGCTCGATCTTACTTGGATGTGTGGTTGGATTCCTGTTCTTTAACTTCCATCCTGCTCGCATCTTTATGGGGGACTCCGGTTCCTTGTTCTTGGGCTTTAGCCTTGCAGTTATCTCCTTGCTTGGATTCAAGCAGGTTGCGATTGTGTCCTTTATTACACCACTTTTGATTATTGGTGTTCCTTTATCTGATACATTCTTTGCTATCGTGCGTCGTGCATTACAGAAGAAGCCGATTTTTGCGCCAGACAAGGGTCATTTGCACCATTGCCTGCGTGAATTAGGATTCAGTCATCGTCAGACTGTTCTCATTATCTACGGTATCGCCGCATTCTTCGGTATGCTTGCTGTTATTCAATCTATTGCAGCGTCGCATGATGCCACTTGGGTAACCTTTGTTGTAATCTGTGTGCTGCTGGTGTCCTTGCAGCTTGGAGCCGAGGTCATCGGCATTGTCAGCAAGACAAAGCGGCCTATGCTTAGCATGATTCACCGCATTCGTGTCAAGGTGAATGCGAATTCCCGTTCGGAATAGATTCATTTTAGATTTTAGTCAGCTTACGATTAGAATTAAATTGAAGCCTCTATCTTTATTACTGACAAAGGTAATAGGATAGGGGCTTTTTTTGCATGCGCTTTGTATGTTCATCTTAATGCGGTCTTATTTGTGTGTTTGTATTATAGAGGTTCTCTTGCAAAACTTCCAACTGACTATTCACTAAACAGATCCAATAACCGATAAAAAGTGTAAGTACTATGCTGTGGAACACAGTGTGGCTTGGCTTGGCTTGGCTGGTCTAGCGAACAAGGAGGTTTTTTAATTGAGGAAATTCATTTCAATGATGCTCGTGATGGTGCTGCTAGTCACCATGGTGCCGCTTCCTTTTGCGGGTCAAGCGTATGCAGACAGCGTCAGCCCAAGGGCAGGAAGTAATTTTATCTTTAATAATGAATCGACTAGCATCGGCAGCGCTCGTGTTACACGAGATGCCGTCACAAGCTTCTCCGGGACACTGAACGGTGTCAGTGGAAGCAATATTTCCTATAGCGTTTATAACGTCACGAACAATGACCGGGTCATTGACGATAATTATCGCGAAGGAATTACGAGCAATATCAATACGAACGACGGCCGTATTACGGTTAACAATATTCAATTGTATCCAGGCTTGAACCGTATTGTATTTACAGGCTATCAAGGGATCACAGTAATCCAAGAAACGTTCTACGTTGAGTACCGCAATGGTCCGACTTTGCATGACTTGGAAATTTCCTTGTCAGGCAACAACTTTCCGATTGCTGAGAATGATGTAACCGTTGTGTACTCAAGTACAACAAAAGGAGCTACAGAAGCGAACGTCACCATTAAAGGGGTTGCGCCAAACTCCAATAAGGTGCAAGTGATCGTGAATGGCAGCTCCAAGACTTATAATGTAACGGAATCGGGCGGATGGAGATTCTTCTCATCCTCTACGAAGCTCGTTCTAGGAAAGAACATCATAACATTTAAAGTCTATAACGGCACACAAGTGGTAGAAACGACGAGAGAAGTTGCTTTTTATAATCAAAAAGTAACGTACTTTGATGTGTCTATGACGGATACAAATGGTAACAAAATCGACTTGTCGCAAAATCCAACACTCGTTACGAACAATCAGCAGGTAACGGGTCGCGTCATTATGCCAGTAGACTCGACGGTTACAGTGCCTGCAACCGTTGATGTGAAGTACAAGCTGGATAATGGTACAGAATCTACGGCTACCGCTAGCCGAAATGCTTCTCTTGGTACGACTCATTATGAGGTGTACGAATTCAGCATGAACCTGACAGGTACTCAGTATGACAAGAGACATGAGCTTGCACTGAAGGTTGCGCCGTTTGTACCAGATCCGTCTGATATTAGACAAGGCGAGAAATCCTTCTATTTTACATTAAAGAACGCAAGTGAGCCTTACATCTATCAAGCTCGCTACCTTCAAGGGTATGCACCTGGCATGTCCGTTGGCGAAGTTCTTAACCTGCAAGGTGTGACCTTGAATGGATCAGATATTTACTCTTTGCCAGCCGCGATCGAGTTCTTGGTCGTAAACGGCAGTGTAAACAATGCAAAAGATTTGATTCAATTAGACAGCATCGTAGGTCAACCGAATACGACAGGCGCTGAGCTTAAATTTTTGGATGGTGCCGCAACGACGGAGCAGGTGACCGTTAACGGTGTCACGATGGATATGACCAAGGTCGTCTACACCTTGAATAAGCTGCCGAAGACAGGTAAGCTTACGCTCAACCTGAAGGCCAATGGTTCTACTTCTTTGTTCCCAGCTACGATTACACTTTTGTATGGACCATATGTGAAATTCAACGAAGTGTATGATGGCATGAAGATCAATCAATCGACTCCAGGCCTTGATATGTTTACGGCTGCAAAGCAGATTGTTGAGGATCTCAATTATTTCAGTGGTGAGATTTATAATGTCGCAAACGATAGCAACATCGTTTACAGCGGAACGGGTCAAAATGTTTTCTTCTATATAAATAACAAACCGATTCAATTAAATCCGGGAACACGGAATAGCCAATTTACCTTGGATAAGAATAATCAAGCAATTATTGATGAAGCAGCACGTGCACTGACAATTGGTGGAGACAACACCGTGAAGTTTGTTTACCGTACAGATAATCAGCGTTACGAAGCGAGCATGACGTTTACGATTATCTCTTCTGGGGCGCCTTCTATTCCAGCTGTAGATAAAGATCCGATTTTCCCTTATATTACGAAGCAAGAGCCGAATGATCCTGCGATTACGGAAAAAGGCGGTATCTACTATACTTCTGAAACGAAGTTCAATGTATTTGGTACATTTGACTTCATTGATCTTGGTCAAGATCAAGGTACTGTAGAGGCTACACTTTCGGCGATGAGCCCTGATGAGCTTGCGAGCTTTGTATTCCAAATCCGCATGCCTCATTTGTCCAAGCCAATTACATGGACATTGGCTAATGACTTGTACCAATGGAAGGGTTCAAGCACGCCATATAACGGAACAAATAATCCGGTAGATAACCTAAAGGTTTACTATGATGAAGAAAAGCAATCCTTTATCTTTGTTGTCGAGGATATTCAGCTGCCGGCTGACGGTACACCGCTTAATATGCGCTTTAAAGTGTCCAATAACGGCGGTATTACGGGTCCAGAGTATCCAATGCAGGTTATTCGCATCGTTGATGTGTACAACCTCATTAAGCCGGTTCCAGAGAAGCGCGTTGTGAATCAGAACTTTGTTGAGGTGGTTCTGCAATCTGAGCAGGCAGACAAAGTCACGATCAATAAGCAGGAAGTTAAAAAATCCACGTACAAGCCATTCTATGTGGATGACATCATGTACGAGAATGCCTATCGTACAATTGTAACGGGCCTAAAGGCAAACAAAGAAACGAAGATCGACATCGTCATTACAGTAGGCGATGAAGTGATCAAGGACACGCTTTATGTTAAATATGTACCAACTATCATTCCTGGCGCGGTCAATATCGAAAACATGAGCAGCTCTTATAAGCTCTTTGAAGGAAAGTTAAATCTTAGCTTCGAAAAAGGGACGAGCCTAGTCCGTCGAAACTATGACGCAGCAGATCCGCTGTACAATCAGATCTATGCGGATAATAAGCTGTACTTTGCGGTCGCCAATCCGAAGGATGGAATCGTAGATCGCTTTGAATTTGAAGCCGTACCAGCAAACTATGATGATGAGATGGCAGAAGCTGGCGTCATTTTCGAGAGCTCCTTCCCAAAACAGTATGTGAAGATGAGCGAAGTGTTCTGGATGGACCCTGGTTTAGCAGATGACATTGGGACGCCAACTGTATATGACCCAATCACTGAAGGACATAATCCTGTTCAAATGTCGAGCAACGAGAAGGGGATTGAATCCTTCCATAAGCGCACGGTTGATAGAGAGCTTGTTCCATCGAAGCGTGGTAAATTGACACTTAGCTATAACCCTAGTGTCATTCAAGATACAGGTAAGATGATTACCGTACTTCGCTTTAACCCTGAAATGGGACAATGGGAGAACCTTGGTGGTGTCGTTGATGCGAAGAAGCACACCGTGACGGTACCGTTTGATCAATTCGGCTATTATGTCGTTGCGAAGCTCAGCTATTCTTATGAAGATATCGTGGACCACAGCTATGGTCGTGATTTTATTGAGACGATCTATGCAAAAGGCGTGATGAACGCAAGCGTGCCAAACTCTTACTTTGGAACCGGCGAGTACATCACACGTGGTGAGTTTACACGCATCATTGTAAAAGGAATGGAGTTCAAGCTGAACTATGAAGGCCAACTCCACTTCGATGATTTATACATCCCGCCTGTGATCGACGTTAATGCGACATGGGATTATCGTTATATCGAAACAGCGGCTCGTTTAGGGATTGTGAGAGGCGTTGCACCAAATTACTTTGGCGGTGACCTCCAGATCACAAGACAGGATGCTGCGGTTATGGTAGCTAAAGCGCTCAATCTGAAGCTGGATACAGACCCGGATAAAGTGCTCAATGGGCTGCAAAAGTATTTCCGAGATGCAAGCAAAATTAATTACTATGCACGACCTTCTGTTTTGGCTATTGCGAAGAAGGGCTTGCTAGCGGGCGTACCGGTCGATCCTAACGATCCATCTCGCGGTGCAGTGTTTAATCCAGAGGCGAATATGCTTCGCGGCGATGCTGCAATTCTGATGGCTCGCGTAATGATTGATGCGAAGAAGCTTCCGAAAATGTAAACCTATCGATTCAATGATGGAAATATAGGGTAATGGGATAGTGGGAGAGTTGAAACCATAGGCTCTTCCCTATTTCATTCTAAAGATATGCATACACCTTTTAATAGAATTGCAAGGTGTGTTCAAATTATCCATTTGCCTGAATAATTTACACTCACTGGAAACAATTGATGAATGACGCGACTGATAGAACTCGCTATACTTATGAGCGTGGATCACGGAAGCATACATAACGTGTAGCAGACCGTATAGAGAGGTCATGTTATAAACTATTCAGAAGCGAAAAGAAAAAAAGCAAAATAATTTCGAAGCAACCGCAACTTTTTCGAGCCTACTGCGTTTATAATCATGAAGCTGAAAAACAGTCGCCAAAATTCTTTATTGTTCCCTGTTTTTCACAAAAATATGCTTTACGCTAGACATTGTCCCATGTATAATGACTAGAGTGGCATAGATATCTCTATTATCCCGAACCATTCGTTTACAAGTTTCTGTAGCATTATCGTGTTGCAGACTTATTTTGAATACATTTCGCTCTACTCTTTGGAAGGGGGTGAACCGGCGAATGAGGGAAATGGGTTATCAGTCTTCAAAGAAAAATTCTCAACAACCGAAGGAATTTAGAGGAGGAGAAAAAAAGGTTATGAAGAAAAGATTAGCTTTGCTACTCTCCGTTGCTATGGCGTTCTCCATGTTCGCAAACGTAGCATTCGGTGCTAGCTCCGATTTGACAACACAACAAAAATACGATGCATTGGTTAAAGAAGGTATCTTCACAGGCATCGCAGGATCCAACGATCCACAATTGAACGCTACAACTACACGTGCTCAATTTGCTAAAGTATTGGCTTTGACTTTGGGTCTTGAACCAGTTAACACTGGCAACTCTTTCAAAGATCAAAACTACAGCAAGCACTGGGCTAAGCCATACGTTGAAGCTCTTGTAAAAGAAAACTTGATCACTGGTTATGCTGATGGCAAGTTCCACTTCAACGACACTGTAACAGGTGAGCAAATGGCTAAAACTTTCGGTGCAGCTTTGGGTCTTGAAGAAGTTAAAGACGCGGCAGCAATCGAAGGCGTATCCAAGTGGGCTTACGGCTGGGTTCAAGCTGTTAAAGACGCTGGCTTCGACTGGTCCGAAAACGGCAAATGGAACGTTCCAGCTAAACGTGCTACTTTGGTAGAAGCTTCATACGATGTTCGTGAGCAAGTGTCTGTACAAGTAGAATCCGCTAAAGCAATTGACGAGAAAACAGTTGAAGTTAAATTCACTGACGGCGAAACTGAAAAAGTAACGCTTGACAAAGCTCTTGTTGAAGGCCAAGAAACAGCTGTTAAAGTTGAACATAAAGGTAAAACATACGAAGTGAAAGTCACTCTTCAAGCTCTTGCAGTAGAAGCTAAAGTATCTGGTTTGAAAAAGCTTGACTTGACTTTCAACCGTACTGTGGATGCTTCTAAAGCAAAAGTTGAAGTGAAACGCGGTTCCACAGTTGTATCCGTTAAGGAAGTTAAATTCGCTGACGACAAGATGCACGCTTCTGTTGAGCCAAACAGCAAACTTCTTCAAGGCGACTACACAGTAACAGTTACAGGTGCTTCTGAAAAAGCTGTTTCTGCTACTTTCAAAGTAGAAGCTGAGAAAGTTGCGAAAATCGAATTAACAAGTGATAAAGGTGCTTCCAACGAAACTTTTGAAAATGTTAAAGTTGGATACCGTATCACTAACCAATATGGTGATGATATCACTAAAAACACTAGCCTGAACTGGACTGTTTCCAAAGGTAAAGCTGAAGCAGTAAACGGTATTTTAACGATTAATTCCAAGTGGACAGAAAATGGAACAGAACAAAGCTCTGGTAAATTCATTCTTGGTGAAAAAATTTATGTAACGGCAGTTGATACTGCTTCTAGCACTGTACTTACAGGAACTGTAGAGGTTGGTTCTGTGGCTCGTGCGGATTCTGTAGAGTTTAAAGGCCTTTACAGCAGCACTTCTAAGAATCTGAACAGCAGCACTGTTGGTGACTACTATGTTCTTATCGATGTGAAAGATCAATATGGAAACAAACTCAGCAGACAAGAGGTTCAAGATGGACTTGTCTTCTCCAGCACTAATCCGTCTATCGTTTCTGTATATGATGAGAACTCTAAACCAGTAGTTGAAGATAAGTTGGGTGAAGATGGTAACTCTATTGGTTTGAAGTTGTTCAAACCGAATACAGCTTACCCAATGGAAGGTAAAGTGAATATCAATGCGATCGCGTTAGCTTCTGGGAAGACATTTAACTATGAGTTAGATGTTCCAAAAGCAGCTGCTGTGAAGACATTTACTTTGCAACAACCAGATGTTGTTGCTAAAGGCGACACTGTTAAAATTCCATTTACCGCTGTAGATCAATTTGGTGAGCCAGTTACTAAATATAACGATCTTGTGGGTAAAGTATCCTTCACAAGTAGCCTTGGTGCAAAGGCTGTTCAATTGAAAAAAGACTATAACACAGGTAATGCGTATCTTGAATATGTAGTACCAGCAGACACTGCACTTTCATTGGATGTAATCACAGCTAACGTTGTGAATACGGCGTCTATTTCGCAAATCAACGTCAATTTGAAAGCAGCAGCAATTGCTAGCACAATTGATGGACTTGCTAAAGACACTGCTAAGACTTTGGGTGTAGGTGCGAAATTAGAACTTGGTAAAGATGATATCGTAGTACTTGATCAACACGGTCGTAAAATGACTTTGAATGATGAGTTCTTTGCTAAATACTATATTAAGCAAGAAAGTGTATCTAACAATAAGGTCCTGACAGTTGATGGAACTACAATTAAATCTACATCAGAAAAATTTGTTGTTAACGGAATTGACAAAGGTAATGCTCGTGTTGAACTGGCTATCTACCAAGTAAACAACAATGAGATTGTTAAAAACTCCAATAACAGCATCAGCCTGTCTGTTGCAGATAAAGGCGACATTGCAGAATACAAAGTTGATGATGTAGCAACGATTTATCAAGCAGCAGATACTGCAGCTGCATCTACTTATGCAAAAGAAGTAAAAGTATATGGTGTTAAAGCTGACGGTAGCAAGGTTGTTCTGAGCAAAACTGAGTACAACGTTATTCCAACTGCTTCCTTCATCAAATACGATAAAGTTTCTGGTAAGTTGAGCGCTTCTGGTACTGTAGTTGAGTCCGGTAAAGAAGCTAAATATGCAGTTAATGTCATCATTAACGGACAAGAAACTAATGTTCTTACTAAAGAAATCACAATTTCGGCTGTAGCACCAGCTCCTGCTGTAATTAAAGCGGGTGATACGCCTAAGGGTCAAGTTACAGAAATCTCTGGTAAGGTATTTGTTATCGAGGGTACATCGTTCACTGCTGGTGGAGCTAACCTTGGAAACTTGGTGATTAAAGACCAATATGATGTAACAATGACAGGTTACAATAAGTTGACTGCAGTTGTTACTAAGCTTCCATCTGGTGCTGAAATTTCAGGTGTGAATGGCGGAAGTGCTGATCAGCTTTCCATCAATAACTTGCCAGCTAACTCTGAGTTCCAAATCACTTACACAACTGAGAATGGTAAGTTGGAAACATTCACTATTGCAGTTAAGTAAGTAAATCTTTTAAAGGCTATCCTTATAGGATAGCCTTTTTTAGTTGAACTGTAGTGGTTTTTTGTGTGGGAAGAAATAATTACTTGTTTATCAACTAATTAAATAGTAAAGAACACTCTTAAGGTGTTACTTGAAGGTAATAAAGAGGTGTGTAAACTGAATTAAACAATATAAATGCCTTCGAATTATGAGTTGTACACAAATAGTATAATTCAGTATATTAAAAAACTTTAACTGGTCAACCCCTCTATTTAATTGTACTGTTAAGATAGGATACTTACGTAGAAGAGGTGAAAGATTTGTATAAAGGGAAAAAGGTATTATTAATGAGTATGGCTTTAGCAACTGCAGCTTCGTTGTTTACTTTACATCCTATAGACAATAAAGTGCAGGCAGCATCCGTAAGCACTAATAAAGTACATAGTAATCAAATCAATAATAAAGTTATGCTAACATCCAAAAGTTATCTTGAAGTTAATGATGTTCAGTTTAATCATTTACAGAATGATAAAGTCGTATATTTTACGGTTACGGTTCATAATAAAGAATCAAAGTCATTAAATTTGATAGATTATTGGTTCAATGTTAAATCAAATACAGGTGAAAAATATTCTGTTCAGATCAAAGGCTTAACAGAAAAGAAGGATAATCTTATAGCGCCCAATACTTCTCGGACATTTAAAATATACACGACTGTTAACTCGAAATTGAATTATTCGAACTTATCATTGAATGTTATCAAATGGGATTTTTCAGTAGCTGGATTTGAAAGGCAAATCGGTTCAATAAAAGTTCCACATAACTATTCCAATGCTGCTCCAATTGGAAAAGAACAGTATATTACACAAGGCAATAACAAAGTTCTTACTATAACTTCAGCATTGCAATTAGTAGAGATCGGATCTCAAACGGAAGCTATGGTTGCTATGTACATGACAAATACAAGTGACTCCACCATTTCTTTGGCAAATTACAAGTATTATCTGAGAACAAGTGGGAATAAATATTATGCCCTTGAACCAGATCAAACTGATAATCAGTTAAAGCCTGGTGAAAAGAAAAAAATAAATTACTATGCAAAATTACCAAAAGACTTAAAGAAAGATAATTATCAATTGTTTATTTCGGAAGTTGAAGGGACAGAATCGAAAGAAGAATTGCCTGTTGCTTATTATAAGCTGATGCTAAGAAGTGCGATTAACACAATTACACCTGCTGGAAAAAGTGGTTCAATTACTATTGAAAATTCTACTGTGGCTACGAATATCGATCATACGATGATTGATTCAAATTCAGAATACCACAATATCACATTGTCATTAGGCTTGAAAAACAACAGTAAAAATCCAGTGAAATTGCCTTCTTACATGTACTATATTATGACATCTGATGGGGCACTGTATCCTGTTAATGTCCAAGATAGTGAGAAGGAATTGCTTCCGAATATTAAAACTGAGTTGAATCTATCTTCTTCAATTCCAGCGGATGCGTCTCTTAATAATCTAAAATTGATTGTTAAGAAATCACCTGTTGAATCCAAAAATAACGATTATCTTGTAGCGCAATTTAGAATACCTGAAAGTAAGGTAGTAACAAGTGAAGATAAGGTCACTTATGTGAATAAAGAAGGAGTCTATGAGGTAACCGTTAAGAGCTTTGAGAGATTACCTTGGTCTAACCAGGATATTGTTAACGCAACAATTCTCGTGAAGAACATAGGAAAAGAAATGCAAGGGATGCCTAAGCTACAAGCTACCGCATGGTTGAATGGAGTAAAGGTAAATGCTGATGAGACATTCTTGTTAAATGTACAAAATAGTGTAGGATTAAAACCTGGGGAGTCATCAGAATTAATCCTCACGACGAAAGTATCGAGCGATGCCAAATTTGATGATGCTAAAATAACCTTGTCAGAAGTGATCAATGATAAACCAGTCGCAACTGTAGGTAATTTTATGATAAAATCAGAGGAATCAAGTATCCCAGTGTACCAGCCGGGTTCGACTGCAAAATATACGCTAAAGCAAGACGGAACTGAGGCAGAGCTTTACGTACTCGAAGCAAATACTTATACAGGCAGCTCTCAAAACGTCATTGAATCACAACTTACTTACCAGAACATTGGAAAGAGATTCACAAAACTTCCAGTACTACAAGCATATTATTATACCGACTCTGGTCTTACCATTCCAGCAGAAGTAAGTGTAATTGAGAATGAAGTGGGTCCAAGCTCGCAGAACTTAATATCTATTAAAGCCGATGTCCCAAAAAAATATGAAGCAAAAGATTTTAAGTTGTTAGTGGGACAAGGTATTGCTGATGGTAAATATATTACTGGCAATGGAAAGGCAGATAGTTACGTAAATGCCGCTTTACTTTCCATTCAAGAAGAAGATAAAACTGTAAATACGGTCTTCAGTGAGCTTAACCTACGTCCGTTTACTTTTAACTTTAATAGGGTAAGTGCTTCAACAAACAATAATGATGAAGCACAATTCAATTTTGAATACACAATGTCTGAGTATAATCCATTTGATTATATGTTAAGAGATCATAAACTGGTGCTAGAGATTGAATACAATGGGAAAAAATTCAGTAAAGCTTATGCATTAGGAAAAGGAAATGAAGCACTTTCCGTAGGGGACAAAATCCAAAATTCATTTACTATCAATGATCCTGCTATGAAAGGTGTTGCATATACAGGTTTCCATATTAACGTGTATGAGGAAGTTAATGGCGCGAGAAAGTTGCTGCTTAAGCACTATATTTCAAATTTCGGATAATATGGAGTTGTTTTATAAATGAAGAAAAAGAAATGGTTAGTTAGTTCAATTGCTTTACTAACATTGGGTGTTGGGACAATTATGATTAGTAACAATGGTCTTCTAAGTGCCCAACCCGGTGATTCCCAAGATCCTTTGGTTACGAAGAGCTATGTCGATACACAGATCAAGAAGCTCGTGCAAGAGGAGATTGGGAAGCAGCAAGGTGGTACAGGCAGTGGAGGCAATAACTCGGGCTCAGGCAACACAGGAGGCAGCACTGGCGATAGTGAAGGTGGGAGCTCAGCTGACACCGCTATGGAGATCGTAACGATCAAGCCAGGGCAGCAGCTTGTAGCTAAGGCGGGAGCCGAGTTTGTGATTCGAGCAGGGAAAGCTGCAATTTACAGCTCGGATGCGAATGGGGTATCTGATTTGACAGCTGGTGCCGATCTAGCGAACGGTACAGATGCGCCTACGAACCACTTACTGATGTTCCCTCGTGATGGACGTGGTATAGTAGCGAAAGACACGGTTAAAAACAGTGTTGTCGTTATGGTACGCGGTGGATATGAGATTCAAAAAGTAAGTGAATAATTCCAAATTCCAGTATCCCATCAGCACTCATTGATCTTAATCGATAACAAAAGCAAAATGGTTCAGGTGAGTTGTCAAAAGCTAAAGCCTTACAACAGCATCGAAGAGTTAATGAGGTATGTCTGACTTTATTAGTCGATTGCATCGTTGGATCGACTTAATGAGCTGAAAGATACTTTTGATGAAGCCTTTGGTTATCTTTAGGATGATCAATCGCAGTTGATAATATGTACGATACAGGATACAACTCATATTTCTTGTGCATTGAAAGTAAAGCAACTTGTGAATCATTAATACAGAAGTTAATGTAAAGCACATGCATGAAAGATAATGTTGCAAGTATTGTATGAACAAATACAAACCACAAGAAGTGCATAGTGGATATCAGCTGATTGCTCATTGATCTATTGAAGCATAGTTAATAGCAGCTGTCATGTTGCGTTGAGAACATGTAATTACTAAAAAGAAGCGGCCTTATGGTCGCTTCTTCTTTTTGTCAGCATAAACAAGATTTCCTTCGGGTGCAGATGAGCGACAGGCACATACTAAGCTCACCAGCATTTAATTAAAGGAGGAATCATTTTATGGCGAATAATAAAAAGAAATTGGTCCCTGCAAGCAAAGATGCGCTTTACCAAATGAAATATGAAATTGCGGCAGAGTTTGGTTTACCGGTATCATCTCAACGTGTAGGAATGGGCTTTAGTGATACGGAGTTTGGATTGGACTTTGGTGAATACTTCTCAAGTGCTTATGGCTCTAAGGGACATGACAGCTGGGGACATATGACTTCGCGCCAAACGGGTTCGGTTGGTGGGGAGATTACAAAGCGCCTTATCGCCCAAGCCGAACAATCCTTTCACGGTGACACAGAATTGTAAAGAAAATGTGCAATCATTTTCCAACATATTTTTGGATTCATTGATTGACATGGCTTGACAAATACAGTAATATGAATTTTCGAAGGCTGGTATAACAACCTTTTCCATTTGGGAAAAGGTTCGTTTTTTGTCTAGACTTTCCATAGAGAGAGTCACATTATGGTATGGGAGGTTGAGTCCAATTGTCTATTAAAGGACGCCACTTGTTTACTTCCGAATCCGTCACTGAGGGACATCCAGATAAGATCTGTGACCAGATTTCAGATGCGGTATTGGACGCCTTTCTGGCAAATGACCCGAATGCACGGGTAGCGTGCGAGGTTTCCGTAGCAACAGGCCTAGTGCTTGTTATCGGTGAGATCAGCACCACAGCCGATTATGTTGATATTCCATCCATCGTTCGTAACACGATCAAAGAGATCGGTTATACACGTGCGAAATATGGATTCGACTATAACACTTGTGCGGTGTTAACATCTTTGAACGAACAATCACCAGATATCGCTCAAGGCGTTAACGAAGGCATTGAAACCCGTACAGAAGAAGATGTAAAGAATGAGAAGGAGAACATCGGTGCAGGCGACCAAGGCTTGATGTTTGGCTTTGCGACAAACGAAACACCTGAGCTGATGCCGCTTCCGATCGCTCTGTCCCACCGTATTTCTCGCCGTTTAGCAGAAGTACGCAAGAACGGTAAGCTTGGTTACCTTCGTCCAGATGGTAAGACGCAAGTTACAGTTGAATATCAAGATGGCAAGCCAGTTCGCATTGACACCATTGTTGTGTCTACACAGCATGCGGAAGATGCATCTTTGGAACAAATCCAACAAGATATTCGTGAACATGTTATCGCTCCTGTTGTGCCGGCGGAATGGCTGGATGAACAGACCAAATATTTCATTAACCCAACAGGCCGCTTTGTAATCGGTGGTCCTCAAGGAGATGCAGGTCTTACAGGACGTAAGATCATCGTGGATACGTACGGTGGCTATGCTCGTCATGGCGGCGGTGCATTCTCTGGTAAGGATCCTACAAAGGTTGACCGCTCTGCAGCTTATGCAGCTCGCTACGTGGCGAAGAACATCGTTGCAGCTGGCTTGGCTGACAAGTGCGAAATCCAATTGGCTTATGCGATTGGTGTTGCTAGCCCAGTATCCATCAACGTGGATACGTATGGCACAGGCAAAGTTGCTGAAGAGAAGCTCGTTGAGCTGATTAAAGAGAACTTTGACCTTCGCCCAGCAGGCATCATCAAGATGCTGGATCTTCGTCGACCAATCTACAAGCAAACAGCTGCTTATGGACACTTTGGCCGTACAGATGTTGAACTTCCTTGGGAGAATGTGGACAAGGTAGATGCCCTTCGTACACAAGCAGGTCTATAATTAAAGCGAAGCAATTATATATGTGTTATTCACCCCCCTGTTTCCATTGTTGGAGCAGGGGGTTTTTATGTGGAATAGGAGAAAAAGCAAACTAAGAAAAGTACATTCTGAATTTATAAACGTTCTGTTTCTTTCTCTATTATGTGTGTCATCTGTTATTTGCAATTAATCCAGGAAATCAGTTATCCGGATAAATCTTTTTATTACAAATGATTGGGATGGAGTACGTCCATAAGAGAAAAAAATCCTACATGTTATAGCGATGCACATTTAAGAAATAGGAAAAACCTGTTTTCTATAAAGAAAAAGGCTCAATCATCCGAAAAATAAGAGTAAGTGTGTCTTAGAACGGAAGGGTGAACATACATATGAGATTCAAACAAGGAATAGCCGCATCCATCGCAGCATTGCTTTTGATCCAAGGTTCTTGGGCGATCCCGGTGCAGGCTAAGGAATCAGCTTCGAGCATAGAGACAACATTTTCAACACATGATACAGGTAATACCAAGGGACTTGTTACGACAAGTGCAGCAGATACGACAGCTCCTGTCCTGGAGTCTATCTTCATGGCGAAGACAAACATGGTTGAGCTTCGCTATAACGAGCAATTGGATCCTTCCAGCACTCCATCTAAGGATGATTTTAAAGTCGTTGTTAATAATGAGGAGCGTCCTTTAATTGCAGCTGTAGTCGTGGGCAAGAACGTACAGATTTACCTCGAAAGTGGTGTCGCGATTGGCCAAGTTATCAAAGTGACCTATCTACCGGGCAGCAAGCCCATAAAAGACCTTAGCGGCAATCGTGCGCCATCCTTTTCAAGTCGCGACGTGTCCAACACGGTAGAAGATTTTATGAATAAGATTGTAAATGCAACTGTCACCGGAAAAGTCATACAAATGACGTTCAGTGATGAAATGCTTCCTATGGATAACCGCGGGGTGTCCCAGTTTACCGTTATGGTGGATGGGAAAACAGTCCGTTTGAAAGAGGCATTGGTGTCTGGGTTCAATATTGTTATTAATCTAGAGCAGGATGTAACAGATGGACAGGCGGTTAAGGTGCAGTACAAGCCTGGATCCTATCCTATCAGGGATCGCAATAATGCTCCGATAATGGGATTTGGACCGGTATTTGTCCGCAATACCATTGACACCAAGCCGCCAATACTAGAATCCTCTAGAATCGATGGCAGCAGACTTACGCTTAACTATAATGAGGGCTTGAACGAGCATGAATTATTCCTGCCTATGAAGAGCCACTATTCTGTTCTAGTCAATGATAAGGCGGTATTTGTAAACAAAGTAGAAGTGAAGAGCAATATGGTCATTCTTACGCTGGCATCAAGCGTTTCTTCATTGAATGACAAGGTCACGGTGTCCTACGTGCCAGGGCCTAAGCGTATCGTAGATCTTAACGGCAATGCCGCACCAGGCTTTAGTCTCGTCGAGGTTGGTGTGGTCAAGGATTCGGACCTGCCTTCAATTGAGAAGGCCACGTTTAGAGACAATGTAATTACATTGGACATGACCGGGTCTATGGATCAAGGCTCTGTGCCATCCAAAAACTATTTTAACGTCAAAGCTGACAATCGGACGCAAACGATATCGAACGTGCAAGTGAATAATACACAGGTCATCATTACCCTATCGAAAAATCTGGACTGGAATCAATCCGTCGTCATTTCCTACAGTGCACCAGGCACGAAAGGCTTGATGGATACCAATGGCAGCAAGGTGAAGAGCTTTTCCAATCAAAAGGTAGAGTTCAGCAATAGTTCAGGGTCTGGTTCCGGTTCAGGATCATCTGGAGCTGTACTTGATTACGTGCATGATGCAGATTGGAAGGACTTCCTTCAGGATGTGATGCTTGTAGATACGGTAGTAGCGAGCAAGCTGACAGATCGCTCATTAAGCGGACAATATGTGAATCGATATAATGTAAACAACGACGATTGGGCAAAGGTGCTGGATCAAGCAACCAAGGATCGATCAGAAGTTGTTGCGCTTGACTTGAGTGGTGATGAGAAGGCAGCTATGGTTGCAATTGGACTGAAGCCGCTTGAGGACATGGTACGAAAAAACGGGGATCTCAAGGTAGGCGTTCGTTACGGAGATTGGCTTTATAGCATTAAGCTCAGTGATATTCCGTTCAACGAGATTCGTCGTCAGCTATTAAGCGCGAGCAACAACACGACCTTGCTATTCCAGATTGAGCGTCAGCCTTCCAGAGACGCAACAGGCCTCATTAACGGTATTCGCACGGCAAGTGGGACGTCGCTTGTGGAGCCGGTTATGTTCAGTCTGACGGCATACTCAAGTGCAGGAAAGGAATCCGAGGTAACGGCTAAGACACATATTAGCTATCAAGCAGGTCGCATGATCAGCGGGAATGAGATAGCGGTTGTTCGCCAGAACCCGACGATTAACGGTAAGATTGCCTATATTCCAACACATGTGAAGAGCGAGAGCAGTTCACAAGTTGTAAACAGCATGCTGACAGGCAACAGCGCCATTGCAATTGCGCGCAGCAATATGTATTTTACTGATATTAACGGCCATTGGGGAATGAATGACATTCAGGCACTATCCGGAAGATTTATCGCGGATGCTGTGGTTGGGACGAGATTCGAGCCTAACAAGGCGATCACGCGAGGAGACTTTGCAGTGCTTATTGCCAAAGGAATCGGCTTAGACGGGGATCTAGACGCCTCTAAGCGCTTTAGAGACGTGTCTACAAGCTCAGCGGCTGCACCTTATATCGGAGCGGCAGTAAAAGCGGGGATTATTTCCGGTCATGCAGACGGCACATTTAAGCCGGAGAGTGTGATTACTCGGGAGCAAATCGCGCTCATGATGAATCGCACACTTATCCATACGGGCAATACCATTCAGCTGTCCCGTCCTGTAAGCCAGTGGATGGCGAGCTTTACGGATCGCAATCAGATTAGTACCTCCGCTCAAGATGCTGTTGCGAAGACCATGGAAGCAGGCATAATACAAGGCTTGACCTACAACACGTTTGGTCCTAGACAACAGGCAACGCGTGCACAAGCGGCAGTGATGGTGAAGAGATTGCTCGAATATATCGAGTACATGTAATAAGTATGGAAGTAGAAAAAGGGTAGAATTAGGCTGGTAGAGCTGCTTGTTCAACAAGTGGTTTTCTGCCAGCTTTTTTTCATTTTTTTTCATTAAATATTTGGTTAGGACGATATAAGCTGCTGACATCGCATTTTGTTTTGAATCTATGTGCTAATAAGTTTGAATCTTTCTGTTCCCCCTAAAGAATGGTTGCGTTTATGCCGTAATAAATGGTAAAGTTGATGAATTGATCCTATCTAGTCATATCCTGCATTCTACTAAAAATTCTCTTTTTATACGTACTTATGCCTCATAGCCTGATTGTATTGGGAAAATGCTATTAAATCCGAACAAGCGCCATTATCTCTTCTCATTTTCTTCATGAAGCCTCCGAACTTTACCATTCCATTCACTATACTTCTATCTTTTTAGACAAAAATCGGAATCTCCATGAATTGTATTGCCGAAAAGCGAAACTTTTTACTTGTAAAACGAGTCTATAAACATAGTGATTCTATCTATTGATTATGTTTATGCGATCATATGCTTATGTGAATTAGATCGGAGGACACAGGCACTCTTTTTTGGCGTGTTCTCTTTTCTATTCTACCAATCATTGCTGCAATTGAGAGATTCAGCAAACATCATGGGGAGTGAAGCAGGGGAAATGAATAATTCTAGTGATTCAAGACGTTCTGCAGCTAGACGGTCCAAGTGGCTCGTGATGCTGTTGACCGGAACAATGCTGATGTCTCCTTTCTTCGGAATTGGAAATGTCGTGCATGCGGATGGAGAACTGCTATCGGCATCTGAGACTCGCGCAGCCACAGGCTTAGTCAAGGTAGGGGAAGAGATTATTACTTCTGGAGCGAAGCTCCTCAAGTATCAATATACAACGACTCGCAGTGGCAAGCAGGTCAAAGCCAATCTGAATATGATTCAGGCAGATCTGCAGAATCCATATCTGAAGCTGGACACGATGACAGGAACCAATGGCAAGCTGAATGCTCGCCAATCGGTATCTGGCATGGCGAAGGAGACTGGGGCGGTAGCCGCTGTAAACGGCGACTATTTTGCGACTGACAAAGAAGGCGCGCCCCTCGGCCCTGAGATTTCCAGTGGAACAATGGTATCGAGTCCTTCAGCCTTGAAGGGGATGTATGCGTTTGGCGTGACGAATTCCAATCAGCCGGTTATTGACGAATATCGCTTCCAAGGTAAAGCGACTTCAAGCGATGGAACAAGCTTTGAGCTTGCCGGCATTAATCAATCCACTTATATGACAGAGCCGAATAAGCAGTACAGCCACGTCAATGCGATGTATATTTATACAAGTGCATGGAAGAATCAGGAGCGCCCTATTAATAGCTCCACGACTCCAACCGAGGTCCTTATTCGTAATGGCGTGGTTGAGCAGTTCTCGGACAACGCATCCTTGAAAATGTCAGTTCCAGAGGACGGATACATACTGCGTGGACATGGGACGGCTGCTCAATATATGCGAGAGCATATGCAGGTGGGTGCGCCAGTACAGGTAGACTATCGTCTTGTCTCGCAAACGACAGGGCAGCTTGTAGACCCAGACAGCTTCCAAATGATGATCGGCGGTCATACGCTGCTCGTAGAGAATGGCAAAGCCTCCGCCTTTACACGTGATACAAATTCCATTAGCGGCAGCAGCGCACGTGCACGCACAGCTGTTGGCTACTCCAAGGATAACCGCTACGCTTACATTATTACGGTAGAGAAAAACGACTCCAGTGCAGGCATGACGCTGAAAGAGATGCAGCAGGCCTTGGTCCAAGCGGGCGTATGGAAGGCCGTGAATCTGGACGGAGGCGGCTCCACAACAATGGTGCATCGTCCACTTGGTGAAACGAACAATGTATTGTCGTTCAATACGGAGTATGGCACGACACAGCGCCAAGTGGTGAATGGCCTCGGTGTGTATACGACAGCTCCGCAAGGTGCTGTCAAAGGGATGGTGCTGTCAGGCAGCAGCAAGCTGTATATCGGACAGCAAGCAACATATTCAACAAAAGCTTATGACGAATACTATAACCCGATTGACGCAGGCAATATGAACATGACTTGGAGCGCATCCAATGATGTGCTGGCTTGGAACGGATCAAGCTTTGTCGCAAAGCGCGCCGGAAGCTCTCAAGTTATTGGCAAATCAGGAAGCGCGACAGCGAAGAAGGATGTAGAGGTAATCGGTGCGAGCCAGATCGATCAGATCTACATGAATGCAAGCTCTGCTCCGCTAACTGCAGGCACGAGTGTGAAGCTTCAAGTAAAAGTGAAGATGAAGGACGGCTCAACAGGAACATTGCCGAATGAATCGGTAAAATGGGAGCTGAAAGGCTTTGAAGGAAGCGTAAAGGATGGAACGCTGAAGGTGAATTCCGTTCCTGCTGGAACATCAATTGGCTATGCCTTTGCAAGCTATGATGGCCTTCGCACGATGATTCCACTGACAGTGAGCGCTGAACAGAAGGTAGAAGACTTTAATGGAACAAGTACGACGGTTGGCTTCACTTCCCTGCCGCAGAATGTCACGAAGGGACAAGCTTCAATCGTAGGAAGCTATGGCGGCAAGACCGCACAAGACAAGGTCGTGAAGCTGACTTATGATATGACGGCCGGAAGTGAGAACAAGTTTGCTTATGCATTGTTTAACAACGGCAAGGGGATCCCGATGGGCGGGCTTCCAACATCCGTGAAGCTTGATATTTATGGCGACAACAGCTTGAACTGGCTAAGAGCGGAATTCATCGATGCAAACGGCAAGGCCCATGTAACCGACGTAGCCAAATATATCGATTGGACAGGCTGGAAGACGATTGAGATCGATACATCTTCATTAGGCGCAACAGGTTCCCTTTCGTTAAAACGCCTTTATGTCGTAAATCTCAAGGATGGTCAGGATGAGCGAGCTGCGAAGGGCGAAGTCGCCTTTGACCAAATTCGGGCAACGATGCCTGCAGGCGGTGCTGCAAACTTGCCAAAGGCGAATATGAAGCTCACGGTAAACAGCCGTACTGCAACGATTGACGGCAAGCAGAAGACTTTGGATGTAGCCCCAATCGTGTTGAATGGCTCTACTTATGTACCCGTGCGTGTAATCCTTGATGCATTTGGCGGCGAGACAAGTTGGAATAGTCAGCAGAAGCGAGTAACGGTGCTGCGCGGCGATCGATATCTTGAGCTGACGGTAAATTCCAAGGAATATTTGAATAATGGGAAAAGAGTCGCATCTGATGTATCTCCGATTATTCGCTCTAATAGGACTTTAGTACCTCTTCGCCTAGTTTCCGAACAAATTGGACTAAATGTAAATTGGGATCAAAAGACGAAGTCCATAACAATCCGTTGATGTGGTATGATAAAGGATAAGAGTAAATAGTAACATCCTTTACATACAAGGAGACGGACCATTCGTGGAGAATCAGCTTGTTGTCATTGATCGAGTCATCAAGAACGCGATCGAAGTGATGGAAGACAGCAAATATCAAATTTTTGAAATCCTGGACTCCGCTCGTGACGAAGCAGCTACCTTGCAGTATCAAATGCAGGAGCTTCATAAGGAGATGGAGCAGATCATTGATAAGGTGGATGAGCTGGAACGAAAGTTTCGTTTGGCTCGTTTGCGTTTGACGGAAGTAAGCCGTGACTTTAACAAGTACTCCGAGGAGGACAGCAAGCAGGCTTATGAGAAAGCGACACATATTCAAGTCGAGCTGATGATCTATCGGGAAAAAGAAAGCCATTTACGCTCTAGGCGGGATGATTTACAGAAGCGCCTCAAGCATGTTGAATTGTCAATTGAACGTGCCGAGACCATTGGATCCCAGATGAATGTGGCACTCGAATATTTGTCTGGGGATCTGTCTCAGGTTACACGCATATTGGAATCTGCAAAGAACCGACAGATGATTGGCCTCAAAATTATATTGGCTCAGGAAGAGGAGCGTAAGCGCATTGCCAGAGAAATTCATGATGGCCCTGCGCAATCGCTAGCAAACGTAGTATTAAGAACGGAAATTATTGAGCGGATGTTAACGAAGCAGGATTATGGAATGGTGCAGCATGAAGTCGCAGATCTGAAGTCTCAAGTTAGAACGGGGCTGGAGGAGATCCGCAAAACCATTTTTAATCTACGTCCAATGGCGCTTGATGATTTAGGATTGATCCCAACGCTTCGCAAATTCGTACAGGATTTTGAGGATAAGTTCAAGATTCGCACCTCTTTAGAAATCAAGGGGATGGAACGAAGACTCAGGTCCGCTATGGAGACTGCGGTGTTCCGGCTGGTTCAAGAGGCATTTACGAATTCGGCCAAGCATGCAAGTCCAACTTACGTGGCTTGCAGACTTACATACGCTCAGGATGAGATTCGTCTTGTTATTGAGGATAATGGAACTGGTTTTAATGTGAATTCGCTGGAGCTTAAGGCGAAGGAACAATCGCATTTTGGCTTGCTCGGCATGAGGGAGCGGGTTGATTTGCTGGAAGGTCAGATGGAGATCCACTCCACCGAGAATGAGGGTACACAAATTGTTATTCTAATTCCGACGAACGTGGACAGGAGAGAGGTGTTAACAGATGGAGAATCGTAAGACGGAGAAGAAGATCAGAGTGCTCCTTGCTGACGATCATCAGCTCTTTCGCGAGGGCTTGAAGCGTATATTGAATATGGAAGATGATCTGGAAGTTATCGGTGAATGTGGCGATGGAATTCAAGTATTGGAGTTCTGTAACTATGATGTACCGGATGTAGTCCTGATGGATATCAATATGCCGGTCGAGAATGGGGTTATTGCTACAGAGCGGATGAGAGACATCTTTCCAGATGTAAAGGTTCTCATTCTGTCCATTCATGATGATGAGAGCTACGTATTCGAGACACTTCGCAAAGGGGCCTCTGGTTATCTGCTTAAAGATATGGAGGCAGAGTCGCTTATTAATGCGATTCGCTCCGTTGTAGGCGGCTATGCCTACATCCACCCGAAAGTAACAGGAAAGTTGATTACTCAGCTGCGCCGTATGACGATCTTGGATGACAGTGGCACAATGGACGAGCATTATGCAAAAGATCCAGGTGTTCGCCTGAATCCGACAGAGAGTCCGCTTACACGACGCGAGGCTGAGGTTCTCCGCCTAATGGCAGAGGGCAAGAGCAATAAAATGATTGGGGAATTCCTCTTTATTAGCGAGAAGACGGTGAAAAACCATGTCAGCAGCATCTTGCAGAAGATGGAAGTAGACGATCGCACCCAAGCTGTTATTAATTCGATTAAAAATGGATGGGTCACGCTGTAAGAAAAAAAGTTGAAATTTGACGACGCTTGTCCGTCACCGTAGCAGGTTTTGCGGCATACACTTGGTAATAAGGAGGTGGGCCGCATGATCACAACGCTATTATGGATTGTGGGATGCTATGGGTTGGCGGTGGCGGCTGTTCATCTCATGCATCTGCTGCAGAAGAAGCTGTACAAGGATAGACCTTCGCCTTGGATGCATGTTGTGCTGGTTACGCACAATGATGAACGGCATATGGAATGGGTTGTACGCGCCTACTGTTGGTTTGCCTGGTTAAAGGGAAGACGGTTGCAATTTACGATTGTGGATCGTCATTCACGGGATGCGACGCTTCCCATTTTGATGCGAATCGTATCTGGTTATGATGTCACTTGTCATGTGATCGAAAGCCATAGCGTGAAGGAACAAGAGCAAGCTGTGCAGCAGTTGGAAGAAGCAAAGAAAACAGAGGAGTCCTTCATTGTCCTGCATCTGGGATCGCGGGATGATTGGCGCCGGATACCCTTTGTGGTGGGCGGCACGTTGTAAACGTTACTGGCGGCGCTTCCAGCGCCACAGACGTCGAAGATAATGGACAGCAAGGACAACATACAAATAAATAAGAAAGAACATGTGAAGCACACATTTCGGGCTGCAACCTGAAGGTGTGTTTTTTTGTTTTTATACGTAAGGAAAGAAGAGTGAGAAGATGAAGGTATGGCTCTATGCAGTACGTGATCTGGACGAATGGCACATGATGCTGTCTATGGATCGTGCAGTGGATGAATTATATTGGGACATGCTCGCGAATCAGACTAATCGGAAGCATTGGTCTTCAGGTATGGAGAATCACAATTCCATGCATTTTGATAGGAGATATAGCCAAATATGGATGGAGCAAAAGGTAACGCTTGTCACGGCTCTCTTCGTCAAAAAGCTATTTGATCAGTTCAAGCGAGAGAAGGAGCCGCTTGCATTCGATCAATGGAGGGCACCAGATTGGGAGGCTTCTATCCGTCAATGGATGATCAGCGCTCACCGTGTAATTGAGGGTCAGAAGAAAGATAACCCTTTTCAAATGCATCGAGTAGGTAATCAATTGTTAAAGGTGGGCCAGTGGGAAGAAAAGCTGTCACAGCATATTCATGTTGAGGTTCGTTATCCTAATGTTCAAGGCCCAGGCCATCATGTAGCTAAAGAGCTTGAGGCCTTAAGGCTTGAAAGCTTAAGTCAGGAAATGAGCGTCATGATTGAGGGAAGGTCGCTGTTTGAAAGCGAGCTCCTATCGCTGCTTCGTGGCCGAGGATTAGAGTGGAAGCGAGAACAGCTTTATCGCGTGCTGCAGTGGGGGCTCGTGAGCAACAAGCTGGTCGTTCAGAGCGGAATTACATGGCCTTTTTTAGATGCGGCTAGGATCATGGACTTTAAAAAGAAAAACGCAAGTGCAAGTGTTGATAGTGCCAATCAGGAGCATAGGAAAAAGAATAAAGCTTTGTCGACTCGGGGCGGGGCTGATATGAATGATTCAGCAGCTTATACGATGAGGCGAGTGAAGAGGTTGATGAGAAGTCTGTTGTCTATACGTATTCAGGTGGATAAAGAAAGGTTTGCGAGAGCCAGTCAGAGACTCCCATACTGCCAGCGCTGCGGGGCCAAAGGGGACGATCTGCAGGAATCCTTTTGTGAAAGCTGCGGATCTCGCTCCTGCTACTCTTGTAAGGCTTGTCTGCAATTGGCGCGGAGTCGCTCCTGCGCTTTGCTCATCCAATGCTCATCATCTCAAGAAGATAAAACAGCAGACGGTGGCACATTGACCATGCATGATCGGTTATCACTCAAGGAGCATAGGAGGATGCATGTGAGTTTGGACGGACGCTCCGTTATGAATAAGGACAAAGGTCATTTAAGGCTGCATTCTGCGAGGGATGAGGATATTGATTCATTTCTAGAGCCGTATCATTTAGCGCCAGCTCAACGGGATGCGAGTCGTACAGCCCTTCAGTACCTGGCTTCTCGGTTATATAGAGGAGATGGAGATCTAGTTAATCCATCTTTGTTAGATGTACCTACAGAACCTCTGAATACAGTTATTCCTTCCCCCATACATATGCAGCGGCGCAAGACGCAGGAGAGGCAAGCGAGGCAAGTGGGGGGAAGCAGATTGGAGGCATTGCCAGCTTCCGGAACGGAACCGCATAGGGGAAGGACATCAAGCCGTTCTATCTTCGAGGATAATCAAGGGCCTATTTCAACCACTACTAAGATATATCCCGCATTAAACAAGGGTGTAGGCATCGAGGGTCAAGGAGAATTCTTGTTGTGGGCGGTGACAGGAGCTGGCAAGACGGAAATGATGTTTCCGATGACTGCTTATATGCTTGCTCATCAGCAGAAGGTGTGTATTGCAACGCCGCGAAGGGATGTTGTCCTTGAGCTTATGCCTCGGATTAAGAAGGCTTTTCCCGAGGCAAAGGTGGTGACGCTCTACGGAGGGAGCGAGGAGCGATGGGACAGCGGTGATATTACGCTGACAACGACGCATCAGCTGCTGCGCTTCCGAAGAGCCTTTGACCTTATGGTTGTGGACGAGCTTGATGCGTTCCCGTACCACAACAACCCGATGCTTGAACGTGCGGCCAAGCTGGCCTGCCGCGAAGGCGGCACGTTCGTGTTCCTGTCGGCCACGCCGCCTGGAGCGCTTGCGCGTGCTGCTAAGCGTGGCCGACTTGCACAGGCTACGGTGCCTGTGCGCTATCATCGGCATCCGCTGCCCGTGCCGAAGCGGCTGCCGATGCCATCTGCCGCCCGCATGATTGCGAACGGGCGGCTGCCTTCCCGCGTGGTGGGGGCATTGCACCACGCGGTGGAGCGGGGCGCGCAGCTGTTCGTCTTCGTTGCGCGCATCCGCCATATAGATGGCGCGGTGGCGCTGCTGCGGCGAAGCTTTCCGCAGCAGGCCATCGCGGGCACGTCCGCTTCCGATGCGGAGCGGACGGAGAAGGTGCAAGCCTTTCGCAGAGGCGAGATACGCATCCTCGTCACGACGACCATTTTGGAACGGGGCGTGACCGTTCCAAAAAGCGACGTATTTATCTGGGATGCGGATGACAAGCTATTCGACGAAGCGTCCCTGGTCCAGATGGCGGGACGTGCAGGACGCTCGAAGGATGACCCCAACGGCAACGTCTATTTTGGCGCTGCGCAATGGACAAAGTCTCAAAGAGCGGCTGTTCGTCAAATTCGAGCCATGAATCATCTAGCGAAACAGGGTGGC
>NZ_JADMOL010000003.1:40578-93199 GCF_015558675.1 Paenibacillus sp. 1001270B_150601_E10 | reverse complement strand
TATCTGTTTTAGGAAATGATTGCCGCTGTACCCTGTCGCTAGAACGTTTTTATAGACATGTAAAGAACTGTCTAATATCTATCAAATTTAATTGGTTGTAGTCCTGCTGAAGATGGTTCATAATGAGAATCGGGAATGGCGGATACAGGAATTGGAAAGGGGTTCAACATGCAGATGCAGTCTAGCTGGTATGAACGAATAGCCGCACCTCGGACAAGCACGTGCCTTGCTTGCAGGAAGACCATTCCCTATTACGGGGAGATTGCGAACCTTGGAGCTGAGGATTGGCGGCGCCCTTTATGTACAAGCTGCTTGGAGCATATCCCTTTTATCGATGAAGTCGGATGTTCAAGCTGTGGACGCCATATTCGCTGCGAGGACTGTCAGCGGCAACCGCTTCAGAGCTATGGCCTTGCTTATAACCGCAGTGTCGTTCAATATCACGATCATATGAAAGAATGGCTAGCGATGTGCAAATATAAAGGCGATCAATCCTTTGCTCGGGTGATGGCGGGAATGATGATCGAACGGTATATGCCGCTTGCCTTAACGGCGAAAGTCAATAAGCCTGCTCGATCGACAAGTGATTGGTGGACGATGCTGAAGGAATGGTGGAATCCGGAATCCATAATCGAAGTGCCCGATCTGATCACGTATGTGCCTTCGTCACTCGAGCGCTTGGAAGAGCGGGGCTTCAATCAAGCTGAGCTTCTTGCCGGATATCTAGCAAAGGCGTGGGGGCGACCGCTGCTTAGCTGCCTGGATCGAGTAAGGGATATGGGCAAGCAAAGCCAACAAAGTCGTGCAGGGCGTGAGCACAGCCTTGAAGGCACTTTTGTATGGAATAAAGAAGCCTTTCAAGGGATTCGATTTTATATAGCAAGGCAGCCTAAGCCTCATCTTCATATCCTGTTAGTCGATGACGTTTATACGACAGGAAGTACGATAAGAGCATGCGCAAGTGCCTTGCGCGAAGGGTTGAATGAGATTCGCATTCCAGGCATGATAAGCAGTTACACTTGGGCCCGAGCTTAAGATGAACCAGATGATTGATGCATATCGATGATCGGAATAGCTTAGACTGCCCCTTCAAATCTATTCCCAACTCCTCTCTTCTCTAAATAAAAGCACTCGTAATCTGAATCATGATACGCTATGATAAGTCTATTAGTTCAATAGCATGGAGGTGTGCTGGATGGATTTAGCCAACTGCTTTCGCTGCGGAAGGTTATTTGCTAAGGCATTTCGAGATATTTGCCCGACCTGTATCAAAGAGATTGAACAGGAATATATGAGATGTACCGATTATTTGCGCCATAATCGTCAGGTGACGATGCAGGAGTTGAGTGAGGCGACAGATGTCAGCGTTCGCCAAATCACCACGTTTATTCGGGAAGGCCGCATTTCAATCGCGAATTTCGAGAATATCAGCTATAAGTGTGAGGCCTGCGATACACATATCCGTGAAGGGCATCTATGTGACAGCTGCCGTCGACGTTTGCAGAGCGATCTAAAGAATAGCGAGAAGGTTGTTCGCCAGGCTGAGCCGACGACCCAAAGCACGACAACATATCGAATTACAGAATAGTCGTTAAAGGATTGTAGTAGTCTGATCATTGGATGCAATAATGTAGTTCAGTTAGATGAAATTGTTGTTTTCCTGAGGAAGCAGTGATTGTGGATCTAATGCAAATCGTCTTTTTATATCACGCATGGAAATAATTGTGAAACATTCTCTCTTTTTCAAAGGGAAAACTAAATAATCACGTAGGCTTGTCCGATAATCTTAGTAAAGGTTATCGGTTTTTTTTATGCAAGAAAGAGGGACAGTAGAAGAGAGAGATCTTCTAACTGTGGAACGAGGTGATTCACGATGAAAATTAATGATACACAGCGAATTAATGCGGTTTCGCAATATCAAACGCAGCAAGCTATGCATAGAGCGGGGAAAGCACCAGTGAAGAAGGATGAAGTGAGCATTTCTCAAGAGGCTAAGGAAATGCTGAATGCCCAGAAGGCGCAAGATCCGGCAAGAGCGGAACGAATTCAGGAGCTGAAGCATGCGGTATCCACAGGCACATATAGAGTGGATGCCGATAAGATCGCTGAGAAACTGCTGCCTTATTTCCGACCGAAGCAGTAAGTGATGAAGGCCAGCTTTGAGATAACGAATGAGCGGCAGGGATGCCCATAAGAAGGTGATCAGAATGAGTGTGCAGCCAATCATTGCTACGCTGAAGCAGTTGGAGCAATGCTATGAGCAGATGATGGAACAAGGACATAGGAAAACTCAAATTATTATCCGAAATGAAATCAATGAGCTCATGAAAATTATGATTGCTGAAAAAGGAATTATGCGCAAAATTCAAGAAGCGGAGGATGTTCTTTCTGAGCAATCACAAGCGTTCATACGAAGCAAAGGAATTAAGTCGCAATTAAAGCTGACGATTAGTGAACTGCTTAAGCTCGTATTTAATGCAGAAGAGAAGCTTGCTCTGAAAGAAGCGCAGCAAAGCCTTAACGATCTGCTTCATCAAATGAAGCAATTGAATGATCATAATCAGCAGCTGCTGGAGCAATCGCTCCAATTTGCGAATTATCAGCTGGATCTGATGGTGGAGCACCCAGAGGATAACGCCTTCTATAAGCGTCCAGACCATGCGAGAAACGCTTACTATCCTGCAGGCAAGCTTGATACACGAGGATAGGAAAATACAGCATTCTAATATATTCATAATTACCAAATCAACTAAAGAACAAGATTACAGACATGCAAGTAGAAAAGGATGGGACAAGATGAGGTCTACCTTTCATGGACTAGAAACAAGCAGACGAGCGTTGTTTGTTCAAAATACAATGATGCAGACGCTTGGCCATAATATTGCTAATGCTTCTACTGAAGGATATACCAGACAGCGTGTGCGCGCATCTGCTACGAATCCACTAGAGATGCCCGGCATGTATACTTCTACGGCGCCAGGGCAGCTTGGGACAGGGGTTCAATATGACAGTATTACTCGAATCAGGGATTCTTTCCTTGATATGCAGTTCCGCCGGGAAAATCAAAGCCTAGGCTCATGGAGTATCCTCGATAATTCCATTCGCTCTATTGAAAGCTTTTTGAATGAGCCATCAGAAAACGGACTTGCGAGTGTAATGGATAAGTTTTGGGATTCTTGGGAGGTTCTGAACCGAGATCCTTCTCTCCTAAGTGCACGGGTGGAGGTCATTGGGGCAGCAACGAACATGGCAGATATGATGAAGCATGTCGGTCAATCGCTGACAAAGCTTGAAGATGATATTAATAACAATATTAACGTGAAGGTTAGCGAAGCGAATGACATCCTGAACAATATCGCGAATCTAACGGATATGATTAAGAAAGTAGAAGGAACAGGGGACAACGCAAATGATTTTCGTGATCAGCGCGATCTGTTAATCGATCAATTATCAACCATTATTGATGTTCAGGTTGTGGAAGGATTTAATGGTGAGATCACGATCAATGCAGCAGGTGCAACGGTACTGGATGACGCTGGCGTTACTCCAATTACAGCTGCCTCTGTCGATGCAGCAACAGCAGGTCAACTTCACGGTTATGCTTTATCCCTAGATGAAGTAACGAAGATGCGCGATCAGATGAATGCCATGCTGGATACGATGATTAACGGAGCTGTTGATGTAGAGCTTCCAGCGGGCTATGTCGCTTCTCAAGACTTGGTATTGCCAAATGGTCAGGGGACAATTCCAGCAGGGACAACCTTGGCTAACCCTACTACAGTTACAGTGAACGGATTGAACGGACTGCATCAGTTGGGCTATACCTTGTCAGATCCATCTCAAACAGGCATTCCATTCTTTACGACGACGGATGGAACAACCAACTTTACAATCGACAACATTCAAGTAAATCCTGATATCGTAGCTGATACGAATATGATTGCTGCATCAGGCCGATATGAAGTCGTGAACGGTGCAAACACAACTGTAAAAGGGAACAGCGTGATCGCGCATGCCCTTGCAACATTAAGAGATGCTTCGTTCTCCTTCCCATCTAATCTCACCTCATTGTCTTCAGGTAAGATTGATGATTATTATCGAGCGCTTGTTGGAGAACTTGGAACAACATCTGCCAATGCCAATCGAAATGTCATGATTCAGACGGATATGGTTGATAACGTGATGATGAGAAGACAATCCGTCAGTGGTGTCTCGCTAGATGAAGAAATGGCGGATATGATCCGGTTCCAGCATGCTTATAACGCAGCTGCTCGGAATATGACAACTGTGGATGAGATGCTAGATCGTGTCATCAACCAAATGGGCCTTGTTGGCAGATAACGCTATGGGAGAAGGTGAGCCGTCATGCGTGTAACAGGAATGATGCAGAATACGCAGCTGCTTAAGAATATGAGATATTTGAATGCCAATCTAACAGATGGACAAAATAAACTGGCTTCTGGACAAAAGATTCATCGTCCAGGGGATAACCCTGTTGGAATCGGATATCAGATGAGATACGATACAGAACTTAGCCGCAACGAGGAATATGTGCAAAATGCCTCCATGGGCACCGGGATGCTCCGTACAATGGATTCCTTGATGCAGCAGGCGAATGATGTGCTGAAGCGGGCAAGAACACTTGCTCAGCAAGCATCAACAGGAACAACCCCCGATGATGCACGAAAGGCAATCGCTGCTGAGATGGAGCAGCTGAAGGAGCAAATTGTGATGATCGGCAATAGCTCCTACAATGGCCGTTATTTGTTCAACGGACAGAAGACAGACCAGCCTCCGTATACAGCGGCAAATGCTGCGAATGATACAACAGATTCAGGCGTATATACGCTTAATGTTAGTCCAGCTGTAGCTGTGCCAGTTAGTATCACGGGTGAATTAGTCTTTGGAGCAGCAGGCTCCAATGATAACGTGTTTAAGGTCATGGACGATATCATTGATGGTCTTAAGACTAATAATACAGACAAGATTGCAGCAGGTATGAAAGGGATCGATGATTCATCTGATCGTATTTCTACTCAATGGGCAGAGATTGGTGCTCGAATGAATCGTTTTGAGCTGATGGAGAATCGCCTTGCTGATGATAAAGTTAGTATTAATGAGCAGCGTGCAGAAGTCGCGGACGTAGATATGGCAGATGCTATTATTCAATTGAAACAGCAAGAAAATGTATTGCAGGCAGCACTGTCTACTGGCGCAAGAATTATGCAGGTATCGTTAATTGACTTTATCCGCTAATTCGGATTTATTAACGTTAGTTAAGCATTCAAGAACCAATATTACTATATTTCCAAGTGGAATAGGGTGATCTCCTTGCAGATTGGAAGTATCCTTCAACAGATTAGACAATCACCAACTTTTCAGTACGAGCCGGCAGAACTTGAGATTCACACTCGCACAGCTGAGATGGATGCGGATTGGGAGGCTGTCTGGGAGGAAATAGGTGTTCTCCCTTCCTCAGTTCTTACGCAAAGCTTAAGTCAAGAAGCAGTCCGCAAAGGATGGGAGAGCATTCAACAGCGAGCACAAGAAGGGGATCGTGTTGGTAATATTGCCAAAGGAAGTGCGACCCCAGGACAGCTTGCTTTTGAGCGCTATTTGAGAAATGGCGCTAAGGAAGTCCAGCTAGAAGCCTTGCCAAGGTTTGGTGTATCAATCGATGTAAGAATTTACCCACCCGAGATTGAAGTTAAGACGAAAGGTGTTGTGCGGAGTTGAACATGACGAATGAGGATCATCTCATGATTCAGAGTTCCATTTATGGGGAGCTGAGACCGGAATCGCATCAGCTATATCATTTCGTAAAGGGGATGGTTGGCTTTCAAGCGATGCGAGATTTTGCCTTGCTGCCATATGAGGACACGCCGTTCTATATCCTTCATAGCATCGAGGAAGAAATAAGCTTCATTCTCCTTCCTGCAAATCAGGTGGAGGGGTATGCTTTCGAGATTGATGCAGCTACTGCTGAACTTCTTGAATTAATTCACCCAGAGGATGCCATCACGATGTTGGTCGTCAACATGCATGAGGGGGAAATCAGCGTCAACTTACGAGCGCCAGTTCTTCTTCACCCTGCTGCTCAGAAAGGCTGCCAGTACGTGATCCATGATCAACAGGTACCCCTTCGCTATCTGCTGAATAAGGGAGGCGATCACCCTGCTCGTACTTAAACGTAAAGTTGGAGAAAAGATTATGATCGGCGATGACGTTGAGGTGGTTGTCTTAGGTGTGGAGGGCGATTTTGTAAAACTTGGGTTCAATGCGCCTAAAGATGTCCAGATCATGCGGAAAGAGCTTCATCAAAGTATTGCCGAAGAAAATGCTGCAGGTGCAGCCCATATAGATAAAATACAACTAGACCAACTCTTGAAGAATTTTAAAAGTAAATAGACTATTCATCATATATGTTCAATAGAGGTGTGAAATGGTGAGAGAGGTTCATCGGTTGCAGCCTAATGGGCTTGATGTGCATCTAAATCGGAGCAAAGCGATTCTGCCGAAGAATCTGAATGCAGGTAATATTGGTATGATGTTGCCACGCCTAGGTTCTATAGACATGAGCCAAGTTACGGAAATGGAGCGAAAGCAGCTAGACCTTGCTTTTAATCAACTCAATCAAACGATCAAAACCTCGGGTACTGAAATTCGTTTGAAATACCATGATGAGGCGGAACAAATCATCGTCGAGCTTCTTGATCGCGCTTCAAAAGAGGTAATCGCTACCTCGCCTCCTGAATATCTTCTAGAATTGTCTGTCAAGATTAAGGAAATGGTTGGCATGTTCTTAGATGAAAAGGTGTAGATTCAGAGAAAACATATTGTAAAAAAAGGGTGGTGCAGCAAATGGGATTTAGTGTATCTGGTCTTGTATCGGGCATCAATACGGATTCGATGATTAGCCAGCTAATGCAGCTTGAGAGGATTCCATATAAAAATCTTGAAACGAAGAAAAAAGATCTTGGAGACTCACAGACCTTCTTTCGAACGTTAAATACGAAGATGAATACTTTAAAAACAGTAGCTTCAGATTTAACATTAGGTAGCAATTTCAACTTATCTTCTGTTAAAAGTTCTGATGAAACCGCTGCAAAGGTATCGGGCACATCTACGGCTTCTACAGGGAATTACAATGTTGTAATTAACAATTTAGCAAAGAGCCATGTTGTAAAATCTTTTGGTTTTACGAATGATGGAAAAGGTCAACAGCTTGCAGTTGGATCAAAGGTAACCGTAGATGGTCAAGAGATTGAGTTGAAGGGCAGTTCTAACTTTGAAATTCTTGAAAATCTAAAAAATGATATAAATAAGAATTCTAAAAATGTGTCAGCTTCTGTAGTGGAAACAAAAACGGGTGAGAAGACATTGGTTCTTACGTCTACTCGAACAGGAACAGATCATGCAATTAATTCTACTAATGGTCCTAAGCTTAGCGGCTTTAAAGCGGCTGGTTTGTGGAATGATCTATCTGATCCTTCCCATCAGGTGCAGGCTGCAGAGAATGCCAAGATTTCCGTTAATGGACTCGATATAGAAAGTGCTTCAAACGAAATAAAGGGTGTTATCGAAGGCGTGACCATTACAGCACTTAAAGAAGGATCTTCCTCAATGGTTACGGTTGCAAAAGATGCAGATAAAGTTGTAGAACAAGTAAAAAAATTCATTGATGCCTTTAATGAAGTTCGTAAGATGATACGTGACAATACAGGGAAGGAAAAACCTCTCCAGGGTGATTCTACTTTGCGTTCATTAGATATGGAACTCACAGATTGGGTAACTGGGCTTGTCGGGCCAGATGGTAATACGTCGTTGCTTGCAGAATTTGGTATTGAGATGGACAAAGGAAAAAAAGGTTCTGAAATGGATGGTCAACTTGTTCTAGATGAAAAAGTATTCAAAGAGAAATTAGAACAGTATCCTGATAAATTGACAGCTCTGTTTAATTATGATGGGAGCAAAGGTGGAAATAAAGGGATAGCACAAACGATTTCTGACAAAGTTCAAATTTGGACAAGCTCTGCTAACGGTATTCTTAATTCTCGTATTAAAGGATACGATTCGGAGATTTCTTTTGTAACAACTGCGATGGAGAATATGGAAGTTCGCCTTCAAAATAAAGAGAAGCTACTTAAGAAGCAATTTACAGCCATGGAACTTGCAATGGGACAGTTACAAGGGCAATCAAATTGGTTGAACACTCAATTAGCAAGTCTTAATGCATCGAATAAATAGAGGAGATGATCTCATGAATCCCGCAGCAGCAAAAGGTTATCAAGCCTATCAGAAGAATAAATATGAGACGGCATCTCCTCACCGCTTAATTTTAATGCTCTATAACGGTGCAATTCGTTTTGTAAAGCAAGCTGCCAAAGCTCTAGAAGAAGGTGATTCTAATCAAGGTCATCAGCATTTGTTAAAAGCACAGGACATCGTATATGAACTGATCTCTTCATTAAATGAACAGCAAGGCGGCGAAATTGCATCCAATCTAAAAAACTTATATCTCTACATGATTGATCAGATGATGCAGGCCAATATGAAAAAAAATTCTGAGCCCTTAATGATCGTTCTTGAAATGCTAGAATCTATTAAAGAGGCGTGGGAACAGATTGGTAAAGAAGTGAATGCAGGTCAAGCCTATGCATAAATCTGAGTCATCGAGCCGCGGGAAATACTACGAAGTGCTGTTGGAATTGACACGACAACAGCTTTTAACGGTTGAGCAATCGGATCAATGGAATGAAGAGGCCTTTCAGCAATATGTTTATCAATGGTCATGTATAGAAAGTGTTATTGGCAAACTAGATGACACAGGTGACCAACCGAATCAGCAGGACGTAGAATGCTTGCAGGAATTAATGAGCATGCATCGTCGATTGATGGATGTGGTTGATTCCAAACAGACAACTACTTCAAAAGAAGTAGTTGGAGTAAGACAGAGCCAAGCTGTAATGAACGCTTATTACGGAATGGGGCGTTCAGATCAGGTAGCTTACTATTTTGATGAAAAAAAATAAATATTTTCGAAGATCACTATAAAGTTTTGGATAGAATCTTTCGATAAATATAGTAGGTCGCAAGGACGTGGCCTAGATCATTTATATCATGGAGGATGAATATTATGTCAATGTTTATTAACACTAACGTTGGTGCTATCAACGCTCACCGCAACTTGGGCATGAATAGCAGCTCAATGAGCAAAACAATGGAGAAATTGTCTTCAGGTTTCCGTATCAACCGTGCCGCTGACGATGCAGCAGGTCTTGCAATCTCCGAAAAAATGCGTTTCCAAATGAACGGTATGAACCAAGCTATGCGTAACGCGCAAGATGGTATTTCCTTGATTCAAACAGCTGAGGGTGCTTTGACTGAGGTTCACTCCATGCTTCAACGTTTGAATACACTTGCGAACCAATCAGCGAACGGTACATATAAAGATACTGACCGCGCTAACATTCAAAAAGAAGTAGACGCATTGCTTTCTGAGATCAACAACATTGCAGATACGACGAACTTCAATGGAACGAACTTGTTGAATGCTTCTGGTAGCGTATCCTTCCAAATTGGTGTTGATGGTGGTACGAAGTTGGCTGCTAATTTAGTATCTATGAAAACAGATGATTTGGGTGGAGTTAGTGTAACCAATGCTTCCGGTGTGACTTCTACAACAGGTGGTAAGTTGACTGATATTAGCTTGTCAACTGCTACAGGTGCATCCGAAGCAATTAAAGTCATTGAAAATGCTATTAATTCAGTTTCTGCACAACGCGCAGACTTTGGTGCTGTTCAAAACCGTCTTGAGCATACAATCAATAACCTTGGCGTTACTGCTGAGAACTTGTCCGCATCTGAGTCCCGTATCCGTAATGCGGATATGGCAAAAGAAATGACAGACTTCACTCGTAACCAAATCTTGGTTCAAGCAGGTACTTCCATGCTGGCACAAGCTAACTCCATGCCACAAAACGTTCTAAAATTACTTGGATAATTAGAAAGTTCTATGAGGATGAAGACCGTTACCTTTTAAAGGTGCGGTCTTTTTTATGTTATACATTCCATTGATGTGTTGTGACTTCATTATGCTTTAATAGACACCGATAATATATATAAGATGAAAATGTGGAGGATATAATAATGTTGATAGTTGTTGATAAAGCATTAAATAAAATTGAAATTAATAATGTAGAAGAATTAAACATTTTTTGGGTGAGGTTTACGAAGGAAATATACATGAATAATAGTTTAATCTATTGTATACATATTGATGGACTAGCATATTACAGCAATTATGAACAGATATTAATTGATCAGTTTGAACAAATAGTAGAAGTGAAGATAAGTACGATTACCCATCAGAAAGCGATATTTAATACAGTGGAAGAATTTAATTCGTATTTGCCAAGGCTTTTGGCGAATGCAAATGAATTAGTACAACCATTGTATGGAGATGATAATGAGCAAATTCATAATTCGATTTCTACTATGGTAACAAGTATTCAATGGATTGGGCAAGCTTCCGAATTTGCACAATATTTAACTAAAGATATTCCAGAATTAGAAAAATTGCATGAGACATTTAATCAGTTTGTTGGACATTTTATGACGAGTGTTGATGCGATGTCCAATGAATTAGAGTTTAATAATTTTGTTGCTTTTGGTGATATCTTTATTTATGAGTTACTACCACTTTTAGAGCAGCTTGAACAAGATACCAAGGAAGTAGGTGAGTTGGTTGAATATAAAGGATATCAACAATAATTTTTTAGATAAGGAATATCCAAATCTAAATTCTGTTGTTGTTGAAGAAAAATATATACCGACTCATTATCAATGTGTCATGAATAATGATGGCAGTACAAATATGAAGATTTCGAAAGAGAAAAGGGAGTATTATCTATATAGTAGATATAACTTAAAGAACGAAATCGAAAGATGGCTAAAAGTAATTGAAGATAAAGTGAAAGATAGCGAGTGTGTATTTGTTTACGGGTTAGGCTTTGGACATCATCTCGAAGCTTTACAAAACAGATATCCGGATAAGAAATACTATGTATATGAACCTGATAGGTATATTTTTTCTACTGCTATTAACGTAAATGATTTGACTAATGTATTAGGTCGCAAAAATATTGCAACTCTTGCTGTAGGAGATGATGAATTAACTCGTATAAATTTTATTAAATTTATGCTAACTCAAGCTAAAGACTCATTCATACAACTTATAGTCCCTAGTTATCAGCAAATCTATAGTCAGGAATTAAATGAACTGAACAGTGTATTAACAGAATTAGTAGTACAAGAAAGAACAAACATATCTACATTACATTCTTATTCTAAATTGTGGATCTTTAATATACTAAATAATCTCAGATATGTAGATAAATCGCCAGGTTTACAACATTTCAAAGGGAAGTTCAAGAGTGTCCCCTGCATTATTATTGGGTCTGGGCCTTCGTTAAAGTATGATATTGAACTAATTAAAGAATTAAAAAATAAAGTGCTAATAATAGCTGCAGGGACTAGTACTCAAGCATTGCTTAGAGCAAATATAGAGCCAGATATAATTGTATCCATGGATGCAACTACTGCCAACTTGAAAGCTTTTAGTCATATAAATACAACAGATATTCCAATTGTATTCGGTACTACGGTTCATCCAGAAATATTATCGGCAAAGAATAAATATCTATCTTACGCTATACTTAATACCGATACGATAACTCCCTATTATGTAGGAGAAAATAATACTTGCCCGATATTTAGAATGAATTATAGTGTAACTGGATTAGGGATACAATTAGCAGCATACTTAGGCTGCTCCCAAGTTATCTTTACAGGTCAAGACTTATCTTTTCCTAATGAAGAATATTATGCGAGTGGTGTTGAACATGCAACTAAAGAGCAGATTAACAAAACATTAAGAGAGTCGAACCGTAAAGTTGTAAATGTTTATGGCATGTACAATAATTCCAATAGTGTTATGCAAGCAACATTACAAGATATCGGAAGACTTCTGAGTGAATATCCCGATATATTGTTTATGAATTCTTCCCAGCATGGAGCAGCAATAGATAACACAACTTTCAAAAAACTATGCGACTTAAATCTACACAACTTACCGAAACAACAAGATCATTGGGTTAAAAGAATTTTTGAGGAAGTAAAAGCAGTACATTATAAGTCTGATAGCAATATGAAATTAAAACTGGAATCAGACAAAAATGGTATTAGCAAACTTAAATTTATTATAACAAAACTTCAAGATGAGATTAGCAAATCTGGCATCCAGTACAAAAATGTGAAGGATCAGGATAAGCAATTCAAAATAATTAATAAATGGTGGAGCCAGTTGTGGGATAATGAAATCTTTAAAAGGTATGGAATCATTGGGTTGAATGCCAGTATTAATGCTCATCAAAGAAACTTTAAGATGCTTGCAACTGAAGAAAACATCTCAAGTAAACTTCAGATGGTTGATCGATACATTTCTCCGTTTATTAAACAAGTATTTACTTTTATAGTGATTTTAGAGGGGATGCTAGAAGAGGTTAATTCCAATTGGAATAATGAAATCAACTAATTTAAATGTTTGAAATTTACTAAGGAATGATTCGTATGCCAAAAATAAGTATAGTTGTGCCTGTTTTTAACTCAGAGCATTATCTGAAAAGATGTGTAGATTCAATATTAAATCAATCTTTGACTGATATCGAGATAATACTTGTTAACGATGCATCAACTGACCGTAGTATCGATATCTTAAAGGATTATGAACGTAGATATCCTGATAATGTGATTGTTATTGATTCAGAAATAAACCTTAAGCAAGGTGGCGCAAGGAATTTAGGAATGAAGGTTGCAACTGGTGAGTATATTGGGTTCGTGGATAGCGACGATTGGATAGCCTCGGACATGTACGAACAGTTGTATTTAACTGCTAAACAAAACAATGCCGATATTGTGAGTTGTAATTGTTATCGAGCGATTAGTGAAAATAAGTATTTCCCATTTTTATGGAGGGACCTTTCTTCTATAACAGGAAAGTTAGATTATAGGAAAAAAGAGACAATATTAATCGAAGGCGCCTCAGCTGCAATATGTAGCAAAATTTATAAGAAAAGTCTGATCATTGATAATAAATTGTGGTTTCCTGAACATTTGTTTTATGAAGACAATCTATGGGTACCAATGGTATTTTTATATGCAAAAAACTACTATCATTTAAATGAAGCTTACTATTACTATTTCTTTAACTCTAATTCTACAGTTGTTTCAACTGAGAGCATGCATCACTTTGATCGACTAACTATAGAAGAAATGAAACTTGAAGAATTCAGATCTAGAGATTTATATGATCAGTTTAGAGATGCGATTGAATTTAGTTTTATAAATTTGTATTATGTGAATTCACTCCATCTAGTTTTTACTAGGTTTAAGAAGCCGCCATTCATTAAGGCATTCGAAATAAGGAAATATATGAAAGACCATTATCCACAGTATAGAACTAATAAATACTTCGATAAAATAAGTGATACTGGTAGAATACTAACGGGATTAAACGATATTAGCCCATATAGGGCTTACGAATGGTATAAAAATTTATTGAACACAAATGGAAATTGATTGATAGGAGAACGAAAATGTCTCAAGCGAAAAAAATACTTGTTACAGGTGCAGATGGTTTTATTGGCTCTCATTTAACTGAAGCACTTGTTCGTCAAGGGCATGATGTCAAAGCTTTCGTACTATATAATTCTTTTAATACTTGGGGATGGTTGGATCAATGTGCCGCAGATATTAGAGGGCATTTTGAAGTGTTTAGTGGTGATATTCGAGATCCTTATGGTGTTAGAAAAGCAATGGAAGATTGTGACCGTGTACTTCATTTAGCTGCATTGATTGCTATCCCATATTCATATCATTCACCGGATACTTATGTAGACACGAATATAAAAGGTACATTGAACGTTCTTCAAGCAGCTCGTGATCTTGGAGTTAGTAAATTAGTGCACACTTCTACAAGTGAAGTGTATGGTACCGCAAGATATGTACCAATAGATGAGAAACATCCTTTGCAAGGTCAGTCACCATATTCGGCTTCGAAGATTGGTGCAGATCAAATGGCACTCTCATTTTATCGGTCGTTTGAAACCCCAGTAAGTATTATTCGTCCGTTTAACACCTATGGTCCAAGACAATCAGCTAGAGCAATTATTCCAACTGTAATTACACAAATTGCTTCTGGTAAAGAATCTATACAATTAGGATCTCTTCATCCCACTCGGGATTTCAACTATATTGAAGATACTGTGCGGGGCTTTATTGCTATGTTGGAATCAGCGAATTCAATTGGGGAAGAGATTAATATTGGGAGTAACTACGAGATAAGTATTGGAGATACAGTAAGTATGATTGCTGAACTAATGAACAAGTCAGTGAGTATTGTATCTTCTGATGATAGGAAAAGACCTGAAAAGAGTGAAGTGGAGAGGTTATGGGCAGATCATTCGAAAGCTAAGAATTTGCTTGCATGGGAACCTTTGTATTCAGGTACAGAAGGTCTGCGCAAAGGTTTAGAGAAAACCATTGAGTGGTTTACTAAGCCAGATAATTTGAGTCGATATAAGACAGATCTTTATAATATATAGAATTGGGATGACGACTTTGAATCTTACGTCAAATCAGATTTTAAAAACAATTGAACGTGTTATCGGTGATCATGAATCTTTTGTACCACTTCACGAGCCTACGTTTGCCGGAAATGAGTGGGTCTACGTAAAAGAATGCATAGATGAGGGCTGGGTTTCATCAGTAGGTTCATATGTGGATCGATTTGAACGTGAATTAGCTGATTATATAGGCGTAAAGCATGCAGTTGCAGTAGTAAATGGAACTGCCGCATTGCATATCAGTTTATTATTAGCTGGAGTTAAATCTAAAGAGGAAGTACTTATTCCCTCTGTTACTTTTGTTGCCACTGCTAATGCTGTAGCTTATTGTGGGGCTGTACCCCATTTTATTGAGGTTAGCACAGAGTCATTAGGCATTGATCCGAACTTATTAGAGCAATACTTGAATGATATTTCGTATCATAAAGATGGACAAACCATAAATCGCATTACGGGAAGGATAATAAGGGCAGTTGTTCCGATGCATACCTTCGGGCATCCTGTTGATATGGACCCATTATTGGAAGTATGCCAACGTTACGGGCTAGTCTGTATTGAAGATGCCGCTGAGTCATTAGGGTCTACCTATAAAAATCAACATGCTGGATCAATGGGCTTGCTTGGAGCGATTAGTTTTAATGGAAATAAGGTTGCTACCACAGGTGGTGGAGGAGCCATTGTTACAAATAATACTGAGATTGCAAGAAAAGCAAAGCATTTAACAACAACGGCTAAACTGCCACACAAGTGGGCATTTATGCATGATGAGGTTGGGTACAACTATCGAATGCCTAATTTGAATGCGGCGTTAGGCTGTGCACAGTTAGAACAGATTGATACATTTGTTAAGAAGAAGAGAGTTTTGTATAAAAAATATGTACAAGAGTTTAAATCTGTTGAAGGTGTGCAGCTTTTTGAAGAAAAAGCGGGAGTGCGAAGTAATTGTTGGTTAAATGCAATAATTTTAGATCAACCTAATAAACTGCTCCTGGATGAAGTACTAGAATTAACGAATTCAAATGGTTTAATGACTAGACCTGTATGGACGCCACTTCATCTGCTTCCGATGTATCAAGATATGCCGAGCATGCCTTTGATGCGAACTGAGCAGTTACAATATCAAATTATAAATATTCCAAGCAGTCCTTCCTTATCTGGAGGTCATTGATATATGCGCAGGATAGCAGTGGTCACTGGAACTAGAGCAGACTATGGATTGATCTACTGGCTTCTCCGAGAAATTCAAGATGATCCGGAATTGAAACTACAAGTGATTGTAACAGGTATGCATTTGTCGCCTGAGTTTGGTAATACGTACAAAGTTATTGAGAAAGATGGTTTTGCGATAGATTGGAGAGTAGATATGTTGCTTTCAAGTGACACAACAAAAGCTATGAGCCAATCTGTAGGATTAGGTGTAATTGGTTTTGCAGAAGCGTTTAATTATTTGGAACCTGATATTGTTGTGTTAACAGGTGATCGATTCGAGACATTAGCTGCTGCTCAGGCAGCAATGTTCGCTAAAATCCCTATTGCTCACTTGTACGGAGGAGAAGTAACCGAAGGTGCAATTGATGAGGCTATTCGACACAGCATTACAAAAATGGCATATGTTCATTACACTGCTTGTGAAGAGTACAGGAATCGTGTCATCCAATTGGGTGAACACCCAGAACGAGTATTTAATTACGGTGCGCCTGGACTAGATCATATTTCTAAAACTCCTACTTTATCTAGAAAAGAATTGTCTATGCAGCTCAATTTCCCTTTAGATAAGCCTTACTTTCTTATAACCTATCATCCAGTGACTTTGGGGGTAAAAGATCCCGTTTTGTGTTTGGGCGAATTGTTATCCTCGTTAGATGAGTTTCCTGATTATAATGTATTGATTACAAAACCAAATGCTGACCCAGGAGGAAGAACGCTAATTTCTCAGCTAGAGAAGTATAAGGACGCTAATACAGAACGGGTATACTTGCATACATCTCTAGGTCAGTCGAGATATTTAAGTGCTATGAAGAATGCCGCTGCTGTTATAGGGAATTCGTCCAGTGGCATTATAGAAGCACCTGCAATTCGGGTTGCAACGGTAAATATCGGGGATCGGCAAAAAGGAAGATTGAGAAGTGACTCCGTGATTGATTGCAAGGAGACTACGGAATCCATTACCAACGCAATAAGAATAGCTATCTCTCCAGAATTTCAGCAAAAGCTAAATTGTGTTGAGTCTGTCTATGGTATCGGGAATGCGTCGGGCCGTATAAAAGACTCTTTAAAAGCATTAGATCTAAGCCATGGAACAACGAAGACATTTTATGATTTGGGAAAGGTGTAGCTTTATGAGTAAATCAGTATATATTATCGCCGAAGCGGGAGTTAATCATAACGGTTCTATTGACATGGCTAAGGAGCTTGTGTGCAATGCTGCTCAAGCTGGTGTAAATGCAATAAAATTTCAGACATTTAAAGCCGATCAATTAGTAACAAAGCAAGCCTCAAAAGCAGAATATCAGAAAAAAACATCCGGTGATGATACTCAATATAGCATGCTGAAAAAACTGGAATTATCTGAAAAGGCTCATTATGAATTAATGGAACTGTGTTCCTATGAAGGGATTGAATTTTTATCAACCCCATTTGATCATAAAAGTCTAAATTTCTTAGTAAATGATTGTGGATTGAAGAAATTAAAAATCTCCTCAGGGGATCTTACAAATGCCCCCTTTTTGTATGAGATAGCTCGATTTGGGGTACCTGTTATTCTATCAACTGGAATGAGCACTTTAGGTGAAATAGAAGAGGCGCTAGGTATATTAGCATATGGATATATGCACCTCGATCCTCCGTCCTCAGAATCTAATATCAAACAATTTTATAGATCGCAAGAAGGGCAGGATATCCTGAAACAAAAAGTTTCTTTGCTGCATTGTACGACAGAATATCCTACTCCGTTCAACGAAGTGAATTTAAAAGCAATTTCGACATTGAAAAACTGTTTTCAATTAGCTACTGGTCTCTCAGATCATACTCCTGGAATTGCAGTGTCTGTGGCTTCAATCGCCTTAGGGGCTACCATTATTGAAAAACATTTTACTTTGGATAAAAATCTCCCTGGACCAGATCATCAAGCATCGCTGACTCCTTGTGAGCTAAAAGACCTTGTGTTATCTATCCGTCAAGTTGAGCAAGCCCTAGGTAGCGGTATTAAGGTACCTTCTAAATCGGAGTACAAAAATATCGAAGTGGCTAGAAAAAGCCTTGTTGCCTCCAAAAGTGTCCGAAAAGGTGATGTTTGGACATTGGATAATTTAACAACAAAAAGGCCAGGTACAGGTAAATCTCCAATGCTATATTGGGATTTGTTGGGGACGCCAGCCGACCGTAATTATAACAAAGATGAAGTTTTGTAAGACGACGATCAGTATAAAAAAGGTGATGGGATGAGTAAGCCGGTTATCATTTTAGGAAGTGGCGGACATGCCAAGGTGCTTTATGACATTTTAATGCAGCAAAATATTTATCTATTAGGTTACACTGATCCGTTTCATCATGAGTCTAAATTAAAAGATCTAAACTATCTGGGTGATGATACGATTATATATTCATACTTACCAGAAGATATTGATCTTGTTTTAGGAGTAGGGAAAATCTCAAATGAGTCTATTAGAGATCGAATATATAAGGAATTTAGCGATAAGGGTTATACGTTTAGATCAGTAGTTCATAAAAGTGCTACGATTTCACCCAGCGCCTCCTACGGAAAAGGAGTTCAAGTGATGGCTGGTGCTGTCATACAAGCGGGAACAATGATATCGGACAATGTAATTATTAACACAGGAGCAATTGTTGACCATGATTGTATTATAGAAAGTCATTCTCATATTGCTCCAGGCGTAACCCTGTGTGGTTCGGTACATATTGGATCATCCTGTCTAATCGGAGCAGGTGCAACAATTATTCAGCAATTGAGTGTGGGGAACGGGTCTATTGTTGGGGCAGGAGCAGTTGTTGTGAATTCTGTCCAAGCCTGTAAAAAAGTCATAGGGGTTCCTGCTAGGGAGGTGAAGTAATGACTGATTGGAAGAGGGTTATGGTCAGTTCTGAATTAACGGTGCTTCAAGTTATTGAGAGGATAGACTCAACGGGATTACAAATTGCTATTGTCGTTGATTCTTCCTTCCATCTCCTAGGCACCATAACAGATGGTGATATTAGAAGAGGAATATTAAAAGGGATCTCCCTGCAAAACCCAGTAACGGATATTATGAACCGGAATCCTGTCACGGCTCGTATTGGAGATAATCGGGAGAGTATTTTCAATAAAATGAAAAAGAAACGATTGAAGCAGATCCCGATATTAAATGAAGACAATCAAGTTATTCGGGTGGATCATCTAGATCAATTTTATGAGAAACGATTATATACGAATCCAGTAGTATTAATGGCAGGTGGTTTGGGGACAAGATTACGACCGTTAACTGAAAACTGCCCAAAACCACTTTTAAAGCTTGGTGAGAAGCCCATATTAGAAATGATCATTGAGAACTTTATTGAGTTTGGATATTATAAATTTTTCATTTCTGTAAATTACCACGCTGAAATGATCGAAGAATACTTTGGAAACGGTTCAAAATGGGGCGCTGAGATAGAGTATATACACGAAACACAACGACTAGGCACAGCGGGCGCTTTAAGCTATTTAAAAGAGAAAAACTTAACCGAGTCATTTTTCGTTATGAATGGCGATTTACTTACAAAAGTTAACTTCGAACAGCTGCTTGAGTATCATATACAGCATAAATCAATGGGTACAATGTGTGTGAGAGAACATGAGTATCAAATACCTTATGGAGTTGTTACCGTTAACGAACATAAGCTTCTATCTATTGAGGAGAAACCTAAGCAGCGTTTCTTTATTAATGGAGGTCTATACGTTCTGCATCCAAATGCACTGGAATACATACCCAAGGACAAATACTATGATATGCCAGAGCTATTTAATGAACTTATTATTCGTAAAGAAGAAACCGCAGTATTTCCAATAAGAGAGTATTGGATTGATATAGGGAAGATGGACGATTTTAAAAAAGCAAATGTTGATGTTGAAGCAGGCATTATTTAATTACTTATATCTCAGGCAAATGAGGGGAAGAAGATTGTGAACATTGCGGTTGTAGGGCTAGGCTCTATGGGAAAGAGAAGGATAGGACTAGTAAAACAATACTTATCAAATATAAATATATTCGGTATAGATCTAAGGGAAGATCGAAGATCTGAAGTGGCCAGTCTATTCGGAATCAGTACATATAGTACATTATCCGAATTGTTCAATTATACTATTGCTGATGCTGTAATGGTATGTACATCTCCTTTAAGTCATGAAGAAATAATTAAAGAAGCACTAACTTATTCTTCACATATATTTACCGAGATTAATTTGCTGCATAACTACTATGCTGAAGTGATGCAAATAGCACAGGAGCAAGAAAAAGTGCTATTCTTATCTTCTACTATGCTATACCGCAAGGAAGTGCAATATATAGGATCACTAGTTGATGCGAGCAATAAGAAAATATCCTATAGATATCATGTTGGTCAGTATCTTAAAGATTGGCATCCATGGGAATCATATCAGGATTTCTTCATCTCTAATAAAAGAACCAATGGATGTAGAGAGATATTTGCTATTGAACTTCCTTGGTTAGTTGATGTCTTCGGGGATATTGAGAGCTTTCATGTTGAAAAGAGCGAGTTGACTAGTCTGGATATCGATTATCCAGATTACTACAGCGTAATAATAAGGCATAGAAATGGAATTGTTGGTAGTGTTAATATTGATGTGGTTTCAAGAGTTGCAAGAAGAGATTTCCAAATTATAGGCGAGGAACTTCAAATTCATTGGGACGGGTCGCCTTTAGGATTAGAAGTTTGGAATGACAACATTAATCAGATGGAACCTATATGTTTATATGAACGATACATGAAAGATAACGCATACTCAAAATCCATTATTGAAGATGCATATTATGAGGAGATTAAAGAATTTTGGGAGATGATTATGACCAAATCTATTTCCCCAAGATATTCGTTTGAAAAGGACAGGGAGATACTGCAAATTATTGATCGAATAGAAGGAGAACTATAGTGTGAAGGTTATTTTTTTCGGGCTAGGTTCGATTGGGAAAAGACACTTGCAAAATTTAATCACGCTATATCGCGAAAATAGTGTTGATTTGGAAGTTCATGCTTACCGAACAAAGGCTACAGATGAAAAAATAGAGGGTTTAGATAAATGTATATTTGAATGCGATCAAATTAATGATCATTATGATGCTACTTTTATAACGAATCCAACAGCTATCCATTTTGAAACGTTGAATCTAATGAATGAGAAATCGAAATTTTTCTTTATAGAGAAACCGGTATTCGATCACCCCAACTATCGAGTTAATACTTCGATAGACCCTAGTAAAGTATATGTTGCAGCACCATTGAGATACAAGCCAATCATGAGTTACTTAAAGACTTACTTAGAGGACAAAAGAATTTATTCTGCTAGAATAATGTGTTCTTCTTATTTGCCGACTTGGCGTAAAGGAGACTATAGAAAAAGTTACTCAGCTTCCCGAGAACTTGGCGGAGGGGTAGAGTTGGATTGCATTCACGAGCTTGATTATGTAACGTGGTTATTCGGCTTTCCAAAACAAAAGAAGCATCTTCTTTTGAAAACATCAGACCTTTCTATTGAAAGTAACGATCTTGCACTCTATCTTTTAGAATACGAGGATAAAGTTATCGAGGTCCACTTGGATTACTTTGGGGTTTTCTCACAAAGAAAAATAGAGATTATAACAAATGATGATCTTGTCGTTTGTGACTTGCTTAATGATACTTTGTCTTCACAAAGGTACGGACAGATTGTGGACATGAAAAGGGACGTTAATGAAATGTACATAGAAGAAATGAAGTATTTCATAGAACAAGTGATACATTGTCAAGACAATTGGAATGATCTAAACAATGCGATTGATGTGTTGAAGCTTGCTAAAGGGGAGATTAACACATGAATATACTCTTCACGGTATGTGGCAGAAGAGGTTCTAAAGGAGTAAAAAACAAAATTGTTAGGACCATGAATGGATACCCCTTGGCCTTATATACATTTTCAGCTATCCAATTATCGAAAAAGAATAGTACAGATCATTTTGATGTGGCAGTAAACTCAGACAGTTATGAGTTAGCTCAATTATCAGGAGTAATAAAAGAATCTATAACTGTTGAACGAGATGAGTCTTTGGCTGGTGACCATGTTTCAAAGTTTAATGTCATCAAGGACACCTATTTGCGAGTTAGAGAGTTGACAGCTCTAAACTATGATATGGTAGTGGACTTGGACATTACATCTCCTATACGGACTGTAATTGATATAAAGAATGTAATTGAAGCAAAAAAAAAACATCCGGAATTTGATGTCATTTTTACAGTTGTTAAATCGAGAAGAAGTCCGTATTTTAATATGGTTGAGGAGGATAGGGGAGCAGTCAGCCTTATAAAACAATCAAGATACACGGCTAGACAACAAACCCCACAATCTTTTGATATGAACGCCTCAATATATGCTTATTCTCCTGGTTTTTTGGAACGTAACAACTATCTGTTTGATGGTAAATGTGGAATAGTTGAGATGAAAGATACATTAGTGTTAGATATAGATAGTGAAGAAGATTTTGAGTGGATGGAGTACATTCATAAAAAAATTCTGAATGATGATCAGGGATATAAAGATATATACGATAATATTCGTCTCATGATGTGAAAGGATATACAAAATAAATATAATATTTATCGATGAATTTCTTGCGCTCCTAGTAATGTATCTGAGGATAATATATAAATATTTGCAGGCACTATTTCAAACGCAAAAATTACTATAATTAAATTATCAAAAAAGCTAAAAATGTCTAGTAATGTCTGTCTAGGAGCGGTTTTGTCGAAAAATATTTTTTTTCCAATATTAACATTGACACCGCTTCCAGCGGGTGATATAGTCGAAATTGTGAGGGCCATACCTCACGGATTTGAAGATGAAGGGATGTATTTACATGCAAGGTAAAGTTAAATGGTTCAACGCAGAAAAAGGTTACGGCTTCATCGAAACTGCAGAAGGTAACGACGTATTCGTTCACTTCTCCGCTATCCAATCCGAAGGATTCAAAACTTTGGAAGAAGGCCAAGCTGTAGAATTTGATATCGTGGAAGGCGCTCGCGGACCACAAGCTGCTAACGTAATCAAATTGTAATTATACCGGCAATCGCCGTATTTTATATGATTTCGATTAGCTAACCCTCAGCTTTCGCTGGGGGTTTTTATTTTTATTTTAAGGAGGCAGGGTAATGGCAGACCATTATGAATTCTCCATTCAGAGTCACCACAACATCTATAACAATAACGCAAGGGAGTTTACTATACATTTTTCAACCCCTTCTAAAGGTGTGGGAAAAGATACGGGCATTTTGTTATTAATTCCTGGTTACGGTGGAAACGTGAACTCTAATGTGTACAAAAAGATGCGAGATCGTTTTGCTGATAAGCACAACTTAATTGTTGTCCAATGTCATTACTTTGGACAGGAGTTTATGCAGACAGAACTGATCCATGAAGAATCGTTGGATAATTTTAATGATATGTCATTTATGCAGGCGTTAGATAACATTACGGCTGTATTGATTGTTATTCAGATTATGAAAAACAAGAATTTACCTATTCATTATGGAAGGATTATTCTTTATGGACAATCCCATGGAGCATATCTAAGTTACTTATGCAATGCGTTTGCCCCACAGTTGTTTAAGTTATTGATTGACAACTCTTCATACCTTTATCCTATATACATGATTTCCGATCGTATTCTTCCATTGGCCGATGGGAAAGTTATTCGTTTCCATTATTTAATATCAAACGAAACGTCGCCTGAAAATGAAATATTATATCTACCGAACTTATACAAGAAGTTCTCGAATCAATGTTCAATTATCAGCTTCAATGGAACAAACGATGCTATGGTTCCCGTAGAAGATAAGACATCATTTATTAAAAGCATAAATAAAGCACGGCACATCCTTATTGATGATAATAGTATTGATGGACAAATATTTACTTCAACGAATCATGGTCTAGGTGCTGATTTTCTACAATTGTTTGATTATGTGATGAAAACACATCGGTTCTCTACGTTAAATGAATTACGACTAGTGCCACATACTTTACATACCAAACAGCATTTATTCTCTATTGATTTCGAAGAAGAATTGATTCAGTTATCGATACAGCGGCATGAAAAAATTTCTACCTATTAAAATGGTTTGAATGCAAATATTCAGGGTAATGATACGTACACACAAGATGCTACATACAACTCCTCTAGTACACATATCGTACATAAAGGGACTTTGAATTCGATCTTGTGGCTATGGTATAATGGAATTAATCAAAGGAGGAGTGCCCTATGAAATTCAGCATTCGAGGCCAAAATATTGAAGTGACAGAAGCTCTTCGCGACCACGTGGAGAAGAAACTGGATCGACTTGAACGCTATTTTGAAGCTCCCCCAACCTCTGATGTGAATGTAACGTTAAGTGTAACAAAGGATAGACATCGTGTAGAGGTTACGATCCTACTGCCAGGACTGATCCTTCGTGCAGAGGATGCCAGCAGAGACATGTACGCATCGGTGGATGCGGTTGTAGATAAGCTGGAACGTCAGATTCGCAAGCATAAGACGAAGGTCAATCGCAAGTTCCGTTACGATGATTCCCGCAAGTTCTTCGCAGAGGAGCCAGTACCTGCAGGTGCTGCTATCGATGAAGACGAGCTTGAACTGGTTCGTACGAAACGCTTTACCTTTAAGCCAATGGACGTAGAAGAAGCGATTCTCCAAATGGATTTGCTCGGACATGATTTCTACGTATTCAAGGACGCTGAGACTCGCGAAGTGAACGTCGTATATCGTCGCCAAGACGGCCGCTACGGCTTAATCGAACAAGAATAGCCTTGAACCCCTAGCAGAGACTGTATACAATTCCATATAATGAACAGAGCCTATTTCCACAACGGAATAGGCTCTTTTAGCGTATATATGGTGTATAATATAGATCGAAGTATAGACTGGGTGATAGTCTGCCTGTGATATCAGCGGTTGCGACTGTCCCATGAAACTGTTACAATTTATTTCAAAACATAGTCACGGACAAGCACTTCATCTGATGACTGGGAGAAGCAAGATGAGGCTTTAGATAAAAGGTACGAAGTTATTGCGCTGTACGAAAGGGGTTAACTATGCTAGGTCTAGTTAAAAAGATATTTGGTGATGCAAATGAACGCGAGATCAAGCGCTACATGAAGACCGTTGAGCTGATCAACGGCTTAGAGCCTGATTTCGTTAAGCTTACAGATGAGCAGCTAAAGGCGAAGACGGATGAATTCCGTGCTCGTTTGGAAAAAGGAGATACACTTGATCAATTGCTTCCGGAAGTATTTGCAACAGTTCGCGAAGCTTCCAAACGCGTATTGAACAAGCGCCACTATGATGTTCAGCTCATCGGGGGTATGGTTCTCCACGAAGGCAAGATCGCGGAGATGAAAACAGGTGAAGGTAAGACCCTTGTGGGTACACTTCCTGTATATCTCAATGCCCTCGCAGGCAAAGGTGTTCATGTCGTAACCGTGAATGACTACTTGGCATCCCGTGACAGCGCGGAGATGGGCCAGATCTATAACTTCCTCGGCATGACAGTGGGTCTTAACTTGAACGGAATGGACCCCGATCTGAAGCAAGAGGCTTATGCTGCGGACATCACATACGGAACGAACAACGAGTTCGGTTTCGACTATTTGCGTGACAACATGGTCCTTTATAAGGAACAAATGGTTCAGCGTCCGCTGTCCTTTGCGATTATCGATGAGGTGGATTCCATCTTGATCGACGAAGCGCGTACACCGCTTATCATTTCGGGTCAAGCCGCGAAGTCTACAGAAATGTACTTTGCAGCTGACCGCTTTATTAAGCGATTGTCGAAGGAAGATTACACGATTGATGTGAAAACGAAACAGGTATCCCTCTCCGAATCTGGTGTGGAAAAAGCCGAAAAAGCATTTGGCGTAGAGAACCTGTTCGATGTGAACAACGTTACGCTTAACCATCATGTGCAGCAAGCATTGCGTGCGAACATCATTATGCGCCGCGACGTCGATTATGTTGTCAATGATGGAGAAGTGATCATTGTCGATGAGTTCACAGGACGTATGATGGCAGGCCGCCGTTACAGCGATGGATTGCATCAAGCGATTGAAGCGAAGGAAGAGCTCGACGTGCAGAACGAGAGCATGACCTTGGCGACAATCACGTTCCAGAACTACTTCCGTATGTACCGCAAGCTCGCTGGTATGACAGGTACAGCGAAGACAGAGGAAGAGGAATTCAAGAGCATTTACGGCCTTGAGGTTATTCAAGTGCCTACCAATAAACCAAACCAGCGTGTAGACAGCCCAGACGTCGTATACAAGACAGTTAACGCGAAGTTTAATGCGGTTGTCAAAGAAATCGTGGAGCGTCATCAGAAAAAGCAGCCTGTACTCGTAGGTACGGTATCCATCGAGAACTCAGAGCGTCTATCTGACATGCTTCGCCGCAAAGGCATTCAGCATAAAGTATTGAATGCGAAGTATCATGCGGAGGAAGCGGAGATCATCGCTCGCGCAGGCGAACCGTCCTCTGTTACGATCGCGACAAACATGGCCGGTCGTGGTACGGATATTATCTTGGGTGAGGGCGTTTCTGATGTTGGCGGTCTTCACATCATCGGTACAGAACGCCACGAGAGCCGTCGTATCGATAACCAGCTTCGCGGTCGTGCGGGACGTCAGGGTGACCCTGGATCCTCTCAATTCTATTTGTCGCTTGACGATGAATTAATGCGCCGCTTTGGTGCGGACAACGTGCTTGGCATGATGGAGAAGCTCGGCTTTGAAGAAGATCAGCCAATCGAATCCAAGCTGATTTCTCGTGCAGTAGAATCAGCGCAGAAGCGTGTTGAAGGCAACAACTTCGATCTACGTAAAGTGGTCTTGCAGTATGACGATGTGATGAACCAACAGCGTGAGATTATTTATCGCCAGCGCCGTGAGGTGTTGGAATCCGAAAATATCCGCCAGATCGTCATGGATATGATTCAGCCTTGCATCGATCGCATCGTAGATGCGCATTGTAATGAGGAAAACATTCCTGAAGAATGGGATTATGAAGAAGTTATCAATTACGTGAATCGTCAGCTCTTGGATGAGGGCGCGGTATCGAAGGATGATCTCTGGGGTAAAGAGCGTGAAGAGATTAAAGAATATTTGTTCAAGAAAGTTATGGACAAATACATTGCACGTGAAGAGCTCATGGGTGAAGAGTTAGTCCGTGAATTCGAGAAAGTAATCGTGCTTCGTTCCGTTGACTCCAAGTGGATGGATCACATCGATGCGATGGATCATCTTCGTCAAGGGATTCACCTTCGCGCTTACGGCGGTACTGATCCGCTTCGCGAGTATCAATTCGAAGGCTATGAGATGTTCAATGCGATGGTTGCTTCCATTCAAGAAGAAGTATCCACGTATATCATGAAATCTCATGTTGAGGCGAAGGTAGAGCGTAAAGCCGTCGTTGAAGAGAACAAGATGTCAACGAATGCCGAGCCAGGCGTGAAGCGTCCGGTTAAAAAGGATGAGACGGTAGGTCGCAACGATCCTTGTCCTTGCGGCAGCGGCAAGAAATATAAAAACTGCCACGGAAGCGACAACTAATCGCAGACGGCAGCACTTGGTTCATGATTGAGCGGTCACGCTCATGGTATAAGCAGTAACGAGCAACGGGCGTCCATACGGCGCCCGTTGTTCAGCGCTCTTTGGTGCTTCACTAGAAGCCGATAGAGGGTAAGGATAACCGTACAGGCACAGCAGATAGACTTTTTGAATAGTGAGGAGAATGATACATGATTGAAGCTAACGTTCGCCACCAGCTGCGAGATGTTGCAGCGAAACTAATAAACCTTAGGGGGTCTCTTTGACTTAGATCTGAAGCAAGAGCAGATCGCGAACTTTGAAGAGAAGATGGCCGCACCGGACTTCTGGGACGATAATGAGAAGGCGCAATCGATTATTACCGAGTTGAACGGGGTAAAAGGGATTGTGGACCAATACCAGGCTCTGCAGCAGGAAGAAGAGGACATCCAGATGATGATCGAGCTTGCCGAAGAGGAGCAGGATGAGAGTCTTGCAGCCGAGATCGAGCAAAGCGTAGTCTTACTGCATGAGAAGGTTGGGAAGTTTGAACTGCAGCTGATGCTTAGCGAGCCCTATGACCGTTATAACGCCATTTTGGAGCTGCATCCAGGTGCAGGCGGCACAGAGTCCCAAGATTGGGGCCAAATGCTGTATCGCATGTATACACGCTGGGCTGAGAAGCGCGGCTTCAAGGTCGAAGTGCTGGACTTCCTTCCTGGAGATGAAGCGGGTATTAAGAGCGTAACCCTTTTGATCAAAGGCTTTAATGCATACGGTTATTTGAAGGCGGAAAAAGGGGTTCATCGCTTGGTGCGCATCTCGCCATTTGATGCTTCTGGACGCCGCCATACCTCCTTCGTATCCTGTGATGTGGTACCGGAAATTACGGAGGATGCAGCGGTCGAGATTCGTACCGAGGATCTTAAGATCGACACGTATCGCGCGAGCGGCGCGGGTGGACAGCACATCAATACGACGGATTCCGCGGTGCGTATTACGCATATCCCTACTGGAGTCGTCGTGACCTGTCAGACTGAGCGCTCTCAGATCAAGAACCGCGAGCGTGCGATGACCTTGCTTCGTTCCAAGCTCGTTGAACTTAAGATTCAAGAGCATGAGAAGCAGCTGGCCGAGATCCGCGGTGAGCAGATGGATATCGCATGGGGCAGCCAAATCCGCTCCTACGTCTTCCATCCTTACAGCATGGTAAAAGACCACCGCACGCAGGTGGAAACAGGCAACGTCGGCGCTGTCATGGACGGCGATCTCGATGCATTCATTGAGGCTTACTTGCGCAGCCGCATTCAATCTAACTCGGAACAATAAATACGGTGTATCCTTGAATGAACCTGCCTCCGACGTTGTCGGGGCAGGTTTTTTTCTGTGCTTGATCGCTGTACCTGAACAGAGTGGATTTGTGAATGCAGGCATGACCCCTCGCACATACTAGGGACGATTCAAGGATAGCCATGGACTTTTTATACGAACCATGACCTACACACTACTTATTCGCAACAATGACCATACATAAGGATCGTTCGGATTGGTTGCAAGTCATCGGAGGAAAACAGTTGGTATTTGATTTAATGGGAGTACAAAAAAGGAGAGAAGTTATGGTTACGTATTCGAATACGAAAAAGCCGCGCCGCGGTCCGCTTGTTCCCCCTAATCATCCAATGAGGACGGTTGTGGATTATGCCTTGATTTTGCTGGGAGCTTTCTTCATGTCATTATCGTTTAATTTGTTTATGCTTCCAAACAAGATCGCTTCCGGCGGGATCTCCGGGCTTTCAATTATTTTGCAGGAGACCCTTGGATGGAACCCTGCGATTACGCAGTACGCATTCAACATTCCATTGTTTATTATTGGCGTGCTGCTGCTTGGCAAGCAATACGGCGTTCGGACTTTCGTCGGCTCAGTGGCCTTGCCAACGTTTGTATATTTAACGTCGAAGCTGCCTGCTGCGACTGACAATCATCTGTTGGCAGCCATTTTTGGCGGAATCCTGCTGGGCCTTGGCTTGGGGATCGTGTTCCGTGGCCGTGGCTCTACAGGCGGTAATGCGATTACGGCGCAGCTTGTACATGTCTTTCTAGGCGTTAGCTTGCCGCTGGCCGTTGCCTTCTGTGACGGAGTCATTATTTTGTTGGCAGGCATCTTTCTGTCCTTTGAAGGGGCAATGTACGCTTTGATCGGTTTGTTCGTTATGACAAAGACGATTGATGTCGTTCAAATGGGCTTTGGCTATACGAAGCTTGCCTATATCATTTCGGATAAGACAGAAGCTGTGATGGAAGCGGTTCTGCATGATCTGGATCGCGGGTTGACGAAGCTTCATGCTGAAGGTGGTTATACAGGGGACAGCCGCACTGTGCTGATGGTCGTGGTGGGGCAAACCGAGATTGTGAAGCTGAAGACACTCGTAAAAACCGTCGATCCGCAAGCGTTCATGATCATCAGCGAGACGAACGAAGTGCTGGGTGAAGGCTTTAAGATGCACCACTCGTAAAGCTAACCATTCCTTTTCGAAACGATAGCTATAGGAAGAGATAACGAACGTCAGGAGAAGGAGAGAGATTATTCTACTCGTCTTCTATTCATAGTGATCGTTGACGCCGCTGAAAAGATGATCATCTGTTATAATGTTGTTTTTAGCACCTTACTATGTGTCTTCAACAAAGAGGAGAGAGTCAAATGTATCGTTCACCCTGGTGGAAACGCGCATTAATAGCTTGGCTGCCAGTTGTGATCCTATGTGGAGTTATTTTTTATTCTTCATCACAACCTGCAAATGAACAGGATGTTAAGCCTGCGCTGGAAGGGATGTTGTCTGAGGAAAGCTTGAGCTGGTTTCCTTCTATGGAGTTTTACTATGGAAGACAGCTTGTAAGCACAGATGATGGCATTTATGCCTTCCTGGAATTCTGGATTCGAAAGGGAGCTCACTTTGCAACCTTCGGTGTGCTCGGCTTGCTGTTCCTTCGAGCATGGCGCAAGTATACGCTGCTTGAGCCTGCGAGCATTGCTGCACTGCTGTGTACGTTTTTGTATGCAGCATCGGATGAGTGGCATCAGTCGTTCGTTGTGAACCGAACAGGACGCATTGCAGATGTCGTACTCGATACAAGCGGAGCGTTATGCTTTATCTTGATCGCGTACATCATCATTCGAAGAAGAGAACGGAAGCGGTCGACATACATCTGGAACCTCAAGTAGGTATTGTGTAAAAAAAGAAGCCCTCAGGCCACATTGTCGTGGTTCTGGGGGCTTCTCTATTTTTATGTGATGACTTTAACACTTACAGAAGCTCTTTGCGAAGCTCAGATGCAGATTTTGGAGAGAGAAGACCAAATGGGATGTCAAATACCGTGCGGGCTCCTTTTTCACCGTTCTTCGCCAAACGGAAGGCAGCGCGGGCATAAGCAACCAGTACGCTCGAAGTGAATTCAGGGTTGCTGCCCAAGTTCAAGCCGAACTCCATAATTTGTTTTGTGCCTTCGCCTGTTACACCACTGCGGAATACCAAGCCGCCGTGCGGCATCTCGCTGTGATTATGGCGAAGCTCTTCTTCGGAAATAAAGTGAACGATGGTGTTGTAATCAGCGAAATAGTTTGGCATCGTCTTGATTTCTTCCTCAATGCGAGCGGTATCCGCCCCTTCTTCTGCTACTACGAAGCACTCACGAAGATGCTTGTCTCTTGTTGTCAGCGAAGGGTTGTCTCCACGGCGCACTTGAGCAACAGCTTCCTCGGAAGGAATCGTGTACTGCACGCCAGCTTTCACACCTTCGATGCGGCGAATCGCATCAGAGTGACCCTGGCTTACGCCGCGGCCCCAGAATGTATATTCATTGCCTTCTGGAAGAATCGATTGGAACAACAAGCGATTCAAAGAGAACAAGCCTGGGTCCCATCCTGTTGAGATAACTGCGATGTTTCCGCTTTTCTCTGCAACGTGATTAACACTGTCAAAGTACTCTGGAATACGAGCATGGGTATCAAAGCTATCTACAGTATGGAACAACTCAGCAATTTGAGGTCCTTGTTCAGGAAGGTCGGTTGCAGAACCGCCGCACAGGATCATAACATCAATGCGATCCTTGTAGCTGTGTGCTTCACGAATATCGACAGCGGGTACGCTTGCTTGCACGGTGCTTGGGTCGCGGCGTGTAAACACGGCTACGAGCTCCATATCTTGATTTTGGCGAATCGCATATTCAACGCCTCTACCCAAATTCCCATAACCTACAATTCCAATCCGAATCGGTGATTCCATTTACGATACACTCCTTTTTCTCATGTATAACCAGTATAGGACAACTATGCAGGTTATTACAGAAAAATATCATATCATGGTGTAAGCAGCAAGAAGTTGTATGATCAAGTCTTATTTTGTATGGCCTGTTCTGAAAAGGGCATCGACGGGCAAAGTGGTTAGCTCACTAAGGGTAGCCGATCACTGCTGATGCTAGATCATTGAAAAACATGCATGAATGAATGCATAAATGTATGAGGCAAAAAGGAATGAATCCGTGATTTATCAATATTTTTTTGATAATTGTAGGGTTTTTTTAGGAAATCTATTGTATTTATATTTATTCAGACGTATAATGATACATATTTGTTGGGCAGGGATTCCAATCTGCCTATAGCACGGATAAGAAAAAGCGCTCTGAGAAGGCGCAAATGGATAGAGGGGGAGACCAGAGATGACAGGAGCAAGCTTGAAAGTTGCCATAGTAGGATCGACGGGATACGGCGGAGTGGAGTTAATTCGAATATTGTTGCAGCACCCTCAAGTGGAGATTACTTCTGTCATCTCAGCTTCCAGTGCGGGTGAGCCCATTGCTGCTGGATATCCTCATTTGAATGAGATCGTATGCGACACGCTGGATGGAGTAGATCCGAAGGAAATCGCGGATAAGGCGAATGTTGTATTTACAGCCACCCCTTCCGGCGTAAGCGCAAAGCTCGTTCCTGAGCTGCTCAAGGAGGGCTTGAAGGTTATTGATCTGTCAGGTGACTTCCGCTTGAAGAAGGCAGACGATTACGTGAAGTGGTATAAGCATGACCCGGTGGATGAAGCGGTTCTTCAGCATGCCGTGTACGGCTTATGCGAATGGTATGGCGAACAGGTAAAGGATCAAAGCATGATATCCAACCCAGGCTGCTATGCAACGGCAGCGCTTCTCGGCATGGCCCCGATCTTAAAGGCGGGACTTATAGACTCAGAATCGATCATTATCGACGCGAAGTCCGGCGTATCCGGTTCAGGGCGAGGCGTGAATCTTGGCGTTCATTATTCAGAGCTGAATGAAAACTTTAAGGCCTATAAGGTCAATGTCCATCAGCATACGCCGGAGATCGAACAGGTACTGAGCGATGTATATGGTCAGCCAGTAACCGTCACCTTCACACCGCATCTCGTACCAATGACAAGAGGGATCATGTGCACGATGTACGCGAAGCTTAACCAATCGGTAACGAATCAGGATCTGGTGAAGTTGTATCAAGAGCAGTACGCTGGCAGACGCTTTGTGCGAATCCGACAAGCAGGCACGTACCCTGCAACGAAGGAAGTATATGCATCCAACTATTGTGATATCGGCTTTTCCGTGGATGAGCGTACGAATCGCGTGACGATCCTATCCGTTATCGACAATGTGATGAAGGGTGCGGCTGGGCAGGCCGTCCAGAACCTGAACCTTATGATGGGCTGGGAAGAGTCCACAGGGCTTTTATTCTCCCCCGTATATCCTTAATCGATAAGGCGCAAGCCTGACATTTATAGAAGAAAGAAGCGTGAGCATGCATGAGTATAAAAGTAGCGGCGGAACAAGAGCAGACAGACGCTATAGCGGGTTCTTTATATCAAATTATTGATGGCTCTGTTACTACGCCAAAGGGATATCAAGCATCTGGACTCCATTGCGGCTTGAAGAAGACGGATCGGAATGACATGGGCGCTATCGTGAGCGAGGTACCAGCGGCAGCGGCGGCTGTATATACAACAAATGCTTTCCAAGCGGCTCCGCTTAGCGTAACCCGAGACAGCCTAAGCGCAGCTCAGCTGCTGCAAGCGGTTATTGTGAACAGCGGCAATGCGAATGCCTGCACGGGCAAGCAGGGGGAAGGAAATGCTTATCGGATGAGGGATGCATTTGCGGAGAAGCTTGGACTTGAGCCGCATTTGGTTGCGGTAGCTTCCACGGGCGTAATTGGGGAACAGTTAAAGATGGATTGCGTGGAAAAGGGCATTGCCGCTTTGCCTCAGCAGCTGACGACTGATCGTGATGGAGCGGAGCAGTTCAGCCAGGCGATACTGACAACCGATTTAGTGAAAAAGGAAATTTGCGTGGTCGTGGATGTAAAGGGTGTGCCCGTAACGATTGCAGGATCAGCGAAAGGCTCAGGCATGATCCATCCGAACATGGCTACGATGCTTGCCTTTGTAACAACAGATGCGGCGATACATCAGCCCTCGTTGGACCAATTGCTGAAGCAAACGACCAACAAGACGTTCAATATGATTACTGTTGATGGAGATACCAGCACCAACGATATGCTGCTGGTCATGGCAAACGGCTTAGCCAATAATGAAGGGCTTCATGAGGAGCATGAAGCGTGGAAGGCCTTTGAAGCAGGCTTCCACCATGTGTGCGAGGTATTGGCACAAGCAATCGCGAGAGACGGCGAAGGCGCGACGAAGCTGATAGAAGTGAAGGTGCTTGGAGCTTCCAGTAATGAATCTGCGAGCAAGATTGCCAAGTCCGTCGTCGGCTCAAGCCTTGTAAAGTCTGCTGTATTCGGTGCAGATGCGAACTGGGGACGCGTCATCGCTGCTGTAGGATATTCCGGTGAAGCCGTAGAGACGGATAAGGTGGATATCTATTTAGGCCCTATTATTGTGCTGGAGCAGTCGACGCCGGTTGGATTTGATGAAGATGAAGCGCTAGAGTATCTGCGTCAAGACAAGATCGTGTTTACAATCGATCTTCATATGGGAGAAGGCCAGGCCGTAGCTTGGGGCTGCGACCTCACCTATGACTATGTGCGTATCAACGCCGCTTATCGCACGTAAAGCTGAAGAATGGGAGAGAAGAGATGGTGAGCCAACTGAAACAGAGCTTTGTGATGAAGTGTGGGGGAAGCACCTTAGCCGATCTTCCCGATTCTTTCTATGAGCAATTGCGTGATGTACAGCAAGCAGCCTTGGTACCAGTGATCGTTCATGGCGGGGGGCCGGCAATATCCGATACATTAGGCAAGCTTGGCATTGAGACCGAGTTCGTCAACGGTCTGCGCAAGACAAGTGAAGATGTGCTGGATGTAGTGGAAATGGTGCTGGCAGGCAGCATGAACAAGCAGATTGTAAGGCGATTGAACCGTGTTGGCGCTTCGGCCCTAGGTTTGTCCGGCACCGATGGCCGCTTGATTCAAGCCAAGCCAGTTGCAGAAGCGGATCAAGTTGGCTTTGTCGGAGATGTAACGCAGGTTGACGCTGCCTTGATTCAAGGCGTTATGGAGATGGGCTATATTCCAGTTATTGCGCCCATAGGCATAGATGATAATGCTCAGCGCTATAACATCAACGCAGATACAGCTGCAGGAGCCGTTGCCGCTCATCTCGGCGCAGATCGCTTGGTTGTCATTACAGACGTAGCGGGCATTATGAAGCCTGTTGATGGGAAGCTTACCCTTCTGCCTGTTGTCACGATACAAGAGATCGAAGAGATGATCGTCTCTGGCGACATCTACGGAGGGATGATTCCTAAGGTGCGCGCAGCCATGAAGTGCTTGGAGGGCGGCGTGACAGAGGTAGTTATAGCCAAAGGCACAGAGCCTGATGTGCTAAGGCGACTGGTTGCAGGTGAAGAGCTTGGCACGCGGATTGTCGTTAGCCATAACGAGACGGTAGGCGTTTAAACATCATGATCATCAGTGATTCGTTGGATCAACGATATCGATAGATTCATAGAAAAGGTTTGGGGGGATTCAGAATGACAGCTTCCAATGTCAGCGGTCAAGGGACCGACAGTGCGTTGTTTCCTACGTACGCAAGATATCCAATCGCGCTTGTAAAAGGAGAAGGCAGTCGACTGTGGGACGCCAACGGCAAGTGCTATCTCGACTTTATGAGCGGCCTTGCTGTGACGAACCTCGGTCATGCGCCGAAGCAGGTTAGAGATCGTCTTGTAGAACAGCTGGATACGCTGTGGCATGTATCGAACTTGTTTCATATTCCGCAGCAGGAAGAGGCAGCGAAGCTGCTTGTCAAGCATTCCTGCGCTGATGCCGTATTCTTCTGCAACAGTGGTGCAGAAGCGAATGAAGCAGCGATTAAGCTAGCTCGACGCTATCAGAATGTGATTGCTGGAACAGGACGGACGGAGATTATCACCTTCCAGCAATCTTTCCATGGACGTACGTTGGCGACCTTGACGGCTACTGGACAGGATAAAGTGAAGGATGGCTTTGCCCCTCTGCCAGAAGGCTTCCGCTACGCTCCTTTTAACGATAAGGACGCTTTGCTTCAGGCGATTAATCACAACACAGGCGCTATCATGCTTGAGATGATTCAAGCAGAGGGCGGCGTGAATCTATTGGATCCAGCATTTGCCGAACTTATCGCACAGTGCTGCGAGGAACATGGCCTTTTGCTCATCGTAGATGAGGTGCAAACGGGCATGGGCCGTACGGGTCGATGGTTTGCCCATGAGCATTACGGACTTGAGCCGGATATTATTACTTCGGCGAAAGGTCTTGGCAGCGGGTTCCCTGTTGGGGCCATGCTCGCAAAGGCGAAGCTTCGCGAAGCCTTTGGCCCAGGCAGCCATGGTTCCACCTTCGGCGGTACGCCGCTAGCGATGGCTGCGGTCATCGGTACGCTGCTTGCCCATGAAGAGGAAGAGCTCGCTAAGCGTGCAGATGAGATGGGACAGTATCTGGTGCAGCAGCTTCATGCGAAGATCGGCGCGATGTCCATCGTGAAGGAGATTCGCGGACTGGGGCTGTTGATCGGCATAGAGTGCCATGCACCGGTCGCAGGCATGCTTGCAGCAGCCCAAGCAGTGGGATTGCTGTTCGTAACGGCTGGACCGAACGTTATCCGCTTGCTTCCAAACCTAAAGGTGACGAAGGAAGAGATCGATGAGGCGATTGAAGTCCTTGTGCACGTGCTTGAGTCTGCTGAGGTAACGGTATAAGGGGTAGAAAACGGCGAACAATTGATTGGCTTTAACAAGTACGAAGAACGAAGCGAATGGATAGCAGGCAGGTCCTGCTTTGAATAGACGGAGGTGCGGGATATGACATTAACGCAAATTGACCTTAGAGGACGCGACTTTATTGCCCTTGCGGATTATACCCAAGAAGAGCTCTATACCTTGCTGAAGGTCGCTCGCGATTTGAAAGAAAAGCAGAAGGCAGGAACGCCTGAACAGCCTTTAAAGGGCAAGACACTAGGCATGATCTTCGAAAAATCCTCGACGCGTACGCGTGTATCGTTCGAGGTTGGCATGTACCAGCTTGGCGGGCAGGCCTTGTTCCTAAGCAAAAACGATATTCAAATTGGCCGCGGCGAGACCATTGAGGATACGGCGCAAGTTCTCTCACGCTATGTGGACGGTATAATGATTCGTACGTATGCGCACCGCACCGTTATTGATCTGGCTCGCGCAGCTACGGTGCCGGTTATCAACGGCTTGTCGGATCTGAATCACCCTTGCCAGGCGCTGGCGGATTATATGACAGTCCTTGAGAAGAAGGGACGCCTTGAAGGGCTTAAAGTGGCTTACATCGGGGACGGCAACAATATGGCTCACTCCTTGATGATGGGCGGAGCAAAGTTTGGGATGCATGTGGCGGTTGCTACGCCTGAAGGCTATGAAGTGGATCCTGAGGTGGCGAAGCAGTCAAAGGAGTTTGCCGAGCAGCACGGAGCGTCCATTACACTGACGCATGATCCGAAGGAAGCGGTGGCCGATGCCGATGTGATTTATACCGATGTATGGGCGAGCATGGGCTTTGAAGAGGAGCAGAAGGAACGCGAGAAGGCCTTCCACAGCTATCAAGTCAACGAAGCGCTAGCGAAATATGCGAAGGGCGACTATCTCTTTATGCACTGCCTGCCGGCCCACCGTGGGGAGGAAGTAAGTGCAGGCGTAATCGACGGCAGCAACTCGATTATTTTTGATCAAGCGGAGAACCGCCTTCACGCACAAAAAGCGATCATGGCCTTGACCATGTGCAATTAATAGGTGCAGTTGAATCGTATAATCTTTCATGCCAAATTAGAAGACAATGCAATTTTACGTACCGAATGATTTAGCAAGGCATGGATTCGATAAATCGGAATGGAAGAAGCAAGAGATGAAGGAGAGGAATCAACATGGCAAAGAATAAGATCGTGCTCGCCTACTCAGGCGGCCTGGATACTTCCGTGATTCTAAAATGGCTGAAGGAAACCTATGATGCGGAAATTATTACCTTTACAGCTGATATCGGCCAAAAGGACGAACTCGACGGCCTAGAGGAAAAGGCACTTGCAACTGGCGCGTCTAAAGTCTACATCGACGATCTTCGCGATGAGTTTGCGAAAGATTTCATTTACCCGATGTTCCAAGCGGGAGCTCTTTATGAGGGGCAATACCTGCTCGGTACCAGCATCGCGCGTCCGTTGATCGCGAAGCGCATGGTTGAGATCGCTCGCGCAGAAGGGGCAATCGCAATCGCTCACGGCGCAACCGGAAAAGGAAATGACCAAGTACGCTTTGAATTGGCTGCAGCTGCACTTGCGCCAGAGATCGAAGTGATCGCGCCTTGGCGTTCAGAGGAGTTCCGCAATCAATTCCCAGGTCGCGCAGAAATGATCGCGTATGCTGAGAAGCACCAAATTCCAGTGCTGGCATCTGCAGCGAAGCCTTATTCGATGGACCGCAACCTCCTTCATATCAGCTTTGAGAGCGGCATGCTTGAAGATCCATGGTTTGATGCAACAGCAGCAGAAAACAAGGGAATGTATGTGCTCAGCGTCGATCCAGAGGATGCTCCAGATACAGCGGAATACGTAGAGCTTGCCTTTGAAAAAGGAAATTGTATGGCCATTAATGGCGAAGCGTTGACGCCGCTACAGGTGATGGAGAAGCTGAACGAGCTTGGCGGCAAGCATGGCATCGGCCGTGTGGACATGGTTGAGAATCGTTTTGTCGGCATGAAGAGCCGCGGCGTGTATGAGACACCGGGCGGAACAATTCTATTTACCGCTCATCGCAAAATGGAATCTTTAACGATGGACCGTGAAGTGATGCATCTTCGCGACTCCTTAATTCCTAGATACAGCAGTGTCGTCTATAATGGCTTCTGGTTCGCACCTGAGCGTCTTGCGATGCAAGCTCTTGTGGCAGAAAGCCAAAAGCATGTCACAGGCACCGTTCGTCTGAAGCTGTACAAGGGCAATGTAATGGGCGCAGGCGTACAAAGTCCAGTCAGCCTGTACAATCCAGACATCGCAACGATGGAAGCAGATCCTACTCAAGCTTACGATCAGAACGACGCGACAGGCTTCATTCATCTGAATGCACTGCGCTTGAAAGTCGCTTCTGGCGTTCACGGCTCTGAGGTGCATGGCATCGAAGCGAAGAAGGAGCCGGCATCCGTATAGGTAAAGGCTGGCTAGAAAAAGACGCACCTCATGTAGAAATGGAAAGCTGGCTTGTGCAATATGTAGTACAGCAAGTCAGATCATGTTGGAATGAGGGGAAGCAATGAGGAGGCACGCGTGTGAGCAAGCTATGGGGCGGGCGGTTTACGAAGCAGACAGACGAACTAGTGGAGCAGTATACCGCCTCCATTACATTTGATAAAGAATTGGCGGAAGAAGATATTCAAGGAAGCCTCGCACATGTAACGATGCTTGGCAAATGCGGCATTCTGCCTTTGGAGGATGTCGAGAAGATCAAGCAGGGCTTGGTGCAGGTGCTGGAGCTTATCCGCCAGGGCAGCATGGAGTATTCCGTGTCTGATGAAGACATTCATATGAATATTGAGAAAAAGCTGATTGAGCTGGTAGGTCCAGTCGGAGGCAAGCTCCATACGGGACGGAGCCGCAATGATCAGGTAGCGACCGATATGCATCTTTACCTGCGGAAGCATGTCATCTCCTTTGTGGAGCTTCTAGGCAAGCTGCAGGCTGCGCTGATTGAGCAGGCGAAGGCGAACAAGGAGACAATTGTTCCGGGTTATACGCATTTGCAACGGGCACAGCCGATCCTCTTTGCTCATCATCTCATGGCCTATGTGGCTATGTTTGAACGGGATATCGAGCGCTTGAGAGACAGCTATAAGCGCATCAACACACTCCCGCTTGGTGCAGGGGCGCTAGCGGGAACGACATTCCGGATCGATCGCCACTTTGTTGCGGAACAGCTCGGCTTTGAGCGAGTATATGAAAACAGCTTGGATGCGGTGAGTGATCGTGACTTTATCGTAGAGTTCCTATCCAACGCTTCCTTGATCATGATGCACTTGTCCCGCTTATGCGAGGAGTTAGTGCTATGGTCCAGCACCGAATTCCAGTTCGTTGAACTGGATGATGCATTCTGCACGGGATCAAGCATCATGCCGCAGAAGAAGAATCCGGACGTGGCAGAGCTTGTTCGAGGGAAGACAGGGCGCGTGTATGGCAATCTTGTCGGCATGTTGACTGTATTGAAGGCTCTTCCGCTTGCGTATAACAAGGATATGCAAGAGGACAAAGAAGGGATGCTTGATACCGTAGCGACCTTGGATGGAGCCCTTCGCTTGTTCGCACCTATGATCGCGACGATGAAGGTCAATAAGGAGCGCATGCGTCAAGCGGTTCGCCAAGACTTCTCCAATGCGACGGACATTGCGGATTTCCTAGTGAACAAAGGACTTCCGTTCCGCCAAGCGCACGAGGTCATCGGCAAGACGGTGCTGTACTGCATTCAGCGCGGTGTTTATTTGCTGGATATAACGCTGGAAGAGTTCCAACAGTTCTCACCGCTGTTTGACGAATCAATCTACCAGGTGCTCCAGCCAGAGCAGGTTGTGAATGCCCGCAATGTATATGGCGGCACTGCTGCTCCGCAGGTAGAAGGAGCCATTCAACGGGCGGAAGCCTCGCTTCAAGTGACGAAGCAATGGGTGGAGAATCACCAACCGGCACTTGTTACGATATAAGTGAGCCTTAGATACAGGCTATTGACGTAACCTGAAGCCAGTCTTGACTTTTTGACTTGTATGGAGATCCGACAGAGAGAGTAAGCATGACTTGCTTGCAAGGATGGCTTGCTCCCATGACTGGTTGTAGTGGGGGTTACGACGAGTTGGCAGGAAAACGGAGTAGGGTAAAGATATACGGGCGTTTGGATCTTTTGCAAGATCATACATTGAATGGGTTAGTTGGCTGAATCATATCGCAGACTCGCGTTAAGAGTGTCCAGAGAGGCCTTACGCGTGCGAGCTGCGACAGCAGAAGGGGCTGCTTCCTACGTCGTTAAGACGTTAGAAGCAGCCCCGCTTTCGTTTTCATAAGGAAAATAAAACTCCAATCGATTCTTGTGTAAGGGGGGTCTACCGTGCTGAACCTTGAAAGGCCTGTATAATGTCTTACATGGATGCCGAACTTGAATCAGAAATTAGGTCCGTTTACGCCGTCCTCAAGGATCGGCTCCGGATTAGACGGCTTCTCCGAACTAGGATTCTGTCCTCCACTGTTCGTGGCGATCAGGGTAGGCTGCGCTTTGTAGGTATCCACGTACATTTTCTCACGGGAAACTTCTTTTCCATCCACTAACTTAATACGGTAGGATTCGACCTTGTAACCCTGTTTCCCCTTTTGAATGGTCTCTTGTGAGCCGACTGGCAGGCTGGCGTTTTTCACATATTTGACGGTTGGCTGGATGATCTGCACGGTCTTTGTTTCCATCTTGTAGCTTACGTTCTTTTCCATTGTGCCGAACAGCTTGATGATGAGCTGATTGTTTTCGGCTGAGGTTCGAATGAGCAGATTTTTGCCTGTCGTATTTTTAAAGCGGAAGTTAATATATCCCTCTGAAAAAGTAGCATCGAGCCCGATAGGGAGATAGGCTACAGGGAGCGAATGGTTGCGACGCTCTACGACTTCAAGGCCGGTGCGGAGCGCTGCATTGTAAAGGGTGCTGGATACCTGGCAAATGCCGCCGCCGATCCCAGGAACGAGCTTGCCGTTAAAGATGACAGGAGCTTCTTGAAAGCCATACTCTTTCTCCGTCTCTGCAATAACTTTTTCATAATCAAAAATATCGCCTGGCTTCAGCACCATATTATTGATCGTTTTGGCCGCTGATACCACATTATGAATGCGCCCTGCATCGCCAGGCTTTAAGTAGGTGGAGATCTCGATGATTTTGCGGTCAATGCCCTCATCCTTAAGGCTTTGCACCGTTACAGCAGCCTCCTGCTTCACGAGCGGCACCTCAATATTTAAGGCGTCGCCCTCTTGCCATTCGGAAGGAATGGCCACACGAATAACCTGCTCCATCTGTATTCGGTCTAGACGATATACCGATTGATCTGGAGTGTAAGTCACTTTATCGTCCTTCGTAATGGTTCTTGTCGCATCGACTGGCTTGCCGAAGGTTTGAATTTCCCACTGTGCATGGAAGCGCTGCTTCCACACCTGATTATCCCATGTGAAGTTGAGGGTCCAATCTTTTTTGAAGGAACGCCTTGCCTCGATTCGATCCCAGAGGCTTCCCGCCTGAAGCTGCTTTAGGGCCTCTAGCAAAGGCTGTGCCTGATAATAAACGCCAAGCTTATCAAGGGTTGTAGAAACGGGGCTTACTTGCGTTTTCGGAAAGGTGAAGGTTACAGGAGTTTGCTCCAGTTCCTTGATGCGTTGCGTGAGCTCTTTTTCAAAAGCCGAAATGTCCATACCCCCAATAGACCACGAAGAGAGCTCTACCTCATTGGGAATGGCGGTAGAGTTGGCGTAGCGCTGCAGCGAGCTCCACCCTACGATAGCAGCGATTAACAGCAAGAGGAACACTCCTGCTAGACCGATATACAGCTTCTTCACGACAATATCCTCCTGTCACTCCTCAAACCTTTTTTCAAAAGACGGACATGCAGACAAGCCCATTTTTTGCCTCAACGATTTTTATGACGCAATGCTACATTGTGATGGAAGATGGTTTGCGTTGATATGTCAAAGTGGACATGCTTTGGGCAGCTTAATCTCCTATAAGGCTGCATGCAATCTCATCCCTTTCATCTATATGCGCCTTGCGGTTCAAACTTTCCAGAACGGTGTCTAACCTGCTTCTTCTAATCGTGAAGGCGGTTGCTGTCGAAAAAGGAGAGGTCGGCTAGGAGCGTCAAGTGCTGACATTTTCCCGGGAAATAACGAACAAAAGGTTACAAATTGTAAAAAAATCTGTAGAAAATACGGTTGGAATAAAGGAATCTGGTACCCTGTGTCGAATATATAAAAGCTGATTTCTAACTTTAGGAAGTGATTGCTTTGATAGAAATGCAAGACGTGTGGAAGACCTATCAGGATGGTTCCCATGCGATTCGCGGCATTTCGGTGCGCATTGAGAAGGACGATTTCGTCTATCTCGTTGGACCGTCGGGTGCAGGCAAATCGACATTTATGAAGATGATTTATAGAGAAGAAGTTCCGACAAAGGGACAAATTTTTGTGAATGGATTTAATATCGGCAAGCTGAAGCGCCGCAAGATCCCGTTCGTGAGAAGAAATATCGGGGTTATCTTTCAAGACTTCCGCTTGCTGCCGAAGTTGAATGTATTTGAAAATGTAGCGTTCGCCATGGAGGCGATTGAAGCGCCGAAGAAGATTATTAAGCGTCGGGTGCCTGAGGTGCTGGAGCTGGTTGGCCTTAAGCATAAGCTGATGAGCATGCCGTCTCAGCTCTCTGGTGGCGAGCAGCAGCGTGTGGCGATAGCGCGCGCGATCGTGAATAATCCAACGGTAATCGTAGCGGATGAGCCTACGGGGAATCTTGACCCGGATACTTCATGGGAAATTATGAAGCTGCTTGAGGAGATCAACTATCGGGGAACGACCATCTTGATGGCGACCCACAACAAAGACATCGTAAACACGATTCGTAGACGCGTTATTGCCATTGAGCAAGGACAGATTGTGCGAGATGTGATTCGGGGGGATTACGGCTATGACAGTTAACACCATGACCCGACATATTCGCGAAGGCGGTAAAAGCGTATTCCGCAATGGCTGGATGTCCGTTGCATCGATAAGTTCCATCGTTATATCCCTGTTGATACTGGGCGTTTTTATTCTGTTATCGTTTAATTTGAATGCCATGACTAGCGAATTGGACAGTAAGGTTCAAATACGCGTGTACCTTCAATTGGATGTGACGCAAGATGAGATTGAGCTGCTCCGAACGGATATTGGCAATATGGCAGAAGTGAGCAAGGTGGATTACGTGACGAAGCAAGAAGGCATGGATCTCCTTGAGAAAAGTTTGGGCGAGGATGGCAAAGACATCCTTAGCGGTTATAACGATGAGACGAATCCGTTGCCAGATTCCTTCACCGTTGAAGTGAAAGATCCACAGACCGTAGGGATGGTCGCGAAGAAGATTGAAGCCTTGAATGAGACGAATGCAGCCAAGCCGGTCTGGAAAGTCAAGTACGGTCAAGGCAGCGTGGAGAAGCTGTTCCAGGTAACGAAAATGATTCGCAACTTTGGCCTTATCTTAGTAGCAGGACTTGCCTTAACGGCGATGTTCCTTATTTCAAATACGATTAAGATTACGATCATGGCGCGTCAGCGTGAGATCGGCATTATGAAGCTCGTGGGCGCAACCAATTCCTTTATTCGATGGCCGTTCTTTATTGAAGGATTCCTGATCGGATTAATTGGAGCTCTAGTCAGTGTCGGTGTATTGTTCTTGAGCTATGATCAGCTCATTCACTACGCATCTTCGAATTTATCCTTTATCAAGCTGATTCCGCTGCAAGAGATGTGGGGGCTCGTCGCGACGGTGCTTATGCTGCTTGGCATTGTGATCGGAATGTGGGGAAGTACGATATCCATTCGCAAGTTTCTTAAAGTTTAGGTTGGATGAAAGAGGAGGTACCAATGTTGAAGAAAAAATGGCTGTTACTCGTGCTCAGTACGATGTTGTTGACTGGTATTGCGGCTCCTTCAACGGGGCATGCTTCTGAGCTTGGCAAGATCAATGATCAGCTAAAGGATCTAAAGCAGCAGATGCGCGCTGCAGAGAAGAAGCAGCAGCAAGCAGAGAAGCAAGCAGATGTAGCAACGGCGAACAAGACGAAGACGCAAAAGGATCTGGATCAGATTACAGAGCAGATCGACGTCAAAGTGAACGAGATGGCGAAGGTATCCTCGGAAATCGACCAGGCGGAATTCGATCTTGAAGAGAATGGCAGACAGCTCGAAGCAGCCAATAAACGTATTGCAGAGCGCGAGGAGCTATTGGATGCACGGGTACAGCTCATGTATACAGACGGCAATGTATCTTATATTGAAGTGCTCTTAAGTTCAACCAGCTTTTCAGACTTCTTAGATCGTTTGGATTCTATCGAGCAGATCGCAAATCGCGATAAAGAGCTTGTAGCTGAGCATAAGCGGGACAAGGCTTTGGTATTAGAAAAGAAAAAGCAGATCGAATCAGACCTCACGCGTGTGCGGACACTTTACGCGAAGCTTGAAGAGACCAAGCAGGATCTGATGAAGCAGGAAAAAGAAAAAGAAGTCATGATCGCTTCCTTCAATCAACAAATCGAGGAATCGCATGGTCTTAGCGCGGAGCAAGAGGAACTGCTCGTTGCGCTTGTGTCGCAGCGTGCTGAGTTAGAGCAACAGAAGGTATCCGAAGAGACTCGTCTTCGCAAGCTTGAGGAGGAGCGTCGCCAGCGTGAGCAAGCGAAGCAGGCAAACCAAGGCAGCAGTAGCGGAAGTTCAAGCTCCAGCTCCAATACCGTGTACGGTTATACGGGCGGCAAGCTGGCTGTTCCGTTGAAGAGTTCGTATACCATTACCTCCCTGTTCGGTACGCGGCAGGATCCAATCACGGGCAAGATGGGCGCGTATCATAGCGGCATCGATATGGCTGCGCCGGGTGGAACGTCTATTTATGCAGCAGAATCTGGGGTTGTCGTCTTGGCGGAATGGTGGAGCGGATACGGCAACTGTGTTATCATCGATCATGGACAGGGTCTGTGGACCTTGTATGGACATATCCGTAATGGCGGGATCAAGGTGCAAAAAGGGGATAAAGTTCAAGTGGGAGATAAGATTGCGGAAGTAGGCTCAACGGGCCGCTCGACAGGCAATCACTTGCATTTTGAGGTTCGCTTGAATGGGGATCGCGTCGATCCGGAACCATACCTGCAATAAGACCAGCCTTTCTCTTCGTTTATCGTGACGAGAGAAAGCATTCCAAGCAGGTTGATTCGCCAGTCGGCGTGAAGATTTTGTCCCAGCAAAATTTATATGAGCCTGTCATGGTAAAAAATCCACTATTGGCATATACTACTAAGGTTCTATAGATTTTTAGCCGAACGCATACGGATACGTGGAACAGCTAATGGAGACACGAAGGCGGTGATCGTATGACATTCAAAGGGCGTACCGTCGCTCTTATCGTAGGTGCATCCATCGCTGTCAGCAGTTTGATTACGATGGCAGTTATGGACTTGCCTATCTTTGCAAGCAGTGGACAACCTGCTAGTGGCAGCTTGACCGTGAAGGAGCAGCAGAAGGTGAACGCTGTTCTTCAGGTGATTGAACAGAAGTACTTTAAAGAAGTTGATCGCAACAAGCTTATCAATGGAGCGATCAATGGGATATTTACAGCGCTGGACGATCCATACTCTACTTATATGCAGCGTGAAGAAGCGGAAAACTTCAACGTAAGCGTGCAAGGCGGCTTTACAGGAATCGGCGCAGAGGTATCGATGGAGGAAGGGAAGGTTACAGTCGTTTCTCCAATCAAGGATACTCCGGCAGAGCGTGCTGGCTTGAAACCGAAGGATGTCTTGCTAACGGTGGATGGCGCATCTCTTGAAGGCTTGACCCTTAATCAAGCGGTAGAGAAGATCCGCGGGCCGCGCGGCAGCAAAGTGAAGATCGAAGTGAAGCGACCAGGTGTCGACCAGATCATGACCTTCGAGATTACACGAGATAAGGTAGACCTAGAGACGGTGTTCCCGACGATGCTGGACGGCAAGATCGGCTACATCGAAATTCGCCAGTTCTCTGAGAATACGTATGAACACTTTATGACGGCTCTGGATGACCTTGAGAAGAAAGGCATGAAGGGATTGATTCTCGATGTGCGCAACAATCCTGGCGGCGTCTTGGATGTTGTAGAGAAGATGACTTCTCCATTTATTCAAAAGGGCAAACCGCTGCTGCAGGTCGAGTATCGGGATGGTCCATCAGAAGTGCATAAATCAAAGGGCACCGATAAGCCGAAGCCTTATCCGATCGCCATATTGACGAACAAAGGTAGCGCAAGCGCCTCTGAGATCATGGCAAGCGCGCTGCAGGAGTCGGCAGATGTGAAGATCGTCGGTGAGCATACGTTTGGCAAAGGTACCGTACAAACAAGCTTCCCAGATCAAGAAGACGGAAGCCTGATTAAGATTACCATTGCTAAATGGCTGACTCCAGACGGCAACTGGATCCATCAAAAAGGAATTGAGCCGGATGTTAAGGTGGCTCAGCCTGATTACTTTAACGCTGCTCCAATTGCAAAGGATAAGCTGCTTAAAGCGGACATGAACTCTACGGATGTTCAGAATCTGCAGGTTATTCTAGGCGGGCTTGGCTATAAGCTTGATCGGAAGGATGGCTATTTCTCAGCAAGCACGGAGCAAGCTGTGAAGACATTCCAGAAAGAGAAGCAGCTTTCGGTAACCGGACAGGTTGACAGCAAAACAGCGGAGAAGCTGGAGCAAGCGATTGTTGAGGTTATGCGTGACAAGAAGAATGATGCTCAGCTGAATGCGGCAATTCAGACCATTCAGAAGGAAATTCATCCGTAAGTGTCGAATAATAAGAAGGTCGGAGCCTGCGCGGCTTCAGGCCTTCTTTTTCTATTTATAAGCATCCTCACTCGGAACGTAATATCAGGCGAACAACGAGAGTGTGCCCTTCCGTATCATTGCTGAAATCGATTCACAGGGAAGTGAATAATTGTGTTAAGCGGATTGCGTTGCGCTGATAACGTGTTGTTCTTAAGAACTGCATGATGAGTGAGAGTAGATGAAATTCAAGTATAGTGTGACTAGCGTCTTCTAAAAATTGGTTCACTCGCGATTTAGGAGTGATCGTTGATCTATCGGTTTTGACGGAAAGGGGAGAAGAAAGTGGATGTCGTTCTAGAATGGTTATCTCGCGTTGGCTTTGCTTTGTTGCAGTTACTGCTGTCGCCATTCTACTGGTTGTCGATTATCTTGATTGCCATACACTATCGCCGGCAAATGCTGCTTGAACGCAGACTCTTTGCCGTTAAAATGCATAGCTGGGTTCAACAAACATGGAGAGCATGGCTAGGAGGGCTTGTTGCCGGAGTATTCGTATCTGCTGCAGCCATTGGACTGGGAGTAGCCCTATCACCGCCTGTCGTGTTTCTGATCTGGGGAATCAGTATTTTATTGCTTGTCTTCCGTGTGCGAATGCTTTGTCTGGCTTACTCTGGGGGGATTGTAGCTCTGCTTCATGTTATCCTTGGCTGGTTCCCTGATTTCACACCGAATGGTGTGATAGGGACGGTTGTACAGGAGCTGCGAGCCATCAACCCTGCAGGCTTGCTCATCTTAATTGCATTACTTCATGCTGCAGAGGCCTTTTTGGTTCGCAAGCAGGCGGCCTCCTTTGCAAGTCCGCTCTTTATGGAGAGCAAGCGAGGAAGTGTAATGGGCGGCTATCGCATGCAGACGATGTGGCCTGTGCCATTGCTTATCTTTATGCCTTCTGCAACATATGCAGGCGAAGTGCTGCCTTGGCAGCCCTTGTTAAATGGGGATTTGTGGCAGCTTGGCTGGATGCTCATGGCGTTCCCTGTCATGATCGGGTTCTCTGAGGTCACCTATGCTTATCTTCCGCAAGAGAAAGCCAATGTGACGAGCTCCAGACTATTCATGTATGCTGCTGCATTGCTTGCGCTGTCTCTTCTTGCGAATTGGTGGTCTCCGTTGGTTGCCATTGCAGGTATTGTCTCAATCGGGCTCCACGAATGGATGATCTGGTGGAGCAGGCAGCTTGAATCGAATCGAAGCCCCTTGTATACGCATAGTGGCGAAGGCCTTCGCGTTCAAGCGGTGCTTCCAGGCAGCCCAGCAGAAGAGATGGGAATCGAGGCTGGGGAACGGATCACGAAGATAAATGGGCGTCCGCTGCGCACCAAGGCAGACCTTCATCAGGCGCTCAGCTCTAGCGCGATGTACAAGCTTGAAGTATACAATTTGAATGGAGAGGTCAAGTTTGTACAGCGTGCCTTGTATGATAATGAGCACTATCAGCTAGGCGTATTATTAGCCCCAGATGATGACGTAGCCTACGTAGCAGATGTTGTTCCGGTATCTGCATGGAGATGGCTTAAGGCCCCATGGAAGCGGCACGCTGCTGGTGAGCATCGCGTTCGAACGGAAGCTGACTCCTAAAGCGGTAGACTCAATACGAGATCATAATCAGATAGATAGCGTTCATTTCGACTAGAGATGAGCGCTGTTTTTTTGTTAGCTGGTTTTTCGATGATGTATATGTATGGATCATGAATGGATCACCGTTCGAATTGGCTGTGGGTAGGTTTCTTTTTTATAATCGGAAAAAGGCTGGAAAAACATAATTGTGGATAACTTATAGAAAAAAATAATAATATTCTTCAAATTGTCGACAAGTTGTTAACATTATGGGGATAAAACAGTGAATAATGTGCATAACTTGCGGGTCCTTGTGTATAAAATGTGTGAAAATAAGCTTGTCAATGAAAAACTCCATTTTTGAATATTCTCAAGAACGGAGTGTTGATAGAGATGTTTTGTATTCTGGATAATTGGTTTATCTCGTATAAAAAAGGTTAGCCAGCATGGGCTGACTAACCTGTTAATCGTCATTTGTAGATGAGTGTAAAGATAACTCCGCTATAAAATCAAAAAGAAAGAAATTCGCGATGGAGCGGCTTGGAGCAGATCCATATTTCTTCTTATTGGGACATCGGTTGAATCGTACGCAAGATAATGATTTCTACACGACGATTTTTCTTACGTCCATCTGCTGTTTCATTCGTATCTACAGGACGTGTCTCCCCGTAGCCTGCAATCTGGAACTGTTCTTGCTTCAAGCTCTCTTCCTTCACAAAATAGCGAAGAACGGACAGGGCTCGTTCTGCCGACAGCGCCCAGTTGTCTTTGAACCGGCTGCCAGGCGACATCGGCACATTATCGGTATGCCCCTCTATGCTGATCGTCGTATCAAGCTTCTCGAACAGACTTGCGAGCTTCGACAGGGTAGGCTCAGCCTGAGCGGTCAATTCCGATTGGCCAAGGGCAAACAGCAGGCTGTCGCTGAGTCTAATCTCAATGCCTTTTTCACTGTCGATAACTGTAATGGCATTCTCCAGCTTGTTTTCATCGATATAGGCTTGTACCATGTTTTTGACATGCTGCAGCTGCTCTTCCTGCTTGCGATAAGCAAGATCCTTTTCTGTAATTTCCCCAACCATAACGGCTTTGTCCTTGTTAGAGAGATCATTTTCACTTTTGTCCTGTTGATTCGATTGCCCGTTAGAATCCGATCCCTCTTTACCTACAGCTCCTTGATCCGTCTGATCCGGTTCGGAACCCCCTTCAGAAGGATCCAATTGTCCGGTATTGTCTGTAGTTGAGCCGCCTTCCAGCAAGCTTGGCCCACCTGAAAGCGCACCCTGCTGCGGATTGCTCTTGAAGGAGACCTGAAGCGTCTCCGAAAGGGATTGGTACTTTGTCGCATCAACCTGGCTCATCGCGTACATCACAACAAAGAAAATCATTAACAGCGTAATCAGATCCGCGTATGTAATCAACCAACGATCGTGCTGCTCAGGCGTGCCTGAACGCTTCCTGGAAGCTCTACTTCTGTACTTCAACGTTCATCCCTCGCTTTGGCTCTGCGATTTCACGTAAGGATTCATAGGAATCTTCCCCTTGCATAAAGGTGGAGAGCTTGCGGCGCACGATCTTAGGATTATCCGCTGCCTGAATCGAGAGAATGCCAAGCTGAACAAGCTCCATCTCACGAATCTGAAGGGCACTGCGGCTTCTGATCTTGCTGGCAACGGGCAGGTAAAGAACGTTTGCACTAACGACTCCATACAAGGTTGCAGTAAAAGCAACCGCGATAGAAGGTCCTAGCATGGACGGATCGTTTAGATTGCTGAGGACGTGAATCAATCCCATAACCGTACCGATGATCCCCATGGTTGGTGCGTAACCGCCTGCAGCTTCAAAGATTTTGGCATAACCATCATGCTTCTGCTCGACGCTGTCCATCTCCATGTCCATCATCTGCTGAATAACTTCTGGATCCGTGCCATCCACGACCATCATCATGCCGTCTCGAAGGAACGGATGGCTATGCTTTTGGGCAGATGCCTCAAGGGCAAGAACCCCTTCGCGTCTTGCTTGAAGGCTCATGGCAACAAGATCGTCAACCAAGCGATTCAGATCGCGCGGCTGCTCTCTAAACGCCATGCGAAGCGCCTGAGGAATGCACTTAAGTCTGCTCATCGGGAAGCTGATGATGACGGCTGCAAAGGTACCGCCAAATACGATCAGAGCGGCGGTAGCTTCCCAAAGACCGCTAATATGGCCGCCTTCCCAAATGAAACCGCCAATCAAGGCAACGAGTCCAACGACAATACCAATTACGGTTGTTTTATCCATAATAAATTTCCTTCTTCCTTGCATGTTCCCATTTGCATCCAACGTGAGTTGAGAGTATAATAAAACGGGAACAAACATTCTTATTTATTGAAGATTCTAATCCATGAATGTCTTAAATGGTTGAACTATAAATAAAGGTGTTTCTGTCCTTTTTATCGGGTAATTTCCCTTTAAAGTTTAGCTTGTTTCAGAACGGGTAAGCCTTTGAATAGGTGAATGTTTTTGGTAGTGAATTGGATAAACATAACAGGTGAGCACATGGTCCTATGCCAACTGTATTAGGCTGGGACTTTTGAATCTGCCTATGTGAAGATAGATGCTTTAACGTATAGAAAAGTGATGATGGAAGGATGAGGTGATCGAGTTTCTATGACAGATATTCAGATGTCTTCGAAGCCCTTTGAGCTGGTAAGTGAGTTTGCACCCCAGGGCGATCAGCCGCAGGCGATAACAGAGCTCGTGCAAGGGATCCAGGACAATAAGCGGTATCAGACGCTGCTTGGAGCTACGGGTACGGGGAAGACCTTCACCATCGCTCAAACGATTGCTAAGGTGAATAAGCCAACGCTAGTGATTGCGCATAATAAGACGCTCGCTGCTCAGCTGTGCAGTGAGTTCAAGGAATTTTTCCCAAATAATGCGGTTGAATACTTCGTCAGTTACTACGACTATTACCAGCCGGAAGCTTATATCCCATCCTCTGACACCTATATCGAGAAGGACTCCAGCATTAACGAAGAGATCGATAAGCTTCGTCACTCCGCAACGTCAGCACTTTTTGAGCGTCGAGATGTCATTATTGTGGCGAGCGTGTCGTGCATTTACGGTTTGGGTTCGCCGATCGAGTACGGGAACCTGGTAATGTCTCTGCGAACAGGGATGGAGAAGTCGCGCAACGACATCTTGTCGCGACTTGTTGATATCCAGTACCAGCGGAATGATATGAACTTTATTCGCGGCACCTTCCGGGTGCGCGGCGATGTGGTCGAGATCTTTCCGGCGTCAAAGAGTGAGCATGCCGTACGTATTGAACTCTTTGGCGATGAGATTGAGCGCATTACGGAAATTGATGTCCTTACGGGTGAGATCATTGGCGAGCGTGATCATGTTGCCATCTTCCCGGCTTCTCACTTCGTAACGGCGGAAGAGACGATGAAGCGT
>NZ_JADMOL010000003.1:0-40568 GCF_015558675.1 Paenibacillus sp. 1001270B_150601_E10 | reverse complement strand
CCCTTGTTGATATAGAACGCGAATTGGAAGAGCGTCTGGCAGAGCTAAAGGAAGACAACAAGCTGCTTGAAGCGCAGCGCTTGGAACAACGAACTCGATATGATATCGAGATGATGAGCGAGATAGGATTCTGCTCGGGCATCGAGAACTACTCAGGACCGCTCACCTTCCGCGAGCGTGGAGCAACGCCTTATACGCTTCTCGACTATTTCCCCGATGATTTCTTGATCGTGGTGGATGAATCTCACGTTACACTGCCGCAGATTCGCGGGATGTACAACGGAGACAGAGCGCGGAAGACTGTGCTTGTGGAGCATGGATTCCGTTTGCCATCTGCGCTGGATAACCGTCCACTCCAATTCGAAGAATTTGAGTCGAAGGTCAATCAAGCGATCTTTGTATCGGCTACGCCAGGTCCTTATGAGCTCGAGCATACGCCGGAGATGGTTGAGCAGATCATCCGGCCGACAGGTCTATTGGATCCTGTTGTAGAGGTTCGCCCTACGAAAGGGCAGATTGATGACTTGCTGGGCGAGATCCGCACGCGTCTTGATCGAGATGAGCGTGTTCTCGTTACGACCCTTACGAAGAAGATGGCTGAGGATTTGACCGACTATTTGAAGGATATCGGCATTAAGGTTCGATATCTGCATTCGGACATCAAGACATTGGAGCGCATGATGATCCTTCGTGATCTGCGGCTGGGTGTGTTTGATGTATTGATCGGGATCAACCTGCTGCGGGAAGGTCTAGACCTTCCAGAGGTATCGTTGGTTGCTATTCTGGATGCGGATAAGGAAGGCTTCTTGCGCGGCGAGCGTTCCTTGATTCAGACAATTGGCCGGGCTGCCCGTAATGCGGAAGGTCACGTTATTATGTACGGTGATTCGATTACAGATTCCATGAATAAAGCCTTGAAGGAAACGGCACGCCGTCGTCAGATTCAGACGGCTTATAATGAAGCACATGGCATAACGCCTCAGACGATTCGCAAGAAGATTCAAGAGGTGATCGAAGCGACGAAGTCCGTGGACTCAAAGTCGGGATCCATGGCAGAGTCGGGCATGGAGAAGATGTCGAAGAAGGAGCGCCAGTCTGTGATTCAGCGTTTGGAAGAGGAAATGAAGGAAGCGGCGAAGAGCCTCCAATTCGAGCGTGCGGCAGAGCTGCGTGATGCCTTGCTTGAGCTGAAGGCAATGGATTAATCAAACCGAGACATCAGAAGATAGGATAGATGCAACCTATATAAGTTGAATAAGTAGCTAGGAGGCTTAGGGATCTAGTGATTCAGGTGAGGAGCACGGCTTTCTCTCTGGCCCTTGAATCATGCGGCGTTTCATCCTGCTCTTATTCCGCTTGTATAGGTTTAGGATAGATTAGGTGTATTGGATAGGCAGAATGAAGAATGGAGAATTGTCGTTTAGTTTATACTCGGTTCGCGTGAACCATAGTGCAGGAGGGTCATTCCATTGGCTAGTGAGCATATTGTGATCAAGGGCGCGAGAGCCCATAATCTTAAAAATATTGATGTGACCATTCCTCGGGACAAATTTGTCGTGTTGACCGGTCTTAGCGGCTCAGGGAAATCCTCCTTGGCGTTTGATACGATCTATGCGGAAGGACAACGCAGATATGTGGAATCCTTGTCAGCCTATGCCCGTCAGTTCCTTGGGCAGATGGAGAAGCCGGATGTTGATTCCATTGATGGATTGTCGCCTGCCATCTCTATCGATCAGAAGACAACAAGCCGCAACCCGCGGTCAACGGTAGGAACGGTAACGGAGATCTATGATTACTTGCGATTGTTGTTTGCCCGTATTGGACATCCACACTGTCCTGAGCATGGGGTAGAGATTACATCGCAAACGGTTGAACAGATGGTAGACCGTATTATGGAGTACCCCGAGCGTACCAAGCTTCAACTGCTTGCGCCTGTAATATCGGGTCGTAAGGGGGAGCATAAGACCGTCTTTGCCGATATTCAAAAGCAAGGGTTTGTTCGGGTTCGCGTGGATGGCGAGCTTCGTGAAGTGTCTGAAACGATTGAGCTGGAGAAGAACAAGAAGCATAATATCGAAGTGGTCGTCGACCGCATCGTTGTGAAGGAAGGCGTAGAATCTCGCTTAGCGGATTCGATCGAGACTGCGCTTAATCTGTCCGATGGCAAGCTTATTGTGGACATTATTGATCAGGAAGAGCTGGTATTCAGTTCGAATCTGGCTTGTCCAATATGCGGATTCAGCATTGATGAGCTGTCTCCGCGCATGTTCTCCTTCAACAGCCCGTTTGGTGCCTGTCCGGATTGTGATGGACTTGGACAAAAGATGATTGTTGATCCTGAGCTTCTCGTTCCTAACAAGGAGAAATCGATTGACGAGGGTGCCTTTGAAGCTTGGGCGGGCAGCACGTCCAACTATTATCCGCAGTTCTTGCAAGCGGTTTGCGACCACTACGGCATACCGACTGATATTCCAGTCTCTCAGTTTGAGCCGGATCAGATGAATAAGCTGATGTATGGCACAGGCGGTGAGAAAGTTCGCTTTAAATATGAGAACGACTTTGGACATAAAAAAGAAGCCATGGTGGCGTTTGAAGGCATCGTGCATAATTTGGAGCGCCGCTATCGTGAAACGGCATCCGAAGGCATTCGTGAGTTCATCGAAGGCTTTATGAGTGCAAAGCCTTGTGGAACCTGCAAGGGCGATCGCCTTCGCAAGGAAAGCCTTGCTGTTACAGTAGGCGAACAAAATATGGCCTATGTCACGAGCTTGTCCATCGGCGATGCGCAGGAGTTCTTCGCGAACTTGGATTTGTCCGCCAAGGATATGATGATCGCTCATCTGATCTTGAAAGAAATTAATTCTCGCCTTGGGTTCTTGGTGAACGTAGGCTTGAACTACTTGACGATGAGCCGCGCAGCGGGAACTTTATCGGGCGGTGAGGCTCAACGCATTCGCCTTGCGACACAGATTGGCTCCAGCTTAATGGGCGTCCTGTATATTCTGGACGAGCCAAGTATCGGTCTTCATCAACGGGATAATGACCGACTGATTCAAACGCTGGAGCATATGCGCGATCTTGGCAATACGCTCATCGTCGTTGAGCACGACGAAGATACGATGCTCGCCGCAGACCATATCATTGATATTGGTCCTGGCGCGGGCATTCATGGCGGCATGGTTATCTCGCAAGGCTCTCCGAAGGAAGTCATGGAAGACGAGAATTCCATAACAGGCCAATACTTGAGCGGCCGCAAATTTATTCCGATTCCACTGGAGCGCCGCAAAGGGGATGGCCGTTGGCTGGAGATTCGTGGAGCCAAGGAAAATAATCTTCGCAACATTAATGCGAAGTTCCCGCTTGGAGTATTCACAGCGGTAACGGGAGTGTCAGGCTCCGGTAAATCGACTCTCGTCAACGAGATCCTGTATAAGTCGCTTGCGCGTGATTTGAACAGAGCGAAGGTGCGTCCTGGTGCATACCGCGAGATGAAGGGGCTGGAGCATGTCGATAAGGTTATCGATATTGACCAGTCTCCGATCGGTCGGACACCGCGCTCCAACCCAGCTACCTATACCGGCGTCTTTGACGATATTCGCGATCTGTTCTCGACCACGAATGAAGCGAAGATTCGCGGCTACAAGAAGGGCCGCTTCAGCTTCAACGTCAAGGGTGGCCGCTGTGAAGCGTGCCGCGGCGACGGTATTATCAAGATTGAGATGCACTTCCTGCCTGACGTATACGTGCCATGCGAGGTATGCAAGGGCAAACGCTACAATCGCGAGACGCTGGAAGTGAAGTACAAAGGGAAGAATATTGCCGATGTGCTAGAAATGACGATTGAGGACGCGCTGGAATTCTTCCAAAACGTGCCGCGCATTCAACGCAAGATTCAAACCCTCTTTGATGTGGGTCTTGGCTATATGAAGCTCGGACAGCCGGCTACAACGCTATCAGGTGGTGAGGCCCAACGCGTAAAACTTGCAGCTGAGCTGTATCGCCGCAGCACAGGGAAGACGCTGTACATTTTGGATGAGCCGACAACAGGCCTTCATGTGGCCGATATTGATCGCCTGCTCGAAGTGCTTCATCGCTTAGTGGATTCAGGCGAGAGCGTGCTCGTGATCGAGCATAATCTGGATGTAATCAAGACTGCCGATTATATTTTGGACCTTGGTCCAGAAGGCGGAAACGGCGGCGGCATGATTGTGGCACAGGGTACGCCTGAGCAGGTTGTGAAAGTGGAAGGCTCTTATACAGGAAAATACCTGAAGCCAATCCTTGAGCGTGATCGTGCGCGTACGGAGCAGCAAGTGAAGGTTGCTGCACAGTCTTAAGGGATTAAGCAACAAGCCGTTTTGTATCACTCACAATGAGATGGAAGGCATTCGATATACGCTGCATGTGCAAGAAAGACTTAGGTCAGTCCCCTTTTAGGGGCTGGCTTTTTTTGCGGCTTCCTTGAGGGGAAAAGGAGAGCGGCTGCTGTGCGAATAAGGGAAGGAAGAGTGTCGTGGTTTAGCGAGTAACTCGGAGGCACATGAAGAAATGAGTCCATTTCTGCAAGATCAAACATAATTCGATGCAAACCTCTTGGGACTAGCAGGAAGATCTTAGGCTCATGTAGAAGCTGTTGGAGAAGAAGACATTCGAAAATGGGCATAAAGGATGGTTGTCATGACACAAATAGTCGTAGGAGAGAAGCAAGTACCGATTCGCGGTATTTTGTTTGACAAGGATGGAACGCTGCTGCAGTTCATTAGCTTATGGGGGAAATGGGCTGAGATGGTCCTGGATGAATTGGAGCAGGAGCTAAGACTCGAAGGGGCTGAGCTTCCAGAAGGGCCGGGATATTTGCTAGGTGTATGTTTAGATGAACAGCGCAAGGTTACGGCGCATGATCGATTCGGTCCGCTTGCAATGGGTTCACCGGCGCAAATGATTGGAATCGCGGCCTATTATTTATACCGTGCAGGTTTACCGTGGAATGATGCTTCACGCCGTGCAACAGAGGTATTTGAACGTGCGAATGAAATGGTGCTGGAAAAGGCCAATATTCTGCCGGTATCAGGCGTAGCGGAGTTTCTAGAGCAATGCCACGCACAAGGACTGAAGCTGGCTGTTGTGACAGCGGATGACAAGCGTCCATCTGAGCAGCATTTAGTGAAGATGGGATTGCGTCATTATTTTGAAAGTGTCGTAGGCGATGATTGTGTTGAGCATGGCAAGCCATATCCGGATATGGTAGCCCTTGCTTGCCAAGAGATTGGACTAGAGCCGCACGAGACGGTCGTAATCGGGGATTCCGTAGGCGATATGGAAATGGGGCGCAGCGCTGGCTGTGCATTGCAGATCTTTATTGATGAGGAAGGCCGCTTCGAGACAGCGCCAGAATCTGCCGATGTGATGATTCGTTCCTACAAAGAGCTGCGAATTGAAGCATAGTAGATTCTATATTTAACGAGGCCACACCATAGTGGAAACGGCATGAATCCGAAAGATGAAATGTACTCGTACTTATCTACTGAAATCAATAAAAGAAAAATTGAGCATCAAACAAGCAAAAAGGAAGAGCATCAAGTAAAGCGAAACATAAATAGCACAACAAAACGAAAAGCCGTCAAGCCACCATATGTTAGGCAGTGGATCTCCACTTGTGAACGCTACAATCAATCTTCTTCTAATGTCGATTCTCATGCCTCTTGGTAGGTAGAATCCTTTTTGAAGAATGAATGGATTATGATCTCACAAGCCAGAGACAGTGCCTTATGGTGATGTCGACGGCTTTTTTATTTATTGCGAAGCATACAGACTAAGATACAAGCAGTGGAGAAGCTAGAATTTCCGTTAGTTTGGCCTGAAAAGCTTCTGCTCCAACACGCAGGAAGTAATCGTGGAACGATTCGTCTTCGATGCGATTTTCCTTATAGAACAAAATAATCTGCTCCAGGACAAGGGGGACGTCGTCGCCTTTTACGCGACCCTTTAAGGTGGTATTGAAGCGAGCATTAGGACCAAGTACACCGCCTACAGCAATATCAAATGCATCAATCATGCCATTAGGGGTCTTAACCAAAGCTCCCTGCAAACCGATATCGGCGATATGCTTCTGCCCGCAAGCGTTCGGGCAACCAATGAAGTGAATGCGGATCTTTTCATCCAACTGCACATGCTCATCCAAGTACTGTGCGACTCGTCTTGCACGCTCCTTCGTTTCCACGATGGCCAAGTTGCAGAACTCATTGCCTGTGCAGGACACGGTACGGCTCATAAAGTGCTTAGGAAACGGAGTCAAACGCTCCAGCACCGGCTCCTCCAGCACTTCATCCACCTTGTCATTAGGGATGCCGCTAAGCAAAATGTTCTGCGACATCGTCGTACGTAGTCGACCGTCACCGTATTTCTCCGCAATGTCTGCAAGCTGCAGCCATTCATCAGCGTTTAAACGGCCAACTGGAATGTTTAGACCGATGTAGTTCAAGCCTTCTTGAGCCTGAGGATGAACCCCGTCAAAGTATGCGGCTTGCCAGCCCTCTGTGCGATCTTCGCCAGCTCGCTCCAACGGTCCAATGAGCTCCTCGAGCTTCTCTTGGAATTTTTCTACGCCCCAGTCATTGATCAGGAACTTTAGGCGGGCCTGATGACGCTTCTCCCGATAACCATTGTCCCGGAAGATCGTTGTCACGGCAGCGGCCAGCTTCAATACCTCTGCTGGTCGAATAAAGGCGTCAAGTTTGCGAGCGAGAAATGGCTTTGCCGATAATCCGCCGCCTACATGCGCATGGAAGCCGATAACTTCTTGCCCATCGATGGTCTTCACTGCTGGCGTTAAGGCCAGATCGTTGATCTCGGCATTTGCATTATTGTATTTGTTTGACGAGATGGACATTTTATATTTCCGAGGGAGGTTGGAGAAGTCGCGGTTCATCAGGAAGAAGTCATTCACCTCATCGACAAGCGCAGTGGTATCCATCAGCTCATCGGGATCAATACCGGCAAGCGGGTTTCCCACAATAGTCCGAGGGCAGTCGCCGCAAGCCTCATACGAGTAGAGTCCTACCTCTTCAAGGCGCTTGAAGATATCAGGGAAGTCCTCAACCTTGAGCCAGTGATACTGGATAGCCTGACGGGTCGTAACATCCATCAGATCGCGTCCATACAGCTTCGCAATGTCGCCAAGCGCGCGTGCCTGCGCGACATTCAGAATCCCGGAATTGATGCGAATTCGCATCATAAAGTAGCCGTCCTTTGGCTTCTGCTCGTAGACACCAGCCCATTTGAAGAGCGTCTTGTCATCCTCCGGAATGGAGTCATAGCCTGTTTTCGAATACGTTTCAATAATGTCCCGAATAACATCTAGTCCATCCTTCTTCATTTTTACAAACTCAAACTTGTTCAGCTTCTCGCTATTGTTCATCCAGATCGGTTCGTAAGCCATCCTCGTAGCCTCCCATGGTCACGTTCTATAATTCCGATTAAACAACTAAGAATTATCTTTTTGAACATAGTAACATATTTCCATTTTGGCGTAAATGATTGGTTCAGCATAATCGTATTACATTTTCTAATAGGTAAATGAAGATCTGCTTATGAATGATTACTTGTTGGTCGGACAACCATGCAGCGAATCCCATCATATATAATGAAGCAATTGTTTATAAATCGTGAACATTCCGTGACAAACGTGACGATTCGGAAACATTTTCCTTGCAACGAAAGCTGGATAAATATAACATAGATGCAGGTAGATAAAATGCGCGTGTAAGGGAGGTCCACCATGTTTTTAGCAGAAGCGGCAGCGGAAAGCACTAGTAATTTTACGTGGTTCGATCCATTTATGATCGTGTTTACGGTTATTTTAATTTGGGCCGTTTTTCGTCAAGTGAAGCAGCGTCCTCGCAACCTGTTTGCACTAGGCTTTGCAGTAGTAAGCTTGCTTGTATTTCTTGCCATGGATGCCATCATGATTAGTGGTTGGTAAAACAGCTTAGAGGGACTTCGTTGATGTTTGCATACATAGAATAGACATAAGTGTTGCCTTTTTAGATTTAGAGGATATGACTCTTTGATCTTGTATCAGAGAGTCTTTTTTATTTTGCTGACCTGCATGATGACAGGACACAGGAATGACAGAAAGGTAACTATTTTTTGGGAGATCGCGCGTTATAATGCCAGTAGATAGATAAATATGGACACGGGATTCTGCTCAATCCAATAGGCTATAGGGCTTACAACTAGGGTTGAGAGATTTAATAGGCTTTAGTTTTACATAAAGGCTCATAGATGATGCTATAATCGTATGTCATAAATAGGATTGGCTGAACATATGCTAGGTTAATAGAAAGAGTAGAGTCCATGGTGAGAATCGAGAACGGGGGATGACAGTTGAACATTTTATTAAAAGCAAAACGCAAGCCTGGGAAATGGAAAGTGCACGTACTGAGAAGTTTGGCGATTATGATGCTCCTAGGCATATGTGTCCAAGGGCCGGTGGCGGAGGCTGCAGCAAATAAAGCAGTTGTAAGCGGCAATACATCGGCAAAGTCCAAAGTTAGGACACTGTCCTCGACCGCATTGACGAAGGTTGTACAGAAGGTTAATCCTTCCGTTGTCACGATTGTTGGACAAGATATGGATGCATTAGCAGAGGGCTATTCCCCGGAAGAATCGATCTCCTATGGCAGTGGAGTGGTCTACCGAGAGGATGGCTGGATCATCACGAATGGGCATGTGATGGAGCGTTTGAAGAAGCCGCTTGTCGTCACGCAAGATGGTAAGAAGTATCATGTGACAAAGTTTTTCTACGATGAAGCGATTGATATCGCCGTAGTAAAAATAAATGCAAAAGGGCTAAAGCCTGCCTCCTATGCAGCAAGCGCAGTGAAACCCGAAGTGGGTGAAGAGGTGCTCGCCTTTGGAACACCGCTATCGATCGCGCTTCGCAATTCCGTCAGCCGAGGCATCATTAGCGGCGTAGATCGTTCCCTAGATGGCGGCTATAAGCTGCTCCAAACGGATGCATCGATTAACCCAGGCAATAGCGGAGGTCCGCTTGTGAATGTGAAGGGCGAAGTGATTGGGATTAATACACTGAAATATTACGGAGAAGAAGTAGATAATGTTGGGTTTGCGATTCCAATAGATACGGTTCGGTGGGCTGTATCCGATCTCATTCATTATGGCGAGGTTCGCAGAGGTGTTATTGGCATTGAGCTGGAGCAAAGCTGGGGGACTTCGATGGCGCTCCCCTCTAATGAGCCGCTCAAGGTAACCGCAGTGAGTTCGAAGTCGGCAGAGCTTGCAGGGATACGCAAAGGAGATGCCCTGTATTCCATAGATGGGAAAGCGGTAGGCCAGCTTTCGGATGTGCGTGAAGCATTGAAAGGCAAGCTTCAGGGGGAGCGTGTGAAGCTTGGTGTCGGCAGCAATGGGAAGAAGCGTACAGTGACCTTGAAGCTGGGTTAAGGAAGAGGAATTCTAGCATTCTGCTTTAGATACGGTACGTGAATTAGGGTATATCATGTAGTAAGCCTCTATATGCGGCTGTTCTAGTAGAGCGGCTGTGGTGGAGGCTTTTTTATGGTTGAATAGCGTGCTCTTGCTTTTGCGATCTAAAGGGCATAATAGGCATGAGAGATGTGATAGAGAAGCGAATAGTGGGAAGAGTTTGCAGCAGCAAGTATCAGTTGCCTTTATGTATACTTGCTATTCCAACTTATGTTGAATGAAGACAGGGTTGACCCTTTGTGACCGGAATCATCCATTGTCTTTGGAACAGTATGGGAGAATACGAAGGTAGAAGCTAAGGAGGGGAAGTCTGCATGGTGAGGAATTTCATAGCATCAGTGGATGCAGCCTATAAAATCGGGTAAAATATATAGTTAGAGCTTTTAAGAGGCTGTTCAAAAAGTCGACCTTTTGAATACGCAACTTAAGAGGAACCAAGGGTCTCATGCAAGAGATAACGGAGGATGAAGATGACAACGATACGTCGTGAAGATATAGAACTGCTGGCCCCTGCTGGAGATTGGGATTGCATGCGAGCAGCTGTTGCGAATGGCGCAGATGCAATCTTTTTTGGAGTAGAGAAATTCAACGCTCGTGCAAGAGCGAATAACTTCCGCATGGATGAGCTGCCGGAAATCATGTCCTTTCTTCATAGCTATGGAGTGAAGGGCTTTTTGACCTTTAACATTCTCGTATTTGAAGATGAGCTTCGCGATGCGAAGGAATTAATTGAGACGTGCATGGATGCGGGTGTGGATGCCGTTATTGTGCAGGATCTGGGTCTTGTGAAAATGATTCGCGAGATTTCGCCGGACTTCCCGATTCACGGCTCGACACAGATGACAATTACGTCGCCGGAAGCGGTGGAATTCACGAAGCCGTTCGATATGGAGCGGGTTGTACTTGGCCGCGAAAATAATCTAAAGCAGATCCAAAAGATCGGTGAGCAGGCAAAGGTGCCGATGGAGGTCTTTGTCCATGGGGCGATCTGCGTGTCCTACTCGGGTCAATGTCTGACGTCCGAGATGTGGGGCGGACGCTCTGCGAACCGCGGCGAGTGCGCTCAGGCGTGCCGACTCCCGTACGACATGATGGTCGATGGGGAGCATAAGCCAATGGGCGATGTGACGTATTTGCTGTCGCCAAAGGATCTGGCGGCGATTGATATTGTGCCGGAGCTGATTGAAGCTGGCGTGACCTCCTTTAAGATTGAGGGACGGATGAAGCAGCCTGAGTATGTAGCGAACGTGGTAAGCAAATACCGCAAGGCGATTGACGATTATTTCGATGGCCAATGGGCGGGACCGTCCAAAGAAGAGGTACGGGAGCTGGAGCAAAGCTTCTCCCGCGGCTTCACGCATGGCTTCTTGAAGGGCACGAACAATAAGCAGCTCGTTGATGGGACATTTCCGAAGAGCCGCGGCGTGTATGTGGGACGTGTAGAGCAGGTACTGCGCGATGGAGTCGTGTGTAAAATTGAAGCTCCGCTGAAGCGTGGCGACGGCATCGGCTTTGATGCGGGCGATCCGACGCAGAAGGAAGAAGGCGGACGCATCTACGACCTGCGCCGCAAGGGCGTGAAGCTGGAAGGCGAAGCGCAGGAGGGATGGATCGTAGACATCATTCCTGGGCGCAATGACGTTAACCTTCGTCGCGTGAAGGTGGGCGACCGCATTTGGAAGACGAGCGATCCTGCGCTGGATAAGCGCATGCGAGCTACTTTTGAGACGGAGAAGCCCTATCGTGTATTCCCGGTTCATGTGAAGGCAGAAGGACGCGTAGGCGAGCCGCTTCGCACATGGTGGACCGATGTGCAAAAAGGTACTGTGGTCCAGGTGGACTCCGAGCTGCTGCTGGAAGAAGCGAAGAAGCGCCCGATGGATGAGGCGCTGCTGGAAGAGCAATTTGGCCGTCTTGGTGGAACCGTGTATCAGTTGGAGAAGCTGGACATATCCCTTGAAGGCGACCTCATTGTCCCGATGCGTGAATTGAACGCGATTCGCCGTCAGGCGGTTGAGCAATTGGCTGGCGAGCGTCCGAAGCCGCCGGTATATACGAAGCGCGAGGCAGACCCATTTGCCGATGCTTATACGGACCATAAGGCCATTCCTTATGGCGGTGGCCAGTTAACCGCCCTGTGCCGCTCGCTTGAGCAGGTGAAGGCAGCGGTTAAGACGCCGGTTGCGATGATCTACGTGGACTTTGAGTTTATCAAGCAGTTCCCAGAGGCGATTGCCGTTTGCCGCGAAGCAGGCAAACCTGTGGCGCTGGTCACGCCGCGTATTCATATGCCGCTGGAAAATGGCTACCATCGCAACATTCTGAAGCTGCAGCCTGATGCGGTGCTTGTGCGCAATACAGGAGCTCTTAATTTCTATCTCCAGGCGAAGGCGGAGTGGGAGCAGAAGCGTACGGCAATGGGCATTGGTGCTGATCCAGGTGAGGCTAGCGGGCAAGGTTTAAGAGCGGTGGCAGAGTTAGATGATTCTACTTCTACTGTGGAAGCTGGAAATGCTAAAGGTTCAACAACAATCCCAAGTGCAGACAATGGTGATTCTAGCAGGATAGAAGCTTCTGATAAAGGGACAGGGTCTCAGGATCATTCACATCATATTGCAGATATTGCGATGACTAGCATCGGCGCTTGGAGAGAGCAGGAGCATGAAGGACCTGCATCTGTATCGGGGACTTATGATGAGCCAGATACATTCCCTCGTTTGATTGGTGACTTCTCGCTTAACGTGGCCAATCATAAGACGGTGGAGTTGTTCCTTGAAGCGGGATTGGAAAGCATCACGCCTTCCTATGACCTGAACATCCAACAGATGGTGGATATGCTCGGCTATGCGGATACCTCGAAGCTTGAGATCGTCATCCATCAGCATTTGCCGATGTTCCATACGGAGCACTGCGTATACTGCACGTTCTTAAGCGAAGGTACGAATTATACGAACTGTGGTCGTCCTTGCGAAGAGCATCGCGTCTCCTTGCGTGACCGTATCGGCATGTCTCACCCTGTACGTGTGGATGAAGGCTGCCGCAACACGGTGTACAATGCGATTGAGCAGTCTGGGGCAGAGTATCTGAAACACTTCCTGGATCTTGGTGTTGGTTCCTACCGCGTTGAGTTCTTAGAGGAAACATCGGAACAGGTGCACGAGGTCATCGATCTATACGCACGCGCCCTCCGTGGCGAGATTAGTGGTACGCAGGTATGGCGTCAGTTGAAGGCGACGAACCAGCTTGGGGTAACACGCGGGCAGTTGGTGAAGTAAGCGGGAAGCTTAAGACTAGATGCATATTGCATATAGAATAGATTTATAAAGTAGCAAGGCGCTTCTAATGTCACCATTCAGGGTGGGATGGAAGCGTCTTTTATTAATGATGCCGTTGATATTGGAAAGTGAATTTTATATACTCTCCAATCAATATATAGCTTTTTCATAGGATGATTTAGATAGATTAAATGTATGTGTTGTTATAATCCTCCATATTGCCTATTGTTATATCATGGAACATGAATCGATAGTATAATGGGCTAATATTGCAGAAGTGTAACAGCATGGTGGAGGTGCGACATTTGAAAGTAAGGAAGGCGATTATACCTGCAGCCGGCTTAGGTACTCGATTCTTGCCTGCTACGAAGGCGATGCCTAAAGAAATGCTGCCGATCGTGGACAAACCAACCATTCAATACATCATAGAAGAAGCGGTAGCCTCTGGCATAGAAGATATTATTATTGTGACTGGTAAAGGAAAGCGGGCGATCGAGGATCATTTCGATAATGCTTTTGAACTGGAGTCATTGCTAGTCGAGAAGGAGAAGCTAGGGCTGCTGGAAGAGGTTCAGAAATCCTCCAATTTAGCTGATATTCATTATATCAGACAAAAGGAACCAAGAGGCCTTGGACACGCAATCTGGTGTGCACGCAAGTTTATTGGTAACGAACCTTTTGCAGTATTGCTGGGAGATGACATTGTAGAAGCGGACAAACCCTGTCTGCAGCAAATGATTGAAGTGTTTAACGAATATCATTCGTCCGTTGTTGGCGTTCAACCTGTCCCGTGGGAAGAAGTATACCGTTACGGTATTGTAACTGGAGAACAGTTAACAGAGCGTGTCATGCGAACTGATGGACTCGTTGAGAAGCCAGCTGTCGGATCGGCTCCCTCTAACTGGGCGATTATGGGGAGATATATTCTTACACCTCGTATCTTCGAACTGTTAGAGCACCAAGACGTTGGGGTTAACGGAGAAATTCAGCTCACGGATGCAATCGCAAGCCTAGGACAAGAAGAGCAGATTCTGGCTTATCATTTTGAAGGCAATCGCCACGACGTAGGTGAGAAGCTCGGATTCATTGAAACGACGATTCATTATGCGCTTCAGCGGCCTGAATTGAGGGAGTCGTTGTTGAGATATATGGAGGAGCAACTGAAAAGGGAAAAGCTGCTTGAATAAGAAAACCGGCCCGTGACTATTGGGCCGGTTTATTAGTTTATACTGATGATGAAATCAAATAGAAATTGAAAAATTTTAATCTACTTTCATTGAAAGAATGCTATCAATACTAGCATTTGCATCTGGATTAACCTGAAGCAATTTGCTCAAGTTAGCTTTATCCTCCAACTTAAGCTTCGAGCTTGCTGCAAGATACCATGTCATTAATTCGGCATTAGTTGCATCATTAAGATCCTTCTGAAGATGTGCCTTCATTATGTCATAAGCCTGTTGTGTTTGTCCCATCATGTAGTAGGCTTGTCCTGAATGTAACGCAACCTTAGGAGTAATCTCAAATTTACGTCCTTGAAGCTGGCCTTCAGGGAGTGTCTTCAAATGTTCAATTCCTTTGTTAATGTGATTAATGGATGATATAACTACATCTAAATATTTTGACTTAGCAGCTTGATCATCAAGAGATGCTGATGCCAGTAGAACAGAGATATGCATGTACTGCTCATACCACTCAATATCCCAAGGATAACGATATTTATTGGAATCATATATTTCAAAGATATCTTTCTCTAACTTTTTAGTTGAGTACAAGGCATTCATTCTCATTAACAGAGTTTTATTCGTAGGCTCGGTCTTTAAAGTATCTGTTAACAGCTTCTCAGCTTCCTCGTAAAAAGCTTCGTCTTGCGTCTGCTTATACACTTGTATCAGAAGATTCGCTTTAAATGAAACATATTCAGGGTGGTGAGCTCGAATGCTCAATGCTTTATTTAATGGCGATATGATCTCCTCGTAGCTATTGCTTGTGTCAGCAGTTTTTATAGCTTTATTATATGCATTGGCAGATGATATAAAAGTTGAAGCTGTTATTAAAACGACCAAAGAAGTGACTGACAGCACCGTACTAAATGTAATTCTGATCGTTTTAGGTTTGAGCTTAGATTTTATCGGAGCAGCTTTGACGGATGTCATCATGCCACTCAAGCAAATAAATACTAATATCCCTAAATAAACATAACTCATGTTGAAGTCAAGGATGCTGTGTATCAATATCGATGCAGCAATGATAAAGTAAACGAAATAGTCATTCCTGTTCTCTTCATTATCACTAATATAATTGCGAATATATTTACTGAAAATATAAACCAAGATAACAGCGAAAATAGCAAAACCAAGCACTCCGGTTTCTATCAGATATTGCAAGTAAAAGTTGTGTGCCTGACGAGAAGTATAAGGGTTGTTTTGATATTGCTCATAAAGGGCACTCCATGCACCGCCGCCAGCACCAATGACAGGGTAATCCTTTACAACCTTCATCGCATCTTTATAGAATGTGAACCGCTCAAGAACAGAGTGCTGCTCAAAGTTAATGTTCTCAAGTCGAGTTTGAATATTCTCAGGCAATACATTTTTTACATTGGTACTGATGAGCAAGAAGAGTAATAATCCTCCTAGTAGTGCACCACCGATTGGAATCAAGAAGTTTCCCCACTTCTTGTTAGACAAACTCTGAGTGGCTTTTTCAAGCACAGGGGAAACCCACTTTTCTAATGCGAATGAAATCCCCCCAGCTATAATGGAGCTAACAAGAACGTAACCCCATCCAGTAAGAGATTGAGAAGCGCTGAATGCTTTCTGCAACGATAGTCCTGCTTCTGTTACAGGATTGAGAATAACAAATGTAATAATACTACTAACGGCAAGATGAAGTATCCACATTAACTGCTTATGTGGCTGTAGAAACACTAGTAACAACACAAAGACCACTGGAAGCAGAACGAGACCACCACGAGACAATGTCAAGAAGATGGACAATATAATAGGAACAAGCATAAAGCCATGAACGAACTTACTCCACAAGGCCTTTGAATGACCGATTTGAAAGACGGCTACAAATAGAAAAGCCATCAAATAGGCTGCATATGTATTTGCATACTGAAATACTGAAGTCAACCGTGCTCCGTTGGAGTCAGACATGACCGCATCTTTGTACGCTCCAGAATCAAGTGTAGGTGCTCCAAGCCACTTCACGAGCGAATTAATGAAAGGGCCGTTCCCTAACCAATGAAATAATCCGAAAAATACAACAATGTATGATATTGTAGTTATAGTCGCTATGAGTAGACGATTAAATTGTTTCTGCTGTGCCAAATATATCGAAGCAACAAAGAATATGGCATACATAAAGGTAATGATAAGCATATTTATGGCGAGATATTGTGAAGCAGCTGATATTAATGAAATCGCATAGCTTATTGGCAATAAAAATATGATAATGGTTAAATGATCTATATTCGTCCATTTCTTATTTGTAATCGTTATTCCGACGGTAACAAGACCAATGATCGCTACCCACAAGGCAGCTGCGTATATTGATTGCTCAAAGTTTGTGTTTTGCCCATTAAACAATGCAACTCGAAAGGGTGCCCAGACTAGAAATAAGGTGACTAATCCGAATAGCAGCCAATATATCGGCGGGACATTAAAGGATTTGTCCGTTTTATTATTTGTATATCCATAAGTCGACAATTTCTTTGCTCCTTTGCTAGTAAAGTCAATTGTTTTTATTCTATCAATAAATAAAATATCAAACAATGTCTGATAATCTATTTGTAGGTAATACTGAAATGTTGTATAAGGAAGAGATACGGATATTTATGCGAAAAAGTCCAAATTAGATGCGAGTTAACGAATTTTTAGACCATATTTTATGATGATAAGTTTCCAAATATAAACGAGCAGCATTAGGATCAGAGCAGCCTAGTATAAAGATTGGAAGAACATGTCGCTTAGATGTGGGTGAATTATGATATAATATTTTGTTAAAGCGTTACTATGATGTATCATAATTAGATAAACAATATCTAGAATTAAGAATTTGCAAAAAAACAAGAGAAATTGAGATTAAAATCTGTAAGTGTAGCTACGCTACCACTAGTTTTTGTGATCCACCGAAACTGGAAAATCAAAGGGTGTTATCTGTTGCGATTAAAAGGAAAATAATGCAATGCCTATTGTTAGAATTTCTCGATTGTCCGTTTTTTAACCGGATCCAATGCGCATTTATCTCCTTTTGTGAATAACTTAAGCATAACCAGAAGTAGCGAACTGGAATTTAGAGTAATCTATCCGGAGATCCAAATTAGTTGGGAGATCATTTTATGAAAGATCATATCTATAACTTTTTGAAGTATAAAGATTTGTTTTTTGAGTTAATTAAGAAGGACATTAAACTAAAATATAGAAATTCTGTTCTTGGGATATTATGGAGCATGTTAAATCCCCTATTAATGATGATCGTCTTAACGATTATTTTTTCGAATTTGTTTAATAAACATATAGAACATTTTCCTGTATACGTACTAACTGGGCGTTTAATTTATCAGTTTTTTTCAGAATCAACCAATTTTGCAATGGATTCAATTGGATCAAATAGTCAACTAATCAAGAAAGTATACGTCCCAAAATATTTATTTCCGTTATCGCGCATATGTTCATCATTTATTACAACATTAATTTCTATGGTTCCTTTATTGCTAGTAATGTTGGTTACGGGCATGCCCTTTCACTGGCTAAATCTATTGGCCATATTCCCAATGATTTGTTTATTAATTTCTTCAGTTGGAATAGGGCTGCTTCTGGCAACCATCAATGTTTTCTTTAAAGATATGAAGCATCTGTATTCCATAATTTTAACGGTAATCATGTATCTGACTCCAATATTTTACCCAGCATCTATAATTCCCGACAAGTATAGAGTTATAGTAGAGATGAATCCAATATTTAATGTTGTGGTAATGTTCAGGAACTTGATTATGGAAGGTACGCTACCTCCACTAAGCATGATGGGGGTTACATTATTTTACTCGTGCTGCATATTTGTGATTGGCTTTTTCGTTTTCTATAAGAAGCAAGATAAATTTATCTTTTATATATAAGAGGGCCTATGAGTAATTCAAATATAACTTTAGAAGTAAAAAATGTCTCAATGAAGTATCGTTTAGCAACTGAGAAAATTAACTCTATGAAACACTATTTAATTAAGAAGATGCGCAGAGAAATTCAATATGAGGATTTTTATGCATTGAATGATGTCAGTTTTACTATAAATAAGGGTGAAGTGTTTGGAATTGTGGGAAGGAATGGTGCTGGGAAGAGTACATTATTAAAAATTGTTTCTGGGATATTGAAGCCAACGCAAGGCGAAGTTATTCGTAGAGGAACCATTGCTCCAATGATTGAGCTTGGCGCGGGATTTAATGGAGACCTGACCGGTTTTGAAAATATTTATATGAATGGTTTGGTGTTAGGTCACTCTCGAAAATTTATTGATCAGCATGTTGAAGAAATTATTGATTTCTCCGAAATAGGGAAGTTTATTCACACTCCACTTAAAAATTATTCATCAGGGATGAAAGCCAGATTGGGTTTTTCTATAGCTACAATAGTAAAACCGGATATTCTCATATTAGATGAGGTCCTTTCTGTTGGTGACTTCAAATTCAAAGAGAAAAGTGAAAATAAGATTATGTCAATGATTGAAGGTGGGACAACGGTGTTGTTTGTGTCGCATTCAATGGGGCAAGTAGAGAAATTATGTGATCGAGTTTTGTGGTTGGAGAATGGAGAAGTACGAGGATTAGGAGTCACTACAGAGGTATGTGGTTTATACAGTAATGGATAGAGATGATTAACAAATATTTTTGACAGTGGTGGTAGATATTATGGGGTTTGATATAAGCGTAATTATTCCGACATTTAATGTGGAACGATATATTGAAGAAGCATTAATATCTGTTGTCAATCAAAATTTCTCTGGATCAATAGAGATTATTGTTATTGATGATTGCTCGACGGATAGAACTACTGAAATAGTTGGGGATTTCAAGCAGAGATATAGTGATTATTCTGTTACATTACTTCACCAACCCCAAAATTTGAGGCAAGGAACTGCGCGTAACCGAGGTATTAAAGAAGCAAAAGGGAAATACCTCCTATTTTTAGATGGTGATGATTTTTTAGATGAACATGCTTTTGAAAAAATGTTTGATGCTACAGATGATGGTCAAGTTGATTTTGTTGTTTGTGATTGGGTGTATTATTATGAAGATAAGGGCCTTATCTACGTGAATAATGATTTGTTTATGGCTAAACAAAAATTAGTCGGGCAAGAATGTGAAGAGTTATTACAAGCGCCAACATATTTTACTGTAAATAAATTATATCGAAGAAATTTTTTGATTAATAATAGTATCTATTATGGAGAAGGGTATATATATGAAGATGTAGAGTTTTATATTAAAGTTGCTAATTGCGCTAATTATATTAATTTAATTTCAAATCCATTATACATGGTTCGAGTTAATCCATTTTCTACAACGAAAACAAGCAAAGATACTAATGTGCACCTGAATTCATTTATTCAGGCTATTGAAAATTCTTTGGATCAGTTTAATCCCAGAAAAGAGGATTCCTATTATTTCGTTTATAAGTATTTAATACGGAAGGCTATTGTGTATGCAAAAACTAGAGCACCAAAGGGAAACTTGAGAAAAACCTTAGGCAAAGTAATAGAGCTACTTAATAACAAGTCAATTAAGTATGGGGATCTAAAAGGTAACATTAATTCGCTAGATCACTTCTTATTTAGAAGAGGGTTAATTAAAAAGCAGAGGGTTAATACAATACTATTTCTAGAGTGGGCTTCTCAAAAAAAAGTGCTGACCAAAATCTTTAAGGTTTTGATGAAATTACTAAAGAGTATTAAGAATACTAGTATATATAAAAAAATAAAAAAATATGAAGTAAAGAAGAAAATCAAACAATTTAATAAGGCACCAATTGATAATAATACTATATTATTTATTGGATTTGATTATAAATATATTGGTAACTCAAGGTATTTTTATGAGTTCTTGAATAGTACAAAATCTGGTTACCAAGTATATTTTGTGACAAGAGATCCGAGAGTGCCTTCTAAAAATCGTATAACTCCACGTAGTCTTTTATTCTATGAGATTTTTGCAAAAACTAAAATAGTTTTTGCAGAAAGTTGGATACCTTTAGATCTAAGTAAGAGAGAAGAAACAACATGGATTCAGTTATGGCATGGGACTCCATTTAAAAAGCTATTATTTGATAGTGCGGAAGTACATATATCTAAGTACAATCGGAATCATAAATGTCAAAAACAGAGAGATATACGCAGATGGGACTATATATTATCGGATTCTAGACAAGCGAAGGAGAAATTCAAAACTGCGTTTGCTGTTGAAGATAAAAAAATCCTGAATTTTGGTTATCCGAGAGTACAATGGCTTAAAAATAATAGAAACAATCAAAAGCTAAAAGGTAGAATAAAACAAAAAATAGGTATATGTGGTGATAAAAGGATTATCCTATACGTTCCTACATGGAGAGACTATAACTATAAACAAAAAAATCCTGATTTATCATATTTACTGGACGTAAATTTTTTATCCCGAAATTTAGGCGATGGATATGCGATTATCCATAAAGATCATTCTATGGGAGTTACAAGGGGGAGATATAATAACGTTTATTACCCAGACACGTTAACAGATGTGCAAGAATTAATATTAATTGCAGATATAATAATTAGTGATTATTCATCTGTTATATTTGATGCTATGGCTATAGATATCCCTTTTTATTTGTATATTAACGATTTTGAAAAGTATGAAAAAGCTAGAGGAGTATATTGGGATATGCATGAAGATATGCAGTCCTTTTATACAAAAGATACCGTATTATTGATTGATAAAATTAAAAATGAACAATATGCTAATTTAAAGCAGGAGTATCAAATAATTAAAGGGAAATATTGTAACGACTTTGTTGGTGACGGAAATCAATTACTCTTAAAAAAAATTATCGAAATAACAAAATCATAACTAAATTTTTGACTTATTTAGTATTGTATATAAACTCCATTATACTATAATCATTTGACTACTATTTGTTACTTTATATTCTGAATTTCTGGTAAATTTACTTCGATCATAAGGAAGAGAGGAATCATGAAAAAAATACTTACTTATGGAACCTTTGATCTTTTACATGAGGGCCATATCAATTTGTTAAAACGTGCAAAAGAAAAGGGCGACTATTTAATTGTTGGATTATCGAATGACGCTTTTAATAATATTAAAAATAAACAAACGTATTTCTCTTTTGAAACTCGTAAGCTGATCCTAGAATCGATCCGATATGTGGATTTGGTTATCGAAGAGAAGAATTGGGAACAAAAAATTAGTGACGTCATAAAACATGAGATTGATGTGTTTGTTATGGGAGATGATTGGAAGGGGGAATTTGACTTTCTAATGGAGTACTGTGAAGTTCAGTACTTGCCCCGAACATTAGGTATATCTACAACAAAAATTAAACAGGATTTATTTCGGAAGGCACATGTATGAAAAAAGCAGTATACCAAATATATACCTCCCTCTTTGCGGTTTTTTATAAAATATTTGGTGTAGTACTACCAGTAAATAAAAAAGTAATTTTATTTGAAAGTAGTGTAGGAAGAAGCTATTCTGGTAATCCTAAATATATTTATGAAGAAATGATTCGGCAGAGTATGGATTTGGAGTACTGTTGTGTATGGGTGTTAGAAGATAGTAGCACCCATATTCCAGGTAACTGTAAGAAAGTGCAGAAGATGCGATTCAAGCATTTATATTATGCAGCTACTGCAGGGGTTTCGATAACAGACTCAAGGCAATTGGATATATTTAAAAAAAGAGAGGGCAGTATACTTATTCAGACTTGGCACGGTACCCCACTGAAAAAATTAGCTTTGGACATGGAAATAATGAATATAGGGGGGGATACTGATTTATTAGCGTATCAAAGGAAATTTTCGCAGCAAACTAAAGAGTGGGATTATTTAATTTCTCAAAATGCTTATTCAACTGATAAATTCAAGAGTGCCTTCGCATATGGAGGGGAAATTTGGGAGATCGGTTACCCTCGAAATGATGTGCTACTTAGGTGCAATAGTGAAGATGCGGTTTGGCAATTGAAGTTAAAGCTATCTCTTCCAATTGATAAAAAGATTATCTTATATGCCCCTACTTGGAGAGACGATGAGTTTTATGAACAAGGAAAATGGAAATTAACTTTACATTTTAATCTTGATAAGATGAAAGAACGCTTAGGATCTGAATATGTATTAGTAATTAAGCAACATTATTTTGTGCAAGATGATATGTTGGTTGATCCGAAACATAAGCAATTTATTTATATATATCAACCTCAACAAGATATTCAAATGTTATATTTAGTTGCTGACATAATGATTACTGATTATTCTTCTGTATTGTTTGATTACAGTTTGTTGAAGAAGCCCATGATATTTTATTGGTATGATTATGAGAAGTATAAAAATGAATTACGTGGTTTCTATATTGATTTTAAAGAAGAAGCTCCTGGTCCAATTGTACTTAATGAGAGACAACTAGTAGAAGCGATAGAAACATTGGAATCCAACAATCATTCATATCAAAAGAAGTATGAGAATTTCTTTAATAAGTACAATTATTTGGATGATGGTAATTCGAGTATGAGAGCTGTAGAGAAAATTAAGAAGATATTGAAATGATTGCTTTTTGCTGTGTAGAATGGTAAACGTGATACTATTATCAAATTGGAAAAATCATGTCAAAAGACAGGTATGAATCTTCACATCAAACAATGAACATTCATACCTGTCTTTTGGTGTGAAAATGGTTGTGTTTGTGTTGCAAGTAAGGGAAAATATTGACCTCTCTTTGAACTTAATAGGTTAATGCGTTCCTCAAGTAAGCCCATGATCTATCTAGCTCATGATGGTGTAATGTTCGAGGTTGATTAGCATTTATTTTTTGTTATTGTCTAGTAAAGTCTTATCTACGAACTTACTTTAATCATCAACCTTTTGTATGTATTCGCTAATAAAACCGGAATTAGCACACTCAATATTATTGCTAACGGATAGTATATCCAGGATTCGAAGTATTTAGTATAACCTGAGTAAACAAGAATCCTAATAATAACATCACTTACGAAAAGGTGTAATATATAAATTGCTAATGTATAAGTTCCGAATTTAGGTAAAAATGTATTAACTCCGATGTCGGGGTGATTCACACATATTACCATTAAGTAAAAGGTCATCATGGCTAGTGGTACAGCAGAAAGCTTCAAATCAGAAAAACTTATAAAATAAAGTAACAAAACTGAGCAAATGAACCCGATAATAGGTAGTTTTATCGTTTGACAATTGATTGTTGCGATGAAATACCCTAATGCTAAATAAAATAATGCTTGAGATATCCCTCCGTATACAAAATAGCTATCTAACTTCGATATACCAATAAGGTTCAAAATATAGAATCCTGTTGATAAAAGAAATATTATTTGAGGATTAAGTTTAAGAAGTTGAAAGCACCACATAATAACACAAGCACATATTAATGCAGTCATAAACCAAAGATGATATTGTCCAATGTCTCCGTTGAAAATTCGTACATAGTTCCATGATTCAATCAATTTATGGAGAGAAGCTTTAAAAGGTTTCCCTAAAAAACTCTGTCTGTAGTTACTAATACAAGGTTAAAAAGGATGTAAAACAGTGTAGCATATAAATATATCTTTATGGACTTTACTAGATACCCCCAAAGATAACCCTCATTATCCTTTTTGAAATACAAAAGGAATCCAGATGCAGTAAAGAAGAAAGGGACTGCAAAATTTAAAATAGGTCTATAAATATCATAGTTCCAGAATGTATTAAGATCCTTGCGCAGCATAACTGCAGTAACATGGATTATTACTACAGAAATCACGGCAAGAAATTTAATAGTATCTAAAGAATAGTAACGTTTCAATCTAAATTCCTCATTTCTATTTTAGGATACAATTATAATAGATAAATATAGTTAAGGTTAGTTTATTTAAGAAAAACATACGAACTCTTCAAATAGTTCTGTTTAGGTATTCAGATTTATTTTCATCATATTTAGGATATCCAAAGTCTTAATAGACTAACGGGAGTTCTGAATTAAATCTCTTATTGTTTGTACTACTCTTTGCGAGTTGTTCATATCTACATGAGAATAGTATTCTTTCTTCATATTGGTTCGAAATTTATAATACTTATCATTATGCTTTTTTAACTGGTATAACTCCTCAACAACCATATTCCATGTCGTACATTTTGGGCCAGGAGTTAGTTCATTATATTCACCATATAATTCTCGATCGATGCTCAGATATTCATCTAAGTCAAAGGGGGTGAATATTATGGGTCTGTTGAGTAATAGAAAATCATAGTAGACACTTGAATAATCGGTAATAAGAATATCTATCCAAGGGAGGAGATAATTGATATCAGATATATCATCCTCTTTTAATAAAACTATCCTTGGAGAGCTAATTTCATGTACATGTTTCTCAAGATTGTAATAATGAAGTTTGATATATAGTACTGATTCCTGTTCCTCTAAGAATTGGATTAGTCTAGAATTATTGATTGAGTTTATAAATATAGATAATTGTTTGGCATTTTTGCGATGTGTTGGAAAATAACCAATCCTGTGTTTAATTGATATTTTATTTGTTTTGAAAGATAAGACTTCGGGTGAAACAGTATTCTTTGTTAAAATGACATCTGCTCTGGGAGTTCCTGTTTCGAAAATTTTACTCTCATGTAATCGAAAAGCTGATTCGAAAATCTTGCTAACTTTTGGGCTTGTTGATGTAACAACATCCCATTGGTCAAACACGTTTAAATGTGGTAACAATATAGATTTGATTTTAGTGAGCAGTGTGAAGAAATTACTCTTGTTTTTAGATGAATTGTATTGATCATCATGAACAATTTTTTTTAATGGGATTCCATGCCACAATTGAAATTTTAAAAGCTTCGAGGCACCTAATGTATTTACATCGGCTATATTAACCGTAAAAATAGCAACTGCAGCTCTGCAAGTTAACCAGTACCCTTTAATAGAATAGATAGAATATGCTTCATAACCACTTTTGCGCAGTTCATTAACAATTGCTTTTTTTCTTGTGAGCCAGATGGCCCTGATTCCAGGTTCCGTTTCGTATATGTATTCAAATACATATCGACTGCTGTCTGAATATCTTGTTCCGAACCACGAACCAAAAACCCAAATGTTTTTATCTCTAGGAACGATATAGGATAACCAATACAATGGAAGTAAAAAAAAATTGCCAAGTAATTTAATAATTTTCAAATTGATATTCTCCCTTAACGCTACGAGAGCGTAAAATATCTTGTGTAAATAGATAAACACCAAAACGGTGTCGGCGTTTGGAGGGCTTCTAAAAGAGAAGTATATATGATTGTGTGTTGATCGATCTAGTAATGTTGGTTGAAGATATTCTTGTTGTTCACAAAATCCCCCATTTAAAACAAATTGCTGGCCACCGACGCCTAATATGTTAACATAAGTAGAAGGGTTAATCATTCTTTAGATGTTTAGATTAAAGTAAGCGTTTTTTAAATTTCAACTCGATTCACTCGTCATTTATTTAAGAATTTGATATAGAGGTGAACCTCATGAAAGGAATTATTTTAGCTGGTGGTACCGGCTCGCGTCTTTTTCCATTAACTAAAGTAACGAACAAGCATTTACTTCCCGTTGGGAAGTATCCTATGATATTTCATGCAATTAATAAGCTAAAGAAAGCAAAAATTTACGACATTCTTGTTGTTACTGGTAAAGAGCACATGGGTGATGTTGTCAATCTCCTTGGGAGTGGACGCGATTTAGGCCTCTCTTTTACCTATAAGGTACAAGATGAGGCAGGAGGTATAGCTCAAGCACTAGGCCTTGCGGAGCAATTTGTTGGTGATGATCAGATGGTTATTATTCTAGGAGACAACGTATTTGAAGAGAATATTGAGAACTACGTAAACAATTTCGAACAACAGCATAAAGGTGCAAAAATCCTTTTGCAAGCAGTTCATGATCCGCAACGTTATGGTGTTGCAGAATTAAATGAAAACTATATTGTTTCCATTGAAGAAAAACCGAAGGCTCCGAAGAGTAACTTTGCGGTTACAGGAATATATATGTATGATAGTTCTGTGTTTGAAATTGTAAAAACTCTTAAGCCTTCTACTAGAGGTGAATTGGAAATAACGGATGTTAATAATGCATATATTGAACGTGGTGAACTTACTTATGATATTCTTCAGGGGTGGTGGACGGATGCAGGCACGCATGCTTCTTGGGCAAAGGCAAACGAGTTGGCCAAAGATATCACTTTGTCCGAAGAGTATGGTAAGCTAAAGTTATAGAGGTGTAGAAATGAACGTTCACGAAACAAAATTAACTGATGTCAAAATCATCGAACCCGCGGTTTATAGTGACCATCGCGGTTTTTTTATGGAGAGTTACAACAGAGAGAAGTTTCTTGCATATCATATGGACTATCTATTTATCCAAGACAACCATTCTCTTTCCGTAGAAAAAGGAGTAATTCGCGGCTTGCATTACCAATTAAACCCTAAGGCACAAACTAAACTTGTTCGTGTCGTTAAAGGCGCAATTTATGATGTTGTTGTCGACATTCGGCGGAATTCGCCTAACTTTGGTCAATGGGTCGGTGTACATTTAAGTGCAGAGAATAAACGGCAATTATTAGTGCCGAAGGGTTTTGCCCATGGATTTTGTACGACTGAACCGAATACAGAGGTACTGTATAAAGTTGATGCACTCTATTCGCCGGAACATGACCGCGGCATCTTATGGAATGATCCAGTATTAGGGATTGACTGGCCAACGGATCACCCAATATTGTCAGATAAGGATATGAAGCATCCGTTATTGCGAGATGCAGATATTAAATTTGATTAAAGGGGGGATTCTGTTGAAGCTATTAGTGACTGGTGGAGCGGGCTTTATTGGGAGTAATTTTGTTTATTATATGGTGAACAAATATCCAAATTATCATATCATCAATTTGGATGCCCTCACATACGCTGGAAATCTTGAAAACTTATTGGAAGTAGAACATAAGCCGAACTATACCTTCATTAAAGGAGATATTTCGGATGCTCAAAATGTAGACGGAATCTTCCGGAATGGTGTAGATATCGTAGTGAATTTTGCAGCTGAGTCTCATGTGGACCGCAGTATTCTAGAACCGGGCATATTCGTGCAAACGAATGTGATGGGGACGCAAGTTCTACTGGACGCAGCCCGTAAGTATAACGTTAAAAAATACGTACAAATCTCAACAGATGAAGTATATGGGACTCTAGGAGATACAGGAATGTTCACGGAGACGACTCCACTTGCACCGAATAGTCCGTATTCTGCTAGTAAAACAGGTGGAGATTTACTTGTGCGTGCATATCACGAAACCTTTGGTATGAATGTGAACATTACGCGCTGTTCTAACAATTATGGTCCATATCATTTTCCTGAGAAGCTAATTCCGCTTATGATTTCGAACGCACTAAATGATAAACAACTACCAGTTTACGGGGATGGTCTGAATATTCGTGACTGGCTGTATGTTGAGGATCACTGCAGCGCGATTGATTTAGTTATTCATAAGGGAATCAGTGGAGAGGTATATAATGTAGGCGGCAACAATGAAAGAAAGAACATTCAAATTGTTGAAACCATTCTTGAAGCACTGGACAAGCCTAAATCATTGATTACTTATGTGGCTGATCGCCCTGGGCATGATCGTCGTTATGCTATTGACGCAACAAAAATTCGCAATGAACTAGGCTGGCAGCCGAAGTATAATTTCGAGACTGGAATTCAAAAAACCATTGCTTGGTATCTGGAACATAAAGACTGGTGGACACGCATTCAGTCAGGCGCATATCAAGAATATTATGAAAAACAATATGGTGGACGTCTAGGTGATTAGGATGAAAGTTCTAGTGACAGGTGCAAATGGTCAGTTGGGGCAGGATGTTGTTCGAATTTTTAATCAGCTAGGACACGAAGTATATGGATTGTCTAGGGATCGGTTAGATATTACCAATCAAGAACAATGCAACTCTGTAATACTTGATTTGCAACCTGATGCAGTAATTCACTGTGCGGCTTATACGGCTGTTGATGCTGCAGAGATGGAAGAGGATACTGCCTATCTTGTTAATGCTGTTGGCAGTCGCAATATTGTAGTCGCAGCTGAAAAGGTCGGAGCTAAAGTATGCTATATTAGTACGGACTATGTGTTTGATGGTCATTCTACTAAAGCTTATCGAGAGTATGACAATACCGATCCACAGACGGTCTATGGTAAATCGAAACGTGCTGGGGAGCAGCTCGTACAGACATTATCTTCTAGGTATTACATTGTTCGAACATCATGGGTATACGGGAGTCATGGCAATAACTTTGTAAAGACGATGTTAAAGCTAGGGGCAGAAAAGCCTTCGTTACAAGTCGTAAATGATCAGCTTGGCTCGCCTACTTATACGGTTGATTTAGCTTATTTTTTGGAAGAATTGATTCAGACCAAGTTGTATGGGGTTTATCATGCCTCCAATACGGAATTTTGTTCCTGGTTTGAATTTGCTCAAGCGATATTTGATTATGCTGGTTTAAAACCTGAACTATTACCATGTACAACAGAACAGTTCCCGCGGCCAGCACCAAGACCTAAAAACTCAATCATGGAGCATTTATCGATTCGCACCAATGGGCTTCGTGATTTACGTCCATGGAAAGAAGCTTTACAGGATTTTATTAAAAATGAGATTTAACATATTGAGGACTGTTGACGCAATTAAGTTTGTGACCAGCAGTCTTTTTCTATGGTAATCAATTCGTATTATCTGCGTCTATAAGATATAATCTAACATACTTCTTTAAAAAGACGGTGAATCGACTATGGCGAAAGAGAGCGTACAGGTACTTCTTTCAACTTATAATGGAGAAGCTTATGTACAAGAACAAATTACGAGTATAAGGAATCAAACCTATTCATCTATTCATTTAATGGCTCGAGATGATGGATCAACAGATAGCACGGTCGATATCCTTGAGCAAATACTTAGTCACGAATCACATCGCATTGCATTACTAAAAGGAGAAAATGTCGGTGTAATTCAAAGTTTTTTTGAGCTCCTTCAGTATTCGGATGATCAGGCCGCTTATTACTGCTTTTGCGATCAAGATGATGTATGGTTGCCTGATAAAGTTGATCGAGCGGTTCGAAAGCTAAGCCAAATCAATAAACCCGCCATGTATTTCTCGTCAACAACATTAGCAGATGAAGTGTTAAATCCAATCAAAATATGGCCAAGTCCTCCGGTAAGACAGCCATCCTTTTATAATGCGTTGATTCAAAATATTGCCGTGGGCGCCACTATGGTTATTAATAAAGAAGCGAGAGATCTACTTCTCTGTAAATCTATTGATTATCGTAATTTGCAAATGCATGATTGGTGGGTTTATGTTTGTCTCTCTGCTTTTGGGGAAGTGGTGTATGATCCAGAACCATCTATATTGTATCGGCAGCATGGAAGTAATGTAGTTGGGGGAGATCAAACGCTTATTCAAAAATGGAGGAATAAATGGAGAAGTTTCCGAAAGCATTCGGGTCATAGACTGCTTCGAAAACAGGCCATTGAATTTCACAAACATTATGGTGAAATGATAAGCGAGGAGTATAGAGAGCAGCTTGAGTGGTTTATTGCGCCAAGAGGAACGTTAAAAGAACGGGTTCGATATTTAAAAAAATCCAAGTTATTTCGACAATCTTGGACTGAGAATCAGTTATTTAAAATTCTAATATTAATTGATTATATCTAAATCTCTTAAACCACTATATCCCTCTATTTGCAAGCCAATCATAAACGGAATATTATCTGGTGAACCTCGTTGATTTAAGGATTCCATCCTTTTTCTATGCTATAATGGCTAGAGCAACTCTCGGTAGAATGGGAGATTATGAATGGACTTAAGTATTATTATTGTTAACTACAATACTCGACAATTAACGCTAGATTGCTTGCAATCGGTATTTCGTTCGCAGGTTTCGTACACTTATGAGGCGATCGTGATCGATAATGCTTCTACGGATGATTCAGTATCGAAGATTCAAGCCGAATACCCGCAAGCGCATCTGATTGTCAACGACGATAATGCCGGTTTCTCGCGTGCCAACAATCAAGGTATCCGCATAGCCCAGGGTCGATACATCCTACTGCTTAATTCTGATACAATCGTGGAACCATTTACGTTGAACACGATGATTGCGTTTATGGATGCCCATCCTGACAGTGGGGCATCTGGTTGCAAGGTCGTGCTGCCCGATGGTTCGCTAGACAAAGCCTGTCGTAGGGGATTCCCTACGCCGTCGGCTTCTTTCTATTATGCTTTTGGGATTGCAAAACTTTTCCCAACCACACCACGTTTTAATCAATATCAGCTTGGTTACCTAAGTCCAGATGAGACGTATCCTATCGATTGTTTAGTTGGCGCATTTATGATGGTTCGGCGTGAGGCGATTGACCAGGTAGGCATGTTGGACGAAGAGTTTTTCATGTATGGCGAAGATATTGATTGGTGTTACCGGATAAAAGCGTCAGGTTGGCAAATCTACTATGTGGCCGAAACGAAGATCATACACTACAAGGGTGCTAGCAGTCGCAGGAAACCGTATAAAATCGTATATGAGTTTCATCGTGCAATGCATTTATTCCACTGCAAGCACTATCGACAGAAATATTCAATGTTGACCAATGGCCTTGTTTTCACAGGCATATGGACTAAATTTATCTTCTCATTCATCCAAAATCGTATCTTGAAGAGAAAAGTCAATACATAAACTGTACAAGGGGACCCTACTTTCCATGAGCAAAAAGATCACGAGCGAAAAGGAATTTCACAATAAAGTTTTTGGTGGAGATAATGAAGCTCGAGAAAGAGCGAATGAGCATTTTTATTCAATAACAAAGAAGTTACTGGATTACTATAGGAGTATTTTGGTAAACCGCAGTAAAGGTGGTCAAGTACTGGAATATGGTTGTGGATTGAGTAGTTTTTCTTATTTACTTGCCCATAAGGGTGCAACATTTGCTCGAGGGATCGATATATCTGATGTGGCAATAGAGCAGGCGAATGATCGCGCAGTACGTGAAGGACTAGCCCACAAAATGGAGTTTCTTGTGATGGATGCCGAACAGCTTGAATTTCAGGACAATTCGTTTGATGTCATCTGCGGCAACGGTATTCTTCATCATCTCGATTTATCGAAATCATATCAAGAGCTATCCCGAACGCTTAAACCGGACGGGCTTGCTATATTTACAGAACCATTAGGTCATAACCCATTGATCAACTGGTATCGCAACCGTACACCGGGAATTCGTACGGAAGATGAGCACCCATTGTTTGTATCTGATATTAAATTAGCGAGTCAATTCTTTAATAAGGTTGAGACGAAATATTTCTTCTTAGCTACATTGGCATGCAGTCCTTTCCGCAAGTATAAGTTTTTTAAAGGATTGGTTCGCTTTTGCGATGGGATCGATACAATTCTGTTTTCGGTGTTCCCATTCCTTCGCAAACATGCATGGATGGTTGTCATTTCAATGTCAGACCCGATCAAAAAGTAAAACATCCTCTACGAGGTGAACCTTCTTGTTACGTAAGAACCAGCGTTTTCTCACACAACTGTATATTTTAGCGGACTATACCGTCATTCAGGTGATGTTCCTGTTCGCATATTGGATCAAATTCCAGAGTGGGTTGATGGCGCATGATAATCCGCTGCCGATTACCCAATATGCAAAGTGGAGTCTTATCTACGGGGTGATCGCGGTCATAATCGGGATGATGAGTGCATTCTACTCGCCGAAGCGCAAAAAGCGATTTGCGGATGACTTCTTCCGTATTATTCAGGTGCATTTAATCAGCCTATTTGTTCTTTTGAGCTTGCTCTTCTTCTTTAAAGCGGTGCACATTTCTCGTGAGTATCTAGCGATCTACATGGTAGGTAATGTCTTGGCGATTCTTATCTATCGCTATGGTGTGAAGCAGGTGCTACGGCATTTCCGGGAGAAGGGCTATAACAAGCAGTACGTTCTTATCCTCGGAGCTGGAAGTCTGGGGAAAAGATTTTATGATAAACTGAGACAACACCCTGAAATGGGGTATGATGTGATTGGTTTCCTAGATGATCAATACGGTGATCTTCAATCTGAATTTGATGAGCAGAAGTACAAGCCGATTCTAGGCACGCTGAGAGATCTTTCCAAGATCATTGAGAACAGGCTTATCGATGAGGTTATCATCGCACTTCCTCTAGAAGCACATCACAAGTTTCCATATATCATACATGCATGTGAAAAAGCAGGCGTACGCACGCTGATTATCCCAGATTTCTTTGATTACTTGCCTGCGCGACCGACTTTCGATAATTTTGCTGGCATGCCATTAATTAACGTTCGGGATATTCCGCTTGATCTTATGAGCAACCGCATACTGAAAAGAATGTTCGACATTGCCTTTGCACTGATCGCAATCATGATTACATCACCAGTGCTATTGTTTATCGCCATTGGAATCAAACTCACCTCTCCAGGTCCAATTTTATTCAAACAAGAGCGCGTTGGATTAAATCGCAGAAACTTCTATATGTACAAATTCCGTTCCATGAAGGTCAGTTCTGATCAAGTGGCAGACACTCAGTGGACGACAGCAGATGATCCGCGCAAAACGAAGTTCGGCAGCTTGTTACGCAAAACGAGTCTAGACGAATTGCCTCAGTTCTTCAACGTTCTGTTTGGACATATGAGTGTTGTAGGCCCTCGCCCAGAGCGTCCGTACTTCGTGGAGCAATTTAAGGAGGAAGTTCCTAAGTATATGGTGAAGCATCATGTACGCCCTGGAATCACTGGTTGGGCCCAGAGCAACGGTTTAAGAGGCGATACCTCCATTGAAGAGAGAATCCGCCATGACATCTTTTATATTGAAAATTGGTCTTTATTATTTGATATTAAAATCATTTGGAAGACGATCTGGAACGGCTTCGTTAATAAAAATGCATATTAGGAACTGAGTTTCCTTAATTTTGAAGAATGTGAATCATGTACCGCAATCATTCACTTTTAACTTTTCAACAAAAACATCATGTATAAAAAGATGCACAAGCTCCCCACACTGAGAATACAATCTCTTATGGGGAGCTGATTTTATGCAGAGATTTCACGATGAGATGGAAGATGAAGAAGCAGCTACTGGCCGAGGCTGGCTTAATGGTATCCTGCTAGGTGCCATTCTATGGTTGGTAATTATTATGATTGTGAACTGGATCATATAGGCTATCATCGTCAATACTTGATACAAATACTTAATTGCTCGTACTTCTACTTCTATAAATGGAAGCTGTATACAGAGCAATCTTCATACTAGCCATCTGTAGCGCTATCTCATAGATAACCTAAAGACAAGCTTCTTCGTGACAAGAGGAAGCTCTTTTTGTACAATGAAATCAGAACATATATTCTGCTTTTTGCGCATGGAGTCGCATGTTTTCAAAAGAATGCCAACTCAGTAAAATAACTCAGCAACCTTTTGTCATCAAAAAAATTGCATCAAAAGCATGGAGACAGCATTCAGAAGCAGGCTTGTAGATCTGACGTCATAACTAATTCGCACCACTGCTTATCAGGTCTATTCAATCACATGTTCTGCCTAACGCAATCTTATACACTGTTACCATGAACTGTGCTAACGTTTATACCAGCAACCCTTCATTGACACCCTATACTCCCTGTCTTAGACTTATCTTGTTATGCTTCTTTAGCAAACATGAAGTTCGGTTCAATGAACTTGATTTACTCAACTGAAGTGATTCCGAATTAACGAACCACTGACACTAAACATCAACATCACATAAAGACAGCCGTAGAGTGGAGGAAAGAACAAGTGAAAGCTTCCGCAAAAGGAATGAACGCGATAGATATCATACATTTACACGAGTGGCGCCACGTGTTTAAGCTCGATCCGGATAAAGACATCGACGACAGTGCACTGGAACACATCTGCATGTCAGGGACAGATGCGATTATGGTCGGAGGTTCCAGTGGGATCACCTTTGAGAACACCGTAGACCTTATGTCAAGGATACGCAGATATGAATTGCCGGTCGTCCAGGAAGTCTCTGACCTGGATGCGGTTGTGCCGGGATTTGATGCGTACTTTATCCCGATGGTTTTGAATACGACGAGCACAGAATGGCTGGTAGGCCAGCATAAGCGTGCCATTGAACAGTATGGCTATATGATGCCTTGGGAGCTAATTATCCCAGAGGGCTACATTATTCTGAATCCAGAGGCGACAGCGGCGAAGGTGAGCGAAGCGAATGCTCAGTTGACTGCCAAAGAAGCAGCAGCCTATGCCCATATTGCGGACAAGCTGATGCGGCTTCCGATCATTTATGCAGAATATAGCGGAACCTTTGGAGATATGGAGACGGTGAAGCAGATCAAGGCGGCGGCAAGCAGCGCTCATGTCCTTTATGGCGGCGGTATTGCAACCAAGGAGCAAGCTCAAGCTGCAGCTGCGGTGGCAGACACGATTGTGGTCGGCAATATTTTGTATGATAATCTGCAAGCAGGGTTAGATACAGTTGCTGCGGTAAAGGGGAGTTCCACCTAGTTTAGTTTAATAAGACACTTTATATCCAGATTCATCAACAATGTTGTGGGCTAAGTCAACTAAGATGCCTAAATCATCTTGCATCTAGCTAACAGCAGGTGCTCATTTGTTTTTAATCATCTGTCTGCTTATAGCTTTATCTTTAGAACCTAACATAATCAATGAAACGCCATAACCATTCATGATACATTGAGAGCAACCACTTAAAAATGGTATTCTTCAGCTTAAACTTATTGCTTAATCTATCGTTAACCATTACCATCCTACATTACCAGGTTGATATAGATTCATAACCATGCTTCTGAAAGGGGAGAAGGACTTATGTTTGAATTTCTGGAAAATATCGAGGATCCTAGGAAGTCGATGAAGCTTGCCGAGGACATCGAGAAAGCGATCGAACGGCTGAATCCAGAGCAGCGCCGAGCGGTTGAGAAGACAGACGGCCCTCTGCTCATCATGGCCGGAGCGGGTTCGGGTAAGACACGCGTGCTTACGCACCGCATTGCGAATCTGATTGCAACGAGAAAAGCTGCCCCATGGAGCATTCTAGCCATCACCTTTACAAACAAAGCCGCTCGTGAGATGCAGGAGCGGGTTTCACACCTTGTAGGCAAGGAAGGGCACGACATTTGGGTATCCACCTTCCACTCGATGTGTGTACGCATTCTTCGCAAAGATATTGAACGTCTCGGCTTCTCCTCCAACTTCACGATTCTAGACTCTGCGGATCAACTATCCGTTGTACGGGGCTGCATGAAGGATCTGAATATCGATACGAAAAAGTTCGATCCGAAGTCTGTTCAAGCTGCAATCAGCACGGCGAAAAATGAACTGATTACGCCAAAACGCTTTGAAGAGCGTGTCGGCGATTATTTTGATGATATTGTCGCAAAGGTATATAAGAGCTACCAGAAGCGCCTGAAGTCCAACAACTCGCTTGATTTTGACGATCTGATCATGACCACGATTCAGCTGTTTAAGGATGAGCAGGATGTGCTCGAACACTACCAGCGCAAATTCAAATACATTCACGTGGACGAGTACCAGGATACGAACCGTGCGCAGTATATGCTCTGCCGCATGCTCGCGGATCAGCATCAAAATATTTGCGTGGTAGGGGATAGCGACCAGTCGATCTATCGTTGGCGTGGTGCGGATATCACGAACATCCTGAACTTTGAAGAGGACTATCCCAATGCGACGACGATTCTGTTGGAGCAGAATTATCGTTCAACAGCGAATATCCTGAACGCAGCTAACGGAGTTATTAATAATAATACCGGTCGCAAGCCGAAGAAGCTGTGGACGGACAGTGATGAGGGGGACCTGATTAAGCTGTATCAAGCAGATACAGAGCATGATGAGGGTTATTTTGTAACCGGCGAAATCAAGAAAAATCAAATGAGCGGCATGCACTTTAGCGATCATGCGATTCTTTATCGTACGAATGCCCAGTCCCGTGTCATCGAGGAAATTCTCATCAAGGCGGAGATCCCTTATCAGATCGTGGGCGGGATCAAGTTCTATGATCGCAAAGAGATCAAGGATATCCTGGCTTATTTGAGACTGATTTCGAACCCGGATGATGATATCAGCTTGGAACGCATTGTTAACGTACCGAAGCGGGGCATTGGGGCGACGACGATTGCGAAGCTGTCAGAAGCCGCTACAGAGCGCGGTGTATCCATGATGAAGGTTATTGATGATATGGACCTATTGGATATCGCGCCTCGTACGAAGAATACCCTCCGTGACTTCCACGAGATGATGCTCAATCTTACTCGGATGCAGGAGTACCTGTCGGTTACGGATCTTACACAGAAGATGTTGGAGCTGACGGAGTATAAGCTTGAGCTTCAACGTGAGAATACACTTGAATCCAAAGCGCGTGTAGAGAATATTGAGGAGTTCCTATCTGTTACGCAAGAGTTCGAGAAGCGCAGTGACGATAAGACTCTTGTCTCATTCTTAACAGATCTTGCGCTGATTGCCGACATAGACTCTTTGGGAGACGATCCGGATGAATCGCCTGAGGATGCTGTCATTTTGATGACGATGCACAGTGCAAAGGGACTGGAGTTCCCTGTCGTATTCATCATCGGAATGGAGGAGGGCGTATTCCCTCACAGTCGGGCCTTTACCGACAATGAGGAGCTAGAAGAGGAGCGCCGACTCGCCTATGTAGGGATTACTCGTGCTGAGAAGAAGCTATTCCTTACCTGTGCAAGAACACGGACTTTATTTGGCCGAACCAATGCCAATCAGCCTTCACGCTTCCTAAGAGAAATACCCGAGGAATTGCTCGAAAGTACTTCGCCTACAGGCGGCGCTCGCTATGAGCGATTTGACCGATTTGGCCGTCAGGCGGCTTCTTCAGCTTACGGTGGAAGAGGATTGGGTTATAGTGGCGGCAATAGCGGCCATCCTTCATCAGGTGCTCCAGGAGCGGGCTCTTCTTCATTTGGAGCGCGCCAGTCTTATGGTGCGCAAGGTGGCATGTCTAGAAGCAGTGCCGTGCCTGGTCTTGGACCAGCATCTAAGCCAACGGCAAATCGCGTCACAGTGTCCTCTCCGCAAGATAAAGCGAAGCAAGAGGGTGCAGGGGATCAGAGCTTTAAAGCAGGAGATAAAGTTGCTCATGGAAAATGGGGAACTGGGGTCATTGTATCCGTAAAAGGCACGGGTACAGACACAGAGCTTCAAATTGCGTTTCCTGCTCCTGTCGGCTTGAAGCGATTGCTGGCCGCCTTTGCACCTATTACGAAGGTGTAGGGTGAACAAATCAAGGGCAAAATGACAGTAGCATGAGTACAATCTCGTTATTAATTTCAGTGCTGCCCTATAAGCTTATCTATGAAGTTTATTCCTGTTCGAGTTTATTATAAAATGAGCGAGAGATCCTCGCGGGTACACACATTGGCTGTTTACATCATGAATCCATCACGCTCGGCAAGGTCGAATGGCCTGATTCTGTCGGGCGTGTTACATATGAAGAGAAGTTTTATAGCATATAAGCCTTACTAATGGCTGAACCAGTAATATTAACGACTTATAACGTGGTAATCAAAGCAAGATCTGATTAAAGGAAGGGGAATTCCCGCGGATGAGTAATCACGCTATCGATCCTAAGCTTGAAGCGCGCATGCAAGAGCTCGTTCAAGAGCTTTTTACTTACAACTATCAATATTACACCTTAGATAATCCGATCATTAGCGATAAAGAGTATGACGCGCTATACGACGAATTGGCGGCTCTTGAAAAAGAAACGGGGGTTATTCTCCCGAACTCGCCAACGCAGCGTGTAGGTGGAGAGCTGTTAAGCGGATTTACTCCACACCGGCATTTATCACGCTTGTGGAGCTTGGATAAGGCTCAGGATACCGAGGATTTGCTGCAATGGCATCAGCGGGTTGTAAAGCTTGTGCAAGACTACAACACCAAGAATCCTGATCAAACGCCACTTCCAGACCCGAGCTTCGCCGTTGAGTTGAAATTCGATGGGCTTACATTGAATTTGACTTATACGGATGGAGTATTGGTGCAAGCAGCAACGCGAGGCAATGGTGTGACGGGGGAAGCGATCCTTCCTCAAGTAAAGACGATTCGATCTGTACCGCTCACGATTCCTTTTAAAGAAGGGACGATCGAGGTGCAGGGCGAAGGGATGATGAACCTTTCTGTTCTTGAAGCTTACAATCAGACAGCAGCGGAGCCTCTGAAAAATGCGAGAAACGCGGCAGCAGGCGCCCTTCGCAACTTGAATCCGCAGGTTACGGCAACGCGTAAGCTGAACGCCTTTTTCTACAATGTCGGGTATGCCAGTGATATCCGTTTCGAGAACCACCAAGAGATGATTCAGTTTCTGAAAGACAGTCATTTCAAAGTAAGCCCGCATGTCACTTATTTCAATACCATAGAAGAAGTCATGGCTGAGCTGAATCGTATCCAGGAGCAGCGCAGCACGTTTGATTTCTTAATTGATGGTGCCGTGGTCAAATTGACCGATATGCGTACGCGTGAGGTGTTGGGATATACGGATAAGTTCCCGCGCTGGGCTGTTGCCTTCAAATTTGAAGCGGAGGAGACAACGACAGTTCTCGAATCCGTCAGCTGGGAAGTCGGTCGTACAGGCAAGATTACACCTGTTGCACGCGTTGAAGCGGTTGAGCTCGCAGGCGTGACGGTACAGAACTGTACACTCAATAATATCGGTGATATTGAACGCAAGAACCTGAAGCACGCCCTCGGTTCCCGTGTATTCATTCGTAGATCCAATGACGTCATCCCTGAGATTCTCGGCAAGGTAACAGACGAGCGGGACGGGGAAGAGATCGTTTACCCTACGCACTGCCCATCCTGTGGATCCGAGCTTGAGATGCGAGGGGCACATCTTTTCTGTAACAATCGACTCGGCTGTAAGCCGCAAATTGTTGCCCGACTCGCGCATTTTGCTTCCCGCGATGCGATGGATATTGAGACATTCAGTGTGATGACAGCAGAGCAGCTCTATGATGAGCTCGAAGTTCGTGATCCCGCGGATCTTTTTGCTCTAACCTTTGATCAATTAGTAGGGCTCAATCGCTTTGGGGAGAAAAAAGCAAATAACCTCCTGAAAGCAATCGACGATTCGAAGACTAGAGAGCTTGCGTCCTTCCTCTTTGCCCTCGGCATTCCGAATACGGGGAAAACAACGACACGTGCGCTAGCGGATCATTATAGAAGCTTAGAGGCGGTTATGGCGGCCGCGCCAGAGGAGTTAATACAGCTTCAAGACGTAGGGGGGATTGTTGCAGAGAGCATTTCTGGTTATTTTGTAGACCCACTCAATCGCAGTTCGATTGAACAAATGCTTGCACTTGGTGTATCCCCGCAAGGTCCTGCTGAGCCAGTTGAAGTTAATACCGAATCCATGTTCTATGGCAAAACGGTTGTGCTTACAGGCTCGTTGCAGCTGTTGACTCGCGATGAGGCAACGTCCAAACTGGAAGCTTGCGGAGCTAAAGTTACAGGCAGTGTATCCAAGAAGACGGATCTTGTTATTGCAGGTGAAAAGGCCGGCAGCAAGCTGGCTAAAGCAGATCAGCTCGGCATCCCCGTAATTACAGATGAGAATGAGTTTGTTCGTCTACTAGAGGAAGCCCTCAACCCTGCGACATAATGCAGAGAGATAACGAGAGTAGAGCGTTTGAGCTTTACTCTCTTTTTTATGGATATTTATCGAATAAGAAAGATCGAATAGAATATGTAAAATGATGTTTAGATAAGACAAAGCCGTTGTATGTGCCAGCTTAATTAGAAGAAACGAATGCCATGTAACTACAGTAACTTATAGGAATATTATATTGGTTTATGAAAAAGTAACTATTAGTATGGGGAGTTCTAGTAGTCTTCCTTCAATTATTTATCTAGGTGGACTGGTTACGAAATGAATGAGGGACTATGTAAAGTCGTTTAGAAGAATTGCGGCAAGTACAAAGCTAACTAAGAGGTAAAACTACAGTAAAGGTTTTAACACATAGATAATAAAACATATGGAGAATAGGATTGATGGTTTTTGTCTCCAAACAATATGCTTAATAAAGTCTTTAAGGGTGAATTCATAATGGATTGCAGAGTTAGTCTCATTTTGTTGTAATATTTTGCTTGTTGCATAACTCTTCGGAAATGTGGTACATTAATTTTTGTTGTTTCGACGATAACTTCTGAAAAACAACAAAAAATAAAAAATGTTGACAACAATGATTCGATAAGATATACTAATTCAAGTATTCACTTCGAAACAAGTTGAAAACATAAAGTTCCTTGAAAACTGAACAAATGATGAAGCGAATTGAGAATTAAATTCTCGTCAGCAATACAATGAGCAAGTCAAACACTTTTATGGAGAGTTTGATCCTGGCTCAGGACGAACGCTGGCGGCGTGCCTAATA
>NZ_JADMOL010000030.1 GCF_015558675.1 Paenibacillus sp. 1001270B_150601_E10 | reverse complement strand
TGACGGATTGTCAAGCTAAGTGCGACAGTTCATCCATGAAAGCTTCGTGAGCAGACATCCAGCCTAGACATTTACGAGGACGATTATTAATGAGAAAGATAGCCTTGGCCAAATCTTCATCGGTGACCAAAGCAAAATCATGACCCTTTGGGAAGAATTCTCGAAGAAGACCATTTCCGTTCTCATTTGAGCCTCGCTGCCAAGATGAATATGGATCTGCAAAGTAAACTTTGAGATGATGAAAGTTCTCAAGATTGGCATAACAAGCAAACTCTTTCCCGCGATCTACGGTAGCGGTCTGAAAGGCGGCTTGAGGAAATTGGCTGGTAACCACACCAAAGGCAACCTCCATCGAATAGGCTGTACGATCGGGTATTTTCAAGGCTAAGTAGTGCCGTGTCTTACGCTCAATAAAAGTGGCTACACAAGCTTTACTTTTGCCACGGCTAGAGACAACGGTATCCCGTTCCCAGTGACCGAAGGTTTCACGCTTGCGAATCTCTTTGGGGCGCTTGCTAATCGGTGTGCCTACCAAGAACCGCCCTCGAGTTTCCACAGGCTTCTGACGCTTTCCTTTATGCCGTAATACCTTTACATCACCGGCTGCTAGCCGTCCATCGTATATCCATCGATAGATGGTTTTGAAGCAGACGAAGGGCTTGCTCTCTATTCGACGCTTCTCTGCGATCTGTTCCGGTGACCAAGTCTGAATCAGCTTCTCGGTCAACTCGCTTGCAAGTTCAGGCGTAAATTTGCCAACAGGTGCACTGGATGTTCGGCGGCAGCGATAAGCTTGCTCTGCCGATTGGGCTTCGTATGTCTCGCCTGAACTTCCGCGCTCGATTTCTCGTGCGATGGTGGAATGGTGTCTACCTAGTTCACGTCCAATTTCTCGTGTCGACCAGCCAAGTCGATGTAGAGTTTCTAGTTTACTACGTTCAATTATGTTAAGATGAGAGTAGCTCATGTTAGTTCTCCTGTATGAATGGTTGTGTGGTAACTCCCATTTTACACGAAACTCACATGGGCCTTTTTATTTTCTAGCTG
>NZ_JADMOL010000002.1:812335-835346 GCF_015558675.1 Paenibacillus sp. 1001270B_150601_E10 | reverse complement strand
ATTCATCGGAATAACCAGAGGTTTTTCCAATGTCTATTCTATGGGGTGCACTTCACTTAATCTCTCGGGATTTTTCGTGGTCAGCAACCCATTTTACAAGATTTCGTAAGAATAGGGCGAGTAAACAACCCGTCTAAGCCACTCCAACATATGATGGCATCATCACGGTAAAGGAGTTGTTATCATGGCGTACAATCACTGTGATCGGAATCAAGTCAGTCCGATCGAGAGAGAACCAATCGTCGTTTATCAAGATGTATGCGAGTGCGAGTGTATCCCCGTTATCCAGCCGATTGAAGTCGTAAGACGCGTTCATCGGGTTCCTATCTTCAGACCTGTGTGTGTATTCAGAGAAGGACAGCAAAACCAAACTGGCGTTCAATTTCCAAATGAAACGCAAGAAGGCGTATTTAGCAAAAATATTCGCCGCAAGCATAAGACAAAGAAAAGCAAAAAGCGTTAATCTCCCTGCTCTCCGTTAAACACTTTCCTCTCTTTATCAACGTTTCCGTTATGCGAGAAGGGCCGCAACACGATCAGCGGCCCTTGTCGTATAATCTTCATTTATCGAATAAGGCAAAGCGAAAGAGAAGCTTCCCGCTACTTTCCATAGATCTCAAAGTAGCTATCGAATATCTCTCTGGCAATCGGTGCCGCACCATAGGCGCCAAAGCCGCCTTCTGGCACGACAACTGCCACCGCCAGCTTCGGATCTTTCGCTGGTGCATACGCAATGAACACTGCATTCTCTACGATGCCGCCTGACACCCATTGCTGCGAGGTTCCTGTCTTCCGAACGACCTCGTAGGCTGCATCTTCGAATCCATGCATATTCACCCTCTTCATGCCGTCCTCGACTTCCTTCCAATACCGGTCCTCAAACTTGATCTCACTTACAACTTCCGGCTTCACCTCTTGAATCGTATTGCCTTTAGAATCGGTTATATGCGTGACGAATTGGGGTTTGAGTCTCTTGCCGTGATTCGCTAGCGTTGCCGCGTACTGTGCCAATTGAAGGGTCGTATACTTGCCCTGCTGTCCAAAAGAAGCATAGGCGAGTGCCGCCTGGCCTGTCTGGCCTTCTTGCATGTAGTCAAGAACCCCTTGTGATTCACGGGGAAGTCCACTGCCCGTGTCCGAACCAAGACCGAACGCTTTCATATAGCGGTCCCAGATCTCTAACCCCTTCTCTTTCCCGTACTTCATATACAGCGGATTGCCGATCATATCGATCATAAAAGCATTGGAAGACTTCGCAATTGCCGTAGCAGGGTCCATGCGGCCGTAAGCATGCGAATCCGAGTTCGCGATCGGCGTCTCGCTTCCCTTACGCCCAATCACAGCATAACCGATATCCTGATAGTACGTATCGGTTGTAATCAGCTTCTCCTGAAGCCCGATTAATACCGTAAGCGGCTTAACAGTGGAACCCAGATAGACGAGAGATGATGGATGGCGGTTGTTTTCCTTCTTGTCCCCATAATCCTGAAACACCTCCGTAATCGTTCCATTATTCATATTGGAGCCGATCTCGCGAAGCTGCTTCTCTGTAATCCCATTGCGCCATATATTGGGGTCGTATTGAGGGACATTCGCCATCGTGATAACATTGCCTGTCTTTACTTCCATGGCGACTGCATAGCCCGTTTTTGCATTTGGCGCTCGCTCTGACCTGAGCGATGAATGCTGCAATTTCTCCAAATGCTGCTCAATCTTCTGCTGCGTCCGTTTTTGGATAATGGGATGAATCGTTAAATGAATATTGTTGCCCTTAACGGGCTTTTCAAAGTCTCCGTCCCCAACAATACGGCCAAGACTGTCCACGATATACGTTTTCTTGCCGTTTTCACCTTTCAGCACACCCTCATACATATACTCTAACCCAGCAACACCTACGGACTCCGTATCCAAGTAAGTATTCTCCGTCTCTGGCGAGTTTTTCAGCTTCTTGTAATAAGGATACCGCTCCATATCAAGCCCGCCGTAGCGCCCAAGATAGCCGACCAGCTGAGGGGCAAAAGGAGTTGGATCATACTGCCTTATGCCTTCTTCCAGCACCTCAAAGCCCGGAAACTCCTGCTTATGTTCTAAAAAATAGGCGATCTCATGCTTCGTTAGATCAATCTTGATCTGTCGAGGCAAATATCCAAACGTCCGCCTCCCTTCAACATCAAGCTTCTTGACGATCTCAGCGACGCTCATTGATTTCTTTTTGTCCCCATATGTATCCAGGACTTCCTTCAGCCTTTTTGCCAGTTCCTGTACCTCCTCTTCTTTGTACTGCTTCTGAATGCGAAAGTACAAAGACTGCGTCGGCGTCGAATAGGCAATACGCTGATTTGCTGCATCATAGATAGAACCTCTGATAGAGGCTATATAGGTAGGATTCTGTCCGATGTCCTGGGCTTTTGCCTTCAATGATGCCCCTTCTACAAACTGTAGAATCGCCAAACGCACGACCAGAATGACAAACACAAGGAAAACGGCGAAAAAGAAGATGCTTGTACGCATAGACAGCTTTTTCTTTCGATTAATAACATGCTCTTCAGTCTCATGCTGAAGCATTGACATGATGGATACCACTCCCAATTGAATGGAAATATTTATATATTAGTATAAAAAAAACGATCCATGAAGTCCATCACATCCAGCATCAAGCGATTAAATATCCTTTTTCAAATAATAATGAGTGTGCCCGCCGGCATTCTCTAACTTTCCGTAGACGACAAAGCCATTCTTTAAATAAAAGTCCAACGCCTGAAAACTAAGCGTGTCCAGCTTAATAAAGTCACAGCCTTTCGCCTTGGCAAGCTTCTCTGCCTCCTCTAAAAGTTGGCTGCCATAATGCTGACCGCGGAGCTTCTCATCCACAAACAAAAACTCCACCTGCATCCAGTTGCAGAAGATCTCCCCGATAAGCCCCCCATATAATTGGCCATCCTCATCTTTGACCATCAGATGAACCTCTTGATAGTTATCCCTAAGCTCCTTCGGAAAATGCAAACCGTTGAATTGAATCATTTGCTGTACCACATACGATCGGTTGCTTTTAGATGGTTCATTTACAATATGTTGTTTCATTGCTGTCCCTCCTGCTTCTTGTCCTTCTGCGATAACATGCTTATTCTAGTCTAACAGGCTTTAACCTACTATTCGTTATAATCCTTCCTCATAATAAAATCATCTCGATCTCGTTACTTTTCCTGTTTCGAATGGGGAATGAATGCTTATATAATCCGTAAACTAATACCATGCATCTGAACATCGATGGAGGAAATGCCTAATGTCACCTATTACGCTAAAAGACAAAGAAGTGAATATCGCCATTCATCAATTCGTCTTCCCATTCTCGATCCGCAAATCAGCCTATAAAGAGATGAGAGAAGACCTGCGGAAGCGCGGCTTCGTTCCTTTCGACATTCGGAATGTTAAGCTCGAAAATGCGTTTTATGGCTCGGGATATCAGATCTCCCATCGTGAGCTGGAGCATCTCTTTTTGCCGTTTACGAACCAATTTCTATTTCCTGCAAACAGTCAGGATGCCTTGAGCTTTCAGCGCTTCTCCAAGGTCATCGGCAGCGACTACGAGATGCTTACCCCTAACAGCATTTTGCCGTTTCATATTCATTCGGTCGATATCATCTTGTGTCCATATGAGATTGGCATGTTTACGATTCGGACGGAGCTGACTCGCCCCTGCACCTTTAGCGAATCGCTGGAGTTCGCCAAAAGGTTCCGAGCGCTTGAGAACCTTGAATCAAAGGACGAACTAAGCTATGTAAAAAGCAGCACAGCGATCTATGATGAGATTCTGTCCTTTTTCAATGAGGAGCTTCTTCCTGATCTTCTTCACTGGATGGATGATGAAGACCATGAAGATACATCCTTCGAGCGGCTTCCTTTTTTTATCAATGAACGAATGTTTTCCATCAGTCTCTATGGGCTCTATGCTGATGAGACCATTACGAGTGCCGATCTGTTTCGCGCTGTTCGACTTCATGGCTATAATGCCCAAAATGAAGCTTACATCGGCTCTAGCAATCAGGAATTCATCGCTGAATTTGTAAAGCGTCGTACCTATGAGCGGTGGGCACCGAATACCTACTATGTGGCAGACGAGCATGTTCTGAGCTGCATCACGAATGCCTCACATGGACGAACCGTTACACTCGCAAATGAAATGTACGGGCGGTATTACTATGTCTTCTTGCTGAATTTGTTTCACAAGATCGTGCTGCTCAAACTATCCAATCACTATGGGAAGCTCCAGTTAGATCGCAATCGCGACCGAGTTGAGGATCTGATTCGCGGAATCACGCTGTTCTCATCCCGCTTTTATTACCGGGAAATGGTGTCGGAATCCCAGCTTCAAGATATCTTTCAGCTGCTGCGCCGCATGCACGGCAATGATGAGCTCTTGAAGGATGTCAAGCAAACGCTCTCAGCGCTGTATGATTATCAGTCCAATGCAACGGGCAAGCGCTCTGACTATATGCTGCGTATTCTGACGATATTTACGGTGATTAGTGGGATATATGGAATGAACCAGGTGATTGATGATCTTAAATATCCAATAAAATGGAATCATGCTTTGCATTACTCCGTTTTTGAATACCTAGCCTTGTTCGTAACCTTTATCGGTATCGGGGTAAGCCTGGTACTCACGATAACGACATTATGGGGGATTGCCAAGACATCGCTCCGCAAGCGGAAGCAGTAGCTTGTGCATGGATCTTTACATACTAAACGGTTCGCAAATGGATTAACAGCACTAAAAAACTCAAGATTAAACCGAGCTGTATCATGCAACAGAAAAAAAACGCCGCATGCCGATAGCCGCCCGCAGCCGTTGAGATGTTTCAAGCTATCACAAATGACGGTAATGATGATTAAGATCAAATTTGATTGATCGTCTCATCAAAGAGATTACAACGCATGATAGGAGCTAGAACCATGACAACCCATAACCCATATCGCAGAGCAATAGAAATATGTAATGAGGTGATTGAATCATGTAATATCTGCATTAGCGCAACCTTACAACAAGAAGATTTGTTTAAGCGCATCCCCATCCTCCGACAGCTCCGAGACTGCGTCGATACATGCATGCTTACATTGTCTCTTATGACTCGCCAGAGTGAATACTCGGTAGAAGTGTGCAAGCTTTGTGCAGATGTAGCCTTATCGTGTGCGGATTTATGCGCTCGGATCAATGAGCCATACACACTAGAATGCGAGGAACGCTGCCGTAAGCTGTGTACGATCTGCCAAGAGATAGCAGCAGCATAACTAGACCTGTAGAGAAAGGAATTCCTACATGATCACGATCCTGCATCCCACATAGCAGCTAGGCGTTATCCATTAATTACTCCTCGGGTAGCCCTAGCTGTAATTCATTTTTTGACCGTGCAAGATTGTGCTGTTCAAAATAAACTCAGCTGCTTAGGGGCCATTGGCGCTGCATTCTGACCTAGTAGCTGCATAAACTGCTTCGCATTCGCCGCAGCGTCGCCGCCTGAATTATTGTTGAAAACGACCACTACTCGCTTCGATTGCTGCTCTAACAATCTTACTCGCTGAGCCCACTCTTTTAACTCATCCTCGGAATATCGATACAGGTACCTTACCTCACGCCAATCCTTATCATCCTGCTTCAGCCAACCAGCATCATTACGTCCATGGAATCGAACGAGAGTCATTTCCTGATCTGTTGCTTCGAGTACAATAGGAACAGAGCCTTCTGACACTTGCGGCTCGTCACATACGCTATGAATCCACTGTTCATCCTTCATAAAGGAGAGTGTTCTCTCCCTCATCTCACCCTCAAACCAGCTTTGATGCCTAAATTCCAATGCGACAGGTACGTCCTGGAGCCACTCTCTTGATCTTCGCAAAATATCAACATGAAGACGTGAACAGTCAAACCAAGGCGGAACCTGGACCAGAACAGCAGCGAGTTTGCCAGCGTCCTTTATGGGTGATACCATCTGCAAAAAAGCTTCAAACATCTCCTTGGCTGTGTTGAAATGAGGCTTATAATTGCGATGCCCCGTCATACCTTGGTAGGCCTTCACGACAAAGCCGAACTCTGGCGGTACCGCTTCAATCCATCTTGCGACAACGGACTCTGTTGGGATGGCATAGAAGGTACTGTCGCATTCTACAGTGTTAAAGTGACTGGCATACAAGGACAGCTTGTCCTTGGCTCGTGTTCCTTGAGGATAAAGATCATCATGGTCTCCCCATCCTGCTAATCCAACGTTTATCATGTCTTCCTCCCATGTTGTCCTGTGGTTTAACGAGCGAATGATATTGCTTCTCATATGTTACTATACATCCTTAAGGAATGTACAATATCTACAAAGGAATGATTCTTCGCTTGCTGAAAAAAAGAAGCAAGCACCCCTAAGTCGTGCTTGCCTCGTACATGCGAGCAGGACTGCTCCGCTCTTAACCTCAAGGATTCCATTGCAGTAAGACATCCACTTTGCAGCATTGCAAATCATTCCTGCTTCGCTTGAATGTAATTCGTATCGCGTCAGGGGTAAAAGCCGGTTCTACCTTTACCTGCTGCACCTGTGACAGGATCAGCCGCTCCACTTCCGGTGTGTTCCCTCGCTGCGCAGCATCCATCAATTGAGCCGCATAGGGCTTCGAATCGCGGACATGGGCAAGGAATTTGCCGATTTGTTCAATCAGCACAAGCGAGGTTGTTGCTGATGTTGAAAAAGTATCTGATTGAACCGGCGGGTAAGGATCAGGTCTTGACCAACTGCGGCATTCTCTTTTTGACTGCATCATCAAGGATTGAGGCTTTGAATGAATGAGCGGCTTTCCCTTTTGGGCTCGCTTGGTGCCGTTCCTTTTCATAAAAGAGACTCCTATCATCATTCGTGTTATACTTGACAGCCTATGTGCATCATCCATGATTGGTGACTAACGGCTAGCTGCGCATGTAGTCTTTAGAAATGACCTTTAGAAGATGCTAAGGTCGAAATTGCTCGACAGCGTCTTCAGCAAATGCACTCCAGCTACACTATTGCCCTTCTCTTCAAGTGCAGGCCCAATGACGCCAATGCCTGCTTGACCTGGAATAAGGGCTAGAATTCCGCCGGATACTCCGCTCTTTGCAGGGAGTCCGACTTGTATCGCAAACTCGCCCGACTCATTATACATCCCGCATGTTACCATAAACGTCTTCGTTATTTGAACAAATCGTCTCGGAATGAGCTGTTCCCCTGTCGCCGGATGCTTGCCATGGTTCGCAAGGATCATGCCGATCTGGGCAAGATGCCTGCAGTTGACCTCTATCGCGCATTGCCTAAAATATACTTCCAGTGTCTCTTCAACATCGTCCAGTAAGACACCATTATCCTTCAGGTAATAAGCTAGAGAGCGATTGCGATGTGCGGTCTCTCGTTCTGATTGATAGACGGAATCGTTCCAGATCAAGGTGTCATCATCAGCAAGCTTTCGAATAAAGGCTAATAAGCGCTCATTTTTCTCACTAGGCGTAGCGCCATCGATCAAGGATGCGATCATGATCGCGCCTGCATTGATAAATGGATTGAAAGGCTTGCCTGGGTCGACGAGCTCCAGCTTCAAGATCGAGTTGAAATCGTCTCCTGTTGGCTCCATTCCTACCTTTTCAAACACTCGCTGTTCCCCTACATCCATTAGGGCAAGCATAAATGAGAATACCTTTGAGATGCTTTGCAAGGTAAATCGAAAGTCGCAATCCCCTGTATGAACACATTCCCCATTGAATCCAGTTATGCTTATGCCAAGCGTATGCTGCGGCGCGGCTGCAAGCCCAGGTATATAGGTTGCCACCTTGCCTTGAATCGCTTCCTTGCGGCTTTCCTCCAGCCACTTCGGCAGTACCTGCTGTACCATTTGCCAATCCATCGTTATTCACACTCCAATTCAGCATACCTATACGTTTCCATTGATGCTGGAAGTTGATTCATGCAGCATTTTGCTTGTTGTTATGGTATGATTATCTTCTTGTTGGTGAAGTTTGACAATAGATTCAGGAGTGGTTTTGTCTATGGCACAATTATATTTTCGATATGGGGCAATGAACAGCGGCAAGTCCATTGAGATCTTAAAGGTGGCTCACAATTACGAGGAGCAGAATAAGTCTGTGCTGATCTTTACATCTGCGCTGGACAGCAGAGATGAAGTCGGGTATGTATCCTCAAGGATTGGTATCCGAGCAAAGGCGATTCCGATTCATGATGACACTCATATTTATCACATCGTTGAGAATCAAACCCAGAATCAGAAGATTTCCTGCGTCCTTATTGATGAAGTGCAGTTTCTCAATAAAGATCAAATCATGCAGCTGACAGACATTGTAGACGATCTACATATTCCGGTAATGGGCTTTGGATTGAAAAATGATTTTCAGAACGAGCTGTTTGAAGGCAGCAAGTATATGCTCCTTTATGCAGACAAGATTGAAGAAATGAAAACGATATGCTGGTTCTGCGAGCGAAAGGCCACCATGAACCTGAGAATTGATGAAGAGGGGCGTCCGGTTTATTCGGGGGAACAGATCCAGATCGGCGGCAACGATTCCTATTATCCGGTATGCCGCAAATGTCATAAGAACCCACCACTATAAGGAATGATGATCTCGCCTCATTGAAATTTGTACAATTTAATAGGATCACAACAAAGTGCATGTACGATTGTACATGCACTTTGTTCATGCTCATTATTGATATTTGCGGACATGCCACTCAGGCTCATGAGTCAGCAAGAACTCGTCCGTAGTCAGATACAAGGGGATCGACGGCTTCTCCTTCAAGTAGTGGCCTTGAATAAGCTGATCATAATGGATCTGGCGATTCCGCGAGCCTTCTACAACAGGCAGCTTCGGATTCTCGTCCATATAGTCATCTACCGCCGCTTGAACCATATCCAGGTAATACGGAATGTCTTTATCCTTCTCTTCAAACAACTGATAGGTGAAACGGGACATATAAAAGCGTTGATCACTTCTCCCACCCAAATATCGAGTCAAGCGCGACAGGTCTATGCTTTGATCCTCCCGGAGCAGCTGCGTCCGGTTGATGGGATCAGGCATATCATGCTCCCACGCATTAATGGCTTTGCGAACATCTTCAATGGATACTATAATATGCTTGTCTTGCTTAGGGTGAGACGTTTTATTTCGAGTAAATAGATTGTTGAACCATTTCATCTTAAACATCTCCCTTCTTTGAAAAACAAGCGACCCAGCGTTATCAAGAATGGTATCGCTTACAATTACATTATAGCATAATTTCTAGCATTTGTGGGAGTAATAACGAATTGCCATTAAAAGGTGGCATTCCTATCAACCAGTGTTAATTCACAAGATGGACAGATGGCTTCCGTAGGCAATACTTTCGTTTGACAACCTGGGCAGGTCTCCCATTCTATACCCGAAGATACCGACTCCTCTCCATGTAGGTTAGGTTCATCGATGATCGGAGGATATTGATCCAACAGATTTTTCACATGCATGCCATCCACGCTCAATACGCGAAGCTCCTGAGGATCAAACCAATGAAGCATTCCCTCTTCATCGCTTACGCATACCTTCGGAATCTCTCCCTGCTCGATATTGGGAAACAAGCTACCGCCTACTGCACTTGGTGATTCCGAGCGATAAACCCCATATCCTGTTCCGACTAATATAAAATTACGCCGTGTTGACGTATGTGTCATGATTATCGCCATCCCTATTCCCTCCGGCTTCATCTTTATAACACTGTACGTCATACACGGCGCAATTGTTTCGATTAGAATTGTCGATCTTCTTACAATGTGGACGATACGGTTGAAGCAGACTTCTCTTCTCGGATCTGCTTAGCAGTTTGAACCATATGTCTCAAGGCTTCGATCGTTTCATGCTCGTTGCGCGTCTTGAGTCCGCAATCCGGATTAATCCAGAAGGTCTCAAGCGGAAGCACCTCAAGCGCTTTATGAATAAAATCGACCATTTCCTTGACTTCAGGAATGCGCGGACTATGAATATCATAGACGCCAAGTCCAATGCCAAGCTCATACGTATGCTTGGCAAACACCTCTACAATGTCTCCGCCGCTTCTCGCTGTTTCGATCGAGATGACATCTGCATCCATCTCTTTGATCAGCTCCAGCATATCGGAGAAGTCGCAGTAGCACATATGCGTATGAATTTGTGTATCAGGACGTACACCGCTGGTCGCAAGCTTGAATGCCTGCACCGTCCACTGACGATAAGCGTCCTGGTCCTCAGGATGGAGCGGCATGCCTTCTTTGACCGCTGGCTCGTCAACTTGAATCATCCCGATGCCTGCTGCTTCCAAGGCTTGGATCTCCTGGCGAAGCGCCCAGGAGAGCTGGAATGCGGAATCCTTACGCGGGATATCGTCGCGAACGAACGACCAGTTCAAGATGGTAACCGGTCCTGTCAGCATGCCTTTCAACGGCTTCTTCGTTAGCGTTTGGGCATATTCCGATTCCTTCACCGTCATCGGCTCTGTAAAGGCAACATCACCGAACAAGATTGGAGGCTTCACGCAGCGTGAGCCATAGGACTGAACCCAGCCATTTTTAGTAAATACAAATCCTTCCAGCTTCTCGCCGAAATACTCCACCATATCTGTTCGCTCAAACTCACCGTGTACGAGAACATCCAAGTCCAACTCAAGCTGAATATCAACCCAACGCTTAATCTCGCGTTCGATATATTGCTCGTACTGAGCGGCCGTTATCTCTTCACGACGGAATTTAAGGCGCTCTCTTCTCACATCCGCACTCTGCGGCAAGCTTCCAATCGATGTGGTTGGAAGAATTGGAAGCTCCGGCCAACGTTTCTTCTGCTCGATCTGTCTTTGGCTGAATGGAATACGAGTGCTCGCTGCTGCATCCTTGCGCGCTTCTGCGAGCTGTGCCAGCATTTCAGGGCGCTTGCGCTCTGGTGCATTCAGCCACGTCGTCATGATGCGCGCACTGTTGTCCAGTGCGGCTTTTGTTCCTTCCGTCTCAGCCTTCAAGTGCGCTGCAAGCGTCTGAATCTCCTCCAGCTTCTCATCTGCTCCAGCTAATACCGGCTGGATATAAGCTGGCAGCGTATCTTCGTTGCTCAAGGTCAAAGGAACATGCAGCAGGCTGCATGACGCTTGAATAATCCAGGAATCCCTTGATACATACGGCTCAACATGCTGCTGCAGCCAATGATGCGCGCGCGCAAGATCTGTTCTCCATATATTGCGGCCATCGATAATGCCTACAGCAAGCGTTTTGTCTGCTGGGAAGCCATGCTTCTCAAGAGCTTGGAGATTTCGCGAGCGGCCGTGCACAAAGTCCAAGCCAACCATCTCGACTGGCAAGGATACGATATCTTTATAGTTGGCTACACCTTCGAAATAGGTTTGAACCCACAGCTTCATTGGACCAGCTGCGTGACGAAGCTTCTCGTAGATCGCACGGGTTTGATTAAGCTCTTCCTGACTTAATTCATGAAGGAATGCAGGCTCATCCAGCTGCAAGACGTGAACGCCGCGCTCCTTAAGCTCTGTAACCATTTGCACATATACATCTGCAAAGGCACCAAGCACGCTGGCACGGTCTGACGCCTGTATTCCTTTCATCAGGCGAACAAATGTATAAGGACCAACAACAACAGGCTTGACATTCGCTATCTCGATTTGAGTCGCAGATACAGCCCGTTCAATGGCCGCAAGCGGGTAATTATACAGAAGCTTAGGCGTCTGATGTTCCCACTCAGGCACAATATAATGATAGTTTGTGTTAAACCATTTGGTCATTTCGCAAGCAGCTGACTGCACTGTTCCGCGAGCCATTGCAAAGGTTAGCTCCACAAGAGCATCAGCAATCGCCTGTTGATTAGAACCATTGCCGCTCTGGCTATTCAGCTTCTTCTGTACCGATGGCGTAAGGAATCGTGAAGGAATGATATTGAACATGATCGCGGTATCAAGGACATGATCGTACCAAGTATAATCATTGACTGGGATGTGCGTTAGTTCCAATGAAGCCATTTTTTCAATACGCTGCTGTTCAATATGATGAAGTTCTGCTGTTAATTCCTCAACGGAAGATTTTTGCGACCAATAACGCTCCAGTGCCTTTTTCCATTCGCGATTGTACCCAATGCGCGGGTAGCCTGAAATACTTGTCGTCAACCGATTGTTTTGCTGATCCATTGTAAGGGACTCTCCTCTTCTACCACTCATATTTAGGACATGCAGTTACTCTTCCTGTCACATTCCGCGCATGCAAAAAACGGGCATTCTAGTCCCTTTAGGAAAGACTAAAATGCCCGTAAACGAATGTGTCATATACATACTTGAATAATGCGAACAGAATGCGCAGCTAAAATAACCTAGCATGCTGCTTCCCTCTCGCCTTCACGCGGTTCACGAAACACCTCCCTATCTCCCGTAGGTACCAACAGTGCTGTCAGAACAGGCAGGTCTCCTGGCTTCAGTATCATCGATGATATCCGCCTTCCCAGTCTTTACGACCAGTGGCCAATGGAATTCATCTCCTCTGTTACAGTGGCGGGACCGCTCCGGGCTTGCACCGGCTTCCCTATTAAGCTCTGACGTAACCCAGAGCACCTGTTCTCCATATTCAATTGGCAACTGGTATCTTCGACCAATTGGTACTGATTATATACGTACTTGTGCGCATGTGCAATAGATAGTTGACCTGCGCCATTTATATCTTAATCCAATTCAGTAGATGAAGCGTGACGACGGAAGACAATTTCCTCTCTCTCTTCTGCAATCGTTAATGCCTCTTCTTCCACGAACCAAGTATCATTTTGCTCCATGAAAAAGGAAATGCCTTCGATCTCAACTAATACCGCAGGATATCTCGGGGAATCCTTCATAATTCCAAAGGAATATGGGCCGGATTCGCTAAATCCACTGTATCGTACAAAGATTCTTACTGTATCTCCTGCTTGGAATCCCCACTCCTCCTGGAATCGTTGAACCGCTTCTGGTGTAACTCGTAGTATCAATGTGTTCATCCCCCTTAATAGCGAAAAGAGTCGGTAGTCTAGCTGGATATCCTATTGATGAACATCCACTACTAGGATCATAACACGTTCTGGTCAACATTTACATCCTGAAGAGCAAGCATTTTCGGTATTTTCATGAAAAATGTCATTGAATATTCTTATGCTTTAATGTATAGGATGACTCGAGAATGAGAACTCCATATTAAGAAAAAAGAAATTCCTATGCCTGCTGAATGGCAAGGTCATAGGAATTTACGTTCTTATGTTCAATTAGGCTTGAACAACATCATAGCCTTGATCTTCAATTGCTTCCTTGATCGCATCTGCTTGTACAGCATTCTCGTCATAAGTCAGCGTAACCGTCTTATCTTCAAGGGATACCTCGCCTTTAACTCCAAGCTCTTGAACGGCTTTCTCTACCGATTGCTTGCAGTGTCCGCAGCTCATACCGTCAACTTTCCATGTAACTGTAACCATTTGCTTGTCCTCCTCGATGTTCATGTCTATATGTGGATGATAAAATTGTTGCTGTTTATTATAAACATGGTTAATTATCACTTCATTAGCTTGTTCATCGTGATGAGCAGCTCATCCAATACTTCTTGCTCCCCATTCTGAATGCGCTCTACGACACAGCTCTTCATATGTCCTTCCAGCAGGAGACGGCCTACAGCATTCAATGCAGACTGTACGGAAGCGATCTGATGAAGTACGTCGTCACAATACGTATCTCGTTCAATCATCGCCTTCACGCCACGAACTTGGCCTTCAATCCGATTCAACCGATGAACGAGCTTCTTCTTCGTCTCTTCAGAATGATGGCTCTTGCGCTCGGAGTGGGATCCGCAGCATGACTCCTGCTCGCCATGACTGGATGCGTGTTCGACTTCGTTCTGATTCAATTCATTCACGGGTATCCCTCCTTCTGCCCTTATTTTAACATACCCCCATACCCTATACAAGAAGATATTTTATATTTTTAATGAATTAGGTTAAAATTAAGATGAATTTAATTCCAATCATGGAGTGAAAGGGGTCGCCATTTTTTATGACACCATCAGCAAAAGTATCACGTGTAGCCTTAATTGGATCAGGATTCGTAGGAGCGAGCTATGCCTTCGCCATGCTCAATCAGGGAATTGCCTCTGAACTCGTTATCATCGACTTGAACAAGAAAAAAGCCGAGGGAGATGCTATTGATCTCAATCACGGCATTCCTTTCGCAAGTAATATGAGAATTTGGGCTGGAGATTATTCGGATTGCAAGGATGCAGATATCGTCGTCATTACGGCGGGAGCGAACCAGGCACCTGGAGAGACAAGAATGGATCTCATCAGCAAGAATGCGGCTATTTTCAAAAATATCGTCGATTCCGTAATGCAGTCTGGCTTTGACGGCATCTTTATCGTTGCGACTAACCCTGTAGATGTCCTTACATACGCAACTTGGAAATATTCCGGACTCCCTGCAAACCGCGTTATCGGCTCGGGCACGCTGCTTGACAGCGCTCGTCTTCGCTTTGAGCTTGGCAACAGGCTTGAAGTCGATCCTCGCAGCATTCATGCCTATATTATGGGTGAGCACGGAGACACTGAGCTTCCGGTATGGAGCCATGTGAACATCGGAAGCATGCCGCTCGCTGACTATACCGAGCGGCATAACGGCCCTACTCAAGAAGAGCTTCAAGAGATCTTTATTAATGTACGGGATGCAGCGTATCATATCATTGAACGCAAGGGTGCCACCTATTACGGTATTGCGATGGGTCTTGCACGATTGACAAGAGCGGTGCTGCGCAATGAAAACAGTCTTTTGTCCGTATCGGTCCTGCTGCAAGGCGAATACGGCCTGGATGATCTTTACATCGGTGTGCCTGCCGTTATTAACCGTCATGGGGTTAAAGAAATTATCGAACTGGATCTTTCCGAAGAGGAACTGCGCCAGCTTGAACATTCGGCAAGCGTTCTTAAGAAAGCAATCAGCACGATCTTTAACGACTAGTCAGGGAATCTGATCGAATGCAAGCAAGGATTCGTCAGCTTTCGCGGCTAATCAACACGATCTTATCCGATTAGCCGGCAATTGGCGGATCCTGCGCTTTCCCGAGAAATAATGGGCCATGTTAATGGTCAATACCGTGTTCTAGCCTTCCTGTCGACCGTACCATAGAATAGCTTGATTATCATGAGTAATGGCTTGTGTATTCATAGCCTATCATGTGATTTGATCGATCATTGCCACTGGTGATGTAACGGCAAATATACGAAAAAAGTCTCTTCCCGCTGCAAATGAGGAAGAGACTTTTTCATTTTTTATTAACGAAGAAGTGCCCTGCAGCGTCCCGGTCTAGCTGCTCTAAAGGTCTCTACATTGCCTTGATCCGCAACGGTCACATATACAGTACAGCCATCTTCACCGCCAAAGGTAAGATTCGTACAGTTTTTACCCGTTAGTTGAATCTCCTCAAGCTGTTCGCCTTCCGGAGAAAGGACAACAACAGTACCTTTTCCAAAACGAGTCACATAGAGATTCCCATCGACGTCACAGCGCATGCCGTCCATGCCATAATCGTCAAATTGCTTAAATAAACGCTTGTTGCTGATCTCGCCACTCTCACTGAGATCATAAGCCCATATACAGCGCTGAACCGACTCATTCACGTACAGCACATCCTCGTTCGGGCCTACTTCAATGCCATTGGTCGTACCCATATCCTTCTCCAAAAGCATTACAGCTCCATCCGGCGTTATTCTCCAGATCTGGCCTGTATCGTTGCTCCAATTCGGGTCACTTGCGAACACGATGTCATTCGCCATGATACAAATATCATTGGGCTGGTTCATTCCCGCTTCATGAGCATGAACCGTGACTTCGCGTGTATGCATGTTCGCCTTGAGGACATTATGCCCTGTATAGTCGGCCATCAGCATGCTTCCATCACGCATGAAGCGAATGCCGTTCGCAATGCTGCCTTCCGGCAGCTCCAAGAAGACCGAGCATTCTCCTTCTGGCGTTACCTTCCCGATGGTACCTTCGCGCTCATAATTGACGGCGTAGAGATTGCCTTCCGCGTCGCAAGCTGGTCCTTCAATTCCAGCTGTAAAGCCATGCGGCGGCGTAAATACCTCGCTTGAACGAAGCTCCTTGGAATGATGTTGATCTACGGATGAGCTCATGACTGTCTCTCCTCTCCTTCGGTAGAGAAATGATTAGAAGATTAAACCGATATAAGTTCCATATCCACCTATAATCATAACCAGCAATTTCCTCAAGCGTCAATCCGTTGATTCGTGTGCATCCTCATCTTGCATCAAGGATCTCCATTTGCTCTTCTGCTCCACATGCTCTTCGATAAGATCCCGCTTCAGCTCCCAAGCCTTTGTGCTGTAGTCCACATGGTAAGGCTCAGGGTTTCGCTTGCGAAGGTACTCCGGCCAGAACATCGCGAGCTGGTCTTCATGATAAGCACGGATATCCTCAAGAAGCGGTCGATCGTATACAAGCGCTCCATTGCGATAAATAGGTTCTAACAATCGCTCGACCAAATAGTGATCCACATACTTGTGCATGTATGGATGAAGAGGATCAAACAGCTTCAAACGGCGTTTATGCTCGACGTCATCCTCTTCCGACAAGCAGATATAATCCGCTACCGCCTTCTTTTTCTTCGGATGAATAATGCGGTAAACATCCTTTTTGCCCGGATACGTTACCTTTTCAGGATTCGCCGAAATCTTAATAGTAGGCTCCATCTTGCCCTCAATCTCACGCTCAACAAGCTTGTACACACCGCCAAGCGACGGTTGGTCAGAGGCCGTGATCAGCTGCGTTCCCACTCCCCAGCTAGTAACCTTGGCTCCTTGCATCTTCAGATCCGCTATCGTATTTTCATCCAAATCATTCGAGGCTACGATCTGGACATCATGAAGACCTGCGGCATCAAGCAGCTTTCTCGCCTCAATCGAGAGATAGGCAAGATCCCCGCTATCGAGTCGAATAGCCAACAGACGCTTGCCCTTCTCTTGAAGCGCATGTGCAACTTGAATCGCATTCGGGATTCCGCTGTGAAGCGTATCATACGTATCAACAAGCAAGGTAACTTGATCCGGCAGCGCTTCAGCGAACTTCTCAAAGGCATCCCGTTCACTCGCAAAGCTTTGCACCCAAGCATGGGCATGGGTCCCCTTTGTTGGAATCCCGAATCTTCGACCTGCGAGCATGTTGGAGGTTGCATGAAAGCCGGCCAGATAGGCTGCACGAGCTCCCCACAGCGCAGCATCGGCTTCCTGCGCTCTACGGGTGCCAAACTCCATGAGTATATCGTCCTTCGCCACCTGCTTAATACGAGAAGCTTTTGTGGCGATTAGGGTTTGGAAGTTCATAAAGTTGAGAAGCGCCGTTTCGATGAGCTGCGTTTCAAACACACGGCCTTGAACGCGAATCAACGGCTCGTTTGCAAAAACAAGCGTACCTTCCTTAACTGAGTCTACATGGCCTTTGAACTGGAACTCACGGAGCTCCTCCAAAAAGCCCTCGTCATACTGCTCCTCTTGCTCGCGAAGATATTCAATGTCCTCGTCTGAGAATCTCAGCTTCTCCATATATTCAATAATGCGTTCAAGACCTGCAAATACGGCATATCCGTTGCCAAATGGCATCTTGCGGAAGAATGCTTCAAATACCGTCTTCTGATTGTGTGTTCCCTGCTTCCAATGCGCATACATCATGTTGATCTGATATTTATCGGTATGTAAAGCCATTGAGCTGTTCATGTGTGAGGCTACCTTCTTTCCTGTCATTCCTGCTGTGTCTATGTTTCGATCCCTGTCATAAAACGTTATTCAACGGCTTCTCCTCCGCGAACGATCGAGGCACCGAGCGTATTCTTCATATGAGCAAGCGCAAAGTCATGAGCCTGTCCATTGAAGGTTGCGACCGCATCCTCGTGAATAACAACGTTATATCCCAGATTATAGGCTTCAATCGCGGTATGCAACACACAAATATCGGTACATACCCCAACAAGATGCACCTCTTTTATTTGTCTTGCTCTTAATCTTTGGTCTAGATCAGTTCCGCAGAAGGAACTGTATCTTGTTTTATCCATCCAGTAGATCTTATCCTGATTTCTGTTATAGATGTCCATGAGTTTTCCGTATAAATCTCGCCCCGACGTTCCTCTTATGTTGTGCGGAGGAAACATCTTTGTTTCTGGATGATAAGGATCGTTCTCATCATGTACATCAACCGCCATGACAATGTCGTCTCCTTGATCCACGAATTGCTTAACGAGCTCTGCCAATCGATCTTCAATTGCGATAGCAGGGTCTCCGCAAGGAAGTTTGCCTACTACAAAATCCACCGTGTAATCAATAACGATTAAAGCTTTCATTAGAAACACTCCTTCTCTCCATATTATTCATGATATTACATATTGATCTTGAATAAGACCGTCCATCACTCAAGCTTATTTACGGTGTTCGTAAGGCGCGAAAGGTGCCTGTTGCAATTGCACAAACCTGGCCTCGTAAATCTAACACCTCAGCATAGCAGGTCAAGGTCTTGTGAGAGCCATGAAGAACACGGCCGATTGCCCTCGCCTCATCGCCGATCAAGGGCGCAACAAAGTGAACGTTCATGTTGCTGGTCACCATAGGAACGCCTTTTCTGGTTGAACCTGCGATGATGCCCATCGCATTATCCAGCAGCGATGAGATCACGCCGCCATGAACAATCCCCATGCCATTCAGGTGGTGCTTCACAAGAGGGAGCCGAAGTTCAACCTGCTCCTCTGTTAATTCCACGAGCTCGCAGCCCAGATATCCCCAGAACGTCGTTTGCTCCTTCTCTGCCATTGCTTCAAGCTCTTCCTTGGTATATGACACTAAAAAGCACCTCCTGCTTCAATGCTGCCTATATGATAAAGATTGACCGGCCAATCGTAGCGATGACCGGTCAACTTGCAATCTTTGCTTAAATCTACATTACCCGAATGGTACCTATCCAATCAAGTCTAAATGAATATTCTCATGGTTCTCGGTTCGCTGCAGATTGTCGTGCCTGCTCTTCTTCCGCAAGCTTGCGGCGAAGGACTTTCCCTATAATGGTCTTCGGAAGCTCCTTGCGGAACTCTACAATCCTTGGGATCTTATAAGACGAGAGCTGAGCGCGGCAGAAGCTGATCAGATCATCCTCGCTTACATGTGCTCCATCCTTTAGTACAACAAAGGCCTTTACCGTTTCTCCTCGGTAAGGATCCGGGACGCCAAGCACAACCGCTTCTTTGACATCTGGATGCATAAATAAGATTTCTTCAACCTCGCGTGGATATACCTTAAAGCCGCTCGCATTAATCATATCCTTCTTACGATCAACGATGTAGAAGAAGCCCTCTTCATCCATTTTCCCCATATCCCCCGTATACAGCCAACCTTCCTTCAAGACGGCTTCTGTATCCTGCGGGCGGTTCCAATACCCCTTCATTACCTGAGGCCCTTTCACGATGAGCTCTCCAATCTCGCCTACAGGAACTGGATTTCCAGTATCACTGTCCACTACCGCCGCTTCCGTATCCGGGAAGGGAATGCCGATCGATCCGAGCTTCCGGTACCCCCACAAATTGTTCGCGTGGGTAACTGGAGAAGCCTCTGTTAAGCCATAGCCTTCAATGAGCTTCCCGCCTGTCAGCGCTTCAAACGTTTCCTGAACCTCTAACGGGAGCGAAGCAGAGCCGCTTACACAAGCCTGAATCGACGTAATATCGTAATCCTTAACCTTCGAATTATGGTTGATGGCGATGTACATCGTAGGTGCGCCAGGAAAGATTGAGGCTCTATGCTTGGCAATGCTTTTTAGAACCTGCAAGGAATCAAACCTTGGATGGAGAACCAGTGTTCCGGCTAAATAAATCGCTTGGTTAAGCAGTACCGTTAGGCCAAATACATGGAAGCAAGGAAGTGCTGCCAGAAAGATCTCCTCGCCCTTCTTGGATCGATAGAACCAGTTTGAAGATTGGATCGTGTTTGCAAGCAAATTGAAGTGTGTCAGCATGACGCCTTTCGCGATGCCTGTCGTTCCACCCGTATACTGAAGAAGCGCAATATCCTCCTCTGCATCCACCTCTACACAGACCGTGTGTGGCTGTGAACGACTTAGAAGACGTTTGAAGCGATGTACAGAAGGCAGTTCAGGCACATGCTGTCTAATCCCCTCAGCCTTCGTTTTTACCTTATATGCAATATTTTTAGGAAATGGAAGATAATCCGCAATCGACGTTACGATGATATGCCTGAGTTCTGTGAGTTTTTTGACGTGGTCAATTCTTGGATAGAGGATATCAAGAGCAATAATCATGCTTGCGCCGGAATCCCGCAGCTGATTGGACAGCTCACCCTCTTTGTATAGAGGGTTCGTCATGACGACAATGCCTCCATACAGCAAGATGCCAAAGTAGGCAATAACCAATTGCGGACAATTAGGCAGCATAAGAGCAACGCGATCTCCCCTTCGAAGGCCTAATGCGCGGAGTCCGTCTGCTAAGCTATAGGCGGATTGAAGCAGTTCCTTGTAGGTTATGCGAGTGCCCATGAATTCTATGGCGAGCTTATCTGGATGCCTGCTCGCAGTGTCTACGAGCAGGCGTCCAAGATTATGACGAGGATAATCGAATGAAGGGGCGACTTCAGACGGATAATGATGCAGCCACGGCCGATCTCCGTACATGTCAATCCACTCCTTCTCACCATTAACGGTGTTAATGTTCTGTACAAGTTGATAAATGACGCATACTTGCCACATCAAAGCCATAATCCTTGCAATTGCAGTGGTTCAAGACTCTCTTGATCGTGAATAGAATGAGGTTAATTCGTCCAAGCGATATGATGGCATATTCCCATAAAGTCAGAAGAAAAGATTAAAGGTTTGGTAGAATAACATATCGCTCTTGTGATACGACCTGTGCTGCGATATTGCGCTTGAGGGGCGTCAACGATACGGCAGGTGTTTTCACGAGTTTTTTCAATAATGAGAGTTGTGTACGCAAAATATCGCCAGCAGCGGTGTAGGCAAGCACCTCTTTTGCAATGCTCTCCGCCTCGGCTAAGCTTTCACGAAGGAAGATCAGACTCATCGCAGCAGCATAGGCTGCTCTTTCCTCTCCGTAGAGAGCAATCAGCTTCGCTGTGCGAAGCAGGGCGCTCTCTGCTGCATAGATCGCAATAATAAGATCGGCAAGGTGCGACAATACCTCCTGCTCCTCTTCGATCTTCGTGCCGAATCTCTGAACTGCTGTTCCTCCCACAAAAAGAAACATGGTCTTTAACTGTGTTAAGTATCCCTGCTGCTCTGCAAGTGAAGCATGAGGGGCTTCTGGAATCAAGATGCTGCCTGTCAGCTCCTGCTGGAGCGATTCCAGCCGCTCAATCAGCGGCAGCTCGCCCTTCATCGCTTTTTTAAGCAGCGTTCCAGGAATGAGCAGTCGGTTGATCTCATTCGTCCCTTCAAAAATCCGGTTAATTCTCGCATCTCGGTAAATGCGCTCCACCTTATATTCCTGGGTATACCCATATCCACCATGAATCTGAACAGCCTCATCCGCAATGTCATGAAGCGCCTCACTGGCAAATACTTTGTTGATGGAGCACTCCAAGGCGTATTCTGCAATCGCCTTTGCAGCCGCACTTCCTGATTGCTCCGCCTGACTGTCGAGCGCCTGAAGCTTCCGATCGATGAGTCCTGAAGTGCGGTAGACCATGCTCTCCAGCACGTAGGTACGGATATTCATATCTGCCAGCTTCTGACGAATGAGAGGGAAGGAGCTGATCGGCTTGCCAAATTGCTTGCGGACATTCGCATAGGAGCTTGCAAGCTGCACGGTTTCTTTTGCTGCGCCAAGACAGCCTGCGCCCAGCTTAAAGCGGCCGATATTCAAAATATTAAATGCAATTAAATGTCCTTTCCCTATCTCTCCAAGCACATTCTCGACTGGTACGATCGCCTGGTCGAAGAACAGTGGACAGGTCGAGGAGCCCTTGATCCCCATCTTCTTCTCCTCTGGACCAACACTAAAGCCCTGTGTTCCCCGCTCCACTATAAATGCCGTAAATTGCGTACCGTCAATCTTCGCATAGACGATAAATAAATCCGCAAAGCCGGCATTTGTGATATAAATTTTAGAACCGTTCATGATATAGTGCTTGCCGTCCTCAGACAGCTTAGCCGTCGTCCTTGCTCCTAGCGCATCAGAGCCTGAAGCTGGCTCTGTTAAGCAATAGGCCGCAATTCGTTTGCCCGCTGCGAGATCCGGCAAGTAACGCTGCTTCTGTTCTTCGGTTCCAAAGAAAACGATAGGCAGCGTGCCAATGCCGACATGCGCCCCTATTGATAACGCAAACGAAGATGACTTTGCCAACGACTCATTAATAATGGTGGAGCTCACCTTATCGAGCCCTAAGCCGCCATAGGCCTCAGGGATGTCTGCAGCAAGGAGTCCAATCTCTCCCGCATCCCGCATCAGCTTAACGGTGAGATCATAGTTTAATTTCTCGATCTCATCATCGTACGGAAGCACGTCTCCCTCCACAAAGGCTTCTGTCGTATCGCGGAACATCCGCTGCTCCTCCGTAAAGTCCTCCGGTGTGATTACCTGCTCAGGAAGCGTTTCTTCGATTAGAAAGCTGCCTCCAACAGGGTGTGACGATGTAGACATCTTTGTGCTCCTCCTCTTTTCAATCGATGATTACAAACTCGCTCATGCAGAACTCAATCAATATAGAAATAGATCCTGTATACAGGCAGACATTTAAGACTGTTAGTTGGTTAGTAAGAGATCAGCTTGAACGTTATCCATGTACTTCAAACAGCCCCGCCGCGCCCATGCCGCCGCCAATGCACATAGAGACAATACCGAGGCCGCCTCCTCTTCTAGCCAGCTCTTGTATGAGGCTGACCGACAGCTTTGCTCCTGTACAGCCAAGCGGATG
>NZ_JADMOL010000002.1:790515-812325 GCF_015558675.1 Paenibacillus sp. 1001270B_150601_E10 | reverse complement strand
CAAGAGCAATCGCGCCCCCGTTAACATTCACCCGCTCCTCATCTATCGCTAATTCCTTCATGACCGCAAGACATTGCGAGGCAAAGGCTTCATTGATCTCAAACAAGTCCACATCATCGATCGACACCTCACATTGATGAAGAAGCTTCGGTATCGCCGCAACAGGGCCGATTCCCATAATCTCGGGTGCGACGCCCGCGACGGTAAACCCGCGATAGGTTGCCAGCGGCTTGAAGCCGCAAGCTTCGGCTTTCGCTCGACTCATGACGACGACACAGGCTGCACCATCGCTCATTGGGGAAGAATTGCCCGCAGTCACGGTGCCGTTCAAGGAGAAGGAAGGTCTCAGCTCCGCCAGCGCTTCCATATTCGTATCGGCCCGGACACACTCATCATGGGCAAATGATTTTTGCACAACGCTGTACCTTCCATTTGCATGGAGCACGGAATGGTCGGAAGTAACGGGAACGATCTCATCCGCAAACTTCCCGCCGGCTTGTGCCGCAGCAGCGCGCTGATGGCTGCGAAGGGCAAAGGCATCCTGCTCCTCGCGCGAGATGGCAAACTGCTTCGCTACTCGTTCTGCCGTATGCCCCATGCTCATATAGACCTGCGGCATTTCCTCCGCAATGCGCGGATGAGGGGCCGGCTTAAATCCGGTCATCGGCACATGAGACATCGTCTCCACGCCGCCTGCCAAGACCACGTCTGCACCGCCTGCTTGTATCTGTTCAGCAGCATAGGCAATCGCCTGCAAGCCTGAGGAGCAGAAGCGATTAACGGTGACGGCTGGAACAGCATGAGGCAAACCTGCGTACATGGCGATAACGCGCGCCACATTCAGCCCCTGCTCCCCTTCTGGCATTGCACAGCCAAAGATGACGTCGTCGATATCTTCCTTTAATAGGCCGGGTGTGCGGTCAAGAACGGCTTCAATAACGGCTTTGCCGAGATCCTCTGCTCTCGTTTCTGCCAAGGAGCCTCGCTTAGCCTTCCCAACAGCCGTACGGGCAACGGACACAATCACAGCCTCACGTTCTTTAGGAACTGCTGTCCTCGCACGCTTCTTGCTTGATTGTTGATCTTGAGAACTCACAATTGTCTCCTCCTTTACCACCATTCATTGCATTTCTCTCCAAACTAATTGCGCAATGGCTTGCCTGTGCGCAGCATATGCTCCATCCGCTGCTGTGTCTTAAGCTCGCCACACAAGGAAAGAAACGCTTCCCGCTCAAGATCCAGAATGCTTTGCTCACTGACTATGGCTCCAGCCGGCGCATCGCCGCCAGCTAGAATATTCGCCAGCTTGCTTGCAATAAGCGCATCGTGCTCCGAAATGTAGCCAGCTTCCTTCATTCCATGGATCGCCACCGTCATAACCGCTCTGCCCTCTCGTCCTGCCACTCTCATTCTCGGCTCGTAATGGCTTCTAAAGCCTGCTTCGTCCAGTGCGAGCACCTGCTGCTTCGCTTCATAGATCCTTCTTCTGGCATCTCTCAGCACGCGATCCTGCGGACGCTTGTAGCCTGAGCGTTCGGTATCGTATCCGCTTGAGGACACCTTAGCCATCGCGATCGTTTCAAATGCTCGTAGAACATGCGGGGTGAGGTCATCCTCTTTATGCGGGAGGCTTGTTGATAGGTTGAGAAGCGTTTCCTTACAGCCTCCGCCGGCTGGAATCAATCCTACCCCTGTCTCGACCAGTCCAAAATACGTTTCAGGGCTGAACAAAATAATGTCAGCAGGCAAACACGCCTCCACGCCGCCGCCTAAGGTCATCTGATGAGGAGCTGCAACAACCGGCTTCACAAGCCTTTTCAGGCGAAGCATCGCCTGCTGGAACTGCATGATGATCTCATCAATCTCATCCCATTCCTCAGCCTGCGCTTCAGCCAGGAGCAGCATAATATTGGCGCCTACACAAAAATGCCTGCCCTCATTTGCGATTACTAAGCCGCGGTAATTACGCTCCACCTCGGCAGCACTCCGATGGATCATCGACAATATGTCCTCGCCAATCGCATTGTTTGGCGAATGAAATTCAAGACAGGCCACGCCATCTCCTAGATCAATGAGGCTAGCGCCTGCATTTTGAAGAATGGTTCTGCCCACACTCTTCAGATCCTTTAGCGAGATATGCTCTGGTACGGTTTCGACCTTACGGTATTCTCCATTCGACAGATAAAACCGATAAATACCCTCTTGCTTGTAAAAAGTCTCCTGCCCGGCTTTCAGCATATCCAAGACTACAGCCGGTATGATTTCTCCTTCCTGCTGCATCCGCTCAACAGACGCTCTAACCCCTATCGCATCCCACAGCTCAAAAGGTCCAAGCTGCCAGTTAAAGCCCCATCTCATCGCTTTGTCGATATCTTCTATGCGATCCGCGATCACGCCTAGCTGTGCAGCGCTGTAGAGCAGATTCGACTTCAATGTGTTCCACGCGAACAGGCTGTAGCGATCCTTGCCTTGCAGCAGAGCTTGCAGCCTTGCCTTCGTTCCCTTTGCCCGCTTCGCCGCATCTAATGAAGGGGCATTTATCGCCGCTCGATCCTCATAGGCCAACGAAGGAAGCCTCAAAGCGGCAATTCGCCCCTTGCCAAGCTTTTTATAGAAGCCCCTGCCTGCTTTCTCGCCAATCGCACCTTGCTCAAGAAGCGCATCATACCAGCTAGGCAGCGTAAACAGCGCCTTCTCTTCATCTGGCGCATAATCAGCTAGATTCGCGACTACATGACGGAACGTATCCAGTCCTACTAGATCCAAAGTGCGAAACGTTGCACTCTTGGGTCTCCCCATTGCCGGTCCTGTTACAGCATCGACCTCTTCAATACTTAGGCCCGCCTGCTCCATTTCCCGAAGCACGGTTACGATCCCATGGGTAGCAATCCGGTTGCCGATGAAGTTCGGGGTATCCTTGGCAATCACGACGCCCTTGCCAAGCCTCCGCTCGCTATATTGAACAGCGGCCTGAACCGTCTCCTGCGACGTGTCAGGCGTTGGAATCACCTCAACAAGATGCATGTATCGGGGGGGATTAAAGAAATGCACGCCTACAAAGGAAGCCTTGAACACATCGCTCAGCCCTTCTGCAATAGAGGCAAGCGAAATGCCTGAAGTATTGGAGCTGACCAGCGTGCCTTCACGCCAATTCGCTTCGACCTTGGCAAATACTTGACGCTTGATGTCCAAACGCTCGGTTACTGCCTCAATGATCCAATCCACCTTTTGAAGCTTTGTCAGATCATCCTCCAGATTGCCAGGATGGATCCTTGTTGAGAACGCTTCCACATATAACGGGGATGGCTCCGTTTTCTTTAGCCTTTCAATGGCTTGAATGGCGTAACGATTCCTGACTGCTGGGTGCTCTAGTGATCTTCCCATCTTCAATTCGTCCGCTGTCAAAGCAGAAGGAACAATATCGAGCAAATGGCACTCTACACCTGCATTTGCTAAATGAGCCGCAATCGCAGCTCCCATAACGCCTGAGCCTATGACTGCTGCACTGCGCAGATCACTCCATGATTGATAGGACACCTGTGTCACTCCTTTTCCCTAATCATCCTTTAGCAACGCTATTTCTTAAGCTCCCAGTACGGATTTGGCTACGATCTCAGCCAGATCAAGGGTCGCAACGTCTTGCCGCTCCAGATGCTTCGTTCCATCCTCCATCATCGTTAGGCAGTATGGACAAGCACTGCCGATCACGCTTGGGGAACGATGAAGCGCCTGTTTCACTCGTTCCACATTAACCCGGGTACCTTCTGTCTCCTCCATCCACATCTGACCGCCGCCAGCGCCGCAGCACATTGCATTTTTTCCACTTCGCTCCATTTCAAGCAATTGCAGCGCAGGTATCGCTGCAAGCAGCTTCCTTGGCTCTGCAACCACATCATTGTAACGAGCCAGATAGCAGGAATCATGCCACACGACTTGTTCATTCACTGCATGACGGAGCACAAGCTTCCCCTCTGTCCATAAGGTCCAAAGAAGCTCGGAATGATGAAGGACTTCGATCTCGTCAGTTAGTCCAAAGTCTCGATATTCCTTTTTCATCGTATGATAAGTATGCGGACAAGCGGTGACGATGCGACGCACCTTATATTTTTCAAAGAGTTGAATATTTTCTTGCGCAAGCTCCTGAAACAAAAATTCATTGCCGAGCCTTCTTGCCGTATCTCCTGAGCTTTTTTCCTCATTGCCTAGAATGGCAAAGGAAACTTGCGCTTCGTGCAGAAGCCGCACCAAGTCACGCATAACTTTTTGAGACCTTCGATCATAAGAGCCCATGGAGCCGACAAACAGCAAGTAATCGAATTCTGGCCGTTCCTTAACAGTCGGAATCTCTATGCCTTGTTCTTGCTTCAGATCAATGGCCCACTGCATGCGGTCTTTGCGATTCAGTCCCCACGGATTTCCCTGCCGCTCGATATTGGTCATCGCGCGTTTGGCATCTGTTGGAAGCTCCCCCTGGGTTAAGACAAGGTATCTTCTCATATCAATAATTTTATCTACATGCTCATTGCCGACAGGACACTGGTCCTCGCAGTTGCGGCAAGTCGTGCAGGCCCATATCTCTTCAGGAGACATCACGTCGCCAATTAGCTGCAGCTCTCTTGGGTCTTGAAATCCGGAAGGAGCATCTACATCTGAACCAATGGTGTATCGGTGATCGCCTCTCCAACTCATACTTTGAATCTTCATCGTCTTGTCAATGGAGACTCGATGGAGAGGTGAATGTTCATGTTGATGGCTGGCAGCTTGGTCAGGTTCCCAACGATGTACGGTATATGGGGCAGAAGCAAGCTTTGGAATCCAAGGCGAGGTTGAGGTAACCGCCGCACCTTTTTCTGTGAGGTGATCACGCAGCTTGGTGATCATATGCATGGGCGATAGCCATTTACCTGTGCTGGCAGCCGGACACACCTGTGTGCAGCGTCCGCATTCCACGCATGCATAGAGATCCACAAGCTGATGTTGAGTAAAAGCTTCAATGGTCCCAACTCCAAAGGACTCCTGATCTTCCGCCTCAAGATCCAGCGCGTTCAGTTTGCCAGTCGTCTCGTCTCTACGTTTGAGTCCAAGATTGAGGGGTGCGACAATGAGATGAAAATGTTTCGATTGAGGCACATATACAAGAAAGGCTAAGAGAATGAGGAGATGAAGCCACCAAAAGGCTTTGTAGCAAATGGTCATCAGCAATGAGGAACCATCGGATAACGTTGCAGCCAGCATGGCCATAAGTGAACCACTTGAGGCCACATTGCCTGACAGCACCCGCTCAAAGAGCATGGTCCCAAGCACAGAAATCATCAAAGCAGTAATGAATAAAATGACAACGCCTGACTTGAAGCTTCGCTTTAATCGCGCCAGCTTCTCTACATAACGGCGGTAGCCTGCATAAAGAATGACCGCAAGAACGAGAATCGCTGTCCATTCCTGTGCGACTACAAACGTCTCATAGAACGGAAGCGGCAAATGACGGTCTGTAAGGCCAATCAGAATTAAATCAATGGCACCAATCTGTAAATGCAAAAAGCCATAAAACAGCAACACATGCATCGTTCCACTCTTCCAATCCTTCCACAGCTTTCCCTGAGAAAACGTCTGAAGGATCGCTTTTTTCACCCCTTGATGATTCGCTTGTGGTGCTGTCGGTGTTCCGAGCTGAACATACGTCCAGCGCCGCCATACGACAATGCCGAACCAATAGCAGCTCAAGCCTATGCACGCTAACGCAAGCAGCCACTCGACCCACCTGAAGTCCATTGTATTCCCCCCTTCTTTTGCAGACTTCGATGGTTAATCCAGCTGGTACTAGGATCAACGCTTCCCTTTCGTTATACTTGCTGTCACGTCCATGGTTTGATGAATATGATCTAAATCACGAAAAAATGCGCTTGTATTGAAATATGCTTGACGCCTCTCACATATATATTGACAAGGCCATCATTTTTACTGGTACTAAGACCAACTCGAAACTGACGAGGTGATGAATATGAGTCATGCAGCGCTAAGCATTGCGATTCTGTTGAAACAAACCTTCGATACGGAGGAAAAGCTGAACATTCAGCAGGGCAGGATCAATGAAGAAGATGTCAAATGGATCATTAATCCCTATGATGAATATGCCATCGAGGCCGCTCTTCAGTGGAAGGAGCAGCATGGTGGACACACTGTCGTGTATACAGTAGGACCAGCGCGTGTCACCGAAGCCCTGCGAACAGCGCTTGCAATGGGTGTCGATGAGGCTGTTCACATTGAGCTTGAAGACGATGAGCTCGACCAGATTGACGAATGGGGAATATCTCAATGTTTGGTTCAAAGTATGAAAGATCGCCAGATCGATCTTATCCTTGCAGGCAACTTTAGCATTGACCAAGGCGGCTCTCAAACGGCCGTTCGCTTAAGTACGCTGCTCCGTCTGCCTCATACTGCCGCGATCACGAAGCTTGAACGAATCGAAGAGCTTAAGGTAGCGGTTGAACGCGATGCAGAAGGCGATACTGAACAGCTTGAGGTCACACTGCCAGCCTTATTTACCTGTCAACAGGGATTAAACGACCCTCGATATCCTTCTCTTGCGGGAATTATGAAAGCCAAGAAAAAACCGATTGCCGTCCTCCCTGCCAAAGAGCTGTTAAGCTCGTTCAATGCCTCTTCCAAAACATCACGTGCAGCAATTGAGCTTCCTCCACCTCGGACGACAGGCACTAAACTGACTGGTTCGGCTGCTGAACAGGTGCAGCAGCTTATTACACAACTTAAATCGAATACAGGACTATTCGAATCCTAAAAGATAGCTGCAGAAAGGAGGCGTCAATCGATGGGACGCCATATCACAATCTTTGCGGAATCAAGAGGAAGCGAACTTCGACAGGTGACCTATGAAGCCTTGCAGGCAGCGGAACAGTTAGCTAGGCCTGGGGATAAGATCAGTGCCCTTCTGATTGGTCATGGTCTTCGAGCTAGGCAGGAAGCCCTTCTCGCGACTGGAATCCATGAACTCTATGTCCTTGATCATGTGACAGCGGATGCTTATGAGCCTGATTATACATTTCAGGTATTGAAAGATTTTTATGATCAGTACAAACCAGATATTCTTCTGTTCGGGCATACGGCTATTGGACGTGATCTCGCTCCTATGCTTGCTGCCCACGCGGATTCCGGCCAGATCTCGGATGTTACATCGCTAATCACGTCGGATGACAGCGTCTTGTTCAAGCGTCCAATCTACGCTGGAAAAGCCTTTGAGACAAGGGCCTTTTCGGGCGCTCTCCCTTGGATCGTGACGATTCGCCCGAACAATTTCAAGCCGCTTGCCTCTCTGTCGCCCTGTATGTCAGGAACAGAAGTGAACGGCTACATCCGCTCGCTGCCGACACCCGCTTCTTCTTTGCGATCCATAGTTAAGAATGTCGTCCAGCGAATGAGCGGCTCCATCGATCTGTCCGAGGCGAAGATCGTCGTATCAGGAGGACGAGGAGTTGAGAGCAAGGAAGGCTTCAAGCCTCTGGAAGAGCTTGCTCAATTGCTTCATGGAGCTGTAGGCGCATCACGCGGCGCTTGTGATTCCGGCTATTGTGATTATGCGCTGCAAATCGGCCAGACCGGCAAGGTCGTTACTCCGGAAGTATACTTTGCATGCGGCATTAGCGGTGCGATTCAGCACCTTGCAGGAATGAGCCAATCCCGGACGATTGTTGCAATTAATACGGATCCGGAGGCGCCTATTTTTCAGATTGCGGATTATGGGATCGTGGGAGATTTATTTGAGGTCGTCCCTCTACTAACGGCAGAGCTTCGTAAGGTATTGAATTAACACCTTGAAGCTGGAATCAAGAGCATGGTTTCAACAAACGAAAAAAGAACCGCCAACGCATAGGTAGGGCGGTTCTTCGTGATAACTCCCATTTGACAGGATAGCTTGTCCAAATGGGATTGTTATATAGATATGAGCGGGCTCTTAGGAAACATACCCGTTCGATTACTCGCTGCAATTGTCTGGAGCAGGCTCGCTTGCATCCTCCACATTGACCTTATCAGCTACTGTATCACGGATAACACCCATAACCAGTTGCAGCAGATAGTTCACATCGGTCTGACTTTGCTGAAATTGCACGACAAGTGGAATCTGATCCAGCTCATCCTGCAAAGCTTCAATCTCCGCCTCGATCTTCTTCACCATCTCTTGATTCTGGAATGATTCGAAGGCAACAATCTCCTTCTGCTTCTTCTTCATCAAGGCAATGAGCTCTTGTACACGGCTGTGGTCCTGAATTTGCTTCTCTGCATGCTGATACTGCGTCACTTCCTCTGTCGTACAGATCATATCAGCGAGCTGCTTCGCTTTATTCATAATATCATCCCGGACGAGCAGGTCGCGTGTATGATACTTTGGCATAACATATTCCTCTTGCTTCTTATCTGCCTGAGCTTGTTCTGTAGGCTTTGTCAATGAATATCTCTCCTATCATCATACAATCTTAAAATTGGATGAATTAACCATGTGATCTTATTGTAACGGATATTCATGGAAATTTTAAGAACTCTTTTGCATCGGTTCTGTGACAAGCTCCCCTGAAATGTAATAGGACTTGAAGTCCGTTACTTTCACATGGACAAATTGTCCGATTAGCTCGCTTGAACCTGTAAAGTGGACAAGTTTATTGCCTCTTGTTCGACCAGAAAGAACGGCAGCATTATTTTTGCTTTGGCCTTCAACAAGGACTTCAAGAGTCTGGCCAATCATTTGCTCATTGGCCTTCCAGCTCATCTCACCAAGCACCTCATTAAGCCGATAGAGTCGCTCCTTCTTTACTTCCATCGGTACATTGTCTTCCATTCCGGCAGCAGGTGTCCCTTCACGCGGCGAGTAAATGAACGTATAAGCAAAATCAAAGCCCACTTCTTTCACAAGAGACATCGTCTCCTCGAATTGCTCATCCGTTTCGCCTGGGAAGCCTACAATAATGTCTGTCGTTAACACAACGTTCGGGATCGCTTCCTTGATCTTTTTCACGAGCTCCAAATAGCGTTCTCGATCGTACTTCCGGCTCATCTTCTTCAGCACTTCGCTGCTGCCGGACTGAACAGGCAGATGAATATGCTCAACGAGATTGCCGCCCTTCGCCAGCACTTCAATCAGATGATCGTCAAAATCACGCGGGTGGGAGGTCGTAAAGCGAATGCGTGGAATATCGATCTTATGGATATCATCCATCAAATCCCCAAAGCGATATTCACGATCCTCAAAATCTTTCCCATAGGCATTGACATTTTGTCCAAGTAGCGTAATCTCTTTGTAGCCTTGGCGTGCCAGCTCCCGAACCTCTGCGATGACATCCTCAGGTCGACGACTGCGCTCTTTGCCTCGTGTATAGGGCACGATACAGTACGTGCAGAACTTGTCGCAGCCGTACATAATATTGACCCAGCCGCGCATGCCTGATCTCTTTTTCGGAAGGTTTTCAATAATGTCCCCTTCTTTGGACCACACATCGATTACCATTTCTTTATTGAACATCGCATCACGAACGAGGTAGGGCAGGCGATGAATATTGTGGGTACCAAATACAATATCAACGAACTGATGCTTTTCCATAATACGATTCACGACGTTCTCTTCCTGAGACATACATCCGCATACCCCAAGTAGAAGGCCGGGCTTCTCTAGCTTCAACGTTTTCAAGTGTCCCAGCTCGCCAAATACTTTATCCTCTGCATTTTCACGAATCGCACAGGTATTCAAGAGAATAATATCAGCTTGCTTGCGATCCTCTGTCTTTGTATAGCCCATCTCTTCCAAGAGGCCGCTCATGGTCTCAGAATCGTGCTCATTCATCTGACAGCCGAACGTATAGATAATATAATGCTTACCCGCCCCAAGCTGGCGCATGTCCTCAGGAACAGCATCCGTATAATGGACCTCGATGCTTTCTTTCCCCCTCTTTTTGCCTTCTTTTTGGCTAGGCTCTGATTTAATATAGATTTCGCGTCCGGTAATGCGAATCTTCTTGCCATGCTCATCCTCAGATATCACCTTGGCATTAGAAAAATCAAAGTACTTGGAGTAATCCTTAGACTCCTTGCTCATACGGGTAGTCACTCCTTTTCATCCACCATTATTTCAACCCTATGTAAGGGCTCTCTTTTTTCACATTACCTCAAATTATATCATTCTTAATGAGGACATTCCAAGATGTAGTCCAGATTTAAGGTAAGCTCTCTTTGTACATGTATAAACCTCTTTTGCGGCCATTCAAAGATTGGTAACCGCGTATAGAGGTTGGCTTTTTCGCAGATATAGCGTGTGAAGATACTCAAAAAGCTCCACTTAATAAATCTAAATATAGTAAAAAAGCCCTCCCACTAGGGAAGAGCTTTTTATTGCTGCTTATGCACGAAATCGTATGATTAATCCACGATCTCAGCTGTATCGCCATTTTTCACACCAGCTGCGTTTGCTTCATCCGTATCGATGTGCATGTCCAATGCAAAGTTAGGAGATACACGCGCGATCACATTTTCAAATACAACACCGCGCTCGCCGCCAACACGTACACGCAGCTTCGCTTTGTCTTGAATGTTCCATTTCTCAGCATCAGAAGTGTGGAAGTGAATGTGACGAGCTGCCACGATAACACCTTTCTCCAACTCAACTTCACCTTTAGGGCCAACAAGCTTAACCCCTGGAGTATCTTCGATATTGCCAGATTCGCGTACTGGAGGCTTCAAGCCAAGCGCGAATGCATCTGTACGGGATACTTCCAATTGGGAAGCAGGGCGTGCAGGTCCAAGAATACGAACCGTATTGAAGGAACCTTTTGGTCCGATAACTTCAACCGTTTCATTTGCTGCGTATTGTCCTGGTTGGGACAAAGGTTTGAATTCAGTCAATTGATATCCAGCGCCAAACAAAGCCTCGATATGCTCTTGAGTCAAGTGAATATGGCGTCCAGATACGCCGACAGGTACAGTTTTCATGTTTCTTCCACCTCTCGATTATCTCTCTCTTGTTGCAGTACCACCTGTTATTATACTACTAAAATAAACAAGGCATACGTCTCATGACGCATGCCTTTTCAACAATTATATGAATATTATTTGAACTCTTTCAAGAGTCCTTCAAATGCTTCTGGTGATATCTTAAAATCTTGTTGAGCAAGCGGCTCCGAGCGGAAGCCAACGATCTGCTCTTCATAAGACTTACGGCTCTTGTCTTGATAGATAAGTCCTGTGATCATGCCGTTCGTCTCCATCAGCTTCGTCATCGCTTGGATTCGGTTAGCAGGATCATAGCCTTCTACTGAATCCAGATTCACGATGTTCTCCTTGAACCAATCATACGTATTGATCTTATTGAAGGTTACGCAAGGGCTAAATACGTTGATCAACGAGAAGCCTTCATGCTGCAATCCCTGCTCGATCAAGGAAGTCAATTGCTTTAGATCGCTGGAGAAGGATTGAGCCACAAATGTTGCTCCAGAAGCCAATGCAATCTCAAGCGGAGACAGCGTCGATTCGATAGAGCCCTCTGGCGTGCTTTTCGTCTTGAAGCCAACAGCGCTTCTTGGAGATGTCTGGCCCTTCGTCAATCCATAGATCTGATTATCCATGACGATATAGGTCATATTGATATTGCGGCGGATCGCATGAACGGTATGTCCCATTCCAATCGCAAAGCCGTCTCCATCCCCGCCTGAAGCGATGACAGTCAGATCGCGGTTCGCGAGCTTAACGCCTTGTGCAATCGGCAATGCGCGTCCATGGATACCGTGGAAGCCATAAGCATTAATATATCCCGAGATGCGTCCTGAACAGCCAATCCCCGAGATCACCGCGAGATTCTCCGGTGTCAGTCCAACATTGGCAGCCGCACGCTGGATCGCTGCTTGTACGGAGAAATCTCCGCAGCCTGGGCACCAGTTAGGCTTAACATTATTGCGGAACTCTTTGAAGGTTGCCATTCAAGACCAACTCCTTGCTTTGGGAATAGACTTCGTGCGGCAGGAACGGCGTGCCGTCGTATTTCTTCATGCTGTAGAGCTTATCGTGGAAGCCGACATTCAGCTTGATCTGATCGGCTAGTTGTCCCGTCGCATTATTCTCCAGCACAATGATCTGCTTCGCACGCTCAGCGTAACGCTTCACCTGCTCCGTAGGGAATGGATAGATCTGACGAACAGTCAGATGATTCGTCTTCCAGCCATCCGCTTCAAGCTTGGTGCGCGCCTGATCAATCGTTCCACCCGTAGAGCCCATGCCAATGATAAGCACGTCCGGCTCTTCATAAGGAGCGTCCACAACAACAGCGTGGCGAATCTTGATAGATTTGAGCTTACCAAGCCGCTTATCCATCATGCGCTGACGATTAATCGCGCTTTCAGATGGACGGCCGACCTCATCATGCTCAACGCCTGTCACGTGATGAAGTCCTCCCTTCTCTCCTGGCAGCACGCGAGGAGAGATGCCGTCATCTGTAAGCTCGTAGCGTTTGAATTGAGCATGTGTCTCAAGCTCAGGAACGTCTCGGACGAGTCGACCTCGATTGATCAAGATCTGATCGTAGTCAAGCACCGCACAGGACTGCTTCCCCAAAGACAGTTGAAGGTCTGTCATGACAATGACTGGACATTGGTACTTCTCTGCAAGATTAAAGGCCTCGATCATGTCATAGAAGCAGTCTTCAATCGAGCTTGGCGCAATAACGATCTTCGGAATCTCGCCGTGAGTTCCATACACCATCGCATTAAGATCGCTTTGCTCCTGCTTCGTTGGGAGCCCTGTTGAAGGACCACCGCGCTGCGTATCAACAATAACGAGCGGCGTCTCCGTCATGCCCGCAAGGCCAATCGCCTCCATCATAAGCGAGAGTCCAGGCCCTGCAGATGCAGTCATTGCCCGAACGCCAGCATAATTGGAGCCGATCGCCATTGTAGCAGCTGCAATCTCATCCTCCGTCTGGACAACCGTGCCGCCAAACTTCGGCAAATGCTTGATCAAATATTCCATAATCTCAGAGGCTGGCGTAATCGGATAAGCAGACATAATCCGGCAGCCTGCTGCTAATGCCCCAAGCGCAATGGCATCGTTACCAATCATAAACAGCTTCTGCACGCCATCAGCCGGCTCCAGCTGGAATTCGCTCAAAGGCCCCCCAGCCTGTTCCAGCACGAACTCTGCTCCGCGACGCACCGCCTCGATATTTTTCTCTACAACAATGGCACCCTTACGACCATATTCTTCTTCCACAGCCTTGTTGAACACTTCAATGGGAAGTCCAAGCAATGCCCAAGAGGCCCCTGAAGCAACCATGTTCTTATACAGCGAAGTTCCAAGCTCCTCCGCTATAGCCGTGATCGGCACAGCAAAAAGCCGCACATTCAGGCCTTCAGGCACAACAGGATTGAACTTCGCATCAGCGACGATAACACCGCCGCCTCTAAGCTCGTTTGCATTGAGATCGATGCTTTCCTGATCAAATGCCACCAATATATCCAAATCATCAGAAATCGCCCGAATAGGGGCTGTGCTGATGCGAATCTTGTTGTTCGTATGCCCGCCCTTGATTCGTGACGAGAAATGCCGATAGCCATATAAGTAATAACCCAATCTGTTCAGCGCAGTCGAGAAGATACGATCCGTACTCTCTACGCCTTCCCCTTGCTGTCCCCCAATTTTCCAAGACAATTGATTAATCAAGCTCGCCCACTCCTTTAAATGACTCAGCAAGTCCCCTTAATCAAGGGATATCCATCATGAATGGATTCCTAAAGAATGGTAACCATCCCTTGAGTCACATTCATTCTATGACCAGTACTTGGAAAAAGCAAGCGTTTTAGCAGATGCGCTTAATAGAATCTTTAGATTGGTTTCATACCAAACCGAGATGAATAACCTACTATTCCGCTCGGCTAGGGAGATTTTCTTTTAAGAAGCGATAGGCATTTGTGTGAGCGATATCTTGTACGAAGGCTTGGCCGTATTGCTTCTCCAGCGCCTCTAATAAGGCAGGATGCTGCCCCGCATGCTCAAGTCCTTTGATCTTTTTATCAATGCCGTCAAAGTCAGAGCCAAGCATAAGATTCTTGCTTCCTCCTAGCTCTACAATATGATCGATATGCTTCACAAGATCCTCTATGGTTACTTCTTCTTTGTCAGCGACAAAGTAAGGCACATATGTAATGCCAATACGCCCATTGCGATCAATAATCGCTTTGATCTGATCATCCGTAAGATTGCGCGGATGCTTGAATACGGAGGCAGCATTGGAATGCGATGCAATAATTGGGCGATCCGTAAGTTCTAGCAGCTCCCAGAATGCCTTTTCATTCAAATGGCTGACGTCCAGCGTGATCCCTAACCGTTCGCATTCCTCGATCAATTGCTTGCCTGTCTCTGTAAAGCCACCTTGTCTTGGCTCAAGCGTACCGTCAACGGCCCAGTTGGAATGGTTCCAGGTGAGACCTACAAATCTTACCCCCAGATGATAGAGTGTTCGCAGGTACACGAGGTCTCCTTCCAGCGCGTCAACGCCCTCTAGTGACAGGATCGTGCCAATCTTAGACGCTTGCTGCCACTCCTCTAGATCCTGCTTCCAGCGAATCGCTTGCAGTTCAGGATGCTTCAGCATCTCTTCATGATACAGATCGATCATGCGGACAAGCTGGGAGAAGCGTGGTGGTCCTGTTACCAAGCTTGGCTCCACAAACAACGCCAACACTTGAAGCCCAACGCCTCCTTCCCGGAGCTTAGGCAGTGTGACATCCCGAGTATCATGTTGAACGAAATCTACCTCTCCGGTGTAGAGCATCTTGTAAAGCACATCACAGTGAAAATCAATAAGACGTGAATTCATCTTCATTACTCCTCTTCTAGTTGCACGTTTATTTCATTGTATCATGGGTTCACGTCAATGAGCCTGCTTGTCCATTAAAAAGCTCAGCACCTTACAATATGATTATAAGGCGCCTGCTCATGAGCGTTATAGCGAGTGCAAGAGCACTGACAGCATTTCCTCCCATACACGAAGCATCTATGTCATCTCATCGTTGGAATGTTCGGGATGTGCGGCTCTATTCGGGCAGTCTCAAGATCTAATACCACATCCTAAGACTGGTTTTATCGCCTAATAAGATGTTGTTCTTGTTTAGAAGCAGCCTTGCTTCCTAATCTTATTATGGTAATAAAAAACCTGCTTACTACGATCTTCGTAAACAGGCTTAGCCCTACATCCACATGTCAATTGCACTTCATGATGCGATTCATCTTGGCTCTACAATCAGCTTAATTGCCGTACGATCCTCTCCATCGATCACGATATCGGTGAAAGCAGGAACACATATCAAGTCTACGCCGCTTGGTGCGACGAATCCTCGAGCTATGGCGACCGCTTTGATGGCTTGGTTGAGAGCACCTGCCCCGATCGCTTGCAACTCGGCTGCACCCCGCTCACGCAACACCCCTGCCAATGCACCAGCTACCGAATTGGGATTGGATTTTGCTGAAACCTTTAATACCTCCATGGATAGACCTCCTCGGGAATGATGGTGAGACTCCATTATTACAACATATTCATGAAGCGCCCAAACATTCCTGTCCGGTATTCATTTGCGTGTAATGGCACAGCCGCTCTTGAAGAGCTGCTGTATCATCCCTGTCTATCCTATGCGAGTCATCGCCATATTAGGAGAACGTTGTGAGAAAACCTTTTTATGGCTACACGCTGATTTGTCTCGAATGATGAATCAGATCGGCATAGATGCCATTCTGCTCCACTAGACTTAGATGTGTTCCCTGTTCGACAACCTTCCCTGCTTTCATGACAATAATGCGATCCGCATCTTGTATCGTGGACAATCGGTGGGCAATGACCAGCGTCGTCCTACCTTCAGAGACAACATGAAGCGCTCGTTGAATGAGGCGCTCCGTATGAGAGTCCAAGTGAGCAGTCGCTTCATCAAGGATCAAGATTCTAGGTTCAAAGACGAGAATGCGAGCAAATGAGATGAGCTGTCTCTCACCAGCGGACAGTCCGCTTCCCCTCTCGGATAGACGCGAATGGTAGTTATGTTTGAGCCTCATGATCATCTCGTGAGCCCCTACAGCCTTACAAGCCCATATGACTTGTTCAGGTGAGATATGCTCTTGGAACAAGCGGACATTATCAATGATCGTGCCTGAATACAAGAATGGCTCCTGCTGGACAAGTCCAACAATGCGATGCAGAGTCTCTTGCGGAAGCTCGCGAATGTCAACGCCATCGATCGTTACACTGCCCCGCTTCACATCGTAGAATCGAGCAAGCAGGTTCACAAGCGAGCTCTTTCCAGCACCCGTCGTCCCCACAATCCCGATAAATTCTCCTGGCCTGATGTGAAGATCCAAGTCATGCAGCACATCTCGATCATCCAGATAGGCAAACCGAATATGGTTGAAGTCAACCTTCCCTTTGATATCCTCGACTGACTTATGAACAGCATCCTCAGGGTCTGGATCCTGCACCTCCGGTTCTGCACGGAAGATTCTCCACAAGCGATCCATGGATACTAGTGTTGACTGCAGTGTATTCCACTGCTGAGTAATCTGGTTGATAGGCTGGAAAAACTGACGAATATAGTTGATAAAGGCATATAAGACACCAAATTCAAGTGCTTTGTCCAGCACCGCCATCCCCCCAAGCCATACGACAAATGCAACTGATAGATTGCCTAGGATATCAAATGACCGGTTGAACAAAATGCTGGTTCTAACTTCTCTCAGATTCTCTTTAAGAAATCGTTTGTTTTGATCCGTAAAGCGCTTCGTCTGCTCCTCTTCTTGATGGAAAGCCTGTATAAGGCTCATCCCTGCCAAATTCTCTGCTAAGAAGCCAATAAGCTTGGACAACTCGCCTCTTGCACGCTGGTAGGCAGAACGAAGCAGCTTACGGAAAGCGATGGCGATTAAAAAGATAATCGGAAACAAAATGAGGCAATACATGGCTAGTTCCGCATCCAGCGAGAACATAAATGCAACAACAAGAATGATCGATAGCCCATCGCGAACAAGACTTAGGAGCACCTGCGTGAAGAACTGGTTGATCGTCTCTGTATCGCTAGACTCGTTCGTGACTAGACTCCCGATAGAATTGCGGTCAAAGAAGGACATCGATTGCCTTGCAATATGCTTGAACAAATCTTTTCGGAGCTGACCGACAATGCTCTGTCCTACCTTCTGCAGAAGATTAGCCTGGATATAAGAGAAAACAAAGCTTAATGCCGCTAGCAGCAAATAACATAGACCAATGGTCATTAGATTGCGAATGCCATGAGAGCCGGTGAGCATATCATCATCAATTGCAATCTTAACAAGGTATGGCTGTAAAAGATCCGCAGCAATGGCAAAAAAGGTGCAGAAAAAGACCAGCATAAAAGTGCGGCGATGCGGCTTCGCATAACCAAGCATCGATTTGAACGCCTGCTTGCGATCTTCTGGAGATACCTCATATGGACTTCTCGTTTCTAGCTTGCTCATTCGAGGACTCCCTCCTCTTGTATCGCGTGAAGAGAAGCATAGTAGCCGCTCTGTTCAAGCAGCTCGTTATGCGTTCCCCGCTCTATAATTTGACCCTCATCCAGCACGATGATCTCATCCGCATGCCGAACAGCACTTATGCGATGGGCGATGCATATCGTCGTCTTGCCTTCTCTCGCGCCTTTCACATTTCGGAGGATATTCGTCTCCGTCACAACGTCTACAGCACTCACACTGTCATCCATGACGAGCACAGGCGCATCCTTAATGAGCCCACGAGCAAGACTCGTACGCTGCCGTTGTCCTCCAGATAATGTAAGCCCCCGCTCTCCAAGCTTCGTTTGAAAGCCATGAGAGAAGCCTGTTACATTGTCGTAAAGATCCGCAAGCTTCGTTGCTTCAACGACATACTCATCCCCTACCGCTCGATCAGAAAATGCAATATTGTCTCGAATGGTCGTACTGAACAAAAAGCCATCCTGCGGAACATAGGCGATCTGATTGCGAAGACTATCCAAAGTAAGCAGCCTAATATCTTCCCCGCCTAAGAAAATCGTTCCTTCAGGAGGATCATAAACCCGCAGCAGCAGCTTCATAAGCGTCGTCTTCCCGCTTCCCGTCTTGCCGACGATCCCGAGCGTTCTGCCCTGTTCCAGCTTCACGCTAATATGCTTTAGGGCTGGTATGTCCGCGTCAGGGTAAGTAAAGCTAAGATCCCTAATTTCGATTACTCCTGCATCTCGATGAAGCACCTTCGCGCCTTCAATCTCTAGAATATCAGGCACTTCCGACAAGACTTTATTCAGTCGGTCGAGAGATGCACGGGAGCGCAGCATCGTATTGATCACGTTGCCAATCTGCTGCAGCGGCGTCATCAGCATTCGAAGATACAAGGTCAAGGTAACAAAGTTACCAAGTGAAAGCTCGCCTCGAATGGACATCACACCCCCATACGTGATCGCGATAACAAGCGAAAGTGCACCCGCAAACGGAATCAACGCTTGGAATAAGGATGTCATTCTAACCAGTCGAAGCTGATTATCGCGAATCTGATCCACCGTCCGTCCAAAGCGCTCTTCAACCACGTCCTCGACGGCAAACGTCTTGGTCACTTTGATCCCGCCAAATTGCTCCTCGGCGGACTCCGTCATCGCTGCGAGAGAATCTTGAACGGCGCGCGAGCGCAGTCTAATCCGAGGGCCGAAATACACAACGAACAATGGTATCGATAACAACGGGAGAGCACACACCAGCACGAGATGAAGCGGAATATGGCTAAGCATCATCATGACCATGACCGACACAAGCAGAATCGATGCATTCGTCATTTGATTGACACCGTTTGCAATCGTCTCGCGCACTGAGGTTACGTCGTTCATGAACGTGCTGAGCATTTTTCCTGTTCCGTTCTTAGCGAAGTATTGCTCACTAAGCTTCGTAAATTGCTTGAATAATCGCTGTCTCGTGTTGAATTCAAACTGACGGCCAAGTCTATGGTTCGTATACTGTCCAAGTCCAAATAATACGCCGTAGCCTACTCCGATGGCCATAAGCCACAGGCTGTAATGAATGACACCGGTTCTTGTCAATCCTTCCTGCTGAAGCTCATCTGTGAACTGGCCCAATAAGCTCGGGTAAAACGATTGAATGACATTTGCCGAGGCAACAAACAGGATTGCCATCAAATAAAACAGCAAATGTGATCGAATATGGCCTGACAGCAATGATCGAACTTTCATACCTTCATCACATCCTGATTTTATATGTACCTTCGATCATAAGACATCCTGTAAAATCCTTCAATGCTAAATGACATTTTTCCGACATTTCGTTTCTCAAGCATGCTGTATATCCGTCTCTTTTCGCGCACGGCTCCCATGGTCAAATCGATAATAAAGAGGCGATGAAATATTCACCGCCTGCTCGCTTGTGTACTTCTATTAGGATATGTGCATCTGCTGTCCAACTTAACTCAAGAGAATATCTTCTTCTGTTAAACGGATTTTTTGAATTCGATTTGCTTTTCCTGTCTCATCGTCGATATCTACAACGATCGCATGGAAATGCCATTCTCCTTCATCTACTTGGAATCGAACAGGAAGCTGGGTTTTGAATTTGCGAAGAACAGCCTCGCGTTCCATGCCAAGCACACCTTCCTTGGAACCAACCATGCCGCAGTCTGTCAAGTAAGCCGTGCCTTTCGGCAGAATGACATCATCATTCGTCTGTACGTGTGTATGCGTTCCTACCACAACGGATGCGCGTCCATCGAGGTGCCAGCCCATTGCAATCTTTTCTGAAGTCGCTTCGGCATGAAAATCAACCAGGATCGGCTTGCGCTTCTTACCTGATTGCTCCAGAATCTCATCCACTTTGCGGAAAGGACAGTCAATCGCAGGCAGGAAGGTTCTTCCCTGCAAGTTAACGATCATAAGCTCCTTGCCATTTGCCTTGATTGTCGTCCAGCCAAGTCCTGGTGTGCCTTCTGGGAAGTTTGCGGGTCTAATGACACGCTTTTCGTCATCAATCCACTCAAAGATATCCTTGTTGTCCCAAGTGTGATTGCCCATGGTAAAGCCATGAACACCTAGATCGATAAATTCCTTAATGATGGCTCCAGTAACCCCGCGGCCAGCCGCTGCATTCTCAGCATTGGCAATAATGATATGCGGCTGATGACGCTCCTTCAAATATGGAAGAACTCTCTTTACCGCCTTGCGGCCCGTGTTCCCTACGATATCCCCAATAAACAATAACTTCAAGGGTATTGCCTCCTTACAAAATGGAGAAGTGGCCGGTTAGGGCCACTTCTCATTGACTTCTATTGAATTATTTAGCGTATTCGACCGCTCTTGTCTCACGAAGCACCGTAACTTTAATATGTCCCGGATAATCGAGTTCACTCTCAATTTTCTTCGAGATCTCGCGAGCTAGGCGATACGCCTCACTATCATCGATCTTATCAGGCTGCACCATTACGCGAACCTCGCGACCAGCTTGAATTGCATAGGACTTTTCAACACCCTCGAACGATTCGGAAATGTCTTCAAGCTTCTCTAGACGCTTGATATAAGTCTCGAGTGTCTCACGTCTTGCACCTGGACGAGCAGCGGATAAAGCATCCGCAGCACCAACGAGCATCGCAATAACAGAAGTTGCTTCGCAATCACCATGATGAGATGCAATACTGTTAATGACAACTGGATGTTCTTTATACTTTTTCGCCAATTCCACACCGATCTCAACGTGAGATCCTTCCACCTCGTGATCCAGTGCCTTACCAATATCATGCAGCAAACCTGCACGCTTGGCTAGTGTTACATCTTCGCCAAGCTCTCCTGCCATCAAGCCTGCTAGATAAGCTACCTCCATCGAATGCTTCAGCACATTCTGACCGTAGCTTGTGCGGAACTTAAGGCGACCAAGAATCTTGATAAGATCTGGATGCAGACCATGAACACCAACCTCGAAAGTTGCCTGTTCACCGTATTCGCGGATACGCTCGTCCACTTCCTTGCGAGACTTCTCAACCATTTCCTCGATACGAGCTGGATGTATGCGGCCATCCGCAACCAGCTTCTCGAGAGAGGTGCGAGCAATCTCACGGCGGATTGGATCGAACCCTGACAAGATAACAGCTTCCGGTGTATCGTCGATAATGAGATCGATACCTGTTAATGTCTCTAGTGCACGAATGTTACGACCTTCACGTCCAATAATTCGACCCTTCATCTCTTCGTTAGGCAGTGCTACCACGGACACTGTAGTCTCCGCTACGTGGTCTGCTGCACAACGCTGAATGGCAAGTGAAATAATATTGCGTGAACGCTTATCTGCCTCTTCACGTGCTTGTGATTCAATGTCTTTGATCAGTTGTGCTGTTTCATGACGTACTTCCTGCTCGACATTCGTCAAGATAATTTGACGCGCATCCTCCATTGTGAGGTTTGAAATGCGTTCGAGTTCCAACAATTGCTGTTGGTGAAGTCTTTCAATCTCAGCTTGTGTCTCTTCAACTCGTTTCTCTTTGTTAGACAGTTGTTCTTCCTTACGCTCAAGCGAATCTAACTTCTTGTCCAACGACTCTTCCTTCTGCAGTACGCGGCGTTCAAGTCGCTGAATCTCGTTCCGGCGTTCACGGACATCTTTCTCCGCTTCTGTACGGAGTTTATGGATTTCGTCTTTCGCTTCAAGCACTGTTTCTTTCTTCAGTGCCTCCGCTTCTTTACGAGCGCTCTCCACAATTTGCTCCGCAGCATGCTCAGCACTCGTTATTTTCGCTTCTGCCAGCGA
>NZ_JADMOL010000002.1:727600-790505 GCF_015558675.1 Paenibacillus sp. 1001270B_150601_E10 | reverse complement strand
GATTTGCGAATCAAGTATCCGATTCCAAATCCCAAGAACAATGCAATCACAACGAGAACGATTCCGAGCCAAATTTGCATCATCTGCCTCACCTCCCGTTGTTCCCTCTATAATAGAGAGAATATTGTTCTTTTGTTTTTGTTCAAGTTTTGTTTTACATTTAACGATCGAGTAGCTCGACCGCACTACATGGACGCATGTTCACACATGCCTAGGATGTCACGCTACGTGACGAAGAAGAAAATTCATTGGCGAAATGAATCAAGTGAAATCAATTTCTGGAAGAGAAATCAATCTCGTGAAAATAAAGATACATGTTCATTTTAGTATTTATGAAAAGAAATTGTCAAGCAAACTTCCCATCACTTGACATCTTCCTTACTCCTCTGTCTCTTCGAATTGCTCTTCCGATGCTGCTTGATTCGCAGCCTGTCTGGCAAGATCCGACGGATAGCCTCTCCGAGCTAGAAACGCTGCTACCTTTTGCTTGCGCAAAAAAGGCTCGCCGCTCGTTTGTCTCCATTTTTTATGCGCTGCGTGAAGCGCACTCTCACGCTCTTGTTCCGGGTCCAGAGCATCCATCGCCCGGGCGATATGGCGAGCATGCACGCCCTTCTGCTTAAGCTCCTGCTGGACCAATCGTCTTCCCTTATGATGACGAACAACTCGCTGTTCCAGCCATGCTTCAGCATAGGAGGCATCATCGACAAGCCATTCCTGTTCCAGTTGATTCAGCACAGTATCTATGATCTCTGCTTCATATGCCTTTTGGCTTAAATAGCGATGAAGCTCTGCGCGAGTCTTAGGCTTGCGCTGCAAGTATTTCAAAGCGTGAACGTAAGCCTTATTTTTCTCATCCGCTCGGATGATCTCCTCCATAAAGGATAAAGATACTTCCGTCCCCTTAAGCAAACGGTACTTGATCATAACATCTTCATGCACATTTAGAGGAGCTGCGTGCTCGAAATGAATCACATAGCGGCCGGATTGCTGCTCATCCTTTTCAACACGTACGATGATCGTCGTATCTGTTGTCTCTCCCAATCAAAGTCCTCCCCTAATCAGTATTCCCATATACAAACAAGACAAGCATCCTCACAGATGCTTGTCTCCACTAAAAGTCATTATTCCGAATCCGTTTCCGCATTGAAAAGAAGATCTTCTTCTGTCTCGTCATCTTTTGAGACATTATTGCCTATAACCGTTGACAAGTTGCTGGACTCACGAATCTTATTCTCAATAACCAGCGAGATATCCATATGCTCTTTTAGGAATTGCTTCGCATTCTCACGGCCTTGACCTAAGCGCTCGCCTTCGTAGGAATACCAAGCACCGCTCTTCTGAATAATATCAAGCTCTGTACCAATATCTACAATGCTGCCTTCCTTCGAAATGCCCTCGCCGTACATGATATCCACATCGGCTTGCTTGAATGGAGGAGCTACTTTATTCTTAACAACCTTAATACGTGTGCGGTTACCGACAATGTCGTTGCCTTGCTTGATGGATTCTACACGACGAACATCAAGACGCACACTGGAGTAGAACTTCAAGGCACGTCCACCAGGTGTAGTCTCTGGGTTACCGAACATGACGCCAACCTTCTCACGAAGCTGATTAATAAAGATCGCAATCGTCTTGGACTTGCTGATCGCTCCTGAGAGCTTACGAAGTGCTTGTGACATCAAGCGAGCTTGAAGACCTACGTGGGAATCCCCCATCTCACCTTCGATCTCAGCCTTCGGAACAAGCGCAGCAACGGAGTCGATAACGATAATATCTACAGCGCCACTGCGTACGAGTGCTTCAGCGATCTCCAGCGCCTGCTCACCTGTATCTGGCTGCGAGAGCAGCAGTTCATCAATATTAACACCAAGCTTGCCTGCATACACAGGATCCAACGCATGCTCAGCATCGATGAACGCAGCTTGTCCACCAGCCTTCTGAACTTCTGCAATGGCGTGAAGGGACACGGTCGTCTTACCAGAGGATTCTGGACCATAGACTTCAATAATCCGTCCGCGCGGAAGTCCTCCTGTACCAAGTGCGATATCTAACGCAATGGAACCACTCGGTACAATCTCAACTTGTGCGTGAGTGGACTCCCCAAGCTTCATAATGGAACCTTTACCAAATTGCTTCTCTATTTGACGCAATGCCATTTCTAATGCAGCACGACGATCTGACACAGACTCACTTCCTTCGTTATCGTTGATATCACTATCATACCTTCTTTTTGTTCCCTTGCCAAGCATTTTTTCGAACATACATTCGTTTTTTCACCTCAAACCCCCTCTTCATAGGTAATTTTTACATTTAATGTAATATAAACTATATCTGAAGATCCACTCGAATCACAACATCCTAGTCATCATGCCAAATGAAAAGAAACATTCCTCATGTATCCTAACTTCACTATATACCGTGACTGTACCGGACCAAAATGACTAAATCAACCGCTAATCCTCATTCATAGAAGGGATCATGTCCGTGAATAAATCCCCTTAGCGATACCTGGATTAACCATAAAGAACCGCAACAAAGCAAAGGCTTCATTGCGGTTCTTCCGCGCACATATCATCGGTATAAGTAGTATAGCACGCAGGAAACAGAGGAAGCAATAGTACCTGCTGTCCCGCATTCCAACCGCAACGTGCTATACGGCAACAAGACCTTTATCCTGCAGTCGTTTCCACAAGCGCTGCATCACAATCTTCGTTGCCCGCAGTCGAATCATGTCACGATTGCCGTTAAGGCGAAGCTCTTCAGTCACCGTCTCCTCACCTTTTTCAGCAATGCCAATATAAACAAGACCTGCTGGCTTGCGCTCGGATTGCCCTGGCCCAGCCACACCTGTAATGGAAATGGCATAGTCTGTATCCGTCAGCTTTAACAAGCCGTCGGCCATAGCTCTAGCAGTCTCATGACTGACAGCACCTGGCGCATCAGCACCCTCCATAAGCTCCATCGGCACTTGCAGCAGCGTATGCTTCATTTCATTCGAATAAGTAACAACTCCGCCTGTAAACATGCGAGAGCTTCCAGCGATGGAAGTAATCAACTCCGCAAAAAGGCCCCCTGTGCAGCTCTCGGCAGCGGATAGGGTTAATTGGTGCTTCGAAAATTGCTCCACCAGCACTTTCTCCAGCGAAACATCTTCTCTTGCAAACAGATGTGTCCCTACCCGCTCCAGGATGCGTGCTTCCATCGCGTTCAGCTTTTCTTCAGCCTGCGCTTCAGATGAAGACTTCGTAGCAAGACGGATTAATACCTCTCCTTCCTTCGCATATGGAGCAATCGTAGGATCGGTTTGTTCCTTAATCAGATCAATAAGTGCCGCCTCTAGATTCGATTCTCCGATACCGGCAAACTTCAGCATCCGAGAATAGAGCGAGCCACGTTCTTTAAAGAGGTTCTGTTCAAGCCATGGAATGACCTGCTCTTCAAACATCGGCTTCATCTCTTTTGGCGGCCCAGGAAGCAGGATAAACGCAACTCCATCCTGAATGATGGCATTGCCCACTGCTAAGCCTGCGCTATTGTCCAGTGCATCCGAGCCTTCGATAAGATGAGCCTGGCGGCGGTTGCTCTCTACCATATGTACACCACGATCTCGGAACATGTCCTCCATTTTTTGAAGGGATGGGATATGCATCTCCATCTTGCGTCCGAGCAATTCTGCTACCACATCCTTCGTGATATCGTCCATGGTGGGCCCAAGTCCGCCTGTCAGCAAGACGACATCTGCACGCTCCTTAGCCGTCTGAATGACATCCTTAAGACGTGTGCTATTATCACCAACAACCGTCTGATAATAAACGTCAATACCTAGCATAGCAAGCTGCTGAGATAAATATTGGGCATTCGTATTTACGATTTGCCCGAGGAGCAGCTCTGTCCCTACTGCGATCATTTCTGCTTTCATGAACCTTGCCTCCTGTGTAACAACGATTAACTTGAATAACGAGAATATAATGTAAAAGCAGAGATGAGCAAAAAGACAATAGGCCTTCCTATATAGGAATCTCCTATTGTCTTGATCGCTTTTTTATGACATGTGAAGAACATTTTTGTTCTTTACGAAATAATCAATACCGGAATACACCGTAATTAAGGCAGCTGCCCATGTAGCAATTAAGTCGAAGCGAACCCCGATTAAGGCAAACGGGAAGTTATTCAGCAGCATCGCGATAATCGCGGTGATCTGAATCGCAGTCTTCCACTTGCCCCACTTGCTTGCAGCCACAACTTGTCCCTCAAGCAATGCCACTTGTCGGAGTCCCGTTACAGCAAATTCACGGCTAATGATGACAATGGCAATCCAGGCGTCACATTTCCCCATTTCTACAAGTGAGATCAGCACAGCAGCAACAAGCAGCTTGTCCGCAAGCGGATCCAGAAGCTTGCCAAGGCTCGTAACCATCTTACGGCTGCGGGCAATGTAGCCATCAAGACCATCTGTACTTGCTGCAATAATGAAGATCAATGCTGCAATAATTTGCGTATAAGTGATTGAGAAATCTTGAAACTGAATCGGCTTATAAGAATCAAAGTTCACCAGCAAGAAAAACATCATGATCGGAACTAAGAAGATGCGAGCCAATGTTATCTTGTTTGCCAGATTCACTGAAGACCCTCCCCAGCTAAATCAAATTCCAACGCATGTGTAATGCGTACCTTAGCAATATCGCCAATCGTAAAATCTTTCAAATTCGATACAAATACTTCGCCATCGATCTCAGGAGCATCGAAATGAGAGCGGCCGATGTATACATCATTGCGACCATCGTAGCGTTCAACAAGCACATCAATCACTTGTCCAATTCGCTTCTCGCTAGCTCCCTTCGACACTTCCCGCTGAATCTCCATCAGCGTATTCGCGCGCCATTCCTTCACCTCTTCATCCAAGTGGTCTGGAAGACGGTTAGCCGGCGTATCCTCTTCACGGGAATAAGTGAAGACGCCAAGCTTGTCAAACTTCATTTCCCGAACAAAATCGCATAGGCGATTGAATTCATCTTCTGTCTCGCCAGGGAAACCAACAATGATTGATGTGCGCATCGCTACATCAGGAATGCGGGCTCGAATCTTGCGGACCAATTCTCTCGTATCCCGTTGACGACCTGGTCTGCGCATGCGCTTCAAGACAGAGTCCTCACTATGTTGAAGGGGCATGTCTATATATTTGCAGATTTTTGGATTTGTCGCAATCGTCTCGATCAACTCATCCGTAAAGAATCCTGGATATGCATAGTGGAGACGTACCCACTCTACGCCTGGAACCTCACTTACACGATTCATCAGCTCAGGCAGCATGAAGCCATCGTAAAGGTCCGTACCATAGTTCGTAGAGTCCTGTGCAATCAAGCTGATTTCCTTGACGCCTTGATCTGCAAGCTGCTTGACTTCGGCAAGAATCGATTCCATGGTGCGGCTGCGGAACTTGCCGCGCATAATCGGAATGCTGCAGAATGTGCAGTTATTGTCGCAGCCTTCTGCGATCTTTACATAGGCAGTATAGCGCTCAGTAGACACTTTACGGGGAAGTGCTTGTTCATAGTTGAAAATTGGATTGCCTACCAGGATCGGTTTGCTTCCTGCTAAAGCCGCATCGACAATATCGTTGATTTTGTCAAAATCCCCCGTTCCCACTATGCCGTCGATCTCTGGCATTTCATCGAGCAGCTGCTCTTTGTAGCGTTGTGTCAGACAGCCTGACACGATGAGTGCTTTGAGGTTGGCGGTTTCTTTAAGATCAGCTAGATCCAAAATCGTATTAACCGATTCTTCCTTCGCTGCATCAATAAATCCGCAAGTGTTAACAATAATAACCGTTGCCTCTTCATTCTGTTCTACCAGCTCGTATCCACGACCATGGATCAATCCAGACATAATCTCTGAATCAACCAGGTTTTTATCGCACCCGAGAGTTACGATTTTAATTTTCTCTGTCATTCATACATCCCCCATTGATGTTGTTGCGAGCTATGTCGCAAAAAATGAGGCTCACGTCTTCTCTAGTGGCCTCTCTCATTACACAAGTATAATACACAAGAAACCAGATAGTCAAAATAGCCCGACAATTGATTATCTCGCATCCAAGAGAATCAATATGACGGGCTTCTGAGCATTAGCGATAGTTCGTGAATTGAAGATCGAGCGGAAGGTCTGCTTCACGGAGCAATTTCATGACGACTTGCAGATCATCTTTGTTCTTGCCGGTTACACGAATTTGATCGCCTTGGATCTGACTCTTCACCTTAAGCTTAGAATCACGAATGAGCGTATTGATCTTCTTCGAGATGTCCTGCTCAATTCCTTGCTTCAGCTTCGCTCGCTGGCGTACGGTGCCTCCGGAAGCTGGCTCAAGCTTGCCGTAATCCATATTTTTTGCGCTTACTCCGCGCTTAATCAATTTGGACTCTAGGATGTCAATCACGCTTTTTAGTTTGTACTCATCATCTGAGGTGATCACAAGCTCGCCTGCACCCTTGTCAAGCTCAATGGCGCTCTTGCTGCCCTTGAAGTCAAATCGACCTTCAATTTCGCGTTCAGCCTGCGTTACGGCATTGCTGACCTCTTGAAGATCGGTCTTTGACACAATATCAAAAGAATATTCAGCCACTATACATGCCTCCTTGCTAGAGTATAATAAACATAATTCTTATTATGTATAATAACATGGGCATTCCTCATAAACGAAGAATGCCCTGTCTGACACTGCACATGCAAGATAAATCTCTCTTAGTAACGACTGCGTACAGGAGTACGAAACATATCCAGAACGCCAAGCACAACATGTGCAAGACCAAATCCTAGAATTCCGTATCCCCACGCACTTGGCGTTAAGTAGTAGCCCAACAAGCTTACGATTATGCCAAGACCTGTAACAACCCAACTTGTTGCCATGATAAGCGCCGCCTTTCCTTGAGAGTATCAATTGCTGCTTTCTTATCATGTCCGTCCTTGATCATAATATGCGATAAGATGTAGTGGCCTAAACCTTCATTCCTTATTCCCCATCAGTTGTTGTGGAATTTGAAGCACCGTCAGTCGTTTGTTGAAGATTTTGAGCTTCCTCATAAGACATCCACTCAAAACTCACGCGCTTGTTTAAGCCCTTGCCAAGTTCAATCTTCGTACCCGCAATTGTAACCTCACATCGTTCTGCATTGCCGAACAATGCTCGAATTCCCTTTTCCGAGATCGTAAAGGATTGATCTTGACCTTTTTCTAAGGAGCCGGACACCAAGCGCTCGTCTCCAGCATTAAGAGACAAAAAGCTGCCATCGATGAGTTTTACTTCGAATGGGAGCGGCTGATTATCAGGCGAGGACACAACAACGCGGTCTTCAGATACCTGAATGACGATTGGATCCTTCTTCTCTTCAGGCTCTTGCTGTTCCTGCTGATTGGTATTCTCCTCATTAGCGGAGCCATTGCTTGATCCATTGTCTCCGTTATTCGGACCTGGCTGCACAACGGAGTCAGTAATTCCTGAGTTGTCCGTCGTCTTCTTACCGTCGCCATCCTTTCCAGATTGGCTTACGATCACGAGATATATGATAACAATAATTAGAATGAAAAAGGACCACATGAGTATCGTTGTCGCCCATTTCCCAAAACGATCCGTATGTTGAACGGAGCGTTTCTTTCTAATCATCGGTTCAATCGGAGTTTCAGGCTCTGACACCTGCATTTCCTCAGTATAATAAGGGGCAAGCTCATCTGGGTTCAAGCCAACATGCTCCGCATATGTTTTCACAAAGGCGCGGACGTAGAACGCTCCAGGGAGAACCTTATAATCGCCCTCTTCAATAGCTTCCAAATAACGCTTGCGAATCTTGGTTGCTTCTTGAACATCGTCAAGTGTCAAACCACGCTCTAAGCGGGCTTTCTTTAGCATTTGACCTAGTTCTGACACTTCTTCACCTCCTGTCTGAAATATGAGTCATATGATCGGTGGTTCCAAAAGGACCACGATACCAACAAGTTTACAAATCATTGTAATTTATCGTAAAGGTCTCATACGTAATTTCTTCATCCGGCGTATTGCGAAGCTCTATAATGTAATCGAAGAAATCATAATCATAGCTTGTTTCCTGTATAAAAATATCCGGATGCTCAATCACTTTCGTTGACGGCATGCTTAGTATCTCCGTTAGAAGAGCCTCGTGTTTCTCATTCGAACGAATCGTGGACACGATACCATCGATGATAAAGATGTTGTTATCGTTCATCTCTTCCTCTGACATTTGGCTGCGAACCGTCTGACGAAGTAGCGTTGAAGATACGAACGTCCATCGTTTCATCGCACATACGCTGCCCGCAATAATCGACTCCGTCTTGCCTACCCGAGGCATGCCGCGCAGACCGATTACTTGATGACCATCACGCTTGAAGATTTCCCCAAGAAAGTCGACAAGCAGTCCAAGCTCGTCTCTTGTAAAACGAAAGGTCTTACGATCATCCGAATCCCTTTCTATGTATCGACCATGACGGACAGCCAGTATATCAACGAGCTTTGGCTGACGTAAAGCCGTAATGGTAATGTTGTCAACCTTTCTCAACATTCTGCCCATCATTTCTATTTTTTCATCATCGTTTGTTTGAAGAAGCATCCCTCGAGTCTTGCCCTCCACACCATTGATCGTTAAGATGTTAACTTCAAGCATCCCGAGCAATGACGCGATATCACCGAGCAAGCCAGGTCGGTTCTTGTGAATCTTATACTCCATGTACCATTGTTTAAATTCCATGACACTTCTCCCAATCTGCCTTATTCGTTTACCATTCTACAATACATGGCTTGCAAATTCCACCGCTCAAACGACAATGTTCCACACAATTATTCTTCATTAGACTAACGATCATTATTATAACAGATAGTGAGCATGTATTCATGTCTGAATTGTAAAAGAAGCGAAAAACCCGGTATATACCGTATTTTTCGCCAGAAACAGGATTATTGACTGTTCTTCTCAGCAAGACGAACCATCAAACTAGCGATGGTTTTGCGCTCTGATTCGTTACCAACTTCCCAAAGTTCTTTAATCGCGCGCTCTTGCGGGTTCTGTGGGTCCACCTTTTCATCCAGAAAGGAACCAATCTCGAAAGCCAAATTATTAATGGTGTCCTCTGTCATGCCTATTGTTTTGGCGTTTTTTACCCGATCACCAAGAAACTTTTTCCATGAATCATAATTTTTGAGTACAGATGCCATGAGTACGCCTCCTATCGCAATGTCATAATCGAAAGTAACACTTGTAATATGCTCCTGCCGTATAGGATTTATTCATATCGCAGCTGTGCTCAAGGTCTGCTAAAATTAAGCCTGCCAGCCTCCATTTGGGCTAATAACCTGCCCCGTTAAATATCCGGATTCGGGTAATGCTAAATAATACACCAAGGAAGCTACTTCTTCAGGAGACCCCAGTCTGCCTAAAGGAATTTCTTCCTGCAAAGCGTAGCGTTCATCTGCATCCAGATGATCGATCATTTCAGTCTCGACAGCACCTGGAGCAACCGCATTTACAGTTATCCCCGAGGGAGCCAGCTCTTTAGCCAGTGCTTTGGTAAAAGCATTGATGCCCCCTTTAGCAGTGGAGTAGATTACCTCGCAGGAAGCTCCTGTAATCCCCCATACGGATGACACATTAATAATTCTCCCATACCGTTGCCTTATCATTTGAGGAGCAAAGAGCTGTGTGCATAGAAAAGCGCCTTTTAGGTTGACCGCCATACACTCATCCCATTGTTCTTCTGTTACATCTGTAAATAAGCCGTAGTACGCAACCCCAGCATTATTAATCAAGATGTCGGGAATAAACCCTTCTGCCTCAAGCTTGTCCCGCATACGCTTCAACTGCTCATTTGAACGGAGATCTGCGCTTATGGTCATCACATCACTCCCATAACCCATACACCGCCGCGCAACTTCATTTGCTGCCTCATGCGATTGAGCGTAATGAATAACAATCCGAAACCCTTCCTTAGCAAAGCGTGTAGCTATGGCAGCTCCTATACCCCGACTGGCTCCAGTGATGAGGACTGTCGTTTCCCCAATTGGCTTCATTGTATTCTCTCCCTATCTTGTCCGGTTGAATTTACTTGTTCCTAAGACCTATTGTACCAACATTATCCGTAAAGGAAATATAGAAAGCGCACCCTCTGTAGAAGGTGCGCCTTGGCTGTTAAGTCTTCGCTTATAAGGATGGCTGCTCCACAATCGATACAGCAAGTCGGTCCCATTGGAAATGATCGCGAAGCCGTTCATTAATCTCTTTTACATGCAAAGATTCGTAAACAGACAGTACATCGAACAAATCCGTTTCACGGAACTTATGCTTAGTGAATTCATTAGCGATTGATTCTGGCGAGTTCAGCATACGCAAATAGGAACCGATTCGCTTATTGCGGATTCGATTGAATTCCTTGTTGTTAAAGCCTTCCTTCTTCTTCTCTTCAATCGCTTCACGAACTTGCTTTACGAGCTCATCAGGGTCCTTCGTCTCCCCTCCGATGATTGAGAAGGCATAGTTTGTATCGCAATTAAACTCATGACCAATATTGTCGGATGTAAGCCCCGATTCATACAGCCGCTGAGAAAGCGGTGAACTACTTCCAAGCATCAAATCCATCATAATTCGTGTCGACAGCTCATAACGTAGCAGGTCTTTCCCTGTAAGACCAGGCTTTGGCTCCTTGCAGCCGAATAAACATTTGGATTGGGATACAGGAAGCTTTGTTACGAGACGTTCTTTGCGGACGGTATCCGGTTCATCCTCAAATATCCGTTTGATTTCACCCTGCGGCTTGTAGTCTTTTTTCGCTTGATTGTCGCGAACAAGGCTCATAATCCGCTCTGGATCCACACCGCCCACCACAAACAGAATCATGTTAGATGGGTGGTAGAACGTATGGTAGCACGTATACAGCGTTTCTTTCGTGATCGTTTGAATCGATTCCACTGTTCCCGCGATATCAATATAGATCGGATACGCTTGGTACATCGCTTCAATTAGGCCGAAGTATACACGCCAATCAGCATTATCGCGGTACATATTGATTTCTTGCGCGATAATCCCTTTTTCTTTATTGACGTTCTCATCCGTAAAATAAGGATGCTGCACAAAGTTAATCAGCGTCGTCAAGTTGTCTTCAATCTGATCCGTTGCAGAAAATAAATAAACGGTGCGATCAAAGCTTGTAAATGCGTTTGCAGAAGCACCTTTTTCAGAGAACTTCGCGAAAATATCGCCTTCTGGTTCTTCAAACATTTTATGTTCCAAAAAGTGTGCAATACCATCTGGAACCGTTATTGCCTCTTGGCCTTCTACCTGAAAGTGATTGTCGACAGAGCCGTATTTTGTAGAGAACGTCGCATACGTTTTGTTAAAGCCTTCCTTGGGAAGCACATAGACCTCAAGTCCATTCTCCATGCGCTCGAAGTATACCGTCTCCTGTACATGGTCAAATACACGTTTCTCCATCGTTTACACCTCCTCTCGGTTGCGCAGTTCATAAATCGTATCTAATCGGAAGGTGCGAGCCGCATTTTGAATATCTTCAACTGTAAGATCCGCCACTTCTTCAATAAGCGCTGATGTGGTTCGTTCACGTCCCGACAGCACACGATTAAAGTCAAAGCCAATCATTTCAAAAGCGGAATCATTAATCTCCCGCAAATGATTGGAAATCATGGCTTTCGTTTGAGCAAGTTCTAACGTCTCAATGTTTCCTTGTTCCATCGCCTGAAGCTGCTCCTTAATAATTTCAGTTGCCTTCTGCATCAAATTGAACTCTACACCCGATTGGACGGTCATAATGCCCTTGTGACCGTCATAGCGAGATGATGCGTAGTAAGCCAAGCTGTTCTTTTCACGAACATTGATAAACAGCTTAGAATGCGGGTAGCCGCCTAATACGCCATTATAGAGAAGCGCCGCAGGATATTCATCGTCTTGATACGTAATCGTGGTTCGAAGCCCCAAGTTAAGCTTCCCTTGCGATACGTCCAATCGGTCAACAACCTGTTGCGGTTCGCCAGATCTCACTTGATTTTTAGCCTGCGTATATGCTGATTCCTTCGTACGCTTCACTTGGAAAGAACTTGTTACGCATTGTTCAATCTCATCCAAGCTTGTATCTCCTATTACATATACATCAATGCAGGCTTGATCAAGCCATGACTCGTACTGCTGATACAAGGAATTTGCATCAATATTCGCTAGCGCCTCTCGATCGCCCAGCGGATGCAAGCGATACGGTTCATCTTTGCACATCTCTTCAACACAGCGTTCCTGAGCGTAACGGATCTTATCGTTTACAATCGCCTCCAAGCGTTTGCGGACGGTTTCCTTCTCCTCTTGAACGTATTTGCTTCGGAAGACCCCATCCTCTAAAGCAGGAGAAGTAATCACATCTCCTAAGAACTGGAAGCCTCTTTTTAGCAAGGATTCACTTGTATGCACAAAGGCATCATTGATAATGTCCATGCGGAACTGAACGATTTGATAGTCTCCTCGTTTGTAAACATCAAAACCGAAGCCTGCGCCATACAACTCATCTAGACGCTCACGAAACTGAATCGTTTCCGGAAAATTTGTTGTTCCTCTACGAAGGACAAATGGGGTTAAGGCAAGAGGTGTTACTGTCTCTTCTTTTAATGGAAAGCCAATATATACAGCGATCGCAAATGTCTTGAAGCGCTGAGTCGGCATTACATGTAAGCGCAGCCCATTTACCGCCCCTCGCTCAAAAGTAGATATTTGTTTTGTCACGATCCATTTCTCCTTTTCCCCGTATGTTGGAATACGGTTCGTTATCCAATTATATACACCATTTCTCAAAGAAATAAATCTTATTTCAAGAAACCATAAACGATTTTTATTTGCTTAAGAGACAATGCCCTCATACAAAAGGAAGAAGCAACGGGTGATCCCTTGCTTCTTCACTGTGATTTACATACAGAATATATGCTGTCCGATTGTCTTCACTTGTGGTCTAGACCAGATCCAGGCCGATGTTGCTGTCTTCGGGTTGAAGTAGTAGATACACCCACCTGATGGATCCCAACCGTTAATGGCATCCTGAACCGCACGCTTAGCCGTCTCATTTGGAGTCAGATAGATCTGACCATCCGCTACTGCAGTAAACGCACGTGGCTGAAAAATAACACCGGACACTGTATTCGGGAAGCTTGGTGACTTTACGCGATTCAAGATGACTGCTGCAACCGCAACCTGCCCTTCGTAGGGCTCTCCGCGAGCCTCTCCGTATACAGCGTTAGCCATAAGTTTAATGTCATTCTCAGAATAACCTTTGTTGTTTGAACTGCTCACATTGGAGTTATTAGAGCTTGATCCCGAGCTCCCTCCACCTGAGCTGCCAGAGCTTGTACCCGTATCTGCACCAGGCTTCCAATTCTTTGTGGCGTTGTATAGCTTAAGCTTGGTTTTAGGTCCTGCTATGCCATCTACCTTCAAGCCAAACTCCGATTGAAACCATTTTAAGGAGTTGCTCGTCTTTGTACCAAAGATACCGTCAATATTCCCATAGAAAAAGCCTAAGTACTTCATGCGTCCCTGCAGCTCACGCACATCCTGACCCGTTGAGCCGACCTTAAGCGTTGCATTGCTGAACGTCTCAACTGCTGAAGGAATATACTTTAGCTGATACGCACCGAACAGCACAGCGATCAAGCATGCAGTTATCCAGATTACCCGTTTTCTCATAACCTAACGTCTACCTCTCTCTCGTAAATTTGACAGGGAAAGTAAACTTATTATGAGATTTTGGGAATTGTTCTATACATGCCTATGAGGACATCTTCATTTGCTGGTACTGTTCCAGTGTCAATAGCACCTCCCGAGGACGGCTTCCATCCGGAGGCCCGACGATGCCTTGCGTCTGCATGGATTCAATCAATCGGCTCGCCCGGTTATACCCGACTCTAAGCCTACGCTGCAAAAGCGAGGCAGAAGCCTGCTGTCCTTCCAATACGATCTGAACAGCTTGATCATACAGTTCATCCATCGGCTCATCTTGCTCCATACCGTTCTCGTCCAGCTCTGGCACAAGCTCCTCATTGTACTGTGCCGTTTCCTGCTCTTGACAATAGGTCACGACGGCCTCTACTTCTTGGTCAGACAAAAATGCTCCTTGCACACGTACAGGCTTAGAAGAGCCCATAGGCAAGTAAAGCATATCTCCTCGTCCAAGAAGCTTCTCGGCGCCAGCCATATCAAGAATCGTTCTGGAGTCGACCTGAGAGGATACACCAAACGCGATTCGTGATGGGATGTTGGCCTTAATAACACCTGTAATGACGTCTACAGACGGACGCTGTGTAGCAATAATAAGATGAATGCCTGCAGCACGAGCCATCTGCGCCAAGCGGCAAATGGCATCCTCTACGTCATGTGCAGCAACCATCATCAAGTCTGCCAACTCATCTACAATCACGACAATGTACGGCAGCACCAATTCTTTATTGTCTTCTACAAGTTTGTTGTAGCCTTCGATGTTCCGTGTTCCTGACTTCGAGAACAGCTCATACCGCTTCTCCATCTCCACCACGATCTTCTTAAGCGCCAATGAAGCTCTTCTTGGATCAGTCACTACCGGAGCAAGCAAGTGAGGTATCCCATTGTAAATATTAAGCTCAACCATCTTCGGGTCAACCATGAGGAACTTAACCTCATCTGGCTTCGCCTTGTAGAGGATACTAGCGATAATCCCGTTGATACATACGGATTTACCAGAACCGGTTGCGCCTGCAACAAGCAAGTGCGGCATCCGCGCCAAGTTGCCAATAATCGGCGTTCCTGAAATGTCTCGTCCGAGTGCGACCGTCATTTTCGAAGGCGCATCCATGAAGGTTGGTGTCTCCATGACTTCCCGAAGCGTAACAACCGACACCTCATTGTTCGGAACCTCAATCCCAATGGCAGATTTGCCCGGAATCGGCGCTTCCATACGGATGTCTTTAGCCGCAAGCGCAAGGGCAATATCATCGGACAGATTCACAATTCGGCTTACTTTCACGCCGATATCAGGCTGAATTTCAAACCTGGTAACAGCAGGACCCCGCACAACTTGCAGCACTTTCGCACGGACGCCAAAGCTCTCAAGCGTTGCTTCCAGCTTTCTAGCCATTTGCATAAAGTCCGCCTGATCTCCTCCCTTGCCGCTACCCTGAGGCCGAGACAACAAATGAAAGCCAGGAAGTTTATATGGCTTCACTGGTTTTGGAGGCGCTTGGACGATGGGACTGTCATCCTCAGATGGATTATCGTCGATGGCCTGTTCATCATGTAGGCCGTTCAAAGCCCCCTGTGAGGCATGGTCAGGATCAGCGGCTGGAAGAGCTGGTGTTAGAGGATCCTGTGGGGCCTGTACCTGCCAATCCTCATCTGTATCGTCAGCCGACCAACTTTCTTCCGCTTCTTGTGACCATGCCTTTTCATGATTGAAGTCATGGAATACAGGTCCCTCATGAGCATGATCTTCAAATCTGCTGTCTGCACGACCTTCTGAGGAGTCTGTCTGATCTTGATCCCAAGGATCTTGGTCTAGTACGACGCCACGGGCTCTAGATGATTTACCTGAACGCTTTGGAGCAGGCTCTGCCCATTCGTCCAGTTCATCTTCTTCATGCTCTTCTTCTTCAACTGTACGGCGAAGTCCAAACAATTGGAAGAACACTGGCGTCTTGCTTGTTCTTCGCTCAGGCCCGTTCTCTTCCTCATCCTCGGAGAAATCCGGTACAGCCTCTGCCCGTGTTCGCTTGCTTGAGGCTAATTGTTTTTGTTCAAGCTTTCTTTCATTCAACCTTGCTTTATGTTTTTTCTTAAGCAGCTTCACGAACTTGCCAACCTGCTTGCGGATCAAACGTACAAGCTCTACATAGGATAGCTGTGCAGCTAACATGAATCCGATAATCAGCAGCACGATTGTAAGCAGCTTCGTGCCTAAGGCTCCAAACAGACCATATAATAGGCAGTATGCAGCCGCCCCTATATAACCTCCGCTAATATTCTTGTTCCACATATCCGTTGCTGAGCCTGTTTCTTTAGCTTGCAGCAAATCTGTCTGCAGCGTGTTATGTATCGCGTGAAAAATCTGTCCTGCGGAAATGTCCTCAGCAACAGGAAGCAGTCGAAGTTCAACTGCATTCAATGTGCTCATCATGGTAAGCGAAAGCACAATGCAAGCCAAGCCGGAATTGCGTGAGCTCCAGCCCTTGGGCCATGATCGCTTGATCATCACGGCTAATCCGATATAAATGAAGAGAAGTGGAATCACAAAGTAAAATTTGCCGAGCATCAATCCAAACAGCTTGGACAAAGCACGGCCAAAAGTCGCTCCGCCCGATAAGGCAATAACAGCGCTTGTAATGAGCAATATTCCATACATCTCATACTTTAGGCTTTTGCTAAAGGATTGCTTCTTTTTCTTTCTTCGGGCCAAATGTGTCACCTCCAACGGTCATTATATCACAGAACAGCCGTTCTTACTATGAGCCCGCCTTGACATCTTAACTATACTAAATTCCCATATATAAGCAAAGAAAAAGCACCTTTCGGTGCTCTTGCTTAAGCAATGCTATAGATTGGATGGCTTCTCTTCGCTGTAAGCTGGAATAATCGCTCCTGGTTGATAGGCAGGATCCAGATAATCATCAATGGACATGCCAAGCACAAGCCGCTCTACTCTCATCTCATAGGGGGATAGCTGCTCAACCAAGAGCGTTCTCCCATTTCTTTTCATCTCAATATGATTAGGGGCAAACGAATCATTACCCTCCATCACAATCTCGATAGGAAGCACGGAATAAAGCATGTGTCATTTCCCTCCTGATGATTGTGCGTTATGATCTGAGCCATTTTGCTTATTGTCTATCTGCTGCTGGTTCTCTTGATTGTTTTGCATTTGCTGATTCTGATCTTGCTGTTGTCCGTTGTTTTGCTGAGAATCAACTGGACGCCCTTGCTGCTGGTTTCCTTGCTGTTGTTGGTTATTTTGCTGTTGTTGGTTATTTTGCTGTTGTTGGTTATTTTGCTGTTGTTGACTACCCTGCTGCTGATTATAGCCTTGATTGTTCTCACCATAATTGGTTTGGCTATGCTGCTGATTGCTTGGATCAGATCCATTCCCTTGTTGCTTCGGCTTATTTTGCTCTTCTATTGCTCGCTTGGCTTCGATAAGCTGATTAAGGTGATACAGCGCTGCTGATACTCCGCCTACCTCATCAATGAGCCCCATGCGAACCGCTTCAGGCCCGATAACCGTTGTCCCGATATCTCTGGTCAATTCGCCTGTCTTGAACATAAGCTGCTTAAACGTATCATCTGAAATACGTGAATGGCTGGTTACAAAACGAACCACGCGTTCCTGCATTTTATCTAAGTATTCAAACGTTTGCGGCACGCCAATGACTAATCCTGTCAGCCGAATCGGATGAATCGTCATTGTTGCGGTTTCGGCAATAACTGAAATATGTGATGCAACTGCAATTGGCACACCAATGCTGTGTCCACCGCCAAGCACTAAGGTTACCGTCGGCTTGGATAAGGAAGCAATCATTTCTGCGATCGCTAATCCAGCCTCTACGTCTCCTCCCACTGTGTTCAGTGTGATAAGCACACCCTCGATTTTACTATTTTGCTCTGCAGCAATTAGTTGAGGAATGATATGCTCGTACTTCGTCGTTTTATTTTGCGGCGGCAAAATAATATGTCCCTCAATCTGTCCAATGATATTCAAGCAATAAATATTTGATTCGCTTACGTTAGGCGTTGATGCTGTGCCGAACTGCTGAATACTCTGTACAGCTGGCGGCATTCGGTCTCTCATAGGATCTGAGGGAGCTGGTGGAACGGATGGCGAGTAAGGATTACTCGGCGGCTGCTCATTTTGATTCTGTTCAAAAGGACGTTCAAACTGGTTGAGATTTTGCTGCTGCTTGGAGCTAAGAATATAGGAATATTGATTCAAGAAAGGATTTCTTCGCCCGTTATTGTTGTTATACTGCGACATATTGCTCCTCCATTCTCTGCAAGTACATTCCTAGGTTGCTCCATCCAGTTATGCGTTATGCGAACAAATAAGAGTGAAAAGGAACGACTGCCTAGACAAAAGCTGCTCTAACAAAATAAAAAGAGTAGCCCATTCCTTCTTCTTAAAGACAGGAAATGAGCTACCCCAGCATAGTGATCTGAATGCGACCTAAAGTCACATTTCAATATTTGTTTGGATAAAAAGCCTATCGTTCTATACTTCCATGATGATCGGAAGAATCATCGGACGACGACGCGTTTGTTCATACAAGAAGCGTCCTAGTGCATCTTTCACATGCGTCTTCAACGAAGCCCATTCATTCACATTCTCACTCATCAAGCGTTGTAGCGTTGATGTAACAATGCGATTTGCTTCATCGAGCAATCCTTCAGATTCGCGAACATAGACAAATCCGCGCGAAATGATGTCTGGTCCAGACATAATCGTGCCATCCTGCTTGCTAAGTGTAACCACGACAACAAGAATGCCGTCTTGCGAGAGCAGTTTACGGTCACGCAGAACGATGTTGCCTACATCACCTACGCCTAGTCCATCAATAAGAACATAGCCGGAAGGAACTTTAGAGCCTTTGCGCGCAACTCCGTTTTGAATCTCAACGGTATCCCCGATATCGGTGATAAAGATATTCTCTGGCTCAATACCAACCGCTTCTGCGAGACGCGCATGCTGACGCAGCATGCGGTATTCACCGTGAATAGGGATGAAGTATTGCGGCTTCATCAGGTTCAACATAAGCTTAAGCTCTTCTTGGCTTCCGTGTCCGGAAACGTGAACTCTCGAATGTGCCCCGCCATAAATCACATTTGCTCCGAGACGGAACAGTTCGTCAACCGTACGGCCGACATCTTTTTCGTTTCCTGGGATTGGAGTTGCTGCAATGACAACCGTATCGCCTGGCAGAATGTCTACCTTGCGATGTGTTGAACGAGCCATTCTTGTCAACGCGGACATCGGCTCGCCTTGGCTGCCTGTACATAAAATGACGACACGATCTGCTGCAAGCTTATTGACTTCTTCAGGCTCAATAAGCATTCCATCAGGAATATGAAGATAGCCAAGTTCTGACGCAATAGTTACGACGTTAACCATGCTGCGTCCAATGACAGTAAGCTTGCGATTAGTAGCATGAGCGGCTTCAATAACCTGCTGCACGCGATGAATGTTAGAGGCGAATGTTGCGACGACAACTCGCTGCTCTGCATTATGGAATATTTCTTCAAGTGTATCCCCTACGCTGCTCTCTGAAGGCGTAAATCCTGGTTTCTCAGCGTTCGTACTATCAGAAAGAAGTGCAAGAACACCCTTCTTTCCAATCTCCGCCATACGATGCAAGTCCGCATATTGACCATTAACCGGCGTGTGATCAAATTTGAAGTCACCTGTATGTACGACTGCACCTTCCGGTGTATCCAGGCAGACTCCTACGGAATCAGGAATGGAGTGATTCGTCTTGAAAAATGTTGCGGTCATCGACCCTAGGCGAACCTCTGAATCCGCATTAATCAGAATCCGCTTCGTCTCACCAAGCAGATTGGCCTCACGAAGCTTGCTTTCGATTAATCCAATCGTGAGTCTTGTTGCGTACACAGGCACATTCAAATGACGTAATACATAAGGAAGTCCACCAATGTGATCCTCATGACCATGTGTAACAATGATTCCTCGTACTTTATCTCGATTCTCTGTTAAATAGGTGATATCAGGAATAACGATATCGATTCCGAGCATATCCTCTTCTGGGAACTTTAATCCAGCGTCAATGACGACGATGTCGTTACCGTATTGGACAACGTACATATTTTTCCCAATTTCTCCTACGCCACCCAATGCAAAAATCGATAACTTATCTGTGTTGTTCTTCTTTGACAATGTCAATCTTAACCTCCTATATTCAGTTGGCCGTCGCACCAATGAAATTACTTTTGTAAAATATACCGCACCCAGTCACTTGATAATCATTATACATGAACGTTATGAAAAAACACAAGTCGGCGTTTTGGCGCTCCTAACGTGCGCCTCCTTGACTCCATCCATCGCAAAAATTGATTTTCACTTGCTATATAAGCGTTTTCATCACGCATCTTATGTATCATGGGCTTAGATAATTTTATTTTTTTGTTATGTTTAATGATATTAAATATATTCGCACAATTCCATATGTACAAAGTATGTATACCTCACAAACTACGCTATGAAACAAAAAAAAAGCCCAATAATTGGGCCTTTTTGTCAATAAATCGATGACTCGATTTTTTAACGTGCTAAGAACGGCTTTACGACATTATGGATAAATTGCTGCTCTGCATCAGTTGCCTCAACAAGTGGCAAACGAACGCCACCCACTTCGAATCCACGCAATTGAAGCGCAAACTTTACGGCAACTGGGTTAGGAACCGGATGCGGAGCTTCGAACAATCCTTTAAATACCGGAAGCAGCTTGTTGTTCCATTCTGCTGCCTGAACTGTTTCGCCGTTCAAATAAGCTTGAATCATATGCTTCATCTGCTCGCCGACAATGTGGCTGGACACACTTACAATGCCATAAGCACCTACGCTAAGCGCTGGAAGCGTTGCGGAGTCGTCGCCTGTATATACTTTGAAGCCTTCAGGAGCATTGGATGCTATAATAGCCACCTGTTCAATAGACGCGCATTCCTTCGTTGCAGTAATATTCTTTACATCATTCGCCAGTCGCAGCGTAGTATCCGCACTCATGCTGGTTACCGTACGACTTGGAACGTTATACAGCATGACTGGAAGTGCGGTAGATTCAGCAATCGCTTTAAAATGACGGTATAGTCCCTCTTGGTTCGGCTTATTGTAGTAAGGTACGACCAATAGAACACCATCTGCTCCCGCTTCTTCTGCAAGCTTTGTCAAATGAATGGAATGAGAGGTATTATTGCTGCCTGTTCCAGCGATAATCTTTGCACGCCCTCTAGCCTTTTCAACTGCAAAGCGATAGAGCTGAACCTTTTCCTCATCGCTAAGCGTTGGCGATTCTCCCGTTGTACCTGAAATCACCAGGCTATCACTCTTCTGCACTTCGATTAATTCTTCGATCACTCGCTCGGCTTCTGCCCAATGAATGCCTAGATTTGCATCAAACGGTGTTACCATTGCTGTTACTAATCTACCAAAATCCACGTTTGTTCTCCTCCCCTAAAATGCGGATGACTTCGATCTTATTATCGATTCAAACCGAATTGCTCATGCAGGGCCCGCAATGCCCGTACCATATCTTCTTTGGTTACAAGAACCCAAATGGTTGTATTGGAATCAGCGGATTGAAGAATCTGAATATCTTGTTTCGTCAACGCTTCGACAATATGTGCCATGATGCCAGGAACGCCATTCATGCCGCCGCCAATGACCGATACCTTAGCGCAGCTTGACATCGCCTTTGGTGAGTAGCCCATCTCACGGAGCACTTCCAATGCACGAGGTGCATCATGATCAAAGACCGTATAAACCGCTCCTGACAAGGTTACATTAATAAAATCAACGCTGATTTGGTTGTGAGCCATTGCCTTAAATACATTAAGCTGCAAATCATGTGCACCCTCATGGGCTTCAACCGTAATTTGCGTAACGTTGCTTACATACGCGATCCCGGTCACAAAACGATCCACGATTCCTTCGTACAGGTCATGAATGCCGTCCGGATTCGTGACAAGCGTTCCTTCCTCATCACTAAATGTAGAACGGACGCGTACCGGAATTTGAGCTTGCATGGCAATCTCTACTGCGCGAGGGTGAATAACCTTAGCTCCATGATGTGCCATATTGCAAATCTCAGCATAGCTTACTACGGTAAGCGGCTTAGCATCTTCTACAAGCCGCGGGTCTGCTGTCAATATGCCATTTACGTCTGTATAAATATCGACCATTTCAGCACGGAGTGCAGCACCGAGCGCTGTGGCAGAGGTGTCGCTGCCTCCACGGCCAAGGGTCGTAAAGTCGCCATTTTCTGCTTGGCCTTGGAAGCCTGTAACGATAGCCACTTTATTTTCCTGCAAGGCTTGAAGCACACGTTCTGGATTCACATCCAGAATTCTTGCATTGCCGAAGTGCTGATCTGTCTTGAATCCCGCTTGTGCTCCATTGAACACAGCCGCTGGGATGCCTTCCTCATGAAGCAAACTGCATAGGGTCGTTGCAGAAATGATCTCGCCGCAGCAAAGCAGCATATCCTGCTCTCTTGCTGGAAGATGGTTTCCATTTCCCCCGATCCAGTCTAGTAATGTATCTGTCGCATAGGGCTCGCCTCTTCTCCCCATTGCCGACACGACAACGGCAAGATGAAATCCATTGTCCAGTTCACGACGTATGTGACGTATGACTTGCTTTCTGGCTTCTGCTGTAGATAGGGAAGTTCCTCCGAACTTCTGAACAAGTATTCGCATGAGTAATTCCTCCAACACTGATGAAGACTGACTGCCAGAACATGTTAGGCCTAACGGTTACGTTAACACAAGGGCTGCATATTCTGTCTAAGCCAATACAAAGCAAGAGCGGCGTGTTACTCTTGCCGCTCTGAAGCAAATGTTTCTGCAATTTGAACTGCGTTCCAGGCTGCGCCTTTCAGCAGGTTATCCGAAACAATCCACATGTTAAGGCCACGTGGATGGTCAAGATCGCGACGCAAGCGTCCTACAAACACGTCAAGCTTGCCTGCCGCGTCAGTTGCAAGCGGATAGGCCTGCTCTTCAGGACGATCAACCACGGTTATGCCTGGTGCTGATTCAAGCAATTGACGTACTTCCGCGAGATCATAGTCATTCTTAAGCTCTACGTATAGAGACTCGGAATGACCATATACCACTGGAATGCGCACGCAAGTCGCTGTGACTTGAATGGAATCATCACCCATGATTTTTTTCGTCTCGTTAATCATTTTCATTTCTTCATAAGTAAAACCATTCTCTTGGAATTTATCGATTTGTGGAATGGCGTTAAATGCAATTTGATGTTTCACAGGTAATGAGGATACAGGAAGAATATCAGGCTGAACTTGGTTTCCTTCCAACACTTCTTTGGTCTGGTGAAGCATCTCGTCAATTGCACGGCTTCCCGCTCCAGACACGGCTTGATAAGTAGACACAATGATGCGGTCGATGCCGTAGCGGTCATATATTGGTTTCAAGGCTGCAACCATCTGAATCGTGGAGCAGTTCGGATTGGCAATCACACCTTGATGGTCTTTGATTTTGTCCCCATTCACCTCGGGCACAACAAGCGGTGCGGTAGGATCCATGCGGAAAGCGCTCGTATTATCAATACATACGGCTCCTCTTTCAATCGCAGCAGGAATAAGTGCTTTTGACACGTCTCCGCCTGCGCTGAACAAAGCAATATCAATACCTTCAAAGCTTTCTGGTCGTGCTTCTTCAACCGTATACTCTACTCCAGAAACGGAGATCTTTGTACCAGCAGAACGAGCGGAGGACAATAGCTTCAATTGTTGAAAAGGAAATTGACGCTCCTCAAGCAGCTTGATTATTTGTTCCCCTACTGCTCCTGTAGCTCCTACTACTGCAACGTTGAACCGCTTTTGATTCGTCATGTGTCTCTTCTCCCCTTTACCACACTATGAGTACGTAAAGAGCGTGATTGAATGTCGATCACGCTCTCTAGTCTCGATCATTTATACTGAAAGCGTTCAATGATAAGCGGCTGCAATTGCTTTCCCTCTAATGCCGCCGCACACGCTTCAGGAATCAAATCCATTCTGGCTACTAATGAATTCGGCTTCTGTGTCGGATTGTCTTGCCCATAAGGTACAAAATAAATATTTTTCACCACGAGCAGCTTTGCGATGTTCGCTGCATTCAATCCGAGGCCATCATTCGTAGAAATTGCGAGAACCAACGGACGCAGATTGCGCATTTGAGCCTTCGCAGCCATAAGAACAGGGCTGTCTGTGATCGCATTCGCAAGCCGGCTTGTCGTATTGCCTGTGCACGGTGCGATAACCATCACATCCAAGAGCTTAGACGGCCCCAGGGGCTCCGCATCTACAATCGTAGAAATCATATCATTACCCGTAATATCTTTCAACTGCTTTTGCCAATGTTGGGAAGTTCCAAATCGAGTGTCCGTCGTCATGACGGTATTCGAGACAATCGGGATAACCTTCGCGCCAAGATCAACAAACCGCTGAATCTGAGGCATAACCTCATCAAATGTGCAGTGTGATCCTGTTAGTGCATAGCCCACTGTAATCCCTTTAAAGTTCATGCTTCATTCCCCCGATGTTCGCATTTGCTCTAATAATAGCTGACTAATGCTTTGAGCAAGAATGCGGCCGGCAGACTTCGGTGCGACGATTCCCGGAAGACCAGGCGCCAGCATGGCTTTCACCCCACGCTTTTCAGCAAATCGAAAATCAATTCCTCCTGGCTTCGAGGCCAAATCGATCAGCACCGCACGGTTGGGCATTTGTGCTATGACCTGCGCTGTGACTATCATAGTCGGTATCGTATTAAAAAGCAAGTCGATATTTGTCACCCGTTGTGCCAGCTCGCGTAAGTAAAATGGCTGAAAACCCATCTCTGTAGCACGTGCAAAATGCTCATCCCTTCGGACGCCAATACGTACATTCGCGCCCAACCCTAATAACGTTCGGGCTAGGGTAAACCCGGTTCTACCCATACCAAGCACGATTGTCTCTGATCCATGCAGCGTTATGTCTGTATGTTGAATCGCCATCATAATTGCGCCTTCTGCTGTCGGTATAGAGTTGTATATCGCCACGTCATCCCGTTCAAACAATTCAACCAGCTTCAGCTTATGCTTCTCGCACAGTTTGCTTAAATAGGGCTTCGCCATTCCAGTAAAAACGATGGCGTGAGAGGGGAGCGAGGCTATATGCTCCTCGGTAAGCGTAATTTCCTCTGATGTAAATATCGCGTGAACCTTTCCGTCATCATCCGTTCCGACAGCCGGCAGAATCAAGGCATCTGCATGACGAAGAAGCTCCTGCGATAGGGACTGCCGTTGAACACCATGATATGGATTTGACAACTGGTCGAATCCTACAAGCGTTACACTCGCGTCTAGCTCTGTGAGCTTATGAATGATCTCTAAATGTCTAGCGTCTCCGCCTAAGAATACGACGTGAACCCCAGTCAACATGCGTTCTTCTCACTCCTTTCAGTTCACATCAATCTGGCATATAGAACATCTTATGCTTAAGCCTAGAAAGGGTGCAGGAAGCGATTTTTGACATTTCCGTTACCGATAATAAAAAAACAGACCGCCGAATGACAGTCTGTTTTGGATAACATATGGAAAATTTATTCAATTACTTCGTGCCCGTATGGCCAAATCCACCTTCTCCGCGTGCTGTATCAGATAGCTCATCCACTTCAATCAAGTTTACAGTAGGTACGACTTGAATGACCATCTGTGCAATGCGTTCATTGCGTTCAATTGTGAAGCCATGGCTCCCGTGGTTAATCAAGAGCACCTTAACCTCGCCACGGTAGTCAGCATCTATCGTGCCTGGAGAATTCAAGCAGGTTAAGCCATGCTTGTAGGCTAGCCCGCTTCTTGGGCGAATCTGTGCTTCAAGTTCTGGCGGCAGGGCTATCGCGAATCCTGTAGGGATCAGCACACGTTGTCCTGGTCCTAGTGTCAGCGGCTCTTCTACTGCTGCATAAAGATCAAATCCTGCTGCAAGCTCAGACATTTTCGTTGGAATATGTATATCCTCATTGCCCGGCAATCGTTTTACTTGTACTTCATATGCGGTTTGTGACAAGATAGTCCCTCCTGAAATTCGATATTATGTCTTTATTGGCGCCTACCATAGCGACAGCAAGCGGCTCAGAAACCATCTTCTGAATCATGTCCTGAACGTCTGCCATCGTCACGGCTTCGATTCGTGCAATCATCTCATCTAATGTATAATGACGGCCTAGCATAAGTTCATTTTTACCAAGACGAGTCATGCGAGAACTTGTGCTTTCCAGGCTTAGGATTAAGCTTCCCTTGAGCTGCTCCTTGCCCTTGCTAAGTTCATCCTCAGTAATGCCATTGCGGGTAATATCAAGCAGTACTTCCATCGTCAAATCCAATACCTCTTGCGTCTGCTTCGGTGCAGTACCGATGTAGACCGTAAACAGACCGCTGTCTGCTGCAGAGGAATGGTAGGAATATACCGAATAAGCTAATCCACGCTTCTCACGAATCTCCTGGAACAGCCTTGAGCTCATTCCTCCGCCAATGACATTGTTCAAGATGACCATGGCATACAGCTTTGGATCAGACATCGAGCAGCCTGGAAGACTCAAGCAGATGTGATTCTGCTCTGTCTGCTTCTCTTGGAATAGAACCTGACTGTGAAACGCCGGTACTTCAGCCTGATGCTCTTCATGATCATTTTGAAAATGGCCAAAATGCTTCTCCAGCAGCTCGACGATAGAATCATCAAAGTTGCCAGCAACCGCCACTACCGTATTGGAAATCGTGTAATGCTCCTTCATATAGCGGCGCAAATCCGAAGTATTCATCGGATGAAGCGTCTCTTCTGTACCGAGAATCGGATAAGCAAGCGGATGTCCACCGTAAGCCGCTTTCGTTACCAAATCATGCACAGTGTCATCAGGGGTATCCTCATACATGGAGATCTCCTCCAAGATGACATTCTTCTCTTTGGCTAGCTCTGTGTCATCGAGCTTGGAATGGAAAAACATATCGGATAGCACATCTACTGCAATCGGCAGATGCTCATCCAATACTTTTGCGTAATAGCACGTATATTCTTTGGAAGTGAACGCATTGACGTTGCCGCCGATCGCATCGAATGCTTCTGCGATGGCCTTCGCATCATAACGATCCGTTCCCTTAAACAACATATGCTCGATAAAATGTGAGACTCCATTGCTTGTTTCATTCTCAAAACGAGAACCCGTCTTCACCCAAATGCCAAATGACACCGAACGGCAAGTTGGAATCTTCTCCAAGACAACTCTTAGACCATTGCGTAACTGAAGCTTCTCCAATCGTGGTCCTCCTCAAACTATGATCAGTGCAACGAATCGCACCTCTTATCCTATCAAAAAAATCAGGATCACTCAACTTTCGTGTCCTTTAATCGACGCTCTGACAATGCTTCGCTTACCGTGCCTGGCACAAGCTCTTTTTGGCGAATAACAGCGATCATATCCGCCAAAGCAGCACTAGATGACGCTGTCGGGTGCATCAGTATCAAGCTTCCTGCACTCACCTTGTTACGGACGCGACTCACAACCGTTCCTGGGCTTGGCTTCTGCCAATCAATTGTATCTACAGTCCACAGCACCGTCTTAAGACCAAGCTGATGGGCAGTCTTCACCGTTAAGGAATTAAACGCGCCAGATGGCGGCGCAAACCACTCGCTATGTTCGCCTATCGTTTCTGTGATTACTTTCTTCGTCTTGTCGATCTCTTGATATTGACGGCCTTCGCTTAGTTCATTCATATTAGGATGCGAATAAGCATGATTGCCGATTTCATGCCCCTCGGATGCGATTTCTTTAGCGAGCTCCGGATTCTTTTTCACCCAGGAGCCATCAAAGAAAAATGTTGCCTTTACGCCTTCTTTTTTAAGCGTATCAAGCATCGGACGAATAAATTCATTTCCCCACGCAACGTTAATCATTAATGCTACAGCAGGCTTCTTTTCATTGCCTCGGTATATCTCGGTCGGCGGCAGCTCTTGCAATGTTGTGTTAGGCTTTATTTCACGCATCACATAGTCAATCAACTCGTCTTGACGCTTTGATGCATTACGCTTTAAGGTCGCTTCAACATCCACCTCTAGCCCATTGTATCCCGGTATCGCTTTCCACACCCGATCGATACGGGCATCAATCGGAGCAATGTTCTTTGCTTCTGCTTCTTTTTCAATGCGCAGCTTCAGCTCTTCTTGCGTCATGGCAATCTGGTCCTCTTGCAAGAATGCCGTACTCCATACGGAAGATGCCTTCGTATCCTCAATATAAGCGCCTATTGCAGTAAGCTGGGAGATGATCATAACGATTGCGGCAGACACGCCTACAGCCAGCCATTTGTGCTTTGTCTTCTTGCTCCATCTATTCATGTGATTGTGTCATCCTTTCGATTAAATCAGCATAGAACTAAATTCCCGCGCTTGGACAGACGCAGGCTCCTTTCATTCTATGCGTAAAAGGACGACGTTATTCGGACGAGCTCTCGCTCATGAGATAAAAGTAAACCCTTTCAGCTCGTTAAAATACAAAAAGAGCCAGAATTCACTTCTGTCTCTTCGTAATATGCCTCTATACGCGATCATTCTGGACGAATGTCACGATAAGAGGCTCATCTTTATCTCCTAGCCAAAGGATCTCTTGAACAGAAAGATTGTTTACATTCTGCCAAAGGACGAGAACAAGTTCCAACCTCCTAATACATGCGTTCGTAATAAGAGGTTGTTATTGATATTCGTTATCCTCTAGGATTGTGTTGTACGTTGTGGTCTTGGACCGTTGTTGTTATGAGGTCTGCGTTCTCCACGATCTCCGTTACCGTTACGCTCACGACCGCCACGATCACGATCAGGGCGAGGCTTGCGAGGGCCAGTGGAAGCTTGCGTTCCTTCACTGGATGGATCAAGGATCACTTTGTGTGACAAGTTGATGCGACCTTGCTGATCGATCTCAACGACCTTCACTTCAAGCTTGTCGCCGATTTGGACAACGTCCTCAACCTTCTCTACACGCTCTGTAGACAATTGAGAGATGTGTACCAATCCTTCTTTATTAGGAAGCAGCTCAACAAATGCGCCGAACTTCTCGATGCGTTTAACCGTACCGTTAAACACTTCGCCTACTACAATCTCTCTCACGATGCCTTCGATGATCTCTCGAGCACGCTCGTTGCCTTCTTGGCTTGGTGAAGCAATGAAGATACGGCCGTCTTGCTCGATATCGATCTTAACGCCTGTTTCTTCGATAATCTTGTTGACAACTTTGCCGCCTGCACCAATAACATCACGGATCTTGTCGGGATTGATGTTCATCGTCAAGATCTTAGGCGCATATGGAGACAATGTCTCTCTTGGCTGTTGGATGATCTCCATCATCTTACCAAGGATATGCATGCGGCCTTCGTTAGCTTGAGCCAGCGCTTGAGTCAGAATGTCGCGGCTAATTCCATCAATCTTAATATCCATTTGAATGGCCGTTACACCTGCAGCTGTACCCGCAACCTTGAAGTCCATATCTCCAAGATGGTCTTCCATCCCTTGAATATCAGATAGAATGGAGAAGTGCTCGCCATCCTTGATCAAGCCCATCGCAATACCGGCTACAGGAGCTTTAATCGGCACACCTGCATCCATCATAGCAAGCGTACTTGCGCAAATACTTGCTTGAGAGGTCGAACCATTCGATTCCAATACCTCAGATACGAGGCGAATCGTGTATGGGAATTCCTCTTCAGTAGGAATGACTTTAGACAATGCACGCTCACCAAGGGCACCATGTCCAATCTCGCGGCGTCCTGGAGCACGAAGCGGACGAGCCTCGCCTACGGAGAACGGCGGGAAATTATAGTGATGCATGAAGCGTTTGGATTCTTCAAGACTAATTCCATCAAGGATCTGAACATCGCCTAGCGCACCTAGTGTACAGATGCTGAGCGCTTGTGTTTGACCACGTGTGAATAGACCAGAACCGTGCGTACGAGGCAGCAGGTTCACATCACACTCGATTGGACGAATCTCGCTAAGTTGGCGACCATCCGGACGCACCTTGTCATGAGTAATGAGACGGCGAACTTCTTCTTTCACGATATCGTAAAGCGTCTCTTTCACATCGCCAATCTTGTCTTCATCGTCTACATATACAGCTGTAAAGTGCTCAACCGTCTCTGCGTTGATCGCATCGATCGCATCTTGGCGAGCATGCTTTTCAGCGATGCGAACTGCTTCCACCAAACGCTCTCCTGCGAAGCTTCTAACAGCTTCATTGACATCAGCATCTACAGCATGGAGAACAACATCCATCTTTTCCTTGCCAACTTCATGAACAAACTTCTCGATCGTTTCGACAATCGTCTTGATCACGTCGTGACCGTACATGATCGCCTCAAGCATCGTTTCCTCTGGTACTTCATTCGCTTCAGCTTCAACCATCATAATCGCATCCTTTGTACCGGCTACGACTACATGCATATCGCTGATCTCTTCTTGCTGTACTGTTGGATTAATGATAAATTGACCATCGACGCGACCTACAATCACTCCGCCGATTGGACCGTTGAATGGCACATCGGACACTGACAATGCAGCAGATGTACCGATCATCGCTGCGATTTCCGGAGGACAATCTTGATCCACGCTCATGACAAGGTCAAGGACTTGTACATCATTACGGAAACCTTCTGGGAATAGTGGACGAATTGGACGGTCGATCAAGCGGCTTGCCAAAATAGCCTTCTCGCTTGGTCTGCCTTCTCGCTTAATAAATCCACCTGGAATCTTACCTACAGCGTATAGACGCTCTTCATAGTTGACAGTCAACGGGAAAAAGTCTAGGTCCTTCGGTTCTTTAGATGCCGTTACCGTACACAGTACGACCGTATCACCATAGCGAACCGTAACCGCTGCATTCGCTTGTTTAGCCAAACGACCATGTTCAAGCGAAAGCGGTCTACCGCCTAGATCCATCTCGATGCGATGCATGGGGAATCCCTCCTTATGTTCATGCTTCTTTTATTCTCTTCTAGCCCCATTATTTCCTTCATTGCATTGTTAAAACCGTTCTCGAACGGAACTTTAAGAAAAAAGGGACACTTCGTTCGGTTCAAACACACAAATTATGTACGCATGAGGAGAAAAACAAAGCCGGATGTATAAAAAGCAACCCAGCCGTAGACCGCATCGCAAGCGGTGCACAACCAGGTTGCCTGGGTTCGAGCTATTAACGACGCAGACCGAGTTTAGCGATCAATGCGCTATAACGACTAACATCTTTGTTCTTCAAGTAAGCCAACAACTTACGGCGTTGACCAACCATTTTCAACAAACCGCGACGGGAATGATGGTCTTTCTTGTGAGTACGCAAATGCTCCGTCAAATTCGTGATGTTTTCAGTAAGGATAGCGATTTGCACTTCCGGAGAACCCGTGTCGGAAGCGTGAGTTTTGTGTTCTTCGATAAGCTGTTGCTTACGTTCTTGAGACAATGCCATCCTGTTCACCTCCTAATATTATTCTTCTATTACGTCCATAAGCCTCGTTACCGTCGGTGAGATCGTATAACCAAGCTCAGGCGATGCCGTGTAAACACGACAACGGCACTAGTATATCATCAATGAAGAGGAAAGTAAAATACTATTTGGACAAGCTTCGCAAATAGGTCTTTGCTTCCTCTGAATCCCGATGAATCTGATCAATGAGTTCTTGAACGGAGTTGAATTTCTCTTCGCCTCGAATAAATTTCTCAAGGTAAATGGTCATCGTCTCTCCGTAGATGTCATCATGAAAATCAAATAAATGAGCTTCCACGACCGGCTCAAGAATATGACTGTGGAATGTCGGCTTCAACCCTATGCTGAGCACGCTGTCGTACGTCTCTCCTCGCACTTCTGCACGCACGGCATATACGCCAAGCTTTGGAATATAGTAAGGCTCTTCCGGCTGTACATTTGCCGTTGGATAGCCAATCGCTCTTCCCCGTTTCTCGCCATGAACAATTTCGCCGCGAAGCATATAGGGTCTACCTAGCAGCTCATTTGCGCGACTTACATCGCCGCGATCCAAGCATTCGCGAATACGTGTACTGCTTACCTTAGCCCCATCTTGATCGATTGGCTCGATGATATCAACGCTAAAGCAGTGCTTTCCTTCTTCACGAAGCATATCCGCAGTACCTGCTCCGCGATGTCCGAAGCGATAGTCAAAACCGCACACCACTCGCGTGGCATCTAGTCTGCATAAGGCATGCACGAATTCCGTCGGCGTAATTTGGGCAAACACCGTATCAAATTGTACGACGTAAAGCCGATCAACACCGAGGGCTTCCAGCTGCCGTTCTTTTTCCCCAAGTGGAGTCAAATAACGGTCATATCCTGGTCTGCCGAATACCCCCTTCGGATGCGGATGAAAAGTCATTAGGCCGACAATTAGTCCTTCTTGTCTTGCATATGCAACAGCACGCTTAATGACATGGCGATGACCTTGATGAATGCCGTCAAAGTGGCCGAGTATAAGCACTTGAGGAACTTTGCTTTGTTCCCAAGTTGCATCTTCTAACGAATGAAGCAAATGTATCGTTTGCATGGTTATCTAAACTCCTATATCCCAAGGGATTAGTATGTTCTTCCATTCACATATTCACGTGCACCGCGCTGTCATTATCCTCTGCTTCCGCATGGCGGACAATCATGGCATCAGTGTATATAAGCCAAGCATATCTAGTCCGATATCCTTCCTTATATGTTAAAAATGCGAAGATAACAGCACCTTATTCTATCTATAGGGCTGCATCTACGCATTATTGTACTACTTTGGATCCGATGAGGGCAAAAATACCTTCACAGGACGCAAAGCTCGTTCTCCATCTGGAACGTGGAATAAGCCATAGAAGAGTCCTCGTACATCATACAACCGATAGAGCTGATTCGTCAAAGGTTGACAAGAGCACGCTCGAAACGGTATTCCTCTCCCCTGCGTCGCAAAATGAGCAAATTCATCCATAATCGTTATTTTGGGCAAATAAGATATGGCTTCATCAACGGGGATCAAGATAGAGCTGACATCCCCTTCTGCTGCCTTCTCCTGAATCTGCTCCATCGTATAGCATTGATCCTTGGTGTAATGAGCAGACATCGTTCGAATCAAGGAATCCATGGTGGATGGAACTTCAAGCGAACGTCCGATATCCACGCAAAGCGTACGAATATAAGTGCCCTTTGAACATGTGACAAGAAAATGAACGGTTGGCTCACTTGTTCCCATATTCATGTCCAAGATATCAATATCGTATACCGTAACTTGGCGAGACTGACGCTTAACCGTCTTTCCTTCGCGAGCGAGCTCGTACAAGCGTTTCCCGTCCACTTTTACGGCTGAATACATCGGGGGAACTTGCTCAATCTCTCCGATAAAGGACTGAATGACTTGTCGAACATCCTCTTCTGTTATAAAAGAGGCATCCTTCCGTTCAAGCACGGTGCCACTCATATCCTCTGTATCTGTAGCAATGCCGAAGCGCAGCACGCATTCATACTGCTTAGGCAGCTCCTGCAAATATTCAACAAGACGAGTTGCTTTGCCTACGCAAAGGGGCAGAACCCCTGTAACCTGTGGATCAAGCGTCCCTGTATGGCCGATACGCCTCTCTCTGATGATCCCTCTTACTTTGGCAACGACATCGTGAGATGTCCAGCCTTCAGGCTTCCACACGGGAAGAACGCCTTGAAGTTCTGTCATAATTGTTCCTTCACCTGCTCTATAATAGCTTCAATCGCTTGCTCCAGCGGAACTGTCAATGTGCAGCCTGCTGCTCGGATATGTCCGCCTCCACCAAAGTGCTGCGCAACCTTGGCTACGTTGACCTGACTTGAGGAACGTAGGCTTACCTTTATGCGTCCGGATTCATTGACTTTGAGCAGAAATCCAACCTGAACGCCTTCAACATTGCGAGGATAATTCACGATTCCTTCTAAATCCTCATTCAATGCTCCGGTCTCCAGCATATCCTCCGGTGTCACATAGAGCCAAGCAATTTTGCGGTCATCCGTAAATTCGAGTCTCGCAAGACTTCTTTTAATCAACAGCATTTGAGCATAGCTCATCCGCTCCAACAATCGATCCGCAATCTCGTTACCTTGAACCCCGACCTGCAGCAGTTTAGATGCTGTCTCCATCACATGAGGTGTCGTATTGCTGTAGCGGAATCCACCTGTATCGGTTAATAAACCGGTATATAGGATCGTTGCCGCTTCAACGTCAAGCACGATGCCTCCATGCTCAAACAAATCAAAAAGGATCTCAGCTGTCGCAGCTGCATCCTCGCGAATCAAAGCAACTTCACCATATCGGTTATTGGTAGGATGATGGTCGATATTTAGAATCGGTACATGGGACTGAATCCAGCCTGTCACCGACCCAATCCGTTCATAATCTGCGCAATCCACACAAATGACAGCATCAAAGGATAGTGGCCCCTCATCTGGATGCTGTTCACAGATATGAATATCTGATACGCCTTCCATGAAATCAAGACGGCTTGGAACAAGGTTTTCATTCACCATGACAAAGCTTTTGTTCCACTTCCGGAGCAGCCAACCTACTGCTAAAGTTGAGCTGATCGCATCTCCATCTGGACTAACATGCGCTACAACCAGGAAGCGGTCATAGTTTTTGATAAATTGAAGGGCTTGATTCATATCTTGCCCATATGTAGAGAGAACCTGCCCCTCTCCTGATTCGAAAGAATCAAGAGAAGGTGCAGATTCATGAGCATTACTATTCGATGGGTTCGAATTAAGCATGATCATTATCCTTCCCATCATGAATATCGCTTAGCAGCTTTTCAATACGGCTGCCATAAGCAATCGACTCATCGATCTTGAAGTTAAGCTCTGGAACGTGGCGAAGTCTCATGCGCTTGCCAAGCTCAGACCGCAAGAATCCATTTGCCTTGTCTAATGCTTTAAGAGAATTTTCTTTTGCTTCCGCATCCCCGAGCACACTCAAGTATACGCGAGCAAGAGATAGATCATTGGTTACCTCAACCCCCGTTACGGTAAGAAAACCAATTCTCGGATCTTTTAATTCCATTTGAATAAGCTGACTAAGCTCCTTCTTAATCTGCTCACCCACTCGACCTGAACGAATCTTGGCCATGGAAAATCACCTCATTTTCTGTCCGGCGAATTACTTACGTTCTATAGCTTCCATGGTGAACGATTCGATAATGTCGCCTTCTTTCAAATCATTGAATTTATCCAGCATGATACCGCACTCGTAGCCTTGCGCAACTTCTTTTGCATCGTCCTTGAAGCGTTTCAAGGAATCGAGTTTGCCTTCGAAGATGACAATGCCGTCGCGAATTACGCGCGCATCCGAATTGCGTGTAATCTTGCCAGAAGTGACCATACAGCCAGCAATCGTACCCACTTTGCTGATCTTGAACGTATCACGAACTTCGGCATGACCTTGAACCACTTCTTTATACTCTGGATCAAGCATACCTTTCATCGCTTGTTCGATCTCTTCTACGATCGTGTAAATTACACGGTGCAGACGAACGTCAACTTGCTCTTGATCTGCCGTAAGCTTCGCTTGCGCATCTGGGCGAACGTTAAAGCCGATTACGATCGCATTGGACGCTGTAGCTAGGATAATATCGGATTCCGTAATCGCACCTGCGCCTGAGTGAATCACTTTTACGCGTACGCCTTCAACTTCGATCTTCTCAAGGGAACCTCTAAGAGCCTCTACGGAACCTTGAACGTCAGCCTTGATAATCACATTAAGCTCTTTGATTTCGCCCTCTTTGATGTGCTTGAACAAATCATCAAGCGTAACGCGCGCATTGGCGCCAAGCTGGCTTTGACGAAGCGTTGTAGAGCGTTTTTCGGAGATCGAACGTGCTTTACGCTCATCTTCGAATACGATAAACGGATCCCCAGCCTGAGGCACCTCAGTCAAACCTGTAATCTCTACTGGTGTAGATGGGCCTGCTTCCTTCAAGCGGCGGCCACGGTCATTTACCATCGCGCGGACACGACCGAACGATGTACCTGCAACCAATGGATCACCGACTTTTAGTGTACCCGATTGAACCAAAATACGTGCAACAGGTCCACGACCTTTATCAAGCTCTGCCTCGATTACAGTACCTCGAGCCAATTTATCTGGATTTGCTTTGAATTCTTGTACCTCTGCTACAAGCAGGATCATTTCGAGCAGATCTTCAAGTCCCATGCGCTGCTTCGCTGAAACGTTAACGAAGATCGTGTCTCCGCCCCACTCTTCAGGAACAAGCTCATAGTTCGTCAGTTCTTGCTTCACGCGATCTGGATCTGCTTCAGGTTTATCGATCTTATTGACAGCAACGATAATCGGTACGCCTGCGGCTTTCGCATGGCTGATTGCCTCAACGGTCTGCGGCATTACACCGTCATCTGCTGCAACGACGATAATGGTAATGTCCGTAACTTGAGCACCGCGAGCACGCATCAAGGTGAACGCTTCGTGGCCTGGTGTATCCAAGAATGTGATCTTCTTGTTGTTGATCTCAACTTGGTACGCACCGATATGCTGCGTGATACCGCCAGCCTCTCCGCTTGTTACGTTCGTCTTGCGGATGGAGTCAAGCAACGTTGTTTTACCATGGTCAACGTGACCCATGATCGTTACAACTGGTGGACGTTCAACCAGATTCTCTTCCACTTCTGGTTCCACTTCTTCTTCAAATGGATCTTCCTGAACAGGAAGCTTCAATTCAACCTCAACCTTGTACTCGTCAGCAATCAGCTGAATCGTATCGAGGTCAACTTCTTGGTTAATGGTAACCATAAGTCCCATCATGAAGAGCTTTTTGATCACTTCAGAAGCATCTTTATGAAGGAGCTTCGCAAGATCTCCAACCGTCATTTCACCACGAACGATGATCTTCTTCGGCGTGTTATCAATCTTTTCACGCACCTCTACTTGACGGTGGTTGTTTCTGTTGTTTCTGCCTTTGTTGCGCGGACCGCGGTTGTTGCCACGGTTGTCATCAAAGCGATTATTTGGCTTGCCAGCATTATTACGGCCACGGTTGCCGCCTTTTGCACCTGACTTGTCATTGTCGCTGTATTTGGATGGACGATCTACGCCGTTGTTCAAGCGAGCTGGCTGCTGCTTCTCCATTGCTGGGCGAGCAGCCGACTGGGAAGCTGCGCCTGCGCCGCCACGGTTGCCTTGTGAGCCGCCTTGACCATGCGGTCTGCCTTGTCCTTGACCTTGACCCTGAGGGCGTCCGCCTTGGTGCTGAGGACGGGATGGACGATCGCCGCCTTGGCGATTACCTCCACTTCCTTGGCCACCTTGACCTTGACCAGGACGGTTCTGACGGTACGGACGATCGCCACCTTGGCGGTTGCCGCCTTGGCCGCCTTGGCCGCCTTGACCGCTTTGACCACCGCGTGGTCCACCTTGGTGTCCATGCTGTCTGTCGCGTCCTTCTGGACGTGGTCCACGCTCATCTTGACGTGGTCTATGCTCCGAGCGCTCTTGGCGCTTCGGAGGCTCTGTCGATTGTTGAGTCGCTTGGCTTACTTGTGCCTGCGGTTTGGAATCGCGCTTCGTTTGCGCGTTTGCTTTAACATCTTTAAAATACTGTTCTACTTTTGCCACTGCATCGTTCTCCATTACGCTCATATGGTTGTTCACGGGATAATCTAGACGCTTCAGAATCGTTATGATTTCTTTACTGCTCATATTGTTAGACTTCGCGTACTCGTATACTCTTAATTTGTCCTTACTGTTCTCTTGTTTACTCAATATACTCCACCTCCGACATAGTCATAAGCCCGTTCTTCATTAATTGCGCAAAGCCGCTGTCTGTCACACCGACAATGACACGGTCAAGCTTGCCAAGACTTTCACCCAACTCATCTCTTGTAAACCCAATCGCGAGTGGAACACCGTAGGTCTTGCATTTATCACGGAATTTCTTCTTCGTATTCTCTGACGCATCGCTTGCAACGAACACCAACTGTGTCTGTTGACTACGGATCGCCTTCAGTACGATCTCATCTCCCGTTACAAGCTTTCCTGCACGTTGTGCGAGCCCCAATTGGGATAGCACCTTATTCGTCTTCATCATGAGCCTGCTCCTTCATCGCAAGGAACTCATCTTCAACACGAATGAAGTCTTGCGCCAACTGTTCGTATATATCGGAATGCACCGGATGCTTCAGTGCACGGTCTAGAGCCTTTGATTTATGTGCCAGCTTAAAGCAAGACAGCTTACCGCACAGATAAGCGCCTCGCCCCGACTTCTTGCCTGTCAAATCAATAAGCACTTCATCCTGAGGTGTTTTGACCACTCGAATGAGTTCTTTTTTTGGCATCATTTGTTGGCAAGCTACACATTTTCGAAGTGGTACTTTTCTTGTTCGCATTGAACCTACCCCCTTACGATTATCCTTCTATGCTGAAGAGAAAAACCGCAGCCTACGGCAGGATTCGAATCAATCCAAATACTCATCAACGGTATCAAGTTCTGGTACAGCGTCGCTAGCATCTCCTGCAGGAGCACCTACTTCGCCATCATAAGCCTGGGATTCGCTCTTAATATCGATCTTCCATCCCGTAAGCTTAGCAGCAAGACGTGCATTTTGTCCTTTAATACCGATTGCAAGCGATAATTGATAATCCGGTACGATGACACGGGCCATCTTCTCTTCTTCATGAACGTCCACTTGAACGACTTTGGACGGGCTGAGCGCATTTGCTACATACTCCTCAACGTCCTCCGACCAGCGAACGATATCAATTTTTTCCCCGCGAAGCTCATTTACGATTGTCTGAACACGAAGTCCCTTAGGACCTACGCAAGATCCAACTGGATCTACTTCTGGATTGCGGGAATACACGGCAATCTTAGAGCGTTGTCCCGCTTCGCGAGCGACAGACTTAATCTCCACGACGCCATCAAAGATCTCAGGCACTTCAAGCTCAAACAGGCGCTTCAAGAGGCCTGGATGTGTGCGGGACAAAATAATTTGAGGACCTTTAGTCGTGTTTTCCACCTTCGTAATGTATGCCTTCACACGGTCGCCGTGCTTGAATTTTTCATTCGGCATCATTTCGTTAAGAGGGAGAACCGCCTCTACTTTGCCCAAGTCAATAAAGACGTTGCGTGTATCTTGACGCTGTACAATACCCGTAACGATATCCTCCGCCTTATCAATGAACGCATCGTAGATCAATCCACGCTCTGCTTCACGGATGCGCTGAGTTACGACCTGCTTTGCCGTTTGCGCTGCAATGCGGCCAAACTCGCGAGGGGTAACTTCGATATCGCAGATATCGTTGATCATGTAGTTCGGATTGTGTTCGCGTGAAGCATGCAGCGAGATCTCATGTCTTGGATCCATCACTTCATCAACGATCGTTTTGCGGGCGAACACTTTAATTACGCCTGTAGAACGGTTAATATCGACACGCACGTTCTGTGCGGCGTTAAAATTGCGCTTATAACTGGAGATCAACGCAGCTTCGATGGCGTCGATAAGCACTTCTTTGCTGATCCCTTTTTCTCTTTCGATTTCAGACAGTGCTTCAATAAAATCAATACTCATTTTGATAAGCTCCCCCTTTCAGCCGCTTATGGCGGCTTCATTACTAGCACCTGTGCTTTTAATGAAATTGTGCTTGTATCAAGCTCGCTATAATCGCATAGCAAATGGCCCCGCTCTACGTCAAAGGCAGAAAATCCTTCGATGCTGTAGTTCTGCCTTGTTGATTCCACCTGTCGTGAAAAGTTCAAACAAGGCGAACGCCCTCGCTTCTTCAGGACTATCTGCCCTCTTCGTTCCTAAGCGAAATGAAATTCGCTCGCGATTATAGAAACAAAGCTTTAGAACAAAATCGCAAGACGAGCACTTGCTACCTTATTGAAAGGAAGAACGTGCTTCTTCTTGTTCACGGTGACCGTTAGCGTATCGCCGTCGTAAGCCTCTAGTGTACCTTCGAATTCCTTGCTGCCATCGATAGGTTCATATGTAGTGATATACACATGCTTGCCAATCGCTTTTACAAAGTCTTTTTCTTTCTTCAGTGGACGTTCAGCCCCTGGAGAGGAGACCTCAAGGAAATACGCATCGGGAATCGGATCATTCTCATCAAGCTTCTGGCTCAAATATTCGCTGACACGGCCGCAATCTTCAATATCGATTCCGCCATCCTTGTCCACAAACACACGCAAAAACCAGCTGCTGCCTTCCTTGACATACTCAATGTCTACCAATTCAAACTGCTGTTCTTCCAGATAAGGCGTGACCATCTCTTCAACAAGTGTCTTAATGTTAGCTGTTGTCAAACAGGGTACCTCCCAAAGTGCACAATTCAATTGAAATATGTTGTAATCCGTGACGATGCTGCCCCAATAAGTCGGATGCAAACATGAAAGAGTGGGTTTCCCCACTCTTTCGCAACGGATGTATCCACATGATTACCATAAAATTATAGCATAGCCAGTTGACAAATGGCAAGGGCGTCACCTTAACACTAAAACGGCGTTAGACCACGTGTTAGAAAAGAGAGAGCTGGTTCGATTCAGGCAATCCGCGGAAGCATCCCATCTGAGTAAGCAGCTCTACAATCGTTTTCGATGCTTTTGAGCGCTTTTGGAAATCTTCAATAGATAAATACTCTCCATCTTCTCTTGCAGCTGCAATATTCTTCGCCGCATTCTCCCCTATCCCCTGGACAGCGGAGAATGGCGGAATCAAGGAATCTCCATCCACAAGGAAGCTGCTTGCTTCTGAACGATACAGTTCAATCGTCTTGAAGCTGAAGCCACGCGCGGTCATTTCAAGCGCCATCTCAAGAATCGCAATCATATTCTTTTCCTTTGTCGTTGCTTGGAAGCCCTTTGCCTCAATCTCATCGATCTTCTTGCCGATAGCATCGTATCCTTGGCAGCACAACTCGATATCAAAGTCCTCTGCGCGTACGGTAAAGTAGGTTGCGTAGAACTCGATCGGATGATAAATCTTGTAATAAGCGGTGCGAACCGCAGAGATGACATAAGCAGCCGCATGGGCTTTCGGGAACATGTACTGGATCTTCAAGCAGGAATCAATATACCACTGCGGTACATTGCAGTTCTTCATCTCGTCGATCCATTCTTGGGAGAGCCCCTTCCCTTTACGAACACTTTCTGTGATCTTAAAGGCGAGTCCAGCTTCCATTCCCGCTTTGTAGATCAAATAAAGCATGATCTCGTCACGACAACCGATAACGGTTTTGATTGTACATACGCCGTTTTTAATCAAATCCTGCGCATTGCCGAGCCATACTCCAGTACCATGAGACAACCCGGAGATCTGAAGCAAGTCGGCAAAGGTCGAAGGCTGAGCTTCTACCAGCATCTGGCGAACGAAGCGGGTTCCCATCTCCGGAATGCCGTACGTTCCAACCGGTGTACGGATTTGTTCCGGCGTAACCTTAAGCGGAGTAGTGGAATTGAACAGACTCATCACATTCGGATCATTCATCGGAATCGACGTTGGGTCCACACCCGTAAGGTCCTGAAGCATCCGCATCATCGTCGGATCATCGTGGCCCAGAATATCAAGCTTCAACAGATTCGCATCGAAGGCATGGTAATCAAAGTGAGTTGTTTTCCACTCTGCAGATGTATCGTCTGCAGGATACTGCACAGGCGTTATATCTTCAACCTCGATATAATCAGGCACGACCACGATACCGCCCGGATGCTGACCTGTGCTCCGCTTGACACCCGTACAGCCAGCGGCGAGCCGATTAAGCTCTGCTCCGCGCCATTTCTTTTGGTAATCTTCCTCGTACTTTTTCGCAAAGCCAAATGCGGTCTTCTCTGCAACCGTACCGATGGTGCCTGCACGGAATACGCTTTTCTCACCGAACATGACCTTCGTAAAATTGTGAGCTTCCGGCTGGTACTCACCCGAGAAGTTCAAGTCAATATCCGGAACCTTGTCCCCTTTAAAGCCAAGGAACGTTTCAAACGGAATATCCTGGCCTTCGCCCTTCATCTTTGTGCCGCACTTAGGACAGTTCTTGTTCGGCAGGTCAAATCCACTCGGAACGCTTCCGTCTGTAAACCACTCGCTATGCCTGCATTCTTTGTTCGGACAATAGTAATGCGGAGGGAGCGGGTTAACCTCTGAGATGCCTAGGAAGGTCGCTACAACAGAAGAACCTACTGATCCCCGCGAACCAACCAAGTATCCATCGGCATTGGACTTTTTAACCAAGCGCTCCGAAATAAGATAGTTCGCAGAGAATCCGTATTTTATAATTGGCTCCAGCTCTTTTTCTAATCGCTTCACCACGATCTCTGGAATAGGATCGCCATACAACTCTCGTGCGGTATTGTAGCAGGTCTCCCTCATTTCCTCGTCGGCACCATCCATAATCGGCGTAAACAACTTGTCAGGGAACAGCACGATCTCCTCGAAGCGATCCGCAAGGTCATTTGTATTCTTCACAACCACTTCATAAGCCTTTTCCTTGCCAAGGAAGCTGAATTCCTGCAGCATCTCTGTCGTTGTTCTAAAATGTGCGTCTGGCTTCTGGATATCCTTAAGCGGACTGAAGCCGGTGATCCCATGAATCGTAATATCCCTGAACATCTTGTCCCTTGGATTCAAGTAGTGCACATTGCCTGTGGCTACTACTGGTTTACCGAACTTGTCACCTATTGCAACAATTTTCTTTAACGCATCCTCAATATCAGCTTTAGAACCAACCAATCCTTTTTCAAGGAGATGCAAGTACATCGTGATCGGTTGAATTTCTAACACATCATAGAATTCTGCGACACGCTCCGCTTCCTCAAGCGATTTGTTCAGTACCGTCTCGAACAATTCACCCTTCTCACAGCCCGACATGACCAGAAGCCCTGTGCGGTAGTCGACAAGCTTACTTCGAGGGATGGTTGCCACTCGATGGAAATGCTCTGTATGGGAAATGGAAACGAGCTTGTACAAGTTCTTCTTGCCTACAGGATCAAGCGCATAAATATTGCAGTGGAACGGTCTCGCACTAAGCAAGTTCTGACCCACATAGTCATTTAAGCGATGCAGTTCCTCAAGACCTTTGAGCTGATACGCATCGTTAAGCAAGCCGATTAGAATGCCTGCTAACGCAATCGTATCATCAATCGCACGGTGATGGCTCTCTAGGGCAACTTTATATTTAGAAGCTAGTGTATTCAGTCGATGGTTCTTCATTGTCGGGTGAAGAAGCCGCGCAAGCTCAAGCGTATCAAGCACTGGGTTGGTCATCTCTGGAAGACTAAGCAGCTTCAGATTATGCTGGATAAAGCCTACATCAAATCGCGCATTGTGAGCGACAAGCACGCTGTCTCCGGCAAATTCAACGAACTTCTTCAGCACCTCGTCCACTTCAGGCGCTCCTTGAACCATATCATCTGTAATATTCGTAAGCTGCTGAATATGGTATGGAATCCGTTCATGGGGATCCACAAAAGAGCTGTAACGATCAATTTCCTTACCGTCCTGCATCTTCACTGCTGCAAGCTCAATGATTTTGTTATTGGATACGGACAGACCCGTTGTCTCGATATCGAAAACGGTGTAGATCGATTCTTTAAGCGAACGAGAATCAGGGTTCAATACAACCGCGATATCATCATTCACCACATTTGCTTCAAGGCCGTAAATGATCTTTACCCCGTGCTTTTTGCCTGCTTTGCCTGCCTCTGGATAGCACTGAACGTTTGCGTGGTCTGTAATCGCAATCGCCTTGTGGCCCCACTTCGCTGCTTGCTTGATATATTGGTCAACGGACGTAACCGCGTCCATTGTGCTCATCGTCGTATGCAGATGAAACTCGACACGCTTCTCCTCTGCTGTATCTTGGCGTTCAGGAGGAGCGGACACTTCTTGGATATCTGAAGCGATCATGACCAACTCTGGCGTCATCATGAATCGATCGTACTCTACACGGCCGCGCGCCTTTACCCATTTACCATTGGAAATGAGATTCAGCTTCAATACATCATCCTTGTTCTTGCCGAACATCTTGATCATGATCGAGTCCGAAAAGTCTGTGACATTAAAAGTATAGAGTGTACTGCCGTTCCGGAGCTCTTTTACTTCAAGTCCGAATACCGTCCCCTGTACCGTAATGCGCTTCTCTTCTTCTTGAATATTCATGATAGGAGAAGGATCATCCTTGATCTCATACCCAAATTGGAGCTTCTCTGGCGCATTGCCGGCTTCTATGGCTGCCTGTTCAGCAGCTTCGCGCTCAGCATCTGCCATCAGCTGTGCCACTGCCAGTCTTTCTTCTTCAGCCAGCTTCTCCTGGAACGATTCGACGGCTTCATGATCCACATTGCCTACTTTCATCTGCACACGAAGTTCTCTAGAGAAGTAAGTCTGATAGAAGCGTTTCAAATATTCGTCAATCTGCTTCTTCTTAGCAAGATTCAAAGTCATCTCATCAGATAATAGCAGAGTAACAAGGTCATTTTCGACTTCAACCTTTGCTCGGTGCAGCCAACCATTAACGGAAGCGACTTCGCGCTTCACCCATTCCACGAACAAATGCCAATAGGCCTCCACAACTTCCTGGCCTGATACATGATCTTCGTAATGAAAGATGATGCGAATCTTTGCAATATGAGACAGCTTATCCTGAACCGTTAAACAGAAGGTTCTATAGGCATCAGAAGGAACGATACTTTTCTTTCCGATATGGATCGTCCATTCCCGATTCGACCTGCTTGTCTCTACCTGACGGATCCATCCATCCTGGAAATGGGTGCTGATCAACTCCGAAGGCAGCCCGACTTGTTTCATCATTAATTCAAAGCGTTGTCTTTGATCCTCCATCGTTACACCAATCCCTCCTCTAAAAGAAAATGGCTTACCGCTCGTGAGTTATCTCCATTGTCGTTGGATGATCTCTCATGCAGGAAGCCATTCCATCCATGCTTCTTACGCAACCTCTATATCATCAATACCATTTTATCGTGTTAAGCTTGCATCAGCTAGACAGAAGATTCTTTCAGCTTAAGATACTTCCTCTAATTAGGGGTTCATCATCAACCAACCGAAACAAGCACTTTAGGCTTGGTTGCGATCTTCTGTCTGCTGCTGTCTCACACGACAAATATTTGCTTTAAATCATATAGAGAACATTCCTTAATACGCGCGTGCAAATATGACTGTATGCTTCGCTTCTTCCCCACACACTAGGCACTTGCTCTTCGTTTCTTGTGGCTCAAATGGAATGTTACGGCTTGTTGCACCCGTCTCATCCTTTACATGCTTCTCGCATGCAAGCGAGCCGCACCAGCCAGCAATCGTGAAACCACGCTTTTCTTCCATCAAAGCCTTCATTTCGTCGATCGTATCGACGGAATAGAAGTGCTCTTTACGGAACTCTAGAGCACGATTATACATCTCTTGATGTACATCCTCAAGCATCTTGTTCACTTCTTCAGCAAGCTTGCTTTGCTCTACGACACGTTTTTCCCCAGTTACACGTGAAACGAGCACACATACTCCATTTTCCATATCACGAGGACCAATTTCAAGACGAACAGGCACGCCTCTCATCTCATACTCATTGAACTTCCAGCCAGGACTCATGTCGCTGCGGTCGTCCATGCGAACGCGAATACCTGCTGATTTTAGCTCTGAGAACAGCTCATCAGCACGAGCAATCACTTGATCACGCATCTTTGCTGGTCCGATCGGAATCATGATCACCTGTGTTGGAGCAACCTTCGGTGGAAGCACCAAGCCTCTATCATCACCGTGAACCATGATAAGGGATCCAATCAAGCGTGTGCTTACGCCCCAGGATGTCGTATGCACATATTCCTGCGTATTTTCACGACCCAAGAATTGAATATCGAAAGCAACGGCAAAGTTCGTGCCCAGATAATGAGAAGTACCCGCTTGTACGGCACGTCCATCCTTCATCATCGCTTCAATGGAGTACGTATCCACTGCACCTGCGAATTTCTCAGATGGTGTCTTCTGACCTACAATGACAGGAATAGCCAGATAGTTTTCTACAAAGTCACGATAGATCTCGAGCATGCGCATCGTCTCTTCACGAGCTTCCTGCTCCGTCTCGTGTGCGGTATGTCCTTCCTGCCAGAGAAATTCACTTGTACGAAGGAATGGAAGCGTACGCTTCTCCCAGCGCACAACGTTCGCCCATTGATTGATCAATACTGGAAGGTCGCGGTAGGATTGAATCCATTTGGAGTACATATGTCCGATCATCGTTTCCGACGTAGGACGGATTGCAAGCTTCTCCTCAAGCGGCTCACCGCCTGCTTCTGTTACCCAAGGAAGCTCTGGGTTAAAGCCTTCAACGTGCTCCTTTTCCTTTTGGAAAAAGCTTTCTGGGATGAACATTGGGAAGTAAGCATTGCGGTGACCCGTTTCCTTAAAACGACGGTCGAGCTCTTCCTTAATATGCTCCCAAATTTCATAGCCGTCTGGCTTGAACACGATACAGCCGCGAACCGGTGAATAATCCATTAGGTCCGCTTTCTTAATCGCATCAATATACCAGCGTGAGAAATCCTCATGCTGCGGCGTAATCTCAGTTACAAATTGTTTCTCCTTCGACATGACGAACAAGTTCCTCCCGATCGTTTGTATGTGCCAATTCCGATGTTAGCCTTTAACTAAACGCAAAATATCGTTATATGTTACTGCCAGCATCAGCAGCATTAACATGGCAAAGCCAATAAAATGAACCATGCTTTCTCGGTTTGGATCAATTGGCTTGCCTCTCAAGCCTTCTAAGCCTAAGAATACAAGTCGGCTTCCATCCAAAGCTGGAATGGGCAGCAGGTTGAAAATACCCAAGTACAAGCTTAGGATCGCTGTCCAAAGCGTAAGCTGATCGATGCCCTGCTTTGCAAATTGACCTGTGACTTCAAAGGTTCGTACAGGACCGCCTAAGTCATCCAATTTGAATTGACCAAAGATAAGCTGTTTAAAGCCCTCGAAGATGTTCTTGGTCATCGTCACCATCGCATTGCTCGCATACTTCACCGTCTCGCCAAACGTAGCCGTACGTGTTGGTAGAATCGGAGCGATACCAACTTTTCCACCCTTTTGTCCTTCTACAGACACAGGGGTTATCGAAAGCTTCATCTGCTCTCCATCTCTCGTAACAACCCAATCCATTGGCTTACCTTCAGAAGCCTCGATCATGTTGATCAGCTTTTCCCGGTCTCCACCGATAGCGACACCGTTCACCTGGTCAATGATATCTCCCTTTTTCATTTGGGCTGCTTCCGCCGGCATACCTGCGGTAACTTCTCCAACCTTAACGTAAGTTGGATGATCCACTGGCATACCTACTTGCTGTATGTACAAGCCAAACAGGAGAAATGCCAGTATAAAGTTCATAAGCGGGCCTGCAAAGATGGCCAGTGCGCGTTGTCCCACCGTCTTGCTGCCGAATTGGCGGTCAAGCGGCGCAATTTGAATGTCTTGACCTTTAACGACCATCATCGCTTGGGGATGAACGGAATACTTCATCACTTCCTCGTCAACGATGAGTGAGAGATTCAACTCTTTTTCCAAATCCAACGATTCAATCTCACCACGAATGACATTCTTCCTCAAGTCGAGCTGATCCAAATAAAGCTTGTTTACCTGACCGTCCTTTATCCTAACCGCAATGGTTTGTCCCGGCTGCAAGTCGACCATTTCGGGATCCTCGCCAGCCATTCGAACGAACCCGCCAATAGGGAGCAAACGAAGGGTATATCGCGTCTCCCCTCGCACATATGAGAATACCTTCGGACCGAATCCGATGGCGAATTCACGAACAAGAATGCCCGCACGCTTCGCAAAAATCATATGTCCCCATTCGTGGATCGTAACTATTACGAAAAACACAAGCACAGTCAAGAAAACGACTTGTACCATTTGCACAGTGCAGCATCCTCCTTTTTCACTTGCGGGTCACTATATGTCTTCTAGATTATCATTATTCTCCGATTCGGCACAAGAGAATCCCGTTTTTCTAACTTTGGAGGTTTCTGCAATTACCCCTTACGATCTTTAGCACTGCAAAGCATATTTCCTGATCTCTTTATCTGTTTCTTGAATGATCTCGAGCGTTGGCTTCGCGATCACCTGATGCATAGATAGAGATTGCTCCACAATACGCTCAATATCAAGGAACGATATCTCTCCTCGCAAGAAACGAGCTACCGCAACTTCGTTCGCAGCGTTAAACACTGTCGTAGCCGTTCCTCCCAATCGCCCACTCTCATAAGCATAACGTACCATAGGGTATCTGGTCATATCCAGTTCCCGGAAGTTTAGCTTGCCTACCTTTGCGAGATTCAAGCGATCAGCAGGGGAAGTCATGCGCTCTGGATAGGATAGTGCATATTGTATTGGCACTCTCATATCAGGCACACCCATCTGAGCAATAATAGATCCATCTACGTATTCTACATATGAATGAATAATGCTTTCCGGATGAATCAATACATGAATACGATCGTAATCAAGTCCGAACAGCCAACGGGCTTCAATGACTTCAAGACCTTTATTCGCCATCGTGGCGGAGTCAATCGTAATTTTCGCCCCCATGGACCAGTTTGGATGCTTGAGTGCCTCTTCCACGGTTACACCTCGAAGCTCTTCCCGCGTTCGATCACGGAAGCTCCCGCCCGATGCGGTAAGTGTAATCGAGTCTATGGCGGCACGCGGCTCGCCATTTAAGCTTTGGAAGATCGCCGAGTGCTCACTATCTATCGGCATCAGCGATACGCCTTGGCGATCAGCAGCCTCTGTCACAAGATGTCCGGCCGTAACTAATGTCTCTTTGTTGGCAAGCCCTATCGTCTTCCCCTGTTCGATTGCTGCAAGCGTAGAGCGCAGTCCAACACTTCCTACAACAGCTGTAACAACCGTATCCGCTTCTTGACAAGACGCTGCTTCGATGAGCCCTTCATCTCCGTATACCAGCTTTGTGCCAGCTGGGAGAGCCGCTCGCACTGCATCTGCCGTTTCTTTGTCTTGAACAGATACAAGCCGAGGATTGAATCGGCGGACTTGCTTGATAAGCAATTCAGCATTCCGTCCAGCAGCTAACGCCTCTATTTGAAAAGAGTCAGGATGGTTCTCGACAACACTCAGTGTCTGAGTACCAATTGATCCTGTTGACCCTAAGACGGAAATTCGTTTCATGCGTGCACCTCAATCTATAAATGTAAGCTTATAGTGTCAGCAGTCCAATAAAATGAACAAATGGGAATACGATAAGCCAGCTGTCACAACGATCAAGCACACCGCCATGTCCTGGCAGCAGTGTTCCTGAATCCTTCACTCCTACGACACGCTTGTATGCGGATTGGATTAAATCCCCCATTTGTCCAACAACGGAAGCTGCAAGGCCGATCCCAAAGGTCAGCGGTATGTTAAGCATGTCCGGTCTAATAAATAGCGCGATAATGCAGACGACAAGGGAGCATATCACACCACCGATCGCACCTTCAATCGTCTTATTCGGGCTTATCGAAGGCCATAGCTTATGCTTGCCTACAGCTCGCCCTGTAAAATAAGCCCCGATATCGGAAGCCCATATCGCAGCAAACAGAAGGATCGTCCAAAACAGACCATTATCCGAATAGGTCCGTGTGATCAACATGTACTTAAAGCCTATTCCAATATAAAGCGAGCCCAGCAGCAGCTGAGACACCGCTTGTATAGGTACTTGATTCTTCGATATAACGGTAATGCTTAATAAGCCAAACATAATGAACCATATAGCTGTTTCCCATGATAAGTGAAGGCCTATCCCCCACTTCTCCCATGGAACCACCAATAACAGGATCAAAACATATCCAAGCAAAGATGCTATGTCGAATGGCTTAGCATGATGCATGCGCGCAAATTCATAGAAACCAATTAGAGCGAGTGCAATCATTAATAGTTCATACGGGATATTGCCAAGAAAGACAAGAATCGCAAATAAGCCGCCAGCGATAACACCTGTAATGATGCGCTGTTTCATACAGACTAATCCTCCAACTTATTGTAATCCACCATAGCGACGGGATCTGCGCTGGTATTCAGCAACCGCTTCTTTCAGGTGCCGTTCGGTAAACTCCGGCCAATATACATCTGTGAACCACAGCTCACTATAAGCGATCTGCCATAACATAAAATTGCTAAGTCGCAGTTCACCACTTGTTCGAATAAGAAGATCGGGATGCGGCAATTCATGAGATAAAAGATGTGATTCCATCGTACTTTCATCAATCTCATCTGGACTAAGCTTCCCTTCTTGAACCTCGCGAGCTATTTCTTTGATTCCTTCTACCAGTTCACGTTTCCCGCCATAATTAAGCGCAAAATTGAGTATAAGACCGGTATTATGCTTTGTCTTCTCAACCGCTTCTTCAAGAGCTTCGATGGTATGACTAGGAAGCTCCTCGCGGTATCCCATCATACGCACCTGCACATTGTTCTCAATGAGTTCATCCAGTTCAATGGCAAGAAATTGTTGAGGCAGCTTCATCAAGAAATCCACTTCATCTCTTGGACGTTTCCAATTCTCAGTCGAGAAAGCATACATGGTCAACACCTTAATGCCTAGGTCATTAGCAGCTATCGTTACACGTTTAACTGCCTTCATTCCACTATGATGACCAGCAACACGGGGCAATCCACGCTTACTCGCCCAACGCCCATTGCCATCCATAATCACAGCAACATGGTATGGAACGTTATCCTTTTCAAGAAGCGGTTCTGTAGTATGGCGATTCTGCCTTCCCTTCAACCATTCTTGGAATCGCTTAATCATTCGGTCTCCTCCAACCCGGTGATAGAACCTTTAAAATCCTTCTTCTACTATAGACATTCAGTACCAAAAAGACAATAAACCCCACCGTTCGGAGGGGCATAAATCGAGGAAAAAGTTTTTTTGTTACACTTCCATGATTTCTTTTTCTTTCGACGCTAATACCTTGTCAACTTCAGCAATAAATTTGTCTGTCGTCTTTTGAATGTCATCTTGATGACGACGAGACTCATCTTCTGAAATGTCGGTTTTTTCAAGCTTCTTGATATCATCGTTAGCATCACGACGAATATTACGGATTGCTACCTTAGCTTCTTCGCCATATTTCTTCGTTTGCTTAACGAGTTCCATGCGGCGCTCCTCTGTAAGCGGAGGAATCGACAGACGAATGACTGTTCCATCATTAGCAGGAGTAAGTCCAAGATCGGACTTCAAGATTGCTCTCTCAATTTCTCCAATCGAAGCTTTATCCCATGGCTGAATGATCATAGTACGCGGATCAGGCGTATTAATATTTGCAAGCTGGTTAACAGGAGTCATCGCTCCATAATATTCAACTTGAATTCGATCCAATAAAGCAGGGTTCGCACGACCTGCGCGAAGAGTAGCCAGCTCACGTTTCAACGAAGAGATCGCCTTATCCATGCGCTCTTCTGCATTTTTCTTCACCGATTGTGGCATTATTCTACACTTCCTTTCACCGTTGTTCCGATCTTCTCACCGAGCACGACACGTTTAATATTGCCTTTTTCTGTAATAGCAAATACAACAAGCGAGATATTATTGTCCATGCAAAGGGAGGTTGCCGTTGAGTCCATTACTCCAAGATTACGATTCAATACTTCCATGTACGTAAGCGACTCAAATTTCTCAGCATCTTCTTCTTTGAACGGATCAGCAGAATACACTCCGTCGACTTTATTTTTAGCCATCAAAATCACATCTGCCTCAATCTCCGCAGCACGCAGCGCTGCAGTCGTATCCGTCGAGAAGAACGGGTTCCCAGTTCCCGCTGCAAAAATGACGACGCGGCCTTTCTCCAAGTGACGAATAGCGCGGCGACGAATGTATGGCTCAGCAATTTGCTGCATCGCAATCGAAGTTTGCACACGAGTAGGTACGCCGATTTGTTCGAGCGCATCTTGCAAGGCTAGCGAGTTCATTACCGTAGCGAGCATCCCCATATAGTCTGCTGTTCCACGATCAATACCTTTCTGGCTGCCTGCGATGCCTCTCCAGATGTTACCGCCACCACAAACGATGGCTACTTCCACACCAAGTTCAACAACTTCTTTTACTTGCTCTGCGATGGAATTGATCATTTCAGACTCAATGCCGTACCCAGCCTGACCTGCCAACGACTCTCCGCTAACTTTCAATACGATGCGTTTATAAACCGGTTGTTCCAATGTATACCCTCCACTTTTCATAAACAACTGCTAAAAAAGAAGGAACACGACGTGTTCCAACTTTTTTAGAAGCGTATGTTGATCGCTGTTTAGCCAGAGCGAAAGTCTAAATTGACTTTACAATTACATTTTCGCTTGCGCCATAACTTCTTCAACAAAGTTATCTTGTTTTTTCTCAAGGCCTTCACCAAGCTCATAACGAACGAAGCGACGGATAGAGATATTTTCACCAATTGCTGCAACTTTTTCGTTCAACAATTGATCGATTGTTTTGTCCGGATCTTTGATGAAGGATTGCTCCATCAAGCAAATTTCTTCATAGTATTTGCTGATGCGGCCTTCAACCATTTTTTCAACGATTTTCTCAGGCTTGCCTTCGTTAAGCGCTTGAGCCTTAAGAATTTCTTTTTCTTTTTCCAATTCATCTGTAGGAACTTCTTCGCGACGGATATACTTAGGAGCAGATGCTGCGATATGCATAGCAATGTCACGAGCAAACTCTTGGAATTGATCTGTCTTCGCAACGAAGTCTGTTTCACAGTTGATCTCTACCAATACACCGATACGGCCACCAGCGTGGATGTAGGATTGAACTGCGCCTTCTGTAGCAATGCGGTCAGCTTTCTTAGCTGCTGCAGCAAGACCTTTCTCACGAAGAATCTCAGCTGCTTTGTTCAAATCACCATTTGCTTCTTCCAATGCTTTTTTCGCATCAAGGATGCCAGCACCTGTTTTTTCGCGTAGTTCTTTAACTTGAGCTGCGGAAATTGCCATTCTATAGTCCCTCCAACTTGTTATTGAATGCCTTATTATTAAAAAGGCTTCATTCAAATATACTGCTTCATATCGCTAAAAAAAGGGCGGCGAGCGGTGAAACACCTGCCTACCACCCTTTTGTCATTTCAATTCTATAACTTAAGCTTCAACCGCTGCTTCTTCGCCTTGGTTGCCTTCCATGATAGCTTCAGCCATCTTAGAAGTAAGCAATTTAACAGCGCGAATTGCATCGTCGTTACCAGGGATCACATAATCGATCTCATCTGGATCACAGTTTGTATCAACGATACCTACAATTGGGATACCCAATTTGCGAGCTTCAGCTACTGCGATACGTTCTTTGCGTGGGTCGATAACGAACAATGCGCTTGGCAATTCTTTCATGTTCTTGATACCGCCCAAGAATTTCTCAAGACGCTCTTTCTCTTTGCGAAGAATGATAACTTCTTTCTTCGGCAATACTTCGAAAGTTCCGTCCTCTTCCATTCTTTCAAGGCTCTTCAAACGATCAACGCGTTTTTGGATCGTTTCAAAGTTAGTCAATGTACCACCCAACCAACGTTGGTTGATGAAGTACATGCCGCAACGCTCAGCTTCTTCCTTAACGGAATCTTGAGCTTGCTTCTTTGTTCCAACGAACAACATTGTGCCGCCATCAGCTGCGATGGACTTCACGAAGTTGTAAGCCTCTTCTACTTTTTTAACTGTCTTTTGCAAATCAATAATGTAAATACCGTTACGTTCTGTGAAGATATATTTGTCCATTTTCGGATTCCAACGACGTGTTTGGTGACCGAAGTGTACACCAGCTTCAAGAAGCTGTTTCATGGAGATAACTGCCATCTTCACTACACCTCCTAATATGGTTAGTTTTCCTCCGCCAATGTCATCTCCCGTCATGACTTACCGCACAGTTACCCACGACAGCAAGCACCCATGACGAAATTAATCGGCGTGTGTCATTAACACCGTCAACTAATATACCATAACAGCCTAAAGCATGCAACTTCTTTTCTCCTATTTCATTTAGAAGGAGCACTAGGCTTTTCTTTATCGGTTATTTTCGTTTCCTTTGATACTAAATCATAGCCTTGCCTAGCAGCTTCCTGCTGCAGTTCAGTCTCGGTTAAAGGCGTTCTTGTTTGCTGTTGACCAATTAAGATCATTTGAAGCAGCAGGACGCCAATAATCATTCCTGCGCCAAGGCCTATCAGAAATTCACGATTTTTGAACACGCTGCTCCTCCTGACGTCCTAGCTGTATAATGACTTCCACCTCACCATGAGGAAGCTGAAGCTTAGAGGCGATGTCGCTACTGGAGCACCCCTCATCCAACAATGCAAAAATAGGCTCGTAGCGCTTGCGTATTGAGATAGGTTCCTCATTATGATCTAGATGGCTAGGCGCTTCATCTGTTGCCTTGCTAGATATGCCTACTTCCACCTCATCAGGGTGCTTCGACCGCTCTTCACTGGTCAAAGGGAGTTCTGTATGAGCCGCAGATAAGCTTGCTGTTTGATCCGATTGCTGCTGCATGCTTGTCAATCGATGCTCCACATGATGGTTTTGGAGCTGCTGCTTCTCTGTAAGATGATGAAGCGAGCTTTCAAGCATATCCATTCGCTTGCGCAGCGCCTCATCTCGAAAGCCCTGCTCTTTCTTCATGTGCTCCACGACGGTCAGCAGCTTCTCGTTCTCCTCTGCTACTTCCTCAATATAGTGCTCTAAAGTATCTTCAATTTCTTCTCGTAACGCTAATGCGTTATTTGCAACTTTTGGCCTAAGCAAGCCACATACGATGATTACTGCACCTAATAGTACAAGATACATCCATGGTTCGTTCATATTACACTCCTCAATCTGATTACATTCCATATAGCTATTGACGCCGCTTCCCCGGTTGATACGGATAAGCGGCGTCTTGATTAAACGGAAAAATCAATGTGTTTGCCTTTGTAGGGATGTACAGCCGGCACGGTCGTATCCTTGTCACTCCCTTTGTCTTCCTCTTCGTGTGAAGCATGCTTCCCATGCTCTTGAGCAGAGTGCTGTTGCCTAGATTCGTCTTGGATCCGCCCCTGTGAAGATTCCTGCAGCTTCTCATTGCGTTTACGGAGTGATTCTGTCAACTTCTCAGCCTGCTCATTTAAAACGCTTTGATCTGCCATTAGGCGATGCTGCATTTGCTGATGAAGATTGGATACTTCTTGTGTGCGAGGCAACGCAATCTGCAGTTCAACCGGCTTCATATTCATGGGATCACCTCTTTAGCTGAATCTCATGGATACTGCAAGAAGAATACTATAAGGATACCATTGCGATCTCCCCATCAATAAAGCGGAAGGAAACATGCTTGTTGACATCCTTTACGTATCGCGTATAACGCCCTATTACCATCTTGCTTCCGCCATATACGAGCTGATGCACATCCACTCGAGCATCATTTGAATCTTCCAATGTTTTTTCTAGTTCAAATATACGCTCGCGGATATCTGTTTGCTCCTGAACGATGCTTTTCTTCGTCAGATTCAGTTTATGTCTCATTTGCATCTTGTCTTCGCTAAGCTCACCTGCTGCAGCAAGCTTATCCAGCAAATTCAGCGCCTTTTCCGTTTTATCGAGATTGTCATTTGCCACTCTAAACTGCTGTCTTAGCTCCGTCAGCTCATTCCGAAGCTCAGGAAGCACGCCTACCTCGATCGTGGTCGCTGTAGATGTGTTATTTCCGATTGTACGAGCTACAACCCTCTCGCCTGCTTGAATCTTGCCGCCTACAATCAAGCCTTTCGTACCGTTGCAAATCACCTGTTTGGAAGCGCGAACATTTGAATGCATAATGCTTTGGGATACGATGACATCTGTACCTGCGATAAGGTTCCCTTCTTGAACGAAGGAGCACTTGATTTGCTGTCCGGCTTGTATACTGCCTTTATGCGCTGCGATAACGCCGCCTGTTATTTCAATAGAGCCCTGAGCTTCCATCTGCGCCCCTTCGACACCGCCAATGACCCGAATATCGCCCGCTGCTTTGATTCTAAATCCCGTCAGCACATTGCCTCTTACGACAACAGTGCCCACGAAGTCAATATTGCCCGTTCTGTAGTCTACATCTCCATTCACTTCATACACAGGGAACACATTAAGCTTATCGCCCTCTGTCTTCACAATCAGTCCATCGATGGCAGCATAAGCTGCAACTGCTTCTCCATCTGTGACAACATTTTTGCCAAGCTTAAATCGTGCTTCCTTACCGTCTCGTCCCTTTACTGCCTCTCCACGCACATTGGTGCCTGGTCTTGCTGGCGCAGCAGGCGTACGCACCGCAATGCGCTGCCCACGCGTAACGTTGTTCAACTGCTGGATCTCCTTAAGATCAACGCTTCCATCCTCTTGCTCTAGTGGTCTTGTTCCCCCAGCTAAAGACATCAGGACTTCAATCTTGCCATCAACGCCGTCAACAGGCTGCTGCCCAGTTGCAACTACGACGGGTTCTTTCATATATAGAAGCGGGCGCCGCGCAATCTCACGCAGCACCTCTTGCTTCAAACCATATTGAACTTGGCTGCTCTTAAGGAATTGCTCCAACTGATCTTCTGTGAACTGAACATTCTGGTCCACGTCATTGATATGTAAATACGCAGTCATTTTATCTTCGGATAAGCTCACTTCTAGGTATTGCTCCAGCATCATCGTCGTGCTCATGGCCGTCCCCCCCAACTTATCGATCATAAGACACTATCATAAACAACGCTTACGCTTCCATCAGCATCGCCTTATTCTTCTCTAACACGGAGCGCAAGCGCAGAATTGCTTTCGAATGCAGCTGCGAGATACGAGATGGTGACAAGCTCATCACTTCTGCAATCTCGCTTAAGGATAAATCTTCATAATAAAATAAAGAGACAACTGTTCGCTCTTTCTCTGTTAGCTTATCTATCGCTTCAACAAGAGAAGATTTGAGAAAATGTTCATTGACTTTATATTCAGGGTTTTTTGCGGTTTCGTCAACTAAAACCGAGATTCGCATCTCCGATTCTTCTTCTCGGATAGGATCCTCAAGAGAGCACAGCGTCATAATCGACACATCCTGAACCATCGTACGGAATTCTTTCTCGGATACTTCTAAATACTCACTCATCTCTGCATCGGATACAGAACGCAAATATTGCTGTTCGAGCACCTGATAAGCTTCCTCAATTTTTTTCGCCTTTTCTCTCACAGATCTAGGCACCCAGTCTCCAGAACGAAGCGAGTCTAAAATGGATCCTCTAATCCGCCAGGAGGCATAGGTCTCAAATTGAAGCCCTCGCAAGTAGTCAAACTTCTCAATGGCGTCAATCAGGCCCAGCACACCATTACTTGTTAGGTCCTCTTTGGATACATTTCGTGGCAATCCAGCTGCTAAGCGATTGGATACAAAATCTACGATCGGCAGATACAGTTCTATTAATCTCTTTTTCGCTTCAACATCATGATGCTCTTTCCATTGGACCCACAACTCAAAGTGAGAACAAGTCGTTTTCTTTTGTACGCTCACCGATCACTTTCCTCCTTACTCTTTAGCCATATGACGGACGGCCTGTGCCAATTGCTCGCCATCTTCTGGCAGCTTAGACACGAATCTAGGAGGAGTCAACGGTTCGAATTTGATTTCCTGCTCTTCATGCGAAACTGCCTTAGGCTCATTTTCAGTTGGTGTGTTTCTTAGCAAATCCTTTAATGTATCTGTCTCATCAGGTGTGGACAAATCCACGTTATATCCACTGGTGCTCTTTGTATCTACTGTTGATTGATATTCTAGCCTTCCCTGCTCAGGCGACTTAAGAATGCCTGCTGCAAGGCGGATCAAGAAACCTAGTGCAAACCAAATTGCACCTGCGATCAACCCTCTAATTAGACTCGTAGACCATAGATTCGAGCTAACGGAGACTAATGTTGTAATAACAAACCCAAGTGACGCCATCACGAGATTCCAACGTATTGTTCCAATCATCATAGATCCTTCGTTCCCTTTTGTACGCTGCGAATATGGAGTCGTCCATCGCAGCAAAACATTTCTATTGTTCGACCGTAATTGCCACCTGTATCTTCTGCTTGAATGGGAATGTTGAGTCTCTGAAGCATATCCTTGCATGATTCCACATTCCTTGGTCCAATTCTCATCGATTCATGCTGTGAGGAAAAGGCAAACATCTGCGCTCCTCCTGCCATCTTGGCAAGAAGTCGAGCTGGATGAGCTCCAGCTTCGACCATGCGAGAAACCAGTTCAGGAATTGCCGTATCAGCATACTTGGCTAGATTAACAGACCCTTCTCTTGCAATGTCCGAGCTTGGAAGCATAACGTGGGCAAGTCCACCAATCTTCGTTATCGGATCGTACAGCGTTACCCCAACACAGGAGCCGAGTCCTGTTGTTCGAATGGATCCGCTCATACATATGTTCAGGTCAGCCATGCCGACCTTCACAACGTTGTTATCCTCTATCATTCCGTAGGCACTCCCAAAGCTGCGAATATTTTCCCAAATGAATCTGGATCAGGGATTAAGAAGAACGTTCCCTGGATGTCTCGATATTCTTGCAAAAATTTCGTGTCAATGAATAACGCACAATCTCCCATTTCCCCATATTGAATAAGTCCATAGTTCAATACCGCCCCGGCCATGTCGATTGCAAGCTGAGGCACTGTAGGAGTCATGGTCAGATGAGTAAAGTCAGCGAGAGACGATAAGTAAGAACCTGCTAGAATGTTTCCAATCTCGGAAAGAGCGGAAATGTCCATATCACTAAAGCAGTCCTCATCTTCTATTTTTACGTTCAATAGATCAGATAACAAACGTCTTGCAGGCTCCAGCTCAAACATAAAGAATAAGTGACCAGGCGCATCACCCTCTACTCGAAAGTAAATGGCGATGACGACCTGTTCGGCTCCACCCACCTCGTCAGCAATCTGCTCGAATGGCAGCAATCTTACCTTTGGAACATCCATATCGACAGGACGGTCCAATAGACGCGACAAGGCGGTGGCTGCATGGCCTGCTCCGATGTTACCAATTTCTCGAAGCACATCTAATTTGAATTCGCCTAAGCTCTCAAAGAAACCCACGGTCCTATACCTCTAATTGTTCTAGGTTTACAATCTCGTCTTTGCGAAGAACTTCTGCTAGATTCAAGAGAATAAGCAAGCGTTCCTCACTAATCTTCGCTACACCACGAAGGTATCTCGCTTGAATTCCTCCGACAACCTCAGGCGCAGGCTCGATCTTATCTTCTTGAATATCGATAACATCGTTGGCAGAGTCGACAATGAACCCAATCTCCATCTCGCCAACCTGTACAATGATGATACGGGTTTGATCTGTATATGCCTCCTGCGGAAGACCAAAGCGTCCGCTAAGCTCCATAACGGGTACAACGATGCCGCGAAGATTAATAACGCCTTTAATAAAATGGTACGTTTTCGGAACGCGCGTGATCGGCATCATTCTCTCGATTGTCTTTACCTTCTCTACTTCGATTCCGTATTCTTCATGCGCAAGCTTAAAAACGACGACTTTCATTTCCTCTGACATGTTCATTCCTCCATTAGGATTGGATTAGCGTGCTTGGATCGACAATAAGTGCAACTTGACCGTCACCTAGAATCGTAGCGCCTGAAATGCCTTGCACCGAACCCAGGTAGTTACCAAGCGGCTTCAATACAATTTCGTTTTGCCCTATAAAATCATCTATTGCAAGCGCAGCTAAGCGCTCGCCTTTGCGAATGATAATAATCTCTGTCTCTTCCTCGTCCATGTCCGAATAGGATGGGCATGCAAACAATGTGCTCAAGGATACAAGAGGGATGACACTATCACGATAATTAATCATGCGAATACCGCCATGAATATTGCGAATATCCTTTTTGTTAACAAGTCCTGTTTCCACAATAGAAGTAAGCGGAATAGCATACTTCTCATCGCCTAGGCGGAACAACATCGCGGATAGAATGGATAGTGTCAATGGAAGCTGCACGATAAAGGTTGTCCCTTTGCCGAACGTTGATTTGACGACTACTTCCCCGCCCAAGGACGCGATCTTAGATCTTACAACATCAAGTCCTACCCCACGGCCAGAAATGTCCGATACTTGTTCGGCAGTACTGAAGCCCGAACTGAATAACAACATGTATACCTGCTCATCGGTAAGCAGCTTAGCCTGATCCTCGCTCATCATGCCATTTTTGATCGCCTTTTTCAGTACGTTCTCACGGTTAATGCCTTTTCCATCGTCTTCAATCTCAATAAAGACATGATTACCGCTTTGATAAGCGCGCAAATGAACCGTTCCGGTCTCTGGCTTGCCCGCTTCGATTCGCTCGATCGTTGATTCCTGACCATGGTCGATCGCATTACGGAGCAAGTGAACGAGTGGGTCCCCGATCTCATCAATAACCGTACGGTCGAGTTCTGTCTCTGCCCCTGAAATCAAGAAATCGACTTTCTTATCCAGTGATTTAGCCAAGTCACGTACCATGCGCGGGAATCGATTGAATACGGTATCGATTGGCACCATGCGCAGTTTTAATACGATGCTTTGCAGATCGCTGCTTACACGAACCAGATGCTCGACGGTTTCAGTCAATGCATTAGATTTCAAGTCTACTGCCAAATCTTCTAAACGAACTCTATCGATGAGAAGCTCACTTAGTAGATTCATTAGCACATCAAGTCGCTCAATATCGACACGAATTGTGCGGTGCTGCTGCCCCTTCGCTTGTGACTGGGCACCTGCTGGATTCTTCTTGGCTGCTTCAGTCGGCTTCTTCGTCGGTGCTGATTCTTTGGCCTCGACCGGCTTCTCCACTGTAGCTGAAGCTGCTGCAACCTCTTGCTTAGAAGCCGAAACCGCTTGAATTTGCTCATTCCAGCTTTTCAGCGACTCCGTTGTTAAGGCTTGAATCTCAACAAGTTCAACCTCGGATACCTGCTCCGCTGCATGCTTGATCTCCTCAATAGACTGTGTTGTTACCACATAAATCGAGAATGATTGATCAAACTGCTCCTGCTCAATCTCATGCGCAGGTGGCGTAGATTTAACAATCTCACCTTGCTCTCCTAAGGCTTGAAAAACCATATAGGCACGGGCTGCCTTTAATACACAGTCCTCTCTTAACGTAACCTTCATGTAAGCTGCCTGCATACCGGCTTCAATGGACTGCTCCATGATGCTGAGCTGGAATTCATCCAAGCGCTCATCCGAAGCAAAGCTCGCCGCTTCTTCCTTGCCCGCTTCCGATTGCTCCTTGTTGTAATCTCCTTTAACAATGGCCTGCAAGGAGGATACGATCGAGCTGATTTCAGCCTTACCTTCTCCACCATTCGCAATATCGCCAACCATTGCCTCCAAGGAATCTAAACTTTTGAACAAGGTATCAAAGATGAATTCATCCATCGATAATTGATGATTGCGTACTAGATCAAGTACATTCTCCATTTCATGCGTAAGAGAAGCAAGATCTTCAAAGCCCATAGTTGCAGACATCCCTTTCAGGGTGTGCGCTGAGCGGAAAATGACCTGTACGATACTGACATCACCAGGCTGATTCTCAAGCTCCATCATATTATCGTTTAATGCTTGCAGGTGGTCGTTCGCTTCATCCAAAAACATGGACAGATACTGATTAAGATCCAAGTTCGAACACTCCTTCACATGCTTTTCTGTCTTTCCTTAGTCCTTATGTATGGCTTGTACGATCTGCTCTGCCATAGACTGGATCGGTGCGACATGAGTGACGCAGCCTAATTCCATAGCAGCTCGTGGCATCCCGTATACTACACATGTGTGCTCACTTTCAATAAACGTCGAATGAACACCATGATCATACAGCTTCTTCATCATCTTTGCCCCGTCGCTTCCCATGCCAGTCAAAAGCACGAGATGCCGCTCAAGCTTATTTAATGGAAGCAAAGAGTCAAACAATTTATCTACAGATGGACGATGACCTGAGCAAGGTTCATCACGATTAAGGGCGATCACATAATTGCCTCTATGGTCTCTCACTATGCCCATATGCTGTCCGCCAGGTGCCAAATACGCACAGCCTGCGCGCAGCACATCGCCGTCTTCCGCTTCCTTTACCTCAAGCTCACTGTAAGAGTTCAACCGTTGAGCAAGAGACCTGGTAAAGTTCGGCGGCATATGCTGGACAATAACAACTGGCGCTTCTAAGTTGCCTGGAAGCTCTGATAAGAGCGCCTTAAGCGCACGCGGCCCTCCAGTCGAGGTCCCAATTGCCACAAGATCCTGAAAGGTTGTTCCTCTTGATTCCTTATTGCGGTCCACAAGGTAGCTGGGTGCTTCCACAGGTACTGGTTTTTCAATAGAAACAGCAGATTGGAAATGATCTTTCTTAAGTGGAAGCGTGCGCTTCTCCGGCTTATTGCTTGGCTCTTTGATCGTAGAGCTGCTCCGATTCGAGAGAATACGTTTGGATTCCTTCAATGACTGATCCTGTCGATTGTTATCCTCTACCGGACCTTTAACTTTACTACTATTATACTTCGATGTGAGCGCTTCGCGAGATCGTTTTGCTTCAGGCTTTAAGACTTTGCTACCTCTCTTTGCGTCTGCTTCTCTCGATGCGGCAACACGTTTCGACATGGTCTCTGTTGCTAGTGCCTGCTTCTCTTTCAGTTCCTGTTCAAGCTTATGTAAGACTTGTCTTCGTTCTTCCGCTTGTATCGCGGCATGAAGCTTTTCGTGAAGCATTTGGCCAACCTGATGGATATCTTGATTGCCTCCACTCGGGCTTGGTTTACATACAAAGTCAAATGCTCCATTTTCTAGCGCGGAAATCGTCTCCTGTCTGCCTTCTTCCGTTAGGCTCGACAGCATGATGACCGGTGTAGAATATTGCTCTTTAATCTTCTGGAGAGCTACGATGCCATTCATCGTCGGCATCTCCACATCCAGGGTGATTGCATCAGGCGTAAGCGCCTTTACTTGATCGATGGCCTCAACACCATTCGTTGCTGTGCCCGCGATCATGAAAGATTCATCCTGCGCAATCAGGTCTGAAATAATTTTACGCATAAATGGTGAATCATCGACG
>NZ_JADMOL010000002.1:684140-727590 GCF_015558675.1 Paenibacillus sp. 1001270B_150601_E10 | reverse complement strand
CTTTACAGACATCCCCGATCACACTCCTTTAGGACGAAAATGATTGGAAAAATCGTGGAGTATAGAACATCATCCAAGTTAGGTGATACGTCTCAACCAGCGATTAATAAATCCGGTAATGCCCCTTGTCGTATTTTGCTGTTCTTGATCATACAAGAAGGCTTGGGCTAGCTGTCTAATCTGCTTTGATACTTGAATATTAGGGTAAAGCAGTGTGAACGGAGTTTGCCTCTTCACGGCTTGCATCACATGTTGATCATCATTCAGGTAACCTAGCACCGGAAGCTCAAGCTGAAGAAAGCGCCGTGCTACCGAGATGAGCCGCTCCGCTGTCTGCTTTCCCTCACTCCAATCCATTACCCGATTCACGACGATGCGGAACGCGGTATCAGGAAAATGTGTGTGAACAATTTTGATCAAGGCATAGGCGTCGGCAATAGCCGTCGGCTCAGGCGTCGTGACAACAAACGTCTCGTCTGCCGCTGCCACAAATCGGATCGTTTCTTTGCTAAGTCCTGCACCTGTGTCAAACAAAATAACATCATATCGTTCAGACCACTCCGAGAGCTCATCTAAAAATCGCTCTAGTGAGGAAGAAGACATTTCATGAAGCTCTTTGAAGCCTGATCCGCCAGGCACATAATGGATGCCACTTGGACCAACCTGAACGATTTCCTCAAGACGCTTGCTGCCGTTGAGAACGTGATACAGGCTAACAGAAGAAGGAGAGCCTATAAGAACATCAATATTCGCCATTCCGATGTCCGCATCAAAGATTAAAGTACGCATTCCTTCTTCCTGCAGCATGATTCCAAAATTCAACGTAAAATTGGATTTCCCAACGCCGCCTTTTCCACTCGTAATCGTGATTACGCGAGGAGTTCGCTTCTCACTCTCACCTTGTGGAGTGGTGCCTTGCGGTTGAGAAGCACGTCGCTGTACAAGTTTGCGGAGTGCTTGTGCCTGATCCATCATGAGACTTGTTCCCCTAGCAGATGCTTCACCATCTCGGAAGGCTCAAAGCTTTGGATGTCATCTGGCACATTTTGTCCGAATGTGACATAGCTAAACGGGATATTCGTCATTTCCGTCAAGTTCAATATCGTTCCAAATGAATCGGTCTCATCCGACTTCGTAAATACGATGCGATCGATCGAGCCTTCTGGAAACTGCTTAATGATCGAGACCATATCATCGGTCTTAGAAGTCAAGCTCAATACAAGAAACACTTCCGAACCTGGCAATGGCTTTAATAACGAGTTCAACTCATTGACATGCAACGGATTGCGATAATTGCGGCCTGCTGTATCCATTAAAATTAAATCTCGATCCTGCAAAGCGTTGACCGCTCTTTGAAGATCGTTAGGTGAGGTCACTACCTCCAAAGGAGCATTCAGGATCGAAGCGTATGTTCTCAACTGTTCTACGGCAGCAATTCGGTATGTGTCAGACGTAATGAAGCCTACATTACGCTGATGATGAAACATCTGATCAGCTGCGAGTTTGGCAATCGTAGTTGTCTTCCCAACACCTGTTGGTCCTGCAAAATATACAATCTTCGTATCAATGGTAAGGCCAAGCTTGCGGTTTCGATGAAGTCTTTTTCGTATTTCTTCAGCTACCGGTGACTTCAGCTGAGCATGCGTTGGATCATCAATGCCCTCTTTGCGAAACATGGTCAATATAGGGGTCATGATCTGATAGACCAAATCAGCGCGCACGCCTTGATTTTTGAGACGCTGGGCCAATGTCTTTGCAGCGGCTGGCCATGAATCCTGCTCATTTAGCATCATCATGGACTTCACCATCGCTTTTACTTCTCGAAGCTCATGCTTCCACTCGTCATCATTGCCTAGATCAGGCTTGATAAGCCGCTCCTCTTCCTTCGCAGCTGCCCTTGAAGTCGGCGCAATCAGGAAATCCTCATCACTTACAGGTTTAGAAGTAGATTGGAATCTGACCTTTTCCATCGACATGCTCTCTGGATGAGGTTCAACTGGCGCCGCAGCGGGCTTAACTGCTGGTTGAACTGCTGCTGGTTTTTCTACCACTGCAGCAGTTTCACTCTTGCCTGAATAAGCTGATCTTGCATGTGAAATTGGAACAACCGGCGGCTTCATCGCTGGAGCTGCAGCATCTCGTGCTGCTTTTTGTACAGGAGCGTCATCCACAGCTGCTGTCACTTCGATCATTTTTTTGTTGAACATGCCTAGGAAACCGCCAGCTTTAATTTCCTTCGTGCTGATAATGACCGCGTCTTTACCAAGCTCTTGACGAATCTGGCTCATCGCCTCAGGCATGGTGGCAACTACGTATTTTTTCACCCTCATACATTAACCACTCCAACGCTTTGAATTTCTACATTTGGCTCCAGCTCATTATAGGAAAGGACCGGAACATCCTGCATCGTACGCTCCATTAACTGACGGAGGTACATTCGAATTGCAGGTGATGCGAGGACAATAGGCTGATAACCCGATTGAACAAGCCTTCCGATTTGCTCTTGGAAACGCTGGAACACCTGCTGCGTAGTGCCAGGGTCCATCGCCAGATAGGAGCCTTGCTCATTTTGCTGCACACTATCCGCAATTTTTCTCTCCAGCGTAGGTCCAACCGTAATAACGCGTAAGGTTTCCCCAGGCACCGAATACTGCTGCGTAATTTGTCTAGCTAAAGCCTGACGCACGTACTCCGTTAGAATGTCCGTATCCTTTGTATAGGTGCCGTAATCCGCTAGTGACTCGAAGATTGTTACTAGATCTCGAATCGATATCTTCTCTCTTAGTAGATTGGCAAGCACTTTTTGAATCTCGCCGATATTCATCAGATTCGGAATGAGTTCATCTACAATAGCTGGGTGCTGCTCTTTTACATTTTCGACGAGCGCCTTTGTTTCTTGGCGTCCGATCAGTTCATGTGCGTGCTTCTTAATGATTTCTGTCAAATGTGTTGCAACGACTGAAGGCGGATCAACTACGGTGTAACCTGATACCTCTGCCCGTTCCTTCATCGCCTCATCCACCCACAGGGCGGGAAGCCCAAAGGCAGGCTCTGTCGTTTCAATTCCCGTAACCGAGTCATCGTCGTAACCTGGGCTCATCGCCAAATAATGATTCAGCAATAGCTCTCCGCGAGCGACGATGTTGCCTTTTATTTTGATGATATATTCATTAGGCTTGAGTTGAATGTTGTCTCGAATGCGAATGACTGGCACGACCAGCCCTAGCTCTAGGGCACATTGCCTGCGAATCATGATGATTCGATCAAGCAGATCGCCACCCTGCTGCACATCTGCAAGTGGAATCAACCCATATCCGAATTCAAATTCAATTGGGTCAACCTGAAGCAAATTAATAACACTTTCTGGACTGCGCACCTCTTCAATTTGCTGTTCTTCTTCCAGCAGTTCTTCGTTAACCGCCTTTTTGTCCAAGTTCTGCTGCATGCGGTATCCGGCATAAGCCAAGATAGCAGCGAATGGAAGAGTCGACATAACGGTAATAGGAGTAAAAAGTCCAAGCATTGCAATCGTTCCTGCTACGATATACAGAAGTTTAGGGTAAGCAAGCATCTGGCTGCTCAAATCTTCTGCAAGATTGCCTTTTGTTGCGGAGCGAGTCACAATCAAACCAGCTGCAGTGGAAATCAATAGTGCCGGAATCTGGCTGACTAAGCCATCACCGATTGATAAAATAGAGTATGTACTTGCTGCGTCTTGGAACGGCATGCCGTGCATGACCATCCCAATAATAAATCCACCAACCAAGTTGATGATAAGGATAACGATACTTGCGATGGCATCCCCTTTTACGAATTTACTCGCACCATCCATCGCACCGTAGAAGTCCGCTTCACTTTCGATTTTTTCCCGACGTTCTTTCGCCTGCTGTTCATTGATTAGACCAGCATTAAGGTCTGCATCAATCGCCATCTGCTTACCAGGCATCGCATCTAATGTGAACCGAGCTGCAACCTCAGCAACGCGCTCAGAACCCTTCGTTATTACAATAAACTGGACAACAACGAGGATGAGGAACACGACAAGTCCTATCGCAATATTCCCTTGTGATATCCACTCTCCGAATGTCTTAATAACTTCACCAGCGTCTCCTTCGCCAAGAATAAGCTTTGTTGAAGACACGTTGAGCGCAATTCTAAATAATGTTGTGATCAATAAAATTGCAGGGAAGATGGAGAAATCGAGTGCTTCCTTTGTGTTCATCGCAATCAAAAGGATCATAAGTGCCATCGATATATTGATGATTAACAAAATATCCAGCAGCATCTTAGGTAGTGGTAATACCATCATTAGCACGATGCCGATGACCCCAACAAGTACGATCAAATCTCTAGCCTTCACAGCTTCTTACCTCCATCCGACTGTCCACTCATTGAACTTTGCCTTTAAGCTTATATACATATGCCAGAACTTCCGCGACAGCTTGAAACAAGTCACCGGGAATGGTTTCCCCAATCTCCGTTCGCTCGAATAATGCGCGCGCAAGCGGCCTGTTTTCCATCGTTATGACACCGTTATCCTTCGCTAGCTCCCTAATTCGTAGAGCCATATAATCTTGGCCTTTTGCTATGACCGTAGGCGCCTCCATCGAGCTTCCCTCATAACGAATAGCAACTGCGAAGTGAGTTGGGTTGGTAATGACCACATCCGCATTCGGAACTTCCTGCATCATGCGCATCATCGCCATCCGGCGTTGTCTTTCTTTAATCTTGCTTTTGATGAGAGGGTCTCCCTCCATCTTTTTGTACTCATCTTTGATATCTTGCTTTGACATTCGAATGCTTTTCTCAAATTCAAACTTCTGGTACATGTAATCAAATACTGCGAGCACACATAAAGCTGCGCCAATCTTAATGCCTAACATAACGGTAAGCTCTGCCGTAAAGGACAATATTCCTTCAAGCGGCATATGACTGAGTTGAATGATTCGGTCCTGTTCTCCCCATAAAGATAGGTAAGCGATAACGCCAATAATGACGAGCTTTATAATCGACTTAGCCAGTTCTACAAGAGAACGCATCGCAAACATTTTTTTAAACCCTTCAACAGGGTTGATTTTGCTGAACTTCACTTTCAGCGGCTCACCTGTAAAGAGAAAACCGATCTGAATGTAATTCATCACTGCCCCTACGATCATAACGACAATGAAAATAGGAGCCATAATAATTAAGAATTGAATAAAGAGCTGACTGAAGTAGTCCATGATGTTGTTTAGCGTCAGGTCCATCCCCATGCGATGACTAAGAGGATCGCTAAACATGGAAATGATTCGGTCCTTGAAAAAACCGCCTAGCAAAAGCAAACTAGCAAATGTCAACGTGAGGATTCCTGCTCCAGGCAGTTCCTGGCTCTTCGCCACTTGGCCTTTTTGCCTGGATTCCTGACGCTTCTTCGGAGTAGCCTTCTCTGTCTTCTCTTGGGAAAACAGCTGCAAATCTAATGAATAGGAATAGCGAGTAACGTCTGACATGAAGAAGAACCTCCAGCTTAAGGTATAATGCTAAGCAGCTGGTCCAATGCTTGGAACATCGTTTCAAAGATTTGCTGCATCACATACACAAAGCTAGGAACGATAAGAGCAAGCATGGCAATACCAATAATGAATTTAAACGGTATACCGACCACAAACACGTTAAACTGTGGTGCAGTACGCGCTAAGAAGCCTAAAGCAACATCTGATAGAAACAAGGCAACGATCATTGGTGCTGCCACTTGAAATGCAATCATAAAAGCTTGAATAAATGCTTTTACAACGAATTGAAAGACCGTCCCGCTGCTGATCATTTCAAAAAAAGGATTCTCCGCAACACTCATCCACTCAAAACTGTGCATGATTCCGTCGATAAAGTAATGGTGGCCATTCAATCCAAGAAACAAGAGCACAACGAAAACGTATTTAAAGTTACCTACCACAGGTGAGGTCATGCCTGTTAATGGATCAATGACGTTTGCAATCCCGAATCCAATCTGCATATCGATGAACGAGCCTGCAATTTGCACGACGGTAAAAAACAATGTTGCAATAAAACCAATCAGCAAGCCTATCATAACTTCTCTTATAATATATAAAATGTATTCGCCATTAGACGGTGCACTAACGCCTATTCCAAACAATAGATAAGCAATAACACTAATGAAGAAAGCGAGTCCGATCTTAAACATAGTCGGCACCCCTTTTGAGGAAAAAACAGGCGCCGCGACAAGGAACGAAGAAATTCGACAAAAGATAAGCAAAAAAACAGGGAACGCTTGAGTGATCATTTCCATGGTTCCACAGCCTAACCGATATAATGATGTAAGTTATTCAAGATGTTGTACGTAAAATCAACCATTGTCGTCAACATCCAAGGACCGAAGATCAAGATTACAACGAACACGGCAATGATCTTAGGCACAAATGCCAAGGTTTGCTCCTGTATCTGGGTTGCGGCCTGGAAAATACTTATGATGAGACCAATCACGAGTGCAGCGATTAACATCGGGGCACTCACCTTGAGCACTGTGTACACCGCTTGTCCCGCTAGGCCGATGATAAACTCAGCACTCATTCCACTCATCCCTTTCTAGCTGTAATGCGCTATCCTAAATTAAAACTGCTGAGCAGTGATTGTACGACGAGATGCCAACCGTCAACGAGAATAAATAACAAGATTTTGAATGGTAGCGAGATCATGACAGGCGGCAGCATCATCATCCCCATTGACATGAGCGTACTGGCGACGACCATATCAATAATTAAGAATGGAATAAAGATCATAAACCCCATTTGAAATGCTGTCTTCAGTTCACTGATTGCATAAGCAGGAACAAGAACTGTAATGGGAATGTCCTCAACCGAGCTAGGCTTCTCTGTCTTCGTGTATTTCATGAATAAGAGCAGATCCTTCTCTCTGGTGTGAGAGGCCATGAATTTCTTCATGGGCACGCTTGCCTTCTCCAGTGCTTGAGTCTGAGTTATCTCACCTTTTATGTAAGGCTGCACCGCTACTTCGTTGACTTGTCCAATCGTAGGTGACATGACAAAAAACGTCATAAACAAAGCGAGTCCTATCAAGATTTGATTCGGCGGCATTTGCTGCGTCCCTAATGATGTTCGTACAAATCCCAGTACAATGACAATTCGTGTAAAGGAAGTCATTAAGATTAGTATTGCAGGTGCAATGCTTAAGATCGTAATGAGCAGTACAAGCGACATTGAGGTAACGCCCGACTGAGTACCCTCTCCTCCAACACTAATATCAATGTCAGGAATTATAGGAGCAGCTCCAACCCATTTAGCCGCGAAGCAGGAAAGAAAGATCATCGCAGTAAAAGCAATGAAGGTTTTTTTATTCATGAATCCATCTACCGTTCTTCTTTGGTATCGTTATTTAACAGTTGTTCCATTCTGGCTGCTCGATCCGATTGGCGCTCCAGCTTCGCATGAAGCATCTCATGAAAGTTTGCCGTTTCAAGCTCATTTGGCTGCTCTTCAGATGCGGGAGCCTTCGCATGTCGATTGTTACGATCTGTCACATTTTTGATCCAGCTTTTTAGCGAAGCAGGAATAGGGATCACAGGAGTCCCTTCCTCCTGCATCAGATCAGCAGTCAGTTTCGCAATCTGCTCGGGATCGCTGATTTTATCAATAAGTGTGACATCCTCACCGATACCGAGCACGTACACGACATCCCCGACTTCAACGACCTGCAGCGTCTTGTTCTGTCCTACAGCCATGCCACCAAGCGTTCTCATGCTTTTATTGCCTTGCCACAATCGATTCTTCCGACTTAGCAAACGAATAAGCACCACGATCAACACAATGATCACGGCCAAGGACAGCAAGATCGTAAATACGTTGCCGATATAACCTCCTACTTCAGGAGCGTTCTGCAGTTGAATGTCCGTCGAATTCATGCATTAACCCAAGGTCTTCTTGATTGCTTCCAATACACGATCTGCTTGGAATGGCTTCACGATAAAGTCCTTCGCGCCAGCTTGAATTGCATCGATTACCATCGCCTGCTGACCCATCGCGGAGCACATAATGACTTTAGCGCTTGGATCCATTTTGCGGATTTCTTTAAGCGCTGTGATTCCGTCCATCTCAGGCATTGTAATATCCATCGTAATCAAATCTGGCTTGTATTCCTTATATTTTTCAATTGCTTGAGCGCCATCTGCTGCTTCCGCAACGACCTCAAAGCCATTTTTCGATAAAATATCGCGAATCATCATTCTCATAAAAGCTGCATCATCAACAATCAAAATACGGTTAGCCATTAACGTATTTCCTCCCTAAGCACAATTATTGTAGTTTCTGTATACGGTCCCATTGATTAAGAATATCTGTGACACGAACGCCGAAATTCTCGTCGATAACAACAACTTCCCCCTTAGCGATCAGCTTGTTGTTAACAAGAATATCGACAGGCTCGCCGGCAAGCTTGTCCAGTTCAATAATAGAACCTTGGGACAGCTCCAATATATCCTTAATTTGCTTATGAGTCCTTCCTAATTCTACTGTGACTCGAAGTGGGATGTCCATCAATAAATTTAGGTTGGAATCATCAGAATGAGCCGAGTTCATTTGATGTAAGTCAGCAAATTGTACAGGTTGTACGTTTACAGGTCTTCCTGGCGCTGCTTGTCTATTTCCTAGCTCTCTTGGCTGAGATTGAGGATACGGCTGAGCATAAACTGGTTCTCCGCCATAACCATAGTTCACATCTGGGTATGCAGGTTCGTTGTACATGCCAGGCTGCCCCATACCTGAATGAGCTGCTGGCGCTTGCTGAGACGCTGCTGGCTGCGGCGCTGCTGCAGTTGGCATAGCAGGTGTAGATGGTGTTACTGGCTCCGCAGGTGCCTCAACAGCAGCTGCAACTTGCGATTCAACAACCGGCACTTCAGCTTGAACGGCTTCTTCCAATCCTTCCAAAGCACCTCCCATTAAACGGCGAACCATCTCCTTCGCAAATGGAACGTTCAACAGCTGCATGATCGTGGAATCAATAAGATCTCCAATCATGAGGCGGAAGGAAATATTGATAAGAACGTTGTCGTCTGGGAGCATCTCATTGCCTTCGCCGTTCTCCATATCCAAGATGCCGATACCTGGTGGAGAAATGTTGACCATCTGATTAAAGATCGTCGACATGGACGTTGCAGACGAGCCCATCATCTGATTCATCGCTTCCTGCACAGCACTGATATGGATCTCATTGAGCTCTTCGCCAGAGATGTTCGTTCCATCTCCACCAAGCATCAAGTCAGCAATGACTTGGGCATCACGCGTCTTGATAACGAGTGAATTAACCCCTTCAAATCCATCCACATAGTGAACATGTACAGCGACATGCGGTCGCGGGAATTCCGCCTCCAAGCTGTCCTTTTGCAACAGTCTGATTACTGGAGTCGTAATGTCTACTTTTCGACCGAGCAAAGTAGAGAGCGCTGTTGCTGCACTACCGAATGTTATATTGCCGATCTCTCCCAGCGCGTCGATCTCCATTGGGTTCAGGTATTTATCGATCGAAGGAGCTGGTGTTGTTTCTACCGAGTCTTCTCCGGATTTTTTCAGCAATGCATCGATCTCTTCCTGAGACAAGTATTCCTTACTCGTCATACTCTTCCACTCCCTCATCTATCACTCGCTCAATTTGAACTGCCATTCGATCTTTGACATTCCCAGGTGCTGCAACATATTTCAATCGTTCCCCGATTCGAATGCCAAGTCCTTCGCCTACCTTTTTATCCAGCGGGATGACATCACCAATAGAGAGCTGTATCATTTCTTGTACCGTAATCGTTGCACAGCCTAGCTCTGCAATGATAGGCAGCTTCGCTTTCTCCAGCCGCTGCTTCAGCATATCGACTTCAATAGGCTCGCTTTTCTTCTTCTCAGACACAAACCAATGGTGTGCAGACAGCTTATGCATAATCGGCTCGATCACAACGTGCGGAATACACAAGTTAATCATTCCTGACGTGTCTCCGATCTTCGTGCTAAGCGAGATCAAGGCAATCGTTTCATTCGGGGACACAATCTGCATGAATTGCGGGTTGGTCTCGAAGCTTTCAAGTCTTGGGCGAATATCAATAACCGTCTTCCACGCCTCTTGCAAACTATCAAACGCACGGCTGAACACTCGCTCCATTACCGTTGTCTCGATCTCCGTAAAGCCCTGCATTTTGGACGGAGCAATACCCGCTCCACCAAGCATGCGATCAAGCATAGCCAGTGCTACGTTCGGATTGACTTCCAGTACCATTCTTCCTTTTAAGGGTTCGGCTTCAAATATATTCAGTACCGTCATTTTCGGAATTGAACGGATAAATTCATCATAGGGCAGCTGTTCCACTTGCACGACGTTAATCTGAACAAAAGTACGAAGCTGCGCTGAAAAATAGGTTGTCAAATACCTTGCGAAGTTCTCATGGATACGTGTGAGTGTCCGAATATGGTCCTTCGAGAATCGAACTGCACGCTTGAAATCGTAGGAACGGACTTTCTTTGTCGTCTCTTCCTTTTTCAGCTCATCTGCATCCATTTCACCTGATGACAATGCAGCTAACAAGGCATCAATCTCGTTTTGCGATAAAACGTCAACCAATCGTTTCACCCCCCTTACAGGAATCAACGTCTACATGTAATAAAATCATCTCATTGGGCTTAAAACATAATCCGTAATATCAATCTGAATGACTTTGCCTGATGGAAGCATCTTGTTGATCCGCTCTACAAGCTTGTCACACAATTGATCTTGGCCTTTTGTACCCTGAAGATCTTCTCTTGTGGTATCCGCCAAGGTTTTAAGGATAATCGGCTTTACCTTAATGTCCATGATCTTATCGAATTCAGCTTTTGTCTTCTTGCTGTCAAGCTGGAAGGCAAATGCGATTCTTACGATTTGATCCTGATTGGCGAGATTCGTCGTGATGTCGCTCATTGTGCTTGTCACTTCAATAATCTCATCAGCAGTCAGGCGCTTAACATTGGCCTCAACGCCTTGGGCGGCTTCGCCTGAGCTTGGGCTGTTGCCCGTTGTGTTCATAAGCATAATCACGATTAGGACGATCAGCGTCATTGCGAGTAGCATCGTGATTAACCATGGCAGCATTCGTTTCATGACTGTTCCTCCGTTGTATGCAGCTTCATCGTTCCAGCAAGCGCACCAATTGTCTGTAAATATGCTGTAACTTGACGAATAACCTCTGAGGCAGGCTCTCGAACGATAACCTTTTTACCATTGTATAAGGTGATATATGTATCAGGGGTTTCCTCGACTAATTCAATATGGAGAGCATTAACCCACAATTTCGAGCCATTCAATCTTGTTACTTCCACCATCGACTTATCCCCCTTGTAACCATCCTTGGACAGTCTGTGACAAGACTGTCCAAGAACGGTAAACCGTATTGCAAGCTTAGTTACGGCCTAGCTTCATGATTAGCGCTTCAGGTTTACAACCTCTTGAAGCACTTCATCAGAAGTCGTAATAATTCGTGAGTTCGCTTGAAAACCACGCTGTGCAACGATCATTTCAGCAAACTCCGATGTCAAATCGACATTGGACATCTCAAGCTGTCCAGATACGATAGCGCCTGTGCCTACTTCCGCATCATTAGCTGTCACGTATTCAAACTCACCGTCTTCGTTGGCGTTTGGTGTAAGACGGTACAAGTTGCCACCCATCTTCTCAAGGCCCTCTGGGTTCACGACCTTGCCAATACCCAGCTGAATGCCGGTTCCTTCTGTCACACCGTCAGAAGTTGTAGCGATAATTTCACCTGTTTGAGAGATCGTAAATGAAGTGACATCCTCATCAAGAACAATCGGCGCACCGCCGTTATCTGTCACGAATAGACCATCAGAAGTAACCAACTGTCTTGCCGCATCAAGATGGAAGTCTCCTGCTCGAGTCAAGAAAGGAACCTCTTGATCCTCGCTAAGGATCACGGTAAAGAATCCATCTCCATCAATACGCAGGTCAAGAGGGCGGTTTGTCGTCATTGCACTGCCGCCTGTATGAACCGTGTCAATGGAACCAATTTGAACCCCTAGACCCACTTGCATGGGGTTCACACCGGCCTGACCATCCGCTGCTGCAGTTGCGCCAGACATGGTTTGACTCATGATGTCCTTGAACATTACACGTCCTGCTTTAAAGCCTGTTGTATTTACGTTCGCGATGTTGTTGCCAATGACGTCAAGCTTGGTTTGAAAACCGCGCATACCAGATACACCTGAATACATGGAACGAATCATTGTTCTTCAACCTCCGTAATATTGGGATAAGCGTCCACTTCAATCGGTCCATGGACGATGGCCTCCGTCGTGGTCCAGCCATATACTTTGCAACGTTTATTCAATACAGACCGCGCTGTCTATCGCTGTGAATAGATGCCCTTGCTGAAAGGGCTGATCCAGTGCTGTAATGATTGTCCGAGACGGTACATTCACGATATAAGCTGCATTATTCATTAACACTAGAGACTGCTTCGAGCCTTTAGCAGCAGCTTGCTCCACAGCCGCGTTGATCTTGCTCATCACTTCAGGAGTGAGGTTCATTCCTCTCTCTTGAATGCGCTGGGATGCATGATGACTGAATTGTACGCCATCTGTTCGTTTTAATTCCCGGTCAAATAACTCTTTGAATGGAACTTGCTGTTCTGCTGAGACCGTTTCCTTTACTGACTGCTTTTGGGACTGAACAGGTTGAACGGGAGCCTGTGGCCTTAATCCGCCCAAGTGGAAGTTCGTTCTCATGCCTGCTCACCAACTTCGCTGCCAGCTTCATTGCCTGACTCGGATTCAGACTCACTTCCCTCAGAACCCGATTCCCCTGTTCCAGGGTTTCTGATCTCCATAATATCAGTTAGCGCAATTTCATTATCGCCTATCTTTGCATAGCTGACGCCTTGACGTATGATAATGGAATCCACCACTCCCGAATAAACAACAGGAATCGTACTTCCATCTGCTCCAGCTTCGCCCGGTCCAAGCCAAGACACTTCCTTGCCGATGAGAGACGACGACATGCCAAGCGACTGGTTCATCGCCTGCAGCTGCGTTGATATTCCATTTAACAGCTCTACAGAGGTGAATTGAGCCATCTGTGCAATGAACTCTTTATCCTCCATTGGCTGCATCGGATCCTGATTCGCCAGCTGGGTAATTAATATGTGTAGAAAGTCGTCTTTATCAAGCGTCTTCTCTGCACCCGTTGGTTTAACCTTGTCCAGGTTCTCCTTGCTGTAGTTCGGCCATAAGAGATTATTCGTAATTCCTGCATTTGCGGACATCTTCATTCACACCTCCTTCTATCCACTGCATGATTATATGCTTGCTTCAAATGATGATCCCATCGCTGTACGTCTAACACTTGACTCCTCTACTGCATCAACCTCCAGCATCTCCCCATGCTCATCGACAATGGCCGATCCGTTAGAAGATGATCCCTGAGAAGATTGTCCTTGAGGATTCGATTGTCTCTCCCCATGGAACATATTCGAGGACAGCGTAGAAGAAGTCGTCTGAGTCACCTGCTGAGAAACTTCCAATTTATCAACCTGGATCCCTTGAGATTGCAATGCGCTTCTAAGCATGGATAGCTGCTGATCGATTATATCTTTAGCTGCTGCGTGCTCTGTGATAAAATGAGCGATCAACTGTCCATGCTGCATGGTCAAACGCACATCCACTTGACCAAGGTGTTCAGGATACAATGTAATCTTCGCCTGTGACACACCTTCTTGAGTCGTGAATGCCAGCTGTTTCACGACAAAAGTAGACATCTCCTGAGAGAAATGACTGGCTTGAATCGGTACTGCTGTCTTCGGTGCTCCAGTTCCTTCAGCTCTCAGGGCAAATTGACCTGCAGTCATGACTTGATTCGTGACTTGACCGTCATCAGCTGTCGACGTCATTCCTTCATTCACAACATGCACGGATTTCGCTGCACGAAGCTGTTCAACATCTGTCGTGACAGTTTGTACCATTGGACGCGTCGTGATCTCAGGCATCACTTGATTAGCTGACGGGTGGGTAGGGTTTGTCACGTGTGTTGGGTGAACAACTGGCCTCGCTTCTTTACTCGCGATTTGTGTAATGAGCGTGTCGAGCTGCTGTATTAGCTTCTGCCCTTCTGCAGATACAAGCTTAGCTTGCTGCGTCTCAAGCGGAGCATTTGTTTTAACCAGCTGCTTAATCTGTTCAAACTGATCACGAACGACAAGCATAACCGTTTGCGGCTCTTCAGTAAGCATTTGAATGGCCGTTTGCTGCTCAACTGTAGCCGTTTCTGATCCTTGTGATTGAAGAAAGGCTGCTGCTTGCTGAATCCATGCCTGTACCATTTGAAGAAGCTCAGGATTATTCGCAAGCTGGTCTTCCATCTGTTCCGGCTGAAGCGTCAGCAGCTGTTCTAAAGCTTCCAACAATTCCGATGAACCACCAAGCATCTGATCTAAAGATGTCTCACTCTCCGCAAACCAGAAAGGGAGAACATTCGCTCCAGTTGTCGTTTCTGTTGACTCGCCCATAAGCTGATTAAGTGTCGAAAGAAACGGGCCATTTCCATCAGAGGCAGACTTCTTCGTGGCTTGGGCAGTTGCATTTGCCGGTTGTGTCGACATAATCATCCCAATATTCATGTTTTCACCTCCTTTCTGAGAAGGTAATCCCTTGACGAACATTACGGGAAAAGCTTTGCAACGATCTTAGCCGTAGCTGCATTATCGATCTGAGTCATCGCATCGATAAGCTTTGAGCGGGTTGAATCTTCTACCGCATTTAAGATGGAAAGCACTTTGTCTTGACTTATTTTAGCAGTCTCTAGAAGAATTTCTGCACCGCTCTTTGGTGTCATACTGGCAAAGGTCCGATTAATTTGTGCCTTATCTAGCCCCGTGCTCGGCGTCTTCTCATTCTCCATCTTCTGAAGTCGAGATTGCAATGCAGCGATCGCCTGGCTCTCTGAAGGCTTAACATCCTTTAAGCGAATGGAGGCTTCTGCCGCAATCTTTGGATTCATTTTTTCAAGAATCTTGACCCGATCGTCATTTTTCATCGCATTGAATACAAGCACAAGCTCATCCATGGTCAAATTCTCCATGATCGGCGCAGCTTTACTTGGCATCATGCTTGCATACATATTCGCCAAATCTTTCACTTGCTTCTCGTACTCTTCCTTGTTTGTACGTTCAGTCTCATCTTTTTTCTTCGTTTCTTCCAATTGCTTGGACAAATCCTTCACTTGCCCTTCAAGCTCTGTGCGCTTGTCTGCAAGCACACGAAGGTCATTATCCTTTGAAGCTAACAAAGCCTTAAGATCCTCGACTTCTTTCGCTGTATCCTTTTCCGGTTCTTTTTTATCTTTCGAGCCTGTTGTTTTCGAATCCTGATCAGGCAGCCACTTGTTTACGATCGGAACTTTTTCTACAATATCAAGCATTTGAGTGCGCCAATTGGAACTGAACACAAACAAAAGCACGACCAGAAGCACGACTAAAAAAATAATCGGTGTCGCAAAAAATAAAAATCGTTCAAATTTCGTATAGGGCTGATCCTCTTCTTTTTCTTCTAATAAATCTTTAGCCACTGCCATCCCCTCCTGCATTACCCGTATACGCTTCGTTAACGAGCAGCCATATGATAACGGACGGTAGCCATTTCATCCATCTCAATCTGTTCAGCACGAAGGACTTCTTGTTGAAATGCGAATTGCGCTTTCTCCCTAGCTTTTAGCCATAACTTCTCATCTGAGACACATTCAAACAGATGGGCCTGCTTCTCTTGAACCTGCACTTCTGCTCGCTTCACACGCTCAAAACCGTTCAGCAGCTCTTGATCCAAATATCCGATATACTCCTGCAACGCCATGATTTCTTTGACTGGAGCGCAGGTCGCACATAAATCTTGAAGCTTATCGGCGAGTTGTTGACGTTCCTCTTGTATGCTTGCCACCCGAGTCTCTTCCGATTGAAGATGTCCAATGGCTTGAGATAATACCCATTCAGACTGTTTTTTCGTATTGGTTTTCAAATCTAGAACCTTCTGAAAGGTATAGTGAAAGCCTCGCATGTCTTAATCATCTCCCTGAAAATTCAATCATAAGGCGATTTATGGTCTCTTCATACGTTGCTGATTCCGTCACTCTTTGCTGCGTAAAGCTATTAATGGCTTCCATGGCTTGAATGGCTTCGTCAATTGCTGGGTTGGAGCCATGCTGATAGGCTCCTATGTTAATTAAATCTTCCGATTCTTTATATAAGGCTAGCAGTCGCTTCAAGCGCTCAGCTGCTAGCTGCTGCTCTTCTGGCACAATGTCCTTCATAACCCGGCTCACGCTTGCAAGGACATCGATTGCTGGGTAATGCCCTTTGTGAGCGATGCTTCGATTCAACACGATATGCCCATCGAGGATGCCTCGAACCGCATCGGCAATCGGTTCATTCATGTCATCGCCATCTACCAGCACGGTGTAAAAGGCTGTAATCGAACCTGCTGGGCCAGTGCCGCTTCGTTCAAGAAGCTTGGGTAGACTTGCAAATACAGAAGGCGTATAGCCTCTCGTTGCTGGCGGTTCACCAATTGCCAATCCGACTTCGCGCATCGCCATCGCATATCGCGTCACCGAGTCCATCATCAGCATGACATTCATGCCGCGATCACGAAAATACTCTGCGATTGTTGTTGCGATTACCGCACCTTTAATTCGTACAAGCGCAGGTTGATCCGAAGTAGCAACAATAACAATAGAACGTGCCAAGCCTTCAGGACCAAGATCTCGCTCTATGAACTCGAGCACTTCTCTTCCCCGTTCGCCAATAAGTGCAATGACATTCACATCAGCTGCTGTATTTCTAGCAATCATTCCAAGCAGTGTACTCTTACCAACACCCGAACCAGCAAAAATACCAACCCGCTGACCGTTGCCTATCGTAAGCAACCCATCAATTGCTCTTACACCTACGCCTAGCGGCTCTTTAACACGAGGACGCTTTAGCGGATTAGATGGAGTTGCCGAAGTTGAATATTTAGCCATTCTAGTTGGAAGAAACGATCCATCCAGTGGCTGTCCCAGTCCATTAAGCACCTTGCCCAAGAGCTCTGAACCGACTTGAACCGTTAACGGCTTGCCTGTACCGACTACATCGCAACCTGGCCCGATATCTTGCAGCTCACCTAGCGGCATAAGAAGCACTTTGTTATCACGAAATCCTACGACCTCGGCCAAGAGCGGCGTCTGCCCCTTAGTAGGGTAGATGTAACATACCTCTCCAATGCTAGCATCTGGTCCTTCTGACTCTACGGTCAAGCCGATAACCTGCGTTACTTTACCGTTTACCCGAACAGGATCAATGTGCTGCAAATAGTCGGTGTATTTCAGCGGGTCCCAGATGACCTTGTGATCAGCCTTCATCACTTACCTCTCCCTCTTGCTGATGAGCCACCTGAAGCAATGCCTTCTTCACTTCTTCAAGCTGTGTCTCGATTCGCGCATCAATGCTCCCTAAAGAAGATCGAATCACACAGCCATGGTCTCTTACACTTGCATCAGGTATGATCTGCAGTTCCGCTTGGGAATCAATGACGAGGCTTAATTCTTCCCTAGCCGCTTGCATAAAGCTGAATTGCTGTGGAGATACACATAGCGTGATTACCCCGCTTTCGCGCTTGCGTGCAAGCTGCTTGCGAACCAACTGGAGCACAAGGTCTGGATCAATCGACAGCTGTGTGCCGATTATTTTCTCCGCAATGGCGCAGCTAACGGTCACGACAAACGGCTCGGCTTCTTGGATAATTTGTTCCTTCGCTGTATAGGCCTGCATAAGCAATTGTTCAGATTCTTTAACTCGCGACTCATAAGCAGCCTGAATATCCTGCTCTGCTTGAGCAATGCCAGCACTATGTCCTTCATGATAGGCTTCTGCCTGCACCCGCTCTCGAACGGCCTCATCTTCGGCACGACGCTCTTCCCACCAGCTTTGAATTTGCTGCTGTGCGTCTTCCAAGCATTGCTCAGCCGCAAGCCCAGCTTCTTTAACTTGCTGTTCTGCGATCGCCTGGGCATCCTTCAAGATTGTGTTTCTGAGCTCAGCGAGCTCTTTATCCTGCTCTAATAGACCTTCTTCGGTTAAAGGCTTGCGCTCTTCAAGCATCACTTCTTCTTGAACGCGCTCTTGATGTTTTCTTACAGCCTCAAGCATCCGCATCTGTTCAACGGGGACATAATGTGTAGATTTGATGATATTAGACAACGATATCGTCTCCTCCACCGCGTGCGATTATGATTTCTCCAGACTCTTCCAGTCTGCGGATAATAGCAACAATGCGAGTCTGAGCTTCCTCAACGTCACGCAGCCTTACTGGACCCATAAACTCCATCTCTTCGCGGAACGTATCCGCCATACGCTTAGACATATTCCTGAAGACCGCATTACGAACTTCCTCGCTTGCGACTTTAAGCGCAAGTTGAAGATCCGCATTTTCCACATCACGAATAATTCGCTGAATGGAACGATTATCGATATTAACGATGTCTTCAAAGACAAACATCCGTTTCTTAATCTCTTCTGCAAGCTCAGGATCTTGAATCTCTAAGGAATCCAAAATGGTACGTTCTGTACCGCGGTCGACCCCATTCAAGATGCCAACGATAGATTCGATGCCGCCTGCACTAGTATAATCCTGCGTAACAGTAGCAGACAGCTTCTGCTCGAGCACAGCTTCTACTTGACTGATAACCTCTGGTGAGGTGCTGTCCATTAGCGCAACGCGTCTAGCGACGTCTGCTTGCTTCTCTGGTGGAAGCGAAGATAGGATCTGTGAAGCCTGCTCTTGCTGCAAATATGAAAGGACAAGCGCAATGGTTTGCGCACTTTCATTTTGAATAAAGTTAAGAATCTGCAGAGCATCTGCTTTTCTAGCAAAATCAAAAGGTCTTACTTGCAGCGTGGCTGTTAATCGATTGATGATGTCAACCGCTTTACTAGAGCCAAGCGCTTTTTCAAGAATTTCTTTCGCATAAGCGATACCGCCCTGCGAAATGTACTCTTGAGCCAGGCAGATTTGATGAAAATCACTTAATACTGCATCTTTCTCAGCAGAATCCACCTTGCGAACATTAGCAATTTCTAAGGTTAGCTGCTCAATCTCTTCATCTCTTAAATGTTTAAAGATTTGAGCAGATACTTCTGGTCCAAGCGAAATGAGCAAGATCGCTGCCTTCTGCCGTCCCGTTAACCCTTGAGATGGTCGTGCCATCTATACTCACCTCGAATCGTCTGCTAACCAAGTGCGCAGCAAATTAACAAATTCCTCTGGCTTCTTCTTCGCCAATGCTTCCAATTGCTTGCGAACTTGATTCTCATTAGTGGTATGTTCCAAATCGATAGAAGGTAGCTCAACATGAGTCGTCGTCATAAGAGGCAGATCCTCATCGAATTCATCCTCTTCAGCTTTCTTGCGACGACGGCTGATTAGGTACGCTGTACCTCCACCTATTAACAGAAGAGCAAGGCCTCCAGCACCATACCATACCCAAGTTGGGATGGAAGTCGCATTAAGCATTCCTTCATTAGTCTCATTTTGAGCAATGACAGAAACTTTCTGTTCTAACTCTGCGTCACTAATAGTAGTGCCTGATTGCTTTAATTGTGCAGATGCGATAGAGCGCAGCACCTTCTCGATGCTTTGAATCTTCGCATCATCCATATTGTCAGCTTGTACAGATGCATGAATCGTTACATCCTGTACGGCGTAAGGGCTAGCTTGAATTACATTTTTAATTCGATTGACTTCATAATTTTTCGTCGATTGCGTTTTCTCTGACGTACTGTTGCCAGAACCGCCTGCACCAGGATAGTTCACTACGTCTTGATCACCCGCTCCAGCAACTCCACCGTCTGCTCCATTAGAACCACTGAATGATTCCTGTAGTTCTTGAGCGCTGATCTCGATCCCTTTCATGTTCTCCGTATCAACTGGAGTAACAAGGTTTTCTTCTTTATTCACTTTATCAAAGTTGAGATTCGCCGAGACGAGGACGTTCACTTGGTCAGACTTAACAACACTGGTGAGATAGTTGCGAATTTTTTCGCTTAGATCACGCTCATAGCGACGCTGTATGACGAGCTGCTCTTCCACCGTGCTTGAAAGTCCGTTGGCTGTCGAGCCTGGGGAGTCTGTCGCATAAAGAGGACCTTCGTCGCTTGTCAGTGTAATATTTTCAACCGGGAGATTCGGAACAGCCGATTTAACCAAGTTATAATAGCTGTCTACCACTTGCTGGTTAGGTGCATATCCTGGCTTGAACTTCAGAATGACAGAAGCGGACGCCTCTTCACCTAGTTCATTCGAAAATACAGTCTCGCGAGGGAGATTCACCAGCACCTGTGCATCCTGTACGCCTTGCATTTGTCGCAGCATGCGTTCAATCTCACCGTTTAGTGCGTCTTTGTAACGAACGTCAAATACATTATCTGTCATTCCGCTCATCAGACCTTCATTGCCAAATGAATCAAAGCCGATAGAGCCGTTTTTGACGATTCCCTGTGCACCTACATCAACACGAACTTTAGAAGCTTGCGCGGCAGGCACAGAAATACTTGTTCCATCTGAGCTTAATTGATAGGGAATTGCGTTTCCGTTCAAATATTCAATAATTCCAGCTGCATCGCTTGCATTAAGGTCTTTAAAGGCAAGTTCGTAGTCTGTTTTCGATAATTGATATGTAACGACACTAATTGTAGCAATTAAGAACATAAGTGTTCCCAGCAAAAGCCACTTTTGCTTTTTGCTGAACTGATTCCAGTACTGAGTGCCTCGTTCCCGGTACTGTGCTAATTTTTCATTCAATGCTTGTCACCCCACCAGAACGAATCAAACCTGTTGTTATTACATTTGCATGCGCATAATTTCTTGATACGCTTCGATCGCTTTATTACGCACCTGAGTGGTTAGTTGCAAACTTAATAACGCGCGTTCCGAGGCGACCATAAGTTCATCAACATTAACCTCACCAAGCATAAATTTTTCGTTTAAAGTTTGTACTTGCTGTTCTTGTGCATCAACTTGAGTTATTGCATCTGATAGAAAGGAGCTGAAAGACTTAGTAATTTCTGAAGGAGTTCTATTAATGGCTGTTGAAGCAGATGCAAAATTCGAGGTTTCAACGGGAAGAGTCGAGTTTAAAATCATGTAAAGGGACACCCTTTCGTTTCTAGATTTCTAAGACACACATATTCACTGATTTGTTCAAGAGTCTAGCCTTTACCAATTTCTAACGCTTTCATTATCATCGCTTTAGAAGCGTTCAAAGCCGTAACGTTTGCCTCATAGGAGCGAGAAGCAACGATAAAGTCTATTTGCTCTTTTGCCATGTCTACATTTGGCATTTGAACATACCCGTTCTCATCCGCATCAGGATGCGATGGCTGATAAACCAGCTTGAATGGTGTTTGATCTTCCTGAATCTTAGACACCTTCACGCCTTGCGGACTCCCCTGTCCGCTCATGGCTCTTTGCAGTGTATCTTGAAAGCTTCCTTTGGACTCTGACATAACAACCGTTTGTCTACGATATGGAACGAATTGCCCGTCTACCATCGAGGCACGGGTCGTTTCTGCATTCGCGATGTTCGCCGAGATGACATCCATGCGAAGCCTTTGCGCCGTTAGCCCGGAAGCACTAATGTGAAAGCTGTTACTTATGTTCATTTAGTTGTTACCTCCTGACGTCAATAGCCGTACGCATCATATTGATATGGTGATTGATTTGCCCAATGTATGTATAGTATCGAAGCTGATTCTCAGCTTGATTGGCCATTTCCACATCAACATTGACGTTGTTCCCATTGTTACCCATAACCGTCGACTGATCCGTAACGGTTTTCCATTCGGGAACCGCCGATTGATTAGGCCCTATAGGAATATGTTTCTCATTCGTACGCTTGCCAGCTAATGTGCCACCGGTCAACTGCTCACGAAGCAAGGATTCAAACTGCACCTCGCTGCGCTTATAATGGGGCGTATCTACATTGGCCAAATTGTTAGATATGACATTCTGACGAGTAGAAGCAGCCTGTAAAGCCCCCTCTAGCTGCTTAACATGTACTCCACCTAGCAGGTTCACTTCACTTTCCTCACTTTCTTAAACCATCCCCGTATTATCAGTTCTACATGCTTCGAAATTCTCCTGCTTCATTCGACAAATTTCGTCAGTTTCATAATGGCAGTCATGAAGGTTTAAGGTTCATTTTGTCGTTTTAACCAAAATCTCCTTCATATTCGAGAATTTCACCCATCAAAATCCAACATTTTTCTCACCTATGGTATCTTTATCATCTTAAACTTTCTAGAAGAATACAATAAGAAAAAAGCCCTATCTTTTCAGCGAAAAGACTGGACTTTTTTAAAATTTAACCATTATATTACAGTTATTTAGTATTTATTTACAGATTATACTTTCTGTAAACTATAAAATATACTGACTTAAATCACGATCTTGAGAAATGTCTGCGAGTTTTTCTCTGACATACTCAGGCGTAATGGTGAATTGTGGCAAATTCAACTCAGGTGCTTCAAAGGAAAGATCCTCCAGTAGCTTCTCCATGATGGTATGAAGACGCCGCGCACCGATATTTTCCATATTTTGATTCACAGTCTGAGCAATTTTGGCAATTTCTTCAATCGCACCTGTTGAGAATTCCAATTCCAAGCCTTCCGTTCGCAATAGATCCACATATTGCTTCGTAATCGCATTCTCGGGCTCTGTTAAGATCGAGATGAAATCGCCAACAGAAAGACTCGTAAGCTCTACACGGATCGGGAAACGTCCTTGAAGCTCAGGAATGAGGTCTGATGGCTTCGCAATATGAAACGCACCTGCAGCAATAAACAGGACGTAATCAGTTTTGACCGGTCCATATTTGGTCATGATGGTGGATCCTTCAACAATAGGAAGAATGTCCCTTTGAACTCCTTCGCGAGATACATCAGGCCCAGATCCTCTAGTGCCAACGGCTATCTTATCGATCTCATCGATGAAAATAATACCAGATTGCTCTGCTCTTCGCACTGATTCTTGGATCACATCATCCATATCAATCAGCTTGCTAGCTTCTTCTTGTGTTAATACTTTACGCGCTTCCTTAATCGTTAGTTTACGCTTTTTCGTCCGCTTTGGCATGAGGCTTCCGAGCATTTCTTGCATATTGATGCCCATTTGGTCATTACCTTGCCCCGCAAACATGTCAAACATATTCGGAGTGGCTTCTTCAACATCGATCTCGACAATATCTTCTTCCAGCTTGCCGGAAAGCAGATCAAAGCGAACCTTGCGACGACGCTCCTGAAGATTGGCATCCTGCTCAGGCTCTTCTTTCGTATCGTCATTTTGATTATTGGAGCCAAACAGCATCTCAAACGGATTGCGCTGCTGCTTTGCACTCGAAGGAGACGGTACAAGCAGCTCTACTAGCCGCTCATTGGCCTGTTCTTCCGCTTTGTCCTGCACCTTTTCTGTGCGCTCAAGCTTCACCATACGGATAGAGGTCTCGATCAGATCGCGAACCATGGATTCCACATCACGACCTACGTATCCCACTTCTGTGAACTTTGTTGCTTCTACTTTTACAAATGGCGCCTTCACAAGCTTTGCAAGGCGTCTTGCAATCTCCGTCTTACCGACACCAGTAGGACCGATCATCAAGATATTTTTAGGAACGATCTCATCTTGAATCGACTCATCAAGCAAACTGCGGCGGTAGCGGTTCCGCAGTGCAACAGCAACTGACCGCTTCGCATTCTTTTGGCCTACAATGTATTTATCAAGTTCTGCAACAATTTGTCTAGGCGTCCAAGCTTGTTGACTCATCTTAATCCCTCCATATTTCACATGATTGGCGATCCATTAAAGCTCTTCTACAACCAAGTTATTATTCGTATATACGCAAATTTCAGATGCTACCTGCAACGAAGCCTCTGCCATTTCCTTCGCACTTAAGTTTTGCGCGTGGCGCTTCAGCGCTCTTGCTGCAGACAGCGCAAAGTTACCGCCTGAACCGATAGCAAGAATATCGTCATCCGGCTCGATGATTTCACCGCCGCCTGAGATCAGCAGCATGTGATTCGTATCCATGACGATCATGAGTGCTTCCAGCTTCTGAAGCACACGGTCTTTGCGCCATTCCTTGGCAAGCTCTACAGCCGCACGCTGCAGGTTGCCATGATGCTCTTCAAGCTTGCCCTCGAACTTTTCAAAAAGGGTAATCGCATCAGCAACGGAACCAGCAAAACCAGCAAGCACCTGCCCCCGATAGAGTCTGCGTACTTTCTTTGCATGCTGCTTCATCACTACACTGTTGCCAAAAGTAACTTGACCGTCTCCAGCAATGGCACCTCGACCATTATGTCGAATTGCACAGATCGTTGTTGCATGAAATTGCATTTCCATATGAGCCACACCCTCCTATAAAAAATGGAAAAGAAACAGCGGGTTTACCCGGCTGCTTCTTCAATACGTAATTAAGAGCTTTTCGTTGCACCAGATTCAATAAAGGCACGCAGCTCATCAATAGCACGCTGAGCGATTGCCTCATTTTTTTCCTTCTTATTGCGAATGCGCTTCTCTAACGGTGGGAACAAGCCAAAGTTAGCATTCATCGGTTGAAAATGCTTTGAATCCGCAGTCGTAATATAGTTTGCCATGCTTCCAAGCGTTGTTTCATGAGGGAACGTTATTGGATCTACTTCAAGTGCTGTGAGAGCAGCATTAACGCCCGCAATTAATCCAGATGCCGCTGATTCCACATAGCCCTCTACGCCTGTCATCTGACCAGCAAAGAATAAGCTGGAACGTCCACGCAGCTGATACGTTGGCTCAAGAAGCTTAGGTGAGTTAATGAACGTATTCCGGTGCATAACACCATAGCGAACAAACTCGGCATTCTCAAGACCAGGAATCATCTGAAATACACGCTTTTGCTCGCCCCACTTCAAATGCGTTTGGAAGCCGACAATGTTATAGAGCGTTCCCGCTGCGTTGTCTTGACGAAGCTGGATAACCGCAAAAGGCGTCTTTCCTGTTTTTGGATCAGGAAGTCCAACAGGCTTCATAGGTCCAAACAGAGCCGTCTGCTTACCGCGCTTCATCATCACTTCGATCGGCATGCAGCCTTCAAAGTAAATTTCTTTCTCAAATTCCTTGAGCTCGGCTGTTTCTGCCGTGATAAGAGCATCATAGAAGGCGTTGAACTCCTCTTCTGTCATCGGGCAGTTCAAATATGCAGCCTCTCCCTTATCATAGCGAGAAGCTAAATACACCTTATTCATATCTATGGTGTCTTTCTCCACAATAGGAGCAGCAGCATCATAAAAATAAAAATATTCTTCACCCATCAGCGCTTTAATCTGCTCAGACAAGTCTGGCGAGGTCAATGGACCCGTCGCTATAATCGTGATGCCCTCTTCTGGAATCTTTGTCATTTCCTCATGGCGAACCTCAACCAACGGATGGTTCTTCAATTGATCTGTTACCTCTTGAGAGAAGCCTTCTCGGTCAACGGCAAGAGCTCCGCCTGCTGGAACAGCATGTTTATCAGCAGCATACATGATGAGTGAGTTCATCATGCGCATCTCTTCCTTAAGCACACCTACTGCATTCGTCAGTCCATTTGCACGAAGACTGTTGCTGCACACCAGCTCAGCAAATTGATCCGTATGATGTGCAGGCGTCTTTCTAACAGGTCTCATTTCATATAAGGTTACAGGTACACCTCGCTCAGCGATTTGCCAAGCCGCCTCGCTCCCAGCAAGACCTGCACCAATGACAGTCACTCTAGGCTGATTCATCCTTGTGGTTCCCCCTCAATATCATACAAGTTACGGATAGCCAGCCTTCTGGTCGTGCTAGCCAATCTTATTCATCATCTTCTGCTTCATTCATTTCGTTATGATCACATTGCGTGCACTGCAGTTTGGTGCCTTGCTTGCTTCGCTTTTCAATCATGAGACTGCCGCAATTCGGACAAGGCTTCGTCGATGGTTTATCCCACATCACGTAATCACAAGTAGGATATTGATCGCAGCCGTAGAATATTCTACCTTTCTTGCTGCGACGTTCCACCAGCTTGCCTTCTTTACACTTCGGACAGGCAACGCCAGTATCCTTAACAATCGGACGCGTGTTACGGCAATCCGGAAAGCCAGAGCATGCCAAGAACTTGCCGAAGCGCCCCATTTTATAGACAAAGTGTCTTCCACACTTCTCACAGATCTCATCCGATACTTCATCTTCGATCTCGATCTCTTTCATCTCTTCTTCAGCAACCTCAAGACGCTTCTCAAAGGACTCATAGAAATGACCAAGCACTTGATGCCAGTCTTCAGTTCCCTCTTCTACATGGTCAAGATCGTCTTCCATATGAGCTGTAAACTCTACGTCTAATATCTCTGGGAAGAACTCCTCCATAAGCTGGATAACCAGCTCGCCAAGCTCTGTAGGGACAAACTTCTTCTCTTCGATCGCAACATATCCGCGCTTTTGGATCGTTTCCAAAGTCGGAGCATATGTACTTGGTCGACCAATACCGAGCTCCTCCATCGTCTTTACGAGCCTTGCTTCTGTATATCGCGGCGGTGGCTGCGTGAAATGCTGTTTCGGTTCAATCTCCTGCTGCTTTAGTGTATCCCCTACTGAAAGAGGCGGAAGCAGCTTGTCGCTTTCAACCGTACCATCATCATTACCCTCAACATATACCTTCATGAAACCTGGAAAACGGATTTTAGAGCCATTTGCACGGAATACGGCTTCTCCAGCCTTGAGATCGATGGTCATTGTGTCCATAACCGCTGATGTCATCTGGCTTGAAACAAATCGCTCCCATATCAGCTTATATAGGCGAAGCTGATCACGCGATAAGTAAGGCTTAACGGTCTCAGGATCTCTAAAAATCGAAGTTGGTCGAATCGCTTCATGCGCATCTTGTGCATTTGCCGCCTTCTTCGAGTACTGTCTTGGCGTCTCTGGAACAAAGTCGCTACCGTATTTCTCGTCAATATAGCCCTTTGCCTCTTCTTGAGCCGTTGGTGAGATTCTAGTAGAGTCGGTACGCATATAAGTAATCAAACCGACTGTACCTTCTTTTCCTAATTCGACACCCTCATACAGCTGCTGTGCAACGGACATGGTCTTCGATGCTCTGTAATTCAGCTTGCGCGCAGCCTCCTGCTGCATGGAACTCGTCGTAAAAGGAGGCGATGGATGACGCAGGCGCTCTTTTTCCTTTACTTCCTGCACCACGAAGTTTTGAGACTTGATCGCTTGAAGCACCTCTTCAACTTCAGCTTCCGATCCAAGTTCTTTTTTCGCGCCGTTTAAAGCATAGAACTTTGCATCAAAAGTCGCCTTCCCGCTTTCAAGCTGTGCGGTAATGGTCCAGTACTCTTCAGGAATGAATGCATTGATCTCGTTTTCGCGATCAATGATGAGCTTCACAGACACAGATTGTACGCGTCCAGCGGACAATCCCTTCTTTACTTTCTTCCACAGCAATGGGCTGATCTTGTAACCGACCAAACGGTCAAGGATACGTCTCGCTTGTTGAGCATGCACGAGGTCCATATTTATTTGACGCGGTGTCTTGAACGCATCCTTCACCGCTTGCTTCGTAATCTCGTTAAATACAACTCGACATTGTGCGTTCTCATCAAGATCCAGTACATGGGCAAGATGCCATGCAATCGCTTCTCCCTCGCGATCGGGGTCAGCTGCGAGATAAATTTTCTTTACTTTTTTGCTTGCATCCTTGAGTTCCTTCAGTACCGATCCTTTACCTCTAATCGTAATATACTTCGGCTCGAAGTTCTGTTCTACGTCTACCCCAATCTGACTTTTAGGTAGATCACGCACATGGCCCATAGATGCTTTCACAATATATTTACTGCCTAAATACTTGCCAATTGTCTTGGCCTTGGCAGGTGACTCTACAATCACTAGTGAATCCGCCATAGGCGTTCCTCCTCTCCAACAACCTTACGTCCATATCGATCCATACACGCCCCCTGGACGCTCCTGGATTCTATTGTGTAACTGTAAGGATAACAAAATATGATGTAGTTGCGCAAATGGCAACTCGGTTTTCATTAACAATTCATCAAACGTCATATCATCTGCTTCTAGTAAGTGTAAAACGCTTTGTTCCTGCTCAGATAACGGAACGGTTTCTGAATGATTCATGACCGTTTCATTATTGTCTGTTCGAGGCCGTGTTGTCAACTGACCTCTTATTTCCTTCATCACATGTTCGACCGATCCAACTGCAATCGCACCTTCTCGAATAAGTCTAAGCGTACCATCCGACTTCGGTGACGAGATAGGACCTGGCACTGCAAACACCTCTCTAGACAACTCGAGTGCAAGCCCTGCTGTAATCATAGCTCCACCGCGATCGGCGGACTCTACCACGACGGTACCTAAGGATAATCCAGCGATAATACGGTTGCGCCTCGGAAATAGCCCTGGATGCGAAGCTGTTCCTAACGGCGATTCTGAAATGACCAAGCCGGATTGTGCGATCTTGTGAGCTAACTGGTGATGCTCTGGCGGATAGACGTTCTGGCAAGGCGAGCCCAATACCGCAATTGTCGATCCCGAAGTGAGAGCGCCTTCATGAGCAGCCGCATCTATCCCTCGTGCAAGCCCGCTTACGACTGCCATTCCTTCTTCCGCGAGCTCCTTACCAAACCGATGTGCAACCTTGCGTCCATACGCTGTGCAGTGTCTTGTGCCTACAATGGCCATACAGGGCTGTTCAAGGACCTTCCAACTTCCCATTCCATACAACACCCAAGGAGGCTCAGGCGTCTCCTTCAAGTATGCTGGATATTCATCATCCATAAGCGTAATCCATTCTACACCCGAATTATACGTTGTCTCTAAAAAAAAGTTCAAGCGTTCAGCTGTAAAGCCTTGTGCAAGTCGACCTGCGACTGTAGGCTTAAAGCCAACGCTCTGCCAGTCAGCTGCACTGCGATCGAGCCAATCCTGCATACTTTCTAAGCCAATTAAGCTGCTGCATAGTTGAATCGTATGCCAGCCAATCCCCCGAATATGATGGAGTCCAACCAAACATTGTTTTACATTCCACGTGCTCATATCTTTTCCTCCTACGTCCACATATATAATAGAAGGAAAGCGTTTGAGATCGCTTCCCCTATTGTGCTTTACTCTTTCATAGATTGCAAGCGATTCCTTTTTAAAATGGCTACATTTCTCGTGACTCCCCTACTCTTCTGCTTTTAAAATAACGCTAGATTGCAGTCCTATATCTTCTTAGCAAAAGTAATCTATAAAATAAAAAAGCAACCTCTCAACAAATATGTCGAAAGGTTGCTTACCTTGAACGATATGATTATGCATGCTGATGGGTAATGCACTTCTCCAAAATTCCTTGCTCTTCCAAAACTTTAACCAGTGTTGAACCCATCTCAGAAGGTGTAGGCGCTACTTGAACGCCGCACTCCTGAAGCTTTGCAATCTTTTCTGCCGCTGTGCCTTTTCCACCGGAAATAATAGCTCCAGCATGGCCCATGCGCTTGCCTGGAGGAGCTGTTGCTCCGCCGATGAAGCCGACAACTGGCTTCTTCATGTTTGCTTTGATCCATTCTGCCGCTTCTTCCTCTGCCGTACCACCGATCTCACCAATCATGATAACGGCATAGGTGTCAGGATCTTCATTGAATTGGCTCAATACATCAATGAATTCCATTCCTTTTACAGGATCTCCGCCAATGCCTACAGCCGTAGATTGACCAATGCCGCGAGTGGATAATTGATGTACAGCTTCATAGGTCAATGTTCCACTGCGGGAGACGACTCCGACATGTCCTGGAGTATGGATATAACCCGGCATAATGCCGATCTTGCACTCGCCTGGTGTAATTACGCCCGGACAGTTAGGACCAACAAGAATCGTGCGCTTGCCTTCCATATAGCGCTTCACCTTAATCATGTCCATAACCGGAATGCCTTCCGTGATGCAGATAACGAGATCAAGATCTGCATCAACAGCTTCAATAATCGCATCCGCTGCAAATGGAGGAGCCACATAGATAACAGTCGCTGTAGCGCCTGTCGCTTGCTTCGCTTCAACAACCGTGTTGAAGATCGGCAAGGATACAAGCTTGCCGTTCTCAAGTGTAATGTCTACGGATTGACCGCCTTTGCCAGGTGTTACACCGCCAACCATCTGTGTGCCATAATCAAGTGCACCCTTCGCGTGGAACAATCCTGTTGCGCCCGTAATTCCTTGTGTAATGACCTTTGTATCTTTATTAATTAAGATGCTCATCGCATATTCATCTCCTCATTCGCCAGATTATTGAACCAATGCGACAATCTTTTGTGCGCCATCTGCCATGGAATCTGCTGATACAATGTTCAGACCTGATTCATTCAGGATGCGCTTGCCAATCTCAACATTCGTGCCTTCAAGGCGTACAACGAGAGGACGATCGAGTCCTACTTCCTTCGCTGCCTCTACAACACCGTTGGCAATCACATCACATCGCATAATTCCGCCGAAAATATTAACGAAGATGCCTTTTACGTTTTCATCAGACAAAATGATCTTGAAGGCTTCGGTTACTTTCTCAGTCGTAGCACCGCCGCCTACATCAAGGAAGTTGGCCGGCTCGCCGCCATAATATTTGATAATGTCCATTGTCGCCATTGCAAGACCCGCGCCATTAACCATGCAGCCAATGTTGCCATCAAGCGCAATATAGCTAAGGTCGTACTTGGATGCTTCAATTTCCTTCTCATCTTCCTCATCGAAATCACGAAGGGCTTGAATGTCCTTATGACGGAACAATGCGTTGGAATCAAAGTTCAGCTTTGCATCAAGCGCCATAACGTCGCCTTCGCCTGTAACAACAAGCGGGTTAATCTCAGCGATGGAGCAATCCTTGTCAACAAAAGCTTGATATAGGGACATCATCAGCTTCGCTGCTTTAACGAGCTCATTCGGAATATTAATTGCATATGCCAATCGACGCGCTTGGAACGTTTGAAGACCGATGGCAGGATCTACGATTTCTTTAATGATCTTCTCAGGTGTCTTTGCTGCTACCTCTTCAATCTCTGTTCCGCCTTCTTCAGAAGCCATCATCACGACGCGGCCTGTAGCACGGTCTACGACAAGACCAACGTAATATTCCTTGCGAATATCACAGCCTTGCTCTATAAGTAGACGCTTGATTTCCTTCCCTTCAGGACCCGTTTGGTGCGTAACAAGCACTTTGCCAAGAAGCTCCTGTGCATAGGCGCGAACCTCATCCACACTTTTCGCAACCTTCACTCCGCCCGCTTTACCGCGTCCGCCTGCGTGGATCTGCGCTTTAACCACAACAACAGGAGAACCAAGTTCCTCAGCTGCTGCTACGGCCTCGTCCACATTGTAAGCAACCTTACCATTTGGAACAACGACACCGTATTGTTTCAATACTTCCTTACCTTGATATTCATGGATATTCATTGCGCTTCCCCCTATCCGATCGTTAGCCTATTAAGGTAAACTGACGTGATGCTGGACGTTTCGCAATGCGCTGTAACTTACAAAATGCGACATAAAGTAACCGCTTCCGAAATACCTAAGCGAAATGGTTCGCCAAGTCGTTGCAGCCCTCAACGGCATTCGCAAATCAGCTGCGAGTCCAGTAGCCTGCAAATTGTGCAAGCTATGCTTGACAGAGTCGACGTGTGATGACAGATCGAACGGCGAAACTCGACATCAACTATCATCTTCACGGAAAATTAAACCAATCCGAAGACATTGTATCATGTTTATCGCTCCAAGAGACGCAATTAATTGGAAAATAAGTACATTTGTTTGATATGGGTTTCATCTCAATCTGAGATGATTCATTTCACTTGACGCGTTAATCCCCCATTTCATATAATCTTCTTAAAGTTTCATGTGATAGATAAGGAAGCACCTTTCTTCAACGTGATCACGCTTATCACCGTGACATTGTGAGAGAAGAGGTGTTATTTTTATGTATGGACGTGCGTTAAGCGCGAATGTATATGGGATTGACGGGAAGATGATTCAGATTGAAACGGATATTTCCCCGGGACTGCCCCAAGTAAGCCTGGTCGGTCTGCCTGACGCAGCCGTAAGAGAATCCATTGATCGCGTTCGAAGCGCCATCCGCAACTGCGGCTTCCTATTCCCGCTTGAGCGAATTACGATCAACCTTGCCCCAGCAGATCTACGCAAGGAAGGAGCCTCCTTTGATCTGGCGGTAGCCTTGTCTTTGCTTATGACTAGCGGCCAAGTCTATCCCGTGCCCTTTGAATCGATGCTCATCGTCGGCGAGCTGTCACTTGATGGATCCACCCGTTCGGTTCCCGGCATTTTGTCGATGGTCGATGAGGCGAAGAGGCAGGGAATTACGGATATCCTCGTTCCAAGGGGCAATATGGAAGAGGCCTCGCTTATTGAAGGGGTTTCTATATACGGCATTGCGAATCTAGCGGAACTGAAGCCTTGTTCAACGGAAGAGGATACACGATCAATGCTTGAAGCCCTGCGTTATCATAAAATGATGGATTCATCAGAAAGCAGTGCGCCTAACAGCGATATGTTCCTTGAGGATTATGCAGATGTAAGGGGACAAGCTCATGCTAAGCGGGCGATGACGATTGCCGCCGCAGGCATGCATAATGTACTACTCAGCGGACCGCCAGGCACCGGTAAGACCATGCTTATCCGTCGTCTCCCGACTATTTTGCCTCCTTTATCCGAGGAAGAGGCTCTTGAAGTGTCCAAGATCTATAGCGTATCGGGAAAATGGGAGCGTAATCGCAGCGGACTGCTGCGAACCCGTCCTTTTCGAAGTCCGCACCATTCGATCTCGCAGGCAGGATTGATTGGTGGCGGTTCGATTCCTAAGCCTGGCGAAGTCAGTCTCTCCCATCGCGGTGTGCTCTTTCTCGATGAGCTGCCAGAATTTCCACGTCAAGCGCTGGAGGTGCTTCGGCAGCCGCTTGAGGACCGTTTTGTCACGATAGGAAGAGCACGTGCAGTCTTTCAATTCCCTGCCCATCTGATGCTGGCCGCTTCCATGAACCCCTGTCCTTGTGGCTTCGATGGGGCCTCGCATCAAGTTTGCCGGTGCACGCCAGCGAGACTTGCTAGATATCGTTCTCGCCTGTCTGGCCCACTTCTTGATCGGATTGATCTTCAACTAGAAGTCCCAAGAGCTCCCGCACAAGAATGGGAGGGTCCAGCAATCGGATCATCTGACATGCGTCGTGATGTCTTGAAGGCGCATCACATTCAATCTGAGCGTTATAAAGAACTCCCTCTCCAGTTCAATAGCGAGCTAAGCGGATCATGGCTTCGCAAATTCTGTCCCCTGACTGAAGAGGCAAACAAGCTTCTTAGTTCGGTCTATGATCAGCTTGGCTTAAGCATTCGCGCACATGATCGGTTGCTTAAGCTGGCACGCACCATTGCTGATGTTGCACAAGAGGAAGTGATCGATATCCCTCATTTAGCAGAAGCGATTCGTTACCGCAGCATGGATCGAGCTCCTCGCACGGATTCTTACTAATTGGTAACGAGGAAACGGGTGCGCTGTTTATGATACCAATCACGTTTTTCCTGCCCTTGTGTATCATTCCATCTTAGAAGCTTTGCCCCTATTTGCATGGAAAAAAGGCCCTTCAATTTTCTTGCTAGAAATTGAAGGGCTTGCTCTATTGCATGTATATTCTCTATAACGATTAAGAATTGTTCCGCTTATCTGAATCATTTTCAACCGATATCGTAATGATTTCTTTCTCCCTCGTGAGATCTTTATGCTTCATTTTCAATAAAATCAGCCTATATGCTCTATAATTTGGGTGTATCTATGCTATATCTATTATTGTTCTCTTTTAAAGAAAAATTACGTGCGAAGCAGCTTCTAGATTTTTAAGTTTATCAATGCCTCGATTAACCCTTCTTAAAAGGCATGCTGAATGTAATCAATACTGAAAGAATCGCTCTCACCAACAGCTTCACCACCCAGAGTAACCAGTGCAGCATCACAACGAACCCTAGACTGTGCTAACCGCTTGAAGTAGAGGTATTGTGCAGCAACAGTCCTTACCTGCATTTGCTTTCTAGCATCAATGGCCTCTCTTGCAGTTCCGAATCTTGCACCTGTTACCGACCTGCTGCGAACTTCGATAAAGACGATCCAATCCCCATCCTGGGCAATTAGGTCGACTTCCCCTGCTTTGCAGCGCCAATTGCGCTCGATAACCGTCCACCCACACTTCTCCGTCACATAGCGGTAAACAGCTTCTTCTGCAAACCGTCCTTTCTCGACACGATTCTTCCTTGTGCGGGGCTTATGTCCATGATCATAATGAGCCTTTCGGGATGATCCCATGATACCTAAACCTCCTTCAGGTCCTTCTAATCCATGAATAAGCGGACATATCTTTGCTAACCTTTCAATGATACTATGTTCATTTCTCCGTCATCCAGCCTTTTGCTGCTCGCTGATCGGACCGATAAATGAAGGTGAGCACCTCTGCCACAAGATGATAAAGCTCGGCTGGGATTTGTTGGTCAAGATCAATCTTAGACAGCACTTCAACGAGTGATGCGTCCTCTTGAATAGGGACCCCATTCTCCTTCGCCAAATCTACGATTTGTTCGGCAACAAGCCCTTGGCCCTTAGCAACCACAACAGGTGCTATTTGCTGTTCCGGCTTATAGGAAAGGGCAACCGCACGCGCTCGTTTATGCTTACCCGCTTCGACTTCTTCCCTTTTTGTAGTTGTCATATCCGTACATCCACCCCTTTGTAAGGCGCAAGGGTGTAATCGTCGAGCGCTTGCTTTACCGGTGATTGAGCTGATTCCTCATCAATAGGCATCGTACGAAAAGCAGACAACTGATAGCCTATCTGACCCAAAGCTCCATCAATCTCTTCTCGATAAGGCTCAAGCCAATTTCTTACGTTCTCATCAGCGTGATGAATATTCAGCGCAACCATTTTCTCCACGACATTTACATCTACAACCGTTCTCCCAAGCGCACGCAAATCGAGATCAAACCATAATCGGCAGTTCGCAGCGTCAAGCTCCCCTTTCTTTCCTTGACGAGCTTGAATATGAACAGCAGCCGTCTGCTCGCCATCTGGCGTAACTAACGGAACAAACAAGCTGATATGAGCGAATGGCAGACTACGATCACTGCTTAACAGAAGCTGCTGGCCGGTAATATGGGATACGATCGATTGAGCCGCCTCACGAACACTTGACGGAAGGGCGTCGCTTTGCAGCAGCTGAAGCAAAGTGCTTTTAATCGTTTCCACACCTTGCTCCGGCGAAGTGCTGTTCATCGCCGTTTGAAGGCTGTTCACAGCATTAGGCGGCATCGATGCTTGCTGATGAAGAGGCTCTGGAATCCGTGTGATCGTAGACTGCGAAGCTTGAACGGACGTTTGGTTCGCTCCAATCGAACGCGCACCAGAAGCATCAGCATCTGCTCTTGCTTCACCATGAGCAGCAGTTGTAGTTGCCTGACTTGGAAAAGATTTCACTATTTCTATTCGCACCTGATGCTCATGGTTAACGCCCAACGCTTGAAGCAGCTTGCCGACCCATGAAGAGGCATGCTCTCCGCTTATGGCTTGTCCTTGCCCACGTGTTGTTTGTGAAGCAGCTGTTTCCAAAGAGCCTTTTTGCTGTGTATTCGAAGCTTGCATCGTATCTTCAGCGGAGCTTGCCAACGGACGATTAATAGATTCGGTCCCTAATACACCGCTATCTTTCGTTGCATTCAAGTTTTGAAGCGGCGAACTCGAAGCCGAAAGGCTGGTACGTTGGCCTTCTGCCTGATTACCTCCAGTTGAAGAAAGCAGTGGCTGTGACAAGTTCTCCTGCTTCCCCATAGGTTGGCTGACTGCCTCTCTTGGCACCTGCCCCGCAGCAAGCGCTGTCCCAGGTTGACGCAAAGCGCTCATGCTCTCCACGGATGAATCGCCAACCGCTGAGGGCATCGCACTAAGCAGCGTCTGAATCAGCTGCTGGGCCTGCTGCATAGGACTTTGAACAATCGCCTGCGCATTCGTAGATGTAGTTCCAATTCCGCCGTTTGAAGGAGACGGCATCAGTGCCTGCGCTGACTTCGTAGCTTGCAAAAACTGCTGCAGCAGCTGATGGAGCGGCTTGCCGTGCATAATTTGCTGCAACCCCCGCAGAGACTCTGCCGTAAGAGGCAATTGACGCTTAAGGGCGACCATCGCTGTCTGCATCCACTCCTCAAGCGATTTGCCTGCGGGCACCATGGTCATGGCCTTCGTCAGCTTTGCGACCACCTCTGGCGTAATGTCCACTCCACTGCGCTTTAATTCTGCAAACAAAGACCTTACCCATGGCTCATCTGGCAAGCCGGACATCTTAATGGCATCGGCTACGCTTAATGAAGCCTGACTCCTATTCTCGCCTGTAGGCTTCAAGAGAATCATTCCATCCTGTTGTTGGCCTTGTACTTGAAGCAGCATCGATTGACCTGGCTTAAGCGGCGATTCCAAGACCGCCTTTACCGGGACACCATTGATTTGAACAACCGCTTCCTGACTGCCCTCCTCGGCCTGCAGCACGACTCCTCTTACAACCTGCCCTTGCTTCAACTCCAAGGCACGAACATCGCCTGGCTTTGCCTCTCCGATCATCCCCCGTACCATACTTGTAATGTTCAATGTCTATTCCCCCGAACCGTGACGTTTCTATACTTTGTTTATCGGCCAACTGGAACAGAGTTTGAACCGAAGAAACGAAGAAAAGGGCTTATTCCCTTTTTTATTGAATATCGAATTACCAGCACGAACAACGATTATGGCTGGAACTTGCATAGACTCAACATGAAGGCAAAGCCGCTTGCCACACTAAAAAAGATCATATGAAAGGAACTTAACATGAGCTGATGAAAAAACGTCCCTCCAAAAGGAAGATATGCATGCGTATATGGCAGTATGGATACAATCAAGCACGGAAGAAAGACTAGAAAGAACATCGGCTTATTCAGCGGCCTTCTTCGCTTTAATCCCCCTAGCAAGACGAGATAGGCACCCGACCAAAAGGCGACAAGCCATGTCCCTGCGATTCCATAAATACTTTCATTTGTCTGCTGAGACAATAGCTTGCTGAAGCTTAATACTTCATTATTGACCCAAATCATCAGAACAGCTCCGATCAACCAGAGCAGTTTGGACAGTACATTTGGCATGTTTCTCTCTCCTAACCTGCAATTTCTCTACTTGATACACTTCTTCATTCGACACAAATATTCCTATATTGACATTTAAAAATCAATGCGTTCGCACATGTTCATTAATCACGAAATGATGTATGCCTCGCTCCTGTATATTGCTGGTCCAGCTTTTGTCCCGTTCTACTGACAGTACAGCCCCAATAAAAAAAGACACCCCTCTACAGAAGTGCCTTATCGCATTCAACTAACTCTGGTGATCCATCTGTCTATTGCCAAATGATCGATTTTTGATCGCATGCAGCATCTGGGCGATCGCACCATCCCCAGTCACATTGGCAGCCGTCCCAAAGCTATCCTGTGCAACATACATCGCAATCGCTAAGCTGATCATGGCTTCGTCGAAGCCAAGCATCGTTTGAAATAATCCGAGGGTTGCCATTACCCCTCCACCAGGGACACTCGGCGCAGCGATCATCGTTACGCCAAGCATGAGAATGAACGGAATCAATTGCGACCATGTCAGTGCTTCACCATGAAGCAGAAGGATCACGGAAGCAACGGATGTCAGCGTAATCGCAGACCCCGCGATATGAATGGTTGCACAAAGGGGTACTGCAAAGTCGGCAATGTCTTCATCCGTTCCAAGCTTCTTCACCTGCTTTAGCGTAATGGGTATTGTTGCAGCTGAGGACTGTGTTCCAAGAGCCGTCATATAGGCTGGAATCATCGTTTTCATCATCTTAAACGGGTTTTTTCTATTCATTGCACCGGCAACCGAATATTGCAGGATAAGCATGATAACATGCATAAGTAGGATCGCAGCAAAAACCTTAATAAAAACTTGAAGAATTAGCGCGACAGCTCCTGCTTGCGTCATATTCATAAAGATTCCCATTATGTGAAACGGAAGCATCGGAATGATAACAACGGAGATGACCTTGCTAATGATTGATTTGAATTCAAGGGATATGTTCATTAGCTGATCGGCCTTAGTAGAGGCAATACCAATACCAAGCAAGAAGGCAAACAGCAAAGCAGTCATTACATTAAAAATAGGCGGCATCTCTATCGTAAAATAACTTTTTAACAGAGAATCACCGGGGTTGCCGACCTCGTTAAGCAGAGAAGGCGACAGCAGCGTCTGGAATCCTGTTTTTGCAACGAATAGGGCGAGCATTCCGGCTGCACAAGTTGACACATACACAATGAAGGTCGTGGCTCCAAGCAGTTTGCCCGCTCCTTTTCCCAATTCCCCGATGCCAGGAATAATAAACGCCATAATGATCAAAGGGATACAAAAAGCAAGGAAGCTGCCAAAAATGTCATTGAAGGTTGAAAAAATGCGAATGAACCACGCAGGTGCAGCAGCTCCTATGCCTCCCCCCAGCGCGATCGCGATTATAATTCTCATAAACAAGCCCACTTTTCTCATGTTGTCTTACCCTTTCTCGTCTCTAGCGGACAATTCATAGTCAATGTCCCTTCATAAAGGACATATGTATTCTTTAGGAGAACAAAAACTATATTAGCATGCTGAGCCTGCTAGTCCTAGAAGTAATTTCTGTCAGCACATAAGAGCATCCATTTTTTTTATCTTTCGCTTCCGTATTACGCTAAACAAAAAAAGCGCCAGGAGTGATTTCCTAGCGCTCTTACGTCCTATTCGCATCTATTCCAAGCTCTCAATCTTTCAAAGAGCTTCATACTCTGATGCTGTAAGGTTTATCAAATATGAGATTCATAATGATTGTCTCCATCTTGTCAGCCTAATTCTACTGTTTCAAAACAAAGTAGGCTCCGGCTCAGCCAGCAGCTTTATTAAAAAGGAGCGCCGATGCATTGGCGTTGGACCATGTACAGCGATTGCTTCTCGGTGGATCTTCGTTCCGTACCCTTTATGTACCGCAATTCCGTATTCAGGGTAAAGAGGATCCCACTCCTCTACACACAATCTATCGCGTGTTACTTTCGCGATAATGGAGGCACAAGCGATGGACTGACTCGTTGCATCCCCTTTTATGATCGAATGCTGCATGATTGGGAGATCAATCTTCTCCGCATCGACAAATAATAGATCTGGCACAGGTTCAAGCTGTTCAACCGCCTGCTTCATTGCAATTCTAGTTGCTTGCTTGATATTTAGCTTGTCAATCGTAGATGCATCAATCCGGGCAACACTCCATGCGATCGCATGCTCCACGATCTGATCGTACAACTGATCCCGCTTCTTTTCCGTCAGCTTCTTCGAATCGTTGACACCATCAAGAATAAGTCCCTTTGGCATAATCACAGCTGCCGCTACAACATCCCCAAATAAGCAGCCTCTTCCTACTTCATCGATACCCGCTATTGCTTCGTATCCTTGCTCCCAGTGGTCTCTTTCCCACTGAAGCAAATCTACTTCTACCTGGTCCTTATTGCTACCTCTCCCCATGCTATAAGCCTCCCAAGGTTCCCTTTACATGAAAAAACCTCTATCGTCCGCGCATCGAAGAACTTACGACTGCGGTTAGAGGTTGGTTCGATGCCCTATACACTTCTTGCTCCATTCAAAATGAATCAGAGCATGCATCATGCGGCAAAACAACCGCCTTCCTTCTTAGAACGAGCGGCTGCATTTCTTAAACGTGTTCATTGCCAATTAGTGTTACGGTGTCTCGAAAGTAATTCGTCCAAGCTTGCCGCTGCGAAGCTCTCGAAGAATAATGCCTGAGGCCTTCTCCAGATCCACTCTGCCGCCGCTTACAAGACAGCCCCGACGTCGTCCGATGTCCTCCATTATGGAAACGACGGCATTCGGGTCTTCATCAAGATGAGGAGGCAGTTCGTCAATCTCAAAGCGCGTTTTGACTTGGTCTTCGTAATGAGTCGCCAAGTAACGAAGCGCATAAAACGCAATATCCTCAACATTAAGAATCTGATCCTTAATCGCTCCCGTAGCAGCCAATCGATAGCCGACCATCTGATCCTCGAACCTCGGCCACAAGATCCCAGGTGTGTCGAGCAGTTCCAGCTCATCGCCTACACGAATCCACTGCTGTCCTTTTGTCACACCAGGACGATCGCCTGTTGCAGCCACTTGTCGGCCTGCCAATTTGTTAATAAGCGTGGACTTGCCGACATTCGGAATACCGACGATAAGCGCGCGCACAGCACGCGGCTTCATGCCCTTTGCCATCTGCTTCGCGAACTTCTCTTCCAGAAGCTTGCGGGCTTCTATCGTAATGCTTGATACATTGGTTCCGGTAGACGCATCAATTGCAATGGCCTTATGCCCTTCTTTTTGAAGGAACTCTAGCCACTTTGCAGTCATTGCCGGATCCGCAAGATCCGATTTATTAAGCAGAATAAGCCTCGGCTTGTTGCCGAGAATCTCATCGATCATCGGATTGCGGCTAGACAACGGAAGCCTTGCATCCAGCAGCTCAATCGTCACATCAATCAGCTTCAGCTTCTCTTGAATCTGTCTCCTCGCTCTGGTCATATGGCCAGGAAACCATTGAATTGCCACAGCCATCACCTCCCGTTATGCTTTTCTTGCTGTCATGTATTCGATCAGTGATGCTTCACGATCTGAATATTTTTAATAGGCCAGAATATAACATCCGCCCGTCCAATGACATCTTCTAACGAAATGAATCCTAACGCACGGCTGTCCGTGCTGTTGTTGCGATGATCCCCTAACACAAAAATGTGCCCTTCTGGCACTTTTGTCTCGGTCTGCATCTCATTCGGGTAATCCCGATCGTTGTACAATTCGCCTCTAGCATGCGCTTCATCCAGTGCTTCCTTCAGGTAAGGCTCATCAATCTTCTCGCCATTGACGAAGAGGTCATCGCCTTTGTACTCGATCGTGTCTCCCGCTACCCCGATCACGCGCTTAATCAAATCACGATTCTCCTGCGGAACATGGAATACAACAACTTCTCCTCGCTCTGGCTCTCGGAAATTGTAAAGAACCTTGTTCACGATAAGGCGCTCACCTGTCCAGAAGTTCGGCTCCATGGATGGCCCATCCACGATAAAGGGTGCAAATAACAGCCACCGAACGACGACGACAAGTACGACTGCAACGGCGATGGCTTTTACCCATTCTAGCAGCTCATTTTTATTGCTTCGCGTCTGTTTTTCAGAGGATCCCGCACTGCTTGAATTGCTTACTTGGCTTTCATTGTCCATAAGCCTGCCTCGCCTTCTTCCTAGGATGTGTATTTATCCAGATCTATACTCATGCTAATAGACTAAACGATTTTGCCCAATATAGCAAAAGGGGCTTGCGCAATCTGCAAGCCCCCGGTGTTTCATTAACGGATTTCTTTGATTCTCGCTGCTTTACCGCGAAGATTACGAAGATAATAAAGCTTCGCACGACGCACTTTACCACGGCGAGCCACTTCGATTTTATCGATTTTTGGCGAGTGAATCGGGAATGTACGCTCAACACCTACACCGTAGGAAATTTTACGAACAGTAAACGTTTCACTGATACCGCCACCACGACGCTTGATAACAACACCTTCGAAAAGCTGGATACGCTCACGAGATCCCTCGATAACTTTTACATAAACTTTCAAAGTATCACCAGGACGGAAGCTTGGTACATCTTTACGAAGTTGTTCTTGCGTAATCGCTTGTACGATATTCATCTAGGACTCCCTCCTTCCACACAGGTGTTCGTACATCTCAGAATGCGTCCATAATGCGCAATCGTCATTGTATGTAGAGGACCACCGTATTCCACACAACGAAGGTTATTGTATCATAGCCATGATAGAAACACAAGAAATATTTCTTATAAATGAGCGCAAAAGGCACTCACCAATCAGCATCCCGCTTCTATGCTACTCATACAACGCTTCTTTTAATTTTGTTGCCATTTTTGACTTTTGTCGAGCCTGCGCTAGTGACTTTCGAAGCTGTGTATTTTGCTTTTGCAGCTGCTCTATCTCCACAAGCAAGTCTTCCATCAGTGCTTTCGATTCTTCTGTGAGTCCAGCTTCAACACTTTTGATTCGTGCGAGCCAGGATTCCGTTGTGAGTTGATTATCCATGCTATTCCCTCGATATAACATTAATTAGTATAGACCACATTATACCTTAGCAATCAAAAAAGAGAAAATATTTGATCCGCATCCTGTCTTCGTTTTTCATCTTTTTTCAGAAAACTAGCATTTTCAAAAGATATATGATATAATGTTTTACGTTACGAACGAATCACCCTCTATGATTGTTCCTCAAAGAAAAGAATAAGTTTTCTCCTCATATTCTTAGTCTAATCCCATTTATTGAAACTAGACGTATTGGTAATACTGATTCACTGGCGCGGTCAAGGAGCCGCAAGGACGAAAGAGAGGCAGGGCTTTTGTTGTTTTAGGAAACCAAATATGAACACCGCATTATTCTTAAGGCAGGAACAACACGCGGTCGACGCTTAACCAAGGAAGCTCCATTTGTTTAGGCATCGATCGCTTTTTTAATGCCGTTATAAGCTCATTATGATGCCCTCATCCATTCTGTATCATTTTAGATGCCATATAGGCAGTAGGGCTGAACCCCGTATATTCTTTGAATATCCTCGAAAAATAATAGGCATCCATCCCAATCCGCTCCGCAATCTCATTCACATGCAAAGTATTGCCCAGCAGCAGCTGCTTCGCATGCTCAAGCTTCATATGATTCATATACTGAATCGGCGATTCCCCCATATGCTCTTTAAAATATGTAATAAAATAATTCGGATGCAGATGGAGCTGCTGCGCAAGCTCCTGTATGGTCAGCCGCTTATCCAAGTTCTCCGCCATGTACGATAGAATGATATTAAGCTTATCCAGATCTTTGGAACGAAGTTGAATACGCTCAAGACCTGTTGCTTGAAAATAGATATGGAGCAGCTCAAGCAATGCTGCATGCTTGCGAATCGGACTGATCCACGATCGCTCCAAATGGCATTCCCTTAATGTGCTCATCAAGCCTCGCGCATGCTCATAAGCCGTTGACGAAAGTTTAAGTACAACAGGGGTATCGATCAACTGAAATATAGGCCTGTCACCTACGATTGCCGTAAAATGCACCCAATACTTCAAATACGTTTGGGCGCTTATGGTTGTATAAGACTGCTTCACCTTAGCTGGCATCAGCACTATGTCGCAAGCTCTAGGATAATAGC
>NZ_JADMOL010000002.1:599035-684110 GCF_015558675.1 Paenibacillus sp. 1001270B_150601_E10 | reverse complement strand
AGCACTATGTAGCAAGCTCTAGGATAATAGCTTACTCCGTTAACCTCAATCTTCCCCTCGCCTTCTTCAATCAGATACATGCGATTGAACGCTGGAACGAAGTTGATCTCGCTCCATGTAGGGGGACACTCCGTATAATTCATCTCATGCACTTCAACCTGCATATGTGCTAGATAATGCTGAAGCAGTTCCTCCTTGCCCATACCGAACCCCATCCTATCTTAGTATTGTACAAAAATGGATTAGTTCTCACTATCTTCATTATATCTTCTTCCTTCTATAATGAGTATCAATTCCAGACTTGCATAGGAGGGAAAACGATGACTCAACACGTACACGAACAAGATCGTTTGGCATGGTTTAATCATGATCGCTTTGGCATGTTTATTCATTGGGGACTATATGCCATTCCTGCGAGAGGCGAATGGGTGCGCAATCGCGAGAAGCTGTCCATTCAAGATTATCAGCCCTATTTCGATGACTTCGACCCTGATCTTTATAACCCGAAGGAATGGGCAAAACTTGCGAAAGAAGCGGGCATGAAGTATGCCGTTATGACCGCAAAGCATCATGATGGGTTCTGCCTGTTCGACAGTGAGTTGACGGATTACAAGGCCACTCATACAAAGGCCAACCGTGACTTGATACGGGAATACGTAGATGCATTTCGCGCTGAAGGACTCAAGGTTGGGCTGTATTACTCCATTATTGATTGGCACCATTCTGATTATCCGGCTTATCATGATCGAATCCACCCAATGCGTGGCAATGAGGCGTTCAAAGACGCCGATCATCAATTTGATCGTTACATAAGCTACATGCATGGACAGGTCAAAGAGCTGTTGACGAACTATGGAGCAATCGATGTGCTGTGGTTTGATTTTTCCTATGATGACATGAAGGGAGAGAAATGGAAGGCGACAGAGCTTGTCTCAATGATTAGACAGCTGCAGCCGCAGATTCTAATCGATAATCGATTAGGCGGGAATGTACTGGCCGCTGAGCCTGAGAGCTATGCAGGAGACTTTGCATCACCTGAGCAAATCCTGCCTCCAAAAGGCATCGTGAATGAACTTGGCCAACCTGTTCCTTGGGAGGCCTGTATTACACTCAATCAGAATTGGGGCTATCATGCCCATGATCACGACTACAAATCCACGAAAACGGTCGTAAGAGGTCTCGTGGAGTGTGTAAGCAAAAACGGAAATCTACTGCTGAATGTAGGGCCTGATGCACGTGGAGCGATTCCTGAGCCCTCACAAGCGATTCTGCGCGATGTTGGCGCTTGGATGAAGCGCAACAGCCGAAGCGTATATGGATGCGGTGCAGCAAGCTTGGATAAGCCAGAATGGGGACGTTACACACAGCGAGGCAATAAGCTGTATGCGCATATACTGGAGAGAGGAATTGGTCCAACTGCATTCGAAGGCTTGCAGGGACGCGTGAAGCAGGCAAGACTCTTAGCGGACGGGTCTGAGATCAATATTTCAACGCCATGGAATGGCGAAGCCTTTAAAGGCTATTTATTTGCAAACTTCCCTCACGCCGAGCTGCCTTGTGATATCGATACCATCATTGAATTTGAGCTTGCTGAGGATTCTGCAAAAGCATAATGAAATAAAAATATCCCCCATCCAAGTCTTATCCATCTCCCACTCGTCTACATTAGGCGTAAAGGGGCGATAAGACTTGGTTTTTCCATCAGGGGGTTCGTTTCTCTTCATTCTGTTTATTGGTAAGTTCTTCGGCTAGTCGCTTCAGAACAGCTTGATCCTGCTTGGAAAGCTCGATATTGGATAATAGATCGGGTCTGCGCTCCAGCGTCCGCTTGAGCGATTGTTCCCTTCTCCAAGCCTCTATGTTGGCATGATGACCTGACATCAGCACATCAGGCACCGACCATCCTCTAAAATCCACGGGTCTTGTATAGTGAGGATACTCTAACAATCCTGTGCTGAAGGAGTCCGTTACCGCTGACGTCTCATTGCCAAGCACACCTGGCAAGAGGCGAACGACCGCATCCGCAATCGTCATTGCGGGAAGTTCTCCTCCTGTAAGCACATAATCTCCGATTGACAGTTCATCTGTCACCAAGTACTCGCGAATACGTTCATCGTAGCCTTCATAATGCCCGCATATAAAGATCAAATGATCTTCCTTAGCAAGCTCCTCTGCCTTCTTCTGCGTGAAGGTTTCGCCTTGAGGGCACATGAGAATAACCCTTGGCTTCCGTAGGGGTACCGATTCAGTATCTTCTGGTGTCGTCTTTTTCCCTTGAAGCTTCGCTTCTTCGACGACATGTTCCACCGCTGCAAAGATTGGCTCCGGCTTTAACACCATTCCGCCGCCTCCACCGTATGGATAGTCATCTACTGTAGCATGCTTATTCGTAGAATATTGACGGAAATTGAGCGCATTCAGCTCCACGATTCCTTTGTCGCGAGCCCGTCCCATAATGCTTGAGGAGAATACACCTTCACACATTTCCGGAAATAGCGTAAGGACATCAATCCTCATTCCATTAGCCCCTCCATAAGGTGAACCGTCACTCTCTTCTCCTCCACATTTACATCAAGGATCACAGGATCAATTACTGGCAGAAGCAGCTCTTTGCCTTTTGGCAGCTTCACTACCCATACATGGTTTGCGCCAGGGGCAAGAATCTCCTTGATTGGACCAAGCTCCTCGCCATCTTCCGTGACGACCATACAGCCGATAATATCGCTGTAATAATATTCGCCCTCTTCAAGCTCCTCCCGCTCTTCAGCGGAGATCTTAATCAGCCAGCTTTTATACTTCTCGACTTCATTAATGTTATCGAATTCCTTAAACTTCACGACATACATGTTTTTATGTAAACGTGAACGCTCAACGGTCACCGGCACCTGCTGATTTGTTGCTTCATGGACCAATATAAGCTTGCTCTTTGGCGCAAAGCGTTCCTCCGCAAAATCCGTATGCGGAACAATCTTCACCTCACCCCGAATACCTTGAGTGTTGACCATGATTCCAACTGTAAATAAGGATTCCGCATTAGCCATCCTTTGTACTCCCTCCTGACTACCGATTGCTTCAAAAACCTCTTGGGACTAGTGTAGCTTGAAAAGATCTGATTATACGAAAAAGGGTTAGGATATGATCCTAACCCCGATTCGACTTATTAAGAAATAATGTCCACAGCAACTCGTTTAGGAACCTTCACGGCTGCCGATGTGACAACCGTACGAAGCGCCTTTGCAATGCGTCCCTGCTTGCCGATCACTTTACCGACATCATCAGGATGAACATGCAGCTCATAGACGACCACATGTTCCTTCTCTACAGTGGTCACACGGACCTCATTCGGATGATCGACCAAAGCCTGTGCAATGACTGACACTAACTTTTCCATCTTTCACCCTCCGATGATTCATTATTTCTGGAATTTGGATTCATGGAACTTCTTCATAACACCCGCTTGGCTAAGCAAGTTACGAACAGTGTCAGAAGCTTGAGCTCCTGTTTGCAGCCATTTCAACGCTTTTTCTTCGTCGATGTTGACTACTGCAGGTTGAGCTACTGGGTTATAGTAACCGATTTCCTCGATAAAACGACCGTCACGCGGGGAACGGGAATCCGATACAACCACACGATAGAATGGAGCTTTATGAGCACCCATACGTTTCAAACGAATACGTACTGCCACGACTTTCACCTCCTTAAGAGAATTCTATATCAAGCATTAGCGGAATGGGTATCTGTTCCCTTTGCCTGCTCTGCTCTTCATCGACTTCATCATCTTTGGTCCCTTAGGGCCCATCATGTCAGAGAACTGCTTCATTACTCTTCTCATCTCGTCGAACTGCTTGATGAGACGATTGACATCAGACAACTGGGTACCGCTTCCTGCGGCAATCCGCTTTCTACGGCTGTGATTGATAAGGTCCGGATCTTGACGCTCTTCATTCGTCATCGAACGAACGATAGCCTCGATTCGGCCCATCTGACGCTCATCCACTTTAAGGTTCTGCGTCTGCTTCACCTTATTCATGCCTGGAATCATATCCAGGATCTGATCGATCGGTCCAAGCTTCTTCACCTGCTGCATCTGCTCAAGGAAATCATCGAAGGTAAAGGATGCGTTGCGCATCTTCATCTCCATTTCCTTTGCTTTATCAGCATCAATGCCAGCCTGTGCCTTCTCAATCAAGGAGAGCATGTCGCCCATGCCGAGAATTCGAGATGCCATCCGTTCCGGGTGGAACGGTTCGAGAGAATCGATCTTCTCACCTGTTGCAGCAAACTTAATCGGGCAGCCTGTTACGGCCTTAACCGAGAGTGCGGCACCGCCGCGAGTATCCCCATCAAGCTTGGTGAGGACAACCCCGGTCAGCGCTAGCTGCTGATTAAAGCTGTCTGCCACGTTAACCGCATCTTGACCTGTCATAGCATCGACAACGAGAAGCACTTCTGTTGGATTCACAGCAGCATGAACCTGCTTGAGCTCATCCATCAGGGCTTCATCAATATGAAGACGGCCTGCGGTATCAATAATCACATAATCCAAATGATTCTCGCGCGCATGCTCAAGCGCCTGCTTCGCAATCTCCACTGGGCTTACTTGATCACCTAATGCAAATACAGGGACATTAATCTGACTTCCAAGCACCTGAAGCTGCTTGATCGCTGCTGGGCGATAAATATCGGCAGCAACAAGGAGCGGCTTATGGTTTTGCTTTTGAAGTAGCTTTGCAAGCTTACCAGAAGTCGTCGTCTTACCTGCACCTTGAAGACCAGCCATCATGATTACGGTTGGAGGCTTGTTCGCTTTTTCAAGCTTTGCCGTCTCGCCGCCCATCAACTCTGTTAGTTCCTTGTTGACGATATCAATAATGACCATCCCTGGCGTGAAGCTCTTCATTACTTCAATGCCAACAGCCTTCTCTTTTACTTTACTGATGAAATCCTTTACGACCTTGAAGTTAACATCTGCCTCTAGAAGGGCAAGTCGAACTTCTCGCATCGCTTCGTTGACATCATCTTCACTTACCTTACCTTTGCCGCGCAATTTGCCAAATACATTCTGCAGTCGGCTTGTCAATCCTTCAAATGCCATATGGATTCACCCCGTTCCCTTATTCCAACGCCTGCAGTTCACGGATAATCTCCTGCAGTTCCGCGCGCTGCGGGTCGGGTATGTTAAGCGTATGTGTTATCGCATGCTCAATCTGACTCATCAGCTTCGTGCGCGTTTCAAACTTCTGAAGCAGCGCTAGCTTGCTCTCATACGATTCAAGCGTCTGCTCCGCCCGCTTAATATGCTCATACACGGCCTGACGGCTTATGCCGAATTCCTGTGCGATCTCACCTAATGTGAAATCATCCTGAAAGTAGCACTTAAGAAATGTCTGCTGCTTTTCTGTGAGCAACGGCTCATAGAAATCAAACAGCATGTTAATGCGATTGGTCTTCTGAAGAAGTTGTTCATCATTCATAACGGGCCACTCCTTTCGTCAAGGAAAAACACTTTACAGCCCATCAACCTCAATTATCATATCCGATTCAATCTACAATGTCAAGCACTTTACCTTAACATTATTGTCTGATGCAAAATATCATATAAAAAAGATTCCCAGGACTTTCATTTCCCTGGGAATCTTGTGTTCTAATTAAAATGGCTGCATGCCTAGCGTATTCAGCTTTTCCCCTTCAACATTCACACCAGCACGGCCGGTAATGTCAAGGTAATGACCGACACGGCGGCCAACACGGATATCGCTTTCGTCCTTGTTGCCTTCGAACGCGCCGTTAATCACCATGATGGTTGCTCCAAACCCTGGTACAAGCCCTTTGGCTAATTGCGCAGAAGTTGGTACATAGTTGCCCACCATAATATCATGGCAGGACGGTTTCGGATCTTGCGGAGTCATCCAGAACAATATAGCTGTCATAAAACCAAGTTTTCCGTCTTGTGTGATTTTTTCTGGATTTTGCAGCAATACATTTTTATCACCGAAAATAATAGAACCAATGAGTCCATAATTGTAGTTCCAGCTTAGTTGAATCGGTCCCCGGCCATGATACGATTTGCCGGCTACGGCAGGATAATCGCTGTTGGCTTGCACATAACCAATGTTCGGGCTATTGATATAAGATACTTCTTCATTAAAGAACAACCCCCAGCGCAATGGGCCGCCTGGCGCTGTTTCCCAGCCTCCGCCTGTTTCATGTGCGATGTTGGCCAAGAAAGCTGCCAGTTCACGCTTCTTGTTTGTTTCACTACCTTCTTTAAGGAAGGTACCAAAATCCACAATACGCGATGTCGTAGGCTTATTCAGATTCCATTCCGCATTAAACTCTGGCTCTTCATACAATAGCGTTTCGGTCTTAGCTGTTTTGTCGAGACGCCATATTTGCTTCGTCCACGTGCTTCCTCCACGGTATACCTCTTTATACTTGATATTAGCGGTATCCCGAACAGCAGAGATCAAGTTGTCATACGAGTAGTAGTCAACTTGGTTTGGCTTGTAATAAGGCTTGCCCGCTGCTACAGTATGCCATTCGCTTGATCCTATGCGAAGCGGGAATAATGCTTCATAGTCTGCTTTTGGGAGCGCTGCCGTCACTGCTGCTTCCGCTTGAGACGGAAGATAGTTCGGATCAATGCCTCCCCAAGTTGCCTGAATCTGAGCATCAGTAATGACACGGCTCTGCCCTACTTGAAGGAAAGGTCCCCCGCTTCCATTGTTTACTGCCGTCTTGACGGAAAGTGGAGCGCTTAAAGTAGAAGCATTACCAGCAGCATCTAAAGCCATGATCGCATAGGTGTAAGTGGTATCGGCCTGCAAACCATTATCCGTGAAAGAAGCCGTCGCAGAGAAGCCAACTTTCACATTGTTTCGATAAATATCATATTGGGTCACGCCCACATTGTCTGTTGCTGCATTCCAAGTTAGAGTGATTGATGAGGAAGCCTGAGCTGTTGAGGCAAGGCCAGAAGGCGTGCTTGGAGGCGTGGTGTCAGTCACTCCGCCTGTATCGGAACCGATATGCTGCCATGGAGAGTCAGCGCTGCTCAGCGCTCCGTTAGGATTATCTCCTTGCGTCCACCATTTGGCTTTAAACAGCTTCCCTTCATGAGATACAATATCCCCGCTAACATAAACTTGGGAAGCTTGCCACGCAGGGGCAGTAGACTGGGTTGCAGCACTCTGTACGCTTAGTGCCGGCTCTCCGGCCGCCATAGCTATCGGGCTGCTTGATAGCAGAACCGTTACACCAAGTACCGCGCTTAAACTGCGAAGAATAAATGATCGGGAAAAAGGACATTTTAAGTACATAATACAGTCCTCCTATATAGGTATGATTAGGGATAAATAATCCCGGTAGTATGAATATTGGCGCATTTAAGCCAAACTGTACGATAGTACTTCACTTCGCGTTTCAATTAAAACGGCTGCATGCCTGCCGTATCCAGCTTTTCTCCTGTAATATCTGCCCCCATGCGAGTCGTCAAGTCACGATAATGGGCTACACGGCGCTTCACAGGATGCACATCCTCGGCCATGTTTCCTTCCTGCCCGCCATTAATGACCATAATCGTTGCGCCAAACCCTGGCAGAAGGCCTTTTGCAAGCTCCTCGGCAGTAGGAACCCATTGACCTGTCATAATGGCATGGTTCGATGGCTTCGGATCTTGCGGCGTCATCCAGAACAGCAATGCGGTAATAAAACCGAGCTTGCCGTCTGCGGTAATTTTGTCTGGATCTTGAAGAAGGATGGCAGGGTCACTGTAAACAATTGAACTAATAAGTCCATAATTGTAATTCCAGCTTAACTGAATCGGACCGCGTCCATGATAAGATTTGCCCGGGACCGGCTTCCAGAATAGGTTGTCTTCATCGACATAACCGATGTTGTTCGTATTCACATAGTTCAGCTCTTCATTGAAGAACAAGGCCCAACGAAGTTCGCCGCCTGGGGCTGTCGCCCAACCTCCGCCTGTCTCATGCGCAATATTGGCCAGGAAGCCTGCAAGCTCACGCTTACGATCATTGCTTGAGCCTTCACTTAAGAAGGTGCCAAAATCAACGATGCGGGTCATTTTCGGCAAGCTTGCCATATTCGGATCATTGAAGTCAGGCGCTTGATACAACAGCGTCTCTGTCTTTGTCTTCTTATCCAGGCGATAGATCTGTTTCACATTGGAGTTGCCTTGACGAATAATCTCTTTGTACTTGATATTTGCCATCTCTCTCACTGCTGAGACGAGATTGTCGTAAGAATAATAATCGGATTGATTCGGCTTATAGTAGTATTTGCCCTTCGCTATCGCTTCCCACTCTGCTGTACCGTATCGCAAAGGGAAGGTCGTTTCATATTCAGCCTTTGGCAGTGCGGTTTGAATCGCAGCAGCAGCAGCGTCCGGGAGGAAGGCTGGATTGATGCCGTTCCACAGCTGTGCAATCTGAGCATCAGAAAGGACTCTGCTTTCGCCCACACCTAAGTCCTGACCAGGAACCGCTTTGGTAGATGCATGCAGAACCGCGCTGCCGGTCTGATTGCCGGATGTATCAACAGCTTGGATCACATATTGATGGATTGTATCCGCTTCCAATTCATAGTCTGTAAAGATTTTAGCTATAGTACTGCCTACTTTCTTGCCATCACGGTATACATCATAATGGGAGACTCCTACATTATCTGTCGATGCTGTCCAGGTGAGTGTGATCGAAGAGGTGGATTGTTCGGTTGAGATGAGTTGAGTTGGAGCAGACGGTGGTGTTGTGTCCTTTGTGCTGTCGCCAATGAGCTTCCATGGCGTATCCCATTCATTCGTTACTTTGGCGTCAGGCCTGCTGTTGTAGGACCACCACTTCGCTTCATAGATCTTCCCTTCATAAGATACGATATCCCCAGCAGAATAGGCCTTGTTCGTCTGCCATGCTTGTACCTCGGCTTGGGTCGAACTGCTTGCCGCTTGCACCGTTGACAACGATGCAATTGGTGAAGCAGTTAGCATTGTTGCACCAAGCATAGCGCTTAAAGTTTTGAGCAAAAACTTTTGCGATAACGGGAAGTTCCGATTCATTCATTCGCCTCCTAATGAATACAAAATCAACTACAATTCCAGTATAGTGAAAGCGCTATCTTTTCCCAATAGGTATTGCGACCTAAAGCTTTGTCGAAACATGAGCGATAATGTATTTTTTTCGATCATTCGTCAAAAAACGAGAGGAGCGCTTGACTCTCTCCCCGCGTCATCCCTTATCCTAGAACTAGAAAAGGAGGGTCGACTATGGCATATACCGTTAATGAAGTAGCATCACAGTCCGGGATCAGCATCCGCACCTTGCGCTATTACGATCAGATCGGGCTGCTCAAGCCTGCCTACTATGGAGATAACGGATACCGGTACTACGAGCAAGAGCAGCTTACTCTGCTTCAGCATATTCTCCTTATGAGGGAGCTGGAATTGCCGCTTTCTACAATAAAGGAGCTCATCGAGCACGGTACGTTCAATGAATCCGAAGCGTTGGTCAAGCACCGTGAGCTGTTAATCGAGAAAGTGGAACGGCTGCAGGCGCTCATTTCGCAGCTGAATGAGATGATTCTGTATCCGGAGAAGAAGCAGGCATTACTGGAAAAGAGTTTATTTCGAGGCTTAGATGGCCGTGTGTCTCATCAACAAGTCAAGGAGCTGCGCACCATCTATTTAGCCGGTAAAAAGGCGATATAATAACTTTAGCCTAATACGATCCATAGACTTAAGATCCATAGACTTAAGATCCAAAGACTTAAGATCAATCGTCAGATTAATACGAGACCTTCTTGATCTGGACTTCATCTGAACTAGATGAACACATAGTTCCATATACACACATAGTGACAAGCAGCACCTAACATGACAAATACATGCCAGATGGCATGATGGTACATGATTTTTTTCCAGAGAAAGAAGATCGTCCCGATGCTATAGGCCGCCCCTCCGGCAAGCAACCAGCCTAATCCCGCACCTGTGAGGGAGTCTTGCAGCGGTTCCCAGACGAAGACTGCGCTCCAGCCCAAGAACAGATAGATGCATGTTGACAATATTACATAACGTCCTGTGTAGTAATACTTCCATACGACGCCAATACACGCAGCGATCCATATCGCAAGAAGGAGAACCAAGCTGTTCGCTGTATTCATATTCAGCAGCAGAAATGGAGTATACGTCCCTGCAATGCAAATGTATATCGCCATGTGATCATACTTTATATAACGCTCCTTCTTCTCCCCGCTCGGAAGTGCGTGCATTAACGTTGAGGTCGTAAACATAAGCACCAAGGATCCTGCATAGGAGAACACACCGAGCCATGTTTTCCAATCAATAGCTCCTGATACCTTTAGCAAGAGAAATAAACTTCCCACAATGCTGCAAGCCAGCCCCACCGCGTGTGACCACGTATTTGCTTTTTCTTCCCGCCATTCCCGTTGATCCATGTTCATCCTCCTGCCCTCCGCTCCTGCCCAGCCTAATTGGAATACCAGTATATGCAGATGATTCATACTTGGCGAATGGCAGAAGACCTTCCATTTATGAATTGACAGAAGAAGGAAAGGTGCGTATATTTAATAAACCGTTTTGTTTAAAAAGTAGGTTGTAAAAAGAAAGGATGGACATCTTGAATCGAACGTTCTATGCCCTATGGACGGGGCGTTCTATGGCAGGATTAGCGACATCGCTGTGGCTGATGACCTGGATTGCCCTTCTCTATCATGCAACGGAGTCGACGCTTATGGCTGGTGCGGTGACTTTCATCCGAACACTAGCAATCTTAGTCAGCGGCATGAGCCTACCTTATTTGTATCGACGAATGCCCTTGCAACAAGTCGCCCTTACCTTTCAGCATTGGCATTTCATCTTAAGCTTGATCTTTTCGATACTGACCCTCCTCGTCTATGATAAGCCGGTCTGGTTAATGATCGTGGCGATGATCTGCTCAGCGATTATAGGCTTTGTGAGTGGATGTGCCACTTCGGCTTCCAGCGCCATGTACCCAAGAATAGTGCCTCAAGAGCAATGGTTACGATCCAACAACCTGATTAACACAGGCTCTCAAATGGTTTCCCTGCTCGGTTGGTCGATTGGAGGCATCTTGATCGCTCAGTTGGGCCAGATCCATGTCTTGTATCTTTGCGTCGCTTTATTGCTTGCCAGCAGCCTTTTGCAATTGCGCATTCGTTCCCAAACGATCGAGCATGCTGCCACATCGAATTCGAATAAAGAAAATAAATGGTGGAGCAGCTATTCCACTTTGTTTAAGAACCCGCGTGTTCGAATCATCACGATCATGGACATCATCGAAGGCATTGCAGGCGGCATATGGATTGGAGCCGTAACGCTTGTCTTTGTAAAGGAGGTCCTGCATCAAACCGAAGCATGGTGGGGATACATTAATGCGGCTTTTTATATTGGAACCTTGTTGGGGGGAATGCTGCTCCTGCCGCTTTCTAAAAAGATGGAGCGTAACCTCCTAGGATCGATTATTGTTGGATCATTCTGCTTCGGATTGCTCGTTCTGCTGTACGCATGGAATGATAACCCCTATGTCGCACTAGCGCTTGTGCTGTTCATGGGACCGTTCTATCAGCTTCGCGACATTTCACAGCGTACTTATTTGCAGCAGTTGGTACCGCTCTCCGAGCAGCCTGATCTCTTCGCCGCACAGCAATCGCTATCCACGATTTTGTTCGGACTATCCATCCTATTCTCTGCTGGTGTAGCGGATATGTGGGGAGCCCAGATGGTTTATATTCTTGGAGGGTTGATGTGCTTGCTCTCTTCGGCATTAGGAATATGGTTAAAGGTGCAAGCTCCACGAATCAGCATCGGTGAGTCTCCTCCTTTCTCATAGTTTTCTGGTTAAAATAATGCGGTGGGGAGTAACGTTGACTTTATCAACATGAGAAGGTTTGATTAGATTAAAGGCATTATGCGCAAGCTGATAGTGAATAGACTTGATCCGACAGTCATGCACTCATCTTATAAAGGAGAATGGATCTTATGTATGAATTAAAAACGAAGGAAACCGATGCAAGTGTTCTAGAATTTATTGAAAATATCGAAAGCGAGCGAAAGAAAGCAGATGCTTATCGATTACTCGATATTTTTGCAGAGGCTTCTGGCTACGAGCCTAAAATGTGGGGAACCACGATGATTGGATTTGGTTCTTATCACTATACATACCCATCCGGACATTCTGGCGAAGCTTTTTTAGCTGGTTTTTCCCCTCGAAAAGCAAAAATAAGCCTATACTTTGCCACAGGAGATAGCGAGCGGGATCATCTCCTTGCCAGTCTTGGCAAACATACTGCCGGGAAAGCTTGTGTCTATATCAACAAAGTAGACGATATTGATGTCGAGGTGCTAAAGGAGCTTATCGCCCAGTCGATTCGTTTTTTGAAGAAGACCTACCCAAGTGATCAACAATAGGAAGTTGAATGGTTAAAAGCGAAGTTGGTCAAAAGCTTACACATCAAGCATAAGGTGAAACCTTCTATACGCAAAAGGACCTCTATTCCGACAGAAAATGAGGTGCGCCCATTAGATAGACATGGAATAACCCGATAGTTACTCTACTGTCATTCTATAAGTGCACGTCACGTTGGAATGAGGTCCTTTTATGATTCAAAGTTGAACGTTGTTGAGATCAAAAGGATAAGAATGCGCCTTTTGACGCTCTACTTGTATAGACTCTTCTTTATGCTTCAGCCTGCTGCTGTTCTTTATCCTGGTCCTGAATCAGACCTGCAAACAGGGCATGTACAAATTGCTCAGAGTCGAATTGTTGAAGGTCGTCCATCTTCTCCCCGAGACCGACAAACTTCACAGGAAGATTCAGCTCTTGACGAATCGCGATGACAATACCGCCTTTTGCTGTACCATCAAGCTTTGTAAGGACAAGACCTGTAACACCGCTCTTCTCGCCGAAGAGCTTCGCCTGAGAAAGCGCATTTTGACCGGTGGTCGCATCAAGCACCATCAGCACCTCATGAGGAGCATCCGGCACCTCGCGTTGAATAACGCGGAAGATTTTATTCAATTCTTCCATCAAATTCGTTTTATTTTGCAGTCGTCCCGCTGTATCACACAGCAAAATATCCACATCGCGCTGCTTCGCTGCCTGCACCGCATCAAACATAACAGCCGCTGGGTCAGAACCAGCCTGATGCTTGATCACATCAACACCAACGCGTTCTCCCCATACTTCGAGTTGTTCAATGGCTCCTGCACGGAACGTATCTCCTGCTGCCATCAGTACTTTTTTGCCCTGCTGCTTGTAACGGTGTGCAAGTTTGCCGATAGTCGTCGTCTTTCCTACGCCGTTAACGCCAACGAATAGAATCACTGTCAATCCGCTTGGATTCAGTCGAATATCGTTATTTTCGTCCCCACGCAGAAGGTCAATCAGCTTCTCCGACAATACAGGCTGCAGATCAGCTGCATCTTCGATCCGACGCTTACGGACTTCTTCACGAAGTTCATCAATCAGCTTCATCACCGTGTTGACGCCAACGTCCGCACCAATCAAGATCTCTTCTAATTCCTCATAGAATTCCTCGTCGATCTTTTTATGGCGCGTAATGAGGTCCGTAACCTTTTCTACGAAGCCTTTTCTTGTCTTCTCTAGTCCTTCCTTAAACTTGGAAGTTACCGATTCGGTTTTCGTTGCAATGCTCTCTTTTAATTTTTTAAAAAAGCTCATGGTTTTCCCCCGTTCTACGCAATGATCGCTTCATCATCTTCCAGTTTGACGGATACGAGCTTCGATACCCCGCCTTCTTCCATGGTTACGCCATACAGCACATCTGCTTCTTCCATCGTCCCTTTACGGTGAGTGACGACAATAAACTGCGTCTCTTCAGAGAATTCGCGCAAATATTGCGCGAAGCGTGTGACATTCGCTTCGTCCAAGGCTGCTTCAACCTCATCAAGCACACAGAATGGAACAGGCTTCACGTGCAGAATAGCAAAAAGCAAAGCCATCGCCGTTAATGCACGTTCTCCGCCTGAAAGAAGCTGTAGATTCTGCAGCTTCTTTCCTGGTGGCTGAGCGACAATATCAATTCCCGTCTCCAGCACCCGATCAGGATCAGCCATGACAAGATCGGCACGCCCTCCGCCAAACAGCTTTGCAAATACGACGACAAATTGCTTGCGTATCGCTTCAAAGGTCGTATTAAAGCGTTTGGACATCTCGTCATCCATTTCTTTAATGACTTCATACAAGGTTGTTTTCGCCTCAATCAGGTCATTCTTTTGTTCGCTTAAATACTGATAACGTTCGTTTACCCGCTCATATTCCTCGATCGCACCAAGATTGACATCGCCGAGGGCAGAGATTTGGCGCTTCAAGTTGCGTACTTCGAGCTCCGCTGCCTGAATATCTTCAGGAAGCGCATAGCGCTGCTTCGCCTGCTCAAAGCTAATCTCATAATCTTCTGCCAGCTTTCGCAGAAGATTATCGAGCTCTACATCCAGTCGATTCGACTGAATCTCCGTATGGCGCATCGCTTCTTCCACTTGCTTTAGTTCTGTACGCTGCTCTTTCGTATCACTTTCAGCTAGTTCAAGTGTTTGCTGGAACTGAAGTCGTTCAGCACGCTTGAACTCCATGCTTTGAGACGCTTCCTGCTTCTTCGCACCGAAGTGATTGAGATCCTCTACCTGCTTCAAAAGCTCCCGCTCCACCGTCTCCAAGTCAATTTGCACCTGAATAAGCGACTGGGTTTGATGCGAGTATTCCTGCTCATAGTTTTTGGAATCCTGCTCTGCACGTTTTTGCTGTTCATTCAAGGAGAACAGCTCTTGGTCAAGCTTCCCGTGCCGCACTTTCATGTCAGTGAGCTGGGATTGAAGCTCTTCCTTCGCAGATTCGTTCGCTTTACGCTTCGATTCCGCATGCTGAATGGCAACCTGGAGCTTGTCTTCCTCTACTTTAAGCTCAGAGAGGCGATGTTCAGCCGTTAATCGGCCCGCATCGAGCGTCTTCATCTCCTCATTCGCAATTGACAGTTCCTGATTCTCAAGCTCCACAGCCTGCTCAAGCTGGCTGACTTCCTTTTCCAGCTGTGCTAGTTCGGAAGCAAGCTGCTGCTGCGTAAGACGTTTGCTCTCCCCTTGCTCGCGCAAATCATCAAGGCGTTTCACGCCTGTTGAACAGCGCTGCTTCAATTCAGCAATGGAATCCGTCAGCTTATACAGCTGCTGCTCCACTTCCTTGATATCGTGTTCAAGCTGTTCTAACTGGCGTTTTCGCCCAAGCAGGTTCGCGCTCTTCTTGTTCAAGCTGCCGCCTGTCATGGAACCGCCTGCATTTACGACATCGCCCTCACGCGTAACGACGCGGTAGCGATAGTTCAACTTTGCTGCAATCCGGTTTGCATCCTCAAGCTTCTCGGCGATGATGACATTGCCAAGCAGGCTGCCCACAATCTGCTTGTAGGTGGCTTGGGTCTCAACAAGATCAGCCCCAATGCCTACATACCCTTCCATTCCCTCGATCGTGCGTCGATCGGAGTCATGCATCGTACGACTGCGAATGACATCGAGCGGCAGGAAGGTAGCGCGGCCAAGCTGTCTTTGCTTTAGAAAGGCAATCGCTTGACGAGAAACCGCTTCATTCTCCATAACGACATGCTGGAGAGATGGTCCCAACGCGGTCTCAATTGCGGTCTCCAGATACTCTGGAACCGTAATCAGCTCTGCTACAGCGCCATGAACGCCAGCTAAGCCGTGGCTGCGTCTAGAGGCTTTCAGCACTTCTTTGACGCCTAGCATAAAGCCATCGAGGTCATCCTGCAGCTCCTTCATCGTATCTCTTCTCGAGATTAAGGAATCGTAGCGCTGCTGCCACTTGCGAATAGCCTGTTGACCTTCCTCAAGCAGCTTCTCATCCTGCTTCAGCTGCTCGCCTTCTTTGGCATATCGATTGCGGATATAATTGAGGTCGTCTGATAGGGTTTCCATTCGACGATTCGTATCCGCCATCTTCTTGCGTAAATCCTGCTGCTCCTGCTCACGCTTCTGTCTAGCAGCTGCCATTTTATCGAGCCGCTTCTGAAGCGCTTCACGCTGCTGCTCATAATAACGAATGTCATTGCGCTGCTGAGCCATCTGGTTCAGCACTTCCAGCAATTGACCTTTCAAGGACTCTTCCGCATCGGAAGTTGCGCCTCCGGCAACACCTACAAGACGCTCTTGCTCGGCTTGGATCAAGCCTTGCACTTCATTCAGCTCAACTTCAACAGCGAGACGCTTGTCCCGAACGCTATGCAGCTCCGCTTGCTTCAAGTGTAGACGCTCAGAGGTCTGAGCAATAGTAACTTTCAGCTGCTGCTCATTCGAGGTCAAATTGCGCTTGCGCTCACGGAGCACCTCACCTTGACCCTCGCACTTCTCATACTCCTCACTATAGTGAAGAAGCGTCGCCTGCAGCTTCTCAATGTCCTCCTCAATCTTACGGAGTGCGATGCGATGCACTTCAAGCTTCGCATCATGCTCGCTGACGACTGTGGACAAGGACAATTCCTTTTCCTTCAACCCAGCAAGCTTCTGATTCGCTTCCTGCCAATTATGATGTAGCTGTTCAATCTGATGAACATACACAGCAATTTCTTTATTGCGAAGCCATTCGCGAAGCTGCTTGTAATGACGGGCTTTCTCGGATTGCTCCTTCAAAGGATTGATCTGATCTTCAAGCTCTGTAATCAGATCATGAATCCGAATCAGGTTATTCTCCGTATCGTCAAGCTTCTTCGTCGCATCGCGCTTACGAGATTTGTACTTAACAATTCCCGATGCTTCTTCAAAGATCCCGCGTCGATCCTCAGAGCGTGTACTCAAGATCTCCTCAATGCGGCCTTGTCCAATGATCGAATAGGCTTCCTTGCCAATCCCTGTATCCATGAACAATTCTGTAATATCACGGAGCCTGCAGGACTGCTTATTAATAAAATATTCGCTATCCCCGCTTCGATGCACCCGTCTTGTCACGGTTACCTCATTGAAATCAAGCGGGAGCGACTCATCACTATTGTCTAATGTCAACGATACTTCGCCGAAGTTAACCGCCTTGCGAGCATCACTTCCTGCGAAGATGATATCCTCCATCTTGCCGCCGCGCAGAGACTTTGCGCTCTGTTCACCGAGCACCCAACGGATGGAGTCCGATATATTACTTTTGCCGCTGCCATTCGGACCAACCACACCTGTAATACCATGAACAAACTCCAACTCCGTCCGATCCGCGAACGACTTAAAACCGGCAAGTTCCAACCGTTTCAGGAACATACTTATTCATTCACCTCTAGTATTCTTTCATGTACAACCTCATCGCCCATCCTTAGCGGTTACTCTATCTTGCATTCGCAATCTCACCATCTGGACATAGAAAGAGCAAAAATCAGCCATCCTTGACAATGGCTTCACGCCTCGTCCCGCAAGCTGGTCTTTGCTCTTTCTGCGAAACGGGCCGACAGCAACGCGTCGGCCCTCAGTACGTTATGATTTCGGGATGACGATATGTTCAAGTGCCTGCGCTGCTGCGTGCTGCTCCGCTTCCTTCTTGGAGCGTCCTGTGCCGCGACCTAGGCATTCATCGCCCATATGCACTTCGGATACGAATTCACGCTCATGAGCCGGACCGCGTTCCTCCACGATACGGTACTCCAATACACCAAGATTATACTGCTGCGTTAGTTCCTGCAGCTGGGTTTTATAATCATTGGTTTGAAGTTTGCCGTCCAAGGAGATATGTGGGAAGACGAAGCGCCGCAAAAACTCCCGGACAGGCTCTAAGCCTTGATCCAGATACAGCGCACCAACAAACGACTCAAACACATCTGCAAGTAGAGCAGGTCTTGTGCGACCACCCGTTAACTCCTCGCCTTTGCCAAGCAGCACATATTGTCCGAAATAGAGCCGATTCGCAAAATTCACGAGCGAGGGCTCACATACAATCGAAGCACGCAGCTTCGTCAGTTCGCCCTCCGGCCGATTCGGACATTGCTCAAACAAAAACTCGGAGACGGTTAGCTCCAAAACAGCATCACCAAGAAACTCCAGACGTTCATTGTCTTGATGATGACCGAAGCGATGTTCGTTCACGTAAGATGCATGAGTGAATGCCTGTTTCAACAGCTGTCTATTTCGAAATGTAACATTCAGTTTCTGTTGTAACTGCTTCAGATCTGCATTCAACTTTATGACTCCTTATGCTTCGTATTTCTTCATAACCAATGTCGCATTGTGTCCGCCAAAGCCGAACGAGTTGGACATGGTTACGTTAACATCCTGTTGTCTAGCTACGTTAGGAACGTAATCAAGATCGCATTCAGGATCCTGATTGTCAAGGTTAATCGTTGGCGCAATCATGTTATTTTTCAGCGTTAAGCCGCAAATAACCGCCTCGATACCGCCTGCTGCACCAAGCAGATGTCCTGTCATTGACTTCGTGGAGCTAACAGCTACCTTGTACGCATGGTCACCAAGCGCAGTCTTGATCGCTGTCGTTTCAGAACGATCTCCTACTGGTGTAGATGTACCATGAGCATTGATGTAATCCACATCAGTCGGATCAATGCCCGCATCCTTAATGGCACGCTTCATGCAATGAGCAGCACCTGTAGGATCTGGCTCCGTAATATGATGTGCATCTGCGCTCATGCCGTAGCCAATAATCTCAGCGTAGATATTCGCTCCACGCTTCAATGCATGCTCAAGAGATTCGATCACGAGCACACCAGAGCCCTCGCCCATTACAAAGCCATCGCGATCGATATCGAATGGACGGCTTGCTTTTTCCGGCTCATCATTGTGTGTAGACATCGCCTTCATCGAACAGAATCCAGCAAGTCCAAGCGGACGAATCGTCGCTTCAGCACCGCCGCAAATCATGACATCCGCGTCTCCACGCTGAATGATCTTGAATGCATCACCGATAGAATGGGTTCCCGTCGCACATGCGGATACCGCTGCGGTGTTAGGTCCCTTTGCTCCAAGCGTCATGGATACTTGTCCAGACGCCATATTCGCAATCATCATCGGGATAAAGAACGGACTAACGCGCTTTGCCCCTTTTTCGATCAGAACATGATGCTGGTCTTCCCAAGTTCCAAGACCGCCAATACCTGAACCTACAATAACGCCGACACGTTCAGGGTCTTCCTCAGCCATATTCAGCTTCGCATCTTCTACTGCGTTCTTACTAGCCGCGACAGCGAACTGCACGAAGCGATCCATACGGCGAACTTCCTTTTTATCCATATACTGCTCTGGATTAAAGTCCTTGACCGACGCTGCAATTTGTGTTGGATATTCAGAAACGTCGAATGATTCAATGAGAGAAATTCCTGACTTGCCTTCTAACAAATGATTCCAAAATGTTGTCAGATCGGAGCCTAGTGCAGTAATTACTCCCATGCCGGTCACTACAACCCTGTTTTTCAAAAGAAATTCACCTCGATTGTTCTAAAGTTGACGCTCTATTTATGATTGAATACGTTGAAATAACGCATCTTATGACGAAAGAATCCTTACATGAATGAGGAGAAGTCCCGTTATAGTAACGGGACTCTACAATCTTAGTTATGAGATTGTATGTAGTTTACAACTTCACCAACTGATGTAATCTTCTCTGCGTCTTCGTCAGAGATTTCCATATCAAACTCATCTTCTAGTTCCATCACCAATTCCACTACATCGAGGGAATCAGCGCCAAGATCATCCTTGAAAGATGCTTCGAGAGTCACTTCAGCCTCGTCAACGCCAAGGCGTTCTACGACGATACGCTTAACACGCTCAAACACTTCAGTAGACATCCGGTTCACCTCCTCTTTGGTATTATACGAGAAAACCTTCTAAATTGCCATATGGAACAACATCTAACAAAAAATTGCTCAAAGTCTATGAAAACATAGACTGGTAAGCCTACATGTACATGCCGCCATCGACATGAAGCGTCTGTCCAGTCATATAGTTGGCATCATCCGATGCAAGGAACAAGACAGCTTTGGCGACATCTTCAGGTGAACCAAGACGCGCAAGCGGAATGCTCTTCATGAGCTCAGCGCGAGTCTCCTCAGGCAGCACATCAGTCATCTCCGTCTCAATAAAGCCTGGAGCGACGCAGTTAACCGTGATCCCGCGGGAGGCTAGCTCGCGAGCAGAAGCCTTTGTAAGGCCAATAACGCCTGCTTTCGCTGCAACATAGTTGCTTTGTCCCGGGTTCCCCATAACGCCCACAACAGACGAAATGTTGATGATGCGCCCGGAGCGCTGCTTCATCATCGGTCTCGTTACAGACTTCAGACAGTTGAAGACGCCCTTGAGGTTCGTTTCGATCACTTGATCGAACTCCTCTTCTTTCATGCGCATAATTAAATTATCTCTAGTAATCCCGGCATTATTCACAAGAATGTCAATTCGACCGAATTGTTCCAAGGCCGTCTTGACTAATTGCTCTGCCTCATCGGACTTGCCGACATTGGCCTGCACGGTGATCGCACGGCGTCCCATCGCTTCAATGGCTTGAGCCGTCTCCTTTGCCGCAGCCTCGCTCCCAGCATAGTTCACAACGACATCTGCGCCGGCTGAAGCCAAGGCGAGCGCGATTGCACGCCCAATCCCTCTGGAAGCGCCTGTTACTAGCGCTACTTTTCCTTCCACATTCGACATGATTACTCCTCCTTGTATTCTGTTATGGATATCAATAGGAATTAGCTTCACTAGCCATTCCATTGCCATGCATCGCTTATTGAGCGGTATATGCTTGAATAGCCTCTAAGGAGTTCAACGTCACAATTTGGACGGAACGGTCGATCTTTTTGATCAAACCTGACAACACATTGCCTGAACCAATCTCAATAAAGGTATCGGTCCCTTGCTCGATCATATAGCTCACACTATCTTCCCATAGAACAGGCGAGAACACCTGCTCAACAAGCAGTGTACGTATGCGCTCTGCATCCTGCTCCGCATGTGCGGATACGTTGGATACGACCGGAATCTTTGCATCCTGCCAGTTCACTTCGCTTAGAGCCGCATCTAGACGGACCGCTGCCGGCTTCATCAGAGAAGAATGGAACGGACCGCTGACTTCAAGCGGAAGCACGCGCTTCGCTCCGGCTTCCTTGCCGCGTTCCACTACTGCCTGCACGCCTGCTGCGGAGCCCGATACTACAATCTGGCCAGGGCAGTTCAGGTTCGCCATCTCGACAGGCGCTGTAACGGCTGTAATATCATCACATAATGCACCTAGCGCTTCACGAGATGCGCCAAGCACAGCGGCCATGCCGCCTTCACCGCTTGGAACCGCCTCTTCCATGAATTGACCACGCTTATGCACGATGGCTACTGCTTCTTCAAAGGTCATCACACCCGCAACAACAAGTGCGCTGTATTCTCCAAGACTATGACCTGCTACAAAATCCGGCTTTATCCCTTTACCTTCAAACGCTTTATAAAGCGCGTAGCTTGTCGTTAATAGAGCAGGCTGTGTATTCACAGTCTGCTTCAAGCTTTCTACAGGACCGTTAAAGATGATGTCGGTCAAGGAATAGTCTAGAACCCGATTCGCTGTTTCGAAAATATCATGCGCTTCTGTAACCTGATCATAGACATCACGTCCCATGCCTACCGACTGAGACCCTTGGCCTGGAAATACCAATGCGATTTTGCCCAATGTATACACTCCTTTGCTAGTCTGGCACTACCAAGTAAGCACAGCTGCGCCCCAAGTCAATCCGCCGCCGAAACCTACCAATACAATCGTATCGCCTTCTTTAATACGGCCTTCCTCGACAGCTTCTGCCAGCGCAAGCGGGATAGACGCAGCGGAAGTATTCGCATACTTCGGAATATTGATCATACACTTCTCAGGTGGAAGATTCAATCGATCAATAGCGGATTGGATAATACGAATATTCGCCTGATGCGGAATAAGAAGATCAATATCTTCCTTGGTCTTGCCAGCCTTCGCCAGTGCCTCTTCCGCAGCAGAGCCCATAATGCGAACGGCAAATTTGAACACTTCACGACCGTTCATGTAGATGAAATGACGTCTGCCTTCAACGGTGTCCAAGGAAGCAGGATGGCGGGACCCGCCACCTTCTAGTGTGAGCAGCTCTTTCCCTTTGCCATCTGCGCCAAGCTCAAAAGATTGGAAGCCGCGGCCTTCCGGAACAGGACCGAGTACAGCCGCGCCTGCGCCATCACCAAAAAGAATGCACGTATTGCGATCCGTATAATCCGTAATGCGAGACAAGGTCTCAGCACCGATAACGAGCACATGCTTGTACATCCCTGTCTTAATATAGCTTGTTGCAGTAGCCACGCCATAAATAAAGCCTGCACAAGCTGCGGACAAGTCAAATGCCGCTGCATTCTTCGCTCCCAAGCGTTCTTGGACCAAACAAGCCGTGGATGGGAACATCATATCTGGCGTTACAGAGCATACCATAATGAGATCGATATCCTCCGCAGTAAGTCCTGCTGATTCAATCGCTCGTACAGCGGCTTCATAAGCCAAGTCAGAGGTCGCTTGATGCTCTGCAGCAATGCGGCGCTCTTTCATCCCGGTCATCGTTGTGATCCATTCATCATTCGTGTCGACCATGCGTGCCAAGTCTTCATTTGACAAAATGCGCTCTGGTACATATTTCCCCGTTCCAATAATTCCTACTGAAGGCATCTTCATCTCGATTTCACTCACTTCCCGCTATTATTCCCTGCAATCTCAGAAGAAATTGTGGCGATCAATTGGTGCTCTAATGCTGTGCGTGCTTGACGGATCGCGTTCAGGACTGCTCGCTTATCGGAGGAGCCGTGCGCCTTTATTACCAACCCTTGAAGCCCTAAGAGCGGGGCACCGCCATGCTCTTTATAGTCCATCATTTTCTTAAGACGCTTTAGACCTGGCATCAGCACCGCTGCCGCCAGCTTCGTCATGATATTGCGCGTAAATTCCTTTTTCAACACACTGAAGAGCGAACCTGCGGTTCCCTCGAACGATTTCAGCATGACGTTCCCTACAAAACCGTCGCAAACGAGAATGTCGCAGTTGCTTTCCAACACGTCTCTTGCCTCAACATTTCCTACAAAATGAATATTCGCTTTCTCAAGAAGCGGAAACACTTCCTTCGTCAGCTCATTGCCTTTCATCGCTTCGGTACCAACGTTGAGAAGCCCTACTCGAGGCTTCGACATGCCATGCATCTTCTCACGATAGATACTGCCCATAATTGCGTACTGCAAGAGATGCTCGGGCTTCGCGTCCATATTGGCTCCAAGATCGAGTGCAAGAACACCTTTGCCATCCATCGTAGGCAGCATAGGCGCTAAGGCTGGACGCTCTACACCTTCCATTCGGCCTACAACAAGCAGTCCAGTGGTCATCAGCGCGCCTGTATTCCCCGCTGAGATCATACAGTCTGCTTCGCCTTCGCGCACCATGCGCCCCGCCATGACCATAGAGGCCCCTTTCTTTCTGCGAACCGCCTTGACCGGTTCATCATCCGCCTCTATACGATCGGGCGTATGGACGACCGTAATATTGCTTGGCGCATCCTGCATCAATGGACGAATTTGAGCTTCATCCCCAACGAGGATAATCTCGATATCCTTCCACATCTTTGCCGCCTCGCAAGCACCTTCCACGTTGCTCTTTGGGGCATGGTCGCCACCCATGGCATCAATGACTATCTTCATGCTCTACTCCTTCTCCGCCGCCTGTCTCAGTATTCGAACGGAATATGATAAAGTGCCCTTGAAACACGAGTTCGTCTCCCACATAGCTGAACACTTCAACCTTAGCCTTGTGACGCTCACCTGAGATTGACCGCACATAAGCCTTTGCTACACACTTTTCCCCAAGCTTGACCTGGCGGACAAATCGGATATCCGCCGAAGCTGTCAGTGCAATCTCATCATCGATGACGGCAACCGCAAGCGAGTTCGCCTGTGCAAACAAGTGATGCCCGCGCGCAATCTTCGTTCTCGAGAAGACATGCTCCTGCTTAATCTCAAGAATAGAGATTCCGCTCCGATCGAGCTGCAAATCGACAATATCACCAATAACCTCATCTATCGGCAACGATCTTACTTGATCATAGGATTGCTCAGCCATTAGCTTCAATCGTTCTCGCAGCTCAGGAATGCCCAACTCCATGCGATCCAAGCGAATCGTCTGAATGCTCACCCGGAGCATGCGGGTCAAGTCCTGATCCGTAATGAACGGATTGTCTTCAATAATCTTAAGCAATTGTTGATGACGCTCTTTTTTCGGCAGACGATCCATGCCCGCACCTCCTTATCTAGTGTGTCTAACAAGGCCTTGATTTAGAATAGATCTATACAATGATCAAGGAAATGTCCCTTGATTGTAACCTCTTCTTAGAACCAGGTACTAATTAAGTATATATAAAAATGCTGTCCTTGAAAAGCTTCAGTTTCATAGCAGCATATAATCATAGATAAATAGGAGGTCAATAGATCCTATCAAGCCTTTTGTGGCAAGGATTGTTGTCTGTCTATCATTTCCCAATACTTAAGTGCGGTTATGCTCATCAACATAAAAAATAGCATCCCGCCATAGGCAGGATGCTATTTTTCAGGTGTGCGGCAAGCAGCGCTAGCCGCATCTAAGATTATTGTTGTTTGATAATCTCTCTTTGCTTGTATGTTCCGCAAACTTTGCATACGTGATGCGAAAGTTTCAACTCACCACATTGTTCGCATTTAACCATGCCCGGAACCTCTAACTTAAAATGAGTACGGCGCATATCGCGGCGTGTTTTGGAAGTTCTTCTTTGAGGTACTGCCATGTTCCCACCTCCTTACATTAATTCCATGTTACCTTTCGGTTTGGTTGATCATTTCTTAAAGAAATCTTGCAACCCAGCCAGTCGCGGATCAATTCGTTCATTCGAGCAATCACAGGACTGCTCATTGCGATTCTTCCCGCATGTAGGGCAAAGACCAGCACAGTCTTCTTTACATAATGGGGCAAAAGGCAAGTGAACAAACACCGCTTCCTCCACATATGGCTTCAGATCAACGCGTTCATCCGTCACGATTATGACTTCATCTTCGTCGTCTGTTGGAAGATCCGTAGAGTCCGCCATCGCAAATTGCTCATGAAACGGAATAACAACAGTCTCAACGTGCGGCTCCAAGCATCTGGAGCAGACCGTGTTCATTGTCGCTGTGATGCGACCATGCACATCGACTCTGTCTTCACCTGCTACCGTTGCGGTTAAATCGACATCAACCGGCTCAATGTGATGAATATCGGCTCGCTCCTTAATGACATCGTCAGCACGGAACGTTTCACGAATATGTACACGTTGGCCACGGTTCACATCTCGATAATTAAAGTGCATGATATCACCTCAAACAAACAAAATTAATTATAGCCATTAGGCTTATGCTTTGTCAACCAAATTCGTTTGACAGATCATTTTAGCTCTTCTTATAGCTTAAGCTAAATTCGCCCTTCAAATACAAAGGAACAGAATCGACATGAATCCCAGCTTCATCATCACAAGCGGCAAGATCCTGTACGATTACAGTTCCATCTATCATACACTACGCTTCCTTTCCTTACTAGGGATAGATTCGATATAATAAGGAACATCACATCTCCTTACAAAGAAAGGATATGACAACATGCGTACGGTTGGCATCATTGTCGAATATAACCCGTTTCATAACGGGCATGTATACCATTTAAAGGAATCTGCACGCTTGACGGAGGCTGATGCGGTCGTCGCCGTTATGAGCGGACACTTCTTGCAGCGCGGCGAGCCTGCGATTGTCGACAAATGGGCTCGGGCCGATATGGCGCTTAAGCAAGGCGCTGATCTTGTGATCGAGCTGCCTGTCGCTTATGCTGTACAGCCAGCTGAGTGGTTCGCTTATGGCGCGGTAGCATCACTGGAAGCAACAGGCGTCGTCGATGCGCTGTGCTTCGGCAGCGAGCTCGGCGATATCAAGCCTCTTACCTCTGCTGCCAAGCTGCTTTCAGAGGAAACGGAAGGCTTTCAGGCACTGCTTCAGCAGGCACTTAAAAGCGGAATGAATTATCCCGCGGCCTTTGCAGCTGCTGCTTCTCAGCGTTTGGAGATCAGCCAGCCATCAAGTGTAGATGGAAATGCAGTTGAAGCAACGGGTGGAACAAAGCCACAGCTTGTAAAAGATGCATTAAACTCAACATCCTCTAAACCTTGGATTGCAGAACCAAACAACTCGCTAGGGCTTCATTATATTCTGGCGCTTGGCCGACTTAAGAGCTCCATTCAACCCTATACGATAGCACGCCAGAAAGCAGGCTATCACGAGCAGGAGGTCCATGATTCCACCATTGCAAGTGCAACCGCAATACGGCGTTTGATCGCTGAGCACCGGAACCCTTCAGCTTATATGCCGAATTCCTCCTGGGACATCCTGCAGCAATGTCAGCGCCTTGGCAGAGGATCTGTGACATGGCAGCATTTTGCTGAGTCTTTATTATATCAGCTGCAGCGTTCGACTCGAGATCAGCTGGCAGCGCTGCTTGAGGTTAACGAGGGGCTTGAATATCGATTGGAGCAAGCATTGCCTCAATTAAGGGAACGTTCTGTTGAAGAATTGCTAGAACATTTAAAGTCAAAACGATATACAAGAACAAAGCTGCAGCGCATGCTGACCCATATCCTCCTCGGTCATGACAAAGACCACTTTGGGCCTGATGCCCTATCACACGGACCTTCGTATATACGAGTGCTTGGCTTTAGTGAACGTGGACAAGCGCTCCTGAAGCAGATGCGCAAGACCTCATCGCTTCCAATCATTCATAAGGCTGATCGAGAAAATGCCGTGCTTGGGGGAAGAAATGGACTACAAGCCGATATCCAAGCCACTGCTGTGTACGCAGGCAGCTTTTCTGCTTGGAACGGGAAGCTTGCCTATCGGGATTACTTCGAGCCGCCAAGACGTGTTTAAACAGCGGCTAGTACATTCTGCTCATGCCACCTCGATCTGGGATATACAACAAGATAATCCTAAATCATATCTCCATGTTGCATAACCTCTAAAGAAAAGGCTGATCCCCATAGAAGGATCAGCCTCTTCTTTTATTTTGTTGCTACGCGATAACTCCGATCATGGTATTCGAAGTAGGCCAGCCTTATTTTCCATAAGACTGAATCGCCTTTAAAGCATCCTGAAGCGTGCTTACAGGTACGACCTTCATCTTTGTATCCATCTTGTCTACTTTGGCCTTCGCCTCTTTGTAGTTGCCCTCAGGTGCAAGGAACAGCTCAGCGCCTTCACGGTCTGCGGCTACTACCTTGTGCTGAATGCCTCCAATAATTCCGACTTGGCCATCTGGCGTAATCTCACCTGTACCGGCGATCCGCAGTCCTCTTGTCAAATCACCTGGCGTTAAACGGTTGATGAGTTCCAAGGTAAACATCAAGCCAGCTGAAGGACCACCAATATTATTGTCTTTAAACGTAATGCTGTGCCCTTCATTTGCCGGTACAATCTCGGTCTTCTCCCCGAATTGAATGCCAAAGCCGACTTGCTTCTTCGTCTTATCGGCGCTTGACACAAAGGATACGAGCGTTGCTGTTGCCTTCTCCTGTATTCCGTCTCGTTCGACAATAACGTTAAGCGTGTCCCCTTCGCGGTACGTTTTAATCACATCCTGAAGGTCCTTCACTTTGTTGACGCGATGCCCTTCCACCTCAATGATTCGATCATTGGTCTTTAACGTATTTTTCGCGATATCCGGCAGATTAGCAATGACATACAAGCCCATATTCTCCACGGTATACGGAATCTTTGCGTAATTATAGGCCGCAAGAATGGCATTGCTTTGGGATCCGGTCATACTGAACACAAGCTCTGTATTGTACTCCGCCTCGCTTCGCCCTCGCAGCGTATCTTCCTTTTTCGCAATCTGAGCATTGTCATTAAACGAGTTGATTCCGAGCAGGGCTATATTCGCATAAGTCCTTCTTACTGTAGTCAGCATGAAGGTCCCTTTCTCTGTCTCATCTCCCTGCCGAACCTCAACCATGGGCTTAATCTCTTCTGCACTGCCTGGTGTATAAATGACATATGGAGTAGGCATGAAAACAACGACATACACCACAAGCAAGCAAACGATGAGCCAGCGCCATACCGCCCAATTCCCCCGTTTATACCTCTGATCTTGCATTCGTTTTTCTACCATTGCATGAACGCCTCCTCCGTGCAGGTCTAAAGCCCGTCCTCTTTACGTAAATATAGATTACGGTCATTTGCGTCAAGCTATTCCTTTTTTTCATGGCCAGCCAACTCTGCTCTGAGGTGAACATAATGAAGCAAACCAGGCTTTTTCAACAGCCATTGAACAAACGTCCCATCTACACGCTCACTGCGGGGGGAACAGCTCTCCTACTGGTCTTTTGTATCATCGCCTATCCAGATGAAGCCTTTCAAGCGTCGCTACAAGGCTTAAAAGTATGGTGGAATATGATCTTTCCGGCATTGCTGCCTTTTCTTATTTTGTCCCAAATGCTCATGGCCTATGGTTGGGTACATGGATTAGGCGTGCTGCTCGATCCGCTTATGCGCCTCTTGTTTCGTCTTCCAGGAGTGGGCGGTTGGGCATGGGCAGCGGGATGGACTGCGGGATATCCCGCTGGAGCCGAGGCTGTCGTTACCTTGCGCAAGCAGCAGCTCGTCAGTCAATCCGAAGCGGAACGGCTTCTGATCTTGTCTCACGCCAGCAGTCCTGTCTTTATGATTGCTGTTGTCGGCGTCGGCTTTATGCAAGCCGCCAATACGGGCTTGACGATTGCGATCGTTCACTGGTTGTCCGCTATGCTCGTGATGCTCCTGCTTCGCATTTTTGGAAAACATCCATTATCTTTGTCAGCTTCTCGGAATAAAGATAAACGCACCGTACGAATATCGGACAAGTCAGGTACTACCGAAGACAGAACGTTTAGCCAACCATCACTCGGCAAACGCATCATGAATGCGATGGAGCAGGCTCATCGCGCAGATGGCAGACCACTTGGCAGGCTTCTTGGCGAAGCAACGGCATCCTCTGTCCAAACCTTAATGATGATCGGCGGATATATGATGATCTTCTCGGTCATTATCCAAGTGATGAGACTGGCCATCCCTCAGCAATTCGGGAGCATCCTATTAAATGGCATATTTGAAGTGAACCTTGGCGCTTTTGCCATCAGCAATCTAACCCTCAAATCCCCTGTATTCCAAGCGGCATTAGTGAGCGCCGTTATCGCTTGGAGCGGCTTTAGCGCACACTTGCAGGTTCATAGTCTGATCAAGCAGACAGATATTCGTTTTGCAAGCTTTGTGAAAGCAAGGCTGCTGCATGCCGTCATCGCCTTTGGCTTGACCTATTTGTGTTGGTATCCTTTACAGAGATGGCTGCTTCAATGGGAAGGAGCCATGCCAACCATGAGTGCGATCGGCTCCGAAATGAATGCATCGCCATCGATGATAACTGAGCTAAATCAATGGTTCATGCTTATTGCATCTGGCGAAGGCTGGCGACAAGTCCCGATGCTTTTCATCCTTGTCATCAGCATGATCTTAACCTTCATTATCGTTAGCATCATCACAAGGTTTATTACTCGTGGTACAACGAACTTGTACAATTGATCATGCTTTCGTTCCATTCTATGGCTACTTATTATGTACCCGTTATCGATTGAATTTGACACGCATTGCCTGTTCCACTTCTGGCGTAACGAATTCCGATACATCGCCATCAAAATAGGCAATTTCTTTCACCATGCTGGAGCTTAGGAACGAATACTTTGGATTCGTCATCATAAAGATGGTCTCTACCTTAGGATTAAGCTTCCGATTGGTTGAGGCCATCTGCAGCTCGTATTCAAAGTCAGTTACGGTACGAATTCCACGTACAATGACATTGGCATTCTTTTGCACAACGTACTGAACGGTTAGATCACGAAAGCTGTCCACCTCGACATTTGGAAGGTGACTTGTCACGGTACGCATAAGGTCCATGCGCTCTTCAACGGTAAACAGCGGGTTTTTTTTCAAATTGTTAAGGACGGCTACCACCAATTTGTCATATTGCCTTGAGGCCCGTTCGATAATATCCAAATGTCCAAGGGTAACGGGATCGAAGCTTCCAGGGTAGACGGCGATGCGGGGTACTCGTTCGATTGATGTTGTCAACTTATCCATCTCCTCTGCCATTACAATGCCTCACTTGAATCCGGTTCTTCAGCTGTACGATATATACTTAAAGTGGTATCACCGTACTTTGCTTGTTTCCAGCTCGTGAAGGATTGGATGGTCTCTGGGTATTGATGTGCAGAATCGTGCTCAATAACAATAATTGATGCTGGTGTCAGCATTTGAAGATCAATCATCGTTGCAAGCAGCTGATCTGCATCTGTGAAGCGATACGGAGGGTCCATAAAGACAAGGTCAAACTTACTTCCCCTTTTCTCAAGAGCTTTAAGCGCCCGTTTCGCATCATTGCGGTAGATCTCAGCTTGATTCTCAACAGAAGCCGTTTTAACATTATATCGAATCGTATCTATCGCCTTCGGATCCATATCAATAAAGATGGCTTTGTCCATTCCTCGACTTAAAGCTTCGATGCCTAGACCTCCTGTACCTGCAAACAAGTCCAGCACCATTCCACCCTCGAAATAAGGCCCGATCATGCTGAACAACGCTTCTTTCACTTTATCCGTAGTCGGACGGGTATTCATGCCTGGCACGGCCTTCAACGCTCGTCCTCTTGCTGTTCCGGATATGACTCGCACAACTTTTCACCACATTTCCTATACATCGTATTACTTTTAGCATCTTATATTGCTGACGTTTATCGTACCATATTTTTTAGCTGTTAATAAAGACAACTGTATAAATGAACATCATTCCATATATCTCCTGTTGGTTAGGTATCTATCATGAGAAGCCTCGATCAAGGTCATTCAAAGATGAGCAACCGCATCTAGAGATGAATTTTATCGTAAAATCGAGCTTTGGCCCCGTCTAGAGGACGAAACTTATAAATTCAAATACGGTGAAAAGCCCCCATTCTTCATAGGAACGGAGGCGTTATATATGTCGTGCATGAATAGTTGGAAACGTCGCATTACTTAGAGAGGACAGCCTTAACCTCTTCAAGCATTTGCTCTCGAGTCGCATCCTCCACCGTCGTTACAGACGTAAAGTATTTGTGCTCTTTGACTTGAATACCAACAAAATCAAAGATTCCTTCATCTACCGTTTTCCTCATTGCTTCGAACATGCCCGCATGATTATAATGTTCTTCGGTGTTGCCCATTGTCGTAAACAAAATGGCTTGTTTCCCCGTCAACAGCTTCTGCAAACCATTACCGTCCATGCTGTATGCAAAACCATAGGAAAAGACCCGATCAATATATCCTTTTAAAATGGCTGGCATCGATGCCCACCAAAGTGGATAAATGACAACAAGCGCTTCTGCCCATGTGAGCAGGTCTTGTTCAGCTTTAACGTCGTCACTGACTTGCCCTTCCTTAGAGCTTTTGAAATCTTCAACGCTTAATATAGGATTTAAAACTTTCTCGTACAAATCCCGAACTTTAACCTCATGTCCCGCTTCCTCAAGCGCCTGCACTGCCTTGTTCTTGATCGCATACGTAAAGCTGTCCGGATTCGGATGAGCGGTCAATACGACATATTTCATGTGTGTCGATATCCTCCTTCAATGGTTTAGCACATTCTCTAATTAAGATGTGTAGGATATCGAATTCCAATTCTTTATGGCTCTGAGACAATTCGTCATGCAAGGATCGTGATTAATCTAAAAAAGACTTAACGATTTTTCTCACCTCACGTATAAAACTCAGGTATCCGGTTATCCTGTAAGTATCGACATCATCGAATGTCGTAGACAACCGCGGAGAAGACTTACGTTTCCCCATAAGCTCTTCGTCCGGTTTCTCCTCTCCCATGAGAGCGCCCTAGAAATAGGGCGCTCAATTATTTTCTCCACAATCTTTGATATATAAGGGATCTTATTCTTAAAGGATTGTTTCCTCTATTTCAAGGTAGTAAACGGGATGGCAAATTGGTTTTTGTTTACTCAGTGCAATAAATGACCCCTTTTTATTTATTGCAACCCTCAGATGCTTCCCCATCTCTAAACATACTCATGCGTGTTTACTTTACGATATTTTTTGTTTCCATTATATATACGTTCATTCTGTAAGACATTTAAGTGGTGCTATCGTTTAGAACTTTAACCTTCCTCCAAACCTCATCCACCTTATTTAATTCATTATTACATACAAATTCATTTAATTATAAAATGTTCAGTAAATGATTTACTTGCTTGTGATTCAGATGTAAGATAATTGAATAAAATTCAAATATTTTTGGAGGTAAGCATGTCAATCATAACACCAATTGGTATGATTATGTTCATTGCTTCATTAGCTGCAATCTCTCTATTAATTTATCTGCTTCTAAAGAAATCCAAGAAATAACAGCCGAAATCATCAAAAGATCTTATTCATCATCGTCAATTCTGGTTGTTATTTAATCTTTGTCTTGTATTTAGCGCATATTAAAAAAGCTGACGAAATATCCCGCCAGCTCATCTCATTTTATTAAGATTAATTTATTCAATCTTTCTTTTTTAATGATTCAGGAAGTTTTTTACCGCCAAATACCGTTTTTCCATTGACTGCACTTTTTTCAGCGCTTTTTTCAATATATTTAATCAATAAATCAGCAATATTTTTTTTCAATTTCCTTTTCCCCTTTCAAAGGCAATAATGTGAGTGTCTGTATGAAGAATGCTATAGCCATGATACTTGAATGAAACAAGAAGTTCATTGCTACAATCACGAGAGAGATAAACTTGTATCTTTTATATGGTTTTTCAATAGCTAACTCTTCGAACCAATTAGGAGCTCGAAACAGAGTTAGGATTAAACTACATACGTTTAATATGAGAATCATCCATTTAGATAATGAAATCAAGGGAATGATTGTACATGTAATAGAAGTCATAAACATACAGATCGTTAGTGATTTGAAATGTATACCGCCTGAGTATCTTCTGAGTAATGTAAGACAAAAAAGTGCAAATAATGATTCTAACAGTTGATGCAGCATCAATCCTAATATCGTAGTTAAGAAGATAACCCCATACCAATTCAGTTTCATGGCTATGCCATACTCTATCAATTCCAAATCTACATCTGGATTATTTCTCTTCAGCTTCCTCGCCAAATGGTTCGATAAGGTGTCTAACACGCTCGTAATCTCCCTGATCTGAAAAGTAATACGCGATTCCAAACGTCGCCAATGATAGGGCAATAATGCCAAAATATTGGTTTGAAATTAGCAACCATAAGGTGAGCAATATTGTCACCGCTGAAAGAACCGCACTTATAATTGTGACGAGATGATGATATTCCAGATAGTTAATACGCTGTACAAAATCATGAGGAGGCTTTGATATAAAAGAAAAGCCTCTTCCTGTTTTCTTTAGAACTGCCGCAATAGTTAATGTAATACCGATTGAACTAAGTTGAATGAAATAAACCTCAAGACTGTTGTTCTCGAATATGACAGACTTGGTTACAATTCCAGATAGCGAAATCAAGTAATATACGATCATCTGTATTGAAATGTAAGCTGACAATCCAGAACCGACAATAAAAGCAGAAATATGGTATCTATACTTTAAGACATAGCGATAAAAGAACAGATAAACAACATATTGCACAGGTAAATCCCACACTTGTAAATCTAACTTCACACGCATTGTAAATGAGATTAAGGCAATAACAACGGTGCAGGCTAATAGCTGATAAAGATATTTTTTTATAGGGAGCTGATATAACTTTAAGGTTAAAGCATGTACAGCAAAGGAATCTAGAATGCTAAATAAAATATAGGTCAAAAAAGGGTTCAAGTTCTCACCACACTTAAGTTGATGTTACGACGTTTTATCGTATATACTCATATATTCATTTCTTGCGTGCAGCAATTTCACTATTCGTGATCTAAATACCACTTTACCCCACTTTTAAACTTATGAGTTAAGCTTCTTCATAAATGAGAGCCCACACGAGGTGGACTCTCTAGGCAGAGTTTGAGTTAGTAAATGTAATAAGCTCATTCTAACATCCATCCACTTCTGCACGCTCTTCCTTCCAAAACTATATATAATAGTGTCAATGATGCTTTGGAAGAAGGACCTGCTGTTTCATACAATTGAAGTTGATACTGTCTCTAAAACTCCCAAGCTAGACCTTAATTTTCACTATGAATGAGTGCGTTGTTTTAATTCTTTCGGCATCGGTTTAGCACCAATAGCAAGCTTAGTCGTTCTAGAATCACTCATCGCTTTTTTTTCTAGATATACAGCTAACTTTCGAGCTATTTTCTTCTTCATGTAGGTTCACCTCCCTTCCATGGAATGATTAATAATGCTTGTGCAAAAAAAGCAAGTCCAAGGATAGGTGAGTTGATTAACAGATTAGATGACACAATCGTTGTAGATATAAGTTTCATGTAAGGATCCCATTTTGAGGGATTCAAATCTTCCATTATATTAGGTGAAAATAGAATAAAGATAATGCAAGACAGCAATGTCAAAAATACCGTATGCTCCTCCTGAATACGGATAAGCGGAATCCATGCAAATAATAATGATGAAATGATGGCACATAATGTTAATGACTTCAAATGATAACCGCCAGAAAATTTTCTAACTGCGACAAAAGCTGCTAGCGCAAGGATTGTCTCATGAAAATGTCCTGTAAGCACACCAAGTATAGCCGTTAAGATCAGTGTAGCGATAAAGTTCAAGCGAATTCCTATCGCATATTCCAGCACTTCAAGACTTACTGTCGATTCAGGATCGCTTTTCTTGATTTCTCTCGATATATGCCTCGAAAGCATTTCTAGCATGATCATCAACTCGCTTGTGTGATAAGAAATATGAAATAATAAAACTAACACCCGCCAAAATGATGATGCTTAGCGTATTTCCTGAGTAAACTAATAAAATCGTAACGCTGATCGTTAAAAAAGAAAGCAATGTTGCCAATAAGATGGATCTATCAAGCTTTGAGCCTTGCTGAGCAGCACTTGTAACGAAACTAAAGCCACTTCTTGAAAGATGCAAATAAGCAGCAATCACTAAGCAACAGAGTTCAGCGAAGAACTGTAGCAAGTATACATACAAACCTGCATTATTTTTCAGTATACCTACGTCTGCGAGTCCAAATGTAGCAAATATCAGATACGCAGCTAGCTGTAACGATAGAAACATAGAAGCTCCTGCGCCTACGATAAATGCTGCATGATAATATTTCACTCTCAGAACCAAAATAAAAAAGAGAGAAATGAGAACATATTGTGCAGGAAAATCGAATTGTGGCACTTCGAAAACAACCCTCATCAGATAGGAGAAACAAGATAAACTTATGGCAAGCAAGATAATCTTCCACAGATGCTTTGCTAGCGGGAGCTTGTACATTTTACTTGTCAACGTAACAATAGCAATAACGTCGAGTGCGCCAAACAGAAAATACGGAACCGAAGACATTATAACTCCCCCTTCAATAAAAAAACGTTGATTCTTCGTTTATGTATATTGATCTTTTGCCCCTAGTCAAAAACTTGTGTCTCTATAAATCTTCTTTCACTTGAAATAATATCTTATATTGCGTCATGATTCTACATAATTAGACAAAAAAAGGCCGCGGGTCTCCAGCCTTTTCATAACATTGTCTATATTACCACGAGTGATAAGACCGTTATCATGGTATATTATTACCATTATAGCCGTTTCCTTCAAATATTCTACATGAGTCATGGTCAACTTTACAACATATCATACGGTTAACAATGCGGACGGTTTCACCCCATTTTCTGCATGATTGATCCGCTTAAACCTAACTTTGTTCCCTTGACATCATGAATCAAGCTTATTGAGTCACATATCTTGTTACAAATCCACAAGTACGATCCCGATAACCGTTATAATCAACAAGGACGGAAGCCCCATGGGCAGCACCGGGAACGAGCCACAGCTCCTTCTCACTGCTGCAATGCTCATGAAGCGGATGAACCATATGTGTAGGCACAAAGGTATCCTCCTCCCCATGAATGAACAGAATCGGCGTTCTCGCCCGCTTTACTTGCTCTAAAGCAGTCGCTTCTTTGAAGGAATAGCCGGCATGCAATCGACAAGCCAGACTTGTTGTATATAGCAAGGGAAAGCTAGGCAGCTTGAACATCTGCTTCAACTGATAGGTCAGTTCCTCATGGACAGAGGTATACGCGCAATCCGCCACGATTGCTTTTACTTGAGTGGGGAGCGCTTCGCCACTAGTCATAAGCACCGTTGCACCCCCCATCGACACGCCATGGAGCACAATTTCAACCTGGCCGTCAAAACGCTTCACAAAATGCTCAACCCATTTCAAAATATCCAAGCGATCATGCCAACCAAAGCCAATATAATCCCCCTCACTCTTCCCATGTCCTCGATTATCCGGCATAAACACATTAAAGCCCAGTGTATCATAATAAATCGCTGCATAGGTCGTCATATCAAGCCCTTGTCCAGAGTATCCATGAACCAATATCGCAAGTTTATCAGTAGGCTCTTTCGCTGCAAAAAAATAGCCATGCAGCTTTAAGCCATCATAAGCATTCACGCTCAATTCTTCGAAGGGGTGAGCCCTCCGCCATTCTTCATTCGCCTGAGCTTGCCTTTGCCACTCTCCCATTTCACCGAGATCTGAATTCTGCGCAAGGAACTCCTTATTTGTCCGTTTGATTGCTAACTTATACATATATTCGCTTACCGCTGCAATCGCACCGCCAGCCGACACGATCGCCGCTGTTGTTCCCAACACAATACTCATCTTTAGAACACCTCTCTTGCACGTTCATTTTCTTATCAATAAATTCGCTAATGTTATTATACGCAGATTTCGACTTTCAAATCTGTTTCAATATGTCGACTCCTTCTTTTCTTGAACACTTTAATTATAAACCTGTCTTTAGCCCTTAAAAAAACGACAGCCACTACCGACCATCGATAGTGGCTGTTCTTCATTTCATTCAAGCCTGAACAACATATTGCTGATATTTATTGTAGTCGCTAGTCTTTAACTCCAGCGTAAGCTTCGTGCCTGCTTCTTCATACTCGGTGCCAATCACATGAGCATGATCATTCAAATAAGAAACAAGCTGCCCCATCTCGTATGGAATCAGCATTTCACATTTTACATAATCCTTGAAGATATGCTGGCGAATGATCTTGACTAGTTCATCAATTCCTATGCCTTGCTTAGCGGACATATAAATATGATCGCCTTCTACCTTCGGAATCTGGATATCGAGCAGATCTGATTTGTTGTACACGAACACCACTTCGATGTCGCGAATGCCAATCTCATTCAAGGTTTCATTCGTAATGCGAATGAGTTCCTCTCGATTCTCATTGGCGTAATCCACTACATGAATGAGCAGATCCGCTTCGGCCACTTCCTCAAGCGTGGATCGGAAAGCCTTAACCAAGTGATGCGGGAGCTTACTGACAAAGCCAACCGTATCCGTTAATAAAAAGCTTTTGTTATCCGGCAGCGGCACCTCTCGCACCGAGGTATCCAATGTTGCAAAGAGCATATCCTTTTCAAACACCTGCTTGCCTGATTCTGGATTGAATCGATTCATCATCGCATTCATGACGGTGGACTTGCCCGCATTCGTGTAACCAACTAGAGATACGACGGGAAGCTCATTCTTCTTCCGCTGCTTGCGCTGGACTTGGCGATGAGCAACGAGGGTATCAAGCTCTCTTCTTAAAGCTGTGATCTTATCTTCGATGCGTCTGCGATCAAGCTCAAGTTTGGTTTCCCCGACACCTTTGTTCTTCGTACCGACTCCACCAGTCTGGCGGCCCAAGGATTCCCGAAGTCCAACCAATCTTGGCAGCATATATTGAAGCCTCGAAACCTCAACCTGAAGCTGTGCTTCTCGCGTCTTGGCACGTTCTGCGAAGATATCAAGAATTAGCAGCGTCCGGTCGATAACCTTGCAATCCAGATCCCGCTCAAGGTTGCGAATTTGCGAAGGAGACAGCTCATCGTTAAATACAACCAGATTGCCATCCAGCATAGAAAGCAAATCCTTTACTTCATCAATCTTACCTGTTCCAATATAGTGAGACGGATTGACCTTTTCGAGATTCTGAGTGATTTGACCCACCACTTCAACTTCACAGGCCTCCGCGAGATTACCGAGTTCCACCATGGAGTAGTCAAAGTCATAATTGCTTTGCTGATTAAGGTTTACACCTACTAATATCGCTCGTTGTGATTGTTCTGTCATCATCGTTATACCTCCGTAAGTTTAAGAATCGTTGGAAGTATAACTCATCAACGGTAGTAGATATAGAACTTGAAGCCCACTGTTCTGCATGCTCCCATCATATCTATTCACCCCTATCTGAGTACACCCTGTATCCCTTCCGGATACTATACAACACCCTCATCTTACCACAGCCAACCAATAGACTCCAACGGGAGAACAGACTCTAATTAATCTTTCCTAATCGCGATCTATTCATGTTCTGCTGGATACCACGACAGCACATCTGACCAATCCCATCGGTCATAGTAGGATGCAGGCATATCAATATGTTTAATGAACACCTTTGCTGGTCCTTCTGCAAGTTCCCGAATCCATACGTCAGCCCGTTTACGGTCCGTTCGAATCCAAGTCAGTTTAGTGGCATCAGGATTGACATATGGAAAGAAGTCTCCCCATTTCGGCGGCGGATCAGATAAGGTCCGCGCGTTCTGTCCAGCTATCCCCTGTTCCATCAGCTTCGGCATCGGCCGCTTTCCTTCGTCCTCATTCCAGGCTTCCTCCTTGGATCTAGCGACTACAAGACGATCGTTATCGATCCAGGCAAGGTCGCGATCCGCAAAGCCTGCCGGTGTCAGCACCTTGCTGTCAGATACCGGTGCTGTATGGATAGCAAGCTTTTTGTTTAAGTTGGCCATTCTTCCGCTGCCTGCTATATTAGCCAATCGCTCGGCGGATGGAGCCCACTTGAACCAATTGAACGCGTTCAGCATCGAATCAAACGTATAGAACCGCTTTCCGTCACGCGAAAGCATGCATAGCGTATTCCCGTCCGCTGATAATGACGCTGTAGGGGTCGCGACAAATGAGATCCACTGCTGATTAGAGGACCATTTGAATGGACTTGTGCCAATTGCAAAAAACTCCTCGTCCTGAGCAGGAAGGGTAAATAACAATTTCACCTTGCTTGGTTGGAGCTCGGCATCTGCTGGCACATCGTATAATTGGACCTGTGTCCATCCGGAAGGCAGCAGTTCAGCTTGAGTGGAGATTAGAAATCCTCGTCCATCCGGCTTCCAGCTGTAATTGCCAACTCCACTGATAACAGGCTTTAATTGCACTGAATCTTCAATCATCGAGCCATCATAAACACTAAGCAGCTTGCCTTCTTGTATGGCAAGTTCATTTCGAGCAGGCGACCATTGATAGGACTGCGACTGATCCGACAGCTTCAACGCACGCTTGCTTTTGAGCTGGTAAATCCAGCATTCTTTTTCTCTTAGCGTGTAGGCAAGCATGGTGCCATCTGCTGACCAGCGAGGACGAGCAACTGATTTTTCTCGAATCAGCCTTGATTCCTGCCCATTTATTTTCACCCACAGCTCACCTTGTCGTATAAAAGCAGCCCATGGCTCTTGTCCGTTTCGATTCGATCGTGTACCAGCAGATGCCCAGGCAGCAGGGCTAGCTGCAGCATTTAACCCTTCTGTACCGTAAACTCCTAGTAGGATTATTCCCACTAAAACGGTGAGTATCAGCTTTTTCCTATTTCCGACTATCTGGTATAAAAACATAACACTACCTCCCATATCCTGTATGAAAGGTAGTGTTTGTTATTTAGTAAAGGTTATTCCTCCGGTATGCACTAGGCTTCGACGTCTTCCCCATCCGTATAGCCGTTCTCAACAATATTCCCTGTGCCTACGGCTCGCATTGCCCATCGGTCAAATGATCGAGTATGCTCCGTCAGTACGCTGATGACAAGTCCTGCATAGATCTCTCCGATAGCCCTGCCTGCTTCATGAAAGGGCTCTAGTCCATCAATGGTCAGCACGCCAAAGTTTCCAAGCGGAAGGCACAATAACGCTTTGTAAGGACTTTTAGACTCGACATTTCGCTCCCAATCCTCATCCTTTGTGACATCTACAATTTGGACGATCGCCTGCTTGCGATAGCATCTGCCTGCCACTGAGCGATCCACATGCAGCGTTCGCTCGCCTACATAGTGCTTCGGGAAGCCTGCCGAAGAGAAGCGAAGCGTCAGCATCTGATCCTCATAGAGCCATATGCCGCATCGATGATGAACGCCAGGCTTGAGCTTCATATCAATCGCCAGCATATCGAGCATGCGCTGAAGAAGGAAGGATGATTCTGTTAGAACCAGGTACGGATCTTTAACGAGACGCAGGTCGTTAAACGTATTCAGGAACGATTCGAAGTTGCGAATAGCCGACAGGGTCTGCTGCACCTTTTGCTCGCTCTCCTCCTGCTTCTCGCGAAGAGCGTCTATTTTTTCCTGATAGCCATTCATCCGATCGTCTCTGCTTAACACATCGGCAATCATATCACTGAAGCGTTTATTGATATACAGCGTTTTAACGAAATAAAAAACGATACCGACAGCAATCACAATCGCGAACACTTGAAAGCTCCATGGCGGGAGCTTATCCAATATTCCTTTTAATACAGGCTCCATAAGCATCCCCTTCTTATCATCAGATATGGGTTAAGATAGGATGACGATTCTTGCTGCTCTTCAGCGCTGATTCGCTGATCTCTCCTTGAGTACCAGCATATGCGAGCCATTGGACGAACATGCATTCTATCTTTTAATGATCGCCTACTTTCACCATAAATGAAGAAAATACAATTAAAAAAAGCACACCACCCTTAAGGCAGCATGCTAGCAAACAGAAAAAGGAACCGCCTGTATCCACGATACACCGGTTCCTTGGATATTCAATTATCCGTGTTGATGCCGCACTGCTGTCGCAGGGGCTGGCTTCACCGAGCTTGTATGCGCACGGCGTGCTGTTCCCGCTTGCATCGTCCAAGTAATCACTTGTCCGGCAATGCTCACAGCCAGAATCGTATACAAGATATCCATCAGTGGCAGGAAGAATAATGATAGCAATAGTACCGCCACGTCGAATAGAATAAAAACAGTTCCTACACTTAACTTGGACACGCGACTTAGCATCAAGGCTAAAATATCGTCGCCGCCCGTTGCTCCGCCAAATCGAAGCACAAGTCCTGCGCCAAGGCCTGTCAAAAGACCTGAAAGCACCGCAGCCAAAAACATATTCGAACCAAAGTTAAGCACAATCGGTGAGAAGCGTTCGCATAGCTCATACGTGAGCGAGAACGTTCCCGTTGCAATGGCGGTATTCAGTATAAACTGACGACCGCTCAAAAACCAAGCCACAATAAACACCGGAATATCCAGCATTAATACCGTAAGAGCCGGCGACCAATCCAACGTATATTTTCCGATTAGCGCAAGTCCTACAAATCCGCCTTCCACCAAGTTATTCTGAAAATTGATGTGATAATAACTTACGGCAAGCAGAATCGATCCTAACAACATCCAACCTATCTTACGTAATTGTTCGTTTCTCCTCATCTTGATACCCTCTCGTCCTTCGCAATTGTTGTTTGCAACTGACGTGCAGGGTGCAATATGAGGAATTCATCCTTCGAATCATCATAAATTGTTCATCCTCCGCAGTCAGTCTGATTCGGTCCATAGACGTCAATCAAATCTGCGAGAGGAGCTAGATGTAGGAAAGATCATAACGTTTCCAGATTGTCCTTTGGGGCATCATCCTTCGGGGACGCATTGGTATCCTGATCCTTTCTTCATGTGTATTTTGGGTTAACCTCAACTAACATTATTATACCACAATGTATATGCACTCCAAACCGGACCGATGCGGAAAATATCGCCCTTGTTTCATATATATCAAGATTAACCGCCACCTGATAAGCCAGGCCCTAGATAAGTTCAGCTTCCTGTTGGAAATACTCTGAAATGCTCCATCATCCATTGGATTTAAGGACTAATACCATCGAAAGAAATTCTTATACACGACGTTGATCCGCTGCTCCTTCGCCCACGCCACAAGCTCATCAGCGTGGAGGCTCCCTTGCTCTAAAAATCGAAACACTTATCGATGCGGGACCATCCTTCTGTTCACTGGAAGGATGCCTATCGCGGGTTCACGAAAATAGTGTGTCAGCATGATCTTCTGTATCTGTTCGGGGTTGAAGCTTGTAGTACCAAGCTGCAGTCGATCTTTATCTAAGACAAGCTTCCTTGACGTGCGATTTAGGTATGCAACCACTCTAATACATTCAAATGTAACTGCTGCGAAAATCAAAATCACAAGAGACATTAGCACCCAATTCTTTTCATGCCACACCCTTGTCAAAAGGTGAACATAATATGCGCCAAACAGCAGATAAACGAAAAAATGACTCCACCTCGCATCATATATAACCTGATAGCTCCGCTCCATATCTCTCCCCCTCCTTGTACTCGAAAACTCCCTATCTAATATAAAACACCAAGACCACTCACATGGTTGCACTGAATTAAAGCGCTGCTACTCGACTTAACACTAAATTAACACCCCCTTCCCTATAATGTAGTTGTCATGACTAGCTGTATCGAAGCAGTGCTCAAAAATAGAAAGGGGCTAAGGGATATGTCAAATCGAAAACGCTATCAAAGCATGCTGCTTATCGCCATCCTGCTGTTAACTGCGGTCTTCTCTGGCTGCTCATCCTCATCATCGAATTCATCAACAAATGCCTCACCGGGCGGCACAACAGAAACGAACACCAACTCTTCTACGTCGGAACCAGCCGATGAAGGGAGCGATGAGCCTGTTACGATCAAGATTTTGTATCCGTGGGGAAAAGATGCCTTTGAGCAGCGTTACCGCGGGATTGAAGATCTGCTGCCTCATGTAACCATTGAATTGGTTGATTCTCAAGCGCAAATGGAGCCGCTGCAGGAACTAAATGCCCAGAAGGTTGTACCGGACATTATTTTCGCCAACTGGGGACTTGATGCGCTCTTTGAGCTTGATATGATTGAGCCGCTGGATGAACTGATCGGGAAGCATCAATTTGACCTCAATACGCTTGATCCCTCTCTTGTAGCTTCCATGCGCGCCTTGGACAAAACGGGGCAAGGCCGTGTGCTTGGCTTCCCTATTCAATATAGTCCATACGGCATTTGGTATAACAAAGAGGTGTTCGATAAGTTCGGCATTGAATACCCTACTGAGCAGCTAACGTGGGACGAAGTCGTTGAGCTGGCCAAACAAATGACCGCTGAGCGTGACGGCGTACAGTATCGCGGGCTTGAGATGGGACCTGGTCTCGCTTCTGGAGAAGTAACCATTCCATTATCTCAGCTGGCGGTCAACCTAACCGATCCAGATACCGGTGAGGTGCTGATCGACAAGGAACCAGCCGTAACTCGATACTTGGAGCTCATGAAGAAGATTTATAGCATACCAGGCATTTTCAACGAAGATCCGGAAGCTCGAAAAGACTATGAATTTTCAAAGAAAAACGTAGGAATGATCGTATCCTGGATCGAATACTTACGCTGGGGAGTTGGCGATCCTGAAGTTGCAGCGAATATGGAGGCAGCCCCGCTACCGGTCTGGGGAGATGGTAATGAATCTGCTCCGCCTGCCGGCAGCAGCCTGCTTGTGATCAACAAATACAGTGAGCATAAGGATGCCGCCTTCAAGGTTCTGATGGCATATTTGTCCCCGGAACATCAAACGGCACTTGCTAAGATTGGCGATGCTCCACCGCTGTTTAACAACGAGGAAGTCGTTAGTCACTTTGGCGAGGAGGTAGAGGTGTTTATGGATAAAAATGTATCCGCCTTCTATGCAGTTCCGCCTGCTCTTCCTCCGGCTAAGATCAGCCAGTGGGACAAATATGTGGATATTGCAGGCTCCATGCTGAAATTCTCCACTTCGGACATGGATATTGCCTCATTCTTGCGTGAGCTTAAGGAAGAATCGCAGATTAAGATTACAGAAGCCAAAAATCAACAAAACTAATGGATTCGCTGCCATTGCTTGATCCTAGCTAGCTCGTCACATCCAACGGATAAAGAGGTGATTATCATGAAGCTGCAAGTCTTTAGTGCAAATGAATGGCTCTATCCGGATCAGTCCGTGACCCAGCCTTTGTCAGAAGAGGAACACATCTCGCTTATCAGCCCTCGCGGCTCTTTTGCCGGCTGCCAGCTGCTTTTCAACGACATACCTGAGCAGGCCGTACTGTCGTGGCAATTTCATCTGGCTAAGCACCCTGATGAGCATTCTCTAATCAGCCCGAATTTCACTCTTTACCAGCTTCTAGACGTTCAAGTCAATGAAAATACGGATGTGGACGTATCAACGGTTCCCGTCGGTACGCCGGCACCAGCCTATGTTACACGACAAGCTCCGTTCCGTGTCTATGACGCATTGCTCCCGGTATATGAGCATTGCACAGTCGAAACCTCTACCACGGCCTTTTATCTTTGCTGGCATATTCCAGAAGAAACAGCAGCAGGCAGATATCAGGGTGAAATCACATTAACCGTCAATAAGATGGCGCGGAAGCTCCCTGTTATGATCGAGGTGTTTTCAGCTGCGATTCCAGAAAAGGGACGGCTTAGCATCACCAACTGGTACTCCATCCATAATATCGCATCCAGGCACCAGCTAGAGCTCTGGTCTGAGAAGTTTTGGTCTATGGTGGAGCAGTATGGCAAAGCCATGAGACGCTGCAGGCAGACGCATTTTATGGTTGGCAGTTCCTTTATCGACGTTGTCTCCAATGAAGACGGCCAATATTCTTTTGATTTTTCAAAGGCCGAACGCCTCATCACGATGTTTTTGGAGCTTGGATTTACGCATATTGAAGGCGGGCATGTTGCAAGGCGAATCAACTGGGAAGACCCGACCTTTGTTCTAAGCACGAATGCCGATATTCAAGCTACATCCGTAGAAGGCTATGCCTTTTTGTCGCAATATTTGAAAGCTTGGCGAGATTGGCTTGCAAGCAAGGGCTGGCTCTCGCTTCTCGTGCAGCACGTCGCGGATGAACCTATCGAGCCCTCAGCCGCTGATTATCGCATCCTAACGGGAATCGTTCGGAAGTGGCTTCCAGATATTCCGCTAATCGATGCAGTCATCAATACCAGTGTTGCAGGCGCAGTCGATATATGGGTGCCTACCAATAAAGAATATGAGCTTCATCAAGAGGCGTATGAGAATTATCGTCAGCTTGGTGATACGCTATGGTTTTATACGTGCTGGAATCCTGGCGGCGACTACTTGAATCGCTTCCTCGACTTCCCGCTCCTTAAGACACGCTATCTGCATTGGGGAAATTACAAGTACAAGCTGGATGGGTATCTCCATTGGGGTTTAAACTATTATTTTAAGGACCAAGATCCCTTCGAATTGACCAATCCGCTGCTTGCCCCTCAAGTTCATAACCGGCGTGTGCCGGCTGGGGATACACACTTGGTCTACCCAGGACCCGAGGGACCGCTCCTCAGCATGAGATTGGAAGCCATGCGAGCAGGCGTAGAGGATTATGAGCTGTTGCGAAGTCTTGAAGCCTATAACGCTGAGCTTGCAGACGATATTCTGTCCTCTTGCATGATGAGCTTTAAAGAGGTGAATACAGATCCTGCCGCATTCGATAAGGCATACCGTCGCTTGCTTGAGTCACTATCTGCTTATGTCATATGACGACTTAACCCTATCCATGTAAAAAAGAACCCGGTTCGTCCTTCGTGATCATTCACGCTAGGGCACCGGGTCTTCATTTTCAACCTTTATCGTACATGAACTTCCTTATGAAGCAGCTCGTCCACCCATTGGTAGCATTGCTCCAGCTCCTCATCGGTAACCATGTGTGATGCATGCTCAAATTGTATCCATACATTTGGATTGCCATCTCGTATTGCTTGCAGCATCTCCTCAATTGGCGCCCACCCATCCTCTGGCTTCTGATTCGGAAGCACTGGATGACGATAATGAAGCTTCTCTCCATTTACATACTGAAAGTTCCATAAATGAACCAAGGCTGTATAAGAAGCAAAGCGTTGACATAGCTCGATGGGATCAAATTGTGGGTCCAGCACACTCTGCAAGTGCAGGCGTCCCGTATCTAAGCATAGACGGATTGTAGGATACTGGTCCAATAGACGCTCCAATCGATCACTTTGATAAATCCAACGTGTAACGGCGTCAAACTCTAAAATGGGCATAAAACCGTACTGCTTGCTTGTTTGCGTCAACCAGCTAAATAGTGCTTCTGTCGTCTCAAGCCAATGCTTTTCACTGGTTTCATCTGTAAACCGATATTCCGATTCATGATGGAAATGCCATTGCCCCCAGTCTACTTCTCGATCCAAAAGAACAGGCTTCGGATAATGGAAAAGAACATAAGCAGGACAAACGTGCTGAAGGTCTTTGAGCTCTTGTTCTACATGGCGATATACCGCAGCCCTTTCGACTTCGTCCAAACTCAGAAACGGGGCATCTCGGTAAGGAGCACGTCCTGCTCGTAAGGGAAAATGAACGCCAACCTGAAATTGCTGCGTCCTGGCCTCTTCCTGCAATCGATATACATCCTGATCCTTGTCTATCAAGCATGCCTCAACCCCAAAGAAATGGGGACGAAAATCACGCTTCATTTTATGCTCATCATAGCTCCCATATTGACCGATCAGATATCGCTTCATTGTAAACCTCCTAATTTTTATACACATAAGGGAGTTGGTAACGTATAGATCTAACTATCATTTTACAAAATTTGCTATAGGATTGTAAATCCCGCTCCCCTTTGTTCCGTTCAAATATAAAACACCGATTGTCTTCTATTGAATATGATTAATAGAAGACCAATGGATTGGAGGGCATCGGATGAGTCAGCTTAATTCCGCTCCCCCTAGAGGACATCTTACAACCTCTGAATGGATACAATCTCAGCATGGAATCTATGGTACAGGCAGATATCAGCCCTTCTCCTTTGGAGAATGGGTCCGATACTCCACAGCCACGAGCATTCATGAACCCATTCACCGTTACCTTTGGGGCTATGGACGCAGGCCGCTGCAAGGCTTTGTCGCTTCTATTCCAAATGGACGAGTATGGGGAGACTATGGAGCCATCATCACGCCTGATCATCTGCTGCTGTCTGATCTCTCGATTGATTATCATCCCCAGACGAATAAGGTCATTGAAGGCGATGGCCATTCGATCTTTCATTCTTGGAACCATCCTCCCTTGCAGCAGCTATCCGGTCGTGCCGCAGTACTCACCTTCTGTGGGGCAGGAAACTACTTTCATTGGCTGTATGACGTTCTGCCGAGACTCAAGATGCTGAAGAAGCATCACTACGATCATTTGGTTATCAATCCAAACCTATGGGCAGGCTTTTATTACGAAACGCTTGCCATGCTTGGTCTGCAGGAAGAGGCTATGATCAAAACATCCCCTGATACGTATATTCAAGCTAACGAGCTGATCGTTCCCTCTTGCATCATGCATGCCGAGTATCCAAAGTGGGCTACTGAGACCATCCGCAGCATGCTGCTATCCTATCGCGACAAATCTTTCAAATCCGCTGAGCGCATCTACATCAGCCGTAAGCAAGCCGGCATTCGCAAAGTTGTGAATGAAGAAGCCGTTCTTCGACTTCTCCATAAGCACGGCTTTGTCAGTTATGAATTGGAGTCGCTTAGTGTAGCGCAGCAAATTCAACTCTTTTCAAAAGCGAAAGCGATTATCTCTATTCATGGAGCTGCACTTACGAATCTAGCCTTTGCAAGCCCAGGTGCAAAGGTCATCGAGCTGTTTCATCCGGAGTATGTTATTCCAACCTATTGGATGATCAGCAATCATAATCAGCTTGAGTATTATTACATGCTTGGCGAAGGCCGTCATCGCGAGGGCTCCTCACACGTCGGGGAAGAAAATATTGAGATTGCACTGCCTTTGCTGAGAAAAACACTTGCTCTTGCAAAGATAAAATAATACAGCGCGACAAGGTATTTCTTTTAAGCAAATCTTAAGCTTCCTTCTTTATAATATGTAAAGCTTTTGTAAAGGAGGAAGTTCTATTGAATGAAACACTATTCCATTTTGTGAATCAATTTGCGGGAAGCAACGGTTTCCTGGATGATACAATGAAGTTTTTTGCAGGAAAGCTTGTATGGGTGATGATTGGAATCATGGCAGTGCTCTGGTTTACGGGCAAGCTTGAGAACCAGCGCATCGCCTTCAATAGCGTGTTGACAGCTATGCTTGCTTTAGGCATTGGGATGTTTGTTATTGGTCCAATGATTGACCATCCGCGTCCGTTTGTCAGTCTGACCGTCAATCAGCTCATTACGCATGACGCAGACCCATCATTCCCAAGCGATCACAGCACATTCGCCTTCTCGCTCGCCTTTGCTGCATTCCTCATTAAGCGTAAAATAGGCAGTGTACTGCTCGTTCTTGCAGCCTTAACCGGAATCGGGCGCGTATTCGTAGGCGTTCATTTTCCGTTCGATGTGATGGGCGGTATGGTTCTTGCTCTTATCTGCGCTTTTATTGTACACATTTTGCACCGCCAGACAGAACCTGCTCTCAAATGGTGTGTTCGACTCTATCGTAAAGTTACGTTCCAACGTCAAGCTTAGATCGAGTACATAGAGCTAAATTCAACTTGATAAGCCGGATCCATCAAATAAAGCGACATCTGAGGACGATTTAACGTCTCTTGGATGCCGCTTTTTCGTTATGCATGGACAAGTCTCCGAGAGAATGTGCTCCCAGCGCTGCCACTTCTTCAATATCCTGCTCTTATCTTGCAATCCACCCCATCTTACAAACATCCTCGACCTTTTTGTCTGCAAAGCTTACCTCAACCATTGTTGCAACTTGCAGGTTGACATGCACGCTGCTAACGATCGATTCATAAGGGTCTACCGTAATGCCGTTCTCTACCTTCTTTACCGTACAGTTCCAAGCTATAAGTTCTCCACCTTCACGCTCAATCACATAGGCCTTGCTGAGCGCGACTTCTTCAAGACATTTAAAATGCTCATGCACATCATTGTCCTGCAAATTCACCTCATGCCAGTCTGATATCATATCCAGATACTGCTCGCCTAGTACAAAGTGACGGGATGGATAACGGGAAGTGTGGTGATGTCCCTCTTGTGCCATGCTTGGATTCTCTGCCTTTAACGGTCTGATAATCTGGGAGGCTTGAATATAAGGATCAGGCACAAAAGCCCATCTGAGCTTGCCGTTTAGAGGCTCAATCATCTGAACACAGCTGCCAAGCGCATTCATCGTCTCGGTTAGATAATGCTCTTCTCCTGTCAGCAAATAGGCATACCAAGTAGCGTACGTTCTCCACGACGTCCAGCCATGCGGCGAATTGAGCATGTTTGGCTGTAGGGCGATATCATACTGCGATTCCCAGAAGCGGCGTGTCGCTCCCCGCTGTCTGCCATCTGGAATGATGAGATTCGTAAGACTGTTATGGCCATCAAGCATCTTCAGTGCCATATCCTTGTAAAGCTTGCCTTCCCCCTCATTCTCCTGCATCCATGCAAACATGCCAAGCTGCAGCGCGCTGCAGGAGATCATGCCATCCTCAAAGGTCAATTCCCCCTCTGTATCAATGTTGCCATCTGCACGAACAAGCTCATCCATCGCACGCTTGGCTGAGTGAAGATGCCGCTCCGCACGCTCTCGCCACTCCTCTGACTGCACGGCCAACGGCTGCTCCGCCTGCACCAGCTCCAGCATGCTTTTCGCTGGATAAATAACGGACGTATAGTGAATCGTTCCTGCTCGATAGGAGCCATCCTCTGCTTGAGCATGCTCAACCAGCCAGTCCGCAAAGCCTGCCGCATGCTCTAATGCTGCTAGATCGCCTGTCGCCTCATATCGATCTACCAGCACACTGACCATCGTAGATACATTTTGAATGCGATGCTTCGCAAGGAGAGGCTCATAGGTGTTTGTATCGAACATGAGCGGGAGAATACGCTCAAGGATTCGATCGCTCTCTTGAAGCATGTCTGCATTCGGCAGATGCTTCTCTGCCAGATACAGCGTAAATAATCCGTACCAGCTTTCACAATGCGATGTCGCGCGCGGCGGGATTGCCAAAGCAGATGCCCTTGCCTTTTCCATATACCAAGACCAGGGTTGCCGAACGGAAACAACTGCTTCTGCCACCTTCCCATTAACGCCTTCTACTTGAAGCACATATGCGCCTGGTTGGTCACCGGCAATGAAGAGTCCCTTATACGCGCCTTGGCATTCGACAACGCTCCACTCATGGCGTGTTCCATCTGGAGCAAGCCATTCAGCACGCACAAGCTTATCTCCATCCACTTTTACAACCGTTTCCTCAAAAGGTGCAAGCGTCGTTCGTTCCAGTTCAATCATCGGCGCCTTGCATAATGGCGCTAGCTTGCCTTGAACCTCGTCAAGCTTATCAATAACGGTAAAATAGATGGTCCATTGCTTGGTCTCCCCAGGCAGCAGCTGATACAAATGCTGTGGATGTCTAGCCGGTAGAGGCAGAGTATGCAGCAGGTCGAGATTACATGTTTCGACGCGGTGCCCATACCACTCAACCTCTCCTTCCATATAGCCAACGTTGTAATCCAGACTCCACGACGCGATCGGATCTGGCGAGGCAATGCCAAGGATCATGCCATTTGGGCTCATGGCATATCCCCAAAAGTGAGTGGTTTCACAGCGCAGCAGGGTAGGAAACAGCTTGTCATTCCAGCCTGGGTACGATTCCATATACGTGTCTAGCCCAATCTTGAGTCCGCAGCACTGCGGTTGGATCGGCACACGCCCTATGTTTTGAAGAGTGGCTCTTACAACAAGACAGTCTTGAGCCATGCTGTAATTCAGGGCATATTTGAAACACTCATCTTCATGTTCAAATTCAATCGATTCCGCATCCTGAGAAGTAAGGCTCAAATCAATCGCATGCTTCACTCCCTCCCATTCTCCATACCAGCGAATACCTTCATGAGGCCCCTTCTCACGGAATTGTATCCGGTTCCAATCCGTTCCATGCCGCTGCTTCATCGAAGCAATGCTCCCATTAGGGTGAAGCTCAATTTGTACCGTTTCATTTGCTAATGTCACAAGTTCTTCTGCCTGAGCGTTCATCATAGCTAACTCCTTTCTATCTCTGTACCTATAACTGTATTCTAGCATTGATGAGCATTCATTCGATTTCGTTTCGTCGACACCCTGCTATCAATCTGTTTACTTCTATTGTTCCACATGAAAAAAGCCACCCTGTGTTTGTGCACCAGAATGGCTTTACTTCGTAAAACGATTTCGATTAGACAAAATGTGAAATGGAGCATCAATTCGAGCTGAATTTGTCCTTGAGCTGCTCAAATTCCATTTTTATCTTGGATTTAAAGCTGTCAAGCTTCTCCTGACGCTCTTCTTGACGCCGCTCACGCATGCGCTCGCGAGCATCACGACGAAGCTCCTGCTCCACCTCTTGAGCACGCTCAATCTCTTCTTCCACGACCTCCACATCTTTTCGCATGATGTAGACAGGATCAAGTTGAAGCAGATAATGGTCCATCGCATGCTCACGCTGCTCCTGAGCCAAGAGCACGAGGGCTAGATCGCCATTCACCAGCTTCTCTGCTGTCGTGAACATAATACTCGCATTGTCGAGCTTATCGTCGCCTTCCTTCGTCGCACCGATGATGGCACCTAGGCTTCCGCCAAGCAGCATGCCAATGGGGCCGCCCAGAATGCCGACAATGGATCCAATGAGTCCGCCTGTCAGCCACTCTCCATTGCCTGAAGCGCTAAAGCCGTCCGTCATCACGATGCGTTCCTGTTCTTTTTTGACTACGGCCGCTTCCAATATCGCGTATTGTTCTGTCACTACCTTGCTTTTTAGCTCCGACAAAGCTTGATAGGTCTTGCTCTGATCCTTAAATACAGCTACAATTACGTTTTCCATCTTTGCATCCACCTTCCACTCATTTCGTAATGGTTGTTATTACCCCATTATGGGAAGGTTTGTAACAAATAACCTCTTGATCATTGAAAGGGGTCTGACTTTTTGTGCTGCTCCAGGATATACAGATCAAGCGCTTCTATCCCTCTCCTCATGAGCTTGATCAAGAGGACGAGTATATATGCCCAGCGCGATGCCAGCAGCATACACGACAAAGGTAATGATTGTAACTAAAGCGATAAAGGGATTCGGCATTTTTCCTTCACAGCCCCGGAATATCCGAGGCTTGAAGTCGTTAGCATCATTCCGTTTACTTCAATACATGCTTCGCTAATGTTGCCTGTACCACGAATACGTTGGAATCCTTGCGGAACTCCTTGCGAATCGTCGGCTCTACTGCGCTTGAAATCCAAATTTTCAGCTCAGAGTCCACGTCGAAAGTACCGGCAGTCTCTACGCTGAAGTGGCTGATGCTCTTATATGGAACAGAATGATAGTCCGTCTTCTTACCTGTAATGCCTTGCTTGTCGATCAAGATAAGGCGTTTATTCGTAAATACAAACATATCCCGAATGACCTTAAAAACCGATTCTACTCCCTCTCCTTCTGCAAGAATCGGACGAAGCTCCTGCTCCACTTCCTTTGGGTTAATCTCTGATGCGTTGCCTAACAATCCGTCAAATAGGCCCATGTTCACTGCTCCCCTCATCATTCAAGTCTTAACAGTATTACGCAAATAGCTTACAGTAAGTTTCAATTGGTTATCTTTCACACTACTTTCTATATCCTGTTTATTAATAGTAACTATACATAAGCTACGTTGACCAAGCTTCGTTCAGCCGAGGAACGCCGTACCGCATCCAATACACATTGCACGCGATGTCCGTCGCGAAAGGTAGGAAGATCCCTGTTTTCTCTGCCATACATCAAAGATTGATAGATGCCTTCGATCATCGGGTAGACACCGCTGTAATACAAGCTCGCAGGAGAACTTAGCGACTGTGGCGGACGAACCTGCTCAAGCTCTACTTTCTCATAGGCACCGCCATAGCTGAGCTCAAGCTCTGCATCCTGACGCACTCGCAGCGTTCCCTTTGTCCCGTATATCTCCACTTCCCACCCCGTTCCTCTTACTGCTGCCTGAAAAAAGTCCATATTAAAGGTTGTGCCGCCTTCAAGCGTCCCGTTAATCGTAAAGCCATCCTCTGCATCTCTTTGTTCCATTCCATTTGCGTCTTCGAAGCTTGGAACAGCAAGCTTCAACTGAGCATTCACCTCAGTGATGCGCGCATCCAGCCACCACATGAGGGAATCCAGCATATGGGAGCCTATCGCGTTCAGCATCCCTCCTCCAGCCTTCTGCTGGCCTTCCCAGCCTCGCCGGCTTGTTGTCAGCAGAGCATATCCTGAGAAGCTGCCTTGAAATTTCACATGCTGAATCTGTCCAAGCACTTGCGACGCCAGCAGTTCTCGCACCTTTCTTCTGACAGGCGTCAATCTCCATTGAAAATGGACAAAGCCTCTTCTCTCATTTCTCTTCTCTGCTGTCAGCATCGCAAGCGTCTCGCTTGCATGCATGCCAAGCGGCTTCTCACACCATACGTTCATATGCCTATCTATAGCGGCCAGCGCCATTTCCTTATGGAGCGCAGGTATCGAGGTAACGCTGACCAGATCCAGCAGTTCTTCTGCCTCAAGCATTTGCCGCCAGTTCTGATAGCGTTTCCCGATGCTCAAATGAGAGACGTCCTCCTGCTTCAGCTCCCGATGGACACTTGCCAGTGCAACAACCTCGAAGCCTTCATGCAGCTTAAGGATAGGGACATGCACAGATGCTCCAAATTCGGTTCCGATAATTCCAACTCTAAGCTTCTTCATCCGTCTCTTCCTCTGTGCCTCTATTCTCCTTCAATGAGCGCCCTTTGGAACCTGCCATCTCCGCAGGCCTTATCCATGCAGTCTTCTTTTCTCATATGTCGCAAAATAGAACGTGCCCGCAGGCGATCTCTTTGTTCTCTCATTTGCTTAGGAGCATCGTCGACTAATAGTTCAACAACGAGTTCTACTATACTCCACACAAAAAATACACCTTATAACATAATTATTAACAATTTTAACCAAAATAACTATCAAAGCTTCAGATCATGACCTTCGCATAACCCTTATTAATCATGCACCACTTCCGTTCCCGCAATAAAATCATGAATAGCTCGCTTATCCTCTCGCAACCCGACCATAAAAGCGCTAATAAGGGCAGCCATGCCGAACGTAATCCCGTAAATCAATCCCGATACGATATTGCGAAGGAACATCGTTCCAAGCGTAGGCGGAGAGCCGTCCAGCTTTTGAATGCGAATATTGCATATTTTCTTTCCAATCGTATATCCTGCCCACATCACAGGAAGCAGCAAGCTGTACAGCCCAACGATCACATTTGTCATCGTCTCGCCAAAGGATTCCGAGAATAGGATATACATGATGAGGCTTACAGGAATACCAATAATAATACCATCCAGAATGGCTGCACCCAGTCTTATCCAAAATCCTGCCTGCAAATTCATCCCTCCCTTTGTTACCCTCAACTTATACGATGGCCTTCCTATATATTCCACAATTATACAATATCATGGACGATTCATGCGATTGGTCCCTACTCCTATCCGTTATCGCTCTTTCAAAAAGGCACATGATCTGCGATCCTTGATTCGCAGCATCATGTGCCTTTGCCTTTTTCATATCTCCTGTGCACTTGAAACGTGCCATCATGTTCTGTATTTATCTCTTTATTGATGCGATCTAGACCTTCGCCTAATTGGTAACGACCTGTGCGGCTGCTGGCGCAGCGGCTATGGCACTGTTAGGCACCTTCACCTGCTTCTTCGGCTTCGCCATATTGCGCTGAGCCATAATGAGCTTGTAGTATATGCCCTGCTTCTGCATAAGCTCTGTATGCGTTCCAATCTCTGCAATCTCGCCCTTTTCCAATACGAAGAGCCGATCCGCATTCCGAAGCGTCGAGAGCCGGTGCGCGATCGCAATCGTCGTCCGATTCTCCGTTACACGCTGCAGCGCCTCCTGAATGACACCCTCCGTCTCAATATCCAAGGATGCGGTCGCTTCATCCAGAATAAGAATGCGCGGATTGCTGAGCACTGCTCTTGCAATGGCGACCCGCTGCCGTTCTCCGCCCGAGAGATTGTTTCCATTCTCCTCTAGCTTCGTATCATATCCATCCGGCAGCTGGATGATAAAGTCATGTGCATTGGCAACCCGCGCCGCCTGGATAATCTCCTCCAAGGTCGCCTCAGGCTTCGAATAGCGAATATTGTCTGTAATCGTTCCACTGAACAGAAAGGTTTCCTGCAGCACCACGCCAATCTGCGATCGTAGTTCCTCCTGCTCAATCGAGCGAATATCAATGCCATCCATGAGCAGTTCGCCCTCATTCACGTCATAGAAGCGGGAGATCAGATTGATCATGGTAGACTTCCCTGAGCCCGAATGCCCAACCAGCCCGATCATCTCTCCTGGCTTGATCTCCACGTTAATATCCTTTAACACGGGCTCATACGTCTTATAGCCAAACGTCACGTTGCGAAACTCAATATGGCCTTGAATCTCATGCTTTACGGCCTGCTCGGCATCCATAATCTCAGGCTGCTCATCGATAACGGAGAATACCCGGTCAACAGCAATGACGGCATTTGTGACCCAGCGCGGCATGTACATCAGCCAGGTCAGCGGCCCATAGATCATGGATGCATAGCTTGTAAATTGAACAAGCTCACCGATATTCAAGCTGCCGCCTATAATCAGGTTGCAGCCTACGAGCAGCACGATATATTGCCCAATCTGAATCAAATAGTTCGATATTGGCGAGAGAACGCTGAATACCTTCTCCGTCTGGATCGCTGCATTCGCAAACTGGGTATTGTAATCCCGAAAGCGCTGAACCTCACGCGCTTCCTTGCCGAATGACTTCACCACGCGAATTCCGCTCAACACGTCATGCAGGAAGGAATTCGCTTTGTCATGAATTCGCCACTGCTTATGCGAGAGCTTGCGCAGTACGCGGCGCCAGATGAATACCTGGATATAAGCAACCAAGGGAGCAGGCAGAATGACGATCAAAGCAAGCAATACATTGGTCTGAAACAAGAGCACGCTTACGGAAACAAGCGTAATCAGCTGCAGAATGGCCATTGTGCAGATCTCTTGTATCAGGTTCCGAATCCGATCGGTATCTGAGGTAATCCGGTTCATAATGTCGCCTGCCCGCTGCGACGTCAGAAACCCAAGCGATAAACGCTGAATGCGGTCAAATACCAGCTTCCGCAGATCAGCTGCTATATTGGAGCTGACCGTCGTCATGATGCGTCCCTTTGCAACGGTCAACAGCTCGCTGCCGATTAGAATAACGGCCATCCCCGCAATGGCGACCATAAAGACCGTCAGATCAGGGTTCTGTCCCTCTGGCGGGGCAAGCGATGAATTAATCAGTATTTTTTGAAAATAAGGTCCAAGCAGAGACAGCCCCGTAATCGCACACAATAGCAGTACGCCTATCGCAAGCATCTTCCAATGCGACATGGATACGCCCCAGAGCCGCTTGAAGGCTGCCGCCTTATTGATGCATCTTGGGCAAATCCGGGTACCGCGAATCAGCGGTCCGCCGCACTTCGCACATGCAGGCTCAGTCTCGTCATTGTAGATGCGGATCGGCTTTTGGTTCGCTACACTCGTTAGAATTTGAGCAATATATGCATAACGCCCCGCATGCTGCATCGAAGCCCTTGCAACGATTCGAAGTCCATCCTGATCCTTTGCCTCAAGAATGACATTTCCGACAAGCGGGATGACCTTGTACTCGTTTGCTTCACCGATTAGATGCGACGCTCTTACTTCACCGTCTTGAACAATGACGTAGCGTTCCTCGCCAATAACCAGGTAGCCCTCGACCATACGCCCCTGAAGCGTGAGGTCAGCAGGCACACAGTAGCGGATATGCTCCCCGACAGCGGCCACAGCCGCTCGTTCGTCCCGCTCCGACAGCTCAAAGCGCAGATTCATGGTTATCCTCCTACGTTTTCTTTGCCACAATAGAATGGACAATGTTCACTCTAAATGGAGCATCAACATTCTATCTGATATAAAAAATTGTACTTTTATTTGCGGTCGCTCATCCGTAAATGGATCTCGAATAGATGTCCTATAAGCACATTTCCACCATTCGATATTCCTTCTCGCTAAGCTGATCCAGCCGCTCAATTAAGAAGCGGTTGCCGTCCACATCCTGAATCAGAAGCTTCTGCTCCGAGACCAGCTTCGCATTGCCGCCTCCGTTGCGCACCGTGAACCGGCAGCGCCCTGCCTGCGTCTCGGCTTCCCAGTAGGCATACCCGAACTCTTCCTTGATCGCAATGACCTTTGTAATGATCGGTGCAAAGTAGCGGATGGCAATCTGCTCCTTCAGAAGCTGTGCCAGCTCCTCTGGGAAGTCGTCCAAGGACTCAATCATCCCCACCTCTTCATTCTCAAGCGTCCGCACCGATATGTAGAGAAGGCGGTTCGAGTGAGGAAACGAGCAATGCAGGTACACCGATGGATAGTGTTTCTCCTCTACTGTTACAGAGAGCATCCTTCCCTTCGTGAGCACAAATTGAGCGTTATGGGGTGTTAAATATTTGATTTTAGCAGCTTCCGCTAGAGTTACCCCGCCTTTTACCGCCCCTTCGTCATGCCCGATATCTTCGAATGCCATCTTAACCTACTCCTCTCATCTGCAGTGCCTTGTCATGCTTTTGAACAAGCTCATAATACATGCCTTCCGTCTCCATCAATTCATCATGCGTGCCCGCTTCCATCACTTTGCCCTTATCCATCACAATCAGATAATCGGCATTGCGAAGCGTAGACAAGCGATGGGCGATTGCAATCGTCGTTCGTCCTTGAATCAGCGTCTCCAGCGCCTCTTGAATCTGAAGCTCGGTCTCCGTGTCCAGCGAAGCCGTTGCTTCATCTAGAATTAGAATCGAAGGATTGTGCAGAATAGCTCGTGCTATCGATAACCTCTGTTTCTCTCCGCCAGATAAGCTATGGCCGCCCGTGCCGACGATTGTATCGTATCCATCCGGCAGCTTCTCAATAAAGTCATGCGCCTTTGCAATCTTTGCAGCGTACAGAATATCCGCCATCGAGCAGTCTGGATTGGCATAGGCGATATTCTCTGCGATCGTTCCCATAAAGACGTACGTCTCCTGCGACACGATCCCGATATGCTCGCGCAGCGTATCAAAGGACAAATCGCGCACATCGTGACCATCAATTCGAATCTCGCCTTCATTCACGTCATAAAGTCGCGAAATCAGATTAACAAGTGTTGATTTGCCCGCTCCAGAGTGGCCAACGACACCAATCATTTGCCCTGGCCTTGCATGCATCGTTACACGCTTCAAGATCATCTTGTTCGGCTCATAGCCAAATGAAATGTTGTTAACCTCAATCTCCCCTTGGATCGACGGAAGGCGAATCGGGTCCTTCTTCTCGTTCACATCCGGCACCGCATCCTGAATCTCAAAGATTCGCTGCGCAGCGGACATGCAGTACGACCACCAGCCTGCGATATTGTTCATAAATTGGATCGGTCCATACAGCATGAAGATGTAATGAATAAAGGTCATCAGCACCCCGAAGGTCAGCTCCCCCCTCATCACCTGCGTGCCGCCGAAGGCCCAGATAATGAGACCGCCAAACTGTGTGAGCATCGACAGAATCGGAAAGACGGTGCTGTTCATCTTGTTGAATTGCTGCTCCGCTCCAGCGAATGCCATATTTGAGCGCTGGAAGCGTTCCATCTCCTGTCTTTCCTTCCCGAATGCCTTTACGACACGAGTCCCTCTTGTTGTATCGCTAATAATCGCATTCATGACGGCTACACGGCGATGCCTGCGCCATGACAGTCTCCACAGCTTCGGAAAGGCGGAGCGAATAATGATCATCACGAACGGCATCGGAATAAAGCACAGCAGCGTGAGCTTCCAGTCCATCATCAGTAAAATAACCAAGATCCCGACGATGTTCATCGCATTTACGATAAAGTAGGAAATACCGTCCACAAAGAAATATTGCAGCTCCGTAGCATCATTGTTTACACGCGTCATAAGCTGTCCGGTTTGCTTTTTCTGAAAGAAGCTCAGCGACAGCCGCTGCATCGCAGTAAAGACACCTGACTTCAGATCAAAGGCGACATTGGCTCCCAGTCGAGCATTGATCAGCCCATACAGCACGCCAAACAGCAAGGACAGCGTGCGGAACAAGACAATGAGGCCGATAACGAGCGCGATCTGTCCTGCGAATGGTCCCGTATGTCCAAGTGCCTGATCAAACAGCACCGTTCCTTGCAAATAAGGGATCGCAAGCCCTGTTGCTGCGTTCAACAGCATAAACAAAACGATAAACACAATGGAAAGACGGTAATGGCTTGCAAGTCCAAGCAGCCTGCGGAAGATGGCGTGCTTCTTCATGCACTTCGGGCATACTTTGCGATCCTGCTGCGGATACAGCATCCCGCATGTGGGACAAGCATGACTGGTTCCGCTTTCTTCGCGCTCCTCCCGAAGCGACTCCTGCTTCTTCAGCTTCTCCACTAGAGATGCAAGCCTCGTTGCCTTCTTCATCTGACTGTTGGTAAATGCCGCAAGCGTCCGCTCTTCGCCGTCCTGCCCCTTCAATACGAGAAGTCCTGAAGCCACGAGATTCACGATAAATACGCTCTCGATCTTCTCCAGCGGAATGCTTTCCACCTTCCATTCCGGCTCGCGCGAATAAACTTGTTCTTGAACCTTACGGTCTTTGGAGCGCTTCATCCATTTGGAGAAAGTCTGATCTCCCCACTTGTCTGCTCTTTTTCCAGTTGTCGTGTATCCGGTAAATGTCGTTTCCTTAAGCACCGTATCCGGATCAAAGACGAGGATGAGCTCCTTTTCGCTCAGGAGCACATAGGTATGCTGGAAACCGCCCTGAAGCGTTCGATCGCAGCACACCCCATGCAGCACGCCCTCAGGCGCATGCCGGTGCTCCTTCAGCACCGTAAGAATGTCATTCGGAATCGTACTCATAGCATCTCCTTTGACATCATCATTTTTTGTTCACCATATTCTTTCGTACTTCGCTCGTACTAACACCATGCATTTACGAAGCTCTTTAAAGTGCACCACCCATCATAGCAAAAACGGGAATTGAGCTCCATGTACTTTTTTAGTCTGCACCTTGGCTATTTGCAGCTTTTTGAAATCGATTTCAATTCGGCATGCAGGACCACTTCATCCTGTCTTTTTATAGCCCCCATGTATTCAGCACCAGACGATTGCGCCAACTCCTCTAGCGTATCATCTACTCCACTTTTCGCGTAACTCCCCTATTTAGTTATAATAAAAAAGACCAATGAGACGGCAAACAAGAGGTACGGCATGAAATACGCTACCCGCACGCAAGACGAAATTCTCGCTTATTTCGGATGAAGGGCTAAGCAGTAACTACATCCTCATTATTCCACATGGAAACCTACGACAAAGGCCTTGAGTACCGAGCAGTCATTCCGCCGGCATCAAGGCCTTCCTTATTCGAATATTTCCTTATCAAATATCGACAAGCTTCATTGACCCATGCCCGTTTGCTTTAGGCAACGGTATTGCTGACCATTTTGAGAAATCCTTTTTTCGCGGCCTTATCCATTAAGGCATCAATAGCTTGTCTTGCCTGATCGCTAAACAGATGCCATTGGTCAGAAGAAGCGTCATAAATCAAAACGTCTGGATAGCCTAACAGCCATTCATCTGGAAATGCGCGCTCTAACATATAGATATCGTATCGTTTTACGCTGTTTCCTTTTTCGTCCAAAAAGTCATATTGTCCCGCTTTATAATAAGACCCAGGAGTATCAAGATTAATAGACCATGAATAGCTGGCAGGAGCTTCGACCTCCCTGCCCTTGTTTTCCAACATAACGTTATGAATCTTTTCGTTGTACGCATTCCCTGTTACTTGCTGTACAACGCCACCCATCGTCATATGGTACTCATACTGCAATGCTTTCACGCGCACACCATCGATAACCAATGGCTTTGTATCTATCGTTACCGTTAAGTTGCTGTAATTGACGTTACAACCAAATGTCTCTGCGATAAAGCGAAGTGGAACGATCATGCGATGATTTTTCATATATGGTTTGGCATCAAGGTATACCTTTTCGCCATTCTTCTCTGCTATAGGGCTGTTCAGGTTTAATACTATTTTCATATTGCCTTTAGTCAGCGTAACTCTGGAATGGGACCAGTCGACCTGAGCCCCTAAATTCTCACTGATCACGCGCAGAGGCACCATCATGCGATCATTGCGAATTTCAGGTTCCGCATCCGATACGATCGTAACACGGTCCACTTTAATTTGAATTTCTGCCGCACTCGTACTCGGCGACATGCTAAATATGAGAATGGCAACCAAAACACCAAAGAATCCTTTCTTCATGTACATCCCCTTCTTAGGTTATATGGGTACATCATCATGTACGCAAATACGCATAAGAAAGTTTTGCAAAAGAAACGACAAAACGTTGACTGATCTTTCTTTGCTGCAATTATGATCTTTTATTTTTTATCCATTTATGCTGTCGTTTTCTATCGTTGTAAAGGTCTTGTACCAGCCGTGAATGATTCGGGACATAATAAAGCCTAAGGTTACGCCAATAGTATTCAGGATCACGTCGTCGATATCGAAGCTTCCTCGCCTCGACAGCATTTGAACCAGCTCTACTGTGAAAATAAAGCATAGGAATCGGCTCATCAGCTTACGATAGCTCCAGCCCCATAGCCCTGGAAGAAGCCCAAGAGGGATAAATACACCGATGTTGCCAAGGATATTAATGGCCCATGACATCGTGCCAAAGTGCCTCGCATTCATATAGCGGGATATTTCATGGAAAGGGACAAGATTGTAGCGATAGCCCCCGACAGCTCCCGCTCCTCGTCCGAATCCGAACAGCATCAAGTACAGCAATCCGAGCGTATAGGCCAAAAAGAAAGCCCTGCTCACGCTCCGCCAAGCTCCGGTTCTCATACGAGTGTCCTCGGCTCTTTTCGCGCCCATAAGCTTAGCCTGCATCCGGCTCAATTCGGCGGCCTACGATGACCAGATCGCGCTCTACGCCATCCAGCTTTGCCACCTTTGGCAGCAGGCCCCACTGCTCAAAGCCGTGCTTTTTAAGAAGGGACAGGCTCGGCACATTATGACCAAAGACAAAGCCTACTAGATGATCAAGGCCCAGTCGAGGGCAAGCCTTAAGCGCTTCTGTAATGAGAATGCTTCCTAGCCCTTGCGAACGATGCGCTTCCCCGATATAAATGCTGATTTCTGCTGTGCCATTATAGGCAGGACGGCCGTAGAACGATTGGAAGCTCAGCCATGCAGCCACCTTCCCGTCAATCTTTACAACCCAGAGCGGCCTAAAGTCAGCTGAATGCTCATCGAACCATGGACGCTTGCTTTCTACCGTTATAGGCTCCACATCTGCGGTCACCATGCGGCCCGGAATGGTCGAATTATAAATCGCTACAATTGCCTCTAAATCTTCTAATGCTGCATCTGCAATCTCATAAGATGGAGCCGTCTTCATGATTGTTGTTCCTCCTCATCGGGTCTTTATCTTCTTCATCATCCATGATGCCAGCAGAGTGCCCAGCAAGCCTCCTGACATACTGGCAACGACCGTAATCCCTATTATATTATGACTTTCGGTTAAGAGCATCTTAAGCCCCCAAACGATTATGGCTGTAAGCAGCACAAGGGCCCAGTACATAAACTTTTGCTGAGGGCTGACCTTTCTCCCATAATGCCCTACTTGGACGCGAGACAGAACATGAAGGAGCCAGATTCCTAGGAAAGCAAGCCCTAGCAGCGACAGTCCATGCTGCATGTATTTATATACCGGAATGCCGAAGACACTCCCTTGCAGCCATGTTGAGCGCACAACGACAGCACCGGAAGCATGGGTAAAAGCATCGATAGCGACATGCGAGTAGAAGCCAATGGCTACAGACAGCAGGAATCGAATCCACTCGCGATGCGATCGAAGGCTCCAGCGATCCTTTGACATTAACGCGGCCGCTCTTTGATCCAGCTGCCAGATCGAAGGCAGATGATGAGCAAGTTCTTGCTTCACGATGCGGTGAAATAAAAAGGCAAGCAGCACGCTTAGCGGCAGCGCCTCAAGCAGCAGTCCCTTTAGCGTGTGGCCGATATGCTGATAGGGCTCCAACGCAATAAAATACTCGAAGTCTGGCGCCATGCTCCCTAGAATAATGCCCGTCATGCTTACGTATCGCTTTGACAACCGCTGAATCGGCAGGGCATACGCGGGATGCGCAAATGTAAATGGCATAGCTCGTTCCTTTCTCCTAAGCAGCTCATATGATTCTTTGCTTGATTCCTTAAGCACAGCTTATCTTAGAATCTTGTATTCATTCACGCTGTGTAATAGCAAGATTATAGCAAACTCCCTCCTCCATCATCCACCCTACCCGCGCTTACCGCTTGAACAGCCCAAAGAGGCCACCCTTTTCACAAGGCTGACCTCATCCTCCTCTAGCATCAATCGCCCACACCTATTCAGTCTAGCTGTCCTGCATTAAAAAATTCTTCGTGCCGCACGGTCCTCCTTAATAATTTCAACCGCCTCACGGAATCGCAAGGAATGCACAATTTCACGCTCGCGTAAAAATTTCAGACTATCCTGCAGATCCACATCATCTGTCAAATCAATGAGCCATTGATAGGTGGCTCTCGCCTTCTCCTCTGCTGCGATATCCTCGTAAAGATCGGCAAGCGGATCTCCCTTGGCCTGAATGTAGGCAGCCGTCCACGGCACGCCTGCTGCATTGCTGTAGAACAGTGCGCTATCATGCGCCACATAGTTGGCTCCCAGCCCGGCCTGCTCAAGCTGCTCAGGTGTCGCATCCTTTGTCAGCTTATAAACCATCGTAGCAATCATCTCGAGGTGCGCGAACTCTTCCGTTCCGATATCGGTAAGTAATCCGATAACCTTGTCAGGAATCGTATACCGTTGATTTAAGTATCGTAGAGCTGCTGCAAGTTCTCCATCCGCACCACCATACTGCTCCAACAGCAGCTTTGCCATATGGGGATCGCATTTGCTTACTCGAACCGGATACTGCAGCTTCTTCTCATAGACCCACAAAGAAATTCCTCCTTAGCACACCTGATTGATCACTCCTTCTGTCCTTCCGTCAAATCTGCCACGGCCATGGTGTCTCCGCCCACGTAAACGGGCTTCCCGAATACCAGTGCCCAAAGTTCATGAGTGGGCCGTACTGTTCCTGAAATGCATGCGCAAGCTTCATGCGCTCTCCTACATAGTGGTTAAACTGCTGAATCGCCTGCTGATCGTTTGGATGGGTATCCAGATATAGATTCAGCTCAACGAGTACAAAATCCACTTCTTGCAGCTCTCTTAGCTTTGCATGATATTCAGGTGTTCGAAAAGGATGGTCACTCACTGGGCTCCACCTCCCCGCTGTGGTCGATATGGACTAAAGAGCGCAGGCCATAAGGTCCCGTATACTAAAGCTTCGGCTGGCGTAAATTGCGGCAAATTAGGAGGCTGAAACGTAATATATTGATTGGGGGGGACCACATACGTCTTGGGCCCTTTTGGCGGACATGGATCATACAGCCCGCGAAACGGCACATAGCTTCGCTCCTGATTATAATTCTGAGGGACCTGGGCAGGAGCCTGAATGGGTCCTTTTATGCCTTTGGTTTCAGACCGAACTCGCGGTTGATCATTTTCAGACATTCTGCATACCTCCTGCTTCTTCGTCGTAAGGACCTTGCCGACAGCACCTGACTTTCATCCTTTCTGAATCGTCAAAATAAAATGACGGATACACATGAAACCTCACAGCATATAAAACGCCCACGCTATCAACCTATGTTGTTTTCGGCTTGTCCTATACCTATGGGGCTCATGGCTCTCGTTACCACTTTTTGAACTTTCTAAACATAGCTTTTCTTGGACCAACCAGTTCTTCTTCCGGCCCTTTTATAAGCAACCTTAACTAGGTGTCAGGCGTTTCTCTTCTTCTAAAAAGACAATATGTCGATTAGGATCCATTGCGTTCAGAGGACTTCCGACAAAAAAAGTCTGCAATCCTTAACGGATTACAGACTTTTCGATGCTTGCTTCTTCTCTTTGGCTTGCTGACGCAGAAGCCGATTCACCGTTTCCCGGCGCACGCCTATAAATTGCCCGATCTCCTCCTGCGTAAGCAGCTCGGTCACATGCTCATAAGGAACATAGCCCGTCAGCCACTCCTGGAACAGCTTAAGCCGTTCTGCAGGGGTTCCAATAGCCATATAATCAATGCGCTGGTGCAAAAAGCGAACCTTCTCCTGCAAGAGACGAGCGATGTCAAGCGCCTTGTCTTTGCTTTGATCCAGCTCCGTGTACCAATCCTTTGCCAAGATGCGCTCCACCTGACAATCCGTCAGTGCCGTAGCGGTACCTCGGTATTCCTGCGGTGAGATTAACGAATGGTGAGGCACGACCTCTCCCGGGTATAAAATATTGAACATGACAACGTTGCCATTCTCGTGGATATGCGTAACCTTAAATAGTCCGCTTATAATGCGATACAGATAAGCGCTTGTATCTCCTTGATGAAACAGAACCTCACCTTTATGAAGCGTGATCTGCAAGCTCTTCACTCCTTTTAATGGGTTCGATTTTTATCCTCGCTCTATGTATGCCCCTTGCTCTAAATAATGCTTATAAATGCGGAAAAACAACCTCATGCCTGCCCAGTACTGCGCATCGCTCTGAATAGGCGACAGCCAATACAATGCATGATGGAGGGCTTCATCACTGCCTTCCGATTCCAATTCCATGTACTTCTGCAAATTGACCTCAAACAGCCCTACGATCGGCTCATCCCCGTTCAACCCCTTAAACTCATAGGTGGCCTGTGTGTCTTCCATAGACACTCGTTCAAATGTAAGATTCGTAATCATGAATATCCCCCAATCTCCCAGTGGGCTTAAGCTTGTCCCTCATCCCATGTATAAGCCGCTGGTCTTCTTACTTGTTAACCTTAGCGTATTCGCCGCCCTTCAAACAACGTCCAAAATTAACCATCCCCATCATCCCCCTTCCCTGCGCCCATTTTCCAAAGCATTCTTTATTTTACCTGCTTGAAAAACGAATATTTGTTCGGTATATTGAATATAATAAGAACATAAGTTCGTATTGCCTATAATTTCTTATGTATGTCATGTTAGAGAAGGAGATGAACGGGATGACATCTCATGTCACCTTTCAACCAGAACCTGCTTCCCGTGCAGCTGACGCGCTGCTCGTGAAGCAGTATGTTATTCACTCGCTCGTCATCGATACCTTAAAGCGCGATATGCTGAGGCTGACTCAAGCCTCGCTTAAGATGGCTCACTTGTATCTCGCTGCATTAGAGCAGGCCGAGCAGCAGGCCTCTGCATCTTCGCTCAAGCTGCGCCGCGAATTCAGACAGCGGGATATTCATATTCATGAGCAGGAACGGCAGCCTCATGGCATCCGCGTCCATTATTCCTGCAAAGGATATGAGCATTCCTTCTATATGCTGCGCGGTCTGCTTCGCAGTGAAGTAACAAGTTTAATGAAGCGCTACTTGAACTTGGAGCCAAGCGAGAAATAATTCCCTGTTGATAACAGAACATTTGTTCGTGTATATTAGGGATATTCGAATATCGTGCATTGCGATTAGCTTGCCCATTTATGCGTTACTATTGCGAAGGAGCGAGGAGATTGTTGTGACAAAGCGAGCAGCCCCCTTAGAGACCGAGGAAGATCTTCACCTCATTAAGGAATGCGTATTGCTGCCGATCCTTCTTGATGCATTGGAACGGGATTTGGCTATATTAGGGAAGACGCCGCTTAAGATGAATGCCTTGTACTGTATGCTTCTTCGACATGCACAAGATCAGATTACGATGGATCTTGCACGCATACGCAAGCAAATGCGTGTGCTTGGGCTTAAGATTTATGAAGAGCGCCGAACCGAGCTTGGTGTAGAGGCGTATTATTTATGCCGTGGCTACCATCATAAGTGCTCTATGCTGTGGAGCCTTGTTCGCGCTGAGCTTCATACTCGATTAAGCGCTTATTTCAATATGGAATGGCGGGGAAAGTTATGAAGAACACGGCTCTTTCAAAGAAGAGAGTCATTATGCTGGCCGATTGCCAGTCCTTCTATACAAGCGTCGAGAAGGCCGCTCATCCCGAGTATGCCGATCAGCCCGTTGTGGTGGCCGGAGATCCGGCAAGAAGATCCGGTATTATCCTTGCAGCCTGCCCTTTAGCGAAGAAGTACGGCATTACGACTGCTGAGCGCCTTGGCGAAGCACTAGGAAAGTGTCCTGACCTTGTCGTCATTCGTCCCCGCATGCAAGAATACATTCGGGTCTCTCTGCAAATTACGGAGATTATGCAGAACTATACGGATCTTGTAGAGCCTTACAGCATTGACGAGCAATTTCTTGACGTCACTGGCAGCCTAGGGCTTTTTGGCAGTCCCGAGGAGATTGCACAGAATCTGCAAAGAAAGATTCTAAAGGATACTGGCGTTTATATACGTGTCGGCATCAGTGAGAATAAAGTGCTCTCAAAGATGGCCTGCGACAACTATGCGAAGAAGAAGCCTTCTGGCATTTGGACTCTTCCCTCAGAGCAGATCGAGACGATGCTGTGGCCGCTTCCGATTCACCAGATGTTCATGGTAGGTTCGCGCATGACGAAGCACTTAACCCGCATGGGGATTCATACCATCGGCGATCTGGCAGGGACGCCTTTATCGCGGCTTAAAGCCAAGTGGGGCGTAAATGGCGAAGTGCTGTGGATGATCGCAAACGGCAAGGATTACTCCCCCGTCAAGCCAAACACCCATAATACCCAGAAGGGCATTGGCCATCAAATGACGCTTCCTTATGACTATTATACGCTGGAAGAGATCCGTGTTCCACTGCTTGAATTGACAGAGCTCGTATGCCAGCGCACCCGCCGCAAAGGCTTTATGGGCTATGTGGTCTCCGTCGGCTGCCGAGGAGCAGACTTTAATAAGAGCACTGGCTTTCATCGCCAGAAAAAGCTTGATGATCCTACGAATTTGACAAGCGAAGTGTATCAGACCGTGATGGCATTATTCATGAAGCATTGGAATGGCTCGCCGATTCGAAGCATCGGCGTATCCTTAACGGATCTCGTCAGCGATCAGGTGGTGCAGCTCGATTTGTTCCATGATCGCGAGAAGGAACTGGCGCTAGAGAAGGCAGCAGACCAGATTAAGCTGAAGTATGGCAATGCCGCCATTATGAGAGCATCCTCCCTTCAAGCCTCAGGGCAAGCGCGGGATCGTGCACAGAAGATTGGAGGTCACTATAAATGAGCAAGAAGCTGGAAGGCAATGGGCTGTTCGAGTCTTCACGCATGATGCTGCCTGAGCATAAGGAGGCTTATCTGCATCATCAAGAACGCATCGTGAAGAAGACTCGTCCCAAGCTCGACAGTCAGGAACTGGAATATTTGTCTGCGATTATTGCACAGTCGATGCAGGAGCACACTTCCGTTGTGCTTACTTTGTTCGATGAGGTGGAGGATCGGCATATAGCAGGAACCGTTATCCAGATTGATCCGCAGCGAAGAGCGATTCGAATTCAGCAGGAGGAGGAGAAGCTTTGGATTCCTGCAGCAGATATCGTCCGTGTCTCGATTCAATAAACCACTACCCATTCTATATAAGTTGAACAAATGATTAGAAAACCAATCAGAGACTAGATAGACTGGAAAAGATACCCAAAGATAATCGTCCTACAGAGATGTACTAGTCTAGATAAAGTAATAGAGCAAGTCAATATGGTAAACACCGTTCGTCCCCTTCTCTTTTAGCAGCAAGCGAGAGAAGGGGATTTCTGTGCTCAAAGGTGAAGTCCCATCATTGATCATTGCCTTTATCCAATTGGGCAATCGTAATTGCTTATGCTACAATCAAGCTAATCATGAGCCATAAGGAGGGAAAAAGGCAATGTGTGGCCGTTATACATTGACCGTCACTTGGGAGGAGCTGTTGATCTATTATTCGCTTGAGGAAAGCCCGCTCCCCTTTCATCAGCCCCGCTATAACGTAGCTCCGGGACAGATCATGCCTGCCCTGATCCATGATGGACAGAAGCGCAGAATGGGTCCGCTTCGCTGGGGTCTCGTTCCCTCTTGGGCAAAGGATGAGAAGATGGCTTACCGTACCATTAATGCAAGAGCTGAGACGCTGACAGACAAGCCTGCCTTTAGAGAGCCATTTCAGCGTAAGCGCTGCATTGTCCCTGCAGACAGCTTCTATGAATGGAAAAAAATAGACAAAAACATCAAGCAGCCGATGCGGATCGTACCGCGGCAGAACAAGCTTTTTCATATGGCGGGGCTGTATGATACATGGACAAGAACAGATGGGACTAGACTAAGCACCTTTACTATCATTACGACAACCCCGAACCGCAAGATGGAAGCCATTCATGACCGGATGCCCGTACTCCTTCAGGAAGAGCACATTGATGAATGGCTTAACCGGGATCAGAAAGACATCCTTCAGCTTCAAGCACTACTCAAGCCTGCTCCAGATACTTGGCTTGATATGTATCCTGTAAGCACCGAGGTTGGTCGCGTTCAGAATGACAGTCCTCGTTGCATCGAAGCCATCGATGATCCGCCAGTGTTGTTTTAGAGCCTACGCCGATGCTCTGTATCAATATCATATAAAACTTATATCATCAGTTCATAGCGAATACCTCATAAGGAATGACGCTTCAAACGCTCAAACATTCTCAATTGCTGCTTCAACCTAATTCAAACATAAAAAGCGCGGGACTGTTCACTCGAACAGCGACCGCGCTTTCTTATTATGCCTGCTTGATTGTGCTCTGATTAAGCTAACGGAACATTCCCCACAGCTTAATCAGATGGAACGTGTTATTAGGGTCTATCTTCTGAGCGATGACGAACTGCACCAGCTGCGTTTCCTGCGTATCCGTTAACGGCTCATGAAGAACCTTTGCTGCCTGGCGTATCAATCGGCGAACAATCGCTCGATCCTGCAAATCATGTTTGGTAACCCCGTCAACGAGACGCTTGATTTTCTCCTTCGTGGTCGGGTTACGCAACTTTGTCTTTACACGTTCAACAAGCTGCGGACTGATTCCATACTTTACATATGACATCGCAAGCACACCCCCGGTACAAATGTAGACTTGCGAAGTGATTCAGTATACATGCTGAATGCAACCCGAAGCGCAAGTCATCCTCGTTTGTACCATTGTATGCAGGAGGGCTTGGCCCATATCACGACTAATCGAGAAGCTCCCCTTGGAAGAGCTGCTCCTGCTTAAGCATCTCATGCAGCGGACGATATTCCGCCGTCGTCCAGAAATTCTCCATCCCGATCAGGTCGGCCGCGTCCTCTCTTGCCTGCTCCAGCACAGCAAAGTCGCTCGCCATGTCAGCAAGCTTGAACTCAGGAAGTCCACTCTGCTTCGTTCCGAAGAAATCCCCGGGGCCCCTAAGCTCAAGATCTCGCTGCGACAGCTCGAAGCCATCCTCTGTCTCCGTCATAATGCGCATGCGTTCTTTTCCTACCTCAGACTTCGGATCGGCAATGAGCACGCAATACGATTGATGCTCGCCCCGCCCAACGCGCCCTCTCAGCTGGTGGAGCTGAGATAGACCGAAGCGTTCGGCATCCATAATAATCATCAGCGTGGAGTTAGGCACGTCCACTCCGACCTCGATCACGGTCGTTGAGACGAGCAGATGGGTATCACCAGAGCTAAATGCACGCATGGCCTCATCCTTCTCAGAAGGCGTCATCCGTCCATGAAGCAAACCGATGCGCAGATCAGGGAAAGCCTGCTGCATCTGAACATGGACATCGATTGCATTCTGTACGTCGAGCTTATCGGATTCCTCAATTAGCGGACAGATCATATAAGCTTGGCGCCCTTGATCCACTTCCCGACGAATAAAGCCAAGGACGCGGTCCAGCATATCATGCTTCACCCAATAGGTTTTGATCGGCTTCCGTCCCGCAGGTCGATCCTTAATACTTGTTACATCCATATCGCCAAATGCCGTGATCGCGAGCGTTCTTGGAATCGGCGTCGCCGTCATAAGCAGCACGTCTGGATTCATCCCCTTGCGTCGGAGAATGCTGCGCTGATTGACGCCGAACCGATGCTGTTCATCGGTGACGACCAGCCCAAGCTGCTTGAAATAAACGTCTTCCTGAATCAATGCGTGCGTGCCCACGATAATATCAATGGCCCCCATTTGCAGCCCAGCCAAAATATCTTTTCGCTTCCGGCCTGTTACACTTCCTGTCAGGAGAGCAACCTGAATACCGTGTGACTCAAACAGCTTGGAAAGGGATCGCATATGCTGCTCGGCTAAAATCTCTGTCGGTACCATTAGAGCTCCTTGATAACCGGAGCGAACAGAAGCATACAGTGCAATAGCGGAGACAACGGTCTTGCCAGAGCCCACATCCCCTTGGAGCAGACGATTCATACAATATGGAGATCGCATGTCCGCAAGAATATCGGTAACGGCCCCCTTTTGGCCATCTGTAAGCTCAAATGGCAGAGAATGCACAAATTCTCGAACCTGAGCGTTCGAGGTCGAGTGAGCAACACCATCTGCACGCTCACGATTCAGCGCACGGAAAGCATGTAATTTTAATTGGAATAAGAGCAATTCCTCATAGACCATCCGCCTGCGGGCTTGCTTGCCGGCCTGCGCATCCTGAGGAGTGTGCAGTGCAACAATGGCTTGCTTCCTTGGCATCAGGCGATACCTGCGAACAAGCTCCTGAGGCAGCACCTCCGGAATCATCTCTGAGAACTGCTGAAGCGCCTGCGCAATCGTCTTGCGCATCCAGTTCTGCGTGATCTTGCCGCCAACCGAATACACGGGCTGCAGCGTATCCTTGCGCATCGCCCCTCGATCAGGGAATTCAGACGTCGCGACCGTGATTTGCATGCGCCGCTGGTCCCATTTACCTGTGACGACAACATCTCTTCCTTGGGTCAGCTGCTCGCGCATATAGGGGCGATTGAACCACGTGGCCGTGACAAGCCACTCCTCGACCATTAAGCGAACGGTCACCCTCGATTTCTTGCCAAATCGCTGGACAACAGGAGCACTAACAATACGTCCTTCGACGGTAATCTTCTCGCCATCCTTCACTTCATTCAGTTGGCGAACATGGAAATCTTCATAACGATACGGGAAATATAATAGCAAATCGGCTACTGAAGAAATGCCAAAGGCGTGAAGTTCCTGCTGCTTGGCAGCACTCACGCCTTTAACCACGGTTACTGGAATTGAAGTATAATCAATCATCATTCATTCCTATTATGCCTCAGAAAAAGGCTCACCGTCTGGTCCAATGGCAGGCCACATGAACACGGCTGTGACACCGAGCCCAACATGAGTACCTATAACAGCACCAATACGGGTATACATAAGAGACTTGATATCCAACTGCGACTTCAATGCAGCTACAACAGGTTCGGTCGCTGCCATATTGTCCGTATAGCCGACTGCTAAATGAACAGGAACATTCTTGAAGTCCTGTTCCAGCATGTCCAAGATTCGTTGAACAGCTTTCTTCGATCCGCGGACTTTCTCAACCGAATATACTTCTCCCTCATTATCAATAGAGAGAATCGGCTTAATGTTAAGCAATGTTCCAAACAAGGCTGCCGCTTTCCCGATACGGCCACCTTTTTGCAAATATTCAAGAGAATCTACCAAGAAGAACAGCTTCCGATGCTCCTGCATCCACTGAATCATCTGCAGAATCTCATCTTTCGTTTTACCTTCCTGAGCCATTTTTGCCGCTTGTACGACAAAGCTGCCGAAGCCGTATGATGCAGACTTGGAGTCTACAATCGTAATATCACTAGCCTCTTCCATCATGCTCTTCGCAAGCATTGCGGACTGATAAGTGCCGCTGAGTGCAGAGGAAAGATGAATGGAGATGATTGGTGTATCTGGCTCCTGATTCAACCGATTAAATACGTCAAGAAACTCTACAGGTGACGGCTGAGACGTTGTTGGCAGCTTTGGTGACTCGACTAGCTTCTGATAGAATTGATCCGCATCGATCGTTACCGCATCCTGATACATCTCATGACCAAAATGAACTTTCAGCGGTACCATCTCGATACCATAGCGTTCGCGCAGTTCAAGCGGGATGTCAGCAGTGCTGTCCGTCACGATTCGAACTTGAGCCATATCGTTGCCTCCCCATCACAACATTCGTGAGTCATCTACCTTTGTTATTCTACAGAAATAATATAGGAATAGATCGGTTGACCCCCAGCATGCACTTCAACTTCAACATCTGGATGATGCTCCTCTACCCATTCAACAAGCGACGCGGTTTCTTCTTCCTTCGCATCTTCTCCTGTTAGAATGGTGATGATCTCTCCGCCTGTTTCAAGCATCTTCGTCAAGAGCTGCTCGCATGTTTCCGTCAGATGCTCCGTTGTCGCAACGATCTTGCCTCCCGAGATACCGATAAAGTTGCCTGCCTTGATCTCAAGGCCGTCAAATTGCGTATCACGAACCGCATACGTAACCTGTCCGGACTTGACATGGGCAATCGCCTCTTGCATGGCCTCGATATTTGTTTCAAGAGACTCTTCTTCCTGGAAGGCAAACGCAGCAGCGATGCCTTGAGGGATCGTCTTCGTCTCGAGAACCGTGATATCACGCTCTACAATCTCAGCAGCCTGCTTTGCTGCCATAATGATGTTCGAGTTGTTCGGCAAAATAATAATATGCTGCGCTGTGATCGTCTCGATCGCTTCAATAAAGTCCTGCGTACTAGGGTTCATCGTCTGACCACCCGATAGCACCACGTCTACGCCGAGACTTTGATAAATATCCTTAATGCCATCTCCCATCGCAACAGCAATAAAGCCATAAGCAGCAATCTCATCAGCTGGCGGCTCTGCATTTTCACTGTGCAGTTGGAAGGACTCCTCCTGCTCAGCCGGCATCTCAGCGAATACTTCCGGCATCGCCGATTCGCCTTGCTCCGGATTCTCTTCATGCTCGCCATGAAGGAGATCGCGGTGCTGTTCGCGCATGTTCAGAATATGCATTCGAGTCAGCTCACCGTAGGCCATAGCGAGATCAAATACCTCGCCTGGGCGTCTAGAGTGCACATGAACTTTGACAATCTCCTCATCTGAAATCAAAATGATCGAGTCGCCGTTCTTTGCTAGCGCTTTCTCAAATTCTTCTTCATTGTATGGCTTGCCCGTTCCTCTTGTAAGATCGATAAAAAATTCCATATCGTACAGGAATTCAATATCTTCCGTATTCAGCTTCGCTTGTGCAGATGCATTCGCGTCGAGCTGCTTGACACGCTCCTGGATTGAAGCGACGTGGTCAGCCTTAGCCTCGCTTGGCTCTGCTGCCCCCTCTGTAGCACCCGACACTAGGAAACGCAGGAATCCTTCGTAGATGTATACGAGTCCTTGTCCACCTGAATCCACAACACCAACTTGCTTTAAGACAGGCAGCAGTTCAGGCGTGCGCTGCAAGGATTCATTCGCCTTCGCAAGCACTTCCCGCACCAGTTCCTCGATATCAGGCGTACGGCGAGCAATATGTACGGCGTGCTTCGCTGCATCCTTCGCTACCGTCAGAATGGTCCCCTCTACAGGCTTAACTACCGCTTTGTAGGCTGTATCTACTCCACTTTGCAATGCGTGAGCAAATTGTACCGCATTCACTTCATCAAGGCCTGCAACACCACGGCTGAAGCCACGGAACAACTGTGACAAGATGACCCCAGAATTCCCGCGAGCCCCCATCAGTAAGCCTTTCGACAGGATCTCGGCCGTCTTTGAGATGGACGCTGACCGTTTGTCCTTTATCTCTTTAACGCCCGCAGTCATTGTCAAATTCATATTCGTGCCCGTATCACCATCTGGTACCGGGAACACATTCAAGGCATTGACATGGTCAACGTGGCGATGGAGCGAATCCGCCCCGCTCAATACCATATTCGCAAATTGTGTTCCATTCAAAGAACGCATATTCAAAGAAAATTCCCCTTCCTAGCTTAATACACGTACGTCCTGCACAAAGATATTAACTTGCTCCACGTTAAGACCAACGATTTCATTTAACACATACTTGACCTTAACTTGAATATTATGCGCAACTTCAGATATTTTCGTTCCGTAGCTTACTATAATATATAAATCGATGTGCAGCGCATCTTGGACACGGCGAACTTCGACACCGCGTGAAAGATTCTCGCGACCGAGTAGTTCAGCAATGCCGTCTTTTAGTTGCTTACGCGAAGCCATGCCCACTAGGCCGTAAACTTCCATTGCGGCTGAACCGGCGATTACCGATATTACGTCTTCTGAAATGTTGACATTTCCCTGTTCTAGTTTGAGTTCAATGGCCATGGTTCGTTCACTCCTCTTTTCGAGTATTATGGACTAGTTACCATTGTACTATAAGAGCATAGAGAAATAAACAGCCCTCACAAACAAAGTTGTAGATTCTGTTGACTACTCAAAATAGGCTATGGTATGATATTGGAGTATTTGATTGGTTGTACCGGTTGTTTTATGGATAAGGAGGTGTAGGTATGGCTCGCAAATGTTTTATCACGGGTAAAGGTCCTGGTTCAGGTAACCACCGTTCACACGCGAATAACAAATCTCGCCGCTCTTGGGGCGTAAACGTGCAAAAAGTACGCATCTTGGTTGATGGTAAACCAAAACGTGTTTACGTGAGCACTCGCGCATTAAAAGCAGGTAAAGTGACTCGCGTCTAATACTTAGACTTATACAAAAAGCACCTGAATTCAGGTGCTTTTTTGCTTGCCGAAACCCGTATAATCACTTTCAATAGAAGAACCATATCATATCGGTGTGCCGCACCATGCGGGTTTATATCAGATCGGATGGAAGGGCCGGATTCAGCATGAAAGGCCGCCGCATTAGTTCTTGTTGAAAGTGTTTAAGATCGCCTTAACAAACCCTCCAAGAAATTTAGGCAGCTTAAACGTATAAAACTTCATCTTCCACCCTCCTCGTTTTTTTCATTTATGTTTAACGAAAACTGGTACGAACATCTTCCCGCTTAACTGCCCCCTCACAGCAGCTAACTAGGAGTTACAGGGAAATAAAAAAGGCTACATGAGACCTTGCTCATGTAACCATCATATGCGAATCTGCTCAAGCCTATGTCTGTCCGATCTGATTATCCATCCTTCGCCCAAGCCTTAAGTTAAGGCTGCATTTGAATCGTGTACAGATAGAAACTCATCATAAAAATAAAGAGTATAAAGTATACGATAGACAAAAGGACGAACGCGATGCGAATCCCTCGTGTCTGAAATTTGCGGAAAAAGAATATGACTAACAAAAGAGCCCCCACAGAGCACAATATATTAAACGGGGGCTGAATAAAAGCATACATCCCGACTAATGTTCCTACTGCAAAACTCCAGAAGCCCGCTAGCAGTGCATTTTTCCAATTCATGACCTCTCTCCTCTCTTCAGGCCGAACTAGCTGTGGGCAGCGTCTCGAATGGCTTGAATAACCGCCTTACGGTCAGCGGCGCCAAACACCGCACTTCCCGCTACAAGCACATCCGCTCCAGCCTGTACAACAGAGGCCGCAGTCGCAGCACTAATTCCGCCATCAACCTCAATGTGCAGCTTAGCATGACCCGCTTGATCTGCCATTTGACGAAGGCGGCGCACTTTATCAACGCCATGTTCAATAAAGCGCTGTCCTCCAAAGCCCGGATTAACCGTCATAATAAGCGCGAGATCAAGATCTTGGATAACTTCCTCAATCGAACGCAACGATGTATGCGGATTAAGAGCCACGCCTGCTTTTGCACCTGCTTCTTTGATCTGGTAGATCACGCGGTGCAGATGAGGACAGGCCTCTGCATGAACAGTAATCAGGTCAGCGCCTGCCTTTACAAAGTCTTCTACATACTTCTCCGGCTCAACAATCATGAGATGAGCATCCAGAAAAAGTGATGTATGCTTCTTTACAGCATCAACGGCCAAGGGGCCAAATGTCAGGTTAGGGACAAAGCGGCCATCCATCGCATCAATATGAATCCAATCCGCGCCGCTACGCTCTGCGTCCTTTACCTCTTCACCTAGACGAGCGAAGTCTGCTGAAAGAATCGAGGGTGCAATTTTGATCGGTTGAGTCATGTTCGTCTTCATCTTAATACCTCCGCTTCTTCTCCTTCATCTCCTCAAGAAAGAGAGCATAATGCTCATAGCGTGAAGCTGCGATGCCGCCCGCTTCAAGCGCTTCCTTCACCTTGCAGCCCGGCTCATGCGTATGCGTACAGCCTCTGAACTTGCATGAATCGGCTTTATCCTTGAATTCACGGAAGCAATCCCCTAATTGCTCAACGCCAAGCTCTAGAAAGTCAAGCTGGCTGAACCCAGGAGTATCCGCAATATAGCCACCCTTAGGCAGCTCAAGCAGCTCGACGTGGCGAGTCGTATGCTTTCCTCGTCCAAGCCGATGACTGATCACATTCGTTTCCATCTGCGCATGAGGAATCATTTGATTGAGCAAAGAGGACTTCCCAACACCGGATTGACCCGCGAATACGCTGATCTCGTGTGAAAGTATCTCTTCCAGTTCCTCGTAGCCGGATTGTTCCTTGGAGCTCGTAATGACGACCGGATAGCCGATCTTACGATAGAGCTCGATGTAGGACTCTACTTCCGCCTTCTTCTCAGTCGATTGAAGCAAATCCCATTTCGTCAACACGATAATCACATCTAATCCTGCATGCTCGATATGTACAAGGAACTTGTCCAGTAGCTGCGTATTGAAGTCTGGCTCTAGGACCGAAAAGGTCAGCAGAGCTACGCCTACATTCGCAATCGGCGGACGAATAAGCGATGAGGAACGAGGAAGAATCTCATCCACCGTTCCTTCACCGTTATCTGTCATCGAGAATTTGACGCGATCCCCAACAAGCGGGGACTCGCCTCTTTTTTTGAATATTCCTCTTGCTCGACACTGAACGGCATGATCCATGCTCCCTCCATCCGGAAGCACATAATAATAACCGCTTAACGCTTTGATAATTAAACCTTCAGGCATTCCTTATCCTCCATCATCTGATGTCTATTCGAGGTCATTCTCCGCCTTCCTCGGTTCCTGAGCCGTTCCCGTCTCCGTGCTCTCCGAAGCCTGTTCCTTCTTCTTGTCCTGGCCCTTGTTGTTCTTGCCCATTCCCTTGTTCGTTTCCTTGTGTTGATTCTTTCCCTGGCCTGGCAGTCGTCTCTTCAACCTCAGGAATAGGAACCGTTCCCTGCTTCGCATCGGTATACGTCACGGGGTACGAATCCAAGAACTGTCCATCACGGAATACGGATACCGCCCCATCTTTATTAGGAGCCAGCACAAGCTCGATATTGAACACCTGCGTAGAGGATATCTTGCGCGAATCCCATTCTTGATTCTCGCCTCTTGCATCGGTATAGGTAATGCGAATCGTGCTTTGCTTGCCATCCTGAGCAGGTGCTACCGGCAGACTAAATACATACTTCAACGCTTCTGGCGGATAGCCGGAGCTGATATAAATCTTGACCTCATCGCCCTTGTTAACTTGATCATTCGGCTCGTATGGCCATTGATTAATGACTTGACCTTGCGGTGAGAAACTAGGCTCTTCGATTATGCCATCCTTAGCAAGCTTAAGCCCGCTTTGTTCGATCAATGCCAGCGCCTCATCCTTTGTGGATCCAATCAGGTTCGGCATGCCGAAGGACTCCTGGCCTTTACTCACCTTAAGCTCGATCGAATCTTTCTTCGGATCAACAGCAGTACCAGCATTCGGACTCATCGACACGACATGACCCGCCTCGACCTGATCATCAAATACGACGTCTTGACTGATGCGTCCGGTGTCAAATCCAAGGGCAATCAATTGCTTTACTGCCTCATTGAATTCAAGCCCAACTAAGTTAGGAAGCGGCTTATTAGGCTCTCCTTCACTGACGTACAGCTTAATGCTGGAGCCTTCTTTGACCGTTGTCCCTGGCGTTTTGCTTTGCTTGAACACGATACCTGGCTCAAAGCCTTCCTTCGGCTCACGAATAATCGGATCTTCAACCGTGATATGTAGCTCCGTCAACTTCTGTACAGCTTCTTCTTCTGTTAACTTCACCAGATCAGGCAGAACAACTTCTCCTACGCTGAGCAAGCTCTTTACATAGAAGACAACACCGATCATAATGCCGAGAAATACAAGGGTACTCGTGATCCAGATCGTCGGCTTTACCCATTTTTTCTTCGGCGGCGTAGGATTGCTAGGCTGCCGATCGCGAGGCGGAACCTGACGATAGTCCGGTCTTCCTCCTCCTTGTCCCTGATCGGATCTTGGATGCAGGGTGTGCTGTTCCCTGTAAGATGGAGTCCCTGATTGATTCCGGCCATCTCTTCTTCGTTCCATGATCTCATCATACTCCTCATCGTCCTCATCCGCGAACGTATCCATCGGCACATCACGAATCGCAGGCATCACTCGCGTTTCCTGATCATCGTCATAAGCCGGAGGCTTGTCGAACGTAATCTTCGATTCATAGGCACGCTCTGGAGACAGGCAGGTCTCAAGATCACCCAGCATTTCCTTTGCCGATTGATAGCGCTCCGAAGGATTCTTTCGCATCGACTTTAAAATCACGTTCTCCACGCTTTGCGGAATATGAGGGTTTACCGTCTTAGGCTCCTCAAATGGCTCCTGCAAATGCTTCAGCGCAACGCTGATCGGACTTTCCCCAAGAAAAGGAAGCTTAGCGGTAAGCATCTGATACAGCACGATGCCAAGCGAATACAAGTCTGACTTTTCTCCGGTTGACGTTCCCTTTGCATGCTCAGGTGAAAAATAATGAACCGAGCCAAGCACGGAACCCGTCTGGGTAATCGTTGAGGAGGTAACGGCTCTTGCAATACCAAAGTCGGTTACCTTCACTCGTCCATTGTTCCCGATCAAAATATTGTGCGGTTTAATATCACGATGAATAATATGATTCTGATGAGCGTGATCAAGCGCATCGCAGATTTGAATGGCAATGCGAACGGCCTCGTCCACCTGAAGCGGCGCACGCTCCTTTATAATTTCATTCAAATTATGGCCTTCAATATACTCCATGACGATATAGTGCGTTTCGTCCTCTTGTCCAACATCGTAGATGCTCACTACATTCGGATGCGACAATGATGCTGCAGACTGCGCCTCGCGGCGAAATCTCTTGATAAATTCTTCATCATGGACAAATTGCTGACGCAGCACCTTCACCGCGACGTAACGGTTCAACAGCACATCTAAAGCCTTGTACACCAGCGCCATGCCGCCCCCGCCAACGCGAGCGATCATTTCGTATCTTCCGGCTAACGTCGTTCCAATCAATCGTCACACCCCACTTTCTTGCTGACAGGCTCTTGTTCTTGGACGAGAACAACTGTAACATTATCGTCGCCTCCCGCTTCAATCGCACGAGCGATCAGCCGGTCCGCGATGACATGAAGCGGCAATGACGGATCAATGGTAATCGTCCATATCGTGGAGTCATCAATCATTCGTGTCAAGCCATCACTGCACAGCAGAAGCGTCTCTTCTGGCTTCAGCACGAACTCGGACACATCAACCTGTACGACCTCATCCGTACCCAATGCCCGGATGAGCACATTGCGGCGAGGATGCGTCTCCGCTTCCTCAGCCGTAATCTGGCCCTTGCGCATCAATTCATGAACGAGCGAATGGTCTTCTGTCAGCTGCTTGATCCGATCACGGCTTACAATATAGGCTCTGCTGTCGCCAATATGGCCGATCGTAACTTCTTGGTTGTAGATGACCGCAGCTACGATCGTAGTACCCATATGCGTATATTTCTCATCCTGTGATGCGATATGGAAGATCGTATCATTTGCACGTAAGATCGCTTGTTCAAGTCCAGATCTTCGCTCATTTGCTCCAAGATCTGAAGGAAGTGCCGTCAACTCTCGAACGATCGTCTCCACAGCAAGACGGCTAGCCACGTCGCCAGCTTGATGTCCGCCCATTCCATCGGCCACAACGGCAATCGTATAGCCGTTCTCCAGCGTTTCTGAATAAGCGCGATCCTCATTTACTGCACGAACTCGTCCTACATCCGAGCGATGTACAGCATTCATCCTAATCACCTCGCGTTAGACTCCAAATGCTTCGCACGCAGCTGGCCACAGGCCGCTGCGATATCATGCCCTTGCTCGCGGCGAATCGTTGCATTGATGCCGCGGTCTACCAGGGTATTGTAGAATTTGAAAATTTCATTTTTCGGTGTACGAACATAATCGCGCTCTGGCACATAGTTAACCGGTATAAGGTTCACGTGCGCAATCATCTCCATGCGCTTCAGCACATCAGCAAGCTCTTCTGCATGCTCCACCTGATCGTTTACGCCACCGATAAGCGCATATTCAAATGTGATGCGTCTGCCCGTCTTCTCTTGATAGAATTTAAGTGCCTTCATCACATCCTCAAATGGGAAGCGGCGGTTAACCGGCATCAGCTTGGAACGCAGCTTGTCATTCGGCGCATGGATCGAGATCGCTAGATTGATCTGAGTATTCTCTTCAGCGAACTTATAGATGCTTGGCACAATGCCGCTCGTAGATACCGTAATATGGCGCTGCCCAATGTTAAGTCCCTTCTCATGAATCATAATGCGAAGGAAGTTCATCGTAGCCTCATAATTCTCGAAAGGCTCTCCTGTTCCCATTATTACGATACTGCTGACACGCTCATTCGTTTCATCCAAAATTTTCTGAGCAGCTACGACCTGAGCCACAATCTCCCCTGCCGTCAAATTCCGCTTAAGTCCTCCAAGCGTCGAAGCACAGAAGGTGCAGCCTACCCGGCAGCCCACCTGTGTCGTAACACACACACTGTTGCCATAGTTATGTTTCATAACGACGGTCTCGATGGCATGATCATCATGCAGTCCGAACAAGAACTTGATTGTTCCATCTGACGACTTCAGGTGAGTAATCTCCTTCAACGTTACAAACTGGAAGTTATCATTCAGTTTGCCGCGAAGAGACTTTGACAGATTCGTCATCTCTTCAAAGTTCGTTACGCGCTTCACGTAGAGCCAATCAAAGATTTGCCCGGCACGAAATTGAGGCTCCCCCTGCTCTTTCACCCATGCCTGAAGCTCTTCAAGCGTTAAATCGTATATAAATGGTTTCATCTGTTGTCTCACTACCTGTTCTGTTAATAAAATATTGGCACGTTGCGCTAGAGCATATGGCTCATACAGTCGCATTCGATTTATTTTACCACAAATGACATGTCAGCATAACCGCCCTGCTGTACTTATTCCCATTCATTTACGCATTCCGCCGTTCTATACCTCTTATTCGGAAGAAAATGAACTAGAGAATCTCATTTGGGAATCCTTTTAGTCACCGTAGCTAGATTTGAACTTCATATCCTTAACGATCTTTGGATCAAACAAAAGACCCGCGCACTCAAGCGTGTTCCTACTTGATTGCACGGGTCTTTAGCATCATATCAACCTTTAGAGCCGCTGTCCTACATGAAAGATCACGATATCGATCTTAGGTGCAATCCATCATCCATGCGAGCTCAGTACGGCGCTTCAGGCCATAATGTTTCAACAAACGAACAAACGAAACTTACATATGCTGTATACCTTCAACAAATGGATCGCTGCCTGCAGGATTAAGACTCGCTTTTCTCCAAACAAGCAATAAAGAATCCATCCGAATCCGCATCATGAGGGAGCACCTGAAGCATCCCTTCGTCACTGCGCTTCAAGGCCATTGACAGCTTATCCTGCGGAAGTGCCGCTTTCCAAGAGTCATCGAGCCTCCACTCGCTATGCTTTTTGATAAATTGCTTGACGACCTCGCCATTCTCTTTGGGTTCAATCGTACAAGTAGAATATACAAGCCGTCCTCCTGGACGCACGAGCTTTGCAGCCTCGCGAATAAGCTCGTGCTGAAGCTTCGCGATATCATGCACATCCTGTGCCGTCTTGCGCCACTTTAGATCGGGCTTGCGGCGAATAACTCCAAACCCCGAGCAGGGAGCATCTAGCAGCACAACATCAAAGCTTTGTGCCTCAAGATGCGAACCCAGCTTGCTCGCATCCACATTCATGGTTTGAATAGCGGAGAGGCCAAGCCGACCAGCTTGGTCTTGAATGAGAGCCATCTTATGAGCATGGAGGTCATTGGACATGACCTCGCCATGATTGCCCATGCGCTCAGCGATATGCATTGATTTGCCGCCTGGCGCGGCACAGCAATCCAGCACACGCATTCCTGGCTCTGGACGGACAGCTTCGACAACAAGCATGGAGCTTTCATCCTGCATGGAGATCTTCCCATCCTTATACCAGGACGAAAAAGCAAGGTTCCCGGTACCGATTCCGACAATCCCGTCCTTTGAGAGATCGGAAGGCTTAACAAATATGCCCTGTGCCTTCATCTCTTCCATGATCACATCACGCTTTGAACGCAGGGGATTCACTCGGACACTCGTATGTGGAGGCTCGTTGTTCGCTTCACAGATTGACTCCGTCTCCTCGGCCCCATATTCCTTAATCCATTCTTGAACGAGCCAGACAGGATGAGAATGCTCCCAAGCAATCCTCTCTGCTGGCGACATGTCCTTCTTTGCTTCCCACAACTCCGGCTCCCGCATTACGGCGCGAAGCACGCCATTCACGAAGCCTGCCATCGCCTGCTGACCGCGACGCTTTGCAATGGTCACCGCCTCATTGACGACGGCATGATCAGGAATGCGATCCAAGTAATGAAGCTGGTATAAGCTCATGCGAAGAAGATTGCGCATCCATGGCTTCAGCTTGCGGATGCCTTTATTAACCTTTTGCTCCAATACGCCATCCAAGGTGGACAAGCGCTGGATTGTGCCGTAGACAAGCTCCGTAGCAAGCCCTGCGTCCACTCGCTCCAAGCGCGCTTCCTTCAAGGCCTCGTTCAGCTGCAAATTGCTGTACGCCTGCTCTTTGTCCACCTGAACGAGCACATCAAGCGCCACCTCACGAGCGGAACGACGCTTTGGCTGTTTTACGTCCAACTGCGTCACAACAGCACCGTCCCCGGCGTCATCTTGCCGCCTCGAGCAAAGTCCTGCACCGGCATTGCCTTCTTGCCTGCCGGCTGAACCTCTGTAAGTGTAACCGTGCCATCCCCAGTCTTGATCACGATACCCGCTTCATTCATCGCGATCACGGTTCCCGGCTTAGCATCTACCGGCACACTTTTGTCCTGCGACGATTCCGGCGCCTGCATCGCCCATACCTTAAACACTTCATCGCTCCACATCGTATAGGCGCCAGAGTATGGTACTAGACCCCGAACCTGATTGAACAGCTCACGGGAAGTACGGCTCCAATCGATACGCTCATCTTCGCGCTTAAGATTCGGAGAATAGGTCGCCAACGCCTCATCCTGCGGCACTGCTTGAACGCGGCCAGCGATCAATTCCGGCAATGTCTTTTTCAACAGTTCTGCACCTGCAAGGCTCAGCTTGTCAAACATCGTGCCTGCATTGTCCTCATCTGTGATCGGAAGGGCAACACGGCTGATCATATCCCCTGTATCCATGCCTTCAGCCA
>NZ_JADMOL010000002.1:543819-599026 GCF_015558675.1 Paenibacillus sp. 1001270B_150601_E10 | reverse complement strand
GTTACGCCGGTTTCTTTCTCTCCGTTCATAATCGAGCGTTGGATCGGCGCCCCGCCGCGATAGGCAGGCAGCAGTGAGCCGTGCACGTTAATACAGCCAAGACGCGGAATATCGAGCACCTTTTTCGGCAGAATCTGTCCATAAGCCGCCGTTATGATCAGGTCAGGCTGCACCGCTTGAATATCGGCCACCGTCTCCGACGTTCTAAGTTTCTCGGGCTGCCATACAGGAATGTGGTATTGTTCAGCAAGGGCTTTGACAGGCGTTGGCGTAAGGACCCGCTTCCGTCCAACAGGACGGTCGGGCTGTGTGACGACAGCAACGACCTCATAGCCCTCATCTATTAGCATCTGCAAAGAGGGAACAGCAAACTGCGGTGTTCCCATAAATACAATTTTGGTCATGATTACTCCTTGTCTTGGCGTTGAATCTCATATACACGTTCCGCGATAGAAGTGAAGAGCACACCATTCAGATGATCGATCTCATGCTGGAAAGCACGTGCCAGGAAGTCCTCGGCGATCATTTCCCAAGTCTCTCCGAAGCGGTCCTGCCCTCTTACACGAATCTTTTGATGGCGAAGCACATCGCCATTCAACCCAGGAATACTCAAGCAACCTTCCGGCCCGAGCTGTTCGCCCTCTGTTTCCACAAGCTCTGGGTTCACCATCTCGATAAGACCATTCTCATCGCCTACATCAACAACGATCACACGCTTCAAGATGCCGATTTGCGGTGCAGCAAGGCCAACGCCCTCTGCATGATACATCGTGTCGGCCATATCATCGAGCAGCTTATGAAGATTTGCATTAAACTTGGTAACAGGCTTTGCTACCTCATGAAGTACCGGATCCGGCTCTTGTACAATAATTCGAATAGCCATGTATAAACACCTTCCTATCCCACTAGTTTCGTTGTCTATAAACCTATTTTATGCCAAAACGCTTGCTTACATCATCATTTGCGGATCAATATCGACGCTAAATTGCACATGCTGCTCTTTTGCCATCGGCTCAAGTGTAGACATAACTTCCGACATAAGGGCAGATAGATCGATAGGGCCTCTGCATTTCACGACGCATTGAAAGCGGTATTTGTTTTTAATTCTAGGAATTGGCGACGCAACAGGGCCGAATACATCGACAGCCTCAGTTGCATGATGCAAGGACTGGAGATAGCCCTTTCGCTCGGCCAGCTCCTTGATTCGAAGTGCAGCATTTTCTGCGGCACGAACCAATAGGGGCAGCTGCTCGTGCGTCATTGTGAGCAGCGCAATCCGGCTAAAGGGTGGCACCATCTGTGCTAGGCGATGTCTCAGCTCATCAGAGGCAAAGTTCGTATAGTCATGCCCCGAGGCATGGATGATCGAGTAATGCTCCGGTGCATAGGTTTGAACGATGACCTCGCCAGGAAGATGATGTCTGCCTGCACGCCCTTCAACCTGTGTCAGCAGCTGAAAGGTCTTTTCCGCTGCCCGGAAGTCCGGCATATGCAGGGCTGAATCAGCCGCAATGACGCCGACAAGCGTAACGTAAGGAAAGTCTAAACCCTTTGCGACCATCTGCGTGCCGAGCAGCACATCCGCTTTCCGTTCACGGAACTGCTGCAGCATGCGCTCATGAGAACCCTTCTCTGTCGTTGTATCTACATCCATGCGAATAACCCGAATGCCTGGGAAGCGTCTTGCCAGCTGTTCTTCTACCTTTTGCGTGCCTGTTCCGAAAAAGCGAATATGCTCGCTTTCACAGGACGGGCATACGGACGGTGCCCGCTCGGTATAGCCACAATAGTGGCACCGCAGATGCTCTGTCTTCATGTGATACGTTAGAGAAATATCACACTCTGGACATTGCGCAACATATCCGCACGTTCTACACATGACGAAGGTGGAATACCCTCTTCGGTTCAAGAGCAGCACCGTCTGCTCTCCTCGCTCAAGCCGTTCCTCAATCGCCTGTTCAAGCGGAGCGCTGAACATGGAGCGGTTACCAAGCTTAAGCTGCTCGCGCATGTCAACCACGTGAACAGGAGGCATTGGCCGCCCTCCAACGCGATCTAGCATCGTCAGCATCTTTAGCGGATACTGAGGCGGCTCAAGCCCTTTTGGAAGCGGCTCGTCGTGACGGATCTTTGCTGCATAATAGGTTTCAATGGAAGGAGTAGCCGAGCCTAGGACAACGACGGCTTGATGAAGCCTTGCCCGTTCGATCGATACATCTCGTGCATGGTACTTAGGCGTCTCCTCCTGTTTATAGGAGGTCTCGTGTTCCTCGTCAATAATAATCAACCCGATATGCTGGAAAGGGGCAAATACGGCAGAGCGCGCTCCAATGGCTACCTGAACACGGCCTTCTCGAATCTTGCGCCATTCATCATAACGCTCGCCCTGAGACAATCGGCTGTGCATGACGGCGACCTTAGAGCCAAATCTGCTCTTAAACCGCTCTACCATCTGAGGAGTTAGCGAGATTTCCGGTACAAGCACGATCGCTTCCTTCCCCTGCTTCAAGCAGTGATCGATGGATTGCAGGTAGACCTCTGTCTTGCCGCTTCCTGTCACACCATGAAGCAAAAAAGCGCTGGGTTCATTCTTATCAATGGCCGCTTCCAGCTGATCATAAACCTGCTGCTGCTCTGTCGTAAAAGGAAGCGGTGCTGAAGGGCGGAAGTTCCGACCAGAGTAAGGGTCCCGCATGACTTCCACTTCATCTATAACAACGAAGCCTTTGTCGGCTAATGCTTTAACCGCTGAGGCGTTTAGATCTTTAAGCGGCATTTCTCCGTCGCATTGAAGCAGCTGCTCAATAGTCTCCTGCTGACGCTTGGCACGAAGCGTCGTCAGCAGCTGGTTCGCTTGTTCAAGCGAGACAGCAAGCGTTACCCGCTTCAGCTTTTTGACCCCAATCCGGTCTTTGATCCGCTCCGTTTCCACAAGCCATCCGGCAAGCAGCGATGTCTTAATGATGCGTGATGCCGCTGGGAATCGCTCCAGCAGCTTGTTCGTTGCAATCGGCTGATGCTGCTTTACATAACTCCATATTTGTCGCGTATATGGCTCTTCCGCCTTATGGCGCAGCAATGAGCCAATAATCGTTTCTTCTCCGATCAGATCCTCTCCGCCTGTAAGAAGTGTATTAACCTGATGCTCGCCTGTTACAGACTCTTTAAGCTCATCGTCAGGCTTCTCCTCATCCCAAGCATCAACAGGCGTTTTGCTTAAGTATTCCTCAGCTTCGGCCCCAAGGCGAACCGCTTTCTCGCTTTTCCCTTTGAGCGCACTTGGAATCATGACCTGCAAGCAGGACGTATATGTGCACACATAACGCTGGCTCATCCATGAAGCCAAAGAGACGAGATCCGACGGAAGCGGGGGCACCACATCAAGCAGCTGCTGCACCTTTTTGAGCTTCCCCTTCTCGATCTCCGTCCGATTCACAAGCTCAACGACAAAGCCCTGCAGCGTACGAGGGCCGAAGGGGACGCTGACACGGCTTCCTATCTCAATCCAAGCCTGCATCGATTCAGGCACAAGATAATCAAAGGGGCGATTGGTATCCTTGCTCGGTACATCAACAATAACACGCGCAACCAAGAGCCCTGCTGGCGCCTCTTCAAAGAGCGTCATTTGATCGCTTGATCGGAACCCTTCCTTATTCAAGCTCATCCACCTCTAGCAGAAGCCGCTCACTCGCAATTTCCATAATTCTAGCCGCAATCACATTTTTCGAAGATAGAGAAATACTCTCGACTAAGCCTTGAGCGTCATAAATTTGTACTTCATTATTATTGGAGCCAAATCCCGCATCATCGCGAGAGACGTCGTTCGCCACGAGCAGATCGCAATTTTTGCGGCGAAGCTTGTCCTGTGCGAACTGTGCCACATCATGCGTTTCCGCTGCGAAGCCAATGAGGAGCTGACCTTTCTTTTTCTCCCCAAGCTCTTGCAAAATATCTGGATTCTTCACAAGTTCAATTGTCATACGATCCGAATGCTTCTTGATCTTCTGCTCCGCTCGCACCGCAGGCCGGTAATCCGATACAGCTGCGGCTTTAACGATGATATCCACGCCCTCATAGCGAGACATGACGGCGTCATACATGTCCTGCGTAGATTCAACGTGAATAACCTCTACGCCTGCCGGGGGCTCCACTTGCGTTTGACCTGCAATAAGCGTAACCTTGGCGCCCATATCACGCGCGGCAGCGGCTATCGCAAAGCCCATTTTTCCAGAGGAATCATTCGTAATATAACGTACAGGATCGATGCGTTCCACGGTTCCACCTGCTGTGACCATCACGGACTTCCCTCGAAGCTGCGAAGACTGCATTGTCTCTATTGGGAATGCGGGCATAGCTTGACCCAAATGGGTATTCTCGCCACCCTGCGCAAAGAAAGCCTCGATCTGAGCCACAATATACTCAGGCTCTGCCAATCTGCCTTTACCGGTATATCCACAGGCAAGCATGCCTTCATCCGGCTCAATCATCATAATGCCTCGTTCGATAAGCATCTTCATATTGTGCTGAACGGTGGGATGAGCATACATATGCACATTCATCGCTGGCGCAACCATAATCGGTGCTGTTGTAGCAAGCAGGGTCGTGGACAGCATATCATCCGCAAGACCATAGGTCATTTTCGCAATAATATTCGCTGTTGCCGGCGCAATGACAAACAAATCGGCCTTATCTGCCAGATCTATATGGGAAACCACTGAGGCATCGCGCTCATCAAAGGTATCGGTATACACAAGGTTGCGGGTCAGCGTCTGCAGCGTCAACTCCGTGATGAACTCCGTTGCGCTCTTGGTCATAATGACATGCACGTGAGCACCCGCTTGCTTCAGCTTGCTGCACAAGGTTGCCGCTTTATAGGCTGCAATTCCCCCTGTAATTCCTACCACAATCGTCTTGCCATATAACATTTGCTATCACCCTTTCCTCCAGTTGATCAACGGTTGATGAGTAAGGATCGCATGTTACGCTCAACAACCGCTAATCCTGTAAAATAAGGATATCTAAAAAAGAGGTTGCGTTGTCTTCTCATCTCGCAAAAAAAGTAACAACCTTGCGGCTGTTACTTCGCTCCATGAAATCAGGCTTTTATGGCTTTAATGCGAGAGTATCGCCTACTGAATACGCAGATTCAATACGCGATGCTCTAGCATCACACGGCAGCTATCGTGCCGTTATTACTGTACCGTCTCCTCTTCGGAAGGCTCCGCCTGCTCAGAAGATTCCACATCAATATAATCATTGTAAATCTCTTCAAGCGCCATGCCGACATACTTGTGAGATTTCGGCTGAAGCAGCTGTGTGCGGTCTCCTTCACGAAGCTCGCGCGCGCGACGGGAAGCCGCAACAACAAGAGAGTACTTGCTTTCTACCTTATTCACCAATTCATCAATAGATGGATATAGCATATTCTGCACCCCTATTCTCTTATTTAACTGTCAGAAGGCACACTGTTTATGTGCGCCTTTTCGTCAGAAGATATAAGATCTAAATTTTACAATGTTCGGCCATAATGATGCTTTCTATACGTTTGCACGCAAGATCAATCTCATCATTGACTACCGCATAGTCATAATGCTCCATAAGAGCGATCTCCTCCACCGCAACATTCATGCGATGGTCGATAACCGAATCATTCTCCGTACCGCGCCCGCGGATACGGTCCTTGAGCTCCTCGAGCGAGGGCGGCATCAAGAAGATAAAGATGCCTTCTGGGAACTTCTCCTTCACCATCAGCGCACCTTGAACCTCGATCTCAAGCAGAATATCCTTGCCTTCCGCAAGTGTCTTCTCAACGAATTCGCGCGGTGTGCCGTAATAGTTGCCGACATATTCCGCATACTCCAGAAGCTCGTCGTTCTCGATCATATCAAGAAATTGCTCTCTTGATCGAAAGAAATAGTTCACGCCATCAACCTCGCCAAGTCTTGGCTGTCTGGTTGTGACCGAGACGGAATAGGTCAAGTTCGTCGTTTTCTTTTGAAGTGCCTTGCAAACCGTACCCTTCCCTACGCCAGAAGGACCGGACAGTACAAATAACAAACCCTTTTTCATGATTCTCTCCATTTTCAGAGGTTGCTTAACAAGTTTATGTAGCAAAAACTTACTAAACAAGCAGTATTATTCGTCGTTGTCGTCGTCCTTCGTGGATAGACGATGAGCTACGGTTTCTGGTTGCACCGCAGATAAAATGACATGGTCACTGTCAGTGATGATTACAGCGCGCGTACGGCGGCCATAGGTTGCATCAATTAACATGTGACGATCACGAGCCTCTTGAATAATCCTCTTGATCGGAGCCGACTCGGGGCTCACAATCGAAATAATTCGGTTTGCAGACACGATGTTCCCAAAACCGATATTAATCAATTTAATCGCCATTCTTGGACCTCCTCTTAAATGTCGCTACTCCATGTTTGCGATCTGCTCACGAATCTTCTCAAGCTCAGCCTTCATCTCAACGACACGGTTCACGATCTCAAGATGATTCGCCTTTGAGCCAATCGTATTCGTCTCTCTATTCATTTCCTGAATGAGAAAATCGAGTTTGCGGCCAATAGGCTCCTCGCTCTCAAGCAGCTTTTTGAACTGCTGAAAATGACTGTAGAGCCGCGTTAGCTCTTCATCAATGTTACAACGCTCGGCAAATAAGGCAATTTCCATGCCAAACTTCGTATCATCAAAGGTAAGATGCTGCTCTGACAGCTGTTCAAGCCGCTGCTTAAGCTTAGCACGATAGTCCGTTACAACAACCGGGGCCCATTCTACGAGTTCTCCATGAATGACTTCCAGACGAGCTATACGTTCCTTCGTATCCTGCGCCAGATGAGCACCTTCAGCGATGCGCATCTGACACAATCCTTCCAAGGCTTCAGTCAGTCCATCTTCCAAGCAGGTGATGAGCTGCTCTTCCGACCATGTTGTCTTCTCACTAACGGTCACTACGTCCGGCAAACGAAGAATATCCATTAATTCCAAATTACCGGACAAGCCGTACTTCTGGCTCAACTGATTCGCTGCTTGCATGTAAGCATCTACCACTTGCATGTTCACATCAACCGCACTTGCAGTTTCACCAACATGTTCTTTGTTAATAAACACATCGACACGACCACGTCGGATGTGACGCTGCACAATCCGACGCAGGCGATCTTCAAGATTGGCCCATTCTCTAGGAAGACGGAGCACAATCTCGCTATAGCGATGGTTTACGGATTTCATCTCAATACTAATCTTGTATCCGCCAATTTCCTTCGCGGATTGACCGTAACCGGTCATGCTAAATACCATGGGAACCACATCCATTACCCTATTTTAATTGATTATGTTAGCCGAAACAAGGGGTCGTGCTTGCGTTCCGCTTTTTCCCATACATGCGATGTCAGTTCTGCTGTCATCTGATAGAACATGAATGGAGTAATGAGATAGATTCCATTAAAATGCTTCATAGCCGTCTCTAAGAGCTCTTTTCCGATCTCTACGCCTTCTTTGCGGCCAGCTTCTCCCTCAAGCCCCTTCATGCGGGCTCTTACTTCATTAGAGAGCTGAATGCCTGGCACCTCATTATGCAGGTACTCTGCATTGCGCTCGCTCGCCAGCGGCATGATGCCGACGAAGATTGGAATTGGAATGTCGCGAGTGAGTTCCGCCATGCGCTCGATCAAGGTTGGATCATAGACAGGCTGTGTCATGATATAGTCCGCACCTGCCTCAACTTTGCGATATAAACGCTCGACTGCCTTCTCGAGATACTTCACATTTGGGTTGAAGGCAGCGCCAACGACAAACTTTGCACGCTGCTTGAGCGGCTTGCCTGAGAACGCCATTCCGCGATTAAGCTGCTTAATCATCCGGATAATTTCAAAGGAAGTCAAATCATAGACCGAGCTGGAGTCCGGCAGGTCGCCAAAGCGCGCCGGATCGCCGGTCACGGCAAGCACATGGTCAATGCCAAGCGCGTCAAGCCCCATCATATGAGATTGGGTTCCTAACAGATTGCGGTCGCGACAAGCAATATGAATCAATGGTCGAATACCTGTCTCTTCATGAACAAGATGTCCAAGTGCCATATTGCTCATACGTGTAACAGCCATCGAGTTGTCAGCAAGAGTAAGAGCATCCGCGCCGCACTTTTTCAGCGCTCTCGCCCCTTCCATAAACTTTTGAATATCCAAATCGCGAGGAGGATCAAGCTCTACAATAACAGTATGCCGGCGCTTAACAAGATCTATAATGTTTTCTTGACGATTATCATCATAGCTTGACCAGCTGTTTTCAGCTGCTTCATTTATTTCGAGTTCAACATCGACTCCATCAACAACCTTGAGTGGAGCATAGCTCTCCGTTCCGATATAAATAGGAGCCTCTATCTCTGGTACCAAAGGAAGCTCGGTCGGATCAAGATTCGCGATAGCCTCCGCCATCACGCGAATATGATGCGGCGTCGTCCCGCAGCATCCGCCTACGATTCTAGCACCTAGCTTCGCAAAACGAACAGCGCTGTCAGCCATATAGTCAGCCGAGGCCACAAAGTTATAACGGCCATCCACATAATCCGGCATCCCCGCATTCGGGAACGCAGACAATGGGAAGCGCTCACGGCCGTCGACCTGCTCCATCGCGCGAAGCAATCCATTTGGACCCATGCGGCAGTTGAGCCCAACGACATCTGCGCCTTCTAGATGAAGGATGCGGAAGCTCTCCGTAAGACGAACACCGTCCTTCGTACGGTCGGAATCCTCCACTGCAAACTGACAGATGATCGGCACCTGCTGATCAAGTCTTCTTGCAATATGAAGGGCAAGTCTCATTTCCTCAAGATCATAGAACGTTTCGAACATAAGACCGTCTATGCCTTCTTCCAGCAAGGCGGACAACTGCTCCTCATAATCTCTTGCAACCTGAGAGGTATGAATATTTTCACGCTTGCCCGCACGAATAGAACCGAGGGCCCCCACGACAAATGCCTTTCCCTCAGCAGCTTCTCGAGCCAGCTTTACACCTGCACGGTTAATCTCTGTTACCTTGCCTTCAAGCCCATGGCGGATCAGCTTCTCTCGATTGGCTGTGAATGTATTGGTTTCAATGAGCTTCGCTCCAGCCGCTACATACTCACGATGGATATTGCGAATCGTATCAGGATCTGTTAGATTCAGATCTTCATAGGATATCCCAACTGGAAATCCCAACTCGTACAAATAGGTGCCCATTGCACCATCGCCAACAATTACCCCCTGCTTCATCGCTTCCCTTAGCGATAGTACCCCTTTACTCATCACAGTCAGCCTCCTGCACTCCTTGTCATTGAAGTCGCTATTACGTTATACGATTCAACCTCTCTCGCCGCAACAGTCAATGAACTAGTCTCTAATAATAAATAGATTCCTATAGAAATATCCATTTTCTTCACATCTGCTAAAGATAGACGAGATTCCTAGATATTCTTATATTGAACAAAAGACGCCCCAAGCGGGGCGTCACGCTTTTCTTCCTTATGTGAGATTATAACTTGATTTGGAGCAAAATGGCGCAAGTAATCAAGAAAATTTTTCTATAGGTATATAAACTTATTTTAAATGCAGTTCCTAAACGTTGAAAGGCCATCATTCAGATGACCTTTTGGCATGCAGGCTACTTCAACCATTGTCCAGTAAAAACGAACTCTGCAGGACCTGTCATGTACACATGATTGTCCGTAACATCCCACTCAATAAACAAGTCCCCGCCAGCAAGAGAGATGGTTGCACGGCGATCTGTCTTCTCGTTCAGCACGCTGGATACGAGCGTTGCACAAGCTCCCGTTCCACAGGCAAGCGTCGGACCTGCCCCGCGTTCCCACACTCTCATGTCGACTTGATTCTTATTGTTGACCGTCGCAAACTCGACATTGATCTTGCGTGGGAAGAGCGGATGCACCTCAAGCTTAGGGCCCCACGTGTTGAGATCGAAGGTCACTGCATCATCGACGTAGATAACCGCGTGCGGGTTCCCCATGGAAACCGCCGTAAAATAGAAGGTCGTGCCATCGACTTCGACTGGGTGCTGGATAATAGGGTTCTGATCCACCGTTGTTGGCACTTTCAATCCTTCCAGCACCGGCGCTCCCATATCTACACGAACGGACTTCACGATTCCGTTCTCTCTATGCAACTGGACACGCTGTACACCAGCGCCAAGCGTCTCAATCGTCAGCTCGTCGCCGTCTTTGTGCCCATGATCGGCAATATACTTCGCTACGCAGCGAATGGCATTTCCGCACTGCTCAGCTTCCGTGCCGTCAGAGTTAATAATGCGCATCATGAAATCTGCGCGTTCCGATGGCAAAATATATACGAATCCGTCTGCACCGATTCCGAAATACCGATTACAAGCTTGAACCGCAAGCTCGGACACATGCTCAGGGAGCGACTTTTCACCGTAGATTACTACAAAATCATTGCCCAGTCCGTTCATCTTCGTAAATTCCATGTTAGCCACTCCTTCTCTTAGAACCAGTACCTGTTAAGGCCCCTGGAGATTAAGCACCGATTTCTAAGGTTAGGATACACGATACGGACAACAATGGGTATTCAGGAACTGCAAGAAGATTTGCATTTATATGAATATTCCCTGAGCCTGATTTCAGTTAAATATGTCCTTATGCCGCACGTCGAGTAGGTGGATACATCTTCGCATTGCGCTTATGTTTTGGCTTGTTCCCTGACATGACGGAGCCAATGCCCATCAGGAACGTCGGGATACCTGCCATAACGAAGGTAATGGCCCAATCCCGAAGCCCAAGCGGTACGGTCTTGAAGACCGGCTGCAGCGGCTCAATGTAAAGCACGGCAAGCAAGAGAATCACGGATGACAAGACCGCTAGCACCAAGTAGCGGTTCTGAAAAATGTTGCGGTGGAAGATGGATCTTGAGCTGCGGCAGTCAAACACATGGATCAGTTGAGCCATGACCAGTGTAGCAAAAGCAACCGTCTGTGCCTGCGTCAGCTGTTCAGGGCTGTCAGGGTTCACGCTATACGTGAGCCAGAAGGCAGCAAGGGTGCATAGACCGATCAGTATGCCTCGGCTAATAATCTTCCAGCCAAGCCGTCTTGCAAAAATATTTTCCTTTGCTGAGCGCGGACGATGCTCCATCAGATCCTTTTCCGCTTGATCCACGCCTAAAGCCATCGCAGGCAGGCCATCCGTAACCAAGTTTACCCACAGAATCTGAATAGGCAAGAGCGGAAGCGGAAGCCCGAGCATCATCGCAAAGAACATGACGAGAATCTCGCCCACGTTCGATGCAAGCAAATACCGGATAAACTTGCGAATATTTTCGTAAATGCCCCGTCCTTCTTCTATCGCAGATACAATCGTCGCAAAGTTATCATCGCTAAGAATAAGCGCAGATGCTTCCTTCGAGACATCCGTTCCCGTTATTCCCATCGCAATCCCGATGTCGGCAGCCTTAATCGCTGGCGCATCGTTCACGCCATCGCCTGTCATGGCAACGACATGTCCTTTACGCTGCAAAGACTTTACGATCCGAAGTTTGTGCTCAGGGGACACACGCGCATAAACATATACTTGGTCTACAATCTTGTCCAGTTCGTCATCGCTAAGCTGCGAGAGCTTTGCTCCGCTTACCGACATGCCGTCTCTTGGGAGAATGCCAAGCTGGGAAGCAATGGCCTCTGCCGTAAGCTGGTGATCGCCCGTGATCATAACCGTCTTGATGCCTGCACGACGGCATTGATGAATGGCATCGCGCACTTCGCGACGCGGCGGATCAATCATCCCCGTCAAGCCGACGAAGATCAGCTGCGTCTCCAATGCTTGCTCGTCCGTAAGATTATCCTTCTCTTTCAAATCCTTATAAGCAAAGCCGAGAACCCGGAGTGCCTGCTTCGCCATGTGCTCATTGGCGGCCTTCACCTTTTGCTTCAGCGTCGCTGTAAGCGGTACGACATGGCCCTCCCACAGCACGTATGCACAGCGTTCCAGAAGTACATCCGGCGCTCCCTTCGTCATGATCATTCTCCCGCCCTGATGTGACACAATGACGGACATCCTTTTTCGATCCGAATCAAAGGGAAGCTCGCTTTCCCGTTTATAAAGCGTGCTTAGGCTGCTAGGCGTGATCCCCATCTTGGCAGAAAGCACGAGCAGTGCCCCTTCTGTGGAATCCCCCTTGATATCCCAGCTGAGGCGCTTATCACTTGCTTTCTTCTTTGAAGATTTGCCGTCCGCTTCAGTCTCGTCATCGTTCTCCAGCAGCAGCGCATTGTTGCATAATGCACTGATTTGAAGCAGGCGCCGGAGCGATTGATTCTGCTTCATATCCACGGCTCTTCCACGGTCGGTAATCTCTCCTTCCGGCTCGTAGCCCTCGCCGCTCACATGAAGTCCTTGCTCGCCAAGCCACAAATGCGTAACGGTCATTTTATTTTGAGTAAGCGTGCCGGTCTTGTCCGAGCAGATGACGGAGGCACAGCCTAGCGTTTCGACCGAAGGAAGCTTCCTTACAATCGCTTTTCGCTTTATCATGCGCTGCACGCCTAATGCCAGCGCTATTGTAACGATGGCTGGCAGCCCCTCTGGTATTGCAGCAACAGCGAGACTAACCCCCGCAAGGAACATGCCTAAGGCTGGCTGTCCATGCAGAATACCTGCCACTACAACCATAACCGTCAATCCCAATGCAACCACAATGAGTATCTTGCCAAGCTGCTCCAGGCGATGCTGAAGCGGCGTCTCCATCTCCTCCGTGCTCTGAATCAGATGCGCAATCTTGCCCATTTCTGTATCCATGCCCGTCCGAATGATAACGCCCTTGCCCGTTCCGCGAGACATCATCGTCCCCATAAAGCCAAAGTTGCGCATATCGCCTAACGGAATGTCATCCTCAGCAATCATTTGTGCATGCTTGCTTACGGCAACGGATTCACCAGTAAGAGCCGATTCCTCAACATAGCAGCTGTTCGTTTCCAGCCACCGAAGATCAGCCGGGATACGATCTCCGCTTTCAAGAAGCACAATATCCCCTGGCACAAGCTCACTTGCCGATATATGCTCAACTCGCCCTGATCGTACCACCTTCGCCATCGGTGCAGACAATTCCTTAAGCGCACGCAAAGAGCGCTCTGCTCGAAATTCCTGAACGAAGCCAAGAATACCATTCAGCAAGATAATGGCAATAATCGTTATCGCATCTAAGTATTCGCCTAGAATACCGGACACGAGCGTAGCCCCCGCCAGAACGAGCACCATAAAATCTTTAAATTGGTTTAGAAATAAGGCAAGAGGCGATATTTTCTTCCCTTCCGAGAGCTCGTTTTTCCCGTATTGCTCTCTTCGCTTGGATGCTTCATCTGTGGTAAGCCCTAGCTCTTTTTGCACATCCAGCTTCTTAAGCAGCTCTTCACTAGTCAGCTGGTGCCACATTTTTTGTCCCATTGCACGTACTCCTTTCCTCCTGATCGCTACTCCATCCAAGGCTTTGCTGATTGTCGACGTCCGAACCCTTAAACCTCCTTGTCCGACACCTTCATCGGCCCCTCGAACAGCCTCTAGGCTAAATCTATTCGGACAAGGTTAAAAATATCCCAATGTTATCAATACTCTGCTCTTAAGTTTTGGACAAAAATATGGCATCATAGAGAGGAAGTCATCATTGAAATAGGAGATCTTCATTATGTCACTAGACGGAATCGTAACAAGAGCGCTGGTCCATCAGCTCAAACAGACCGAAACAGCTCGTATTCATAAAATCCACCAACCGACTGAGCATGATCTGGTTCTGCATATGCGCCTTGCAGGAGCAAACAAGAAGCTGCTCGTCTCGGCAAATCCAACTTATCCGCGCGTGCACTTTAGCGATCAGGTATTTGTGAACCCGCCTGAGCCGCCGATGTTCTGCATGCTCATGCGCAAATATTGCGAAGGCGGCATCATTGAACGTGTTGAGCAGGTGGGCATGGAGCGCATCATTCACTTGTATATTCGAAAGCGCGATGAGCTTGGAGATGAATCGGTGAAACGGCTCATTATCGAGCTAATGGGACGCCACAGCAATATCATTCTTACAGATCCTGCGACGGGGCAAATCGTTGACGGCATTCATCATATCACTCCCGCTATCAGCAGCTACCGCATCGTCATGCCGGGCTTCTCGTATACCACTCCTCCTGAGCAGCTAAAGACAAACCCGCTTGATATGAACGAGGAAGAATTCAAGCAGCTTCTCTCTCATGAGGCTGAGCTCGACGAGGAGCATCCGGATGCGACTGCCAAGTGGCTTGTGCAGCAGCTATCTGGCGTAAGTCCGCTCTTAGCAAAGGAATGGGTTTACCGAATTGGACAGCAAGAGGACTCCGATTGGCTGAATCGTGCATGGTCTGCTTATAAGCAGATGATGGAGCCCATTCAAGCAAATCACTATCAGCCGAATATTGTGGAAGCGGATCATGGAAGAAGTTATTTCTCTGTCCTTCCACTCACACACCTGTCTGGGGATAGAACGATATATGACAGCGCTAGCGATTGCATGGAAGCTTTCTATGGCAATAAGGCCGAGCGTGATATGGTCAAGCAGCGTGTCGGGGATCTAACACGCTTCCTTGAGCAGGAGAAAAAGAAAAATCTAAAGAAGCTTGATAAACTTGAAGAAACGATTCAAGAAGCGAAGGATGCGGACAAGCACCGTGTGATGGGCGAGCTGCTGTTTGCCAATCTATACCAGATAAAGCGGGGCGATACGTCTATAGAGCTTGAGAACTTCTATGACGAGAACATGGGAATGCTGAGCATTTCACTCGACCCGCTGCTTGAGCCGTCAGAGAACGCACAGCGTTATTTTAAGAAATACAACAAGTTGAAAAACAGCATGCAGGTCGTAACGGAGCAGATGGAGGAAGCACAGAAGGAGAATGCGTACTATGACATTCTGCTTCAGCAGCTGTCTGACGCAAATATGCAGGATGCGCAGGAAATACGCGAGGAATTAATCGAGCAGGGACTGCTTCGCGACCGAGGGCGCAAGCAGAAACGCAAGAAAAAGGACAGCCGTCCTACCCTGTACCTATACACCTCTTCCGAAGGCATACCGATCTATGTCGGGAAAAACAATATCCAGAACGAATACCTTACCAATCGTCTCGCGAAGCCAAATGATACCTGGCTCCATACAAAGGATATTCCCGGCTCGCACGTAGTCATTCGCAGTGAGGAATACGGAGATGCTACCTTGGAAGAAGCAGCGCAGCTTGCTGCCTACTTCAGCCAAGCGAAGCATTCGAGCCAGGTGCCTGTCGATTATACCCTCATTCGCTATGTACGCAAGCCGAACGGCGCAAAGCCTGGCTTTGTCATCTATGATCGACAAAAGACGTTGTACATTACGCCAGTGGAAGCACGAATCGGCTCGCTGGGGTTTGAGATGAAGCAGGGCGGCTAATCTCTGCACAGCAGCTGTGCTTCGCTATATCTTATCTAAATAGGAAAGCAGCATCCCATTTCAATTTCCGGATGCTGTTTTTTACAATTCATTCGCGATAATTTTTCCCAATGTACGTACAAATCCAACACAAAAGAAGCAGTTCCCCTTTTAAGGAGCTGCTTCTTCTCATTCGAAAATATGACCCTTTTTCACGATAAACGAATCATACAAATTATATGTGCATATGATTAGCTGCCTGTTCCCATGAAACCTCATACCCTTGTCCTTTCGCACAAAAAATAGAATAGGATGAATATTCAGGATCTGCTTGCTTGTTATACCCTATCGCTTCTATAACCTGTATGGATTGATAACATGGCTCATAGCCCCCAAGCACCAGATTGAGCATTCCTTTGCCCTGTGTAAAAGAGGCCAGCTCTACGCTGTAATTCATGAAGGTTGCAACTGGCACCCTGCCCGTTAACGTTACCTTATCGCCCACGATCTCAGGCGGATTAAAGCTTCCATGTGCCTGTTGGATATCCGACAGCACCCTGCCCATATGATCGAGCGCTACCCTAATCTTATAATCATAGATCGGTTCAAGCAGGATGTTGTTGGCCTGTTCGAGCCCCTGCCGTATCGCACGGAACGTGGCCTCTCGAAAATCTCCGCCGTGAGTATGCTTGTTATGCGCGCGTCCCTTAAGGAGAGTAATCTGAATATCCGTTATTGGAGCTCCTGTCAATAGGCCATGATGGTCGCGTTCATGAACATGCTGCTCAACGAGATGCTGATAATTAACCGAAAGCACATCTGGATGACATTCATTACGAAAAGTGATTCCACTATCTCGCGGGCCTGGCTCTAGCCGCAAATGAACTTCTGCATAGTGCTTCAAGGGCTCAAAGTGCCCACAGCCAACCACAGCGTTCCCTATCGTTTCCTTATATAGAATCTGCGGCTCGCCAAAGCGGATCTTCAGCTGGAAGCGTTCTAGCACAATCCGCTCCAGCACCTCCAGCTGGATAACTCCCATCACCTGGAGGTGAATGTCCTGCGTACGTTCTTCCCAGCTTACACGAAGAGATGGATCTTCATCATCCAACATTCTGAAATATTTCAGAGCATCCTTGGGATGAACCGCAGGCTCTAGAATCACCTTGGATTTCAGTGCTGGAACAAGCTCTGCGGTTGTTTGTCTAGAAAGCGCGCCAACACCCTGACCGGACGCAGCCAGTGTTAATCCCGTGACCGCACACAGCTCGCCTGCCGATACGTGATCCTTCTGCTTAACTTGTTTTCCGTTGATAGAACGAATTTGCGTTACTTTTTCCGTATATTCTCTATCATCACGCCTATAGCTGATTGTTTCTCTCATCTGCAAGCTCCCGCTTAACACCTTCAAGAAAGTCATTCTTGTGCCCACAGCATCGTAACGAATCTTATACACCTGTGCCGAAAAGGGTTCGGCCGGGTCATATGAAGTCTTCGTTAATCCATCCAGCATAGCGAAGAATTGCTCGATGCCGGTATGCTGAAGAGCTGAGCCGCTCCCAAGCGGGAATATTCTCCGTTCCATGACCAACGTGCACAAGGCTTTCTGCCAGCGTGACGCGTCGAACCCATATTCAAGATAGGTCTCGAGCAGCAGCGTATCTCGTTCCGCAGCGAATTCCATCTGTTCAGTGCTCCAATCGTGAACCTCCCAAGAGGCGGGAAGCAGGAAGACATCCGTTGAAAACAAGCTCCTGATTTGCATTAAAACCTCATCCAGATTCGCTCCCGTTCGATCTGTCTTATTGACGAAGAAAAAGACCGGAACCTCCTGCTTCTTCAAAAGCTGCCATACCGTCTCCGTATGGCCTTCTACGCCCTCAACCGCACTGACGATAATAATTGCAGCATCCATGATCTGAATAGAGCGCTCCATCTCAGAAGAAAAGTCTACGTGACCGGGAGTATCAATAAGGTGATAAGTATTCTCCTTATAAGTAAACACGGCTTGGTCTGCAAACACCGTAATGCCGCGCTCCTGTTCAATCTCATGACTATCTAAAAATGCACTCCGATGGTCCACCCTGCCTGGCTCAGCTATCGTGCGGGTCATATATAACAGTTGCTCTGCAAATGTGGTCTTGCCGGCATCCACATGCGCAAAGAGTCCTAACGTTTTGATCATGGTGATAAAGGCACTCCCTCTAGCTCATAACTTAATGTGATCTCTGCTGAGCAATGTTTTTCAAACGCTCTACCACGCTTATATAGATCCTACGGCTGCCTAAAGCACCGTGAAACACATCCCCTTGGCGAGCACCATGGAAGTCTGATCCTGCAGTCATAAGCACGCCAAGGCGCGCTGCCAGCGCATGATATCTGGACGCATCTGCTTCAAGATGATCCGAGTGCCATACTTCAATGCCATCCGGCTTGATCTCATTCACAATGCGCTCTACGAGCTCATCATTGTCGTATAATCCCGGATGAGCGAGCACAACTGCGCCCCCCGCTTCTCGAATCCAGGTTGCTGCGTCAAGCGGACGAATGCGCGGAGGATTTACATAAGCTGCCCCGTCCTTGCCTAGATAACGGTCGAAGGCATCCTTCATATTCTTAGCCGCTCCTCTTCGCACGAGCGCATCCGCAATATGAGGACGTCCCACCGTTTCACCCTCTGCAAGCGGACGATCCAATTCAGCTATCACATCTTCCATCGTGAGCGGAATCCCAAGCTCTGTAAGCTTCTCAACCAGCATGTGATTGCGAATATCGCGGGTATTTCTTAGTCCTTTCAACCGCTCAAGAAAGATCGGGTCGTTCGCATCGATAAAGTAACCGAGAACATGAATATCAATACCTTCCTCAACCGTGCTAATTTCCACGCCGGGAACGAGCTCGATCTGAAGCTTCTCCGCTTCTTCGCGCGCTTCCTTAAGCCCTGCAACCGTATCATGATCGGTGATCGCAATCGCATCGAGCCCCGCTTGCTTAGCGAGCCTAACGTTTGAGGATGGCTCCTCCATCCCGTCCGAAGCAGTCGTATGTGTATGTAAATCCGCACCGCCGTTCAATGCGGGAATTCCTTTTGGATCGTATAGAGATTCACTCATTTTTCATCGGCCCCTTCCTTTTGCTGTCGTAAAAACGTTAAAAAAGCGGTTGCCGGCCATGTCAATACGCCATCCTTGCGGTGAACCGCATAGAATTGGCGCTTCAGGGACAGCCCTTCCACGCGCAATGTATCCACTAAGCCAAGCGCACGCTCATGGCGCACAGCTGAAGGTGACAGCATGGTAACGCCAAGCCCTGCTTCTACTGCCGACTTCACCGCTCCCGTGCTTCCGAGTTCCATGGCAATCGACAATGCCGTAAGATCCACACCGTTATTCCGGAGCGCTTCCTCCATCACAAGCCTAGTGCCAGAGCCCTGCTCTCGCATAATGAACGAGCAGCTCATCAGTTCATGCATCGTCACCGTCTCTCTACCGGCCAAAGCGTGGTTCTTCGGCACGATCAGCATCAGCTCATCGGACATCACTGCCTCTACAATCACCCCTGGTTCCGTCACAGGTGCTTCTACTAGTCCAAGATCAAGCTGATGATGCAAAATCCCTTCTACAATTTGCGTTGTATTCATAACCTTCATATTGAGTGTCATTTGAGGGTGCTTCGCACCAAATGCTCCTAGCAGGTGCGGCAGCACATATTCGCCGATCGTCAGGCTCGCACCAAGCTGAAGCTTGCCGTGCAGTTCATTTGTAAATACTGCCATAGCCTGCTCCGTCTCATGCACCAGATCAATGCTTCGCCGCGCATAAGGCAGCAGCGTTCTTCCTGCATCTGAAATAGAGAGCTTCTTCGTTGAGCGATGAAACAGCTTTGTCCCGAAATAATCCTCCAGCGATTGAATTTGCATCGTCACTGCAGGCTGGGTCATATGAAGCGCATGGGCTGCTGCAGAGAAGCTGCCCTTGGTCGCTACGGTATAAAAAATATGCAGTTGGTGAAAGCTGACTCCCATCGCATCTATCGTCCCTTCTTTGAAGCCGTCTTAGCCTATATTATATCACAAGCCAAATTACACCCACTACGCAAAAAGCCGTACCCCAAACGAGGTACAGCGATTCACGCGGCTCAAAGCTTGCTCTCATCTTTTATCTATTATCAAGCTACCGTCGCTTTCGTGAATTCTTCACCAAGGTCATTCGCCTAGAGTGACGAAGCCAGGAATAATACGTCTTTAGATCCCTCAGCTCCATCGTCTCGGACATTCGCCCCAGGTACGTCACCACGATCATCTTCATCAGCGGATTGCCTGCTAAATCCATATCCTGCTCAGACGGTACGAATTCCGCAACAAACACAATGTCGTCATCAATGAGGTACACGTCTTCTTCATTGCGGTAGTAAGAGGAGATTCGCTGCTGCTTCAAGCAATCCCACATCCATTCCGCAATGCTTTCCGTATTCGTATCAGCATGCGAAATGCGGTCATCAAAGCGAGTCTTAGCATGGTTAGTTATGACGATGTCCGCTATTTTCTTATCGCCTAGCATGACATAGAACGGTTCATACGTGCTCCATCGCTCCATCACCTTGTCCCTCACAGCTACCACTCTCCACCATATTAGGTCTTTTTATCTAGACAATTACCCATTATATTACATGATACGTATGCTATTCACAAGTTTAGTACATACATTTTTACACTTTTTTAGGGAAACTTTAACATCTAGTGAATATTCTGTGAATAAAGCAAATAGGCAGCGAAAACACCCTACATCTAGGATGTCTTCCCTGCCTGCTTGGCAATTGATGCTATAGCGTTCATGAGCGGGTGCCCTACATGCCGTAGAACCGCGTCTTCTCTTCAAACTGACCGCTGAATTCCGTCTTCAGCTCATTGCGATAGGATCTTTCGATCTTTTTTACATATGGAAGTCTTTTAATATTCTTCATCGTATCCTCTACGAATTCTGCATTGACGTATAACACGGCATAATGCATTTTTCTAGAAATATAGTGAAGACTACCGTACTTCTCCAGGTTGCGAGCCGCCTTCACATCGCTAACCCATATGATTAATCCTGTACGTACTGGAAACATGCGTAACCTCTCTTTCCATTCATACGACTAGCCGCAGCTCGAACAGCTGCCGCTGCAGCCATTTCCACAGCCGCCTGAAGGCTTAAGCTGATTGCTAGGCACTTTGATCGTATCGGATACAGCGTGGGCAATGGATTCGGACAGCTCGTATAACATCTCATCGAGCGCTGATTCCGCTTGTTTGAACATGCGGATCTCCTCTATCTGATCGAGTTGAAGCTCCGCCTCCTTCACCTCTGCCTTTGCCTTATGATAATCTGGATGGAAATGTCCAAAGCGCTCCGTTTCCGTGAACGCTTCCTTCTTGCGTGCGAATTCTTTGATTATCTGCTGGGCTTCCTGATGCGATTCCACCCTAACTTTCCAATATAAATAATTCGCCACTTCGGCCGAATCCTTAATCATGTCACCAAGTTCATACGCATGAGTAAGCAGAGCGGCCATATCGACAACTTCATGTTGCTGCACGATTATCACGCTCAATTCTCATTAAGGCTACCGCAATCACTCTCAGAGCCATGCTGGAAGCAGAATGCGTACGCCTCTGAACTGCTTCGGGTCAAAGGATTCCCGATTCAATCGATTGCTGTTGTCCATAGAAGCCTCAAGGAGCGTAAGCTCAGCGGGCGTGCCCTGAAGACGCCATGGGGTAAGCTGTCTTCGTTCTTCATGTTGAAGCTCTACTTCAATCGACAATTTCAGCTCAATCGCAGTCTGAATCAGCTCCTTCATCGTTGAAGCATGATACGTACGCATCGACTTGGTCCACATCTCTGGAAGTCGATTATACGGTGCTGATGCGGCATTCGCTTCTGAAATTACCGCGTCCATTTCATAATACTGCAAGCTACCAGTACTGTAAACTGTTCCTTTCAAATCATCCGAGGCGAACCGCTCAACACACCCTGTTCGCTCATCATTCTCCTTCTTTTCATGAGCAAGATAGTTCGATATGACTGGTGGGCATTCCAGCTTGTCATTCCCTTTTGAACCTATGGAATCTGGTGAAAATAAGCCTAATCGCATGAGTCGCTGTGCAACCTCATCCGCCTTATCGGCTACAACGATATAGTCTAAACTGCCTATAGGCACCAGAATGCCTTGAGCCAATTCCCTCTCACATTCGCGCTGAATTTGAAGTGCTGCCTCCTCATCCTTGCATCGTACAAGCAAAACTTCTTGAAAATAAGCCCTCCCTAATTGAAGAGACCATTGCTGAAGGGCATCCACGATCGCATCCGGAAGATCATCCACAGCATGCTCCTTCAAAAAATGATGAATAAAACTAGAGCTCCGTCCCCTGCCGGCAGCTTGAACAAAGGAATCCTTCGTCAGCCGATAGATGGCTAAGGGCTCTGATGCTTGAAGCTCTGCAATCATCTCAAGCTCATAGCGAACGGAGAACGAGCATTCCGGCGCAGCGATAATCTCAAAGTCTGGCTGTACAAATAACGACGGGGAAATCTCCCAAGCCGGCTCGGAGATCATCTTCACCTTCGAAACTTGCCAGCGATAGAACCATTCGCCAGCGCACTCTCCAAGGTCGCACAGCCCTAGGGTATGAGCGGCTAGCAGCCATGCTTGAAGCTTGTCTAGCAACCTTTGCGGCTTGTGATACAATGCCTGAACGGACGCCGTCATTCCTTGTACGGATCGCCACTCGGAGGCATGTCCACCAAGCGCCAGCTCAATAATCCCCTGATGCAGATCGATTTCTTGCGGCAAATATTGTTCCAGAACCGCATCATATATCGCCTGCCTCCATTCCTCCGGCGAACATGCAAGCCAGTGCTTCAACTGGTTAGGTTCAGCTTGATACCGATCAGCATGCTTCGTCAGCATCTTAAGTGAACATGCGATATCAAGCAGAAATGAAAGCGCAGGTGAAGCAAACGGCAAAGGGGAAAATTGAACATTGCACGCGGTCAACCCGTCACTTTTGATCTGCAGCGCGCCTTCTATACGCTGAATCGTCTTTTTCGGCAGCAAGCCTTTCGACGTCAACGAAAGCTCGCCTTTTGCTGCCATCACCATCAAGCGAAATAAATCATGAACTACTCCTTCACCCGCTTCAATGGATGAAGAGGGCGGTACAGGACTCAGATCAAGGAGACTGCCCTCGTATTGAACATCCTTGTCGTTGAGCCGCTCTTCCGCCTGTCTACTTAAGACAGCTTCGTATATGTCTCTAGGAATGACGTATAGTGTCTCATCCCACGACCACTTTAAGGGTGCTAGCAAGCCTAGCCCCATATAAACGGGCAAAGCTGCGCACACATAACCGATCGGACATTCCTCGCATTGTCCATTCCACGCCTCAAGCTTATGCTGATCAAAAGGGAGAGGGCCTGCAAGCTGCATAAGCACCTTATATATTTTTTTCAGCTCGGGAGACAGTCTTTCATAAACATCGATGATCGCCTGCTCAGACTGCTCATACTTGCGCCACTTCTGAGCGACTGGATGTTCGTCATCCGTCCTAGGCATCATCATTCTCAACTGACTCAACTTCATAGATTCCCTCTCCTTTCATCACATCATAAGTGTAGCCCTGTTCCGCTAAAAATAACTGTCTTTTTCTCGCAAACTCCTGCTCTTTCGACCGATCTGTAACTACTGAATAGAAATAAGCCTCTCTTCCATCGGATTTAGGCCGAAGCACCCGTCCGATACGCTGCGCTTCTTCTTGCCGCGACCCGAAACTTCCTGACACTTGGATGGCAATCGTGGCATCCGGCAAGTCGACTGCAAAGTTCGCTACCTTGGATACAATCAGGCTTCGAAGCTCTCCGGAGCGAAACTGCTGATACAGCCTTTCCCTCTCCTGCTGTGGAGTCTCTCCTGTCATTAACGGGATACGGAGCCGTTCGGACAACGTCCTTAGCTGGTTCAAATATTGCCCGATGATTAAGGTAGGCGCAGAAGCATGTCGCTCAAGCAGACGGTTCACAACAAGCTCCTTTTGCTCATTTTCACCTGCAATACGTGCTTTTTCCCGTTCAGATGCAGCCAGATAGCGCTCATGCGTCTCTTCTTCCATATCTACGCGCACCTCCACGCAATGTACCGTCGCGATCCAGCCTTCCTTCTCGAGGCTCTTCCAAGGCTGTTCATAGCGCTTTGGTCCTATAAGGGAGAATACGTCCTTCTCGCAGCCGTCCTCGCGCACAAGCGTGGCTGTCAGCCCTAACCGCCTTGCGGCTTGGAGGTCTGCTGTTGTACGAAAAACCGGGGCTGGAAGCAGGTGCACCTCATCATAAATAAGCAACCCCCAATTGCGCTCATGGAAGAGCCGCATATGAATCCATTCGTCCTCGTCAGAACGGCGGAACGTCATCATCTGATACGTAGAGATCGTGATCGGGCGAACCTCTTTTTCAGTCGATGTGTAAGTGCCGATCTGATCCTCACGAAGCGTTGTCTTCCTTAGAAGCTCTGCCTTCCACTGCTTAACAGAAGTTGCATTGGACGTCAGGATTAAGGTTTCGCTTTGAAGCGCGGCGATTGCTCCGATTCCCACAACCGTCTTTCCTGCTCCGCACGGAAGCACCACAACGCCATCGCCTCCTGGCAGTGTCTCGGAGCCTATAAATGCCTGCACGGCCTCCTGCTGATAGCTTCTGAGGCTGAAAGTCCGCCCTTTTCCCTCATCAGCAGGGTCTGCCAATGAAAAGGAAAGCCTTTCCCCTTCACGATAACCCACCCGATCGATAATCGGATAACCGGCTCTAGCCAGGTCTCGCTTAATCCTTCCTCGATTTTTCGGCTGGACAATCACGCAATCCTCCGCTAGTTTTCCGCTTATCAGAAGTCCAATTTCCCCATCCTGCATCATCCGGCTTAGGACATGGACATCCCTGCAGCGAAGCAGCAGTATGTCAGAGCCTTCTTCACCTTCAAGCGTGAACAGGCCATATCGATCCATCCAAAGCGTGATATCCTGTTTTACCTTCATTGGAACAGGAGCGGATGCATACTGCTCTAAAGCAGAGATGACTTCGTCACTCTTCATGCCTATGGCAGCAGCATTCCATAACGTGATGGGCGACATCCGAAAGGTATGAATCCCCACAGGATGCTTAACCAGCATCGAGAAACGCTGGATCGATAGGCGAATGTTATCGTAGTGAGGGCTTTTGTCGTAGACGAGCAGCGTTAAATCCTGCTGGACGATCAAGTCGAACGAGCGCTTCATGTATCCGAACCTCCTGTCATTTGCTAATGAATGAAAGAATCCAGCCCAACACCCTATATACCGACCATATAAAAAAAGTCCATCTCCTGCACATAAGGAAAAAATCCTTCATGAGATAGGAGATGAACCTGTGCAGATCCCTAAACTTGTCTAGTGCGTATAAGGCGATTCTGAAATCTCACTTAGGGCATGGCTCGCTTCATCCATTAAAGGAGTTCGAACGGCCAAATCGCCGAGCGATACGATGCCAACAAGCTTTCCGTTGTCTACTACAAGCAGACGCCGAATTTGATGCTCAGCCATAAGATCTGCTGCCTCATCAATAGATTGATCTGGAGAAATCGTGATTAGCTGCTCTGTCATTACATGACGAATTCTAGAAGAATTGGGCTTCTTCTCAGCAATGCCTCGAACAACGATATCACGGTCCGTTAATAGGCCAACGACCCTATCTTGTTCAAGCACGGGAATGAACCCTACATTGTATTGCTTCATCAGCACAGCCGCCTCATATACATTATCCTGCGTCGTTAGTGTTGCGGTAGGCTGAGACATAACATCCTTGATCTGGGACATGAGCTCATCACTCCTGTTCAAGTTGAGATATGAAAAAGAGGAAACCTCCAAGTTCTTATCATTCTTGGATAGATTTCCCCTTATATCGCCGTTCTATTCGTTTATCCTTGCAAGCCTGCTTATTTATAAGTGTCCAAAGCATCAAGCGCCAACATCATCAGCAGCTTAGACGCATATTGCATCGAAATTTCCTCAATATCAAAACGGGGATGGTGATGAGGGAATTGAGCGGCTTCCCTGTTGCCTGCGCCAACAAACACAAAGCAGCCGGGAACTTCCTTCAAATAATAGGAGAAGTCTTCTGCTGGCATCATCATATCCGTTGAGGCCACCGCTTCCTCTCCAAAGATCTCCTTCACCACGCGTTCTACTCTCTCGACTTCTTCCACCGGATTAACGACAGCTGGATAACCCACCTTATAATCCAGCTGGTAAGTGGCGCCATGCATCGCGCAAATATGCTCAATCATTGTCTCTAGTCTTTCTCGCAGAAGCTTGCGCACCTCGGGATGAAAGGATCGCACCGTCCCTTTCAACTTGGCGCGGTCCGCGATCACATTCTGCGTGCTTCCTGCCTGCAAGGACCCCACTGTAATAACCGCCGGCTCAAGCGGAGAAACATTCCGGCTTACGATCGTCTGCAGCTGCTGCACAATGGCTGCACCAATGACTACGGTATCCACGCATGCATTCGGTATTCCGCCGTGGCCGCCCTTCCCGTGGATCGTAAGGCTAAAGTCATCCACAGCCGCCATCATCGCTCCTGCACGTGTAGCGATCTTTCCCGTCTCGAGCGGTGACCAGAGGTGAACGCCATAGATAGCATTGACGCCTTTCAGGACGCCTTCCTTGATCATGGCCTGCGCACCTCCTGGACTTACCTCTTCCGCCGGCTGGAAGATTAGACGAATCTCGCCACTCCACTTCTCTTTATGCTTCGCCAGCATTCTCGCAGTGCTGAGCAAAGATGCAACGTGGCCATCATGGCCGCAGGCATGCATGACATTGTCTACGGTTGAACGATATTCGCATTTTTTCTCGTCTTGAATCGGAAGGGCATCCATATCCGCGCGAAGCGCAACGACAGGCCCTTCTCCATTTCGGATCGTCCCGACGACGCCGTAGCCGCCCACGTTCCTTTTCACATTCCATCCGAATTCCACTAGCTTCTGAGCGATAAAAGCTGACGTTTCTTTTTCCTGATAAGAAAGCTCAGGATGCATATGTAGATATCTGCGCCATTGGATCGTATCTTCGAAGTTCCATTCATCCTGATGAATGCTCCAATTGTCCATAGTCCTCAACGTCCTCTCCCATCGTACTATCGATCGGTTTGGATTCTATTGTAGCATAACCTCTTTTAGCGTTGCATGCAGGATTCTTGCGAATCATGCGCTCACACTCAGCTTACATTTATTAGCCACCCCTTTCCTTTAAATAGGAATTATAGAGACAAGCACGTTGTATATTAATTCACGAATTTGTCACATCATTTCCTTTCTCTTCCGTAGACATTGATCCTCCAGCTATCTTGCAGAACGGGTTCAAACATACTATCATGGAATAGATTGAAGTTGGCGACTGTAGAATTTAAGGAGGAAATGGCACATGATTATTGAGAATTCAGGCCTGAATGGTCTTGTATCAGAATTAGCCTACTTAGACGAAGTATCTGAAGAACTCGGCTTTTTTCGTGGGCAATGGGAATACTATCGCGCTACATACGATCTAAAGATCGAGGATAAACAGAATCATGAGGATTATTACGTTCGTATTAATACGCGCGTAACGGAAGGAAAGCTCGAGAAGCCTGACGCGCTCCTGCAAATCGAAGCAGTCTACATGGGACGTGCATCCTTCCCGCACGGTGTTGATTACGAAACTCCGATTCCTCAGAACATTCTGAAAACAGCAAAGCAAAAGCTTGAGCAATTGAAGCAAGCCTTGGCTGCTTAGGGGTTTCTCCTTGAATCGAACATCTTATAAAACCATGCAGCGTAAACCCCCGGCTCCTCGGCTCAGTAAAGGTACGCCAGACTTCCAACTGCTTGTGCTGACCTTACTGCTTGTGGGATTCGGTGTCGTCATGGTATTTAGTGCGAGTTCTAATACTGCTGCCGTTTCAAAGCTATACAACTTCGATGCCTTCTACTTCGTCAAACGTCAGCTGATGTGGGCCGTACTTGGACTCATTGCGATGCTTATTGCGATGAATATCCCGTATCAGTTTTATAAAAAGTGGTTTTTGCCTTTATTTATTGTTACAGCTATCCTTCTCTTGCTCGTTCCATACTTCGGTGCTTCCATTAACGGCGCCAGAAGCTGGTTTCGATTAGGGCCAATTAGTATTCAGCCTACTGAGATTGCAAAGATCGCCATGGTGCTGTATTTATCCGCTCTGATCACAAAGAAGGGCGAGAAGTTTAGAGAGTTCAAACGGGGATTGTTCCCTGTTATGATCATCGTAGGATTCGTGATCGGTCTCATTATGCTTCAGCCTGACTTCGGTTCGGCCTTCATCATTGCGATAACGGCAGGAATCATCGTTATAGCAGGCGGCGCAAATCTTAAGCACATCCTGAACTGCGCGCTCGTCGGCCTGCTTGGCATTGTGACGGTACTCGGTATCAACATGCTAATTCCTTCAGATGGTACAGGCAGTGACTATAAGATGGGACGTATCCAGTCTTGGCTGGACCCATTCCACGATGCACAGAATGCGAGCTATAACCTGCTTCAATCGCTAAAAGCAATCGCTCATGGTGGTTGGACAGGCGCAGGCTTCGGACAAAGCATCCAGAAGCTCTTGTATCTGCCCTATCCGTACAACGACTTTATCTTTGCGGTTATTGCAGAAGAGCTGGGATTTATCGGGACAACTATCTTTCTTTGCTTCTACGCCTACTTTGTATTGCGTGGATTGCTGATTGCGCTGCGCTGTCCGGACATTTTCGGAACGCTGGTGGGAGTCGGCATTATCGGCAATATTGCGATACAAGCCTTTATTAATATCGGAGGAGTCACGCGAACGATTCCGATTACGGGGGTAACCCTGCCGTTCATTAGTGCGGGGGGAACATCCTTATTTATAACGATGGCGAGCATCGGAATACTGCTAAGCATCTCGAGGGAGTCCAATCGGACGGTGCAAGAGAAGACCGAGAGGAAAAGTCCTACTGAACATAGAAAAGACTACCGGCCAATACGGCCTGTGTAGTCTTTTTTTCTACCCATTATTTAATGCGAAGGATCTCTTCGGGCTCTTCATCCTTGAAGTCCACACCCTCAACCTTTACATTGATCTCCACGACGGAAAGTCCTGTCATATTCTGAACCGCTTCGCGTACATTAAGTTGAAGCTGTCGGCAAACCTCTTGAATAGGCATTCCATAAATGACAATAACGCGAAGATCAATTGCCGTTTCAACCTGACCAACCTCTACGGTTACACCCTTCTGTACGTTTTTGCCGCCCAGTCGCTTAGCCCATCCTTCAGATAGCCCTCCAGACATCGCAGCAATCCCTGGCGTCTCCAAGGCAGCGATGCCGGCGATGGTCGCGACGACATCATTCGAAATTCGAATATTTCCTTCCTCATTCAACAATTGTTCCTCTGCCATCGACGTCATCCTCCTTTTCATTCTTACCTTTATTGTACTGAACCAATTTCGTGAAATCAAACACGTATTTTCAACTTTTGCTAATAGGTGTAGAATAAGAACTCGGCGAGGTATATTGGTAATTAAAACCGTTCATCTTACTTAAGAAGAACCTATGTTATGGAGGAAAAAGAACGTGAAGACAAAACTATTTTACGGCGTGCTTGTTGCGCTTTTTATCGCTAGCGCAGCAGGCCATTACTTACATTGGGGAATGATCTTAAACTTCATTCTCTCAGCCGGAGCCATCTTGCTGCTTGCCGCCTTTCTCGGCAAGGCAACCGAAAGTGTCGCCCATTATGCAGGCGAACGAATCGGGGGCTTTCTGAATGCTACCTTCGGGAACGCCACAGAGCTCATCATTGCCATCTTCCTCGTCAAAGAAGGCATGTTTGAGATGGTGAAGGCAAGCTTAACGGGCTCCATTATCGGCAACCTGTTGTTTGTACTTGGACTTAGCTTATTCTGCGGGGGCTTAAAGTACAAGGTGCAATCTTTTAATGTCGATCTAGCAAAAATGAACGGCTCCTTGATGGTCCTAGCCACAATTGCTTTATTCGTACCCGCCGTCTTCTTCAATACCCATACGATCTCCTCGCAGTCTGTGACCACCCTAAGCCTTATCGTTGCAGGGGTACTTATCCTATCGTACATACTATGGCTTGTCTTCTCCATGATGACACATAAAGATATTTTGGCAGAAGAGCAAAAGCAAGAAGAACCGCATGTCGAGGATGGCCCTGCCTGGAGCAAGACGACATCCATCCTTATGCTTGTGATCGCAACCGTTATGGTCGCCTTTGCCAGCGAGTGGCTTGTGGGCACGCTTGATGCATTGTCTGTGCAGTTCGGTATGAATGAGCTCTTTATCGGCGCTTTCGTCATTGCCATTGTGGGAAATGCCGCAGAGCATGCTGCTGCCATCTTCCTTGCGATGAAAAACAAAGTCGGCGCATCTGTAGAAATTGCCATCGGAAGCAGCCTGCAAATCGCCTTGTTCGTTGCTCCGGTGTTAGTCTTTGTGAGTGCCGCTTTTGGAAACACGATGGACTATGTATTCTCCATCATCGAGATTGTTGCGATTATGGTGTCCGTCTTTATTGCCAAATCGATCTCACAGGATGGCCGGACCAACTGGTACGAAGGACTGCTGCTGCTGGTCGTATACGTGATACTGGGAGCTTCCTTCTATCTGATTCCAGCCTAAAGAGCAACAAAAAAAAGCTTGAATGACGCTATATGTCATTCAAGCTTTTTATTATGACTTTGCATTGCGCAGTGATTTCTCAAGTGCTTCATACAATGTAGCAAGATTGCGCTCCAGCTTGCTAACAAGCTGCTTACCTAGATTCTCATCGATAAGCTCCGCCTTCACTGCGAAATCAACCTGTCGTGAGAAGCCATACATCTGCGTGTCCAACACTTCCTCATAGAGAGGGCAGTAACGAGTCGCTAGGTTCTCCATCTGAACCTGAATAAGCTTCTCTATCTGAGACGCTTCCTCTTCTAACAGGGTCAGCGCCTTGTCATTTAATTGCTGCATCGAATTCGACGAAGTCATGCCAATTTCCCCCCTATGACCCGGAAATCATGATTGTTCTATTCACCATATTAGACTATCATGATGTTGAACACAAGAGACAAACACAAAAAGCCGAGAATGATTCTCGATTTCTCGGCTTTTTGTGCAGTTCGTCTGGACTTTCATTATTCACTTACAACGGTTACATTCAAACCATGCTTATTGAATACTTCTGCCATGGCAGTCTTCGCTTCTTCAGCATCTGGACCATGAACATGAAGCTCATACGCATGATTGCCTACCAATGTTGTGAACAACCCCAAAATACTTTTCACATCGATGTATTTGTTCTCTGCTTGTAGAACAATGGAAGATCGGAATTGGTTTGCTTTTTGGGAAATTTCTACTACTGCCGTGTTGTCGGACATCGTAATCCCTCCATATAATGAGAAATATTGAAGTATGTTCACTTACTACCATCATCATACCTTGAAGACCCTATGCCTGCAAGGGTTTTCATTCTGAAAATAGTGGTATTTCCATCAATTAGTCGCTTAGCTAATTATTTCAAATATTCGGGGTTCAACGGCTCCAATTCTGGAACCACAAAGAGACCATCCTTGCGGACAAGAACATCATCGAAGTACATCTCTCCGCCGCCATATTCAGGACGCTGAATCAGCACAAGATCCCAGTGAATCGAAGAACGGTTTCCGTTGTCCGCTTCCTCATAAGCTTGACCTGGGGTGAAGTGAATGCTTCCCGCGATCTTCTCGTCAAATAGGATATCCTTCATCGGATGAAGAATGTACGGATTCACGCCAATTGCGAATTCCCCAATATAACGAGCTCCCTCATCGGAATCAAGAATATCGTTTAGGCGAGCTGTGTCATTGCTCTTAGCGTCTACGATCTTGCCGTTTTCAAAGGTAAAGGAAATGTTCTCAAACGTCGTACCGTTGTACAAGGTCGGCGTATTGTACGTAATCGTACCGTTGACAGAATCTCTTACCGGAGCAGTGTATACTTCGCCGTCTGGAATATTGCGTTGTCCGGAGCATTTGATTGCTGCAATGTCGCGAATGGAGAAGCTGAGATCTGTACCCGGTCCTACAAAGCGAACTTTGTCTGTACGCTCCATCAAATCTTTAAGAGCATCCATCGCACGATCCATCTTCGAGTAGTCGAGGTTGCATACATTAAAGTAGAAATCCTCAAATGCCTCAGTCGATGTGTTCGCAAGTTGTGCCATCGATGCGTTCGGATAGCGAAGCACGACCCACTTCGTGCGCTTCACACGCTCTTCCATATGTACAGGATGAGAGTAGAGAGCATTATATAGCTTCTGCTTCTCCTCAGGAACATCAGACAATTCGTTTGCATTCTCGCCAGCTCGGATACCGATATAGCCATCCATGCGCTGCATGCGAAGCAGGTCGAATTCCTTCCACGTTTCCATTTGCTCCTTCGATGCGTTCATGAGCAAAGAGCGAAGCACGGAACGGTCTGTCAATTCAACAAACGGACGTCCGCCAGCTTTCCCAATCTCATCGATCAGGCAATTAACCAATTCACGCTCAGAGCCAATCATTTCGACGAGAATATTCTCGCCTGGCTGTACATTAATCGAATAGTGTACCAAGTTGTGTGCTAATTGTTGAATACGCGGGTCTTTCATACCTAGTTCCTCCTCAGATGACTGCTATGCCACCTCAATGCTTGAAGCACCAGTGGTGATTGTTGCCAAAACCTATTTTATTGTATCATGTCCATCTCGTGAAGTCAGCGAGTTCGTGTAAACTCCGATACCGTTCGGATCGTTTCACTTACGCTCTTCTTACCGTTATAATACACCTTCATCTTGCCATCTAAACGCAAGGGAAGCTGAGATTTCCGATCGACCCATAATAAATACTGCGCGTCGACTTTGCAGGAACGTAGAAGCGACTTCAAATTGGAGCGATGAGAGGAGGCGGCTTGATTAAGCTGCATTTCTAATTGCGCTGCATCCGCCTTGCTCAACTTGTTTTGAACCTCCAGCACCTTTTTTCTTGGAATCACGACTAGTTCATAATCCTGCCATAGGCGCTCTTCGAACATCTTTTTAGCATCGGTTGGATCGACATGAATACGAAAGGCCAATGCTTCGTCCAATGGAAATGTCGGTTCTGTTACTCCCCGCTCTTTGGGAGCCATTCCTTCTCCTGCATTCAGTGTGTATAAGCTTTTGTTCGACTCCACACGCTCAACCGTCGTCTTTGCTTCCCCAAGCTGCTCAAGCAGCCTAATCGGATTCCAGCGGGTCGTTGTTGTATTTTCCTTCTCTGGATGGCTGACAAGCCTCATATGCAGCCCTTCATGGTGCTGGACCTGCCCCTCAAACCTAAGCTTCTTCGTTAAGACTTCCCTTTCTCCTGTTCGAATCTCCGTCATGCCTTTAAATGCAAAATGATCCTCACCTGATAGACCGTCTATCGATCTTGTCACGATATCCTTAGGCGGCATATCAACTGGTGATCTACAGCCTGTTAAACCTAAACATATGGCCAATATCGCCATCCACCTTGCCCGTCGAATAAATAGCCCCACTCTTTGCTCACCTCATCTTTTCATTCGTAAAAGGATGCAAAAAAAAGACGAGACAGTGTCTTCACCATCTCGTCTAGCGTCTCTCAATTGAATATTCGTTATTCGTTAAGTCATTCGGTGTCTGTAAAAATATGAATCGTATTGCGCCCCATCTGCTTGGCATGATATAAGGCCATATCCGCTCGGTTAAACAGGCTTTCCACACTGATCTGCTCATCATGCTGACCCCACTGTGCAACACCGCTCGATACCGTAATATTGGGCTCTGTTTCCTTTTCGATGCGCATTCTTATCCTTTCTGCAATCTTATAAGCATTCGAGGCATGCAGATTTGGAAAATAGATCGCAATCTCTTCTCCGCCCCAACGGGCAGCAATATCCCCTTCTCGAATAGAGGAGCTGATAATTCGGCTCACCTGACTAAGAATTTGATCACCCATCAGATGGCCGTAAGTGTCATTTATTTGCTTAAAAAAGTCAATGTCAATCACGATAAGCGAACCGCAGCGTGTACTGTGCTGCTGCTCATCAATTTGTTGATTCAAGTAATGCCTTGCAAATAAACCTGTCAATTGATCCTTATCCGCAAGATGCTTCACCTGCGCATGCAAGGTGGCATTGGCAATCGCAAGCCCCATATGTTGAGCCAGCTTCTGAAGGAGCTTAAAGTTGTCATAGGTGAAAAATCGCGGCTCGGAATCTCCTACGATGACGATGCCTTTGATCACGCCTCCAGCTACAAGCGGCGCAGCGATGACAGAGCGCAAATTCAGATTCTCAAAGAAATCACCGTGGCCATGCCCTTGCTCCATAGCATCCGATATAATAAACGGCTCCTTCACGATCGACATATGCTGATAAAAAGCGATCGGTTCATGAAAGGCATCATGATCCTCTTTTACGCTTTGGGACACAAGATCATATCTAGCAAGCTCATCATGATATTGCAGCAGAATGCAATAATCGGCTTGGAATACTTTTGAAAGCTCTTCCGTTGCATCATCAAAGATTTCCTTTAGATGCAGCGTCTGATTGATTTTTGTCGTGAGATCATTAATAAAACTGAGCTCTTGGATGACCGCATTCGCCTGTTCATGTAGCTTGGCATTCTCAAAGGCTGCACCTGCCGCTTCGACAATCAGCTGTACGAATTGAAGCTCTGACGACTCCGGAATGTCATGCTCGAAGATCAGCTTCAGCACCCCATACGCCCCTTGCTTGCCTTTCAAGGCAAGCGCAATATCACAGCCGTCCTCGCGCTGATCATAGCAGATGCTGCCTGTCATAAACGCCTGCTTGACTATTGAATCCTCCCAAGGCTTAAACATAAGCACTTTGACTCTTGGATTATCAATTCGCAGATCCTGCGTGACATAGACTTCGGCTGTAGCTGTCGGCAAGAGTTTCTTTACCCCAAGCATGATCTGGGACAATACCGCATCGACATCAATATGATGATGAATCGTTTGAATCATATCGCATACCGCATCTCGACGCTTCGCTTCAAATTCAGCATGGCCACGAGAGCGATTCAGATCGTCAATAAAGATCTGTTCATATTCTCGGTAGAAGCCTTGCTGAAGCTGAAGTGCCCAGCCTTCAATCGAGAGGGCGCCACAGCTTGTCCACTGCTTTTCTACTCGATACAGCAGCACGGATAGAACAAGCTCAGATTCTCTAGCCGATATAGGAACACTTACATATGCATAATCGCCTACCGGGTCGATCTGAATGCGCTTGCTCTTTAGTGAAAGCTGGACCAATTCTACATTAAGAATCTCCCTATTCTCTTCCACCAAGTCCCATGATCCCTCATATAGCCGCACCCCGTCGTAGCTGTATAAAGCAGGCGTTCCCAGTTCTTCTCTAACCCGCGTTGGAATCAGCCATAGCCAGTTGGTATAAGCCTGCCGCAGAAATGACTCCGTATACGGCAAATCATGTTCCGTAATATCCTGAGGAACAATCCAATCGCTAGAAAATAAACGATCTGCTTGACGAAGCATCTCAGCATCATGTTTAAAGGATTCAGTTATCGTTAATGATCTATGATGGGGAAACTGACGATCCGTCATCTTGATCTCCTTTATGTTCTTAAGTAGATAGTACAATTCTATCATACTATACTTTGGAGTAAGAATCATAAGTTTTAGCAAAAAAAGTAGGTATTTAGAACTATGTCGAATAATGAAAAATAGTTCCGTCGTATTATGTCGAGTTGACACACATTGCGACACTCATACATTTATGCTTGACATCAGTATTCTACTTCTTATAAAATTATGTGATGAATATGGGCGAATTTGTTGTGTCACCCTCAGAGTTTCATCGCAGGTGCGACAGCGGCTGAACGAACTCGTACCTGAGCCGAGGATGCGAAGAATCCGATTGATCTCTTCTTAATTGGCTTCAGCATGGCACTCACACGAAGACACCCGCATTTCAACCTATATTTTTGTAGACAAAGGAGTCAATATTACATGGCACGTTACACAGGTCCTAAGTTTAAATTGAGCCGTCGTCTTGGTATTTCCTTGAGCGGCACTGGTAAAGAATTGGCAAAGCGCAACTACGCGCCAGGACAACATGGTCCTAACCAACGCAAAAAATTGAGCGGCTACGGCGTTCAATTGCAAGAAAAACAAAAATTGCGCCACATGTACGGTTTGAACGAGAAGCAATTCCGCAACTTGTTCGATCGCGCTGTGAAGCTTCCAGGTATCGCTGGTGAGAACTTCATGTTCTTGCTCGAAAGCCGCTTGGACAACCTTGTTTACCGTCTTGGCTTCTCCAACACTCGTTCTGGTGCTCGCCAATTGGTAGCTCATGGTCACGTTACAGTAAACGGCAAAAAAGTCGACATCGCTTCCTACTTGGTAACTCCAGGGGATGTTATCGGCCTTCGTGAAAGAAGCCGTGGCTTGAAAGTCATCAAGGAAGCTATGGAAGGTCGTCATCACCTGCCAGCTTACCTTGAGTTCAACGAAGCAGCTATGGAAGGTAAGTACATCCGTCTTCCTGAGCGCGCTGAGTTGTCCACTGAAATTGACGAGAAGCAAATCGTCGAGTTCTACAGCCGTTAATCATAAGGGGCTGTCCCGAGTCAGAATGCTCTGGCTCTGGGGCAGCTTTTTATTTTGGGTTAAAAAATCTACTTATTGCCTTGTTTATCAGCTGCGCCTTCTCCTTCTGTCCTGCTGCATCATACAGCACCTCTCTAACCCCTTTTCTTTTCACTTGCTTCGCTGCTTCTGTATATCTTTTCCTTTCACCCTCAATTAATTCTGCCGTCAATATACGGCAAACTGTACATAAATGATTGTGAACTCGTCTAATCTTGTAACAAATTGCTTTTCGCTGCGTCTATACTTGCAGATATTGCGTACTTTTTTATGGTATAATGAAGAGCGCTGCAATCATTAAGGAGGAAAACATGCATGGTTGAGGAGAAAAAGACGAAGAGTGATCCTTCTCCGACACGTCCAAAGCGATCCTTCGGCCGTACCCTATGGACGGTAACGAAGTGGTTTATGCTCTTTGCAGTGCTATGCGGCTTCTTTGTAGGAGGCGCAGCACTTGGATATGTGACTTCTCTTGTTAAGGATGAGCCGATACGTAGTCAGCAACTCATCCAAGAGAAGATTTCGGAGAATGCCATCACAGGATATGTCTACTTCAACGATGGTTCTCAGATCGGTCAGTTGAGAACCGATGAAGTTCGCTCCCCCGTTACATTTAAACAAATTCCAACTGTTGTGATCGATGCGTTGATTGCAACAGAGGATAATCGATTTTGGGAGCACAACGGGATAGACATTCGAGGCTTGTCTCGTGCCGTCGTTCAGAAGGTCATGAGAATGCCTGTCCAGACCGGAGGCAGTACTTTAACCCAACAATTAGCTCGTCGTGTCTTTTTAAACTTAGATCGTACAGACAGCCGTAAAGCCAAGGAAATTCTGCTTGCAATGCGAATTGAACGCTCCATGTCCAAAGAAGAAATCATTACAGCTTATTTGAATCAGGTTCCATTTGGCAACGGATCTACTGGCTATAACGTGTTTGGGATCAAGGCCGCAGCAAAAGGGATATTCAACATCGACAAACTTGAAGATCTGAACATTGCGCAGGCCGCATACTTAGCAGGTCTCCCTCAGCTCCCTTCTGCTTACACTGCCTACACAGGCAAAGGCGAGTATAACGAAAAGGGAATTGAGAGAGCCATTGAGCGTCAGAAACTGGTATTAAGACGGATGCTCGAAGAAAACAAAATTACAAAGCAGCAATATGATGAGGCATTGGCCTTTGATATTCGTGGTTCCCTGGCAGAGCCGCGGGAAAAAGCATATGCGACCTATCCGTATCTGATGCTTGAAGCAGAGCGTGAGGCCGCTCAAATTCTTGTTCTTCAACAGAATCCCGAGCTTACTAAAGCTGACTTAACGAAGAAAGAGAATGCTTCGCTCATCGAAAATGCTCGTTTGGAACTGCAGCGTGGTGGCTACCGCGTATATACCACGATTGACAAGAGCATTTACAAGGCGATGAAGAAAGTGGCCGAGAACCCGGACAACTTCACTCCTGACAGTGAAACGAAGGGAATCGAGCAGGTCGCCGGCGTCATGATCGATCATCGCACAGGAGCTATTCTTGGTATGATCGAGGGTCGTGACTTCTATGAAGAGCAGATGAACTTGGCAACGCAGATGCTTCGCCAGCCGGGTTCAACAATGAAGCCAATTGCAGCTTATCTGCCTGCGATTGACGCAGGACTGATTCAGCCCGCTTCAATCGTCGACGATGCTCCAATTATATTGAAGGATGGGAATAAGGGTTATCACATTCCGGGTAACGCTAACGGAAGATATCAAGGACTTGTAACGGCAAGAGATGCCTTGAACCAATCCTTGAACCTCCCTGCCCTCAAGATCTTCCTGGACAAAGTCTCGATTAAGAAGGCTTGGGAATTCGTTGAGAAGCTTGGCATCACGACGATTCAACCAATCGATCACCAGTCTCAGACTGGGGTAATCGGCGGTTTAAGCTTAGGGGTGTCCGTGCAGGAACTGACGGGCGCATATGGTGCCATCGCCAACCAAGGTCAGTTTAATGAAACGTACTTTATTGCGAAGATTACCGATTCGAACGGCAATATCGTTTACAAGCATGAAACGAAGCCAGATCAAGTCGTATCCAAACAAAGCGCTTATTTGATGACCGATATGATGAAGACCGTTATTTCAGATCCTCGCGGTACGGGTCGTCGTGTAAGAAATGAATTCAATGGTTACGGCAGTATTGACGTAGCAGCGAAAACAGGTTCCACTCAGAACTATGCCGATACGTGGTTCGTCGGCTATACGCCTGACGTTACGATGGGCATCTGGGTAGGTTATGAACAGCAGAAGCATGTGCTGAATAAGAGTGCGTATTCCCGTTCGACCGAGATCTGGTCGAAGGTCATGAATGAAGTGATGAAGGCAAAGCCCGAACTGCTGCAAACGAAGCAATTTGAGCGGCCGGACGGAATCGTTCGCATGACGGTATCCGGCTTTAGCGGCAAGCTGCCAAACGAGCTTACGCGGCAAGCGAATCGCTTAGTAACGGATATCTTCAATCGCAAGTATGTTCCAACAGAGCAAGAAGATGTGCTTGTCAGCATGAAGTACATTACGTATAACGGCGTTAACTACATCGCTAATAAAGCAACACCTGACGACATGACAAGTTCGAAGATCGTGGTGAAGCGCGAAAAGCCAATCAGCGAATTAATCGAGGAATTGCAGAAGGCGCTGAATAATTTGTCATCTAGCAGCAAACGCCGCTCTATTGAGTCGTATCTGCCGCAAGATGCAACCACAGACGCTCCTTCCAAGCCGGATCCACGTCAGGATGACGGCAAAGCGCCTAGTGCGCCAGGAAGCGTCTCAATCGAAACCGTCAGCGACTCGTCTGTACGCATACGCTTTAGTGCAGCTCCTGAAAAGGATGTCGTGGGATACCGCATGTATCGTTCTGTAAATGGCGGAAGCTATCAGAAGGTTAGCACAACAGTATTAACAGGAGACGAGACCCGGTTTATTGATTACATTACAGCAGGCAACAGTTATAGCTACTATGTGACCTCTGTAGACGTCGTAGGCAATGAATCCTCGCCATCTGCGACAGTTACATTCGGCGGAGCAACAACACCTGATCCAACTACACCGCCTGAGGGTAACGGTAATGGCGAACAAGGCAATGGTGAATCCGGAGGCAATGGCAACGGATCAGAGCAAGGACCTGTTGATCCTTCTAACCCTGGTGAAACGCCAGGTACAGAAGAGCCAGACAACCCATCTGAAGCTGTGCCACAAGCTCCTACTCAGCTAAGCGCCAAGAAGACCGAACTTGGGGTAAGCCTTAGCTGGAAAGGTTCTAGTCAAGGTACGGAGTACAATATCTATTACAGCTCCTCGCGCAATGGGAAGTATGAGCGTATTGGCTCCTCCCCTAGCGCTGAGTTTGAAATCATCACCTTGAAGCCTGAAGGCTGGTATCGCGTTACATCAGTCAACAAAGCGGGAGAGTCACAAGCCTCCAGCCCAATCCAAGTAAGCAGCTAATAATAACAGCATCTTGCACACCTTGCGCTTGATGCTTGAAACCAAAAAGTCCTGTTAGAAGAGACATCGGAACAAGAATCGTTCCCTCCTCCTTCTAGCAGGGCTTTTTCCTTATCGATTTATCGTTATTCAAGCTTGAATCCAAGCTTAATAAAGCTAAGAACGTGCATGCATGCTGCAAAAAGCACGTATGTTTCATTAGAGACCCAAGAAAACATTCAATGTCTTTAATACGAAAGAGGTGAATCCATGGATAACCAATCCTCCAATCCACATTACCCACCTCTGCATATCCCGCAGCCCATTCGCAGCGATGGTGCAGGAGGTCCAGACAGAGGCCCGCGCGATATTATGAGGGATTTGGAGAATCCCAATATGTTTGTGCCCCCTATCACTGATGCCGGACTCATTCCCAACCTTAAATTCTCCTTTTCTGATACCCATATGCAACTAAATCATGGCGGCTTGTCGCGAGAAATCACAGTGCGTGATCTTCCGATAGCCACGACGCTAGCTGGCGTCAATATGAGCTTAACACCTGGAGGCATAAGAGAGCTGCATTGGCACCAACAAGCCGAATGGTCTTATATGCTGCTTGGTCATGCACGGATTACGGCAGTCGATCAAAATGGGCGCAATTTTATTGCGGATGTAGGTCCTGGAGACCTCTGGTACTTCCCTCCCGGCATCCCTCATTCCATTCAGGGCTTGGAAGACGGCTGCGAATTCCTGCTTGTATTTGACGATGGGAGCTTCTCCGACCTTAACACCTTATCCATCTCCGATTGGTTTGCACATACGCCAACGGACGTGCTGTCCGCTAATTTTGGCGTACCTAAAGAGGCATTCAGCGGCATTCCCACCGAGCAGGTCTATATATACCAGGACAAATTGCCGGGCTCTATTGATAGCCAGCGCGTTCAATCTCCGTACGGTGAAGTACCCCTGAGCTTCAAGCACTCCCTGCTCGCACAGCAGCCTATTCTTACGCCAGGCGGCAATGTAAGAATTGTGGACTCTACAAATTTCCCGATATCCAAAACGATAGCGGCTGCCTTAGTAGAAATTGAACCCGGAGCCATGCGAGAAATGCACTGGCACCCGAACAATGATGAATGGCAGTACTACCTGGCTGGCCAAGGGCGCATGACCGTATTTGCAGGCAACGGAGCCGCTCGCACCTTTGATGTTCGTGCTGGCGATGTCGGCTATGTTCCATTCGCCTATGGCCATTACATCCAGAACACTGGCAACCAATCGTTATGGTTCCTAGAGATGTTTAAAAGCGCTCGTTTCCAAGATGTTTCCCTCAACCAATGGATGGCTCTTACACCAACAGCATTAGTGAAGAGCAATCTGAATGCGAGCCCTGAACTTATGCATTCCTTAAGAAAAGAAAAATGGCCCGTCGTCAAATATCCCGGCTTTACTTATAGCCCAAATAAACACTCATAATGAATCGCGATGATGACACAAGAAAAACAAAGGAATGCTGGATAAGCAATATGGAGTCGGCAAAAGCTTCCTATAAGTGATAGTGTCGGTCTTTATTTTTATGTTTTGGTTTATCCCCTAGCTGATATCCAATTTATAAGATGTATTTATGGTATTCAATAATTTTAGACCTTGACCGGCGGGAAAACGATCATTGATCAACTTGATCCTTCTTCATCCTGTTCTTCCCTATATACAAAAGAACATAACAAAAAGGCATTCGCCAGGCAGCTGAGGCCGATTAGATCCTCTTGCTGCACAACGAATGCCCTTATTCATTTATAGGTAGAGTAGAGTCATAAATATCCCATCAAGGAAGCAGAATGCTTCAATGCATAGGACAAAAAACTGCTTGTATTACCCGTCTCGAATCTCATAACTCTTCCTAACATCTATACCGCAATCTAATCTTCGATCGTGGACAAATCACCTGTTGGGAGATTAAGCTCCCACGCCTTCAATACACGGCGCATGATTTTACCTGATCTCGTCTTAGGAAGTTTATCTTTGAATTCGATTTCGCGCGGAGATGCATGCGCTGACAAGCCTTCTTTCACGAACTTTGCAATATCTGCCTTCAACTCGTCAGAAGGAGCATATCCTTCACGCAAGGAGATAAAGGCCTTAATGATTTCACCGCGAACAGGGTCCGGCTTGCCAATGACCCCAGCCTCTGCTACAGCTGGATGTTCAACAAGCTTGCTCTCGACTTCGAAAGGTCCTACGCGCTCACCGGAGGTGTTGATCACGTCATCAACACGGCCTTGGAACCAGAAGTATCCGTCTTCGTCACGGTAAGCGGAGTCTCCGGACACATACCAACCGGATAGACGGAAATATTCTTCGTACTTCGAAGGATTGTTCCAAATCTTGCGCATCATGGATGGCCATGGCGTACGAATCGCCAAGTTGCCCATACGATATGGAGGCAGCTCGTTGCCGTGATCATCAATAATCGCAGCTTGGACGCCAGGGATCGGACGTCCCATGGAGCCAGGCTTGATATCCATGCTTGGGTAGTTACAGATTAAGTGACCGCCTGTCTCAGTCATCCACCATGTATCATGGATGCGCTGATTGTATACTTTTAATCCCCAGCGAACGACTTCTGGATTCAATGGCTCTCCAACGGACAGCACATGGCGCAAGGAGCTAAGGTCAAACTCCTTCAGCACCTCATCGCCAGCGCCCATCAGCATGCGAAATGCAGTCGGCGCACTATACCATACCGTTACTTTGTATTTCTGAATCGTGCCATACCAATCTTGAGGGCTGAAGCGTCCGCCGCGAACCACGTTGGTGGCGCCATTCAGCCATGGTGCAAATATGCCGTTAGACGTACCGGTTACCCAACCCGGGTCAGCTGTACACCAGTAAATATCATCTTCTTTGAGATCAAGAACCATCTTGCCTGTATAGTAGTGTTGAACCATTGCATTCTGAACGTGGAATACGCCCTTCGGCTTGCCCGTCGAGCCAGAGGTATAGTGAAGGATCAACCCGTCCTCGCGCTCAAGCCACTCGATGTCTGCTTCATCAGAAGCTTGTGCCATCTCTTGAGCGAAGTTAATGGTTCCCTCAACTGCTTCAGCCTCCTGACTTACAAGCACAACATGCTTGAGTGCAGGCAGCTCATCGCGGAGTACGCGCGGAAGCAGGCTTGGCGTGGTCACAATTGCTACTGCTTCACTATCTGCAAGGCGATCTTTAACCGCGGTCTCCATAAAGGCTTCGAACAAAGGACCGATAACAGCCCCTGCCTTAATAGCCCCAAGCAAGCTTACATAAAGCTCAGGTGTTCTTGGCATGAAGATAAAGACGCGATCTCCCTTTTGAATGCCGTACTTGCGAAGGACATTAGCGAATTGATTCGATCTCTTAGATAGATCCGCAAAAGTGTACGCTTCATCGCGTGTGCTGTCGCTATAGTAAAGCGCTACTTTATCTCCTCTGCCTTCTTTCACATGGCGATCAACCGCTTCATACGCCATATTCACTTTGCCTGTCTCATACCAGGAAAAGTGCTTCTCTACTTCCTCCCAATTAAACTGAGAGGTAGCTTCTTCATAGCTTACCAAGTTCGGATTAACTGCCGTTGCCTTTACGATCTCTTCTCCTTGCACATTACTCATTCAGACTCATCTCCCTATTTCAATACTTTCTCTAGACCATGCCATGGCTTTGTAACGGTAGTTAAACCGCTTACATGAAACATATTAATGAAAGGACGATGGTGCATCTCTATGTTGTCAAGGAATGTTTTTTGAATATTTTGGCACATTTATTATAGCACAGGTTTACTTTTGTGCCTATTATTTTCCTTTTCAAATTTATCCATATTTTCTTATAAAGCTTCGATTAACCTTTTCTTTTGTTCCTTTTTTTGCTATAACCGAATAGAGCCCCTAAAAGGAGTTGTCGATATGGAACACTTCAAGCGCTATCATGCTCAAGTCATCCCCTTCGAGGATCGGGTCGTTATTATAGAAGGCCCCGTACATGCCAATGCCATTGAAACGCTTCAGATGCATGCTGATCTGGATGCCTTTCGCAGGCCCAAAGAACAGCAGCAAGCCCTTATGGAGATTGCAGATTTAGAAGAAGGTCGCATTATTGTCGCTAGAGATCAAGACATGATTATCGGCTATGTTACGTTTCACTATCCTGATCCGCTAGAGCGCTGGTCTGAGGGAAATATGATCGATCTTATCGAGCTCGGCGCCATTGAAGTGGCGAAAGATTATCGGGGAATCGGTCTTGGCAAGCAAATGATCGGACTAGCATTTTTAGATGATCAGCTCGAGAACTGCATCGTCTACACAACAGAATATTATTGGCATTGGGATCTGGAAGGGACCGGACTTAATGTATGGGATTATCGAAAAATGATGGAGCAGCTGATGAAATCCGCAGGCATGATCTGGTATGCAACCGATGATCCTGAGATCTGCTCTCATCCTGCAAACTGTCTTATGGTTCGAATCGGCAAGGATGTACCGTTGTCCTCCAAGGAACAATTCGATCGGCTTCGTTTCCGACAGCGGTTTATGTATTAACAATTGGAGGGTTTGCCTCATGAGTAACCAACCTGTTTTTGTTTATAACAAAGAGGTACTGCAATATCGCTTCTATCAGGAGCATCCTTTTGATCAGTTTCGCGTGCTGTTAGCAAAGGACTTGATTGAACAGATTGGGGCGCTGAGCGAATCCCAAATCGTCACTTCTGCAAGCGCAAATGTGGAAGCGCTTCAGAGAATCCATCGCGAGGACTACATTCAAGCAGTGATGCAATTGAGCGAAGAGATTCCGGATCCCGATTGGATCCTTAGAGCCCAGCAGTACGGTCTGCATGACGAGGAAACGCCTTATTTCAGAGGCATGCATGAGGCAGCCGCCTCCATCACCGGCGGCTCTATAGCCGCTTGTGAGGCTGTGATGACAGGTCGAGCCCCTCACGCCTTGCATCTAGGGGGAGGACTGCATCACGCCTTTCCTAACAAAGGAGCTGGATTCTGCGTCTATAATGATGCAGCTGTTGCAATCTCCCATATACGAGATAAGTATCAAGCTAGAGTGCTTTATATCGATACGGACGTTCATCATGGAGACGGCGTTCAATGGTCCTTCTACACGGATCCTAACGTATTGACCTATTCGATTCACGAGACAGGCAAATATCTGTTTCCAGGGACCGGATTTGTGAACGAGCGCGGCGAAGGCGAAGGATTCGGTGCATGTGTCAACGTTCCACTCGACCCGTATACTGAAGATGATTCCTGGATGGAGTGCTTTAAGCGGACGATTGAGCAAACGGCGGCCGTCTTTAAGCCGGACTTGATCGTGAGCCAGCATGGCTGCGATGCCCATGCCTTCGATCCCTTGTCTCATATGCATTGCAGCATGCGCATTTATAAAGAAATGCCGCGGATCATCCACGAGGCAGCTCACACTCATTGTGACGGCAGGTGGGTTGCGATAGGCGGTGGCGGTTACGATATTTGGAGAGTCGTTCCACGGGCTTGGAGCCTGCTTTGGCTTGAAATGATCGATCATCCGATGCTGCAGGAATTAGACAGCACCCCTGACCTTTCGCTCCCAGAAGCCTGGATTCAGCGTTGGCAAGAACAATCAGTGCACGATCTGCCGCAGACTTGGCTAGATAACGTGAATCTATGGTCCCCGATGCCTAGACGCTCCCTCATTGCAGAGCAGAATTTGCGCATTTCTACACTTGCAATGGAGTATGTCCGCTAAGAAGGACACTCTCCCTTTAACCTCCTTATATAAGCACTAAAATAGGCGCTGATCCTTCTACAAGGAAACAGCGCCTATCGCTTTTTTACAAAGATTACAATTGATTCAACATATCTTGGATAATAAGATGCGAATGCTCGGATGCCATAACGGTAAATTCAGCGAAGTTCATATGTGCTGAACCGTCAGCCCGGTCTGACATCGAACGGATAATGACAAAAGGAATATCGTTCAAAGCACAGGTCTGTGCTACCGCAGAGCCTTCCATCTCCGTACAGAAGCCTTGGAATGTCTCGTGCAATTCGCGAACCTTCTCACGACTTGCAATGAACTGGTCGCCTGAAAGTACCAAGCCTGTCCGATAGCGGCCTGGGAAGCGTGCTTCGCACACCTTTTCAGCCAAGCTTACAAGGTCTTGATCAGCCTGAAATACGGATTGTTCTTGATACGGTATCTCTCCTGGCTTGAAGCCAAGCGGTGTTACGTCCATATCATGCTGCAAGCAGGCGCTTGAGATGACGATATCGCCAATCTGAAGCTCAGGATCAACAGCGCCAGCGACACCTGTAAACAAGACCTTCTCGACCTTAAAGCGATCAATCATGACCTGCGTTGTCACCGCAGCATTGACTTTGCCCACACCTGACTTGCAGATGACGACAGATTTACCGTAAAGAGTGCCTGTGTAATAGGTGGTGCCAGCACCTTTAATTTCAGCCTTATCTGTTAATGCTTCCAACAGCAGCTGAATCTCTTCATTCATCGCTCCAATAATTCCAATGGTCATGAAGGACCTTCCCCCTATCCTATTCCTATACAGATGAAAAGCCCCGAAAACGGGGCTTCATGCTGTCCATGTCAATTGTCTATTCTTCGTTCACAGAGCTCACCGACAAGCGGAGAATCGTCTCATGAGGAAGAATAACATGAGCGTGATCGACATGCTCCTTCTTCATCAGCTTCGTCAGCAAGCGCATGGATACTGCACCAATGTCATACATTGGCTGTGCAACCGTCGTCAATTGAGGGCGCACCATAGAAGCCATGCGGATGTTATCCACACTGATAATGGAGAAATCATCTGGTACGGATAGACCTGCATCTTGGATGCAATGAATTGCACCGATCGCCATCTCATCCGTTGCCGAGAAGATTGCCGTAGGCTTTTTCTTCAACCCTAGGAAGTATTTCATCGCTTCAATGCCGGATTCGTAACGGTAGTTCCCGATGCGAACCAGATCTTCCTTGTACTCAATGCCAGCGCCTTCCAGCGCCTTCTTATAACCTTGGAATCTGGCGAATCCATTTGCAGGATCTTGAAGCGTTCCACTGATCATCGCAATATCACGGTGACCGTGGCGAATAAGCGTATTCACAGCATCAAATGCCGCTGCTTCATGATCGATATCTACCGATGGAATCAAGCCTTGCTCGTCCGTTGTCGCACATAGCACAATCGGAACGGAAGCGGTACGGAAAGCCTGAATGTGATCTTCCGTCACAACACCGCCCATAAACAATAAACCGTCCACCTGCTTTTCAAGCAGCGTGTTGATCACTCGGATCTCTTTCTCTTTCTTCTTGTCTGCATTACACAAGATGATATTGTAATGATACATATTCGCAATATCTTCAATACCGCGTGCAATTTCAGCAAAGATCGAATTCGAAATATCAGGAATGACAACGCCTACTGTCGTCGTCTTCTTGCTTGCAAGACCGCGAGCTACAGCGTTTGGACGGTAGCCAAGACGTTCGATCGCTTCATAAACTTTCTTGCGCGTCTGTGGCTTTACATTTGGATTATTATTCACGACACGAGAAACGGTGGCCATCGAAACGCCAGCTTCTCTAGCTACATCATAAATAGTTACTGTCACGATCCTTCTCTCCAATAACCAATTTATTTAATACGTACATGCGAGACATATTAGAGTCAATCATACGATATTTTCAGAAAATTCGCAATGTCACGCTGAGTTTTCCATGAAAATTGTCGAAAATTAGATCAATGGAGATAAAATCGACTCTAATCGATCATATTGAATCTGATAATGCGAATCATGCCATGTGACTTCGCCATCCTTCAAAAGCATAGCTTGAGGCGACTCATGCTTAATGCCGAGCTGATCCGCTGCTGCTAATGAGATCTCCCGATCTTCCACGACCAAGATAAGGCCAAAAGCAATATTGTCCTTCTCAAATCGTTCAACAACTTGCTTCATTTCTGAAGCTGCTTGCGCACTGATTGGGCATCTGGTGCTGTGCTTAAACAACACCACAGGCTGCTCATGCGAGCGCTCAACGAGGGCATGCAGCTCGTCTAACGAATGAATGCTGTCCATTCATCTTCCTCCTTTGCAACAGGATCCGAATGTCTTTCTTAGCTTATTTTAACCCGATAAGCGTCGGTTCTAAAACCTGATATTTGCTTTAGTCTTCGTTGGATGTCGCCCATCCATTCCGAATCGTTCCAAGTTTTTGCCATCAGATACAAATCAAGCAGGTGATTGACCCGATCCTCCCCTATACGCTGAAACAATTCATCCAGATGGTCGCAGCCCGCATCCACGCATTCCTTCAGCACACTTGCTACTTCATTTACATCATCAAAATAAGCGCTCATTTTGCCTGTACGCTCTTCTTGCATCATTGTCTTCATCAGCTGTATGACTTCCTGCTTCAGTTCAGGCAGAAGCTCAGAGTAATCGCATTCCGAGCATGTGTACACGGGTACATGGTGAATCTCAATCGTTCTCGCATGTACGACCGTGCGCAAAGTAATATCCATGTCATGACCACAACTGCAACGCTTATTCATGATGATCCCCCCATTAAAACATGAACTTCTTTAAAATCGCCCTAAAATGTTCACTACCATAACGTTAAGTTCTTTTAACAAATAAAGATACGGAATTATTTCGACTTTTTTAAGCATATTCCTGCAAACCAACTGCATGTATTTATTTACACATTTAGAAAAACTACATATTGCGCATTTGTAAAAAGAAATGATTAATATCACATTCTATCACAATAACCTTTCTAAAAATGTGTTATTTATTGGGCGAGTGTGGTTAAATAATGATGAAAATGCACAATGCTGCTTCCTATTTTTGATGATAAGGAAAATGGTAATTATTAAGGAGGAACCATCTGATGAGACTAGCGAACAAAAAAATCATTGCATTAGTCGATCATGAATTTGAAGATTTGGAGCTTTGGTATCCTGTCTATCGCGCCCGCGAGGAAGGTGCTGAGGTCCATCTGGTTGGAGACGAGGCCGGTAAGACCTATATTGGTAAATACGGTGTACCCGCAACCTCCAATTACGCCTTCAAATCCATTCAGGCTTCGGATTATGACGCAATTCTCGTACCTGGAGGCTGGGCTCCTGATAAGCTTCGCCGTTACGAGGACGTGCTTCGCATCGTCCGCGATATGAACGAATCGAACAAGCCGATCGGGCAGATTTGCCATGCAGGCTGGGTCCTTATCTCAGCCAAGATCCTAGACGGCAAGAAGGTGACTTCTACCCCTGGCATCCGTGACGACATGGAGAACGCTGGGGCGATCTGGTTTGACGAAGAAGTAGTTGTGGACGGTAATTTGATTTCCGCCCGCCGACCACCAGATCTTCCGGCATATGGCAAGGCCTTCTGTGATGCGGTTGCTGCTCAATAATCATTTGCACAACATGACGTTCATGAAACACAAACAAAAAGAAGCTGCTAATAATCGGCAGCTTCTTTTTGTTGTTATGAATTTGGAGCCGTCTCCGGCTTGCTTTCGATAACAGGGGCATGTTCAATGCCTAGTATCTCATCGATTTCGACCTTCGTACGGCACTTGAATACAAGTTGCACCTTCTCTTTCGCTTCTTCATGAGAAGCTTTGCGTATCGCATGCTTCACTCTTGGAATCGAACGAGATGACATACTAAGCTCATCGACTTGAAGGGCCACCCAGAGCGGCACTGCTCTTGGATCTCCCGCCATTTCGCCACATACACCTACCATAATCCCATGGTTTTTTGCCGCATCCACGGTGTTCTTGATCAATCTTAGAACCGCAGGGTGGAATGGATCATACATATGGGCAATCTGCTCATTCATGCGATCCACAGCAAGCGTATATTGCACCAGATCATTCGTTCCGATACTAAAGAAATCGACTTCCTCCGCGAATAAGTCGGCCAATGCAGCCGCAGCCGGAATCTCAATCATCATCCCGATTAATACTTCTTCGTCAAACGGGATGCCTTCGCTCCGCAGTTCCTCCTTGGCTTGCTCTAGGACTCGCTTGGCTGCATGAAGCTCCTCTAGCGAGCTAATCATCGGCAGCAGGATCTTGATCTTGCCATGTGCGCTAGCACGAAGCAGGGCCCGCAGCTGCGTCTTGAAGATCTCCGTCTGATCCAAGCTTATTCGAATGCCGCGATAGCCTAAGAACGGGTTATCTTCGTCTGCAAGCTGCAGAAACTCTAGCGGCTTGTCTCCGCCGATATCAAGCGTACGGATGATGACTGACCGGCCAGGGAACGTTTCTGCAACCTCGCGATATACCGTTAGCTGCTCTATTTCATTTGGTGCGTACGAACGGTCCATGTAAAGAAATTCGGTACGGAAAAGCCCCACACTTTCAGCTCCGACGCTAAGCGCAATATCCAGCTCTCTCGTAGAGCTGATGTTGGAGGCAAGATGAATAGCATGACGATCAATCGTCTCGGCCGGCAGATCCTTAATCTTCGCAAGCTCATCGGCTTCACGAAGGAAAGCTTTCCTTCTTTCCTCATACCAGTTCTTAATTTCCTCGTTCGGTTCCACATAGACGAAGCCGTTCTCTCCGTCCACGATCACCATATCCCCTGTCTGAATCGGTTGACTAAGCTTTCCTTCCAGGCCGACAACGAGCGGAATCCCGAGCGCACGTGCCATAATGGCAGAGTGTGACGTTCTTCCGCCCTGCAGCATGGCAATGCCTAATACGTTTTTCGGATTCAAATGTACGAGCTGTGAGGGAGACAACTCCTTTGCGACCAAAATGTAAGGCTGCGCATCTTCAGGTAGTCTGATCTCCGGCGCACCAAGCAGGTGCTTCAGGAGTCGATTGCCGACATCCTTAATATCAAGCGCCCGCTCCTTCATATATTCATCATCCAGCAGATCAAACATCGTGACAAAATGATCGATCGCTTCCTTAACCGCTACCTCTGCTGCCTTATATTGGCGTTGAATGATCCCTTGAATCTCACTCATAAAGATAGGGTCATCCAGAATCGCCAAGTGTGCATCGAAGATTGTAGACTCTTCATTGCCTACCATTTCTCGAATCTCATTTTGAATAAACACAATCTCGTCTTTGGAAGAACGGATGCCGTCGTACAAGCGCTCGAATTCCTTTGCCAAGTCCGATGGATCCATCCGTTCCTCTCTTATATCCCATTCCCAAGTAGGAAGCACAAACGCCTTGCCGATTGCAATCCCAATTGATGCTCCAATTCCTTTTACCTTATGCGTCAACGCTTCTCACCCCCGTTAGAGCCGTCTTCTTTCAGGACAACGGACATTACTGATGTCTGTGCCTTTTTCACATGTGTATAAGGTGCGAAGCTCCAGGAGGCCACCCGATCTCCATTGGTTATGACCATTGGCGTCACAAGTGAACGACCCTGCTTCTTGATGTAAGGAATGTCAAATTTGATTAATAACTGTCCTGGCTTCACAACATCGCCTTCCTCAACACAGGCCTGAAAGCCTGCTCCATTCAGTGTCGAAGTCTCTATGCCGACATGCAGCAGCACCTCAAGCCCTTCCTCGCTCTCAATGCCTACCGCATGCATCGTAGGGTACACATTGCGTACGACACCCGCAACAGGAGAGACAAGCTCCCCTTTATCCGGAAGAAAGGCAACACCATTGCCAACGATCTTCTTCGCAAAGATCGTGTCCGGTACATCCTCAATCGGCATCATCTTGCCCTGCAGCGGAGCAAGCAGCCACACCTGCTTGGCATCCTTTCGAAGACGTTTCAACAGTTCATCGCGTATAAGCTCTGAATATGTTCCAAAGACAACCTGAACATGTCCGCCTCCAAGGCGAATGACTCCAGCTGCACCGAGCGTACGAAGCGAATGCCGATCGATCCATCTATCATTCTTCACCTTGATTCGCAATCTTGTAATGCAGGCTTGGATATCGATAAGATTATCTTTACCTCCAAGCGCCTGAATAATGAGCGGCGTTCGATGCATCAGATCGCCAGCCATATCATCAAGCAGCGATCCTTCAATGCGGCCAGGCGTTGGAATCTGGAATCTCCGGATGGCAAAGCGGAACAGAACGTAATAAATAAGTCCGAAGGCTACCCCAATTGGAATGATGAGCCAAGCCCGTTCAGATAAATGATAGTTTACGATGTAATCAATTGCTCCTGCCGAGAAGGAGAACCCATGGCGTATCCCGAGCTCTGCAGTAATCCACATCGCGCCGCCTGTGAGCAGCGCATGGGCAATAAAGAGGTATGGCGCCGCAAATAAAAATGCAAACTCGATAGGCTCTGTTATGCCTGTCAGCAACGACCCTAGCGCAGCGCTCATGTACGTCTTGAACACCTTCGAACGAAGATCCTCACGAGATTCATGGATTATTGCCAACGCAACAGCTGGCAGTGCGAACATCATAATCGGATATAGGCCTGCCATATATGTACCGGCTGTGGGATCTCCAGCAAAGAAGCGCGGCAGATCCCCCGTTACCGTAAACCCGCTGCCGTCTGTATATTCTCCCATTTGAAACCATACGAGGTTGTTCAAAATGTGATGCATGCCAAATGCTACCAACACACGGTGAAGCACTCCGTAGAGGAACACGCCAAAGGACCCCATCGCGAGAACCTCGTTGCCGAGGAAAGTAATTCCCTGCAGCAAGAACGGATGAATAAGCATGAGGATAAAGGAAAGTCCTAATGAGAATAGAAGCATGACAAGCATGACGAATCTCGCTCCAGCAAAAAACTGCAGATATTCCGGTAGCTTGAGATCATGCCAGCGTTCATGCACATACCCTGCTAACAGCCCAAAAAGGATCCCAATCAGAACGGTTGGTTCCATGTCCGTTAAAGCTGTATGCGCAGAGATTTGATAAAAAATAATCATTCCAGCGAGAGCCGCCATGCCTGCGGTACCTGCATTGTTGGACATCCCTAAAGCAACGCCAACGGCAAACAAGTACGGAAGCATGGATAGCAATCCTTTGCCTGCCCAAGTCATCCAGTCTGCGGCTTCAACAAAGCCAAAGCTTGCGAGCAGGTGTCCTGCTGCCAGGACCACAGCGATCGCAGGCAGTAGAAATAAGGGCTGAGATAATGATCGCGATAGCTGCTGCAGCGATCCAATTTGATTCATAAGCCCCCGCTCCTTATGCATTCATATTATAGTGTGACAGCAAAAAAGCCGGAGCATGACACCAAAGGAATGGTACGTTACTCCGGCTCAAGAACGCGAATAACGCTTCATGGTCTAGATTATTATACCATGAACCTGCTCATTCACGAATCTCTTTATCTTTTTGTTAATTGTCCCATGATGCATGGAGCGTAATCATTGCTTGCACTAGCTTCTCTTAGGTTGAACAACGGCATCTATAACCTTGATGCAAGCGTCCATTACCACGTTCAAACCGTGTTCCTTTGCGTATGCATGCGCCTCTTCATTCGTAATCCCCTGTTGAAGCCACAGGGTGTCCGCACCTACCTCGACAGCGTCTTTAGCGACCTCAAGACAGTATTCACTGCGGCGAAACACATTGACGATATCAATGTGAACAGGCACATCCTGTAGTTTCGCATAGCAGGTCTCACCAAGAATCGTGCTTGCTTTTGGATTCACCGGAATAATCTTGTAGCCTCTTTGCTGCATTGCTGCTGCAACCAAGTGAGAGGTTCTTGTTGGATCATCTGACAATCCAACGACAGCAACGGTATTGCTCTTTTCAAGAATTGTTCTGAACTCATCTTGTGAAGGCTGTACATACGACATGTCCTAATCCCCCCCTGCAGTAACCACAAAATCGTTTCTTTACTTCATATTCAAATCATTAAATTTCATGACTTTTAGCTGTAAGGGTTCCCTTACCCTATGAATTTATCCATTCCACATTAGCTCCCAGAGCTTTGAGATGGTCAAAGTATATAGGATACGATTTGGCTACATGATGAGCGTCACGAATAATAATCGGCTGTTTGGAACGCAGCCCTACAACCGTAAGCGCCATAATGACACGATGGTCATAGTGGGCATCAATCTCTACGCCACCTTCTACACCTTCTGGTCGACCATGGACAATAATCTCAGCTTGGCGCTCTTCCACTTGAGCCCCGGCTTTACGAAGCTCATTCACGTAGTCTGTGATGCGGTCGCACTCTTTATATCTTAAGTTCTCAACATTGTAGAACCGGGATGTTCCTTCTGCAAACACAGCTGCAGCCACCATCGCAAGCACAGCGTCTGTTGCAGCATCGCCGTCAAACTCCACCGCCTTGAGCTTCCCTTTGCTTTGCACATGAATGACACTATCTTCATGGGTAAAAGGAACACCCATCATGCGAAGCACATCCACAATCGCACGCTCGCCTTGCTTGCTGTCCTCTGTCAAGCCGCGCAGCGTAACATCAGACTCTGTTACCGCAGCCGCTGCAAGCACTGCAGCTGACCCGGGATAATCGCCCTGAACACGGTAGTCTCTCGCTTCATACTTCTGTCTGCCCGGTACGCGGTAGCTCATCAGGTCTTCACTTGCTTCAATTACGATTCCCGCTTCCTTAAGCACTTCAAGCGTTTGGCCAACCACGACCTTCGACTTCAGGTCATCCGTTACTTCAATCGTGCTGTCTTCCTTTAGAAGTGGAACCAGGAACAATAACGCACTTAGAAATTGAGAGCTGATATTACCCGATACTTTAATCGCTCCCCCGCGAAGCTCGCCGCCATAAATGGTGATCGGCAGCTTTCCTTCACGATGCTCGATCTTAGCTCCGAGCTGCTCGAGGGCCTCGATCAGGTCATCATGTGGACGCTTGCCGAGTGAATCCGGATAGGCATTAATAAAGTGGACCTCCGGAAGTAAGGAAGCAATCCCCATTAGAAAGCGAAGCACAGCGCCCGCATTGCCTACATTCAATTCCTTGTTCTCTGGAAGGAGCTTAGGAACGCCGCCAAATCCCGTAAGGACAATCTTCGTATCGTCTTCCTCTAGCACTGCCCCCAGATCACGCAAACAGCGGCGCATCGCATCGCTGTCTTCACTGTGCGCAGGATAGTAAATGGTACTTTGTCCATCAGCCAAAGCTGCGGCGAGCAAATACCTAGTTGTATAGTTTTTCGAGGATAAGGCTTGAATATCTCCTTGCAATTGAGCAGTAGGCGTTACGCGTACATCCATAATACACACTCCTTAGTTTTAATATAGGCATGTCTGCTTAAAAACGAAGCAGCTGTTTATGTTGAAGAGTTCATTCTCGGCTTGTTGAGCACAATTGACAAAATTCAAATCGGTACGTATCCTGTGAATGTAATATGATAAAAATCACACCTCGCAAAAGAAAGACAAGAGTAGTCAGGAGGCTATATAACGCATGGATACTGTGCCGCAAATGGAAGTAACCGAATTGCTCTCTCGCTTAAATCAGGGCGAGAAGCTTCATATGATTGATGTTCGTGAAGACGAGGAAGTCATCCACGGCATGATTCCAGGCGCCATTCATATTCCGATGAATCAAAT
>NZ_JADMOL010000002.1:511071-543809 GCF_015558675.1 Paenibacillus sp. 1001270B_150601_E10 | reverse complement strand
AGTGGGAGAAATCCCAACAGCACAAGAGATCATTTTCATCTGCCGCAGCGGCTATCGCAGCGAACGGGTATGTGAATACTTGCAGCACCTTGGAATGGAAGGTGCCGTTAACATGTCAGGTGGCATGCTGGCTTGGGCAAGCATTGCTGGCCCTACTCAGCTTCCTTCGTAGCACAACGATAGGTCTCATAGGCTTCTAAAATCTGATGCATAATGTGTTCCACCTCGCATTGATCCGTTGGAATCGTACAATGTGCGAAATCATAACGCCCAGCGCGCGCTTCCATGAGCTGATGGACGCGCTCTGACGCGTTCCCCTGTAAAAGCGGACGATCAGCATCGCCCGAGACCCGAGCAATAATCGTGTCCACTTCCGCTGTCAAAGCAACTACAAAGCCTTGCTGTTTCATCACATCGCAATTGATTGCACGAAGCACCGCTCCTCCGCCTGTAGAAATAATGCCAGGCTGCTCGGACTGAAGCCATGCCGCTAGAACTTTGGATTCCGTATCACGGAAGTACTCTTCTCCTTCTTGAGCGAACAGCTCCGGAATCGATCTTCCTTCCTGACGGACCACTTCCTGATCCAAATCAATAAAAGGAACGTGGAGACGTTCTGCAAGGCGCTGACCTACTATGGATTTGCCTGTCCCCATAAATCCGATCAATACGATATGATGCCTCAGCTCACGCCGTTCATTGGTCAGCATATGACTCAACTCCTATAGGTAAACTTCCCATATGATACCATAGTCATCTTCGATTCGACAATCTTCCATGTATAAAAATAAAGGCTTCTACGTAAAGATGATAGTACATGTACGGATGAGTATTAGGTTGAACGAAAGAATCATAAATCCATACGAAAGGTCTGACGGTTATTCGTTCAATTCTTACAACAACCTATGAATAATAGAACATAGAATTAGGATCCTTCTACTCAGTCGAACCTTCTTTAAGGAGTGAACGAAGATGCCGCATCCTTCGAACCCCGATCACCACCATCGTGCCATTGCCGCTCGGATGGAGCGCATTCTGGACCCTCAGCACACGCTATGTCGCGATGATATCCTATGGGTGCTAAATATGGTCAAGAATCAACTGGCAAGCAATCAAGCCTCCGTGATTCAGCTCGGCGCTGAGCGATTAGCCAGAAACTATCGCTACTATGCCGAAGTAGCTGTCATTATGCTTCATCGCTCTAGGCTTCAGGACTCGGAGAGCGATCGTTTGCGCCTGTACTTGCAAGAAGCCGCACATGGCCTATGGCAGCCCATAGTGTCTTCAAATGACACTTAAGCCTGCTGCAAGAGAGGCGCTTATTGATCAATTCGCTCCCCAACCCTCCTAATAAAGCATAAGTTATGAGCATGAATAATCCTTTTCTGCTTCTCTTTAGATTCAATCATCCCTGTTTACAAATAACGCCGAGCTGTTGACCAGCTCGGCGTTAATGTGATAACGAGGCTTATCTCGTGATTAAGACAACCAGTTATAGTGGAAGGATCCTTCTTTGTCCACACGCTTGAACGTATGTGCGCCGAAGTAATCGCGTTGTGCTTGCAGCAGGTTCGCTGGCAAGCGTTCTGTACGATAGCTGTCATAGTAAGACAAGGCAGAAGAGAAGCCAGGAACAGGAATGCCGTTCGCTACAGCTGTGCTGATAACTTCACGCCATGCATATTGATAGTCTTCTACGATTTCCTTGAAATAAGGATCAAGTAGAAGGTTCTTAAGCTCTGCATCACGATCATACGCTTCCTTGATGTTGTTCAAGAATTGAGAACGGATGATGCAGCCGCCACGGAAGATCTTCGCAATATTGCCAAGTGGAAGATTCCAGTTATATTCTTCGGATGCTACACGCATTTGAGAGAAACCTTGCGCGTAAGATACGATCTTACTTGCGAAGAGCGCCTTGCGAATCTTCTCAATAAACTCCGCTTTGTCGCCTGTAAATGGCTTCACTTCTGGGCCAGACAATACTTTGCTAGCCGCAACACGCTCGTCCTTCATCGCGGACAAGAAACGGGAGAATACGGACTCTGTAATCATGGTAAGCGGGTAGCCAAGATCCAATGCGTTTTGGCTTGTCCATTTACCAGTACCTTTTTGACCTGCGGAATCCAAGATCACATCTACCATTGGCTTCCCTGTTTCTTCATCATACTTCGAGAAGATATCAGCTGTAATCTCGATCAGATAGCTGTCGAGCTCGCCTTTATTCCATTCGGAGAAGATTGCTTGCAATTCCTTTGTATCTACACCTACAACATGAGTCAAGAGATGGTAAGCTTCACAGATCAGCTGCATGTCACCGTACTCGATGCCATTGTGTACCATTTTGACATAGTGGCCAGCACCGTCTGGACCGATGTATGTGCAGCAAGGTTCTTCGTTTACTTTTGCAGAGATCGCTGTCAGGATTGGCTCAACCAGCTTATAAGCACTTTCTTGACCGCCTGGCATGATTGCAGGACCCGTCAATGCGCCTTCTTCACCGCCGGATACGCCCGTACCGATGAAGCGGAAGCCTTTCTCCTCCAAATATTTGCTGCGGCGCTGTGTATCAGGATAGTGAGCATTACCGCCGTCAATGATGATATCGCCTTGATCCAGATGAGGGATCAATTGGTCGATCGTTGCGTCTGTCGCTTGTCCAGCTTGAACCATGATCAAGATCTTGCGCGGCACTTCAAGCGACTGAACGAATTCTTCAATCGTATATGTAGGCGTCAAGTTCTTATCAGGTGCTTCGCTCATAAGAAGGTCTGTCTTCTCGCGGGAACGGTTGTAAACCGATACAGAAAAACCGCGGCTTTCGATATTCAGTGCCAAGTTCTTGCCCATTACAGCAAGTCCGATTACACCGATTTGTGTTTTCGACATATGGATCTTCCACCCTTTATCTAGATATAGTAGCAAGCATTAGTGTTATTTTACCCTTTTTCTACATAGAAGTGAACCCCTCCCCATCATTCCTATGAGCTACATCACAAGCGGGCATATCTATAACCTAACTTCCGTAGTATTACCTATATTTTTTGATGATGCATAGTATGGACATCATTTGCGCGATTCTTCAATAAACGTGCCCCTTTCAAAACTGGTGCTATTGAACTTATGATTTCACACAGCAAAACACCCCGCTATCCATCGACAAATGCTCTCATCGAATCGGATATAAGGGTTGTCTTGCGACTTTTCACCATTCCAGCTGCAGCATTTCTCTTCTAAGAACATGAAGCTCATCCTTGCACGATTGGATTGCTTCATGATCATGCAGGGACATGGCGCTATATAGCTCTGCCAGCTTACTATCAATTTCGGAGCGCAGTGCATCCATTCGATCTTCGGCACGGGTTGATGTATAAGCCTGGATCATCTCCTCTGTCGTTACCGATGGCCGCTTCTGATACAGTACCTTCTGCTCCATGCCGCTTATCTCAACAAGACGGATTCGTTCGCCAAACATAATATTTTCGACTAAAATTTGACGATCCTTGAACCTCTTTACCACCGCGTGACCTCTAGAATCCCCAATCATTCGTTCCATAAACGCTCCAAGACGCTCATCTCGGATGGTATAATCCCCAACAATTTTGTAGCGATTGTTGATTCGCTGGAATCGAAGCTTTACCAATTTGCGTCCTGTTCGAATGGAGACGATAAACAGCGATTCATTCTCGCTCCAATACAAGGAATACCCCGCTTGAATAAGGTCACGGATGAGGTTCTGGATTTGCCGACGGTCAAAACGTAACTCCAAATTGCAATATTCAACTTCATCGCTGCGATTCACGGCAATCCCTCCTTACCTAGTCATCGCTTCCATATTCCATCATATGTTCGAGCAACTTGGTTTATTGACTTGTTTTTCGAAAGAAATGCTTCTTTTCTCGAAGCGTGACTATCACGTGCTATAATAAAAGGACTTACAGAATAGAGAGGATGAACCATACATGACCTTTAACGGCTTTCAAGCTGCCGACTTCGAAACGTTCCAGATCGAAGGACTTGACGCTCGAATGGAAGCGATTCGAGAACGCATTCAGCCAAAATTCCGTCTCATTGGCGAACAGCTAAGCGGAGAAGCCTCTCTGCTTGCAGGCCAAGAGATGTTTTTGCATATTGCAAAACATGCGCGCAGAACTGTAAATCCTCCAAAGGATACTTGGCTCGCGATCGGTCCAAATAAGCGCGGATATAAGGCGCTCCCTCACTTCCAAGTTGGACTTTTCGACGACCATCTCTTTATATGGCTCGCATTTATCTATGAAGCCACGAATAAGCAGCGGATCGCTTCGCTGTTCTTGAAAGAACTTGATCAGCTTAAGACTATCGTGCCCAAGGATTATGTGATCTCGCAGGATCACATGCAAAAGCATGCGACCTCCCTTAAGGACATGTCCGATCAAGAGCTGGAGCAGTCCCTTATCCGATTCCGCGACGTGAAATCTGCCGAATGGCTGGTCGGACGCCATATTGATGCCAAAAACCCGATTCTAAAAGATGGACAAGCCTTTATGAAGCTTACATCTGATACGATTGAGACCTTGATACCGCTCTATAAACTTGCTGGACAAGCATGATATTGATAATGAAGACACTTCCTACGATTAGGGAGTGTTTTTATATTGAAAGAAGACATAAAGGATTTATTCGCACATAGAGGCTGTGAACCGATCTTTACAAGGGGATGGGAAACGATTAGAATGAGAATAAAAAAATGAGTGATTACTCACTTTTATTCAAAGGATTAACACTCATCCATTTCTATGCCAAAAAGAAGGAGAGCATGATGATGAATGCAACCACTCACGTAGATGATCATCCCGTCGTTGCGCTTCAAAACGTATCGAAGCAGTATGAGAAACAACCTGTAATCCATCCGCTTAGCTTTACGGTTAAGAAAGGAGAAATGTTCGGCATGCTTGGGCCTTCCGGCTCGGGGAAAACGACCACCATCAAGCTTATGATTGGAATGGAGAAGCCTGATGCCGGCAGCGTGATCGCGCTAGATACGACACTTCCCGATCTCCAGGTGTTCCGCCGAATCGGATACATGGCGCAGTCCGATGCGCTGTACCATGAGCTGTCCGCGTATGAAAACATCGAGTTCTTCGCTTCTTTGTATGGTCTTAAAGACGCCTATAAAAAAGATCGCATCCAATACGTGCTGCAACTCGTTGACCTGCTTCCACATGCGAAAAAACCTGTTAGTCAATACTCTGGTGGGATGAAGCGCCGCTTATCGCTTGCCATCGCACTGCTTCATGAGCCTGAACTCCTTGTGCTGGATGAGCCGACGGTCGGGATTGATCCTGTTCTAAGACGCTCCATCTGGGATACGCTTCATGAACTAAAGATGAACGGAACAACCATTGTCGTGACTACGCATGTCATGGATGAGGCGGAACAATGCGAGCGTATTGCCCTGCTTCGGGATGGCAGACTTATAGCTGTTGGATCGCCGCAAGAGTTAAAGAAGACTCATCAAGCGGAAACACTCGAAGAAGTATTCATCCAATTCAGCGGAGGTCTTCAAGCATGAGAATACGAGCCTTGGTACTACGAATCATTCGACAGATGCGAAGAGACAAGCGGACACTTGCGTTAATCTTTGTCGCCCCTTTAGTTGTAATGACATTGATGTATGCCGTATTTGGCGGTTCACTGCCTGAGCCAAAAGTGGGATATATTGCAGAGGATGTTATTGATGAAGCGATGAAGAGCATTCAAGCGGATTGGACTCGATACGATGAGCTGAGCGCTGCCAAGCTGGAGCTAAAGGATGGGAATCTTGATGCCTATCTGCAAATGGAGCTCCAAAATATGAAGCCAGTGGTGCATGTCACCTTAGAAGGCAGCGACCCATCCATAAGCCGCCAGACGATGGAGACCATTCAAGAAACGATGCAGACGCTCATTCCATCCTTGTCCGCGGAGCTTCAAGAGAAGCTACCCGCTTCAGCCAATCCGTCAGGTCAAGCCCATCTTCCTATTGCAATCGCCCAGCCTGAGCTCGTTGTAGACACGTTGTACGGTCATCAGGACATGAGCACATTTGACCGGATAGGACCTATGCTTATTGGAGTTTTTGTCTTTTTATTTGTGTTTATGATCTCAGGCGTGTCATTTTTGCGGGAACGAACGCAGGGTACGCTGGATCGACTGCTGGCTTCGCCGTTAAGACGAACAGAGATTGTACTCGGCTACACCATTGGCTTCGGCTTATTCGCGCTCTTACAAACCATCATTATTACGGCATACGCCACCTATGTGCTTGATCTGCAAATTGAAGGAAGCTTCTGGTATGTGCTGCTTATCGCCTTATGCCTTGCACTAACTGCCTTAAGTCTTAGCACCCTGATGTCTGCCTTCGCTACGAATGAATTTCAGATGTTTCAGTTCATTCCGCTTGTTATTGTTCCGCAGGTATTCTTCTGTGGATTATTTCCGTTAGAGGCGATGCCGAAGTGGCTGCAATGGGTCTCTGTGCTTCTGCCGCTAACGTATGGCTCGGATGCCCTGATTAATGTTATGATACGTGGCAAAGGATTCGAGGTTATCGCCCCATCCGTTGCTGTGCTTGCCTGCTTTGCGACAGCATTCTTTGTGCTGAACGTATGGGCGCTTCGCAAATATCGTTCGATCTAGTGTAGGAGTGATAAACGTTGTCGGTAGAAAGAAACCAGCATGAAGAAGAGTGGATCAAGCTATTGAATCAATTGGAGCCTGAAGAGCGGGAGAAGATGACGGATAAGCAGCAGCGAATCGTTGCCGCAGCTCTCGATATTTTTTCAGAAAAAGGATATGCAGCGGCCTCTACGAATGAAATTGCCAAGAAAGCAGGCGTCGCAGAAGGGACGATCTTTCGCCACTATAAAACGAAGAAGGAGCTGCTGTTCTCCATCCTCTCGCCGATGATGACGAAGCTGCTTGCCCCCTTCCTCCTTCGCGAGCTCAAGCAGATCGTCGATACACCGTATGACAGCTATGCTCAATTCGTTGCAGCCATTCTGAAGAATCGCCATGATTTTTTTATCAAGCATAAGCAAGCCATCCGTCTGCTCATTCAGGAAATTCCTTTTCATGAGGAACTCAAGGAAGAATTTATTAATACAGTATCCGAGCAGCTGTTCGAGCGTGCGCGGCTCGTCGTGGAGCGCTACAAAGCAGTTGGAGAGCTGATTGACATGCCTTCACCCATCATCCTGCGTTTTACACTAACGAATGTGATTGGATTCTTGCTCGTCCGCCATCTTTTCCTGCCGAATGCCGAGTGGGAGCAAGACGAGGTAGAGTTGGAACGTACCGTACAATTGATTATGCATGGGATAGCAAGCTTTAAGTCATAACCATAAATGACGGATAAAAAACAGCCTTCTATTGCACGAAATGATGGTTCATTCTCATGTGCGTATAGAAGGCTGTTTTATAATGTTGTCAGGCTTGTCCAAGGAGCTGTAAATATAACCACTTGCTTCCTTTACGCGGGCAAGCGCTGTCCTTGTGTTTTACGATCCAACACCGTGAACTTGGCCAGCAGGCCGATCGCGGCAACTGATAGAATGGCTCCGATCACAAACGGCAAGTTCACATGAAGATTGAACACGGCTGTTGCAAGCAGCGGGCCTGTGATGCGGCCAAAGCTGTCCATCGAGGAGTTGAGTCCTGAGGCTACACCGTGGCTTACCGTCGATTTTTGTGTGATTAAGGATGTCACACAAGGACGAATCAGGGCATTGCCAATGCCAAAAATGCAAAGATAAAGCGTTGCGTTCCAGAACGAGCTGGAGAACAGCAGCAGCACGAAGCCCAAGGCCGATACGAGCAAGCCGATTAGGATCGCCTTATGCTCGCCTCCCTTTTTAATATAGCGCCGTACGACACCGCCTTGAACAAGAGCCCCTGCGAGGCCGCAGAAGAAGAACATCCATCCAATATCCTCTGTGGTAACATCCGGTATGCGCTGAGCCTGAAAATAAAGCAGCGTCGCTTCCAGGCCAGCCAACGTGAAGGTCACAAAGAAGGACAGGACATATAAGTACTTCATCCTGCCGGCAAAAGCCGTCCAGCGGGAAGTACGCTCTCCGCTTGACTTGCGTCTTTTCTCTGTCGGGAGTGATTCCTTCAGCCAGAAGAAGCCCAGTATGGTCGTAATCAGCGTTAAGGCCGAAGCTGCAGCAAACGGTACAGCCAGTCCAAAACGGCTTAACAAACCGCCGAACGCCGGTCCAAAGGTAAACCCTAATCCGATAGCAGCGCCGACGAGCCCCATTCCTTTTGTTCGCGTCTCCTCTGTCGTAAGATCTGCCACGTACGCCACGATAACAGCCGTAACAGCCCCTGCAAAGAGTCCTCCAAGAATGCGGGACAAATACATCACCCACAAATGTCCATCTGCAAGCGCAAATAGAAGATAGCTTAGGCTGAATCCGAATATTCCGATCAAAATGACAGGACGCCGTCCTACTCGCTCAGACAGGCCTCCCCACAGTGGAGACAGCACAAACGAAATTAGCGAGTACAGTGCCAGCATCAGCCCTAGATGGAATTCGTTCGCTCCCGCTTCCGTAATTAAGCTTGGCAGCACCGGAATAATAATGCCGAATCCGATGAATACCATCATAAGCATCAGAACCACAACAAGAAGTGGTTTTTTCATAACTTCACCCCCAGAACATCCTACCACATTTTACTATGCGTTATCATGACATTCTCATGAACAAGCGATTCCGTTCATTTCCGAACAATCTGAAGGAATACCCTTTAAATTGTACTTGCATTCCCCCCTGTTTTTGTTAAACTTATGCTTGTTTGTTTAATTCAAACGATAGCCTGCTGGTCAGAGCTCATCCCAACACGAAAGGTTGTGAAACCGCGATGGACCATCATCGAACACCATTATTCACTGCTTTAACGGAGCATGCCGCGAAGAATCCGGTGCAATTTCATATTCCAGGCCATAAGAAAGGCGCCGGGGCGGACCAGGAGTTCCGTTCCTTCATTGGTGATCAGGCTCTTTCGATTGACCTGATAAATATTGCCCCGCTGGATGATTTACACCAGCCGACAGGGGTCATCGCGGAGGCGCAACAGCTAGCGGCTGATGCCTTCGGTTCGGACTATACGTATTTTAGCGTACAAGGCACGAGCGGCGCGATCATTACGATGATCATGTCTGTCTGCTCGCCTGGAGATAAAATCATTGTTCCACGCAATGTGCATAAATCCATCATGTCCGCGATCATTTTTGCAGGAGCGAAGCCAGTATTCGTATCGCCTGCTCGGGATAGCAATTTGGGGATTGACCATGGTGTGACGACTCGCTCTGTTCGTCGAGCATTAGAGAAGCACCCTGATGCAAAAGCTGTGCTTGTCATCAATCCGACATACTTCGGTATTTGCGCAGACTTGAAAGAAATCGTTGATCTTGCGCATTCTTACGAGGTTCCGGTACTCGTGGATGAAGCCCATGGCGTGCTCATTCATTTCCATGAGGGTCTGCCGATGTCAGCCATGCAGGCAGGAGCGGATATGGCAGCAACAAGCGTTCATAAGCTTGGCGGCTCCATGACGCAAAGCTCCATTTTGAATGTAAATACGAAAAATGGCCTTGTGAACCCTTATCGCATCCAAACGATTTTCAGCATGCTGACGACGACTTCGACCTCGTATCTGCTGCTTGCATCATTAGATACGTCTAGAAGAAACCTCGCCTTGAACGGTCATGACATTGCTGAAAAAGCGATTGAGCTTGCACAAGATGCCAGAAAAGAAATCAATGAGATGCCAGGCCTATACTGCTTTGGCGAGGACATTCTGGGTGGAGAAGCCACTTACAGCTACGATCCAACAAAGCTGACCATTCATGTTCGTCATCTTGGCATTACAGGCTATGAGACAGAAAATTGGCTCCGTGATCATTACAATCTTGAGGTAGAACTCAGTGATATGTACAATATCCTGTGCCTCGTTACGCCAGGCGACGATAAAGAGACGATCGACATTCTGCTGCAGGCGCTGCGTGACCTGTCCGAGCAGTATTACAATGTGAATGAAGTACAGGAATTAGTGGTCAAGATTCCGGAAATCCCACAACTGTCCCTGATTCCAAGAGACGCGTTCTATGGAGATACGGAAATCATTCCATTTAAAGAATCCGCCGGACGCATCATTGCAGAGTTTATCTACGTCTATCCGCCAGGAATTCCTATTCTTTTGCCTGGTGAGGTCATCTCACAAGATAACATCGACTACATTCGAGATCATGTGGATGTAGGCTTGCCAGTTAAGGGACCAGAAGATCGCAGTATCCACTATGTAAAGGTCATTAAAGAGGAAACGGCTATTTTCGAATAGCTTTACCATCCATTATAAATAACATAGCGACTAATGAGGCTTCTCAGGAGATTCCTGGGAGGCCTTTTTTATTGGACTATTTGTCCCATTAGCTGTGTAGATTGTAAGAGTACCCTTTGGTGAATGAATCCAGCTGGAGGTGATATGATGAGCCAACGCGCAACGATAACCTTTGTTGATGGATCCGCGGTTCCTTCCGTGACGGTAGAAGAGCTACGCGAACAGCTTATACACTACAAAGAGCAAACAAGCTTGACTGGGAATCAGCTCGAATGGAATTATGCTGAGGCTGCATTTCCTTACACGATTGAGACGAAGCAAGGCTATGAAGAGTTGGGCTTGATCCTGAAAGGAACGGAACCGATCTATCACTGCATTTTGATGGGGGCAGGTTCAAGACTTGATGGAGAAAAGGTTCGGCATTATGTGGAACTGCTTCTGCCGGATGCTGCTACAAGCGGAGACAAGTCAAAGGCTAATGAACTTAGCCGGTATTTGGCTAAATCGTGGAAAGCGGAGCTTCAATTGTTTAACGGACGCATCATGTATTTCAATCCTCGAAAATAAAAGCAGCGGCATTAGGAAGATGGAAAATGATCCTCTTCGAAGCACGAAAAGAAGCTCCAAGATTACTTGGAGCTTCCAGCCATGTCTTATTGGTCTTCAGAAGATACTAACTCTTCGTAGGCTTGCTGTACACGATTCCATTCTTCATCATCTTCAATCGCATTCAAGACCATATCGTCCCCATCTTCATCAACGCGAACAATAACACCGTCTGCTTCAGGGTTGTTGCGCTCAAGCAGAAGGGCATACAATTGATCTTCTACGTTGAAAGTCTCAACAAGGGCCATATCTATTTCATTGCCATCCTCATCAATTAAGGTAACAACAAATTCTTCGTGCTCATGATCATGATCGTGGTCATGTCCACAGTTTGCATCATGCTTATGTTCGCTCATTGATTCGTTCTCCTTTGGATCCTACAGTGGTATATGTTGCAATATCATGTATCGTAACATGAACTGTTATCAAGGTCAATGTGAGCAAATCCCACTCACACCATCAAGTATGTATGCGAAGACGACACAGTTTCGTACTACGAGACACCAACTAGTATAACCACTATTCACACAAAATGTGCATTAAATAGCGTCCAACGTTTTTTGAGATACAAGTGAATAATCGCCGTTTTGCTGCTTTAAGTAGCAATTAATCGTATACTTGCCTTTTGCTTTAAAGTCGTACGTGAAATCCTTCGAGCGGAACCAGAAATTATCCTCTTGCGTGCTTAGTTTGGATTGCTCAATCTCTGTCGCTTTGCCATTCGGATCCACAATCGTTAGTCGAATGCCATCTACTTTAGACAGAAGATCATCAACTTGAACATGCACCGAGAAAGTCGTTTTGCCAGCTTGCACTTTACCGAACATATTTTTATCTTTGAAGGTGATCATGTGGACATTCGGCTTGTCGATATACAGCTTCTTATTTGCAGCATCCCAGTAGATAAATCCTTGAATGCTGTCCTGCAAATCACGAACGGACAAATAGGTTCGACCATCCACCATAATGCCTGCGTCCGATAATGGACGACCATTCACCTGTACATCAATACGATCCGTACCTTCGGCGTGGGCCTGGGGAATCATGGAAACATAAGTGCCTCCGATGATGGAGCCCAGTAACACGAGTGCCGCAACTCTTTTGAATCTCATGTGGGTACCTCCAATTGCTCTTGTTGTATAGTTATACTCGTGTTATACACTAGAGTTGCGCACTTCTCGGGACATGCATGCTGCTTTTTCATCATTTTCTTTATGTTCATATACAACATTTGGAAGATATGATCATGTATTGAAATATAGATGTATAATGGCTCCAATAAGGGCTTGTCCTCTTCAAATGCATCTCTTCCCTCCGTCATCAGCTTGCAAGTTTTATGACATTTATCCATGCTTATCGGTTTCAGTTTCATCCGGGAAATATAGAACAATGCCCCCTATCCAATATTTCCCGGGTGATGATTTGCTACAATTGCTACAGCATTCGATGTACTTAAGCTGATTAGGTGTTATCCCCCAATTTTTGTTTTGGTTAAGATGCACGGGACACCTTGACCAACCGCTCCTGGCTCATTCATGCGAGCACAGTAAGCCATTCCCCGTGAGCAAGGCGTCGGGCATACCGCACATCGATCCGAGGTTACCATTCGCATCATATACTGCGCACGTCCGCCACTTGCTTCTTTTTTCTTTTTGGTTGATTTGCCTTTTGCCATAAGTAGAATCACCCTTACCCTCGCTCATCAGTTTTGGGAACTTTTTCAACATTAGTCTATGAGTCAATTCGGCAATTGGCTTGTGTACATGCCTAAACGCATGATACAGTAGAGCAAAGTCTCGGAATGAGAATGAAGGGAGTCGTGGCTTACTCATGTCAATTGAGATTCAAATGCTGGGTACTGGCAGTGCATTTGCAAAGCGCTATTACAATAATAACGCGATCATCTCTGCAGCGGATCACTCGTTCCTGATTGACTGCGGAATTACTGCTCCACTCGCCATCCACCAACTTGGCAAGAGCTTTAACGATTTCGAAGGTGTATTTGTCACACATCTTCATGCCGATCATATTGGAGGACTTGAGGAATATGCGTTCCAAATGAAGTTTCTTTATGACCGCAAACCTAAGCTGTATATTGCAAATACGCTGGTTGAACCTATATGGGAGCATTCGTTAAAGGCAGGCATCACACAAAAGGAGATCATCCGATTGGAGGATGTATTTGAGGTCTTTCCTCAAACTGTTGATCAAGAGCACCAGATCACACCTGCTCTTAAAATAAAATGGCTTGAAACCCCTCATATCGAGGGAAAACAAAGCTACTCGATACTTTCTTCTATAGCGCCGACATGCGCTTTCAGCCTGCCCTCCTGCGAGCACTTGTTGATCAAGGTGTACATACGATCTGGCATGATTGCCAGTTAGAAGGAATCGGCGAAGTGCATTCCACCATTAATGAGCTGCTTACCCTTCCTCCCGACTTGCAGTCTAAGATTTCACTGATGCATTACGGGGATACACGTCCGAATTGGGAAGGCCAAACGGGGCTTATGCCATTTATTAATCAGCACGAGACCTATACCATTGAGACTTAATAAACCTGCAGCAAAAAAAGAAGAGCGCTTATCTCGACTTAGAGACAAAGCGCTCTTCTTCTATTACGCAAATTTTTATCATTAAAACATTGGCAGTTGATCTAAATTATTGGTCGGATCTCCATCCGCATCTCCGCGAATGTATGTGCCGCCGTCTTTGCCTTTAAAAGTGTTGACTCCTGCGATCTCCCCGTTGTGAATGGCTTGAATCGCCTGGTTGTAGTCCAGCACTCGACCTGAATCGGTTTGAAAAGCGGTCAGATCACCATCTCCATTTTTTTGAACAGCAACAATCGTTTCTCGTTCCATGCGGTTCATCTCCCTTTGTCCATTTTGTCTCTTGAATCGTGTTAAGATTCAGTGTGACATTCTTAGGTTGTCCGAAACGAAGTGAGATTATGAATATTTGCATGGATATCCGATTTATAAGCCGATGATGAGTACCTGCTACAACTTCTTTTTCATTTGGACATGGAGAATGCCTGCATCATAAAACGGCTCCTTCGATATTGTCTCATATCCTAATGATTGATAGAATCCTTCGGCATGGCACTGCGCATCGAGCATACAGCTTTCTACCCCATGCATTCTTGCAACCTGCTCAAGCCCAAGCATCAGTGATCGTCCATTGCCATTGCCGCGATGGGAGGACAACACGGCTACACGCTGCATCTTTGCCGTAAATTCATCGATTAACTTCATTCTTCCTGTTGCGATATAAGCGCCATCCACCATGAGAAGAACGTGTATCGAATGAGCATCCAATCGATCAGATTCATCAACCTCAAGCTCAGCTGGCACCTTCTGTTCCTCTACAAAGACTGTTTGGCGTATTTTAAGGCATTCGTTTAATTGTTCTTCGGTCTTCACTTCAATAATCTCTGCTGGCATTCACGGTCCCTCCAATTCATCCATTAGCCTTACATTATACAAAATGCCCCATTCCATGTACATACTCATCTCTTCTGTTTAGCTTGAAACAAAACAATAGCCCCGTGCTTCACGGCTTGCCGCCGATCGACGAGGCTATTGATACCTGCTTGCCAGGTTTGTCTGTTTAAGGATTATATACATCCGAAGGAACAGGCTTACCATATACTTCTTCGTAAATAGGCGGATTCGGTCCTTCTGTATCTACAGGGATATCAATCAGATACTCGGGCGCGCCTAACAGGTATGGTGTACAACCTAAAAGAAGAATGCTTAGCACTGTGATGAGAGCTGCTATTTTCAATATTTTTCTGCGAAGCATCTAGCCACTCCTCTGTTACCTACATTCATTACGTAAACATTGTGGCCGATTTGACTGCAAAGTAAACCTTATTTTTCGACGCTCCGCTGCCATACATATTGCTCATCATGCGAATGACTATCCTGACGAAGAAATTGAAGCAAATACCAGCATACTCCACCTACCAGCAGAAACAATCCGACAAGCCACGCAAACAATTCAGCACCCATAAGCTTCCTCCTCATCCTTCAGGATATGGGCAGCATAGCCCCCTCCTTCATTGATATGAAGCCTCAATTGGATTTAGAAGATGCAGATATGACATTGACTTGAACAACGTCTACATGAAAGATATGGGAAACAAAGGACAGCGGGACATAAGAGATGCCGCCAATCAGTTCTGGCTTGTCAGCTAACCTTAACAGCGTCTCTTCCTGGTTTTGTCGAAGCGTCCCCTCTGTCTTGCCAATCACAAGCTCTAATTCCGTTGATCCTTTTCTAATCATCATCGTCCTTGTAGACGCATTCCACTCCACATCCGCCTTCAAGAGCGCTGCTGCTTCCTTGACAGACACCAGAATCTCATCATCACGAAGCACCTTGTTGGCGAAGGTGACCGATTCCCCATTTACTTGAACATCAACATGTTGGATGTGAAGATCTTGATCGAGCAAAGCTGTACGCGCATCGCCCTCTAGCTTCGCATTCCACTCCTTCGCATGAGCGCTTGTCATCAAATAATTGGCATCCTTTCTGCCAATCGCCTGAATAATCCATGAATTCACCTTTTGATTATGGTGAGACAAATCCTTGTACAAATCTAACTGGTGCGTCCAGTCCGAAGCTTGGAAGTCATAGACTCTTGCATTCTCATGGTTGGATAGCTGTTCGTACATCCAGCTTCGCATCTCCAGCTGATTTTCAAATCGAGTCGGATTGGAATAATACCAAACCGATTGTCTAAGGATACTGTACGGAGGATAGTAAAAAATAAACTCAACATCCGGATACTCTTTCACTAAGGATAAAATGTCTGTCCGGAAGCGCTGCTGCAGCACGTCAATAGATTCTTCATTTAACGAAAAATAAGCCTCTTCACTGCTAGCCTTGGCATAAGCATTCGCCACCTGCTCCTTGCCAAACACCACATCGTCATTCCAGTTGTACAAGTACTCCATATCTTGATCTTGGGCGCCCTGCCACGTTCGCCATAGGCTCTTAGCAAATTGCTGATAGACTGAATAATTGAACCAATAGGGATAATCATTCCACCAGCGCTGATCATACAAGTAATCCGGGAAATCTTCCTCAGTGCCTGTCTTCAATGAAAAGTAATCCAAGCCCCAGAGCACTTTTTTAACCTTTCCTGTCGAAAGGGCCAGCTTTGCCATCTTATAGTGCTCATCAGAGGTGGAGCCGCGAATAGACAACTTCATCGTCTTTCCCCCCAAAGCTTGATCCACTTCTGAAGGAAGGAAATTCTCCGTCATGGATGTGCCAATGATGATCGTATCGTAATCATAACTCAGCGCAAGACCAGGATTCTGATAACGCTGTTCATTGGATAAATAAGGCGTATAGCCGTATGCCCGATGGTAAATTTGCCACGGGTCTAGAATTGCTGTTAAACCCGCTACACCAATTGCAAAGCAAAGGGTGTAAAGAATAAATCGGATTACAAATGTCCGGGGGCTGCTCCATTTGTTCATGATATCCCCTCCACTAGAAGTTAAAGTACAAGAAAGTCGTGATCCGATTCAGGAACAGCAGAGAGATAACAAAGAATGCAGCCATCGCCAACGCCGTTCCTCTGCGGAATGCTAGTCGCTCATTCAACTCCGTTGAATTCGGCGCGAGATAAATAATCGGCAGGAGAATCATGATGGCCAGCCATACACCTGCTGATGATAGGCTGATTGATGACTCAATCCCCTGCAATCCAAACATTCCTTTTAGAATACGAATCGCTTGAGAGCCATTCTCCGCGCGGAATACGACCCAGGTGACATTGATAAATAAAAAGGTTAGACCCCAGGCGATACAGCCTGGAAGCTTGTATCTAGTAAGGTTCCACAATCGGTGTACGGCAAGAGCAAGACCGTGCATAAGCCCCCAGACAATAAAGGTCCAGCCCGCTCCATGCCACAGGCCGCCGATCACAAACGTGATGATCGTATTGCGGATCGCCTTTACGGTACCCTTTCGATTGCCGCCAAGCGGAATATAAATGTAATCTCGCAAATATCGGCTCAAGGTCATGTGCCAGCGCTGCCAAAAATCCTGAATCGAACGTGCTTTGTAGGGCGAGTCGAAATTTTGCGGTAAACGTACGTTAAAGAATAAGGCAAGTCCTATCGCCATGTCCGAATAACCGCTAAAGTCAAAGTACAGCTGAATGGTATAGCTTAATGCCGCGGCCCATGAATCAAAAAAATGAGCTGCATTCATAAAGCCGATATCCGCAAAGCCAGCGAAGGTGTCGGCAATGACCACTTTTTTAAACAATCCGATACAAAAGAGGAAGCAGCCGTGGCTCACATTCGTCCAGTCCCAGCGCTTCGTTTGCATTTCCTCAAACTGCGGCATCATCTCCCGATGGTGAATGATGGGTCCTGCAATTAAATGCGGGTAGAATGTGACAAAAAGAACGTAGTCGATCATGCCATATGACTTAGCCATCCCGCGGTAGCAGTCTACCAAATAGGCAATCTGCGTAAAGGTGAAAAAGCTTATGCCCAGTGGCAGCACCAGTTGAAGCAGTCCAATCTGTGACCCCGTCAGTTCATTCCAATTCAGGATCAGGAAGTCACGATATTTGTAGTAACCAAGCAGCAGAATGTTGCCCAACAGCCCCAGCATAAGCACCCATTTTTTCATCTTCACAGCTTCTGAAGCGCCTGCACGCAGGATCATCCGCCCAATAAAGTAATTGAACAGAATAGAGCCAAGCAATAGCGGTACATGCTGGACATTCCACCATCCATAGAAAAATATCGAGCTGAGCGCTAGCCATGCTTGAGCTACCGTCTTCTGCTTCAAGCGATGCAGGGCAAAGTAGCCCAATAAGGAGATCGGCAGAAAAATAAATATAAACGGATAGGAGTTAAATAACATCGTTGTCCCTCTTTCGTTGTCCATGCCATATGCATAGCGTTGTAATCGAACGTGCTATGCAGCTTGTTTAACAAGCTAGAGGAAGCATATCAATCTCCGCTGAAATCATCCTGAATTGAACCTGAACCTTGGCGGAAGAGAAACTGAATGTTTCCTGAATACAGAATATGGATCGGTTAGAGCGGGCAGTGGCTCGTGTTCAAGTTTTGAGCAGCACAAAAAAGCCTTCATCCTGCTATTTAAGGCAAGAATGAAGACTTTTATAGAAAGCTTTAATTGCTGGCTTTCTCATGCTGCAAGGGATCGATATGAATAGGGAGCTTAATCCGAAAAGCCGTCCCTTTGCCCACTTCGCTCGTTACTCGAATCTCCCCCCCATGCAAGTCAATAATCGACTTGGTAATCGCAAGGCCTAAGCCCGCTCCCCCGTGCTTGCGTGCTCTAGCAGAGTCCTTTCGATAGAAGCGATTGAACAGCAGCGGCAGGTGCTCCTCGTCAACCCCTATTCCATTGTCGCGAACGGACAGCTCAAGATGCTCATTATTGCGGGTGACTAATGACAAGGAGATAGCGCCAGTATGAGGATCGGTGTGCTGCACGGCATTGTAGAACAGATTCAGGATGACCTGCTTTAATTTGTCCGTATCAAATGCACTGATCGTGTCTACGTCTAGCTCGAAGCTGACCTGTCGTTCTGCAGCCAGCAATCGAAGCTGCGGCTCCATCTCTTGAATCATGCCGCCAAGCCTTCCCGTACGGATCGTGAGCTGGGGAGCCCGGTCCAGCTTGGCAAGCAGCAGCAAATCATGAACGAGCTTATTCATGCGTTCTGATTCTCCGTACATGCTTCTCAGCGCCCGATCCAGCTGTTCAGGCTGCTGCGAAGCTCCGCGCAGCAGCACTTCAAGAAAACCATGAATGGAAGTTAGCGGGGTTCGGAGCTCATGCGATGCATCGGCAATAAACTGCCGCATCTGCTCCTTCGCCTCCTTTTCAGCTTCAAAGGAAGCCTGAAGACGCTCCAGCATCTCATTAAAGGAGATGGACAGCTTATCGATCTCTTCTTGCCCCTGGCTAACCGATAATCGCTTCTCCAAGCTTCCTGCATTGATCTGCTCAACGGAATGGACCATATTGGAGAGGGGCATTAATGTCTTCTTGAGCATGGGCAGGAAGGCGATAATCCCTGCCCCCAGTGCAATCAAGGACAACACGATGTAAATAAGCAGCTGCCGATTAAGCTCGTTGTTCATCCGATCGGTATCTGAACTAATTTGCACCAACGCATACGGATCATTAAACGGCACCGGGAAAAAGACGACAAGCTGCTCCTTCCCTTCCGGATTATCCATCACTCTATACGCAGAGGAAGGCTCCCGTCTTGACTTTGCCTCCACTAGAACGGCTTTGTATTCTTCTGTACTCAGCACAGGCGGGGTGCCTGCATCATTCCATTCCGACAAGATGGAATATTGTCCGTTCTCATCAATATAGGCCATAGACAATCCTGGCAGAAAGAGCATTGGCGCAGGCTTTCCATTATGCGTCGTCTTTTCTGGTTCCTGCTCAGACGAGCTGCTGCTGGGTTTCTTAGTTTGATCCTCTTTATTCGATTGGTCTGTGCTCCTCTGCCCTTCCCCTTTAAACGTCCAATACGGATTCTTCGTTCCAACCCCTTCAGGCCGCGGCAATGGAACGCCGTTCTGTCTCCATGTCTCTGGCGGTATAGAGACCACCTGATTCAGCATGCTGTCAGCTTTATTTTGATACGTATATTGCTTAATGAACACATATTGAAAGATGCCCACAAGAAAGAGGATAATTGCGACCAACAGTAGCGATCGAAACAACAGTTTTCCTCTTAGCGTGCGAAGCGCCAGCCAATAACGTTTCCGCTTGTGGCGTCCTAGACCCTTCGTTGTACGCTTCACCGGCGAGCCTCCTTTCTTCACGGCAAGTCCATCCGATAACCGACGCCTCGTAGAGTGCGTATCAACTGGTGCTCCCGGTCTCCAAGCTTTTCCCTTAGCGAGCGGATATAAACCTCAACGATATTCTCATCCCCGCCAAAGTCATAGCCCCATACCTTGTCCAAGATAAGCGATTTGCTAAGCACCAATCCATGGTTCATGACCATGAATTTCAATAATTCGTACTCGGTTGGCGACAGTTCCAAGATGCGTTCATGAAGCGTAATTTCTTTTCTGCGGTCATCGATGCAGAACGGCCCAAGATTCACCTCTCCTGCAAGGTTGGGAAATTGATTGCGGATTCGTGCTTGTATGCGAGCAAGCAGCTCAACAAAGCTAAAGGGCTTTACCATATAATCATCCGCGCCAAGACTTAGCCCTTTTACGCGATCATCCACTTCATCTTTTGCTGTCAGCATAATAACGGCTACTTGATCCATCTTCTTTAACATCTGAACAACCTCAAAGCCGTCCATTCCTGGCATCATTACATCCAATATGACAACATGAGGCTGATAATCCTTCATCAATGCAATCGCGCTCATTCCATCCTGAACCGTCTTTACATCATAGCCTTCATTCGTGAGTCCAAGCTCCAAAAACTGCAAAATATTCGGTTCATCATCGACGACAAGTATGCGAATTCCTTTCACTTGCATCATCCTATTGTCCTCCATCACTTGTTGTTGCCTCAATATTATACAATACCCCGAATGGAAACACCTGAATGCTAGCTGAAAGGAAAATGAAGATCAACCGTATAAAAAAACAGCGCTGCTCCATACTTTCTGTTCTAAGTCGTGTTGAAAATCGATCTAACCATTCTGTTGTTGTCATGCTTACTCTGCAAGCGAGCTCTAGAAGGATATACCTCTTAAAGTTTCTCTATACAACAAAAAAGAGTCCTTCTGCAAAGGACTCCTGATTATCGAATATGGTGATCTGTAGTGGGCTCGAACCACTGACCCCCACCCTGTCAAGATGGTGCTCTCCCAGCTGAGCTAACAGATCAGAACATGATAAATACGGTAAATTCACTATATCATGGTTCAATTTGAATTGTCAACGCCATCACTTCCGGAATGAGCTAAGAAGAAAAGATTGACGCTTGTCATCAGAAGGCTTATAACAGGATAGGGATTAATCACATAACACGATGGTCCCTGCAACATATGGAAGTATGGGGAGGAAGTTTAAGAACATGGTCATTGGGGCGAGTTTATTATTTATCATCACACTCATCTTTGTCATCTGGCAGCCGCGAGGCTTATCCATTGGTTGGCCTGCCTCTATCGGTGCCCTGCTCGCCTTGCTGTTTGGAATTGTAAGCTTGCAAGACATCGTTCAGGTTACGTCTATGGTTTGGAATGCCACCTTTACCTTTATCGCCATCATCATCATTTCCATGATCTTGGACGAGATTGGTTTTTTTGAATGGGCGGCCCTACATATGGCTTTGCTAGCAAAAGGCAAGGGCACGAGACTCTATATCAGCATCATCATACTCGGAGCCATCGTCTCTGCCTTCTTTGCCAACGATGGCGCTGCGCTTATTTTGACGCCGATTGTGCTTGCGATGGTTCGCGCCCTTCATTTTGAGGAAAAATATGTGATTCCGATTGTCATTGCAAGTGGATTTATTGCGGATACGGCATCCATTCCGTTTACCATTAGCAATCTTGTAAACATCGTCGCAGCCGACTTCTTTGGCATTGGCTTTGCCGAATATGCCTCGCGCATGGTCGTCGTCTTTTTTGTCTCTTGCGCTGCAAGCATAGGCGTTCTGCTGCTGTATTATCGAAAGCATCTCCCGCCGCAGTATCAGCCTGAGGAAGTGCCTGTGCCAAGCAGCACAATCAAGGATATTCGTTTGTTTCGTTTATCCTGGGTCATACTCGGTGTTCTGATGCTCGCTTACTTTACAAGCGAATGGACGCATTTGCCGGTATCTTTTATAGGCGGCATCGCAGCGTTCGTGTTATGGCTTGCGGCTAGAAGAAGCCCTGCAATCGAAACGACCAAAATCATAAAGGAAGCGCCCTGGACGATCGTCATATTCTCCATCGGCATGTATGTCGTCGTATTTGGGCTTCGCAACGCAGGGTTAACAGATCTGCTTGGCCAATGGATACAATGGTTTGCTCAGGAAGGCGTCGTGATTGCAACTTTGGGAATGGGCGTACTGTCCGCATTCCTATCCTCGGTGATGAACAATCTTCCAACCGTCATGATTGGCTCGCTGTCCATTGACACTTTTCAGGCGGAACCCTTAATCCGAGAGGCACTTATCTATGCAAACATCATCGGTTCTGATCTCGGTCCCAAAATGACGCCAATCGGCTCGCTCGCGACACTCATCTGGCTTCATGTATTGTCTCGCAAAGGCATTCAAATCTCATGGAAGGATTACTGCAAAGTCGGCGTCGTCATCACGATTCCAACCCTTCTTATCACGCTGCTAGGACTTGCAGGATGGCTGTATTTCATTCACTAACGAACAACGATAACAGCATGACTACAAAAAAATGCACTCGCATGACGGCGTTCGCCTGATGCAAGTGCATTTTATAATGATAGCTTCTTGTTACAGCATAGGCAGCTGCCAATCAATTTCATCCTTGCCCCAAGCACGAAGCGTCTCATTGATCTTCGAATAGGGACGGCTGCCGAAAAAGCCGCGGTGAGCTGACAGCGGACTAGGATGCGGTGCCTTAATGATATGATGTCTGCTGTCGATCATCTTCATTTTGGCCTGTGCATGGCTGCCCCACAATACAAATACAATCGGTTCTTCCCGATCATTAAGCTTCGTGATCACATGATCCGTAAAGTTCTCCCATCCCATTCCCTTGTGGGAGTTGGCTTGTCCATCTTGAACAGTCATGACGGTGTTCAGCATAAGCACACCCTGCTTAGCCCATGATTCCAGATATCCATGGTTCGGCATCGTTGTACCTATATCATCGGCACATTCTTTTAACATATTAAGAAGAGACGGTGGAATTCGCACTCCCGGCAGCACCGAGAAGCTTAGGCCGTGTGCCTGTCCTGGTCCATGATACGGGTCTTGACCGACGATGACGACCTTTACGTCTTGATATGGCGTAAGGCGAAACGCTGTGAATACCTGATCCAGAGGAGGATAAATGCGCTCCTTCTCATATTGCTGAAGCAGCCATCCCCATAGCTGCTTAAAGTAAGGCTTGCGTACTTCATCATACAGCTGTTCCTTCCAATCGTTATCGATCTTAAAGCTCACTCCATCCACTCCTATCATCCCATTTTTCAATCTAAAAAGAAGTACAAAATCAAAAAACTCCTTCCGCCTCGGCGAAAGAAGTTATATTCCATAATCATAACATTCACTGTTCATAGGTATAATTGAATGGTGCCGAGAACCGGGGTCGAACCGGTACGGTAGTCACCTACCGCAGGATTTTAAGTCCTGTGCGTCTGCCAATTCCGCCATCCCGGCATAATAAGCTATGAATCTATGAAACTGTTAATCTTATGGTGGGCCCTGAGGGACTCGAACCCACGACCAATCGGTTATGAGCCGACCGCTCTGACCAACTGAGCTAAGGGCCCATAGTTGTAAATCAAATATTGATTGGTTGCGGGGGCAGGATTTGAACCTACGACCTTCGGGTTATGAGCCCGACGAGCTACCGAACTGCTCCACCCCGCGTCATTTTCTCAATCACTGTTATCAGCGACAAGTAATACTATACAACATGAATATAGGTTCAGTCAAGAAGCAATTTGATTTTTTTTACACGATAAACATTTAACCTGGATAACCGTTTTCTTAGCTCATCATAGCTGTTTCAATTATACAAATAAAGAAACGATTATATCCATTTGTATGTTAGTTAATGGTGCAAAGTCAAGATAAACACGTCTCATACTTTGCCTTAAAGACTTGGGGCGTGCTAATAGCTAAAGAATAAAGCGAACACCGTATTTTCCACGACGTGATCGAAACACCTCTATCTCCTGTGGGGTATCATAGCCATACATCCAAGCATCATGCTCAAGCCGCTGCTGAAGAACTCTTGCTTGAAACTTGGAATCGTACAGTTTGCCCCAATACACCCATTTCAAATCCATGTTGCACACTCCCTTACAGCTTCCTACAAAAATTCAGCTCACCACCTTTACTATGTCCAAAAATGTACAATTTCATGAATCCATGAACAAACATTCTCCTAAGGGACCTAAATAAATGAAAGACATCAGAAAGTCAGGCCATAATCACAAAAAAGGGATGTCTCAAAGACATCCCTTTCCATAATTCCGTATGATTGAATGATTAGTGCATTAACCGCCATAGATGCCCGGCATAATACCTACACCGCCATCAGGACTGTTCTTAATCTGTTGAAGAAGCTCGTTCCCCTTCGTCTCCCATTCCTTCAATGCCTCTGCAATCGTTTTGCTTCCTTTTGCAACCTCAGTAAAGAGATTACGTCCTACTTCGCTTACCTGCCACATGTTCGGGTTTTCCATCATGAGATCATTCATGGATGCTCCCGTAGGTGTGGATGGCTTCACTTTGTAGAAGGCTTCGATATTGTAGCTGGAGCCTGCTGGCGGCTTAATAAAGGACTTGCGGGATACCATCTCATAGCTGCTGCGCGAACGAAGCTTGCTCCAGTCTTCGCCATTCAAGTATTGAATAAAGTCCCAAGCAATCTCGGGGTTAGCTGCTTTCTGATTAATCGAGAAGATGTTGGACAACTGTACATAGCCAGAGACGCCTTCTGCTTCTGGATGAGAAGGAATCGTCACGACATCCCATTCAAATGGCTTGAAGTTTTTAATCTTCGCTGCATTTTTCATAACGTTGGTCAAGTCACCGTTAATGTAGCCATAATCACCTACCACCATTGCCAAGCGACCGGAAATAAAGAAGTCGTAGTCAAAAGGACCAGGAGTTGATTTTTCATCATATACGGTATTCATATCCTCAGAAGAAGGAATGATCTTTTCATTAATAAGCTTCGTAATTTGCGACCAGGATCTTTCCCATTGAGGGCTGTTCACTAGCAGCTTTTCTTTCTTCTCATCTACAAAGCGAAGATTGAGCGGGTCCGTAAAGTTCGTCATCAGCGCATTAAACCCGTTGTCATTCGGATATCGTTCGAAATTGAATCCAAAGATCCGGTCCTTGCCTTCACCCGTCGATACTCGTCTTGCTAAGTTAAACAAATCATCCCACGTCATGTTGTCTGTAGGCGGCTCTACGCCTGCCTCTTGGAAGATCTTCTTGTTATACAGAATGACAGAGGACATGAATGTTGGGCTTAGTCCATACAACGTTCCATCTCCCATATTCTTAAGGCCATCGATAACAGCTGGAACAAAGTCATCCGTATTCAGCTGATCCTGCTGAATTCTTGGATCAAGTGAAGTCAGCAGTCCGTCGCGAGCGAGGGAGCGGAACTGCGACACATCCGTAACGACGACATCAACAGGGTTATCGCCCTCCATGATCTTCTTGATCGCTTCAAGGCGGTCTGGTTCCTTGCGAACGCCGTTCTCATCCGGCTCTTCAAACTGCTGATCCATGTAGTTGATTGCAGGTACGATCTCAATCTTCACATTCTTATGCGTCAATTCGTATGCATCCGTAAATTGCTGTCTAAAGTATGAATCATCAAATCCACCATAGACAACACCGATACGAAGTACCTGCTCCTGCTTGCTCTCTTGGTTTGTATTGTTTGTACATGCAGCCAGAATCGGGAAAATCATCGTAAAGGTAAGGGCTGTGATCAGCCATTTACGTACCTGACTATGTGCTTTCATCGGCTTACTCCTCCAACTTGTTAGGTGTGCGAATAATAATCTTGTCACCATCGAATTCCATCGAGGCTTTATCGTTAATATCTAATGCAGTAAGGAATTCTTTTGGAACCTGCAAGCGACCCACGCGATCGACAACAACATACGCTTCATGAACGTCATGGAGCTGATGCCCTACTTCATTTTTAAAACCTTGCTGAGCCGCCTCATGCAGGCTTGGATTGCGTTTAATGAATTCTGTACTCGTTAGGCCGTCCCGGATGGCAACGACCCGGTCAACCTTCCCTGCGAGCGCCATATCGTGCGTAACAATAACGATGGTAATGCCCAGCTCCCGATTCATTTTCCGGAAGATATCCATAATCATATCCGCCGTCTCTGTATCGACGGAGCCTGTCGGTTCATCGGCTAGCAGCAGCTTCGGTTTATTGGACAAGGCGATTGCCAAAGCTACCCGCTGCTGCTCTCCCCCGGAGAGCTCCGTAAGCTTGTTGTTCATTCGGTGAGAGAGACCCACCCAAGTCAAAAGCTGCTTGGCATATGCCCGATCCAATCGGCCAGAGAGCATCATCGGCATCTCTACGTTCTCAAGCGCCGTCAGATAAGGAAGCAGGTTTCTCGCATTATTCTGCCAGATGAAGCCGACCGTGTCCCGCTTGTATTTCACAAGCTCCTCGTCTGTAATCTTCAAGAGATTCCACTTATCCACGGTTATCGTGCCAGCTGAAGGGCGGTCAAGTCCGCCCAGGATGTTCAAAAAGGTGGATTTCCCGCTTCCGCTGTTGCCGATGATCGCCATCATTTCGCCTTCGTTAACCGTAAGATTGAGGCCTTGAAGCGCAACTACCTCGAGGTCATCGGTCTTATAAATTTTGACTAGACCTTCACATTGAATCATGTCTTAACGCTCCTCTCCCATCTTCACGGCTTGATGCACGCGCAGCCGTCGAATGTGCATGAACAGCATCGATGCTCCGAGAATCATCATGACCAGTACGACGAAGTACAATTGAAGCGTATCTCTGGAATCAAAAATGATTCTAAACGGCGGCACCTGCATTTGGGCGCTTTCCGCTCCCTGCAAAAATGGAAGGAAGAGATAGCTGACAATCTTACCGATGACGACACCTAAGCCAATCGATAAGCCTGCTGTAAACAGCTGCTCCAAGAGGAGCATGCCTGTCAGCTGGCCTTTGGACAGACCCATTGCACGCAAGACACCAAACTGTACGACACGGCTTGATAAATTAAAGAACCAATACAACAGATAACCAATCAATGAGACTGTAATCGAGATCAGGAAGCCCATACTCAAAATGCCGAATACGCCTCCACGAGAAGGATGCTTGCTCTGAGCAATCAACTCCGATCTCACATCTGTTACGGATGCAAGCTCTATGCCTTCCTTCTGGAGCGATTCAATAACTGGCGCAAGCTTCGCCCCATCCTTCATCTTCAACCAAACTTCATAAGGCTGGATGGAGGACTGATCAAAGATATAGTCCAGATTGGCAATAAAGAACGGTGCTTGATCGGGGTATTGCGTCGGCCAATAAGGCAGCACCGCCACAATCATAAAGTCCACCATATGATCCGAGAGCGAAATGGAGATCGAATCCCCTGGCTTAAGCTGATACTTCTTCGCTGCATTCGAGGAGATAATGACGCCGCTCTCCGTGTACTTGCCAAGCGCATCCAAATATTTATATGGATGAACCGGGAACATATCCTCTCTCAGCCATGCTACTTTCGCAAAGTCGACATTATCGATTCCCATCAGCATGCTTTGGCCGATCGAACGTCCGGATACAATGACGTTCGCTTTCGTCCGAAGCACTCGTGCCGCCCCTTCAACACCCGGCTGACGCTTGAACAATTCGAATGGCGGCTCATTATAAATCAGTTTGCTTGGACGCTGCTGTCCGCCGCCTCCCGGATTGCCTCCATTTCCACCTTGACCGTTTCCTCCAGGCTTGCCTGCATTCGGATCCATCTCAGGCGTTCCTTCCCATACCGTCTGAATCACAACATCCGTACCGTATTTATACTGCGTGCGCTCCGTTGAGTTCACATCAATGGTACGAGCAGCGGAAGAGTTATAGACGCCAAGGCCTAGGGTAAGGATAAGCAGGATCATCAAAGGATAGTAGGACTTCGCCGAACGAGAAAGCTGAGTCAATGTTAAGTACATCGGCAATGGCAATATCTTTGAAAATATCCACTGGAACAGCTTCAACAGCCACGGGAATATTCGCAAGAAAAATAATCCGATAGAGAATATCGCCAGTGCAGGCACAAAGAATAGGAACGGCTGCACCTGAAGCTGATCGGATGTCATTCCTGTTTGGAAGGACATCAGCTGCTGCTGATTGGACAGATAATAGCCATAACCCGCTACCCCTAATAAAGCAATATCCAAAAACCATTTTTGCCAGAACGGTTTTTTATCCTTGCGCGCCATCTTCTGTCTAAGATTAACGATTGAGGATCTCGCTGCTGCTATCGCAGGAATGAGCGTTGCGGTCAGCGCGATAATAACGGCTGCTGTACCAAAGATCACCGCATCCGTCGAGAACCCAACCGGAATGGACTTCCGGTTTACAAACTCAAGGAAGCCGTTCGCGGAGCCGATCGACTTCGCCATAAACCAGCCAAAGAACGGCGAGGCAAACAAGGCAAAGCCTCCTAGGATCAGGCCCTCCAGCAGATACATGAGAATAATCTGCTTCGTGCTTGCTCCGCGGCTGCGAATAACCGAGATGTCGCTTTGCTGCTTCTCGAGCGCTTGATTGGCATTCATCGCAATAAAGTAGAACACCATCGCGATCATCGGTGCTGCCAGCGTGAACAGCATCATTTGCAGCCTTAAGCTTTGAGAACGGAACTCATCCAGCAGCTTCGCAAAAGACAGCTCGACATTCGTTCCTTTCATCTTCTGGTAGAGATCTATACCTAAGCGATCCAAGGTCGAACGCAATTCCGCAATCTGGCTCGTCTTGATCTCTCTTAGATCAAATGCATAATACCAGCTAGAATTTTGAAGCTGGACGTTGTTTTCCTTTAAGACCACATCATGCAGTGTGTTCGGAGTCAGATACAGCGTATTCATCATGCTCTCGAACCCTTGGTACCAGTACGGGCTGCTCTCATTATTCGGCTTGAACGTTCCAACAATCTTTACACGCAAGGTAACGTTCGATCCTCCATAAACCGGATAATCCAGCTCATCGCCTACATGCAAATCGTTGCGATACATCGCGTCTTCAAGCATGACAACCTCAAGCACCCCATTAGCGCTGCCATCCTTGTTCATTCTTCCATTGGACAATTCCACCTGCTGGTCGAGCGCCGATAGACTTGCTAGCGTCATATTGCGGACGCGGCTCGCATCAACCTTTGTCGGATCAACCGGAATAACCTCAGTTGGTCGAATTTGTTGAGAATGAACGTATAGCAGTGCGGGAAACCCGATCTTATCCTTCACTTCATTTTCAATATACGAATTCACATTAGATAAAGCGTTAAGATCGGTCTTCTCTCCGCTTGTTGCTTGATAACGCATCAAGAGGGAGCCTGCCGGCAATCCTTCGCTATTCTCTTGAATGGATTGAGAGATGACCCGCTTCAGCGCGCCGTCTGCATACATTGGAATACTTACAGTGAACGATACCGCGACGATAAGACCGATCAGCGTGCTTAGCGTCATCCACCTCGTATTCCACATTTTGCGGAATAAAAAGCGAAATAGTGGAATTCCCATTATCGACCCACTACTTTCTGTCCAGGCTCAAGACCCTGCAAGATTTCGATTTGGGTTGGCGTTTGCTGTCCGACCTCAACATCAACCTCGCGTTTTCCATTCTCGTCAACGACCTGAACGTATGTACGTGAACCTATTGTTCTTAATGCAGCTGTCGGGATGACAACAGCATCCTTTTTGCGTTGAATAATAATTTGTGCATTCAGCGGCGTGCCTCGCTTCAGCCCTTGAGGAAGCTCATCAACCTGAATCAATACATATTTATCAATCGAATCCTGCTGATTATTCTGTCCCGGTTGCTGTCCGTTGCCATTATTATTCTCAGTCGTAGGATTAGGCAGCGTCTTCACCTTGCCCTTAAGCTTCTTGTCTACATTATTAATGCTGACCGTGGCTTCCATATCGAGCGCAATGCGCTTCAAATCATCCTTAGACATTTCTACTGCAATCGCCAGTCTTGACGTATCCGCTACAATCGCTACCGTCTCGTAGGCTTTAGTAGAGTCGCCTTTTTTCATCGTTAAGGACACGATTGTTCCCGAATATGGCGAAGCAAGCTTTGCTTTAGCAATATCATTTTCAAGATCCGCAATTTCTTGGCGGCGCTCCTCAAACAATATTTGTGCTTCCTCAAATTGAATCGGATCCATCTCGTCCTTATTGCGAAGCGTTTCTTTCATCTGCATTTCTTCTTTGCGAAGCTGCAGGCGCTTCGAGCGCAAATCCTTCTGCATATCCTCTACATCTAATACCGCCAAGGTCTGACCGGCCTTCACACTATCTCCATTCTTGACCAGCACATCCTTGATTCGCTTGCCATCCAGCGTAAAGTAAAGATTCTCTTCTTGTTGAGACATCAGCTTTCCATTGGCGGATACCTTTGTCTCAAGTGTTGCCTTTGTTACCTCATATTCAGGCTTTTGGGATGTCGTAGGAGGGGTGATTGGAGGCAATACCTCTTCCTCTTCTTCCTTAGGTAGAATGGAACAAGCTGTAGTAAGCAGCATTGTAATAGATAGGACCAATAGCAGTCCTTTCTTCCATCTAAATGATCGGTGCTGCGCCGACTTTGGAGACGAACCTGCCGTCAACCATCTCATAAACATGATCTGCAACCTCCAAAATAGTAGGATCGTGGGTTGTCATACATATGGATATGTTTTCTGTGCGAATAATCTGTTGGAATACACCCATGACCTGAGCAACCATCTGTGTGTCTAAATCTGCGGTCGGTTCGTCAGCCAGCAGCAGCAGCGGCTTATGCGCAATAGCCTTCGCGATGGCAACACGCTGCTGTTCTCCCCCTGACATCTCGTACGGACGATGATTCATCCGCTTGCCAAGACCGACCAGTTCCAGGCAATGCTGAACTCTTGGCTTCCAGAATGACTTTGGCACCTTCGCCATGCGCAGTGAAAGTTCGACATTCTCATAGGCAGAGAGAAGCGGCATCAAAGCAAAGGCCTGAAAAATAAACCCGATGTCTTGTCTTCTCGTATGCGTTCGCTTCTGATCACTCCAAGTTGAGTACGGCTCATTTTTGAACCAAATCTCGCCTTCTGTCGGCAGATCAAGACCGCCAAGCATATTCAGAAGCGTCGTCTTGCCCGAGCCGGATCTTCCCTTCAGCATGACAAGCTGCCCTTGCGCTACTTCCATATTAATTCCTTTGAGCACGGGAATGCGTTCGCTCCCAACCTGGAAGGTCCGCTTAACTTCCGTTACGCGCAGCAAAGGATCGTATGTATGCTCGCGAGAGCGATTGAAATCTACTCTATCTGTCTCTCGATCGAGTATGGATTTCCCCTCGTCAGTATCGATTTTCTCTTTCATTTCTTCGCCTTCCGCAGGGGCCTTTTCCGCTTCTGACTCTTGCTTCTTGGAGCGAAGCTTCTTAAACAATGGCGATACCCCCTTCATAATATTGGTATTAGAACTAAAATCTTTTTCAGTATAATTCATCTCTAGGTAAAAAAAGTTACAACCGTTGTAACGAATGGCTTTCATTTCCTAAATTCTGCCTGATAGGCGACTTGCGCGAGAGATATAATAGTAGATATGCTAATAGCACAACGTGATAATGGATAGGAGATTAAGAACATGCAGCAGTTGAAGCCGGTGGAATCTAGTCCACCTCATATTCTAATCGTTGAAGATGATCGCAGCATTGCACGTGTCATTCAGCTGGAACTTCAGCACGAAGGCTATCAAGTTGATATCGCATACACCGGCACCGAAGGACTGCATAAGCTTACAAGCAGCGCTTGGAGTCTCATTCTGCTTGATGTAATGCTTCCAGAATGGAGCGGTCTGGAGGTTCTGCGCCGCATGCGAGCCTCTGACAACCATACCCCCGTCATCTTGCTAACCGCTAGAGATTCTGTTCACGACAAAGTGAGCGGCCTAGATCTTGGAGCTAATGATTATGTGACTAAGCCATTTCAGATCGAGGAGCTGCTGGCTCGTATTCGCGTATGTCTTCGTACATCAGCAATGCTTCATGCAGGACCTGACGCCGAAGCCTCTTCCTTAGAGGATCAAACGGTATTAGGCGATCTTGTCATTCATAAGAAGTCGAGAGAGGTTACGCGAGAAGGGCAGCCGATTGAACTGACACCGCGTGAATATGACTTGTTGTTGTTTCTCATGAAACATCCCCATCAGGTAATGGAGCGAGAACAAATATTGACGAATGTGTGGGGATATGACTATTACGGAGATACCAATGTTGTCGACGTCTATATCCGCTACCTCAGAAATAAAGTAGATCGCCCTTACGAGACGCCTTATATTCATACCGTACGTGGCGTCGGTTATATGATGAAGGAGTGATCTCGATTGAACATCCGCCGAAAGATTCATTTGTTAACAAGCGTGTGGTTAATCCTTGCGATCTCCATCGTCAATATATCGATCTATGCTTTTTTCTATCACAGGACAACTGAGGATGCAGCAAAGCGAATTACAGCAAGAGCCAATCAGATTGCAGAAGCGCTGAAGGATTCGACCAGCAGTCAAGGTTCCAGGCAGCTGCTGCGCGCCTTCTTGCCGCAAGACGGCATGATACGTATTCTAAATTCGGACAAGCAGGCACTCCTAACGATGACAAAGGACTCTGCATTAGCTGATATTCCTCCTTCCAGTCAACTGAATCAAGCTTCAACCGTGATCAAGGTCGATCATAACCTGTTAGCAAGAGCGACACTCCCGATCATTTGGGAAAAAGGCGATATCGCAACCTTGGAGGTGACAGAGGAACTGTCTTCAACTAGGCAAACCCTCGTCATGCTAAGAGGCATACTGATACTGGCCGCTTTGTTTATGAT
>NZ_JADMOL010000002.1:460137-511046 GCF_015558675.1 Paenibacillus sp. 1001270B_150601_E10 | reverse complement strand
GCAGGCCATCTTCTTAGCAGGCTTATTCTAAAGCCGCTTTCAGATATGATCGCAACGATGAAGCATATTGAGCGCAGCAATCAGTTTATTCGCCTTGAGCATCGGCAAAGCACAAGGGACGAGCTGTCTCAGCTAGCGACGACCTTCAATACGATGATGGATAAATTAGAAGATAACTATGAAAAGCAGCAGCAGTTTGTCTCGGATGCCTCACATGAGCTTAAGACTCCGTTAACGGTGATCGAGAGCTATGCGAGCCTGCTTAAACGCTGGGGAGCCAATGATCCGGATATTTTGAACGAATCGATTGAAGCCATCTATGCAGAATCGATCCGGATGAAAGAAATGACGCTTCAAATGCTGGATTTGGCGCGACATGAGAACGACTCCCCGCTTGAGCTGACGGATGTCCATCTATTGGAGCTTGCCAAGGAGCTCAAAAACCTACTCGAAACGACCTATCAGCGTGACATTCAACTGTATCCTCATCAAACGATTGAGGTTTGTGCCGATCGCCTGAAGCTCAAGCAATTGCTCTTAATCCTGTTGAATAATGCGATTCATTACAGCAATGGAACGATTGAGATTCACTTTGGATTAAAAGAAGATCAGCCTTACATCGCAGTCAAAGACTATGGCATCGGGATACCAAAGGAAAGCCTTCCTTACATCTTCGACCGCTTCTACCGAGTCGACAGGGCGAGAAGCCGAGACACAGGCGGCACTGGCTTAGGGTTATCCATTGCGAAGCGAATCGCCGACGCCCATGATGCGGTGCTCTCAATAGAAAGCACCGAAGGAGAGTACACCTGCTTCACGCTCTGGTTCAAAGTCTAAAGCATAAGAATCTCAGCGTTTTCTCATCTTTACCTTGTATAATGAACGCATCCCATGAGAAATAAGGTGGTTATGTGAAACTTAAACGAACCGGAAGCATAGCGGCAGCCATCCTACTCATTCTAATCCTTATTATCGGTATCCTTTATTGGAGCTCCCGTGACAATCACGAGCTGCTAAGCCAGGATGAGATCATTTCGTTAATTGAACAAAAATATGAGGGAACGATTGAGCAAATTGCCCGCAGCGAGCAGCAGTCCTTCCCTTCCTTTGACGTCACCCTTACGAATGCGCAAGGTACCTATGCCATTTTAGTCAATGCTGAAAACGGCAATATTGAAAAGATGACAAGAATGACTGCAGCCAAGCCAACGGACCCATCGGGCAATACGCCGGAACCTGCTCCAACCAAGGATAACGATCAGCAAACGGCTCCGTCTCCTGGTGCCAGCAATGGCAGTGGTAAAGAGCCAACTCCCCCATCGAAGCCAGATTCATCTTCACAAGGAGGTTCAGCCTCTAATCAAGGTGAATCAACTGCTCGTATTACTAAACAACAAGCGAAGGAAATCGCTTTGAAGCAAGTGAAGGGTACGATTACCTCTGTGGAGCTAGAGGATGATGATGATTTGTTAGCTTATGAGATTGAAATAAATACGGCTGATCATAAAGAAGTTAAGATTTATATCAATGCTTATACTGGTGAAGTCATTTCATTGGAATGGGATGAAGATTAATCCTTTTCTTTCAGATCTCTCATCAATTTCTCATTTTTCTCTTACGGCATTCTCATTCTCACCATCTATACTTGGTCTTGTCAGATCATGAGCAATGAATGCAAAGGAGAATGATAAACATGAGCAAAAAGAAATGGATCATCACCACAACGGTAGCTGCAGCACTTTTGACAACAGGCATTGGAATGAACTCTCTTGTCAGCGCGAAGGAGGATGTGAAGAAAGCATCTGCTTCACAAGCTGCTTCCTCTACGGTAAAGATAACAAGAGACCATGCGAAGAAAATTGCAGCTAACGCATCCAATCATGGCAAGATTGAAGAAATCGATGTCAAACGCATTAACGGCACCTTGTACTATGAAGTGGAATTCGATCAACGTGATGATGACCAGGATGAGCTTTATATCCATGCATCCACTGGTGCGTATACCTGGGAGAAAGACATGAACCTTTATGACGATGATGACCAGGATGATCGTGATAATCACAACGCTCCTGCTAAAAATCAAACGCCACCTGCTCCTAGCAAAAAGCCAGCTGGTAAGATTACCAAGCAGCAAGCGATCGATATCGCTTTAGCAAAGGTGCCAGGTACAGTTGAAGATGTAGATGTTGATCGCGATAACGGCAAGATCGTTTACGAGATCGAAATTGATTCGCACAACGGTGAAGACGTCGATGTCAAAGTCTCCTCCACTGGGGTCATTCTGGACGTTGACTGGGATTAATCAAATCAATCGCTAGCCGTCCACACGATCGTACTCTGCATGCACTCAGCACAAGAATATAGGCATGACTTTGAATAGCCGTTACATGGCTCCATACGGGTGTGGTTTGGAATCAGTCCACGATAACAGCAGTGGTCACACCTTTTATGTACCACCTCACATTGTTATCATTCTGTTGCCAACATATTAAAAGGGAGACAACAGCAGGCTAACCCTGCTCTGTCTCCCTTTATAACGTTAAGACGATTCATATAGTTGCAAGCAATCGAGAACTTATTTTCCCCACGATGTTGGATCTTCGCGCCATGCTTTAAGCACGGCCAGATCGGTCTCTTCAATGACTTTCTCTTCAAGCGCAGTTTCAATCAAAGCCGTATAGTTGGACAAGGTATGAAGCGGAATGCCAGCTTCTTCAAAAGCCTTCACCGCTTTATCAAGCTGATAGCTGAAGATGGCAAGCACAGCGACTGGCTCCGCACCAACTTCTTTAACAGCGAGTGCAGCCTTTAGCGAGCTCCCGCCTGTAGAGATCAAATCTTCGATCACAACAACCTTTTGACCTTCCTTGATAAGACCTTCGATTTGATTTTGCTTTCCATGGCCTTTTGCCTTGTCACGAATATAAGCCATAGGCAAGTTTAGTTTTTCCGCCACCCATGCTGCATGAGGAATACCAGCAGTTGCTGTTCCTGCAATAACTTCCGCATCTGGAGCAAGCTCGCGCACTAATGACGCGAAGCCTTCTGCAATCGCATTGCGAATCTCTGGATAGGACATCGTCAGACGATTGTCGCAGTAGATCGGAGACTTGATCCCCGATGTCCAAGTAAATGGATCATTCGGACGTAGGGCAACCGCCTTGATGTTCAAAAGATGCTTGGCAATAGTATGTTCTAGAGTTGTCATGTTAGATCAATCCTTCCAATATAGATTCTAATGCTTTACGTGGGCTTGGTGCAGCCGTTATCGGACGGCCAATCACAACATAGTCAGTACCTTGAGCAAAGGCTTGTTCAGGTGTCATCACACGACTTTGATCCCCTACGGCGCTGCCTGCAGGGCGAATGCCTGGCGTAATTGTTTGGAATGCCTCTCCGCACGCCTGCTTGATAAGCGTCACTTCCTGCGGAGATGCGACTACACCATGGAGTCCTGCCTCCTTCGTCAGTTGCGCGTAACGTACGACACTATCGGTCACTAGACCAGGGATCCCAATCTCTTCGTTCATCATCGTTTGACTCGTGCTGGTTAACTGCGTTACAGCAATGACAGTAGGCTTAGCCAAACCTTGATGATGAGCGAGCGCTTCTTCAACGCCTTCCATGGCTGCTTTCATCATTTGGACGCCGCCTGCCGCATGAACGTTGAACATATCAACCCCCAGCTTGGTAACACTGTTTGAACCGCCCTTTACCGTATTCGGAATATCGTGCATCTTCACATCCAAGAACACGCGGTATCCACGAGTCTTCAACTCACGTACAAAGTCAGGTCCTGCCGCATAGAACAGCTGCATGCCAACCTTCATATAGCAAGGAATGCCTTCTAGTTGCACCATCAACTGCTTGGCAGCTTCAGCGTCAGGGTAATCAAGTGCAACCATAATACGATTAGCCGCTTGCTCTAAGGTTAATGACTTCATCGATTCACTTCCTCCGATCAAACATAGGTAATCTTGGCTGATCTCAGCCTTTATTCGCAAGTCAAGGAGGCTCAATCGGCCTCCTTGTGTCACTTTATCATCAAATTAAGCTTGAACGGTTGGCATCGGTCTCGATGAGAAGTTAATCGTTTCAAGCATTTCAAGCAGCGCGCGTACGGTATCGAGCGATGTCATACATACGACACCATTCTCTACAGCCTCACGGCGGATACGGAATCCATCGCGCTCAGGCGTCTTGCCCTTTGTAAGGGTGTTGACTACAAAGTGTGCCTCGCCGTTGCGGATGAGATCCAAGATGTTAGGAGAGCCTTCTGTCAGCTTCTTCACATGCGTGACTTTAAGACCTGCATCCTCAAGCGCTTGTGCAGTACCGCCAGTCGCAATAATTTTGTAGCCGAGGTTGAAGAAGCCTCTCATTAGTTCAACAGCTTCCTCTTTGTCCTTGTCTGCAACTGTGCAGATGATGGAGCCTGTAGCAGGAATCTTCATGCCAGAGCCGATCAAGCCTTTGTACAGCGCCTTCGCGTACTGCTTGTCGCGGCCCATTACCTCGCCTGTCGACTTCATCTCAGGTCCAAGCGTTGGTTCTACGCGGCGCAGCTTCGCAAAGGAGAACACTGGAACTTTAACCGACACATGCTCATCTTCTGGCCACAAGCCTTCTTGATAACCAAGATATTCAAGCTTGCTTCCCATAATAAGCTTCGTTGCTACGTTCGCCATCGGTATATTCGTAACCTTGCTCAAGAATGGCACCGTACGGGAAGAGCGCGGGTTAACCTCGATGACGTACACTTCATCTTTGTAGATGACGAATTGGATATTGACTAGACCTACGGTCTTCAATTCCTTCGCGATGCGAATCGTGATATCGACAACTTTCTGCTTCAGTTCTTCCTTCAGGTGTTGAGGAGGATATACCGCGATCGAGTCACCGGAGTGAACGCCAGCGCGTTCAATATGCTCCATAATCCCTGGGATAAGCAACGTTTCCCCGTCACAGATGGCATCAACCTCTACTTCTTTGCCAAGCATATAGCGGTCAATCAGTACCGGATGATCCGGATTGATCTTCACTGCTTGCTCCATGTAGCTTAAGAGCTCTTGGTCAGAGTATACAATCTCCATCGCACGTCCGCCGAGAACGTAAGATGGACGAACGAGTACCGGATATCCGAGACCTTGAGCAGTTCCTACCGCTTCATCTACCGAAGTGACCGTGCTGCCTTTCGGCTGTGCAATGTTTAGGCGGGAGAGAAGCGCTTCGAACTTCTTGCGGTCTTCCGCTTCGTCAATGCTCTCTAGGCTTGTGCCGAGAATTTTAACACCAGCCTTGGCAAGCGGTGCTGCCAAGTTGATCGCTGTTTGACCACCGAATTGAACGATGACACCGATTGGCTTCTCTTGCTCGATAACGTTCATGACATCCTCGAAGAAGAGCGGTTCAAAGTACAGTCGGTCAGATGTGCTGAAGTCGGTCGATACCGTCTCAGGGTTATTGTTGATAATAACCGCTTCGTAGCCAGCATCTTGGATCGCCCATACCGCATGCACGGTAGAGTAGTCGAACTCGATCCCTTGTCCGATACGGATTGGACCTGAACCCAGAACGACGATTTTCTCTTTTGTCGACTCTGTTACTTCATTCTCGGTTTCATAAGTTGAGTAGTAGTACGGCGTTGTTGCTTCAAACTCCGCTGCACAAGTATCAACCATCTTGTATACAGGGATGAAGCCTTTCTCCTTACGAGACGTACGCACCTCAGCTTCTGTCAGATGCGTGCCAACGCTTAACTTCGCACTGCGGATTTCCGCAATCGCGCGGTCAGTGAAGCCCATCCGCTTCGCCTCGTACAGCGTTTCGCTGGACAAGTTCTCTTCAGCTGTCAGCTGATCCTCAAACTTAATCATGCGCTCCAGCTTATCAAGGAACCACCAGTCTACCTTCGTAAGATCATGAATTTGCTGCAGAGTGTAGCCGCGGCGATATGCTTCTGCGATTAAGAACAAGCGCTCATCATCAGGTGACTTGAGTCTCGCTTCTAGCGTTTCTTGCAATAGCTCGTCGGTTCCCTTCAAGTACAAGCGATGCGCGCCGATCTCAAGCGAGCGAATCGCTTTATGAATCGACTCTTCGAAGGTACGGCCGATTGCCATAACCTCGCCTGTTGCCTTCATTTGTGTTCCGAGCTTGCGGTTCGCTTGTGTGAACTTGTCGAACGGCCAGCGTGGGATCTTCGATACGATATAGTCAAGTGTAGGCTCAAAGCAAGCATAGGTTTGGCCTGTTACGGGGTTAACGATCTCATCCAATGTATATCCCACCGCAATCTTCGCAGCCATCTTCGCAATGGGATAGCCCGTTGCTTTGGATGCAAGCGCAGAAGAGCGGCTTACACGAGGGTTTACCTCGATAACGTAGTATTGATAGCTGTCTGGATCAAGCGCAAACTGTACGTTACAACCGCCTTCGATGTTAAGTGCACGGATGATCTTAAGAGAAGCCGAACGAAGCATTTGATACTCGCGATCCGACAGCGTTTGGCTTGGCGCTACAACGATACTGTCGCCTGTGTGAACGCCTACTGGGTCAAAGTTCTCCATGTTGCACACGACGATACAGTTGTCGTTCGCATCGCGCATGACTTCATACTCGACCTCTTTCATACCAGCGATGCTCTTCTCAATCAAGCACTGTCCGATTGGGCTGTAGCGAATTCCTGATGCCACGACATCACGAAGCTGCTCCTCGTTGTCGCAGATACCGCCGCCTGTTCCGCCTAGTGTATAAGCCGGACGGACGATGATCGGGTATCCGATTTGATTCGCAAAGTCAACCGCCTGTTGGACAGACGTTACAATATCACTTTCAGGCACTGGCTGCTCCAGCTCTCTCATCAGTTCGCGGAACAAGTCGCGGTCTTCCGCACGCTCGATTGCGTCTAGCTGTGTACCAAGCAAGCGCACGTTTTCTTGTTCAAGCACTCCTGCACGCGCAAGCTCAACAGCCATGTTAAGACCCGTTTGACCGCCCAGTGTTGGGAGCAGGCCGTCAGGACGTTCTTGGCGAATGATTTGTCTTACGAAATCTAATGTAATGGGCTCGATATATACTTTGTCAGCCATGTTCGTATCTGTCATGATCGTGGCTGGGTTGCTGTTAATGAGAACAACCTCAAAGCCTTCTTCTTTCAGTGCTTCACAGGCTTGAGTACCGGCATAATCGAACTCTGCTGCTTGCCCGATTACGATTGGTCCGGATCCAATAACGAGAATCTTTTTCAGTTCATTTCTTTTTGGCATGTTATTGTTCCCCTTTCAGCTGTGCTACGAGTTCCGCCTGACGCGGGATCTTAGGTGTATTGCGTTTATGTTCACGAATCATTTCGATAAATTGGTCGAACAAATAGCTGCTGTCGTGCGGTCCAGGTGCTGCCTCTGGATGATACTGTACAGAGAACGCTGGATACTGCTTGTGACGCAAGCCTTCAATCGTCTTATCGTTATTGTTGATATGCGTTACTTCCAGTTCTGAGTTTGCTACCGATTCTTCGACAACCGTGTAGCCATGGTTCTGCGATGTAATGAAGCAGCGTCCTGTGCTCAGTTCTTTAACTGGATGGTTGCCGCCGCGGTGGCCAAACTTCAATCTTCCTGTATCTGCCCCGCATGCAAGAGCGAACAATTGGTGCCCTAGGCAGATGCCGAATACTGGAATCTCGCCAAGCACTTCTTTTAGCATCTCGATCGCATGTGGAACATCCTTCGGATCCCCAGGGCCATTGGACAATTGAATGCCGTCAGGGCGAAGCGCTCGAATCTCATCCGCAGTAGTTGTGTGCGGTACGACGACTACATCGCATCCTCTTTGTGTTAATTCGCGAAGAATGCCGCTCTTTGCTCCAAAGTCAACGAGCACGATGCGCTCGCGGCTGCCAGGGCTTGAGAACACTTGCTGAGTGGATGTGCGCGCCACCTGGTCACGCAATAGCGGTGTAGCTTGCAGCATTTCTTGCAGTTCTTCAATCGATCTATTGCCTGTTGCAAGAATCCCTTTCATTGTTCCAAAGTGACGAAGCTTGCGAGTAAGCATACGAGTATCGATACCGCTGATTCCAGGGATATCATACTCCTTCAGCAGGCGATCTACGGAGTATTCAGCACGCCAGTTACTTGGAATCTCCTCATGACGACGAACCACAAAGCCATGCACATAAGGCCGAATCGATTCGAAGTCATCTCTTGTAATCCCGTAGTTTCCAATCAGTGGGTAAGTCATCGTTACGATTTGTCCACAGTAGGATGGGTCAGACAACACCTCTTGGTAGCCTGTAATTCCTGTATTAAATACGACTTCACCTACGGACTCCCGATCAGAACCAAAGGACGTTCCCGTAAAGAGTGTTCCGTCTTCCAATAACAATTTAGCTTGCATGCTAGTCACTCCTCGCTTTCATTTCATCTCCACCATCTAAGGCGAATTTTCGCTATATCTGTTCTCTGTATGCTGTCATCTATCGCTTTGTCGAGCTCGACAATCTGTTTTCATGATGAGATCACCCTTAGCTTAGGGTATCGTCGCTCCAAACAACCTTGCCGTCCACCAAAGTCATGACGGTCCAGCCTTTGAGCTTCCAGCCTGTAAATGGCGTATTGCGTCCTTTCGTTAAGAACTCTTCTGGATTTACTTTGCGTTCTGTATCCAGATCAAGGACAGCCAAGTCTGCTGGTGCGCCTTCTTCCAGTCGACCGGTTTGAAGTCCGAACGTAGCAGCTGGGATAGAAGTCATGCGTTTTACCAGCATGTCAAGCGTCCATTTGCCTGTCTCTACGAACTTCGTGTACATCAGCGGGAAGGCTGTCTCCAGTCCTACGATGCCAAATGGTGCAAGCTGCATGCCGCGAGCTTTCTCTTCAGCGCTATGTGGCGCATGGTCCGTTACCAGAATATCAATCGTGCCATCTTCAAGCGCCTCGATGCATGCTTTTACATCGCGCGGCGAACGAAGCGGCGGGTTCATCTTCCAGTTCGCATCAAGATCTGGGATATCTTCATCGGATAGCAGAAGGTGATGCGGGCATACCTCTGCCGTTACGTTAATGCCAATTTGCTTCGCTTGTCTAATCAAGCGGATTGATTGCTCCGTGCTAACGTGGCAGACATGGTAGTGCACACCTGTCGCTTCTGCCAGCAGAATGTCGCGTCCGACATGGATCGCTTCGGATTCATTCGGGATTCCTTTAAGTCCATGCTTTTTTGAAAATGGGCCTTCGTTGACAGGAGCGCCGACAACCAACGACTCATCTTCACAGTGGGCGATGATTGGCATGCCAAGTGCTTGCGCGCGCGCCATTGCATCCTTCATCATTTGTGCGGTTTGGACGCCTACGCCATCGTCCGTGAATCCGATAACCCCCGCTTCCTTCAGTCCCTCAAAGTCCGTCAACTCGCGCCCAAGCTCATTTTTTGTAATCGAGCCGTATGGGAGCACCTTTACGATGCCTTCTTCTTTAGCTTTTTGATGAATCAACGCTACCGTTTCGACGGTGTCAATAACAGGCTTCGTGTTCGGCATGCAAGCGATCGTCGTGAAACCGCCTCTTGCAGCGGAACGAGTTCCGCTTGCAATCGTTTCTTTATGTTCAAATCCAGGCTCGCGAAGGTGAACGTGCATATCGATGAATCCTGCCGAGACAAATTTACCCGCTACGTCGATCACTTCTGCACCCTCAGGAAGAGCTGCGTTCGAATCCGTCACGCGGCGGATCACACCGTCCTCTACCCATACATTTGCCTCGATCAGATGACCTTGTTCATTTAGTACACGTCCATTAGCAAGTATCAACATTGTACTTTTCCCCTCTCCGCCAAGTGGTTCACGCGCTTTTGACGCGATCCCCAGATTTTTTTCATATTCTATATGGATGTTATCCGAATCTATCGATTTAGCGCAGCGCGCGTTCCATGACCGCCATCCGTACAGGCACACCGTTGCTCATCTGTGTGAAAATTCTCGATCTGCTGCACTCAACCAGCTCATCATCGATCTCCACGTTGCGATTGACCGGTGCCGGGTGCATGATGATCGCATGATCTTTCATCTGATTCATTCGCGATGCTGTTAGTCCGTAAGATTTGCGGTACTCCTCAATGGAAGAGAATAAGCTGCAGCTCTCATGGCGCTCAAGCTGTACGCGAAGCATCATGACGACATCCGCCTTTAGAGCCTCGTCGAAGGATACATAAGGAACGTCCAAATCATGCGTCCGCATGTTCTCTGGAGCACAGAAGTTCACCTTCGCTCCGAACTTTTGAAGAGCCCACAGGTTCGAACGAGCGACGCGGCTATGCTCGACATCTCCAACGATCGATACGCTTAAGCCATCCAAGCTTCCAAATTCCTTGCGCATCGTATACAAATCAAGCAGCGCTTGCGTAGGATGCTCGTTATTGCCATCTCCTGCGTTAATGAGCGGCATGTTGACCCGTTCCGCGATTTCTTGCAGAAGCCCTACTGGCTTTAAACGAATAACCCCTGCATCCATGCCCAGCGATTCCAAGGTGCGAACCGTATCATAGATCGATTCTCCCTTTTCCACACTGGAATTCTCAGCCGAGAAGTTCACAACTTCCATGCCAAGTCTCTTCTCAGCTACTTCGAAGGAGTTGCGTGTACGCGTGCTGTTCTCAAAAAACATGTTCGCGACAAACTTATGCTCGAGCGTATGGCTTACCTTTTCCTTCTGCTGCTGCCAATAAGCCGCACGATCAAGCAAAAATGTAATCTCTTCACGGCTCAGGTCTTTTAGTCCAAGCAAGCTGCGTTCCTTCGTCGTTTTTGACAAACGGACCATAGTCATGGTGTACTACCCCCTGTTATGCGAAATTCGAACTTCATCGACGCCGTCTGCCTCTTGGAAGAAGACTTGAATCTCTTCCGATTTCGATGTCGGCACATTCTTGCCAACATAATCTGGGCGTATCGGCAATTCTCGATGACCGCGATCCGCAAGTACCGCAAGTTGAATCATTGCAGGTCGGCCGTGATCCATGACTGCATCCATTGCTGCTCGAATCGTTCTGCCTGTGTAGAGTACATCGTCGCAAAGAATCACCTTCATGCCTTCGATCGGGTAAGCTTCCCCAGGCACTGTCGCACTATCTTGCTCAACCACTTTGCGATCATCACGGTATCGTGTGATATCGAGCTCGCCAACCGGGATGCTGACACCTTCAATAGCCTGGATTCGCTCAGCGATGCGCTGCGCTAAATAAATTCCTCTTGTTCGGATCCCAACGAGCACACATCCTTCGATCCCCTTGTTACGCTCTAGAATCTCGTGTGCAATTCGGGTCAGCGCTCTTCGTACCGCCGCTTCATCCATAATGACATTGTAGTCTGCCATACTCACTGCACGTCCTCCCTTCCTGTGTTCAACTTTGGTATTTACTGCAATCGCATTTGAAGCCTAGTTCACATGTATCGAAGTCCTTTAATCACGTCTGTCGTGTATGATTACACAAAAAAATCCTTGCCTAATGGCAAGGATTGTCTGCGTAATATCATGCGAATCGGGTGTACTCATCCCTTAAGATGCCACGAAGGTATGATTCCAAACCTCCCATGTTCTCATCAAAAGTCGGGTAGAGTTGCGACAGATATTCTGGGCGTCGATCCATGATCTCTCGTATCATCGGATATCCCTATCTGCTCGCTTAACCGTTCGCTTCCGAGCGTGACCTTGCCAGCCTCTCTGGACTGATTTAAAGGCTCAATATGCGTTTAATAGGATTATCCCATTACAACCATCCGATGTCAAGACAAAGCTTTCATTCTAATTCTAAAACTCTAAATCAACGTTAAACCTTTATATTCAGCTTGTCCCTCATTATAATTTACATTAATTTATATATTTAGTACTATTTACACAATATCGATCTTCATGTTACGCTCACAGTGCATAGCCCTTTTCATAGAGCAGCTAGAATGCAATAAAAAGAGCAGGGAGGGAGAATGTAGAAGAAGGATTACCTGCATCTTGGATTTAGCACGAGGATCATCCTATTTGAAGGAAAGGATCGTGAGAGATGATGAAACGAAAATGGTTGTCGCTCATGTTAACTGTGGCAGCATTGATGGCGATTTTACCCGTGTCTGTCGCTTCTGCACAGAAAGTACCTGCTCATTCCTATTCTACTTCTGCACAAATTACGAAATCAATTGCTGGTCAAGGAAGACTCTCTGTTTATGTTGATGCCTACAGCATGGCTCCTCCTGAATATGGGCCTGTGCTCTGGTATCAATATGAAGTTAGGAATAGCGCTGGCCAAATCATTTATTCAAACGGCATCTCTCAATCTCCATCTGGCAGCCTGAACAACCTTCCTTATGATACGTATACGGTAAATGTATGGACCAATCAGTGGACTGGCATTGCCGGCGTATACTTAAACTTTTACTAATTTCATTATAGTCACAAAGTTTAAACGTTTTACATCGTTAAAAGCACTTATGAACCCCCAGTCTAACTGGGGGTTTCTTTCTGCACAACAAAGCCCTGCAAGACGACTGCTTACAGGGCTTCGATATAAGGCTTATTTATCACAAACTAGAATATAAACTGAACGTCTGTCAAACGACGCTTCAGTTCCTCAATCACGCGCTTCTCTTCCTCCAGTCCCTTCGCTTGGAAGGTTACGGAGAAGCGAATGAAGTGACCTGCATCATCCCAAGGCACAGTAGAAATCAGCTTCTCGCGAATGAGGTATTGAGAAAACGCTTCGGCTGAGTCGAAGGTTGGACCGTTTACTACACCTTTAGGCGCTTCTACATACAGGAAGAAGGAGCCTCTAGGCTTCTCCGCATGGAAGCCAATTTCATTCAAGGCACTCACAAGCAGATTATGACGGCGGGAATATTTCTCCGCAATGGCTTCTGTAATCGTCGGATTCTCAAGGCCATAGATAGCAGCCTTCTGGATCGCGATAAACTGACCAGAGTCGTTATTGTCCTTCACATCGCTGAAAGCTTTGACGACAAGTGGATTACCTGCGACGAATCCGATACGCCAGCCCGTCATGTTGTAGGACTTGGACAGGGAATGAAGCTCAACACCTACATCCTTGGCGCCAGGAACGCTCAAGAAGCTGAGCGGCTTCTCTCCATCATACGTTAGAGCTGCATAAGGCGCATCGTGCACCACGATGACATGATGCTGCTTTGCCCATGCTACAACCTTTTCAAAGAACGCAGTCGTTGCAGCTGCTCCTGTGGGATTGTTTGGATAGTTCAGATAAAGAAGCTTAGCACGCTGGCAGATCTCAGCTGGAATGCTATCAAGATCCGGCAGAAAGTTATTTTCCTTCGTTAATTGGATGTTGTATACTTCTCCACCCAGATACTTCGTATGTGTACCAAGGACAGGATAGCCTGGCACTGTCATGATCGTGACATCACCTGGATTAATAAAGCAAGAAGGCAGCATCGCTAGAGCTGGCTTGGAGCCGATCGAGTGAACGATCTCTATATCCGGATCGATGCCTCCCACTTGGAACACGTCTGCCAAGTATTGTGCAGCCGCTCTTTTGAACTCATGAATTCCATTGTCTGCGTATCCGCGGTTTTCTGGCTTGGCTGCTTCTTCAGCAAGCTTGGCAACGATGCCTGCATCTGCCATCTCGTCAGGCTCCCCTACGCCCATATCGATCAATTCGACGTTAGGAAAAGCTTGCTTTGCCGCTGCCTTGGCGCGCTTGATTTTTTCAAATTTATAAATGTTCGTATCCTTGCCATAGTTCACGCCCCCAATGCGATCCGCGAACACCTGCTGGATATAGGTTTCTTGATATTGTTCAACGCTCATATACATCCTCCTTCACATCCACACTACATAGCTTTACTATGCAGGATTCACATGGATTCATGAATGGACGATATAAGCAATGATTTGTACTAGCTGCACAGATCATACTGGGATCATGTGTATTATAATCTCTCGCGTATCCTTCCAAAACTGCTGATTTTCCGCGCAAATCAAAAAGCAGAAGAATCCTTATAATCGAAGTTGTTCGTTCAACCAGTCGATTCTACAGGACCTTCTGCTTTTTCTTTTATCCACTATTTCGTTCAATGATATAACAATTATCCCATTGAAATTAGATATTAATATCGCCTGAAACGGTAACTTATCGATTACGCAGCGTCATCAATAAATATTCCATATCCTCCGGGATTGGAGCATCAAATTGAATCAGCTCTCCCGTTGCTGGATGCTTAAAGCCAAGCGTCTTCGCGTGAAGGGCCTGACCCTCCATTTTAAGACTTTTCGTTACTCGACTATACATGGGGTCGCCTACCAGTGGGTGCCCGATAAATTTCATATGTACCCGAATTTGATGGGTACGTCCTGTTTCCAGCTGCAGTTCAACCAGAGTGGCATCGCCAAAGCGCTCTAGAACCTTAAAATGAGTAACCGCATGCTTGCTGTTGCGCTCTGTTACGGTATACATCTTGCGGTCATGCTCATCACGTCCGATGGGTGCATCAATCGTCCCTTGATCATGCTGCAGATTGCCGTGTACAACAGCAACATACTTGCGCAGCACGGAATGCTCTTTAAGCTGCTCCGCCAGTGACACATGCGCACGGTCATTCTTTGCTGCCATTAATAAGCCTGAGGTATCTTTATCAATACGATGCACGATACCTGGGCGAAGCTCCCCATTAATTCCAGACAGGTCCTTGCAATGATACATCAATGCATTGACAACGGTTCCAGAGGAATGCCCAGGGGCGGGGTGCACAACCATGCCGCGAGGCTTGTTAATCACGATGACATCAGCGTCTTCAAAATAAACGTCAAGCTCAATGGGTTCTGGCACGATATCGACAGCTTCAGGATCAGGCATCTCAAGCTCGATCAGGTCTCCCACTGTGCATTTATAGTTTGGTTTTACAGCAGCACCATTGACTTTAACATGTCCATCCTTGATCCATAATTGAACCTGAGAACGAGACACTTCCTCCTCAATCGACTCTGTAATATACTTATCAATACGTTCCTTTGCAAATTGCTCCGTGACAACCCATGACTGCGTCTCTTGTTCTTCAGACATGCTGTTTGAGCAATGTTCTTGATTCATCATTCCTTATTTCCCTTCTTGTTGCTCGCTTAATTTCTCTTGGCGTACGGAAAGAATCGTATCCAATAGGACAAGTCCTACCCCAATACAAATGGCGCTGTCTGCTACGTTAAAGATCGGGAAAGTGTAGCTGCCGAAATTAAACATAAGGAAATCGACAACCTCTCCAAAGAGCAAGCGGTCTAGGAAATTCCCAATCGCTCCCCCAAGGATAAGAGACAGTCCAATCGGCAAGATCTTGCTCTTTTCATGGCGAATCTTCTGCAGATACCATATTAATCCCGCAACCACAATGATCGTTACAACGATGAAGAACCAGCGTTGTTCCTGCAGAATTCCGAATGCTGCTCCCCGATTACGATGAGAGGTGATCAAGAAAAAGTCTCCAATTACCGAAATTTCCTGGTGAAGCTCCATCCGATTCGCTACCAGCCATTTCGTTCCTTGATCCAATAAGAATACAATTAAAGCAATCCCATAATACCACACTGGCTTAAAGTCACCTCTTTATCGAACTTCTCCTCTATATGTTAACTCGCTCATTGTATCACAAGTTCAAAATTAACGTCCAATTTGAGCCATCATTGATTTACCATGTCATTATTTTTGTATTCCGAGCATGCTATATCGTAACAAGATGTCATTCGCATGCGCGTTAGGAAGGAGAAATCATTATGCCTCATCTAACTTCTCAGCAGCTTCAATCACTAAGCAAACGCTTAATGGAAATGAAAAGCGATTATGAACAACGCCTTCAGCAATCTGATCATTATGGGCTTGAGAACAGTTTGCGTGAATCTACAGGCGAGCTTTCCCCAATAGACAACCATCCCGGTGATGTCGGTACTGAAATGTTCGAGCGCGGTAAAGACATTGCCCTGAATGAGCACCATGAAACGCAGCTTGAACGTATAGATACGGCTCTGAAGCTCATTGATAAGGGAACATACGGCACCTGCGTCGTTTGCGGAAAAGAGATTCCCTTTGAACGTCTTGATGCTATTCCTGAAACAATGTTTTGTGTCGAGCATAGCCCTGAACAAGCCGTTTCCAACAATCGTCCAGTAGAAGAGGAGTTCCTATATCCGCCCTTTGGCAGAACCAGTCTGGATGAGAACGACCAAACCGGCTTTGATGGCGAAGATGCATGGCAGATCGTCGAGTCCTGGGGCAATTCAAACACACCTGCTCTTCACGAAGAAAATAATATTGACAGCTACGATGACCTGCATATTGAAGCTTCAGATGAGCTTGATGGGTTTGTCGAGACGTATGAGACTTTCGTTGCCACAGACATTACAGGTCGGCATGTCACCATTGTACGCAATCATCACTATCAACAATACATGGATGAAGGCGAAGGCGAACATTTGTTAGAACCTGATACTGTTGTAGAAGATCTCGATCACTAATACATGCTGGAGTCCAGCTGCTTCTGAACGATACGAACAATATCCGCGATATAATCACCAATAATAGGCAAATTAAGTGCACCAAGCATTTGTAGAAAATAAAGCAAAGTCGCGGTAATGACCGTCAAACCGATCGCAATCCCAACGCCGCGAGCCATGCCTCCAAGCAGGTTCACCCAGATAAGCCTGCCTGGCTTAAGCAGCAATTCATTATACTCACGAATACGGGATTTCTCCAGCGTCCAAGCAAGCTGCTGCGTCAAAGTGTACGTTTCATGCAGCAGTTCTTGATCTGTCTTGGTCTGAATCTCTTGTTTTTTCGGTATTTCATCAGGGGTTGGCTTAATCTTGATTTGATCTTTTCGTTGACTCAACCATCTCACTCCCAACTTGGACAACCGTCTTCTGCAAAAAGAGCGTGACCTGGTGCGAAGTTGAAATTTCGCATCTGGTCAACGCTCTCCCACTCTTCATGAATGCATCACATAAACCTTATCCTGCTGTGTCTACACGTAGTGTGACCCAATCCACCATTTTACATTCGAAGGCCAGCAAGTTCTTCACTGTCCCATCACTTGCATATTAGCGGATCGCAAGCTCGATAACTTTTGAACCAAGCTCAATCTTCTCCATGTTATCCACAGTACCAAAAGTCAACTCCGAGACAAGAACATTGTCACGCAGTGTCGTTTCAAATGCCTCAATGGCTGTCTTGAGCTCTCCATCGACATGAAGAACAATATCTACACGCTTCTCGATCGGCAAGTCCAGCTTCTTACGTGTATCTTGAATCACACGTACGACCTCGCGTACCCAACCTTCTTGCTCAAGCTCAGGCGTGATCTCCGTGTTCAGAGCTACCGTCAGCTTATAGCCAGAAGCAGAAGCAAAGCCTTCTTTCGCCTTCTTCTCAATGAGAAGCTCTTCTTCCGTCACCTGAAGCTCTTCGCCTTCAGTATTGGTGAAGGTGAACAAGCCTTGCTCAACGACTTGACGTGCTTCTTCTGCACTTAATGTGCGGAGCGCTTGCTGGAGCGGACCTACATTTTTGCCGAACTTCTTACCCGCAACTTTGAGGTTCAGCTTCAAGTTGAAATCAACGAATCCGCTGTCGCTCGTTTCCACAACAATGCTCTTCACGTTGATCTCGTCCTTGATGACCTCCTCATAGCCAGCGAGGTCAAACTCTTGATCCATCGACACGATCAACTCCGAAAGCGGTTGGCGAGTCTTGATTCCTGTCTCGTTACGTACGTTGCGAGCAAGTTCAACGATCTGACGAGCGGTCTCCATGTCACGCTCAAGCTCCTCGTCAATAGCCGATGCATCCGCTTGAGGATATTGATCAAGGTGCACGCTCTCCATGCTTCCGCCAAGGTTGCCATAGATATCCTCAGCAATCATTGGTGCATATGGAGCAATCATCTTAGATAGCGTTAAGAGCACCTGACGAAGGGTTTGGTAAGCAGACAGCTTATCCTCTGTCATGCCGCTTCCCCAGAAGCGGTCGCGAGAACGGCGGATATACCAGTTGCTGAGCTCATCTACATAGTTCTCGATCGCTTTAGCAGGATTCAAGAAGTCATTTGCTTCAAGTCCTTTTGCTACAGTCGTGATCAAAGAATTCAGGCGAGACAGAATCCAACGATCCAGCTTGTTCTCAGAAGCACGTTCCGGGTATGCACTCGGATCGTAGTTGTCAATAAGCGCGTACAGCGTATAGAAGGCATGTGTATTGACAAGCGTATCGATGACTTTAGATTTCGCCTCAGCTACAATTTGCTTCGAGAAGCGCTTCGAGTTCCACGGTGCGCTGTCAGAAAGAAGCGCCCAACGGAATGCATCGGTGCCGAACTCATTAATAATATCCCACGGGTCGATTACATTCCCTTTCGACTTGGACATTTTTTGCCCGTTCTCATCTAGAATGTGGCCTGTGGCGATAACCGATTTGTATGGCGCCTGTCCGTTGTAGAGCGTAGATACAGCAAGCAAACTGTAGAACCAGCCACGAGTCTGGTCGATACCCTCACAGATCATATCTGCTGGATATTGCTCTTGGAATGTCTTCTCATCGCCAAATGGGTGATGATATTGAGCAAACGGCATCGATCCGCTGTCAAACCATACATCAATTACTTCGGAAGTACGCTCCATTACGCCGCCTTCACAATGCGGGCAGGATAGCTTCACTTCATCGACAAATGGCTTATGAAGTTCTAAGTCTTCACTGATAGGTTCTATCGACCGTGCGCGCAGTTCCTCATGGCTGTGTGGAGCGAACTCCCCATTACAGGATTGGCACACCCATACGTTAAGCGGTGTACCCCAGTAGCGGTTACGTGAAATGTTCCAATCAATCAAGTCTTCCAGGAAGTTACCAAAGCGTCCATCACGAATGTGGGCAGGGTACCAGTTGACTTTTTTATTATTTTCTATTAATTGTTCTTTAACCGCTGTGGTCTTAATGAACCAAGATTCTGTTGCATAATACAGCAATGGTGACTTACAGCGCCAACAGAATGGATAGCTGTGCTCATATTTTTCTTTGCTGAACAGCTTGCCTCTCTCGGAAAGCATCTTCACGATATCGATGTCGCAATCCTTCACAAAGCGGCCAGCAAAGTCTGTGACTTCCGCTGTAAATTTGCCGCTAGCATCTACAACGCTAATGAAGCTCAAGCCATTGTCGCGGATCGCACGATAGTCGTCTTCACCGTGCGCAGGCGCCATATGAACGATACCTGTACCACTTGAATCCGTAACGAAGTCAGCGCCTACGATATAGTGGCCTTTTTCAGGAACGACATAAGGGAATGGAGCCTCATAGCTCTTTCCGATAAATTCTGAGCCCTTGTGCGTCGACAATACTTCGTAGCCTTCAGCCATCACATCATCTGCCAAGTTCTTTGCAACGATGAATACTTCTTCACCCTGCTTCACGCGAACATAATCCATCTCTGGGTTCATCGCAAGTGCAACGTGGGAAGGCAGCGTCCATGGCGTTGTCGTCCAAGCCAGCACATGATCACCGCTGTCACGAAGCGTAAATTTGACTGTCGCTGAAAGATCCTTCACCGTCTCGTATCCTTGCGCCACCTCGTGAGAGCTAAGAGTGGTCTGACAGGAAGGACAATATGGGCTTACGCGATGTCCACGATACAGGAGATCCTTGTCATGAATCGTGGCGAGAATGTTCCACACGCTTTCGATATAACGATTATCAAGCGTGATATAAGGATGGTCCATATCTGTCCAGTAGCCGATCGCTTCTGTCAGCTCACGCCACTTATGCTCATATTCGAATACGCTGTCTTTACATTTTTGAACAAATGCCTCAACGCCGTAGTTCTCAATCTCATGCTTGCCGGAAATGCCAAGTTGCTTTTCAACACCAAGCTCAACCGGGAGACCATGCGTATCCCAGCCCGCTTTACGAACAACTCGATAACCGGACATCGTCTTATAACGTCCGATAAAGTCCTTAATAACGCGGCCTAGCACGTGACCAATGTGCGGAGCACCATTTGCTGTAGGCGGTCCTTCATAGAACACGAAGTTTGGCTTGTCCTCGCGGGACTCCATCGTTTTTTTAAAGGTATCCTCTTCATTCCACTTGCGCAGCACGCGCAGCTCACGATCGCGAGCCTTTTCTCTCACGTCAACCTTCTTCACTACTCTCAGTCCTTTCAGCTCTCTATAAACAAATAAAACCCCGTCCCAATAAAGGGACGAGGCTTGCTCGCGTTACCACCCTTGTTCCGCATGACTCATGTAGACATCGGCGATTACACACCTTCTTTGTCTTCACGCGGCACTCTGTTACACTCCTTAATCCAAGGAATGCACCCGTATAACGGCGGGAGCCGATCAAGCTTAAGATACAAGGCAGGTCAGCTTGACGAAGCCAAGTACGTTCAGCTTAATATCTCAGGGATGATGTCCAAATGCGCTATGATCATCGGTTCTCAGCTTACCCCGACTCTCTGGCGAACATAAACACAATGGCGCGTTCCCCTCATGGATGTTATCCAATATGATTGAATTATACCTAGTTATAACGTGTTTTCAGAAAAAAGTCAAACCTGATACACGCCTATGATTAAATCAATTCTTTTAGCTCTACCTGCTCCAGTTGATCCCAGCCATCTTGGCTCAGCAGCTCAAGCTGTGCTTCCACTAAGGTGCGGAAGCGAGCGCGATAGATCGAAGCCTGCTTGCGAAGCTCTTCGACTTCAATTGAGATTCGGCGAGACTTGGCAAGCGCATCATTCACGATACGATCCGCATTCTTCTCTGCTTCCTTCAAGATTAGCTGTGCTTCCTTCTTCGCATTGTGCTTCACTTCATCCGCAGCTTCTTGGGCAACGATGATCGTCTTGCTGAGCGTTTCCTCAATGTTCGCAAAATGATCGAGCTTTTCCTGAAGAAGCTTATTGTGATTCTGAATCTCTTTGTTCTCACGAATCAGCGCTTCAAAGTCCTTCATGATATGATCAAGGAATTCATTTACTTCATCTTCGTCATAGCCGCGCAGCTTGCGGCTGAACTCCTTATTATGTATGTCCAATGGTGTCAATGGCATATTATCACACCTCCCTAGAATTGTACGAGCTCATTTGGATGTTTTTCTACGATTATTCGACAAGAACGGACTTAATTCCTGCTTTGTCACCAAAGCCGAATTCTACTTTCAGCTTATGCATAAATCCCCACGCTTACTCGCATTCGTCCCTTCTTCGTTACGCCTTCGATCTCGATGACTTTAAACCGTCCAAATCCCTTTAAAGATACGATGTCGCCAGCGCGTAGGATCGTGGATGGATCCTCTTCATTCTTCCAGTTCACTCTACACCTGCCTGCTTTGATCGGCTGGACAATTTTAGTACGGCTGAGTCGAAATACGTCGCTTGCGATGCCGTCTAGGCGCATGGAAGCAACGGACAGATTCAGCATTTGGAAGGAAGTGCTCATGGCACGAAGCTCTTCAACGGGGAGCAGCTCTGTCATCACAGGAACGCGATGCACTTGCCTTAAGTGCGTATCGAGAAAAGGTGCGATATCAGCAGTTACGACAACATGGCAGCCTTCTTCTGACACATGGATATCGCCGATCTTGTCCCTTTTAATCCCAAGGCCAAGAACGGCTCCCATATAATCACTGTGCTCAAGAGCAGCAAATTTTTGATCACGCGAATGAATAGAAAGCACCTGCATGTCCATCTCTTCTCCATCCAGATAGACATAATCCGGTGCAACAATCGCACGGCAACGCTCTGCGTTCACCGATCCTCCATCAAGCCTCATATGGACGTCAGGGTTTCGATTCACAAGCGTCTGCAATATGTATGCTTGCCGCGGATCTAAAAAGTCAGTCAGTCGGACTTCATGATTCTCCGCGGCATGATTAACCCAGTCCATCGCACGATCAACGAAGACGCGTTCATCGGGATGGAAATGGACCATTATCGAATCCATGGACATAGCTTCATTCTCCAGCGTATTCTATCCTAAGATGGTTTGTACAACCGTAATTAAACCAAGTTGGACGAAGTTAAGTACAAACAACGCGATGATCGGCGAAATGTCCAGCATACCCCCAATTGGCGGGATGAAGCGTCGGAATATGGACAAGTACGGTTCAACCAGCTTGCCAAGGATTTCACCAATAAAGCTGGATCTTACATTTGGAATCCAAGACATCAGCACATAAATAATGATCATCCACCAATAAATTTGAAACAAATAGTTCAGATAAGTCACAATTTGACTTTGTAACATGGTTCACCTCATTCGATTGTGATCTTCCTCTGCAAACATTTCCGTAATAGAGCCCTGAATCTCAACATTCTCAGGCACGCATAAAAAGATATTGCTTCCTATCTTAGAAATGTTCCCACTTAAAGCATACACGGTTCCACTCAAAAAATCGATAATCCGAAGCGCTTGATCGCTGCGAATGCGTTGTAAATTAATAACAACCGAGCGGCGATTGCGAATATGATCCGCTATTTCCTGCGCTTCATCATAGGATCTCGGCTCGTATAGAACCATTTTAGACGCCTTCTGGGAATGAATGCTCACAATATTAGACCCCTTTGTTGCCTTGCGAGATTCAAATACGGTCGGTTCCGGTTCAGCCTCATATTCATCCATCTGAGCAACCTTCTCCCGCTCCGTATACTCTTCCTCATCCTGCATGCCGATAAAATTCAAAAAACGGTTCATTACACCCATGCTATTCCCCTTCCTTCCCTACCAGGATAGAGCCAAGCCGAACCCAAGTTGCCCCTTCTTCAATGGCGACTTCAAAATCATTAGACATTCCCATTGACAATTCAGTTAGCGGTTGTTCCAATTCACACGTACGGTTCAGTTCATCTCTCAGCTCGCGAAGCCCGCGGAATACAGGTCTTGTCTCTTCAGGCTCTGCTTCGAAAGGAGCCATCGTCATCAACCCAATCGGTTGAATATGAGAATATTGCTTTAGCTGCTGCAAAAAGTCAGCGACCTCTGACGGCGCTAAGCCCTGCTTGCTTTCTTCTCCAGAAACGTTCACCTGAACAAAGCAAGGCACCTTAACTTCAAGCTCCTTTGCCTGCTTATCAATCGCCTTCGCAAGAGAGAGGCGATCTAACGAGTGGATATAAGCAAATCTGCCGACTACTTCTTTTGCTTTGTTGGATTGCAAGGAACCGATAAAGTGCCAGGTCGCCTGATCGTGAAAGGCGTTCCACTTCGCCTCGGCATCCTGCCAACGGTTCTCGCCTATTTGTGTCAGGCCAGCACGAATTGCCGATCCTGTTGATTCCAATGATACATACTTCGTTACTGCAATCACATTCACATCTTGACGCTTGCGACCGCTTCGTTCACATGCAGCTTCTATTCTCGCTTCCACGTCTTGAATGCGTTGTTCTAATGTCATCTTTTCATCCCTTCTTCCAACCAATCCAGCTTGCCATGCGGCCTGTCTTGCCCCCATCTCTGCGATGTGAGAAGAAAAGCTCGGAATGACAGCTGGTACACCAAGTAGTACATTCGATATGAGACGCCAAAATTCCTGCTTTGAGCAGCAATTCTCGATTGATTTCTCGCAAATTAAGCATGGCTCGACCTTGCTGCGATGGCTTAAGGATTCCTTCTTCCGAAATTGAATGCGCACTGAGCAGTTCCTTCACAGGCGCAATCACCCGCTCGTCCACTTCATAGCAGCAAGAGCTAATAGAGGGTCCGATCGCTGCAAGAATAGTATTAGGATCGCTTCCAAAGCTCTCTTTCATACGTTCCACCGTCTTCATGGCAATGCCAAGCACGGTGCCCTTCCAGCCCGCATGTGCAAGACCAATCACCCGCTGAACGGGGTCTACGAACAGAAGAGGGACACAATCTGCATAAAACGAATTGAGAAGCAGCCCCTCTTCTTTAGTAACCAGTGCATCGGCATCCTGAATCGCATCCTCTCGAAGGCTTCTGCCCTTGCCGCGATCCGTGAGGTTAACGATATGTACATGATTGCTGTGAACCTGCTCGGCACAGGTGTACGAATCAAAAGGAAGCCCTACAGCACTTGCCAGCAGCTCGCGATTGCGCATCACATGCTTAGGATCATCATTCACATGAAGAGCCATGTTCATGGAATCATAGGGAGCCTCGCTTACTCCGCCTTGTCTTGTTGTATAGCCTGCCGTTAATCCAGGAACATTCTCCGTCCACTTCTTTAGCAGCAACGCAGTTATATAACAGCCGTCCCCGGCTTGAAGTTTAGTCTGTTCAAATGGTTCCATGCTCTCACCTCATCTCCAGTGTAACATATGAGGAAGGCTCTCGCCTACGGACGATACGTCGTCAGCGCAGCCTCTGGTTCTTCCAGCCGCGGCGGACGAGGCTCCTCCATCTTCACCAACACCACATCCTCACCGATCTTTACAATATTGCGCCAAGGAATCACGAGCTCGGTTCCGCCGCCAAAGATGCCAAGGAATTTGCTATAGTTGGGTACTACGATAGCATCTACTCGTCCCTGCTTCAAATCAAGCTCCAGATCGCTGATCTGTCCGAGCTTTTTCCCATCGATAATGTTAATGACATCCTTGGTTTGAAAGTCCGATATTTTCAAAGTGATCGCCACCCTGTCCGTTAAAATGGATTGCCTCACGATTCTCGTATCATTCTTAGAATCAGTATATGTGTGCCCCTGAACAATAAGCCCTGAACTTAACCTTAAATGCGTACGAACCTGTAGAGCGGGCGGGCAACCTTTTTCTAGCTTTATGGAATGGCTATCCATAAGGAAAAGGCCGGCGCAACCAGCGCCGGCCTTCCTATCTGTGGGCAATGCAGCTCCCTTACATGTTCAATTAAGTGCGCACATGCTTCTGCATTTGATTAATAGCTGACTTTTCTAAGCGCGAGACCTGTGCTTGCGATATGCCGATCTCTTCTGCAACCTCCATCTGGGTTTTCCCTTCAAAGAAGCGCATCGACAGAATCATCTTCTCTCGATCGTTCAGCTTATGCATCGCTTCGCGAAGCGCAATCTCCTCAATCCAAGACACGTCCTTGTTCTTGTCGTCGCTGATCTGATCCATCACATAGATCGGATCTCCTCCATCATGATAGATCGGCTCGAAGAGGGACACTGGATCTTGGATGGCATCTAGAGCGAATACAACGTCCTCCTTAGGAACGTTCAACGCCTCGGAAATTTCGTGAATCGTCGGTTCGCGGGAATTCAGATTTGTCAGCGAGTCGCGAACCTGCAGCGCTTTATACGCAATATCTCGAAGGCTTCGGGATACGCGTATCGGGTTATTGTCTCTAAGATAGCGTCTAATCTCCCCTATAATCATTGGAACAGCATACGTGGAGAATTTAACATTTTGACCGAGATCAAAGTTATCAATGGCCTTCATCAAGCCAATACAACCTACTTGGAACAGGTCATCGACAAACTCTCCGCGGTTGTTAAACCTCTGTATCACACTCAGCACCAGCCTAAGGTTCCCATTGACGAGCTTCTCACGTGCTGAGAGTTCGTTTCGATCCTGAAGAGCCACGAACAATTCGCGCATTTCGGCATTCGTGAGCACAGGCAACTTGGATGTATCCACACCGCAAATTTCGACTTTATTTCGGGTCATTCGTGATTACCTCCCAAGGAGAAACATTAATGTTCATTATCTCCTCAGGACCCCGAATTATTCCTGCTCACGGTAAGTCTTCCAACCCTCTCCAATCTCTCTATTTGATCAAAAATTAAAGATTCCATACACAGCAAAGTCTGCGGCTCATGCGTGCCGCAGACTCTTCTTTTTTCCACTAGGAAAAGAGCCGTTATTCAAAGCCTTGCAAGAGAATGTCCCTTCTCGCTTTGCCATTTCTCGTCCTGCTTGTGAAAGTCATTCCATCCCATCATGATTCAGCAGGCATCCATCATCGTCACACCATCTTATTGAATTCCTTGCGCAATCGCTTAATAATACGCTTTTCAAGACGTGATATGTAGGATTGCGAGATCCCCAACAGGTCGGCAACATCCTTCTGCGTCTTCTCTTCTCCATCTGATAGTCCAAATCTAAGCTCCATGATTACGCGCTCCCGGTCGGTCAATTTGTCGAGAGCCTTATGAAGAAGCTTGCGATCAACCTGCTCTTCAATATTTTTATAGATCGTATCATTCTCTGTCCCAAGCACATCAGACAGCAGCAGCTCATTTCCATCCCAATCGATATTTAAAGGCTCATCAAAAGAGACCTCGGTCCGCGTCTTGGAATTGCGTCTTAGATACATCAGAATTTCATTTTCAATACAGCGGGAGGCATAGGTCGCAAGCTTGATCTTCTTCTCAGGGTCAAACGTATTCACCGCTTTAATCAAGCCAATCGCCCCAATAGAAACTAGATCCTCAATGTGAATCCCGGTGTTCTCAAATTTGCGGGCGATATAAACGACGAGGCGAAGATTGCGCTCAATCAGCATTGCACGAATGGCGCTGTCACCGCTTGAAAGCTTGCCAAGCAGGTACTCCTCCTCCTCACGAGTTAGCGGCGGCGGTAAAGCCTCACTGCCTCCGATATAGTAGACATCTGCCCGCTTGAGACCAAGAAGCAGCAAGATTCGATACATTTGAATTTGCATGATCAGTTTCCATTTCGTTCGCATCGCTGTACCTCCTAGGGTTTGAATAGAGAAAGATAATTAGGAGTGCCTTTCTACTCCTGATGAATTAAGATGCCTTCGTTGCAAGTGCCTCCGATGATCCGCTATGCGTGCTCACCGTCTTCAAGGATGGATCAATCATGTCGGGATGCAGAATGGCTTGGAACTGCTGGTCAGCGGAAAGCCGCCCGCTATCAAGGCCAACCACAGCATGCTCCACCCTGTATTCAGAAGCATCATGTGTAATTTTGATATAGTCAGGTTTAAACCCAATCATCCACTGTGTGCTTGCATTAACCCCTCGGTAAGGAATAATGCGTAACTTCCCTGCGTCCACTGCGCTGCTGCCGTCATCTTCGCTTTGCTGCAGCCCGTTTAAGACATCGCCCTCCTGCACGGCCGTAATCCACGAAGCAGGCAATATGCCGTCCCACAGCATGGCGTCCGTTATCATGACAGGAGCTCCAGATAGAGGCTCCTTCAAGCTGTTGCCCGTATCAATCAGCCCTTTGCAGGTGCAAACCTGTCCACCTATTCCAATCTCGACTTCCGCAAGGAAGGTGTTCATTTGCGATTGCTGCTTCTGCTGTCCCCAAGCAATGCGGTATAGACCATAGGCACAGCAAAGTCCTATGATAAGGAGTGCCGAGCCAAACTTCATCCGCTCGCTCACGCCCTCTGAAGCCGTGTTGCTAAATACGGACCATAGACTAGCATCCTGCAGCAAGTACTGTATTCCCATCGCTCCTCCGGCTATAACGAAGGCGCTAAAGTAAAAAGCTAACAAGTTACGAAAGAAATATCCAAATTGGTGAAATCCAAACGCCACCATCAGCATACATATAGATATAAGTACTTTTCCTCCAATGGTAAGCAAGAAAGGAACTGTGGGCAGAAAGAGGACGCCTGCATAGACGGTACCGATCAATGCAGCACCTGCTATGCGGAATCGCTCGGGACGAATACCTCGCAGCCTTGCCGTCATCCTAAGCAGTGTCCAATCCAAGACGATATTAAGACCTAGCACGAGGTCGGCATATATGACGGTCAATATTCTCCCTCCTTCTTCCACCGCCAGTTAATTGGTTGGAAATCGTTCTTGAATTAACTCTAGTATAAAGAGTGGCGAGGTACGAAGTCTGTCTAACGCTGGGCAAGGATTGCCACTTTTTTTGTCGTACACCGTCAAGGGAAGTCATGGCATTCATCATTGTAAGCACTTACATAAAGATAAAATGACGGGATAAGCGCTAGATTCGGGATAACAGCGGTACAAGCGGACAAGAAACGTAATGTCGTCAAATATCGAATAGAAAATAGCATTACAGCACAAAGGGCTGCCCTGTTGGACAGCCCTTTACGGTATTACTGAGTATATTCCTTTAATGCTTCGTGATCTTTTACGAGAAGCATTTTATTGCCTGACAGCGAGATGAGACCCTTTTTCTCAAAGTTGCTGAATTTGCGGCTGATCGTTTCCCGAGTGACGCCAACATAACTGGCCATTCCCTCACGGGTAATTGGCAGCTTGATGAGAACGCCCCCAGGATGCTTTTTGCCAAACTTCCTGCAAAACTCCAGAATCATATTCGCAATGCGAACATCCGGATCCTTGGTGGCCAAATTTTGAGCCAAGTTCTCGATATGCGCCATACGCTTTGTTACGGCCGTTAGAAGCTTAATCGCGATCCCTGGGTTATCATGCATCATTCGTTCCATTGATTCTTTCGTAAGCACGCAGATTTCCGTGTCTTCAATGGCATAGACGCTGAAATTATGCGTTTCATCCGGATTAAATATATGCAGTTCCCCAAAGAACTCTCCACTCGTCAATAGATAAAGAATCTGCTCCTTACCCTCCATCGTGAACTTGGATACCTTTACCTGGCCGCTGTTGACGATAAACATCTTATCGGACTTTTCGCCCTCGTTAAGAAGCATCTGTCCTTTATGATATCGAATATGTCTGGTCATACGGGAAATCTTCAAGATTTCTTCTTCTGACAACGATTGAAAAATAGGAACCTTGGATGGACAAAGCATTGTTTTACGACCATGATGGTTGCAATTAGACTCATTCATACATGTATCACCTTATTTAAAAATGTAAGATGCCTTCAATGATGATAACGAATATCAATGAGAATAGGATAGCACGGGGAAGCACCATACATTGTGTTTTGAAACACATCGTATAGGAATGACGATTCGTCTCCCCATGGCAATGGTCCATTCTTAATTTTCTTCAACTACTGCAAAATGATCTTTACCTTCTCCGCATACCGGACATACCCAATCCTCAGGCAGATCCTCGAATGCAGTGCCTGGCTCAATATCTTCATCCGGATCTCCGATCGCTGGGTTATAGATATAGCCGCATGGAATGCAAATATATTTTTTCATGATTGCTTCCTCCTAAAGAGTGATTTTTATTTGACAGTTGTACATTCTCTATCCTTAATGGCCCTCATGACCTCTTGAATGGTTAATTGATGAAGTGCTAGCCCTTCAACTGAAGCCTGGCTATCGATTGCAGCCTTATAGGGTTGAGCAGCAACGACTGATTCCAGTGAGATGACACCTACAATTTGATTATTCTTAATAAATAGGCGCGTGTATTTGCCAGTCTCATCTTCCTCAATCATGGTCATGTCGCATTGGGATTCGTCCACTACTCCCATTGTGAACATCGGCAGATCAAAAGCATTAAATACCGTTAGAGGAATTACTCTTTGATAGTCCCTTGCCTCTGTTGAGGCCATATTGTGGCCAGCAATCTTGCCTTGCTCCATCGCACAGTCCCACAAGCCATCAACGATACTTCTCCACTCGGTCACATCTCCGGCCGCATATATATCAGTTCCCGAGGTCTCCATTTGATCGTTGACCACGATTCCTCGATTGGTTTCTATTGCGATATCTAGAACCAAGTCTAGATTAGGAATAACACCGATAGCATAGGCGACACTATCGCACGGTATAACTTCGTTATTCACCATGATTCCCGTGACGGACTCTTCTCCAACGATTTGCTGAATGGATGCCTGCACATACACCTGTGCTCCCCATGCTTCTATCGTTTCTTTCAATCGACTGCTGACCCGTTCGTCCAACTGGCGAGCCATCAAACGCGGAGCGGCCTCAATGACGGTAACCTTCTTGCCTGCTTTAGCAAGTGACCAAGCCGTTTCTAATCCCTGAATACCTCCTCCAACGATAGCCACGTGCAGCTTATCCTCGATATACGCTTTGAATGCATCCGCTTCATGACGTTCTCGAATGCTGAATACTCCTTGCTTATCCGCTCCATTGATCGTTAACTTGCAGTTCTTAGCCCCTGTACAAATTAACAATTTATCATAATCAAGACGTTCGCCTGCAGCCGTTACAAGCGTGTGTTGTTCAATGTCGATTCGTTCTATTCTCGTGTTTGGGAATACTTGTATTCCCTGCTTGTCATACCATTTGCCTTTCTTTATGAGCACTTTTTCACTATGCAAATCAGCGAATAAGTCTTTCGAGAGCTTAATCCGGTTATAGGGCAGTCCTTGCTCAGCTCCATAAACCGCAATATGTCCATCGGGATCCAGATCACGGATCGCTTTAGCTGCGTGCACTGCTGCAACGCCTGTCCCGATAATGCAATAGTTCTTCTTCATCATTCTCCCCTTCTCTTCAAACGATTAGATCGCGCTTTGCAGCAGGTCGGTAATAAAAGCAGTTGCATGCTCAATCTTCTTTGTTTGCTCTCCTTTAGGCATAAAGCGAATGCGAACAGGGAATTCCACATGCGTCATACCCGTAGTCTTAATCACTTTGGAAGTGCTTTGTACGTTCATGTTGGTTTGCATGAGATAATCTTGGATCACTTCGATCGCTTCCCCGCTCCAGCCATACGAGCCGAAAGCTGCTGCAATTTTCCCATCCAGATCCATATCCTTCATGGCAATCAATAGATCTTCCAAGCCGCCTACCATATCTGCATATTTCGTCGAGCTGCCGATCAATACAGCATCAGCTGCTTGAATGCTTGCGATCATTTCTGCCTGTTCTGCTTTATCTGCATTGAATACTTGTGCCTCAACTTGATTTTCTTCAAAGATGCGCTTCATTTGTTCGGCTACTTTTTTCGTATTATTTTTAATTGTCGTATAGATAATAGTAACGCGCTTGTCTTCTACCGTATTGGCACTCAGCTTGTCATAAAGATCAATATACTTCTCAATATCCGTCCGTAAAATAAAGCCGTGAGAAGGAGCGATCATCTGCACATCCAGTTCTTCAAGTGCCTTCATCAGCGTGCGAACATAGCGGCGGTGTGGATGAATAATGGCATTGTAGTAGCCAATGAAATCTTCTGTAATATCGAAGCCCGCTTCATCCGCAAACAAAGACTCCGTTGCAACATGAGAGCTGAAGATATCACACGGGAACAGCATCTTATCCTCCATGCAGTACGTAATCATCGTTTCTGCCGTGTGCAGGTAAGGCGTTTCTTTGAATTTCAGTGTCTTGCCACCAATATCAAGCGTATCTCCATCCCTTACAACCAAGAAGTTGCGATGGTGCAGCTTATACATTTCTTTCAACTCATCGACAGCCATTTCCGTGCATACAATCGTCGCATTCGGTGCTCGGCCAGCCAGCGCAGCCAAACCACCAGAATGGTCAGGTTCTGTATGGTTAATCACGATATATTGAATCTCGCTTGGATCAATATGCGTGCTTAAGTACTCTACGAACTCACGACCGAATTCCAAATCAACGGTATCAATGACAGTTGGTTTAGAAGTGTGCAACAGGTAGGCATTGTACGTAGTTCCTTTAGCAAGAATCAAGCGGTGAAACGGCACTTCACGATCGTCAATCTTTCCTACCCAGTAGGTATTTTCAGCAAGCTTCACTTTATTCATCATCTATTCCTCCAAATGAAATGTGGATGTTTTTTGTCATGCACTTATCCTAATCGACATTTCAAAAACGAATCAGGATTTGAATCACAGTTTGTGAACTTTTTCTCTAAGGCGCAATAAAAAAGGGCTGCCTTACAGTCCTTGACTGTAAGACAACCCTTTTGGTTGTTCCTGTTACAGATGAAAATGTGCCACTATCAATCGTTAGAATGATTGCGAGGACGATTGCGCAAGAATGTCGGAATATCCAACTGATCCGAAGAAGGCTGGTTGCCAAACGGACGAAGTGTGGATGTATTGCTGCTGCGCATGTCGTTTGTCTCTGGTGCAGAAGTGGCTGCCGCAGATGGGCGACGCATTGGGTTCATCGAAGGCATAGGCTTGTTCTCAAAGCCTGTTGCGATAACCGTTACTTTGATATCGTCCTTCATGTTTTCCTCAATGATCGCACCGAAGATCATGTTCACTTCTGGATCAGAAGCTTCGGTAACAATCTCTGCTGCCTCGTTGACTTCGTACAAGGATAGATTCGTTCCACCCGTGATATTCATGATGACACCGCGAGCGCCATCGATTGAAGTCTCAAGCAACGGACTCATAATCGCTTTGCGAGCCGCTTCCGCTGCACGGTTCTCGCCATTTGCGATACCAATACCCATAAGGGCAGAGCCGCGCTCTGTCATGATCGTCTTCACGTCCGCGAAGTCAAGGTTGATGAGACCTGGTACAGCGATCAAGTCAGAGATGCCTTGAACCGCTTGACGAAGAACGTTGTCTGCTTCGCGGAATGCTTCAAGCATTGGCGTCTTCTTGTCTACGATCTCAAGCAAACGATCATTTGGGATTACAATGAGTGTATCCACTTTTTCTTTAAGTGCTTCAATTCCTTGCTCAGCGTGGCTTGAGCGCTTGCGTCCTTCAAAGGTGAATGGACGTGTTACAACACCCACGGTCAAAGCCCCGCATTCGCGAGCGATCTCGGCAATAACTGGAGCAGCACCTGTTCCAGTACCGCCTCCCATACCTGCGGTAACAAAGACCATGTCCGCGCCCTTCAGCGTGCTCATGATGAGGTCACGTGATTCTTCAGCCGCTTTTTTACCTACCTCCGGGTTTGCACCAGCACCCAACCCGCGAGTTAGCTTTTCACCAATTTGAAGCTTGTGCTCAGACTTCGCAAAATGAAGTGCTTGAGCATCCGTATTAACGGTAATAAAGTCAACGCCCTGAACGCCATTATCGATCATACGGTTAACAGCATTGCTTCCGCCGCCACCTACGCCGATTACTTTAATTTGGGCTAATGATTCCATTTCGAATTCGAATTCCAACATGAGTACTCCATCTCCCCTTCATTGTGCATGGATGGCATGAGGTCAATTTGTCCATTTTAAATAAATTCACTAAACATATTCTTGATTTTTTCTATGAAGCCTGGCTTGGTCGTAGTCTCCACAGGAGCTGCCTTACGTGGCGCGGATTTCTTATTGCTAGAACCTCCACGGGGGCGTACAGAACGTAGAACGTGATGCAGCACGCCAACCCCACTGACAAAGCCTGGGTCGCGAACGCCGATAAAATCAGGTACCGCGATTCGAACGGAGGTCTGAAGCTCCGCTTGCGCAGCATTCAGAACGCCTGGCATAGAAACTGTGCCACCTGACAATATATAACCACCAGGAAGCTCAGTGAAGCCAAGACGCTTCACCTCATTTTTAACCAGATGGAAGATTTCTTGAACACGAGGTTCAATAATATTCGCAAGGAACAGCTGATTGAATTCCTTCTCTACATTGCTGCCAATGCGTGTAACCTTAAACACAACATCCTCAGCAGCATCGTCGATCCATGCACAGCCGAACTTCAACTTAATCTTCTCTGCTTGATCTGACATCGTTCTAAGACCATAAGCGATGTCATTCGTAACAAAGTCGCCGCCAATTGGAAGCGTTGAAGTCGCTGCAAGTGTGCCATCTTGGAAGACAGAGATTGTCGTTGCACCTGCACCGATATCAACAAGTACAGAACCTACCATCTTCTCATCCTTCGAAAGAGCCAGTTGACCGCTAGCCATCGGAATAAGGATAAGATTCTTCACATAGAGGCCTGCCTTTTCAACACATCTCAACAGATTATGAATACCCGTCTTCGCACCAGTAACGATAGTCGCATCAACTTCCAAGCGTACGCCAATCATGCCGCGAGGATCATGGATATCATGAAGCCCGTCTACTACGTATTGCTTGGCTACCACGTCGATGATCTCACGTTCAGGTGGAAGTGCGATCACTTCAGCTGCCTTCAAAACTCTTACAATATCTTCTTCACCAATCTCACGATCTTCATTAGAAACGGCTACAACCCCGTGAGAGGATTGCAACCCGATATGATTACCTGTAATACCCACATAGACTTCTGATATTTCAATACCAACCATGCGTTCTGCATGCTCTACGGCATTACGAATAGACTGCACAGTTTGGTCAATATCTACAATCGCACCTTTGCGAATACCTTCTGATTCAGCAGATCCAACGCCGATAATTTGCAGTGTCCCGTTGTTAATCTCGCCGATTATAGCGCGCACTTTGGATGTACCGATGTCCAAACTCACAATGATGTCATTGCTGCTCAAGCCGTGGCACCTCCCATATATCTAATAAATTGGTATGTGTATCCCCGGATTCCTCTGTATGTATTCAACAAAGCTGAGTCATTCCCTCTTTTTTTTACAAATAATTTTGTTTCATGTCAACAATAGCTAACATTCGACATGATTGGTGGTGAAAATGCAAGATTTAGTAGGTTATGACTTGAAATACCATAAAACTTATTCTAGCATTTTTTACGTATAATGAGTAGAGTTTTTTTCCCCTCATTCCCCGTCATTTTCCTTTAGCAGGTTCGTATAAGAGATATAAGAGTCTGCTTGAAGCATCGTAATTCGACCTGGTTCCTGTGTCTCCACAATTCCGCTCAAATAAGCAATCTTATCAGGCAGCAAGGAGACTGTCGTAATCACTTCAAAGCCGGATCTCGTATAGATCTTCACACGATCGTTAAACGAATCGGATGGATCATACTTAATCTCGGAGATGTCGGCCAACAGGCCCTCAGGAATGGAAGCCAATGCAACAGAAAGCTGCTTCTTCACGGCTTCTGCATTCGCGTCTGTCCAGTTTGTTAATAAAGGTTTCTCCAATACAAGCTGCTTTTCCTGCTTAAGAATAACAGTTGAGCCATTTTCAAGACATGCCAGAACTTGTCCATCCGTCTGAAGCTCGTACGCTACTGTCCCAAATTCCTTCACATATATCGTGACCTTGCCTGGAAAATGCTTTTCCATCTGCACCGATTGGATAAATGGATACTTAGCCTGAATCGCTCCAGCAACCTCCTCCTGAGAGAAGAAGTATGGAGATCCCGTGGTTAGTCCGCTCGCTTCGCTTAGCTGCTTCTCACTTGCCATGGTGTTCCCAATAAATCGAAGATCTGTGATCTTGCTGATCGGAGAACGAAAGAACAATACGCCAAGCAATACGAGACATAACAAAACGATAATCCATATCACTCGTTTACTTTTGCGCTTCTTGGGCGGTTGTGTAGGCAGCGTTGGTATCGCTCTAACTTGCAATCGCTCCCATCCCTTCCCTTTTCGAGGATTAATGATATGCCTAATCCCCTCCGCTTGGAGGGGACGGATCAATGATGACATCTGTTCCATCTATTCATACCTTGCTCACCATTCCATAAACTATCTCTATGGAGGACTCGATGCTACCCATTCGCCAAATCAAGCTTAGGCACAGCAGTGTTACGCTTTATACGAGCCCCTAGTCGTGTAAACATATGCTCTATTCCGTCATAGCCGCGATCAATATGATGAACTTTCTCAACAACCGTGTGTCCATCCGCTGCCAAGCCCGCTATCACAAGCGCCGCTCCAGCGCGCAGGTCGGTTGCCTCAACGGTGGTGCCATACAGCTGGTTCACACCTCGCACATAAGCACTGCTTAGATCGACTCGAATGTCTGCACCCATACGCCCCAGCTCATCCACATGCTTAAATCGTCCTTCGAATATCGTCTCTTTCATCACGCTTACGCCATCCGAAAGAGCGAGAAGAACCATAAGCTGAGATTGAAGATCCGTCGGAAAAGCCGGATAAGGAGAAGTCACTACCCGCTCAACGGCTTTCGGTCTTCCAAAGCTGGTCACGTTAATTATACCATTACTGGTAGCGATCTGCACCCCAGCACGGCGCAGAATGTGAATGAGCGAGGTAAGATGCTCGGAATAGGCATTCGTAAGCGTGACAGCTCCTCTTGTGGCCGCAGCTGCGATCATGAAGGTGCCTGCGACAATTCGATCCGGAATAATCTCATATTTTGTCCCATGCAGGGCCTTCACACCATGAATCGTAATCGTATCGCTACCAGCTCCGCTTACATTAGCTCCCATTTGATTAAGGAAGTTCTGCAAGTCGATAATCTCCGGCTCGCGCGCGGCATTGGTTAGGACCGTTATCCCCTCTGCCAGCACGGCCGCCATCATAATATTTTCCGTCGCCCCAACGCTTGGGAAGTCAAGATGGATGTCCGCTCCGACAAGACGCTTTGTCTTGCAGGTCAATTGGCTGCCTGCATACTCAATCTCCGCTCCCAAAGCTTGCAGGCCTCGAAGATGCAAATCAATCTTGCGCTCACCGATTGCGCAGCCTCCCGGCTGATAAATATGCACTTCGTGGTATTTCGCGAGAAGAGGCCCCATTAAGAAGATCGAAGACCGCATCTGACGCATCAAATCCTCCGGGATATGCGATGTCCGAAGTCCTGAACTGTCCAGCACGACGGTATTCCCGTCATGTGTCGCTCGGCACCCAAGACCTCTTAAGATGTCCAACATGACCTCGATATCCAATAAATGAGGTACATTGTGAAGCTGCACTGCCCCATCCGCTAGGATGGCAGCCGCCATGATTGGCAGAGCGGCATTTTTTGCTCCATGGATCCGTATGGTTCCCGAAAGAGGCTTTCCACCTTCAATCACCAATTTATCCAATGTATCACCTCCGAGATTACCGCTCACCCACCACCATCACTTCAGGTATCAGCTCTATGCCGTAGGTCGTCTTTATTCTCTCTTGAATGCGCTTCATAAGGGTGAGCACATCATGCGCTGTTGCTTGCCCGGTGTTTACGATGAAATTGGCGTGCTGCGTGGAAACTTCGGCCCTGCCTGCTCTCATTCCTTTCAGGCCCGCTTCTTCAATCAAGCGAGCGGAATAATCTCCAGGAGGGTTGCGAAACACACTTCCTGCACAAGCAGAAGAAAAAGGCTGTGTGCGCAATCGTCTTTCTTTGTAGGAAGCGAGTACAGCGGCAATCTCTTTGCGATCTCCATGCTCCAAACGGAACCTCGCTTCTGCAACAATGCCTAATCGGCCGTGCAAAACGGAATGACGGTACGCATATTGCATATCATCCACGCGATAAGTCACCAATTCCCCTGTATCCAGTACAATATCAGCTGATTCAAATATGCGTGACACATCTGACCCGTGTGCTCCCGCATTCATGTATACGGCCCCGCCGACCGTTCCAGGAATGCCGCCAGCAAATTCAAGACCAGTCAAGCCTTCTTTGCCTGCTAGTACAGCTAGCTTGATGAATGAATAGGCGCCGCCTGCAACAAGGGAATCCCCCTCCCTGCAGGCGTAATCCAACCCTTCAGCCAAATGAATCACTACGCCTCGGACCCCTTTATCCATCACGAGTATGTTTGAGCCTCTCCCCATACACAGCCATGGAAGACGATACTCATAAAGAAGCTTGATCGTTTGAGCGAGAGCCTCTTTTCCCCGCGGCTCAACGAACAGTTCCGCAGGCCCGCCTATCTTCCATGTCGTGTACTTTGAGAGCGGCACATTCCACTCATAACGTCCTAATCGTAGCTCTTCATATTGTGCAGCAAACCGCTGAAGCATAGGATGACCTCCTTTTACTTCTTCAAAAAGCTGCCTATCCAGTCCAGTGCAAGGCATATGACCATTCGTCTAGGCTGTCTGTCAGTTCTATAGGGTGACAGTCACGATTATAGGGTATCTTATGACAACGCGGCACGTTGTGTGACACCCGCCCATCATCGATTGCTATTGCTATATATATCGGCTAAATGTTAACGAAAACAAAGCAAAACGGGCAAGTTTTACTCGCCCGTTAGTCTCTTCATCTCCGCTACAATGCGCATCGCAGAATCTGGTTGTCCGCAAGCTTTGGCGTTCCCGCTCATCTTCTTGCGCTTATCATCATGGAGCATCAATTGTTCGATTTCATGAAAAAGCTTCTCAGCAGTAAGCCTGCTCTCAAGAAGCATAACCGCAGCCCCAGCCTGCTCTAGCGATCTTGCATTGGCCTCCTGATGATTATTCGTCACATTCGGTGACGGAATAAGGATCGAAGGAATGCCGAGCGCTGTCAACTCTGCAAGGGAGGAAGCTCCCGCACGGCTGACGGCAACCGTTGTTGCAGCCAGCACCTCTGGCATATTGTTTACATAAGGCAGAACATGAAGATGATTGCGAAGACCTGAGTTCGATTGCAAAACGGCCTTTCTCGTATTTTCATAATACTGCTGACCCGTTATATACACAAAGTGCACGTCAGGCAGCTTTTTGAGAAATGGCACCATGCCAATCATCGCTTCGTTGACCACCTTCGCTCCTCGGCTTCCGCCAACTACGAGCACAAGCGGGCAATCCTGAGGAAGCCCAAGTGAAGCATAGCCTCGCTCTCGATTCGCCTCTACGACAGAGGTAGCGCGAGGGTTGCCTGTAAACAGCACATGCTTCGCTTGCGAGAAGTACGGCTTGGATTCCTCGAAGCTAAGTGCAACAGTACTTACATATCGGCTTAAAAACTTATTCGTTAAGCCTGGGATCGCATTCTGCTCATGAATGATCGTTGGAATACCAAGCTTTGCAGCCGCATAAACGACAGGTCCGCATACATAGCCGCCTGTGCCGATGACGATATCTGGCTTGACGGCTTACCCCGCGCAGGAAGCGCATGACGGTCTTTACATTTTCAAAAGATAGCTTGCGGCGAAAGCCCGTAATTTCAATAGACTCGAAAGGTAGCCCTTCTTCTCGAACCAGCTTGCTCTCTAGCCCCTTCTCTGTTCCGATATATAAAAAAGCGCTGCTGGGATCGCTCTTCTTGCACTCCCGTGCGATAGCCAGTGCAGGATAAATATGACCTCCTGTACCGCCTCCGCTTAGCACGACGCGCATTCTCTTCACCTCGCATAACGTGATATATTCAATAGTACGCCCAAAGCTGTCAGCATCAAGGTTAGAGATGAGCCTCCATAGCTGATAAGCGGCAGGGTTATTCCGGTGACAGGCATCATGCCAATGACCACTCCAACGTTAATGATGACTTGTACAGCCACAATCCCGACGATACCAGAAGCCAGCAAGCTTCCAAACGTATCTGGAGCGGTAATCGCAGCTCTCATTCCTCTCCACACGACAATCAGGAACAATAGGATGACGGTAACACAACCGATAAATCCAAGCTCCTCTGCCAGAATAGAGAAGATAAAGTCCGTCTGCGGCTCAGGGACATAGCTGTACTTCTGCCGGCTGGCACCAAGCCCTAGTCCCGTAAGTCCCCCAGGACCGATCGCATACAGCGACTGAATGATCTGATAGCCTGTACCAAGCGGATCCTGCCAAGGGTCCAAAAAGCCGGTAATCCGCTTCATCCTATAGGGTGCAGCGAGAATAAGTCCGACAAGTCCAACAACGCCAATCATGCCGAGGCCAGCCAGATGCTTAAGTCGAACACCAGCTACAAAGATAACGAGCAGCGAAGCTCCCATCATAACCGTGCCCGATCCCAAGTCAGGCTGCAGCATAATCAGTCCAAAAGCAAGTCCCATCACACCAAGTGCTGGCAGCAGCCCCTTCGTAAAGTTCGTAATCGGATGCTTCGATTCCGACAGCATGTACGAGAGGAACATGACCATGCCGAGCTTCATAAACTCAGAAGGCTGGATACCGAACGATCCAATGCCTAGCCAGCTTCTTGCCCCGCCGCGCACCACACCGATGCCCGGTATCAGTACGATAATTAACAGGACAAAGCAGACAACAAGCCCAATTTTAGCATAACGCTTCCATACGTGATAGTCTACATTCAGCGTGATGAACATCGCGATCAGTCCAAGTCCTGCAAATAGGAGCTGACGCTTCACAAAGTAGAAGGAATCGCCGTACTCCCGAAAGGCGAGTACAGCTCCCGCACTATACACCATAACCATACCGATCGCAAGCAGCGATACGACAGCAACGATTAGCCACAAATCGGGCGCAGTTTTTGCTTTGACCATTCGGTACACCTCGTCTGACAATGTAGAGGCTTGAACACCCCTCTACTTAAGACTATGCACCGCTTCTTTAAAAATGCGTCCGCGAGTCTCATAAGAAGGGAACATATCCCAGCTTGCGCATGCTGGAGACAATAATACGATATCTCCAGGCACGGCCATCTGCCGAGCCTCTTGAACGGCCTCTTCTATTGCACGTTCGGCATTATCTACATTGTCGACGATCTTCACATGGTTCAAACCTGCTTCTAACGCCACGCTCTCCAGAATATGACGTGTTTCGCCAAGGGCTACGAGCCCTTTTACACGTTCTTTGAAATAAGGAACAAATTCCTTGAAATCAAGACCGCGATCGAGTCCGCCTGCGATCAAAATAATATTGCCTGGGAAGGCATCCAAGGCCATCTGGGTTGCAATCGTGTTGGTCGCCTTCGAGTTATTGAAGAAACGTACGCCTTCCCAATTTCGCACATATTCTAAGCGATGCTCCACACCCTTGAACGACTTTAAGCTTGGTACAAGCTGCTCTGGCTCAGCACCAGAAGCTACTGCAATCGTGATGGCCGCAAGGGCGTTATCCACATTGAATCGGCCAGGCAGCCCAATCTCATGAACAGACAGTAGACGATGTATCCGTCCTGCTTCATCCTTGAACATGACATATGGCTCAGCATCCTTGCCAGAGGCATTAGCCTGCTCGGCTTGGTCAAACGTAGGCTCAAGATATGCGCCAACTTCGACAGCCTGCTTTGACGAGAACCACCATACGCTGGCATGAACCTCTGCTGACAATTGCCGGCATACGTCATCATCCGCATTGAACACCGCAATGTCATCCTTTGTCATATTGGCAAACAGCTTCGCCTTCGAAGATATGTAGTCTTCCATCGAGCCGTGGTAATCAAGATGGGTTTCTGCAATGTTCAATAAGCACGCCACATGCGGCTTGAATGCCTGCGTGCCTTTTAGTTGGAAGCTGCTAAGCTCCAAGACAACCTTTTGATGTTCTGAAAGTTCTGCTGCCACGCTGTTAAACGGTGTCCCGATGTTCCCGGCCACGATAGGCTCTAAACCCGCCGCCTCCAGCATTTGACCGACCCATGTCGTCGTCGTGGTCTTCCCGTTGCTTCCTGTAATTCCTGTGATTGGCGCTTTACACAAGTGGTAGCCTACTTCGATTTCGGTTACGACATCGATGCCTAAGCGAAGAGCCTCCACAATTGGCGGCGCACTGTAGGGGATGCCTGGATTTTTGACGACAAGCGCTGTATCTGGCGTGATCAGGTCATCCGGATGCCCCCCCAATACAACACAAATGCCCAAAGCTTCTAATTCAGAAGCCTCGGGGCATTGTTCACGGTCCTTTTTATCATTTACGATCACTTCAGCTCCACGCTCATGAAAACGTTTTGCCACATCAAATCCACTTCGAGCTAACCCTAGCACAACCACTCGTTTACCTTGATATGCATCTGGATGGTTCATTGATTACAACCCCTTGTTAATCCATAATCCGAGTGCGGCGAGCACAATAGCAACGGCCCAGAACGTAATGACAACACGCCACTCGGACCATCCGGACAATTCGAAATGGTGATGAATGGGGCTCATCTTGAATACTCGCTTTCCTCTAAGCTTAAAGGACACCACTTGAATAATAACAGACAGCATCTCCATTACGAATACGCCGCCGATAATAATGAATAAGAGCTCTGTCTTGGTTAAAATGGCAACTGCCGCGATCGCTCCGCCAATACCAAGCGATCCTGTGTCTCCCATGAATACCTTCGCGGGATGCACGTTGAAGACCAAGAAGCCAAGCGTTGCTCCGATCATTGCTGCACCGCATACCGCGGCTGCAATCTCAGAGGTTTGCAGGGCAATTAGTGTGAATGCTGCGAATGCAATAGCACTCGTGCCGGACAACAGACCGTCTAGACCGTCTGTAAAGTTTACGGCATTCGAGATCGCAAGCATCATCAGCACGACAAATACGTAGTAGAACCATCCAAGATCAAGTCCCCATGACGTGCCTGGAATGCCAACAAAGGTGCTATGACCCATCTTGGCAAGCAAAATGCAGACGACAGCAGCAAAGAACAATTGGCCAAACAGCTTTTGTCTTGCCGTCAGCCCTAGCGAGCGTCGAAACACAATTTTTATATAATCATCTAAAAATCCAACCAATCCAAATCCTAATGTCGCTACGACCAGCACGTAGAAATCCGTATCTCTAACCGAGAATTTTACGAACGCCAACGTAAATGCCAATAGGATAATGACTCCACCCATTGTAGGGGTCCCCTTCTTCTTGAGATGGGACTGTGGGCCATCATCACGTACCTGCTGTCCGAATTTCAACCGTCTTAACAACGGAATGCATAACGGGCCTAATATGACGGCTAGGATAAAAGATACACCGATTGTCATTAATATCAACTTGAAGTCCAAACCTCTACACCTCCCGTTACCGCAGACCGACTAGTGCTCCGTACTGATCCATGGCTCTACAATTTCTTCAAGCTTCATTCCTCGCGATGCCTTGAGAAGTACCGTATCCCCAGGCTTGACGATGTTCAGAAGATAGTCGCGTAATGCATTTTTATCATCAAAGCTGTGCACCGCTTCGGCTGGAAAATGCCCCTTCGCCCCCTTGGCAATGGCTGCACCCAGCTTGCCATACGTGATCAGCTCATCAACGGTGTCGGCGCTGATTCCGGCGCCTACCTCCTCATGAAGCTCCACCTCGCGCGGCCCCAGTTCAAGCATGTCGCCAAGGATCGCAATGCGGCTGCCTCCCTTTACCGAAGCAAGCACATCAAGCGCTGCTTTCATGGCTGTTGGACTAGCGTTATACGCGTCATTCAACAAGATCCAGCCATCCTTCGTCACCGTCTTCTCAATGCGCATGCCAGATATGCTGGCGGAAGACATCGCCGCGCTGATCATGGGTTCCGGTACACGGAACAATCGGCCTACCGCAAGCGCAGCAAGTGCGTTCAATACATTGTGCCTGCCTAATAGCGGTATCGAATAGAGGCTCGTGCCTATCGATGGTGAGGTCAGCGTAAATGACATGCCATCTTCGTGCTGCATGATGCCTTCAGGGCGATAATCGCAGTGAATGCCAAGTCCAAAAGTAATCACGCTCATGCTGGCAGGCTTCTCCGTCTGCTCCTCATTAAACACCTGTGCAAGCAGCGGCTCGTCGCCATGGCAGATCAATACGCCGTCCGGCTTAAGTCCGCTGATGATTTCCATCTTCGCTCTTGCAATTTCTTCTCTAGAACCGAGCTGCAGAAGATGGGCCTCGCCGACATTGGTAATGACCGCAACGTCTGGATGAACAAGCTTCGTGAGAAGCTCGATCTCGCCTCGGCTGCTCATGCCCATCTCGAGCACCGCGATATCGGTGTCCTTTGGCATGCGCAGCACCGTGAGCGGCAATCCAATATGATTATTAAAGTTGCCATCTGTCTTGTGAACTCGGAACGTCCGTGACAAGACGGATGCGATTAGATCCTTCGTCGTCGTCTTGCCGTTGCTGCCTGTTACGGCAACTACCTTTACAGGAAGCGTCCGAATATAGTTTGATGCCAGCAGCTGAAGTGCTTCAAGCGTATCCTCCACAAGGACAAGCGGCAGCGGCGCTTTTGGCAGTGGGTGATCCTTCTGCCAGAGTGCTGCGTGTGCACCATCTGCAATGGCTTGTTCGACATAGGTATGCCCGTCGAATCGTTCCCCTACAAGCGGGACAAACAGTCCGCCCTGTGCGATCTGACGCGAGTCCGTGCATACTCCCGTGATGAGTTGCTGCTCATCCTGAGCACGCAAGAGCTCGCCGCCGCACATCGATGCGATGCCTTGTAAATTGGTTTCAATCACAGATTCAATCCCCTTATCGCTTCTTCGGCAACCTTACGGTCGTCAAAATCATGGATTTCCTTACCAATAATTTGGTAGGTTTCATGGCCTTTCCCCGCAATCAATACTACATCCTGCGGGCTTGCCTTTTCAATAGCTTTTGTAATCGCCGATCGGCGGTCTACGATACATTCATACCGAGATTCTGGTACCTGGTGCTCCTTAAGACCAGCTTCAATGTCCTTCAAAATAAGTGCTGGATCCTCGGTTCTTGGATTATCGGAAGTAACAAACAAATAGTCTGCGTACTTCGCAGCAATTTGGCCCATGATCGGACGCTTCTTGCGGTCACGGTCGCCGCCACAGCCAAATACGCAATAAACCTGACCTACTGCGAACTCTTTCACCGTCTCAAGCACGTTCTCAAGTCCGTCTGGAGTATGCGCATAATCGACGATAACGGAGAACGGCTGGCCTGCCTGCACGGGCTCAACGCGGCCTGCTACACCAGGGACAGCTTCCAAGCTCTTCACGATATCTTCCAGCTTAATATTCTCGATAAGTCCTACTGCGATAGCAGCCAACGCATTATACACATTGAACTTGCCTACCATTTGGAGCTTCACTTCGGCTGACCCACGGAATGTGTCCAGCTTGAAGCTCGTTCCTTGCGACGTAATTTGGATATGAGAAGCACGCACGTGCGCTGTTTCGTGAAGACCATACATGATCGTTTCTGCAGTCGTCAGTCCTTTAAAGTACTCGCTTGCTGGATCATCTCCATTCAGCACGACATAAGAGCGATCTTCTTCCTTCTTTGAAAAGGTATTGCCAAGTCGAGAAAAGAACAAACCCTTCGCCTCACGGTAAGCTTCCATTGTACCATGATAATCCAAATGATCCTGCGTGAGATTCGTAAATACAGCTGTGCGGAAATGGCAGCCTTTCACGCGGCCTTGTTCCAAGGCATGAGACGAAACTTCCATGGCGCAGGCTTGAACGCCCTGATCCGCCATGCTTCTTAGCGACTGCTGCAGGTGCATCGCATCGGGTGTCGTTCCAGACATTGGGAACGTCTGATTCGCATAGCGCATCTCAATCGTTCCAATAACACCAGCAGATTGTCCCGCATCCATCAAGATGCGCTCGATAAGATGCGTCGTTGTTGTTTTGCCATTGGTGCCTGTTACTCCAATCAAGCGAAGCTCTTGGCTTGGATCGCCATAGAACTGCGTGCTCAGTACAGCAAGCGCATGGCGAGCATTGGAGACGATCAACTGCGGCACATCAAGCTCAAGCTCGCGTTCTACGACTAGCGCAGCAGCTCCTGCCTCCACAGCTTGAGGGGCATACTGATGGCCATCTTGCGCTGTGCCTGATATACAGAAGAACAAGTCTCCCTTTATGACATGGCGTGAATCATTACTTAAGCCTTGGATCACTGTTGAAGGGTCTCCCTTTAAAGACGCAGTGATGAGTAAGGATGTTGCTTCTGAGAGTGAAAACTGGTGCATCGTCTAATCCTCCGTCTCTTCTTGACCCATATAAATTCGGATCGTTGTTCCGCGTTCAACGCGGGTGCCCGGCTTTGGAGCTTGGTGAAGGACCGTTTGCCCTGAACCGGACTTCGCTAGCATAAAATTCATATTCATATCTTCGTAAATATCCGTAATGCTCTTGCCGACTAGATTCGGAACTGTCACCAGCGGTGTTTCCGTATAAAGATATTTGCGTTCTACCTGTTTATCGCGAGGCTCAACTCCAAGAATATGAAGCGAGTCCTCCATAATGCGCTTAACGATCGGTGCTGCAATCAATCCCCCGAATTGGATGCCCTGCGGGTCATCGACTGCCGTGTAGATGACGATCTGAGGATCGTCTGCAGGCGCAAATCCCACGAAGGACACGATATGCTCATTAGGTGAGTAGCGTCCGTTAATCACCTTCTGCGCCGTACCCGTCTTGCCGCCGACACGATATCCATCAATAAAGGCATTTTTACCCGAGCCCTCCGCCACAACGTGCTCCAGCGCATCTCTTACCTTGCTAGAAGTATCCTCTGAGACTACCTGACGCACAAGCTCTGGCTCAATCTCATCGACCACAAGCCCAGTGTCTGGATGAATAAAAGCTTTCGCAACATGAGGCTTGAACAGCTTGCCTCCATTGATGGCTGCCGAGACGGCTGCAATCTGCTGAATCGGTGTCACCGACACCCCTTGACCAAAAGCTGTTGTCGCAAGCTCTACAGGTCCTACCTTATCCAGCTTGAACAAGATCCCGCTTGCTTCACCGCTAAGATCAATGCCTGTCTTCTTTCCGAAGCCGAACTTCGTTATGTAATCGAAAAGAACTTCCTTCCCTAAGCGGTTCCCCAGCGCCACAAAGCCTGGATTGCAGGAATTCTGCACAACCTCTAGGAAGGTTTGGCTGCCATGACCGCCCTTTTTCCAGCAGCGAAGCCTTGCTCCTCCTACCTCAACAAACCCCGGATCGAAAAAATGCTCGTTGTACAAATTCACCTTGCCTTCTTCAAGAGCTGCTGCAAGCGTGATGATCTTAAAGGTGGAACCGGGCTCATAGGTCATCCAGATTGGCAAATTGCGGTTGTACACTTCCGATGGATAGTCATTGTAGCTGCCTGGGTCATAACCCGGACGACTTGCCATCGCAAGAATCTCACCCGTGTTCGGATCCATTGCAATGGATACGATCTGCTTAGGCTTTAGCTCAAGCATGGCTTGATCTAACTCCCGCTCCATAATTGTCTGTATATCCTTGTCAATCGTCAATTGTAAATTTAGACCATCTCGCGGTGGAGCATACTTCTCGGTGGAATTCGGCATCAAGTTGCCGCCTGCATCCGCTAGGAAGGATACGCTGCCGCCAACACCTGTCAAGGCCGCATTGTACTTGGCTTCAACGCCAGTGAGGCCCTTGTCTATTCCAGCAAAGCCAAGAATATGCGCGGCAAGCTTTTCGTTCGGATAGAATCGTTTGCTATCCTCCGCTACGACAATACCTGGCAAATTCAAGTCTCTGATCTTTGCAGCAAGATCCAGATCAATCTTTCTGCCGCCTGGCTTCAATGACACGATGAGCTCGCGCTTCGTAATGATTTTTTGCACAGCTTCTTTAGACATGCCAAGTAACGGTGCCAGCTGTTCAGCCGTCCGTTCCGGTTCTCTCACCTGTGCAGGCACGGCCATAACCGTAGGAGAGCTGACATTGTAAGCCAGCCGCTCTCCATTACGGTCTAGAATCTCTCCGCGCTTTGCTGTTACGGGTATGTTGCGGCGCCAGGAATTCTCGGCCTTCTCACTTAACTCCGCACCATTCCATAGTTGAACATAGACAAGTCTTACCATTAAAGAAATAAACCCAATCGCTATTAAAATAAATCCGATAAACAGTCGTTTACGTACTGTCACGCCAGATAACTTCACGTGTATTCCCCCTTGTCCGACAGTGGTTCATAACCAACCTATTCGGGACAACCCGGGGATAGAACAAGCTAAGGTATCTTCGGCTTTAATTTCACATAAACAACCTTCGTATTATTTTTCGTAGAGATCGCATATTCGGTGACATAGCCTTCTCCTTCAGCATTCACTTCCCATTGAAGCAGTGAGGCGAGTTCCATGACATCGCGCAAGGATTTGCCCGTTAGATTCGGCAGTGCAAGCTGCGACGGATCTTGAGTAAGCAGATACACGCGCTGGCCAACCGCAAGCTTCGTACCCGGCTCAGGGTACTGCCGCTTTACTTCATTGCCTTTTCCAACCGTCTCAAACACAATGCCCTTCTCAGCAAGCTTCTGCTTCGCTGCATCAGGTTTCAAGCCCTGCACATTAGGAGTTGTAGCGAGCGTAACGCTCTGAGCATCGCTTTTGTCCCCTTCTTCACTGCTGTTGTGCGAAGTCGGAACGCCCATATATCGCAGCGACTTGCTTACGATCTCTTTGAAGATTCCTGGAGCAACAAAGCCCCCACCTTCATAATAATCCTTCGGATCATCCACAACAACAAGAACTGCGATTCGAGGATCCTCTACAGGCGCGTAGCCAATAAAGGAAACGACGGCACGAGTTGAATCATACTCTCCTGTCTCATTGACCTTCAGGGCGGTACCGGTCTTGCCCGCTACCCGATATCCTTCAATGTAAGCTGCCTTACCTGTACCAATCTGCTGATCTGCTACAACCTGCTCAAGATACTCACTTACCTGCTTCGCTATATCAGGCTTCAACACCTCGCGTACGACCTCAGGTTCACGCACCTGAACATCGCCTGTCTGAGAATCCTCCACCTTCTTGACAATGTGAGGCACCATCAGCTTGCCGCCATTCGCAACAGCGGACACCGCCATAATCTGCTGAATAGGGGTGACCGTCAGCTGACCATGGCCGTAGGTTGCAGCCGCGATATCAGCCGGGTATTGGAAATGGATCTTCCCTGCATTCTCGCCCGGAAGCTCGATTCCTGTCTTTTCCCCAAAACCAAAGTTATCAATATACGATTTGAACTGGTCTTCTCTTAGCTTCTCAAAGCCCAGCTTGACAAAGGCAACGTTACTTGAACGCTTCAAGCCTTCCAGATAAGAAATTGTCCCCCAACCCACATGATTATGGTCCCGAATTCTTCTCCCACCGGCAACGATGCTTCCGGATTGATAGTACTCGTTCGGATCAAAGACACCTTCTTGCACAGACGCAGCCAAGGTTACGATCTTGAAGGTTGAACCCGGCTCATACGTTGACATGATCGCTGGGTTATAGAAGTTTCGAAGGTCATCAGCAGATTCCCAGTATTCATTCGGATCAAAGGTAGGCAGATTCGCCATTCCTAAAATATCGCCTGTCTTAGGGTCAGCTGCGAGAACCGTTATACTATAAGGGCTGTACCGCTCGTACACGCCTTTTATGGCCTCTTGAATATACTGCTGAATCGTCGAGTCGATCGTAAGATACAAGTTCTTGCCGTCCTGTGCAGGAGTATATACCTCTGAAGCCGACGGAAGTTTCGTTCCTTGACGATCTTTATCATACTGGATCGAGCCTGGCTTGCCCTCTAGCAAGGAGTTGAACTGCGACTCAATGCCGCCTACCGGTTTATTTTCCTTATTGATATAACCAAGCACATGAGCGGCAAGGTCATTTTTCGCATAGAAGCGCTTTGAATCCTTTAACAGATAAAGTCCTACATCATTCGTATTTGCCTTGTCCTTCAGATCGATCAAGAAGTCATTCAGCTCATCATAGGGCTCTTGATCAATTCCCCAGCCTTCCTTGCGAACTTCCCGATAGATATGATACTCCCCGTTATCCCGTTTCTTTCTCGCAAGGTCATACAAATCCGATTCAGGCTTGCCGAGAACCGCATGGAGCTTCTCAACAATGAGACGCTCCACATCAATGTGCTTCTCTGCAAGCTTCTCATTGGTGCGGAGCGTCTGAATGACCTTCGGGTTAAGAACCACATTATAGGCAGGAGCATCCATCGCCAGCACTTCACCATTTTTATCAAAGATGGTCCCACGCTTTGCTGGAATTTCCTGTTCTGTCGACCATGTGGATTGGGCAAGATCAAGCCAGAAGTCCTGATTCCAGATTTGGTACCAAAACAGCCGGCTGATAATCACAATAAAAAATAGAAGAAACAATCCACCAATAAATAAGGTTCTAAGTTTAATCCGTTTTACCATAAGCCAGCCTCATTAATCATTGATCTGTGTCTTGCGCACGCTCATCTCAGAAGGCTCTTCCAAATATACGAGTCCCTTGGATTTGGCGAAGGCTTCGATCCGACTCCAATCGCTTAGCTTTTCTACTTCCACCTTAAGCACTTCTGCTTCACTTTGAAGCTTTGCCGTCTCGTTCTTCATGGCTTCCATATCGCGGTTAAAGGTATAAATATTCGCATATCCTGCCACCAGAACCATCGCGATTAACGAACAAACCACGATTGTCAGTAGGTAGAGCAGCTTCTCCCTAATCGAGAGGCTCGCCTTTTTAACCACTTTCTTTTTGGTTTCCCTGTAGCGTACCGGTTCTTCTGGGCGACGCTCTGGTCTTACGGCAAGATTACCTCTAGTGTAAGCCATCCTTTAATCTCCTTTCGTATCCAGCTTCTCCGCAATTCGAAGCTTTGCTGAGCGTGAGCGAGGATTTGCTTCAATCTCTTCGTCACTTGGCAGTATAGGCTTTCGATTCACAAGACGAAGTACACCTTTGTTGCCACAGCCGCAAACAGGCAAGTCAGGAGGACATGTGCATTTTCCTACATAAGACTTGAATATTTGCTTGCAAATTCGGTCCTCTAGCGAATGGAAGGTGATAACCGCTGCCCTTCCACCTGGCTTCAAGCATCGAACAGCTGCATGAAGAGCATCTTCGAATGCGCCAAGTTCATCATTTACGGCAATTCTGAGCGCTTGAAAGCTGCGCTTCGCTGGATGTCCCCCAGTTCGTCTAGCAGCTGCAGGAATCCCTTTCTTCACAAGCTCTGCCAGCTGACCGGTCGTTTGAACAGGCTCTTGTGCGCGTGCCTCCACGATGACCTTGGCAATGCGTCTTGAGAATTTCTCCTCCCCATACTCGAACAGAATCTTCGCAATCTCAGATTCTGACCATTCATTTACAATATCGTAGGCACTCAGCAGCCCCTCTTGATCCATCCGCATATCAAGCGGTGCATCATGGTTGTAGCTGAACCCACGCTCCCCTTCATCCAATTGAGGCGATGACACGCCCAAATCAAACAAGATGCCATCTACCTGCGGTACGCCATCGACCATCGGCACCTGAGCTTCCTTCAAAGCCTCTTCTAGGGAGCCCAATCGTCCTGATCAAGGGCGATGAGCCTTCCCCCTGCTGATAGCTGCGAGGCAATAAGCTCGCTGTGTCCTGCTCCTCCCAATGTGCAGTCCACATAAATGCCATTCGGTTGAACGGCCAGTCCATCTACGGACTGTTCTCGTAGTACAGTTACATGATGAAACACTTTACATTCCCTCCTGCATTCCTAATCCTCTTCTTGGTATGCCACGAACAGCAGTGAT
>NZ_JADMOL010000002.1:457536-460127 GCF_015558675.1 Paenibacillus sp. 1001270B_150601_E10 | reverse complement strand
AGACTCGTGTTAGAAATTAAAATCAACCAGCGTCTCTGCAATCTCGTTAAATGTACTTGCTGACTGATTGAAGTAGTGTTCCCAAGCTTCCTTGCTCCACACTTCCACACGATTTTGAACCCCTATGACCATACATTCTTTCTCAAGCTTGGCATACTCTCGAAGATGGCTAGGAACGTTGATGCGACCTTGCTTGTCCCACTCGCACTCCGTTGCACCGGAGAAGAAAAAGCGGGTGAACGCACGCGCATCCGCCTTCATCAGTGGCAGCGCCTGAAGCTTCTGCTCCAGAATAGTCCACTGATCCATCGGGTAAACAAACAAACATTGGTCCAATCCTCTTGTCAAGACGAATGTGGTTCCAAGGTTATCACGGAGTTTGGCAGGAATAATCAATCGGCCCTTGTCATCAATGTTATGCTGATATTCGCCCATGAACATTCTCTACCACACCTCCCCCTTTTTCCACCACATCTCACCACTTTTCACCACTGACGGTTATCTATTCGCCATTCAAAACAAAAATCCTGCTTCGTAAGCAGGATTTCTTGTGTCAAGACCTAAATCAATATAAAACCCGCGTGATCACCAAAAACGTTGATCCACCGCGGGTTTCCTTCATTTATAGAAAGCAGTTCTTTGTTAATTACCAAAAATTACTTTTCACTGTCTGTTTCATTTTCATCTGGTTTAGAGGATTGATCATCCTCTGCTTCCCCCACATGGTGTTGAGCAAGCATCTTCTGATTGAGCTCCATCATTTCTTTTTGTCTTTCCTTATATCGTTCATTGCGATGCTGTTGACTGCGCTTTACAATCCAAAGCACAGGAAGTCCAATAATGAGCAGCACAATCAGGTAAGGCAGCATGGCAGCCAGCAAGAGCACTAATCCCTGCAGCAAGTTAATCAGGGATTCAACACTGGCCTGCAGTGTTCCGCCAAGACGTTCCCCAAACGTTTTCTCTAATGCGGATGGTTCATTGCCCTGTTTAAGCGTTTCATATAAACGAAGCTCAATCGTGGACATGGCTACATTTTGATCCAAATAGTTCATTCTTCCCTGAATGCGTTCTATCTTCTCCTGGGACGCCGCTAAATCTTGAGAGAACTTCAGCAGATCGGATGTATTCTTCGCCTGCTCCATAAATGATAGCAATCTTGCTTCCTCGACCTTCGCTACCTTCAATCTGGCTGCCAAGTCCACATACTCCTCCGTCACATCAGTGGCGGAATAGTTGCGCTCATACCGAAGGTGCTCAAGCTTATTCAGCTGTTCAAGCATCGATTGAAAACCTTGAGCAGGCACCTTGATCTTAAAAATTCCTGCACGCTCATATTCAGAATATTGATCGTTAAATTCAAGAATGTATCCACCCGAGAGGTGAATCATATCTTGGATCCGCTGCTTGGCAGCTTCATAATCCTTAACCTCCATTACGAGGTTTGCGCTATAGATGAGCTTTCGGTCTTTCACAGCAGCATTCGCTTCTGCTGCCGCTCCCCCTCCCGTGTTGTTGTCTGCAGTCAAGTGTTCTTCAGAACCTTCCGTTGATGATTGCTCCGTCTTAGCCGCTACATCCCCGGCAGCTTGATTCGATGATGCTGGGGAATCAGCTAATGATGATGACTTGGAGTCCAACTCATTCGAACCAGAACCTGAGGAGCAGCCCGCTGCAATAACAAGAAACATCAATAACCAGAGCATGCTTAACGACATTCTGCTTCGCTTGCTGATGCACACCTTCTCCTTATTGACCATTAAATAACCCCCTATTTGTATAATCGTTATTTATTGGATATTCTGGGTGATATGTACTATACGACAACAGGCACTGGTTTGTTGCACCAGTGCCTGTTCCTATTGCGAAACAATTGTGTCTATGTTTAGATCTCTGCTTAATGATACGATTAATGCTCCTGCCAGCTGTCCAAGTAGCTCTTCTGCTCCTCGCTCAGCGTGTCAACCGAAATACCTAGGGAAGCAAGCTTCAGGCGAGCTACCTGCTCATCAAGCTCATATGGAACATTGATTACTTTCTTGCCAAGCTCTTGATACTTCTCATTGACGTATTTCAAGCTCATCGCCTGCAAGGCAAAGGTCATATCCATAATTTCCGCTGGATGGCCATCCCCAGCTGCCAAATTCACAAGGCGTCCCTCTGCAAGCACATAGACGCTGCGGCCATCCTTCAACTGATACTCTTCAATGTTGCGGCGAACCGTGCGCACTTGAGTAGACCGCGCTTCAAGCTCTGGCTTGTTCACTTCAACATCAAAGTGTCCAGCATTCGAGAGTATGGCGCCATTTTTCATAACATCATAATGCTCACCGCGAATAACGTCGCGATTGCCTGTTACTGTTACGAAGATATCCCCAATCTTTGCAGCCTCCATCATCGGAAGAACGGTAAAACCATCCATGTATGCTTCTACAGCGCGAATGGAATCGATCTCCGTCACGACGACATTGGCACCAAGACCTTTGGCACGCATTGCTACGCCTTTACCGCACCAGCCATAGCCAGCTACGACAACGGTCTTGCCTGCCACAACCAGGTTCGTCGTGCGGTTGATGCCATCCCATACGGAT
>NZ_JADMOL010000002.1:161974-457508 GCF_015558675.1 Paenibacillus sp. 1001270B_150601_E10 | reverse complement strand
ATAACGGTTGTCAAACAAGTATTTGCAGAACGCGTCGTTTACTGCAACCATTGGGAATTCGAGCTTGCCTTCCTTCTCCATCGCCTTGAGACGCAGAATGCCTGTTGTTGTCTCTTCCGCACCGCCGCGAACCTGTGCACGAAGATCTGGACGCTCGGAGTGAAGAATGGAGATCAAGTCTCCGCCATCATCGATAATCAGATCCGGCTTTGTCTCAAGCGTACGAATCAACAGATTCTTGTACTCTTCCGGCTCAGGATTATACTTTGCAAATACCGTTATTCCATCTTCAACAAGTGCCGCACACACATCATCTTGCGTAGAAAGCGGATTGCTTCCCGTTATCGTCACTTCTGCTCCGCCAGCTTGAACCACCTTGGCCAAATAGGCTGTCTTTGCTTCAAGATGAAGGGAAATCGCCACTTTCAAACCTGCAAAAGGCTTTTCTTGTTCAAACTGCTCGCGAATGCTGTTCAAAACAGGCATATGGGCCTTTACCCAATCAATTTTCAAATGACCTTCCGGTGCAAGAGCAATGTCTTGAATGATACTGTCCTGCAACGACTTTGTAGATGGTGACATACGGTTTCCCTCCGATTTGGCATCATTTATTTACAGCTGACATTCCTATTGTATTACAGCGAGACTAAACGATGTTCTCCATTCCATACGACAGGCGCTTCCATCATTGGCTTAAACCATTGCTGACCATACCGACAGGCGTACTGAATCGGATTCAGCACCCGCTCCTGTGGTCTTTCATGCGGCCAAATAGAAACTTTCAAGCGTTCCCAATGACGAAGACCGGTCTCATGCTGCTTGGATAAAGCATCCTTTGCTCGATGGTGCAAAAATTCAATCTGCTCTAGCACTTTGGCATGATTCGTATCCCCAAGCTTGCCAAGGGAAGGCAGTGCCCCCGTCAGAACGGAAAGCAGCTCGCGGTATTCAGCATCCACACGGTCATAGAGCGTCTTAAAGCGTTCGTCCAGGTGAATATGATCCTGCGAAGCAAGCCAAGCTTCACGCTTCTCATCATAACAGAAGCAGATATCCTCTGCTGTCACCTCATATTTCGTCAGCAGCTTCTGCAGCGTACCTTCCACGCAAGTAAAGCTCATGCGCGGCCACAGAATCGGCATTCTCATATCCATTGCACGGAATGATTCCTTCGTCTGAGCCCAGTATGCAATTTCTCCAGTTCCAAGCACGGTGGCAAGCACAGGGAATAAATATTCCTGCATCAATGGACGAGTAAGCACATTGTTGCTGAAGCGTTCCGGATGCTGCTTAAGTTCTAGACGCAGTTCATCCGTTGTAAAGTTAACCTGCTCTTCACGGTCGGAATAGTTGACTCCGTTCCACAGCAGCAGCAAACGCTCGCCTTCATGGATATAAAAGAGATTCGCGCTGTCTGGGTGGTGGATGGCCTGAAGCTCGTACCCCGCCTCTTGAATCACGGCTTCACTCTTCTCAACGGCTGATTTGAGCTTTTCTTGCTTGCAAATCAGTGCATCGAACATCGATTGCTCAATTCTGCGAAGGGAAGGATCGGCGGAATCCAGCAGCACCAGCCCGTATTCACCGAACAATTCGCCAATCATTCTGGCGCATTGCTCCGTTAGGCTATCACTTTTACTTACGATATGTCGAAGCGACTCCATCATCTGAGGCTTGAACTCCGTGTCCGGCAGGATTTGCTCAACCTCTTGCAGCGCCTCCTCCCAAGTCTCGTCCGTAAGCTTCAAATAGCTTACCGGTGTACGGCCTTCTGGCTGTTGGGACAAACGGATGCGCTTCACTGACGGCTCTTGCGTCAGCAAATAAGTATGGTTCACTTCATCGTAGTCGTGATCCTCACCCGCAATCCAAAACACAGGAATAACCGGACGGCCTAAAGAAGCCTCCGCCTCCTGCGCCATGCGAATGATGGAAATGGCCTTATAAATCATCAGAAGCGGACCCATAAAGATTCCGCCCTGCTGTCCCCCTACTACTACGAGCGCCTTAGGGTCTTTCAGGCGTTCTAAGGAAGCAAATACACGCTCATGCGGATTTACTTTGCTTTGATATTCCTTTAAGACTTGAACCAATTGATCACGCTCGGCGCGAATCGGAGTGGACTGATCCAGCCATTCCACCCTTTTATTCCAATCGTTCTCAGGATGAAATTCATACATCGTATGTATAACACCATGATTCTGTTCTATGTAATGTCTAGACAGTGCATTCTGCACTGGAATCGGCATCGTCTGTATACTCATCTGTAAGCCGCCTCCCTCTCTAGTGTCGATTGTACACAATCCACGCATCTTTCGTCAAAGAAGGAAATAGGAGCTATACGACGATTTTGTTATGCTTTATAGCTTATAAAAATACAGGATGATTCCTATTAAGATTAATAAAAGATACATTGCGGAAAGAATAAGAAAAGATACTCGCCATATGGCTCGCAGCAGTTTAGGGACATCAACCTGAGCATGCTTTCGATGCATGGTTCCGCCAAGCAGCCCGGCTGTAATTAGATACAACAGCAATAGAAGATATATGCCCATACCCGTGTTGAAAATAACATTGAATAGCCCTGCAACTGAAGCCACTAGAAAGAGAGTGGTGATATCGATCGATAGCTTCATTCTCCTCTTCTTCTCTTTGATCCAATAAGAAGACAAGATCCACACGATAATAAAAGGGAAAAAAGGAAGGGCCGTAAACAAAAGCATGGAATCATAAATCCAGCTCAACATGGGTCATATCCACCCCTTTCTCTAATGATTATCAATACCAGCCTTACCTCCTTATGGCTACATCGATTTAGCAGCTGTCATCACAAGGCTTGTATGAGTTGATAGAGCATACGCTGCAGAGGCACCTGTATCCCGTGACGATCTGCCATTTGAAGAATCGCTCCTGTAATCGCTTCGATCTCAGTAGGACGATGAGCCAGCACATCAGCGAGCATAGAGGACGTATTGTCGGCCGTGTTCTGACATACGTTCAACATATATGCCCAATCCTCTTCGGTTAAGTGAATCCCTTCACGCGAATAGACATCTCTAATCTCCTCGAAGATTGTTCGCATAAGTTCAACACGCTGCTCCTTCTTAAGAAGCTGACCATTCGGAAGGCGCAGAAGAGCAGTAAGAGGATTAATTACGGCATTAACAAGTAATTTGCGGGTGATCATTTCATGAATATGCTTCGACAAAAAGGTTGGAAATCCTGCATCATTTAACTGTTTATCCAATTTTACGAGCTGATTTCTTCTCTTTGGATCAACAGCCTCCCGTTCTTCCAAATAAGTGGTGCCAGAGCCTGTATGCTTCACCTCGTGACCCGATAGCCGCTTTGCAGCCTCCGTCGTCACCGCACGGAACAAGGCGTCTTGTGGAAGCACTTCAGTAAGCTTCTCGATATGCCCAACGCCATTTTGATAGCAGACCATAATTCCATCTTCTGATAACGGCAGTTTACTTAGCGACCCCAACAGCTCATGATTGATATGCGTCTGTTTGACGACAAGCAGGGCACATGTCACTTCAGCTTTTTGTTCGCGAAGCAGCTCACCTGCTTGATCTAGGGGATAGGCCTCTATCTGTTCAAGGTGTATGGCATGCTGATTCAAGTCTCGTACTACCAGTCCTTCTTTTGAGAGAGCTCTCGCCTGCTCATGTGTCCGTGTCCACACTCGTACAGCTGCCCCCGACTGTCTAAGGGCAGCGGCAAGCAGCAGCCCGATTGAGCCTCCTCCAATGATATCTATCGTCATGATGATATTCATCTTCCTTTCCTTCTATAGCCAACTTCGTTCCAATATCCCAACAGCCCCATTTTAACATACAAAAAGCGTCTTACTGGAAGTAAACTTCCGTAACACGCTTCGTAAATGGCTAAGCTATTCAATTCGTTCCAAATTGCCGTTCGCATCCATGCGGAATCGGGTCTTCGATTCTTCTTCCTCTTCATTGAGTACAGCTAGTCTTCTAGCCCGATCCATAATTTGAATAAGGGTCTTGTAGTCATCGTTGACCGTGCGATAATCCGACTGCACTTCTGAAACCTGGCGGGACAAGTAATCATTTTCCTGACGCAATCTTTGTACAGCCTCGTCTTTCTCATGCAGTTCCTTTTCTAATAGCTTCACTTGGCGAGAAAGGTCCTGATATGTTGTTTTCCATTGTCTCAAGAAGCGAATGACCATATCCATAGATAAGGAATCATCTGTAATTTCAGCATTCAATTGGATCTCTTCTGGCTCCACTAACGCTACTGAGGCAACCTGTGCACCGACCTGCTGCTTTTTCAAATAACTCCGTTTCTGACGCTGAGCCTTCGCTAACTGAATCGCAGCCTCATATTTTTTGCGTACACAGCTGTTCCAACGGAATCCACATGCAGCGGAAGTACGTCCTATCCTTTCTCCAACCTCTTCAAAGGCTGCTAATTGAGTACTTCCCTCACGAATATGCCGAAGCGTTACTTCGGCCAACATTAAATCATCATCGGCTGTCCAAGCGTCTTGTCTAATCGCTGTCATGCCATAACCTCCTAACAACATCCATCTTTATCCACTTCGGTTAATACACCGTTTATTCATCTCTATGCCCATGGTAGAGTTCATAGAATCTATCGATACTAAAATGTATATCCATTTTCCCTATGAAACATACACATTGTGCTTTATCCCATCCACAAGCGAGTCCAATTCATTAAAATATTATCAATTCTTTGCAGTTGGCAGTTTACACCAATTGCTTATCCAGCTATAATGTCAATGAGCAAATATTGTCAATAGTGATGAGATGACCGGTCTTTGAGAGAGGGGGATGAATTGTGGCACGAATGTTTCGGGTACTCGGATTCTGGACATTAGTTATCGGTCTAATGGCATTTGCCGGAGATATGATCGAGATGGCATTGCTGTTCTTCTTGCAAACAGCAGTCTTTGTGCTGTTAGGCTATTTGAAGCTGAGCGAGCGCACTTACATACTTTCCTTCTGGGCTTACATGATCATATGCTTCACTGGATTCTCGTATTGGAGTGTATTCAAAATGGGCATGCCATTCTAAGAATGGTAGGCTTGGAAGCCATGCTTCACCTTCAGCCGGAGATTATTCTCCGGCTGTTTTTCTTTTCATCGCATCATCTCCCTTGGAAAGATGAAGCACGTGGAATCTTTCACTCATTCCATCCGATAGGAGCAGCTGACGAATCGCACGATTCTGCCTTGCCTCTTTCGAGAACGGATCCAGGCTTTGATGCGAGCACAATTCATCAAGGATTCCCTCATCCAGCAAAAATTGCTGCTGCGTGCGCAATGGATGAACAATAGCGCCTCTACCCTTCGCTGCTCTTGCCATCACATCGAAGTCAACATGTGCCGTAATGTCCTGTTCCCCAGGCAGCACGAGCGGATTGTCATTCACCTGATGCCGATGATAGCATAGGAGAGTCCCCTCCATTCGATGCTCCGCCGTCAGTTCAGTGGTCCCATCGCCATAGTCAAGGAACAAGAGTTCCGCAGCATGCAGCTGATCTAGCACCTGCTGAAGCCATCTGGCGGCATATATGCCTGCTTCATAGATTTGTCCTTCATGAAGGTTAATCTGATGATCGCAGATCCACCGTTTCACTTCGTCTGTCGGCTCCATCCAGAACCACTCTAGTTCATTTGTAGCAGCATTCATTTCTACATAGGCTTGCTCAATATGCTCTCCATGGCAGCGAACCCGTTCTACAGGGAAAGCATCCAATAGCTCATTTGCGATTAAAAAGATCGGAGCATCTTGAGCCTTTTGCTCCCACTCCTCTTGATCCCACCACTGCATGGTTAATGAGATTTCTCCCCCTTGCAATGAGGACAAAACGCGCCTGCTCTCTTCTCGATGATAGCTGCTTTGCTCGATAAGCACATATTCTTTTGGAAGCCTTCCTGCCTTGTGAAGAGCACGAATGCATTGATAGGCGAGCCTCCCCGTGCCAGAGCCCCATTCGACAATACGCACCTCTTCGTTATTCCATCCTCGCTCCTTGCAGCAGCGAAGAAAAAAGCGGCTAATCATCCTGGCCATCGCGTCTCCAATAAAAACGCTTGTGTAAAAGTCTCCTTCTCGCCCTACTTTCAGCTGCTTTTTCATGTAGTAGCCATCCTCTGCGTCATATAAGCACCTTGACATATAGTGTGAAAAGGGAATACGATTATCGGGAAATTGTGACAATTCCTGCTTCATCCGTTTGTACAAAGTAGAGGGCTGGATGGGTCTCACCCTTTCATTCATTTTTGACAGTAGGTCATGTAAATCACATCACATACATACGATGAAATTGTAGAGGAACGTTATGTCACCGACTTGATAATAGTATATGGAGGTCCTTCATGCGATATGGCAAAAGAGTTGCGGGATTCAACTTTCGCATCTGCGCCTTCCTGTTATGGTTAGCGTTAATTCCCTACGCTGCGCATGCAGAACCTGTCCCTTCCATCCCATGGGAGGAAGCCGAAACGTCTGATGAGCTGCAGCATTTCTTGCAGCAAAGCCTGTCCATACAAGAGCTGGATGAAGAGATTGAACGTATTGCGCTTCGAGAGAATGAAGCCATTACTACTCGCTCTAATCTCGAACATGATCTGCAAAAAGAAGAACAAAAGCTGTCGGACAAGCAACATGATGCCGGACGGGTATTGCGTGCCTATTATATGGGAGAGAGGGATATGCTGCTTGATGCAGCTTTATCCGCTGATCGACTTCAAGATATATTCGCCCTTTTGGATTATTATCAGTTTCTAGTAGAGACCGATCAGGAGATATTGACTGCCTATAAGAGCAACGTACAGCGCATTGATCAATTGCGACGAGAGCAGGCAGCGCTCGCAAGAGAACTTACACAGGTTCGCCTTGATCTAGAAGCGCAGCGCGAGCGCATGCTTCAAATGAAGCAAAGCCTGGATCAGGATGTCGCGAACAGCAGCGATCCAGAAGCGATGCAGAAGCTGATTCAGGAGTTTACAAAATACTGGCAAAGCGTCGGTTTGTTTGAAGTCAAGCATTACTTCCAGGCCATTGCCCAAGCGATGCAGAAGCTGCCGGACTTTGTGAAGGAGAACGGCAACTTAAAATCGAACGGCCTTGAATACACGCTCTCCATCAAAGATGAAGAATTGAATCAATTTTTAAGAGAGCAAGATGAAATGTTTGATCAGTTCCAATTCGTATTCAAGGATGGTACGATCGCTGCCGTAGGCGAACGTGAAGGATTGCGCGTGTATGTGGATGGCACATATACGATAGAAAATGAACCGGAGCATGCGATTCGATTCCACGTGGAACGGCTGCAATTCAACGGTTTAGAGCTGTCAGAGTCCACTCGTAAGGAGCTCGAGAAACAATTCGACTTGAATTTCTATCCGCAGCAGCTTGTCTCGTTTATTGTCGCCAAAGAAGTCAAGCTAGAGCAGCATCAATTAACGGTAAAGCTTGCCGTTAAGCTAAAATAATGAGGATATCACGCACTTATCACTCTATTTATTCGTAAGCTTTGCATATCGCAATGTCGATATACAAAGCAATAGACCCATCTATACAGCGAAAGAGCCCGCTCCTATACTTGAGGAGATACGGGCTCTTTCTCTTTTTCCTGTTCTTTATCATGCTCTGAGGGCTGCATGAGCCATAGTTCATCCCACTGCTTCAACAGTGATTCAGTGGTGATACCACTCTGAAGCCAGCGACCAAGCTGTTTGCCGAATTGGAGCAGCTGTTCTGTTCTCAACCGCAAAGCAAGCATTTCATCGTTGCGATTCAGAAAGACTTCCGACAGGTATCGACGCTGAATCGTCCCCTGCAGTTCGAGAACTCTTCCATCTGCTGGCAGCAAAGAAACCATCTCCCACATTTCTTGAAGCTGCTCATGCTCGGTCATGAAGCTGATCCACGTCTTCGCTTCCTCTTCAAGCGCAGAATCAGCGGAAATAACATAACTGCTGCCTCTTGCGAACGTACCATAGGGATACTTTACCTCTCGCTGTTCTTCATAGGAGAAGGGTTCCTTCATGCCTTGCATCGCTTCTGAATACGGAACCATAGCGAACATGGCCTTTCCCTGTTCTAAAGCATCCCATACATGCTGCCACTGCACATCCTGCATCGAATGAAAAGCGCTATCATATTCTTCGACCTGAACGAATGCCTCCAACCATTGATAGGGACTGTTCTCATTCCCCGCATCACTTTCCTTCTCCTGTGAAGGAGAGGACAAGCTGCTGCCTGCTGTCGATGTTATGGTCCGACTCGAATTCGTCACGACAGGTGGTCGCCATGAGGATAGATCAGGCTCGCCTAGACGTTCTCCAGGCAGGTTTGGCTGTATGAAGCCGATCCGCCACATAAAAGAGAGAAGAGCTGCGGGATCCTCCTCCTGCCAGGAAAATAAGAACTCTGGCTGCTGTGTCGACGCCGTTTGACTTTCCGTTTGCCCTCCAGCTGCTTCCTCAAGCGAATGAGCCGTAAACCATGTGGTCATCAAATTCATCCATTCTGTATTTGTAGCTGGCGGAGCGTCATTGTGAGTAAATGAGCTTAACGTCTTCTTGTTCCATACAAGAACATAAGGATCCACATACGCGGGAACTCCCCATGTCAACCCATTCCAACGCACATCCTCTTTCATCCAGAACGGGACGGTTTCTAAGTTATTAATGGCAGACTCATATGGAAGAAGCCAGCCCTTTTGAGCAAGCCTCTGCACAGATTCGCTATGTACAAGCAGCACATCAGGAGGTTGTCCCAAGCGGAACTGGTCCTCTACCGTCAATCTGCCATTTGCTTCCTCATGATTGATAAGCTCTACTTGAATGCCGTAGCGTTCCTTAAAGGTCTCATTGAGCTTCTGCAAGCTTAGGAAGGAAAGTCTTGGCATCGACACTTCTACCCGTAGCACCCGCTTCTCGGTATCCAAATCAAGGCGGCTCCCGCCAACATTTTGCATTTCTTTTGGATCACGGGGATTATTCAACTTAACAAACTTATTATTCAATTGTGAGAAGAGCAGCACTGAGACGAATACCATCATAACCGCGACCATCAATTTCTTCGTGCTGGGCATGTGATACTCCCTTCCAACCGTGTAATGGAAAAGTGGGTACGACTTAAATCACACCATACGCATAAACCGGGCTGTCTTTTCATTTCACTATTTTAACACTAAAGATATAGCCCTGTCTGTTACATTTCCATTACCTAGATAGTATCCCTCAGCGTGACGCCTCTCTTGAAATCACCTTATTAGGCCTGCTTATGAAAAACACTTTCACATAAGAGGCATTCCTTTCTATTGCCCTAGTGAACATCAATTGATTGCTTCATGAAAAGCCAATCCTCCTTCCAGGCAACAAAAAAAACGCCTTGCAGCGTTTTTTTGTGAGCATCTATTGCTGTGTCATACGACTATTTTTTATCTTCGCAATATACCAATAGGACATTCCGACAAATAGGATCCCTCCTACCATGTTCCCTAAAGACACCGGAATCAAGTTTGCAGCAAGTCCTGCCCATGATACAGTGTCTGGATGAGGGACCAGAAGCGAAATGGAGAGAAGCGTCATATTGGCAACGCTATGCTCAAAGCCAGAGGTGATAAAAGCGAATAAGCACCAGAAGATCATAATCAGCTTCGCTGTTTCTTCCTTCAGCTTCACCGAGCACCATATCGCTAAACATACAAGGATATTACATAGAATCCCCCGCATGAACAGTTCCATAAATGGAGCGTTCATTTTCGCGCTTGCCACCGATTGAATGAATTCAGCAACACTGCCTGTTACAAGTCCTGTGAGGACAAAGATCAAGGCAACCAAGAATGAGCCAGCAAAATTTCCGACATAGCTGTATAGCCATATCTTGAGCGTGTCGAGCCACGTCGTCTTCTTCTCTAACGTACTAACTGTCATAATAAAATTGTTTCCCGTAAACAATTCCCCGCCAGCCATAATGACAAGACTCAAGGCGATTCCAAACGAAACACCCATAATAATCTTGGTGCTTGGAACTTGAGCAGGCGTCAGCAGTCCTCCTATCGTAAAGATAAGAATAATGCCAAGTCCTACGAATAACCCTGCAAGCATGGAAGAGACGACATATTTGCCCTTGCTCTGATTAAGCAAGTTTACTTTGCCAAGCCCCGATCGGTTGATTTGCTGAATGATCTCATTCATCTACCTGGCACCTCCGACATAGACATAGCCATCGATGATTTCTGTCTCGTAGGTTTGAATACACCCGTCATCTGGCTTCTGCACTTCACCTGTCACAAGCGATATCTTCCAGTCGTGAAGCGGACAGAACACGAACTCCCCAGATACAATCCCCTCAGCAAGAGGGCCGTTCTTATGAGGACAGCGATTGCTTACTGCACGAATATCTCCATTCGATAAACGAAAGATCGCGATCGACTGGCCATTTACCTGTACCTCCTTCCCAATCTGTACAGGCAGTTCATCCAGCTTCATTACTTTCACCTTATCTGTCGTCATGCTCATCGTGATCTCCTCCCTTATCGCTTCTCAACTGTATAGAGCTGCTTACGCTGCTTGTTCACTAACGCTTCGCCCCATGCCTCTTTATACGTGTCTCTTGCATGCTCGAATCTCGCAGCGAGTGAGGCTGCTTGCGCTTGATCAGCAAGCGTCGTCCGAACGGTGTCCACTCCGACACGCTCCACCCAAGGCGCGGTACGTTCCCCATAAATACCGGTCTCGCGATACATTTGCACATAGGCTTTCGCCATGAGGATGACTTCGTCCTCCGTTGTTACCGTCGTGAGGCTGTCGCATTCACGCACTTCCGTTCCGCCATTGCCTCCAACATAAAGCTGATAGCCATTCTCGACGCAGACAACGCCAAAGTCCTTTGTCAGCACCTCCGCACAGTTGCGTGGGCATCCCGATACCCCCATTTTCATTTTGTGCGGGGTATCTACCATTTCAATCTCTTTCTCCAAGCGAATGCCAAGACCAAGTGAATCCTGCGTGCCGAAGCGGCAGAACTGCGAGCCGACGCATGATTTCACATTGCGAAGCGATTTGGAGTAAGCATAGCCTGAGCGCATCTCGAGATCTGCCCATACTTTTGGCACATCTTCTTTCTTAACCCCGTAGAGCCCAACACGGGCAGCACCTGTAATTTTCACGAGTGGAACATTGTATTTCTTCGCGACTTCGCCTATTCGGATCAGATCCTCTGGTGTTGTCGTACCGCCATACATGCGAGGGATGACCGAGAAGGTGCCATCCTTTTGAATATTCCCTTCCATTCGTTCATTCACAAAGCGCGACGCTTTATCATCCTCATACTCGTCAGGATGGAGCATGCGCAAATAATAATTCAGTGCAGGCCGACACTTGGAGCAGCCCTCTTCATGCTTGAAGCCAAGCACGTTGCGTACCTCTCTAGGCGTATGCAGGCCTTTCTCTTTAATGGCAGCTACAACCTCATCCCTTGACAGCGATGTGCATCCACACATCCCGGTCGCTTCTGCAGATGCATCGAATTTATCGCCAAGGGTATGGGCAAGAATCGCTTCAACCATACCGCGGCATTTTCCGCAAGAACCGCCTGCCTTTGTGATTGTCTTCACTTCATTGAATGTCGTAAGTCCATGTTCAAGGATCGCGCCTACGATTGTTCCTTTGGTTACCCCATTACAGCCACACACCGTCTCATCAGCACTCATGGTGGCTACGTCAAGCCCGCTTTCCTCGCCAGCCTTATGAAGCACTGACGCGTTTGTAAATTCAGAGATGTCAGATTGCTTTTTCAGCATACTGAATAGCCGTGTACCCTCGGAAGCATCGCCGTACAGCACCACGCCAACAACCTTGTTGTCGCGCACCAGCACTTTTTTATACGTCCCTAAGCATTCGTCCTGCACAACGATTGCCTTCGTGTTCTCACAAGGATGAATCTCTCCTCCAGAAAATAGATCGCAGCCGGCAACCTTAAGCTGTGTCGACAAAATGCTTCCTTGATACCCTGTTGTCGGCTTGCCGGTTAAGTGATCGGCCAACACAGTGCCTTGCTCATAGAGGGGCGCGACCAGCCCATAAGCAATCCCACGGTGCTCCGCGCACTCGCCCACTGCATAGATAACAGGGTCTGACGTCTGCATCAGATCATTTACACGAATCGCACGGTTTACATCTAAGCCTGCTTCTCTTGCAATGGCAACATTCGGGCGTATCCCTACAGCCATCACGACTAGATCGCACTCGACACTCGTTCCATCCTCGAACCGAATCCCTTGCACACGACCCTCGCCATAGATTTCGGTTGTCTTTTTCTCCATGAGGAATTTCATGCCCTGCTTCTCCAGATCACGCTTTAACAGGGTCGCTGCCGCATGATCGAGCTGCATCTCCATCAAGTCACTCAGCAAATGGACAACATGAACATCCATCCCACGATCAAGCAAGCCGCGAGCAGCCTCTAATCCAAGCAGTCCTCCACCAATGACAACAGCCTTTTTGTACGTTTTCGCCGTCTCCATCATTGCCTCTGTATCCGCGATTGTACGGAAGCCTACTACACCTTCCAAGCCATGTCCTGGAACGGGAAGAATGAAGGCGCTTGATCCCGTTGCAATAATGAGTGTATCATACGACATAATGGTTCCTTTATCCGTCTCAACCTGCCGATCTTCACGGCAGATGCGTGTGACATGCTCATTCGAGATCAGGCGGATATGGTTTGCTTCGTACCAGTCCCAATCGTTAATGTTTATTTCATCAAAGGTCGTCTTGCCCTGCAGTACGTTTGAGAGCATAATTCGGTTGTAGTTTGGGTAAGGTTCATCCCCAATCATCGTGATGTCATACAAATCGGGATTTCTCTTTATAATCTCCTCGATACAACGCGCACCCGCCATGCCATTGCCGATCATCACCAAATGATTTTTCATCCCTACTCCTCCAATAATTTTGTGAATTAAATCACATATATTTAAAAAGTATATTACCTAATATTCGGATATTTTAGAGTGATTAGGATCACTTTTTATATGGACATTTTTCTAATTTTTTCATTCGATGAATCGAATGAAACTTGCTTTTATAACTCTCCTTTTAATTCCAAACATACAATTTGCCGATATAATTCGCCGATCATGGTATCCGGGATCAAGCAAAAGTCTTTTATACACAAAGACGCTTATCGCCCTCTATGAGCAATAAGCGTCTTGCAGCATTAATGATCGCACTGCCATTAATACTCGCTTGCCTAAAGTATGATTAATACCTCAATCACTCGTTCATTATCGTGCCGATGATCGCTAAACGATAATATAAATGATTCGTCTCTGTTTAACCTGCTTTTACGTTGAGAACCTTATAATAAATCCGCCGCCACTTGAGCCAATTTCGACCGTTCTCCACGTTCTAAGGTGACATGGCCGCTTATCGACTCCTGTTTGAAGCGCTCGATCAGATACGTTAAGCCATTGCTTGTGGAATCGAGGTATGGGTGATCGATCTGCGCAGGGTCCCCCATAAGCACAATTTTACTTCCCTCCCCAACCCTGGACACGATCGTCTTCACCTCATGCTTGGAAAGATTCTGTGCCTCATCGATAATGATAAATTGACCTGGAATTGATCTTCCTCGGATATAGGTTAACGCCTCCACTTGGATGCTGCCCATTCCAAGGAGAATCTTGTCGATATCCCCTGACTTCTTCGTATCAAACAAATATTCTAGATTATCATAGATCGGCTGCATCCACGGCCGGAGCTTTTCTTCTTTCTCCCCAGGCAAGTATCCAATATCCTTCCCCATCGGGACCACCGGCCTTGCAATAAGCAGCTTCTTATATTTTCGCTCGTCTTCCACCTTTAAAAGACCGGAAGCAAGCGCCAAGAGTGTCTTCCCTGTGCCCGCCTTCCCAGACAACGTGACAAGTGGGATATCATCATTAAGCAATAGTTCAAGCCCCATGCGCTGCTGCGCATTGCGGGCTGTAATTCCCCACACGGGATCATTGCTTAGGTATAACGGCTCAAGCTTCGTTCCATCAGCACTCACTTTAAGCAGCGCTGATTTGCTTGTGCCCATCTCATCCTTTAAGATGACAAACTCGTGAGGATAAAGCTTCATTTGGATCTGAAGATGTTTAATTTGCAAATACCGATAGGTGTAAAACTCATCGATAATTGCCGGGTGCACGAGAATCGTTTGGTGGCCGGAATAAAGCTCATCTCCAGACCGTACCGTGCGGTCGGATAAATAATCTTCGGTCATCAGGCCAAGTACATCTGCCTTTACCCGGACCAGCACATCCTTGCTCACCAGAACAATGGACTTGGCCATCCCTGCCTCTTGCTGCTCCATATTATAGTTAAGTGCAACCGCAAGTATGCGATTGTCATTGGACATCTCTCCGAACATTTCCTGCACCTTCAAAAAGCTGCGATGATTCAGCTCAACCTTTAACGTGCCTCCATTCGGCAGCGGTACCCCGCTATGCAAATGACCAAGCTCTCTTAATCCATCAAGAACACGCGAGACGGTTCTTGCATTGCGGCCAATCTCGTCCGCATTTCGCTTCTTCGAATCGATTTCTTCGAGAACAACAGCTGGGATAATGACTTCATTGTCTGCAAATGCGAAGAGCGCATTTGGGTCATGCAGGAGCACATTCGTATCCAATACAAAGATCTTATTCATGAATTCCCCTCCGCTTTTATGCGGCATCACACAAGCACAATCGTCTCGCGAACCATCTATTAGCGCGTACATAAAAGCCGAGTTCGTCGCTCACACTATGGTTTGAGTAATGCCGCAAATGTTGTTTCATGAATGGATGTGAAAGGATTGATTCTACATGCGCAAGATATTCATCATTCTCCTTGTTGTAGGTGTTATTGCTGGATGCGGTACTGCCAATAAGAACGCCTCTCCTAAGGCTCAAGCGAAGACACCTGGGACCATCATGCAACAAGATACAGGGGCAAGACAGCCTATTTATGATCGTGAATCGGTCAGAGCACATCTTGTTGATATTACCAAGCATGTTCCTGGAGTGCAGGGCGTGAACTGTGTGGTCTTCGGCAATACTGCGATCGTCGGTATTGATGTTGATGCACGCTTAGATCGCTCCAGAGTTGGAACCATTAAGTATTCCGTTGCTGAAGCACTCAGTAAAGATCCTTATGGCGCGAATGCCTATGTGACAGCCGACATGGACCTTAACCAGCGCCTTAAAGAAATTGGCGAGGATATGCGAAACGGACGACCGATCGGTGGATTAGCCGATGAGCTCGCTGATATCATCGGGCGAATCGTTCCACAGATCCCAAGTGACGTTAAGGATCTCCAACCCTCTAAGGACACTGGAATACCAAAGCAGCAAAGCAGCACTCAACCCCCATCTACGAAGCGTTAAATCTCTGCCTACCGATAAGGCTCCTTACTCCTCCATGGACATATGAACAAGTACCAAAGGAGCACGAAAAGCCTAGTGAGCAACTCACTAGGCTTTTTTCTGTGACTTGATATACAGCTCAATAGGAAGGTCAGATATAGCAACCTTCCCCGGCATTTCTTTAACCACTGGACCATCTGCAGTCATAACCATACGCTCGCCATAGAAGCACCGCAATGGTAGGTTGAGGCGCATCTTCATGCTATGGAAAGGATGAATAACAGCTGCAAAGGTTACAGGCATCTTGTGACCTCCTACATAAGTTCATGGTTACAATTCATTGTATTAAGACAGGACCAAAAAATTGCATGAACTTTGAGCCAAACTCTCTAGGTTGTCTCTTTTGCCTAAATCCATTTTTCAAAAAAAGCGCTATACATTACTCTCCTTCTGTCGATGAGGAGCCTGACTCTCCATCCTGATTCGTGCTATCCAGAGGCGGAGGATTCAAACTTTTCCCATCAAGTACATCTTGAATCATTTGCTTCGCTTCTTCAAGCTTATTTTCATCGACATAAATGTAAGGACTTACCCAATTGCCATCGACAGAAAGATAATGGATATTGTCACGGTCAATCATCAGATAGGTAGTCAGCACCGAACGAATCTGATCTGGTGTCATATCAACGCTGAAGTTGTCAGCAACCGCATCAATCAACGAGGTAACCTTTGTGATACCGCCGAACGATTGCATCTTGCCAACAAGTTCCTGCAGGACCGCATTCTGACGAACATTGCGATCAAAGTCAGTCGTACCCTTTGTCATTGGACTGCAATTGGACTTGCGATAGCGAACAAAGTCAAGCGTCTGTTGACCATTCAGTGTTTGCTGGCCTTTTTTCAAATTAATATTGGTACCGTCAGCTCTGTCGCGATAGCACATATCCTGATCGACATTTACATTTACGCCGCCAAGTGCATCTACGACATCAACAAAGCCCTGGAAGTTAATAACGGCAGCATGGTCGATATCAATTCCTATATATTGACCAAGCATGATCTTCATCTCATCCTCAGGCGATGCGCTATCCAGCTTCCCATTTTTCATTAAAGTATGGAAATTCGGATAGAAGTGATTGAGCTTATCAGGCCCATATCCCGGAATCTGGAAATACGTATCGCGCGGCAGGGATACGAGAACCGCTTCTTGCGAATCAGGGTGAATCGCGCCGACCATCACAACGTCTGTTCTTAACCCTGGAAGCTCCTTACGATAGTCAATCCCCATCAGTACGAAGGAAAAAGGTTCTTCCTTGACCGTTACGGTCGGTTTTTCCGTCTTTCCTCCACCCATTGTCTGAGTCACTTTTGAGATCTTGCCTAACGAATCATTTCCATACTTGATCAAGTAGCCTGCATAAGCCAAAATGCCAATCAACAAAATGAGAATAACCGTAAATAATACCTTAACCCAGGTTGCCATTCCTTTTTTCTTCTTTGGCTTGGTCTTGCGTTTACTTTGAGTGTGCCTAGCATGTCGCGGTGGGTAGTTTGCTTGATGATTCATGCGTAACCTCACTTACTCGTTATATTTCGGATTAGATTCAATATCATGCCAGAGCTGTTCAGCGCTTACGCGGTCAATTCTGACATGAGTTTGCTGTCCGTCCAGCTCATAAGTGATCGTATAAGTGTCATCTTGCTTTGAATCTTCTTTTGTTTGGATATGGGTTAGTCGATGATCCTCTGCTAGCATCGAAGTAAAAAAATGAAGCGTATCCAAAGCAGCTTGGTCATGAGGTCTTTTCTTCGCCACAATATCCATCTGCAACCAGTTAAACAATGCATCTTGAAGCTTCATTAATTCGAAACCTCCCCCAACATCATGATCCTCTTACGAATGCTGTTCCTTCTTCTTTTGCCGCGCCTCTACAAAGTAGCGAATGCGAACCATAAACATAAGTCCCACAGCTACCAGCAGGCATTGAAGAATCGGAAGCTTGTCGATTTGGAATATCAACAGCAAAAAGCAGCCGAGTGCCATGAGAACATGGACAGCGACTTCTTGTAAGATAGGCAGCTTACGTACTCGAAAGACCTTGTTGAATATGTAAAGCACACACAGAAAAATGAGTACGTAACTGACAAGCGGGTGTTCAGCCAACCAGGTTTGCATGATCTTTACACTCCTTTGAATTCAAAAGTGTGATCTCTCTAGGATGCCTGGCGACGTTAAAGGAGGGATTGCCCCTCCTTTGTCGCACCTCATGATGTCTGTTGTTAAAATGGTTTCGTTGCGATTCTAAACAGCCCTTGGATCAGGAAGCACGTAATCGTTACGCGCCTGCGTTCTTGCGATTCTTCTCAGCGCGCTCACGCTCACTCTTATTTAGAATCTTTTTGCGAAGTCGAATAGACTTCGGCGTAATTTCACAATACTCATCATCGTTCAAATATTCAAGCGCTTGTTCCATAGAGAACAGACGCGGAGTCTTCATTTTGACCGTATCATCCTTAGTGGCAGAGCGAACGTTCGTGAGCGCCTTCTCTTTACAGATGTTGACTACGATGTCATTATCACGAGTATGCTCACCCACGATCATTCCTTCATATATCTCTGTACCTGGATTCACGAACAACGTACCGCGGTCTTCTACGGACAAGATGCCGTACAGCGTGGTACTACCTGTCTCGGTGGACACAAGCACACCTTGATGGCGTCCGCCAACTTGGCTTCCCACATAAGGACCATAATGATCAAATGCGTGGTTCATAATGCCATAGCCGCGAGTCAGGGTAAGGAACTGTGTGCGATACCCGATCAGGCCGCGTGCCGGAATGATGAATTCAAGACGCACATTGCCATTGCCTTGGTTAATCATATTGACCATTTCCGCTTTGCGAGTTCCAAGGCTCTCCATAACGGCGCCCACAGAATCTTCTGGAACGTCAATCAGCAAGCGTTCCATCGGCTCGGACTTCTGTCCATCGATTTCTCGAATGATAACCTCTGGCTTCGATACTTGGAGCTCATAGCCTTCACGACGCATATTTTCAATCAGAATACTAAGGTGAAGCTCGCCGCGTCCTGATACAACGAACGCATCCGGGCTGTCCGTCTCGTCTACACGAAGTGATACATCTGTCTCAAGCTCCTTGAACAAGCGCTCGCGAATCTTGCGGGATGTAATCCACTTGCCATCGCGTCCGGCGAAAGGACTGTTGTTTACAAGGAACGTCATTTGAAGCGTCGGCTCATCGATATGGAGAACAGGAAGCGCCTCAGGCTTCGCTAAGTCTGCAATCGTTTCACCAATGTTAATATCCTTGATGCCTGCGATCGCGACGATATCCCCAGCCGCTGCCTCTTCACGCTCAATGCGCTTCAAGCCTTGGAAGCCGAACAGCTTCTCAATGCGGGCCTGCTTCACTTGACCTTCACGATTAATAACCGCCACTGGCTGTCCTTGACGAATCTTACCGCGATTGACGCGACCAATTGCAATACGACCAAGATATTCATTGTAATCAAGCAATGTGACAAGGAACTGCAGCGGTTCTTCCGGATCTTCTGTAGGAGCTGGGATATGCTCGACAATCGTTTCATAGAGTGCCTGCATGTTATCATCTTGCTTCTCTGGATCAAGACTTGAAGTCCCGTTCAAGGCAGAAGCATATACGACGGGGAATTCCAACTGCTCTTCGTTCGCATCAAGTTCGATGAATAGATCAAGCACTTCATCAATAACTTCATTTGGACGAGCATTTGGACGGTCAATTTTGTTAACAACAACGATCGGAGTCAAATTGTGTGCAAGCGCCTTACGAAGAACGAACTTCGTTTGCGGCATACAGCCTTCAAACGCATCTACAACGAGGAGTACACCGTCTACCATCTTCATAATACGTTCAACCTCACCGCCGAAGTCGGCGTGGCCTGGTGTATCCACGATATTAATCAAATGGTTTTTATACGTAATAGCTGTGTTTTTGGCAAGAATGGTAATTCCGCGTTCGCGCTCCAAATCATTGGAATCCATTACGCGCTCTTGTACCGCTTCGTTGTCACGATAGGTTCCGGACTGCTGAAGCAACTTATCGACAAGTGTTGTTTTGCCATGGTCGACGTGAGCGATAATGGCGATATTACGAATATGATCTCTCTGATGCATACAATCAATCTTTCCTTTCTTCTACTTACAAAATGAATGGAGCTCTAACCACCGGGATTGTTATCTTCGCCAAAGTCCGAATCGGTTTCCAAATACAAGGAAAACACCGACCACAATGAGGAAAATAGCAATCAGATAAACGCTTAGACTAACAAAGAGCGTAAATAGCAGCAGCACGATGCTGATTCCAGCCAGCGCAATTGCAAACATATAAACTCTTCGATCAGCATATGGATCCAGTTGACAGTAGCCAAATAATCCAAAGGCTAGTCCAAACGGAATAAACGGCCACAGGTAAGCAAACATCCCCCAGCTTATCCAATGACAGAGCATGAATAGCAATCCGTAAACCAATAAAGCACCTGCAGGCACGAAGGCTACCGCGGGCAGCATTCTAAACCGAATCAGCACAAAAAGCGCCACACCAGCTAAGAATACGAACAACGGCCACAATGTCCCTCCCAGGAAGGAGAAGAACCCCCACTTCCCAAGCAAAATAAACAAGCCAGCTGCAATAATGACGATACCAATTGCTGGTTCTCTTCTGTTCAAGCGTAGATCACCTCTTACATCCATGACAGAAATGGACAAGGATGAAAGGGCGCAACCGACGTTTTTCGCGCCCATTTTACTTTTACTAGTGTATATGATCCATTAAAAAATTACTACCTTCCACAAAAAAAACTTCCCGCTGCCACGTAACACGGCTCAAGACGGGAAGCTTCCTTATTATACAAGCATACGCGCTATCCAATTTCGTACGTTTGCTAAGAAACAAGCCAAGTCAATCTTTTACCGATGACGTGTTGCCGTCATTTGCCGCTTCATCCACATGCCAAGCAGGAGAACGAGAGCGGTCATCATCCACGGCAACGTTCCGTGCATGGACTGCCATAGATGAGGCATCCATAAAGCCAGCCTCGTGTCTCCTAGAATCATCTCGCCTGCAGTATAGCCGAGAATCCCTGCACCTGCATAAACGAGAATCGGATACTTCTTCAGCCACGTGCTAATAAGGGTGCTTCCCCATACAATAATCGGAATGCTAAGCGCGATACCGATGACAAGATAAGGAAAGTGTCCTTTTGATATTGCCGCGATCGCGAGTACGTTGTCTAGACTCATGACGACATCAGCCACAAGGATCGTGCGAATGGCACTGAACAGACTTCCCGTTGCTTCTCGTTGATTGGCAGCATGCCCACTGTCAGCGAGCAGTTGGACGGCGATGACAAACAGCATCACGCCTCCCGCCGCTTGTAGAAGCGGTATACCCATCAGCTTCATCGCAACGACCGTAAGCAGAATCCGTAGAAGAACGGCTCCAAATGCTCCCCACCACGCGGCACGCTTGCGGTCCTTTTCCTCAAGATGCTGGGTCGACATCGCAATCACAACGGCATTATCTCCGCTTAGAACCATATTGATGACCAATATCTCTGCTAATAACCAGATCGATTCCACAGCCCGTCCCTCCTCTGTTGTACAGGTGTATGACAGCAAAGGCTAAGGTATGACTATGAAATCCATCCGATTTGTTGCATGCATGAATCCAAACACGCTTGACGATTCAATTCAACATTAGAACCAATCGCCAACCTCTTGTTTCTGTGCGGATGAATTCGCGTCCGTCTCTTCTTTCGAAGAAGGCATGTCCATAAGCTCATCAATCTCTGCAGAAGATGCACTTGCATCTTGGATCAGCGCATGAGGTGATTTCTGGCCCGCGTAAAGGGTGATCATCTCCGTACGATCCACGGCGTCTTGAATCAAGTCATCAAGCTCAGGAATGCGCTCCTCAATACGCTCTACGACTCTTAGATTGGGATTGGTTGCTGGAGACTTCGCAACAAACAAGGTGCAGCAATCCTCATAAGGCAGAATCGACGTCTCAAAGGTGTCAATCTGATGGGCAATCTGAACGATTTCTTCCTTGTCCATCGTAATTAATGGACGAAGCAGCGGAAGCTCGGTTGCTCTCCCGATCACATTCATGCTGCCAAGCGTTTGGCTTGCTACTTGTCCAAGGCTGTCGCCTGTTACAATCGCCAGAGCTTTTCGCTTATCGGCAAGCATAGACGCAATGCGCAGCATGGAACGACGCATCAAGGTGATTGTAAGATGCTCTTCGCCAGCCTGGTGAAGCTTGGTCTGAACCTCGGTAAAAGGTACCATATGCACGCGTATACGACCTGCATAATTGGACAAGATCTGTGCAAGATCAATAACCTTCTGCTTTGCACGCTCGCTGGTGAATGGATAGCTGTGGAAATGAACCGCCTCTATCTCAAGCCCTCTCCGAAGAGCCTGATACCCTGCAACAGGGCTGTCTATACCTCCTGATAATAGAAGCATCGCCTTGCCATTGGAGCCAAGCGGAAAGCCTCCTGCTGTGTGAATCACTTCGTGAAACACATAGGTGCTCTCCTCACGGACTTCCACATGCAGGTTGAACATCGGTTCACGAACATTAACGGACAAGTTCGGGAAGCGCTTCAGGATTGGCGACGCTACTAGATGATTCAGTTCCTGAGAAGTGTGCGGGAACTTCTTCCATGCTCGTCTTGCCGTTACCTTAAACGTTGTTCCTGGCTTCGGGTCGTACTCCTCAACCATCTCGATTGCGGTCTGCAATACCTCATCGAAGGAGGACGGTGCGCGCTTTACAGGACTCAAAGACACAATCCCAAATACATGGCGCAGCACTTTTATCATTTGATCAAGCGGCTCGCCATTGACTTCTACGTACATGCGCCCAAATTCTTTAATAATGCGAACATTAGGAAATGGAGCCAATACCGCCTTTACATGATCATAGGCCGCTTTTTCAAATCGATGGCGGTTTCTTCCTTTTATCGTAATTTCGCCGTAGCGAAGCAATATCATATCGTATTCCATAATTACAGACACCCTTTCTTAACGAATAAGCCCCTTTAGCTCTTCTACCGTATTACGCAGCGCCGTACATATCTGTTCCATATCCTGAAGGGACATCTCCGCTGCTAGGCTGATTCGGAGCCCGCTGGAAGCCCTTGTTAGGTCGTTCGTTGCCGCCATTAGCACACGGCTTGGCTTATCAAGCTTTGACGAACAGGCAGACTGGGTCGAGAGCACAATACCCTTTCGCTCCATCGCATGCACCACGACCTCTGGCTTCATGCCAACAAATGATACATTTATAATGTGCGGAGCAGCATTTGACTCCTCTACAGGGCTATTCAGCGTGAGCTCTGGAATCGCTTGAATGCCTTCAATCAGCTTATTCCTTAATTCCCATAGCTGTTTATAGGCCGTTAGCTGTCCTTCGGCTGCAAGCCGTACCGACTTAGACAGCGCCACGATGCTTGGAACATTCATCGTCCCTGGGCGAAGCCCATTTTCTTGAGATCCGCCGTGCAATAAGGGCTTCATTGGGAATTTGCCCCTGCGTACCAAAATGCCCGCTCCCTTGGGACCTCTAATCTTATGGCCGGACAGGCTGTACAAATCCACCTTCCAGCGTTCTAAATCTATCGGAAGCTTGCCTAAGCCCTGAACACCATCCACATGGAAGATGGCGCGGCTATGATCTTTAATGATTGCCCCCAGCTCTTCAAGCGGCTGGATGCTTCCTATCTCATTATTAACATGCATAATACTTACCAAAACCGTATGTGGCCTTAATGATGCCTTAAGCTGATCCGGCTCTACAACACCTTGTGCGTTTACCGGGAGAAAGGTGACGTCTACTCCTTCTCGCTTAAGTTCTTCATAGCAGCCATATACAGAGGCATGCTCCACCTGGGATACAATGACATGCAGGCGCTTGTCCGGTGCTTGCAGCGCTCTAACAACCCCGAAGATCGCCAGATTGTTGCTTTCTGTTGCACCTGATGTAAACATGACCTCACTTGGCTTTACGCGAATCGCTTGTGCAATGATCTCGCGTGCACGCTGTACGAGCTGGTCTGCCTGTCCTCCAAATTGATGGATGGAAGACGGATTCGCATATATGCGCTCAGTAACCTCAGTCAATGTTCGGATCACCTCAGGATGAGGAGGTGTTGACGCGCTATGATCGGCATAGAGCAGGGATTGACTCATGGAATGCCCTCCTATCTTCATGATGACCTTATTATCAGCATGGCTCAAAAATAACAGAAAAAAAGATCAAAACAGTGCAGATGCTGCAGCCGTTGTTGATCCATCATTAGAATCAATATAACAGTCCTATTGTACACGTTTTTGTACTAAATCTCCATCTTTTTTGCCTGCCAATGCTTATGTAGAAAAAGAGCGCAAATGACATCTGCCTCATCCGCGCTCATATCCCTTTGCTATAACAGAATGATGCCAACCATAAAAGCAACGAGTCCAAGGACGGCACCTGTCATTCCTGCCAAGCGGCTTCCTTGTAAATATGCATACAGTCCAAACGCAATACTCGTTACCCCCATGACAATTGGAAAATAAAAAAAGGAAACGACGGCAAAGATAACCGCTACAATGCCGATGATCCTCGCAAAGCCTGTAACGGGGGTATCTTCATCTACAGCCAAGCGATCAATGACCGGAGTAACTGGGGCAACAAACTCCTGGGCAATCTCTTCGTTAAAGTCTTGTTCAGGGTGCTGACGGACCCTGACACGCTTTACTCGTCGATCGCGGAATCGGTAATCATGCTTCATATTTGATCACACTCTCAGCAGCCACTGTTGCTTTTCGGTTTAAAGGTTTGACAGCAGGTCACAGACGAGGTTGATGCACAGTCTTGATGAGAGCCGCCCAACTCGTCAGCATACTCTTCTAGCCAACTGCTTGCATGAGCATCAATATCAATGGCTATGGCCTCTGCACGGCACTTATTGCCCTCGCCCCAAAAATGACAATTCGACACACTGCATTTCACGTTCGTATCCTTTGTCATATTATCACCTCCACTAAGAGGTTCTCCTGAATGACCTTCCTCTACTCAAGACAACTGATTCCAAACCCAAAACAGCAAAAAGAGCCGCCAACATAGGCAGCTCTCTACATACGAATATCGCTATCGTTCAATTAGCTTGCATGATTTTTATTTGGTGCCCTGCATCTTGCGCTGGGTCAAATAATCGCTTTCATAATAAGAAAGCTCATCACGCAGCTCTTCAAAGATTTTGTTGATGTCCAGGATAATGTCTCGCACCGAACGAATCGGTTTCATCCGAAAACGAATCGCGTCCTGCCCTGTATAGGCATAGCGTCCGTCCTCCGAATAGCACTCATTTTTGGGATAAAAGTAAGCATTCACAACCTGATGATACACATCGTACAAAGCACGTTCTGCAAAGTCAGCATCAAACTTGGCTCTGCGCAGCGTAACCCCTAATTTCTCATAGCTTACTTCTGAGAACACAAGCAGATGACGAAGATCACTTAAGAATCCTTTATAGAAGCTTACCGTTTCTTCCTCGTTAACGTCTTGAACGAGCTCCGGCAGCGTGTGAGCATTAAGGAATAATTCCAATTTTTCATTCACATATTTCAGTTTCTCTCTTGAGACTTCACAAAGCTGCTTCGCATTGGATGCTGGCATGTCTGCTCCCCCTTAAACGGTCCTAAAAAATGTTCAATAAACGTTTATGTAGCGCTAAGTCAGAATGATTGCTCGACAACACCATCCTACCACAATTTTATAGGAAAGGGTACTCCTTTCCACCCAAACTTTCCCTAATTTATACACCTGCATAATCTGTATCTCTTCGTTTAAACCTACACATTAAGTAATGGTTTACGCCCCTTGTAAACAAATTGAAGAATCGATGGAGGGATACGCAATGCGTCGAGGAACCGTCGTTGGCCTAACTGCCTTAGGAATTGCCTTTTTAGCTGTTCCCCTGCTTTGGAATGGATCAGGCCAGCACAATCAGCAAACGAAGCTTCAAAGCGCTTCGGCTGAACGCTATTCCAAGCAGCACATTTTGCAGCAAGACGTCAACATCACAAGAAAGCTTTCGCAGCACGATGCATCCAATGATGTTCAAAATTCATTAGCTAAATGGTCGAATCTTAACACGCAGCAGTTGACAGCCAAGATCCAGTCCTTTGTTGCAGCGCATCCTCATGTTGAATATATGTATTGGATCAATCAGCCCAAAAAGCAAGCCATTGTAAGCGGCAGCATTCCGCATAAGGACAAGCCAGAGGTTTACAAACAGCTCACGACCTATATTCGTGCAGCAGAACGCCATATTCGTCAAGGACAGGAATACCGCTCGCCCAACCTTGGAATCAATGGCAAGCAGCATGTCGTGCTGGGCATTCCTAAGAAGGACAGCGCTGGAACACAAGGACTTGTTACTTTAGTCAACCATGAAGTCGTTGATCATATCCGCAATCATCAGCTTCGGAATCTGAGGATGGTTCCCTATCCTCGCGAGCAAAAATTCCAGGTAAAATCTGTTGACACCAATTCCATGCAAGATATTACAGTTAAAAATGGTGAGGACAATCAAGGGACGAGCCATTATTACAAAGATGAGCTTGTTGTCCGGTTCAGCACGCATCCTACTGAGCAGCAAATGAATCAAATCAAGCAGGATATCTCCTGCAGTCATGTGCGAAAGACAGGATACACCTACATTTTCAAGTCAAAAAATATGGGAATGGAGCAGTTAAGACAATACTTTTCCAAGTATAAGCCTATGTATATGGAGCCGCATTATCTGTACATGACCAATGATGTGAAGCGGCCTGACGGTACGCCTACCAGCTTGAATGCCCGTACGATACGTCCAATGGCAGATACGGCGAACAACGAGCCTAATGACGTGTTTTACAAGCCGTATCAATGGAATCTACCCTTGATTAAAGCCAATCAAGGCTGGACCCTGACTAAGGGAAGCGGCGATGTCGTAATTGCTGTAGTGGATACCGGTGTAGATACATCACATTGGGATTTAAAGTCCAAGCTTCTTAAAGGATACAATGTGATCGATACGAACGCTGCTCCTAAAGACGATGTGGGCCACGGCACGCATGTTGCAGGCATTATTGGGGCAGAAGTCAACAATCTTGAAGGCATCGCAGGCATGACATGGAACAATCCGATTCTCCCTGTAAAGGTGCTGGACAGCACAGGTGCGGGAACCTCCTACTCTGTCGCAGAGGGCGTGATCTGGGCGACCGATCAAGGGGCGAAGGTTATTAACTTAAGTCTTGGCAACTATGCAGATGGGGCCTTTCTCCATGACGCCATCAAGTACGCCTATGACAGAGATGTCGTGTTGGTAGCGGCTACAGGGAATGACAATACAAGCCAGCCAGGCTATCCTGCAGCTTACCCTGAGGTGTTCGCCGTGTCTGCTACCAATCAGGATAACACAAAGGCCTCTTATTCCAACTATGGGGATTATGTCGATGTTGTCGCGCCAGGAACATCCATTGCCAGCACTTACCCCGATAATCAGTACGCTGCTCTATCAGGCACTTCCATGGCGGGTCCTCATGTGAGCGCGTTAGCGGGACTAATCCGTTCGATCAACCCATCGCTCAAAAATACGGAAGTATATGATATTATGCGTCAAAGCGCAACCGATCTGGGAGGCAACGGAAAGGATAACGTGTTTGGATACGGAGAGATCGATGTAGAGCGAGCACTCAGCATGGCCTCGCAACGTGAAAGTTCCTTGTCTATGTATCCGCAAAATGTAGATCGCGAACTGTCTGGCATCGTGTCAAAATTCCTAGATCAGATTGGAAACCGTACAAGATAACGAAGCCCGCTACATCGTTTTATCCAAATATGCTCTAACACAATAAACGGTAATACCCTAATATTATTGATGATATCAGTTAAACGTAATATAGGCATGCAAAAAGGGGTGCGCTGATCGTCCTAAGACGTCAAGGCACCCCTTGTGTTTGTATACCATGTGGTTGCAGTTATGGAAAGTTTGGCATAAGCCGGGTTCTGTACCGTTCGTGGTATCACGGGAACAACCCTTCCACTAGTAGGAGACAATCATCTATCTAGGCGACATATTGCTATGCCGCTCAAGCGACCAACCCAGACACGCCTCGGGCAAAGGCTGCCCCTAAGGGCATGTGTCTCATTAGGTCTTGCTCCAGATGGGGTTTACCAGGAACAAAGTCACCAGTGTTCCTCGTGGTCTCTTACACCACGGTTCCACCCTTGCCTGTGCCGCAAGCGGCCATCGGCGGTCCATTTCTGTGGCACTATCCTTCAACTTGCGCTGACTGGACGTTATCCAGCATCCTGCCCTATGGAGCCCGGACTTTCCTCTCGTGAATCAATCACCAGCGATTGTCTGACAAACTTTCCGGCAACATTCGTTAGTATACTAGGTTCGAAAGAGAAACTCAACACTCAACTTTTACATAAATTGAAAGGGTTCGGTAGCGATATGAGAAGCATGGAAAACTGTGCTTGCCCCATTCTCTTCTGCCATGGCTTGAAGTCGAGCTGCAACGCTCTTCTTCATAATCTTCTCCGCATTGTGACCTGGATCAATGATGCACAAGCCTGCTACGAGCGCATCATGTGCCGTATGATAGTCAATATCACCTGCCACCAGCACATCAGCTCCGTGGAATAAGGTATGGTTTACACTGCGTCCGCCAGATCCGCCAAGCACCGCTATCTTGCGAATCGAAGTGTTCAAATCCCCCACCACTCTTACATATGGCACCTCAAAACGTTCTTTAACCAACTCTACGACTTCAGCAAGCGGCTTTGGCTGCTCCAACTTGCCGACTCGCCCTAATCCGTATGGCTTGCCGTTGAGGCTTACCGGATAAAGATCGTACGCAGCTTCCTCATAAGGATGCGCCTTCAGCATTGCTCTTAAGACGCGGCTTTTGATGGATGATGGTATAATCGTCTCAATACGCACTTCCTCAACCTGCTCAACTGTCCCTGTAGAGCCGATAAACGGGTTTGTACCCTCAAGCGGCTTGAAGGTGCCTTCTCCCTCCACATTGAAGCTGCAATGGCTGTAGTCGCCGATATGGCCTGCTCCTGTATCTAAGATCGCGGTGCGGACACTGTCAGCATGCGACTTTGGAACGAATACAACCAGCTTCTCCAACTTGTCTTCGCCTGTCTTCCACAGCACCTTCGTCTGCCTAAGGTCAAGCGCCTCTGCCATGAGATCATTCATGCCGCCCTCAGCAATGTCGTAATTCGTGTGGCTGATGTACACCGCAATGTCATGCTTAATCAGCTTTTCATATAAGCGCCCTTGAGACGTATCGGTCTGCAAATCCTTAAGTGGTCGGAAAATAATAGCATGATGTGCAATGATGAGTTCCGCACCCAAAGCAATCGCTTCGTCTACGACTTCGTCCGTAACATCCAGCGCTACAAGTACATTGCTTACATCACGCTGCAAAGATCCAAGCTGCAGCCCAATCCGATCATCAGGCATGGCAACCGACTTTGGTGCTAATTTTTCCATCCATTGAGTGATCGTTTGTCCTTTTGCCAACATGCTACAATCTCCTCCAATGCTCTTTTATAGGCTTCAAAATGCTCACGCTTCTCCTTGACTTCATTCGAATTCGTCGCAGCCATTGTAGACAGGATTCGTTCCTGCTTGCGAATCTCGTTCGACCACTTCTTGATCAGCACCTCATCAGGCTGACGCACAAGATATGGTCCAAGCTGCATCAGCCAGCTTCGATCTAAAGTCAAGGTTCCGAGCGGTTGATCCTGATAAAGATGCTGCTCCTCTTTCATAAAGGTATCGGAATCCACCTTACTCGCAAGAAGGATCTCGTATATTTTCCCATCCTCCTCTAAGATGTGCTCCTCCTGCAGAAGCCAGCCATTCTCGCTTAGCCATCTGCGTACAAATTCTTCCCCTACGTTTGGCTGAAGAATGAGCGTATTTACACCTTCAAGCTTTGCTTTATCTGCATTTAAGATGCTTGCGATGAGGCTTCCGCCCATGCCTGCAATCGTAATACAATCGACTTCACCTGGCTTGATAACGGCTAGGCCGTCCCCTAATCGGACACTCACTTTATCCTCGATTAGAGTGCCTTTTACTTGGCGAAGCGCAGCTTCATAAGGTCCTTTATTCACTTCCCCTGCTATAGAGAAAGTTACGATGCCCTCTTTCACCAAGTAAGCAGGCAAGAGTGCATGATCAGAGCCAATGTCAGCTACTTTGCTACCTTGTGGCACCAGATCTGCAATGCATTGTAAACGTCTAGATATTTTTATTGTCACGAATCCATTTCACCCACTGTTTTCTAAAATAAAAGCCTATCAGCATGATGCTAAGCACTTTAACAAGCAGCACACTCTCTACTTGGATTGCCCAGGAGGGGTTGATATCCGACCGCATAAGCTGCATCATCTCAGGGGCGAGCACACATGAGATTGCAGTGAGCAACAGTGCTGCCGACACCCCTCGCTTACGCTTATGTACCATCCATGCCATCCAGATCAGTAGAAGTGCTTCGGGTATCCACAGCCATTGAAGCAGCATGCTGTTCAACTCAGGCATGACATGCATGATAAGTAGCATATAAGCGATTGCAACATGCATTAATCCTATCCATTGAATCCAAGCACTTCTCACAATCATTCCGCACACCAGCCACAATAAGGCTGACGCAGCCAGCAGTGCAATCCGAAAGTAGAATCCAGATTCCTGCATTTGAATCTGAGCTAAGACCCATTGTCCTCCAATGCTGAATGAGACAAGCCCAATTCCCATTAGGAGAGAACGGGCAACCGAATTACCCTCTTTGACCTTAATCGCTCGAATGCCAAACAATAAAAAGATACTTCCAACGGTCAATATTTGCATTGGTAACGGAAAAACGGTAAAATAAATTCCAACAATACAAATGAAGGCAATACTGATAAAAACAGTCAAACATTGTCGAATGGACATGGATAAGATGCTGTCGGTCCAGTGTTTTTTTGTTTCAGATTCAGGTACGTCTTCAACCATCTCTCGCCCGTATAAAGTAAGCAGAAAGTCACAGTACATTTCTGGCAGAATTCGATTTTTCCGCCAGTTCTGAATCTCTTGGGTGATGAATCGTTTTTGCTCTGCGTCCAGTGTCTGCACCCACCTTCCTAACACCATTCATCCAGGATGATACGAGTAAGTTGTTTATCCCTTGAATAAGGAAGAATAGACCTCGCTGTACGAGCCGTAAGCAGCCGACAGAAGGTCTATCCATGAATGAATTATTCTAAGAAATCTTTAAGTCGTTTGCTTCGGCTAGGGTGACGAAGCTTACGAAGTGCCTTCGCCTCAATCTGACGAATCCGTTCACGAGTAACGCCGAACACCTTGCCTACTTCTTCAAGGGTGCGCGTACGGCCATCATCTAGGCCAAAGCGTAGTCGCAGTACATTCTCTTCACGCTCAGTCAGCGTATCGAGCACATCCTCCAACTGCTCCTTCAGAAGCTCATAGGCAGCCGCATCTGCTGGCGCAAGTGCTTCTTGATCCTCGATAAAGTCTCCAAGATGAGAGTCATCCTCTTCACCAATTGGCGTCTCTAGGGATACTGGCTCCTGAGCAATCTTCATAATCTCACGAACCTTCTCAACACTAAGCTCCATCTCAGCCGCTATTTCTTCCGGCGTTGGTTCGCGTCCTAGCTCTTGCAGGAGCTGACGGGACACACGGATCAGCTTGTTGATCGTTTCCACCATATGAACCGGGATACGAATGGTACGCGCTTGGTCAGCAATCGCACGGGTGATCGCTTGACGAATCCACCATGTCGCATAGGTACTGAATTTGAAGCCTTTACGGTGGTCAAACTTCTCAACCGCCTTGATTAGACCCATATTACCTTCTTGAATCAAATCCAGGAACAGCATTCCACGACCAACATAGCGCTTCGCAATACTTACAACAAGACGGAGGTTCGCTTCAGCAAGACGTTTCTTCGCTTCTTCATCTCCGTTTTCGATGCGTTCCGCAAGCTCAATTTCTTCTTCTGCAGACAGGAGCGGTACACGACCAATCTCCTTCAGATACATACGAACAGGGTCATTGATCTTGATGCCTGGCGGCAAGGACAGATCATCATCATAATGGAAATCGTCATGCTCCTCTTGGTCCGGCTCAGCATTTGAAGAGCTTCTGCTCATCTCATCGTTTTCCGTAATTTCGATTCCATTATCGTTTAACTGCTCGTAGAACTCGTCCATTTGATCAGCATCTTGCTCGAAAGTAGACAATTTTTCTGCTATCTCTTTATACGTTAATGTCCCTCGCTTCTTTCCGAGCTCAATCAACTGATCCTTGACTTGGTCTAAAGCAGCTTCGGCTTCTAGTCCAGTATGTTGATCATTCGCCATATTCCGACTCCCTCCTCCCTAGACTCCTCGGCTAACGCTTCAGTTGTTGCTCTAGGGCGATAATTTCTTGTGCAATCTTTGCTGCAAGCAAGACATCTCCAGCACGTTCTGCTTGCACGATCTGTTCTTTTTTGCTTTCAATCTCGCGCTGTCTTGGAACCTTTTTGATAAGATCAATATAATCATCGAGCAGCGCATGATCGTAACTCAAGGGTACTTCTGCGAGTGAGATCGAAGCAGCCGTCTGCTCTAGCCGATCGTCATGCAGGGTAGCCAGGAATCGGCTGAAATCCGGCTCTTTCCCTTGCGTGTAGTAAGCATATAGATAAGCGGCGAGCGCCGCATGATCATCTACATTAAATTGTTCACCGAGCCGTTCCTCAACATATAACGCAACCTCGGCATCCTGAAACATAAGAGCAAGCAATCGCTGCTCCGCATAAACATAAGCAGGCTTCAATGTAGGTGGAGCCATACTTCGCTTATCATTCCTATCATTATTCCACCAATTGTCTGGATTATCCCCGGCATGATGCATTTTTTGAAGCTTCTGGCGAACCTCGAAGCATTCTTGCTTAAGCGCCTCCAGTGATATATCGACCTGACCGGAGAGTTCCTTTAAGTGCATCTCACGCTCAGCAGGCGAGTCAATTGGGGCAATGACTTTCATCGCTTCTTCCATGTAACGCCGTTTGCCATCATCTTCTAGCAGTATATGATGTCTTCGCAAACTTAGCAGTTGGAATTTGACCGGTGTAACCGCCGCATTTAGAATGGCATGTCTGAATCGTTCTGCTCCATATTTCTTCAAATACTCATCTGGATCTAACCGATCTGGCAGCATGGCAACAGCAACGTGCAGTCCACCCGCTTCTAGCATAGGCACGCTCTTCAAGGTTGAGGCTTGTCCAGCATCATCCCCGTCAAAGCAAATCACCACTCGATCTGTTAAACGCTTCAAGGTGGTTACATGCTCTTGTGTAAGCGCGGTGCCCATCGTGGCAACTCCGTTGAACACTTCCCCATTCCAAGCTTGAATCACATCTGCAAAGCCTTCGAACAGCACAACTTGTCCTGTTCGCTTAATCTGCGGTCTAGCTTGATGTAGATTGTATAAGAGCTTAGACTTATTAAAAACCATCGTCTCAGGCGAGTTCAGATACTTCGGTTGGCCTTCTCCCATTATCCGACCGGCAAAGCCAACGACCTTGCCTTTGCGATCCCATATCGGGAACATGATCCGGTCTCGGAAGCGGTCAACAAATCCTTCTTGTTGGTGTCTAGCAGAGATTAGGCCACCTTGCTCCATTAAGCGGAGAGGAAAATTGCGCTTTGTGAGCAGCTGCACAAGTGTATCCCATTGAGGGGGTGCATACCCCATTTGGAATTGCTCGATGAGCTTGTCAGAGAAGCCGCGATTCCTTAAGTAGGATAGCGCCTCCTGGCCATGAGCAGTGTTCATCAAAATATAATGGTACAGCTTCGCTGCCAGCTCGTGTGCCTCAATAATCTGGTCTCTCGCTTCATGCTTAGGATTTCTCTCCATCGAGAGCGTGTCCCATTGAAAGTTAAGCTCTACATCCTCTGCTAATTGTTTGACGGCTTCCGGGAAAGAATAGCCTTCAATCCCCATGACAAAATGTATCACATTGCCACTCGCCCCACAGCCATAACAATGGTAGATCTGCTTGTCCGGCGTCACAGTGAATGACGGTGTCTTCTCGGAATGGAATGGGCATAGTCCCTTCAAATACTTCCCCTGCTTTGTCAAATGCACGTACTTGCCTACTACATCGACAATGTCATTATGCTTCAGTACCTCGGAGATGAATTCCTCAGGAATAAGTCCTTTTCCGTGCACAGCCTCATCACCTTCAATCGAACAAATATACTATTCGCTATGTTGCATGGTTCTCCTGCAAACGAAGCAAAAGTTTTGTCAATTTATGTTGGAAAAACTTGCGATCATCATCCGTCATCGGTTTAGGACCTTTGGTCTTCTGCCCCGCACGACGGGCTTTAGCCGCTACATGCCTGCTTGTGAGCAGATCATCAAGATTCGACGCATCGAGTTCCTTGCCTCTTGGCGTTAGGACTTTAGCCCCTCTTGGCAAACAGAGCGCGGCCAAACCATAATCGTTCGTTACGATTATATCCTCTGACCGCGCATGATTTGCAATATACATATCTGCCGCCTGATAATCTTGATCAACAAACACCCACTTTACACGATCAAGCTGGGGTTGATCATGCATATAAGCTGCATAGGACGCCACAAAGAGCACATCGACATGATAATCATGACTGACCCTTTGTATCTCATCCTTAACAGGGCAAGCATCTGCATCTACGATGATTGTTGTGACTCGCTTCATTTACCATCACCAATCTGAGACTACAACGTATCGGCAGGTACCAATTTTTAGAGATACCACGCCTACGTTAACGTCATGTCACTTTTGAAACGTACATGATTCGTATATTATATACGCTGTTTGTTCGTAAAATCCTGCAACTAAAAATAGCTTTTCAAAAATTGGACCTCAATATGTGTCAAATGCCCACAAAAACCGCGAAACATGTCAGAGAATAAAACATCTCTGTTGTTTCGCGGTTCTATAATCTACGATAAACAGGATTCATACTTGCTCAGCATGGCTTGTGATCTTGCTACTTCATCTGGGTTATGCCCATACCAGCTTCGAGAAATCCGCAAACTGCTTCAAATCCTCTGCGATAGCCTTCAAAAGACTCAAGCGGTTATTCTTGACCGCTTCATCCTTAGCCATAACCATAACATGATCGAAGAACTTCGTAATAGCTTCTTCCATGCTGCAGAATGCAGCCAGCGCTTCGTCGGTATTCGCTGCCTTCACATATTGATCATGTGCAGCTTGCCAGCTGGAATATAGCGCACGCTCTTCTTCCTGCTCAAACAACGCTGCATCTATATCAGATACTGAGGCTTTAGCAGCAAGATTCGCTACACGATTGAACGATTCAACAGTCGTCTTGAATGCTTCTTTCGAAACGGCACTCATCAGCGTTGCCCCACGTTCAACCGCAAGCTTCACATCATCATAGCCAGCAGCCATGACAGCATCAACCACATCGTAACGAACTTGTTCGGAAAGTACATTTTTCACGCGAAGCCCAAAGAACTCATATAAGTCTTTACGTACGTCATCGCGATTACGTTTCAACAATTGTGCATTTTCCAATACTTGAATCGCAATATCGAACAAGGTTGTCAATTGAACTGGCAGCTCACGCTCGAGCAATATTTGTACGATGCCCGTTGCCTGTCTGCGAAGCGCGTATGGATCCTGCGAGCCCGTAGGAATAATGCCGATCGCAAAGCATCCGACCATCGTATCAAGCTTATCGGCCATACTAATAAGTGCGCCCACCGTTGTTGCAGGAGCAGGATCTCCAGCGTAGCGAGGCTTGTAATGCTCGTTAATCGCTCTTGCTACCGCTTGATGCTCGCCGAGCTTCAAGGCGTAATCCTCGCCCATAACACCTTGGAGCTCAGGGAATTCATACACCATTTGAGTAACAAGGTCGAATTTACAGATCTCGGCTGCGCGATTCGTCAGCGTACGAGTCTCTTGTTCTGCTTGAATCGCTTCTGCGAGCTGATCTGCGATCGACTGAATGCGTCGAACCTTATCCCCAAGCGTTCCAAGCTCTTCATGGAAGACGATGGAATTCAGCTTCGCGTTGCATGCTTCGATTTGAAGCTTCTGATCCTCTGCGTAGAAGAATTTTGCGTCAGACAAGCGTGCGCGAAGAACTTTTTCATTGCCTCGCGCTACCTGATCGATGCCTTTCTCATCCCCATTTCGTACGGTGACAAAGTGAGGCAGCAGTTCCCCAGCTTTGTTGAATACAGGGAAATAGCGCTGATGCTCACGCATGGATGTGATCAGCACTTCCTTCGGAATGTGAAGGAACGATTCATCGAAGGAACCGTACAATGCTGTTGGATATTCCACGAGGAACAATACTTCTTCCAAAAGGTCCTCTTTCATTGCAATATCCCACTGATTGCTGTTAGCTAGAACCTCGATTTGCTCAACGATAAGCTTCTCGCGCTCTTCCACGTCCACCATTACATACTGCTCACGAAGACGCTCTACATATTGGGAAGGCTCTTCAATAATGGTATCCTGCCCTAAGAAGCGATGTCCGCGCGATACATTGCCTGCCTTCACTTGAGCGAATTCAAGCGGAATAATGTCTGTTCCGTGCAGCGCCACGATCCAACGAATCGGACGCACAAAACGCATCTCATGAGCGCCCCATCTCATATTTTTCGGGAAAGTCATCGCATGCACGATGCTTGTCAGCCCTTCAGCCAGCACGTCGCTCGTATCCGCACCGATGCTGCTTTTATTCGCATAAATATATTCAACGCCGTTCAGCTCTTTAAAAAAGAATTGGTCTGGTGAAATGCCTTGGCTTCTTGCAAAGCCTTGAGCCGCCTTTGACCATTCTCCATTCTCATCGAGCGCGATCTTTCGTGCAGGCCCTTTTACTTCTTCATGAACATCGCTTTGCTTATCAGCAGCATTCTGTACGAGCACCGTCAAACGACGAGGCGTAGCATAAGCTAGAATATCGTCGTGCTGAATTCGAGCTTGTTCCAGCCACTCAGCAGTACGCTCCTTGAGCTGTTCCATAGCAGCACGCATGAAGCGAGCAGGAACCTCTTCCATCCCAATTTCTAAAAGGATGTGCTTAGGCATGTTGATCCTCTCCCTTCTTTAAGAGTGGGAAGCCAAGCTTCTCCCGTTCCTCATAGTAAGTAGCCGCTACTTGACGCGCCAAGTTACGAACACGAGTGATAAAGCCTGTGCGCTCCGTTACGCTGATCGCACCACGCGCATCCAGCAGGTTGAACGCATGTGAACACTTCAACACATAGTCATACGCCGGGAATACAAGGTGCTCAGCCATCGCACGGTTCGCTTCTGCCTCGTAGGTGTTGAACAGTTGGAACAGCATCTGAGCATCGCTTACCTCGAAGGTATATTTAGAGTGCTCATATTCTGGTTGATGGAAGACATCCCCGTATGATACTCCTTCCACCCATTCCAGATCGAACACATTTTCTTTGTCTTGAATGTATGACGCAAGGCGCTCCAAGCCGTACGTGATCTCAACAGCAACAGGATGAGCGTCAAGCCCCCCTACTTGTTGGAAATACGTAAACTGGGTTACTTCCATTCCATCAAGCCATACTTCCCAGCCAAGTCCCCACGCGCCAAGTGTTGGTGATTCCCAGTTGTCCTCAACAAATCGAATGTCATGGACGGATGGGTCAATGCCAAGACGATTAAGGCTTTCCAGATACAGCTCCTGAATATTATCCGGAGACGGCTTCATAATAACTTGGAACTGGTGATGCTGGTACAAGCGGTTAGGGTTCTCTCCATAACGACCATCACCTGGTCTTCTGGACGGCTCCACATAAGCCACATTCCATGGCTCTGGACCAATCGAACGCAGGAACGTCATTGGGTTCATCGTTCCCGCACCTTTTTCCACATCATACGGTTGAACGATGATGCAGTTCTGCTCTGCCCAGAATTGCTGCAAAGTCAGAATCATCTTTTGAAAATTCATGCTACACACTCCTTCTGGTTTGATGAATATTAAACGAGAAGGCTTCTGACGTAAGCGGTGCTGTCATGGAGATTTCCTGACACGCAAAAAACTCCCGCCCTTACGCCTGATGCCAGACGTAGGGACGAGAGGGATCTCCCGCGGTTCCACCCTACTTGATGCATTCCGATTCATCCTTCACATAAAGCTCAGATGAGAGAATCCATCCACTTTCTTCAAGGTCCCTGCTCCGAAGTGCCTTTTCATTCGTCCGTTCGTCCAGGCTTCCACCGCCCCTGAATCGCTTTAGCGAACTGCAACCAACTACTCTCTTCCTCATAGCAAGGTTATTTACTTCATCAATATTAATAAATGATATCATATCGAAACGAAGTTGATTCGTCAAGTTTCTTGTCTGTAAATGCCGAATCAATCGGGTTCCAGGCCAGATTCCTCGCTCATTTTTCCTTCTACTTTCATATCTTGAGGGGTATCCATAGTCCGATTAGAAGGTGGAGCTGCAAGGTCATACTTCTCCATTTGTTCGATAAATCCAAGTGATTTGCAGCGCACACCGACATGGGTATCCATATATCCCCGCATACATGCTCGAAGAAGCTGCTTGGTTTCAGGCTTGACATTGACATTGCCTACCCTCCGCAAATCCATCTGGGTAAAAAGCGTCAGCAGCTTTAGGATGGATGAAGGTGATAAATATTGGGTATGCTCCCTTGTCTGGCAGCTAGGACACAAAGCCCCGCCTAGGCGCCAGCCAAACGCGGTTAACGGCTCCTGCCTGCCGCATACGACACAGCTGGTGAGCTCCGGTGATACCCCAACCGTCTGGCACAGCTTCATTTCAAACAAGTGCGTCAGCACCTGCTCGTCCTTGCCCTCTCGAAGTCCCTCCAGATAAGCAAGCAGCTGCTCATACATATACCCTCCGGCTTCTTCATCCTGAAGGGCCCGATCCATAAGCTCCATAACATAGGAAGCATAAGCGGCTGTATGTAGCTGTTCACGAATCTGATGATTGGATTCTAGAATCTCGCATGCATTCATGGTGCCAATCTGACCCATTCCACGAAAGAATACATATTCTCCATATGTAAATAATTGAGTGGCCGCAGCATGGCGACTGCGCACCTTTTTCGCACCACGGACCAGAACGCCCATTTTCCCATGCGATTTGGTGCACAGCGTAATGATCTTGTTGCCTTCCCCATAATCCATACTGCGGATGACGATACCCTCAACCCGATACAGCATCCTTCGTCTCCGCCTCCCATGCGACAAGCCATATTTACTCTACGGTTTGCTCTAGCGTTTCATGTTCTTCCAGTTCAAGCTCCATCGGCTCGTCTAGCTGTCGAATATGTGAATAAAGCAAGTAAGCATCCACATCACCAGTCATTGCAAACACGTTCCACGAGAAATCACGCATCCGTAAATCCCCCTAATCAAAATGACTTTGTCATAGACTTATGATGTTTCCATCCAAAGGGGATTATCCGTTGCAATAATTGGCTGGTGTTAAACCTTCCATTTTCCTTGACATTAGAAAAATAATTTGCTTATTCCGACCTAAACATCAATATAATACGGTCCCAAATACTAAGCATCATGCCTGAAGCCAAGGTCTCTAAGTACACGGTCTTGGTTGCGCCAATCCTTCTTCACCTTGACCCACAGCTCCATAAACGTTTTGGAGCCCAGTAAAGCCTCAATATCCGCACGAGCGAGCTTGCCTACTTCTTTTAGAAGAGCTCCCTTTTTGCCGATAATAATCCCTTTCTGGGAATCTCGTTCCACATAGATGACTGCGGCAATATAGACGACTCCATTATCTTGAACTCTCATATCTTCAATCGCAACAGCAATAGAGTGAGGGATTTCTTCACGTGTATTTTGCAGGATTTTTTCACGAATGAGCTCAGCTACGACAAACTGCTCCGGATGGTCGGTAATTTGATCGGTCGGATAATATTGAGGACCTTCTGGCAAATAAGCTGAAATAACATGGAGCAGGCGATCCACATTGTTGCCGGTAAGCGCAGAGATCGGTACAATTTCCGCAAATTCATGCAGCTCATTATAGGCTTGAATCATCGCTGGAAGCTGATCGGTATGAATCTGATCAATCTTGTTCATGACAAGAATAACAGGAGTGTTGACCTTCTTCAGCTGTTCAATGACATAGCGATCTCCGCCTCCAAGGCCGGCACTGACATCGACAAGAAACAGAATCGCCTCTACCTCATTCAGCGTGTTTAAAGCGGTCTGGTTCATATAGTCGCCGAGCTTCGATTTGCGCTTATGGATTCCCGGTGTATCCAAAAAGACGACTTGCGAGGAATCGGTTGTATATACGCCGTGAATTTTATTTCTAGTTGTCTGCGGCTTGTCTGACATAATCGCGATTTTTTGTCCGATTACATGATTCATTAGGGTCGACTTCCCCACGTTAGGTCTGCCGACAATCGCAACAAAGCCGGATTTAAAGGAATGTTTTGGTTGCTCCATTCTATTTTGTATCTCCTCTTCTGATCGGTTCTTGATAAGTTGAATATCCTCTATCATACAGGCAAGAGGCGCCCTTTGTCTTCATCGACTGTCAGGACGCCTCCACACCAGTTTATTCCATTTGCTCTTGTCTGGACGTAGAGCTGTCAAGACTCGTCTGGTCGAAAGCACCTGGAAGAAGCTCTCCGACTGTGGTCTGAACGAAATCCCCATTCAAGTTGCCCATATATACAGGCATACTAGGGTCGCAAAGCTCTACAAGCACTTGTCTGCATACTCCGCAAGGCGTGATTGGAGTAGAGGTATCGCCGATTACCGCGATCGCTTTGAAGCTTCTTGCTTCGCAGCCATCCGCAATCGCACGGAACAAAGCCGTACGCTCTGCGCAATTAGTTGGTCCGTACGCTGCATTTTCAACATTGCAGCCTGCGTGTACATGCCCAGTGGCATCAAGGAGTGCAGCGCCAACTTTAAAGTGGGAATACGGCGTATAAGCCTTTTCCCTTGCAAGTTTCGCTTGTTCCATTAATTGTTGTCCATCCATCTCTACTGGTCCTCCTCTGTGTGGGTCTTCCATCATTTGCATTTTTAAGGAAGTAAAGAAAGCAAAAGGTGCCATAACGGCGGTGCAAAGATGATTGCACCTACAAATACGGCAAACACCGCCGTGATGAGTACAGCACCAGCGGCGGTGTCTTTCGCAATTTTAGCAAGTGGATGAAGGTCTGGCATGACGAGATCCACCACCGCTTCCACAGCCGTATTCATAAGCTCCATTGCTAACACAATCGCGATAGCTGCTATGATCCATAACCATTCGTACGATGATAGTTGTAACCCTATTCCTAATGGGATGACACATGCCGTAATCATCACATGGACCTTCATATTTCTTTGGGTCCGATAAGCATAGCATATGCCTTCCCATGCAACACGAAACGTATCTCGCCAAGACCGCTTCATTATCTTGTTAATCCAATCTTTTGCAGCACTTTTTCCTGCTTGTCCATCATAATCTTCTCGCTGGCTTCATCCTGATGGTCATAGCCAAGCAAGTGCAGGAAGCCGTGAACAAATAAAAAACCTAGTTCCCGCTCAATCGAATGACCGTATTCCTCCGCCTGCTCCTGGGCACGTTCAACCGAGATTATAATATCTCCAAGCATGTCCCCTATGGAAGCAAGCTCTAGCTCGTCCTCTACCTCATACAGAATATCCAATTCTTCATCCGTCGATTCGTTTAGGGCAAATGACAGGACATCCGTCGGACGATCAATGCCACGATAGTCGCGGTTCAACTCATGTATTCGTTCATTGTCCACAAACGTTAGCGCGACTTCGCCCTCAGTCACCGACTCTGCTGCTGCAGCCTCTTGCAGAAGCTGCTCCAGTTGGGCTACAAGCCCTGGCGATATGGGATATTTGTCTTGTTCGTTGTTCCACTCAATCGTTACACTCATAATTCTCAGCCTCGCTATTCTCCTTTGTCCTCGGAATCCCCTTCTTTAGGATTCACAGAAGCATCTGATGATGTTGGTTGAGCTGAACTTGTGCTCTCCGCCTTCTCTTCTAGCTGTTTGGTTTTATTCGATTCTTGAACGGCTTTAGGCTTATTCTGCTTGTCCTTCACCATATCCGGATATTCGATTCGAGAATGGAAGATTCCCATGACCGTTTCTTTCAGGGAATGAGCAATCGTATCAAGCTCTCTCATCGTCAGGTCACATTCGTTGAATTGATTATCCTCCAGACGATCACGAATAATCTTTTGAATCATCGACTCAATCTGATCTACCGTAGGATGACGGAGCGAGCGAACAGCCGCCTCCACGCTATCTGCGATTCCAACGATAGCCGCTTCCTTGGACTGTGCTTTGGGCCCAGGGTATCTGAAGTCATCTTCCGTGAAATCTGGCTCAACGCCTTCTTGCTCAGCCAGCTTCAAAGCTTTGAAGTAGAAGAACTTCAAGAACGATGTGCCATGATGCTGCTCAGCAATATCGCGGATCGGCTTTGGAATCTTGTATTCCTTCAGCATTTCTGCTCCATCGCGAGCATGTGCCGTAATGATCGAGGCACTCAGGTCTGGATCAATAAAGTCATGCGGATTGTCCATATTGGTCTGATTCTCAATAAAGTAACTTGGACGCTTCGTTTTGCCGATATCATGATAGAAGGCACCTACTCGGCAAAGAAGGCCATTCGCTCCAATTGCTTCAGCTGCTTGCTCAGCGAGATTCCCTACCATCACGCTGTGGTGATATGTACCTGGCGTTTCCGTGAGCAGCTTGCGAAGCAGCGGCTGGTTCGGGCTTGACAGCTCAACTAGCTTAAGCGCCGACAGAATGCCAAAGGTTGCTTCGAAGAATGGCATTAGCCCTAGCACAAGTACGGCCGTTACCAATCCGCTCGCAAAGGCGAAGCCTGCAGCAAAGAGCGTTTCACGGCTCGTCATAAGACCATCTTGCAGGATCGACAGTAAAAAGACACTCACTGTTCCGAAAATACACACCATCATGCAAGACTTGATAATCGTAGATCGCTGGCTTGCTCGGCTCAATGCGAAGATTGCAGCAAAGGATACGACCAGGCTCAATAAGCCATAGTTAAAATCAAACAAGGTATCCTGCTGACGATTCAAAATAATGCTGCCTACTAAGCTGAGTACGACAGCAGACACATAGGCCAACGATACATCCAACAGCAATGTTGCCAGTATTACGCCTAGTGCAGCGGGAGCAAGGAAGCCCACATACAGCACTGTTGCGGACTGTGCGGCCGCTACAATCATATAGAGCACAATCTGGATCAAAAAGATCAGCGCCAGCATGAGCAGCTGCGTATTGTTGTACTTGAACCGATGCAGGCTGTTCTGGCGAATATACATGTATATTGCAAATGTAAAGAGCAGTGATAGAATGAGCAGCCCGAATTGCGGCCACAAATTCACTTCTGTCTTCAATAGATCGTTTGCTTTCAGAAGATCATAGGTCTCCTGCGTGATCACCTGACCACGCTTTACGATGACGTCGCCCTGTTTGATAAACACAACAGGCGTCTTCTCACGGGCTTCATCCTTCGCGAGCTGCGTGGCTTCCGCATCGAAAAACTTGTTCGGCGTGATTGCGAGCCTTACCAGCTCTTGCACGACCTCACGAGAAGAACGCTTCGACAAGCTGCTTGCATTGACATGCTCGGCGACCTTCGTACGCGCCGCGCTTGCATCAGCAACCGAATCAAGCATCAGCTTGCTCACAATCTCTCTGCCGACTGGACGCATCTCTTTTACGTCCTCCGGAGTCAAGCGAGCGATCTTGATATAGGTTTCCTCGGGAATAAGATAAGCTTGCTCCTCGATTCGCTTCTGGATCTCATCAAGAAGCGTGCTTGAGTATGTATCAGCGTTACGATTTTCCCGAACAAACTTGCTAAAGTGTTCGTCAAACATTTGCGGAATAACGCGTCGGAATAAGTCCACCTTCTCCGAGAAGGAGATCAGATCATCCTTGTTGATATCTTCAATTCTCGTGAAGATGTCGTCAATAAGCTTATCGTTACGTATAGACACAATAGTGTACATCGGCGAGATCGCCTCGACCGCCTCTTCTTGTGCCTTTAACGTCGCTTTTTTATCTTCTATCTGCTTTGGGGATACGATGTCCTTTTCACTTTTATGTCCAACCTCGATATCAAACTTCTCAGGCAGGACACTTTCGGACATCCCAAAGTAGAAAAGTAGTGCCATGCATACAAAGATAATCACTCTGACGCCGACACTATATTTCCAGCCTGCCTTTTGAGCAGGCGTCTTATCGCTTCCGTTGCCGGAATGATGTGCTTGCAGCATAGAGAACAGTCCTCTCTATTCTTGGTTTTCGCTTTCCTTTTGGTAAGCCACAATGATCTTCTGTACTAAGGAATGACGAACAACATCCTGCTCGGCAAAATGCACCATTCCAATCTCTTCGATGTCTTTGAGAATACGAACCGATTCTACAAGACCCGAATTTTTGCCTCTTGGCAAGTCAATCTGCGTAACGTCACCAGTGATCACCATCTTCGATCCAAAACCAAGACGAGTCAAGAACATTTTCATCTGCTCTGGAGTCGTATTTTGGGCTTCATCCAAAATAATGAATGCATCATCTAATGTTCGTCCACGCATATATGCGAGAGGAGCAATCTCAATTAAGCCGCGCTCCAAAGCCTTGGCCGTCTGATCTGGCCCCATAACGTCATACAAAGCGTCGTACAGCGGTCTTAGGTATGGATCGACCTTCTCCTGCAAATCCCCCGGAAGGAAGCCTAGATTCTCTCCTGCTTCTACTGCGGGTCTCGTCAATACGATACGCTTCACAGCGCTTTCCTTAAGCGCCGTAACCGCAAGGACGACAGCCAGATAGGTCTTACCCGTACCTGCAGGTCCAATACCAAAGACAATGTCTTTCTTCTTAATCGTCGAGACATAATGCCGCTGCCCGATCGTCTTCACACGAATCGGCTTGCCACGATATGTCGTCGCGATCTCACCCTTGAACAGGTCAAGCAGTTCCTCAGTCTTCCACTCATGAGCTAACTCGAGCGCATACATGATGTCTCGCTCAGAGAGAACAATGTTGTTGCGTACCAGCTCCAGCAGCACTTCAAACAGCTGCTTGTACTTCTCTACTTCTTCCATCTCCCCACTAATCGCGATCTCCGCTTCGCGGGAGGTGATCTTCGCGTTCGTACGGCTCTGGATGAGTCGGAGAAACTTATCCTGCGGTCCAAATACAGCAAGACCCTCCGCAGTGTTCAGTAATGCAAGTTTAGCAGTGTATGGTTGCGACAAAAACCTCAGTCTCCTTGCCTTAAGTCTTCAGGTGCCGACACAATTGGCCGTTCCACAGCAATCGATTGTTCAACTTCAAATAGCACCTTTAGCTTCACTTTACCATTGTCAGCCTTCTGATGCAAAATTTTTTCCGTTACGATTCGGGAATCTCCGCCATGTTTTGCCGCGATATCAGCGCGCGCCTGCTCTAGTCCTGCCTCGACTGCCTCTTCCTCGCTGCGCTCTCTTGACACCTCTTGAACTTCCATAATTTTCTGATGGACCCATTTAATTGGCAGCTGCCATTTATATACGCCAGCCTGCTGCTCATCTTCTTGAATTTCATAATGGGTGAAGTCGATTTCGCCGTATCCGCTGACCTGAAGCCTGCGATCCCCCATTTGAATATACTGTCGTTCTTTAAATTCTCCTGTAAATGTTTTCTCCTTTGTAATCAAAGGCGTGCTGATATTGTATTCATGCCAGACCAGTCCTTTAACGATCCCCTCTGCCGGAACGATGCGAGGCATGTCCGTGGACCCGATTATGCCCGAGATCAGCACATTGCCCTTTTTAACGCGTGTATTCGGCCTTACGACGGCTTTTCCTTGGGAAGCGATAATTTGCGTCACCACTGCATCCGTATTCGCTACGAGATGCCTTGGATTCACGAGCTTGCGATCATCTGGCATAGCGGATTCCACAATGTGGATGACGATCTTCGTGCCCTGCTTGGCTACACCAACCCAAGTTGCATCTGGCAAATGGGCATGAATCTCCTTCGACAACTCGTCCATTTTTTTGAGTCGAAAGGACCATTGAAAAGGATATACCCCTTCCTCCTTGGCTGCCGCAAGAACCTCTTCAGCATGAATGCGCTCATTCCCCTTTACCTCGATCGTCCATACGAGCGAAGAAAGCATGTACAATCCGAAAAGAAATAAGAAGAGACCCGTAATAAAGAAAGTACGCTTGCGCACTTGTTTAACTGAAAAAGGAAGTCCATGTCGCTCCATCACATGCACTCTGCAGCCTGTCCGCTTAAGCAAAGGACGAAGCCGGAAAAAATCAGGCAGCATCAGCATCATACTGACCTGATTCTCACCGATACGGCTTATATCCCATATCATCATTTCCTTCGTATACAGCTCATTGATAAATTGCTCTGTGTGCTTGCCACGAACTGCTATTCGAATATAACCTCGCCACTTGGCTGAAGCAGGTGGTTTCACGACATTAGTCCCTCCATTCCATGTAGCTTGACTTCTAGGATCTCACCCTCTATAAATACTTCCTCTGTCCAAATCCCCTTGATCACGAGATTCTGGCCACGCACTTCAAGCTCTCCTGAGGAAAGAGCGAGGCGCATAAGCTCATTTGAGAAATGTATAACTCCTCGATGATTCTCCACAAACAATTGTCGATTGCCGATCATGGATAGCCGGGGCACTTCTAACATCATCTCTTGCGGCAGATCGAACAGTTGCGCCGTCCATTGGCGTACTTTGCGAGTGAAGCGGCTCATGTGCGATAAGGCCCCCTTCCTGTACTTTACAACTTATGCGCCAGATGAAAGGTTTATGAAAGCTCAGAGAGACAAAAAAGCTCTAATCCCTTAACTGGAAACTTCCGTATCCAGAAAAGAAATTAGAGCGAGTCTGATCCATATTCTATTTGATTTGCCGACGTCCATAAGGACGTTTCGCACGCGGCGGACCTAATATCTCCGCCCAGATCACACCTTGTCTTGCCTGCTCCGTCGTGATCTTCGTCCCCTCACCGCGAGATTCAGCTTCTAGACTGTACATATTCGGTTCAGTCGAAGTCCTTGACTGAACCGGCGAAGACCTTCTAGAATCTTCTCGTTCCCGATTATAGCCCATCGATTCAGAGCGATCGGCATAAGATACAAACCCTCTATCATCCTCTTGATAAGGCTCGTGTGTCGTCATAGAAGGGTAAGACGAGTATGTGTTCTCCTCCTCTATCGAGTCTTGACGACCTGAAGCCGGCTGACCCCTGGAGGGATCTCCGCCAAAGTTCGGCATCCCATTCGCCATCTTTTTCCCCTTTTTACCGAGCAAGGAGAACAGACCTCCAAGAATGGCAATCAGAATAAGAGGATTGCTAAAAATAAATTCAATTAGTTTTTCCATGGCTCATCGCCTAGCCTTCTGATTTTGGATTGCTGCCTTTGTTGTCGCCGCCAATTGAATCACGCATATGTGTATCTGCTTCAATGTTCTTGAAGTTCATGTAATCCATCACACCGATATTCCCTGTCTTTAAGGCTTCAGCCATAGCAAGCGGCACTTGAGATTCCGCTTCCACCACTCGCGCTCTCATCTCGATAACACGAGCTCTCATCTCTTGCTCCTGCGCTACCGCCATCGCACGACGCTCTTCCGCCTTCGCTTGCGCGATTCGCTTATCGGCTTCCGCTTGTTCCGTCTGCAAGTTCGCACCAATGTTCTTGCCTACGTCAACATCCGCGATATCAATAGACAGAATCTCGAACGCTGTACCAGCATCCAAGCCTTTGCCCAATACCGTACGCGAGATCAGATCTGGATTCTCCAGGACATCCTTATGGGACTCCGAGCTACCAACCGTTGTAACAATACCTTCGCCAACACGCGCGATAATCGTCTCTTCACCAGCACCACCGACGAGTCGATCAATATTCGCACGAACCGTAACGCGCGCACGAACCTTAACCTCGATCCCGTTTTTCGCCATTGCGGCAACAATCGGCGTCTCAATGACACGCGGGTTAACACTCATCTGTACCGCTTGAAGAACATCACGACCTGCAAGGTCGATCGCAGCAGCACGTTCAAATTCCAAATTAATGTTGGCACGCTGTGCTGCAATCAAGGCATTAACGACACGGTCCACATTACCACCAGCCAGATAGTGACTTTCAAGCTGGTTAATATTAAGACCTAGACCTGCTTTCGTCGCCTTAATCAGGGGATTTACGATACGGCTTGGCGTAACGCGACGAAGTCGCATCGCAACAAGCGTAATAATCCCGATGCGCACGCCAGAAGCAATTGCGCTAATCCACAGCATGACTGGGAAGAAGCTGAAGAATACGCTCAGTACGATAATGACGACTGCAGCGATAAGTAAGAATGAAACAATCGTTGGATCCATATTTTGCACAACCTCCGTTATTCTATTTCATCATTTATCCTTATACTCCTACGTAAGCGAGTGTAAAGGTATACCCCTAGAAACCATTATTCCTCAATCGCACGAACCACGATACGCGAACCCTCGACTTGGATGACGGCCACTTTCGTTCCCTGCTGGAGAAACGCACCGTCTGTCACAACATCAAGCTTCTTCTCTCCAATGCGGGCAACACCTGCCGGACGAAGCGTCGTCAAGGCTACGCCTTCCATGCCGATCAGCTCGATATCATTTGGATTCGATACATAGCCTTCCTCAGTCGTAAGCTTCTCCTTTAGAATAAATCGATTCCATATGCCCCGGCTCTTAAAGACGTAGCCTACGATAACCACAACGATCACGGCAGCTACAAAAGCAATGCCTAAGGACAAGAAGGCGTTGGATGTGTCATAAGCTGCCCGCACTACGCCGCCTATTAAGCTTGCAGAGCCAAGTAGGCCTAGAATACCAAAGCTTGGGACGAATAGTTCTAATACGAGCAGCACGATGCCTATGCCAAATAGTACGATGGTCTCCACCCCCGCAAGGCCAGCGACATAAGAACCAAAGAAATAAAGACCGAATCCCAGCATGCCTAGCAGACCCGGAATACCGAAGCCTGGCACGATTAATTCAATCGCAATACCCGCAATTCCTAAGAACAGAAGAATGGTCTGCACGACTGGCTGATTAATAAATTCAGCAATCTTCTCTGTCGTCTTCATTTCCATCTTGGTGCTGAGCGCTTCACTCAAATTCAGCTTATTGAGTAAATCACTCATGGAAGAAGCCTCATATTCTGCGTAGCCTGCCTGAATCGCTTCATTGGTATTCAGAGACAACACTTCACCAGCAGGCTTTACTTTATTCAACTTCTTGAGCTCAATCTCAGCGTTGACATCGACCATAGCGCGAGCAATTTCTCCATCCCTGCCGTTTTTCTCAGCAGCGCCTGTCATTAGGCTGATCCAGAACGCATTGGTCTTGGGATCCTCGATCAGCTTATGATTCACATCAACGATGGCAGCAGAGCCAATGGCAGCGCCTGGCGACATGGCAATCTGATCCGCCGACAGCGCGATATAGCTTCCTGCCGAAGCCGCTTTGTCATGAATGTAGACGACTGTATTCATCGGGCTATCAGAGATCAGCTTTCCAATGTCCTCCGCGCTTTTGAGAAGTCCGCCAGGCGTATCCATCTCAATGATTACCGTGTCAGCTCCCATGGACATCGCTTCATCAAAAGAGCGCTTTAAAAAGGAATAACGAGTCGGATTAACCTCTCCCTCCAGCGGAACGATGAACACGATATCCCCTTGACTTGTCGCCTTTACCGATTCCGCAGAGGCAGTGGGAAGATTCACAATTCCTGCGAATACCGTTAAGCACAAGGCAAACAGCATAAAGACAGCGATTACAGCAGAGCTTAAGGACCTCATATGCTGTTGTTTCACAAACGTACCTCCTTTGATCTTTCTTTATACAATGAGCGCGCTTCTTTCTTTTCATTATATGGGGTAATACGTGCCCACTAGCCACTACGTTTCATCTGTTTTTAAGATTCCTTATTCATCCTTTCCAACTTCTCTGCATCCTCTTCATCAGAAAATAGAAAAAAGCACTCCTTATTCAGGAGTGCTTTCTTAAAATATAAGAGTTTATACCATGTACGGTATAAACCAAGCTTATATTTTCTCGTAAGAAACGCTATCGTCCGGTAAAGGACCTGTGAAGCGTTCCCTGGCGCTATTCGGTTTACTGCAGATACTGTTGCACAATAGCATTGACAAGTTTGCCGTCGGCACGTCCTTTGACCTTAGGCATAAGGGCAGCCATAACCTTACCCATATCGGACTTCGAAGAAGCACCGGTTTCTTGGATGGTCCCTTGTACAATAGCTTTTATCTCTTCTTCGGAAAGCTGAGCAGGAAGGTATTCCGACAAAATGTCAATTTCTGCTTTAACATTATCCGCAAGATCGACTCGATTCGCTTTCTCGAACTCTTGGAGGGCATCTTTCCGCTGTTTGATTTCACGACTCAGAATATCAAGCACTTCATCGTCATTCAAAGTTCTTTTAAGATCTATCTCAACATTCTTGACTGCCGAACGTATCATCCGGATGGTGGAGAGTTTGAACTTGTTTTGACTTTTCATCGCTTGCTTCATATCTTCGTTCAATCGTTGGCTAAGATCCATTGGTGCTTATCCTCCTAAAACTTTCTCTTACGAGCAGCCTCGGACTTCTTCTTGCGCTTGACGCTTGGCTTTTCGTAGTGCTTACGCTTCTTAACCTCTGCCAAGACTCCGTCTTTTGCGATGGAGCGCTTAAAGCGACGAAGAGCCGCATCGATTGTCTCATTTTTGCGAACTTTAGTTTCAGACACCAGTTTTCCCTCCCTCCGACCAGACCGTCCAAGAACAAAACACGGTTACACGGTTCATCAAACTACATTATATGTGAAAGAGAAATCAAGTGTCAACCTTGCATCGTTCACTGTAAACAATTGTTCATTGTAACGGGTGCAATTGCTTCATTTTCATGCATAAGGAAACATGAACATTTATGCTTTTGGACCAACTACATCGCCGAGCGATTCGCCACCCAAGAGATGATAATGCAAGTGGAATACAATTTGGCCGCTGTCTTTGCCACAGTTGTTAACAAGGCGATACCCGCTCTCAGCAATGCCAAGCTTTTGCGCAATAACCTGAGCCACTTCATGGATTTTGGCGATAAGCTGGAACTGCTCTTCACCCTCGACGTCATTCATCGTCGGAATATGTACCTTTGGAATGATGAGCACGTGCACAGGCGCTTTAGGCGAGATATCTTCAAAAGCTACGACCTGATCGCACTCATAAACCTTTTTGGAAGGGAGTGACCCTTCTGCTATTTTGCAAAAAATACAATCCATGTGATGATCCCTCCATCAATTAACTACTCGTACTGTTATCATAACCAAAAAGACACGCCTCGTCCAATGGGTTTCGGTCAACTTGATATTGGCCTTCCATTTACGATAAAGTGAAATAGACATTGAATTCTTGCAGCTAAGAAGGAGCGTACACTGATGATTCACAAAAGAAGAAAGATTCTATCAATCGTTCTCTTAATCCTCCTCATTGGAGGCAGTGTCGGCATTTATTACTACCTATACCCCTATCACGCAGAATCTGAAGCGATTGACGCACTCAGCAATACCTCTACCATCACGGTCACGAATAAATCAGCCTATGTTGCTTTTGAGGCTGCGAAGACGCCAAAAGCGAATCTTATCTTTTACCCTGGAGCGCTCGTAGAACCCGAAAGCTATGCCCCTCTTGCCAAGCGTCTAGCAGAAATGCAAGTGAACACCTATATTGTAAAAATGCCACTGAACCTTGCAATCTTAGGCGTAAACAAGGCCCAAAGCATCTTGTCCGAAATTCCTTATGCGCCCCTTAATCTCATTGGAGGTCACTCCCTCGGAGGGGCGATGGCAGCATCCTATGCGAGCAAGCATCCTGATCAGGTTGACGGCCTTGTATTGCTCGCCGCTTATGCGAATGACGATCTGTCCGGATCCAACCTTCAGGCGTTATCTTTATTTGGCTCCAAGGATCAGGTACTGAACCGTTCGAATTATGAGAAAAACTGGAGCCTGCTTCCTTCCACCGCAATGGAGCATATTATTGAGGGAGGCAATCACGCACAGTTTGGCGATTATGGATTTCAAAAGGGCGACGCCCCTGCTTCCATTTCCTCTGCCGAGCAGTGGGATGAAACAGCGAAAGCAATCGTCGATTGGCTTAGTGCCTTCAAATCCTAACTCTGTTAGATCCGCATCGAAATATAAAAAGCGAGTGATGATCATCACTCGCTTTTTTTGATATCTAGTTTTACTCAGCAAAATCACCAAGGGATCAGTGACAATGCGACAAGCGTGGCTAAGGGAAGGATAATGGGGTTATATCCATACCCGTAGCTTGGATACCCATAACCATATCCCGGATATCCGTAGCCTCCATATCCATAATAAGGCGGCCTTGGACGAGGCCTTGGATACGAACCGCCATAAGGTGCATATGCCCTTGGATCAGGGTATTCCGCCCACATACCGCCAAATGAAGCGGCATAAGGATCCGGATAACCATAAGACGGAACGGGTACAGGCTGAGACAGATGAACGTATTGATCATCTACATACGTAATGATACCTGAATACATCTGATTGTCTGATGTATGAAGCTGAACGTAATGGTGCATATGATGTTTGCACAGGTGATGCATAGCATCAACATGCGGAATAGACGGATTGCTTTGGTCTCCTTGAACAGCACCTTTGCCCTTGCCCGCTGGAACATCTGCTGGCAGCGTAACGGGCTCTTGAACTTGGCCTGCTGCAGTAACCGACGATTGATTCATGTTACTTACACGATCCATGTTGGCCTCCTCATCGCAAGCGAACTCATTTTGGTACATGATATTCGCCTAGAGCCAAACGGTGACAAAAAAAAGACACCTCGTTCCTGTTATTCACAGGCAGCGACTATTGCGCTGTGAGCGTATTGATTCTACAAGCTTCTGTTGAAGATCTATTTGTAGAATCAATACGATCATCGAGGTGCCATCCATAAGATGTCGGCATCTGTATTATAACAGTCGCCTGAAACTGTTACTGTGATATTCCTCACAAACTAATCATGATATGATCAACTGTTATATAACAAAAAAAAAGACCAGCACTGCTCTTCCCTAGCCTGCCATAAACAAGGGTGGCATGGAAATAGCACATGCTGATCTGCATAAACAACAAGAACTCTCGTTTTTGATTGTGAATAGATCACTTGCCATACCAGTGTTCAGTATAAGCTAATAATCCATCGACGTCGCGCACGGAAACGTCCTCACAGAACAAAGGACTGTCGAGCCTCATAGAAATAGAGCACCTTTTGATCGACAGGGCGTCCCCAAATCTTTTCTATCGCCCGGCTGTACAGATCAAGCTGGAATCGATAATGGTCAACAAGCGCCTTCGTACCGCCTCGGTGAGCGAGAACTGTGTCTGTTTTATAATCGAGCAGTATAAGCTTGCCATCCCATTCAAACAAACAGTCGATAACCCCCTGCACGAGCACCGTCTCCTGATCAAGCAGTCCCGATTCATCCTTTGCTGCAAAGGTCGGTGTCGCTACAAAGCGAAGCTTCTCGCCAGTGTCAGTATCCTGCTGCAGCTCAATGGCATATGCCTCCGCTGCAGTAAGCCCAAAGCTGAATGGCAGCTCACGCTTGGCCCAAGCAGCCTCTATAAGCTGCTTTCCTATCGTGTCCTCGAAGAAGGCGTGCACAGAAGCAGCATCGATGGCTTGCGCTTGAGCTTCTGTCATGATTTCCTTGCCAACCATCCGTGCCAAGGTGTCCTTAATCGTGTCTATGGTCAGACCTTGCTGGAGTGGCAAATGCTGCATAAGCAAATGGTAAGCCGTTCCTCGCTCAGCAGGAGTAAGCTTTTGCCTTTCCATAAAGCGAGGTCTTCTCAGACGGAGTGTAAAATCCTGCTTCTCATCATGCTTTGGTGCGGAAGACGGAGATTCGCAAGAAGCTGCTTGGCCCGTCTCGGCATGCTGCTCCTCATAAGAAGGAACTTCAGGCGTAAATGATCCTGTTGAATCAGCATTAAACTTGGCTTGATCCTCTAATAATCTCGCGGCCTCAGACGCATCATGCTCCATGGAGTGCGCTTCTATAGGAGGGGCTTCAACCCAATTCGAGCTGGAAAGGTCATCGCTTGCAAACAATCTCTTCATTTCCGTCACAGTAGTCTTGGCGGGCAGTAGCTCTGCGATACGATATGGATTGCGCCAGGATAACCGCTCGTCAATAACGTTCCAATAAAGACTGGACGCTACCCCCTCCTCTTCCAGCGCCTCCACGCGAACAAGCCGCTCGAGCCGTTCTGCTCTATCTGTATCATCCTCAGCCGGGGAATGCTCAGGCAGATCATGAATAGAGCCGATAATGGATGCTGGCAAGAGAGTCAGCTTCCACTCTGAAGGATCATCCATCAGGCATGCTCCGTTTCGATTCGGCAGTCCAGCAAGCTTTCGCCACTCTGAAGCAGCAGCTAGTCGAATAACTGCAGGCCCAATCCAGTCCAAATAGGATCTTGCCCGTGCAACGAGATAGTCTGGCAGCAGCAAGGATTCGATATCCAGTGCTTCTCCAAAGCGCTGGATGGCCTTCTCCGCATCCGATACGGTCCCGATCAGGATCATTCTCTCTTTCGGTCTTGTTAAGGCAACATATAATACACGAAGCTCTTCTGCAAGCAGTTCCAGCCTCATCTGTCTTCTGATTGCTAGATTCCCAAGAGTTGGATAGGTTACTCTTGTATCCTCATCCACATACCTCGGACCAAATCCAAGCTGCTTATGCATGAGAAACGGAGCATGAATATCCTGTTGGTTAAACAATTTGGCAAGCCCCGCCACAAATACAACAGGGAACTCCAAGCCTTTGCTCTTGTGAATCGTCATGATACGAACAACATCCTCTTGCTCCCCTAGTGCACGAGCTGTACCTAGATCTCCGCCTGTCTCCTTCATTCGATCAACGAATCTCAAAAAGCGATACAAGCCCTGAACCGACGAGGACTCGTATTGGCATGCGCGATCATATAGAGCTCTGAGGTTGGCCTGACGCTGATGTCCGCCCGCTACACCGCCAATCCATTCATAATAGCCCGTCTCGCGATAGATGCTCCAGATCAGCTCAGAGAGGCTTCCCTGGCGTGCCTCATCGCGCCAGCGCTCTAACCGTTCTAGGAAATGCTTCAATCGCAGAATGGTCTCCTGAGATAGCGATGGTCCATTTTGATCTCGAGCCCCCTCTTCAATCTTAGGGCCACTAGATGAACTTAGAGTATGATCACCCACACCTGCATCAAGGATTGGATTCGTAGTCAATAAGTCTAATGAGGTCGTCGGCTGCGCTGCTGGGTCTTCACAAGCCCTTCGCAGCGCTTCATAAAACGGAAGCCTAGGACCAAATAGACGAACCTGAGCCAGTTCCTCCGCAGATATGCCGATAATTGGCGAGCGAAGCACACCAGCAAGCGGAATATCCTGAAAAGGATTGTCTATCACCCTCAAAAGAGAAATCATGACTTCTACTTCCGTCGCTTGAAAATATCCGGTGCTGAATTCCGCATAGGCAGGAATACCTTCCAACCTAAGCTCCTCGACCATCAACGGCGCCCATGCCTGCGTTGCCCGGAGCAGGATGACCATATCCTTGTAGGTTGCGGCTCTATGGCCTCCCTTGCCATCGAACACTTGGTAAGGCTTCCCGCCTTCATCGCCTAGCATCTGACGAATTCTTGCCGCAATGGCTCTTGCCTCAAGCCTAGCCGTCTCCATCTCGGCCGCGTTCAATAGATCATTCGATGATGAGTCTTCGATAGACTCATTCTCGCTGTCATCTTCTGATGCTGTCTCGCCGTCCAGATCATAGACAGAGCCCCCTTGGCCCTTCTCTATCAAAATGAGCTCAGCTGCTAATCTCCCCTTACTATCCTCGGTCTCCGGTAGTTCTGGAAAGTAAGACGCCCCGAACTGAAGTTCAGCAGCCTGATCATAGTCGAGCTCTGTAACCTGCTTATTCATTAGCTGTCTAAAGAGCATATTCACCGCATCGACGATTTGTCTTCTACTGCGGAAGTTCCTTGCCAGATCAATCCGGGTTCCATCGGCTTGAGCATGACGATCCGATTGATAAGCTTCATATTTTTGAAGGAACAATCCTGGCTCTGCCAAACGGAACCGATAGATGCTCTGCTTCACATCACCAACCATGAATCGATTTCCTATCGGTTGACGTGAAATAAGCGCCACAATCGCTTCCTGCACCATGTTCGTATCCTGATATTCATCAAGAAGAATCTCCTTGAATTGCAGCTGATACTGAAGCGCTGCTTCCGATGGTCTGATCTCTTCAGGCGAAGAATCCGGCGTTCTCAATATTCGAAGGCAGTAATGCTCCAAGTCCGAAAAATCAAGCAATCCTTTTTCACGTTTTGCCTTCTCGTAACGAGTGCCAAATTCAACAACGAGTCCGACCAGTTCCCCCATCAGCGGCGCCATGCGGTGCAGCTCCTGCAAAAATTGTTCCGGAGCACGAGAAAACAACTCATCCCTCAGCTTGTTGAATCTGGCCTTTGCTTGGTCGCGCAGTCCCTTTACTTCCTCCTGCAGGGATTTCTCGTATTGATCCCCTCTGCATGCAGGAAGGCGTCCGAACGTAAGCCCCTCCAAATGCGGGCTCATCTCATGCCACACCAGAGACTCTGCCTTATCCTGAAGCTGAATTGCTGCTTGAAGCTCGGATTGCAGCGTCTCCCTGTATGGCTCTGGCCCGCCTGGAACAGTCGTTAGACGCGAGGCTTGACGGAGAAGCTGCACAACGGCATGAATGGTTAGCTTCGCATCCTGCATAATGCTCTGTGCCCACGGCGTATTGGATAATTGCTCCACGGAATGGGCTTCAAATGCGCCTGCCATCTCAGACAACCACTCCTTCGGCCATGGATGGCTTCTAGAGAAGTCATACAGCCTCTGGATGAGGCGAAATGCCGCATCGTCATTTCGCTCGCCGCTAAACCAATCTACCAGGCGATGAAAAAGCTCCTCCTCTGCCGCATATTTTTCCTCGAACAGCTCAGCGAGCACATCCTGCCTAAGCACCTCTGTCTCCGTCTCGTTGGCTACACGGAAGGATGGATCGAGTTCGATCGTCTGAAAGTAACGCTGAATCACTTCAAGGCAAAAAGAGTGCAGCGTCGTAATTGACGCTCGATTGAGCAGCGCTAATTGGCGTGCAAGATGTTCCGAATCCGGTGCTAGCGATAGTTCCTTTTCAAGAGCGAGCCTTATACGCTCACGCATCTCGGCGGCGGCTGCCTTTGTAAAGGTCGCTACGAGCAGTTCATCCACATGCACGGGCTCAAGCACATTGCTGATCTTACGAATAATGCGCTCAACGAGCACAGCGGTCTTCCCTGAGCCAGCTGCGGCAGCAACAAGTATGTTCCGTTCACCGTCTACGATAGCCTGCCACTGCTCGTCCGTCCACCTGGAATCGGCAGGCTTAGGCGGCAGCTTAGTCGGCTTCACAAAAAGAGCAGCGCGGCCGTCAGCCTGTTCATCAATTAGCCCTTCAAATGCTGCTGGGTGAGCATCGCTGAAAGCTGGTTCATTTACCTTTTCATCGGATCGATCTGATCGATCCATCCATTGATCAAGGTCTAGGTCAAGCTGTTCATAGGCTTTATCTTTACTTGACTTCTCCATCCTTGTCTCCTCCTTCCCCTAGCTTCATCCACACTTCATCCTTCGACATGCGTGACAGCTGGTGGTATTGGTTCCCCTCGATCAACTCATCGAATTGACATACCGGCTTATACGAGCAGTACGTGCAGGCCTTGCTCGTCCCCATTCGATAAGGTTCAATGTGCACGTCTCCATCGGTAATTCGTGTTCCAATGCGCTGGATAACGTCCCTTACATTATGGCGGAGCACATCCCACTGCTCTGTTGTGGCTACGCTGGCATTGCTGTAGAAGGAGCCGTCCTGCTTGACGGCTACCGGCAGAATATCGGAATACCCTTTTTCAAGAGGAGCATCCATCTTGGATACAACTTCCCGATCTGCTAGCACAAGACCTTTGAGCTTGAATTTCTTCAGCATTTGCTCATCTGCTTGTTCCTTAGTCAATCCGTTAGAGGAAGCAAGCAGCGGATTATGCACATGGAAATAAAGCGTTCCTGCAGGAAGTACATCCTGCCCAAGCCATTCCTCTGCATTGGAAAGCAGGACATCGAGATACGTAAGCATCTGAAGCGAAAGGCCATAGTATACCTCATGCAGCTTCAAATCGGTCTGACTTGATTTGTAATCTATCACCCGAAGCAGAATGCCTTGCTCACTATCCGCGCAATCCACTCGGTCAATACGTCCGATAATTTCCATAGTACATCCATTCTCGAGCGTGAACGTAAGCGGCGGCAGCGGCTTGTCCGGCCCAAAGTCCATCTCAAGCGCAAGCGGTTCGAATTCGCCTCGCTTCGAATGCTCCCCAAGCACCACAACCGCGCGTTCTACAATCCGCTTCAGCTTGCGGGAGATATGCTGATATCGTTTCGTACTTAATAGAATCTCGCCTTGAAGACGCGGAGCGAGCTCATCGACGATACGGTCGGCTTCAGCCCTGCATTCCTCTGCCGTAAGCATGGACCACTCTTTCCCTCCTGCCTTCAGGTCCATTGCAAATCGCGTCAATGCCGCGTGGAACAGCTGACCAATATCTGGCGCCTCCAAGCGGTACACCTGGCGCTCCTTGAGCTTCAAACCATGAGAGGCAAAGTGGGAGAATGGACAAGCAACAAAACGCTCCATTCGCGAAACGCTGGTCTGCAGCTTTTTGCCATACAGCATTCGGCTTGTCTTAATCTTTAACGGCTCCACCTGATTGTAATAGACAAGCGAGCTTGTCAGCGTACGCAAGCGATCATGCCACTTTGGCTGACCTTGGAACCATCGATACACTTCCCACCATACCGGCTGAATGGCCCGTCCTCTTCGCCACTCTCTTAGTTGGCCGATTAGATATCGCAATGCAGCCTCTGGATGAGTCACATAGCTTAATTGTTCGATTTCATTCATAAACTCATTAGGCTCAGCCAATATCAAATGCTCCTCCATCGCAGGGAACAAACGGCGCAGCATGCGGACTACCTCAGAAGCAAGCAGCGCCTTCCCTTCCTCATCGGCAAGGGCATAGCTGACCCATAGGCTGTGGCTTGGAGCAGTCAAAGCAGTATAAATCAAGAATCGTTCATCCAGCAGCTTTCTGCGAATGCCAGGCGCAAGCTCCATTCCGATATCTTGAAGAACATCGCGCTCATGCTCAGTCAGGATGCCATCTTCGATTGGTCTTGCTGGAATGACGCCATCGTTGACACCCAATACATACAGATGCTTGAGCTGATCGGAACGAGTGCGATCCATAGAAGCGATCAGCACCTGATCCAGCGCAGGCGGGACAAGCGCCATCTTAACACTTTCTAGACCCGTTTCCAGCATCCCGAAAAATCGCTCGGCGCTCATTTCCTCCTCGCCAACCATCTCTACCATTTGGTCCAATATATCGATCATCGCTCCCCACAACTGACGATGCTCTCTGGAACGCTCTACATCCCCGTTGAACAATGCATCCTTGCTCATCGTTTCGAGTCGATCGGGCACTTCTAGTTCCATCCAAAACTCATACAGCGCCTGGCATTTTCCTTGAACCGTCTTGGCCTTCGACAGCTTCTTCTCAAAGGCTACAATCGGCTGAACCACGAGCTTACGCAAATGCTCAATCCATTCTGGAGCAACCTTCGCCCCTTCTTGGGGCATTCCTTCTCCATCCTCAATCTCAAGCGACAAAGAGGGAACGGCAGGCCAAGGCTTGCCATTTGTCCACCTTGAACCCTCTATTCCTGTCGCCAATACATAATTCTCCAGTCTATCGAAATCAAGTCTAGTGATTGATCCGTCCGACGGGAGAATAAAGCCTGTTTTAACAAAGCGAATCACAGAATCCGCTCGCCAGTAGCCTAGCAATATATCAAACAGCGACCTTGTCATCTCAGCAAAAGGATGGTGAAGGACACCGCGCTTTTGGTCCATAAAGTAAGGGATCTTCGCATCCTGAAACACCGTCTTAATGAGCTCAGCATAATCGCCAATGTTGCGAACCATGACGGCCATATCCCGCCATCTGGCTTCGCCTGTCCGAACCTTATGCAGCATTTTTGCGGCACAGGCCTCTACTTCCGTTCTGCGATTCACAGCGGCATGCAGACCGATAGCCTTTCTGCCAGTCACAAGAGAGCCACTAAGCGGCTTCTCTTCTGCTGTTCTAGCGGCATCAGTCGAACGATCGGAGCGAGCGTCCTTTTCTGTCACCGCAGCTTCGCTTGTTCCCTTCCAAGGGATCGGCCGCTCAAAATGACGCTCCAGGTGCGCTAGCTCAGGAGCTTCCTTCGTACGCGGCAACTTCTGCCCTTTTCCCGCATGAAGGTGAATCGTATCCTTCATCGGAACCGATAACGTCTCCGCCATTTCCCGAATCTTGCAATAGGTCGTAGCCGTCGGATGGAATACATTCAGCTCATGAGGCGTTTCACCCTGCTCGTAAGGCCGATCAAGCGTTAGAGCAAGCTTCACATCCTTGGCATGGAGAAGCAAAGAAGCCAGCACCGACAGCTCTTGAGGAGTAAACCCGTGGAAGCTGTCAATCCAGATCTCTGCTTCCTTCACGTAGCTCGATTCCGGAACATGCTCAGCTAGACGCATCAGTACGTCTTCCCCATCTAAATAATGATTGGCAAGCTCGGACTCAAACTCATGAAGAACACTACCGATATCCTGTAGCTTTGCGGACAACAGTGGCTGTCCAGCTCCTTGTCCTAAGAACGACAGATGCTCATCAATATCAGACGCTTGAATCCGATATCGCTTCATCTCATCAAACAATTTATTCAATTTCTCAATAAATCCAAACTGCTCCGCTGCCGAGGAGAACAAGGGCAAATCCGACTTGCGCCGCTGCAAAATCTTGTACAGCAGCATCTTCTTCCCTTCCTCATTGATCGGTGTTAATGCCGTTCCTCCCGTCTCCTGCATTACACGGTAAGCGAGACGTCTGAAACTAAGCACTTGGGCTCTTAACAAGCCGTGGAGCCCTTCGGTCTTCACCAGCGCATGTTCCATCTGGAAGGTTCCCTGCTCGGGTACAAGCAGGATAATGGGCGGCCCTTCGGGTGAGCGCTTCAGCTCTTCGCGAATGGAATTCAATAGATAAGTGGATTTCCCACTGCCTGATCGTCCGATGATGAACGTAAGTGACATCTCATTCATCCTTCCCCATAGATCTAATAGACCAATTATAGCATGACAAAGTTATAGAACACACGTTTGTAAAGTTTGGGCATCCACCTTCTTCTATGAATAGCAACCTCAATTTAGCAAACTATGAATCTACTTTTGCCACAATACTGCTAGATTTGGATGTAGCGTAAGGAATCAGTGCCTGTCAACATAAAGTTGATGAGATCATGGCCCTTTCCCTTCTGAAAAATAGAAAAAGCTCCTTCACAGGCCATGATCATGACGTGTGAAGCAGCTTTTTCTTCTTAAGGGTCTCGCAGTCTGAGGATACAGGTTGAGCGACCCATTATGAATTTCCTTTGCTTCTAACTTCGAATACAGCAAATTTCAAGTAATGTCCTTCGTCTACGCCCGCGATCTGCGGATGATCATAGCCAGCCGTACGCCATTCAATTAGACGAAGCACCTTTCCCGCATCATGAGCCGCGTCAAGAATCGCATTCATAAACAGCTCAGGACGCATATGATAGGAGCAGCTTGCTGTGACAAGATAGCCGCCTTCATTCACGAGCTTCATGCCCTGAAGATTGATATCCTTGTAGCCGCGAGTTGCGCCAGCTACCGCGCCTCTTGTCTTGGCAAAAGCCGGTGGGTCCAGAATGACCACATCCCACGTGCGGCCTCCCCCTGCTGTTAGCGGCTTGGAGGTATCCAGCTTTTTGCCTTCTTTCACATGAGAACGCTCCGTACGCTCCTGATGTCCGCGAACCTGGGCACGCAGGTAAGCAAAGGCATCCGCTACGACAAATTCAACTCGGTCCGTGAAGCCATTCAGCTCCACATTGCGTTTTGCGCTTTGAATCGCATGATCCGAGATATCAAGACATGTAACCTTCTTCGCGCCATATTTGCAGGCATGAAGCGTAAAGCTTCCTGTATGTGCAAAGCACTCAAGCACAGTAGCTCCATCCCACCATGTGAAGGTTACTACCTTGCCATTCGCATTAACAGGCAAACGGCTTATGCCTGCTTCCGTCTCAACATCTTGAAGGCGAATGCCGCTTCTTTTTCCCCAGCCCGTCATTAGAGGCGCGATCGAAGCACGATTCTCCCTTTGGTCAAAGAAGTAACCGGTCTTCTGGCCTTCAACGATGTCTACCTCAATCGTCAACCCATTCTCTTGTACCTGGACATGCCGTGGACAACTTCCATACAACACGCCTGTACGCTGCTCTAAGCCTTCTCGCTCGCGAATAGGCACATCACTGCGCTCATAAATGCCCTCTGGCTTCAGCACCTCGACAAGAGCCTCTACAATTGCATCACGGCGAGCATCCATGCCGAGGGTTAATATCTGCACTACCAAGCATTGATCGAAGCGATCGACAATGAGCCCTGGCAGGAAGTCTGCTTCGCCATAAACAAGGCGGTAGGCTGTAACCTCCCCTAAGAAGCGTTCTCGATGATTTAAGCAATCTTCAAAGTGACGAACAAAGTAGTCCTTGTCCATGGTTACGTTGGGCTCATAAGCAATCACCCGGACCGTAATTTGAGAAGCAGGATTATAGTATCCTGTTGCCGCATACTTCCCCTTTTCCGTATATACGTCTACCAAATCTCCCGGAACAGGTTCCCCTATAACATGATCAATTTCTGTTTTATATACCCACGGGTGCGAACGCTCTATGCGCTTCTTGCGCGCTTTCGACAGCACCACTTGCGGGCGGCTCATTTCTACCGATTCGATAACATTCTCCTCCTCAATCCATGCCTCAGGCTTCAGCCCATCACGCTTGTCATGGTTGTCCCTTAAGGCGCATACAATGGTGTAGATTGCAATTATCAGTCAAACGACGTTGCCTCTCTGCAATGGGCAAAACGTCCCTGCAATACGCAGTTGGTTGATCCTTTCTAGCTTAAAGGATCAGGACGGAACAAGCATATGTATACACAGCTTTCTTCTCAAGCACAATTCCTAGTCGCATCGATTCATCAAGCCTCTTATTGAAAAAGAAACAGACAAGCCCTTACGCACACCTGTCGTTCACATGCATTCTCCGATGCCTATTAGTCAGATGAATCATATACATCCAGCGAGAGTTGCGCTGTAGTCCCCTAGCAAAGGAGTGGCCTTTATGCTGCAAGACATCATTCTCCCCCTTATCGGTGGGCTCGCCATATTTTTATTTGGAATGAAAACGATGGAATTCGCTCTTCATCTTTGGGCTGGGCCTTATCTGCAGCGAGCTCTTCACCGCTTCACGAAGACTCCTGTACACGGTATGGTATTCAGTTCGTTAATGACTGCTGCGATGCAAAGCAGCACGGCCATTACCGTTATAGCTATTGGTCTTGTCAACGCAGGACTTGTCACCTTTCCACGCACATTAGGCATTATCTTGGGCACCAATATCGGCACCTGTCTAACGACAGAGCTGATTGGCCTTAACATAACGCATTATGCGCTCCCCTTGCTGCTTGGTTCGATAACAGCTTGGATGTGGGGAGTGATTGCCGATGATATCATTCCGAATATTGTGCCCCGAATTCAGCATTGGTGGAAGCCTCTTCAATATGCTTCCATCGCCACAGGCGGCTTTTCTCTCATCTTGCTCGGGATGGAGTGGATGAAGAAAATAAGCGAGCCTCTCCAAGAGCGAGGCATGTTCTCCTGGTTCCTGGAGCGCTCCCAGGAAAGCCTCCTGTGGGCGCTATTAGCGGGCATAATAATTACGGCGCTCGTTCACAGCAGCGCTGCGATCATCGCGATGGCAATGGGACTCGCTGCGACTGGGGCACTGCCCGTTGCAGTCGGCATCGCCATTGTGATCGGCTCCAACATTGGCACATGCTTTACAGCGATTATCGCCTCCATCGGCGGAAGCCGCAGCGGCCAATTCGTCGCTTGGAGCCATGTGGTGCTGAATGTCGGAGGCGCTCTATTGTTCTATCCTTTTATCGATCAGCTTCTTCACCTGTCTCAGCTTATGAGCGGCCAAGAAGCAGGACAAATTGCAAGAGCGCAAACGATTTTTAATATTGTGAGTTCGGTTGCTGCCCTTCCGCTGTGCTACCTGCCGGTCTGGAAGCGTCTCCGCTGACAATTTGAACGCCAGAGCTTGTTCCAATGCGCGTTGCGCCAGCTTCAATCATTTTTACAGCAGTGGCATAGTCTCTTACGCCGCCGGAAGCCTTCACACCGATAGAAGGTGATACGCTTGCTCGCATAAGCTTAATGTCCGCTTCAGTAGCGCCGCCGGCACCGAATCCTGTGGACGTCTTGACGTAATGGGCGCCAGCTGCCTCTGACAGCTTGCAAGCTGTTACCTTTTGCTCATCGCTCAGCATGCCTGTCTCAAAGATGACTTTGACAATGGCTTTCCCTTCTGTCATCTTTACTACTGCTGCAATATCTTGCTCCACTAAGGAGTAGTCGCCAGCAAGAAGAGGACCGATCTGCAGAACCATATCAATCTCTTCAGCACCATCCTCAACTGCACGAGCGGCTTCAAAGGCTTTGGCAGCCGTCGCATTCGCGCCGAGCGGAAATCCGCATACAGCTGCAATTTTCACATCCGTACCCTGCAGCAGCTCCTGACAGGCTCTTACCCAAATGCCATTAACACAAACGCTGTAAAACTGATGCTCGCGCGCCTCCTGGCAGAGCTGTTCAATCTGGGTGCGATTCGCGTCAGCCTTAAGCAGGGTATGGTCAATGTAGGTTGCTAAAGATGCTCGTTCCATCCTATGATCTCACCTTTCGTCTACGGAAATATTCAGCTTCTCAAGTGCTTGCTTTAAAATATGGTCGTTATTATTATAGCCTGCCTCTTTTTGCTGTTTCCATGCTTCAAGCGGCAAAAACCAGCTTACGCCGCGGATTTCCTCAACCTGCGCCTGATGCTGCCCGCTTTCCGCCTCAACGAGATAATAGTGAACTTCCTTGTCTACTGTACCATGCGTGGGATGCTCATATTGATATCGGATGACATCAATATGAGCCTCGATACGTCCGGTGATGCCTGTTTCTTCCCAAATCTCACGAAGCGCTGTTTGCTCAACCGTTTCTCCCGGCTCCATTTTTCCTTTAGCAAAAGATATCTTTCCATATCGATCTTGGATCAGCTGAATCCCCAATGCACCATTATGGGTACGATACACGACCCCACCTGCTGAAATTTCCTTCATGACGCGAACCTCCCGTATTGGTTTATGACCTTATGTTATCGCAATAGAAGAAGGATTTCATCCTCTCTTCAATAGAGAGCCGAAATCCTCCTACACAACTGTCATTTACATGTTCGCCGCTTGATTCATCGTTGGGTCCATAACGCGCACAAGCACGCCTTCGCACTCGTTAACGCCTGCTTCGGTCAGCTTCACACGACATACTTTACCGATCATTGACTCGTCGCCTTCGAAAATGACTTGCAAGTAATTGTCAGAGTACCCCATGATAAGCCCCGCTTCCTGTCTGCCCTTCGCAGGACCCTCAGGAATAACGTCCACGACTTGTCCTACAAAGGACTTTGCATATTCAAGCTGCATTTGCTCAGACAACTCGATCAGCTCATGCACACGAGCATGCTTCACTTCCTCATCCACCTGATCTTCCATGCGAGCTGCCGGTGTACCGGTACGCTTGGAATAGGGGAAGACGTGCATTTCGGAGAAGCCTACATTCTTCATGAATGCATAGCCCTCCTTAAATTGCTCATCCGTCTCACCTGGGAAGCCTACAATCACGTCAGTCGTAATTGCAACATCTGGCATGGCCTCACGAATACGCGCAATCTTCTCAGCAAATTCTTCTGTTGTATACTTGCGGCGCATGCGCTTCAACACTTCGCTATTGCCCGCTTGAAGCGGAATGTGAAGATGTCTGCACATCTTGGAGGACTTATTCAACACCTCAATCATGCGATCATCAATCTGGCTCGCCTCGATGGAGCTGATGCGAATACGCTCAAGTCCTTCGATCTTATCGAGATCCCATAAGAGATCAGTCAGATCATAGCTTTCAAGATCATCGCCATATCCGCCTGTGTGGATACCGGTTAATACAATTTCCTTATAGCCTGCCGCAACGAGCTGACGCGCCTGCTTCAATACACTTTCCGACTCACGGCTTCGGGACAAGCCGCGGGACCATGGAATAATGCAGAACGTACAGAAGTTGTTGCATCCTTCTTGAATCTTCAGGAAGGCGCGCGTGCGATCCGCAAAGTCCGGCACATCCAGCTCTTCAAACGCACGAGTCTTCATAATGTTGCGAACTGCATTGATCGGCTCACGCTTCTCTTGAATTTCTTTAACATAATCAAGGAGCTTGTCACGGTCTTGATTCCCAATTACAAGGTCTACGCCTGGAATATCGAGAATCTCGGCAGGGGAAGTCTGCGCATAGCAGCCTGTAACCGCGATAATCGCATCAGGATTACGGCGAACGGCACGTCGAATAATCTGACGGCTCTTCTTATCCCCTGTATTCGTAACCGTACATGTATTGATCAGATATACATCCGCGGTTTGTTCAAAGTCAACTTGCTCATAGCCTTCCTGCTTGAACAGTTGCCATATCGCTTCTGTATCATAGAAGTTTACCTTACACCCTAACGTATAAAAGGCGATTGATGGCATGGCTTAGATTCCTCCCATTTCTCCAGTCTCATAGAGAAGACAGCCCAAGGCAAGCATGCCTGCTGTCTCCGCACGAAGTATACGACGGCCCAAACCTACGCACTGGGCACCTTGGCTTATCATCTGCTCGACCTCACGGCTCGCAAACCCGCCTTCCGGACCTACAATGATCAGAACGCGAGCAGCGTCTTGATTCTCAGCACGACGACGCTCAACAAAAGGCCTTACAACATCCCGAAGCTGTGTTCCCTGCTCATTCTCATAGCAGAACAGCACAAGATCGTATGAAGCAATCGACTGCAGAAGCTCATTCCAGCTCATGCTCGCTTCAATGCTTGGGACGCGGTTGCGATGCGACTGCTCCGCCGCCTCTTTCGCAATCTTGCTCCAGCGTTCAAGCCGCTTCGCTTCCTTCTTCGCATCATATTGAACGACGGTACGCTCAGACACGAATGGGATAAAGGAAGCGGCGCCGATCTCTGTGCACTTTTGAATAATAAGCTCCATCTTGTCGCCCTTGGGCAGACTCTGCGCAATCGTAATAGCGTAGCTTGGCTCACGGTCCAGCTCGCGATGCTCCACAATGACAGCACTTACGACCTTATCCTCGATCGATTCTAGCTGAACCAAGGCTTCACGAGATACCCCATCGCTGACGATGCAGGCATCCCCAGGCTTCTGGCGCATCACCTTCGTGATGTGATGGGCGTCCTGCCCCGTAATTTCAATATATTGCTCACCGAATTGCTCGGGAGACACAAAGTATTTTTGCATCGTACTCAACATTCCTCATCATACAACGTTTAGAAGTGAAGTGCTAGAGTTGTTAAAATTTAAGTAACACCTAACCGCCTGTTATGAAAAAGGCGGCTTTGCTGAATGCAAGAAGAATATCTTGGCTTAAGCCAAACAATGGATCAATCGTCACCTTGCGAAGCGGCGGAATAAACACGATTAATAAGAAAATAAAGACCGACCACTGCTCATATTGCGAGAGCTTCGCTTGGATTCGTCTTGGAGCCAAGTCTTCAATAATCCGATAGCCATCAAGCGGCGGCAACGGAATCAAGTTAAATAGGAACAAGACGATATTATATTGAATAAAGAGATTCAAGAATATCATAAGCGCCTCTTGAGCGCGCGTCATATTCTCTAAAGCGACCCAACCCATATTGAAGCTGACATGCAGCATGATTGTTCCGATAAAGGCTAGGAACAGGTTGCTTATCGGTCCCGCTGCCGATACGACAATCCCCATCATGCGGGGGTTCTTGAAGTTCGCTCGATTAACGGGAACCGGCTTCGCCCAACCAAATCCTGCGATGATGAACAGCAGCGTGCCGAGCACGTCCATATGCTTCGCTGGATTCAGCGTTACGCGTCCAAGCATCTTCGCAGTCGGATCGCCAAACTTCCAAGCGAAGTACGCATGCGCAAATTCATGCACAGCAAAGGCAATCATGAGCACAAGTAGGACAAAGGGCAGCATTTCAAGCTTGATCCTTAGAAGATCGTTCAATGCATCCATTCACATACCGCCCTTCTATTGATCTTTGCGAGCGACGATGGCACACCAGTCTTCATCATGATGCTTCTCTTGGATGGTAAATCCACTTTTCACTAATGTGTTCGTTACAAGCTCAATTTTATCTTTATAAATACCTGAAGCGATATAGATTCCACCTGGTGCCAACGCTTCGAATACATCGTCTGGGAACAGAATAATGATCTCTGCAAGGATATTCGCAACGACAACCTGCACAGGAAGGTTAACGCCAAGCTCCTCCTTAGATGCTGACTCGCTCGTCTTCAACACTTGCAACAAATCGCCTTCGCGCACAGTAATGCTGCTGGTCAGATCATTCAATGCAGCATTCGCATTTGCACTTGTTACGGCGATTGGATCCAGATCAATTGCGAGCACTTGCTTCGCGCCAAGCTTCATTGCGCCGATCGCTAGAATGCCTGAGCCTGTGCCCACATCGATAACATCCTCGCCGCCTTTAATGACAGATTCCAATGTGCGAAGGCAGAGTGCCGTTGTTGGATGCGTACCTGTGCCAAAAGCCATCCCTGGATCGATCTCAATGATCTTCTCCTGTTCGGTTTTCGGCTCGTATTCTTCCCACGTAGGCTTAATGGTCAGACGCTCAGAGACACGCATAGGCTTGAAATATTTTTTCCAAGCATCGGCCCAGTCGTCCTCATGAACGGTCTTCCAGCTCATCTCAGCAGAGCCTGGATCAATCTCGTATCCGCGAAGCTCTTCGATGCGCTCTCGCACCTCTTTCTCAATCGCTTGAAGGTCAGTGCCATCTGCAAAGTAGCCTTGCATCACAGCTTGTCCTTCTGGAATGTCGTTGAGCGGTCTTTCGTACCATTGCCCAAAGGAAGTATCACGCTCTTTGTTCAGCGTGCCCGACTCCTCAATGGATACGCCGCCAGCTCCTGCCTCATGAAGGAAGTTGCTGATCATCTCGGTCGCTTCCTCAGTTGTATGTATCGTCAATTCATGCCAAAACACGCATGATTCCCCCTTCTTCTACTGTTCAAGTCTTAATATCCACATTCTTAACATTGTACACAAAAAGCAAACTCCTTACAACGACGACGGAAGCTACAAGTCCGCCTGTACAATGTAAGGAGTTAGCATAAACGGGGGAGTGCTCTAAAATTAATACAGCCCATGATGATCCTGAGCAACAGCATTCACCTGAGACATAAGCTCTAATGGCACATCCGCCTGCACTACATATGCGGCCATGCCAGGATTCGACGGGTCAATCATACGCACGCCATCGATTCGAAGTGCTTGCAGCTTCATTTCAAACAATCTCGCTTCTACATCATGCTGGAACTGAACATTTAGCTGTGCTCTAGCGTCAGCTGCTTCGGCACGTGCTTGTGCAGCAAGATCTTCAGCATCAGCTAGCTCCTCTGAGTATTCAACATCTTCAGACTTTCCAGTCGGAAGATGGTTCGATGCAAAAGCATCCTCCGAAGATTGTGCATGGTTCTTGTTCGTTGGTGTCGGCATAGTTTCCCTCCTAATCGATGTAAACGCTTAACTATTATTTCACAAACCATTTCAAAATATTCACATTTAATAATAAGCATTGCTCGTTTTTCTTCAAAATATAATAAAATTGTTTCACCACTTGAGGATAGATTTTGAATACGAAAAGGAGCTCATTTACCACTTAATAGTGGAATTTGAGCTCCTTTTATGAATGAGGTGGGCTGTTCCCATCATGTGAGAACACTTTTGGGACAGTCCCTCTTCGTTTACGATCTTATTTCCGCGCATCATGCACTTGTACAATATTACTCCTCGATATTTGGTGTCTTAATCATGAAGGCAAAGATGCAGATCAAGGCAGTGAATACGATGAGCAGGTTGAACCCATTCTGAATTCCAAAGATTGTTGATACTTGACCGATCAGAATACCTACAACCGCCCCGCCGAGACCCGATGCAACGTAGATCAAACCTTGCAAGGAACCTGCTTTCTTTGTCAGTTTTGAGGCGATTCCTTGTGCTGTAGGGAATAGTACGGACATCGCAAGTCCGAACAGCATCATCAAGTAGCTCGAGTCCTTCATGAATATGCGACCAATGACCAAAGAAACAAGGGCAAAGAGTGAGAAAAATACCAGTGTGCGGCGTTCGCCCAGCTTATAAATGATATAACCGCCAGCGAATCTTCCGATGGTGAATAAAAAGGCAAAGCTCGCTATAATATATCCTGCTGTCGCCGCCTTCTGCGCGGCATCCATTCCTGCAATGTCCAGCGATGTGTAAAAAATCGGGAAAAAGTTCAAGAAGCCAGCTTCCGCAGCAACATAGAATAGAATAAACAGAATGACGAGCACGATTTGACGATTTTGGAAGAGCTGCAAGACAGACTTAATGGTAACGTCATCCTGCCCCTTTGCGGAAGCAGCCTGTGACTGGTTGAACAATATTAGCGCGAACAAAATAATAGCAATGAGGACAGCAACTCCGATGTAGAACGCACGCCAGCTAATATTTTGTGCAAAAATGACATTTAGAATCAGTGGTGTTACGATCATTCCTACACCGAACAGTGCATTAGCTAGGTTAAAAATAACACCTGCACGTTCCTTAAAGAACGTAGGGATCAAGGTAGCAACCGATACCGTCATCGTACCGATCCCAAAGCCAACAATAAGATAGAATCCTAAGAAGAAGGATACTACAGAAGCTGCGCTGGTTCCGATAAGGCCTAACATCATAAGGGTCGTACCGGCCATCATGACTATTTTAATGCCTTTGCGGTCTGCTAGAATCCCTGCAACTAAGCTTGCTAATAGAAACCCGATTTGGAATATAGACACCATCAATCCGACTTGACCTAGATCGAGTTGAATATCGTACTGTACCTTCTCAAGGATGATACCCTTCGTATTCTGGATCCCGCCAAGAACGAACATCGTAGCAAAAATCAGGAAGTAAATGATCGGACGCTGTAGTTTTTGCATGATTATTTCGTCCCTTTCTCACGATAATGTTGAATAGCCTCGAATAAATCGTCGGTTGCCCATCCATAACAGTAATACAACAGATCGTCTGCTTCGCTTTGTTCCCCAGCTTGGATTGCTTCAAGTAAGTTATCCGGTGACAAGTTCCACATTTGAATGCCGCTGAAAATCCTTGTATTCGTTGATGATTTTTCACGCACAAGATTATTCTGATCGGCTACAAACTGAATCGGGAATCCTTCGTTCTTGAACATCTCATAAGACAAATCATACGGCAGATAGAAGAATCTCTTAAAAGCTTGGAAGGCTGCCTCTTGTTCCTCTGATGTGGTTGCAAGGTAATGTATGAGGCCTTGTACATCAGCACCCCCACCGAGCTTATGATATGGGAAATGCTTCAAAGCTGGAGAGAGCTTCGTTAAGCTTGTATAATCTTGTCCAAGCATCCATCCGTAGGAAGGTGGCCACAGGTCAAGCCAAATCGTAAAATCATTATTTACTTTTCTTACTCGTGAAATAAGGCGCTCTACGAATTCCGATACACTATCTTGGCGGAATTGAATCCAAGCTTTAATTTGTTCATTGTCACTCGCATAGTTAACAGCATCATCAAATTGCTTCGCTTTTAGCTTCGTACTCCATATATGAATTGCATCTTTGATGGCGCTTACATCTAAATGCTGCTCATGCATCTTCGCTTGGCAGTGCGGACAAAAGCAAGTAAGTAATTGTCTTGGATTAATCTCTTCACCTGCCCAATCCGGGTAACGTATTCTATCAATCATATAGGAAGTGAAGCCGTATCGTTGATAGAGATCAACAAAAGCCTTCTCCCAAAAGTCAATGACATCGGGAGCATTAGGACAAAGCCAGTGGTTAATGACTTGTCCTGTATAGTCAGTCACAAGATTATTATTCAGGTTGCTGCCTTGAAAATGTCCGTTCAATATATTAATCCATGGGATTATTTCGAATTCTCCATCTTCCAGTGCTTCTTTTACGATCATAAGCGGGTCCTGTTCTGGCGATAGAGTAGGTTCTCTGCGCTGATCTAGACCATATTCCTCATAAGAAGGCAGTATGGCATGCATTGTGCCTGTCCCGAAGACAACCTCATGAACGGGATTTCTCGGCAAGATGCCGACAGGAACTGGATTGCGTTCAAAGATCGTATTCACTTCAGGAAATATATAACGAACGTCTTTCAGTTTTTTAATGTACGAAATGATCTGCGGCATCCCTTCATCAATAATGTCGTGTGGATGTATTTGAATACCTGACATTTGCGACACGCTCCTCTTAGTTGTCATTCCAACAATTACTATTTGATTGCGAAATAGCGGTTAAAATTATAACTGTGAAAAAGCTATTGCTTTGAACATTGACTTCAAAGACTAGTACAGCTGTTTATCTTTTAAAAATTGCAAAGTAGGAAAAGCTTTATTTAGTCCAAGTATTGCGATCCCCTGCAATGAAGAGTGATGCTGTAAGTCCGAAATTTCAAACGTAACGTTCGTAACTTCCGTCGTATGCAGCTTCACCTTACGTGTTAGCTGTTCGAGTGATAATGACTTTGTAACCCCCCCCATTAATACAATCTTCTCAGGATTAATTAGCGCGATCATATTCAAAATACCCATAGCAAGATTGTCCTCGAATTGATCAATGAGATACTTAGCTTGAAGATCGCCAAGCTTGGCTTGATGAAAGATCTCGCTTGCAGTCATCTTCTTATGAAAAAGGGATCGAGCAAGTTCTTCCAAACCAGATCCTGAGCAAGACATCTCCAAATGTCCTTTCGTCGAAGGCGCATACAACTGATCGCGCTTAACAACCATGTAGCCGATTTCGCCAGCAGCATTATTTGCACCTCTTATGACCTTGCCATCCATAAGCATTGCGGAACCAAGACCTGTCCCGATACCGATTAGGACTGCGGAGTTAACATTTTGGAACGCTCCAGAGTACATCTCGCCGACAAGCGCTGCACGCACATCATTTTCAATAATGACAGGCACTTGAAAAATGTTCTGAAAATATTGCGTGAGATGGATATTCCTCCATTCAGGTAAATTCGGTGAACCTTCTAACACGATCCCAGCAGTAGGATCTACAATGCCTGGCGTTGCAATGCTAATGAAGGAAAGTCGGTCAAGTGGTTGATCTGCTTGTTCGATGAAAGCTTTTATATCGTCAACCATCTGAAGTAGGAAAGCTTCACTTGTATCCAAATCATAGGTTGGAACAGAATGCTCCATAAACAATTCTCCTGCCAGATTGAATAATCCAAGATTAATCGAGGTGCCGCCTAAATCAACAGCGATACCATAAGTCGCATATTTAGAGAAATGTAGATTCGTGCCCCTTTTGCTGTTATCATCACCTTCTTTCTCATCATATATGAGCTTTTCTTCAATAAGCTCTTTAACAATTTCCGAGATCGTTGCTTTAGTTATACCGGAATGCTTGGCGATCTCAGAACGCGGCAGAGGACCGAGATCCTTGATAATATTGAGTACAATTTCTTTGTTCAATTTACGTATTGTGCTTGGTAAATGGACATTCATCGCGATGTAACAACTACTTTCTTCTTGGATTTTGAATATTAAGTTTATTTACTAAACTTATTTAAGAAAATAAAAGAAAAATTCCGTTAGATATTCAACTTAATGATTATATTATTCCGATTTAAGTTTATTATATATCCTTATTGGAAGCGCAGTCAAGAACAATATTTCCTATTTCCCTTTATAGATAAGCTCATTTCTTATTTCTTAACATCACATATATATTCTTTTCAAAAAAATGAACGATAAGTTTACAATCCTGACCATGTCTACGATTTTCCCGTAAATTGCTGATAATTATACGAAGGGATGCTTTAACACCTTCATTTCAACTTTGAAATTGGCAACATCCGCAGATATCTATATAGAAAAAAGATGACTCCTGTTCATTACTCGCTACAGGAATCATCTTTATATTTAGATCAATACTTATTCTCCTCTAAAAGCACGCTTCATACGATCAAAGAAGCCTTCTTCGTGCGTTCCACTCGGTGCTTCGCCGCTTAGGTCTGCAAAGTGACTAAGGGCATTCTTTTGCTCTTCGTTAAGCTTTGTAGGTGTGACGACAACAACCTTCACGTGCTGATCCCCGTTGCCGGTACCGCGCAGATGCGGAACCCCTTTGCCGCGAAGACGGAAATTCGTTCCCGTTTGAGTGCCTGCAGGGATCTTCAGCTTCACCTTGTCATGCAGCGTCGGAATCTCTACTTCATCTCCAAGCGCAGCCTGTGCAAAGGTAATCGGCACTTCACAATAGATGTCATCATCCTCACGCTGGAAGAACTCATGATCCTTCACGCGAAGCACAACATACAGATCTCCGCTCGGACCTCCGCGCAAGCCCGCTTCCCCTTCGCCTGTCATACGGATTTGAGCACCGTCAAATGCTCCCGCAGGAATACGAACGTGAATTTTACGCTGCTTTTTAAGCGTACCGTTGCCGTGGCATGTGTTACATTTATCACGAATGATCTTTCCGCGCCCCTGGCATGCGGAGCATGTACGGCGGTTAACCATGCGGCCAAATGGCGTATTTTGCGCCACTTCCTCTTGACCTGTACCACGACAGCGCGAACATGTTTCCGGCGTTGTGCCAGGCTTGGCGCCAGAACCATGACATGTATCGCACTCTTCGGTTCTAGGAATGGTAATATCCTTCTCCACACCGAATGCCGCTTCCTTGAATTCCACAGTCATTGTGTATTGAAGATCATTACCACGCTGCGGCGCATTCGGATCACGCTGTCTGCCTCCGCCGCCAAAGAACATATCGAAAATATCGCCAAATCCTCCGAAGTCGCCAGAGAAGCCGCCGCCTCCCATGCCTTGGTTCGGATCGACATGGCCATATTGGTCATACATATTGCGTTTTTGAGAATCACTGAGGACGTCATAAGCTTCTTTTACTTCCTTGAACTTCTGCTCAGCATCATCCGCCTTATTGACGTCCGGGTGATATTGACGCGCAAGCTTACGATAAGCCTTTTTGATCTCATCGTCACTAGCGCTCTTGCCTACTCCTAGGACCTCATAATAATCTCGCTTTTCTGCCACTCTTCCACCCCCATAACGATTCATCGCGTTCATGACACTCTATTTTGGATCAGAACAAAAGGAAAGTCAAAGCCTGGTTATCCCAGACTTTGACTGCTTGTTGCGACTCTGATTATTTCTTGTCTTCGTCAACAACTTCGTAATCTGCGTCAACAACATTATCCTTGTTTGCCCCGCCTTGTGCTTGACCTTCAGCACCTTGCGCTGCTTGCTCCGCTTGTGCAGCTTGCTCATACAGCTTCACAGACAGCTGCTGAACGATTTCCATCAGCTTCTCTGTAGCAGCCTTGATCTCGTCCACATTGTTTGATTCAAGCACTTTTTTCAAGTTGTCCTTCGCTTCGTTCGCTTTCGCTACTTCAGCTTGATCTGCTTTGTCGCCAAGGTCCTTGATGGTTTTTTCAGTTGTATAGATCAATTGGTCAGCGTTGTTTTTCACTTCAACCATTTCTTTGCGTTTGTTGTCTTCATCCGCATACATTTCCGCTTCCTTCATCATGCGGTCGACTTCATCATCCGTCAATCCGCTGTTGGAAGTGATCGTGATGTTTTGGCTCTTTCCTGTACCTTTATCCATTGCGGATACTTTTACGATACCATTCGCATCAATATCGAAGGATACTTCGATTTGTGGCAAACCGCGTGGTGCTGGCGGAATATCGGACAGGATGAAGCGTCCAAGCGTTTTGTTGTCTGAAGCCATGGAGCGTTCACCTTGCAGCACGTGAATTTCAACGCTTGTTTGGTTGTCTGCATAAGTGGAGAACACTTGAGACTTGTTCGTTGGAATCGTCGTATTGCGATCGATCATCTTTGTGAATACGCCGCCTGCTGTTTCGATACCAAGGGACAATGGCGTTACGTCGAGAAGCACAACGTCTTTCACGTCACCAGTCAATACACCAGCTTGAACAGCCGCGCCAAGCGCAACCACTTCATCAGGGTTTACGCCTTTGTATGGATCTTTGCCGGTAAGCTTTTTAATCGCTTCTTGTACAGCTGGGATACGAGTGGATCCACCCACCAGTACGATCTTGTCGATCTCGGAAGCGCTAAGACCCGCATCTTGCATCGCTTGGCGAGTAGGTCCAAGCGTACGCTCTACCAAGTGATGGGACAATTCTTCGAACTTCGCACGAGTAAGGCTAAGCTCCAAGTGCTGAGGCACGCCATCCACAACAGTGATAAACGGCAAGCTAATGGAAGCTGTTAGAACGCCAGAAAGCTCTTTCTTCGCTTTTTCAGCTGCATCTTTCAAACGTTGAACAGCTGCCTTGTCCTTGCTAAGATCTATGCCTTGTTCTTTTTTGAACTCTGCTACCAAATAATCGATGATTACTTGGTCAAAGTCGTCACCACCAAGGTTGTTGTCACCACTTGTTGCTTTAACTTCGAAGAAGCCATCGCCAAGCTCAAGGATGGACACGTCGAAAGTACCACCACCAAGGTCATAAACGAGGATTGTATGGTCGCCTTCTTTGTCAGCACCATATGCAAGCGCAGCCGCAGTTGGCTCGTTCACGATACGAAGAACTTCAAGACCTGCAATTTTACCTGCATCTTTTGTTGCTTGACGCTGAGCGTCGTTGAAGTAAGCTGGGACGGTAATAACCGCTTGTGTTACCGTTTGGCCCAAGTAAGCTTCTGCATCGGATTTCAGCTTATGCAAAATCATTGCAGAGATTTCTTGCGGGCTGTAGTTTTTGTCATCAATAGCTACTTTGAAGTCAGTACCCATATGACGCTTAATGGAACTAACCGTGCGATCAGGGTTTGTGATCGCTTGACGCTTAGCGGTTTCCCCTGTAATGCGCTCGCCGTCTTTTTTGAAGCCTACCACGGATGGAGTGGTGCGCGCACCTTCTGGGTTAGGGATAACGACAGCCTCGCCACCCTCCATAACTGCTACGCATGAGTTTGTTGTTCCTAAGTCAATACCAATTACTTTGCTCATGATGAATAACCTCCTTATTCAGTACGTTTCCTATTTAAAATCAAGCTCAAATGGCCTCGCTCGTTATCGCTTAACCACTTACTTTTACCATTGCTGGGCGAAGAACGCGGTCCTTCAACATATAGCCTCGTTGTACCTCTTCAACCACGATGCCCTCGTCATACTCATCGGATTCCACTTGCATAATCGCTTGATGGAATTCAGGATTGAAGGCTTCACCAACCGTCTCCATAGGGGTTAACCCTTCTTGCTCCAATACTTGCTGAAGCTGACGGAAGATCATATCCATCCCTTTTGCAAAGGACTCAACCTCGCCTGAAGCAGGCTTGGTTGCCATCGCACGCTCAAAGTTGTCGAGAACAGGAATAAGCTGTTCAACGAGCTTCTGTGATGCGTATTTAGCAAGGTCTTCCTTCTCCTTTAGCGTGCGGCGACGGAAGTTATCAAAATCCGCTTGCACACGGAGTAAACGCTGATAGTTCTCCTCTGATTCTTTCTTCGCCTGCTGAAGTTCCTCGTCTAGAGCACTTGCTTCCTGCTCAAGCGATTCACCTTCTACATGGGTTGTATCAGAGCTTTCCATATGATCATGAGAAGCGTTTGTCTCAACTTGATCCAAATCGTTCTCTTGCTCTGCCGTATTTGTTTGGCTTTGTTCTTGTTCTGGTTTCAAACCATTCACCTCCCATTTGGAATACATTGCATCTATCGATCAAACCTTATATAGGTTAGATATCATATTTTATAAGCTGTGTCTAACAATAGGCGATAATCTTGCTTCTACAGAGTCTTATGCCCTGTACATTTTCGTAAGCATCAAAGGCATTCATCTCATATCGATTTAGCTCTTCATCTTAATTACCGTATGAATCCGGAGTACGGCACAGGCGACTTCACCCGCGGCAGCCAAAGCATGAAGCTTCACTTGCGCAGGATCTACAATACCTGCCTGTAACGTATCGAGCAGATTGCCAGTATCGCAGTGAATACCAATCGTATCGGTTCCTTGGCTTGCTTGTGCTGCTCTAGCCTCCTCCAGCTTCTCCAGAGGATTGAAGCCTGCGTTCCATACGATTTGGGACATCGGCTTTCGCAGTGCCTCTGCAACTGCTGCAATGCCAAACGCTTCCATTCCGCGAACCGTTTCGCGGTAGCGCTCAAGCTGATAAGCGAGTGCCAGCTCAGAGGCTCCTCCGCCAGGAAGCACTCCGCCTTGAACGGCTGCCTGAAGGGCTGCTGCAGCATCTGCTGCGATGCGGGCTCGCTCCCCGACAACTTCCTTCGTGCTAGCTCCTACAATCATCGTCACAAGCTTGTCAGCGCTCTGATTCAAAGCTCGATCCTTGGAAGGGTATAGCCGAACCCTTTCCAATCGGTCATCGTAGCACACAAGCTCCGTATGGCCAAGCATGCTGCCTAAGGCATTCGCATCCTTGTGCAAAGCTGACCGCTTAAGCGGCTTCGCTCCGGTAAGCTTGGCAATCCGCTTAATATCCTCACGCGCTGAATGACCATGATCTCATGATCAAGGCAGAACTGTTCCGCTTCTGGCGCAATGCCTCGCTCAAGAACAATGAAGCCAACTCCAAGCGATTGCAGCTTGAGAAGCTGCTCCATAAAGCTGGACTTAAGCTTCATATACTGCTCGAATCCTGCTTCTGTAGTGAGCAGGTGCTCATCCATCGATTCCGGCTCCAAGCTGTCCTGCATGACAATGACTCGGCAATGTTCTCGCTTGCTGTGCCATTCCTGCTGCAGCGGCTTCTGCTTAAGCAGCAGTCCTTCAAACCATTCATTGCTTGCTTTCTCATGTGCGACAATGCTATCTGCGAAACGATACTGCGTCTGATTAAGCCGCTCCATGCCAACGGCACGAGCTGCGTCCAGCACGAGCTGCACAATATCGTTGTGTTCTCTTCCTGCAATATGTACCGCCTGATGAAGCAGCGGATCATCAAAGCCTTGTACGGGAATCGCACGCTCTTGCAGAAGTTGTCTTGCGATGCTGACACCGTGCTCGACTCCCGCAGCAACCTTCGCTGCCGGCACACCGCGCACGACCTGCTCCACACCAGCCTGTACAAGCGCACCGGCCAGCACGGTCGCCGTGGTCGTCCCATCGCCCACCTCATGCTGCTGAGCTCTTGCAACTTGAATGACTAGTTTAGCAATCGGGTGAGTGACGTCCATCGATTCGAGAATGGTAACACCATCATTCGTAATAATGACGTCACCGTTCGAGCCAACCAGCATGACGTCCAATCCCTTAGGCCCTAAGGTTCCTTCAATAGCAGAGCAAAGCGCCCGAACGGCCTGAGCATTGTTCAACAATGTCGCATGCCGTTCGTCGCTCTCATTCCAAGTGTTTGATCCTTGCGTCAATTCGCTGACCTCCTCACTTGACGAGTATCCTTATTCATGAACGGAGGGCCCACCTTAGTGGGGCCAGCGATTCAAAAACAAATTAAGCTGCGATGAAACCACATTGAGCAGATTCAATACACGCGCATATTCCATTCGAGTCGGTCCGAGAAGCCCGATCGTGCCAAGCGGCTGACCATCAAAGGTATACGTTGCTGTAATCAAACTGCAATTGGCAATGGCTTCGTGTCCATTTTCCTGCCCGATTCGGACCTGTATTCCTGAAGGAGCGTCACCGATCACCTTGATCAGGGCTGGGGTCTCCTCCAAAAGGTCCCATATCGTCTTAATCTTATCAACATCCTTAAATTCCGGCTGGAACAGCATGTTCGAGGTACCATTCAAATACACTTCGCGGTGAGAATCAGGGCCTCCCACTACACTTTCAAGAAGACCGATCATTTCTTGGGCATGGCTGACATACTTGTTAAGCTCTGCACCTACCTCTGTATACAGCTGTGAACGAAGTTGGATTAATGGAATTCCTGCTAGCTTTGCATTTAAGATATTGACGACCTTTTCCAGCTCTTCCTTCGATACGCCCGGAGGAATCGAGACCGTCTTATTCTCAACATGACCAGTACTCGTTACAACGATCGCAACAGCCGTCTCCTCATTAAGCGGGAGCAGCTGGAAGTGGCGAAGCGTCGTGCTGAACATCTCTGGTCCAAGCGCAATAGACGTATAATTCGTCAGCTGAGCCAATACGGAAGAAGCATGCTGAACAACCTGCTCCATTGCGGTTATTTTCTCCGCAAACATTGTTTTCAGTCGCTTCATCTCTTCAGACGACAATGTATCTAATCGTACGAGGTGATCCACGTAATAACGATATCCCTTTTGCGACGGGATACGTCCTGCCGAGGTATGCGGCTGCTCCAAGAATCCAAGCTCCTCAAGGTCCGCCATCTCGTTACGAATCGTTGCAGGACTATACCCTACATCTCCTCGCTTCGATATGGTACGCGAACCGACAGGCTCTGCCGAACTAATATAATCATCGACAATGGCTGCAAGTATTAAGCGCTGGCGTTCTGTTAACATGCGCATCCCTCCTTCTTGGCTGTCACCGCGTCGAATGCTGTACAATTCAAAGCCATCCATGCTGCATGCTGTTAGCATATGCAGCTCAGCTTCATTTCGTTAGCACTCATCTTTAACGAGTGCTAAACATTAATACAAAAATACCAAACGGACGAGACGATTGTCAAGTCGGTTCGGTAGGTTTGACGAAGATATTTAAAAGCTTATTCGCTTCATGATTCTAGAATTTTAAGCACAGCGATCTCATCACAAGCGTGACGCTTGCTGCAGTGAATGCAATCCGTCCACACTTTTTCAGGAAAAATATCCTTTTCCACCACTTCAAAGCCGTTCTTTTCAAAAAAACGAACTTCATACGTAAGCGCCATGACCCGAGTAAGATTCCGGTCTCTTGCCATATCAAGCAGCTCGTCCATGATCATAGTGCCAATCCCCTTGCCTTTATAGGACGGCGTGATGCCAAGTGAGCGAATCTCCACTAGCTCCTTGCCAAGTTGCGTGAGTGACCCACATCCGATCAGCTCGCCTTCCGCCTCCGCCACTACAAAGTCGTGGAGTTGGTTCCTCAGCATATCACGACTCCTTGGCAGCATGATCCCTTGCAAGGAATAGCCGAGAATCAATTCATATAAATGCTCCACATCTTGTTCTGTAGCACGTCTGCACACCGCTGTCATCTATGGTTCCTCCCTGTGTTACGAGTGATCTTCATCACGATAGATGTGTATGAATATACATCAGGTTGCATACTATTGCAACCATTTTTTATCACTCTTCATGGGGAATATAAACGCCTATCGAAGTCCTCGAGGTGAACGGACGCACTGTGAGGTTGTCTTACCCACATATAGTATTGTGATGAGGTTCATGAGTCTTCTCTTATAAACTCTATAAATAGTAAAAAAAGATGCGGTCCCAGCATGCCGGAAAAGAAAATCCTCCTTAATCATTCAAGGACGTTCTCTTAACCGCCAATGCTTAAACCACATCTAGGTATAAGGTATTCCATTTAGTTTGCTTTATACTTCTGCCTGCGCTTAGGCTTCACTTTCACTCAAGGCCCCAACAAAGGTGCCAAATACGTTATTTCCGAAAAGAATACCCTTCTCCGTTAATCGATAGCCGTCCTCAATCTCTTCAATCAGTTCCATTTGGAGCAGCTTCGATAGCTCCGAATGAAAGACAGCATCCATTTGCTTGCCGTCAAACTGACCAGCAAATCTCGACTTGCTGGCGCCTTCATGCATGCGGAGACCGACCATCATAAAGTCCTCCATCGCCTCATCCTTATTCACCGAGAAGGAATCCAGTCGAGGGAGCGCCTTAGAGGCCGCTTCAATATAAGGATTAACCCCTTTAATGTTGATGTGCCGCTCATGAGCCATATAGCCGTGTGCTCCTGCACCGATGCCATAGTAATCTTCGTTCCGCCAGTAAGTCGTATTGTGTCTGCTCTCATATCCTGGCTTAGCGAAGTTGCTGATCTCATACTGATGATAGCCGGCACTGCGTAAGCGATCCATAATCATTTGGTACATTGCAAGCTCATCATCCTCACTTGGCAGCGGCAGCTGATTTCGCTGATATAGGCGATGGAACAGCGTATTCTCCTCTACCTTAAGGCTATAGATGGAGTAGTGAGGCAAATCCAGCTCCAAGGCCCGGTCAAGCGTATGGGACATAACGTCAAGCGTCTGATTCGGCAAGCCAAACATCAAATCGATTGACATGTTATCAAATCCAACCGCTCTGGCATTCTCCAAGCTGCGATAGACATCATCCGTATTATGGATTCTTCCTATATCATGCAAAAGCGTGTTGTTAAAGGATTGCACGCCGAAGCTGATTCGATTGACGCCGCCATCTCGCATGGCCTTTAGCTTTTCCTTATCCGTCGTACCTGGATTAGCCTCCATGCTGAACTCGATGTCACCGCTCCAGTCTGGAAAGTGGCGTCGTACGGAATCAAGGAAATACGTCATCTGATCGGGCTCAAGCACGGTTGGCGTTCCTCCACCAACAAAGATGGTCTCAATCGTCTTTGGAGGGATACGTTCAACCGTTCTTGCCATCTCCTGATCCATGGCATTCAGGTAGTCCATGACAGGCTGTCCCTTCAGCACATAGGAATTAAAGTCGCAATAATGACATTTATTCGTGCAAAATGGAATGTGAATATAAACTGCGTGCGGTGCAGCTGACATGTAGCTCCCTCCTTCACCTTTACCTGTGGTTATCTATCATATAGAACTATGGTTTCTAAAGCGAACATGGAGGCCTAATTAGCCTCCATGCAAAAGTTCATCTTATTTGCTCTCGTCAATCTTGAGAACCGCCATGAACGCTTCCTGCGGAACCTCTACGCTTCCGACCTGCTTCATGCGCTTCTTCCCTTCCTTTTGCTTCTCCAGAAGCTTACGTTTACGGGAGATGTCACCGCCGTAGCACTTCGCTAAGACGTTCTTGCGCATTGCTTTAACGGTCTCGCGAGCAATAACCTTCGTTCCGATCGATGCCTGCACAGGCACCTCGAACATTTGACGAGGTATAAGCTCACGAAGCTTCTCGCAGATGAGTTTGCCGCGGTGGTAAGCACGCTCGCGGTGAACGATGACCGAAAGTGCATCGACTTGTTCCCCGTTCAGCATAATATCCATCTTCACAAGGTTCGAGCGGCGATAGCCGGACAGTTCATAGTCAAAGGACGCATAGCCCTTTGTGCTGGACTTCAGTTGATCGAAGAAGTCGTATACGATCTCAGACAATGGAATTTGGTACGTAATCGTGACGCGCGTCGTATCCAAATACTGCATGTCTACAAACTCTCCGCGCTTGCCTTGGCAAAGCTCCATAATGGCGCCGACAAAGTCATTTGGCACGATAATTGAAGCTTTAACAAACGGCTCCTCAACAAATTCAATCTTCCCTTGCTCTGGGTAGAGGGATGGGTTGTCAATTTGAAGCTCTTCACCATTAGTCAAAGTAACGCGGTAAATAACGCTTGGCGCCGTTGTAATCAATGGAATATTGAATTCGCGTTCGATGCGCTCTTGGATGATCTCCATGTGGAGAAGCCCCAAGAATCCGCAGCGGAAACCAAACCCTAAGGCAGTTGAAGTTTCCGGTTCAAATGTCAAAGAAGCGTCATTAAGCTGCAGCTTTTCAAGCGCTTCACGCAAATCATTGTAGTCCGAAGTCTCGATCGGATAGAGTCCGCAGAATACCATCGGGTTGATCTTGCGATAGCCCGGCAGCGGCTCAGTCGTTGGATGCTTCGCATCTGTGACCGTATCCCCGACACGAGTGTCTCCTACATTTTTAATGCCTGCAACGATAAATCCAACATCGCCGACGTTCAGCTCGTCAACGATTGTCATGCGAGGCTTGAAGGCACCGACTTCAATGACTTCGAACGTTTTGTTCGTCGCCATCATCTTGATCTTGCTGCCTGGCTTGATTGATCCGTTCACGACGCGAACGTATACAATAACCCCTTTGTATGGGTCGTAGTGCGAATCGAAGATCAACGCCTTAAGCGGTTCCTTTGGATCTCCTGTTGGTGCAGGTACTTTTTGTACGACCTGCTCCAGGATCTCCTTAATACCAATGCCTGCTTTTGCAGAAGCATGAACCGCATCGGAAGCATCAAGCCCGATCACGTCCTCAATTTCCTGCTTCACTCGCTCAGGCTCTGCGCTTGGCAGGTCAATCTTGTTGATAACCGGAATAATCTCCAGATTATTATCAAGCGCCAAGTATACATTCGCGAGCGTCTGAGCCTCGATCCCTTGCGCAGCGTCTACGACGAGCAGAGCACCTTCACATGCCGCAAGGCTTCTGGATACCTCGTACGTAAAGTCGACGTGTCCAGGTGTATCAATCAGATTCAAAATGTATTCTTCGCCATCGTCCGCTTTGTAGTTTAAGCGAACCGCTTGCAGCTTGATCGTAATGCCGCGTTCCCGCTCCAGATCCATCTGGTCAAGAACTTGGGCCTGCATCTCACGGGATGTGAGCGCACCTGTATATTCCAAGATCCGATCGGCAAGTGTAGACTTACCATGGTCGATATGCGCAATAATACAAAAATTACGAATTTTCTTTTGTCTCGTCAGCAGTTCCGTCATTCGTCATCCATACCCCCACTACTGGCCAAATATTCAATCAACATATTATACCGAAGATGGCGCTTCACATCAATGTTTGGTACTTTCTGACTTCATGGAATCATTCACCAATCCTTTCATAAAACGCGAAAAAAGGCCTTTTTGGCCCTTTTTCAAAGTTATTGCTAAGAAAAAAATATCTTTTTGCATCCATGCGTGTCTGGCATTCAATCACTTTTAAAACGCAGCTTCAGCTCTTTTTAAAAGTGATCGATCGTTTAAAATAGACCTCCGAACATCCCAACGACCGCTTTAATCCCGGTCTCAGACAAATGCTGGAGCAGTCCAGCTGTCTGATCAGCCAGCTTATTGACAGGGGCATCTTCTGCCGCTTGGAGCGTTAGCTGATTCTGCTTGGCTTGAAGCTCCTTCGCCAGCTCCGCAACCGTCTCCTCGTCCCACGCCTCGCTTCCAGCTTTTCTTCTTTGCTCACGAAGCTCCTTAATCTTCTGCTCCAGTTCCTCCAGCTCTTTATCTTGTAACGCAAGCTCCTCCTCTTTTTTACTTTTCTCCTGGAGGATCTCGGCCGCACTTGTCTCATCAGGCTTCTCCGCCATGGAACGCTCCGCAAGGGAGTCAACAAATGGCCCTTGAACCCGCTCAATCCCTGCTTGAGTCATTTCCATTCCAATGAATACACCCATGCAAAGGAAAAGTATAAGAGCCATTAATCGCTTTGCGTATCGTTTCATAGGGATTCCTCCTGTTCAACAAGTTATTTTAATAGAGAAGCTGCTAACTTTTATGAAGATCGTTGATGCGAGACATGCGTTATGAATTTGCACTCGTCTTTTCATTGGTCTTTGTATTCATCTTTGTATTTGTCTTTGTCTTCGATTGTTTGGCTGTTTCTGTTCCCTTCTTCTCATGCACAATCTCTGCAATCAGCTCAGCCAGCACATCTGCAGTACGATAGTTTTCCTCCAATGTGTTCTCAATACCGCCAATCTCGATAATGACGCTGTTGGGAGAGAGTGATTGATTATATTCCCCATTGCCTGTGCTCGCTGTCTTTCCCCATATCCCCTTCGAGATACCCGGATATTCCTTCTCAAGTCGATCGTGTATGCTCGCGGCAAAGTTTTCATTTTGCTTCCAGTTCGGATTTTTATGGCCAATAATAAAGTACACCTTAGCGTAATCCTTGCCATTAATGGTTACCGTGGAATTTTCACGTTTTGATGAATCGCGATGAATATCGAAGAAGAATCCCAGATTGCTATTGTTCGCCATTGCCTTTTTCACCGTTTGATTCGAATATTGATAGGATCGGTTCCAATTGTAATTTTTAACCGTCGATTTATAATCCACGTTGGAATGCTGCGTACCGACGCCTCGCTTCTCTAGCTGCTGCTGCATCCGTTTGCCTACGAGCGTAATGTTGACTTTCGGATCGTTTGGATTGTCTGTAGGCTTAGAAAGCTCCGGCTTCCACGATTCCTGATTGTGAGAATGATAGATGAAGACGACCTTATTCTTGTCCGCTTCCTCACCCGTGCCTTCGTTAGCAGGTTCCTTGTCGGGAACTGGATCTGGTTTAACGGGCTCAACCGTTGCTGGATCATCAACAGGAGCTCCGCCATGGGAGAGATCGCTTCCTTCTTCTGTATGCGGCGCCATGTCCGACGGGGCAAGATCCTCTGGTCCCTTTGCAATCTGATTGCCAGTGCCAAGCCTAAGTGGTACGGCCACTTCCCGCATTCCCCCAGGCAGCTCGCCTGCCACCAAGGATTTCGGATCGTCAAGGCTTACGTTCGTCGCAAGGCGGAACAGCATCTGGCTTACCTGCTTGGCTGATAGAGCCTCTTCATTCTCTTCCCCTTTCATCGAAGGTATCTCCATTGCAAGCATATTTGAGAACCAGCTCGACGAAAGCTGTGCGGTAATCCCTCGCATCGAAGAAAAAGGGGACGACTGGCCTTTTTGTTCAAGTATTCCTCCAACACCGACGACGATAATGAACACAGCAGAAGCGATAGCCATAAGGACGAAGGTTCGACCCGTCGTCAGGATGGTCATCCACTTTTTTTTCCAGCGAGCGACGTTTATCGTTTTGATCGTTGATTTCATAACAAAAAGCCCTCCTCTTCTAGCTGACGGATCCCTTCAACTCTACTCCACAGTCAACAAGGGGCACGTGAAAGATTCGCTATTACTAGAATCTATGAGGACTTTTTATTTGATAGAACTACGAATTCAAGCACATCTCTACTTTTTTGCTTTTGGTATATTTATAGAGTTGTTCCAAGATCGTGCTTAAGGTTTGCAGATTGTTTTTTTTCGTATAAAAAGGCATTCGCGATTCGAAGAAGCTCCGCTTTATAGTTGTTTGCTAACCTTGTGACAGCGACATCGCTAATCTGCTTTCTGCTGTAGAAGATGTTCATGTAGAGGATGCCTTTCATCACCTTGGCAACAAATTCGATCTCATACGCTCTCTCGTTGTCACCGTGAAGCATCTGCCCAAGCCCGGCCCCGTTATCGATAAGCTGGAACCATTCGTTATCCGCTTCGTGACCGAACTGGCCCATATAATTAAAGAAGATCGAGGGCTTCACGAAGCCTAGCGTCTCACCATATGGGTTATCCTCAGCTCGCAAATATTTAATCACACCGTAGCTGATCCCTTGATCCGGCACCTCCTGAAGACTTTTGCGAACTCTTTGCAGGATGTTTGTTGGGTCCGCTGTCTGCGGGACACTCAGCACAATAGGATATATGCATGTGAACCATCCAACCGTCCGAGACACATCCCTGTCTTGGCTCGCGAGCTGGCGTCCATGACCAGCAATATCGAGCAGGAACATCTCCCCGCCGCACCATTTCCGAAGGGCAAGGCCCAAGGCGCCAAGCAGAACCTGCAGAACATCCGTCCCGGCAAGATTATGAAGCCTGCGTATGATGAAGTCGGTCTCCTCCTGCGTGAAGGAGATGCCTACATGCCCAACATCGCATATACGATTGCTTCCGATCGGCTTGTCTAGAGGGAGCATTGCACTTGGTGTTTTTTCAACCTTATGCCAATATTCCATCTGCTTCAGAATCGCTTCATCATTCGCATACTGTTGAACCGCTCGCGACCATTGTCCCCAATCGTCTGTCTTGGATTTGATCCGAAGCGTAATGCCGTTAACGGCTTGCTCATACCATTCGGCTATATCCTCTAGCAGCATTCGCCAGGAATAGCCGTCCACCACCAGATGATGAATGGTTAGCAGCAGTTCATCTCCCTCATCAAGCTGAAAGAGTGCCGCCGCAACAAGCGGTCCTTGCTTGAGACCCGTCTTTCTTTGAACGCGAGTGGCTAGCTGCTGCATTTCCAGGCGTGCTTCCCTATGTCCACGGAGATCATATTGATCATAACTGTACAGCGTTCCTTCTCCTATTGTGCGATATCGCTGCACAACCTTCCCCTTCCCTTCTTCTGAAAAGGACAGTCTAAGCGAATCATGATGGATAACAAGCTGATCCAGTACTTGCTTCAATGCAACAGGATTGCACCGATCGTGAAAGCGGAGAATGTAGCCTTGATTCCACCAATCTCTTTGTACGATTGGCTGTCTCCAAAACCATGCCTGCATCGGCGTTAGCGGCACCTCGCCTTTAGGCGTTGATATTAGATCAGACACAAGATTCAGCGGCTCTAGCCTGATAGCAAGTTCTCTAATGGTTGGATAGCGATAGACGTCCTGTACCTTCAGCTTAAACCCCGATGCATGCAGGCTTGCAGAAACATGCATGACTTTAATAGAGTCCCCGCCAAGGTCCCAGAAGGATGTCATCACTCCAATCGGTTGGATGTGCAGGACATCCTCCCATACCATAGCGAGCAGCTGCTCTTCACGGGAATGAGGGGGTGTATAGTCCTGAGCCGCCTCCCACTCCTCGGCAAGCTTCAAGAGCGCGTGATCATCTCGCTTGCCGTTCGGCGTCTTAGGCATACTCGTCAAGGCAATGACCGTTGTTGGTATCATGTAAGAAGGAAGCCGCTCTTGAAGCCATGAGCGGCAAGCTTCTATATCCAGTCCTGTACGACCGACGACAAAGGCCGCAAGCTGGTATTCCTCATCGTCCGCTCTTCTATGAGCCAATACAGCAGCTGTCTCCGCATAAGGATATTGTTGCAAAGCCGCCTCAATCTCACCCAGTTCCAAGCGATGGCCGCGAATTTTCAATTGATGATCTACTCTCCCTGTAAATGCAATTTCCCCATTCGGAAGCCAATAGCCAAGATCCCCCGTTTGATACAACCGTTCTTCGCCAAGCTTATTTATCGCCTCTCCGCTTAAGAACCTTTCCTCCGTTAGATCTGGACGGCCATAATACCCTCTTGCAAGTCCAGCTCCTGCAATATAAAGCATGCCTTCCATTCCTATGGGTTGAAGCTTAAGCTCATCATTGAGAATATATATCCGCTGATTGGCGATTGGACGCCCGATGCTGTACCTTTCCATAGGCTTCGCATCGCGCTTTATTGTTGTAACGACGCTATTTTCTGTAGGTCCATATTCGATCATGACCTTCATACTCGGAAAGTTTTGATTAACCTTTGTTAGCAGCGCATTCGATATCCGTTCTCCTGCAAGCGTCACGCACTGAACCTTCGCAAGCAGGGAGAGAGCCGCTGTCTCCGTAAAGGCCTGGAACAATGTAGGTGTCATCACGAGATGGTTGACCTCGTAGTCCGGGATCATGGATGGAATATGCGTTAAATCTCTCATTTCGTCTTCATCCGGCAAAACGACCGCTCCTCCCGCAATAAGCGGTGTCCAGTAGGAAATGAAGAAACCATCAAACGCAGCGGAAAGCACCGGCAGCACAACATCACTTTCTTTGAGAGAATACTCAGCAGCTCGCCATTGAAGGGTGTTGCTGAATGATTGATGCTCAATCATGACGCCTTTTGGAGTCCCTGTAGAGCCGGACGTATAGATCAGATAGGCAAGCTGCTCAGGCTGAATGCTCCCGGAACTTGCAGATACATTCGCTAGAGTCCCCGCAGTCTGGCTATCCGTCTTTGCCTGCCTCATTGGGCCAGAAGACGCCATATCCGAGAGAACACATATCCTCATGCCTTGCAGGGGGAACTGCGCTGCATCCACTTGATGGTCAATCAATGCCACAAGCGCTTCGCTATCTTCGAGCATATAACGAATTCGATGGTCAGGATATTGTGGATCAATGGGAAGACATGCTCCGCCAGCCTTCCAGACCGCAAGCATCGCTACAAGAAGCTGTGGAGTCCTGCGCGTAAGGATTGCCACCACGCACTCCTGCTTTACTCCAAGCGAGATGAGGCTTGCTGCGAGTTGATCGCTGGACTCTTCTAACTCCCTATAAGTCAATCTTCCCTTTCGGCTGATGACAGCTGGTGCGTTAGGAGATCGCTTTGCTTGTTTTGAAAATAGCGCCGCCACATTTTGAGCAAAATCATATTCCACTTGGGTGTCGTTAAATCCGGCTATTCGCAGCTTGTCTCGTGCGGTGCAAAGCTCTAGCTGGCTAATCTTCCGTTCAGGCTCCTGAATGACCTGCTCGATCATCGACATCATCGTTTCAACAAGCGTCTTGATGTCCTCGTACGTATATTTGCTTTTCCGATAATCCAGCTGAAGCCTGATTTCTCCGCTTTCTTTGATCTGATGGACTCTTAAAAGAAGGTCATTCTCCTCATATCCGCTATGAATATGCTCCCACTCATACTCAAGCTCAGGATGTCCATGCTGGTTGAATGAATCCGTCATGCGATATTCGATTGATAGATTGAAAAGAGAATGAGAGATTTCTGCCTGCTCGCGAAGCAGGGACACCAATTCGTTATACGGATAGCGCTGATGTCTCGCAAGTTTGAACTGTTCCTGAGAAACGGCTGAAATGAACGAAGAAGCGGATTGTTCGCTCTCCACTTTCATTCGAAGCGGGAGAACGCTGACGCACATACCAGGCATTTCCTTTTCCTGCTTGGTTGTACGGTTGCTGATCGTAATGCCTACAACCTGTGAAGGATTCGACGTTTGATAATAGTGATGCAGGAGAAAGAGTGCTGTAAACAAGGTTGAAATACTCCACTGTGATTGTGCACAGAACGCCTTTATTTGTTCATTGAGCACGTTAGAAAGAGGGTAGACATAACGCCCCGCTTCTGGCTCTAGGATGCGCGCTGAAGGCTGTTCTAGCATCATATCCTGCATATGTTCACGATCTGCTGTCATATAGTTGAGCCAGAACTGCTCATCTTGCAGCTTGCGCTTCGATTCGTTATAGCGCGCTTCACTTTCCATATAAGCGGTATAGGAAGGTCTTTCAATCAGGCTTATTGTCTCTTGATCATGCTCGCTATACACTTGCACGATATCATCAATGAATTGCTGAATGGTGATTCCATCTGAGATGATGTGGTGTAATCGGATGAATAGAAGGAGCTCTTGGGGTCTTGTTAATATCGAAAATTGATACAGGGGGGCGTGATTCCATTCCATCGGTTCTTTGGATCTCTGCTGCAGCCAATCGTCTACTGCGCGCTGATCACATTCCATCATATTAATATGTTCTATCGGTGCAGAGGCATAAGGATGAAGATATTGATAGGGTGCAGAATCTATGGGGTCGATAATTCGATAGTTGAGGCTTCTGCTGCTTTTCATTATGCGGTGCACACATTGCTCTAAACGGTTCGGATCCAAGGATCCCCGCTTCGACCTTAAACGCAGTGCCACCGAGATCACGCTTATGCCTGTGTTCGGATACAATTGCTCCAAGTACCATATCCGATGCTGAGGTGCCGTTAATGGGAAATGAACAGCTGTGTTCATCAATACTACCTCCTTACTTGGAATGTATGAGTATTGAAGCACATGGGCGAAAACATTGTCAATATTTAGGATGAAAAACCAAAAGATGACGAATCCTGCGATCCGCCATCTTTGCTGTCCGTTGTCTTCTTTTAGGTTGTCCAATTGATGATGTTTGCCTTAATGGGTATAAGCCGCCACATTATTTTTGTCGACTGCTTCATGAAGTGCTGCGTTCAATCCGCTCGCGATGATGTTGCCCATATCCTCCATGAACTCATCCACTTCCTTCGGTGTCACAATAAGATCGTGTCCGAGTGGCTGAAGCACCTCTTTAACCAGCGCTAAGCGCTCATCTTCCGTAATATCGTCCAACATGCCCAGAATGTCTCTCGTTTGGCTGGTTTCCTGGGCAAAATGAGACTTCATCATTTCGATCGCATTGTTCACAATGGTTGAGGCGTAGCAAACGGTTGGCACACCAATCGCAATGCAAGGGATGCCTAAAATTTCTTTAGTCAATCCCTTGCGCTTGTTGCCAATGCCTGAGCCCGGATGAATGCCGATGTCCGCTACCTGAATCGTCGTATTCACACGCTCAAGCGACTTTGAAGCTAAGGCATCAATGGCAATGATGACATCTGGCTTCGTCTTCTCCACGATTCCTTGAACGATCTCGCTGGATTCGATGCCCGTAATTCCGAGCACTCCTGGCGCGACGGCGCTGACTTGGCGATAGCCCGGACTTACTTGATCAGGCATCAATTCAAAGTAATGTCTTGTCACAAGAACATTTTCTACAACCATCGGACCTAATGCATCGGGCGTTACATTCCAGTTTCCGAGACCAACGATCAATACCTTATGGTTTTCTTGAACGCCTACTTCCTTCAAATATTCTGCAAAGAGCTGGGCGAATTTCGTGGCGACTCGGTCCTGAAGCTTGGAATCCTTACGGCGCAGGGCAGGAACCTCGATCGTCAGGTAGCGTCCTGGAAGCCGACCAATCGCACGGGCGCCTTCCTCATTTTGAACATGTATGCTGGTAACCTTTATCCCCGCTTGCTCCTCTACTTCCTCTTGAACGCCTGGTATAGGAATATGGGCATCCGGTTGAACCAGCTCTCTTGCTTCAAGCGCCAGGTCTGTTCGCACGGAATAAGCTTTAAGATCAACTGTCATGATTGTTCCTCCCGCTGTCTATCTTCTTTTTCTCGTATTTTGCGTAAGGACAACGAAAGTTATTCCAAATGATTGAACGAGAAAAATGTTTACCTGTGTCAAAGCTGACAGCTGCCTGCCCATCCTCTCTTGCTGGGGGCCTCCCTTCGCCTCTTTCCGAAAAGGAAAAACAGATGATGTTTGGTATGTGTGTATCCCCTTCCAAATCTAGACCTGAAGCGGGACATGTATTGCAATTTACTATACATCATGATAGAATACTTTAAGTTGTGAATCCTTTTCATTTGATTATATAGGAATGGATTCTGTTGTCGCACTACGATGCAACGGAGGTGAAAGCAATGCCAAACATTAAATCCGCTGTTAAACGCGTAAAGACATCCGACAAGCGTCGCATGCTTAACGCTTCCCAAAAATCCGCACTTCGTACAGCAGTTAAAGCTGCAGATGCTGCTTTGGCTAATAACGAAACGGAAGCTGCAAAGACAGCCGTAGCTTTGGCTTCTAAGAAATTGGATAAAGCTGTGACTAAAGGCTTGATCCACAAGAATGCAGCTGCCCGCAAGAAATCTCGCTTGGCACAAAAATTGAACGCTCTGCTTGCTCAAGCGTAAGAGAGCCTTCCATACTTAGAAACTAAGCGAAGAAGCCGTAAGTAATCGCCTATGCGACCTGCTTACGGCTTCTTTTATGTGTTGGCTGCTCTAACCCAAACAGGGTCATTGAGCAGCCATTTTCATAATCAGCATTTCAAGACCTAACGTCTTCTCCACGCGTCCCGTCTTCATTGCATAATCTACGTCTGCAGCCTCTGACAGCCACTTTGCAAGCGATTTGCTGTCATGCTTTCTCGCCTGCTCGGCTGCAACCTTCACCGCATACGGGTGCAGCCCTAATTGTGAGGCTGCCTGCTGCTGACTGAAGCTTCGGCCGGTGAGCTCCTTCACCTGAAGCATAATTCGGACTTGACGGATAATGAGAGCAAGGATCTTAATAGGCTCCTCCTTTTGCTTCAGCAGCTCATACAGCATAGACAACGCAGAATCCACTTTTCCATTAATGACATCCTCTACTAAGCGGAACACATTTTGCTCGGTCGTTCGAGAGATGAGCTGCTCCACCATATCGTGTGTGATCGTCTGGCCTTTACCCGCATATAAGCTCAGCTTCTCCATTTCGACAACCAGGGTTTGAAGATGAGTGCCTGCATTGTTAAGCAGCGTTTCAATCGCAGCTTGATCCATGGGCGTTGAACGGCTCTCCGCCTGCTTTTTCACCCATTGCATCAGTTCATCCGCACTGAATGGCATAAAGGAAAGCACGCAGCCCTCAGACTTGGCCGCCTTTACCGTCTTCTTGCGCTCATCAAGCTTGTCCGCCTGGATAAGGAATACAAGAATGCTTGTCTCCAGCGGAGACTCGATATACTTGAGCAGCCGATCCACCCGGTGCTCCATCTTATCCTTGCCGGAGGCGAAGATCGTCTGATCCTTAACGAGAATAAGTTTGCGTTCCACGAGAAAAGGCATTGTTTCTGCTTCTTCCACCACCAGCTCGATCGGCGTTTCAGCGGTATCCATCTTCGTAATCGCAAGATCCCGATTCTCCTCTGGGACGGTTCTTGCAATTAACTCCGAAACGAACTCCTGCAGGCGGTATTTCTCTGTTCCATATAATACATATAAGGAGCGAGGCTCTCCTCGCTTGATCTCTTTCAGCGCTTCTTTTGCGTCCACAGGTGTACCTCCTTAAATCGTACGCCCTTCATGATAACAAACTTCAGCATAAAAACAAAGGGATTGAACGACTTCCGTCGAACAATCCCTTTGTCCCATAACATCTATGATAAACATTAGCAGCACAGGCCTAGGTCCTGCCTACTAATGGTTACACGACGTACGGGAACGTCTTGGCTTCATGTATACCATACTATACGTAGCAGCACGCAAAAGTGTGCATAAGAAGCCATGACATCAATATGTTTTAATCGTGAATGCGGATCAATTGAAGCCGCATAAAGAGCTACTTCGAATTATCTTTCGATTCAGGCTTCGATGCATCTTCTTTAGTCGCTTCCTTATCCGTTAAAGAGGGCGTTTCGGTATTGCCAATAACGCTATCCGGAGCCTTGGAGGTTTCTGCCTTCTTAAACCCTTCTGTGCTTACATCGTACGACAAAGTAAACACTTGTTTTTCAGCATTCGTAAAGTGAAGCTGTACTTGCTTGCTGTCCTCGGACCAAGTCATATGCTCAGGCTTCGTTTGCCAAGCTATGGTCGAGATCAAGCTAGAAGCATCGCCAGACTTTTGAAGCAATTTAAGCTCGCCGTTGTTCCAAACAACCTCAAAGGCTTGATTTGGCGACACCGAGTACATCTCGCTTAGCAGATTGAAGGCACTCTTCGGATCATCCTTAGGCAAGTTCTCTGTTGTCGTTGGAACCTGGTCATTCAAGGAACCTTTCTCAATAGGAGGCTGTTCAGCGATTCCCTGCTCTGGATTCCCGTTCTCCGAGCTTCCATTAGAGCTGTTCGGCTTCGCTGTTTCCCCACCTCCAGCAGCAGGTGTCGGCCGATGGGAATCCGTTGGCTTCAAGCCTTTGTTTCCCGATTCGTGATCTGTTGAAGGGTTCACAGAACGCTCCTGCTGGCTGCTGACAGGCTGATCATCCTGCTTTTTCACTTGATTAGCCGCTCCCTCATTCATGTCCATCGTTTCTGTTGAGCCTTCATTATCCGGCACAGCAGGTGTGCTCGTATCGCTAGCAGAGCCATCACCTTTTGGTTCAGTTGTATCCGCGATGCTTTCATCATGCTGCTGTATACTTCTGCTCTCAACTGAAGCTGAGGAAGAATCGCTCTCTTTGTTTTGCGAGGTTTGAGTCTTTATACTAAGTCCTGCAAAATCAGCCGCTTCTTGCGTCTTCGGCAATTCTGCGTTTACCAAGATAAGTCCAAATACAGCTGCGGCTGCCACTACAGCGCTAGCTGCCTTCCAATTGAATCGGTTGACCTTCTTGGACGCTGCAAGCTTCTTCGCTTGCTCTGTATTCGTTTGTTTCTCAGCAATTGGTTGATCCATTTGCTGTTCCTTTACACCTGTCGTGAACGATGATGCTATAGCTGCCGCTTGTTCACGATCCATTTCATCAAGCTTAGGCAGAATGGAATCTACGATACTAAATGGAGGCGTTACTTTAGGCAGCATCTCCAAATCTTCATTCAACATCTTTAATCGTTCATACATGTCGGAACAGGCGGAACAGCGATTCAAATGCTCTGCCAGAAGCTTCTCTTCTGCATCATTCAAATCCTGATCCAACTCACGCTGCATAAGTGTCACCACCTCTTGGCAGTTCATCCTCGCACACCACCTTTCTCATAATCTTGCAGCATCGTCTGCAGTTGTTGTCTTGCACGGAACAAGTAGGACTTTACCGTATTCAGCGGCAAGTTCAGACTCTCCGCAATCTCGTTGTATGAAAAGTCTTGTAAATACCGCAGAACGACTACCGTACGATGATGTTCAGGAAGGCGATTGATCGCCTCGCGTATATCCTGAGCTGCATAAGATGACAGCACTTCTTTTTCTACATCTTCTTTCCCTAGAAACACGAGATTGTGCTCATCGATGGACACCGTTGGCTTCGCCCGACGGAACTTGTCAATCACGATATTCGTCACAATTCGCTGAACCCATGTTTTGAACTGAGCTTTCTCTTCGTACGAATTAATCTTGGTATAAATACGGATTAAGGCCTCTTGGGACGCGTCCATTGCATCTTGCTCATTGTGTACCAGATAATAGGCCGTACGGTACACGTACGGTTCTATTTCTCGCAAAAGAGTAATCAGAGCATCGCGATCGCCGGATTGAGCAGCTCGGATGAGTTCTTGCTCTACCACTTAGATCCCCCTCTCTTGCATATCCATTGACGCAGACAAGGCGAAAATGGTTGCAGGTTCGCTTCATTTTTTTATTTTAGGTGTCGATATCGTGACATGCTTATGCATAAACATGAGCATTCGTTTGATTCGTATTGGATGAATCTATTATTCGTGATGATTTGGTATTAGCATAACAGGAATCAGCCTAAAAGTCTGTTGCTTTCTATGTACTCCATTTTCATGAAAATGTTGGTCAAGAGTAATTGCAAAGACCGTATAATCATGACCTTGCGCGTATATAAATCTACTGAGACATCCTATCATGTTTTGCTCTTAGCTTCAAACCTTCAGGATGAATCGAGAGCTGGATTTCACCGTGCAGATCTGTCCTCCACACCTCGCTGTTTGCACGCTTCAGAGTTTGGAGCGTTCCCTCATTCGGATGTCCATAACGGTTATTTCTTCCCACCGATATCACACTTGCTCTAGGCTTCCAATAGTCAATCCAAGAGGTTGATGTTGACGTCTTGCTTCCATGATGAGCCACTTTAAGCACATCAAGGCGATCATCCGCTTCGCGCTCGTGCTTCATCATAAGGATCTCCTGCTCCTGCGCAGTGCCAATATCGCCTGTCAGCAGTATCGTCCCTCTGCCTTCTCCTTCTGTTAGCGTTAGCATGATCACAAGCGAGGCGTCGTTCTGATCCTCTTCCTCGACAAGCACTTGTTTATGCTCTTTCGGATACAACACTGTGAATTGCGCCGAATCATCCACCTGCCACTGGTCTCCAGCCTTCCAAGAAACGATCGGAATGCTGCGATCCAATGCTGCTTGATATAGATCAGCCAGCGTAGAGGAGGATTTCCATGTTCCATTCACCACAAGGCGATCTGCGCCGATCTGTTCAATAATGGCTTTAAGGCCGCCTGCATGGTCGGAATCGCCATGGGTCAGAACAACAGCATCCAGCTGTCTGATCCCGCGCTTTTTCAATAAAGGAACAATTCTGCTCGCCCCTACCTCATAAGGCTTTCTTCTCTGCTTCCACTCCTCCCCCTTACGGGAATAATTTATGGTTCCTCCTCCGTCAATGAGAATGCTCTGCCCGCTCTTTGTCTGAAGAAGCAAACTGTCCCCTTGTCCGATATCCAGAACCGACAGCGTCGTGTGGGAGGGAGGTCCCTTCGTATAGCCTATGAATAGCAGCAGTACAAAGACCATAGAAGATGCGGCAGCTATTAATTTTGGCTTGCGGCTATGATGTGTGCGAACAAGCTGGAATGCATCAAGCGGCACCGTATCATCAGGACTCAAGCCCGTGAGCATAGACTTCTTTTTGATGATAGAAATCGAAAATAGCATGGACAATAATGCAGCATAGTAGCCTGCAATCCACCACAAATCTGGAGATGCCCATATCATTGTAGTTTGCTCAAAGCGAGATAGGCTATGGATCAGCATAAAGGTGAGATCATTGCACTGCTTGGTAAGCCACGCAACTGGAACTGCTCCATTGAACCACACCACGGCGACAAGTAAGGTAATCGTGCCTAATGGAAGAACAACCCCACTAATGAAAGGCACAAAGATCAGATTCGCGAACAGCGATAGCATGGATACTTGATTGAAGTAAAAGATCGTGAGCGGAAACGAAATAAGCTGCGCCGTGATCGAAACAGATAACGAAGATCGCAGCCACATCGGCCACGATGCAGGCCACAGTGCTTGAATAAGGGGGACGCCGATAATAAGTCCTGCTGTCACGATAAAGGATAGCTGAAAGCTGACATTGAGCGCAAAATAAGGCTCGATCAGCAGCATGGCAAGCAGCGCGCCGCACAGCAGATGCAAGCCATCCTTAACCCAACCTTGTCTTAATCCAATTAAGGCAAGGATGGACATCATTCCGGCTCGAACGACAGATGGCGACCCGCCTGTAAAGAGCACATATAAGGGAACAAGTCCTATCACAATCGTTAAGGACATTTCCCTTGTGAGGCGAAATGCTTTCAGGACCAACAAGCATGCACTGACAAACACCGCCACATGAAGACCAGAAATAGCAAGTACATGTGTTAGCCCAAGCTGTGCAAAATCATCTTCGATCTGTACATCCAGATCACTTCTCATGCCAAGCACCAGCCCCTGCAAATAGGTGCTCTGCTCCTTAGGTAATAATTGATCATACAGCGAAGCCGCATGCTGTCTCCAAGCCTCGATAAGACCAAGCACGCCTGCAGGCATCCATCTCGGCGATTCACCAATTACCGTTAAGGATAAAGCACCTTCTCCCTTGAGCAGCCAATACATATGCTCATACTGCAAATACTTACTGTAATCAAACGCGCCGAAGTTCGTGCTTGATCCAGGACGCTCCAGCTCGCCTTGAACCTGTACAACCATTCCCCTTGACCAACCGCGGATCGTCTCAAGCTCCTTTTCCTGCTTTAGCTTAATCTGAACGAGCAGCCGCTCTCCGTCAAGATTCGTTGTCGTGCCTTTGCTATCTTTCCATCTCTTCGTACGGAGCTCAAATTGTACGCGATCCCCATCTCTCTCGACCGGGGAGTCGATAACTCCCTCCGCATGCCCCTGTAGCGCTTGGGCATCGATCATGGTGCTATCAGGGCGTTCTTCTTCCATTCGCTTGCCTGCCTCAGCATTTACATGGGCATAAGCCTCCCCTGCTTCAATTGGATAGGGAAGCACCGATACTTGCTTCGCATCATACCAATTGAAGTACAAGTAAGAGAAGATCAAGGTTCCGCCATATAATAGAGCAAGCAGCAAAGTTACCTTTTTTCTATAGGTTAATAAAACGGACATCCCTAATAAGCAAGCCATCATGACCCAAGCCTGGAACGCTGAATATTGAATCGCAAAATGAATGCCGACAATCCATAAACCCGCACACACAACAAGCGGACGCCGCATTAGCATCTTATCACACTCCTTCACCTTATCATCCAGTCAAACGAAAAAGAACCTCCTCCAGCTGTAAATCTTACAGCCAGATGAAGGTTCTTCCTCATCTCGTTCTATGAAAATCACTCTTAATGTACAGGCTCCATAATCGTCTCTGCCGGCGGGTGGTAGTGATCCAAGGATCGGAACGTAATTCCCAGCTGATTCATCATCGCCGTTACCTTATCCGTATCCTTCGGATATGGGCGGTGGAATACAATTTCCTTTACCCCGCTGTTAGCCAGCATGTTTGCACATGTCCAGCAAGGCTGATCAGTTACGTATACCGTTGCGCCTTCACGATCCATTCGATCTGTAAAGAGCAGCAGATTCTGCTCTGCGTGAATCGTGCGTATGCAGCGCTCCTTCTTCACCATCTCTTCCGTCCCATCCGGATGCGTCACGAGCTCGAACTGCTCTGCAATCATACAACCTGCTTCCGAGCAATCCGGCACTCCCATCGGGGCACCGTTGTAGGCTGTTCCCAGCAGCTTCTTTCCTTGCACAAGCACAGCTCCAACATGGCGTCTTGGACATTGTGATCGCGTGGAGACCATGTATGCAATATCCATAAAATAAGTATCCCAGTCTTTTCTTATCGTAGCTGTCATATGTCCGATACTCCTGTCATTGATAAAATCAGTTGGTACTGCATGGATAATGGATATCAGTACGATCCGTCATTATGCTTCTATTGTAATCATCTTATATCGATTTCTGCAACAGCTAAGGATACAGAACGTTCTCCCTTTCGTTCAGACAATGTATCTGACCACCTGAACTTGTACGTTCAAGTGTGCGTCTGTTATTCACCAAAGTACAGTCTATCCTTGATCTTAGCTAGCATCTTGGGGCCGATTCCCTTCACCTCTAATACATCCTCTGGAAAACGAAACGGGCCATGCTGCTTGCGATAAGAAATGATGGCCTTGGCCTTTGCCGGACCAATACCTGGCAAGGTGGTCAATTCATCCTCTCCCGCTGTGTTTATCGCAACACTTCCCTCAGGGGCTTTTTGAACAGAAGATGATGACAAGGGTTCTGATGCCGGTGGATCCTGGCTCTTCTGCTGGACAGTTCCTACAGAGGATGCGTCATTCTTTAATGAAGATGCGCCTCCTTGAATGGAAGACTTGTACTGCCCTTCAACTTGACCCTCTGACGAAGATGCTCCCTGTGCCAGATTCGGGGTGCCAGCCTTCTCTGTTTCCTGGGCTGTACCTTCATCGTTTTGAGGTGTCTTCCCCATCTCTGATCCCACATCTTTCTGGTCCTTTACAGGTTCCGATGTTACCCCCTGTTTGCTGGACTCCTCCCATAGCCGTTCTTCTACCAGATCATTCAGAGGCTGCCAGCCAGCCTCCTTCTCGTTGAACTGGGGAAGCAGCCACATGAAAGCAAAGCATAGCAGCCCCGCACCACTGCATAAGATAACCAGCCATTTCATCGCAGATGGATTCTGTTTATGTATTCCTCGTTTCATCCGTATCTCTCCTCATTGTACCTCTCAGCTGAGCTTTCCTATGTCAAGTTAACCTCTTGTGTTTAATCACGAAGAAAGAGATACAGCCATCTTGTTGCGTGCACACTCCCAACCATTCAAATCTTGGAGAAGACTGCCGACCTAATAATCTCGCATGCACAAAGGTTAGCTGGAATATTGGCCAACCATGTCGACATATAGTGGTGCTATCATGGAATATTAGCGTTCGCCACCTTGCCATTATAGGGCTGCTGCAGCTCAAGCACTTGTATCCATGGGCGGACAATTCTGTTAAGGAGGGATACCCCCGTGAAGGTCGGATTCATTGGAACAGGTAGCATGGGAACGATACTTATCGAAGCCCTGATCCAATCAGGTGCGCTTGAGGCTAAGCAGATCATGGCTATAAATCGCACTCCGCAAAAGGCGCAGCTTCTAGCCGTTCGATATGAGGGCATGCAAATAGCCTCTTCGATCGCTGAAGTGATTGAGAATTGCCATATTGTATTTTTGTGCATTAAGCCGTTGGAATACAAGAAGGTTGTCGATGAGATTGCAGCATGTGAACGCAAGGATCTTATTCTCGTGTCGATCACAAGTCCAGTACTCATTGAGCATTTGGAAAGTCAGCTGGAATGTAAGATTGCTAAGATTATTCCTAGCATTACGAACTATGTGTGGAGTGGGGCGTCCATTGGAATGTACGGCTCCCGTATACTAACAGAGGATCGATTGCTGCTCGAGCAGCTGATGATGTCGATCAGTAGACCGATTCAAATATCGGAGGAATACACGCGCATTACGAGTGATTTATGCAGCTGTGGTCCTGCGTTCCTCGCGTTTTTCCTGCAAAATTGGGTGGATTCCGCAGTCGAAGTAACAGGCTTGGATCGAACAGAAGCAACGCGCCTAGCCTGTGAGATGCTTCTTGGAACGGGAAAGCTCCTTACCGAAGGAGGCTTTACGCCTGAGCAGCTGCAACAGCGCGTAGCCGTCCCCGGCGGCATTACCGCCGAGGCGCTTCGCTTGCTGCAGAACAAGCTGGAGGGAGTATTCCACCAGCTTATTCAAGTTACCCATGCCAAATATGAAGAAGATTTGGAAAAGGTAAATACGATTTTTTACGGTCAGGAAGTTAACCGACCACAATATTAACAAGACGACCTTTGACAGTGATGACTTTGCGAACGGTCTTGCCCGCGATTGCGGCTTGAACGTTAGCAGAGTTCATTGCTGTTTCTTGCATTGCAGCTTCTTCTGCATCCGGTGCAACCATAACACGGTCAACGATCTTGCCGTTCACTTGAACAACGATCTGCACTTCTGCATCAACCGTGAGGCGCTCATCATAAGTCGGCCAGGATACATATGTGATCGAGCCGTTATGGCCAAGCTTCTCCCACAGTTCCTCTGCAATATGCGGTGCATATGGAGCAAGCATTTGCACGAAGCTCTCCATTGCTGCGCGAGGAAGGATATCCTGCTTGTTAGCATCGTTAATGAAGATCATCAGTTGGCTGATTGCCGTATTGAAGCGAAGAGCATCTGTGTCCTCTGTAACCTTCTTCACGGTCTTATGCCATGTACGAATGAATTCATCTGTACCGCCGTTGTCGACAATCTTCGGATTCAATTCATTCTCTTCATTAACAAACAAGCGCCAGATCCGGCTCAAGAAGCGATGCATGCCTTCTACGCCGTTCGTATTCCAAGGCTTTGTAGCTTCAAGAGGCCCCATAAACATTTCATACAAACGAAGCGTATCTGCACCGTATTCATAAACGATATCATCCGGGTTGATGACATTGCCACGGGATTTGGACATCTTCTCATTGTTCGTACCCAAGATCATGCCTTGGTTGACAAGCTTCTGGAAAGGCTCTTTTGTATTTACCACACCGATATCGTACAGAACTTTGTGCCAGAAGCGCGCATAGAGCAAGTGAAGAACCGCATGCTCGACGCCGCCGATGTAAAGGTCAACCGGAAGCCACTTCGCTTGAAGCTCTGGCGAGCAGATCTGCTCATTATTCTTCGGATCGATGTAACGCAGATAGTACCAGCAGCTGCCTGCCCACTGAGGCATCGTGTTTGTCTCGCGACGCGCCTTCATGCCCGTCTCAGGATCGATCGTGTTCACCCAATCCTCAACGTTCGCAAGTGGAGATTCACCTGTGCCGGATGGACGAATATGATCGACTTCCGGCAGCACGAGCGGAAGCTCGGATTCAGGAATCGTCTTCATGGTGCCGTCTTCCAAATGGATGATCGGAATTGGCTCTCCCCAGTAGCGTTGACGGCTGAACAGCCAATCGCGAAGACGATAAGTAATCTTCGCTTCGCCTACGCCCTTTTCAGCAAGCCATTCAACCATGCGGCTGATCGCTTCTTCCTTATCAAGGCCATCCAAGAAGCCGGAATTCACATGTTTGCCGTTGCCTGTATAAGCTTCTTCTTCCACGTTGCCGCCTTCCACAACTTCAACGATCGGAAGACCAAATTGCTTAGCAAACTCCCAGTCGCGCTCGTCATGGCCTGGAACCGCCATAATGGCGCCTGTGCCGTAACCTGCAAGCACATAATCCGCAATCCAGATTGGAAGCTTCTCGCCATTCACAGGGTTAATGGCATAAGCACCTGTGAACACACCTGTCTTGTCTTTTGCAAGATCTGTACGCTCCAGGTCAGACTTTCTGGCAGCTTGATCTTGATAATCCTTAATCGCAGCCTTCTGAGCCTCCGTTGTAATCTTTTCAACCAGATCATGCTCAGGCGCAAGCACACAGTACGTTGCACCAAACAGCGTATCTGGACGCGTTGTGAATACGACGAGCTCTTCAGCATCGACACCATCAATCTTGAAGCGAACTTCAGCACCTGTAGACTTGCCGATCCAGTGGCGCTGCATATCCTTGATGCTTTCTGGCCAATCCAGTTCTTCCAGGTCTTCTAGCAGACGTTCAGCGTATGCCGTAATCTTCAGCACCCATTGGCGCATCGGCTTACGAACGACTGGGAATCCGCCACGCTCGGACTTGCCATCGATAACCTCTTCATTGGCAAGTACAGTTCCAAGCTCTTCACACCAGTTGACTGGAATCTCATCGACATAGGCAAGGCCTCTATTGTAGAGCTGGATAAAGATCCACTGCGTCCACTTGTAGTAGTCTGGATCTGTCGTGCTGATCTCACGATCCCAATCGTAAGAGAAGCCAAGCGACTTAATTTGGCGACGGAAATTATCAATATTGCGCTTCGTAAACTCACGGGGATGCTTACCCGTATCAAGCGCATATTGCTCTGCAGGCAAACCGAATGCGTCCCATCCCATCGGATGAAGGACATTGTAGCCCTTCATGCGCTTATAGCGAGAAAGGATATCCGTTGCCGTATAGCCTTCTGGGTGACCAACGTGAAGTCCCGCTCCAGATGGATATGGGAACATATCCAAGGCGTAGAACTTCGGCTTGTCATTATCCTCAAGCGTTGCAAATGTTTTATTTTCATCCCAATACTGCTGCCATTTTGGCTCAATCTTTAGCGGCTGGTAGCCGGATGGCTGTTTTTCTTCTGTAGTCATCTCGTACAGAGCCCCCTTCTCTTTTGTTGTTAACCGCTCTCCATCATCGGAAGCTAAGGTGCCTATACGGCTCTCGTGCTTACTGTCATGATGAGAATTTATGGTCAAAAAAAGCCTCCCATCCCTAGCGAATTCGCTAGGGACGAGAGACTTTACGTTCCCGCGGTACCACCCTAGTTAGCGCAATGCATGCTCTGCCATGCGCTCCCTTAAAGCTCTTAACGCGAGCTTCACGGCATCGTCTAGTAGAATCCCGAGGATTCTGTTCAATGATGCGACTCCTAGGTGAGTTCACTTGTCCTTGACTATCGGCTTGCACCAACCGCCGACTCTCTGATTGTCACTAGACACAGCTACTAGTCCCAGTCTTAGTCCAATTCGTTATAGGCCTTCATAAAAGAATTACATCCATCATAAGAAAAAAAAGGACTAATGTCAATGTATGCCGAATAGGCTTCGTCATTCCGACTTGATGATGGCATAAAGGCTTAGTTCTCCGCCTTTTTGGCTGCGACGAATAAACGTCTCGTCTCTTGCGTAGGCTCCTCCAATTGGAAGTCCCCGTACCAATCCACTTGGGCAAAGCCAGCAAGTCGAAGCTCCTGTTCGATCCAATCAGGATCATAGGCGCGCTGAACATGGCTTTCATCAATCCGCTCGTATTGATTAGTCGCTTCATCTCGGGCAAAGATCGTCAACTGATGCTCGATCTCTTGGCGATCCTCATCATATTCACTGTACCAAATATAAGCCACATCCCCTTCATCCAAGGTAAAGGGCTGTTCTTCTGCATACGCTTCAAACTGGCGAACATGGTGCATATCCATAAGCAGGAGACCGCCAGGTCGAAGCTGTTTAGCGGTTTGCTGAAGCATCGCGTGAACGTCTTCTTTTTCCGTCAAATAGTTCAAGCAATCACAATAGGAGATTACCGCATCGACAGGCTCAGGAACCTCCCATGCGCGCATATCCTGATGCACCCACTGGATGCTGCCGGCGAGTCTACCCGCCTCGTTCTCCTTCTCCCGGCCCATAGCAAGCATAGCGTCTGAGAGATCCAGTCCAATCATGCTATAGCCTTGCTTTGCTAAAGGGATGGTTAGACTCCCTGTTCCACAGCCAAGGTCAACAACGGACCTCGGCTTAAGACCATAATGCTTCCAGGCCTGCTCCGTAAATGCCAGCCATTCAGCATAAGGCATGTCCTCCATCAACCTGTCATAGACCAGTGCAAATCGGCCATATGCTTCCATCCTTTTCCCTCCCATCTATCGTCACATTCCTACCCCTTAGCGCTTCCATACCACGGGATGAGGGCAGAACAATTCTAAAGAACGAACAGAATCCGATGGCGTCACCTCGGTTTCGCATCCTAGATTGAGCAAATCAATCTTGTCAACGAAGGACCGAAAGTGAGCCAGTCTTATCTGCTTTAGAATCACTCTGCCCTCTCTATTCATGTGATCAGCACCACCCTCCGAATGATGATTCAGATGGTCGCTGCTCATTCACTTCTTAAATGGTTTTCTTGGAGAAGAAGTCGACGGTCTTGAAGCAGCTCCGGAATGCTCCGCTCGTGGACGAGAGCCTCGACCTCCTTTAAGTAATGGGCGGTCTCCGCGTGAAGAGCCTTGAGCCGGCTTCCCATTAGGAGCCGGACGCTTGCCTTCTGGCTTGCGAGCCTGTTCCTTCACCGTATTCAGCTTTGCTAGCGCATCGTCAATTTCCAATTCTGCACCTAGCGCCGTAAGCTTTGTCCAGTCCCCATCCTGCTCGATAAGACCTGCCTTCATCAGGCGTCCCATCGCACGCTTAAAGGCTGACTTGCTGATTGAGAAACGCTGCTTCAGGATATCCGCAGGCGTAGCATCGGAATAGGGCATCGCCGCATTCGGACGCTCTTTTATAAAGGTAAGGAGCATTCTCGAATCATGATCCATGCCAACTTCCTTCTTCTCTGCAAGCGTCACATTGACTCTTCCGTCCTCACGCACATGAGAAATGCGGACCCGCACTTGTTCTCCTAGACGAAGCAGGTGAGGCCGATGTGATTCGTGCAAGAAGCCAATTGCCCCGAAGCCAAGCACGCCACCTTCCACAATCATAAAGGTTCCCATACGAAGCGGCCGGTAGACTATGGCGTCCTGCCACGTATTCAGCCAGTTGGATGGGGCATGGAACGTGTAGCGTTCCAAATCCTTCTCTTGCGCCGTCCTAGCAACGAGACGTCCTACTTTGTCGTGGTTAAGCACGACAAAGACCTTTTCCCCTAACCTTGGGTGCAGATCCTGAAACTCTGGAAGCTCCGACTTAGGCAGCAGGAGCTGGCGTCCAATCCCCATCTCGAGGAAACAGCCATAACGAGGATGGATATCTGCAATCTCGAGCAGGGCAACTTCGCCCAGGGTAATATAAGGCTTTTTCATCGTTGACGCAAGACGATCTTCGGTATCGAAGAACAAGAATACGTCGATGTCCTCGCCAATCTTGATCTCACGCGTCAGCTCTGTATAATGCAGAAGCACATCCTGCTCCCCATTCGTCAAAAAGTAGCCGTACGGTGAAACCTCGCGGTCAATTCTAAGCCGCTGTATGGTTCCCGGTGTCAATGTCATGCCATTTCAACAACCTTTGCATCTGACCAAAGCTTCTCGATATTGTAATATTCACGCTCTTCACGGTGAAATACATGCGCGACAACATCCCCAAGGTCGATCAATACCCAGCGAGCTGAATCCAGCCCCTCGGTTCCGCGAACATCCACACCGGCTTGGTGAGCATTTTTGCGGATCTCAGTAGCGATCGCCTGTACCTGTGTATCGGAGTTACCGTGGCAGACCACAAAGTAGTCTGCAATAAGTGAAATTCCTTTCAAGTCTAACGCGATTACATCCATCGCTTTTTTATCTTCTGCTGCTGTAACCGTCATTTCAAGCAATTGTTCGGGTGTAACTGTCATAATAAGCCTCCATTCTATCCTTATCCCTATTTTGTATATCCATTGTCCTTAATAAACTTAGAACCTGATCATAAGTCACCAATAATCATCTGTTCCAAGAAAGCGGAGCAGCCAAGCTATGCTTGATTATTCTCCATGGAGAGCAGCAAGCTATTGCGGGCAATCACGGTCAACGGGAAGATCCGGCGCTTCTTCTCAAGCAGAAATGAAATCGTCGAATCAAATCCAGCCACCAGCGCTTGATCCAAATGGTGCTCAGCCAATTCACGAATATGATCAACGCCTGGAAAGTCACGACCAGGCTCAATATAATCAGCCAGGCATACGATGCGGTCCAATAGGGTCATGTTCTCACGGCCAGAGGTATGATAACGTATCGCATCCAAGATTTCAGGATCGGTGATCCCGTATTCATATTCCGCTACAAACGCCCCAACGGGCGCATGCCATAACGACTTGTCATGCTCAAGGAGCTCTGCCGGCAGCAGCTGCTCGCGTATAATCTGCTCCATCTTATCCGTTCGCCAATACTTAGCAACGTCGTGGAGGAGGGCTGCAAGATCCGCTTTAACGGGATCCGCTCCATAACGCTTAGCGAGCGCCACTGCGGCATGCATGACACCCTCTGTATGTGCCCAGCGATGTTCAGGCATCTGTTCACGAACAGCCTTCATCAATTCCTCACGGCTTCTGTTCATACAACTCCCACCTTTGTATGTAATGAAGAACCGAATCCGAAACGAAGTAACGGATCGACCGGCGATCCTTCACTCGCTTGCGAATATTCGTCGAAGAGATATCAAGCTTTGGCATATCTGCTTCCAGAATGCGGCCTCTCCATTCAACGGGGAGCGCCTCGAGTGGCCATGGCGTACCCGGCCGGCGCACCCCGATAAAATGGATCCGTTCGATCAGCTCTTCGATTCCATGCCATTGGGGCAAAAAGGCCACCATATCGGCGCCGATGATCCAATACCATTCCGTATTCGGATATTCCTCTTGCAATGCCTTTACCGTATGAAGAGTATAAGACACTCCGCCTCTATCCATCTCCCATGAACTTGCTGAGAACCGTGGCTCCCCACTCACAGCAAGCGCAGTCATCTCCAAGCGCTGCTTGGCCGATGCCTCTGGCTGACGACTCTTATGAGGCGGGACATGTGCAGGCATGAACCACACTTCATCAAGGCCTACACATTCGATTGCAGCTTCTGCTGCAATTAAATGTCCGATATGTATAGGATCAAAGGTTCCACCCATAATCCCAACACGTCTCGTGGCATGACCCATGCTATAAGCCTCCTGATCTGGTCATCCAGGTGCGCATATTAAGGCAGCTCGATCTCCTTATGATCCTTAGACTCTTTATAAAGGATAATCGTCTTGCCAATCACCTGCACAAGCTCAGATCCGGAACCAGAAGCAAGCGCCTCCGCAACTTCTTGACGATCATCCATATTGTTGTTCAAAATGGAGATTTTAATCAATTCCCGCACCTCAATGGCTTCTTCAATATGGCGGATCAATTGGTCATTCACTCCACCCTTTCCTACTTGGAAAATCGGTTGGATATGGTGTGCGAGTGAACGCAAATAACGCTTTTGTTTGCCAGTTAGCATCTTGTTCTTCCTTCCTGAAGTACCAACGTACTGTTGTTCCTATTGTTTTTCGAATATATAGAGCGTCGTATGCGGCGCATACTCGCTTATAATGCTTGAAGCACCGCTTCGCGCATTACTTTAACCGGTGCCTCAATCCCTGTCCAGAGCTCAAAGGCTATGGCGCCTTGGTACACAAACATCCCTAATCCGCTGTGAGTAACAGCTCCCACTGCTTCGGCATCCTGAAGAAGCTTGGTCTTCAGTGGATTATAGATAATATCACTGACAATCATATGAGACTTCATCCAGTCTTTCGCTACCGACGAGTCATCCACATGCGGATGCATACCAACTGAAGTCGTGTTAATCACAATATCCACGTCTTCGGGATTCATTTCTGGCCATCCATTCTCGATGCGAGCAACCTGAATCGATCCATCATCACGAAGCTCATCTGCGATGGATAGCGCACGTTCCACGGTACGATTCGCGACTGTCAGCTGCTTGCATCCTTCCTTAAGCAAGGCGTAGCACAGCCCTCTTGCCGCTCCGCCTGCACCAATCATCAGAATACGGCTCACTTGAAGATCGACACCCGTCTCTTCTTTTAAAGAACGAACAAACCCTAGCCCGTCCGTGTTATAGCCAATCAGCTTGCCCTGATCATTGACGATTGTATTTACGGCTCCGATGACTGCGGCACTGCTGTCGACCTCATCCACCATTTTCATAACATGCTCTTTATGAGGAATGGTGACATTCATGCCACGAATGCCAAGCGCTCGCATCCCTGCCACACAGGCTTCTAGCTGCTCCGGCTTTACATGAAAAGCTGTGTAGACCGCATCTATTCCACAAGCTTGAAGCGCGGCATTCTGCATGAGCGGAGACTTCGAATGATGAATAGGGTCCCCGATAACCGCATAGAGCTGTGTCGAGCTTGTAATCGAGCCCTTATTGTCAGCTAAAGACGATACGTTTCCCATGAATTCCCGTTCCTCCGATCCCGGATTGTCTAGATCATCGTAGGGCGCAAGAGCACCTTAACACCCTTCGGCGCGTGTACATTGATCAAAGCCCCAGACGTTCCATTGCACGTAATCCATCCAAGTCCAGAGATAAAGACGTCCATCTCTCCTCCACGTGGAACACGCAGCTGATGCTTCGTCCAAGCCGGCAGTTCGGCAAGGCGTTCCTTCGTTGGCGGAGCCAACAGTTCTCCTGCATGGTTCTCGTACAGCTCGTCCGCACGTTCAAGCTTCGTCCGATGAATCTTCAAGGCGTTAGACAGATAGCACGTGAACGATTGTCGCTCCCCTTCAGCGAAATCAAAGCGAGCCATCGCACCAAAGAACAGCGTTTGCCCTTCATTAAGCTGGAATACCGCTGGCTTAAGGGTCTTGTCGGGCAATAGCGCGCCCAGATCCTTGCGATCCACCAGCTCCGTCAGGCGATGTGTATAGACGATACCCGGTGTATCAATAATATTGCGTCCATCGTCGAGCGGAATGTTCACAAGATCAAGCGTGGTGCCAGGATAGCGAGATGTTGTCAATTCACGATCCAAATCGCTGTAATCGCGAATCAGGCGGTTGATTAAGGTAGACTTCCCTACGTTTGTTGCTCCAACCACATATACATCTCGGTCCCCGCGCCATTCTCCTACCGCTTCTACTAAGCGATCAAAGCCAAAGTCTCGCTTCGCGCTAACGAGCAGAACGTCGACAATCTTGATTCCAATCTCCTTGGCTTGATGCTGTACCCAGTTGCGAATTCGGTTCCAATTCATGCCTTTAGGCAATAGATCCACCTTGTTTACGACCAAAAGCACGGGATTATTCCCTACAAAGCGCTGAAGGCTTGAAATCATGCTTCCTTCAAAGTCAAACAAATCCACAATATGAATGACAAGCGCATCCTCATCGCCAATGCGGCCCAGCATCCGCAGGAAATCATCGTGATCCATGGCGATCGATTGCGCTTCGTTATAGTTCTTAATTCGGAAGCAGCGCTGGCATATAGCCGGCTCCCGCTCCAGCGCTTTTTCTGGTATGTAGCCTGCCTGCTCCGCATTCGTCGTTTGCAGTGCCGCTCCGCAGCCTGCACAATGTTTTGTTAATTGTTCCGTCATAAAATGTTACTCCTCCTCGTGCCAGAGACCTTGTTTGCGCAGCCGTGATGTTACAATACGCTCGATGCGACGGTTTACCCGCGTGCCAAAGCCTTCGTCCTGCAAGGCAATGGGTTGGACCAAGATGGTAAATAGATTCAACCGATTGCCGCCAAGCACGTCTGTCAGCATCTGATCCCCAACGACCACTGTCTCCTGAGGCTTCAGCCCCATAAGCTCCATTCCTTTGGCAAAAGGTTTGGAGGAGGGCTTGCGTGCTTTATGAACGAACTGAATGTCAAGCGGCGTACAGAACTTCGCTACACGTGCCTGCTCGTTGTTAGAGACAACAACCAGCTTAAAGCCCTCTCGCTTTACTTCCTCTAACCAAGCTGTCAATTTGGGTGTTGCCAGCGGGTCTTTTGCCCCGACCAATGTATTATCAAGGTCCGTTATAATCCCTTTATAACCTTTCGCTTGAAGCAGGTTAAGGTCTATATCGTATACCGTACGTACTCGAAGTCTTGGAATAAGCACTTCAAACAATGAGGTCACCTCTTTTTTATACGAAAAACTATACCATATTCTTTGATTTACATGCAAAAAAATACCGTATCCGAACCATGCAGTACGTTTCGAATACGGCAATCTTGATCATCTTATCATAAATTGCACATCATGTATGCTTAAATTGGTGAATCGCTTCTTTAAATTGCTGCCAATTCTCGGAAGATACATCTCCTCGCCCATACTTCGCCTGCTCAAAGCAAGCGACAATGATATTCGCATAAACCGCAAGAGTAGGCTTGTCCTCGATCCATCTGTTCACTGCCTCGCGCACCGTCTCCGAAGGCTGCTTCTTCATGCCCTTCAATCGGCAATAGCTTAGCCACATTTCAGTCTCAACAACGATTCGCTCTTTAAGCGTCAGCTTGCGATTCCACAATCGTATCCAGCGAAGTGAGAAGCCAACCGCATACCAGCGGATGAGCAGGGTGATAAGGCCTGCACCAACCGCGATCCATACGATAGCTTTGGCTGTAACAATTACCCAAGCCGACAGTTCCTCTGATGAGGTGGAATCGGTTGTCTGAACCTCTTTCTCCTCAGGTGTTGCTTGCTGTTGCGTATCCTGCTCCTCTTCCGTCTCCGCCGCAGATGCTTCAGCCATTGTGAACCCAGGTGTCGGCTCGAAAGCGATCCAGCCGTAATCACCCAAGTATACTTCAACCCAGGAATGAGCATCCGCATTCGTCACACGGTACTGACCCTTGCTGTCAATCGTATCAAACACGTCACGATTTGTAATCCATTCATTAGAAGGAATATCTCTTGTTCCTGGGGCAAAGCCCTTAACCCAGCGGGTTGGAACATCAAGGGTTCGAAGCATGACAGCCATTGCAGAGGAGAAGTAATCACAATATCCCTCTTGGACTTCAAATAAAAAGGACTCTACAAAATCAGCACTAACCCTCTTGTTAATGTTCGGCTGTGTTGTATAGCGAAAGCTCTTCCTCAAATACTCCTCTATCCTCTTCGCGCGGTCATAATCGTTGTCCGCATCCTTGACAATCTCTCTTGCAAGCTCCGCTACACGCGGAGAATACTGATCGGGAAGCTCAAGATAAGGCTCCCATAAGGGACGCGTATAAGATGTCGAACGTGTTGCATTCCGAAGCTGGTCCGGCGTATAGATGGGCACTTCTGAAGTAAGGGTATAGGAGGTTGGATAATCTTCCACCTTGCCAAAATGCCGAAGCTCACCATCATAGCGATGCCAGAAGATCGGCTCTCCTGTCTCGGACCTAGCCTCCTGAACAGATTGAATGGTGCCCATTCCGAATAATGCAGGATAATTGGCACGAGTCTGCATCGTCACCTTCTGCTTCACAAGCTTTGTTTTCACTTGACTGCCTCGAGTAAAGGCATCACGAAGCTTCGACTCCATTTCCACCGCTTCATAAGGATCGCTGCTGTATTCCTCATAGTCAATCCAGCCATCCCCTTGATAAATGGCCTTCGTCTCAGCACGCCAATAACCGATCTGATCCGCATCCACCGTCATAACAGGCGAATAATTAAGACGAAATCCGTCTCCCAGCTTCTTATCGTTCGTACTGTAGCCAGAGTCGGCAAGAGCACGATTGGTGCCAGATTGCCCTTCAGAGCCAAGATTGGTTAGCTGTCCAAATGATTGAGGTCTTTCTCCTTTCATCACAAAAGCGGTATAAGGGTCCATTAGAATGGGCTGCACGCCAGGCATGCTGACCCCGACTGTAATGACAACGGACAGCAGAACGGTGGCACTTACAAGGATCTGAATCGCATATCGAGGCTTCATGTGCCAGTATTCAGGGAATCGAGCCTTCATGCCTTTGAAATGAATGCAGATGAGCCATAGCAGGGAAGCCCCGATCGTCCAAGCCACTTGATCCCACAGCATGTCCACCGTAAAAGAGTCTAGTATTCCAAAGACAATCAGTTGAATGACAAGCAAAAAGATAACATGCCAGCCTGTACGAACGGATCTCTTGAAGATCTCGTACGTCATCCAGATGAGACCAACGAGCCAGATGTAAGGATGCAGCTGAAGCCACGCTTCCTTCCCCAGTGCATCAGCAGGAATCCACAGCTGATAGGCTTTCAATTGATGAATGACCGAATAGATGACAACGACTATGCCTAGCGGAATGCGTATACGTGCATGCGCTGGGAAAACCATGCCCACACCAAGCATCATAAACAGCATAGAAAGCGTCATCTGGATCGTTTCCTCATACCAATAAGGAATAAGCGCTTTCGTCCATTGTGATAAAATAACGAATAAGCACAGCCAAATCAAACGATCTTCCCAATGCAGACGGAATAGCTCTTTCCATGGATTCGGACGTTGTTCAACAGTTGCTGCTCGGATATCCCTCATGCGCTATTCCCCTCCAATCGTTCAGAGAGCTGATGAAGCTCCTTCACAGGGACATAAGCATACGGATATCGCGATAGCTTCGAGCGAAGCTTTGCATCATCTGTTCCTGCATGATCCCCCGCCACAAAATAGCTGCCCTGCCAATTGAGCTTAGAGAGGTGGCTCAGGATTCGCTCCTGCTCCAAGGTCAAATGACCGGACACCCAAGCAAGGGTTCCTCCTCGTTTAAGGTCAGGGTGCTTCTGCCAGGCTTCAAGCCAGCTATCTTCAGCCCCCTCATCTGTTCGTTCCATTTGAATAGAGGAGAGCCACTGACGAAGACTTGATGTTTCATGGCGAACTGCGTCCGTCCCCCACAGCTTAAGCTCCTTGCCGACGCCAGCCACAATAACCCGGCGCTGCTGTCTAGCTGCATATCGCATCAATGAGGCTGTGATAGAGACGGCTAACTCAAATGAGGCAGCATCCTTGTACGATGCCTGTGACAGATCGAGAACAATCGCAAGCATAGGCGTCCCTTCGGGTTCGAATTGCTTCGACTTCAACGATCCGCTTCTTGCGGTCGCATTCCAATGGATGCGGGATAAACGATCTCCATGAACATAGTCCCGAATCCCATCTGCGACCGTTGATTCTCGGCGATGCTTCGTATACGATGCCTCAGGATCAACCGAACCCTTGAACGATGAAGACTGCTTCCAGCTTGCAATAGGGATCATTTTAGGAAGGACGTAGAGCATCTGCTCATTCCGAAAAAGCCCTTGATAGCGAAACAAGCCAAATAAATCTCGTGTGCAGCACGTTGTTCTTGCGAATTGATAGCAGCCTCTTTCAAGCTTAGGCGTATGGTACTCTATGGTCGCCAATCTTTTTTGATCCAAAAAGACAATCGTTTCTTCTTTGTGAACAAGCTGATCAAAGCGATAAAGCTCATCGCGAACTTCTACATATGGAACAGGCATCCACCCTGGAATCTGGATCGCAAGCTTCACTGGAATATGAGACTCTGCTTGAAATTGGCTGAGCCGCTCACCGCCAAGCTGATGTTGGCCCTTCGCCTTGCGGACACCGCCAAACAAGCCTAATAACCAATACACGCCAAGTATGGTTGCCATAGCAAGCACCATGAACGAGGTCTTGCCCCCCTGAAATAAGAAATAGAAGACGAGTCCAATATAAATAAGCAGGGCTGCATAGACAACGAAATACGTTCTAATATGAGATTTCTGGCTGCGCCCTGTCATCGCTACATCCCAAGACGTACAGGAACCGTCACCGAATCCAGAATCTCACGCAGCACCTTGTGAGGCTTAACGCCGTCGATCTTCGCATCGATCGTTAACACTAGCCGATGTCCTAACACATGCGGAACAAGCATCTTCACATCATCTGGCGAGACATATTCGCGTCCGCTGAGCCAAGCGTATGCTTTGGCAGCCTGCATCAATGCGATGGACGCTCTAGGACTAGCGCCGAGCAGCACATGAGCATGTTCTCTTGTTCTTCTTGTGATATCAATAATGTAAGAGCCGATCGCATCGTCCATATGCACCTGCTCCACTAGACGCTGCACTTCTTCTATCATCGATACATCTGTAATCACATCAACGCGCTCAGAAGGCAGTCCCTCTACATGCCTAGCAAGCATTTCACGCTCTGTCAGCTCATCCGGATAACCCAGACTAATCTTCATCATGAATCGGTCCATTTGCGCTTCTGGCAGCACATAGGTGCCTTCGAATTCAATGGGATTCTGGGTCGCAAAGAGCATAAACGGGCTAGGCAGTTCGAACGTCTCCCCCTCAATCGTCACATGACGCTCCTCCATCGCTTCAAGCAGCGCAGATTGTGTCTTGGTCGTCGCACGATTAATTTCGTCAACGAGCAGGACATTGGTCATCATTGGGCCAGGACGGAAGATGAACTGTTGGTCTTTTGGATGAAAAATAAACATGCCGGTAATATCGGTTGGAAGCAGGTCAGGATTACACTGTACTCTGCGAAATTGGCCATTTATCGTACGAGCGATGGATTTAATGAGCTGTGTCTTACCAGTGCCCGGAACATCTTCAATAAGCACATGTCCTTTAGCGAGCATCGCTGTCAATAACAGATTTATTTCTAACGGTTTGCCTAATATGCTGGATTGTAAGGACTCTTGAAGCTGCTGTATGATGGAGTGCAACGTGATTTGCTTATTCAAGACAACGACCCCCTTTAAAGTTCTTAAAATGAGTAATCCGCTTTCATTTCCTCATTTTACAACAAGTCGGGAAGATCGACTATTCACCATTTCCACAAATAATTTCAGCATTTCCTAATTCTTACGCTTGCCTTTCGCTGCGAAACCTTTGATGTTATGCGATATTTCCGATCCATATGAAAAAGGCCAGTTCGAAAGAAACCTCGACTGACCTCGCTTTGAGATGCATTTTTTAAAGTGTAAATAAGATTGTAAAGCTTGGGTGAGCTGTATTACGATTAAAAGCTATCCCTTCGGACGAACCAGCAGCGCGGCTAAAAAAGAAAATACAATCGCAGCCGATATCCCTGCACTCGTCGTCTTGAAGATTCCCGTTACCGCACCAATCCACCCATCCTTATGCAGATCCAGGATGGCACCGTGTACAAGAGAGTTGCCGAAGCTCGTAATTGGAACTGTAGCCCCAGCACCTGCAAAGTCAATAAGCGGCTCATACCAGCCAAAGCCGTCAACGATAGCACCTGCTACCACAAGGATCGCCATCGTATGCGCAGGTGTGAGCTTCGCTATGTCGAACATAAGTTGTCCGATCACACAAATCAATCCACCAACTACAAAAGCCCAAAAGAATATCATGTCATTATCCCTCCATCTCAAGCGTCACAGCATGGCAAATGCACGGAATCGTTTCACCCTGCTGATAAGACAGCGGTGACAGCAAAGCGCCCGTAGCTGCAATCATCACGCGCTTAAGCTCACCCTTTTGCATGCGCTGAAGAATATGGCCATAGGTCACGACAGCAGAGCATCCGCAGCCGCTCCCCCCAGCTTGTACCGCTTGTGTCTCAAGATCGTACACCATGAGTCCACAGTCATTGAAGACGGTCCCCTCAATGGACAGGCCATTCTCCTTAAAAAGATCCTTCGCGATTGGAACTCCTACGCTAGCCAAGTCCCCTGTCACGATAAGATCATAGTCTGAAGGCGTCCGATTCAGGTCCGCAAGATGAGCCTGAATCGTATCGACAGCCGCTGGAGCCATCGCTGCTCCCATGTTGAACGGATCGCTTAAGCCAAAGTCCATAATCTTTCCAATCGTTGCAGCATGTACGCGAGGGCCTGAGCCACTCGCTGCAACAATCGCTGCACCAGCACCCGTAACGGTAAACTGAGCATAAGGCGGCTTTTGAGAGCCGTATTCGGTTGGGTAGCGGAACTGCTTCTCAGCTGTGCAGTTGTGGCTGCAGGTTCCCGCCATCACATATTCCGCATTGCCGCTGTCAATGAGCAAGGAAGCGATCGCAAGCGACTCCATTGAAGTGGAGCAGGCTCCAAATACCCCTATGTAAGGGAGCCCCATCTTTCTTGCTGCAAATGTATTGCTTATGATCTGGTTCATCAGGTCGCCGCCAACGAAGTAGTTGATCTGATTTTCCTGAATGGTTGATTTTTGGACAGCAATCTGAGTCGCCTGCTCCAAGAGCTTACGCTCAGCCTTCTCCCAAGACTTCTCCTGCATATCCAGATCTTCATGTACGTAATCAAACGTATCAGCGAGCGGCCCCTCTCCTTCATCAGGACCGACGACCGTGCCAGTGCTTATAATGACCGGCTTGTTTTTAAAGAGCCATGTTTGTCTTCCGACGTGCATAGGTTCGCCTCCTTACCGTAAGCTCGAATTACCCGTGCTTGATATTAATGCCAAAGATCAAGTAGATGAGCGCAATAATAAACGCTGCCACCGTACCAAACACGATGACGGAACCAGCAAGTTTAAACATATTGGCGCCTACACCAAGGACGAGCCCTTCACTGCGGTGCTCGATCGCAGCAGAGCTCATCGAGTTCGCAAATCCAGTCACAGGAACCGCAGAACCAGCTCCAGCCCACTGGGCAAGCTTGTCATATACACCGAAGCACGTTAAGATGACGGACAGAAAAATAAGCAGTACAACCGTTGGGCTGCTTGCCTGCTCCTTCGTCATGCCAAACCATGAGATGAACATCTGCTGGAAGGCTTGTCCAATCAGGCATATCGTTCCCCCTACTAAGAACGCTCGGATGCAATTCTTATAGATGGAACGCGAAGGTTCGCGCTTGCTTGCGATCTGCTTATATTGCTCCTGCGTCATATTCCATTCGCCGGTCTTCCAAGCAGGAGACTTCGATTTTGATTTTGTCGCCATTGGCATACCTCCTTGTTGTAATGGCTACATGCGGCGGCAGTATTCTTGATTCCCATACAGTATTTGTACTTTGCGGCGAGATTATGTTATTCCGTCAGGACTGCTTGCTATGTTACATTTTGCAAAAGGAACCAAAGACATAAGGCGACAAGAAGAACAAAGAGGATTAAAGCAAAGATTTGAAACAACCATTCCTGCTTCCCCAGCTTCGTGATCTCATGCTTTCTTTTCGTACGGCTCATTCGCGGCTGTGCTTTCATCAGACTGAGCACCTCCTTCGCTTGTTTGAGAACAAACAACTTCTGTTAATCCTTATTGGCCTATTACACGTTATGCGGGCAGACTCGAAAGTGCGACACAGAGGTAAGAAGCATAATCCATTTGTGACTGACGGTTCGCACAGACGAATTACGAGGGATAACAAAATGGGGAGCTTCATAGGATCAAAAAAACCGCCCCTACTGTGGGACGGTTTCGTTGGTTACTTCATCGTAGATGGAGCGCTGTTGTGGTTAGTAAGCTATACAAACTGTATTCGTCCGAACCGAGCTGGAACATGAAACTTGATTTCCCCTGTGTGGGACCAAGCTGTAAAGGTTCGTGCTCCCTCTTGATCCTGATCGATGCGGAACATATTCATTCTCCATTCCGTGCCTGGAGCTGCAGTTGCGCCTAGATCCGCAAATGGTATTGATAAATCGTACACCAGAACCTTTGCCCCAGCTTCATGTTCTGCCTCAAACAAATAAGCAAGCGCATCTTGTTCTGCTTTCGCGACCTTCGTTTCTAAGCCTTCCGCGTTCCACTCCGTCTGATAAAGGCGCGGCTCTCCATGTTCATTAATAATCTTTGCGTCAAAAACAACATTATGCGGGCTCAAGTTGAATTCATAATGAAAAGAAGCAGCGCCTTCCGGGTCGATGAAGCATTCTACAACATCTGCCTCATATAAAGGGTCATCGTGATCTGTATATGGGCTGTACACATGATCATCAAGGCACCAGAAGCGAAGATGAATGGCTTGTTCGGAATAGCATAGGCTTACTTTCGTTTGAAGTCTAGGCGCCTTGCCCGTTACAACATCAACAAGCGAGAGATGCGGCAGGCTCAGCCATTGTTCATCGGTTAACGGCGCTTCAATTCTCGTACAAGAATATGCAGGTACATCCTGCTTGTCCGAAGTTCCTTTATTGCTGGTTGAATTTGAAGGCATTGACATGGGATCCACTCCATTTGTTCATTGATCTGTGTTCTTATGGTAAGCGATTCTATTCACAAATGGAAGTACAGATCGAAGACATTTCTCTTCACAATGTATAGAAAAATATAGAAAAACCCTGTTCTTGCTCTTATCCTCAGAACAGCTTTAGCTGCTCTGGCTCCATATCTTTCTTATAGGAAGCGATAATGTCTGGCATCCGATAGAGAATGCCCTGCTGCTCGCACTCTTCTTGAAAGGCTCGCTCCAGCTGTCTGCGACGCGTAGACATGCAGCCATAGCGCGTGCCATAAGTGCGGATATATTGCTCCTTCAGTCCAGGATACAGCTTATCCAGCCAGCGAAAGTAATGCTCGCGCTGGTTCTCGCGAAGCGTCATGCCAAACGACGGATACACATACTTTGCTCCTGCATCAGCAGCAAGACTTACGATCCTACGAACGTTAGATATCTGGTCTGTGATGAAAGGCAGAATCGGCATGAGCAGCACACCTGTAAAGATTCCTGCTGCGGATAATTCCTGAAGCGCACGGAATCTTGTTGATGAAACAGATACGCGCTGCTCGATGCGCCTGCTTAGCTCATCATCTACGGTTGTGATCGATAGGCTAACATTGACTGGAGCCTGCAACTGTATATCGGATAGGATGTCGATATCCCGTGTAACAAGCGCGCTCTTCGTTGCGATGGATACGCCAAAACGATAGTGTTGAATCAGCTGAAGCGCCTTTCTTGTCAGCTGATGCTCTTCTTCATCATGGTTGTAGGGATCGCTCATCGAGCCCATTCCAATCACTCCCTTGCTGCGCTTGCTTGCAAGCTCGCGGCGAAGCAGCTCTTGGCTGTTCTCTTTTCCACGCACGATATCAAAATGATCTATACCATAACAGCTGCTTCTTGAATCACAATAGATGCAGCCATGATGACAGCCACGATAAACATTCATTGTATAATCATGGCCGAACCAGTCTGCATGTTTATTTTTGATCAGCAGGCTCTTGGCCGTTATCCATTCCATCGTATCACCCGTTCAATACTTTATCTTAACTGAAAAGCAGAAGATTCATCTATGTGCGGGTGTCCAGCGCTTCAGCTTAGGAAAGAACGCCTTCATGCTAGAACGCGCCGCTTCCTCCGTCATGCCTTGGTTGCCTTCAACCATATGAGGCACACAAAATTCAATCATTTCCTCCATTGACACATCGGCAATAAATGCGCCATCCTTGTAGCAGAACGTACAGTATTCTTCATTCTTGCTTCCGTCGGCATTTGATCCGAGAAGCTCCTCCGATCCATTTAGAGGCATTCCACAGCTTTGGCAAAACGTTGTTTGTTCCATCTCTTTTCTTCCCCTTTCGTTGTCGTTAAGGATATTGTACGAGATGGAATATGACAGCTGAGTGTCATATTATGATCTATTTTTTTGAACGAATAATGAGAGCACAATAAGCCTACAACAACCATAAGGTTATTACCTTTACCATCATCCGTTCATATTTCCGTTTATCATTGTATACCACCTCCCCTGTCACAACGCACAGGTTCTATGGCTGAACAAGATATTGCATCCTATTGTGTTAGATAACGTTCTGCTGCAAGCCGCAGGCGCTCGCGAATGATATCACGAATATGCTGTGGCGATATGACCTCTGCATAATGTCCGTATGACATGACATAGCCGTATACCCATTCATCCTCTGGATAATGAACCGTAACGACAAAGCTGCCGTCTGGGTCTTTTATATATTGATTGTCATCAAACTCATCATAAATGCGATATGCCTGCGAGCTATCAACTTTTAGCACAAGCCGAACGGCAGATGACCCACGAGCAAGCTGCAACTCATTTGCAGCCTCAAGCGCTAACAGCATTCTGTCTTCATGAAAATGCGCTTCCGTTACAACGATATGCCTCATTCTCGTCAGCTTGAACAGCCTTAGCGCCTGCTTGTGCTGACAGTACGCGCGCAAGTACCAGGTTTTATTTTTAAACCAAAGCTGAAGGGGCTCAACCGTTCGTCTAGCTTTTTCCCCAAAGCTGTTAAAATAGTCAAACTCAATGATCCGATGCTGCAAGATCGCCATACGAAGCTGCTGATATTTATCCGAGTCATTGTCTCCCCAATGAGAGAGATCGACTTCAATCCAGCTTGGGCTTGTCTTATTGAACAACCCGCTTAGCTTGGCAAGCACCTGCTCCGTATCGCCGCTCACGGCACTGAGTCCATATAGCGAAGAAAGAATCTCCGCTTGCTCTTGTTCTGAGAGCATGGACTTGTTCAGCACATAGCTGTCAATGAGCCGAATGCCTCCCCCTTTACCTTTTGTCGTATATATCGGAATGCCCGCTTCGCAGAGTGTATCAATATCCCGATATACCGTGCGTGGAGAGACCTCGAAATGCTCAGCAAGCTCCTTTGCCGTCATCGTCTTCTTATGCATTAAGAGATAAATCATCTCAAACATTCGGTGGATTTGCATGCACCTATCACCTCCTCGTCAATATATCACAGGTTAGGGTATAGCACGAATATTTAAGACGGCAAATCAAACAAAAAAGCCCTATCTCACTATAATGAAACAGGGCTGGAGAAGAGGCTGAACGAATCTATAAATGCTTAGGCCTTGCGAATAAGCAGCTTATACATCTTTATCGTTTGAGAATGAGTGCCTTCATGGTAAATACTAAAAGATAAAAACTCTCCAACTGTCTGGAGTGATAGGTTTCGAATATTCTTCGGATGAACAGAAGCTTCATCCAATCTCCCCGCAAACGTTTCAGCAATACGACCCGTCTGCTCGGTAAGCAATTGACAAAGCTCTGGGAGCGTTGGAGGAGCATGCTCCCAATCTGCAGGGCTCGTGCCCATGTTAAACCATGCTTTGAATCCTTCTGGAAGCTTCGTCTCTTCACCTGCTGTAGAAAAAGCTATCATCTCCTGCACGAGGTAAATGTGTCCCAAATTCCAACGAATATTGTTGTTAAACCCGTCCGGAATGATATCGGCTTCCTGTTCACTTACATCCTGCACGACTTGCAAACACAGGCTACGAACAAACGCAAGCTGATCGAATAATGATTGGCTCATGTCTTCACCCTTCCTTTACCATAAACAACAGTAAAATTATACCATGTACCAAGCTCTAAGAATACAAAACGAACAGGTGATCCGTATCAAAATGATTGTTTATTATGAAAATATGATCTCAATAAGATCGAATAGCCTGAACATGCTCTGTTATAAGTTGATCATATGGCTATACCCGATCAATCAATAAACGCTACAATAAAGTCCTCCAAAGGATTTTCCCTCGGAGGACTTCGATAAGAGAAGTGCAAATGAACGTGCAGTATTCAATACTTGATTATGCCGTCCTAATAAAGAGATTTGCACCTTCTCTAAAATGCTGCATGCGATTATTACTTGTGATTAGCGCTCTAGCAGCAGGTAAATGACTTTTGCTGCCTCAGCACGTGTTGCATGCTTGTCAGGTGCAAAGGTATTGCCTCCTTGACCTTCCATGAGGCCAAGTGCTGCAACCTTCGCTACACCATCAACCGCCCATTTGCTTACCTTTTTATGATCGGCGAAGGATAAAGCTTCGCCTTTATCTTCAATCTTTCCATGCTTCCACTCATAAGCTCTTACGAGCATGACTGCCATTTCCTCACGCGTAATCTTGCGATTCGGCTCGAAATGGCCTTTGCCTGTTCCTTCAATAATGCCAGCTTGCTGTGCTGCGTACACTGAAGATTCATACCAGCTGCCTTTTACGACGTCGCTGAATGGCTGCTTTTCACTTCCACTCACCTTCAGCTCGAACGCCTTCGCGATAAGCTTCGCAAATTCAGCTCGAGTGAGCGCTTGGCTTGGTCGGAAATGCGTGTCATCCATGCCATTTACAATGCCCTTCTTCACAAGAGCTTGGATGTACGTATGCGCCCAGTGTGTTGCTGGCACATCAACAAAGGACTTGCCTTGCTCAGTAGAGCCATTGGAACCACCCTCAGAACCATTTCCATTTGAGCCCTCCTGGCCATCTCCCGGATCTGTGGAACCTTCCGATCCATTTCCATTAGATCCAGAACCGCCCTCTGAGCCGCTGCCTCCTGATCCATTGCCTCCAGAACCGCCGCCGCTTGTACCCGTTTGGAAGCTCCAAATATCTGAGATTGCTTTGCCGCTATGCTGATCCTCTGCTTGCACGTACCATTGATACAGCTGATTGTTCTGGAGCCCGCTCCACTTCACAGAAGCTTGAGCACCGCTTGCAACCTTCTCGACTTTACCGATCAGCTGATCCGTATAAATATTAGCTTGGAAATAGTCCGTCGCTACGCGTTTCTCCATTGCTGACAGATCCACATCGATATCGAACTCATCCTTTTTCGGAAACTCGATGGGATCATAGTAATTATAGTCATCAAGATACGGAGAGTATGTCTTCACATGAATCTTATTAGCATCTGTATCAAATTGCAGAAGGCGGATATAGCCGTTTCCTCCTCTTTCACCACCTTGATAATCGGCAAGCATTTGATACACTTTGCGATCCGCAATACCATCTCCATTGTCATCCAGTTCATCGATCAAGGTCTCGGCATCATGATAATGGCCAGACAATACCGCAATGACATTCGAGTTCGGAATGACGACACGTTCATGGATCTGGTCCGCTATCGGCGCGCGATTGCCGGATACGAGCAAGTACTCATGGAAGGCAAGTATCGCTTTTCGATCAGGATACTGCTTCAACACATCATCGATCCATTGAATCTCTTCATCTCCAATGTTCCAGCCCATATACACAACGATGAAGTCTACGCCGCCCGCGGAAACAAGGTCATAATGACCGCGGTTATTCTGATATGAGCCTCCATAGGTTGGCTGATGGCTAAAGCGATCTTCCCCATAATGCTTCCAGTAATATTGATAATCTCCAGTCTGATGGGCAACATCATGATTGCCAGCCAATACCCCGTATGGCATTCCACTTTGGTCAAGGATGCTCATGGATTCATTCGCGTTAATCCATTGATAGTCTTGATCCGCATCATCCACAATGTCTCCTGTATGGATTACATAGCGAATATCCATCTTCTCTTTGTTATCAACAATCCACTGTACATTCGTTTTATAAATCTCAGGATAGCTTTCCGAGTAATACTGGGTATCCGACATCCACACGAAGGAGAAATCATATGGATCCTCCGATACCGGCTTCTCATCCTGAATCATGACATGAATCTTGCCGCCGTCGTTATAATCACCCGCTAGCACGGTATGCTTCAGGGTAAAGTCTTCTGCTCCTGCCACCTGATAAACAAGCAAGCTCCATTTTTGTTCAGATGGATTCCACGCATACATGCTTACCTTGCGGCCTTCAAGGGAGTTCCCCTTCCACTCTACCTCGACACGGTCCGTTGCTTTGACCGCTTTGTCCAATGTGATATCGAAGCGATGGTATGGGAATTGCTCCGTCGAATCATCCGTCAAGTACACGCCGTCAGCGGCTTTGATCTTGTCGTAGTCTTCAGCTGACATCGCTTGTTCTCCGTCTGGGACAAGCTGCTTCGGCGGCTCAACCTCACTTGCTCCACGGTATCCCTTCAAGCTCTCCAATCTTGAGCTGTCAAAATGGAAGCCGCGGAAGAAAGAAGCTGTCATGCTGTCCTTCAGTGGATCTGTCAGCTTAACCGACAGGGTTGGATTAACGGAGACTCCCGTTTGACCATCGCGAGGAGTGACAAGCTCTGGCTGGTTCGGATTCTCAGATGGGGTCGTGAACGTTATCGTAGATACGGCCTCATTGCCCACTTTATCCTTTGCACGAATGACAAGCGTATGCGTTCCCGCTGCAAGCTCCCCAGATGATGTCTTGAGCGGCAGCTTCACTTCCTTGTCGTCCAAGATTGCCGAAATGGTATCTACTCCGGCAATGTTATCCGTTACCTCTGCATCCATCGTGAAGGCACCGCGATATTCTTTGCCATTTGCAATCGATGGAATAATTTTAGGCGCTGTGTTATCGATCTTTACTTTAGCAGACGCCCTCGATTGATCTGGCGCAATCGTCTCTAAAACATATTCGCCGTCTTGAAGCTCAGCCGTATTCCATTGATAAGCCTTGGCTGTTAAATGTTCATTCGTAATACTAAAGTTCAGTTCCAGTGCTTCCAATCGACCAGAACTGTCACCCATCTTGATCTCCTGCTCTTTGTTGCTGTATGCAGGGTCATAGATCGTTGTGCCGTCAGCCAATACAAGCCGTACATTCCGTACTTTAAAGTCGTCCTTATTTTCTTCTGGGCGATCGTCAAATGGCCCGGATTTCGTGCCTGCGCGAATGGCAATCTTATTCGAGCCCTCGCTCAATCGATCGGAAGAGATCGGATAGGACAAGGTTGTATACGTATTAATCGGATCAAGGAACGTATAGAGAATCTCTTCTCCCATCGTCACCGCATTTTTAAAGTAATAGTTCACTTCTGTTGCATCGAATGCGAAGATCGGGTCTAGCTCCAATGCGCGAAACGCATTCTTCACTTCACTGCCTGCAACGCTGAGCTTCAGTTGGTCTGCATCTACACCATTGGCGGCAGCTTTAATGACTTTCGTTCCCCGGATGATGTCTCCATCCTTTACGTTGAGGCGCAGCGGCGTTTCTTGAATACCGCCATTAATCTTGATCTGCTTCGCATCCGTTTGAATCGTATGGAGTCCATCAGAAACCTCAAAATAATAGGAAACCGATGATTTGCCGATCAGCTCAGGCGAATACACCTTATAGCTGTACAGCTTGTTGTTGTAATCTTCATAGAGATAACGTTTCGTGTATTCTGCATCTTGATTCGTTTTATAGAACAAAGCCACCGTCTTAACGCCTTGATCATCCTTCGCATCCAGAATGAGGCTTATATCCTCCGTCTGTGCCACCTCGCGGACCTTCGTCAGATCCTGTGCCGTAGGCTCAGCACGATCCTCTTCATGAATCAATTGCGCCGGGATCTGTGTCAAATCGACTGCTCCAGGCGTTGTCGGCTTTGTACCGGAATAGAGCGGGAGCATGACCCCCGTACCATCTGCAGAGTAGCGGTAATGTGTGCCCTTGTTCTCCTGATTGACCTTGCTGCCATCATAATAAGCAGCTGCAATGTCCTTGTGCGTGTTCGTGCCAATCACAACTCCGCGCCGTGATGTGTTAGCCATACCATCGCTGTAGATCTTCACGATGTTTTCGTTTTCTACTAGATTCGTACCAAATTCACGATTAAAATCTGCTACCGTGCTGTTCATATTCGCCTTATTGATCACCCAGAACACCATCGTCTGCCTGGACTTGATCATCAAATCCTCATGGTCGGTAGGCCATACGACATCAGCGCCTGGACCTGAATCCGTGTAACGATAGAAGATCTTATAATCTTTAAAGTTAATATCTTTGTCCGTGTTATTATAGACTTCGATAAATTCGTAGCCATCTGCATCGCCTACATTTTTACTGTTCGGAAGCAGCTCTGTAATCAGCATAGGAGGAGCCTGTCCACTGTCTGCTGGCAAGGACACAACCTTCATAGAATAAATGTCTGATTGTACTCGTTGTTGACTATCTTGAGCTTGAATATAGTACAGGAGCGTCTCGCTTCCAAGCAGCTCCGTATTCGGAATGGCCCCTCCATAGGTGTCTCCAGTAACCGTCAAAGGCATATTGCGAAATTCTATCATCAGCTCCGTCTTATAGTAGACATCTGCTGTAACCGTTCCCTCATAACCTGTAATCGCAGGATATACCGGCACGTCAATCCCTGCGTAGATCTGTTCTTGGGACTGATGTTCAACCTTTAGCTTAGAGATTGGCTGAACAGGTATAAGCTGTTCTGGTGCCACAGCCCCTGGAGTAGCGGGAAGCGTACCTGGATGATCCATCATCGCCATCACAGTAGAGCCTTTTTTAGGATGCTGATAGAAGATTCCTTTATCCGGCTTCGTCTGCTCATCGTTCTCGTAAGAGGCCCGCACGATCTCATTGCCCGCTCCATCTTTGAGCAATACCGTTATCGCATCAGAGTTAGACAGTCCACCATTTGCCTTCACTCGAAACAAGTTAATGTCTTCAACCAGTGCTGATCCAAATATCTTATTAAAATCTTCTGTCGTTTTATCACCGTTAACGCCATTCATCATCCATAATACGATTGATTGACGCGGCTGAATAACAGCTTGTCCAGCAGTTGATAACGTCCATTCGGTCTCAGCACTGCTATTGATATAGTATAGATGCTGCTGTTTGAGATCAATGGCCTGATCGGTCTGATTATAAACCTCGATAAATTCATAGCCATCCTTGCTGGACACATTGGTCGTGTCAGGAACGACCTCCGTAATTAGCAGGGCTGGACCTTGTCCGCCGGCCGCAGCGAAACTCGTTCCCGGCACAGGCAGCAAGCTAACCAGCAGGCTGCAAACCAATACGATTGCGCTCCACTTCTGATGCTTCCGCTTCTTCATGTCTTTACCTCTCCTCTATTGGTTGTCATGCTCATATGTATGGAGTAGTATATCGAGCGGATGTTAGTGGAATATCATGCTAATATGGAGATCATGTAAATTTCGAATCCTAAACAACTTCTCTGTCTAAAGAAATCGCTGCTGGAACATCCCAAACGCTGAAATCACGATTTCTCGTGTACAGTCGCTGAGAACTGCCTGGGGGTCTATCAATCGACTAGGTTTAGAAAATGAAAAAGAGCCTCAGGGTACATACCTGACGCTCTTCCACCAATAAAATATATAATAGTGCCGATTACAAATCGCTTCCACCACTCACAGCTTTACGACTTGCAACCTCACCATAGCTGAACATTCTTTACGGTTACCTGTTCTTATAGCAGGTATTGCCTCTTACAGTCCTGCTGCCGTGAACACGTTGTCAAAACCAGCCTTCGAGCGCTCCATCAGCTTTTCAACCGGATCGGCTGGCATCGTAGGGGTTAAGATCTCCTGCGCAACGACGCCGGTATATCCGATGCGCTGCAGACCTTGAAGGAAGCCCGCCAGGTCAATGACTCCTTCACCTGGATATAGACGATGATTGTCGAGAACCTCTTCCACTGGAACATTCGGCGCATCATTAATATGAACGTGAACGATCTGCTCTGGACGAAGTTGTTCGATATCTTGAACCGTCATCTCATTGGTGTACCAATGGTACGCATCGAATAAAAGCCCCACATTCGGCTCGCCGATCGCGTCGATAAAGTCGAGCGTCTCCTCCATCGTCCAAATGAAAGGATGCTTCCACTGGGTTCTCAGGTGATGCGGTCCCACGAATTCAAGCCCTAAACGAATGCCGTATGCGCCTAGAATTTGTGCACATAGGCGAAGTCTTTTCACTGCAAGCGCCATAAAATGAGCAGCCTTCAAATCCGTAGAAGGCAGGATGTAGGTGCAGCAGCTTGTGCAGCCAAGAGCAGAAGCTGCCGCCGCTGTCGAGGCCAACTGCTCGATTCCTTGTATAAACGCTTCCTCTGTGGTTCTCCACTCTACCGGAAGGCCAATTGCTCCTGCGACTACCCCATGCTTTTCTAGAAAAGCCTTCGCTCCTTCCAAGCCATGGCGCTGTACGAGCCCTTTTGCATCCAAATCAACCGCTTGAAAGCCATAAGCGGAAGCAAGCTCTATCATGAGCTCCTCACTCTCTATACGGCCCAGTCCTGCACTCGTTATTCCTCTTAGCATTTGTCATTCCTCCTCGTGTTGTTCCAATCTTCCCTTATCTATTCCAATCCAGCTTCACTTCATTGCCGGTTCTGGATGATTCATAGATGGCATCGATGATCATGTTGTTCGTGAGTCCCGTCAGCGCGGATGAGATCGGCTCTTTACCTTCCATAATACAGGCTAGAAAGTGCCTGCTCAATCGAAGCCGCTCGCCCTCATCGTCCTCAGGCTTCATGATGTCCACTTCAAATGGACGATCGAACTTCTCTGTAAGCAGCTTTCCCTTGGGACCGCGGTAGCTTGCTCCGCCCTCTGTCCCCATGAGATGAATGAATGGATGGTTATCTGTATCCATATGAACCGCCCAGCTCACTTCCAAGGACAAGCTGCTCCCATCCTCCATTTTAATAAGAGCGGTCGCGAGATCCTCTACATCAAAGGCGCCGCTCCAGTTCGGCTTGCCCCATGTCCCTATCCCTTTTTTCTTCGGTCCGAATTCAGCGTAGGTCGCCCCGTAAACCGACACTGGCTTCGGATTGCCCATCAAGTATAAGGCAAGATCCAGCATATGCACGCCGATATCGATTAATGGGCCGCCGCCAGATTCGTTCATGCGCGTGAACCAAGTCCCCCAGCCTGGGATCCCTTTGCGGCGATACCAGCCTGTCTTAGCCGTATAAATTCGGCCAAGCTCTCCCCGGTCTATCTGTGCCTTCATCTGCATCGGTACAGATTCAAAGCGCATTTGATGGCTGACCATCAGCACTTTGTCCGTTTGATTCGCAGCTTCATATATTTTGCGAGCCTCTTCCCCATTCAACGCCATCGGCTTCTCCAGCAGCACATGCTTCCCTGCTTCAAGTGCTTTCACTGCTAACTCAGCATGATACTGATTCGGCACGCCAATGATAACCGCCTCAACCTCCTGATGTTGAACCAGCGCTTCAGGCGTGTCCAAAACATGCTTAATCCCATACTTCGCCGCGCGGCGTTCAGCTTGTGGCCGATAGACGTCCGTTATCGCGGTAAGCTCGCAAAGCTCCTGCAGCTTGGAAAATTGAGAAGCGTGCACGCCTCCAATATTCCCCGCGCCAATAATACCAAGTTTAACCTTGCCCTCACTCATGGCGATGCCCCCCATCGTCAACGAATCTTCCTGCTTCTTAACCTCACCCGTATGGGAATACGGTTAGTGAGTCATTCTCGAACAAGCTAACCTTTCATTTTGTTGTTGCTTCACTCCTGCTACTATGTTAATAGTATCTATATCGAAAAGCATGCTTGTTTTTCGAAAAATGTCCCATTTCTTCGGAGGCTTCTGTTCTGTATGACGAACTATCCGGATTATCTGCGCACGTATCCCAACATGGACAGTGCCAGCCCGCTTCATATTAGTTTGAATCACATTCCGCATGGCTTTCGTGCGCACCGCCATGATTTCTTGGAATTTTCCTTTGTCATAAGCGGACGCGGCAAGGAAAGAATCAATGATGCTTCTCATCCGATGCGGCCTGGCACCTTCACCTTTGTTCTTCCCTATCAGGTGCATGAGATTTTTACAGAGCCTGACGAGCCGCTTGTGCTGTACAATTGCATGTTCAGCATGGACCTTCTGATCGAATCCGGGCAGGATGACGGACTTCTCGCATGGATGGATCATTATGATCAACAGCCCTCCATTCAACTAGACGAAGATGACCTTGCCCGAATGCGGTTGCTCATCGAGGATCTAGCTCATGAATACAACAGTGATGAGGTATGGAAGCATACGTACATTCAAATTAAATTGAAGGAAATTCTTATCCGTTTTGATCGAATCAGACGCAAACAAGGGGATCTGTGCACAACCACTCCTACATCTACAGTGAAAAACAACTATGTATGGCCAATCATCCAATACATTCATCATCATTATCAAGAAGAGCTCAGCTTGTCCGGTCTGTCTCAAAAGTTTACGATGAGCGCATCACGCATAAGCGAGTTGATCAAAGAAACCACTGGCCAAACCTTTGTCCACTTCCTGCATGATCTGCGCATCAGGCATGCCGCTAGCCTATTGGTTACTACAGACATGAGTGTCGCAGAAATTGCGCTTGAAGTCGGTTACGGCTCCTACAATACCTTTTCACGCGTATTCCGCTCTATGAAGGGAATCGTTCCGAAGGAGTACCGCAAGCGCAAACTTGAGCTTCGAGCTGAACAAAGACAATAACGGGCATGAACTCGCTCTTCGCGGGTTGCATGCCCTCTTTTATATCTCCTTACGTGAGATCTCCCATTTAAGCTTCTACCAAGTCTTTATCCCGCCTCAACATTCCGATTCTGCGGGTACAAGGTAGCCCAGTGTCCTTCCAAGCCGTGTAGAGCGGCCCTTTATCGATAGTGAAAGGACGGGGGCAGCGGATCGAATCTCTACTGTTTGCTGATTAGAAAGCGTTGAGTAGCCGCTGTAAGCAATGACGACAAAGCGCCCTTTTCGCACAGGGACAACCAGCCATGAGTATACATACTGTTCATTTTCCTCTTGACCTGTAAAAGGCGCGCCTGGTGATTTCTGCGTAATGACAACGCCTGTGCCATTAAGCGGTTCGTATCTGCCAAACAACGAGTCCGATATCCAGCCCAACATGAAATCTCGATTTACTAGATCGTTCCCATTGACCGTCATCTTATTCCCATGCGTCGTGACAAACAAATAATAGTGTTCATGATGATAAATGACATTTATGCGTTCTATCTCATCTGTTACCAGATTGCTGCTCAGCACTGGCGGCAAAAATCTCCCTGACGTTCTCTGATTCGTTAGCCGCAAAGCTCCAATGCAGCCGTTAGCTTTCAGAGCGTCCGCCGTTGGCTGGTAAGAGCCGAGTGAAGAGCCAACATACCTTTCCAATACCGTACCTTCCTGATGGAGTACAGGACCCGTGTTAGCCTCAAAAAGAAGATATTCCCTTCCTGTCTCAGGATCCTTGAAGTAATGCGGGTCTCGGAAGGTGAAGTTATTGTTTTGGTTGCTGCCTGCTGCAGAATTGTGCTGGTTGGGGAAACGCTGCTCCCCGCTAACCGCTTGTTCCATGGTCTGATAGTAGAAGCCATCCGGCTCGATCAACAACTCATGATACGTTGGCGCAAGCAAGGTCAAGCAGGTCGGTGTTGCTGTAAATGGAACCTTAGCCGTAGCAATCCGCTGCAGCGTTTGAGACATGCCTTGCTCTTCATAGGGGGAAGCGATGGTATAAAAAAATTGAAGCTCTCCTTCGTTCGTAACAATTGTGGAGCCTGACCATTCCTGACTGCCTGGCACAAGCGGCGTGTCGAATACGTGTCCGCCGGTTACCCAACGATTCTCATCCACTTTAGAATAAAAATACATCAGCCGCGCCTGATTAGGCTCTGTAATCGGTTGACTTAATGCAATGAGTACATGATATCCGTCAACAACAGCAACCCTGCCGTTTTCCGTCAGCACAAGCCAGCTGTCCCATACTTCATAATCAGCATTCAAGGGCCGAACTCGCTTGGGATCAAAAATCGGATACGTATTACTTGCGTCATACTCCATCGACGCTGCCTGTTCTCTCGTCCAGCTTGTAACCTTCCATCCGGATGGAAATCTCGGCTGCTGCACACTCATGACCATTCCTCCCAAACGAACATTTTCAAGCACCGCCTAGAGCGCCTATCTCTTCCTCTTGTTATCCTATGTATAAGGAGTATCTTTGCCCTCCATATTTATCATGTCCACGCAGAAACTCCGTTGAAAATAGACAATAGCTTAGATCTGTTATCTTTCCTCATTCCGCCCCTAAACTTCCACGTTTACACAGGTCATATAGGTGGACGATCACATATGCATAACTATGATCTCTTAATCTTTGCGGACATCAACCTGTAGAAAAACAAAAGGTGACGGCTATCATTCTCCGTATTTAAAAATATAAAGGAGGAACCTTCCTTGAATAGAAGATGGAAGTATAACAAGCTGAACGAGCCTGCTCACGACTCTCATTCAACATCTAAGAAGCCCGTAGAGGATGAGCATCCTGAGGAATCGATGCCAACTGCTGATTCAATATCTGTATTTGATGCTGTCCTGAGAGGCATTGATACAGTTGATCCAGAAATCAATCCGCCTGGCACCGAACATGTAGAAAAAAGCTGCTTCAATCCAATACCTGATCCCGATCCTTCGATCGAATCTTGGTTTTCTCGAAGTCCAATGGAACAACGTGAGCATCATGAGCAAGAGATTCATTCCATGGATCAAGCAGCAGCGGCCTCATCTCAAAGCCAGCTTCCTCTCGCGGCAGGCACCATGCCATTGAGACCGACAGCTATAGGAAGTGCTTCGTCATCACCTAGCATCCCCCTTAACGAAACAACGGAGATGCCTGATGTTGGGCATCCTAGAAAGACCATGCAGGCAAGATCTCGCAAGAAGAAGCTGCCAAGGCTTGCGAAACGGAGAGTCGGTTATAAAAAACAGCCTGTCTCAACAACAGGACGAAGTAGAAATCGGGGCAGCGCTTCAAGACTCCTGCGAAGAAAAAGAGTAAAACGAAAATAAGGAGCAAAAGCACATAAAGGGAATTTGCGATGAAAAAGGCTGATGGGTTCGCTTGCAGCTATATAAGGGAGTGGCATTGGCTCGCTCCCTTGATCCATCACCCTCGTTACATGCATGGGTATCCTTCTTTTGAATGCCAGGCCGTAAAGTATCTTTCACAAGGGGCATACCGGGAAGCCTCATACAACTTCCGGGTTGAGATGAGACTTGGCTCCACAATAATGGGCATGATACAGCTAAGGATTCACACAAAGGATATTAGATCGATTTCCTAAGCAAAGGGAGATCGATCTTTTCAATTTATGGATAATAAATGAATTGCCTATTATTGTCGATTGAAGTTGGTCCGCCATAACGATTATAATGAACAACAACACAACTTTATCACATTAAAGCAGCAATAGGACATCAAAGAGGAGAGTTGTTATGTCGAACATTGATAAAGAGAAGATCGTGCAGAGTGTTCCTCAGAAAGGTTTTTTCGGTCATCCTAAGGGCCTCTTCACCCTCTTCTTCACAGAATTCTGGGAGCGTTTCTCCTATTATGGAATGAGAGCCATCCTTGTATTCTTCATGTACTACGAAGTAAGCGCAGGCGGACTAGGGTTCCCAGAGGACTTGGCCCTTGCGATTATGTCCATCTACGGATCCCTCGTATACATGTCGGGTATCATTGGGGGCTGGCTAGCTGACCGAATTTTCGGTACGTCTAAAGCCGTCTTTTATGGCGGTATATTGATCATGCTGGGCCATCTCGTGCTTGCTATACCGGGCAACGCCGCGTTGTTCTTTGTTTCAATGATCCTGATCGTATTAGGTACCGGATTATTGAAGCCTAACGTATCAAGCATGGTCGGAGATATTTACAGCGAGCAGGATAACCGCCGCGATTCAGGCTTTAGTATTTTCTATATGGGGATTAACCTCGGGGGCTTCTTGTCTCCGCTCGTTGTAGGTACAGTGGGTATGAACAATTTCCACCTCGGCTTCAGCCTTGCCGCGATCGGGATGTTCATCGGCTTGGTCGTGTATGTGATCACTCGCAAGAAGAACCTTGGTCTTGCTGGTACAAGCGTTGTTAACCCGTTGTCGCCTGAAGAGAAAAAGAAAGTATTTACGATTATTGGCGCAGGCGTTGTTATGATTGGCATCTTGGTTGCCATCGCGATTCCGCTCGGCATCCTTACGTTTGATACCTTTATCAAGCTGGTCGGAGTCCTGGGTATTCTGATCCCTACCCTTTACTTTGTCTTTATGTATCGTAGTCCGAAAACAACAGCTGTTGAGCGTTCTCGGATCATTGCTTATATTCCGTTGTTTATTGCTTCTATCATGTTCTGGGCAATCCAGGAGCAAGGCTCGACGATTCTCGCAAACTATGCGGACAAGCGTACACAGTTGGAGTTTGCAGGCATCCACATTTCACCTGCATGGTTCCAATCGTTGAATCCGCTCTTTATTATCACTTTGGCACCAGTATTCGCTTGGATTTGGATGAAGCTAGGCAATCGTCAGCCGTCCATCCCGCAAAAATTCTCGCTCGGATTGCTGTTTGCCGGACTGTCATTCTTGATCATCCTGCTGCCAGCATACTTTGGCGGCGCCAATTCCTTGGTTAACCCGCTGTGGCTCGTGCTTAGCTACTTTGTTGTCGTAATCGGCGAATTGTGCCTGTCACCAGTTGGTTTGTCCGCAACGACGAAGCTTGCGCCTGCGGCCTTCTCGGCGCAGACTATGAGCTTGTGGTTCTTGTCCAATGCAGCAGCACAAGCGATCAATGCTCAGATCGTTAAGTTCTATACACCTGAGACGGAAATGATGTACTTTGGGGTCATTGGCGGTGCAGCACTCGTGCTCAGCCTTCTGTTGTTCATATTGTCGCCTAAGATTCAAGGCTATATGAAGGGTATAAAGTAAGAGCTTCGACTGGATGATTGTGGGATATTTCACAATTTTCCAAAAGCATATCATTCATAAAAGCTTTGCGAATACGTTCGCAAAAGTTCGGGTATCAAAACGGTACACCTTACGCTATAAATACAGTTAGCCGTCAAAACATCATTTTTGGCGGCTATTTTTTATTGAAATTAAGCTTCATACGATTCAGAAAAATATAGATTTGGATGAATGTTGTTTATCCAAATCTTTTTTCCAATTGAGCTAGCCTAAAGTCTTGGTGTCCCCTTCCCCAAAGCCAAGAGACACGTAATCCATTTAGTGATAACCTAAGATAGGAGAAAAATAGAAATAGAATGGGAGAGAAGCAAGTTGTTTTCATATGCTATAACCAACCCAAAAGAGAGACGATGGCTATTCGGACTAATGACCTTTGTCTTGGTGATGTCCGTCTCGATCGTTCTTTATTATGGAGATCACTTTCTATTAGGCGACCCGAACCATCCCAACAATGATGACGTGAAGTATATTCAAACTGCGAAGCTCATGCTTAGCGAAGGGACTCTCTCCTACAATACCGGAACAGATCCATCCGCATTTATCATGCCGGGCTTTCCCTTGATTCTATCGGGGTTCCTCGCGGTCTTTGGACAGGATGGCGGAGGGGTGATTGCCTTTCGTCTGTTCCAATGCTTGCTGCAAGCAGGGTCTTTGTATTTGATCTTTATTATTGCGCGATATGTGTTTAACGCTAGAATCGCCCTCCTTGCATGTATCCTAAGCGCATTATACCCACCAGATTACTTCTCATCAGGTGTTATTCTCTCTGAATCCATCTTCCGAATTGTGATCTTGCTGCTGGTATGCTCACTAATAACCGCCGTGCAATCAAAGCGCTCGGGATGGTATATGCTTATAGGCGCACTTACGGCCGCAGCAGCGTACTTTAAGCCGCAAGCCTCCTTATTTCCTGCAGTGCTTTTAATGCTGTGGTGGAAAGAAAAATATACATGGAAAGAGATGCTTAAGTATACATGTATCATCGTTCTGACCTATATGGTACTTCTATCTCCGTGGTGGATTCGCAACATCATTACGTTTGAGCGTTTTATTTTGTTTACGGATTCGGGCGGCAGCCCTTTTCTGCTCGGGACTCAAATTTTCAATTGGAATCCCCCAACAGGATTTTTCGAGGCATATCCTCAGTATGATCCTGCGACGATCTATCACGGTGCTGACTCTGAGGCCATCGCCAAGGGAATGGCTATCTTGAAGTACGGCTTTACGCATGAGCCGCTTCTTTACCTGTTGTGGTATACCATAGGGAAACTGATCGGACTTTATTTCGAGGCCTATTATTGGCTACCTATCCTTGGCGTAGGCCTAGTAGAAGCTCATATCCTCCAAGCACTGTTGGTAGGTTTAAGCACAGCAGGAATGATTATGTCTCGCAAATTCAGCGGTCGGCGTAAACGACTCCCGCTACTGCTAACCATCACCTATTTTACGTTGATATATGTCCCGTTTATAGCATTTTCACGGTATGGGTATCCAAATATGGCTTTCCTGCTTATGTATACGGCAGCCGCAGTCGAGTATCTTATTCATCCTTCTGATTACAAGCTAAGGACGAAAGTCAGTAAGCAGCAACGGAAGGCGAATTCAGATCACAGCAAAGAAGCTCGTGATCGAACTGCCTGAACACTTCTATCGAATCCTAGTTTGGCAATAAAAGATTACTTTTTTAAAATCAAGCAAAATGCTCTTAGGACGAGCTTGAAGTGATCCTTAAGATCCTTCTCCGTTCTAAGAGCATTACTATTAGCGCTTCGCCTTATAAAATTCATGATACAGCTTCATTAACGCCCGCTTTTCAATACGCGACACGTAGCTTCTAGAGATGCCAAGCTCCTTCGCAATCTCTCGCTGCGTTCGCTCCTCTCCTCCTCCGTCAAGGCCAAATCGCCCTCGAATGACCTCCTGCTCTCTTTCGTCCAAGATGTCTAAGTTGCGATAAATCTTGCTCTTCTCAATTTTCAACTGAACTTTATCCACTACATCGTCGGTCTCCGTGTACAGAATATCGATCAAAGTGATTTCATTGCCTTCCTTGTCCGTTCCTATCGGATCGTGGAGGGATACATCTTTTCTCGTTTTTTTTAAGCTTCTTAAATGCATCAAAATCTCATTTTCAATACATCTCGCTGCAAATGTAGCGAGCTTTGTTCCTTTGTTCGGCTGAAAGCTCTCAATTGCTTTAATCAACCCGATAGTACCTATGGATATAAGGTCTTCAAGATCTTCTCCGGTGTTATCGAACTTCTTCACGATATGTGCCACAAGCCGGAGGTTATGTTCAATAAGCATATTACGCGAATGGGCATCGCCCTCCGCCATCTTCGTAAGATGCTTCAGCTCTTCCTCTTCAGATAAAGGCTGAGGAAAAGCATTGTTTTTAACGTAGGATACCAATAAAGAAAGCTGTTTAATGAATAATGCGATCGTTGACAAAAATCCAAACATTAGCTTCCACCTCCTAAGACATGCACACTCTCCATCCGAACAAGTGAACGTTACATTGTATGTGGGCGGAAGCCTATGCGTGCCTGTACGGGCAAAAAGCTTTTATGACAACGTTATGTGTCCAATTTACGGAATCGCTATAACTTGAGGTGGAGGTAGTATCGATCCCTTTTGTCGAAAATATAGCTGACATCAATAATAAGAGGTCATATCGTATAACTTCAATGTTCTAATTGAATAAAGAAAAAGCCATTGGTCTCAGCGTGAAATTAACGCTGCCAATGGCTTTTTTATGAAAAATAATCATTCAAAGAGGTGAAAACGAAGTGTCAATCCTTCTTATCGTAAGTAAAAGTAAGCTTCACTGGCTCTGTCATTCCATCCGTCGACAAGTAGGCATCGTTTGTTCCTTTTAGATTGCCAGTAAGCTTAACCGTAAATTGGAAGCTACCCGATGCTGTGCTTCTCGTCTCACCGGTATAGCGAACTTCCCCTTTTGAATCGACGATTTTCAAATCGACTGTAGACAGGTTGCCATCCATCAACAAGCCGTCGATCGTTAATGTCTTTGCTGAGGCATTCATTACCGCTATTGTTCCATCGATTGGCAGCACCTCATCACCGCCTGCAAGGTTATATAAACCAAACTCATAGAAGGAATATCCGTATTCTGTATTACGCTCAACGCCTTGGAATTTCACGTACCTTGCTTGGACAGGCTCGAAGCTGAATGTTTCTTTACCATCATGTGCCATAATGATGCCATCATTATCTTGGGTCACACTCGTCCAGTTCTGCTTATCATCGGAAACGAGGATTTTGTATGTCTTCGCGCGAGCTAGTTCCCAATCGATTCTGAGCGTATTGAAGGATTTGGCTTCGCCCAGATCGATCTGGAACCAGCTGTCATCGACGTAGTTGCTCGCCCATCTTGTCGAGGAGAATCCATCCACAGCGTGCTCAGGCACCAATCTTGTACTGGAGCCTTCAACGGATGAAGCCGTTACCGCTTTGCCCTCAGCTAGATTGCCAACAAGGTTGTAGACCTCTTCCTTCAACGCGACATAAGCAGCATTTGTCATCATCTGGTCCGCAGCCAACTGATCCAGCTTGGAGTTGAAGCCCAGCAGATACTTGTTGAACAGTGCTGCATCCGTTCCTTCATAACGCTTCATCAAGGTGATATAATTGTTCAACGAACGAGGGGCCCGCGAAGTCATGAATTGCTTCTGCTCTTCGAAACGCTTCACATGCGTGCTCATCGTATCGGCATTCGACGATGCTGTTATTAGATATGTTGTCGTTTGGGATTTGGCGGCAGCAACCGTAATGTCCAGTCTGTGCTTGCCTGGCTTGCCGGTTAAGTCAATTGGCGTTCCTGATGTGTAAGGCTTGCCATCGAATTGGGCTGTGACCTTCACTAATCCGCTGCCATCATCATCCTTGACATTCCAAGTAAACTGAATCGTTTCCGTATCGGGTACAACCGTATCCCCCTTCATCAGTTGTCCGTTGAGGAATACATCCGCCTCCGGTGCCGGGCTGTTGTTGATGACATAGGTTCCTTTTGTATATTGATACAGCCAGTCGTACATTAAGCGCAAGCTCGGGTCCTTGCTAACTGCCAAGTTGCGAATCGCGTCATTGCCTTGGTAATACGCTCTAAAGCCGTTCTGCATCAAACCAGTTGTAGCGCCGCTATTCAAATAGTCGATAAAACGCTCGCGGAATACGCCGTCTGTCAGCATCCGATCATCAAACTCCACTTCGTTCGACATTCCATATTGCTTGGCAAGATTCGCAGCATCTTCCAAGCGATCAACATCCATATCGCCAAAGAAGTAATTCGGTTGAAAAGCTACTGCATCAAATCCTACGTCCTTCCACATATAGCTCTTATAGGCTAAAGAATGAGGAATCCAGAAAAACTTCAGGTTCTTGGCATGTACCTTGTCGCTTACAGACTTGATCAAGGCTGGCCCTGTTTCGCTTGTGCTGATTTGCTCTTCCAGCCAGTACATGCCGACGAGCTCCAGATTGGAATATTGCTTTGCCTGCCAAATGTTCTGTACCTGATCGAGCCACCACTGAATCGCCTTTTCTCTATTTTCGAATGCCTTCTCTTTGCCGACGATGGAGTCGTTGAAGCTTTCTGATACCCCATCACCGTCAACATCGCCGAAATCATTCAAATATTCTCCTGGATTCGGAATCATTAAGACAACCTTCATTTTATAATCAGGCTGATTCAGCTTGCTTCCGACTTCCTTCGTCGCTTCATTCAACTGCTGCATATCACCTGTCGCTGCGAACGTTTTATCCAAATACCAGTTCCAATCGCCCAGATTCGTTTGCCCAAGACCGAAGTCACGACCGGCAGGCGAAGCAAGCCCAAGATATAATACGCCGTCAAACATCCAATCTGTAGGTTCTCCATCCTTATTCACATAGCTAATGTTAGGGATAATGCGTTCCTTGTTCCAGTCGCCCAAGCCATTCGCATACTGGCCATTGTACAGCAGATTCAAGTTGCGAATACCTGCTGTTGCCTCTCCCGGCGCCAAAAAGTGAGGCTGTTCAGCAGGAACCTTTACCGCACCTTCGGCCATACCGTCTGTACCCATAATTTCGATCTCATCAATGTACTCCCACTGTGAAGGATGCATCGTAAAGGTTACTTTAACATAACGGGCATAGGCCAGCTTACCATCGATGTCCCCGCCTTTAATGCCGTCTCGGTTACCATCCCAGACATATGTCTCCTGTCTAGGCGGACCTTCTCCCCATAGCAGCTGCGTCGCATTATGGGAAAGCAGCCCCCAATTCACTTTATCATCGGAAACATACATCGATACCGTCAGCGGCACGAGGATCGAGTTGGTCGGATAATCTTGAAAGAAATGAGCGCTGATCTTGCCAATTGTCTTCTCCTCACCAAGATCAAAGACGACTTCGCGTGTCTTCCCGCGAACATGTCCAACCCATGCTGGATCATTCATATCTAATGAAGCATACTGACCATCCGTCAGCTTCGTTCCATCGTCAGGGCGCGATGCTGCCGGTGCCTCAGACCATTCATAAGGAAGACCTTCCGCAAGATTGCGGAATTGTGCTTGGTTTGCTGAAGCAGATGCCCCAGCTTGATTAGCATCTAGGACTTGCTGGGTCTGTTCCAATGCTGGCTCCCCTGCATCTGTGGGCTGATCCGGTGAGGCATGTGGATTCTCTGCATCCTGACCTGCTCCCGTCTGCTCAGCATTTACCGCCTGCACAACAGCAGCATCCGAAATCGACGATGTCGCCTGCACTGCAGAAATCGGAGACACCAGCATAATAGCTGCCATCAAGACAGACATCCATTTTTTATTTAAATTCATTAAGGTCAACTCCTTTGTATTATTCTCGATTACAGAAATCAAAGCCTTTATAATCATTCTTCTGTTCCGAGTAAACGCTAGATGGTAATCCCCCCTTTCAAGAAATATCAATAGATTCTATAAATTGAGTCTCAATGACTTCACCTAGATCTGCCTGAACCCCGAGATAAAGACAAAGTGAATAAAACGAGTTCATCTTCTTCGGGACTCAACAGCTCATCATAAATGTACAGAAGTAAAGTTTATACATATATTTAACCGAACAAGATTTAACCGCTAAAATAATAGATGGAATGAGCTGTTTAGTTAGTTAGCGCTTTCAAAAAATGTAGAAAGGTTTTCCCGGGCAATAATTTTGATATCGATACGAGCTCGGACGTTGAAATATTGTAAGAACGGATATGTACGGGGCAGGAAGCGAAATCATCTACGACATTTTCTGTATGTGAAAATGTAGGTTAGACCAGGGTTGAGGTAGGACTCACGTACAGTGCGCTTAGTTTTACTCATGGATCCATCATAATGGGAGAACGGAAAGGGAGACAAGGAACATAATTTGATGGGTTTCGCAATATTTTCGAACTCGATCTGACCTACTTCGTGGTAAGAAGAGCATCGGAAGCAGCACTTTAGATTTGCTTTAAAACTATGTTATAAACAATCGAAATGAATCTGTTAAAACCTATCAAATTGCTGATGTGTGTGTGATGAAAAAGAAAAGCAACAAGCCTCAAAGGCTTGCTGCTTCTTGTTTTGCAAAGTATTAGTTTTTCAGAAGAATTTAAAATGGAAGCTATTCAATCCAGATGTAGGTCAGGAATGACCATTTCGGCAAATCATTGACTATTTAGGGATACAGGATATAAATCGAGTCAAAAGAAAGAGGCGGAGCTCAAAGGTGAAGAGAAGAATAAATTCATTTTTACAACCAATATCTACCACAACGAAGACGAAAGAAGCTGACGCCCGGTCAGAACCGGCGCCAGCTTCTGGTCTAGGCGTTTTTCAGTGTCCACTAAATGGGGGCTTGACCACGCACCGTAAACACGAACACGACTATGATTCCAATGCTTAGATCGACATTCCACTCTCATTACCCTCTGAATAACTGGAAGATGCCGTGAACTTAAGAAGCTGATAGCCCAGCCAGATAAAGATCACTGCCTTTAGAACGGTGAATAGAGAAAAGCTCGTAAATGGAAAAATTGTAACGAACACCGTTGCAAAGAGAGCGTACGGGGCTAATTTCATCTCTTTCGTTGCAAGGACCAGCCAAAAGCCTATCCAAAAACCAAAGTAAGCTAGTGAATCTAAAATCGAAATCATAGAATAGATTCCATAACCATAGATCCGAGGGAAGATCGTCAAAATCAGTTTACACAAAAAATCGACTGCAATAGACCCAAACAAAATATAAAGTGCAAAAGGTATAATCACATTAACAAACGGAATAGCAAGAATCCATTTGCGATATTCCCGAAGGACGTTGGAAAATTGTTGCATATTCTCCTCCTACGATAAGGTGAAGCCGCAGCTTCCACAGAATTTTGCGTCACTCTGTATCACTTGATGGCAAGAAGGACACGTTGCCGTTGCTTCTTGCTCAGGCTCTGATTGCACGACAATGACTTCTTCGAACTTATGTCCACATGATACGCAGAACTTCGCATCAACTGGCAATACCTTTCCACATCCGCACGTCTTCTCATTGCTAAGTTCATTAATCTTTAGCTCAAGCTCTTTAATCTCCGCTTGAATGCCCAAGATCTGACTGCACCATTCGTCGATTGCAGCAAGCTTATCTTCGGACTCGGCTTCTTGACGAATTTGGAATACGGCTTCCCCTATGCGCAAATAGTACTCCTGTATTTCTTTTTTTTTATTGGAGATCTGCAGCTTCAATCGGTTAACCTCAACCGTTACTTTTGCTAACGTTCCAGCTTCTGCAACTCCCTTTTTGAACTTGTCTAAAAAGCTCACTTGATCACCTGCTTAATCATATTTTTATTGAGAGTTAAAAAAGTTATCTAGAAATAATACTTAAAAATATATGATCATATATTCAAATAAAGAGTAGAGCAAATAGTTAATGAGACTCACTTGAGATTAGCTATGTATAACTACTTCCAATATTTCACCTAGGTCTTATTTATTATCTCCAACTCAGTCAACATTTGTCAACATTTGAAATGAAAAATACTAGCGCTTTTATATCGGTCGGATTGTCAACCAAGATCGGATGATTTATCCATGCATGAGGTACGACCCCAATACACCCTGTACGTTTTTTAACATCCCACCATTTCAATCCACGCACCTACATGAGGTGCGACGAAGGGCTGTAAAGAACAAGTCGTTGTAAGACTCATTTCAATCCACGCACCTACATGAGGTGCGACGAAGCGTGAGTTTAAGTGCTAACTATTTGTATATTTCAATCCACGCACCTACATGAGGTGCGACGGGCTCAAAGGGTATCCTGGAAATTGAAGGCTCCAATTTCAATCCACGCACCTACATGAGGTGCGACAATATTTAGCACATTGGAAACACAGCTTCAACGTATTTCAATCCACGCACCTACATGAGGTGCGACGAGTTCTTACTTCTGCCTTTGCTGCTCGATGTGTTAATTTCAATCCACGCACCTACATGAGGTGCGACTTGTCCCATCCTTGCGCACTCAAAAATGCTTCTTCGTCATTTCAATCCACGCACCTACATGAGGTGCGACCATTCCATGTATAATAACGACCTTCTTGCAAATTAAATTTCAATCCACGCACCTACATGAGGTGCGACGATCGAACATCCTTTGACTACACCCGAGAAACGAACGATTTCAATCCACGCACCTACATGAGGTGCGACCCGTTAGTCACGTCGTATACCCTAACAAGGAGGTATTTCAATCCACGCACCTACATGAGGTGCGACCGCAACCCCATCGAACAAAACGACATTTTGATCCAAATTTCAATCCACGCACCTACATGAGGTGCGACACCATCCTTGCCCCGTTTCAACTCAATAACCTTTATTTCAATCCACGCACCTACATGAGGTGCGACGCCGAAATATCCTCAATTGAAGAGGGTGTCTTGCCATTTCAATCCACGCACCTACATGAGGTGCGACAAGAAGCTGCAGAAGCAGATCCACAACGTATACCAGATTTCAATCCACGCACCTACATGAGGTGCGACGGCGTCAACGGTATTAGGGTGCTGCCGCAATTCGAAATTTCAATCCACGCACCTACATGAGGTGCGACCTGATGATGTCCTTAATAGCAATAACGATTTCCGTATTTCAATCCACGCACCTACATGAGGTGCGACGGCATGTTCGATGACGAGAAGATCAAGATCATCGAATTTCAATCCACGCACCTACATGAGGTGCGACGCATGTTCGATGACGAGAAGATCAAGATCATCGAATTTCAATCCACGCACCTACATGAGGTGCGACGACAGACGATCACCAGCAGTTGCTACAGGCAAATTATTTCAATCCACGCACCTACATGAGGTGCGACTCAACGGGCATGTTTGCTGCTGTGACGGATTACGGATTTCAATCCACGCACCTACATGAGGTGCGACGTATGATATTCTTCTGATAGACCACATCGAAATAATTTCAATCCACGCACCTACATGAGGTGCGACTGGGAAAAAGTAAAAGATGACAAACAAGTTACGATTTCAATCCACGCACCTACATGAGGTGCGACTGACCGTCCAAGAGTCCGCCAGGCTTAGCTGAAACGATTTCAATCCACGCACCTACATGAGGTGCGACTATTCTTGTTGTATGTCTGCTGATTGGTATCATTATTTCAATCCACGCACCTACATGAGGTGCGACTGGAAGAAGCTTGATAGCCCTTAAAATGCTTGTAAATTTCAATCCACGCACCTACATGAGGTGCGACTAAGGGCATACGCATATTTCTGGAAGAGTTTTAAATTTCAATCCACGCACCTACATGAGGTGCGACATGCAAGACTTGCTTTCTACTAATCCTCGGAATATTTCAATCCACGCACCTACATGAGGTGCGACGATAGTTTTCACCTATAAGGAGGATGCACATGGATTTCAATCCACGCACCTACATGAGGTGCGACGGCAAAAAAAGTTAACATTCCTTGCACAAGTGTTGATTTCAATCCACGCACCTACATGAGGTGCGACAGCGAAAATCGAGCAATAACCACGAATTCGATCAAAAAATCACAAATTAACGATCAATTTTTTGATATTTTCACTCTAGTAATGATCATTCTCATATCATATCTCATATATAATGGTAATAAAATGGGAAATTCATGGTGCGAATGTCCCTGGGATTTCATGGGCACTATACATTCGCACCATATACTCAGGCTACAAAATGAGCGGTCCTTCCAAATCAATAGATTCTTTCACGCCGATATGCTCAACTTTATTTTTATAGTTATTGCCCATCTGATAGAATCGAAGACTATCCTTCGTTGGATCAATAATCTCGGCAAGTTGTATTTTTAGGCTAGTGAATTGTGCCGCATCTACAATACATTCAAAGACAGAATGCTGAACTCTCTGGCCATAGTTTTGACACGTCTTCGCGACCATTCGCAGTCTTCTTTGACCTTCACTATCAACCGTGTGAACATCGTAAGTGATTAACACCAACAATCTTGGCACCTACTTCCACAAAAATGGCGGGTATTCATCTAGATCATTGCGCAGATATCGAGCAAGTAATAATGCTTGTGAATGCGGTACTAATCCCCAAGATATTTTCTCTCCCAGATAGGGATGCATCATCTTCTCTTGCTTTTTATTTTGCCATGCCGCCAAAAATTTCTTTCTGGCTTCCTCTGTCAACAATACCGCACCATTTTCTTTTTTAAAGAAATCATCCTTGTTTACGATTCTCTTATTGATTAAGGTTAGGACAAACTTGTCTGCGTAGACACCCCTAAGCTCTTCCATCACATCCAATGCGAGAGAAGCTCGTCCCGGTCGATCCCTATGCAGAAAACCAACATAAGCATCCAGGCCTACTGCTTCTAAAGCAGACGCAGTATCATTAGCCAGCAATGTATAAGCAAAGGAAAGCATCGCATTTACGTTATCTAACGGAGGTCTTCGGGAACGGGAATGAAAATAAAAATCGTCTGTTTGCTGCAGGATCATCTTGCCAAATCCCCTGTTGTAACTCACAGCGGCTTGTCCCTCTAATCCTCTCAGCCGCTCTAGATCCTCACAGGCCCTAACCTCTAGCATACTAGACGACAGGTGTTGGCTGATGTCTTTAAATTCTGCCACATCGATTCGCATCGGATAATCCCTGGTCATTCTCTCAATCATCCATTTATGATTGTAAATCTTAGCTACAATAAAATTACGAGCTATTTTCGTGGACATAGTCTCATCTTCTGATAGAAGGTATTGCTTTTTCCTTAAAACAACATTTCCCTTGCTCTGTCCAATCACTCTTGCCAAGAATCTACCGCTCATGGTTAAAAAGGTAATCGCGATATTCCGATCTGCGCAATACCCCATCAATGCAGGACTAGCGCCTGTATACCCAAACGACACGATGGACTCTATATTATGCAAGGGGAACCTACCTAATTTCTCCTGTTCCCTCGTTAACATAATGTTATCGCCATCTAATGACAAATAAATATCCTGTTGCGTGATATATAATGTATTCAGAAGTCGCTTCATTCTGTAATCTTCCCTTCAATATAACTTCGAACCGTCCGTTTATTCATCAACGCGGGCAGACAAATCGAATGAAGTGAACAATTTTTACAGAACGTCCCTGTTTTTACTTTAGGAGTATGTTTACGATTATAATAGTCCTGCATTTCTGCTGCTATTGACCGTACCATCTGTTTGATAGCTGCCGTTAGCGGAACTTCAATTCTGTGCTTAATCTCTTGATAAAAAATATACCCTGTCTTCACTTCACAAAGCAGCATCTCTTCCAGGCATAACGCTTGTGCAGCCAATTGCAGTACATCCGACTCATCCTTCTTCGGCTTGCCGCGCTTATACTCAATCGGGTACGCCAAGTATTTACCATCCGCTCCATAGATCTCAACACCGTCAGGATCTTGAATAAACTCTACGATGTCACAAATTCCTGATAGCTTCAGCTCATGTGACTTTACGGCCATGGAGCGGACAACGAGCTTATCACCGCGCTTCTCTCTCGTAAACGGTTGATCTGCATTTCGATGGAGATGCTGTCCTTCGATCGTCTTCACATTCTCTTCCCATTGCTGTTCGATATGAATCAAAGCCCATTGCCGTTTACAGAACTGGAAATGTTGAATGCCAGACAACATCAAATAATGATCTTCATCATTATTGACCATCGAGTACCTCAACCTTTAATCCTTCAAGTTCATTCATAGAAATCGTATAATCTTCAAACGTTTTTGGCTCTTCCTTATTTGCGGTCACGGTTAACGAACGATGGACTTTGGCTGAGGAATACTGACCAAGCTTCGATTGATGCTCCCACCAGTACACCTTAATTACCTCCATGCTTCCGTCAGGCCGTGCAGAAGAAGCATCATTTTCAAATAGAGTTACAAGTGCTTGCTTAATCTTATCTGCATCCTCAATCGTAAATCCCGTTTTCTCCGCTAATTGTGTATTGATGCTTCCTTTGCACACATATACGCCATAGTCTACACGATGCTTCATCCCCATCGTGTCTGAGCCTTTATCCTTACCAGGTTCAGAGTTCACGCTTTTTGTAATCTGCATGCTCGTGATGTCAATAGGTGCTATGCTGGTAGCTGTATGAATGGACACGGGCCCACGCACACCAACGGATACTCCTTTATCTGCTCCACCTTTAAAGGCGAATACTTGTCCAAAACTTCGAACATCAATCCATTCCTCGCATGCCAACTGTGCAAACTCTTCGCTTGAACCGTCTTTAGCTTTCATAATTTTAGCTAATGCTGCATTAGCCTCAGCACGTTCTCTTAGAGACTTAAACTCATCCGTATTTCGGTCGTTGGATTGAACAAAAATCGATTCACCCATATCCTGCAAACGATTTCTAATCTTGCGTTTAATCGCCACATCAGAAATTTCACCATGACCGTCATAATTTTGACGTGGACGGTTGCCGTTTAGCGGATCACCATTTGGATTTGCCTTTGTTACGGAAAATACAATTGCGAAGTCAATTTTATGGTTTAATGTTGTCATGTGTCTACATCTCCTCTTGAATAGATTCGTCTATAGAGCTTTCATTTTTCTTTTTTCCTTGGAAATAATCATGTCTTTGACTAGAAAGCCCCAATAAATATTTTCCAGATAACGGTTTGTCATTGAAATCTTCATATTTAAAGGTTGATAAAATTTCATCCATCAATTTGGATAGATCATAACCTTTTACACCCAATCGAGCTTGATAAGGCTGTAAACTTGCTTGTATAACTTTCCATGTTCTTTCAGGATGCTGCGCGAATGAATTCATATAGCGAATGGCGTTTGTTGCCCGGGTCTCATCCTTCCCCAATGCACGTCTCTCCAGAATATCTGCTACCGCCAACAATCGACCAAACAAATAACTTCTATCATCATTCTCCTTGTCCAAAGCCACCTTGTATCCCTCCTCTTTATTAACTAAGGCGCATGCGATGCTTAACGTCTTCTCCCATTCCCATTTTTCCATAGATACAGGGTTTGACGCCCTATGAATAGCACTTTTGATAATATCAGTCGGTATGGCTCTGCCATCTACAATGCAGGGCAGCATACGTTCCATTAAACCTTTTACAACTTTGTCATTCGCCTTCGAACCATAGGCTGCAAAAGCGATATCCTTTGTAGCTGGCGCTCCTAAAAATTGTGGATATTCCCCATCCTGATTCTTTCTGTAACGATGCAGCCATACACAAGTTGAGTGCCACTCGATAAGTCGATTAAAATACAACTCCTTGTCCATATTCCGATAGTAGAGTACGGCCATACGTCCTGTCGTTGCAGAATCAAGGATTAGTAGATTCACATTAGACTTGGAATCAGCCAACCGATTTTTATAGCCTTCTAGTGCCTTTGCTAGTTCGGCAGCGAGCGGCTTGTTCGTAAAGGATTCTATTTGGATGGCGGCAGTTGGCGTAAAATCAAGGTCAAACGTGTCTTCTTCTGGAGCAGGAACTCTTTGCAAATCATTTGTCCACACCAAAAAGACACGGTTATCAATGATTTTCCCCTGCCGGTTAATTAGCCACTTCAAGGCGTTGTGTGCCTTTTGAGATACTTCATAGCTGATGCTGGCAACTTCCTTGCTGTCACTAAACCGTCCTCTATACGTAAAACCGCTAGTATCATTGGATGAGATCAATTTGGCTTTATCTGCCGCATTTCTTATTTTATTTGCATGCTTATCGGTACTAGGGAGCATTTCCCCTGTTACGTAGCAAAGCTTCTTGTCTCCAAGCTTATGGCTATAGAATTGGATGAAGGATTCATACATCTCCGTGTTTTTCCATACTTTTTCCAATGGCTTATCCGATGAATAAACCGTAAACCGAATAAACGCACTTTCCTGCTCACCTGTCAGTGACGAGAAAATCTCCGGCTTTTCAGGGTACATCGTCATATACTTCTTATCCCATTTGCCAATTAAATGACTCTCTGCATCTAATGCTAATTTACCTTCCTTCACCAAGTCCTGAATCAATCGACGTTTACTCAAGTACTTGTAAATACTCTTAACATGGGGATGCGCATACGGCGATGTCGCCCAATCTTCCAATTGCTCGATATAGGCTTGAAATGGATCTTCCTTCTTTACTACATCACCATATGCAGTGAAATCACCAGCTACATAGCTCAACTTATCATGCAGCGGATAAGGAGCAACTTTAGATCCTGCCCGGCTTGCCGAGTCTTCTGTACACGGGATCAGTGTGTTGCCATCGCTCTTGTCAATGACTTCGGCAGTAAAGAATTCACCACTTTCCGTAACCGTCACTTCAATATGGGCCGTTTGGGTCGTATGTGATATTGGCAGCAGGGTGTATTCTTGGTCATTATTTTTCTTCTCAACCTTGCCTACCCGATCCAAATTAGACTCATAGGTTTCATACAAATTTAACAGCCAACTCATGGATTCCCCCCCTCTTCGATTTGTGCAAACAGTTCATCAACGGATTTAACATTTGATTCATTAAATGCTTTAGGCTGCATATCCGCGACTTTACGAACTTGTGTACATTCCTCAGGTGTTTTAAATCGAATGATGCCATCTCTCATGACTGGATTCCAAAGTCGTGTCTCCATCTGATTTCTCCCCGTCTCATCCGGGTAATTAATCCCATGCACCATCGTTCCGAAATGAATATCACCGTCGTAATTATCGTAAAATCCTTCACCTGAACCAAATTCACACGGTTCAACATACCCTTGACATTCTCTAGCACCTAGGAAAATATCTCTTCGACCACCTGCTTTTAAGGATCGCTTCAATATGTTGTGATGCTTATGCTCGTTGCGGTCATAGGCCATATCCGGCCGATGAGGATTGAAGATAAAATGAGCTCTCACTTGGTAACGAACATCTCTAAGGTACGTGTAGTTAGCTAATGTATTCCCCCCTCCGTAGTCGATTGGCCTAATTCCTTTCGACTCCATGCGGATCGGCTTCATAATACGAACTTCGTCCACTATAAAAAGCAAAGTCGGTTTCCAGTATATTGATTCGATTATTCCTTTGAGTGCCTGGTATGTTGGTACTTGGTAACTCAACTTCTCTCCGCCTAGCTTTGTTAAAGGATCGGTAAATAGTGCGTAGTCGCCAAATACTTCGAACTCAATACTGTTTCTCACCTCATCGTCACCTTCCTTATTTTCCCTATAATCCCATAGTAAACGCATACTATCTCCCATTCAATAATCTAATAAAACATCGTATGAATATTTAGTGACTTTAAAGCAAATATAGAAGGTAATCGTATTTGCTAAATGTTGAAATATGCTATAATAAATCGTCGCTAATTTCAGCGTGGATTGAAATATACGTTGTTTAATTAGGAAACCTATCTTAAATCAAAGGTAGGTTTCGGCATGTTATTATCCAAGCAACAGTCCCATAGGACTATCATTCTCTATATCGACTCCGAATTGTTCGCTATAGGCTCCTTCCTTTAACACCAACACTTTCCCGTCGAGGCAACTTTCTAATCCCCCGCTGCGATCCAAATGATCAATCTCATACCGATAAAGATTAACCATGTAGTGCTGGGCTCTTCTCAGCAACCGAGACCAATCCTCAATTGATCCGCCGCCATTCAACTTTGCAATAATGTCTTCCCCCTCACCATAAGGAACAATGACTGACGCCGTGTGATCATCGATAACGGTGAAATGCTCTGCCGCCGTTCCATAGCTGTTCGCAATGAATAAAGGCAGCTTTTCTTCCTTTTCGTTAAAATAAGCTTGATAGTTAGAATCCGCATCCCTCTTACTTTCAAACAACAGCTCAGTCATATTCTTTTTCAACGTATGGATATGATAGTTTAGATCCGTCTTCAACTCCAAATAATAGTCTGCAAAGTAGCGTTCCATCGCTTGACGTGACAAAATGTCACCTCCATAAGCAGATGAATCCCGCTTCATCATTTTAAGCATCTTACGTGTTATTTCCTTACCCTTTTTAATCTCTTTCAGATGCTTCAAATTCTCTTCCTCATGATCAATCATGTACACGTTCCGGATATCATCCTTCCCATGTCGGTTGCATCGGCCTGCTGCTTGTGCGATAGAGTCCAGTCCAGCCAATGACCGGACAACACAATCAAAGCTTACATCGACACCTGCTTCGATAAGCTGCGTACTCACACAAATAACCTTCTCCTGCTTCGATAGATGCGCCTTTACTTTGTCCAAGATTGCATTTCTATGAGCAGCACACATGGATGTACTTAAATGATAAAAGAAGCAGCCCTCTATACCAGATGTAGCTTCTCGCTCTACTAACTGCTGATACAACTCTTTAACAACCGATTTTGTATTTAAAATAATAAGCACACTTCGTACTTCTTCCTGAAGTTTTCGAATAAATTCTGCTAGTTTATCAGTCGTAAATTGTTCATCTGTCGCTTTATCTACCATTTTCACACGTTTAAAGGCTGCATTCACATCATCGATATGGTTGATCATTTCAGCATCCGTATTGATATCTAGCTTCTGTTCGACATAATGCAGCGCTGGCTGAGTAGCTGTACAAAGCACCAGGCTTGATTGGCCATAATCCTTCAAGAAATTCAATGCATGATTAAACAATGAAATGCAAGGTGTCGGTACCTTTTGCACCTCGTCAAAAATGATGACGGCTTCACATAGATTGTGTAGTCTCCGGATGTTCCTGCTGCCCTTGGCATAGAACACATTCAGAAATTGCACCATCGTTGTAAAAATGATCGGTGCATCCCAATTATCCTTTGCCAGCTTTAACTTTTGCTGGGTGGTGGTCATTCCATCCTGATTCTCGTCGTTATCATCTATATCCTCAATGACGTTGGAATGATGCTCTAAAACGTGCTCTCTATCCTGTAATACTTTTCGAATCTCTTCCGCATTCTGTTCGATTATGGTTGTAAAAGGAACTATATAGACGATGCGTTTTTTACCATATTCCAGGGCATGCTTTAATGCATATCTTAAACTAGCTAATGTCTTACCGCCTCCTGTAGGAATCGACAATGTATAGATGCCTGATGGATTCGAAGCAAATTGATCACATTGCTCGGACATCCCACTTCTAAGAACGTTAATTGGAGAAGTTGCAAATTTTGCTTTCTTAAAAGAGTTTACTTTTGCCGTTAAACGCTTGTAATAAGTGTCAAATAATTTCATCGTGTCAATTGCCGACTCATGTGGTTTATTTTCCTCAAACATCCTCGTATTTGTACGGTCGGCATCAATCAGCATGCTAAAAATAACTTTCGTGAGAAACATCAGTTTCATCTCAATACTTCCAGATGAGGGAACGGTCAAAAATGTCTCCAATTCAAGCGCTGCTTGATCAACATAGTCATGAAATTCTTGCTCGCACATTACCTTATTGAAGAAAGCTTCTTTACTGTGCTCATATTCTTCTAATCCCTTGACTTTATCTCGAACACGTTTCAGATAATCAGATTGTAAATCAGGACTTAAATAATCTTTCAAATAGGAATGATGTGAGATAATAGCATTTCCTACAACCTCGGCAAGAATGCCTTTCAACTTGCTTATATTTTTCGTATGGAACCATTCATATAGCAATTTGCCGCCAGCAGTAGAGTGGTCTACTTCCCCTCTTTTCGGCTTAAGAACAACAGAATTGCTTGTGGCAGCTACGATGTACTCACTAAATTTGTTTGTGTATTTTCCCATGTCATGCAGCATTCCTGCCAGACCTGCCACATGTCTGATGTTCAACTTCTCACCATAGCTTTCTGCTAGCGCTTTTACTTCTAACAAATGAGTTTCCACCGTTTGTACAATTCCATCTCTTTCACGAATATGGGCGATCGATCTCACACTGGCACCTCATCTCTTTCTATGCCATCAATATCATTTGATCATCAACTTCCAGCTTAAATCAGTTATACACTTCCATCCATCTTTTTAGCTGCTCCTTAAAAAGGTCTCGATACTCCCTTGGTTCCAAAATCTCTGCGGAAGGTCCATATTGTCTGACCCAATTGAGAAAATCCCAATCGTGATTGACCGTTACTTCAAACAGCATGCTACCGTCTGGCAAATCCGTCATACGCGGTCGTACGAACATTTCTTCTTCCTTGATGTATCTAGCTACATCTGCCTGAAACTTGATCTTAAATGTAATAAAATGATCTCCTCGGTATACAGACCAGGTATGTTTCATGTAGTGATGAATATTGAAATCATGTTTGTTAAAGCGCTCATCTGTCATCGTTACACTTCGAAATCGGCTCATACGGAACATCCGCACCTGGTTCGATCGATGACAATAAGCCACTAAATAGAACCTTTGCTCCCTTGGTACCAGACAGTACGGGTCAATTTTCCGTTCGGTTTCTTCATTGCGACTTTGTGTATGGTACACAACCCTAAGCGTGTGCTCCGTAATGATTGCTTCCATGATCGGTAGTAGATAGTTTGGACTATCTTCCTTGTATGCAGGCGAACCCATTTGTATAAGATCGGCAATATGCTCCATGGTGCTCCGATGCTGTTGCTTCTCTTTGACATGTGCCGCCATAACCTTATCGTAAGCAGAATCAAATCCCTGTGGAAGCTGACTCTTGTCCAGTAATGATGGAAGTAGAGACATTACCAACTCCTCATCTTCCGTGAAATTCAGTGGGTACATGGCAAAGTTGCCGATAAAACGATACCCTTTCCCATAGCCCTCATTTGTTACAGGTGCTACATGATCAAGCATACGCAAATCCCGGTATATCGTGCGATCTGTTGTTTCACACTTTTCCGCAAGTTCCAGTGCAGATATTCCAGGTTTCGCCTGTATAGCGTTGACGATCTTCATAAGACGTATGAATTTGTCAGACACAACCAGCCCTCCTTACAAACACCCTAGAAATACTCCTATAAATATTGGATATTCGACAACATATTAGGACTTTCCTCCCAATTCACAAAATGAGAATCAAACCAATCTTTTTAATATATTTCCAGCTCCATCTTTATAGCTTATTTATTTACCATGTAACAATGATCTATCAAACATTCTTATACCATGTGAGCAGTAGTGTTAAATCTTCTGGTTCAGCTCCTGTAAAAATGTACTCATTCGTCTTGGAAGGAGAATCTAGAATGAATTCGATCCGGTATATTCCAAATAATCGATGGAGCCTATTCTGGCTATAATCAATGGTTTGTATCGCTTCTCGCTTGATATAAACCGTCGTCTTTACTAAGCCTGGTTTCGCAATGATGCATTGCCGTTGAGTATCCCACATCGTACATCTATATTTATTTTTCCCAACTCCATATACGATCGTTAGTAGTATAGCGGCTATCCATGCCCATGTAGAAAATAACGATGCTATAACGATGATGAGAAAAGCCGTTAAAACAGGCATCCAGATAAAGTATATTTCTTTGCCCATAGGCAAGCGGCGTTCTGGAATGGGAAGATCAAATTCTGGCAACAATGTCTCGAACGCAGCTCTCAACCTGTTTTTATGTATTGCAGGCAACAAGATCCTAGCTTTCTTCTCACCTGTATATCCCACACAATCCATCCACACCGAGATATAACCAAATGGACGAATTAGTAGGTGTTCTTTTAATCGTATCGACTGTATTTTATTTACTTGAAGAGAAAGCAACTTCTTTTCATGCCAACCGTATTGAATATCTAGTTTGTCGTTATTACGAACAACAGTCCACTGGTAGTAACGGATTTGCATCATTATCATGGATACAAACCAACTGACGAGCACACATAGAAATATGATGCCAAACAATGCAAATAATACAGATATAAAATCTGACGAGAGTATCTCTTTCCACATCTCATTCTTGAAAAAATAGACCAAACTTGTTTCATTATTATGATCAAGAGGAGGCTCTAACCATTTCCATAGGTATGTTACAAGACTTATACAGAAAGGCACCCCCAGCCAAAAGGTATTCGAGCTTATCGACCTCATCCATATATCCTTAGGACTAGCTGTCCAATTAGGCATTCCAAAAAGAATATTGGTTTGAGACTTTTCATATGAGCTATTTGAAATAGAACCCTCTCTATGTTCTTTAATTGCGGAAATAACCAGGTTTGCTTGGCGACTCGTCAACACAAGTGTTGCATCTGCCGCTTCATCAGAATCAGAAGTTTGCAATTGTATAGTTACAGCGCGAACCAATTTATCTACCCAGAACATCTCCGTCGATATATTTGTAATGCGTTCTAGCGGAATTGTTCGCTGAGTGGTATAAAAAACTCCATGTCGAAGGATGATTGCATCATCATCGATGTGATAACTATCTTTCCACCATGAAACAATAGACCATATCGCTATCCCAATTCCAACAGCTGTTGCCAATCCATATACCCAATACGGCTGTTCGCCTGTACCTGCTCTGATCTCATTGAATAGGAGAAGCGTGTACGGAATAATCGTGTAACGAATAGACTGATACAAGTACATAATAACTTTTATAGGATGTTGCCTAATCATGATATGCATCAGTTTCTCCTAACTTGGCAAGTTCAACTATCTGTCTTTGCAGCAACTTCGTATCTGCCTCCAACAATCCAACAACACCGTTTGCATCTCCTGCAGTTACGATAACCAGACCGGATATCCCAAGCCTTCTCTGGATTAGATCCTGCTCCATATCTACGTGTTGTACACGACTCAGCGGAATGATAGACACATTCTCCGCCCAAATATTTCCCCAACGTATCAAGATCTCGTCAGTCGTCAGCAAGTATCCTCTTCGAACATACATATACCGTACACCATAGAAAATATGAAATAGAGCGGTAAGCCATAAATATGAAACATATGTAACGGTGACATATAGGATCCATGTCCATGTTGGCAGCCAAATGAGATGAACAGTAATGGGGATCCCTGCAATCGCGGACTTTTTCAAAAGTGAGATTAGTCGAGTTATACGCCAATAAGGAATAACATTCGGATGAAGTTGTTGTTCTCTTGTCACGAATTGATCTCCCTCCCTTGTGATCTTTAGATCTATCATAAAGGAATATGATGACAGCTTTCTGTCAGCGAATGTATGTTCCGAGTAAATATTCGAGTTATTTTCCTTTTATTTTTCTTTCAAACAAAAAAACGAGTGCATATACACTCGCTTTTTGATCACAATTTTCAATTGATAACTCACAAGGAATAGGTTTGTTGTCTTTTGACGATACGACGTTCAATTAGCGCACCTACATGAGGTGCGACAGTGGTCTTACTTTGAATTTATCCAACCCCATTATTTCAATCCACGCACCTACATGAGGTGCGACTATTTATCGACTCAAATGATAAGAGTTTCTTCAATATTTCAATCCACGCACCTACGTGAGGTGCGACTCTCGGTCGCTGTTGCGGGTAATTGCTTGGACATTTCACATTTCTATCCACGCACCTACGTGAGGTGCGACGCGAGCGAGGATCCAGCAGCGGTGAAGGCTCTGAAAATTTCAATCCACGCACCTACGTGAGGTGCGACAATCCGCCCTGTACTGACGCCTGATCGCGAAGAATTTCAATCCACGCACCTACGTGAGGTGCGACGTTTGTTTGGTTCATACTTCGTTCCATAATCAATTTCAATCCACGCACCTACGTGAGGTGCGACCTTATCTTGCAAAACATTACTATAATCGTAAACCAAAAATTTCAATCCACGCACCTACGTGAGGTGCGACTGTTGTTTACTTCGATACTCTATATCGAAGAACAAAATTTCAATCCACGCACCTACGTGAGGTGCGACGTCCCATCCTTGCGCACTCAAAAATGCTTCTTCGTCATTTCAATCCACGCACCTACGTGAGGTGCGACCCATATTGCCAATGTTGCCATTACGTGACGCCCACTATTTCAATCCACGCACCTACGTGAGGTGCGACGTAAGGCTCGGGCAAACGTCTTACACGGATTGATTTCAATCCACGCACCTACGTGAGGTGCGACGCTTTTTATCTTTTTCAAAGATATATTCCATGCTATCATTTCAATCCACGCACCTACGTGAGGTGCGACTAGTAGGTTGCTTGGAACGTGGTATCAGATTGCTATTTCAATCCACGCACCTACGTGAGGTGCGACGGGGTGCACATCGTGAAAAAGCTCCAAGACGCTCCAATTTCAATCCACGCACCTACGTGAGGTGCGACGAAAGTAAATCCTGATTTATACGAATTTTTAAAAATTTCAATCCACGCACCTACGTGAGGTGCGACGTATATGTCGGCGATACATTTGATAATCTCGGAAATATTTCAATCCACGCACCTACGTGAGGTGCGACTTCATCTTGGGCTATTATAGAAATAAAAAGATGATTTCAATCCACGCACCTACGTGAGGTGCGACTGGAAGAGATGTGGAAGTAGAATTGTTCGAAGCAATTTCAATCCACGCACCTACGTGAGGTGCGACTACGGAAATCGAAAAGCTTGACGAAGAGGTCGCATTTCAATCCACGCACCTACGTGAGGTGCGACCTGCTTGGTCACCATCAAAGATGATCAACGTTGAGATTTCAATCCACGCACCTACGTGAGGTGCGACGACATGGGTTTGAAAAAGGGATGGGAGGGGTTCATTTCAATCCACGCACCTACGTGAGGTGCGACACTTAGAAATACGCCTGGCACGATTCCGTTCGAAATTTCAATCCACGCACCTACGTGAGGTGCGACAGCGGCCCTGAGAGCCCGCTCTACACAAGGGTTCAAAGCCCAAAAAGTGCGAATCCACTTATCTGCTTCAAATTGCAATGTCCGTTTTAGCTTAAATAGCGTTTAAGCCTTATGTAGAGCCAGGTGCGAATCTCCCAGGGAATTTATGTGCACTTGGGGTTCGCACCTAATCAGCCGAACCAATCAAGAAACTTATTTTTCACCCGTTTCATTGATGCAATTATTAAACATTTTAACATATGCTTGATGCGGGAATAGCATAGGATTATTAACTAGCATTAGCAATTGGTTGAGTTGGAAAATCAAAGACAGCAAAGATATTTCCTTCTTCATATTTTTACTGCCATCAGTTGCACTTTTGGTTTTATTAGAATCCTCCCCTATTTCCCAATATCCTACTCTATATTGTTCTAGCGTAACATCTCCGATGCTAGCATCCATCTTCTTCACGGTTCGTTCATATTGTCTATCTGCATGATTTAGTTGTTCATACCAAGAGCTAAGGCTGCCGGACTTCACAATCGTCCTCAATCGATCCTTTTCTGGGCATATCACAATATCAAACAATTTTAGAGTTGCGTTATGACCCGAATCTGATTTATCCATATGACAAAGAATATAAATCGGCTTTGTTGACGTTTGTGTGAAGAGAGTGGGTCTCTCAGTCGTATTGGATTTTTCCGAAATTATCGTATTCTTTTGTTGAGCAGCGTTCAAAGCATGTTGTCCGCACACAACATCGCTGTACATCCTCGCAATAGATTCACCAGATGTCTTCAACTTCTCTATACTCTTCACCCATCCATCAATCTGTTTAAAATTCAAATGAGTACTTTTGCACTGCACAACGACCGCCACAGCTTCAATTGGGATATACTTAATCTTCCCATAGTTAAATATATAAGGCGTATACTGCTCATCAAATATGATCAAATCGACTTCTTTGGATACTTGCCCATTCGAATCGATAATAAAGACCGAACGCTCAATGGAAAACTTCTTAGGAACAATTTGTTCAAACAGCGATTGCCATACTTCTTCCCTAAAACTTCCGATGGTTACATAATGATGGTCACAGCTAAGACGCAGCTGGCTTACAATCGAGCACTCCAATTGCTCATAATTCTGTGCAATTTTTCGAATGGTCTCTTGATGATCGATCTTCTTTATAATCTCCTTCTCCATAAGGCTACCTCTTTCATGGGAAAAATAAATACATCAGAGTTCAGCAGCTTTTTTAAAGCGGCCATATCCTGCATTGATCTTACCACCAATCCCCTCATGTTCCATGGCAGCTACAACAAGCTTCTGAGCAAGTCCCAGCAATGCGACACTGTCTTCATTAACCGATTCACATGAAAGCAGCACCTGAAAGTCCGCTCTTACCGAAAGAAAAGGGATCGGAACAGGTGAATCGTCATCACGTGGTGGCTTCATGGATTCACCATTCAGGTTATATTCATGATGGTGAGGAGTCATGACATCCAGAACAAGAGCTTGTCCAATCGTATCTTCGGTAGGAAAAGCATCATGGTAATGGATTCGAGAAGCTTGATCTTCACAGCCAAACAGAAGATTATAATACTTGCCTCCTATACGAAATTCAACGTGTTCTTCCCCTACATACCGATGGCAATAATGAGCTGTCACCCCTTTAATTGCCGTTCCGGGAAGGTAGGGGACTCCGTAAATGCGATGCAAAGTAACATGTGTCTCTAATATGGACGACTGTCCTTGCCCCATAACGAGTGCCGACTGATTCTGAACGATAAATCGTGTGTAGCTTGAATGTGTCAAAGAAGTTTCATATCGCTTCATTCTCTGGCTGTACCATTCGGGAACTAGTGTCCATTCTTTGCGATATTTTTCGATCAACTGAATATAGAAGCTTCGTTTACCATCTCCAGCCCCTTCAAGAAATGCTTTTAAAACTCCCCGCTTTCTATAGTCATCATTTAACTTCGTCAATTCCAGGAAAGCGTTCATTCCGCCTGCTGAATGTTCTGCCCCCATCCTATTCGTCTGCCTCCTCTACTTTGAGAATAGCTTCCGCATATCGTTTAAACCAGATAGAGGCTCGCAGAGCCTTTCGAGATAATTGTCTGTATTCCGCGCTCTGTTCAGGGAGTTCCTGTTCCCAGTCCTGTATTTCCAGTGCTTGCCCCAAATCTTTTAAGTAAGCCTTATAAGCTTCACCTTGCTCTTTATTGTTGCTCCGAAAATAAGCAATCGTAAGCCGTAAGCCGTTTAGCATTACCATCGATGGGAACTTGTGACACAGCCGCCCATAAGCCTGAGCCCCCCCTGACTGTGATTGGTTCAGGACACCGTTATAGGCTACTTTCGCATAATGATGGTCTGTGGATCTCATCTGCCATCCCCCTCAGCATAACGGCAGCACACACGCCCCTTGCCTACACTTGCATTGCCACCGATTTGCAAACTTATATCTCCACTTAACGCGTCCAGCAAATGTTGCGGCGTAATCGATGCTGAAGAACCATAAACCTTATCGCACCATACAGTTCCATATAATACAGACTCCTCCGGGAGATACTCTTCCGTCCATAAAGCCTTTGCCTCCGCTGCTTTCGTCTCAGAAGAAATACGAATACGCGTCATCGTCTCACAGCACATCGTAACAAAATATTGAAATGCATCGTCCGATACTAAAACAAAGCGCTCGGTAAACATACTCCTCGACAGTTCATCCGAGAATAATTGTTGAGACAACCAGCTTACCCAGTTATCTAGATCGGCTGAATCATCTTGTTCCCCTATGCATTTGAATTCATCCAAATAGATATAACGTTTTGAGCAAGTCTTATTTGAACGTGTTACGAGAGCTTTCTCGTCTCCTTCATCGGTCTTGATATCCAAGATTTGTTCGAACTGCTGGATATCGATAGGGGGAATTGTGATGCCTGCCGCTTCCGTTTCCCGAATCATTCGCTTGATGGCCAATGGACAGGTCACATAGGCAAATGTCCCATATCTGCTCGATACAGGAAATGCAAGCAATTTGCTGTCTGATAACACAATCGCCCCTGCATTCCCCTCTTCATCATTAGAAGTGCCGAATGCAGCTTCTATCCAGCGCTGAGACTGCCTGGAATGAAAATGTTCCCGATACACGCCCTTCATACTGCTGCCCGGAATAAATGGCCATTCCGTTATCCGCTCTCTTATAATCGGCATATCTACGAGTCCAACCCCTTGTCCTGTTCCCACATGTACGGGTGACAAGCAATGGATAAAATATAATTTATTGTTCTTCATGCCATAATCCCTTCCTTATTTATATTAAAATCATGGGACTCCACAGTCCCCACAGCGCCAAGCCAAATCCATCATCCTTGTCAAAAGCTTCTTTTCTGCGATTGAGATCGGATACGGACTTGAGCCAGTTCTTAGTTACCAAGTCTTGAGCATCTCCCTTCAACACCTTGAAGAAATAGACACTTCCAGCTGGCACCATTCGACGCACCGATTTTTCCTCCAAGTGATGATGCCAGCCCGATACGGGTTGCCAACGCGGCACACAAGCCCAGCACAATTGCAGGTCTACACCTGATCCCCAGGCATTTTCATATACAAGCTGTTCATTAAACCCTCCTGGAAGCCATCCCTTGGAAAAATACGCTGGTGTAGCAAGAACCATTCGAATATAGGAAGGATCCCCTGCATCGTGCAATGCATCCAGAATTTCAGTCGGGCAAGACCAATATGTGGCTTGCTCCGTCTCATAAAAATGTGCTAGACCTCTTTTGCCTCCTAATGAATGAATCTCTGACAAATCGACAGGCCATTTTAGATGAGCAAGCTTTACATCTATTTCTGCTAACAAGTTCATTCCATCCGGCAGGATAAGTGACTCTGTAGAGAATAGCATCTTGTCCTTAGCTGTACGAGAATCAGGCTGAATAGCTGTATGCACGGTTTCCTGTACAGGAAACGATGACAAAAAATGATCTGTATCCTCAAAGCTTAAACCTGCTTTCCCCTTTTCGCTGCTATCATCTTGTGCTAACTGCTTGCTCATATCTACGGTCTTAGCCCTTCTGTCCCATCGACTCAGTTCCCTGCGCCAATCTTTCTCTGTCAACAGGTCACACAACCATCTAGTCATCCATTCCGCTGACATATAGGAAGGACTACTCATTGCAGGCTTATGCTTGTGGGCACTTAGTGCAGGCCACATCTGATCATACAGCCCATTTCGCCCAGTGCCGAAATACCCTTCGCCCTCATTCAACAAGGCAGGTCTACGAATATTGACGCACAGCTCTCCGCTGTCTTTATCTGTATAGAAGCCGACATCTTGAGGAATTGGATAATAAACAATCCCCTTGTATTCATAAAGAGGTCCACGAACGACTATTCGATGAAGATTCTTATGCTCTAATTGCTTAACATCTTCTTCCGATAGGCTGGAATCAGTGCTGACCTTACCCAGCAAGGTTCGAATCGATCCTGCCAAGGTACTAGGTACAACATCAGTCATCGTGTGCGCTCTTACACCGGGCGCTGCCTCAAATGGCCTGCCGTCTCTGATCATCAAGGGATCAATAGGTCGTATTTTCAATACATTCATTGATCATTACCTGCCTTTTCTAGCGTTACTGCCAGAATCATTAGATCCGCCAGCATCCTCAACTGCTTCAAACCATCTTCGCTAGAATCGTAAATTGTTTTCAGACATGGTAGAACCTGCTGCTCTATATACTGTTTGGACTCGTTGAATGGCGCTTTCTTCAGTGCTATTCGTACAATTTCCTTCCAGATAAGCAGCTTCTGCTGCGGTTCAGGCATATCCCATTGCGACTCTCCGAACATCCGCGAATACTGCTCATATATTGCTCGAAGACCAAACCCAAATTGAGCGGAGATCCAATATTGTCGATAAAATGCTTGCAGCCTTAACACCTTCTCCGTTGGATCAATAGAGAAAGGCATGCTGACTCTCATCTGATCACCACCACTACGCTTCTGGTAAATGATCGACAATTCATCTTTGTTGATTTTTGCCATACGCTCAGCTTGCTTGGCAAACCTACGAACATCCTCCAGTGGTTCGCGCATATGAACGATGGCAATACCAATAGACAAGGTGGGTTTTATGTTGCTTTCAGGTACTATTTGTTCCATTGCAAGCTGAAATGCCTGTCGCAATTGATTACTTAATTCGAGGCATTGGTCCAGCGGAGCATAAGCCATGATATCGTCCCCGCCGCTATAGATGAGTTCGCCATCATGATTATGAACGATCTTCTCCGCGCTTAAGGCGAATTGAGACAATGTTTCACTAAGCCTCCGGTGCTCGTTAACGTTCTTCATACGACCGAGGAGTTCACCCATTCGGTCTCCATCTGCAAGCAGGAAAGCATAGTAAGGAGTAAACTGAACTCCTGCAATCATTAACTTCTGGTACAACTTATCCAGTTGATCTTTAAAAAAAGATAAAACCTCTTGTTTTTCATCAGCCAGCATTGGCGTTAGACCTTTTTCTGCAACATAATTATCTATATAGTCTTCAATACTGCTCTTGTAGAATAACCGGAAATCATAACGATCAATGTCATTGTCTTCAAATGCTAATCTATTCTTGAACCTGCTGCGCAAGGTTAAATAATATTCCTTTACGTACTGATGTGCTTCATCATTCAGCATTAAGCTTTTTCGAAAAGGCTTGAATGCAGCTTCACAAACAGATGGGAAATGGTCTTTACGCTTCGTAAGATGGAAGGAGAGTCTCTTTACAACGGATATCGCGTCTAGCGCCTCCTTTTCTCCTATACCGTAGCGCATATAAATATCAGCTTTCTCAGGATACAGCACAGACTCCCGTCCGCTGTCCAAGCTGGACTTCTTTTCTCCAAACAAATTGTTTCCCAACTCATGCTGTTTGAAATCTCGTAAGGTCTTACGTGCGGCTAGAATTTGCTCGGCTCGTGCTACTGTCTCACGATATTGATTATCATTTGACAGCGGAACCCATACAGCCTGAAACTCGATCAAGTCTTTGACCTGACGATCCCACATGCCTTGATTAATACTTGAACCTAAAAGCTTTTTTGCTTTATGCGCATAGTCCAGCCACTTGTTTGTTACCGATTGACGCACTTGCCACGCCACTTTTTGGGGGTCTGCTGTTACTACAATAGCAAGCAGCTTGTTCGCAACTCGCAATTCTCCCTGAGCAGAACCGCTAAATCCATCTATGTTCATATATTCATTAATTAACCGTGGAAATACAAGCTCTCCATAACGTGCAAGCTGGAGAGCAGCCTCTTTACTTAATTCAGACAGCAAGTAGGAACCAAACCAGAGATCGCGAGTTCTTCGTGCTTGTGCAATGAACTCCTGGACAGGCCCTATGGAACAAAGCATGATTATTTTCTGTTGTTGTAATTTGACGTCTTCCATCTCTTGATCTCCTTACTAGCCAAAAATGCGTCTATAGCCGATTTATAGGTTTCTCCAGTAGATTTATATACTTCCACTTCTTTTACCATAGGATTATTCTCTAAATGGTTATAGGTAACAACAGGGGTATAGATATGCCGATCATTGATAACATTGTCCTTTAGTTTTTTTTCAACATCACGAGTAATAGCCTCGTTATCATGATTTTTAGCATCTTTATCTGCAATGGACAATTCAAGCTCACCAAGTTCAGGCTGCTTAAGGATAATGACTGCTCCATAACCTTGTTCCCGACTTACAGCAATCGATTTCGTAATAAGGGGAGAGGCCAGCCTGTCTTTCTTTTTAGGTTTCAATTCGGTTGTATACGGTTCTCTCTCATGTTTTTCTATTCTTTGGTCTTTGCTATCACTTCGGAAGTGCGTAATAATAGGCAAGCCAAACACTGCTCTTGGAAATGCATAATCTTCAGGGGCATCGGAAATGGTGAGTGGTTTCTTGTGCTTTTGCACGGCCATGCCCGTCAGCTTGCGGATCGAATCGGCTTCTGGCCAGTAACTTCTTCCTGGGCGCCTTGTTGTTTTTTGTCGGTCTGGTCTTCGGGATCGAAACTCACGATAAGCTTTGATTGTCTGCAACCATGCACAAGTAATAGGTTGCTTGCGCGGCTGAAGCAATATTTGGCTAGTCAACGTTGTCCAAGGACGGATTTCATTCCTAGACAGTAACTGAATCTTATACTTTTCCAGTCCATTATTGAACCAATTAGCTATATCTTTATCATTCTTGAACCACTGTCCTAGCTTAGGTGAGAATTCTGGACAATATAGGCTCCCGCAACCTCTGCGGGTTCTTGCTCCGATTCCGCCGAAGTTAATCCACGCCCATAATGCAGCATAAATCTCCTCTTTGTAACGTTGAAGCTCATGGGTTCGTACTTCATCGCTTCCGATACCCTCCATCGGACTCTCAATATGATACTTAATCCATAGCTTAAATTGGTAATTCGGATAATAGTATGGTGCTGCATTTCTATCATTCAATAGCGAATTGTTGTTAGAAAACTGACTTCGAGTATTATGCTTTGAAGTCTTACCATCTCTAAAAGGAAATAAGACATAGGCATAGTCGTAGTCATAGACATTGTCGGATAAGTCTTTTGTAAACCTTGTTTTCTTACCCTCTTTTTTTAAGATGGATTGGGGTTTAAACTTTTGCGAATCTTCTGGATGCTCAACCCAAATTTTCACACGGCTTGGTTGATCTGTATCACCAAAAATAGCAGCTTCTCGTTTTTTTAAATCCACTTCATTCTCGCATCGAGCCCCTCTTGTCGCACGCCACCAAAAACGCAAATGGCCGCGAACCGAGGAACTGCGAATTGGGAACTGCTCGTCCACATCTCCAGGAGTACTGCTCCCACCAAACATAGGAGTGACCACAATTATATCGAAGTCTTCTTGCCATTGCTTGTGACGTTCCGTCACCCGGTTCACAAGATCATATAGCTGCTCCATCTCGCTCTTATCTTTGGTCAATAATGACACCTCATTTTCTTTATGCTTTTTTCCCTACTTACAATAACTGTAAGTTAAGGGCGTCTACGCTATTAAACATTAAAGACTACTGATATTGATAGTTCTTTTTACCCATCTCATTTTCCTTTTAATATCTTGAAAATTCACCACAACGTAATATCTTCTTCGAATTTAAAAATTGAACACTACAGATCATATTTTTTATCAAATGATGAACCTACATATGAGGTCGACATGAAAAAAACTCCCTTTGGGCCCATCCTATGCTTTCAATCCACGCACCTACGTGAGGTGCGACGGAGCATTCAACATTCCTTCCAACTTAGACAGTGACTTCAATCCACGCACCTACGTGAGGTGCGACGCTTTCAACCTTGATAAAGTCGGAGATGCAGTTAAAATTTCAATCCACGCACCTACGTGAGGTGCGACCCTGATGACATGGTGTTGATCCATAAGGTTGAGTATATTTCAATCCACGCACCTACGTGAGGTGCGACCCTAATGACATGGTGTTGATCCATAAGGTTGAGTATATTTCAATCCACGCACCTACGTGAGGTGCGACATTTTAGATCGTCCTGTATCAGTCTATATGCCAACATTTCAATCCACGCACCTACGTGAGGTGCGACTATCATCCTGTCATTGGTTTTGTGCAGATCGTTTATTATTTCAATCCACGCACCTACGTGAGGTGCGACGGGCGTATAACGAAAATTATGCGTACTCAATACGATTTCAATCCACGCACCTACGTGAGGTGCGACAGCTGGAGCCGCAAAGGTTTTATACGAGATAGGCATTTCAATCCACGCACCTACGTGAGGTGCGACACGATAACTAGATTCCTTGATAACTCCACTTACAGATTTCAATCCACGCACCTACGTGAGGTGCGACTGGATCTGCGTTTCGGCCTATCGTTATATCAAAATTTCAATCCACGCACCTACGTGAGGTGCGACTGTCCGAGTCTTCGCACTTTTAGGAGGCGCTCATGCAATTTCAATCCACGCACCTACGTGAGGTGCGACTGGGTTCAGGGCAGGACAATAGCTTTGGTGTAAGATTTCAATCCACGCACCTACGTGAGGTGCGACACTAACTGAATCGGATTGTTTGCCTGATCAGAAGGATTTCAATCCACGCACCTACGTGAGGTGCGACAAGACATTATCAATGAGTTGGATGACATGATTCGTATATTTCAATCCACGCACCTACGTGAGGTGCGACGACAAGCTCGCGAAAAGCGATGAGGAGAAAATAATTTCAATCCACGCACCTACGTGAGGTGCGACTCGGAAAAATGGGAAAACGCCTCTGATTGGTGCGATATTTCAATCCACGCACCTACGTGAGGTGCGACCGTATACTCTAAAGTACGCTTATGCTGAAATAATGATTTCAATCCACGCACCTACGTGAGGTGCGACTTGAAGACCAAAAACCTCGATAGGCAAAGGAAAATCATTTCAATCCACGCACCTACGTGAGGTGCGACTTTCTGCAAACGTTGAATTAATTCTTTCGTTACAGATTTCAATCCACGCACCTACGTGAGGTGCGACGGGTACAGATAGTGAAATGACCAAGGCTAACATCAAATTTCAATCCACGCACCTACGTGAGGTGCGACGATCGGTGAGGGCGTTCGAGATAACCTATGGTAATTTCAATCCACGCACCTACGTGAGGTGCGACTGGGAGCAGGCAGGCTTGAACATCCGTAAAGTGTGATTTCAATCCACGCACCTACGTGAGGTGCGACAGCGAATATCAGTCAAAAACAAGTAATGTACACAAGTTTTTGATTAAAACAATCAATGCAGTGATTTCCTTAGTCATAAATTATAGAAATTCATCTTTTGTTTTGGAAATATAGCAATATTATGGATAAAACTTGGTGCGAAACTCCCTAGTAAATCATGTGCACTATACATTCGCACCATAATACCTATTTCTTTAATGTAGCGCTCATATACTTTTTTCAAATAGTATTAAACCAATCTAGAATATCCATTGCCACTTTATTATAACAATGATCGTATATCCCTTCCATTAACAACCACAACACAAAAAAACGAGTGCCTCAGCACTCGCCTTTTGCCTATCTACATTATGCTGCTTTCTTCCCCTTGCAAGGCAAATCCTTGGTATCGTTCCATACTAGACTGCCGGCTGTCCGAAAGCCGGATTGATGCAAGATCTTGGTCGCGCGCTTCACATGCTTCTTGGAAGAAGACACAATAAGGATGTCATCCTCAGGGCGAAGCTCCTTCTTGCTCACATAGGGCAATCTTCCTATATATATGTTCACGGCGTTCGGCAGATGATCCTCCAAATAGTCAGAGGGATCCCGCACATCCAGAATCTGAATGTGCTCCTCAGCAAGCTGGCGGCATACTTGATCGGGGTCAGCAAGCTGAATCTCTTGATTTACCTTGTGATTGCGGTACAATGCCACTCCACTGATCAAGACAACGGCTAGCATAACAAGAAGTCCTGTCATCTCCATCATCCTTTTTTGATGTTCCCCTTAGGGGTATGTTTACACTTATTATACCTATGGGGGTATACCAAATCAAGAGCGGCTTTGTCCTTATACTTGAACCACTTGGGCTTGAGGAACTCCCTTGCCAGCAAATGACTGGAGCCAGCAGCTTTCTTCACGCAAGACGCTGAGCGGTGAAGGACCGAACCATTCAACGGATGCATAGCAGTCCAGCTGCTTGGCGTAATCGAGAATCGTTGAATAATCGACGACACCCTCTCGAAGCAGCACCATGCCCTCACGGGTTCCTGAAGCTGAATAAATATTGGATGGCTCGAAAATATGGACTTGGTGCGGTAAAGCTACATTTTTCAAATGGAAATAATCCACCCACGGCTTCAGTCGCTGAAGCGTATCCCGCACGTCCCGTCCATATTCCCATGCATGAAGGACATCAAAGTTCAGCCTTACATTGTCATAGCCGGTCTCTGCAAGCAGCGCCGTCGTTGACTCGAGAGAATCGGTTAGCGTTCCGGGATGAATCTCAAGCACAACCTTGATCCCGCTTCGCCGGCATCGCTCACACAGCTGCTGGAGCCTGCGCACACAGCTTGCTCGCTCCATCGGTGTCAGAGCCAGACTTCCCTTTCTCCCGGCAAAGGTTCGAATGCGATCCACCTCAAGCCACTGTGCAATTTGAATCAAATGATCACATCTGCGAAGAGCTGCTGGAAAGGCTTCATGCGATGAGATGTCCAGATAATCGCTCAGCATGGAGATCTCAAGCCCCTCCTGCGCGAGGCTTCTGTGCAGCGATGGATCTTTTGAGCTGCCGGACAAATACTGCTCATAAAGCTGATCGGCATGAACACCCCACAGCTCTATGCCTTGATAGGCATGCTCCTTAGCAAATCGCATCAACTCTGTGAAGGAGATCAGCTGATGGCGAAAGGAAATAGTACATATGGCAAATTTCATCGGGCAGGCTCCTCTCAAGAGCAAATGGTATGCTGCGAATGTTTTAACTTCTGTCGATGCCAAATCTGATAGAGCCGATAGACCTCCTGCTTGATCCTCGTCTCGGTCTCATCCATCTCTTCAAGCTTCTCAAGGACCAGTGCAAGCTGCTTGCCGTTCTTCGTCATTCCCATCTTGATCGCCAAGTATTGTACCTGATGGTAGCCTTTAACGAGTTCCTCAATCATGTCGCAGTAAGATTCAAAGGAGCCTTGATCTTCATCCGTCTCGTCCAAAAAGTACATGAGCGCATGCTCATAGCTGTATTTGCGGATGGCGAGTACTGGAAGCTGGCGCACCGATCTAGCTAGCTGCTCGATCGATCTTCCGTGGTGCCCATATCCCATATCTTTGACCACCGCTTTGAGCTGAATGGTCAGCGTGTTTTCATGTTGGAATACAGCATCAAAGTACTTGTCCACCGCTTCAGGCGCTGCTTCAAGAAGCTCATAAGCCTCCACGTAGAAGCCTCCGCCAAACGCATTGCCGATGAAGGCTTCCCGAATTCTCTCAACAGGCATCGTCCCTCTCCATCTAAAGTCAGCATCGATCATATCCCATTCATCTGGATTCGAGGTCTTCCTTAGAATCAGAAAGTGCGGGAACGGCTTTTGATTAAACTTATTTTCCCGTTCAGGCATCAAGGACATATCGATTTGAGCAACGACGTATCGTTCCGAATGGGCTTCCTTTACCAGCTGCTGAAGGTAAGCGAAATTCGTATCGCTTCCTACAGAATGGTCGTACCATTCGTGAACCTTGGCGCCGAACAGGGCTTCGTAATGTTTGAAATAGTGATCATGGTTGAGATCGTGCTGGTAATACGTAAACTCCCCTTCTTCTGTTACATCGAATGGCGCGTCCCACAAGCCAAAATAGAAGGGACGATAGTCAATGGATGTTTGCTCCCGAATCGCTTCACACAAGCAGCTGATGATGCAGTGAACCTTAATGCTGATTTCCTCGCCTTTTATCATCACCCATTACCCCCTGTTCTCGATCCCGGCAGGCAATGGTGTCAATTCCATCATAAAGTCAAGCACGGAGCCAAGCGTGGCAAAGGCTCGCGGGTCAATCGTATGATCTGGCACCTCTAGGCCAATTTCCAATTCGATATACACAATGAGCTGTATAATCATAACGGAATCAATTCGCAAATCCTCGTTCAATCGCAAGCCTTCCTCTGCATGCTCTACGCTTAAATTGAATTTATCCAATAGAAGCATGAGCAGCTTATCCTTCAGCTCTTCTCTTCTCATCCTAATCCTCCTTGTATCAACAGCCTGCGGCTGATCTTTCCAGATGGCAAGCGGGGAATCTCTTGCACAAGTTCCACCTCGGAAGGCACCTTATAAGTCGGCAGACTCTTCTGGCACCAAGCCCGGATGCTGTCCTCCGTTACGGTGTGGTCGCCTACAACCATCGCCTTTACGCTGTCGCCTGTGACAAGATGCTGCCCACGGTAAACAACGACCTCCTGCACGCCTTCCATTCGAGCAATGACATGCTCCACTTCAAGCGGGTGCACCTTTAGACCCGACACATTAATCAGATCGTCCAATCGACCGATAAATCTCAATCTGCCGTCCGGTGCTTCGGTGCCAAGGTCGCCAGAACGAATCTCCCTCCCACTGCAGGTTGTCAGCATCAATTCGCTTGGGTAGGACGAAGCTTCTACTTTGATATGAGAGAGCGCAAACCCAAGATCATCAAAGCCTTTCATGCCAACAGCAAGACTTACGCAGCCGGTCTCCGTGCAGCCATATTGTTGAATCAGCCGCTCTGTCTGTTCATCCAATAGTTGGTACACATTCAATGGGAGCGGAGCCCCAGAGGAAATCACAGCATGGAGGCGGTGTCCTGCCGCAATGCCATGCGTGAGCCAAGGCAGCAGCAGTTGAAGCAGGGTGGGAACGGCATAGACAAGATGCTTCGGTCGGCTCAGCATGCATTGAAGCATGTACTTCGAATTGCTGCTCTGACATATAAAAGGCTCCACGCCGCGCTGCAGCGCAGACAACACGCCTGTGATCAAGCCAAAGGAATGGGTAATCGAGGTCAAAATGACCGGCTCGCAATCCCCTAAGCCATGTTGATAAAGGACCTCATTATAGGCGGCAATCTCTTTCTCAATTTCAGTCCAGGTTCGGCCGATCAGCTTAGGGCCGCCTGTTGTCCCAGAGCTGAATTGATACAAGCTTGGGAGAGCACCGCGAAGCTTCTCTGTGGATTGAATCGGATGAATTTCGCGCACGGAGCCGTAGAACAGCCACCTGCAGCCCGCTTCTGCAGACAGCTCCCTAGCTGTATCAAGTGGAGTCTCACCGTACAGCAGTAGAACGGAGTGTCCATGCTCCCGAATGAGCTGAACCATCGTAATGACCATCGCCGCATCTGTGGCACAAATGGCATAGCAGATATGCTTGCTCGTTTGGAAGGGCTCGAGCAAGTGGTATGCTTCGATCAGCGCATTGTATTCTGCTTTAGAAATCAATTGATGATTAACGGTAAACACGCTTCATCCTCCTTTAAATGCTCCCATTCTCTTTCCTTGCGGCTTGCCCAAAACAAAGGATTCGGCGCTTGTCGCGGGGCGGTGACCACCTGACCATACATTCTTTTCTGTGCGAGAGGTTCAATGCAGGAATAAGAAGCTTGCAGGTTCAAGCGAACAAAACGATCCTCCAGCTCTGGATGCTGCTCTCGATAGTCCGACAGCTCTTGGACGACCTGCTGCCACAATCGCTGCTCCTCCACTGCTGCCGAAGTATGGGAGGATTCGGAGACATATTCGGCAATATGCATAATCAGATAGCCGATGTTCATGAACCACAGCGCATCGATCATCATCTCCTGCAAGCTCTCCACACTCTCCATTTCGAAATAATCCCCTGGCTTGCCATCTTTATAAGTTGGATAGAGCTCCGCAAAGTTCGGCACCAGCTCCGGGGACTTCAGAAATGGGGGATAGTATTCAACCCCTTCGTGAAAATCACGCAAGGCCACCCCTACGGGCCAGCCTTCCTGATGAATAAGAATCATGTTCTGAGCATGCGACTCCAGCACGATGCCGTGAGCAACGAGCAGGTGCACAACAGGCACAACACTCTTGCGAATAAGCTCGCGGAACCACCGCTCCACGCCGAACGTTTTCAGCCAAGGTGCAATTTCAGGTTCACCCTGCGGGCGTACAGCCAGCATCGCGTGAAAGGGGAAGGCATCCTCACCTTCCGCCAAATATTTTTGCACAGGTTCTCGCCAGATTGCGCTGGCAGCTCCTTCGGCGGGCAAATAGGAGATTCCCGCGTATTCCTGAAGCAGGACAACCTTTGTCTGGGTGGAAAAATATTTATCCGAAGCTACGATTTGCTGAAGCCAGCTCGATACATCCGGTGCAGATGCGACAGAGTGGAGCGTAAGATCACGCAGGGAAGAGGTATTTACAATATGAAGCGACAGCTTAAGGTCGGCCTTCCAGCTTCCGCTCCTATTGGTGAGCGTACGAATCGACTGCTGCGGACGATAACGGTCTTGACCTCGTCCAAGGGGGATCCATGTTCCAAGGTGTATAGCTTCCTTCCATGTCTGTGAGAGATAGCGCTGCCATTGCCAAGGATGTACAGGCAAATACCGATACTTTGCTGGATCTACCCCCTCGCAGACCAACTGCTCATGAAATTGCGCAAGCTCCTCCTCTGAAAGCTCTTCTTGGATAAATTCTTCCCACGTCTGACCGTCCCGTACCCGGATGTGAACTTCATCTTGAGGAGCCGCCACCCACATTATGGTGAAGGTTGGGCCGTATTCGGGAGCGTAAGCCCGCTGATCCTCCAGCTCAAAGCCGATGCGAGAGCGAAAGCAGGGATGATACGGATGTCCATCTGCAGCCTGGGCTTCAATCTCAGCAAGCTGCATCTCCAGCAGCGCTCTCCACGGACGGCCCTCTGTCAGTCGATGACGTTCGTTGCGGAAAGTCGCTTCGATCTCCTCGTAGAATGATGGCAGAATAGAATGAGAAACTTGCGAATGGCCCAGCACTTCTTTGATGAATAGAGATAGATCTTCTGCTTCCTTCGAGGCTCCATGTTCTATCCGCAGGACCGGTTCCGCTAACAATTGAATCCAGCCAAATGTGAACCTTGTTCTGGCCCTGCATCTGTAGGCTACAGGTTCTCCTCTGTCATTGATTCCGTTCAGCTCTAGCAGCAGCTTTTTCGACGGGAAAGAAGAGGATATTCCACCGCTTGTTTTTATAATTGTTTCTTCAATTGTTTCTTTGATTTCTTCTTTGATTGGTTCAGTGCTCGGTTTACTATAGGTGCGCCCATCAGAGGCTGTTTCTCTATACACAATGCTGGGAATCAGTGCGCCTTCAAACATAAGGGCCTCAATCAGCTGTCGCAATACTCTTCTGCGTGCTGTTGCTTCTGGTGATCTATTCCGATCTATCATCACGAACGTTGTCTCCTTGTCTGATTCGAACGAATCCATCGTCATTCACCGATCATCTCAACCAATCGCCGCAACCTGCTCTCGCCAGTGTGACGTAATGTGCTTGGCCTTTCGGATCAAGCACGCTTTAGCTCCAATAGGATACAGCGGGTTTGGCATGTGCGCGTACACCGCTTGTTCGAGCTCGCTCTCAAGCTCATCGATGTCCAAGCATTGGGTCAACAGATTCGCCTTTACGCGCATTGTAGGCTGATGTAACCATGTCTGGATAAGGCTTGAGTGGATTCGATCAAGCGGCTGCAAAGATTCGAGCGCTTCATAGAGATCGAACAGCAGCACCTTCTCATCTACAAGTCCCGCTGCCCCAAAAGACTGAATCATGCCAAGCATATGATTGACAATGAGATAGTAGCCGAACCGTTCATCAACGATTGCATCATCAAATACATTGGAACTCTTGCTTGTACCGGGAACAAGTTTCTCGAGGCGCTCAACCATGGAACGCGCATAGTAATACCCTTGGCTGTCTCGGTAGTAGAAGTCCTGTGGAAACCCGTCCTCATCAAGCACAATAAGGCTGTTCTGCAGATGCGCTTCCAAGGCAATGCCATATTCGTTATAGAGCCACACCATCGGATGCAGCGTGAGCTTCATGTAAGCACGGAACCAAGCTCGGCTTACCCCAGCGCTGGTTCTTTTCTCTCTTTTATTCGCACCTCTACTCTTTCGAATCATTCGTACCATTAACGGCTCCTCATCTTGGATGCCGTCCTGCGTAAATGCAGCCGCAACGATCACGCGCTTGCCGTCCGCACCTTGAAAAGGATGCTCGCGAATCAAAAGCTCGAACCCCGACTCTCCCTCCGCTGATTCGCTTAAGGTCATATAAGCACCGTCTCTTATAAAATGAAAATGAGGATAGACTTGATGGAGCGGAGCTTTGATTTGATCCAAGACGCGGCAGGCTTCTAGCGCACCGTCTAACTCTGCACGCTTGTTAATCCGGACCGAATTCGTAATTTTGACCTGAAGCGAGCATTTATACATAACAGCTGAGGCTTCACGGCATACCGTGCGAATGGAGGAAGTTGCCGAGTACTCCTGCCCCAACCTGCCAAGGTCAATCAGCTTCCCTTCTGCCTGCCAGTTGATGACGTGCTGCTCTTTGAGAATCGATTCCGCCTGAACGGGGTGAACCGGAATAAGGACATAGCTAGGGTGGTCTAAATAGGCCTTCATATGGGATTGAAGGGATGAGCGATGATCAAGGTCAGGGCTTGCGAGCTCGCGATAAAGCTCTGTTCGAATCAGCGCGGAAGCCGGCTGTCCCCATTCCGAGCGCTCCTGTACAATCGAACGATGGGCTGCAAAGTAACGAAGCTGGAAGCGTCCTCGGGTCTCTGGCGAATAGCAGGGATGGAAATAAGCTTGAACGCCTTCACAACTCTTCGGCGTCGGATGAAAGGGATGTCCATATAGGAGGGATTGTTCATAATCCAAAAAGCTGAGGTCCGGTTCATACAGGGAATCCAAATCCCCCATACGAGCTTGAAGATAGGTTGCCATTCGGTTGTTGCTGTTTAGAATGCGCCTAAGCAGCTCTCTTGGATAAGGCGAGCTCTGATCGACGGATAATTGCTCCAATAATAATGAAGCAACAGTAGCCAAGCTTATCGGCCTAATCTCGTGGACAGGATTCAGCATGTAAATCGGCAGGTCGAACCGATGGCGGCCTGTCTCGGAGCGGTATCGTACAGGTGCTAGTATCGCTAGATTCAAAGAAGGAAGCAGCAAGCGAAGAATCGGCATTTGCTTAAACATTGGATGATAGCCGATCCACTCTCCGTCTCCGGTTTCTCGCAAATAACAATTGAGTAGATTCGTTATGGATGCTCGTTCTGCCGCGAACATAGGGTCGATCATTAGTGGTATACCCCTTTTTATCAATAATGATAATCATTATCAATATTATAATCTTGTGGGTAACCCTATGGACATAGACTTCATTACCTCTCCATATGGATTATTTTGTATTTAAATCTATCGATCTCTTCACTTCCAAACAAACAGCATGCTCAAAGGTTATTCTGACTTCCATAAATGATGATTCCGTCTCTATGGTATGTATCCTCTCTTTAGTAAAAAAGGTGCCTCTTCCGACATGGAAGAAACACCTTCAAGCTTCAAATACTTGTGTGAAACTACTGCCATTTAAGCCTTCGGAACTGTGAGCCTTCTAGGATTTAGGCTTGATATATCGATTTAATGCTGTTGAATCATCACTCATCCTTTGATCCCAGTCAACGCAATTCCTTCAATGATATGCCGCTGCGCAATGACATACACCACGAGCACCGGAATGACGGAAATCGCCGTTCCCGCCATCATTAAGGCCCAATCCGCTACATACAACCCCTTGAACATATTGAGCATCAGCGGAACCGTAAATCGCTCCGGCGTACTCAGGAAAATAAGCGGATCCAAGAATTGATTCCAAATATCCTTGAATGCAAATATCCCAAAGGCAACCAATGCTGAACGAACAAGCGGCAATATCACGTTCCAATAGATCCGCAAGGGATTGGCGCCGTCCATGATCGCGGCTTCCTCCAGGTCCCGTGGAATCCCCATCACAAACTGCCGCAGCAGGAATACTCCGAAGGCGTTAAAGAAGGCCGCAGGCATGATGATGGATAAATGCGAATCCACCCATCCAAGCTTCTGAATCACCACATATAAGGAAACGATCGTGACCTGTTTTGGAATCATCATCATGGACAGAAACAGAATAAATAGAACGCCTGCACCCGGAAAACGAATCTTCGCAAAGGCATATGCTGCGAGCGAGCAAGTCAAGAGCGACACCGCCACCACCACAATGGAAATATAGAAGCTGTTGAAGTAAGCAATGTCAAAGGGCATGGCCTTCAGCGTATCGATATAGTTGCTCCAGACAAATGGGTCTGGAATCCAAGCAGGCGGGATCATAAAGATCTGACCGATATCCTTCAACGAGCTGCTTACCGTCCATAAAAAGGGAAACACCATGACGACTGAGCCTAAGATCAACACGAGATGAACCAGCAGCCCGGATAGGCTCCATCTGGAACGTTTTTTTGCGGAACCGCTCGAGCCTCCTGCGAATGCGGCATGAGCACGCTTAGGCTTAAAGCCTTCTGATGCATCAGCCCTCATAGTGCACCCACCTCCGCGAGAATTTGAATTGAAGCAGCGTCAGCGCGAGGATCATGAGAAATAAAATGGTAGCCGCAGCAGCGCTTGCCCCCATGTTCGATTCCACAAAGCCGCGGTTGAAGATGTGATACACAAGCGTATAGCTTGCCTTCGCTGGTCCTCCGCTCGTCATGACAAAGGCCTGGTCAAATACCTGAAATGAGCCGATGGTTGCCATGATCGTGGCAAAAAAAGTGGTTGGAGACAGCAGCGGCAGGGTAATGTGCCAGAACTTCCGCGTCCTGCTGGCCCCATCAATCTCAGCAGCTTCATAATAGGTCTGTGAGATTCCCTGCAAGCCAGCCAAGAAGATTACCATGTTAAAGCCCAGCCCCCACCAGATGCTCAGCATCGCAATGGATGGAATGACCCAATGCGTGTCTGTCAGCCATTTGGGGCCTGTTATGCCAATCATCCCAAGCAGCTGATTGATAATTCCAAAGTCGCCATTTAAGAGCCAGATCCAGATTACCCCGATGGACACAGAGCTCGTTACAACAGGCATAAAGTAGATCAGCCGATAAATCATTTTCCCCCGAATGTTATGGATAGCAAGGGCAAGCAGAAGACCAAGGACGATGCCCGGAGGAATTGTCAAAACTGAGTAATAAAGCGTATTGACCAGAGCCTTCTTAAAGTCAGGGTCACTGAATTGTTCCGCAAAGTTCGCGAACCCAACGAACGCCATCGCTCCAAAGCCATCCCACTCCGACATGCTGATCACGAAGGTAAGCACAAGCGGGATGAGCGAAAAGACAAGGAGCCCAATCAGTTGGGGCATAATGAAGAGAATCCCCCACCACTTTCGTTTGCGATCATGCATTCCATTCACCTTCCTCTATCACAGCGCCTTACTTCGCTTCCGCTGTCTTCTTCTGCACGACGCTCGAAATATTGGCAATCGTCTCCTCCGCGCTTGCTTTTCCGAGCAGCATGAGATCGTAGAGATCTTCTACTTCATTCGAGAGGCCTGGCACTTGTGCATAATAAGTTTGCGGCGATCCTGGGGCGATACCGGTATCACGGCCTTTTAAGAGATAATCCGCATGGGCTGGAATTCCCTTATCCAATACCACCTCATCGATGCCTGCAACTGACGGGACGGCATTGCCCGTGTCCGCAAGGCGTGCCTTTTGTCCTTCCTTCGATACATAGAAGGACAAGAATTTCTTCGCTTCCTCCTGCTGCTTGGAGTTTTTATTTACCGCCACATAGGCAACTGCGATGCCGGAAGGATTCGTCTTTTCCGACGTATTGGAAGGCCAAGGAATGTAGTCGAATTCAAGGCTCTTGTTCTCACTGAACATCGGAGTAAGCCAGCGTCCTGCTGTTACCATAGCGACCTGCTGTGACATAAACATCGCGTCCATGCCCTGGCCTTTTGGCAGTGACCCGCCGTAGATTACCCCGCCGCTTTTCACCAGATCCGCGATATATGCGATTGCTTCCTGTGCCTTAGGATCCTTATCGTAGACATAATTGCCATCCTTGTCATACATATTGCCGCCATTGGACCATACCCAGTTCAGCATAGGCAGCGAGCCTTTTTCCTGAACGAATCCATACTTGTTGATGGACTTGAACTTCGCCGTCACTTCCTTAAACGTATCCCAGTTCCATTTTCCCTCGTCAAAATACTCTTGCGGCGTCTTTAGTCCTACTTCCTTAAACAGCTTGATGTTGTAGTACATCACATAGGGATTGCAATCAACGGTGATGCCGTACAACTCATCCCCCTGCTTCGCTGCCCCCCATAAGCCTTCTGCATATTCCTCAGCCTTCGTATAGCTGGCATCGGTCTTTAGAAAGTCGGACAGCGGCAGAATCGATTCACTCTTCACAAGCTTCGCCATCGTCGTATCGCCAACATAGAAGACGTCTGCCCCTGCTCCGCCTGATAGTTCGGTCATAAGCTTCTGCTCATAGCCGTCACTTGGAATCGGGATAAGTTTAACGCTCACATTTTTATTTTTCTCCTCATACGCATCGATCGCCCGTTGGTAGACCTTCAGCTCTGCGGGATTGCCCCAAGCCGACATCGTTAGCTCTACCTTGCCCCCTGAACCGCCAGAATCACTGCAAGCCTGCAGCAATGGAACCATAACGAGCATGGCCATCATGACACAGAGAATCGATATTCTCTTTTTCATAAACACCCTCCTTATTGTGGTAAGCGTTTACAAACATGAAGATCAAAGTTCATATCCATCTTATGGAGCATACGACACGTCCATGCCATTATTTTTTATGAGAACGAAAGGAATTCGAGTTCTTTCAGGTTCTTCACCGTAGGATAATATGATTTTTTAAAATTATGATACGAATTAATATGTCAATATTGAGATATTAATCCTTCTTCTCTTGCAAGCCGTGAAAGCATAGGGGGCAAGCCAAATCTTCGTGTTTGAGGTTGCGGAGGAGCGCCGCCAAAAGGCGTTGGAGCTTGGTGCGACTTATGCCGTTAATCCGATCGAGAAAAGGGCGACCGTGAATCTTCATGATGCATGAAGATAACGATCGCCCTTTCCTTCGTTATGCTTGAGTCTGTTCTAATCCATCTTATTACATATTCTTGAGCTTATAGAACTCGCCCTTCTGCGCAAGAAGCTCTTCATAGGATCCCATCTCAATAACACGTCCGCGCTTCATCACGACAATTCGATCCGCATTGCGAACCGTAGATAGACGGTGCGCTACAATAAAGGTCGTTCTTCCCTCCATCAGCTGCTCCATCGCCTGCTGCACATGCTTCTCGGAAGCGTTGTCCAATGCTGAAGTTGCTTCATCCAGGATAATAACCTTCGGGTCCCGTACTAGTGCTCTTGCGATGGCAATGCGCTGACGCTGCCCTCCAGACAATCGTCCGCCATGCTCACCCACCGTAGACTCAAGGCCTTCCGGCAGTGCATCGATGACATCCTGCAAGTTCGCCATCCATATGGCCTGCTGCAGGCGCTCCTCTGTAATATGAGGCAGGCCGTAGGTAATGTTCTCCCGAATCGTGCCTGAGAACAGAATATTATTTTGGAGCACAATCGCAAGGGATTGGCGATATCGCTTCATGCTCCAATCCTCCATGGGGAGACCGTCAATGAATACACGTCCCGTCTGAGGCTTATAGAATCCGATGATCAAATTCAGGATCGTCGACTTCCCGGAGCCGGATTCCCCTACAAATGCAATCTTCTCTCCGGCCTTTACCGACAAATTGAAATCCTCCAGCACATGCCGGTCGGAGTCAGGGTACCGGAAGCCAACATGCTCAAAGCGGTATTCGCCCTTAAGCTGCTCTGGCTTCAGCTTCCCTTGATACTCCTCCGTCTTCTCTGAATGAAGCACCTCCGTTATGGAATGCAGGGATTCGAAGCCCTTCACCAGATTCGGATACACATTAATGATGGATGACACCGAGCCTACAATCATCCCAAAAAAGCCCTGGTACATCACGATGTCGCCGACCTTCATATAGCCGAGATACGACAAGTATGCGGTAAAGAACAAGCATGCGACCTGAAAAATCTGAAAGGCTACCCAGCTTGATGATCCAAAATAAGCCTCCAGCACATCAAGACGATGCCCGCGCTCGCGAATGTGCTGCAGCGCATGATCGACTTTTCGAATCTCTTCATCTTCAAGGCCATGTGCACGTGTGACGGGAATCATCTCCATCGTCTCCGATACACGTCCAGACATGTTTTCGATATTTTTGCGGACATCTCGGTTCCTCGTTGCCATCTTCGTCCGGAAGAAGCGCACGAGGAGAATCGACATCGGTGCCAGGAAAATAAAGAACAGCGCCACAATCCAGCTGTGGTATAGTGTTAGTCCGATAATGATAATTAAGTTGATGATCGCCGGAATGATATTCATCAGAATCTGGCGAGACAAGAAATCAATCGCTTCTACGTCGCGGAGCACCTTCGATTGCAGCTTCCCAGCGCTAATATCGCCATGGAAGCCCAAGCTTAGCTTCTGCAGCTTGCGCACAAGCGTGCTGCGAAGTCCCGCTTCCACGTGACGCACCGCTTTGCTTATATAGCTGACATGAAGCGTATGCGTCAATATATTTTGCATGATAACAAGCAAGATAACAACGAGATTGATCCAAAAATCCCGCATTCCATACTGATCCGGATACGTCACAATATTAATGATATTTGCCGTTACTAGTGGCAGAATCCAGACTGGCGAAGCTTTGATGGCATAGAAGAATGCGGATAAGCCGATCTCCTTCATATGCTCCCTGTACAGCCGTGACAGCAGACGAAGCGGCTTGATTCTTGCTGCCTGCTCTCCTTCAAACCATTTTGAGAAATCCAATGACTCCATCGTTTTAGCCATTCGATTGAGTCCCCCTTTTGTTGTCCTTGATGTGTGCTCTATGTTGAACATGGATAAGTATAGTGCTACCCTTACCCAACATCCATAACAAGATCGGTCAGTTCTTGTGCTATAATTTAACTAAATCGGACATTTAATAGGAGGGTTTCCCCGTGGAACATTTTCCGCCTGAGCGTTGGTTTGATACGATCAACGGTGAATCTCACTTATTCAGTACGCATACCCGAATCGTTGAACGAGGCTGGTCCTTCGATCGCCATATTCATCATAATCTGATTGAACTAAATGTTGTTCTGGAGGGCCACCAGCATGCAAGTGTTGGCAGCGCTCGGTACAAGCAGCGCCAAGGCGATTTGCTCATCATTGCTCCGAAGCAAATTCATAGCTATGAGTCATTGGAAGCAGACCGCACGCGTTTTTTCGTAACTCATATACAAGTTCCTGACGACGACTTCCTACAGCTGCTAGCAGCTGAAAATGAAGAGCATTACACAAGCCGCCACCCACTAAACAAGCGTTTAATGCCCATCATCCATCAACTCATCGACGCGCTTTATAGCCAGAGCTTCTCTAAGATTACGATCATGCTCAAGCTGTACCAGATTCTAGACACCATTCAGCAGTACCTGAAGTCAAATATGGATGGCAAGCTTCATGCGGAACAAGACCATCTTGCCTATCAGATCGCAAAGCATATAGAAGCCTTGGTGATTATGAGTCAGCAAGACGAACAGCTTCTGCATGCCGATTGGTCCGAGCTAATCGCTCAGCAGCTTAATATGAGCAGACGCCACTGCCATCGTCTGTTCAAGTCCGTGTATGGCATGTCCTTGCGGGATTACTTTATGATCTTGAAGCAGCAGGAGGCAAAGCGGCTGCTGCTAACCACCGAGGATTCGATTGAGGAGATTGCCCATCGCATCGGCTATGAGAATGTGCAGAGCTTCAGCCGCCAATTTACGAGATGGGCCAATTGTACACCAAGAGACTATCGAAAGCTGCATAAGGATGAAGCCTTTCATTTGACACCTCTGCAATGAAGAAACCATGCAAAAAGACCTTCGCCATTCCTGCTTAATGAGGACAACGAAGGTCTTCTTTTATATTAGCGTATAATCATTTGCTCGCGTCTTGGACCGACAGAGATATTGTGGATTGGCACTCCGATCAATTCCTCAATGCGAAGCACATAGTCTTGCGCTGCCTTAGGAAGCTCTTCGAATGTACGAATGCCGGAAATATCGCTCTTCCAGCCAGCAAGCGTCTCATAAACCGGCTTCGCCTTGTCGAGCTCAGCGGTTACTGGGAATTGCATCGATTGATTGCCATCAACCTCATAAGCTACGCATACTGGAATCTCATCCAAGTAGCCAAGAACGTCCAGGTTCGTAAGCACGACTTCCGTTGCGCCTTGCAGCATGCAGCCATACTTCGTCGCTACCGCATCGAACCATGCCATACGGCGTGGACGGCCTGTTGTTGCGCCAAACTCTCCAGCATCGCCGCCGCGAACGCGAAGCTCTTGGGCAACGTCGCCTTCCAATTCGCCCACAAAGGGGCCAGCACCTACGCAGCTGGAATAGGCCTTCGTTACGGCAATAACCTGCGTAATCGCATGCGGAGGCACTCCTGCGCCAACCGTTGCAAAGCCGGCAAGCGTGGATGAGGACGTGGAGTATGGATAGATGCCATGATCCGGGTCGCGAAGCGCGCCTAGCTGCCCTTCAACGAGAATCTTCTCACCGTTTTTCAAGCCTTCATGTAGAAGGGTTACCGTATCACATACGAACGGCTTCAAGAAGTCCGCATGCTCAAGCACGGCATTCATAATGTCCTCTACTTTAAGCTCTGGCTTCTTGTAGAGATACTCCATCATGATATTTTTGGATTCAAGCGCTGCTTCTATACGAGCTTGCAAGCGTTCCTTGTTGAACAAATCTGCAACTTGAATGCCAAGCTTCACATATTTATCGGAATAAAAAGGGGCGATTCCTGACTTCGTGGAACCGAATTGGCGGTCCGCAAGACGCTCCTCTTCGAGTTCGTCGAACAGCTTATGGTATGGCATAAGCACTTGAGCACGATCTGAGATACGCACGATAGGCTCAGGCACTCCCTTAGATACCAGTTCCTTGTATTCTTTTACAAAGTCACCGATATTAAAAGCTACGCCAGGTCCAATAATATTAGTTACGCCTGGGTAGAATACGCCGGAAGGCAGCAAGTGGAGCGCGAATTTGCCATGGTCATTAATAATCGTATGGCCTGCATTGCTCCCGCCTTGATAACGAACGACATACTTCGAATTTGCAGCGAGTACATCCGTTACTTTCCCTTTTCCTTCGTCTCCCCAGTTCGCACCAACAATTGCTGTAATCGTCATTGACACACCTCTTCTATACTTGAGATTGTTTCCCTATGATCAGTATAATGGGATTACTCATATAAATTAAATTAATGTTTATAATACCTTCTATAAAGGGGATTTATGCCATGATCGAAAACATGGAGTGGTATCGCGTCTTCTATGTCACAGCCAAAGCCGGCAGCTTTACGCTTGCCGCAGAGCAGCTGTTTATTACCCAGCCAGCAGTCACTCATCATATCAAGCAGCTAGAGCAGGCGCTTGGCGGGCAGCTGTTCTTTCGAACCTCCAAGGGCGTTCATCTGACCCACGCCGGGCAGATGCTTTATACCTATATTGAGCAAGCCATGAATCTCATTGGAACTGGCGAACGGAAGCTTGCCGAGCTTCATCAGCTGATGGAGGGCGAGATACGTATTGGTGCAGGCGACACGCTGTGCAAGCACTATCTCCTTCCTTATCTTGAGCAATTTCACGAAAGCTATCCGAACATTCATATTCAAGTCACCAATCGAACGACGCCAGAAACAATACAGCTGCTTAAAGCAGGCAAGATCGACTTTGGCATTGTGAACCTGCCTATCTCGGACAAGCAGGTTACGATCTTAGAGAGCTGGGAACTTATTGACTGCTTTATTACCAGCGCCAAATATAAGGATATCGCCAGTCAACCGCTGACTTGGGAGCAATTGATTCAGCTTCCGCTCATTTTGTTTGAAAAAGGGAGCAACACAAGATCGTATATCGATCATTTCTGCTTGCAGCAAGGGGTTGAAATGAAGCCCGAGATCGAGCTTGGCAGCGAGGATCTGCTGGTGGAATTCGTGCGCAGAGGGCTTGGCGTCGCCTGTGTCGTCAAAAATTTCATTCAAGAAGAGCTGAACAAGGGCACCTTCTATGAAATTGAAGTTGCCCCTCCACTTCCGCCACGCAAGGTCGGCATCATTACGATGAAGCATATTCCGCTTACCTCGGCGGCAACCACTTTTATTGAGATGCTGCCGATCGGGTAACGAGATGCTTACGATCTGGTAACGAAATGTCCACCCTATTCACCGCAGCTTACCTCTCCGCGTTATAGGAGTATAAGGTGATCTCTATTCTGACATTTGCAAAATGAACGATAATACCTAGATACTCCTTTTTTGACACAACGAATGATGCCCTCCTCTGATTGAAGCTAGAATCAATTGTATGAAAAGAAAAAAGGTCTCACCTAAGCTAACCCTTAGTGCAGACCTTTTGTTTTATGCATATACCAGCGAAGCTGCTTACTCTCAACAGTGATAAACACGAGAGTTGATTGATATTGATCATATGAAACGGCTTCATATAAATGTCTGCAATGGTCATTTAACAGAGTTTATCTAAAAACCTGAAAGTGCAGCTGTCTCGTGCTTGAATAAGCAGCACGGCTACTTTTTCTCTACCTTCAACAAAGTCACAGGCTTAAGCGTATACGTATCCTTAAGCTTCTCCTCTGGAATAACATTGAGCTTCACGAGACCTGCCAGCTTGGAGGGGTCCGTCTTAGAACAAAGCCTCCACACCTCAGGATCAGGGAGCGCTTCATACAATTTCGTGTCATCGTATTCCTTACGCTCCTGCAGAACCAGCTTGACTCGATAAGAGCCAATCTCGATATCCGACGTTTGCTGCTCTTGGCAGTAGGACATGATCTGCTCATGCAGCTCCTGAAGCTCAGCCTCAAGCTCCTTTTTTTTCTGCTTCAAATGATAATATCGTTTCACTTGGGTATCCATTTGCGTTTCATTCCCCTTTCACTGTCATTTAAGCAGCAACAAGCCAAAGATGTAATACCGTATACCATGATAAGATTAAGATGCAAACGATTAGCGTATCTTTTGGATTTCATGATTATTTAACATGCAGACCCTATCCAATGTTCTTCTTTATCCATTTATACAAATGCAAGCTGCTCTCTTGCATATTCACTCGCTCCAATCGCAACACTGCGATGTCCCTCACGCGCCGTCTCGATTCTGCAAGCTTGGAACAAATCTTGCAGCGTGTACTGTGCCGCGATCGTAATCGCCCGCTCCAAATAGCCAGGATACTGAGCTGCTGCGCCTCCTATCACAATCACATCTGGATTGTACAAGTGAATAATGTTCGTAAGCGCAAGCCCAAAGTAGAAGCCTGCCTGCTGGATTATCGAAGCTGCTTGAGCATCATGCTTCTCAAGCTTGCGCAAAAAGACTTCGGCACTGACCTTAGCCTCCCGGAGAATAGCTGCGCTGCTTGCCAAGTCATCCAGCTTTTTCACCCGGCCACTTACGGGAACCATCGTGTATCCAAGCTCTCCTGACCAGCCGCATGCTCCTTGCAGCGGCTTCCCGTCTACAACAACGTGAGAAGCGATACCGGCATCGGCCAGAATAAATGCTACCGTTCGGTTATTTGGATAAGGCCTCGTTTCCGCAATGGCAGCTGCCATTAAGCAGTCTCACCGGAACCTTTCCATCCGTAAATTGGTCGGCCGTTACACCATTCAGAATGTCCATATCACTGAACTGCACGCGCTGGTCGCCTTCAACAAGACCAACCAAGCCAATTCCTACTCCTGCTGGCTCACTTGGAAGCTCTTCAATAAAAGACCGAATATGCTGCTTCAATGAATCGAAGGTGCATGCACTGCCTGTGGGCACCGTTCGCTCCATAATCCCCTGCTCCGTCTGCGCGTACATGTACATGCTCGTTACCCCTACTTCAATTCCCACATAAGGATTCATGCCGTTCCTCCTCCATCTTAAGTCGGTCTTGAACTCACAACCGCTGTTCATTGTAGGACTATATGAGACTACTAGCGAAAACATGACTTTCAAAGCGAATGCCGTTGAAAGAACACGCCCATCCTGCTCAAAACAGCATGATGATCAAGGATAAAGAGGAACATTTTTCAAAAAAAGAGGTATCAGCGATACTACTTGTATGGTAGTATGGTAGTTGAAAGAAGGTGAATCATGATGAACGGATCTTTCCAACGAACACCCGACTCTGCTGGGAATGTGGTGTACAACGAGCTAAAGCAGCGCATTATGAATCTGGATTTGCCGCCTGGCACCTCCCTATCAGAGAAGGAGATGTCCCTTGCGTTCGATGTCAGCCGCACCCCTGTGCGGGAAAGCTTCGTGCGCTTGGCACAGGAGGGACTCGTTCAAGTCCTGCCCCAGCGAGGTACGAAGGTGTCTCTGATCGATCCGGCGTATGTGGAAGAGGCGAGATTCATGCGTGAGCAGCTGGAGAAGGCCGTTATTCGCTTAGCCTGCGAATCCTTCCCTGAAGAAGCCATGAGCAGGCTGAAGCAGAATCTAGCACTACAGGCCGAAAGCATGGAGAAGCATGACGGCAAGCAGATGTTTGAGCTCGATGAGGCCTTCCACCGTACGCTGTTCGAAGGCTGCCGCAAGAGCGGAACATGGGCGGTCATGCAGCAGATGAATGCCCATTTGAACCGCAGCCGCCGTCTGTGGCTGATTGCCTCCTCTGATTGGAGGCACCTTTATGAGCATCACGGCAAGATGGCGGAGCTGATTGAGAAGCACGATGCCAAAGGCGCCGAGCAGCTGATGCAGGAGCATCTGACGTTAAGCATTACCGATCTGGAAGTATTAAGAGCCACGTATCCGAATTATTTCATCCCTGTAAGCTGATTGAACTTGATCCAAATGAGCTGGATCAACCATTAATGAGGCGGTGAACGTATGCGTATGACATTTCGATGGTTTGGCAAGGGCAATGATACCGTATCCCTTAGCCAGATTAAGCAAATTCCAGGCGTAGAAGGAATCGTATGGTCCCTTCACGATGTGCCGGCCGGCGAGGAATGGCCGATGGAGAAGATTAAGGCTGTTCAGGAGCAGGCTTCTGAGTATGGACTCCATCTGGATGTTGTTGAAAGCGTTAACGTACATGAAGACATTAAGCTTGGACTTGCTTCGCGTGATCACTACATTGAGAATTACATCAAGACGATAGAGAAGCTTGCCTCGGTTGGCGTAAAGGTGATTTGCTACAACTTCATGCCGATCTTCGATTGGCTCAGAACCGATTTGTTCAAGGAGATGGAGGATGGATCAAATGCTCTCTTCTTCGAAAAATCCCGCATTCATGGCATGGATCCGTTTGAGCTTGTCGAATCCATCAATAAAAACAGCGAGCTGACGATGCCAGGCTGGGAGCCTGAGCGTCTCTCCCATCTCACGAGCTTGTTTGAGGCGTATCAAGGGGTTACGGAAGAGAACCTCTGGGATCATCTTGAATACTTCCTTCAAAAGGTCGTTCCGGTTGCGGAGAAGCACGACATCCAAATGGCGATTCATCCAGACGATCCGCCTTGGTCTGTCTTCGGCTTGCCTCGCATTATTACCTGTCAGGACAATCTGCGCCGCCTGCTCCGCCTCTATGACAGCCCGTCCAATGCCATTACGCTTTGCAGCGGGTCATTCGGTGCGAATCCAGACAATGATATCGTTGCGATGATCCATGAGTTTAAGGACCGGATCCCATTTGCCCATATTCGAAATGTTCGAGTATATGAGAATGGGGACTTCATTGAAACCTCACACCGTACTCAGGATGGTACGGTAGATATTGCAGGCATCGTCAAAGCCTATCATAATATCGGCTTTACGGGATATGTCCGGCCTGACCATGGCCGCCATATCTGGGGAGAACAGTGCCGTCCGGGCTACGGGCTGTATGACCGAGCACTTGGCATCATGCACCTGTGGGGACTATGGGATGCCTATGAGCGGGTGGCACAAGCCGCGAAGTCTGCAAAGGAGGCCATGGTATGAGTTGGAATCCACAAGCTGCATCCGAGAAGGCTGCGCTCCCCCTGCACCCTTCTTTAGCAGGGAAAGTCGCGGTTGTCACTGGCGGCGCTGGCGTATTGTGCAGCGCAATGGCTATAGAGCTGGCTAGACAAGGCGTGAAGGTCGCGATTCTAAATCGCACGCTCTCGAAGGGTGAAGCCGTTGCCCAAGAGATTGAACAACAGGGAGGAACGGCCATCGCCGTATCGTGCGATGTGACGGATGCTGCCAGCGTGCAAGCGGCCTCCGCTCTTATTACGGAGCAGTTCGGCCCATGCGATATTCTCATCAATGGTGCCGGCGGCAACCATGCCAGCGCCAATACGACCCACGAGACATTCCGGCAGGAAGATCTGGAGCTCCCTGATGTCACTTCCTTTTTCGATACAAAGGTGGAGGGCTTTAGACATGTGCTGGATCTGAACTTTACAGGCACATTGATTCCAACCCAAGTGTTTGCGAAGCAAATGATCGGGCGTGCCGGAGCTGTCGTCATTAATCTGTCGTCCATGAGCTCATTCTCGCCGTTAACGAAGGTAGGTGCTTACAGTGCTGCAAAGGCTGCCATCAATAACTTTACGCAGTGGCTTGCCGTTCACCTCGCAGATGCCGGAATCCGTGTAAATGCTCTAGCTCCCGGCTTCTTCCTAACGGAGCAGAATCGGACCCTGCTGACGAATGAAGATGGCAGCTTGACGGAGCGCTCGAACAAGATCATAAGCCATACGCCGATGCGGCGCTTCGGCACGCCTCAGGATCTGCTTGGCACTCTGCTGTGGCTTGCAGATGAGGATACCTCTGGCTTTATCACAGGTGCGGTCATTCCTGTAGATGGCGGATTCATGGCTTACTCTGGCGTGTAATCGGATCTTCGATGTTATCGATAAAAAGAACCCCCTCGCTTCACCATGAACCAGGTTGGCAAGCTAAGAGGAAGCCTGCGGACCTGGTTCATGGTGAAGCGAGGGGTTATTGCATGTATGGAAAATGAACTAGCTCTATGTACAAGCTTGAAGCCCCATGTAAACTTAGATTTCCGCTTTGATTACAACATCAATTCATCGTATTAACAATTAAGCCGATGTGCGTAAAGTAATTCATCGCTCCGAACAGTGCAAAGGCAATCCCTGCAAGGGTCCATACGACCGCGATCACCTTGACGACCTTCGATTTGCGATTGTTTAGTCCAAATGGGAACAGAATCGCACCGATGCCGGTTAAAGCATAGAGGCCAGAGATAAAGCTGGCTTCAAGCAGCGGATAATCCGCGAATTGCCCCGATATTGGCTCTTCAGGAGGTGCTGCAAACAGCTGATAGTATATCCCTGCAAAGGCGATCGCGATGAGTCCAAGGCCAATCGCTGCGGCAAAATAAGATAAGGGACGTGTCATTTCCGTTAAGTCATCAGCCACTCGTCCACCCGTAATCTTGGTTCCAGGCTGCTTTTGATCAGATCGGAGCAGCAGGTTGGACTTGCGCCACAGCAAGATGGCACCTGCCAGCATCAGAACCCCGAAAGCAAGCGAGGGTTCACCGAATATAATATCGTCAAACGGAAAACCGACCTTGGAAAGCGGCCAGGTTAAGGTCATCGCCCCGCCAAGCAGCGTAAGCAGAAAGCCGTTTACCCCGAAGCCCATGGCCCACCCTTCAAGGCTTATCGTTCTGTCTCGTTGGATGAGCCAGCCGAAGCGAACAAGCTGCAACAAGGCTACACCCGCAGCTACAGCCATTAAGGTATTGTACATTTGTGTGGCCGACCATTCGATATGCATCATGATCATCCTTTCCATTAATTATATATGTAAATGTTTATATAATAACATTCCATTATTACCCTGATCCCATAGCAATGAATCCGTTATATGCCATATCCTCAACCTACTATTGAGAGATTCTAAGGATGTATGAGACTACAGATTAGTGAAATTACCTTACCTATAAAAAGGCCGTTCGATGATGGTGCGACTTGGATGATATTTTTTATGCTTCATCATCATGCCATAGAAAAACGCCCCTGCTTCCTATCCGATTAGGCCTAACTTTAAGCCTATCCTCTGATAGAAACGCATGGAGCGTCTTTTATTGATCATCAAGTTAAGTTATGAAGCAGTCATATACTTGTTCATCAACTGCTGAATATCCTCATTGGAGAAGCGGCCCTCATCGATTCGTTCGACCTCTTGTCCATCTCTGATATAAAGAAGTGCTGGCACGGTTGAAATATTGAGCGAGTTCAGCATCTCAACCATCTTCTCTTCATTTTCTTTGCGGCCTTCGTCTGTGTTGAAGTAGTGCACTTCCGCTTTGTTTGCTTTTACTTCCTTCACAAGCTTCGGCTCGAATTCCTGACACACCGGACAGGTTGGCCGCCCCACATAGACGAATCCAGACTTCTTCTCTGTTAAGAACGTCTCTAGCTGCTGATTGGACATCGGCATCAACACCTTCTTGTCCATCTGTTCAGGAAGCTTTAATAGCAGCAGAATCAAGATCAGGATGACGAGCCCCCACAGAAATTTGTTTTGGAACCATTTCTTTTTCTTGTTCACAAATCCACATCCCTATCAGGTATTAAGATAACCTTAGGTTTAGCAACCCTTCTATTCGCATTATAAATGAAACTATAACGGGATGTTTCATCAATTCCGTTCAAATATTCAAGGATTTGTGAACAAAAACACAAATGGAAAAATAAAGGAAATGCCCTGCGGGCTGCGCTTTAGAATGATCTCTATTCACGCATTGGCCTGAGCTGCAAATTGCTCAGCAAATGAAGACAGTGAAACCACTTCACCTGTAAGGCGAGAATGCTCGGCAGCAAACGACATGAGATGGCTCTGCACAGAAATATCAGCAGAAGTTAGACCTTTCTCGCTGCCATTTGCTCGAACAAGCTTAATAAAGTCCCACACCAAGCCTTCATCGCCGCCTCCATGGCCAGCGTGCCCGCCAGGTGTATCAAGATGAATACATTCAGATGATTCCTGTCCAAAGCGAATCCACTCTATCTCATTCTTCTCCATGGCACCGCGAATCTCGCCTGCTGTTCCCATCAGCTTAATAGTACGGGAGCATTCCTGTGTAAAGGCCGACATTGTAAATACCGCCGTTACTTCATTATCAAATTCCATATTCACGACCTGATGATCGACGACATCATTATCGCAATGGTAGACGCAGCGTCCATAAGGGCCTTCCTCGATCGCTTTTTGTCTTGCTTCATAGCTTAGGTCATTGCTGATCGCTAGCTGCATCCAGTTCGGCTCATCAATTAAATAAGTCTTCGGTGCATAGTAGATGCATGTATCTGCTGCAGGGCACCCATCCAGGCAGCGCTTTGGCGCGCCTTTCGGCGCATTCTCTGCTCGGAAATGCGAAAGGCTGCCGAAGGAAGAAATCCGTTTGCAGGAAGCGCCTGCAAGCCATAGCATAATGTCCATGTCGTGACAGGACTTCGCTAGAATCATCGGGCTGCTCTCCTTTGAATTTCGCCAGTTCCCCCGCACAAAGCTGTGTGCTTGATGCCAGTAGCCCACATTTTCATTATGCTGAATCGACATTAGTCTTCCAATCTTTCCTTCCTCAATCATGTGCTTGATCGTACCGAAGAACCGTGTATAACGGAGCACGTGACAGATCGAGAAGACAAGACCCAGCTCCTTCGCCTTCTCCCCCATCTTTATGCATTCCACCGGATCAGGCGACATCGGCTTCTCCAGCAGAACATGATAGCCTGCCTCCAAAGCTTTCATCGTTGGCTCAAAATGCATATTGTCCTGCGTGCATACAAGTACAGCATCCGCAAGCTTGGGTTGGCTAAGCATCTCACGCCAGTCCGTAAAGCACATCTCGTCTTTAAGCTGATGCGCCTCTTGGAAATTGAGCCTTCTCTCCTCCCAAGGGTCCGCTACCGCAACCACCTCCACTTCATCCGGATTGCTAATCGCTACATTCGTATAATTAATGCCACGCAGTCCTGCCCCGATCAATGCCAGCTTTACTTTGCTCATCTGTTCTCTCCTCCTGCATATAAGTATAGCGCTTACATTATGATCATATCGCAATCACCAGCGTGCCAACAATTTCGATCCTTTTACATGCTTCTGATTTCTTTACTCTCCTTGCTGATGCATGCTTTGCCGTGTTTTTGACCATGATGATAGAGAGAAATATTTCCAGTGGACATTGCAAATAAATCCTATATTGGCAACATCGCCCTACCTTCATGATCAAGTCTTTGTTTTGTCTATTGCAGAAAGGCTTCAAGCAAGCGAATCATTCTATGAATCTATGAATATCCTAGCAATAGATCGCTCGTGGATCCACTCGAAACATCTCTAACACTTAAAATTAACCCATTCTGCTGCTATGAACTTAAGTAGTAAAAGGAGTCATGAAGATGATCAAAGATCGGCCTCTATTCTTCATAAAAGCGATTATCTTATTCAGCCTGTTCGATGCCCTCTGCACGGACATCGGCATTAAGCTTGGCTGGGTGACAGAAGCCAATCCCATTGCAGGCGCAGTGTATGAGTGGAGCATACTCGCTTTCTATGGCCTGAAAGCGCTTCTTCCCCTTACCCTCCTGCTCCTCTATCCAGTGATCACCATGCGGCGATTCCATCAGTGGCTTATTACGATGACAGCTTTCATTTATTTGGCTGTTAGCCTATATCACTGCGTTTGGATGGTGTACGGCTGGTATGTGCATCGTTTAATCTGAACAATTGGCTGTCAACAAAAAAAGGACGGTCATCCCTACGCAAATTCATAAGCAAGCCCAGCGAATTTAACATTCCATTTTGTCAGCCCTATGCGCGGTTCTTGCTTCGTCCATGACAGTCTTCATGTTGTCGGTTAGGGGGTCCCATGGGGGAACTCCACCTAGTTTCTGCCCGAAGATAAAATGTTAGACTGACTTTAATGTATAACCAGTGTAACTGTATCCTATTTTGCTCATTCTTAGCTCCGTGTTATGTTTAGTCTGCTCCTCTCTCTTTGACGAACAACCATAGTCCAATTGCAAAGAAAAACAAGATATAGGCGATATCTATCGCTAACGACATAGGTAAGCCCACTAATTCCGATTTAGATTGTGATGTGCTCCAATAGACACTTAAATCATCATGATGAATGAATAGAATGTGCGTCCATGATGTCGATAAGAGACTACCACCAAACATTATCTGTAAAAAGTATAGCACTAAGCTGCAGCCTACTGCGATAGCAGCTGATCTCGTCCACACGCCAATCAAGGATGCTAGACTTGCATATAGGCAACATTGCAATACGAGTGCTCCGATAGAGTATAGTACAACCGTCATGTCCCCCCATTGCATGTTTTGTGGAGCCATCAGAAGATTCAATAACAAAGAAACAATGAATATACTAACTACACTCGTAACGATGAGCAAGATCATCGCAGCAATCTTTGCAGCATGCAACCGTGCGCGCGAAGACGTATGCAGGAATAGTTGTTTCAGAGTACCATATTGATACTCATCCGTCCAAATAAGAGGTGACAAAACAATCGCCCAAGGCAGAATAACAAGCATTCCCGATAGGTCAAGCAAAGCATCTACCATTTGAGCCACCGTAACATTGGCCTGGAGATTACTGATGTACGACCAAGACAACAGTACCGTCATCACAATAAAACCAATATGTGAAAGAATAAAGATTCTTTTATTTACTATCTTCAAACATTCATTCCATAGCAATTTAACTCACCTCACCGCGCGTAGTTGTCCATTCTAAAAACTTATCCTCTAAACTCGTATGTGCCGGCAACACCCGATGAACTTCCACCCCGGCATCACACAATGCTCTAATCAGCTTTGGAACTTGACATTCATCAATAGCTACTGTCATCTTATGCAAACCGTTAGATAATTTCTCTGTCTGCATATCATCCAATGCATGATGATCATCCCCAAACAAGTTAACTACAACTTCGCTTGTAAGCTCAATATGATCAACATGAAGGGTAACACAGAATTCCCCACCACTTAATTCATCATCAATCCGCTGCTCTGTCATTAAGCAGCCATTCTGCATAATAACCACTCGGCGTGCCATCTGCTCAATCTCAGACAGTTGATGACTGGAGATCACAATTGCTACGCCCAAATCTGCCGCAATTTTATTTAAATAGTTCCGGGTTTCACGGACACCAGCAGGATCAAGTGCATTCATCGGCTCATCTAACACAAGCAACTTTGGCTTTCGCAGTAGTGCTTGTGCAATTCCCAAGCGTTGTTTCATTCCCATGGAGTACGTACCGACTCGCTGCTTAAGCGCATGTTCGATCCCGGTCAGACTGGCTACCTCCAACAGCCAATCCTTACTCGCATTTTTGTGCAGACGCTGATATTGACGTAGATTTTCATACCCACTCAAATAAGGTAGAATGCAGGTGCTTCAATCACTGCCCCTACATTGAGGAGTGCTTTAGAAAACTGACTCTTAATACTGTAACCTGCAATCCGCACGTCCCCGGCACTTATTGTGCTTAGACCAACGATCATCTTCATCGTAGTTGTCTTGCCCGCTCCGTTCGCACCAAGTAGTCCAATAATCTCTCCCTCTACCACATCGAACGATATGTCTTGCACGATCAACTTGCCCTTGATTTCTTTCGTTAGGTGTTGCACCGACAGTACCGTTTCCAATTGTCCCACTCCTTACAATTTAAGTGCAGCTTCATTTTATGAATTCATTAAGAACAGCCTGTAAATAAAAATCAACTATGAACTCATTTCCCTATAGTAATATTGATAATAACTTGAAGTATGTACCAGGTCATTGGTTCTCATCTTTGTGATATCTGTCCCGGCAATGGAATGATAGATACCTTCAGTTGCTTGATCTAAAAGTAGAAATTATAATCGTTCCCTCCAATATCCAACGTAATCTCGAGTTGTTCATATATTGTAAGTGTAGTTAGTAGGTTTTAAAGAAGAAATTTAAGATTCTTACATTTACCCTACAATATTGTAAGGTTTAATAAGTATTATATTTTCAATCAAAGTATAGGCAACAAACACTATCCCACTGATGTATAGAAATAAAAAAACTATCTATTTCCTTAAAGAAATAGATAGTTTTTGCGAAAATGTATCTTAATGTGCAATTTTCCCTAAATGATAGGGTGACCCTTATTATATCCGTCTAATTCTAAATTTCGTCCAAGGATTTTCGAGTTTTTTGAAGGGTGATGACCATCTCTTCCTACAGCAAATCTTATTACGGGTAAACGGAGACTTTTCTCCCCTTATTCGCCCGCAGCCTCTTTCAACAGCTGCTCGCGGCAGTACTGCTCGACGAGCGCAAGTTCTTCATCTTCAAGATCGATGTCTAGATAACGATCCGTGAAGCGTTCGTGCAAGTCATACTTTACAATACTGGATTGGTCGCCATCGGCGCGGAAGATGACACGCACATATACACCATTTTCCAAGTAAAGCTCATCGTCCTCCGGCACCTCAATGTTCAGATTGCATTCATAGCGAATCCCGCTTAGAATGCCAAACGGATCTTTTACTTGTTCTGCCGTATGTCCAATTATCGTCAACATGATCGTTACTCCCCTCTAACAGGCAGGGCCAATTCCACCTGCTCTCGTACGTCTTTTTGGTTCAGCTCAGTGCCGAAAATCGACACCATGCCGCGGTCTTCGCTGGAGCGAATTAATCTTCCGATCCCCTGCTTCAAGCGCAGAAGCATGTACGGCATGTCTACTTCATTGAACGCATCCTTCGCATCATGGCGGCGCGCCGTGAATACAGGATCATTCGGCGGGAATGGAAGCTCCCACAGGATAACGTGGGACAAGGACGGGCCCGGAATATCAAGGCCCTCCCATAAGGATACGGCACACAGCACGCTAGACTCGTCCTGCTGGAACTGCTCAATCAAGCGGCTGATCTCCTGTGTGCCCTCATAGAGCATCGGATAAGGAAGTTGAATATCAGCTTCTGCAAGCGCCTGTTTAAACTGCTTCATTTCCTCTTCGCTTCGGAACAAGATAAGGGCTCTACCCTCGGATTCTTGAAGCAGCTCCACAACTTTGTTGATCTTTTCTTCTCCGACAATAGAAGTATGCAGCCTTGCCTTCATTTGCGCTTCATAGTCGTAAGGCGAAGGGGTTGAGAAATGAAGGGCCTGAGTCAGTCCAAGGCCTGCCGTCATATAATCAAAGGAACCATCAACAGACATCGTTGCAGATGAGAATACAATCGGCATGTGCTGAGCGAACACTCGCTCCTTCAGCACCTCCTGCACTTTCTTTGGCATAATGACTAATGACAGACCGTCCTGATCCTCTCTCAGCCAAGAGATAAGACGCTCAGGCTGATCGAAGAGCTGGAGAGCCGTCTGCATCATATCCAGATGCTCCTCCACAATCTTCAGCTGATATTCATTCAGCGTGAACGTACCTCCCTCGTATACGAGCTCCTCCTCAATCGTGTTCAGCACCAAACGAAACCGTCTAACTTCAGCTTTCAATGCATCGTTAAGCGGGTATTCCATGCGATCGGAGCCTGGAATCTTTACAGCCAGCCGGTGCAGTGTGTCGAATAAGGCTTCGCTCTGTTCGATCGCCTCATCAATCGTCACCGCCAGCGACTCACGGATCTCGCCTTCGAGCAATCGAACAATAATGCTTTCGAAGACAGCATGCTTAAGCTGATAAGTTAACGCATTCTGGGCTGCGGTTTCGAGAAGGTGACCCTCGTCAAACACGACGGAGCTGTGTTCAGGCAAGAGCGGAAGCTGGCCGTTTCGCTTTCTCGATTCATAAGTCCACACATGCTCCATATAAAAATCATGGGAGCAAATAATAAGATCGGCCGATTTGCGATAATGCTCCCGGGATAGCGTTTGACCACAGCGATGACGCTGAGGGCATACCAAGCAATCCTGGAACACATCCCAGCCGATTCTTGCCCATTGCTCATCTGACAGGTGAGCGTGGTCCTTGCGATCTCCATATGGATAAAAGGCTTGAAGCGTATCTGGCTTTCTGACGAATTCAGGGAGAGTCTGATAGATATCTCGATACAGCTCTCGGTCCTCTTCCCCGTATCTGGCCAGATCGAGCTTATTCAAGCATACGTACTGATCTTGGGATTTGCTAAGCCTCGCATCAACCACAAGATCAAGATGCTTTGCAATCTTGGCAATATCGCCATCTGGCTTGACAAGCTGCTCGATGAGCGACTCATCCGCACAAGCGATAACAGCAGGCTTTCTTGTGTATCTGGCATAGCTAATGGCATATAGCAAATATACAAGCGTCTTGCCGGTGCCGACTCCCGCTTCAGCAAGAATCGTTTTCTTTTCTTGATAGGCTCTCTCCAACTGGAAAGCCATATAAATCTGTTCATCACGAACTTCGAATCCCGATTCAGGCAAGATATCATAGAATACATCCGCGATCCAGTCGCTTGCTTGCTTGATATAGGGTTCCGACGGGTTAAATTCAAACGGGTAATTTGCCAAACGAACGAACGCCTCCACTTTCTGTCCTCAAAGTGCATTCAATCATTATACCTTAAGTATGGACAAGAGAGAATCAGAATCTACTGGATGAATGAACCGCTTTTATGAATGAAATAAGGCCAAATCACACACGCTGTGAACATAAGCGCTTCACCAGCACAACGATACTTACTGAAATGGAGAGATGGATGCTATGCATACAAGAGGCACAAAGCTTCTGGCTGGCCTTGTTCTGCTGCTACTGCTGTATGGGCACACCGTATCGTCCCTATGTGCTCAGCCCGACTATGCTCGCTGGGGACGTATTGCTGTTCAAGAGACGATAAAGCGATATCAAGCTTCTGTGCTGGACTACCTTCATATTGGTCGCCAAGAGGTTAGCCCTACTGTTGCTGAGGAGCAGTTCAAGCTGTGGGTCAAGCAAGGCACACGCGAATTCGGGGTGCTCGTTACCGTTAGATTCAATCCGAAGACCAACGAACAGCTCTCGATCAGCTTCAAGGAAACCTCGTCATAGCTGTGCGTAACAGCGTAGAAAGCCTGCCTTCCTCTTGCAGTGAAGGCAGCTTACTTTATTCTCTTTATGACCTATACATGACACAACAAAATAGAGCATAACAAGGTTATGCCCTTAGTCCATGCTGCTCGCCTTATTGATTTCGCTTAAAACTCAGTCGATTGGAAATAATCGTCGTTACCCCTGCAACCAAGGTCACCCAGGCCACGGTATGATATTGCAGCAGCAAACTAATGCCCCCGACAACAAGCAGAATCCCACCGATGATTCCTCCAACAATAGAGCCTACACGAGCAACATGACGAGGCGGCTTCGTAAGATGGGTCACGCTGTTCATGGCCTTCTGAACCGACTGCTGAGAGAGCTTCTTCGTATCTGCCAATATCTTCTCATTATATCTCTTCATCGTATTCCCTCCTTCTCTCCAACGAGATGAACCACCATACATCTAGAAACCTAAGCCAGATATACATAACATTTCTTGACCAAGAACTTTATAATTATACCGACCGTCGGTATGTAAATTAATCATATCGTCTCTTTCCCCGTTTGTCAATATCTCCCTTCGCCTTTGTATGACGCCTCTTCAACATTTTGATTAGAAAGTCTTTCTCATGTGTTGATTTTTAAGTCTTACTAGCATACAATGTACTCCATAAAATCTAACTAACGTTAGTTAGATTTTAAATACACATATATTCAAGGGAGAGATTCTTATGGGCTGGATTTATCTTATTCTGGGAGGAATATTCGAGGTAGGATGGGCACTAGGGTTGAAGTACTCAGACGGCTTTACCAATATACCTGTTGTCCTTCTAACACTTGTACTGCTGATTATCAGCTTCTGGTTCTTTGCTAAGACCCTAGCGGTTCTCCCTGTTTCTACGGCTTACGCTGTCTTTACGGGTATTGGGGCATTTGGGACAGCTTTGGTCGGCATGATATTTTTGGGCGATTCCGTCAGTGTCATGAAAGTTCTGTTATTGCTGCTGCTCATCAGCTGTATTATCGGTTTGAAATTAGTGTCTGGCGAAAAACATGTAGAAAGCGGGGATGAAAAATGAGCTGGGTATTCTTGACGCTTGCAGGATTGTTTGAAGTAGGAGGCATTATAAACCTGAAGTTGACAGAAGGCTTTTCAAAATGGAAGCCTACACTCTTCTTCATCTTGTTTTTAGGATTAAGCTTTACATTTCTCTCTTTATCTCTAAGGGAAATTCCGATCAGCATTGGCTATGGGGTGTGGACAGGCATTGGAGCTTCAGGAAGCGTATTGTTGGGCATGTTTCTCTTTAATGAACCTAAAGATCTTAGAAAGCTGGCACTAGTAGGTGGTATTATAATAAGTATTGTAGGACTTAAGCTTGTGTCCTGATCATGACGTTTGGAATCGAGGTGTAGTCATTGAAGAAAGGGAACGAAACAAAGCAAAAGATATTAGATCATGCCCTGCAATTGTTCTCTTCAAAAGGATATGAAGAAACTTCCCTTAAGGATATCGCTACAAATGTAAATATTAAGCCGCCTTCTATATATGCTTATTTTTCGAGTAAAGAAGAGCTGTTTGAGACGATCGTGGATTTTGTTATTGATGACTGTATTCAGTTTGTTAAAAAACAAGCCGCTTCTCTATCATCGCTTTCAACAAAGGATCAGCTGTATCAATTGCTGGACGCCTTAAACAAGTACTATTACAGAAACGACAAGGGGCTGTTTCTAAAACGATATGGCATCTTTCCTCCTGAGCCATTTAAGGACATCGTCCTGGAAAAGAATAAGCGGTTTGATCATGAAGTCCAAGCTTTGCTTTACTCGATTATAGAGCGAGAGCCAGCGCAGGATTCATTCATTTCCAAAGAAAAGATTGCCATCTCGTTTATATGCATGCTGGATGGAATGCTGTTCTATTTGATGAATCTTCCTTATGAGGAGTATGAGAAACGATTAAACGTAAATTGGGAAGTGTTTTGGAAGGGGATTATGAAATAAGCGATCGATATGAGGATAAGGTACAGAAGGTTATATGGCTCTATTGCCAAACCAATTTTATGCTTATCGTACTTAATTGCACAGTGCCGCCAAATTCTTGTCTCCCTAAAATGGACAAGAATTTGGTGCGGCACTGCATACAATGAATCTTTACTTAGGCCTTGAGCTTTACGATTCAAGCCGTATATGAAATCCTTCCATTTCTTGCTCCGCTTCTTGGAAGAGCTCAAGCAGCGTATGGCTGAATGCCCCAAGCCTTTGTTCGCTTTCACGAAAATGCAGCCAGCGGATGGTAAGCGGCAGGTCAACCCATCCGGTTAGGCAATCCCATAAAGCATCTAAATTGTGACCATAATGATCGGGCAAGGCCAAAGCTTCTTTTAAGATGGCATGCAGTTGTTCCTCATTGCCAATTGCTCCACCGTCAAGGATGATTTCACGCAACGCTAGATGCCTCCTGTACCTTTACGTTATTTGTTCAAACGTGTTGTAGTGATCTTCGGTCTTATATATTAAGCCATCATTGGAATATAGGATTCGATATTTCCCGCGGGGGCCGCCCTTGTAATGGATATCGGCTTCGTACCAAGTCCTCCCCTTCTTGTCGGGTAACTTTCGTTCGCGATTATGAAAGACATCGCCGCCAATGCTTTTGCCGGGAGCGACCTCATCTAAATTCCCCTTCTGCGGGTTCCATCCCAACTTCCTTGCTTCGGCTTTCGTAATAAAATTATCCGGCAATTTTTGATGTTCCATCAAGTGCTTGGCCACACTCTCGAACGTCGTATAATCTTCTGCCTGCGTCTCTTGGGAATTAGCAGCAATTCCACAGCCTGCGAGCAGCAATAGGCATAACCATGCAAACAAGACTGACTTCATTGCTTTTTTCAACATATTCATCCTCACTACTTATCACTTCTTTGTCTTTGATTTCTTCGTTCAACACTTTATCATTTGAGCATTCATTTGTAAAATGAGCAAAAAAGGCCTTCAAGCATGATCCATGCTAATAGACCTTTCCTGCCCTGTTTATATCATAGATCCTCGTGTTCCTCTAACAATCATCGGGATTGCCTCGAAAGCAAATCTTCTCTTATCGGCGTAAAGCAGTCCAGCAGCGCGCTCGGCGCTAGTGCCTTCACGCCATGCAGCGCCCCGCTTGGGATGACGATGCTCTCTCCTGCTTCCAGCAGGGTCGTCTTGTCATCAATGGTAAAGGCAAGCCTACCATACAAGCAGTAGGACATTTGCTCGTGGACATGACGATGCAAATAACCTTCCGCCCCTTCTTCGAATCGAACTTCCATCATCATGAGCGCTTGTCCAGGCTCCATCACTCTACGCTTAACGCCGGGTTCTGCTGCCTCCCATACTTGATCCACACTCATTGCCTATCCTCCTACTTGATGCTTAATCGTGAAAGATTCATCTTTCTATGCTTATGAGTCATTCGAAAGATGATAATACTGAATATAGCCCTATCTCCTATATTACCGGTTATTGGAACCAAGCAGCGGATTCAATTTCAACAATTTGGTATAGAATATTGTCATTCATCACAAGCTCGGGATTACCCTCGCTTGACAATAAGCTGAGATCCATATACTATCAGGCATAGTAATCAGGTCCTCGTTAGGTGAGGCTCCTATACAAATACAGGCCACTGCCCGGAAACATCGAAAGATGCCAATGGGTAGAACAGGGATTGCCGGATTAAGGCTTTTCATAAGGTGGCTAAGGGCTCACGCCCTTTACGTTGTATAGTGCCAAAGCTGTGACTAGGGGGAATGAGGCAATAGTTGGATATGATTATCAGTCCTTCTGCCGCTCAAGCTGTATGCACCGAGCTCTCCCGAACTTCACGGGAGAGCTTTTTTCATTTCCAAGATAACGATGAATGATTACTCCATTTCACGACGATCGTCAGCGCATCGAATAAAGAACACGATGCGTGAATGAAGGAGGAAACAACCATGATACTAGAATCTACTCGCCATCCCATCCTCGTGGTGGAGGATGACCATCATATCCGGCGTTTCATCCGCATTAACCTGGAACGAAACGGATTCCAAGTTAAAGAAGCCTCAAAGGGAGCCGAGGCCCTTCTCGCCTTCGAGCAGCACAGCCCAGAAGTTATTGTGCTGGATGTTATGCTGCCGGATATTGACGGCTTTGAATGCTGCAAGCAAATAAGAGAGCAGGACCCTAACGTCATCATTCTATTTCTTACGGCCAAGGGGCAGGATCTGGACAAGATCAGAGGACTTGAGCTAGGGGCAGACGACTATATCGTGAAGCCCTTCAACCCGCTTGAGCTTGTAGCACGGATCAAAAGTGTAATGAGGCGCACGCAGGTATCGCAAGCACTAATCACCTCAGAGACTCGTCATGTCATCACGGTCGGGCCTTTGCGCTTAGATATTGATGCGAATCGGCTGTATAAGCATGGGCAAGCTATTGAGCTGACACCCAAGGAGTACCAAGTCATTAAAGTATTTATGGAACATCCGGATAAGGCGCTGACACGAGATGAACTTTTAAATCTTGCTTGGGGAGAAGACTTTGTAGGCGACCCAAAAACCATCGACGTTCACGTGCGGAAGCTTAGAGAGAAGATCGAGGACAACAGCTCCAAGCCCGTATGGATAGAGACGGTATGGGGACGCGGATACCGCTTTAGAAAGGACGGATAACAATGAGCATCCAAAAAAGACTCGTGGGCAGCTATCTGGCGGTGATCATGATTACCGTGGGACTGCTGGAGGTCGTGCTCATTACCTCTGTTAATTACTATTATCATCACAATGTGGAGGAGTCGATCACCAATCAGGCTGAGATCTCGGCTAACTTTTTCAAAAACTATTTCTCCGATACAAAGCTAAGTGAGCAAGCCGATCATCTCCTGCGAGGATTCGCTCAGAACACGTCAGCGCAAGTGCAAATCATCGATGTCTCTGGAAGCCTGCTCGAGGACTCCAACAAGAATAAGCCTCATCGCAGCATGCTCGGCTATCCCGATGTGAAGGAAGCATTGAGCGGTGGCGTTGGCAAATGGAAAGGCAGTGAGCCTGCTTTACATGCACCTGATGATACGCTGCTTGCCATCGCCTACCCTCTTGTCTCCGCAGATGGAATCGTTGGTGCCGTAAGGTACGTAACCTCGCTAACGCCTGTTATCGCAACGATCCGTTACATTGCGGCTTGGTTTATCGGCGCTGGTCTACTAATTCTTGCTCTAGTCGCCGTTCTCGGCATGATTCTATCGCGAACGATTACCGGTCCTATCCGGGAGCTAACGGCTGCTGCCGACGAGATGGGTGAAGGGAACCTGTCTGTTAGAACCAGCAAACGATATCAGGACGAACTCGGCACCTTAGCAGACACCTTAAATACGATGGCTTCTCGGCTTGAACAGCATGAGGCACTAAAGAACGACTTTATCTCCTCCATCTCTCACGAGATTCGAACGCCGTTAACGAACATCCATGGATGGGTAATCACCTTGAAGTCTGATCCATCAAAGGATGAAAGCCTCTGGTCGGAGGGTCTGGACATTATCGATGCGGAAAGCATTCGGCTTACTCATCTGGTTGACGAGCTGCTTGATTTCTCCAAACTTGAGAATGGGCGGATTCAGCTTGCGCTTACGAAGGTCGAACTGCCGAAGCTCCTCCAGCAGATCAGCACGCAGCTATTGCCGCGAGCGAGTCGGCTGGGACTTGACCTTCGTATCGAGATGGACCCTGCGCTCCCTCCCGTGAATATCGATGAGAATCGAATGAAGCAGGTCCTGATCAATGTCTTGGACAATGCCTTTAAGTTCTCACGTCCGAACGGCCGTGTGTCCCTTCGTGCGGCGCACCATGATCATGAGATTCATATGACCGTCCAAGATAATGGACAAGGCATTAAAGCAAGCGATCTCCCGCACATTACACAAAAATTCTATCACGGAAATGAACAGTCTTCAGGAAGCGGACTTGGACTTGCCATATGTCAGGAAATTATGAAGCTGCACCAAGGATCGCTGGAGATTGAAAGCGAATGGGGAGAAGGGACGACCGTAAGGTTAAGAATCCCGTTAACACATCATGAGCGATAACTTTAACGATTTCATAACCCCTTTTCAAAACGACTTCATTACACTGGAAAAGAAGAGAGATGGGCAAGGAGTAAATCATATGGAAAGAAGATGGATGATACGCATCATGGTCGTCTTGATGCTATTGCTTCAAGGCTGCAGCATGCCAGCGCCTCCTATCGATCTGATACAGGCACCTGAAGCATACGATGCGGAACCAAGTGAGGACCAGCTAAGGCAGGCCCTGCCGGATGGTTCCAGAATCCTGCTCCCCTTGTCTCAGGAAGGCAGCTCAGGGATTACGTTTGGAGATGTAGACGGGGATCAAGCCGAGGAAGCGATCGTCGTATTCGAGGACGGTACGATGAATAACAGTCTCCGTGCTGCACTGCTCAAAAAGATCGACAATGAGTGGAAGATCGTATGGGAGACAAACGGTTCGGGTCATGGCCTAGACTTCACCCAATTTGAAGATGTCAATCAAGACGGTGTTCCAGATCTCGTTCTAGGGTGGGTGCTCGGAGGCGGCGAAAAGGGCCTGGATGTGTATGCATGGAAAAACAACACACTCGAATTATTGCAAAAGAAAGGCTACCGCGATCACCCAAAAGATTAAAATGAGAATGAAGCCTCCCTTCCATAATCAACGATCCATCGTTGGGCTCTCTCGTGCAGAGAGCCCTTTTCTGTGATGATTTACAACCGCCGATCCATTCAACACGAACGAAAGGCAGGTTATGAATAGATGAAAAAAAGACGGACATGGAGCATGGTCCTGCTCTCATTCATTCTTATCGTGACAGCAGGCTTCATTTTTCGAAAGCCGCTCTCTGTATGGGCCTTTGACCATTTGCTTGCAGGTAAAGTTGAAAAATCACTTGAACAGGCCTATCAGCCTCTAGAGGGAGACCGCCCTAAACTTGAAATGGGCGATCAGTCGCCATTTTCCCTTCTACTGCTTGGCATTGACCAGCGTGATAAAGAAGTAGGACGCTCAGACTCGATGATCTATTCCGTTGTTCGGCCAAAGGATCATCAAGTACTGCTCGTCTCCATTCCAAGAGATTCGTACACCGAGATTATTGGAAAAGAAAAAAAAGACAAGATTGCTCATGCTTTCGCCTTTGGCGGAGCGGAGATGAGTGTAAAGACGGTGGAGCACTTGCTCGATCAGCCTGTCCATCATTACGCCTCTATCAACTTTAAAGGCTTTGTCGATGTGGTGGATGCGCTAGGCGGCGTATCTTTGCCTATCACAATGGATATTGAGAATAAGCAATGGAACCACGATAAGTTCCTGATTAAAGCCAATAAGCCCATCTATTCCGGCCTAGAGGCATTGAATTATGTACGCTACCGTGAAGATACAGACCAGCAGCGGATGGAACGCAATCAGATCTTCCTAAAGGCAATCACAACCCGAGCCCTGCAATGGAAGCAGCTGAGCAAGATTCCATCTCTGTTAAACATAGCCGGCAGCAACCTGCAAACGGATATTGCACCTAATGGCGTGATGGACCTTGGGAAATGGATGTTCTTAGCAGATGAATCCCCTGATTTTCACAGTTACGCCTTAACAGGTGATGGAAAGATGATGGACGGCATTTGGTACTACATTCTCGATGAGGACACGGTAGAACGTGCTCATCAGATGATCGAGGATTGGTTGAATCCAGACGCTGACATCAATAATCTACTTGCTCAGCTCAAACACTAGAATGGCCTTAATGCAAAAGGAGTTCACTATCCTTAAGACAGGAGGTCGGTCTAGATGAAGCAGCCGCGCATAGGCCGTCCTGATTATCTGCTTCTCATTACGACCATCATTCTCGTAAGCATTGGCGTCGTTATGATCTTCAGCGCGAGTTCCACCGTGGTCGCGGTCCGTTACGGCAACGCTTGGCACTACGCCGCAAAGCAGAGCTTATTCGCAGGAGTCGGACTTCTTCTCATGCTGGTGTGCATGTGCATTCCATATCGAATATGGAAGCCGTTCGCTCCTCACCTGCTGTTGATCTCCTTTGTGCTGCTCCTGTGGGTATTGATTGGCGGAAATCTCGTAAATGGAGCCAGAAGATGGATATCCATCGGCTTCTTTCAGTTTCAGCCCACTGAATTTGCGAAGTTGTCCCTTATTATCTATTTGGCCGCCCTGATCAGCAACAAAGGGGAACGGATCGCCTCCTTCAAGCGAGGGCTTCTTCCTATCTTGATCGTGGTCGGCCTGCTTCTTATGCTCATCATGCGGCAGCCGGACTTCGGCAGCTCGATGCTGCTGATCATCATCGCTTTAGCTATTGTCATATCAGGCGGAATCCATCTTCGGCAGCTCGCGATTGTCAGCGCAGCCTTGATTCCCGTTATGACCATGCTTGCCTTCAGCAAAAGCTACCGTGTCAAGCGATTAGTCGCGTTCTTGAACCCGCTGGAGGATGCTAGCGGCAGCGGCTACCAGCTGATTCAGTCCTTCTACGCTCTTGCTCATGGAGGTTTGTTCGGAACAGGGCTTGGGCATGGTGTGCAAAAGCATTTTTATTTGCCTGAGGCTCACACGGATTTTATCTTCGCTGTTGTGGGAGAGGAATTTGGCTTTTTAGGGGCACTATTCGTTATTCTTTTGTTTTTACTCTATCTCGGATGCGGTCTCCGAACGGCTTTAAGAAGTAATGATCCCTTTGCTATTCTGCTTGCTACGGGGATCATTACGATGATTGGCGCACAGATTCTGCTTAATCTGGGTGCTGTTACGGGAGCACTGCCTGTTAAAGGAATGCCGCTCCCCTTCATCAGCTATGGAGGCTCCTCCCTCCTGCTGTGCATGGTAAGCACTGGCATTCTGCTCAGCATTTCTCGTGACAATCATCGTCGTTGTGCTGCAGAAGCCCATCCAAATGCTAGGAAACAGAGGGTTTGATCATATGCTAGACTTTAAAAAATTTAAAAAGATTGACGGTATTACCTTTATCCTATTATTAGCATTAGTTGCGGTAGGCACCATTGCCGTATACGATGCAACGCAGCACTCTGACCTGAGAGGAATCTATTGGAATCAGATCATCATGTTCTTGACATTCTGTATTCCGATGTTTCTTATCGCACTGCTCGACTATCATGTGCTAATCAGCCGATTGGCCTATATCCTGTACGGTATCGTGATTATCCTGCTTGTCATGGTCTTGTTCATGGGCTCCACGCTTAACGGCGCTACGCGCTGGATCAGCATCGGCGGCTTCCAGCTTCAGCCCTCGGAAATGATGAAGGTCGTAACCATTCTGCTTGGGGTACATTTGCTTAAAAAACATCAGGGAAAAGAGCTTCGAAGCTTTCGAGACATTGCGCCGATCATGGCTGTCTTTTTCGTGCCGCTTCTGCTCATCTTAAAGCAGCCTGATCTTGGGACAGGCCTCGTATTCATCGGGATTATGCTCGGGATGCTGTGGATAGGCAATATTCGTGCCAGTTATATGGTGATTGGCTTCGTTGGCTGCAGCTTGCTCGTACTGACGATCTTTGGACTATACTTTTACAATGAAGAGCTGCTTGCAAAGATTATTCATCCTCATCAGCTGGCTCGAATTCAGTCATTTCTTGACCCGACAAGCGACCCTGACAAGTCATGGCATGTGGACAATGCCATTCTAGCCATCGGCTCAGGACAATTAAGCGGCAGCGATGGTAAGTATCTGGAGGGAGGATTCATTCCTTATGCATACTCCGACTCCATCTTTGTCGTCATTGGTCATCGCTACGGCTTTATCGGCTCTTCCGTGCTGATTCTGTTATTTTTCCTGCTTATCTGGAGGCTTGTCGGCATTGCAAGGGATAGTCGCGACTTAGCCGGCACCTACCTTGTGGTGGGGGTGCTTGGCATGTTTATCTTTCAGATCTTTGTGAACATCGGCATGCATATCGGACTTCTTCCGCTGACGGGCATCTCCTTGCCCTTTATTAGCTATGGAGGCAGTTCCATGCTTACGAATCTCATTGCGATTGGTCTTGCATTAAGCGTCCATGCCTATAAAAATGACATCCCCTATGATGATCTATAAACGTTTGCGGTTCTATCTTTATTTGCGCCTAACGTCCCTCATAAGGAACTTAGGCGCATTTTTGTATGAATGCCCATGTATTTGAATAATGGATAGAAAGACCTTCGTTCGCAGAGAGTCTTTACAATCGCTGTGGTTAGAGCCTATCTTGATTATGGAAACGGATTGATTAACAGGCTTGAAAAACGACCGTTCTCAACATTAATTTTTTTCACCTGTAACGAAATCCGCTCAACGATACACAAATAGAGGTAAGCAAAGAGAGAGGAGGAAGGTTTAGTCATGTATGAGGACATCGAACAGCTGTATTTAAAATATTATCCTGAGCTTCGCCGCTTCCTGACAAAATACTGCTCTGATGCGAATGCCGTGGATGATCTCATACAGTCGACCTTCCTCGAGGCATTAAAGAGCATGGAAAGCTTCAAGCAGCAGGCTTCATGGAAAACCTGGCTGTTTGCGATCGCAAAGCATCAGTTGTATCGGCATTACCGCAAGCATAAACAGCCCACGCAGCCAATCGATGAGCTCTCTTACACGGATCATCTAGGAGCAGATGACATTCCGAACATGGTGCTGGCTAATGAAGTCATGCAGGCAGTGAACAAATTGCCTAAGCCTCATCGAGACATTATGCATCTCCGACTCATTGATGGGCTATCGTTTAAAGAAATTGGAACGCAGATTGGACAGTCTGAGAATTATTGTCGAGTTAATTACTACCGTACGAAGGAAAAACTAAGAAAGGAGCTGCAAGCCGATGAATTGTAATCTTGCCAAGGATCTTCTGCCATTATATATTGAAGGGCTTGCTCATGAAGAAAGTGCAGATCTGCTGGAGCAGCACCTAAACACCTGCCCCGATTGCAACAATGCCTATCAGCAGATGAAGCTTGATTATGAGAGCACTCCTCCATCAAGCCATGATGCTAATGAAATGCATGCGATGATCAGCCGACTTCGACAATACCAACGAAACATTAAGCTTGCAGGCGTGCTTGCAGCTATGCTGCTTTCCTGTGTCGTTACAGGGGCGAATGTTCCATTCTTGTCGACGATTCCGTTTATCATTCTGGTTCCATTTCTGTGCAGATTGTATTACCAGCGCTCATTATGGATTATCGTGTCCTCACTCCCGTTTGCAGCGCTTGGAGCGTGGATCAATGAAAATAATAGCAGCTATATCCCCACCTTTACGGTCATTGCATGCTTGCTTACATGTCTAGGCGTCGGTGCAGCAGTATTATTTCAACAAGGAATCCGTGCCATTCAAACATGGTCGAAGACCGTTCTTATCCTGCTGTCGCTCGGCATCATGATCTTCAGCTCGTCTGGATACTTTTCCTTAATGGGCAACCCGATCGGGTACGTGAAGGCAATGGCCGACACGCGGCAGTATGTGAACGAGACCTATTCTGATGGAACATTATCGTTTGTAGGCGTCCAGTACAATTTTAAGTTCAAGCGTCATTATGGCCTGTTCGAATATGTGCTAAATGGCGTTAGGCAGCGCGCATCGATAGAGATCTATCCAGACGGATTTGTTGTGGACAGTTATAAGTATCATCTGGATACGATCTTTGCTGATGAGCGAAGTGCCGATCTAAAGACAGCGTTAACAGGGGCGCTGAATGGCGAGCCCCTCTATATAAGCGCTTATGCAGCGGAAGGACAACAGCTTCAGATCGCAAAGGAGGAGCTGAATGATACGTACTACAACCTCTCCTATAACCTTGAGCGTCGCGATAAGGCTACTGCAAATCGCCAGAGAGAAAGTGCCAAGCTAACGTACGAGATATCGCTAGGACGCTTCTCGGATGAATTGGATCACATGAATAAGGAACAGTTCGTGGCTAAAGCTGCAACAATTGCAAAGGAGCTCGAAGCAAAGAAGATTCTCTATGCCCGCATAGAGCTGAAGGCTAAGCGAGATGCGACTACTGTGCAGACGCTAAGCTTTACGCCTCAAACTCCGCTTGATGAGCTGAATGGCAGGGTGCTAACCTTCGATGAAAACAGTAAGTAATGCACTTAGTCTGCCAGCATGCACAGCCATGTTTACCGTTCATTCTTGCTTCGTGCGCGCCGCATGATACAATAGCATGAGGACTTCAACAAAAGGGAGCTTATAGATGACGAAATCTTTTAAACAGCTAGGCATTCGAACGGAGCTGGTTGAGCAGCTAAAGGAGCTTGGCATTGTTACGCCAACTCCGATACAGGAGCAGTCTATTCCATTCATACAGGCGGAGCATGACGTGATTGCAGAAGCGCAAACGGGGACAGGAAAGACCCTCGCCTTCGTGCTTCCTATGCTGGAGCGCATCAATATAAACCGAGATGATATTCAAGGTCTGATCCTGACGCCAACACGCGAATTGGCGATTCAAATTACGACAGAGCTCAAAAAGCTTACGCCAGTAGTCGGCGCGCGTGTTCTCGCCGCTTATGGCGGCCAGGATGTGGAACGGCAGCTTCAGAAGCTAAAGGGTGCCGTGCACATTGTTGTAGCAACACCTGGCCGGTTGCTTGATCATCTTCGTCGGGGATCCATCAGCCTTGGCAAACTCAAAATGCTTGTTCTGGACGAAGCCGATCAGATGCTTCACATGGGCTTCTTAACAGAAGTTCAAGATATTATTACGCAAACACCGACCAGCCGTCAGACACTCTTGTTCTCAGCAACGATGCCGCTTCAGGTTCGTCAGCTTGCTTCAGCCTACATGAAGCAGCCCGAGCAGGTTCAAGTGGAGACAGAGCAGATTACCCTTACGGAAATTAAGCAGATTGCGCTGCAGGTAACGGATCGGTCTAAATTCAACGATTTATGCTCGCTAATTGATCAACTCCGACCTTATCTCACCGTTGTATTCTGCCGGACGAAGCGCCGGGCCAGCAAGCTCAATCAGGAGCTGCAGGAACAGGGCTATGCATCCGATGAGCTGCACGGCGACCTGACGCAAGCGAAGCGCGAGCAGGTCATGAAAAGATTCCGTGAAGCAAAGCTGCAAGTCCTTGTCGCGACCGATATGGCAGCGCGCGGACTTGATGTTGAAGGCGTGACTCACGTATTCAACTATGATATTCCGGCCGATGCGGAGATCTATATTCACCGGATCGGTCGTACAGGGCGGGCTGGGAATACCGGCACGGCAATTACATTTGCAACCGCGCGAGATCGCGGCAAGCTTGAAGCGATTGAGCGCGGAATCCGCATGACGCTGCCGACACGCCAGATCGGGAGCGCAGGGCTTGAGCGCATTGGCGGCGATACGAAGGCCGCAAAGGCTAAGCCAGCCCGCAGCGCGGGCGCGGAGCAGGCTCCTAGCCGCGGGAATCGTGGTGCTGGGCGCACTGAGCAAGCTCCTAAACGCGGCAAGCGCGATGCGGGACGGGCAGAGCAAGCTCCTAGCCGCGACAAGCGCGGCGCGGGACGCGCGGAGCAGGCTCCTAGCCGCGGCAAGCGCGATGCGGGGCGCACAGAGCAGGCTCCTAGCCGCGGCAAGCGCGATGCGGGGCGCACTGAGCAAGCTCCTAGCCGCGACAAGCGCGGCGCGGGACGGGCAGAGCTGGCTCCTAGCCGCGGAAAGCGTAGCGCGGGACGGGCAGAGCAAGCTCCTAGCCGCGACAAGCGCGGCGCGGGGCGCACAGAGCAAGCTCCTAGCCGCGGTAAGCGCGGTGCAGGACGGGGCCGTCACTCAGGCGGACGAGGCAGGCACTAAGACTCGCCCACCTTCATAAGATGCAATAAGCCGGATCGCCCGGCAGTCCATTGGGCGATCCGGCTCTTTTTATACCACGCACGGGCACCGGACATTACTACTGAGCAGCAAAATGCTCTGTAATTCTTTGCATAAACGTCCTTGCTGCGCGACTAAGATACTTGTCCTTTCGATAATAGATCTCCAGGTCTCGTATAGGCGAGCCTTGAATCTCTACGGCTTGGATTCCAAGTCCTTGGAAGCTCGCAATCAACTTGCTTGGCTGAATAGTTGCCCCTACCCCTGCCTTTACCAGCTGAAGCAGGGAGGTTACTGTGCCTGTCTCCATGATGATATCTAGCGAGATCTCTTTTCCACGACACCAATTCTCAATTAATTCACGCCCGATGAAGCCCCTCGGATACATGACGATCGGAACCTCGAGCAACTGCTTGGGATCAATGATCGTTTCTGCTGCCAGCTCATGCTCTTTGTGGATGTAGAGACTATAGTTCTCGGTGTAAAAAGGGACACGTTCAACGCGTGGATCTGGCTGTATCGCCAGACCAATTCCCATATCCACTTCGTTATCCAGCACTAAATTCAAGATATCGATGGAAGGAAACATCTGAACCTTCGTATTCGGGAATTCCTTATGGAAATCGACGAGCAGTGAGGTTAGGCGATAATCTAGATCGGAAGGTAGTACTGCCACTCGAAGATGACCCGCATGCAAATTCGTCAAGTCCGAAATTGCATTTTTTGCATTTTCAAGCTGCTGAATGGCCTCAATCGCATAATGCTCAAGAATCCCCCCTGCTTCCGTCTTGACCGTCTTCTTTCCTATTCGATCAAACAATGGTACTCCAACCTCATCCTCCAGCACACGGATTTGCTGACTTAGCGTCGGCTGTGTAATGCCGAGCTTGTAGGCAGCTTCAGAGAAGTGAAGCTCCTGGCATAATGCAAGAAAATAGTGCAGCTGCCTGATCTCCATCAGTTCGCCTCCTTAAAACCATAGATAAAAACTATTGTTTGTATAGATAAAATAGAATTGATCTATCATTTTTATCATATTACACTAAGAACAATCTTAAGGAAAGGAGTCTTCTGATGCGATCATTGTATCTTATCCTCATTCTTTTTTTTCTATCACTTAACTTAAGGCCATCCATCACATCTGTGGGGCCGCTGCTTGACATCATTCGGGCTGATCTCGGAATGAGTGGTGTTGTAGCAAGCTTAATAACGACACTGCCTGTTCTTTGCATGGGCATCTTCTCGCTCTTATCGATCAAATTCAGTCAGCGCTTAAGCATCGAGGCTTCCTTGCTGATCGCTTCGGCTTTGATCTTCGCTTCAACATTGGTTAGAGCCTTTACACATAGCTCATCCCTATTCATACTGACTTCCTTAGGATCAGGTATTGGGATTGGCATTATAGGACCGCTTATTTCAGGCTTTATCAAGAAATACTTCCCGGATCAACTTGGCGTGACAAGCAGCATATACGCCGTGTCTATGGTCATAGGGGCGGCAGTAGCCACAACGTTCTCCATTCCTTTATTCAACCTGTGGAATCAATCGTGGCAATTATCCTTAAGCTCCTGGAGCATATTGGCACTCATCGCAGCCCTCTTGCTTCTGCCGCTTATCCTGAGCAACAGAACCGCTAATGCTCCCTCGGCCATACCATCGCTGCGCGTTACCAATAAGCGCGTCTATCTCTATATGCTGCTGCTGGGGTTTGTTGCAGCGGTCTTTTACTCCGTAACGGCATGGCTTGCACCCTACGCCCAATCCATCGGCATGAACAGCAAAGAAGGCGGTTATCTTCTCACTGTATTCACGCTCGTTCAGATTCCAGTGAGCTTGGTACTGCCCATCATAGCAGCCAGATCGGGCAGTCAGATCAAGTGGCTGATGGCGTGCTGCCTGTCAGAAGTGGCTGGTATCGTGCTGCTTCTGCTGTCCTTTTCGCCTTGGGCAGCTATTCTATTGCTCGGCATTGGTGCTGGAGGACTATTCCCGTTAGCGCTGCTTCTGCCCATGCATGAAGCAAGCACCTCGAATGAGGCTACTTCTTGGTCGGCTCAAACGCAATTCGGCGGCTTCATCATTGGCGCTTCCGGTCCGCTGGTAGTCGGATTCACAATCGATATCTTTCACAGCTTTACTCCCGCACTTATTGTGCTGCTGCTGACAATGCTCGTCATGCTGCTCACGATCATACGATTAGGCCGACGCAAGCAGGAGCCTTCATCGTCTATCCTGCAAGAGCCCATAACAGCTATACACCGCGAATAATCGCTCTAATAAAAATAGTCCCTTATCGCGCTTAGCAGCTGTAAGGGACTAACCCATTTTCACCATGTTATTCATCCGCTCTATTCTAACCTCTATCTTTTCCCGAGCCATCGTCTCAGCCAAGAGCCTGTGGCGTTGCGGTTTTCTATTGGAACGAGCTCGCTTACAACACGCGAGACCTCTTCGCTGCCTGCAAATGGATCAGGTTGGTAGGGCAGCGCTACTGTGCACAGATCCGGCATGTGCTGCATCATATCACACACAGCCTGTCTTGAGGCAAAAGGAATACACAGCGTCCAGCGGCTGTATCCAGCTTTCATTTGATTATGATAAAAATCAATAATATCAGGCAGATTCCATACACTTCCCGATCCTACAATGATCGGAATATGAGCCTTCATCGCATTTTTATAATAAGAGGAGGAGCGAAGTTCTCCTACATCAAGCACGATGTAGTCATAGCCTCGTGACAGCAGCTCGCTCATGCTCAGCTTGGCATTGCTTTTAATGTAATCCACGCCTCTAATATGGAATTGATCCAGGTCCATCGTCTTGTATGCTACATCCTCATAGACGCACTCTATTTTCTCATAATCGCGCGTCCCGTTAGCCTCAAATAACGCCACTGTGTGCTTTTTTCGAGCCAGCTCTTGAGCAATCATGATCGATGTATGACTGCTCCCAACACCGCGGGCTGTGCCCGCAACAGCAATCACGACACTGCTAACGGCAGCCTCAGTGTAAGGAAGTGGCTTAGGTGAACGTTCCTGAGTCTGCTGAAGTCGAGATGCAAATACATGAAGAGCATGTTTGACTTCTGATGCATTCGAGTACCGCCTATCGGGAGAGGGCTCAAGCAGCTTATGAATGAGATGAGTAAGCTCAATCGGCAGATCTGGATTCCACTCTTGAAGCGCGATTCTTTCTACAGCATACCTTTTTCCATTGCTTAAGAGATAATACATCACCAGCCCAAGCAGATACAGATCGGTTCTCTCGCTCACAGATCCGCCTGCCACTTGCTCTGGTGCCGCAAAGAACCTGCCGCCGGGCAGCATCGTAGAGGCTGAATCGGCGGCACCTCGATTCGGAATAAGGCCGTAATGATTGATGCGAACATGGTCATACTCATCCATAATCAGCTGTGAAGGCTGTAAACTTAATAGCAGAATCGGCTCGCTCTGTTCACAATGAAGATAGTGAAGTACTTCACATAATTGAAGGGCAAGCTTTATCACCCGCGCTATTGGCCAGTGCTGCCCTCTATGTTCCAACTCATAAGTGATTGATTCACCCTTCGTGTATTCAAGCACCATATAGCTTGAGCCGCATTCATCAGGATAGTAGTCCTTCACCTGCTGCAGATAAGGATGACTAAGACGCAAGAGCCTCTCCTCTTCTGCTCCAACCTGATTTTCAGCCGGAAGCTCTCTTTTTCTCCCACGAATCATGCAGCGCTTTTGCTTAAGCTTCAAATCCTCCGCCAGATAGAGGACTGCACGATTAACAAAGCCTAGAATGGACACAACCTGATATCGGTTACCTAACCGATCTGCAATATGAAGGCGCGGGGTACAGTCGTTCATCCTTCTCCCTCCTCCGATGTCATCTTGCTTACATCTCGTACCTTGCGGGCGCCGTATGCTGGAATTCGCTTTCGAGCTCCTCTTCGCGATATCCAGCCAAACAAAGCTTTGCTGTATGGACAAATGGTTCTGTCGTTCTCTGGAGAATCCCATCCGCAGGAGCATTGCCTGTTTCTTGTTCGACCCATTGATACAGCGGATTCAGTTGAATTTGACCGTTGCGAACGCCAAGCACTTCCGAGATCTCCATGATTCTTCGAGCATCCTGATGCTGGGTCAGATGAATGATGATATCGATAGCAGAACTGATTTGTTTTCGAACGACTTCAACAGGCAAATAAGTGCCGCTAAGCACCATGCTCTCCAAGCGGGAAAGCATATCCTCCGAGGAAGTGGCATTCCCCGTTGAAAGGGAGCCGTCAAATCCAACATTCATGGCCTGCAATAATTCGGCCGCTTCTGCCCCGCGAATATCGCCGACGACGATCCGATTCGGCCTCATGCGAAGCGATCGATGAATCAATTCTCTGATGGAATCTCGTTTCTTGCCTTTAGAATCCATCTGCCATGCTTCCATCTGCACCAGATTCGAAATATGGCCGATTTGAAGCTCTGCAACATCCTCAATGGTAATGATTCTTTCATCATTTGGGATGCAATTCGCTAATGCATTTAACAGTGTTGTCTTTCCTGACCTTGTTCCACCACAAATGAAGATATTATACTTCGACTGAACGAGTATTTTCAGCATGTGTGCAGCTTCCGAGGTTAATGTTCCCTTTTCCACCAGCATTTCGAGGATGACTGGTTGATGAGTGACTTTACGGATCGTCATTGTTGGGCCATTAAGCGCAACCGGCGGCATAACAATATTCACATGAGACCCATTCTCAAGACGAATATCAACGATTGGAGGTGCTTCATTAAGATCAGGATATATCTGCTTCACCATTTTGTGAACAAACTGCACGAGCTTCTCCGGGCTCTCAAACCGATGCTCGTAAGGATGCACATGACCATCGCGCTCGATAAAGATTTCATCATAATGATTAATCATAATTTCAGTTATGGAATCGTCCTCCATTAACGGCTGGAGGATATCAAGCCCACGATAATTCTCATAGATCTGTTGAGCATAGCTTTGCATCTGTGTCGGTGTGAGATATGCTTCTCGCGAATATTGTGCAACAACCGCTTCTATCCGGTCCCTAAGCTGCTCATCGGATAGCTGCTGCTTGACCATTTGCAGTTCATGTCTCACACGATTAAGCAAGTGCTTCAACATTTGTTCCTCTGTCACGATATCACCTCGTCCAATGACCTTATTCATGATGTGTTGGTGCATGGTTGACGGTCTTGTGCGATTGTAACGTAACGACACTTGTCCATTGCTCGTTCGTGTCCGAATGATCCTGGCGTTCACGTTTTATACAAGACAATAGGATCAGCTTACTTCATCAAGACGGGTTCAACATGCTTAAAACCAGTACTGCGTATTTGTGTGTATATGAACGTATATGAGCTGGGGATCTGCGACGTACACATGCCGGCCGACGCTTTCTTTATATTTAGGAAGGATATTCACGAAGGTCAAATGCTCTACATGCTATGGATCTTGCGCATGAATTAACAAGAGAGTGATCCAAATTGTCACACTCTAAGGAGTAATTCGCACCATCCAACCTATTGAATCGAAGCAACACTTAAAAAAACGGTACCTGCCAATACCTCTAGTCAAGAAGTAGCAGAGCCCGACAAAAAGATAGATCATTCGTCGTGCAACTTACATATTATCTTAATAGAGATATTTTGTAAATATTCAATCTTTTAAAAGATAATAAAGCATTTAGTCACATCACTTCTTGACTTTCGGGGTATAAATAATTAAATCCCAAATATTACACAAATAAATTTTTTTTAATCTTATACCTACAGAGGATTGTATTGGGATTTAGGCAATAAGACGGATTTGGAGGCAGACAGAATGCAGATTGGAGATCGCCTACGGAAATTTCGGCGAGAAAAAAAACTAACTACGACCCAGCTGTCCAAGCAGTCTGGAGTAACACAATCGACGATCAGTGAGATTGAAAACAATAACCGTTCTCCGCAGCTTGATACGCTTGAGAAGATTTGCCAAGCTTTAGAGATATCCATGACTGAATTACTATATGAAGCGCAAAATAATTCTTTCCCACTGACGGACGAGGAGAGACTTATCCTGAAAGTGTTCTATCAGCTGAACATAGAAGAACGTGAAGCCTTAAAGACGCTTGTTACCTCTCTATTGTATCGTTCGAAGCCCAAGTAACCGCCTCCGCTTAGACATTCTACAGGCAAGGAGCCTTCCTTGCCTTATCTCTAATCCCTGCCCTATCCCCATTAGATCCTAACTCCCCTATTCTATTGCAACTATATCGATTCAATCTTTACTTGTAAGGACAGCCATGATGAGGTATATCTAAAATATGGAAACTCATTATGTGTGTGACTGGCGTGAACGTGGATAACCACGAGGAAGCACATGCTACATCTGCCGTACGTCTGGGCAAAGTATTTGGTCTTACGATCAAGTGCTTTTTAATTTTCTAATAGAGGAGCGGATCTGTATGAATGAGGTTCATGCAGCTAGAAAAGTAGCCATTTTAATCTATGACCAGGTTGAAATTCTTGACTTCACAGGCCCTTACGAAGCCTTTATCGTAGGGAGCAATAGGGGCAGAGACTTTCACGTTTATACCGTTGCAGAGAGGGAGGAGCCTGTACATTCATTAGGGGGACTTAACGTTCTTCCCGATTATTCCATTCATACCTGTCCCCCGCCTCATATTCTGATCGTTCCAGGCGGATGGGGTGTCCGCAGCCTGCTACAGCATGAGGCTCTTATCCCATGGATTCAACAAGCCGCAGCCCAGGCAGAGTATGTTCTATCCATCTGCTCAGGTGCTCTGCTCCTCGCTGCAGCACAGCTGTTAGACAATTGCTTGGTCACAACGCACCACCATGTCATCCCTGATTTAATGGGAATGGTCCCTGAATCCTGTATGCTGGTCGAAAACGTACGATTCGTCGATAATGGTCATTTGCTCATGTCTGCAGGCGTATCTGCAGGAATCGATCTTTCCTTATACGTAATCAGCAAGCTTCATGGTGACGACAGAAGGAAAGAAGCCGCCAGCCTCATGGAGTATCCATACTGCTCCGCCCATATCCCTTCATCATAATTGACTATGGAGAATACTGCCGCGTTTAACTTCTGCCATTATCGGCATTTTCTTTACAAGCAAGGATGTAGATTTTTAGACGAAGAACGCTCATCAGTCATGTTCTAAAAAAAGCTGCAACGCAAAAAAGCATCGCTCCGCTTGCTATCAAGCTGCGATGCTTCTTCTCATACCTCTTCGGGTATGTTTGGAAACTCATCTAGAAATGTACGCCAATCCTGCAGCAGCTCATCTGCTGTTAAGAGACAAGTGTCGAGCGAGGAGATCAGCTCCTCCCGCTTCATATCAATCCCGATAAACACGATCTTGTTTATGCGGTCTCCATAATCGGGATGCCAATGCCTGCTCACCTCCGGCTCGTCCCTTAGCACCGCTTTCCGCTCCTCTTCAGGCAAGGCAGTGATCCAATAGCCGGATGGGCCGAACTGAACCGACGGGCCTGCTTGGCTCATGCTCTGGGCATACTCGGGGCGAGTCGCAAGCCATACCGTTCCCTTGGCACGTACAATCTCAACTGGCCAATTCTCCATCCATTGCATAAGGCGTTCCGGATGGAATGGATGTGCTCGTTCATAGACAAAGGAGGAAATCCCGTATTCTTCCGTCTCCGGTGGATGCTCAGGCATCTCCAGCTCTCTGATCCACCCTGCGGAAGTGCTGGCTTCTTCGAAATTGAATCTGCCTGTATGAAGGATATCGGCTGGATCTATCTGGCCATGACGGGTACGAATAAAGCGCGCTCTTGGCTGCAGCTTGCGAAGCAATCCTTCCAGCTCCTGAAGCTCCTCTTCACCGACCATATCACATTTGTTCAGCACAAGCACATCGCAGAATTCAATTTGATCAATAAGCAGATCGACAACATCACGAGTATCTTCTTCACTAACAGCAAGGCTTCGCTCTAGCAGCGATTCACCGCTCGTATAGTCATGCCAGAACCGATATGCGTCGACTACCGTCACCATACAATCCAATCGGCAATATTGAGTGAGGTCAATCCCCTGCTCTTCATCGATATACGTAAAGGTCTGCGCTACTGGAACCGGCTCTCCAACCCCTGTGGATTCAATCAATATATAGTCAAAACGGTCCTCCTTCGCAAGGCGCTCGACTTCACGCAGGAGGTCATCTCTAAGAGTGCAGCAGATGCAGCCGTTCGACATTTCGACCAATGTCTCCTCCGTACGTGAAAGCCCTCCTCCGTCCTTAATCATGGATGCATCGATATTCACTTCGCTCAGATCGTTCACAATCACGGCTACGCGCAGCCCTTTTCGATTATGAAGAACGTGGTTCAAGATTGTAGTCTTTCCAGATCCCAAATATCCGCTCAGCACCGTTACGGGAATTACTTTTGATGACATTTCACCACTCCTTAATCGTAATTATTACGATTTAATAATAGATGACGGATGAAATACTGTCAAACTTTAATCTCATTCGCTTCATGAAAAGGTTTGAATGAATGCGAGTAAGCACATACTTGAATAGGGGCTGACGATCGCTTATGATGAAAAAGCGACCATGCTTGTCCAGCATGGCTCGATTGGCATGCACGCGGTACTACCCATTTTCCTTATACGGAAGGAGAACAAGAAATGGCTGTTAATGTGTATTTGAATTTTAATGGAAACTGTCGGGAGGCTGTCGAATTCTATGCTGATGTATTCGGCACGGAGCAGCCGCAAATCATGTCCTTTGGCGATGGTCCGCCAAACCCGGAATATCCGCTTCCAGAGGAAGCAAAACATCTAGTGATGCATGCACGCCTAACCATTAGCGGCAGCAATGTTATGTTCTCCGACACCTTCCCAGGCATGCCTTTTGTTGTAGGCAACAATGTCAGTCTGGCCATTGTGACCAATGATCTTAAGAATCTGGAGAATTGGTTCCACAAGCTGAAAGTTGACGGCAAAGTGAGCATGGAGCTGCAGGAAACTTTCTGGAGCAAACGCTATGGCCAAATCACCGATAAGTTTGGGATCGAGTGGCAATTTAACTATGAAGAGAATGATGGCAGTCCAGCATAAGGGTTAGAAAAACAACAAAGGATATCTCGCACTTTTTTTCCTGAGGAAGAGAATGCGGATATCCTTTTATTTTTGATGTCCTTTTTTCATGCCCTCATGATACAACAGTTCAGTACGTTACGCTTGATTAGAGAGCGCTTAGATGCTCATGAATCAGCCTCCAGTCCTCCTCCTGACGAACAAATACATTCGTTGCTCGGCCTGTGCCTGATACTTTTGCTCCATTCACTATCCCCTCATAACGGTAGGTGTAAATGCAAGTGGCAGCTCGCTCATCCAGCGCCATCCACTGAACATCGTGAGCGGAGTATACTTCTTCGCGAACAACGTCCCAAGCATGCTCAAAATAAGCCCGAATCTCTTCAAGCGACTTGCAGGTCCGGTCGGAGAACCAATATACCGCATCCTTGTGCAGTAATTTCTCAACCTCTGAAAAATCATGTGTATTCGTTGCTTTGATATAACACTTAAGCGCTGCTTCAACCTCATGACGATGAGTCACTTCCACCTGTTATGTCCCCTCTTTCAACGATTCATGTTCTTCAATCATGAAACCACGGGCCGGATAGATCTACCAATTGCCTGATTTCTATTCTATAATAGAGAGCATTGTCAGGAAAAGGAGGCGCTTTATGCGATACACAACATCACTGGAAGGAATCATACCTGACATGCTGGAAGGCTTCTTTGTCGATTGGCCGAATCCTCCTTCCCCCGCGACTCATCTACAGTTATTGCAGCAGAGCTACAAAGTCGTTTTAGCCGTAGATGATAGTACCAATCAAGTCGCCGGATTCATCACGGCCGTTAGCGACGGTGTACTGTCTGCTTATTTGCCGCTGCTGGAAGTTCTTCCAGCCTATCAACATCAGGGGATCGGCGGAGAGCTCGTTCGCACTATGCTCAAGGAACTGGAAGATCTATATATGATCGACTTGATGTGTGATCAACCCCTGCAGGCCTATTATAAGAAGCTCGGCATGTTCCCTGCTTCGGGCATGATTGTCCGCAATTATAACGCACAGTCTGGCAAATCAACTTGATAGAAGACTTGAACGACTACCTATTCAATAAGCGAAGCATAACGCGCTGTAGTTGTTCTCTTCATCAAAAAAAGCCGCTTCTTATAAAAGAGAACGATTCCCCGTTGCCTCTATAAGAAACGCGGCTTATTCCTTAACCTTTATCCCCAAATCTCATGGGCAAGCTCGACAACAAGCCCGAGCTTATTCCATTGATCCTGCTCAGCTATCGTATTTCCCTCTTCTGTAGAGGCAAATCCACACTGCGGGCTAATGCACAGCTGGTCCATGTTTACGACCTCAGCAGCTTCTTGCACCCGCTTCTTAATCGCATCCTTGTCTTCCATCACGCCAGTCTTCGTTGTGATCAAGCCAAGCACGACATGCTGATCCTTAATATGGCGAAGCGGCTTGAAATCTCCTGCACGGTCGCTGTCAAATTCCAAGAAGAAGCCGTCGACATTGACGCGAGAGAACAGCTGCTCTGCAATCGGCTCATAACCGCCTTGGTACAGCCAAGATGACTTGAAGTTTCCTCTGCAGATGTGGATAGTAATCGCCATATCACTAGGCTTATGCTTCAGCGCCTCTACCGTGATATCTGCAAATGTCTTCGTCATCTCATCCGGGTCAAAGCCATTCTGACGAAGCTTGTCACGGAAATCATCGCTGAACAATGCGCCCCAGCTTGTATCATCAAGCTGAAGATAGCGGCACCCAGCATCATAGAACGCTTGAATCGCATCCTGATACACCTTCACGATGTCATTGGCCACATCCTTAAGCGAAGGATAGGCTGGGCTATCCAAATAGGCCTGACTCGCGATTACGCCGGAGTGGAAGATCATATTAGGACCTGGAATCGTCAATTTCGCTGTATGCTCGCCTGCAACATGCTTCAAATATTTGAAGTCTTCAAGGAACGGATGATCCTTCGGGAAGGCAAGCTTGGACGCCACGGTGTATCCTTTAGCCTTTTTCATCGCACCGTTAAAAAGGCCTTTCACCTCAAATTCGTATACACGAATGCCCTCTATCGCTTCGATAAAATCAAGATGCCACCACGTCCGTCTGAACTCGCCATCCGTAACGGCTTGAAGCCCAATCTCCTTCTGCTTCTCCACAAGGATTGCGATCTCGCGATCCTCAATCTTGCGAAGCTCCTCTTTCGTTAATTCTCCCTGCTGGTGCTTTGCTCTTGCTTCCTTCAAGGCTTGCGGGCGAAGAAAGCTCCCTACCTGATCCGCACGAAACGGCGGTGTCGTTCTGTTTGTGCTTACTGCTGGCTGCTGACTCATGCGAACGCTCCTCTTTTCCCTCTAAGCTTAACTGAAACCATAATGTAAATGTTTCCTGCTACATATTATTACATTTACATATGACAGTGGCAAGACAGAACATATTCAATCATCCAAGCTTCATGCAGGGTACATGAAAAGAAGCCCAAGCAGCTTCATTCTGCTGTGGGCTTCTTTGCGATCCATTACCGTAGACCATGGTTTAAATGTTTCCCTTGAATGGAGCACAACACGAGCAAATCCATTTACTTGCCAAGCTTTACACGCTTGAAGGCTTCCGCTTGCTGCTTAATTCCCACTTCAGCCGCAAAGCGTTCGATGCTTGAAGCACCGAAGAAGCCGTCTACGCCTTTCGTATGCTCGAAGATATATTGTGCATCTTCTGGCTCAGCGATCGGTCCGCCGTGACAGATGACCATAATGTCTGGATTAACCGACTTACCTGCATCGACAATCTTCTGAATGCGTTCCGCACAATCATCCAACGTAAGGGCTGTCTTAGCACCGATCGTTCCCTTCGTTGTAAGACCCATATGTGCAACAAGAATATCTGCTCCTGCCTTCGCCATCTTGATCGCTTGCTCTTCATCGAATACATAAGGTGTAGTCAGAAGATCAAGCTCATGAGCCTTGCGTATCATTTCGACTTCTAGATCATAACCCATTCCAGTCTCCTCAAGGTTGGCACGGAACACGCCGTCTATCAAGCCGACTGTAGGGAAATTCTGAACGCCTGCGAAGCCCTGCTCCTTCAGCTGCTTCAGGAATACATCCATAATGCGGAATGGGTCTGTACCGCACACACCTGCGAGCACTGGCGTATGTTTCACAACAGGCAGCACCTCTGCGCCCATGTCAACCACGATTTGGTTCGCATCGCCATAAGGCAGAAGACCTGCCAGCGAGCCGCGTCCTGCCATCCGGTAGCGTCCGGAGTTGTAGATGATGATCAAGTCTACGCCGCCGGCTTCTCCGCTCTTCGCAGAGATCCCTGTGCCTGCGCCAGCGCCAAGAATGCTATTGCCTTGAGCGACTTGCTCTTTCAACGTTTTGATGATTTCTTCCCGATTGTGCATCATGATGATGTCCTCCTTTGAACTTAGCTCTATGTTGTACATTCATTCTGTATGGATTGAATATCTATCTTTGAAGCCTGAACCGTGCTTGAATCGGTCGATTCAAGAACAGCTCGTTTGTTTCTTATGCCTGCATCAGCTCAACCAGCTTCTTTGCGGCTTGAAGCGCAAAGGTCTGATCGTTGATATGAGCGTCCACTTCAATCAATTCTACCCTGGATGTATCCAGGTGCTGTCTTAAGGTGTCAAACAGCATCTGATCCTCTTCTGTACCGTAGAAAGGCTGATCCTTCGCATCCAGCGCGGATACACCCTTAAGCGGCAGCAGGAGTGCTGTCTTCGAGTTGGTTGGATTCAGCTTCTCTGCAATGATTTTGCCAAGCTGCTCATTTTCCTCTACGGTCGTACGCATGAGGGTGATTGTCGGATTATGCTTGTACAGATTCCGAGCTTGGAACTTCTCCGGTACCGTATCGTAGGGGCCGAAGTTAACCATATCCAGCGCACCGACAGAGACAACCTGCGGAACACCTGCACGACCTGCTGCTTCTAGTCGATGAGGGCCTGCATTCAATACACCGCCAACCAGCTCATCACACCACTCCGTTGTCGTTAAGTCGAGCACGCCATCAAAGTAATGGGATTCGATCAGCTTCTCCATCGTTTTCCCGCCAGCTCCTGTAGCGTGGAATACGATCACCTCGTAGCCCTGTGACTCCAAATACTCGCGTGCCTGATCCACACAAGGGGTCGTCACGCCGAACATCGTCGCTGCGATAAGAGGCTTCTTCTCCACTTCTTGGTCCGAAATCTCATGCTTCACCATACCTGCCATTGCCAAGGCAGCATTTGTGAAAATTTTGATGGAGATGGTATTGAGTCCCGCCACATCGACAATGGACGGATACATCATAATATCGCTGGTGCCAACGTACTGAGATACATTGCCGGAAGCAACCGTTGATACCATCATTTTCGGCACCCCAATTGGAAGCGCTCTCATTCCGGGCGTCACAATAGACGTTCCGCCGCTGCCGCCAAAGGATAAGATGCCGTCGAATCGGCCTTCTTTATATAACTTCGGAATCAATACCTCAAGCCCTCGCGCCAGCACCTCTGTCGCTCTAGCACGATCCTTCTGCCTTGCGATATCGTCCATATCCTCTTTTACAGCCTTAGCAATATCACGATTTGAAACGTCCGGTGTAAACATGGGCTCGAATACTCCGCTGTGTATCATAAGGGTGTTCACGCCTAAGCCCTGCAAGATGCTTTGAACAAACTGAAATTCTTTCCCCTTCGTATCAAACGTGCCCACAACTGCTACCGTTTTCATCGGGTGTTCCTCCTTTTCCATATTCCATGTCAATGGAGTCGTTGTTCTTGTTATTCGTCTTGCTTATGACTTAAGTATACGCTTTCTTCTCACAAAACGATTGTATTCATGTATGCTAAAGTTGTGTTTATGTATGATACAAGCACCAAACCAACAACAGCACAGCCCGCGTCTACCTGAGCCTTGTTGGAAGACCCTTCATCAACAGGTCTATTGATACCCCTTCATTTCTTTGCCTCAATGTCACGCTGATATTCTCGCGGCGACATGCCAAACTGCCTCTTGAACATTTTGCTAAAATGCACGTAGTCGTTATAGCCGACCATGCTCGCGACATCAACCAGCTTGACGTGTCCAAGCTGAATGCATTCCTTGGCCTTATTCAAGCGAGTTTCAGTCAGATACGTGGTGAACGGGTACCCCACCTCTTTTTTAAACAACGCGCTCAAATAGGTTCTAGAGACATGGGCCAGCCTTGCAATTTCACTGAATGAAAGCTCTTCATGATAATGCTCTGCCACGTACTCCTTTACAAAGGAGACATAATCATAGTGCTGCCTTAATTCCTCGATCTGGTGGTTCAGATCGCTGTCCTGCTTTTTATCCCCTGCACGCTTAAAGTCAAAAGCGGTCTTCGCAATCGTATTCTCAAGCGGAATACGCTCGAACGAGGAGCCACCGATATAGCCGTGTGCTCCTGTGAGATTATACATCGACTTCACATCGATGGGCGTACTGATTGGCCCGCCATAAACCATATAAAAAGGCTTCCGCTCCGTTGTTTCCTCCTCGCATGCTGCAAATACCTCTCTTGCAAGCAGTGCGCCTTCCTTTATAGAAAGCACTTTTTTTGCGCCTAATGCGCCGCCCTTCGTAAAGCCCAAATGCGCGCAAATAACGTCAGCTCCTGCATGCAGCATCTTCTTCGCCTGTTCCGCACTAAACACAAAGGCAACCGTAAACATTTGCTTGTTGCTCGCAAGCCGTATTGCTTCCACTTCCGCATCAAATGATAATCCCGCCTCCTCCAATGCCTCTCGGTACTGGCCATCCATCATGCCGACGGTAGGGTAATTGTTAATGCCAGAGAAGCCTTGCATACGAATCTGCTCCACATACTGCTCCATATCAATCGTTACATCCGTTGCGCATAATCCGAACACAACAGGGATATGGCGTACAATCGGGATGATCTCCTTGGCGCCGAATTCCATGACAAGCTCGTTGCTGTTGGCAAAGGGCATGAAGCCTGCCAAGGAGCTCACTCCCATCTGACGATACCGGCCAGAGCTCAGCGCAAGGATAAAGTCTGCTCCGCCTTTCTCCGCATACTTTGCCGTCATGCCGGAGCCTGCCGCTACTCCGATCAGGTGCCCCTGCTCCTTGAGCCTTTTTTCAAGATGTTGGTTCATCGCTCGCTTGTCCATCCCCTTGCCTCTCCCTTCCTATCTATTCAGCTGTGAAACGTTGGAGTTATAATTAACGTAACATATATAGGGTGAAATAACGTAATTCTACCATAGGTGGCAAACAACTTAGGAGTGATTTGAATGACAACTCGCATTGCACCACCCGCACACCGATTATCCAAGGATGCCGTAAAGGTGTGGATCATTAGTGATACCATTCTTAATATTATCGGGTTTATCATACTTGGCATCCTCTTTTACCTCGACCATCGCTATGATTGGTATCCTTGGGTTCAATGGGTCCTTATAGGTATTACCATCCTCTCGATTCCTTTAACCATATGGTCATGGATAAAGCCGTTCCTGCTGTATAAAAATTGGCGCTACGGAGTCGATGAGGAGTACTTGCAGCTAAAATCCGGCGCATGGAAGGAAATCCATCAGCTTGTACCAATGACCAAGGTGCAGTCCGTATCTACCGTGCAAGGACCTCTGCTCCGCAAATACGGGCTTTGCTCGATCTCCGTTGAGACGATGGGCTCCTCTCATTCCATTCCTGCGCTTCCGAAGGAAGTGGCCGTAGCGCTTCGCAATCAGATTGCGCAATACGCCAAGGTGGATGAGGTGGAGCAATGATGAAGGACAAGCGCTATCATCCGTACGTGATGCTGTTTGAGCTTGGGAGTCTCATTAAAAACTCCTTCTTTATCGTCCTTTATTTATTTGTATTTCAGTGGAAGTCCACCTCGAACTTTGTGCATTACGGAAGACTCGCATTCTATCTGTTTCTTGTGATCAGCCTGATTGCAATCGTCTGGAGATGGTTCTCGCGCAGATACGAGCTTGATGATCATGCTTTTCATCTCTATAAAGGATTGATGCATCAAAAGAAACAGTCGATTCCGTATTCAAAAGTCCAGAACCACAGCCGTCACACGTCCTTGTTTCATAAGTTGCTCCATGTCACTTCCCTTCGATTCGAAACAGGAATAAGCGGCGAAGAGGCGGCCATCGTGTTCAAGGTGGTCACGATAGAAGAGGCGGATAGGATCGTTCATCTGGTGACAGGGCAAGCTATACAGGGCGAAACGGATATTCTTATCGAGAATGAAGCGGATGAAAGCAGAGATGTATCAGGAACTGAGACTTCTGGGCTGGATTCAAGCTGCACAGAGAGGATCAAGGAAGAGCATCAGCCTCGCATCGCGAGCCCGAAACGGAACACTGCCGGTCGTACGATTCATTTTAGACCTACACGAAAAGATATTATAAAGGCCTCCTTTACATCTCTTAGCTTTCTGGTGCTCCTTCCACTGCTTGTATCTTTTTACTTTAAGCTGGATGAGATGTTCCATGTTGAGGAGGAAGCAGAGGGCGTTTTCATCTACCTCTTAGAGTCTTGGTGGATGCTTGTGATTCTAATTGCGGCTCTAGTTCTTCTATCATTGGCTTTTGGTCTCATCCGGACCTTCTTGATCTATGGAAAGTATGAGATATCGTCGGATGCTTCGCACATCTTTATTGTGAGAGGCCTGATTCAGGAATCCTCCTTTTCTATTGCTAAAGACAAGGTGCAGGCAGTCGAGATTGAGCAGTCATTCATGAAGCGCATATTGGGTCTTGCCGAGGTGAGGCTAACGAGCGCTGGCGACCTGTCCTTTGAGGATGAGAAGCTCAAGAGCAGCTCGCTCTACCCTTATCTTCCGGTCAAGCAGGCCTATGCCATGATTAAGGAGATACTCCCAGCCTATGAAGTAAATGAGCATATGTATAAGCTGCCCAATGCTTCGATCTGGGTACGGCTTGCTAGGCCAAGCTGGATATGGATGATCGCTACTGGCTCGCTTATTGCCTTCAAGCCTTCATGGTTCGGCTATAACGGCTGGTGGTGGGTGCTGTCATGTGCGCTGCTGCTCTACGTTCTTGTGTCTAGAATCATGGACTTCAAGAATACGCGCTATGTGCTGAGCCAACATTTTGTTCAATTTAAAACAGGAAGCTGGTCTACCAAGCTTTTTATCTCGAAGCGCAATAAAATTATTGAGATTAAAGTCTCGAGCAACCCGCTTCAGCGCAGGCTTGGGCTTGCATCACTCGGAACCATCAATCGCGGAAAGCCTGTATACCATGCCAAGATAGAAGATGTTCCTAATGAACTGTCCGTGATGTTCCTGGATTGGTATAAAGGGAGAACGGCTGAGATTGAGATTAAGACTTAAACCCATACCGTAAATGAAAAAAGAAGAAATAAAAGAATCGGAAGAGCGGATCTTGATCCCTCTTCCGATTCTGCTATAACGAATACATATAGCTCCGAAAAGCCACTCCATTATTGTCCTTCCCCTGACCTGTCTCCATAAATCCTACTCGCTCTCAAACTCTACGCATGCGCTAATAAAGGCACACGGAACATTGCCTTTTTATCCAGGTCAAAGTTAGCTTTAATAAAGAGCCTATCATCATCATTATCCCACGGCTCGCATTGAGCGATCTCCATACACGGATCGGGCGTGAAATGAAAATGAATACTCTCCGTCTCCTTATTTGCAATGCGCTTAAGCAAGCATTGCATATTTATATCACCTTGACTTACGACATCATATAGATGCAGCGTATGACCCTCCTGTTGATAGACAACAATGGCGTCATCCTCTTGTGAATAATAGATGGAGTCAGGAAATGCATGTAATGCATAGAACATAAAGAGCCCTTGGTTATTGCTGACCCCGAATTGCTCGGAAATCGGTTTACGGGATAGCACCATTCGTTTGATAAATTGCAAGTCTTCTTCACTGGAACAATCAAGCTTGCGCAGGATAGAGTCTCTATTTGGAATGGGATCCCTTTTAAGTTCGAATTGCCATTCATGAACGGGTTCAAATCCAAATTTGGGATAAAAGTCAAGTGCAGAACGATTAGCAAATAAGAAGAAGAGATCACACTCTTGCTCGTAAAGATGAAGAACATGCTCCATTAATGCCCTAGAAAGGCCCATCCCCCTATAATCAGGATGAGTAGCGACCGTTCCTATTTGAATCGCTTTCTTGTTTTCTCTATGAATCCTGACATCCATTTTGCTGATGGAAACATTAGCAACGATTTCGTGATCTTTTAGAAATGAATAGCATATGTAGCGGTCATCCCAACATCCTTTTTGATACCAATCTTCAAAATTTATATCAAACACGAGACTCGTTAATTGATTAAAACGATCTCTGTAAACTTTATCATCCTTGTAATCTTGAACAAGAACGAGATTTTGTTTTGAATGCAATGTTATCCCTCCTTATGATCCTATGATACATGGATTTTCATTCAACGTAAGCCTACTAGGTAAGGTTAAAAACAGATATAACTAAACTGTCCTGCCCCGCAGCTCAACAAACAACATCTAGATCGATCAACACTCCGATCAAATAAAAAAGCCGTTAGCCTAATAACTAGTCTAACGGCTCTTCTCATCGTGGTTAGGCTTAACGGCGCTAATACGCTTCCCGCCTTCTTCTTGAAGCCATGCAAGCAGCGGAAGCTGCCTTTGGACCTGCTTCTCCCATTTTTCTAGTGGATCAGCACTCGTCACAGCATGCAGCAGGAAGAACAACGATATTCGCGCGACAGCAGCCGGCAGCAGCTCTCGTTCTTCAGACGTAAGCATGCCGTAGCCTTCTAAGAAAGCAACGTCGAATGTGTCCTGATAGCGCGGCAGCAAGATATAGATGCACCATAAAGCATAGGCAACATCATGTATGCGAATTCCCTCTTCCATGTAATCAAAGTCGAGTACCGCACTAATGCGATGCTTGGTATACAGTTGGTTCCAAAAATGCCAGTCTCCGTGAATCAAAGTGCTTGGGAGCCTTCCCATACTGTTCCAAGACTGTTCGATCCGCTCAGCATAACATGCCACTTGATCAAGTTCACTCGCAGGAATCCCATCTAATCGTTGAAGCTGCTTTAGCGCTTCTGTGTAATAGTCCTGTGTGGGATAGAAGGAATGCGCAGGCTTAAGGTTCAACTTGCGTCCAAGCAGCGTACGATGTAGTCTCTTGAGCATTTGGCCGCTCGCGTGTACCTGCTCGCTGTGGCAATGGAATCTTTGACCAGACAGATTCGGTGCAACCTGTACCACGCGCTCATCAATAATGGAGAAGCAGGTGTTCTCTTGCGTAAGAAAGGGCAGAGGTACAGGAAGCCCTTCCTCGTTTAGATGCATGATAACTGACTGAAGCTCTTCAAGCCGTGGGATGCTTGTTGATGGATTAAGCAGGCGAATAACGTACATTCCTCGGTCCGTGCTGAAGCGAAAGGTTTCATTAAAGGAACCGCTAAGCCGATCCAATTGCCCTGACCAGCTGCCAAGATCAAAGCGGCTGCATGCAGTATGCATGATCTGTTCATATCCATGCTCTTGGGCTTGCTCATCGTGTAACATGGAGATCGCTCCTTCTTAACGCTCGAGAGATCCTCGCATGATCCCGCTTCTATACTATATTCAGCTGTAAAAGAAAGTTCATCTGCCTGAGAACAGATTTACAACTTTTTGAGCTCCTTCCGCTAATATACATGCCATTCCACTCGCAATGACATAAGTATAGCAGTATACGTGTACGCCTGTGGAAAGGATGTGAAAGAATGAGCAACAGTAAACGATCTTCAGCCCAGAATGCCAAGACTTCCAGCTCGAAGCAATCTTCCCATCCCCCTTCACATTCCAAGCAAGATGCCCGCAGAAAGCGAGATTCCACTCAAAGATCCTCAAGATCCTCTTTTTCCCCACTAGAAAAAATATCCGCTCCGCCGTTGCATATTTTGATGGTTCTCGATCAGTTCAACATCGGAGGAACGGAAACCTACACCCTCTCCCTTACTCGGGAACTGCTTCGCCAGGGAGTGAAGGTTACGGTAGCCGGCAAGCAAGGCAAACTTCTTCAATCCTTCAATGGACTTGGGTGCCCTGTGTATGAGCTTGACTTCGTGACGGACTATCATGAGCCTAATACCGAGCGTGAGCAGGAGCTCCTTCAGATGCTTGCCTCCATCGTGGAGCTCAATACCATTCATATTATTCACGCCCACCAATTCCCTTCCGGAAAAATCGCAAAGGCTGTAGCGGAAGCTGCCCACATTCCTTTTGTATTTACTGTCCACGGCACGTATTACGATCATACCTTCCTAGAAGAGATGAAGGATGCCATCGTCATCAGCGTTAGTCCTGCGGTAGAACGAATGCTTCGCACCAATGGAATCAGCTCACACTTAATTCCTAACGGCATTGATGTCGATGAATACCAACCGAGGAGCCGCGTCTACCGCGAACATCTAAGAAAGAAACTTGGATTGCCTCAGGATGCCTTGATCGCGATGTATGCGAGCCGATTATCCTGGGAGAAGGCGGACATTTGCAAGCAGGTTATTCATGCAGCCTCAGCCTTAAGAAATTTTGGTTTTCAGCGACTTTATATGCTTATCGTTGGAGACGGCAAAGACGAAAAACTGCTCTCCGATCTAGCAAAGCAAGAGCACCTGCTCTACCCGCAGCAGATTCTTACCTTTACAGGAGAAACCGTAAACATTCATTCGTACTTTCAGGTTGCAGATTGTGTAATAGGCACAGGACGAGTCGGCTTAGAGGCAATGGCCAGCATGCTGCCGTTTATCGCGTTCGGAACCAAAGGGTACATTGGGGCCGTTCATTCTTCAAATGCCTCCGCTGCCTGGGACAGCTGGTTCGGCGATCATGGCTCTACCCCAGAGTCCTTTACCATCGTGAAGCTGATGTCCGAGATTGAGCGTGTGCTCAACTTGAACGAGCAGGATCGGCGAATGCTTACCCACTGGGGCAGAGATCATGTGAATGAACGATATCGCATCTCCACCGTGACAAGGAGGCTGCTAGATACCTATCAACAAGCTGTGATGAATCTTGATGCAGCGAAGAATGCCTAGAATGGAGGGAGCCTCTTGGATCAATATCAAGTCGTGCCTTGGGATCACTTGGTGAACACCGTTTCACCCGGAGTCGTTCTCGAGCAGTATGTTCCACCTGAGCTGGAAGATCTCGCCTATCAGGTTATGAAAAATTACGATATGCAGGTATCCAGCATGGTGCTTGTAACTTCAAAGCCAGACAAGGGCGGAGCGATCTGGCGTATTGAGACTAATAAAGGAACAAGAAGCATCAAGGTGCTTCATCGTATTCCACAGCGAAGCCTATTCAGCGTCGGTGCCCAGCAGTATCTTGTTGAACAGGGTGCTCGCGTGCCCGCTCTCATTCCGACCATGGACGGCCAATTGTACGTGGAAGCCGGAGGGAAGCTATGGATCGTTACGGATTGGATTGCGCTTCAGCAAGCCTCCAAGATTGATTTGGAAGGAGCCTCAGCCTTATGTAAAGGACTTGGAGAGTTTCATTTTCATACAAAAGGATATGCTCCTCCTCACGGTGCAGCACGCTCCTCACGGATCTATGGGTGGATCAAGAACTACGAGAAGATCATCACCAAGATCGGTTGGTTCAAGCATATTGCCGAAGCCTATCCAGACACGGCAGGAAGCGCCCCATTGCTTCAGGTCGTTGATGACTTTGAACGCCAGGCGAGAGAGGCGCTTGACCGCTTCCTCACCTCAAGCTATGCCAAGATGACCGCAATGGGGGAGCCCTATTGGGGACTTGCCCACCAGGATTACGGCTGGTCGAACGGACAGATGGGACCAGGAGGAATCTGGGTTATCGACTTGGACGGTGTCGCATATGACCTTCCGTTCCGTGATTTGCGGAAGCTGATTACGAGCACGATGGACGACATGGGTGTGTGGGATCTGACTTGGATACGCGGCATGATTGAAGCCTACAATCAAGGCAACCCGATGGACCGGGAAATGTTTGAGATTCTATGGATTGATATGGCCTTCCCAAATGAGTTCTATAAACATGTGAAGGAAATCGTATTCGATCCTGTCACCTTCATGAACATGGAGCTAACTCCAATTCTGCAGCGCGTGCTTACGACGGAAAGCACAAAAGCTCAAGCACTGCAGGAGCTGTGGAAGGATATCGACAAATATCCAGCAGGCGACTACGTGGTTGAGCCAACGACAGTCGAATGGGACCTTCCCCTCCCGCCTGTTGGAGCGACGCCGCTCGCAAATGATCCTTCTCCTTTTACCTTCAGTAATCCCGCTTCGGAAGCCTCTCAAGAGCTTAACTCCATCATCACAAACACAGAATGGGATGACAATGGAGCATTGGAGCCGCTCGCCAGTCGGCGACAAAGCGGGGAGCGGAATGCGGATTCCAATGAGGAATCAAGCAGCGACTCCGCTTCAGAAGCTCAAGCAGCCGTCGCAACTGCCAACAGCGATCCAGCTGCAGATGCACCTTCTATTGACCCACTGGCAGTGCCTGCCGCGACCGCTATAGAGGAAGCCCCTACTCCTTTACGCCGCAGAAGGCGTGCTCGGAGAACATCCCGCAGGAAGTCTTCTAGACGTTCCTCATCCTCACTGAAGCGAGGCAAGTCTCGTTCATCCACTCAGAAGCGCCTCGCACGACCAAGACGCAGCCAAAGCACTTCTTCAAAACGATCTGTCAAGCGCAGACGCAGCTTGTCAAAGAATGGATTGAGACGTTCAAGACGCAGCACTCGATCACGGAAGATCGCTTGATGAAAGGAGGAATACGGCGATGAATGTATTGTTAATTTGTACGGAGAAGCTGCCCGTGCCTAATATTAGAGGCGGTGCCATTCAAACCTATATCGGCGGAGTCACACGCCAGCTTAGTCAATACCATCGCATCACCATCGTCGGCAGAGACGATCCCGAACTCCCGCCTGATGAAATGGTCAACGGCGTGCGCTACGTCCGAATTCCATCGGGCGGCGTGTTTGAGACCTATGCAGACGGCGTCGTGCAATTTCTAGCCGCAAGCGGCGAGCATTACGACCTCATTCACATCTTCAACCGTCCTCGGATGGTGCTGCCCGTTCGCAGTGTGGCTCCTCAGTCCCGAATCGTTCTAAGCATGCACAACGATATGTTCAACCCAGCTAAGATCAAGCCCGAGGAAGCGCAAGCTGTCATTGCCCATACCGAACGCATCATTACGATCAGCAATTACATCGGCTCTGAAATTGCACGCTATTTCCCGGCAGTCGAGCCGAAGCTTCGCACGATCTACTCTGGCGTTGATCTCGATCGATTCGCACCATGGATGGAATCTCAATCTGCAATGCAGAACAGGCAGTCCCTGCGAAGCCAGCATCAATTGGATTCGAAAAAGGTCATTCTGTTTGTTGGCCGCTTATCGCGGAATAAAGGGCCCCATGTCCTCGTAAGAGCGATGTCCCAAATCAAACATTCGAATGCGGTCCTCGTCGTTGTTGGCGGCGCTTGGTACAGCGACAATCGGGTGAGCGACTATATCGGATACGTAAGAGCGATCGCTGAACGTTCCCCGCTTCCTGTCATGACTACAGGATATATTGATGCGCAAGAAATCCATCGTTGGTTCTCTGCTGCAGATGTATTCGTCTGTACGTCCATCTGGAATGAGCCGCTTGCAAGGGTTCATTATGAAGCGATGGCGGCAGGCTTGCCGTTTCTTACAACCGCAAGAGGGGGGAATCCAGAGATCATCATCAATAATAATGGGCTGCTCGTGACAGATCCTGAGAATCCGCTTGATTACGCAGAGAAGCTCAACAGCCTGCTGTCCAATATGGACGAATTGAGACAGATGGGCTTAAGAGGCCGGCGCCTGGCGGAAAGCCATTTCCATTGGGATCGAGTCGCTCAGGAGATCTTGTCCGTTTGGGGATAAGGATAGCATAATGAAATGCTTCAAAATGGACTTTTATCTCAAAAAGCAAAACCTCTGTGCTTCTCATCAAAACAGCACAGAGGTTTTCTCATCTCTATTGTTGATACAAAGCCTTTAGATAGCGGACCTCTTCGGCCAATCCTTCCTTCAGATCCACGACTGGTGCATAGCCTAACAACTTTTCCGCTTTGGATACATCCGCCCAAGTGCTCTTAGGCTCGCCCGGAGGGTGGCCCATCCAGCGAATGCTGGCCTTCTGCCCGATCAGCTGTTCAAGCAGTGCAATGCACGTATTGATCGAAGCCCTTTCCTTTCCTCCGATATTAATGGTCTCTCCGATCAGATGCTTCGCCGTCGAGGCAGCTGCAACCGCACGCACACAATCCCCTACATAAGTAAAATCCCTACTTTGAGTACCATCGCCATACAATGGAATGGGCTCTCCTTCAAGCATGTGCTTAATGAAGCGATGGAAGGCCATGTCAGGCCGCTGTCTTGGACCGTACACGGTAAAAAAGCGGAGAATCACAATCGGAATTCCTTCTTGCTCGCCATAAATGCGGCATAAGTGCTCACAGGTTAGCTTGCTGACTCCATATGGTGACAAAGGCAATTCGCTTGCATCCTCATCGACCTTCCCTCTTTTCTCTCCATATACAGAGGAAGTGGAAGCAAAGATAACCCTCTTCACAAGACTTTCTTTACAAGCTTCCAATAACCGCTGTGTTGCAACGATGTTGTTTTCCGCATACAAGGAGAAGTCTGGACCGAAGCTTGCTCTTACCCCAGGCATTCCTGCCAAATGATAGACAATATCTATTCCTGGGAGCAATAGCTCCCAGTTTACCTTCAACAAGTTAATGTTCATAAATGTAAAACGCGGGTGTGTGAGAAGCTGCTTCAGATTGCGTTCTTTTACCCATACTGGCGTTGTATAGTCAAGAAACGCATCGACCCCAATCACTTCGTTGCCTTCTTCCTTCAACAGCTCCTCGCACAGGTGCGAGCCAATAAAGCCTGCCGCGCCTGTAACCAAGATGCGACTCATATGCCTCACCTAACCCCTATACCTTCATAATGGTAACCTAACGCTTTAAGCTTCTTTGCATCGAGCGCATTTCGGCCATCGAATACATAAGGACTTTTGACGAGAGGCCTCCAGTCCTCCCAGGCTCCGCTCACATATTGCGGCCATTCCGTGCACAGGATGATCGCGTGCGCTCCAAGCAGCGTCTCTTCAATGCTTGGAAATGCTTTTATTGATGGAAACTGCAGCTCTCTTGGCAGCTTCGCTACAGGATCATGCACCTTAAGCAATGCCCCATTCTCCATCAGCTCACTCAATATAGCTAGTGATGGGGCCTCTCTTAAGTCGTCGGTGCCAGGCTTGAACGCTAGACCAAGAAGGGCAATTCGCTTGCCTCGAAGCAGTCCAAGCTGGCGCTTTACCTTTTTCAACAAGTAACGATACTGTGAATCATTCACCTTCACGACTCTTTTCAGGATGCCTAGCTCGGTGTAATGCTCATTTCCCAAAGCAATCAGAGATTTCACATCCTTCGGAAAGCAGGAGCCCCCATAACCGATTCCCGCTTGCAAAAAGGACTTCCCGATTCTCGGGTCATATCCCATTCCTTCTGCCACTGTTTGAACAGACACATCCACCTCGTCACATAATCTAGCAAGCTCATTCATATATGAGATTTTGGTTGCTAGAAATGCATTGGAAGCATACTTAATCATCTCGGCCGTCTCGGGATTCGTATGAACGACCGGACAATTCATGTCTCCATAGAGCCGTTCCACCTGACTGCGAGACTCCTCAGAGTCTCCTCCGATAATAATGCGGTCCGGGTGGAATGCATCATGAACGGCGCTTCCTTCTCTTAGAAATTCAGGATTAGACACAACATCAAACGATGTCTTGTACGTGAGCGCATCCTTGATCCAGCGCTTCACACGCTGCTGAGTCCCTGGCGGGACCGTACTCTTAATAACAATCAGCTTGTGGCTTGCCATCAACTGTCCAATTCGTGCTGAAACCTTGCGTACCGCAGACAAATCCGTGCTGCCATCAGGGAGAGACGGCGTCCCGACACAGATAAAAATGACGTCATGCTCTTGAATGGCCTGTACAGAGTCGGTCGTAAACATCAGATTTTCAAGCTGTAGCTGCTTTTGGAGCAAAGGCTCTAGTCCTGGTTCATAAAAAGTAAGCACGCCCTGCTGCAGCCGCTTAATCTTTTCCTCCTCCATATCAAGCCCTGTTACTTGATGACCAAGCTCTGATAACAATATGGCAGTTGTAGCTCCCACATAGCCTGTTCCTATGACTAAAATGTTCATTACGCATCCCCCTCAAGTGGCGGAACCGCATACTGGCGGCTTACAATCGACCCTTTCAGTTTGCAGCGGCTTAAAAAGACATCCTCCAGTATGATGCTATCTTCCATCTCGCAGTGGTTAAGCACGACTTGAGGACCAACTACCACATATGGCCCAACGACACAATGCTCCAAAACACTGCTAGAGTCGATTAGCACAGGTGGAATGATGGTGTTCGTGCCGCTCACATAGGAATCCTGATCGTCGGTTCCCGCAACCTTGTCAAGCATCCATCGATTGGCTTCAAGCCACCGTTCCGTTGTACCTACGTCCGTGTGAGAGTCATAAGTTACGACATAGGATATCGAGAGTCCAAGGTTAATGAGATAAGATATGGCATCTGTCATTTCATACTCTCCTCTTTTAGAAGGAGAGATGGCCTGTACGGCTTCAAAGATTCTTGAAGTGAATGCATAAGCCCCCATAATAGCGAGATTAGATTTCGGATGCTGCGGCTTTTCTTCCAATCCAACGATCTTTCCTTCCTGAATCTCTACAATGCCGTAATCTTGTGGCTTCTTGACTTCCCCAAGCAACAGCGCACCATCGAATCCTTCCGTTACAATTGACTGCTTTAATTCCAGCAAGGAATGCTCAATCAGATTGTCACCCAGCAGCAGCATAAAGGAATCCCTTCCTATGAAGCCCTCCGATTGCTTGACCGCATCCGCAATTCCATTCGGACCCTGCTGATAGATGTAGGTCAACTGGATGCCCCAACGCTCGCCCTTGCCTACAGCATCCATAAACATGTCATGCTGTGCGGGCTGAATAACAATTCCAATCTCGGTGATCCCTAGCGCGATCAGCTTTTCGATGTTATAAAAGATGAGTGGCTTGTTCGCAACGGGTAAAAGGACCTTGGATGTAAGATAAGAGAAAGGCTGGAGCCTGGTGCCTCTGCCTGCACAAAGAATCAACCCTTTCATATCATTCGCCCCTTCTCTTCTACGATATGGATTAAAGTATGTGATTTTAATAGAATCAGTAAGGGCGATTATAGGTTGATAGGGAAAATATACGTCTGTACAACAAGAAACATCCGCGCTTTCCTCTCTTCTATTCACCCAAGCAGTTACGACAACTTTACATAGAATAGATTGTAAATAGAGATTATTTATGTCTACTTCGAACAGAGAGGATTTGATACATTTGGAGAAATTCAATAAAGTGAAGGCTGATTTATTAAGCCACAATATTGAAAACATCGAAGATATCGAGATTGAATATGTAAATGGCGAATCAACGAGTTATAACTATGATGATCTTTTAGAAGCTGGACTTTCTGAAGATAAAGAATCCTCTCTATTATCCTGGTTATCTGATATTGATTGGGAAGAAGTAGAAGAGGTTGAGGTTGAGCTTCTCGACGGCACAAAGTTTGAAATCGATCTGGATCTTCTAGAAGATGAAGAGGACGATGAGGATGAAGTTCTTATCAGCAGTGACGATGAGGATGATGAAGATGAAGACGATGAGGATGAGGACGAAGACGATGAAGTAGACGGCGACGATGAGGATGAGGACGAAGACGACGAGGACTACGTTGGCGATGACGAGGATGAGGACGAAGACGATGAAGTAGACGGCGACGATGAGGATGAAGACGAGGACGACGAAGACTACATTGGCGATGACGAGGATGAAGACGAAGACGATGAAGTAGACGGCGACGATGAGGATGAAGACGAGGACGACGAAGACTACATTGGCGATGACGAGGATGAAGACGAAGACGAAGACTACGTTGGCGATGACGAGGATGAAGATGGAGACGATGAAGTAGACGGCGACGATGAGGATGAAGATGAAGACGACGAGGACTACGTCGGTGATGACGAGGATGAAGACGAAGACGAAGAAATAGTAGATTACGACGATGACGACGATGATGAGGACGAAGATGAAGATGAGGATGAGGACTAATTCTCCTCTTCATATATAGACCTTACCGCTCAGACTTTTTCATAGTTAGAGCGGTATTTTTTATTAAATCACGATTAACCTTCCTGCCTTTCTCCATGTGATCACGCATGTTATACTTAGTACAAAATATGGTTAAAGGAAACGTGAAATATGAGGACGGAACCTAGAAGAGATCCTCGTGTAATTCGAACCCATCGGCTGCTGCAGGAAGCCCTTATCCAGCTGATGGAAGAACAGGATTTCGATCAAATTACGGTGCAGGATATAGCAGACCGGGCAACAATCAAGCGTGCAACCTTCTATCTGCACTTTAAGGATAAGCATGAACTGCTTACTTGCATTGTAGATCAGATCATTAAGGAGCTTCATGACAAAGTGAATATCAAGTGGAAGAGTGCTCCACAAATTAATTTCACTTCCGATAAGCCTCACCCGCTATTTGTAGAGATCTTTCATCACATCGCAGAACATTACCATCTCTACCGAGCAATGCTTGTAACGAATCGAGTTGCTTATTTCACTACAGGATTGTCCGCTGTGCTTCATGAATTCGTCACCTATGGGATTAATCATACCGAACCGGACGATCAGAATCTTACCGCTAGGCGGGAAGTGATTATTAAATATGTCGAATCAGCCTTTCTTGAGGTCATCATATGGTGGGTCGAGCAGCACATGCCTTATGGCGAGGAAGAGATGGCGGAACAACTGCTTAATCTTTCCGTAAAAGGACCCTACATTCAAAATCCGATCACGCGTTATTCTTAGCATGATTTAATAAACAAAGCAGCAGCCGCTATCCAACAAGGGTAGCGGCTGCTTTATAACCTTAATCATAAGGGATCCGTCAAAATATTAGAGGGCTGTCCATCCACCATCAATCACAAGCTCTGCTCCTGTCATGAAGCGGGATTCGTCAGAGGCAAGGAAGAGCACCCCGTATGCAACATCCTCTGGCTGTCCAAAGTAAGGAAGCTGTGTAAAAGTACGGTAGAAAGGCTCAGCGTCCTTGAAGGAATCCTTGGTCATCGGTGTTTCGATAATACCAGGGTGAACGGAGTTCACACGGATATGATCCTTGCCGTATTCAACCGCCGCAGATTTAGACAGCGCCCGCAGTGCCCCTTTTGCAGCAGTGTAAGGACTAGAACCTGCCATCCCTACGATGCCGCCGATGGAGGAGATATTAATCAGCGAGCCGCCCCCTGCCTTCTTCATTTCCGGAATGACAGCCTTCATACCAAGCACGCAGCCATTCAGGTTAATGTTCATCACCTTGTTCCACTCCTCCATTCCCATTTGCACCATTGTTTTTGGAGAAGCTACACCAGCGTTATTTACAAGGATGTCCACCTTCCCGAATTGCTTAACAGCCTCAGCAACGACTTGCTCCCAACCTTCTTCAGATGTTACATCGTGCTTCATCACGATGCCTTCGCCGCCTGCTTCCTTCATTTGCTCAAGCAATTGCTGTAAAGCGCTTTCTTGGATATCCGTCGCAACGACTTTCGCACCTTCCTTTGCGAACAATACAGCTTCCGCTGCTCCCATGCCATTGGCTGCACCTGTAATAATTGCAACTTTCCCCGTCAAACGACCCATGAAAATCACTCCTCGATTGTCATTGTTATATGTGATTATTGTCATAGACTATTGCTTAGGTTTAGTATACATCTATTTGTCTAATTTGTGAAGTATTATACACCGTGTAAATTAAATTACTTTCCACCTGCTCTATGGTTGGAAAACCCCTCCTTTTTTTTATAAAGGGCAGGTCTCAAACGGAAAAGTTGCGGTTCTTTTCAAATATCATTCGATTTCTGAGGAGAAGAGCATTGAACCTGTTTTCGTTATGTGTCACTATATACAAGAACTTAATATTTCAGAGCCTGGTCCACTCTGTATGTAATCTTACAATGCTGAAAGTAGGTGTGTATGGTGTTGGAGTTGCAGACAACACCGAAACGGTGGATGCAAGTCAAGCCTTTTCTTTTTTTCACCGTGGCTCTTCTAGTCAAGAGCTGGTTGGCTTGGTTAGTTATTTTTGACGATGGTCCTTCTTGGACGCTGATCTTTAAGGAACTCCCATTCATTTGGATCATTTTCTGTTTTATTGAGTGGTTCTCTTCAAAACGAAAGATTCCTATTTATTTGACTGTTAATCTAGTTCTTACTGGAATATTATTTGCTGTCATTATGTACTACAAATACTATGGGGTCATCGTTAATTACAAAGCATTAGATCAAGTGAATCAGGTGACTGCAGTAAAGAATAGCGTCTTCTCACTGCTAGACCCATACTTTCTGTTTATTTTTATTGATATTGTTGTGCTTTGGGTTTGGCTCTACCGGAGCAATCATGCAAAAGCCTGGCGTTTAAAACATGCGGTGAAGGTAAAAAAGGGAATCGTTACGACTGTGTTTACCCTATCACTTGCGATATGCTTGTTTAATATCCTGCCAAACCGAGCTACCATGAATGAGCTTGTGAAGGCTGAACAAATGGGGATCTTGAATTATGAGGCTTATACCATCCTTTCTGCCGCGAAGAAGCCTGAGCTGATACCAGCTTCTGAGATCTCACAATCCACGATCGATTCAATTAAAGAGATCTCTACGAATGAGAGCCCTAAGCTTCAAGGCGCAGCCAAAGGGAAGAACTTGATCATTATTCAGTTGGAGTCGTTTCAGAACTTCCTGCTTGGACTTGAGGTAGACGGCCAAGAAGTTACGCCGAATATGAATCAATTGATGAAGGAATCCCTGTATTTCCCTAAATTCTATCAGCAGGTTGGTTCCGGCAACACGTCGGATGCGGAATTCGTCGTAAATGCTTCGATGTATATTCCAAGAACTGGTGCTGCTTCGCAAATGTATGCGCCAAAAGAAGTTCCTAGCTTGCCGAAGCTTCTGAAGAATGCAGGCTATCAATCGGCCACCTTCCATACAAATGTGGTCGAATTCTGGAATCGCGCAGAGCTGTATCAAGCCCTTGGCTTCGATCATTACTATGATGCGGATTACTTTGGCAACGAGGATGAGGTGTTCTTCGGAGCTTCCGATGAAGTGCTGTATCGCAAGACGTTGACAAAATTACAGGAAATGGAACAGACTGACCAGCCATTCTATGCGCAAGTCATTTCGATGACCGCTCATCATCCCTTTACAACTCCGCCTGAGAAGGACAAGATCGTCCTTCCGGAAGCTTATCAGAATACGATGGTTGGAGACTACTTAAGAGCACAAAGCTATGCAGATTATGCACTGGGGCAATTTATTAAGGAGTTAAAGCAATCCGGCATATGGGACAATAGCCTTGTTGTCATATACGGCGATCATCTTGGACTTCCTCTTTACTCATTGGATGCAAATGAAATCGAGCTCATGGAAGAGATTTATGGCCATGAGTATGGATATGCGGAAATGATCAATATCCCGCTTCTCATCCATAGTACGGGTATCGATCCTGAGATCATCAGCCATGCAGGCGGTCAGGTTGACCTTCTGCCTACGCTTGCCAATCTCTTGGGCGTTTCGTTAGAGCAGCAAATTCATTTTGGGCAGGATATCGTGAATCAGCCGAAGAATCTTCTGCCTGAACGCTATTATCTGCCGAGCGGATCCTTTGTAAACGACACAACCTTATTTGTGTCAGGCAGCGGCTATGAGGATGGAGACGAATATTTACTGCAGAAAGATGGAATCGAACCATTAGAATCAACGAACGATCAATATGTTCGTGCGCTCAAGCTTCTGCAGCTATCCGACAGCTTCGTTGAACAGCTTCCTGATCGCAACCCCAAACCGTAACGCAGCTAATTCTAAGAAAGCAAAAGAGCAGGGGTTTCCCCTGCTCTTTTGCTTTAGCTAATGTTTTTGCTCTAACATCTGTGTTGATTGACGTACAGCTCATTAATTAGATACCTTTACCTATAAAAGGCATACTGCATGCTAATGGAGGAGTTAACTAGTATGACTAAGCGAGCCCTGTTTCTAGGCGCAACTGGCCTTGTTGGAGGCCACTGCCTCTCCCTTCTTACCTTTCACTATGATCATATCATCGTGTTAACGAGGCGGCCACTAGACGTTAACCACCCAAAATGCGAGGTACATATCGTTTCATTTGATAACATGGAGGCGTTCTTGCCCCTGTTTCACGTAGACGATGTCTATTGCTGCTTAGGAACAACCATCAAGAAGGCCGGATCACAAGCGGCCTTCCGCAAGGTCGACTACGAATATCCGCTTACAGCAGCCCGCTTAGCGAAGCGGGCAGGGGCGAGTCGATTCCTCGTCATTACTGCAATGGGCTCAGACCAGAAGTCGCCTTTCTTCTACAGCCGTGTAAAAGGAGAGCTGGAGGCAGACTTGGAGTCGCTCAACCTCCATGAGCTGCATATTCTTCAGCCCTCTCTTATTCTTGGAGACCGCTCGGAATTTCGATTCGGGGAGAAGTTCGCGGCTTGGCTTAGCCCGCTCTTCGCATGGCTTCTCATCGGCTCACTCAAGCGTTATCGCCCTATTCAAGCACGCCGAATTGCGATGGCGATGATCGAAGCGGCAACCTTCTCTCAGCCTGGAATCCATCGCTATCGCTCTGATAAGCTGGAGGAGATGGCTGCTCGCTACCCGAGCTAGCACCATCCATGACGACGAAGCCACGATGCACACTGTTCCGTCCACGGCTTGGCATGAGGATGCTGCTCTGCTAATCCGAGACCATGAGGTCCGCTCTCGTAAATGTGCAGCTCATGCGGTACGCCTTGCTGCTTCAATGCTTCTGCAAACGATAGACTATTCTGAGCCGGAACAGCCTCATCATCGGCGGTATGCCAGATAAACGTCATCGGTGTATCCGAGGTTACATACCGTTCGTGCGACAGCTGAAGACGGAGTTCATCGTTAGGCTGATCTCCTAGCAGATGATGAACGGAGCCTTCATGAGTGTAAGGAGGCATGAATGTGATGACCGGGTAGCTCAAGATCATAGCATCCGGTCTGCTGCTCATTTGATCGATCGCTTCTTTGGCGTGAAGCTGACCGCGATCGTACCGGGTTCCCGCTCCTGCAGCAAGGTGTCCGCCAGCAGAGAATCCCAATATGCCGATGCGATGCGGGTCAATGCGCCACGTATCCGCATAATAGCGCACCAAGCGAATCGCCCTTGCTGCATCCATCTGCGCGCTTGGAAAACGATGCGGATGAACCCTGTAGTCCAGCACAAAGGCAGCCATGCCTAACTGATTCAGCCATCTAGCTACAGGCTCCCCCTCATGATAAGCCTTCATTGCATACCCGCCGCCAGGGCATATGATCCACGCCGCGGTTTGTTTCCCATGACCCAATGGATAGGCTGTTAAGGTTGGAATTGCAGATGGATGAATACCAGCAGCTTGAGCTTCCTGTTCGTTCCATAAAGGGAGTGTAAACGTTTGCATTGCAGCTTGACCTCCTCTGTCTCAAGTTGTACGCATCCCGATGAATCATCACATCACTCGCGCTAGCCTATACAGTCTGCTGCTGGGATATCGCGTATATGATGTCATAATTCTTCTTTATCCAACGACTTTGAAAAATGGAACGTACATGATAGGTTATTCGTTGCTGCCGTCCTATCCCCTTCCAGCCTGGATGACTTTCTTTATGTGAATCTTCTTCCAATCCTAATCTGTATGGGGCAAAATCAATGACTCCTCATCTGAGTTCATCCCTGCCATTCTATGATTATGCTGATGATTGCGCAAGAATCCATCGGAACAATAACAACAAAACGACCCAACTTCATCAAGGAAATTGGGTCGTTGCGATCAAATCGATCCTATTAAAGGTTAAGCATACTCGCGAATTAATCAAGGACACCTGGCATTGGCTCAACGCCAAAGGCTTTGGCGAGATCAATAAGCTCTTGATTCGTGATGCGCTGCAGGATAGGCTGATTCGAGCTTACAATCAGCATATAAATGATTGCAGCCTTCTCTATCGTCTCAATTAAGCCAAACGCCTCATCAATCGTTGTGCCTGTTCCGAAGATGCCATGATGCGGCCAAATAACCGCACGATGCTTCTTCATCTTCTCCGCCGTTGCACGACCGATCTCTGTGCTTCCTGGTACCATCCAAGGCAGAATGCCAATGCCGTCAGGGAAGACGACGAGGCATTCCGTGCACATTTCCCAAAGCGTTCTTGTGAAGCTCTTTTCATTCAGTTCATGAATAAAGGTCATCGCGATCACGTTGGTTGCATGGTTATGCATGACAACACGATGATTCGGATCCATCTTCAATCTTTCAATATGGCTCATAAAGTGCGAAGGCAATTCACTCGTTGGCACCGCATTGCCCTTTAATCCCCACAGAATATCAATGCTCTTGCCGTCTGCTGCTACGCGAATAACGCCAAGATTATGTTCAGGGTCAGCCATCATGTTTTTGAAATACTTGCCCGAGCCCGTAACAACAAAATATCGATTCGCAAGCTCTGCAACCGGGAATGTCAATGCGAGCGCACGATCCACTTTCGTAATATCGATGTACTTTGCCACTTCCGCTTCTTCTACAATATAGCTGACATTGCCGCCGTTACGCTCGTCCCAGCCATTTTTCCACATTGTAAACGTAATTTCCATCATTTCACGAAGGAAAGGAGCCTTCGTATGCACATCTTGAGCCGTTGGATTCACAATCGTCAATTGATCCATTATGATTCTCTCCCTTTGTTCTCTCTTGAGATCTATACCCTTATCGTACCAGAATCAATGGCTAAGTCAACATAAACAGACATTAAAATGTTTGTTTTATCTTTGTTTTATGAACTTTTTGTTAGAAAATCCATAATCACAGATGTTTCACTTCTGAACTTGCTGCACAAATGAAGAAATGTTTAATCTACTGACACATTCATTCAATATTTTGGATCGAGAGGATTCATCTGAATGGAGAATATTCATGCAGGCTCTTCTGATCAAGCTGAATAATGAAAAGGCTAAAACTTGCCAGTCCTAGGCCTTCCCTAGTACAATCAGGTTAACAACGGGCGTTATTCAAGGAGGAAGCATGCGCAGCGAAGATATTGCTAAGCTCGCCGGGGTATCCCGAAGTACCGTATCTCGTGTCATTAATAACTATCCAAACGTCCCCGAAGAGACGAAAGCCAAAGTATTGAAGGTCATTGAGGAGTATCACTATGAACCGAACAGCTTTGCTCGCGCCCTAGCCGGCAAGCGTACGGATACCATCGGATTGTTTGCCATCAGCTTGAGCGGAAAAGAACAAGGCAATCGGATTTATCAAAATAATTACTTTGCCCCATTCGTGGAGGCAGTCGTCGATACAGCTAATGCGAAGGGATTCTATGTGCTTATCCATACCGTGTACAGCCGCGAGGACTTTCAGAAGGTAAAACAGGCCTTTTTGCAAAAACGAATTGATGGCGGCATTCTGGTTGGCATCCAAAAGGATATCGAGATTGTCCGAGAGCTTGTGCAATTAAACGCTCCTCTTGTCATCATTGATTATGACATTACGGAGATTATTGCCGAACGTCTCGATAAGGGGCATCTTGCTGTTATCAATTCCAAGGATTACGACGGTACTGTAGAAGCCATGGAGTATTTGATCGGCCTAGGCCATCGCGACATCGGCATGCTGTGCGGCGAACGAAACACCTATTCCGGCAAAGAGCGATATACCGCCTATGTCGATACCATGAACAAGCATGGACTGCCAATCAACGATTCATATGTGCTGGAGGGACATTTCAGCAAGGAATGCGCAGCAGCTGAGATGAACAAGCTGATCGAGTCAGGCGAACGGCCAACTGCGATGTTTGCCGCTAATGACGACATGGCGCTATCCGCCATCGAGGTATTGCACGAACACGGCATCTCGGTACCCGATGAGATGGCGATCATTGGCTTTGATGACATTGATCTCGCATCCCGAACAGTGCCGAAGCTCTCCTCTGTGAAGCTTCCGCTCTATGACATGTCGAAGGCAGCAGTTCAGAAGATTATCAATATGGTCGGGACAACTGATCTTTCATTCAGCACGTTGAGTCTACCTGCGGAGCTTATGATTAGAGACTCAAGCGGAAAGAGCCTGCCGGAGAAGCCCTAAGGCCAGATAAGCATGAGTGGAAATAGAGCAACAGACTTATATCGTTAAAAAGGAAGAGCTTCTTTAAAAAAGCATCCATAAAAACAGGGGAATGTCAGGAAGCAGCATCTGCCGCTTCCTGACATTCCCCTTTCTATGTTCTAAGCCTTATTTTCTTTGGCAAAGCATGTTCAAATCCCGGCCCTGTTCCATTAAGGCTCAACATCAGCCAGAATTATGTTGTCGCCTGATACAGCTTGTGCTCAAGGATATAATCCTCAACCACCCTTGGCATAAGGTAGCGAGGCAAGCTTGCTCCCATCTTCAACTCCTCGCGTATATAGGTAGAAGAGATCTCGATAGCAAGACCCTTATGCAGAAGATCAAAGTTCATCTCGTATCTCCTAAGCAGCGGGTTCCTCGCGATAATCTCAAGCATGTCATATCCGCCTCTTGCCATCACGATAAAGCGGTGCTTTGCCACCAGCTCATCCCCATAACGCCATTCATGAAGATTCGGAAGCAAATCCGCTCCCATGATAAAAAACAGTTCATCCTCAGGGTATTGCTCCTTAAACTGGTTCATGGTATGCAGCGTATAATGCGAGCCTGCTGTCGCATCCAGTTCAATCCGACTCGCCTCGAATAGCGGCTGCCCTGCTTGATTCAAGGGGCCGTGCTCAATGCCTAGCAGCAGCATCTGCCACCGATGTTCATTGCCAGCTTGCAGTTCCTTATCTGTTCTTAGATCTGCTGATGGCACAAAAATCACCTTATCCAGCTTTCTTCGCTCTGCAATGCTGTATGCGGTAAAGCCATGTGCATTCGTAAACGGATCGAACGCACTGCCAAATATTCCGATTCGCACAAGGACAACCTCCTCTTCGCTAACCTTCCTTCTTCGTATGCTCAGCAATCAATCTCATCTTCGTATCCCACACCTGCTGGCTTAAGTCTACAGGGTAGCGCTCAGGATTCAAGTTCCGCAAATATTCGCTCCAGAACATTTCCTTCTGCGCCTCGTGATATTGCTTGAGCTCCTCAAGCGTAGGAGCGGCTTCGGCTCTCTTCCCATTGCGGTATACGAGCTTGTGCAGAGGAACAGCATCAAAGTCCGTAACAAACTTGTGGAGATACGTATGAATCGGATCAAACAGCTTAAGCTTCTGAACCCCCTCAAGGCTCTCCTCCATATCCATCAGGTAGTCCGCCTCAGCACGTCCTGAATGGCGATTGACGATCCGCATCAACTGCTTGCGCCCAGGAGTCGTCACTTTTTCAGGATTGCCAGATATCTTGATGGTAGGCAGCCATTCCTCACCCTCGAGCTTCGCAACAAGCTTATACACACCGCCTAGGGAAGGCGAATCCTGCGCAGTGATCAGCTTAGTGCCCACTCCCCATGTATCGATCTTGGCCCCCTGTGACTTCAAGCTCTGAATCGTGTATTCGTCAAGATCGTTCGAAGCCACGATCTTCACCTCGTTAAGCCCTGCTGCATCAAGCATCTTTCTGGCTTCACGAGACAGATACGCCAAGTCTCCGCTGTCTAGGCGAATGCCTCTTAATGTCTTGCCTTGCTCCTTAAGCAATAGCCCCACCTTGATGGCATTCGGAACCCCGCTCTTTAGCGTATCATACGTATCGACAAGCAGCGTCACATGATCAGGCAACGCTCTTGCATAAGCTTCGAACGCCTCCAACTCACTATTTGCGTCCTGAACAAAGGCATGGGCATGCGTCCCCTTCGTAGGAATGCCAAACAGCTTGCCGGCAAGCAGATTGCTCGTGGCATCGAAGCCGCCGATTACGGCCGCTCTTGCTCCCCACAAGGCAGCAGAAGCCTCCTGCGCGCGTCTCGTACCGAATTCCAGCAGAATGCCATCGGGCGCAGCATGCTTAATACGCGCCGCCTTTGTTGCAATTAGCGTCTGATAATTCATAAAGTTTAGAATCGCTGTCTCTACAAGCTGTATCTCAAACAAGCGACCCTCCACTCGAATAAGCGGCTCATTAGGGAATACAATCGTCCCCTCCTGCACGGCGTATACATCGCCTGTAAAAGCGAACTGCTTCAGCTCCTCCAGAAAGGCCTCATCGTAATTCTCTTCCTGTTCTCTTAAATAAGCGATATCGCTTTCGTCAAATCTGAGCTCCTCCAAATACTGCAGGATGCGCTCCAATCCAGCAAACACAGCATAACCGCCTTGAAACGGATTCTTGCGAAAGTAGGCCTCAAATGTGCGAATTTTCTGATGCGTCCCATTTTTCCAATGCGCATACATCATATTGATTTGGTACTTATCGGTATGTAAAGTTAGATGAGTCTGATCCATATCTCCAACAGCTCCTTCCATATGCTTCCCGTTATCCTTCATTATTCCCATTATGCTGAAGGCTAAGAATAGGCATTCAAATTCTGGTCAACCAGCATTACGAGCGGCTTGGTGCATCCACATATATCGAGAGCGACGGGACATACCCGTCTACAAAGCGGTAAAGCTGCGCCGGACGCTGTGAATAAGCAGTAGAGCATTCACCTTCAACTGGCTCTACGATCGGATGGCTTCTCGTATTCAGCATTTTTCGAATAAAATTGGTCTTCGTAATGGTATAGGAGGGTACCACGGTCTGAATGACCTGCAGCAGTTCTGCAAGCGTAAAGGTCAGATCAAGCAGCTCGCGAGCGATCGTGGTCACCAGCATCTTGCGCTCTGTATGCTTCCTGGCATCCTCCAAGATGTTACGATGGTCAAAGGCCAGCTCAAGCTGGAGCGCTTCTTCCATCGAAAACAATCGAACCTCCTCGGCATCGTCGTTCGCCTTGCGCTTCTCAAGATACCGCTCATTCACCAAGGCCACGAATGCAGCGGAGATAACCCAGCCGCGCTTATCTCGTCCCGGCGTATCATATAAGCCCAGCAGCTCCAAGTGAATATCATCGACACCTGTCTCCTCTACGAGCTCCCGCTTGGCAGCCTCGTACAGCGTCTCCTGTGGAGAAGAGAAGCCGCCTGGCAGCGCCCACTTCCCTCTGTCCGGATGGCCTTTCCGCTTAATCAGCATCACCTTAAGCTCTCGCTTAGGCAGGCTCTTCGTGCTGCCCGTTATCGACTCACTCGTTACGGTGAATAGCACAATATCCGCCGGGACCCCAATCGGACGTTCATAGCGGGTAGGATCATAGCTTTGTAAAAATTGTTCCTCGGTCATGGTTGTATCGGACATGAACATCACCTCATACGCGAATTCGTTATCTGTATCTTATATGGAATGATGGCAGAAGTCAATAATACCATTTCAATAATATTGTTTAATGTATTAAAAATGTTTTTCTACCCTCCCTTAACCCCTACGAGCTTTTTCCGTACTTATCATAGACAAACGCTACCTTTTCGCTTTCAATAGAAATAAATCAACCGATTGATCATTTGATTCGTATACATAGGTATATCCACATCGGTATTGCCGTTCATGCTGTATGCCTTGCCCATTGCATCCTTGCAATGAGGGATGGCTGTACGGCTAAAACAGAGTACTCATCATTAAAGGAGTGAAGAAATGAACCACCCTAAGCAAACTGCTGTCCGCAGCTGTCATATGCTTGCCATTCCCTTTATGGTCTTGCTGCTTATTTTGGGAACAGTCTTACCTGGTTCAGTATCGGCTGCTGCCTCACTGCCTAAGAAGCAAGGGCTTGTCCAAGATACAGCCGGTATGATCCCGAAGGAATCCATTTTCTATATTAAGCAGGCTGCCCAAGGCCAGAAGTATACCTATTACCTGCTCACGGTGGACAGCTTTGAAGGAGAAGAGCCAAGCACCTACGCCACCAATGTCTATCGCTCCTGGGAGCTTACCACGGATGAGATCCTGATCGTTCTCTCCAAGCAGGAGCGCCGCGTGGAGATGAATTTTAACAATGCTGCGCTTCGGGACAAGATTGACGCGCTGCCAGATGACTATAACGGAGACGGCCAGGTTGGGCAGAAGCTGAGTGAATTTGTGGACGCCCACTTCATCCCGGAGGCTAAGAAAGGGAATTTCGCTCGAGCGGCCATACGGCTGATGCAGGCAACCGAGAATTTAAAGGCCGCGCCTGGTGCGGATACACCTGAAGATAAAGCTCCAGCAGACACAGATCAACAGGACTCATCCAATACAACATCCCCTTCCAATCCATCCAAGGATGCAAGCAGCAATGGAGTCTCTAGCCCTCATAGTGGCACGAACTCTCAAGTGAATAAGGGGCCTAGCCTAGCCGAGCGCCTTCAAAGCTTGCCTTGGTCCACCATTGCGCTGGTTATGCTTATCTCGGTGGCAGCTGTGTTTGTATTGCTGTTCTTTTATCGACTGTTCATGTATAAACGGCTCATGCAGCGTATTCCGGACACCATGTCGGATGCAAGCAAAGGGCTCGGCCGTGTTCAAACGTATTCGAATATTTATCAAGGCAATACGCTCCAAGAGGCGAAGGAGATTGAGGTTCAATTGACTGACAATCTCATCATCATCCAAAAAGCTGGTGAAGAGCTTCGCCGCATTAAGCTGCTGCAGCTTCTGATGCCGAGCTATAAGCAGCAGTACAAAACGGCAAAGGAACTGGTTGAAGCTCGCAATGAGAGCAACAACCTGCAAATCGCTCGAATTGCGAAGATTGAGGAGACAGAAAAGGAACTTGTGCAAGAGCTGCAGACAAGTCGTGAACGGATGCAGCAGCTAGAGCGGCTCTATCGTGCAGAGCAGCACACAAGAAGCTGGTCGCTCATTGAGCTTGAACAGCGAGGCCATCAGATCATCCATCAGCTTCAAACCGTTGATGATATGGATGCCTTCGATCCCGTTGGTGCGAATGAGCTTATGAATCAAGTTCAAAGAGCGCTCGAGCAATATGACACGGATGTAAAAGCGGTTTCTGGCTTTGCGGAGCGGTATCGCCAATTTGCAGACACAAGACAGCAGGCCGTTCAAAAAATAGAATCGATCGTAAACGAGCATCGGCTGAAGCTGATCCGGATCGATCCTTATGGAACGCTTGACCAAGCTCAGCAGCAGAATGAGCAAATGCTGGAGCAGTTGAAGCTCGGCCGAATGGCCGAAGTCGCGAAGCTTGCCCAGTCTTCTGCCCAGTTGGTGACTGATGCCGTGCAAATGACCATTCGCATCAAAGAGCTGAAGCTCCGAAATGATCAAGATATCGAGACGCTTCAACAACAAGTTGTTGCCTATTCGAAGCTGGACCTGACTACACAGTCCTGGTCCACCCATGCAGAGCAGCAGTATCGGAAGAAGCATTGGGAGAATGAATACATGGAGGTCCATCATGGCCGTTCTGCCATTACGGAGGCTCAGCGGGAACTCGCACGCATTCGACACTTGAGCTCAGAGGAAATACAGGAATATGAGGAAGCTCATCAAATGCTTGATCTGCACCTCAGACAGGTGCAAGAGCAGCATGAGCTGGCAAAGCGATTCGAATCCCTCGTGCAAGGACTGGATCAGTCATTCGAGCAATCACGCCGTCTGCAAGGCCGGGGCGATCAGGCATTGGATAAAGGGATGACCCTTATCGTCCGTCATGGCTTGGTTCGCATGTGGTCACAGGAGGAAAGTGAGCTCTCGAAGCTGAAGAACGGGATTCAGCAAATGATGACAGCCCCACCATATGATGTAGAGCTGTTAGCTGATCTCGCCATGCAGTATCAAGAGCGAGCAGAGCGCTATCTTCAACAGGTGGAATACGCGTCCGTGCAGAAGAAAAACGCCGAGCGGGAAATTCAGCAGCTGGAGCGCCGGTATCAGTCAACCTATCGAAAAGCGAATCGCAAGATTCATGTGTCAAGATATCAGGCGCAGCATGCAAGCATCATGTCTTCAGTGAATGATCTAATGCGAAGAGGCTCCTATGACCAAGCTGCTCGGGAAGTCGCGCTCTTGGCTGGCCTCATTTCTACTATGGATGCCGCTTACCAATCTGTTCTGGCAGAGGAACGGCGCATCGAAGAAGCGAAACGTGCAGAGCAGCGAAGACGTGAGCAGGCAGCGTGGAACAATAGCAGCAATAGTTCGGTGGGATCAAGCTGGGGAAGCAGCGATAGCTCTAACAGCTCCGGCGGTTCTAGCTGGGGTTCAGATAACAACAATAACAATCAATCCTCTGGCGGTTCCAACTGGTAGATTAAGTTCACGAAGGACTTTATCTTTCATCATGTAAACAAAAAGAAAAGACCTTTCTCTTCAGGATCAAGCATGCGTCCACTCTAGATTTGAATTTGGAAGAATGCCTATTCTTCCAACTGCTTTCAAGGCATGCTCGATCGCTTAGTCTGAAGAGTGAAGGTCTCTTTCTTATGCGATCGATTAACGATCCAACTGCCGACGGAGCTTCTTGACATCCTCATCGGAAACGTCCTTGTCTCCATAGCGGACATCATTATACACGGATGCAAGCTGTGATAACGAGTTCTGTTCTTCTCCGCGCCGATCGCTTGCAATGCTGTGCAGCGTTTCTGAAGGAGTAAGATACTCGTGGCGCTCATAGCCGTCTTTAACCGCACGCTTCACCTGGTCTCGATACAGGAACCGAATCCGCTCCTTGTTCGTCGCGAAGTCCTCGATGCGCGTGCTTCTCCTGCTTATTCGCTCCATCACCTTAGAAAAAGGCTCTGTCATACGATGGCGAAGGCGTTCCCACTGGAACAAATCCGTCTCCTCATCCACATATCCTTGACTGATCGTTCCCCCTTCTTGGCGCTTTAGCCAACGGGTGAGCTTCTTCCATAGTCCTGGCATCCAGGTTTTGATCATTTTTTTGAATAAAAGATACAATACCCATGCCGTCAGCGCTATGACAAGCAGCCATCCTGCTCCAATCATGATGCGCTCAAGCAGCTTGGCGAATGCACTCGGCTCCTTCGCCTCACCAAGTCCCGCTAAGAGGTCATTCGGATTACTAGTCGATGACGGTGGCAGCGCAGGCTCTCCTGTCTCACCCGGCTTCAAGATCATGGCCAGCCAATCATGCAGAAGCTGCGTTACCCGGTCCATAACGGAACTGAACAGAAGCAGAACGATGACCACCACTCCAACGATAAACCATACGAGATATCTTCTGTTAAAGGAATGAATGGATCTCGGAACCTGTCCTTCGCTTCCCTTCAACGCTCGGTTTGCTCTTACTAGCTGCTGATGATTGCTATCAAAGAGCAGGATCAATAGAGCGATCATGCCCGTTACGGATAAATATCCATTTAACACCTCGATGTCATCCACATAGTGAGATGCTGCGTAAACAACAAGAGTTAATCCGATTCCAGTAAACTGCCAATGCCGCTCGATCATGGCTCTAGGACGAGACATCGCTTGAATGCCTCTTATGAACAAGAAGTATAGAACTAATCCAAGCACCGCTTCCTGCCAAGTAAGCCAGAACTGGGTCATCCCTGCGATCAGCCCAATCCCCAAAAGGAAACCGATAGCCACAAGCCACAGCCGTTCCCTCTTCCAGGGAATAAGCAATCGCCAGACAGCACCTGCCAGTGCCATCAGTGGAAACCAAAGGAACCACCATATATTCCATTCGCTCTCAGGAAGCAGCAGGCATGCCAATCCTCCGTAGATCGGAAAGAACATCACATATTCAACCCATACCGCTAGCCATCTTTTGATGAAGTAGGAAGCCCTTTTGGAGGTCGTCATGCGCTTGCCCCCTCCCCTGTAGTCTTCTCATCCTTTTGCAGCTTGATGATATCCACCGTATTGCCGCGCTGGCGTATCCGTCGGATGCTCGCTTCCGCGTCATAAGGCTCAATTGGCGATAAAATAAGAAAGTCTGTGTTCGAGGCTTCCTCCCATTCCTTCATCATCGTCATAAAGGATAAGGACAGCTCAAGCTTAAGCTTCGCCATCGCTTCCATCATCGCCTGCAAGTGATGAGACCCTGCGGCTGACGGGATCAGCATCATCTGTCCCTTTGGCATCTCAGGCAAATAGGCGTTGCAGCAGAAGCCTGTCTCGATGCCTTGCTGGATCGAGACATGAGCGATCGAGGCTGCATAAGACAGCGCCTGCTCTACAAGCTCAGGCTTGGTTACCTTGTCCCACATCTTCTCATCGGTTTCCACATTCACAACAATCATCAACTTGCGATCAGCGGTGTAATCCAATTGATGCACTTGCAGCGACTGCGTTCTCGCTGTCGCCTTCCAATGGACAGACTTTAGAGAGTCCCCCGCCTGATAAGGACGGACCCCCGACTTCCAGAATGGATCCTCCATGATCCAGCGCCGTACCGTAATATCGCCAATCCAGCTTTTATTCGAGAATGGAATATCTCGTAGATTGACGATCGCAGGATAGACCATTAGCTCAATCTGAAGCGGGATTTGCTTAACCTTCTCCGATACCCCGAACAGATCTCCTACTGTTAGCGTAGCCGTATCCAGCTTGAAGACACCGCGCTTGGTGCAAGTTAATTGATGCCTTCTTATCACCTGACGGTAACCGTTTAACGAAAATAAGCTTTTATGATTCTGAGACACGTCGCCAATGCTCATCTCTAGATTCGTCTGGCTTTCAAAAAGTAATGAACTTGGGATCATGGACTCAAGCCGCACCCACGGCAAAGGCAGAAGCTTATCATTTCGGATCATCTCGACCATTTCAAGCGATTCACCTGCATACATGCGATCTTTCGTAAAGTGACGTGAGTAGCTTAGCCGTTTAAGGGATAACCGATTATAGAGCAGACCAAGTCCCGCAACTCCAATGCCTGCGAATAACAGCAACCAATGCAGAGGCATGTTCGATCACTCCGATACAGAAGGCTCGGCAGGAACCGCAACCTGCTTCACAATCGCTTGAAGCGCTTTTTCTGCCTGCACATCGCGTGAATGCTGATTATGATGAAATAGCAGGCGGTGTCCAAGCACAGGGACGAGCATAGCCTTTACATCATCTGGAGTGACATAATCTCTTCCTTTGATGATGGCATACGCTTGAACCGCACGAAGCAGCGCCTGACTGGCACGAGGACTTGCACCAAGGGCAACATCCGGATGCTGTCTGGTAGCCTCTACAAGGCGAACGATATAGCTGATGATCGCTTCATCCACTCGGACATCGACATAATGCTTCTGGCAGGCTACGATCTCTTCCTTCGCCGCTACCGGCTTAATGGAAGCTAGCGGGTCGTCCGCACGGAAGCGTTTAAGAATATCGATGCCTTCCTCAAAGCTTGGATACCCTATAGCAAGCTTAATCATGAAGCGATCAAGCTGAGCCTCCGGCAAAGGGAATGTCCCATAATTGTCCAATGGATTCTGTGTCGCCAATACGAGAAACGGCTTGTCGAGAATATACGTCTCTCCATCAATGCTGACCTGCCGCTCCTCCATGCATTCGAGCAAGCTGGACTGCGTCCTAGGCGTTGCTCGGTTAATCTCATCTGCCAATAAGATATTTGTAAATACAGGACCTGGTCGGAAATGAAACTCTCCGCTTTTCTGGCTGTAGACATTCATGCCGGACAAATCCGTTGGCAGCAAGTCAGGTGTAAATTGAATGCGCTTGAATTGCCCATCGATCGACTTGGCAATCGCCTTTGCGAGCAAGGTCTTTCCTGTTCCCGGCACATCTTCCAACAGGACATGCCCTCCTGTAAACAACGCTACAAATAACAGGTCAATCGTCTCTTCCTTCCCCACAATCACCTGGCTCACATTTTGTTTAATTCGGCGTGCAAGATTTGTAATTTCTAAACGTTCCATCGTATCCCTCCAGTGGTCAAGAAGCAGCCGCTTTACCTGACCGACGGTCTCTTGTCGGCTTGAGTAAGTGCTTACAATTCAAGCGAGATCATATGTATCGAATATGCTTCTCGATGATGCTTATTCCTTTTGTGTTCGACAGCTGTCTTCATTATCCTGCCTTCCCTGCTCCTTTCGCCCCTTGTCCATGATTCATGAAAGCTTCATTTGCAGGGGCAAGCCGAGTTCGATACAATAGAGAAAGAAGATACGCTGTCTGCTTTTCTTGGCAGAAGCACGTGGAAGGAAGTTGATAGACGATGGCGAACACCCACACGTATTCACGCGGTGAAGAGATTGCCAACGCCATAACACACGGCATCGGCGTTGTGCTCAGTATTGCAGCCTTAACCCTACTGATCGTATTTGCAGCAATCTATGGCGGTCCGATGCATGTCGTAAGCTTTACGATTTATGGCGTAACCATGGTATTGTTGTACACGGCCTCAACCCTGGTACACAGCTTTCCTGAAGGAAAGGTCAAAGACTTGTTTGAGACGTTTGACCATTCTTCCATCTACTTGTTTATTGCCGGAACCTATACGCCAATTGTATTGCTTGCCCTGCCTCCTAAGCTTGGATGGACACTGTTCGGGATTGTATGGGCCATTGCCATCGGTGGTGTCGTATTTAAAGCCTTTTTCACGAAAAAGTTCCTATTTGCTTCCACAGCCCTGTATCTCTTAATGGGATGGATTATTGTGATTGCTTGGGGGCCACTGACCAGCACAATGCCTGCAGTCGGGCTTAACCTGCTTGTTACAGGCGGGATCCTGTATTCGGTCGGCACCATTTTTTATGTATGGCGTGCATTTCCGTTCCACCACATGATCTGGCATCTCTTTGTACTTGCAGGATCCATTACTCACTTCTTGAGTGTATTGACTCTCGTGCAGATTTAGCTGACCTATTATTCCTTTATGGAATGAAGCCGTGGTGTTTTCAATACCATAAGATCTTCAATTTTATATGATTATGGAAAGCAGCTCTTTCGCCTATGGAGGAGCTGCTTTTTTTGATGGATTCGCTCATCCCTTCTCTATTTGCATTGCAAACAAGAGTTCGCTATACTACGAGTGACACAAAATGCCAACCCAATACGCGCTGATGATGGTCATCATGCAATCCTTTTAGGAGGGATACAATGTTTAGAACCGTGGAAGAGTTTTTGAACGAATGGAATGTTGAAACCCAAACCACAATGAAAGTACTGCAGCAGCTTACTGATGCCTCTCTTTCGCAGCAAATTGCGCCTGAACACTATAAGCTAGGCGAGCTTGCTTGGCACATTGCCCACAGTATCCCAGTATTCGCACAACAGATTGGTCTTGAAACCATCAGCCTCGGAGACTATCGCAACACGCCTGAGGAAGCTTCAACGATTGTTGAAGGATATGAACAATCCAATAACAGCTTCGTAGAGGTTATCAAATCCTCGTTTAACGATGAAGCTTTGAGCGAAGTTCGCAATGTCTTTGGACGCGACAGTTCCAATGCGAATACTCTTCGCTTCCTCATTCAGCATCAAGCCCATCATCGTGGACAGATGACCGTTCTGATGCGTCAAGCAGGACTTGTGGTACCTGGCGTATATGGGCCAAGCCGTGAAGAATGGGCTGCCATGCAGGCTCAAGGATAATTCATCCTTTGGATAAGAAAGAGACGGGTCTCTTAAATAGAGCCCGCCTCTTTTTTTCATATGTCAATCCTATATGGATCATGGATTCAATTCGGCCATACATTTAATGAAGAGTCCCCGCGCTGAATGTCGATGTCTCCTCGACATCCAATGCCTCAATCGTCTTCTTCAGCGCTTCGATAACCTGCTCAAGCGGCATGCTCGGCTTGCCGGGGTGTTGCACGGCCTGTTCCGGCAAAAAAGGAATATGAATAAAGCCTCCGCGAGCGCTTTGTTCTGCTCCTATAAGACGAAGCTCATGCATGAGGGCGTAGAATGTGGAATTGCACACATACGTACCCGCCGAATAAGAGACCTGGCACGGAATGCCTGCTTGCTTCACGTGCTCTACAATCGTTTTGATCGGCAGCGTCGTCCAATAGGCTGCCGGTCCTCCTTCAACGACGGCAGCATCTACTGGCGCTTGACCGTCATTGTCTGGAATTCTCGCATCCATCAAATTAATCGCAATGCGCTCTACCGTAATCTCCGCTCGTCCTCCTGCTTGACCTACGCATATTACAACATCGGGCTGAAGCTCTTGAATATGCTTCCTTAGCTCGTTCTGTGCTCGATCGAATACGGTAGGCAGCTCGCGGGACTTTACCTCATACGAACCAATCACCTGCCCGTCTATTCGGCGAACCGCTTCCCAGGATGGGTTAATCTTCTCTTCCATAAAAGGCTCGAAGCCTGTCAGCAATATGCGCTTTCCTTGTTTGTTCATTGTTGTCCCTCCTCTGCCTGATACGATTGAATCTTCTTGGTCATCCTGTTAATAGCTTCATTTTCAATCCTGCTTCATTATGTTATGGTAGTAAAATTGAAAGGAGTTGTCCATCACATGAGTCAATTAAGCCAAATCGATATCCCCTCAATCATCCTGCTCGTGCTCGCTGGATTAGGGCTAATTAGCGGCAACTCAACCGTTACCATTGCGATGGTCGTGCTGCTGCTGCTTCGAGTAACAAAGCTTGATGCTCTCTTTCCTTGGATTGAGAAATACGGGCTTACTATAGGGATTATCATCCTTACAATCGGGGTCATGTCCCCCATAGCCAGTGGAAAATATACGCTCGAGACGATGCTCTCATCGTTTATGAACTGGAAATCGCTGCTTGGCATTGCGATCGGGATCTTCGTCTCGTATCTGGGCGGTCGCGGGGCCCATCTTATGAGCCAATCGCCTACAATCGTAGCGGGTCTCCTCCTTGGAACCGTCATTGGGGTTGCCCTCTTCCGCGGCGTGCCAGTGGGACCATTGATCGCAGCAGGATTGCTGTCCCTTATCATTGGGAAAGGCTAAGGATATTTATAGAACAAAGGCTAAAAAAGCTCACCATATAGCGAATCCCTATAATTGTTTTTTACCAATTTCATTGCAAAATTTGGATTGACAATGCAAAGAAATGGATGCTAGAATCTACAAGGCAGGCATGACGATCGTGCCCATAATGAAGTGAAAGGCAGGTGCTAACTGTGTATATGATGATTGATCTACATCACCATGATCTAACAAACCATAATTTCATACATGGAGCCCTGCAGAAGCGTACATAACCTCTCTTACGGATCGCGAGAAGATGTTGACTCTAGGTGTCGACTGAACCATCGCTCGATTTGTAACCTCTTTAGAGAGCAATGCATCATCATACGGGCTCATCGGCTCGTATGCATATTCCATTGTTGCCCACAAGGTATATCGTTTACGACGGTATACCTTTTTTGTTTGCCTGTACCTTTAATCAGAAAAGGAAGTGAAAGATTCATGTTTGACGTATTAAAAAAGCTCGGCTGGTTTTTCCGTGAGCATCGCAAGCGTTATGCGATAGGGATCGCCCTGCTAGTGATCGTTGGCATCCTAGAGCTTGTTCCACCACGTCTCCTTGGCTCTGCCATTGATGACATTGTGTTCGGCACGATAACGTGGGACAGCCTAACGTACTATATCCTCTATATATTAGTATCGATGGCGATTATCTATGTAATCACATATATATGGATGTATTTGTTGTTCGGCGGCTCTATCCTGGTAGAGCGCAAGCTGCGCTCCAAGTACATGGGGCATTTGCTGAAGATGACCCCGCCTTTCTACGAAAAATTCCGTACGGGCGATCTCATGGCCCGCGCTACGAATGATCTTCGCTCCGTATCCGAGACTGCCGGCTACGGCATGCTGCTCATTACCGACTCCACCGTCTTCCTGCTTGTCGTGCTCGTTGCGATGATCAGCTTGATTAGCTGGAAGCTTACCCTTGCGGCGCTGCTGCCGCTTCCTATTATCGCGCTGGCGATGAAGGTGTTCGGTAAGATGATTCATGAGCGCTATACCATTGCACAGGATGCCTTCGGCGCCATGAATGATCAGGTGCTGGAATCCGTAGGCGGTGTACGCGTTATTCGCGCGTATGTTCAAGAGCAGCATGATGAGAAGCGATTCCGGGATATTGTTCAGGACGTGTATAAAAAGAATGTGGATGTAGCCAAGGTTGACGCCATGTTCGACCCTACGATACGGTTCTGCATCGGCCTAAGCTATATGATTGGGCTTGGCTATGGCGCATATCTAATCATCCATAACGAGATCTCTATTGGCGATCTTGTCGCATTTAATATGTATCTTGGGATGCTGATCTGGCCGATGTTTGCTATTGGCGACCTGATTAATATTATGCAGCGCGGCAATGCCTCGCTAGACCGTGTAAATGAGACTTTGAACTATGAGCCGGATGTTAAGGATGGCAAGGAGAGCCTTCCTATCGATCTTCCAGAAACATTGACATGGAAAAACTATCAGTTTCGTTATCCGACCTCTACCGTGGATAACTTGATCCATATCAATCTGACGCTGCAAAAAGGCCAGACGCTAGGCATTGTTGGCCGCACCGGCAGCGGAAAGTCCACCTTTGTGAAACAGTTGATCAGAGAATACCCTGTCGGATCTGGCCAACTGCTTGTAAATGGCCATGACATTACAAAAGTTCCTCTCGACCAGCTCAGAGGCTGGATTGGATATGTGCCGCAGGAGCAAATTCTGTTCTCGAAGACCGTGAAGCAAAATATTCTGTATGGACATGGGCAAGGTTCAGAACAGGATGTGCACGATTCCATTGAAACGGCTTCCTTTACACAGGATGTGCCTACTCTTGCAAACGGCATTGAGACGCTTGTCGGGGAAAAAGGGGTTGCCCTGTCTGGCGGTCAGAAGCAGCGCGTTTCCTTGGCCCGCGCCTTTATCGCGAAGAGTGAAATTCTTATTCTGGATGACGCCCTGTCCGCAGTCGATGCACGGACGGAAGCAAACATTATTGCCAATATTCGCGCTGAGCGTGCAGGCAAGACAACGTTTATTACGACGCACCGCCTCTCTGCCGTAGAGCATGCGGATCTCATTATCGTGATGGATGAAGGCCAAATTGTGGAGCAAGGCACTCATGAGGAGTTAATGCAGCGGGGCGGCTGGTATCGTGAGCAATATGAGCGCCAGCAGTTGGAGTCTTCTTTATAAGCATGTGAAGAATGAGAATATGATTTTAACCACCGATATAGAAATGGAGGGATTCCTCTTATGCATTCCGAAGAATTGGATCAGCCCGTCGAGGCTGTAAAGGCTAAGCGAGTGGGAAGGCGCTTATGGCAGTACGCAATGAAGTACAAAGTCAGCTTTATCGTTGCTCTGCTCATGCTGACGATATCCGTCGCTGCCGAATTGACTGCCCCATTTATTGCAAAGGCCATTATCGATCAGCATATCCTTGGAATCGAGCAGCCTTATTATGAGACGAAGACCGATTCCAAATATAACGTGGCCTATGAGGGCCATACCTATAAGCGCGTAGACCGCTTTGAGCCCGGTGAGACACGCGGCGAAGGCGTCCATATCATTCAGGTCGGCACCTCTTTCTACCTGACGAACGAGGTCGTTCCGAACCCGACAGGGACTCGGAAATATAAGGACGGAATATTAACCATTACCTTGCGAGATCAAGCATGGCAAGGTGAAGCTCGGCTTCTTCCTTTGAAGGAAATGCTCATTTTCTATGAGCCAGAGGTTAATGGCATTATAAAATGGCTCGGTATCTATCTGCTCATGCTGGGTATCAGCATCGTGATGAGCTTTGGTAAGATTCTGGGACTGCAAAGCGCAGCGAACAAGGTTATCCGCAAGCTGCGCGGGGATATTTATGCTCACGTTCAACGTTTGCCGATCCCGTACTTTGATAATTTGCCTGCTGGAAAAGTAGTGTCCCGCATCACGAATGATACGGAGGCGGTGAAAGACTTGTTCGTTGCCGTCTTGTCCAACTTTACATCAGGAATCATCACCATCGTGGGGATCTATACCGCATTGTTTATTCTTGATGCAAAGCTCGCGCTCATGAGCTTGATCCTAATTCCCATACTTATCGCATGGATCGTGCTTTATCGCAAATACGCAACGAAATTCAATACCATTATTCGTTCGCGCCTCAGCTCCATTAATGCAATCATCAACGAGTCCATTCAAGGGATGGCTGTTATTCGCGCGTTCCGTCGCGAGAAGGAAACGATGGAGGAGTTCGAGAAGCTTAATGAGGACTACTTAACGTATTCCAACAAGATGCTCTCGCTCAACTCTCTCACCTCCCACAACCTGGTTACAGTGCTTAGGAACCTGTCCTTTGCTGCCGTGCTGTGGTACTTCGGCGGGGCATCTCTTAGCGGTTCAGGCATGATTACGCTTGGTGTGCTTTACGCATTTACAGACCTGCTTTCACGGATTTTCCAACCTATTACGGGTATGGTCAATCAGCTCGCCAAGCTCGATCAATCCATCGTATCGGCTGGCCGCGCCTTTGAATTAATGGATGAGCAGGGAGAAGAGCTTCATGAGGGTTCTATGCCTAGATACAAAGGACACGTTGAGTTCGACAATGTATCCTTTGCCTATAAAGGCGGCGACTATGTGCTTAAAAACATTAACTTTGAAGCTAAGCCTGGCGAGACCGTAGCCTTGGTCGGGCACACAGGATCAGGTAAAAGCTCCATTATGAACTTGCTGTTCCGCTTCTATGATCCGCAGCTTGGCGAGGTACGGATAGATGGCAAGCGAATTGCAGATCTGCCGAAGCAGTGGCTTCGTCAGCATATGGGCATTGTGCTCCAAGATCCATACCTGTTTACGGGTACGATCGCTTCAAATGTAAGCTTAGGCGATCCACGTATTTCCCGGGAAAAGATTGAGGCTTCCTTGAACGCCGTAGGTGCCGATCGTGTATTAAAGCAGCTTCCTAACGGCATTGATGAGCCTGTTATTGAAAAAGGAAGCACCCTTTCCGCTGGCCAGCGTCAGCTTATCTCGTTTGCAAGAGCATTGGCCTTTGAACCTGCCATTCTTATCTTGGATGAGGCGACAGCTAACATTGATACCGAGACGGAAGCTTTGATTCAAGATGCACTAGACGTGTTAAAACGAGGACGTACAACGTTTATCATCGCTCATCGTCTCTCTACGATTCGATCAGCTGACAAAATTCTCGTTCTTCACCGTGGGGAAATTGTAGAGCAAGGGACACACGATGAACTGATGGCACTGGAAGGACGATACTTCCGTATGTATCAGCTGCAGCTTGGCGGTCAAGCGAAGGATACAGAGCAAGCTGCCGATCAAGTTGATGCAGAGGATCAGGAGCTGGAGTCTGAGGCTCAGTCCCATCCAGATATGAATCAAAAGCTGTCAGCAGCGTCCATTACAGCAACCTAGAAAAGCTGTGAGAAAGAGAGCAGCAATATTTTATACAAAAGACCTGATGCGTAAAAACGCGTATCAGGTCTTTTTTCATAATACATTATGAATTATCGTAGGTCGCACTTATTCTTGATAAAGCTTAATTGATTGTTCAGGTGATTCAGCAGCTGCTGCTGTTCCTCCGTTAAGGAAGCGGATGAAACTGCCGATAAACGCTCTAGCTCCGATTGGATGCGCGGAACGTCAACATGGGCTGCAGCACAGTCATAATTACTATTTAGATCCAAGTTATCCAATGTCATAGCCTAATCTCCTAACGATGCTGACCTTTGTCGTGATTTGCGTCAGCTGTACGTGTCGTTTTATTTTGCTTAGAATGACCAGGTTGTTTGCGTGACATAGCGATCTTCTCCTTTACGGTAGCGCTCACCCTTGAGGGTCGCCGCTCACATTATGATTCTTGCTTGGGAATATGGTTCAAATTCGGTGCACGATTCGCAGCTTTCTTTGGCTTCAATGTAATGCTCTCTTCATTCCATTTGGACTTGTTCTGAAGCTCATGGATACGCTCTGATTTGTTATGCGGCATGATCTACACCTCCTGCAATATAGCGTATCCAGAACCGCAGCAGTTATGAGGGATGGCAGCAATTCCTGTACAGGAGATCACTCTGCAAAAGAAAAGAAGCATCTTCGCCGTACAAGCCGTTCAGATCCTTCTTATTCTTCCATTTATTTCGTTTACAATACTTAACGCAAGCTATAGCCATTTGCCAATGGATGAATTACCTTTTCTTCATCGAAAACCCAAGCACCTTCCAGATCAGTCGCTCAAACAGTCTCCAAGGCATAATCGCTCTTGCTATAAGATTCATCGTGACACCCTTCCCAATCTTATAACGAAGCCGCCGCTTGCCAGCCGGAAGCGCTGCAATTCGAAGCAGCAGATCAACAACCTCCATCGGATCAGCAGCCTGCTCTCCGGTCTTGCTCACCTGCTCCATGATACGGTCAACAAATGGCTTGTTTGGCGAATCGCTCTTTTCTGCAGAGGCCAAGCCACGCCCCCAAATGCTCGTCTTGTAGCTTCCCGGTTCAACCAGCACCACATCCACACCATAGGGCAGCAGCTCGAGTCGAAGCGTCTCGCTGAATCCTTCAACTGCAAACTTTGAGCTGACATAAGGACCTAGCGCTGGAAATGCCATTCTTCCACTGATGCTGCTCATCTGAATGATGCAGCCTGAGCGAGCTTCTCTCATATAAGGAATCACCGCTTTAGTAGCTTGGATAAGGCCGAACACATTCGTCTCGAACTGCTCACGCCATACATTCATTTCAAGATCTTCTATATAGCCGCCTGCTGCAAACCCTGCATTGTTAATAAGCAGATCAATCCTCCCAAATTGATCCCTTATCCGCTGAGCTGTAGCCTGAACCTCTGATTCATCCCGTACATCGAGCTCCCATATATGAACGAAAGACGCATACTGTTCGCCAATCTCCCTTAACAGCTCTTGATAACGCGCATCTCGCTGTCTTATTGACGCAATGACCGTGCAGCCCGATCTGGCAAATGCAGAGGCCGCAAGCTTCCCAAATCCGCTTGAAGCCCCTGTAATCCACACAACCTTAGACGCTATACGAATCACCTCTTACATTTTGAAATGGGTAAGCTGCCGCTCTAACTGTGTGCTTAGATTCTGTAATTGATCCACTGACGCCTTCATTTGCTCCGTCATAGCGGTCTGCTCCTCCGTAGCCGCAGAGACCTGCTCACTGAAGTCATGGCTTTGTACTGCAATATGCGTTAATTCATCCAAAGATGCGGTTACTTCTTCGCACGCAGCAGACATTTCCATCGCTATAATGTTGGCATCCTTGACCTGCTCAGATATCTCATGGACAGCATGGGATATGCTCACGAACGCTTCATCTGCGTCTTGAACCACCTTTAAACCTTGGGTGACAGCAAGCTGCTGCTCTGAAGCAGCTTGTTCTGTTGCCTCACGTCTAGAATGAATATTCGTAATGAGCTGCATAATATGATCAAGCGAGCTCTTTGAATGCTCGGCAAGCTTGCGTACCTCATGAGCTACAACTTGGAATCCCTTGCCGTGCTCCCCTGCTCTCGCTGCCTCAATGGATGCATTGAGGGCAAGCAGTTCGGTCTGCTTCACAACACCTTGAATGAACTTCACAGCGTCGCTAATCTCGGATACTTCCTTCGTCAACCCGGCAAGCGAAGCGTTTGTTTCCTCCGATGCCTGCTGGATCGCGACCATCTGCTCGACCGTGCGAGTAATGACTTCACGCCCCTCGTCAGCTTGAGTGGAGGAAGCATTCATTTTATCAAATACAAAAGATGACGTCTCGGATAGGGCCTGAACCCCCACCGCAATTTCTGCCATCGCCTGTTTTGTTTGCTCTGTGCTTTGCAGCTGCACTTGAACCCCTGAGGCTACCTGCTGCATCGATGCGCTGACATCCGATGCACTAAGCGCTGTCTCTTCTGCTGCCGTCCCGAGCTCCTTCGTGGCTCGTGATACCCCATCCGAAGCGGACTTGACATCAATCAAGAGAGAATTCAGCTTGCCTATCATGAGATTGAAGGCTTGCGCTACCTGGCTGATCTCGCTCTTGCCGGATACCTGCAGCCTTACGGTCATATCTCCGTCCGCCGCCTGCGCAGCAAGTGCCTTCATCCGAATGAGCGGCTTCAACTGGAAGCGTATATACCAGATAAGGGCTAGAATCCCCACCAATTCAATGGCAATAGAAATGGCGATTGTTTCCATCGTCATCTGGTTAAGCTGCTTTTTAATAATCGTGTAATCATAATCCATGCCGAAGACGCCAACCATCTTGCCCTGATTGTCCTTGATCGGTGCAAGAGCCGTAACCAGAATTTGATCATCCACTTGGAACTCCTCGGATAAGGCGATGCCGTTCTTCAGCATCTTGGCATAAGCCGCCTCCATTTGAGGCTGCAAGGGCAGCATGCTTCCTGGCTTAAAGCCTTGCGCATCAAAGTTGGAGCTGCCTTGAATGACTTTAATCTCCTTCGCACCTTCTGACCTTGGCATCATGATAAAAGCATTCAGAATATCATCATTAGCAATAACATCCAATTTTCCCTTCATCAAACGGAAGTTGGGGTTACTTGCAAGATTGTCAGAATTCTTGTTACTATTGAAACTAAAGGAAGCGTTTGTTATAGAAGAAACAATTTCACGGACCTCAAGATTCATGATCACTTCTAACCGCTGTTCAAATGATTGCATGAGGAGTCGTTCTTGTTGGTTATTCTGTCTGAACACAAATAGTGTACAAACGACAATTAGCAAGATTCCGATCACCGCGATCATCTTTACGATAATACTATGCCTTAACCCTCTCATCTTTACATCCCCTCATTCACCAAACATAATAGGCACAAATACCCCTAATCATTTATCGGTTAAGAATGGGCTTTTAATAAGATAGTTAAAGGCGCTTCATTAAAAAAAATCACACTTTTCAACCCTAAAACTTCCTTGCAGGGCATAGAAGTGTGACAGATAAAAGTGCATTTTCCAAATCCAAGATTAGCTCCCTAATACTACACGGTCATCGACGAATTTTTCTCCTCTTAGGAGCTCAAATTCCCGCAGCAGCTTCTCTACGGTCAGCGTCCGTTTTTCCTCTGGACCAATGTTTAATATAATCCGGCCCTTATCCATCATAATAAGCCGATTGCCAAGTCGTATCGCCTGCTCCATGTTATGCGTAACCATCAACGTTGTCAAACCGCTCTCGCGAACGAATTTTTCTGTAAGTCTTGTTACCATCTCAGCACGAGCTGGATCAAGAGCGGCTGTATGCTCATCCAAGAGCAGTAGATTCGGCTTCATAAAGGTTGCCATCAATAGGCTCAGCGCCTGTCGTTCTCCTCCAGACAAAAGTCCCACCTTCGCGGTAAGCCGTTCCTCCAAGCCTAGACCAAGCTCATACAGTTGGGTCCTGAACCATTCACGCCTTCTTTTACCGAGTCCGGGCCGGAGCCCTCTTCTGCCGCCGCGAGCAAAGGCCAGTGCCAAATTCTCTTCAATCGTCATAGATGGAGCCGTTCCAGCCATCGGGTCCTGAAAGACACGGCCAATCCATTTGCTACGGACATGCTCAGACAAGGATGTAACCTCCTTGCCCTGGATGTGAATCGATCCGATATCTGGAATCATGACGCCGGATATGACATTCATAAGTGTTGATTTTCCAGCGCCATTGCTTCCAATAATCGTGACAAAGTCACCTTCATTCAGCTGCAGATTCACATGCTGAAGCGCAAACTTCTCATCAGCGGTTCCTGCGTTGAACAGCTTGCATACCTGCTCAATTCTAAGCATCGATGTGCCCTCCCTTCTGAAGCAGTTCCCCTGCACGCTTGCGGCTAATGCTTCGCTCACGCATGGATCGTCTGGTCATCGGAAGAATCAAGGCTACGATTACGATGCCAGCAGTCAACAGCTTCAAGTCCGTCGAGTTAAGCTCAAGCTGCAATGCAATCGCAATGATCATCCGATAGAGCACTGCTCCTAGGATGACAGCCATCGTCGTTCTAACGATCGTCTTGTGCCCAAAGATCGCTTCTCCGATGATAACGGAGGCTAGACCAATAACGATCATCCCCACTCCTGACTGAATATCTGCGTAGCCTTGGTACTGTGCCACCAGTCCACCCGAGAGGGCGACAAGACCATTGGACAGGCTCACGCCAATAATGATCGTATTGTCTGTATGCACCCCGAAGCTTCGGATCATCCGTGGGTTATCGCCTGTTGCTCGGAGCGCAAGGCCAATCTCCGTTCGCAAGAAGGCGTTCAGCATGAAGCGAATAACAAGGATAAACAGCAGCATCACGATCACAAGCGAGTAGCCACCGCTAAGCGGCGTCAATACCGTATCCTGATTCAATAAGGAGATATTGGACTTCCCCATAATTCGCAAGTTAATGGAATATAAAGCGATCATCATCAAAATACCGGACAATAATGGATTGATCTTGCCCTTCGTATGGATAATCCCGGTTAATGCACCAGCCGCGCAGCCGCCTGCAAAGGCAAGAATAGTACCAATAATCGGCGGCAATCCCGTCGTAATACTGAGCGCTGCAATTGCAGCTCCTGTCGTAAAGCTTCCATCTACTGTCAAATCAGGGAAATCCAGAATGCGAAACGTAATGTATACGCCTAAAGCCATTATCGCGTATATAAGCCCCGCTTCCACAGACTTAAGCAGCGCTTCTGCAAGTGCTGATCCAAGCATCGTATCTTCCTCCCATGTTAGCAGAACAGTCCGAAAGCAACAGAGCTTGATCGAGCACTCTAAAGGCTAACGGACTGCATATTTGTTAAGCTTCATTCATTGAAGATCTTATAAGAAGAACCTGTTATTCAAACAAATTCTCTGGTTTGACCTCAGACTTGATTGCATCTGTCACCTCAAATCCCTGTGCTGCTGCCGATTTAAGATTCAAGGCAAGATCAAGGGTCTCAGGATATTGAACAGCAAGCTCCGCTGGATTTTTGCCGTTCTTCAAAATGTCTACAGCCATCTTCCCTGTCGTGTATCCAATGTCAAAGTACTCAAAGCCAAATGATGCAACGCCGCCATTTTTCACAGAGTCTTTCTCGGCAACAAAGAGCGGAATCTTCTTGTCATTCGCTACCCCGACAACCGTGCTTAATGCACTGACGATCGTATTGTCCTGCGGAACGTAGATTGCTTGAACCTTGCCTGCTAATGATTCAGCGGCCTGCTTCACCTCGGAGCTGTTTGTTACGGGCGCCTTCACGACTTTCAAGCCCAGTTCCTGAATGGCCGCTTCTGCTTCTTTTACATTAGCAACCGTGTTCTGCTCGCCTTCATTGGCCATAATGCCAATTGCACTTACATCCTTTACATTCTGTTGAATAAATTTCATCAAGGTGGATACTGCCTCCGGATGCATGTCGGTCGTGCCGGTCACATTGCCGCCTGGAGCCTCCATGCTCTTCACTAGTCCTGCACCAAGCGGATCAGTTACCGCTGTAAACAAGATCGGCACATCCTTAATATTTTGAGCTGCCGCTTGGGCAGACGGTGTCGCAATCGCTAATACTAAATCCAATTTGTCAGTCGAAAACTTTTGAGCAATCGTCGAGGCGTTGTTCAAATCATTCTGAGCATTCTGGAAATCAACCTCCAGATTCTTGCCCTCTTCATAACCATTATCCTGAAGCGCTTTCAGAAATCCTTTTCTCGCTTCGTCCAACGAGGCATGCTCCACAATCTGCGTAATGCCGATCTTAATCTTCTTTTCCGAGCTGCTGGAAGCTTGTCCTCCACTTGAGCTCGGCTCGCTCTCTGTCTTTGCCCCGCAAGCCGTCATGATCAACATGCAGCTTAAGCATATTGCAAGCAGTACTCGAAAGTTCCTTTTCTTCATCATGACATTCGTCCCCTTTTCTTATCATTTCGATATCATTCGTCACTACAGAAGTCGACTTCGCTTCGGCAGAATGTCAAAGAAGTATAGAGCGTTGAAGAATATTTACCGATGGTTTTACCCATTTAAAGCGAATCTGCATAATCCCTGTAACGCATTATAGTGTTATTGTAATGGCTCTAATTGGCAAGTCAATACTAAAGACTGATATAATTTACATTTTATGGCTAAGTAACAATAAAAAAAGCTGCAGTCATCTTATGAACCTACAGCTTGTTTTAGCTTGTTCCATTCTTTTAAAATAGAGCCCTTCAACAGAGCCGTCAGAGAGACATGACTGTAAGAGTGTACGCCTAACAAATTCCGTTCCAAAATAGGCATTCTCCCATATCCCTTAAGGTCTTTCCCGTACATAAAGCAGGCGAAAAACCTAGGAATTTTGTATACTCCGAAAGTTTCCCTAGGGAAAAATTATGTTGCCGAAGAAACATCTTTGCTATATACTAAACCTGTAATCGCCTATGATATTCGTGATCTCGCGGATCACGCTATTTTTTTTAAATGCATCATCCTTTTTATAAACAAGGGCATATGCTAATGGAAAAGTTGCCTTATTGAAACATTCTGTCCCACGCGAAAACAGGAGGTCCAGCTCATGGCTTCAGCAGAAACGAATTTATTAGAAGCAGGAATAGGCAATCACGTACGCATCACTCGCCTTGAAGTTCAGGGTGTCATGCGCAGACGCTTGTTGGATTTAGGCTTTGTGCCTGGGAATCGGATTGAAGTACTGCAAAAAAGTCCGCTTGGAGACCCTATCGCCTTTCGAGTGAACAATACAACGATTGCCTTGCGCAGTGAAGAAAGCTCCCTGATCTGGGGAGAACGGATAGGAGAGTAAGAGCATGAGATCATACACCATTGCACTAGCAGGGAACCCGAATACGGGTAAAAGCACCCTTTTCAATGCGCTCACCGGAATGCATCAGCATACCGGCAACTGGGCAGGAAAAACGGTGACAAGCGCAGAGGGATATTTTGAGTTTCAACAAACACCGTTCAAGATCGTCGATCTTCCCGGAACGTATTCCTTGTACTCCAACTCCGCGGATGAGGAGGCTGCAAGAGATTATATTATTTTTGAGAATCCAGACGTCACAATCGTCGTTCTTGACGCTACTTCATTGGAGCGCAACCTCAATCTTGCGCTTCAGGTGCTGGAGATGACCAACCGTGCGGTCGTCTGCATCAATCTTATGGATGAAGCAAAGCGGCTCGGCATCAAGATTGACCTGAACAAGATGCAGCAGAAGCTTGGTGTTCCGACGGTAGCCATCTCTGCCCGCAGCAAAAAAGGCATCGGTGAGCTGCTTCAGCAGGTGCTGCTCGTTGCCAGCGGGGAGCTTGTTCCTGAACCTATTACGATTACCTATAGTGAAGACATTGAGCAGAAGATCAAGCAGCTTGAGCCACAAGTTCGCGATATGTTCGGCAGCCATCTGCCGGCAAGATGGATTGCGCTGCGTCTATTAGATAATGATGAGAGCTTGCTTACATCCATAAAAAATTGGCTGCAGCGTGGGCAGACGACAGCACAGCTTGAGGGGGTGATTCGGTATGGAGAGACCGCTTGCCACTAGTGCTGCGAATGTTTCCGCTCTTGATGCCCTGCTGGAGAAGGCACGCGGCCTGTCACAGGGCGATGCCGTAAGGGACGGAATCGTCGGTGACATCTATAAAGTCACTCATGAGATCTGTGATACCGCGATTCACTACGAGAATCGGGAGAAGCTTGCCAGCACAAGCAGGCTGGATCGCATCGTCACCTCGAAGATATGGGGATTCCCGATTATGCTTGCGATGCTGGCTGTTGTGTTCTGGCTGACGATCGCCGGAGCGAACGTTCCTTCCGCCATGCTCGCGGATATGTTTGGCGTCATCGAAGGCTATATCACGATGTTCTTTCATGCGATTCATGCTCCGGATTGGCTGCATGGACTGCTCGTTCTAGGCCTGTTCAGAGGCTCTGCATGGGTTATTAGCGTCATGCTGCCGCCGATGGCCATCTTCTTTCCTACGTTCGCGCTGCTTGAGAACTTCGGTTATCTGCCTCGGGTTGCTTTTAACATGGACCGAATCTTCAAGCGTGCAGGCGGACACGGGAAGCAGGCATTAACCATGTCGATGGGATTTGGCTGCAATGCTGCCGCCATTCTGTCTACGCGCATTATCGAATCGCCGCGTGAGCGAATGCTTGCCATCCTTACGAACAACTTCGTGCCCTGCAATGGCAGATGGCCGACGCTGATTCTGCTTGCTTCCTTATTTATGACTGTAAGCGTCAGCGGTGGACTGCAATCGTTCGCTACAGCCGGCGTCGTGCTTGGCATGGTCATGTTCGGAATTATCGTAACCTTTACGGTATCTTGGGTACTGTCCAAAACAGTGCTTCGCGGCGTCCCGACGCACTATACACTGGAATTGCCTCCATATCGTCGTCCACAGTTCTGGAAGACGATCCTGCTTGCTACACGTGACAAATCGTGGAACGTGCTGAAGCGTGCGGTCATCGTCGCAGCGCCTGCCGGTGTTATTACTTGGATTCTAGGGAACGTATTTGTCGGCGGGGACAGCATTCTCAACCATATGGCGGGCTTCTTTGATCCATTCGGCCAACTGCTTGGCATGGACGGCTTTATCATCATGGCCTTCCTGCTCGGGCTTCCAGCCAATGAAATTGTCCTGCCAATCCTTCTTATGGGCTACCTGTCCTCAGGAGCTATGGTAGATGCGGACGGTATTGATAATATTAAGGAAATCTTCGTTAACCACGGTTGGACATGGCTGACGGCACTGAATATGATGTTGTTTTCCTTGCTGCATTACCCTTGCGGAACAACGCTCTTCAACATCTACAAGGAAACGCACAGCAAGAAATGGACGCTGTTATCCGCCCTCATTCCATTAGGTATTGCGATCTTAGTTACCTTTATCACTGCTCAGCTTGCACGCGCATTTGGCTGGGTGTAAGAAGCACAGCAACGATACGGAAAAATGAATCATAAAAAAAGGACTTCCGGCAACCACTGACCCGTGGTGCTGAAAGTCCTTTTTCTTTTATGCTCGATTCTTTATCTGAATCAAAGCAATTCATCCCTTAATCGATGCTATTTCTTATCTCTAAAGTCACGGCGGCGTGCAACGCCATCCGCATAAGCGGCATCAATAACCGCATCGCGCACCTTAGGAACGACTTTATCATTAAATACAGATGGAATAATGTACAGTTCGCTCAGTTCATCCTCAGATACAACCTCTGCAATCGCATGCGCAGCCGCAAGCTTCATGTTCTCCGTAACGCGTGAAGCACGGCAGTCCAGCAATCCGCGGAACAGACCTGGGAAGCACAGCACGTTGTTGATCTGGTTTGGATAATCGGAACGGCCTGTAGCTACAATTCGAGCAATTCCTTCAATCTCGTCCGGATCAATCTCAGGTGTTGGGTTCGCCATTGCGAATACAATCGGATCCTTCGCCATTGCTTCAACATCCTCGCGCTTCAGCACGCCAGGGCCGGATACGCCGATAAAGATATCTGCGCCTTTAATGACATCCGACAGCGTCCCCTGCTCTAGATCAGGATTCGTCTTCGCTGCAAAAGCATTCCATGCTTCATTCTCATACGGAGTCGTGCGAACGAGCACGCCCTGACGATCGACCCCGATCACCTTCGTAGCCCCTGCCGATAGAAGCATTTCCGTACAAGCCATACCTGCAGCTCCAATACCGCACAGTACGATCTTGCAATCCTCAATCTTCTTGTTCACAATGCGAAGCGAATTGAGAATGCCTGCAAGCAGTACAACCGCCGTTCCATGCTGATCATCATGGAATACCGGAATGTCCAGCGCTTCGGTCAGACGACGCTCGATATCGAAGCAGCGCGGTGCAGAGATATCTTCCAGGTTGATGCCTCCAAGACCTGGTGCAATCGCTACAATGGTTCTTACGATCTCGTCAGCATCTTGCGTATCTAGACAGATCGGGAATGCATCTACTCCAGCCAGCTGCTTGAAGAGCATTGCTTTCCCTTCCATGACAGGCATTGCTGCTCGTGGACCGATGTTGCCGAGTCCTAGCACCGCTGTGCCGTCGGAAATAACCGCAACCGTATCGCGCTTAATGGTTAGCGTAAAGGCACGGTTTGGATCCTCATGGATCGCCATGCATACGCGAGCGACTCCTGGTGTGTATACACGTGATAAATCATCGCGATTTCGAATAGGAATCTTAGGCTGCATCTCGATCTTGCCGCCCAAGTGCATCAGGAACGTCTGGTCAGATACGTTGATGACCTGGATGCCCTCAATCAGTTTCAAGCGTGCTACAATGCGGTCCCCTACACTTCCATCAAACACATTAACCGTTAAATCCCTCAGTGTCACTGCGCCACTGCTGCGAATAACGTCGATCGCCACGATATCACCGCCGCTTTCGCCAATCGCTTGGGCAACCTGAGCGAAATTGCACTTGCTCTTGTCGATCTCGATCCGGATAATGATGTTCGTGCTCGATCCTAATGATTTGGCCATGAAAGTTATTCTCCCCTTGTTCCTTACAGGCATCGCAAATCCTATGCGCCTTTGGATAATGAATTGCAAATTAATTCCACTATTCTATCAATTCTACTGCTACCGCATCGGGTCTGCCTAAGCAATAAACCCCATGCGCATAGACTGAGTCATGTTGTCCAAAGAGGACGATCTGCTCAGCCAGATCCTAGTTTACCACTAACAAACAACGTGTGGAAAGGATGTCTATCATAACTCTTCTTCGTCTTTTTCCAAATTCCTTCAATTTCTAATTATTTTGACCACTGGATGATATAAATTTCTTTATGATGCCGCTTAAAAACTTTTATTCGTCTCGCAATGGAACGGACAGCTGCATGCTATTTCATTTCCTACAGCATACAATTCTATTAAAAAGGACAAAAAGCCCAAGCAGGAATGAATCACAAGGATTACTTTACTTCCTGCTTGAGCTTTTGAGTTCCTATCTTTACAATGTACAAATTATTGGCGTTCAACTGTTACATAGCTGCCATAGCCCGAATCCGGCTCAAATTGTACTTTTGCACCTAGCAGCTCAGAAACAGAACGAAGCGGTACATATACCGTGCCATCTTTGCTAATGACCAGCTTGCCGCTGATCTTCTTCTGAACGCCATCTACAAGGGCGATATTACTGCCCAGCTTAAGCACAATCTTGCTGCCAGTAATGTCATCCATCATCGTAACTTGCTTCTGCTTGCTGTCCCATTTTACAACCGCATCCAGCTCTTCTGCAACATAGCGAAGCGGTACCATTGTTACTCCTTTTTCCACATAAGGAAGCGGAGAATCGTTCAGCCACTCATCGTATTCACCTTGAGACATTGGAAGATAGATGAATTTGTATGTGATGCCCATTTGTTTGAGCAGGTCCTTTGCAAGTGAGCCCTCCTCGAAGAATCTCAGCCATTCACCTGGCGTCAATTCTTCTTCCATCACATTTACCGCATTTTCAACGTTGATAGGTTCAACCTTCACCGTATTATTATGATTTTTCAGCTCCGATGTCGTTTGAATCAGAATGCTGTTTACTGGCATATCGTCTGTAGATGGAAGCTGAATATTCAATTCCATATTCGTCTTATGAATATTTTTGGCGGAATCGCTATACATATCGAGCTTCAGCTTCGTCTTATCGCTTAGCACCTGTGCAAGCTCTGGAGATTCCTTAATCGCCTGCTCCCAGCCTGTCGTAAGCTCTTTTAGCATCTGGTCCGCATTTTCTTTCAACCATTTGTAGGCAAAGGTAGCAAAGAGTTCGCCATCCTTGTAGATGTTAGCGCCGCCAATCTCCTCTTCCTCCAGCATCGTGGTAAGGAGCGGTCCGTAAAGCTTGCCAATCTCTTCAAGGAAAGCCTTCGTTCCTTCTTCATCGGCAATTGCAGCCTTCACGAAGCCTTGGATCCAGCCAAGAGTCTCGTCTGCTCCAAACTCTAGATGAATCCGATCCAAGAACTTGGACTCACCGAACACAGATTCCATTCCAGATGTTACGGTTGCCACTTTCGGATTAGGAGCATTCTTTGAGAACCATTGGATGAAGGCCTTTTGGAAAGCTTCCATTTGCTCTAGATCAGGCGTAAGTTCAGCCATGCTAGGATCCACTTCCGCTGTTGGAATAACGATCGCTTCCTTCGCGCCCTCTACATCAAGTGCTACCTGCTTAGGATCTACGGAGATGTGAAACGGAAGCTTCTTGTTCCCAATCTTCAGTTCGCCTCTAGCGGACATCTTCTCATTGGATTCTTTCTTTGTATGTATATCGATTTGCAGACCGTTCAAGAGGTTGATGAATTGTTCATCCTCTGGATCAAGCTTTGCATCTTTTTTCACATCAAGCTTTACGGTTACGGTTTCTTTCGATTCTACTGACTTCACATTCAAGGATTGATTGACGACTTGAGCAATATCCACTCCGCCAACCGACTGACATCCTGCAAGGACAATCAGCATCATAGCAAGCATCGCTGCCAGCCCTGTACGAATACGCATCATGAGTACACCACCCTATTATATGATTATCATAACCTCTTCATTATGCAGGCGTAGGAAGGTTCTGTAAAGAGAGGAAAAAGGACTATTGTAGGACATTACTTTGAACATAAATGCCTGATCCCGCTTGGAGAACCAAACGAAATCAGGCGATTTCAAGAATAAGAGAATAGAAGGATGGTTTATAAATAAAAGAATAAGTCTTCTCCTATCAATCTGAGCTCTGTTGAACCAAAGGAATGTCCATTGCTTTCAACCTCTTTAGCCTCTATTACTGATTACGGTAATGAGACACCGTTCGACCTGTCACCAGCTTCCATGTCTCCTTATGCTCTGCGGTCTGCAAAGGCTCAAGCTTATCAAGCGGAGCCAGCGTCTCAAGCTCCATCATGTGCTCATTCGTATAGCATTCAAAGGAACAGCCTCCATCCGGATATACGGCACCCTCAATATGCTCGAAGCGAAGCTCAAAAGTCACATCAGGATAGATGCAGGCTACCAATCCCGGCTCGTGATTGATGCCGATCTTAAAAGCAGACGCCGCATCTCGGGACTGCTTCACGACAATCGCATCGTCGCCCCACTCCACTCGCTCATCATTCATCTTCGTATACGGCCAAAGGATCAGATTCCGATTTGGAAGAAGGCCTGTATCACGGCTTACTTGAGGAATAACCGCTGTGCCGCCAGGCGCCATCACATTCAACGACCAAGGCGCTGTTTCAATCGTCCATGCCCCTACGTTTGTGACGCGATGAATAAGCTCGACTTCATCCTCTACAAAGCGGACTTCAATCTCTTTTTGGAGATGGGTCCAAGGCTCAGGCTGAGACGTGAGGATCACCCCATGATCCGTCTCTTTCCATGAAATAGGCTGATCATCCGGAGCATAGGTGCGAGGGAATGCCTCAGGACTCGTCCAGAGACGGTGACCCCCTCTTAGCTTCCAGCCGTCAGAGCCCATCTTGTGGAAGGCGTCCCCTTCCTGCTTGATCGCTTCCTCAACATCATGGAAAAACACATTGCAGCCTTCTCGCAGGCTAAAATGAATAATCCGAATCCCGTAATCGAGCGGGAACATCAGCGTATACTTCTCATTTTCAAGGCTCAAGCAATTGCCGTATTGTTCATGTACGACCGTTTGTACGGATACAGACACCGTTGCCATCTTCTCGTCTCTCCTCTTATTGAAGTTAATGGTATGGTTCATTGGAGGTTTACAAGCTATCAAGCCCAAGATGAGCTGCAAAGCGGTAGAAAGCCTGGCGCCCTGCGTCATCCTGCTTATATACACCTGCCTGACCTAGTATTTCGACAAACAACCGTCCCATATCCTGCTTGATCGCCGTTTCTGCTTCTAGCTCAGTCATAGCTGTGCCAAAGCGTGTCAGCAATTCATCGATCCACGCACGATGTACATGCAAAGGATCTTCCTCGGTCATTGTGTTCCTCATCGACTCCCATTGAACTGAGCCCGTCAATAGCGGAACGATAGCCGCAACGGACGCCTGCAGCCTAGCCGGTAGAATTGCAAGGCCCATGACTTCAATCAGCCCAATATTTTCTTTCTTCAAATGATGCATTTCCCGATGCGGATGGTAGATACCTTCTGGATGCTCCTCGCTCGTCACATTGTTGCGAAGGACAATATCCGCTTCATATTCGCTGCCTCTTCTTCTTACAATTGGCGTCACCGTGTTATGCGGAACTTTCTCCCCATCATTATCCGTAAAGGCATGAATATGAACAGCCGGATCACTGTACTGCTGCCAGCACTCGTAAATCACATGCACCGCCTCCGCAAGCTGCTTGTGATCGCTTCCTGTCAGGCGCAGCACACTCATAGGCCAGCGAACAATGCTCACTCGAATATCCGGGTAGGCTTGCCAACAGAACTCGCGCTCTACACGAGCATTCTCAATCGCGAAGGTATGCCGTCCCGCTTGAAAGTGATCATGGCTTAGAATCGAGCCGCCCACGATCGGCAGATCAGCATTAGAGCCGATAAAGTAGTGCGGGAACTGTTCTGTGAACGCTAACAAGCGCTCAAAGGTACGCTTCGTCAGCTTCATCGGAACATGTTCATGATGAAGCACGATGCTGTGCTCGTTATAGTACACATATGGAGAATATTGAAAATACCAGCTTTCTCCCTCAAGCTCAATTGGAATTTGGCGAAGATTCTGGCGGGCAGGATGATTCACATGTCCTTCATACCCTACATTGTCTGCGCATAGCAGGCACTTCGGATAATGAGAGGTGGCTGCCTTCTTCGCCTCTAATATCTCCTTAGGGCTCTTCTCCGGCTTCGACATGTTGATCGTCATTTCAATAGAGCCATATTCGCTTTCATAGCGCCAATAGCTGTTCTTGCGAACACGGTCCATTCGTATATAATTACTGTCAATGCACAGGTTATAAAACTGTGTTGTGGCCTGCTCGATTCCCACAGCGCTAACTGTATGCTTGAATGCTGCAATCGTTTCGGAAGGGCGCGGCAGGAGCAGCCCTGTAATCCGAGCATCCAATAGATCCCGCTCCGTTACGGTATTGTGCTTGGTCAGCCCGATCACATGACCGTAATCCAGCAGGGTTCTGAGAATAGACTGAAGCTCTTCTTCGTCCCCTAGTGATTCTTGTCTTGAATACTCCGTCTGATATTGAGGATGCGGCTCCTGCAAATGGTACAAGTCTAACAGGGCATTGCGCACATAAGGGCAGTCTGACGGCTCCATCAGCCGCTTGTTTACCCCATATTGAAGCAGTTCTTCAATACTCCGCTGTACCTGCTCAGTAAGCGACATCCCTGCATCCTGATCGTCTTCATGAACCATATCCTTATTTCCTCTATCCTGCATCGCAGCATTCCATTGATTGCTCATGGCCTATCCCTCCTCATCGATTCTTCACTGACATTTCACTCTAACGAGGCTATTGTCAGTCCGAGTATCCGTTCGGACGCGAGGAATGCCAGCGCCATGCGCTCTCGACGATTTGAGCCAGCTGATCACGCTTCGGCAGCCAGCCGAGCACCTGCTTCGCTTTGTCAGCCGATGCAATAAGTACGGCAGGATCCCCTGCACGGCGTTCCTTCATAACCGTTGAAATCGGCTTGCCTACAACCGACTCTGCAGTCTTGATCACCTCAAGCACCGAGAAGCCTGTTCCATTGCCTAGGTTGAATACATCGCTTGTTCCGCCTTGCCGCAAGTATTGCAAGGCCAGCACATGCGCGTCTGCCAGATCACTGACATGAATATAATCCCGAATGCATGTGCCATCAGATGTTGGATAATCGCTGCCGAATACCGCAATCTCTGCTCGCTTGCCTAATGCCGTCTGCAGAACAAGCGGGACGAGATGGGACTCTGGACGATGATCCTCCCCGATCAAGCCATTTTCATGAGCACCCGCCGCATTGAAGTAGCGCAGAGCCGCATAGTGAATGCCGTAGCTTTGATCAAAACAGCTCATCATTTTCTCCATCGCTAGCTTTGTCTCGCCATAGACGCTCGTTGGATTCGTTCGGTCGCTCTCCAGAATCGGCGTCCGTTCCGGCTCTCCGTAGGTTGCTGCGGTAGAGGAGAAGACGATATGCTTTACTCCATGCTCCTGCATCGCTTCTAGCAGCACCAGCGTACCATGTACATTGTTGTCATAATATTTGCCCGGATTCGTCATGCTCTCTCCGACTAGGGAATAAGCCGCGAAGTGAATAACCGCATCAATGGCGTGCTTCGTAAATACCTCTTGTAAAAAGGCTTTATTCCGAATATCTCCAATCTCGAGCGTCCCGCCTAATACGGCTCCACGGTGTCCCGTTTCCAAGGAGTCGACAATAACAACCTCTTCCCCGCGGGCAATCAGTTCCAGCACCGTATGAGAACCGATGTAGCCTGCTCCGCCAGTCACTAATACAGCCATCTCTTACACCTCCGATGTAGAAGTTTCGATTAAGCATTCCTGTACGCCATCGCCTACTTCACATACATAGAATTCTGGAATAATCCCAGTGCGCGCCTCATAACGCGTTCCAACCGCTTCGATAAATGCCTCGACCGCATCCTCTTGAACAAGAGATACGGTACACCCGCCAAATCCTGCGCCAGTCATTCTGGAACCGATCGTTCCTTGAACATGAAGCGCCTCTTCCACCATGACATCAAGCTCGGTGCAGCTAACCTCATACAGGTCGCGAAGAGACACATGAGACGCATTCATCAATGAGCCAAACTCTGTCAGCTCCCCTTGGCTAAGGGCGATCATGGACTGCTTAACGCGCTCATTTTCATACACAACATGCTCGGCGCGCTGACGGACCGTCTCATCTGTGATGACTTGCTTGGATTGCTCAAAGGCTTCCGGGCTCAGATGAGCCAAATATTCAAGCGTTGGATGCACAATCTGCAGGGCAGCAAGTGCTTCCTCGCATTGCGCTCTACGCTCATTGTACTTCGAATCTACAAGCCCACGGCGCTTCTTCGTATTGCCGATAACGAGCTTATAGCCTTGAATGTGGAATGGAACATGCTCATATTCTAGCGTATCGCAGTTCAAAAGAATCGCATGATCCTTCTTGCCTTGAGATACGGCGAATTGGTCCATAATGCCGCTGTTAACGCCAACAAAACCATTTTCCGCCCGCTGCGACAATACTGCCAGTGCCGTACGGTCGATCTCATACCCTTCCATGGTCATTAACGCGTACCCGGATACAACTTCGAGGGAAGCGGATGATGAGAGTCCCGAACCATTTGGAATATTGCCGGTAATTAAAATATCATATCCGTTCTTCACAGGCTTATGGTCCTTCTTCATTTCCTGCATAACGCCATAAACATAATCCGTCCATACGTTAGCCTTTGCTTCAGGCAGGGCATCGACCGAGGCTTCGCCCACTTCTGGAAACTGCATGCTTGCAAGTCGAACCAAGCGGTCCTGTCTCCGTCTGATCATTAAGGTTGTGCCAATATGAAGCGCTGCCGGCAGAACGAGTCCCCCGTTGTAATCAATATGTTCACCGATGAGGTTTACACGTCCAGGTGCATGGAAAAAACGAACCCCCTCTGAGCTTTTTCCCATTCGTTTCTCAAACTCTTCTTGCCATTGCATGTGATCCATCTGAACACTTCCTCCTTTTTAGCTTTATGCTAAGCGTTTTCTACTTATCTTCATCTTACTGGCTCACGATATCGTTCGTAATAGTCTGATGTGAACTTCATATGGATAAATGTGATATGATAGAACCAACATGATGCTGAATATCTTTTCCAAGTCAGGAGTTGTGCTATGAGCGAGGAATGGAAAGCCATTAAATCGAGCGCTGTATCCTCTCCACTGTCGCCTGATGACGGTGAACGGCCAAGCCCACAGCAGCTAGCTGGACAAGCAGACAAGCATGAATCCTATGAGGTATCTCCTAATCCTGTCATGATTGAACGCGAGGACATCCATGTCCTGTTTGCCGGTGAAGCCCGTACGAAGCCTAACCATCATTTAGGTCCTAAGCTTTATGACTATTATCTGCTTCATCACATCATCGACGGGCGCGGCCTCTTCTCCACAGAAGCGAAAACCTATACATTAGGTCCAGATGATGCCTTTCTTATCGCTCCAAACCAACTGGTCAGCTACCAAGCTGATGCAGCTGAGCCGTGGCTGTATCAATGGGTGGCTTTCAAAGGAAACAAGATCGAGAGCCTTATTCGCAGAGCAGGCTTTACGCTGAACAGTCCTGTCGCGCATCTCGAGAAGGATTCGCTTGTCTCCGAATGGCTCTACCGCATTCGCCATGACTTCAAGCAGCGAACAGCAGCCTGCGATATGTCTGCTGCCGGCTATCTTCATCTTATCATGGCGCGGTACGCTGAGGTTAGAACAGACGAGACCCATGACGCACATCTGCGTCCAGAGCACGAATCGGAGCAGATCGTTAGGCAAATGATCCGCATGATGTCCACCCAGTATGCTCATCCCTTTACGATGGAACAGATGGCGACGAGCCTTGGATACAGCAGAGCTTATCTGTCGCGTTTATTCAAGCAGGTCACTGAGATGTCTCCTGTCACCTTTTTATTGAAGCTTCGCATCGATAAGGGACGACAGCTCCTACGCGAGCGTCCTGATCTCACGATTGAGCAGATCGCCTCGTCCGTAGGCATCCCAGATGCCTTGTATTTCTCAAGGCAATTCCGCCGCTTCTATCAGCAGTCGCCGACCCAATATCGACAGCAGGTATTTGGGACCCATCTCTAATAGGTACTCGTAAATAGATAGGGAGAAAGAGGCCATCTCATTCTTTCTCCTTCCGCTTTTAATTGAGGATCGAAGTCGTGAATCCCATTCCTTACCCCAATACCCGTGCTTCTATTGGATGGCTTTCTTTTGATTTTATACAAAATGAACAGGGTATCTAAAATTTATCCATTGAGGTCCAATCTCTTATTTTATACTATAATTTTAGTTGATAATGATTATCATTATTGTTATAAATATTAGGAGGACCCAATGTTACAGAAATCAAAATCGATTACCGCCTTACTATGCATCATTACTTTACTAGGCTCGCTGCTCACCGCTTGCGGTTCAACCACGGAAGGCACAAAGGCAGCCTCCTCTGAGCCTAGCCAATCAGCTGTTTCGGATAAAGCAGAGGGCAAAACCTCAACCACATCAGCTGATACCAGAACCTATACCGATTATGTGGGTCATAAGGTGGAGATCCCTGCTTCTCCAACGCGAGTCGTCTTTCATGGTGAATCGATTGGTGACCTGCTCGCTCTCGGTATTATGCCAGCAGCTGCTGCTGCAAGTTTCACTGAAGGAACCATCTTTGCAGATCAAGTAAGCGGGCTTCCTGATGTCGGCTTCCCTATTAATCTGGAAAAAGTACTGGAGCTGGAGCCTGATCTGATTCTGATCGGGACTACCGATGAAAAAATATACGAGCAGCTGTCTAAGGTTGCGCCTACGCTTGTCATCGATACATTTGCTCCTCTTGATGAACGTATGCGCATTATCGGTGACCTTTTCGGAAAGAAAGACGAGGCTGAGCAGTGGCTCACGTCCTATCATGCAAAGGAACAAGAGATGTGGGAGCAGCTCAAAAAGTCAGAGATGAAGCCAGGAGAAACCGCAAGTGTTCTGACCTATTACCCTGGCAACCGATTATTCGTGATGGCTGTAACAGGCTTTTCCCAGATTCTCTACAATGAGAATGGCTTCAAGCCTACCCCTCGCATTCAGGAAGTATTAGATGCAGGCAAAGGATTTGAGGAAATCTCAATGGAGCTCTTGCCCGAAGTAGCAGGAGATCGGATCTTTATCCTTACTCCTGTTGACGAAGAGGCAGTCCATTCTACGAATGAGATGATGAATAGCAAGCTGTGGAGCGATCTGCCTGCCGTCAAAAATGGCAAGGTGTATCAGCTTCCTATTCGGAAATCCGAAAGTGACGCGACGTCTAGGGAAAATATATTGGCGGAGCTTCCCGTCATGCTAAGCAAGAAATAAAGCAGACTTCCCGTCCTGCTGCTTCGTCCATAAAGATTGCTTTTCAACCTCGTGTTGAAAGGCTTCTTTATTTTTCACCACTCATTCATTGGGGATTATTCTCATCCATATCAAAGGAGCTGCAGCGTATGCCATTAACCTATAAGCCCTCTCAACCTCTTCGTTCCCTACGGTTTCAATTCGCAGAAATCCTCTATATGAGGCACACCTCGAATTGTACCTTTGAACGAATCGAATGCGAGCTGCACTCCTTATTCGTGTTCAGAGAAGGAACCGGAGGATTGCTGATTGATCAACATCCTTTTATTTATACAACGGGAAAATGCTATATTGTCCCCCCTGGAACCTCTCTGTGCATCACAAGCGATGGTTCCAGCACCGTCAGCTATTATCAGATCACCTTTATGATCGATCATAGGAAATCCAATGCCAGCGTGCCTTATTACGATTCTCTCTTCCCTAATCAATATGAGGTATCCATCTACCCTTGGTCTCGCCTCCTAAGGTCGATTGAGGATATTCACGCGAATCGGAATCATCAGTCGGAGCTGGAATGGTTCAACCAGCAGGTACGGTTCATGCAGCTGATGAGCACCGTGTTCGAGCATAATTTGCGCTTAGGGCAAGAGCTTAGTCCTACCCAGTCTGTGGAGCACACTGTCCAATATATAGATAACAATTACAGTGAACCGATTACGGTAAAGCAGCTGTCTCAGCTTGCAAATGTTCCTGCTTGGCGCTATACGCCCATTTTTCAAGAGCTGACAGGAAAGAAGCCCTTGGACTATGTAACCGATATCCGCATGAAGAAAGCCCAAGAACTGCTGCAGCAATCAGATGATCCCTTGCGTGAAATTGCCTTTCAGGTCGGATTCACCGATGAATATTACTTTAATCGCAGATTCCGACAGATGACGGGGATGACGCCCAAGCAGTACGCCAGACAAATGCGCGGCAAAGTAAAAGTAAAGGATTGGACAGGCCATGAAGTGGACATCCCGATTCACCCTAAGCGTTTGATTTATCACGGGGAGACCTTCGGTGATCTCATTGCGCTTGGCGTTGAAGCAATCGGAATCTCATCTGTCTTTATGAAGGGCTCGATCTACGAAGATTTGCTCCACCATATTGAAGATGTGGGTCATCCCTTTGATCCGGATACAACGAGAAAGCTTGCTCCCGATCTCATCATTGTGGCTAACGATGACGAGAAGCTGTATCAGGATGTGTCCAAGATTGCGCCAACGGTAACGTTCAATTCCTTCGCCCCGCTTGATGAGCGCCTTCAGACGCTCGGGATGCTGCTTGGCAAGCAGCAGGAGGCAAAGCAATGGCTTGAGGCTTTCCATCGAAAGGAGCAGGCCATGTGGGAAGCAATCAACGCACATATAGGGCCAGGTCAAACGGCATCTGTATTTATTTATGATCGTGGAGAACGATTGTTTGTGATGGGGAGCACAGGATTGTCTTCTGCACTCTATTATCCTAGCGGCTTTAGAGCCATAGATGGCATTCAGAAGCTGCTAGATACGAATCAGAGCTACTTGGAGATCGCCGAGGACGAAATCCCTATCTTTGCCGGTGACCGCATCTTCATGCTTATAAGCAGAAATGAAGTGTCTAAACAGGCAGCCATGCGAATGATGAAAAGCGAGTTGTGGCAGCAGCTCCCGGCTGTCCGAAGTGGCAATGTGCATGTGGTCAATGCGATGCACTGGAATTTGAACGATGCGCTTACAAGAGAAAGGCTGCTTCACGAGCTTCCATTGCTTATTGGTCATAAGACTGCCGCTTATAAGCAGAAATAAAAATGACGCACCCCATCCCGATACAGACCTGTAAAGACTGTGCGGAGACGAGGTGCGTCTTGTTCGTTTAGTTCTTGCTTGTGACAAGCCATTCTGCCAGCTCTTCCGTCTGGGCTAATACCGCAAGCGGATCATAATACCAGGAGCGTTCTTCCGGCCATATATACACCTGCCCGTTTTTCACCGCGGGAAGATTCGACCAGATGGCGTCCCGCTTCAAATCGTCCAGTGTAAGCCGATCAGACGTTAAAATGATGTAATCGCCAGCATACTTGTCCAGCAGCTCAAGAGAGATCTCTGCCCACTTCTTTTCCATAATCTCATCTTCTATTTCTGCCGGTGCATTTCTTTCCAGAGACTGATAAATCGGTTGTCCCCCGCGTCCAAAATTGTCCCCATACACCCAGACCTTCTTCCCCCCATCCTCCATGATCGAGAATGAAGCATCTTGAGGAACAGCCGCATCCACTTGGGACTTGGCAATCGCGATGCGTTTATCGTATTCCTCCAGCCAAGCCTTTGCCTCTGCTGCCTTATCGAACAACTCGCCAAAGAAGCTCAACTCTTCATGCACACTTTTCAATTGGCCGTATGGAATGACGATCGTTGGCGCTATTTTGCTTAACATCTCATAGCTCTCTCCACTGCCAGTAATGATAAGATCAGGCGTTAGCGCTAGAATATTCTCTACGGATGGCTTCCCATATACACCCGTATCTGCAACACCAGTCAATGCTTCTTTAAAATAATAGTTGTTAAGGGTCAATCCAGGAGCCCCTACAGGAATAACATCTAACGCAATTAAGCTGCCCAGGTATTCTTCAGCTACGATTCGCTTAGGATGGACTGGAATCTCAATATCGCCGTTAACGGTGGAGATGGTTTTGACTTTAGCCTCAGACTCAGCACTAGAGCTGGATTGGGCTGCTGTATTCATTTCCTTATCGGCTGCAGGCGTTGTATTTATGCTCTGAGCAGCATCTGTAGCTCCGCATGCTGATAATAGGCACATGAATAAGAGCAATAGAGCCGTGCTTATCGCAAGCTTGGACACTTTTTGATGACAGTATTGAATAAACATGATGAATCCTCCCTATGTAATAACGATAATCATTCTCAATAAATGTATTACAAAAAGGAGAATATGCCCATGCCTAAACGTGATATGCTGTCATGCAAATTTGTGATCTGGACACATGGCATGCATCAGCTTACTGAGCTGTGCCTGTGAAGATATCGGATCATAGCCGTAAAACAATTCAGAATCATCTAAAATATAGACCTGCTTCTGAAGCACAGCCTCCATGCTGCGCCATTTCTCTGATTGGAACAGTCGCTCCACGCACGCTCTGCCTTCAAGTTCCGACGGTAGGGACGTAATGAACACATAATCGGCAGCATAATCTGCAATCGAGTAGATAGGAACTTCAACATAACCTTGAGTCAGCATCCCTTCCTTTATGGCCTTGGCAGGCGCTTGAAAGTTTAGATCCTCATAAAGGACCTGGGCTCCTCTTCCAAATCGACTGCTAATTCCATATGCCGCATGATTGCATATTTCCCATACCATTGCGGTTCCTCGCTTGTTCATTGTCTGATTCAGAAGTTGATTGCAGCCTTCAATTTGATGGTCATAATGCCGCAGCCATTGTGCTGCCTGCTCGCGCATCCCTACTACCTCGGCTAAAAGCTCATATTGCTCGCGCCACCCCATATCCATAAATGGGATTTCCAGCACAGGTGCAATGTCCAGAAGCCGAATATTTTCCTTTTCAGAAGCATAGCTAACGATCACATCCGGCAGTGCTGCCGCTATCGATTCGTAATAGGCATTCTTATCAGCTGGAGAGCGCTTCAACTTATGCTTCGTTGAAGGGGTGTGCCGAAGCCTGGCTCGATCAAGCCACGTCGTGTAAACTCCGAGCTCAGGCGTAATGCCTAAGGCAAGCAGGCTCGCGGTATGATTGAGGTTCAGCGCTGCAATACGCTTTTGTTGGTGCTTATAATAGGTTGGCGATACCTGCACAAGCTCCTTGAATTTTCGGCTAAGATAAGTCCCCTCTTTATAGCCTACCTCTTGAGCCAGCGTATTCAGATTAGGCGCTCCAAGCAGCAAGCGGCTCTGTGCCTTTCGGATTCGAAGCAGTGTCAAATGGGCGCTGTATGTTCGTCCAGTATGCTTTTTGAACATGCGTGAAAAGTGCTCTGGACTCACATGTACAATGGCTGAAAGCTGTTCTCTCGTAAGCTCCTCCATATAATGCGATTCCATATAACGTAACGCCTTCTCCAACCAATGCGCAGAAGGCTGCTCATTCGCTGATCGTTCCTTCTGCAGTTCAATCAGCATGTCTGTAAACCATTTCTGTGCTCGAAATGGTTCATCCTCTCGAGGATAGAGCCACGCATGCCTCAATTCTAATGCAAGCCTTTTGAGGGCGGGCGAGCATCTGCTTAAGGGAGCTACTTCCTGCAATGGGGAGGGAATCATGCCGTTATCGCGGAAACAACGATATTCAATCTGGATTCCACGCAAGGGTGTTCTAGAATCGCATATCATCCTGACGCTCTCTTCGGGATAACAGAGCAAAACACTGTTTTTTGCCATATGCTGCTCTTCATTATCCAACAGTAGCGTAGCATCCCCGGCCCAAATGATCAGTATTCGGTAGAATGAGGATTGCTCGTCTACTCCCCCATTTTGGGAAGCTCCATCCAGATCGGTCAGATGAACAGGCACGCAAAAAACAGGAGAGTTCGGATGTCTCTCATCATCTGCCAATACACATACACCTCCATTGACAGCAGCAAGGGAGTATTTCTCTTGAAGCCCTTGGCTTATCAAGCTCCCAACCTATATTCATGCTTAAAGAAGGAATGCATACTCCTTTATGCAAAAGCAAACGGCTGAGGTAAATGTGAACTTCGTCCCTTCTGTCACAAGTTCATCGAGCAAGCTGCCGATATAGAGCTGTGAACTATTGAGGGAGTCAGGAATTTCACTTGCACCTTGCCTGAATTAAGCTTTTGTCTTTGCCAGCAGATATAGAAAGTAGGGTGCTCCAATAACAGCAACCACGATGCCGGTTGGAATCTCGGAAGGCTGAAGAATCCAGCGGCCGATCGTATCTGCGGTCAGCACCAATAGGATACCTACTAAGGCCGTCGTCGGCAGCAGCAGCTGATGCTTTACGCCTACAAGACGTCTAGCGAGATGAGGCCCAATCAGGCCTACGAAGCCGATTCCGCCGCTTACTGCAACGCAAGCGCCTGCGAGAGCTACCGCGATAGCGATGAGACCTAGCCGTTCTCGTTCGACCGCTGCGCCTAGCCCTGCAGCAATCTGATCTCCCAAGTTCAGCACGTTCATCGAACGGGCCTTGTAGTACGCAAGCGGCAGCAGGATCACAATCCATGGCAGCAGCGCAAGCACAAACTTCCAATTGGAGCCCCAAATGCTTCCCGCTAGCCAAGAGGCGACAAACTGATATTTCTCAGGGCTTAATCGCAGCGTCAGCACAATCATCGCGGCGCTTATCCCAGCAGCCACAGCAATTCCTGTCAGCAATAAGCGGGTTGGCGATATCCCTTCATGCCGCTTATAGGCAAGGATATAAATCACCGCGGCTGTGAGCCCTGCTCCAATCAAAGCCAGCAGCGGAAGCAGATAAATAGGCGCTGCCGCAGTGCTTGGGTAAAAGGAAATCAAGAGCATAACCATCAGTCCAGCGCCTGCATTGATGCCTAGAATACCCGGATCGGCAAGTGGATTGCGCGTGATCCCTTGCATAATGCATCCCGATACCGCTAGACCTGCTCCGATAAGGATCGAAATGACGATGCGCGGCAGGCGGAAATCAAAAAGGACGAGGTTCTGCTTGTCCGTTCCTTTGCCCAGCAAAGTGCGGATCAGCTCTTCCGGAGTCAGGCGTATCGGTCCCGTATTCACGCTGATCATAAAGGAAAGGAGGATGAGAATGATTAAAACGAGACAGACCATAAGAGTCTTTCTTGTCTTTTGCTGTTCCATTGATGCCACTGCTGAATGTCTCATTACGAAAGCTCCCTTCTCTCTTTGCGAGCCAGATATAAGAAGAAGGGCACGCCAATTAAAGCGATAATCGCACCAAGCGGCGTCTCATAAGGAGGATTGACCATTCTTGCGGCAAGATCCGCAAATACAACCAGCAGGCTTCCAAGCACAGCCGAGCATGGAATGATATAACGATAATCCACACCCACCAGATACCTGGCTGCGTGGGGGATCATAAGGCCAACAAAGCTGACCGCTCCCACGACAGATACTGCTGCCCCAGCCAAAATAATAACGATAACCGTACCCGCTAATCGCACCAAGCCTGTCCGTTGGCCAAGACCAATGGCGATATCCTCGCCAAGGCTCAGCATCGTAATCGAACGTGACAACACGATCGCACCGAGCAGTGCGACTGCAATCCATGGGAACATCATATCCAGCTGATACCACTTCGTTCCCGCTACCCCGCCTGCATACCAAAACGCTAAATCCTGTCCCACGCGAAAATAGAGTGCAATACCTTCACTAAGCGCCGTCAGCAGCGCACTTAAGGCTGCACCAGCCAGAACAAGTCGAACAGGCGAGGTCTTCCCTTTGCCTAAGGAGCCGATCCCATAGACCAAGCCTGCACCGAGGGCTGCGCCGATAAAGGAATACATAATGAGGTACATAAAGGGCAGGCCGGGGAAAAGCGCGAAGCACAGCGCCAGCATGAATCCAGCGCCTGCGTTCAGTCCGAGCAGTCCCGAATCTGCTAATGGATTCCGCGTCATGCCCTGCATCATGGCGCCAGCAACAGCAAAGCAAGCGCCCACCATCGCTCCGCCAAGCACTCGCGGCAGCCGGATCTCATGGATGACCTGGTGTGCAGTAATACTGCTATCAAAGTGGAAAATGGAATTCCATACCACCGCAAGCTTGATATCCGCTGCGCCAAAGGACACAGAAATGCCGATGCCAAGCCCTAACAACATTAAGCCGCCAACCATAATGATGGTTGCAGCTAAGGGCCGTGATCGAAGCTTAACGGCCGGCTTGGCTTTCTCATTCGTTGCGTGCATGGTAGCACTCATAAGCTGTCACCCTTAATGTATATAGTAAAATAAATGAAAATGATATTGATTATCAATATCATAAAAACTATTGTATGTCGATAAGGGTTCAAATGGCAATAGACAAACTCGACATTTTCTTTGGACATAATCGAAAGCTACGTGATGATCAAGGAATTCTTCATGCTGATAAACATCCAGACACAAAAACACCAGCCCAGAAAAAAGGCTGGTGTTCCTATTCTTATCGCCTGTGAAAGAGGATAGCGGTCGATTCGTACCCTGTCTGTGCTCTAGATCTGTGCTTTAGCTTAGGCGCCGCAGCTCAGCCGCCATCTTCACATACTTGCTCTCAAAGACCTGCTCATACTGCGCATGAAGCGCCGAATTCGGCTCCAGCTTCTCCAC
>NZ_JADMOL010000002.1:15634-161964 GCF_015558675.1 Paenibacillus sp. 1001270B_150601_E10 | reverse complement strand
TCCACGCCCCGCCCCTCAACAAGCTGCTTGAGCTCCTTGATATCGTTCAAATGCCCCGCACCGAGCAGCGCTGTATAAGCAGCGCCCTGAAGCGTCGCCTCTTCGACAGGCGGAACGATGAGCGTCACATTCGCCGCATTCGCCTTCATCTGAAGCCATGGCTTCAGGCGCGTGCCGCCGCCCACTGCGCGAATCACGTGAATCGGCTGCCCTGACACCTGCTCCGCGCTTCGCTTGATCATCTCAAGCTGATAGGCGGTTCCTTCACAGACCGCTTTGACAAGATCGGCTTTGCCGTGAGCATAGCTTAAGCCGATAAAGGAAGCACGCGTCCGCGAGTTCGGATAAGGCGCCCCGCTTCCCGACAAATACGGGAAGAACAGCACCTCGCTAGGCGCATCTTCCTTCTCTGCGAGCAGCTTCGCGACCTCTTCATAGGTCAAAGCATCGTCGCCAAGCTGCTTGCGAATCCATTCAACCGCACCGCCGGAAGCGGCATTGCCGCCCATCCAGAATTGGTAGCCTGGTATGACATGATAGCCATAGGACAAGCCTGTCTCAAATTCCGCTTGTCCAAGCGCTCTTGGCTTCATCATCCCTACCAGCGTCTCCGCGGTGCCCATGGAGGCGAATACTTCTCCCGGCTCAACCGCACCGACAGCAAGCGATGCCGCCACATGGTCGTGACCCGCGATAGCAACGGTCGTATCCTCCCATAGGCCAAGCTCTGATGCAAGCTCCGCCTTCACCTTGCCAAGCGGCGCTCCGCTTGGAAGCACATCCGGGAACACCTCTGCAGGCAAGCCAAACTCTCGGATCCATTCCGTATCCCATTGGTCACGTCTCATATCATAAGCAAACGTCCGTGTCGCAAGCGTAGGGTCGAAAGCCATCACTCCGCTAAGGCGATACGCAATAAATCCCGACACGGAAAGCCACTTCGCCTCACGGAACATTTCACGATCACGCTCATAGAGCCATAACAGCTTAGGAAGGCCGTGCTTGAAGGACAAATGCAGGCCTGTCCGCTGGAATAGCGCGAGCGGCGTATCCGACTGTTTGATGATCTCTGCTTGCGGAGTTGAACGGGTCTCGAACCATGGCAGCAGCGGGGATTGGATTGTTCCCGTATCTTGGTGCACCAGCAGACCACTTTCCGCCATGCTGGCGATTCCAATGACTTGAACCTTGCTGACATTTGCTTTCGATGTTACTTCCTTGATCATATCCACTACATCCTGCCATAACGCCTCAGGATCGTAGACGGAATAGCCCTCTTCTGTTTCAAGCGCAACCGTCGGCCGGCTCGCAATCGCAAGCACCTGCCCTTTCGGATCAAATAATCCCACTTTACGATTCGTTGTCCCTAGATCAATTCCCATCATGTACATGCTCGGTTCCCCCTCTTCACTCCTGTGTATGAAACAAATGGCTGTGCTTAGAGCTTGTTATACGCGTCCGCCAGCAATTGGCCCAGCGGCTCTCTAAAGATAGCCTCCGCCTGCCAATCCATTGAGGTCTCCGTGCGATTCATTAATACGATCTTAGCGCCCTGCCCCATTCTCACAAAGCTTGCCGCTGGCTGCACACTTAACGAGGTGCCCCCGATAATGAGCAGATCAGCCTGCTGCACGTAATGAATGGCACGCGCAATCACGGCTTCATCGAGCGGCTCTTCATACAACACCACGTCCGGCTTCAGCATCCCCCCGCATGCCGGACAGGTTGGAACATTGGCTGCACTTTCAAGCACAACTGACAGATCGTACCTTGCATCGCACGATAAGCAATAATTGCGATGAACCGAGCCATGCAGCTCGATGACCTCTATGCTGCCTGCAAGCTGATGCAGGCCGTCAATATTTTGCGTAATGACGGATTGGAGCCTTCCTTCAGCCTCAAGCTTAGCCAGTGCGATATGACCTGGGTTAGGCTTCGCGTTCGGATGAATCAGCTTGTCCCGGTAAAGGTGTAGAACATCTCTGTATCCTGATAGAAGAAGGAGCGGCTCACCATCACCTCTGGCGGATACGGATAAGGTGCATCCCCCTTGAATACTCCGCCTGCGGAACGGAAGTCCGGAATTCCGCTCTCTGTTGAAGTTCCGGCTCCTCCGAAAAATACGATTCGCTCGCTCGAACGAAGAAGCTCGGCTAATTGCTCGACCTTCTCCTCGTAATTCGTCGGCTGCTGCTTCATGATTAACCTGCCTCCTGATTCACAACATATGGTACTAGTATAGCACAGCCATACAAAAAGACCGCTTCCTCGGAAGGAAACGGTCTGTATGGATGACGCAGTTATATCATTGTAGAAAAGCGGTGAGCATTTTTCTTACAAATACGGGTTTTCGTTCTTCGCCTTCAGTATATTCCAGCGGCGCTCGACCTCTTCCTCAAAAGCCTTCAAGCTTGCTTCATTCTCTGGCTTCGTCAGATGGCGCGTCTTGCCCATCTTTTTCAGCCAATCCGAGAGTGGAATGCGCTTGTTCTTCTCTTCAGGGTTGTAGGTGATCGACGTTATGCCCTGTTCCACCTCATACAACGGGAAGAAGCAGGAATCGACAGCAGCCTGAATGATGGCTGTTCCTTCCTTCTCATCAGACAGCCAGTTAAGTGGGCAGGTGATCAGAATCTTGCCGTAGACAAGCCCCTCATGCTGCGCATACCACTGCGCTTTTGCTGCCTTTTTGACCAAATCCTGAGGGTTAGCCTCACAGCCGGTAAACACATAAGGAATATGTGTCGCTGCCATGATTTGAGCCGTATCCTTATGGTGGAACGCTTTGCCCTTCTGAACAGACCCAATATTGGATGTCGAAGTACGGTGTCCAAGCGGCGTGGAATACGACATTTGCGCCCCTGTATTCATGTAGCCCTCGTTATCGTACTCCAAAATAATCATCTTATGGTTGCGAAGCGCAGCACCGATCGCTGGCCCCATGCCAATATCCATGCCGCCGTCGCCTGTTACCATGACAAATGTAAAGTCATCTGACAGGTTCAAATGATCAAGTTCCCCGCGGCGCTTGCGCTCCCAGAACATTTCAACCACACCTGATAACGTAGCCGAACCATTCTGGAACAGGTTGTGAATGTAAGTTGCTTTATGAGACGAATAAGGATAACCCGTCGTCACGACCATAGCACAGCCTGTATGGAACAAGGTTACGATGTCCCCTTCGATGCCCTTGAAGAACATCTCAAGGCCAGAGAAGATGCCGCAGCCTGGACATGCACCATGGCCAGGAGCGATGCGCTTCGGCTTGCGAGTCAGGTTCCGAAGCGGCGGAATGCGGACATTCAGCTTGCCGGTCTCCTCGTTAGGCGTAACCTTGATCAAGCCCGTCTTCAAGTCCTCCAGCTTTAGAGGCTCTATGACACGCTTAGGCGCATGGTTAGGATCGCCTGGCGTATGGCCATGGTAATCAAACGGCTTCTCTACATAGCCCTTTTGAACCGCATCAAGCGCATATTGGAAGAAGGCATGACCGTCCTCTGCATAGAAATCCTTGCCTCCAAGACCATAGATACGGCTAATGACCATCGGCTCATGTACGCCATGCGTCATCAGGGCGGATTTGATCTCATTTACCATATTGCCGCCATGACCGCCGTAAGAGTCTGCGCGATCACCAACGGTAACGGCCTTCACATGCTTAAGGGCTTCCGCAATCTCCTTTGCCGGGAACGGCCGGATGATATTGGGCGAGATTGAGCCAGCTTTAATGCCTTCTGAGCGGAGCTGATCAACCACATCCTTGATAATCTCAGCAGAAGAGTTCAGCAGGAATACCGCAACCTCAGCATCCTCCATTCGGTACAGATCAAGAACAGGATAATCACGTCCCGTCAGCTTCGCATATTCCTTTCTAATGCGATCGAATACTTCTCCCGCCTTATACATCGCCATAGACTGTTGATAACAGTTATTGATATAGTCCGGTTCATTCATATACGGACCTACGGTAATCGGGTTATTCCGATCCAGCGTATCCGCAAACCCTTTAACAGGCTGTTCGCCAACATATGCTCTAACATCCTCCACGTTCGCAAAGGTCGTTACGCGGCGCTTCTGATGAGACGTAAAGTAGCCGTCGTATGCAACCATGACCGGGAGCCGAACCTCAGGGTCTTCCGCCAGCTTAATAGCCATCAGGTTCATATCATATACGGCCTGAGGATCACGGCAGAGCAGAATAGGCCAGCCTGTGTTTAAGGCAAAGTACAAATCCGAATGGTCGCCATGAATATTAAGCGGCCCCGATACGGAGCGGCACACCAGATTCATAACCATCGGGAAGCGTGTACCCGATTGTACAGGCATCTGCTCCAGCATATACATATAACCGTTTGCACTTGTCGCATTGAATACACGGCCGCCAGCCGTCGAGGCGCCGTAACAGATCCCTGCTGAGCTGTGCTCGCCGTCTGCTGGAATTAGCTTAATGTCGTGCTGACCATTCGCCTTCATCAGATCGAGGAATTGTGCAACCTCAGTCGAAGGCGAGATTGGATAATACCCCATGATATGATAGTTGATTTGATAGGCAGCATAAGCGGCCATCTCATTCCCCGATTCATACACAACGCGCTCTTCAATCGTGCTTGTTGTTTGGTCTTTCATCGTCTCCAAAGACACGGACCCTCTCCCCCTTTATGCTTTATTTCATCTATTTCTTCATCCATTAGATCATTCTTAAGACAATCTTTGCAGCTGCCCTAGCCGCGGGATGCTAGCTGAACCAGCGAGAATGGATGCGGTGTGCGGTGTGCTTCTCCGTAGCCATCTTGTTCTCTTGCACTGGACAATGCATCTGTCGGGCAAGCTTCGATGCACTTCAAGCAGCCCTTGCAATATTGATAATCAATGCCTTGCAGGAACATTTGCGGTCTGCCCTTCTTGTCTTCCTTCTCCTCCCAGACGAAGCAGAAGTCTGGACAAACATTATCGCAAGCCGCACAATGAATGCACGCGTCTTCTGCAAAGTGCGGCAGCATTCCCGCACGAGAGATGCTAAGATCCTTCAGCACCGAATTCCCCGGGTTCACGACCACGCCGCCGATTGGCTGATTGTCATAGCCCAGAACGGATACATCCCAACGTGTCGGCTCAGGCAGCTTATAGCCTTCAGGGAAGGCGAACGTTTCAAAGCGCACCTCATCATAGCCGCGCTGGAACGTATTCAGGGCAGGCTGTACCGTGTGAGGATACTTTTTCTCCAAGGACTTGCGAATGACGTCTTTCATGTTCTCCGCGTCCAAAAAGTCGCACAGCCGGAATAATGCGCCAAGCATCGCCATATTGACACGGTTATGCTCCTCTAGGGCAATGCCCGTTGCGTCAATTACCGCAATGCTGCCTCCAGCAAGCCCCATACGATCCATGAGCTCTTTTGGAGACTTTTCAGAATTGACAAGTACGAGGCTTTCTTCATTAATGCCGCTTGTTACGTTGACCGTTTTATATAAGGACTCGTGAAAGATGCCCACGATATGCGGACGCTCAATCGGCGTCGTATCTCGAATCAACGTATCCGGCATGCAGAAGCGAATGTGTGCCTTAACCGGGGAGCCTTTCTTTTCAGAACCATAGGAAGAAAAACTTACGCCATTCAAGCCGCTGCCCATGACACCAGCTTCCGCAAGCATCTTACCAGCCAGGTTGGCACCTAAGCCGCCGATGGATTCTAAGCGAATCTCAAAAAAGCCGAGATCATTGACTTTCGGCAATTGAACCATATCATGTATCTCCTTTCCTTGATCTCAAATGGTCGAGACCGGAACGAATCTAGGAATCATCCTGCGCACCTGTTACCTATAGGCATACCTCGCCTTATGTATGGTGCGACCAAATCTTAACCTATTCAGAAGGAAAGCATTGTGCGTTACATCACACCATTTTGCTGTGCCGATGACGATTACGTGAAAATGAAGTAATTAAATTTTTACTCTTTTCATGGTAAAGGGAAAAATGTCATCACGTTTTTGTAACTCTTCTCTGAAAACGATGACAACCTATTCATGAACATTGTGAAAGCTGTCATTTTATTTTCATCCATTCCCTATCGAAGGGACCTATAATAAGAACTGCAACATGCATCAACCAACTAGGAGAGAGCATACGATGAAAAAAACAACGATTATTACAGGATTAAGCGCGCTTATGCTGTTGTCAGCATCTGTAGGTGTATATGCGGGGACGAATCTGCAAGAGATTAAAGCTTACCTGAACAAAGATATCAAGTTCGAGGTTAACAAGAAGGCTGTTGAACTAAAAAGCGGCGAACAGAAACTAAGCCCTATTACATATAACAATACGACCTATGTGCCGCTTCGCTCCGCTGGCGAACTGCTGGGTGCAGGCATTCAATACGATAGCAAAAGCAAGACCATTCAAATTACACCAGGTCATAGCGGAGCAAATGCCAATACAGACGAGAACCCATCAAAGTTCGTCTATACCTTTACCGCACCTGCGAAGTGGGATGGCAAAGTTAATTCCTATACCTACAATATGAATGAGCTGAAAGAGAAATTCCCTGGTTTCGGTTCGACCGTTGAGTATATGTACAAAGATGAGTCTGTATTGATAATTTATACGATGGATAAAGCAGCTTGGGATAAGGAGCAGAGCAAGGATGAGCCTCCATTCGGCGAGCTTGTTACGGTAAAAGGGCAAACAGCTGTCGTAGCGGTATTCCCGCAAAGCAATCCATTTGATGAGAAGAGTGCAGACCACAAAGAATACAATAACTTGGTGCTCGATCTTGCAACCGTTAAGAAGCTTGTGAAGTAGCGTCATGCAATGACCGACTGTTATAGATGGATAAAAAATCCCCTTTCGCACACTGAATCTAAGGATTCATGGCTGAGGGGATTTGTTTTATTAAGCCTTCTGATCGTCTTGTAAATGATGATGCTCGTGCGATGTTCTTAAGATGAGATCGCGGCGCCTTCCTTCGCGCTTGCTCCGACTGCTTCTTGGTAGGCTGCCATATAGCGTTCAGCCTGCTTGCGTACACAGCTCATATCGCCTGTCGCTACTGCTTCCTTCGTCAGATCGGAACCGATCCCTACCGCTACTGCGCCTGCCTTGATCCAATCCGCAAGATTATCAACATTAACGCCTCCAGTAGGCATAATGTTCACTTGCGGAAGAGGCCCCTTAATCGTCTTGATGATAGATGGATCATAGAGATTGCCTGGGAACAGCTTCACGATATCGACACCAAGCTCAAGCGCCGTCTGCGCATCCGCAATGGTCATCACACCTGGCATAATAGGCACCCGGTAGCGATTGCACAGCTTAACGGTATCTTCCTGCAGCGAAGGCCCTACGACAAATTCTGCCCCAGCCAAGATACAAGCTCTTGCTGTAGCGGCATCAAGCACGGTTCCTGCTCCAATGATCGCAAATGGCTTGTCGGCATTAGGTTCTGAGGAATATCTAGCAGCCAGCTCTTCAATGGCGCGCAGCGCTTTTGGAACCGTCATTGTAATCTCGATTACCTTGATTCCTCCGCGGATCGCCTCCTCGGCCATCTCGATTACCTGCTCATGGTCATCTGCACGCAATACGGCAACGACACCTTGCTCTTGGATTTGCTTCAACAATTGAATCTTCTTCATGTCTTCCACTCCTCCTCATGAATCACGCTGATATAGTTGATGACTAGCGTTCGATATGTACGGCTTTGCTTTGCTTTGCCTCGACTTGAGCCCAGGTCGGAAGCGCTTCCCAATCTCCAAATGCCTGTACCGCCATCGCGCCTGTTACGTTGGCTAGCTGCACGGCTTCCTGCACGCTGCAGCCTCTCACAAGGCCTGACAAGAGCCCTGCGCAGAATGCATCGCCTGCGCCTACCGTATCCACTACCTGCTCCACGGGTTGGTAGGGCACCTCGTTAACTTGGGAGCCCTGAACGACATAGTTCATGCCGACTCCGCCCTTGACGATGCTAACAGCTGACAGCCGCCCGAGCCGCTTGAAAATGTCCCTTTGGTCGTCTGTCCCATACAGCAGCTTCAGCTCATCAAGGCCAGGCAGAAAATAATCTGCTTCGTCAGCCAATGGCAGCAGCCTTGCTCTTGCCTCTTCGATGCTCCATAGCTTTAAACGAAGGTTCGGATCGAAGCTGACCTTGACCTTCGCCTCCTTCGCTATGCGAACCGCGGCTTCAACGGTATCTGCGCAGTTCGGACTCAATGCGCAGGTAATACCGGTAACATGGAGAATCGACGAGGCTTCAATATAAGCGCGGTCGAGATGCTCCGGCTGAAGCCCTCTTGCAGCCGCATGCTTGCGATAGTAATACACCGATGATTGGCCCGCGACGAGCTCCCGCATCATGACGCCGGTTACCTCTTGCTCGGCAAGTTGTACACGCGATACATCCACGCCTTCTCCGCGAATTCCTTTCAGAATATAACGTCCAAGCGGATCCATGCCCAATCGGCTGAACCAGCCGACACGGTGTCCGAGTCTTGCAAGGCCAATCGCAACATTGCTTTCCGCACCGCCAAATGATTTCATCATCGTCTGCGCATATTCAATGCCGCGTGTGTCCGTTGAGCTGAACAAAGCCATGGTTTCGCCAAAGGTCACCACATCGAGCTGTTTTTCCCCACAAGCTGATAACGCTTCCAACAATCTCAACTCCCTCCGCCTACCCGTGATACCCTTTAGTTTAGGAGATGTCGAATTAACCGTCAATCTTTGGAAATCAGGTTTCTTCTCCGTAAAGTCTTATGAGACAAGGATGATCGTCTGCGTTATATCGCGCGTTCAATAAACTGCCATGAATTTAAACCTTTTCACAAAGGGTTTGTGATCAATATCACAAGAACTTTCTTCTATATATGTTATCTTCGATACGAATCAATAAATAAATAAAAATTCCTGCGCGTTACCTTGATCTCGCAAGAGGAGGAAACGACAATGTCGGGAGACATGTTGCCGTGTATTCGACACAGCAACCGTCCGAATGGCTCGCCTTGGAGTGGAGAGAACTTCGGACTTAATCTACGCTTCTTGTTGATTGTGTCTGTGTTTGTAGGAAATGCGATTGAACCCTTGATTCAAGCTATGCCTGAGATGAAAGCACTGTTCTTATGGCTGCTAACCTTTCAAATGCCTCTGTTCGTAGGGGTTACCGGTTACTTCGCTAAGAACAACCTATTTGGTCATTCGGGCAACCGTATATTGAAGCAAATTACGCTTCAATACCTGTTGTTTCAATCCATATATTCGCTGCTTGATATCATCTGGTTCCAAGTTCCTGGAATCAAGCATTCTTTTTTCGTTCCATATCTACTGTTATGGTTTCTTGTTGGTCATCTGATCTGGAGACTGCTAATGAGACTATTCGCCCGCTTGAATGTAAGACATCCATTCGTATGGGCATGTTTGATTGGTATTCTCGCAGGCTTTCTGCCCATTCAAGGAACATGGTTCGGATTCATGAAGACGCTGGTCTACTTTCCATTTTTCATCATCGGATACAGCTTCTCCTTGGAATGGATTCAAGCTCGCATGAATGGCATCATTCGCATCGTCAGCATAGGTGTATCCCTTGCCTTGTTCGCAGTGATATTCATTCTAGCGCCTTATTTGGAACCTGCTTGGCTGTCCAATAGCATGAACTTCTATGAGCTCGGGTGGATGCACTCTTCTTGGAAGGCGATCCTCATGCGCTGTGCGATCTATGGTGTCGAATTGATCGGCTCCATCGTATTCCTAGCATGGGTACCGCAGCGAATATGTGCATTTACCGATTGGGGCAAACGCACCCTTTATGTGTTTCTCCTTCACGGCATCATCATTCGCATCATTGCAGCCATGGACGTGTATGAACATATCACCAATGGGTGGTATGCGTTACTCTTGATCGCTGGCGCGATGACCAGCACCATATTACTGTTACATCCGAAGGTGCGTCATTGGACACACACCGTTATTGAACCCAATAGCGAAGCTGTATTCGGATGGATCCGTCGCGACGCTTGGCGCTCGCACATGAAGCATAGTTAGCCTCCCCCCGCTAACCCTTCATCTCATCACACCGGATCCAAACGAATGCTTCACATATACTTTACCGCTTCACTCCTAAACACAGGGCGCAACCCATAAGGTTGCGCCCTGTGTTATTTCCTCTATCCCTCTTCTTTCTTGCCCTATTTCAATGGCCGCATTCAATTGGAGACGGTCCTGACCCGCATGGATGCCATAACCCTGCACTGTTACTCTTAGTCACTTTTTATATAAAATACGAGTTTTTGAGTTAAAAAAGATTATGTGTTTTTTCCACAATTATGGTAGACTCATATATTAATAACTTGATTTACGTTGAAGCAATGACGTACAGAAGTGGAGGAATCGAAATGGCATCCCCTAGAATGCGCTCAGATATGATTAAAAAAGGTTTTGATCGTGCTCCTCACCGCAGCTTGCTTCGTGCAGCTGGCGTTAAGGAAGAAGATTTCGACAAGCCATTTATCGCAGTATGTAACTCTTACATTGATATCGTTCCTGGCCATGTGCATTTGCAGGAATTCGGCAAGATTGTTAAGGATGCGATTCGTGAAGCTGGCGGCGTTCCGTTCGAATTCAACACGATCGGTGTTGATGATGGGATTGCCATGGGACATATCGGCATGCGCTATTCCTTGCCAAGCCGAGATATTATTGCAGATTCCGTAGAAACCGTCGTTTCTGCACACTGGTTCGACGGTATGGTATGTATCCCGAACTGTGACAAGATTACACCAGGGATGATCATGGGTGCCCTTCGCTGCAACATCCCAACCGTATTTGTAAGCGGCGGCCCAATGAAGGCTGGTAAAGACTCAACAGGACGCTCCATCTCGCTTACAAGCGTATTTGAGGGCGTAGGTGCCTTCCAATCAGGCAAGATCGATGAACAGAGCCTGCTCGAGCTGGAACAATACGGCTGTCCAACATGCGGCTCCTGTTCCGGTATGTTCACAGCCAACTCCATGAACTGCTTGGCTGAAGCGCTTGGTCTTGCGCTTCCTGGCAACGGCACAATCCTTGCCGTATCCCCAGAGCGCCGCGAATTCGTGAAGCGCTCCGCTGCACAGCTTATGGAGCTGATCAAGCGAGACATTAAGCCTCGTGATATCGTTACGGAAAAAGCAATCGACAATGCCTTCGCTCTTGATATGGCGATGGGCGGTTCTACCAACACTGTTCTTCATACCCTTGCAATCGCTCATGAAGCTGGCGTTGAATATTCGATTGGCCGCATCAATGAAGTGGCAGAACGCGTTCCTCACCTTGCGAAGATTGCGCCTGCTTCTGACTGGCATATCGAAGATGTGCACAATGCAGGCGGCGTAAGCGCGGTCCTCAATGAGCTGTTCAAGCTTGACGGCGCCCTACATGGAGAATGCATCACCGTAACCGGCAACACGCTTCGCGAGAACGTTGCTGGCTGCGAGATCTTGAATACGGAAGTCATCCATACGATTGACAACCCTCATTCCGCTCGCGGCGGTCTTGCGGTATTGTTCGGTAACCTTGCACCAGAAGGCGCGATTGTCAAGGTAGGCGCTGTCGACCCATCCGTAGGCGGCCATCATACCGGACCTGCGATCTGCTTCGATTCTCAAGATGAAGCGTTGGCAGGCATTGCGAATGGCCAGGTTAAAGAAGGCCATGTCGTTGTCATTCGCTACGAAGGACCTAAGGGTGGCCCTGGTATGCCAGAAATGCTCGCTCCTACTTCCCAAATCGTCGGTATGGGACTTGGCGCTAAAGTCGGCTTGATCACAGACGGACGTTTCTCCGGCGCTTCGCGCGGAATCAGCATCGGCCACATCTCACCTGAGGCTGCTGAAGGCGGTCCAATTGCTTTCGTTCAAGACGGCGACATCATTGATCTTAACCTGAATGATCGTAAGATCGAGTTGCTTGTATCTGATGAAGAACTAGCGAAGCGTCGTGCTGAATGGAAGGGCTTTGAGCCTAAAGTGAAGACCGGCCTGCTCGCTCGCTACTCCAAGCTTGTAACGAATGCTAGCCAAGGCGGCGTATTGAAGATCTAATCTCTCTAATCTATTCCTTCTATGATTCAACAACATGACCAGTTAGAACGAATTCCCTTCGCTCTAGCTGGTCTTTTTCTCCTAATACATGAAGATGTTCGTTTACATCTTTCTACAAAAACTAGGGCTTCTGTCTGTAACACTTATCATGCCAAAGACGCATTTCACAAACTCGCTTAACATCAGGCTCCCACATCGATAGAATTTGATGTAAAATATAACCATTCATTATTGTAAGCGTTTACTAATAACATATTTGTATAGTTGATATATTCCCCAGCCGAATATGATGCATGGCTCTAGTCCTATAAATGAAGCGATTATAACAGTCTAATAGAGCTTCACTACCTATCATCGTTCATACTGCATTTGAATACATAAATGAGGAAAGCTGTAAGTCACAACATCATGATGAAGAGTTCTAGGGGGTAACAGAATGGACATCTTGATTGTAGAAGACGAAGCCTCGGTCCGGGATATCCTGCAGTCGTATTTTATTAATGAGGGTTGGAATGTGCACATAACGAGCGATGGCAGAGAAGCGCTGAAGAAGCTCCAGCTGCACAAGCTGGATTTGATCGTGCTGGATCTCATGATTCCTGGTCTGCCGGGAGAGGATGTATGCCGCAGTATTAGGCAGGTTTCCAATGTACCTTTGATTATGATTACGTCAAAGGCTCGCGAAGTGGACATGATTCATGGACTGAATCTGGGTGCGGACGATTATATTACGAAGCCATTTCGTATGAAAGAAGTTATTGCACGCATCTATGCCCTTCAGCGACGGATGAATCTCATGAATAAGATGGGACCGAGCCTTCTATACTTCAATCGGCGAAAGCTTATGGTTAACTTTGAATTGGAAGATGTATACATCGATGGGCGACCTGCAAACCTGACTGCAACGGAGTTCCGTACACTAAGCATTCTTGTAAAAAAGCCTGGCAAAGTATTTAGCCGTCATGACCTCTCCTATGAGGTACAAGGCTATCGATTTATCGGCGATGGTAGAGTCATGGATGTACATATTCGCAACATTCGAAAGAAAATTGAAGAGGACCCTAAGAACCCGCAGTATATCACGACAAAGATCGGTTCTGGCTACAAATTCAATTTTCAGCCGGATGAATGAGGAGATCGTATGCGGAAATTCACTTCGCTCACATTCTCAACAAGAAACGGGCTTCTTATTCTGCTGTTCGGCATTTCGATTATCTTGATCATTGGCTTCTATATGGCCCTGACTCAGTCATGGAGCAAGCAACTGATCCAATATAAGCAGCAATATGCCAAGGAGCAAAGCTATCATTTATTATATGTGCTTCGTGAACGTCTGAAGGTTCATCCTGATCAGGAGGAGCTATTGCCTATTTTTAAAGAGACAGCCTATCACTTTTCTGTCCCTATTCGCTACCTAGATGAGCATCGAGAGACGATCCTCATTGATCTGCTCGATCACGATTGGCTGACTCGGTCTTCTCTCTATACCGTTGAAGCCCCGATCATTAGAGATGGGCAGATTGATGGCTATCTTACAACCTATTACGATCTCGACAATGCGAATTACTCACCTGCCCTTCAGCAGCTGGAAGATCAGTATGAGCGGCGAAGCAAGCAGCTGTTATATCTATTCATTAGCATCGCTATAGCCTTATCTGTGTACACTTCTTGGCGGTTAAGTCGAAATCTACGTGCTGCGGCTCGTTTAGCGGAGTCGATTGTTATCGATAACCACTGGGAAACGATTCCCGTTCGCGGAACAGCAGAAGCTAAGGTGCTGATCACCGCCATCAATTCGCTGATACAGCAGTTTGAACGCCACGAAGCCTGGCGCAACCAGCTGATGCAGGACCTTACGCATGAGCTTCGGACACCGCTGACGGCTGTCCTGTCTCATCTTGATGCGATTATTGATGGCATTTACCCGCTGACAACCAATAATATCCAGAGAATACTCGTAGATATCGAGAGACTCTATCGACTTGTCGAGGACATGGAGAAGCTCTCGGAAGCAGAGGGAGCTCAATTCGAGCTCAATAAGCAGGAGGTCAACCTATCCCGCGTCGTGCAAAGCATCTATGAGGGCTTCTTGTTCTTGAGCCGGGAAAAGGGAATTTATTTCGACTTCATTCCGTCCCGCACCCCTTGTGTGATACAGGCAGATCCTGACCGCATTATGCAAATTGTATCGAATGTGATGTATAACGCCATTAAGTATACGCCCCGCGGCGGCCAGATCGAGGTGGGCATTGTCTCACAGGACGAAAGCTTTTCCATTTACTGCAAGGATACGGGCATTGGAATTGCGGAAGAAGAGCTGCCCCGCATATTTGACCGATTCTATCGAACCGATAAATCCCGATCGAGAGACAGTGGCGGTTTAGGTGTAGGACTAAGCATAGCGAAAGCACTTGTTGAAGCCCATCAAGGCGAGATCTGGGCAGAGAGCACCCTTGGTGAAGGGTCCATCTTCTGGATTCGCCTTCCCAGCCAGCAGCTCTCTCTGCTGGAGCAGCCAAGACACCATTTGTCTGCTGGCTGAATGTGAGCTCATCCTTTAACCGTTACCATTGAAATACGATTGTCGATCTTTATTCCCAAGGAGGCTGCCATGTCAATCGTGCAAGCATTTCGTACGCTTAAGCGTCATCCATATGTGATCCTGCAGCCGATCGTTATCGATATGATCCTGTTAGGGCTGCTGCTCGTCTCTCATGCCTTTCCGCTAGAATCGCAGTCAAGCTCGCGCGTGATATTAAGCATGGGACTCCCATCAATCTTTCAATTGTTCTCTCTTCCCTTTTCATGGTTTTTGCTGGTCGTCATTCTGTTATGGTCATTTGGACAAGGGGGATATATTCGTGCGCTTGTTGCTGCATGTGAGGATACTTCGCTGCCCACTGCCCAGATCATGAAGGCCAATACGCGATACGGCCTGCCCTTCATGTTCTTGTACTTCGCACTGCTGCTCGCCACTTCTGCTGCTGGCGCACTGCTCCTCCTGCTGTTCGGCACGATCGGATCCGGGGCGGCTTTGTTGTTCTTTTTAGCATTTCGCGTGCTGTTTGTTTATTTGGAGTTTACGATGGTAACGGACAGACTCCCTTTTGACGCAGCATTTCGCCGTGCTTTTCAGACCTTGAAGCAGCATTGGCCCGCTTCGATTGGGATGGCTGCCTTGATCCTCATCTTTTCAGGTGCTGCCAGCTTGATCGCGAATCTGTATACTGCTCCGATCCTGCTCCTCGTGATCCTTGTGGTATACAATGTGATGATGACGCTGTTGTTTATAGCCTTAATGCATACCTATAATGAAGCAAGAAGATATGAAGGTTAAAGCAGGAATTACGAGAACGGATGATTTACTCCAATACCTGCAAGAGATAACACGGCCCTCTTCCATATCCATATGGTTGAGGGCCTTCGTTCATCTGTTATTGTCCGCTGGCTGACTTCGCTTCCTGAATCGCCTTCTGCGACTCCTCCTCCAGCTTTCTTAAAAACACTTGAATATCCATATCCGATTGTAAAAATTCCTTCATGCCATCATCAAGCTTCACATAGCTGTCCCAGGGACTGCTCTTTGCAGGCGGTGGCGTGAATGGATATTGGAAGAACGCTGCAATATTTTTCCCTTCATAACGAATGTTGTCTTGTGCGAATTGCTCATTGATCGTCTTGTCTCCTGTAAGCACAGACGGAGTGCCCGCCTTAGCCAGGATGGATTGATATTCGGGTGAAATGCTCTCCAGGATCCACTGGAAGGCAGCTTCCTTATGCTCACTGAACGCATTGATCGTAAAGATCTGCGTATTCGGTGTTGGAGCTGTAAGTTCCTTGCCAGGGAACGTGGGCACAGGCACGATATCCATTTCCTGCTGGAACTCCTTCGCTTCTTCGTCATTGCCTCCGAACCACGTCAGGTATCCATGCCAATCAATATGCATCGCAACCGTTTTTTCGCTAAAGCCGCTCATGTTCTCATCATACATGCCAGGAATGCTGTACAGCTTCTTCATTAGCTCCATGTATTGCACAAACTCTGCCTTCTTCGTCAACTGAACCTCGCCTGTGTCAGGGTCGGTATACGTGACAGACAACTGCTTCAACGGGAAGGAGTAGCTGCCAAGCTCCAGTCCGCGATATTTTATGCCATTTCGTTCCGCGGTCAGCTGCTTTGCCAGCTCAATGGCTTCATCCCAGGTCATATCATCGCTTGGATATTCAACACCGAACAGATCAAAGATTTCCTTATTGTAATGAAGTCCGATAACGCCCATCTCTTGTGGAATGCCGATCAAGCGGCCTTCCTTATCGCGGGATTGGACTTGGGCAACAATCGCTGGGTCCACCGTGCTAAGATCTATGCCATACTCTTTTATCATGTCATCAAGCGGATAGACCATTTCCAGCTCTTCCAACGGCGCCTGGCCTGTATAGGCAAGCACAATATCCGGAACGGTTTGCGAGGCATTAAGCTCCTGCATCTTCTCCACCGTACCGTTCCAATCCACATGGGTCACTTGGATATGAGGCAGCTTCTCCCGCATATAATCTCCGATGCGAGTATTGAAGTATTCCTCCCCCCACGGTGTGGCGACAAGCAGCTCAGCAGGTTCATTGGAGAATGTCTTCGCAGGCGCTTGCTCCTCAGGCTTCGCTTCTTCTTTGGTCTGTGATTCTTGAGTTGGTGCTGGCTGTGCTTCCGGTGTTCCTCCGCTTGAGCAAGCAGAGACAATGAATAGCAGCATTAGGCTAAGTAAGAATAGAATAACTCGCTTCCTGACCATCTGGTATCCTCCTCAAGCTTGAACTTGCTGATCGTTATCAAATCATCCGCTAGAAGTCTATAAAGAGAAAGAGGCAGCGAACTGCCTCCTTTTTGTTATCAGACAGATGCTAAGCCGCATCACGCGGATCCGGTCAACCTTATTGCTGTGCCTGCTTCTCCTTGACTAATACCGCATACTCCTCTTCAATCTCGCGCAGGAAAGTGGCGACGTCCTTATCCTGAAGCTTCACAAAGTCCTTCGACTTTACATTGATAAAATCATCATAGTGGAATGTAACTAAAGGACCATAGGGCGATATAACCTCGATCGCGGCCAGCTTCTGGCTAAAGATCGGCTTTACGTTATACGCTTTTCCGCTTCCTTCTATAACGTCAGCTGCATATTCGTTGATCACCTGCTCATCCTTCACAATCGGCGGACTGCTCGCACGTGATAGGATCAGCTGTCCCTCGGGCGAGGAAAGATAGGCCATTACCGACCAAGCCGCCTCCTTTTGCTTGCTGTGCTTGTTGATGCTTATGGATACAGGAGGAGCTGTCGGTCCAATCCCCGTGTGATCAGGCCATTCCGGCACGGTGACCATATCGAACTCCAACCCCTCTACTCCTGCATTCAATGGAAGATGCTGAACCTGGCCAACATACATAGCCAGATTCTGCTCGTTGCTGAAGCTGTACTTGTAATCGCTAGGGTCAATCATTCCTGGAATGCGGCGATAACGATCAAGCAGCTCAAAGTAACGGGTAAATGCTGGATCCTTCGTAAACAGCACCTCCCCGCTCTTCGCATCCGTACCGTTGACACCCAACTGGGAGAAAGCATGTGAATAGTATCCGAAGGACAGGCCCTTGAACTTCACCCCGTCACGTCCAGCCGTTAGCTGCTTCGCAACCTCCAGAATCCCGTCCCACGTCATTCCATCGGTCGGATAGTCAACACCAAAGCGGTCAAAGATGTCTTTGTTGTAGTAAAGTGCTTTTTGAGAACCCTGAAACGGCAGTCCGTACAGCTGCCCCGCCCCCTGCGGGTCTAAAGCTCGAATGATGTCTATGGCTCCATCTTGAAAAATAGATAGATCATAGCTGCTCTTCTCAATAAACGGATCAAGAGGTTCAAGCATATCCAGCTCTTCAAACAACTCGTAGCCTTCATGCATCACGTACATATCAGGCGTTTCTCCTCGGGCATTCAACTCCTGAAGCCCGTTGCGATCCAATGACGCCTCTACAAGCTGCAGCTTAATATTCGGAAACTTCTCTTCGACGTGACTGGCAATTTGATTTTTGAATGTTTCCTCATCCATGGCAATAATAAATTTAAGCGTTGCAGGCTCGCCGTCATACGGTACAAAGGTCGTCTTTTCCGCTTGATTCGCTTCCATCTCCTCTTCCCCATCAGGCTTAGCCGATCCATTGTCTGTCGTTGTTGTGGCCTCTTTATCAGGTGTTGGACCAGGTTCTGCCGCATTGCCGCTGCAGCCCGCTAATACCGTCAGCAAGATAAGACATACAACGAGGAACACAGGTAACCGCCTTTTCACCACTCATAACCCCTTTCGTTTCATCGGATTCTGCACAGTCGTTCTCTCACATCATCCTGCTTAGGATTGCTCATGATGAAAAGGATGGATCTATTTAGTTTTGCAGTTTGCGCTCTTTCACAATGGTCGTGTATTCCTCATCCATCTTGCGCAAGAATGTCTGAACATCATCGCCTGATTTTAGGAATGGCGTCACTTGTGAGCCTACAAAGTTCGTACCGTAAAGGAGAATATCCGGTCCGTAAGGGCTATAGATAGCTGGCTTTGCTTGCTCCAAAGAGTAAATACCTTTGATATTCATCTCGCGATCTTCCTTTTGCTCTAACGTATCTGCGGCAAACTGTTCGAGAATGCTTAAATCTCCCGATACAGAAGGAACCTCCAAACGGTGCATCCGCAGCTGCTGCTCGTCACTGAGCAAATATTCAAGAATGTCGAGCGATTCATCAATATGCTTGCTGTGCTTATTAATCGCAACGGTAAGCGGCAGTGTAGAAGGCCCCACGCCCGGCAGATCTGACCAAGTCGGGAAGCTGACCACATCATAATCCAATTCATCCGGATAATGAGGAATTGTATTCGCGATCAGTCCGAGACTCATGGCCACTTCGCCTTTGGTGAAGTCGTATTGAATATCTGGCTCCCAGTTGCCTGGAATGCTCGCGATACGCTTGGCAAGATCAAAAAACTTGGCGAAGGCAGGATTTTTAGAGAATTGAGGCTCTCCTGTCTCCGGGTCCGTTCCATTCGCTGACAGCTGTGTCATCGCTTGAGACATAAGGTTTGTAGCAAGTCCTCGGTAGTGGATTCCGTCACGCTCTCCGGTTACCTTTCCCGCAAGCTCAATGACCTCATCCCAGGTCATGCCGTCGGTTGGATAGTCCACACCGAACTTATCGAAGATCGTTTTATTATAATGAAGCGCAACTGTAACATCCTCGATTGGAATGCCAAGCAGTCTTCCTTGCCCTTCTGGATCCCGCGCACGCAATGCCTCCATGATGCCTGGTCTGATTTTATTAAAATCAAAATTTCGTTCTTTCAGCAGATCATCGAGTGGGAGCAGCATATCTCTTTCCTTTAAAATATCAAAGCCGTCAGTCGTCAGAATGATATCCGGCATCACTTCTTGAGCAAAAAGCTCATCAAAGGAGGTTGCATCTGCGAATTTCCCTGTTGGCTCGACCGTTATATGCGGAAATTTCTCTTTCGTTCCCGCATGAAAGCGGCCCTCCACCTGCTCCTTGCTCCATGGAGCCATAAATACCAACTTAACTGGCTCTTTAGGTTCATTGTCTTCTTGCTTTGGGTCTGTCGATGGATTGGTTCCTGTTCCCTCAGTCTGGGCTTGCTCCTTCACAGGTGCTTCTGTCCCTGTATTGCTGGAGCTGCATCCCGCCAACATGAGAGCAAATACAAGCGAAATCAAGAGAATCACATTCATCCGTTTCTTCATAACTGAAATCATCCCTTCATCGTGTATTTACTTTTTCCCCTATGACGCTGCAAATTTGGCAGAGTGCATTCTATTTGAACCTAATCCACCCCCTATGACCTTCTTCACTATGCATGACGACGCTGAAGACAGGCAGCCAACAGCGCGCCATGCTTCATGAAGCTCTTCGGAATATTATTCTACGAGTCCTGTACGCTCGACACTCTCCACGAAGTAACGCTGTGCAAAGAAGAATATAAGCAGTGGCGGCAGGAGCGCAAGGAAGCTGGCAGACATCTTGATCGCCTCGACGAGAACGAGCGCAGTCTCCTCATTCCCAAGTAGGCTCGTAATGCTGGCGTCCACTCTGGACATCTGAGTCGCTAGCGGAACCAGCGGGGACTGCCCCAGGAACATTCTTGGGTAGTACGTATCATTCCAGGTCCATACGAAGGAGAAGAGCGACACGACCAGAATGGCTGGTTTCGCCAGCGGGAACATGACCTTCCAGTAGAACTTGAAGCTGCTTGCCCCATCGATCTTCGCCGCTTCCTCTAGCTCCTTAGGCTGAGTCGTGTAGAATTGGCGGAAAATGATGACAAACAAGGCTCCCTTGATCCCGAAGCCAAAAAGAGACGGCAGGACAAGCGAGAACAAGCTGCCCTGCAGCCCAAGCTTCGTGTACATGATAATCATCGGCAGGACGATGACTTGCGGCGGGATAATAAAAGTCATCACCAGCAAAAACGTAAGCAGCTTCTTGAATGGAAACTGCATCCTTGCAAGGGCGTATCCCATTAAGCCGCAAGAGATGACATGAAATACAGCAACAATGGTGGATATTCCGATGCTTACGAACAGCGATTCCAAATAATGAAGCGCGGTCCAGGCCGTTTTCAGATGTCCAAGATAAATCTCATGAGGAATCCAGGTCACCGTAGGATCATTGAGATCCTTCTCATTCATGACCATCTTCACCAGCATCTTCAAGATCGGATTCAGATAAATATAAGAGGTTACAATCAGAATCCAGTAAATGAACAGCTTGAACAGCAAGCCTCTGTTAATCTCGCGACCCAATATGGCGTAGCGAATCGTATGAAGACCGTCCCGCATCATTCTCTTTTTGAATAATGGAGGCTTGATCTTCGCAGTATTGATTTTACCTAACATCGAAATCCTCCTCTCCTCGAAGCTTCTATACGGCTACTAGCGGCTTCGGGCTTGTCGATTCAGTCGCAGGAACATGAGCATGATCAAGCTTAGGAATACAGCAATCACGACAAAGTAGATCCAGGCAAGCGCACTGTTATAGCCATAATTGCCGGTATTGATCAGCTCAATGACAGGGTTGTATGGGAATGTGAACATGTCGACCACCGTATAGATCAGATTCAGCAGGATAAAAGGAGACATCGCAGGGAGTGTAATCTTCCAGAACACTTCCCACGGAGATGCACCGTCGATCCGTGCAGATTCATAGCTCGACTTCGAGATCGTTTGTCTTCCTGCGAGGAAGATCAGGATCTGTACGCCGGAATACCACAATACAAGGACAAATCGATTTAGCACGTCCATGACCGGTTTTGCCCATGAGCTGTCCCCGAGAAACTGAATCAGATATTCCCCGATTGCGAATCGATCCAGAAAGCCAAGCGTGCCCTCTCCCTGATTCACGAACTCCGTTAACACATAGCCGGAGGTAAAGATAATCGGCAGGAAGAATACAACTCGGAAGACGAGTCGGCCTGGGAAGTCCTGGTTCAGCATGATGGCGATAAACAAGGAAAATACGATGATGACCGGCACCATAATGACAATCTCTTGGAAGAACGGAAGCAGATTATCATAGAAGGCCGAACTGCCGAACAGAATTTCCGTGTAATACTTCAAGCCTTGAAAGTCATATTTTAAGCCTGTCGGCAGGACCGTCACCTTATGCAGGCTCATATACAAGGAGAAGCCAAGCGGAAAGGCCATGAATAAAAGGAAGCCGATGACCCAAGGAGCGATGAACACGAGCGCCTCAAGGTGACGTGATGTCCGAGCTTTCAATTTGAATCTGCTCATGATGATCTCCCCCCTGTAACAACAGCAAAGTCCTGCCCTTTCACTTCAATGCCGTCATGATGAAATGGCATCTCATTGTAATTGACGATCATGCGCTTGCCGTTCTCATAGGTCGTCTCATAGACGCCGTTCGCCAATGCTTGATGGTTGACGATTAATTGATCCTGCACATCGCCAAGCGCCTCATTGAATCGGCTGTACTGCTTGGCAATTTCTTCAGACCAGTCCTTATAGTGCGTGCTGTAGAAGTTGTACAGCGAACGCGTGCCAATTAGATCCTGCGATGCTGCATACGTCAGCATAAAGCTCGGAATCGAGCCGTACTCCAGATTTTTCAGAAGATACGAGGTGTAATTATCCGAAATATTAGCAAACTCCGACGAATAGGAGATCAGGCCATGCAAAGCCATCTGCATGAACGGAACCGTCTCATCCACAAATAAATCAAAGGAATTCTCAATCGGTACGCCGCTCAAATGATTCACATACTTCCACGAATACGCATTCGCATCGTCAGCTTGCGCGGACCCAAGCATTTCCGTCGCCTTGGTGAACAAGCCCTCCTGAATGCCCTTCACGTCGTCTCTTGAAGACGCGTAGCGATCATTGAAATCACTGTTCAACAGCGATCCCATGCCGTCTCCAAACGTCAGCCCATCCGCTCCAAGCTGCTTCACCTTATCGAAATCTTTGAGCAGCACCTTCTCCATAAAGCGAGGGCTTACAAGCGTCCGTGCTGCCTCTCTTCTGCCGCCGTATTTCATGACAACAGCCCCAAGATCCTGCAATCCGTCCCGACTGGAACGAAAGCCATCACGACCGGTATTATTGTAGGTATAGAAGCGCCTCCTGATGAATGATTGCCAAATAGCGCTGCTTCTCCTCTTCTGTATCATACATGTCGTCCTGAAGCACCTTGGCGTAGCCCTTTAGATACGTAATGGGGGTTCTAAGTTCATGCGAGATATTCGCAAAAAATTCCTGGCGATTGTCACGATAACGCTTCAGTTCCACCCCAAGATCATTGATCGCCTCCGCCAAATAACCAATCTCATCCTTGCTCCGAATATGAACCCTTGTCTCCAGCTCACCGCTTGCAATCTTCTTTGTCGCCTGCTGCATCTGAAGCAGCGGTCGGGACAGCATGTACGCCATGATCCAGGTGATGCCTAAGGATAATAGGAAGGCTCCCGCTCCAGACAGCATAAGCAGCTTGCGAATGGACAGCAGCGATTCATCCAAATGCTTCGTTGAAGCCATCACATAGATTGCGGCCTGCGTAGCACCGTCCTTGATTAAGGGTTGTCCTACAACGAGATACCCTTCTCCGCTCGGATCGGTATGAGAGAGGCTGATCGATTCTCCCTTGAAAAGGGACGCCAAATCTGCAGCCTGAATAAATGAACGATCTGCCGGATCATGTGGACCTGAATGGAAGCCAATCTCCCCATTTTCCTGCACGTAGAACATACTGACATTCGAGAAGTCGGCAAGCGTGCTCATCATTTGCGCTGAGGTTGGATTCGTCTCTTTGCACATCGCAACAAAGTGTGCCGTGAGCTCCGACACCTCCGTTTTCATTTCAATATGATAAAAATTCGAAAACACCTGGTAAACCATCGTACCTAGTGACAGCAGCACGATGAGAAAGGCTGTCGTAATGAGCAGACCAAGCTTAATCCCGATCACATTGCGCTTCATGTAGACGCTCCTTGTGCGTGGAATTTGTAGCCAACGCCCCATACCGTTTGAATAGGCGAATAATCTAGACCTGCACGATGCAGCTTCTCTCGAATATTTTTGACATGTGTATCGACGACACGGGAATCTCCGCTGTATTCATATCCCCAAAGACGCAGCACCAAGTCCTCGCGCTGGAAGGCACGCTGTGGATGCTTCGCTACGAGATACAACAGATCAAATTCCTTTGGTGTAAACTCCACCTTCTCCTCTTGGACATAGACTTCACGCGCATCAGGATCGATTCGCAGTTGAGGGTAGGTCAAGAGATCCGAATCCTCTTTCGCCGCCTGGCTAATCGAAGATCTTCTTACCAGAGCGTTCACTCTGGCCACAAGCTCCTCAGGTTCAAAAGGCTTCGTCACATAATCATCCGCGCCTATTTCTAAGCCATGGACCTTATCCTGTGTATCTGATCGCGCTGTCAGCATGAGAATCGGAACGGTAGTCTGCTCCCTTATGGCTCGGCATACTTCCCAGCCATCCATGCCAGGCATCATAATATCCAATATAACGACGTCCACGGAATGCTGCTGAATGATCGATAGCGCCTCGTAGCCTGTGGAAGCTTCTTTAATCGCAAAGCCTGCCTTTTTAAAATAGATTCGAAGGAGATTCCTCATGTTCCATTCATCATCGACAAGCAGTATTTGGTGTTGAGACATCTGTTTCACCGCCCTGAATCATTTCCATTGCCTTTACTAAACATACAACTCCTGCTGAGATCAATCAACAGGAGTTCATGCGCTTGTTATTCCGGCTTATTCCCTACGCTTGGATCGGGCACATAATCCGATTTGTAGTCCTTATACATCACATCGGTGACCATTCCTGCCGACGCATGATGAAGGTCGTGGCAGTGGAACATCCAATCCCCTGGATTATCAGCTTCAAAGGCAACCTCATACGTTTCTCCAGGCCTTACATTCAGTGTATCCTTAATCACTGGAGAGCCTTGCAGCGGCTTGCCATTTTTGCTTAGCACTTGGAAGAAATGCCCGTGAAGATGCATCGGATGATCCTCCGTCATCGATTGGTTGACGAACGTGACAAGCACCTTCTCTCCCTTCTTTACAGAGATCTTTTCCGTATCCGGGAACACCCTGCCATTAATCGTATATACCATCTCTCCATCGCGCATCTCGGTATTCAGATTCATATGAACCTTTTGATCAAAATTCTGGTTGAGTGTGAATTTCGTATCAGCCTGCTTACCATAGAGCACGGGATCGAATTCTGGCAGCTCTTCCGCAGCATTGGATTGATCCTTAGCAGTGGTTGCGACTTCGTACTGAATGAGCGCTCTCATTCCGTTAACCCGCTCATCTGTGCCGTGCTCCTCCAACAACCAAGAGCCTGGATTGTTGGCGATAAACTCGATGTCATAGCGTTCACCGGGTGCTATCGACAGCGCTTGATCAGAGATCAGCGCAGGACTATTAACCGGCTGACCGTCAAGTGCCACGATCTTGAATTCATGGCCATGCAGATGCATGCGATGCGTGATGTATCCTGCATTGATAAGACGCAACCGTACTTTATCGCCTTCCTTAACCACCAGCTTGTCGATAGCGTCGCCCGTCTTGCCATTGATCGTATATAGATCATACATGCTCATATCATGACCAGCCATGCCCTCATGCTGCATACTGCCATCGCCGTTATCAGCCTGCCCTTGTTCCATTGCCCCATGTTCCTGAGCATTCTGTTCTTCGTCCTTGCTGCTGTCACTCGCATTCATGCTCATATTGCCATGATCCATGCCGCTATGATCGCTCTCATTCTGACCCATGCTGCCGTGGTCCATTCCCTCCATGTTGGGCATGTCGTGATCGTCCTTATTGGTGTCCGCGCCATCTTTTGAAGCTTCACTCTCTGCCGCAGCGCTCATCCATTCATCCAGCATCAAAGTATAATCTCGGTCATAATCCTCATTGGGATCCTCTACGATAAAGGAGCCATAAAGTCCTTTATCCAGCTGATTAACGCTGTCTTGATGCGAATGATACCAATAGGTTCCCGGAATTGTTGCCTTGAACTCGTAAACAAATTCCTTTCCCGCCACAACAGCATCCTGCGTTACGCCTGGAATGCCATCCATCTCATTCGGAACAGGGTAGCCATGCCAATGGATAGATACCGGCTCCTCCAGTTCATTCTGAAGCTTGATCCTTACGGTATCTCCAACCTTCACACGAATCTCCGGACCCGGCACCGATTGGTTAAACGTCCATACGGGCAAGGTAACCTTATCATTCACAGGCAGCAGGCTTGGCTTCGCAATAATCGTATACGTCTTGCCATCCACAACAGGTGTCGCCTTGACCGTCTCTATCTTAGTTACATTAGAGCTGGAAACGGTGCTCGCATTCTTCGATTCTTGATCGTCCGTACAGCCAGCCAGTACAATCGTCAAAGCGCCGAGCAGCAGCCAAAGCTTTGTAATCGAGTACTTTCCTTTCATCTCTATATCCCTCCACATTATAGGTTGTATCGTTTCCCATGCGGTGATAAGCTCTTGTTCATCCGATGGAATTAAGATAACCAACAGTTGTGGAGAAACTGTGTAGATTTTTCAATAATTGTGATAAATGTAATTGCGAATTCCATTGTATAAGCAAACAACCATTCGATTCAGCATCAATACGATTGATTGTAATCAAGAAAGAAAGGTTTACCATGATAAAAAAGCAGGATACTCCCACTTAGGGCAGCATCCTGCTCATATATTCACGCTAACTTTACCGTTCTTTTCGAAACTACCACTGCTTGATATTTGCTAAACCTTACTCCGTTACAAGATCATGGACAAGTACCTGAGGCTCAGCATGGTCGCCAATGCGAATATTCGCATAGATCATCTCAATGACTTGAGCGACATCTTCACGATTCGCATGGATCGTTACGAGCGATTCGCCTGCCTTGACAGCATCGCCAATCTTCTTGTTAAGCATCAAGCCTACCGCAAGATCGATCTCCGATTCCTTCGTGGCGCGGCCTGCTCCAAGCAGCATTGCTGCGGTTCCAATCTCATCGGCTACAATCTGCTGCACGACGCCATCCTGCTTTGCAGGAACCTCAATCCGATAGGAAGCCTGCGGAAGCTTGCTAGGATCATCAACAACCTCTGGATTGCCCCCTTGGTTCTTGATAAAGTCCTTGAACTTCTCCAGCGCCTTGCCGTTCTGAATCACTTCCTTCAGCTTCTCTTCCGCTTCTTCAAGGGAAGACGCCTTGCCTGCAAGATAGACCATTTGTCTGCCGAGCGCAAAGCACAGCTCCTCCAAATCCTTCGGACCATGTCCGCGCAGCGTATCGATCGCTTCCTTAACCTCCAAGGCATTGCCGATGGCACGGCCAATCGGCTGGCTCATATCCGAGATGACTGCCATCGTCTTGCGGCCGACATTGTTGCCGATGCTTACCATGGCATGCGCCAAATCCTTCGCATCCTCAACCGTCTTCATGAATGCGCCTGCGCCTGTCTTTACATCCAAGACGATCGCATCAGAGCCTGCTGCAATCTTCTTGCTCATGATCGAACTCGCAATAAGCGGAATGGAATTGACGGTTCCTGTCACATCGCGAAGCGCATAAAGCTTCTTATCCGCAGGCGTCAAGTTGCCCGATTGCCCAATGACCGCAATCTTGTCCTTGTTGACAAGGTTGACGAACTCGTCCTTGCTAATCTCCACATGAAAGCCTTCGATCGATTCCAACTTGTCGATCGTTCCGCCTGTATGACCAAGCCCGCGTCCGGACATCTTCGCGACCGGAATATCAAGCGCGGCAACCAATGGGGCCAGCACCAGCGTCGTGGTATCGCCAACGCCGCCGGTCGAGTGCTTGTCTACCTTGATTCCCTCGATCGCAGACAGATCAATCGTATCTCCCGAATGAACCATGGCCATCGTCAGATCTGCACGTTCACGCTCATTCCTTTCCATCCCGCTTCTTCGCAATTACATCTACCATCTCATCGTGTAATTCCTCCCTGTCTCCCATGGATTCATGTAAATATGAATTAGATGGACAAAGCCGTTTCCAGTGCAACCTCCATCATATCGTTGAAGGTCGTTTGTCGCTCTGCCGCTGTTGTCTCTTCCCCTGTGAGCAAATGATCGCTTACCGTCAAGATCGTGAGCGCATGGACACCAAACTTGGCAGCAAGGGAGTACAGCGCCGTCGTTTCCATTTCAACAGCAAGCACCCCGTATTCCATCATCTTCCCTACGACAGATTTATCGTCACGATAGAACATGTCAGAGCTGAAGATGTTGCCGACATGAAGCTTCAAGCCCTTCTCTGTTCCCTTCTCGTAGGCCGTCTTAAGCAGAGGGAAGCTTGCGATTGGAGAAAAGTCATAATCCTTAAACACATGACGGTTCATGCTGGAATCCGTACAGGACGCCTGTGCCAGAACAACGTCCCGAACATGAACATGCTCCTGCATCGCGCCGCATGTGCCGACTCGCATTAAGTGTTTAACCCCGTATTCACTAATCAGCTCATTGACATAAATGCTGGTCGTCGGAATCCCCATTCCTGTTCCTTGAACGGAAATTCTCTTTCCTTTATAAGTCCCCGTAAATCCAAGCATGCCGCGAACCTCGTTATAGCACGAGATGTCTTCCAAATACGTTTCAGCAATATACTTCGCACGCAAAGGATCGCCTGGAAGCAGGATCGTATCCGCAATGTCTCCTTGCTTTGCACCAATATGAACACTCATCGTTATCCCTCCAATTATCGTCTCATACTCTTATTTCAAGGCTGTCCAAAAACTAACCACGTACGCTGGCATGGTCACATTGAAGTTCTCTGCAATCGTTGCCCCTAGATCAGCAAAGGTGGTTCGAAGCGGCAGCTCCTGTCCGCCACTCGTGAAGCGGGGAGAATAAGCAAGCAAAGGCACATATTCACGGGTATGATCTGTTCCCTTGTAGGTTGGATCATTGCCATGATCGGCCGTGATCAGCAGGAGATCATCTTCACCAAGCTTCGCCATCACCTCTGGCAGCCTTGCATCAAATTCCTCCAGCGCTTGGCCGTAGCCCTTCGGTTCTCTGCGATGACCATAGAGCGCATCGAAGTCTACGAGATTATGGAAGCTGAGCCCTGTAAACGGTTCGTTCAGGCTCGCTATGAATTGGTCCATGCCATCGCTATTAGACTTTGTTCGAATGGCCATTGTAATTCCTTCACCGTCATAAATGTCTGAAATCTTGCCTAGCGCGATAACATCATAGCCTTGGTCCTTCAGCTCATTCATCGTGGTGCGGCCAAATGGCTTTAAAGCATAATCATGCCGATTGGCTGAACGCGTGAAATGTCCCGGTTCTCCATTAAACGGCCGTGCAATGATACGTCCCAGCATGTACGGATCATCTCTTGTAATCTCGCGGCAGAATTCGCAGATCTCGTACAACTCGCTTAGCGGCACTACATCTTCATGGGCAGCAATCTGCAGAACCGAGTCGGCAGATGTATACACAATAAGCGCACCTGTCTTCATCTGTTCTTTGCCAAGCTCCTCGATAATCTCAGTCCCGCTGGCCGGCTTGTTGCCAATGACCTTGCGGCCTGTCTTCGCTTCGATTCGCTTGATCAATGCCTCTGGGAAGCCATCCGGAAATACGCGGAACGGTGTATCGATATAAAGCCCCATGATCTCCCGATGACCGGTCATCGTATCTTTTCCGCGAGAAGCCTCCTGCATTTTGCAGTAATGAGCAAGCGGCCGTTCTGCTGCTGGCATACCTTCAATGGATCGAATATAGGAAAGACCAAGGCTTCCCATATTCGGCATGCTGAGCCCGCCGCACGCCTGCGCAATATGGCCTAGCGTGTCAGCGCCAATGTCATCGAATGCTGCCGCATCTGGCGCTTCTCCAATTCCTACGGAATCCATCACAATATGCCCCGACGATGGACATCGACACGGTTGACATGGCAGATGCACATAGGGTGTAGAGACGGCGCTCGGGAAGGAGCCCGATTTGTTTTTTCACAGAGATAAATACTTCTGACTGGCCTAATATAGCTGAAGCGACTGCATTATAAGATTCAAGCTTGCCCATGCCGTTCACTTTGCTTAAGCCTAATCCAATGTACTTGATGATAAAGGGCAGTATCTTGGTGTATTGCAGAATCCCGATTAATGCGGATAAACACAATCGGAAGCAATATCGATAGGAAAAACTGCGTTCCTTGCCCCTCGTTGACGATGCCGCCGAATACAAAGTTGATGCCTTCGGCTGCATAAGCGAGTATCGATTCAAAGATGGAGGCAAAGCCTCGAATCAGCGTATCACCAACAGTTGTGTTTAATAGCACGAACGCCAATACGGCCTGCAAGATAATCATTTGCGTAAGCGGGCGATAGCGGATGCTGCGCCGGTCTTTACTTGCGATATAGGTAAGTCCAAACACAGTCAGCAAACCTACGATTGCGATCCCATACTTCATCTGTAGTTCCTCCCCTATTCATAGATGCGAAATTCATAACTGAAACAAAAGGAAATAGTTGTTGTTTTGGTATAAGGCAAGTGAATCAACCCATCTGTTACTCTAACAGCTGATGCATGCCGAAGGAGGAAATCAAATTTAAAGAGCCACAGGCCAAGGGAGAGATGGGAAATGAAAGGCTGCACATAAGTAAAAACTTACACTCCAATCATTCCAGCAGGAACAGGACCTACACTTAAAAATCTGGAAGATGCAGTTATGGAAATGCTCACGGACATGAATGATCTAGTAGTCGATCAATTGGACAATACGCAACTGGAAATGGTGCAAAACTTGGTGATTAGAGCGCTAAATTTAACAGAGTTGACAGATGGTGAGTATGCCCTCTAAGGGGGATGACATGGCAAAAACAGCAGTAACGTTATCACTTGAGCGAGCACTTGAATCCGTTACAAACAAAGCCGGCGTGTTTGGTTGTTTTGAAGTGACAATTGGATGGGATGGAAAAGAACGTGTTGACTATATCACCTATGACACAAAAGGTACGTGGCGCTGCTATGAAATTAAAGTATCGAAGAGTGATTTTAGATCCAAAGCACATCACACCTTTTGTGGTCATTATAATTATTTCGTGATGACACAAGAACTATTTGATCAAGTAAAAGAAGAGATACCGGAACACATTGGAGTTTATATCAATTTCGAGTATTGGCCTTATATTAAGAACGTAAAGAAAGCAAAGCGTCAAGAGCTTGGTATAGATGAACAGGTGCTAAAAAGATTCTCTTATTCGTTCGTTGAGCCGAGAAGCAGACAAAGCAAAGGCGAAGCTTCTAAAGCTTGAACGCGAAAATCCACAAAGGGGTAATTGTGATGAAAGACATTATTCTTAAAATAGTTGAACTTTCTACCGCACATATTCAACAAGAGACAGGCCAGTTTCTAAACCAGATTGCTAATGTGTCAAATGAATTCGCTTACCTGTTAATTCTATGGATTACGGTTATCTAATTGGAGTAGATACCGAGAATGTAGGAAATCGGCATCCGATTCCAGCTGAACTACTGAATTCATTGGTTCTTGCAGAAAAGGAAGGCTGTTCTTGGATTCCCTTGGATCGAGACGCTTCTCAATGTGAGGAATTACCTACTTGGGATTGGTAAGGGAGTTAATGTCCGTGCAAGTCAATTGATCTTGTACGGACATAAATACCGCATAGCTAAAAAGGAGGTATAGCTATGCTTGAGGATGATCAAAGAGAGTACCATATACGTATAAAAACAGACACTGAAACATACATGGCTGAGGTAGTGCAGGAAATTGAGGAGCTTGAGCAGTTTGTCATTAAAGCATACAAGAACACTACTAGAAGTGGAAAAAAAGATAGGGATTATGCGAATACGCTGGTACATGAGGTTCTTCCTCGATTACGCGAGGTTGTTAAAGGTGGTGAAAGAAACATACGACTTCATGAGCTATATATAGCCGGCCACAGCCGAGATGAAGTCCTTGCAATCTTGGAACAAGAAGATAATCAGGAATTAGAACCAATCCTGTTTTAGAAGTAAGGCTGAACAAAAAAAGCCCGTGCTATACGGAGTGAGCTGAAAAAGCGGCGAACGGGGAATTGGAGAAGGTAGAAGCGGTAGTTGAAGTATCCGTCGAGCCTAAAGTAAATGAGACCTTGGAACGGTGGAAGGCCTTGCTTGGAGAGCTCGGCAAAAAGTAAGCATCACCGATGTGGCATCCTTCTAGACGAGTTGGATATATGATGTTGATGGTAATGTGTGAGTTTCTTGAAGCAGAGAAGTTGTTCTTCCATTTCGAATCTACATGATTATAAGGGATTTACATATTAATAACGTCTTATTCATGAATAGGACGTTAACAAAGGGGTTGTTTTGGAGAAATCACAGCAAACCATTTGATCAGGTGAACAATCAATAGCTGTTCGATTATCATCATCGTAATTAATTTCTACATCAGCACGAGTACCATTTCCTACATAATAAGTTTTAAGTTTGCTTTTAGAAGGATCATCACCAAAATCCCAATAGACTGAGAGGTATAAATATGAAAAAGTCCTTTAAAATATTCTATATTACTATAATTGTTATAGTAATCGTGGTTATAGTAGCTTTGCTGTTATTGGGACGTAACAGCCATAGTGATTTATCAGGAAGCATTTCCGAAAAAGTCGATCAATATTTGACCAATGAAAAATTTCAAGGAACCGTCCTGATTGCAAAGGAAGGTGAAGTGTTATTTTCAAAAGGTTACGGATTGGCTGCCGCTGATGTACCTAACAGCCCAAGCACGCTCTATCCGATCGCTTCGTTATCGAAAACATTCACTGCAGTAGCAGTCATGCAACTAGTAGAACAGGAACGCCTACACCTAGATGATGCAGTTTCGCAGTACTTTCCAGACTTTCCAAAGGGAGAGTCTATTACAATAAGTCATCTACTAAGCCATAGCTCGGGGATTCCGGATTATCTAAAGCCGAATTTCAAATTCGACTACAGCCAAGAATGGAATCCACTTGATATTGTAAAAACCGTTAGCTATTCTGAATTAGAATTTACCCCAGGTAAAAGCTTTCGCTATAGTAATACGGGTTATGTGATGCTAGGACTTATTATTGAAAAAGTCAGCGGACAGTCATATGCCAATTATATTGAAGAGCATATTTTTGAACCGAGCAGCATGTTTAATTCTATGTTCACAGTTCCAGCAGGCATGCCGCAAGCGGAAGGACATATTGAAGGAAAAGTCGGACCCTTCATGCATCATTCTGCAGCGTACGCAGCTGGAGATATTATTTCTACAGCGGAAGACTTAGAACGGTTTGACAGAGCCTTGCGTAATCATGTGCTGATAAGCAAAGAAACATCTGAGTTGATGAGTATGACCCATGCTAAAAAGTTTCCGCATCGATATGGATATGGTTGGTACACTCAAGATGTTATGGGAAAAAAAGCAGTTGGGCATCCAGGAGGATATCCAAGTGGCTTCCGCCATTATGTTGCACGGCTAATTGACGAGGATTTAACCGTGATCGTGCTTAGCAACGAGATGACAGTGAATGCAAAAAGAATCAACCGTCATCTTACATCTATCGTTCTTCAGCAGCCAATTTGGATATGGGAAGAGCGACTTTAATGACTTGATTTCCCATCGTCTCGCTATTTTGTTGTCATGTTATTTGATTTTAGAAAAGGTTGAATGATTGGCTTGTTCTGTCAGAAGGAAATGGAAGAGACGCGAGAATCCAAACTCCAATTATGGGGTTTATTTGGATACTTAGCGTCTTTTTTTGTGGAAAAAGGGTTTTCGCAGAATTAAAATTAGCATAGATGGGTCAGTGATAAACACAGGAAAGGCTTGTTTCGGAAGTATATATTGATATATATTGCCCCTAATATTCATCCATTTTAACGGTTCACTACGAACCTCTCGAAATGATTTAATAATGACTTTACTTCGTTATTAGTATTATAAAAAATTTATACAAATTATGAGGAACGATTTCATTCTAGAAGTGGTCGCCTTCAGCTGCGCTGAAGCCTGCGGCCTTTTTTAGCCCCATGCCGCAACAGGCAAAGCGTACCACAGCATTCCTTTCATCAAGGGTTTGCCTGCTTTGCAGTTTTCCCCTTGACGTAAGAGACCCACCGTTCCGGCGCTGCGTATGAACGCACCTGGCGGAACCTTGGTGGGGCTAGATTTTTGTTGTGCTTGTGCCAGCGGCAAGTTGATCGGCCGCATGAAGGAACGAATCTAAGGATGCAAGTCAAGAATATTCTCAAAAGAATACCAAACTTTCTCGTAAAGTGTGCGATATTACACGGATTTTAAAGGTGAAGCAGAAGGCCACGGCTGTTATTTCCAGAATTGAACTGGAAAAGGTTGTCGGTGGCGTTGAACAGTTTTCCTTTTCCTTTTATGAAGAGGAGATCCAGGAGCAACAAACCTCATCCGTGCGCTATATTCAGGATGCGATTAAGCATGCTGGTCTAGCTTTAGCTGTAGATAGCTGTTTCTCAGGTGCGGCCTTTTAGATTTTGGCTTCCTTCAGGAAGGGTTCGAAATTGAACTCGCTGTCGAACTGGATGAAGATGCCGCTAATTCGTATCGAGTCAATCTCGGAAATCATGTGCTTACTCAAGATATTCGCAAGGTAGATCCCAAACGAATTACTTCACCGGTTATGATAGGCGGCACACCATGTCAAGGCTACTCAAGAAGTAATAGAGTGAACCAAAAAGTAGACAATCCCAATAACTTGCTGACGTCATCTTATACGGAAGCCCTGGCTGGCCAGGCCCTTTATTTTGAGACAGGGTAAGGAGCCTTGCCGGCTCCGCGATCGATTCAAGGCCTCGGATCAAAGGTTTCTTCCTTTTGCCCCTCCCATGGTACCAACCGGATCGATCTAAATAAGAACCAAGCGGAGCCTCTCGCTGCGCTCCTCGCACTTGCTTCTTATCAAGATCGAGACGCCCTCTGTCAAGGGCACTATTTTTTTCTCTCTGTATGGATAAATAGAGGACGAGAGAAAAGAGCTGCGCAGACCTTGACTGATTGCTCACCGTTTGGTTCCAAGTCCGTGTCAAAAGGAAAAAAACTCCCCTTTAGGGGACCCATGGCCATGGAAGGGGCACCGGAAAAAATTTAATTCTCAAGGAGGCAGACGGATGTTCCATCCTATTTCTAAAAGGACGTATCACATTTACAAGGATAACAAGTTTCTTGGAGCAGTACTTGCTTTGAATGCAAAAGAAGCAAAACGACAAGGGAGCATTAAATATTTTTGTTTAGTAGGGTGTTAACGCTTTCAAATTGGTTAAAATAACATAGACAGTCCCCTGTCTTGGCTTACTCCTTGCATGATTTTCCTGCTATCAGATATTGAGAAAAAAGAGCGGGTGGATTTGCTTTCATCACGATATTACAGATGCTGCTACCATATCCTCCAGCGTGCCAGCCAAACCAACCGCTCCATCTATTAATAAGACGACGAAGACGTCTCTCCATTCACAATGCTTACGCCGGAGCTAGCGCCAATTCTTGTTGCGCCCGCTTCGATCATCACCTTCACATCCTCCAAGCTGCGAACACCGCCGGATGCCTTCACGCCTGCTTGGTCTTTAACCGTACTGCGCATTAATGCCACATCTTCTTTTGTCGCTCCACCCTTAGAGAAGCCGGTAGAAGTCTTTACAAAGTCAGCTCCTGCCTTCAAGGACAGCTCGCAAGCCCGAACCTTCTCCTCGTCTGTCAGGAGGCAAGTCTCGATGATCACTTTCACAATAGCTTTTCCTGCCGCTGCCTTCACAACTGCCTCGATGTCCTGCTGTACATATGCATCGTTGCCAGCCTTCAGCTCACCGATATTGATTACCATATCAATCTCAGCAGCTCCATTCTGAATCGCATCCTGCGTCTCAAATGCTTTCACTGCAGAAGTCGCTGCCCCGAGCGGGAAGCCGATAACGGTGCATACCTTCACTGGAGTACCTGCGAGCTGCTTCGCACTGTAAGCTACCCATGTCGGATTTACGCATACCGATGCAAAGCCATACTGCTTCGCTTCATCTGTCAGCTGCTTAATCTCGTCTTGCACTGCGTCTGCACGAAGCAGTGTGTGGTCAATCATGCCTGCTATGTTCATAGCTGTACACCCCTTGCATTCTATTTGTCAAGAAAGTCGAAATGGCTTGTAACTGATTTCATCGGTATCATAACACGACGGTTGAACAAAAGTAAATATTGCTTTGAAATTTTGTTCATGTCATAATCATGAACAACTGGACGCGTCGCACTAACTTCTCCGTACACAAAAAAAGCCCCTTGGAGAATAGAGCTTTGCACTCCAATCCATCTCCAAGGGACTTTATCAACGCTATTGTGTTATCGCAGCAATGCCTGTGCTGTAAATTGGTCCGTCACCAAAATGTTCGCGTACTCGCCGATAAGAGCAGCTCGAATGGCCTCGGCTTTTTGCTGGCCGCCTGCAACGAGAATGGACTTCTCCTTCTCTCGCAAATCGGACAGATCGATTCCGACCGTACGATTGTTAATCTCTTCACTGCACAGATGACCGTCTTTATCAAAAAAGCGTGAGCAGATATCGCCGACACCCGTGCTTTGCAGAAGCTTCTTCTCTTCTTGGCTAAAATAACCAAGCTGAAAGAGCAGCGCATCGTCATTCAATGTTCCAATCGTAAAGACTGCAATATTCGCCTGCTTGCCGAGTTGAATGATTCGATGAATATGCCGATCCTCCTCTACCATCTGCTTCACTTCAATGTTGTCAAAGATGACCGGCAGCGGCAAGTATCTCGCAATCGTCTGATAGGCGGATGCGAATAAATTAACCGTCTCCGCTGCATACGTGTTCACATGCGAATGGCTGATGCCGCCTTTGAGCTGAACAACCTCAACGCCTCGCACCTGCTTCTCTTGAAGCCGCAGGGCAACCGCATGCATCGTTCTTCCCCAGGTCACGCCGATAATATCCGAATCCTGTACCGTTTCATGCAGGTAATCAGCAGCCTTTTGACTAATATGCTTCTGTATCTCCAAATACTCGTTTATCGGGGAATACCCTATGATAACCGTATCCAGATTGTACTTCTGCTTCACCTGGTCCCCTAAAGCATCCAAATCCTCAAGAGGATCAATAATGCTGATTCTGACATAGCCCTGATCCTTCGCATACTGAAGCAGTCTTGATACGGTTGGGCGAGACACTCCCAGCTTGGTCGCAATGTCCATTTGGCTATAATCCGACATATAATACAATCTTGCTGCTTCGATGCTTAATCTTTGCTTCTCAAGATCCATAACCCCAACCCGTTTCTATAAATAGATTCCTGAAAAATTCTATCTTACCTCTATCCTAAGCCACTTCATATCCCTTTTAATCCTGCTCGATACTCCTATTCTACAACAAGAAATTTTTTATGTGGTGAGCAATTGCGCAAAGCTGCTGATTTCATCCTTTTGTCAGTTCTTTTATGAATGCTTGCAGACAATCCCTTGATTTGGAAATAAAAGTATGATACATATATACATAGATATCCAATGTATCGGAACTAGATGTATTAACAATAGAAGCATATGAGGTTTTAACCATATTAACCATGTGCAATAAAAGGAGGCATATTATGTCCATCAACAAGGAGTTAATGAAGGGCAGCACCACGATTCTCATCCTTAATCTACTAGAGAAGCAGCCCATGTACGGTTATGAGATGACGAAGGAGATGGAGCGGCTGTCCAACGGCCTTTTTATGTTCAAAGAAGGAACCCTGTATCCCATATTGCATGCCCTAGAGTCGGATGGCTCGATTGAGGCTTATTGGGAAATGAAGGACGGGCGCAAGCGCAAGTACTATATGCTTCTCGATCGTGGACGGCAGCAGCTCGCGGAGAAGAAACAAGAATGGCGATTATTTCGCACTACTGTGGATCAAGTGCTCGGGGAGGGGTAAAGGATGGAACATCGCATTCGCGATCAATACTTGGATCAGGTCTGCAAGCAAATCAAAGCCAAAGATATGCATGATGAGATCCGAGATGAGCTCTTGTCGCATTGGGACGAGCTTGTGCAGGATGCTTTGGAAGATGGATGTCCTGATGAAAATGTAGATGCCCTTGTACATAGGCAAATGGGTGACCCTGAGGAAGTTGGACGAGGCTTCAACCAGGTTCATTGTCCAAAAATGAATTGGGGATTGATTGTTTCCGTCGGGATACTCGTGGTAATTGGCATTGTGATATCGATCTTCTCTTCACTCAGCTTGGATCATATCAATTTAATTGTTCCCAAGCTGGTGTACTCCGCGCTAGGAATTGCCATTATGTTTGCCTTCATTTTTATGGACTATCGAATATTCAAAAAATACTCGTGGGTATGGTTTGTGCTGCCATTCATCATCCATATGATTGTTTATCCTTGGACAATAATTATAAATGGAGCGAGGAACTACCTTCCAATAGGGCCATTCTCAATAAATGTATTTTCCTGCTACACAGTCCTGTTTTTGATTGGAATCAGCGGAATTATTCAGCGCACATCGACATCTGTATGGAAATATAGAATGAAGCTATTAACCATTTCTATGCTTCCGTTCTTATTATTTATTATTTCAAATGAGAGAGCCTTATACTTGATGTATGCCGTTGCACTGTTCGCCATCCTATGGGGATGCCTCAGATCCAAATGGTATTTTTATATTGTATCTGGACTGCATGTTTTATTTGGGTTAATTTTCCTGTTTTTATCTCCTAATCATTATGTAATTAGTCGTATTTTAGGCTTTTTCAGTAATGATGAAGACTATCATTTCATTGTAGAGCGATCACGAGAAGCCATCATGTCAGGCGGATGGTGGGGACGAGGTCTTCAAGCTGCCTCTCAAAGTTATCCATACATCTATTCTGATTATGCATTAAGTTATTTATTTGACTCTCTCGGATGGATAATCGGTGCTCTGTGCCTTACACTTATTGCATATGTGATCGTTCAGTTTGCCTGTATGAGCAAACAAGTAAAAGATAGCTATGGAAAAACCATCATGATTGCATTTGCCGCATTGATTGGGTTTCAATATATATACAATATCTTAATGGTCTTCGGATTCGTTCCACAAAGCGGAATTAGTTCTCCGATTATTTCGTATGGTGGAACCTACTCCATACTCACCTTAGCGATCATTGGAATGATGCTGAGTATCTATCGACGCAAAGATATGCTCCCAAGACAGTCGTCAATAAAGGAATAGCTGCGGCATACAAAGAAGGCGTTTGACCATATCGTCAAACGCCTCTTCTATGTTCTCTTCAAGCAACCAGCACACAAACCGTTTGTGATCAAGCAGCTTTCATGAATGAATCGCAAGCTCCAAGCCTATCTCAACTCAAACCAGTTGTTCGCAATCACATGCTTATACCAGTAATAGCTGTCCTTCTTCGTCCGCACGAGCGTATCAAAGTCCACGTGCACAAGGCCGAAGCGCATGCTGTAGCCTTCCGCCCACTCGAAGTTATCCATGAGCGACCAGGCCATGTACCCCTTCAGGTTAATGCCGTCAGCAATGGCGCGGCTTGCCTGCACGAGATGCTGGGACAAGTAATCGATCCGGCGCTGGTCGCGTACGCGGCCGTTCTCGGCTTCGTCGTTATAGCATGCGCCATTTTCCGTAATATAAATATCAGGATTGCCGTACTTATCCGCTGTATAGCGAAGCAGCTGATACAGTCCCTCCGGGTAGATCTCCCAGCCAATATCCGTTCTGGCTGCGCCCATATTCATGTACTCCGCCTGCAGCATGCCAGAGCGTTCGTTATGTCGATTCATCGATGACGTGTAATAGTTGATACCAATGAAATCAATCGGTTGATGAATTGTCTGCATATCCCCCTCGACCACTGGAGGCTTATGGCCAAGCTTCTCATACCAATCCAGCATAAAAGCAGGATATTCGCCAAAGTAGATCGGATCTAGATACCAGTCTCCTGACCAACCGTTTAGGCGAAGGCAAGTAGCTTTGTCCTCTTCAGATTGCGTGTAAGGAATCCCCCATGCCGTATTCGGCGCAATGCCGATCTCCCCAGAAAGTCCAAGCTCTCGGTAGCTCTTTACTGCTTCGCCATGGGCGACAAGGATATGATGGCTGATATCAATAGCAAGCTGAAGATCACGATAGCCTGGCGCATGAATGCCTAGATAGTTCGACAGAAAAGCAAGACACCAAGGTTCATTGAACGTAATCCAGTATTTGATCTTTGATCCGAATTCCTTAAACATCACCTCGGCATACTCCTTAAAGGCAGCGATCGAGCGTCGGTCACCCCAGCCTCCCTGATCCTGAATCGCCTGCGGCAGATCCCAATGGTACAGGGTACAGAATGGCTCAATGCCTTGTTCAATAAGAGCATCCACCAGCTTGTGATAATAATCCAGGCCCTTTTGATTGATAGCGCCAGTGCCCGTAGGCAGAACGCGCGACCACGAGATGGAGAAGCGATACGTCTTAACACCAAGCTCTTTCAGTAATCGGATATCCTCATCCAAGCGATGATAGCTGTCACACGCCACATTGCCGTTGTCCCCATTCTTTACATTACCAGGGGTATGGGAAAACGTATCCCATATGGATGGTCCGCGTCCATCCTCGTTATAAGCTCCTTCAATCTGATAAGCGGCGGTTGCCGTTCCCCACATAAAATCGTTCGGAAATCGATTAATGCTCATTTCATCCACTCCTCACCAGGCTATAAGTATGAATGCTGTATGCGCTTACGAATCAGAACAGCACGATCACAAGCTTTTTCACGGTGCTGATCACTTCCATTATAAATCACAAAAACAGATTTGTGAACGCGCGTTTATAGAATTGAAAACAAAAAAAGAATCAAAGAACACATTGTTCTCTGATTCATCTTTAATCAAAATAAGTTTGCTTCAGGAAGGTTAAAAGAAGATATTTTCTGATGCCAGGCCCTCCTCGCCTCTTCATTGATACGATCCATATCATGATCAAACAAGAGCGGATTCATATAGGTATACCCGAACTCCTCATTCCAGTGTTGATCCGTCGTAATGACGATATCGTAGCTGTTGAAGGTATGATGCTTCATCTCTTGCTCATCATAGCAGTTAATGGTCACAGGAACTTCCATATGAGTAGCCAGCTTCGATTCGAAGTAACGAGCGGAGCAATCACAGGTCGGCACAATGAGAGCCAACTTCAAGGAACTTGCGGATTTTTGTGCTTCAAGACTCCCCGTAATCTGAATGACAATGTCCGCAATATCATCATCCATCACAACATGATAATAAGGAAAGTGATTCATTAAGTAAGAGCGAACCACACGAAATACCTTAGGATACATGGCCTTGATCTCTTGGAGATAAAGGTTGCGGTGAACATGGATTTGTGTCGTCCAGCGGAAGGAAGCTTCCTTTAAGTATTGAAGCAAGTTATCAATAAACAGCTTATCCGTACGAAGCGTAATCTCAAACGTATGCTCAACGTACTTAACAAAGCTCTGCACCGCCTCCTTTGAGACGTGAATATCAAACAATTGATACATGCGAACCGGATAATCGCCTTTCTTTTGAACACTTAAAAGAACCATAATTAAATATAAATACTCATGCTCTGGTACCTTCACGCCAAATAACGATTCAACAGGCCTGTAAATGCTCCTTATGGCAGACAATACATCCTGTGCCCCTTCATATACCACTCTCATCTTTGAATCCATTTGAAAATAGCGATACTGCGAAATTCGATACAGCCATATATCGATCGCTGATGTGAGCAGTTTCGTCGTCTGCTCCGAGTAATGAATCTGAAAATAGCTTTCAGTCTCTGTGATCATCACTCTTATTTGATCATTATGCTTACTCTCCCAATACGGAGGATGCCCCGAATAAAGAGACAAATCGAAGATCAGCTTGCGAATGAATCTTTCCTTTCCTGAAATGCGCACCGGCCTTCTTTTCAATACCAATTGGTATGATTGAAGATGTTTTTCAATGCTGCTTAATGAACGATTGATGGTTGTCACACTCTGATACATGGTATCCGCAAGATCCTGTATGGTTAGACCTTGCGGGTGCTCCAGCAGAAGCATAAGCAGCTTCATGCTGTTATCCTGCTTTAGGACAACATAATCGAGATCTCGATTAAGACCATTACATGGACGCTTTAAGTATACGCCCTTTCCTCTTTGAGACTGCAGCTCCCAGCCATCTGGCAACTCTGAGGATAGATGATGCAGCTCCGTAAGTATCGTTTTATTGGAACAACCCAGCCGATTCGCTAGCTCACTTGAACTGATCCAGTCGGTTTCACTTGTTAGAATTCGAAGCAATCGGACTTTTCTCGATGTGAGCATCACCTTCACCTACTCTCTCCTAAACAATAGCAAAAAACATACGTCGTAAGATCGGAGCTTCGCATCTCTAAGCCTATTATCGATCTTATCTTTCTACAGCTGCTCCATATTACTTATATAATCAAATCAAAACGGTACATAAACGTGCATTTTTACCGTTAGTTGAGGCCCGTAACAGAAAATTGTTATGAAATTCGTCTTGAATTTTACAGTTAAATCCTACCTTGGCGCTAAATGCCGATGTCGGTTACGTAGGATCTTATTCCGGGATCGTTTCAGTGGCCTCATTTCTCATACTTCCCGCTTGAAGCATCACTGAACGTAAAAACCATATAAAAAAGCGCCCTAGCTGAGCGCTTCTTCGTCGTAATCGATATGATAATATTGCAAATGCCTGATGGCCGATACGGGCATTTCCTCTTGAACCCACTGCGACCAAAAGTGGGAGAAATCGTTGATCTTTGCCGAGGTCACGACTTCCATGATCCGAGCCATTCCTAACTGCCGATCCTGTGTAATCCTCCATAATACACCTACAATACTGCCTTCTACCTCATCACCTGCACGATACTTTGCATTGACGACGACGTTCGTTCTAGCCCCATTTGTAAATGTATACGTCGGTTGGTTGGTCACATACAAGGCGACAAAGCTTGCCCAGCCCTCAACCCATGCACAGCTCTCGCTCGATGTCCGATCAAAGTAATGATTGCTGCAATTCTCAACGGGCGGTATCCCCTTGTACCAATCATACATATAGGCATGAGCGATTTCGTGGATGGCGACCGTATTGGAACGCGGGCTGCTTTTATTTAAGTAAATGTTCTTACCGAATATGTAATGGGAAGCCTTCGTCTGCTCGTTCGACCATTGCATGGTTACAAAGGTCGGTTCGATATAAGGTTTAAGGCTTTCAGCCGTCTTTATGATATCCTGATGCAGCCAAAAGGCTCGAGTCTTGAGAGAAACGGAATCAATCGAAGCTGCGATCATGGCACCCTCTTCTGCCACTGCCTCGATCGAGGTTTGATAGATATGCTGTTCCTCATCTACAATCTGCCCATACTTTGGATGGTAGGCCTTTAATTCAATCGTCCATCTATCAGGCAGCTTCTTCTGCTCAGGAATAGCCAACTCCCAACTACCGTCCGCCTTTGTCAGGGCTGTGCCTATAGACACGCGTTCATGCCATTCATTCCAATACCATGCTTCAACTTGGGCTTGTACGACCGGAACTTCTCGCCCCTCTCGCCCTTCCATTCTCCACTGTCCGTGCAATTGACGCTCTTGCGCTTGTACATCCTGTATGGATAAATTAAATGCTAGAAATCCGATCATAATAAGGAGTGATGCTTTTAAATAGTGTATGTACTTTGGCATAAATAACCAACCCCCGATTCCTTTATTATGACACAATTCTTCCTTAGCTCAATAAGATTATGGAAAAAAGAGAAGGTACGGATTGGATGAAACCAAAAGGACGATAAGAGTGTAATACTTATGTAAAGGCTACTATGAGGAGGATCCATCATGTCGACCCGAAATATTCTAGCTTCCTTAAGTTATTTCAGTATATTTTTTGCACCTATTCTCGTACCGCTTGTCCTGTGGATCGTAACAAATGATCGTTACGTTGCCCGTCATGCCAAAAATGCTTTGGTCTCGCATATCGTGCCAACCGTGTTCCTAGTCATGGCCATTGTTTTCTTTATGTCCGGCGTATTTTTTATTCAAAATGTGTTCGTCGGGATTGCGTTGTTTGTCCTATTTGGATTACTTAGTCTGATCCTGTTCATTTGGAATATATTCATGGGCATCAAAGTGCTTCAGGAAAACACGGCTTGGTAATCACCTCGTTTATGAGTAAATAGAACGAAAGGACGTAAGACTGCAATCTCTGTAGAGAAGCGGTTACGTCCTTTTTACCTGTCTAGAACCCGATTGGAAGACAGTTCAACTATATCCTGTTTTTTAATTCATAGCTATGAACCATGTCATTGTATGTCTAAATATACATAACTATCTCGATCTTGCTCGATTATCGTCGACCGTTCTCCCATGGGTTTTTCTCCCCAGGATGCTTTAGATTTTTATTAACGACGGCCTCAGCATGCTTTTGCTGATGAGCGTATTTATTCCCTTTATTCTGCTTAAATTGTTCTGTCATCATGAATCAGCTCCCTAAGTAATGATCTAGTATGATGATAATAATGGGCTTTGGTGATGCCTATAAAAATAAGGTTTTGCTACTGCCCCAGTTGCTCCGCTAACGCTTCGCATACTTCTTGGCAGCCAAGCAAGCTATCCAAGAAGTAGGATTTAGCCTGCCATTCCGAACCAAAGTCGATGTTTGCCATCTCTTCTCCGAAGGAGGCTGACAATACCTGGCCCATATTGTTGTCAAAAGCACCACTGTCTGCTACCGCCGTCTGCTGCGAACGCGCGTCTACAATCTCATAGCCGCCATGCGGCACCTTCGCCACGTACACCGTGAAGCTCCCTGTATTCGATTCAAAAGGAACGACCTCTACTTCTGCACATGGACGTCCGTTAATCTGTTGAATGCCGCGCACATGAGCAGCTTGAATTTCAATCATGTTGCTCCCTCCATCCCTATTGACTCATTTGCCACAGCAATGGCATGCCTCGTTTTTGGAGTACCTGATCGATAAATGGCTCGATACAGGCTGTCCAACTGAGATTGATAACGTGCATTGATCTCCTCGATCGGCTTGAAGCTGATTAGGGTAAATTCGTCGATCAAAGCGTCGCTATCTGCATCTGCTAGCTGGCCCAGAATATAATGCAGCTCCGCTAGTTCTTCTTCATTTACTATCACTTCAAGTGCTGCGGCTTGATCTGTAGACGAAAGTATCGTACGATCAGCGATAGATACATACATCCTCTGCTTCTCCATCATCGTCTCCTCCTTACACGTATAGCGTATCCAAATGGTAAGAATAAATGTAACGATTCTCTCCATTGTTCCTTGACCTTGACCGTGATTTAATGGAAGTACGCCGGCTAATCCATGTGAAAGGAGCTGATTGAAGTGATTCAATTTTATAATGAGGTGATCTCTGCGTAAGCGGAGATCCTGTAAGCGGGGAGAGAGTCGGGACACCTCTCTCCCCTTTTTGACCTGAATCGAATCCTACTCTTCGTCATAAGAAACGTTAGCTTAATTTGGCGATACTACTACCTCTAAGCGAGTCGCTCATCGTTATTGACCTCGGAAAGAGGTTTTCTTATATGGTGGGGAAAAGCTAAATTTAGGCACAATAACCACAAAAAAACGTAAAGCCAATGTGGTGACAGCCAAGCGGCTGGCATACATTATGGTGTTTATATAATCTACAGCATTGTCTGTAGCGTCATTTCGTTGTAGCATAAAGAGGAAACAAATACACATTTTACTGAAAGGAGGCTGTCACATGTTAATCATGGACACGAAACGTATTCGTAACACATTTATTCGGAATATGCGCGAAATCAAGGAGGGCCTCTATGGGTTATATAAATGGAAAGGATGTACTTCCGGCTAGCCTGCTTCAGGAGATTCAAAAATACGTTCAAAGCGAACTTATCTATATTCCGCGGGAAGATGACAGCGTACGTGCAGGATGGGGCGATCTGAACGGAACAAGACGCAGCCTCGAGCAACGCAACCGCGAAATTTATGACCGCTATGCCAAAGGAACATCCATTGATGAATTGGCGAATCATTATCATCTGTCTCGTGACAGCATTTACAAGATCGTGTACAAAACGAAGAAAGTTCTCCAGCTCACATGATGAACATGCGGGACTTGAGGCTTTTATATAAGCAGTACAACGAGCGATGCTCGCAAGTGACCGACAAACTTGCGGGCATTTTTACGTTTTCCCAGCTAGGCAGATTCCTTGACTTTTTTGTGTGATTTCGAGGTGGACATACATTTTATACGACAGCGTGCATACCCATGGTATTATCTCGATTTACCCCCGCGCGTCAACCCTCGGGGATACCGGAGCGAAAGAGGGATGAAACATACATGTGTGGAATAACTGGTTGGATTGATTATCATCAGGACCTAAGCCAAAGCTCCTCCATCATCGAACAAATGACTGCAACACTCACTGCTCGCGGTCCTGATGCAAAGGGAACTTGGTTATCGGGTTCATGCGCGCTCGGTCATCGGAGGCTGTCCGTCATTGATCCGCTGAATGGTGCTCAGCCCATGATTCGCGAGCATGAGAGCGGCACCTACGCGCTTGTTTACAATGGTGAATTGTATAATGCCCCAGAGCTTAAACAGGAGCTCCTATCCAGAGGCTACAGCTTCAAGACGACTTGTGATACCGAAGTGCTGCTTGTCGCCTATATCGAATGGAAAGAGCATTGTGTGGAGCGATTCAATGGCATTTTTGCCTTTGCGATCTGGGTTGAACAAGAGCAGAAGCTCTTCATGGCACGTGACCGACTGGGCGTTAAACCCTTATTCTATCAAGCAGGTGAAGGGACATTCTTATTTGGTTCTGAGCCGAAGGCGATTCTTAAGCATCCGGACGTCGTACCGGAGGTTGGGGCTCAGGGGCTCGCAGAAATCTTCCTTGTCGGGCCAGCACGGACGCCTGGCCATGGCGTATATGCCAATATGAAAGAGCTGCGCCCAGGTCATACGCTAACGCTCGATCATAGCGGCGTTCGCACGCACTGCTATTGGAAGCTCGAGAGCATAGAGCATCACGAGGACGCCGAACAAACGGCTGCTGCGGTTCGAGATCTCCTGATCGATACCGTCGAGCGTCAGCTGATCTCGGACGTTCCTGTCTGCACGCTGCTGTCCGGAGGTCTTGACTCCAGCGCGCTTACGGCGCTTACCGTGCGGCACTACAAGGAGAGAGGCCTAGGCCAAGTCGATACCTATTCGATTGATTATGTAGACAACGACAAGCATTTCAAAGCCCACAGCTTCCAGCCGAATGCGGATGCGCCTTGGATTGAACGGATGGTTCAAGAGCTGGGTACTAATCATCATGCGATTACGTTCGATACTCCAGAGCTTGTCCAATCACTTAAGGATGCCGTTTTTGTACGTGACTTGCCGGGTATGACCGACATTGACGGTTCTCTATACTTATTTTGTCATGAGATTAAAAAAGGAGCGACGGTTGCCTTATCTGGGGAAGCTGCAGATGAGGTATTTGGAGGCTACCCGTGGTTCCACCGAGAAGAGGCGCTTAACGCCAATACCTTTCCTTGGGCACTTGCCTTCCCGCTGCGAAAAAGCCTCCTGAAGCCGGATGTCGCAGCAGCGATCCATGCCGATGAATATGTGGCAGACCGTTATCAGGAAGCCGTTAATGAGGTTCCTCCGCTACCAGGAGAGGATGCCCTCGCCAGAAAGATGAGGGTGATGTCCTATCTGAACATTACCCGCTTCATGCCGACGCTGCTTGACCGCAAGGATCGCATGAGCATGGGTGCAGGACTCGAAGTTCGCGTTCCTTATACCGACCATCGGCTCGTGCAATATGTGTTTAACATTCCATGGGCAATCAAAACGTATGGCAATCGTGAAAAAGGGCTACTGCGTAAAGCACTGGAAGGCCTCCTTCCGCATGATGTGCTATATCGGAAAAAGAGCCCTTATCCGAAGACGCATAATCCAAATTACTTGAACGCAGTTCGTGCAATGGCGCTGGAGCGCCTTGATGACCCAACATCGCCTCTGCATCAATTTATCGATACTGCACGTATTCGCGAGATCGCTGCCTCTGAAGAAGCCAGCTCCAACCTTCCTTGGTTCGGCCAGCTCATGTCCGGCCCTCAGTTGTTTGCCTATTTGCTTCAGGTCGATTGGTGGCTTACCGATTACAATGTCAAAGTGACCCTCTAGATCTAGATATCCAGCTCATATCATCCATATTGCAAAACTACAAAGACGCCTCTCGGCTTATAAGAGGCGTCTTTATGCTATATTTGAATGAGAAGGAATAGTTTATGAAACAAAAAGTTTGCTAGCTAACATAAATCCTGAATGATCTTAAAATAGCTTATTGCACAGTAGCTCCACCATCGATGACGAATTCTGCTCCGGTTGTAAAGGAGGATTCATCAGAAGCAAGGAAAAGAACCGTTTTCGCTACTTCTTCAGGATCACCCATGCGTCCTAATGGGTAAGTGGCATCAAGCTGCTCTTCGGACTTCCCGGTTACTTCAGAAGCATAGGTTGCCATGCCAGTCTTGATGTATCCAGGGTGGATGGAGTTTACACGAACACGTTGTCCTGCATATTCCATTGCCGCATCTTTCGTCATGGTACGCACTGCGCCTTTACTTGCTCCGTACAACACATGACCTGGAGCACCGATAATCCCCGCGATGGAAGAGGCATTAATCACAGAGCCTTTTTTCTGCTCAGCCATGACTGGCATCACATGCTTCATGCCAAGGAACACGCCTGTTACGTTAATCGCCATCAACTTGTTCCATTCATCAAGGCTGATTTCTATCATCGGCTTAATAATATAGATACCCGCATTATTGAAAAGCACATCTATTTTGCCAAAGGCCTCTTTGGCTTCCTCGACAACGTGCATCCAAGCTTCTTCCTTCGTTACATCGTGAGGAACAAAGATCGCTTGTCCACACTGATCTTGAATTTCTTTCACGGTTTGATTTCCTGATTCTTGGTTTACATCCGTTACAACAATAGATGCTCCCTCAGAAGAGAAGAGCAAGGCTGTCTTTTTCCCAATTCCGGTACCTGCACCTGTAATAATCGCCACTTTATTTTCGAGTCTCATGATGTCCACTTTCCTTTCAGATGTTATGTAATATTTCGTATATGACATTTATTACACCTATTATCTTAAACCAAAACATTTTATTTATAAAATAATTTAATTCGAGATATCAGTGAAAGTGGTCACATTCTCATTCCACTTTTCGTTTGAGCGGCTTCTTGTTGATAGACCGTATCAGCTGTTATCCCCATAAGAAGAACCCTTCCAAGGATAACCAAGAAAGGGTTCTTCTACGTCAGATATTTACTTCTAAATATAAAGCAACAAGTACGCTATGAGTGCTGCTTGCCACTTTTAATAAGTGATATTAGGATTGGCTTGCTTTAAGCGCCTGATCGAGATCTGCAATGATATCCTTAGCAGACTCTGTTCCGATCGACAAGCGAATCATGCCTGGCGATACGCCTGCAGACAGCTGCTCCGCTTCCTCAAGCTGCTGATGCGTCGTGCTGGCAGGGTGAATGATCAAGGACTTCGAATCCCCTACGTTTGCAAGGTGGGAGAACAGCTTTACGTTCTCGATGACTTTGCGTCCTGCTTCTACGCCGCCCTTTACCTCAAAGGTCATGATCGCGCCTTGACCATTAGGCAGATACTTTTGCGCAAGCGCATAGGATGGATGGCTTGATAGCCCAGAATAGCTTACAGATTGTACGGCGTCATGCTGCTCTAAGAACTGTGCGACCTTAAGCGCATTCTCACTATGGCGCTCCATACGAAGATGAAGCGTCTCAAGACCTTGCAGCAATAGGAACGCGTTGAACGGGGAAATGGTAGCTCCCATATCGCGAAGCAGCTGTACCCGCGCCTTGATAATATAAGCGATCGGTCCTAACGCTTGCGTATATACCACGCCATGATAGCTAGGATCAGGCTCTGTTAAGCCCGGGAATTTATCGTTTGCCGCCCAATCGAATTTGCCGCCATCCACGATAACCCCACCGATAGACGTGCCGTGTCCGCCAATAAACTTCGTCGCGGAGTGAACGACGATATCCGCTCCGTGCTCAATTGGACGAAGCAAGTAAGGACTCGGGAAGGTATTATCCACGATGAGAGGAATACCGTTCTCATGCGCAATATTGGCGACAGCCTCAATATCCAGCACATCACCCTTAGGATTGCCCACCGTCTCCGCATAAAGTGCCTTTGTATTCGGCGTAATCGCTTTGCGGAAGTTCTCCGGATCAGAAGCATCTACGAAGTGTGTCTTGATGCCTAGCTTCGCTAAGGTAGTAGACAATAAATTGTACGTTCCACCGTACAACGATGACGCAGACACAATCTCGTCGCCTGCACCAGCGATATTAAGGATCGCGTAAGTAATCGCCGCCTGGCCAGAAGCCGTTGCGAGTGCGCCTACCCCGCCTTCCAATGCAGCTACGCGCTTTTCAAATACATCTGTCGTCGGATTCATAAGGCGTGTGTAAATATTGCCGAATTCCTTCAACGCAAACAGATTGGCCGCATGATCCGCATCGCGGAATGCGTAGGAAGTGGTCTGATATAACGGAACTGCACGTGATAAGGTTACAGGATCAACCTCTTGACCGGCGTGAACGGCCAATGTTTCTAAGTCATACGTATTCGGTTCATTACTCATGATGATTGCTACCTCCCCGTCCTATGTGGATATCATTTGTTTGGGATAAAACGCTTTGCGACGAGGCCTTTCAAGGAGGAACGACCGCGCTCAAAGGTTGGTTTTATCGTGCAATCGAATGATGGTTCCATCAAGCTGAAACACAACGCTTCGATTATGGTAAAAAAAGACACCCATACAAGATTGCTTTGCAAGGTGTCTTTTTTATAACAATATCCAATTATTTCTTAAATGTCTAGTGGATTACTCAGAAAAAGAAGAAGATAATCGTGTCAGCAAGGCATCCAGCGCTCTGCCGCGATGGCTGATGCGCTGCTTCTCCTCTGGACTAAGCTGTGCCATCGTACAGTCGTAAGCGGGCACGTAGAACAGAGGATCATACCCGAAGCCATACTCTCCGCGCGGATGGTCGGTAATATAGCCATCCACCGTCCCCATGGCTTCGTATGCTTTTTTGTTCGCTGGATCATATAGCACCAGCGAACAGACGAATTGCGCTGGGCTCAGCCAATGCTCCTGTATCCGCTCGCTCTTGCTATCGCCTGAGGTATCCCATGCAGGCAGCTTCTTTAGCTCGCGAAGCAGCTTTTCATTATTGGCTTGATCGTTGCCATGCTCTCCTGCATAACGAGCCGAATAGACACCTGGCTCCCCGTCCAAGCGGCCTACGCACAGCCCAGAATCATCGGCAAGGACGGGGACCTGAAGCGCTTCTGCAACCGTCTTCGCCTTCTTCATGGCATTCTCAAGGAAGGTCTCTCCATCCTCTACCACATCCGGAATATCCGGAAAGTCAGCCAGACTCTTGACCTTCAAGCCGAGCGAGGAGAAGGCGAGCGAGAATTCACGCAGCTTGCCTGCATTGCGTGTTGCGACGAATACCGTATCTCCTTTAATCGGCATGATTAAGCCTCCTTGTTCGCGCGTGCTGCAACCTTCTCCGCAGCCGCTCCTAATGCTTCACGCTGCAGCTCCACAAGCTGCTTTACGCCTTGCTCGCCAAGAGCAAGCAGCTGATTCAGCTCTTCTCTCGTGAACGGGCTTTCTTCGCCTGTTCCTTGAACCTCAACGAACTTGCCGCTGCCTGTCATCACGACGTTCATATCCACCTTCGCTTGGGAATCCTCGTCATAATTCAAGTCGCAAACCGGCTCATCCTGAACGACTCCAACGCTAACAGCTGCAAGGAAGTCCGTTACCGGGAACACAGCGAGCTTGTGCTGCTCCGCAATCTTATGTATAGCCATTGTCATTGCGACGAACGAACCTGTAATCGATGCTGTACGTGTACCGCCATCGGCTTGAATGACATCGCAGTCGAGCGTAATCGTACGCTCGCCAAGCGCATGTAGATCAACGACCGAACGCAAGCTGCGTCCGATTAGGCGCTGTATCTCCATCGTGCGTCCAGTAAGCTTGCCTCTAGCTGCTTCACGCTGATTGCGTGTTTGCGTTGCGCGCGGCAGCATGGAATACTCGGCTGTTATCCAGCCCTTTCCTTGTCCCTTCATAAAAGGGGGAACCTTCTCATCCACTGTTGCCGTACAGATTACTTTCGTATCACCGACTTCGATCGTAACTGATCCTTCGGCAAATTTGTTCGTATTCGTTCGTATCGTAGTAGGCCGGATATCCTCCGCCTTGCGTCCGTTGCTTCTCATGGTAGTTCCTCCTAAATTTCCAATCCGCATATAAAATGAACATCACCTATTCTACCAAAGTCAGAAGCGAAAAGCATCTTTTCATCGGAGAATAGGTGAGCTCTTGATTCACGCTGCATCCACTATTCCTTTGCGATTATCCCTTAATCATCGGGTTAACGGAAGGTCTAGTGACAGGCTTTGAATAGTCTATGTCATCTGATCCAAGGATATCCGTTTGTCCATTCATCGTAATCTGAACCTTATCTACATCGCTTAACTCTGTTAAAGAGAAGATAACGGACTTGAGCAGGTCTGCCGGCACTTTATCCCCTTGCTCGAACATCGGATCACTCAAATGCACAACTAGTGAATCCTCCTTATGCTCGATCTTGCTGATCTTTGTTTGATCCGTTGCCACCATGGACATGGCGGTCTTATTATGCGGCCCCTCGATGAGCTCATTGATGGTAGCGGTCACGATATCGTCCGAAGGCTCCACCAAGCGGGTGATTGGAATATAATAGGTCTTACCTTCTTCTGTCAGGGATGTGAAGTACAGCTGAACCGGCATCGAGCGGTAGTAGCTTACTGTATCATCCTTCTCAAGATTAATGCCTGTATGACGGGTCAGATTCGTATCCAGCGGCGTATGTCCCACCGGCATTTCTGTAAGCTTCTTCGAATCCATCCACAGCTGCACCTGCTCTACATCTGGAAGCGAAGTCAGCGTCCAAGTCAATGACTCCATAATGCTCCGCTCATCCTCTGGGGCGTAATTGGCAAACTCCTTTGACAGCTCAAGGACAACCAGCTTCTGCTCAGGATTGAACGTCATATTTTTAACCTGAGTGCCTTTGGGAAGAGTGGCCGTAAAGCCTGTCGGCAATCTGCCCGCTTCTGTGCTCCCCTCCGTCAATAAGGTTACGGCTGCATTGGCAAGCCCCTCTGTATCCTTGTCGCCCCATTGGTAAGACACTGGCGCAAGGTAACCATAGCGATCCTTTAAATATACCGTTAGATTAGCGTTGGCTTCCTCGTTGCCATCCACTTGCTCTCCACTCGTATTCTTCGTTGTCACAGGATTACCATCCACCGCTTGCAGCATCTGATTCTCAATATCCGTAGGAGGTTGGTCAATGGCACTCTCACCTCCGCATGCAGTAAGCCCTGCCGTTAGTACGAGCGTGCAAGCCAGTATCCCGATTCGATATCGGTTGCGGCGAGTATTCTGGTTTGATGTTTTCTTCATCTTATCCTTCAGCCTCCTTGGCGATTGGAAATGCGGCAGCCATGCGGGTGACGCTTGTCTGCTCACCTGTTTGTCCTATATATACGAGCCCCCCTATCAAAACATGACCACTATCCTCATCTTTTTTAGAGCCTATGAATGTGCAAAGAAGCGGATCATTATCTGGGATGTGATTAGTTCCGAGGAATCATGTACAATAATAGAGTATGATTTCTAGATAACTTTTCAGTGAGGTGATGAGCTTATGACTATTGACAACCAAAAGCCATACAGCCTAGACAGCGAGAAGGTAGAAGCAGCAACCAGAGAATGGCTTCGTAAACGCGGAGTAACAATCGAGCAGATTGCAGAGCTCGTCATGTTTTTGCAAAGCCAATATTTTCCCGATCTCACAATGGAGTTCTGCATACATAATGTAGAGCAAGTCCTGCGCAAGCGTGAGGTGCAGAATGCAGTGCTGACCGGGATTCAACTCGATATTTTAGCAGAGCAAAAGCAGCTTATTCCTGCACTTCAGGACATGATCGAACATGATGAGGGGCTGTACGGCGTAGATGAAGTTTTGGCCTTCTCCATCGTAAACGTATACGGAAGCATCGGCTTTACGAACTATGGCTACGTAGACAAGCTGAAGCCTGGCATCTTGAAGAAATTAAATGATAAGACCGATGGAAATATTCATACATTTCTTGATGATATCGTAGGCGCCATTGCCGCTGCGGCAAGCAGCCGGATTGCTCATCGCAAGCAGGCGCACTTTGAAGAAGAGAAGAATGACAAGTAATTGGTTATACAAGATTCCAAAAAGAAAGCTGATCCAAGTCAATTCATGACTGAGATCAGCTCTTTTTATGTCTTATGTTCGTTTAAGACTTCAATTCCTTTATGCTTGTCCAATAAACCATATTATCTCGCTCGATTGTTTTTGCCCAGCCTCTGCGCTTAAGCTCCACCATATGGGCAAGCGTCTCTCCCATCGCAAAGCGGAATTGGTGAATCGAAAGGGAAGGAGGTGCTCCAAACGTTAACGTACACAGCTCATACGCCGTTATGGGTGTGGTTAGCTTCTGATAAAATTCGGTGAGCCGCTCTTCATGATGGTCAAGCAGATAGTCGATTCTTGCATGAAAATGGGCGAATGGATAACGATGACCCGGAAAAGCAAACGTTACTGGAAGCTCATAAAGCTGCTTAAGTCCAAGCAGGAAGGATTGCAGCGGCTCTGGATCACTTTGCAGCATAAAGCTCACATTCGGCGTAATTCTAGGAAGAACATGATCCCCAACAAATAAACTGCTCAGCTCTTCATTCCAGAACGACAGCTGTCCGGGGGCATGCCCGTGCGTTTCGAGCACCAGCCACTCCCTGTCCAAAAAGGATACTTGCTCGCCATGATGAAGCAATGTGACTTTTGGAAGCGGCGATACTTGAGCGACAAAGCTTTCCATATGGTCATATATCTGCTCCAAGCTCTCTGTTGGCATGCCATGCATGCCGAACAGCTCGCACATCTCTGTGCTCATGCTCCGCTCCTCGCTCCACATGCGCTGCGCCATATCCCAGCCGATTGGCGAGATGTAGACGGGGCAGGCGTATTGCTCCTGCATCCATCCGGCAAGGCCCAAATGGTCAGGGTGATAGTGTGTTAGAATAATTTGCTCCATCCCGTGTTCTTGAATCTGAAGATGCGTATAAACCTGCTGCCATACCTGCTCTGCCTCACTTGTTCTCATTCCAGGATCGATAATCGTGAAGCCGCGTCCCTGAGAAAGAATGGCATACGCATTGACCCAGCGCAGCGAGTTTGGTACAGGCACTTGTATCTGGTAAATGCAGTAGCCTAATTCCTCGTGAATCCACGTCGTTAATCGCCATGTTTCCTCAACAACAGTATCTTCCCTTCGATAAGGCAAATGGCTTTCTTGATCGTCATGCTCCTGTATCATACTTGTATCCTCCATATGCTTACGTATCTATCAACGGCTCCATTTATTTGAGAAAGAGTTCGTCACCTTATACAAACAACTTATATTCCCTAATCGCTTTATGAATTATGCTCGATCATTCGTTATAACTAAGCAAAGTTTAGCTCGTCACTGCAACCAGTAAATGAATACCGTCCATCGCTTATTGGTCCAAGCTGAACATTTGACTCTCCTATTGTACATAACTTTAGTAAGTTTTGTTAACATGCGCATCTGGATAAAGCCACTCTCATTACACAACCTAATGGATGATCAGCCCTGCTTTCAAAGCTTTCATGCAGGTCACTTAGACCATCATCACAACTTGGAGGTGGACGCCATCCTGTGGAGTATGCTTATCGTCCTGATCTTGATTGCGATGACGGCTTTCTTTGTTGCTACCGAGTTCGCGATCGTCAAGCTGCGACCAAGCCGCGTGAACCAACTCGTTGCAGAGGGCGTCCCACAAGCCAAGGCCGTTCAGAAAGTCACGACTCATGTCAATGAATACTTATCCGCCTGCCAGCTTGGGATTACGATTGCGTCCCTCGGAATAGGCTGGCTTGGGGAGCCTGCTTTTGTCCGGCTGTTTGCTCCTCTATTCGAGCTATTGGAACTTCCATACGCCATTCAGCATTTGCTTTCCTTTATCTTTGGCTTTACCGTCGTCACCTATATATCTGTCGTCGTGGGAGAACTGCTGCCGAAGACGATTGCGCTTTTCTACGCAGAGCCCCTCGCCCTTCGATTCGCGATGCCGATCATTTGGTTCTACCGTATCCTATTTCCGTTTATCTGGCTGCTTAACAACTCTGCCAATAGCCTTGCGAGGCTATTAGGCTTTCATCCCGAACAAGCTAATGAGCAGGCCCATTCCGAGGATGAAATCCTTCTCATCCTTAGCAACAGCTTAGCGAGCGGCGAGATCACGAAGACGGAATATGGCTATGTGAATCGAATCTTCAGCTTCGATGAGCTCTCTGCAAAGGAGATTATGGTTCCCCGTACCGCTATGGTTGTCTTGTATGCCGATCGATCCCTGCAAGACGTCTGGAGAACGATCCGGCGGGAGCAATATACCCGCTTTCCGGTTGCCCGTGACAACAAGGATCATATTATCGGCATCATTAATACGAAGCAGCTGTTTCTCGAAGCGGATCATCAAATGGACTATCCTTGGGAGCGCGTCATTCGACCTGTGCTAATGATGCCTGAGACTGCTCCGATTAAGGCTGTGCTCCGCCGAATGCAGCAGGAGCATTCCCACATGGCCATACTGCTGGATGAGTACGGTGGAACTGCGGGGTTAATTACGATTGAAGACATCCTTGAGGAAATTGTAGGCGAGATCAGAGATGAATTCGATGAGGATGAAGTCCGCGAAATTGCGAAGCTAACAGAACGACGATATTTAATGGATGGGGTTACCCCTCTCGTCCATGTCACCCAGCTCGTACACGTCGATTTTGACGATGATGAAGCCGATACGATCGGAGGCTGGCTCATTAATCGCAACTCCGAGCTGCGCGTAGGACAGAAGCTGAATTATGGTCCGCTAACCTTTATTGTCAAGCGCAAAGAAAAGCATCGGATCAAGCTTGTAGAGATGCTTGTTAGCGAATCGCATCCCATTAGCGTTAGTCCTCATCATGCGTAAAATGAACAGATCCATCATGTTCAGCTGTACAAATTAAAAGGGCCGTCCTTATGAAGGACAGCCCTTTTATTCGTACAACATTTTTACAATAGTCTCCTGTTTAACACGAAGAATTCGAAGGCGTTTCCGCCTTCAAGCTCTCCTGTCGATCCTGCTCCTCCATTCGATCCCAAGGAATGAGATGATTAATGAGCAGTGTAATGATAATGCCGAGCAGAAGACCATTGGAGATGAGCGGCTGAATCAGCACTGGAACCTCCGTCCAGACCGAACTCGGAAAGGTCATCCACGCGAGCCCGATAAAGGCCGGAAGCGCAACACGATATATCGTGCGGGACGTAAACGTAATGCCTTTTAGCTGAGTCAGGGCGGAGTTCATCATACTGAGGTAAGCGACGAACAGCACCGCATTGCCTACAGTAAGCGGCAATGTCGAGAAGAACTCAGCAAGCTGCGGTACAAAGCCGAACAGGATTAAGCCTGAAGACCCGATAATGAAGGGTATTCGGCTAAAGATACGGGTTGCCTGCAAAAATCCAATCGAGGATGCGTATGTTCCATATGGAACAACTCCAAAGATCCCTGCCAATATATTCATAAGCCCTGTAATCGCAAACCCACCGCGATACTGCCTTGCTGTCGGCTCACTGCCAAACAAAGCGGCAGAGCCCTTTAATGCAGCCATCGTATTGGACAGGTTCAATAATCCTGTTAGATAAGTAACCGTCACGATGCCCATATTCAGATGCGTATCAAGCGGATTCCCCCAAGTAAAGGGCATCCACAGCTTCCCTCCGCCTTCAAAGGTTTGCGCTTCTGACCCGAAGATTAGCGTATAGAAGATCCACCCCAGGATAATCCCGATCAAGATGGCAAAGTTGCGAAGCTTAGCGGGCCCTGCGAGCGTTAGAAGCAATACCAGTACGATGACGGCTAGAATAAATAAAGAAGTCGTGGGATGTACCGTTGTATCCGCGTTCAAGCCAAGCATGCCTTTTGCAAAGATAAAAATAAGCTGTGATGCGATGAGAAAGATGACGACAAACATGACGTGCGGCGTAAACCACTTTTTGATCTTATCCCCAACGCCCAGCATTCCTAATAGGATGATCGTAACCCCGCCTAATACAATTCCCGTAATCATGGAAGCCCCGACCTCTGGGAGCGTTAATCCCATCGTTGGTGCGGATGCGCACAAGCTAATAATGACGCCCCACCATAATCCCGACTGTCCCTCCAGCAAGATCCAACGATGACCAACGAACACCTGAAGCAGAGAGGCTACTCCTGTTAAGATAAAGGCACGCTGTATCGATGTTGCGATATCTCCGCTGCTAAGGTCAAATGCGTGCCCGATCGTTAATGGAATGACAATGGTATTGGCAAACATAAAGAACAACCATTGTATTCCGGCTAATGAATGTTTTACAGCCTCCTGCTTACCCATTCTGTTCCCCTTCCTTACGAAGTACCATTCCGAAAACGTTATCTATCGTTTTACATATTATTTGATTATGTCATAGGTCAATTCTGAAGCGCAAACAAGATAATTCAGAGCTTAGGGCGAGAAATACGGGCTATTCGCAGGGCTAGTGCACAGATTTGAGGAAATTCGCTCTTTCACGTCAAAATGAGAAAAACTTCAACTGTAGGACTTTCAATGTCGGGTTTTCAAAAAGAGAGACTTTGTTTAGAGGCATTTATGTGAACCTTATAGTTCAATATTCCACCTTATCAAAATTCATCCCATCTGGATACGGTAAAAACACCGGCCTGCTCTCATAAGCAAGAGCAGGCCGGTGCTAATCTTCAGATTTATTTAAGCGGCAACAGAAGTAAAATCATACATTATTTCTTCATGTAGACTTCCATCGCTGGCTTCGTTTATATCTTTATACGGTTTGAAAGGTCATTAGCCGTTACGCAAGCGGCTCCAACGGCTTAGCATTGCCGTACGCTGGATAAGCGCGATGAACAGGCTTTGTCCATTCCACCGCATTGCGGATTACACGCTGAACATTGCTGTCATGATAAGTCGGATACGTCTCATGCCCTGGGCGGAAATAGAATACTTTCCCCATGCCGCGGTTATAGCAGCAGCCGCTGCGGAAGACTTCTCCACCTGTGAACCAGCTTACAAATACGAGCTCGTCTGGAGCCGGAATATCGAAGTGCTCACCGTACATCTCTTCCTCTGGAAGCTCGAAGTATTCGCCTAATCCTTCTGCAATTGGATGTCCCGGAGAAACAACCCAGAGACGTTCTTTGTCATTCGCCTCACGCCACTTCAAATCGCAGGATGTCCCCATCAGCTTCTTGAAGATCTTCGAGAAGTGACCTGAGTGAAGCACAATGAGCCCCATGCCGTGCATCACGCGCTGATACACGCGCTCTACGATCTCCTCGCTCACCTCATGATGAGCCATGTGTCCCCACCAGATCAGGACATCGGTCTCCTGAAGCACTTCTTCGGTCAAGCCGTGCTCAGGCATATCGAGCGTCGCATACTGCACGCGATAACCGTCCTCTAGCGGAGCGCCGATTGCACGGTGGATGCCATCGGGATAGATTTCTGACACCTTCGGATTTTGTTTTTCATGTCGATTTTCATTCCATACCGTAACTCTAACAGGTTGTGACATTGTACATACTCCTTCCTATCTAAAAGGCGGTTCTGATTACACCCACCACATCTCCCCAAGCGGTTCCTTCATCAAGAGCGGCTGTAGGGCTTGAACAGCCTTCGTAAAGCCTTCATCGATAGACATCAAGCCGTCCTCATGCTCGATGCTAATCACATAATCATAACCGACGAGACGCAGTTCGCTAATGATGTCCGCCCAAGTCTTCGCATCGTGACCATAGCCAACGGTGCGGAATTGCCATGCGCGGTCAAGCATCTTCGTATATGGCTGCATATCGGTAACCCCATGCATGTTTACATTGATCGGATCGATCGTCGTATCCTTAGCATGGAAATGATGAAGCGCATTTTCCCTGCCGAGAATGCGAATCGCTTGCACAGGATCGATGCCCTGCCACCACATATGACTTGGATCCAAGTTCGCGCCAATAACGTCGCCCACCGCTTCACGAAGACGAAGCAGTGTGCCTGGCGAGTGCACGGAGAAGCCGCCGTGCAGCTCAAGTCCGATCTTAATGCCTCGGTCGGACGCGTACTTGCCGACTTCCTTCCAATAAGGAATAACCTTTTCAGACCATTGCCACTCCAAGACTTCAGAGAAGTCATTCGGCCAAGGCGCAATCGGCCAGTTAGGATACTTTGCACCTTCATGGTCTCCAGGACAGCCGGAGAAGGTGTTGACTACTGGAATGCCGAGCTTCGCTGCAAGGTCGATCGTTGCGATCAGATCGTCATGGAAGCCTTTTGCGATATCCTTTTGCGGATGCAGCATATTGCCATGCGCGCTAAGCGCACTAATCATCATGGAACGGGAGTCGACCGCTTCCTTGAAGGCCTTCAGCTTGGATTCGTCTTTAAGCAGCTCATGCGGATTGCAGTGCTTGTTCCCTGGGTAGCCGCCGCAGCCGATCTCAACGGCTTCCACGCCTTTTGCCGCAATTGTATCCAAAGCCTCTTCAAGCGGCAATTGTCCATATAATACTGTAAATACGCCAAGTTTCATGATGAATCCTCCTATTTCTTCAATCATTCTGTTCAAACATAAGGCAGAAGATCTCCTGCCGATCGTGGTTCAACAAAGTTGACTGACTAACGATCGTATCATTCGGATTCTTCTGCCCACTTTGTTTGGTGTCGATACAGAAGCAGATCGCCTTGATCCGCTGCTATCTATACAGTTCTCATCCCATGATCATGCTCATATTATGCGCTATGCCAACATGGCTGTTATGGGGTTAGTGCATCTATTAATCGAAATATACAGCCTTGCCTGTGCGGGACGACTCATAGATCGCCTCAAGCAATTCAGATACCACGCAAGCCTGCTTCGGCGTTACGACAGGATCTTTATCCTGGTCGATCGCTTCCAGCCACAGCTGCATTTCAAGATCGATATCACGTACGGTCTCGCCGTCATAGAACGCTACACCGCCTGCGTTCAATTCAATCTTTTGATCATAGAGACGGCTGTGCATTTCTCCGTTGATGTTCAGGCCATTCCACATGTCCGCTCCGCCTTCTGTACCGCAAAGCGTACATTTTGCTTCGCCAACCTGCGTCATATTGATCGCCCAGCTGGATTCCAGAATGATCGTTGCGCCATTCTTCATCTTAATCATACCGAACGCTGAATCCTCAACCGTGAACTTCGCTGGATCCCAAGGCCCCCAGGAGTTAGCAGCATTCTCTTTGCCTCCGAGCTTGTGGAAGGAGCTTCCAAGAACAACCGCCGGCTCGTAGTTGTCCATCATCCACAACGTCAAGTCGAGCGCATGCGTCCCGATATCGATGAGCGGACCTCCACCTTGTTTCTCTTCATCCAAGAATACGCCCCAAGTTGGAACCGCACGACGGCGAATCGCATGTGCCTTTGCATAATAAATGTCGCCAAGAGTACCGTCTTCACATACTTTTTTCAAGTATTGGCTGTCGCTGCGGAAGCGGTTGTTGTAGCCGACCGTCAGCTTCTTGCCAGTGCGCTCTGCGGCTTCCACCATGCGGCGAGCATCTGCTGCCGTCTTTGCCATTGGCTTTTCACACATCACGTGCTTGTCGCTCTCAAGCGCTGCGATCGCAATCTCAGCGTGAGAGTCGTTTGGCGTACACACATGAACGATATCGATTGTCTTGTCCTTCAATACTTCTTTATAGTCCGTATATACTTTTGCATCCTCTTTGCCGTACTTTTCCTTTGCTTCAATCGCGCGTTCTTCAATAATGTCGCAGAAAGCTACCATTTCCGCATTTGGTCTTTTGGAAAGAGCAGGCATATGCTTACCGTTAGCGATACCCCCGCAGCCGATAATAGCAATGCGATATGTTTTAGACATGAAAGATACCCTCCATCAATGGTTTGAAATGTTATGGTTAAATCTATTGCGTGATGTACATGCAATATTCGTGTTATCTAGATTGTGATATGGATTCGTGCAAAAAACCACGCTCTTATTGTTGAGCCAGAGGCTCCAATTGAACGATTAAAGATCCTTCAAATGCTCTTTAATCCACTTCAAGCTTGCTTCCACACTCTCAAGCGAGCCGCGCTGTGTAACGTCTTGCTCAACGATCAGCCACTCGGCTCCTGCGGCTTTCGCCTTCTTCGCAACACTAGCAAGATCTAACGTTCCTTTGCCAAGCTCTACTGTAATTGGAGAGCCATCTTCGGCAATGGCAAGATCCTTGAAATGCACGAATGGCAGACGGCCTTGATAGCGATCGATCCATGCAAGCGGGTCATGTCCGCTGTATTGTACCCAGCATACATCAAGCTCTGTCACGACATCAGGCGCGAGTTCAAAAATCTGTTCCAGAACAGTCTTGCCGTCCACTTCATGTTCGAGCTCAAACGCGTGGTTGTGGTAACCGATCTTCATGCCATGCGGTTGTACGCGTTCAGCTGCTTTTGTCAGCGAGGAGACGGTTTTCTTCAGGGCCTCCATCGTCTCATACTGCTCTTTCGCTATCCAAGGGCAAACCAGATATTTATTGCCGATTGCCTTGTTCATCTCGATTTGCTCATCTAGATGATTTGTCAGCTGATCAAGCCCGATGTGACTGCCGACAGCCTTCAAATTAAGGCGAGATAGTGTAGCGGACAGCTCCTCAGGCGTTAATCCGCCGTATCCTGCAAACTCTACACCTTCATAGCCCATTGCGGCCACTTTTTCCAAAGTACCGACAAAATCCTTCTCCATCTCGTCACGAACGGTATACAACTGCAACCCAATACGCATGAAATCATCCACCTCTTATCGTTATCCAGTTTCGTCATATTTGAAAAGGCTTGCAAGAGAACGATTTCATTGTGCCATAGCTCTCCACAGATTGGTATGAAGGATACTCCCCTAACATGAACAATTCTGCTATTTGATGATATAATATAAACAAAAGAATGATATGACGCGGTAAAAGGAGCATATCGCCAATGAATCTATCCCCTTCTTTCCATACGGCCTTTAGTCGTCTGTATGCGGGCTATGCCAGACATCGCAAGCCAATGCATATGCACATCCCTGCCTTAAAGCACTATCTCATCCGGCTGCAGATCGAGGGTTCTGCTCATATTGTCATGGGGGATCAATATCTCTCCATGAGTCCTGGACATTTGCTCATGCTCAAGCCTGGCGAATCCTACGATCTTCGGATCGGCTACAAGAATCCCGCAACGTTTGAGCCTCATGCCAAAATACACAGCTTTGATTACTACTTGATCATTAATGGTCCTTGGCTTGACGCTTGGTGGGACAAGTATCAGCCTGCCTCAATTTCCGCCCATGCATTGGATGACCGTATGCTGACACTCTGGAGAGAGATTATGCAGGAGCAACGCCTGCAGGAGATGCACATGAACGATATTGTTATGCACTTGACATTTGCACTATTTCAGATGTTCGATCGGAAGCTGAAGCTCCAAGACATTGAGAACATCGATATCCGCACGACACGGCTTGCCCATCAGATGAAGCAATATATTGATCGCAATCTGATCGAGAGCTTCACAGTGAACGACGTAGCTCAATCGGTGGAGCTTAGCGCCTCACGCGCAGCGCACATCTTCAAGGCGGAGTTCCAGCAGTCGATAATGGATTATGCGATTGACGCAAGAATCTCGCTTGCCTGCGAGCGCATCCAGCATGAATATATGTCGATGGAGCAAATCTCAGAGCTGTGCGGCTTCCAGAGCTATACGTATTTTCACCGCACCTTTAAGAATCGGATGGGGCTTTCCCCGAGACAGTTTCGAGATCAGCGACAGCTTCAAGGTGAAATCCAGTAGTGAAGCTGATGAAGATGCTCCTTCTGGGGCAACCTACCTTTTTGTATAGAAGAAAGATCACTTCTACCACAACATAAGGTCAAGCAACCGCTTCTCTCTAAAAGCAAACGGTTAATGATATATTAGGAAGCACTTTTCCTGAATAAACGGCTTTTTTCTGATCAGCACGGCTTTATCGTCTGCGTGATTTTCATTATCCTCATTGGAATATTACTAATCGGTGACAAATGTTGTTTTCCCTTGAAGTACGTACGCTACTTCGTTATGATAAGGGTGTGCTTAAAAATATTTTTCATGATTTTCTTCTATTTAATTAAAATTTTTTTCGTATTCGGCTTAAAGGATGATGGTGATGTCAAGCATTCTACACGCAATCAAGCAAGAATTGGATCAGCTTCATCAGCAGGAACGAAAGCTAGCCGACTACATTCTCCACTTTCCGGGCAATGTAGTCACGATGGGCATCACAGAGCTTGCCGAGCAGTCTGGCACTTCTGCGGCAACAGTGACCCGCTTCTGCAAAAGCTTGAACTTCCGCGGCTATCCAGACTTCAAGACGAAGCTTGCCCTTGATCTTGCTCAATCAACCGCTCCGATGACCTATCAGGATATCATTGCAGGCAATCCGCTTGCCGATATTGTGTCCGCTATGGAGCAGAATCACCTTCGTTCCATCTCAGATACGACACGCCTCATTGATCTGCAGGCGCTGGAGCAAGCGATTAACGCTTTGAATCAAGCGGGACGCATTGATCTGTACGGGGTTGCGACCTCGGGAATCGTCGCGATGGACTTCTATCAGAAGCTGATTCGGATCGGCAAGAACGCGACCGCCTTTCCTGACCCGCATATGCAGGTCACGTCCGCAGCAAATCTAGGACCTCAAGACGTCGCCATCGGAATCTCTTATTCCGGCGAGACGCCAGAGACCATCGATTCGCTGCTTGGCGCGAAGGAGCAAGGCGCGACGACCATCTCGCTTACAAAAGTCGGCTCTAGCACACTAGCAAGTGTCGCCGACATCAATCTCTTTGCCTCGTCCTTGGAAGAAGGCATGCGCCGAGGAGATATGGCTTCTCGTATTGCGCAGCTGCATGTCATCGATATTCTGTTCGCCGGCATGGTGAGCGAGCAGTTCGATGAACGCATTCCGAAGCTTGAGCACTCGTATCACCTGGTACGCAAGTACCGTAAAGATAAAGGGAGGTAATCGTTAGTGAACATTATGACTTTTAACACGAATGAGGAACTGGACCAGATTGGAGCAGGGATTTTTGCAAGCCTCATTCAAACAAAGCCAAATGCAGTACTTGGTCTAGCTACAGGAAGCACCCCAATCGGCATTTATCAAGAATTAATCCGTCTGAACCAAAAGGGCTATGTCAGCTTCAAAAACGTCCGCACGTACAACTTGGACGAGTATGTAGGCTTGCCTGAAGGCCACAAAGAAACGTATCGTGCGTTTATGGACAACCAATTGTTCAATCACGTCGATATCGACAAGGCGAACACGCATGTTCCTAACGGTATGGCGGAAGATCTAGAAACAGCCTGCAAGGAATATGATGAAGCGCTTGCGAAGGAATCCATTGATCTTCAGATCCTGGGTATCGGCCATAATGGACATATCGCATTCAACGAACCGGATTCTCATCTTCATGCAGGCACGCACGTCGTAACCTTGAAGGAAGAGACTCGCCAAGCAAACGCTCGCTTCTTCAACTCGATTGATGAGGTTCCCACTCATGCGATTACGATGGGAATCGGATCCATTTTGAAAGCAAAAATGATCATGCTTGTCGTTCGCGGCAAAGAAAAAGCGGAAATCGTACACCGCGCCTTGACAGGCCCTGTAACAACAGAGGTGCCTGCGTCCCTCCTTCAAACTCATCCTAATGTTGTCGTATTACTCGACAAGGAGGCATCAACATATATCCATGGCTAATACAACCTTTACGATTAAGAATGCTCGCGTTGTTACTCTCACTGGTGTGCTTCAGAATGCGGTCGTTCGCGTAGAGAATGGCCGTATTGCCTACATCGGTACTGCTTCCCAGCTTACCGAGAAGGAACAAGCTTATCTTGCTGACGCGATTGACGCTAAGAATGGCTATGTTCTTCCTGGATTCATTGATGTTCACGTGCATGGCGGTGCTGGTTCAGACTTTATGGATGCCACTGCAGAAGCCTATGATACGATTACGAAGTTCCATATGGAGAATGGTACGACAGCTATGCTTGCCACTTCGATGACGCAATCTCGTGAAGCACTCGATGCGGTCGTATCCGCTGTCGACGCTTATCAGAAGAGCGGCTCGAAGTATGCACAGCTTGCAGGTCTTCATCTCGAAGGCCCATTTGTGAATCCGAAGTATAAAGGCGCTCAAAATGACGCCTTCATGATGGATCCGCAAATCGACTGGCTTGAAGATTGGCATGAGCGCTACCCTGGCGTAATGAAGCAGCTCAGCCTTGCTCCTGAACGCAATATGGCACTTGAAGCGATTCGCTGGTGCCGTGCTCACGGCATTAACGTAGCTGCTGCGCATACGGATGCCACTTTCGATCAGATCGAAGTTGCGGTCAATGCAGGCTTGAACCAAGCGGTTCATACCTTTAATGCCATGACACCGATCAACCACCGCAATCCAGGCACAGCGGGTGCCGTGCTGTCCGATGATCGCATTACAGCTGAAGTGATTGCGGATGGACATCATGTTCACCCTGCTGTGATCAAGATTCTTTACCGCTCCAAGGCTCCTGGCAAGCTGGTGCTCATTACCGATGCCATGTCTGCTGCAGGCATGCCAGACGGTGAAGGTTACTCCCTTGGCGGACTTAACGTTACGGTTAAAGAAGGCGTTGCTCGTCTTACTGAGGGTGGATCGCTTGCAGGCAGTACGCTCACGATGATCGGCGCGCTGAAGTTTGTTATGACGCATCTGGGCCAGCCTGTCGAAGAAGCTTCGAAGCTGGCAAGCTACAATGCGGCTAAGCAGATCGGCATTGATCATGTGACAGGAAGCATTGAAGTCGGCAAGCAGGCTGACTTGGTTCTTACGAACGACGACTTCGATATTCATGCGGTGTGGGTACAAGGCCAAACACACATGCTCTAATTCTATGAACATACGCAATGATATATAGATTCGGATGTTGCTTCTCTATCCAAATGGATAGAGAAGCTTTTTTTGTTTTAGAAGACACTCTCCTATTTTTCCTCACCTATTTTTATAGATAGGGACAACTCCCCTTTACCTCATCATGAACAAAAGAATAGGATGTACTATCCAATGGACAAGGAGGTGTCATGCATGGGATATCGTTACGACCATCAGAAAAAGTGTCATGATTACGACCCTTGCAAAAAGCACAAGAAGTGTGAGGAAAACTACGATTACGACTATGAGTACGATTATGACTTCGAGGAAGATTATGGCTACGATTATGACTATGAGTACGACGAGGAATATGATTACGACTATGAGATAGAAGATTATGAGCATGATAAGTGCAAAGAGAAAAAACACAAAAAGCATAAATGCAAGGATGACAAGAAGAAGGATTGCAAGAAGAAAAAAGAGAAGAAGCACTGTGCTAAAAAAGTGGTCATCATCATTGAATGTGATTGCAAGAAGTGCAAGGATAAGAAGAAATAGTAATGCCGCTCTCCGCTAGACATTATCCTTTTGCATGCATTTCGCATATAAATCTCAGCTACTCCACAGAAATATAAAGAGACTTGCCTCTTCAGGAGACAAGTCTCTTTCCCTTACATCAAATCCTGCACTTCAACTGCGATCACCTACTACATTCGCGGATAACGGACTTCCCATCTTCTCTGTCATCCGTATCGGTCCAGATGGGGAGGTCAAATACGACCTCGACTCCTCCATGCGCATTCTGAATGCTATATTGGCTCCCATGCTTCTCAAGCAAATTTTTCACAATCGACAAGCCGATTCCATATCCGCCATCATGCCGGCTTCCTGATTCATCTGTTCGATAAAAAGCATCCCAAAGATGTGAAAGATGCTCCTCCGAAATGGTATGCCCAGGGTTAAATACGGTTACTTCCACCCACGAGCCCCCCTCTCCGCTTGGATTAGGCATTCGCGCCGACGAGCGCACAGACACCACAATGCTGCCGCTTCCTTCAGCGTGACGAATAGCGTTCGTAAGCACATTCGTAAAGATTTGTTGAAGACGTCCCAAATCGGAGCGAACCTGTATCTCATCCCCTTCAAGCCCCCAATGCAGCTGAAGCTTTCGACCATCTGATAGAGAGGATAGGGTATTCAACGTTTGCAAAATAACGTTTCGAAGCGGTACAGCATGCCATTGCAAGCGAAATTTCCCACTTTCCAGCTGTGACAAATCCAGCAGATCATGAACAAGGCGAGACATGCGGTCCGCCTCGTTAACAATGACCGTTGCGTACTTTTCTCGCTTCTCCCCTTGTCCCACATTATCTAGCAGCGCCTCTGCGTACCCCTGGATGAGACTTACGGGAGTCTTCAATTCATGGGATACGCTTGCTACGAAACGCTTGCGCAGGCGTTCCAGCTTCTTCTCCTTCTCAATATCCAGCTGAAGCTGATGATTCGCCTCCTGCAATTCCCCCATCGTATCTCGAAGCTCTGTCGCAAGGTAATCCAGCGTGCCTGCCAGTTCACCTATCTCATCCTTGCGCTGTATATCTGTACGTTTGGAAAAATCAAGCTTGGCCAAGCGCTTGGCCGCTTGATTCAGCTTTACAAGCGGACTTGAGATCATCTTGCTGAACAAATAGGCAAAGCCCAACAGCAGCAGAATAGCTGCTGCATAAAAATATTGATAAAAACCTCCAAGCATCTTAGCCGCATCAGAGACTGGCTCCAACGTAGAGACCGCAACCAAGTAGCGTTCCGATCCTTGGTCTGGTTCCAACTGCGCGATAGCTGTCCATATGCGCTCTTCCCCTTCTTTACTACGGCTTGGTCTGTCCTGACGAACAAGTTCCGTACGGATCTCGCCATGAAGAGGGGTCTGCAGCATGTCACCGAGATAGAATTGCAGCATATTGTTTAGCCTAAGGGCGTCAGCATTATACCAATCTATCGATTGAATATCCCGCAGTGGCACATTTTCTTTAGGTGAATCTTCCGGCACCCTGTGCTCAATCCTCTTTGGAATAAGAGGGGCTGTCTTCTCCTGCTTGCCCGCATGCTCACCAGGGTCGGTCGTCATGAGATCAATCGATAAGGTTGGGCCATCTATCGGAACTCGCTTCACATTCATCTGAAAAGGCCTTGTTCCCAAGTAGACATCGACCTGATCCCCTTTCTTGTAAGCGATGCCGGTCAAGGAATAATGCACGTCGTCAAACTCGACCACACGCTTCATCTGGTCGGATTGGCTAGGTTCTGCCTGAATCTCGTCATACAAGGACTGAAAATCCTCACGCAGCTGCGAGGAACGAACCTTAAGCGAATAAGACTCGAAAAAGAAGAGCTGAAGCACCATGAACAAGGTGACAAAAAGCAAAAAACCAATCGCGGTCGTCCAGTATACCTTCGTTGTTAATCGTCTTGCGCTCCATTTTCTCATGGCTGATATTTGTACCCGTTGCCTCTCACCGTAACAATTCTCCTTGCTTCAACCCCAAGCTTTCTGCGCAGCCGCTTAATGCTTGTGTCAACGGCACGCGCGTCTCCGAAGTAGTCAAATCCCCAGATGCTGTTCAAAAGGCTGTCACGTGTAAGCACTTGATTCGGATGCCTCATAAAGTGGCTTAACATTTCGAACTCCTTGGAAGAAAGAAGGATGACCTTGCCCTGAATCCGAAGCTCTCGCGCCTGTTCATCAAGGTCAAAGCTCTCGGGTTCTTCCTCTTCTGGCTTTATATCCAGCAGGCAGAATCGTTCTGCCAGAGCCCCGACTTTTGCCGCCAATACTTTTGGACTAAAAGGCTTTGTAATGTAATCGTCCACCCCGCACTTATAGCCGGCAAGCTTATCCTCCTCTTCTGACTTTGCTGTCAGCATAATGACCAGCGCATCGGAGAACTCTCTCAGCCTCGAGCACACCTCATACCCGTTCATTCCTGGCATCATAATGTCAAGTATAACCAGATCAATAGACGTTTCTTTCATGATCCGTAAAGCTTCCGTCCCATTTTCCGCTTGCAGGATATTGTATCCTTCATCAACTAAGTAATCCGCAATGAGCTCCCTCATGAGCGCTTCATCATCAACAATGAGGATCGTTATCCTTTGCTCCATCTCATCGTCTTCCTTTCTATATATGTGACACCTAGATGACACACAAGGCAGATATAGTGTTTCCTGCAAGCCGAGACAAGCGTGATCTATCCGTCCAAAAAATACACACCCCATTATGGAGGAACCAACATGAGATTGCAACCTAAGCTTCGGCGCGATCCTGTCATCGCGCTGATTTTTCTCGCCCCAAGCCTAATAGGGTTCATGCTCTTTTATATCATCCCCTTCATCATGGGGATGGTGTACGCTGTCCAAGACGGCTCAAAGGCAGCCCACTTTGTAGGGTTAGACAATTATATTCAACTCATACAAAGCCAATCTTTCCGAAAAGCGGCATGGAACACCTTTTGGTTTACATCCGTCAGTGTACCCATCATGCTGATGAGTGCATTATGGGTAGCCATGGCGCTTAACAGCAAGCTATTCATACGGAGATTCCTTCGAACCTCCTATGTCCTTCCACTGGTTGTTCCTGTGGCATCCATTGTCTTAGTCTGGCAATCCATCTTCGAATGGAACGGTGCCATGAATCATCTATTCGAGTGGTTCGGCTGGGCTCGAATCGATTGGTTCAAATCAGAGTACGCCAGATGGATCGTCCTGTTCTTATATCTCTGGAAGAACCTTGGCTATAACGTCATCCTTATACTCGCTGGCTTACAGCAAATCCCTAAAGACTTCTACGAGGTGGCGGATATTGAAGCAGGAACAACATGGACGAAATTAAAGATTACGATGATCTATTTGACACCGACACTGATCTTTGTCGCCATCATGGCTATCGTTCAATCATTCAAAGTGTTCCGGGAAACCTACCTGCTGGCGGGAGATTATCCGCATGATAGCATTTACCAGCTTCAGCATTATATGAACAATATGTTTGCATCCATAGACATCCAGAAGCTGACCGCTGCGGCTGTATTAATGGTGTTAGCCATATGGCTGGTAGTGACATTATTGTTCCGTGCAGAACGATGGTTCCGCAGCTTTATGAACTAATAGGTTAAGCCAATAGAAAGGAGGAACACCCATGATAAGAGCAGCCGGAATCCAAACCAGCGAAGCATCCAAGAAGTCCTTTACTCGGGGCCTGCTTACACTCGTACTGTTAATTCCTGCATGCATCTTTCTGCTCCCCATTGTGCTTACCGCAGTCAACTCTATCATGACTGGGGATGAAATCCAGCGCAATTACGCAGCACTTGGGCAGTCCGGAGCCACAGGCTTCATTAACTTGAAACTCATTCCGGATTGGATATCCTTCGAGCAGTACAAGCACATCTTAATCGACAACGTTCACTTCCTGCGCATGTTCTGGAACTCTGTCCTGCTCGTCGTTCCAATCATCGTCGGACAGACGATTGTAGCCAGCCTTGCCGCCTATGCGTTAACGAAGCTAAGGTTTCGAGGGAGAGAAGCGCTGTTCTATGCATACCTGATCACGATGCTAATGCCGTTCCAAGTCACATTAGTGCCAAATTACATTGTCGCGGATTGGCTCGGCTTGATTAATACGCCGCTGTCTATTATCGGACCTGGAATCTTTGGCGCATTCGGTGTCTTTTTACTGCGGCAATTCTTTATGAATATTCCTTATGCCTATATCGAAGCAGGCAAAATTGACGGTGCCGGGCATTTCAGAATCTTTCTATCCATTCTATTGCCAATGATACGCCCTGCGATTATCGCTTTAATCCTGCTCTTGTTCGTGGATTACTGGAATATGGTCGAGCAGCCGCTCATCTTCTTGCAAGATGCGATGCAGCAGCCTTTATCCGTATATCTCTCAAGACTCCGCGGAGACAGTCTCAAAATTGCCTTCGCAGCCTCGATGGTGTATATGGCTCCAATGGTGCTTCTCTTTTTGAATGCTGAGCCCTACTTCATTGAAGGCGTGCAGCAATCTGGGATAAAAGGGTAACTGGATAAGGAAAAACGCAGGATTGTAGAGAAAGGAGGAACCCGCATGGAACAAAATCCTAAGATCAGCAAGTTGTGGAGATGGCTTCTGATCCTATTTGGTATTGCGATGGTCTTGCTAACCCTGCTTAGCGGCACGCTTCAGAATCTAATGCTTCCAAAAGCCATTACTGGAAAAGCATCCGCAGACAAGCTGCAAACGAAAATTGAAGGAGAAGGACAACTGAAGGCGCTTGAGCAGTATGATGCGACCAATTCAAACGGCTTGCCTATCCTCGATATTCGGGTGAAGGAAGGAGACGCTGTCTCCAAAAGCGACATTCTCGTTGTATACGACACATCTGAGCTTGAACGCGGAAAGATGGACATAGAGGCGGGAATCAAGCTCAAAAAACTGAATGGGGACAAGCTTAAAAGCGATTATATTGCTGCAAAAGTAGAAGGTGACGAACAAAAAATACAAGAGGCCAAGCGGGGTCTCGAATCATATGAGATTGATCTTGGCATCGACCAGCGCAAGCTTCAAGCTTTGCTTCAAGATATAGAGAAAAAAAGATACAGCAAAGCCCCTTATGACGGAATCATCACCGAAGTCAAGGCAAGCAAGAACGATGCCCCATCTTCAGGGCAATCGATTCTAACCCTTGTCAAACAAGCGGAAGGCTATCAATTTACCTTTTCCTTAACGGAAGAACAAGCAAAATGGTTAGAAGAAAAAGAGACGGTAGAAGTAGAGCTCGTTGAAGGTAAAAAATCCGCTCGCGTCAAGGGAAATATTGAGTCGATCGCGTTGGGAGCCGAGCGTACGGCGAGCAGCTTCGGTGCTGCTGGTGTCGGTAAGAATGTCGCGGGAGAAAAAGAAAAGCCAGAAGGCAGCGCGACTCCTGACTCTTCCATGTTCCAGGTCACGATAACGATCACTGAAGGACCAAAGGACATGAAGCTGTTGCCAGGAATGAAGGCAGAAATCGACATTTTGCGCAGTCCTAAAGGGAAAGGTCATGTGCTTCCAAATGAATGGATCAAGCAGGATAAGGACGGGAAATATGTCCTCGTCGTTGAAGAACAGCTTGGCGCATTCGGCAATGACTATACGGTTAAGAAAGTTTACGTCAAAGTGATTGCTTCTTCCGGAGAACAGTCGCTGGTCAGTGGACTGACAATAAAAGATGAGATTATCACAGAATCATCAGAGCCGCTTCAAGCAGGGGACCGGGTTCGCCTGTAACCTTCAATTATGACATGGAGAGGAGAATTTCAAGAATGAAATTAAGTCATTCAAGCGTTTATAAAAAAAGCATGGTTATCCTGTTCATCATCCCTATGCTCCTTGCAGCATGCGGTGCACCAGGAACCGAAGATCAAGCCCAAAAAAATGAAGACGAAAAAAAAACGGTCGTCATCTCAGTCACGGAATCGAATCGATTTCTAGAATATGCGGAGCACGCCTTTGAAGAAAAGCACCCCGATGTGGATATTGTCATCAAGTCCTATCGCGAAACCCAGGAGCTTGGTGAAAACCAAATGGGCATTGGAATGACTCAAGAAGAATTTGAAAAGTATGTGAGTACCGTGAACACGGAGATGATGTCTGGAAAAGGCCCTGACATCCTAACGATGGGTAGTCTTCCGGTTGAACAATATGCAGCCAAGCAGCTGCTCGTCAATTTTTATGATATGATGAGCGAGGATCCTGATTTTGACAAAGAGCAATTCTTTCAAAATATATGGGATGCCATGGAGATCAGGGATGGCCTATATTCCCTTCCGATCGGTGTCGCGATAAGCACAACGCAAGCCAACCAAGAGATTTTGAACCAGGCTGGAGCAACGGTAAGCGAGCCTTGGACATGGGAAGACCTCGACCGAATTACGCAGCAAGTCAAAGAGAAGCTTGGACCTGATTACTATGCGGGCGGGAACAACAAACCTGAATTTTATCTGTACGATCAAGTGCGTGAAAACTATGTTCAACTCGTCGATGCTACTGGCAAAAAAGCTCATTTCGATTCACCTCTTTTCAAGCAGCTGATTGAACAAGTTCAAAGCATGTATAGAAATGGTACACTGACGGAGGAAACCGTCGATTATGAGCATGCGATATTTAATAATATGTCGATCATGAAAATGAGCTATTATACCAACTTCTCTAACAACAAAACGCTGATGACACCGTCCATGGATAAAAAGCATAACCAAATTGCCTTTAGTGCTGCTTCATATGGACTGAACAACAACTCTCCAGTTAAGCAAGAGGCATGGGAATTTCTCAAATATCTGCTATCTGACGAGATGCAGCAATCACCCGATTTGCGAGGGCTGCCGATTCGCAAAGCCATTTACAACAAGCAATTCGATGAGCTTATTGATCAAGTGAAAAATGGATCGATTCTTTCTGACGCTAACGATGATTCATCAACTTCGAAGAGTAAGGAATTGGAGCAGTTGCGTCCACTGATAGAAAAGGCCAATACCAATAAAGATAGCGATAATAAGGTGCTCAATATTGTTCTGGAAGAAACCCAAGCCTACTTTGCCGGTCAGAAAGCAATCGAGGAAGTGGTTCATCTCATTCAGAACCGGGTTACGACTTACTTGAACGAATAAGAGGCTTAGATGAATATGTAAAAAACAAGAGGCCCTCAAGCTCACGCAACATTATGGCTTGAAGGCTTCTTTTATTTTGATTTTATTGTTTTGATGTCTTAAATGAGGTTGCTTCCATTTATTCACCTGCAGCAATTTCAATCATAAGCCTTGTTCCCGCACCTACTTGGATGGGCTGATCGAACAGGATAGCGCCTTCCATGTACGCATAATGAAGCTGCTGCTGCTCTGATTTGACCGATGTGATCGATCGCTCACTTAAAAACGGCAGTCTCCAAGCATGAAGCGAGAGCGTGCCGTACAGCACATGGAGCATCACTTGATCCGCCGTTCTTGTGAATGTCCCCCACCCTGCATCCAGCGACCAAAAGGTCTGAAATTCATCCGCCGAACCTACCGGATCAAATCCGATCATGCCCTCTACCATATTGTATTCAAAGCCGCTAATAGCAGGCAGCAGCGCATAGCTGGCCAAGGAGCGGGCATAATGGCTCCCGCACTCGAATTCATTCCAAGGGTTCCGCTTATAGCCGTCGAATCGATCGCGAATCGCCTCAACGATCTCAAACCCTTCTGACACAAGTCCCTCTTGGATCATATGAATGGCCGCCTGATACTCGAAGCCAGTCATCGTCTCCTGCGCGTAAGTAAGCGGAACGGCTGGCTTCCTTGTGCCTTCTGGCCACGTGCAGATCATAAGACCTGCCTCATCGTTCAGACTGTAGATGCGGCAAGGGTTGAACACTTCTCTTATGCTTTTCTTAAAGTTATATTTATAGATCGACGCAAGAGCGCTCTTCGTCTGCACAGGATCAAAGATTTCACCTAGACCCATCAAATTGGCGTGCCACTGGGCCACGACTTGATCAATTCCGCAGCCATCCGCCACCTGATATTTGATTTCTTGCTTTTCTTCATTCCAGTATGCGGCTGACGCCTCATCATCGAATACTTCCAGTACAGCTTTATCCTTCACATTAATCATCTGCTGATAGTAGGAGCCATTGAATAAGTACTGATTGGTCCAAGCCTTTCCTTTAGTGAATAGATTAAGGTATTCTTGCGCCGTAGCAGGTTCGCCAAGTGCTAGCGCCATTTCAGCTCCTGCCTTTAAGGCGCCGAGATAGAACCCGTTCAGCCATGCGTTCGGTCCAAACAGCTCCATATCCAAGGTATGATGCTGACGGCCTTCCAGCACACCGTCCTGATCCACATCCCATTGATCCTCATTTGTTGCTGCCCAAGCATATTCAATTGATTTTTTGACCTCTGGCCATAGGGTCTTCAACCATTCAGTATCCCCGCATATCTTCCAATCGCGATACGTTTTCATCACTCCGCCGAATTGACCGTCTGCACAAGCTCGATGATTGTAAGCCATTCTGCCAAGAGGAAGCGTCAATCGAAACTGCATGCGCCCATCCTCGCGCTGGTTATAGCGATAATCCAGATCACGCATGGATCGTTCCAGCTTAGGGAATAAGAACGGCAAAGCATAAGCGTAGTTCCACACATGCGTACAGGAGCCTTCACAAGAGCCGCTGTCCTCCAAGCAGCCTTCCCATCCATAGAAAGAACCATCTGCTAGCCGGACACAGGTCGGAGATTTAAGCACAGACAAATTCGCCGATACAGCCTCAAGAACAACTGGAGGCAGGGTTGACGCAAACAAGGCCTCTTTGAACTTCAGCGTCTCGTCATATAAACGATCCCAGTGCTGAAGAGAGTAAACAGCGCTTGCGGTAGAATCCGCAAATAAAGCAGCGTAATAGTTTTTCCAGGTGTTAATTGTGGTGGAATCACATGCTCCCTCTTTCCCCTCACATTTCTCAGGGTTCCAATAATTCGTGTAGTTCGGAAAGCTCCAGCTTATGATAAAGCGAACGGAACGCTTCTCACCAGGCGACAGCTTCACATGAGCGGCAAGCGTGCTGTGATCCGTATGCTCAGAGGCTGCTTCTGCCTGGGCACTCTCATAATGTCGGCTCTTGAGCTTCCCCGTTGTCGCAAAATCATTCCAGAACATTTCGACATTGTCAAACCAGCCGCCGCGATACCAATACTCCTGATAGCTTGCTTCATCGGCATCCGTAGCGATTGTAATATCACCGAATTTCGGATCATCATTCTTGTACAGGCTGGAAGATTGCTTGATCCAATGAATATTTTGCTCAAATGTATATTTGCAATATCGCTGTTGATCCATGAACGGATTGGACACAGTCAAAGCAACCGTATAGTCAAGCGCACGATCTGAAGTATTCGTTAGTTCGATATCAAAATAAGCACCCGGTATGCTGGAATCCTGATCGTTTAATGGAATAAATGGATTAAACGCTGTCATTTGTACCTTTCCAGGAAACTGCCGGTCGTTGAACACAAGCTTCGCGATCGGAAACTCTCCTGTAAAAGTCAGGTCTTCAAAATGAGGAACCCCAGCAAGCGTAGAGCGATTAGGACCGAATCCATACCCACTATGATGCCGATATCGAATATTCCCCATGTAGCTTGGAGGGAGATCGCCATGCAGCACACGAGCATCTACAAGCTCGCCATCTGCCTCCGCTTTGACCGCAAAGTGGCTGAAATAATTATCGCTCTGCTTGTTAGGCCGATTATAAATCTCCCAATCAATCAAGCGGCCACAGCCTGACAATCCGATACTGCCTGATCCTATGCCGCCAAGAGGAAATGAGATCTCCTTTGCTCGTTCCCCTTTATAGGTGAATCTGCTCATGACTCACAGCTCCTTTAGATGAATGAATTGGAGAATGCGCTTTCTTTTTTCGTCACTTGAATAGTCGTAATTCAAACTCGTTAGGGAAGTAAGATGCGTAGAAAACAGCGCGATCGATTTAACGCATAGATGATTATATTTATCGTTCACGTGCACGGAGTTATTGTATCAATACTTTCATGCCCTGTAAACCAACACGTTCACTTCAATTTTCTCTTGGCGTTCACGTGCACAAATTGACCCTTCATCCAGATTGATATACGATATTGCCAATAGAACGAGAGAGCGGTGGTTATGTTGAACAAAATCACAAGCAAGCAAATTGCCGAGCAATGCGGGGTCACGCGAGGAACGGTTGATCGCGCACTGAACAATCGCCCCGGCATTAAGGCAGAGACGAGAGCACGCATCCTAAAGGCAGCCGAGGAATTGGGCTATCGCCCTGATTATTTGGGGCAGAGTCTTGTTAAAGGAGAAACAAAAACGCTTGGCATGCTGACCTTTGATATGCATAACCCCATCTTCGCTCAGCTGTACCATGCCTTCGAGGATGTCGCAAGACAGCATGGTTATTTCGTATATCTTGCGCTAACCCACAAAGACAAGCACGTTGAACAGCTGCATATCCATCATCTGATGGATCGGCGTGTCGACGGCCTTGCCCTGAACCCCATCAATGAGGGGGAAGCATTCGTGTCCTTTCTTCACCAGACACGCACCCCTATCGTTACATATGGGAATCGCGTATCCAGGCACATCCCACATGTATGGATCAATGATCAACGAGCCGTGCAAGAGGCTGTGCAGTATATGGCCGCCAAAGGCTATCAGCATATCCTCTACGTAAGTCCACCGCTTCAATATGAGGGAACAGAGAATATTGATGTACCCAAGCAGCGCTATGTCGGACTGCAGGCCGCTCTTCAGCAGCTGCCGTCGATGTCATGCACGGTGTTACGGGAGAAGCACTATATCAAAGATCTAATAGAACTCCTTCCATCGTTGTCAAAAAAGACCGCGATTCTCTGTACCAGCGATATTTTCGCATTGGAGATCTTAAAGATATTAAAGCAGCCATACATATCCGTTCCTGATCAGATTGGCATTATGGGATTCGATAATATTGGGATGTTGGAATATGTAGAGCCGGCGCTAACGACAGTGGACTATACGATCGAGGAAATCGGTCGTTCCCTCGCTGAGACGTTAATTCAGCAAATCCAAGGCGTGCAGGTCAATGCAGATATCGTAATTCCGCATCGCATTATTGAACGAGCATCACTGTAACTGCTCCACAATGGTTGTATCCACTGTAATCGTGATGCTGCCTTGTAACTGAAAGCAAAGGCTGCGGTCGTGGAGCATTTTCAAAGGGAGAAGAAGATGAACATTGAGATTACAAGTACGGGCTTCAAATTACAACTGTCGTCGATTCTCGCGATGGCTTCAAAGTAAAAGAAGCAAGCATTGATTAATAGGAGGTCTATGGACCCGATCTGTTAGCAAGCAGCCCCTCCCATCTCTTTCTATGTTACAATGCACGTAGTAAGGAGGTTACTATGAAAAGATTTTTACTAACATCACTGGCACTGCTACTAACCGTAGTAACTATGCTCGGCTGCTCGCTCGAAGAGGTATCCCCTATGAATGCCTCGACAACACCAGAGAAGATGGATGCTCAGTCCGTCGGCTCCGAGAAGCTTGAAGTCCACTACATCGATGTCGGTCAAGGGGATTCGACCTTGATTAAGACACCAGACAGCAGGTACATCCTCATTGATGGAGGCGACAATCACAAGGGCGACACGGTCGTGGATTATCTCAAAAAGACGGGCGTGCAGGAGCTCGATGCTGTTATCGCTACTCATCCTGACGCGGATCATATCGGAGGTCTCGATACGGTAATAAATGCGATACCTGTAAAGTCGGTATACGCACCGAAGGTTTCACATACCACCCAAACCTACAAGGACTTTCTGCTAGCCGTTAAAAATCGAAACTTGAAAATCAAATCTGCGAAGGGAGGGCTTGAACTCCCATCCGATGGATTGAAAGCCTCGTTTATCGCACCCGTTGGCGAATACGGCAAAGATCTAAATGCGTGGAGCGCTGTATTGCGTGTTACATACAAGGATACAACTTTCCTATTCACGGGAGATGCAGAAAGCAAAAGCGAAGCCGACATGCTAAGCAGCGGCAGCTTCTTAAAGGCGGATGTCCTTAAGGTTGGCCACCATGGGTCGGACACCTCAACTTCGATGGAATTTCTAAACGCTGTTAAGCCGAGATACGCTGTCATTAGTGCAGGCAAGGACAATAAGTATGGCCATCCCAAGCAGACCATCCTTAATCGTCTTAAAAAGGCCAATGCAGCCGTGTATCGAACCGATAAGCAGGGAACTATTATTGCAACCAGCGATGGTGCATCCATCTCATTTCGAACAGAAAAGTGATCGGTAAGATGATTGTAAAAAAGCCGTGGAGTTCACACTCTCCGGCTTTTTATTAACTTATTTAACTTAAATATCTCACTCCTAATCCTACGCTTAAATCGGATAAATTTCTTATCCTTTGCTTCGAAATCATCAATGGCAGCATAGGAGTTCAGATCAATGATTTGCATGATTTCTCCTTTTTAGAAAAATGCTCTTCGTTCGTCCAACAAAAAAAAATATAAATTCTTCTCCAGGTGAGCCACATTCTCGCATGAGTTTCAATAGCTCATCCACGTACTGAGATCATTCCTGAACATTTGGGGCATTATAACAACGACAACCGGTTTTTGAGAAAAAGATGAAGGTCATTCATAAGTAGTCTATTTTACGTACGAAAAAGCGCTTGGGGAAAAATATTTAGCGGTTAAATTGTGGAATATGGAAAAATTACAATGATCTACAATATTGATAATCATACAAGTGTATGTTATCGTACATTTGTACGATAAATTCATTGGAGGAGATATGGATAAACGAATTGTTAAGACGCGCAAAAATATAATCGATGTGTTTTTGCAATTGCTGGAAGAAAAAGCAGTTAGTCATATTACAGCGCAGGAAATCATTGATTTAGCAGAGATCAGCAGAAGCACCTTTTACCAGCATTATACCGACGTATATGACCTGCTGGACCAAGCAGAAGATGCAATATTTATAGAAATTTCAAACTTGCTAAAAGGATATACCTATGAAGCGATTAAGGCAGACCCATTGCGATTGTTTACAGAACTTTTCTTCTATTTCCAGCAAAATGCTAAAATCTGCCTGGTGTTGATCAATAAAAACGGTGGTATCACGACCGGGCAGCGCATCAGTAAGATGATACAAAATAAGTTTAAACATGAATGGGAGGCGTTGATAAACTGCGAAAACGAATTTCTAACACACTATCTATCGCAGTATATTATCACAGGGTTTGTGGGCATTTTGCAAAAATGGATTGAGGGCGGAATGAAAGAACCAGTAGAAGACATGGCTTTTGTAACAAGATTTTTTATTAACAATAGTATTGAAAATATCAAAAACGAGATGGAGGTAGCGTCAGAAATGAGTACTTTTAAAGAGAAAATCCATTCAGATGCAAAGGGATTTGCCGGTGGGGTTTTAAACGAAACATCGGCACTAATTGATGAGAAATCTGCAGATATACAAAAGAAGGTTGAAGCAGGTCTAAACATTGCAATCGGCAGATTAGCGCAAAGAGGAAATCATTTACAAACAGAGCAATCCACATCTGCTGCTGAGAAGGAGCACAAACAGCAGAAGCTGCTTAAAAAGAGAACCGAGCTGGATGAAAGTACGAAGAGAAAATTGCCAAGCTAACTAAAGAGGGTAAGTCAGATAAACTGGCTGAAGAACAGAGAAAATATAGAGAAGAATATGAAAAAATTAATAAAAAGCTTAAGGAACTGGCGTTCTCCAAAAACGAGAATTCAGATTTTAATAACTAGGGTATGTTTACAATAAGACAACAGCGCTTGTACAAGATTTAAATAAAAATATTACCACAGCATAATTACGATTGAGGATTATTTTAAAATTCCCGGCGGGCAAAAGGCTAGCCGGGAATTTTAGCATCCAGTCCAATTATGTCAGATAAATTAGACACTCTCCATCCTCCTCCTATCATCGTCACACTTCGAAAAAAATAAAAAAAATCCCGCAACATAATGTATATATTTGGCTCACGTAAAAAATGATCTGTTAGTATCTCCTAAATCTTTAGAATAAAAATCTAGTATATCCACCCCAATATATAACTTGTAAAATAAAGTAATATAATGTAATATTTAAACAAGAATGTATTTTGATAGTGGCCACTATTGAATAGTTCCTAAACTACGTATCTATTAGTTTTATTACTATTGACATTTAAAAGGAGGATACATAAGCATGAATAATCTCTCTAAAATTGCAGTTGCTTTTGCTGCAGCCTTCACATTATTATCCAGCACTCAAGTACAAGCACAAGAAGTAATTCCTTCAACATTGCCTACAAACACTGATGTAGTTACCACTTCAGGTACAGTTAACAATCTATTAAGTGATTTGAAAACATACTCTTTCGGAAGCACGTCTTTTAGCAATTATGTTTGGGTAAACAGCGGTAATACCTTTTACAGTGTTTCGGGTGTAGATGTTGAGATCATCGGCACTGCATCATTCGACATAGAATATTACTCGAGTGCAGGAGAGTACCTTGGAAAAGACACTTATGTTAATAAAACCGGATGGGTTTCAAGTTATGGAGTACACATTAAAAATGTCAAAATAAAGTTCGTTAACACAGGTGACGAAAAAGTTAATATTAAATGGGGAGAAGTATCATATTATTCATCATAGAACTAAACTCTATGATTTTTATAACAACAAGAGAAAGTAAAAACCCACCCCAAGGTTGACCGCCCAAGGTGGGTTTATATCCCGAATTGACTTAGAAGGGAAAACCCATCCAAGCCAATTGTATGGACCATGTGTTTCCCCACTTGGTCTTTCTTAAATATATATTACCCTATCTGAAATGATGTATCAAAGAACTGATAATCCTGCGAGGCTAAGTCTTCGACCCAGTCGCTGACGCTCCTTTAAGCCTCTCGGACTCGTGAATACATTGAACGTTATACGAAATTGAGGCAAGTACCATAATGGTGGTAAATTCAAGATTATGAAAACAATCAAAACCATTATTACTTTATTGATTTGAGCTGATTCAGTTAATGTTCGTTCTTTGCTCATTTGATTTCGACGACATAATACTAAATACATTTAAGTGATGCGGAACGAATTGATGTTATGAAAAGAGCTAATGGCGAGCCAGTGGCTTTTTACCAGCTCGAAAATGATGAATGGCCTAAAGTTTACAAAGTGCGAAACGTAAAAATTGAAGTAAGCCAATTACTTGAAGGCACAATAGAACGTTACATAGACGCTGTAATTGTAAAGTTTGATGAGAGTATCATCGAGGAGACGTACTTTATAGTTGAAGAGATTTACCCATCCATCGATATTAAGCGTCCAACCTCTGTTGAACGTATCAAGTTAAATTGAAACCTTAGATAGATTGAGGCTTATTTCAGAGGAGAAGTTTGTTACTCGAAGAAGGCATTAACATTCGATAGCAACGCAATCACGCTAAGATCATCTCTGAACGTTTGAGGCACACTAACATTACCACCACAATGAACATACATGAGCATGCCCTCCAAACTGCAGATCAGATGGCTGCAGAAAAACTAAATAACCTGTTTACAATATGTGATTATACAGAAGACAAAAAGACACATGGATGAGCTCATTTCATCTCGTCTTTTTTATTTGATTTTACTTAGATTTTCCTCCTCTACAGTGCTCCATTAAGCTTTTTCACATCAACATTACATGTCCAACAAAACAAAGGCTTGTACCCCTACCAGATACAAGCCTTACGTTTTTTTATTATTAGCAAGCAGTCCGTTCATATGGCGTATAGAGATCCAACTTGTCTAGAAGGATGCCACATCGGTACATGCCTTACTTTTTACCTAGTTGGTCAAGCAATGACTTCCAGCGATCAAGCGTCTCGTTAGCTTTAGGCTCGACGGATTCTTCAATCACTTCCTCGACCTTTTTCACAGCATCATTAACCGAATGATTCGCGCGCTCAAGTTTCTGCTTAAGCCGCTTCTCACGCGCTGCCGCAAACAATGCCTGCATTTTCCGCTCATTGTATGCTTTTAACTGTTCAAGAACGTCATCTATATTTTTGATGTCCGCCACAAAGAATCCCTCCTCCCTAGGTCGAATGTGGGCGTTTATCGATTACAGCACATCTAATTGAACGACCAAGGCGAGCAAGATTTGCAGCAGTACTTGAATATTAACCGATATGAAGGAGTCCGTTGTAGAAACGACTACACCCTTCGAGTTTTGAACGTATACGCGTTGACGGTTGCTTTGCGTAACGTTGATTTTTTGCATCAGATCCTGAACGATCGCTTCGGCACGAGTTGAGCTGCCGATCGAAATGCTGATTACAGCGACAAGCGCAGCCTGAAGAGACGCCTGAATCGATGCAGCGATCTTCGTATCCGTTGTCGTTACGTCCACATCGCAGGAATCACGAATAACAATTTCCTCATAGGAGGTTTGAACATTTTTAATCTCTTGATCAGCTTCCTGCTCAATCGTTGAATCTAGCGGGTGTTTGCAGTTGCTGAATGGAGACCATCTATGGTCCTTCCTCTTCTTCTTATCGCAATCATCGTCATCGTAGTCATCATCGTCGTCATCACAATCGTCATATCTCTTATGGCACTTGTCGTGCTTAGAATCGTGCTTCTTATGCTTCTTTTTATCATGCTTCACATCGTATCCCATGATTTGATCCCCCTAATCTTCTAAAGTGTAGGATTAGAACACATCCAGTTTAATGACAAGAGCAAGCAAAATTTGGAGAAGCGCCTGAATGTTCAACGATACATCCGTGCTCGTTGTCGCTACACGAACGTTAGCGGAGCTTTCGATTACGGTGCGCTGGAACGTTTGCTGCTGTACCTGCACCTTTTGAAGTAATTCCTGTGTGACACTCTTAGCTCGATCACTATCTGCAATAGAGATGCTCACCACAATGGCGATAGCGGCTTGAAGGGCAATCTGGAGCGTTGCTGCAATCTTAGTATCCGTAGACTCTACTGTGACACCGCATGAATCTTTAATAACAATGATCTCATCAGATCCTTGGAAATTATCAATGACCTCATCTGCGCGTTGCTGAAGATCTGCTTGATTCATTGAATACCACCTCCTTGTACTCTATTCTTATTCACTAGCAGTGAAACGTGCATGGGTAATCTCTCATCTCAAACACCCAATCTGATAGATTCATTAGACATAAAAAAAGCACCTATAGGTGCTTTACATCTCTTACTAGTCTTTTTTTCTACGTTTTTTCTTCTCATCAGACGATTTGACTCTTTTTTCGTCCCGCTTCTTTTTAAGCCCTTCTTCCTTCGATCTAACAGCTGATCGGCTTGGAGATCTCGATTCCTCGCGGCGGACCGGAGCCGACCGTTCCCTTCTGCTTTGCTCTTTCTTCCGCTGCTGCTCCCGCATAAAGGCTTCATAATCCTCTTGTTTCACAAGGCGCTTGCGCTCTTCTTCATTTTTTTTCTGAACGTCCATATACTGCGTTACTTGTCTGGATAAATCGTCAATCATCCGACGCATTTGATCTTTATGCTCATCCGAAATGGGCTGTGTCGACTCCACGGTTACGCCATTTCGCTGAAAAGAGTCGGAAATAAGTAGCTCTACCACGCTAGTAGGCAATAAGAAGCCTTCATCCTTATTCTCATTATTTTCTTCCTGAGCCATTCTAGGTAACCTCCTCTTGATTGCAAACCTTTTTCCCAACCTGCCCCTATTATTCTATGATCGCTCGCCACAAGTGGTATGGATGGACGCATAGAAGCCCTAGGCAATCCTATGGAATAAAAAAATCCCGCCGCAACATGCGTTGCAGCGAGATGACAGTTCTGCTCTCCTACTCATAATCCTTTAGATTACGATAAGGAGCTAAACGTTCGTTCAGTTCTTTTGTAGCTTGGTAGATATCTATATAGATCTCATATAGCCCATTATATACAGCATGTCGCTCAGCATCTGGATGCCATCGATCCACAGCCTTCACGAAGCAGCTGACCGCCTCCTCGATGGTACTGAACCATCCGCAGCCATAAGCCGCTAGGATGGCTGCTCCCATTGCGGGCCCCTGCTCTCTTTCCAATCGCACAATATCGACGCCGAATATATCCGCCTGCATTTGCAGCCATGCTTCATTTTTGGCACCGCCGCCAATGGAGACAATCTCCTGAATCACCTTCCTGCTGTCACGAAGCATATCCAGGGATTCTCGCAGCGAAAATGTAATTCCCTCCATTACAGCCCGCGCAGCCTGGATTCGCGTATGCTTGCTATCTAATCCAATAAAGCTTCCTCGAATATTAGCATCTGCATGTGGCGTCCGTTCTCCCGCCAAGTAAGGGGTGAATAACAGGCCATTGGCTCCAGGAGGCACCCGCTCAATGCCGGCAAGCAATTCATCAAAGCTCAGCTCGCTTGCAAATGCATCTCTGAACCACTGCATGCTGTGTCCAGCAGCAAGCGTCACGCCCATCACATAGTAAGCCTCAGGCACACTATGATTAAAATAATGGATGCGGCCGCGATAATCAGCTTCAACTCGCTCCTCATAAGCAAGCATGACCCCTGAAGTTCCAATACTGCACATCGCGGTTCCTGGCTTGATGATTCCTGCTCCAATCGCTCCGCAGGCATTATCGGCTCCTCCTGCGAATACCCGAACCTGGTCGTGGAGCCCCATCTGTTCGGCTGCCTCTGGAAGCAGAAGTCCGGCTTCTGCACTTGACTCCAGAATAGGCGGGCATAGCTCAAGTGGAATGCCCATCTTATCTGCAATCTCTCTGCTCCACTCCCGATGAATGATATCGAGGAGCAGCGTTCCAGCCGCGTCCGACAGGTCAATGCCAAGCTTCCCTGTCAAGCGATAGCGAACATAGTCCTTCGGCAGCAAGAACACCTTTGCTGCAGCGAATCGGTCTGGCTCATGCTTTTTCACCCACAGCAGCTTAGGAAGCATAAAGCCCTCCAGCGCTCGATTTTTCGCGATGTCGAGCAGTCGATCTTGAAGGCCCTCCTCGATCTCCCTGCACTCCGCTGTCGTTCGGGTATCATTCCATAGGATGGCTGGCCGCACCACCTGATGCTCTTCATCCAGCAAGACGAGACCATGCATTTGACCGGAGAAGCTGAGCCCTTCTACCTCATCCACCTGCACGCCTGTCTTCATCACCAGTTCGGACACAGCATCCACCGTGCCCTGATACCAGTCCTCCGGCTGCTGCTCGCGATATCCTGGCTGTTCCTGATAGAGCGGATACACGCGGCTCGCCTCCGCTATCACCATTCCGCTTCGACTAACCATGATCGCCTTAACTGCACTTGTTCCAAGATCGATCCCGATCACATAAGACACCCTCACCCCTCCTTTACGTTTCGTTATATACCTTTTAAAGCGGTACGGATGATTTGAACCGATCATGGCCTATTTTATTTGTGAATTATAAAAGTGCTTACGCTTGCCAAATGTATTGATTCAAGATGGACCGCAGGTGCTCCTGTCTGCCTGACACATTACGGCGGGTCTCATGATCCAGCGCATACGCCTCAAGCGATTGTAAAGTCGCCTTGCCCGTAACGATATCCTTGCCAATGCCCTCGTTGAAGCTCGCATAGCGATCTTCGATTGCTTGCTCGAATACACGGTCTTCCAGCAGCTTCGCTGCCACTTTCAAGCCTTTGGCATAAGCGTCCATGCCTGCAATATGAGCAAGGAACAGATCCTCTGCTTCAAATGAAGCTCGGCGCACCTTGGCATCGAAATTAATGCCGCCTTTGTGCAGTCCATCATTCTTCAGCACTTCAAGCATCGTTAGCGTCGTGCTGTACAGATCGGTCGGGAATTCATCCGTGTCCCAGCCAAGAAGCAGATCTCCCTGATTCGCATCCAGCGAGCCTAGCACACCATTGATGCGGGCATAATGCAGCTCATGCTCGAATGTATGCTGCGCAAGAGTCGCGTGGTTCGCCTCCAGATTCAGCTTAAAGTGCTCCTTCAAGTCGTATTTCTGCAAAAAGGCAAGCGTTGACGCTGCATCAAAATCATACTGATGCTTCATAGGCTCCTTCGGCTTAGGCTCGATTAGGAACTGAGCATTGAATCCGATCTCCTTCGCATAATCGACCGCCATATGGAACAAGCGAGCCATATTGTCGAGTTCAAGCTCCATGTCGGTATTCAGCAGCGTCTCATAACCCTCGCGGCCGCCCCAGAATACATAGTTTTCCGCTCCAAGCTCCTTCCCGACTTCCAGCCCCTTCTTGACCTGTGCCGCTGCATAGGCGAATACATCGGCATTGCATGTCGTTGCTGCACCGTGCACATATCTTGGATGGGAGAACATATTCTGCGTATTCCACAGCAGCTTGCGCCCTGTGGATGTCATATATTCCTTCATCATTCCGACAATGACATCGATATTTTGATTCGTCTCGCGAAGCGTTGCTCCTTCAGGTGCAATATCACGATCATGGAAACAGAAATAAGGCAATTGCATCTTCGCCATAAACTCAAATGCCGCTTCCACTCGCGCCTTTGCCAGGTCCATGCCATCGAATCGCTGGAAGGAGCGCTCCATTACCGCATCACCAAACGGATCGTTGCCCCCATAAGTCAGCGTATGCCAATATGCCATGGCAAACCGGAGGTGCTCCTCCATCGTTTTCCCTAGAATCACTTCGTTTGGATTGTATTGTTTAAAAGCAAAAGGATTCGTGGATTGTGCACCCTCAAATGCAATATTGGTAACGCTATCAAAGTAATCCATGCTCTAGTTCCTCCCTGCTTTCATTTTACGATCATCCTAGCACAGTTCCGTCAACTTTGTCTATCCATTAAACTAAGTATTTTACTTCGTTTTCATGTACTAGTATCCGCAATATCCATGATCTTTTATTATCCGTCCAATTCCCAATCCTTCTTAAGGCGCTTCCTTCTAGCATTTTCACAGACATCCCTGACATGATTATCTTTATATCCAGCGCTATTTCTTGCATGAATCGTTCTTTCTTACTACACTAGATATAGCATTCTTCATTTAGAGCCTAAACAAAGATAAGATAGGAAGATGATGGTGAACATTACTGGCGATCAAGCCTTGGTCAAAAAAATAAATACTTCGCTCGCACTTGAAACCATTCGTGTACATGCCCCCATCTCACGCGCCCAAGTCGCTGAGCTTACAGGACTTAATAAAGCAACCGTATCGAATCTTGTAAGCGATCTTCTCGAGCAGCAGCTCGTGACGGAGATCGGCCCAGGGCAATCAAGCGGCGGACGCAAGCCTTTGCTTCTGCTGTTTAATCGCAATGCTGGATACTCGATTGGCATTCATCTTGACGTACGCACTTTCTCCATTGCCCTTTGTGATTTATCTGGGCAGATTGTTCTAGAGAAGCTGGATCAACGCTTGTCCAGTTCTGATCCTGAACAGGTCACCGATCAGCTAGCGCTTGCCATTCAAGATCTGACCGATCAAGCGCCGCCTTCTCCATATGGAGTGATCGGCATCGGGATTGGAGCTCCCGGCATGGTTGATGAGCAGGGATGCGTGTTGTTCGCGCCTAACCTTGGATGGGAGCAGATTCCCCTTCAGCAGTGGCTGCAGAATCGTTTCCCAACCATCCCCATTCTTGTAGACAACGAAGCGAATGCAGGAGCCTTAGGCGAGTATGAATATGGGGCAGGCAAAAATGTACAGCATCTTATCTATGTAAGTGCAGGTGCCGGAATCGGTGCGGGCATGATGATTCATGGAGAGATTTATCGCGGGGCAGCCGGGTATTCCGGAGAAATGGGGCATATGACCATTGATGTGCACGGTCGAAAGTGCAGCTGCGGCAATCGCGGTTGCTTGGAACTGTACGCTTCAGAGAAGGCCATTCTCGATCAGCAGAAGAGCCTTCCCTTTCACAGTCTCCATGAAGCGATACAGCGTGCGGAACAAGATGACGCCGATGCTCTTCATACCCTCCAACAGCTTGGAGAATACTTAGGCATTGGAATAGCCAATCTAGTAAATGGGTTCAATCCTGAGCTTGTCATCATCGGCAATCAATTCGCCCATTTTGAACGATGGATTGGTGCTGCCGTAGAGCGAAGCGTCAAGCAGCGGGCTCTCCGGTCTCATCAGCAAGGATTGCACATCGTGTATGCGCCATTAAAGCAGCGCTCCACCCTGCTTGGAGCAGCCAATCAAGCCATCCGATCATTTGTCGGGCGAGCAAAGGTGACAATGTAGCAACGCGAGTGGTTCGCTTTCGCCAAAAATAAAGCGCCTTGCCTTCTTCCTCACTGCATCCAAGCAGGTTGAGAAAGCAGGCTTGACGCTGTCATCTATTCGACGCAAGCGTAACCAGCTTGCGTATCGTGACCCACCTTCCCGCACCGCCATCCGTGCGGTGAAGGAATTAGAAGGTTGCATTCAGGGCGATAGGTATTGTCAGATCTTTAACTCCCCAAGCTTGATCAGCTCGACTACCGCTTGCGACCGACCCTTCACGTTTAATTTCTGCATCACATTCGTGATGTGTTCTGAAGCGCACATGGTCGTTGATAAGTCGCATACACCTCGACATGCCCGCAACGATCCACGGTTATCCGCTCAATCCAATGTCGGATAAGCCGTTCAGCTTCTTCCGTTGAAGCCCACTGCTGTAGATCAAAGCGCAGCAACCCTTCAAGCTTCCGATGGATATCCGCTTCAAGGCTGCCCTGCTCTTCATGGTCAGCTGCAGGTTGCTGACCTTGTTCCCATTGAAGCTCACAGAGGCGAAGCTCCTCTTCAAACCTTTGCTTCTCATACGCGTACTGCTTGGCATCCATATTGCCCTCCAGTTTGGACTTTCGAAGCAGGTAGAGCGCTTCACGATAGCGGTCGATCTTCGCCTGGAGTGCGTGTTCTTCCTTCAAGCGGCTGCCCCATAGGGCGCTTGGATTATACTCCCCTTCTTTCTGACGATAGTACTCCAATAGCTCTTCAACAGACGCCAATTGCCGCATCATGGAGGATAACCTTTCCCTGATCGCCTGATAGAAGGCATCGTACGAGAGGTAGTAGCCGTTAGAGCAGCCTGCTTCCCCCTGCCGTCTTCGCTTCGAGCATACGAGATAACGGTAGCTCCCGCCGCTCTTATGATTGGACTTCATGTTTACCATCGCAGAGCCGCACTCCTTGCAGGTCATGTACCCTGCAAACACATTCACCTTGCGGCGTACACCGCCTCGTCTGCCTCCGCTGCGCTGATATCTGATTTGCTGTGCCCTTTCAAACACTTCCTCCTCAATGATGGGCTCGTGCGTTGCGCCCATCATAGACTGCTCCCATAGAGCTCGATCCCGCTCCACAAGCCGCTTTTTTCGATGATGCAGATTGTTTAATTGATGGACCTTGATAATCTCGTATTTGCTAAAAAAAGTTACGCCCGTATATACAGCGTTTTGCAACATACGCTGAACCGTGGTAATCCCCCACAGGCCTCGCTTGGGTGATGGAATGGCTCGCTCATTCAAATACTGAACGATCGCCTTTTCGCCGAATTGATGCTCGGTATACAGCCGGAATATTTCTCTGACGACCTCTTTTTTTTCAGGATCTGGAGTCAATGTCTTTCGGCCATTCACGGTTACCTTCCGGTAGCCGTACGGCGCAAGGCTTCCAGTGAAGTTGCCCTTCAAGCCGGATTGGCGAAGCCCTCTTCTAGAGCTTAGACTAATAAGCTCGCTTTGCTTCTGATTCACCGCCGCAAAGATCTGAAACTTGAATTCATCATTATCAATGAAGGAATCAAAGTTCTCGTCGATAGAGATCAAGCGAATGCCAAGGGAATCAACCAGCAACCGCTTAAGCATCAAGGAGTCCATCATATCCCTTGAGAAGCGAGACAACGAGGCGAAGAGAACGGCTTGAAACACTCCCTGCTTCGCGTCATCCATCAACTGCCGTATCGCAGGCCGATCGATAATGCTCGTTCCGGTATCCCGATCCTCATATACGAGTTCATCGGGTTGGTCAAAGTCCAACAGTCTTGTTTTCTCCCGACAGATGCCAAGCTGATGCTCAGGACTGTCGCGCTGGCTTTCCTTCGTCGTGCTGACTCTGACATACACCGCAGCCTGCACTTGATGAAGCTGCTCATGCTTGCTCATCTCCAGCGAACCTCCTTTATGATGCAATTCATGATGAATGAAATAAGGATGCTTGGAAATCCAAATCTATTTCCCCTTACGCCGATTGCCCTTTGATTCATGGACAGCTCGCTTAATCATTGTTTTGGCTAACTCGTGCAGTAGTTTCCTTGCATCCTGTGTGCCTTCATGCACCTGAATCGTAAATGGAGGCTTTCCCTTCGCCATGTTCATCCCTCCTTGGTTGTTTCTACAACCTATTCGAGGGTGAGCTTGGCCTATGCGATTCCAGATACTTTGCATCTGTTTTGATCCTTATTGCTGCGGCTAACAGATCATAATATAAAAAGCTGCTCTATTAGAGAGCAGCTTTCCATCCAATCTCTGATATTCCATTGTCACATTGCGGAAGCGCTGCTTCCCTCTTCCTTATAATAATACACGTCCTCTGTGACAGAGCCCTTCCATGGCGTCCACCATTGACTGTCCAAATGAACAACGATCAGCATCGTTTCTCCGCCAATTTGCTGAAGCGCTTGAAACATGTTTTTCGACTTGTAGCAATCGTGCACGTCTTCCCGGTTGTCGTATACTTGAACAATTTTACGGAAAATATGCTTTGCACTATTCATGGAAGTGACCGGAGAATGCTGATACGAATCACACAAAGTTAGATTTTTGAGCTTCTTAGGCTTCATGTCCATCCCCCTCAACTTTGTCCCTCATCGCTCAGATATATTTTTCGATCTTAACGCCTTTCATCTCCAACCAGCCAATGAGGAAGGAGAAGCCGTCCATGGACAGCTGAATACTTTCCTTCTGATCATCGCCTGTCATCATGTCGATCCGAATGGTGCCGTCGAACTCATTGTAAATCACCGAATAATTGACGTCCTGATTGTCGAGTTGGTCATTCCATTTGCACATAATGCTGCTTTCGACGTTCCTCATCTTTTTACGCTTCAGTTCAAGTTCAAGCTCCTGATTGATTCGTAAAGGGTCATTGGTAAATGACCGTTCTTGATTCGACGCAGTCTGTACAGATGCTGTCATGTTCATCCCCCTCGCATAATGTTCATCCTTGCTTTCATGGATAAAGTCCTGCGCCGATCGACCGCCATGATCAACCGTGCTATTCATTCTTGCAGGATTCGCGCTCCGTGATTCGATTAGCGGTTCCATCATTGTCGCAGCGGCTTGACTGGAAGCCGTCATAAGCTCTGTTTCTTCATCGTCATGATAAGCTTCTTCCGACGAGAACAGTTGAAGCGTCTGCTGTTCATTCAGCCTCTGATCGGTGCCGCCATTTGTCGGATGCATGCGTGTTTCAACAGCTAACCATTCCTCTTGATCACCATGTACCTGCTTGTCACTCGACTTTCCTGATGCTAACGGAGCCGAATTCTCGCCGCCTATTGTTGCAGCATATATGCCAGAAGCAGCCTCTGCTTGCACCGTGCTGAGTTCAAGCTCAGCTGCCAACGGCTCTGTATGAAGCTCATCCATCGACATCGAGATCGTGCTAGCACCAACAGCATTTTCTTCCACGCTGGCGAGAAGCTGTTGAAGCTCCTCTGAGGTTAGGGGCTTTGCCCAATCTGAAGCATCTTCATATGACGCCTCATGCTCAATTCGAACATTACCATCGCCAAAGCGAGGTAAGAACGTCTCGGCTTCAGTCCGCTGATCCTCACCAAATGCTGCCGCAGCCGGGTTCTCTAATTTTGGCTGTTGTTCAAGGAGAGAACCGAATTCCTCCTCTGCTGCAGGCTTGGCCTCCTCATTTCCTGCTAGCAGCGTCTGCTCCACATCCAACTCAAACTTATGCCCAGACTCCGACTGTTGAACACCCGTACGATGAAGCCCATCTCCTGTCTGATCCACAACCGAAGCTCTAGAAGGTTGATCTACTGAAGAATCCTGCCTTACCGAGTAATGCTGATCAGCTTGTGAGCTATGTATGGCTTCAGTCTCCTGTCGTTCAGCACTTCTTGTGAACAATCGCTCCTCCTGCTGATTCCTTGTTTCGAGCACCGCCTGGTCAACCATCGCAGCCTTTCGCTCCGCCGCTTCCCTATCCTCTTGCTCCTTCCGCACAAGCTCCTGACTGTTGCGAATCAAAGGCATGACCTCATCAATGACTTCATTTACACGTTCAGGCTCAAATGGCTTCATCACATATTGATTAGCCCCCGCCTTAAGCGCCTTGGAGATTAGATCCCGTTGACTCATAGCCGAGCAGATCAGAATGACGGAATGGGGATTAATTCCACGAATTTCTTTTAATGCTGTAATACCATCCATCTCCGGCATGGTGATATCCATGATGACAAGATCCGGCCTTAGATCACGGTACATCTCTACACCGATAAGTCCATTCTCTGCCTGACCTACAACCTCATAACCGGATTTTGTTAAAATATCCGTAAGCATTAGACGCAAAAACTTGGTATCATCAACGATTAAAATGCGAAGTGACATCGCAGATTCACCCTCCCTCTTTAAGGTTCTGATGGATTGCTCACAGGTATAGCGGAACGAATAGGAACCTTCTTGCCGCTAGGTGCTGGGAATATGCCGGGCGGCAGTTGCTCTTCGATTCCTTGGAACGCTGGCACAAAGAATGTCGTAAAGGATAGTGAATACTTATTCTTCGTGTCATCAAATGAGATGGAGTCCACCTTGATGATCCGCTCCATCGCCTCTATCGACTTTAAAAAGCTGTTGAACTTTACATAGCTTGGGGCTTCAACTTCCAGATTGACACCAAGCTTGATCACTTCCAATGCAGGAAGGGCAGCCGCTTGCGATGGCTGAGACCCATCTCCACCCGCTGACGGTTCGGCCTGTGATTCACCAGCTGCTTGTTCTTGCTCCGTATTCGCGGCTGGAGCAGAAGATGCTGGCGCACTTCCACCTTGTGCAGCCTCCGCTTCTGGATCACCGATCACTTGGTACAGCTCTGTCGTGGTCGTTGGAGTTGTGGCAAAGGAGTAGTTTGTTATCACGCTGCTTGTATCCTGCTCTCTTATGCGCAGCTCCATGATTAGAAGATCCGTGAAGGCTTCTACGGGTATCTTTTTTTGGAGCTCAACAAGATCCTCTTCGCTTTGTTGATTGGTATGGGTCTGCACTTGAAGCGTCTCCAATATTTTTTGATTCGTCTTAAGCTCTTCCTTTTTAGCGGTAATACTTTTCTTGATAGGCTGAATGCCGTACATGTAATAGAGGGACAGCCCTAATACGATCACTATGGAAGCCGCGATTAGAATCACCATTCGCAGCTGCTTCGCATTCATCATCGGACATCCTCCCCTCTAAGCAAGAATGCCTCGCGATTCACTTCGACCAAGAAGGTACCTTCATATTCGCCTTGGCTTGCTTCTGTACGTTCCTGCTTCACAAGTGAGCTGATCTCAACCTTGTCTACCCACTCGGCGTACGTTAAGTGATGCACATATTGGGCGGCCTCTGCCGAATTATCGAACTTCACCACAATGTTTATGACGCCTGGCTCAACATAGGAGTACGATTTAAAAAATCCATTCGTAGGCAGCATGCTGGATATTTGGTCAATGATGAGTCCGGTATTCAGCGGAAGCCGTTCTACCGCCTCTACAATCTGCCCATATTGATCCATGATTGAAGCACTGACTCCCAACAGAAGCTTCGATGTTGCAACTTCAATTTGCTTCTGCAGCTGTTTCGCCTCCTGCTCGACTCGTCCCTGTTCTTGCTTTAGAACATATTGATAGACTATCAAGCATGATGACCCTAGCACGACAATCGCAGCAAGAATAAGGACTGCGATGACGAAAAAGAAGCTTCGCTGTTCTCGTTGGGGCAGCAGGTTAATATCGCTTAGCACTTTACACTCCCCCCTTAAGCGCAAGACCTAAGGCAAGGTAATACTTGGGCTCAATCAAGTCCTTTGACTGTGTCTCAAAGAGCTCTTTCGAAAAGGTAATGGGGAGCTTGCCGAAGCTCTCCTGCATGGTAAGCGCCAGATCATCAAGATACGGATAGTCCCCCGTTAGAATAATTTTATCGATCTCATCCTCATGTTGATGAGTCACCGAGCGATAGAAGCTGATCACACGCTGAATCTCACTAATCATGACGTTAATTTCATAGTTTAAATAGCTCTCATCGCCAGTCCATACGGGAGTTAGAACCCCTCGCTTATTGAGCTCTCTTTCCCAGTTGTCAATTGACAAGTTCATCTTGAACTGTCGGAGCAGCATCACCTTATGCTTGTGAATGATGCTCACCATAACCGTCTGCAGATCGAACTGGATCGACAGCATGGGAGCTGCTGCATCCTGTTCCTGATCCAAGCGATCATTGACCTTGTAGAGCAATCGATAGACAGCGAGAGAAGATACATCGGCTGCAGCAGGCTTGAGTCCTGCGCTTGTCAGCATTTGTGCATATTCCTTGACGACCTGCTCTGGTGCGGCAAACAGCAGGATCTCATGCTTGTCTTCATGACGCTCGATGTAATCGATATCAAATACTGGATCGTCAAAAGGAAGATGAATGCTCGTCCCAAGCTCCAAATACAAGTAGCCCTTTATCTCTTCATCCGGGATTTCAGCTGGAATTTCGAGCTTGCGTACAATGACGACCGAATCCGGGACGATGAATTGTACTTCCCGATCCTTGAGCTTCCACTTCTGTACGCTTTCCTTGAGCAATGTGCGGAATCTCTCCGGCTCAGCAATGCGCCCATCCTGTACCATGCCTGATGGAAGATAGATCTCTCCAAAGGCAGTTGCCCCATATAAACTAGGTCTCTTGGCATCGATATACCGAATGACATGATCTTTAATGACAAGGCTGACCATTTTCTTTTTAGGCGCTTTGCGTTCAGCAAGCTTCAGCCCCTTGCCACGGCGATCCTGACGATGCTTGCCTCCAACATCCGGCCAAACTGCTTTCATCCCCTCACCCCCCTATCATGAGATAACCTCTAGTTGGCCTCTCGATGATGAGTGACCGTGGTTAGAGGCTGGTTTATCGCAAAAAATGTTTAATATTCCCCGTACGAAATTACATAAATTCTTATTTGCTTACAAAAGCTGAAAATACCACATCAGCAGTCGATCTCCCCACAAGTAGGACGTCATGGTGCCTAGAGCAATCGCTGGACCGAACGGCATCGGCTGTCCTTTTCGGACTTTGCCGATGACCATGCCACCAACACCAATGAGCGTTCCATAGCATGCAGAAAATAAAAAGGCGAGCAATACTCCCTTCCAGCCTAAAACAAGGCCGAGCACGGCAAAGAGCTTGATATCTCCGCCGCCCATTCCATTTTTGCTTACGATTGCAATAAGGAGCAGCAAGGAAAAGCCCACAGCGGCACCAAGGGGAATGTCCCACCAAGGGCCTGAAGGAATCACTATCCGTAACGCAACAAACAAGATCGCAAATACAAGCAGGATCTTGTCTGGGATAAGCATATACTGTAGATCTGTAATGCAAATGAGAATAAGCAGCGAAATTAACGCCCATGCCACGATTACCTCAGGCTTCCAGCCAATAAGCATCGGCATGGACACAAACATAGCCGCGGTTCCGATCTCCGTCAGTGGATACAGGATGGAGATGGATGTGCCGCATCCTTTACAGGTTCCCTTTTGGACAAGATAAGAAAAAAAAGGGACCAGCTCGCCTGCCCCTAATGTCCGTTGACATGTCGTGCAATGCGAGCGTGGCCGAATGATCGATTCACCTATCGGAACACGTAAACCTACCACATTATAAAAGGAGCCCAGCAATAAGCCTGCTATTGCAGCATAGATGAAGTACAGTGTGGTCATGGTTTAGCCTCCTGTGGAAATGTCTAGCCCCCGAAAGGGGGCGCTTATAAAACTCTGCTTATTAACAAGATTTATTTAACATTTTCTCTTGTGACGCTTGCCTCAGCCGTAAAAGCTTTAAACCCTCTAGTAGCGTTAGCCAATAGCACCTCATAAGTGAGGGCACCATTGTTTGAAGCTGTTACCTTTACTCCTGCTGAGGTAATAGCTGTAGAACTAGGATCTGCAGATCCACTAGGAGGAGTAGTAGGAACACCAGCATAAGTACCCCCGTCTGGATCGCGTAATGTATCGATATAGCCTTTTTCAATTAACCATTCTGCCGAAATGTAGAGTGTCCCATTTGCTGCAGGGCGTGCTTTTGCATCACCAGCAGTTGCAATTTTTGCTGAGTGAATCAATTGCATAGCATTTGCAACGTGCGCATCCTTCTTGCTGTTGTCGATAATTCCACCAATCGCAGGAATCGCGATTGCCGCTATGATGCCGAGAATAACAACGACCGCGAGCAGCTCGATCAAGGTTAAACCCTTTTCATTTTTGACCTTCTTCATGACCATCTGTACCATCTTTTTTGTTTCCTCCCTTGAACATGCAATTATTTATTATAGTGTTGCACTATAACCTACTTGACGTGGTTGAAGATGTCGAACATCGGCACGATGATCGAGAGCACGATAAATCCTACGATGCCTGCAAGCGTAATGATCATGATCGGCTCTATCAACCCTTTCAACGAATCCGCCGTCGCATCGACTTCCTTCTCATAGAAGTCGGCGATCTTCTCAAGCATGTAGTCGAGGGAGCCTGACTGCTCCCCGATCGAGATCATCTGCGTAACGAGCGGAGGAAATATCCAATGATCCTTCATCGGACCCGACAGCGTTTTTCCATCCTGCAAGGAGGTTCTGGATTCACGCAGCACACGGGACATGACCTCGTTCATCACGACCTTTTCCACGATAGTGAGCGCGTCCAGTATGGGGACAGAGCTCTTGAACAGAGAGCTCAGCGTACGCGTCAGCCTTGCGATCATCGACTTTTGGACCAGCTTGCCGAAGATCGGAATGCGCAGAATCGCGTGATCAAGCACATATTTGCTCGTCGGATTGCGCCTTGCAGCAACAAATCCAGCTACGATGCCTATCAAAATGAGTATGATCAGCCACCAGAACGACTGCATCCAATCGCTGATTGCAAGCACCATCTTCGTAATCCACGGCAGCTCGGCATCGAACTGCATGAACATGGATGCAAAGGTCGGCACGATATTTGTCAATAAGAAGATGACAACCCCGATCGCCACGATCGTAATCGCAATCGGATAGGTGAGCGCAGACTTTACTTTTTGAACCGTATAATGCTGCTTCTCAAAATAAGTCGCGAGGCGATCCAGCGTCTCGTCCAGATCTCCTGTCGCTTCCCCTGCCTGTACCAGATTGATAAACATCGGAGGGAAAATCTTCGAATGCTCCGCTGCTGCAACAGATAGCGGCTTGCCAGAGCGTATCTCTTCCTCGACCTGAAGCAGCGCCTTCTTCAGCGCTTTGCTTGCGGTCTGCTGCCCAAGAATTCGCGTCGCTTCCGCAACCGAAACGCCTGCAACAATAAGCGTGGAGAACTGCCGCAGATAGATGACGAAGTCCTGTGTCTTTACGGGACTTCCGATAGAGATATCTTGATTCAAAAAGCTGGTCTCAATCTCGACGATATCTGAGACCGCGATTCCTTTTTCCCGAAGCGCCAGGACCACTTCCTTGCGGGTCGCCCCTGTTGCCTTGCCCTTGCGAGCCTTGCCCAGCCGGTCTCGCCCCACATATTCAAACTGAGCCATTAACTCATCTCCCTAAAGTATGGTGCGGCAACCTCTCTCGTAATGATCTTCTTGTCGATAAGCTCGTTCATCGACATCTCGAGCGTATGCATACCGAACGATTTGCCCGTCTGCATAAAGTTGAAGATCTGATGCACCTTCTCGTTGCGAATGAGATTCGCGACCGCGTGGTTATTGATGAGAAGTTCCGTCGCCACTCTTCTCGACCGGTTATCGATCGTGGGGAATAAGCGCTGAGACAGAATCGCAATGAGCACCGATGCCAGCTGAATGCGGATTTGTCCCTGTTGGTTCGCAGGAAACACGTCCAATATTCGGTCGATCGTCGCAGGCGCATTCGGCGTATGCAGTGTCCCGAATACCAGGTGGCCGGTCTCTGCAGCGGTAATCGCAATCGAAATGGTCTCCAAATCCCGAAGCTCGCCTACAAGGATCACGTCCGGGTCCTGCCGAAGCGCAGCCCTTAAGCCGTTCGCAAAGCTATGGGAGTCTTGTCCAATCTCCCGCTGGTTGATGACCGAAAAATGATTTTGATGCAAATACTCGATTGGGTCTTCCAGCGTAATGATATGCTTGCGCATCTTCTTGTTCATATGGTTGATCAACGAAGCCAATGTCGTTGACTTCCCGCTTCCCGTCGGCCCAGTGACAAGAATCAGTCCTTGAGCCTTTGTGCAGAGCTGCTGCAGCGTATCCGGCACATGCAAGGAATCAAGCTCTGGAATCCGTGTTGGGATCAAGCGCAGTGCTATCCCAATATTGGACCGCTGATGATACACATTGACGCGAAACCTCGTAAGGTCTTTAATCCCAAAGGAGAAATCCAGCTCCTTCTTTTCGAGCAGAGCCTCCCACTGATCCTTTGTCATGATGCTTTTGGCCATTCGCACCGTATCCTCCGGTGTTAGTGGCACCTCGCCGTGCTGCTTCAAATCACCATTGATGCGAATCATTGGAGGGACCCCAACGGTCAAATGCACGTCCGATGCTTTTTGCTCAAAGGCGAGTTGAAGCAGTTGATCCAAGCGTTCCATCATTTCCCTCCTAATCATCTATGGCAACGCGCAATACTTCCTCTGTGGTCGTAAATCCATCCTTAACCTTCATCAGCCCGTCATCGATCAAGAAGATTGTCCCTTTGCTTAGCGCCACCTGCTTGATCTGCTCGATCGAACGGTTGTCCATAATCATTCTCCGAATCTCTTCATCTATGATCAGGATTTCATGAACGGCAATCCTGCCCTTGTAGCCGGTCATATTGCACGTTCCGCAGCCTTTGCCTCTGGCAATGACGTCAAGCGTCATGCCTCTCTTCTCAAATATTTCCCGCTCGCGCTGCGAAGGCGCCTCCATCTGCTTGCACTCTGGACATATCCTCCGAACAAGCCGCTGAGCCACGATGCCTGATAGCGAAGCAGCAACGAGAAACGGCTCAATTCCCATATCCGTCAAGCGGGTAATCGTGCTAATCGCATCATTGGTATGAATCGTGCTCAGTACCAAATGACCTGTAAGGGAAGCGCGAACCGCGATCTCTGCGGTTTCCGTGTCCCGAATCTCCCCGACCATGACGATGTTCGGGTCCTGCCGGAGGATGGCCCGAAGACCCTTCGCGAAAGTCATGCCTGTGCTCGTGTTCACCTGCACCTGATTGATTCCCTCTAAGCGGTACTCCACCGGATCTTCAACGGTAATGATGTTCACCTCGGGCGAGTTTAGCTCGCTAAGCGCTGAATACAGCGTGGAAGATTTGCCTGAACCCGTAGGACCTGTAATGAGCACGATCCCCGTTGGCTTCCCAATCATCTGAAGGAAGCGCTCATAGTTTGTGGGATGAAAGTTCATCCGCTTTAAGTCTATGGCCGAGCTTCCCAGATCAAGGATACGCATAACGACCTTTTCTCCGTACACCGTAGGCAAGGTAGACACGCGAAGGTCGACTGGATTGCCATCCAGGATAATCTTGATTCGGCCGTCCTGCGGCACTCTGAATTCCGTAATATTCAAGTTCGAAATGATTTTGATGCGGGCAACAAGCATGCTGAGCATATTCCTAGGGAATTTGCGTTCGGTCCGTAGTATTCCGTCTACCCGGTAACGAACCACAACTTCGCCTTCGCGCGGGTCGATATGAATGTCGCTCGCCCGCTGCTGATAGGCAGCAAGAATAAGCTGATTGACAAGCTTCACAATCGGCGAGTCCTCATCGATCACCGTGTCTTCTTCTTTGCCCTTGCCCTTTTTAAAATCCTCGCCAATCAGGTCTTCCATGTTCTCAACGAGACTGTAGTACTTGCTGATCGCCTTGTGGATATCTTCCTTCGTCGCTATGGACACTTCGATTTGGAAGCCTGTGGATAATCTCAAATCGTCAATCGCGTAGAAATCCATCGGATCTGCCATCGCGACATACAGCTTGCTGCCCTCTTTCTTGAGCGGAATGCATTTATTCCGTTCTGCGATCTCCTTCGGAATCATGCTTAATAGCTTCGTATCGATCGGATACTTGAACAAACTGACGTATGGAATGCCAAGCTGGAACTCCAGCACCTCAATCAAGCGCTGTTCTGTTATAAAGCCAAGCTGCATCAGTGTTTCTCCAAGGCGCTGATTCGGCTTTTTTTCCTTCAGGGCAAGCTGAAGCTGTTCTTCTGTAATGAGTCCATGCTCTACTAACAAATCTCCAATTCTTTTGCGAGATTTATTGATCATTTCATCACCCATATCCGCTTATGATGGTTCGAGCTTTGGTTCATGATTTCAAGGTGCTGACTTATAGGCAATGGCCGTAAAGGATGTTGAGCCATCCGTAGTCATGGAGATGTTCTTAAGCTGCATATTGAGCAGCGTGATGTCGGATGTAACGTTGAAGCGTTGATCGTCAAGATCGCTCGTGATGGTGTAGGTTAATCGGTTAAGATCCTGTTGTTGAAAATTCATGTGGTAGGTCATGGTGCGAGTAGGCTTTGTGGTTAGTAAAGGCACAGTCTGATAGGCTGTCCCACTTAAAAAGGTGTGCTGGATCGTATCATGAGCAGCACTTGTGCAAATGTATTCAAATCCATTTGTCGGTGTGATTGGGCAGGCGCTGAGCAGTGTTACCTCGTCAGCATAACGAAGCTTGTCTGTGATGATTTGCGATGCAAGTCGTACCTGATCCTGCAGCTCGCTTTGCTGATCGGCTCTCTGAAAGGATTGAATGCCAAAGGAGTACGCCATAAAGGCCAAGGCTAGAAAGATCATCAATAATGTCATGGAGGCCAGCAATTCGATAATCGTAAAGCCTCTCTGATCAAGCCTCAAACGCATCACACTATTGCACTCCCATCCTTAACGTATTGGCTTGCTTTAATTAAAGCGCATTAATCGATTAGGGCGACAGCACACTCCACTCTTTGCCGATACCCGGAGCATTGCCGGCATTAGCGGTATGTGGAATCTTGCAAATATAATTGACCTGGTTGTATCTCACCTTATCGTCAAGCGTATAAGACGTTCCACTTATCCATAAGGGAGGCGTCGGAATAAAGAGCGTAATCTTGCTGCTCATTGTAGCATTGATATGCGCTTCAACTTTCTCGCCTGATATGCTCAGGCTGTCCGCGCCATTTCGATTAGGCACCAATAAGGTCTCTGTCATACCGCTTGCCGCTCGCTCAACCGTTGTGCGTGTGGCGTGCATATTCTCGCTTCGTACGCCCATCTTCGTAATCGAGCTATAGCCGTTCAGAAAGATGCCAATCACGAGTGTGGCCATCATCGCGAGCAGAACAAAAGCAGCAAGCACTTCTAGCAGGGTAAACCCTCGCTCGGATTTTAAAAATCGCAGTGCTATCCCCTCCTTAAGCCGAGCTCCAATGATGTCGTTCATACCTTCTCGTTTCTTTGATCAGGTTGGCGAATTCGGCATCGTAGTGGATAGAGATACTTCCCTTAAGTTCTGTAATATCCCCGATGACCATTGCCCCTCTCTGAATCTGCAAGGTGCCGACCACATTGGAATAATTGACGCTCGGAGCGAAGATTAACACGCCATGCAGCGTGCCGCTCCCACTTAAATTAATCGATGAGCTGACATGAAGAATGACCTTCTTGTAGCTCGAATTCATGATATTGAAGGAGGATAAGTCGAGCTTGTCCATATACAAATGAACGATGCCGTCGCCTGGTCCTGAGACATTGATCGTCAAAAGCCCTTGATTCAAGCTGCCAGCCATTTTTCCTACTACGTTTTTGAATACAATATGCATCTCACGATGATCGTTTACTACAATATTAAAGGATTGGGAACCTGCAACTTCAATCGAATCATATCGACCCGATTGGCTCATGCTCATGCCGTTCTTAAAGCCAAGAACGGGCCACTCGCTGACATCCGGTGCAGGCAGCGGACTTGGAAAGTCAACGGTTGATGAGGCCTCTTTAGACCCGCCACCTGAGAAATGAATGGGTGGATTGTCATTGATATGATTCTTGGCTGCGACATCTCCGCCGTTATGAATCACGATAGATGCATTGGTATTGATATTATTGCCTGATAGAATCGCATGGGTCATCGTCTCTGCTGGAGCATCCATTGCAAGTGTCAGTGCTGTTTGGTTTTTGACGCTGCCTACTTGTCCAATAGATAAAATCTTTACTTCTTCGGTGTTTAAGTCTTTCGTAATCGTTGCGCTAAAGGTGCCTGAGCCTAGAGGTATGTTCTTCAGATAATTCTGATTGAGGTTATGTATGGAGGTCTGATTCAAGGTGACTGGGTTATAACGATCGATGATGTGTGAAGCAACAGCATCTGCACCTGACTTGGCCAGGTAGAAGGCTTGCTCTCGCTTCTCTTGCTGAACGGTTCGGGTCGCTTGATTGACACTAACGCCGAGTAAGGTGATGCCTAATAGCGTAAGGGCCGTAGCGAATATCAGCACCATAGGCAGTGCGAATCCACGTTCATTCTTTAACATGTCTATCCCTCATCTACAGCTATTACCCCATATATATCAACTATGGTTACCGCGATTATAGCAGACAAATTCTAGAAGCGAAATATCAAAAATAACATTTTGTTAAATAATGACTAAAAAAGAAGGAAATTCTCGCCGCTATTCGTCACATTTCGGACAAAACGAAGTGAGCCTCGCCGTGTGCTTCAAACCACATGACATTCGAGATATGATTGCGCACAGTTTTTTCACTGATGAAGAGCTGCTGCGCGATGTCGCGGGTCGTCTTGTCTTGTACTAAGAGTTCGAAGACCTCACGCTCACGGTTAGTCAACAGGAATTTGCTTTTATGATCGCTACCCTTCAAGTGTCACCCCTCCTTGCCCAAGTTTTTGTTATATAACAAGGTTAAGGGATACAGTCAAGGTTATACTATGAAAGGCGCAGGCACTTGGTGCGATGCATCAGAAAAATAGGCTAGCGCACCTGTCGATATACCCGGTCGTGCTTAAGGGCAAGGGCTCAGGCAGACTAGCCTATTCGTTACCAGTAACAATTATCTATTCATTGGTGCTCGATTGTTTGCTGCGTTTGTTGGGAACAAACGACTGACCATATCTTGGAATCCATGAAGAGGACGACCTTCGCGAACAAATCCTGCGTACTCGTTCATACGATCTACGAAGTTAGCGTCAGCTGACACGTAGATGTTTCTCACGCTTGGGTCCGCCTTTTTGACGATGCCTGCGATCTTAGACTTCAGGTTTGCAGGGAGATTGTCATTTTGCGTTCTTGTATTTTTTGCGTTCAGATACGTACGGTCATTTCCTGCATACTTCATCTTTGTGTTCATTTTCGATTCTGTCGTAACCGCAACATAGGCATTGTTATCGGTAATCAACACATTAGCTGTGTTAACTCCATTAATCTTAGAGATTTGGTCTGCAATTTTTTGGCTCATATGCATGTTGCCGCGATCCATCCCATTGCGGTCAGTACTATTGGTATTGTAATTGTTCATTCCAAGGCCGTTTGTTCCATTCATACCGTTAGTGCCGTTCATTCCGTTCATGCCATTTGCACCAAAATTATTCACGCCGCCCATACGGTTTGTATTATAACCGTACGTATCAACGGGATACCGACCATTCATACGGTCACGATCCTGCATGGAATAGATGCCGCGGTCATTTACATTGTAGGTGTTCGCATTGCCTGTGCCATAACGGTTCAGACGTCCATCGTAAGTCACGTTGTTTGTACGAACTCCCTTGGCTGTCATATCTCTGTTCGTACATGCTGTAAACATGGATGTCATCATCAATGCTGCAGAAACAACGAGGAAAGCGGATTTAATCTTCATAATGGCCTCCTTCAAGATGATCAAATTTGTCATGACTTCATCCCTTAGAATGCTCGGGGCCAAATGATCTTATCCTTCATCATCCTTCCTCTCCATGCACCTTCCTCCTGCTTATTGACTTGTCCTTTCTATGGGGTAAAATGGAAGGGATTTGGGAAATTGTATACTAACCAAAAGGAGCGTGTTTCATGTTATCGAAGCTGCATACGAAAGCCCATATCACAGCTTTTGGCATGTATGTGCCTGACCAGCGAATCACCAATGAAGATCTGTCAAAGCTTGTGGATACGAACGATGAATGGATCGTTCAGCGTACAGGAATGAAAGAGCGAAGACAAGCAGCAGCCGGGCAATATGCCAGTGATCTTGCCGTAGAAGCGGTACGCAGCATGGAATCACGTTACCCAGGATCTCTCGATGGTATTGATGCGATCCTTGTCGCAACGACGACACCCGATACCTTCTTTCCAAATACAGCGGCCTTAGTGCAAGCGAAGCTTGAACTTCACAACAGTATGGCGCTCGATGTATCCAATGCCTGCGCAGGCTTTGTCAGTGCCATGCAGCTTGCTATTGGGCTCCTTGATGCAGGCATGCACCGCAAGCTGCTTATTATCGGTACAGAAGTACTGACGAAGACGGTCGATTACACAGATCGTTCCACATGCATCTTATTTGGGGATGGAGCCGGTGCCGTTATAATGGAGAATAAATTCGATTCAGAACCATCCTTTATTGCATCATATTCCTTAACAGAAGGCGATATCGGCGGGTCTTTATACCGAGCTGCTGTCAGCCCTGTGATTGGAGATATTACATTGAAGTCGGATTCCCTTCTATATCAAAATGGACGAGAAGTGATGAAGTGGGCGCTTCGCAAAATCCCTGAGGGCATTGATCGCATCCTCTCCTTTATGGATTATAAGCCTGAGGATATAGACATCTTTGTTCCGCACAGCGCAAACCTCCGCATGATCGAAAGCATTTCGGAGCGTTCTAATATTCCCGTGGAACGCATTCTAACGAGTGTGGAATATTTCGGCAATACGTCTGCCGCAAGCATCCCGCTTGCCATTGAAAATGGATTGTGCGCAGGTTCGCTTAATAAGGGAAATATGACCCTGTTGTACGGCTTCGGGGGAGGCTTGTCTCAAGCAGCTCTTCTTATGCGCTGGACCTTGTAAGCTGATACATTTTATACATCATCATAAAAAGCTCCCTTTTCAGCCACACTACATCATGTAGTACGGGAAAGGGAGCTTTCTGCAATCATTCCAGTTGGGAACATTCGAATCTAAACCCACAACCATCTTGAATCGAACGAATCGTCTGGACCTAAGAAGCGCTTATTCGGTTAGTGTCCACGGCTGAACCTTAGGATCAGGAAGCTGCAAGGCTTCTATCTTGGCCTTGCCCGCATCCGATAAGCCAACTGCCCACTTGGTAAAGAACTCCGTGAGATCTTCTTGTGCAAGCTTTGAAGCCGTGACGGCAAACAAATCGATTTGCTCTTGATTATTTTTAGGCAATGCTGTTTTTGGCATCTCACGATAAGTGGTAAATAGGTCTGTATACAGCTCCCAGCCATAAGCTAGTTGAAGCTGCTTAAAGAGAACAAGGCGATCGTAATTGTCAATCTGACCATAGCGCTTGCTCGGATCATTGCTATTCAAGAACTCCATTGCCCGTTCGTAGTAGGTCTTGCCGTCCTTTTCTTTTAGTAGCTCTGATGGATTGCCGAACTTCTCCTGAAGAAATAATGAGAAAATGTTAACGGTCACTTCACCGACGTCGCCCCAAGTCCATGCGCTTTGCTGATATTCATGACCAAGCTCATGCCAGTACCCCCATGCCTTCGTCTTCACGTATTCCACATTCACAAGATCCTTCCCTGCGCCGAGTGGCGCCATGATAGGATAACCTGCGTGAAGCGCGCCTGAAGTAATCTGGCGATCCACGACATAATAGCGTTGGTAAAGATCAGCAGTATGGGGAAGAGGAGCGTTTAACGATTGACCAGATAATCGATCGGAATCATGAACAATCTCATCCCAGGTTTGCATCAGCTCTTCGGGATTCGCCACGTCCTTGATGAAGGAGGATGGCACATTCAGCACGATGCGGTTGCTCTTGAGCTCCGCAATTGGTGCCGAAGGCTTCGACCTCATAACGTCCCATTCCGCTTGAGTGGTCTTTCCTAGCTCATAGTAAGCGGCTTGAACCGCGCCGCTGATGGAGATGTTTACCTTCTCCCCTGGGGTGGGCTTCATTGGGATGAAATAAATCATTCCGCCATATGGACTGCTGACTTGTACGGTTCCTTCGGACAGTTTCTTGAAATGCACGAGCAGCGGCACCCGGTTCCACGTTGATGATCCTCTGAGATCATCATCATGGGAGCCGATCTGAACGGAAACATGCTCCGCCCCTTTCGGAACTTGCAGCGTAATCGTCTCTCCTGGAGGAGCATAAAGCCCTGTGCTTACCCAATTCTTGTTCGGCAGCCGCAAGGAGTAGTTCATATCATAGGGGAAGTCGAGATTAACTTCAACCATGCGATTTATGACCTTCTCCGCAGCGCTCAGAACCGCTCCAGGGAAATCTGAAGCATAGGGTGAGGGCTGCTGATTCGGCTCTAGTGTAAAATGGCTGAATGCAAAGTTAAGCAGTGCATTGCGATATGGCTGCTCATTGCGAACGATCGGGAATGAAACCTGACCGTATTGCTTAACTTCCGCTTCCGTCCAAGCATATAAAGAATTCTCGGGTGTGATGGTTTCAAGGGTTTCAAGCAACAGATCGGTAAGGAGCTGCTTCTTTTTTGTATCGGTTGCGCCCGGCAGCCCAATTGGCAGCTCGCTTAACGTGATCGTTCCATCCTCTAATGCCTTGCCTTGCTTAAGCCAATAGCGGATCGTGCTGTTCGCAGCTGCTTCCGCACTAAGCTTTGGCGGTGCAGCCTGCGCAGGCACCTCTCTGTTCATAAGGCTAAGACCGGCCTTATTCAAGAGGCGCTGGATCGGGAAATGCTCGCTAATACGGGCTCCCCGCCAATTGCCAATCCGAGCCCGCTCCTCCACCGGTGTGGAGCGGGTAATGCTCTCAAGACTGCGTCCATTCTGAGCGAGTATTATATTTCCCCCGCGCTCCATATAACGCTCTAAGGCCGCTGTGTCTGCTTCTGATGCCCATGCATCCACATAAGCAATCGCAACTTTCTGCGGATTGAGCTTCTGATCCTCCCACTTCTCGATTTTTACAACCTCAATCGGAAGTGTGGGATCAAGATTCAGATCAACCGTTGTCATGATCTGAATCTTTTTCTTTCCTTGACTGGCTAGCGTCTCTTCATACCGACCTGTAAGGCTGTTGCCTTGACCTGCATTATGGTACCCTTCCGCAGTCAGCCACTGGAGTACATTGCGGGCTATTGTCCGATCAGTCTCGCTTGCCCCAGCCTGAAGGTTCACGTATTGCGTGCTGCCAGCAACGATCATGCGTCCCTTCCCGTAACGCGCTGCTCCAATTCCCGCCATGCCCTCAGGAGCAGATATGGCAAATGCCGTGTCGCTCAGGATGCCTACTCCGCCCGTTCCCGAATAGATCGGGATCGTTTCCAAATCTTGATACAGTTGCTTAAGGTCCTGCTGAAGTCGTTGTTGAGCTGCTTGCTGTGCAGGTGAGTCCAAGCTGTTCTGTGCTTCTTCGGCTGCGGTCTGCTGGATCGGAAGCTGCCCTTCGATCTGGCTTTCTTCTGCGAGCACGATGCTGCCCATAAAGGATAGCATCATCGTAACACTTAAACAGGTACACATTGCTTTTTTCCAGCTCATCAGCAAACACCCTCCATGCTCGATTTTAGATTGAGCCTTCGATTTAAACTTGAACCTCTTGGTTCATTAAGGATTCATAATAATCACGAAGCTCAATGGACTTGCCTTTATTCAATCGAGACTCTTCCGCGGCAAAGGCCATAAGATGGCTGCGAACGGACACCGACGCAGATGTGAGGCTCTCGCTGGTACCGTATTGCTTCACTTCCTTCAAGAAGCTCCTCACAATGCCGCTGTCTCCGCCTCCATGACCTGTCGTCTGCGGAGGAATCTTGATCTCTGTCGTCTCATGCGTTAAGAAATCCATGAGTACAATACGCCCTTCCTCGCCGCGCAGCTCGCCATGGGTGCCCATGATCTGAATGCGGCGTTCTTGATGTCTCGTAAAGCCGCTCATGCTGAACATCGCAGTGGCCCCATTTTCAAACTCCATATTGACCACTTGATGATCAACGACATTGTTGTCGCTTTTATACACACAGCGTCCATAGTCTGTTTCCTTCAAGCCTTTCACGATGTTCTCTCTGGTAAGCTCTTCTGTGAAGTGTCTAGCCCAGCCCTTGCCCTCGCCAAAATAAAAGCGAGGTGCGGAATAAGCACAGCTTGCCTCAGCCGGACAGCCGTCAATGCAGTAATCTGTCGCTCCCTCAGGCGCATTGCCGGAGTGAAAGTGCATCAAGGAGCCATAAGAGCTTACACGCACACAGGGCTGATCCATCAGCCAGGAGAGCACATCCATGTCATGGCAGGACTTTGCAAGTATCATCGGGCTGGAGCGGTCCGAATTGTTCCAATTGCCGCGCACAAAGCTGTGGGCAATGTGCCAATAGCCTACATTTTCATTAAGCTGAATAGACACAACTTGACCGATTCGCCCTTCCTGGATCAATTTCTTTAGGGATGACCAGAATGGGGTATAGCGAAGCACGTGGCAGATGGTCAGCTGTCGGTCATGCTGTTTCGCCGCAAGCTCCATCTCTACGCATTCTTTGGGGTCTGGCGACATCGGCTTCTCAAGCAGCACATGGTACTTTTTCTCGAGCGCTTGCACGGTGGGATGATAATGCATGCGGTCCTGCGTACAGATAAAGGCGACATCGGCTAGCTGCGGCTGCCGCAGCAGTTCCTCCCAAGAGGAGTACTGATGCTCCTTCGGAATGCCGTGGGCCTCGGCAAACTTAGCAAGCCGCTCAGGATTCGCCTCGGCCACCGCAACAAACTTCAATTCGTGAGGATAATCAAGTGCATACGGCGCATATCCTCCAGCCCCACGTGCTCCTGCTCCGATCAATACAGCTGTAAATGGCTTCATCGCTTGTTCCCCTTCCTCTTATTCTACATGGCTATAATTTGGATTCTGAATCTCTCTGTATTAGTTGCTAATGGTAGTCTTTCTATCTCTACGAGATAATAGATTCGGGAATGCGGTTGATCGAACGGCTCTACCAATATGGCTTCCAATTCTTATAGACCCGCACCAGTGCTTCAAAATAATAATAATCGCCCCAAATGCAGCACTCATCAATGCCATTCCCTAAAGGTTTGCCATACACGCCATGAAGAAGAATGCCGTTTGATTCAGGCACGGTAATTGTCGTATATTGATTCGCTAAAGATTCAAGCGTGAGCATCGCTGCATTCTCATATCGTCTGCGAGATTCGCTGGATAGCGGCAAATGTCCCGCAAGCTCCAGCAGACCGCAGGCCGCAATCGCTGCAGCTGAGCTGTCGCGTTCTTCCTCCCCATCAGTAAAAATGAGATCCCAGTAGCACACATAATCGTCTGGCAATCGGTTTAAGTAATAATTAGACACCTTCTCTGCCAGTCCTAGAAGCTCTCCATTCGCCGTATAGCGATAGCTGAGCGGCAGCCCATAGATGGCCCATGCCTGTCCTCTTGACCAGCAGGAATCATCGGAGTAGCCTTGAGAGGTCTTCCCGTATCGAGGCAGCCCAGACTCTGTATCCATATAGAACGTATGATAGGTCGATGCATCCTCTCGAATGATATAAGCCGCCGTTTGCTGAATATGGCGTTCAGCTGCTTGATAATAGCGTGAATCCCCTGTCATCTCTGCAGCCCAATACAGGAGCGGCAGATTCATGGCACAATCAATGATCATGCGACCACGCTGATTTGGATTATTGAGATTGCCCCAAGCTTGAATAATGCCCGCCTTCTCAAAGTAGCGCTCCATAAGCAGATCTGCCGCTTGCAGCGCGATATTCTTGGCTTCCACATTCCCTGTGAGCTTGTATGCCGCTACACAGGACAAGGTGTAGAGAAATCCAAGATCATGCGTTTCTGTTGCAATGCGCTTCTCCACTCTCTCCTTATAGCTCTCGAGCTGAAGCTCTGCTTTTTTGCGATACTTTTCGTCTCGTGTCACCTCGTAGGCAAGCCATAGCATGCCTGTCCAGAAGGAAGAGGTCCACTCCGTATTTCCAATGGCCGGATAGATCTGATTCACGCTTGCCGGCGCGGGGAATTGTTCAGTAAATACATCAAGACTTCGATCTAATTGACGAAGCACATAGTTGATTGCCTGCTCACACTTCTCTTTCGACCATATGGAATCCATCAACTGAAAGCGATGCGTCTCTCTTACTGCTTCATGTACAACACTTGCATTCATACTCTAGCCTCCTTATCCTGTTCGCGTGAGGAATGCTGGATACTGATGCGATACTTGCCAGGCGTTACGCCTTCGAGCTTCTTAAAGGCGCGTATAAACACAACATCGTTGGTGTACCCCACCATCTGTGCCAGCTGGGCATTCGTATAGTCGGACTCTCCCATGTATGTCTTTGCCAGCTCAATCCGAGCACGGGTAATGTAGTCCGTCAGATTCTGGTTGCTCGCCTTCTTGAAGAAGCTCGATACATATTGCGGCGTCATGCCAAAATGATCTGCGATCATGACTAGCCCTAGATTCTGATCTCGATTATGAAGATCAATCATATCCATAATGTCTTGCAATAGCTGTTTGCTGTGATCGGTCTGAGAGGTTTGGAAGGAGGCCGTAAGCAGCGCATACAGCCGCTTGGTCTCTCGGTGCATATCTTCAACGGTCTTGCAGTTGAACAGATTTTTAATAGGATCAATGTTCGGGCCTAGCAGCGCATCAAGATCGCTATTCGTGGTGTTGGTAATCTTAAGAAAGGTGCTGATGATATTGAAAAATAGGCAGAGCCCGAGCTCAAGCGTCATTTTTGCCGTATTAAAGTTCATTTCATAAATATTATCTAGAAGCTTGGCGACATTGTCGGCATCTCCGCTCTTCACATGGTTGACAAGCTGCACCTCGAACTCGATCGGATAATAATAGTGCGGTGTCGCATCCTGTATCTCTCCGAAGTGAATAATGGCATTCTGGCCGCGGAACATGCGGTAATCGAAGGCCGCCATCGCTTCCAGATACGCATGCCCAATCTGTGAAGTCCCTCTATGAATATCGCTCGCTGCGATGGTTAACGAGATTTTGAACCGCTCATGCATAATGGCAAGCAGCTGCTCGAGCATATCGTGCAAATCTTTCGAATGCTCTTCTTCCAGCGCAGGATCGAAGTTGCAGAGAAAAGCGATGCGGTCGCGCTCCAGTTCCACGGCATACCCAAGATGACGGGCTTGGATAATGTCCGTGCCGACGTTCGAGATAATAAAGCGAACATGCGTCCATTTGGCTTCAGTAGCCTCTTTGGCATAGCCCGCGATATCCTCAGCCTGAACAATAAATACCGCAAAGGAGTCGGATAGAAATTGAATATTCATGAAATCCATTTGAGAATCAAGCGATTCCTGATCCAGATCAACATACCCTCTGATCAGACGAGATAGGAAATTGCTCTGAATCACCGGAGCTTGCTGCAAAAGTCGATTTCTCAAGTGCCTCTCCTCGAGCAGCGTACCCTCGATCGACTCGGTGATGAACTCATATTCATTGCCTGTCTTACGATGATCGTTTGGCTTGCTCTGAATGATGGCATCGACCATTCTCTTTACCGGACTATAATGGCGGTAGGCCATCCAGCAAGCCGTAGCTCCGCCGCACACGAGCGCAATAACTAGAACCAAGAGTGCGATATGCTTCATGCTTTCTACCCGCTGCATGAACAGATCCTTAGGCATGATGGATACATAATGCCACTCCGCCTGCTTCGAGGCCGTATAGGAGATGATGCTATCGGTACCATCCCATTCATAATCAAACAAGCCGGAAGCGCTCGTCAGCTTCTTCGCCATCTCTTCAGTAAGCGAAACCGAAGGGTCGGTTGACGCAATGATTTGATTGTAACGATCAACGATAAAGATCGTGCTGTCATTGGCCAGCTCAAGCTGCTTGAACATCTCTTGAACTTCCTGCTCGTTGATCAAGATGACCAAGGATCCTCGCGTTTCCGTTACTTCATAGATTGGAAGCGATTGCAAATACGTGATGACCTTAGTCGGGCTAGCACGATTCACGGGGTCCTGCCACAATGTAGCTGACGGCAGAAAGGCCAAGCTGTGATATCCCTCAAGCACATTGGTATGCCAAGTCTCATAGTCCATCGTCTCATAGCTGTAATACTTTTCATAGAAGGTCCTCGCATCCGTTCGCATGCCTGGCTTCAGGATCAGATCGCCAGCCTGCAAATGAATATAAAAATCCTTCATAAATCCGCTTGCGAAGCTTTGATAGCGATTCAAGTAATCCCTCACGAACTCGACCTGTCGATAGGATTCCTCGTCTGTCGTCCCGCTTGAGCTGAGCAGCGTTGCAAGCTTCGGATTAAAGGCAATTTGCTTCGCCAGAATATCCATCTCTTTCAGCTTGTTGTCCACAGAAAGCCGCAGCTGCTCAAGCATGGCAGAGTTCGATCGCTTTGCATTGCCCTCCAGCACATCCTGCACCTTGGTGTAAAGGAACAGCCCCATCGTGACGGGAATGAGGAGTAGAATAAGATTGGAGACGATCATCGCAGACAGCACGCGGCTTAGGCTGCGCTTGCGAAATTTCGGAAGAAGACTCATTATGGATTTCATCATGATCCCCCATTTTGATGAAATTGGAATGAATCATGTATCCTTCGTGATGAAAACTGAATTCCCTTCCTCTTCTCCTCAAATTTTACCCAAAATCATCCTTTTTGCACACGATTCCTCCCAAAGAACTATAGGCAAGCAACCCATTACAAGCTTTCCTTCCTATTTCGACTTCGTCCAAACCCTATTCTTTAATTGCCCCAATTAGCACACCTTTGACAAAATATTTTTGCAGGAACGGATACAAGACAAGGATCGGTAAAGTAGAAACAATAATGGTGGCGTACTTAATCGTCTCTGCGATAGCGATGCGGTCCCCTGCACCAGCGTCGGTCATCATGCTGTCCGTCGAGTTCGTGATCAAGATCTCACGAAGCACGAGCTGCAAAGGGAACAGCTCCCGATCTCTCAAGTAAATGAGTGCGCTAAAGTAAGAATTCCAATGCCCAACGGCATACCACAGAATCATAACGGCAATAACCGGCATGGATAACGGAATAATAATGCGGAATAGAATAACAAGATCATTCGCCCCATCGATGCGTGCTGATTCTTCCAAGCTAATCGGGACCGATTGGAAGCCCGTTCGCATGATAATCATATTGAAGGTGCTGATTGCGCCAGGAATAAGCAGTGCCCACACCGTATTGAGCATTCCTAATTTGTTGATCAACAGGTACGTAGGGATCAGACCGCCGCCAAAGAACATTGTAATGACGATCAAGAGCATCAATATATTTTTAAAATAAAGATTGCGTCGTGATAATACGTAAGCTCCAATTGACGTTAAGAGCAGGTTGATTGCCGTACCACAAACCACATAAATGAGCGTATTGCGATACCCGGTCGTGATCATCGGGTTGTCAAATACCGCTTTATAAGCACTAAAGTTCATATCAAGCGGCAGCAGCAGCAAGCCGCGATGCGCGGCAAGCGAGGCAGGATCACTTAAGGAAGCGAACCCGACATAGATGAACGGATACAGCGTTACGAAACAAAGAAGCAGCATAAATACCGTATTGAATCCTACAAATACTTTTTCACCCACGGATATTCTCATCGGAGCGCCTCCTTTCCTACCATAGTTTGTGTTCGCTGACTCGCTTGCTGATCGTATTGGAGGCCACGAGCAGAATAAAGCTGACTACAGAGTTGAACAAGCCTACCGCAGTCGTAAACCCATAATCCGAATCCAATACGCCTCTTCGATAGACGAAGGTCGAGATGACATCTGCTGTCTCATACGTAAGCGGGCTGTACATCAGCAGCACCTTCTCGCTGCCGACACTCATCATGGAGCCCATATTCAAAATGAACATGATGACAATCGTCGGCATGATGCCAGGAATCGTAATGTGCAAGACCTGCTTGAATCGTCCCGCTCCGTCAATCTTGGCCGCCTCATAAAGTGTCGGATCAATGGTAGCGATCGCTGCCAGATATATAATGGAGCCCCAGCCTAGACCCTGCCAGATGCCAGAACCAACGAACAACATCCTGAACCAGCCCGGCTCGGACATAAACGGAATGCTCTCGATCCCAAACCAACCTAAGAGCTGATTGATAAGACCGTCCCGTGCCAAGAAGTCGAACATCATCCCCACAACGACAACGATCGAGATAAAATGAGGCAGGTAAGAGATCGTCTGAACTGCGCGTTTGAAGATGCGCCCTCGAATTTCATTGAGGAGCAGGGCAAGTATAATTGGCGCTGGGAACGCGAATATCAGCTCATAAATATTAATGAGAATCGTGTTGCGAAGCAGCCGTCCAAAGTAATAACTGTTGAAAAAGTTCTCGAAGTGATCGAACCCGATCCACTTGCTGCCCCAGATGCCGTCTGCGATACTGAAATCTTTAAAGGCCATCAACAGCCCATACATCGGACCATAATGGAAGATCGCATAATAGGCGATGATCGGCAGCGCAAGCAAATAAATATATTTATTGCGCTTTAGATCCTTCTTGATCAGTGTCCTCTTCTCAATCTTGCGGCGCTGCTTGGCGTGAATATCAGGCATCGTCTGTGGTGAAGCTGCCATACGTTTCCCCACTTTCCTTGTTGTATGGAAGAAGCGAGAGAGACTCTCCCGCTTCTCGTATTCCTTGCATTATCGCTTGTTGTAGCGCTCAAGCGCGTTCTGCTGAATCTCAATCGCTTCTTGCAGCCCCATGCTCTCAATCGTCTTGACGTATTTATCGAAGTTATCAAGCGGCTCCTGCCCCATAATAAACTTCAGATACATCTCATCCTTGAACGTATTGATATCGTTCATGATCGAGGCATAACGGCTGCTTTCTTGACTGTTCGGCGTTGTGCGCGGCAGCTTCAGATCCAATGTAGGCTCTGCCCAGATCTCTTTGGATGCGAGCTGATCCTGCGAGGTTGTATACTGCTCGTCAAAGCGTATATCCAGCATGAACGGTCCGCTGAACGTGGCGCGGTTATGCTGGGACATCGATTGAATGACAGGCAGGCCGGATGGATTGTTCAGCACCTCTGGCTTAAATACCGGCTTGCCATCCTCCATCGTATAGCTGACGCCTTCTTTACCGAAGTTGAACAGGAGCGTTCCTGCTTCCGAATACGCGTAATCAAGCCATTTTACCGTCTCAATCGGGTTCTTGTTGCTTGTTGTAATAGCAGCGCCTATGCCCGTATATGCAAAGTCCTTGTAACCCCAAATCTGCTTGTCGCCTTTATTCATCACAGGATACGGAGCCGCTACTAAATGGAAATTCGGGTCCTTTTCCTTCATGAGCGTATTGTATTTGCCGATGCCGCTTCCGGTGTACAACACCGCAGAGCCAATCTGCGAGCCGGTAATCTTGGCTTCAAGAAGCTTATCATCAGTCGTGGCAAAGTCGCGATCCAACAAGCCTTCCTGATACCATTTGTTCATGAGCGTGAGGAATTCTTTAAATCTCGGATCGGTTGGCCCGTACTTCACCTTGCCATCCTCTTGATAGAAGCCGGCATTAATGCCAAAGGCTCCTAAAAAGGCTGTCGATGTATCCACATCGCCTTTAGTGACATAGATCGGTATCTCATCGGCTTTGCCATTGCCGTTCATATCGTTCGCTTTAAACGCCTTGAGCACGTTATACCATTCATCAATGGTTGTTGGCATTTCGAGATTCAGCTTATCCAGCCAATCCTGGCGAATCGTTGGTCCAAGGAACACCTTGAGACGGTCATGAGAACGGATAAATGGAAACGCATAGATGCTGCCTTCATCCGTCATAATTTCTTTCTTCCATTCAGGATGCTCGTCCAGGACCTTCTTAAAGTTAGGCGCGTGCTCCTCGATGAGCTCGTTCAAGCGTATGATCTTGCCATCCTTAATCGCTTTTTCCGGTCCGCCTGGATACCCCGTCCACGAATATTCAATGACGTCTGGGAGCTTATCCGAAGTGAGCATTAGATTGAACTGCTCCTTTGCCTGCTGCCCTTCAGGAGGATGCTGGAAGTCTACTTTTACACCTGTAACCTGTTCCAATTCCTTGTAGGCTTCAATCTCGTTATAGCTTTTTAATGTTGCGGAGACTTGGCTGACCATCTGTACCCAATAGGTTAAGTTCGTAAGCTTCTCAGGCGCTTGCCCGTCTTGGCCGCTAGTTGCACTTTGCTCGCTTGATCCCGTGTTGCTGCAAGCTGCCATTGTTATCGATAGAATGACTGCCATCATGATGATGCTTGCGCGTCTTAATGGATGAACCCGCTTCAATTCACATGCCCCCTTAGAATAAGTTCATTCTTCATATCCCATGTAAAAGTAAGTAAAGGTTGTAAGTGCAGGCGGTCAATCCGCGTTTGCCTTACCTTCTTTACAATACCTGAAACTTCCTTTTATTGAACACTCTCGGCTCGCTGAAAACACCATCTTATTTTAAGATTCGAGACTGACTTTTTTTAAAATAGACTGATGATTTTGAAGAAAAGCACCGAAAGAATCCTTGTTAATTGCGCTTAATCAAGAAAGAAGCCATCCTTCTTTATCGAAGAATGGCTCATCGTATAGCTGCTAGGATTGCTTTAATTCAGCGATGATTCTAGTAAATTCAGCTGCGGCTTGCTCATCGATATGCTTGCCGGTCTGGGCACGAATAAAATGTTCAAGCGATTGGTAGGCAGCAGGATCATTCGGATTGCCCTTCTCGATTCCTTTAATGTGACTCTTCAGCGCTTGAAGGATGCCTTGGTTCGTAATCCAGCCTTCGGCTTTTGCATGCTCGACGGCATCATATAAGTCCTGAACGGATGCTGCCTTTACTACGTGGAAACGAACAATCTTCTCACTGACATTCCCAGCATGGTCCTCTGCTGTGATCTTCAGCTCGTGAGTCCCTTTTGCTAAATCGTTTGGGACAATGGTGTACGGCGCGGCAAGGGGAGACCCATCCAATGATACCCGTGCAGACTTCACGCCGCTTAACATGTCCGTCACCTGAACAGGGATCGCAATAGGCGTATCTCCATAGACGCTTTCTGCAACGGTTGCTTCAATGTTCGGTGCGGTCCGATCAATCTTAACCGTCGCCTGCACCTCATCGCTCGTTACGCCAGAGAGCTGTCGGACCCGGGCAAATACTTTCGTTTCGCCCTCTGCTGTAATGGCGACAGGCTCTTTATATTCCGTCCAAGTTCCAGTTTCACCTAGCTTATATTGGTTTCTTAGCCCGCTTCCCTCTTCCACTGGCGTAGGATTCGTGATTGTTACTGTCACCTCAGCACGGCTCCACTCTTGTTCTGAATCTGAATCAAGCACAATGACAGGGGCTTCGATTCCATCCGATTCACGCAGCTGCCATATAGGCTGTGCTGGCTTCGGCAGATTCAAGGCCGCAATTTGAGCTTTTACGGTGCTCGGTGTGTATTTCAAAAACCATTTATCAAAAAATTCCGTTAGATCCTCACCTGCCGTCTTCGATGCCATCACAACAAAGGTATCGATCTCGGCCTGATTGTTCTGCGGCAGCTCAGCTGCTGGAAGCTCGCGATAAGCTCGGTGCAGATCAACATAGAAATCCCAGCCATACGCTAAGGAGAGCTGACGGAACATGACCAGATTGACGAATAGATCCTGACCTGACTTGCCGTAGACCGTCGTGTTCGGGTCACTAGTCGCCATGTATTCAAAGGCGCGGTCATAGAAGTCTTTGCCTTGGGCGTTGCGTGTAAGCAGATTGCTTGGGTTGCCGAACTTCTGCTGAACATACAGCGAGTAAATGTTCACGGTAACTTCGCCCGTCACATCCCAGTTCCATGCACCCTGCTGATATTCATGGCCCGTCTCGTGCCAGAAGCCCCAGCCATTGCGCGTAACTCGTTCAATGTCCACTGCATGGGCAGCTGATGGATCGATCTGGAACATGATCGGATAGCCTGCATGCATGAAGCCAGCGCTTATTTGCCGATCGGCCACATAGCGGAATGGAAGATCGGTGCTGCGGTGCGGCAATGCCGCGTCAGGCGATAAGCCCGCCACTTCATCGGTATAGTCGACAATCTGATCCCATTTCTCGAGCAAGGCCTTCGGATCAGCCAAGCTGCGCACATATTCGGAAGGCAGGGTAAGAATGACTCTTCGGCCTTGCAGCTCAGCCCATGGTGCTGAATGCTTGCTGATTGTGTCTCTCCATTCTTCATTCGTCGTTTGGCCGAGCACATAGTAAGGCGCTTTTACTCCGCCCTTAATCGTAATATTTTTGGATACTCCAGCCTGCGGCTTTGTCGGGATGAGATACAGAAGCCCGCCATATGGACTTCGAATAACATTGTCTCCAGGAACAAGGGTCTTGCGCTGCGTTACGACCGGAATCCGCTTCCATATATTTTGACTCGTCAAATTATCAGTGTGAGCACCGATCTGAACATCAAGCCCTGTGGTTCCTTCTGGAACATGAATCGTCATATATTCTCCTGCCGGTGCATAGAGCCCTGTGCTGATCCAATTCTTAGGCACGGTGCCTTGTCGCAAATAATCAAAGGTGGAATAGTCAAAGTCGACGGTGATGGTTGTGGTCTCTACTCTTGGAGCATCCAAAGGTACAGGACCAGGGAAGTTATCGGCATAAGGGGATTTAGGTGCATCCAGATTGCTGCCAACCAAGCTCAAATTATAAGCAAGCAGCGCGCTGGAATAAGGCGCTAAGGAGCGGTCCAGCGGGAAGGTCAGATGGGTGCCAAGCTCCTCTGCATCCTCCTTGATCTGAGCATACATAGGACTTTCATCAGTTAGGCTGCCGAATGTGCCGCCTGTAACGGCCGCAAGAACTTGCAGCTTCTTCTTCGCATCCGCACCCGCTGGCCCAATTTGCAGCGTACTCGGATCAAGCTGACCTGCCTCCACAAGCTTCGCCTGATCCACAAGCGCAGCAGCATGGTAAGCATTCGACGCTTGGACGCTCAGCTTAGGGAACGTCTCGTTCTTCGTCGTGGCCGTGTTGTTCATGAGCCCAAGTCCCATTCAGCAGGCGCTGAAGCGGATAATCCTCACTGAGCTTAGCGGTGCGGCCTTGATAAGCACTGCCGAGGAATACGTTCGGATACTGCTCCATCACCCAGCCCTTCATTGCGACAACGACGCTGCCGCCTTGCTGAACATAGCTTGCAAGGGCGTCAATCTCATCCTGCTTCATCGTCGCATCCACATAAGCAACTGGATATTTGGCAGGATTAAGCTCTAAGGAGTGAAAAGAATCGCCTTTTACAACTTGAATGGGGAATGGAGAATCTACGGTGAAATTTTTGCTTGTTGCTGCAAGCATGGGAAGGGTTCCGGCGCCATCAAGCGCCTCTCTGTAGGTAATCGGCTCTGCTTGCTCAGTCAGCCATAAGAGGATATTGCGGGCTACCGTCTTGCGGTCATCGGTAATATCAGAGGTGAATTTGAAGTAAGAATCGTCTCCTGCAAGGATGACTCGTCCGGCTCCGTAATGAGCCGCTGCCAGGATCGGGGTCGTATCGGGATTGGTGGCGAGCACGAAGGCTTGATCCCCTATCGCGGCTACACCTCCATTGTAGGTGGCTGATACGGAAGGATACCCTGCAAGATCCTGATAAATGACGTCTAGATCATGCTGGGTAGCGGCTCTAACCGAGTCCTTGGCAGCAAGCTTTGCCGCGATCTCGGTACCAGCCGACACGCTGTCTGCCGCAGCTGCCCAAGACACGGGTTGAACGAGCAGAGCAGACATCGTGAGGATGCATACCCCGTACCGAATGCGCCTGCCTGTATTCTTTTTTCTCAACATCATCCATCTCCTTTGCCGAATAGATTGGTTTACGAGATGAACATACCTCAAGCCTCTGAGGATTGACTACCCACAATATTTAAGATTGAGCTATCGTTTTTATGTTTTCTATGATCCGGTTAATAGACCATGAAAAAGGTGAAGCTCTCGACCCACACCAGGTGAAGTCCGTCCACATATGCTAATAGCAGCATAAACATGCGGGAGCATCGCCTCCCTCTTGTGAAGGAGAATCAGCATGAATATCTTGTTTACCTTCTATGTGCCTAGCGGCGGCATGGAGACCTTGAATCGCCAGCGCTGCAATGCGCTTAGGCGAGTGGGGATTCAGGGCCATGTGCTCTACACGCAGCAGGGCGCTGGACTACAGAATGTGTCCAGTACGCCCACCTACGTGACCAACTATGACGAGGATATCATGCAATTGCTTCATACTCATCAGTATGCTGCCGTTATTGTATCCTCGGATTACACCATGCTTGAGCGCTTGCGAGAATTAGGCTACCAGGGCCCGATTATGTTTGAAGCCCAGGGGCTTGGTTCAAGAGAAAACGCTGAACGTTATATTCAGCAGGCCGCTTCCTCGATCAGCGCGCATACTCAAGGCATTTTATTGCCTTCTACTCCGCACCTCATCGAATTGTTTCGGCGCTACTGCCCTTCTTCTCCCCAATATGCCTTCCATAATGTCGTGGATATTGAGCACTTTCATTATCAATCAGGGCTTGTCCATCCTGTGCCGATCATTGCTTGGATCGGCAGACTGGAACCGAACAAGAATTGGAAGCATTTCTTGGAAATCGGTTACTTTATCCACCGAATCAGACCGCCGATTGAGCTTTGGATGTTCCATGATGCCCATATCTATGTCGAACAGGATCGTGTGCAATTCTATGAGATGATCTATCATCTAGGATTAACTTCATGCCTAAGGCTAAGAAGCAACGTGCCGCATGCGAAGATGAGCGAATTTCTATCCGTCGTCGGAGACTCTCGCGGCTTTCTCCTCTCCACCTCCATCATGGAGGGGTTTGGCTATGCGGTTGCTGAGGCCATGTGCTGCCGCTGCCCTGTAATCAGTACGGATTCGGAAGGCGTGCGGGTGTTCATTACACATAATGTAACAGGCAAATTCTATCCGCAGGGCAATATTCAGCAGGCTGTTAACGAGGGAATCGAATTGATGCATGAGCATGATCTTCGCTCGTCTATTCGCAACAAGGCGGTAAAGCATATCAAGAAGCATTTTTCAGCGGCCCAATACTGCACATCCTTCAAGAGCATGCTACGTGATGTGAACCTCTACTAACGCTATCGATGCCATGTTTCCTAATCATCCGCCTCCTGCATCATGAACCAAATTCGGAGGACGATCGTTGCTGAATCCGTTTTTTTGAGCCGAAAACGGTCGTCCTTTCAATTATGACCTGGCGCCGCAGGATTACACGCTTAAATCGTTGATAATCCCCATGATTGCAGTGTCTGTCTCAATCCCTCGTCAAAAGAGGTGCTAGCCGTCCATCCCAGCGCATCGACAAGCTTCAGCGGGGATAAACGGCTGTGCCGAATGTCGCCATTTCTTGATGGCGCATATTCCCGCTTGATCGATTGGCCTAGTAGATGCTCAAGCCGATCCGTGAGCGCTAATATGGAGATAGCGTCGCCTGTACAGACGTGATACGTCCCCGTCAGATTAGACACTAAGGCAAGAAGGGAGGCTTCGGCTACATCTTTAACATAGATAAAATCTCTTGTCTGTCCCCCATCTCCGTGGATGCGAATGGATTGACCTTCACAGATCCGCTTTGCATACATCGCGATCACGCCACCGTCTCCCTTAGGCAGCTGCCTTGGGCCATAGACATTGGCGAATCGCAGGACAAGCCCCGGAATGCCGTACAGCTTCGCATACAGCTCCACATAGCGCTCTGCCATCAGTTTGGATAAACCATAGCAGGAGGTCGGCTCTGTCGACGTCTCCTCTGTTATATTCCACTTGGACGAAGCCTGCAGTGCCGGCGGCATCCCATATACAGCAGATGACGAGGCCAGCAGCAGCGTCGCTGTTTTCGCCAGCAGGCAGGCCTCTAGCATATGAAGGGTGCCGATCGTATTCACTTGCAGATCGTAGACCGGATTCGCAAGCGAACGGGATACATCTGCCTGCGCAGCGAGATGCACGATGGCGTCAGGCTTAATGCCTGCTGCTAGAGAGATAACCTGCGGGTCCGTAATATCCGCCTCGTACAGATGGGCATCAGGATGAAGCTGCTCCTTTTTACCAGAGACCAAATTATCGATCACATGCACATCATGTCCCTGCTCAATGAACAGCTCGACAAGATGAGAACCGATAAATCCCGCCCCACCCGTTACGACTGCCCTCATCGCTCCCACCCTTTCTCATCATGTTCATCCATTACACTTCGCGACTTACAATCTTAAGCAATCACATCTACTTCCTTGAAGGCATCCGTTTGCAATGTACAGCGAATATTCCGCTCCGCATCCTTCAGCCGAACCGTCAGCTCAATCGGATGATGGCCCGTGATCGTTGTAAAGACTTGAAAGCAAAACGGACCTGAAGCTAGACGCAATTCAGGAATGCGCACCACCGACTGGGACTGGCCCTTCGGGTTTAATTTATACAGATGCTCTGCCGTAACACTGCCATCGCAGATTAACCGGATCAGGACATTCGCGCTATGATCATATAGATTGGTAAGCTGAAGCTCTGCTGCCTTGAGGATCGTTTCTCCTCCTGCAACAGGATTATCATATATTTCGGAGTAGTAGACGCCCATTCGTATCCTCCTTAGAAAAATACCCGCATGGATTCGCTTCTAACATATGCGCTCATCTCCCATTAGGCGAGGGCGTCAGCCTATCACAGCCTACCTTTTCCATGAACACTCTATTCGTCTGTACCCTTCTATGTGCTGCACCATATACTATGTTATCTTTAGCGTTGCTGCATAAAGGAGGGGGAGCATGAAGATTCTGCTTGCCACATACTGGGAAATCCCACATCTGGGAGGCGTGTGGCCGCTGATGCAGCGCCTCGCCCAAACCTTGACTGAAAAAGGGCATGAAGTCGATCTATTTGGCAATCACGAGGCTTACTTTCATCTCTACAATCGCCGAAAAAAATATATGAAATTGGACTACCGCCCATTGCTTGAAGCTCACCTCGGCTCGACCCGTCTTGCCCAATCACCGATCATATACTCGACGGAAATCGACCGCTATATGATGGAGCTTGTCCTCTCTAGGCTTAAGCTTGCCAACTACGATCTCATTCACGTTCATGATGCCATCGCCGGACGGGCTGTCGCGAGGGTAAAGCCTCCTCATGTCCCGCTCCTTGTCAACCCCCATGGCTCCCTTAAGGGGGAGATTCGACTCTTGATCGAATCCCGAAGCCTACCTGATATTCATTTGGATTTACTGTACCAGTACTATGCAAGGATGGAGACGGCGGGGCTCATGTCCGCTACCCATATTACGACCTCCTCGAAGTGGCTGAAGCAGATCTTTGTTCAAGAGCATGGCATTGAGGCAGGGCACATTACCGTGTCTCCCTATGGCATATCGATTCCACCCTTTATCTCAAAAATGCGAATACAAAATGAGGCTGTTCGTCCACCTGGGAAGAAAATCATTACCTTTGCCGGCCGAATCGTCCATCTTAAAGGCGTGGAAATCCTTCTCTATGCCCTTCATTCCTTGCACCAGCATCGACAGGACTGGGAATGCTGGATTATCGGCGATGGAGACAGGAGAGAAGGCTATATGTCGTTGGCAGCCACACTAGGGCTGAAGAATGCCGTTCGTTTTTATGGACCTAGACAGGATATCCCCAGATTACTGGCATTAACGGATATTTATGTACAACCCAGCCTGCAGGACAATCAGCCTCTGTCCGTTATTGAAGCCCAAATTGCTGGCAATGCGGTAATGGTGTCTCCGGCGACTGGACTGCCTGAAATGGTCGAGCACGGAGTAACCGGATGGGTGGTTCCTGCAAACGAGCCGCAGGCGTGGTGTGATCACCTCAATGAGCTGCTTTCGAATCAAGCCCTTCGAACCAAGCTGCAAAACGAAGCCAAACGCAGGGCTGCCGCACAGTGGTCTCTCGATCGGTATCACCGGGAGCTGTTCTCGTTGTACCATAAATTAACGAGGAAACGAGTATAGGCTGATCAGTTCCTGCAAATAAGGGGTTAACTCAAGGCTGCCTCCAAATAGGGAGCGCACTTATTCGAGGAAAGGAGAAGATCTGATGAAAATTCCGGGTCGACTATACAGCAACCTTTTTACAACTCCTCCATCAACAGAGGACGTCCACGTCGAATCCACCATCTGGAATGACCTGATTAAACGGCTGCCGGACTGGTACACGATTCCGGACGAAGAGGTGTTAGCACCGATTGTCGTGCAAATTCCAATTTCATAATCCTTGTGAAGAATGCCTGTGAACGCTCTCTTAGTCGGACTGGATCACAGGCTGTCTCTGTTGCTCTTTTGCTTCTCACCATGTGAAGACAGCTTGTCTCACCTTTCATGGATAGTAGAATCTCACAATCAACCATTGAGAGAGATCCCCTAACCGAAAATAAGAAAAGGCAAGCTTTACGCGATGGTTGTAACAACTTTCTCCCGATTGTACCGGGCGACATCGAAGTAAAGCCAGCCTCATCTACCCAGATAAAGAATGATACTTGCATCTTTCTTCAACCTTATTAGACCAATCTTGAATGACAGATCCTTATCGTTGAATCAGCTGCCCGATAAATTGGGCGAGCCTGCTGTGATAATACTCGACTACCGAGCGCATCTCGTGCTCGACTGCGGGCCGATGGCGAAGGGTTCCCATGCCCTCATGCCATCTGTAAGCCGTTAACGACAAAGGAATATAATGAAAATCCGTCCCCGACAAAATGGTTCGAAACCATAAATCAAGATCATGCGTGTAAGGAAGCTTTTCATTGAACAATCCAATTCGCTTCACTAAATCCTGTCTAAGCATGACTGTACAACCGTTAATGGGGTTATAGGTAAAAAAGGCGTTATAAAACTCAAACACATTCAAAAACTGTTGTGCGGCGTGTGATTGTGTGACGTGGCCCGCGTGATTCATATAATCAAAATTGGTGAAGCTAATCAGGGCCTGCTGCTGCTGCATATAAGCCACCTGCTCACTGACCTTGGTAGGATAGAACTTATCATCTGAGCTAAGCCATGCGATATACTTGCCCGAGGCATACTGAATACCATGATTCAAGGCCGAGGCCGTTCCCCCATTCGCCTTGCCGAGATAATGAATACGAGGACGATAAGGATAAATGCGATCTGCATGCTGACTGGATCCGTCATCGACCACGATAATTTCAATGTTTCGATAGGTTTGCCCTAATGCACTTTCAATGGCTTCAGCAATATAAGGATCGTTGTAAAAAGGGATGATAATCGTAACTAAAGGCTCTATGACCTCACCTCCTTTGCTCACGGTAATAATCCAGAATATCACGGATGGACAGTTCAAACGGAATACTTGTTTGAAATCCAAGATCGGCAGCCGATAACGGCGAGCGGCCTCCAGCCGCCGTCCTTGAAGCGGAGTTCGCTTGTGCTGGACTTGACCCTCTCACTATTCCCTTGCTCGTAACTGCAATCGGCTCTGACATGGGGAGTGGGAGCTGCCAGGATACGGACAAGCGACTTTTTAATTGACTATCAAAGGCTTGAACAACATCTTGAAGCGTTCGTCTTGTACCGCTCGCAATCTCGTATGCGTTCCCTCTCTCCCCGTGCTGCAGCAGCATTTCATAGGCCAAAACCGCATCCCGCACATCCACATAATCGCGGGTCGATTGACTGGCATGCAGGAGGAACGGAGACACCGCTTTACCTAGCTCCTCCTGCACGGCATGCTGAGCGAGAAGCGAGCATATTCCTATGGAGGGCCCCGGACCAATAAGATTGGACGGCTCTGCAAGAATGACATCCAGATCGAACATCTCACTCCATGCAACAGCTGCAAGCTCCTGCAGGCCTTTGCTGAAGGCATATGGATGTGCTGGTGAAAACATCTCGAACAAGCTGCTCTTCAGCTTTGAAGTCACCACGACGCACCGTGAACGCGGACACTCCCGCAGCGCATCCAGCACATGCAGCGTACCAATCATGTTCACCTGTACCGTCTGAAGAGGCTCCTTCCATGATGTTTGAACGGCATTTTGCCCCGCTAGATGAAGGACATAGTCAGGTTGAACTTCCTTAATGGCTTTGCGAATCTGCACGCCATCGTTCAAATCTCCATAGATCGGCGTCCCAGGAAGATCTTCACGCTCCCAATGCTTCGGCTCCCTGGTCATGGCAAGCACCTTCATGCCCTTGGAAACAAAATGAGCACTGGCTTGGCGGCCCGTGAAGCCTGATCCGCCCGTAATGAGCAGCTTCGCTCCATGAAGCCCGCTCATAAGCGTCCCATCCATTCCGCCATCTCTCTTAGCATCACCGGGTAATCCGGCATGGGATAATCGGCGTCTGCTCGCGTATTCCAAAGCGTTCGATCCAAGATAGGCTTCTCTTGTGGAACGATTGTAACATCCTCTCTTCCTAGCACCTCCGCCAGCAGTACAAGGAGCTCATGCTTTGACAGCTTGGAAGGCGCCGTCAAATGAATAAGACCAGGTACAGATCGATCCATATAGTAATGAATTGCTTTAGCCAGCTCTAGCGTCGTTACGCCATTCCACCACACCTGCTTGTATCCCGGAATCTGGCCCGTCTGCTGTTGGAACCATTCTAGAAGTCCAATTCCGTTTGAACGAATCTCAGGACCAATGATGGAGGTTCGGATCGTCAGATGAACCGGATGGTCCTTCAGCTCGCCAAGTGACTTCGTAATCGCGTACATCGATTGACCGTCTGGAGGGTCCTCTTCGCGGTAACTGCCTTTATCGCCCAGAAATACGCAGTCTGTGCTAATATGAATGACTTTGGCATCGATAAGATTGGCACGAAGCTTCAATCGATGCGGCAGCAGGCTGTTCACTTGAAAAGCCTCAACTGGATCCTTCTCGGCTGCTTCATTCAAAATGCCCATCGCATTAATGATCACTTGCGGTCGAATCACTTCAATGACGCGGTCCAACTGCTCGGTGTCTCGTGCATCCAGCATAATGGCATGATCATCGCCTGCATCTCGGCTTGTATAAAACACCGCATGCTCGCGATGACGGCGAAAGTAGCGGACCAGCATATGGCCCGCCATGCCGCTGCCTCCTAGAATGAGCAGCTTCATTATATAAATCCTCCCTCTGCCAGCAGCAGGCGAATCTCATCCTTGCTCATGAGATGGTGCTCGGAGCTGAAGCTTGGGAAGGTCACCTTCGGATAGTGTCCGTATACATCCTTTAGCCCTGGAATATCAAGCGTCGGCAGAATGACCAAATACTGCTCGTCATAGACGACGGTGGTCAGACTCTCATAATCACTCATGAGAATCTCATGAATCTTTTCCCCAGGACGAATTCCTTTTTCAACCAATGAAACAGAGGTCTCTCCTGAGGCTTCAATCAACACCTCTGCCAAGTCCACAATGCGGCAGGTCGGCATTGTCATGACAAAGATCTCCCCGCCAACACTCACTTCCGTTGCCTTGAACAGCAGCTTTATGGCATCCTGAAGCGTGAGGAAGAACCTCGTCATCTCTTTGCTCGTGATGCCAACCTCCTGCTTCTGCTTGATCTGATCCTTAAAAAGATGAACGACGCTTCCGTTTGTCCCAAGTACATTGCCTCCGCGAACACAGACAAATCGCGTATTGCTGCGAAGCAGGTTGGCATATACGATCAGCTTCTCGCCGATCGCCTTCGTCATGCCATAGAAGTTGGATGGATTGGCCGCCTTATCGGTTGAAATATAAATAACCTTTTCCACTTTATTCTCCATTGCCGCCTCGATGACGTTCTGAGTCCCTATCACATTGGTCTTCAGCGCTTCATAGGGCTGCTCTTCACATACTGGCACATGCTTGAGCGCCGCAAGATGAAACACATAATCGACATCTCGGCATGCAAGTTCCAAAGCGCCCTTATCCCTTATATCTCCGATACTGAACGTCAGCCGCGCGTTCTCGAACTCGCGGCTCATCGCAACTTGACTGGATTCATTGCGCGAATAAACAATGATCTCAAGCGGATTCTGCGGAAGCAGCTGGCGCACTAGCTCATGCCCCCAAGATCCCGTACCGCCCGTTACGAGAATGCGCTTGTTATTAAACATCCTTTTTCCCTCCAAGCAAATATTTCACGACGATATATGACACATGCGCTGCTTCATAGCCTTCTGGACAGGACCATTCCCTTGGCGATTGTGTCATGATAACAGCAGCAGACACGATATGAGCGGGATCCAGCCCTGACACCACGTTGCTGCCGCAATCCACCGTCTCCGGGCGCTCCGTGGACTCCCGAATGGTCACGGTCGGCACGCGCAGGATGCAGCATTCCTCCTGTACCGTGCCGCTGTCGGTAATGGCTCCATAGGCGTGCTGCTCCAAATGCACGAAATCAAAGAATCCGAAGGGCTCATAGCATTCCACCAGCGGATGCAGGCTTATCTGCAGCTGTTCAATCTTCTCCCGAGTTCTTGGATGAATGCTGCAGATGAGGCGCATCTTGAATCGCTCCGCGATACGATTCAAGCCTTCTAGAATCTGCTTAAGGTGCTTCGGATCATCAACGTTCTCCGCTCGATGGGCAGTAACGATAAAATATTGCTTTTGCTGCAGGTTTAAACGCTCTAGTACCGAGCTTTGTTCAATCTTTGGCCTAAAGTGCTGCATCACTTCATAGATCGGATTGCCTGTTAGCACAATCCGATGACTAGGCACGCCTTCACGCTCTAAATTCTGCTTGCTGTTCTTGGTATATGGCATATTGATTGACGAAATGGCATCAATCACCTGCCGATTCTTCTCCTCTGGAACCCGCAGGTCAAAGCAACGATTGCCTGCTTCCATGTGAATGACAGGAATGCCCATCCGCTCAATCAGCACCGCACATAATGCACTATTCGTATCACCGAGCAGAAGCACTTTATCCGGCTTCTCTTCTAAGCATATTTGCTCGATTCGGCTAAACATCATTCCAAGCTGTCCACCAAGCGAGCGTTCCTTCAGATACAACATATAATCGGGTTCACGAAGGCCTAGTTCCTGAAAAAAAACATCTCGAAGCGTCGGGGTAAAGTTCTGCCCCGTATGCACAATAATGTGCCGCTCCGCCCATTGGTCCAAAAGCTTCATAATAAGGCTCAATCGGATAATTTCCGGTCGTGTCCCTATGATGGTCATGATCTTCATCTGCACGCACCTCCAATCATCGCTTCATGCTGCGCCGCTGTGAGCGCATCAGGGGACGGCTCTTCGATGAAGATCGCCGGACTGTACGTTTTGCTTTGCTTGTCGCTTGTTTCCCCTTCCGTACAAAAAGCTTATTTCCTGACGCTTTAGAGCGAGAGCTTCTTGAGCGGTTTTTTTTATTTTTCTTTACCAGCTTTTTCGATGAGGAAGCAGGAGCCTTTTTTAACATTCCTCCTGCTTCCTCTCGCTTTGTGCGGTAAGGATGCTTAGGCAGAGCTTGAAGCACGCTATCCACAACTCTTCGAGGCGGGTTGGCATGAAGCCGCATCTGCTCATCAGGACGCATGGGGCGATACGCCTCACCATCAAGGATATACACAAGATTCGAGCTTCCCTGTATGGCTTGAAAGAGATCCTTCCGCTTCAGAATGAACTGATAGAACAAATCATGAAGCCTGGTGCGAAAAGCCTCAATGCCATAAACCTCAATGGCCGCTCTTGCATTGTGCCGTCCTACAAGCTGACGTTCAGTCGGCTGAAGGATGAGGCCCTCTACAATGCGAAGCAATTCCTTCATATCGCCGCTTTCCGCCCCATAGCGGACATTGCCTGTTGCTGCATGTATCTCGGAGAGCCCGCCGGAACGATAAATGACAACGGGCTTGCCGAACACTAGGCCTTCTAGAGCTGTCATGCCGAAGCCCTCTGCTCCAAGGCTTGGGATCACCACGATATCCATAGCGGGGTACAAGGCTTGAATCTTGCTTTCAAAGCCCATGATATGAAAACGATCCATGTGACCGGTATATTGCACCAGCTTCATGCAGCGATCCATATATTCCTGATCATACGGCTCGCCCGCGATTAGAAAATGAGCGGCGGGATAACGCGACAGGAGCGCGAGTCCCATTTGAATAAAATGCTCCAATCCTTTATGCGCATAGATCGCGGAGGAGATATAGCCAATGAGACAGGTGGATTCCTGAACACCTACCTTCATGCGCAGGCTCTCCCGGTAGTAGGACCAAGCAGCGGGTTCCAGCGATTCCATATGCCAAGATGGCGGAAGCTTATAGTGAAAAGAAGAGAAAGGATATTGGTAAGTATGAAAGGGGGTTAGCGTCGTGTCGGAAATGCCGATAACGGCATCCGCATGCCTTTGAATCAACTGAATCGCCTGTTCCGTGGCGGGATAGTTATGAATGAGTTCTGTAATCTGCCAGAGCACGGGAATTTGCAGCTCTTTAGCGGCTATGGCAGGGAGAATATGAACACTCGTATTTACGAACACATAATCAGGCTGGATCTCATGGAGCAGCTTCGTTATCGACTGCCATTCCGGCTGCCCCTTTGCCCTCTCGACCTGTTCGCACAGCGCGGCGGTGGGGTGAACCATTTCGAAGAAGAGCGGGCATGGCTGAACTCGACAACGAATGCCGAGGGCCTCCGCCTGACGGGAAAGCATCCCTTCTGCTGGTACAATCAAGATGCAGGTATAATGATGAGACAGCTCTCGGAGCAAAAATAGCAGCAGTTTCTCCGCTCCCGTAATATACGAGAGATTACATAGGTGAGAGAAACAAGCAATCAATGGTTTCATGCCCTACGGTTCTGTTCCAAGCTTGCGCCCATGAACAGAATGCGGTTCACCTCCTTCGCCAAGGTATTACAATATATTAGTCCACGACGCTTGTCGGCACGACGATTGAACCACCTACAAGCGTACAATTTGCTTTTTACCTTCCCCGATGCACAAAAAAACTGAACTCTTAGTCAGCGCAGGCTGATAAGAATTCAGTTTATCCAGTTTTATAAAGGAAAGGGGTTATGGTGTTCGCCAACAGGCAAATGAAGGAGTAAGCTCTCTTGCGATTAAAAGCGGTCAATGGTTCCATCCTCAATACAGAACGGTTAATCCTCTGCTTTCCTTACTGAGTTCGCCTTGATCAAGTTCACATAAATTCTTTCGTGTACCGCTTGTCCGCCTGCAATCAAATTCAATAGCTGCTCTGACGCAACGGCTCCCCATCTGCGCTTCGAATAATCGATCGACGCAAGCTGCGGCTGAAGATAGCGTGCAGTCTCAATGTTGTCGAAGCCAATAACGGAAAGATTCTTCCCAATGGTATAAGAAGAGGAGTCCTTCAGTTCACGATACAGTCCAATCGCCATTTCATCATTCAGACAGAACACCCCAGCAGGGCCGCTATACTCTGCCATGATCTGCCGAGCAGCACGTACACCTCCCGATTGGTTGAAGTCCCCTTGAATCTCGATATAGTCGAGCGGCTGATTCCGTTCCATCGTTAAACGTACCGCCTTCAGTCTTTGCTCTGCATCGAAGGAGCCTTCAGGTCCAGTAACCACGTATATCTTCCGATAGCCGGATTCAATGAGATACTCTGCAGCAAGCGTGGCGCCAGCCTTATTGTCCAGCAGCACCTGAGATATATTCTTATGATTCAATTCCCGATCGAGCACAACCAGCTTATGGCCCCGATTCGCATATCTAAGCAGTTCGTCACTGTCAAACTTGGCATCCAAAATAATTGCTCCGTCCAGCATGCCTTCCGGAAGCAAGCGATGCGACTGCGTACCGCTGCAAATAATCAAATCGTAGCCCTGCTTGTTCAGCATATCCTTCATGCCTTGAAGCAGCTCGCCATAGAAGGAGCCCTCGAAGCTCGTAATAAAGGCGCCTACAATCATCGTTTGCCTCTTCTTTAGCGTCCTTGCGGCCGCATTAGGCACATAATTCATTTCATTTGCGATTTCAAGGATGCGGCTGCTTGTCTCTGCATTAACCTTAGGATTGCCATTTAGCGCATATGACACCGTGGATATGGAGACCCCGGCCCTTTTCGCAATATCCTTTATACTTACCACCTTATACGCCCCCATCGTTCATCACATTCGTACATTTACTATAACAAATTAGACGGCTACCAAGATAGGGAGCCGTTTACCATTCATAAATGCAGGTTGAGGTACAAGCCACACGATCGAAGCTGCTATTGCGTACTCTGGCTGATAAGAGAAATAGAGAAAAGGGCAGCGTATCCTTAGCTGTCAACAGCACTTTGCTTTTGCATGATCAAGATGACCTTACAGTGACCGACCTTTCATGCTTCAAGTTAAAGCCGTTCAAAGCCAAAGCGTTAGAAGGATACTCTGCCCTTATTGGGTTAAAAGCGTTGTTTCGCGCTACTTTATCATTTTATTTAGTGAGCTTTACGCTCGTGATGTTTGACGATCATGTCAACCAACAGGTAGATCTTCGAATCAGAATCTATCGTTATACACGTTTCAGGAACTCTACAATCGTGAGCAAGCCTTTATCGAAGTTCTCTAAATGGAAATGCTCATTTGGCGCATGCAGATTCTCTGTCGGCAGCCCAAAGCCCATCATAACGACAGGAGCGCCAAGCACGCGTGAGAATGTCTCGACAATTGGGATTGAACCTCCGTCCTTCGTAAAGAGCGCACGTGTACCATATACAGCCTCGTAAGCAACCGCTGCCACCTGAAGCATATGGCTCGATGGGTCCATATTGAAGGCACGTGCCTTCTCGCCTTCAGTGATCGAAAGCGTTGCTCCTGGCTGAACATGCTCCTTCAAGTGCTTGACGATATTGTTCAGCACTTCTTGCGGATCTTGTTCCCCAACAAGGCGGCAAGTAATCTTAGCTGTCGCTTCTTTAGGAATGACCGTCTTCGTTCCCTCGCCCTGGAAGCCTCCATATACTCCGTTAAGCTCCAAGGTTGGTCTTGCCCCTACACGCTCAACGAAGGAATAGCCTTCTTCGCCGAATAGTGCGTTCAATCCGAGATTCTCGCGAAGCTTCTCTTCACTGAAGTTTTGCTTTTGGAACTCTTCACGCATCATGTCAGACAGCTCAGGCACACCGTTGTAGAAGCCTTCTACGGTTACACGGCCCTGTTTGTCATGAAGGGAAGCAAGCAGTTCCACGATAGCATGCAGCGCATTCGGCACGCCGCCTCCATATGTACCGGAGTGAAGATCGGTGTTCGCCGTATGAAGGGTGACTTCCAGCGAACACAAGCCGCGCAAGCCTGTGCTGATCGAAGGCTTGCCTGGTTCAAGCAGCGAAGTATCCGAGATGACAATCGCATCGCAAGCAAGCTTGTCCCGATGGGATTCAAGGAATGGCGGCAGGCTTGCGCTCGCAACCTCTTCCTCGCCTTCAATACAGAGTTTGATATTGACCGGAAGTTCCTTCTCCTGCTTAAGCATCGCTTCTACTGCCAATACATGCAAATAGAGCTGGCCTTTATCGTCTGTCGCGCCGCGAGCGTACAGCTTATGGTCTCGAATATCCGGCTCGAACGGAGGCGTTGTCCACAAATTGAGCGGATCAACCGGCTGGACGTCATAATGACCATATACAAGAATGGTCGGCTTGCCCGGCGCATGCAAATAATCTGCCGTCACGATTGGATGACCATCTGTCTGATTAACTTCGACATGCTCAAGCCCAGCTTGGCGAAGTCGATTGGCAAGCCATTCCGCTGCTCTTGCAACGTCTCCTTTATGCGCGGACAATGCCGAAATACTTGGAATGGATAACCACTCTTTTAGTTCATTAAGATGCTGTTCGCGATGCTGCTCAAAGTAAGTTGCGTAGCTCATATAGGTCCCAGCCTTTCATTTTCAATATTTCAGCAAACCAATAGTTTCGCTTATGTTCATCATTGTACACACTTCTCGCGTCTCCTAACAATCCATGCACAGCGCTTCATTCCATTAGGAGTTGTTGTTTACTGTCCGTTGCAATCAAGTGCTGGACGATGAAGGGTCTTTCGCGTGAATAAGTCCCTACTCGATTCCTTCAAACGTCAGCAGGGAAGAATGCTGGCAGGCCGTCTGCAAATCGCGCCAAATATGGTTCAAACGGTTGCTTTCCATAATCGCGAGAAGTCCCATGTATGGGAATACGCCGTCTGCCATTTCTCTGACCGCTCTTGCCGCAAGCTTCGTATTGCGGCTGACCTCCTCGATCATGTCCTCGCTGATCTCACCCTGTGACAGCATCGTCTCCCATGACTTCGTCACGATCTCATAGAAGCAGGAGGTAATCTCCTTCAGTTGAATCTCCGCATGCTGAAGCACCTTGGTCATGCCTTCCATTCGTTCAGCAGAAGGAGGCGGAAAGCTTTCTTTTTTATCGGCAAGCATGAGATGCGCCTCATCAAGGAAGTGTCTGCCTACGCCAAGGATAAGTGCCGCAAAGGACGTTTCTGCAAATAATGCAAACGGGTAGTGATAGAGAGAATGATCATAGTCCGGATAGGCGTGAAGCAGGCTGAATGTCATCTCTTCAGGAACAAAGACATCCTCGACCTTGATCGTATGGCTGCCCGTCGCCTTCATGCCGAATGCATCCCAATCCTCTATAATGCTCACCTGCTCAGGTTGAAAAATGCACGCTCGAATGATCGGCTCATCCGTCTCTTCGGAAGCCTTCACAAGCACATTTGCCGTAAACATCGTGGCATGATGCGCACCGCTGCAATATTTCCAAGATCCGCTAACGCGATAGCCGCCTTCTACCGGGACGGCTGTTCCCGTCGGCTGTCCGCTGCCGGCAATCACCGCACTCTCCGGGAGGAATTGGCCCTTGCAGATGTCGGGCTTCATAAACGGAACGAAAAAGCCTCCACCAGCACCTATTGTGACCGTCCAGCCCAGTGCTCCGTCTATCCAAGCTGATTCCTCGAATACCTTTAGCGCCTCTGGCAAAGAAGTCATTGTCCCTCCAAGCACTTCTGGCACGAATAGCTTGAATAACTTGTGCTGCACCATATGATTGAGCCATTCCTGATCTACAGCTCCCGCACGCTCCATCCCAAGCGAACGGGCACGAATACGCCCGATCTGCTCTTCCGTCCAATACCTGGCCTTCATGCTTTCACCTCTATATGTATAAGTGATGTCATTCCTATGTGCTCCTACTAGTGTACCACTAAACAGACCTAGTAGATGACTGGAAATTGATATTTTTCGACTTTATCCTACACAAGTCAACTCTTTTCGAACTCCTTGATGCTTCACAACACCATTTCTGAGCCACCTATCCTGTTAAGATTTTTTTATACGCATCGATTGTGATCAGCTTCTCCTAGCGCTTGATTCATGCTCAATCATTATAGTAAAAATCCACCTTCCAGCCAAAGCGATACCATTGGAATGAGTCCCAAGGTCTATGCTTCGGTTTGTAAGGTGGATTCTTCATAAGGCTTGCCATGGCTCTAAATGAACACCTGAGCAAGCTGTACTTCTATCGAACGATTATTTCACGCTCGCTTTGTATTTTTCCAACAACTCTTTTGCCTTGGCAGGATCCGCCTTCAGCTCATTTCCTGTCTTCACAAGCGGGCTAACCGTCGAAACAGCATTGATCTTGTTGCCATTGTAGAAGGCTTTAATCTCTTCTTGGTTAATCGAGTACAATACCGCTTTTCTAAGGTCTTCGCTCTTCGCTACTTCACGGTTCGCCGTATTGAACAGCAGATAAGATACGGCATTGCTCTCAATGGATTGCAGCTTCAGCTTGCTGTCGCCCTTCACGATATCGTACTTCGTCTCAGGAACACCGTAGAAGATATGCGTTTCGCCGCTGCGAAGCGCGGACAAGGAGCTGTCGGAGTCCTTAATGAACTTCACTTCGATGCTGTTGATCTTAGGCTCATGCTCTGTCCCCTTCATATAGCCAGGGTTTTTGTAGAATACTGCCTTGTAGTCATTTTTATAGGACATGATGTACGGGCCGCTTGCATACAGCGTGTTATTGTATTTCGGTCCTTCTGTCACGGTATTTTGATCACCATAAGGAATGTCCTTGTTTACGTCAAAAGTAGCGACGTCATACGTGTTGATGCTCTCAACCTGCTTCTTGGACACGATGCCTGCGGATTGGTGCGCTAGGTAGTTCAAGACTTGCGGGAACGGCTCAGTTGTTGTCAGCTTGATCACTTGATATTTGCCAGCTTTAGTGTCCGCTTGGCCCTTATCTGTCACAAGCTGTGTGATCTTCTGATCCAAGCCTTGCTCCAGCGCTTCCTTCACCGTACCGCTGCCACCGGATTGCTTCTGATCTAATTGCGCAATATCCTTCACAACTTCAACCGTCTTAATATGCTCATGCAAGCTGTATGTGCGGTGATCCGGTACCGAGTTCTTATCCTTCGCACGGTTCAAGGAGAAGATTACGTCATCTGCCCCTACTCGCTCTCCTGTATCCACAGCCGCTTTATCCGTAATCTTCGCAAAGTTTACATCGTCTCTTAGAATGAAGTAGTACTCCGAGTTTCCATCCCCAATGCTGTAGTTGTAGGATAAGGAACCATCAGCCGTAATCTTGTCATCATCCGTCAAGTTGATCAAGCGAACATACATGTTCGTGTTCAGCATGTTGATCGATCCGTCATTCCCTTTGATCGGATCAAGGGAAGTTAATGTGGAATTTGCTTGGCTAAGTACAACGGACTCCTTATCGCGCTTGGATTCATCATTGAAGTCCAAGTCCTCCCATGCGAGTGATCGGGATTTGGATAGACGAACGGAATCCTCCTTCAGCAAGTCTTTATTGAAGGCTTGGCTCTTGTAAGAAGTATATAATGGCGCAATGTACGCTTTATCGAATACTAACAGCTGCTCGAATTGCTTGTACGTATCTGCGTATTGATCAGGCGTTTGCGTTGCTGCCTCATCAATGAGTTTATCCACTTCAGGATCGGAGAGCTTGCTATAGTCTCCACCTGTCTTGAACAAGGAACGTACCGCATAGTCCGGGTTTCCTGTTACTGTCGTCCAACTAGACAAGGAAATATCATAATTGCCTGCATCCTCTTGCGCTTTGAAGCTGCCGTAATCCGGCTGGATGTTCAGCTTCACGTTAAAGCCATTCTTCGTCAGCTGATCTCGGATGATGTTCAGATCCGATTCCCCGCTTGCCATGCCAAGCAGTTCAATATCGACCCCTGTCGTGTTTGCTTTCGACTCTGTCGTCGTCTCGGGCTTAGCATCCGTGGCTTCAGACTTCGTCTTGACGGAGCACGCGCTAATCAATAGGACAAGCGAGAGTAACAGCGATACATAAGCACTTTTTTTCATGATGGACCTCCTAAGATTATGATGTGACAAGTTCGGCCAAGATCATCATTCACAAACGTCGCCCGGTGAAGGACGGGAGGAGCGGCAGATCTTTTAGGGAACGATAACGTTCCAGCCTTCATCCTGCACGATTCTTGCGTTTATACAATAAGAATCCATGCATCCAAGATGACTGCGTTGATCAGATCTGACACTATTCGTCACTTCACCATGCCAACAATGAATACTGATATTGAGCCGTATGATTAGTCTAACTTCGGATCCAGTGCGTCGCGCAAACCGTCACCTAAGAAGTTAAAGGATAACACCAATGCAATAATAGCTAGACCTGGATAAACAGCCAGATAGGAATGAGATTCCAAGTACGCGCTGCCTATCTTCAAAATGTTGCCCCATTCCGGTATGTGCGGTTCTACTCCAAGCCCCAAGTAACTCAAACTGCTCGTCGCGATCACCGCTCCGCCAATCGTTAAAGTGGACTTGACGATCATCGGAGCAAGGGAGTTCGGAACGACATGCTTAAACAAAATGGACAAATGATTGGAGCCAAAGGCTCTAGCGGCATCCACAAATTCATAGGTGGATACCATCATGACATTCGCCCGCATCGTTCTCGCATAGGTCGGAATCGAGCCTACGCTCAGCGCAATGATCAGATTGACCGTATTGGCGCCAAATGCCGCAATAATCGCGATTGCTAGGAGAATGCCTGGAATCGCGTACAGCACGTCGAGTGCGCGCATGATCACATTGTCCGTCAATCGGCCGAAGTAACCGGACAATGCGCCGAGTATGCCCCCGAGGAGAGCCGGAATGATGGTTGTGGCAAGACCAACCAAGAGTGAGATTCTTGCCCCGAATACAATACGGGAGAACAAGTCCCGTCCGAAATTATCGGTACCGAAAGGATAAGCGAGACTGGAATGCTGAAGAATCGCTTCATAATTGTTCTCAACTGCAAAGCTGTACTCAAAGGTAAGCAAGCTGCACACCGACAAGGTAAAGATAAATAAGATAAAGAATAGGCCAAGCATCGAGGTATTGCTTGTTGTAAGCCGCTCCCATATGCTGCTTCGCTTGGCCGTATAGGGATTCAGGCTTTGTCTTCGCTTGGCTATAAGCCTAAGGCCAAGAATAAGGGCGAATAGATTGCCTGTAATCGCCGTTGCAATCAGCACGCCTGCCACTGCATTCGACCAGCTTGGGAATGAATCCATGCCATCCAGCTTGATGACAAGGAATAATCCAATAAGCTGAATGATCGTAATCACGATTAAGATCAGCATGCCGAGCAAAAACGTATCGGACACATAAGGCTTAAAAATGTTGATGGATGATACGGCAGTCACGAATAACTGCGTCAGCACCATATAGACGCCAATTGTGTATTCCGTGCTCTTTCTTGGCTTTACGAGCTCTGCTGCTGCGGTAACCGTGAAAATATTCCCGGTAAAGACGCTTAATAGCTGAACCGCTGCTAAAACTCGAGTAAGCGGCTGAATGCCTCCCCGCTTAATGAGATCACCGCGGATACGAATCGCTATGATCGCCTGCAGGAGCGTGAAGGCGGCATAGGCAAGACCTAGCCCGAAGAATACCGGCCGCACGCTACCTGTTCCGCTGTCAAAGCTGTTCAGCAGCAGGATTAACGTGAGCACAAGAGTGACGATCCAGGCAAAGTGGGCTTGACCGTACTCTCGCGCTGATTTGATTTGAAATGATATGTCTTGAGCCGTAAGGTTCCTCTTCTCCATGGCGCACACCTGCTTCAGTATTGTTTCATCTTGGATCGAATACGCGGATCGAAAAAGGCGTACAGGATATCGATGATGACATTAATGATCGAGATCGTAATCGCGGTGTAGACGACGCCCCCCATTATTGCCGGAATATCCGGAATAAACTGCTTGTCTACAATGTAGCTGCCGATCCCGCTAATATTAAATACTTTCTCCGTAACGGCTGCTCCCCCCAGGATGCTGCCGAATTGTAGCCCAACCACTGTAATAATCGGGATCATCGCATTGCTCGCCGCATGCTTGAACAATACGCCTTTTCGCTTAAGACCCTTCGCTCTTGCTGTAAGAATATAGTCTTCATTAATGACCTCAAGCATCGAAGATCGCGTCATTCTGGCAACAGCAGCCGTGAGTCCCGTACCCAGCACTATGACCGGCATAATCATGGACAGCCAGTTCTGCGGGTTGAACGTAGCCGGCAGCCAGTGGAGCTTAATCGAGAAATTCAGGATAAAGATTAGCCCCTGCCAGAAGTTTGGTATCGATAAGCCCAGCAACGCAATAAACATAAACGTATAATCGAAAAAGGAATTAGGCCGCGTAGCCGAGATCATCCCAACCGGAATCGCAATGATCAGCGCAACAAACAGCGAAATGACAGATAAGGTAAGAGTTATCGGAAACTTATTCGCTATCGCTGTCGTAACCTGCTCGTTGCCTGCAAAGGAGTTGCCTAGATCAAAGGTCAGGATGCCTTTGAGATTGTTCCACAACTGCACGAGATAAGGCTGGTCAAGTCCATAGATCTGATTGAAATTGTCGATCTGTTCCTTCGTTGCCGTCTCTCCTAATATATTCGCTGCTGGATTAAGCGGCGAGAGATGCAAGATGGTAAATACAACGACCGCTACGCCCAATATAACAAGCAGCGTCATCACAAGGCGTTCCATCAAGTACTTCAGATAAGGACTGTTATAAAGCAAGATCAGGATGTACATCGGCAACCCAAGAACAATAGAGACGACCCAGAACCACGGCTTCTCCATCAGAGCAGCAAAGGTATCCCCATACCTGCTTCTCTTTCGGCCTTGTTCCTCCAACTGCTGCATGGTGCGTTCCTGCAAAGTACGGTTGAATTCCTCCTCCGTCCATCGCTTCACCTGCTTCAGCTTCGCCTGCTCGCTGATCTTCTTTCCAAAAAATTGTTCCTTGCGCTCAAGCTGCTCGTTAAAGGAGCAACGGAGCTCTTCCTTATAATCAGAGTCAAGCAGTTCCTGCTTCGTCCTCCTTAGAATCTCAGAGTATGCGTCACTCCGTCTCTCATAGAGGTAGAAGAGGAGTACAACGATATGGATGGGCAAGCCCACTAACAGCACAATCCATCGATAGATAGGATGCAACAGCATCTTCTGATGGGCACTGCTAATGACGTTGGCAAGTCCTGCATTCGAGTGTACGTCTCTTACCCTTAAGACCTCCTTCATTGTCACTACTTCCTCTCGCATTCTATTAAATTGCATAATTCCGATCTGTATAGTATATTATAGACAAACTTTTTAAAAGTCAATAATTTCTATAGCAATCTTTGTAACAATATAAATCCTTCGTTACTAGATTTTCAATGGTTTCTTTGTTATTATGTGGCATTTTGTTGCCGATAACTTTATCCTAGACAGCAGGTGAACCGATGGAAACGATATTGCAGGTCCGTAATCTACATGTCTCCTTTCAAGGAAGAGACCGTGAGGTTAATGCGGTACGCGGAGTAAGCTTCGAGGTGAAAAAGGGAGAGACGCTTGGCATCGTAGGCGAATCCGGGAGCGGCAAGAGTGTAACCGCCCGCTCCATTATGCGCCTTCTTCCCTCCCCTCCTTCTTATGTTAAGGAAGGAGAGATCCTCTTCCTTGGGGAGAATATTGCCCATAAGAGCGAGAAAGAGATGGAAAGCATTCGTGGCCGTGACATCGGCATGATCTTTCAGGATCCGATGACTTCCTTGAACCCGACCATGAAGATCGGAAAGCAAATTGCAGAGAGCCTAGTCAAGCATCAGAAGCTGTCCCGTGAAGAGGCGAAGAAGGAAGCGATCGAGATGCTGAAGCTCGTCGGCATTCGCGACAGTGAGGCCCGCTATGAGCAGTATCCGCATGAATTCTCTGGCGGCATGCGCCAGCGGGTCATGATTGCTATCGCGCTCGCCTGCCGTCCACAGCTATTGATCGCAGATGAGCCAACCACTGCGCTTGATGTTACGATTCAAGCGCAAATTCTGAATGTGATGAAGAGCATGCAGGAGCGGCTCGGCATCTCCATCATTCTGATTACACACGATCTCGGCGTTGTCGCCGGCATGTGTGATCGTGTGGTGGTCATGAAGGAGGGCGAGGTCGTTGAGACGGGGACGACAGAGGACATATTTGAGCGGCCGCAGCATCCTTATACGCTCAAGCTGCTGAATGCTCTTCCGAAGCTTCATGAGAAGAAGAAGCCGAAGGAAGCACCGCTTATTATTACGCCGAATGCCGCAGAGCCTCTGATCGAGGTTCAAGGCTTGAAGCGCTACTTCCAGCTTGGAAAAGGCCAAGTATTGAAAGCTGTCGATGATATCAGCTTCCATATTAAGCAAGGGGAAACCTTGGGTGTCGTTGGCGAATCCGGCTCCGGCAAGTCGACGACGGGACGCACGATTCTTCGCCTTCATGAGCCGACAGCTGGCGATGTCCGTTATCAAGGCATGTCCATTAACCGCATGAACAGCAAAGAAATGAAGATGATGCGCCGCTATATGCAGATGATCTTCCAGGATCCATATGCATCGCTGAATCCGCGCTATAAGGTGCTTGATATTATTGGGGAAGCCCTTGACGTGCAGAAGCTCTCGCTAAGCAAGCAGGAGCGCAGGAAGCGCGTAGAGGAGCTTCTTGAAATGGTGGGGCTTGATGCCTCCTATGCCCTTCGCTATCCTCACGAATTCTCTGGCGGACAGCGTCAGCGCATCGGCATCGCAAGGGCGCTGGCGGTCGATCCCAAGTTCATCGTGTGTGATGAACCACTGTCTGCCCTTGATGTCTCGATTCAAGCGCAGATTGTCAAGCTGCTTGGGGAGCTGCAGCAGCGGCTTCAGCTGACCTATCTGTTCATCGCCCATGACCTGTCTATGGTGAAGCATATCAGCGACCGTGTAGCAGTCATGTATATGGGCAAAATCGTCGAGCTGGCGGAAAGCGAGGAGCTGTATGCGAATCCGCAGCATGAATATACGAAATCGCTGCTGTCCGCGATACCGATTCCCGATCCGAAGATTGAGGCACAAAAGAGCCGCAAGCTGATGGATGACTCTTCCTTGCAGGACAAGTACAATGTGGCCAATTCCCAGTTGGTTGAAGTGAGCAAGGGACACTGGGTGGCTGTATAATCGTTTCATATACAACAATCCCCCTATTCATAAGGAACAGCTAGCCTTCCTTTGAATAGGGGGAACTTTGTTTGATTAAGCTTGCTCCGTGCGGCTGATTGTCTTCTGGAGCAGATCCGTCAGCAGGAAAGATACATTATCGGACTGGGTATATACAACCATATCACAGCCAAGCAGACGGTAAATCGAGCGCGGATAATGATTTCTAGTGATCAGTACAATACGCTCGCTGGTACAAGGCCTAACTAGCTGCAGCAAACGACACGTCAGCGTAAAGCTTGACTCGAACAAGTAAATGCGGCCGAGCGGCTTCTCTGGCGGAAGTGCCTTGCTGTTCGTGGTGCGAATCTTCCAAATATTCTTGATGCCAAGCTTCTCCATTCTCTTTCCTGCACGCAGATTGTTCACAATAGCCGCTACTGGCAAGCCGGCTCCTCTCAGCTGACGGATAAAATCCTCGCCCATCCCATTCGGAGCGAATATCGTAATCATTCGATCCGTCTCTTGCATAATATGAGTTCCTCCCTATCCCGTTTCATACATTCATTCGGGTAAGAGGCATTGCTTATTCATGTGAGATCGAAAGCATCGATCACCACGCCTCTCCTCGGACGCTTACGAGGTTAGCTGTCGGGTTCGGAATCGAAGAGTCGCCCTACTGGTTCATCGGAGAGAGCCAAGCGCTAGCATGGCTTTATTCTCCTTCACCAGATTCACCCCATTATCAGGCCTGAGCGAGCTGCTGCTCGCAAGCCTGAATACATTCATTGGTTCCCCCGTTTCCGCATATATGCGGAACTCAGCGATGAAGACGATAACGGTTGTTCGTGTTGATGAAGTGAATCTTACTCTATCCTAATATTCATGTAAATGGGGATGAGCGCTCATTTAACCGCATGCTGCAACTTTCCGCCTATAGAATCCTATTGAATCTTCATTTCTCTCTTCATTATCTCGGCCAATCTCTGTCTCTCGTTTTAATCTACTATCCCGCTAGAAAGATCTTGATAATGAAAGAATAATAAGGTTGTAATCGCTTCAACAGCCCATAATCGCTGCTATTCCTTGATAGGCTTTCTTCTTCCTTTTTCATAATAAAAAACCGCCCCGTTCTAGTGACCAACGCAAGCGGTGTGAAGCGATGTTCATGTTTCTTACAGATTAAGACACTCCCTCTCCTAACCAAATATTGTGCCCAGCAACTGATTGAGCCGGTTCGCATAAGTATGCTCGCGAAGCGTACGCTCCAGACCCCGCAAGGCGATGTTGCGCCGCTCCTCCTCATGCTTGAGATAGTAATCGATCTTTGTCATCATCTCGTCGGGCGAGCTGTAGGTCTCAATCTCAACGCCTGGCGTATAGAAGCGGCCAAGATCGCTTCGAATATCCGTAAGCTGCAGCGTTCCGCACAGCATGATCTCAAAGGTTCTTGGGTTCGGCGATGACGCCGTAATTCTTGTTGCGTTGGTATTGACCGATTCATCCTCAGGAGAGCGGTGCATGTTGATGACGATCTTGGTCGTGTTGTAGGTATCGGCTGTTTCCTGCGGACTCATCCACTTGCCAAGGTCAATCCTCGACTGGTAATAGTGATAGCCCGACAGCCGATCCCACCAGAGTCCTGACAGGTGGGCATTGTATTTCATCATTCGGTCAATGATCGGTTCGAAAAATCGAATTCGATTCCAGTACCCAGAGCCAACAAAGCCCACATCACGCTGTCCTGGCGAAGGTGTCGTCTTCGGTCTGAAATGCCCCGGATAGCCTGCAAAAGGCAAATAATACACCTGCGGACAACCTAACGATTGATAGAAGCCAACACTGTTTAGCTCTAATGTAAAAACATAATGATAATGCGTCACAACCCGTGCCATGGTATCAGTATAATAAGGATCGTCCGTGATCCATACC
>NZ_JADMOL010000002.1:0-15624 GCF_015558675.1 Paenibacillus sp. 1001270B_150601_E10 | reverse complement strand
GGTCCGAATGCCTCGGTTGCGTAGCTCATCCAACTGCTCGACTGGAAAGTCCATGCCGTCCATTACCAATACAAGATCCGGATTCAGGGTAGCGGCCACTGAAGCTACAGGATCCTTGGGGCCAGCGATCGACACTCGGCTAACGAGCCCCTGCAGCGTAGCCACCATCGCTTCGTCAATCGGCGAATAAGGGAGCCCCTTGCCTGTTGAGATATACATAATATGGAGCGGTCGGAACTTAACGTCCGGGTGAACGGTCTTGAACAGCACATCCGCTCTGCCTCTCAAGTAGCCTTCCTGGAACCCGTCATAAAGCCCCTGTGCACGGCCTCGCTTTTGCCAGGAAACACGGACCCGGATCGCACTCTTTCTTTTTCCTCGACGCTTCCACCCGCTTCTTGCGCGCGCGTCTCTTCGGAGTCTAAGCCGACGGCGATTGCGGATTCTCTTTTTGGCCATGTCATCACTCCTTGCACTTGATTCAATGCAGATGTTGTCAGTTATAGCAGGAGCACCTCTATACGATCTTCATTATCACGCTAACCACTCTAACAGACGATGGACACGGTGCTCATAGCGATGTTTATTGAAGGTCGTCTGTACAGCACGAAGCGCGATCTCAAGCCTTTCCTGTTCATGGGATAAATAATATCGGATCTTCTCCATCAGATCCTGTGGCGACTCAAATGTAACAATATCAACTCCTGGTGTATACATCTCGGCCAGCTCACTCCGAACATCCGTCATCTGAAGTGTTCCACAAGCCGCTATCTCGTACGTTCTAGGATTCAAGGAGGAGCCTGTGAGTCCATGCACGTTATGATTATCGTTGCCCGGATCGACCGGACGATGGATATTCAATACAATTTTGGCACCGTTATAAAAATGGCAGCAGTCCAATGGGACAGTCCATTCTTTTCGGATCGCTTTGCGGTAGCGATCGTACATAGCGAGCCGGTCCCAGAATCCTCCGCCAATACGAATATCGTATTGCAGCAGGAAATCGGCCAGTTGATCAAAGAGCGCAGCTCGATTTCGAAAGGCATTGCCGATAAAGCCAACATCATGCACATGTGTCGGCATCACCTTCATCGGGCGGAAGGTTCGCGTATTTACCCCAAGCGGCACATGGTGGACCTGAGCACAGCCAATCGCTTTATAGAAGGGAACGCAATCTCTTTCATGCGTAAAAATGATATCGTAATGCGGTGCGGCTTGAGCCGTATGTTCCGAAAAATAGGGATCATCAACAAACCATACCGCCGTTCGAATCCCCTCTGCTCGAATTCTTCCTACATGCTCAAGATGCGTGTTAGGGAATACATGCAGGCCATTCATGATCAGAACAGCATGAGGCCTCATTTCGAGCGCAGCTTCGAGCATCTCATGGGGACCTACGGTCCGGCATTCCGCAGTGAGCGCTACAAGCGCATCACTCACCCCGCTGTCGATGGCCTCAAATCCTTGCTGAACATAAAGAATGCGCAGAGAGCTGCGAGGGAGTGAAGGCTCAGGTGATGCAGCAAGCAGCGTTTCACATCTGCCAAGCCGATAGCCTTGGACAAAGCCCTGTTTGAACCATGCCCCTTTCATGATGCGCTTCCCGCGTGTTCGTCGTCCTTTTCTTCTCATGACTGATCGAGCTCGTTTCATCCTGATCTCCTTGCCTGGGCCTTCTATGCATTAGCACCCCAAATATAATCACTCTCAATATATGACTCCGTCCATCCAAATTCATGGACACCTGTCTTTGGCTAAGGCAAATCAGGCGCATGTCCATTCTTCATTCGCCTACGCCTAGATAAGAAAGAGACGCAAAGCACCCCGCATTCGCCTTATGCGGCAAGCGGGGTGCTTGAATCATGCCTTGGCGGCATATGCCAATTGATGACCATCCTCATATCCTTTCGCAAAGCCTTGATTGAATCCCTCCTCATAGGCAGTACCGTAGCTTCGATTGAACAGGACGCCTTGCTTGACGCGCCCTCTCTTTCTGTGCTTTCTTCCGCGAAGGCTTCTCCCTTTTAGGCTCTGCTTCAGCTTCTTTCCACGCAAGGTTCGTGTGCGCTTCGATCCTCTTCGAACTGCACCAAGCTTGCCTGACGATGATTTTCGACGAATACTCCTCTTCTTCAAGCTGCTATTCCTCCTCCACTCCTTGGGCCTTTGACACATCGAGCGGATAGTGATGATTTAGCCAGGGTGCGCCTGCATGCCCCTGCTTGATCTCTCTCCATCTCCAGCCGGTTACAGCGTGGCATAATGCCTGCTGGTACTGCGCCAGTGAGACAATGTTGTCGTGAATGAGATGCGATTGCTGCAGGGATAACTCCGATATGTCGGAGAGCTGCTCCAGTAACCGAGCGAGCGCGGCTTGACTGCGGGCCATCGCCTCGACCATTTTGATCTTGGCCTCCGTCTCTCGGTGATGCTCACGAAGCATGCTCATGACGAGTGGCCTCCTGCATCCTCACTGCCGTCCCCTTGGTAATGGCCTCTCGATTGCTCAACCAATAGCACATTCATATTGCGTGCCAAGCTGTACTGAAGCTTTGCCAACCCTTCCAGCACTTCAATAACCTGCTCATGTATTTCAATCGGCTCATTCAATTGTTCCAGATGGGTAGCAAAGGCCTGCTGATTCAGATGATTCAGCACCCAATTTCTATTTTTCTCCGCTTCAAGCGCCTTAGCCTCAAGTATTTGCGCAACATTCCACTGCATCTTGGCCATAGCTTCAAGCATGGTCGCATACGCATGATCCCGGCTCACCTGAATCACTCCTTCTATTCCAGATCCTCACGAGCATCTTGTATTTCTCGCATAATGAACTGCAGCTGCAGCGCCATCGCGTCCTCAAGATCGGATAGGCTGTTTAAGTAGGCAATCAGGTTGCGCGTCACCTGCACGGATTGCTCCTTAAGCCCAGCTAGCCCTTCGAATTCAGGATGAAGATCTGGCAGATGATGAATGATATGAGCCATACGAACCGCTACCTGACGTTCCGCATCCAGCACCCGTGCCATATGGGATTGGGTATGCGACATATGCTGGATCATCTCATTAATGTTATGCTGCATCGTCATTCCTCCATAGTGCCTATATAGCCTGTGCCTTGTCTGTCATTTAGCTAGAAGTACGCATGTCTCTACAACATATGCCGAGGCCTTGCTACTGTATACGGCCAATTTGCCTAATTCATCCATAGGGATGCGGCAAATGCATTTACAAGTGATAAGAGAAGATCATCGGAGCTGCGATAAGAGGCAGTCCCTCTTGAAGCTTGCTTCTCTCTGCCTCGCTTCGATTGGTGACCCTTCCTTCCATGGACCATCTTGCAATCGCATGCTGGCTGACGAATTCGTGGCAGCTTCCACCCTTTCGTTGGTACCAGCGGCCATTCTCCGTCACAAAGATACCGCCGTCTGGGATGCTTCCATCCCCTGCCGTCCGCTCGTTCCACTTTGCTTCAGCTGTCTTGGCATCCATCACCGGGCCTGTGCCGTAGCCAAAGAGATCGATTTGAGAAAGCTTGACGACAGGGATGTGAACGGGGCCAGTTAGCGGATATTTCGTTCCATGCTCGACCCAATAGATTGTGTCGCTAAGGCCTGTCACGGCTATGTGACTCGGGTAGAATGATTGGGCCCTGAGAACACCCCTCTCCTCGCGAGCCAGATTCGACCTCACCCGGTTTACCCAATCATGTGCGTTGGCCCATTTGGCACTAAAGAAGGCGGCATTCTTGTCATTCACTTCCTGCAAGCGATCGCCAAGCGCCTTCATGCTCTGGCTGCCCACATGATGAATAAATGTATCCCGTGCAATCATTAGTTTTCTTCCCGTTAGACGGGTTCGAATAATGTAATCATCATCCTCGTAGTTGCCAATAGCGTAGCCCTCATCCATATACCCAATCGCTTCAAATGTCTCCTTTCGGAGCAAATAACAAAATCCGACGAGCCGATCCGTCGGCTGCCACAAGCTTGCATTCGATACGTTGTGCCTCGCAGCAAAGGTATGCATATGATTTAAGTTGTTATAAGGAACATTGATTTGCTGGGAGCCCCCAATGTAATTGGTCACGGGCCCGACAATACCTATGCTCGGGTCACTGTTTAAGACATTCAATAGGTTGGTCAGCCAATTCTTCGTCACAATAATATCGTTGTTCAACATGCAGATCGTTCTGCCCTTTGCCATCATGAGGCCAGTATTTACAGCTCCTGAGAAGCCTCGATTCACCTCGTGTATATGAAAGCGGAGCGTGCCTGCACACGACTCTAGATACTGAGCACTTCCGTCGGTGGAAGCATTGTCTACGACGATGATCTCATGGGGATTCGGCGTATGCGCCCGGATACTCTCTATACACTGCTTCAACAGCTCCAGCTTGTTGAAGTTCGCGATAATAATGCTCGTTCCGTCTAGGGGAACCTCATATTCATCCTGCCCTCTGCGGAGCCCCTCTGCATAACCAAGCGCATATCCGCTTTCGAATTCGTCGTGATGTACAATTCTACGGGAAGACGGCTTTATCCGCGGCTTCCCTCGCACGAGTCGCTTCGGCTTCCGCTTCAGGTTCCGGCGTGTGCGGCCGCGAACTTTTCGGAGCAGCTTCGCCATCTGACTCCCTCCATCCTTTAACATGATGTTTGTTCGGGTTCACCCTAGAATCCCAGCTCACCACTCGCAATCTTATTAGCCAGATGGCCGAAGTCCAGTGCGACCTTTCCGTATTGTGAAGCAATGCGCTGCGTAATAAGGACCGCTGGAATGCCTGCCGCAACTAAAGCAAGATCAAAGGAATAATGTCCGACCTCTGCCAATATGCGCGGCGTATCCCGAACGCCCATTACCGGCGTAATGATCCCTGCAATCTGAATTCCCCTAGCGAGAAGCACTGCTGCAAGCTCCTCTGCGGCGTTGCCGACGACCAGCACTCTCCTTCCCTGCATCAACCGATTTAAGAAACCGTACTGAGCGAGCATGTAGTTGACCGTCGAGTAGGTAAGACGCATTTGCCGTACATCCATGCCGTGGGCTCGGAAAGTGGGGTACATCAGACCTTGGAAGTTCGGCGCTCTCGAAGTAGGAATTCCAACAAAGGTCGCTTGTCTTACGGCATTTGCAAGCTGATCCCGATACTCATGATCAGGGATGTCGATCCCCGCATAGCCTAAGAATGGACCTTCCTTGCGAACAAGTCCAGACGACAATACGCGATCGTGAGCCAAGGCAAGCAGTTCCCCATCGCCGAGGCGTACGACTGATAATGGCTCTTTGCGCTCCAGTGCACGCTCCATATGGGCAAAGATGTCCGCGGGATCGATCAGCGTCTGCAGCAGATGACGCACCTGCTCGAAGCCAAGCGCGATCACATGCTCCACCGGAATGTCAGGCAGTATCATATGCTCTGGAATGAGTCTTGCCAGAAACCCTTCTCCGCCCTCGTACTTCCCTTTTCGAAACCCATCCTCAAAGGCAATCTGCCGCTCTCCTTCTACATCGATGAGCAAATCTGCAGGTGCCTGCCTCAATCCCCTCAGATTGCGGCGCTTTTTCAGCCGATTCCCTCTCTTGGAGCCCCGCTTGTGACGCTTGGCTGGTCTGCGCCTAGGCCCACGCTGCACACGGGCAGAGCGCAGAATCGAAGGCCGCGACTTGCGGCGCTTCGCTCTAGCTTGTGAACCGAGCAGTGTCACATGCTCACCACCCTTCCCGATACGCTCCAGATAGAACCCGTTCCCACCAGGAGCGGTTATCCACATACCATTGAACGGTCTCCTTCAAACCTTGCTCAAGCGTCTTCTTCGGCTTCCAATCGAGTTCTCTCCGTGTTTTGTCTGGATTGATGGCATATCTTCGATCATGGCCCAAGCGGTCTGTGACATATGAAATGAGCGATTCCGGCTTATTCAGCAAGCCAAGGATGGTTCGAACCATCTCGATGTTCGTCTTTTCTTCATGACCGCCAATATTGTATACTTCTCCGATCCTGCCTCGCTTCCAGGCTGCGGCTATCGCAAGACAATGATCCTCCACGTACAGCCAATCCCGGATATGAAGTCCGTCTCCGTAGACAGGAATCGGTTTATCTTGCAAGGCATTCAATATGATCGTTGGAATAAGCTTCTCGGGAAATTGATAGGGGCCGTAATTGTTGGAGCAGCGCGTAGTGATGACAGGCAGCCCATAGGTCTTCATATAGGCACGAGCCATAAGGTCGGAGCTTGCTTTGCTTGCTGAATAGGGGCTGTTGGGCTCAAGAGGCGAGCTTTCGCTGAAGCTTCCTTCATCCCCAAGCGCTCCATATACCTCATCGGTGGAGATGTGGATGAAACGGCCTACGCCATGCCGTCTTGCCGCTTCAAGAAGATGGAAGGTGCCAAGCACGTTGGTGACGACAAACTGTTCCGGGTGCGATATGCTTCGATCCACATGCGATTCTGCTGCAAAGTGAAAGACGGCATCGTAGCTTCCATGCTGAAAGAGCCGCTCGACGTCAGCGGCATTCGAAATATCCGTCTTAAGAAACGTATAACGCTCGGATTCATCATACGGCTTCACGTTATCGGGATTGCCGGCATATGTGGGCAGATCCGCGTTTGTAATATGAAGGGCTTCCTCCATGTTCAGCATCGTTCGGATAAAGCAGCTCCCGATAAAGCCCATTCCTCCTGTTACCAAGAGCTTTTTCATGGCTGCACCCCCCATAGCCTCACAGCGGCTTCCTGCAAGGAGTCAAAGGTGCCTGCATCCGTCCACCAGCGCTGTAAAATATCAAATGATAATTTTCCTCTTCTGGCATAGACATTGTTCACATCGGTAATCTCCAGTTCTCCTCGAGCCGATGGAGCAATCTCAGCAATATGCTTGAAGACATCTGTGTCATACATGTAAATGCCTGTTACGCAATAATTAGACTGCGGCTGCTTCGGCTTCTCTTCTATGAGCAAGATCCGTTCAGGTTGGTCTGGATCAAAAACAGGGACCCCGTATCGCCTTGGATCATGCACACGCTTAAGCAGAACTCTCGCCTCTCCCGAGGGCTGTTCTTGAAAGGCGTGCACATAAGGCTCGAGATCGTCCTGAAACAGATTATCGCCAAGCAGTACGACAAAGCGCTCCCCCGGCACAATATAAGGTTCAGCCAGCGATAACGCCTGAGCTATGCCGCCTGCCTCTTCTTGAATCGCAAACGTCACTTTTACCCCAAAGGCACTTCCGCTACCGATGTATTCCGCATATAAGCCCGCCGACATCTTGCTCGTCACGATAAAGAGCTCTCGAATGCCCGCGGCACGCAGCCGTTCGATCCCGTAGCTGATCATGGGATGCTTGCCGACTGGAAGCAGATGCTTGTTAACAAGCTTCGTAAGCGGATATAAGCGAGTACCTGTTCCGCCGGCCAATATGATTCCCTTCACCCGTCTCCCTCCTTAAATGAAATGATGGGGATCAATGCTCCATTTTTCTATAAATCGGGCATAGTTGCGTTGAATAAGCTCCGTTAAAGCATGTTCGCCATGCTCCTTGAAGCTTGCGCTACCGTAATGATGAACGAACACATCACCACAGATCATAATGCCATACCCGCTCATACGAGCGCGAAGACAGTAATCGTCGTCTTCAAAGTGCCCTGGGCTGAATCGTTCATCCAACAGTCCGATGTCACGAATGACTGATCGCCTAATCGCTAAGCACAGCCCTACAACACGTTGAACTCGCTGATGCTTCTTTGGATCCAGTTCATTCCACTGTCGGGTCAGACGATGAAATTGCTCCAAATCCCCGTACTCCCGATGAACCAGCTGCTTGCCGCTCGCATAGTTCGTCGTGGGCCCAATGATGCCCACGTCTTCATTCTGCTTGAATGCTTCCAGTATATTATCGAGCCAGCGATAAGACACAATAACATCATTATTCAAGAGAATCACGATATGTCCGGAGCCAAGTGTCATCCCGATATTGCAGGCAGCGGGGAAGCCTCGATTATGAGCAAGAGATACGAAGCTCAGATGCTCCTCTCTGCAGTATTGAACTGTGCCGTCAGTTGATCCGTTGTCAACCACAATAATCTCATAAGGGGGAGTGGTATGAGCACGAATCGCTTCCACACAAGCCTTCAACAGATAATGACGGTTGTAAGTCGGAATGATGATGCTTGCAGCATATGGCTCTATTGATGATTGCCGGGATGCGCTCATTCTCCGTTCCTCCTTATCGCGATTCTCCGCCTGCTGTGCTGAAGCTCATCTAACGAGCTGCCCTTCCAGTTACAGATTGTGTGTAAAGCTTCTAGATGATCACCCAGAATAAGCTGAGCAACCTGATTGTTCGTCCCGGTGTTTGTTTGTCTCACTTGATTATGTGTAATGACATCAATCGTCGTAGGCGCCTCTGTACGAAGGCCGTGAAGCAAGGCAAGTGCTTGTGCCCGTGGAGGCACGCATAGTGCCTCGATCCCTATCGTATCAATGGCCTTACGGCTTAACGCATGAGGTACTGCTGTTAAGGAGTTCGCCTCAAGGTCGGATCTGCCTAGGCAAGCGTTCAGCCACTGCTTACAATGGCTAATCGAATCCTGTTTGGCAAAAGGCGGCAGAAGCGGACTAAGATTATTCAGCGCCACATCGACTCCCTGCGTTATAGACCATAGCAATGCTGCAAGCTGCTCAGCTGGGATCGGGATATCGCTGTCCACGAACAATACAGCATCTGCCTTCGCGAGCTTCGCCCCAATCGAGCGGCCTACATCATGGCCTACTCGTTCTGGATAATGAACAATAGTAGCATGCGGAGACACAACCCGCGCTTCCTCCAAAGTACGATCCGTCGAGCCATTGACCACGACGATCATCTCATCAACGGCTAATCGGTTGATTTCCTGCAGGACTTTGCCAATATGCCCCTCTTCATTCAGTGCGCTCATGACAACGGCAAATCTCAACGATGAAGGGATGAGTACAAGACGCGGAATCTGCCCAGGGAGTGCTCGTTCTACCCCTCGAAGATAGGTTTCTCCGAAGCGTTGAAGCTGTTCGATCGTGTGAAGCCGCGGTGCTGCCGAGTCTACAAATGCGGCATATTTTTTTCGGAGATGAAGACTCAATGAATGAGGAGAGCTTGAAACGAACCCTTCCTGCTTAAGAAGCCCGCCATCTCGTTCACCTGCACTCACAAGAAGCTCAACAAGCGACTTAGAAAGTCCTGTCTCCCTTGCGCCATGAAGTTCCTCTTTGCGATGAGATCCTTTCGATCTTCCACGCTGCTTGCTGCCGGATCCTCTCTTCCCTTTTAGTCCCTTTCGTCCTCGAGACCCTTTTGAAGCGTTCCAGCTTGATTTGATGACTGTTCTTCTGGTCACGCGGGTTCTTGTCTTGCTGCGTACCTTATGCTGCTTAATCATGACAACTTGTTCCTCATGCTCAGATGGTATCAACTCGAAATTCTCATTCATGAATGGTCCCTCACAATCTGCCGATTGCGACCTAGATCGGTATAGCCTCCACGGCTTCCAGCCTGTTCTGTCAGCCAGCGAATGGATTGCAAATGATCATTGTCGATTAGTGGCTCCAACGGATCTTGACGAAAATGCTTCGCACGAATAGGGTTCAACCTGCCAACATCGACTGAGGCAGAGCGCACAATCGTCAGTCCCTTGTAGATAGCAGCAGTTTGAGCAAGCGGTGGAATAGACAAGGAATCCGCCCCAATCGCCTCAAGCGCTCTTCGGCTGATCGCATGAGGTACAGCCGTCATCGAAGCGCCTTGCAGGTCTGGACGTGAGCATAAAGCATTCAGTGCATGCTTGGCCAAGACTACCCGGTGTACGTGGCTTTTGTTGACAGGCCCAGAATAATTATTCAATGCGACATCTGCTCCACGGAGTATATCTTGGACAAATGGGCGCAGCCGAGCTGCTGGAATGACCATATCCCCATCGATAAAGAGCAGCACCTGGCCTTTTGCTCCAAGCGCCCCTGACGTTCGCCCCACATCATGTCCTAACGCTTCTTGATGCCGAAGTACGATAGCGCCTTGACGCTCTGCGATGCGGTCAGAGCCGTCGTGCGTGCCGTTAGCAACCACGATAACTTCCGCAGCCTTATGAATCTGCCTCGCTTCCCTCACAACCTTCCCAATGGTTGCTCGTTCATTCATGACAGGTATGATGACGGACACGACAGGTTCTGGATGAGGAGCAATGTACGGATATCTTGCTGCTTTCCCTGGATAACTGCGCTTGCCCCGAACCGTTTTACGGCCCCCTGTTGTTGTACGGCGTATTGATCGACGCTTAAGCGTCCCGGATGATGTGCCGCCTCTGCCCGCTGAATAGGCGCCTTGGCGCGCAGTTGAAGACTGCTTCGGTCGTCGCAACTCATACACCTCCTGCTTACGTGGATACATGCTATTACCAACCATAGTATGATGGGGGAAGAGGGCGGGAACGGCATTTGTACACACCGAGATAAAGACACAGCCTATCGCATCATTCGAAGGAGCCCCTCCTTGCGCAAGATTCCATCGCGCATGAAAATACCTCTTCGCAGCCATTCAAAGTTGAGCGACCGCATAAAGAGGTAATCGTTATCGCATTTAGAATTTTTCAATTAAAGCAGCATGCATAAATTCTGTAATGATAGCGAAGGGTCGGATAATCATTCCGATCCCCAACCCTTCTAATCCTTAAGAGCTTATAAATGGGACTAATGTGCACATTTAGCTATTCGCATGCTAATTCCGACTCACCCATGGCAATCCAAGACACTTGACCGCTCGATTCTGGAGCAATTCTCATCCTGACAACCTCTATCACAGCTCCCGCGGCATGCTGCTCCTTAACGGCCGCATAGCAGGTCGATTGATTCGTAGAGACAACAAGGACATAGCTTTCATTCGCATATGGCTCCTCAAAGGAGATCAGCAATTCAACCTTCTCCTGCGTAAGTCCAATTTCGAAGCTTGCATGGCCGAACTGCTGAAGGGTATCCTTCTGCCTTGCATTCGTTCGAACGGGATTGAAGCTTAAGTGTCTAGGCAAGATCACCTCTGCGCCTATATGCTCCTCTTGGACAGCTCCTTTCGCCAAGCTGCGTGAATGCACCGATTCACCTTGAAGATGAGCGCTGCACACACTTCCTGGAGCCAAGTGCTCGGATTGGACACTGCCAACATCAAGACCGGCCTGCTGCTCCATCTCTGGAATCAGCAGCTCGGCTGCACCCTCAAGAAGTGCTGTTCTCATCGAGGCAGCCCATTCCAGGAGCACCTCAGGCTGTAAATGCTGAAGCCCGATCGCATGTTCACCAACCTGCTCTCCCGTAATAATCTCTCTGGTGCTGGAGTCATCTTGGCTCCATCCACGCTGTGATTGTTCGATTGCTTCTTGTACGTAAGACTCAAGCTCCTCCAACAAAAGTGGGGCAAGATGTCGGCGATCAATGGCTGCATCCTGAAGATGAGCAGATCCAACGGAATGGAGAGCAAGCTTTTCTCCATCGACTGCCCCGTCAGCAATAGCCTCACGCTTGATCGACGCATCGTCCATATGGTACGCCTTGATGGATTGGTCTCCAATATGATGGGACAGCACAGACAGATGCACCAGATGCTCGGACTGAACGCTCTCTGGGGCAAGCTTGGAGGAAATAACGCTAAAGTCATCCAAATGCTTAGCTTGAATGGCACATTCCCCAATTTTCTCTTGGCTCACGCTGCCGTTTGCAAGCTTGCTATTGGATACGGCCCCATCGCGCAAATGATCGCCTCGAATGCTGTCAGCTTGCAAATGCTCCTCCGCGATGCTTTGCTGCTGCAGGTGATGAGGCAGAATCGATCCTTCTGCAAGATGTGCCGAGATGATGGCGCCTGCTTGAATGTGGAAACTGCTTACTGATTCTTGGCAAATGTGCTCATGACTAACGATGGAAGTAGCCAAGTGCTCGCGCTGAACAGCCTGAGGCTCAATGTGTCTCGCCTGCACAGCTGCTGAAGCAATTGTTCGATTATCAACGATGTCATGGCTTAGATGCTCGTTAAGAATACTGCCTTCTGCGATCGCGTCCGTATTGACAGCCCCAGCTGCGAGATGCCTCGTATCAATGGAATGCTCCTGAATATGCGCTCCTTCTACAATGCTTTCTTGAAGATGGCGGCCTGCAATCACTTGATCCTGAAGATGCCGCTCCTCTATAAGTTCGGGCTGCAGGTGATACCCGCGCACAGCCTCAAACGAGATATGTTCAGTCTGAACCGAGTCAGCAGCAAGGACGTCGGCATCAACGGCATCAACAGCAAGCTGCTCTCGTTGGATCGCGCCATCTTGAAGATGTCTGGTTTCAATGGAGCCATCTTCAAGCTTCTCTCCGCGGATGCTTCCATCCTCCAGATAGTCGCCAACAAGCAGCTCGGGACTGAGATGAGCAGGGGAAATGCTGCCCTTTTTCACATGATAGGCCTGAATCGCTTCGACTCGAATATGCTTGCCTGCAACACTCTCCACGCCAAGATGCTCTCCGGTGACGGCTTGTGGTGCCAGATGAGTGCTCTGAATAATGCCGCTCTTTAGCATTCCGCCGTGAATGGAATCCTGCTGCAAATGGCGTTCCCCTATGCTGTTGTCCGCCAGATGACGCTCCTGTATGGCCTCATCCGCTAGATGCTCGGACGCTATGCATTCTTCCTGAAGATGCTCTCCAGCTATGCTCGCTGCCTGCAAGTGGCCCGTGCTGATCGAATCCAGCTGCAAGTGCTGCCCATTAATGCTTTCGTCCGCAAGCTTCGAGGCTGTAATCACTCCGTCTTCTAAATGACGAGTAGAGACGCTCTTCAACGCCATCTGTGCCCCTGTTACAACCTCTTGACCAAGATGGCGAGTCTGAATGCTTTCACTGGCAAGCTGTTCGGCGCCTACACTTGCCTGCGCTAATTTGTCTGTCGTAACAGCCCCTCGCTGAATGGCAAACGTGTCGATGGAGTCGACGCTAAGATGATCCGTTTGTACCACACCTTCGGCCAGATGCCTCGACGTGATGACTTGATCCTGCACATGCTCCCGCTTAATTGACAATGGAGCAAGATGCTCAACATGAACGCTCTCAGCAGCCAGCTTCTCTCTTGTTACGGCTCCTTGAGCAAGCTTGCTCTCCACGACCGCCATGTCGCTGAGCTTGTCGCTTGACACGCTTTCTGGAGACAGCTTCAAAGAAGTAACGACATGATCAGCCAGATGGTGCGAGAAGATGACGCCTGCGCCTAAGTGACGATCGGTTACAGCTTCTTGCGCCAGCTTCTCGCTAGTGACTGCCCCGCTCCTTAAAGCCTCGGTCTGGATTGCTCCAGCACTCATGTGGCCGCCATGAATGACCTGATCCCCGATATGATAGTCCTGAACCGAGCCTGCCTGCAGCGCAGCAGAGGTAACCGCCTCATCCTGAAGATGATGGGACTCCACGCTTCCAGGTTGAAGCTTCTCAGAGCTTACACTCTTCCGTGCCAGCTTGGTTTCCACTACTGCTCCATCCGCTAAGATCGGAGAGGTTACACTTGCTTCGCTGAGCTTCTCCCCTGTAACTGCACCATTTTCCAAATGAGACGCTATGACGCTCTGCTCAGCCAGGTGAATGCGCTGTATGGCCTGTGGGGCAACAGCTCCACCCGTAACCGAGCCATGGCGCAAATGATGAGCGCCAATCGAATCCCGCTCAATATGCTCCCCGCCAATGGATTCAGGCTGCAGGTGCTGGCTGTTGACCGACAGCGGAGCCAGCTGCTGGGAGCCAATCGAGTGCTTCGCCACATGCTTGCTTAGAATGGCCTCATCTGCAAGCTTTGAAGACACAATAGCCTGATCTGCGATCTTGGAAAAGGTTACGGCATGATCAACAAGCTTTACGGTCGTCACAGCTTGATCCCCAAGCTTCGCTGTCGTAATCAGTTGATCCTGTAAATGGGCGCTTTGAATGACCTTTTTGCCGATATGCTCCTCACCGACAATGTCACGTTTAAGATGCTCTGGCTGAATCGCCTCTGCCTGCACATGAGCGCTGCTGATGCTTGACGGCTGAAGATGCGAGCCTCCAATGCTCGTTGAGGCTAAGTGAGTCCCCTGGATCTGCTCTTTCCCAATATGCTTCGCTTCAACTGCTTCTTCCTGAAGCACTCGACTCGTGACGCTATGATCTGCAAGCTGTTCCTCCTGAACGCTTCCGATCGCAATCTTCTCGCTCGTAACGGCTCTCGCACGCAGCTTGGAGGTTGTGACCGCCTCATCCCCGAGCTTCGACGTATCTACACTGTCGTTTGCTAGATTCTCTGTCTGGACTGCTCCGCTTCGAATCTTTTCCGTCGTGACGGATTGATCCATTAATAGCTCGCTTGAGATCATGAGCCCGCGCAAATGCTTCGTATCAATCGAGCCCTCTGCAATCTTCGAGGAGTCGATCGTACGGTCTGCGAGCTTTTCACTTGTGATGCTTCCATCACGCAGCTTTCTGCCGGAGATGGATCGATCACGCAGCTTCGATCCAGAGATCGAATTTGGAACAAGGTGTTCCTCGGCGATTGATTCCGAAGCAATCTTCGAGCTTGTCACGGCACCTTCTTGTATCTTCATGCTCGTAACCGAGTAATCCTTTAGCGTATGCTCATCAACGGACTCCCGTTTTATTCTTGAACTGTCAATTGAATATGGAGCGAGCTTCTCGCTAGTCACCGACTCATCTGCGATGTCATCTGTGTAAATAATCGCCTTCGCTCGCTGCTTGCTTCGCTTCTCTTCCATGCGAGACACCTTTTCCACTTCACTTAGCGGTGTTGCTGCTTCAACGGATTCAATAGCTCTTTCGAGCGTTCTTCCCGCATTTTCCGTGATTAACGGTTCAGTCGTAGTGGAAGCAAGAACCGATGGTTCTTCTTTCTGAAGCTCCTGAGCGATTTTCAAATTGTGCGAGGTGACAAGATTAAAGCGCGAGTAAGGCTGAATATTCGCCTCTCTCTGATCATTGGCTACCCAGCTCTTTGTAATAATCTCTTCCTTGCCGAGCTCGGCTGTGCCAGCTCCTTGCCCCGTATGAGCTTCTGTGCCTGCAGCTTCTTTTTGAACCTCATTTACTGCTTCAGCCAGATTCTTCTCTACTGGCATGGTCAATGGTGCAACCGCATTTACCTTAACGGTTTTCTGAGAAGCATCTGATTTCTTTCTGCTAGACATCTTATCGAGCATTCTCAGCTCAGATGTATTCGGGTTGTCGACATAGTATAGCGGCTTCTTCGCCTTCACTGACGAGCGGACGCCTTTCTTTTTTTTCATTTTCGCACTCCTTCCGAGATAGGCTCGCGTCTATAGCTAAGGCATCATATGCGAGGATGCGCCCACTCGTCACAGAAGTGTTCACGTCTTTGTAAAAGTTTCTAGAAATGAAGCAGCATGAAAAAGGCATCCTGCCTCCATTTCATGAGACATGATGCCCTCCACGCTTCGCTACAGCATTCCAGATAGTCGGTTCACTTCACTCGCCCAGCGCTCAGCCGTTCTCCTCCAAGTAAAGGAAGCCTGCACACGCTCAACCCCTGCACGACCGTAGCGCTCCCGCTCCTCTCCATTTGCAAGCAAAC
>NZ_JADMOL010000029.1 GCF_015558675.1 Paenibacillus sp. 1001270B_150601_E10 | reverse complement strand
TGGTCAAGCCCCATTTTTGTAGACATTGAAAAAAGCCCTAAGCTGAAAGCTGGCGTCGGTACTCTACCGGCGTCAGCTTATCTAATTTTCTTTGAATCCGATCATGGTTATAAAAATGTATAAATTCCTCTATTCTCCGTTGTGCTTCGTCCAACGAGCGGATATGATAGGGGTAGAGCGCTTCCGCTTTGAGATGCGAGAAGAAGCTCTCCATTGCGGCATTGTCTAAACAATTGCCGCGTCTGGACATGCTGATTTGGGCGCCAACCGTAGGCAGCATGTCGTGGTATGCATGGGACGTGTACTGGAAGCCTTGATCGCTGTGAACGATCAATCCGGCTATTTGCCCAGTCGCGTCCTTTTGTGCTTGAAACGCGCTTTTAAACGTCTCTAGAACCAACTCGTTGTCATTGCGATTACTCATGTGGTACGCGACAATTTCCGAGCTGCACAGATCCTTAATAGCCGATAGGTACAGCCGATCATCCCCTACACGATACTGCGTAACATCGGTAACCCATTTTTGATTCAGTTTATCCGCAGTAAAGTCACGCTTCAGTAAATTATCTGCAACGCGGCCGTCCGCTACTGCTACTTGATGTGAGTAGCGATAGTTGCGTTTCCTCCGGATAACGGCCTTCAACCCGAGTTCTTGCATAAGGCGCAGTACTCTCTTATGGTTCACCTTTTCACCATATTGACGTTCAAGCTCGTCCTCGATCCTCCGGTATCCATATGTTCCGTTTCTCTGCTCATATATGGCCTTGATTCGCTCTTTCGTCTCGTGGTCTTTGTCATGCTCTAACTTACTAAGATAGCGGTAATATCCGCTTCTAGACACGCCTAGGAGCCTGCAAAGCTCCGTTACAGGATACTGTTTTGCCGCTACTTGGATGATGTGGTACTTGCCCCCAGCACCTCCTGTTTCCAGATTTTCAAACACTTTTTTAAGGCTTCGTTTTCCCGTTTGAGCTGTTTCACATGCCGGTCTTGGTCTAGGTACTGCTCGCGACGCCCTCTTTGATCTAAGAGTCCAAACTCACCAAGCTCTCTGTACTTACGCATCCACTTTTTGACTCTATCCCTATCATGGATCTTCAAGTGTTCGGTGATCTGTCTGTATGTCCACTTTTCCTCAATGTGTAGACGGATCGCCTCCTTCTTATCTTCCTCCGTATATGATTTAAACTTCTGTCCTTTAATCGCCATAAAAAATGCACCCCCTAGAATTCATCGGAATAACCAGAGGTTTTTCCAATGTCTATTCTATGGGGTGCACTTCA
>NZ_JADMOL010000027.1 GCF_015558675.1 Paenibacillus sp. 1001270B_150601_E10 | reverse complement strand
TCGGTGCAAGCGCATCGAGTCTTTCCGGCTCATCGATCATGAGCATCTTGGTCGAGTAATTTTTGATAACTCATGGGTTCCTGATTATGAGCATATGCATATGAAATCTGCTAATGAAGCACTCATTAATCTTGGGATATCCTGTTTGATCAGAAAATTATTAATAGTGGATCAATAAGAGTTATTGTGATTCACATAGAGAATTAGGGTGTGGGATATGAAAATGACTTATTTCTGGATTACGGTCAGTGTAATCTAGTTCAGTGAAAAATCTTCCCGATAAAAACAACTAAAAAAGGTGGGGAATCCCACCTTATTTTAGTTCCTGAGAAAAATTCGTTTTTAACTCTGCGAAAATACTAGACTTATTAGGACTTCCGGTCAGATCTTCTGGATCCGTTCCATCAAGATTGAATTTACCAGCTTGCATATTAATTACACTGTATTGTCCAAATGTGTTTTCGCCTAAAAATATTAAATAAGTGCTGCCTTTTTTCATTTCGGTATATCCATCACTAGTGATTTTTTCTTTCCCTCTATAAGTTTGATACATGCCAAGAGGTTCGATAACGGTAAGACCAGCAGCGTATTCTTCCGGCCCTTTTAATACCTTTTTGACATCGAGCTCTGTAAATGTTGCTATATCCTCGATAGCACCTGTAGAGAACCTAGTTAAATGTAACTCTCGATCCTCAAAGTCTTTAACCGGACTTCCAATGACCACCATATCCGCATTGTTGTATAACGATTGTGCCGATGAATATCCCTGATAAAGCGATGCTGCATTGATCACACGAACAGAATTATAAACCGTGAAATAATAGTAACATGCCGATGCAGCAAGCAGTAATGCCAGTATCATTGAAATCATAACGCTTTTCTTCTTTAGTAACATGAAAGAAACCTCCCTTTAGTCTAATTTCCCCATTTAGACTTCAATTCATTTTTATCGTAGTCAGAAGGTGTGGTCACATTCCAATTGTAAAATGCGTCTTCTGCTGAAGTCATGACTGATTGTGATCTTAAAGTTGAATTTATTTCGTTGGTATGTGCTAAGCCGATAGAATGTCCGACTTCATGGAGGGCTACGTTCTTCATGTTAGTATCATTTTTCCTATTATACTTAACCATATTATTGTCATAGATGATTACAATGCTATAATCCCAATTATTTACATTTGGATCTGTAGGAGCAGCAGTTGATGATTTGTAAAAATTAGTAAATCCATACCTTTTGTCCACGATTGTTTCTCCTACATAGTACTGGTCAGTAGATGATGTGGCAGTAGGAGTCTTATTGATACTTACTTTTGAAGAAATTCCTGACCATTTCGAACGTGCCCAATCAAACTGTGTAGTGTATCCTTTTTGAGATACAGTAGTATCATACCATGCACTAAAAGTGCCAGTAGTTCTCTTGTATCCCCATACAGTTGCATTTGCAATAGGAATTGCAGTGATTACAGCCGATAATGCAATGAGAGATGCGATGATTACTTTGGTTTTCTTAATCAATTTTCTCTTACCTCCATATTGTATTATGTAACCCAAATTATTTATACCATTATATAAAAAAATGGAAATAAGACTACAATCCTTAAAGGGCTCTAATTTTCAGCAGCTGATAGTCTTATTGGCTTATAATAAGTCGAAAATAGTCAAAAATTTTTTGTGCTCATTTAGATCATTGATAAACGGAATCAATTAGAAGGAACAGAATTATTGGATGGAAAATATCTGCTATCTGCTGGAATGAAATAAAGTGAGGGGTTAAATAACTATAAGTTATCTTCTAATATGTTTGCTTCATTTGGATTACTCGAAATTTTGCTCTCAATAACACAATTATTAAAAAGGAAAATTAATTTAATTATTCGCATATATAGTAAGTCTGAATACGACCGCCATTCAACTGCTTTAGCAGCTTCTTATTTCCTCCGGCTCCTACTGCAGCAGCTCCTTTTTATAAGGTCCTAGTGAAGTGTGGGGCTAGCCATGTCTTTTCATCTTAAAAATGTTTGCTTATGAGCAATAATCCTATTAATCATCTTTCTGTGGATAAAAAGAAACTTAATTGGGATTATCCAGATCCGAGTATAATGTTATAAACTCGTTTGAGCCCTCAATTGCAGGATCTGGCTTCGCTTGAACTTCACTATTGGTTCGGTAATCGACAATCGGATTCAAGCCAAGTGCTTTAAACTGCTGCTTTCCTTGTTCTGTTAAGCCAGCGAGCTCACCCGAGCGGAACAGCTTGCCCCATTTTACGTGGCGTC
>NZ_JADMOL010000026.1:1384-3126 GCF_015558675.1 Paenibacillus sp. 1001270B_150601_E10 | reverse complement strand
TCATTGTACCTTGAAAACTGAATCGTGAAGAGAAGTTAAAGTGTCTTAGAATATCCTTATCTTAATGATACGGTGATATCGCGATGGCGCGAGAAGATGTTCTACAGTGATTGATTATCGAGGGTTTTTCCTAAGGTATGATATTTTGCTGGAGAATAAGCTTCGAAGTGATGCATCGCAAAAATCATGGTTAAGCTATTAAGAGCACACGGAGGATGCCTAGGCACCAGGAGCCGATGAAGGACGTGGCGAACAACGATATGCTTCGGGGAGCTGTAAGCAAGCTTTGATCCGGAGATTTCCGAATGGGGAAACCCAGCTGTCGTAATGGGCAGTTACTTATGTCTGAATACATAGGACATAAGATGGCATACGAGGGGAACTGAAACATCTAAGTACCCTCAGGAAGAGAAAACAATAGTGATTCCGTCAGTAGCGGCGAGCGAAAGCGGAACAGCCTAAACCAAGGAGCTTGCTCCTTGGGGTTGTGGGACGTCTCACATGGAGTCAGAAAGGTGTTTATTAAACGAAGAGGTCTGGAAAGGCCCGCCATAGAAGGTAACAGCCCTGTAGTTGAAAGTAAATGCCCTCCGAGACGGATCCCGAGTACCGCGGGACACGTGAAACCCCGTGGGAATCTGGCAGGACCATCTGCTAAGGCTAAATACTCCCTGGTGACCGATAGTGAAGCAGTACCGTGAGGGAAAGGTGAAAAGCACCCCGGAAGGGGAGTGAAAGAGAACCTGAAACCGTGTGCTTACAAGAAGTCAGAGCCCTTTCTATGGGTGATGGCGTGCCTTTTGTAGAATGAACCGGCGAGTTACGTTTGCGTGCAAGGTTAAGGTGAAAAGCCGCAGCCGAAGCGAAAGCGAGTCTGAATAGGGCGATTAAGTACGTAGACGTAGACCCGAAACCGTGTGATCTACCCCTGTCCAGGGTGAAGGTGCGGTAACACGCACTGGAGGCCCGAACCCACGTACGTTGAAAAGTGCGGGGATGAGGTGGGGGTAGCGGAGAAATTCCAATCGAACTCGGAGATAGCTGGTTCTCCCCGAAATAGCTTTAGGGCTAGCCTCGGAAGATGAGTCGTGGAGGTAGAGCACTGATTGGATGCGGGGCCCGCCAAGGGTTACCAAGTTCAGTCAAACTCCGAATGCCACAGACTTTAATCCGGGAGTCAGACAGTGGGTGCTAAGGTCCATTGTCAAGAGGGAAACAGCCCAGACCATCAGCTAAGGTCCCAAAGTGTGTGTTAAGTGGGAAAGGATGTGGAGTTGCTTAGACAACCAGGATGTTGGCTTAGAAGCAGCCATCATTTAAAGAGTGCGTAATAGCTCACTGGTCGAGTGACTCTGCGCCGAAAATGTAACGGGGCTAAACACACCACCGAAGCTATGGCTTGAAACTATGTTTCAGGGGTAGGGGAGCGTTGTGTACCGGGTTGAAGGTAGACCGGAAGGACTGCTGGACTGTACACAAGTGAGAATGCCGGTATGAGTAACGAAAAGACATGTGAGAATCATGTCCGCCGAAAGCCTAAGGGTTCCTGAGGAAGGTTCGTCCGCTCAGGGTAAGTCGGGACCTAAGGCGAGGCCGAAAGGCGTAGTCGAAGGACAACAGGTTGAAATTCCTGTACCACCGTAAACCGTTATGAGCAATGGGGTGACGCAGAAGGATAGGGACGCGAGCTGATGGATGCTCGTCCAAGCAGTGAGGCTGATGTGTAGGCAAATCCGCACATC
>NZ_JADMOL010000026.1:0-1353 GCF_015558675.1 Paenibacillus sp. 1001270B_150601_E10 | reverse complement strand
TTATAGTACCGAAGGTCTTGATTTCAGGCTGCCAAGAAAAGCCTCTAGCCAGGTGAAGGTGCCCGTACCGCAAACCGACACAGGTAGGCGAGATGAGTATTCTAAGGCGCGCGGAAGAACTCTCGTTAAGGAACTCGGCAAAATGACCCCGTAACTTCGGGAGAAGGGGTGCCTCGGTAGGGTGAATAGCCCGAGGGGGCCGCAGTGAAAAGGCCCAAGCGACTGTTTAGCAAAAACACAGGTCTGTGCGAAGCCGCAAGGCGAAGTATACGGGCTGACGCCTGCCCGGTGCTGGAAGGTTAAGGGGAGTGGTTAGCCGCAAGGCGAAGCTATGAACCGAAGCCCCAGTAAACGGCGGCCGTAACTATAACGGTCCTAAGGTAGCGAAATTCCTTGTCAGGTAAATTCTGACCCGCACGAATGGCGTAACGACTTGGGCGCTGTCTCAACGAGAGATCCGGTGAAATTTTAATACCTGTGAAGATGCAGGTTACCCGCGACAAGACGGAAAGACCCCATGGAGCTTTACTGTAGCTTGATATTGGACTTTGGTACGGACTGTACAGGATAGGTGGGAGCCTAAGAAGCAGGAGCGCAAGCTTCTGTGGAGGCGCCGTTGGGATACCACCCTGTTCGTATCGGAGTTCTAACCTAGGACCGTAATCCGGTTCGGGGACAGTGTCAGGTGGACAGTTTGACTGGGGCGGTCGCCTCCTAAAGAGTAACGGAGGCGCCCCAAGGTTCCCTCAGAATGGTTGGAAATCATTCGAAGAGTGCAAAGGCAAAAGGGAGCTTGACTGCGAGACCTACAAGTCGAGCAGGGACGAAAGTCGGGCTTAGTGATCCGGTGGTACCGCATGGAAGGGCCATCGCTCAACGGATAAAAGCTACCCTGGGGATAACAGGCTTATCTCCCCCAAGAGTCCACATCGACGGGGAGGTTTGGCACCTCGATGTCGGCTCATCGCATCCTGGGGCTGAAGTAGGTCCCAAGGGTTGGGCTGTTCGCCCATTAAAGCGGTACGCGAGCTGGGTTCAGAACGTCGTGAGACAGTTCGGTCCCTATCTGTCGCGGGCGTAGGAAATTTGAGAGGAGCTGTCCTTAGTACGAGAGGACCGGGATGGACGTACCGCTGGTGCACCAGTTGTTTCGCCAGAAGCATAGCTGGGTAGCTAAGTACGGAAGGGATAAGCGCTGAAAGCATCTAAGCGTGAAGCCCCCCTCAAGATGAGATTTCCCAGTATGTAAGACCCCTTGAAGACGACGAGGTAGATAGGTTGGAGGTGGAAGCACAGCAATGTGTGGAGCTGACCAATACTAATCGGTCGAGGGCTTATCCTAAAAGAAAAGAT
>NZ_JADMOL010000025.1 GCF_015558675.1 Paenibacillus sp. 1001270B_150601_E10 | reverse complement strand
AGCTGAAGTCGCTTCCTTGCTCAAATACGGTGTCATCATCGTATCAACCTTGCCGGTTATCGCGGTCTACCCATTCTTGCAGCGTTACTTCGTTCAAGGGGTAATGATCGGTTCCGTAAAAGGATAATAACCCAGGCTTAAGCCTCGGATATTATACATTGCATGTTCTAGTAAGGGTCATGATTTCTAAACTAAAGGGAGGATCTGTTCATGGGAAAAGGTAAAAAGGTATTGGCACTTATCCTATCGTTAACACTCTGTGCATCATTGCTTGCAGCCTGTGGAGGCAAGTCTGATGAAGGCAGCAGCTCTGGCAGCAGTGCATCTGCCGCTGAAGTGAACAAAGAAGGCTTTCCGATTGTAAATGAGCCCGTTACGCTAACCATGATGGGACCGGATATGGGTATGGCAAAATGGTCCGACATGCTGTTCTTTAAGGAAATGGAGAAGAAAACAGGCATTAAGTTTCAATTCCAAAATGCTCCGAATGAAAACTTTGAAACGAAGCGTCAGCTTGTACTTGCAAGCGGCGACTATCCAGACGTATTCTTCGGTGGACAGTTCAAAGCTGCTGACGAAGTAAACTACGGCGGACAGGGCGTTCTTATTCCGCTTGAAGGCTACATTGATGGCGGATATGCACCGAATTTGAAAAAGATTTTGGATGAGAATCCAGACGTTCGCAAATCGATCACAACCCCAGACGGTCACATTTATTCCTTGCCATTCATCGACTTGGCAGCAGTATGGTATATGGGGCCGATGTGGTATAACGGTGAATTCCTGAAGAAGCTTGGCTATGATCAAGTGCCTCAAACCACTGATGAATTGTACACATTCTTGAAGCGAGTGAAAACAGAGGATCCAAACGGAAACGGCAAAGCAGACGAGATTCCTCTTACATCTGTTAAACTTAATGATGGAATCCGCATGTGGCTGATGGGCTCCTTCGGTATCGGCTATGAAGATATTTATGCCGATGCGAACGGCAAGGTGTCCTATGCGTTCACAGCAGACGGCTACAAAGACTATCTGACATTCATGAACAAGCTGTGGAATGAAGAATTGCTCGACCACGAGACATTCTCTCAAACCAATGAGCAAAAGAAAGCAAAAGGGAATAACAATCAAGTTGCGCTCTTCCAAGACTACCATGCTTACTTTACATTAGGCGGCGAGCCAAATACGGAAGACGTAATGTACCAGCCTGTTAAGAGCAATGTAGAAGGTTCTCCAGTTGCTGCGAAGCATCCAGGCTTGGCGAAGGGACCGTTCGCAATCTCTTCTTCGAACAAGCATCCTGAAGCAACTATGAGATGGGTAGACTACTTCTACTCCACTGAAGGTTCTGACTTCTTGGTGAATGGACCTGAAGGGCTTCTGTTCGAATATGTAAACAAAGATACGTTTGAGAAGAAACGTCTTGATGCTCCAGATGGCAAGGATCGTGAAGAATATCGTGCAACGATTACACCTGCATACGGCATCAACTTGCCGCAAATTGCAAACGAGCAAACGTCTAATGGCTTTAAAGATGACTTCTCCAAGTGGTTGGACGAAGAAACAGCGAAGAAGATTACACCAATTGCAAGAGTACCATTCCCTAGCATCTACTTGTCTCAAGACGAACAATCTCAAGTTACATCGATCCGTTCTGACTTGAAAACTTATGTAGAGCAAATGGAAGCTAAATTCATTACAGGTCAAGAGCCGCTTAGCAATTATGACAAATACATCGAAACAGCGAACAAAATGGGCGCTCAAAAGATGGTGGATATGTACCAAGCTGCTTACGATCAATGGAAAAACAACTAAGCATTAAACAGGTTTGACCGATAGTCATCTCAGCATTCATCTTATAATGACGAAGGCAGGGAGAAGAGAGAGATTCAACAGGTTTTCTTCTCCCTTGTCTATCGATATGTAGAATTTGAACAGGGGTAGCTAACAACAAGGTCAACATATTTCATTGCGGAGGTTATCCTTATGGTAAAAGGGAAAAAACTACTTGGCATTATCCTTTCTATTACGCTTTGCGCTTCCCTGCTTGCAGCATGCGGCGGTAAAGCGGACGACAGCGCAAGCTCCAATGGAACAGGCACACAAGCTGAAGCGAACATCAATAAAGATGGCTTCCCGATTGTAAATGAATCGGTCACATTATCGATGATGGGACCAGATGTAGGTATTGCGAAATGGGCGGATATGCCGTTCTTTAAGACCATGGAAGAAAAGACAGGCATTAAGCTTGAATTCAAAAATGCGCCAAACGACAGCTATGAAACCAAGCGTAACCTCGTACTGGCGAGCGGCGACGTTCCGGATATCTTCTTTGGCTATCAATTCAAATCCGCGGATGAAGTGAACTACGGCGGCCAAGGGGTATTGATTCCACTCGAAGATCTGATTGATCAATATGCGCCGAATATTAAAAAGATTTTGGACGAGAACCCAGATGTTCGCAAATCGATTACAACCCCAGACGGTCACATCTATACGCTTCCTAAGGTTGACTTGAATGCTGTATGGTACATGGGACCGATGTGGTATAACGGTAAGTTCCTAAAAGCGCTCGGTTATGACAAAGTGCCTCAAAACATCGACGAGTTGTACACTTACTTGAAGCGCGTGAAGACAGAAGATCCGAACGGAAACGGTCAAGCCGACGAGATTCCTTTGACTTCTGTAAAATTGAATGATGGTATCCGCATGTGGCTGATGGGCTCCTTCGGTCTTGGCTACGAGGATATTTATGCAGATAAAGACGGTAAGGTTCACTATGCTTACACTGAATCAGCTTACAAAGATTATTTGACATTCATGAATAAGTTGTGGAACGAAGAGCTTCTTGACCATGAGACATTCTCTCAAACGGATGAGCAAAAGGGTTCCAAGGGTAAAAACAACCAAGTGGGTCTGTTCCAATCCTACTATGCTTACTTCATGACGAACGGAACAGAGCCTAGCACCGAAGATCCAATGTACCAGCCTGTATCCAGCAGCATCGAAGGAACGCCTGTAGTGGCGAAGCATCCAGGCTTGGCTAAGGGCGCATTTGCGATTACAAATGCGAATAAGCATCCAGAAGCAACAATCCGTTGGATTGACTACTTGTATTCCACAGAAGGAGCAGAGCTTCTCAGCTATGGTCCAGAAGGCATGATGTGGGATTATGTAAACAAAGATACGCATGAGAAGAAGTGGAACGAAGTGCCGGATGGCAAAGACCGCGAAGAATATCGTGGATCCTTGACGCCAGACTATGGTATCGTTGTTCCTGGCATTGCGAACAATGAAGTGAAGAACGGCTTTATCAGCGACTTTGACAAGTGGATTGATGAAGAGAACAAAGAAAAGCTTCTTCCTTTCGCACGAGTACCATTCCCAAGCGTATACTTGTCTGAAGGCGATCAACAAACGGTATCTGCTACACGTTCTGACTTGAACACGTATGTAGAGCAAATGGAAGCGAAGTTCATTACAGGACAAGAACCGCTTGCAAACTTCGAAAAATATTTGGAAACCGCGAAGAAGATGGGTGCAGAGAAAATGGTTGAGATTTACCAAACGGCATACGATCAATGGAAGCAAAACTAATAAAGGTAGAATGAGTATTCCTATAGGAGAAAGGTTCCTGAGTATGACTGCGGTCATCTCAGGAATCTTTTTTTGTTGATAGGGGATGAAAATGTAAAATGGCCCTTTTATAAACAGTGTAATTGTCACTTTTTAGTTGACAATTACACTGTTTTTGATCGTGGTAAATAGGTCAAATTAGCCCCCTTAGCGTTATAAATGACACATTTCGACGTTGTTCACCAATTATCAATTTAGACTTTGAATCGCTGAAAGCCTTGCTATTAAAGGGTTTTCATTGGGAAATTGTCAGCGCTATTCGACATATTTACGCATTGTGCATTTCAATCTACAATTTGATATGTAAGCGCTAGCAATCACACCGCCGTCAGGAATGAGGCCAGTTGGTGATTGAAGAGATAAGATACATTTTCGGAGAGAGAATAGCGTGCACATCATTAGGTACAATTTTGGAAGGAGGGAATGAACACGATGCAACAGAATGGAGCAACTGCCCTTTCGGCTAACGTGGGTCAGAAGAAAAAGAGTACGAAATGGAAACAAATCACTCAGAACTGGGAGCTTTACTTATTAATAGCACCCGCGTTCTTCTACTTCTTGAT
>NZ_JADMOL010000024.1 GCF_015558675.1 Paenibacillus sp. 1001270B_150601_E10 | reverse complement strand
TATTAGGCACGCCGCCAGCGTTCGTCCTGAGCCAGGATCAAACTCTCCATAAAAGCGAATTTTGTTTACCGATTCAAGAATCGAACAAAGTTCACAATAAGTGTTTGACTTGCTCATTTGTATTGCTGACGAGAATGTTAATTCTCAATAATGTTTCACTCGTTGTTCAGTTTTCAAAGAACAAAGTTAGTTACTTTCTTTTGCTCACCGCCGTTCAGCGGCGACTTAATTAATATATCACATTCACTTCTTAAGGTCAAGCATCTTTTTCAAAGTTTTTTATGTCATCGAATCAGAAGCTGATAACCTCACCCCTTTTGAGGGCGGATTAATAATATAACATGCCATCATTCTTATTGCAAGCTTTTTATTCATTCTTATTATAACTGCTACATTCCACTTATTAACCATTAAGATGACCTTTGAATTCAAAAATAACACCAAGCCATATACCACAGAAATGAACATTGAAGAGCATCAAAGATATTTGAAATCATATTTCGATATTTCTTTTTAGTCATCCTCTGTCTTTAATTCGAGTTGACTTCCCCCAACGTTATCATCTGAAGTAAACACCTCTGCCCACATTAATGAAGCAATATAATTAATGGTTGAATTTAGACATACTACGATCATGCACAACAAACTTAACCAAGGAAGTACAACCCAATACTTCATAGACGTTAACAAGCAAGGCACACCTTGCAACTTTCCATCTCTACGCGACCAGAACACGATATGAAATATTATTACTGGAAATATAATATATATTGAAACTTTATTTCAATCAATATACAATATACCCATGAAGCGTTTTCACAGATAAGACAAAGGGGAGAATCACATGCTTGAACATTTAACTACAGAAGCTCGCAATGAGCGCACAATGAATTTAGATGAGCTGTCAATAGAAGAATTCCTTGGCATTATGAATGAGGAAGACGCAAAAGTAGCACATGCCGTGCGCGAGCAAATCCCTCACATTGCACAAGCGGTTGCCAAGATTGCCGAATCGCTTCGACAGGGCGGCCGACTCATCTATATGGGTGCAGGTACAAGCGGAAGAATTGGTCTACTCGACGCAGTAGAATGTCCTCCAACGTTTGGGACTATGCCTGAACAAGTGGTTGGACTAATCGCTGGCGGAGAGAAAGCATTTATCAAAGCTGTCGAAGGTGCTGAAGATAGCGGAGAGCTAGGCATTGAGGATCTGAAAAACATTCAGCTTTCGGCAAAAGACACGTTGGTTGGTATCGCTGCCAGCGGCCGTACGCCATATGTTATTGCCGGTCTTGAGTATGCTAATCAACTTGGCGCACATACCGTTGCGATTGCCTGCAATAAGAATTCTGAAGTTGGAAAAGCTGCGCAGATTGCCATCGAGATCATGAATGGTCCAGAAGTATTAACTGGCTCGACTCGCCTTAAGTCTGGTACTTCCCAGAAGCTCGTATGCAACATGCTATCTACTGCTGCCATGATTCAAGTTGGCAAAGTGTACGGCAATCTCATGGTTGATGTGCAGCTTACAAATGAGAAGCTGGTTGAACGCGCAAAACGAATCGTGATGGAAGCAACATCCTGTGACTATCCAACCGCAGAGAAGTATCTAGAACTTGCAAACAATAAGCCAAAGGCCGCTATCGTCATGATTTTGACCGGATTAACGTATGAAGAGACACTTCAGAAGCTAGAACAGTCCCAAGGTTTTGTACGCAAGGCCATTAAGTAATCTTATAATCATCATCTTTCATAAGAATGCATCTTAGGATTGATTTTACCAATCAGTCTGCAGAACTTGCAGTTCATAAAGGCTCGATAAACTCCACAACCATACATTTTAACTAGGAGGGAAACACCATGAATCAACATCGTGCGCTTGCAAAAGAGATTCTCGATGCTGTAGGTGGAGCTTCAAATATTAGCAGCTTTACAAACTGTATCACTCGCCTTCGGATCAATCCTGTGGACCGGAGCATGATTGACGAAGCAAGAATCAAGAGTACAAAAGGTGTAATGGGTGTCGTTGACGATGAAACGTATCAAATTGTCCTCGGTCCAGGAACCGTAAAGAAAGTAGCAGATGAGCTCGCTTCCATCATAGAGTCAGGTGAAGGCTCGGATTCAGCAGCGGCTCCAACACCAACACATACACAAGCTAAAGGTCAGGATATCAAAGCTGAGCTCAAAAAGAAAAACAATACACCATTCAAAAACTTCCTGCGAAAGATCGGAAACATCTTCATTCCAATGATTCCAGCTCTCGTCGGTGCTGGTCTGATTAACGGTATTGCAGGCTTAATGGCCAACTTAATGAAGACTGGCTTCTCGCCTGAATGGATGGTAACTTTACAGCCGATCGTCAGTGTAATCGGTTCCGCCTTCTTCCTGTACCTAACTGTATTCGCTGGCGTGAATGCTGCTAAGGAATTTGGAGGCACCCCTTCGTTAGGTGGTGCAGTCTCCGCGATTATTATTGCGCCAAGCGTTGCGAGCATTTCGTATACCTATCCGATAATCGGTGAGATTACGTTAAGTCCAGGTCAAGGCGGTATTATTGGCGCCATCTTCGCTGCAATCTTGATTTCTTATATTGAGAAATGGGTGCACAAACGCGTTCCAGCTGCTATCGATATTATTGTAACGCCAACTATTGCGTTGCTAGTCGTCGGCTTAATCACAATCTTTGTCTTCATGCCTCTTGCTGGTGTCATTTCTCAAGGAATCGGGACAGCAACAACATGGCTTCTAGCTCACGGCGGACCATTGTCAGGTTTCGTGCTTGCGGCGTCCTTCCTTCCGCTCGTTATGTTCGGGCTTCATCAGGCTTTGATTCCCATTCATGCGGAATTGATTACGCAATTTGGTTACACCGCGCTTCTCCCTATCCTGGCGATGGCCGGTGCAGGTCAAGTTGGTGCAGCGATTGCGATCTACATGAAATTAAAGCATAACAAGAGCATGCGCAATCTAATAAAAGGGGTGCTTCCAGTCGGTTTCTTAGGGATTGGAGAGCCCTTGATCTACGGGGTTTCCTTACCTTTAGGCCGTCCATTTATCACCGCATGTATCGGTGGAGGCTTCGGTGGAGCAGTGCTCGGATTGTACGCGATGTCAGGCAACTTTATCGGTTCGATGGCTATTGGACCTTCCGGCTTGGTTCTTGTACCGCTAGTAACAGGGCCGCTTGGCATCGGTGCGTCAATCGTAGGTTACTTGCTTGGACTTATCGCTTCCTATATTGCAGGTTTCCTGCTGACATACTTCTTCGGCTTTACAAAAGAACTTCTGTTAGAGCATAATAAGGATACCGAATAATCCTCGGATATTATAGGGCATCTTGGAGCATGATCTCCGTAGATGTCCTATTTTCTTCATGATCAGAAATACATTCAGGGGGCTTTTGTTATGATGGGAAGTATCTTGACGCAAATTCAAGCGATATACGATAGTCTGTCACAGTCAGAGCAAAAAGTAGCACGCTACATATTAGACCATCCCGAAGAGGTCACAAATATTAGCATTCATGATCTCGCTATAAAGGCAGAGACCAGTGGCGCTTCTGTCGTTCGATTCTGCAACTCCTTGCAGGTCGATGGATTTCCACAGCTTAAGGTGCGTCTGTCACTAGATATGGCTAAACATGAGCGCCCAACTTATTATGATTTTGACCCCAATGATACAACGGATTCCATTATTAAAAAGACGATGTCCAACAGTATTCAGGCGCTGCAAGATACAGCCGAAGTGCTAGATAGTAAAATGGTGAATCAAATTGCCGCTGCAATGGCGAAAGCACCTGCCATTTACACGTATGGAATTGGCGCCTCTTTAGTTGTAGCAGAAGATATTGCACAGAAGTGGATGCGTCTTGGCAAAACAGCCTTTGCATTTCACGACCTGCATGTTCTAGCTGTTAATATTGCAAACGCACCTTCAGGCTCAGTCTTTATTGGCGTATCATACAGCGGAAAAACAAAAGAAGTCATTCAATCCGTCAAACTCGCAAACGAATATGATTTGGTAACGGTTGGTATATCCCGATACGGCGAGCATGAATTGTGTAATAACGCCACGTACATGCTAAACATCGCCCATGCACCAGAAGCCGTATTTCGCAGTGCTGCAACCAGTTCACGCCTTGCTCAATTGCTTGCTGTGGATACGCTGTTCTTTGCATATGCCTCCACTCAGCACGATGAGACAATCAGACATCTAGCAGATACAAGTCAAGCCATTCGGATCTTGCGCGAGCATTTCTAATAGGCTGAAACGGTAACGATATATAAATAGAAGCCTTGCCATTCGTCTTTTAACAGAGACGTTATGCAAGGCTTCTTTTATTGTGATAATAGGTTTCGTATGTAACCAACCAAGTCCAAGATCGTTCATATATATGTACCGATTAATAGCAGCAACGCGCTCAAAGGGATACTTTTTAATTTTCATTACCATGGAAAAATAAAAACAATGTAACCAATCTGCCCATAATTCCTGAATATGTGATGTGCTTGCGAAATGATTGCGCGATAGATCGATTTAATATGTGGATGAATAGGTGTATAAGTAGATCAAAACCACCATGAAGGGTTCGGTCTTGTCATAATTTTAAGTAGTAATCCACTAAAGCGATAACCTTTCATCGCAAAAAGGGAGTTTCTAAAAAGTAATTCACATGTGGATAAATGATTTTTATTGTTTTTAGTACTTGTTCTCCTTTTATTTACGCAATATATTATCGAAAATGTGGATGATTGCCTAGAATACTTGTGGTTATCCCCGATTATCCCATACTTTTCAACAAAAAATGTGGATGAAGCTCAAGGCTCGTAAAGATTAAAGAGTTATTCACTGGTGGATAACTTTTTGTCCGTCTATTAATTTATCCCCTGATTCATGAACAACTGTTAATAAAATGTGGACAACAAACAGCCCACTCGCCTCGTTTGAGGAAGTGGGCTATTTTCTTTGCTTGGCAACGTCCTACTCTCCCAGGACCCTGCGGTCCAAGTACCATCGGCGCTGAAAGGCTTAACGGTCGTGTTCGGGATGGGTACGCGTGGAACCCTTTCGCCATCGTCACCAAACTCGATTTTTCCGAAGGAAAATATCGTCCATCTAAGGATGTATTCAAGGTTTGCACCCTGAAAACTGATCGTGAAGGAAGTAAAGTCATCTTTTCTTTTAGGATAAGCCCTCGACCGATTAGTATTGGTCAGCTCCACACAT
>NZ_JADMOL010000023.1 GCF_015558675.1 Paenibacillus sp. 1001270B_150601_E10 | reverse complement strand
CGCCAGCTTTCAGCTTAGGGCTTTTTTCAATGTCTACAAAAATGGGGCTTGACCATAGAGACAAGGGTTTCTTTTGTTGTGATGACTTATACAGGAGCTAAAAAGGATCGATTAGCGGCTGCTTCTTATCCAGCCATTCTTCTACAAGGAGATAGATGTGGAGCGCACTCAAGCCGAGGAGTGAGTCTATAGCGTTATTCAAATAAGATAAGGCTTAATATAGGTGTCACCTCCAGGTTGCGGAACCCATGCAACAATAACGAGCTTTACTCCTTCATCGGATGGACTCCATACTAACGATACGAGATGGAAAGGTGATGGCATAACATGAATTTTAGTGAACGTTTGAAAAGAGAGCGAGAAAAACGAGGCTGGTCCCAGCATGAGCTAGCGGAAAAGATTCATGTAAGCCGCCAATCCGTTTCAAAGTGGGAAACCGGAAAGAACTATCCGAGTATCGAAATCATCATGGATCTAAGCGATTTATTCGGTTTAACGATCGATGAGCTCTTAAGGAGTGATAAAGATTTGAAGGAAAAAGTCATTCGAGACAGCAAGCAGTTAGCCTATCCAAAGTGGAAGGTGTTCTTTGATAGTGTGTTTATGCTGGGTGCGTTTTTATTGGCGGCCAAATTGATCATTCTAGCCTTGAACAACTGGGCAGGCACCCATATTACGATCCTAGAGGGCGTTCCATGGTTCGTCTCCAATCTACTACCACTGGTGCTTATGGTATGCGGGGGTATCGGCTCAGATCAGCTGAAAACCAAATATAAGGATTAATGGAGAAGGTGCAGAATCAATTAAACCTTTGCGCTATATAAGGGACAAACATATTGATGAGATTCACGAGAATAATGGATCTTATTTCCACCATATGGCGAAAGGACTCCGCTAATCGGTCGTAACGAACGTATTTGTGAATTGACACACGTATTCCCCTTGTGTAAATTAAGTGTTAATGAATAGGCCGAGAGGGGAAGAGATCGTGCAATTAGAAGCACTTGCATTGGCGCGCAAGGAAGAGCAGAATCGTGAGTTGCGAGAGAGACTAGAGCAGCTGAAAAAAGAGCGTAATGCGATTATCCTTGCTCACTACTATCAGCGTGATGAGATTCAAGAGGTAGCCGATTTTCGAGGGGACTCCTTCTTGCTGGCGCAGAAGGCAGCGGAAACGGATGCAGAGGTTATCGTATTTTGTGGAGTTCACTTCATGGGCGAGAGTGCAAAGATTCTGGCCCCAAATAAAACGGTCATCATTCCTGATGAGCGTGCAGGCTGCCCAATGGCGGACATGGTTAACGTAGAAGGATTGCGCAAGCTGAAAGCAGAGCATCCGAATGCCAAAGTCGTTACGTATATCAACTCCTCGGCAGAGATCAAGGCCGAGACGGATATTTGCTGTACATCCTCAAATGCCGTTAAGGTTATTGAATCCTTGGATGCGGAAGAGATTATCTGGGTGCCTGATAAGAACCTGGGTCATTATGTCCAAGAGAAGACAGGAAAGAACTTGATTATCTGGGAAGGCTATTGCAATACGCATGATATGCTGACGGTTAAGGATGTAGTCGAGATGAAGGCGAAGTATCCGAACGCAGCATTCGTCGTACATCCGGAATGCCGTCCTGAGGTCGTAGCAATGGGTGACTTTGTCGGAAGCACAACCGCAATCATTGATTATTGTAAAAATTCCGAGCATACCGAATTTATTGTAGGTACGGAGGATGGAACAGGCTATCAGCTCCGCAAGGATAGTCCGGATAAGACGTTCCACTTTGCGACAAAGTATCTGGTATGTCCGAATATGAAGGTTAACAACTTGAAGAAGCTTGTGAAGTGCTTGGAGAACATGCAGCCGCAAATTTATGTTCCACCTCAAGTTGCGGAGCGTGCGAAGTTATCCTTGGAACGCATGCTGCAAGTGAAGTAATAGGAGAACACATTCCTCACCATATTGTTTGTATAACTTGAAATGATGATAAGGAGCCTATGCAGAAGCAAGGCTCTTTTTTGTGAAGAGATTTGTTTAACGCAATGAACATAAAAATGCTCCCCTCACAATAGCAGGTTAATGATCACCTGACTATCATAAGGGAAGCCTAATCAAAGATTGAGTCAGCCTCTCTTCTATTTCTGGCTTTCCCGTAAAGATGTACTGCAATCTGACTTTACTAAAGCCCGGTAAAGCCTGAATGAGTGTTCCGGCTAGATACGGAAGCGGCTTGCAGTCTGCTGCATGTCTTCTGCGAGATGAGCAAGATGCTGGGATGAGGATTCTACCTCTTCCATAGAAGCCAGCTGCTCTTCTGTGCTTGAAGCTACCTGTTCAATATTATGAGTCATTTGCTCAATCGACTCTTTAATATGATTAGCGGTCGCATTGATCTGGTCAGAGCCTGCAGATATTTCCTCCATCGTTGCAGATACCTCTTCGAGATGTGTAGCCACGCTTGTGACCGATTCCTCAATGATGTTAAATTGCTCTCCTGCATGATTAACTAAATCAATGCCTGTATCGAATTCATCCTGCACCATCTTCATGGTTTGAAGAACCGATTGATTTTCTTTTTGAATAGAAGCAACCAATTGATTAATCTCGTCTGCTGATTGTGCGGACTCATCCGCAAGCTTGCGAACTTCAGTTGCGACAACAGCGAATCCGCGGCCATGCTCTCCCGCACGTGCAGCTTCAATAGAAGCATTCAAGGCAAGGAGACTGGTTTGGGATGCGATATTGGACACCGTGGCGTTCATGTTGCCGATATTTTTCGTTTGAATATTCAGCTTGTTTAACACGCCCTCAAGCTGAGACAGCTTAAGCTGCAGCTGATTCATTTGCACGGTTGCCTTCTTCACAATCTCATTACCGGCTGAGGCGGTTGTAACCGAATCAGTTGCTTTTTCTGATACATTCAGCGTATTCGTCATAACATGGTGCATCGCAGTGTTCATATCATCAATGGTGCTAACCGCTTCATTAATGGATTGATTTTGCTGCTTGGTTTCCTTTGTTATCTCTTCGATGGCCTGGACGATCTTCTCGGTCACATGGCTCGTTTCTTGCGAACTTGCACTAAGCTGCTGAGAGGATGCGGCAACAAGGTCAGTAGAATGATAGACTTGACTGATAAGCCCCTTTAACGAGCCAGCCATATTGTTGTAAGAGTTCGTAAGTTGTCCGATCTCATCTAAGGATTGGTGCGTCCCAACCGAAGAAAAGTCTCCTTTCCCTGCTGCTTCCATTAAGTCCTGAATGCTCTTGAGCGGACTAACAATAGCTCTTGTAATCGGGACAATAATCAGAGCACAGACGATATATGCGATGATGATTACGATACCGCTTGTTATAAGAGTGCCTCGGAATACAGCAGCATTGTCATCATCCAGCTGATCGGCCTGTTTATTAATATACTCCCCAATCTCCTCGGCTTTCTCGTTAACCATTTCACTGGTTACTGCAAACTTCCCAAAGACCGCATTGACCGCATCATCCCGGCCTTGATCATGATAGATCTTCTTAATTGAGGTAACCTCATCCTTAAAGAAGGAAAATATTTTACGGAAAGGATCGATCTGCTCTTTTTCCCAGCTGGTCTTCGCTGAGTTCGCCCAAGAATTCATATTTTCCTCAATCGTAACTAGGCGTTCATCAATCTTTTTCTCAAGCGCTGGCCGTTTCGAGCTATCATATGTAAGTAACATTTCCAGCAAGAAGCCGTATGTAGCGCGAGTATCTGTACGAATCTGGCCTAATTCACGCATCGTTTGCGATTGTGCGTACATCTTGGTTGAACTATCACGAAGCTGAGTCTGGGCGATGAACGACACCACACTGATCACCAGAATAAAAATCAAGCCTACCGCCCCGATAGAGATTAGCTTTGCTCTAATGGGCAAATTCCGCAATGTCAAGCGTTGTAAACTCATGTTGATTCTCCCTTTTAAATAATAAATAAAATGCTCCTCTATTATGTATCGTTCAGAAGTGAACTTTTTTGTTTAGCTAGAAGTAAATTAATTCTAAAATTTTCACAAGTGTTACAGAAAATTTTCCAGGGTTGTACACATTTTGTGTAAGGGACTTGAAAATCTCATAGATTCATTTCTTTTCAATTCATAAAAAAATCGCCTGTTTGGCGAAGGAATTATATATTCTGCATGCTTTTTGTGCTATGGTACACTGTAGTATAATACATGTTCGGGAAACAATTTTTTATAAACTCATTTCTTGTAAGCGACCTTGTGGGCCGTGAAATGGCATGAGTCGCTTATTTACCTTACTTTCGGATATGTATAGGACAGATTGCCACATTTAAGGGGTGGACTGGGATGATACCTCCGTATTTAATTGATTTTTCACTGGAGGACATGCCTCGAGTTGAGACAGATGTTATTGTGATTGGCTCAGGCATTGCAGGATTGTACACTGCTATTCAAGCGAGTCGTCAGCAACGTGTCATGCTGATCAGCAAGAAGTCGCTGTTTGAGAGCAACACGCGTTATGCGCAAGGCGGGATTGCCGCGGTTATTGCTGAAGATGATTCCCCTGAGTATCATTTGCAGGATACGCTGATTGCAGGTGCAGGCCTTTGCGTGGAAGAAGCCGTCCAAGCGCTTGTGCACGAAGGGCCTGAAGGGGTTAGACAGTTAATGAAGTTGGGAGCGGAGTTCGACCAGATTAATGGGGAATTAGCGCTAACCATGGAGGGGGCACATAGTCACCGCCGTATCCTGCATGCGCATGGCGATGCGACAGGCTATGAGATTGTCCGTGCTTTAGCGGAGTATGTGAAGACATGCGCGAACATTACCATCTGGGATGATCACTTTGCGATCGATCTCATCACGTCTAACGGTGAATGCCTAGGCGCTTTGGTACAGCGTCCAGATGGAGACAAGGTATTGGTGACAGGTAAAGCGACTGTTTTATGCACAGGCGGTGGCGGCCAGTTGTATCGCTATACAACAAACCCTGACGTTGCCACAGGTGACGGGGTTGCGATGGCTTATCGTGCTGGAGCGGTCATTCAAGATATGGAATTCCTGCAATTCCATCCTACCTCGCTATGCTATCCTGGAGCACCTCGCTTTTTAATATCTGAGGCGGTTCGTGGAGAAGGTGCAGTCCTTCGCAATATCAAGGGCGAACGTTTTATGGAACAGTATCATCCCCAGTTGGAGCTCGCACCGCGGGATATCGTGGCACGTGCCATCGTAAGTGAGATGGAGAAGACGAAGTCTACCTTTGTATATTTGGATATTACACACGAGACAGAAGAGAATGTGAAGCTTCGGTTTCCAACCATTTATGAGACCTGCTTGCGCTATGGCCTAGATCTGTCCAGCGATTGGATACCTGTAGCCCCAGCCGCCCATTATATGATGGGTGGTGTGAAGACGGACCTGAATGGGGAAACCAATATTAGCAGATTGTTCGCATGCGGGGAAACTTCTTCAACAGGGGTTCACGGTGCGAATCGATTGGCAAGCAACTCGTTATCAGAAGCCATCGTCTTTGGTCATCGCATTGTAGAGCGCATCGCAGGTCTTGTCCCATTGATGGATGATCTACCAGCGTTAACGGTTGATGAGAGCCGACACGATCTCCCCCAACAAGCTGTTGTGGAGCGACGGTTGAAGCTTCAGAAGGTGATGGTTCGTTTTGTCGGACTTCGTCGTAACAAAGAGGGCTTGAGAAAGGGGCTTGAAGAGCTTAAGCGCCAGATGGGCTTCTTCTCCTGTCGCTTATCACGCCGAGAGGAATATGAGTTTGCCAATTTGCTGACATGTGCCATGCTGGTTGCAAAGTCAGCTGACTGGCGTGAAGAAAGCCGAGGCGCTCATTATCGTGAAGATTACCCAGAGCGCAATGACGTCGTGTGGTGCAAGCATTCGCTTATCCACCGGGAACATGGGATAACAGAGGAGCGGATTCATCATGTTTAATATAGATCGTCGTTTGTTAGATGAGCAGCTTGTTTCTTGGCTAAAGGAGGATGTGGGTACTGGGGATGTCACGACGGCATTTACCGTTCCCGAGGGACATCAGTCCAAGGGCATCATCCATGCGAAGGAGGACGGCATTATTGCTGGAATTCCTGTAGCGCAGGCCGTGTTTGAACTTGTAGATCCAACACTCGTTTTTATAGCTAAAGTGGAAGAGGGAGCCTTTGTAGCCAAAGGGACTGTTCTGATCGAGGTAGAAGGAAGCACGCACAGCATTCTTACCGGAGAACGGCTTGCGCTCAATCTGATGCAGCGCATGTCAGGAGTTTCCACCAAGACTTCCCATTATGTTAAGGCGATTCAGGATCTTCCAACCGAATTGGTGGATACGAGAAAAACGACACCAGGGCACCGTGCGCTGGAGAAGTACGCGGTACGTGTCGGTGGAGGCAAAAACCATCGCTACGGACTCTACGATGCCGTTATGATTAAAGATAATCATATCAAGGGAGCAGGCGGCATTACAGAAGCCGTTGAGCGTGCGCGTCGCAACATTCCTTATACAATGAAGATTGAAGTGGAGACCGAATCGATGGAGCAGGTGAAGGAAGCTATCCAAGCAGGGGCTGACATCATCATGCTGGACAATATGTCTGCTGAGGCAATGGCGGAGGCGGTATCATGGATTCGCAACCAAGCTCCACATGTACTGATCGAGGCCTCGGGTGGCATCACGCTTGACACCATACGTGAGAAGGCGCTAGCAGGCGTCGACGTTATTTCTGTCGGCAGCTTGACGTATTCCTTCCAATCGCTTGATATCAGCTTAGACCTGAATGAGAAGAAAGGAGCTAGCAGCTCGTGATTTTCGTTATAGATGTAGGCAATACCAATATTGTACTTGGATTGTACAAAAATGATACGCTCATTCACCATTGGCGGCTTGCGACCAATCGACAAGCAACTTCGGATGAATACGGCGTCATGATTCACAATTTGCTTTCGATGGCGCGTTTGTCGGTGGATGACATCGAAGGTGTCATTATTTCTTCAGTTGTACCGCCGATTATTCGAACAATGGAGCTTCTGTCCGAGCAATATTTGAAGCAGAAGCCGTTAATTGTAGGTCCTGGAATCAAGACAGGACTCAATATCCGTTACGACAACCCGCGCGAAGTGGGAGCGGATCGGATCGTCAATGCGGTGGCAGCCATTGAGCTCTATGGTGTTGGCAGCCCGCTGGTTGTTGTTGATTTTGGTACAGCCACGACGTTTGATGTGATCGATGAAAAGGGAAACTATATGGGAGGAGCCATTGTTCCTGGGATCGGCATATCGACTGAAGCGCTGTATCAACGTGCAGCCAAGCTGCCTCGTATTGAGCTCACCAAGCCTAAGAGCGTAATCGGCCGCAATACGATTCACTCCATGCAAGCCGGGATCATCTTCGGCTATGCAGGTCAAGTGGATGGTATCGTTGATCGAATTGAGCGTGAACTGGGAACGAAGCCGCGCGTTATTGCTACAGGTGGCTTGGCAGAGCTAATCGGCACAGAGTCGCGCCGAATTGAGGAGACCAATGCCAATTTGACATTGGAAGGCCTGCTTTTAATCTATAAACGAAATGTAACGTAACCATTTAAAAAAATGGGCGTCTAATTAATTATGGAAGCAATGGGAGGCATATACACCATGGCAACAGATAACAAAGAGTATCAATCGACGGAAAAAGAGCCTCGGGCGGATATGCTTATCCGCGGAACAGCGCTTGGCGGCCAAGTTCGCGTATTCGCTGTTCGTACCACTCATCTGGTAGACGAACTGCAGCGCAGACATCAGACCTATCCAACAGCTACAGCTGCACTAGGACGTACGGTATCAGCTGCTTCCATGATGGGTGCGATGCTAAAAGGCGAAGAGAAGCTAACCGTGCAAGTGAAGGGTGACGGTCCAATCGGGCAAATTATTGCAGATGCAAACGCACATGGCGAGGTACGAGGCTGTGTTACACATCCTCAGGTGCATCTTGCAAGCAACAGTGAAGGCAAGCTTGATGTAGCGGGAGCTGTAGGCCGTGAAGGCTTTATTCATGTGATCAAGGATCTAGGCATGAAGGAGCCTTATCATGGCAGCTCTCCCATTATCTCGGGTGAGCTTGGCGAAGACTTTACGTACTACTTTGCCTTGTCGGAGCAGACCCCTTCCGCCGTTGGTTTAGGCGTGCTTGTGGACGTAGATGGTTCTGTTATTCATGCTGGCGGCTTCATTATTCAGCTTATGCCAGGATTGACTGACGACCAGATTACGAAGATTGAACAATCGCTTAGCAATTTGCCTCCAATTACAGCATTGTTGGATCAGGGGCTAGAGCTTGATGAACTGCTTAGCTGGATTGTAGAGGATGTCAAAGTGATGGAGCAGATGCCAATCGTATTCCGCTGCCAATGCTCTAGAGAACGTGTTGAACAAACGCTAATTAGCCTTGGAAAAGAAGAACTTAAAGCCCTGATCGAAGAGGACGGAAAAGCAGAAGTAGTATGCCATTTTTGCAATGAAGCCTACGCCTTTGACCGGGAACAGCTTGAGTCTCTTGTTGATCAGCTCAACGCTTAATAAAGCAAAGGTTGGAGTAAGTCAGGCTTCAGCTTGAATACGTGAAGGTATTGGACTGTCCTCGCTCTTAGACATTCGCAATATCTATTGATGAATATTCAAGCTTAATCGCAAAGAGGGTACGAGAAGAAACCTTATTAAGGATGTTCGGGGAATTCACTAACGTAAGGATTGTACGCAATGACGAAAGAAGTCAAAGGCCTATGGGGCTGTATCCTCGTACTATTTGTTTGTGTATTGATTTTAGGGACAATGTTGATTATTGGCGTCGGTCAGCCTCATGCCAAGCTGCCAAAAGGTTCTTCACAGCTTCGTGATGAAAAGCCAGTTGCCTCCATCGGCAGCAAGCTCATTACGCGCGAGGAATGGATTGCCGAGCTTGAACGTCAGTACGGAAGCCTAGTGCTGGACCGCATGCTGTCCAACAAAGCGGTTCAATTGGAGGCATCTGCCCTAGGCATTGAGGTAGATCCAGATGAAGTCGATGCAGAGCTTAGGCGGCAGATGGTGGGCTATGACAGTGTGGAATCTTATTATCAGGCAATGCAGGATCAGCTTGGTATGGATGCTGAACAGATCTATCGAGAGACCAAGCAGCATTTGCTTCTAGAGAAGGTTGCATCCTATCCATTTCATTATACGGATGAAGAGGTGGATGAATATGTTGCTCGCCATGCTGAGGATTACGAGCCGTATTTGTCCTATAACTTGTCCCATATTGTTGTTAAGGACCTGAAGCAAGCCGAAGAAGTGCTCCAGGCCCTACAGGATGACGAATCATTTGAAGACGTGGCTAAAGAAACATCTCAGGACAGCTTCTCCTCGGATCAAGGGGGCAGTATTGGCTGGATAGAGGATGGAGATCCCTTTATTGAGGCCAATGAATTGATGGCGGCAAGAAGCTTGAGCGTGGGACAGTGGTCAACCCCTGTGAAGGTGAAGCAGGGATATGCGATTGTCATGCTGTCAGGCCGCAAACAGACCCCTCCTGAAGACAGCGAGTCCATCCGCAGTCGAGCTCGCCGGGATATGGCCCTGGCTGATATCGGATCGTTGAACCAGGTGGAGCAATTGCTAAGGGAAAAGTATGAAGCACGGATTTTTACCGAGAAGGAGTCATCATAATACCCAAGAAGAAAGAGCATCGAGAAGAGGCAGCGCAGGGCAGAATAATTCCTTGTGCTGCTTCTTTTTCTCGCTTTAGTTGTAGCATTGGCTGTGCTTCAGCACCATGAGGATAGGGTAATGATCGTGAGAAATCGATGAGACAAAAGTACCACATTTTTGAAAATGAGCTATTGACGTTCTAGGGCGCTTTTGCTAAGATAGAAGATAATAAAACCTAGTGATTTAGTCGGAAATATAAAATTGTGAATGATTCATATGGGAGGGTTTCATCATGGCAAGAATCGTGAATAGTGTTACGGAATTGATCGGGGATACACCACTGGTACGCTTGAATCGCATTGTTCCTGAAGGCAGTGCTGAGATTTACGTGAAGCTTGAGTACCAGAATCCTGGATCTAGTGTGAAAGACCGTATTGCCTTGAGCATGATCGAAGCGGCTGAAGCAGAAGGCGTATTAAAGCCAGGTGATACGATTGTTGAGCCGACAAGTGGTAATACGGGTATCGGTCTTGCCATGGTGGCAGCTGCAAAGGGATATAAAGCAATCCTCGTCATGCCAGAGACGATGAGCTTGGAGCGTCGCAATCTGCTTCGCGCTTATGGTGCTGAGCTCGTGCTTACACCTGGTTCAGAAGGCATGAACGGCGCGGTTCGCAAGGCTGAAGAGCTTGCACAAGAGAACCCAAGCTATTTCATTCCACAGCAATTCAAGAATCAAGCGAACGTGAAGATTCACCGTGAGACGACTGGCCCTGAGATCGTGGAAGCCATCAACTCTCTCGATGGCAAGCTGGATGCATTTATTGCAGGAATCGGTACAGGTGGAACAATCTCCGGTACGGGTGAAGTATTGAAGCAGAACTTCCCTGCTGTTAAGGTAGTCGCTGTTGAGCCTGCAGCTTCCCCAATTCTGTCCGGTGGCAAGCCAGGACCGCATAAGATTCAAGGTATTGGTGCTAACTTTGTTCCCGAGATTTTGAATCGTGAGATATATGATCAAGTTATTACGATTGAGAACGACGATGCTTTTGAGACGGCTCGTCGCGTAGCGAAGGAAGAAGGCTTGCTCGTGGGAATTTCCTCTGGTGCGGCGATCAATGCTGCATTACAGGTAGCGGCTGAACTTGGAGCAGGCAAGCGCGTTATCGCTGTAGTACCAAGCAATGGTGAGCGTTACTTGAGCACACCGCTCTTCAACTTCGAGAACTAATTCAATTGAAGATCATCGATGACCCCTGATGAGACTCTTGCGAACAAACGTGAGGGATGCTTTCAGGGGTCTTTGTTGAGTTTAGACACGGGCAAGGCTTGTAATAGAAGATCGAAAGAAACGGTGTCAATAAAGTTTGTTATTTATTGGAATATTTTACTCAGGCTCATTGACTCTGCTGCATTTTTCGAATTAAATAGAAGTATTCAATTTATAATCCTTTCATTGCTTATAGGGTGGATTCAACCCGTATTCAAACATAGAGGCGAGCGTGAGCATATGGTCATGATAGGCTGGAATGGAACCTTGTTGTCGGAAAAGGACGCTGTGATACCGGTATGGGATCACGGCTTTTTGTACGGCTTGAGTCTGTTTGAGACAATGCGGACGTATGCAGGGAAGCCATTCCGTCTTGAACAGCATCTTACTCGGCTGAACGAAGGCTGCCATGCCCTAGGCATTAAGCTTCAGCTATCGGCTGAGGATCTGCGCAGACATATGGCAGAAGTCATGCAGGCGAATGATCTTCAGGAAGCCTATATTCGGCTTACGGTAAGTGCAGGCGATCAGGGCATGGGGTTGCCGACGGGAGATTATGAGCACCCAACTGTAATGGTGCTGACAAAGTCACTTCCGCCCATATCACCATCTCTTTATCATGCTGGCAAGCCGCTACAGATCTTAAAGCTGACACGCAATACCCCAGAAGGAGAAGTTCGCTTCAAGTCTGGGCACTATATGAACAATATTTTGGCGAAGCGAGAGCTGATGCAGCATGCATCCTCGAAGCTAGGCGCAGAAGGCTTGCTGCTGACTGCGGAGAGCGATGTTGCGGAAGGGATCGTCAGCAATGTATTTGTCGCAAGAGAAGGGAAGCTATACACGCCTTCGTTAGACACTGGCATCCTGCCAGGCATCACAAGAGCAGTGGTGATCGAGATCGCTAGAAGGATTGGCGTCGAGGTAGAGGAACGTCGCTTTGATGCACAATGGCTCATTGATAGCAGTGATGAGATTTTTATAACCACATCCATTCAAGAGCTTGTTCCTATCACGAGCATATATGATACGACAGGAGACCGCGCGATCATTGGCAATGGAACACCAGGAATACTGACACAACGACTGCTTAGAGAATATCGGCGTCTTGCTGAGCTTGAATCAAGGGACAAGCATGACTTTATAGAGTCCAGCAGCAAGCAAGTGTAGAAAAGGGGAGATAAGATGCTCGCACCAACGATATATCAAAGAGAATATGAGCTGAATGAGGCATCTTTCAAATTAGGAACAGACACACTCGTTATGGGGATTGTGAATGTAACGCCAGACTCGTTCTCCGATGGCGGAAAATATCAGCACGTCGATGCTGCACTGGCTCATGCGAGACAGCTTGTAGCAGATGGTGCCCATCTATTGGATATTGGAGGAGAGTCCACAAGACCTGGGCATGCTTCTGTAGATGAGGAAGAAGAGCTGAAGCGTGTAATTCCAGTTATAAAAGCGATTCATGCTGACATGCCGCATATCCCGTTATCGGTGGATACGTATAAAGCAAATGTTGCTTCTCAGGCATTAGAAGCCGGTGCCCATATCATTAACGATGTATGGGGAGGACTCCGTGAGCCGAAGATTCTGGACGTCGCTGCACAGTTCAAGTGCCCAATTGTGCTTATGCATAATCGTGAGTCACGCAGCTATGAGGATTATGTGCCGGATGTATTGCAGGATTTGCAAACTTTAGTCGAATCGGCAAGAGCAGCAGGGGTCTCTGACCAACAGATTTGGCTTGATCCTGGCATTGGCTTTGCCAAGACAGGTGAGGATAATCTGGAATTAATGCATCATCTGGACGACATTGTTGCACTTGGCTACCCCGTATTGCTTGGTACCTCCCGCAAACGATTCATTCGTCATGTACTGGATCTGCCTGTAGATGATGTAGTGGAGGGGACGGCTGCTACCGTTGCCCTTGGCATTGCCCAAGGCTGCCAGATCGTAAGGGTGCATGATGTCAAAGCGATTACGCGTACAGTGAAGATGTGTGACGCCATGCTGAAGAAGGTTCAAAGGGATTAACGATCATCTTGATAAAAATGTTACGATAGCGGAGGGACGTGCATCGCATGAATCAGAATCATCAAGGTATTGCACCTTATCCGAAAACGAAAGTGGTTGGCCTCGATCGCATGAAGCTGGATCGAATGTCGTTCTACGGCAAGCATGGCGTGTTCGAGGAGGAGCGGGTGCTCGGACAGCGCTGGTTTGTTGATCTCGATCTTCAAATAGATATGCAAAGCGCTGGTCTCGATGACGACCTTAACCAATCGATTAATTATGCTGAGCTTCATGCAGCGGTTAAGCGTATCATTGAGCAAGAGTCTTTTCAATTAGTGGAGACTTTGACGGAACGCATTGCTTCGATGCTGCTTCATGATTTTCATAGAATCAACGAAGCGACTGTTCGGGTGACGAAGCCTAATCCGCCGTTTGACATCCACTTTGCGGGTGTTACGATAGAAATGACTCGGAGACGGTCGACAGAAGGCGAGGGATGCTGATGGCAACATCACGTACAGCTTATGTCGCACTAGGCTCGAATCTTGGCGAGCGCGAGCAATATTTGAAGAAAGCGCTTGAGCTCCTAGAGGATCATGCCGAGATTACGGTGGTTCGTATCTCTTCTATTTATGAGACCGACCCTGTCGGGTACGAGGTTCAGCCTGCCTTTTTGAATATGACAGCTTGTCTTCGCACGACCTTAGATCCTGAGGAACTGCTTCAGGTTTTGCTGCACACCGAACAGCTTCTTGGACGCGTGCGGCATGTTCGCTGGGGACCAAGGACGATCGATCTTGATTTACTATGGATGGAACAATTGTGTTGGGAAAGTGAGAGCCTTCTCCTCCCTCATCCCCGAATGGGGGAACGGTTATTTGTACTCGTTCCGCTCTCTGAAATTGTGTTACAATCAGAGACTGAACTGTACGAATTCGTGAAAGAATGCTTGGGTAAACTGGAAGGAAAGGAAGGAATTCGACTGTGGAATCGACTAGAGTCAACAAGCGAATTCGTGCCTTCCGCAAGCTTCGAGGATTAACACAGCTACAGTTAGCGGAAATGACGAATTTGTCGATCACCATCATTGGTGAGATTGAAAGAGGCAATCGTGCAGCCGACGCTCAAGTGGTGGAGCGCATTGCACATGCATTACGCATATCCGTTAACGAATTGGTTGGAGAAGGATAAATACAGGTACAGCAAGAAAAAGGAGTGAACGGGATGCTTAAAATTTCAAATATAGAAATGAAAAATCCGGTTGTTCTTGCACCGATGGCAGGTGTGACGAACCCGGCTTTTCGCCTAATTGCTAAAGAATTCGGCTGCGGTCTGGTATGTGCCGAAATGGTTAGTGACAAGGCTTTGGTGCACGGCAATGAGCGCACACGCGAAATGCTGTTTGTCGATGAGCGGGAGAAGCCGCTCAGCTTGCAGATCTTTGGGGGAGATCGCAAGTCGCTTGTCGAAGCAGCGAAGATTGTCGATAAGGAATCGAACGCAGATATCATTGATATCAATATGGGATGCCCTGTTCCGAAGGTTACGAAGTGTGATGCAGGTGCGCGCTGGCTATTGGATCCGGACAAAATCTACGAAATGGTATCTGCAGTTGTCGATGCTGTAGATAAGCCAGTAACAGTAAAGATGCGTATCGGCTGGGACGATGAGCATATCTATGTGGTGGATAATGCATTAGCTGTGCAGCGTGCAGGCGGTCAGGCGGTCAGTGTCCATGGTCGCACACGTGAGCAATTGTATACAGGAACGGCAGATTGGAGCTACATCAAGCAGGTCAAAGAAGCGCTAGACATTCCGGTAATCGGAAATGGCGACGTGTTTACCCCTGAGGACGCTCGCAGAATGATGGATATGACGGGCTGTGACGGTGTGATGATCGGACGCGGTGCATTGGGTAATCCATGGATGCTCTATCGCACCATTGAGTACCTTACACATGGCACTCTTCCACCAGATCCATCACCAGAAGAAAAGGTTCGTATCGCCGTCTTGCATATGGATCGCTTGATTGCAATGCGTGGAGAGCATGTGGCGGTTAAGGAAATGCGCAAGCATTTGGCTTGGTACTTGAAAGGCTTGCCTGGTGCAGCAAAAGTGAAAGACCGCATCATGGAGGAATCTCATCGCGATGAAGTGATTCGAATGTTGGAGGAATATGTCGAGCAGGTTAATGCTGGCGCCTTTGATCGTCATAGCCAACGTGAAATGCGCGGTTCCGAAGAAACAGAGTCCTCCGCGGCACAATGAAGCGTTTTCAAACAGGGGTGTGAGGGTTCATTGACTTTTGTATATCCATCCCATATAATTCAACAATAGAAAAAATGATCGGACCTTAAAGACGTCCGTGATAACGTTGAATCCCAACGTTTATTCATTGTGACATGAAGTCATGATATGGGCATTCAGCCATATGATGGAGTAAGATGAATTCGCTTCGATGACGGTGCGAAAATAATGATCATGACAGGAGAATCGGTAAAGATGAGCGATAAAGAAGTTATTCTGACCCCGGAAGGGCTAAAGAAGCTTGAAGAAGAATTGGAAAACCTTAAATCGGTTAAGCGCCGTGAAGTTGCAGAGCGTATTAAGATCGCAATTGGCTACGGAGACTTGAGCGAGAACTCCGAGTATGAAGATGCGAAGAACGAACAAGCATTTATCGAAGGCCGTATTATTACCCTTGAGAAAATGCTTCGCAATGCGCGCATCATTAACAGCGACGAGATCGATACAAACACTGTAAGTATCGGTTCTACTGTAATGGTAGAAGATCTGGAGTTTGGCGATCAAATGGAATATACGATCGTGGGTACGGCTGAATCCGACCCATCTCAGAATAAAATCTCTAATGAGAGCCCAGTTGGCAAGGCAATCCTTGGCAAGCAAAAGGGTACTGTAGTGGATGTTAACGTTCCAGCGGGCGTTATTCAGTATAAGATTATCGAAATTAAGCGCTCATAACGAACGCTGATCTATGTTAAGATAGAAGTTAAGGGTGAAAGAAGCTTCCACGCCGGAAGCTTCTTTCCATAAGCACGTCTCTTCATACGGTTAACGGTACTCGCTTGCACAGTGGGGACCGTTTGCCGTTGTGTTGTTTTCAGAATAACAATAAATGGATTGCAAGCTTGCACCATCTAAAGGAGTGGCTCTTGTGACAGATACCGTCAACCAAGAAGTAGAACTAAGTGAATTACTACAAATTCGTCGCGACAAATTGGACGAGCTTCGTAAGCTCGGCGTAGACCCATTCGGAACGAAGTTTGCACGCACCACGACGGCGAAGGAAGTATTAGACCAATACAGTGAACTCAGTAATGAGGAGCTTCAAGAGAAGCATATCGAAGTAAGCCTTGCTGGCCGAATCATGGCGAAGCGTGGTATGGGTAAGGCGAGCTTTGGCCATATTCAAGATCTCAGTGGTCGCATTCAAATCTACGTTCGTCAGGACAGCGTTCCTGCAGAAAAGTATGAAGCGTACTCTATGCTTGATATCGGTGATATCATCGGTGTTCGCGGTACGGTATTTAAGACGAAGACAGGTGAAACTTCTATTAAAGTAACGGACCTAGAGGTGCTCACCAAGTCTTTGTATCCATTACCTGATAAATTCCATGGCTTAAAAGACGTTGAGCTTCGCTATCGCCAGCGCTACGTGGATCTCATCATGAGCCCTGACGTTCAACAAACGTTTATCGCTCGCTCGAAGATTATTCAATCGATGCGCCGTTATCTGGATTCCCTCGGTTATTTGGAAGTTGAGACGCCAACTCTGCATGCAATCGCAGGCGGTGCAGCTGCGCGTCCGTTTATTACGCATCATAATGCGCTTGATATGCAGCTCTATATGCGTATTGCGATTGAGCTTCACCTGAAGCGTTTGATCGTGGGCGGCTTGGAAAAAGTGTACGAGATCGGCCGTGTATACCGTAATGAAGGCATTTCCACTCGTCACAATCCGGAATTCACAATGATTGAATTGTATGAAGCGTATGCAGACTATGAAGATATCATGCGTCTTACAGAGAATATGATTGCTCACATTGCACAAGAGGTGCTCGGTACGACGAAGATCGACTATCAAGGCCATCAAGTGGATCTGACACCATCTTGGCGCCGTGTGTCCATGGTTGATGCGATTAAAGAAGTGAAGGGCGTGGACTTCTACGTTCAAATGACAGACGAAGAAGCGCATGCTCTTGCGAAAGAACACAATGTCCCTGTAGAGCCTCACTACACCTTTGGCCATATCGTGAATGCTTTCTTCGAAGAGTTCGTTGAAGCTACATTGATTCAGCCTACATTTGTAACGGGTCATCCAATTGAGATATCCCCTCTTGCAAAGAAGAAGGAGAGCGATCCTCGCTTTACCGATCGCTTCGAGTTGTTCATCGTGGCGCGTGAGCACGCAAATGCGTTCTCCGAGTTGAACGATCCTATCGATCAGCGTCAACGTTTCGAAGCACAGCTTCAAGAGAAGGAGCAAGGAAATGACGAGGCACATGACATGGATGATGATTTCATTCGTGCGCTTGAATACGGTATGCCGCCAACAGGTGGTCTAGGTATCGGCGTAGACCGCCTCGTTATGCTGCTAACGAATGCACCATCGATTCGCGATGTCCTGTTGTTCCCGCATATGCGTGATCGTGGCAATGCGTAATTTATAATTCATTGTAAGCTCACACATGTATATAGAAAGAAAGCATCAGAGAGATCTTTTTGATAAGGTCTCTCTGTGCAATCTCTGTTCATATTAATGAAGGCTCTATTCACTAGTCGGATATGTCATTCAGCTTGTGGCTTTCTGATATTGCGCAAGATTAAAATGGCGTTGCAAGTATAAAAAGTGAATTGGTCGATTTTTCCTGTTGCATAGGTGTTGTGCCTATGATATATTAATTAAGTCGCCGCTGATAAGGCGGTTGAGACAAGCGAAATTGTTCTTTGAAAACTGAACAACGAGTGAAACATTATTGAGAATTAAATTCTCGTCAGCAATACAAATGAGCAAGTCAAACACTT
>NZ_JADMOL010000022.1 GCF_015558675.1 Paenibacillus sp. 1001270B_150601_E10 | reverse complement strand
ATTCATCGGAATAACCAGAGGTTTTTCCAATGTCTATTCTATGGGGTGCACTTCACTAAAAAGACAGGGGTTTCTTTGATAAAGGTCTAGAGTGCACACTGTGCGCTCCTCCATATATACAAGAGAACAATTCTCTTATTGATCCTTCTTATCCTCGTCGGTTGAAGTTGGCTTTTGAACAGCTTCGCCATTCTCAAGCTTCGTCTCTGCCTTCTCCTCGACTTGAGCTGGCTCAGCAGGACGATCTTCAGAGGATGGCTCCTCTTTCGCCTGCTCTGCCGGCTTATCGTTGGAATCCCAAGCAGATGGTCCAAGCTTCTCTGGCTTGCTTACCAGATTCACTTTTACATCTCCTGTGTGATCCACCGTTTGTGTCTCACCGCCGCGAGTCTCGGACTTCGCCTCATCAGAAGAAGCGTCCTCCTTGATCTTACCTGTATCGATCAATTGCTTGATCTGTTCAAGCTCGAGCGTTTCCTTTTCAAGCAAGGTATTCGCGATCAGATGCACTTCGCTCATATGCTTCGTCAGCAGTTCGCGAGCACGATCATAGCATTCATTGATGATGCTTTGCATCTCTTGATCAATCTCATAAGCGATCGCATCGGAGTAATTCTGTTCATGACCAAGGTCACGACCCAAGAACACTTCGCCTTGTCGAGCACCGAATTGAAGCGGTCCAAGCTTCTCGCTCATACCGTACTCCATAATCATGCTGCGCACAATGCGTGTCGCCTGCTGGAAGTCGCTATAAGCACCGGTACCAATTTCTCCGATGAAAATTTCCTCAGCTACGCGACCACCCAGGAGTCCTGTTACTTTGTCCAGAAGCTCTTGCTTCGTCACGATCATACGATCTTCTTTCGGAAGCATAATAACATAACCGCCAGCGCGGCCACGAGGAACGATGGTTACTTTATGAACAGTATCCGCGTGCTCCAGGAAGTAGCCGATAATGGTATGTCCAGCTTCGTGATAGGCAACGATACGCTTCTCACGATCACTGATCATGCGGCTTCGCTTTTCTGTACCGACGATAACGCGGTCGATCGCTTCATCCACATCTTGCATCGTGATGTCTTTATGATTTTTACGAGCAGCAAGAAGTGCTGCTTCGTTCAACAAGTTCTCTAAATCTGCACCGGTAAAACCAGTCGTACGCTTCGCAATCGTACCCAGCTTAACATCTTTATTAAGCGGCTTGTTGCGAGCATGAACCTTAAGCACCGATTCGCGGCCCTTAACGTCTGGACGATCCACCGTAATTTGACGGTCAAAGCGGCCTGGACGAAGGAGCGCTGGGTCAAGGATATCTGGACGGTTCGTTGCAGCGATAATGATAATGCCTTCATTCGCACCAAAGCCATCCATCTCAACGAGCAATTGGTTGAGTGTCTGCTCGCGCTCGTCATGCCCGCCGCCTAAACCGGCACCGCGCTGACGACCGACAGCATCGATCTCATCAATAAAGATAATACAAGGTGCGTTCTTCTTCGCATTCTCAAACAAGTCACGAACACGGGAAGCACCGACACCGACAAACATCTCAACAAAGTCCGAACCGGAAATGCTGAAGAATGGTACGCCGGCCTCACCTGCAACGGCACGTGCAAGAAGCGTCTTACCTGTTCCCGGAGGACCACTTAGCAATACACCCTTCGGAATGCGCGCACCGAGTGCTGCAAACTTGCGAGGATCTTTTAAGAACTCTACGATCTCAACAAGCTCTTGCTTCTCTTCATCTGCGCCTGCCACATCTTCAAATGTGACACGTTTCTTCTCTTCATTATACAAACGGGCACGGCTCTTGCCGAAGTTCATGACCTTACCGCCGCCACCTTGCGCTTGATTAAAGAAGAAGAAGAACAGGATGAACATAATAATGAATGGAACAAAGGAAGTCAATAGCGTAAGCCAAAGGCTCTGCTCCTTCATCTTATCCATAGTAAACTTTAAACCAGGATTCGACTTGCTTGCATCCATGACCTCTTGAACAGCCGGACTTGTATCCGGAATATACGTTACGAAGTCAAGAGATTTAGCATCAGTCGGCTTATCCTTATATTTACCCACCACTAAATAGGCTCGGCCTTCGTATTGCATCTTGATGGTATCAATATTGTTGGCTGCGAGCTCTTTACGAAACTGGTCATATCTTGGGGTATCTGTGGCTTCATTGCCGCTTCCGATGAATTGGACAATCCCAACCACAACTAAAAAAAGAATCAGATAAAAACCAGAATTCTTGATGAACCGATTCATCCCCTACCTCCTCTCAAAGACACGAAAATATTGTATCATAGCACGTATTACCAACTCAACTTCATCGGCTTACAAATGGTAATTATACGTACTATTTAGCATCTGTATAAATCTCTGGCTTAAGCACCCCAATATATGGGAGATTGCGATATTGCTCTGCGTAGTCCAGCCCATAACCTACAATGAACTCATCAGGAAGCACGAAGCCTTTATAATTTGCTTCCATGTCCGTTGTACGGCGCGCAGGTTTATCAAACAAGGTCACAACTTTTACGTCGCTTGCCTTGCGACCTTGAAGAACCTCGATCAGATAGCTTAAGGTGAGACCTGTATCAATAATATCTTCTACAATCAATACGTCTCTGCCTTCAACTGATACATCAAGATCCTTGATAATGCGGACCACACCAGAAGACTTGGTTGAAGCTCCATAGCTTGATACCGCCATGAAATCCAGCTCAACAGGTACATTCATACGCTTCACAAGATCCGCCATGAAGATAAACGCGCCTTTCAATACACAAATAACAAGCGGTTTTTTTTCTGCGTAATCTCTGCTAAGCTCCTCACCCAACTCCTTCACACGGGCCGCAATCTGTTCCTCTGTAAAAACTACTTTCTCAATGTCGTTATGCAATGATGGGACCTCCTAGAATAAATACTGATTAAGCTTATGAATAATGCCTATGTGTAAAAATGCTGCAGATCCATAACCCTGCCCCGTTATCCATGAGTTAAGATAAGGAACCGGGCTCCAATCTGATATGTACGACTGAGCGAGTAGCCGGTCCGATAAGGGCGATGTCGGATCGTCTTACGCCAGGCAGCCATACAATCTGTCCGCTAGCGTCAACAAGAATAGGCATGATATCGCGAAGAGAAGGCGGGATTTTGGCATCAACGAACATATCTTGCACCTTTTTGCTGCCATTTAATCCTTGCACTCGCATCCGATCTCCATGTTCTCTCGTTCGAATCCTCATCGGCCACTGAATCGCATCCGCATCGAACACTGCATCAAGGTGACCTGTCATCATGACGGAATCAGCCTGATTCATCGCCACTTCATTCCATATAATCTTGCTTGGATAACTGGAGTAGAACATTTCTCCGCTCCCTCGCTCGATTTCAAAATGAACTGACGCGGGCTCTGCTCCTTCTCTCTCCTTTAGCAGCCAAGCAACATGATCGTATTCTCTAACGGCAATCACATCATTGCCAACCACTTCACGCCATGTTGTCTTGTTGTCTTGTATCTTAAGACGCAGGCGTTCAATCGTCGAAAAGTCCGCTTGCCCTGCTTCCAGAAAGAGATAATTTAATATTAGTTTAATCAATCTGCGTTGTAAAGCAACATGTACCGATAAGAACAAGTCACGCCCTATCAAAAAGCCAGCTTGATATTGCGAGGTAAAAGTCTTTAGCAGCGTTAGGTTGGCTGACCTTTCTGTAGATGGAGTCATTCCTTTGATGCCAAAGGCATGCACGTGCTTGGCAAACAATACCTCAGTCTCCTCTTGAAGCCAGTCATCTTCTGCGCCCATCATCTCCGCCAGCTGACCAAGTGCTTCCGTAAGGCGAGGGTTCTCTTGCTCCATTATCGGCATGATATCGAGTCTAATTCGATTGCGCAAATACCCTCTCTTCTCATTGCTGCTGTCCGTTGCGTAAGGTATGCCATGTGTATGGCACCACGCTACAAGTTCTTGCTTTCTTAATTGAAGAAAAGGGCGAATATAGCGAATCCCCTCTTCTTCCCTCAGCCACGATATGCCACGGAGCCCACTGCTTCCCGCTCCCCTAAGCATATGCATGAGCACAGTCTCCGCTTGATCGTCGGCATGATGGGCAAGTGCAATCGTATGACTATTGTATTTCTTCGCTATATCCTTTAAGAACGAATATCGAAGCTTTCTTGCGGCGGCCTGCGCATTCATTCGTTGCTCTTCGGCATAGCCAGGAGAGTCAACCTGAATCATTTCAAAGGGCAAGCCTAGCCTTTCCGCAGCTTGTTGAACCAGCGCGGCCTCCTGCTTTGATTCCTCCATGCGGAATCCATGGTGAACATGCGCCACGACGAGACTAGAGGGACTGTCTGTCAACTGCTTTAGCGAAGAGAGCCAATGCATAAGCAGCATGGAGTCAGGACCTCCAGAGACTGCAATGACAATGGGAGAATCATCCGTAATAAGCTGATGACAGCCTGTCTGCCTCTTTACGTCGAGTACCCATTGCTCCCAAGCGTAATCTCTGTTTGTTTCTTCGTGTGGTAACATGCCTCGTCCTCCTAGTTTATTTAACCCGTATCTATAAAAATTACTCATTCTATCATATACCTAATTCAACATTTGAACCAAAGAACATATAGATGAGACTTATGATTAGCAATAACGCGGATGCAATGAAGGACCAACGAAGCCAGCGCGGGGTAGGTCTGGAAGGAGAAGCGCCCGTTCGAACGATTCGGCTGCTTAGCTGCTTCCATTCTTTAAGTGCTTCTTCTGTGGAGCTGAAGTTCTGATAGATCGCCCGGCGAAGCCATGGCTGATACGGATTTAATGCCTTGCATTCTGCCGCTACCTTTAACAGATGCCCAGGCTCCCGAAGCTGCGGGAGCGTGCTTGCTACTTTTTTATGCAACAATCCTTTGCTTAATAGATGAATAACCATAACTGCATAAGCGAATAAATCATAGCAGTAGTCGGCTTTTCGTGTTCCCGCATTCCAATATCCGCGGTCATACCATTCGGTAAATTGACGAATACTGTCCCCTTCCTTCGTCAAACCGCCATAGTCAATCAAGTTTACCTCGCCATATGTGCCAATCATAACATTATCAGGCTTCAAGTCACCAAAGACAACATGATGTTGGTGCAAGTGAAGAAGCCGCTGCAGCAGCTTCTCCCCGATAATCCCCATCCAATCATTGCCGTTCTTCAGAATAAACTTGGATAGTGTCTTGCCCGGCAAGTACTTCATGACATAGAAAGGTAGCTGTTTACCTTCGATGTCCGCATCATCTGCCTCAATTAGATAGCGGCTGCTTATACTGACAGGCCTCCCTGCATCCTTGGCAGGCTTTAACGCCTCAAGCGCCTGCAACGCGTTAATCTCGGATTGGAGCTCAAGTGTCTCGTATCCGATCTTTAGCGCATAGGCCTCCTGATGCTTGCCAAGTCTCGGAGCAGAACCTCTCTCCTGATGCACCAGAAATACAACACCGTTAGCGCCCTGACCCAGCAAGCGAACAATTCGGTAAATGTGGCTATTCCATTTTCCAATCACACGATCTCCTGGCATCAGCCCGACCGATCGTCTCTTCTTGTCCTGCTTGCGGCTTGGAGGCCGCTTATACGATGTAGTCACTCCACACCCCGCCTGTTCCCGTTTCTTTATATGCTATCGAGGAATCCTCGCTCAATTTCTCCAAATCATTCCTACTATTATACTGATAATAGTCTACCACGTGAAGCAAAGCTGGTCCCGTAGGAGTTGTTCCACGCATTTGCATGCGATGGAACAGCTTCTTCACACGATCCATATCGGTTGCCCAGTCCATATCAAGCACGGCCGGCTCTCCTTCATGGGAGCCTGGGAAGTGAAATACCGATAATTCACTTCCTCCCCTTCTTGCTTTTAGACTAAGCATAAGATCGCGGATGGCCTCCTCCACCGCTGCAAGCTTGGGCTTCATGCTTGCAGAAGCATCAATGAGCAGAGCTACCCGAAGATCCATCTCCTCGCTCATCTGATCCATCACCTGTACAACTTCTCCACGTTTTGCAGGCGGTAGGTCTGCTAAGGAGTATTCATTTGAACGTGAAGCATCCTCCTCCAACTCTTGCTGTAAAATATGCTTTAACTCTCGATTCACTGCTAGGTGAATCGTGTCCATGACCGTCTTCCTGGTCATCATCTGAATCGTGTAGGACAGCTCCCTTGCGTTGACGATTCGGCTCATTCCGCCTCCCATTCTCGCAATATCCTCGATCTCGGCCTGTCCATACTGTCCTATCGTGCCTTCGTCTATAATGCCTACAACATTGACCATGATTCCCGCGGCGTACGCCTCCGCAGCAGCTGCTGCCGGTTGAATCCCCACATTGGAGCATCCATCCGTAATAAGTAAGATTTGCTTTAACATAAAAAGAACCCTCCTTCATCATGAACCTAGAATCTAGTTCTAGCATTCCCTGATTTGAGAGGGTTTAATCGATAGACTCCTGCGAATTCAGCTTACGGTCAGTGGACGCTCCGCATGCTCCCTTGATGCCCAGTTCAGCGTAGACCATTCCGGCATATGACGATCCAAACGGGTCACAATGACAGACATATCATCCTCAATTCTCCCCTGTGCCTGTCGTATGACCGTATCCAGCAGAAGATCGGCAATCTCCTGCGGATCATCCGTGTCTAACTCCCCAATTAGACGCTTCAGCCATAGATCTTTATTAACGGCTGGACCTGGCGCGTCATATACACCATCTGTCATCATAATAAGCAGGTCTCCAGGCTTCATATTCATATGAATGGATTCCACATCAATGTCTTGAATAATGCCGAGCGGTAAATTACCTACCGCAATAGGCCGCACCTCCCTGCCGCTTTTTATAAAACTTGGCGTCGATCCGCTCTTCATCATGGTCGTCTTGGCGGTATACAGATCTACAATCGCCAGGTCAACTGTCGCGTATACTTCATCAGGCGACCGCACCATCAGGAGAGAGTTCACCGATTGTATAGCGAGCTTCTCATCCATCCCAGATTGAAGGAGCTGCGAAAGCAGTGTAAGCGCCGTTCGGCTTTCCATACTGGCTCTTTCTCCGTTTCCCATCCCATCGCTTAAAGCAATGGCATACTTTCCCCCTGCAAGCTCCTGTGCATGATAACTGTCCCCCGATAGGACATCTCCTCCTTTGGCGGCCCACGCCATTCCGACTTGCACCTCGAAAGACTTTGCCGATACAAACGTAACCATGCCTTGTCCACCGTGCTCCTCCGACCGGTTCTCCTCTCTGACCGATATTTGCTCGCCTAAGATATCCGACAGTAATGGGGCAATAAGCTTACGGCATTCGTCATATCCTTCGGTAAAGGAGTGCACGAGTTCAATTTCCACATGTCCTTTCTCTAGTGAAATCACCTCAACTCGATTAACAGATAGTCCAAGCTCCTCGATCGCTTGGCGAATTTGCTCCTCTTGCAGGAACATTTGTCTCCCTTCCCGATTAATTTCTTTCACAAGATCATCCATAACCTTTGAAACACCGGCAAGCTGCTCGGAAACAAAGGTGCGGCTGTCATAGATTTGCTTGCGCCAATTCAAATCCTGATGATATCGATCCAGCTGTTCCTTCATGGCCGCAAGCACCTGCGGCGTCTTAGTGCAGGAATCCTTCCATTTCTTTGAAATTTGCTTTTCCTTAAAATCAGGATGCTCCTCCACAGCCTCCATCATTTCATTCATCCAAGTGACCGTTTGCAAATAACGGCTGCTCCAGCACGCATGCTGCTTGGCGCAGCTGCCGCATGTCTTCTCGCATACGGCTCCAATGATTCCGTTGTAGTCTTCCTCCTTTCGCCTTAGCTCGCCCGCTCCCGCCATCTGTCCGAAGCTTGCAGACAGCTGACGGAACAGCTCCGAGAACTGCTTGACGCGGTCGGCAGTCATATCTCGAACTCTTCTCGCATAATCATGTTGTGACTTCACATGTTCGTTCGTGCCCGGAATATATTTGGCTAGCGTGTCCATAATGACCCGCGGCGTCAGTATAAATAACACGGCGGCTGCGATGGTTTCCCATGTGGATGCCAGCACCTGCTCAACGGGCCCCAAGTAGACCGATAGAATCGCTGTACCAAGCAGCATGCCAAAGGCAACAGCCCATCGCTTGCCTTCCTTCATCAGTCCTGCAAGCAGCCCTGCGAAGGCAAGGAGGCTTAGCTGAAGCATGGAATGGGGCTCAGCAAGGCTCAGGATAAGGCCAAGAATGACCCCAACGGCGGCCCCAAGCGGAGCTCCGCCTACAATGGCAAAGAGCATCACCATGTAGCGCGACAGCACATGATCCACTTGCATGCCTTGAACCATCCACCCCACTGCTCCTGTCATCATGCATGCGAGCAAGATGAACAAGCAGACAAGCTCCTCTGATTTGAGCGTATAGTTGCGTTTATGAAGAGTAAGAACCGGCAATGCTTGTACAAAGACTAATGTCAGCACTAGGCCAAGAACTGCATCTGTTACGTCCATTAGGATCGGATACCAACCAAGATTGCTGCTCATAAAAGTAGTAAATAGATGAACAGCTAGATTCGCAAAGAAGACCATAAAGGGAGCGAAGTTAATCTCGCTCTTCTCATAAGCTTGAAGTCCCCGATGCATCAGAATAATGATGAGAAGCTGCATCGCAATCATTAAGGTTGTAGGCTCTGCTGCAAATAAGCTGCCTGCCAAGAGCGAAGTTCCAATCCAAACCGCGAGGTCCCGTCTTGTGAAGTACATGACCGCAAAGAATGCGGAGGCGAACGGGAACAAGTCCTGCAGAATGACGGCTCGTCCCAATAAGAAGCCTACGCACATGAACAAAATGGTCCACTTACGCGTTCCGATCAACTGCTTAAAGCGTTCGTATCTCCATTTCTTAGCCCCTTTGTCCATTCCACGTTCCTCCTTATCTTCATTCCACATTTGTTTCGGAAACGGAATTACCTTGCTCATTGACCAAGCACCACCTATTCTCAGTTTCTTGTGCCTCTTATTATAGGAGCACGAATAGGAAAGGTTTGTCAGAATATCGTTAGTCTGTAAAAAAACTTTCCGACAGGTATTGAGGTTATGTCAGGAGAGGGGCGAATCGGCTACTGGCAAGGGACAAACATAGTTGCTTTCCACTTCTTATCAGGAAGCTTTGTCACAATTTCGAAGGTCAATAAACGCTAATCGTCTTCAAAAACCCTTGAAGGATACGATTATTAGGGGGATGTTGTCGCAACTTTCTTTCGCGACGACAAAAATAGAAGGCATGGACCGAGAACCATTGACGTTTGTCAATTCATGAACTACTGGTTTCGGCTGTGCTGACGAATGCTGGTCTTTCTGGACAGGTTGCTCGGGATATAGCCGGAAATAGCAAAAAAGCTGCACCAACGGCTTGAACCGTTGTGCAGCTTATTCATACCTACATCAAGCAAGAGCGATTAGATGGTGATTACATCCGACGTGCGCCGCGGCCGCCGCGCTTGCCTTCCGTGTTCTTTCTTAACGAGGAGATGCGCTCTTCACTGTCTTTAAGGAAACGTGACATTTTATCCTCAAAAGAAGGGGCGTTATACGATGATTTACGTCCTCCACGATCTCGATTTCCAAATCCCGGTTTGCCTCCATCTCTGCCACTTGGTCGATCTGGACGAGGCCCACGTGGCGGTCTTTGCTCGGATGCAGGCTTATCAACAGCTTGCTTAATAGACAAGCCGATCTTCCCGTCTTTGTCCACGTTAATAACTTTGACGGTGACGACGTCGTCAATTTTTAGATGATCATTGACGTCCTTGACGTAGTTATCGGCAATCTCAGAGATGTGAACGAGTCCCGTGACACCTCCCGACAGATCCACAAACGCTCCAAAATGCGTAATACCTGTCACTTTGCCTTCTAACTTGGTGCCCACTTCAATTGTCATAAAATAAAACGTTCCTCCCTTAAAAAGTTAAACGGCGTAAGGCGCTGAACAATTGCAAAATCGCCGTAGTCCTCTTGTAAAAGAAAACGACGGCATTATTCAGATCGATACACAGCTTATGTCGTGATTATACTGTAGCAGGAGAGCTTTGGTCAACTGACGGCTGTCCCGTTTTTTAGCCTATTCATCTTGTTTGCGAATGAGAATTTCATCCGGTCGCAGCATTCCTTTGCTTCTTGCAATATCAAGGATATATTCTTCCGTATTGAGCTTGTTCACTTTGGTCTGAAGCTCATCACGCTCCTGCAAGGCTTCAGAATGAGCCTGCTCCTGAGCAGAGTACTCCTGCTTTAGCTCCTGCATCTTAAGCATCTGGTTAACGTATGTATAGACCCCCCAGCCGCTAAAAACAACAACAAAAGCAAGCCACAGCTGTATCCGCCGTTTTGTGCTTTTTTTAACGGAAGAAGCCTGCTGCTTCTCATTCGAAGATGACAGCAGTTCTGCTTGACGCTGTGTTCTCCATTGTGCTTCGGGTCTCGATCTAGACATGCATTAACCTCCTTACTTGTTCGAATGACGAAGCCATTTCCAAATTCGCTGTAGGATGTCTCGCCACCACTTCATTACCCGCTTCGATCCATCTGAAACAGCTTGGACACAACGTTTCAGACCTGTCCAACCTTTTAAGAGGCGCTCGGTCATTCCGAAGCGATTCCACAACGGCATCACAAGAGGTGCAAAAAGCCAGCGTATGAGCCACCATAGCGGCTGAATACATTTTAGCACAAGTTTACCTAGGAACATAGCGACACGCAGCACAAAACGGCCTATAGCAAGCAAAAACAGTGCCAAAGTCTTAATTGGAACGATGATAACGACATATAGCGTGCGAAGAAGGAATCTTACGACGGCTTTTGCAGCTTGTACCATCCATGTCGCCACGCTTACCGTCGCTTTGCTAAGCAGCAAATAATAAGCATAAGCGCCTACAGCAAGGCCTAAGAAGATATAGAATCGAAGCTCTCCCTGATTACCTTTGACAAGCATTTGGAACACGAACCATGTCGCGGCGAGCCAATAGACGACATCAAACAACGGCAGACTCCACCTTGGAAAGCGAAGCTGATGAGCGACGACACGGTAACTGTCATAGACAACGCCTAAGGTGACACCGCTAATCAGCATCAGGAGCAATGTCATCCACTGGCTGTATAGGCTTAGATGACTCACTTGAATAACTTCCCGAAGAAGCTTTTCGATTTGTTCTGCTGATTGCCGTCTAGATAGGTCAGGGAGTTGACCAAGCCTTCAATAGCTACAATGCCTTGCTCAAGATTCATATTCTTAATATGCAGATTCTGTCCGCGAATGGTGAGGTACCCGCATTCGGTCTCAAGCAGAAACTCCTCACTATCAAAGCTTTCCACGCTATTGATTCCGCTAATCTCCAGCACCTTGCGGTTCATCATCTTCATTTCCTGCCGCTTTTGCGTCTTATTCATCTCATTCATAGCATGTACCCCTCCTTCTCACCAATAGATATGAAGGAGAGGTGCTAGAATAGAACTTGCAGATGAAGTTATTTTGCCTCTATCGGTTGTCTACCTTCTCCGGATACAGGTCATGCTGCATCAGGCGCTGACGGGCCATATCCTCATACACGGTCCCTGGGCGTCCATAATTGCAATAAGGATCAATAGAGATCCCGCCGCGAGGCGTAAATTTGCCCCATACCTCGATATAACGAGGGTCAAGCAGTTCAATCAAGTCATTCATAATAATATTCACGCAATCCTCATGGAAGTCGCCTTGATTGCGGAAGCTGAACAGGTAGAGCTTCAGGGATTTGCTTTCTACACACTTCTCATCTGCAATATAGCTAATGTACATCGTCGCAAAGTCCGGCTGGCCGGTGATTGGGCACAGGCTCGTAAATTCCGGGCAATTGAATTTGATAAAGTAATCGCGATAAGGGTGCTTGTTAGGGAAAGATTCCAGCACCTCCGGCGCATAGGTGGATTTGTAGCTGGTCTGCTGCCCTAAGTGGGTCAGCGGAAGCTCCTCATGTGAACGTCCTGCCATCGTAGTCATCTCCTTAAGATTCAAAAGTATTCATATATGCTGAGCATGCTCGGGCCTTATACGCCCCGCTTATTCCCCCATACAAGGGTATGAAGCTGAGGGAGCACCTTCGCATCGTTCAGCCTTGACTCGCTCGCCACTTGGTCAATCAGCCACTCATAGCGTCTCAGCAGGCTGCTAACCAATTCCTCGTCATTGGAAGAAGCGACATCCGGATTACCGGTCTGAAGCACAAAGGGAACAACAGGATAGCGCTCATGGATGCCAATGGCGTACTCAAGGTCCTTTTCATCGAAAATAACGACCTTCAAGCATACCGAAGTACCCGCTTCGGCTAAACGCTCCATCATCTCATCGAGCTTCTGATAGTCTGTAATCATCCCAGAGCTCGGCGGCTTAGGCGATACCGTCACATCATCAATCTGCGTAAGCCATGGCTGCCACTTGGAGCCTTGTGTTTCGACGGCCGTACGGATTCCTTTCTGCTTCAATAGGGAGACGAGCTCACCCAATGAGGCAAGCAGAGCGGGATTGCCGCCAGAGATGGTAACATGAGAGTACCGGCCGGATGCAAGGCTCTCCAGTTTCTCCATGATATCTGCTGCACGCAGAAGCTCTATTTCCTCCTTCGCGCTTCCATCCCAGGTAAAGGCAGAATCGCACCAGCTGCAGCGATAATCACAGCCAGCTGTCCGAACGAACATCGTCTTCTGCCCAACAAGTGCCCCCTCCCCTTGAACGGTAGGTCCAAAGATCTCAAGCACGGGAATCCGCGCTGCTTTACCAGCACTCTCGTTACGATCTTCTGTGCCAAGATTCATCACGTTATTGGATATGTGGTTCATTCCATCATCCACTCCCGTCTTGCTTCCGCATAGCTGGTCGGCGTCTCATAGAGACGTACAAATTCTACTCGGCACTTTAGCTCTCCTGGCACCTGAGCCTCGTCTTTAAGCGCAGCGTCCATTTGATCATAGATCCATACCACCATGTTCTCGGCAGTCGTATTCATTGGCGGGAGCGTCTCATTCAAATAACGATGGTCGAGATAAGGCTCAATGCGTTCCTTCCAGATCGTCTTGATCTCCCCAAAATCAAGCGTCAGCCCAATCTCATTCACATAACCGCTAATGCCAAAAATGACTTTATACGTATGGCCATGAAGATTCTTGCACTTTCCTTCGTAAGCATGAAGGTGGTGCGCCGCATCAAATGTGAACTCCTTGCTCACAAGCACCCGCTTCTGATGGTATCGAAGCTTGCTCTTGTCGATGTCCGTGCCAAACTTCTGCAGCTTCTCTACGATCTGAAATGGCCCCGGCTGTCTCACGACTGCACCTCATCTCGTTCTTGCAAATATTTATCCAATCCTGCACGGCGCAGCTTGCATGCCGGACATTCGCCGCAGCCATCCCCTGGGATGCCGTTATAGCAGGTAACCGTCTTCTCCCTCACAAAGTCAAGCGCGTGAAGCTCATCTGCAAGCTTCCATGTTTCGGCTTTGTCGAGCCACATAAGCGGCGTATGGATAACAAACGGATACTCCATCGCTAGGTTTAAGGTAACATCCAGCGACTTTACAAAAACATCCCGGCAATCGGGATATCCACTGAAATCCGTCTCGCAAACGCCGACAACGAGATGTCTTGCCCCGATTTGCTTCGCATAGATGGCTGCAAAGGTGAAAAACACCATGTTTCGTCCATCGACAAAAGTATTCGGCAGCTTGCCTTCCTCTTCAACGATATCCATGTCCGTCCGAGTCAGCGCGTTAGGAGCCAGCTGATTAAGCAGTGACATGTCGAGAATACGATGCGGGACATTAAGCTCCTCGGCAATGCGGCTAGCATGCTCAAGCTCCGTATGGTGGCGCTGTCCATAGTCAAAGGAAATGGCCTCCACATGGGAGAATCTATTTAACGCCCAGAATAAGCAGGTCGTGCTGTCTTGGCCGCCGCTAAACACAACGACGGCTTTCTCTTCCTTCTTCATGCTTCTCTCATCCCTTCCGCTTCTGTTTTCTACAAACACCCCATATCACGCACAAAGGGGATGCCACGTTTACCGTGCATCCCCTCTAATCGACTATAGCAAGAATTAAATACAGCACCCTTCCTCTACTATTTCTTGCATGCACAAATAGAGAGCATGTAAATAGGGGATGCTGCAGGCCTTAGTTTTTTATAGAGGGAGATTGCGAACCTCTCCCGCATTATGATGAATGCGGAATATATGATGTTGTATGGCTGCTGCTTTAGCAGCCTCCTTCCATCTATCAATGGAATACGATTACTAGTATAACATATCGAAGAGCCTGTTACGCTATGCCACCATTTTTCCAATTCATAAGCACTGGAAGTTGCAGCATTCTTTTAAGCAGAGTCGGTCTTCTATGGAAAAATAAAAAGCGCCCAAGCTGCATAACATGCAGCCTGAACGCTCGTTTTGTTCACAATAGGATAATTACCATTCAAACTCTTGCTTCGGAATCGGTTCTTCTCTTAGCAGCGTATACATGCCTTGAGCCTCTTCCTTCTTCGTTGTTTCCTGAAGTCGCTCAACGCGAACAGTAACGAGCTTCTGGCCAAATTGCACGGTGATCTCGTCACCGACTTTCACGGTGCTGCTTGGCTTCGCTTCGCGTCCATTCAGTACGACGCGCCCTTGCCCTGACACATCCTTCGCCACTGTGCGGCGCTTGATAAGCCGGGACACCTTCAAGAACTTATCGAGACGCATTATTTTACAGCTTCTTTAAGCTTGTTGCCTGCTTTGAATGCAGGTACAACAGACTCAGGAATCTCGATCGTTTTGCCTGTTTGTGGGTTGCGGCCTGTGCGACCAGCGCGTTTGCGAGTTTCGAATGTACCGAAGCCGATCAATTGAACTTTGTCACCTTTTGTCAAAGCATCTGTAACTTCGCCGAAGAAACCGTTCAATACTGTTTCTACGTCTTTCTTAGTCAAACCGCTTTTCTCTGCAATGTTGTTGATCAAATCTGTCTTATTCATTCTATTGGCCTCCTAGTTCTTCTCATCAAATTTAATAGAGCTTTAGTGTACGACCTGAATGTTCGCAGTCGCCCGCATAGATACATAACTCAAGGAATCTTGCGTTTTATGTATTCTTGCTCGATGAGGAAATTCCTTCTTAGGACGATCACTTTTTATAATTTTGACGAAAAATCTGTATGATTGTGGTTGCGTCCTGCTGCATCAAGGCGTGAACCGCTTCGATTCCTGCCACCACTGCTCCATTTCTAGTAAATCAGTCTGGTCAAAAGATTTGCCGTTTATACGAAGCTGTTCTTCAATATATCGGAATCTTTGCACAAATTTATGATTCGTCATCATCAGAGCTTCCTCTGGATCGACATCAATAAAGCGAGAAACATTCACTGCAGCAAACAGCAGATCTCCAAGCTCTTTCTGTGCATGCTTCAATGCCTCTGCTCCCTGTCCTTGTGCCTGACCTTCATTGATCGCCTCTCGCAATTCTTGCAATTCTTCGGCTACTTTGTCAAGTACATCTTCCACACGATCCCAGTCAAATCCAACTTTTCCTGCCTTTTTCTGATATTTATAGGCTTTCATCAGTGCTGGCAGATCTCTAGGAACCCCATCGAGAATCGATGGCTGTTTCGATGATGTACCCTTCAGCTGCTTCTCTTTCGCCTTCATCTGCTCCCAGTTCTGTAGTGCTGCCTCTGCATCCTTAGCAGAGCTCTCCCCAAACACGTGCGGATGACGGAACAAGAGCTTCTCATTCAGCCCCTGTACAACATCATAGACGTTGAAGGTGCCTGTCTCCTCTTCCATCTGCGAATGAAGCAGAATCTGCAGCAGCAGGTCTCCAAGCTCCTCCTGCATGCCCTCCACATTGTCATCATCGATCGTTTCAAGCACCTCATAGGTCTCCTCGATCAGATGCTTGCGAAGGGATTGATGGGTCTGTTCCCTATCCCAAGGGCATCCTTCCGGACTTCTTAAGGTTGCCACAATCTCATGCAGTCTTGCAAATGTACGATTGCGCACACGATCATCCTCTGTGCGAGGAACCCAAATCAACGATAGATTCCCGTAGCCTTCAACGCGATCGAGCTCATACAAAGGAACGCGAATGATTTGCTCCATTCCCTGTACCCCAAGCGCGTGGCCAACGACCACCTCGTAATCGTCTGGATACATCTCCATCAGGCTCAGCTTCACATCAGATGCCGTAAACGTATCATACACTTGTCCAATGACGATGTGCAACTGGGGTGACAGCACGGCAGGATTGATCATCGCAGCGTCAAGCAGCTGGAATCCATCAATCGGGTCAAATCCAAAGCGCGTAAAGGTCTCATCAATAAAACTCTCTCCTCCTATGATCTCAAGACCGATATGCTCGTTCTCGCATTGTTCACGGAGCAGGCTAACTGTGGATTCCGCGACCATCGGGTGTCCCGGAACAGCATACACGATTTCTTCTTCCTGTTCCTTAGCCAGTGTGATTAGCCGATTCGTTATGTCTGCATACACCTCAGGAAAGCTGTCATGAGCTTCATAGACCCCATCAAAGCTTGTATAGCGAATCTGATGATCACGCAGCAGGTCCATCACCGGGTGATGCTCTGTACGCACATAAAGATGCTTAGCGCCTTGCAGACGATTCCACACCTTAAGCGTCATTTGGCCAGGATCCCCAGATCCAAGCCCCATCACGACAATCTTGCCATTCATTATGAAAAGCCTCCTTAGGCTGTAGTGTCCATACTCTAAAGCAGGTTCTACTTCCACCTCTTAGTCTATACCTAATTGAACTCAGATGCGAATCCTCATCCGTTTCTATTCTAGCGGCATTGAACCCCACTTATATTGGCTTCTAAAGTATTTCCATCCAGCTGCTTAACATGCCCCTTGTACACAACTGGACTAGACATGGTGCCCTACTATCGCAACATTCTCCTTGCCATCGCTTCCAACCGATGTCCGACTCGAGGTACAATCAACCATTCCTCCGGCTCTAATACACGCAGCCTCATCGAGAGAACAGCAAAGACAGCCACTCCGATTAGTACGCCTATTGTCGTAGCGATAACAGCAGACAAGCGCCCTCCTGCAAAGCCCATTACCAACTGGGCGCTGACCCATGCGGCCATACCCATTCCCAGCAAGGAGCCAAATAGCTTGAAGGAATGACCCATCCACTCCGCTTTGTTAAGCTCAGTCTGCGTCCCAAGCACACGGATATTAAGCACTGCCGCCACGGATAGAGCGGCAATAGCCGACCATCCGGCTCCCGCGATTCCTAGCATAGGGACGAGCAGGAGATTGAGCACAACTTTAACCACAGAAGCAATAAGCAAATGAATAACAGGCGCACGAAGCGCCCCGATTCCCTGCAGGAGTCCAGCAGAGACAACCTGGAGCGTGCCCATAAGGACCGTACAGGACAGCAAGATAAAGGCTGTCATCCCTGCATCGTTGGTATAAAGTGATATATTAATGGGCCGCGACAGGACCACAAGACCTACGGTTGCTGCGCTTCCGATGATCCATGCCGTATGCATGGCCCCCTTGATCAAAGTCCGTGCCTCGTGGTACGAAGCTCGCTGCCATGAAGATGCAATCGTCGGCACTAGACCTACTACCAAGGACCCTGCCGTTAATGTGATGAGCTGTGTCAAAGGCAGCGCCCGTGAGTACAATCCATACTCCATTATCGCTTCTGTTTCTGTCCATCCGTCGTGCAGCAGCATCCGTGGCACTGTGAATACATCCACTACATTGACGATTGGCGTCACCAGAGCCCCAAGACAGATCGGCACCGCTGTCCAAGCGATTCGCTTTGTCCATCTTGCAACCTTGCTTAAGCTGACACCCGTCCATGCTTGCTCTGTTGTTCCTCGTTCACGCCTCATCATGAGCGTTAATACGATGATGCCGAAAATTCCACCCGCAAATGATCCAAACACCGCACCTGCAGCAATGGAGTCCTCCTGTGCATGAGCTCTCGTCATGACGAGAAGCAGCACAATCATAACGGTTACCCGCGCAAGCTGCTCGATCACCTGCGATACGGCTGTTGAAGTCATCCGCCCTTTGCCCTGTTCATAACCTCTGAGCACCGCAGCTAGTGGAATGACCAGCATGGCGAAGGAGGAGGCTCTTATGGCAGCAATTGTATGCGAGTTGCCGATCCACCCTGCAATTCGCTCCGCTTCCGTATACATAAGCATGAAGCCAATTGCTCCAATGATCTCGACAAGCAATAGAGCTGCGATAAGCAGGCTCCGTTGCTCTTCTTTGTCTCCGTACAGCTCCTGCTCAGCTACAAGCCTCGATATCGCGATGGGGATTCCCGCAGCAGCAGCGGTGGAAAGCAGCACGTAGAAGGGGTAGACAGCATTGTAGATGCCGAATACGCCGTCTCCGCCTATATTTTGCAGCGGAATTTTTTGAAAGGTGCCAATGATCTTCGATAGAACCGATGCTAATCCAAGAAGCATTGCTCCATGAAGGATATGGGATGAATGCCCTCTTTCGGGCTTTAGTTCCGTTTGCATATATCAATCCCGCCTTATAGTCCTTAGCTTCACCTAACTTGCTGCCAAGTATTATAACATAGGCTGATCCTCACAAAAATGAACCCCATTTCATACCAAGACAACGACGGGGTAACCGTTCCAATCGCAATGAATCCTTTTATCTGCCCTAAACAAAAAAACTCCTTGTCTTTACGCCGCCGCTAGCAGCAGGAGTAAAGACAAGGAGTTTATTTTGTATCTCGTAGAAGAGATGATTATTGTTCCATTTGCTTGCCTAAGAAGCCAGCAGCTGTTTCAGACATTTTTTGCTCCAATTGACCCATCTTAGCAGCTTCATCTTTAGTAAGCATGACTACAGTTCCGATTGGGTCTCCGCCAGCAACGATTGGCGCTACGACGAAGGAGGACCAAGTATCCACGCCGTCTTTGACGATTTCATAAGAACCTGCATTCGTTTCAACGATCGTCTTGCGATTCTCCATGCAGTTCTCAAGCAGCATGCCGATTTGCTTCTCCAAAAATTCTTTTTTAGATCCACCAGCAACGGCGATCACGGTATCACGGTCAGAAATCAATGTAACATGGCTTGTGCTCTCATAAAGAGATTCTGCATATTCCTTAGCGAAATCACCAAGCTCGCCAATTGGAGAATACTTTTTCAAGATAACTTCTCCATCGCGGTCTACGAAGATTTCAAGTGGATCTCCTTCGCGAATACGCAAAGTACGACGGATTTCTTTTGGAATTACAACTCGACCTAGGTCATCAATACGACGAACAATACCAGTAGCTTTCATGTATGTTGCCCCGCTTTCCTGAGATTAATTTGAACACTAGCTAAATTATGTTGATTTAGGAGCCATACGTTGGATTTTAGAACCGTGCCCATAGTATTCATCTGCTCCCAACATCTTATACATCACATAATACGAAGGTAAACCCATCCAGGTTGCAAAAAATATCACATTTTTCGACACTAAACGACATTATTTTACCCTGTTTTCTAAAAATTTTCACATTTTAACCATTTCTGATGAAAAATCGTGAAAATCGTTAGGACTGATGATGCATTGTAAGAAGCTCCTTATCATATAGCATCTTACTCATTCTGGAGATTTATGTATACCCTTTTCCAAATGTTTTCCCAATTTTGCCTCATTTTAGTGCGACAACTGACTGAAGAATTGCACAAATTTTAGGTATGCAAAAATGGTCTAAACCCCTTTAGTATGATCCAAAAAAGGCTTTATAATGCGGATTTTTGGATTTTTTGTCCATGGTGTGCAAGCAGTCGTTCACCCTGTAGGGACGCACAGAAGCACTTTACATTTGTCTAAATTTTGTCAGTTGGAAACATGACACTTGCCTATTTAAATGACAACATGTTTTTCTGACATTTAGCTTATTTTTTACTACTAAATTGTTTTTATGGAAAAGAATATCTTTCACAACGGGCGAAAAAAGCGGTTAATCACACCATATAGGCGTTGATTAACCGCATGGATTAAAGCCTTATGAGAACTGCTTTCTTACTTGTTGTCAGCAGGCTTCTCTTCTGTTTGCTTATCCGTTGTATCTTGCTTGTTTGCGTCTCCAGACTTCTCAGTATCAGCGGACTTATCCGTTTCAGTGGATTTGTCGCCTTCTGTCGAAGTAGAGTCATCTTTCTTTTCTTCTTCCGTCTTCACAGCAGGAAGCTTGATATCTTCGTCTTTCACGATCTTTTCAAGCTCATCTTCCATGAACTTGTTCATTTCTTCAGAAGCGATGGTGCCACGAATTTGATCCTTCTCTTCATCTGTCAATTTGTCGAAGACTTTCTCCGTGCGCTTTTCCACTTTCATGACATGGTAGCCATAAGAAGTCTCAACTGGATCGGAAATTTCGTTAAGCGGCAGCGTAAGAGCTGCATCACGGAACTGCTCCACCCATTGGCCTACAGCAACATCTTCATACAAGCCGCCGTTTTCTTTGGAAGCTGGATCTTCAGAGAACTCCTTTGCAAGCTTAGCGAAGTCTTCGCCCTTCTTCAAGCGAGCTTGGAGGTCTTTTGCAAGCTTAAGCGCATCTTCTTTCTTGCGCTCTTTTCCTTCAGCATCTGTAAATCCAATTAGAATATGACGCACAGAAGCGGTTGTCATGTTCTGTTTATCTTTTTCAAATTGAGCCTTCAACTGCTCGTCCGTTACTTTCGCATTGTAATCGGCAACGACGGTCATAATACGCGTCATGTAGTTCATCACGTCTTGTTCCGTCAGCTTCTGAGCATCCAGCATCTTCTTGAACTCATCATCGCCAACTTGCTTCTTGATTGCGGCCATTTGCTCTTCGGCCTCTTTCTTGCCTTCCTTCTTCGCAGCATCTGTTGCTTTATCTTCAAGATACAGATAAGCAATTTGCTGTTTGATGAAATATTGGCGGAACTCGTCCATTTCGATCATTTGTTGATAGCTCGGATAGAAGAACAGCATATTGGCCAGTTCTTTGTCAAATTGATTCTGAGTCACTGTACCACCCTTATAAGTGGCTACAACCGGGCTGTTATCAGCCGGTTCGCTGCCGTTCTTGTTGCCGCAAGCAGCAACCACGGAAAGAGCCAGCACTAGCATCAGTGCAACAAGACTGACCTTCCAAGAACCCTTTTTACTTTGCAACATCTTGCAGTTCTCCCTTCGATTTGATGGCATCCTTCGCCCCTTGCATAAATTGCTCTAGCTTCATTAACAGCTGCATAGCATCAAGACCGCGTGCATTTAATTTAATTGGACCGTTGACGTTGCGGTCAATCGAGAACTTTCTGTCTAGATTCGCAGCAAGTACTGCAAGCTTCTTACGGTCAAGGCGCGACTCTGCTTGAGGATAGACCTTCATTGTCACCTCATCGCCGCGCTGCGTAAGCGCTTCAAAACCGTACTGCTTCGCGTACCACTTGAGACGAGATACAGCTAAAAGCTGCAGCACTGCTAACGGAGGTTCTCCGAAGCGATCGATCAGCTCATCGCGCAGTTCTTCGACTTCCTCAAGAGAAGAAAGCCCTGCTACTTTTTTATAGATCTCGATCTTCTGAATACTATCATAAATATAATCGGCAGGCAAATAGGCGTCGATGTTCAAATCGATAACCGTCGTCCACGTTTGCTCATCTTCCATAACCTGTCCGTCCATCTCTGCTTTACGCTTTTGGACTTCTTCCGCCAACATTTGGGAATATAGGTCAAATCCGACAGAAGCAATGAATCCGTGCTGCTCAGCACCCAGCAGATTCCCCGCCCCGCGAATAGACAAGTCTCTCATCGCGATCTTAAAGCCTGAACCCAGCTCTGTAAACTCCTTAATGGATTGCAGACGCTTCTCTGCTACCTCATTAAGCACTTTGTCGCGCTGATACATGAAGTAGGCATAAGCGATGCGGTTGGAGCGCCCTACACGGCCGCGAAGCTGGTACAGCTGAGACAAGCCCATCTTGTCCGCATCCTGAACGATCAGTGTATTTACGTTCGGAATATCGACGCCTGTCTCGATGATGCTCGTACTTACCAAGACGTCGTGCTCGCCGTCCAAGAAGTCCAGAATCGCTGTCTCCAACTCCTGCTCTGACATTTGACCATGAGCGACCGTTACTCTGGCCTCCGGCACGAGCATCTTAATATGCTCAGCAATCTGATGAATGCCTTGAACACGATTATAAAGGAAATACACTTGACCACCTCGGGCAAGCTCACGCTCAACGGCTTCACGAATTAATGTATCGCTATGTTCCAAGACGTAGGTTTGGACAGGGAAACGGTTTTCAGGCGGCGTCTCGATAACAGAGAGATCACGTACCCCAAGCATAGACATATGAAGCGTGCGGGGAATCGGCGTTGCTGTTAACGTAAGCACGTCCACATTCGTTTTCAGGCGTTTCAATTTTTCCTTATGCGTAACGCCAAAGCGCTGCTCCTCGTCCACAATCAAGAGGCCAAGATCTTTAAATATCAGATCCTGAGACAGCAATCGATGTGTTCCAATGACAATATCGACTACACCGGACTTTAATCCCTTGATTGTCTCATTTTGCTCCTTGCGCGTGCGGAAGCGGCTCATGACATGAATATTGAACGGATAATCAACAAAGCGTTCGCGGAATGTCTCATAATGCTGCTGGGCAAGAATGGTCGTCGGAACGAGCACCGCTACCTGCTTGCCTTCAATAACCGCTTTAAAGGCAGCACGAATCGCTACTTCGGTCTTTCCGTAGCCTACGTCACCGCATAATAGACGATCCATAGGACGCGGCATCTCCATGTCCCGCTTAATCTCTTCGATCGCGCGAAGCTGGTCTCTAGTCTCCTCATAAGGGAACACATCCTCGAACTCACGCTGCTCAGCCGTATCCTTCTCGAAGGCAAAGCCAACGGAAGCCTGACGAACGGCATACAGCTTAATTAGATCGTCTGCAATGTCCTTAACAGAGGATCGAACTTTATTCTTAACCTTGGTCCATTCCGTTCCACCAAGCTTATAGACCTTTGGTTCTTTATCTTCTGAGCTGACGTATTTTTGAATAAGATGCAGCTGCTCGACAGGAACAGACAGCTTATCTCCGCCAGCATACATAATATGCAGATAATCCTTATGGATACCGTTGATCTCAAGGGTACCAATACCCATATATTTTCCGATCCCGTGATTCTGATGAACCACGTAATCGCCAACCTTGAGCTCCGTGTAGCTGCGAATACGCTCAGCATTGTCCGCTTTAACATCGGTACGACGGACAGACTTGCGCTGTTTCGAGGAGAACATTTCTCCTTCGGTGATCACAACCAAATGAATGGAAGGCAGCTCAAACCCGCTTTGAAGGTTGCCGTTAATAATCGTCGGCTCTTGAATCTGATAGTCCTGAAGCACACGACGCACCCGATCGACGCGCTCATCTCCATTTGCAAGGATGAGCACCTTGGCATTGGCCTTCTTCCAGCGGTCCATCTCAGATTTCAACACATTCATCTGTCCATGGAAGTTCTGCATCGAACGGCACATGACATTCACAATGTTCTGCGGGTGAGTATGTGGGACTTGACGCAGGAACAACGCCATATAGATCGTCTGAAAAGGACGATTGCCTAGCGTATCGTCGGAGGTACGGCCTAAAAGGAGCGAAGGAAGCATCTTGCCATGCTGAAGCAAATGTGTATTCCACTCTGCCTCATCGCGTTCGAGCTGTTTTGCCGTTTCTAGCACACGGGCAGGCTCATCGATAATTAATAGAGTGTCCTTCGGCATATAATCATAAAGCGTCTCTTTTTCCGGATAGAGAACAGATATATATTTATAGATATCCGCAAAATACATAGATTGGCGAAGCCGCTCAATCTCTGACTGGATCTCCTGGCGGAGCCTATCCTTCGCCTGACGGTCACTCATCTTGCCAAGCTGTTCTTCAAGCAGGACATAAGCAGCATCAGCACCTGCGCGGAATCGATCGCTGTCGACAGGCATATCCTTAGCAGGAGTGAGGGTTAGCTGCTCATATTTATCGATCGAGCGCTGATCACTAGGATCAAAGGAACGAATCGAATCTATGACATCGTCGAACCATTCCAATCGGTAGGCTCTATCGGACGTATAAGGGTAGATATCAACGATACCGCCGCGAACACTAAGCTCGCCCTTTGCTTCTACACGCTCAACTCGCTCATAGCCTAGAGCAACCATTCGCGTAAGGAAGGATTCCAGCGGAATCTCATCATCGACCTTAATCTCCCACTCCGCATGAGCCATCACATCGCGGGAAGGAAGATAGCGTCTTAATCCTGCATACGGCGTAACAACAACTCCCCGGAAGCCTTTGGCTAGGCGCGTCAGCGCATCGATACGCTGTGCAATCACCTCTGGGCTCGATATCGCGGCTTCTGCCGCCACAAGCTCGTTAGCCGGGTACAACACAACCTGCTCTGGGGATAGGCATTCTTGCAAATCTTCCACTGCTTTTTGAGCCGAAAACATATTATGGGTAACGATCAGCACCGGACGCTCAAGCTTATGAGCGAGAGCAGCCATCATCACCTGACGCGAAGATCCCGATAATCCTGATACAAGCTGCTCCTTCAATCCGCTCTTCACACCGGCTGCGATCGAGTCAATATCTCGCTCTTCTGATAAAGCTTGCATCAATGCATTTAACAAGTTTAGGGCACCTCTTTCTTCCCAACACATGATAGAGATAAATAAATGCGTACATTGAATCATATAGACCGTAATATTTCAAATAAGCCTCGGCTAACAAGCCAAGGCTTATCACGTACGCCATGAACATGCTTCAATCGTTCAACCGCCACATTTACTGTAGTGGAGAGGCTAGCCCATACAGCTCCGGATTAAGCTGATAGGCCTGTTGACAGTAATCACAGGTCATTCGAACGGTAATATCGCCGTTATCATGCTCTTGCACATAATGATTCTGTTCATCTCTCGTTAACAGGTTGAATCCTAGTCTATTTTTATCTACGGATGCGCCTTCAATTCGTCCAATTAACGTGTGACAGTGCTTGCAGACATAATTCACAGACATATATATGCCTCCTTGCGAAGTTATATACCGTCTAGTATGCCCGCTTGTCTCCACGATTAGCCAACCATTCAGCGCATTCTAGCCATTGAACTTTGCCATCGTCTGTTCAAACGTATTGGTCATGAAGAATTCAACAGCATCACAAGTACGCTCAATGGACTGCTTCAGAGCCTCACGCTCGCTTTTGGCAAAGTCCTGTAACACATAATCAACAATATCGCGGCCAGGCGCCGGACGGGAAATCCCCATTCGTACACGCTGGAAGCTTTGCGTGCCCGTGTGCTGAATGATGGACTTGATTCCGTTATGTCCACCTGAGCTGCCTTGATAGCGAAGACGAATTTTGCCAAGCTCTGTATCCATATCGTCATAGAGGACAATAAAGTCATCGAGCGATACTTTATAGTAATCCATATATGCGCGAACGCTTTCTCCGGATAAATTCATATAGGTCATAGGCTTAATAAGCACGATCTTTTCTGTTCCAACACGCCCTTCTCCAATTAGAGCTTTACACTTGTTATCTCTTACTTGAATATTGTGGCGGCGTGCCAGCTCATCAATCGCCATAAAGCCAATGTTATGTCGCGTAGACTCGTACTTTAATCCAGGATTCCCCAGCCCTACGATCCATTTCACTTTGAACGTCCTCCCTTCTCGAATTTATTTTCAAATGCCGACAAGGGCTACATCTGAAGCACAAGTGCTTGCTGATGTAACCCTTCTCGTATAGGAGCTAGGCTCCGCATGGATGTTATCATTTATTCAATTTCGAACAATTTACTGATCGACAATTCTTCGTGTACACGGATGATCGCTTCGCCAAGAAGCGGTGCAACAGACAACGTGCGAAGCTTACTTGTTGGATTCTCATGTTTCACTGGAATCGTATCCGTAATGACTACTTCTTTAAACGGAGAGTCTTCAAGGCGCTGCATCGCTGGGCCAGATAATACCGCATGCGTACAGCATGCATACACCTCTTTAACACCTGCTTCAACGAGCGCATTAGCACCAAGCACGATTGTACCGGCAGTATCAATGATATCATCAATAATGATAGCCGTCTTACCTTTGATGTCACCGATAATATTCATGACTTCACTTACATTCGGCTCAGGACGACGCTTATCGATAATCGCAAGCGGCGCATTCAAGAAGTCCGCAAGCTTACGAGCGCGTACTACACCGCCGTGGTCAGGAGATACAACGACAACGTCCTGCATCTTCTTCGAACGGAAGTACTGGGCAAGGATCGGCACACCAAGCATATGGTCGACTGGAATGTCGAAGAAGCCCTGAATCTGAGTCGCATGAAGATCCATCGTAATGACGCGGTGAGCACCGGCTGTCTCGATGAGATTCGCCACGAGCTTCGCCGTGATTGGATCACGGGAACGTGCTTTACGATCTTGTCTAGCATAGCCATAGTATGGAATCACGACATTGATGCTCTTTGCAGATGCACGCTTTAACGCGTCCACCATAACAAGAAGCTCCATCAAGTTGTCGTTAACTGGATCACAAGTAGATTGGACCACATAAACGTCGCATCCGCGAACGCTCTCTGACAGGTTGATCTGAATCTCACCATCACTGAATTGCTTCGTGACTGAGTCACCAAGCGGAACCCCGATATAATCTGCAATTTGCTGTGCTAATTTCGGATTGGAGTTACAAGTGAAAATTTTCAGCTTGGAATCACAATACGTCATAATAGTTGTTAACCCTCCGTGTGCTGGTTCATGTTCATCTTTTTTCTATGCATAAAAATGTTGCTAACATTGTTACACGATCTTTGAGTAATCATATAAAGAATTAGTCCTGCTGACGCGCTTCTCGTTCTTTCTTTGCCTTAGCCCGAGCACGAAGCTTCGAAGCATATCCCGGCTTGTTAACTTGTCTGTCGCGTGCAATCGCTACATCATCCGCATTGACCTGCTGCGTGATCGTGGAGCCTGCAACGACATAAGCTCCCTGACCAATCTGAATAGGAGCGATCAGATTAACGTTGCTTCCAATAAATGCATCGTCGCCAATTTCGGTAGTGGATTTATTATAACCGTCATAATTGACCGTTATCGCACCGCATCCGATGTTGACATTGTTACCAACTTTGGCATCTCCAACGTAGCTCAAGTGAGAAACTTTGGTGTTGTCGCCAATGGTTGCATTCTTCACTTCCACGAAGTCACCGATCTTCACATCTTGACCGATGTTCGCTCCTGGACGCAAATAAGCAAACGGCCCTACCGAGCTGCGAGCGCCAACAATCGCCTCTTGCATCACAGAGTGGGCAATCGTAACTCCTTCATCGATCTTGCAATCCATAAGCTCTGTATTCGGGCCAATGACGCAGTCTTCCCCTATCGAGGTTTGTCCGCGAAGCACCGTTCCAGGCTGAATCACCGTATCAGAGCCAATAGTTACCGAGGCTTCAATATAGGTGTTCGCAGGATCGATAATCGTTACACCACTTAACATGTGCTGCTTATTGATTCTTTCACGCATCAGACGTTCTGCCTCAGACAGAGCCATTCGATCATTGACGCCAATATATTCGGCCTGATCCTGCGTGCAATACGCTTGAATCTTATCGCCTTGAGCCTGAAGAATACTAATAACATCTGTCAAATAATATTCATTTTGAGCATTGTCGTTCGTAATCTTCTCAAGAGCTGCAAATAATTTGGCGTTATCAAAGCAGTAGGTACCCGTGTTAATCTCACGAACACACTGTTCCTGCTCTGTGGCATCCTTTTGCTCGACAATTTTCAAGACCGAACCATCTTCTCCACGAATCAATCGGCCATAACCGAAAGGTTGATCCAGTTCAGCCGTCAAAATCGTCGCCGAAGCTTGTGTGGACTCATGAAGCTTCATGAGCTGCATCAGTGTGTCTGACGTGACAAGTGGTGTATCTCCACAGATCACAATCGTTGTGCCCTGCTCGTGGCTAAGCAGCGATTTGGCTTGCTTCACTGCATGGCCAGTACCTAGTTGTTGTTCTTGAAGCACAAATTCTGAACGGTCTCCTACATACGCCTTTACCGCTTCGGCACCGTGGCCGACCACAGTAACGATACGTTCGACATGGACATGCTCTAATTGATTCAGTACATGTCCAACCATTGGTGTACCACAAACGGGATGAAGGACTTTGTATAGTTTGGACTTCATACGCTTTCCTTGACCCGCTGCTAACACGATGGCCATTCTCTTCACCGCATCCGACCTCCTGCTTCTCTACTCCATACTAGAATATATCTCATTATGAACAAAAAGAAAAGAGAGCCCCCATGTTTGGCTCCCTTTCTTTGTAACCCCATCGTATTGCAGAATCAATTAAGCGCCCTCTTCAATGACCTCTTCTTCAGTCGCTGCACGTTCGTATTCAGCCAATACAGCTGCCTGAATCTTCTCGCGTGTTGCGGATGAAATTGGATGGGCAATATCACGGAATTCGCCATCAGGCGTACGCTTGCTCGGCATCGCGACGAACATGCCGTTGTTGCCGTCAATAACACGGATATCATGAACGACGAACTCGTTATCGATAGTGATCGATGCGATTGCCTTCATTCTTCCTTCAGTGTTGACGCGGCGGAGTCTAACATCAGTAATTTGCACGTGTGTGTTCACCACCTTTTTCCATCGAGACTTGGTGTATAATTCCACACGCGCAAATAAAATCCTTCTTTATTTTGCCAACTTATCAACTTTTTTTTGAATTTTTATTTTAAATTTACGAAGTACTTCTACGTTTCGACATATTCTGATTTACTTCGTTGCAATGAGTTCAATTTCGACAAGAACATCTTTTGGCAGGCGAGCCACTTCAATGGTAGAGCGAGCTGGCTTATGGTCACCAAAATAAGATTCGAACACGCGGTTCATTTCTGCAAATTGATTCATGTCCTTCAAAAACACCGTTGCCTTTAAAACACGATCCAAGGAAGTATTTGCCTCTTTCAGAACAGCGATCAAGTTGCTAAGCACTTGATGCGTCTGCTCTTCCATACCGCCTTCAACCACTTCACCTGCTGGTGTAAGAGGAATTTGCCCGGAAGTGATAACTAGATCACCGTATACGACCGCTTGGGAATAAGGTCCAATCGCTTGTGGCGCTTCTGTTGTTGCTACTTTTTCAATCGTTGAAGACATTTGTAGAACACCCCTATTCAAATATTTATAGCCTTGCGGCCACCTTCCGTCCAATGGCAAAGCGTATTACATATGATCGAAGTAATTACCTGGTTTGACTGACATTTGCTTAGTGCGCGAATCTACCGTTCCAACTCGAATTAAGGATACATAATCCTGCAGCAAGCGCTCCTCGCTTGTCACATCCTCAGATTCCACAAGCACACCGACGCCCGCTACGGTCGCATCAAATTCATGCAGGAGATCCATCATCCCTTTGAATGTGCCTCCAGCGCGCATAAAGTCGTCCACGAGCAGGACTTTTGAGCGCTCTTTCAAGGCACGACGCGCAAGCGTCATCGTATGAATGCTTTTGTGAGAGCCTGAAACGTAATTAATGCTAACGGCGGAACCCTCTGTTACGACATGGTCACGTCGTACAAGCACGACAGGAAGGTTAAGATGTGCAGCTGCAGCATAAGCGATAGGAATCCCCTTCGTTTCTACCGTCATGACACAGTCGATGTCGGCATCCGCGAAGGCTGAAGCGAACATGCGACCGATATCATTCATCAGGCCTGGCTGTCCCAGCAAATCCGTGATGTAATAATACCCGCCTGGCAGCATCCGATCCGGCTGCTTCAATTGCTCACTGATTTGCTCAATGAGCGGCAATGCTTTGTGGGGAGGGTATTTCGGGATGTACTTCACCCCGCCAGCTGCTCCTGCAAGAGTCAGCAGTTCCCCTGTTTCCTCACCTTCACACACTTCCTTGATAATCGCCAGATCTTCACTGATAGAAGACTTGGCTGCGCCGTAACGTTCTACAAAAGTGGTAAGTGGAATAAGTGTATGGGGGTTTAACGTGAGGTATTGTGTCATTTCGACTAACCGTGCACTTCGTTTTAACTTTTTCATGATTATTCCTCACTCAGAATCACTATATTACGAATATTATACACGTCATCATACATGAATGTCCGTTATTTAGCAATTGCATCTGTAACAATATGGTGACGCTTCATTTCAATATTTTAAAATAAGTAAATCATGGAATCCCTAAGTAAGCATCCGAACCGCATATACCTCTTTGCAGAAGCCGCGAAGTCCGTTGTAAATTCTAGCAATTTTTGATTCCTTGGATACAAGGCCAAATACTGTCGGGCCGCTTCCTGACATCAGCACTCCGTCTGCGCCTAGTCGAATCATCGCATCCTTAAGCTGCTGCACTTCCGGGTATAACGGAAGTGTGACATCTTCAAGCACATTACCAAGACGTCCACAAATATCAGGAAACGATTGGGCTTCAATCGCCTGCTTCATTGCAGCCGCAGATGGATGCACCATGATCTCGCTTGCACGCAGCCTGCCGTATACATCAGCTGTAGACACGTTAATTGGCGGCTTGGCAAGGACCACCCAGCATTGAGGAGGATTCATGATGTGCTCGAGCTTCTCGCCGCGTCCTGTGGCGATGGCCGTTCCTCCAGTGACACAGAAGGGAACATCTGAACCAAGCTCTGCGCCAAGGGCAAGCAGCTCCTCGTTCGGGATATCCAGTCCCCACAACCGATTCAGGCCTCTAAGTGTAGCGGCGGCATCGCTGCTCCCACCAGCTAGTCCAGCTGCAACAGGTATTTTTTTATCCAAATGAATATAGACACCCTGCTTGACCTGGTAGCGTTCCTTAATCAGCTTCGCGGCTTGGAAAGCCAGATTCTTCTCATCTAACGGTATGTAACCCGCTTGGCTGGATATGATAATCGTATCACGAGGAAGCTCCTCCATCTCGAGTCGGTCTGCTAGATCCACCATGGTCATAACCATTTCAACCTCGTGGTAGCCGTCCTCACGCTTCCTTAATACATCTAGCATCAAGTTTATTTTGGCCGGTGCCTTCTCGTATACTTTCACTGGCATTTCACCCTTCTTTACCCTACGAATCGCTTCCGTTATTATAACAGACTCTTTCATGCAAGTCATGGGGCGACGCCTGACTGCAGCAGCTCTTATTTTACAGCCTTACAATGGAGATGATCCCCCTGTTTACAACAGCTATTGCCGATTCGCCACTTATCTATTCTTACGCAGGATAAAAGAAAAGCAAACCATGTTCATCTATATATCGAAATGGCCTGCTCTCCTCTAATTTCCCTGACTACATCCGCAATTATTGCTTCCTTGCTGCAGCTTCCTCAGCCATCTGGATTGCTCTCTTTACCATATTGCCTGCATCCTTGGCACGTATGGAGCCCCAGCCTTCTTTTTGAACGGTATCATAGAAGCCTAGATCCTTAGCGAGCTCATATTTGAGATCTTCAGACATGACGCTTCGTCTACGACGTCCCATCGTTCCATTCCTCCTCGTGTGATGATAAATGGCTAATCATAAAAGGGATCTCCCTAAGGCTAGGTTGCGAAGGTGGACCTTGACTTATACGACGTTTGGAATGACGTTTGATGCCAATGCACGTCGTATGCACGATATGTTGTGATAGGGAGCAGAAACTTCATGGTAAGTCTGATGGGAGACAGAAGAGGGAATTCCTCGACGCCATGATTGTTGGAGGCAAAAGAACTGAAAAGTTCTGCAGTAATAACGCTTTAAAGAGAACAAAAAGCAGCCAGCAGGCTGCTTTAGAAGTAATATTAACTGCGCATAAAGTCAAGCTTCATCTCGCCGTTATCATTGCAGACGGATACTTGTACCGCGTCTGTCAGTATATCTGCATAACTGTAGGAGACACGCTTAAATGCGTTCTGCTCCTGGTCCAATTTAACAATAAACACAGAAGGGTAGGTTTCTTCCAACACACCTGAGCGTTCAACCATCTTACGGCGGCCGCCATTCGCTCGGAGCAAGATCTTTTGACCAACATGAGCTTCAAGACTACGACGAATTTCCAGCAAAGTGTTTTTTGCCATTACAACTACCACCTCTTTCCTTGTCCATTATATAACAAGCGAGGCGGTAATGTCAAATTAAATAAATTATTATAACAACGATTATCAAATCATGTCAATAAGTTTTTTTATATAACTTTGTAGAATGTGCAAAATCCTAAATTTTATGCCTTCAATTTGCCTTTATTTATATAACAGAAGGGGTAACTTGAAGGGTCGAAAGATCTTTCCAATCCGGCATTCCCACTCGATAGCTTCCCCTTGTTTCAATACCGCCTAGACCTTCTGTCCCCGTCATCGTATGGGGGGCAATATCGGCAATGCTCAGCGTATCGCGAATGGACGTGTAGGACGCCTTGGCAGCCACATACACTGGATCAAGCGCGTGTATCATAATTCTGCCGGGACTGCTCGCAAAGTTCGCTCCAGCTCCAATTAGCGCTTCAAAGTGGGATTGGCAGGCACCTGCAACAACCGTAAGCATATCCAGATGCTTCTCGTATTGCCTCGCATTTTTGACGGCATTGACGAAGTTCTGGGAATTCTTATAGCTCTGCAAGCTGTACAAATCGCGATGCTTCAAATTCTTCAGCACACCATCGTGGCCTGTTACCACGATAATGTCAGGTCTTGATACAGGGAGCAGCCGATACACAGCATCTGCCATGCTGCCCTCTTGAATATAATGACCTTCTGCGGGTACGCGAAGCTGGCGATATAATGTCATGCTCTTTTGCAAATAGTTAGGGTCACCGTCTAAATGAAGCACCTTGCCTGGCACCTCAAAATGGGATATATTCCCGTTCCCCGCTGATGTCCCTGGAAACAGACTGTCCAAGGGCCTCTTTTCTTTTTGCCGTCTTCGATCAAGCTCAAGGGCCTCCACGGATTGAAGCATCTTGATATGGGCCTGCTGAGAGCGCCTTTTTACTGTGCTGGCTGTGGCATTAACCAAGTCAGTCACGGGCGAATCCGCAATAAGACGATAATCGACTCCCTTCAGAAGAGTCATATCCTTGTATATGCCTTCAATTCGGAACGTAATGTCCCCACCGTAAGATTTCCGTACGACCAGATCTCCTGTCTTCATAGGCTCTATCACCTCTGAAGTATCTTATGGGCGGGAGTCGCATTTGGTGCTTTTTATTTTCAATTTATAGAAAAAGGGTAACGATTAAGAAGCAGAAGGCGAAGGTGGTTGAATCGCTCCAATAGCCTCGCTAAGGCGCGCATACTCTTCAAGCGATAGCGTCTCCCCTCTTCGAGACGGCTCAATGCCTGCGTCCTCTAGCGCTTGCTGCAAAGCTTCTATGCCTAATGCTTGGCCATAACGGGCCTTGAGATTATTCCATATGGTCTTGCGGCGCTGAGCAAAGCTTGCCTGCACAACTTCAAAGAAGCGTGCCTCATCTGAAACCTCTACAGGAGGCATATCCCGAACCTTCAGGCGAATAACCGCTGATTCCACATTCGGCTGTGGAATGAAGACCGTGTGTGGAACCGTGCAGACGATATCCGGCTCACAATAGTATTGAACCGCGACGCTAAGGCTTCCGTACTCCTTGCCTCCTGGTGAAGCTGCCATACGCTCGGCTACTTCCTTTTGAATCATTACTACGATGTTCTTAAGCGGCAGACGCTCCTCAAGAAGCTTCATCATAATAGGCGTCGTTACATAATAGGGCAAGTTGGCAACGACACTGACACGCCCCGTGCCTTGGAACTTCTCCGCGAATAAAGCATGCAGGTCAACCTTCAATACGTCTCCATGAACAACAGATACATTGTCATAAGGCTCCATAACCTCATCTAGAATCGGAATAAGGCGATTATCGATCTCGACCGCCACGACCCGCTCTGCTTGTCTTGCAAGCTGCTCCGTAAGAGCGCCTATGCCGGGACCAATTTCAAGAGCTCCTGTGCGTTCGTCAAGCTCTGCTGCCCCCACAATGCGCCGCATAATGTTCATATCGATCAGGAAGTTTTGACCGAGGCTCTTCTTAAATGAAAATCCATGTTTACGAATAATATCCTTCGTTCTAGAAGGCGTCGCAATATCCATTGCGTGCTGCTTCATACGCGTACCTGCCTTTCTGACTCCATCTACTCATTTATCGTACAGCTTTAACGTATCGTTAAAGGCTTATCCATTCCGTCATAAGGAAAAGGCTAATCCAGCTTGTCCAAGGCTTCCTCAAATTCCTCGCGGGTAATCTGAAACGCTGTGCAGCGCTTCAAAAACTGCTTGGCATTGCAATAGCCGATCCCAAGGATCTCCCCTAGCCTCATACGGCGCTCAGAAGAGCCTGTATGAGCCGTTAGTCCCGCTTCTATAAGATCCCCCCAGGTCAGGGGTTGTCCGGCTGGAGAGGGCATTTCCGTGCGTACATTGGCTAGTGCATGGCGTATCGCCTCAGGCGAAGCATTCTCCACGCCGATATCTCCCTTAGCCAAGGCTTCTTTTTTTGTAATAAAGGCATGCTTGCAGCCTGGAACACGCTGCGCAACAGCCTTGCGAATGCGTTCTCCAGCAAAGTCAGGATCGGTAAATATAATAACGCCCCGACGATCCTGCGCCAGCGCGATTCGTTTAAAGGTCATCTCATTGAGCGCAGATCCACCGGTCTCAATCGTATCTGCGTCCACCGCTCGCTTAATGGCAACCGTATCGTCTCTTCCTTCGACGACTATGACTTCGCGGATCAATGGAACCGCTCCTTTCCTCGCTTTACGAATAAAATACAAAAGAAGAGGGCTTCCCCTCTTCTTAGCATGACATAATTGGTTATGGATTACTATATCATAAAAACACAGCTATTATCTACGCGCTTATCCAACTCGAACCTGTTAGTTTGCCTCAGGCTTAACTGGACCAATCACATATACAGTATTGCCCTTTTTACGACCAAAGCGCTTCACTTGACTGGAGCTATCGAAGTAGATATCCATGATCTTGCCTTTGACTGCTCCCCCCGTATCCTCTGCACGGTAGAAGCCGTAGCCTTCAATATACACCCACCAGCCAAGCGGTACCACATCTGGGTCAACCGCGATCGTACGACCTTCGGTTACTTTCGTTCCGGAGGCTGTTTTGGCACCTGCAGAACCAGGCTGCTCTGTATAAGCAGTAAGCTGCACGTTCGTTAGCTTTTGCTTGTATTTAAAGTTAATACCGTCTTTAGAAACATTGCTAGATGATTTTGAGGATGAGCCCGAGCTTCCTGATGCATTGCGCGTAGCAAGGTTATTCGTGCTTGCAGACAGCACCTGCACCTCTGGCTCCTTCTTCGTTCCATAAGCAACAATCTTATTCACGGTCTTCGCCTGAACCTTCTTCTCTACAAGTTCGGAATGAACCAGTTTACCATCTTGATATGTGTTCTCGATGTTTTGGAGGACAACACCCTGCTGTCCTTGCTGGACAGTCTTTGTCGTACCCTTCTTCATGTCAGCATTCGCCTGCTTCACCGTTTTGAAAGGAACTTTGACTTCTCTTGTCTCCACATCTTTTGTGATGCGCACTACTTTGATCTCCATATCTTTAGAGATCGCTGTACTGTTATCTGGGAATACCTTATCGAGCGGGTTCACGGTTACGTTGAAGCCCTCCAAGGCATTCGATACACGATCTTCTGTCGTATACAGCGTATTGGTCTTGCCATCTACGGTTACCTGTACCGGCTTCGCACGTTTAATGCTTACCGATACGCCATCTTCAAGCTCCGTATCCAACATCATGGATACTTTATCATGTGCCCCTAATGCTATCGCGTGCTCATCCAAAACATCGCGTAGCGTGGACTTGCGTGTCTCTATGGTGTTCTCTTGTCCATCAATGAACAGAGAGACCGTCTTCTTCTGATAACTAAAACCTACTAATACACTTACAAGCGTAATTGCGATAGCAACAACTGCAATTACAGAAACAACACGCATATTTTCATGCTTCCACTTTAATGCGAGCGACTTGCTGGATGATCGGGGATCATGGGGTTCGTTATTCACGAGGTTTCCCATTTCTCGGTCCTCCTTCATAGTCCCGCCGTCGAGAGTTATGCATGATACATCTGACGCGACTATTAAGTATTTTAGTGAAGAACGAGCGTGTGCCTCATGCTGATCTTCACCCCAACACCAGTAATCTTGCTGCCCACCTCCTGTTCTTACAACCTATGAACACATTGTAACCATTATGCTCGTCGCATGGATGCAAGGATCGTAAGCCGTAAAAACACAAAGAAGCCTTCCGCAAGAGGGATCTCTTTCGTGGCTTCTTTCATAGACCCAAACATCATCCAATGTTCAGGGCTCTACACGAGGACCTCTCTCTTTACGCTTGCGAGGTTAGCTGTCGGATTCGGGCTATGAGAGTCGCCCTATCCGAACGGATCGGCTCATGGCTCGATCGTTCGTAATTCACCCCAAGGATACACTCCACAAGCTGCGCGGCACTCGCAACCTGCTTTTGGTTCCCCCGCTCTTCTTTTTAGCAGAAGATTCAGCGTTACTGGTTCGTTGGAACAATATTCAAGTTCATTCGAACTTCTGAGAGAAATCATATCGTGTTTATGACAAAGTTGTAAAGACTTACTCAAAACCGTTATAAGCTAAAAACAATCAAAATAAAACCGAAATACGCCATTTACCAAATAAAACTCATTTAATTATTGTCGTAGGTTAAAATTTCATTAGTTTTTCTCTGTTTTTCATCGTATGTCAAAACATGTAAGTGCATTCGACGTCGTAATTTTGCAAAATTCTTCAAAATCCATGTCTTTTAATCCAGCTCCCATCTCCGCTACAAGACGTACATAAGAGGACTCATTACGCTTCCCGCGGAATGGGTGAGGCGTAAGATAAGGAGAGTCTGTTTCCACTAGCAAACGATCCATCGGAACCTGCTTCAGCACCTCTTTCGGCTGCTTGGCATTTTTGAACGTTACCGGTCCCCCAAAGGAAATATAGAAGCCCATATCCAGACACATTTTGGCTGTCTCCCAGCTGCCCGAGAAGGCATGCATAATGCCGCCAACCTCCTTGGCATTCTCCTCACGCAGAATACGAACAATATCCTCATGGGCTTCCCGATTATGAATGATAATCGGCATTCTAAGGTCACGAGCCAGCCCAATTTGCTCACGGAACACACGCTGCTGCACATCCTTTGGAGAGGTATCCCAGTGATAATCAAGGCCAATCTCCCCGATGGCAACTACCTTCTCATGCTCCGTCAGCTTTGCGATCCAGTCTAGATCGCCTTCCTTCATCGTTATCGCATCAACGGGATGCCAGCCTACAGCCGCATAAATAAACGGATACTTCTCCGCCAGCGCCATCGTAGTCGGAATCGTCTCGCGATTAAAGCCGATATTCACCATTCGTGTTACGCCTTCTTCCACGGCGCGCGCAATCACCTGATCGCGGTCTTCATCAAATGCTTCGTTATCGAGATGGGTATGTGTATCAAAAATCATCTTGCGTTCACTCCTTGTGTCTTCCTGCAGTCCACATCAATCTATGGTTCTCACCACTCATTGCTGCAATGAAATATTATAAATGAGCCTTATCCAGCTTCAAAAGTTCTCTTGCCTCTTTAGAGAGGGAAGCTTGTACCTGCTTTACTTTATCCATTGGGAAATAAATATAGTGCTTGCCTCGGTGCAGCCCGCTGATCGAGCGTACAATATCGGACTTCTTAGACAGTTCTACCAGTTCTTCATCATGATTGGTGAGCAGCATGATGTGCTGAAGGGTGGGCTTATCTCCTGTCCGATACACATCATAAGGCATATCAGTTGGTGCATCAAACCATAGGTCATAAGAAGGATCTAGCCCTGCCTCGGCCCACTGCCTTCTCAGGAAAGCTTTGCGCTCCTCATTCAAATGGTCGACTTCTACATATTTATATAGTCTTCGCTCCATAAATCGCTGGCAAAGCTCTGCTAATCGATCATCCTGCTCTCGCATCCACTGCATAAACATCGTTTGCACAAATGCTTCATCTAATTGTGTGTACGTTGAGGCATTCATCCGATTCTCAAACAAGGCATCCAGAGGAGGCAGAAAATACTGAAACAGATAGCCGCATTGATACAATTCCTTTGCTCTTCGGAAAATTAAACGAAGGAGAAGCTCAGAGCTCCTTGTGACCGGATGGAAATAAACCTGCCAATACATCTGGTAGCGACTCATAAGATAATGCTCCACCGCATGCATGCCGCTTTCCTTGACCACAATCCGCCCCTGGTAAGGACGTAAGACCCGAAGGATCCGATCCAAATCAAAGGTGCCATAATGAACACCTGTATAATAGGCATCACGAAGCAAGTAGTCCATCCGATCTGCATCCAATGGTCCGGTTACAAGATTCACAACGATCGGGTGCGGATGCGTCTTTTGAATCACGGATGCAACCTGTTCGGGGAAGTCTGCACTCACCTGCTCAAGTACGCTTCGAATGTGAGTATCTTCTAATAAAATGCGGCATGTCCAGTCTTCATGATGAACCTGAAAGGCATCTTCTATGGAATGAGAGAAGGGACCATGCCCCACATCGTGAAGCAGCGCTGCGCACAAGGCTACAAGCCGGTCTTCCGCCGACCACTCCTCCATATGATGGCGCTCAAACTGAGAAACAATCCGTCTTGTAATCTCATATACTCCAAGAGAATGAGAGAACCGGCTGTGTTCTGCCCCATGAAAGGTCAAATAAGAGGTGCCGAGCTGCCTTATTCTGCGTAATCGTTGAAATTCCCTCGTGTTGATCAGATCCCATATTGTCCGGTCTTGAACATGTACATAATTGTGTACGGGATCCTTAAATACCTTTTCTTCCCTTAACATCATAAATTCCCCTCCTATCCATGTAAAATAATTGAATATATGTTCATTACCTCTTACCAATTCGACAAATTTCCGACACGAAAATCATGAATGTCGAATAAACAATTAATGGGTATTCTTGCTATATATCCTTGATAAAAACTTCCACTGCTGTTCAAACATGATAGTTCTTACCTGAATAAAGCATAAAAAACACGTAAAAACAAGAACATTCTATGAAAACAACCATAAATTAACACACAATCTCGTGCTTTTACTAGTTGACGAATATGGGAATGGTTGGTACGATATATACCAGCAAACATAGAATTTTGTCGAATCATGACATATCTAAGCATAAAGAGGAGAGCGATGATTTATGATGAAATCTACAGGTATCGTCCGTAAGGTTGACGAGCTTGGTCGTGTCGTTATTCCGATTGAATTACGCCGCACGCTTGGCATCGGAGAGAAAGACGCACTTGAAATTTACGTAGACGGCGAGCGCATTATGCTCAAGAAATATGAGCCAGCTTGTATCTTCTGCGGCAATGCAGAAAACGTTACATACTTCAAAGGAAAAATTGTTTGTTACGAATGTATTTCAGAAATCCCACAACCTGTGACAAAATAAGAAAAATAGGTTATAATAATTTTACTTACATCTGTTAATTCTAACCTTTTTCATATCTTCCTTTTGCCTTTATGGTTATGAACCCAACCATAGAGGTCTTTTTTTTACCATCCTATAATGGCTATAGGGGATAATCACAAGACTTATCCCCTTTTATTCCTCTTATTTTTTCCTATCATGCTCTGCTTAACCAACCTTTATTCCATTTTGGAACATATACCCGTTTTTGTTTTTCACAAGCTGAAACCTATTCTTCCAGCAATGCCTGGTAAATATCCCTTTTGGATACACCACGATCCTTCGCCGCTGCCTTCATCGCATCTTTGCGTGAAAGCCCATCCTGCTCTTCATAATGCTCCACATGATCGTGAATGGAATAGCTGTTCCACCATATGGCGTCCGGCTCTTGAAGCCTCATCTCTTCCGATATGCCTTCTAGCACTAACACACATTCACCAAGCGGAGCATGATCCGATAGGTAGCCTAAGCATTCCGTGATGCTGCCTCGGATGAACTGCTCGTAGCGCTTCGTTAATTCACGGGCAAGCACAACCTGACGATCTCCAAGCACCTCAAGCATTCGCTCCAACGTCTTTACGACACGGTGAGGAGATTCATAGAGCATGATACTGCCCCGCTCCAGCTTAAAGGAGAGCAGCGCTTCTTCCATACGCTTGCGGTCTCTAGGCAGAAAGCCTACGAATAAAAATCGCTCGGTGCTTAGCCCAGAAGCAATAAGGGCGCTTAGCGCCGCATTCGCCCCTGGAATCGGGATTACAGCGATGCCTGCATCGATGGCAAGCCGTACAAGCTCTGCGCCTGGGTCAGAGATTGCTGGCAAGCCTGCATCAGACACAAGCGCAATCGATTGCCCCTCCTCCATAAGACGTACAAGCTCTGGGCCGCTTGACCATTTATTATGCTCATGATGGCTGTACAGCTTTTTTCCCTGTATATCAAAATGAGACAGAAGCTTCCTCGTCTCTCTTGTATCCTCAGCAGCAATAATCTCTACCTCTTGCAAGATTCTTACCGCGCGATAGGTCATATCCTCAAGGTTGCCGATTGGTGTCGCCACAAGATAAAGCTTCCCTGCCTTATCCTGAGAACTTATCTCATAACTACTTTGCACATTCCATGTCATTGTTAATTCCCCAATTCCGTTTCTTCTCCATAGTAAATATCCATTAATTCCTGACAATACTCATTATTGTTATTATAAACGAATAATGGCGGCAGCAAACGAACGTCTGGCTTCCCATCTCTGATGGCTTCGACAAGCACCATATTCGCTTCTGCCCCCTCCTTGGGATGGACAAATCGGATGCGTTTAGGCTCTAAGCGATAAACCCTCATCAGGCTAATAATATCGACAAGGCGAGAAGCACGATGAACCATCGCTACTCTTCCTCCCGTCTTCGTTAGCCTTGCACAGGTTTGGATCACATCCTCGAGCGTGCATCCTATTTCATGACGAGCCATGGCAAAGTGCTCATTCTCCTTAATATCCCCCGTTGTTAGCGGCATATAAGGAGGGTTAACGGTAATCAAGTCATAGTAAGGCCTGCTTCCTTCTGGAATAAACGTTTTGAGATCGCCTTCAATGATCTGGACCTGCTCTGATAAATTATTTAGCTCCACACTTCGCCTCGCCATGTCCGCAAGCCTAGGTTGAATTTCAATGCCTTCAATTGAGGCCTCGGTTCTTGTTGTCAGAAGCAAAGGAATGACCCCATTGCCTGTACATAGATCAAGAATACGTCCCCGCTTCGGAACTTTAGGGAATCTTGCAAGCAGTACTGCATCTATTGAGAAGCTGAATACCTCCTCGCTCTGAATGATCTTAAGCTCATGGGTAAGCAGATCATCCAAGCGCTCTGAAAGGTGTAAGGTTACCTTTGACATGCCTTGGCATTCTCCTTTGCATTGATTCGACTAAGCATCTATTTTGATCGATATCGCAATAAATACGACAAAGCCGTAGACAGGGAAAATATTCCTCGCCTACGGCATCTGTTATTTATTGAGGAAGGAGAGGCAGAATAAGCAATCTCCTTCGGTTCTTAAGTGACCGTAATACACGTTGCAAATATGAAATCCCTCATGATACAGTCTAGCTAAGTTATCGTAACCTTCACCAACCGTACTGCCCGGCTCTGCATCATTAGGCATTGCTTCAGCCTCTTTCGAATCATACTCGCTCTTGGCGTCCGTTTCGGAATGCTGCTCTTGTAATGGATTTTCCAATTGGAGCACTTTGCGCAGCTGCTGATTTTCCATCATAAGGCGCTGATTCTCCTCCAGCAGCTCCTTAACCACCTGCTTGAGCGTTCCGATTTCTTGGTGAAGGTCTCCCATATTAGCTTCTAAATCATGAAATTGTGCAAATATATTTTTCTTCTCCAAGTTCCCACCCCAGAGTCCATTCGGATGTCGTAGTGACTATTTCACGACTACATCGTCAAATAGCAATTCCTTCACTTTACCAAGCTCAAACAGCTGTACGTGCACTTTCCGTTCTCCGTTGTTCAAACCAACGACCTTGCCTTCTCCATAAGAGGTTACAACCAACTTGCCGACCGATGGCAATTCTTCTTTTACACTTTCATAATTGTCGTGCTCATACTTCAAGCAGCACATTAAGCGGCCGCAAAGTCCCGATATCTTGGTAGGATTAAGGGATAAGTTCTGGTCTTTCGCCATCTTGATGGATACCGGTTCAAAATCACCCAGCCAGGAAGAGCAGCATAGCACTCGGCCGCAAGGGCCAATCCCTCCGAGCATCTTGGCCTCATCCCGCACCCCGATCTGTCTAAGCTCGATTCGAGTACGAAATACACTAGCCAAGTCCTTAACGAGCTCTCGGAAGTCCACTCTACCTTCTGCTGTAAAGTAAAAAATAATTTTGTTCCGGTCAAATGTATACTCTACATCGACAAGCTTCATCTTCAATTGATGAGTCCGAATCTTGTCCAAACAAATACCAAGGGCATCCTTGGCCGCTTGGCGGTTATTCTCTACCAGCTGTCCATCCACATCTGTTGCGATCCGAATAACCTTCTTCAGTGGAAGCACCACATCATGCTCGCCGACCGTCTTGGGACCGATGACGACTTTGCCGTATTCGATGCCGCGCGCCGTTTCGACGATCACATGCTGGTCCTTCTGGACCGGCCAATCGACCGGGTCGAAATAATAGATTTTGCCCGCTCTCTTAAAACGGACGCCGACTACATTATACAATTAAGTACCTCCTTGCATTCCAACCAGAAACTGCTCCAGTGCCAGCTGCGGGCTTACATTCGCGCGCATGCGCTTCTCAGCCTCTATCGCAAGCTGCATGCACGATACCCAGCCTTCCGCTGTTCTCGTCCATGCCATCTTCTTCATCGTCTCTTGCTGATCGATGAATACGAGACTGTCCTGTCGGTTCAATTGGTAATTCAGCATATCTCTAAACCAGAGATGAAACAAGCGAAAGAGCATGTCCACATGCTCCGCAAGTCCCGTCTTGAATACATTCTGTTGTGCCAATAGAAGTGCCGAGGATAGACTCGCTCCGCACTCCTTTCCTAATTGTATCATTACGTTTCTCAGTTCTGCAAACCAATTCTGTTGGCACAATTCCCTGCTGGCATCCAATCCATTTACAATTTGAACGGCAGCACGTGCTAAGGTCAGAGATACGCCCTCTTCAACGAGTTTATCGCATATTTCGGTGGAATGAAGAGGCGTGAAAGGTACCCATTGGGAGCGTGAAATGATTGTTGGAAGCATCGCTTGTCCGTTGTCGGCAAGGAGTATCGCAACAGTCGGACTCGTCGGCTCCTCTAAAAATTTGAGCAGGCTGTTGGCTGCTTGCACCGTCATCTTGTCAGCCTGCTTCATAATATAGACTTTTCGGCCGTCAGATGAAGCGGTCCGATAGGAGAATTCCCGCTGCAGTTCACGAATCTGATCTATTTTAATCGTTTGTCCTTCAGGCTCAATAATCTGGACATCTGCATGATTGCCATGATTGATCTTACGGCAAGACAAGCACTCGTCGCAGCAATCATCCTCAAGCTTCTCGCAGAATAGCGCCTTTGTGAAGGTTAAGGCCGTTTGAAGCTTGCCTGTTCCTACTGGACCGCTAAATAGATAGGCATGTGAAATCTTGTCTGCCCTAAGACCGTGCTGTAGTATCTTCTTGGCTTGCTGCTGACCAAGAATGTGTTGAAACGACATATTCACCGTTACCTTTCTAGAAGGTCAGGTTAATCAGCATTCCCCGGATTTCCCCGACCTTGTTGAGCAAATCAATCTTTCCCTGTTCGGTCTGAAGTAATTCATCAGCAAGCGCAAGCAATACCTCATCAATCTCTTCGACCAGACGATAGCGTCTGCTGCGTCCACGGCGGTCCCAGCCGCGAGTGTCCTTAATCCCTACGCCTCGGCGAACCGTATCCTCCAAGAAGCGCTTCACCATCGTTTTATACAAATGAAGCTCTCGTATCGTCATCGATCTCGCGAGGCGATCACCTTGCTGATGAATATCCCGAAGCCGCTGCTGCAGCTGCTCATTCGAGGCGTCTCGATCCTGCTGCTGCATCATATCTGCGAATGATTTTGACGTGACCGGCTTTGCAACGGGATCGCCCACACGCAGATCCGGTCCCATGGGGCGAAAGCCCGGATTAATTTTCACCGATCATCACCCTGCCTTAATTTATTTTTGTTAAAAGTGTTCGAATCGATCAACTGGAAGGACAAAGACAGTCGCACCGCCTACTTGCACCTCAACAGGCAGCGGAATATACGAATCTGTAGAGCCGCTCATTGGCGTAACCGGCGTTACCAGCTGGTCTCTTACTTTACAGTTCGTCCGAATAAGCTCTAGTACGTCGTCCACTTGTTCATCATCGACACCAATCATAAAGGTCGTGTTGCCTGCACGTAGGAATCCGCCCGTACTTGCGAGCTTTGTCGCGCGGTATTCGGCTTTGACCAATGCATGACTCAAACGATTGCTATCCTTGTCCTGTACAATGGCTACAATTAATTTCATGCCGTATTCCTCCTCACGTCATATGGTGATGTCTGGGATCAAGTTCTATGAACCTTATGATTCTAAGCATTCGTGAATAAATAGAACTTATACCCTTTAATTATACATCATTTGCCCAAAATCCTTGTTTTTTCGCGTAAAATGTCTATCATTTGCTTCACAATCTCTTCTTTGCTTACCGAAGCATCAATAAGCTGAATGCGATCCGGATGCTTGGAAGCAAGACGCTTATATCCTTCTCGTACTTTTAAATGGAAGGACATCGATTCCTGATCGAGTCGATTCAGCTCACGACTGTCATTGGCATTGATTCGAGCAAGACCAACCACGGGGTTGAGGTCAAGCCAGAACGTCAGCTCAGGTACCGTCTCCTGTACGGCAAAGGCGTTAATCTCTTCTACAGCGTCCATGCCAAGGCCTCTTGCAAATCCTTGGTACACAAGACTACTGTCTACAAAACGATCACATAATACGATATTACCCTCTTTTAGCGCCGGTATAACCTTTTCAACCAGATGCTGCCTTCTTGCAGCCGCATACAGAAGAGCTTCCGTTCTCGGATCCATTGAGGTATGGCTTGTATCCAAGATGACATCCCGGATGCGTTCTGCGATCGGAATACCGCCTGGCTCTCTTGTTACTAATACGTTTACGCCAAGCTCCTCCAACTGCTGCTTCAGCAAAGCGATCGCCGTAGTCTTGCCTGCCCCTTCGCCTCCTTCAAACGTGATAAATGTCCCGGTAGTAGACATCATATTCCATCTATCCCTTCTAGGTTCCTACCCTTATCTTTTCCAATACATCCGTGTTCGTCATGCCCTTTATCTTGTTCGTCATTTAAAACTTGAAGACGTACCGTCGTACGGATTTCACGCCTAATCATTCTTCTCATACACTCTCAACGAGCGAAGGCTTGTATCCATTACTTCCTGACACTTGGCACCCGCATTTGCTAATTGCTTTAGCAGCGCGATATGGCGCTCTGTTAACGTCTCGCCTTGAATAATCAAGGGGATGCCTGGCGGATATGGTACGACCGGCTCAGCAGCCTCGTAGCCCGCAATCTCATCGACAGGGAGCGTCATGACATTTCGCTCATCCTCATATAGCGAGAACGTTATTGGAGCCGTTACCTTTAGTCTCGAAAATACGGATTGATTATGTATCGAGCTAAAATCCATTTCCTTTGATTGTAACATATCTTTACATGCGAGAAGAGCTTCTTCGCTATCCCTAACCTTGAAATCGGTTGATGAAATTGCTGAGATTGGATGGATATTCTCTAATTGCTTCAGCGCTTGAAGAACCTTTTCCGCCTCATGACAGGTATCCGCAAGAGTCAGGATAAGAACGACGTATTGGAGGTCTGCCATCTCAGCCACACAGCCTGCCTTCTGCAATTGCTCCAGCAGATGATAACCGCTCCAGTGCCCTGTGCGATCCCATATTACAAGCTTGAAGGGATCCCATGTGTCGCAGCCATTGTAGCTTCCAGATTCCATTGTTATGTCCTTAGTGACCACGCCCCATAACGGTTTATTATGCAGCGCCTCTCTTATCTGGTTCACAGCCTTTAAGCCCTCTTCAAATAACGCTGAACCTGACTCCTCAATCCAAAGGCGACTAAGATCAAGGGAAGCGAGCAATGGATAGGACGGGCTCGAGCTTTGAATCATCGTAAGAATCTTTTTGAGTCTCTTTCGCTGAACAAGATTTCCCTGTACATGCAGCATCGCACTCATGGTCATGCTCGCAAGCATCTTATGTGTCGATTGAATGACGAGATCAGCCCCTGCTTGAAGCGCTGACTGGGGAAGCTTCGGATGGAATCCATAATGAGCTCCATGGGCCTCATCAACGATCAGCGGCACGCCATATTGATGAGCAAGCTCAGCCAATGGCTTAAGTTCAATCCCCATGCCATAATAATTCGGATTGCACACAAATACAGCCTTTGCCTCTGGATAGCGCTCCAGCGCCTCTTGTATGACATCTACAGAAGGGCCGCTTACAAGTCCTGTCTTCTTATCTTCTCTTGAGCTGACAAACACTGCGCGTGCTCCTGCCATCCGCAGCCCGTTCAGTACAGATTTGTGGACGTTACGCTGCACGATGATCAGATCCCCCTGCTTCATGCAGCAAGCAAGAATAGAGGCAATATTGCCTACTGTACTTCCCCCTATGAGAAAGTGAGTCTCCTCTGACCCAAAGCATGCCGCTGCAAGCTCCTGAGCCTCTTTTATTGCCTCCTCCGGCTGATGGAGATCATCTGTCCCCTCCACCTCAGTAACATCATATTGCAGCAGATCACCGAACCGACGATAAGCATCCTCATATGCATTGTAAAATTGAGCTTTCTCTCGATAGACAGCACCATCTTTATGACCTGGCACATGCATCGATACCTGTCCCTTTTGGTTATATGTTAGTAGAGCATCCATAATCGGTGCTCGAGAGTTTTTTTTCATTCCATATCACCCTATTTCTAATATCCTACTATTGTAACGGAATCGTACATGACATTCAGCTTTATTTCGCTCTTCATGCGTCTTTTATCTGACCATGTCGAGTTAATCTGCTTCTCGTCTTCATGGCTTCATCGCATACCAAAAAGAGCCCCGAAGGGCTCTAACCATATACGGTTTTGCTTCCTATGAAGATATCGCTTTGAATCGCCATCACTTGGTAAGCCATTCCGCTAGAAACATTCAACTTGAATACAAATTACAGGTTGTAAGGGATAATGGATTATTTTTATATTGTTATTACTCGAAAAATACTTCTGCCGTCTGATGATTTGTTTGTTTCCAAGAGATTGCAGGGTATACCATCGTTATGTTGGAGTTAATTTTGCAATTCATGCCTTACATCATCATTACAAATCAGAGATGTGCCGTTATGCATGAAGTTTCAACCAGAGACGCTTAAGCTGGTCAATGAAAAAAGGATACTTTGCATCTTTTACATCCGTATGAACCATTTCTTGCTCGCAATCCAAACAAATGAATTGGTCAACAACGACAATGCCATCTGCCTTCTCTTCACTGCATACGATACAGCGCTGCTTTGCATCATGTTCCATGACCATCCCGCCTTTACTTCTATTTTAATCCTAGTATGTCCATTTCATAGAGCGATTAAACCACTTTCATAGATTATTTTCAAATAGTTGATGTATTGTATGCAAGTGGTTCCGGGCAGGTGTATGTACACTTCATGGGCGTTCATTTTTGCTTTGGCTATCTTCAATCTATTTTCCTGTAAGCCGATATATATTTTACCGAGGTACTCATAGAGAGGAGCATCTTCTTCATGCCAGCGAGTGCGGAACGAACCTACTATCAATACCAGCTATTGAAAAAAATAAACTTTAATAGGTTCACTTTAATTCTATACGTTGCTTTTGCCGTATTCGGTGTTGGAGCAGCATTATGGTCAAGCTCAATTGCAGGGATTCTCTATGCATTCTTAGCTTGGAGCATCATGATCTGGATTCATTATGTGATCGCTCGTTCCCTGTTCATCATGGATCGTTATACGTATAAAAAGCGCTGGGGTTTTCAATTCAAGCTGCCCTGGATTGGGTTTCTCCCTCTGCCGCAGCAGTATATTAGTGACAGATATATGCGAAAAGTCAATCTTCACACACTCGTCATTGGCCTTATTATCATTTTGATCCTGATGCCATGGCTACCTATCGGCTTCAGCCTCCAGTTTATATTCTGGCACATATGGCTGCTCATTCCGAGGCTTTACGTGACGATTGCAGTCCTTTCTATCTCAGAGGACAAGCTCCTTAAGATTCAACCGCATCAATGTTTGATTTATAAAGCATGATCCATCTATACATCCACCCTAATTTGGAAGGGTGGATTTTTGTTATTTGGGCAATGTTAACATTATTCGATTGGAAATGAAATCTCGCTGTGTTGGTTTTCTAACCCATCACACAGGAGAAGTGAAAGGAGTTTAAGCATGTCATCTGAGCAAAAGTCACAAACTGTCCCCCCGCAGCACCAGAACCAGCAGCCTGGGCTTGAATCAGAAATGAATCCACATCCTAAATTTCAAGGTAAACAATTCCGGCCTGGAGGTAAACTCACCAATAAAGTTGCCGTCATTACCGGTGGAGACAGCGGCATTGGACGGGCTGTTGCTGTCGCCTTTGCCAAAGAAGGTGCTGACGTTGCAATCATCTATTTAAATGAAGACAGTGATGCTGCCATGACTAAGGCGTGTATCGAGGAGCAAGGGCGTCGATGCCTGTTGATTGCAGGAGATATTGGCGATGAGGCATTCTGCCAGCAAGCTATTCAGCAAACGATGCAGGACCTTGGGCATATTCATATTCTTGTCAATAACGCTGCCGAACAGCATCCTCAACAGCGCATCGAGGACATAACGGTCCAGCAATTAGAGCGTACCTTCCGTACAAATATATTTGCCATGTTCTATCTTGTCAAAGCGGCAATGCCCCAACTCACCCAGCATAAAGGTGTAATCATCAATACGGCCTCAGTTACAGCTTACAAAGGAAGTGCTAATCTGCTCGACTACTCCTCCACAAAAGGAGCAATCGTGGCCTTTACACGTTCCTTGTCTGCCAACCTTATTAAGGATGGCATCCGTGTAAACGGCGTGGCGCCAGGGCCTATCTGGACGCCGCTCATTCCCTCTACAGCGGAGGCAAATCAGGTCAGCCAATTCGGCAGTGACGTGCCAATGAAGCGACCAGGACAGCCAGAGGAGCTCGCTCCAGCCTATGTATACTTGGCGAGTGAGGATTCCTCCTATGTAACAGGGCAGATCATTCATATTAACGGTGGGGAAATCGTTAACGGATAAAGGTAATAAGCGTAAAACAACAGATCTCTTGTAACCTTCTATGCTGAAGAAGGGGATCTTAATTGAATGATTCTAATCCGAAATAGACATAGTGGTAATAGCCCTTGAACAAAGCAATGGCTTTGTTCAAGAAGCTCTACATCAAAGGAATTTTAAGACGAGTAAATAAAAAACATAAAGAAAAACCCACTGACTTGTGTCAGTGGGCTGTTCC
>NZ_JADMOL010000021.1 GCF_015558675.1 Paenibacillus sp. 1001270B_150601_E10 | reverse complement strand
CGCCAGCTTTCAGCTTAGGGCTTTTTTCAATGTCTACAAAAATGGGGCTTGACCATCAGTCTTCAGGGGCTTTTTGCTATCATTTAAGAATCGATTGCCATGGCTCCACTTCCTGGTAGGGTTGTCGCGGTCATACTTGCCTCAGCACGCTTCAAGTGCTTCCGTTGGCGCCAACGCCATAGGGCCAGCAATCCCCGTACATACTCGTCTGCAATCATGCACACATAGATTCCAACGAGTCCCCATCCCCACTCAATGCCTAGGTAGTAGGACAGTGCAGTAGCAATCAGCCACATGGAGAAGATGGCCGTCCACATTGGGAATTTCGTATCGCCTACCGCATTCAGCGCATTCCCAAGCGCCATATTCAGCATTTTCCCTGGCTGAAGCATCAGGTTAAGCAGCAGCAGCGATCCTGCCATTGCAATAATCTCCGGGTCGTTTGTAAAGATGCTTAGAATGGACTTACCAAGCACGAACACCAAGAAAGCATTAACTGTAACGAGAATCAGCCCAATGACCAGCGCTTTATATGCACCTTTGTACGCTTCCTTTGTCTGTCTTGCACCAAACAGATGGGCAATCTGTATCTGCACCGCAAGGGCGATGGAGAAGCCTAGCAGGAAGCAAAACGACTCAAGCGTATTCATATACGTTCTGGTTGCAAGCTCCTTTGAGCCCAGCATCGCAATAAATGTAAAAATGATGAGCTGCGTAAACACCCAGCAGGATGAGTTAACGCCAAGCGGCCAGCCAATTTTCAAGATGTCATTAAAGAGCTTACGATCAAAGATTTTGAAATCACGAAGCTTGATTCGTTGGTCAAATGATTGGATAAACAGCCAATATAAGAAAATGGACGCCAGCAATCGGCTGACAAGAGTCGAGATCGCTACTCCTGTTAGCCCCCATTGTGGGAAGCCAAATGCGCCATAGATAAAGGCGTAGTTCAATATGATGTGGATGACATTCATCCCAATCGCAGTATACATCGGTCCTTTCGTATTGCCAGTATTTCGAATAGCGGTACCGAGTGCCGCCATCAGCGCGGTAAGGACCATCCCTCCACCGACGATGGAAATGTAAATCTTCGCAAGCGGCAATAAATTCTCAGGCATGTTGAGAAGCTGTGCGATTTCAACTGGCTTCCAAACGAGGATCAAGCTTAAGACGATTCCGATTGCAGCACTTACCGACACAGCCATTATACCAAGGACACGTGCATCTTCATTTTTCCTTGATCCAAGCTTTTGCGCAATAAGGATGCCAGCTCCGCTCGCTATGGTCATAAACAGTGTCTGCAGAGCAAAAAATAATTGATTCGAGAAGCCGACAACGGCTACCGCATCGTCCGAGATGCGGCTGACCATCAAGGTATCTGCTGCCCCCAGTAAAAATTGAAGAAATTGCTCAATGAAGATAGGCCAAGCAAGCAGCCACAGTGTCATCTTCCCCTCTGATGTCTTCACAAAATAAACCTCCTGTAAACTGCATTCATCCTCATTTTTTATTTGAAGTGAGCGCTATAGATCGTTTACAAGTATAGATGGTATAATCCATCTTGTGGTTCAGCTTTGAAACCTAAACATTCACGATATAAACCTAATACCCATCACTTAAGGGCAGGTGTTCAACATGACAATCATTCAGATGACTGCTCCGCCGCTGCCCCACTACATCATTAGCGGGCGCGATATGATTGCTTCCGGTAATGCTCATCCAAGCAGGCGTAATCTAGGTGTATTCGATCTGCTTTATGTCATTCAAGGAGCGTTTCACATCGCAGAAGAGGATCGGCTCTATGAAGTAGGACCAGGAGAGGCCATTATTTTAAGCCCCAACCTTGCCCATCAGTCCATCAAAAAATGTGAAGTCACGACACATTATTTCTGGCTTCATTTTCATACTACAGGCGCTTGGAGGCACATCGAGCATCATGAGCTTCAGCTCCGTCATTCCGAGATCGACTATGCTCATATCTCTACGATGGAAAAGAATCCTTTTACGATTAATCTTCCGATTTATACGAAGATCAAGCATCCCTCCCAGATGTGTGAATGGCTGGAAGAGCTGTCAAGCTTAGGTCCGTTAATGCATCAGCGATCTACGCGCTGGCAGCAGCAGCTTGTATTCCAGCAAATCGTGCATGAGCTGTCTAGCTCTGTTGAGCAGGAGACTCGCTCACAAGCTGCTGAATGCGCAGAGCTTGCTGCCGCCTATCTGCGGCAGCATTATCGGGATTCAGTGACCGCGGCAGAACTTGGCGAGCATCTTAATTTTCATCCGGTTTATATCGCCAGATGCATGAAGAAGCAATTCGGCTCTTCGCCGCTTGAATATCTTCACCGTTATCGGGTTCATCAGGCGAAGCTCTTGCTCCTGCACACAAATGATTCGATTGCAAGAATTGCTGAGGAAGTCGGCTTCCAGCAGGCTTCTTACTTTTCTACCATTTTTACGAAATATGAAGGGCTTTCACCTCGATCATTCCGTCTAACCTATCATTAGTTCATCGCTCATTGATAGGCAGACGTGCAGATTCAGCTACCGCATCATTCGAAAACAAGGTATAATACAAAACGTGCGCGATTGACGTGCATATGCTTGTCTTTCAATTCGATGACAAAAAAGAATATTTTAGTTGTTACAGGAGTGTGAATCATTTTGTGGGAAATGTTTGTTGCCTTTATTTTGGGCATCGTGGAAGGATTGACGGAGTTCGCTCCCGTATCCTCTACGGGACACATGATTATCGTTGATGATTTTCTTTTCCAATCCAAAGAGCTGTTTTCAGCACCGGTCGCCAATACGTTTAAGGTCGTCATTCAGCTAGGATCGATCCTTGCTGTCGTTGTCGTATTTTGGCCGAGATTTATGGATCTTCTTGGTTTGCGCAAGCTTGCAGGCAAGCATGCGATTACGACGCCAGGAAAGCACTTGAAGCTTACGCAGGTTATCGTCGGCTTGATTCCAGCAGCCGTGCTCGGACTCCTATTCGAGGATTATATTGATGAATACTTATTCTCCACTAAGACGGTTGTCATCGGCCTTGTGCTGGGTGCCATCCTGATGATCGTGGCAGACTTTGTAAGACCGAAGAAGCCAAAGGCAGAATCGGTTGACCAGATTACTTACGGACAAGCCTTGGGAATTGGATTGTTCCAATGTCTAGGTTTATGGCCAGGCTTCTCTCGCTCAGGTTCTACGATCTCAGGCGGTGTATTGCTTGGCATGAGCCACCGCGCTGCCTCTGACTTTACCTTTATTATGGCAGTGCCCGTTATGGCTGGCGCAAGCGGATTGTCGCTCTTAAAGAACTGGGAATACATCACCCTTGATGCCCTACCATTCTTTATCGTCGGATTTATCTCCGCCTTTATCTTTGCCTTGATCTCGATTCGTTTCTTCCTGAAGCTGATTAATCGAATCAAGCTCGTTCCGTTTGCCATTTATCGCATTATTTTGGCTGCAGTTATTTACTTTGTCTTCTTATAATTCTTTGATTAACAGCATCATGTTCAATCAAAAGAACCATACGCAACCCTCTTTAGCCAAGCTTTGAAGATGATCAAGACGATCATTACGAGAGGCTTTGCTGGCGAGAACGTATGGTTCTTTTTATTTCTGCTAAAGGTCATGCTTTGGTTTGTTGCGCATTCTTAACTTCAACGCAGTTATAACAACAATGTCTAGGGCTCTGTCGTTTACTTCTCTTTCTTCACCATGACCTCAAGCGTCTCCGTAAGCTTCCCGCATTGGATGGTTAACATGGTTTTTCCTTTTGCGATTCCGTGTATTACCCCATTCTCATCAATCGTGGCGATCTCTTTATCTGTTATTCGATACGTAACAGAAGCAGAGTCCGCAATGGCACTTGTGCCATCATCGTAATGAATCGTTGGAATAACCCTAACATTCTCCCCTACGCGGAGCATAGGCTTCTTTTCATTGAAGCTTAGTCGAATCGGCAGCTTTTCAATTGGGGGACTTTCTATCTGGATCGCGATCCGGTCTGTAAAGCCATTCCATGTCAACATAACCTCAGTCTTACCTATCCGCAGGCCAGTGATGTATCCATCAAGGATGGAGATGAGCGTTGGATCGATTGCTGTAAATGTCAACCCCTCCGTTAATACAACCTGCTGTCCATCTGAATACACCGCCTGAACAACGGTCGATTCTGTATCTCCAACTTTTAGCACAAGATGATCGGGTATGGCATTAATGGAAACAACATATGCAGCTGGCGAAAAGCGAACAGTCACCGCTGCAGGCAGAGATTCTGATCGTTCGTCGCGAGCTATGAACGTCCATTGATCGGTACCGGAAGCATCAGACCGTGCTGTATACACAAAGTCTCCTGTTGTCTCATTCCATTGCAAGGTCCCTTGCAGCGGTTTAGAAACGAGATGATATTGAAGCTCCTCGCTTTCCGTACTCTCGCCTTGAACAGCACCGTTATAGACCTGTCCTGCCTTCATATCAAATGCAGTGGGCTCTGCCGTTGGGGGCTGATATTCACGAATACCAAAGTCGTCAAGCCATGCTTTAACTCCGTCGATTGACGAAGGCGGTGCTGCAGAGGATGGGCGCTTATATCCAAACACGGTTGCTGTCGTCTGACTAGGCCCTGTCTTAAATGGCACCTTAAGCCGCGTGTAATTTAAGCTGTTTATATCCGCTACCTGCTGCAATCCTGAGCTGTCGTAGCGTTTCACCCCGATGCGCTGATAGTTGTCTGCTCGCTCGCTCTTTCCCCATGCTTCAAGCACATACCACTGATTCGGCTTCAAGCCCTGTACAGTTTGCTCAAGGCTTGTGGAAGCGCGTTCAAATTGAATCGCATATTTTCCGGAATACGATTGGCCTTCCACGACCTTGACTGTACTGCTTACCACAGGCCACCCTGTAGCCGAGCCGGTTTCAAATCCTGAATTTTGAATAAAGGAATCTCCTTGTTTTGAAATGTAGAAAACAGCTTTTCCCGTCTTAGTCTCAATACCGTTGCTGACTTCAAAGGATATCTCCTCTTTCCCGAACATGCCTGAATAAGGCACATAACGGAACTCACCCGTTGCAGCATCTGCTAATGTCATGGTTCCTTTCCCTGGCGTCGTAGCCAAACGATAGCTTAGAGGCCGCCAAGATCTAAAGTTATCGATTGCACAGGCGCATATCCAGATCGCCAATAGCTGCTTGGATCGTCATCAATGGCACGCGCTGCTTCATAGCTTGGCTCTTCTGAGCTGAAGGCTTTAATGGAGAGAGACGATTGTGGTAGAAATGGACGGTCTACCGTTCCAGGCGCTTCCTTCTCCCCATGATATTCATGAATCCCAATGTCAGGCTGACCGTCCTGCAAGGACAGCTGGTAGAAATCCTTGCTCTCGCCGCCTAGGCTCGTTAATAGATTCACAATCGATTCTGGCAAGGCTCTTCCAGCATCGATCAAAGGAGAGTTAGCCTTTAGTGTGTAACCTGCTAGCGTTTCAAATCCAGCACCCCACGTTCCTGCTTCAGTAAACAGCGGATCCGAATAAATCGCCTTCAGATCAAGCGGCTCATTCAGGTGATGCTTGCCCCCTGCCTCAAAAAAAGTATTATGACTGAACTCCAGCAAGTTCCATTGGTTCGTCTCCCAATTCGTAGGCGCATTCGAATTGTGATTATAGAAGATATTGTTGTACAGCTTATAGCCTGTCTTAACGCCATCTCCCTCCAGCACCTCATAGTTAGCTCCATCATATTAGAACAAGTTGTTATAGATGTAAGCACCCGTTTTTTCATTTGCTGAGAAATGACGGAAGGCACTGCCGTCATTGATGGACACGTTGTAGCGCATGACATCCGTATCATTGCCGCCCATCAATAGCATCATGCCCATCGGGTTGTCATGACTGTAGTTGTACTGATAGATAGTGTTGGTCAAGTAAGAATCAAAATCAAAGGCACAGCCGTCCTGATTGTAACTTGGTCCATGAGAGACTTCATTGAATTGAAGTATCGTGTTCTTTGACACGGCCAACCATACACCGGCAATCGCATTGCCGCCGGACACATAGTTGCCGAAGCGGCTTGCTGTGTTATGCTCAACAATGGTGCCATCCCCATCTCGAAGAATGATCGCATCTCCGCCGATGTCGTTAAGCACATTGTGCGCGATGTATACCTGCTCATTCCAAGCGTTATAACGATACGTAGCGGTTATGCCAAATCCACCCTCGTTATTCACGTAGTTGTTGTGCCCCGCTGCTCGGATTCCTGTCCTCGATACTCGCTCAATGACGTTATTGGTGATTCGTAGATCGACGTATTTGGCATACGTTGGAGTATCCCAATTGGCGAATGTCCCTTCTACGGATACATGAATCCCGCCATTTTCCTTATGTCTTGTATCATAGACGCCGTCCACATCATGAATATAATTGTTGTCGATGACGATATGATGAAAAGGGCGATTGTAGGCTGGCTGATCCGCATCAATCCTTACCCCGATACCAGATAAGAGCTGACTGCCAGTCGAGCCTTTCTTAGAAAAGTCATTATCGTTCGTAATCTCTAAATTGCGAATCTCCCAATATTCCACATTCTCAAGCAGTACAGCAGGCATGACTTGTTGTCCTGCAAAAACAGGTGCCTTTCTTCCCGACTTCAAGCTCCCTCATCCATGAATGATCGGCCTAATGTTAGCATCCTCACTTCCATACTTATCAATGATGATCGGCTTTCCTGGCGAACCAGACCCCTGAGGTGCAAGCTGGCCTTCCCATGCTGAGCCTGCCTTGAACAAGATGCGGTCGCCAGCTTTAAAGCGTTGGGCATTCACTTTGTCCAAAGTCGCCCAGGGCTTGGCTGCATTGGTCCCATCATTAGCATCACTGCCCAATTCGGCATCCACGTAATAGGTGGCACCCTCTTCTGCGGCGGAACTGACAACTTGGCTCTCATCCGTTTCTGCATGCCCATTCGGGCTTGCGCCAGCATATCCATACGACTGGAACAGCAGCATTAGGACTAGCAATACGGAAATTGGTGCGGTTTTTTTTCGCATGTCAACACTCCTTTAGCTGAAGGATCTATCCTGTAACAATCAGAGATAGTCAAGCTCAGTGTAAAGGAAGCTGTCGTCATGTTGTAGGCACCGTTTTTATGATCGCTATACCATTTTTAAGATTTTTGTATCCGCTTACAATCAAGAATAAGAAAAAGGCCTCGACATAACTGTGCCAAGGCCACCTTTGAAGGAATTACTCCTTCACCTCTTCTGGGATCAGCTTCTCATACAACAAAGTAAAGGTCTCAAGCTCTTCATCCGTCAAGACCGACAAAAAACGAGAAAGAACTTTATTGGACTCTTTCTTTGCTTTTTTCAATACATCCTTGCCCTTTGCTGTTAGGGAGACGATGACCGCTCGTCGATCATTCTTGTCCATCTCACGCAGAATGAAACCGCCTTGCTCTAGTCGATCAAGCATGACAGTCGTAGCACTCGGCTTCACTTCCATCCGCTCTGCAAGCCGAGCAACCTTCGTTGGTCCCTCATGTGCAATCATATTAAGCATAAAAAATTGAGGTCCAGTAAGTCCATGCTCCTTATATTCAGCCATCTCAGCAGACATGCGCCGATGTGTCTTCCACATGGCCAATCCAACTCGATTTGCGTAATCCTGTATGCGATCCATTCCGAAATCCTCTCATCTTCTATATAATGTCATCTATAGATGCGTAAACGTTTTAATAATTAAAGTATAGTGAATGTCTCACCTGAAAGTCAATGAAATTGGTAATTCCTGATAGACCAAGCTGGATGAATGCCATCTTCTCTTCACAAAAAAGAGGAACCTATTCTCTATAGCGAGAAAGATTCCTCATCCCTAGCTTCATTCCATTATCTTACCGTAATCTCTACCCGGCCGTCTTCATAGCCTACGATGACGATATCCGCAAGCCCGATGAAAAGTCCATGATCTACAATGCCAGGAATTTGCTGCAGTTTGGCTTCCAATGCAGGAGGCTCTTCGATAACGCCAAATTGGCAATCAAGGATGTAGTTTCCGTTATCTGTGATAAATGGCTCTCCTTCAGCATCTGCTCGACGAATCGCCTTGCAGCCAAGCTTCTCAATATGACGCGCCGTCATTTCCCATGCAAAAGGCACTACCTCAACAGGCAGGCCAAACTTTCCAAGTTCGTTGACAGCCTTTGATTCATCCACGATCACGATCATTTGCTTGCTCGCATAAGCGGTGATTTTTTCACGAAGAAGCGCGCCTCCGCCCCCTTTTACCAAATGAAAGGAAGCATTCACTTCATCTGCGCCATCGATGGTCACATCAATGGATTGAACCTCTGACCATGGAATAAGCGGAATGCCAAGCTCCTTGGCTAGATTCTCAGACGGAACAGATGTAGCGACTGCTTGAATCTGAAGACCTTCCTTCACGCGACGGCCAATTGCCTGAATCGCCCAGTATGCGGTCGAGCCTGTTCCCAACCCTACGACCATTCCATCCTGTATCCATTCTACTGCCTTTTCTGCTGCTAACTGTTTGCCATTCATGATGAATCTTCCTCCTATTTGATGAAACCTATTATTTTTAATAATGTGCTATTCCGGCTTGCGCGCAAGGATGAGAAAACGGTCGCACGTCGTATCCACATAGCCTTCGACATTAATCCGTTCATGCAGCTTCACAATCTGTTCGCGGTAGTTCTCGAATGCATAGTCTTCAATCTGCCATTCAATGACGTTCAAGTAGTACAGGATCGCTCCAATGTCATAGAAGCGAGTATTCGTCGCTTCTGCTTTGCACGCAAGAAGTTCAAAGCCCTGCTGCTTCAGTTCACCTGCTGCATACTCTACGGTCCAATGCACATATTCAGGCACATCAGCCTGAAACCAATGATTGAGCTCGATGTCATTCTGTCCTCCGCATTGCTGGGTAATAAAGAGGCCGCCTGGCTTCAGCATGCGCCATATCTCTGAAGGCGCATAGGATTCATGTCGATTGATGATCAATTCAAAGTGATTGTCCGGCAGAGGAATGGACTCATCCTCCTCGACCGCAACAACCTTAACCCCTAAAGGTGCAAGTGCGGATTCTGCTACCGGCACGTTCGGTGCATAGCTCTCCGTGGCATAGGTTTGCCTAGGTAAAGGCTGTAGTAGACGCAGGAATTCTCCGCCGCCTGTTCCCATATCCAACATGCTCTCTTTATTTCGTATGTAAGGAAGCACAACATTATAGTAATTCCACGATAACGTGCCTGAGGCCATTCTACCGGTTTGTTCAAGAAAGCTGAAGTCCCAGCCGGAGAAGCCCGCTTCCGCTAACTCCAGATATTGATCAAAAGATAAGGAATCCTGTTTCATTTCCATTCTCCTTCCGGTCTTCTGCGCTAATCGCTTCATCTATCGTATCACAACTCCACAGACTGGTCATAACGACCTTGGTGAATTCCATCAAAAGGGACGAGCCACATGATCATTCCACTTATAAAAAGGATAATAGATCCTGCGTAGAACAACCAATCCAGAGTGAACAAGTCAATCAGGAAGCCACCTGCCATAACAGCAATTCCAGAAGCTATCGAGAGGCCGAATTGATACCGTCCTATATACTCCCCTCGCTTTGAATGATCAGTGAGATCTGCCGTCAGCGCGCGCTCGGATACGCGCTGCATAGCGCCAAATACCCCCATCAGAATCTGCAGCACGTAAATTTGCACGATCCCGGTCACGATCGGAAAAATTAAAAAGATGACGGACGTGCCCCACGCGCTGATGATAAGATATCTGCTTCTGCCAAAACGATCAGAGCATTTGCCGTACCAGATGCTTAGTCCAGCAGAGCATAGTGTATAAAGTCCATACGCGATCCCGTACTGGCTAAAGTCTCCGCCGATCTCTTTGATGAATATTAAATAAAACGGAAAGACAACACCCGCTCCGAATGTCATCAGGCTTTGAGAAAGCATCAGCCAGCGAAGTAGCGACGCCTTCACGATCACATTATTTTTCATCTGCTGTACCTCGCATACCATTCGTTCATAAATCGTCCCTCAGGATCATGATACTGCTTGAATTGCTTGAATTTCTCCCAATTCGGATAAGCTTTCTTCAGCTGTTCAAGCGTTGGAAAGTTTTGATAGGTCAAATAGAAGCTCCCTTCCTGCTCTAATGAGAGATCGACGATTCGCCGCGTCGCTTGTTCGAGCTGACGCAGGTCTTTTGGTGATTTTTTATGATTAATGAGCAGCACAAGACTGAAACTCTCCTTTTTGGCGTAAGACAGCACAGATTCATAACTTTTTGGGACATAGCGAACGGTGATGTTCAATACATTCAGCTCTTCTTCCCTTAGAATCTCCCTGAGCCCGTCTACAAAAGGAACAAAGCGATCAACAGGCACGTAGTATTCCTGCAGCAGATCCGTCTTCTGAGGGTCGCGATACATGGTAAATTCAACATCATTGCGCATGGCATTATTGCGAGATATCCGCTTTCCCTCTTCAATACGATAAAGCTGCTTTTGAAGCTTCCAGCTCCAGTTTTTCGCACGGTCCCATTTTCGAGACAATCCAAAAATAAACTTGCCTGATTCCACAAAGCGCTCATCTTCAAGCGCAGTAAGCGCGGGTGTTAAAGGCTCATCTGTTCTCTCCATCGTTAGTGCATACATCTGTGTCAAATAACTGCTTGGCGCTGTAGATAATCTTCCAATGGTTAAAGCAGCCTCCGGGTTGCCGATAATATGTTCATCGAAGAACTTCGGATAATCCGTATACATCATGTTGGTGATCTTCTGCTCATACACTTCATCCTCCGTTAGCCGCACATCAGCATCAAGGATAACGCCGAATAAACCATAACCGCCAATGACTGCATGGAACAGGTCCGGTTGTGAGGTTCGGCTCGCCTCCACAATTGTACCGTCAGCCATCATGATCCGAAAGGATTCTATGCTCTCTATCAAGGAACCCTCGCTAGGGTCTCTGCCATGAGCATTAGCGCTCATGGAGCCGCCAAGGGTAAAGATTGCGGAGGACTGCATCACTCTTACCGCAAGATGGTAAGGGTTTATCGCCTCATGAATATCAAGCCATGTCGCACCGCTCTGCACGCGAGCAAGCTTATTCGTTGGATCGACATAAAGAATGCTATTGTATTCACGCATATCAAGAACAATAGCATCGTCATAGAAACTCTGCCCGCCTTGACTATGTCTAGAGCCCGATACCGATATCTTTTTATCCAGACGCTTCGCCTTAAGCAATGCTTCTTGGATATCTTCGCTGCTCTTCACTTTAATGACCTCATATATCTTAGAGGAAAGAATTCCTCCAACATCGCTTCTCATTCGCACTTCCTCGGTATGAACATGCACCCAAAGAGAACTTGCAAACAATGCGGCATAACCTATAAGGGCGACCGCCAATATCTTCGTACGGAATCTTTTTTGGAGCATCACTATCCACCCATTCTATACTAGCTGCAGCTTCAATCCACACTTAGATTCTTGGATCAGGTATATTATACAGGTTCTACCATATCCTAACCACTAATAGATATGATTCCTTTTCGTCAAATGAAGGCTCGCTGCCATTATAAAGATTTGAAACTTTTTATGAAGAGCAACGTAATAGGACATCATACAATGCTTCGGAAGGAGGGTCTATTCTGGAATTCACGGCTATGATTCTGCTGTCTCTAATCGTACCTATACTGGTTCTGCTATCCATTATTGCCGTAAAGATTATTCGCGGACGTGCACTCCCTGACGTGTACTATACCCCTCTCGATTATATAACAGGGCAATCGGAAGTAGAGTTTCACGAAGAGAAGGAAGATCATGAGGAAGATGATGATCAAGGTGAAGGAAAACGAAGATCCAAACAGAAGGTGCAATAACCGTAAAGAAGCAGCATAAACGTTTGTTTTCATCTTGGTACCTCATTCTAACCGATAAGAATAGATCATACCATTCAGCTAATATCAAATGCTCGTTCAAAGCATAAATAAGCCTGCAGCGCAAGGAGTGCTCCGAGACGCTGCAGGCTTATTTATTTGGTGAGATAACCATAGACGTGCATGAAAGAGTGCATAAAGAATAAAGGAGCAGCGAATCAGTATGGCAAGTATTTTTTATACACGCGGTGAGATTCTCCGCTATAGCCAAGCTCCGTATAGCATTCATGGGCGGCTTCTTGCTTGATATCGCTTGTAAGGATGACTTTTACACATTTTCGCTGGTGACAGAATGTCTCAATATGCTTCATCAAAAAGGAAGTGTAGTCTTTTGATCGACATTCAGGATCAATGATGACCTGATCCACTACGGCAAAGGGCTGGTCCCCTCTTACGACATCCAGGCATAGATGCAAGTGGGCGGTCCCAATGAGACGGCTATCATCCTCAACCACTAATAGGTAGCTGTCGGGATGCTGGGAGATTTGCTCGATCCGTTCTTTTGATACCATGACAGGCAAATCACCTGGGTGAAGCTTGCGATACAATCTTTCAAGTATTGGGGCATCCTCAGAACGTGCTTCACGAATGATCATGCTATCATCTCCCTTTTCTATCATCGTTTGGATTAATCATGCAAGAAAGCTGCAATCGTCTCATAGTAATCATTCGGCTCTGAATGACGAATGTCATGACCCGAAGAAGGAAAATGACGAATCTGAAGATTGGGTTGGATCTGCCGGTACTGATCGAGATCCTTATCCGATACAAAGGAATCACTCTCAAGCCCTCTCATCACGAGCACAGGCATCTGAAGCCCCATTGCAAATTCACAAGCCACGGATTCGCGTCCGATGCCTCTTACAGCCTGCTGACGCATCAATGAGGTGCGTTGATGCGGAATCAAATAATGATTAATATAAGCTTCCGCCCACCCCTTCTCCATCTGCTTGTGAACGGCAGGATAATCCACGAGGATCAAGGAGCGTAGACGCTCCCGGTTCTGCTCGGCATAGCCAAGCGCATACGAAACACCTCTTGAATACCCGAGAAGATGAAAGCGCTCGAGATGTGTCTGTTGGACAACAGCCGCAAGATCTGAGACATGATCTTCAAGCGCGTAGCCTCGGTCTGGCGTATCGCTTTGTCCTCTACCACGGTAAGAAAGAACAATAACCCGTCTTGGCAACAGAATTTCCATAAAGTCCATATACTCTTCTGCTGTTTCGGACAGCCCTGGACTTATGACAAGAGGAACAAGGCCTACATTCGCCTCCTTTATGGAATCCAGCATGTGAATTCCAATATTCCCATTCATAATGATGTTCGATGTTATGTCCATTACGTACACCTCAACTTCAATGATCTTGCTGCGATTTTTATACATTACCATTTAAGCTCCATATGTACATCCACTCTTTTATGACCAGTTGATGCAGCATGTATAGCAAGTCTGTTATAACATACGACAGCCTGACTGAATCCATGACACTTTCTGTAATGCCCCCATGTTCAAGCAATGCTTATGTGGTCCACTCCCGTTCCGTGCGAGTGCAGAGGGCACACAGCAAGTACGTAAGCACGATGGAGAAAATAAACGCAAGGATGGCGATGAACGGACCGAATAGCAGCGGCTGCGACCAAATGATCAGCATGGAGATCGCGATGGCAACGACATAAAATAAATACAGCTTCCATCGGCCTCTTGCCAGATCGGCTAGCTCCAGCTTCCCTCGTAGGCGTGAAACCTCTTCAATGCCCATGATCAGTGAATAGAACAGCATCACTTGAAGAACGAGAATAACAAGACTCAACAGCAAGCCGCCAGCGAGCAGTACTCCGTCCGGGTTCGTCCAGCGTATTTGGAACATGCCAATTAGCGATAGAACAATAAAAACGATGGAAAGCAGCTTGCCACGTCTAAAATGCGGATGATAGGATTCAATTCTGCTGAATCCTATCATCATCAGGATGTACCCAATAATGTCCGGAAGAATATCTATCCCATTGATTTGAAAGGACAACAGCACAAATACAATACCCCAGGCCATCACATGAAACCCCATCGTATCCCCCCTTATTTACAATCCATTAATACAACCATATGCCGCAGGAGGAGAAATCACATCTTGTCCCCGAATTCTTTATATTCTATAATTTGGTAGCAGAAAAAGATCTTTCGACATTAAGATGTATGACCACCTTATACAGAGAATTAATCGTTCGACCCATTACATGAAACGGAGGTTAGATGTATGACAGAGCCATCCTCGCTCCCGATTGGTGAATGCTACCTTAATGCTGTCAAAGAACGCTTTCTAGAGGTAAAGAAAAACGGAGAACAAACTTTTCAGCAATTGTCGGATCAAGAACTGACATGGTCCCCACATGATGACAGCAACAGTATTGCCGTAATTGTAAAACATATGAGCGGGAATATGATCTCACGCTGGACCGATTTCCTCACCACTGATGGCGAGAAGCTGGATCGCAACCGTGACGATGAGTTCGTCAATTCCATCTCAACGCATGAAGAGCTGCTTGTATGCTGGGATAAGGGATGGAAAGTCTTCCTTGATGAACTGGATATGTTGACGCCCGACGATCTGCTGCGAACCATTACCATTCGGAATAAGCCGATGTCCGTCATCGAAGCAATCGAGCGCCAAATGGCTCATTACGCTTACCATGTTGGGCAAATTGTGTTCTGCGCGAAGCTTCTCCTCGGTGATCAATGGCAAACGCTGACGATCCCTCGCCGAAAGTAATCATCAACCATCTACTATCAATTGATGCATGATTGATGCATCACCTCTACATCTTTGATTCCACCACAGTTTCATTTTTTATCGAGATCCGCTTTATCCGCCTGCTGCTGGTCCAGCAGGCTTTTTATATCCTGCAGCAGCTGAACCTTTTTTTGAGTAAGATAGGTTAGTTCAGAATCGTTAATTGCTCGTTTAACAGCTCCATAAATCATAACAGCCAGTATAAGTGCTATAAATGCGTATATGGCAACAACAACCATATCAATCACCTCTTTTTGCATGATACATGAACATTTAAACCAAGTCCCAAATAAGGGATATTAAGGAATAACTTATGCATAAGAATACCCTACACGATTTCTTTATATAATTTCAACATCATTCTCGAACAAAATTTACATTTATTGCTTAAACTTGTCCCAAGTATAACCTTATTCATGTGAGGAGTGGACAATAGTGAGCAATTCGATGAATCGCCGCACGTTTCTATCCTATCTTGGCACTGGGGCAGCTGCTTTGGCTGCAGCCTCAGCTGGACTCGGTACGCTTGAGGGCAAAGCTTCCGCCTTATCCTCAACGGCTGACCATCTATTTGGCTTTGGCACGAATCGTGTCACCGGATTCTTCGATCCGATTCAACCTTCGAAGGAAGACAAGCTCGTGCTTCCGAATCGCTTCAAGTATGATGTCGTTGCTGCATTCGATGATATCATTAATCCAGCAGGAGAGAAATTTGGCCAAGGATGCGACTACAATGCTTATTTTCCACTAGAAGGCTCAAACCGCGGTCTACTTGTAACCAACCATGAATACACCAACATCTTCTCCCTCGGTCCGATCCACAATGACCAACTCACGTCTGCACAAGTTGAAAAGGAACTGTATTACCAAGGCATGTCTGTAACAGAAATCTATAAAGACAAAGAAGGAACATGGAAGCTAGACCCTGCTTCTAAATATGCGAGACGAATCAATGGGTTCACGAGCTTCGAGCTGACTGGACCTGCGAAAGGATCCGCTGCTCTTAGCCAAGCAGCAAAGGTTCAAGGAACCTTTGCCAACTGTTCGGGCGGCATTACGCTTTGGAAGACCGTTCTTTCCTGCGAGGAGAACTTTTCGGAGACAGCCCAGCATGCCAAGCTGAATGAAACTCACTACGGCTGGGTCATAGAGATTGATCCTCGTGATGCCTCCTATCGTAAAAAGCATACAGCGCTAGGTCGCTTTAACCATGAGAATACTGCAATGGGACTTGCTTCAGACGGAAGAGTCGTCGTGTACATGGGGGACGATAAGAAGGATGCTTGTGTATACAAATACATAAGCAAAGGCAAATTTGACCCAGCTAAGGGTAGAAGCAATGCATCCCTCCTGGAGGATGGAACCTTATATGTGGCAAACCTTAAGAAGGGGCAATGGGTGCCTGTCACAATTGAAGCTGTAACGAAAGTATTGTCAAGCGATTCCTTAAAAGTTCCTTATGGTGTGAATGCATCAAAAGAAGAACTGCAAAAACGCTACAAAACACAAGCCGAGGTTGTCACCTACTGTCATGAGGCAGCCTTGCTTGTAGGCGGAACACCAACGGATCGCCCGGAGGACATTGAGATTTCGCCATTCGACAATTCGGTGTTCATCTGCCACACAAACAACGATACCCATGGCAATATTCACGGCCATATTACCCGCATCTTTGAGAGCGGCGACAACCTTGCCTCTCTCGAATTCGACTTTGAGATTTTTGCTGCAGGCGGCAGACAATCCGGATTTAGCTCCCCCGACAATCTGATTTTTGACTCCAATGCGAACCTCTGGGTCGTGACAGACATCTCGACCAGCAGCCATAACAAGGGAGTATATAAGTCCTTTATGAATAACGGCTTGTTTGTCATTCCAACAGCCGGTAAAGATAAAGGCGTTGCGATGCAGTTTGCCTCAGGTCCCGTTGATTCTGAGTTAACCGGCCCGTTTTTCACGCCGAATGAGGACACGCTGTTCATCTCCGTACAGCATCCAGGAGAGAATACGACGGATCTCAGCAAGCCGACTAGCACATGGCCTCATCGCAAAGGGGACAAGATTGCCCGCTGTGCTGTAGTAGCGATTAGCGGATTTAAGCTAGGATAAAAGGAGTGATACGCATATGCCATTTGGCAATATCGGAATTGGCGGTCTTATTCTCATCTTGATCATCGCATTGATCATCTTTGGTCCTTCCAAGCTTCCAGAGCTCGGGCGCGCCTTCGGCAGAACCCTAAGCGAATTCAAAAGCGCTACGAGAGGCTTAATGAATAGTGATGAGGAGCAGGCTCAGCAAAAATCAGAAGCCAAAGCTCAAGAACAGACCAAGCCCAATGCTTAGTTTGAAACCTAACATGTTTAAAAAGGAGCCTGCTTGCAGCAGTGCTCCTTTCCATTTATTTCATAAACAAGCATCAATATTTCTTTGCTTCTTTGGCCTTCCGGTCTCGTTCTAACGCTTCTGCAAGATAATCTCGCTTCGGAAGCTTGTTTGCTGTAATATGAATCCAATATTTGCAGATCCCATTTTTAATCTCATGGAGGATGCCTTGATTGGCCTCTATTACTCTACGCGACGGAAAGTTGTCTTCAAGGCACGTTAAGAGCACCTCATTCATTCCGCGCTTGCCCGCTTCTTCCACAAGGAGCTGCAAAATAACATGACCATAGCCCTTGCCTCGCTCGCTAGGACGTATTGCATAGCCAATATGTCCACCTCGTTCACGGAGCGATGCATTCAACTCATGTCGAAGCTTGCCAAGGCCCAGGGGGTGGTCATCCAGCATAAGCCAGTAGGATGTTTGGGCAACGAATTGGGGCTGCAAGAATAGCCCTCTTGACATCTTGTCCGCTCCGCTCAGCGCATGGCGAAACTGATTCGGGTTCAAGCCATACATGCTGTTATGAAAGCCATTCTCTCCTGGCCCCATTTCCTGCATCATTTGAAAGAATCGTAGATCATCCAGCTTGGAAAGCTTGCGCAGCGCTAAATTCATCCTTCATGCCCCCCATACATGTTGTCATGCTCCGTGAAGTTCCTTATTGCACATATGATACCAATATTTTCTTGTCAAACTCAACAGATTTTTAACTTTCCCGGTTAAAACAAAAAAGAGTCTTGATGATTCAAGACCCTTACTGACTGATTTCAAGTCAATGCGACGCTCTTTAACAGCTTTACGAGCTCGTTCATCCGACTGTCCATTTTTGCTTCCTTCATGATGCCTCGGATTTCATGATGATTCATGTATAAACGTTCTACCGCTTGCAATAACGATTCTCTAGTCAGATTCTCCTCAAGAAGCACCTCGCCATATCCATGTTTGGCAAAGGACTCCGCATTCAAGAGCTGATCGCCTCGGCTAGCAGCCTTTGAGAGCGGAATTAACAGCATCGGTTTATGTAAAGTCAGCAGCTCAAAAATAGAGTTCGAGCCTGCTCTTGAGATAACCATATCCGCCATTGCCAGGACATCAGGAAGAGGATCGGTTAAATATTCATACTGCCGATAGGAAGGATGCTGAATATTAGGCTCAAGCTGTCCTGCTCCACACAAATGGACGATCTGATAATGTCTCGTCAGCTCTGGCATTGCTTCTCGCACAGCCTTATTAATGGCTTTCGCTCCAAGGCTTCCGCCCATAACAACAATCACTGGCTTGTCGTTCCGAAGGTGGCAATACTGATAACCTCGTTCCGCCCTTCCTTGAAGCAGTTCTTCCCGGACGATAGCGCCAAGATGCATGACTTTGTCAGGATGCCTAAGATGCTGCTTGGTTTCCTCAAAGGTTGTGCATATGCGATTGACATATGGAAGCACGATTCGATTGGCAAGCCCAGGCGTGAGATCCGATTCATGGACAATTACGGGCACACGATTCATCCATGCAGCAATGACGACAGGCACCGAGACAAAACCGCCTTTTGAAAATACGACGCGGGGCTTTAATCGACGAATATTCCGATAGGCTTCGGCAACACCTTTCAGCACGCGAAACGGATCGGTTACATTGGTCCAGCTCCAGTATCTTCTTAGCTTCCCTGTGGAAATGCCCACATATTGGACCTGTTTCAGGTCCTTCATCAGCTTGGATTCAATTCCATCGTGCGATCCCATATAATGGACTTCCCAGCCCTCACGCAGAAGTACAGGGATCAGCGCTAAATTAACGGCGACGTGTCCCGTTGATCCTCCTCCTGTAAGCAGGATTCGCTTCGTCATGCGTCATCCCTCACTTGTCGGTAGTGAATTGATCTTTGAGCTGCGGGCTATCTCTTCTTCCATCTTACGGAACACACGTTCAAAGTATGTCGCATGATGAGGCACGAAGTCTTTTAGTTCAAACCATCTCGTCTCATCTGTTCGTTCGCCGGTTACAGGATGAACAGAGAATCCATGTCCATGGACCGCTCTCGTATCACGGTGGATCAGTGACCGTATCTCCATCATATCCAACCAATAGAGACCAGACACTTCCTCCAACTGCACGTGATATTCAGACAGCGGTTGATTGCATCTATACACAAAGACATGGCAGAATTCTCGGTCCATGCCTCCCGCTTCAATCACCTGTTCCTCCGGTACAATGCCGCAAGGTTTAAGATCATGAAACGAAACAGTCAATCCTAGCTCTTCCTCCAGCTCACGAACCCCATCCTCTACTTGTTCACCTGCGGCAAGATGACCTGCACAGGAAATATCGAGCAGATTCGGAAAGGTGTCCTTTGAAGGATGTCTATGTTGAAATAACAGTTGGAGCCTCCCACCCACAATCTGATAAATCCAGCAATGAAAGGTTTGATGCCATAGGCCCTTCTGATGGACCTCCCATCTTGCCGCACTACCTATCCTATTCATCTCATGGTCCAGCACATCAAAGCACTCTTGCTGACTCATCTATATCCCCTGCCCTTCACAATCGTCCATCGGCAAAAGTACTATACCTATTCACACGCGGACTACCCTTTAATCTGTCTTGGCTTTCCACTTCTCAACACCGCTCATATACATGTTCAGCATGTATCGCAGGCTTTCATTAAGATCAAGCGGAATGCCAAACGCTCCCGCCTGCTGAAGGCTTACAAATCCATGGAGCAAGCTCCGATAGCCTCTTACCCAATGAATGACTTCGTCGTCATCCATAGCATAGGGCTCACTAAGCTTGCTAATTAAGACTACAATTTGCTCGCCCAGCTCGCTCCATCGTGCAACTGTCTTATCTGGAGCATGAAGGGTAGCAGCATACACCCCTGGGTTCTCATTGGCAAACGCAACGTAAGCAGCTGCCACCTTCAAGATGCGTTCTTCTTTCGCCGACTCCTTTACAGCATGAGAAAGAGTATTGTGCAACTGCTCCAGACCATGCACAGCTATATGCTTTCGCAAGTCATCCAAACCCTGAATATGATTATACAGCGAAGGAGTCTTAATGCCGAGTCTTCCAGCCAGCGCTGCCAATGTCAGCTTCTCATAACCGATCTCATCAGCTAGCTTGATCGCCTCATATACAACCATATTGGTATCAAGACCTGCTCTGCGTTTCCTTGTCACCATTATTTCCTCCCATCACTTGCGTTGAAGATGCTTATTTCATTATAGCCCGTGCTGCGGCATTTATCGCCCGCTGCATGACTTGTTCTGGCTTCTCGATCAGACGTCCATGACCAACACCCAATAATGTCGGCTTTAATTCAAGCAGCTTCTCTGCACTCTGAAGCGACTGCTGCTTGCTCCAGGTTGCCATAGCTGGGAACGGAAACAACGGACGAAAATGACCGGTTACCGCTACTCCGCCACGCACTTGAAATGCATCGCCAGCAAGGAGTGCACCAGTTCTAGTATCGTAATAAGAGAAGGACCCCGGTGTGTGTCCTGGTGTGGACACAGCAAGAAGCGAACCTATTTGATCCCCGTCGTGAAGAAGAACATCGGGAACTGTCTTAATGGGATTCAATCCCCCCTTGATCGGAAGCTGCTCTTCATGAGCATCCAATGACCGATCCATCTTAAGCAATCTGGAATCGCGCTCAGAAATGTATACAACCGCTTCTGGCAGCATTTCCTTCAAGGTATCTATGGCTCCTACATGATCGGAATGGGCATGTGTAAGTACAATGCGTGTAATCGGCTTGTGCAAGGATTTCGCTGCTTCCACAATTCCCTTCGCACTGAAAGGCATCGCAGCATCGATTAACGTAAGCTCTTGATCCTCTTCTACAAGGTAGCAATTCACAGGAAATACTCGCGGCATAAACGCAAGTTGCGTCACGGTTTGAATCGTTGTTTTATTCATGTTTTTTATTCCACTCCTATAAACTAATGTCGTTAGTTTATATTTTAACTAATGTCATTAGTTTTTGAAATACCGAATTTTTTCATGTTGGTCCATACATTTAAAAATGTGTTTTTGCAGCAATAAATGCAAAAAAGCCTCAGCCTTAGCTGAAGCTTTTTCTCTCTAACTATGTAGTTGCTGTACAATTATAATCCTCGTGGACTTCCAAACACTTGCTTTTCCAACTCGCGTAATCGATACATAATATCTTCAAGCTCTAACGCTGAGAGCGTACGACCTGCAGTTGGCTGAACCTGTTGAACCGGAGGCGGCGTAGGTATGCTTGGCTGAGGCGGTGCCACTGGCGGCGTCACTCGTGAATCCAATCTAGCTTTCAATTCCTTGATCTGTCTTTCTTGATCTTGAATAATCGTATAGAAGATATCATAGTCACGAATGATACGGTCCAAATATTCGTTAACCTCATCGGTGTCATAACCGCGCAGGCGTATATTGAACTCCTGATCATGAATTTCTTGTGCTGTTAAGTCTACCCCCAGATGAGATAGATGGTCCATTCCGTTTCCCTTGCTCATGTTGGTAAAATTCTCCCTCCCTATTGGATCATCCTATCGATGCTCCAACATGAATAATACAACATACATGCTTATCATACCATAAACCGAATGTATTTATCGACTGTCTCAGGCACTATACCTTTTGTCCCTCAATATGGACAGATGAAGATTGGCTCAAGAGCCATCCGACAGCTTCATTAATGTCCTCAGCTACATAATCGGGCTCCGTCTCGAACCATTGATCTCGATATTGAGTGAAAGAGTTCTTCCCCCACCCCGTCAGAACCAAAATCTTGCGCATGCCGGCTCTATGCGCCGCCAACATATCCGTATCTCCTACATCACCAATAACGAAGCATGCCGACAAATCCAATTGATGCTCTTCAACAGCCTTAAGCAGCATGCCAGGGTTCGGTTTTCTGCATTCGCATGGCTCTGACATGCCATGAGGGCAGATATAAGCTTGATCAAAGCCAAAGGTCGCAAACTGTCTTTCAAATTCCTCCATGGTAGCTTGACCCTTCGAGATGCGGTGCTGATTGGTCAGAGCGAATACATAATAGCCCGCATCCTTCAACCTCTGGATGGAAGCAAGAGCCCCATCGTAGCAGGTGAACACATCAGGATGAATGAAATGCCCATCTCCGCCAATCGTTCCATCGCGGTCAATAAAAACAGCTTTATCACGAGCCATGGCGAGCCTCCTCCAAGGTATCCATTAATTAGGCGTACAATAAAAACGTTAACAACAAATGCGGAATGCCCATCATAACGAAAATGGACATCGATTTATTTCTTTTCGCTCTTGTCGGAGCATCCTCCATATAGAAGGTTGATGATGCGCGCGGCCCTGTTTGCAGAATACCAGATAAAATAATCGCCGCTCCAAAAAGGATCATGCTGATCACGCTTTCTACGGTTTTCACCAATATGTCGCCACCGATTAGATAAGCTATACCCGCAGATATCACGGTGGAAAGAATACCGATTCCAAGAGATATTAAGCTGTGCTTCATCGTTCCACCTCCGCTTCTTTTATTCCACTTTTTTTACTTAGTAGTATTTACGCGGAGACGGTAAGTCTGGTTTCTTCAAATCCCCTACCCCCGGGCGATATGCTCAGACATGTCTGCCAATGCCTGCTCCCACTTCACCTTCATCGCCTGACGAATATCCCCATCATCTAGATGCTCTTGATGGATGCTTACCGTCGTTGCAGATGGCCTCACCCCGATTAAGCGAATTTGAAGCGTAGAAGCTCGCGACCAGCCAGGCCTATACCAGGTCATTCGGATCTGCTCCTGCACCCTAACGACTCGAACTTCGCCATATATCGCATCTTCTTGGCCGAATATCGCTCCTTGTTCCAATACAAGTCCATTCGGGCATGCAAGCCACGACGCAAGCCCGTTCATCGAGGTAAGGTATGTCCAAGCGGCCTCCTTGCTGCATCGAAGTGTTCTGCGAACACCGATCTGATAGCCTACGGATTGGGTTAACCCTACTGGCCTAATAGAGTGATCCTCCGAATTCGCCATATGTAGCTCCTCCATTCATCTCCCATGGATATACGTTAAAGACACGACATACTGTGCTATGCACCTCGAGGGCAATCTTCCTCATATTATGGTTATCTTATTCGCTGCTTCTGCATTATTTTCCTTTTCTTTATAAACGATCTCGATCACAACCTAGTCCAATCGCCTCAAGCTCGAGTGCATATTTCTGATAAAAAAATAACCAAGGCCTTTCGCTTCTTTTCAACGAAAAACCTTGGTTAGATCACTATGCTATGATTTCGAAATCGTTTGATCTGAAGCTTTAGGCAACCTTGTTCGCTTTACTTCCTTAAGCTGTGCAACGATAATGACGCTAATCACAACCAGCAGGAACCAAGAGCTGATCTTGCTTAGATGGACCAGCTCCCATTTATGCTCCTGATTCGGATACGTCCACGCCCCTAAGAACGTGGATATATTTTCAGCCACCCAAATAAAAAAGCCAATCAACAGAAAAGACAAGATAAGCGGCATTCGGTATACGCGTTCTCCTACCTTGTAGCTTACGATCGTTGTCCAGAACACCACAAACAATAACACTGTCAGCACCCAGCGAAGGTCCACCATATAATGATGGGTGAAAAAGTTCAAATAGATCAAAACTGATAAACCGAACGCGAACAATGAATAGGGCCAATTATAGATAGCTAGATCAAACCTGCGCCAAGCCTGGCAAATATAGCTTGCCACACTGGCATACATGAACCCGCTGTATAAAGGGACGCCGCCGATCTTGCTCCACCCCTCCTCCGGGTACGACCAAGATCCCATATGAACCTTGTACAGTTCAAGAACAAGTCCAATAAGATGGAATACGCAGATAACTTTCAGCTCATCCTTCGTTTCCAGCCCTGACCACACCATCATAAATTGTGTGAATAAGCAAATGATTAAGATTAAATCATACCTCGGTATTCCAGGAATGGCTACCAGCTTCGTAAAAGCTAAGGTCGCAAAGATGATGACCGGAAATACACAGCTTAGCGCCTGATCCATTCCAAATCGCCATAATTGTTTAATGGCATGCATCGATGTTCTCTCCTTTGTACTTGCAACATTAATGTTCAATATCCATGAATGCCCAGAATGATCATGCACATACTAATCCCAACTACCATTGTCTATGAAAAGGAAGCGTTGTTACATGCCATATGTCTCCATTGACCAGAACTCTATATATTATGAGAAGCGCGGATCAGGAATCCCTATCCTCTTCATCCATCCGCCACTGTTAACCTCAGCTAACTTTCGTTACCAGCAAGAACAGCTCTCCCGTCATTATCAAGTGGTGACATTTGACATTCGCGGGCACGGGCAAAGCCCGGCTTCCTCCGAACCCGTAACTTATGAGCGGGTAACGCTTGATATTATCGCGCTGCTTGATCATTTAAAGATTAAGAAAGCCTTTATCGCTGGTTATTCGACTGGAGGAGCCATCGCTCTAAATACAATGCTGCAATATCCGAATCGATGTATCGGCGGCATCTTAATCAGCACGATGTCTGAGGCAAGCGACCAACTGCTTCGCAACCGAATCCGTACCGCGATTAGCCTATCCAAGTGGAAATTCGCCCAGTCCCTCCTGCTGCTAAGCGTAACGCTTGGGAATTCGGACCGCCCTTCGACATTCCTTGATCTGTTGCGGGGATCTAAGAAGGGCAACCGCCGCAACATCCGGCAATACTATCAAAGCAGCTTACATTATAACTGTACTTCGCTGCTAGCTCAAATCACAGCTCCTGTTCTGCTCCTCTACGGAGGAAAAGATCACGACTTTGCTCGTTATCGTCATATTCTAAACGAAGGTCTACGCCAAAGCACGCTGATTATTCTGGATGATGTCAGACATCAGCTTCCGACCAAAGCTTATCTGCGATTGAATCACTATATCCATGAATGGGCTCAACTTGTTCTGAACCTTAAGCCCTATGTATGATTTCTTTTGTCTCCATAACGGGATAATACTTCTCATCCCTTTATGATCTTGTCTCACATATATGGATCTAGATCAACCCGCTTTTCACGAAAAAACCCGTAGACATGCGCTCAAAGCGCGTCTACGGGTTTGCTTGTTTAGATCCAACGAAAGAAATGGCCAGGCGCGATATGAATCTGATTGTTCCGCGCCCATTCTTGAAGCGCTTTTAGCCCTTCAGGCTCACCTTGCACAAAGCTAAAGCTCATCCCAACGGGAATCATCCGCTTGCCTTTAAGCTTCAAGCCTACTGCTCGCTTGTAACCATCCATAATAGTAACCTTTTCGATGTCCTGAGCCGTGAGGCGTTGTCCTTGAAGAATAATGGTATTCCCGTCAAAGGCGAGCAGCTTCGATTTCTGCTTCATCATCTTCATGATGTAGCCCAGATACCCTAGACACCCGATCAGCCAGGCTACTAGGATAAACGTAAGAATCGGGTAATGCATGCGAAAAATCGCCAACGTGCTATATACACTTGCAAACATAAGCAGGATTACGCCTACAACCTGCATGTGAGTCACAGGATTACGAACCTCAAATGAACCATTATGAACCTTCATTTAAAAAAGCCCCTTTCCGTGTAATCGTTTACATGTATACATGGATCCAATCATCTTATTTATGGATGTACATCTTGGATGTAGAAATAAGGCAAGGAGTGTTCTTGGCTGGAATAGCATTTGGAGTATGTGATGATGAAGTCAAGCTATAAATACATTTGTCACAATTTCGACTTATTTACTATTATTATATCCGAACTTCACAAATTTGTAACTACTTATTCAAAAAAAAGACAACATTTCGATTGAAATGCTGTATCTCTTCCACAATTTATATGTTGTTATCGGATGGGCACGTAGATGTCATAATCAAAATAAGATATCACATGAACTGGGATCTCAAATGGATTCACTGGCTGGAGTGCATTCGCTTCAATACGGAAGGATAAATAAGAGGTATCTCGAAGATGATTGTCGTGCTGAAACCAACGTGTCAGCTCTTCATGCGCCTTAGCCATTGCGTCACGATCACCACGCACCTGGATTCTGGCATAGCTGCGACGCGGCAGATGAATAAGATCCGTACCGAGTGGAGCGATAAGATCTGGCCAAGCCTTTATCCCAACCCATAGATCCTGAACCCCCAGTTCCCATTGCCACTCGGGCACAAGCACATAACCGTATACTAATGGCAACGGAATCGTTGTATGTTCTTTGGTCGTCTGCAGCAGTTCCTTCCACCCCTGCCTGACGGCTTCACCGCTGCATGCAACCTTTTTCGCAAGCATATGCACCTCTGCTCTCTCAATAACGGCAACCTGCATGGACGAAGTCCTCCTCACCCATAGTCATTCCCTTATTCTTATGATATGAGCAGAATACTCCGATCATTGCAGGGAAGAGAAGCAGGATCGTAGAACGATTCGATTAAGTGCCGAATCGAATAATGAATGCATGATAAACACACATTTTTTTAATCGCATGATGTTTATTCGAATTATGGTGATGTTGATTGGAAATAAAGTGGCGAGAGTAGAGGCCCATCAAATGAAAGAAATGCAGGATGTGAAGAGAGAAGGGAGGAATTCCTACATAGAGCGCGTACGTTCTGTATTGCTATTATTCTTTAATACTTTCTCTCGATTGAACTCCACTAGCTGTGGGCCTTGATGGATCAGTTCTCCATAGTCCCCTTCCAGGATCATTCCGTAATCACGTTCCTTGACTGACAGCTCAAGCCGAAGCCCATTCTCCAGTTCAAACGTGATATAGAACGAGTACGAATACTTAGATCTTCCAAATCCATTCCAAACTTCTTTGCGCTTCATGATGACCGTTCCAACCTTGACTTGATCAGGCGAAACATATTTGCTACCCTTTACGCCTCCTCTCCATAATTTGAGAGCAGATATTATCATAAATAACAAAATCATCAATCCGAAGAAGATGCTAAGCTCGGAAGGGATTTCCTGGAAGAAGCTGAAATCATGACTGAAATCTCCAAACGGTGTCATACTTTCACTCCTTATGCAGCTTTTTCGCATAATCCTTCTCTATTTATACCATATATTACCTATATTGAAAACTAGAAACTTCACAATATATGTTAGTTATTTAGCATCCTCTTGCCATGGGCATTGATAAGAGCCCCTGTAGGCTTCATCATGACAACAAGTCATGGAAGCCCTTCAGGGACTCTTGATTGCTGCAGCGTTGCGAAATTAGAAACCTACCAGATGCTCACACGGTTCTCTGGTGCCACATACATGCCGTCTGTTTCGGTAACATTATAAGCCTCATAGAATTCCTTAAAGTTTGCTATTGTACGGTTCACACGCACCTTATTTGCCGAATGAGTATCAACCGTTGTTAAATAGGCGACGATCTCTTTGGTCATCGTCGAGCGCCAGATGGTAGCATAGCCTTCAAAGTAAGCTTTGTAATCTGGCGAAGCAAGCTTAGAGGCCACCTGCAAAGAGGCAGCCATGCCGCCCAAATCAGCCACATTTTCACTGACCGTTAATCTTCCTTGATTGTAAACGCCCGGAATGACTTCAATACCGTCGTAATATTGGATAACAGCCTGCAGTCTTTTTTCAAATTGCTTATAATCTTCAGCTGTCCACCAATTGTTTGCGTTCCCGTTCTCGTCATAGGCGGAGCCCAGGTTATCGAATGCATGGCTAATCTCATGCGCAATCACCATGCCAATCGCACCAAGATTCGTTTCCTTCTTTGCCTTCAAATCGTAGAATGGTGCTTGAAGAATTCCTGCTGGGAATACAATCTCATTGTTGAGCGGATTATAATACGCATTTACATCATATACGCTCATCATCCACTCCGATTTGTCCACTGGCTTTCCAATTGAAGCCTTTTGCTTCTCCACGTATGCATTGTTAATCGCTACATGATTGGCAAACAATGATCCTCCCTGCTTCGGAGTAAGAATCTTAACATCCTTAAGCGTATCATTCCATTGATCCGGGTAACCGATCTTGATCGTCATCTTCTCAAGCTTCTTGATCGCCTTTTCCTTCGTCGCTTCCGACATCCAATCAAGCGCTTGAATACGCTGTTCATAGACAGCGATGAACTCCTTTACCATCTTCTCGACATCCTGCTTTGCTTCTTTAGAGAAATATTGGTTGGCATAAGCCTCTCCCAATAAATCAGACAAGGCAGACTTCGTTAACGACAATGCTACTTCTTCTGTAGACTTCTCTCCTTCAATGCCATACATCTGAGCGGAAAACTCACGGTTAGCCTTAGCAAAGTCCTCAGAGAGCAAGCCACTAACATTCATAAGCAGCATTGCCTTCATATATGCCTTCAAAGCATCTACATGTTCTTCGGTATAGTACGATGCGCTCTTCTTTGCGAGTCCTACATCCATTACGATCACTTTGTCAGCTTGATCTACCTTCGCTTCTTTCATGTAACGCTTCATATCAACGTTCGGATACAGACCAGCAAACTGCTCGATGGTATACGGATTGTAGTAATGATTTACATTGCCTTTGTCCTGAATATCAAGTGACGATGCAGCAAGGTCCTTTTCCATGTTGTACACCAGTAAAGCCTGCTCTTTCGACTGTGCTTCCTTTTCCCCTGCTAGCACAAACAGTTTTGTCAAATAATCCGTGTAAACTGTCTTCTTTCGCTCGTCTTCTGAAACATAACTGTTTTTATCCAATCCTGTCATAAGTCCTGAGAAGTACAGCGCGTTAACCGAACTATTCTTCGCGTCAGCCATGACACTAAACGAGGTAAGCGGACCAAAGTTTGTTTCTTGGTCGATCTTCAGATTCGCTTCAAACAATTGCGCAAGTGTCGCAGCTTGATTAATGGCATCCAAATATCCCTTGATTGGAGAGATGCCCTGCTCATTGCGATGTTTAACATCTAAAGCTGTGTTATAAAAGTCGGTAATTTGCTGCTCATTCGTTCCTTGTGCATGCTGTTTTTTTAGAAGCTCGTCCAAAATGGATTTGATCTTCTGCTCATTGCCTTTCATCAGCTCTTCAAACACGCCGTTTGAGAGTTCACCAGGCTCAATCTTGGACGCATTTAGCCACTCTTTATTCACGAACTCATAGAAGTCATCCTTCGGATTCGTTCCTTGAAGGGCATAGATGCGCTTCACCAAGGCTTCCAGCTGCGTTCTTGTAATCTTGTCTGATTTGCCAAGACGTCCATCCGGATAGCCCTGCAGAATCCCTGCAGCAGTCAGCTTTTTGATTTCCTTGTCCGCCCATGCCGGCACATCCGTGAATGCAGCACCAACATTTCCTTTACGGACATCATTCCCCTTAGGTGATGACAAAGCCGGGAATGCGCGACTCATCATGATTAGCGCTTCAAGCCTTGATACACGATGCTCTTCCAGCAGCTTGCCATTGCCATAGCCTTGGATCAGATCCTCTTTTGTAAGACGTGGGTTGTAGTCATCTGCTGCATCCAGCAGGTAATCGACGACCTCTCCCCTTGTTAAGCCGAGCTCAGCTTCTTCTGCCATAACGGTAAGTGGCATGGACATCAGCATAAGAAGTAACGATAATACAAGGGCAAACCTCTTCATTCATACGCCTCCTATGTAGGATATTTATCATTCAACGCTTTCCTTATTCGAAGCTCTTCCCTTTTCGTTAAGTAAGCATTAGAATGCGCACGACTGGTCTGTCCGACTACATATGACTATTATACCAAATTATGGTCGATCTTCTATTCTTTTTTACCACTCTAATGCTATGCCTCCGTTTCGCAGTTAAATGATTGCAAACCGCGTAACAATACTGCTGCTATCCAGTTATCTGCCCAGCACATAGTCATGATAAGCCTGGTGATCTGCCTCTGTTCCTTCCCCAACGATTGTGTAATGCTTCTTGTCCTCAAACAATTCATGAGTGCGATGAAAAACTTCGTAAGTGCATGTAATATGCTTTAGTCGATGAAGCATGGTGAGTACCTCGTACTGCTGATCCAAGACTGTCCCGAGACGAAGCTTCTCCAACTGTTTCATGGACTTAAGAAAGGACAGATGCTGCACGGCTCCGTAAATTTCCAGGCTCTTGAGTTTACGAAGCGAACCAAGATGCACATAGTCTTCTTCCTTAAGATGAGTTACGGAAAGTTCCTTAAGTTGGTTGCAGAATGTTAGCGGCTCAAGTGTATGTAATCGCAGCTCTTCAAGCCCTAATTTCTTAAGCTTTGGAAAAGCAGGCAGCACGGCAATATCATGAACATTTGTCTGGTACAGTGTGAGCTCTTGAAGGTCTGGCAGCGCGGCTAATGGAGAGATATCCTTAACTGACATTTGGGCAATGCTTAAGTTTTTAAGGTCCTTCAATGCAAGCAGGGGTGTTAGATCCGTGGTCAGCTGCTTCAGCAAGCTGAGCTCGCGAAGCTTGGTAAACTTCATCAGAGGTGATAGATCTGAAATGCTTTCGTCGCATACAAAGAAGAACCGTACCTTTTCAAGCTGCACAAAGGATGTTGGTATATCCGTCAGGAGCCTTGTTATCTCATGCTTCCACGCTGCATCCAGGCTGTTCCACCAATACTCAAAGCTATCATCGGAGTAATGAACGTTTGAATTTAAGAGTTCCTTTGCATGATCTATAATTGATCCTCCGTGATATACAACATGTCCTTTATTAAAATCAAAGCTTGCACGGCCCTGATGAAAGGCATCCAAAACATACAAATAAAAATCCTCAAGCGATGAGCTTAAAACGAGCATCTCATGTATGTCGCAGCCGCAAGTTATGATCTGTCCAACCACGCCTTGGCCACCTGGTGCAAGATCCATGGCGATATAATTCCCCGATCCATCAGCAGCAAATGGAATCCAGCCGCGGTTCCATGTAACTTCCTGAATCTTTTCTTTTTCATATGAAATCTTATCAGATGCATATTCAGCCGTTAGATCCAGCTGCCGTTCGATCTCAACTACGATATCTTGAAGGGATAACCAAGTGTAGCCTAGCATTAGCATGGGCTCGTCATCGTGATCCTCTCCATTATGACAACGATATAGTTCCTTGAAGCGATCTGGCATTGTGTATCCCGTCAATCTCTCAATCAGCTTAAACTCTTCCTCGTCAGCTCCTTTGGCAAAACAGGTTATTGGAATACGCTCTTTCCACTTCTGTAAAAAGATGAACGTGCTTATCATTTGATTGCTCCTCTTATATGTCAGTCTTATCTCTCTGAATAAGAACTTATCCTAGATGGTTATCACTTCCAAAGTTCCTTAGCCAGATTATACTAATGGAACAAACAAAGTTATACATCAATTATTACAATTGCTATGATATTAAAAAGAACTTTAAAGGTAGATTTGGAATAAATGAAGATGTACCTGACCCGTATAATATGTTATGGCTGCACGATAAGGGAGAATTACACTCATATGGAGATTGCTATACTGAAGCAGGAATTGAAGGAAGCCTGCAAATACGCATTTGTCGATATCGTCGAGGAGCACAAATACGAAGGAATTAATAGTTTCGCACTATCCTATGACCAGCGAACAATGAAGCTATTTCCTTCAGTGAATACCATGCACTACTTAAATCAAGCCCTAGCGCTGCATGGTGACCATTTCTGGCATTTCAAGTATGATCCGACGTATTGGAAGTATGTTGGAACAGGTGCATGCGAGGCGTTCGAGTCGATTTATAACAAACTCAGATCCTATGCGGCGACAGTACAAGCATTACATCAATCCAATGAAAAGCTGCATAATTGGAAGCGTACCTTATACGATACTTGTACGGCCGCATTAGAAGATTTGGTACAATCTCGCTTCTTCCTGAATGTCGCTCAGCGAAACATTCTTGTTCTTTATACGGCTGCAGATTGTATTGGAGTTAAATGCCACTATCTTCATATGATGAAGCGCCTTAATACAGATACTATATTAAAAGAATATGAACAGGAACTGCAGAAGTAGCAGATTCTATATGAAGGCGATATTATCCCACATCATATGGTTTAAGAACGTGCCACACTGAAAGTCAATTCGAGCTTGTTACATCGTCTCTTAGCCCTATCTTAGATGGGACAAGGCTCTTTTTGCTGCCGAGCGTCCGTTAAGGCTTCCATGCTCTGCAATCCATTTCAGCTTATCCTTGGCCGGAACATATCCGTAATATCCGATAATATCGCAGACTCTTTCCTGAACATACATATCCTCGTCGTCAAGATAGGGAAGAAGCGTATCCAGCTTGTTGGCAGGTGTTAGGGACATCAACGCAAAAAGGTACTGCACCCGCGCTTCTTCGTCATCTAACTGCCCGACAGTTTCCGTTAATTGCTGAACGACACCCCATTCCAGTTCACCCGCAAGTGTCCCTGGGTAGTCCGTCTGTAGCTCTTCCATATACGCGTCAGGTCCTGCTTGCAGGATAGCTGCAAGGAAGCGATCTATACTTTGAAACACAGGAGAATAATCTGGCTCTTCATGATTCAAATAACAGATCATCCCTTTCATCGGTCCATCCATATATACACCTGCATAATTGCTGTTATCATCGGTCCACAGCCATGAAATCGGCAAGTGCTGCGGATACATCTGGCGGAACAATTCCTCCATGTTGTTGATTTCATCTGACTGAAGCAACCGAATTGTGCTGCTGCTTAACTCCTTAATTTGCTCCATCTTGTCTTTTGTCCATTGAAGCTCTTCACAACGTTTTTCCATGTTAATATCCCCCCGGAATTGTCTATGGATCGTTACTCCTTAATCATACTACGTGCTTACTCATAATAATACGCCTTCACCCAATGATACTTTCGCCCATGGAGCTTGCACCACTTTGCAAACTGCAGTTCCTCCCCTCTCTGCTCGGCTTCCGCCATGCATGTCAGCCAATCGTCAATCAGTTGTTTATAATGAATCCGTTCACGATTAAGTGCTGTTTGGGTATCGACCGATTTCACTTGTTTGATCCACTCTTTCGTTATATCCAACAGTATCAATGTGAGCTTTGGATCACCTATATAATAGTCGGGCAGGTGGTGCACAGAGAAATCAACCCGGTCCAGATACATATAGCAAAGCATCTCGATAGCGCGCTGCTGGTTCAAACCATTCAGGGCAATCGCCCGCTTTAGCAGGTCCTCTTTTTCAAAGCCATCTGTATAACCATAGTATTTGGCCAGCCAAAGAAACACTTCATCCGTTACATCTGGAGCATGCATCCACTCTCTTAATGTCGGCAAAATCACCTCAATTGATAAGGGGTATTTGAGCACATCCGCATCATGCCCCTCTACCACCTGCATGATCCATGCCGTAAAGCTTTGTCTTTGTTCAAATGGCCACTGGGAGGATGCATGTACGAATTCGTTTAACTGAACGAGCGCAGTTTGGCGCATCCCTTTAACGAAATGGATGCAAGCTTCGACAAAAGGCTGATAAGCTTGATCCACATCTTCCATGATTGAGATTGCCCATGTGGAGCTTTCATTTTTGGTATAACGCATAGCTAGTCCTCATTTCATGTTCTCATCATTCATATTATAAAAGGAGCTTGTATCAGCATCTGCAGCAAATATGCATTTAGGAAAGCTATCCAACCGTAAAATGAAAAGAGGAATCCCGATTAAGGATTCCTCTTCGATTATTCAAGATTCAACGAGAGTTCTTACAGCTTCGTATCGTCTACTTGGCTAAGCCACTCATCGATAACGTCAATGACGGATGCCACACAGCCATCCTCGAATGGAGACTTAAGACCTGCGTACTCAACCAAAGCCGTAAAGGACTTGCTTCCTCCTGCTTGGCAAAGCTTAAGGTAATCCGCCCACGCCGATTTGTAATCTTCATTCATGCGTTTCCAGAACTGGAATGCACATACCTGCGCAAGTGTATAGTCGATATAGTAGAACGGGGATTGGAAGATATGAGCCTGCTTCTGCCAGAAGCCGCCTCTTTCCAAGTAGTCGTTCTCTTCATAATCTCGATGCGGCAAATACTTCTTCTCAATATTTCTCCACGCTTGCTTGCGCTCAGCCGGAGTAGCCTCGGGGTTCTCATAGACAAAGTGCTGGAATTCATCCACCGAAACGCCATAAGGTAGGAACAGCAAGGCAGATGCCAAATGATCAAAATGATACTTTGCTGTGTCTTCCTCAAAGAAGAGCTTCATCCATGGCCATGTAAAGAACTCCATGCTCATGGAATGAATTTCGCAAGACTCGTGCGTTGGGAAGTTATATTCCGGCACCTCGAAATGACGGCTTTCGTACACTTGGAAAGCATGCCCTGCTTCATGGGTCAGGACATCAATATCGCCTGATGTTCCGTTAAAGTTCGAGAAGATGAACGGGAATTGATATTTGCTCATATATGTGCAATATCCGCCGCCTTGCTTGCCCTTCTTGCTGACGAGATCCATCAATTCATGATCAATCATGAAATTAAAGAATTCCTTCATCTCAGGAGACAGCTCGTCATACATCTTCTTCCCGTTGGCAATGATCCACTCTGGATCACCCTTAGGCGTTGGATTGCCTGATTTGAAGCTGAAAGACTCATCATAATAATACAGTTTGTCCACTTCAATCCGCTGCTGCTGGCGCTTCTTCAGCTTCGTTGCGATTGGAACGATATACTCCTCTACCTGCTTGCGGAAGTTCGCTACCATCTCTGCATTGTAATCAATGCGGTTCATTCGAGCGTAGCCCAGCTCTACATAGTTTTTGTAGCCGAGTTTGTGAGCGATCTTCGTACGTATTTTAACGAGCTCATCATAAATACGGTCAAGATCAGCCTCATGCTCTGTCATAAATTGATATCGGGCTTCAGAAGCGCGCTTACGCATATCGCGCTCCTTAGCTTGCTCGAATGGCGTCAATTGCGCCAATGTGCGCTCTTCGCCTTCGAACGGAATCTTAGCAGATGCAATCAACTGTGAATATTCGGTTGTCAATTTGTTCTCTGCTTGCAAGTCTTCAATGATTGAAGGATGGAAGGTTTTCAGTGCCATCTCGGCGAGACGGAACAGCTGGCTCCCCCACTTTGCCTCTAGCTCTTCACGGAACTTAGAATTTACCAGTTCCTGATAATATTCCATTATGTACTCTTGAATGACAGGACTTTGCTCATCGAAAAATTCCTGCTCCGCCTTGTAGAATTCATCATTCGTATCAACAGAATGGCGAATCGAAACAATTGTATACAGTGTCTCTACATTGCTGCGAAGCTGATTCAATTCAGACATCGCAAGATGCTGTTCATCTACGGTCTCTGCGGAACGAAATTGTTCTAAACGAGCCTTGAATTGCTGTTCAAACTCTTTCACATCCGGACGTTCATAAGGAAGCTCACTAAACTTCATCTTGTCCTGCACCCTCTCTCAATCTTAGTAGCAACAAGACTATAATACCATATTTTTTCTATTTATCACTAATGGACACCGTTTCTTTCCGCATCACAGGTTAAATATGCTTACCAAGGTTCGATTAATGACTTCCCTGTCGGTTCCCGTATTGACCAATCACATAAAAAACCCCATAGAAGAACAGCTGAACGAAGAACATCAACAATGTGAAACCCGTAAACAAGCCTGCAGTGGCTTCATTCATCACAATTTCATAGCTATCCTTAACAATCGTTAGGGGCTCGTCAAGGATGTCCCAACTATTCCATCGAATAAATCTACCGATAAAAATACCGACGCTGCTAAGCAGAATAATCCCTATCACGACGATCCAATTGAACAGCTTGTTCCATCGCCTATTCAGCTGCCGATGCAGCAAATACAGCGAATAGCTCCCTAGCGCAAGCCCTAGCAGACTGGCAAGCAAAAATAAAAAGTGATGAAGCCAAAACTCCAATTCATGACTGAAGCGGATGCTTGGATCAATTTTATAATGAACATACACATGTAAAGCATCCGTGACAAGATAAGCAGCATTAGGATAAAAAGCCAACCATGTAACTGATAAGACAAGGACAAGCGAAATGCGCAGAAGCCTCCATTTTATAAAGTTTGTCTTGCATACCCCTATTCCCAACCATGCGATAAATAGCGGGGTCCATGCCAGAAAGATGTCCCATCGTAGAAAGGTATAAATGTTTCTCCCCGTATAACTTCGAAGCCAATCTCCTAATAGCAAGCAGCAAACGGTTAACAGCATAAATAGAAAGCTTAATAGCATATGAAAAAGTACATGCGGTTTGGCCAATCGATGCATACGTTTCCTCTCTCAACATATGAAAAGTCCCAACAATCGTTGAGACTTTTTCATTGTAATAAAGTGTCCCCTTTTCAAAACGACTATTGACCGACTCGAGGAGCGTCGCCAATCACTACTTCGTATGACGAAGATTGACACCATTAATCTGGTGCATGAGGGTAGAGATCATATCTCGTACTCGTGACGATTCGTTGCCCTTCCAGCCAGTATTCAAGCGGGAGATCGCCTCTTCGCGAAGATCATCATACTTTTTCTTGTGCTTGTTATATTCTTTTGAAACGGACTGGGTCAGGATCATCGAGGAGATGGATAGGATCACGAATATGATGGATGCTTTGCTTGATCCTAAGTAGGCAAGTAGATCGAATACATCCGTATGGCTGATCTGGCTCATCTTCACAAGCCAGAATAGAAGAATAATGGCCAAGCCAGTGTTAATTACGGAGAGCAGTCTAAGGCGTGTTTTCAACTGATTCATCTTGCTTTTGCGTTTGCTCAGTTCGAGAAGAATAAATTTAACATCTTCTGAGATTGGCAGCTCCTGAAGCTCCTTTACTAGAAGATTGCTGTCCTTTTTGGCAGCCATAGACGGATCACCTCAGAAGAAATATATGCGGTTGTCCCTCTTTTCTTGCTCTACTCATAAAAAATGCTTGTCGTTCCCGCAAAATGAAAAAATGATCGCAAGCCAACAAAAGTTAACGAAAAAGGCAGCGAATCGCTGCCTTCTCCCTCATGTTCTCTATGTCATCAACGTCATTCTTGCTTCATCCTGCAGAAGAAGTCTAGTCTTCTAATTCATGGCCAGCCATCCATGTCATTATCGTCTCGCGATGGGATTGGAAGGCCAGCTGTTCCAGTGGAATATCATCCGGAGCGAACCAGCACAGCTCCATGGATTCAGGCGACGCAACCAGTTCGCCACCCACGACCTCCGCTTCATAGAACACAACACATGTCGTATGACCGCCCTGCACGTCTAACAGCTTCTTGATTCGAACGTGAAGACCAGATTCCTCAAGCACCTCGCGAACGACACAATCCGTAATCTGCTCACCAGGCTCCGCCATTCCGCCAAGCAGGCCCCAATAGCCCATTCCTGGCTCAACAGCACGCTTCTCAAGCAGCAGCTTGCCTTGGGATACAACAATGGCAGCTGCACCGACCGATTGTGTCTCGTAGTGCAAAAAATGCCGCTCTTCACACTCGACATAGGGTTTTCCATGATACAGCAAGTGCAGCAATGGCTTTGCACAAACCGGACAATATTGATAATGCACCATCATCCCGCCTCACTCTCAACGCTCAGCAGCAGGCAAAGCGTATCGTTCAATTATTAGGTGACAGACCCATCTCCATGCGTCTGCTTCTTGTCTTCATGCCCAGATGCTCATAGAACAATATCGCTTCTCGATTAAATTCAGAGACGCCAAGCTCAATGCTCTCCGCCTCAACTTCGTGGGCATATTGCAGGATATGCTCCCACAACATTCTCCCTAGCCCCTGTCCTCTGCGATCCTCATCTACGCATAGATCATCGATGATGAGAATCTTGCGTGTTCGAAAGATCGGCCTGGAAGCTTCTTCGTTCACGCGCGTCATGGCATAGGCAATAATCTTCTTATCAGACTCTTGCTCGACTACCCAAATCTGAAACCGGCATAAGTGTACAATGTACTCGTAATAATCCCGTTCCATTGGATAGTCACTATCTTCATAAATATCAGGACGAGCATGGACGTGCAAACGGTGAACCTGCCTTATTAATCGCGACACATTTTCATAATCGCTGGTCTTGGCGCGTCTAATCTGAACATTCATGTTCATCCCTCCCCATCAATAATAATAGGCCCGCTTCCTATCTATGTGATTGTCGGAGGGGCCGTTACAAAGTGGTACCACGTATTCGACTGAAGGTTATGATCATTATAAGGCTATTATTCGTGCGATGCCACCACAAATTCACCCCTGTTCTTGTTACAAAATCTTAACAGATGAACCGAAAATAAAAACACCGCCAAACTGGCGGTATTTTTAAGGCCTGCCTTACAGTGTTATTGAACCCATTACATTTAAGCGTTGTTAATTTTTGTCGATGCCATCATAATGGAATGTAGTCTACATAAAAGCACAAATAGATTGGATCAAAATAAAATATTACAGAGAGGTCCCATGTATGATTTATTTTTTTGATTCCTTGGACACCTTTACCGAGGAGATGTGCATGCAGCAATTGAACAGGCTCCCTCAGGAAAGGCAGCTTAAAGTTCACCGCTACAAGCACTGGATTGATAAGAAGATGAGCGTCATCTCGTATTTGCTGCTTGCTTACGGCGTGAAGCATGAGCATTCGATTACAGAGCCGCTTCGTTTTGGTTACCGAGGGAATCAGAAGCCTTACTTAGTAGACTTTCCGAATATTCATTTCAATATCAGCCATTGTGAGGAATGCGTTGTGGCGGCCATATCCGATCAAGAGATTGGGATTGATGTGCAGAATATCGTCCCCTATGATCCAAATGTTGCAGCGATGGTCTGCAGTCCGCAGGAGCTCCTACACCTGCAAGAAAGCATGGAACAAGAAGCGCTATTTATCCGCTATTGGACCCTCAAAGAGAGCTATCTCAAAATGACAGGCAGCGGAATATCCGATCATATGTCTCAGCTTGACTTTTCGGCTTCCACTGACCCGTCATTCTACCAATACAATTGTAACTTCCAACAGCAGCTCCACCCTGGATATTGGATGAGCATATGCTCGCTAGAAATGCCGCTTCAGATACATAGGCTTACTCTCTCAGATATTTGCTAGATAAACATAGGGGACCCGGAACCCTTGCAGCTAAGGCTCTGGTCCGGGACTCCCAGTATCATCCTACCAAGCTGGCTTAACCACTCGCTCGTCAAGTTTATACTCCAGCTCTTCGAATTCCTGCTGCAACACCGCTTCTAATGAACCCTGTAGACGCTCAAACAAAGGATAGAAGATCACAAGATAGTCAGCATAGCTGTTCACGTAGATTTCCGGAGTATCTTTATAGTTGCCTCCATGAATCATCTGCTGTACGCCCTCGTAGGTGAGATCGAAAGCTCCCTGATAGTTTATCGATAAGATCGAAGGAATAATAGCAGGCAGCCTCTCCTCTACTTGCGCTAACAGCTGTAGATAATGCACATGCTGTGTTCGCTTCATCTGTTGAAGCCGCTCGACTTCAGCTTGTACCGGTACCATATTGCTGGCATTCGAGTCACAAGCGAGATTAACCGGCACCAGATCTAGGAACGCGCCTAAGGTCGCAGTATAATCATTCGTCCATGCTCTTCGGTCATCTTGAAGAACAAACACTGGCAGCGAAGAGATTCCATCTGGCACTAACTGATTCTCTCTCGCTATGATCTTTATGCAATGCATGAGCAGATCCCAAGGCTGCTCTTTATACAACTTGCTTACTCTTGGCCCCATCTTGATTAAAGAAACGACCGATTTTTGCAGACGATTATTCTCGTTGAATCGTAAATATGCAGCTGTACTTGTCATAAAATTAGATCGTTGTACGGTTAAAGCTGCCTCTGTAGAGGAATAACCGTCTACTTGTTGGATCTCCTGAGTGTACTGCGAATAGCGATACTCCTGACTGGATTGCTGTGTCGGTGATTCCATCACAAGATATTCATGCAATCTTTCTCTGAAAATATGGCTGCTCGTTTTGTCCCAAACGCTGTGATGTGCAAACAAATGAACCGTGTGATGCTTCTCTGAATCCTTAGTAACAAGCATCTTCACCAGAAGATGGCTGCCGCCTTGATAGATTTCAAGTCGAAGCTTCACCAGAAGATCATTTACTTGTTCGTGGACTGCCGAGGATGCATAACAAAGATTGAGATAGGACACGTATTCTCTCCCGCTATATGGTTGCTCAGACATCGTAGCGCCCTGCTTGGATAGGTTATAGTAGGTACGAAGCACCGACTGTTCTTTGGCCAATCGAGATACAGCATCACGAATCTGCTTTTCCTCATACCAGCCCTCAATGTCTACCTTCTCCTCGATAATCATGTCGTCAGCAGCCATGAAACAAGCTTGGAATACAGTCGGATGATACATAACCACATGCTGTTCTTCGTTCGCTTCTTGCTTGTTGAACCGCTCAAGCTGCAAGTATTTCTCATCCACACTCTCGATGGATGCTGACTCAGCCTCGCATAATACTAGAAACTCATCCCGACTCATAACGTGCATGGCCTGTTGGAATCTGTCCATTGGTATAATGTAATGTGGAAGATGATGCTGCAGCTGATGCTCTTGCAGCGTACCCTTCAACACTTCCCGTGACTCCTCGGTTAAATGATTGACAAAAAGGACTTCATATAGCTTTTCCTCGCACTGAATGGTCTTCAATAAACTGTCCTCATTCCATACATACCAAACAAATACCGGAAGCTCAAAGTTATGATCCGTCCAATCTGGCTCCATACCTCCGATCGAAACATGATCATTCGGCGCAACCTCAAGGCAGTGTGAGATAATCTCGGTAAGCTCCTTCTTAAACGTTGCGGCAAGAGCCGTTATCACTCGTTCATCGCAGATGCGTTTATCATAGCTCACCATCATTCGCAAAACTCCGCTTGACACCATGCCATTGAAAGAGATAGGGGTTCCAAAATGATTCGCTTCTGCAATGTCTGAGCCTCTTGGCGCATCGCTGATCATCCAGCCCTCGAGACTGCTCTCCTGCCCGAATTCACCAAGGTAATTAAAGGTAATATCAGGCTTGATGCCATTCAGGACATATTCACCGTATGCCTTTAACACGCCGTAACCCATTCCTCGATTCGGGATCTGTCTAAGACGATTCTTCGTACTTTGAATATCCTCCCGAATGCTTTTGCCAATGCCGCATACGGCAACCGGATAGATGCTGGTAAACCAACCAACCGTTCGGTCAATCGCGACGTTCTCATCTATTGGCTCTCGACCGTGCCCTTCCATATTTACAGCAATGGTCTGCTGCTCTGTAACAGCATGCACGGCGCGGCATAGCGCGGTAAGCAGCAAATCATTTATTTCGGTTTGATAGGCTCTTCCCCCCTTGTATAGCAGATTCATCGTCTGTTCGGAGGTAAAGGAAATGTCGATCTCGCCGATGCCTGACTCACCGGACTGTGCAGTCAAGTTAAGCTTGCTCTGCTCTACTAATTGTTCAATCCCTTGCCAATATGGGATTTCGCGATGGAGTGATTCACTCTCCCGGTAACGAACCAGCGCATCTCCCCAATCCTTGTAGGAAGTGGTCTTCGGAGGCAGGATGATATCCTTTCCTTGCCGTACCGCATGATAGACCTTATGCACATCCTCAAGTAGAATGCGCCAGGAAATGCCATCTACCACTAGATGATGGACGCATATCATCAGATAATCACATGCATCTGTATGAAAAATCCCTGCCTTCATTAGCGGCCCATAAAACAAATCCATGCTTTGTTGAAGCTTGCTCGCTTCAGTTTCTATGCGTTCAAGCAGCTGTTGTGAATCCTTCATATCCGTGAGATCAACGTATATCAGATCATGCTTCAGGCCTTCATTAATAGCCCGAACGGTCTGAATATCAGCCGGATAAACGGCTCTAAGCATATCATGATGAATGATGACAGCATCGAGCGCTCGTTCTAAGCTCGGCAATTCAAGCCTTTGTGCCGTTTCAATCATAAAGGATTGGTTAAAATGCGCAGGCACTGCCAAGCTATCCGAGAAGAAGTCCACTTGGATCGGTGTAAGTCGGGCCATTCCGGTTACCTCTCGCTGGTCGACGCTCACGATAGGAGAGTGATTCATGCTCTTACGGATGGAACGAATCGTCTTGCCCTGCATAATCGCTCTCACACTAAAGTCATAGCCATGCTCGCGCAGCTTGGATACCATTCGAATAGCCTTGATGGAATCTCCTCCAAGATCATAGAAGCTGTCATCGATTCCTACCCGTACAGCTCCGAGAATATCCTGGAACACCTCGGCGAGTGCATACTCTATTCGATCACGCGGAGCCGTATATTCCTCCATCGAAGCGGCTTCAGGCGCAGGGAGTGCTTTTTTATCCAGCTTACCGTTATTGGTAAGCGGAAGCTGCTCCAGCTTGATGAAATGAGCAGGGATCATATAGGATGGCAGTCTCTCAGCCAGTTGGCCTTTTATCACGCTTTCATCGAGACCATGAGCGGCTACGATATAAGCACAGAGTGACGGCCCATTCTCCTGTCTTACAATCACTGCCGCATCTTTAACACCATCCATTTCCCGAATGCGGCTTTCAACCTCGCCCAATTCGATCCGGTAACCGCGCAGCTTGATTTGCTGATCCATGCGTACTAGATACTCAAGCTGTCCATCTTCCGTCCAACGAACAAGGTCCCCTGTCCGATACATGTGTTCCCCGCTTCGATAAGGATTCTCAACAAACTTCTCTCTGCTGAGTTCTGGTCGATTCAGATATCCTCTGGCGACCCCTACACCACCAATATGCAGTTCACCAGGCATACCAATGCCGCACAAGGTGCCATTCTGGATCACATACGCCACCGTATTCGCGATGGGAGCTCCAATCGGGGTCTTGCTGCGCACGCGTTGTGCAGGAATCGGATAGCAGGTAGCGAATGTGGTGCATTCTGTAGGTCCATATACATTTGCAAAGTGCAAATGTGGATTGCGGGAAGCGAGCAAGTCAACATGCTCCTCTGAGGTGGACTCTCCCCCAAAGAGAAGCTGGGTCAGAGGGTCAAAGATCTCATGATCCAACGAAATCAGCTGATTAAACAAGGCAGTTGTAATAAACATCGTATTAATGCTAAAGTCGTGAATCGCCTTTTTAAATAATGCAACACTCGTTAAAACATCCTCTTCCACAAGGAAGAGTGTGCCGCCATTAAGCAGCGCTCCCCATATTTCGAACGTGGAGGCGTCGAATGCGAGCGAGCCCGTTTGCAGAATACGCGCATCCTTGAAATCAGCGTAATTAGAACGGATAACCAGGCGGTTGATGCTTTGATGCTCAATCATCACGCCTTTTGGCTCGCCTGTCGTGCCAGAAGTATAGATCACATAAGCAAGGTCCTTCGGATGATTGACTTGAATCGGATTAGCCGAAGAGTCAGTATAACGATTAGGATGCGTAAGCTGGATGATATGCTCAGGCTTATGCTCCAATTGCGACAGGTCGAATTCACTTGAAAGCATAATGGAGCAGTCGCTGTCCTGAACCAAATACGATATACGATTCAGCGGATATTTCGGATCGATCGGAAGATAGGCTCCGCCAGCCTTAAGAATAGCTACGAGCCCTATAATCGTTTCGATACGGCGCTCCGCCATGATGCCCACAAAGTGATCTCTTTTGACACCAAGCTGGCGTAGCCTATGGGCGAGTTGATTGGCCTGTTCATTAAGCTCTCGGTACGTAAGTTTTCCTACATAGCCTTGAATGGCAATATCGTCAGGCGTACGCTCTACCTGCTCCTCAAAGCAAGCCACAACAGACTTATCATTCTCATGCCAGGTATCAGCAGGGTTGAATTGATTCAGCAGCATGCTGTGCTCGTCCTCGGTAAGAACGGATATAGTGCTTAGCCGCTGTGAAGATTCGCCCAAGGCATGAGTGGCAAGCATGCTAAAGTGCTCCGCCATTCGTTCAATCGTTTCGCGGTTGAAAAGATCGGTGGCATATTCCCAGTTGAGCACATAGCCCTCGTCCGTCTCTGCCATGGTCAACGTAAGATCGAACTTGGCGACCTGGTAGTTATAATTCACCGGCTCAAGAGAAGTTCCACTAAGCTGGAGTACAGCCTCTTCGTTGTTTTGCAGCGCGAACATGACGTCAAAGATTGGATGCCGAGACATGTCTCGCTCCGCTGCAACCTGTTCTACCAGCAGATCGAACGGATACTCCTGATGCTCAAAGGCTCTTAAGCAATTCTCCTTCATCTGATCAAGATAGTCCTCGAAGGTGCTGTTCCGCAAAAGCTTCCCTTTTATCGCAAGTGTATTCACGAACATCCCAAGCATCTGTTCGGTGTCAGGATGAATGCGTCCCGCAATGGGGCTCCCTACAACAATATCTTCCTGTCTCGAATAGCGGCTTAACAGCAGCATAAAGATCGAGAGCAGAATCATGAATTCGGAAGCCCCTTTTTGTTGGCTCGCCTTTTTCACGGCTTCTTTTAACTCAGGACTTAGGGCACTTTGAACATTGCTTCCATGATAGGATTTCTGCTGCGGTCTTGGATGATCAGCGATCAAATCAAGCACAGGAACTTCATCTTTGAATTGCTGAAGCCAATATTTCTTATGCTGCTCCAAATCTCTCCCTTGCTCCCATAGACTGTAATCCTTGTAATGCAATGAAGGTTCAGGAAGGATCTCACCATTATAGAGTCTTGTCAACTCACTAAGCAGGATTGCTGCCGATGCGCCGTCGTGAACCATATGATGCATATCAAGCATGAAGAGATAGGATTCATCTTGCAAACGAACCGCCTTCGCCCGCATAAGAGGAGCATTGTTCAGATCAAATGGGCGAATAAATGCTTGGAATAATGCTTCAATCCCCGATTCGCTCCCTTCCCCATGCTCCAAATGAACCTCTGCCGTTTTGGCAATGGATTGCACAGGTTCACCGTTCACCATGGTGAAGCTCGTGCGCAGTATCTCATGCCTAGCGACCAATTCTGACAATGCATGCTGCAGCTGATGAAGATCGAGCCTACCGCGAACGCGCAGCATGCTAGGCATGTTATAGGTAATCGCTGCACCCTGCATCTGCTCGATTATGAACAGTCTCTTTTGCGCAGAACTCAGGGGGTAGCATTCCTGATCGGGCTGTCGCGGAATGGGCTCAAGCTGCTGAGTGGCGTTCCCTTTCACCCAAGCTGCAAGTCCAGCGACAGTCTCTAGATTCCAAACCTCACGCAGCGGCATTCGGACACCACAGGATTGCTCTACCACATTGATTAATCGAGTCGCTCGAAGGGAGTGCCCCCCTCGCTCAAAGAAGCTATCATGAATGCCAATCGGTTGAACGCCTAATATGGATGAAAATGCTTCTGCTATCCGCGCCTCAATCTCATCGCGCGGCGCAGTATAGCTGGAGAATGATTGGAAGGATGGCTTTGGAAGTGCCAATCGATCCAGCTTCCCGTTTCGTGTTACAGGCAAGGCCTCCAGCTGAATGAGCTGGGAAGGAATCATGTAGGAAGGAAGGCTTCGGCTTAATCCTTGTCTCACTGCTTGAAGATCAAGCTTGTGCTCCGCCACAACATAGCCCATGAGATGCTTTTCTCCCGCCTCTTCAATCATAATCACAGCCGCATCCTGGATGTGCTCAAGCTCCATCAGCTTGCTGCTAATCTCGTGAAGCTCGATACGGAAGCCTCGAATTTTGACCTGTTCATCGATCCGGCCTAAGTAATCGATGATGCCTTCTGCTCTCCAGCACGCCAGATCTCCCGTTCGATAGATGCGCTCAGCAGGTTGCTCTGGATGGGGGACAAACTTGGCCTCTGTCAGATCTTGCTTGTTTAAGTACCCTCTTGCTAATCCTAGGCCTGCGATGCACAGCTCACCCGGCATTCCGATGCCGCACAATTGATCGCCATTCATGATATAGATCTGGGTATTTGCAATCGGGCGCCCGATTGGAATGCTTGCAGCTTCTTTGATCAGGTGGGTAACGGCAAAGGTTGTGCTCTCTGTCGGTCCATAGCCGTTGATTAATTGAATATCCGAGTTATGGTCCAGCAGACGCTTCACATGAGAAGGAGACAGCTGCTCGCCTCCGATAAGGAGATTCTTCAATGAGTCAAACGCCGTCACATCCTCCATCACCATTTGGTTGAACAAGGACACCGTCAGCCACATCGTATTCACTTGATAACGTTGAATCGCTCGCTTAAGAGCTTGAGTATCTGTAAGGACTTCCTCATCCACTAGATAAAGCTGGCCTCCATTAAGGAGCGCTCCCCAGATTTCAAAGGTCGAGGCATCGAACGCCAAAGAACCGGTTTGCAGGATCCGAATCCGTGAAAAGTCCACATAATCCGTTTCCTTTACCAAACGATTAATGCTTTGGTGTTCGATCATTACTCCCTTTGGCTGACCAGTCGTTCCAGATGTATAGATAACATAAGCAAGATCACGAGCTGAATTTATCCGTTCAGGGTTAGCTGTTGGTCCTTTATATAGGCTCTCGTCCTTTAAACGCAGCATTTCCACTTGATTCGGTGTCTGTTTCGTATTTAGGATGGAAAGGGCATATTCTGTTGTTAAGATCAAGCTCGTGCCGCTGTCCTTCAGCAAATACTGAATGCGCTCCTCTGGATATTTCGGATCAATCGGCAGATAAGCCCCACCTGCTTTCAATATCGCAAGCAGTCCTATGATCGTCTCCACTTTGCGCTCTACAGTTATGCCGACAAGCTGGTCTCGCTTAACACCCTTGGTTCTTAGCAAGGCTGCAAGCTGGTTGGCCTTCACATTCAACTCTTCATAAGTAAGATACCTATCTTCTGAGACTACGGCGACCTCGCCAGGCGTTCGTTCCACCTGCTCCTCAAATATCTCCACTACGGTTCGATCTCGATCAATAGACGTAGATGTATCGTTGAAATGAACAGCTACCTGCTTATGCTCCACTTCATCCAGCAGTTCAATTTCCGCTACAGGCAGAGTAGGTTGCCCCGCCATCTGCATCAGTGCCAGCTTGAGCCGCTTGAGAAGACGAGCGACTTCGTCTTTGCCATACAAGCTCGTATCATACATAAAACGGAATCCGAGCACATTGGATTTGTTCGCCAGTAACGTAAGTGGATAGTTGGTCTGTTCTCTAGCCGCTGCAAGCTCCAACTGAATGGAGGTATTGGCTGCGGGCTCCTGCTCGTAATAGTTTTCGAAGGCAAGCAGGGTTTGAATAAGGTGGCTGCCCAAGCCGGTAGAGGCTTGAATATCAACGAGGGAACTGTTTTCATGCTGTGCGGTTTGCAGAGCCTGTTCCTGGAGTTGTGCAAGCAGTCCTGCAATGGTTTGCTTCTCGTCTGTCGTCACGCGTACAGGAAGGGTATGGATGAATAACCCCACCATCTGCTCAATACCCTGCAAATCCACATTGCGCCCTGATGCAACCTTGCCAAATACAACATCCTGCGTATTGTTGTACCTCTGCAGTACAATGCCCCACGCCGCTTCTACCAGCGTATTCAACGTTACTCCATACGCTTTGCAGTAGGTCTCTAATTGACGAGTAGAGGCTTCATCCAGCAGCAGCTCTTCATAGCGAACAGGTTCCGCATCCCCCTTGGCAGGGCCTTCTGGGCGTACGCCTCTTGCTTCTTCATAGCCTTGGAGCAGCTCTTCCCAATAAGCCATATCACTAGAATGGTCTCGCTCTGCAATCAATCGAACGTAATCCTCGTACTTCCTTTGTTTATTGATGGTTTCCGTACGCAAATGTTCAAAGCTCATGCCCTGAACAAGCTTGGTATAGAAGGCTTGAAGATCATTCATGACGATCGACATGCACCAGCCGTCCATGATGATATGATGGAAGCTCATCAGAAGTCGATATTCTTCCTCCTCCAGCTGGATAACGTGCATTCGAACCAAGCTGTCATGCTCCAGATCAAAGCCGCGCTTTACATCCACTTCGCAAATGGCTTCAAGACTTGGAGAATCATGATCTTGATCAGATGCTTGGGTGAACAAAAATTCCACTTCTCTCCCTTGAATCAGCATCTGCCTTGGCTCTTCAGCATCCTGATGCACAATGCTTGTGCGCAGCACCTCATGTCGTTCCGCAAGAAGCTGCAAGCTTGCTCGCAAGGCGTCCACATGCAATGGACCGCTAATCCGATAAAGAGTTTGAACAACGTAGCTTGCGGCCTGCTGGTCTTCCAGCTTATGAAACAGCATTCCTTCCTGTAAAGGAGTAAGCGGATAAATCCGTTCGATCTGATAACCACGCTCGGCATAGCGTTTCTCTACGGTGGTAAAAGCTCGATGAGTCCAAGCTTTTTCCCCTAGATCAGATGCCGTCCTTATGGCTCGCTCAACTCCTGCACAATGGACCAGAATCAACTCAAGCTGCTGTTTGAAGTGATCAGCCAGTTGTGCTGCAACATCGACGCTGCATTGCTGCTTGTTATACATGATGGACATTTCCAATACACCATTCGTGATCGCGCCATTCAAAGACAGCATGCTGCCGAAGTGATTATACGGAGATACATCGTGACCTCGCGGTGCATCACTTAGCTTCCAGCCCTCCAGACCGCTCTCCTGTACGAACTCGCCAAGGAAGTTAAAGGTGATATCAGGCGTTACGCCTTCTAGAACCTGCTCTTTGCCTATAGACTTTAGAACGCCGTACCCCAAGCCATGATTTGGAATGCGTCTTAAGCTTTCCTTGGTCAAAATGATATCTTCGTCCATTGAGCCGCCAATGCCATCAATCGCGGCAGGATACATGCTCGTAAACCATCCAACTGTTCGATCAATGACAGCTGGCTCGCCAATAGATTCACGGCCATGGCCTTCCATAAGAACCGATACCGTATCCTGACCGGTTACAAGATAAATCGCTCGATAAAGGGCCGTCATGAGCAGATCGTTCGCTTCAGCGTGATAGGCACGACCTGCAGTCTGCATGAGATCACGTGTTGCTTCTTTGCTAAGGGTCCATTCCAGATAGCCCATAGCTGCTTTAGACTCCGAAGCCATTGGCTTAAGCTTGCTTGCGCTTACCTTTCGCTCCACCTCTCTCCAGTACGGAAGCTCTGCAAGCAGCTGAGGGCGGCTGCGGTAGCGTCCAAGCCCCTCGCTCCACTGCTGATAGGAGTGGGTCTTTGCCGGGAACTGAGGCATTTGGCCTGACTCCGCCATGCGGTAGCCTTTGTTCAAGTCCTCTAAAAGAATGCGCCAAGATACCCCATCCACAACGAGGTGATGAATGCACAGGAACAAATAGTCACCCAGCCTTGAACGGATTATGGCTGCTTTAAGCAATGGGCCATTAACAAGATCCATACTGGCTTGGATCTCATTCGCGCATTGTTCAATTGCTTGATGCAGCTCTTTCTTGCTTTCCTTGTCTTTCATATTCATGTCTAACAGGTTGTAAAGCTCGCCATCCCCGATATCACGCACGACTTGAACGCCATCGCGAATGACGGCTCTAAGCATATCGTGATGCTGAACTAACACGATCAGGGACATCTCTAAACTAGCTCGGTCTACGCAAGCCATGCTTTCAAGCAGGAAAGATTGATTAAAATGATGCGGGTGCTGAATGCCGCTCTGAATGAACGATAATTGGATTGGCGTCCATTCCACAATCCCTGTAACGAGTGCCTGGTCAACAACAAGCTGTTGCTTGGATACCATAGGGCGAATCGCTCGAATCGTTCGTCCTTGCATGATGGACTTGACTTGGAGTTCATACCCCGCCTCACGAAGCCTCGACACCATTCGAATGGCCTTAATCGAATCACCGCCAAGCTCATAGAAGCTGTCATCAATTCCTGCTTGTTCGACACCTAATATGTCTGAAAAAATCTGAGCCAAGTGCTCTTCTACTTCATCCCGAGGAGCCGAATATATTCGTTCTTTAGCAAGCGCTGGCATAGGAAGTGCCTTGCGATCCAGCTTACCGCTTCGTGTCAGCGGCAGCTGATCCAATTGCATCAGATGAGCAGGAATCATATAGGATGGCAGATGGACGGCCAGCTGGTCTTTCATCCTGCTAAGATCAAGTGTCGTGGAGCTCACCACATAGCCGCACAGCAGGACATCCCCTTGATCCTGTCTCACCTTTACGACCGCATCCTGCACGCCTTGAATTTCTCTTAGCCTGCTCTCAATCTCACCCAGTTCGATTCGGAAGCCGCGAATCTTGACCTGCTCTCCAATTCGGCCCAAGTACTCCAAATTCCCTTCGGCTGTCCAGCGCGCAAGGTCTCCCGTTCGATACAACCGCTCGCCTTCTCGGTATGGATGATTGACAAACTTCTCTTCCGTAAGCTCTGGCCGATTCAAGTACCCTCGCGCAAGCCCTGCTCCACCCACGCACAGCTCGCCGGGAACACCAACGCCACATAGGGAACGGCCGTTCATCACATAGATCTGCGTATTCCACAGCGGCTTCCCAATTGGTATCGCAGCATAACGATCCTCAGGCTGGAATCGTAGCGAGGTAACGCATACCGTCGCCTCTGTTGGGCCGTACAGATTCGTTAATCGTTCAACCCCATGACCCGTAAGACGGGTGTACCGCTCAAGCAGATCAGGCGTAACCGGCTCTGCTCCCAGATAGATTCGCTTGAATGCCCGAAGCGCCTCTTCCTTGCCGTGAACCTCTGCGTAGTCAAGCAGCATGCGGAAGGCAGACGGGACAATGAGTGCGTCCGTTACCTGCTGTTTCTGTATCAGGTTCAAGAGCAGTTCCGGATCCTCATTCTCGGACTCCGTGACCATCATGAGCTTGGCGCCAGTGAGTCCGCTGGAGAAGATTTCCCACACGGCAGCATCGAAAATATAGGTTGATTTCTGGAGCATCACGCTGTGCTCATTCATCTCTCCTTCGACTCGCTGCCACTCGGCAAGATGGACGAGGCTTCGGTTCTCAATCATGACTCCCTTCGGCTGTCCCGTCGTCCCTGATGTGTAAATCACGTAGGCTAAGTGATGCGGCTCTGTCAGCTGCTCAAGGTTCTCCTGCGATCCTTGCTCATGCGACCCATGCTCGAATGCTATGAGGTCAACCACCTCGACCCTATCAAAGAGAGACTCTCGAACCTGCTCCCCACCAGGTCCAATCAGCACAACAGGTGCTTTGCTGTCGGCAAGCATATAGCGAATGCGGTCGATTGGATGGGCGGGATCGATCGGCAGATAAGCGCCTCCCGCCTTCAAGATGCCGTACATGCCGATGATCATCTCAAGCGAGCGGCCTATCACAAGCCCGACGATACAGTCTGGTCCAACGCCTAACGCTCGCAGCCTGCGTCCGACCTTGTTTGCTCTCGCATTCAGCTCCTTATACGTAAGCTGCTGCCCATTGAACTCCACGGCTACGCGGTTTGGAGCGTCCGCTACTTGGCTTTCAAAGATTTGAATGGCCGTTAGTCCCTGCGGATAAGGATGCTCCGTCTCATTGAATCTGTGCATCACCTGAGCCTGCTCCTGCGCTGTCATCATCGACAATTCAGCCAGCGGCACATGCGGCCTGCTTAAGGCGTCTTCTAGCAGCGCTTCAAAATGAACAGCCATTCGTTCAATCGTCTCCTGCTTGAATAAGGCCGAGCAGTACTCCCAATCGAGCACATATCCCGAGCTCGTTTCCTGCATGCTAACGGTTAAATCAAACTTGGCAACCTTGAAGTTGAATTCGAGCGGCGCAAGCTCCATGCCCCCAATCGTGAGGGCCTCCGCTTCATGATTTAAGGCAAACATCACATCAAACATCGGATGACGTGCCGGATCTCGTTCCTCTATTACTTTTTCAACCAACAGCTCAAAAGGATATTCCTGATGCTCATACGCTCTTAGGCACTTCTCCTTCATGGCGTGCACCCAAGTTTCGAATGAATCTTCTGGTCTTAGCTGTCCCCTAATCGCAAGCGTGTTCACAAACATTCCCATCATCTGCTGTGAATCAGGATGGACTCGGCCTGCGATTGGACTGCCGACCACGATATCCTGCTGACGGCTATAGCGGCTAAGGAGAAGCATGAAGATAGACAACAGGATCATGTAATCTGTTGCTCCCGTGCGCTTGCTAAGAACCTTAACACCTGTCTTTACCTTATCATTTAAGTAAGAAGCGATTCGATCGCCTGCGAAGCTTTGCTCCATGGGACGTGAATAGTCCGTAGTCAATTCCAATACAGGAAATTCGTTCTCATACTCATGAAGCCAATAATGTTCCTGCACCATCCAATCTCTCGCATTGTGCCAAGCACTGAAATCCTTGTATTGAACACGCAATTCTGGCAGAAGCTCCCCATTATACAGCTGTGATAGTTCATCAAGCAGCACACCTGTTGAGCCATCGTCGAAAATGATATGGGGAATGTCCAGCATCAGTACGCTCTCGTTATGCTCCACTTGAACGATCTTTGCTCGCATAAGCGGTGCTTTGCTTAAGTCAAAGGGACGAATGAACTGCTGGAAGCCCTGCTGCACATTCTCGAGCGAACCCTCTCCATACTCGAGCTCAAAGTGAACCTCGTCCTCGATAACTTGAAGAAACTTGTCTTTGATATGGACAAAATGAGTTCTAAGCAGCTCATGGCGCTTGCACAGCTGATTCAAGGCTTCGTTCAATCGAGCAGGGTCCAATTCTCCATTCGCTTTTAAGAGAATGGGGATATTGTACGTAATGCTCGCTGGCTGCAACTGATCCATGACAAATAATCTCTTTTGAGCGGAGCTCATTCTAAACTTTCGGCTCATTCGGAATCAAACCTCCTCTTCGACAGCAACCGCAAGCTGCATGAATAGTGACTCTTGCTGTGGGCTTGCTTGCTTCATTTTCAAGTGCTGGGCAATGTTTCGTACCGTCTTCTCTTCCAAGATCTCGCGCAAGGATAGACGAAGGCCGAATGATCGATCCAGCGTGCTCATAAGTCTTGCTGCACGCAGGGAATGGCCCCCTAGATCAAAGAAGCTGTCATCGATGCTGATCTGATCGACGCCTAAGATGTCTTGGAAGGCATCAACCAGCATCTGTTCCATCTCATCCCTCGGCGCTATATAAGAATCGCTTTGGATACGCTCCGGTTCAGGGAGAGCCTTGCGATCCAGCTTACCGCTTCGTGTCAGCGGCAGCTGATCCAATTGCATCA
>NZ_JADMOL010000020.1 GCF_015558675.1 Paenibacillus sp. 1001270B_150601_E10 | reverse complement strand
TATTAGGCACGCCGCCAGCGTTCGTCCTGAGCCAGGATCAAACTCTCCATAAAAGCGAATTTTGTTTGCCGATTCAAGAATCGAACAAAGTTCACATTAAGTGTTTGACTTGCTCATTTGTATTGCTGACGAGAATGTAATTCTCAATAATGTTTCACTCGTTGTTCAGTTTTCAAAGAACAAAGTTAGTTACTTTCTTTTGCTCACCGCCTCATCAGCGGCGACTTTTATAATATATCATGTTCTTTTCGAGAAGTCAACATCTTTTTTTCAATGTTTATTCGAAAGAAGTTTTACTTTCGTTTTTCCCTCAAGAAAGGAACGAAAATTAATTTATCATAAAACTACAATTTACGTCAACCCTTTTTCTTATTTTTTTGCACTAACCTGTTCTAAGGGTTAATTGTTCTGAATAAAGCGGTGATTGCGGGCATACCGTGACAAGTCTTTAGGGCTTGCAATACGTGCGTACATCCGGAACACAGTGCGATATCGTGTCGCGATGGCTCTTCTCACATCACGGTCTAAGCGTTGATCGGACAAATCCAGCAGCATTTCGTCAAGCTCCTTGCGTAGCATATAACCTAGCTCTTTACACTCTTTCTCATTAAACAGAAAACCTAGCACGACATTGCAGCCTCCTCAAAACAATCCATCTATAGTGTCACCCCCCCATAAGAGAGGAAAAGCGACATCACCCTATACATTGCACATCACGCTATGGCGTTCGCGCATGCATCTCATGAATGCCGCTTTACTGTTATGCTCATTTTTTGAGAATTTTATCCTGACCCTTCCATACTTATCGACTGTTAGCTGCCGTATTCTACATCAAATCCCGCTCCACTTTAAGCAGCAGACATCAGCCAGAACGTTATCGTGCTCTCAATAATCGCTGCAATCAGCAATATGAAGGTTATCCATACGGCAGCAGCTGCTGTCTTCTTCGACCAAAGGCCAATTGTTAAGTTTAAAGGATTAGAACGATATTGCGCCGACATGCGCTGGAATATCAGAATACCAAAGCGCAAGCCAAAGGCCGCTGCGATAATAATAGCCGGAATCTCTAGGATGCCATGCGGCAGCAGCCCCTTCACCACAACGGTCGTTATATCGACACCGGCAGCGCTCATGATTCGGAGCAATAGCCCAAGCACCATTCCGTTAATCACCAAAAATGCTGCGGGTATTATACCGCCTATAATGCCTGCAAACATAATTAATACAGACTTGATTGCATTGTTATAGAAGATGGTGATAAAAAAAGACAGCTCTTGATTAGGTGATTGAGCCATCTGCTGCTGCAATTGTTTAAGTGCCTCTAGCTGCCCCATTAGAAATTCCTCTAGTGCAGTTGATCGATTCCCTATGATATAGCCCACGACCATAAGAAGCGCAGATGCGACAATATACCATTTGATCTCCATTAGAGATCGGATAAAGGCTTTAAAGCTTAACATATTCGTCCCCTTTCTACTCTCAGACCTTCTTATCCCGCTTCATTAAGCAAGTCCATGTTGTTTGTCATAATTCCATCCTTCAAGCATACAGTGTATTAAACAAGCGTGACAAGCCATAGATGGCCTGCCGCTAATCGCTACGTACGAGAGGAGCGCACATGGCATGAGTTCTTTTTATGTGTTCAGTGGCAAGAAAATTAAACGCGTCTTCTTCCTTGTCGTCGCCGCCATATTTGCCGCGGGTGTCGTCTATGTGGAGAGTGACAACATCACTGTATTCTCAGAAGGAAGCCCATCAGCTATTTACAGTGTTCCAACCGAGAAGAAACTTATTGCTCTAACCTTTGACATCAGTTGGGGTGAAACCAGAACACAGCCGATTCTTGACGTTCTCGAGCAAAAGGGAGTAAAGAAAAGCACCTTTTTCCTGTCATCTCCATGGAGCAAGACCCATCCTGATCTTGTCAAAAAAATCATGGATGCTGGTTATGAGATCGGCAGCCACGGGCACAAGCATGTAAACTACAGCAGCTTAAGCGACGATGAAATTCGCAAGCAAATCTCAACCGCGCATCAGATCCTTTCTGATCTGACCGGTAAGGAGCCTAATTTAATCCGTATGCCAAACGGTGATTTTGACAAGAGAGTCCTTACGATTGCAGAACAGCTTAACTACAAGGTTATTCAATGGGATACAGATTCACTTGACTGGAAAAACCCAGGCGTCGATGCCATTGTCAATCGCGTGATGAAAAAGGCACATCCAGGCGACATCGTACTCCTGCATGCCAGTGACTCCTGCAAGCAGACTCACCTCGCCCTTCCTGTCATCATCGATCAGCTTCGCGCACAAGGGTATGAATTCGTAACGGTCTCTGAGTTATTGCAGCAAACGGAAATGAAGGACAAGACCATACAAGATCAAGCGATGCTTATGGAGCAGCTTGAAATGGCAAATGGTTTATAAAGCCATTAATTGATCGAAACCTTCCTTCACAATATAAGACAAAAAAGAGCTGATTATGAGGATCAGCTCTTTTTGACGTTATGGGTATTAAAGCATTACGAAGCTGCTGGACTGGCTTCCACGGGGCTGGCTTTTCCATTTTGGCCAACCAATTTATGAAGAATAAGAATTTGATGCGCATTACAAGCAACAAGTGGAATAAAGACAAACCATGTTGCCAAGTTACTAATATTAAGTGCCGATAAGGTTTCGACCGCAGTGCCTGCAATCATAAAGAACATCGTTGGAATAAATGCCGACTTATTCGTCGCGCGCACCTTAAATCTTGAAACGATAAACGCGATCACGAGCAGTGCTATCCCTAAAATGATATCCGTTTGAAGCTTACCATTGCCCCCCAGCATGGTTCTTAAGAACATAACATCAAGCAGTACGAATACAGTCAATATCACTTGAATGTAAAGCCAGCTTTTCTTAAAAAAGCCTAGAGCGATATAATTCAAGGTCAGGTATGCAAAAAAGCCCATCTGCGCATATACACTGATCATGAATCCGCTAAATATTAGCTGAAGGACATTAATGAGGATATCCCCCGCTCCTCTCATGTTCGACAGCTCTTGTTGGAATAGCTGCATGGACAAGCCTGTAAGCAGCATTAGCCCTCCGCCAACACAGAGGGATGTCCAAAATAAATGCATCCATTTTTTAATATTCACGGTGCTCCACCTCCAGAATATTCATTATTTTACCAGTAGACTCAACAAAAAACTATTGCTGTTCAACATAATTCATAAATTGTTACGACATACTACGCGTGAAGAAGGTTTATTGAAAGGAGATCAGCCGATGAGATCTGCCATCATTCGAGGAGTCGTTCCATGGCTTGCGATATTGCTGCTTCTATCTGGGTGTGCTCAGGAGCAGCAAGCCTCAAGCGGTCAAATGGATTATAAAGAGATGAAGTCGATGGTCGTCGATATTCTCAAGACAGAAGAAGCTCAAAAAGCAATTCAGTCCTCGCAAAGCGGTTCCATGCAAATGCAGTCTGTCAATATCCAGCAGGCTCAAGAACAAATTCGACTGGCCGTAAAGGACACCCTTGTTTCTCCTGATTATCAAAAGGAATTTGAAAAGATCATGAAGGATCCAAAGTTTGCAGCAGAATTCGCCAAGGTCATCAATAAGGATAATAAACAGCTTCATAAGGAACTCATTAAGGATCCCGCTTATCAACAAGCCGTGGGAGATGTTCTAAAGTCTCCTGACCTCATGAAGTCTTACTTGGACATCATGAAAACACCTGAGTATCGCAAGCAGCTTATGGCTATTATGAAGGAATCCATGAATACTCCGCTATTTAAGCTGCAGGTCATGGAGCTTCTGTCTAAAGTTGTGAAGGAAGAGCTTGAACCGAAACAGCAAGGCTCTGAGCAGCAAGGCCAACAAGGCCAAAGTGGAGGCGGTCAAGATGGTGAAGGCGGTTCCGGCGGTGGTGGCGGTGGCGGAGATTCTGGCGGCGGCGGTGGCGGCAGCCAATAAGAATGTATGGTCTTACGTTTTTTACCACAAGGCCCGTCGAATATAAAAGGGAGCCTGTATAGGCTCCCTTTTTTTACACTAAAGGTGATGATGCAATAACTTCACTATACTTGTCCGCGATCAATTAATGATTGCGCAAGCTCGATATACATTTGGCCGATCGTGTGATCTGCCTTATAGACCGACGGAGAGAAATCCGGCTCTTGCGGATGATTGTCCGCTGCCCCTAGCGGAATCTGAGCAAGCAGCGGCACATGCAGTGCCTCAGCAAGCTTTCCTCCGCCGCCTCTCCCGAATACATATTCCTTCTCGCCGCATTTTCCACACTGCATATATGCCATGTTTTCGACTACGCCAATAATCTCATGGTTTGTGGACATTGCCATCGTCCCTGCTCTAGCCGCAACAAATGCTGCTGTGCCGTGTGGTGTTGTTACGATTATCTCCTTACTTTGTGGGATCATCTGATGTATATCCAAGGCAACATCTCCAGTGCCTGGCGGCAAGTCCAACAAGACAACATCCAGGTCTCCCCAAGCCACTTCAGCAAAGAAATTGCGAAGCATCTTGCCAAGCATCGGACCACGCCATACGACTGGGCTGTTATCTTCAACAAAGAAGCCCATGGACATAATTTGAACGCCAAATCGCTCAATCGGAATCACTCGCTCGTTCTCAACGATCGGGCGATCTTCTATTCCCATCATGTCTGGAACGCTAAAGCCGTAAATATCGGCATCTATAAGCCCTACTTTTTTCCCTAAGCGTGACATTGCAACCGCCAGGTTTACCGTAACGGTAGACTTGCCTACTCCGCCTTTACCACTGGCAACAGCGATAAACGTGACATTCCGTTCTGGGTTCAATAATGGACTGAGTTCTTCAAGATTGGCTCCATGCCCTTGTGGAGCATGCGGATCACGGGTTACCGAGCTCTTAGGCTCACGCAGTCCTGCCTGCTCTAATTCTTGCTCAGATGCCAGGCGGATGCGAATATGAGCTTGTTCCACTCCAATCGATGCAAGTTTGGCCTTTGCAGCTTCCGTTACCTGTTCTCGAACAGATGCATCTGCTGCATCCGGAGATAACACGATGGTCATGGATACTTGCTCCGGCTTAATCATCACGTCTCGGATCCACTGCAGCTCCGCGAAGGATCTGCAGCTGGTTGGCTCGACTAGGTCTATAAGTGCCTCAACTATTTGCTCGCGTGTAATCAAGATGCACACCCCATCTCTATCTATGCATAATAGGTATTTCTTTCCTCCATCGGCTTTATTATAGCATATTAATGATGGGAGATGGACTCGCCTGATACGTATCTTAGTATCCCTTTATAGATTGAGGCGGCCACTTTGATTTGATATTCGTCATCAGCAAGCATGCGAGACTCTGCAGGATGGGATAAGAAGCCTACTTCAACCAGAGCTGACGGAATATTCATATGTTTTAGCATATAGAGATCACGATCATCCGGCTTTGCTACACGATCTGTATTTTCAAGATTGCGCTTAATTTCTTCTTGAATAAAATAAGCAAGGCTTTGATTCTGCTCCAGATTATCCGAATAGAAGGTTTGGGCGCCGCTCCACTTATTGGACGGAATGCTGTTCATGTGGATGCTTACGAGCAATTCTGCCTTTTTATCTTGAATGAGCTGTACCCGCTTCTTCAAGTCTTCTGCTTTCCGCTTAGAATATCCCCTGGTTCCCTCGTTAGCCAGATCCACATCTGTTTCTCTCGTCATGACAACGACTGCTCCTGCCTGCTGCAAATAATCGCGTAGATGAAGCGTGATCGCAAGATTGATGTCTTTCTCGATGACGCCTTGTTTGCTGGAGGCTCCTCCGTCAGGACCGCCGTGCCCTGCATCTAAGGCAATGACTTTTCCTGCAAGCGGCAAGGTCCAATTGGTCCAGGTCTTCTCTGTCGGAATATCCACCATGATGATGACTAGAACAGCAGCAATTAATATTAGGCTGATCGCCCATTGTCTTACTCTTTTAAGCGAGACCCATAGAATGAAGTTTTTCCTCGTCTTTTTTGGCATCGCACGAACCGACCTCCTGTCCATACCCTCATTCATCTATATGGGGGGAGAAGGACAAATATACACATGTCCTTATACGATGATGACCCTTTTATACCAAGATGAGTCACTCTATGTAAAAAAGCGAATGCACCCCTTCTTTAAGGAAGGATACATTCGCTCTGTTAATGGTTAACACTATTAATCTTACACGCTAGCTGGCTGCTCTTGCATGCCTTCGATCAGAATTTCCGCGACTTCTGGTCTTGAAAACTCTGGCGGCGGGCAGATGCCATCCCGTAACAACGCTCTTACTTTCGTTCCGGATAAGGTTAAATGATCTTCTTTGGAATGAGGGCAGGTCTTGCTGGAAGCCATGTTGCCGCACTTGGTACAGAAGAAGCTATGCTCAAAGAATAGAGGCGTAATATCCAACTCCTCTGGCTCAAAGCGACGGAAAATCTCCTGTGCTTCGTATGTGCCGTAGTAGTCGCCAACCCCCGCATGGTCTCTTCCCACAATAAAGTGGGTACAGCCATAGTTTTTACGAACAATCGCATGGAATATCGCTTCTCTTGGCCCTGCATAGCGCATGGCGGCCGGGAATACCCCTAGGAACACTCGATCCTTCGGATAGTAGCCTTCAAGCAGTGCCAAATAGCTTTTCATTCGCACGTCTGCCGGTACGTCGTCGGATTTGGTTTCGCCGACTAGCGGGTTAAGGAACAATGCATCGACGATTTCCATGGCGCTCTTCTGGATATATTCATGTGCACGATGCACAGGATTGCGCGTCTGGAAGCCGACAACTGTCTGCCATCCACGCTCCGCAAACAATCTTCTCGTCTCTGCTGGGTCATAATAGTATTCCTCAAAGCGTTCAGGCTTTGGACGCTGAATAAGCTGGATACTGCCGCCTACAACTGTTGTCGGGCGCTCTAGGAGCTTCTGTACACCAGGGTGAGCCGTATCCGAGGTTTTAAACACATTTACGGCCTCATGCAGCGGATCGATCTCATATATCGATTCCACTTTAATCGATCCGTACGTGATTTGGTCTTCCTCGCCAACAAGTGCAGCCAGCGCACCAATTTGGAGGCTCTGTGCAACTTCAGGGCGAACAGCAAGCGTAATTGGAATCGACCATACGACGCCATTGCTGAGTCTCATTGAAGAGACGACACTGTCATAATCCTCTTGATTCATAAATCCCGTCAGCGGCGAGAACGCTCCTACGCCTATGAGATCAAGATCAGAGATCGTCCACCGGTTAATGGGAATAACAGGTGCATCCGTTAATTGCGTTAGCAGAGAGCTCTTTGCCTCTCCTTGTACAAGTCGATTTATTAATTGTCCACCGTGTGGCTTGATCGCTGTCATGCTTCTTACTCCTCTCATCCTTGGTGAAGTCCGCATTCAATCTTCTCGGAGTTAGACCAGCGTCCTGCACGAGGATCTTCCCCATCTAGAACAGGTCTTGTGCAATACTTGCATCCGATGCTTGGGAAGCTCTTATCGTGCAGCGGGTTATAGATGACTTGATTCGCTTTAATATAAGCCCATACATCCTCTGAGGTCCATGCTGCAAGAGGATTGAACTTCACAAGTCCAAACTTCGTATCATACTCAATCTTTTTCGCATTGGCTCTCGTTGGGGCTTGATCGCGGCGAATCCCCGTAATCCATGCATCATACTTGCTCAACACTTGAGTTAACGGCTCTACTTTACGAATATTGCAGCAGGTGTTCGGGCTAGACTTCCACAGTTCGGGTCCAAATTGTTCGGCTTGTTCATCTGGGGTAATTAGAGGACTTACGCGGTTGAATTCAAAGTTGTAGTGGGAAGCGATGCGGTCACGGGTCTCATAGGTCTCATCAAAATGAAAATCAGTATCAAGATAAAAAATATCTGTCGATGGACTGATCTTCTGCAGCATATCAACAATCACAACATCCTCTGCCCCAAAGCTGCAGGCAAATGTGAGATTCGGGAACGTGTCAACAGCCCAGGCAATGACTTCTTCCGGGGACGCCGTCTCAAAGTGAACGGCACGCTCATGGATTAACGCTTCTTTCTCTAATAAATTCATAAAGCCCTATCCTCCATTATTAATCCCTACTATTTTGGTATGTTTAATGAATTTAGTGTAATAAAATTTCCTCTAATTGTCAATTGCTTTTTTTCATTCTGATACAAAGTATATTCAGCAAAAAATAAACCGGTGCCTAAGCACCGGTTTGTAAACGAATGGGATTAATGATGCAGGGCATGATCAGCTGCATAATCTTTGCCTGACCAGATGAGCTTTGACGTCCATTCGGCTTCACCTGTCCAGAAAGGATCATCTATAGGGAGGCCTAGAGGAAGCAGAACTGTTGAACATAAGTAAAGGCTGCCCGTTGAGATGTATTCTTCGCCTAAGCCTGGCTGATGTCCGCTTAAGCCGATTGTCAACCACCCTTGTTCATCAAATGTGTGTGGAGCGTCAAAACAACGCTTCATCGCAGCTGTGAGCGCACCTCTAACCTGAGCTGGCTGCAGCGTACTAGGCAGCTCTTTTTTCCATGCCAATTGTGCCAGCAGATGAAAGGCACCTGTACGGTATGCAATGGATCTACCGATCGGTGGAAACGTTCCGTCAGGCGAGATCATGCGCTCCAGCTGCTCTGCATGCCGCTGTGCCCGTATTTTCATTTTCTCAAAACGATTCGACCAATCCGGATATACCTCCCCAACTGTATCCAAGATATCGATCAGCATGGGTTGGATGACAAAGCTGTTGTAATAATCGGCATGATAGTTCACACCATCTCCATAAACGCCATCGCCTACATACCATTGTTCATGCTGCTTGATGCCATAATCAATCCTCATCGGATCCCAATCATCCTGCTGAAAGGCATACAATGCAGCCTCTATCATTCCCGAAAACAACAGCCAATTGTTAAAATGCGGTTTTCTACTGCGGGTTTGCTTCCAACCTTGGATCAAGTTAGCCTTTACACCCTTACTCTGCTGATGCCAGAGTACATTTGGCGCACGCAAGAAAGCTTCGCAAAGAAATGCAGTATCGACAATCGGTTGATAGCCTTGCGAAAGGTTCATATAGTCTTTGGCTTCAGGGTTAAACGCGTGTTCTAATGCTCTTGTAGTAAGCTGCCGCAATTCGGCTCTCAGCGCCTGCTCACGCTCATCCCCACCCTCAGCTTCCAGCCACGGTGAAATGCCGCATAATAGACGTCCTAGCGCCTCTAGGTGGGTGTATAAGGCCCTATCCTTGCCAGAGGATTCAACGGGCATAATCTCCTTCAAGCGATCTTCTGCTAGCGCTTCCAAAATTGGTCGAGATAAACGATCTAGACAATCCAGCCAATAAGCTCGATCCTGCTTGGCTTTATTATCTGCATGCACCGTCATGTGATGTTCAAGCTTGGTATGATCCACAGTCTACACGCTCCCATCTGATGGAAAAGTTCATTCTATAGTCCATTCTTCAAACATAGTAAAAAACCTCCCTCCATTATGGAGAGAGGTGCATCATCAGCTTGAATACTAGTCCTTAGTCGTAAAATGATATCGTTGCTGTTCCGCCAAACGCCTTATATACGTAGAACTCTGCTCGTTTGTTGTCACCATCTACAAAGCCGCCAATGCTGCGAAACGCTCCACAAGCACCCGGGTATAAATATACATATCCGACGCGGTCGTCAGCATTATCGGGGTCATACTCATACAAATTATAGTATCCAGAAGGACCTGATTCTAAGCAAATTAAGAAGTCTCCCCCAGCAGATTTCGCTTGAGCGCTTGTCGTGACAAATGTCGATGACCCCAAGTAATCCCATTCTCCTGCCCCCATTGGAGAAATGACATTTTCTCCGTCAGCCGCAAGCGCAGTCGATAGCGGGACACTGAACACCAATAGGAACGTCAAAACAAACATCATCGATTTCTTTGAAACCATTGCCTTCAGCATACTCTTCAAAATATCAATCCTCCATTGAAAAAGATTCATCACACAATGGAAAATGTATCACAGTCCCCTTGTCAAAGTAACCCAATGGATGTCGACTTTGTTAAAGAACTGCTAAAGAGTATATGAATTTTGCCATATAAAAAACCCCGAACCATATGATTCGGGGTTTGCAATCCTGTAAACAGGATATTAACGTTTCGAGAACTGAGGCGCACGACGTGCAGCTTTGAGTCCGTATTTCTTACGTTCTTTCATACGTGGGTCACGAGTCAAGAAGCCAGCTTTTTTCAATGCTGGACGAAGCTCAGGATCCGCTTTGAGCAACGCACGGGAGATACCGTGACGAATTGCGCCTGCTTGACCGGAGATACCGCCACCATGAGCGATAACCAACACATCGTATTTACCAACTGTCTCTGTAAGGTTCAGAGGTTGTTTTACGATCAACTTCAAAGTTTCCAAACCGAAGTATTCATTAAGGTCACGTTTATTGATAACGATGCGGCCTTCACCTGGTACAAGGCGAACACGCGCTACGGAATGCTTACGACGACCTGTCCCATAGTATTGTACTTGTGCCATGAAACTGTCCTCCCTTTTAATTAACCGCGAAGTTCGTAAACTTCAGGTTGTTGTGCTTGATGTGGGTGCTCTGCGCCAGCATATGCTTTCAAACGAAGCTTCATTTTGTTACCCATACGAGTCTTTGGCAACATACCATGAACAGCAAGCTCGATCATACGCTCAGGCTTGTTAGCCAACATTTCTTGAGCTGTTGTCACTTTCAATCCACCTGGATGCAAGGAGTGACGATAGTATTTCTTATCAGTGAGTTTCTTACCGGACAATACAATTTTGTCTGCGTTGATGATAACTACGAAGTCACCGCCATCCACATGTGGTGTGAATGTTGGCTTATGCTTACCGCGGATTAAAGCCGCTGCTTCAGTAGCAAGACGACCAAGCGTCTTTCCTTCAGCATCAATAACGAACCATTTGCGTTCTACTTCAGCTGGTTTCGCCATATATGTCGTACGCATGAGAATAATCCTCCTCTAATCATTTGCTGCGACCTAAGGGTGCTTTACAAATTCAAGTTCACTTTATATGTCATTCAGTTACGTAATTACATATCCAAAAAAGGTACTTCTCTTGTTGTGTCTCTTTACTGGGGGCCGTGGGAAGCCGTAAAGAAACACAAAATTTATTGTACAGGAATCCGGGCATTTATGCAAGTTGTTTTTTACGATAATACCGTATTACAACCGCTCTAAACCATCATACTCTACTTTCCAGAGCATAAGCCCACATGGTACTGCCGTAGGACCTGCTTTATAACGATCTCGAGCTTGAATAATCTCAGGAATTTGATCAGGTCTACGCTTGCCTTGACCAACTTGAAGTACGGTTCCTGCGATAATACGCACCATATTGTAAAGAAAGCCGTTGCCGGTGATATAAAGATGTATCCTGCCTCGATCCGGATGCCCCGTACAGCTTGGCTCATGCTCCAGCCAGGATTGATAGATGGTGCGAATATTGGAAGTCTTGGTCGACTTCGGCGAAGCGAAAGACGTAAAGTCATGCTCTCCTTCGAAATACGACATCGCTTCCTTCATCGCGTCAATCTTAAGAGGCCGTGGATGAAAGAGCTCCGTTCTACGCGTAAATAGATCCGGAACACGTTCCGAATAGATGGAGTAACGATACGTCTTGCGTTTCGCCGAATAACGAGAATGAAAGTCTAGTGGAGCCTCCCATACCTCTGTTATTACGATATCCTTAGGCAGCCTGGAATTCATGGCAATCATCCATCGTTCAACGGGAATCTGCGACTCCGTTAGGAAGTTGAAGACTTGTCCTTGAGCATGAACGCCTGCATCCGTACGCCCAGATGCCAAGATCGATATCGTTTCGCCAGTAAGCTGCTTTATCACCGCCTCAATACAACCTTGAACAGTTGGATCTTCAGGCTGTGCCTGAAAGCCGCAATAAGCAGTGCCCTCATAGGCAACAGTCATTCCAATATTTCTCATACTACCCTCCGAAACTGCCGATTACATGATAGTAGGATTCCTAGCATGACAAAAAGAAAAGCTCCTCTAAGGGAGCCTTCTTTCACACTGCTGAAGCAGTCCTCATATCGTGCGCATCAAGCATGCAATTACGCGCGGTCAACCAGTTCCAAGTAAACCATAGGCGCGGAGTCGCCACGGCGAGGTCCCAGTTTCATGATGCGAGTATAGCCACCTGCACGTTCAGCATAACGAGGTGCGATATCGGAGAAAAGCTTTTGGATTGCATCTTTTTCTCCATCAACCGTCTCGCGGCGAACGAATGCAGCAACTTGACGACGAGCATGAAGATCACCTTTTTTAGCTTTAGTGATCAGCTTTTCAGCGATAGAACGAACTTCTTTCGCTTTAGCTTCAGTCGTTTCGATACGCTCATACAAGAACAAATCAGTTACCAAGTCACGGAACAACGCTTTACGAGCGCTGGAATCACGACCTAACTTTTGGTATGCCATAATAGTTTCCCCTCCTTCTCTGTACCTAGTCCCGTATTAATCTTCTTTACGCAGACCTAAGTTCAGCTCTTCAAGCTTCTCTTGTACCTCTTCCAAAGACTTGCGGCCCAAGTTACGAACCTTCATCATGTCTTCTTCCGTCTTCGTGATCAGCTCTTGAACTGTATTAATGCCCGCACGCTTTAGACAGTTATAGGAACGAACAGAGAGATCGAGCTCTTCGATGGTCATCTCGAGCACTTTCTCTTTCTTATCTTCCTCTTTTTCAACCATGATCTCAGCGTCTTTCGCTTCGTCAGTAAGTCCTACGAATAGCATCAAGTGCTCTGTAAGAATCTTAGCGCCGAGGCTTACCGCTTCCTCAGGTCGAATGCTGCCATCGCTCCAGACTTCAAGCGTAAGCTTGTCGTAGTTCGTTACTTGACCAACACGCGTATTCTCTACACTGTAGTTCACACGAGAGATAGGCGTATAGATCGAATCTACTGGAATGACTCCAATAGGTTGATCGTCACGCTTGTTGCGGTCAGCAAGAACAAAGCCACGTCCACGATTCGCATAAATGCGCATGTGTAGTCTAGAACCTTCAGCTAAAGTTGCAATGCGGAGATCCGGGTTCAAAATTTCCACATCGCTATCCGCACGAATGTCACCTGCTGTTACTACACCTTCGCCATCCGCATCGATCTCAAGAATTTTCTCTTCATCGGAGTGGATTTTGAGCGAGAGTGCTTTTAAGTTCAAGATAATCTCTGTAACGTCCTCATAGACACCAGGAATTGTCGAGAACTCATGCAGTACGCCATCAATCTGAACAGATGTAACAGCTGCACCTGGCAGGGAGGACAGCAAAATACGGCGAAGGGAGTTCCCCAATGTTGTGCCATAGCCGCGCTCAAGCGGTTCTACCACGAACTTGCCATATGATCCTTCCTCATTGACCTCTACGGTTTCGATTTTCGGTTTTTCGATCTCAATCACTCTATAACCCTCCTTCAAAACGTCGCTCACGTTACCTTCTATACACCTACGGTCGGTTTATTCGTGCAGTAATGCCTAAACAACCATTATTACCAACAGGCGTTAGTTATATACGACATAAGCGCCCCGCGTATGAATTATACGCGGCGACGTTTTGGCGGACGGCAGCCGTTGTGCGGAATTGGAGTTACGTCTTTGATCATGCTAACTTCCAATCCTGCAGCTTGCAAGGAACGGATGGCAGCTTCACGGCCTGCGCCTGGACCTTTAACCATAACTTCAACTGTTTTCATACCATGTTCCATTGCAGCTTTAGCAGCTGTTTCAGCAGCGAGCTGAGCTGCGAATGGAGTAGACTTACGCGAACCTTTGAATCCGGAACCGCCGGAGCTCGCCCAAGAAATTGCATTACCATGCGGATCTGTGATCGTTACGATCGTGTTGTTGAACGTAGAACGGATGTGTGCTACGCCAGATTCAATATTTTTACGGTCACGACGTTTAGTACGAACTGCTTTTTTTGGTTTAGCCATTGCTACTTATCCCTCCTTACTTCTTCTTATTCGCTACCGTACGACGAGGGCCTTTGCGTGTACGAGCATTAGTTTTAGTACGTTGACCACGAACAGGCAAGCCACGGCGATGGCGGATACCACGATAGCATCCGATCTCTACCAAACGCTTGATGTTCAGGGAAATATCACGGCGGAGGTCACCCTCTACCTTAATGTTCTTGTCGATTACCTCACGGATTGCGTTTACTTCCTCTTCAGTCAAATCACGAACGCGTGTATCTTTGTTAACACCCGCTTGCGCGATCACTTTCTGAGAAGTTGTTTTACCGATCCCAAAAATGTATGTTAAGGCGATCTCAACGCGTTTATCACGTGGCAAGTCTACACCAGCTATACGAGCCATTTACGCTACACCCCCTTCTAAATTATCCTTGTTTTTGTTTGTGCTTCGGATTTTCACAGATTACCATAACATTACCTTTGCGGCGAATGACTTTGCATTTTTCGCAAATAGGTTTAACAGAAGGTCTTACCTTCATGATGAATACCTCCCAGTTCTTAAGTTGCTCACACGACGAGTGCTACTTTCGATATGTGATGCGACCTTTGCTCAAATCGTAAGGCGACAACTGTACGACCACTTTGTCCCCAGTTAGGATACGGATAAAGTGCATCCGCAGCTTTCCTGAAACATGGGCGAGAATTTGATGTCCGTTCTCGAGTTCCACACGGAATGTTGCATTGGGCAACGGTTCAATAACCGTTCCTTCGACTTCAATCACATCTTCTTTAGCCAACGTTAATCCCCCTTATCTTCCACATTTGCAGCGGACAGCTGCTTCGTATAGTTTTGTATCACGTAACGGAGCTTGCTGTTCGTAACCCGTCCGCTTTCTTTTAAACTATCGACAACCTCATGACTTATCGCTTGCTGCAGCTCTACATGAAGCATGTTTTTGCGTTTAGGCTGGTCAAACTTTCGTTTATCCCCATCCGCTATGATAACGAATCGCGGTTCTTCAATACCAATGATAACGGCGTAAGAGCCTTCATCACGACCTTGAATGACTTTAACCAACTGACCAAGCACTGGAGTCGGAATGTCTTTCATCTCCGTCACCTACTCTTCAAGTTTCGTTAAAATCTCGCAACCATCTGGTGTTACAGCTACAGTATGCTCAAAGTGAGCACACCATGTCCCGTCCACCGTCACTACCGTCCAGTTGTCCGCTAGCGTCTTCACATAACGCTCTCCGATGACAACCATCGGTTCAATTGCAAGCGTCATACCCGGCTTAAGCCGTGGTCCACGGTCAGGTGTACCGAAGTTTGGGATCTGCGGTTCTTCATGCAGATCTGCACCAACCCCATGCCCTACGTATTCACGCACGACAGAAAAACCTGCATCCTCGATCACACGTTGTATAGCATGAGATATCGTGTATAAACGAACATCTGGCTTAACAAGTTCAAGTCCGGCATAGAGCGAACGCTCTGTCACCTCAAGCAGCTTCTTCGCACTGTCTGAGATCGTGCCTACTCCATATGTCCAAGCAGAGTCACCGTGATATCCACGATACTGTGCACCAATGTCGATGCTGATGATGTCGCCCTCGTTTAAGACGCGATCACCGGGAATGCCATGCACCAATTCATCATTAACTGATGCGCAAATGCTTCCGGAGAAACCGTTATAGCCTTTGAAAGAAGGGGTAGCCCCTTGACTGCGAATGAACCGTTCCGCAATGTTATCAAGTTCACGGGTTGTTATACCCGGTTTGACGGACTCCGCCATAAGACGGTGCGTCATAGCAACAATTCGCCCAGCTTCTCTCATGAAGCCAAGTTCCACTTCGGACTTACAAATGATCATGGAGTTAACCTCTCAGTAGCGATACGATCTCGGATGTCACCGTATCGATTTCCTTCTCCCCGTCAAGCTGACGCAACAAGCCTTTTTCTGAATAGTAGTCCAGCAAAGGAGCAGTCTTGTTGATATACTCATCGAGGCGAGTACCTACTTTTTCTTCCGAATCATCGGAACGTTGGTAGAGCTCTCCTTGATCCTTATCGCAGATGCCTTCTTGTTGTGGCGGATTAAAAATGACATGGTACGTTGCACCGCAAGTCTTACAAATCCGTCTGCCAGTGAGGCGTGCAAGCAAAAGCTCACGGTCAACATGAAGGTTCACAACATGATCTAGCTTGCGTCCCATGGCTTCAAGGATGTCGTCAAGTGCTTCCGCTTGTGCCAACGTACGTGGGAAGCCGTCCAACAGGAAGCCCTGTTCACAGTCTGGCGCTGCGAGTCGTTCGCGCACGATACCGACTGTGACGTCATCCGGAACGAGCAGACCATTATCCATGTATTCCTTTGCCTTTAAGCCGATTGGCGTTCCTTCTCGCATCGCTGCACGGAATGCATCGCCTGTGGAGATATGAGGAATACCGAACTCTTGAACAATGCGTTCAGCCTGCGTCCCTTTACCTGCCCCAGGAGGCCCCATGAATAGAATGTTCATCGAATGTCACTCCCTTTATGGTAAGCATAGGCTTAACTACTTCGGAAGTGTTATCTTTCGATGGCATTCGTTAAGCCTCTGCTCTGCAAGAAACAGCACAATAGGTGCCGAGGGGCCTTAACGGCTCCATCAGAACCTATTGCCTATTTATTAATAAAACCTTTGTAATGGCGCTTGATCAATTGGCTCTCCACTTGTTTCATCGTATCCAGCGCAACGCCGACAACGATCAGCAAGGAAGTACCACCAATCTGAACTCCACGTGGCAACCCAGCAAGAGCGCCGAAGAATACCGGAAGTACAGAAATGATAGATAAGAACAAAGCACCTGCTAGCGTAATACGAGACATGACTCTTGTCAAGTATGTTGCTGTTGCTTTACCTGGACGGATGCCAGGAATGTATCCACCGTTCTTCTTCAATTGATCCGCCATTTGCTGTGGATTCATTTGAACGAACGTGTAGAAGAACGTAAAGCCGATGATTAACAGAACGTACAACACCATACCAAGCGGTTTGTCGTAGTACATGTTGTTAATAATCCATTTTGCCCAAGATTGGTCAGCCCAGAACTGAGCGATCGTAATTGGGAACATGAGCAACGATACTGCGAAGATGACTGGAATTACACCCGCACCGTTCACTTTGAGTGGAATGTGGGTATTTTGACCGCCATACATCTTGTTTCCTACAACACGTTTTGCGTATTGAACTGGAATTCTGCGATTACCTTGCTGAATGTAGATAACCCCAACAATGATGAAGATGACGAAGAGCAAAATAACAAGCACTTTCACAATGCTAAGGAACAGAGATCCTGAATTTTCGACAAACTGAGATTGATAGATCTGGCCGATATGTGTCGGGAAAGCCGCCACGATACCTGCGAAGATCAAAATCGAAATCCCGTTACCGATTCCCTTCTCGGTGATCTGCTCACCCAACCACATCAGGAATGCTGTACCTGCAGTCAATACGATTGCAATGACGATATACGTCATAAGCGTTGCATTCGGAACCATTTGCAATCCGTACAAGCGGTTGAATCCAATCGCTGTACCAAATGCTTGAATGAGACCTAAGCCGATTGTTGCATAACGCGTTACCTGAGCGATCTTACGCTTACCAACTTCACCTTCCTTGGACCATTGCGTGAACTTAGGCACGACATCCATGGAAAGCAGCTGCATAATGATCGATGCCGTAATGTACGGCATGATCCCTAATGCGAAGATGGAAAACTTGAACAAAGCGCCGCCCGAGAAAGTATTTAACAAGGCGAACAAGTCAGTACCTTGGTTTGCTGTTTCGAACACCGTCTTATCGACGCCAGGCACCGGAATAAAGGAACCGACTCGATACACGATCAAGACCATAAGGGTAAATAAGATCTTTCGTCTTAAATCCTCGACTCGCCAAATATTGGATACGGTCTTGAACATTAGATCACCTCGGATTTACCGCCGGCAGCCTCGATTTTCTCTACCGCAGATTGAGAGAACTTATTAGCTTTAACAGTCAGGCTAACAGACAATTCGCCATTACCCAATACTTTAATACCGCTCATTGGGTTGTTAACGATGCCTTGCTCCATCAACAATTCCGGAGTAACTTCAGTACCAGCTGCAAAACGGTTCAAGTCAGCCACATTCAATACCGCATACTCTTTGCGAGTTGGGTTGTTGAAACCGCGCTTAGGCAGACGACGGTACAATGGGTTCTGTCCACCTTCAAAGCCAGGGCGAACACCACCGCCGGAACGAGCATTTTGACCTTTATGACCGCGACCTGCAGTCTTCCCGTTACCAGAAGCAATACCGCGTCCTTTGCGGTAGTTCTCTTGGCGGGAACCAGGTGCTGGAGAAAGTTCATGTAACTTCATCGTTCGTCGCACCTCCTTAATGATTTATGCCACTAAATTTATGTCTTTGACACATTGAAGCTAAGCTTCGTAGCTTAGCCTTGGATTTCTTCAACTTTAACCAAGTGAGTTACTTGGTTAACCATGCCGCGAATCGCAGGGTTGTCGTTATGAACAACCGTCTGATTCAGTTTACGAAGGCCCAAAGTGTTCACCGTTTTACGATGATTTTCTGGACGACCGATCAGACTGCGAACGAGGGTAATCTGCAATTTAGCCATCGTAGTCCCCTCCTTATCCTAACAGTTCCTCAACGGATTTGCCACGCAGCTTCGCTACTTGCTCAGCAGTCTTCAAACGGGAAAGACCTTCAAGCGTTGCATTTACCATGTTCATGGAGTTAGCGGAACCAAGCGATTTCGTAAGAATGTCGCCTACACCAGCCAGCTCCAATACCGCACGAACAGGGCCACCAGCGATAACCCCAGTACCTTCAGATGCTGGCTTCAACAATACACGGCCAGCGCCGAAGTGACCAATCACTTGGTGAGGGATTGTTGTGCCAACGAAAGGAACGTGAATCAGATTTTTCTTAGCATCTTCGATTCCTTTGCGGATCGCATCCGGAACTTCAGAAGCTTTACCGATGCCAGCGCCTACCCAGCCTTTGCCGTCGCCGACAACAACGAGTGCACTAAAGCTAAAACGGCGTCCGCCTTTTACAACTTTAGCAACGCGGTTAATTTGAACAACTTTTTCAGACAGTTCTAGCGTATTTGGATCAACTCGCAAGTCGTTAACCTCCTTTTTTTACAATGATTAGAACTCAAGACCAGCTTCACGAGCAGCTTCAGCCAATGCTTGAATACGTCCATGATACAGGTATCCTCCACGGTCAAATACTACAACAGAGATACCAGCATCTTTAGCGCGCTTAGCAACCAATTCGCCTACTTTGCGTGCTGCTTCAGTATTACCACCATTACTACCAACTTGCTCACGAAGTTCTTTGTCCATAGTGGAAGCTGCTGCAAGTGTCACGCCATTAGCATCATCAATCACTTGAGCGTAGATATGTTTAGAGGAACGGAATACGTTCAAACGAGGACGTGCAGTCGTTCCTTCAATTTTCTTACGCACACGAAGGTGACGTTTCAAACGAGCTTTGTTTTTATCGCCTTTTGTAATCACGAATGTTTCACTCCCTTCAGTTTAGCAATTAAGCTATACGGGCAAGCGAGCTAGGCAAGATCTTACTTCTTCTTGCCTGCTTTACCTTCCTTACGCAGGATGCGTTCGCCTTCATACTTGATACCTTTACCTTTATAAGGCTCAGGCTCACGCACGGAGCGGATCTTCGCTGCATAAGCACCTACGCGCTCTTTATCGATACCTTTAACGATAATCTTTGTTTGAGTAGGCACTTCGAATTCGATGCCTGGCTCAGGTGTGATTTCAACTGGATGGGAATATCCAACGTTCAACACCAATTTGTCACCTGTTTTGTTTGCACGATAACCAACACCCACAAGCTCCAAAGACTTGGAGAAACCTTCTGTTACGCCGTTAACCATGTTGTTAATGACGCTGCGTGTTGTTCCGTGAAGGGAACGGTGAAGTTTATTATCAGAAGGACGAACAACATTGATTTCATTGCCTTCAACGGAAACTTGCATTTCCTTATGAACAGGTTTTGTCAATGTTCCTTTCGGTCCTTTAACCGTAATCGCGTTGTCGACCAAAGTGATCTCAACACCACTTGGTACGTTAATTGGTTTGCGACCAATACGAGACATGTGTTCTTGCACCTCCAATCATCTGCAATTCATTACCAAACGTAGCAGACTACCTCTCCGCCAGTTTTAGCTTGACGAGCTTCTTTATCCGTAACAACGCCTTTGGACGTTGAGATAATTGCAATACCAAGACCACCAAGTACACGAGGTACTTCGTTAGACTTCGTGTAAACACGCAAGCCTGGTTTACTGATACGCTTAAGACCTGTGATGACACGCTCTTGGTTTTGACCGTATTTCAAGAAGATACGGATGATCCCTTGTTTGTTGTCATCGATGTATTCTGCATCACGGATGAAACCTTCACGCTTCAGAATCTCAGCGATTTGCTTCTTCATAGTAGAAGCAGGCATTTCCACCGTCTCATGACGTACTGTATTTGCATTGCGAATGCGTGTAAGCATATCTGCAATTGGATCAGACATAACCATTAGTGTAAACCTCCTTCCCGCAAGTGGGTTGATTACCAGCTAGCTTTTTTAACGCCAGGGATCTGGCCTTTATATGCCAATTCGCGGAAACAAATTCTGCAAATTTTAAATTTACGCAATACAGAATGCGGACGACCGCAGCGCTCGCAACGTGTATATGCACGCACTTTGAACTTCGGGTTGCGTTGTTGTTTGACGAGCATCGAAGTTTTTGCCACGTGTTGACACCTCCTAAATACTTTCATTCATAATCATGAACTTTTCCGACCTTACGAACATTACTTCGCGAAAGGCATGCCGAGTTGCGTCAACAATTCACGGGATTCTTCGTCTGTTTTCGCTGTAGTAACGATAACGATGTCCATACCGCGAACTTTATCGATTTTATCATACTCGATCTCTGGGAAGATGATTTGCTCCTTAAGACCAAGTGTGTAGTTACCGCGTCCATCAAATGCTTTGTTGGAGATACCGCGGAAGTCACGTACACGTGGAAGTGTAACGTTGAACAATTTGTCCAAGAAGTAATACATTTTGTCACCGCGCAATGTTACTTTAACACCGATCGGCATTCCCTCACGAAGCTTGAAGCCTGCGATGGATTTCTTAGCGCGAGTAATGACAGGCTTTTGACCTGCAATTTGCTCCAATTCAGCAACAGCTGAATCCAAGACCTTAGAGTTAGAAACTGCCTCACCCATACCAATGTTGATGACGATTTTTTCTACTTTAGGTACTTGCATAACGGATGTATAGTTGAACTTCTGCATCAAAGCAGGAGTAATTTCGTTCAAGAAACGTTCTTTCATGCGAGCTGCCATTAGTAATGGACCTCCTTTCCTAGCGATTAGTCAATAATTTCGCCGGAGCGTTTTGCAACACGTACTTTTTTGCCGTTCTCCAATACTTTGTAACCAATACGTGTTACTTTACCGGACTTCGGATCCACGTGCATTACGTTGGAAACGTGGATTGGTGCTTCCTGCTCGATGATCCCGCCCTGTGGGTTAGCTTGGTTAGGCTTCTGGTGCTTCTTCACCATGTTCACACCCTCAACAAGCACGCGGTTCATACGAGGATAAGCCGCGATAACACGACCTTTTTTACCTTTATCCTTACCGGAAATAACGATAACTGTGTCGTCTTTTTTAACGTGCAATTTGTTGTTATGCGACTCGAGAACTTTCTTCATTCGTGGCATGTGTCACACCTCCTGAGACTTGCCTATAGCGGCAATTACTTGTTAGATCACTTCCGGTGCCAGGGAAACGATTTTCATGAAGTCTTTATCGCGAAGTTCGCGAGCAACTGGTCCGAAAATACGTGTTCCGCGTGGTCCTTTGTCGTCTTTTACGATTACCGCTGCATTCTCATCAAATGCAATGTAGGAACCGTCTTTACGGCGAACCGAACGCTTCGTACGAACGATAACCGCCTTTACAACGTCACCCTTTTTGACAACGCCGCCTGGTGTTGCTTGTTTGACAGAGCACACGATAACGTCTCCGATGTGGCCTACACGACGTCCAGTACCACCCAAGACACGGATACACATCAATTCTTTCGCACCAGAGTTATCTGCTACAGCTAAACGTGTAAATGGTTGAATCATTCTGTTTTCCTCCTTTCGGTCAAGCTAACCGAACATTAAACGATAACGGCTTTCTCTACTACTTCAACGAGTCTCCAGCGCTTGTCTTTAGACAGCGGACGAGTCTCCATGATTTTGACAGTATCACCGATTTTCGCTTCGTTGTTCTCATCGTGAGCTTTGAACTTCTTCGTATATTTAATGCGCTTGTGGTACAAGTCATGCTTTTTGTACGTTTCAACCGCTACAACGATTGTTTTGTCCATTTTGTCGCTGACCACTTTGCCAATTTGTACTTTACGAGCGTTACGTTCACTCATGAGTGTCTTGCCTCCTTCCTGGATACAGGATCTCTATTTTCAGTCAATATTGACGTCAATTAACCGCTAATCCCAAGTTCTCTTTCACGCAAAACCGTTTTAGCACGTGCAATTGCTTTACGTACGTCACGGATACGTGTTGGGTTGTCAAGCTGTCCAGTAGCCAATTGAAAACGGAGGTTGAAGAGCTCTTCCTTGAATCCAACAATCTTTTGTTCAAGTTCAGCAGTGGTCAAGTTGCGGAATTCAGTTGCTTTCATTTGCTTCACCACCCATTTCTTCACGTTTCACGAACTTCGTCTTGCACGGCAGCTTATGTGCAGCAAGGCGCATCGCTTCACGAGCAACTTCCTCAGGCACACCGGAAAGTTCGAACATGATTTTACCTGGCTTAACAATTGCTACCCATTTTTCGACGTTACCTTTACCGCTACCCATACGAACTTCGAGAGGCTTAGCTGTAATCGGTTTGTCTGGGAAGATTTTAATCCAAACCTTACCACCACGCTTGATATAACGAGTCATCGCAATACGAGCGGACTCGATTTGACGGTTTGTGATCCATACTGGTTCCAAAGCTTGCAAACCGTACTCACCGAAGTTCACAGTAGTGCCGCCTTTAGCGCGACCCTTCATTGTCGGTCTAAATTGCTTGCGATGTTTCACACGTTTAGGTACCAACATGATTAGTTGCCTCCTTCCTCAACAGCCTTTTTCTTAGCCGCAGGAAGTACCTCTCCACGATAGATCCACACTTTTACGCCGATACGGCCGTATGTGGTGTGTGCTTCAGCTGTGCCATAGTCAATGTCTGCGCGAAGCGTATGAAGTGGTACAGTTCCTTCGCTGTATCCTTCTGTTCTAGCGATCTCGGCACCGCCCAAACGACCGCTAACCGATGTTTTGATTCCTTTTGCACCAGCACGCATTGTGCGTTGGATTGCTTGTTTCAAAGCACGACGGAATGAAACGCGGCGCTCCAATTGTTGTGCGATACTCTCAGCAACAAGGATTGCATCCATGTCTGGAGTTTTGATTTCAGAGATGTTGATGTGCACTTTTTTGTCCTTCGCGATCTTTGTTACTTCGCGACGAAGTGCTTCAACTTCTGAACCACCCTTACCGATAACCATACCTGGTTTCGCAGTGTGGATAGTCACGTTCACGCGATTAGCTGCGCGTTCGATCTCGATGCGGGATACTGCTGCATCTTTCAATTTATTCTTAAGGTACTCACGAATTTTTACGTCTTCAATCAACAATGTACCGAAGTCTTTGTCAGCGTACCATTTTGATTCCCAATCACGAATGATACCCACTCGAAGTCCGACGGGATTTACCTTTTGGCCCACACATTTTCCCTCCTTATTTCTCGGATACCACGATTGTAATGTGGCTTGTTCTCTTGTTGATACGGCTTGCACGTCCCATAGCACGAGGACGGAAACGTTTCAACGTTGGACCTTCATTTGCATAAACTTGCTCGATTACAAGTTTATTCACGTCCATTTGATAGTTGTGTTCTGCATTTGCAATCGCAGAGTTCAGCAACTTCTCAACTACTGGAGAAGCTGATTTTGGCGTGTGACGCAGAATCGCAATCGCTTCGCCTACTTGCTTGCCACGGATCAAGTCGATCACGAGCTTAACTTTACGAGGAGCGATGCGAACGTTCTTCGCATGAGCTTTCGCTTGCATGGTAGTACCTCCCCTCAATTTCGATGTTCAATATTAACGTTTACCCGTTTTCTTATCGTCGTCATGACCTTTGTACGTACGAGTAGGTGCGAATTCACCAAGTTTGTGACCCACCATGTCCTCTGTTACATACACAGGCACGTGTTTACGGCCGTCATATACCGCAAATGTATGACCGATGAATTGAGGAAAAATAGTAGAACGACGAGACCAAGTCTTCACAACAGTTCTTTTCTCTGTTTCGTTCATCACTTCAACTTTCTTCATCAAGTGACCATCTACGAATGGCCCCTTTTTCAAACTGCGACCCATGTGTAAATCCTCCCTTCAGGAAACCTGTATCGTTCTTTTGTTACAATGCTTCGATATGTCACCGAGCTTATATTACTTCGTGCGTGGACGAACAATATATTTGTCGGATTGCTTACCTTTTTTACGCGTTTTGTAACCAAGTGTCGGTTTGCCCCATGGAGACAACGGAGATTTACGTCCGATTGGCGCGCGTCCTTCACCACCACCGTGTGGGTGATCAACTGGGTTCATTACAACCCCGCGGACAGTAGGACGTTTGCCCATCCAACGACTACGACCAGCTTTACCAACTTTGATAAGCTCATGGTCACCGTTACCTACGGATCCGATAGTCGCACGGCATACTTTCAGCACTTTGCGAACTTCACCAGAAGACAAACGAATTGTTACATAACGTTCTTCTTTACCAAGCAATTGCGCTTCCGTACCAGCGGCGCGAACCAACTGACCACCTTTACCTGGTTGCAATTCGATATTGTGGATAACTGTACCCACTGGAATGTTTTCAAGCGGCATAGCGTTACCGATTTTGATATCAGCACCTGCACCAGACATGATTACATCGCCAACTTTAAGACCTTTAGGAGCGATAATATAACGCTTCTCACCGTCTTCATAGTTGATCAATGCGATGTTGGAAGTACGGTTTGGATCGTACTCGATTGTAGCAACGCGGCCTTGAATGCCATCTTTGTTACGTTTGAAGTCGATCACACGGTACTTACGTTTGTGACCTCCGCCATGGTGGCGAGTCGTAATTTTACCTTGGTTGTTGCGTCCAGCCTTTTTGCTAAGAGGCGCAAGCAACGATTTCTCCGGAGTGCTTGTTGTGATTTCTTCGAATGTAGAAACACTCATAGCACGACGAGCCGGGGATGTCGGTTTATACTTTTTGATAGGCACTAGTTTTCCCTCCTTACCTCAAGACTTTTAATTATACAGTTTCAAAAAACTCAAGTGGCTTGCTATCAGAAGTCAAAGTAACAAAAGCTTTCTTCCATTCGGAAGTATAGCCACTGTGACGGCCATAGCGTTTAGGCTTGGCAGGAACACGCAAAGTGTTCACGTTCGCTACTTTTACTTTGAAAATTTGTTCTACAGCATTCTTGATCTCAGTCTTGTTAGCACGGATATCCACTTCGAATACGTACTTCAGACCGTCCATCATCTCAGCAGTGCGCTCAGTAATGATCGGACGAATAATGATATCGCGAGGATCCTTCATTATGCGAACACCTCCTCTACCTTCGAAACCGCATCCTTCGTAATGATGAGCTTTTGATGACGAAGTACGTCATACACGTTCACTCCATCAGCTGCCACCAATTTAACAGATGGGATATTACGAGCGGAGAGCGCTACATTGTCGTTGTACTCAGGCACAACCACAAGTGCTTTGCGATCTACTTTAAGGTTATTAAGCATAGCTTGGAATTCTTTTGTCTTAGGTGCGTTCATAGCCAACTCATCCAATACGATGATTTGATTTTCCAACACTTTAGTAGAAAGCGCAGATTTGATCGCAAGACGACGAACTTTCTTTGGAAGCTTATAAGAATAGCTGCGTGGTGTAGGACCGAATACAGTACCGCCGCCAACCCATTGTGGAGAACGGATCGAACCTTGACGCGCACGGCCAGTTCCTTTTTGTTTCCATGGCTTACGGCCACCGCCGCGTACCTCAGAACGTCCTTTAACTTTGTGCGTACCTTGACGCATGGATGCAAGCTGCATAACAACCGCATCATGAAGAACATGTTTGTTAGGCTCAATTCCGAATACGCTGTCTGCAAGTTCAATCTCGCCAACTTGTGCACCGGAAATGTTGTATACTGCTACTTTAGGCATTCTAAGCTCCTCCTTTCCTTAACAATTACTTCTTAACAGAAGATCTAATTTTAACGAAGCTGTTTTTAGCACCTGGAATGGAGCCTTTAACGAGGATAACATTGCGTTCTGTATCCACTTTAACAACTTCAAGGTTTTGAATCGTGATCGTGTCGGTACCCATGTGTCCTGGAAGACGTTTGCCTTTAGGGACGCGGTTCGCTTGAATGGAACCCATGGAACCTGGTCTACGATGGTAACGGGAACCGTGAGCCATTGGACCGCGGCTTTGTCCCCAACGTTTGATAACGCCGGCGAAGCCTTTACCTTTTGAAATGCCTGTTACGTCAACAAATTCGCCTTCAGTGAAAATGTCGGCTTTCAACTCCTGGCCAACCTCATATTGAGAAAGATCGATACCACGAAGTTCTTTAACGTAGCGCTTAGGCGTTGTGTTAGCTTTCTTTGCATGGCCGAGTTCAGGTTTGTTAGCGTTTTTTTCCTTTTTATCAGCATAGCCGATTTGGATCGCTTCATAACCATCATTCTCTACATCTTTCTTTTGAAGAACGACGCTAGGACCAGCTTCAATCACGGTTACCGGCAAAACATTACCTTCAGGGGTAAACACTTGAGTCATGCCGAGTTTTTTTCCTAAGATACCTTTCATGTTGACACCTCTTTTCCTTCCATAAATACAATCGTGTGTTAATTGCTAAGCTTACAGTTTGATTTCGATATCTACACCGGACGGCAGGTCCAGTCTCATCAACGCATCAACTGTTTGCGGTGTAGGATTCACAATATCGATCAAGCGCTTATGAGTACGCATCTCGAATTGCTCACGAGAATCCTTATACTTGTGCACCGCACGAAGAATAGTGATCACTTGCTTCTCAGTTGGCAACGGAATCGGACCAGATACACCTGCACCGGAACGCTTCGCTGTTTCAACAATTTTCTCTGCGGATTGATCAAGAATTCTGTGGTCGTATGCTTTCAAGCGAATACGAATTTTTTGCTTTGCCATTTCATTCCCTCCTTTAATCGCCCAATTTTGCATCGGACATACTCCGTGAAAATTTTCTGTCACACCACCCATGGCAAAGGGGCCGGGTGTGTCAGTAACCTCTCACTTCATCGCAACGTCGACGAACAACATTCACTATTATATATAAACTTCTAGGCAATTGCAAGCATTTGTCTAAATTTCATACATACAATCGACTAGAAACTTCATACAATTCATTTTGAGCCAAATCACTTTATCCATTATATATGGTCAAGCCCTGCAAAGCCACGGTAACTCATGGTACTGCAGTGGGTATTTCCCATAAATAAAACAATCCCTTAGCCAAGCGGCTAAGGGATTGAAAGAAGCGATTAGCTTCTATTATTTTTGAATGGATGCAACCGCACCTGCACCTACAGTACGACCGCCTTCGCGAATCGCGAAGCGAGTACCTTCTTCGATAGCGATAGGGTTGATCAATTTAACAGATACAGTGATGTTGTCGCCAGGCATAACCATTTCAGTACCTTCTGGCAGGTCGATAACGCCTGTTACGTCAGTTGTACGGAAATAGAATTGTGGACGGTAACCAGTGAAGAACGGCTTATGACGGCCACCCTCTTCTTTAGTCAAAACGTACACTTGAGCAGTGAACTCAGTGTGAGGTTTAACTGTACCTGGTTTAACCAATACTTGACCGCGCTCGATATCGGAACGGTCAACACCACGGAGCAATGCACCGATGTTGTCACCAGCTTGAGCGGAATCAAGAAGTTTACGGAACATCTCAACGCCTGTTACTACAGACTTGCGAGTTTCTTCTTGGATACCAACGATTTCGATCTCGTCGCCTACTTTAACAGTACCGCGCTCTACACGACCTGTAGCAACTGTACCACGGCCAGTGATGGAGAATACGTCCTCAACAGGCATCAAGAAAGGCTTGTCAGTGTCGCGTTCTGGAGTTGGGATGTAAGTATCGATTTGCTCGAACATTTCAACGATCTTGTCAGCCCACTCGCCATCTGGGTTCATAAGAGCTTCACGAGCGGAACCACGGATGATTGGAGTGTCGTCTCCAGGGAATTCATATTCGCTCAAGAGATCGCGAACTTCCATTTCAACCAATTCAAGCAACTCTTCATCTTCAACCATATCGCATTTGTTCAAGAACACTACGATGTATGGTACGCCTACTTGGCGGGAAAGAAGAATGTGCTCACGAGTTTGTGGCATTGGACCATCAGCTGCAGATACAACGAGGATCGCGCCGTCCATTTGAGCAGCACCAGTGATCATGTTTTTAACATAGTCAGCGTGACCTGGGCAGTCAACGTGTGCATAGTGACGGTTAGGTGTTTCGTACTCTACGTGAGAAGTAGAGATTGTGATACCGCGCTCGCGCTCTTCTGGAGCTTTATCGATTTGGTCAAATGCGATTGCAGCACCACCATAACGCTTGGACAATACAGTTGTGATAGCAGCAGTCAAAGTAGTTTTACCATGGTCAACGTGACCGATAGTACCAATGTTAACGTGCGGTTTATTACGTTCAAATTTTGCCTTTGCCATTTGAACAATTCCTCCTTAATCGTGGAATATAGAATGTATTTAGGAGGCCGACTCCAGCGATATTCGTCTTAAGCCGGCCATATGAAACACTACGAAACGTGATTATTCGCCTTTGTGCTTAGCAATAATCTCTTCGGAGATACTGCGTGGAACTTCTTCATAGTGAGAAAGTTCCATCGAGAACACGCCGCGACCTTGCGTACCGGAGCGAAGTGTTGTAGAGTAACCGAACATCTCAGCGAGAGGTACCTTAGCACGGATAATTTGTGCACCACCACGGGAATCCATACCTTCGATACGTCCACGACGAGAATTCAGCATACCCATAACATCACCCATGTACTCTTCTGGCACTGTAACTTCAACTTTCATGATTGGCTCAAGAAGTACTGGATTACACTTATCCTTAGCTGCCTTAAGCGCCATGGAACCAGCAATCTTAAACGCCATTTCACTGGAGTCAACGTCATGGTAAGATCCGTCGAAGATTGTTGCTTTGATATCTACGAGAGGGAAACCAGCAAGTACACCGTTCTTCATGGATTCTTCGATACCCGCTTGAACAGCAGGTACGTATTCACGAGGAACGACACCACCGACGATTTTGTTCTCAAAGGAGAAGCCTTGGCCTGGCTCTTGTGGTTGGAACTCGATCCATACGTGACCGTATTGACCGCGACCACCAGACTGGCGCACGAACTTACCTTCGACTTTAGCAGCAGACTTGAATGTTTCGCGATAAGCAACTTGCGGCTTACCAACATTCGTGTCTACTTTGAACTCACGACGCATACGGTCGATGATGATCTCCAAATGGAGCTCACCCATACCAGCCAAGATGGTTTGTCCCGTTTCTTCGTCTGTATGAGCGCGAAGAGTTGGATCTTCCTCAGTCAATTTGCTGAGTGCAACACCCATCTTGTCTTGGTCAGCTTTGGTCTTAGGCTCAACTGCGATCTCGATAACTGGATCTGGGAAGTCCATGGACTCCAAGATAACCGGATGTTTCTCATCACACAGTGTATCACCTGTACCTGTATCTTTCAAACCTACTGCAGCAGCGATGTCACCAGCGTATACTACGTCGATTTCTTCACGGCTGTTAGCATGCATTTGAAGGATACGTCCGATACGCTCACGTTTACCTTTTGTCGCATTCAGGACATAAGAACCGGAGTTCAAAATACCGGAATACACACGGAAGAACGTCAACTTACCAACGTAAGGGTCAGTCATAATCTTGAACGCAAGTGCAGCGAATGGCTCTTCATCAGAAGAGTGACGAACCACTTCTTCACCATCTTCAAGTTGACCTTTAATATCTGGAACATCCAGAGGAGATGGCAAGTAGTCAACTACTGCATCAATCATCATCTGAACGCCTTTGTTTCTGTAAGAAGAACCGCATACTACTGGGAAGATTTGAACGCTACATACACCTTTACGGAGACCAGCTTTGATTTCTTCAACCGTAAGCTCTTCGCCTTCAAGGTATTTCATCATCAATTCTTCATCAAGTTCTGCGACTTTCTCAACGAGTTCCATACGAAGTTCTTCGACTTGATCTTTGAACTCTTCTGGAACGTCGATAATATCAACATCACGACCAAGATCATCTTTGAAGATGTGAGCTTTCAGCTCAACAAGGTCAATGATGCCTTTGAAATCATTTTCTGCGCCGATTGGCAATTGAATCGCAACAGCGTTCGCTTGCAAACGATCCTTCATGGACTGGATAACGTTGAGGTAGTCAGCGCCAATGATGTCCATTTTGTTAACGTAAGCAATACGAGGTACGCCGTAACGGTCAGCTTGACGCCATACCGTTTCTGATTGCGGTTCTACGCCTTCTTTTGCAGAGAAAACGCCTACGGCTCCGTCCAATACGCGAAGGGAACGCTCAACCTCTACCGTAAAGTCAACGTGACCCGGAGTATCGATGATATTTACACGATGACCCTTCCACTGTGCAGTTGTTGCCGCGGAAGTAATCGTGATACCACGCTCTTGCTCTTGCTCCATCCAGTCCATTGTTGCAGCACCTTCGTGCACCTCACCAATCTTGTGAGTACGGCCTGTGTAGAACAAGATACGCTCCGTAGTTGTTGTTTTACCGGCATCGATGTGAGCCATGATTCCGATGTTACGCGTATTTGCCAAGGAGAACTGTCTTGCCATGTGTGGATCTCCCTTCAAATATGAGTTGGTGAAAACGAGCTAAGCTCTGCTCAATCCTACCAGCGGTAGTGTGCGAATGCTTTGTTCGCTTCAGCCATTTTGTGCGTATCTTCACGTTTCTTAACAGCTGCTCCAGTGTTGTTGGAAGCATCGATAATCTCAGCTGCCAAACGCTCTTGCATTGTTTTTTCACCGCGATTACGCGAATAGTTAACCAACCAACGAAGCCCCAAAGAAACACGACGCTCTGGTTTAACTTCGATAGGCACTTGATAGTTAGAACCACCTACACGGCGAGCTTTAACTTCAAGAACGGGCATAATGTTTTTGAGTGCTGCTTCAAATACTTCCATAGGATCTTTACCTGTGCGCTCTTCAACGGACTTGAATGCGTCGTAAAGAATGGTTTGAGCAACACCACGTTTACCGTCGATCATTACACGGTTGATCAAGCGAGTTACCAACTTGCTGTTGTATACCGGATCTGGCAATACATCACGCTTTGTTACTGGTCCTTTGCGTGGCATTGTAATCCCCCTTTCCAGAAAAGTTCATGTTTTATCATGAAACTAGCTTATTGTTTTTTCTCTTTTGGACGTTTCGTACCGTATTTAGAACGAGCTTGCATACGGTTGTTCACACCAGCAGTATCAAGAGCACCGCGAACGATGTGGTAACGAACACCCGGAAGGTCTTTAACACGACCACCACGAACGAGAACAACACTGTGCTCTTGCAAGTTGTGACCAATACCACCGATATATGCAGTAACCTCAACACGGTTCGTCAAACGTACACGAGCGTACTTACGAAGCGCGGAGTTCGGTTTCTTCGGAGTCATTGTACCTACACGAGTACATACACCACGTTTTTGAGGTGCACTCAAATCTGTTTCAGCACGTTTCAAGGCGTTGAAACCTTTTTGCAATGCTGGGGATTTGGATTTCGTTACTTTAGCTTTACGGCCCTTACGAACCAATTGGTTGATTGTTGGCATGTTGCCACCCCCTTCCCATGTAATAACACCTTTACAATTCGATCATTTATGCCCACAGACCCAGGCGGTTCATAAATGAACAAATGAAAAGTTTTTGCTTCGGAGCTTAGTTCCTCAACAAAAACATCGGTTACGAATCTTCATTAACAACAGCTACCATTGCTGCACCAACATCGATTCCACAAACTTTTCCAAGTTCCTTCATTGTCGCGACTTCTGTAATCTTAACAGCCTTCTTGCGACAAAGATTCGTGATCCTCGATATCAGCTTGGCGTCAGCGTCTAAAGCGACATAAACTTCAATGGCCAAATCCTGTTCAACCATCTTCAATGTCTGCTTCGTCCCAATCTTGACCTTGGCATCCTGTAGATTATTATCATTAGACATCGACAACATCCTCCAAAAGCACAGGCAAATGTCTTGGGCACACTACGATATCTTAGCACTTTGATTTTGTAGTGTCAAGCGATTTTTATCCATCGAAAAATTAACTCATTTTACCTGGATAAGCAAATGTTTGGAAGCCCGTCTTTCCTTCATGCAGCTAGTTCGGTGCAATTCCTAAGCGGAACTGCACCGACAGCATGCCTGTTATTTCCAAGAAGCTTATTCAGCTACGCCTACACCGGCTTGCTCAAAAGCTTCTTCCATTTGTTCGTTAAGCGGGTTGGTCACTTTTACATTACGGTAACGGCTCATACCTGTACCTGCAGGGATCAGCTTACCGATAATAACGTTCTCTTTAAGACCAAGAAGTTGGTCAACCTTGCCTTTGATAGCTGCATCTGTCAGGACACGAGTCGTCTCCTGGAAGGAAGCAGCGGACAAGAAGGAGTCCGTCTCAAGAGATGCTTTTGTAATACCAAGCAGAACTGGTTTAGCAACAGCAGGCTCTTTATCTGCAACGATCGCAACTTTATTCGCTTCTTCATACTCATGCATATCCACAAATGAACCAGGCAATAGCGTTGTATCGCCATTGTCGATAATGCGGATCTTGCGGAGCATCTGACGAATCATAACTTCAACGTGCTTGTCGTTGATTTCTACCCCTTGGTTACGGTAAACGCGCTGTACTTCCTGCAGAATGTAGTTCTGCACGCCACGAATACCTTTGATGCGAAGCATTTCCTTCGGATCAATGGAACCTTCGGTGATTTCGTCACCAGCTTCAATAGTCTGACCTTCATGGACGCGGATACGGGAACCATAGCTTGCAGCATAGACTTTCGTTTCTGCTTCGCCTTGAACCTCGATTTCACGACGGTCTTTTACCTCGCGGATCTCTTTGATGACACCATCGATCTCAGAGATTGTCGCTTGACCTTTCGGATTACGCGCCTCGAACAACTCTTGGATACGCGGCAAACCTTGTGTAATATCGTCTCCCGCAACACCACCGGTGTGGAACGTACGCATCGTGAGCTGTGTTCCTGGTTCCCCGATGGATTGAGCAGCGATAATACCAACTGCTTCCCCAATCTCCACGTGTTGTCCTGTTGCTAAGTTGCGGCCATAACACTTCTTACATACGCCATGACGCGTACGGCAGCTAAGCACAGAACGGATTTGAAGCTGCTTCACGCCAGCTTTGACGATTGCTTCTGCTTTATCAGAATCAATCAGCTCATTGCGGTTGACAAGCACTTCACCTGTCTCTGGATGCTTAACCGTCTGGAAGGAGTAACGGCCTTCGATACGGTCATACAAGCCCTCGATGACTTCTTTACCATCGGAGATGTTGCTAACCATAAAGCCTTTATCGGTTCCACAATCATCTTCACGAACAATAACATCTTGCGCAACGTCGACAAGACGACGAGTCAAGTAACCGGAGTCAGCGGTACGAAGGGCGGTATCGGCAAGACCTTTACGCGCACCGTGTGTGGAGATAAAGTACTCCAAGACCGTTAAGCCCTCACGGAAGTTCGATTTGATTGGCAACTCGATGATGCGACCAGACGGGTTCGCCATGAGACCGCGCATACCACCAAGCTGAGTAATCTGGGATTTGTTACCCCGTGCCTTGGAATCAACCATCAGCATGATGGAATTGTAACGATCCATGGACTTCAGCAAGATATCTGTCAATTGATCCTTCGACTTGGACCAAATATCGATAATACGGTCATAACGCTCTTCGTTCGTGATCAAACCACGACGATATTGGTTCATAATGACCTTAACTTTTTCTTCGGACTCTTTAAGAATCTCGACTTTTTCTTGCGGAACGACAACGTCCGCTACAGCGATAGAGATACCCGCGCGAGTCGAATACGTAAAGCCAAGCTGCTTGATCTTATCCAAGATCACTGATGTCTTCGTCGTATGGAAGACTTCGAAGCAGCGAGCAATGATTTGACCCAAGTAGTCTTTACCTACTGCACCTGATTGAGGAATGCTGTCGATAATAGCGTTGATATCCGCACCTTTATCATAGATAAAGTATTCATCTGGCGTTCCATCGAACAGGTTGCGTTTTGTCGCTTCATTGATATATGGGAAATCTTCAGGGAAGATTTCGTTAAAGATAATGCGGCCAACCGTTGTAACGAGCAGCGCATTTTGCTGTTTTTCAGTAAAGCTCGTTTTATTCAATGCACGAACCGGAATAACAACACGTGCATGAAGGGAAGCAATCTCACGTTGATATGCAGATACCGCTTCGTGAACGGAGCCGATCAGCATGCCTGAGCCTTTCGCTTCTTTGTTGTCCATCGTCAAGAAGTAAGAACCAAGAACCATATCCTGAGACGGTGTTACAACTGGCTTACCATCTTTAGGGTTCAAGATGTTACCTGCTGCCAACATGAGAAGACGAGCTTCGGCTTGTGCTTCTGCGGACAATGGAACGTGAACCGCCATTTGGTCACCGTCGAAGTCAGCGTTATACGCTGTACATACGAGTGGGTGAAGCTTGATTGCACGGCCTTCAACAAGAATTGGTTCAAATGCTTGAATACCAAGTCTGTGAAGCGTCGGCGCACGGTTCAACAGTACCGGATGCTCACGAATAACTTCCTCGAGCACATCCCATACTTCTGGACTTACACGTTCAACTTTGCGCTTTGCACTCTTGATGTTGTGTGCCAAGCCTTTATTTACAAGCTCTTTCATGACAAACGGCTTGAACAATTCCAATGCCATTTCCTTCGGAAGACCGCATTGATACATCTTCAAGCTTGGTCCTACGACGATAACGGAACGACCGGAATAGTCAACACGTTTACCGAGCAAGTTTTGACGGAAACGACCTTGTTTACCTTTGAGCATGTGGCTCAAAGATTTCAACGGGCGGTTACCAGGGCCCGTAACTGGACGGCCGCGACGACCGTTATCGATCAGGGCATCAACCGCTTCTTGAAGCATGCGCTTCTCGTTTTGCACGATGATGTCTGGAGCGCCCAGATCAAGCAAACGTTTCAAACGGTTGTTCCGGTTGATAACACGACGATACAAGTCGTTCAAGTCGGATGTAGCAAAGCGTCCGCCGTCCAATTGAACCATTGGACGAAGCTCTGGCGGGATAACCGGTAGCACATCAAGAATCATCCAATCCGGATTGTTGCCGGAATTGCGGAATGCTTCGATCACTTCAAGACGCTTAATCGCACGGTTACGGCGTTGTCCTTGTGCTGTACGAAGCTCTTCTTTCAATGCATCCATTTCTTTATCAAGATCGAGATCTTGAAGAAGCTTTTTAACGGCTTCTGCACCCATACCAGCGGAGAATGCATGACCATACTTTTCACGGTAACTGCGATATTCCTTCTCGGAAAGAAGCTGTTTCTTCTCAAGCGGCGTATCACCTGGATCTGTTACCACGTAGGAAGCGAAATAAATGATCTCTTCCAAGGAACGAGGCGACATATCAAGAGCCAGACCCATACGGCTTGGAATCCCTTTGAAGTACCAAATGTGAGAAACAGGAGCTGCAAGCTCGATATGACCCATACGCTCACGGCGTACTTTTTGACGCGTAACTTCAACTCCGCATCGGTCACAAACGACTCCTTTGTAACGAACACGCTTATATTTACCACAATGACATTCCCAGTCCTTTGTAGGACCAAAAATCTTTTCGCAGAACAAGCCTTCTTTTTCTGGCTTAAGCGTACGATAGTTAATCGTTTCTGGCTTCTTTACTTCACCACGGGACCAGGAACGAATTTTCTCCGGAGAGGCGAGACCAATCTTCATAAATTCAAAATTGTTGACGTCCATCTAGGAGCGACCCTCCTTAATCTGTACTTGAGATCACCGTCTTGATTACAGACGGCCTAGTGAACTTCGGATGAAAGCTGCCTTATGCAGCTCAACCCTAACCATCGTATATCGACAAATGGAGAAAAATCACGCCGCGGTGGCTAAGCGCCTAAATCGCCCACCACCGCAGCCTAAAAGTTTACTCCACAGCGTAATCGTCATCTAAGCCAAGATTCAGCTTATCTTGCGGTACGTCGTCATCTTCATCAAATTCGCGCATTTCGATCTCTTCTTCATTCTCAGTCAAGATCTTCACGTCCATACCCAAGCTTTGAAGCTCCTTAATCAATACCTTGAAGGATTCAGGAACACCCGGTTCTGGAACGTTCTCGCCTTTGACGATCGATTCGTACGTCTTCACGCGGCCAACCACGTCATCTGACTTAACGGTAAGAATTTCTTGAAGCGTGTAGGCTGCACCATATGCCTCAAGTGCCCATACCTCCATCTCACCGAAGCGCTGTCCACCGAACTGTGCTTTACCACCGAGCGGCTGCTGCGTAACAAGCGAGTATGGACCAGTTGAACGTGCATGGATCTTATCGTCAACCATGTGCGCCAGTTTGATCATGTACATGACGCCTACAGTTACTTCGCGCTCGAAGCGTTCACCTGTACGTCCATCATACAAGACCGTCTTACCATTGCGCTGCATGCCTGCTTCTTCCATCGTATCGAATACGTCATACTCTGTCGCACCATCAAATACTGGCGTAGCCATGTGCATACCGAGGTAACGAGCGGCCATACCCAAGTGAACCTCGAGCACCTGACCAATATTCATACGAGATGGTACACCTAGTGGGTTCAAGACGACTTGAACTGGCGTTCCATCTGGAAGGAACGGCATATCTTCTTCTGGAAGGATACGAGCGATGACACCCTTGTTACCGTGACGTCCCGCCATCTTATCCCCTTCAGAGATCTTACGTTTTTGCGCAATATAAGCACGAACGAGTTGATTAACACCTGGTGGCAACTCATCGCCATTCTCACGAGTAAAGACTTTCACGTCTACGACAATACCGTCAGTACCATGAGGCACACGCAAGGAAGTATCTCGAACTTCGCGAGCTTTTTCACCGAAGATCGCATGGAGCAAGCGTTCTTCCGCTGTCAGCTCCGTTACACCTTTAGGCGTAACTTTACCAACGAGGATGTCGCCCGCCTTGATCTCAGCACCAACACGGATAATCCCGCGCTCATCCAAGTTCTTCAGCGCTTCTTCACCTACGTTAGGGATGTCACGAGTGATCTCTTCTGGCCCAAGCTTCGTATCACGCGCTTCAGACTCATACTCCTCAATGTGAATGGAGGTATACACGTCTTCTTTCACGAGCTTCTCAGACAACAGAATCGCATCCTCGTAGTTGTAACCTTCCCATGTCATGAAGGCAACGACCACGTTGCGTCCAAGCGCCAATTCACCCATTTCTGTAGAAGGACCATCTGCAAGGATGTCACCCTTCTTCACCATGTCACCTTTTTTCGCAAGAGGACGTTGGTTGATGCAAGTACCTTGGTTGGAACGCATGAATTTTTGAAGCTTATATTTAACAAGGTCGCCGCGGACCTCTCTACCATCGATAACTTGAACCTCGCGGACTTGAATTTCATTGGCGTTTACACGTTCAACAATTCCGTCCACTTTGGATACAATACATACACCAGAGTCTTTAGCAGACTTGTGTTCCATACCTGTACCAACGAATGGCGCTTGCGGTATCAAAAGAGGTACCGCCTGACGCTGCATGTTTGATCCCATGAGCGCACGGTTGGAGTCATCGTTTTCCAAGAACGGAATAAGCGCTGTTGCGACAGATACAACCTGTTTTGGCGATACGTCCATGTAGTCAATACGTTCAGTAGGCATCGTCAAAATGTTGTCGGATTGTTTGTTATAACGAACAATCGCTGTCTCATCGCGGAACGAACCGTCATCATCCAGAGGAGCGTTCGCCTGAGCAACAACATAGTTGTCTTCTTCGTCAGCTGTCATGTAATCGATATGATCGGTAACCTTACCTGTCTTCGGATCTATCCAGCGATATGGCGCTTCGATAAATCCATACTCGTTCACACGAGCGAATGTAGACAAGGAGTTGATCAAACCGATGTTCGGACCCTCTGGAGTCTCAATTGGACACATACGACCATAGTGAGATGGGTGAACGTCTCGAACTTCAAAGCCTGCACGCTCACGCGTGAGACCGCCAGGTCCCAATGCAGACAAGCGGCGTTTATGCGTCAGCTCAGCAAGCGGGTTCGTTTGGTCCATAAACTGCGAAAGCTGGGAGCTACCGAAGAACTCCTTGATCGACGCAATCACAGGACGAATGTTGATCAATGCCTGAGGCGTAATCACGTTCGCATCCTGGATGGACATACGTTCACGAACCACACGTTCCATACGGGACAAACCAATACGGAATTGGTTCTGAAGGAGCTCACCTACGGAACGCAAACGACGATTGCCCAAATGGTCGATATCGTCTGTATCACCGATACCATGCAAGAGATTAATGAAATAGTTAATCGATGCAATGATATCAGATTGCGTGATATGTTTAACGGACTTGTCAATCAAGCCGTTGGAAATAACTTTAATGACTTTCCCGTCTTCAATCGGGGAGAATACATTAATGCATTGGAGAGGAATATCTTCCGACTCCATCACTCCGCCTGCAACTTGATAATTCTTGAAACCAACATCGGATTCAAGACGAGGCATAATCTCATCGAGAAGACGACGGTCAATCATTTGACCAGCTTCTGCAATGATCTCTCCTGTTTCAACGTCAATCAAAGTTTCAGCCAAACGTTGATTGAACAAACGGTTTTTGATATGGAGCTTCTTGTTGATCTTATAACGACCAACATTCGCCAGATCATAACGCTTTGGATCAAAGAAGCGAGCGATCAACAAGCTCTTCGCATTGTCAAGCGTAGGCGGTTCGCCCGGACGAAGGCGCTCATAGATCTCAATCAGCGCTTTCTCTGTGGAATCCGTGTTGTCCTTGTCCAGCGTATTGCGAATATATTCATCGTGTCCGAGCAACTCTAAGATTTGCTCATCCGTACCGAAACCAAGCGCACGCAAGAGAACAGTAACAGGAATCTTACGTGTGCGATCAATACGCACATAGATGATATCCTTCGCATCTGTCTCTAATTCAAGCCACGCACCACGGTTAGGAATAACGGTAGCCGAGTAGTTTTTCTTCCCGTTCTTGTCAAGTTTCGTGCTGAAATAGACACTTGGGGATCGAACTAACTGGCTGACGATTACGCGTTCTGCGCCGTTGATAATGAAGGTACCTGTTTCTGTCATGAGCGGGAAATCACCCATGAATACTTCTTGTTCCTTCACCTCTCCGGTTTCTTTATTAAGAAGGCGCACCTTCACACGAAGTGGTGCTGCATATGTTACATCACGTTCTTTTGATTCATCGACCGAGTATTTCGGCTCACCTAAGCTGTAATCGACGAATTCCAGAACAAGATTACCTGTGAAATCCTGAATTGGAGAGATGTCTTGGAACATTTCTCTCAATCCTTCATCCAAAAACCATTGGTACGATTTCTGTTGGATTTCAATCAAGTTCGGAACTTCGAGAACCTCTTTGATGCGCGCGTAACTACGCCGAGTGCGTCGTCCATTTTGAACAAGATGTCCTGCCAACTTATACTCACCCCTCATGTCTACTAAAAAAAATGGATTGCGAATCCTTTTCGTCATCCTTTATAATAAAGTCCACGAAAGGGACACCCAAAACGTAATAATTTGGAATTGTGAGAAGCAAAAGACAAAAAACGCACGATCACGACCTACGCATATAACTGCGATGGACGCCGTATGTTCGTGCCGTCATTTCTCACCGTTTCACGATCTCTACATATCCGATAGACTTGCCCAAAATGTAAACATTATACGTTAGTTAACGAAAATGTATGCATCCTTTTTCAAAAAAGGGCTTGACATTTTAGCCAAGTAAAGACATGGAGACCATCCTAATACTGACATTATATAATAATAACATAATGGTCAATCAGAGTCAACTTTAAAAAAACATTTTATTTCAATTCCTCTAATTTAACCTATATGTTGGACTTAATGGCTTGATAGATTCGATATCCTTTATCCTTCGCTACCTCTTCTACCTGCCCTTCTCCAAATAGAGATTCCAGCTTCGCTACCGCAGATGGTGCACCTTGCTTCTTCTGAATGACAATCCACAGGCTTCCACCTATCGATAGATGCTCATAAGCCTCTTCAAATATCCGATGAACAACATCCTTACCAGCTCGAATAGGAGGATTGGTCAAAATCACATCAAAGTCTCTATCATTCACCTCAGCTAAGGCATCACTTTGAAATATGGTTGCATTTGAGATTCCGTTAAGCTTGGCATTCTCCTTTGCAAGTGCTAGAGCACGTTCATTCACATCCACCATATATACCTGTCCATGCGGAGCAAGCTTTGCAGCTGTGAGACCAATCGGACCGTATCCACAGCCTACATCTAGAACCTTGCTGTTCTCTGCAATATCCATATGCTCAATCAACACTCGACTTCCATAATCGACAGCATCCTTGGAGAAGACTCCGGCATCCGACACAAATCGAAGCGGATGTCCTCTTAGATTAAACTGCAGCTGCTTTCGATCATGACCGACTTGCTGCTTATTGCTATAATAATGCTCCATGGGAGTATACCTCCTATCCCCGGCCGAACTGCAAGCCTATGTGTTCATTGTCTAAGATGCGGCTAAAGCGCCTGTATGGAAGACTGCGTATCCTAGACAATAAACCCCTTGAAGAATCTTCAAGGGGTTTATACTTACAGTCACAACGATGACTATTTAAGTTCAACAGTTGCGCCAGCTTCTTCAAGCTTAGCTTTAACAGCTTCTGCTTCTTCTTTGCTAACTTTTTCTTTAACAGCTTTAGGAGCGTTATCAACAACTTCTTTAGCTTCTTTCAAGCCAAGACCAGTGATTTCGCGAACCACTTTGATTACGTTGATTTTGCCAGCGCCTGGGCTAGTCAAGATTACGTCGAACTCAGATTGCTCAGCTGCAGCTTCTGCTGCGCCGCCGCCTACTACTGCTACTGGAGCAGCAGCTGTTACGCCGAATTCTTCTTCGATTGCTTTTACAAGATCGTTCAATTCCAATACGGACATGCCTTTAATGGCTTCCAAGATTTGCTCTTTGCTCATTAGGATACCCTCCATTTTAGTAAATAATTTATATTGCGATATCGGTTGTTCCGAACCTCAATCTTACGCTTCTGCTTCTTGCTTCTCTGCAACTGCTTTGACTGCAAGTGCGAAGTTGCGCATAGGTGCTTGGAGCACGCTGAGCAACATGGACAACAAACCTTCGCGGTTTGGCAATGCTGCAAGTGCTTGGATTTGCTCTACATCAACAACGCGGCCTTCTACAACGCCACCTTTGATTTCAAGAGCTTCATTCTTCTTAGCGAAATCGTGAAGGATCTTCGCAGGCGCTACTGCGTCTTCACGGCTGAACGCGATTGCTGTAGGACCAGTCAATGCTTGGTCAAGCTCACTCAATTCAGCTTCTGCTGTCGCACGACGTACCATTGTATTTTTCAATACTTGGAATTCAACGCCAGCTTCACGCAGTTGTTTACGAAGCTCTGTTACTTGAGCAACGTTCAATCCACGGTAGTCAGCAACTACTGTTGTTACGCTGTTGCGCAATTTGTCAGCAATTTCATTTACCGAACTTTGTTTAGCTTCGATAATTTTTGCGTTTGCCACTCGATCCACCTCCTACAAGATTGTTTATCAACCGCATCCTGTCCGACAATTCCGGCCTACTCGAGCATAAGAAAAGCCTCTGCAAGTATTCTACAGAGGCATCACGAGCGAATGATGTGCAGGTGAACTACACACCTTCGCACTCCTTCTATTCGAACACCTCGGTAGGAGATTAAGCCTTACGGCACCTACTGTCTACGGTACGATTATTCAATGTTAGATCACGTTGTTCACAACAACTTCATTAGAGTACCACGTCTGATTGACAATTGTCAACAGATACCGTGACTTACCAATTCAGAACCAAATCTTAACGGTAAGAAGCTGTGTTTACACGTGCTGCTGGCCCCATCGTAGAAGAAACGGAAATGTTCTTCAGATATACACCTTTTGCAGAAGCTGGCTTCGCACGGTTCAAAGCATCGATCAAAGACTTCAAGTTTTCGTTCAACTTGTCAGCATCAAAGGATACTTTACCGATAGGTGCATGGATTTGACCTGCTTTATCCAAACGGTACTCGATTTTACCAGCTTTGATTTCTTGAACAGCTTTAGTAACGTCGAAAGTAACCGTTCCGGCTTTAGGGTTAGGCATGAGACCTTTACCACCGAGGATACGTCCCAATTTACCTACTTCACTCATCATGTCTGGTGTTGCTACGCAGACATCGAAGTCGAACCAGCCTTGTTGGATTTTGTTGATGAGATCTTGATCTCCAACATAGTCCGCACCAGCTGCTTCCGCTTCTTTTGCTTTATCGCCTTTAGCGAATACGAGTACGCGTTTTGTTTTACCTGTTCCGTGAGGAAGGACAACAACACCACGAACTGCTTGGTCTTGCTTACGAGGGTCTACACCCAAACGAACAGCTGCTTCAACTGTTTCGTCAAATTTAGCTACTGCTGCTTTTTTCACCAACTCAATTGCTTCAGCTGGCTCATATACTGCATCTTTATCGATAAGCTTTGCAGCTTCGATATACTTTTTACCGCGTTTTGCCATTAGTATTTCCTCCTTTGTGGTATTAACGGATAAACCTCCCACAGCGTATGAAGACTACGAATTAGTCTTCGATAACGATACCCATGCTACGAGCTGTACCTTCAACCATGCGCATTGCTGCTTCCACAGTTGCTGCGTTCAAGTCTTCCATCTTCGTTTGAGCGATTTCTTGAACAGCGCTGCGTTTTACTGTAGCAACTTTTTTCTTGTTAGGTTCGCCGGAACCCTTCTCGATTTTAGCCGCTTTTTTCAGCAATACTGCAGCTGGCGGAGTTTTTGTGATGAATGTGAAGGAACGGTCTTCAAATACAGAGATCTCAACAGGAATAATCAAACCTACTTGTTCTGCAGTTCTCGCGTTAAATTCCTTCGTGAACGCCATAATGTTCACACCTGCTTGACCCAATGCAGGACCAACCGGTGGTGCAGGATTCGCCTTACCTGCAGGAATTTGCAATTTCACAACTTTAATGACTTTTTTCGCCACGTCGTGCACCTCCTTACGCTAATTAAGTGGGCGGAAGTTCCCTTACCCACCATACAGAAACCTATGCAAGATCTATTAAATCTTCTCCACTTGATGGTAATCCAATTCAAGAGGGGTTTCTCTACCAAACATGTTAACGTGAACTTTAAGCTTCTGCTTATCCGTCACAATCTCCTCAACTGTACCTACAAAGTTAGCAAAAGGACCAACTTTAATGCGTACAGATTCTTTGAGATCGAATTCGACTGAAGGTCTTGGCTCTTCCATCCCCATCGTCTTCAAGATCTGTTCAACCTCTTCTGGAAGCAACGGGATAGGCTTGGACCCTGAACCGGTAGAACCGACAAAGCCAGTCACTCCTGGTGTATTGCGGACAACATACCAAGACTCGTCTGTCTGAATCATTTCCACTAGCACGTATCCTGGATAAACCTTACGCATGACGGTCTTTTTCTTACCGTCTTTGTTTACCACTTCTTCTTCCATAGGAACAAGAACGCGGAAGATCTTATCCTCCATGCCCATGGATTCTACACGCTTCTCCAAATTCGCCTTAACCTTGTTTTCATACCCGGAATAGGTATGAACAACATACCATCTTTTTTCCATAATTCAGGCCACCTTGGGACTTATATTAGATAATCGCTTCGACGATCGCAGAAATCCCGATGTCCAACACCCAAAAATAAAGCGCAACAAACACGACCGTGCAAAGTACTACAATCGTATAACTTGTAAGCTCTTTACGGTTAGGCCAGCGAACTTTCTTTAACTCGCCCCAACTGTCGGCAAAGAAGGAAAACATCGAACCGAAACTTTGTTTCATCTTACCTAAGAAAGCCACGGACTACCCCTCCTCTGACTTATCTTGTTTCGCGATGTGCAGTTTGCTCGTTGCAGAATTTACAATACTTCTTCAACTCGATGCGGTCTGGGTGATTACGCTTATTCTTCGTAGTTGTATAGTTGCGTTGTTTGCAATTCGTGCAAGCCATCGTAATAATAACGCGCATGTCGTACACCTCCTGAAAGACACCACTATTAGATAAGAAGCGCCAAAAATTAACCTAAAACGTACGCAAATTTAGGGCTACCTGATACACTTTATCACACGGGTCATATTGTGTCAATGCTTAGATACCGTAGCCATGGGGGATTACGCCCTTTCACTCTACCATAGGCGACTGCCATAATACAAAGGAAATGATCGTTAATTCTATTCAACTAAAAGAGTCCTACGTATCATATAGAGAGGTGTAACCTACACCCATTTGCGAATTGTCGAAAAAGGTTTTCATCTTTTTTCAGGGCGAACCTAGCATTTCTGCGATCTATGCTACAAGTCAGTATGGGATATTCTAATCCCTGCTAAACCTCTAACGATGAAACTTATCTTTGACGTATATTGGCGCTTCTATTATCGCCCATCTCATAACGCGCAAGCGTAAAATTGCACCCTTTTCCATTTAGACTAAGCTAATATTGATAACACCTTAAGCAAAAAGCCGCACCTTTCACTCAAGTGAACGTTACGGCTGTGTGAATGCATATGAATGTCTAGGGATAAAAGGAACCTTACTCTTGCCCGCCGTCACGAACCTCTAGATAGCGTTCAAGCTTGCGCTTTACTCTCTGCAAAGCATTATCAATGGACTTTACATGGCGATCAAGATCAACAGCGATCTCTTGATAGGATCGTCCGTCCAAATAAAGCATGAGCACCTTACGCTCCAGATCACTTAAGATCTCAGACATCTTATCTTCTAAACCAACGAATTCTTCACGATTGATAATGAGCTGTTCGGGATCGGATACTCGAGAGCCGCCGATAACATCCAGCAAAGTTCGGTCAGAGTCTTCTTCGTAAATCGGCTTGTCCAAGGATACATAAGAGTTCAGGGGAATGTGCTTCTGACGGGTAGCAGTCTTGATAGCTGTAATGATCTGTCGAGTAATGCAAAGCTCCGCAAAAGCCTTGAAAGAGGCTAGTTTATCACCGCGGAAATCACGAATCGACTTGTACAGGCCAATCATGCCCTCCTGTACGATATCCTCTCGATCCGCGCCAATTAAGAAATAGGAACGAGCCTTTGCGCGTACAAAGTTACGATACTTATGAATCAGATACTCCAGCGCATCGCTATCACCTTCACGAACCGCCTCCACAAGCTGCTCATCCGTTAACCTGTCGTGTGGAAACGTGCTTATTTCTTTTAGGTTAACACTCACTAGCAATCCCTCCGGCCTGCAACGCGATCTATTGTCACACAAGATAATTCTCTGTCCACTCTCTATATATGTACAAACCCAACATGAAGGGCTGTTCTCTATCATCCAACAGGAAGCATCCGTACTTTCTATGATCTAGCAGTCCAATCATGACAAAAATGATAGATTCAGTATATATGAGTTTATCTAACAGCGTCAACCGCGCGGTCAGTCATTTTAAGCGAAAAAAAATTACCTATCTTGCCTAAAACGTGGAATTATTTAGAATCCTCTTGATTTCCGCGACGCATTCGTTCAAGCTTCAGTAAAATATCGAGACTCAATTTATCCTCTAAAGGATTGCGCTTTAAAGGGGCCTGCGTCCTCTCCTTAATCTGCGCTTCAATCTCCTTCTTCGCTTGTCCGATCACGAGTTTCAGTTCTCGGGCAGAGATGCGAAGCGCTCCTTGAGCGAAGGTCACATGCTGCTCGACCAAGTCTGAAGTCGCGACATAGATCTGGCGTCTGCGATGCCTCATCTCCCGAACAAGGCGTTCAATGCATTCATCAGCGGTCTCTTTTTCTTTGGTAAAATAAACCTGAATATTTTTTTGTTTATACGTTACTCCTAAGCCCGGAACTCGGTAAGCATCGAATATCACCAGCACCCGTCTTCCAGAGTAGGCTTGATAATCCGCCAGCATATCGAGCAGCTGATCTCTCGCCTCTTCTAAGTTCGTTTGGGAGAGCTGCTTCAACTCCCCCCAAGCTCCAATCATGTTGTAGCCATCTACGAGCAGGATATCCCGCCAATCCTCCACCTTCACCATAACGGCCTAGTCCCGGCGACGACGAACGACCTCATACATGAAGATTCCTGCAGCCACTGAAGCATTCAACGAGTTAATCTGACCTGACATTGGCAGCTTCAAGAGGACGTCGCAGGACTCTCGAATCAAGCGGCCCATCCCTTTATTTTCATTTCCGATGACGATCGCTACTGGCGAATCTAAAATGTTCGCATCATAAATCACCTGTGTAGCCGAGACATCAGTCCCTACAATCCATACGCCCCGCTCCTTCAATTCTTCTATCGTTTGAGCGAGATTCGTAACACGAGCGACCGGAACATATTCCACTGCGCCTGCTGAGATCTTGGACACCGTTGCCGTTAAGCCCACAGACCTGCGCTTTGGAATGATGACACCGTGTACCCCTGTGCAATCAGCCGTACGAAGCATCGAACCCAGATTGTGCGGGTCTTCAATCTCATCGAGGATGAGCAAAAACGGCTTCTCTCCACGTTCCTCCGCGCGAGCAAGCAGATCATCCACTTCTACATAGTCGTAAGCGGCAACCTGAGCAACGACACCTTGGTGCTGAATACCTTCAGCCATTTGATCAAGCTTACGCTTGTCCACATTCTGCACGACGATGCCCGCCTTTTTCGCTTCTGCGATAATCGGCTGCGTCAGATGCTTCTGTGCCTGTTCCGCGATCCAAATTTTATTGATTGTTCGTCCGGAACGCAAAGCTTCCATAACGGAATGCTTCCCTGCAATTAATTCTTCTTGCATATCAGTAGTCTACCTCCTCGTGCTGCAACCGCATGAGCACGTACGATTTCTTTGATGTATATTACTTCTGGTCTTCAAATAGCAGTCCTGCGATCTCGCGAAGACGATCCATCTTGTTCTCGATATATAAATACCCAAACAGCGCTTCAAGCGCCGTTGCTTGCCGATAGTCGTTCATATCTGCATTTTTAGGCACCGCAGACTTGGCATTGCGCCCTTGTCTTACGATATCCGCTTCTTCTTCTGACAATTGGTCCTGAATCTTGTTCAACAGTCTCGCTTGTGCCTTGGCTGATACAAAGCTTATCGCTTCGCGATGCATATGATGAGGGCGGTGATTCGGCTGAGACAAGATCCACTGCCGAACCATAACTTCATAAATGGCATCTCCGATATAAGCAAGAGTGATCGGATTCATTTGCTTGCTTGGCTTAGAAGGAGGGAATGGAAACATCCACCCCTCCGCCAAACCTATTGGTTGTTCATTCATTCGCGATTCTCCTATCCGATGCTTACGCTCTCTTCCAGCGAACACCTTGCGGTGTATCTTCTAGCACGATGCCTTTTGCTGTCAAGAGATCTCGGACCTCATCTGCGCGGGCCCAGTTTTTCGCCTTTCTAGCATCCGTACGCTCTTGAATCAATTGGTCGATCTCCTCATCCAGAAGCTCATCTTCCTGATCTGCAACGAGACCAAGCACTCCATTCATCGCTTCAAAGGTATCCATGATCAAGAGAAGATCGGCAGCTTCCACTTGCTCGCCTTTTTGCTGGACATACACATTCGCTTCGCTAGCCCATTCAAACATTGCCGTGATCGCATCTGCTGTGTTGAAGTCATCCTGCATTTTAGCATCAAACGCTTCAAGAATCCCAGCCATTTTAGCCTGAAGTTCTGCATTCGGCTCACCGCTTGCTTCTCTTGCTTCATCTACAGACTGCACACCTGCTGCCTGCAGTGCATGCTTCACGTTGCCGAAGGCATTAGCTAGACGCTCCTGCGAATTTACAGCTTGCTGCATTGCCTCATTCGTAAAGTTCAATGGATTGCGATAATGCGTAGACAGCATGAAATAACGAATAGCTGCTGGGTTGTAAGTCGTTCGCAAATCTTTTACTAAAATGCCATTGTTCAGCGACTTCGACATTTTCTCGTTGTTAATATTAATATAACCATTGTGCATCCAAATGTTCGCAAGCGGCTTGCCTGTCATGCATTCGGATTGCGCCACTTCGCACTCGTGATGCGGGAATTGGAGATCTTGGCCGCCGCCATGAATATCAATGGTGTCACCGAGATATTGATGCGCCATTGCAGAGCACTCTATATGCCAGCCTGGGCGTCCCTCGCCCCAAGGACTTGGCCAAGCAATTTCACCAGGCTTCGCAGCCTTCCACAGCACAAAGTCTTCTGCGGATTCCTTGCGTGCATCCACTTCTATCCGAATGCCAAACTGCAGCTCATCCAGATTCTGATGCGATAGCTTGCCGTAATCCGGGAACTTTTTCGTATGGAAATAGACGTCTCCACCGGATTCATAGGCAAATCCTTTGTCCACAAGACCAGAAATAAACGCAATAATCTGATCCATATGCTCCGTTACGCGCGGATTAATCGTAGCTCGTTGAATGCCTAACGCATCGGTATCCTCATAGTAAGCTTCGATAAATCGATTTGCGACCTCAGGAACCGTAAGATTCATTTCATTGGCTTTATTGATCAGCTTATCATCGACATCGGTAAAGTTCATGACATACTGAACCTCATACCCTGTCGTCTCCAAGTAGCGTCTAACGACATCGAATACGATAGCGGGCCTTGCATTACCAATATGAATATACCCATATACGGTTGGACCACATACATACATGTTTACTTTGTCAGGATGTTCTGGCTGTAATGGCTTTTTCGTACGAGAAAGCGTGTCATAAATGTGTAGTGTCATACGCGGATGACCTCCTTTGATCGTTCTGACTTTGGGTCAAGTTGTTCATTCCTTAGCTCTTCGTAATCTTTTCTCAAGGTCTTCAGTTCATCATACAAGCGATGGATCTCGTCTTCGAGTGACCGAACCATGTCAATCATCGGATCAGGCAGCTGGGCATGATTCAATCGATCAATGCGCATGCCGTCCCGCTTCACAATTCGACCTGGGATTCCAACCACCGTACAATTTGCAGGAACCTCTTTTAGGACGACTGAATTCGCCCCGATATTGGAGTTATCTCCTATTTTGAAAGAGCCCAGCACTTTTGCTCCTGAAGCGATAACCACGTTGTTCCCAACCGTCGGATGCCGCTTGCCCTTTTCTTTACCGGTACCACCTAAGGTTACACCTTGATAGATCACGACATTGTCGCCGATCTCACAGGTTTCCCCGATAACAACGCCCATCCCATGGTCGATAAACAGCCGTTCACCAAGCTTAGCGCCTGGATGAATTTCAATTCCTGTAACAAACCGGCTGAATTGCGAGATGATGCGCGCTAATGTGTGCCATTTACGGACATATAAACGATGAGCTAACCGGTGCATCCAGATTGCATGCAGACCTGAGTACGTAAAGATGACTTCGAATCGGCTTCTTGCGGCAGGATCGTTTTCAAATACGGTTTGAATGTCGGATCGCATCCGTTTAAGTACACGTCCCATGACCAGACCCCCTACGATTTCTCTAGTGTACGTTGAAAAAATAAAGGAAATTTGATTGAAGTCCATTTTCTTGTCAGCATGATTTGCTTCATCTTCTGCCGCATCATTATGTTGGACCAAATGACTTGCAAGAGATAAGCATGATATACCCTGTAGCTCAGATTGCGCGAGCCTCTCTTTGAGGCCATAACATGAAACATCAGAGCAGATGGTGGACCGATTGAACGTCATCTTTGCCTGACCTGATGAATATGCACGATTAGAGTAAAAAAGCGCCCCTGCAGCATCGCTGCAGAGACGCTTCGCGCGGTCCCACTCTGCTTGAAAAAGGAGATATACCAACAGCATATAACGATATCAGATATCGCCATTCTGTTAATGATTCCCTCTTTCCCCTTCACGTTCGGTAACGAGAACGAATCGTCATCCTCTACCTGATTCACGCGAGCTTCTGTTAAGGAAGAAGCTTCTGCGCTATCACCGCTCAAGGATGAAGCTCACGGGTGCAATGCAATGTAGCGAGGGATGAAATGGCTCTCAGCTAGATGAAGGAACGAAGCAAGTTCCTCACCTATCCATTCTCTCTGGGCATCCCTACTTGCTACATGCTCTCCCGCTCCATGCATGTATGGATATATAGGCCTGCATGATTGACAGGCTCTAATCACTTACTGATATTGATCTTGAACTCAGTATACTGGATCTGAGCTTCAGTTGACAATTGATTTTATGCTTGCTTAAGGCGCTGCAGCACTTTTTCACGGCCAAGAAGCACAATCGTCTCATTGAGGTCGCGACCATGCGTTTGTCCAGATACCGCAACGCGAACGGGCATGAACAAGCCTTTGCCTTTAGCGCCTGTTTCTTTCTGAACTTCCTTGATTGCGGCTTTGACCGTATCCACGGTCCATGCACCCTGAGCCTCAAGCTTCGCATGAAGCGTGCTAAGCACTGCCGGGACCTGCTCTTCTTGCAGGACTGCTTTGCCCTCTTCTTCAACGACTAAGTCGTCGCGGAAGAACATCTCGGACAAGGAGACGATATCCGAAGCGCAGTTCATTTGCTCTTGATACAGTTTCACCAGCGCACGCGCCCACGCATCTTGCTCAGCCGTAAGCTGCTCAGGCAGGCGTCCTGCCTTTTGCAAATGAGGGATCGCAAGATCAGCAATGCGGTCTGGGTCCGCTTTTTTCATATACACATTATTAATATGGCTCAGCTTATTCGTGTCGAATACAGCGGGGCTCTTAGACAAGCGATTCGTATCGAAGATAGAGATAAGCTCTTCACGAGAGAAGATCTCTTCTTCTCCTTCTGGTGACCAGCCAAGGAGCGCGATAAAGTTTATCATCGCTTCTGGCAGATAGCCAAGCTGATCATACTGCTCAATGAATTGAAGGATCGATTCGTCGCGTTTACTCAGCTTTTTGCGGTTCTCATTGACGATAAGCGTCATATGTCCAAAGATCGGAGCTTCCCAGCCAAACGCTTCGTAAATCATCAATTGACGAAGGGTGTTGGTGATGTGATCCTCTCCGCGAAGGACATGCGACATTTTCATCAGATAATCATCAATAACGACTACGAAGTTATACGTTCCAATGCCGTCCTTTTTAATAATAACCCAGTCACCCGTTGTCTCGGATTCAAAGGTAATCTCGCCTTTAACCATGTCGTTGAACGTGTAAGAGCGACCTTCCGGTACCAAGAAGCGAATACTTGCTTTACGTCCTTCTGCCTCTTTCGCTGCACGCTCTTCTTCAGTCAGGTGACGGCACTTTCCGCTGTACTTTGGCGTTTCGCCGCGATTGGTCTGATCTTCTCGCTCCGCAGCCAGTTCTTCTTCCGTACAATAGCAGGGGTAGGCAAGACCTCGATCCATCAGATCCTGCGCATATTTATTATAAATATCAATGCGTTCCGTTTGGCGATATGGTCCGTATTCACCACCTACGTCGATGCTCTCATCCCAGTCCATACCCAGCCATTTCATATATTTAAACTGGTTCTCTTCCCCACCAGCCACATTGCGCTTCACATCCGTATCTTCAATACGAACAATAAACGTTCCGCCATGATGGCGGGCAAATAAATAATTGAACAACGCTGTACGCGCATTCCCAATATGTAGATGTCCTGTAGGACTTGGAGCGTACCGTACTCGGATGTCTTTATTCATGATCTTTATCCCTCCGTACAATCCTTATCATCGACCTATCATACCATATCGCGAATTAAGCAGACAACCGCCTGTGCAGCGATTCCCTCGCCTCTTCCGGTAAATCCAAGCTTCTCTGTCGTTGTGGCCTTCACATTCACCTGCGTTACATCCGCATCCAGAATCCGGGCGATATTCTCCACCATCTGAGGGACGTACGGCAGCATCTTCGGCTGCTGAGCAATAATGGTGCAATCCACATTGCCAAGCTTGTACCCTCGTTCCTTAGCCAGATTCCATACATGCTCCATGAGCTTGACGCTGTCTGCATCCTTGTATGCTGGATCGGTATCCGGGAAATGCTTGCCGATATCTCCAAGACCTAATGCGCCTAGTACGGCATCACTAACCGTATGAAGCAGAACATCCGCATCAGAGTGTCCCAACAAACCTTTTTCATAAGGAATATGAACGCCGCCAATAATACACGGTCGCCCTTCCACTAACTGATGGACGTCGAAGCCTTGTCCTACACGAATCATGATTCAACTCTCCCTTATAATGATGATAATGACGTGCGAGCCAACCACCATTCCGCCCATAGCAGGTCTTCTGGTGTTGTCAGCTTCACATTAGTATAATCCCCTTCTACGACGTGGACCGGTACCCCCATCTGCTCAACAAGCATGGCATCGTCGGTACTTGTCCTTTCGAATTGCTTCGCCTGCCGATGTCCCTCCATGACGACCTCAAGACGAAAAGCTTGTGGCGTTTGAATCGCCCACAAGCTATTACGGTCTGGTGTTGCCGTGATAACACCTTGTTCATTCACCTGCTTGATCGTGTCCTTCACCGGTACAGCTAGAACCGCAGCACCTTGAGTCAAAGCAGCCTCAAAGCAGGCTAGAATATGCTGTTGCTGAACAAAAGGCCGAACCCCATCATGAATCAATACCGTATCAAGCCCATAGGACTCAATCGCCTTTAGTCCCTCATACACGGAATCCTGCCGTTCCTTGCCTCCAGCACGTACCTCGCGTACTTTTGTCATCCCATACTGCTCAATCCAGCTGCGGCAGCGTTCATGATCCTGTACGCCTGTTACTAAGACAATCGACTCGCATTCCTCAATGGCTTGAAACACCTCTAATGTATGTACAAGAACAGGCTTGTCTTGAAGCAGCAGATATTGCTTGCTCTCCGTCGTCCCCATTCGGGTCCCTTTTCCTGCAGCGACCACGACGACACCAAACCGTTGTGCCATGCCTTCAAAACCTCCACGATGATCAACTTACTTTCATCATACCTGTTTATTGGGCTTTTTCCAACAGTTTCGGCTTCGCAAATATCATTCTTCCTGCAGATGTTTGAAGCACGCTCGTGACGAGGACCTCCATCGTATTGCCGATATACTCGCGTCCTCCCTCAACAACAATCATCGTTCCATCATCTAGATATGCAACGCCTTGGCCGTGCTCCTTGCCATCCTTAATGACTTGAACAACGATCTCCTCGCCTGGAAGCACGACAGGCTTCACCGCATTGGCAAGGTCGTTGATGTTTAAGACAGATACACCTTGAAGCTCGCAGACTTTATTTAGATTGAAGTCATTGGTGACTACTTTGCCCTTCAGCAGCTTAGCCAGCTTGACCAGCTTGCTATCTACTTCTGAGATCTCTTCAAAGTCCCCTTCATAGATGAGCACCTTTACTTCTGGCTCCTTCTGAATCTTGTTCAGAATATCTAGACCGCGACGGCCACGATTACGCTTCAGTAGATCAGAGGAATCCGCGATATGCTGAAGCTCCTCCAGAACGAACTCAGGGATCACAATGGTGCCCTCAATAAATCCCGTCTTGCAGATATCTGCGATTCTGCCGTCAATAATAACGCTCGTATCTAATATTTTGTGCTCTTCAAAACCCATGCTACTTTTGCTTGGCTCGCTCTCAGGAGAGCGTCTTACAAACGATGCGCCAAGCGAAATCATGTCCTGCTCTTTCCAGCGAGCGATCTGTACGCCCATCATTCCACAAGTTAATGTAAGGATAACCGCAAGCAATTCACCAACCATCCCAAATGGATGCAATAAAGGCATAAGCAGCGCTGCAAAACATAGACCGACTAAAAGTCCACAAGTGTTAATGATAAGCTGCGATGGAGTCATCTCACCAATACGTGATTGTAATGAGTGCCACATGCGTCCAGCCGGAGCCGATAATGCCTGACATATCGCAAGTGCTAGAATTGCTCCACCCAATGCCCACCAGATTCGACCTGACGTCCACCCATTCACAGCCTGTGACCACTCTGACGTCTGTACAAATATCATCGAATGTAATTCCATCCCACTCCAAGCGCCTAAAACACCGGATGCTGCCATCATGGTGCGTTTGAACATGAACGTCCACCTCCTCATTTCATCATACATTCTTTAGCATTATGGCCCAATGAATGGAGGCTTAATCCCTATACGTCCGTTTTTTTCCATTTGACGCAGGTTGTAAAATGGGAATTATTAGTTTTATAATAAGATGGTATGAACAAACCCGATGACAGCTTATTCATGTGCACGGGCGAATCCCGCTGCACCACTTAAAGAATAGAGGTGGATGTGAAATGAGCACTTCCAATTTGCAAACGTTTCAAGAGCAAGTTGCCGACTTATTGCTTCGGCATCGTAGTCTACTCGATGTTTTGTCCAAACATGGACAATCTGAAGCCGCCGTTAATCGCGCCGTTACGAAAGCCATTACTGAATGCGGCTGTTTGGAGCTCCATGCCAAGAGACAACCTTATGAAACGAATATGGACGTGACTCAGGCTAAGCAGTCTCTGGAATCCCATATTCAAGGTCAGCTTTGTGAAAACTGCAATGACGTCATCCGTGCTGAGCTTGGAAAGCACTTGTTCTACACGTCAGCGCTGTGCAATCTTCTCGACATTCAACTTGACGATGTCATCAAGCAAGAGTCCAGTAAATGCTCGACGCTTGGCATTTTTAATCTCTCTTAGAGAGCGTTTACTTTTTAGAGAACAGGATACGTGATCTACCATGTTCTCATGATTTCGCATGAAAGAAACTTCAGGCTTGTCTATAAAAAATGAATATCAACGAAAAAAGCACCCGTTCCTAAGAACAGGTGCTTTTATTGTTTATTGGTTTAATAGGCGTCTCGAGAGAATGGCATGATTAAGACAATATACCTTTATACATTTGCAACACTTTCTCAAGAATAAAGCTCTTCTATTAGTTATGAAGAATGCTTGGTTTCCGCCCACTCTTCCGTTTTCTTGCTTTTTTTACCTCGCCGAATTATCATTCTAACGTTTTTTTTTATACCTAGAAGCGCATACAGCACAAGCGGAACGAAGATGAGCTTCGGTGTTTGTTCTGGTTTCCATACCGCTATTGCAACAGCAGCCGCAATGACGATAGGCGTAATCCAAATCGCTTTTTTCGGAATGCCAACCTTCTTAAAGTTCGGATAGCGAACCGTGCTGACCATCAAATAAGACAACAGCAGTACAGCTACGATCAGATAAGGAACAGCAATGCTGTCATGGAATAAAGCTAATGTAGCAAGCACACCGCCTGCTGCTGGAATAGGCAGTCCCGTAAAATACCCTGGAACTCCATCCACAACATTGAAACGTGCCAATCGGAGCGCACCGCAGATCGGGAAGATCGCCGTTGCGGTCCAGGCCAGCACAGGATTAATCTCGGTAAATGCACATACATACATGACAAAAGCAGGTGCTACACCAAATGAAATGACGTCCGATAACGAATCCAGTTCCTTTCCGAACTCACTCTGAACATTCAATGCTCGTGCCACTCGACCATCAAGGCCATCTAACAGCATTGCGATGATGATCATTAAAGCGGCGAAGCTGTAGTTATCATTAAACGCAAACATAATTGAAATAATGCCAAGGAACAAGTTACCGATGGTAAATAGGTTCGGAATGGACTTTGTAATCATAGGTTCACCTCTAATTTTACTATGCCCAACGATCAATTTTTCATTTTAGGAAATTTATATCTGCCTGTCGATGAATACTTGTTCCTGAATACGCTTCAATCCTTCTTTGATCGTTCGAGCACGTACTTCCCCGATTCCATCGACTTCATCCAGCTCCTCGATGGTTGCCATCATGACTTTAGGGAGGGTTGTAAAGTTGTCCACAAGGTTCGAAATCACGACGTTCGGCAATCTTGGAATCTTATTCAGAACGCGATAGCCGCGCGGCGATATCGAATCGTCATGGGCGTTGCTGGTCACAGGGTAACCTAGGATTCGGATCAAATGATTCGTATCCAGCAATTCTTCGTCATTCAGCTTCTTCAGCTGAACGAAGATATCTCGAATCTTGTCGTCACTAGGATCCTTGGCATAATCTTTAAAGAGCAGCCAAGCATCGTCCTCTGTATTGCTAACCAGCTCTTCAAGCTGCATGCTAATAAGACGGCCTTCGGTGCCAAGCTCATTAATATAACGCTTGATCTCCATCTTAATACGTAATACCATCTCAACACGTTGCATAACATTTACGACATCATACAATGTAACCAATTCCTCGAACTCAGAGGCTGTCAGATTGGTCAGACTTTGGACGAGAACAGCTTTATATTTTTCAAGCGTTTGGATCGCTTGGTTCGCCTTCGTCAGGATCACACCCATATCCTTGAGCGCATAGCGCAGACTGCCTTGATAAAGGGTGATGACGTTACGTCGCTGTGAGATGGATACAACAAGTTTTCCTGTTTGCTTCGCGACCCGCTCCGCAGTACGGTGACGAATCCCCGTTTCTATCGATGGAATGGACGAGTCCGGGATCAGCTGCGTATTGGCATACAGGATCCGCTTCAAATCCTCGCTAAGGATGATTGCTCCGTCCATCTTAGCAAGCTCATATAGGTAGCTTGGTGAGAAGTCGCAGTTAATGGAGAAGCCGCCATCTACGACTTCCATCACCTCAGGACTGTATCCGACAACGAGCAGAGCTCCGGTCTTAGCACGAAGAACGTTTTCAAGCCCATCTCGAAACGCCGTCCCCGGCGCCACGAGCTTAAGTAGATCATTCATAATCTCTTGTTGAGTTTGTGATTCTTTCATCTATATTCTAAGCCCCCTAACCTAATGCTGCAGTTAAAGCTTCTGCAACGGTTTGTACGCCAATAATCTCGATTTGCTTAGGAGGCGTCCAACCGCGAAGACTGCTCTCCGGCATAATGATGCGCTTAAAGCCAAGCTTCTCTGCTTCCTTAACGCGCTGTTCCGCTCGGGATACTGCCCGAACCTCTCCTGTAAGGCCTACCTCACCAATAACGACATCAAATGGTTGTGTAGGCATATCTCGAAAGCTTGAAGCAATCGCTACGGCAATCGCTAAATCGACTGCCGGCTCATCAAGCTTCATTCCACCCGCTACATTGACGTATGCATCCTGATTCTGCAGGAACATGCCCATCCGCTTCTCCAAGACTGCAATAATAAGTGCAAGCCGATGGTGATCTATCCCCGTTGCCGTTCGTCTTGGCGACGGAAAGTTCGTTGCTGCCACCAAAGCCTGCATCTCCACTAGCACAGGCCGGGTACCCTCCATGCTCGCTACAACAATGGAGCCTGACACGCCTAATGGACGCTCTTGAAGAAACAGCTCCGAAGGATTCTTAACTTCTCGAAGGCCACCTTCCGTCATCTCAAAGATACCCATCTCATTCGTTGAGCCAAATCGATTCTTAACCGCTCGAAGGATTCGATAGCTGTGATGACGCTCTCCTTCAAAGTAAAGAACACAATCCACCATATGTTCAAGCAGGCGAGGGCCCGCAATAGCTCCTTCCTTCGTGACGTGTCCCACGAGGACGGTTGCGATGCCTCTACCTTTAGCGATGCGCATAAATGCACTTGTACATTCACGAACTTGTGCGACACTTCCCGGGGCAGATTCAACCGTCGGTTGATAGACAGTCTGAATGGAGTCAATCACGAGGAAATCCGGTTTCATCAACTCAATGGCTTCTTCGATGTATTGTAAATTCGTCTCGCTCAAGACAAACAACTGATCAGACAGCTTGCCTAGGCGATTGGCACGAAGTTTGGTCTGTCTTAACGACTCTTCACCTGATACATAAAGTACTTTAAGCCCTGTTCCTGCAAGGGCATTAGAGGATTGAAGAAGCAGTGTGGACTTGCCGATCCCGGGATCGCCGCCTACCAAGATCAATGACCCTGGGACGACTCCTCCACCAAGTACACGATCAAGCTCAGTGAATGTCGTGCTTAATCTAGGTTCTTGGCCACTCTCTATATGTATGATAGCTTGCGGCTTTTCTTTCGCCTGAGTAAGAGAAGATTGAACCCCCGCTGTCTTCACAATGGTCTCTCGTTCTTCGACCATCGTGTTCCATTCGCTGCATCCCGGGCACTTCCCCATCCACTTCGGCGACTCATAGCCGCATTCCGAGCAGTAAAACTTCGTCTTAACTTTAGCCATTGCCAGCCAACACTCCTTCACTTGCAAATCTGAAACGATCATCCTTGCACCTGCTCAACAACGCATGTCGTTCCAGGTTCTCACTTTCAAGAGAAGGAAAGACTAGCAGATGATCTCTTGAGAATCCCCGAAAAAATCTGTCAATCTCAAGTTTACCATTTTTGACGATTCGAGGAAAGGTAAGAACTAAAAAAACGGGCCCTTTTCGGGCCCGCTCTGCTGTTTGTTAATATATGGTTCACTTTATCCTCTTGCTTACGACGAGGCTGGGGTTGTTTCTACAGCTGGTTCTGTACTGCGCTCAACGACTAGCTGACCATCACGCTCATCGATCACGACAGAGTCTCCTTTGCTGATTGCCCCCTTAAGCAATTCTTCGGACAAACGATCCTCGATATGCTTTTGAATCGCACGACGGAGTGGACGCGCACCATAAGCAGGATCATAGCCTTCTTTCGCAAGAAATGCTTTGGCTTGGTCTGTCAAATTGAACGCTATGCCTTGCTCATTCAAGCGTTTCTTCAGATCATCGACCATCAGGGTTACAATTTCCCCAATGTGCTTCTCATCCAAGGAATGGAATACGATAATCTCATCGATACGGTTCAGGAATTCAGGACGGAAGCTCTTCTTCAACTCTTCCATCACTTTATCCTTCATGTTGTTGTAATCGCGGCTTGCATCGTCAGCTGCAGTAAAGCCGAGCGTTTTGTTGCGCTTAATGGCTTCTGCCCCTACGTTCGATGTCAGAATGATCAGTGTATTGCGGAAGTCCACAACACGTCCTTTGGAGTCTGTCAGTCGGCCATCCTCAAGCACCTGCAGCAAAATGTTGAATACTTCAGGGTGAGCTTTTTCAATCTCATCCAAAAGGACAACCGAATAAGGCTTGCGGCGAACTTTCTCTGTCAATTGACCGCCTTCTTCATAGCCTACATATCCTGGAGGCGCTCCGACAAGACGAGCCGTGGAATGCTTCTCCATGTACTCGGACATATCAATGCGAACAACCGCATTTTCGTCGCCAAACATGGATTCAGCAAGTGCTCTTGCAAGCTCTGTCTTACCTACTCCTGTAGGTCCAAGGAAGATGAAGGAGCCCATTGGGCGCTTCGGATCTTTAAGGCCTGCACGCGCACGACGGATCGCACGGCTGACAGCCTTAACCGCTTCATCTTGGCCAATGACACGCTCATGAAGAATCTCTTCCATTTTGAGAAGACGATCTGTCTCTTCTTCCTTAAGCTTCACAACCGGTACACCAGTCCAGTTCGCAACGATTTGTGCAATGTCCTCAGGCGTAACCTCGGAGTCCATACGGCCTTGCTTTTCTTTCCACTGATTGCGAACCGTTTCAAGCTCCTCACGCATCTTCTGCTCTGTATCACGCAAAGCAGCTGCTTTTTCGAACTCTTGGCTTTGAACAGCAGCATCCTTTTCCTTGCGGATATCTTCAAGGCGCTGTTCAAGCTCTTTCAGATTAGGTGGAACCGTATATGTGTTGAGCCTTACTTTGGAGCTCGCTTCGTCAATCAAGTCGATCGCTTTGTCTGGCAAGAAGCGATCTGTAATATAGCGATCAGACAGCTTCACGGCTGCTTCAATCGCATCATCCGTAATTTTCACACGGTGATGGGCTTCATAGCGATCACGTAAGCCGCTCAGAATCTGAATAGCTTCTTCTGGAGTTGGCGGGTCAACCGTAATTGGCTGGAAGCGGCGCTCAAGCGCAGCATCCTTTTCGATGTATTTGCGATATTCATCAAGGGTAGTTGCCCCGATGCACTGCAGTTCTCCACGAGCCAAGGAAGGCTTCAGAATATTGGAGGCATCAATTGCGCCTTCTGCTCCACCTGCACCAATCAAAGTATGGAGCTCATCGATAAAGAGAATGATGTTACCCGCTTGACGAATTTCATCCATAATCTTTTTCAAACGATCTTCAAATTCTCCGCGATATTTCGTACCTGCAACGACAGAACCCATATCCAGGGTCATAACACGCTTATCGCGCAGCGTCTCAGGAATTTCATTCTGAATAATACGTTGTGCCAATCCTTCAGCAATCGCTGTCTTACCTACCCCAGGCTCCCCAATAAGGACTGGGTTGTTCTTCGTACGACGGCTAAGGACTTGAATCACTCGTTCAATTTCCTTGCTGCGGCCAATAACCGGATCCAAGTTGCCCTCTTTCGCAATGGCCGTTAGATCACGAGCCAGGCTATCCAGCGTTGGCGTGCTCACATTTTGCGATGCTCCGTGGTGGCTCGATACCGCTTCACTGCTGCCAAGAAGCTGCAACACTTGCTGGCGCGCTTTGTTCAAGCTGACGCCTAAGTTATTCAACACACGAGCGGCAACGCCTTCTCCCTCGCGAATAAGTCCAAGGAGGATATGCTCTGTACCAACATAGGTATGACCGAGCTTGCGAGCCTCATCCATGGAAAGCTCGATTACTTTTTTCGCACGAGGCGTATATGCAATATTGGTAGGCTGTTCTTGACCTCTGCCGATCAAGGATTCCACTTCATCCTGAATTTTTTCGAGGCTCAAGCCTAGAGCAACAAGTGCCTTAGCTGCAATGCCTTCCCCTTCGCGAATTAAACCGAGCAAAATATGCTCTGTACCAATATTGTTGTGACCTAAGCGAACGGCTTCTTCTTGAGCCAACGCCAATACCTTCTGGGCACGCTCTGTAAATCTTCCAAACATCATCGACTTGCACCTCCACATGATTAATGTACGTATTTCATTGCTTTTTTAAATATCAATCTTGAGCTTTGGGCTCATCTTGATGGTCTATTCGGTTTGCCACTTCGGCAGATGCTTTACTTCCTTTCGCCAATGTTTCTCGAATGAGTCTAGCTCGGTAAATATCTCGATCATCCGCATTCATTGGCTTGTTATAAATATGCTGCAAAAATCCAGGTTGAGTCATTACCATCAATTCATTCAACATGACAGGCGAAACTTCCTTCAACAATTGAAGATCCGCTCCCAGCCGAATATCAGACAAACGCTGTGCAGCCTCTTTGGAATCCATAATCGCGGCATGCTTCAAGATCCCATATGACCGGCATACGCGGTCTGTCAGCTTCGTCATCATGCTCTGCTGCAACTGCTCGCGGGCAGCGCGCTCATGCTCGATGATTTGTTTTACTACGCCAAACAGATTCTCCATGATTTCCTGTTCAGATTGACCTAGCGTAATCTGATTCGAGATTTGAAACAGGTTGCCAATCGCTTCACTGCCCTCACCATACAGGCCACGAACAGCCAAGCCGACCTGGTGTACAGCTTGCAGAATTCGATTTATCTGAGAAGTTATAACCAATGCTGGCAAATGCATCATCACAGATGCTCTGATCCCGGTTCCAACGTTCGTTGGACAGCTAGTGAGATAGCCTCGCTTCTCGTCAAAGGCATAATCGATATTGGATTCAAAGATATCGTCAATATAGCTAGCTGCCTCCCAAGCCTTCTGAATTTGCAGACCTGGGTATAAGCATTGAATGCGCAAGTGATCCTCTTCGTTCACCATAATGCTGATGGATTCGTCTTTGCTGAGAATAACGCCACCGTTACGGGATTCATTTGCAAGATTAGGACTAATCAAATGCTTCTCGACGAGCACTTGGCGCTCCATCTCATTGAGATCCGCCATATTAAAGAATTCGAATGGCCCTAGTTTAGACAATGCTTCAGATTGTCCTACTTCCGTAAGCTTCTCCAGCGATTCAGCCGATTGCTGTGTCGTCGCAAGCAATGGAAACGGAATACCGTGCAGATTACGGGCGATCCGTATTCGACTGCTAATTACGATGTCTGAATCAGGCCCCGTACCCCGCATCCAATCACTTACTGGTTGGTTCATAAATGCTTGATTGGACATGCCACATATTCCTCCTTACCCCAATATTGTAGTTGTTACGCTTGCTCAGCATCAGAGGCTCCATTCATCTTAAGCTCCAGCTCTCGGATTCGGTCGCGGAGCTCTGCTGCCGTTTCGAATTGTTCAAGCTGAATGCTTTCCTGGAGCTGCTTGCGGAGATCCTCCAGCTCTCTGCGCTGGTTCATCACGACGCCGCTTCTCTTTGGAATCTTGCCGACATGCACGACATTTCCGTGCACTCTTTTTAAAATTGGATCTAGACGTGAACTAAACGCATGATAGCATTCGTCACATCCAAAGCGTCCCATCTTGCTGAATTGCTCAAAAGTTAATCCACAATGATCGCACTTTAACTTCTCGGGTACTGGCTTGTTCATTGAAAAGCCATAAAGTCCATTTTGCAACCCTGTTGGTTGATCTAAATTCATTAATCCAGACAATAAGTTATGGATAGAGAAGCTGTCGTTTGCACCTTGAAGAATATCTCCTTTTTCGCGTGCGCAGCTCTCACATAAATGAAATTCCGTTTTCTGGCCATTTACGATCTTTGTAAAATGCAAGGTAGCAGGCTTTTCCCCACATTGTTGACACATCATCTTGCACTCCTCCTCTTCTACAGCACCTAAGTGACGATTCGCGAGCTCTACTCCGATTGCTTGTGTCCTTGATGTATATTAAAGCAGCACGATGCCCTATGAGTTCCCTAGCAGTGCAATCAGCATTGCCCTTAAAAGACGTGCACGTAGTTCATCTCGATAAGGAAGCTTGATATACAGGTTATCTCTCGATATAGCTGCACGAAGCAATTGAGCTTCACGTCGGGAGATCGTCTTGCTTTCTTCCAGCTGATAGATCAGACCTTCTGCTGTATCTTGACCAATTCGGTCGCCAATTGTATCACATACATGAGCATGTATAACCTGCTGAGAAGGTAGTTGAATCCGTTGGATACGAATATACCCGCCGCCACCGCGCTTGCTCTCTACAACATAGCCCTTCTCCAGCGTAAATCTTGTGCTTATCACGTAATTGATCTGAGAAGGAACGCAAGAGAACTGCTGAGCTAAATCATTTCGCTGTATTTCAACAAAGCCTTCCCTGCTGTCAATCAGCAAGACCTTCAAGTGCTGTTCGATCATATCTGAAATATTGCGCATCTCTCTCCCTCCTTTCAATGCATCTATATTAGGTTTAACCCAATATGATGGGGGATTATTCGACTTTGACTATATTTATTGACTTTGACTTTCTTTGACCTTGACATTATTATATGCCTCTTTTGTCATTTTGCCAATACCTTATAACGAAATTATCAATTTTAATAGCATTAAATACATTTTAATTATCTATGCACATTTTCTTTACTTAGAATAAATATTAGGTTGGATAATTGTGTGGATAAATCATTATTAAAGTAGAAATAAATAGCTAAAAAGCCTTGTGAGTGTGAACATGTCGTGACATTTCCACAATCCGTGGAAAAGAGGTGGATAAGATTGTTTACAACGTTAAAGATTCATCGCATAAAAGGAGAAAAAGAACCGTTTATGGGGTCAAATGTGGAAAAAAAGTTTTTATATATTCCTCATGCTGTCTTAAAGTAACCAACAGCTTATGCACATTTCATTGTCACCTTCCGAATTAGTTATATCGCAAGGTTTGAAAATTTCGTGGTTATATTAAGTTAAATACTTAAAACCAATGATCATGACACGTTGATCTTGGCCTAAGCTACGAGTATTACATGTAAAATTGATTTTAATATGTATTGTTAGTCTGGATATTGATTCATTTACTGTTCTGGCTGTTTTGAGTCGATTATATAACTGCGCAGCTAAAAAGCTAGTCTGGTAATAGGCTATCACCTTTAGGGGTTAGAAAGTCAGATATTAGAGATAAATTTAGACAAGAAAAAAATCCACTGACTCATGTCAGTGGATTTCTCTGCTTGGCAACGTCCTACTCTCCCAGGACCCTGCGGTCCAAGTACCATCGGCGCTGAAAGGCTTAACGGTCGTGTTCGGGATGGGTACGCGTGGAACCCTTTCGCCATCGTCACCAAACTCGATTTTTCCGAAGGAAAATATCGTCCATTTAAGGATATATTCAAGGTTTGCACCCTGAAAACTGATCGTGAAGGAAGTAAAGTTATCTTTTCTTTAGGATAAGCCCTCGACCGATTAGTATTGGTCAGCTCCACACA
>NZ_JADMOL010000001.1:990864-1106140 GCF_015558675.1 Paenibacillus sp. 1001270B_150601_E10 | reverse complement strand
CGCCAGCTTTCAGCTTAGGGCTTTTTTCAATGTCTACAAAAATGGGGCTTGACCAAAATGAGAAGGGTGTTTTTTGCTGCAGTTAGAGCATCATGGGAAGGTAGAACGCGAATGATGTACATAGCCCTGCAAGGCATCCTTCATGGCTCTGCCGATTCGAAAATAGGCCTGATCCTCAAGGTTCGCTAGAGATACCCGCACAGACCATTCAGGTCCATGGAAGCCCCCTCCAGAGGCATCATAGGCGTTGTGGGTCATTGTCATCTCAAGCCCCTCATACAACAGCCTTTTTCGGCGACGGCAAATACGCTTGGTTAATTCTTTATAAGCACTCTCTGAATCAAGCAAACTCAGAATCGGGAAAAGAGCCATCTGCACTTGCTGCGACGTGGACAGACCTGCAGTATGATTAAGAGCGACCTGTCTGCTGCCTGCAACGATTCGCTCGATGAATGGAAGCTCTTCAGGCTGAAGTGTTAGAGAAGCATATCGTTCTCGAAGAGTTTGCCGGAGCTCCGCAGGCAGCTCCTGAATTCGTTTTTCAAACACATTTTGCTCATGGACAAGGATAGTTCCAAGCCTCCACCCCGTCACTCCAAAAATTTACGAGCTCAAACACCCATTCATCCGGCTCGAATTCATGCTTGTGAATGCCATAATTCACTGCCCGCTCAAGAAACACGATGCCAGGGGGGATCGCTATGATCATTGACGTAGCTTAGAAAGCGCTCGTAGCAGCCCTGCTTGACTGGCAATCCCGCAAGACAGGCTCCTCATAGTGAGTACGGATGCTCTCTTCCACTTCGAATTGACCAAGGGTAAAAAAATACTGGCAAGGTGAAGTCGAGATCCAATTCGAATTCCCTCGCCCGGCGTTAAGCAGTGTCAGAGTGCTCTTCTCGGTACGTTCCGTCGCAAAGCTGAGCAGCTTGTCCTTAAGCTCAAAGGGACTAATAGCGCTGTATATACACTCCATTTCACGACGAATAGGATTATTGGGATCGATCATTGCACCTGCTCCTTATCTCCTAATATTTTCGAAGTTGATATAAAAGAAATGGATTTGATAATCTACCATCAATCCACTGAAATCTTCTGGGCTTAGTATGTACAGCGGCCATTTTATTATCAAAAAAAGGAAGTTCAGCTAGGTTGAAATCTAAGACTCTAGCACAAATCTTCTGTTGATAGGGAGGTATACAGTCGATCTCTGGGAAAACGCATATCTTGTAGGGTAACGTTGAAAGGAGGCGTGCATATGCGTGGAGTTACAAAGGCGGAAGCGAAGAAGTGGATTGGCAAGCAAATCTATGCGATTCAAAAAAATCGCAAGGTTGTAAAAGGCAAGCTTGTCCGCATGGAAGGCAACCGCCTATTCATCGAACAGCCGAAGAACAAAAAGGCGAAGACCAAAGCAATTCTGCCCCTTGTATTGTTTGATCTATTGGCAATCGGTACGTTGGCGGCTGGTCCATATGGCTACGGCGGCTATGGAGGCTATGGCTACGGTGGTCCATACGGTGGGGGATATTACGGAGGCGGTTGCGGCTGCGGGCAGCCTTATGGCTGTTACCGCGATGGCGCGAAGTAGAGAGCCGTATGAGGAGATAAAACAGCGGGAAGCGGCTCAGTGGAGAGGCTGGGCCGCATATTCATCTTTTTCTCGTACAACCTAGGGAAAGAGCTCTTTTTTCATTTCGTAGCAGATGACAGAAGGCAGGAAGCCTGTAATGCTATAGCCTTTTCGCAAATAAAATTGTTTGGCTTGCTCATTGCCGAAGTCCGTTAGAAGGACGGCATGCGAGCATTTTTCTTGCTTTCCGTATTGCTCCGCCTTTTGTAGCAGTTTTGAGCCGACTCCTGTTCCTTGATAGCGGGAATGGACGGCCAGCATATCGATGACAACGCAATCCTGATGTTTCATGGCATGGATGAAACCCATAAATTTGCCTCTCTCTGCTTTTACATAGGTGACCCCTTGCTTTAAGCGCTCAGGCAGATCTTCACGAACTTGATCGGGATCCCAGTTAAGGTTGGATTGCGGGATGAGCTCTTCTACAATCAGCTTGTGAATGGAGGCATCATCGCGTTTTGGCTTGCGAAGCCTAAGCATGTTCATTCCCCCGAATATCCGCCGAATTGAAGGTCAATTGATGCTGCATAAGTCAGTGTAGTAGCAGGGGTTGACGGGGTTTTACACAGTGTATTCGAGTTGGGGGCGCTTGGTGAGGATTCCAAATTATTTACAAAAAGCTATTGACGCCTCCAAAAGTGAGGAATATAATGTTCCTAAACATTCGATGAACAACTTATGACATACTTGCAACAGCAATGATGAGGACGAAGACTTAGGGCCCTTACTGAACAGAGAGCGTGCGGACTCGCTGAAACCGACGCCAGAATCCCTACTGTCGAGCTCACCTCGGAGCTGTTCTTCTGAAAGGCTGAAGCTGAGGCTTCAAGCTTATTAGGAAGAATCGTTAGACGCGCGTTAGGCGTCAAAGTAAGTGAGCGATCACGTACTTGCAGAGGCTTTCTATCGTGAGATAGTTGGCGAACCTGGGTGGTACCACGGAAGATAATCCTTTCGTCCCTGCGCACAGTCTTCGGACTGGGCACAGAGGCGGAAGGTTTTTTTATTTTTTGTTAGTTCATTCAATACAAAATAAAGTAAGGAGGATGTCGAATGAGCGCACATCACACGACCATGCGATCCAAGGAAGAATTAAGAGAGAAATGGATGAAGCCTGAAGTCATTACAGGCTCAGAAATTCTACTGCGCAGCCTACTGTTGGAAGGTGTAGAGTGCGTCTTCGGTTATCCGGGCGGCGCCGTATTGTACATCTACGATGCCATGCATGGATTTGATGACTTCAATCATTTGCTCACACGTCATGAGCAAGGAGCCATTCATGCCGCAGACGGCTATGCAAGAGCAAGCGGCAAAGTAGGCGTATGTATCGCGACTTCTGGACCAGGAGCAACGAACCTTGTTACGGGAATTGCAACAGCATACATGGACTCCATTCCACTTGTGGTTATTACAGGAAACGTTGCAACAAGTCTGATTGGCACCGACGCGTTCCAAGAAGCTGATATCACGGGCATCACGATGCCGATCACAAAGCACAGCTATCTGGTAAGGGACGTTGAGGATCTGCCGAGAGTCATTCACGAAGCATTCCATATCGCCTCGACTGGACGCAAAGGCCCTGTGCTCATTGATATACCGAAGGATGTATCTGCTGCGAAGATTTTATTTAAGCCAGTAGATAGCATAAACATCAGAGGATATAACCCAACAGTTCATCCGAACAAGTATCAGGTTGATAAGCTGATGAAGGCGATATCGGAAGCGGAACGCCCGGTGATTCTTGCGGGTGCAGGTGTTGTACACTCTGGAGCACATGAGGCATTGCTCGAATTCGTTAACAAGACAGGAATTCCGGTTACGACAACGCTGCTCGGTCTCGGAGGCTTCCCAAGCGGACATGAATTGTGGATGGGAATGCCAGGAATGCACGGAACCTACACTGCAAACAATGCGATTCAGCAAAGCGATCTACTGATCAATATCGGAGCAAGGTTCGATGACCGGGTTACGATGAAGCTTGAAGGCTTTGCACCGCATGCAAAAATTGTTCATATTGACATCGATCCTGCGGAGATCGGCAAGAACGTTCCGACAGACATTCCAATCGTAGGAGACATATTGACGACATTGTTGGAAGCTAACGCTGTAGCGAATTACACGGATAAAGCGGACGCCTGGCGTGACCAAGTGAAGCAGATGAAGGCCGAGAAGCCGCTCCGTTACGTGGATAGCAGCGATGAGTTGAAACCGCAATGGGTTATTGAGATGATTCATGAAACGACAAATGGCGATGCGATCGTAACGACGGACGTTGGACAGCATCAAATGTGGTCAGCGCAGTATTACCTCTTCAATCAGCCTCGCTCCTTCATCACATCAGGAGGATTAGGAACGATGGGCTTCGGATTCCCATCTGCGATCGGTGCTCAGCTTGCACACCCAGATCGCGTCGTCGTCTCCATCAATGGTGATGGCGGGATGCAGATGTGTGCGCAGGAGCTAGCGATCTGTGCGATTAACAACATCCCGGTGAAGGTTGCGATCATTAACAACCAGGTGTTAGGCATGGTTCGCCAGTGGCAGGAGATTATCTACGACAATCGCTACAGCCACATCGATCTTGCCGGAAGCCCTGACTTTGTGAAGCTTGCTGAGGCATACGGCGTTCGCGGCTTCCGGGCAACAAGCAAGGAAGAGGCGCGTTCAGCTTGGGAAGAAGCCTTGAATACGCCAGGACCAGCGGTCGTCGAATTCGTGGTTCGCAAGCATGAAAATGTATATCCGATGGTTACGCAAGGCTCAACGATCGATCAAATGATAATGGGGGATAGCGAATGAACAGAACAACACACACCATAGCGGTTATTGTCAATGATCAGCCAGGCGTACTTCAGCGTGTGAGCGGACTGTTCGGACGCCGTGGCTTCAATATCGAGAGTATCACGGTTGGCGCATCGGAAGAGGAAGGATTATCTCGCATGGTCATCGTCACAACCGGTGACGATCACATGCTGGAGCAAATTGAAAAGCAGCTTTACAAGATTATCGATGTAATCAAAGTTATTAACTTGAGCTCCCAAGCCATGGTCGATCGTGAGCTAGCGCTCATCAAGGTGAAGGCGGAGCCTAAGGAAAGACCAGAGGTGCTTGGCGTTGTTGAGACATTCCGTGCATCCATCGTTGACATAGGGCCGACAACGCTAATGGTTCAAGTCGTTGGAGATTCGCAGAAGATCGAAGCCATGATAGAGCTTCTGAAGCCATATGGCATTCGGGAGATCAGCCGCACGGGGGTAACCGCGATGATTCGCGGTTCCATCACCGACGGAAAATAAGCGGTTCAGCAGCAAAGATTGAACGCATACGCATCGAACTTATTCATTTATATTGCAACGAACCCTCGGATGGAGAGGGTTGTAGAGGGGACAAGTCGACGCTGTCCATTGTCCCTTCCATAACCCGCATTCATCCGGGGATAGGCACTACACATACAAATATTAATGGGAACATAATGAGGAGGAACATCGATTATGGCAGTTACAATGTATTACGAAAAAGATGCAGACTTTGGAGTATTGCAAGGAAAAACAATCGCGGTTATCGGATATGGAAGCCAAGGACACGCTCAAGCCCAAAACTTGCGTGACAGCGGACTACAAGTTGTAATCGGTCTTCGTGAAGGGAAATCGGCAGAAAAAGCACGCCAAGACGGTTTTGAAGTATACTCTGTTGCAGAAGCAACAAGCCGTGCGGATGTTGTACAAATTTTGATGCCTGACGAAACGCAAGCAAAAGTGTACAACGAAGAGATTGCGCCGAACCTGAAGAAGGGCGCCGCTCTTATGTTCTCACATGGTTTCAACATCCATTTCGGACAAATCGTTGCCCCTAAAGACAACGATGTATTGCTTGTAGCACCGAAGTCCCCAGGTCATTTGGTTCGCCGCACTTATGTTGAAGGCTTTGGCGTTCCAGGACTTATCGCAATCGAGCAAGATGCTACAGGTCAAGCGCAAGCGATCGGTCTTGCTTATGCGAAAGGCATCGGCTGTACTCGTGCAGGCGTTATCGAGACTTCCTTCAAGGAAGAAACGGAAACAGACTTGTTCGGTGAGCAAGCTGTACTTTGCGGCGGTGTATCCGCATTGGTTAAAGCTGGCTTTGAAACATTGACAGAAGCAGGCTATGCGCCTGAGATGGCATACTTCGAGTGCTTGCATGAGCTTAAGCTTATTGTTGACTTGATGTATGAAGGCGGTCTTGCTACTATGCGCGACTCCATCAGTAATACAGCAGAATACGGTGACTATGTAACAGGTCCTCGTATCGTAACGGACGAGACAAAGAAAGCAATGAAAGAAGTACTGTCCGATATTCAACAAGGGAAATTCGCTCGCGACTTCATCTTGGAGAACCAAGCAAATGGCGCGTTCTTGACAGCAACACGCCGCAATGAAGCAAACCATCCAATCGAAGTGGTTGGCGGTCAATTGCGTGAAATGATGCACTGGATCAAGAAATAATAGATCACCGATCAAGGTGAAAGGCGATAACGCGAAGCGTCCGCCCGTCTTAACGGCGGGTGGGCGCTTTTTCTATAGGACATCGAGGAGGGCGAACAATGCGCAAAATCTATTTGTTTGATACGACCTTGCGTGATGGGGAACAGTCTCCTGGCGTAAATCTGAACACGAAGGAAAAGCTCGAAATTGCTTATCAGCTGGAGCGCCTCGGTATGGATCGGATCGAAGCAGGCTTTCCCGCTGCTTCGCCTGGAGATTTGAAGGCTGTCAACGCAGTAGCGAAAGCATTGAAGCATTCCAGCGTCATCGGTTTGTCTCGTGCAAGAATGCAGGACATCGATGCAGCTTATGAAGCACTGAAGGATGCCGAGGATCCTTGCATCCACATCTTTCTGGCATCCTCTCCGATCCACCGCAAATACAAGCTGAACATGTCGAAGGAGCAGGTGCTTGAGACTGCCGAGGCGGCGATCAAGTACGCTGCAAAGTATTTCAGCAAGATCGAATTCTCGCCAGAGGATGCGGGACGTACGGAGCTGGACTATCTGTGCCAAGTCACGGAGACCGCGATTAAGGCTGGTGCTACCGTGGTCAATATCCCGGATACAGTAGGATATTTGACGCCATATGAGTACGGCAACATTTTTAAGACGTTGAAGGAAACGGTTCCTGGCATCGAAAAGATTCAACTGAGCGCCCATTGCCATGATGACTTGGGGATGTCGACAGCAAACGCACTGGCGGCAATCTTGAACGGGGCCGATCAGATTGAAGGCACGATCAACGGGATCGGCGAGCGCGCAGGGAATACTTCGCTTGAAGAGGTTGCTATGGCGCTTGAGACACGCCAAGATTTCTTCCAAGCAAAGACCACGCTAGTCTTGTCTGAGATTGCTCGTACGAGCCGCTTAGTCAGCAAGCTGACAGGGATGCCAGTGCCTGGCAACAAAGCGATTGTCGGCGCGAATGCCTTCGCCCATCAATCAGGCATTCATCAGGATGGCATGCTGAAAGAGAAGACGACCTATGAGATTATGTCGCCTGAGGTAATTGGCTTGAAGGAAAGCACGCTCGTGCTTGGCAAGCTTTCTGGTCGTCATGCTTTCCGCGAGAAGCTGCTTGATCTTGGCTATGAGCTCCGTGATGAGCAGTTGAATGCTGCCTTTACGAAGTTCAAGGAACTGGCGGATAAGAAGAAGGAAGTCACGGATGAAGATATTCTTGCTTTCCTAGAAGAGCGGATCATCGATACGCCGGAAGTCTTTACTCTGGAGACGATCTTTGTGGCATACGGCAATCAGGCTACGCCATCTGCGAAGGTCAGCCTAATGACTCAGGATGGCCATGTGCTTGAGGAAGAAGCGGAGGGTAACGGCTCGGTTGATGCCATTTACAACGCTATCGATAAAGCAACAGGCGAAGTTGTCGATCTGAGCGACTATTCGATTAAGTCCGTTACCCACGGTAAGGATGCGCAAGGTGAAGTTCATGTTGTGATGAAGCAGGGTGACTTTGAGGCATCTGGCCGCGGTGTAAGCACAGATATTCTGGAAGCAAGCGCGCGTGCTTACGTGGATGCCGTGAATCGCTTGATCGATAAGCGCAGTCAAGGCAGCTCCACTCGCCGCGACCGCATTGGATTAGTATAGAATGCTAGGCCTGTGCACGAATCAATCGTGTACGTGCTCATGCAAGTTCAAGCCTGTTCAAGGGTGAGTGCAGCTTCTCCCTGAGCAGGTTTTTTCTGCGTTTGCAGCGAAGGGAGTAGGATGCATGTTCAATTCGCGCAAAGTTACTTTATAAGGTTGCAAACTGTACAACTTCTCCTGCTTCTTTTACTATGGGAAGTAGAGCTTATTGTGAGTAAAGGATGGTATGACATGTATATGCACAATAGCGTATGCACGCTGCTTCTTGGATGGAACCTAAGTTTGACTCGAATGTTTCGAGCGATAATTCGTATTTTGTGACAAGGAAGAAACCGGGATTTGTAATCACTTGAAACGATCGAAAAGTTTGAAGGTTCCGCCAAATGGGGAATAACAGGGGTAATGCTCTTTTTGTGCCTATCTATTAACCATCATTCAAAGGGATTTTATTTGCTCCAATCTGTTGAGCATGATCATAACTGAAATCATAGAAGGAGAGGAATGACATGACAGAAACGATTCGTTTAACGAGTTTATCTCATAAGGGGGGCTGCGGCTGCAAGATCGGACCACAGGATTTGATGCAGGTGCTGCGAGAGCTTCCGAAAGGGTCCAAGCACCCTGATTTACTGGTTGGTCTTGAGACTAGCGACGATGCTGGCGTGTATCGTCTTACGGATGACATCGCTTTGGTACAGACGGTTGACTTCTTCACACCGATTGTTGATGATCCGTATTCATTTGGACAAGTCGCTGCAGCAAACGCGCTCAGCGATGTGTATGCTATGGGGGGCAAGCCGCTCACTGTGTTGAATATTGTTGCATTTCCGATATCGACATTGGATAAAAAGGTACTGGCGGATATCCTGAGAGGAGCTGCGGATAAGGTAGAGGAAGCGGGAGCAACGCTTGTTGGCGGTCATTCTATCGATGATCCGGAGCCGAAGTTTGGTCTTGCGGTGACAGGAATCGTTCATCCTGAGCGTGTACGGAAGAATGCCGGAGCAAAGCCACAGGATAAATTGATTCTAACTAAGCCAATCGGCGTGGGCATTACCACGACGGCATTGAAGCGCGGCCTGCTGAGCGAGGCGGAGATTGATCGTGTTACGTCTGTGATGACCACTTTGAATAAAAAGGCAGCAGAGATTATGAGCAAATATAACGTTCATGGCTGTACGGATGTAACGGGCTTTGGTCTTCTTGGTCACAGTTCAGAGATGGCGAAGGGCAGTGACGTCGGCTTGAATATCTATGCGGAGCAAGTGCCATTCCTTAGCCGTGTTAGAGAGCTGGCTGAGCAAGGGGCAGTGCCTGGAGGCACAAAAAATAATTATGCTCACTTGGAAGGCTCTGTTACTTTCGATGAGCGTCTTGATCAGATCTCCCAGTGGATGCTGTGTGATGCTGTCACGTCTGGCGGATTATTGATCGCAGTACATCCAGAGGATGCAGAAGCCCTTTTAAAGGACTTGCAGGAGAATGGCGTTGAAGCTTCGCTGATTGGCGAGGCAGTAGCAGACCATCCTGGACATATTCAGGTTGTAGGCGGACAAGTCGGATAACCGGCTGGAGCTTGAGAATGGGTTGACTTAGAGCTGTACGCTCCTTGAGTGAACGGAGCTTAGAATGATAACCGTGAACATCGAGAATGAATGTGGCATGGTGCACGACGAAAGAATGCGAGATGCAGGCTAGCTGAGGTGACAGCATGAGAGATATAAGCTTAGAAGAGGTGCTTCATTATCGTGAACAAGGAGCGACTCTTGTTGATGTAAGATCCCCGGGAGAGTATGAGGAATTTACGATCCCGGGCAGCATTAACATTCCCTTGTTCAGTAACGAGGAGCGCAGCGAGATCGGAACGATTTACAAGCAGGTGAGTGTAGACCGCGCGAAGGAAAGAGGCTTGGAGATTGCGTCTCAGAAGCTTCCTGAATTGTATCGGCAGTTCAAATCCTTGCAGGGGCCCATCATCCTTTACTGTTGGAGAGGCGGGATGAGAAGCCGCACGATGGCAACGGTGATGAGCCTGATGGGAATGACGATATATCGGCTCCAGGGCGGCATTCGAAGCTATAGACGCTTCATCCAAGAGCAGGTTCAACAGGAGTGGAGCACTCCCGTTATCGTGTTATCCGGTTATACGGGTACTGGTAAGACGGCAATTCTGCAGTATTTAGAGGAACAGGGGTATCCCATTATGGATATCGAGCGGATGGCTGGTCATCGCGGCTCCATATTTGGCCATATCGGACTCCACCCTTCTTCACAAAAGATGTTCGATGCCATATATGTTGAGCAGAAGCAAAGCATAGAAAAGCAGCAGAAGCCGCTCGTTTTGATGGAGGCAGAGAGCCGAAGAGTGGGCAAGGTGGTGCTGCCAGAAGCGCTTATGGAGGCGAAAAATAAAGGAAAAGTGCTTCATATCGAGCTCCCGATTGAAGAGCGAGTCAAAGTCATCATGGAGGATTATTCTCCTGCCCTTCATGAGGAGGCGATCCGGCAAGCCTTTGAACGTATTCGGAGAAGGCTGCATACACCGATTGCGCAGGAGCTTGCGGGGCTGCTTGAGCAAAAGCACTATGAGAAAGTGATCCAGCTCATGATGGAATATTATTATGATCCGCGCTATGAGCATGCTGCCTTAACGTATGAAGGAGAGGCCGTCCTTATTCAAGCGGCAACGCTAGAAGAGGCAAAGGAGCAGGTCGAGCTTCATGTGCAGCAGATGCTGCAAGCTTAGCTCCTTGGCCTATAACTGGATAGAACAGAGAAGCTTCTTGGTCTACTTGGTGGACAAGAAGCTTCTTTTTTACTATACAAGAACTTTACTGCTTTACTGCTTCGTTTAGCTGAATCGTCATGCTTGCAGTAAGAAAAAAAGAAATCCCATGGCATCTGCTGATCTTCGAGGGCCTATTGGTAGGAGGTTTTCATCATCAGAGGCTATTTATAGGAATTACCTATGAAGATGATAGATTTTATATCTTGGTCAAATACAATCTGCCTATGGTACAACATTAATATCTATTACTTTTCGAAGAGAACGTGAAACGATTGAAATCATGAATCAGGGAGTAGAGCCTGATAAGGAGTGAATGCAGATGGCAGATGTGAAGAAGATTGCAGTTATTGCAGGGGACGGAATCGGACCGGAGGTTGTGGCTGAAGCGATTAAGGTGATGAAGAGCACAGAGGAGCTGTTCGGCCTAAAGTTTGAATTCGAACATGGATTATTCGGCGGTATTGCGATCGATGAGAAAGGTACGCCGCTTCCTCAGGAAACATTGGAAATGTGCCAGCGTGCGGATGCAGTCCTGCTTGGTGCGGTTGGCGGTCCGAAGTGGGACAACAATCCAAAGGAGCTTCGTCCGGAGACAGGGCTTCTTGGTATTCGCAAGGCGCTTGGATTGTTCTCTAATATCCGCCCAGCGGTTGTCTTTGATTGCTTGAAGGAAGCTTCGACACTGAAGCCTGAAGTGCTCGAAGGAACGGATCTTATCGTTGTTCGCGAGTTGACCGGGGGGATTTATTTCGGGGAGAAGCTTCGTCGGGAAGGCGAGCATGGAGAAGAAGCGGTTGACACATGTGTGTACAATGTTCAAGAGGTAGAGCGCATTGTTCGCCAAGCTTTTGACATTGCGACGAAGCGCTCCAAGCGTCTTGCTTCTGTTGACAAAGCAAACGTACTGGAGACATCTCGTCTGTGGCGCGAAACGGTGAATCGCATTGCTCCAGAATATCCGGAGGTAGAGCTTGAGCACGTATTAGTCGACAACTGTGCGATGCAGCTCCTTCGCCGTCCAGCAAGCTTTGACGTTATCGTAACGGAGAATATGTTTGGCGATATTCTAAGCGATGAAGCGGCGATGCTTACAGGATCCATCGGCATGCTGTCATCTGCATCTTTGGGAGAAGGCAGCTATGGTCTTTACGAGCCAGTCCATGGCTCGGCACCAGATATTGCGGGTCAAGGCATTGCAAACCCGATCGCAACGATTCTATCCGTTGCTCTCATGTACCGCTTAACATTCGGATACAGTGAAGCAGCGGATGCCATCGAAGCTGCAGTGAAGCAGGTGCTTGATGAAGGGCATCGCACGGGCGACATTGCAACGGATCGTTCTCAAGCGATCGGTACAACCCAGATGGGCGATCTAATTGTAGATGCTTTGAGCAAACTGCAAGTTAAGGCTTAGTCCCTATCATTGCACAGTAAAGTGTTGCAATAGCTAAATAATCCTTCTATCGAGCTAACACGGCTGCATGTCGTCGTTAGCTCTTTTTTGCATGTTCAATGACACTGTGATTGGGCATGGTTATTGGGTATTATAATAGAAGGAAGGAGAGAGAATAGATGTGGATAACGGTTGCAAGCATACTGCTCGTACTGTTGCTGATTTCAGCTATTATAATAGGAAGAAAAAAGTTTAAGAATGGATCTGACAATGTCGTATCGCTGTCGCAGGCAAAGAAGGCAAAGACATCCGAACCGATGCGTGGAAAGGGAGCTTCCCAGAAATGCTCCCATTGCAAACAGCCCTCGAAGAAGCTTACGTTCTATGCAACTCCTGATGGCAGAGTGATTGGGGTCTGCGCATCGTGCAAGCCAGCAGTCGAGCGCCAAGGGTTACTGCCAATCTAAATCGGGTATGATGGATGGAGATAGAGCTTTTTCATCTTTTTTATGGAATTGACTTTATTATGGAGTGGATTATAGATTTGAAATCAATATAGGCGGGTTATACCAAATCTCACATTGAGGTTTGACGCATATGATGACGATAGTTTAAATTTAAAATAAATATCAAATGATAATTAGAATAAAATTGACACGATTATAAAATAAATGATACCATTCGCATATGATCATGAATTAAGCGGACAAGCTTCATGCTTGTTATGCATCCGATCATTTACATAACGAGTTACAACCTCACATAGATGAAGGAGGCCAATCATAATGGCAGAACGTTTAGTAGGCAGACCAGCCCCAGACTTCAACATGGAGACCGCATCAGGCGACGGACAAGGCTTTGGTGCAGCACAGTTGTCCGATTATCGCGGCAAATGGCTGGTATTGTTCTTCTATCCACTTGATTTCACTTTCGTTTGTCCAACGGAAATTACGGCTCTTAGCACCGCTTATGAGGAGTTTAAGAAGCTTGATACCGAAGTGCTGGGGGTATCCGTTGACTCCATTCATAGCCACAAGGCCTGGATTAATACGCCTGTAGAGAATAATGGTCTTGGCAAGCTTAACTTTCCTCTGGCATCAGATATCACGAAGAACGTCGCACGTGATTATGGTGTGTTAATCGAAGAAGAAGGCGTAGCGCTTCGCGGACTATTTATCATTGATCCTGAAGGCGAGCTCAAGTATCAAGTTGTGAACCACAATAATGTAGGACGCTCGGTTGAAGAGACGCTTCGTGTTCTGCAAGCCTTGCAGTCTGGCGGCTTGTGTCCGATCAACTGGAAGCCAGGCGACAAAAATCTGAACGCTTAAGGCTTAGCTGCTTTGTAAATAGCAAAACCACGCAGGATATCCTACGTGGTTTTTTGTTGTTATTTCAAAGCTTGCATTTCACGCTAATGATTATAAAGGAATCGTTGTTACAACGCTTCCAGCTCTTTATACTTCGCAACATATTTGAGTACAGTGTCTACATAGGTCGCATGGGACCAAGTGAGTGGAGCGACGGACACGGGAGCACCAGTATAGGGATCAAGCTGCTCAGACAATACGCCTCCGGGCAAGCTGTATCGCTCAACCCAGCGAAGCGTTTCAAGCGGGGAAGCCAACTCGTCGAGCGTGTTGGCAACTGCAATCTCATGAGCTGCAAGCCATAACGTACAGATGATCCATGGGTTGCCGGGGGCAGTATGGATATCTTGGCAGCGCTGGAAGTAATAGTCCTGCGTATAGCGTGCGATCCCGCCAATGCTCATCTTATTGGAGAGCTTTTCCCGAAGGCGCTGCATTGTAGAGACAACGCGGGAATCAGAGGCAGGCAGCACGTCAAATTCATACACGCCAAAGATGCTGCTCTCAGCCGTCATATCCTGCACCCAGTGTCCATCTTTTCGATAGAGGCCTCTTGCAAACGATTGCTGCTCCTCATTCCATAAATGCGTGAGCATGCCATGCTTAATCCGTTCGGCGCCTTGCAGATAATGCTCTGCCCGCACATCATCTCCAAATAGGGAGGCGAAGCGGGAAGCAGCCATCAACCCGCCGTATACCGCAGATGCGGTAAAGGTAAAGATGCCGTAGCGTTCCTCCCATAGATCATAGCTCGGCAGCGGAAGATGAAGCCGATCGTCCTGATAATGAAGCAGGAACTTTGCTCCTTTGCGGACGAGCGATTGATACAAGGATTGGGAGAGTTCAATATCTCCATGGCAAGTATAGTCGTGCCACAAGGCATGCAGGACAAGAGCTGTCTCATCTTCTTGAATCGGAAGCTGCGGTTTTCCGTCGTGGAGATATGGGTGCCAGCTGGAGCCGACGGTTCCGTCCGGGTTGTACTTATGCTGCAAATAGCCTTCATCACTTAGTGCGGATTCACAGAAGCGAAAGAATGGGGCAATCATTCCATGATAGCCGGCTGATGACATGGCTTTGGCCACAAGTGCGCCGTCACGCGGCCACATATAGCTGTAATGATCGCGGTTGAACTGCATAATATCCGTGTCATTGGCTGCGATAATGGCACCATTCGCATCAGTCTGTGTTCGCACCATCAATAGGCTTTGCTTGTATAGGCGGATAAGGGAAGGATCGAGATTGGCAAAGTCAGGGTTCTTCTTGTTGACCCATCTCCTCCAATACGTTTCGACCCGATCAATCAGTCGCCCGGGATGGCTGTCTCTTACGTACTGGTCAAGCCGCTTCACTTCACTAAGGCGTTTACCTGCAGCGAACCAATAATAGTGATTGGACGTCTCGCGGGCACCGCTGAAGGTACGAATGCTGATCGTGCTGTCGACAGAGCCCTGTGCAATAGGGTTCATCATGAGATGACCGTCCTCAGCGTCTCTCCAGGTACCTTCTGCCTGGTGGAAACGCTTGATGCCTGTTGTAAATTCATAGATCCCCTCTAGCGGAGGGAGCTCTTCTCCTAGTGGATCGAGCAGGTCAGATGTGATGGGCTGTTCAGAGCAGGCGTTGAACATGAAGTAGCAGTCTTTCTTATAGTGAAAGACGGTGTGATTCTCGGGGTAGTAGACCGCTGTGTCGCCTACCTCGGTTTCGTTAATGGCGAGATCCTGATGGAAGAACAGACGAATCTCTCGATCATGATCGGCATGATTCGTTATGGACACGCGCTTCAGATAGATCGGCTCTCGCTGATGAACGGCATCATTCATCGACAAGGTAATTTGAAGCTCTGGATGATAGGCAATCATTTCGGTGACAAGCGATTCGTGCACATAGCCTAAGGTGCGCTCCCATTTTGCATCGTCAAGCCATCGAAATTGACCTTCTACCCATACTCCCAGGCGACAGGAATAGCCTCCTACATGATTTAGCTGTCCGACATATGGAAAGTAGATGTCCCGAATAAAGGCATGCTGATCCAGGTTCACTAGACACTTCCCGTTGCCTACGACAAGGTATCGCGGCACCTGATCACTTCCTTAAGCTTTGGTGGGATTGGACAATCTGTGAAGCATAGCTGTGAGCGAGAAGCTTGGCTTGCGCGGAGCTGTCGGATTGGGCGAAGACTTGAAAGATCGGCTCATCCTGATCTGGCAGAATCAAGACAGAGCCTTCTGCCGTTTGAATGCGAATACCGTCCATCAGCTCCGCTTCCTGACCGGATGAACGCACCCAAGTCATCAGCTCGCGCATGATTGCGCCCTTTTCATGCCAGCTGCACATTACTTCTTCCTTGGCTGTATAACCAAATGGATTCATCTCGGCGAGCGTATCCAATCCGATCTTAGCACCAGCCATATATTGAAGAATGAGGCTAAGCGCATAGAGACGGTAGGCGAATGGCGAGAATGGCAGCCCCGAAGTCTCCTCCATGATAGAGCGGAGCGATTCCTTCGTTCGTCTTACTTGCAGCGTCCCATCCTTCAGTGATGATGGAATGGTTCCAAGCAGGCTGGAAGGCACGCCGAGGGTAGCATTTGGATGAGAAGAAGCAATGGACGTCATGATCAGGGCTATCATTTGGTCATCATTCAATATATGACCAGATGGCGTAATAAGCGACAATTGACTAGAATCCTCGATAAATATCCCAAGATCCGCATGGGTATGATGCACAATTTCGAGAACGTTCAAGTCAGGCTCATGGGTATGCTGGGTAAGAAGCCCTGTTCCTCCGATCAGCTTCGTCCACTGCATAAGCAGCTGCTGTTCCTGCTCTGTGCTAAGATGAAGCACGTAGCTTAGGTTGGCTTTTCGAATCATGGCGAAATCAATATGTGATTCAAGAACGCTTAGATAGTCCTCATTGGCATGCGAATAGTTTCGATAGGAACCGATCTGATTCCAGTGCGTTCTCGGATAATCCTCTTGGTAAAAAGCATTCTCCAGCTTGCGCTCCATTGACTTGGCAATCGGCTTCCCTTGATCATCCATCCATTGAATCAGCATCATCGGATTTGAGGATTGCTCCAGCAGGGAGATATGGATCGCACCTGCGCCTGAATGGTACTGAACGGCATGCCGTGTAACTTCTTCTGAGCAATGGCCTAGATCAAGGACATGAATGCCAATGGTGCGAAGGCCTGTGCTGCAAGCATGCTTGAGCAGATCAGCATACGGGTGGGCCGAGGTTGAGATGACCACCGTCGACGCCGCAGGAAGGGTAGAGCCATAGGCTTCAGCCAGCCGGCTTGCACGTTCAGGATGCAGCTCCAGGTTTGGAATGCCAATGACGCCTTTGCTTTGGAATAAAGGCTTCGCAGTCGGATCGGTCCAGATCATTGACGTATGGACGATTCCTTTAGCGGGAACCGTCTTATGTGGCCATAGGCGCACGCTTGCCTTGATTGAGGCATTCGAACCGATCGTGCACGAGCTTCCAATGACGGCTCCTTCTTGGAGCTGGGCAAAGCTGCCTACAACTGTGCGGTCCATGAGGAGCGCTTCATGAAGCTCAGCACCCTCCCCGATATAATTGCCGCACCAAACAATGGTTCGCTCCAGCTTGCTAGAAGGAAGCAGTGTATTGCCTCGTCCTAGAATGGTATAAGGACCGAGCTTGCTGCTTGGATGCAGCGTGCAGCGCGACCCAATATAGGCCGGCGCCTTCAACGGCAATGTGGAAGGAAGCTTTACGTCAGGTTCTACATAAATGCCGGGCTCGATCTCTGTCGCTTGAATGGCGACATCGACATGACCATCCAGCATATCGAATTGGGTCTTCCGGTACTGCTGCAGATTGCCGATGTCGGACCAATAGCCGTCTGCTACGTAGCCATACAGTGGCTCATTTTTCTTAAGAAGCTCCGGGAATAGGTTCAAGCTGAAATCGTACGGCGCATCATCAGGAATCCAGTCCAAGATCTCTGGCTCCAGCACATAGATGCCTGTATTGACCGTATCGCTGAACACCTCGCTCCAGCTAGGCTTTTCAAGAAAGCGAGTCACTTTGCCATCTTCAGCAGTCATGACGACACCATACTCAAGTGGAGACTCTACCTGAGTCAACACCATGGTGGCGAGGGCTTCTTTTTCTTTATGATAGGCGATGGCTGCCCTGAGATTGAAGTCAGTTAACGCATCGCCGCTGATGACAATGAACGTCTCATCTAGGAAGGATGCAGCATTTTTGATGCTGCCTGCGGTTCCAAGCGGAGTCTCTTCTTCGGCATAGTAAAGCTCAACGCCATATTGAGATCCATCGCCAAAGTGATTGCGAATCACTTCTGGCAAGTATTGAACGGTGACCGCGATCTGATGAATGTCGTATCGCTTCAACAGCTCAATGATATACTCCATACAAGGTCGATTCAGGAGAGGTACCATTGGCTTTGGCGTATTCAGCGTAAGGGGACGAAGGCGAGTACCTTTCCCACCAGCCATAATTACGGCTTTCATTGAGCGATCACCCTTTCATAAACATGTCTTGTCGATAATGCGATCGTATTCCAATCGTATTGCGTCTTCACTTTGTGAAGTGCTCGCTCCGCAAATTGAACGCCGAGCTCTTTGTTTTGCAACAGTTCCGTCATATGCCAAGCTAAAGACTCCACATGTCCAGGCAGAGCTTTATAGCCGTCTATGCCATGGTCAACGATCTCGGCAAGGCCGCCCGTATCGGATACGACAACGGGAATCCCGGCTCCCATTGCTTCCAGAGCCACAATGCCGAAAGGCTCATACAGGCTAGGGAAGACACAGACATCTGCAATTTGGAATAAATGCTCTCTGACTTCGTCCATGACGAATCCAGTCAGATGAACGGCGTGCTCCAGCTGTAGAGAGGCAATCAGCGACCGAAGCTCGCTCATCATAGGCCCTGTGCCGGCAATGATCAGCTTTACATTAGGGACAGTTCGCTGCACATGGGTTAAAGCGTGAAGCAGGACCTGAATGCCTTTTTCATAGACGAGCCGTCCAATAAAGAAGAGAATCGGTTCTTCCGGTGCAGCATATTGGGCTCGAACATGGCGAAGCTCCTCTGTCATAGGACGCTGGTACCACGGCAATACCAGATCTCCTTCCTTCAGGCGGCATTCGACTCCATTAGGAATCAGATGAATATGTGCTTTCGGAACGTGGAACAGACGCTCAATCTCCTTAACCATCGCCTCGCTGCACACAATTACTTCCCTCGATTCATTCGCCAGCGCATATTCCATATTGTGAATCCGCTGCTGAAGCTCGCTAGCGATCACGCCATGGTTCCGGCCATGCTCGGTTGCATGAATCGTGGAGATAAGCGGAATATGGTACAAGTCCTTGATGCTCTTAGCGGCGCCATAAACAAGCCAATCGTGGGCATGAAGAAAATCAAACGCATACCCGGCTTGGATAAAGGCGTCGCAGGCTTCCGCAAGCGCTATATTCATTTGCAGCACCCAGTCCATAAAATGAATCGTGCTTACGCTAGAAGGCAGCGGGATGCGATACACGTGAACGCCATCCATGCTTTCGTAGGCTGGGCTGCCAGGCACAGAGCGTGTCAGCACGTGCACCTGGCACTGCTGATGGACCAAGTGGCGCGACAAGTCGTACACAGCACGCGACAAGCCACCTACAACGAGCGGCGGGTACTCCCAGGCAAGCATGAGCACATGCTTCGTGGGGGACTTGGCTTCATGCTGCAGATATGGAGGCTTTCGCTGCTGCTGCTGAATTAGGAAGCGGTATGGATCCTGTGCATCCCCGATGAAGAATCCATCAGGGTAATACAGCTGATCACCATGGTGCTGCCATATAAGCAGGTCCTTTCTAAGCTGTGCTTGAATGCTTGAAAAGCAAGGGATCTCCCGTTCCATCGTGAATAACACAACTTCGTCATATACCCCTGACTCCAGCATATCGAGCAGCGTATGACAGCGCAGAATATGCTGCTTCGTACGCTCCATAGCGTAGGAAGGAACCGTATCCGCATCGATAATGAAGGCCCAGTCGCTGCTTTGCGCGAGAAACAGTTCACGAATTGCTTGATTGCCGATGCGATCTTTAACAGGGTGAAAGCCCCATTCCGGTCCGTCATATGCCATCGTGAAGATATTGATCAATCGATCTTCTGTCTGATGCAAATGCCGATAGATCCAGTCATTGCGTTCTTGAAGCCATACTTCGCCATAGCCGCCTCTTCCCCAGCTGCTTGTTGGGATATCCGCACTTTCTACAGTGGGGTGCGCATGAATGTAATCAATAGGCGAAATAAAGCTGAACTTCAGATCGGCATGTTGCTGCTTCAGATGCATTTCCCTAAATAATGACTCGATCCAATAAGGACCTTCGTACCACCAGTGTCCAAACAGCTCTGCATCGTATGGACAAACGATGATAGGCGGAGCGGATGCATCTGCTTGGATCGATTGAAGCTGCTTTTCCCGGCTTTCGAGAAAGTGCCTTGCGTGCATAACCGCTCGATTATTGGCCCATTCTTCGACATAAGGCTCTTTGTCTATCCCCGTTCCTGTCACTCGATAGTACTTGAGTCCGGTATTCATTCTTGTTCCGTCTGAGAGGACAAAGGGCTTTATGTACGCCCATTCCTCTTGATCATGCCAACCAAGGTCATAGCCGATATCTCGGTAATATTCCCGGTAATCGGGGTCTCCTGGATATCCCTCGTGGCTGCTCCACACCTGCTCTGAAGAATAGGGATCTCTCGCAAAGGCTTTAACGCTTGCTCCATTAGCTTGGATAGGCGTATAGGTGGATGCAGCCTTGGCGCTTGCAAGCAGCAGGGCATGATGATCAATGATTATGTATTGGATGCCGCTCTCCGTAAGCATCGCAGAGAGCTCATCACTGTATGCGCATTCAGGCAGCCACATTCCTCTTGGTCTTATGCCAAAATGGCGCTCATATTCGAGACATCCCACTTCAATCTGAGCGTGAGCAAGTGCCGGATGCTTCACAAATGGAAGAAACGCGTGTGATGCCGAGCAGGTCATAATCTCGATCGAGCCTTCCTGCTGAAGCTGCTTAAAGGCGGGAATGATATTCCGATCCCATTTGTCGTACAGCTCAAGCCAGGCGGACCAGCGTCTGTGGTACATAAGTGCTGTGGCATGAAGCTTGGGATCGTCCTTTGTCCGTTTCAGTTCCTTTTCTGCAAGAAGCAGACTTTTGACCAGATGCTGCTCATAGCGCTCCTGCATGAGGGGATCTTCCATGAGAGCAAGCAGCGTAGGGCTCATGCTTATGCTTATTCGATACGGAATCTGCTCCTCTGTAAGCCTTGCAAAGCTATCGAGCAGCGGCAGGTAGGTCTCGGTCATGGCTTCAAAAAACCAACGCTCCTCCATCAGATCATCCTGCTCTTGATGACGAATATAGGGGAGATGGGCGTGCAGGATCAGAGCAACATAGCCAAGCTGCTCCTTTTGCTTAGAAGCCCTGCCTAGATCGTATCCTGTCATGACTTCGCTCCTTCTTGAGTGGTATAGAGGGTGTACGTTGAAAATTGTTCGAATGGTGAATGATAATCAGAAAGGATCGAGGAGGCTGAATCTGGATGCTGTGGATGTGCGTCGGCACTTGAAACGATCGCACCGTGGCTTTCTGTTCCCGCCGTAGTCATGGATTTGCTTCTTGGAGTACGAGACTTGTTGGAGCGAAGCAATGGTACAAACTGGCCGTCCTGATTGGCAATGCCATAATCGGCCGCATAGATCATCTTCGGGATGGCCTCTCGGTAATACCACGATGATGTCTCTCCCACTTCAATATCGACCCACATGGCGGGACGATCAAAGGCGGTTGTCTCTTCTTCATATGCATAGAAGCGGATGATTTTGGGTAATGAAGACCAAGGGGTACGATAATGGGCTGCAATCATATTCCGCTTCCGCTCATGAACATCCCAGTAAACAAATAGCACATGGGGGGACTGGACCATAAGATGAATGAAGGAATGCCGATAGGTAGGCGGCCAGACAGCGGTTAGCGGTGAGTGAAACATAGGAACCTCCTTTCGATTGTGCGAACGATGATCACGCTGCGCGTGGATACTTACGGAAGGAAATTCCGTATTTCAAAGAAAATGAAGCTGTTCCTTGTATCCAAGGCCAGTCAAACCCTGCCTTATGGAATATGGATATTAGAGCTTGATACGCTTTATGAAAGAAAATGATAATTGATGAAAGAAGCGTATGGTGCGGGGAGAAGTCAAGAGCCAATTAATAGACATCGTCACTACGCAACGTATTCAGGATTAGGAGGGAGTATTGACTTTATTTCGCTCATGCGTCATTTTTACAAATTCATCATACGGATTATCCGATTGGAGCAGTGCTTGATAGTGCTGAGGAGAGAAAGGACGGAAGGATTCCGTTCGTCCAGTAGCGTACTGTGCAACCAATTCCTCTTTCTTATCGTCATACATTAAATAGTTGATCTGCTTAGAGACAAGATACAACGGGATAATGCTCATGGATGATCACTCCGATCGATTGGAATGTTTCACATGTATATGCGACAATGAAGCATAATAGACGAAGGAACAGGATTTACACCAAAAGCAGCCTGTTTACTTTTTGTTCATCTTTTTCAATGGTTTAAAGGAATTTGTGGGAGCGGTAGCGAATATGCTACACAACATCCCTATTGTTCATCTCTAAAGTTTAAGTGTAGTCAGGTGAGGAGGGAGAATATGAGTTTCTGTTGCGGAGCAAGCATGATTGGGACATTAGGATCACTCAAGCACTATCGGACAAGGATTCATCATGTTCCTCTACTGTTATGTCCCGTTTGCAAGCGTATTGAGGTTCATTATCAGGTGGAAAATGAATACGAAATTCTTGCGGAATTTGCGGAATCTGACGGACTTGAGGACGTAGACTTCAGGGACTATGTAACAAAGGAAGACGGCTCGCTGTTTGAGAACTGTGTCAATCACGAGGGAGAGGATCCACTTGAGGTCGTTCGGAGACAGATCGACTCCGCGCTTGATTTGCTTCAGCTTGCAAAGCAGTGGGACGACACACAATGGGAGATGCAGCTAAAGCGCAGGCTCGCGCTGATGAGCAGGCGCAAATCGCAGCTCCTAAAGCAAAAATAAAGTGATCGTTCACTTTCATACACCTTTATATCCTAACGGCTCCTCATAATGCACGACTCTGTAAACATCAGGATTTCAGAGTATGTATTGTGCAGGAGCTGTTGTTTTGATTCAGTACCAAACTTCAGCTTCTAAAAAAAAAATTTAGGAAGCTTTTAGTGGATTCTATTTATTCTGCTGATATTCGACAATATCTCATGTTGATTTTGATAATGGACATTCACTATGATGGACATGAACTCGAAAAGTCTGGGGAAATTTACAGCTTGGTGCTTGGATGAGGTGAATTCAATCATGGATATCGACGATGCCCTGAAGCCGCAGCAAACGGAGTTGGCCGCTCAATATGTGAAGCGCCTACGAGCCTATATGCTAAGCGGACATCAGGCAGATTTGATGCAAGCCAGTCGCAGTTGGGACTTGAGTACAATAGATCCAAATGATGCATTGAAGCTTCATGAGGAACAGCTTCTTATCATGCTGCCTCATGTGGAGTGGGATGAATTCATGATAATGTGTCAACGCTCTTTTGCCTATTTAATGGAGAGCCTAGAGAAGGATCAGGCGGAACGTGAATACGAGGAGGGAGACGTGTTGTCATTAAGCAAAATGCGTGAACCTTGGAAAGAAAGAGCTCATGACTTATTTATGGAGCACGCTCAAGCAGCACCCAGCAAATATGAAAATATCCTTCAGCAGATGGATAGTGCCGTTATTCTATTCGATGAGAGCGGAGTGCTCAGCTTCATTAATGTCGAGGCGGCCAAGCTCCTACAAGTTCCTCGCAAGCAGCTTGCGGGCCGATCAATTGTGGAGTTATTCCATCACCCTATGATTGCAAGGGACAAGCGCCGGATGCTTGTACGAACGTATAGGGAAACGATACAAAGACGTAAGCGCTACCACGAAATTACCGATCGGCATGGCCGAACGTACATGGTGACCTTAACCTATGGCGAGCAAATGGACGGCGATTACTTATTCACCATTAAGGACGTTTCTGACTTTAAGCGTATCGAGCAAACCGCGGTTCAGAACGATAAACTTGCGATTCTCGGCAAGATTGCAGCTGCCATAGCACACGAGATCCGTAATCCACTAACCTCAATTCGAGGATTTATACAGCTCCTACGACCACATCTAGTCCAACTTGGCAAGGAGGAATATGCAAGAATTATCCTGGCGGAGATTGACCGTGCCAATGATATTATCTTTGAATTCCTGAATTCATCAAAGCCAACAGCGCCTCTTACTTCTGAAATTCCGATATCCTCACTACTGCGTGAAGTTGTACTCCTAATTGAAAGTGATGCCCTTATGAGAGGCTGTGAGATCGATCTGCAAGACGCTAACGACTCTTCCAAAATGGTGGTGGCGATTGATGTAAAGCAAATCAAGCAGGTCGTCTTGAATATGATGCGCAATGCGCTCGAAGCGATTCGCGAGGTGGATCACCTTCGGAAGGGGAGGATATCCATCTCTTCTCGTATGGAAGGACGTTATGTTGCAATATGCATCCAAGACAATGGTAGCGGGATGGATGAACGCACCCTTGAACGGCTGTTCGATCCCTTTTTTACGACGAAGGATGAAGGGACAGGGCTCGGCTTATCGGTCAGCTACCGAATTATTCGCAATCACGGCGGTTCTATAGAGGTCGACAGCGTCAAGGGAGAGTGGACCGAATTTATCATTCGCCTGCCGCTTGTATTGCGTGACAGCATTGCGCCTCAACTTCATCAGGTATAATATATGAATAGACAGCAGCATGATCATCATTTCGAAAAAGGATGGATATTTCATGAAGATGACGAATGCAACACAACTAGAACAATTACAAATTGCAACCGTATCCAGCTCGATTCAAGCTCAAGAAGCGGATGCGCTTGTTGTGCTGGCAACGAAGAATGCTTGGGAATCAGGTCTGACTGAAATCCCAGGAAACCAAGCGGTTAAAGATGCGATTGCGACAGGTTTGTTTGAGGCAAAGCATGGCGCTACGCATGTGTTCCCTGTTCGCGAGGGAAAAGCGCGCTTTTTGATTGCCGTAGGATGCAAGGAAGAGCCGATCACTTCGAATGACATTCGCGTGATGCTTGCAGATGCCGCACGTGAAGCCATGAAGCTTCAAGCTTCCAACGTATCTGTACATATCTCGAATACGCTCGTTACCTCTACTGTAGAGAAGGATGCGAAGATCGTTGCGCATGCAGTCGTGGAAGGCTTTATGCTTGGCGCGTACTCTCGCGTGACTTACAAGCGCGACGCGAAGCCGATTCATGCTTTTGCTTCTCTCACTCTTCATGCAGAAAGCCAAGAGCTCGAAGCTTGGAACGAGGGCGCGAGTGCGGGTAAGGCATACGCGCTTGGTACAACCATTGCTCGTGACTTGGTAAACCTGCCAGGCAATACCTTGGTTCCTAGCACGCTTGCAGACTATGCACTTGAGCTTGCGAACAAGTATGGCTTTGAAGCTCATGTATTAGAGGAGAATGCGATCCAAGAGAAAGGCATGGGCGGCCTTTGGGGCGTTGGTAAAGGCAGCGTGAATCCTCCGCGCATGATTGTGTTGAAATACCAAGGCAAATCGGAGTGGAAGGATGTTACCGGTCTCGTTGGCAAAGGGATTACGTTTGATACAGGCGGTATTTCCTTGAAGCGTGCAGGCAACATGGATGAGATGATCTGTGATATGGGCGGCGCGGCAGCTATGCTCGGCACAATGGCGATTATCGGCCAATTGAAGCCAGAAGCAAACGTATTGTGCGTAATTGCTTCAGCTGAGAACATGCCGGATGGCAAGGCATTGAAGCCAGGCGATGTGATTACATCCTACAGCGGTCGTACAATCGAAGTATTGAACACGGATGCTGAGGGTCGTCTTGTTCTGGCAGACGGCATGACTTATGCGAAGGAGCTTGGTGCAGATCGTTTGATCGATGCGGCAACATTGACTGGTGCAGTAGGAGTAGCATTAGCTAACCTGACGACTGGTGTTGTGACAAACGACGAGGTCTTCTTCCAGCAATTTGCGGCAGCATCGAAGCGTACAGGCGAGTATGTCTGGGCATTCCCGAACCATCCTGAATATTGGGAAATGATTAAGAGCGACGTTGCGGATGTGAAAAACAGCGTTCCAGGCGGAGCTGGCTCGATTACAGCAGGAATGTTCGTTGGCACATTTGCTGATGAATTGCCTTGGATTCACTTGGATATTGCAGGAACAGCATTTATTCCAAGCAAACGCGGCGTAAACCCTAAAGGCGGCACAGGCGCTATGGTTCGTACGATCGCAGAATATATTCTTTCGAACTAATTTTTTTATAGGTAATTATTGGGCTTTTCTAAGGGGCGAACTCCTTTAGGAAAGCCCTTTTTCATGTCATGAATGAGGAAAATAATGGTGTTATATAGGGTGGCTGTATACCTTATCCTCTGAATGAGGATGATCAAAATGATCTATTCAAGCGTTAGGGTTGCGATATAATGGCTAGTATACCATGCTTTGGGGGTGCTTGATCGTGAGAAGAATAGACTTGCAGGTGTATCAAAAAGTCATCATTGTATTCGCAGCGTTAGTGATACCGATCACTGCAATCAATATTGTCATCAATCTGAATGCCGTATCCTATCTTCGAACAAAGCTGTTCGAATCGACGCAGGATAAAGTCTATTATTTTCGCAATCAGCTTAACAATCAGATTGCCTTTATTCGCAACCAGCATCTGAATCTCCTAACGGATAACAACTTAGTGGAGCTTCATTTCCGCGCGGGAGCCCTTTCCAAGTATGAGGAGTTGCTGCTGACCACACACCTGCAAAGCAATATGCTCAGTATTCGGAACTCAAACGAGCTTGTAGAGGATGTAGCTGTCCATATTGAAGTGTTGAATCGGATGGTTTCGCTAAGCAAGGGGAAGCGCGAATATGATACAGGTAGCAAGTGGGAAGAACTCCGGCAGCTGCACATTAAGAACAAGCAGCCTTATTATGTGGTCGGGGACCAGATCTACTTTATCGAGAGCACGAGCAATGGAACTGTGACGACGTATGTTCAAATTCCTCTTCACAGTCTGCTGCAGCAGATTGATAATATCATTCCAGAGGAAAGCGACAACGGTTATTTTATTGCAGACCATACGTTAAAGGATAGCGTTAACTTCGCAGGGGAAAGACCTATCCAAGCTGAGATCATGTCGCAAATGAAGATGCCGGATGAGAAGAGAGAGCCGCAAGGACGCTTTGATATTCATGTGGGTGATCGAGATTATCTTGTTATTTACAGTAAGATCAATGCTCTCGGCGGCACCTTATTTACGTACATGGATGAGAAAGCGATTACAGGCGTGATTAGCAAGTACAACGGACTTGTGGCAGCACTCGGCTTTGCAGCCTTAGTCATTATCGTTGTTTTCTCTTTGTCAGTGAACCAGATGATCCATAAGCCGCTTAATCATCTTATTCGTGCCTTTCGCAAGATCGAGCTTGATCCCGAGCAGATTGCGACGAGATCGTCGATTCCTAATAATGAGTTCAACTATTTGAACGAAAGCTTTGAGCAGATGAAGCAGGAGCTTAACGCTTCAATCAAGCAGAATTATGAGCATAAGCTTGCCCTGCAGCAGTCAGAGCTAAAGCAGCTTCAATCACAGATCAATCCTCATTTTCTCTACAATGGATTCTATAATCTGTACCGGATGTGCAGAGCTGAGGATGTGGAGGGAGCGGCTGAACTGTCCATGAAGCTTGCCAACTACTATGAATTTATAACCCGAAGCGGGAGTGATGAGGTTCCGCTGCAGCTGGAATACCAGCATGCCGTCGATTACTGCGACATTCAGCAGATTCGTTTTTCTAGATATATTCAGATTCATATCGAGCCTATTCCAGAGGAGCTGGCACAAATTCCGGTTCCTAGACTGATCATTCAACCAATAATTGAAAATGCTTTCAAGCATGCCTTTGAGCGCGGAAAGTCGATGGAAACCTGTATCATCCGTCATCATCAGGAAGGGGACAAGCTCCTTATTATTGTGGAAGACAGCGGCAGGACTCTGACGGATGAGACGATTGTTCGCTTGAATAAGAAGCTGGAGCATCCGGCCGCGATTAAGGAGAAAACAGGATTGATCAATGTATGCAATCGCTTAAAGCTTGCGTTTGGAGAGAAGAGCGGCATAACCGTATCTCGCAGTTCGTTAGGAGGTCTATGCGTCACCATGTGCATGACTATTTTTAATACAGGGGGAAAGCAACATGTATCGAATCTTAATCGTGGATGATGATGCAATAGTCGTGGAGGGTTTATATCAGCTGCTGGCAAGTCATTTTGAGAATGAACTGGATCTATGCAAGGCTTATGGACCTGAGGAAGCTATGGAAATTATTAAAAAGACGCGGCTTGACATGGTGCTTAGCGATATCGACATGCCGGGACGTTCAGGGCTGGAGCTTGCGGATGATATCGTACGTTATTGGCCGAAGTGCCGCATTTTATTTTTGACGGGCTTCAGCGACTTCAACTATATCTATAGCGCGATGAAGAAGAGAGCCTCTCATTTTATATTGAAGACAGAAAAAGATGAGCATTTGCTGGCCATTATCCAAAGCGTGATGGATGAGATTGATGCGGAGCGAAGCAATCGTGACAGCTTAAAGCAGGTCAATACCGAACTTCATTATTTGCGTCCGCTCCTTACAAGTGAATGGTTGAAGGCTCTGCTGGATCAATCGGAGAAGGAGACGGATGTATCGACAATCCGAGGACGCGAATGGGTCATTGATGAGAATCAGCCGTTTATGCTGCTTGTCGGCTACACGAAGTGGGATCAGCCGCAATCGTGGGTGGCTAAGGTTCAGAGCTATGGGTATGTGCTGAATGTCTTTGCAGAGCAATTGCCGCCGCTGCTCGTCTCAAACGGTTTCGTAACCCATCATTCCTTATTTGTATGGCTGCTTCAGCCTAGCCAGGAGGACTCGACATTTTTGAATGAGGAAGGCGCAATGAATTGGGATCAGGTAGCCGACTATGTGAGAGGCTGTCTTGAGGATATTCAGAATGGAATGGAGTACTTGCTGGGGCTTGAGGTATCGTTTGTATTCAACCGAGAGCCTATGGAGTTTTCCTCGTGGAAGCGCGAGTTCGAGCGATTGCAGGTGAAGGCGGAGCAGTGCATGGCAAGCAGCTCTCATCTTACGATTCTAGACGTCGGCCAGATGCGTCAGGATGCGCAGACGGAGCGCTGGGTGCAAGAGGTGCATGCATTCATTGATGAACATCTTGGCGATGATTTATCGCTTGTGAGGATCGCGGAAAAGGTGCATATGAATCCAAGCTATCTATCCCGCTATTATAAGCAGGTGACGGGGAAGAATGTATCCGAGTACATTACGGAGACAAGGCTTGCAGCTGCGAAAAAATGGATTATCGAAGAAAAGCTGAAGTTCAATGAAATTGCCTACCGTTTAGGCTTTAACTCTCCCTCATACTTTACAACCTTCTTTAAAAAGCAGACGGGGCAGACCCCGCAGGAGTATCGTGATACTTTTGAAAGGTTGTAAACAAATCAAAATCAATGTAAACAAAGTGAGATTGAAAGCGCATACAGTGGGGTTTAACCTAAAGATGTAGACATTGATTCGTTAGAGGGAGGTCATTATGAATAAACGTACGTTCAAGCAACTCATCGTTGGTACGCTGCTATTGTCACTTGCATTATCCGTTATCGCAGGATGCGCAAGCAAGCCAGATGCATCCTCTGATTCAGGTAGCAAGCCGATCTCTACAGAGATTGGCACTGATCCGATGTGGAAATATCCAGAAACGGTCAAAGTAACACAGGTTATCGGTCACGGTAAGGCGGAAGACGCGAAGACACCTTCAGACATTACGCCTGCAACAAATGCCTACTATAAGAAACTAAAGGAAATGCTCAATATCGAAGTGGAGTACTTGTGGATGGTTCCAGCCGATCAATATGAGCAGAAATTCTCCCTAGCAGTCGCCTCTGGCGATCTACCTGATCTAATGGTCATTGGGTTCGAACAGTACGAGAAATTCAAGGAAGAAGATCAGTTGGAGGACTTGTCAGAAGCGTATGAGAAGTATGCTTCACCGGATCTGAAGGCGTATGTCGAAGCGGATGGCGGTAAGACGCTTGATATGTTCCGACAAGATGGCAAGCTTCTTGCCCTGCCAAGCTTCGAGGATCCATTCATGTCTGCACAGATCATGTGGTTCCGTAAAGACTGGCTTGAAAAGCTGAATCTGGAAATTCCGAAGACACTGGATGATCTTGAAAAGGTGGCAGAAGCCTTTACGAAGCAGGATCCAGACGGCAATGGCAAAAACGATACTTACGGCTTGGCGCTTCACAAGGATCTTATCTCCTGGGGATTTGACGCTCGAGGCTTCTTCTATTCAATGGGTGCTTATCCAAAGGCTTGGATCAAGGATAAGGACGGCAATCTCGTTGCTGGCGAGACGCTGCCAGAAACAAAGGCTGCGCTTGAGCGCTTGAATCAATGGTACAGCAAGGGCTTGCTGGATAAGGAATTCGCCTTCAAAGACATGGATAAAGTCGTTGAAGATATCGTAGCAGGCAAGGTTGGGATCTCCTTCGGCGAATGGTGGTACCCAGGCTGGCCGCTTAATCTGAATCGTGATCAAGATCCGAAGGCTGATTGGGTCGCAGCGGTTCTGCCTTCCTTCAATGGCAAAGAGGGAGAGACATTAGTTCCGAGCCAGCGCATGAGCCGTATCTATGCGGTTCGCAAAGGCTACGAGCATCCCGAAGCCGTTATTAAAATGGCGAACTTCTATACCGAAATGCAGAAGAAGGAATATGCGGATGAAGTCAAAGCAGAGAACGGTTATGTATACAACTGGTATGATCCGCGTGTCTACAACCCATACGATTTCGAGCAGGCCTACACAGAGGTAAATGCTGCGCTTGACAACAAGCAGGAGCAGATCGATTCTGTGAATCCAACATCGGTTCAAGCCTTTGAAGCCACGAAGAAATTCTTGTCCGGCGAAGGCGATAACGGAGCATGGGGCATTTACATGCGAAGTGTTGCGAAAGACGGCGGCTGGGGAATTACGCGTACGCTTAGAGATAAGCCGTATGTTGTGAATGAATTCTACGGAACCGCTACTCCAACCATGACAGAGAAGAATACTTCGCTCAACAAGATGACAGATGAATTGTTCACGAAGATCATTATGGGCTCCACGCCAAGCAGCGAGTTCGATAAATACGTAGAGAGCTGGAAGAAGCTTGGCGGTCAGGATATTACGGATGAAGTAAACGAGTGGTACAAGAATAAATAGAAGTCGGTAAGGATAAGGGAGAGTAGGCTCGCTTGATCGAGCCTGCTCTCCTTCCAATAACGACCATGGGAGGGAAACATTCATGTCGAATACGGCTCAAGTGGAGACGGTGCGGGTCATGAAGAAGCGGTCAAGCAAGCGAGTTAGCACCCTGCCTTTGCATCTGATGCTTCTGCCTGGTGTGATCGTCACGCTGATTTATGCATACGGCCCCATGTTCGGTCTAGTGATGGCCTTTCAGAAGTACATCCCTTCGAAAGGGTTTTTAGGCTCGAAATGGGTTGGATTTGAAAACTTTGAATACATCTTTCACATGCCCGACTTCTATCAGGTCTTGTGGAACACCTTAATTATTGCGGTATTAAAAATCATTTTTGGGCTCATCGTTCCACTGGTCTTAGCCCTGCTGCTGCAGGAAGTGACCAAGAGCTGGATTGTGCGAACGATTCAGACGAGCGTATTCCTGCCCTATTTCCTTTCCTGGACGATCCTCGCAGGGGTAATCTTTGAGATCTTCTCCCTGAATGGTCCGGTCAACTCTATTATTGCTAGCATGGGCTCCGAACCGATTATGTTCATGGGAGACAAGAACTGGTTCAGAGGGATTCTGATTGGCTCTGATGTATGGAAAGGAATGGGCTACAATATGATCTTGTATTTGGCCGCTATCATTGGGATCAATCCGAGTCTTTATGAGGCTGCGGAAATTGATGGAGCGGGCAGATGGAAGCAGGTTATTCATATTACGCTCCCAAGCATCCTGCCGATCATTGTACTGCTTGCAACGCTAAGCCTAGGTTCTGTGCTGAATGCTGGCTTTGAACAGATTCTATTGCTCTATAATCCGTTAGTCTATGAAAGTGCGGATGTTATCGACACGCTAGTGTACCGAATGGGCTTGATCGATCAGCAATTCTCACCAGCTGCTGCCTTTGGTTTGTTCAAGTCAGTTGTGTCTGTTGTCCTGGTCTCCATTTCATATTACTTAGCTTATCGATTCACCAACTATCGCATATTCTAACGAAAGGTGGAGGCGTATTATGCATATCAAGCCCTCTCCCTCAAGGGTTGTCTTTAACATCATTAATGGCATTGTGCTTACCATTATCACGCTGTTAGGCATTATTCCTTTCATCCATTTGCTCTCGGTATCGTTAAGTTCAAACTCCGCGGCTGTCGCTGGGCAGGTATCCCTGTGGCCTGTGGACTTTACATGGGATGCTTACATTTATTTGAGTCAAAAAGTAGAGTTCTTCCGTTCCTTTTGGGTATCAATACAACGGGTTTTTCTCGGAACGATTCTGTCGATGCTGCTGGTTGTGCTGACAGCATACCCGCTTTCTAAGGAAACGTCTGTGTTTAAGCAAAGAACCGCATATGTTTGGTTCTTCGTCATTACGATGTTCTTTGGAGGCGGTCTGATTCCAACATATATGGTCATTCGCAGCACCGGCTTGCTGGATTCCATCTGGGCGCTCGTTATTCCAGGCGCACTTAACGTATGGAACATGGTGATGCTGCTGAACTTCTTCCGCAACACGCCGAAGGATTTGGATGAAGCGGCTTTGATGGATGGTGCGGGACATGGATCGCTATTGTTCCGAATCTACCTGCCGATCTCATTGCCTGCGATCGCAACCATTCTCTTGTTCACGATTATTGGGCACTGGAATGCTTGGTTTGACGGGATACTGTATATGAACTCGCCGGATAATTATCCGCTGCAAACGTATCTATCGACTTTGATCTCAACCTCGAATCGAGAGAGCATCTCGGTCGATGAGCTGGCGTCAATGGCAAGCTACGGCGAGAAGACGCTGCGCACAGCCCAGATCTTTATGGGGGCCTTGCCTATCATGGCCGTGTATCCGTTCCTCCAAAAGTACTTTGTAAAAGGGATTACGGTGGGCAGTGTGAAAGGTTAAGGAAAAGCTAAAGACCGGTGTAAGGTCTTGGAGTTTCCCTCACGAAAGAAAAAAGGGATCAAAGCATCAGGTGCTTTGATCCCTTTTTCATAGGATTAGGATTCTCCATGGACTTAACCATTGCACAGGTCTAATTTTATTTACCGCCATTCACGCGGGTATTGGGATAACGCTAATCGATGAGTCCAGCGTATCTTAAGCCATTCGCAATGCCGCCTTCACTGACGTGGGTCGTAATGTACTTGGCATACGGCTTCAAATCTTCGTGAGAGTTACCCATCGCGATGCCTAGCCCGACGGCTTCAAGCATCTCTTTATCATTCAAGCCGTCGCCGAAGGCAATGGCTTGTTCAGGCTTCAGCTTCAGAATATCGAGCATGGCATGGATGCCTTCTGCTTTTGAGGAGCCTCTTGGAAGTACATCCAAGGCGGTCTTGTGCCAGCGGATCATACGGAGCCCTGGCACGGCTTTTTCATAGAGATGCTCATCTTCGGCCGCACAATGCAGGAAGATCTGATAGATGTCCTCCTGCTGCCAGAATGTATCGTTATAGCTTGGCAGATCGACTTTAAGAGATGAGACTGCATCGATCATAAAGGGATCTTTATCGTTATTGGTACTGAACGTATGATGACCTTCAAATACGAGGGAATGGGAATGCTCTACTGCACGATTTACGAAGGCTTCAACATCTGACCGTTCAATCGGCTGCTTGTAAATGACCTCTCCCTTATAGACGACATAGCCGCCGTTCAAGCTGACATAGGAGTCGATATGAAGCTGCTCCGCTAGATGATGAAAGAAATAAGGCGCACGTCCTGTCGCGATTACAGGCTCGATGCCTTTTTTCTTGATCTCAGCGATCGCCTCCATCGCATCTTGCGGAATCTGTTTATCTTCATTGACGAGCGTTCCGTCAATGTCAAAGAAAGCTATTTTATAAGACATGACTCTATACTCCAATCTATCATTCTATTCATTGATCTTTGATCTTGGTCGTACTATACCATCGAAGGTCCGTTAACGCAACAAATCAACAAGTATTATGGAGAGCGGATGAATCGGCTTGCATACAAAAAGAAGCCCCTCTCAATGAAGGGCTCCTGCTCATTCATATGCATATGGAAGATGGAGATCAATATCACGCATGTTTATTTTGTGGTGATTCTTGCTGATGCCGAGCATCTGCGTTCATCATGCCACAAGCTTGACATTTGTTTTTCACGGAACAGGATGCACAAGCCCCTTGCTTGCTCTTCTTGAAGTGGCGCACCAGCATCCATATGGAATAGCCGAATATCGCTGCAATGATGAGTATTTCAATCCAAGACATATGCTAGTCTCCCTTCTTAAACATATCCGAGGCCAAGACCGATCAAGCGTACGATAAGTGCTACGATATAAGCGGTGACGAGTGCATATCCGATCGCGAACAAGGTCCATTTCCAGGAGCTCGTCTCCTTGCGCAGTACACCGACTGTCGCGAGGCAAGGAATATAGAGCAGTACAAATACACAGAACGTATAGGCCGACATCGGAGTATAAGCTTTTTCAATCTCTTGGGCAAGAAGCGTCATATCCGGCGCCTTATAAATGATGTTCATGGTGGATACGACAATTTCCTTTGCCATAAAGCCGGTAACCAAGGAAGCCCCAGCCTGCCACGTTCCGAAGCCAAGCGGTGCCAAGAGAGGAGCGATAATGCCGCCAACCATCGCAAGATAGCTGTTATCCATATCGACGTTGAAACCGCCTGGTCCCATATAAGACATGAGCCAGATCAGGACGGAGCCGCCAAGAATCAAGGTTCCCGCTTTGCGAACGAAGCCTTTGCCCTTCTCCCATGTACTGCGGAACAAGGTTCTCCACTGCGGCATCCGGTAAGGAGGCAGCTCGATGACAAAGATCGGGTGCTCACCCTTCATGAGCACCTTCGTGAAGAGCTTGGCCAATACAAGCGTCAGCACAATGCCAAGCGCATATAAGGAAAGGACAACAAGCGCCTGATGGCTTGTAAAGAATACGCCTGCAAACAGCGCATAGACGGGAAGCCTTGCAGAGCAGGACATAAAGGGAACGAGCAGGCTTGTGACAAGCCGTTCTCGGGGCTGCTCCATCGTCCGCGCAGCCATGATTCCCGGTACGTTGCAGCCAAATCCAATGATAAAAGGAATGAAGGCTTTGCCGTTGAGGCCGACGGCTTCCATAAGCCGGTCCATGACCAGGGTGATTCGAGCCATGTAGCCGGAGTCTTCAACAAAGGAAATAAATAAGAACAGGATCAGAATTTGCGGCACGAATACAAGTACGCCGCCGACCCCGGCCAGGATGCCGTCCACGAGCAAGGCTCTCGTAAATTCGGAGGCGCCAATTGCTTCTAGGCCTTGGGTCAACCAGTCGGTTAGCGGCCCGCCAAAGAATGCCTCCAGCAGATCAGACAGCGGAGCACCGATCCATTCAAAGGTCACCTTGAACATGAGGTACATGACAAGCATGAAGATCGGAATACCCAGCCAACGGTTTGTTACGATGGCATCGATGCGATCTGTAAGCGTTACGCTCGATTTCTCCGAACGGGATATGGATTCTGCCAGCAGCTCGCGTATAAACTGCATGCGAACGGTACGGATATGCTGCGCAAGATGGAGCGCTGTATGCGAGTCCTGAAGCTGTCTTTCGACATCTGCTTGAATCCGCTGCATAGCCTGAGCTGCAGCGGTAGACCGCTCTTGAACCCACTGCTGAACCACCTTGTTGTTCTCAATATATTGAAGAGCAAGCCAGCGAGGGGACAGATGCTCTACCTCTGGCATCAGCTTGACAAGCTCTGTAATAGCCTGTTCCACTTCAGGACCATAGTCCACCTTGAACACGGCCGCAGCAGTTGACTTATTCGCTGCGCCTTCTTTCATAAAGCTGATTAGAGTAGGAATGCCCTGATTGCGGCGCGCATTGACTTTGACGACAGGGACATGAAGCCTCGAAGCAAGCACATGCTCCTTCGTCTTATATCCTCGTCCTTCCGCAACATCATTCATATTGAGCGCGATAATCATTGGAGCCCCATACTCCAACAGCTGAATCGTAAGATACAAGTTGCGCTCCAATTGGGAAGCATCGATGACATTTAGCACAGCGTCTGGCTGCTCATCGATCAGATACTGTACTGCAACACCTTCATCCTTTGAGATCGGCTGAAGAGAATAAATTCCCGGCAGGTCAATAAGTAGTCCGCCGTGGTCACGAAGCCGACCAACCTTTTTCTCCACGGTTACGCCTGTCCAGTTGCCTACATATTCATAGGATCGGGTAAGGGCGTTGAATAGAGAGGTTTTCCCTGTATTCGGGTTGCCGACTAAGGCTGCTGACCATCTGCTCATACAGCCCTCACTCCAATGCGTGCAGCATCTCCACGTCTCAGTCCGAACAGCTGTCCATTGGCCTCAAGCATCAAGGGTCCTCCGAACAGACTAGTTCGAACCAGCTTGATCAAGGTTCCTTCCGATACCCCAAGATCAATAAGGCGCTGCTGAATGGTCTCGTGAATCGCATTCATATCGGAAACATGGGCACATTGTCCCGCACGCAAGCGATGCAGGGTTGCAGGTTGATCTTGGTTGGTAGGGGATTGATGCTTCATGATTGTATCCTTCTTTCTATATTCATTCATTTCGTAATGGTCTGGATGAATCTAATTTAGAATGATAATCTTTATCAATTATATTCTTAAAGTAACACACCAGATAACGAAAGTATTGTGATCTATTTCACATTAAATGTGTCGGGATGTTTGCACATTTTCTCCTTCTTACCATTTTTTTAGAAATATTGCTTTGCTTTATAGAGTCATTTCCATTAGAATATAGAAAATTATAGGTATAGAGGAGACTTCGGAATGAAAACGAATCATTGCAAGATTATTGACTGCACTATTCGCGATGGGGGCCTCGTGAATCAATGGGATTTCAGTATTGAATTTGTTCAGGACTTGTATGCTTCTTTGAATGAAGCAGGCGTTGATTATATGGAAGTAGGGTATAAAAATTCTCCGAAGCTTCTTGGTGGTGCGGATGAAGCGGGCCCATGGCGCTTCTTGAACGATGATTTCCTTAGAAAGGTAATCCCTCAGAAAGGCACGACCAAGCTGTCAGCCCTCGTAGACATCGGCCGTGTGGATGAAGCAGATATCCTGCCGCGCAGCGAAAGCATGCTCGACTTGATTCGTGTCGCTTGCTACATTAAAGATGTGGACAAGGCGATTGAATTGATTCAAATGTTCCATGATCGCGGCTATGAAACGACCCTTAACATTATGGCGCTGTCCAATGTGCTTGAGACAGACCTTAACGAAGCGTTCGAGATGATCAAGGAAAGCTCGGTTGACATTGTGTACATCGTAGACTCCTACGGCAGTCTAGATCATAATGATATTCAATACTTGGTGAACAAGTTCAAGGATGCGCTGCCTAACAAGCGCCTTGGCGTTCATACTCACAATAATATGCAGCTTGCCTTCTCCAATACGCTGATTGCAGCAGAGCTTGGCGTTGAAGTGCTTGATGCTTCCGTATATGGCATGGGACGAGGCGCAGGTAACTGCCCGACAGAGTCGCTGCTTACGCATCTTAAAAACAGCAAGTTCAGCCTTCGCCCAGTGCTTGGCTTCTTGACGAAGCATATGATTCCGATGAGAGAACAATGGGAGTGGGGCTACCTGATTCCTTACTTGATTACGGGTACGCTTGATGAACATCCACGTTCGGCAATGGCTCTGCTTGCTTCCTCTGAGCGTGATCAATTCACGGAGTTCTACGACCGGATGATGACGCCTGAGGCTGGCTTTCCGCAGAAGAAGCCTGAATAATCCTCAATAACAGCAACAGCACCGAGTCTCGATCTGAGACAATCGGTGCTGTTTTTGCTTTCAAGTGATAGCTTATCAATTCGAAGCCATCCCATGATGTTCAATATAAACAGATTCCTACCGTGCCTTATCCATGACCGCACGATTGAACGAATGCTAATTTTATTTGGATCGATAAGGATATAAGTGAAGGCTTACATTCGAATATATTGGCGATCGCCTGTCTTTGGATTGAAGTATACTTGATATTTGAATCCATCCTTCGGATCGATAAAGATTTCTTTGGTTGGCACATAGTCGGCGCTAAGGCCAAGTGCGTCGCGCGGGTTCTCCACCTGCTTGTAGCGCTTGTCGAAGTACTTTTTCCCAATAATAATTAGAATGATTAAGCCAACAAGCGGCAGACCATAGAATAACAGCACGGTACCGATTACAACTGCTAGTGTGGCTGCACTCATGAGGATCTCACAGGCTGAAGTCGAACCACCGTTCCGTAAGCTACAATCTCACTCATGTTCTGTCCAACGTCTCCGCTGTCAAAGCGCATCATAATGATCGCATCCCCGCCCATTGCATGAGCATTCGCAATCATCCGGTCCATTGCTTGACGACGTGCATCCTCAATCATTTGCGTATACTGCGTAACCTCACCACCCACAAGTCCTTTAAGAGAAGCCATAATATCTCCGCCAATTCCTCTTGCTCGAACGACGACGCCAAAGGCTGTTCCTAAAGTTTCTATGACATCATAATTAGCGACACGCTCTGTTGTTGTAACAATCATGTTTGCATCCTCCATTTTACGGTTTCGAGTTAAACATCCAGTTATGTAGTAATATCTTCATTTGATAATACGATTATGTCTTAATTATCGTTTCAATTCCTCTGTTATTTTTTTAGTTTACATTTGCACTCATTGTAAGCATCAGTTTCGATTGCTTTGAAAGGTCTAATACGCATGAATCCCCTAATCTGGATATAGGTGGAAGGGATTGGACAAATGTATATTTAAAATGGACTTTTTTAGAAATAAATGTTGAGAATATGCTGTACCAATGTGAAAAATTGTTTATTATGGAGAATAGGGATTGATGCTGAACAATGATCTTATTGAGGAGTGTAGGCGGAGAATGAAAGTCAGTATATTTGATGTGGCCAAAAAATCTGGCTTATCCGTTGTAACGGTTTCCCGCGTACTAAACAATGCAACAACGGTACGTGAGAAGAACAGGCAGAAAGTGCTGCAGGCCATGAAGGAACTCGATTATCATCCAAATGCTGCGGCGAGAAGTTTGGCGAAGGGCAAGACAGGCGTAATCGGACTTATTTTAACTACACTGCAAGATTCTTTTTTGGATGATGTTGTACAGCACGTATCAAGTCAGCTTAAAGATTATGGATACTATTTAACGCTATCTGTTGTGAATTATCCTGCAGAAGAAGGGCATGGGATGGACCTGATCCAAGAGGAGAGGGTTGATGGCCTATTGATCTTGTCTGCGGTGAATGACGAGCAATATGTAGCGGAGCTTCAAAAACGTAATATACCAAGTGTGTTGATTGATAACCAGATGGAACAGTCGCAGGTGCCAAGCGTTCAAGTGGATAACTTCAAGGGTGGATATGAAGCAACGAGACATCTTGTTGATATGGGACATACACGTATCGCCCATATCCAAGGTCCGTCTTATTTCTTGAGCGCGGTGAATCGCGAACGTGGATTTATGAAGGCGCTTCACGAAGCAGGGCTTACTCCGTTTGCCGTAGAGCCGGGAGAATTCTCAATCCCGTCCGGTTATGCAGCAGCGAGAAGGTGGATTGAAGCAGGGGAGCTTCCAGAGGCTGTATTCGCTTCCGATGACTATACGGCTATCGGCGCAATTAATGCGCTTAATGAAGCTGGCTACAAAGTGCCAGAAGACGTATCCGTCATTGGCTATGACGATCAATTGATCTCAGCCCAGCTCCGCCCTCGATTATCCACGGTAAGACAGCCTTCAGAGCAGCTGGCGCGTACCGCCGTCGACATTTTGATGAAGCAGGTCAATGGAGACAGTTCCTACAAGCCGGAGCCTGTCGTATTTACGTTCCAGCCGCAGCTTCTCTTGCGGGAATCCACGATACCTAGAACTCCACTTTCTTCGCCATAGGTTTATGACGAAGAGCCGTTCAAGCAGTGCACGAAAGCGTGCGCTGCTTTTTTTCTTGACGAGATCGGAATAATAGGGAAAGATAAAATCATCGGAAGAAGATGGTAAGCAGCCATGGGACATGCTCGATATTGATGAATGTCGAGCGGAATTCGAGGAGGGATAGGATGAGCACTAAAATGATAAAGCGACTGATTCTTTGGACTCCTGCGGTTACGATTGGCATATGGGAGTATGTGCGCCATGCCTTCCTACTCCCCTATATTTCGATGGACATGGGGAATATTCTTGCTCCGATTATTGTATTCATCATCTCCATGACGCTGCTTGCGAAGCTGTTTAGGATCATGGAGGACACTGAACAGAAGCTGCATGAGGAGAAACGCTCGAAAGCTTTGCTTGAAGAGCGAGAGCGGCTTGCTCAAGAGCTGCATGATGGGATCTCGCAATCGCTGTTCATGCTCGCGGTTAAAGTCGACCGGCTGCAAAGGGCACCAGAAGAGGAGCGGGAGCAGCAGCTGACGCGATTGCAAGGGGCGGTTCACCATGTGCATGATAATGTGAGACAAGCGATTGAGAATCTCCATATGAAGCCGGAGGAGACAGAAGCGACTTGGGTTGAACTGTTCATGCAAATGATTGAGGATATCAAGGCAGAAGCGGAATGGGAGCCTAGGGTGGAATGGCAGCTTGATGATGAAGAGATGACGATGAAGGAGAAGCTCACCTTGTTCTCCTGCGTGCGCGAAGCTCTCACGAATATTTCCAAGCATGCTCATGCCACGGAAGTTCAGGTGTCCGCAGCGACCATTGACGACGGCTTTGAATGCAAGATTGTGGATAATGGCGTTGGGATTACGGAAGATCCTTTTCAACAGCCAGGCAAGTATGGGCTGAAAATGATGCGCGATCGTGTTCATAATATGGGCTGGACACTTTCTTTATATCGAGACAAAAATCGGACAATCGTTGCAATAAGAGGGGGATAACCGATGACTAGCAACAGTCAAGAATGCTTTCGTATTCTTATAGTGGATGACAATGCACATGCGAGAGAGGGCATGATGGATATATTGGCGATTGAGCCGCAATTCTGTGTGGTTGGCGAGGCTGTGAATGGTCAAGAGGCGATTCTACTAACCGAGCAGCTTATGCCCGATCTGATCCTAATGGACATCTCGATGCCGATGTTGGGCGGTCTTGAAGCGACGAAGCAGATTAAGGACAAGTTTCCGTATGTAAAAATTGTGATGGTTACGGTCTCTGATGATATTACGCATCTTTTCGAGGCCCTGAAGGCAGGGGCACAGGGATATCTGCTTAAAAACTTGAAGCCGTCCCAGTGGCACGAATATTTGCGCGCCATTGCGATCGATGAGGTTCCAATGTCACAGGAGCTGGCTTCGAAGCTCTTGCTGGAATTTACGTCAAAGACAGCGGCAAGGCCTCAATCGGAAACGCCGCTCACAACAAGGGAGCGAGAAATTCTGGAGCGGGTGGCCACAGGGGAATCGAACCGAGAGATTGCACAGCGCCTTAATTTATCTGAGCACACGGTCAAAAATCATCTGAAAAACATTCTGCAGAAGCTGCATCTCGAGAATCGGGTCCAGCTGACCCGCTATGCATTTGAAAATGGGCTTGCCTAGGGCAGAAAAGAATCTATTGTCAGAGTGGCAGGACTTGTGCTACATTAAGAGAGTGAATTGCCTAACGGGACGTAGCTCAGCTTGGTAGAGCACTTGGTTTGGGACCAAGGGGTCGCATGTTCAAATCGTGTCGTCCCGACCACGATGAAGGTTGAAGACGTATCTTAGATACGTCTTTTTTTGTGATTGATTGAGCTGGTGTGCATCATGTAAATGCGAGGCGTCACTGCTCCGTATAGAGTGCCAAGCGAATCTCTGATGAGGATCATAAGCTGTTCATTGATACAGTGTGAAAATGGAGGTAGGGCCTTGAATATTCATTACGAGTTTACAAAGGAAGATTATTGGAAGCTAAACCGAGACATCATCATGATGATGCCCTCATACCGCTTGATGCTCCTTGCCGTATTAATCGGATCGCCGATATTGTTTACCGTTGTGCTGTCCTACCGTTTTACGCTTGGAGTGAGCATTGGCATATCAATCTTGCTGGTCATGCTTGTTGGTCTTTATATTTTCTATAGTGTGAGAGGCAAGATCATGCGGTACGCGAAAACAAATCCGCATGTTATCGGAAGCCGGTCCATTGAAATAAGCAGTGATGGTGTGAGAGACCATTCGAATGATAAAGAGTCATTTCAACGCTGGTCGGATATCAAAAACATAGCAGACCGCCCGGATCATATTCTCTTGATGATGAATCCGACAACCGTGATTTGTGTTCCGAAGCATGCCTTCGCGAATGAAGACGAAGCTAAACGCTTCTATGAGCTTGCAGCAACCTATCAAAAAGCAGCATCTTAATGGTTGATAAACCGCATGATGTTAGTAAAATGCAAAAACCGGCAGCCATAAGGCAGCCGGTTTTTTATATGTGAAATGGGCACTATACCCGTTCACGCCAATATTGCAGAAGGTCTGATAGGGTCTGATCGAACGGGATGGTAGCCTTCCATCCTGTCTGGCGTTCAAATTTGGAGGCGTCGCCTAGCAAAATCTCAACATCGGACGGGCGCATGCGGCTAGGGTCCTGCACGACCTCGATGGATACGGAGCTTAAGGCGAGCAGACGATCCAGAAGCTCTTGGATCGTAATGCATGAACCCGAGGCGATATTATAGACTTCGCCAGGCTCAGCATGATGAAGGGCAAGCCAGTACGCGTTCACGACATCGCGCACATCCGTAAAGTCGCGCTTTGCTTGCAGGTTGCCAACGGATACGATTGGCGGGCGTATGCCCTTCTCGATCTCCGCGATTTGCTTGGCAAAGTTCGAAGTCACGAACTGCTCTCCTCGGCGAGGGCCGGTATGGTTAAAGGTTCTTGTGCGCACGACATGTATTCCGTAGCTCTTGTAATATTGATAGCCTAAGTAATCTTGAGCCGCTTTGCTGACGGCATATGGGCTTAGCGGGCGAAGAGGATTGTCTTCGGTAATAGGGGTTTCGTGTGGTTCGACATGGCCATACTCCTCGCTTGAGCAGGCGATTTGAATGCGGGTAGGGAGCCCGATGCGGCGGACAGCTTCGAAGATGTTGAGCTGTCCTGCTACGTTATTGTGGATCGTATCAACGGGGGAATTCCAAGATGTTGGGACGAAGCTTTGAGCGGCAAGATGGAAGATGAAATCCGGACGCTCTTCAGCAATGAGCGTCTCGACGGAGAAGGGATCGCGCAGTTCGCATTCCACAAGACGAATCTTATTCTGAATGTCCGCGATATGATCCATACGGCTTCGGTTGCGGATCGTGCCGACAACCTCAACATTTTTATCCAGCAGATATTCTGCCATGTGACTGCCGACGAATCCGGCAATACCTGTAACTAAGGCCTTCATGGATTAGGCTTCACCTCTCTGAGTTGATAGGGCTTGAATTCTATGCTTCTTTCGTTAAGCATTTCCTTGATCCTTTGTTCCTCTGAACGATGGCAGACCAAGAGTCCTTCCTCAGTCGAGACGACGATCAGGTCGTCGACTCCGATAATAATCGCCTGCTTATCCGTAAATACGATATTGCCATGAGATGCAAGCGAACGAACATGACCCTTAAGCAGGTTATCATGCTCGTCAGCGCCATAGTGCCTGCGAACTGCATTCCATGTTCCGACGTCGTCCCAATCGAATGTTGCTGGGATTACGTAGAGATCCTTTGCTTTTTCAATGACGGCATAATCAATGGAGAGCTTCGGGAGCTGACTGTAGATGTTGGTGATCTCGGGATAATGCTTCTTGAGAGGCTGCCAGATAGAGGGGCAGTGTCTGGTCATGAGGTATTCAATCGTGGATGGACGCCATACAAAGATCCCGCTGTTCCAATAGGTGCCGTCAAGCATCATAAGCTTCTCTGCGTAATCTTGGTTCGGCTTTTCTATAAACGCATCAACTTCTCTTAATGGATGGTCATCTTGGCCCTCATGGGTTCGGATATAGCCATAACCTGTTTCGGGACGATTTGGGACTATGCCAAGCATGACGGTGATTCTTCTTGTCTTCGCTTCACTTGCGGCTGCTTGCAGCGCACGCTTTAGCTCCTTGGCATCGGATATATATTGATCGGATGGTACCATCACAAGGACGTCATCATCATGCTGGTGAAGAAACGTAAGGGCGGTTAACGCAGTACTTGGTCCTGTATCTCTTGAATCAGGCTCTATTATGATATGCTCCATGGGCAATTCGGGAAGTTGTTCCATTACGAGCTGAACATAGCTCTTTGATGTTGCGACATAGATGCTGGAGGAAGGGAGCCACTTTCTAAAGCGATCGTACGTATCCTGAAGCATCGTTCGTTCAGTTAAAAGGGGGAGGAATTGCTTCGGTTTTGATTCTGTGCTGCTCGGCCAGAAGCGAGTGCCGCGCCCGCCCGCCATAATTACGATGTTCAATCCTGTTCACCCCCAATACGGCTTATGGTGCAAGACGAATACATAATACCCTATACTATGATGGGACAAATTAGCAGGGAACCGATATTCATCCATCTACATAAAAAGGCGTTTATCTTAGTCACTAGCGGCTTGCATTCCGCCAGTGAATTTGTTTATAATAAGGGGTAATATTCAAAAGTATCGTATGGCTAAGCAGTAGCACAATGCTGATAGGCAACGATGGAGACAAGTAGAAGGAACACCGCTTCACAGGGAGAGAATGCCATGGATTGCGAGCATTCTTGAAGCAGGATTTTTCGAAATTCACTCCGGAGCCGGCACTTGAATTCATTGCAGGGCAAGAATCCCTTGATTCTGCCTCGCTGATGATAGTAGAGCTGCCCGGGCGCGAACCGTTATATTCGCATTTAAGTGAGACGTTCAGGCTCTTATAGGCAATATCGCCTAAGGATCTGCGTCTAATTAGGGTGGTACCACGGTCTTCTCGTCCCTTTACGGACGATGAAGGCCTTTTTTATTTGATCGGCATGAAGCCGAAATGATCATGATGCTAACCAGTAATCCATAATCATAGCAAGCTGAAGGAGGAACAGAGAATGAAAGAACGTTTGCACGCGCTGCGTGAGCATGCGCTGGAGCTGCTGAAGGAAGTTGGCAATGAACAGCAGTTGAATGATCTGCGAGTACGGTTTCTCGGTAAAAAAGGGGAGCTGACAGAGATTCTGCGTGGCATGGGCGGCCTTAGCGCTGAGGAGCGTCCTGTTATCGGTCAAGTGGCGAACGTAGTTCGCGAAGCGATCGAGACGAGCATTAACGAGAAGGTGGAGGCATTCAAGCGTGCAGAGCTTGACCGCCGACTACAATCGGAGACGGTCGACGTAACCTTGCCAGGGCGTCCAATGCCTCATGGAGCGGTTCATCCGCTGACAAAGGTGATTCAGGAGATCGAGGATATTTTCACAGGAATGGGATATCAGATCGCAGAAGGACCTGAAGTCGAGAGTGACTACTACAACTTTGAGGCGTTGAACTTGCCGAAGAATCACCCTGCTCGCGACATGCAGGATTCCTTCTACATTACCGAGGAGCTCTTGATGCGCACACATACTTCACCGGTTCAGGTGCGCACGATGGAGCTTATGAAGGGCGACGTGCCGTTGAAAGTCATTTGTCCAGGCCGCGTATACCGCCGCGATGATGACGATGCGACTCACTCCTTCATGTTCCATCAGATCGAAGGGCTTGTCATTGACAAAAATATTCGCATGAGTGACTTGAAAGGGACGCTGCTTCAATTTGTTCGTGAAATGTTCGGCTCCCATATGCAAATCCGACTTCGCCCGAGCTTCTTCCCGTTCACTGAGCCTAGTGCCGAAGTGGATGTCACCTGTGTGCAATGTGCGGGTGAAGGCTGCCGCATGTGTAAGCAAACAGGCTGGCTCGAGATTCTTGGCTGCGGCATGGTGCATCCTAAAGTGCTTGAAATGGGCGGCTATGATCCGAAGGAATATTCCGGCTTCGCCTTCGGTATGGGTGTAGAGCGCATCGCGCTGCTGAAGTACGGCATAGACGATATCCGTCATTTCTACACGAATGATATTCGTTTCTTGAAGCAATTCAATCGCATGTAACGGGAAGGAGATTAACGATGAACGTATCCTATCAATGGCTGTCACAATATATCGATGTGAGCGGAGTAAGCGCAGTAGAGCTTGCAGAGAAGATTACGCGCTCAGGCATCGAGATTGATCATGTTGAAGAGCGCGACAAAGGGCTTGACAATATTGTCGTTGGCTTTGTTGTAGAGCGGGAGAAGCATCCCGATGCTGATAAATTGAATGTATGCAAGGTTGACGTTGGCGAAGGAGACTACCTGCAAATCGTATGCGGCGCGCCAAACGTGGATGCAGGACAAAAGGTTCCAGTAGCGAAGATTGGCGCCGTTATGCCAGGCGGCATGAAAATTAAAAGAGCGAAGCTTCGCGGTGTAGAATCCCAAGGGATGATCTGCTCGGCGAAGGAGCTCGCCATGAACGACAAGCTGCTTCCGAAGGAAATGCAAGAAGGCATCCTCGTGCTGCCAGGTGACCTTGAAGTAGGACAGCCGATCGCTGATGTATTGGGACTAAACGATCAGGTGCTTGAATTCGATCTTACCCCGAACCGTTCCGATTGCTTAAGCATGATCGGTGCAGCTTACGAAGTCGGCGCTATTCTGGATCGTCCGGTTACCCTGCCTTCTGAGGAAGTGCAAGAGGAAGGTACGCAGGCTTCTGAGCATATCTCTGTCGCAATTGAAGCGAAAGAAGCTTGCAGTCGCTATACCGCTCGCTATATTACAGGCGTGAAGATTGCAGCTTCCCCTCTGTGGCTGCAGAATCGCCTTCTTGCAGCAGGTGTACGACCGATTAACAACATCGTGGACATTACGAACTTTGTTATGCTTGAGTATGGACAGCCGCTGCATGCGTTTGATGCCGACAAGCTTGAAAATGGACGCATCGAGGTTCGCATGGCTCATGAAGGCGAGACTTTGGTTACGCTCGATGGCCAAGAACGCAAGCTTGATCCAAGCATGCTCTTGATTACGGATGGCGTGAAGCCGGTTGGTCTTGCAGGCGTGATGGGCGGCGAGAATTCGGAGGTAACCGAGACGACGGTTAACATTCTCCTTGAATCCGCGAAGTTCGATGGTGGCACGATCCGCAAGACGGCGCGCGAGCTTGGCTTACGTTCCGAAGCTTCCCTTCGCTTCGAGAAAGAAGTGAACCCAGAAGCGGTTGTTCCTGCTCTGAATCGCGCAGCGGAATTGATGCGAGTGATCACAGGCGGAACGATCGCTCGTGGAATCGTAGAAGAGCATGCAGGACAAACAGAGCGTGCGACGATTACATTAACTGTCGACAAGACAAACGCCTTGCTCGGTACTGCGCTTGATGCGGATCATATTGCATCGCTTATGAATCGTCTTGGATTTAGCATCCTGTCGAGCGAAGAAGGAACATTCGAGATTCAGGTGCCTGGACGTCGTGGAGATATCAAGCTTGATGTCGACCTGATTGAGGAAGTCGCGCGTCTATACGGTTACGACAATATTCCAACGACTCCAATCGAAGGCGCAACAACGCCAGGACACCTGACGAAGAGCCAGCGCATTCGACGTGAGCTTCGCCGCTTGCTGACGGATGGAGGCTTCAATGAGGCCATTACGTATTCCTTCACGCATCCAAATGAGGCTGAGCTCTTTGGAGCATTGGTTCCAGAAGCGAAGCCTGTAGCGCTTGCGATGCCGATGAGCGAAGACCGCAGCGTGCTTCGCACAAGCTTCATTCCAAGCTTGCTTGATGCCGCAACGTATAACCGCAATCGCAAGATCGAGGACGTTGCGTTGTTCGAGATTGGCAGCGTATATATTACAAAGGAAGAGAATGTTTCAACACTTCCGGAACAGAAGCCTGTTCTCGCTTTGCTGTTGACAGGTCATCGTCAACCCTCTCAATGGAATGTAAAGGCAGAAACGGTTGATTTTTATGATATCAAAGGCGTGCTGGATTCCATCTTCAGCTATCTTGGCCTATCGAATCGGATCTCCTTCCGAGCTGAACGTCCGCAGGACTTCCATCCAGGCCGTTCCGCTTGCTTGTACTTGACGACGGAATCCGGTGAAGAACTGATCGGTACGGTTGGTCAAGTTCATCCAGAGCTTCAAATGAAGAAGGATCTTAGTGATACGTTTGTGGCTGAAATTCTGCTGGATCGCCTGGTTGAGCTTGCTGATCTTGAGATTGAATATGTATCGCTGCCGCGCTTCCCTGCTGTAGAGCGCGATGTGGCGATTGTGCTTGATCGCGGAGCTGAGGTTGGCCGCCTGCTTCAGGTCGTGAAAAAAGCTGCAGGAGAGCTGCTTGAATCGGTTAACGTCTTTGACGTTTATACGGGAGAGCGTATTGCAGAAGACAAGAAGAGCGTAGCACTTTCCTTGGTATACCTAAACCGCGAAAGCACATTCACGGACGAAGCGATTACGGAACTGCACGGCAAGGTTGTAGCGGCTCTTGAGGCAGAAGGCGCTGAATTGCGGAAGTAATATTTGATAGAGGATCAGCCCTCTGCTTTCAAATACAGAACTGAAATGGAAGAGTTGTACTGCTCGTTAGACAATCGATTGATAGGGTTATGAAGTGACGTTGAGAGAAGCCTAGTTGCGCTTCAATTGCGGAGCTGAACCCGATAGGGCAATTCCAGTTGTCTTTTTCACTCAGAAGGAGTGGAGAAGCTCAGGGGTTGCCCTTTTTATGTTTATACGAGAACATGTTAATATAGAGGGTACAGCAGGAAAACCCCTTTTTTTAGCGAAACTTATAAATGTAACGTTTTGATGAAGTTTTGATCCGTTGGATTTTTTCGATATAAGCAATTTGGGGCATTGTCAATCGAACTATTTTCTTTCATTAATAAGGAGGACGTTTCATATGACCTCATCTGATAAACACCGTGTTACGGTTGAGATATACGGCACACCATACAAGCTTGTTGGAACCACGAGCAAGGAGTATATGCGCAATATTGCGGCAACCGTGGATGAGCACATGAGAACTATTGCAGAGAGCAATCCAAGACTTGATATTCCACGTGTGGCGGTTCTTTCCGCTGTACATATTGCAGAGGAAGTGCAGCGCACTAAAGAGGACTACGCGAAGAATAGCCAAGAGCTGAGAGTGCTTGAGCAGGAGAAGAAGGAGCTGCACCTTACGGTGGAGCAGCTTCACAAGCAAGCAGAAGAGATTGCAAAGGTGCAGGAGAGAGAAAAGGAGAATCATGCAAAGGCGCTGAACCAGCTCCAATCGGAGCATGTGAAGGCCGTAGATGAGCTTCGATCTGTACAGCAGAAGGAACTGGATGCGCTCAAGCAGAAGCTTCAGCAATCCGAAGAGACGCTGAAGGAATTGTCCGCCTCCAAGGCACAGCTTCAAGAGCAAGAGAAGAAGCTTCAAGAACAGCTGAAGAGACTTCATCAGCAAGTTGCTGAGCTGACAAGGAATGATCAGGAACTAAAGCGCCGAGTTCAAGAAGGCGAGCAGAAGCTTAAAGCTGCACAGGAACAGCTTGTGAAGGAGCAGCAGCAGCACAAGCAGGCATTAAGCCAGCGTGTAGAGGCTCTTACGAAAGACCATCAACAAGCGATCGCGAAGCTTCAATCGACTCATGCGGAGCAGGTCAAAGGTCTTGAGACGAAGCATGGCTCCGAACTATCGAAGCTTAAGGTGCAGCATCAGTCTGCTCTGGATCAGAAGGATTCAGCATATCAGGCTTCGCTGCAGGAGCTTGAATTCAATCATGAAGTGCAATTGGATGAACTGAATACAGCTCAACAGGAGAAGCTTCAGCAGATGGAGTCTCGTCATGCCGAGATGGTTGCGAAGCTTAAACAGCTAGAGAGCAGCCACGCAGATGCCATTGCGAAGCTCAAAGCTCAACATGAACAGGCGATGGATCAAGAAGCGTCTCTTTATCAGAAAGCTTCGGGAGAGAAGGAAGCCGCTCACCGCAAAGTGTTAGAAGAAAAGGAAACGGCTTACCGCGAAGCGCTTGAACAGCAGGAGCTTGCCCATCAAGATGCTTTGGAGCGGGAGGCGAACGTTCACCGTGAAGAGATGGAACTGCAAGAATCCATCCATCTGGAATCGATGGAGCAGCAAGCTTCGGATTATCGAGAGGCTCTAGAGAATCAAGCGGCTTCTCATCAAGCAGCCATTCGTAAGCTTAAAGAGGAGCAGGAAGCTTCTCAATCAGAAGCAGCGGGACAGATTGAGCAGCTTAAACATGATAATGCGCTTGAGCAGCAGAAGCTGATGGAATCCCATCAGGCAAGCCTTGACCTGCTTAAGACTAAGCATCAAGAAGAGCTTGATATGCTTAGCAGCCTGCATGAGGAGGAACTGCAATCGCTGCGTGAAGCCTATGAGCAGCAATTGACGGAGCTGCATTCTTTGATGGAGGAGCAGCAGAAGCAGTCAGCGGCTCGCATTCGTCAGCTCGATGCGCGGCTAGCTCGTGCTGAGGAGTTGGATCGTGCACGCCAGACGGAGATGGAGCGTCTTATTCAAGCACGCGATAAGGCGCATGCCGAAGCGGAGCAGCTGCAAACGGTGCTCCAGGAGATGGAGAATAACTTGGTCAGCCAGACGACTCAGGTTGAGCAGTTTACACAAGATCGTCTTACCTATGAGGCACTGATTCAGGATCTTGAAGTGAAGTGTCAGGATCTTGAGCAGCAATATCAAGAGCGTGCAGCTGCATGCTCGAATCTTACTGAACGAAACGAACAATTAGCGGAAACACAAGATAAGTTGAAAAATCATGTTGATGCGTTGGCCTCGGAGAACGCAGAGCTTCAGACAAAGGAAGCGGCTCTTCGTGCCGAACTTGAGCAAACGCAGCAAGAAGCCGAGGAGCTTCTTGAGCTGGAACGAACGGATTGGCAGAACCGCTTGGATCAAGCGGAAGTCAGATATCAGTCCCTTCTGCAGCAAGAGCATAAGAAGAGTGCTGCTTCCCGAGAGGAACAGCAATCCCTTCATCAGCAAGAGCTGGAGATGGTGCGTCATGAGCTGACTCAACAATTCGAGGAACAGCTTAAACTCCAGCGTGAGCAGTTGAATCAAGAATCAGAAGCGCGTCTTCAAGCATTCGTACAAGAGGCAGATGCCAAAGCTCGCAGCAAGGAGGAAGCAGCTTCGAACCGTGAACAAGAACTCGAAGCACGAATTGAGGCTTTAAACGATAAGCTTACTCAGACTGAAGGAGCGAATGATCGTTTAGTCGTGCTGCAGCAGCAAGTGAGTGAAGAGAAGGCATTGCTTGAAGCAAATTATAAAAAACAGCTGGACGAGCTGCAGCAGGAAATGGATGAGCTGCTTCAATTGGCTCAAGCTGAGGCAGACGCGAGAGCAGATCATCTTAAGCATCAGCATGAAGCGGAGCTGAGCCAGTTGAATGCGGAAGCCTTGGAGAAGGAATCCGAGCTGAAGCAGCTGATGGAGACGAAAGCAGCTGAAGCCTACAGGGAAGCCGAGCAGGATGCGGAGCTTAAGCTGGAAGCACTTCGTGCTCATGTGCAGGAGCAGGCTGAACGCTGGAATGCGACAACGACTGAGCTTGAGCGCCAGCTTCGTGTTAAAGATGAAGAGCTTGTAGAGCGTGAAGCGAGAATTCATAGGCTCGAACAAGCAACAGCTGAGCAGGAGGCTCAGAAGGAGCAAATGGTCGCTGCCTTGGAGCAAAATATCGCAGAGCTCAAGGAGCTGTTTGAGCTTTCTCAATACGAAGAGCAAGCGATGAAGCAAACAATTGCGGAGGAGCAGCAGAAGGGTGCTGCCCAAAGTCAGGCAATCTCCGTTCTACAAGGCGACAAGATCAAGCTCGAGAAACAAATTGAGAATCTATACAACGAACAGTCGGAGCTTCGCGAACTGAAGGACCAACTCGAAGCGGAGCGCGAGGATCGTGAGGATCTCTTGGCTAGGCTGTACCAAGAAGGAGAGCAGCTGAAGGAACAGCTAGCTGCGATGCAAGCTGAGCAGGAGCGCTTGCAAGAGGAAAAGGCGGCGCTTCGTGAACAGATGCTTGAGCAGCAAGAAGCTGCAGCCGCAGCAATTGAGCATGCAAGCGTGAAGGCGTCTGACTTCAATCAAGAAGAGTACGCTATGATTAAAGAACAATTCGAGCTGATGTCTCATCAGTTCCGTCTCTCGCAGATTGAACAAGAGATGGGGCGCAAGAAGATGTCGGATCTAGAAGTAGAGCATAAGAAGCTTCAAGACGAATACAACAAGCTGCAATCCGAGTTTAATGAGTGGCTGGAACTCATGGAGCAAAGCTAAAAGGGGACTGCATCATGCAGGGTATCGAGAAGTGGTGGCAGTCTGCCAGCCATCATTTGGCGGCCTTTTGGGGTCAATGGAATGCACTTGACTGGCTGATATTGTTCCTTTGTCTATGCTGTATCATGATAGGCGCTTGGAAGGGGCTGCGCTCGCAGGCCCTTTCCTTGTTCGGCCTGATTTTTGCATTTATTGTGGCGGCAAAGAGCTATGAATATCTTATCCCTTGGGTTAAAAAACGATTGTTTACAAACGAGTCGAGCGGCGCTGTGATCACAGACCTTCGCATTGAGCATTCCGCATGGAACGAGCTGATTCATGCCATTGTGGCCTTTAGCTTGATTTTTGGGTTTGTGTGGAGCGGCTTGTGGCTGATTCGCTTTGCGCTGCGCAAGCTGTCCAGCGTGAAGCCGATTCGCGCCTTTGATCGGCTATGTGGAGGAATCCTTGGGGCGGTGCATTTCATTTGGATATGGGGATTAATCTATGTGCTGATGATGGCGTGGCCTTCAGAGGCTTTGCAGCATTGGACATCTGCCTCAATATGGATGAGATTGACGGGAGAATGGGCACCTGTCCTTCTTGCTGAAGCTGTCCAATGGGCTCAATGGCTATAGACAGCTTCAACAAGCTACTGGCTCGTGGTTAGATGCCGCCGATAAGTTCAGTCGGCATAGGAGCCTATTCTACAATGAGTGTCGCAGTCATTTCTTTATGGCCAGGTCCGCATAGGATGGAGCACTGGAACGGATATGACCCTTTTTCTTTAGGGGTAAGGATTTGGGATGTCTGATTAGGGTCAAGCTTAAGCCCCAATTCTTTAATATGAATGCCGTGATTCCCCGTGGAGTCCAGAATAAATCGTACGGTTTCTCCGGCCTTTACGCGGTACTCGGAAGACTCGAAGGTGTAATTGGATGCTTTAATGACCATTTCTTTGTCAACTTGAGCTGCATGGTGTTCTTCCACTTGGTTACTGCTGCAAGCAACGGTTACGAAGGCTAATGTGGCTAGAGCAGCGGCAATGGCTATTGGATGCTTCATGTATGAAAACCTCCCTGGATGAGCAAGAGTGATAAGTACAAGTGTGATCCCGATCACACAAATAAGTGCAATGGAATAACTATACGCAAACCCTTGTGCAAATCCTGTCGTTCTAAGGCGAGAGGTTGTGACAGAAGTGTGAAATATGAACGGTGCCAGGTTGGAAAAGCACCCGTACTGATTCGCTAAACATCACAAAGGCGACCGCTGCACAGGCGATCGCCTCAGTTCGGGCACATATCGAAGGTAAAGCAATTGGATTACTTGTTATCAGAAGTTCTGCGTCCGGCTTCAAATGGAGTTGATACCGGAATGAACAGATCGATGATTCCGACAACGAGTGCTGCCAATAATGCGCCAACGATCGATACGGTTACGCCGCCTACAAAGAACTGAGCGACGTAAATGACGGCGGCACTAACGAGAAAGCCAACGATACCACGACCAAACGGGGTAACCTGTTTGCCGAAAATGGCTTCCACTACCCAGCCAATGAGCGCGATGACCAAAGCAAGAATCAAAGCGCTCCAGAAGCCACCTACGCTGAACGCTGGAACTAGCCAAGCCGTAACCATTAGCACAATAGCCGCGACGATAAAGCGGACCACATGACCAAGAAAACTCATGTCTTGAATTCCTCCTTTGTTTATAAAGGGTACAGTTTGTGCAACAATTAGTGTATCCATAGTCAGGACTTTCATTACAAGCAGGTCTCGACATTGATGCGACCACATACTGGTTACGCTATAATACGGTACAGAAAGGAGTCGTAACCTTTGGATTCGAAAATATATAAAACCTTGGAATACCATAAAATCCTCCATGCGCTGTCCAGGCATGCATCCACTCCGCTTGGAGCAGAAGCGGCGCTGCAGCTTGAGCCAAGCTCTGATCTCGAAGAAGTGAATCGTCGCTTGCAGGCGACAGATGAAGCTCTTGCAGTCGATCGCTTAAAGGGCGGTGCGCCTTTTGCAGGCGTTACGGATATTCGTCCTTCAGTGAAACGAGCGCGTATTGGAGGAATGCTGAACCCTCAAGAGCTGTGGGACATATCAGCCCTGACCAATGCGGGAAGAAGGCTGACTCGTTATATTGCCAGCGTGCATGAAGATCATCCTGTTACGATCTTATATCATATGGTGGAGAGCCTTAGCGATCAGAAGGCGCTTGAAGACGCGATTCGTCGCTGCATCGATGATCAAGGTGAAGTGTTGGATCAAGCAAGCTCTGAGCTTGCCAGCATCAGACGTGATCTTCGTATCGGGGAGACGCGCATTCGGGAGAAGCTGGAGTCATTGGTAAGAAGCTCAAGCACATCCAAGATGCTTCAGGAGCAGATCATTACGATTCGAAATGATCGCTATGTTATTCCGGTAAAGCAGGAGTATCGCTCGCACTTTGGCGGGATTGTACATGATCAATCCAGCTCAGGTGCTACATTATTCATTGAGCCGGAATCCATCGTGACGATGAACAATAAGCTTCGCGAGACGAAGCTTCGCGAGGAACGCGAGATTGAGCGTATTTTATCCGAATTAACGGATCTTGTAGGCGAGCAGGCGGATGCGCTTCTTTACGATACAGAAACGGTGTCGGATCTGGACTTTATCTTTGCAAAGGCTCGCTATGCCCATGAGCAGCGCGCAACGCTTCCGATCATGAATGATCGTGGGTATTTGAAGCTGAAGAAGGCGCGTCATCCCCTCATCGCAAGAGATCAGGTTGTGCCAACGGATGTGGAGCTTGGCGATGGTTACACGACCATTATCGTAACAGGACCTAACACCGGCGGTAAGACCGTTTCCTTGAAAACGATTGGCCTGTTAAGTTTAATGGCGATGTCAGGCTTGTTTATCCATGCCAACGAAGAGAGCGAGCTTTGCGTCTTTGATGCAATATATGCGGATATCGGCGACGAGCAGAGCATTGAGCAGAGCTTGAGTACATTCTCAAGCCATTTGACCAATATCATTCGAATCTTGAGTATGATGACGCCAAAAAGCTTGATCCTGCTGGATGAGCTTGGTGCAGGTACGGATCCAGCAGAAGGTTCAGCGCTCGCAATCGCGATTCTAGAGCATATGCATCGCATGAACTGCCGAATCGTTGCAACGACGCACTACTCCGAGTTGAAGGCTTATGCCTATGAACGACAAGGCATCCTGAATGCGAGCATGGAATTCGATGTAGAGACTCTTCGGCCGACCTATCGATTGCTTCTTGGTGTTCCAGGACGAAGCAATGCGTTTGCGATTGCAGAGCGTCTAGGCTTATCGAAGGATATTATCGATCATGCCCGCGGGGAAGTAACGGAAGAGGATATGCGGATCGAGACGATGATTGCTTCACTGGAACGTAACCGTCTGGATGCGGAGGAAGAGCGTAAGAAGGCTGAACAGCTTCGCATGGAGAATGAGAAGCTGCAGCGTGAGCTTATAGAGCAAAATGATCGGATCGAAGCATCTCGAGAGAAGCGAATTGCTAAGGCGGAGGAAGAAGCTCGAGAAATTGTAAACAAGGCGCTTAAAGAAGCGGATGATGTTATTACTGAACTTCGCCTGCTCGCAATGGAAGGCGAGAAGGTAAAAGAGCATGAGCTTACCGAAGCGAGGAAACGGCTTGATGAAGCGGCTCCAGCGAAGAAGCTTGCTGCAAAGAGTGCGAAGAAGAAGCCAGCAGGCGTGATAGAGCCTGGCGATGAGGTAAAGGTGTATAGCTTGAACCAAAAGGGCCACGTTGTTGAAATATCGGGCAATGAGGCTGTTGTTCAGCTTGGTATAATGAAAATGAAGGTGCGAAAGGACGATCTAGAGCTGATCGCATCTGCGAAGCAGCAGGCTCCTGAAAAACAGCGTACTGGAGCGAATGTTAAGCGCACGCGCGGAGAACATGTTCGTTCAGAGCTAGACCTTCGAGGAGAGAATCTCGAAGAAGCGATCATGGAGGTCGACCGTTTCTTGGACGAGGCGCTGCTTGGCAACTTGAATCTCGTGTACATCATCCACGGTAAAGGTACAGGCGTGCTGCGCGCAGGGATCCAGGAATTCTTGAAGCGTCATAAGCATGTGAAATCTTACCGGAATGGTGCCTTCAATGAGGGCGGCATGGGAGTTACAGTAGCTGAGCTTAAGTAACGCTAAGGTCAGGACAACGATAACAGAACGCTTTTCATAGGAAAAGGAGAAGTTAGCTGCGATGAAGTATTTATGGGGAACATTGCTCGCTCTTGCCATGATCTTTTTGGTCGTTGGCATCATCTATTGGATGAACATTGGTTGACCTTGTACACCTAAGAATACAGCATACACGCAACAACAGTTTGAACAGGAAGGCAGGTCGATCAATTGTGACGACTAATACCGTATGTCCATGGTGCGACACCGAGATAATTTGGGATGAAGAATTGGGTCCTGAGGACGAATGCCCTTATTGCAACAATAGCTTGAGGGATTATATGACGCTTCAAGTTGATCTTGATCCTAATAAGGAAATGAATAAAGATGCACGATCCGACGAATCAGATGATAAGGATGAAGAGGATCATGACCACAAAGAATTAGGCTGGTCCAACTTCCAATGGGAAGATGAAGGGATTCTGTACGATAGTCCGGAAGCTATCAAGACCCAGGAGGGCATGGATGTGCTGCTTCATGAACAGGAAGAAGTCCCGGAATGCCCGCAGTGCAGAGAGTATATGGTGTTTGTAGGAAAGGAAGCGGTTAGCGAAGGCTTTATGCCTCATGCAGTCGGCGATCACGGACCACTTTTACAGGCACCGTACACGATGAATGTCTATACCTGCATGTCCTGCTATCAGGTATCCAAGTTTTTGGATGATAAGGCTCGCTTGCAGCTTCATGAATCCATTCAGCGTCTAAGCAAGTCTGAATAAGCGGCTGGAAAATGGTTGAAGTGATGATGAACCTTAGCGCTTTAGGGTATCTTAAGTGTCAGAGCTTAACGAGACTATAGGCGCGAAGGGGGTTACCCTAGTGCAAGCACGCTTGGATGGTCAAACGAAACTCCTCTTGCTTGTGTATGGATTGTTTGCATGTGCCAATGCATTTTCAGGCACTTTTGTGAACGTATTTTTATGGAAAGTACGCCCCGACTATGCGCTCATTGGATGGTTTGCACTTATACAGCAGCTGTCCTTGGGCGCTACTTTTATCTTAGGTGGGAAATGGGTAAAAGAACACAACAAAATGAATTGTCTGCGGCTAGGCATCATTTTGTCTGGAACGTTCTATATGTTTGTCCTCTTTCTTGGCAAACAAGCGATCGACTGGATATGGCTGCTAGGCATTATGATGGGGACTGCCATGGGTGCCTTTTGGCTAGCGTTTAATGTCGTTTATTTTGAAGTGACGGATGCGGATAACCGCGATGTTTTCAATGGATGGGTAGGGCTTCTAGGCTCAGGTTCAAGCATGGTTGCACCGTGGCTGTCAGGGCTTCTTATCGGCTACTTTTCTGATATAGGCTACAACTATATCTTTATGGCATCCATCGTGATCTTCTCCATCGGTGTCGTTCTTAGCTTTTGGCTGAAAAAGCGACCGCCTGGATGCGCCTATCAATGGTCCATACCGTTAAAGCTGTGGATGAATGCTGACAGTCCATGGCAAAAAACCTTTTTTGCCTTAGCGGCACAAGGACTAAGAGACGGTTCCTATGGATTTTTGATCGGTCTTCTCGTATTCGTTGCGACTGCAAATGAAGTCAAGCTTGGCAATTATACCTTAATCACCTCTGTTGTGGGATTAATGTCTTACTATGTGGTTGGCCGCTTCATGAAATGGAAGTATCGATCGCTTGGATTGCTGGCGGGAGCGATCGCAATGGGGATCGTCGTCATTCCGTTGTTTGTAAAGGTGCAATATATAACACTGCTCCTGTTCGGCATGGGAATGGCACTTGCTTCGCCGTTATTCGTCATTCCTATGACCTCTACAACCTTCGATCTCATGGCGGAAAGCAATGAAGCAGTGGGGCAGCGCGTAGAGCTAACTGTACTGCGCGAATTGGGCCTGTTTGCTGGACGGTCCTTGTCTATTTTGACGTTTATTGTGATTGTATCCATCTCTAACAAGCCTGAGGTGATCGTTACCTATTTAGCCGTCATCGGGTGCATGCCGATACTAAGCGCATGGCTCATGCGAAGATTGGTTCAGCGCAAGTCTCCATCGCCTACATAGGCTATAAGCAAGGATATGAAGGTACGCAATGCCGCAGCAAGCGAGGTGTCTGGTCATAACAAAGAGGCAGGTCAGTTGTCATCTGACTTGCCTCTTTTTAACTTCCTTAACACTAAGAAACAGAAGGGGTGTGAGGTCGATCGAACCGAAACAGCTCAGCATCGGGATGGTAGCCATGCTCTATCAAAGCAGGGATAATGTCTGTTGCGATGCTGCAGTATACATCACCGTTGCCTCCATAGGCTTGTATAAAAGTTGAACGATTGTAGTTGGGGTGAGTGCCAATCATCGGGAGTCCATCGTGTGTGCTGCAGAAAGCAGCAGCCCATGGATACTCAGCATGAATGGGAGCCAAAGTAGGAAACAGCTTTTCAATTTCTGCTTCAAGCTTCTTCGCAGCTTGAGCCAGCATGCGCTCACGTTCTTCCCATATATTCGAACCGAAGTCAAACCCTCCAGCAACGATCCTATTATCCGTTGTCATTCGGAAATATTTATAGGGCCGAGCGGTTTCCCAGATCATATATTTGTCAGGCCACACCTTATCAATATCTTCTACTGGTTCTGTAATGATAGCAAATGAGCTTTCCAGTACGGCATTTTCGTCTTTCTTGTATTCTTGTGTTTCATAGCCAGTTGCATAAACGATATGCTTCGTCGTAATCTTGCTGCCGTTGTCGGTGAAGATCGTAATATGATCAGCATGATCCTCGCGTCTTGCTACTCTCGTATGCTCAAATAGCTGAAGGCCATATTTTTTGGTAGCCGTCTCAAAAAGAGATTGTACAAATGCTGCTGGATTTATCTCTGCATCTCCGTGCGTAACAATGCCTGCCGGCTTTCGGAACCCAAAAGAAGCCTCTATATGCTTTTCTTCCCGCCATTCCACAGAAAAACCATGCTGTTTCAGGGCCTGGTATTCCGCTTTCAGTCCTGGGACATCCGCTTCTTCGCTTGCAAAGTAAAGGCTGCTTCTAGGAAACATATCGGCTTTCGTTAGAAGGGAATCATGAATAGCAAGAAGCTTTTTTACAGCTTGCTCACAAAGTTTATAGAAGCGTACACCTTGATCAAGACCAAATGAGTTTATGCATGCAGACAAGGGCTTGTCATTGCAAAATTGAAGCAAGCCGGTATTCGCGCAGGTGCTGCCTGCACCTACACTTCGCTTTTCAACCGTAACGGTGCGTAATCCTTTCTTTGCCAACTCATGAGAAATCAGACCGCCGCTCATCCCTGCGCCAATGACTAGAACATCGCATTCCACATCTTCCTGCAACGCGGGATATGTCCAAGTGCTTGAGGTTAATTTCGGCCAACCAGGCGCGCCATTTATCAACTTCATGTATGTAATCTCTCCTTTACCAGTTACATATTTCCCTAATGAGAAGCTCATAATACGTCATATCCAGTCTTGAAAGGAGATGACAATCATGCACACATCCGGTATGAATATGAGACCATTGTCAGGTAAAGAGTTGGAGTACATCGTAGATAGCATTTCCAATGAAGACTTGCTATTGAAGCAAGCAGCAGCTACAGCGGCAAGCCAGGTCCATCCTGAAGTCAACCAGTTGCTGACGAACTTTATTCAAATGCACCAGCAGCACATCCATACACTTACAAATGCGATTGCTCAACACGCACAAATGGCGCCTACACAGCCGCAGCAGAATCAAGCATCTCAATAATAGATAGGAGGGAGATTCAATATGCACCAATCATCCTTTATGCAAGAAGAGGATTTGCTATACACGATCCTTGCTGATCTAAAGAGAACATCACGCGAGTATACCACAGCGGTGACAGAAGCAAGCTGCCCGGTTGTACGCCAAATGTTCATGAATCTGACCAATGATACGTTGAAACTGCAAAGCGATTTGTACTATTTGATGGATCAATTGAATATGTACAGCGCTTCAACTCCTGTGTTGAAGCAGGAAATTGACAAGCAGCTTCAGCAAAATCAGCAAACGATGCAAAAGACACAGCAGTTCGTGCAGCAGAAGCTAGGCAGTCATCAGATGCAGCATGGTACCGCTCATTATTATGGCACTTATGCCTCACAGCAGCCGCAGAGCTATCAAGGCCATTCGTATATGTAAGATTCCGTAAAATTGCGATAAGCTATTAGCATCATCTATATCGTGAATTCTTTGCGAGACCCGCAGATAGGTCGTTCCTATCGTGGGTCTTTTGGTCTATATAGGGGCATTTTAAAGGACTGATTGATATATTGAAAGGCTTTTAAAAGCCTCAGAACTCGATCTTAAGATTATGGAATTAAAAAGCTGACTCCTTGGCAGAAAGTTGCAATAGGTGTATCATATGGACATATCTAAAATGTAAACCACATCTTAAGATTGCATGCTGCTTCATACAGCGATACAATTTGTGTTGCATAACAATCGTGGGAGGACCGTCTTAATGAAGGAACTTAGTGATTTGAGTTTAAATATTTTGACCCTGCTTAAAGAAGATGCGCGCCGATCTCCAGAGCTTCTTGCAACACTCTTAGGCGTAAAAGAGCAAGAGATTCGCGATGCTATCGCTGAGATGGAAAAGGATCATGTCATTGTAAAATATGCGACCGTCGTCAATTGGAGCAAGGTGGATGAAGACAAAGTGACGGCGCTGATCGAGGTTCAGATTACACCAGAGCGCGAGCGTGGTTTCGAAGGCATTGCGGAACGCATTTATTTGTTCCCGCAAGTGAAGTCTGTATACCTGATGTCAGGCGCGTATGACTTGCTCGTAGAAGTAGAAGGCAAGAACCTTCGTGAAGTCGCGAACTTTGTTTCTGATAAATTATCTCCTATCGAGTCCGTGCTATCGACTAAAACGCACTTTATCTTGAAGAAGTACAAGCAGGACGGCATTATCTTCGAAGACCATGAAGATGATCATCGTCTTGTGATCTCTCCTTGAGGTGATGACACATGACGAATGATACGATAGGCACGACCAATATGGGAAAGTACTTGAATGCTAGAGTAAGGGATATCCCCCCATCGGGCATTCGCAAATTTTTTGATCTCGTCAGCGGCAATAAGGATATTATTACCTTAGGGGTGGGCGAGCCGGATTTCAGTACTCCTTGGCATGTTCGCGAGGCTTGTGTGTACTCCCTTGAAAAAGGCCAGACACGCTATACCTCCAATGCAGGGATTCCAGAGCTTCGCGAAGCGATCGCGGAGTACTTGGATAGCTCCTTTCAGGTGCAGTATGATCCAGGCAAGGAAATGATCGTAACGGTCGGAGGCTCGGAAGCAATTGATCTTGCGCTTCGTGCGCTTGTTGAGCCTGGCGATGAGATTCTCATTCCTGAGCCTTGCTATATTTCTTACTCCCCAATCGTATCCATCGGCGGAGGCGTGCCTGTAGGCATTGAGACCTTTGCGAAGGATAACTTCAAGCTGACGGCAGAAGCGCTGCAGCGGGCGATTACACCGAATTCCAAGCTGCTCATTCTTTGCTACCCTAGCAATCCGACGGGTGCAATCATGACTTATGAGGATTGGCTGCCGATTGCAAAGGTTGTAGAGGAGAACGATCTTATCGTCATTTCCGATGAGATTTATGCAGAGCTCACCTATGACCAAAAGCATGTAAGCTTTGCCTCGATCCCGGGCATGAAGGATCGTACGATTCTCGTCAGCGGCTTCTCCAAGGCATTTGCTATGACTGGTTGGCGTATGGGCTATGTGTGTGCACACCAAGACCTGACACAGGCGATGCTTAAGATTCATCAATATACGGTGATGTGTGCGCCGGTCATGGGCCAGATCGCTGCGCTAGAAGCGCTTAAGCATGGCTTGGATGAGAAGGATCGCATGGTAGATTCCTATAATATGCGCCGCCGCTTGGTTGTGAAGGGCTTCCGTGATATTGGTCTGGAATGCCATGAGCCTCATGGTGCTTTCTATGCATTCCCATCCATTCAATCGACTGGACTAACCTCTGAGGAATTTGCGACCCGACTGCTCTATGAAGCAAAGGTAGCTGCGGTCCCTGGAGACGTATTCGGCAAAGGTGGAGAAGGCTTTATTCGATGCTCTTATGCGACATCTGTCGCGCAATTAACGGAAGCGATCGAGCGAATGGGAGACCTTGTGACAAAAATCAGACAAGAACGTTAAAATCATGCATAATCAGATAAAAAATGCTAGTTTTTCATAAAAACGTTTGGTACAATGTGAAATGTGTCTATTAGATTTGTTCCATCATTTGGAAGATACACCGATTATCTAGCAGTGGAAGGAGGAAGTGGACTTGTTTTGTTCAGACTTGGCATTTACCAACTTATCTCGTCAAGTGATTCGTAAGGATCGCCAATCTGTTACATGGTCGGACAAAGCAAGAAACGTTTCATCCAGCCTGCTTGACCTTGAGCAAGAAATCCGTGTTCTCCGCAAGCAAATGGAGCAAATGTTTCAACAAGAGCAGTCTTTTACTGCAGACAATGTCATCGAGATTAGCAGCTTGTTGGACCTAAAGATTAATGAGTACATGAAATATTCCAGCATGAATAAATAATCGTACCCGCACTATTCACATACTTGTTAACGAATAAGCAGGCCCTGAGAGGGTCTGCTTTTGTTGTTTATTGCCTTTATGATAATATGATAAGGAATGACAAAGATAGAGGTTTATCGATGAGAGGGGAATAAAGATGAGAGGAATTAGACGCGGACTGGTTGTCCTCAGCTTGTTCATGAGTATGCTCTTGTTAAATGCATGTGGAGAAAAGCCAGCTGATTTCACCATGTTCATGATGGCACAGGGAGCGATCCCTAGCGAGATCACGACAGCCATTCAAGATGATCTGACGAATAAATATCAGGATCAATTCACGATTCAGGTTGTCTCGCCGCCTATGTACAACATTCAACGCTTATTGATTGAGTATGCAGCGAATCAGAACAGCTTGATCGTGCTGCCAAAGGATGACATGAAGGCCTATTCTCGAAATGGTGGACATGTTGTACTTGATTCCTATTTTGATAAAGAACAATATGCAGAAGGTGTCATGGAAGGTCTTGTCGAGCCTGGGAATGGAAAAGAAAAGCAGGATGTGCTTGAAGAGCATCTTTATGCGCTGCCGGTAAGCAAGCTTCCATTTTTGGAGAAGCATGGGGTTACCAATCCTGAGTTCCTAATCGCGATTCCGGCAAACACCCCGAATCTCGATCGTTCAGTAGAAGTGCTTAAAATGATGACAGAAAAGCAGTAATGTCCATAGATACAAGGTGAGGGAGGAACAAATGATGAACATTTATACGCGTAAAGGGGATGAAGGCATGACTTCACTCAAGGGAGGGCGCGTGCCGAAGGATCATCTCCGCGTGGAGGCCTATGGTCAATTGGACGAGCTGAATGCCTTTGTTGGCGTAGCCTTGACTCATTGTCAAGATAACGTTTATACACAGCTTCAGGAACAGCTTCTCGAGATCCAGCACGAGCTGTTTGATTGCGGATCGGATCTTGCCTTTGCCGAGGACAAGCTTGGCAAAGTAACATATAAAGTAACAGAGGATCTTGTACAGCGTTTGGAGCAATGGATCGACGAGCATAATGCTGCTAATGAGGAGCTGAGACGATTCATCCTGCCGGGAGGCAGTGCTCTCGCAAGTGCGCTTCATGTATGCAGAACCGTTTGCCGTAGAGCGGAGAGACATGTCGTAACCCTGTCCCGTACGGAAGAAATCAATCCTTTTGCCCAGCAATATGTTAATCGTCTATCAGACTACTTCTTCGTAGCTGCTCGCAGAGCGAATGGACTTGCTCAAGTGAAGGACATGGAATACGTGCGCAGTGCAGTCGTATTCAGCCGTAAGGAGTCGAAGGCCAAGCATGAAGGATGAGAAAGACTGTGAGGAGCAGCGACTAGGACATGCTGGTCCAGCAATCACAAGCAAAGAAGACGAAGATCAGCCGATATGGGAAGCGGCAGAGCTCAGCTATACCGTACCTGAGCATGAGGATGGCATTCAGCTTCGCACGGTCCTGTTATCGCGACTTAACCTGTCAAGAAGACTGATTACCAGATTGAAGAAGCTTGAGCATGCAATCACCGTTAACGGGGGGCGCTCTTATAATCACAAATCATTGCAGGCTGGAGATAAGGTCGTAATCCGTGTAGCAGAGCCGCAAAAAGAGACGATTGAGCCAGAACCTATACCGATTGACGTTATCTACGAGGATGACGATATTCTTGTCTTGAACAAGCCTCCTGGCATTGTTGTGCATCCGACCTATGGCTTTCCAAATGGGACGCTTGCCAATGGAGTTGTTCATTATTGGCGAGGCCGCGGGGAGCAGACGCGCTTTCGGCCGGTTCATCGCCTTGATCAGGAGACTTCAGGTGTGCTTGTTGTGGCAAAGCATGCGTATGCCCATCAACAGCTGTCAATGCAGATGCAGCGGGGAGAAATGGATAAGCGCTATATAGCCTTTGTAGAAGGATGTCCGAATCCTCTGAAAGGTACAATTGATGCGCCCATTGATCGCGATCCTGTCGAGCGGCACCTCCGAATTGTGACGCCTGATGGCTATGCGTCCATTACGCATTATGATACATTAACTTGCTATACGAGGAACGGGATGCATGCAGCGAAGGTCAGCTGTATATTGGAGACAGGCCGAACCCATCAGATTCGTGTACATATGAAGCATCTGGGTTGTCCCTTAATCGGCGATAAATTCTATAATCCTGAAGGTCAGTTGTACAAAGATATCGAGCGCCATGCTCTGCACGCTGCAGAGCTGTCATTTAACCATCCGATGTCGAAAGAGAGAGTCGTATACGAGGCGCCGCTTCCAGCGGATCTCGTTCAGTTGGAAGAAGATTTGAAGCGTAAGGAGTAGATAGACATGAAAACGTTGACGGTATATCACTATGCAAAGTGCGGTACGTGCCGAAAAGCGATCAAATGGCTTAACGAACATGGTCATGAGCTAAAGCTGATTCCGATTGTGGATGAACCGCCAACAGCCGATGAGCTGAAGGTCATGATCGAGCAAAGCGGGCTTGAGTTGAAAAAGTGGTTTAATACATCTGGAGAAGTATACAAAGAGATGTCGCTCAAAGACAAGCTTCCATCCATGAGCATAGAAGAGCAGATCAAGCTGTTGTCTTCTAACGGCAAGCTGATCAAGCGTCCGGTTGTTACAGATGGCAAGCAGGTTACTGTAGGCTTCCGTGAGAATGAATATGAGGCTCATTGGGCTTAAAGACATGTTCAAGTTAGTTCATTCACGACTGCCATAAAGCGGTATCGATATCTGTTCGTGACCCGTGATATACTGGTGGATGTGAGATTTATAGATTTATGTTAGAACGTTAGCGTTACTATAGGAGAGGAGTGCGTAAGTATCGTGGAAATGATCAAGCCAATAGATATCACTAGACCGAGTGTAATGCTCGTTGATGGGATGGCTGTATTGTTCCGTGCCTTTTATGCTACGGCATACGGCGGTTCGATTCGACGTATGAAAGACGGCACTCCAACGAATGCGGTATATGGCTTCATGCGTTATTTTTGGGATGCGGTCGAAACGTTTAAGCCTACTCATATTGCGTGCTGCTGGGATCTTGGAAGCAAGACGTTCCGCTCTGAGCAGTTTACAGATTACAAGGCGAATCGCGCAGAATGTCCAGAGGAGCTTGTGCCTCAGTTCCAGATGATGCGTGATGTGATGGATGCCTTTGGGATCCCGAATATTTCCTGCGAAGGCTTCGAGGCGGATGATTGCATCGGCACGCTGTCTCGGTTGTATCGTGAGGATTATGATGTGATGGTGCTGACAGGTGACCATGATATGCTTCAGCTCGTACATGAACATACTAAGGTCATCATTATGAAGAAGGGCCATGGCAATTATGCAGTCTATACTCCGGAATATCTCTTGGAGGAGCGTCAGATTAGCCCTGCTCAGGTAATTGATATAAAAGGATTGATGGGCGACACATCCGATAATTATCCAGGTGTCAAAGGGATCGGAGAAAAGACGGCACATAAGCTCATACAAGAGTATGGGTCTATCGATGGGATTCTTAGCAACATGGACTCGCTTGCGAAAGGCGTTCGCTCGAAAATTGAAGCGGATCTGGACATGCTTCATCTCTCTCGCCAGCTGGCAACGATTAATTGCGAGGCCCCATTGACCTGTGATATTGATTCCTGCTTGTATGATCCTGATCGGGAGCAGGTGTCGAGTCTAATGGAGAGACTTGAGATGACCAGTGTGATTCGACTTGTCGGTCTGCATGTCTAAACCCGCGTGTTATGTGTAAAAACGAAAAGCCGAGTGCAGTTCTGCTGCAAGCTCGGCTTTTTTTTGGTGATTAGACAGACTTGAGGATTAATCCGTAAAATGCGCTTCGCCAACCACAAGCTGCAGAAAGGCGCGCATCTCGCTTCCTTCCTCTTCATTCAAACGGAAGCGCTCCTCAAGATAGCCTTCTTCCTCTAGATCGTCTTGGCCAAGAATGGCAGTAATGCCGGATTGAAGGTCAGTCACTAGCTTCTTGCCATAGAATCTAGTTGTGGTTGTAATGGCGAGATCGAAGCGGCGCAAGCTCTCCCCGATAAACGTCACGAACCTTGTGGATGTATCTTCGGTATAATCGGATAAAAAATCAAATTCATTCGACATATGGCTCCTCCTTCGTGAATGACGAGTCCATTATAAGGGATGGGCATGGATGTTGGAAGCTTTTGTTTTTCATTTATCCTTATATTGACAGTGTCATATAGCTAGGATATGATAGGTAATAATACATAACTAGGACGAGGAAGCACCTCTCAGTCGGTTTTCACGATGAGAAGAGGTGCTTTTTCTTTTTGTCGTGAAGCCCTTTGGTTATGAGCATGAATCCATTGGAGGGATCAAACGATGAATGTCATCTGGATGACCAGACTAGAGAAGGAAACGACAGGCGAGCAAAGTGCAGGAGGGCTCCTAAGCGCTGGCGAACAAGAAGGGAAGTGGCTTGTCCTTTGGGAGGATACACCCGCAGGCATACCATCTGATAAGACGGCTGACATCTTATACGAAGGAGCGGTTTGGTCCGAGATGCGGGCAGCCCTGCGTGCAGGGGTGGCACGTCTGCTAAGTGCGGGCTATCAGCCAGCGCTCGGATTCATTCCGGATATGAATCTGCATGAGCGGCGGATGAAAGAGCGCAACGAATGGATTCACTGCTATGCAGATCTGAACCGCAATGATACGCTCTATGAGCTTCTGACAGCTTGGAGAAGAGACCAAGCTGTTGCAAGCCGCAGAGCTCCATATTGGATCGCGACGAATCGAATGCTGCGCTTAGTAAGCACGTATATTCCACATACCGAAGAGGAGCTTAGGCAGCTTCCTGGATTTGGAGAGTCAAAGGTAAAGGCATACAAGGATTCCATTCTGCGTATAACAACGGCGATTAATCGTGAGACGGAATTTCCGCTGGATTGGGTGCAGGAGAAGGTGCCGCAGGCTGACTTTCTAAAGTGGATCTATGAGCAGGAGGAACTGAAGATGAACCAGGAGCTCAGGCGGCTTACAGAACGCCGCTTGCTGCTCGAAGGCATCCAAGCGAGGACCGATGCCAAGGAGCTGATGAATCTTCTTAACATTGATCGACGGGAATTAATGGTGCGTATAGAGGCAATGTCTGGTGATGGTTACGATGTGCATCCGTTTATCGATCAAGAACTGCAGGATGTGCCTCTTAAAGAGCAGCGAGCCATTGAAGCAGCTCTTCAGGAGCTGGGCGGAGAATATTTGAAGCCTATATTTGCTCAAGTGTATGGAGAAGAGGCGCTTGAGTCAGCCGGTTCGGAGTTGCAGAAGCGGTATGAACGAATTCGTTTGCTGCGAATGAAGCAGGGGGATAGGCAGGCTGCCGTTACTGAACAGCCAAAGACACGATCGAAGCAAGACAAGGCGTCTGCTTAGTCAGTCATCCCTTTTTTATTCTCATTCATCATATGCATTGTTAATGCTGTATCGCAGCACTTTATGCTCCCTATACAATATCAAAGACCCGCTGTCCGGTATATGTCAGCGGGTCTATTTAATCGAAAGATTCATTCTGATAATAGCTTCACAGCCAATCCTTCTTGCGGAACCAATACAGCATGAATAGTCCTAGCACAAGCATAAAGCCGCTGGCGTATAGTGAGCCATGCTTGTCATGCAGGAAAGGAATACTGTCGAAGTTCATACCGTAGAAGCCCGTAATGAACGTCAGTGGCATGAATATTGTTGTAACAGCAGTAAAGATGCGCATGATTTCATTCGCTCGATTTGCAATGCTTGATTGATACGATTCTCGCAAGTTGCTCATAAGGTCGCGGAACGTCTCAAATGTCTCCGATACTTTAACTGCATTTTCATAAATATCTTGAAAGTACTTTTGCAGATTCTCATCGATAAGACGCAGATCTTTGCGATACAGCAGCAGCAGAACCTCTTTCTGTGGTCCAAGCGCCTTCTTCAGCCATAGAATCTCGCTTCGTAAGCTAATAATTTCGTTCAAATGCGATTTCTTCGCATTCATGAGCACAACTTCCTCGAGCGTCTCTATCTTCGCTTCGATTCGGTCCGATACGTTAAAATAATTGTCTACTACAAGGTCAGTAAGCAGATAGAGCATGCGGTCCGCTTCATTGACCTCCTGCTCCCACAGAATCGGTTTCACCGTACGCAGCTCACTAATCTTCTGCTTTGTAACCGTAATAATATAATGCTTGCCTAGAAAAATATTAAGTGCGCGCAAAAAGATTTCTTCATCGTCAAATCGAATGCTGTTAATCACAATGAAGTAATGTCCATCGTAGATTTCCAGCTTAGGCCGTTGTTCTTCATCGCTCAAGCAGTCCTCTACAGCCAGATCATGCATCTGAAATAATGACTGCAGGACGATAAGATCATCGACATCGGCATCGATCCAATAGAAGCCCTCTTCTGGCGGTGTCAACGTGACATCGATATCATCGATTGGTGTAAAGACACCGTTGTTGACGAGCCGTATTTTCATCACAATCACTCCTTCGTGCCACCCCACATGCGGCAGCTTGCATCGTCTTTGTACATGACGATTCACGCAAGATGAGGACCGGAAGGAGAATCATCGCGGGAGTGAAGGATCGTTTAAGAAGACCATACAGCTGCATTCAGGTGATATTCGCCGGAATGAAACGATTGGGCCTGCAAACGACATACGACGTTCTCGCTGCATCTACGCTCATGATCTTGTCGAATCGTCATATTCGGTTGTGTGTTCTCACCTCGGCACTGCCTCGGGTCGCCATCCATCCGAAATCACCTCATAAATCAAAAATTAGTGCACCAAGGCACTTCGTTTAGTATACGGGCTGTCCTATTGTCTTTCAAGGAAAAAAAGAGCTCACTCCTTATCCTATCATATGTTAACGACGGAATATGGTGATTTCACTCTTGACTAAATGGATGACAATAGATTAAATTATTACCAAGTGAAAAATAACCAATCAAATACGTATACGGCATTCTTATCAAGAGCAGGTGGAGGGACAAGCCCGATGAAGCCCGGCAACCGGCGTTAGCGTAACGTTAACGCAGCGGTGCTAATTCTTGCAGCGATCAGGTATTGCAACCTGTTGCTGACAGATGAGAGGGACCTAACACATGATAATGTGACCCTTTCTCATACTGCTGGGAAAGGGTCTTTTTAGTACATCTAGACTTCTACGGTACAACTCTCGAACCGCTAAGAGCCTCAATCTGAATTCTGGTACATGCTTATACGATGGTTGGAATTACTTATACAAAGACAAGGAGGAGTTCGTCATGCCGATTAAAATTCCAGATCATCTGCCGGCTAAAGAAATTTTGACTCAGGAGAACATTTTCGTAATGGACGATTCTCGAGCTTACTCGCAGGATATCCGTCCGCTGCGCATTGTTGTCTTGAACTTGATGCCGACTAAAGAAACAACGGAGACACAGTTGCTCCGCCTACTCGGCAATTCACCACTCCAAGTGGAAGTGACGCTGCTCCATCCCGTTACGCATCAGTCGAAGAATACTTCCGTTGAGCATCTATCAAGCTTCTATAAGACATTCGATGATATTGAGCACGAGCAGTTTGACGGTATGATTATCACAGGTGCACCAGTTGAGCAGATGAATTTTGAAGAAGTCACCTACTGGAATGAGTTGTGCAAGATTATGGAGTGGGCTGACCGCAACGTCACTTCAACGCTTTACATCTGTTGGGCCTCACAGGCTGGTCTGTACTATCACTACGGGGTACCGAAGCATCCGCTTGAGAAGAAAGTATTCGGTGTTTTCTATCACTACTTAACAAAGGAAAATGTAAAGCTGACTAGAGGCTTTGATGAATCATTCCTTGTGCCCCAGTCGAGACACACGGAGGTGCGCAGAGAGGACATCGAGAAGGTTTCTCAGCTTGAAATCTTGTCCGAGTCTGAAGAGGCTGGTGTGTATTTGGTATCAAGCTTTGATGGCAAGCACATTTTCGTTACAGGCCATTCCGAATATGATGCCTGTACCCTGAAGTGGGAATATGATCGAGATATTGCAAAGGGTATGGAAATGGAGATTCCATACAACTATTATCCGAATAACGATCCTACTAGAACGCCGCGCTCGACATGGAGAGCCCATGCCAACCTACTATTCTCAAATTGGCTCAACTACTACGTATATCAAGAGACACCATATGTCCTTGGCTCTGTAAGCTCGAATAAAGAAAGTGCAGGTGTGTAAACATGATTGAACGTGATGAATTGTCTTACCGTATTGAAAGTCAGTTAGCCCAAATCGGATCGATTCATGATCCGAAGACAGGGGCCATCAATTTTCCGATTTACCAAGCAACTGCCTATCGACATCCGAAGCTTGGACAGAGCACAGGATTTGATTATACACGTACGAAAAACCCAACACGCGCGGTGCTTGAGGAGGCTTCTGCACTTCTTGAGCGCGGGGATGCTGGATTCGCCTGCAGTTCAGGCATGGCGGCGCTTCAGACTGTATTTGCTTTGTTTAGTCAAGGCGATCACTTAATCGTCTCCCTAGATCTTTACGGTGGAACATATCGCATGTTAGAGCAGCTTCTGTCCCGCTTTGGCATTTCTGCTTCCTATGTTGACACTAATGATATGGATGCAGTAGAAGCGGCAAGAATACCTTCAACCAAAGCGATTTTCATTGAGACGCCAACAAACCCGCTGATGATGATTACAGATATCGAGAGAGCTGCTGCGTGGGCGAAATCCTATGATATTCTAACCATTGTAGACAACACGCTGCTTACGCCATTCTTCCAGCGTCCAATCGAGCTTGGCGCTGACATTGTGGTTCACAGTGCGACGAAATATCTAGGCGGACACAATGATGTCTTGGCTGGCATTATCGTCACAAAGGGAAAGGAATTGTCGGAGCAAATGTTCTTCCTGCACAATTCCATTGGTGCAGTGCTAGGGCCATCGGATTCCTATCAGTTGATGAGAGGCATGAAGACGCTAGCGCTTCGCATGGAGCGCCACGAGCACAACGCAACGCATATTGCCTGTTGGCTGAAAGAGCATGAAGCCATCGAAGCCGTGTATTACCCCGCTCTTCCTGACCATCCGAACTATGAGATTCAGTGCAAGCAATCGTCGGGCAACACTGGCATCTTCTCATTCCGCTTGAAGGATGCGCGCTATGTGGAGCCGATTCTTAGACATATTAAGCTGATTGCATTTGCCGAGAGCCTTGGCGGCGTTGAATCCCTTATGACTTATCCAGCTGTGCAGACGCATGCAGACATTCCGCTTGAGATTCGTGAGGCAGTAGGGGTAGATGATCGCCTGCTTCGCTTTTCTGTTGGGATCGAACACGTCGAGGATCTGATTGCTGACTTGAAGCAGGCGCTTAGCGCAGCAAAAGCAGAGGTCGAGCAGGAACAGGTTGCGGAAGGAAAAGGGGTGTAAGAGCATGAGTGAATCACATTCATCACAATCAAAAGGAAACGGCGCATCACAAGATCGATTTGCCACACGCTTGATTCATTTTGGCAGTGAAATATGCGAGCATACTGGAGCTTCCAGCGTGCCGATTATTCAAGCGACAACCTTCCATCACGAGGATATATACAACCCTCCAAAGCATGACTATTCGCGTTCTGGCAACCCGACGAGAGAAGCGCTTGAACAATACATTACTGTATTAGAGGGCGGCACGAGAGGCTTTGCCTTTGCCTCCGGCATGGCGGCAATTTCAGCCTCCTTTATGCTCTTTTCCGCAGGAGACCATGTCATCGTGACAGAGGATGTATACGGAGGCACGTATCGATTGCTTACATCGATTCTGAATCGATTCCAATTGGAAGTGACCTTTGTTGACATGACGGATTTGGAACAGGTGAAGGCGGCCATTCGAACCAATACGAAGGGCGTCTACATCGAGACTCCATCTAACCCAACACTAAAAATCACCGATATTGGCGCGGTGGCTGCGTGGGCAAAAGAACAAGGTCTTATTACGCTATTGGATAATACGTTTATGACTCCGTATCATCAGCGTCCGCTCGAGCTTGGTGTGGACATCGTGATCCATAGTGCAACAAAGTTCCTTGGCGGTCATAGTGACGTGCTCGCAGGACTTGTCGTTACGAAGGATGAAGAGCTTGGCGCTCGCGTAAAAATGCTGCAAAATGGTCTGGGCACGGTTCTGGGCGTCCAAGACAGCTGGCTCTTGATGCGCGGCATGAAGACGCTGGAAGCTCGCATGAGACACAGTGAGGAAAGCGCCAAGCGTCTTGCAGAATGGTTGAGCGCTCGCAAGGATATCGTGAAGGTCTATTATCCTGGCTTGGCCGATCATCCAGGCCGTGAGATTCAGGAGCGCCAGTCCTCCGGCTATGGTGCGGTCGTCTCCTTTGACGTAGGTTCTGGCGAGCGAGCGAAGCAGGTGCTAAACCAGGTTCGACTTCCGCTTGTAGCCGTGAGTCTAGGCGCAGTTGAAAGCATTCTGTCCTATCCCGCTATGATGTCCCATGCAGCAATGCCTAAGGAAGTGCGTGCGGAGCGAGGCATTACTGACGGATTGCTCCGATTCTCCGTAGGCCTTGAGCATATAGAGGATTTGCTTGCTGACTTGGATCAGGCGTTAAGCGTGGAATAATCGTTCAATTCATTTAAGATTGAGAATGGGTAGTGGATCACTACCATTATCAAACAACTGCTATATCTAATGCACCGCTTAAGAAACCCCATTTGCAGGCCGCTGCAAAGGTGTATCCTTAGGCGGTGTTTCCGTTTCATCAGGCGAGAAGGACTGGGTTTAATTGCCGGAAGAGAGGGTATTCATGCCGTCCAATCTATGTTACGATGAAAGATGAACGTGAAATGATGCTTATTCCAATCATATCCAGAATGATCATGGAATATAGCTACATCATACGACCTGCAGGGCGCTAGTCCGAGACGATGAAATCTAACGATATAAGACGAGAGGAAGTGACGGTGAGAATGAGTTCACCGGTAGATCGCATACTAGACAAAGCCGTTCGCGGCGAGCGCATCACTACAGAAGAATGTGTGACGCTGTTCGAATCCGATCAGATTGAAAAAATGGGACATGCAGCAAATCAGATCATGCTGAAATGGCATCCAGATCCGATTGCTACCTTTGTAATTGGGCGCAATATTAACTATACGAATGTCTGTGACGTGTATTGCCGCTTCTGTGCATTCTATCGTGCACCAGGCTCCAAGGAAGGCTACGTTCTTCCTAACGAGGTTATTTTCCAAAAGATCCAGGAAACGATTGACGTTGGCGGCACGGAGATTCTTATGCAAGGCGGCACGAATCCGAACCTGCCGTTTAGCTACTATACGAATCTGTTGCGAGAGATTAAGCAGCGCTTCCCTGACATTACGATGCATTCCTTCTCTCCAGCAGAGATTATGAAGATGAAGGAAGTATCCGAGGGTTTGCCGCTTGAAGAAGTTGTTAGAGAGATTCATGCTGCCGGCTTGGATTCCCTTCCTGGTGGCGGAGCAGAGATTCTTGATGACCGCACGCGCCGCAAAATCAGCCGTTTGAAGGGCTCCTGGCGTGATTGGATGGATGTCATGCAGACCGCTCACAAGATTGGAATGAACACAACGGCAACGATGGTTATCGGCTTCGGCGAAGGCGTGGATGAGCGTGCTCTTCACTTGGAACGTGTCCGTACCGCCCAAGACGAGTGCATCCATAACGAGTATCCTTCTAAAGGCTTCTTGGCGTTCATCCCTTGGACATTCCAGCCAGACAATACAAACATGAAGAAGACCGAGCGTGCGACACCTGAAGAATATTTGAAGACGCTGGCGATCAGCCGCCTATATCTCGACAATATTCCTAACTTCCAGTCCTCTTGGGTAACAATGGGACCTGAGATTGGCAAGAAGACGCTAAGCTTTGGCTGCAATGACTTTGGAAGCACCATGATTGAGGAGAATGTCGTGTCTGCAGCAGGCACAACGCATAAAGTGAACATCGAGAGCATCCTTCGTCATATCCGTGAAGCAGGCAAGATTCCTGCGCAGCGCAATACGCGCTATGACATCCTGAAAGTATTTGACGATGTCACTGGAAGCGTGGAACGCGATTTTATTATGCAGAACTAATATCAATAAAAGCCTCAGCTTGATTCCATTAGGCGATGGCTTCTCATAGAAGCGTGCTAAATTCAGTTCGTAAACTGAATTCAGCGCGCTTTTTTTATCAGGATCACGCTGTCGAGAAAGGTACTGATGATGCAATAAGGATGACGAGTATGGTTTTTAGTATGTGTATGAATACTTTTCAATAACGCAGCTGTCACAAAACGAAGTCATGAAACGTAGTTGCGCATGCACACGTATCTTCATCATTGAACGCATTCATTTACTGTTGCTGTCAACGACTGAACAGATTACCATACCGCTCTTCGTATATCTCATTTCTGCCTCCCATATACTTAATAAGGAACAGAAAGGAGTGAGTTCATGGAGCTGTTCACGATAACGATTCCGAATCAGTCCGATCCACAAATCCCTTCCTTGATTGCGCTTCTTGAGCTAGAATTGGGCGATTTACATAAACATCCGTGCGGCGTGACTTTAGAGACGTTTGAAGCTTCGTCCGTATCCGGAGTCACTTGTGTAGGTCAGCTACCCGGCTTTCAGCTGAGTCTTCATGGTCAGGAAGTGTGGAACCGTGCCTCGCGCGCGCTGGCGGAGTACATCTTAGTTACAAAAGAAGAACCACTCATTCGAGCTTTATTGGATAAAGAGCGGTATCTGGATCCACAGGAGAGAGGGAAGATTGAGGATTACTGCCTTCAACTGTTAAATGGGCATGAAGAACTGCAAAGCACGGAAAGCAGACAGCGCCGCAAGACGAAGCTGAGCCGTGCGCTGAATAAGTACTTGGAGGAGCATACTTCGCTCCATCTGGAAGGCTTTATACGCTTTCGCTTGGACAACTATTTGTCCGAGCTTCGTGAAGTTGTGGATTATGCAGTGGACGAATATGTGCTTGAACGTCAGTATCAGGAGTTTATCGGACTTCTGAAATACTTTGTATTTATTCAGGACACGAAGATTCCGTTAGCGCATCTTCTCCACAAAGGCGGGCATGAATTTTTCCTCCTTAACGAAAAATGGGAGCCGCTTGAACCCTCACATGTTGTTGAGGGGATGATCGTCGAAATGATCGATTGCGATATGGAGATGGAGGATATGATTGTGAGCACGCTCATCAATGTCTCTCCAGGACATATTGTCATTCATACTCGGGAAAAAGACTCTCAAGTCATTAAGACGATCCAGCAGATCTTTGATACACGCGTACAGGTATGCGATTTTTGCAGCTCCTGTGAATCGTATTTATCGCCTGGATGGAAGCCCCAAGATCAAGTCATTGATGTGCAGCATTAGTGAAAAGACTGGAAAGGACTTGACCTTGTCCTATTAAATCGCATATAATATGCCATATTATTAGTAAAGAGCACTGGACTCTTTTATGGATATGGCGTTGAAGAAGACATGATGGCAGGATGGAGCCGTTGCAGAGAGAGGAGACAAGGCTGAGATCTCCTTACGGATTACGCTTGCGATTACCACTTCTGAGCTTTGATTGGGAATTTTGCCCGGAGCAGCTACCGCTCTGATGGCTGTAATTAGTATCAATCAACGGTTCATTCCCGTTAGCGAATGCTCAAGGATCATATGCCATTTTGGATCACACATCGACGATTCAATAGGGTTTTGGTCGAATGAGGGTGGAACCACGGGTTAGCTATCAACACTCGTCCCTTTTTGCGGACGGGTGTTTTTTATTTTGTTTAGATTATGGAACTGGAGGCTACAAACATGTCTATGGTACGAATTTCTTTGCCTGACGGCGCTGTGCGTGAGTATGAGCAAGGCGCAACAATCGAAGACGTCGCTGCTTCCATCAGCAGCGGTCTCAAGAAAAGTGCAATTGCAGGAAAATTGAACGGGAAAGTGGTGGATCTGTATACAGCTTTGGAAGACGGAGCACAAGTGGAGATTGTGACACCGGATTCCGCAGACGGTCTGGAGGTAATTCGCCACAGTACAGCTCACTTAATGGCACAAGCGATCAAGCGTCTATACAGTGATGCGGAAGTGAAGCTCGGCATCGGACCAGTTATCGAAGACGGCTTCTACTACGATATCGATATGAACATTTCCCTCACACCTGAGGATCTTCCTAAGATTGAAAAAGAAATGGAGCGGATCGTGAACGAAAATCTTCCGATTCGCCGTCGTGAGGTATCACGCGAAGAAGCGCTTCGCATCTATACTGAGATCGGAGATGAGCTGAAGCTTGAGCTCATTAACGATCTTCCTGAGGATTCTGTCATCTCGATCTACGAGCAAGGCGAATTCTTTGACCTTTGCCGTGGTCCTCACGTGCCAAGCACTGCGAAGCTGAAAGTATTCAAGCTTCTGAATCTTGCCGGCGCTTACTGGCGCGGAGATGCAAAGAACAAAATGCTTCAGCGTATTTACGGTACTGCCTTTACGAAAAAAGCGCAGCTTGACGAGCATCTTCATTTCTTGGAAGAAGCGAAGAAGCGCGACCATCGTAAGCTTGGTAAAGAGCTTAAGATCTTTACCTTCTCTCGTGAAGTGGGACAAGGTCTTCCAATCTGGCTGCCAAATGGCGCCACGCTTCGCCGCACGATGGAGCGCTACATTGTCGATCTTGAAGAGAGACTTGGCTACAATCACGTCTATACACCAGTGCTTGCGAACGTAGAGTTGTACAAGATCTCTGGTCACTGGGAGCACTATCAAGAGGATATGTTCCCTCCAATGCAATTCGATAATGAAGAGCTCGTTCTTCGTCCTATGAACTGTCCGCATCATATGATGGTCTACAAGAGCGAGATGCACAGCTATCGCGAGCTGCCTATCCGTATAGCAGAGCTTGGCAACATGCATCGCTATGAGATGTCCGGCGCATTGACGGGCCTTCACCGCGTGCGTTCCATGACGTTGAATGATGCGCATATCTTCTGTCGACCCGATCAGATCAAAGAAGAGTTTTCTCGCGTTATTAAGCTCATTCGTCAAGTCTACGCTGACTTTGGAATTAAGGAATCGAACTTCCGCTTGTCTTATCGTGATCCACAGGATACAGAGAAGTACTTCCAAGATGACGAGATGTGGGAAACATCCCAGCGCATGCTGCGTGAAGTTGCTGAAGAGATGGAGCTTCCGTTCTACGAGGCAGAGGGCGAAGCGGCGTTCTACGGTCCTAAGCTCGACGTACAGATCAAGACAGCGCTCGGCAAGGAAGAGACGTTGTCAACGGTTCAGCTCGACTTCCTCTTGCCTGAACGCTTCCAGCTGGAGTATGTCGGAGAAGATGGCCAGAAGCACCGCCCAGTTGTTATTCACCGCGGCATTATCAGTACAATGGAGCGCATGACAGCTTTCTTGCTTGAGAACTTTGCTGGCGCACTTCCACTATGGCTTGCACCGGTTCAAGCGAAGATTCTTCCGGTATCGCCTAACTATGAAGAGTATGCGAAGCAAGTGGAAGAGCAGTTCCGTGATGCGGGCATCCGTGTAGAAGCGGATCTTCGCAATGAGAAGCTTGGCTACAAGATTCGTGAAGCGCAGCTTGAGAAGACGGCTTACATGCTTGTTGTAGGCGAGAATGAGAAGAACGGCAACGCTGTATCCGTTCGTAAGCGCGGCGAAGGAGATCTCGGCATGATGACTGTCGCAGAAGCGATTCAAATGATCGGTGAAGAGATTGCTTCGCGTAAAGTGCCTGAGCAGCCTGTGAAGGAACAAGCTTATTTAGGAAAATAGATGCGTGACCGAAGAGCATTCCCCAGTGTGGGAGTGCTCTTTTTTTTGCAGCCGCATGCTACAACATGCATAACTTATCGTCCTCATGGTTATCCTTCGGTTTAAGAGATATGGATTCATCCAGAAGTTAACACTTCGTCCAATTGTGATTGACATCAGGAAACCATTTTGAAAGTTGGAGTGACGATTAGTGAAAAGTTACAGGTTGCGTACTTCGATTGTAATCTTAGGTGGAATGCTTGTTGCAGCCATGCTGTATTCCACTCTATCTCGAGCAGCTTCACCGCAGCTTACGAAAGAAACCTCGGCTATTGCGCTAAAGGAAACCCACATACAAGAGCATGCTTCGACCCACGCAAGGAATACAGCTCAAAATAAACGGTCAGAAGGCAAGATGGATACAGAGGAAACAGCTGCTTCTGTTAGTGCGAACCGTGCCTTGCTGTTTAGTGATTCGGTGCTTGCTCCCCAGCATGAGCAGATTATTAAGCAGGTTAACGTGACAGCGACCGGCTATACGGCAGGAGAAGAATCGACAGGCAAGCGACCAGGACACCCTGCCTATGGCATTACCTATTCAGGTGTTAAAGTAAAGCGGAGCTACGTTTCAACGGTTGCAGCCGACCTTAGCATCTTTCCGCTTGGCAGTATTTTGTACGTGCCTGGTTACGGCTACGGTGTAGTGGCTGATATTGGGGCTAAGATTAAAGGCAAGAGGCTTGACTTGTATTTTGATACGACACGCCAAGTTTACGCTCAGTGGGGGAAGAAAAACGTGGATGTCCTTCTTATTAAACGAGGTAATGGGAAGGTTACAGAGACCATGCTGGAGGATCTTAATGAGGCTGTTATGAAGCACGGCGGGATTCCGAAGACCTCGTTATGATGATATGATGTTATGATGTTGGAAAAATCAGCTGGATTGTTCGACGTGCTTCATTTGAATAAACTCCATAGGGTCATCGCATAATACTTGAGGGGAAATCACCAAGGTGATCCTCGATTGAAGCTCATGAGGACATGGAATCATGGCCCATGAGAACCATTAGGAGGTGAAACGCGATGGCTAACAACAAAAACAAAAACAAATTTGGCGCAGCTCAAGCTGGTGCAGCTGATGCTGGTGTAGGCGCTGCTGGATTTGGTGCAGCTGATGCAGGTTTCGGTGCTGCTCAAGCTGGTGCTAGCGAAAACTTTGATGCTGAGTTTGCTACAGAGCAAGCTACTGGTGTACCAGCATCCAAGACTGCTAAAGCTTCCGAGAAGCAACAATAATTTGCTCATCATGAGCAAATCACATCTAAATACGATAGCAGATCTAATTCAGAGTTCCTTATCGAACTCTTAATAATCTGCGAGAGGTAGCAGAAGCATATAAGGAAATCGTTCCTGCATGATTCTTATCTCTCACCCTGAAAAAGTCGTCTTAGCCGCTTTCTTAAGCTCTAAGGCGGCTTTTTATATGTTAATCTGTACTTATTGGCGAATCGTTACTTTGGTATGCAAGGGAACGATTGCAGCAAGCTGAAGCACATCCTCATTGTACATGCGAATGCAGCCATGAGACACCAAATGGCCAATGGAAGCTGGATTATCCGTTCCATGAATCCCGTAGTGAGGCCGTGATAAACCCATCCAGAAGGCACCGAATGGTCCTCCAGGGTTAGGTGCTTTATTCATTATTTCATATTCGCCTACAGGTGTTTGGGTAAGCATCGTGCCAATTCCAATAGGGAATCCGCGGACAACAGTATTCTCGTCAAGAAGATACAGCTGGCGGCTGGACAAATCTACAATAATGCGATAATTCGGCAATGAAAACACTCCTATCATGAATAAAATGCGGAAAAAACGATTACCTTCAAATGCAGGGTCATCCATAATTTGTTTAAGATCTCCGTCTCTAGACCGAGACAAGTTCAATCTCACGTTGCTGTTCGTACATATTGCGTTCCTTTATACTACGGATATAAGATGAAGATGAACTTACAAAGAGAGGGATTGATCATGAATAGACGAAGCTCTTGGTTAGGAGGCTTAATTCTAATCAGCATAGGCTTGATATTCCTGCTTCAGCAGTGGGGGTATATTGTCATTGATTTTAGCATTGGGGAACTGATCGGCACTTTCTGGCCTTTGATCCCAATATATGTGGGACTTAGCGGTTTGCTGCAAGGCGGTTTCTGGGGCATCTTCCCCCTTGCTGTCGGTGTGTATTTCCAGCTGTCTAACCTGAACATCATCACGATGTCCATGGGAGAGTTTATCCGCATGGGAGCGCCGGTAGCCTTGATTGTAGCAGGCTTATGGCTGTTGTTCCGCCCAAGATCCAAAAAGAAACGCCATAAGCATATGAATCATATGGATGACTATCTGAACCAATCAGAGTATCCGCAAGGCGGGCCGAATGGATCGCCGAACAACAGCAAAGGTTCAATGAACGTGGATATGGGATCAGCATCTCATGAAGATCCACTAGCGAAGTATGAAAATTACCCAGATCCATTTAAGGATGTGGACTATACCAAGGATACCGGTCCGAACTTCGAAGAGATGGAGAAGGAAAAGGAGAACGCAAAGTTCAAAAGCCAAGCACACCAATCCTTCCAGGATCACGATGCCAAGCATAAGCAGAGCAATCATCACCATCACAGCTCACACTGGGGACATGATGGAAAAACCATCAACAAATCAGGTTTCATTGGCGACTATAATATCGGACAGGATTACTGGGAGCTTAAGCCGATGAATGTCTCCCACTTTATTGGAGATACGTCGATCGATTTGACGAAGGCGCAGATTCCTTACGGCGAGACGAGACTTAACATTTCGGCATTTATTGGCGACGTAAAGCTGTACGTGCCAAATGATATCGATCTGGGCGTAGCCGTAACTTCAAGCTCTTTCCTAGGAGATGTAAAGGTGTTTGGAGAAAGGCTTGAAGGCTTTATGCGGAATGTTCAGACTCAAACGCCGAACTATCCGGAGGCCAACAAGAAAATCCGCATTATCGTAAGCGGCTTTATCTCTGACATTAAGATCGTAAGGGTGGGATAAGCCTCATGATTAAAAAGCTGTACCTGAATGCACGCAGTGTGAAATGGGAGCTGTTGGTCACCTTTATCATCTCGGGATGCATTATCATTAGCGTGCTCTGGATAGGTTTACTCTACGGCGATGATTGGCTGAATGGCTTCAACTGGTGGACGTATGGAATGCTCACTGTTCTCATCGTGTCCACCTTCACAGGATACATTGCAGGTCTTCGGCTACAGCGCAGGCTTGATGTCCTTCATGAAGGCATGATGCAAGTTTCCAAAGGAAATGGATCTTACCGGATTAAAGAGAACGACGAGGATGCGTCGTTCTCTCGTTTGTATGATGATTTTAATAAAATGGTCTCAACCATGGAGCATAAAATTAAAGTGCTGCAGAAGCTTACCGAGCAGCAGGACTACGAACGGGAGCGAGTGAGTGAAACGATCGTGCAGGAAGAGCGCAAGCGGCTGGCGCGTGATTTGCACGATACGGTAAGCCAGCAGCTATTCGCCATGCATATGGCGTCTTCTTCTCTTCCTAAGATGATGGAGTTGGACCCAGAGCGGGGGAAGGCTGTCATCGAACAGCTGATTGGCATCTCTCATACCGCTCAGCGTCAAATGAGGGGCCTTATCGCACAGCTCCGTCCAATCGAGCTGGACGGCAAGACGATTGTAGAGGCTCTGCATTATTGGTTCCCAGACTACTGCAATCAAAATGGACTGCAAGGGAAGCTTGATCTACAAGTGAATGATTCCTTGTCTGATGCGAAGGAGCATCAGCTGTTCCTCTTAATTCAGGAAGCAATGGCGAATGTCGTTAAGCATGCAAAGGCTCGCCAAGTGACGTTAACGCTGCAGGAAGAAGATAATCGGATCATGCTTCATGTTGCGGATGACGGTGTCGGCTTCAACCGCAATGCAGTCTCGAATGGCGGCAGCTACGGACTGTCAACGATGAACGAGCGTGTGGATAAGCTTGGCGGTCATATGGAGCTCATAAGCACACCTGGAGCGGGGACGACGATTCGAGTCTTGATTCCGCTATTTGAAGATAAAGAAGACAGCGATGCATCAGAGAGAGAAGAAGCAAACCAGGACGAAGAGGGAGGAACCATGAATGGAACGGAAGATGAGCATCTTTCTCGTGGATGATCATGAGATGGTTCGAATGGGACTCAAGACTTATCTGATGCTTGATCCTGAATTAACGGTTATAGGAGAAGCGGGCGGAGGGCATGATGCGATCGCTCAGATCGATGAAATGGAGGATTTGCCGGACCTCGTGCTTATGGATTTGAAAATGCCTGATCTTGACGGTGTCGAGACGACGAGGCAACTGATTGAATCCTATCCGAATCTTCGCATCGTCATGCTGACCAGCTTTATGGAGGATGATCAGGTTGTAGCCGCGATTCAGGCAGGGGCAACAAGCTATGTGCTGAAGACCGTATCCGCAGAAGACCTGATCTATGCCATACGCGGCGCTATGAAGGGGATGCCGGTGATGAGCGGCGAAGTGTCGCAGGCGCTAACAAGGGGAATGCGCAAGCAGGCGTCAAGCGCAGACGATGCAGGGCTTACGGAGCGTGAAAAGGAAGTACTCCTGCTTATCGCAGATGGCAAGGCGAATAAGGAGATCTCGGATGAGCTTCACATTAGCATTAAGACGGTGAAGACCCATGTATCCAATCTGCTGATGAAATGCGAGCTTCAGGATCGAACACAGCTCGCTGTATATGCTCACCGCAAAGGCTGGGTGAAATAATAGGAAGCCGATACACTGTCTAGGAATGAGGGGAATCCCTGTCGACAGGTGTCGGCTTTTTTCGTTGGATTCCGATGGAGAGGGTTCCGAAGTGTAATCTGCTCATGCTAAACTAAACGTAAAGGCTTTAATGACTCTAGTGCCTGGGGCATGCATGTTTTATCCTGTTTTATGATGTTTTTAATGTCGATTTAAGGTTCGAGGTCCATTATATAAACATAACGATACACCAACATGAACCATGATCATGATCATAGACATCATTTTCATCTTAGGGAGGGTTACTTAATGGACGATCAGCGTAAATTCGATTCCAATAATGACAATGGGCAACAAGGCGATGCAAACAGAGAGCAAGCAGCCGCAAGCCAAAATGGGGAAGCAAAAGGAAACTCCCATTACTATTATGCATACGGGCCTTATCAATCTGTAAAAAATGAAGAGCCTGAAGCAAGCAAGATGGATGCCAAGGATGTCGAGATGACGCCGCCAACACCAGTAAAGCCATTGCCATTCTCAAGCACGACTCGTACTTCCTATGGGCTGAATGCCCAAGGCTCAAATGGAGGAGGAACTCCTCCGCAAAGCAACTGGCAGTATAAACAGCCAGAGAAGAAGCGTTCTTCGTTCCGCTCTATGTTCGTTTCTTTCCTGGCAGGGGCGCTAGTCGTCTCCACGCTTATGTTCACAGCCGATTACTATAATCTGTTCACAGGAAACAATGTGCCGGCAGCTTCATCGAACAAGAGCAGCAACGCTCAGACGGTATCGACATCGTCTCAGCAAGCGCCATTCCCTAACGGAGCGGCTTCCGTTGCCGATGTCGTGAAGACAGCAGGCCCTGCAGTCGTGAAGATTGAGACATTCTCCAAATCTGGGGGCAACAATTCCAGCAACAGCTGGTGGTACAATGATCCGTACTTCCGTCAATTCTTTGGCGACAGCTTTGGAGGCAACGGCAGCAACGGCGGCAACGGCAATAACAGCAATGAAGGCGGACAACTGCAGCCACTTGGTCTTGGCACAGGATTCATTTTTGAGAAAGACGGCTACATCTTGACGAACAATCACGTTATCGAGGGTGCGGATCAAGTTCAAGTATATGTAGATGGATATGAGAAGCCATTCGATGCTAAGGTACTTGGTAAAAGCGATGAGCTTGACCTTGCCGTACTGAAAATTGAAGGGGAAGCTGATCTGCCAACGATACAATTAGGTGACTCTGATCAGATTGCCGTTGGTGAGCAGGTTGTGGCAATTGGTAACCCATCAGGCTTTGACCACACTGTAACGACTGGTGTACTGAGTGCTAAAGGCCGTGAGATCGAGGCAAGCGATAATGGTCAAGCGAAGAAGTATACGAACTTGCTTCAAACAGATGCATCCATCAACCCTGGTAACTCAGGCGGCCCTCTTTTGAACATGAATGGCCAGGTTATCGGGATGAACGTTGCTGTGAGCAAGGATGCACAAGGCATTGGCTTTGCGATTCCATCAAATACCATTAGCAAAGTCGTAGAAGACCTTAAAGCGAATCGCGAGATTCCAAAAGAGCCTGTGCCTTTCATTGGCGCAACGCTCGCATCCATGACGGAGCAAATCGCGAACCAATTGGGTACGGACGTGAAGGAGGGCGCTTTGGTCACAAATGTCGTCTTCGGCTCCCCTGCTTATCAGGCTGAGCTCCGTGCCTATGACATCATCACAGCAATTGATGGTCAGACGATTAAGACCAACCAAGAGTTGATCGAAGCGATTGGCAAGAAAAAAGTCGGCGACACGGTTAAATTGACGTTACACCGCAATGGAAAGTCTGCTGAAGTGTCGATTAAGATTGGTGACCGCAACAAGTTCGAGGAGCAAATTAATCAACAGCAGCAGGTTCAACCATAATAGCATAGAGCAGAAATGAGGAGTGGCGAAGGGACGATCCTTCTCCACTCTTTTTTTTGTCCGATTAGGCAGCAGGGTGTTTAACACGCCCGTACCCTGTGTAACAAAGCATTAGACATGATACAATAGACTTATTATGGACACATGCATACCTTATATCGTTTGTGGAAGGGAAGGATACGATGCGTTCCTATATTCTTGTAGTAGATGATGATGAGAAAATTACGTCCATGCTAAAGCGTGGACTTGTATTTGAGGGCTTTGAGGTCCTGACTGCGAATAATGGTGCGGAAGGACTCAGAGAAATGATGATCAGAGAGCCTGATCTGCTTATCTTAGATGTTATGATGCCTGAAGTGGACGGACTTGAGGTCGTTCGGCGGATGCGAGAAGCGGGCAGCAACGTGCCTGTGCTCATGCTGACAGCTAAGGATGCGATTCAGGATCGAGTGAAGGGGCTTGACCTTGGAGCGGATGATTATCTTGTCAAACCATTTGCGCTTGAAGAGCTGCTGGCGCGTGTGCGTGCTCTACTTCGCAGACGCTCGGAAAGCGAAGGCAGCAACCATATTCTGCGCTTTGAGGATCTGGAGATGGATCTTCACTCCCGTGAAGTGAAGCGCAACAATATGTCCATTGAGCTCACGGCCAAGGAATTTGAGCTGCTGCACCTCTTTATGCAGAACCCGAAGCGGGTGCTGCCTCGAGATGTGATTATGGAGAAGATCTGGGGATACGATTACAGCGGAGAGTCGAATGTGCTGGAGGTGTATATAGCGATGCTCAGACAGAAGACCGAAGAGCATGGTGGCAAGCGTATTATCATGACTATACGTGGAACAGGCTACGTTTTGAGAGGGGACGCGTAACGGATGTCGATTAGACTTCGGCTTACGGTCTGGTATTCGACGCTTCTAGCTTTCACGTTGTTTTTCTTTTGTATCTCCATCTATACTTTTGTTGATTACAATCTCTATAACGATGTGAAGGCTCATATTAACAAGAGCCTTGCGAAGCTGAAGATTCAACCGACCATTAACTTTGAAAAGGGATTGAATCTTGATCTTTCGGCATCAAGCGGTGCTAGCTTGAGTGAAGAGGAGCTGTTCGTTCAAATTATCAACTTTACGAACGGGGAGCGAACAATCTCGAACAATTTGGAGTTTTTTGAGCTTAATATCCCTCTGCCGCAGAAGCCCAATGATATTGTGGAAGGCTACCGCAAAGTAAGCGACCCTAATAATGGGGAATTCCTGCTCTACGAACAGAGTATCGACATTCGCAATCAGACAGTAGGCGCGATTCAAGTCTTCTCCTATACAGGCAGAGAGGCGAAATTTACGCATGAGCTAAGGAGCATACTGGTCGTATCCTCCTTAGTGACGATCGTTGTTGCCTTCTCGTTAGGTTTATTTTTGGCTCAAAAATCGCTTCGACCGATTGAAAATATCATTCGAGCTACGAATCGCATTCAGACCGGGAATGACCTAAGCGTCAGAATTCCAAGGGTCGGTCCGCCTGAGGATGAGATTGGTCAGCTGACCGAGACGATCAACCGAATGCTCGGGCGTATGGAGACGTTCTACAATGAGCTCGATGAAGCCTACAGACATCAGCGGCGCTTTGTATCCGATGTCTCGCATGAGCTTCGTACACCGCTTACGACGATCCGCGGAAACGTTGATTTGCTGCAGAAGATGAATACGAATGTAGATAAGGCACTCGCATTGTCCGAGGCTGAGCGCGATCAGATGATGACAGAGGCGTTGAAGGATATTTCCGATGAGTCAAGAAGAATGAGCCAGCTCATCAACGATATGCTCTCCTTGGCGCGGGCAGATGCCGGCCAGAAGATGGAGATGTCTGTAATAGAGGTGAAGCCGCTTGTGGAAGAGGTGGCAAGAAGGGCACAATTCCTCCCTCGCAAGGCGGAGTGGCATCTTCAGGACATTGAAGTACTGGATGGTGCTTATGTGCGAGGCAATCGGGACTATCTCCAGCAGATGCTGTTCATTTTTATTGAAAATGCCTTTAAGTATACGTCTGAAGGCGAGGTTGTTCTTAGTGCGGTAAGACAAGATGATCAGATTGGACTAAGAATTAGAGATAGCGGAATTGGGATGAATCAAAAAGAAGTCCCGTATATCTTTGAACGGTTCTACCGAGCGGATGTATCTCGAGGCGTGACACAAGGCACAGGCTTAGGTCTTGCGATTGCGAAATGGATTATCGATGAGCATGCAGGCTCGGTTGAAGTGCTCACGAAGCCGGGCAAAGGAACGACCTTCATCGTATGGCTTCCTTTAACTGTAGTCGACGAAGGGGATATTGTTCCCTTATAATAGAGAGAGGCTTGATAAGATTCAGATTGAGCAACGATAAGCTTGAGATAGACACAATATGGAAGCAGGTGGATTCGGTGGAAGTGAAAAAGATAACGCCTAGAGGCTATTGCTACGGAGTTGTCGATGCTATGGTTATCGCACAGCAAACCGCTCGCAATCTTGATTTGCCTCGACCGATTTATATAATTGGGATGATTGTACACAATAGTCATGTGACGAAATCATTCGAAGAAGAAGGAATCATCACCCTGGATGGTCCTAATCGGCTGGACATATTGGATCAGGTTGATTCCGGAACGATCATCTTCACCGCTCACGGCGTATCTCCAGAGGTTCGCAAGAAGGCGCGCGAGAAGGGATTAACGTGCGTAGACGCCACTTGCCCAGACGTAACAAGAACACACGACCTGATTCGTGAGAAGACAGGCGAGGGCTATGAGGTCATTTATATTGGCAAGAAGGGGCATCCTGAGCCGGAAGGAGCGATCGGGGTCGCTCCGCATGCCGTACATCTCATTGAGCGTGAAGAGGAGATCGATGGCCTTCAGATTCATGCAGATAAGATTATCATTACGAACCAGACGACGATGAGTCAATGGGACATCAAGCATATCATGAATCAGCTGATTAAGAAGTATCCTCATGCCGAAATTCATAATGAAATTTGCATGGCGACCCAAGAAAGACAAGCTGCGGTTGCTGAACAGGCTGTAGGCTGCGACTTAGTCATTGTCGTTGGTGACCCGCGGAGCAATAACTCCAATCGTTTGGCGCAGGTGGCTACCGAGATTGCGGGAGTCCCTTCCCATCGAATCGCGGATCTTACAGAGCTCGATGTGAATTGGTTTAAGAATGTGAAGGTGGTAGGTGTAACCTCAGGCGCATCAACTCCTACACCAATAACGAAAGAGGTCGTTCAATACTTAGAGCAATATGATCCAGACGATGAGTCGACCTGGGAGAAAAAACGTACTGTCAATATGAAGCGTCTCTTGCCAACGGTTCGGGACAAAGCTAAATCTACGAAGTAAGCAAAGGACAAGAATAGCAAGGTCTATTCTTGTCTTCTCTTTAATCGTTCTCTATACAGATTAGGCGACCGACAGGAGCTCCGCTAGGAAAAGAGGGTTAACGATGAAGCGATGGTTCAAATATCAAGCCCTAAAGCTTGTCCGTACGCGGGGCGAGGTGACGGCAGTTGCAAGAGGATTCTGCATCGGACTGGCTATAGAAATGTTCACGCTCCCAACGGCTGGTCTGGCCTTCTTCCTGATCTTCCCGTTTGTCTTTTTATTAAGAGGGAGATTGGCATCAGCCTTTATTGGCTTCGTCATCGGGAAAGTGGTTTATCTGCCATTTGCCGTGCTGAATGAGCGAGTGGGACATTGGCTGCTCCCCGAGCAATTTGCTGTTCACTTTCATGTTCTGCCGGATTGGCTGAATCAGCTGCTTACGATTAACCTATACTTAATTGCTGGCGGGATCGTGGATGGATGTATTCTTGCTATGATCGTTTATTTCCCTCTTAAAAAGGTGCTGCTCTGGGTGCAGAAGCATCGCCGAGAAAAACGACGCCGTGCAGCTCATATTATAGCGGATTAAGTTGGTCGCAAGGATGACTTGCATCGTGCACGTTCCCATATTATCTGGAGATAGCTGGGGAATATCATACAGATATGAATCGTTGTATCATAAATAAAAGGTTAGAATAGAGCGGACACGCTCGCGATGTTTGAAAAGCATGGCGGGTGCGCCAATAAAAAGACAGGATCTCTCCTAAGGGATCCTGTCTTTTTATGCTTAGGGTGGAAAGAAAACAAAAAACATAGTTGACACATCGGAATTATGGTAGTAAAATCCAATTACAAGAAAAACCAAAATGCCGATTGGTCAACCAAAGGCGCTAAGTAAGCTTATAAGCAGCTATCCAGAATCCTATGAATGTGCATGAAGCACAGCAATGGGAGGGAAGCTGACTTGCTTGCCTAGCGTCTTTTTTGCGCCTTTTTCGCCATGGGAGTGAATTGCAAGGGGGAATGCAAGATGCGAAAAAATCAAATCCAATGGTTCACGTTGATTACCGTGATGAGTCTGATGGTGGTTGCTGCAGGCTGCGGCAGTTCTTCGAAAGCAAGCATCGATTCCCAAGCTTCAGCAGATCAGCAAGCGAATGTGACGAAGGTAAGGATTGGCCTTGATACAGCGGGCAATGGTTCACCACAATACAGGGTGGCTAAGGAGGAAGGCTTTTTCAAGAAGTATGGAATTGAAGCTGAAACTTCAGACTTTGCTTATGGCATCGATACGATCAATGCCATGCTGGTAGGGCGGACCGATGCTGGAATTGCGGCAGATTATGCGATGCTGAATTCGCTTGGCAAAGGAAATATGAGTATCGTGGCGACAATCTCCAGAAGTACGCCAGAATCAGCTAAGCGAAGCTTTCTGCTCGTTAACGACAGCATCCAGACGGAGCAGGACATTAAGGGGAAGCGTCTTGGCGTCCCTCGCGCAACCGTAGGGGAATACGTCTGGTTCAAATATTTAGAGAAGCTAGGAATTAATGATAAGGATGTGACCTTTGTAAATTACACTTCTCCAGACGAAGCGATCGTGGCTGCGAGAAAGGGAGATATTGATGCAATCTGGGCTTCAGGAGACCTACTTGCCAAACTGGAGAAGATCGAGACTCTTCGTAAGCTTGTCGATGGAACAGCGAACAACCATTTTGTGAGAGCCTACTTCTTGGTTCAAACAGAATATGTGAAGGACAATCCCGACGTTGTGGGCCGCATTCTGCAAGCGCTGGATGAATCCACATCCTATACCGTTGAGCATCCGGATGTAACAGCAGATATCTTATATAAGTCTATCAAGATTCCTAAGGAATCCACATTGCGCAATATGGAAGCAACTGGGCTAGTGCTTGGCTTCTCGCAAGAGGATTACGATCATCTGAAGAAAATGTACGATTGGCTTATTGATCGCGGCATTCTGGACAGCTCTCTTTATAAGCTTGAAGAAAAAATCAACATTGATCCATTAAAAAAGGTGCTGCCAGACGCTGTAAGCTACCAGCCATAATCTAAACGTAAAGAAAGGATGATGAACATGTCCGCTGTGCTGCAGACGAACACGATTGTGATCGAGAAGCTGAATAAGACGTTTCAATCCCGATCCATTGCAAATCCGCACTACATTATCAAGGATGTCGACCTTGTCGTTCGCGGAGGGGAATTCTTTATCCTGCTTGGGCCGAGCGGCTGCGGAAAGTCTACGCTTTTAAATATGATTGCTGGGTTTATCAGCAAGACCGATGGCAGCTTGTCGGTGGATGCGAAGGAGATCAAGAAGCCGGGCAGGGACAGGGCGATGGTGTTTCAGCAGGCGGATGCTTCCCTATTCCCGTGGCTAACGGTCAGACAAAATGTGGAGTTTGGCTTGAAGATGAAAAGGGTGCCCAAGCTTAAGCGAAGGGAAATCTCCGATCAATATATTGAACTTGTTGGACTTAAAGGTCATGAGGACAAATTTCCTAAGGAGCTGTCCGGTGGGATGAAACAGCGCGTTCAGCTTGCGCGCGTACTCGCGATCAGTCCTTCGATTCTGCTTATGGATGAACCGTTTGGAGCGCTTGATGCGATGACGAGAAGAACGATGCAGAAGGAATTGATTCGCATCTGGCAAGAGACGAAGAAGACGGTTATCTTCGTTACGCATGATCTGCAGGAAGCGCTGCTGCTGGGTCAGCGAATCGGCATTATGTCAGTGGGCCCAGCTTCTAAGATCACCGAGATTTATTCGGTTGATCTTCCTTATCCGAGAACGTATGCAGATCCGCGCTTCCATGAACTGCATCAGACGATACAGGAGCATTTTGACAAAGAGTAAGGAGGATGGACGATGGATTATGTAAAACGATTGGTGAATACAGGAATGGTCACATGGATTCTAAGCTTGATCGTGTGGCAGCTGTTGTCCATTCTTGCAACCCCAGAATTTTTGCCTGGACCCTATGAGACGTTGCTTGGCGCGATCGAACTGATATCGGATGGAACGCTCGTCTCTTATATTGGCGTTAGCTTTGCAAGAGTGCTGTCTGGCTGGATCATCGGCAGCTTCATCGCGATACCGATTGGACTTATTATGGGCCAGGTGACGTTCATCCGAATCCTGACGGAGCCGTTTTTGAACTTCATTCGCTTTATTCCTCCTCTCGCCTTCATTACGCTGTTCATGCTGTGGTTTGGAATCGGCGAGCAATCGAAGGTCGTGCTGATCATTTATGCCACCTTGTTTATCGTTATTCTGAATACGATGACTGGGGTCTTGTCGATTGAGGATGATAAGATTCGGTCGGCTAGAAGCATGGGGGCTTCGGAGGGGCAAATTCTCATGCACGTGGTTATACCGGCTACGATTCCTCATATTTTTACAGGCGTGAGGCTTGCGATGAGTACGTCCTACATGGCCATTATTGGGGCGGAAATGATTGCGGCTGATAAAGGTGTAGGCTTTATGATCTGGAATGCCAGATTGTATTTCAAAATGGATTGGATCTTTGTAGGCCTTGTCTCGCTTGGATTAATGGGCTTTATTACGGATCGGCTGCTTGGCTGGCTTGGAAGTACGGCCTTGTCTCGATACGGAGTTGTGGATCGTGCCAAGTTCAGAGGCAAGCTGCAGGTAGGCGACTAGAAGCATGACGGCACTTCAGGACTGAATCCATCATGAGTTGCTTTTGAAAAAATAGAATAGAGCTCTCTTCGAAAAGGCTCACAGGAGGGATATCGAGATGGCGCAGTGGGAGAAAGAAACCTTTCAAGGTCAAATCGGAAAAACAGTTGCAGATTCCAAGCCATGGTGGAAGGAAGCGGACAAACCAAGAGATGGAGCACCAAATGTAGTTGTTGTGCTGCTCGACGATCTGGGCTTTGCTCAGCTTGGCTGCTATGGATCGGACATCGCCACACCGAATATCGACGCATTAGCGAGCGGCGGGCTTCGCTATAACAATTTCCATACGACAGCCTTATGCTCACCAACAAGGGCTGCGCTGTTAACAGGACGTCATCCGCATGCAGTGGGGTTACGGAGTGTTTTGTCCCAAGATGGAGGCTTTCCGAATGCGAGAGGACGTGTAAGCAAAGAAGCGGCTCTTATTAGTGAAGTCTTGGTGGATCATGGCTATAACACCTTTGCAGTCGGAAAATGGCATTTGAGTCTGGACAACGAGCAGTCCTTCGCTGGTCCATTTGATAATTGGCCGCTTGGCCGCGGCTTCGAGCATTACTATGGTTTCTTAGGCGGAGCAACAAGCCAATGGAATCCTACACTTGTTGAAGATAATCGCCGAGTTCCATTCCCTGCTGAAGAAGGGAAGGCGTATCATCTGACGGAAGATATCACCGATAAGTTCATATCGTATATTCGGGAGCAGAAGACTGCCTCGACGGAGAAGCCGTTCTTTGGCTACGTCGCATACGGAGCGACACACGCCCCTCACCATGCTCCGCAAGCATACATCGATAAGTACAAAGGCAAATTCGATCAAGGCTGGGACGTTGCGCGCGAGCAGACCTATAAGCTTCAGCAGGAGCTAGGCATTATTCCCAAGGATGCAGAGCTGCCCCCTAGAAGCCCAGATGTCAGGGCGTGGGACTCCCTAAGTGTTGAGGAAAAGAAGCTGTATACAAGATTGCAGGAGGCGTTTGCAGGCTTCTTGGAGCATACGGATGAGCACATCGGCCGCATCGTTCACTATTTGAGGGAAATAGGGGAATTGGATCGCACACTCTTCATCCTGTTGTCGGATAATGGGGCATGCGCAGCGGGCGGTGAACACGGCAGCCTGAACCATTGGGCCGACTTTGCAGGACAGGAATCCTATGAACAGAAGTTAGCGCGGTACGATGAGATCGGAACGCCACTCGCGAATAATCATTATCCTAAGGGCTGGGCTCAAGTAGGCAATACCCCGCTTAGATGGTATAAATCCTTTGTCCATGCAGGCGGCATTAAGGATCCCCTTATCATTCACTATCCAGAAGGAATCCAGGATAAAGGAGGAATCCGGAATCAATATCATCATGTAATTGATATTGTGCCGACGATTCTTGAGATTATCGGCATCGAAAGCCCTTTAAGCTACAAGGGAGTACCGCAGCTGCCAATTCATGGTGTGAGTCTTGCTTATAGCTTTGCCAAAGCAAGTGCTCCGACTACCAAACAGACACAAGTGTACGAGATGGTCGGCAACCGAGCTATCTATCATGAGGGCTGGAAGGCTGTTGCAATTCATAAACCGGATACGGATTTTGATGCAGATCGATGGGAGTTGTATCACGTAGAGCGGGATTATAGTGAGTTAAATGACCTCTCGACGCAATATCCAGAGAAGCTCGAAGAGCTGAAAGCATTGTGGTGGAGCGAAGCAGAGAGAATCGGCATTCTTCCGATCGAGGAGCGCTCCTTCCATCGCGTGCTGGCAGAGAGCAGGCGTGCACAGGCATCAGCAACACCAATAGCGCGTGTCTTCTATCGCTCCGAGCAAGGGCTTCCGATCTCGAAGGCACCAGATGTTCGCGATAAGAGCTTTGAGATCGAGGCAGATCTTCTTCGAGGCTCGATTGAAGAGGAAGGAGTCATCATCGCCGCTGGCGCAAGAGCAGCAGGTTATTCCCTTTATATTCAAGGCAACCGGTTGTTCTTTGCCAATAACCTCAGAGGAACCTCCGTGCAGATTATTGCTTCTGAACAGGAGCTGCCAACTGGGGCGCTTAAGATCATATTTCGTTATGTCAAGACAGGAGATGGAGAAGGTTTAGGCACCCTACTGATTAATGATAAAGAGGCAGGACAAGGTCAGCTGACGGGAACTGCGCAGCTTGGCTTCTCCTTTGGATTATTCAATATTGGACAAAATGATACGACACCGATTGTTCCATTTTATGAAGCACCGTTCCGTTTTGCAGGCAAAATTCTGAAGGTTGTCTATCGTGTGAGTACACCAGAGCTTGATGCAGCCTCAGCTGAAGTACTGGAGCTTGCTTCAGAGTAAAGGCAGGCAGCACGCGATAGATAGGAAGACACCTAATATACTAAAAAGCTTCCCTATATTGCGGGGAGGCTTTTCTTTATTTCATGTGGCGTGTAGAAAGAACGGAACATGCTTAATGGGGAGGGAGATGGTCAGTAAATGAACATTCATTCATCATTTCTTGAGGATCATAGAACCAAAAAAGCTTGATATTGCAGCTGTTCGAGACTGTCCATACAAAGGATGATCAGAAAAAATATGCTAAAATACTATTGACGAATGGGCAATAACAAGATATAGTTTCGGTTGTAAGACATATAAATACTTTAACAGTTAAAAGCATAAACGCGAACAAGCGTCTAAGTGCGAAAGAATTGAAACAGAGAGGGCGGGGAGTGCCATGATCGTAATTGTATCCAATCTGACACCAGAACATCGTATAAGAGAGATCATGAAGTATATAGAAGGGAACGGATTGCAGCCACATGTATCAAAAGGTGTGGACAGAACGGTTATTGGCATCGTCGGTTCAGTCCAGCCTAAGCACGCGGAACATTTGAGACAAATGCACGGCGTAGAGAATGTCGTTAAAATATCCAAGTCCTATAAGCTTGCGAGTCGTGATTTCCATCCTGAGGATACAGTCATTGAGATTGGAGACGTTCGTATTGGCGGCGGAGAGCTGGTTGTCATGGGTGGCCCATGTGCTGTTGAGTCTCCGGAGCAGATTGATGAGATTGCAAGACTTGTGAAGGCGGCTGGTGGACAAATTCTTCGAGGCGGAGCGTTCAAGCCGCGCACGGGTCCATACAGCTTCCAAGGTGTGGGCGTGGAAGGTCTCGTGATGATGCAGGAGGCAGGCCGCAAACACGGACTCTTGACGATTACGGAGGTCATGACGCCGGATTATGTGGATGTGTGCGCAGAATATGCGGATATTCTTCAGGTTGGCACACGCAACATGCAGAACTTTGATCTCTTGCGGAAGCTAGGCGAATGCAATCGTCCGGTTCTTCTCAAGCGCGGCTTTAGCGCAACATACGATGAATGGTTGAATGCAGCGGAGTACATCCTCGCTGGCGGCAACCCGAATGTAATGCTCTGTGAACGCGGAATCCGAACATTCGAAAGTTACACGCGCAACACGCTTGACCTTGCGGCGATCCCAGTTATGAAGGGATTAACGCATCTTCCAATCATTTCTGACCCGAGTCATGGCACAGGCAGACGTGAATTAGTGGAACCAATGACTAAAGCATCCGTGGCAGCTGGAGCTGATGGACTTATAATTGAGATGCATAATGATCCTGATAATTCGATGACGGGAGACGGGGTTCAATCCTTGTTCCCTGATCAGTTTGCTCGTCTTTTGAAAGATCTGGAACAGCTGGCACCCCTTGTGGGGAGCACGTTTAACACTGAGAAGCAGCCAATGAGCTTCTTTGAGAACGTAGCGGTCGAACAGTAACAGATAGAGCCGATTCCTTGCTTAGGAATCGGCTTTTTTTGATAGAAACAACAAAAAGTAAAGCTAATCTTTTTGCACTAAATCATTCATTTTTTATACATGTAAGCATATCTGACATGAAATTCAAAAAAACCTTACATAAGTATTGACATCATTTTCAAGTCCTTCTATAATGACATCAATATCAAATTGAAGTTGAACATTTAACCAAGGATAGGGAGTTAATGTTCGGAATTGGGGAGGAATTACGATGTCGGTAAATCAAGTGTTGGGGTTAATTAAGGAAAAAAATATTGAGTTTGTTGATTTTCGTTTTGTGGATTTGAGCGGACGTGCTCACCATATAACACTTCCGGCATCAGAGGTTGACGCAGATACGTTTGTTAATGGCGTGGCTTTCGATGGATCCTCCATCCCAGGCTTCCGCGGCATTGAGGAATCCGATATGGTTATGATGCCAGACCCAGAGGCAGCATTTGTTGATTCTTTTACTTCTCATCCAACATTAAATATTATGTGTAACATCTTTACACCAGATGGCGAGCGTTATGAACGCGACCCGCGCAGCATCGCCCAGAAAGCAGAAGAGTTCCTTCAAACGGCTGGCGTTGGAACGGCTGCATACTTTGCTCCTGAGTCCGAGTTCTTTGTATTCGACGATGTTCGTTATGAGAACACGATGAACAGCTCCTCCTTCTATGTCGATTCAGAAGAAGCGGGCTGGAATACGAACCGCAAGGAAGAAGGCGGCAACCTTGGCTTCAAGATCCGTACGAAGGGCGGTTATGTTCCTGTTGCACCAATGGATACTCAGCAGGATCTTCGCAGTGAAATGTGCCGTTTGCTTGAGGAATCGGGACTTCGCATTGAGCGCCATCACCATGAGGTCGCGACTGCGGGCCAAGCTGAGATCAACTTCCGTTTTGATACGTTGACAAAGACAGCAGACAACCTGCTCAAATATAAATATATCGTGCATAATACAGCACGCCAGTTTGGCAAGGTAGCGACATTCATGCCGAAGCCATTATTTGGCGATAACGGAAGCGGAATGCACGTTCATCAATCGATCTTCGATGGAGATACGCCATTGTTCTATGAAAAAGGCGGCTATGCTAACTTGAGTGCAATGGCCCTTCATTATATCGGCGGTATTCTGCATCATGCTCCAGCGCTTATTGCACTTACAAATCCAAGTACGAACTCCTTTAAGCGTCTTGTTCCTGGCTACGAAGCGCCTGTAAACTTGGTTTACTCCAAAGGTAACCGCTCAGCAGCGATCCGCATCCCTGTCGCGGCAGTTACCCCTAAGGGCTGCCGTATCGAATTCCGTACGCCGGACTCTACAGCAAACCCATACTTGGCATTTGCTGCTATGCTGATGGCTGGTCTTGACGGCATTAAGCGCAAGCTTGATCCAAGTGTACTTGGCTACGGCCCATTTGATACAAACATTTATGAGTTGTCTGATGCAGAAAAGAAAGAGATTCGCAGTGTGCCAGGTACATTGGATGAAGCACTCGACGCACTTGAAGCTGATTACGAATTCTTGACGGAAGGCGGCGTCTTTACGAAAGAATTCATCGATAACTACGTTTCCGTTAAGCGTGCAGAAGCGAAGTCAGTATCGATCCGCATCCATCCGCAAGAATATGCTCTTTACTTTGATTGCTAATCATTTCTTTATAAAATAAAGGGTGAGGTTGTCTCTTAAGATATGATAATCTTAGAGACAGCCTCTTTTTATTTCGATTCGTTATGGTGGGGGCAAATCGCAGGGTGAAAAAGTCTTAAATTCGGAATTTGTCTCCCTATAGAGGACAAATAGCGTGAAATGAACACGAAAACCATTCAATTCCGAACAAATATCCATTTTTTATCGTTTATTTTCGTATTAACGTGTTGAAGGAAAGTCAAAATACTGCTATTATGGCAATAATCATTTTTCAAGAGAACGAGAAGGTGGGATGAGAGAATGGTACAAGAGAGACGTGCTTACAATTTTAATGCGGGACCTGCTGCCTTGCCTCTAGAGGTACTAGAGCGCGCTCAGGCAGAGTTTGTGGACTTTCGCGGCAATGGAATGTCGATTATGGAGATGTCGCACCGCGGCGGCGTGTATGAAGCCGTTCATCAGGAGGCGAAGGACCTGTTGAAGGAGCTGTTCAGCATTCCAGAGGGATATGATGTGCTGTTCCTTCAAGGCGGTGCAAGTACTCAATTTGCAATGATTCCGATGAACTTGCTCGCGCCGGGCAAGGTTGGCGCATATGTAGACACGGGAAGCTGGGCAAAGAAGGCCATTAAGGAAGCTGAGCTTATCGGCGAAACGGCAGTCATTGCTTCATCCGAAGCTGATCGTTACACGCGTATGCCTGATCTTGCGGCGATTCAGGTGCCTGAGCAGGCAGCTTATGTTCATTTGACTTCGAACGAGACGATTGAGGGGACACAGTTCCGATCCTTCCCGAACACTGGAGATGTTCCGCTTATCGTGGATATGTCAAGCGACATTCTTAGCCGTCCATTGGATATCTCTCAATTCGGCATGATCTATGCAGGCGCACAGAAGAACCTAGGACCTTCTGGCGTAACAGTTGTCATTGCGAAGGAAGAGCTGCTGACTGTAAGTCCAAAGCATATTCCTACAATGCTGCGCTACGATATTCACCAGAAGAATCAATCCTTGTACAATACGCCTCCATCCTTCTCCATCTATATGGTCAATCAAGTGCTTCATTGGCTGAAGGAGCAGGGCGGGCTGAAAGCGGTAGAGAAGCATAATGAAGAGAAGGCTCAGCTTATCTATGATACGATTGATGGCAGCCAAGGATTCTATAGCGGAATTGCCGCAGTAGACAGCCGTTCTCGGATGAATGTAACCTTCAGACTCGAGACAGAAGAGTTGGAGAAGCAATTTGCAAAGCAAGCTGAACAGGAAGGCTTCGTAGGGCTAAAGGGGCATCGCAGCGTGGGTGGACTTAGAGCCTCGATCTACAATGCTGTTCCGAAGAGCAGCTGTGAAGCGCTCGTTCAATTTATGAAGGAATTCAAGCAGCAGCATAGCTAAAAAGAAGATGGCTCATCTTAATCCCAATCTCTGTCATGGAGGTTGGGGTTTTTACATATGAGAATCCCCTGCCGACTCGGGATATCGACAGGGGATGTATGAAACCAAAAATGAGGGATATGTTATGCTAAATGGCTTTTGGATGTAGGCTCCATAAGCTTGTATCCAACGTTGCGAATGGTACGAATATATTCGGGACTGCGCGCGTTCTTCTCAAGCTTGTCGCGAAGGTGACTAATATGGACATCGACAATTCGCGTATCGCCTAGGAAGTGATAGTCCCATACCCCATGCAAGAGCTGCTGGCGGCTTAATACTTTTCCGCGATGGCGGCATAGGAAGAGCAGTAGCTCGAATTCTTTAGGGGTTAACTCAATGATGCGGCCTTCAAGCGTAACTTCACGCTGATCAGCAGAAACGTGCAGATGTCCTATCTCATATTGCTGGTCTTCATTTGTTTGAGGAAGGGAGCGGGCACGGCGCATAACGGCCTGAATGCGGGAAATGAGTTCCTGCGGGCTGAAAGGCTTCGTCATATAATCATCTGCACCATTATCAAGCCCCACGATTCGATCATGTACGTCCTGCATCGCTGTAAGCATAATAACCGGAACCATATTCTGCTGTTCACGAAGCTTCCGGCATACTTCGATGCCGTCCTTCTTTGGCAGCATCCAATCGAGGACGATGAGGTCGGGACGGAAAGTAGTTAATACATCAAACACAGCATCACCGTCATACACGCACAATACCTCAAATCCAAACAGCTTCAAATTGTATTCGATTAAAGTTGAAATGGACGGCTCATCATCAACAACTAACACTTTGTATTTACTCACGCGACGATCCTCCTGTACCTCATCTCATTTTGGAATAACAGGTTCATTTACAATCATTATGAACCCGAATGATCATCGCCACATTAAGAGTACGTAAACGGGATGTAAAATGTTAACTAAATTATGCAGAAATGAGCTCGTCTGTATGTCGATGATACAGCTCCGAGTACTTGCCGCATTGATCTAAGAGCTCTTCGTGTGTACCCCGTTCTACAATTTGGCCATTTTCGAGAACAAGAATTTCGTCCGCATGCTGGATCGTCGTTAATCGGTGCGCGATAACCAGCGTAGTGCGTGTCTTCATCAGACGGGTTAGGGCTTGTTGAACGAGCACTTCAGATTCATTGTCGAGAGCGGCTGTAGCCTCATCTAAGAGCAGGATTGGAGCGTCCCGCAGAATAGCCCGTGCGATCGCAATGCGCTGCTTTTGACCGCCAGACAGACGTGTTCCTTTTTCGCCGACATACGTATGGATGCCTTGCGGCAGCTCTTTGACGAAGTCATAGGCATTGGCCTGTTTCAGAGCTTCTTCAAGCTCAGCATCGGTTGCATGCTCGTTCCCATCAAGCAAATTGTCTCGAATAGAGCCGCTGAATAAGTACGTCTCTTGAGGCACGTATGCAAAATGGCTGCGCCACTCCTCAAGCGGAAGTGCATCTATTTCACGGTTATTTAATCGAACCTGGCCTTTGTTTAATGGGTAGAAGCCAAGCAGGAGCTTGAACAAGGTCGATTTGCCGCCTCCGCTAGGTCCGACTATTGCAACGGTTTGTCCAGCTTTGGCCTTGAAATTCACTTGCTCCAAGATGTTTTTTTCCTCCTCTTCGCTATAACGGAAGGTAACATTCTGAAGCTCTAGGCTTACAGATTGTTTGCTTGGCTTAGGAGAAGTCGGGATGTCTTCATATTCCGCAGGTCCGTCAATGACCTCAAATACGCGGTCTGCACCGCCTAGTGCCTGTTGAAGATTCGCCCATGTGCTTGGAAGCTGTGTGAACGGGTTCACCAAGAAGTTCATGAGCTGAATAAAGGCACCCATTGCTCCTACCTCAAGAGAGCCTGTTGCAACATAATAACCGGCCATAAGAATGGCGATCATGAATGTTAGAAAGTTAACAAATGCGCCCATGCCGTGCGCAAACCCATGAATGCGAGCTTCTTTGATTTCGCTTGCAACGATCCTGTTGCTATTTTGCTGGTAGCGGCCAAACAGCTTCCGTTCTAAGCCGAATGTTTTCAATACCATAAACGATTGCAGAATATCTTGAAGGATCGTCGTCGTTTCGGACTTCTGCTCCTGAATTTGTTGACTGATTCGGCGCATAATCTTGCCAAACAATGCTCCCATGATGAGCATGATAGGCCCCATTGAAAGACAGATTAAGGCAAGCTGCCAATGGATGAGTGACAAATAGATAAAGGAAAACAAGGCGAGCAATGGATTCCGAATCAAATCCATCAACGTAAATGAGCATGCTCCGCCAATCGTGGCATTGTCGTTCGTCATTCGAGACATAAGATCGCCGGAATGCTTGGTATGAAAATGCGCAAACGGATATCTCAAAATATGGCTTAACGACTCCTGCCGAAGATCATTACGTAAACGCGCGGCAACGGAATTCTTCAAATAGATATCTGTGAAGTACGTCATGGTCATCAAGATAAGGATACCTAGACCGATAAGGATGAGCCCTCCCCATTTTTCCGTTTGATATGATACAGCAGCATCCAATACGGCGGCGAGAAACCAAGCGAAGGCTAGATTGAGCCCAATATCAAATACCATCGTTACACTTAATCCTGCATAAGAACCCTTATACTTCCCCATGTACGGAAGAAGCCGACGAAAAGTCGATCTCTTCTTAACTGTCATATCCCCATCTCCTGTTCGATTTTCTCTATCTATGCGATTGGCATATTGATGATCCAGAACCCTACATCGCATGAATATGTTAACATACTATCATGATAGCGTTAACATCAACACGAACCTAGAGCCGATTGTTAGGTCAGTCTCTAGATGTATATTTATTCATCCCATGGATTGTGGCATTGTGATAAGCTGCTTAAATGAATGAGAATGTTATGGATAACATGAAGAAAGCCAAGAAGCAGCCTCGGTCGGTCCGTGATGGTTGACTCAGCGGAAAGACTGGGGGATAGGCGATAGAATGATGCAAATTGGATTGAACTCGGCTCCCTCGACTCGTCCATTCAAAAATCGTGTATAATAGATAGGACTAATTGTGAGGTGAGCAAAACATGGCTTTACACATTGTGCTGGTTGAACCGGAGATTCCAGCGAATACAGGAAATATTGCAAGGACCTGTGCGGCGACAGGCATTCACCTGCATCTCGTCCGGCCGCTAGGCTTTAATACCGATGATCGCACCCTAAAGCGTGCCGGTCTTGACTACTGGTATGCCGTCCAAATTGAATATCATGATTCATTTGCAGAAGTGATGGAAAAGTATGCAGGATCAAGATTCTTCTATGCGACGACGAAGGCGGACAAGTATTATACGGATTTTCAATATCAAGACGGAGATTTCTTTGTATTCGGCAAAGAAACAAAAGGACTTCCGATGGAGATCATTGAGGCTAACCGTGAAACTTGCATGAAGATGCCAATGAGTGACAAGGTTAGATCGCTGAATTTATCCAACTCTGCTGCCATCGTCGTCTATGAGGCGTTAAGACAGCTAGACTTCCCTGAACTTGCATAATGCAGGTTCATTTTACATTTAATTATATGGGGGTCAATTTCGAAAAAAGTTAGAAGATTTACTTTATCGAATATTAAATTTCAACAATTGACAATATTCAGCAGGAATCTACTAATCTTTATCGAAGTTATTCAGGCAGCGTTATCAAGGGTAAGCATGAGATAGAACATATATAAGAGAGGTGTTACTGATGAAACCTGCCGGTGTTGTCCGCAAAGTTGACCAATTAGGACGCATTGTTCTTCCGAAGTCGCTCAGAAAGCGTTATCAGATGAATGAAGGGGATCCTGTCGAAATATTGGTTCAAGGCGACCATATTATTTTAGAGCGTTATCGTCCCAAATGCGTATTCTGCGGCTCTATGGATGAAGTCGCTGAATTCAAAGAACGATACATATGCACGCAATGTATGAGTGATATGATGCATCTCGTAAGATAATAGCACTTATTCGTTAAAACGTTAGTCCAATCATTGGCCTGCACTGCGATTACTCCTAGGGGAAGAGGTCGCTGGTGCAGGTCAATTTCATTTTGCAGGGAAAAGAAAAAGACTCCCCGATCTTACGCGAGAAGTCTTCTTCATTCCATTAGAGTCCCTTAGTCTTGTCCTCATTGTAGCCAGATGTAAGAATCGCCGTTAAGAACATGACGAGAACGAGCATAATAATCCAGAAAGTCAAGGACATGCTGCACACCTCCAACTAGACTTCCTACATTATAACCAAAACATTCCAAAAAGGAAATACATTCTAATCAAGGAATGCGACTATTTGAAAAAGAGAAAGTGAGTAGGCAAAGGCCTAAGCTGTCCGTCAGAAGGAGAGTTCACGACTCTTCCTTTAAAGATCAAGGATGAGGATCCTCCGCCATCCAAGTTGTAAGCATCCTGCACACCTAGATTCGCCATCTTTTGCTGCATTTCGGATAAGGTGGCGCCGGAGCTTCCGCTCTCATTGTATCCGTCGATAACCAAAAACAAAAGTTGGTCATCTTTGTAGTTGCCGATAACAGTACGCGGAGCGCGAAGCGGTGACGAGTTCCATTTCTCCGGTATCGTCAGCTTAATGCCTCGGCTAAGCAGCTGCGGCACGAAGGTCGCGCCAAAGGCCGGGTCCAGCTGGTCAAGCTGTTCCTTTGCATGGAATTTGCCGCCGATCAAGCTTCCCTGCTTGTCCATTCCGACAAATGTAAGGTCCTTATATGTGGACTCAAACCCAGAAATATAGTTTCCATTCAGCACCGTTGTGCTTAAAGGATAACGCTTGCCTCCGCCATCCGCGAACCCGCCTGCATTGACTCCAGCAACGGCTCCGTAACGATTGACGGCCTGCATGGTCGTTTCTGATCCGCCATACTTGTCATATCCAAGCGACATCGTCATAGCTGAAGTGTCCTTCAGCTTCACTTTCAGCGCATAGCCTGAATAGGTTGGCTGGTGAATGCGATACAGTTCTGCAGTGAGTTTATCGCTATTTACGGAATCGATAGGGGTGCCGAGCTTCGCGGTAATGCGACGATTATAGATCGTCTCTGGCCGTTTTGCTTGCGAGGCAGCAGTATCGACGATATTTCCGGTGACCGTCGTGATTTGATTGTACAAGGTGGAACTGCGCTTTATGGTATCAACGGTATAATGGACTGAGGAATCTGCACCATCCAAACCTTGCATAATTTGTGAATGTTTCACATTCCAGTCATCTAGAGTTGGTATGCTTACTGAAGGTGTATGTAGCTGAACAGATAAGGACGAAAAGAGCATCCAGAGCATCATGCCGACGAAGGGGGCGATGATCATCATAAAGGTACGGTTTACCTGTTTGATATTCAACATGAGCATTCCCCCTTACTTCAATAGATCCATTTTCTTCTTCAGTTCATCCAGCTGCTTTTTCACTTCATTAAGCTGTGTATAGAGCTTGTTGCTGTTGTCCGTCTTATTCGAAGCGTTGTCCTTCGTAAAGGTCAGCAGCTCATTAAACGATTGAATCTTGCTCTGCATCTCATCCAGCTTGCCGTTCATTTGCTTCAGCTGATCTTCATAGCTCTTCTGAACGGTTGCGATTTGCTGTGCGGTTTGAACCTCCAACTGCTTCAGCATGCTTTCCTTCATATGCTGGCTATAAAAATAAGTGGCAGTAATGCCTACTCCAATCATGACAACCCAAAATAGCAAAAACCATAACGGATTGACTTTTTGATCCTTCGTTCGGGTTCTCTTTTCGGTTGAAGGGCGGGGTTCCAAAGAAGGCTGCATCTATCCATCACCTCAAAACATAGAGTCCTACTGCAGGACTCCTCTTCAAATTCATTCTATCATTCTACCATGACTGTCAAGGGGTGACAAAAGGTCGGAAGTCGTGTATATATTTGTCGATAAAGTACCTCATTAATGAGGAATAATCCTGCATGAAAATAAATATTTCCTCGGAAATATTCATGGTATTAGAGCTAGAAAAATGAAGAATAACGTTAGCCTAGTACGCCTTACGGTGAAGAAATCAAAAGTACAGCCGCACTTATAAAATGTAAAATAATAGAAAATGTATTTTTAGAATGCATAATTGGATGCATGAGTCATATTTACTAGTTCTATAGAAAAATTGGAGATTGAGTTATTTCAAGGGAGAAGTATGGCCGTAATCTCTTCTGTCAGACGGTTCAACCCATGAACGATAGAGATAGGCTGTGCACGAAAGGCGAGATACCTCCATTGATGATGATTGCACGCTGGGAACGTAAAAAGCCTTTCAAGGAAGAGGAAGCACGGCTTCATTCTTTCTTGAAAGGCTTTATAAAGTTAAACTTGCAGCATGAATATTTGCGCTGGTCTTAAAATGAAATTGCCGCCCGAACGGCTCGCTTCCATCCATCATACAGCGAATCTCGGAGCTCTTCTAGCATTCGAGGCTGATATTGCTGGCTTGCCTGCCATTGCTTAGCAAGTTCTTGGTAATTGCTCCATAGGCCTGCGCCAAGACCTGCAAAATAGGCTGCTCCAAGGACCGTTGTTTCATGCTGTGCCGCCCGCTCTACCGGAACATTTAAGATGTCACTTTGGAACTGCATTAAGAACGGGTTGGAGGTTGCGCCACCATCAACCTTCAATGTATGCAAGGAAAGCTCTGCATCTGCTTCCATTGCCGTGAGGACGTCGCGTGTTTGATAGGCGATGGATTCCAGCACGCCTCTTACGAGGTGCTTGCGCTCTGTACCGCGAGTCAATCCAAAGATGGCTCCCCTCACATCGCTCTCCCAATAAGGTGCCCCTAGTCCGACAAACGCAGGCACCACGTACACGCCCTCCGCAGATTGAAGTTCTTCTGCGATCGTATCCGTGTCAGAAGCGGACTGTATGATCTGAAGGCCATCTCGCAGCCATTGGACGGCTGAGCCGGCAATAAAGATGCTGCCTTCCAGCACGTAAGTGACTTGGCCTTGCAATTTCCAGCCGACTGAGGTAAGCAGTCCATGCTGAGAAGCTACAGCAGTAGAACCGGTGTTCATCAGCAGAAAGCACCCTGTACCATAGGTGTTCTTCGCCATGCCGCTGTGAAAGCATGCCTGCCCGAATAGAGCTGCTTGTTGATCCCCGGCGATTCCTGTAATAGGCGTTCCATCGAGAAGACAGGAGTGATTCTGCACGGTGCCGATGAGTTCAGCGTTGCCTCAAAGCTTCGGCAGCATGGAAGCAGGAATATCAAGCAGTCGGAGCAGCTCGTCATCCCAGTCTTGCGTATGTATATTGTACATTAATGTACGTGAAGCGTTTGAATGGTCCGTGACGTGCTTCTTGCGATTCGTCAGGTGCCAGATGATCCAACTGTCCACGGTACCGAAGAGAATGTCTCCATGCGAAGCGCGTTCACGTATGCTGCTATGCTGGTCAAGCAGATAACGAACCTTTGTACCTGAGAAGTAGGGGTCAAGCAGAAGACCAGTCCGTTCTCGAAAGAAGGGCTCATGGCCTGCGTCCTTTAATGCTGTGCAAATGGGCTGCGACTGTCTAGACTGCCACACGATGGCACGGCCAATCGGCTGTCCCGTATGTGTATCCCAAAGGATCGTGGTTTCACGCTGATTCGTAATGCCGATGGCTGCGATCTGCTTAGGTTCTATGCTCGCTTGTTCGAGGCAGTCCTGAATCGCTTGGTTTAAGCTATGGATAATCTCCATTGGATCATGCTCTACCCAGCCTGGTTCTGGATAATATTGAGTAATCTCATGTTGGACCATATGCCGAATGCGGCCTTGCTTATCCACTAGAGCCGCACGAGAGCTTGTTGTGCCTTGGTCAAGGGCTAGGATATAAGTGCTCATACAATAGGTACCTCCTTCTATATTCGTTGAACCTTGCATTTATAGAACACAGAGGAGATGGTTCTAACGTTGTCTTATCTATAGAACATAAACCTCGGGGCGGCTCTACATCATCAGAACAGGCTCTATCCGCATGGTTAAAAGGGAAGTGTGAAGTATTGGAGAGAGCCGCGTTCGTTCAACTAATATAGACTCTTCATTCATTTTCAAATAACGTAGCGTGCTGGATAGCAAGAAGCGCCTCCTGCTTATGCTGTTCGGTCTGCCTGGTACTCCAATGAAGCCAGGATGCCATTATTGATGATACACCATTTAAGATATGCTGTGCATGCTTAATATCAAAAGGAACGAGCCCTGTTCGCCGGACAATAAAGTCGGCAGGGGTGACAGCCATCTCGTGATGAACGGCATGGTGAAGCTCAGCAAGCCATTCGAGTGTGAGCGGTGTATGAATGGCGTCAGCATTTCTTGCCCCTATGAGTTCGTCATACTGCTCCTTATACCATTGAACAAGCTGCTCTGCTGTTGTACCATATCGCTCCACCCAAGCTTGGAACACGGATGTCGACAGGTTGGATGGCAGCTTGTTATGAAAGGAAAGTATGTATTCCTTCATTGTACCATGGATAGAACCTGTCAGAGGAATATGGACCGTTGTGCTCGCTGGGTAGCTTTTTCCTGTCTTGCGATGAAGCAGCCGAGCAACCCGATCGACGGTTCGCTCCGACATTTTCCGATATCCTGTGAGCTTCCCTCCTGCTATGGTAATAAGTCCGCTTGGAGAGACGAAGATCTCATCCTTTCTTGAGCATTCAGAAGGAGATTTGCCTTCCTCATAGATGAGCGGGCGGAGTCCAGCCCAGCCACTCAGGACATCCTGTGCCTTGATCCGAACAGTAGGAAAGATATGATGGATCGCTTGCAGCAAATAATCACGGTCAGCAATCGTCATCGGAGGATCTTCGATCTTCTCGCCCGTATAGGCGGTATCCGTGGTGCCGATATAAGTAATGGACCCGCGAGGAATGGAGAAAATCATGCGTCCATCGCTTGCTTCTGCATAGATTGCTTGCTTAATCGGAAGCTTCTCTCTCGACACGACAAGATGAATGCCTTTCGAGAGGAGCAGGCGCTTATTGTGCTTGGAAGAATCCAAAGCTCGAAGCTGATCGACCCAAGGGCCTGCTGCATTTACGATGGCGCGCGCCCGAATCCGATAGAACTGCTTCGTGATCAGATCCTGAATGACGACGCCGCTGACGCGCTCCTGATCATACTGAAACCGCTCGACTTTTGCATAATTAACAGCACGAGCCCCTTTTTCTACAGCAGTCTTCAACAGGCTGATCGTTAACCGGGCATCGTCTGTGCGATACTCGAAGTAGGCGCCTGCTCCAACTAGTTGATCAGCGGAGAGCAAGGGTTCATGCAGCAGCGCTTCATCGGCGGTGAGTATCCGGCGCCTCTCTTGCTTTCTGACTTGTGCCAGCCGATCATAGATGGAGAGAGCAAGCGAGATGGCGAGCTTGCTGTGGGCACCACCCTTGCGGATCGGAATAAGCATAGGCTCAGCATGAACGAGATGAGGCGCATTTCGATGTGCGATGGCGCGTTCGCGTCCTACCTCGCGAACAAGCTTTAGATCGCCCTGCTGCAGGTATCTCAATCCTCCATGTATAAGCTTTGTCGACCTGCTGCTTGTGCCTGCGGCAAAGTCCTGCTTATCTACAAGCAGAACATTCATTCCTCTTGCGGCTGCATCCAGTGCGATGCCGGCTCCCGTCACGCCGCCGCCAATGACGACAAGATCAGGCATTTTCACTGCAGCCTGCTTCAGCCACTGGCTGCGATCCCACGCTGAGAAGGACATGAGCTTCCCTCCTTAATACCTGAGTTATTGTTTCATTTCAGAATAGAAAGAACGTATATGATATGAACGAAAGGGTGGGTGTAATCAGCAAAGAATCCTTTGATAAATTAAAAAAAGAAAGAGCATAGAACATAATATGAATTTGTATACGCTTACATGTGACTATAATCGCACAATTGGTAATAGAAGTTCGTTGCCAGAACGCGAGTTTTGGGTGTATGATCTTGGAAATGGAAAGGGGAGTTCATGATGCAATATTCGTTCTCATCACGCATTCAGGCCGTTGAGAGTTCGGCTGTCCGTGATATATTGAAACTTACGCAAGGACAATCTATTATTTCATTTGCTGGCGGACTTCCTGCCGAAGAATGGTTCCCGATCGAACATATTCGCGAGGCCGCTGATAAAGTCCTTTCTCAAGCGCCACAAGCTTTGCAATATGGTCTAACAGAAGGCGTGATTTCGCTTCGCGAACAGATTGCGAAAAGACTAAGCAGTGTTCGCAACATTCAAGCATCTCATGATGAAATTATGATTACTTCCGGTTCCCAGCAAACGCTTGATTTATTTGCCAAGGCGCTTATCAATCCTGGCGATGTCGTGCTGGTAGAAGATCCTACATATCTGGCTTGCCTGCAGGTTCTCCGTTTATACGGGGCTGAAGTTATCGGTGTAAAGAGCGATGAAGAGGGCATGATCGTTGAAGATCTGGAACAGAAGCTTAAGGCGCATCAGCCGAAGTTTGTTTATGTCGTGCCGACGTTCAGCAACCCGACCGGACGCGTATGGAGCGTGGAACGCCGTCAAGCCTTGCTGGATCACTGTAGAGCTCACGAGGTGCTGATCTTGGAAGACGATCCTTATGGCGACCTTCGCTTCAGCGGCGAGCCTGTTCCGAATATTGCTTCACTCGAAGGAGCTGTTCAGGACCGGCTGGTCATCTACACAAGCACCTTCAGCAAGACCGTTGCTCCAGGCCTTCGAACAGGCTTCGTCGTCGGCGACAAGCGCATTCTTGCCATGATGGCAAGAGGCAAGCAGTCCAGCGATTTGCACTCCAGTGTACTGGACCAGCTCATCTTAAGCGAGTTAATGCAATCGGCAACCTTTTCTTTGGATGCGCATATTGAGAAGCTGTCTCATATCTATAGAGAGCGTATGGAGACAATGGCAACCCATCTAAGAGAAGATCGCTGTTACCGCGATGCAAAGTGGACAACGCCACAGGGCGGCATGTTCATCTGGGTAGAACTGCCTGAAGGACTTGAAGCTGATGCGCTCCTAAAATGCGCGGTGCAAAAGGGAGTGGCCTTCGTTCCTGGCGCGCCATTCTATGCGCAGGTACCTAAACGCAATACGATGCGCCTTAATTACTCCTTCGCTGAGCCAGCCATTATTCATGAAGGCATGAGCCGACTCAGCGAAGCCATCGAGGAATTCCTTGGCCGTTATGATGGCTGATGATCCGATGACTGCACAGAAGTCGGCAGGGCATTCAGCACGTCCGCATAGTGTTCCAGGGCGTGCGTCCCGGCTTCTGTCAGCGCATAGGTTCCGCGTTCGATGCGTTTGAACCATCCATAGTAATTATGTCTTAGAATTTGTGCGGCATCGCCAACACCGCTTGCATTCTTCGCTTGAACAGGACGGCTGCAACCTTGACTAAGCGACTCAGCCACTCGAAGCGCACGTTCCCGATAAGCGGTAACAAGAGGGCGCTTGGTGCTGCCGCCAACATTGTAATCACCGCTTCTCCCGCTGAATTCTTGGATGAGCCTTGCTTGTCTCGTCTTGTTTGGATTGCTTACGGGTGCATAGCTTAAAGCATGCTGATCCTGCTGTTCTGACAGAGTCTCTGCTGCTGGGACACAGTGAATCTCAACAAATGGCTTCTTTCTCGTATAAAAGGTTACCGTTATAAGCCCAAGTCCCACTTTGCGGCACAGTTCCTCTATTCCCCTCCAGCGCTTTCGGCTCTGTTTGCCTTCGCGCTTTTTTTCCGCTGCTATATATACATAAGAGGATGACTTCATTCGTTCTAGACCTTGAAGAATCAACGTTAAGTTTATGGAAGCTTTCAATTCTATAATGACGGGAACCTCTGGCGAGGAGGGGTGGATCGCCACGAGATCACAATGCTTAACTTCTCCCCGCACCTCATACCCCCGTTCCTCCCAATACTGTTTGATGGGTGGATATAAATCGGTCTCCATTCTTGCCTTGGGGGCTTTTTTCGTTGTCATTCCATCTTTGTTCGCCATATGTAACCTCTTTCTTGCGAATGAACCTGCTAAGCATCATCCGCCAAATCCTGAATCCATCAATCCCTCTCATTATAGCACGCAGAAAGCGGGGGAATGACCGATTATCAGCTGCAGTTTTATTGAGGGGTGTCCTACAAATTTCGTGAAACTATTCCAATGCGGCCGCATAGGTATGTAATACACTAAATTTGCTAGACGGTCACACGAACCCGTTCTTGTGACCGTTAGGTAATCAACAACATGAATATACAAATAGAAATGACGGCGATGGAGGTTGTGTTGCAAATCGGGAGCATTGGAGGTAAGAGGGATGGACATATTCAAACGGATTGCAGAGCACCGCGCCGAGAGTGAACGCTTAACTTGGACGGGGACGTTCAAGGAGTACGTCGATCTGCTAAGAAGAGACCCTTCTCCGGCCATGACCGCTCATGCAAGAGTGTATGAGATGATTGCGTCGCATGGTCTCGAGGAAGTCGATGGCCAGGTTAGATATAAGTTTTTTGAGAAAGAAATTTTTGGCCTTGATCGTGCTATTGAGAAGCTGGTAGAAGAATACTTTCACTCTGCGGCGAAGCGTCTCGATGTCCGTAAACGGATCCTGCTGTTGATGGGTCCTGTAAGCGGAGGGAAGTCCACAATCGTAACGATGCTAAAAAGAGGGCTTGAGCAATTTGCTCGTTCAGAGCGTGGGGCGGTATACGCGATTAAGGGCTGCCCCATGCACGAAGAGCCGCTGCATCTGATTCCAAATGAGCTTCGTGCTGAAGTGGAAAAGGAACTGGGTGTTCGCATCGAAGGCAATCTTTGCCCTTCATGCCAGATGAGGCTTCGAACGGAATATAACGGAGATATCGAGCAGGTGCAGGTGGAAAGAGTGCTTATCTCCGAAGAGAACCGTATCGGAATTGGGACGTTCAGCCCTTCTGATCCGAAGTCGCAGGATATTGCAGACCTAACAGGAAGCATTGATTTCTCCACCATAACCGAATACGGCTCGGAATCCGATCCAAGAGCGTACCGATTCGATGGAGAATTAAATAAAGCGAACCGTGGCTTGATGGAATTCCAGGAGATGCTGAAGTGCGATGAGAAGTTTCTATGGAATCTATTGTCCCTGACACAGGAGGGCAACTTCAAGGCAGGGCGGTTTGCGCTCATTTCAGCTGATGAACTCATCGTGGCACATACCAACGAATCCGAGTACAAAGCCTTCATTTCCAATAAGAAAAATGAAGCACTCCAATCTCGGATGATCGTTATGCCGATTCCTTACAATCTTAAGGTATCGGAAGAGGAGAAGATCTACAGCAAGCTGATCGAGCAAAGCGACATGAAGCATGTCCATATTGCACCGCACGCGCTAAGGGCATCTGCCATCTTCTCGATACTGACGCGATTGAAAGAGTCGAAGAAGCAGGGTATGGACCTTGTCAAGAAAATGAGAATGTATGATGGCGAAGAGGTAGAAGGCTATAAAGATAATGATCTGAAGGAAATGCAGAATGAATTTACAGAGGAAGGCATGTCAGGGATTGATCCAAGATATGTCATTAACCGGATCTCCAGTGCTTTGATTAAGCAGAACCTTCAGTGCATTAACGCACTAGATGTGCTGAGAGCGCTGAAGGACGGGTTGGATCAGCATGCGTCGATAACAAAGGAGGAGCGGGAGCGCTATTTGAACTATATTTCGGTAGCCAGAAAAGAGTTCGACGGCCTGGCGAAGAAGGAAGTGCAGAAGGCGTTCGTCTATTCCTTTGAAGAGTCGGCAAAGACGCTGTTTGAGAACTATTTGGATAACATAGAAGCCTTCTGCAATTGGAAAAAGATCCGCGATCCGCTTACTGACGAGGAGATGGATCCAGATGAGCGCTTGATGCGTTCGATTGAAGAGCAGATCGGAGTCTCCGAGAACGCGAAGAAGGCGTTTCGTGAAGAAATCTTGATTCGTCTGTCCTCCTATTCACGCAAAGGCCGGAAGTTCGATTATTTGAGTCATGATCGGCTGCGCGAGGCAGTAGAGAAGAAGCTGTTTGCAGATCTGAAGGACATTGTAAAGATCACGACCTCCACAAAAACGCCGGATGAGAATCAACTGAAGCGAATCAATGAAGTAACGGCGCGCTTGATAGATGAACACGGATACTGCCCGGTGTGCGCTAATGAACTGCTGCGATATGTAGGAAGCTTATTGAACAGATAACAATCCTGCGAAAAATAAGAAGGTGTCCCTTGTCACGAAATGTATCGTGGCAGAGGACACCTTTTTGCTTAATAGGCAAAATGACCATCTAAGAGTGAATAGCTTCCGCCTGTCATGTGTGTTCGTGCGTGCATGCTTTCTCCTATTTGCTCCCGAGCTTAAGAGAACAAAATAAACCAAGCACCATAGCCAATAAACTAATGGCAATGGCTGCGAACCCTGACGGTAATCCAGGGAAGATGACATAAAGGGAACCGACAACCATTCCGATAATGATTGCATACATGATACTAGGATGTGTGGCAAGCAAATGCTTAATGAGCTTGCTGCTAAGAACGAATCCAAAGATAACACCGCTGCCGATAATGGCGATAAGCGGCAGATTGAACGTAGACAGTGCTTCAATTGCGACTGGGTATACACCGATTAATAGGAGCACAAAGGAGCCGCTGATCCCAGGTAGAAGCATGGCCATACTGGCAAGCGCCCCTGCGCCAAACAAACCTAAGCCATACATAAAGGTCAGATCAACCGCTACATGGCTGTGTGCATCGGCTGGGACAAGCAGGCCTGTTAATGCAATTGCAATCGTGGCAAAGACGAATAGAACGTAATGAAGGACTCCAAAGTTTTGCTTTACGCCTGCTGTTTTATAGAGATAAGGAATAATTCCTAAGATGAGTCCGATAAAAAAGAAGTATGTCGGCTGTTCATGATTCGCAAGCAGCCATTTCATAACCCGACTTAGAATAAGTAAGGCGGATACGACGCCAATGCCTAGCGGAATTAGAAAGCCAAGATGTTTCTTCCAATCCTTACTGAAAAACCCGCTAATAGCTTGTATTAAACGGTCGTAGAATCCTAAAATAACAGCGATCGTACCTCCGCTAATGCCAGGGATCAAGTCAGCCGTGCCAATCATCATCCCTCGCCATATGTTGCTCCATTCAAACATGGATCCTCTCCCTTTCCTTAATAAATGCTTAATATGCTCATATTTTGGAGAAATGCATATCCGATTATTTTACAATGGTTATCACTGACTTACAATTCTTTTAAAGAAGATAAATAGATGCATAATATTCCTGAGGTTGGAAGAATAATAAGTTTGTCAGCTGAGTAGGACTGCTCAGATGGATAACCTTAAGCGATCTAGGGAGGAATATACCCATGCAACAATCAGGAGAATTCTATTCGCAAGCATCACAAGGAACAGGCTTTCCAACGAATCGTGCGGTGACTTCGTTCACGCAATCCACAGGCTCTACATACGGAGCAGAAGCGTCCTCGTTCAGCACAACTCCGCAAAGCTATACGTCGAATATCGGCAGCGGATTCAGCTATACTGGACCAAGCTTCACATCAGCGACTTCTAATTATTCACCAGCTGGTCAAGTACAAAGCATCACCGCACAAACACATGGCGCACATAACAATGTGGTACCGCAAAGCTTCCAACCATATGGTCAGGTGCAAAGCATCACGGCACAAACACATGGCGCACATAACAATGTGGTACCGCAAAGCTTCCAACCATATGGTCAAGTACAAAGCATCACGGCACAAACGCATGGCGCACATAACAATGTCGTACCGCAAAGCTTCCAACCATACGGTCAAGTGCAAAGCGTCACAGCTCAAACGC
>NZ_JADMOL010000001.1:961847-990854 GCF_015558675.1 Paenibacillus sp. 1001270B_150601_E10 | reverse complement strand
GTACCGCAAAGCTTCCAACCATACGGTCAAGTGCAAAGCGTCACAGCTCAAACGCATGGCGCACATAACAATGTGGTGCCGCAAAGCTTCCAACCATACGGTCAAGTGCAAAGCATCACGGCACAAACACATGGCGCACATAACAATGTGGTGCCGCAAAGCTTCCAACCATACGGTCAGGTGCAAAGCGTCACGGCACAAACGCATGGTGCACATAACAATGTGGTGCCGCAAAGCTTCCAACCATACGGTCAGGTGCAAAGCGTCACAGCTCAAACGCATGGCGCACATAACAATGTGGTACCGCAAAGCTTCCAACCATACGGTCAAGTGCAAAGCGTCACAGCTCAAACGCATGGCGCACAAAATAATGTGGTACCGCAAAGCTTCCAACCATACGGTCAAGTGCAAAGCGTCACGGCACAAACGCAAGGTGCACAAAGCAATGTGGTACCACAAAGCTTCCAGCCAACTGGCACTGTATCCAGCATCACTGCTTCGACGCAAGATGTTGATGATTCCAGCTTGACTGCTTCTGATGCAACTAGCATTACCTCCTTAGTAAATGATTCGTCTAACTAATAGACGGAATGTAGGTTGAAAAAACTTCAATCAGTTCTTGAAGGGCGACTCTTTACAGGGGTCGCTCTTTTTCATTTGCACAATATGTACTTGATTTCACAATATCGTGGATATATAATTTGTTATATATAGTTTTCAAATATAATTGTTTCGAAAGTGTGTCATCGACAAAAAAATATAATTATAGTTCTTGACAATGTCTTTGGTTCGAGATAAGATACTAATCAAAAGTAAGTAAATGATTTTTAATCACATAATAACAGCTGAAAAGTGAGGTATTCCTTGTATGAAAAAAGTATTAGTAGTTAACTCCAATCCAAAACCAGAATCCATGTCTTACGGTCTTCGCCTGGCGAGCCACTATGTAAATGAAATCAAAGCAAATGCTGATGTTGCAGTTACAACAGTGAACCTATACGAAGAGCACATTCCGTTGATTGACGGTGAAGTATTGGACGCATGGGGCAAAGCAGCTCAAGGCGCTGACCTTAGCCAAGGCCAACAAGCAGTGCTTGGCCGCATGAACGAAATCCTGGAGCAATTCCTCGCTGCAGACATGGTTGTATTCGTTTCTGCAATGTGGAACTTGAGCTACCCACCACTTCTTAAAGCATATATCGACAACGTTGTAATCGCAGGCCGTACATTCCGTTACACTGCTGAAGGTCCTCAAGGCCTTGTTGGAGATAAAAAAGTTGTTCACATCGAAGCTCGTGGCGGAGACTACTCCCAAGCGCCTGGCTTCCAATTCGCGAACAACTACTTGCAAGCTGTTATGGGCTTCATCGGTATTACTGAGTACGAAAACGTTGTTGTTGAAGGCATGAACGCAACTCCTGACAAAGCAGAAGAACTTCTTGAAGCTGCAAAAGTTCGTGCAACAGAAAGCGTAAAGCGTCACTTCTCTTTGGTTTAATTTCATCAGTCACATCTTCTTTATAGATAAGGAGCCTTCATTTAGAAGGCTCCTTTTTTTGCATGAATAAAGACCTTGGCATAACGCTTTGGGTTATCAAAGGTTCATAGTCACCAAATGGGCCATTGCACATATGATGGTAACGTGTGAAGGGAGGGATAACGAGATATGGCAGTGATCAAGACCAACTCCAACGATGTAAGAACCTTGGCGAGGCTTATGCGTGCTGAAGCAGAAGGCGAAGGCGAGCAGGGGATGCTTATGGTCGGTAATGTTGGAGTGAATCGCATATTAGGAAACTGTTTGGACTTTCGCAATATTCGAAGTGTAGACGATATGGTGTATCAGAATCCAGGCGGGTTCGAGGCGGTGCAGAAAAGCTACTTTTATCAGCGGGCTAGAGATCGTGATGTTCGTCTGGCTCAGCGTGTTGTAAATGGTGAAAAGATATGGCCTGCATCCAATTCTTTATGGTTTTTCCGTCCAGCGGGCAGTTGTCCTCCAACCTGGTACAATCAGCAGAATACAGGCCGCTTTAAAGCCCACTGTTTCTTTGCCCCTTCTGGAGAAGATTGTCCGTCAGTTTATCGATAGGTTCCTTGCGCACAAGAGATAAGATTGATAAAAGAGGAGAGAGATGTAATGGCATATAACATGTATCAACCGCAAGTTCAGCAGCTGTATCCTTCTTATCCTGTAGTCCCAAGATCGGGCTGCGGCTGTGGAGGAGGGCATCCAACACCGGTTCCCTATACGCAACCAAGCTATGCTCAACAAGGCGTACAGCAATGGCCGCAAGTTCAGCCTCAGATGATGCCCCAAGCCCAACAAGGTGTTGTGCCGCCGCCAGTAAGCAGCGGTGATTTGATGACGCCAACAGGTGCAGTCGTGCCGTTCAGCTTCGAGCAGTCCTATGTGGAGAACATTCTTCGCTTGAACTTGGGCAAGGTCGGAACGTTCTATATGACCTATGAGAACAACAGAGAATGGAATGCGAAGATTTTCCGCGGTGTAGTCGAAGCGGCAGGGCGCGATCACATCATTATCAGTGATCCTGTTACGGGTCAGCGCATCATTCTCTTAACGGTTAATCTTGATTATATTACATTCGATGAGCCGCTTAACTACGAGTATCCAGGCGTTACGCCAACGCCGACGCGTGTAGATGTAGAATAATAGCATTTTGTTGCGATAGGGACTGTTCTCGGGATGAGAAACAATCCCTTTTTCTTTTTGATGGCTACCTGACAACATTGTAAGGATACATAAGGTAAATCAATAGCTCACGACCCACATCAGTCCTATACTTTAATACATATTCATTAATCTTTCATCATGAGGAGTGAGCAACAATGAACAAATCAGGACGTCGACTGATGTTAAGTGCTTTGTCACTGACGATGGCCTTATCGCTGCTGGCAACGCCATATTCGAGCAGCAGCACTGCCTATGCGCTGGATGAATCCGCATCTCGTTCATCCACCAAGTTCCCACAAGCAAACGACCTCGCTAATAAGCAGCAGGCGCCACATATTCAGTATGATATTCAAGCGACGCTTCATGCTCAAGAAAGACTGATTACAGCTACCCAAAAGGTGAAGTATCGAAATCAATCGAAGGACAAGCTTGATCAGGTCGTGTTCCGTCTCTTTGCAGACGCAAACCGCTCAAAGGATACACAAACGACGATGTTTAAGAAAAACAATGAGCTGATTGCAAAAGAGAATCCAGATATGAAGCCTGAGGACTTCTTAGGAGGTATAGATATCAAAGAAGTAAAGGATGCTTCAACGGGACAAGCCCTTGCATTTAAAAAGGTAAATCAAGTACTAACCGTTGAGCTTCCGAAAGGATTGGACAGCAACAGTGAGATTACGCTGGAGATGAAATACAAGACGAAGATTCCATTCGGCATGCAGCGTTTGTCTGAATATAAAGACTTGGTTAATGGAGCTCATTGGTTCCCTGTTGCTTCTGTGTACAATGATACAACGCACAGCTGGGCGAAGGAGCCTTACAGCACGCATTTTGAAACAGACTATTATGATGTGGCAGACTATAAGGTAAGCTTGAATGTTCCGGAGAACATGGTTGTGGCGATGCCAGGAGATCTGACGGAAACGAAAACCGGGGACGGCCGCAAAATTATGACGGCAAAGGCGGACAACACAAGAGAATTGGTGTTCTTCGCAAGTGAGAACTTCAAGAAAGCCAGCAAGACGAAGAATGGCAGAACGGTTGAGTATTTTTATTTGAATGAAAAGAATGATCCCAAAAAAGATCAAGTGATCCAACAATACTTAGATCATGTATTGCATGTATTGGACTTCTTTAGCGAAAAATTCGGCCCTTACGGTTACCCTGAGTTCCGTGTCGTTGAATCTTATGTGCAGGGTGTGGCTGTTGAATTCTCCCGTCTTGTACAAATGGGCCCTATTCAAGTATCGTCGAATCCAGCAGATGATTCTGTGCTTGTGCATGAGATTGCACACCAATGGTTCCACTCCATGATCGGGAATGATTCAGAGAACGAGTCCTTCTTGGATGAGGGCTTTGCTGATTTTGCGATGAGTTACTTTTATGAGAAGGAGGGCAGCAAGCTCTCTGGTTTTAATGCCATTCGATTGCCAAACGGCCCTGTCGACCAAAAGATAAACTCGACAAACGAAGAATCAGTAGATATGTCCAATCTCTTGTTCTACCAAAAAGGACGTCAGGCGATTTATGAGTTGTACCGCACAGTAGGGGAATCGAAATTTGACGCCTTTATGAAGGAATACTTTAATCGGTATGCGTATAAAAATGCAACGGTAGACGGCTTATTGCAGACTATTGAGGATCAGCTCGGTAAAGAGGCTCGCGATCTCATGGATAAGAACCTTAATCAACCGAACTATGATTTGAATCCGAAATATGCAATGACCGAACAAGAGATGCAGGAATACATGAAGTTAACAACCACTCAACTCTATGACAATATCTTAAGTGGATTTACTGATCTTCCGAAATATACAATGGTTAACGTGATGAAGAAGGCCATACATGGCGAGCCTGTTGTCATTGTCTTGGCAGATGGAGTCAGCAAGCAGGCGCAAAAGCAGCAGCAGATCGTTCTCGAAGGATTTAACAACATGTTCAGCATGGTTGGTGTAAAACCACTTGTGCTTACAGAGCGTCAGGCAGTAAAGAAAGAGCTGGAATCTACGCTAGCGAAGAGCAATGTGATTGCTATAGGGAATCCGAATAAAAATGCATTTGTACAAGCCTTAAAGCCGCAGATGGTAAAAAAAGCTTCGGAAGCGAAATTCCCATGGAAAGAGATGATGAAGCAATCGAATGTATATGGTGCCTATGGCGTCGTACATCCATACAACAAGGATCGATTGGTCGTTCATTACTTCTGGACAGGTGATCAAGCGAGTGCAAAGGGCGAAGAGCAATTCCTGCCTATGGCCGCATATAAGACAATGGGTGCTACGAACAACTTGTATCAATACATGGTCTATAAAGCAGAAGGAACGGTGTTAAAGGAACAATATACGTATAATCCGATTTCTGAATTCTTTGCTGAATAATAGGGAAGAGCCGCAGACATATTATTGCGGCTCTTTTTTTAAATCTGTCTATAAACTAATGCAATTGTCGCTTGCGATCGAGCCAATGCTGCAGAATGAGCGTAAGGCATGCAAGCAGAACAAGCAAAGAAGCGACGGCAAATGCTGCAGAAAATTGATACTCATTATAAAGGATCTCGATGTGCAGCGGGATCGTGTTGGTCTCTCCTCGAATATGACCTGATACTACGGAGACCGCTCCGAATTCTCCCATGGCTCTAGCATTACAGATCACAATGCCATATAAGAGTCCCCACTTGATATTAGGCAGCGTAATTCGTGTGAACAGCCTCCAGCCTGTAGCCCCTAAAGTTGTGGCGGCTTCTTCTTCCTGTGTTCCCTGTGCCTGCATGAGCGGAATAAGCTCCCTTGCCACAAATGGAAAGGTTACGAATAAAGTGCCTAGGACGATTCCAGGCCAAGAGAAGATGATTTGCAGCCCATGCTCGGCAAGCCAAGGCCCGAACCAGCCATGTGCTCCGAACAGCAGGATGAAGATAAAGCCTGCGATGACGGGAGACACGGAAAAGGGGACATCGATAAGTGAGACTAGAAGTCGTTTTCCTCTAAAGGAGAACTTCGTAATACACCAAGCAGCTGCGATGCCGAATATCGCATTCAGCGGGACAACGACAAGCGCGATTGTCAGGGTAAGGCGTATGGCAGCCCACGCATCAGGATCGGTCAGCGATGCGATAAACACATCCACGCCTTTCTTCAACGCTTGCGAGAATACGGCAATAAGCGGCAGGATGAGCACAAGGGTTATTAATAACAGCATTGTGCCGATTAACAGTCGCCGGACCGTATCGGATTCACTGGTAACGGAGAAAGATTTAGAAGGCGGTCTCCCATGATGCGGGAGGAATTCCGTTAAGGTTCCTTCTTTCGTAGACATGTATTCAGGTTCTCCTTTTTCTCAAATGTTCGCTTAAGCTTACAAGCTTCCCCATCGCTTCGAGTAACGCCATTGGATGAGATTCATGAAGAGCAGCAGGACAAAGGAGAGAATGAGCATGATCAGAGCAATAGCCGTTGCCCCCGGATAATCGAATTGCTCAAGCTTTGTCATCATGAGAAGCGGTGCGATCTCCGTCTTAAACGGCATATTTCCTGAAATGAAGATGACAGAGCCATACTCTCCAATGCCTCGTGCAAAGGCGAGGGTGAATCCGGTTAGAATCGCCGGGACGAGCTGCGGCAGTATAATTCTTGTAAAGGTTCGAAGACGGTACGCGCCAAGAATGGCTGCTGCTTCTTCCGTCTCCGTGTCCCATTGTTCCAGAACAGGCTGTACGGTTCGAACGATGAAGGGCAGTCCGATGAAGATCAGAGCAATCGTGATGCCAAGCGCAGAGTAGGCGCTAGGGATGCCAAGCGCATAAAAGAATCGCCCGACCCAGCCGTTCTCAGCGTAAATGGCGGTTAAGCTTATGCCTGCAACTGCTGTAGGCAAGGCAAACGGCAGATCTATGATGCCGTTAATGATCTTTTTTCCTGGAAATGAATATCGAACGAGCACCCATGCGGTAAGCACTCCAAGTCCCACATTGAATAGAGCGGCACATAGGGAGGTCAGCAGGCTGATCTTATAGGCGCTTAGGACTCGCTTATCCGTGATAAGCTGCAAGAAGGCGGAACCGCTCAGCTGAGAGGATTCAAGAACGATAGTAGAGAGCGGAATAAGCACGACAAGTGACAAGTAGATAAGCGTAAAGCCCAAGGTGAGTCGAAAGCCTGGCAGAATACGATACGGCTTAGTCTTAGGTTTGGTGGAGACGGCTTGATAGGATGTCATCATAGAGTCCTCATCCATTACTGGCCGGTATAGATTTGATCGAAGACGCCGCCGTCAGCAAAGTGCTTCTTCTGGGCTTCGCTCCAACCGCCGAAGTCCTTATCGATCGTCAACAGCTCGATGTTCGGGAAGGTGGATTCGTATTTCTTAGCCACGTCGACATTGCGCGGACGGTAGTAATGCTTGGCTACAATCTCCTGTGCTTCGTCGGAATAAAGATATTCGAGATAGGCTTTGGCAGCTTCAGCCGTGCCTTTGCCCTCAACATTTTTATCAACAACTGCAACAGGAGGTTCTGCGAGTATGCTTAAGGAAGGAATGACAATATCAAATTTGTCTTTACCAAGTTCATTTACTGCAAGAAAGGCTTCATTTTCCCAAGAGATCAGGACATCCCCCAGCTCACGCTCGACGAAGGTGGTCGTGGAGCCTCTGGCACCAGAGTCAAGAACCGGAACCCGCTTGAACAGCTGCTTGATGAATTCTTTTGCCTTTTCTTCATCCTGATTGTTGTGCTTCAGGGCATATCCCCAAGCGGCTAAGTAATTCCATCGTGCTCCGCCTGAAGTTTTAGGATTGGGTGTGATGACTGAGACATCCTCGCGTGTGAGGTCGTTCCAATCCTTGATGCTTTTTGGATTGCCTTTGCGCACAAGGAAGACGATGGTGGAGGTGTAGGGGGCGCTGTTGTCTTTGAATTCCTGCTGCCAGCCTTCTTGAATGAGCCCCGCCTCCTGAATCGCTTGGATATCGTAGCCAAGTGCCAAAGTCACAACATCCGCCTTCTGGCCATCGATAACGGAACGGGCTTGCTTGCCGCTGCCGCCGTGAGATTGCTTCACTGTAACGGTATCGCCGGTCTTTTCTTTCCAATACGCTTGGAACGCCTGGTTATATTCTGCATACAGCTCGCGGGTAGGGTCGTAGGATACATTTTGAAGCTCAATCGTCTTGCCGGTTATTGAATCAGTCCCAGGCTCCGCTTCATCCTTTGCGCCTTGGGTCGAGCAGCCGTTTACGATCGTAAAGAGCAGGCTCAGCACAATGGCAGCTGCGATTCGATTGCGGTTTTTACTTGCGGCTTTTTTTTGTGCCTGATTTAGTTGTAACATTGGATTTCCCCCCTTTTTCTTTGTAGAGCGAGATGGCCTCATTCATGTCGTAACGATGCTTCTCCGTCCGTTCTAATTGCACGATTCGTCCCTCATGAATGACGATATGAAGAGAACCGAATTTAAGATCGCGAAGCTGATCGGTTATGCGGCAAAGCCATTGGATCTCCTCTTGATCCAAGCTTAATAGCTCCATGCGCGGCTCCTGTGGTGACCGTTGTACGCTCATGATAAGTCCTCCCTTTCTTTTATCTAAAACCATTCCGATGAAAATTATCGGATATATATTTGCTTGTATGTTATCAGTGCGAAATAGCAGTGTCAACAAGAAATGGATTCAATTTCCACTTGTTCTCATTTTAGAAAAAAGGGGTATCTTCATCATCAAATGAGTTCATTCATATGAGGAATAGATAGTTGCCTAATTATTGAAAGGATATGTTTGCTTCAACATGCAGTTAATACTATACTGAAAAAGGAGAAAGGTCAGATTGGACATTAGAGGAGGGCTAACATGATCGTTACGTTAAACAATGGTGTAAAGATGCCTCAATTGGGGCTTGGCGTATGGCGCGTAGAAGAAGGCAGTCAGGTTGTTGATTCCGTGAAGACGGCGCTTGAGGTTGGATACCGTCATATTGATACGGCGGCCATTTACGGCAACGAAGCGGGTGTCGGTGAAGCGATCAAGCAATCCGGAGTACCTCGTGAAGAGATTTTTGTAACAACGAAAGTATGGAACTCGGATCAAGGGTACGAAGAAACGCTTAAAGCATTTGAGACGAGCTTGAGCAAGCTTGGCTTGGACTACGTAGATCTTTACCTCGTTCATTGGCCTGTGCCTGAACGCGATCTATATGTGGATACATACAAAGCGTTGGAGAAGCTCTATGCGGATGGACGCGTTCGTGCAATCGGCGTTTCGAACTTCCCGATTGAATTCTTGGAGAAGCTGTTGAGCGAGACTTCAGTTGTTCCAGTTGTCAACCAAGTGGAATGCCATCCTCGACTTGCACAGCATGAACTTCGCGAGTTCTGCGCGAAGCACAATATCATTTTGGAAGCATGGAGCCCATTGATGCAGGGCGGGGACATTCTTACGAATGAGGACATCCTCTCTATTGCAAGCAAGCACGGCAAGACTGCAGCTCAAGTTATCATTCGCTGGCATTTGCAGATCGGCAACATTGTGATTCCAAAATCCATCACGCCATCTCGCATCAAAGAGAACTTCGATGTATTTGACTTCGAATTGACTCAAGATGACATGGCTCAAATTCATGCGTTGAATCAAGACAAGCGCGTTGGTCCAGACCCAGCGGTTATGAACAGCTATTAATCGAAAGCTTCATAGCAAAGAAGCCCCGATATCGTCATCGCGGGCTTCTTATTTTCATTATGGAAAGAACGAGCCACCCTTGAAAAGGGATATACTTAATTCCGATTTGGGAGATTCATGCTGGCTAGCGCTGCAAATGGACTTTTCGATAAGCGATCGTCTTCCGTCTCTTCTTCATCCTGATAGATAAGTTCAGACTTGTACGTTTCGTAGTCTGAGGTCTCATTTAGATGGAGCTTAATATGATCCGCAAAGTGTAAATAGATGAGGGCGGTATTATAAGCATCGTCAAGCGCGCGGTGATGATCTCCGACAAAGGAGATATCGAGCGCCTCAAGTGCGGCTTTTAGCCCAATTTGTTGATTTTTATTGCGTTTCATAAGCGTGGTTACCTGCTTCTGAAGATTCGTGTAGTTCATGAGCCAATGAAGAGGAATCTTCTTATCCCGGCATTCTTTCACAAACTGCACTTTGTCGTCTTCTCCCCAAGACAGCAGGGCATATTCGTCACTGTCTATCCATGCGATAAAGGAATCCAGCACATCTTGCAGCGCACTGGCCTGATGAACGTCGGCTTGCGTGATGCCGGTAAAATCCTCAGTATCCGAAGATAACCGTGGGGTATAGACGGGCCGAACAAAGGATTGATATTTATCGATAATTTCTGGTTTCCCATTGATCGTGCTGACCTTAACGGCGCCGATCTCGATGATCTCAGAAGGTTCTCCTTTTTTACGATTAACGGTCATTTCTAAGTCGTAGATGATGGCAAGCACCGGTTGTCCCTCGTTTCTATCTGAAGTAGCTTGGTTAATTGTATCATAGGTTGGTTCAGCTTGTTGATGGTATTCCATTACAGTAGACCTTAACGAGAAAAAAGACTAGACAAATCAGAATTGCGGTTATAAACTATAATTTAGTTAGTGGGTAATAAATCCCGAGTTATAGAGACTCAGGCTATTTCTTTGCGGTCGCATGAAAATGATCATTAATTTTCTTGAGTATCCATGAATGGTTTTCACAATATTGCAAAGATTATGGAAAATTAGGATGAAAGACGAAAGCTAATCCGCAAAGCATTACCGGAACATGATATACAGCAGCTTGAAGGAGGAAGAACAAACATGAGAAACAGATGGAAACGCGGCACGCTATCCTTGCTTATCCTTACGATCGTTGCCTTGGTGGCAGCAGGATGTGGAAGTGCCTCGAAGGATGAAGGAGCAGCAGCAGCCAATTCCTTGGAGAAGATCAAGCAGGATGGCAAGATTGTCATCGGAATGATGGGCACTTATGCGCCTTATAACTTCCTTAACGAGAAGAAAGAAATCGATGGCTACGATGCAGATATTGCAAAAGCTATCGCGAAGCATATGGGTGTTGAAGCTGAGATTGTGACAGGTGAATTCTCTGGTCTAATCGAGGGCTTGCAGCGCGGCAAGTTCAATGCATTGATTAGCCAAGTGACCATTACAGACGAGCGCAAGCAGTCGATCGACTTTTCGGAGCCATATATTAAAAATGCAGTAAATGTCGTCGTAAAAGAAGACAATCAGGATATTCACTCTGTAGAAGACTTCAAAGGCAAGAAGATCGGAGTTGGACTTGGAACGAATGATGAAGCCTATCTTCGCAATGAAGTTCTTCCTAAAGTAGGCGACTTTGAGATTGTCACCTACAAAGATGTCATTACATCTCTCATGGACTTGAACACAGGCCGTATCGACGCTACGATCAACAACGTATTTGCGCTTAAGCCTATGATCGAAGAAAAGGGCGTGAAGGTTAAGGCTGTCGGAGATCCGATCAAGGAAGACGTAGCAGGCATTGCGATCAAGAAGGGGCAGCCAGAACTTCTTGATGCGATTAATAAAGCGTTCGAAGCGATGAAGCAAGACGGAAGCTATGCAGAGATTCACAAGAAATGGTTCGGCGTAGAGCCTACCTTGTAAGGGTGGACGGTTGAAGCCAGCTCACTTGCTGCATGCAACAGACAGAATGAGGGAGGAGCTTAACCGCCATGGATATCGTCTTATCGAATATTCCTTTCTTTCTAAAAGGTGCGATCGTAAGCCTGCAGCTTACGATCGTCGCTATGTTTTTCGGGATCATATTGGGACTGGGCGTCGCTGTAGTACGGATGAAGGGGATTCGTCCGCTGCAGTGGTTTGCCCAGTTCTATGTGTCTATTATTAGAGGTACGCCAATTCTCGTACAAATCTTTATCGCGTATTATGGATTCCCGGATGTTGGAATCACGTTAAGCCCGATGACATCAGCCTATATCGTACTTAGTATTAACGTCAGTGCATACCTGTCGGAGACTTTCCGCGGCGCCTTGCTGTCCGTGCCGAAGGGTCAATGGGAAGCGGCCAGCTCCTTGGGGCTCTCACCGTGGCAGACGTTTAGACGCATCATCCTGCCGCAGGCTGCGCGTATTGCAATTCCGCCGATGGGCAATACCTTTATCGGGATGCTGAAGGAGACCTCGCTGGTATCCATTGTAACGGTATCCGATCTCTTGCTCCGCGCACAACAGGTTATTGCACAGTATTACGGGTATACGCTATTAATCTATATCGAAATTGCCATTATGTATTGGATTATGAGCATCTTCTTTACCGCAATCCTAAATCGCGTAGAGGCACGTCTTGCAAAAGCATACTAAGCAGGATCTGGGCAAGGTAGGGGGAGACAACATGATTGAAGTTCATGAGCTGAAAAAGATATTTGGATCGCAGGTTGTCCTTGAGAATATTAATCTTAGCGTCAAGGAAGGCGAGATTGTCGTCTTGGTTGGGCCAAGCGGCTCCGGCAAGAGCACGCTGCTTCGCTGCCTGAATGGGCTTGAGACCCCAGATGGCGGCCGTATCAAGGTTGGAACCATCAACTGGGGTGCGAACTCAAGCAAGAAGGAGCGCAAGCAGGCGCTGACTCAAGTTCGGACGCATACGGGAATGGTATTCCAGCATTTTAACCTCTTTCCGCATATGACGGTGCTCGAAAATGTAATCGAAGCGCCTCGAACCGTCAAAGGGATGTCACGAGATGAAGCAGTTCGACATGCAGAGGGGCTTCTCAAGAAGGTGGGACTGCTCGAAAAGAAAGACGAGCATCCTTCACGGCTATCTGGCGGACAGCAGCAGCGTGTTGCGATTGCAAGAGCGCATGCGATGCAGCCAGACCTGATGCTGTTCGATGAGCCGACCTCAGCCCTTGATCCTGAGCTTGTGGGTGAGGTGCTTAAGGTGATGAAGTCCCTTGCCGAAGAAGGGATGACAATGATTGTCGTGACGCACGAAATGAAGTTCGCGCGTGAAGTCGCGGACCGCGTGATCTTTATGAGCGATGGCGTCATTGCCGAGGAGAGCGATCCGGAGTCGTTCTTTACTTCGCCGCGGACCGAGCGTGCGCAGCGCTTCCTTCGCCAGTTGGCGCAGGAAGACTAATCCACGATAGGATGCAGTCGACTAATAAAAGAAGCTAGGCAACCAGCACATTGGGCTGGACGCCTAGCTTTTTTTGTTCCCTTTATTCGTATAACGTATCTCAGAGCTTAAATCCCATATCGCTTATCAAGGTTCAAAATAAATAATGGAAACACTGTTTAGTTTAGAGCCATCTAGATCGCTGAATATTGAGCATTATAGTGGGAATCATCCATTTCTTAACAGACGTAAACCGTTCAGAATAACGAGTATCGTGCTTCCCTCATGACCGACAACCCCAAGCGGGAGAGGGATGCCGCTAATAAAGTTGGATAAGATCAAGCTGATAATGACGATGCTTGCGAACAGCATATTTTGCTTAATGACGCGTTTCATGCGTTTTCCTAATGTAATGGCACCCTCGATCTTGTTCAGGTCATCGTTCATCAAGACCAGGTCCGCGGTCTCGAGCGCAACATCAGAACCCGCCGCGCCCATTGCAATACCTACGTTCGCGGCTGCAAGGGCAGGTGCATCATTGACGCCGTCTCCGACCATAGCAATACTGCCGTATTCACTTTGCAGCTGCTTCACGATATCAAGTTTCTCTTCAGGCAATAGCTCGGCATAGACGAGGTCAATGCCTGCTTGTTCAGCTATAGCGATAGCCGTTCGCTCCTGATCGCCAGTCAGCATGGCAGTTTGAATACCAAGTGCATGAAGTCTTGCCATGACTGCTTTCGTTTCCGATCGGATCTGATCCTGCAGCGCGATAATTCCTACGACAGATTTATTTTTCGAAATGACAATAACGGTCTTGCCTTCCTGCTCCAGTCGATGCAGATCATGCTGGATCGCCCCTTCCAGTCCATGCTGCATGAACCAGCCCGGCTTGCCAATCGACCAAGCATCCCCCTCGAGATTCGCTTGTACGCCCCAGCCTGTGATGGCTTGGAAGTCTGTTGGCCGCTCTATCAATAATTGACGGGTTTCCGCTAGGGATACGATTGCCCTTGCCAGCGGGTGCTTCGTGAGTGATTCGACCGAAGCGGCACGGGAGAGCAGCTGATCCTCGGACATATCATGATATACCTTAATATCGGTCACCTCCGGACGGCCTTTCGTCAATGTGCCCGTCTTATCAAAGGCAATAACCTTCACATTCGCCAGATTCTCCAGATGCGCGCCACCCTTGAACAGAACCCCGCGTCTTGCGCTGTTTGATATTGCGGACAGCATTGCCGGCATGATCGAGGCAACGAGCGCACAAGGCGATGCGACAACTAAGAATACCATTGCTTTATAGGAAGCCTCTCCCCACGTCCAGCTGAGCAGCAACGGTGGAAGCAGAATGAGCAGAATCGTAACGCCGAGGACAGCACGTGCGTAGATTCGTTCAAAGCTCTCCATAAATCGCTGCGACTTCGGCATTTCGCTTTGTGCTTCTTGCACTAGGGTGATGATCTTTGCAAACAGCGACGATTCACTTGCAGCTGTCACTTTAATGTACAAGGCGCCCTCGCCATTTAAGGTTCCTGCAAATACTTCATCGCCTACGGCCTTGTCAACAGGGATGCTTTCTCCAGTTATAGACGCTTGATCCACAGAGGAACGCCCCTCGATCACTTCGCCGTCAGCTGGAATGCGCTCCCCGTTGCGTACAACAATAACATCTCCAAGCTGAAGCTCGGTAGCATTCACTTGGATTTCCATGCCATTCTCCATGCGAATTGCTGTTTCAGGCTTCAGGTCCATCAAAGCTGAAATATCCTTTGAGCTCCGCTCCATTGTCATCTCCTCTAAGGCTCCGCTAAGGGAGAAGATAAAGATGAGAATGGCGCCCTCGGCCCAATAGCCAATAGACCCAGCACCGATGGCAGCGAGAATCATGAGCAGGTTAACGTCCAGATCGCGCTCTTTGACGAGCGTCTCCAGTCCCTCTTTCGCCTGCTGGAAGCCTCCGATGATAAAGGCGGCAATATAGAGTGCCGTCGCGATGCTGTCGCTTCCGTGGCTTGTGATCCATGCGATCAGGGTGAAGAGTCCTGCTCCTATTGGGGGGAGCAGCTCCCGATATTTGTGCAGCATTTCTTTCAATCGATCGTTTTTTTCAGGCTTCTGCTGAGGAGATTTGGCTGTGGGAGCAGGTGCTGTTCTTGCTGCTGCCATGTTCGTATTGGTTGTTTTCATATGTTACGCATCCTTTCTAATTGAGAATGAATGTTATTGTCTTTACCCCTAAAATAACTCATGCTGCCCCTGCAAGCAGGGACAGCATGATTGAGAATGAATATCATTTTTTGTATGGACACATAATTTTTGGTCAGGGCAAACTTTTAAAGTTGCCTATATTATATCACAGTCTGTTTAGCGTTGGAATACCTTTTTTGGTGAGAATTGGTATCAATTGGGGTGGGCAGCTATAGATTGATTGCGATTGTTATTCGTACACCATATGCAGAGTTCAAGATGGAGGTTCCATGCTGTATGCTGTGGTTGCAATAAGCAGCGGGTACATATCATTAATCCACTCCTTTGATGAATGAGTCGATGGCTCCTTGCAGAAAATAGAGTGAAGGAGGCGAATGGCATGATTTTTAACTCGTATATGATGTTTCTTAATAAATTCATACATAACCCGAAGGAAATAGGGAGTGTCTCTCCCAGCTCTCGATTCCTTGCCAATCGGATGGTTGGCGAGCTTCCTTGGGAAGAGATGACGGCAGTTGCGGAGCTTGGCTCGGGTACTGGGGCCATTACACGTCATATCGCATCCCAAGCAGGACAGAGGACGCGCGTATTTTTATTTGAAAAAGATGAGCATATGCGTAGCCAGCTGCAGCGTGCTTATCCTGGATATCCTTGCTTCTCCAATGCCTGTCATCTTGTAAAGCTGATCCAGCACCAAGGCGTGGAACAGCTTGATGCTATTATCAGCGGCTTGCCGTTCTTTAACTTTGAGCAAGAGCTTCGCGAAGCGATTGTCGAGCAGGTTGCGGATGCCCTGAAGCCTGGCGGCTGGTTTGTGGCATTTCAATATACTCTACAAATGAAGCGTCTGCTTCAGCATCATTTTGAGCTAGAGCGCATCCGTCTTGTTCCGTTGAATCTCCCTCCTGCCTTTGTGTACGTGTGTAGAAAGAATAAGGGGATTCAATAACGGACAGCAATCGGCAAAATAAAAAAAGCACCCACCTGGGAATGAAGATAACAGAAGAATAGCTGTTATCCATTTCTCGGCCATAAGGGTGCTTTGTTCATTTATTTTTCAGACGATGATATAAACTTTCGTGTCACTTTCTTGCCATCGTAAGTGAACAGCACAGGCTTCTCCTCGACTAATGTCTCCAGATGAACGGTCTTGCCCCACAGCGTGTAGACATAGGGGAGGGTACGCTCCAAATACTTCAGGTCAAGCTCGATGCCCTCATAATTGTGCTTGATGTACAGCTCCCCTGTGCGCTGATAATCCCCGTCCTGAACGACCATGTAAGGAAAGCCTCCATTAACCCGAGAATACACAAGCTGATCCCGGATATTCTCCCACGATTTGTCGGTAATCTTCCACTCTGGTCCCTTTTTCTCAAATACATACAGATCCAGATCCCTAGTCAGATCCTTCGTCAGATAGTTGCGAATGAAAGACGTATCCGAGTCCAGTTCTCTAACCTCGAAAATCTTCTCCCGTCCTTTGCCAGGCTGCCGACCGAGTCGTTCCTGCTCAAGCTGCGTGGGGTTATCCCAGCGCTTCTCGATATCCTCGAAGATCTTAAGCCCCAAATAGTAAGGATTCAAGCTGTGGCGGGATGGCTGTACAACAGAGGAGTTCAGCTTTGCAAATTCGATCGTCTCATCGCTTGTCAGCTCTAGCTCGCGAATGATGCGCTGATGCCAATACGATGCCCAGCCTTCATTCATGATCTTCGTTTCCATTTGCGGCCAGAAGTAGAGCATCTCATCGCGGAGCATCGTCATAATGTCTCGCTGCCAGTCCTCCAGCACGGTAGAGAACTCTTGAATGAACCAGACGATATCTTTTTCCGGCTCAGGCGGGAACGTATAGTCGAACTGATCGGTGATCCCTTGTGACTTGCCTTTTCGTCGGTTCTCCTCGAGGGACAGCAAATCATCATAAGGTCCTTCGGGACCTGGCCCCTGATTCCCCTTTAATTCTTGAATCTTCAACTCCATATAGCGCTGCTTATCAAGCTTGCGCGGATGAATGAGCTGTGGATCGACGTGTTCTTGAATAGCAAGCACAGCGTCAATAAAGCTTTCAACGGCTTGGGTGCCATACTCCAGCTCATAGCTGGAGATCCGCTCGGCAGTCGCAGACATGCTCTCTACCATATTGCGATTGGTGTTCATGAAGCGCGCATTGTTTTTGAAAAAGTCGCAGTGGGCGAGAACATGCGCCACGATCAGCTTATTTTGAATCAAGGAGTTGCCGTCTAGCAGAAACGCGTAGCAAGGATCGGAGTTGATGACAAGCTCATAAATCTTGCTTAAGCCAAAGTCATACTGCATCTTCATTTTATTGAAGGTCTTTCCAAAGCTCCAGTGATGGAAGCGGGTTGGCATGCCATAAGCACCGAAGGTGTAAATAATATCGGCCGGGCATATCTCGTAGCGCATCGGATAGAAGTCCAGACCGAAGCCTGTTGCGATCTCCGTGATCTCATCGATGGCTCTTTCCAGCTCTCGTATCTCATCTTGATTCATCCTTCATCACCCCCGAGCGAAAAATCGTGTCTCTACCATATGTATGGATGAGCGGGGTGGGATATGTATTGGTCCTCCTTTATTTAAGCCATTCATCAAAGATAAAAGGGTAACACTCAATAGCAAGCAAGCTGTTAATTTCTAAATATAGCAGTCATCATTTCAACGATCCACTTCCACGTATTTGGATAAATGGAGTAAATGGTTCGTCTGACCTCATTTGCTTGGATTAAGCTAAAATCGTGATTGGGAGATTCGTCAATGATTGCAATCGCTCCTTTGGCGACCCGTCCAATAGCAATATGCGCATAGGCATAATCACCAATCGCTAAATGTGAAGCAATGGCACAAGCCCCAACAGAATACATTCCAATTGAAAGTGCGCCTAAACTGAATATGCCAATAGCGACTGCGCCTACGGAGAATGTACCAATGGAAACAGCTGCTAATGAAAACAAGAGTCCAATCGAGATAGAACCAATACCTATGAGCCCGATGCTGATCAAACCCAATGAAATAAGGCCGTTTGCCACTAGGCCGACAGAAAGAATTCCAGTGGCAATATTGCCTACAGCAATGATGCCTTTTGCCTTTTTAAATCCTCTTCCGATATGAACGTGGATAAGTGGAAGTCCAAACCATGTGATTTGGCTTTTATATTCATAATAATGTCCTCTACTCATCCAATAAGGTTCACTAATCGTGTTGTGAGAATCTTTTTGAACGTCCTGATCTTTTACAAGGCTGTCAAGGGTTACCCCATACAATTCACTTAGCGCGATCAGTTTATCCATCTCAGGGTATGACTGACCGCTTTCCCATTTCGATATAGCCTGTCTTGACACCTTCAATAGATCCGCCAAACTTTCTTGTGTCATTCCTCTTTCTTTTCTCAGCTGCACCAGTTTTTCATTAAATCCCATTTCCACATCATCCCAATCCTTTTATTTGAATTTAACTTTATCGTCATTTAACCAAAAAAGCATCCATTACACTACCAACTTGCGATTGCATCTTGTCAACTAGAGGTTGCAAACGCTATTTTGCAGCCATTATTTGCTTTGTTAGGTGCTATGAACATCACAAAGGATCGAGAATGAAGATCAATGATAAAGCAGAAACATGAGTTGCCTTCATGGAATTTAATCGACGGCATTCAACAAATTTTTATAGAGAAAATTGAAGAATGTTGACACTTTTTGTTGGGTATATCGTATGATAGCAATTGGAAGAATTGACCTATTGATTTTAAAATAACAGGGGGCATTAGGGTGAAAAACGGTAAAGACAGACCAAAGGTTATCGTGCTTGGGGGTGGGGTTGCAGGATTAAGCGCTGCTCATGAGCTCATGGAGCGAGGATTTGAAGTCAGCGTCTATGAAGCGAAGTCCATACTTGGCGGCAAGGCGCGCAGCATGACGGTGGAGGGAAGCGGTACGAAGGGACGCAAGGATCTGCCGAGCGAGCATGGCTTCCGCTTCTTCCCGAAGTTCTATAAGCACGTCACCGATACAATGAAGAGGATTCCGTATAACTATAACAAGCGGGGAGTATTTGATAATTTAATTGAGGGTACGAATCTGGGACTTGCTTTTTTTGATAGGCCGATGCTGCCGTTTGTTACGGAATTCCCGACCACGATCCATGATTGGAAGATGCTGCTTACGTCTTTGTTTGACAACGATCTTGGCTTAAGCAAGCAGGATGTAGAGCATTATGTGGAGCGTCTGTGGCAGATGATGACGAGCAGCGATATTCGAAGGCTTCTTGATTATCAGCGCATCTCCTGGTGGGACTACATCGAGGCAGATAAGCAGTCCGAGCAGTTTCGCCAAGTCTTCGCAGGGCTGTCACGCATCCTTGTGGCAGCGAAGGCGAAAGAAGCGAATGCTTGTACGATTGGAACGGTAGGAGCCACTCTCATGCTGGATATGGTGACGCCTGGAGGAAGTGCGGATCGCTTGCTGGATGGACCAACGAATGATGTCTGGATTGAGCCGTGGCATCGTCATCTGACTGCGAATGGGGTGGAGATCTACAACGAAGCAAGGGTCACTTCGATACATATGAAGGATGGCGAGGTGGCCGGGGTGACTGTGGAGCGTTCTGGACAGACGGAGCTCATTAGAGGCGATTGCTATATATTCGCTCTCCCGGTAGAAGTCATGGCAAAGCTCGTGAATCAGGATATGATTCATGCCGACCCGCTCCTTGGCCAGTTGATTCCTTTAAGTGAATCTGTTGAATGGATGAATGGTGTGCAGTTCTATCTGTCAGAGGATGTTCCGCTTATTCACGGGCACATTATTTGTATGGACAGTCCGTGGGCCCTGACCCTCATTTCACAGCAGCAGTTCTGGAATAACTATCCGTTAAGTGAATATGGGGATGGATCGGTACGCGGGGTAATATCCGTGGATGTGTCGGATTGGGAGGCGCCAGGCATTCTATACAATAAGCCAGCGATGAATTGCACGAGGGAAGAAATACGTGAAGAGGTATGGGAACAGCTGAAGCGAAGCTTCAACCAAGCAGGCAAAGAGGTGCTGCGTGATGAGATGGTGGTGGAATGGTATCTGGATGAGGATATTCATTTTCCAAACCCTCATGAATCTGTAAATATGGAGCCGCTGCTCGTAAACCGCGTACATACGTGGGACATGAGACCAAATGCTTATACGCGGATTCCAAACTTGTATCTGGCTTCTGATTATGTCAGAACGAATACGGACCTTGCCACTATGGAGGGAGCAAATGAAGCAGCTCGCCGTGCTGTCAATGCGATCCTTGAACATTATAAGATTGATGAGCCACCTTGCAAGATCTGGGATATGTATGATTTTGATCTACTCAAGGCATGGAGGGCGAATGATGAGAATCGCTACGAGCGTGGCTTGCCGTGGAATGGTAAAATCGTGGGATGAACCTTACCGTGCCTTTAACTTTGATGAAGGGAATGGATAAAGAGAGAATGAGCCTAAGGATGTGCATTTTTATGCATGTTCTTAGGCTTTTTTTGTAAGAATAAAAGGCAGTTATTTTCACTTTTCTTGCCCATTTATCAAACAAAGAAGGAAAGAAGTGTAAAAGATATTATAGCTAAATCCGTACGTTATTTAATTTTATTGTGTAAAATGTTTGCATTTGATCAAAAAACATTGACGAAATGTACCTAAAATCGTTAATATGTAAATCGGAAAGTGATTATTGCTTATTTAAAAGTTTTCATTTGATTCTATAAAAAATAGAGAAAAGAGGATCCAGACTTATGAATTTTAAAACCCAATACGAAGAGATCCTTCACATCGCACGTACCATTTTTGACAACCCAGAACTCGGGTACAAGGAGCAAAAGACGAAAGAAACCGTAGCTTCCTTTCTTCGGAAAGTGAACCCTGAGATTGAGATTGAGGAGTTCAGCACGACAGGAATGAAGACCGTTCTAGGCAAAGGGAAGCCGCTCAATGTGGCATTTATTGCTGAGCTGGATGCGGTATATGCGCCGACCCATTGGCACGCTGATAAAGAAACGGGTGCCGCGCACAACTGTGGTCACTATACACAAGTCGCGATCGCACTTGCCTTGTACAAGGTTCTTTACGAGACGAAGCGCTATGAAGCGTTTGACTATACGCTTACCTTTGTGTTTGTTCCAGCTGAAGAGTATTTGGATTTGAAATACCGCGATGAGCTGCTTCAGCAGAATGTGATCTCGTATTACGGCGGTAAGCCAGAAGCGATGAAGCTTGGCGTATTCGACGGGGTCGATGTTGGGATTTGTGTCCATGCCATCGGCAATGAGTTCGAGCGCCGTACGATTGAAGTGAACTGCAACCTTGCAGGCTTCCTATATAAGAAGTACACCTTTAAAGGAAAAGCGACGCATGCGGGCTTTGATCCGTTCTCTGCGCACAACGCATACAGCATGTCAACGTTGTTCAATACAGCTGTTGGACTTAGCCGTCAGCAGCTGAAGGACAGTGAAATGGTTCGAATTAATCCAATTGTAATGGGAACGGATATGTCCACCAATGTTATCCCTAACTGGATTACGGTTGGCACGGATCTTCGTACGCAATCCGTAGAGTATATGCAGGAGGTTGCATCGCGCCTTGATGATGCGGCTCGAGGCAGCGCGCTTGCACTCCAAGGCGAAGTCGATATCGATACGCAAATGGGCTATCTGCCATTTGTTCAGGATCGTTACTTGTCTGAGTTCGCCATCCAAGCATTCCACGAGAATGAGGAGATTGAAGATATTTGGAATAACAATGCAATCAGTGCTGCAGGAGATATCGGCGATTTGTCCTACATGATTCCATGCATTCAGATCGGTCACAGCGGGTTTACGGGTACGATTCATGGCGATGATTTCAGAGATATCGACCCAGAGTACTTGTTCGAGATCTTCCCGCGCTATCTGCTTCAGGTTCTAGAGCAGATGAACGGAAAGCTGGATAGAAGCAAACTGTACAAGCGTTCATATGAAGAGTACGCACAGCTCATTCAATCAATCGCAAACAACTAGTCATCACACCATGATGAAAAAGAGGGGACAGAGATCACAGTCATGAAGGACAAGGGGAAAGTTCTGAATTTTGTACTATTTTTGGTCTTCGCACTGCTTGTCATTGCAGCTGCAGAAGGAATCGGCTATCAATCGGTCACCATCGGCTCGTTCAAGATTGGATTATTGCCACTCGTATTCGCGATCATCATTACGATGATACTCGGCATGAAGATATTCCGCAAAGGGGTCTTGAAGCGCGTATATAACGAATTCAACGTGTCGTTTGCAGGGAAATATCTGATCTTTATCATGCTGCCGCTTATGGCTCGCTATGGTGCTGACGTTGCGCCAAAGATCAAAGAAATTTTGTCCATCGGCTGGGTATTTATTTTTCAAGAGTTCGGTAACCTGGGCACGGTTCTGCTTGGTCTGCCAGTTGCGATTCTCATTGGACTTCGTCGCGAAGCCATTGGGGCAACGCTTGGTATTGGTCGTGAGGGGGAGCTTGCTTATATATCCGAAAAATACACGCTTAATTCGGATGAAGGACGCGGTGTATTGTCGCTTTACATTATTGGTACATTGTTCGGAACCATTATCTTCAGTATCATTGCGCCACTGCTTCTAGGTCTTGGCTTCAGTGTTGAGGCGCTCGCGATGTCTTCGGGTGTAGGCTCTGCCAGTATGATGACGGCGGCTTCTTCCGCTCTTATCGCTCAAATTCCGGAGAAGGCAGATACCATCCGCGGGTATGCCGCTGCGAGTCAACTGCTGACAAGCTTCCTTGGCACGTATACGATGGTATTCCTTGCCGTGCCGCTGCAAAAATTCATGTACAACAAGATGGTGAAGCGGGGTAAACAATAATGGAAACGAACATGAATAAATATCTCAAATATGCGCTTGTTCTGCTGCTCAGCATTGGTCTGATTTTGTTCACACAGCAGGTTAAGATTTGGTTTAACGGCGATGAGGCCACACCGATTACGGCGATGACCATTTATGGCTTGATTACGCTCTGGACGTTTGCCTTTGCAGGGGTTCTGATATCGGATCTGATGAAAAAGGTGCCGATTCGTGTGCTTCAGGACTTTCCGGTTCTAGGCTGGGTATCGATTATTTCATTGGTCTTCTGCTTGCTATTTGATTTCCCAATCCAAGCGATTTCAGCTGTTGACTTCTTGTCCATTACTACGCCAGTGCTTACATTTGCCGGGATTTCCGTTGCGGACCGTCTTGTTGATTTGAGACGTACGTCCTGGCGCGTAGGTATCGTTGCAATCTTTGTGTTCTTAGGAACTTATCTTGGCAGTGCGATTATATCCGAGATTGGTCTCACCATCATGGGTAAATAATATAACAGGGAAAAGCCCTCTTCTCGCTTCCGATATGGATGACGATAGAGGGCTTTTTTGATTGGAGCGGCTCAGTGCTCAACTCCTATTGAATACTTCTAAAGGCCATTACAAATGCGTATCGAACCATCCCGCGATTTGCTCCAAGCGCTGTATGCGAAGTCCTGGATGTCCGCCTCGGGACAGCTCGTGGTTGGAGTTCGGGAAACGGACAAATCTCGTTTCTTTTCCAAGCCGCTTAAGCGCGATGAACAGCTGCTCTGCCTGCTCGATTGGGCAGCGAAGATCCTGCTCTCCATGAAGAATAAGGAGCGGCGTTTCCACTTGCTCGACATAAGCAATCGGAGAATGCTTCCACAACAGCTCAAGGTGATTCCAAGGGTTGCCCCCAATCTGATCCTCGGTAAAATGGAAGCCGATATCGCTGACGCCGTAGAAGGAGATCCAGTTCGAGATCGAACGCTGCGTAACGGCAGCTTTAAAGCGATTCGTGTGTCCAACGATCCAGTTTGTCATAAAGCCGCCGTAGCTGCCGCCTGTAACGCCAAGTCTTGTGTCATCGATAAAGTCATAGGCTTTAATCGCATAATCCATGAGCTCCATCACGTCCAGATAATCCCGTCCGCCGTAATCGCCGCGTACGGTGTTGACGAATAGCTGGCCGTAGCCATGACCGCCGCGAGGATTGCAGTATACGACCGCATAACCGCGGGAAGCAAGCAGTTGGAACTCATGCATGAAGGTGTTGGCATACATCATGTGAGGGCCGCCGTGAACTTCAAGCACCGTAGGCACCTTCTGACCTTCGTTTAAGCCAATAGGCTTCATGATCCAGCCTTGAATCTCTTCGCCATCACTTGCTGTAAAAGTAAAGGTCTCTGGCGTGCTGAGCTCGACCTCGTCCCACAGCTCGTCATTGCAGCGTGTGAGCGGAGTCATCTCACGGCTGCTGAGACGGTAGCGATACAGCTCGCCGGGATGAAGCGGATCGGCGGATGCCAAGATGAAAGTATCGGAATCCAGAAGGGCAAATTGATAGACCTCGCGGGCACCTTCTGTGAGCATCTCCATCCCGCTGCCATCCACTGCAAAGGAAGCGAGCTGAACGCTGCCGTCTTTGGAGATCAAGCTGTATAATACAGCGCCGTCCTTGCTGTATACAGGACCTGTCGTCTTAAGGTGCGATCTCATATCGCTCACCGCATAGTGTCCAAGGGGGCGATCCACCATTGGGCTAAGGCAGGTCACTTGTCCGCCCTCTACAGGGATCGTATATAGTCTTGCTTGAGTCGCGTTATGATAGGAACGATCGCTTCCGTGGAAGGCGATCTTCTTGCCATCAGGAGAGAAGGTGAATGCATAAACTCCCATGCTCGAATCGGTCAGCTTGTGAACATGCTTCCCTTGGCGATCCATAACAAAGAGATCATTGGTACTCTTTAGATCAAGATCATGCTGAGTTTCTTGTTCTTCAGCGATCTTAGAAAGGAAGGCGATATGCTGGCCATCTGGAGACCAGGCATAATCTCCGATATCGTAATCTCCCGAGGTTAGGCTTTCCACTTGCTTCGTCTCAAGGTTATAGAGGAACAAATGACTGCGCTTGCCGTTCCATAGACCTCCAGCATCGGTTTTGTATCGAATGCGATCGATAACAATCGCTTTTTGTTTGGACTTCTTGTCTTCTTGGCCATCCTTCGCAGCCGCTTCTGAATCGTTCTCAGGATCCTCATTCGGGTTGACTTGCGCGCGAAGGAGCATTTCCTTGCCGTCTGGGGACCATTCAAATTGGCTTACACCCTGTAAGAGGCTTGTAACGGGAATCGCTTCGCCGCCAAGAGCCGGCATAAGCCATACTTGCGGCTTGTCCTTGATCTTGCGGATAAAGGCCAGCTTCGTGCCATCTGGTGACCATGCCGGAGATTGGTCTTGTTCGCCTGCGGTGAACGAGATATCCTCCATCGTATCCGGTTGCAAGAGGCGTATATGAGTGCTGTAGCCATCCTGTTTCTCGTTGACTTGTTTAGAGATGTAAGCCAGATGACCGTGATATGTACTGATCGTAGGGTCGCTTACCCACGTGATCCTAAATAGATCCTCTGAGGTGATGCCGCGTTTGTCCGTCATGCTTCGTTCACTCCTTCATTCATGTTGGATAAAAAGATAAATGCTGCTAATATCCATGTTAATCCAATATTGAAAAGGGGGCAAGCAGGGGAGGATGTGCCGTTATCGAAGTTCATTCCCTCTGCTGCTGGTCATAATGAAAAGCACAAGACACTGTTTCGCCATTCTTCTGGCGCAAACATGTTCCTTGTGCAAATGAGTTTACTGTGTGTTGTTTTTTATTTTTCATAACAAAGAGAAGAGTACTTCGTTATTTCACTCCTGCCGTCTGCTTCTTAAAGAAGTGCTTCAGGGCGCGGTAGACTTCCGCTTTCTCCTTGATGACATAGTACATAAAGTCAGGCATCTTAATGTTGCGATACGCAGACATTAAGGTGCTGCTGCGATTGTACTGATTCACTTCGCCATAGCCAAACATATTGGCTCGCTTCAGCAGCTCGCCGATCAGCTTGACGCAGCGCTCATTGTCGCTGGTTAGATTATCCCCGTCCGAGAAGTGGAACGGGTAAATATTATAGCTTGATGGCGGGTAACGGCGGTCAATGATCTCAAGCGCCTTCATATAGGCCGAGGAGCAGATCGTACCGCCGCTCTCGCCGCGAGTGAAGAAATCCTCCTCCGATACCTCCTTGGCCTCGGTATGATGGGCAATAAATACGATTTCCACCTTTTCATACTGGCGCCGTAGAAAGCGTGTCATCCAGAAGAAGAAGCTGCGGGCGCAGTACTTTTCAAAGGAACCCATGGATCCGGATGTGTCCATCATGGCGATAATGACCGCATTCGAATGCGGTTTGACGATCTCTTCCCATGTTTTGAATCGAAGATCGTCCGGGGAAATGCCATGTATGCCGGGCTTGCCTGTCAGCGCGTTCCGTCGTAAATTCTCCAGGATTGTTCGTTTCTTATCGATGTTCGACATGATGCCCTTCTTGCGTATATCATTGAAGCGAATGTCGGTTACCTCAAGCTGGTCCTTATCCTTTTGCTTAAGATTCGGAAGCTCCAACTCGTCAAATAGCATACTTTCAAGTTCAGCGATACTGATTTCCGCTTCTACGACATCCGCGCCGGGCTGATCTCCAGCCTTTTGGCCTTTGCCTGGACCTTGAGCCTGGCTATCGGTTCCAAGCACATCGCCAACCTGACTGTCACCATCTCCTTGACCCACATGCTTTTTCTTATTGAAATTATACATAAATCGGAATTCATCCAAGCTTCGAATGGGTACTTTAATGATCTGCTTGCCGTCAGACATAATAATATTTTCCTCGGTCACAAGATCAGGAAGATTCTGCTTGATGGCATCGCGGACCTTCTGCTGATGGCGTGCTTGATCCTGATAGCCCTTCCGATGCAATGACCAATCTTCACGTGAGACGATAAAGGAATTGCGGTTCATTCTTAACACCTCCAGCATCCAAGAAGCGATCGCTTGTTTTCACTCTCTGCTTATGACAGAGTCCGAAGCGCATGCAGGCAATAAGTCATAGACAACGACTCAGGACGTTCGTAAGACAACAGGCGTTCATATTTCAATATATTCAGCCGCTATGCGGTTATGTACTTGGACTGAGTGGGGCACCCAATCAGGACGAGTAAATCTTTAATAATGATGGGAGATTGCAAATAAAAAAAGCCACCCGAAGGCGGCTGTTATTGTCTAATTTTATTAGAGAAGAGTAAAGAATAGGTTGCTTCATATGGCAGGAGCATTAATGAGGCTTGGCAGAATCATTCGTGAGTTTAAGATACTTTGCCGTTGAGCTTTAATGAAGCTCGACAATCATTAAGCCTTGCTCGCTAAATTCTCAATGCCATAACGGACGATCTGTATGCGAATCTCTAGATCTTTTCTAGCCCGCTCAATCGGACAAACACCAGAGAAAACGGACATGATGGATGAAATGAGCATGTTCTTTAAAAGCTCTAGAAAGTTTCGCGCTTGCTCCTTGCAGGCGATATTGAGCACGGAGTCATGACCGATTTTATTGATCAAGCAGGTCTGCTTCTTCAGCTCTTCAGGATCCATAAAGTTTAGGAGATGACTTGCAATTTCCATGTTCATTTTTTTCACAGTGCCGATAAACAGCTCTTTGTCCTCCTCGAATCCTTCACCGGAGGTTAACTGATCGAAGATAAGCAATAGAAAGAGATAGGGGTCGAAGTTCTCATGCTGCAGCTGCTTGAACAACGGCTTCATGATCTTCGCCTGATATGCATTCATAATATAGAGGAATAGATCCTCCTTATTCTCAAAATACATGTAGAAGCTGCCGCGTGAAATTTGCGCCTCTTTAATGATGCGATTAATGGAGGCTTCATGAAACGTATACTGGCTGAATTCCTTCCGTGAAACATGCATGATCGTCTGCTGCTTCTCAGGTGGCAAGTTAAAGAAGGTTTGACTTGGCATGGAGGAACCTCCTCTTCATCATAGGATTGTCCATAGAGACAAACATTATCATAACATAAAAGGGAAGAGGAGCTGTCTATAAGACAACTTCCCATCCCCTATAGTGCTATTCTCTGCGCAAGGATTCAACTGGATCAAGCTTGGCAGCCATTCCAGCAGGAATGATGCCTGCAGCCATACTGATAAGAATACTGATCAGGATGCCTGCGATCATATAGGTTGGTTCAATTACAACGAGATCAAAGCTGAACAGATTAGTCGTGATCGGATTGATGACAGCCATTGCAACCAAGGCGATAGCCACACCTATGGTCCCGCTAAGTAGACCGATGAGGAAGGACTCGGATACAAATATCCGGCGAATGTCCTTGGAGCGGGCACCGATGGCTTTCAATACCCCGATCTCTTTCGTTCTTTCCACAACGCTGATGTAGAGTACGACTAGAATCATAATTGCGGATACGACAAGTGAGATCGCTGCGATAGCGGCAAGCACATATGACAGCATATCGAGCATGGTGAGGAACATATCTGCCATCATCTCTTGAGCAGAGCCGCGGTATCCGAGCTCGGATACTTTGCTGCGGATGCTGTCCGTGTTATCCACATGATCACTGATTAGATACAATGTTGAAGGTTGGACTTCAACGTTATGTTCCTTCCCGATGGCCTCAATATCGTCATAATTGGCATACATGATCTGCATGTTCGAGGTTCCTTCGAAGTTGCTGCCTGTTGTATAAATGCCGCTTATCGTAAATGGAGCCTGATACGTATGATCATTGAGCTTCAGCGTAACTGTAACTTCTTTACCGATGATATCGCCGCCGAGATCCTTCTCAACGGCTTCGCTGACAAGAATCTCATTTTTCTTCGGATAGATGCCCTTTAGAATATTGGATTCTGTTACATTCTCCGAGAGGGTGGACACCATAAGAACTTGGCTCGTTTCCTCCTCGTATTGAATCATATTCGTGCCTAGAGCCATCATGTTCAGGCCTTTTTGAACTTCTGTTACATGTTCAATCTTGTTTAGCTTATCGATATCCTTTTGTTCAAATGGAGTATAGGAACCGAACATTGCACTC
>NZ_JADMOL010000001.1:940663-961838 GCF_015558675.1 Paenibacillus sp. 1001270B_150601_E10 | reverse complement strand
ACTCGGATCCATTTGAGGCATCTCGGATGGCGTTTGCGCATTGGCTGCCGATTGATTGCTATCCTTTGTCTCCTCCAGAACCGGCATATTCACCTCAACGACAAGCGGGTTCGTCATGCTGTTCATTTGATCGGTAACATAGCCTTTCACGCCATTGCCGAGAGCTAGCATCAAGATGACGCTTGTAATCCCGATGCTTGCCCCGATCGAGATGAGCACGTTGCGCGTCATCTTCTCCTTCATATTATTAAGCGCGAGCTTGATCGCGGAACCCATGCTTAGATTCTGCTTGTCCTTATTGATCATGGATCGCTCTGAAGGAGAACGGCCAATATCAATTCCCTTTCGATCATCTACAATCTGGCCATCTGCAATCTTGACGACGCGGCTTGAGTGGTTAGCGACCTTCTCGGAGTGAGTAACCATGATGACGAGCTTGCCCTTGCGAGCGATGTTTGTGATAAGCTCAAGAATCTGCTCGGTCGTCTCCGAGTCCAAAGAGCCTGTAGGCTCGTCTGCAACAATGATATCTGGGTCATTGATTAGAGCGCGTGCAATGGCTACGCGCTGCTTCTGACCACCAGAGAGCTGATTCGGCTTCTTATTGATATGATCCTTTAGTCCAACCTCCGTAAGTATTTCTTGAGCTCGCTTGACACGCTCGCTCTTGCTGATGTTAGACAAGGTCATCGCAATCGTGACATTATCAAGGACAGATAGATGAGGAATGAGATTAAAGCTTTGGAATACAAAGCCGACCTTGTTTTTACGATAGGCATCAAGCTCTTTGCTGCTGAATTCTCCGATATTGCGGCCTTCAATCAATAGCTTGCCGCTGAAGTTGGAGTCCAAGCCGCCGATTAGGTTCATTAATGTGGACTTGCCGCTTCCGGACTCGCCGATGATTGAGACCAGCTCACCCTTTTGAAATGCAATGTTAATGTCGCGTAGAGCGGGATAAGTCTGGTTATCGGCCAGCTTATAGCTCTTCGAGACTTGCTGGAGTTCTAGAATGTTCAATGAGCATCACCTTTCTTGCTGTAAGGAGTGTGATATGACAAGGTGTCATGTTGTGGTTTTCACTATATATGACAGGGTGTCAGGTGTCAAGGACATAGCGAGCGGTAATCATAACCAATGATGGTTATGAAGCTTAGTGCCAGACGTTGAATCTGCAACGTTCAAAACACGGCTTGATGGGATAACCTCTCCCTGATGTATACTAGGACTGAAGCGTAAAGTGGAATGGAGTGGAGAAGATGAAGAAAAAAGTTGGAATCATTGGTCTTGGGGATATCGCGAAAAAAGCTTACTTGCCTGTGCTTGCCTCACACCCCCAAGTTGATATTGTTGGCATTGCTGCTCGAACGGCGGAAACGGTTCAGGATGTTGGGGAGCGGTACCGTATTTCTAATAAATATACAGAGCTTGATGAGTTGCTCCATGAGAAGCTGGATGCGATATTTGTACATACCCCGACCGACACGCATGAAGACATCGTATGCCGATGCATGGAGAAGGGGGTTCACGTGTATGTGGACAAGCCGTTATCCTATGATATTGAAGCATCCAGACGTATGATAGAGACGGCGAGAGCAACGGACCGTCTTCTTGCTGTCGGATTCAACCGCCGCTTCGCTCCATTGTATCTAAAGGCAAAGGAATGGATGGATGAGGCGGGCGGATTCGATCTTCTTATTGCCGAGAAGCATCGTACACGCCAGCAGAAGCTCTCCATGAAGGAAACCTTCTATGACGATCTCATTCATATGATCGATCTTTTGCTGTGGATGGGTGCAGCACCGCATGAGCTAACATCCATGCTGAATCAGCAGGACGATAACGGGCGTCTGCTGCACGCTACAGGTACGCTTCAATTCGATGGAGGTGCTGCGGCCGTATTCAGTATGAATCGGCGTGCTGGCAAGGATATGGAGCGTGTAGAGCTTCATGGCGGTGGACGTTCTATAGCGGTTACCAACCTCGAGCATGCAATAGCTGCGGACCGGAGCACGGGAGAGCAGAGCTTTGGCTTTGGAAGCTGGGAAACCATTAGTGAACGAAGAGGCTTTGCGGGCATTATTGATCACTTTATTGCATCCCTGGATGCCCCGGAGCAGTGCTCGATTGCAGGCGAGCGAGTATGGGACACACATGTGCTTATTGAACAATTAACGAAGAGATAAAGAGTTATTTGATTACAGGCCTTGCTCCGTTCTGAGTTGGTATAAGAACGAAGCAAGGTTTTTTTGTAGAAAAGGAATGACAGCCAGCCTCTAGGTGATACTACCATGATTTTTTTGATTAGAATAACGTCTAGCGACAATCACAACTCTTGTAAAGTAACTTCATGAAACATGATTTCAAATGCAATATTTCAACCATTATCTGGATAAAATTATATAGGCTCATATAAGAATATGTGGAAAATGAACAAATTTTCATATAAGATAATACCGAGCATACGTAAAAAATTGTCGATTAACGACAGGAGGTGGACAGCATGTTGCGTCGCTATACAATGATCGGAAGTTTGAATATGGCAGCAGCGGTTGCTCTTGGTGCCTTTGGCGCACATATTTTACAAACACATCTAACGCCTGAACGTCTGGCAACATGGGAGACTGCGGTACAATACCATATGATTCATGCCGTAGCGCTGTTAATTATCGCGATGTTTGCCGATAGATTCAATGAATCCAAGCAATTATTATGGTCCCTACGGCTCATATGGATAGGTATATTAATCTTTTCGGGAAGCCTATATATTCTCTGCCTATCTGGCATTGGAGTACTAGGCGCTATTACGCCAATTGGCGGCGTCTCGTTTATCGTCGGCTGGATCATGCTGTTTGCAGCTGCTCTTCGCTTGCGAAAATAACGATGAGCCGCTTGATGTTCATACAGATGAAGATGTAGCTAGCTGTTCCATGGGTTATGACAACCTATCTTAAGATACATATAGAGGCGGATGATTGATTCTGCCCAATGTTGGAAGTTCGATTATGGGAGGACTAACCTCATGCTTCATCACAAGGGAAATACGGACAATGGGGTGTTCGAACGGTTGCCAATTGCGGCAGCACGCATGCTGCTTGATGGAACGGTAAGATGTTCAAATCGATCCTTCCGCAAAGAGATGGGAATGGCTTCTGATGGGCCTTTCTTATTGGATGAATGGTTAGAATTTGAACAGGATCGTTTACTGGAGGCAGCTAAGGAAGTTGCAGCTTCACAAGTGGAGCTTCAGCTTACGTTGATTGGCAATGGTGAGCGCGGATACAACCGGGAATGGCTTGTCCATTTGATTCCGATTCAGAATCAAGGGAATGAAGTGCTTATCTGTGTTCAGGATGCCGTTCCTAATCGGCATATGACCGAGAGTCTAAATTATTTATCATTCTACGATGACATTACAGGTCTGCCGAACCGAAGCATGTTTATGAAAAGGCTTGAAGATGCAGTAAATGAACCGAAGGAGGACCAGGAATCCGCACTGCTATTAATGGATCTGGATCGGTTCAAACGTATAAATGAGACCTTTGGCCCAGATATTGGGGATATGCTGCTTATGCAGATTGCAGCAAGGCTGGTACGTGTCGCGAACAGTCATAATATCGTAGCAAGGATGCAAGGCGACAAATTTGCGTGCTTGGTAACGGGTATTGAGTTCGAGGAGCAGCTTGTACAGCAAGTGGAGAATTTTCTAGGGTGCATGGATGAACCATTCCTCATTCGAGACGTACCGATTCATCTTACGATGAGTATTGCGGTCGTAACTCGAGTAGAGGCCGAGGGTGGGAAGGGGAGCACTCCTTTTGTGCTGCTACAGCAGGCTGAACTCGCGTTGTCTCGTCTCAAGAAGAGCGGAATCAGTCGATATCTGTTCTATTCTCCGGAAATGGAGAACCATGCGTTAAAGCAGTTGACGCTAGAGCATGAGATGCGTCAAGGCCTGATCGAAGGACAATTTCAATTATATTATCAGCCGCAGGTTGATATGGATAATCGCATTACCGGGGTAGAGGCGCTTGTGCGCTGGAATCACCCTGTTCGCGGACTCATCTCTCCTGGAGAATTTATCCCTTTAGCAGAGGAGAATGGCTTTATCGTGTCTTTAGGGGAGTGGGTGCTTGAGGAAGCCTGCAATCAGAATAAGAAATGGCAGAGTGAGGGATTACCGCCCATACCGGTATCCGTTAATTTGTCCGTTCGACAATTCGAGCGATCAAATTTTCCCCATACGGTAAAGCAGGTGCTTGATCGCACCGGTCTTCATGCCCAGTATCTGGACCTGGAGATTACAGAAACCATGACGCTCGATGTAACTCGAGCAAGACATGTATTAAGTGAATTGAAAAAGCTCGGCGTAGCGATTAGCATTGACGACTTTGGAACGGGATACAGCTCGCTCCATTATCTGAAGAGCTTCCCGATCAATCGCTTGAAGATTGACCAGTCCTTCGTGCGTGATCTGAAGCAGGACCCGAATGATGCGGCAATCGTATCTGCGATCATTGCGCTTGGTCACCAGATGAATTTGCAGGTTATCGCAGAAGGTGTAGAAACGTATGAACAGCTTCAATTTTTACAAAAACATGCATGTGATGAGATTCAAGGCTACTTCTTTAGCCCGCCGCTTCCAGGGCCATCCTTTGAGTTGATGCTTAGGAAGCAGAGCGCTTGATTGATTCATCCTATGATCATAAGCAATCATAACGACAGAATATAAAGCCGCAGCTTCGATACCCAATCACACGAGCTGCGGCTTGCTATGTCGTTTATTTTTAATGCGCTTTAACTATAATGTGCAGTCTCCCTTATTGGGAATAAGGGGTCATGTTCTCAATCTCATATAAGTGAAAGGCGTAGACCATTTTCTCGTCAACATGATATACATTTAGCAGCAGATTTGACGGATCATAGTTCAATATACGAGCTGGAATGCTTAGGCGCACCCCTTTCGTTTTATTGACCTCAAGACGTACCAAGGTTTGGTCTTTAATGTAGCTTCCGATTTCGACCTCAATGGATATCGAATGTAAGGGTTCGTCCTGACGCATGGAAGCAGTTGGAGGGGCTTGATTCGCAATTGTATGCGTTTTCTGAACAGTAGGTGAATGTTTGCATTCTTTGGTATCGTGGTGCTCTGCACGTGTGTGAATATGAATATCTAGAACTTCTGGATTTGCACGAAGCAATTGGAACAATTTTTTCTTAACCTCGGCATTGGAGTTTCCTCTTACTAAAACATCGATGTTCAATTTGAAAGTAGACCCTAAGTTTCCAGAATGTGATGATATGGACATGAATTCCTAATACCTCCAGCGCCATTATAAGTAATAATACCCATTATATTATGAATTATTGTCGACAATTAATAGTTCTATGGTACTAAAATTGAATTTCGAAATCATCCAAATTTTGAGATACACCATTTGTGGATAATTGCATATGGTAATATGTCAATGTCAACGAAGGAGGTATCTTGCTTTGGTTACAGTTGTTCCTATTACCATAGAAGGCCAAACAGTGATTGGTGTTGAGGTACTGCTTCCCAAGACGACCCTCTTAGCGATTACGACAGACTGTGGATATATTATGTGTGGTGCTTTGGATGTGGGCTTGCTGAACGAAAAGCTGCATGATCGCGGCATTATCGCAGGACGTGCAGTCGGTGTTCGCACATTGGAGCAGCTTTTGGAAGCACCACTTGAATCCGTTACGATTGAAGCTGAGCGTATCGGCATCGTAGCCGGAACGACAGGCAAGGATGCTTTGTTGAAAATGTTAAGCTAAGCTCAATAGCGTCGAATCGCCGTGTGATGAATATCAACATAAAGAAGACAGTATCCGCGCAGGATACTGTCTTTTTCTATTTGTCCAATCGATCATAAAGTTGCAGCTTACTTGGCTTTAAGGTTCTCCATTAAAGCTTGCAAGGATTGATGGAATGGCGGCTTAAGGATGCCGTGCTCTGTAATGATCGCTGTAACATACTCATTCGGTGTGACATCAAAGGCGGGATTATAGACTTTAACTCCCTGAGGAGCCGTTCTTGTTCCGAACGCTTCAGTAATCTCGCTTTCATTCCGCTCTTCAATCGGAATGAGATCGCCATGAGGAGTGTCCATATCAATCGTAGATACCGGACAAGCCACATAGAACGGAATCCCGTGGGCCTTAGCCAGAACAGCGACCCCATAGGTTCCAATCTTGTTTGCAACGTCGCCATTGGCTGCTACACGATCCGTACCTACGATTACGGCCTGTATGAGTCCTTTTTTCATGACCATGGCAGCCATATTGTCGCAGATAAGAGTTACATCAATGCCAGCTTGCTGAAGCTCGAAAGCTGTGAGTCGTGCTCCTTGCAGCACAGGTCGTGTCTCGTCTGCGTATACACGAAGCTCCATGCCGCGTTCCTTCGCAATATACATTGGAGCTAATGCTGTGCCGTAACGGGCCGTAGCAAGTCCGCCAGCATTGCAATGAGTGAGGACACCCATTCCGTCTTCAAACAAGGTTACAGCATGTTCCCCAATACTTCGGCACACTCTTTCATCTTCAAGATGGATCGCCTGTGCCTCTTCAAGCAAATGGGCACTCAGTTCTTCAACAGGAATAGATGTTTCAACAAGCGCCTGTGCCTTCGCTTTCATGCGATCGAGCGCCCAGAATAAATTTACGGCGGTTGGTCGAGCGGTTGCTAAATATTCAGCATCCGCGAGGACCTGTTGAAGCCACTGCTCTCGAGCTTGAGCCCCCTTATTCAGGGAACCGAGCACGACGCCGTATGCTGCAGCGATGCCGATTGCCGGCGCTCCTCTTACGACAAGCTCGTGAATCCCATGCCATACATGGGAAACCTCTGTCAGCTTCAAGTAATCGATCTGACCTGGAAGCACTCGTTGATCTAGAAGCTCCAGCGTATCTTCCGTCCACCGTACGGAAACAAGGGTTTCATTATAGGTGTCTAGTTGCTGTGTCATGAAGTATATACTCCTTTGAATGCAGATTCACAAATAACGAGAAGCTCATCGATCTGTTCAAGTTTGCGGTTCGCATTGACGAGCGACGTTCCAATACGAAGTGCAAGTCTTTCAGCCTGCTCCTTTGCCTTTGGATCAGGGATCGTATCAATGTCAGCGACATGCGACAAGCCTACGATGCGGCGAATCATTTTACAGCCTGTATACCCAGCTGCATCCTGTAGCAGACGCTGCATGTACAGTTCCTGATACGGCTGGTTATGAGACAAACGATCCACGCCATGCGCCCTCCATAATTGAAGGAACTGATCATGGAATTGATTCCAAATATCCTTAATGGTATGAACCAGATAGTGACGGTACTCCTCGCGATTCTTCTCATCGCATATCCAGTATTCTTGCCCGGCAGCATTTAATAGAAGATTTGCAAATACAGCTCCTATGTCAAAGCCCATCGGACCAAAGTAAGCAAACTCTGGATCAATAACCTTGGTGGACTCAGGTGTAATAAAGATGCTTCCTGTATGAAGATCACCATGAAGAAGTGCCTGCGCTTGAGTCAAAAATTTCTCCCTTAGCAGCATAACCTCAAGTTGAAGCGTTTCATCCTTGCATAATTGCTCATGTGCGTCTGCAATGGCAGGGTTGATATTGTTATTGTCAGATACCGTATAGGGATCATCAAAAATCAGATCTTCTGTGATCTTGCACAGATCAGGGTTGATAAAGCGTTCTACCATTCGTTTCTTCTCCTGCTGATTCATGCCAAGATCCGATGTATAGAAGAGCGTATATGCCATGAAATCTGCAATGTGTTTGGCAAAGATCGGATAGGTATGTCCTTCGATCAGCCCCTTGCGCATAATAACATGATCGCTCAAATCTTCCATGATGGTATAAGCCATCTCTTTATCGTAGCCATACACCTTCGGCACGAGGTGTGGAACGAGCGTTCCCTGGTTGACAAGCGCTTCGCTTTCGATGCGGGCACGATCAAGGGACAATGGCCAAGACTCACCGACAACCTTTGCATAAGGAAGTGCTTGTTTGATAATAATACTTTTGGTTGGTTCTCCCTGAACGGGGTTCGTGAAGACGCGGAATACTAAGTTTAGATTGCCATCGCCAATCTCTTGGCACTGCAACTCAGCATCTGCGTCAAACAAGTCCGTAATATCGCGAGCGATGGCAATGGCATCTGCATTGCTTAGAGGACGGTAAGCTGTTTCGGACATGAGCGCAAGCACTCCTCTCATTGAATCATTCATCTAGGTTAGAATTGGTAAAAAGGTTTTGCGATTTAGTATATAGGATTTTTTTGCCTATTAAAATACTTTATTTGCAAAATCGTAGAATTTAAGTTTGATTCACCGCTTACTTGATGGGGTAACTAACGTATAGTGCGATAGATCATTGGAAAAGTTCCAATAATATGGTCAAATTTTCTCTGAGCCATTCATCATGGATTGCAAGAGGCCTCGATATGTAATAGCAGCAGCGAAGAATCAAGTATTCATTTGAGAATGCTCGGTTCTGGAAGAAATTTCAGAGAAAAATTTCTGAAAAATACTTGATTGATAATTACTTTTAGATTAGAATTATTATCAACAAGTAATTAATAAAGTAAAGGATGAGTGAAAATGGAGGTAACAATTATGAAACAAAAAACATTGCAAGAGATCGTAAATCAACAAGTTGCTAATCTTAACGTATTCTATGTCAAACTTCATAACTATCACTGGTATGTTAAAGGTCATATGTTCTTTACGCTTCATGAGAAATTTGAGGAATTCTATAATGAAGTAACCGAAAACATGGACGAAGTAGCAGAACGCCTGCTTACGATCGGTGGAAAGCCATATGCAACAATGAAGGAATACCTGGAGCATACAACACTTCAAGAAGGTAACTCCTCTGATGCAGCGGACACAATGGTTAAAAATCTGATCGCTGACTTCAAACAACTCGCAAAAGAGTTCGGCGAAGTGATGGAGCTTGCTCAAGAGCAAGGCGACGAAGCAACAAGCGACGTATTCCTGGGAATCAAATCCGAATACGAGAAGCATGTATGGATGCTTGAAGCATATATCGGCTAAGTGCATATCATAAGCGCAAAGCGCATCCTTGTTTAGAGGATGCGCTTTTATTTTGAATTTGAACGGATAAAAATTGAACATGATCAAGCGATAGCGGCGTTCCAATGTTGCCCGCTTATGAAAATAGGAAATTATATCCCTGAGATTTTGTAAAAAAGTGTGGTAACATGCTGAAAATAAAGCGCGAAAGTTGAAAAGCGCGAGAGGAAGCTTTAAAATTGTATTGAGAATCACTGAGAATCACTTTATAATAACTACAATGTGATAAATTTTATAGAAATCAATTTTAATCCGTGATTTCTCATAAGCAAATTCACCATGAAGTTAAGAATATACCATGATATTTGGAGGTACAGCGCACATGGCAACTGAATTCGTCATTAATGGTCTGAAAGCGACTATTGAGGGTAAAGAAATTCTTAAAGGTATCAACCTCAGCATGAAAGGTGGAGAGATCCACGCAATCATGGGGCCTAACGGAACGGGTAAAAGTACTCTTGCTTCCGCATTGATGGGGCATCCTAAATATGAAGTAACGGACGGTACAGTAACATTGGACGGCGAAGATTTGCTTGAGATGGAAGTAGACGAGCGCGCTCGTGCGGGTCTGTTCCTTGCGATGCAATACCCAAGCGAGATCGCTGGGGTAACAAACTCTGACTTCCTTCGCAGTGCGATCAACGCTCGCCGCGGTGAAGGCAACGAGATCTCTTTGATCAAGTTCATCCGCCAAATGGAAGGTAAGATGAAGGCTCTTGATATGAATGATGAGTTTGCTCATCGTTATCTCAATGAAGGCTTCTCCGGCGGTGAGAAAAAGCGTAATGAGATTCTGCAAATGATGATGATTGAGCCTAAGATCGTCGTATTGGACGAGATTGACTCCGGCCTTGATATCGACGCTTTGAAAATTGTTGCAAACGGCGTTAATGAGATGAGAAACGAGGAACGCGGATTCTTAATCATCACTCACTATCAACGCTTGTTGAACTATGTGAAGCCTGATTTCGTTCACGTTATGATGCAAGGACGAATTGTGAAGTCTGGCGGACCTGAGCTTGCTGAACGCCTGGAGGCTGAAGGCTATGATTGGGTAAAAGAAGAGCTAGGCATCACTGACGAAACAGTAGGACAAGAATAGTCCGTTCATAAATGACGAGACAGGAGGAGCGATAGACCGATGAGTACTGAAATCGTATTACCTGTAGACCGCAATGCGGTCGCGGCTCTCTCCAACAGCAAGAATGAGCCGGCTTGGTTAGCCGAGCTGCGCTTGCAAGCATTGGAGATAGCAGCACAATTAGAGAATCCTAAGCCTGAGAAGACTAAAATTGATCGTTGGAATCTTGATGCATACGGAACGGCTTCGAACAAAGCGAATGTTGCTCAGTTTTCTGAGCTTCCAGCAGCTGTGAAGGAGATTCTTCAATCTTCTGAAGAGGTTCAAGCGAAAAACGTATTGGTTCAAGTAGATTCCAATGTTATTTATACAAAATTGGAAGAAGAATTGAAGCAGCAAGGTGTTATTTTTACCGACCTAGAGACTGCAACCCGTGAACACGAGGAGCTTGTGAAGCCTTATCTGATGCAAGCGTTAAAGGCAGATGAGCATCGTGTAGCAGCTCTTCATGCAGCATTGTGGAATGGTGGGGTATTCTTGTATGTTCCTCGCAACGTGGAGATCGAGATTCCACTTCAAGCGATATTCTATCAAGAGGATGACAAAGCAACGTTTGCACCGCATGTGTTGATCGTAGCGGACACAAACAGCCGCGTTCATTATGTGGATAGCTACATTTCTTCCGAAACGACAGAAGCTTCTGTTCATAACGGAGTTGTAGAAGTATTCGTGAAGCCTGGCGCGAAGGTAACGTATGCATCCATCCACCATATGAGCAAAGATACAATTGATCTGTCCTACCGCAGAGCTGTAGTAGAACAAGATGGCGGCATCGAGTGGATCGTGGGAGAGATGCACAATGGCAACACCATCTCGGATACGACTTCCATCCTTCAAGGCAATGGCTCCACATCCGACGCTAAGATAATCTGCGTTGGCAACGGAGAGCAGAAGCTTAACCTGACGACAAGAGCCGTGCATGTCGGCAAGAGCTCTGACAGCCAGATGATTACGCGTGCGGTTATGCGCGAACAAGCTTCCTCCATTATCAATGGCATCACGAAGATCGAGAAGGGTGCAACGAAGGCAAATGGCGAGCAAACGGAACGTGTGCTCATGCTGAGCCCGAAAGCGCGCGGAGATGCTAACCCCATTCTCCTTATCGATGAGGATGACGTTACAGCAGGACACGCAGCATCTGCTGGTCAAGTCAATCAGGAACAAGTTTACTATATGATGTCCCGCGGTATCTCCCGCGAGGATGCTGAGAACTTGATTATTCGTGGATTCTTGGCTCCGGTTGTATCGGAGATTCCAAATGAGCAGCTTCAAGCGATGCTCAAGCGGTACATTGAAAGGAAGTTAGGACAATGATAGGACGCGAACTTCGTGAGCAGTTTCCGATACTTAATCAGGAAGTGAACGGGCACCCGCTAGTATATTTGGATAGTGCAGCGACATCTCAGAAGCCACGTCGTGTGTTGGATGCGATCAAGAAGTATTACGAATGGGATAATGCAAACGTGCACCGTGGTGTGCATACGCTAGGTTCACGTGCAACGGACGCTTACGAAGGAGCGCGTGAAAAAGTGGCTCGCTTTTTAAACGCCAAGAGCCCTGAAGAGATCGTGTTCACAAGAGGAACGACAACTGCGCTAAATTTGGTTGCTTCCTCTTATGCTAGAGCGGTTTTGAAGCCAGAAGATGAGATTGTCATTACGCCAATGGAACATCACAGCAACTTGATCCCATGGCAGCAGGCTGCGAAAGCAACTGGTGCAACGCTCAAATATCTTCCACTTCAAAATGATGGCACGATCTCGTTAGAGGATGTCGAGGCTACGATTACATCTCGTACGAAAATTGTATCGATCATGCATGTATCGAATGTGCTTGGTTTAGTGAATCCTGTGAAGGAGATTGCCGAAATTGCCCATCGCCATGGTGCTGTTATGGTCGTTGATGGTGCTCAGAGCGCACCGCATATGAAGATCGATGTTCAAGATCTGAACTGTGATTTCTTTGCCTTCTCAGGGCATAAGATGTGTGGTCCAACTGGTATTGGCGCACTCTATGGGAAAAAGTCACTGCTTCAGAACATGGAGCCGATCGAGTTTGGTGGCGAGATGATTGATTTTGTTGACCTACACGAATCAACCTGGAAGGATGCGCCGTGGCGCTTTGAGGGCGGTACGCCGATTATTGCCGGAGCTGTAGGGCTTGGAGCAGCAATCGACTTCCTTGAAGAGGTTGGACTTGATACTATACATCAGCATGAGCTCAAGCTTGCTGCATATGCATATGATAAATTGTCAATGATTGACGGAATTACGATTTATGGACCTGATCACGATCGGGTTGGCCTCGTAACCTTCAATTTGGATGAGGTTCATCCACATGATGTGGCTACGGTTCTGGATGCGAAGGGCGTTGCTATTCGCGCAGGACATCACTGCTGCCAGCCATTGATGAGATGGCTTGAGGTGAGTGCAACTGCTCGTGCTAGCTTCTATCTGTACAATACAGAAGAAGATATTGACCAGTTGGTGTCAGCCCTTCTGGAGACAAAGGAGTACTTTAGCGATGCAATTGGATGATTTGTACCGTCGCGTCATCATGGATCATTATAAAAAGCCCCGTAACCGAGGTACATTTGATGCTGATGCTGTAACGATTGCCCTCAACAATCCAACATGTGGAGACCGAATTTCGCTCCAGCTCATCCTTGAGGATGGGGTTGTCAAGGATGCACGATATACAGGAGAAGGATGCTCCATAAGCATGTCTAGTGCTTCGATGATGACAGAAGCGGTAAAAGGAAAGACCGTAGAAGAAGCGCTGAACCTTGCGGATCGATTCTCTGCAATGGTGAAGGGCGAAGACGTTGAGTTTGAAGAATACGAAGATATTGAAGCCTTGTCTGGCGTAAATAAATTCCCTGCACGTATTAAATGTGCGACTTTAGCTTGGAATGCACTTCGCAAAGGTGTAGAACAGCAATAACACAGGTGTACGGCTTCGTACACGAATAGGAGGTTGCTTAAGCGATGGCGAAGAAAATGCCTGAAATGGAAGAGTACAAATATGGCTTTCGCGATAATCACCAAGCGGTGTTCCAGTCGGGTAAAGGCTTAACTCCGGAGATTGTAAAAGAGATTTCCAAGATTAAGAACGAGCCGGAATGGATGCTTGAATACCGTTTGAAGTCTTTGGACCAATTCAACAAGATGGCTACTCCACGTTGGGGCGGCGATCTTGATGAGCTCGATTTTGATGATATTCAATACTATGTTCGTCCTTCAGAGAAGCAAGGGAAGACTTGGGAAGAGGTTCCTGCTGAGATTAAGGAAACGTTCGACAAGCTCGGCATTCCTGAAGCAGAGCAAAAGTTCCTTGCTGGCGTATCTGCACAGTACGAATCTGAGGTTGTATATCACAGCATGCAGAAGGATCTTGAGGATCAAGGCGTTATCTTTACTGATACCGATACAGCTCTTCGCGAGCACCCTGAGATCTTCAAGGAGTACTTCGGTACCGTTGTTCCTCCTGCAGACAACAAGTTTGCGGCATTGAACAGCGCAGTATGGTCTGGCGGCAGCTTCATCTATGTTCCAAAAGGAGTAAAATGCGAAATTCCGCTTCAAGCGTACTTCCGTATCAACTCTGAGAACATGGGACAATTCGAGCGCACGCTGATCATTGCTGACGAAGGAAGCTTTGTTCACTATGTTGAAGGCTGTACAGCTCCAATCTACAGCACAAACTCCCTTCACAGTGCGGTGGTTGAGATCATCGTGAAGAAGGATGCTCGTGTTCGCTATACGACGATTCAAAACTGGGCTCCAAACATTTATAACCTGGTTACGAAGCGTGCAGTGTGCGAAGAGAACGCGAACATGGAATGGGTTGATGGCAACATCGGTTCCAAGCTGACGATGAAATATCCTGCTGTTATCTTGAAAGGCCGCGGTGCAAAAGGCTCCGTGCTCTCCATCGCTGTTGCAGGTAAAGGACAGCATCAAGATGCAGGTGCGAAAATGATTCACTTGGCACCAGATACAACATCTACGATTATTTCCAAATCGATCTCGAAGCATGGCGGGAAAGTAACGTATCGTGGTTTAGCTTCCTTTGGACGCAATTCCGATGGAGCGAAGTCAAACGTTAAGTGTGACACACTCATCTTGGATAATGAGTCCACGTCCGATACGATTCCGTACAATGAGATTCTGAATGACAACATTCAGCTTGAGCATGAAGCAACGGTATCCAAGGTATCCGAGGAGCAGCTCTTCTATCTCATGAGCCGGGGCTTGACGGAAGATGAAGCGACTCAAATGATCGTTATGGGCTTCATCGAGCCGTTCACGAAGGAATTGCCAATGGAGTATGCGGTAGAGATGAACCGTCTCATCAAGTTCGAGATGGAAGGCTCTATTGGGTAAGATAAATATGGGCGTATCAACTAATAAAGATGGTATTTTGTATTCTTGAGATACCAGATTGATACCGTTTAGTCGAATACGCTCATTGCTTCTATCTTTCTTTCGGTATGAATTTTTTATGATCATGCGAATAGTGGTACGGCGTTAGCCCGCCGAACAAAAATAGACCTTTAGGGAATCCGTATATTGTTTATACGGATTCTTTTTTATCTCTGTCAGTATCTCTGCTATGAATTGGAGGAGTGGCACATAACCAATACGGCCTTGGGTTTTTGGTGATGTAAAAGCATGAGGGAATAGATCCTTTTATAAGGTCTTTGTGTGCCTAAGACCAAAAAAGAGCCTTGAGGATATAAGTTGGGACAGGATTGACCCCATATGTCTTAAGGCTCTTTTTATATTTGTCGAAAAAGAAAGTGTGAAATAATTAAAATGGTGAATATTTATTTTGTCGGGGCAATCGATTGCAGCCCTTGTCATCGAATATGGAATAATTGACTGTGATCAATGACATCAAAAGCTCTTTTTAGATAATAAGGTACAGATTAATAAAAATGTTCTTGAGTGGAATGACAACCATGTAATTTCATTTTAATATCAATCTGGTGTTTTTTTTGGTATACTTATAAAATGGAAGCATTATACGATTAAGGAGGATATTATGAAAAAAGTTTTAGGGGTATTATCATTAGTTATTTTAATCATTGGTTTAGTAGGGTGTGGAGGTGCTAAAGAGCAGTCAAGTACATATACTTTGAGTCTAGAAGGCACCGAAATAGAGATGACATATTATTATAAAAATGATAAAGTCACAAAACAAACTACAAATAGTACAGTTCCTTATTCTTCGATAGGAGCAGCGGATAAGGAAGAAGCAAAATCAATTATTGAGCCTTTAGCCAAGCAGTATGAAAATGTAACAGGAGTTAAGCATGAAGTTGATTACCAAGAGGATAAACTTGTAGAAAAGACTGAAGTTGACTATAGCAAAGCTTCTTTAAAAGAAGTATCAGAGTTAACAGGGACGATGTTTGATGATACTGAAGAAGCTGATTTTGTTAGCATGAAGAAAAGTGAAGAAATGTTATTAAGTAATGGGTTTACTAAGAAATAAGAGATATTAAGTGCATCATAATATGATCACTTATCTATTACGAAAAAAATATAATCATAGAGCTTCCATTTATGTCGTTTAGTAATCTTTTTGGGAAGGCCACCAAAGTGTTTTAAATGACCTTGGTGGCTTTTCTATGTTTAAGAGTATGCGGTGTATGATAAAGGAATTACCTGGATTTCCTTTGTGGTACGTTATAATTAAATACAATTCAGATAACGAATAAGAGCCGTCGGGTTATATCTACGGCTCTTTTTGTATTGTTATATATTCTATTATAATTAGGTGGATATAAAGAAGTGCCAATCCAAGAGGAAGGCACTTCTAACAAGCTAGGTCATTTTTTGTTTACTTATTACGGGATATAGTCGTACAATCTGCCTACTGCTGGAAAGCTGCTATCACTACCGACAACTACAGAGTAAGTACAATTGGAAGACATATAAAAGTCACGTGAAACAGTTCCACCATCAGAAGGTACTGTTAAGAATTCACCAAGTTCTGCTGTTCCGCAATGTTTGGTGTAATATCCGTAAGCTGAACCACTTGCATTAATTTGAATTCTGCCCATTTTGTTTTGTCCATTAATATGTTGTTCTGACTGAGCCTGTTTACCCGCTGAAGCATAAGCCATAACCATAGTGTCTGCAGAAGCAATGCCTGCAACCATCGTAAACATGAGTAAACCAAGTCCGAAAACTTTTAATTTTCTCATTCTACACCTCCTAAATTATGGATATAAATCTACTAGAACATAACCCATACTCCTATATATTGTCAATATAATAACTCGTTAATGATAAACATGATGTATGAGTAGGTTCTGCTCTAACTGAGAGCATATAAGGTCATACTGAATAGGATGCGATACGAGAGAATATGAACTTTTAGTTCGTCTTCTCCTTTTTTATATGATGAGAGGACTCCAAGATAGAATGATTATGTCTAACTTCTCGATAGCATGAATGTCTTGGGTGTGTTATGTTGAGGGAGACATTAAAGCAGGAGGGGATCGGCTTGAGCGTCATTGCATTAGGTGAGAAGTATTATCGAGATGTGCTTGCTTTATCGGAGTACGCCTTTCAATTCAAGTTTGATGATGAAGAAGTAGAAGAAGTTATTGATGATATGAAGAAGCATCATCTTCTCTATGGCATATGCGATGAAGATCAATTAGCAGCTAAATTGCATCTGCTACCGCTTGAAGTGAGCTTTGGAGATCAACGCTATAAAATGGGCGGTATCGCAGGAGTTGCAACGTATCCGCAGTACCGACGAAACGGTTATATTCGAGAACTGCTGAAGCATGTCCTCTTGACGATGAAGAATGATGGGTTCACCGTCTCCATGCTGCATCCGCTTTCGGTTTCATTTTATCGGAAATTTGGGTATGAGCTATTCTCCAATCGGCTTATGTGCACAATAAACAAATCTAATTTAGTTATGCAGAAACAGGCTAAGGGTCGAGTAAAACTGTATCGCAAGGATACGCACCCAGCTGAAATAAATGAAGTATACCATCAATATGCAAAGAAGTTCGCTGGCATGCTGGTGAGAAATGAAGAACGTTGGAAATCCGTATATTATGACAATCTAACCGCTGCGGTTTATTATAATGAACAAAATGAGGCAACGGGGTACATGCTTTATCGGGTCAAAGATTCCATTATGTCCGTCAGAGAGTTTATAACGCTCAATCATGAAGCAAGACAAGGGCTGTGGAACTTTAGCTGTCAGCATGATTCGATGATCAATGAGCTCAAAATCATTCTAAATGAGAAGGAACCCTTATTGCACACGCTCCAAGAGCCTCGCGTCACAGCAGAGCTAAGGCCTTACTTTATGGCCCGTATCGTAGATGCCAAAGCCTTTCTTGATCAATATTCGTTTGCCTGGGAGAACCAAACTTCAGTTGTGAGTCTGCATGTAACAGATGAGGCTGCGTCATGGAACAACACGACGTTCGTGTTAGACAATAGACACGTACACATTGATAAAGAGGTAGAAGCTTTAGCGACTCAGGGTACGGGTCTATGCGTGGATATACAAGCTCTAACAGCAATGCTATTTGGCTATAAACGCCCAATCGAACTGTACGAGCTGGAGCAGCTGACAGGTCCTAAAGAGCAGGTAGAGGCACTCGAGCAATTGATTCCAACCTATCAGCCATTCTTCTCTGATTTCTTTTAACTTGTGAAAGTAAGGCCTAGTTGTTACAAAAGATATAAACGTATGATGATGGAGAGCTGCACATGGTGCGGCTCTTTTTTGTTTGAGGTGCAGGTTTACAGAATTGGAAGTGCAAGCGGATGAATGACATGATTGTAAGAATCATGTAAGGTGCATGAATAGTAGCGAATGTACATCCTTGCTATCCTGTTCTATAGAAGGCATACCGTTCAGGGGGGTTATTTGCATGCAAGAAAAAAGAAATGGATTTGGAATAGATGCTTTTTGGCTAAAACTCATAGCTATGCTCTTTATGGTGATTGACCATGTTCATACGTATATTTTGATCCAAATGGATGGGCCGTTCCCCGTATTTTTACAATATCCAGGACGTATTGTCAGCCCAATATTCTTTTATTTCCTAGTAGAAGGGTTCTTTCACACGAGAAGCCGCTTGAAATATGGGATGAGGCTCTTAGGTTGGTCCGCAGTGATGGCGGCAGGTTCTTGGCTTCTCGTTTCGATGTTTCCGTCGCCTATCGGACTGCACAATAATATCTTTTTATCTTTATTCTTTGGGCTAATCCTGGTGGTCGGCTTGCATATGATTGAGCAGGGCGGGGGAAAGTTTGTTTGCCTAGGACTGCTGATCGCTGTTGGAGCAGCTGCTGTAAGCATCCTCTTTACTGAGGCAAGCATCTATGGCGTGCTTTGTGTGCTCGTGTTCTATTATGCTCGGAAAAAGAAATGGATCCTGAGCATCGCCTATATGGCAGGTGTCCTGTTAGTAAGCATTGTGGGACTCGGAGGATTCCAGTTAAGCTATGAACAGTTATTCCTGTTCGATCCGCAATGGATGATGATCTTCGCGCTTCCGTTCATCCTGTTGTATAACGGCAAGCGAGGCTATAGCGCCAAGTGGTCCAAGTATTTGTTCTATGTCTTTTACCCGGTGCACCTATGGATGATCTACATGATTGGCTATTTCATTGCGAACTAGATAAAGAAGGTAACGAAAGTGGTTGCATGAAAAAAAGAGGGTGTATCATACACCCTCTTTTTCTATACACTCTAAAGTGGCTAACAAGCTATCCAATCATAATCTCCTCGATCTCAATGGATCGATTCTTCGATAAGTCGATAAATTGTTGATCCAATTGGATCAGCGGACGGAAAAATTCCGTATGATGATTCATAATGATGATGCCGACTCGCCCATCGTTTAGCTTTGCACGCTTCGAGAGGAAGTTTGGCAGCATTTTTCGAATAAAGGTATGCGTGATGTGAGGGTCCAGCTGGCTGTAGCTCATCTGATGCATTTCCTTTAACACGGAAAAAAGATCCTGTTTCTTCCGATAAACGCGATTGGAAATCATGGCGCTGTATACATCCGCTACTGCTACTATACGGGCTACCTCATGAATGCGGTCTCCTTGCAAGCCTACAGGGTATCCGGAGCCGTCCATTCGCTCATGGTGCTGAAGTGCAGCGAGAGACAGCCATTCGTCGTCAAAGCTGTTGCTAACGATTTGCTGACCGGCCAGCGTATGCTGCTTGATTTGCTCGAATTCCTCATCTGTTAGGGCTCCAGGCTTATTAATGAGCTCGCGCTTAATGACACATTTTCCGATGTCGTGGAGATACCCAGCCTTCCCGATGCGCTTAGCATCCTCCTCGCTGTAACCAAGCCAGCTGGCTAGATAGAAGGACAGCACACTGACTTGAATGGAGTGCTGATACGTGTAATCCTCCTCGCCATTCATAAGCATTAATAAGGAAACAACATCTCTTTCCTTCTGAATTTGATTTAGCAGGGGCAAATAGGTCTCTTCAATATCTGAATCCTCGACGATGCCTTCAGCTGCTGCATGCTCGAAAATAAGATTGGTATGTTGAATAGCAACCTCGTATTGATTGATTAGCTGTTCTCTAGAAGTATTCTTAGAAGATTGCTTTACGGCAGCAACGGCCATCGAGTCGATCGAATACTGAGGCGTAAGCCGCTCAATGATATCTATTAGATCTATCTGATGCCGCTCAAGCAAATGTCTGTCCTTGGACTTAAGTACCGTTCCAGCTGACAGAACAAGTGTCCCATGATCATTGAATATGTCTCTTAAGAGAATATCTCCTTCTTTTACATCTGTGAGCTGAATGCGCATTGTGCGATCCACCGTTCCTCATTCTGGTATTTTATCTGTGTATGTTCATCATATCAACATTAGGTTGCAGGTACAACAACATTTTCCAGATCCGAAAAACTCTATATAGGAACACCAATAAGAGAAGAAAAAAATAGATTCAAGTCGGATTTCAAGGTTATAATGAGTTGTCGGCATATATGAACGTACTTTGCGATACACATGGAGTAATGGACAAGATTACATGTGAGGGGGGCTCATTCCATATGCTGACGGTGCTTGTTGCGATATTGCTAGGCATTGTGGAAGGACTAACGGAATTTATTCCGGTATCATCCACAGGACATATGATTCTCACCGCGAAGTTGATGGGAATTGATGAACAAAGTGATCTATTAAAGACCTTCGAGATTGTGATTCAGCTTGGAGCGATCCTTGCCATTGCGGTCGTATACAGAGGGCAAATTCGTCGAATGCTGGGCTTGTCTCCAAAGACGATGAAGAGAGGAAATGCTCCAAGTAAACAGCTTAATCTCCTTCATATACTGCTAGGCATTACCCCTGCTTTACTAACGGCTTATTTTGCAAGGGATTATATTAAGGAACTCTTTAGTGCCGAGACGGTCCTGCTTGCCTTGATAGTAGGAGGAGGCTTCATGTGGTTCTCGGAATGGATCAGAAAGAAAAGAGTCCCTACCACGGAAACCGTTGACGATTTAACCTATAAACAAGCCTTTTTGATCGGAATCTATCAGATTATATCGGTGCTATGGCCTGGATTCTCTCGTTCCGGCTCAACGATCTCAGGAGGCATGCTATCTCGTGTAAGCTATCGGGCTGCGGCTGATTTTTCATTTATTATGGCTATTCCGATCATGCTTGCAGCAAGCGGATATGAGCTGTTGCAGTCTTATAAGCAGTTTGATTGGCATGCCATCGGTTTTTTTGTGCTTGGCTTCCTGATTTCCTTTATGGTGGCCTATGCCGTCGTCGTTTTCTTTTTAAAGCACATTCAAAAAATTACGCTCAAGCACTTCGCGGTTTATCGCTTTTTGCTTGCAGCATTGTTTTGGTTTTTCGTTATGCGTTAAGAAATAT
>NZ_JADMOL010000001.1:843796-940653 GCF_015558675.1 Paenibacillus sp. 1001270B_150601_E10 | reverse complement strand
AGGGGATGACTTTATTTGCGATGGTTACCTATTACGGCTTGCCGCAGCGGCATGAAACTAGCCAAAAATGTTTATAGCGAGGAAGGCCTCATTCTCCTTGGAGAACATGTAGAGCTTAACGATTCATATATCAAGCGCCTAAAGGATATGGGCGTTGGCTTTGTATATATAGAAGATAAAGATACAGAAGGAATTGAAGCGCCGAATCTATTGTCCGATCAAACGAGGCAGGAAGCGAACTACCGCATTCGCAAGGAATTCAAGTCGCTGATGAACAAGGACTTGGTCAAGAGCCGAATGGGGCATTCCGGTCTAGGCAAGGCGTTTTCTTCCGTGTTGGACCAAATTATTGACGACTTGGATGGGCATCCCGAGGCCATGGTCATGCTTGGAGATATTCAAGCTACGGACGATTATATTTTCCGACACTCCTTGAACGTGTGCGTTTATACGACGTTATTCGGACTCCGTTACGGATATGATCGCGAGATGTTGAAGCAACTTTCTATGGGCGCGATGCTTCATGACATTGGGAAGACCCAATTGAATCAGAAAGTGCTGAATAAGCCAGGACAGCTTACGGATGAAGAGTATCAGCATGTGAAGCTGCATACCGAATATGGCTTTCGCATTTTAAAAGGGGAGCCGAATATTCCGCTTGTCGTTGCACACTGCGCATTCCAGCATCATGAGCGCCTTAATGGCAGCGGTTATCCAAGAGGAATCAAGGAGATCGGGATTCATGAATTTGCGAAGTGGATTGCAATTGCCGATTCATATGATGCAATGACGACACACCGCGTGTATCGAAGTGCATTGATGCCTCATGAGGCTTTGGAGATTCTATATACGGGCGCAGGCACCCTTTATGATCAGTCCATGCTGTGCCTGTTCCGAGATTCGATAGCGGTGTATCCGCTAGGAATGACGGTTCTCCTTAGCACAGGGGAGACAGGGGTTGTGGCGCGTATTAACCCGATCTATCCACAGCGCCCAGTCATTAGGCTCTTGACAGACCCGGATGGGGTTCCTTATGCTGACTTGAGGGAAAAAGATCTATCCAAGAGTCTCAACATTACGATTCTTGGCGCCAAATTTGATGGATAAGAGCTTATACTCTCTTCGTTAGTGGTCCTCCTATGGGTTCACGGAATGGAATCATGGAGTCAGGCATATTTTTTTCCTAGAATCAAGTTATTTTATTTAAGGCTAGGTGACGAAAGATGAATACTGTGCATCATCAAGATCGAAATAAGGAGAGGGTTGTCGGCACTGTATCCAAGCTGTCACCGACCAATGACCCTTGGGATCCTATCGTTTCGTTGAAGCGATATGGTGAGCATCGGCTAACCAGCGTTGAGATGACCGTGGCTCAAGTATGCAATATGAGATGTGAGCATTGCGCTGTCGGACACACGCTGATCATGAGAGAGCCGGATATGCTTCCACTCGATCTCATGCTGAAGAAGCTAGATCAGGTACCTGATCTAGAGACGATCAGCATCACAGGCGGAGAACCTACCTTCCATATGTCGACCGTCAAGGATTATATTATACCGATATTAAAATACGCAAAGGATCGCGGAATTCGCTCTCAGTTGAATTCGAATGTAACGTTGGATTATGCTAGATACGAGATGATTGCTCCTTATCTTGATGTGATGCATATTTCCTTTAACTATACAAACGCGAATGATTTCCATGAGGTTGGCTTTGTACATACAAACCATCAAGTGTCCTCGTCCGTGACAGGCAAGTGGTATGATCAGATGATGGAGAATACGCGTCGATTGGCGGAAGGGGGATTATTCGTCTCTGCTGAAACGATGATTAATTACCGGACGCATCAGAAGCTCGGCGAGATCCATCGCTTGATCAACGAGATGGGCTGTAAGCGGCATGAGGTGCATCCGATGTACCCAAGCTCCTTTGCAAGCGATCTGCCGGTTCTCTCCATTGACGACTTTAGAGCGTCGATCCACCATTTGCTTGATGTTCGCAACAAGGAGATGTGGATGCTGTTTGGAACGCTTCCGTTTTATGGCTGCAACACGAATGAAGAGGATCACGCTCTTCTTAAACGACTCCATCAAGAGCCGAATGTGACCGTGCGAAACGATCCGGATGGGCGCAATCGCCTGAATGTAAATCTATTTAATGGCGAAGTGTATGTCACTGATTTTGCGGACATTCCTTCCTTCGGCAGTATTTACGAGGAAGAGCTGGATGATATTTTTAATCGCTGGTTGAAGACGCATCCGCTCGCTCAGTCCGTGAACTGCCATTGTCCTGCAGCCAATTGCTGTGGACCGAACCTGCTCGTTGCGAACATGTATTATCCGTCGGCTGACTTTAAGCAGCGGAAGTCTCACATTACGCTTGTATAAGAAGAATTATCGCGACTAAATGCCATCATCATGAATTGTACAGAATTGGATTCATTGAATCGAAGTAAGCTGATTCATTCACATTGGTAAAGCGTCATAAAAAAAGGCGGTGCCCAGAGGCATCGCCTTTTCATATACGGACTTACTAGATCTAGAATCTAGTAAGATCCAAAAATTCTAGTGGATCACATTAAATCCTGTAATCACGCTGATTGCTGGATCGTTATCTATACGCGATAATATGATCGGCAATCAGCTTACCATGATGTCTGCCAGACTCGATAAAGATTTCATTCGCATCGCGTCCTGACGCAATGACGCCGGCAACATATAGTCCCTCTACATTGGTAAGCATCGTGTCAGGATCGAAGACGGGCTTCTCCTTGTCTTCATCCTGCAGCTTCACGCCTGCTCCTTCAATTAGCTCGCGATCAGGGCGGAAGCCAGTCAGAATCAGGACGAATTGACTATCCCTGCTGGTTGCTGTTCCATCATGGGTGGTTACGGTGATCTCCCCAGGATGTATGGCTGTAACTTGAGCGCTAAAATGCATCTCAATCTCGCCTTTTTGAATCAAACTTTCAAAGGTAGGGCGTACCCAAGGCTTTATGCGAGGTGAGATCTCAGCGCCTCTGTATATGATTCGCACCTTAGCCCCTACACGCTGAAGCTCAAGCGCAGCATCCACAGCAGAGTTGTTCCCTCCTATGATCGTCACGGTCGTACCTGCGTAAGGATGCGCTTCTTCAAAATAATGCGTCACATGAGGCAGATCCTCGCCTGGGATGCCAAGCATATTCGGATGATCAAAATATCCTGTGGCTACAATCACATAGCGAGCAGAATAGGTACGCTGCTCTCCATTCGTGGTCGTGGTCGATGCAAGGAATAAACCGTCCTCCTGCTTGCGAATCGCAGTAACCTCTTCATAGGATTGAATTTGAAGATCATAGTGTCTCGCGACCGTAAGGTAATAGACGAGTGCTTCCTTGCGATACGGCTTGTCATTCGTTGTTGTAAAAGGAATATTCCCAATTTCGAGCAGCTTAGGGGTGCTGAAAAACTGCATGTTTGTCGGATAACGATAGATGGAATGAACCACACAGTGCTTTTCTATAATAAGCGGTTCAATTCCCGCCTGCTTAAGCTCAATAGCGGCTGACAAGCCGCAAGGGCCTGCGCCAATAACGATTGCTTCATGATGCTGCATCATACACGCCTCCATCTCGTTCTTTGCGTTGCATATGTCTATCGTATCAGGTTCAGGGAAGTGCTGCCAAGTTATTTCCATTTAACGTTGAAAAGACAATCTCCAAAAAATATGATAAGGTCTTGTTAGCTGGATGTGTTCAGACAACATAGAAACGACATTTGACTACGCGATAAAGGATGAGATGAAACCATGACTTCACCGCAAGCAATGATTTTTGACATGGATGGCACATTATTTCAGACGGAGACGCTTCTAATTCCAGCGTATCACCGTTTATTTGATCGTCTTCGCGAGGAAGGGCTGTTCAAAGGTCCAACCCCTCCTGAAGAAATTATATTAAGCTCATTAGGCATGCTTCTAGAAGCAATCTGGAATCGCGTCATGCCTGATGCAAGCGAGGAAGCGAAACGCCGGGCGGACGAGCTGCTCTTGGAGGAGGAGCTGTCAGGTCTTTCTGCTGGTGCTTCTAAGCTGTATCCTGAAGTATCAAATACGCTGAAGGCTCTCCATGAACAGGGAATAAAGCTGTTCGTAGCAAGCAACGGACTCGAGCCGTATGTAATAGGAGTAGCAGATGCTCACGAGATATCCCCTTACTTTGACGGACTATATAGTGCAGGCGGCCACCAAACGGAGACAAAGGTAGACTTGGTCCGTATTCTCTTGGAGGAGAACCAGATCGATCATGCTTGGATGGTCGGCGATCGTTCATCAGACGTAGAAGCAGGCAAGAAGAACGGATTAACTGTCATAGGCTGTAAATATGCAGGCTTTGGCGATGATCAAGAGCTTGATGGTTCCGATCATATTATTCATCACTTTTCAGAAATATTGGACCTCGTGAAGGCACATTCTTCATCCAAATAGGAGGCTGCTTGTATGAGTGCTGCGGATGCTCCACCGATCAAGCTGGTGAAGCCAAAGCTTCCAAGGCAGCTTGAGCCGCTTCGATTATGCGAAGCGGGAATTGAAGACCACACCGAGTTCAGACAGGCAAGATGTGAGGATGAAGCGGTTGAATATGTAACCGCTGGCAAGGTTCTATTCGACCAGATGGAGTTTCATAATGTAACCTTTCGTCATGTTTCTCTGCAGCATGCAGAGCTGACCGACATTGTGTTTAAGAACTGCGACTTGTCGAATGTGGACTTTAGTGATGCGATTATCCACAGGGTTCAGTTTCTGCAATGCAAGATTATGGGGATGGACATGACGGCTGCGACGATGCGCAATATTTTGTTTCATCAATGCGCAGGCGATTATGCGACCTTTCGGTTTGCGAATATGAAGCAGGTATCTTTTCAGGAGACGTCACTTGAAAAGTCAGACTTTTATCATACGGAGTTCAACAAGGTGGAATTTCCAGAATGCAAGATTGATCAGTCTCAGTTCTCTGGCGCGAAGCTAAGAGGGATTGATCTGAGCACTGCGGACTTTCATAATCTCGGAGTGACGCTTGAAGATCTGCAGGGCTGCATCATTTCACCTGGACAAGCAATCCTATTTACGAAGATCTTCGGGCTCGTTGTCAAAGATTAACATGCATAAAGGCACAGGCTGTTAGAAGCCTGTGCCTTTTAAATGAGGAAACAGCGTTCCTGGAGAGATGTTGAACCATTCATTTTTCAAGTTAGGCTTATGAATCAACATCTAATCTTTTCTCAAGGGACTTGATGAGTTTAATAAGCTGTTCCGTCTCCTGTTCGTCTTGCTTTTGTCTGCGCTGCTCTTCGCGCAGCTTATCAAGCTCTCTGAGCTCATCAAAGTCCGGAAGAAGGGAGTCATCCACTTCTTCACTCCAATCATGATTGTGAGGCGAAGCTTGATGATCGGATTTGATTGAGGACCGGCTTCGCTCAAGACTTGAGGCCTTGGATGGAAAGAAAGGCTTGCTTGGCCGCTTGGAGCTTCGCTTTGCTTCTTTTCGGGATGGTGCCGGAGGAAAGAGGAGTGACTCGAGGTCTGTTGGTTCCGTTAAGGATGGAAGCGCTGAGATCGATACCGTATCGGATGATCTTGTATCCTCGATTTCCATAATAGCTGAGTGATCCTGAGTGTCCAGTGTACGGACATCTTGGTTCCGAGTGCTGCCCTGATGCTCGTAAAGCCATTTGGCATACTCAAGAGGCCGGCGTATCGCCAAGTTGTACGTATCACGGTCTCCGATCCGAGCAAATACTTCACGGGCTGGCTTCGGATTCACCTCCAAGAGCCATACATGGCCGCTTCGGTCAATGGCTAGATCAAGGGCAAGCTCGCAAAGCGCGCCATAGCGCTGCTCAAGGAATTTTGCAACCTCGCTGCCCAGATGCTCCGCATCCTCTTTAACGGAGGCGATCTTGTGGTCATCGCCTATCCATTGCCTAAGCAGGGATTCCATTCTTACCGCCTCGCCGCCGCCGTGCAGGTTCGAGGTAATGCTTTTTGCAGCGCCTACACGCCCCGCACAGCCAGTCAGAGCCCATTCGCCCGTACCGTCCTTTTGCACAAGCATTCGATAATCATGAACCCGTCCGCTTGGCAGCTTCAAGGAGATGCCCTGCTGCACCAGATACCGGCCTTTTGCTTTCCAAGAGGACAATCGCATGGTAAGCTGTGTCCAGGTCATGCGCTGAGGCCTAATAATTCTGCGCATCTGATCTCTGCCTTGCACATAGACCATTTGCTTGCTTCCCTTCAGGCGCTCTATTCGCAGTATTCCTCGGCCGCCTGTACCGTTAATCGGCTTTAGGTAGACGATATCATGCTGCTTAAGCATGCGCTGCACCTCCGAGATGGAGCTGTACAGCTTTGTCTTTGGCAGGTAGGGCTCGAAGGCTGGAACATCCGACAGGACCTGATAGATGGTCCATTTATTGCGAAGAGGCCGATTCAAGAACAGGAGATGGCGGTATTTGGCACGGAAGCGTTTGAGCTGCTCGAAGCGATAGCTGTTCTGAATCCGGCATCGATCAAAGATCATATGAGGGAAGTGGACCCATTTTCGTGACCAGCGCTGATGGCCAGGATGATAGGTAAGGGCATAGATGCGCTGCGGCTGATCCCTTACATCCTGTGGAGTGAAGACGAAGACTTCAAGTCCGAGCTTCTTTCCGGCCGTAATCATTTTTTGAAAAATAGTGCGTTCTTCAAGTTGCTTCTGCTCATTCATATAGAGCGTTAGAATGCCTAGCACCGGTTGAGCCAAACGTATTCACCTTCTTTTCTCCGTTATCCGCCTGATCGTGAAAGATAAGAGCAGTATTGAAAGATGCGCTCCAATGATCGTCTTCGAATGTGAGGCTCATCGAACTTCATCGGCTTCGCATTGGCTTCAAAGAACCAGATGCCTCCCGTCGTATCAACGCCAAGATCCATAGACATTTCCCCAAGCGTTTGGCCTGATCCTCTCTCTACCTGCTTCGCGATTACAATAGCAGCCATTCTTGCCTTTGCCATAATGCTTCTAGCCTGCTCTGTGCCAAAGATGGTCGTCAATATCTTCTCTGGATCTTCAATGCTTCCTCCGCGTGGAACGTGAGTGGTAATACTCGAGACTCCCGCGACACGAGCACCTATGCCTGTAACGTCCCATTGTCCTCTGCCATTCTTCTGAGCTAGCAGTCTGAGATCGAAAGGCCGCTTATTCATAGTCGCAAGCGTAATGCCTTGTTGAATGATATAGGAGTTCGTGCCAGCCTCCTTGCGAATTCTCGTCCACAGCTTATCAATCTTGGCTGCTTTATAGGAGGTGCTTCCTTTCTTGTCCTGCACTTTTAAGCGGAACTTCAAGCTTTTGGCTGGATTCATTCGAAGCGTCATGATGCCGACTCCCGCTTTTCCAGCCTCTGGCTTTAGGTACAGATAGGCATGTTTCTTCAGCATCTTCCCTAGACCGACAGAGGTTTTTAGCCTTTGGGTTTTCGGAATATATTTTCTTGTCGTAGGGGAGTTCTTCAGCCATTCGAACAGATGCCATTTATTGAAAAAGTAAGGGTTGAAGATTTTGATGTTGGGGTGCTGCAGCACATCCTGAATCTTACGCTTAACTGTTGACTGCATCTCGTCCTCGCGGAGTGGGATGCGATTGTAGATGACGTGGGGCAGAGGGAACCATTCCTGCTGCCACACGTTCGTTTCTTGGATGTAGTTGTAGCCAATCACTCGCTTCTGAGACAACTTCAGATCCTTGATCGTCAAGATGTAGACGGTGTAACCCATCTCTTTGCCTGCTGTAATCGTCTCCGCGAAGTTGACTCGGTTACCCCGGAAATACTCCTTGTCATCATCCATCGTTAAGATAGCGATGATCGGTCGTTTTTGTGACTCTTCACTCACGGCTCTTCCCTCCTGCGAAATTTACTGAGGTACAAGCAGTGCTCCAGGATATGTTCGATAGAGGAGCGTCCTTCACTTTTGAGTGAAGGGTGCTTAAAGATAGAGCGTCCCGGCTTCGCGTTTGCTTCAAACATCCATACCTGCTCATCGCGGTCTATGCCGAGATCGAAGCCAAGCTCTCCAAGCCGATGCGGATAATTGCGCTCTATCGCTTCCGCTAGTTCAATCGCGACGTCTTTTGCTTTATCTATAATAAGTTCGGCGCGATCACCGAATGTTCGTTCAAGAGCTTGCTTTGGCGTCATCAGCTGTCCGCCGTTCTTTACATGGGTCGTTACACTGCCTTTGCCTGCTTTCTTTGCACCGATCCCCACAACGGCCCACTCATTATCCCCATTCTTATGCATATGAAAGCGGAAGTCGATTGGACAGCCGTCAATCTCGGCGAGTCTTACTCCCTGCTGAACAACATAATTGCGAAGGGAGCGGCCATGACGTCCTTCCAGCATCCGCATGAGACTGGAGAATTTTTTGAAGCGAAGCAGCATATTCTTCCCATTAGCGGTGTAGCGAGCAAAGTATCCCTTTTTAGGAAGATAGGTGAGTCGATAGATGCCGATGCCAAGGCTGCCTGCTGTCGGCTTATAGTATACGAATTGATGCTTCTCGAGCATCTCCTTGATGACATCAGCACTTGGATTCATAACGGATTCCGGCACATACCGATTTGCTGCCACCTCATCCTTTAGCAGGGCGTATACATCGGATTTGTTAAAGAAGCTCCAGTTGAAGAAGGGGATGTTGCGGCGCATAAATCGTTCCCGGAGGGTATTGATATAGCTTGTCGTTTCGGCTTTTCGGCTTGGCAGGCGGTTATAGATTACATCAGGTAGGGGGACGGTCTTTCTTACCCATGACCCAGCCTCGTTGATGAAGTAGGCGTGCACCGTCTCGTTTTGCCAATTAATATCTCTTGGGGAGAAGGCGAATACATAGGCTTTCTTGTTGCCGGCTCGGAGAATTTGCTTAATAAAGCTCGTTCTGCTTCCAAATGGATGTGTAGCCGAACGCTGAGAGGCATCGGACATAATGCCGATTAAGGGACCGAGCTGCACGTCTCCTTCATTTTCATTTAATAAAAATACACTTCCTGATTTGGGAACTCGGAATCGCGTCCTTAGCGAGGCGGGAATATATAGATGCTTTCCGGCTTTGCGAATGGGCTTCACCGTTACAGGAACGCTTGATGATCCCAAATGAAGGCGCACCGTTCGTTTTCCGGATAAGTTCAATTGCTTGAGCAGGGTATGCGAGACATACACCATCTTATCGGATTTAGGCGTCAAATGGACGTTACATACCGTCAAACTCATGGACAGACCCTCCTAAGATGTCGAACCATGATGCTCTTAGCGTACAAGATCGGCTTCTCTACCGCTTGCTTGGCAGCCTCATGGTCGCCGGTCTGAGTAAAAACGGTTCTTCCCGGCTTAGAATTCACTTCGAGCAACCATATACGAGCATGTTGATCAATGCCAAAATCAATCCCGCATTCCACGAGCCGCCCATGCTGCTGCTCGATGGCAGTAGGGATGATCGCGCTGTAGGCTTCAAGCTCCTGTATTAAGCGATCTGACTCTTCTGTGCTGAACTGTTCGGCTAGAAAAGGGGCAAGCGACACGGCGTGGCCTCCTCCGTGCAGATTCGACGTGACGGCTCCTGGCTGACCGATGCGTGCGGCCATCCCTGTCATGGTCCAGCGCCCCGATTCATTTTTTTGCATCAGAACCCGAACGTCGTAAGGTTTGTCATCACGGGTATGCAGAGTAAGGAAAGGCTGCATCACGAACTTGCGATTGCCGATGAAGCGTCCAATCCACGCAAGACAGTCCTTCGGCTGTTGGAACTCCCGTACAAAGGGCTCGTTGTGCCAATCCCTGCCTTCGATAACCATTATGGTGATGCCTTCGGAAGGGAGGCTGCCATGAGCTGCTTTATACACTCTTGTCACATGCAGCACCGATCGTCCTTTGCTTCCTCCATGGGGCTTAAGAAATACAGAGCCGTGATGGCGATTAATAAAGTCAGCGAGATGCGGGTTCCCTTGATACAATACCGTCTCAGGCATGATCTTTTTCAAGAGTTCTTCACCCTGTAGCATCCGGTACACATCCCACTTTCCGCTCAAACCGATGCCAAGCCACTTGGTTTGTATGCGTTTCAAATAGGAGACTGCCCCTTGAACCTTGCGAAAATGCTCTTTGTCAACGAAACTAAGTCGGTCAAATACGAGCTGTGGGATGGGCGTGATCATTTCCTTCCAGCCCTGCTTTAGCCGGTAGGTGTAGCTGCGCACCGTTTTTGTCTTTCGGTTTACCCAGAGCGGGCAGAAGATAAGCACCAGTACCCCGTGTTTTTGTCCAGCCATGCACAACTTTTTGCAGAAGGATGCCTCGGTAAATGGAGGGCTTCCGCTTGACTCGTTTTGCATGACACCCAGGATGCGGCTCGAATCCTTCAACAGACTCATGGACTCCACCTCCTTCTTAGAAACCCGTTAAATATTTGGAATATTCGATAATCTTGCGAACAGAAGGACGTACCTTATTGTCATGGAGAGGGGTGTTATCGTTCTTGGAAGGCTTAGAGTTTACTTCAAGCAGCCAGACTCGACCGACATGATCAACGGCTAGATCAATCCCAAGCTCCCCGAAATGGGCGGGAATATGGGTATCAATGCCTTGGGCAATTTGCAGGGAAGCTAGCTTAAGTTTGCTGTACATATCCTGCTTGGCGTTGGAAGGAAGATTCGATCGAATCATGGCATCCTTCACGGTGCTTAACGTGCCGCCTCTTGCAAGATTCGAGACGAAGTGCTGATTGCTTGCTGTTCTCGCGACGATGGAAGTAAGCGTCCATTTGCCTGTTGCATTTTTCTGTACGAGAGCTCTGAAGTCTACGGGACGGCCTCCGTTCTCCATAAGCGACAGTCCTTGCTGGATCTGATACCGATTATTGGTCAGCTTGCCGGAGATAGTGGAGAACATCTTGGGAAGACTGTTGAAGCTTTGCCTTCTTGTGCCGTTCACCGTTGTATACATGGCTTGGTAAGAGTGCTCATTTAGCTTTGTAACGCGAATAATCCCTTTTCCGAGGCTGCCTCGTGCCGGCTTAAGAAAGACAACGGAGTACTTGGCGCACATCGATTTGAGCGTAGTGAAATTGCGCAGCGCATGCGATTCAGGCAAATATCTTCCGATGCTAGAATCCTTCTTCAATACATCGAACACTTCGGTCTTATCTAGAAATTTCTCGTTGAAAACGGCCCCTCCATGCTTGCTCTTTACCTCTTGCATAAACTGCTGAACACGGGGCTTATTTTCTGATTTGCGCGTTGTCAGTCGATTGTTGATCACATCTGGAATCGGCACTTGCGCCTTTTTCCAGATGCGATTGTGATATACCCATGCAGTCAGGGGTTCATAGGACTGTTCTAAATGTTCAGGAGTAAAGACACAAGCCATTGCCCCTTGTGCCTGGCAGGCCTCCACCAGCTCCTTGCAGAACATGGAGATCGGTCCGAACGGCTTCTCAGGGTTGTCAGGACGGTCTTTGCTGACTAGAATGCCGATAAAAGGGCCCATGATCAGCGATTGACTCGCTGCGTGATAACGCAGACGAAGCGATTGACCGTTCTGAAGACCGAATTTGCGCGCAAGCACAGCAGGAATTCGCAGTCCGTCATACCGCGGAACCGATTGAAGAGTGATCAGTTGTTTCTCGGAGCCGAGCTTAACCGTTAGCAGCTCACGAACCGGAATCTTCCACTGCTTCACATAGGCGTCTCCAAGCATAAGAACATCATCTTTTAGCTGACCGGGGTTCATCACCTGAATCGTCACTTTACTTTTTGACATGTTGGTTCTCCTTCCAACCACAACTTGCGGAAAACGTGCGTATAAGTGCTCGGGTTGCGACGAGCATAGGCGAATGCAAATCACTGCTGTATCATATGAGGACAGATTTTTCTTGGTGATTGCCTATGCGGCAAAAAGAAACCGATGGACAATCTCAATCCTGTAAGAACTTGTAAGGGGTAACCATTAGACAAAAGAACGAGAAATCCGTTAAGATATTAAACGTATGTACAGAGCAGGATGTGCATTTATCCATACATAATGGGCTCCTGCTGAATGAAGATGAGCTCCGAGGGATAAGGGCTTGTCACCAAAGGAGAGACGAAGAGATGACAAATGTATACGACAGAGCGCATGAACTGGCTCGTGCACTGCAATCTTCCGAGGAAGCCCTTGCTGTGGAGAACGCAATGAAGGAAATCGATCAGGAGCCTGAAACGAAAAAGATGCTGAATGACTTCCGTACGCGTCAAGTGGAGCTTCAGCAAAAAATGATGACAGGCGCAATGCCGGATCAAGATGAAATGCAAAAGATGGAGCAGCTTTACCAAGTGATCAGCATGAACACCAGCATTGCGAAACTGTTCGATGCTGAACGCCGCTTAGCTTCTGTCATTCAAGATGTAAATAAGATTGTGACAGATTCACTCAGTCATCTATATCAGGAATAGAATATCGAAAATGGAAGGGTCGTGCCTCTTTTTGAGAAGCACGGCTCTTTTTCATGTCGACGGGCTGACATAATTCAGAGAACCATTTCATAGGCTGATAGTAAAGGAAGAGAGGAGTGTGCCACGTGAAGAAGGTTTCAAAGAAGCCAAGCCGTAAAAAAAGCCAAGCCGTATCGGTCATTTCCATTGCAGCTGTCCTAATCATGCTATTCATTGCCCTGCCGACGATTCCGCTTAGGGAAGGATTCTCATTAGCGGCCATTTTTGGTGCTGTATGGGCAGTATTTGCTGTATTAATCATAGGCGCGCATCTCTATCGTTTGCTGAAGGTCGATGAGGATACCGAGAACAGAATGAAGCAGATTAAAAAGGAACGAATGAGAAACATCGAACAGAGAATCATGGGAGATTCTTAAGGAGATTCTTAAGTGATAAACAAAAGAAAAGAAGGCTATTGTTCTCCTTTACGAAAGTTCAGGAGCGCAGTAGTTTTTTTTTGTGTAAATAAACAAAAGTTGTGAAAACTAAATGAATTTTGCGAAAAAAAGAGAAAAAATATGAAAATTAAAGCTAGAATAATAAAATGTCGAAGATAGAACGGGAGAGCACGTTCATTTCCCAGGCGATTGAGTTGATCGAAGAGTTGACGAGATGTATAATAAACAAATCATTTTAGAACTAATTTATGATTTTGGTCAATCAGTCAGAAAACAATATGCAGGAGGTGTTGAGCATGAAATGGTTTCGTAACCTCCGCTATTTTGGGAAGGAATTTCTGGCTACTATCAAAACGAAAAGCATAGTGATCCCGATGCTCGGGTTGCTAGTAGTTCCAATCCTCTATAGTGGGGTATATCTGGTGGCGAACTGGGACCCCTACAGCAATGTGAAAAACATGCCTGTAGCTGTTGTAAACGAGGATAAACCCGTCACATTTCAAGGTCAGGAAATCGCCATCGGTCGAGAACTGGTGGAGAATTTGCACAATAATGATAGCGTGCAGTTTCACTTTGTCACCAAGGATGAAGCAGAACGTGGACTTCGGGAGAACCGTTATTATCTCATGATTGAAATTCCTGAGAGTATGTCGCAGCATGCGACGACGATTCTAGATCCAAGTCCTGCAAGGCTTGAGCTGATTTACAAGGAGAACAGCAGCTTTAACTTCTTGTCAGCGCAGATCTCTGATAAAGTCGTTGAGAAAATTAAGTCTGAAATGTCTGAGAAAGTAACGGAAACGTATGTCGAGCAAATGTTCAATGCAATTGGACAGCTTGCCGTTGGGCTGGATGCTGCAAGTGATGGTGCAGGACAGCTTGAGGACGGATTAGCGCAGCTCGGTGAAGGGATTGAAACGTTCCGATCAGAAATCAATCATCAGATCGATGAAAAGACTTCAGGCGCCGACAGCCTAGTGAATCGATTACTTGAAGAGAATGAGAAGAAGCTTAACGATACGATTCAAAAAGAAATTGACCAAGCGATTGATAGTCATAAGGGGCCTCTTCTTGAAAAGCTTAATGAAGAGATCGATTCCAAATCCACCGAATACAGTCAAATCATGAGAGATAAGGTACATAGCCGCATTGATGAGATTGTCGGTGACAATAGTGGTCCGGCTCTTGATAAGCTGCATGCAGAGATTGATCGCGCGTTTGATGAGTATGGGGTGAAGGTTCAGCAGAAGCTTCATGAGGATCTCGACAACACCTATGCGGCTCACTACAACGAAGCGATGGATGCCATTCAGAAGAAAGTCGATGAATCTGTTATTCAGATGAAGCCTGTGGCGAAAGCTACGATTCATCGTCTGATTGATCAAGAGATGAGTCAACTCGATTCAACCGTTCATAAAAAGGTTCATGATTGGATCAGCACGAAGCTCGATGCCTTGTTCGATCCGATCATCAAGATCGTAACCGATAATCAATCGAAGATGGCTGAAGACCTCGAGAAGCTAAGCAACGACCTTGACAAGCTTAGTCAGGAGCTTACGCCTGAGCAGCAAGAACAGCTTAATGCGATCAGACAGCATGTGAAAGAAATGGAGCCAGCAGCGAAACTTGCATTGGATCCCGATCAGCTGATTAAGCTGAGAGACAAGATGAAAGAGGATCTGTACAAACTCGCTGATGACGAATTAAATGCTGCAAGTAAGAAGCTGCTCAATGTTGTGCATGCGGAGGCCGATCAGAAATTTGAAACTTTCTTCCCAATGATACGCGGTCTAGCGCAGGACTTTGCGAAGCAGAAGGCTGAAGAGATGGCGCCAGTGCTGCTTGCGAAAGCTCATATGATTGCAGACGAAGTGTATAAAGACAAATCAACTCAAGTTCAGAATACCGCGCATACGGTAGTCGATGAGAAATGGAACGAGCTTCAACCGGAAGTGGTAAGCAAGGTTCATGAGCAAGCTGATGCTCAGATCAATCGCGTTCAGCCAGAGATCGTTAATAAGCTGCATGAAACGGCAAACAGCAAGGTTGAGGAACTTACTCCGATTGTAAGAGATAAGATGCATTCTCTTGCCAATATGAAGCTTGATGAAGCAGCGAAGAAGCTGCAGCACATGATCTTTACGAAGATAACAGAGCTTATGGAGCAGGTGGATAAAGCTACCGCTACCATTAATGGCGGCTTTGATCAGCTCAAGGAAGGCCAGCAGATGCTTATTGACGGCGGTGCTGAGCTTCGAAGCAAGCTTAAGGAAGGTGCTGAAAAAGCAACGCAAAATCCGACGGATAGTACGTACCAAATGGTATCGAAACCAGTTGGAAGTGAAAAGGTTGATAACCATGATGTCGGCACATACGGCATCGGTATGGCGCCTTACTTCCTCTCACTCGGATTCTTTGTTGGCGCGCTGATGTTCTCCATCATCTTCCCGATGAAGGAAACGAAGCTGCGTGCGCCAAATGGTTTTGCTTGGTTCTTGAGCAAATACGGCACCATGATGATCGAAAGCATGTTCCAGGTATTGATCTCCTGCAGCATTGTCCTTTACATTATTGGTTTAACGGTAACCGACGTACCGATGTTCTTCGTCGTATCGATCGTTACCAGCTTGATGTTCTTCGCTTTTATTCAGTTCTTCGTGACAGCCTTTGGCAACGTTGGACGCTTTATCATTATTATTTTGCTAGTTCTTCAGCTGTCAGCGACAGCAGGTACGTTCCCAATTGAGCTGACACCTGATTTCTTCCAGATGCTTCATCCGTATTTGCCGATGACGTATACGATTCGAGCATATCGCGGCGTTGTATCCTTAGGAGATATGAACTACGTATGGCAAAATATCCGAGTGCTGCTGTTGTTTACGATCATTCCGTTAATCTGCAGCATGATCTATTTTGCCATATCGGATAAAGCAGCAAAACGAAAAGAAGCTGCCAAAGAGCAAGAGCTCTCATTATCTTAATTTTTAGCATTGCAACAGCCTCTATTACCGATAAGACAAAGGAAGTGTCTTATCGGTATAGAGGCTTTTTTTGCGCATCATGACAACGTTATGCTACAATGATGACAGAATAGAACAGTTCGGGAAGAGGGGTGTAACAGATGGATAAGCATGATGTAACATTGACCAAGCATGAGCAACTGCTTCATCATATCGAGAGCTTAAAGCCGGGTACAAAAATCTCGGTCCGCAAGCTTGCGAAGGATCAAGGCGTTAGTGAGGGGACAGCTTACCGAGCTGTAAAGGATGCGGAAAGCCTCGGCATCGTCATCACGAAGGAACGGATTGGCACTGTGCGTGTAGAGAAGAAGCCTCGCAATTTATCGGAGCAGCTTACATTTTCTGAAGTTGTGGATATTGTAGAGGGCCATGTGCTTGGCGGGGCAAGGGGACTGACCAAGACACTGAACAAGTACGCGATCGGTGCGATGAAGCTTGACGCGATGGCTCGCTATATCGATGCAGGCAGCTTGCTTATCGTCGGTAACCGTGAGGATGCACACCGATTAGCCTTGGAGCAAGGCGCAGGCGTATTGATCACAGGAGGATTCGGTACGAGCCGTGAAGTGAAGGTGCTGGCGGACACGCTGGATCTGCCGATCATCAGCTCGAAGGATGATACGTTTACGGTCGCGACCATGATCAACCGTGCGCTGTTTGACCGCCTCATCAAGAAGAAGATTATGCTTGTTGAGGATATCGTGGATACCAACTCAGCACTTTCCGTTCTTCGTTCTTCAAGTACGGTAAGGCAATTCGATCAATTGCGGGACAGCACAGGACTGAACCGGTTTCCGATTGTAGATGAATGGAACCGTGTTGTAGGGATCATTACGTATAAGGATGTAACCGGGGCAGGGCCTGATCAGACCTTGGATAAGCTGTATACGCGGCACCCGATTACGGTTTCCCTAACGACGACGCTTGCTTCAGCTGCCCATACGATGGTGTGGGAAGGCATTGAGGTGCTTCCGGTTGTTGACCGCAACCGCAAGCTGATTGCCATGATTACCCGCCGTGAAGTCCTTCATGCAATGCGGGATTCACGCAAGGAGCCTCAGCTCGGAGAAACCTTCGACGACCTGATCTGGAATGGATTTGAGGAGCTGCGAGATGAAGAAGGAATGCTCTATTATCAAGGGATGATCACGCCTCAGATGGTGACGGGTCTCGGCTCAGTATCCGAAGGAGTCATGATGTCGATCATGACCAATGCAGCTATGCGGATCGCGAAGGATGTGCGTGGACACGATCATATTATGGAGAATATGACCTCTTACTTTGTCCGTCCAATCCAAATAGAGGATATCGTAACGCTTGTTCCTAAGGTTATTGAGATGAGCCGCAAGTTCTGCAAGCTTGATATGGAGATGAGACTCAATCAACAGCTCGTTGCCAAGGTGATGCTGACGCTGCAATCGATTGGCAATGACTAGTATAATCTCATACGAAGAAAAGCCTATGGCGAACAGCTGAATGCTAGATTTTGGCTGCGGCAGCCATAGGCTTTTTATTTTATCGATTGTCTAAAACTTGATTCAAGTAGGATTCGCATTGGTCTTCTTTAAATTTCATAACATAGCGCGTTATTACTCGGTATAATTTGAAAGTGAAAAGAAAGGAGCCTGCTTTGACATTTGTTAAGGCAGGCTCCCTGTTTATTCCCATGATTCATCATGCATTGAAGTTAAAATGATATCTTAGTCTGTGATGTCTAGGCTCCGCGTTCTTCCAGCAGGCGTTGAAAGGCGCCATGATTGCGCAGTCCTGCAAATAGATTGAAGGCTCCAAGACATAGAAGCACAGCACCGACGATGACACGAACCGTCGATCCGGTAAACATCGTCATTTGAATGATAGCGATAAAGATGAGCATTAAGCCCATGCTGATATTCATGCGTGCAGCATATAAGCCTCTTAACAGGGCATCCTGGCTTCGTCTTGAGCGAAAGCTGAAAAATACGGAGCTTAGCGAGGCAACACAGATCAAGCCGATAAGGATCGTTTGAATAACTTGCATGACAATAAAGCGGCCCCTTTCACGGTGTCTTTTTTCATCATTTTACCATATAAAGGGTAGCCAAACTATACTGCTATCAATGTTAGACATAGATTTAAAAAGTCCTGAAGACCTGACACGCTGCAACCTAGTGGTTATCTCAATCCTATATCAGTATATGTATATGAACGATTTGGCTGATAACAAAAGGTGATGCAAGCTAGTTTGTTATTTATGGGGCAGTAGGCAATTGAAGTCGTGCATCAACCCACACGTGGAGGACGCCTTCCGCCACCAGCATTGTCCGAACCGATACCGTGTAGCTGTGTTCATTAATATTAGTATACACCTTGCTTGTCAACAGCCCCTCTATAAGTTTCGTATATTCATCAATTTGAAAGACGCTGCGCCCCTTCATTCCGCTTAAATCCTTTAACAGCTTCTTTTTAAGGACCGCTTCCTCAGCGGCTGGGATATCTTGCTTTTGCTGTTCATAGATATGAACCGAAATACTCTTAATGACAGCGGATTGATTCTTATAACGAATCAAGTCTTCATTTTCCGCCTGATAGTGTGACAGCTTGTCCTGCAGATCAAGGTTCCGCATCGTTAGCTCTTGGACTTGGTGAAGGAAGACGGCATGGTAGATACAAGCTCCGATAATCGCGCCAATAATAATCAAAGCGAGATCCCGTATCAGAAGTCGAATATGCAAGCTGCTACCCCCTTGCTCGGCAGATCCATTGAATAAGCTCTGTCCCAAGATGGGCGCCTAGGAAGGAAACGAGAATGAGCATGATCTGCTTGAATACAGGAGGGAGGTTGCCGAGCATAAAGTTTGTTTCAATGATGCGAAGGGGGTCGATCGTCCCGCCAACGGCTGCTACGATCGCCCATATTTTAAGATGTTCTGCGATATGCCGCATCGTATCCACAGGTGATTTCAGCGCGATGACGCTTCCGATTCCGGCAAGCATGGAGCCTCCGACAACGACGCCAAGCGCGATACAAAAATCGATAATGGCTTTGGAAAGAAAGTCCGACATAGGCATATGCTCCTCTCATCGATGTGGACAATCATTGCCCCTTGTACATATATAGGCGATTTAGATAAAAATATGTTACAATCAAAGACGAAAGTATGTTCGGGGAAATGAGTTTCTCTTTTTTAGTTCATAGCTGAAGGATTTCCTATTCGAATAGATGAATTTGATCAAATAAATGATGCTTAAGAAATGGAGTGGAGCGCATGAGTGGGTTCGTACATTTGCATGTACATAGTGAATACAGCTTATTGGATGGAGCTGCTCGTATTGAAGCTTTGGCTGAGCGCGCGGCAGCGAATGGCATGACTGCGCTTGCTCTGACGGATCATGGCGTCATGTACGGAACGATAGCCTTCTATAAAGCCTGCTTGAAGCATGGCATTAAGCCGATTATTGGAATGGAGGCTTATGTGACCACAGGCTCTCTTCATGATAAAGGGTCGCGCAAGGATCAGCCGATCTATCATTTGTTGCTGTTAGCCAAAAACAATCAAGGCTATCGCAATCTGATGAAGATTACGAGCGTTGGTCATTTGGAAGGCTTCCATTATAAGCCGAGAGTAGATATGGAGACGCTTCGCCGCTACAGCGAGGGAATTATCTGTACGAGCGCTTGTCTTGGCAGCGAGATCTCCCAGCATGTGCTGCATGGACGCATGGAAGAGGCGAGAGAGGCAGCCCTTAGATATAAGGATATTTTTAAGGATGGCTTCTATTTGGAACTGCAGGATCATGGGTTAACGGAGCAAAAGAAGGTCAATATGGGCCTGATCGAGCTTGGCCGCGCACTTGATATTCCACTTGTGTGCACGAATGACGTCCATTACTTGGAGCCTGAGGACGCTGCTATGCAGGATGTCCTGATTTGCATTGGCACAGGGAAGACGGTGGAGGATGAGGAGAGGCTTCGCATTGCCTCGGATCAGCTGTACTTAAAGTCTCAAGAGCAGATGAAATCACTGTTCCCGCACGTGCCAGAGGCTATAGATAATACGGTTGCGATTGCATATCAGTGCCAGGTGGACCTTACATTTGGCGAAAGCGTGCTGCCGGAGTTCTCACCGATTCCAGAGGGCATGACATCAAGTGAATATGTTCGAAGCTTATGTGAGGCAGGGCTCAAGGAGCGTTATGAGAAGCTGCCTGAATGGAGCGAAGAGGCATTTCGAGAACAGGCGCTTCGAAGGCTCGATTATGAGCTTCGGACGATTGAGCAGATGGGATACTCGGATTACTTTCTCATCGTATGGGACTTTATCCGCTATGCGCATGAAGCGGGTATCTTGACAGGGCCTGGCCGGGGCTCCTCGGCAGGAAGCCTTGTTGCCTACACCTTGAAGATTACGAATGTCGATCCGATTAAGTACAAGCTTCTCTTTGAGCGTTTTTTGAATCCTGAACGGGTAACCATGCCGGATATTGATATTGACTTCAATGACGAGCGCAGGGATGAAGTGATTGCGTATGTATCGGAAAAATACGGCAGCGATCGCGTAGCGCAAATTATTACCTTTGGTACGATGGCGGCGCGTGCTTCTGTTCGTGATGTAGGGCGTGTGTTGAACATTCCTTATCAGCTTACGGATAAGGTTGCGAAGCTTATCCCGCAGCAGCTTGGGATGACGCTTGCAGAGGCGCTGCGGACGAGCGAGGATCTTCGTGCGCTCCGAGATTCGGAGGAGCGCGTCAAGGAGCTTCTTGATATGGCTGCAAAAGTAGAGGGGATGCCGAGGCATGCCTCCACCCATGCTGCCGGTGTCGTCATCAGTCCGGAGCCGCTGACGCACTTTGTGCCTCTTCAAGAAGGAACAGAGCACACCGCTTTGACGCAGTACTCGATGGAGCATCTGGAATCAATCGGGATGCTTAAGATGGACTTTCTTGGTCTTCGGACCTTGTCCATCATTGAACGGACACTCGCCTGGATAGCCGAGCAGGAAGGGGCGATTCCAGATCTCAACCTTATAGATGATCAGGATGCTATTACCTATGAGCTGCTTGGCAGAGGCGAGACGACAGGCTTGTTCCAGCTTGAATCGGCTGGAATCCGCCGCGTGCTGAAAGAGATGAAGCCGTCTAATTTTGAAGACATCGTGTCCGTGCTTGCCTTGTACCGTCCAGGTCCGATGGAGTTTATTCCGAACTTTATCCATAGCAAGCACGGGGTGAAGCCTGTAGATTATCCTCATCAGGATTTGGAGCCGATCCTGAAGGATACGTATGGCATTATTGTTTATCAAGAGCAGATTATGCAGATAGCTTCCAGAATGGCAGGGTTCAGCTTGGGCGAAGCAGACCTGTTGCGCCGTGCCGTTTCGAAGAAGAAGCGGGAAGTGCTCGATCAGGAGCGGACGCACTTTGTCGCAGGCAGCCTCAAGCAAGGCTATACCGAGGAAGAGGCGAACCGAGTCTACGATATGATTGTTCGGTTTGCCAATTATGGCTTCCCGCGCGCGCATGCGGCCGCATATGGGGTGCTCGCCTTTCAGACCGCCTATTTGAAGGCGCATTATCCGAATGCTTTTATGGCCTCGATGCTGACGGCACAGATGGGCAATCATCGCAAGACAGCTGAATACATCGAGGATTGCAGAAAGCTTAGCATTGAAGTGCTGCCTCCTGATATCAACGAAAGCGGCTTGACGTTTACTCCGGTAACGGGAGCGATTCGCTTTGGTCTTGCGGCAATCAAGAATGTAGGGACATTGGCTATCGAAAGCATTATGAAGGAGCGAAGTGATCGCCCCTATGAGGATCTGCTCGACTTCTGCAAGCGCGTTGACCTTAGAGTAACGAATCGACGCGTGATTGAATCACTGATACAAGCCGGAGCGATGGATTGCCTGCCTGGGCATCGCGCGCAGAAGCTCGCGATGCTTGACGATACGCTGGAGGCGGCGGCAAAGTGGAGGAAGGAACGGGAAGATCTCCAGATCCAGCTGTTCAACTTCGTCGAGGTGAACAATTGGTCGATCGAGTATCCAGAGGTGCCGCCATTTACGACAGGACAGCAGCTTGAGCTTGAGCGTGAGCTGCTTGGCATGTATCTGTCCGGCCATCCGCTGGATGAATATGCGGAGGTGCTGGAGAAGTCTGAGGCTGACCGGCTGATTGACCTGCATGACGCTTCAGATGAGACAGAATGCGTCGTAGCGGGCATGGTCGTATCAGAGCGCGTCATTGTGACAAAGAAAGGGAAGCCTATGGCCTTTATTGAGCTCGAGGATCGCATCGAGCGAGCAGAGGTGGTTCTCTTCCCAGAGGTATGGAAGAAGGCGCGGCCTTTGGTCGCGAAGGGAGCCTTGCTTGCCATTCGTGCCAAGCTGCAGCAGCAGGACGAAGGCTTCAAGCTGCTTGCGCACGATGTGGCGCCGCTTGACCCGCGCGCGGTCGCGTCGATGCTTCGCGACCGCGCGCGCTACCAGCGAAGGGGCGAGGGTCAGAGCCAGTCTCGCCCTGCGCCGGAGCGAACCGCCGCCGGCACGGCACGCGGCGGCTCCGTGGAAGCCCGCGCGCAAGCTTCACATGAGGCTCGCGCGCGGGTGAAAGCGCCGGCCCCAATAGAGGGCCAGGCGCTTCAGCACAGCGCCAGCCCGCGGCCGAATACGCCGCCGCGGGAAGAAGCCCGCGAAGCGGCCCGCACCGGGGGAGCGAGTACCCCGGCGAGCGGAGCCCACCAGCGGGCGAAGCCTGCACACGCGAAAGGAGCTCAGCGCGTGTACATTAAGATCGCTCAGGACAAAGAGCAGCCTGAGCGCTTGAACGAGCTGAAGAGCTTGATTCAGGCCCAGCCGGGCCCGCTCGCCACCGTGCTCTTCTATGAACGCGAGCAGCAGCTGCGCGTCTTAAGCGACAAATATGCGGTGAAGCCTTCGCCTGACCTGTTCAAGCGCATTGAAGCACTCTTTGGCGAGGGGGCGGTTCGGGTGCGCTAGCTTTGCCCGAAGGTAGCCGGCGAACGACTACACGTGTCGAATCTACCAATATCCTTTCTCGAGCTGTTCAAACGGATGCGGATTCCATGAATAAGCTTGATGTCTTATTCAAGGATATCGATGGTTGGTATCGAGAAGAGTTACAGGTGGTTTATGAGAAGGAAATAGCTGAAGGTTTTAGCCAAACTCAATTCAGACCAAAGGATAATATTACTCGTGAGCAATCGATAATAATACTGCTTAATACTGCAACAAAGTATTTTGGACAATTGGACTGGAAACAAAGGGATATGTCACTTACCGATGTAGGACATATCTCTGGCTGGGCCAAAGCAAGTGTCTCCTAGGGAATCGAAGCGGGATTACTCCAGGGTTATCTGTATGGCGAACTAAAGCCACATTCATCTGACATGTGCAGAAGCAGCTGCAGTCATTTATCGGTTACTAATCAAAGTGGTTTATTTTGAAGACAATTTTTCGTATACACGTAAGCAACTTAGGCAGATGACGTAGAAGGAGGTAGATATACTGGCAAGTCAAATCATAGGTGTCGAAGCTTCATATATAATCGGATACAGAAGCCTTTTATATAGTAGAAATGGTGATTATGTTTCAGGAAGTAGAGTCTACATATAAACCAATAATTCATTTTTCTCGAGTGAGGGGATTAAATGGACGGATCTGCAGGATAGGCAGTAATATTCGGATATATAGTGGCAATATGTGTGTGCATTGGCATACTTTTTGAAGATATCTATGGTTATTGTTGGTATTGTAGCTTCGATATTTTTCCTGGTTTTTGGTATTAAAAAGAAAAACAAACTGTTGTACATTGGTGGTCCAATAGTTGTAGTTATTGGTATATGTCTACTATTTGTTGGATTTAATTATTTCCTTGAATTTATCTTTAGTATCGGATTATTCCCAAGGGATTAGGTCCTTTTTTTAAGTAAAAACCGCTATTTTTATCCTTGGATTTCTTACCGCAAACCATAATTACAAGTGTAAACGCAACAGCATAAACGAAAATAACCCCTACAATTATTAGAGCTAAAATAGAAAGACTCATAAGAGCAGCTCCCTTGCAACAAATTTTCCTAACTGCCTCATAATACACAAAAATTCTAAATGTAAATCTATTCCATACGATCATTATAACAATTCTATTTTGCAGGATTAGAGGTTTAATGCAAATAGAAGCTTTTTAATGAAGCTTAACAATGCTTTGAGCCTTGTTGCAATTCCCGTGAAGCGCTCGAAGTAGCGCTGGAGGACTTCTCTGCCACGATTCTTGTCGTTTCGTATGACTATTCGGTTGTGATTGAAAAAATACGAATTGGCTAAAGAGGATATATGAATAATTTACGATTTGTCAAACCATCTTTTAGTCATAAACTAGCGCTCTCTATCTATTGCTGAACTATTCAATAGATTGTAAAATATAACCATTAATGTATCACACTTATTTGAGGAGAGAAATACATGACGACAGTCCAGCAGCAAGCAGCCAAGAGAGCCATGATTGAATGGCTGGCAAATGAACAAGAGCTTGGACATAAGCCCAGCAAAATCGAATTAGCCGGAGAATTCAATCTCCATGACATGCATTATTACATATTCAAATATAAGAAGACCATGCTTGGTAAATGGCTGGTTGGCGTGTGCGGCGGTTATGAACATGCCTCGGACACCGAGCATTGCGGTCATGTATTTAGTGAGATGCAGCCTTATCATCCTGCCACCGCGGAGGAGGAAGCCATATCTATGGTCAATATGATCCGGGAGTATTGGATGCAGCAGGCAGCGCAGTATGAATCGGCGGAGGATCCAGAGCATAACGCGGCAGACATTGAAACGTCATCGGGCATATTCAACGGCTTCGTGCTACTGAACTCGCCCGAATGCGACCTGGAGCTGATAAAAGCCAATCTTCTGCAGGATTGGGGCATCTCATGCTCCCCAGAAGACGGCAGCGCCGAAGAGGAGAAGGACGGGACGCTGGTCTTTGAGGCGGAGGGTTGCATGATTGCAGTCAGCTTCATCAATGCCCCGGTGCCGGATGGCGAGGCCGAGCATTTTGCCCAAGGCAACTATCTGTGGCCCGAGGCTGCCGAGGTCACCCAAACCCATGTCGCTCAGCTTATTCTGGCCGTGTTTAAGCGCTCCGCATCTTCGCTGGATAGTGGTCAAGTGTACACCAAACTGGCGGCCAGCTGTCTTAAGCTGCCGAATGCCATCGGGCTCTACTCGTCCGGCACTGTATTTCAGCCTGAGTTCTTTATCGATATGGCCGAGACGATGAAGACCGAGGATCTGTTTCCCCTGTTGAATCTCGTATATTTTGGTCTAGTTGGTACCGAAACGGGAATCAGCGGATATACCTATGGGCTCAGAGCCTTCGGCAAGGACGAGATCGAGGTGTTGAACAGCCAGGTGACTCCTGTTGAGCTCCGTGAATTCCTGATGGACATTGCTTTATACATCGTAGAGCAGGACGTCACGTTAAGGGACGGGGAAACCATCGGCTTCTCTGCGGAACAGAAGCTTTCGATTACCCGCTCCGAGGGCGTGTATCTTCCTGATGACACCCTTAAAATCGAGTACTGAATCAAATGAATTGACTTTCCAACAAAGCACGCCAAGTCTTCGATATGGCGTGCTTTTTTTATATATCACACTGCTATGTCTTTCTTGAAGGCTTCTATTGTTCATAGAAAATAAACCATTAGACTGAAAAATATAGTATTAAAAATAGCATTTACATTCAGGAACGTACGTTCTAATATGGAGAGGTGTTTGTATACATAAATCATGAAAGGAAGAGACCTATGATTACCATTTATGATTGGTTTGGCTATCAAATACCGAATAAGGAACGTTATCAGTTAATTAAAGAAGCAGGATTTGATGGCGTATTATTATGGTGGAGTGATGGCTTTGGTCGTGACTGCTTTGGTGGAAACGATTACCGTAGAGGACCGCAAATTGCGCGTGAATCAGGGCTTTATATAGAAAATATCCATACACCTGTCCATAATGAGAACAGTCTTTGGCTTGACAATTTGGACGGTGAAGCCGTAACGGATTGCTATTTGCAATGTGTTGCAGACTGCGCCGCATTTGAGATCCCGACAATGGTGGTGCACTTACCTAATGAAGACAATCCAATTAACACATTAGGATTGGATCGAATTAAGAGAATCACTGAAAAGGCTGAACAACTTGGTGTCAATGTTGCGATGGAGAACTTATGGAACCTTTCCAATTTGGCATATGTGCTGGAACAAGTGGATTCTCTACGTATCGGATTTTGCTATGACAGTGGACATCACTATAATCATTGCCCAGACCATGATTTATTATCTATCTACGGTTCTCGGCTGATGGCTTTACATTTACATGATAATAACGGAAGTTATGCTCAGCACGGATTACCCTTCGACGGCACGACTGATTGGTCTACAACCATGGAAAAAATTGCGGAAACCGGTTATACAGGCGCGGTTGCAATAGAGGCCATGAATTGGGATTATGAGGATTTGTCGGCGAAAGAGTTTTTACACAAAGCTTTTGAGCGAGCAAAAAGGCTGGAAGCATTGAAACTCAGTAATGAGTTTATATAGGATTTAGATGTGTCAGTTGCTAAAACTCTAAGTGCTATCCACCCACTTTCACTTCCCTTAAATCTATATCACCAGAACGGCCCACTTGTTGCAGTACTAATTTTTGATGATGAGAAACATTATTCAACTATAAAACCAGTAAGTCAGAACGGATTAAAGCACCTCCAACTTATCTAGTTATGGGTATCTGTAAATAATAATACCTAATTTTGTGAATATATATTTTTATAGTAAAATGACACTTCTACTGTAAAATCAATAACCATATCATTCATTAAAGCCCAAGCAGCCAGCTAAAACCACAGCTGTTTCCTTGGGCTCTTGGCTTTGCTTGCAGCTCTGCAGCCTGGCATGGGAAAAACGGTTGGAAAAGGGGGATTTTTCACTGAAAAAGTGCTATTTATTTACATGATAAAAGTGCAGTTTTCCCCCTCGAATCCATTCATGATTCCCTATTAATGCCTGCCTATTGAACTCTTTTATCCCTTCTTATGCTGATCGTCGTTTTGGTGACCGAGTTAGATATTTTTATCCCTATTCTTTATTTCAATATCCGAACTCCTTATTGACTTGTGAGTGTTTGTCAGAAAGGGACAACCGCAATAACCAGCGGCTTTTTCCATTTTACAAGAGTGTAATTTCCATATGTTGATTGCTGCACATAAATGTACCAGTAGAAGAATTTCTCCCCTCATCAGAGGAATGTATCCTTTAAATGGACTACCGGGTGAAATAGACTGAAAGTAGGTCAAGAAACAAGCAACACAACTTGAAAAAAGAGCCAGGGGGTAATTAGAAAATGAAAAAATCTTCATTACTACTTGTTAGCATCATGTTGTTGTTCTCCATGTTCTTAGCAGCATGCGGAAGCAACAATACTCCTGCAGCAGAAGGTGAAAAGACAGAGACAGGCACTGAAGCACCTACTAAAGATCCTGTAAAGCTTCGCGTATTCTCCACATTCGGTGGTACTGACGCAGCTCGTGAAGCATTCCAAGGTGTCTTGGATGAATTCGTGAAACAAAATCCGCACGTTACAATTGAAAACGATACCATGTCTGCAAATGATGACGGTTTCAGAACAAAGGTTAACACAGATATGAACAGCGGCAACGAGCCGGACCTGTTGTTCTACTTCATCGGTGCTGACGCAGAAGGATTTGTTAACGCAGGCAAAGTTGTTCCGCTGAACCAAATTCTTGATGACAATCCTGAGTGGAAAAATGGATTTATTCCAAGTGCGCTTGAGCTTGCTAGACAAAAAGACGGCAATATCTATGCTGCACCATTGACAGGTTTCTACGAAGGCTTATTCGTAAATAAGAAGATTTTCGAAGAAAATGGCTTGGAGCTTCCAACAGACTGGGAAAAGATGAAAAAGGCAGTTTCCACTTTGTCAGCTAAAGGCATCATCCCACTTTCTGTTCCATTTGACCAATCCCACTACTTGATCGAGCATGCGATCCTTTCCGCAGCTGGCCCTGAGAGCCAAGCAAAAGGCTTGATCGATGGCGTTGATCCAAACTGGGAAAAAGGCTTTGCCGCTATGAAAGAATTGTATGATCTTGGCGCATTCCCTAAAGATGCAGCAACAATCGACCTTAGCATGGCTGGAAACTATTACAGCGAAGGCCTTGCAGCTATGACTCTTGAAGGGTCTTGGGCAATCGGCGGTTGGAGCGACGAGGCTCGCGACAACTCAACAGTTATTCCATTCCCTGCAGTACCAGGCGGTGCAGGTAGCGGTAATGATATCGTAGGTGGTTTCGGTACAGGTTTCTACTTGTCCAAAGCAACTTATGACGATGCAGCGAAGAAAGATATTACGATTGAATTGTTGAAATTCATGACTTCTCCAGAAAGCATTCAAAAAATTGCAACAGCTAATGGCGGTACACCTGCAGCAGACGTTGAAGTGACTGGCTTGGCTCAAGTTGCTCTTGACGGATTTGCTATGGCGGCTAAAGCAGCTTCCATCAGCTCTCCTGTAGACAGCAAAGTATCTCAAGAAACGTTCTCTAACCTTCGTGCAAGCGTTCAACCGGTTGTAACAGGTAAGAAAACACCTACAGCGGCTATCGAAGAGGCGAAGAAGACAGAGGATGCTAACAAAAAGTAATTTTTGTTAGCAACGGTTGAATTATATCTGACGCACGCCGCCCTCTGATACTCGGGCGGCGTAGTCATTTGGAGATGAATGCAGTAAAAAATAACCATCAAAGGTGATTAATTATGAAGGGTGACCGCAAATATATCTTCACGTTCTTGCTACCAGCAGCGGTGTTCATGTCGGTCTTTCTATACTATCCGTTCTTCAAAAGTATTTATCTCAGCTTTTTTAGAACAACAGGATTTTTCGACAAAAAGTTTATTGGCTGGGATAACTACAAGCGGCTGTTTACAGACGAATTGCTAGGTGCGGCAACGCTGCACACATTGGAAATTATGCTCTACGTTATTGTATTCCAAGTAGGTATTGCCTTGCTGCTAGCGGTGCTAGTAGACAACATTAGCAAGTTTAAAGCTTTCTATCGAACAGTATTTTTCTTCCCAGTCGTTATTTCCGGTACAGCCATTTCATTGCTATTCGTACTTGTTTACAACTACAATTTCGGATTGCTGAATAATTTGCTAGCAGGCTTCGGTATTGAGAAGATCCTATGGCTAGATGAAAGCAATGCATTAAGAGCAGTAGCGATCCCAACGGTATGGCACTATGTCGGATTCTACTTTGTTCTTTTCCTTACCGCGATGTCTAAGATTCCTTCGGACTATTACGAGGCAGCGAAGCTTGAGGGGATTACAGGAGTCAAGAAAACCTTCTTGCTTACCATTCCTTTGATAATGAGTGATATCAAGGTCGTTATTACGTTGGCTATTACAGGTACTCTGAAAGTATTTGAATTCATTTGGGTCATTACCAAAGGTCAGAATGGCACAGAGGTACTTGGAACGTATATGTATAAGAAAGCAATGGTGGATCAGAACTTCGGTTATGGATCTGCGATAGCGATATATATGGTGGTCTTTGGTGTTATATTGGCCCTTCTGGCCAACCGATTGTTGAAGAGAGACGAGATAACATACTAAGCATTTTAGGGGTGTACAGTGATGGAGCCAACCAAAGTCGTTGCACATAAAACTTTGCGAGTGAAATCAGGACGGTTTAGTTTAGGCACCACCTTGATGCATGTTGTGTTGATTGCGTGGGCCTTAACAACAATCTATCCTTTATTCTGGATTGTCAATAACTCCTTCAAGATGTCCCGTGACGTCATGAATGATTCCTTTGCGCTTGCATGGAGTCCTGTCATGACGAACTATGCGAATGCATTCGATCGCATGGACATCGGCAAGAGTTATTTGAATAGTTTGATTATGTCCTTTAGTACCGTGTTTCTAGTTTTGCTATTTGGCGGACTAGCAGCTTATGTTTTATCCAGATTCCAATTCCGTGGCAAAAGAACCATCTACTCGATTTTGTATGCTACGTTGTTGATTCCTGCGTTTGCAACGGTCGTGCCTGTCTATGAGATTTTGATCCATTCCAAGCTGGTTAACACTTACTTGGGCCTTATCTTGCCACAGACAGCAGGTAACCTGACATTTGCAACGCTGATTATAGCAGGCTATATGGCGACGATTCCTAAGGAACTCGAGGAAGCATCATTTATTGATGGATGCAACCGCTGGCAGATGTTTACGAAAGTATTCCTGCCAATTTCCCAGCCTGTATTCGCTTCCGCAAGTATCTTCGTATTCTTGTGGTCGTACAATGACCTGTTCTCTGCGCTTATCTTCGTAAACAAGGAGAACGTACGCCCGATTGTTGCCTTGCTTAATGAGATCAGCTCCCAGTATGGTACTGACTTCGGCTTAATGGCAACAGCGGTATCCCTAACGGTTATTCCCGTATTGCTCGTTTATCTGTTCATATCCAAGTATATTGAAAAGGGTCTGACAGAAGGAGCAATAAAAGGATAACAAGTCCATTTCATTCCTGCTTACGAGATGGACATTGTAACAGCATAATCCCTAGATGAGGCGCCTCTTCTGACCACCAGCAGATTAGGCGTCCTTGTCTGTCTGCAGAAAATTTAATGAAATACTCATTTCATCTCCACTCTCATTACAAAAAATTGTTAAATTTGTATATCGCAACAGAAGCTGTCACCAATCCTTCATATGGCGCATACACATAAGAACTACCCTATAGGAGTGCCAGAGAAGGAGGTCGTATCATGACTTATGATGCAGCAACACAATGGTTGGAACAGCGAGGGGTAACGTTAGAATCGATCGCCGAGATTGTCTATGATCTGCAAAAGCCCTATAATGATGTTTTGCAGATAGATCATTGCTTGGAAAGTGTGAAGGCTGTGCTTAGGAAGCGAGAAGTGCAGTACACGTTAATGACGGGGATTGCACTGGACGTGCTGGCAGAGCGCAAGCAGCTGCCGGAGCCGCTTCAATCGATGCTTGCAAGTGACGAGTCCTTGTACGGCGTGGATGAGACGCTTGCCCTAGGCATAACAAGCATGTATGGTATGATCGGCCTGACGAGCTTTGGATATTTGGACAAAACGAAAATTGGTGTGTTAAAAGGTCTTAATAACAGCAAAAGCCATGTGCATGTCTTTTTAGATGATCTAGTGGCAGGAATCGCGGCAGCAGCCTCTTCGCGCATTGCTCATCAGAATGAGAATGCCAACATTTATCCTTCGTATGATCGTCTGATTCCATAATGCGCCGTTTTTGACGATGACAGGCAGTATACACATATATTTTTAACGTAAATCGGGGGTAACATTCGTGTATCCTTAGTTGCGGTTAAATTGTAAATTATGTTATCATAATGGCATTATACATGAGCTTTTGAAGGATCGTTAGGGGGGTCACACGCGAATGTGGACAGTTATCTACATCGCACCGACTGCCAAAATCGCAGATATGATTCTTGCCAGACTGACGGAAGAAGGTTTCCTGGTGCGCATGCGTGCGATTCATCAGTCAAAGCAGCAATTTGAGGTGCTTGTGCCTTCCGGGGAAGTTGAAGAAGTGCAGGAAGTTCTTAATTCGATTTTGCATGCGTAATACGGCTGCTTGTTGAACAGAAGCTTGTTCAGACAGCCGCTTTTTGTTGTCCGGGTGTAGGACATACAGTTAGTTACTGGTGCAGGAGGAAGCTGCTGCATCAGAACTACATATCACGCTCTGAGAGGTGTAACGGGTGTTCAAAGACTTGTTCCAAAAAAAGAAAAAGTATGCCACGGTTCCATCCGTGCGTGATAATCATAATCGTCCTAAGCGAGAGATACCTGAGGGTATCATGAACAAATGTCCGAAATGCGGAAATATTCAGTATTTTAAGGAACTAGAGAAGAACCTGAAGGTGTGCTCCGAGTGTGATCATCATATGCGTCTTAATGCATTCGAGAGAATCAGCATGACGCTAGACGATGGACGCTTCTTTGAGTACGACAGCGAGATGGTGTCGACAGATCCGCTTGAATTCCCTGGCTATGCTGAGAAGCTGAAGCAGCAGCATGAGAAGTCCGGCTTGAATGAAGCCGTTATTACAGGTGAAGGTACAATTGGCGGCTTCCCAGTCGTTATCGCTGTTATGAGTGCTGACTTCTTTACAGGCAGCATGGGTTCTGTTGTAGGGGAAAAAGTAACACGCGCTATTGAAATGGCGATGCAAAAAAATTATCCGCTCATCATCTTTTCCACATCTGGCGGTGCGAGAATGCAAGAAAGTATTCTTAGCTTGATGCAGATGGCGAAGACGAGTGCGGCGCTTGGCAAGTTTCACGAGAGTGGGGGCTTGTATGTCTCTGTCATTACAGACCCTACGTTTGGCGGCATTACAGCCAGCTTTACGATGCTAGGCGATATTATTCTCGCTGAGCCTGGAGCCGTTGTAGGCTTTGCAGGACGCCGTGTAATCGAGCAAACCATTCGTCAGAAGCTGCCGGATGAATTCCAGACTGCGGAATTCAACCTGAAGCATGGTCAGATTGATCTGGTTGTGCATCGCAAGGATATGAAACAAACGCTTGCGAAGCTGATCGATCTGCACACGGTGAAAGGAGAGGTGACCCATGCAGAATGAGCTACCTTATGAGCAGCCTTTATCAGAGCTTAGGCAGAAGATTGACGAGCTGAAGCGATTTGGCGCAGAGAAGGGAATTGACTTTTCTGAGGAGATTGCTCGCTTAGAGGAACGCTACAAAAAGCTTGAACAAGAGATATATACCAATATCAGTCCATCGCAGAAAATGCATCTTGCTAGACATCATCAGCGTCCGACGACATTGGATTTCATACCGCATATCTTCACGGACTTTGTTGAGCTCCACGGAGATCGTCTGTTTGGAGACGATCTCGCTATCGTAGGAGGGATTGCGCGTCTAAACGGAATTCCGGTGACCGTTATTGGTCATCAGCGCGGCAAAGATACGAAGGATAATATTGCGCGTTTCTTCGGCAGTCCTCACCCTGAGGGCTTCCGTAAAGCGCTTCGTTTCATGAATCAAGCCGATAAGTTCAATCGTCCGATCATTACCTTGATCGATACGAAGGGGGCTTATCCGGGGAATACAGCAGAGCAAAGAGGACAAGCTGAGGCGATTGCCCGTAATCTTCGGGACATGGCGATGCTTAAGGTGCCTGTTATTTGCGTTGTGATCGGAGAAGGCGGCAGTGGAGGAGCACTGGCGCTAGGAGTCGGTAACCGTGTTCTTATGCTTGAAAATGCGATTTACTCCGTCATCTCGCCTAACGGCGCAGCTTCCATCTTGTGGAAGGATGCGTCCAAAGCGGATCAAGCTGCTGAAGCGATGAAGATCACAGCAAAAGATTTGCTTGAGATGAAGATCATTGAGGACATTATTCCTGAGCCTCAAGGCGGTGCGCATAAGGATGTTGAGGCAACAGCGGTCCTTCTGAAGGAAGCGTTGATTAAGCATCTGTCGGAGCTTGTGACGATGACTGCAGACGAGCTGCGTGAGGACCGCTATAACAAATTTAGACAAATTGGTCAATTTCAAGAATAAATTAACTGGAAGTGGAGTCATAATCCGCTGAAAAGCTGGAAAAACTTTATAATATGACGATATTCATATACAAATGAAACCGTCTATAGTAAATTATTTTAATGAGAACGATTGCGTATGTTCCGTTTTAGAGATACTAGAGAGCTCACAATTGGAGGAAACCGTAAATGCGTAAAACGAAGATTGTTTGTACTATTGGACCAGCTAGTGAATCCTTAGAGAAATTGAAGCAGCTGATCACGGCTGGAATGAACGTTGCCCGTCTGAACTTCTCTCATGGTGATTATGAAGAGCATGGCGCACGCATCACTAACATTCGTCAAGCTGCAACTGAATTGAACAAGACAGTTGCGATCCTGCTTGATACAAAAGGCCCAGAAATTCGTACAGGCAAATTAGCTGTTGAGCCGATCGAACTTGTTCAAGATGAGTTCATCACATTGACGACTGAAGAAATTCTTGGTGATAAAGACCGCATTTCGGTTACATATAGAGAGTTACCGAGCGATGTTCAAGTTGGATCTACAATTTTGATCGATGATGGTTTGATTGGTTTGACTGTTGTTGAGATTCAAGGAACTGAGATCAAGTGTAAAATTGTAAACGGTGGCACAATTAAGAGCAAGAAGGGTGTAAACGTTCCAGGCGTAAGCATCTCCTTGCCAGGTATCACTGAAAAAGATGCTAATGATATCCGCTTTGGTATCGAGCAGGGCGTTGATTTTATCGCTGCTTCCTTCGTTCGTAAGGCAAGCGACGTGCTTGAGATTCGCAAGCTTCTTGAAGAGCACAATGCGAAGATCCAAATCATTTCCAAGATCGAGAACCAAGAAGGCGTTGACAACTTGGATTCCATCCTTGAAGTATCTGACGGCTTGATGGTAGCACGTGGTGACCTCGGCGTAGAAATTCCTGCTGAAGAAGTACCTCTTGCTCAAAAATTGATGATTGAAAAATGCAACTTGGTTGGTAAACCTGTTATCACGGCTACTCAAATGCTGGATTCCATGCAGCGCAACCCACGTCCAACTCGTGCAGAGGCAAGTGACGTTGCGAATGCGATCTTTGACGGAACAGATGCAATCATGCTGTCCGGCGAAACAGCTGCTGGTAAATACCCAGTTGAATCCGTATTGACAATGTCTCGCATTGCAGAGCGCACAGAGTCTGCGCTTGAATATCGTGAGATCTTCACCAAGCAAAGCTTGAAGCAGCAAACAACAGTTACAGACGCAATCAGCCAAGCTGTTGCAAATACAGCGTTGGATCTTGATGCGAAAGCAATCATCAGCTCCACACAAACAGGCTATACGGCTCGTATGGTAGCGAAGTACCGTCCAAAGGCTCCAATCATCGCGGTTACGGCTTCCGAAGATGTAATGCGTGGATTGTCTCTTACTTGGGGCGTAGTTCCAGTTAAAGGCGAACAAGCGAATTCGACAGACGAAATGTTCGAAGTTGCAATTAAAGGCGGCAAGCAAACAGGCAGCGTAAACGATGGTGACGTTGTCGTTATCACAGCAGGTGTACCTGTAGGCTGCGCAGGCTCTACTAACCTTGTTAAGGTAGACGTTGTAGGAAAAAGCTGCAACTAATTGTAGCATTGCAGTGAGCCCTTGAGGTTCAACCTATATCGCTTATAACGATTATGAAAGAGCAATGGTGATTCACCATTGCTCTTGTTGTATATACAGAGGTCTATTTGGGGTAAGAAAGGATTATCGCATAGAAAGGAGCTTGGACATGCAGAACTCATCAACCTCTCCATCCTTGCATAACCCATGGTATGGACATCATTTGAGGGTAAGATATCAGGAAACGGATCGAATGGGCGTCGTTTTCCACGGAAATTATGTAACCTGGTTCGAAGTTGGACGTACAGAATGGATAAGAGCACTTGGGATATCATATAAGCAGCTAGAGGAACAAGGCTTATTGCTGCCTGTGGTTGATTTGAACATTCGTTATCAGCACCCAGCCAGATATGATGATGAAGTGATTGTCTTTACTAGACTGAAGAAGTTGAGTCCAATCCGAATGACGTTTCAATCTATGGTTACTCAAGTAAGCGAAGAAGAGAGAAAGGCAGCATTCGCTTCCTCCTGGGTGGCTGAGCCAATCGGCTCGACGCTCGTAGAAGGCGAAACAACGCTGGCATGGGTTGGATCAGATTGGAAGCCAAAGCGATTTGATCGAGAACGACCAGACATATGGGGCCAATTGAAGCAGGTCTCATCAAGCTAAGCATCTAGCAAGGAAGAAAGGAGTGATGAAGATGATTTGGATACTCTTGCTGCTTACTATCGTACCGGCGATCGAGATTTATGGGTTTATTTTGATGAGTGATTGGATCGGTGGCTGGAATACACTGTTCTTTGTCATTCTATCAAGTTTGATTGGCTTGATTATCGTTAGGCACGAAACGACTCAAGTCGTTCGGGATGCACAAAGCCAGATGCAGTCAGGTCAGGTGCCGGGTAGAGCATTTATCGATGGAATATGCATATTCGCAGGAGGGGTACTGCTCCTTTCTCCAGGATTTTTTACGGATATCGTTGGATTTACGCTTGTATTCCCCCTAACGAGACCGGTGTACCGCCATTTTATTCTGAAATGGATCGAGAAGAAAATGAAGGATGGAAAAATCATTACGTTTCGCCGTTTTTAGTTTGAAGGAAACCACAGCTTGAAAGAAATACAGATAGAAAAGACGGAGCAAGGAGTATGATCCTTCTCCGTCTTTTTCTATTGCATCTTGTAAGGATCATCCTGAATGTCTACTTCAAGTTTGCTTGGCATTATCTCCTGCCATAGATAATATAGCGATGGAGATCTCCCCATATATTTGCACGATGAATGGCAGCCCCCATTACAAGAGAGACTGGGCCGATAATAAGGCCCAACACGCCGAATAATTTGAGTCCCACAAACATGGCGATTAGGGTTAGCAGCGGATCAAGGCCTACGCTTGAGGCGAGAACCTTCGGCTCCATAACCTGTCTTGCTACAAGCACGATGCCATAAAGAATCGATAGGCCGATGCCTATAGAAACATCTCCGGCAATAAAGCAGTAAGCAATCCATGGAACCATAACCGCACCCACTCCCAAGTACGGGAGCAGATCCACGATGCCAATAAGCAACCCAATCGTTACGGCATAATCGATCCCAATAATCATTAAGCCGATCGTGATGACAACTGCCGTAATCGAGATGAGAATAAACTGAGCGCGAAGGTAACCGAACATTGCTTTTTGAAGATCAACCCAGATGCTTTTGATCGGCTTTCGAATACGTTTTGGAACAGTATCTTTTAAGAGCTGAAGCCATCTCTTCCAATCCTTGCTGATAAAAAAAGCGGCGAGCAGCACGACCACGGTGATCGTTGCGATATTTGGCAGTGAGGACAAGATCAGTACAATGCTATTCAATAGCCCGCTGACGAGCGACGTTATTGTATTGGTGACCGTTTCAGCAGTCCTTGAAATATTCGAGTTGATCGTCTCTTGCAAATTCGGATTGTCGGAGTATAAGGAGTTGATCGTGAGAATAAAGCTTTGCACCTCTTCGCCTTGGAGAATCTGTATAAAAAGCTCCCGCCACTGATCCAAATAATCCTGTATAGAGAAGGAGAGGCTGATGATTTCCTTGACGATGCGTGTAATAGCAGCAGCTGTAATCGTAAGCATAGCGGAAAAGAACAATCCTAGCGCAACTGTAACACTAAGCCACCTTGGAAATCGCAGCACATGCTGCATGCCATTTACGAGCGGATTCATCATAAGTGCGATCAGCCATGCCAGTATAAACGGATAGAGCAGTGGAACTAAAATATATATTCCTGCCAATACGCCTATCGTCACGAATAGGATGAGCAGGCAGCGCGAGATTCTCGACCACTTTACAGCATTCAAGTACATTCCCCCCCTTTAGGGTATGAACAAGAGCTTTCGCTTTGATCACGGACAAGTATGCTTCATTATATGCAAGGGGCTGTACCAATATGGTCTTCATTTCACAAATTCTAGTGAAGTTTCAAGAGAAATACGTAAGGTGGCGCAAGTTCACACAAATGATTAAATGTGCGTAAATGTTGATAAATATTCATGGTTCTATTGAAATATATGGAGAATAAGTTGGAAAATATTTGTTTATTTTGCTCTGGACTGTGATTGAAATCATTTTATTTATGCCAGTGATAAAGCATTTCTATCCACTTTTTGCATATTACTCGTTCCCATTGACGACAATTTCCATTACAATTTATTTTGTAAAACATTCCTTTTCATCGAATTGTGACAACTTGTAGGCGCATACATCAGATTTGCTTAATAAAGAACACATGTGTAAAGGGGAGAGGCAGATGACAGCAACAAAGGGTCTTGAAGGAATTGTTGCGGCCACCTCATCGATCAGCTCCATTATCGATGGTGTATTAACATACCGTGGTTATAACATTGATGATCTAGCAAGCTTTGCTACATTTGAAGAAATTATTTATCTGCTATGGAACGGTAAGCTTCCTAATGAGACGGAGCTTGCAGGTTTGAAGTCTCAGCTCAGCGAGAATGCGGAGCTTCCATCTTCCATTATCGACACCCTGAAGCTGTTCCCTAAAGATGCCAATACAATGGCAATGCTTAGAACTGCGGTATCTGCACTAGCGCTGTATGATGATGCAGCGAATGACATGAGTCATGAAGCGAATCTGTTGAAGGCCATTAAACTTCAAGCGAAGACACCTACGATCATTGCTGCCTATTCTCGAATTCGCCAAGGACTGGAGCCCGTCCAACCCGTTAAAGGGCAGTCCATTGCTTATAACTTTTTATTTATGCTAAACGGCGAAGAGCCGGAAGCAAGTTCTGTTGAAGCTATGGATAAAGCACTAGTTCTGCATGCAGATCATGAACTGAATGCTTCCACATTCTCTGCTCGTGTAACGGTAGCGACGTTGTCTGATATTTACTCAGGAATTACGTCCGCGATCGGAACGTTGAAGGGACCGCTTCATGGAGGAGCTAATGAAGCCGTAATGGTGATGCTTGAAGAGATCGGTTCGTACGATCAAGTGGACGATTATATTCAAACGAAGCTTGATCAGAAAGAGAAGATCATGGGCTTTGGTCACCGCGTGTACAAGAACGGCGATCCTCGCGCGAAGCATTTGATGAAGATGTCTGAGGAGCTCGGCAAAGCAAAAGGCAATCCGGAATTGTACAACATGAGCGTTCGTATTGAAGAGCTGGTTACAGGTCAAAAAGGACTTAAGCCAAACGTTGACTTCTACTCCGCCTCCACGTATACCATGCTTGGCATTCCACGCGATCTCTTTACGCCTATCTTTGCAATTAGTCGGATGAGCGGCTGGACAGCTCATATTCTTGAGCAGTATGAGAACAACCGCATTATTCGCCCTCGTGCTGAATATACCGGTCCAGCAAGCCAGATTTTTGTTCCAATTCAAGAACGTTAAACCTTAAGGATGTTTCCGTAATTCTCAAAAAAGGTTGTCATTGGAAATAGTAGGTTGCTACAATAGGAGAGTAGCACCTACATAGGCTTGTCCGTGACGGCTGCTGCTAGGATTACTGACTTATATCTAGTAATTAATTTGTTAGGAGGACATTGCATATGCTTCAATTAGAAAAGATTTCCCCGCCAACAGAGGGCGAGAAAATTACGATTCAAGACGGCAAGCTTCAGGTGCCAACTAACCCGATCATTCCTTTTATTGAAGGTGACGGAACTGGCCGTGATATTTGGCGTGCTTCGAAGCGTGTGTTGGATGCGGCAGTTGAGAAGGCGTACAATGGCGAGCGCAAGCTTAGCTGGTATGAAGTGTTCGCTGGAGAAAAAGCCTACAACACATTCAATGAATGGCTTCCAAACGATACATTAGAGGCTATTCGCGAATATATCGTTGCGATTAAAGGCCCATTGACAACACCAATCGGTGGCGGTATCCGCTCCTTGAACGTAGCTCTTCGTCAAGAGCTGGACCTGTATGTGTGCTTGCGTCCTGTACGCTATTTCGATGGAGTGCCATCTCCAGTGAAGCGTCCGGAGCTTGTAGATATGGTTATCTTCCGTGAGAATACAGAGGATATCTATGCAGGTATCGAGTATCAATCCGGCTCTGAAGAAGTGAAGAAAGTGCTTGAGTTCTTGCAGCAGGAGATGGGCGTGAAGAAGATTCGCTTCCCTGAAACGTCTGGTATCGGAATTAAACCGGTTTCCTCTGAAGGCTCGAAGCGTCTTGTGCGTGCAGCGATCGAATACGCAATCAAACATAACCGTAAGAGCGTTACGCTTGTTCATAAAGGCAACATTATGAAGTTCACAGAAGGCGCGTTCAAAAACTGGGGCTACGAAGTTGCGGAGCAAGAGTTCCCGAACGAAACCTTCACATGGGGTCAATATGACCGCATTAAGGATGCAGAAGGTCAAGAGGCAGCAGATCGTGCTCAAGCAGAAGCGCTTGCTAGCGGCAAGATTCTCATTAAGGATGCGATCGCTGATATCGCACTTCAACAAGTATTGACACGTCCTACAGACTTCGATGTCATTGCTACATTGAACCTGAATGGTGACTACTTGTCCGATGCTCTTGCTGCTCAAGTAGGCGGTATCGGTATTGCGCCTGGTGCAAACATCAACTACATTACAGGTCATGCAATCTTTGAAGCAACTCACGGTACTGCACCGAAGTATGCGGACAAAGACGTTGTGAACCCGGGTTCTGTCATCTTGTCCGGCGTTATGATGCTTGAGCATCTTGGCTGGCAGGAAGCTGCTGACCTCATTTACAACGGTATGGAAGCGGCGATCAACAATAAGACTGTAACTTACGACTTCGCTCGTCTGATGGAAGGCGCAACGGAATTGAAGTGCTCTCAATTCGCAGATGAGATTATTAAGCATCTAAGCTAATATAAGCTAAGGAGATGTTACAGATATGGCGATTCGTCGTAGCAAGATTACTGTAGTCGGCGCAGGCTTCACAGGTGCGACAACAGCGTTGATGCTGGCTCAGAAAGAGCTTGGTGACGTCGTTCTGATCGATATTCCTCAGTTGGAGAATCCTACAAAGGGCAAAGCGCTCGATATGCTCGAAGCAAGCCCGGTTCAAGGCTTTGACAGTCAAATTATAGGTTCTTCCAACTATGAGGATGCCAAGGATTCCGATGTTGTTATTATCACAGCAGGGATTGCCCGCAAGCCGGGAATGAGCCGTAATGATCTCGTGAATACGAACGCAAATATCGTCCGCTCCGTATGTGAGAACATTAAAACATACTGCCCTAATGCTTATGTAATTATCTTAAGTAATCCAGTAGATGCTATGACATACGCAGCATTCGAAGCATTGGGATTCCCTAAAAACCGAGTAGTCGGTCAATCCGGTGTATTGGATACTGCTCGCTATTGTACATTTATCGCTCAGGAATTAAATGTCTCGGTTGAGGATGTACAGGGTGTTGTACTTGGTGGTCATGGCGATGATATGGTTCCTCTCGTTCGCTACACCAGCGTCGGGGGTGTTCCTCTCGAGAAGCTGATTCCTCAGGAGCGCATTGATGCGATTGTTGCGCGTACGCGTGTAGGCGGGGGAGAAATCGTCAACCTGCTTGGCAATGGCAGTGCATACTATGCGCCCGCAGCATCCCTTGTACAAATGACGGAGGCGATTCTGAAAGACAAGAAGCGTATTCTTCCTGTCATCGCCTACTTGGAAGGCGAGTATGGCTATCATAAGCTCTTTATGGGTGTCTTAGTCGTACTTGGCGGCGACGGCATTGAGAAGATTATCGAGATTGATTTAACGGATGAAGAGCGCGCAGCGCTTGACAAGTCTGCTCAGTCTGTACGCAATGTCATTCAAGTCGTAACGGCATAATCCTACACACCTTTGAATTGTTACTAGCTTGTGAACAATGGTAGACGGCAACTTGTTGTCGTCTATCTTTTTATGTTTCATCTGAATGATTTTAGTATAATAGATACTGTGTGATACGTTATGAAAATCAATCTTATTGGGGGGATTAAAGGTATGTGGTCTGCTTTTATGCTTGTACATATCTTGGGAGCCGTGCTGATGGGCTTCTATGGACTAGCTCCGTTCATTGCGGGTAAGCTGAAGGTTGCTGCTCCATCAGCTCAGGGAGGCGTGCTGTCTTCGATGATCACAGGCAATCGCATTGCTCAATTCATGCTGATTGTCAACTTCTTGACAGGCGGATACATGATGAGCATGGGAGAATACAGTGTGCTGTGGATGATTCTAGTCACTGTTATTTTCTTGGCTATTGCAGCGTTAAGCGGTATTATGGGAAAAGGCATGAAGCGTGCATTAGCAGCTGCTAAAGGCGACAAGTCCGATCCTGCTTCACTCGATAAAACAACGATGTTCAGCTCCATCATCTTTGTTTTATACGTCGTCATGATCGTGCTGATGGTTTACAACAAAATCTAACAAGCAACAAGGCCGCTCGAGCAGTAGACATGGAACGCATGTTTACGGCCAGCGGCCTTTTTTAATTAGAAATACAGGATAACAATTTATTCATTAGATAACGACCATTCACATTAAGCGGATTGAATGCTATCGCTGATATTGGTCGGTCTTGTATCCTTACGTCATGTTGGAAAATCAGTTATTCATCATTCGTGGAGTCTTATAGGCTCGACATCTCATCAAGCGTCATCGTAAAGCTGGGAGCAAGGGTTTGCAGAAAATAATCCACTTCCTCCATATGAAGTTGTCTAAGCTTCTCTTCGGTTTGTTGTTTGGCTACAACAAATTCTTGATTGCCTGCCCCAACCTCAAATGTACATTTTAAATATGCGTCGATTAGGTCTGCTGCTTTAACGTATCGTTTCAGCTCTGAAGAAGGGTCCTCGATGAGCGGACGATAGACATCGCGAATGCTTGATGGAATCATATCGATTAGCCGCTTTGCTGCCTGCTCTTCAATCTCTCTGAAGTTGGATAGGATGATGGGGTTATGATGCTTGATTGGTGTTGGAATATCGCCTGTAAAGACCTCTGTCGCATCGTGAAACAAAGCGAGTGCGACGGCTTCGTTCGTATTCAACTGGCGCCCAAATAGCTCATTGGCAATGGTGCAGAGCATATGGGTGGTCAGTGCGACATGGAAGGAGTGCTCCGCCACATTTTCACGAGTCGTATTACGCATAAGACTCCAACGCTCAATATACTTCAGGCGATACATATACGCATAAAAGTGATTGCGGCTAGCATCTTCGTCTCCAACAGGGGGTACTTCAGTTTGCGGAGGAATTGCCGATTCAAGCAGCTTCTCGGACTTTGTCTCTTCTACAGTCTCTGATGGTGTTGCAGCTTCAGGTCGATGTTCCACGTGTCTATTCATCCTTTCCGATAAGAAATCATCTTATTCTCATTATAACTCGATATCGGATTAGGAATCGATTGGAAAAGCTCTCGAAAAAGTAATGCTTTTCATGGTATGATGAAGGAAATGGAATTTATTTGATGATAACTTATAAAGATAAAGGCCCGGTGACCAATACGTCATCATGGGATATTAAACTAGCGCGCATCCGGGGCTGAGAGGAGCATGAGTGAATATGTTGCAACAGTTCAGACAGAGTGTGTATGACCTTATTGTGGAAACGTCTACAAATTTGCCAGGAGACGTACGTCGGGCGATTCGCAAGGCACATGAGCATGAAGATGCAGCGACGAGATCCGGCTTATCCTTGAGCACGATCGCTCAAAATATTGAGATGGCAGAGACGAAAGTGTCTCCGATCTGCCAGGATACAGGCATGCCGACGTTTATTGTTCATACCCCTGTCGGCGCGAATCAGATTCAAATGAAACAGGATATTTACGAAGCCGTTCGCCAAGCGACGATTGACGGGAAGCTGCGGACGAACTCCGTTGATTCTTTGACGGGAGCGAACTCTGGGGATAATTTGGGACCTGGAACGCCAGTCGTTCACTTTGAGCAGTGGGAATCCGATGATATTGAAGTGAAGCTGATCCTTAAAGGCGGCGGCTGTGAAAATAAAAATATTCAATATAGTCTTCCTGCGGAGATTGAAGGCTTAGGGAAGGCTGGACGCGACCTTGATGGTATTCGCAAATGTATTCTGCATGCTGTGTATCAAGCGCAAGGTCAGGGATGCAGCGCAGGGTTCATCGGCGTTGGCATCGGCGGCGATCGTACAACAGGATATGAGCTCGCGAAGCATCAATTATTCCGCAAGGTGGACGATAAGAATCCGAGTGCAGAGCTTGGTCAGCTAGAGGATTATATTATGAATGCGTCGAACCAGCTTGGCATCGGAACGATGGGCTTCGGCGGGGAAGTGACGCTGCTTGGCTGTAAGATCGGCGTGATGAACCGCTTGCCGGCAAGCTTCTTTGTTTCTGTTGCTTATAACTGCTGGGCATTCCGTCGTCAGGGCGTCCGCTTGAATGGAGAGACAGGTGCTCATCTTGAATGGCTGTATGAGCGCGGAACAGATGTCAAGATGAAGGAGCAGTCTAAGGAGGCGGAAACGGAGGTTGCGGCTTCTCAAGAAGCATCAGCAAGCCAAGGCAGTCGCCAGGTTGTTCTGACGACGCCGATTACGGAAGAAGCGATTCGTTCGCTGCGCGTCGGTGATGTTGTCATTATCAATGGGGAGATGCATACTGGCCGCGATGCTCTGCACAAATATTTGATCGATCATGATTGTCCTGTTGATCTGGACGGAGCTGTCATCTATCATTGTGGTCCGGTTATGCTGAAGGATGAAGAGGGCTGGCACGTGAAGGCAGCAGGGCCGACAACAAGCATTCGCGAGGAGCCTTATCAAGGCGACATCATGAAGAAGTTTGGCATTCGCGCGGTGATCGGAAAAGGCGGCATGGGAGCCAAGACGCTGGCTGCTTTGCAGGAGCATGGAGGCGTGTATTTGAATGCAATCGGTGGGGCTGCACAGTATTATGCGGAATGCATTAAGCGGGTGAACGGCGTAGACTTCATGGAGTTCGGTATTCCAGAAGCGATGTGGCACCTGCAGGTTGAGGGCTTCGCAGCGATCGTGACGATGGATGCGCATGGCAACAGCTTGCATCGCGATGTGGATAAGAGTTCCTTTGAGAAGCTTGAGCAGTTTCGAGATCCTGTGTTCAAATAAGCTAGATCAATCCCCTCAGTATAAGCTGAGGGGATTTCTCTGAGCGTAAACACAGCTTGCATGGCGTCATATGCAAGTGCGGCATCACTGCATTGCTCCTGCACGTTATCCTCTTTTGATCTTGAAGCCATTTCTCCATGAAGCTGAGAGTGAGAGGTCTATGTTATAAAGAAAGTTCCGGCAGGAGCTTTACAACTCCTTTACATAAAGTTAATAATTAAAGACTAGTCAAAATAGGGGAAATATCGTTACGATGTTAGAGAAACAATATACAACATAGGATAGGAACAGGGAGATGAGCTATGACTCGCTTTCGTACGAAATTAACCCTCGTCATTATCAGCTTAATTAGCATTTCCGTCATTACGGCTGGCATCTATATGGCGAATTCCTTTAAAAACAACTATATTGAGCAGCTAGAGCAAAATATGTCCCGGGAAATGCTTCTTATTGAACAGATCCTTCCGTGGGAGAAGATATCCTCTCTTCATGAGGAGTATGCCTTTTATTCCGAGTGGGCGAAGAAGCTGGATAAATCAACGCATTCTCGTGTTACTTTTATCAAAAGCGATGGAACCGTAGTAGGCGACTCGCTGTCGGATGTAAGAAAGATGGATAACCACTTGCTAAGAGAGGAAGTCAAGCTTGCGGAGAGCAATGCCTTTGGATCCTCGATACGCTACAGCAATACGCTAGACGAGAATATGCTGTACGTTGCGCTTCCGGTGAAGCATGCTCCGGAGTTTGACGGCTTTATTCGACTCGCAATGAGTCTCAAGACCGTCGATGATGGGGTGAAGGAGCTATGGGCTTATCTTGGATTAGGTTTATTTATCCTCATTCTGATAGCAGCTATTATTAGCTCTCGCATTGCATACAGCCTGACCAAGCCCATTGAGAACATGACTCGGGTAGCGAAGCGTATCACGCATATGGACTATCAGGCGAGAACGACGACCGTTGGCAGCGATGAGATTGGACAGTTGGGTGCGGCGATTAATGCAATGGCAGACAGCTTGCAGGTGCAGATGACTCAGATTCGCGAGCAGCAGAATCGCTTGCAATCTGTTCTTGAGCATATGATGAACGGAATCATCATGGTCGATGAGCAAGGGCAAGTTGTGCTGACGAATAAGAAGGCTGAAGAACTGCTTGGAATCAAGAGCAAGGCGGTTATTGGCCAATCGCTGAGTGAGACGAGAATTCCGTTTGAGTTGATTGAGATGGTGCATGAGACGCTTGATAAGCGCAATCTGCTTCATGATGAGCTGACGATCTATTATCCTGAAGAGCGGCTGCTTGATGTAAATGTTGTTCCGGTGTATTTTACCGATCAAGAATGGGCTGGCGTGCTGCTTCTGATGCAAGATATGTCTAAGATCCGTCAATTGGAGCGCATGAGAAGCGAATTCGTAGCGAATGTATCTCATGAGCTGAAGACGCCGATCGCAGCCGTGAAGGGCTTTACCGAAACCTTGATGAACGGTGCGATGAATGATACAGAGATCGCTCAATCTTTCCTCAAGATCATCCATGATGAGAGCGAACGCTTGAATCGTCTGATCGGAGACATCCTGCAGCTGTCGAAGATTGAGGCGAAGCGGGTGCCGCTGCTCTTCTCGCCGGTATTTATGCCTAGCTTCATGGAGGATACGGTGAATATGCTCCGCAAGGAAGCGGAGAAAAAGCATATTGACATCTTCATGACGGTGGAGGAGGATATGTATATTGAGGCGGATGAGGATCGACTCCGACAGATTGTTTTAAACCTGTTATCGAACGCGATTAATTATACGCCTGATGGAGGACGCGTTAATATTACCGCGGCTCCTCTCGAAGTGAATGATGCAGGCGATTACGATCAGGTCAGAATTCGGATATCCGACACGGGAATCGGTATTCCGAAGAAGGACTTGCCTCGCATCTTTGAGCGTTTCTATCGCGTGGATAAGGCAAGGTCGAGAAGCTCTGGAGGTACAGGACTTGGATTATCGATCGTGAAGCATCTTATCGAATCGCATCATGGCACGATTCAAGTGGAAAGCACCGTTGGGGTAGGAACGACCTTTACCATTGAGCTTCCTGTGATTCAAGAAGGTTGATGGGATCAAGCAACAGAATCATGGGCTGTTCATAAGGTGAGAGCCCTATGAGCAGCTCTCCTTCGAGCGCCTTGCAAGAGGCGTCCGTTGAATGCCGGTTATACTGGAGGAAATGGTGTGTCAGAACCTAAAGTGCTAGTCATTGAAGATGAGCCAACCTTGGCTCGGCTCTTATCGTATAACTTAACGTTGGAAGGGTATGCGACAACCGTTGTGGATCATGGAGGATTAGGCCTGCAAACGGCCTTAAACCAAACCTTTGACTTGATCGTCTTGGATATTATGCTGCCAGGGATGAATGGCTTTGAAGTCTTGTCCAAGCTTCGTCAATCCGGCAACCGTACACCAGTCATCATTTTGACTGCTCGCAATGCAGAAGAAGAGATTGTGCAGGGGCTAAAGCACGGTGCGGATGATTATATCACGAAGCCCTTTGGCGTTGCTGAGCTGCTAGCTCGCGTCGGAGCAGTGTTAAGAAGAACGTCCAATGATGCGATGGATCTCCCGACTTATGCCCAGGATAACGACGAGAAGGTGATCAAGGCAGGAGAACTGCGTATCTATCCGGAGAAGTACGAGGTTACTTTGGGCGAAGAGCTGATTTCCTTGAGACCGAAGGAGTTCGAGGTGCTCTTGTACTTGGTCCAGCGGCCAGGTATGGTCGTTACGCGTGACGACTTGATGAATGCGGTGTGGGGCTTTGATTACATTGGCGGGCAGCGTACAGTCGATGTTCATGTCAGCTCGCTTCGCAAGAAGCTTGAGCTGAATCAGCAATCCGTGAAGATTGACTCGATTCGCGGAGTAGGCTATAAGCTGGTGATTCAGAAGAAGTAGGCATGGTTTGATTTCATAAGCAACCGTTGACGTAAGGTCTAATTTGCTGACATATATGGATTTCAAGCACAAGGAAGCCAAGGGAAAAGACGCTAAGTCTATCCCTTGGCTTCCTTGTTTGCTAAGATGACCCATTTAGGACAAGTCCCGTTAGATATGGGTTGGTATCCGCTATGGCCGATCCTCTGCACGAAAATAAGCACCCCAAATAAATACAGCAGCGATTGACACGGCAACGATTAATAATGGGGCGTAAAAGATGAGAAACTCATGCACGCCTATACACCTCTTTTTTTACGGTTCAAGTAGTCAAATTGGTTCTCTACCGGTGACCCTAATGAATGCCATATAACGAACTTTTCTATAAAGCTCAATGAATCTAGGGTTGCATCTCCCACGTTATCATGCTTTTTTTGGTTTTTTCCCGCCTCTTACATAATGAGCATTGAACAGGAATAGCTTTAACAGCAAATAAAGCGATGGAATAAGGATGCAGAGTCCCGCTATAAACGCAATAATGAGCGCTTGCGCCATAGCTGGATTCGTAAAGTTATCATAAATCGTTAGATACGGATAGAGCAGGTAAGGCAGATGCGCTCTTCCATATCCAAACCATGCGAATCCGTATTGAAACATGACCGCAAGAAAAGCGATGCCATAATTTCTTCGCATCCATACAAGAATAACGGCGATGAGGAAAAACACAAAGGAAAGCACGAACATCCACGCATGGTTCAACATGTTCATAAAGTGCTCTTCATTGTGTCTCTGAATCGCGTAGAATACAAACAAACTGGCAAGTATCGTTGGCAGCGCCCATGATAGGGCATACTTCCTGACGATTTCCAATGCTGGCGCGTCCTGAGCCTTGGCTGCGTAATAGGTGAGAAACATGGCCGATATATACAGGACGCTTACGAGAGCAAGCACAATAACCGAATACGGATACAGGTTGGTAAAAAGCTTAAGAAAGCTGAATTGGATCTGTCCATTCTCCTCTAGGATGTAACCACCTTCTGAGATCGCAAGTACCGTGGAGAGTGCGGCAGGGATTAAGAGGCCGCTCGTTCCATAGAGGAACATATAGATGCGGCTGTCTCGCGAGCCGTAGGTACTAAAGGCATAATAGGATCCGCGGATGGCAAGCAGGATGAGCGCAAGGCTGCCTGGGACCAACAATGCCGTTCCATAATAATACGCTGTATCGGGAAAGAAGCCGACCAGTCCAATGATAAAGAATATCAAGAATACGTTCGTCACTTCCCACACGGGTGACAAGTAGCGTTCAATAACCCCATGAATAATGTGGCGTTTCCCGGAAAGGACGCTGTAATAACTGAAAAATCCTGCGCCGAAATCGATAGAGGCTACGATGAGGTAGCCGAACAGGAAGATCCAAAGAACGGTCATACCGAGCAGTTCATAGCTCATCACTTGCTGCCTCCTTCTAATCCCAGAGAGGAGATCTCGTCCTCAACCGGATTCTGTTTGAACATTTTGATCAGAATTTTTGCACTTGTGACAGTAAGAACAAGGTACAGGATCGCAAATACCCAGAGCATGGTGTCTACATGTCTTGAGGTTGTAGCTCCCTCTGCGGTCTTCATAATACCCCATAGGATCCAAGGCTGTCTGCCGACCTCGGAAAAGATCCATCCCGACTCAATAGCTAGAACAGAGAATGGAGCCCCAAGCACAACACCAAGCAGCAAAACCCTATGAATGGGCACGCCGCGCTTGCGATTGCGAATATCTGCAATAAAATACCATAACGCGACTAGGAGCAAATACATGCCTAGAAATACCATAAGATCAAATAAATAATGCGTCGTTCGAAGCGGTGGGTGCAGTTCCTCTGGCACCTCATTCAAGCCAGAAACGACCGTACCAGGTGTCCCGCCAGCAAGGATACTCAGTGCAAACGGAATCTTGATGGCGAACTTCACGTCATTCTGATCCGTCAGCACGCCGCCGACAATGAGGCTGGCTCGGTCAGTCGTCTCAAAGTGCCATTCTGTTGCGGCAAGCTTCTCGGGCTGGTAGGCATGCAGGAATTTCCCGGAAAGATCGCCGATTAGCACAGTGGCGAATGAAAAGACCAGCGCGCTAACCATCGTTAAGCGCAATGCTTTCTTGAAGTAGATATGGCGTCTGCCTCTTAGCATCGCTAATGCAGCGATAGCTCCCAAGCAAAAGGCGGCAGTTACATAAGCTGTTACCAATACATGTCCGACCTTCGTCGGCATTGCGGGGTTAAACATCGCAACCAACGGGTCGATGTTCTCCATTTGACCATTGACCAGGTCAAAGCCTTGCGGCGAGTTCATAAACGCATTGACGCTTGTGATGAAAAAGGCAGATGCAGATGAGCCAATGGCAACCGGGATGAGAAGCCAGAAGTGTAAGTATCTATTTTTGAACCGATCCCACGTATAGAGATAGATGCCTAGAAAAATGGCCTCGATGAAGAAAGCAAAGGTCTCCATAAATAGAGGCAGTGCAATTGTCTGACCGGCAACCCTCATGAAATTCGGCCACAGCAGGTTAAGCTGAAGACCAATCGCAGTACCTGTCACAACGCCTACAGCGACCGTGACGGTAAATCCACGAGCCCATCTTCTTGCCATAAGCAGATAATAAGGATCGTTCCGCTTGATCCCAATCCATTCGGCTAAGGCGATCATTAAGGGCACCCCTACACCTATCGTGGCATAAACAATATGGACAAAAAGGGTAAGCCCTGTAAGCATTCGGCTAAAGATTACGGGATCATAGGCAGTCATCGCATGTCACACTCCTGAAGTATTCATTTTATCTTGTATGGCCATGATAGGAATGAAGCGTTAAAGGGTTGGCTTCAATCTCTATCATCTCTCCCTATTTCACGTCTCACAAAAACTTTCGTATAAAGGCGAGCAGCATGATGAAGCCAACGACAAAGCTCGTAATAATCAAGCGTTTCTCTTGCTTGCGAATGCGCTCTTGATGTGAATTGGAATGATTCATGTATAGACTCTCCTTTTTACTGGAAATTCATTCTTATGATCTATTGCAGATCTACTGGGTATCTTGGGTCAATTGTAGTATTTCCATACGAATCCATGCGTTTTCTTTTTCGTCATGCCGCTCATTTCTTGATGTATTCAAAGATTTCAGACTTAATTGCAGATTTTACATAACCTTTACAATAATCGATCTCTCTATTAACAATGCCATGCTAAATTAGGACTTAAGTCGCTCGAGTAGATCTGTAGGAGGAGAGAAACATTGAGCATAGCAGCGATTGCAGAAAAACATATTCGAATGAGCCTTGTGAAGGAGCCTGCTTACCATAATCTCATTCAGCAAGCAGAGCTTGTGAGGTCAACAGAACTGATTGTCCATGTCCAAGCTTTATTTGAACGGAATGAAAAGCTTCGTATACTCGTCGTCATCGATCAAGAAGATCGGCCGATTGGCTTTGTGCTTAGAGAACGCTTCTACGAGCGAATGGGGACGCGCTTCGCCCCAGCGTTGTTCAATCTGAAGCCGATACAGCGTCTGATGGAAAGCAATGTTCTTGTTCTGCCTTATGGAATGGAGGCTTCCGCTCTGCTGGATCTTACAACAGCGCGCAACGAGGAGTATATGTACGACCCCGTGCTATTTGAGCATGAGGGACGATTTGCTGGATTAATGACTTCTAAAGCTATAACAGAGCTCTCAAAAGATATTCGGATTCAGCATCAAGTTCGTGAGGAGGAAGCGATCCAGTCCGCCTGTGATTCGCTGTCAACGATTCGGGAGCAGGCTGATCTCGTGCAAACGGAATCGACGCTTGGACTTCGACATGCTGATGAGATGATGAAGGAAACGATGAAAACGAAAGGGGTGCTGTCACAGGTCGTCACTTCCGTGGAGACGATGACGTCTCGCGTCAATGATCAGAAGCAGCAGATGGATATATTGTCTCAGCACACAGATGCTGCTGTGAATGCAGCTTTGATCATTCGTGAATGGTCAGAGACATGCCAGGTGCTGGCCTTGAATGCTTCAATCGAAGCAGCGCGTGCAGGCGAGCATGGCCGTGGATTTGAAGTGGTTGCAGCAGAGGTGCGCAAGCTTGCGCTCTTGACGAAGGCGGCCACGGAGCAGATTGAGGAGACGTTGGCAGCTATGAAACAATCGCTCGAAGCTACGATGACAGGCAGCGAGGCCTCCTTCAAGGAAGCGCACAATACACAGCAGGATATATCGGCAACCATCACCCAGCTTGAACAATTATTTACGGCGATATCAGACAACAGGGAACGACTGCAGCAAGTTCACACCAGCGCAACCATGATGTCCCAATCCGCACGCCAGGCATACGATGAATTGCACATGGAGCATTACAATTAATTAATATTTTACACAGCGTTAACAAAAGCCTGAAACAGTGTTAACATTCACCCTTTACACTTACAGCATAGCAACAGAAATTATACTTCAGTTAAGCACACAGAAGGAGTGACCCCCTTGAATAAGCTAGGAAAAAGATTAATGACTTTGACTGTAATTGCGCTCGTACTTACATTATTGTCCGCATGTGGTGGTAAAGATAACAGTGGGCCAGCGTTGTCCGGCACGATAAATATTGACGGTTCCAGTACCGTATTTCCTATGACAGAGGCCATTGCCGAGGAGTTCAATGCAGCGCATAAGGATGTTCGCGTATCCGTTGGTACTTCTGGAACAGGCAGCGGCTTTAAGCGCTTTGCACGTGGTGAGATCGAACTTAGCAATGCATCGCGTCCTATCAAAGAAGAGGAAGCACAGGATGCGAAGAACAATGGTATTGAATATCAAGAGCTGACTGTGGCTTATGACGGCCTCGCGATCGTCGTAAACAAAGAGAATGATTGGGTAGACAAACTGACTGTCGATGAACTGAAAAAGATCTATGAGCCAGATTCCAAAGTAAAAACATGGGCAGATGTCCGTGCAGGCTGGCCGGCAACGGAGCTTCGCATTTATTCGCCAGGATCTGAGCACGGTACCTTCGATTACTTCACAGAAGCGATTAATGGCGAGACCAAGGCAATGCGTAATGACAAGCAAATTACATTCAGTGCGGATACGAATGCGATCGTTCAAGGCGTATCCGGCGACAGCACTGCAATCGGATACTTTGGCTACTCCTTCTTCGAAGAAAACCAAGACAAGTTGAAGCTTGTACCTGTAGATAACGGAACTGCAACCGTTACACCGTCTCCTGAGACTGTAAAAGACGGCTCTTATTCGCCGCTATCTCGTCCATTGCTTGTGTATGTAGATAAGGCAAAGCTGTCCAAGCCAGAAGTAAAGGCATTTGTTGAATTTTACTTGGAGAATGCAGGAGCAATTGCACCTGATGTTGGATATGTCCCTCTTCCAGATGAGAAATACACGGAGCAGTTGGAGCAACTGAAGTAAGTTCCGAACGATAAGAGTCAAGAAGCAAAGTGAGGGTACTGAACATGGAATCTAAAGTTGCGCCATCCACAACCAAGATGTCCTTCAAAAATTCGAAGACGCATTTGTCAGATAAGATCATTCCGATCATGCTCTTTTTATGCGCAGCACTATCGGTATTAACGACGATTGGAATCGTATTGACCCTGTTGTCGGAAACCATTACCTTTTTCAAAAGCGTTCCGATCATGGACTTCTTGTTCGGCAAGAAATGGAGTCCATTGATCGAGCCGAAGGCATTCGGGATTCTACCGCTCTTAAGCGGCACCCTGCTTGTCACCGTCATTGCCTGCATTGTTGCAATCCCAATTGGGCTTGCGAGCGCCATTTATTTGAGCGAATATGCGCCTGATCGCGTTCGCAAGGTCGTAAAGCCTATCCTAGAAGTTCTTGCAGGTGTACCGACAATCGTATATGGATACTTCGCACTGACTTTCGTTACACCGCTGCTTAAGAGCATATTCCCTTCCATGGGAGTGTTTAACGCCCTTAGTGCAGGGCTGGTCGTGGGGATCATGATTATTCCGATGGTATCCTCGCTTAGTGAAGATGCGATGTCTGCGGTACCTAAGAGCTTGCGCCATGGCGCCTATGCGCTTGGTGCGACCCGCTTTGAAGTTGCGCTTAAGATCGTTGTTCCTGCGGCATTCTCAGGTATTGTTTCTTCAGCAGTATTGGCCTTCTCAAGAGCGATCGGGGAGACGATGATTGTAGCTGTAGCTGCCGGGGCGACACCGAATTTGACCTTGAATCCGCTGGAAAGTATCCAGACGATGACGGCTTATATCGTACAAGTAAGCTTGGGCGATACACCGCACGGGTCCGTAGAATATGGAACGATCTTTGCCGTTGGTATGACGCTGTTTGTCATCACGTTCTTGTTGAACATTCTCGCGCAGTATGTGGCAAGACGCTTCAGAGAGGAGTACTAAGTCATGTCTATGTTCGAAGATGCGAATCGCAAGCAGATTAGCAATCGACGCAAGAAGGATCTTTACCTTCATCTGTTGTTTATTGTCGCCACATCGATTGGTATTATCGCTTTAATGGCCCTATTGATTAACATTATTATGGACGGAATCTCCCGTTTGGACTTGTTCACGAATTATCCTTCACGTGTGGCAGGTCGCGCAGGCATGAAGTCCGCCATCGTAGGCTCGATCTACATGGTGCTGATCATGACTCCAATCTCATTTATCTTGGGTGTAGGAGCCGCGATCTATCTAGAGGAATACGCAAAAAAGAATCGAATCACTCGCTTTATTCAGTTGAATATTAGTACGCTCGCCGGTGTACCGTCTATCGTGTACGGTATTCTCGGACTAACGATCTTCGTTCGCGGGTTGGCCCTTGATCGCAGCTTGCTGTCAGGTGCCTTGACGATGACCCTTCTCGTCCTGCCTGTCATTATCGTTTCCGCACAGGAAGCGATTCGGGCAGTGCCTCGGGCAAGACGAGATGCATCCTTCGCGCTTGGAGCAACGAAGTGGCAGACGGTGTACCGTTCAGTTCTACCATCTTCCATCTCCGGAATCTTGACAGGCGTTATCCTGGCCCTCTCCCGGGCGATCGGTGAGACAGCGCCGCTTGTCATGATTGGTGCGCTAACGTTCGTAGCCTTTTTGCCAAGCAGCATTATGGACCAGTTTACGGTTATGCCGATTCAGATCTTCAACTGGCTATCGAGACCACAAGTATCGTTCCATGAGCTTGCGGCTTCCGGTATTATCGTCATGATGGTGATGCTCGTACTGATGAACATCTCGGCTATCATTCTTCGTAACAAGTATTCTAAACAGATCTAAAGGAGACGAGCGTATGAGTACATCAACTCCAACAGCGAATCAAACCTTAATTAATATTGAGCAATTGAACTTATATTATGGCACGTATCATGCTTTGAAAAATGTCAACTTGACGATACCTGAAAAGGCCGTTACTGCCTTTATCGGTCCTTCTGGCTGTGGGAAGTCGACACTGCTTCGTACGTTGAACCGCATGAACGACATGATTGTCGGCACGCGCATCGAAGGTCTTGTGGATATTGGCGGAACCGACATATACAGCAACGATGTGGATGTGGAGACTCTCCGTAAAAAGGTCGGAATGGTGTTCCAGCAGCCGAATCCTTTTCCAAAGTCCATTTACGACAATATTGCTTACGGCCCTCGTCTTCATGGGACCAAAAGCAAAGCAGAGCTAGATGAGATCGTAGAGCAAAGCTTGAAGCAGGCGGTACTGTGGGATGAAGTGAAGGACTACTTGAAGCGTTCCGCGTTCAGCCTATCAGGAGGTCAGCAGCAGCGCTTATGCATCGCTCGCGCCCTTGCCGTTAACCCTGACGTGCTTCTCATGGATGAGGCAACCTCTGCACTTGACCCCATTTCTACGTTAAAGATTGAAGAATTAGTGCAGGAACTAAAAAACAAGTATACCATCGTGATGGTTACTCATAACATGCAACAAGCAGCTAGAACGTCGGATCAAACCGTATTCTTCCTTAATGGTGAAATGGTCGAGTTCGATCAGACAGAAACGTTGTTCTCCAATCCAACCGACAAACGTACAGAGGACTACATCACAGGACGATTCGGATAATATTGCACGGGAGGTAATGGTGATATCATGATTAAGCGCAGAGAATTCGATACGGGGTTAGAGGAACTAAGCCATTTGTTGCAGGAGATGAGCTCGCATGTGGAGCATGCCCTGATCGAATCGCTTGAATCTTTAAAGACATCTGATGTGGAACGCGCTAAGAAGATTATCGCGAAGGATTCCGAGCTTAACGATCTTGAAAATAAGATTATGGACATCGGTTCGCGCCTGATTTTGACACAGCAGCCAGTGGCGAAGGATTTGCGCCGGATTCTCGTATCTTTCCGCATCTCAAGCGATCTTGAACGGATGGGGGATCTATCGATTGATATTGCAAAGGTCGTCGTGCGCATGAATGGCGAGCCTGTCATGAAGCCTCTGATCGATATTACCCGTATGGTTGAAATCGTTCAGCAGATGATCGTGGAATCGACCAAGGCTTATAATGAAGAGAACGTGGATCTTGCTTATAAAATGGCAAAGGACGACGACATGGTCGATCAGCTCTATGGCCAGATCATTCGTGAGCTGATGAGCTTCTTGGTGGAAGATCCGCATAAAGCATCTCAGGTAATGCATCTGATGTTTGTTGGCCGCTATATCGAGCGTATTGCTGACCATGCAACGAACATTGGGGAAAGCATCGTGTATCTCGTTACAAACGAAAGACCTGACTTGAACAGCTAATCATAACGAAGGTATTTTCACTATACATGCAGAAGATTCGAATGACGTATTTTGTTGTTCGAATTTTTTCTTTTTACTCTAAAATGGGAAAAATAATCGCCAATAGAGCCAGCAAATTTCCATTATGGGGCGGTGCTATGCTATCATGAGAACAAGAGAAGTAGACGAGGTGTACATATGGAAAAATGGATCGTAATCGACGGTAATAGTATTGCCAATCGGGCATTCTATGCCATGCCGCCACTGACTAATGCGCAGGGGCTGCATACGAATGCCGTATATGGATTTATGACAATGCTGCTGAAGCTTCTGGAAGAGGAGAAGCCGACGCATTTACTGGTTGCATTTGACGCAGGAAAGATCACGTTTAGACATACAGAGTATTCGGAATACAAGGGTGGACGCTCCAAGACACCGCCAGAGCTGTCCGAGCAATTCCCGATTATGAGAGAGCTGCTTGATGCTCTCGGCATCGCTCACTTCGAGCTGAGCGGATATGAAGCAGACGATATTATCGGTACGCTGACGAAAAAGGCCGATGAAGAGCAACATACGATGATGGTTGTAACCGGAGACAAGGATATGCTGCAGCTCGCTTCGGACAATGTAACGATTGTTCTGACCCGTAAAGGGGTAAGCGAAATTGAGAAGTATGACCCGGCAGCGATTGAAGAGAAGTATCAACTAACGCCGCTGCAGATCATTGATCTGAAGGGTCTCATGGGAGATTCTTCTGATAATATTCCGGGTGTTCCAGGCGTAGGTGAGAAGACGGCACTTAAGCTGCTCAGCCAGTATGGAAGCGTAGAAAGCGTGCTGGAGCATGTTGAAGAGCTGAAGGGCAAGATGAAGGAGAACATTACGAATCATGCCGATGATGCTCGTATGAGTAAGCAGCTTGCAACGATCTATCGTGAGGTTCCCATTGAGCTGGAGCGCGAGAAGATGTCCTTCAATGGCATTCCTGCAGAGACTGCGCTGCCGATGCTGAAGAAGCTTGAGTTCAAGTCGGTGATTGATCGGGTGGAAAAGTTGTCAACAGGAGACGCTCCATCCTTGGAGACAGAGGTTGTAGCCGTAGAGCTTGACACGGCTATCGTCGATAACTCTAACGTAAACGAGTTGGTCGACGCCCTTCATGAGGTGACAACAATTCAAGTAGAATCGTTTGGCGAGAACCCTCATTTGGCTGAATTGATTGGCATAGTATTTGCATCTAAGGATCGATACTGGTATGTAAGCAAGGATATGCTGCTCCATGATCAGGCAGAGCCTATTCGGGCTTGGCTGAAGGATGAGAAGCAGACCAAGATTGGCTTTGACCTTCATCGGGCAGAGCTTATCCTCCATTGGTTGAACGTGTCATATCAAGGGACAAGCTTCGATATTCAGCTTGCTGGATACGTATTGGACCCAAGCGATGCTGCGGCAACGGTGCAAAGCCTCGCTGTGAAGTTCGGCTTGTCTAGTATGGACAGTGACGAGACGGTGTATGGCAAGGGCGCGAAGTTCAAAGTGCCTGATACATCGGTCGTGGCTATCCATGCATCACGCAAGGCAAGTCTTGTTCAGCAGCTTGCTCCAAAGATGGAAGAGGAGCTTAAAGCCAATGAGATGGATCACCTGTATTATGATCTAGAACTTCCTCTTTCTTCTATTCTTGCCCAAATGGAAAAGACCGGCATTCTTGTTAACCAAGATGCGCTTAAGAAGCTTGGCGAGCAGTTCAGCTCGTCGATCGAAGAGACGATGACGCGAATCTATGAACTGGCTGGAACAGAGTTCAATATCGGCTCTCCGAAGCAGCTTGGTGAGATTCTGTTTGACAAGCTTCAGCTTCCCGTTGTGAAAAAGACGAAGACCGGCTACTCTACAGATGCTGAAGTGCTGGAGAAGCTGGAGCCATACCACGATATCATCCCGCTCATCTTGCACTATCGCCAGATGACAAAGCTGCAATCTACTTACATCGAGGGATTATTGAAGGAAGTTCGGAAGGACACGGGACGCGTTCATACGTATTACCGCCAGACGATTACGGCTACAGGTCGTCTAAGCTCTCAGTTCCCGAATCTTCAGAATATTCCGATTCGACTCGAGGAAGGTCGCCAGATTCGTCAGGCCTTCGTTCCTACCGAGGCAGATTGGAAGATTGTTGCCGCTGACTATTCACAGATAGAGCTTCGCGTGCTTGCTCATATCTCAGGCGATGAGAAGCTGAAGGAAGCTTTTATTCACGATATGGATATTCATACGAAGACGGCTATGGACGTCTTTGGCGTAAAGGCCGAAGAGGTAGACAGCAATATGCGGCGCTCCGCCAAGGCAGTCAACTTCGGCATCGTATATGGCATCAGCGACTACGGCTTGTCGCAGAACCTGAATATCACGCGCAAAGATGCAGCGAAGTTTATTGAGCAGTACTTTGCGGTATTCCAAGGAGTCAAGCAATATATGCATGACATCGTGGACGAAGCCAGAAAGCAGGGCTACGTGAAGACAATGCTGGAGCGTCGCCGCTACTTGCCTGAGATTAATGCTTCGAACTTCAATCTCCGCTCCTTTGCCGAGCGCACGGCAATGAACACGCCAATTCAAGGCACGGCTGCAGATATTATCAAGCTTGCGATGGTGAAGATGGATGCTGCGCTTAAAGAGCAGAAGCTAGAGAGCCGCATGCTGCTTCAAGTACACGATGAATTGGTATTTGAGGTTCCTCCGCGTGAGGTAGAGCTGATGGAGAAGCTGGTGCCTGAAATTATGGAGCAAGCGATTAAGCTTCAAGTGCCGCTTCGTGCAGATGTGAGCAGCGGCGCCAACTGGTATGAAGCGAAGTAACACGTAAATTCAACCAGCTTCCCTTCATGTTGAACGGATCAGGTATAATGGGAAGTGAGGTGATATGCAATGCCAGAATTGCCAGAGGTAGAAACGGTAAAACGAACTTTAAATACATTGGTTAAAGGTAAAAAAATCGATCGTGTCACAGTAACGTTGCCTCGCATTATCCAACGTCCTGCTGAGATTGAGTCGTTCTGTGCGGCTCTCGCCGGACATACAATACAAGAGGTGGGTCGCAGAGGCAAGTTCTTGCTGATCCACTTGGATGATCTTGTCCTGGTGTCTCATCTCCGAATGGAAGGCCGCTACGGGGTCTATTCGTCCGATGAGCCTGTTGAGAAGCATACTCATGTGATCTTCCACTTCGATGACGAAACGGAACTGCGTTATAAGGATGTGCGGCAGTTTGGAACGATGCATCTCTTCTCACCTGGGGAAGAGATGCGGGAGGCGCCGCTTAAGAAGCTAGGCATCGAGCCGCTTCAGGACGGATTCACCGCAGAGCTTCTTAAGGAGAAGCTTGGCAACCGCCGAAGCTTTATTAAGCCGGTGCTTCTCAATCAACATATCATCGTTGGGCTTGGCAATATCTATGTGGATGAAGCTTTGTTCCGAGCAGGGATACACCCAATGACACAGGCTGACTCACTTAACGATGAACAGCTCAAGCGATTGCACGAAGCGATTATCTATACGCTTCAACAAGCCGTCGATGCGGGCGGATCCTCAATCAAATCCTATGTGAATGGACAAGGAGAGATGGGGATGTTCCAGCATCAGCTTCAGGTGTATGGACAGGAAGGAAAGCCGTGTGTTCGCTGCGGACAGCTTGTTGAGAAGTCTGTTGTAGGTGGACGAGGTACCCACACCTGTCCAAGCTGCCAGCCGAGAAGCTGACGTTCCTTATTCTTCTAAGGATGCACGAAAGTTCTCTGCTTCCCATATGATAAGGTACATTGGTTAAGGCCATTGTTCTCATCAGAGTTGGTCGGCAGGGAGGGAATAAAGTTGTTTGCGCATGTTGCGTCACTATTGGTATTGGCGTTTGCACTTAGTCTGGACAGCTTCGGCGTAGGGCTTACTTACGGGATGAGGCGTTTAAGAATTCCTTGGATCTCGGTACTCATCATATCGCTCTGTTCAGGGCTCGTCATTTTGTTGTCGATGCATGTTGGGGCTTTATTTATCCACTGGTTCTCCGATCGAGCAGCTAGCATCTTAGGCGCACTTATACTGATTGGCATCGGTATTTGGGCCATGATTCAATTTTTCAAGTCTCAAGACGGCACGAGCAGTGTTGAGGTGAAGGTCGAAGAGTCCTTTAAGCAGGAGTCTTCTCAGGAAGGATTGCAGTCAAGCCCAGAGCCTCAGGTACAGCAGATTCTGAAGATACAGCTAAAGCGAATGGGCATCATTATCCAGATCTTAAGAACGCCTGATGCTGCTGATATAGACCGTTCGGGAACGATTAGCGCGTCAGAGGCCGCATGGCTCGGAGCCGCTCTATCGCTTGATGCCTTTGGAGCAGGTATTGGAGCTGCATTGCTTGGCTATCCTCCCATATGGACTGCCCTCATTATCGCCCTGTTTAGCGGCACCTTTCTGCAGCTGGGGATGAGAATCGGCATTACATTTGGTCAATGGAGATGGCTGAAGCGGTTGTCCTTTTTGCCAGGCTGTCTGCTGATTGTGATTGGAATTATGAAGCTATTCTAAAAGTGAATGATAAAAGGTTATGTGAGCATCAAAATGAGACACTTATTTTGGTTTCTATATGAGGTGAACGTATGAATATTGGATTGACAGGAGGAATCGCTTCTGGCAAAAGCACTGTTGCTGCCTTATTAGTGCAGCACGGTGCAGCCTTAATTGACTTGGACCGCATCGCCAGGGAGGTTGTGCTTCCTGGCAGTCCAGTCCTTCAGCAGATTGCAGAGCGCTTTGGATCTGAGGTGCTGCAGGAGGATGGATCATTGAACCGGAAGAAGCTTGGCGAGATTGTATTTCATAACGAGACAGAGCGTCAGGCTTTAAATGCGATTACCCATCCAGCTATACGAAAAGTGATGTTTGCCCGAATGGATGCATACGAGAAAGAAGATCGGAATCGGCTTGTAGTGGTGGACGTGCCCCTCTTGTTTGAATCGAAGATGGAGAGTCTATTCGAGGAGATTATGGTCGTATATGTTCCAAGATCGCTTCAACTAAAGCGTTTGATGGAGCGGGATGGTATAACAAAAGATCAAGCTGAAGCTAGATTGAATGCTCAGTTGGATATTGAAGAGAAGCGAGCACATGCGGACGTTGTAATCATGAATGATAAGGGGTTAGAAGATACTGAGCAGCAAGTGCTTTCTTTTGCGAAGAAGAAGGGCATGCTATGAGTATGTTCATGAAAACGTTGCGTCAAAAAAAATGGCTGTTTGTCCTGGTCGTCGGTTTTTTGCTGATATGGGTGCTGCAGTCTGAGTGGCTGGGACAATGGATGTATCCCATCCCTTATAAAGAAACGATTCGCCAGAAAGCGACGGATCAAGAGCTTGATCCCCTGCTTGTCGCAGCCATCATTCGTGTAGAAACGAATTACATAGCCGGAAGAGAATCACGAAAAGGAGCTTTAGGCGTCATGCAGCTGATGCCAAGCACAGCGGAATGGGCAATGGAGCAGATGAAAATCCGGAAGCTGTATACGATGGATCAATTGAAAAACGAGGTTGACCCAAATATTACTATTGGAACATGGTATCTGAAGTCTTTAATCAAAATGTACAATCATAATATGGTTGCGGCAGTTGCTGCCTATAACGCTGGTCCAGGGAATGTGAATGAGTGGTTGAAGAACGGCACATGGGATGGTCAGCTGGAAACGGCAAAAAATTCAATTCCTTTTAACGAAACAAGGTTGTATGTGAAGAAGGTATTCCATTATTATGAGAAGTACAAAAATGTGTATACCTGACTGGAAGAGTCAATTCATTGCCAAATAGGTTAGAAAGGTTAGCTTCATTCTGAGTCCAGAGATAGAGGAAGCATCGGACAAGCGATGACTTATCCGATGCTTCTTAGGAATTCATTATTTGTATTGACCAGCAAGTTGTTGTTCCGCGATTTGAACAAGGCGCTTCGTGATGTAACCACCGATAGAACCAGTGTCACGAGTAGCCATGTTACCGTAGTATCCATCTTGTGGGATAGCGATACCAAGTTCTTGTGCGATCTCGAACTTCATTTGCTCAAGTGCGCCAGTAGCTTGCGGTACAACTAGGTTGTTGCTAGAACGGTTGTTTTGGCTCATTTCTTTCACCTCCTTGCGGTTGGTAATGATATTGTGCGCAATCTTTCTAATATCATTACAAGCAAATCATGGGATGTTTTGGAACTTAGAATGATGAATAAAGAGAGGAGGAATGCTCCTATATGAGATGCCCTTATTGTGATCATAACGGTACGAAAGTACTGGATTCGAGGCCGGCAAACGATAACAAGTCGATACGCAGGCGCCGCGAATGTGAGCTGTGCAGCCGTCGCTTTACCACCTTCGAGATGGTAGAGGAGACGCCGCTTATCGTCATTAAGAAGGATGGCAGCCGTGAAGAGTTCAGCAGAGAGAAGCTGCTTCGAGGCCTTATTCGCGCTTGCGAGAAGCGCCCAGTATCTGTCGAGCAGCTGGAAGCCATCGTATCTGAGGTCGAGAGACAAATTCGCACAACAGCTCAAGCAGAGGTAGAGAGTCAAGCGATCGGTGAGATTGTTATGGAACAGCTGTATCCGGTTGATGAGGTTGCTTACGTGCGCTTTGCCTCGGTATATCGACAATTCAAGGACATAAACATGTTTATGAAAGAACTCAGTACATTGCTGTCGAAAGACAGTTTATCTGACGATGCCAAGAGAAAATAAGAAGGACCCGGTTTAAGCCTTTCCTGTGCAAGAAGCAGGAGGGGCTTTTTTTGTAAAGATTTCGTAACAAGATTGGCTTTCCAATAGCTCATGTGAGTCATGTGCTGTGAGGAATGTCATATTACAATAAGATTGTCCATCGGAATGGTGGAATATGACCGATTAAAAAGGAGAGTTCACTGATGTCCAAAAAATTATTTGCTATTTGCTCGACGCTGCTCTTATCTGCTGCAATCGCGTTGCCTGTCTATGCTCATGACGGCTGGACCGAGACGAACGCTCCTATTGTTGCAGTAGGGGAATCTTCCTACGTAGACCTGCTTCTTGGAAATCATTCGAACAATCATGCCAGCTATCGGATCGAAGGAAGGTGGAGTGCGGATACCACGAAAGTATACGTAACGACTCCGGCCGGCAAGAAAGTAGATATCTCTTCTACGTTGTACTATACCGGTGAAACGGCTGCTTCCGAAACGTCCGGCATCAACAACGGCTATATTGCGTCGTTTAATAGCTCTACCCCTGGAGCCTACATTATTACGGCTGAAGGCGACAGCATCTTTAAGCATGATAATCAAGCGACACGCACGCTTCGAAGTGCGAAATCCTTTGTAGCCGTCAGTGACATACCAACTGCACAGCGTACAGCTAAGCTCGAAGGCTTCAGCAAGCCAACCAGCACGGATCGCGCAGAGCTTGTTCCACTGGTCAATCCATCTGCCATTACCCCTAAGCAAACTGTATCCGTGCAACTATTGGTGAAAGGCAAGCCACAGCCAGATACTGAGGTTACACTGATCAAACGCAATAACTCCACATCCGAAATTCTAAAGACGAACGAGAAGGGAATTATTCATTTTGTAGTACAAGAAGCAGATCAGTATTTGCTTCGTGCTAAGCCTTCTTCTGCAACAGACAAAGTAGAAGGTCAATATACTTCGACGAGCTATGAAGCAACGATGACTTTTACTGTTCAAAATGGCAAGTATAAGATTCCAGCTGCGCAAGTAAATCCTAAGCCTCTCGTTTATGTAAATGGCAAGCAAGTGGATGAGAAAGACGTCGTATTAAAGAACGGCTCCACCTTGCTTACAGAATCAGCAGCAAAAACTTATTTGCAGGGCTATGATGGAAAAGATGAAGTATCAATCCGAAAAGCTGCTGAAAAGGCTGGTGCTTATCTAGAGTTTTTCCCGGTAGTTGGAGGGCTTCGCTCAGCCGTTCATGTGTACACGAAGTAGGTCGATGAAGCTATGAGAAAAGGTTTGTTCGTATTTGTTTTGGTCATCACGTTCATCATTGGAAATATAGGCTTACGTCCAAGTGTTGCAGAGGCACATGCCTATTTGGCTTCAGCTGATCCAAAGCCTGAATCTGAACTAACGACAGCGCCTAGTGTCATGCATCTGACATTTACCGAAGATATTGATACCAAGCTTAGCTCTGTGCAGGTGCTGGACGAATCAGGCAATGTCATGCCTAGCGAGCTTAGTGCGATGGATAATCGGACGTTAATGGTGAGCGGCCTAAAGCTTAGCAATGGCATGTATACAGTGAAATGGCAAACACTATCTGTTGATACGCATGTAACAGAGGATTCCTATCGATTTGCGGTGGGGGTGTCCTTAACAAAGAAAGGGCCTACAGGAAGTATATCGCTCGACGACCCTTCGGATTCTTCCGGGAATCAGCAAGGAGGCGTCTCTAATAGCGGGAATGTTCCATCCAAAGATAAGGACACAGCGACAAAGGGGGATGGGGGAAAGACTTCCGGCAAAGATGCAGGCAGCAAGCCTAGCGGTTCCAAGCCTGTAACCCCGCCTAAAAACAGCCCGTCGCCTGAGGCCTCAGGTACCGAAAATAAAAAGGAAGACATCAGTTCGAACCCAGCGGCAAAGGAGAGTCAGAAGAAGCCTGATCAACCATCAGATCATGCAGCTCCGTCTAATCAGAATGAAGGAACGGAAGCAGCACAAAAGACGGATCCTCCTGCCAAGGAGGATGAGAATAAGACAGAGAATGTGGTGGATAATCGTACTGTTGTCAAACAAGAGAGCCTTACCAATCAGGAACAATCGGCAGCAAGCACTCAGCAGGAATCGGATTCCGGGCATGACCATCATACAGCTGGGTCAATCGGGGATCAAAGCACAAGTAGCAGTGATGAAGCTCCAATTGTATCCGATAGCAGCTTGGAAGCCTCCACTTCTGCCCATCAGCATGAGGCCTCTTTAAGCGACAGCAGTCATGAAGCACCGTTAACCTTTAGTCTCTCTAATTTGTATCGTATTCTCGAAGTTATAGCGTATGTCTTTATTGGAGGCACTTTGTTCTTTATCGATTGGCTGTCTCCTGGCAGATCCATGCAAGCCTCAAGGATACAGCAATGGCTATATGCAGCTGCAGGTCTGCTTATCATCAGCGGCTTCGCACGATTAAGCCAGCTCTCGAGCGAGCTTGGGCAAGGGGATTGGGGCAGTGCATTCATGCATTTGGCAGGCTCAATGATGCTTGGTTGGATGTCTCTCCTTCGTATGGCAATGGGCATACTGATTATTCTCCTGCTCATGCCTCGCTTTATGGGAGAAATATGGCGCTATGTACGATTGCTGCTGCTTCTTATCCTGTCCATCACCTTTCCGCTAACAGGGCATGCCTATCAACCCGGCAGCGGACTTTCCTTCAGCGTATGGATGCATGTCATTCATATGGTTGTAACAGTTGGTTGGTGTGGAGGCTTAGCAGGCTTGCTTGTAATGAGCTGGAAGGGAAGCTCGAATCAGAATAGCAGGGATGCATTTGCTCGACACTGGAGTGAACTGCTGAGGAAATTCGCAGTCTTTGCGATTGTGCTAATGGGTGCCGCTGCTCTATCTGGAGTTGGGCTTACGTTGAATAAGGTCAAACAAGTGAATGATCTCGTGCAATACGGGTATGGCAACCTTGTCGTTGTCAAAATCATTCTATTTGTACTTGTCATCTTGCTTGCAGCCTATCACCGGTACTACTTGATGCCTCAATTAAAGCATGCTGCAGGTCAAGGTGAGATGACGACGAACTCCAATGTGAGCGTACAGCGCAAGCTGCTGTTCGGTATTCGCCTTGAATTGATCGCCGCTCTCTTGCTATTCATCGCTGCAGGTTGGCTGGCTAGTTCTATGCCTCCCATGTAGTCCTGGGAGTTGACTGCAATACACAAGCAGACCTTTTTGCTCGCAACCAAATTGCGGAAAAGGTCTGCTTTCAGTTGTAGGCTGATTATTAGCTGCTTTGTTAGGTTTGTTCCTCAGGATTGGTTATAGGATTGATCTCAAATCATGACGATTATGGTGTATATTGAATAACAACCTTGGATACCTGCTTCTCCCATGAATCAGAGCCAGAGAGCTCTACCTTTAAGTACTGGGTCCCAACCGGAATGGCTGCTGAAGGCGTATACTCCTTGCGATACCATTTGCTTCCCGTATATACGCCAGGCGTGCTGACATGCTCGATTCTCGTCCAATTTTGGTTATCAGGGGAGGCGTAGAAAGCTACGCCATCCCACACGCTGAATTGATACAGTGTGGCACTGAAATTTTGAATGTTTAGAAGGTTATACACAAAGCTTTGTGTTGTGCCTTCATTACGCTTCACACGAGATGTGTCTCCGTCAAAGTAACCTGTATTTGTGGAATCCATTGCAAGCCCGCTAGTGTGGGAGCTCGTTAAGGACCAGTCATTCAGGTTATCCGTCATGGTCTGTACAGGAGCAGGTGCAGAGCCATTTTGACCGACATAGGTTACAACGCTCTTAGGCGGTACGACAACCGAATAGCTGCCGTTTGCTAACGGAATGTTGGCTCCTTGAGTCAAACTAAGACTGGAATTAGTCGTGTACGGCGTAATATAGCCTGCGTTGAATCCGCTAGGTGTTAGATTGAGCGGAGCAGAGGCATCCGTATCATTGATTGCCACAATGGTGAATTTACCGGTAACAGGATCCTTGTAAGCAGATGTGTATACACCCGATTGCGGATTCTCAGTTGCACCAATGCGGACATAGCCAGGGCGAATAAATTTGCTGTAGTTGCCGAAGGTGTAGTAGCGCTTCGTCACTTGATACGTATTTGTATCTTTATATACATTGATTAAGCCTTCATCATTGCTGCCAGGAATAGCTCCTGTCCAGTACAGCCAAGCGTTCACATTCGCTTTTGTCATAAAGTTATGGAGCTGCTTCGCGAATTTGAGACCGGAGTTAATGCCTGGATCATACGTATCAACAGAAGATACCTCGGTCATCCACACTTTCTTTCCTTTTGATACAGCAGTTGAGAATGGCGTCGTTGGCATCTCGGCATTAATAATCGGAATCGGGTAGTTATGGCCAGCTACAATATCAAGACGCTCTGCAGCAGCTGGATCGTTCAAGGAATCCTTGATCAGATCCTCAGACCACCAGGAGGACTCGCCAGCGATGACCTTCGTATTCTGTACGCCCTCAGCAATCATAGCCTGCTTCAAGTAGTCACGAATGAACACTTGGAAGTGTGTCGAATTCCACTCACTGGAATCCCAGCTCAAGAAGGTCATGGAATTCGGCTCATTGGCAATGGACATCGCATAGATATCGATACCAAACTGGCTTTTGTATTCTTTCGCAAACTTGGACATCAATGTTGCAAAGTCCCCGTAGTTTTCATTTTTTAGAAAGCCGCCATGTGTCGTTTGATTGTTCGTCTTCATCCATGCTGGCGGACTCCAGGAGCTAGCGACAATCTTGTCTACACCGCGAGCCTTGGCTTGCTGCATAACCCATACCTGATCCGGTCTTGCATTAAAGTTGTACACGCCAGGAGAAGGGTTGAATTCAGCGAAGATTGCTCCACGGAAGATGGAAGCCCCGATGCCTTCCTCTTGATCAAACAGCAAATCCATGATGTGACTGCGAACAGGCTCTTGCAAATCGTATACTGCGTCTGACCATCCAGCTTGGGATACGCCTAAGCCATCGATGTCTTGCTTGACGTCATTCCAGTTCACAGTCACGCTTGAGGCTGCACCTGCGGTGAACGGAACCGATATGACTGACATGAGAAGAACACTTGCGATGAGACTTGACTTCAGGAACTTCTTCAACATTAAGCTCACACCTCTCTAATGATTTGAGAAAGCTTAAATCTAACGGAAAGCCTAAGCTTATAAGCAGATCCTGTTCGCGGGCTTTCAGCCCATATTGTAGCAATCCTCATCACAAGTCACTAACAATCTTGTGACATCATTCTAATACATTCGTGACATTCTGATAGCGTTTACAATCAATTAACAACATTTATCCAGAACTGGACTTTATCGGTTGATCTTCAAGGTGCCGACGATAATGCTGGGGAGTATATTGGTACTGCTTCTTGAACATTTTTGTAAAATATGAAAAATTCGTATAGCCGACGGATTGCGCAATATCCGATATAGGCATGGATGAATTGATAATTAAATCCTTTGCAACCTTCATACGCTCACTTAGCACATAGTCGGTTAACGATTCTCCGACTTCCTTCTTGAACAACCGAGACAGATAAGCAGGGTTCAAGTGTACGTGGTCAGCCAACTCCTCACGCGTAATGCTTTCGCTCAGATGATCGTGAATATATCGCTTAACGCGATGAATAACGGAATCATCCTTATGCAATTGATCATGAACAATGGCAAGCAGCCGGTGCGCCCATTGCTCCATATCTGCTATGGAGCGAGGTATCGCTTCGACAAGCGTATCCTCAGCTCGCTGGATCAAGCGATGAAGAGACAGACTACGCTTATGCAGAATATAGTGAATCATCTGTACAAAGCTATGATAGAACGCATGCAGCACGTCCGCGTTCAGCTCTTTCTCCTGTTCTAGAGCAGTGAAGAAGCGGCATAGTTCTTTTTCCATATCCTCCTTCTTGCCCTGTTCGATGAGCAGCGTCCAAGTTGTAAATTCAGGAAGCTTCGTGTTCTGAGCCGAAGAATGCGATTCTTTATACCATTGTACCTGACTTTTTTTCTTAATCATGTTGTACTCCATATCCAAAAGCTTTTTATACATCAGGCCCACCTGAGACAGCAGGGAAGCCTTGCCTATATAACAGGAAACGTAGCTGTACAAGTATTCGCGACAATAATGAATATATTGGCGGCATTGTTCCTCAAGCCAGGCGGAATTAAGCTCATCTGCCTGCTCGATAAAGAGGAGGACACAATTCACGCCAAGCTTGGTCTGAATGACATCTCCATGACGGCCAAGCAGCATGAGGTCTCTTGCAATGTTGCGAAGCGCATATTCCAATACCTCTTCATCTGCGCTGTTCAGCTCTCGATCCCATCCCTCTACGCTAATGACGATTGGAAGGATAAGCGTGCTTGAGGTTAGGGGCAGCACGTATTCATGGATCAAACGTTCTGTATTGCTTGAGGAGCAGGTGATCTTTTTAGAAAAAAGGTCATTCCAGAATTTATCCGAGATGAGTGATTTCTTCTTCAGCCACAGGTTGTAATAGGGCTTGTATTGCTCCCTGAGTGAAGCAACCTCACGCTCCTGCTTGATTGTATCGAGCGCTCTTCCAATCGTCGCCTGCAGCACATGATACTCCACAGGCTTCAGCAGATAGTCAAAGCCATCGAGCTGAATGGCACGCTGGACAAACGAGAAGTTGGAATGCGCCGTCAGGAATATCGTCTCTGTATTCGGCGAATGCTCATTGACCCATTCTAAGAGCTCAATACCGTTGCCTCTTGGCATCTCAATATCGCAGATCAGGATATCGATGCTTGCCTTGCTCATCACCTGCATCGCTTCTCGAATATGGTAGGCTTCATACACCTCTGTAATATGAAGCTCCTCCCACTTTACGCCGCTCTTAATCCCCATTACCGCATAGATCTCATCGTCTACAATAAGTGCTCTGTATGACATGGTTATCCCCCTCTTGAACTATTGGAACTGCTCCATGGACCGAATCGGCATCTGTAAGGTAATGCTGGCTCCTGCCTCGTTCTCATTCTCGAATAGAATGGTAGCATCATATCCAAAAATTAGCTTTAAGCGGTGATACACATTCCAAATCCCAAGATGCTCTCCACTGTGAGACTTGAAGTAAGCTCCGGATTGAAGCTCAGATAGCACACCAGCAGGGAAGCCAGCTCCATTGTCACTAATCTTAATCATCATGAGCTCGTCTTCTTTGTTAAGGGTACGTATATCAATCTGAATATGAAATGGAACGTCCATAAAGTCAAAGCCGTATTTAAAGCAGTTCTCGATGAACGGCTGAATGATGAGCGGCGGGATGCACTTGGTCCTAAGCTCCTCTTCGATATCGAATTGATACGTGATCCGGTTAGGGAAGCGGTACTGCTGGATATGGATATAGCTCTCCATATGATCAAGCTCCTCTTCAATCGTAACGACACTTCGGTGAGTCTGAGTCGTAAACCGGAAGTATTTGACCAGATTCATGCACATAAGCTGAATAATATCATTCTTCTGAATCTGCGCGAGATTATAGATCACATTAATAGAGTTCAGCAAAAAGTGCGGGTTAATCTGCAGCTGCAAATGCTTGACTTCCGCTTTGTGCGCTTTGATCTGCTCCTCATAGACATGAATCTTCAATTCCTCAATCTGGGAGACCATATCATTGAAGGTATCGTTGATCATCGTGAATTCTTTCGTTTTCGAAGAGTGAAGTCTTATATTCCAATCTCCCTGCTTCAACTTGCGCATTCCATTGATCAGATTGCGAAGCGGCTTAAGAACGAGATCATTCAAATACATGAGATAGATGAATAGAACGATAGCTGCACATACCGGCACAATAAAGATAAGCGAGCGAAAATAAATGAGATTCTGCAGCATGCTCTGCTCAGGAATAAAGGCGCTCAGCATCGTGTCTGTACCTTCGATTGGACTTGTCACGACGATGTAGTTCTTTTGATCAAGCTTAATCGACTGATACATTTGTTCAGGGTGAAAAGAAAAGTCCGGCATGCTGAGCGATGAAGGACGGAGCGAGCGTGCTGTAATGATCTCATGTTCCTTTGAGACAAAGGAGGCAAAGCCTTCCTCGCCAAGCTCGATTAAATCAAGCGGAATCATTAAGTTCCGAAGTCGGACGAAAGCTCCCAGATAGACGCCGGACCCGGTGTCGACCAGCCTTAATAAAGCGCTTTCATTTCCGTATTTTATTAAAGACCACTGCTTGAAATATCGGCTGCTGCTGTTTACCCGCTCAAGCAGCTCATGAAGCGTAGACTTCATCTGGTATATCTCTTGATAGGAATCAGAAGGAATCAGCGTATGCAGCAGATCCTTATTCTTGACGGTATAGACAAATTCAAAGTCGATGGTGCTGTAATAATGGTGGAAGCGGCTTAATTCATTATAGATTCGATACTTCGTTAGCGTATATTCATAGTCATCCTGAATGATTCTAGGGAGCTGAATAATATTGTAGTCTTCGACCGCGAGATTGTACAGGTAATTCGTCTCCCGATTCAAACCAGCTTGAATCTGATTGGCATAGAGCATGATCGCATTCTTATTGGATTGCGCCACCTGCTCACGAACCGTGTTGGACGCATACAGATTGTTGTAAAGAAGCAGGATGACGAATGGTACGGTAATGGCAAGAAAGCCAATCGTAAGTCTCTTGTGAAGCGAACTCTTCATCTCTCGATTCTCCTTATTCAGCAAGCGCGATAGTCAACAAAAAAAGGAAATCTTACCCTAAGTATAATACTTAGGGTAGATTCCCGTAAGGCTCTTTTTTTATTGTTTTTGTGAAGAGAGCCATTCTTGCAGCTGCTTTTCAGCTTCGGCTTTCACACGATCGAATCCTGCGGCAGCACGCTTTTCTTTCCATTGTGCAATCGCTTTGTCAACGTCAACAGATCCACTGTTAAGGCCTTGGGAGAATTCTTTCGAGACGTTGTCGAGTGCCGCCAGCTCAGACTTGACAGGCTCTGGGTTGAAGGTAAAGCCCAGAATTGGCGAACGCTCTGAGCGTTGATTGAACTCCTCGAACTGCTCCCATTTTTGCGGGTCTTCATTTGCCCACAGGTAGGAGTTGAACTGATTGCCGAACATCCAGCTTCCTGGGTTCGGGTACGTTTGCGAATCAGCAGTTACACCGTCTGGGTAATCGATCACATTTTCGGATTTCTTCACATAGTGTACGCCTTCGATGCCCCAGTCGAGCATATTGATCAGCTGCTTGTCGCTATAGAGCAGGTTCAAGAACATCATGACTCTTGCAGGGTCCTTGGAGGTACGGGAAATACCAAGCATGGCACCTTGCGCTTCACCAGTAGTCGTGAATGGCTCGAACGTTTCAACTTGAACGAATTCCGTACCATAAGTAACGCTCATTTCCTTATCTTTGCCTGGCTTCAGCGATTGACCAACAGCAAATGCTTTGCCTGCTTTGATCATTTGGACGGCTTGGTCTGAATCCGAAGTCAAGACATCCTTGTCAAACCAGCCATTCAGATTCCACTCACGAATGCGCTTGTAGTAATCAACCATTGTTGGATCCTCAAGCGTATCGACAATCTTGAGATCCTTGCTGCCGCGAGGGAGGGCAAGGTTCGTTGTAATGCCGTCGTAGTTAGCCGCACTGAAGGTGCTTGTATATTTGCTGGAGACGATTGGAATGACATCCGGCTCCTTCTCCTTGATAAGCTTGAACATCGCTTCAATTTCATCAAAGCTCTTTATGCCGTTTGTATCGATGTTGTACTTATCGACGAGTTTTTTGCTTAGCAGAAGACCAAAGCCTTGTCCGAACTCTTTCTTGGTTGGAAGGGCATATAATTTGCCGTTAATCTTAGAGCCTTGAAGAAAGTCAGGTCCAAGAATATCTGGAATGTCTTTACCGTGTTCTTTCATTAGTTCATCAAGTTCTAGGAATTGGCCTTTGGATACATCGCTTGCATAGTTAAACCAGTTTGCTGTGAAGAGCAGGTCAAATTTCTCATTGGAGATCTTCATCAGGTTCGTCTTATCTGTCCAAGAACCCCATTCAATAGGCTTTAGTTCAATCGTTGCATTGATTTTCTCGGTTAAGTATTTGCTCATTTCATTTTGAACAAGCTCAAGATCTTTAGGCGCAGTGCCTGGATACACGAGTGTGATTTTGTAGGGATCTAGTTTTTTCTCTGTATTGGTTGAAGAAGAATCTGAAGCCTGATTCGTACTGCCGCCTCCGCTGCCGCATGCTGACAATAAAAGCGCACTGCACATGAATACTGCAAGCAAGATCCGTAATTGTTTCATTTTTGTTCTCCTCTCAAAAGTCAATATCGTATGAATCCCCTCAGTTAATGTCTTCACTCTTTCGTATCACGATTGAACCAAATCACCTCCTTAAAGGAACCAACTGCGAGTCGAGAAGTCTGTTTAGCGAGCCTCCAATCAGCCTTTTACAGCCCCTGTCGTAATCCCACTGATATAGTACTTCTGGAAGAACGGGTAAGCGAACAAGAGCGGAGCGAGACCGATGATCGCAAGCGCCATTCGAACGGTTTCGGTCGGCATGGTCGCGAGAATGTCTCCGACCTGATTCGATTGGTTGGACTTCATCAATAGAAACTGAATATTGGTCAACGATTTGGTCATTAAGTATTGAATATTGTAAAGATCCGGATTATCGATAAAAAGCATACAGTTGTACCAGTCATTCCAGAAGCCTAGGGTGGAGAACAGCCCAATTGTTGCGATAATAGGCAAGGACAATGGAATGATGATCTTATAGAAGATCTTGAATTCGGTTGCACCATCAATGGCTGCTGATTCCACAACAGAGTCGGGAATCGAATTCATAAAGAAGCTTCGCATCAGCAGGACATTAAAGGCGCTTAGCAGCATGCCCGGGATGACCATGGCAAGCAATGAATTTTTGAGCGGAATAATGTTCGTAAAGGTGAGGTACCAAGGCACCATCCCTCCGCTAAAGAGCATCGTAAAGAAAATGTAGAACGAAATGCTGCTTCGAAACGGCAGCTCCATCCGTGACAGCGGATAGGCAAGCAGGGTCGTAATGAACAGGCAGAGGATAACCCCCAGCACGGTACAAAAGATCGTGACGCCGTATGCTTTAAGAATCTCAGAGAAGTCGTAGAATAGAAACTTATAAGCGGCAAAGCTGATCCCACTCGGAAAGAAGGAGTAGCCTTTTGCGTTAATGGATGATTCAGATGAGATAGATATAATAAAGATAAATAAGAACGGCAGTAATGAAGCCAGCGTAAACAGCCAGAAAAAAGTATGGATTCCAAATTGGAAGATTCGACTTTGCTTCACGATGTTATACCTCCTTGCTCTTAGAATAGAGAGTTCTGCTTATTAATCTTACGGACTGCAAGGTTCGCACCTAAGATGAGAACAAAGCACACGGCGGATTGATACACGCCTGCAGCTGAAGACATACCGATATCTCCGAGCTGAATCATGGCACGATATACGAACGTATCGATCGTATTGGTCGTCGGCATCAATGCGCCTGAGTTCATTGGAACCTGATAGAACAATCCGAAGTCAGAACGCAATATTCCACTGACAGCAAGCAGCGTTAGGGTCGTAATAACAGGCGCAATCAATGGCAGGGTAATGCGAGTCATCTGTCTCCACTTGCTGGCGCCATCAATCGTGGCAGCCTCGTAATACTCCTTGTCAATACCGATAATGGCTGCAAAGTAAATGATGGCGGAGTAGCCAACCCCTTTCCAGGCATTCACGATAATCAGCACATACGGCCAATAATCGGGGTTGCTGTACCAAGCAATCGGATCGATGTGGAACAAATCGACGAGCAATCGGTTGACTAAACCGTTTTCAACATTCAAGAAGCTGTATACGAGATAAGCGACGATAACCATTGAAATAATATGCGGAAGCAAAAACGTGCTCTGATAAAATCGAGAGATAACCTTATCCTTGATCTCATTCATGAGCAAGGCGACAAATAGTGAGAGCACCAAGTTGATACTAATAAAGGCGACATTGTACAAGACGGTATTTCTTGTTATGATGTACGCGTCCGGAGATTGGAACAGGAACTTGAAGTTATCGAAGCCTGCCCAAGGGCTCCCCCAGATCCCATCTACATAGTTATAGTTTTTGAAAGCCAGAATGATCCCGTACATCGGGATATAGTTGTTGATAAAAAGATAGATAATGCCAGGCAGCGTCATGAGCAGTAGCCACTTGTATTTGCTTAGTTTGCGCATAAAAGGACGCTGCTTCTTTTTGACGACTGTCATCGATTGGTTTGTACTCGGAATTGAAGCGGTTTCTGATGCCTTCATTACCTCACCCCTTAATCTCTCGTATGATCTACCTTTATTATAGTAGGGCGATTTTGGGGCTCACTACTAAGATCGTGACCTTCTATTAGTACGATTGTGACTTGTTACCCGAGGTTATGAGGATATTGTAAATCGTGTGCTGGTATGGAAGGGAGTGTCGTAATGCTTATCTATAATTTGGGACTGATACATCAAGGAACAAAGATACTGCTGCTTAATCGCGAGCGTTCTTCTTGGATGGGCTGCTGGAACGGGGTTGGCGGCAAGATCGAGAAAGGGGAGACGCCTGCTGAATCCATGCGTCGAGAGATGCTGGAAGAGACGGGGCTCGTCTTTAAACATATTCGCTTTGCAGGATGGATCACATGGTCATCAGTAAGGGGAGATTGGCCTGGGGGCATGTATGTCTATACAGCTGACATGCGAGAAGGAGAAGAATATCCTACGCCGATTGCAACGGAAGAGGGCATTCTGGATTGGAAGGAGCTTGAATGGATGCTGCATCCGGATAATCGAGGCATTGCAACGAATCTTCCGATCTTTTTGAAGAGCCTTACCTTGCCTGAGAGCTGTATTCATTTGCACGGCTATTTTGAAGATGACCAAATGGCGGATTCATTTGTTAGGTCGCTTGACCCAAGCCTGGAGAACGATGAAGCTCGCCGATCAGCTTATCTGGAAGGCTTCTTTCAACAATACGGGTGCTGCCGTGCGCCAAGTCTCAGCAACCTTTAATCGCTAAGAGATTGGCCAAAGCGACTTTTTCGTGAACAAGTGTCGCGGAATGTAAGGGTGTTGATGCTGCAGTTGAAAGAATTTAGGTTCTGTCGTTTCTGTTTATAAACAAAGGATGGATTAGGCAGGATTCTCGGAGGCAGAGAATCCTGTTTTTTATTCGTAAAGATAAAAGTCAAGTGTAAACGGTCATTTCTACATATGACACCTGTCACCTTAATCTCATGACAACTTCTACTTATAAGGCTGCATGCTCCCCTATACACTTAAAGTAGTAGATGCGGAGGTGTCCATTCATGAAAGAGGTTGTGCAGGTTCAGCACGTAACAAAGGCATTTAAAGATAAGGCAGCCGTTCAAGATGCTTCATTCACGATACAGCAAGGGGAAATCGTGGCTTTACTCGGGCCAAATGGTGCAGGGAAGACGACAACGATTTCCATGATCCTTGGCCTGATAAAGCCTAGTGCAGGTGAAGTCAAGCTGTTCGGCAAGTCTCCTACCGATAAAGAGGTTCGCGAGCGGATGGGCACGATGCTGCAGGAAGTAAGCGTAATGGATGGCTTAAAGGTAAGAGAACTGCTCGACTTATTCCGACATTATTATCCGAATCCTCTGTCCCTACAGGAGCTCATCGCTTTGACAGGATTAACACAAACAGAGCTCCACATCCGTGTGGAAAAGCTGTCCGGAGGCCAGAAACGGCGCTTGAACTTTGCCCTTTCCCTTGCAGGCAACCCCGATTTGCTCTTATTCGACGAGCCGACAGTCGGGATGGATATTACGTCTAGACAGCGCTTCTGGCAGACGATTCGCGCACTGTCGGAGCAGGGAAAGACGATTATGTTTACGACACATTACTTGCAAGAAGCAGACGAGATTGCGAAGCGGATCGTGCTGTTCAATCGAGGCAAAGTTGTGGCGGACGATACTCCGGCTGCCATAAAAGCGAGGATTACGAAATCCTTTGTTACCTTTAATGCGAATCAGGAATGGGTGAAGCTGTTGAATGGCTTCCCTGAGGTGATCCACATTTATGAGCAGGATGGCATCATTCGGATTGAGACTGAAGATACGGATGCTGTACTTGGGCTGTTGTTTAGAGAGAATGTCGGGGCAAGAAACATTCGCATTGAGCAAGGAAAGCTTGATGAAGTGTTCGAACGTCTTACGACAGATATGAAGGAGGTCGGTCAAGATGAAGCTCTTGTTTAAGCAATGCAAGATCGAGATGCTGCGCATTCTGCGCAACCCGTATTATGTGTTCTGGTCCTTATTTATGCCGATTCTGTTCTACTTTATCTTTACGAAGGTTGTGAATACAGGCGCCCCCGATCGAGCGGAATGGCAGGCGCACTATTTGATGTCGATGACAACCTTTAGCGTGATGGGCTCTTCCATGATGACGCTAGGCATCCGAATGGTTCAAGAGCGGGCACAAGGCTGGTCGACGCTGATGCGGATTACACCTTTGCCGGATTCGATTTATTTCGCGGGTCAGATGGTAGGGCAGACGTTTATTCATCTTTTTGCGATTATCGTCATTTTTAGTGCTGGAGCATTGATAAACGGCGTAACGCTAAGCATATTCGAATGGATCTCAAGCGGGCTTTGGATTCTCGCAGGATCGATCCCGTTTCTCGCATTAGGAACATTGGTTGGTACGATGAAAAAGGTAGAGACAGCATCTGCTGTCAGTAACGTGCTGTACATGGTTCTTGCGATATCTGGCGGACTCTGGATGCCGCTTGAAATAATGCCAAAGCTGATGCAAACCATTGGGCAGTGGCTGCCTTCCTATAACTATGGCAATGGTGCGTGGCTAATCGTTCGCGGAGAGGCTCCTGCCTTAAAAAGCGTGCTTATTCTTCTGGGCTACTTCATCTTCTTTATGCTACTATCTAAATATGTACGTAGAAAACAAGAAGCAGGTGTAAGCTAGCGTGAACGCCAATCCACGAAAAACGTTTCAACTCTTTCCAAAACGATACGGATTTTTTCCGTATCTCTTTCTTATTTATTTAGTGCTGCCTTTGCTTATGTTAAGGAATGAAACAGGCTGGAAGCAGATGATTGGTTATTCGCTTCTCGTAGTGTTCATTGTGGCTTATCGTCAGCTGTATATGACGATGGGGCGCCGCGCCTTTCATTACTGGCTTGCGCTGCAGATGGGAATTGTCTTTATCCTAAGCATTTTTTACGATCCGAACTTTTTGTATTCGGGCTTCTTTCCAGCTAACTTTATCGGCTGGTATCACGAGAAGAAGCCCTTCCGAATCGCGCTTATCGCTTTTGCGGTGCTGATGCTGGTTCCTGTGTTTTACTACGGGATTCTTGTATCGCCAGACACCTTGTTCTTTCTGCCTTTTTTGCTTATTATGCTGCTCTCGCCATTCGGTATTCGATCCATGGCGAAGAAGTCAGAGCTTGAGATGAAGCTGGATCAAGCGAATGAGAAGATCAAGGAGCTCGTGAAGCGTGAAGAGCGTACACGAATTGCAAGAGATTTGCACGATACGCTCGGTCATACGCTGTCCTTAATTACGCTGAAGAGCCAGCTTGTAAACCGCTTAATTGCGAAAGATCCGGAAAGAGCGCAGCAGGAGGCGAAGGAGATCGAACAAACCTCGCGAGCAGCATTAAAGCAGGTGCGAGAGCTGGTATCGAACATGAGGGCCAGCACAATCGAAGAAGAGCTCATCGCAGCCGAGGCGATCTTGAAGACAGCGGATGTCCATGTTGAGATTCAACAAGAGCCAGAACTTACAAATATCCCTCCGCTGATCCATAATATCGTGAGCCAATGTCTGCGTGAAGCGGTAACGAACGTCGTTAAGCATAGTCAAGCTGCGAACTGCTGGATTACAATTGCGCGGACTGCTGCTGGACTTTATTGTTCCGTTCGAGATGATGGCGTAGGATTAAACACTAGTCGAGCCGGTGGAAATGGATTAAAGGGAATCGAGGAACGCCTAGTTCTTATTGACGGTACGCTTACGCTGTCACGTGAACACGGAATTGGAACTTTATTCATCATAGAGATTCCCTTAATCGAAAAAGAAGAGAGAGAAGGTGCGTTGCTGTGATCCGGATCTTTATTGCGGAAGATCAGCGTATGCTGCTTGGAGCTTTAGGCTCGCTGCTTAATTTGGAAGACGACATGGAAGTGATTGGTCAGGCGACACAAGGGGAGGAAGCACTGTCTGCCATTGAAGAGCTTCAACCTGATGTTTGCCTGATGGATATTGAAATGCCGGTTAGAAGCGGTCTTGAGGTAGCAGAGTCGCTGCGGGAGCAACAGCATCCCGCTAAGATTATTATGCTTACAACATTCGCAAAGCCGGGCTATTTTGAGCGTGCGGCAAAGATTGGCGTGGATGGATATTTGCTAAAGGACAGCTCTATTGACGATTTAGCGGATGCGATACGAAAAGTCATGGCAGGCAAAAGAATCTTCAGTCCTGAATTGATGTTTGATATGATGAATGAGCCAAATCCGCTCACACTTCGCGAAACTGAGATTCTTCTACTCCTCGCAGAGGGCAAATCGACTTCGGAGATCACGAAGCTATTATTTTTATCCACAGGAACCGTCCGCAACTATATCTCGGAAATCATTCAGAAGCTGGATGCAAAGAGCAGGATAGATGCAATACATACGGCTCAGGAGAAGGGGTGGATTTAAAAACGATCATTGGGCAATATGCCAAAGATGATCATTAGACCATCCTATCACAGTAGGCAGCAAATGAGAGAACCGTCGCGGTGAAGACTGGTTTTCTTTTTTTATGCGCACATATAGATAGTGGATGCTGAATGAAGTCTATGTTGCTGAGCTAGGTGTGAGATCTGTGATAGGTTACACGGATCCAGCAGTGGCGGAATAGGGGGATCTTTGTTCGAAAACACTGTCCAGAGGGTTCTAGCATGATGATCTATCAGTCTCCAACAAAATATGTGCAGCAAGCAGGAATATTGTGCAATAGCTTGACGAATACAAGATCCAGCCTGGAAAGAAGGCTCTGCTTGTCGCGCATGCGACTGATCTAGAGCGTGTCCAGTCTTCATTGAACCCTGTCATGAAGCGGGGAGTCGTGGAGCTCGGTCCTAGCGGCTTCCTTGGGGAATGTAAAGACCGAGAAGTTAGTCGCCTTGCATTGCTTCAACTGCTAAAGTGAAGCAATGTGAGATGATCGTTGGTCTTGGAGGAGGCAAGGCAATGGATACAGCCAAGGCTGCTGCCAATTATGCAAAGCTCCCCGTCGTCGTCATCCCTACGATTGCCACGTCAGATGCTCCTTGCAGTGCGATATCCGTCAATGTGGTGAAGGCACTGATTGAAGCGGATCGAGTCGGATTCTTGGAAACATTTTAGGCCAATGAAACTTTACCCATAAATTCTCCGGTTTCTCTCCTGCATAAAAAAAGGTCATGAGCAAGATGGTCACTGTATATGCATAGTGAGGTGTGATTGGACAGCTGTGGGATCAACAGACAGCAGCCCCCCTTTCGATGCAGCGGCTCTTGCCATACTGAAAAAATAACCGCTTAAATTTATATGTTCTAAACACCATATGCCCACCCATATATCTTATATCGTGCCTCTCCACATTGGGCATTTCCTCCATGATTCCTGCCGATTTAATATACATTTTCTGTAAACTGCAAGCTCATTCTCTTTCTCATGATGCGGTCCACTTTAGAGGTAAACAGAAGCTTGTCTCTTACGGCACAGGCTTGTCCTATGCTTTCTCTCGCAATGGCTACTGCTGAAATCGTGGAATGAGAACAGTTGACTCATTGGTTTTCATATCAACCTTGGTCACGCTTAAGAAGATATAAGCTCCTTTAGGAGTTTATATAGATTAACTTTGTGATTGGTGGAGGTGTAAGCCGGATATGCTTCGAAGGTGAATCATAAGTGCTTCAGCAAATCGTCTTATTCGAAAAACAGGCGAAGCTTCTTAAGACTTGCTCATCGAAAAATAAACATGAGATATGGAGGTATGTAGTGTGGTATCTGTTCGTTATGATGCAAATGTGTGGATGAAAGGCTTGACGTTTGGTTTATTAACGCTTGGCATGATTCTTGTCAGCCTCTTGGTGGCTGATAAAGCTTTAGCGCATGGCTACATTGATAACCCAAGCAGCCGCGCGGACTTGTGTGCAGAAGGTGTGAACAAGAACTGCGGCTTTATTATTTATGAGCCTCAAAGCTTGGAAGCGAAGAAGGGGTTCCCGGCTGCTGGTCCTGCTGATGGCAAAATCGCCAGTGCAAACGGAATCTTCCCAGAGCTGGATCAGCAATCCGCTACCCGCTGGAGCAAAGTAAACATTACACCAGGCACTACAACTTTCCATTGGACGATTGAAGCAAACCATGCGACGACAAGCTGGAAATATTACATCACGAAGCAGAATTGGGATCCGAATGCTCCGCTTACTCGCGATTCCTTCGATCTAACGCCTTTCTGCAATGTTGACTACAAAGGCAAGCAGCCGCCTCATTCCTACACCGACACTTGTAATGTTCCAAGCCGCACAGGCTACCAAGTCATCCTTGCCGTATGGGAGATCTATGACACGGCTAATGCTTTCTATAATGTTATTGATGTTGACTTCGGCGGAGGCGGTCCTGCTGATACAACGGCACCGACAGTACCAAGCAGCCTTGCTGCATCCAATGTCACATCCACCAGTGCGACCTTGGCATGGGGGGCTTCCTCAGACAATGTTGGCGTAACCGGCTATAAAATTTATAACGGTTCAACATTGGTTGCTTCTACAAATGGCAGCACATTGGCTTATAACCTGACGGGGTTGACGCCAAATACATCCTACACGTATACCGTTCGTGCAGTGGATCAAGCTGGAAACCAATCGGCAGCAAGCAACGCCGTAACGTTCGCAACTCCAGCGCTTCCAGTCGATAATACACCGCCAACGGCTCCTTCTGGCGCTGCGTCTTCCAATGTAACGGATACAGCCGTAACGCTGACATGGGGTGCTTCGACTGATAACGTAGGCGTAACCGCTTATCGCATCTACAACGGCTCTACTCTAGTCGCCACAACCTCGAATGGCAGCACGCTATCCCATCGGGTGACAGGCTTAACGGCTAGTACATCCTACACGTTTACGATGCGTGCGGTAGACGCTGCTGGCAATGTATCTGCTGACAGCAACACGGTGAGCGTCACAACAGCAAGCGGTCCCGTTGTTTCGCCTTGGGCGCCAAACACAGCATATGTTGTCGGCCAATTAGTGTCCTACAACGGCAAGACGTATGAAGCACGCGCGGCCCATACGTCCTTAGTGGGCTGGGAGCCGCCAAATGTGCCAGCATTGTGGCTCTTGAAATAACAAGCAGCTTCCAAACCTTTAGCGTATGATTCATCTGATAGGGTAATTCAAGATTAAATATGGCCCATCACTGATGGATTGATTAAGAGTGAACAGGACAGGATAGTTCGCAGCAGGCTTCATGATCTCATGAAGCAATGCAGCAGACTATCCTGTTCTCCTGTTATGGCTGATATCGATAGGGAGATAAGTTACAACAATTTGACTGGATTACAGGGTTATAATATGAGACACTGGAAATGTTATTTTTACCAAAATCCAATTTATAAGTTTCGTTCTAGACGGAACCATCATTCAATTTTTCAATAAAATCAACCTCTAGACGCGATCGCTCATCGTTGAATGGCATCGAAAGCGGTTGCCTCATGCATATATAAGAAAATTTTACAGCTTTGAGGAAGGGGAGTATCATTTTTGTTTCGTTTACACAAAGGTTGGTTGAAGAACGCTGTGTCCATCATGATGTGCTTCATGCTAGTTCTGTCATTCGTGCCGATGAATACCGCACAGGCTGCTAAGGATGCTGTATCCTGCGGGAAAGGATGTTTGCGCTATGATGTTGTCGTTATCGGCAGCGAGATTCAAGGGATAATGCTTGCAAGAGCCGCACAGAGAGAAGGAAAAAGTGTGCTGGTGCTGGATCCTAGAACCAAGCCGGGCGGCGAGCTTATTCAAGGTCAGATGATGGTGCTGGACCAGCCTAACAATAAGAGTAAGAAGAGCTTGGTGCAAGGAGAACTGAAAAATCTGTTTGCTCAATATCAATCCGGCTCCATACGAACCGAAAAAGAGTTCAATGCTTATTATCAAAAGCTGATAAAAGGCCTTCCACTGCGAAGCGGGATTCAGATCGTGGATGTAAAGACAGGAACAGCGGCCAATCAGAAGACGGTTCAATCGTTAAGCTATTTGGCGAAGGACGGTGTTCGGTATACCGTACAAGCGAATTACTGGGTCGAGAACACCGATCATAACGCACTTGTCAGCAAGCTAGACGATAAGAAGCGGATTCCAGGCATGGAGAGCTTATATAATGGGAAGCAGCCGGATTATATGGCCGCTACCTATATGCTTAAGTTCAAGAACGTCAACTGGAATCGGCTGCATGCCGAGATTCTAAAGCTGTATCCGCTCACGAATTTGCAAAAGAAAATGGGACCGAATACATACGTAGATTGGAACTTTGGAACAGGGTTCAGCAATGTTACGAGCAAGTATAAGCCGCAGGACTCTCAGTTACTGCTGCGCGGCTTGAATATGACGTATCAAAAGGATGGCGAGGTCATCATCAATGGATTGCTGATCTTTGACGTGAATCCATCTGACCCGAACTCTGTTCAGCAGGCAGTGAGCAAAGGGAAGAAGGAGGCGCCTCATGTACTGAAGTTCCTTCAGAAGAACATTCCTGGCTTCGAGAAGGCCAAGCTTAATGGATATCCAGAATATCTCTATATCCGAGACTATAATCGCTACGAGACGAAATATGTTCTAACGGAGAACGATGTGTTGAACAGCAGCATGCACTGGGATAATGTAAGCATTGGCGGTTATCCGCTGGACTTGCAGGGAACCAAGCATATGCCGCTTGGAAACAACTATGGCAAGCCTGATCAGTACGGAATTCCGCTGAGATCCTTCCTATTGAAGTCCTATGACAATGTGATTATGGCAGGGAAGAATGTAGGAGCGACGATTAAAGCGTACGGAAGCGCAAGAATTATGCCGAATACAGGCCTTGCAGCTGAGACGATTGGCATCATCATTGGTCGTGAATCGTCTGCTAAGCGTCTGCATCAGCTGACCCAAGCGGATTTCAAACGCATCCATCGTTACCTAGCGAAGGAATATCGAATTAACCTAACTATTTAAATCGAACAAATGATCTAAGATGAAAGGCCCTCTCCTGAAGATTAAGGGAGAGGGCTTTGTACGTTATCAAATAGAAAGCGTTGTTGAATGAATACGAAAATACCGGAAGCTTTCAATTTGAGCATGTTCGCTACTACTTGAACCTTTTTATACCTTATGAGGTTGAGCCTATTTCCATATCTCATCAGCAATCTCTTTTATATAGCGAAGCTTCTCCCATTGCTGTTCCTCGGATAGAATGTTGCCTTCCTCAGTCGAAGCGAAGCCGCATTGCGGGCTTAAGCAGATATGATTAATATCAACGATATGTGCCGCTTCATGAATTCGGTTGATGATCGTTTCCTTGTCCTCCAATTCACCGTGCTTGGAGGAGAATAATCCGAGCACGACCTGTTGATCCTTGAGATGCTGAAGCGGGGTGAAGTCACCAGCACGATCCGTATCGTATTCCAAATAGTAAGCATCGATATTTGGAACCTCGAATAAAGTTTCGGCAACAGGATCATACCCGCCTGATGATGCCCATGTGGAGTGGTAGTTACCTCGGCAGACATGCGTCGTAATAATCAAGTCCTCAGGCAGGTCCTGGATGGCTTCTTGATTGACGCGGGCGTAGACTTTGCCAATCTCGTTTACATCAGCTCCATCTTGCTGGCGGATACGCCAATAGTTCGCGTCGCAGAGCATGCCCCAAGTGCAATCGTCAAGCTGAACATTGCGGCAGCCAGCTTCATAGAGTGCAAGGATGACGGAGCGATAGGCGGCTGCAATATCCTGAATAAGCGCTTCATGAACAGGATAATGTTCTCTAGTGCTTGCGATATTCTCAGGTCGTTCAAGCTCTGCCAAGAATTGAGCAGGTGCTGGTATCGCTTGGCGAGCAATGACATCCGCTCCTGCGATCTGCTTCAGGAACGTAAAATGACCAATAAAGGGATGTCGGCTATGACCGATGCGGCCGCTAAGCCGAGCCGTTTCTGCGCGAGTTTCTTCCCCTTGGAATTGATAGCCGCGTTCCACGCTTGCCTTTTCCACACCGTCGAGTCCCCACATAAAGTCAAGATGCCACCAAGAACGTCTGAACTCTCCGTCTGTTACGGCTTTAAGTCCAACTTCCTTTTGCTTTTCAACGAGCTTGATGATTTCTTGATCCTCGATACTTGTTAATTGCTCTGCCGTTATCTTGTTATTTAATAATTGTGCTCTTGCCTCTTTCAGTGCCTGTGGGCGAAGAAAGCTGCCTACGATATCATAGCGGAACGGTACAGTTGTCCGTACTTGAGCGTGTTTCGTTGTTTGTGTCATGATTCATTCTCCTTTACTTCCTTTATTCGTTAAGAGAACGATATCATGGTTGTGTTGATATAGGGTAACTCGTAAAAGTTATAGCTGGTTATAGTCAAAAACTATAACAAAGGGTAAGCAGAATGAAGCAGTCCAAGACTATTCCTCAATCGCAGCCCTTAACGCTTCAATATAGGCTTGGGCGAGCTTCGATAAGCTGACGTTGCGATGACAGATCCAGCCGACTTCAATCGTCTCGTCAATATGAAGCGGCACAGGGATGATTTCATTGCCGTTAAGATCCGCACTCAATACACCTGTAGAGATTGTGTAGCCATTCAGCCCAATCAGCAGATTGAACAGCGTTGCACGGTCATGAACACGAATGCTTTTAGGATGGGACAGGGTGCTTAAGATTTCTTCTGAAAAATGAAAGGAGTTGTACTCTCCCTGATCAAAGGACAGATAAGGATATTGCCGCAAATCCTCTATCGTCACAGCGTCCTGCGTTGCAAGCGGATTATAAATACTGATGAACACATGCGGCTTAGCTGTAAACAAAGGATGAAACTCGAGCTGGGCCTCCTTCAGCAGCTTGTTGATGACTTTGCGATTGAATTCATTTTGATACAGAATGCCAAGCTCGCTCTTCATCGTGCGGACATCCTCGATAATCTCATAGGTCTTTGTCTCACGGAGCGCAAGCTCGTATTCCTCCATTCCATGCTCCTTTACCAGATGAACAAAGGCATTAACGGCAAAGGCATAATGCTGGGTGGATACAGAAAAATGCTGAGGGGATGGCTTTGCATTCAGGTAGCGATGCTCGAGCAGTTCCGCCTGTTCAACGACCTGCTTCGCATAGCTGAGAAATTCCACCCCCTCAATGGAGAGGGAAATGCCTTTATTTGTCCGTTCAAAAATGGTAATGTTGAGCTCCTTCTCAAGCTCTTTGATCGCACTTGATAGACTAGGCTGAGAGATAAACAGCCGCTTTGCCGCTTCATTCATTGAACCGCGGTTTGCAACTTCAATGATGTATCTGAGCTGCTGCAAAGTCATACGGCAACTTCCTTTCATAATGGTCTGCAATAATTGCTGGGCTGCTTGGTGGGTATTGTAGAAATCATATCAAAGTATCCCGCACTATTGTAAGGGGTGCTGTCGTTCAAAGTAAAAGAAGCCTTAATCGGGGGGGGGGATTAAGGCTTCCTATGAGTCAAAACGAATCACGCAATTGATCGATTGGCGTTCATCGTTATGATTCTGCTAAGAATGAAATGGATGCTATGAAGACTTAGGCACTGTGTTATGCAAGCTGCAATGCACCGAATTGTACCTGATACAGCCGCTGATAGATGCCGTTTTGCTTCATCAGCTGCTCATGCGTGCCTTGCTCCACAATGCCCTGTTCAGCAACGACAATGATGCGATCGGCATCCTTAATCGTCGATAGGCGATGGGCGATGACGAGGGTCGTCCTTCCCATTGCCAGCTCTGCCAGCGAACGCTGGATCTCAAGCTCGGTCTCGGTATCGAGTGCAGAAGTGGCTTCATCCAGAATCAAGATTGGCGGATTCTTAAGAAACATTCTAGCAATCGCAAGCCGCTGCTTTTGCCCGCCGGACAGTTTAATTCCTCGTTCTCCGATTACTGTATCGAGGCCGTCTTCTAAGGACTGAATAAATGACTCCAAATGCGCTCTTCGAACAGCCGCGCGAACCTCCTCTTCAGTTGCGCCGAGCTTGCCGTAAAGGATATTTTCCCGAATCGTCCCAGAGAACAAAAACACATCCTGCTGGACAATGCCAATATGATCCCGCAGCGACTCCTGCTTCAGCTGTCGAATGTCTGTCCCATCGATCAGGATGGCCCCTGCATCCACCTCGTAGAATCTAGGCAGCAGACTGCACAGCGTTGTTTTCCCCGCACCAGACGGACCGACGAACGCAATCGTCTCTCCTTTATGAATGGTCAGGTTGACCCCATTAAGAATCGGTTCCTTGCCTTCATATTGAAAAGATACGTCGCGGTACTGAATCGCATGTTCAAGACCTGCGAAGTCCTGCGCTTTTGGTGCGTCCTGAATGTCAGGAGCCGTATCCAGCAATTCCATATAGCGCTTGAAGCCGGCAATTCCCTGCGGATAGCTCTCCACAATTGCATTGATCTTCTCGATTGGCCTGAAAAAGACGTTGGTCAGAAGCAGGAAGCCTACAAATTCACCATAGGTGAGTTCCTTGCGCAGGACAAACCAAGTACCGCACACCATAACAAATAATGTAACAAAGCGCATCATCATGTAGCTAATGGAACTGTTCTTCGCAATGAGATTGTAGGAGCGCAGCTTATTGAGACGGAAGCGCTGATTGTTAACAGCAAACTGCTCTTCTTCGTATGCTTCATTGGAGAACGCTTTGACGACACGAATGCCGCCTACATTATCTTCGATTCTTGCATTGAAGTCTCCGATATCGTAATAAAGCTGATCAACCGCTTTTGTCATTTTTCCATTAAAGTACACGACCAGCCAGATAATAGCTGGCACAATCACAAACGTAAGAACGGCAAGCTTCCAGTTGATCGTGAGCATCAGCACAAAGGAACCGCTTAGCGTCATGACCGCAATAAATAGATCCTCCGGACCGTGGTGCGCCATCTCGCCGATCATGTTCATATCATTCGTCAAGCGGCCGACGAGATGACCGGTTTTGGTATTGTCAAAAAAGCGGAAGGACAGCTTCTGAATATGCGAGAAGAGCTTGCGCCGCATATCCGTCTCAATGTTAATGCCGAGCATATGTCCCCAATAATTCACGATGTATAGAAGAACCGTATTGACTGCATACAGTGCGACTAAGCCAAGGGATGCCCAGATTATGAGATCCCACTTGCTGCCTGGCAGAAGATCATCAATAAACCAGTTGACGATTAAAGGGAAACCAAGTTCCAGCATACCTGCGATGACTGCACAGCCGAAATCGAGATAAAACAAGTTTTTATACGGTTGATAATACTGCATGAAACGACGAATCATAGCGGGTATTCCCTCCATTTTCTAACATGTTCATGTTCGATGTCTTGATTTTGGCTAGCTAAATGAAGCTATAGGCCATAAATGTATGATTATGCATGATCATCTTATCCTTTCGAATCTCTTCTGTTTTCTTAATAATGATTTTCATTCTCAATTGCTTGTGATAGTATTATTCTAGCTGTTCAGCCAAGAACCGCCAATGGAGTATTCGCAGGAAGTATAATGGATTATTTCCGCCATCCTATTGAAGGGAATAGAGGGTCCTGTCATGGTGTTAATCGATGTCAAACAATTATCAAGTCAGCTTGCCGCGAGTCAACTGCAGCTGCATGACATTCACTATAAAGTGCTGGATGGACACTGCAAGGATAAGAGTCCTCCTATCATGTCTCAATCGATTCCATTCTTTTTATTTCCTGTCCGTGGAAGCGGAGAGGTGATGATCGACCATACGATGTATTCGTTATCGACAAGTTTCATTATCCATGGAAATGGAGCGCAGCGAGTTCGCTTTCAATCAAGTCCCGAACCTGTACACTACTACCTTCTTCGCTATGAAATGCATGCATGTAGCACGAAAGGTGAGAGTAGCGAGGATCGTTTGCTGCCTCATTGTGAAATACAGGTTAGGGAGAGAGGAAGCATCGATCATCTTCTCCATCGATTGCTGCATCTTACTCGACATGCAGGAGAGCAAGAGGAACTGAAGGTAAGGGCTTTGTTCTATTCCCTGCTTGCTGAGATGATCGATTGCGCCCGTGTTATTCATCATTCTTCAGACGCTAAGCTTGTGGAGGATGCTGTTCTATACATTCATCACCATTACATGGAGCCTCTAAAGCTTCATGACATAGCTTCTCGCTATGATAAGACCGATAAGCATTTTTCTTATGTATTCCATAAAGAGCTCGGAATAAGCCCGATGAATTATTTGATTCAGCACCGTCTTAAGGAGGCTGAGCGATTGTTGCAGCAACCGTATTCAACCGTTAGAGAAGCCGCTCGCATGGTTGGGTATAGCGATCCATACTTTTTCAGCAAGTTGTATAAAAAGCATAAGGGAGTGTCGCCTAATCAAGTGAAAGGGGTATCCTCGGAGACAACTCGCTCATCTTGCATAGGACAGAAGGACCCGTACAGCTAGCATGAATGGCCAGCCATATTAATCGATTGCTCGGAGGTTCTCATGTCCCGCAATAGAATATGGAAAGATGTCCGTCCACTGTATTAAGGCATAGCATCCGTTCTTCTTGTTGATAAAAAAAGCCTCCTGCCCACGATATTGCGTGATCAGAGGCTTATGCTTAGTTATGCGTAGCATTCCGAGTTAGGCGAGAAAGAAGAAGATTCAAAGCTTCCATTGGAGAATCCTGATTAGATATGAGTTTCCCCAAATAAGCATCATCTTTGATCCGTTCTTATTTCGCCAGGAAGGGTATATGAAATAGCTCCTTTTGATTCTCCTGCTATGGTGATTTTATAAGATATAATGGAAGACTGTCGATGTTCATCAATGATTCCGTAATATGAAGTGGTGCTGTCGCCAAATATTCCGCTACCAAATACGTACATTTCTTCATTCTTAAGAGAGGGACGTGCCCCTTTTTCGTTCTCGAATTTCATTTCTTTAAAGGCTTGGAAGTGATCGACAGAGGAATTTACGTCGAGGTTCGCTTGCCAGGTGCTGACAAGAAAGTCGTCTTTAAGCTCGATCCAGGCTATGGTATCACCGTAAAGCTTATAGAAGCCTAGAGCTTTTCCTTTTGGAAAAAGGTATATCACGTCATAATTTTCATCAGTAATCGTGATGTTCAGCGGTTTGTGCATATAATGAATAGGCTGATAGAGCTTGATGATCTGTTCTCTAGCTTCTGCTAATGAACCACGGTACAGAACTTGCCTAGACTTCTCGCTTAACGGAGAGTTGATTTGAATCTCTCCTTTGGTCCATGTCACGTTGTATCCAAAGGTAGAGGAGATCAAACGAAGCGGTACATAGATTGTTTCATTCTTAAGCTTGGCTGGTGTTTCTAAAGTTATAAATTGATCGTCTGACGAGGCTCCTTGCCATCGTGCTACTTTTGCCTCAGGCTGTAAGCTTAAACGTTCTCCCCATTTCTGAATGGTGGCAGTTGACGTTTTAGAATCCCACTTCACTTCTGCTTCCAAGGCCTCGCTTACGACGCGAAGCGGGACCAGCGTTCGTCCTTCAATAGTGATAGTAGGCAGCTCGTTCGTGACGGTCCTGCCTTTCACAACTAATTTGGTAGAAGGGGCGGCCTTGGCATCAGCGATAGGAAGAGTAGAGAGCAACAGAATTGTCGTTGCAGCAATCCACATGTGACGAATCGATGTTCTCATCATAGCGCCTCCAATATTTTACTGTCCTATTCTAGTAAACGCATGGAAGCGATCAGAGGTTGCTGTATTCCTATATTCTTATCGCTCTTATTGCCCTAAACGCTTATCACGCGCAAGCCTCCACTTATGTAATGCTCTGTACCTGCCCGCCAGTCATATCGATCAGTTCCTTTTTCATTTACCTGATTCGTCCCGCTTGCGATGACAAGTAGGGGAGCATCCTGTTCTTTTATTCGAAAAATGATCGACTTCGCGATCTGAGACACCTGACAGCCAATCGTGTCTGCTGCTTCTTGGGCTGATCGGGTGCTGTCGGGCAATTCGATGACTTGATTGCGATAGCCTTGTTGAATGAGTACATCTTGGACATGCTGCGCGCTTTTTGCTAATGCCTTCATGTTGCAAGCCTCCATGTTGAGGGGGAGCATCGAAGGCACGATGCTCCATAATCCCGTGTTGTCGTTAAGTAGCAGATACCTCTTGCTTCTCCTGTTCCAGCTCGAGAAGTGCAGCGTTAATGGCGTTCAGGAAGGCATGGGCACTCGCCTTGATAATATCTGTGTCCATTGCACGACCTGCGTAAGTCTTGCCCTCATATTCCATTCGAATATTGACGCGTCCAATGGCATCCTTGCCTCTAGACAGGCTGGTAATTTTATAGTCTTTCAGCTGTACATCAAGTCCTACCATATTCTTAATAACTGAGTAAAGGGCATCAATCGGTCCATCACCGACTGCGCTGTCTTGGAAGTGGTCATCGCCTTTTTTGAGCGAAACACTTGCTGTTGGATGGACATCATTGCTGATGACTTGGAACGATACCAGCTCATACAGCTGAACAGATGTCTTCTCGACCGTACGATGGTTCGTGACCAAATAGAACACATCGTGGTCGTACACTTCCTTTTTGGAATCGGCTAAGCTGAGGAACTTCTCGAATAGTTTTTCAAAATCTTCAGTATCGCTTGTATCAAAGCCCATGCGCTCCACTGCATTCTTAAAGGCATGGCGGCCGGAGCGGGCAGTCAGAATCAGTTCCATGCTGTCGGCACCGACTTCTTCAGGCGACATAATCTCATATACCTGCTTATCCTTTAGCAGTCCATCCTGATGGATGCCTGAAGAGTGGGCGAAGGCATTTTCGCCCGTGATGGCTTTGTTCACTTGCACATCAAGCCCAGTCAAGTAAGTTACAAGCCGTGAAGAGCGTTGGAGTTCCGTCGTCTTAATGTTGGTATAGCTTTGATAGAAGGACTCACGAACCTTCAAGCCCATAACGACCTCTTCGAGGGAAGCATTTCCTGCACGCTCACCAAGACCGTTTATCGTCACCTCAACCTTGTCGGCGCCATTTTTAATGGCACTTAAAGTATTGGCAGTCGCCATGCCAAGATCATTATGGCAGTGAACGCTCAAGATAACCTGATCGTTCAGATTTTTAAGGCGCTCATTGATGCGGCGGATCATATCGCCGAATTCCTCAGGGATAGCGTAGCCAACGGTATCTGGCACGTTGATCATCGTCGCTCCTGCCTTCACGACCGCCTCAATGGTGCTCCACAAATATTCAAATTCCGAACGGGAAGCATCCTCCGTGGAGTACTGAACATGCGGAAGCAAGGTCTTTGCATATTTAACCGCGTCCACACCCATTTGCAGCACAGCATCCTTGGATCGGTTGAATTTCTTATCTACATGAATATTGGAGGTGCCAAGCACGATATGAATAAGCGGATTCTGCGCAAGCTTAATGCTTTCATATACGGCGTCAATATCATTTTTAACTGCACGAGCAAGGGCGGTAATGCCGACTTGATGGCCTACCTTTTTCGCGATCGCTTGCACGGATTCGAAATCACCTCTAGAGGAGGCAGGGAAGCCAGCCTCGATAATATCGACATTCAAGCGTCTAAGCTGCTCCGCCATTTCAAGCTTTTGCTGCATATTTAACTTGGCTCCTGGGACCTGTTCTCCATCGCGCAAGGTTGTATCCAATACGATAATTTGACGATTCATTCTAACATCCTCCTCATGTATAGGTTTGATCAATATGAAGCGAGGTTGGCTGAACCGGGTATTCAGCCAACAAAAAAACCCCGTCTCTGCATAGAGACGAGGTTGAACTCGCGGTACCACTCTAATTCATTTCCAGATAAAAGGAAACAATCTCTTTCGATGGCCATCACCATCTATCCTTATAACGGTGGAATTCCGTCTTACCCTACATTATCGGGCAGCTGTTCATAGACGAGTTCGAAGGGAATCACACTGCCGCTTCACACCAACCAACGGCTCTCTGAAAGGTCATTACACTTCTACTATTTCTAATCATCACATTGTGATATGAAATTAGTTGTTATTATATGGAACGATTTTGCGGATGTCAACCTAAATTTTCAAGTTTACTGAACCGTTACATTTCCTTTATACATATTTCCTGCCGGGCTGCGTGTATTTTGAGTCGCGGTGGCAGATGTGCTGCTGTATGCGCCAATGACATAAACAGCAGGGTCGGTTAGATACAAGGTATTGTTTGAAAATGTATTATTGATTCCCCAGCCGGGGAGAATTTCGTGGAGCTGGAAGGCATCGACAATTATGCTGTTGCCTTGCTGGTAGCCGATGTTGTGGCGGATGATCGCATCGTTGCCTTTAACGTCGATGAAGCTGTCCGCATAATTGGCTCCGCTGATGCCTTCGCCGTAGAAGGTGCAGTACTCGACCAACGTTCCGATCGAACGTTCCTTGATGTCAATATGCTCAGCAGTAATGTTAGGACCAAACACAACGCTGCGAATCGTGTTGTAATGCGTGTTTGGATCATAGCTTGCTCCGTTTGCAGAGCCGACATACACCCCTTCGCCAAAGCCAGGGCCAGTCTTGCCGGTATCATGAATATAGGAATTCTCGATTGTGCTGTAAGAGGTGCCATCACGAAAATGAACCGCTTCATAGCCAATGTTGTACACTTCTACATCCGTGATAAGCGTATGGTTGGAATGATCAAGCAGGATGCCCTTCTGAGCATTTGTGAAGATCATGTCGCGAATGATCCAGTGATCGCCTCTCACGCGAAGGCTGAAGCCAGAGCCGGTCGAGTAGCCGGAGAGGACAGCGGGGTTAGCGGGGTCTTGGCTTTGAATCGTAATGGGTGCAGTTTCGGTTCCATCAACGTCGGATGAGAAGCTGCCGGTGTAGGTCCCGGGCGCAAGCACGATGCGCTTGCCAGGGGTGACATTTTTAAGCGCGCTGGATAGACATGAACTGGTGCTGCAGGACAGAACGTCATCGCTTAAGACGGGAAGAACGTCCGCTTGCTTTTCATTCTGCGGAATCGAGCCATGTGTCGTTGGTTCATGAGGCGGTGGCTGAATGTTTGGTTCAGCTGCAACCCCGCCTGTCGCGAACAGAAGGCTGCCTGCCATAAGGCATATCATACCTGCACGGAACACATGTTTTTTGTGATTGACGATGTTGTCAATCCATAATTTCATCACGTCAATAATTCCTCCTTTTTCTCACTTGGCTTGGTCTGTGCTTTCATTTCGTGCTGATATCCTATTCATATCTGTAGAGGCGAAAGATATGCCAGACATCTGCATGCAGCATTCGTACGAAAGATTGAGCTAAACGCTTTAAATCTAGTATCTGAGAAAAGGAAGAAGTCTAAAATCTAATGGAGGCTCAGGCAAAAAGAGACCTGTGTAACGTACATGTATGAAGTTTAATAGTCTTTTAGTGATTGCATTTAATCGTCGGGATGCTCGCGGCTAACTTTTTGAAGCAGGGTGATCAGTGTATCTTTCTCTTCTTCATTCAAATGATAGGCGAGCTTCATGTTGGACTCTGCCAGTATATCCATCAATCTTGGATGAAAATCAACCGCTTTCTGCGTAGGATAGAGCAAATGAGAGCGTCGATCATTCGGGTCTGCTCTCCGTTCGATGTAGCCGGATTGCTCCAACTGCTTAATGGATCTAGCGGTTGTCGCTTTATCGAATTTTAACTGCTGCGTGAGCTGATCCTGCGTAATGCCAGGGGCCGTAAGGACAGCCTTCAAAAAGCTGTGCTGACCGCCGCTGCCGATGCCGTACGGCGCGAGCGACTTAGCCAGATGCTTTTGATTCTGTCGGTGAATGTAGGAGATCAGCTTGCCAATCGGTTCTTTCTTCAACGAAACACACCTCTATGATAAATGATGAAAATGCCGCTTATTGGGTAAGCTCCAGTATATAGTTTACCATATCTAAAAATAATGGGCTGATTCATTGTGTAGATTGTTGCGCACGCAACTAAAATGGATTACACTATTATTATAGTTTTAGTTGCGTACGCAACAACATGGAATCATTTTATATTATAGAGGGCAGGAGAGGAAAGTATGAGTGCAATTCTAGGCAGCTACCAAGAGGATGCCGAGATTCAGAAGAAACGCTGGATCATCCTCATTGTGCTGAATTTATTTACGTTTATGTCAACGCTCGATGGAAGCATTGTTAATATTGCATTGCCCGTGCTGTCGAAGGAGTTAGGACTTCCTATTGGTCAGATTCAATGGGTAACGACAGGGTACCTAATGGCAATCTGTGCATCGATTCTTATCTTCGGCCGATTAGGAGACATAGCAGGCAAGATTCGAATATTCAAGCTGGGCACAATGGTGTTTGTAATTGGCTCTTTGCTGTGCGGTTTAAGCGAATCCCTATCCTTTCTGATCTTCGCACGTGTTATTCAGGCGCTTGGCGCGTCAATGACGATGGCAAACAGTCAGGGGATCGTAACGGATATCTTTCCGCCGCAGGAACGCGGCAAGGCGTTAGGTCTTATCGGTACCTTTGTATCACTGGGGAGTATTGCTGGACCAAGCATAGGCGGTATTATTGTGTCATCACTCGGTTGGGAGTATATCTTCTGGGTCAATATTCCGATCGGCCTGATTGCGATCTTGATGGGGCAGAAGGTGCTGCCTCGCGATCTCGTCCGAGTCAAGGCGAAGGTGGATGCACAGGGAAGCACACTGTTTGCGATCTTCATCATCACATTGTTCGCTGGACTTCTGTTAGGGCAAGAGATCGGTTACAGCAACACTTGGATTATCGTATCGCTTGCGGCTGCTGCCGTTGCCTTTATGGTTTTCCTTCGGGTGGAAATGAAGCGCGCGGAGCCGCTTGTGCAGTTGTCCTTGTTTAAAAATCCACTGTTCTCCGTAAGCATTCTGTGCGGCTTCCTTGTCTTTACGGCGAACTTCTGCTTTAACATTATTGCGCCGTTCTATGCGCAGAATATGCTGAATCTTTCACCCTTCCATGCGGGGTTCCTGCTTATGCTGTTTCCGATCTGCATGGTCGTTGTTGCACCGATCAGCGGCGCCATGTCGGATAAGATCGGCTCTGAGCTCTTGACCTTTGCCGGCCTTGTCGTCATGGTTATCGCCCAGTTTGGGCTTGCTTACCTGCATGACGGAAGCTCGATTATAACCGTTGGCATCTGGATCGCGATGCTTGGCATTGGCAGCGGCTTGTTCCAATCGCCTAATAACTCCTTGATTATGGCCCAGGTTCCTAGAACGCAGCTCGGTTCAGCGGGCAGTGTGAACTCGCTTGTGCGCAATGTCGGCATGGTCGTAGGTATCACGCTGGCGACGACGATC
>NZ_JADMOL010000001.1:727351-843764 GCF_015558675.1 Paenibacillus sp. 1001270B_150601_E10 | reverse complement strand
AGGGCATCGAGTTACGGGGCTGATTCCGGGACGTCCCGATATCTTCCTATCCGGCATGCATGTTGTCTTTATGACATCCGCTTGCATCTGCCTTGTAGCAGCGCTGTTAACCGGCTGGCGCATGGTTCAGGCTCGATCATCGAAGCGGCATGCTGCAGAAGCATAAGTGGGGCTGATTTGCCCTATAGAATGGGGTTCATCGTCAGCATGCTTTCACCTTATTGCATTGTCCCTCATGGAACGTGGTTGGTGATGAACCTAGCGCCGCGGCTTTCCGCTCTTGGCGATAGGTCATCACGCTTTTTCATAGGTGATAAAGCTTCTGTGGTATGGATGCTCGCATAGATATACTAACCTCGAAGTATGTATTGAGTAGGACAGGTTACTCTTACTTGAGATCGAGGTGGCTTTGCAGATGTCTAGTACAATAGCAAGACCTATTGCTGATCAACGTGGATCAGATGCGATATGATTGCATGAGCATTGAGGGACACCCGATTGTGGATACGCCGAATCTGGATGAGCTCTCTCGAACCGGCATACGCTTCGAGCGGGCTTATTCGATTACGCCCTCTTGTGTGCCGGCAAGGCTCTGACCATGGCGATATGCTCGGCGATCACCATCTCTACCGGAAGGTACTGCCTTACGAGGGGAGCGCCCTTGTTCCTTTTATCCTAAACAATCCGGGCAACAAGTTGGGGCTCGCGAAAAACAAGTTGCATCTTCTTTATCTGTATAAATTGAGGTATGGTTCATCTTCCCTAGTTAATCGCATTCATTAGCTCGAAGAAGTATTCGGGTTCATGAGTCTTGTGCAAATTGAACCATGCATGCAAGGCTTCTGATGTACATACGTCAAGCACTTTTAATACGTGCCGTGCAAATTCCAGCGGAGCAACTCCGGATGCGGTAACCAAATTCCCATCCGTTACGGCTGCTTCCATTACATAATGTTTTTCTCCCGCATAATTAGGGCAAGTCATTTTTAAATAATCCAGATTGTTGCTCGCATGCCTTCTTGAGTCTAACAATCCCGCCTTTGCCAGTCCCATTGTTGCACCACAAATGGCTGCAACCACAGCACCGTCTTTCAAAGCTTGAGACGCTTTTTGCAAAATAGGTTCATGGATGGATTCCAACCACGTATTTCCGCCTGGAAGTATGAGAGCATCCGAATGTTCCATCACACACTCATCTATTGAAAGCCGTGGAAGGATGGTCAAGCCTCCCATTGTTGTAACAGGATGTGTATCAACGCCTACTGCTATGACCTCTACAGGCGCTAATCCCTTTTTAAAATACCTCCCCGAGTTGAGCTCAGCAATTAAATAACCGACCTCCCAATCTGACATCGTATCCAAGACATAAAGATAAGCTTTTGTTGTGCGCATCATGTACACTCCTTTTGTCGCTTATTGATCGATATGTCCATCATAAAAAAACTTCACTGACATCTTCCGTCAGTAAAGTTTTCAACTTGATAATATTGAATGAGCTCATAGAGGACTTCAATCATTTTTTGCTTCAGACTTTGCGGTTCAATGACTTGAACCGATTTGCCGTAAGGCAGCAACAAATAGGGTACATAGGTAAGCAACGCTGCTTCCTCTATTAAAAAAGTGACGGTCTTTGAAGTCCGTTCTTTCACATGATGTCCTAAAAACCAATGCTGGCACAAGTTATCCAATGCACTTGTCTTGCCTCCGAGAACGAAAGGGATTAGCGCTTCTTTGTCCTGTACCTCCGGCAGCAGGCTGTTCATAAAAAACTGACCTGCTGAAAATGGCTCTGGACGCTTAAAGGTCATCTCTGTATGAAGAATACGGCTGATTCGATCTGCTCTAAAACTGCGGATATCATGCCTTTGCTGACAAAATGCAATAACATACCAGTTATGCTTCCAATATATAATTCCGTATGGGTCAACAATTCTGCGCTTCGGCTGCTCTTCGCGTCTTGTATGGTACATCATTTCTACAGATGTGCCGTTAAGGATGCCTTGCTCCAATTCCTTCAATAATGGCTCCGTAGGAGATTGTCCAATTGGACTCAGTACTTCTAGCCCTTCTAAATGTTCCGTTATCCTCTTTTCCTGCTCTTGATTGGAGTGCAAGGTTAGCTTTGACACTGCGCGATTTAGTGCTTCCTCGGAAAAATACCCCGCTTTTCTTGCAAAATCAGCAGCTTGAAGCAAAGCCGTTTTCTCATCAACATCAAAGAGAAGTGGGCTCTCAATAAAATGATTCAACAGGGAATATCCACCGTGATGACCTGCATCAGCTATAATCGGTACACCGCTGGCAGAAAGCGCGTCGATATAACGGTACACCGTCCTTATATTCATTTCCAGCTTTTCAGAGATTTGCTTTGCGGTCACTCTTCTGCCTGAATGCAGCATCCATAGAATGGCCATCATATTATCCATTTTAGACATAAGCGTTCCTCTCATGTGTTCGTTACATATTTTTTAAAATATATGGAAGGATGATCCATGCGATTGGCGAAATGATTATAAAAAACGCTCAGGAGGTTTTTGTATGTTCCAAACCGTAGATCATTTTTTAGCATCTTGGGATTACGAAGCTGATGCTACACAACGTATACTGAACCATTTAACAGATGAGTCGCTTAAGCAGGAAATCACTTCGCAGAACTGGACTTTAGGACGTATTGCGTGGCATAGCGTAGCCGCTATTCGCATTATTGCATCGAATACAAATTTGACGTTTGAAGCGCCAGTCGAAGATTGGCCTGTTCCTGATTCGGCATCGTTTATCGCGAACAGCTATCAGCAAGCCAGTGATGCCTTCGTCAAAGCTGTTAAAACGCAATGGAGTGACAGTACCTTAGCTGAGGAAATCGATTTTTTAGGTCGGAAAATACCGAATGGGTCTCTTTTGCTGTTTTTGATTCTGCATCAAAGCCACCATCGGGGACAGCTGACGGTTCTTATGCGGCAAGCTGGATTAAGCGTTCCAGGCATTTATGGCCCATCCAAAGAAGAATGGGCTAACTTTGGCATGGAAGCCCCGAAAATGTAATCTTATCATAACCGATTATCAAGTTGAAGTGAGTTAAAGCTTACCGTTACATACAACCAGTGATGTACAAATGCTTACGCATTGTGAAAACAAGACATATATCGGCAATCAGGTGCCAATTGAAAATATAACAATCCTAAAATTGGCTAAAATACCGTTGAAGGCAGAAGACACTTAGGTGTGTTTATGCACAACGGTATTTTTTGTGTTTTAAAAAATAGAGAAAGAGGAATACCTTGCGCTTAACGATGTGCTGTTCATCAATAAAAATGGCTCGATGAGCTTGGCATGGCAGTGCCGACTACAGTTGATGAGTTCGAAGAGGCGCTGCTTGCGTTCAAGACGAAGGATCCAAACAAGAACGGCAAGGCCGATGAGCCTGAATTCAAGGAAGCAACGGCCTATTTTCATAAGCTGTATAAGCAGGGACTGATTGATCCGGAGAGCTTTACACAGGAACGGACGGTTCTATTCGAGGCATCGCTCGAATGGAACTGGGGAGCCATCGGAATAACGATGGAGGAGATGGCGGATGGCACCTCTCGATCAGGAGCGGGAAAGGTGTCCGGCTGGTAAATCATCCATTGGATATGGAATGCAAATTCGCGGTAGTACGCTTCGAAAAAGCTGGGTCAATCAGCTTGCTTGAGGCGACCTACCGCGGTTTGTTTTGAATGATTCTTTTTTATTGTAAAAGGGATGCGGACATTAAGAATGGGATAAATCGCTCGTAAGTTATTAAAGAGTATGCAACATTGTTTTGAAGGAGGGTGTTTTTAATCGTATCAGTAAGATGTAAGGGTCAGAATAATCGTTTACAAAGAAGCATATCTTTTCGTTTAGCTAGATTAAGGGTAACAGCTGGACGGTGGGTATTGGTCTCCAGATGGCAGCAAACTTGAAGAACTCCATTCAAAGACTTTTCAAGATTGGAAATCAGACGATGAAAAAATACAGCAATTAGCCGAACCAATGCAGTCATCCCAATGCATCGGGATAGGAGGGAATATAAAAGACAACAAAAAAACGGCATCTCTGCCGTCTTGGTTGTTAAATATGGTGGGTTCTGAGGGGTTCGAACCCTCGACCTGATGATTAAGAGTCAACTGCTCTACCAACTGAGCTAAGAACCCATATTCAGCTTCGAGTGAGAACGTTCGCTCTCATGCCTAACCTTCAATGTAAGGTATCGTGCATCGCTTATGGGATTATTATAGTCCGATTATAAGCTTGTGTAAACGTGCAAATACCGTCTAAATCGATAGGATATTTGAAAAATGTAAGCAAAATAAAGTATATATTCTCTTTTTCTTTCAATAACGCTTACTTTCTTTTCGTTATTTATAGAGTATGTCTCAGGACGAACATGTTTGCCGATAAGCAGGAATATGCTGAAAATAATTGAAAATAGAGAAGACAATCCTTAATAACGACTCGAATTAACCAATTTAAGACCACTGTATGATCTGCACGCTGAAAATTACAGCCTTTTAATCTCCACGCAAATAGCTTTGTGCAACTACGTTCTCAATAGCGGAACTCTTAAGAAGGAAACAAGTGCTAGACCACAACAGTCCTAACGTCTTCTGATTAGGACCTCATTCAGTGAAATTCCAAAGTAAAATATAGGAGGATTGACCGATGCTTTTAAAAAAGAAGAGCACTATTATTTCAATCGCACTTGCTTTAATTCTTGCGACAGCGGGAGGCTACTATTATTTTGCTATTTATCATTCTGTTCGTGATGTCTTTTCCATATCGGAATATAAAGAATATACTACGGCACAAGGATTATTTGGAGGTGCAGAATTCGTTGTCATTGGAAGTCCGATTAGAGACTTTGAAGATCGCGAGGTACTTTTGAAAGAGCGTGAGATCCTTATGGATGGGCGTCCTACAAGCATAATGGAGTATATTGTCACACGTACAGGGATTCATGTTGAGAAGGTGTTAAAAGGGCCAGAAGAGGATGCTGTTGATCTTAAAGTGATTGAACCTATCGGTGTCAAACAAACGTTAAAAGGTAAGGAAAGATATGCACTTGCAGGTTACACAGCAATGAAAAAAGGCAGTCAATACATCATATTTTTGAGCAAAAACACATCCGGTCAATACAGCATCATAAATATGCAATCAGGTAAATTCAATCTCGATGGAACGGATCCTGATGATTTTTCAGGAGTAAATTCAGGAAGAAAGCTATCCATGTTCTCTGAACTTAAAAGAATTTATCTCGAGGATTAACATAAGGTAGGGATTAACCCTACCTTTTTATCATGGATATTTCCCGGAAAATGTTCGGCTCTGATTCATGTTAGATGGGCAAGTTTGTCAGGGTTGCGCATAATATAAATATTTTGAATCTTCCCATTGCTGACATGCAAAAAGTATACACTCGCTATCTGATCATGCTCTCGAAACACGATGCAGCATTCCCCATTGTGGGTTGTAACCTCAAGTGAAGCGTTATTGGCATTGTATTTGCGTATAATGCCAAACAGGAAGCGGGACACAAAGTCTCTGGTGCGAATTGGCCGTAAGGCAGCAGATACTTTTCCGCCTCCGTCAGAGATAAGTACAACATCCTCAGCCAGCAACGAGACAACGTTGTCTACCTGACCCTTTGTTAGGGATAGAATAAATTGCTGCATCCATTCTTCATCCTGCAGCTCACGATGGTGAAGGTCTTCTTCTGAAACCCCCATCTTCGCTTTAGCACGGCTCATCAGCTTCCGGCAATTCGTTTCGCTCTTGTTCGTAAGCTGTGCGATCACGGGATAATCAAAGCACAAGGCCTCACGAAGCACGAAGACGATTCGCTCAGATGGCGTTAGCCTCTCCAGCAAGACAAGCATGGCATAGGAGAGCAGGTCTTGTTGAATGATCCCCTCATAATCGTCTTGAGCTAATAGTGACAGGGGCTCGGGCAGCCACGGTCCAACATACTGCTCACGGCGATGCTTCGCTGACTTCAGGTGATCCATACAGCGATTCGTTACCATTTTACATAGATATGCTTTCGGTTCCGTGATCCGATTGGTATCCACATGATGCAGCTTGACAAATACATCCTGTACGGCGTCCTCTGCATCCGCGACTGATCCCGTTAATTGATAGGCAAGTCGAAATAAAAGCCCCTTGTACTGTTTATACCAGTCAATCATCGTACAACCTCCAACCTTCTAGATGAACGCAGGGATTCAACCACGAAGCAGGCTTGCATAATTCCAAAGGTAAACTTTGATTCTATAGGCGAGCTTACCCGTAACGATCATATCAAGCCCCCATTTGCGTGTCCACATTTCCACGGTCTGGACCTAGTCCAATCGTAAACGAGGTAATGACATTTTTATGCTGTGGTGCCGTTCCTCCGGTCATATCGGCATAAAGAACGGAGCCTAGACGCTGAGCCTGTGGGATTGCCTCTTTGCAAGTCATTCCATCTGCTATACCCGTTATAGGATCAACAATATGTGCGCAGTCACCTATGCTGTAGATATTTGGCCTTCCATTTACTCGGTAACTGGCATCCACCTTCACCTGTTCGTCCTTTGTAAGCGGAAGGGAGAGTTGGAGAAGGATCGGATTAGGCTTCAGTCCTAACGTCCATATCGTCAGTCCAACCGGTAGACTTTTTCTAGAGGATACGTTCAATAGTCCGTCCTTTTCATACAGCGCCTTACATTGATGATGAACAGTCACCCCACACGCAGCAAGGGTGCGTTCTATCTTATGAGAGACTTTGACGGGACCCTCTTGAAATAAACGAGCTTTCGCATTGAATAAATGCACCTGAACATCATGGGGATCAAGCCCTATTCGTAACGACTCAGCCTTCATGGCATGAGCGAGCTCCGCAGCTGTTTCTACACCCGTTATGCCAGCTCCAGCCACGGCGGCGCACATAAGCCGTCTTTTTTCTAATGAGTTCGATGTCTTTGCGGCTTGCTCCAGGTTAGCCATCCATTTTATTCGAATATCCCGAGCTGAGTCCGTATCTATTAATGAAAAGCCCCCTTGATCAGAAGCATGCTTCTCTGCCATGCTGCCTACTGCCACAACCAGCTTATCAAATGGTAGCTTCTTTTCATTTCCATTCTGATCCTGATAATGAAGCTGCTTTCGCTCATGATCGATGTGCGTGGCTGCGCCTTGTACAAAGCGTACTCCCTCAGGAAGAAGCTGCTTCCACGGAACGGTAATGGGTTCGCCACTTGCTGCAGGCTGGAACAGCAATACCTTGCGAACATGGGCTTCAAGCTTATCCATAAGGATCAAGTTGAGCTCCATTCGATCTTTCTGTTCATGAAAGGCTTGATGAATAGCTTTCATCGCATGAATGCCTGCAAAACCGCCACCGAGTACAATGCAGGTTACTTGTTCCATCTCATGGTCACATCCTTCGTTTCGGTCTGAACATAGAACGAGTGAAGGGGAAGATTTGTGACAGGAAGAAGGTAGCATTTTCAAAAGAAAGCCATTTAATGTAGCTGGACTTTAGTAAGGGGTGTGCTATGATGGTAATAAGCCCCTTAATTGGGGCTATTTCATTATATGGAGGGTTGGTTTCAATGAAGAAAAACATGCATGTGAATCAAGTGACGGGAGGGTGTGTCAAAGGAAACGGAGATGCTACTTATTATGAGCCATAGTACAGAAAAGATCGGGCGCCAGGTATCTAAGTCATTTTTCAGGAAAAGGCCTGTCTGCTAACAGGTAGGGATAGCAATATTAATGAAAGCGCTTTACTAAATGTGGTCGGTAGGATTGCAGAATGTATTGCCAGCCGTTTTATTGATACTGAATCCTAACAATTTCAATTGGAAAATGCAATTTTTTAAGGGGTAAATATGAAGAATGTCAAGCGGGATCAAAGGAGGCGCATCTATACAGAGGCAGCTAAACAGGGTGATATCAATAGTAGCTGAGGTTACTCCGGATGATAAAGGCTATTGGTTTTGTGTTACCTGCAGCAGCATAAACGTTGTCTATTGTTCATATCCAAGTCCTCTGATGCCTCTGTTTATAACATAGGGAGGGGTACACGTTGTATGGAACATATCATCTTTGAGATTGGAACGGCACTGATGTTGGTGGCGATTGCATCCGTAATCGCGGGCAAGCTGAAATTTTCGATCATACCATTTCTCATTATTCTCGGAATGGCCGTCGGGCCTCATGCGCCGACTATTGGCATTATTGATTTGAAGTTTATTGAAAGTCAAGAGATCATTGCCTTTCTGGGCCGGATCGGGGTCTTGTTCCTCCTCTTCTACATTGGGTTGGAATTCTCGGTCTCAAAGCTAGTCAAATCTGGAAAGAACATTGTGTTCGGCGGAACGGTTTACGTATTATTAAACTTTTCATTAGGACTTCTATTTGGATTCGTGTCAGGACTTCCCTTATTCGAGACCTTAATCATTGCAGGAATGCTGTCTGTGTCTTCAACGGCTATTGTAGCCAAGGTATTGGTTGATCTTAAGCGAACGGGGAACTCAGAGACCGAGCTGATACTTGGCATGATCCTGTTCGATGATCTCTTCCTCGCGCTGTTCTTGTCAGTCATGTCAGGACTACTGTTTGGGGACGCTACTTCTGTTGGAAGCATTCTACTTTCAGTAGGGATCTCGCTAGGGTATATGCTCTTATTCCTTGTAATCGCTAGAAAAGGAACACCAATCCTGAATAAGCTATTGAACATCACATCGAACGAAATCTTTATCATTGTTGTATTTTCTCTTTTATTCTTTGTTTCTGGATTCTCCGAAAATCTGCACGTCGCAGAAGCAATTGGAGCGTTATTATTTGGTCTTGCTCTATCCGAAACGAAGCATAGCAAGAGAATTGAGCAGCTCGTTGTCCCATTCCGGGATTTCTTCGGGGCTGTCTTCTTCTTCAGCTTTGGCTTGAGCATTGATCCACTCACGCTTGGAGATGCTGCATGGATGGCGATCGCAGCTGTCCTGTTAACGGTCATTGGAAATGTGATCTCGGGTATGATAGCAGGCCGTAAGGCTGGGCTTTCCCATAAGGCTTCCTTGAATATCGGACTCACCGTTATGGCTCGGGGAGAATTTACGATTATTGTAGCGAATCTGGGCTTGGCTGCTGGATTGATGCCTGTGCTTAAGCCGTTTTCTGCCTTATATGTGCTGATATTAGCGATTGCAGGTCCGCTGCTCGCGAAAGAATCCAAGCCTATTTATCGTGTACTCAATAAGATCTTTAGATGGAGCGAATCTAAGGAGTTAGCTAGAAATAAATGATTTTTCGATATGGAGGATGTTAACCATGACGATGATTAGAGAATCCGATCTGCCGGGCGTTGGACGCAAGTTCCAGATCGAGACCAATACAGGCGAGAAGTTGGCCATTATTATTCATAATGACGGGCGAAGAGAGCTGTATCATTTTGATTCTGAGGATCCCGATGAGATTATTTCGGGTGTCAGTCTTGATGATGAAGAGGCGAGGCAGCTTGCAGCCATAGTCGGAGGGATGACCTACAAGCCGAAGGCGCTTGAAACGGTGGAGGTGTCACTAGAAGAGCTTGTGATTGAATGGTGCAAAGTGGAGTCGCATTACAAATGCATCAACCAATCGATTGCAGAGCTTCAGGTGCGTCAGCGTACAGGAGCAACGATTCTGGCGATCGTCGAGAAGCTTAGTCAGAAGATTAATCCTTCGCCGAATGAGAAGCTGATGGCGGATATGACTCTCGTGATCGCAGGGGAGCGCAAGCAAATCAAAGCATTGAAAGAGCTCTTGGTGAACGGGTAGAGATATCTGCAAGAGCGCGAGATGCAGTGGAAAAAGATTGGTATCGAGCCAACACAGTGTTGATATTGTGCTTTGCTCTAAATATTGCTGAGATAATATAAGGTATCGAGGAGCGGGAATCTTCTTCGATACCTTTTTAATGTTGTAAGCAGCGTACAAGCATGGATCTTCATTCATGCGGTGTGCATTCATGATCATTCATGCTTTGACTATCGTCAGGATAGGATTGAATTCACTTCTTTATGGCTTCAAGGTATGTTGCAATGACTTGTTCGCAATCCTTCATGGATTGCTCATGATTCGGCTGCAGGGCGAGCCAAAGAGCCAATTCGTTAAGTCCGCCGGAAATCAAATGTACCATTGCATCGAGAGGAAGCTGCTTTAAGGAACCATTCTGCTCCATGAGGAGAAGCTGCTCTCGGAGCAAACGCATCGAGTGCGTCTCATCCGTTAAGCGCCAAGCCTCCCAGCCCAGTACAGACGGGCCATCGATCAGCATAATGCGTTTGTTCTGCGGCTCCACTGCAGCAGTGAGGAAGGCAAGGCACCCAAGCTTCAACTGCTCCCACTCATCGCGGCATTGGGCCGACTCTGTTTCTATTCGTTCCGCAACCTCCTGGTGGATTGCTTCGAACACGACTTGGAACATCTCTTTCTTGTTGCTGAAATGGTGGTACAATGCGCCTCGAGTCAGATCGGCTTCTTGAACAATTGCCTCTAAAGCGGTTCCGACAAATCCATATTCCGTAAAATGACTTCTAGCAATATGTAAAAGCTGCTGTATCGTTCGATTTGCAGCTTCTTTATCTCTTCTCATCGATTCATAGCTCCTATTCTTGTTGCAGCTTTGTATGTGAATCGCAATGACATCCAGCTGCTTATTACACGCTTGGGTCAGTAGCTTTCCAGACTTCCTCTTGATATTGGTGGCTAAAGGCTTCTGATGGGGGGATGATTGAGATAACATCGATCAACACGCCGTTCGGATCACTCGTCATGAAATGTCTCTGCCCAAATTCCTCATCGCGCAGCTCCAGATGAAGAGGCAGCTTGGAACGTTCAATCAGCCGTTCATACGCTGCGTTCACGTCGTCAACTTCAAAGTTAAGAATGAAGCCTTTGGCACTCTTGCGGAAAGGTGCAGGGATCGTCTCGTGATTGAAGTTCAAAATGGCGAGCTCAAAGGGAGCGCTGCCTTGAAGAGCTTTCAAACTCACGTACCAATCGGATTGAAAAACAACCTCAAAGCCAAAATGTTCTGTGTAAAACGCAGCCGTGCTTGCTACTTGTTCCGTTTGAATAACGGGATAAAATGAGTTTGATTTCATGTGGAAAATCCTCCCTTATCATTGTCTGCGAGGAGCTTAACATACATACAGAATGTATGTAAATGGGGTTTGAATTGATTTACATATCAGCATTTCAAATATAGAAGTAATTTATTTGCAGTAATTTATCCGCCATTACGCGTTCTTGTATCCAGTGTTTGGTAATAAAGCAGGTCAATAAGAAAAGCCACCTCAACGAAGAAGCTAGCTATTGAAGCAGCTTATTGAGGTGGCTTATTCTTATACGGATAGGGTTCGATAATCCTTAGGGATAACGCAATCCATATCCTTCCTTGTATGTTTCATTCAGTATAACAGGTAATTTCCCTTTTGGAGATGCGCCAAAAATAACCTGAACAGCTGCATCCCACGAAACAGGAATGGGCGTGAGCCAGTACCAGTTGTCCAGCGCATAGGTGGATAGATGCGCCTTTGCGTTAGGATAGCTCAGGATGTCGCCAGGATTGCCTAGGGATACCGTCACAACGGGCTTCTCCGTAGCCAGCAATTGATTGACAAGGTCAATCTGCCCTTGGGGCAATTGACGATCGGATTGTGTAAATACGAGAATGCGATCCGCCTTCTTTGCAAGTGCAACCGCCTCAGCAATAGCCTCTGGCGCTGCATCCAGCTTCTCTCCTCGAGCAGGGGCGGCCTGATAAGCGGTGACCTGACCGCTCACCATCTGTCGGACACTTTCCGCAATCCAATCGGCATATGCGACACTAACGACGAGTATGTGATCATTGGTTTTTGGATCAAGCGGGAGGATTCCTTCATTCTTGATGAGGGTAATGGAATCCCTTGCTATTTGGTTGGACTGCTCCCAATGTTCTTTGCTGCCCACTAGAGCAGCTGCTTGATTTGCATCGACGGATTGCTGTTCGAACAAGTTCATTTTCAACTTGTAATAAAGGATTCGTTCAACAGAGTTATCCACACGAGCTCTTTCAATTTTGCCATCCTGTAGGGCTTCATATAGGGTATTCAGCGTTTCGTATTGATCCTCAACAGAACCATTTGCCATGACGATATCAGCACCAGCATTAATAGCCATAACTGCTGCTTCGCCAGCCCCCCAATTGGCAGAGATCGCTTCCATAACCATGGCGTCAGTCACAATGATGCCCTTGAAGCCCATCTGTTCTCTTAGCAGGCCAGTCAGTACTTTTTTTGATAAGGTAGCGGGAAGCTCAGGATCTATGGCTTCAATAATGATATGAGAGGTCATAATGGATTCAATGCCTTGATCGATGACCGCTTGAAAGGGTGGGAGATGGACTTTACGCAGCACCTCTTCGTTATAGGATACTTTAGCTAGAGTGGAATGAGTATCAAAGCCGGTATCCCCGTGCCCGGGAAAATGCTTGGCGCTCGAAAGCACGCCTTCTGCCTGGTAGCCTTTTACTTGCGCGACAGCCATGTCGCTGACAAGCTTGGTGTTCTGACCAAAGGAACGAACGCCGATGACGGGATTCTCTAGATTGGAGTTCACATCAGAGACTGGCGAGAAACTCCATTGAAAGCCCATGGCCTTAGCTTCAATCGCAGTAATTCGCGCAGCTTGTTCCGCATGCTCCACGTTGTGAGTAGCCCCAATGGCCATCTGTCTAGGCAAAATAGTTGCTTCACCTGGGACTCTTTGTGCTGCGCCATACTCTAAATCTCCTGATATAAAAAGGGGAATCCCAAGTCTAGATTCTCCCGCCCATTGCTGGAGTTGATTGGTGAACGCGGCCATCTCTGCAGCTGTCTGCAGATGCCGATTTAATAGAGCACTTCCAACGTAGAATTCCTTGATCATGGAGCTGGAGAATGCATCTGCTTGATCAGTAGGCGTATACATCACGAGCTGTCCGATCTTTTCCTTGTCTGTCATAAGTGCTGTGAGTTGCTTAGCCTGTTCCTCTAAAGTGCCTTTGTTCCATGCTTCTGCTTGTACTTGGTTATCTGTTGGGGGAGATGAATCATTCGATGATTTGGATGTGATATAGACAATAGAAGGATATATGACAGCAGCTGCGATCACAATGATGGAAGCAATAAAGATGATCCTCTTCTTGTTCATCAATCATGAGCTCCTCTCAGGAATAATCTTGCTATACCGTTACTGAAGCTAATGCGCTAGTGATCTTTTCAATAGGTTTCATGTTGTGTGAAGAGTCTATCATCTAAGTAGAGTCACCAACAAGGTCTGTAAGCAATGATTTCAGATACATTTCCACTGACTTGCTGCTACAATAAGTACACATCTGCGAGTTGGGCATGTTGATGTCATTGACTTTGCATTTGAGATGCTGGATAAAGCTAAACGACAAGATACGGTGTACAGTCTCGTGTACGAAATGGATCGATTAGAGATTGATGTATGGTTTTTACCATTTATCAATGAACTGGAACTTCAAAAATCCTTGTTTTTATAGCTTGCAGGAGAGTATATTGCGTAGTATAATAATGGAACGAAACAAAGTTTGTTGATTTGTTTAGAATGAATGTGTAATATGAAATACATAATGAGTTTTTAAAATATGGGGCCATAGCTCAGCTGGGAGAGCGCATCGCTGGCAGCGATGAGGTCAGGGGTTCGATCCCCCTTGGCTCCACCAAATACAAACCTTGTAGCACCGGGATTTCCCGGTGTTTTTTGATTTTCTGTCAGGCATTGCTCGGCCAAGAACCTTCTCGTGGTCACACTTTTGGTCACAGAGCTGTTTTTTGAGCCTATTTGGAGAAAATTCTTTAAAAACACTGATTCGAACGTTCAGGCAGTTCTGCTTCTTTTTTTAATAAGTCAGTGAAGGAAAAATGATGATTCAAATAACATTTTCACATATTGTGTAGCGGTCTACTTTTGAACAGAAGACAAAACATGAGAGTACGTATCAAGAGTTACTCTAATGTCGAAACGGCCAAAAACTTCTTTACCACTTTGGGATTTATGTTTTGGGCTAACATGATTGTGGGAATGTATGTCTGAGATCGTGAAAGCAGATGTGTGAGACATCTGCTTTCACGATCAATCTATAGAAGTTGCGAAGGAAATTTCGATGGTTAAGGGATTTGCCTGATTTAACGCTCACCAGAGAGCACAATGCCTGGAAGCAGCCACTGAAACAGATTCGTGAAGCCTTTCTTCCACGGCACGCGAAGTATGAGCAGCAGAAAGCCTGTTTTGGCGAATGCAATATTTACTTCTAAACCGATCCAGATGTCACGTTAATGCGGATGAAGGAAGATCATATCAAGAATGGAAGTTGAATCCAGGGTGCTATGTTGGTGGTAATGGAAACCAATTCATTTTGTTTTACAGCCTGTACCAGCGCCCACAGATACACGATGCTTCATCCCCCATATGGAACAATTGGTGGCATCCACTTTGCCGATATCCAAAACGATGCTAGCTGATGCAGGGTATGGTAGTGAGGAAAACTATTTGTATGCGGTGGGAGCAAAGCTTCAAGGATCTATGAATGTGAAGATTTGCAGCAACTGCACTTAAAGCCCGTATAAACCAAGGCCAAGGGAAACCGCCATGTACACTGGAATACGATTAAAAGCAAAGGCTAAAAAAACTCTTATCGTCATGTACGCTCGGAGTAAATTCGAGGTAGAGGGCGTATTGGCCACATCAAGGGAAATCGCTCGTTCCGTCTCTTTTCCTTGCGAGGGCTAATCAAGGTTCATATAGAGTTTTAGTTTGTGGCTTTAGTTTACAACCTACTGAAAGTAGCAGGTATCCGCTTCGCTGCTTTCCTGCAAATGCATTAAACATAGACTGGACGGAAAACCGTACGTTTTTCGCCAGTTTCTCGCCCAACCTTTTTATTTTGGGGACTTATTGGACAGCCCCATTTTTTCTAGGAAGCAGGAGGTTGGAAGGGCTTGATCGAATTTATAAGGATCGTGTTATCATAGTACGAAACATGTAAAGTTGATATGCTATAATCCCCAGTCTGCAATATTAATGTGGATTAATCATGATAAAGGTGGATTAATTATGAAACTTGACGGAATTATTCCTTTATACAATGATATGCGGCAATTAAGCCTTAAGAGGTATAGATTTGGCTTCAAATACAATAACGTGACATTCGATGTATTTTTCTTTATAGATGAAAGTCCTTACAAATTAATGTTTGGTGTGAAAGCTGAAAATTTTTACTTTGAAATGGACATTAAAAAAGGATTTGTTATTGATCCAACGCTACCAAAAGACAAGTATTCTGAATTATGCCGTATTCTCGGTTTACAATTTGATCCAACAAATAAGTTTAAACCCGCTTATTTCTTTGCGGAGTTTAATAAAAACATACCAGTAAAAGCTGATAAGAAGAATACACCCAAACCTCATGAAATAGCAGTTTACCGAACGGATGTAGAAGAAGCTGATAAAATATATTTTATGGGTTGGCTAGATAACACAATCAATGGTAACAAAGTTACTCTCAAAAATCTTGAAAAGACAAGGTTGTTATTGGGCGACGATGCTTATATACGTTGCAAAGCGAAAAATGTAAGTAGTAGATGGACAGATGAAATAAAAAAAGCTCAAGAAGTCATTCTTGATTTCTGAGAACTTGACAATACTTGATGACTACATGATTGAGGTGCTATATGAGAAGAACCAAGTTAGAATTAACATGGATCGGTAAAGATCAAGAACCACAGCTTGAACCGCGAATTTTATTAGAAGATTATGGGAAATCATATGGAGTTCAGCAAGAAAATTTACTAATACACGGCGATAATCTGCTCGCATTAAGGGCTCTAGATCAAGATTATTCTGGAATGATAAAGTGTGTTTATATAGACCCTCCATTTAATACTCAACAGGCATTTGAGTATTATGATGACGGTCTTGAGCATTCAATATGGTTATCGATGATGAGAAGTCGGTTACAGTTGATACACAAGCTTCTACATCCAAGCGGCTCGCTATTTATTCATATAGATGATAATGAATTAGCCTACCTTATTGCCATTACTGATGAAATATTCGGTAGAAAAAATCGCATCTCAGTCATAACTTTTAAGCAGAGCTCTGTATCTGGACCAAAAGCAGTTAATCCAGGTTTAGTCACTACCTCAAGCTTTATTTTGTATTATGCAAAAGATAAAGCCCGCTGGGAGTCAAATAAGGTTTATGTACCGGTGAAAAGGGACGATAGGTATAACAAGTACATTGTAAACTTTAATGAGCATTTCAGCAGTTGGAGACTTGATAATTTAAGGAATATTATTGCTGAGAAATACGGAATTAAGCCAACACAACTGAAAGCAAAATTTGGTGATAAGTTAGAAGATGTGATTGAAAACTTTGTACTAGAAGATCCCAGACGAGTAGTCAGAACAGCGAGGGTCGCACCTAAAGATATAAATCCAGAAGCTAGACTACAATTGGAAAACTCTAGACTCCAACCCAATAAAGTATTCAGATCTGAAAGAAATAACAAGGACGATTATTTCTTTCTCAATGGAGAGCAGCTTATATTCTATTCTACAAAAGCAAAAGAAATAGATGGGAAGTACATCACAGGAGAACCAGCTTCAACAATTTGGGATGACCTACTATCAAATAACCTACATAAAGAAGGAGGAGTGTCATTCCCAAATGGAAAAAAACCAGAATTTTTGATCAAGCGCATTTTAGAGTTATCGACCCAAAAGGGAGATATCGTGTTAGATTCATTTGCTGGCTCAGGTACTACCGGTGCAGTTGCACATAAGATGGGACGTAAATGGATTATGATAGAACAAGGAGAACATTGTCATACGCATATAATCCCTCGTTTAAGAAGTGTCATTGATGGCGAAGATCAAAGCGGCATAAGTAAGGCAGTAAACTGGCAAGGGGGTGGCGGCTTCCGATATTTTCATCTTGCCCCAAGCTTGTTGAAGAAAGACAAATTTGGTAATTGGGTTATAAGTAATGACTACAATTCTGCTATGCTTGCCGAAGCGATGTGCAAACACAAGGGCTTCAAGTTTAAGCCTGATGAATCATTTTACTGGAAGCAGGGTCAATCTACCGAACTGGATTTCATTTATACAACAACTCAATTGATAACACGAGAAACAGCAGACCAAATTCAAAGTCAGATGACGGCGGATGAAACGTTACTGATTTGTTGCAAGGCTTATACTGTGAATCCAAATGATTATCCTCAAATGACATTCGAGAAAATTCCAACTTCTATCTTAAAACGATGTGAATTTGGGAAAGACGACTACAGTTTGGATATTGCAGAAAATCCACAAAAACACGGTTTAAACGAACTAAACTCGGCTGAACAGGGGGACGGTCAATGAATCGCTATGTGAACTCGATTTCAGCCCGATTAAGCTTGAGGAAGCCACAACGAGATTCTCTCGAAATATTAGCAGATTTGCTAGATGTTCTGGAACTTGGTAAACATACATCTGAATCTTTGCTTACTCAACTGAATAATACAAAAGCATTGTATCCATCCGTTGACGATTTCGAGCGTGATTTCCCTTCCCTTTGCTTCGCTCTGGCTACCGGAGTTGGGAAAACGAGATTAATGGGGGCTTTTATTTCATATCTTCATATCGCAAAAGGCATGAAGAACTTTTTCGTTCTTGCGCCAAACTTGACGATCTACAACAAACTGATTGCGGACTTCACCCCGAATACACCCAAATATGTTTTCAAAGGAGTCGCTGAATTTGCATCGAATCAGCCAATTCTTATTACTGGAGAAAACTACGAAGATGGATTTGGTGTACGAAAACAAAGCATTTTTGGTGAAACAGAAGTCCACATCAATATTTTTAACATCTCAAAAATTAACTCCGAAGTGCGCGGCGGCAATTCGCCGCGCATTAAGAGATTGCAAGAATATATTGGACAAAGCTATTTTGAATACCTTTCTTCCCTTCCCGATTTGGTGCTTCTGATGGATGAGTCGCATCGTTATAGAGCTTCTGCGGGAATAAAGGTTTTGAATGAATTAAATCCGGTATTAGGTTTGGAACTGACGGCAACTCCTCAAGTAGAAAGCGGCTCGAAGTCCATTCCATTCTACAATGTCATTTACAGCTATCCTTTACATAAGGCAATGGAAGACGGATTTGTCAAAGAACCAGCGGTAGCTACGCGAGAAAACTTTAATGCTTCACAGTTTTCCGAGGAAGAACTGGAACGGATTAAGCTGGAAGACGGTATTCTTGTCCACGAGGAAACGAAGGTGGAACTGGAGATTTACGCTAGGCAATACCAACAAGCTATAGTCAAGCCGTTTGTTCTGATTGTCGCGCAGGATACAGATCACGCGCAATTGCTTTTACAAACGATTCAATCCGATTCTTTCTTTGAAGGGAGATACAAGAACAAAGTCATTACGGTTCACTCTAACCAGCGTGGTGAAGAAAAGGACGAAACGATTCAGCAGCTCATGTCTGTTGAGAATCCAAGCACCGCCACGGAGATCGTTATTCATGTCAACATGCTAAAAGAAGGCTGGGACGTAACTAATCTGTATACGATCATCCCACTTCGCGCAGCGAATTCAAAAACGTTGGTAGAGCAATCAATAGGGAGAGGATTGCGGCTTCCTTATGGTAAACGTACAGGAGTAAAATCCGTTGACCGACTAACGATTATTGCTCATGATAAGTTTCAGGATATCGTCGATGAAGCGAACAATCCAAACTCCATCATTCGAAGCGGTGTTATAATCGGAAAAGATGTGGCTGTAGAGCAAAAGAAGGTTATTGCCGCCCTACCAGCTATTGAAGAAGTTGTGGCAAAAGCTGTTGAAAAGACAATCGTAAATGAAATCAATAAAAGAACTGGTACAGAGCATCTAAATAGCACTAACCCGGTTGTACAATCGAATATTCAGCAGATTACACATTTAGTACAAACAAAGGTTCAGCAATTTGAGTACCTTTCTTCATCCAAGCAACTGGAAACTCCAGAAATCAAAAAACAGCTTGTGCGTGAGGTACAGGCAGCGTATGTTCATACTGAATTGGATTTATTTCCAGAACAACGAGAAGAAATGATTGAGAAGATCGTTGAGATTTTCGTTGAGAAGACGATTCAACATAGCATTGATATCCCTAGAATTATTGTCCAGCCGGTTGGTGGTCTCCAATGGGGATATGAAGATTTTGATCTCAATGCCAATGGCATTAATCTGTTGCCTGTCGATGATCATATTTTAATTCAGCATTTACGGACAAGCGAACGCGAAACTCTGCAACGATATGAGAATGATTACTACGAAGATCGGCTTGAAGACTATGTGGTATCCATATTAGCTGAATATCCCGATGTATCTTACGATGAGCACGCTGAACTGCTTTACAAATTATCAAACCAGTTGGTTCAACATCTTCAAAGCTATTTATCTGATGATAAGCAAGTACGTAACGTTCTCCTATACAATCGTTCCAAGCTTGGTGAATTCGTTTATGCTCAGATGAAGTCGCACTACTTCGCAAAAGCCGTTGATTATAAAGTAACGATTCCAAAAGGTTTTGAGACTCTAAAGAATACTTACTATACATCAGCCTCCGAAGAAGGAGTCCGCCCATTCAGGGAACCTGTAAATGACAGAAATCGAATTAGAAGCATGGTTTTCGGCGGTTTTCTCAAGTGTCTGTATAAAGAGCAGAAATTTGATTCAGATAGCGAGCGGCGGTTTGCTATAATTTGTGAAAATGATCCAAACGTTGAGAAATGGTTCAAGCCATCGATGAATCAGAGCCATATTAGGATTTATTACAGCCATAACTCAACTTACTATCCTGATTTTGTCCTGGAGACTAAAACAAACAAATACATCGTTGAGGTTAAAAAGGAAAGTGAGATCGCAAATGAGGTCGTCCAAGACAAAGCAAATGCTGTAGTTAAATGGTGCCAACATGCGACCGATCATGAGCTCAAAAATGAAGGGAAAGCATGGTCATATTTACTGGTTCCACATAATGAAGTGCTGGAAAATGCAACGATTGATGGTTTGAAATCGAGGTTTACAATAATGTAAAAAATGGGGCATCCAGTAGTCGGATTTTACTGACTTTCTGGACAGCCCCTTGTTTTTTAGTGGGCATTGATCGACCAAGAACCTCGTCGTGGACACTCATTTGGTCGCAATGAAAATCCTTCAAGAACACTGATTCGAACCTTCAGGAATTTTTTTTAATCCATCAGTGAAGGATAAATGATTATCTGAATAACATTTCCCCATATTGTTTAGCAGTCTGCTTATGAACAGAAGGCAAAACATGAGAGTACGTATCAAGAGTTACTCTAATGTCGGAATGGCCAAGAATTTCTTTTACCACTTTGGGATTTATGTTTTGGGCTAACATGAGTGTGGCGACTGTATGTCTGAGATCGTGAAAGCGGATGCATGAGACATCTGCTTTCTTGATCAGTCGGTAAAAGTTTCGAAGTAAATTTCGAGGGTTAAGGGGCTTGCCTGATTTTGTGCAGATGACTAGGTCATTATCTTTATAATCTGAACCAGCCGCAAGCTTCTGCTTCATAATTTTCTTGTGTTGTTTTTTCAGATCATCTAATGTTCGTTCAATTAAAGTAATCGTTCTTGCGCTCGATTTGGTTTTTGTTGCTTGTACCAGTTCTTTACCATCATGACTTAAGGTCTGACGCACACGTAAAGCGCCTTCATCAAAATCAATGTCCTTCCAGCGAAGACCTAATATTTCGGACTGACGCATTCCTGTTGTCAAAGCGAGCAAGAATGCAATATGCAGTTCATCTTCCTCAGCAAGCTTTAGGAATCGGACAGCTTCATCCAAATTCCATACGGCCATTTCCTTATGAGGGACTTTTGGAGCTTCAGCATCAGCGGCGGTATTGTAGGCAATGTATTTGCGTTTGAACGCAGTCTTAAAAGAACTTTTTACGATTTTCTGAATGTCCTGAATCGAACGTTCGGACAGACCGGTTTCTTTGAGGAGGAAAGCATAAAATTTTCCAATGTCTACCGTTGCAATTTTACCCATTTCCTGATTTTTGAAATAGGGGGCAATATGCTTTTTAATATTGGATTTATAGGTTTTAAAGGTAACGCTTCTGAGTTTCAATTCTTTGCTGGCCAACCATTCCCCTTCAAGAAACTCAACATACTTCAAATTGTTACTTTTAACGTAAGTATGGTCATCGAGTTGCTGCATAATTTTTCTCATTTCATGCATAGCTTCTTTTTCTGTTTTAAAGCCGCGTCTTTTAATTTGTCTGCGGTTTCCTTTCTCATCCTTTCCGGCGCTAATGACAAACCAGAATCTCCCAGTTTTTTCATCCTTATGAACTTTCATCTGCATGTTTAAATGCCTCCGTTCCGTTTTTTTGAAAATCAAATAGGCCAGAGCATTAAGCCCCAGCCGATTTACATTGTTACTAACTGAATTTTTTTATTTGGTCGTAATCATATGCAGGTAGCTGTCGCGCTCTGCTAAAGCAGTTCAATCTCTAACTTGATTATTTCTTTTCGGTGAATAGAAGTAACGGGTTGGTTATATTCCAATGCCAATTTCAAGTGTTGTTGTGCAAAAACAACCAAGCGAATGAGACAACCTTCACATTCCAGTGTATACGACTTATTGCTACTCATCGTTTGAACCTTCCTCAATGTCGATAAAAACAAAATAAGCTGCGACAATAAGGCCACAGCTTTCATCAATAGGCTTTATTCATTTTCAACTAACTCTTTGTAACATGCTGTGCTCATCTTCGATTGGGAAAGTACAAAGTCCTTGATCGCTGCTTTTGGAATCCGATATGCTTTCCCAATTTTGAATGATTTAATTTGTCCAGAACGCAGCAAATCATAAGCTTTATTCCGACCGATTGCTAATAGTTCCATCATGTCTGAAAGCGTTATAACATCATCGTAGTCTGTAAACACTGACACACATCCTCTCAATGTATTCCAAGAAATAATATATACATGAAACTGCCTTAGATACTGCTTTGATCGCATGTATAACGCTACTACTATTCCCACATTTCCCGCATTCCCACGTTCCCAAAGCTGTAATTGAAGTTTTGATTATGGTAGACTGAGTACAAAATCAACTGATTTTGAGCATTTTTTAGCTCTCCCTCCCGTCACATTGAATTTGATTGTTACACTTTTGTTTGGCTCATAATAATTTATTATTCGTTAGATTGTATCTCGCCAATAATACGGCATAACCATAAAACCGAATAAAATAGTAGGTGGTGCGTCATGGAGAAGTATCAGTCAGAGGACTTTATTGAAAAGTATGTGGAGAAAGTGAAGAATTCTGTTTTTGAATATAGGTTGGATGACATTAGGACAAAGATAAACAGAATTCTTCGAAAAGAAAATCTATATTTTGATGATGAAGCGTACCTCGTATTACAATCTGAAAACAAAGAAAACGAGACTAGAGTTTGCAACTTCTTTATTCTCCCTACACATAACCTATATATTGATGATGGAGAGAGGATCAATGAAGCCGGGATTGCAGTAGAACTATATTCGCAATTCAATGATGAGAAGTATAAGCGTATTGTTGTAAATCTAAGTGACGAGGCAATCGAGAAAGGGAATTGGCTAACCACTGCATATATTGACCGTGATTTCTTTGTGTATAAGCCAGACTTATATAGGTATCTGAGGATTGCAATAAAGTTGTCTTCGCGTATCCTAAAGAAAGAAGCCAAGAAGGTTTTTTATAATGACGAGTGGCTTGAAGACGATGAGGCAGTCGAGCATATTTCTAACTACCAGTATGACTGAAGAATACTCTCGATAAGGAAAATTGCAAATGAATCCAGTCATAAGGAAGATTCAGATGCAATGCTGTTTTTGAAAGCTCAGAGCCAGTATATATCTGAAATCAAATTACTCTCCTTCCCGGAGAAATCTTCTGACGAATCCAATGATTGGGGCTGGGAAGACAATGATTACTATTATCTGATCTACTCGAAAACATGGAGTTGGATTCGTGCATATTTCAATCGTAATGGGATTAAGCTTAAAACTGCTGAAAAGGAATTAGATCATTACTTGATAGAAGCAGGCGTTCTCGAAAGTAACGAAATAAGAGCAAAGACAAACTTAAAGCGCGCTGATCGAAGAACTGCTCCATTGAAAGAAAGGGTGTTTATGATTAACAAAGTAAGATTTAATGAGTTCCAATCTCAAAAGTAAAGCTAAAATCAACGCAATACATATCTATATTATTTATAGTAATATTTTGTATATCAATCGTTCTACAATCGATGATCCTATGGTGTTGATTTAGTTTGTAAGAAAATAAAAGTGCGCAAACACATTCAGAAAAGGATGTGTTTGCATGAAGATTGGTTATCATACCGTATTGCTAGCAATTCCAATAGATTTCTTTACTGAGGAAGCTTTATTCAGGGCATTGCAAACATGCTCAAAGGAACTGAATGCAAAGTTTTATAAGAAAGAATGGGGGAATATTTCGTGGACCACATTCGAGCTTTTCAAAGACAATGGACTATTAGTTTACTTGAAGGACTACCACTATAGGAGCGATGATCAGAAGTTCGTTTATAAAGTGCTTGAAATAAGGCTAAATCCAAAGCGGCTGTCTGATAAGCACCAATATGTGGAGGTTAGCGACTATGGGGATTACAAGACGATATCAAAAGCGTTCAAGAAGTTGCTGAATCCTGTAAAACGTGTTTATAAGCAGATTCGCTTAAGTGCATTCAATCGATTTATTAGTCCGTTTGTATTTGATGACATATCAATATACAAGGTTGACCGAATTGACTATTGCGTTAATATTCAAACACCGTATATGGACAGGTACATGGAGCTGATCCGTCGCGCTGACAAGCCAAAAACATTTGAAATGTGCTTAGAGGATAATCCACGCACAAAACGAAAAGAACCTTATAAAAATGCTTTCCGAATAGAAAATCAATCCGTACTGGTTCATTTTTATAATAAGCGTTTTCAGATGGCTCAGGTATTCGGTGATAAATTTCCTGACTTACGGGAAGCAGAACAGATCATTCGCTTAGAAGTGCAGTGTAAAAAAAGGAAAGTGAATAACCTTAAATACTACTATGGCATTGAAGGCAGGTCTTTGCTGGATTTTTCCCGTGAAGAGTTGTCAGAGAAGGTGCTATTATCGTACTATGAGAAAACGGTTGGATATGAGGATTACTATACGTTGCAGGAAGCAAGACGTTTGATAAGCGATTCCGATTTTAAATTGAAAGATCGGGAATGTATGATTGAAATTCTGGAACTGATTAATCGGAAAAGATCGGTTTGGAAAGCCAGGGACGAATACGAAGGTAGAAAGAAACGGTTTAATGAGGCCGTTAAACATATAAAAAAATGGGCATAAACCCTATTACAATCCTTGTATGGTGGAAGATTCAGCGACTTCCTAACCTTTTACATGAAATTGGCAGTGGTTTATGACCCTATTAGCGATTAATTTTCTGTTCAAACAATAATTTTATATGAGGGTAGAAGGACAATGAAGGGGACTATCTCTCCTTCATTCTCTATTTCTTGTTGTCGGAATCTTTGCCATACTTATCGTTCAATTCCTGTGCTGTTTTAATGACATCGAAATTGTTGCTGATCGTTTTGCTGACGGCATCAGTCGCTGCATTTTTCATTTGCTCCCACTTGTCGTTGCTCATCGATGAACCTCTCCTTTTTGAGTTTACCTAAACCATTTTTTTGTGAGTTTCCATCCTCCTGCTACACCACCTCCAGTTCCAAACAAGTATCCGAGAGCTGTTCCAACTCCAGGAAAAATCAGCGTTCCGAGAGCAGCGCCAACTGCACCACCTGCAAGAGCACTCCCACCAGTGACTGCTGTTTTTCCGGCTGTTTCAATGATAATTTTATCGCTCATGTGGTATTTTTCACCTCCTCTCTCGAGACATGCTTCTTTCTCTTTGAAATTAGTATCCCGAACCTTCGATGGTTACGGTTTTAGCTTCCATCCATTGATTATTCAACCAGTCGATACCGAAAAGCAGGGCTGTTTCTTCCTCCTTTCCTTTTTCTACTAGGAAGGAGGCTCGGTTCCAGTACACCAGAACTTTCGCGCCGCGAACTTCCTTAACTATACCGCTGAAAGTTCCTTTTCCAACAGTATCGCCAATATGGATTAGATTCCTTTGATAATCCAAAGGATCGTTGTCATTGTATTGAATTTTTTCGTGTTCTTTCTGTATGTCTTTCACTGCGTCTGCAAGAGTTTGACGATTGTCCTCCTGCTTTTGAAAGCCGTCAAGTAAAGCAAGTTTATAACCATATACAAGCCAATCGCTTTCTTTAGCTTCTGCGCCACCGTTGTATATAAGGACCATCTGCATTTCCCCATCCCAAGCTATCCTTGCCCCCAAATTTTCAGTGATAAATCGAACGGGGAGCATCGTGCGCCCTTTAATCACGGTGGGACGAACGGTCAATGTTTTTTTCACGCCATTTACATTTGCTGACTTACTATCAATCCAAAGTTCAACTGTGTTTTTATTCAACGTTATCGTTACTTTCCTTTCTTTATTATTCCAGCTAACGCTTCCGCCAAGTTGTTCTATGATCGGCGCGATAGGAAGCAGGGTGGAGCCGTTTTTGACAATTGGGGTCACACTATGGTCCGAGTCATCAAATAATTGACCGTCGTCCTCCGTCAGTAACCAAGGGTTGTTGATTTGCATGGCTAGAGTTACAGGATTCGCAGTTTGTTCGGTACCGGTTCCGTCCCCTGTCAACAAGCTGAATTCTAAATTACCATCTTCCGTGTAATGGGTTTGGAACTTCTTTCCGTATGTTGAGTTGCCTACGATATCGTTGATAAAGCTTAATGGGACGAAAATCCCAAGCCTATAATCGTCTAAATAGGTGGCTGGTGCTTCAAGCTGATATAGCTTTCCCGTCGGATTTATACAAGCACCAGATTCGTCCAGCTCATATTCCTGAATCTCTGTAAGACCATGTGTGATCCTAAAGCATTCTCCCTGAAAACTCACGAAAGAATGTGGAGGGGACTCGTCCCATTCAACGGTTTCTGTCCCAGACGGATCAAGGAAATTAAAGATTTGAGCAATTGGAAAGACTGCAACTTCGTTTACGGCAACTGGGGTATGTACAAAGCCTTCTTTTTGACCGACAAGTTTGATTCCGATTTCACTTGCTGCATGAACTACTTGGGACATACAAAATACCATGAGTAAGGACAAGCAAATAGCCGTGATTTTCTTTTGCATCGTTCAACCTCTTTTCATTTGATTAGTACTCTTTATAAAGAGCATCGGATATCGGTGAATCTTGATCAGGACCGTAAAACTCGAGGCTGTAGTTGCCGAATGAGTAGTGAATTGTGTAACTGCCGTCCAAGTCCGAAAACTCACTCTCGTCAGGCTCACCTAATTTATCGATAACATCCTGTGGTGTCGATTCTCCAATCTTGACACCTATAACTGTATGTCCATCGATAAATCTCATAGCAGTAACTTCGCCCTCAGTGATATTGCCGTTAATATTCAATTGACTCGTCGTATAATAAACGACATCATTGAACTGATAGGCGAATCCTGTTCCGGTATCCACTTCCTGAAGCACTTCGCCGTTCAAATCGAATAATGTGATCGTGCTATCCCCAATTCCTGAAGGAACCCCTGGAATCTTCCCGCCAAAAAGACTATTCGGCAATGGAGAAGGTTCAGATTGCAGTTTACTTGTTGCTTCAGATGCAACCGGCTTTTTTGTGCTCGGCTTGACGGGTTCCGATTTCGTTGTTTCCGCCGCGACTTCCTTATCATCAGTTGATGAAGCCACTTCGTGCTTTAGAGGAATTTCAAAAGTAAACGGTTCTGTACGCACCTCCCAGTTATCGCTACTGCCTTCGAACGTTGCTTTGAAATTTTCTCCGTTCACATTTATGGCTGGGAATACGATGATCCCTTCTGCTGTGACTCCGGGGCGAATGTTGTCCGAATTAATTTCAGGATAATCGGCATAAGTATTACTTGTTCTCTCGTACTGTTTTCCTTCTTGAATCAGGACAGACGAGTAAGTATGAAAATCAATGGTGTCTGCCGACTCGTTACTGATTTTGAGATAAACACGAGTTTCTTGCTTAGCCAATTCCACTTTGGATATCTCCATGATGTACCCGTTTTGATTTTGTATTTGCTTAACTTCGAGCGTCTTAATAGAAGGAGCAAATGCAGTAGCGTAGTCTGCCTTTTCAACATTCTTTACTCCAATGACCGGAATTTTTAGTGTTGCACCAAAAGCGTTTTTCCCTTGAAACAATTCTTGAACTTCGCCTACGATATGCAGAATGTCTCCTTTTTGAATGTCAAGAGTCGTATCGTCCAAGCGTACTATTGTATTTTTACTATCGTCGTTTCGTGCATACACTTGGAACGATTGGAATTTGTCTGTCTTTTCGGGCGACTGAAACACTCGACCATAAAAATCAACCTGATAACCTTCAAATGGCTTTGCATTTACATAAAGTTGATCGAACTGTTCGGAGGTCAAGAGTATACCCTTGCTCTTTGGCTCGCTGCTTTCATCGCTCATAACAATTCCTACCACAAATAAAAGCAGGATGAGGAGGCTAAGAGCAATTAGGCTATATTTCAGCTTTTTCCTCATTTTGATTGATTGTTTCTCCGGTAGCAGGAAGCTAACACCGGATAACAGTGCTGAAGATGCACCTATCATGGCGGCAAGGCCAATGTCACCTACCATAAAACTACCGATGATAAGGCCTGCTACACCTAACAGTATTTGCAGTACTCCAATAACTTTCATTTTCTGCTCCTTTTGAAGTGTGATAAGTACTTGAGACTATTTTGAGCTGACTTTCTTTGTTTTCAGCAGAAAGCCAATACCGGATAAAAGGGCAGATGTTGCGCCGATTATGGCTGCGATACCAATGTCACCAAACATTGAACTCCCCATAAAAATTCCCGCCGCTCCAATGATTATGAGAAGAATACCGATGATTTTCATATTGAATGATCTCCTTTTGTTGTGGGTTTATTATTCTTGCAATCTGCCGGATGATTGGGCACATTGTTTTTCATGGTATCAATGATAAGTTTCTTTAAATCGTCGGTCGTAAGTACAGCAAGGACAGCATTTTTATCTTTTGTCTGATCGTTTGGCTGCGTTCCGGTACCAAATAAGCTTTCAAGAGAGCAACCAAGACCAGTAGCTATTTTTTCAAGAGTGTTGATAGTGCAATTGTTTTTCTCTCCTCGCTCAATTTGTCCTAGGTAACTGATATTAACCGATGAGCTGAGTGCCAATTGTTCTTGACTCATTCCCCTTTGGAGTCGGAGGTACCGAATTTTCTCTCCGATATTCTGTCTTGGGTTCATATTCATCACCTCCATAAAAAGAATAGAATTTTACTATCTTTGCTTCAATATGATAGAGCCATTAAAAAAGTACCTGTGGATACGATATCGTGATTATTTGTTTAGATTAGACTGCTGCTAAATATACGGAATCCCCCCCTTTTTTGGACAATAAAAAAGACGCCTACCACGAAGGCAACTGTAAGACTGCATGAGAAATAAACATTTCCTCATGAATCTTTAAAGTTGTCTTGTGTCTGCGTCAAATGTTGGATATTATTGGCAGCTAATGCAAAGCTTGAAGGCTTTGCGGCTGTGGAACCTTTGCTGAAATCGCGAGTTCCAATTATTAAGTGGGGAAAAGCAATGTTTGAGAATTAATATACACATTTTTAGTGATTCTATCAAGGGTTAATCTTCACCCGCTCATATTCACATTAGGCCTCTTTCTTTAAGACTGACAAAGTTATTCCCCCCAATAATGATATGATCTAACACTTCTATGCCAATGATTTGGCCTGTATTCACCAGCCTTTTTGTTAATTCAACGTCTTCTGGAGACGGAGTAGAGTCCCCGCTCGGATGGTTATGAGCGCAGATCAGGGAGGCGCTGGCACGTTTAATTGCAGCTCGGAAGACTTCCCTTGGATGGACGATTGCAGCGTTGAGAGAGCCAATAGAGATAATCTCCTTAGTAATGAGGCGATTCTTTGTGTTTAGGAACAGGCATATGAAATGCTCTTTGGTCAGATGGCAAAGGTCTTGGGAGAGCAAGGAATACACATCCTTGGGGGTTCGGACGGTATACGGTTCGCTGGTAGGTATTGTGAGTGCTTTTGCCAGCTTAAGCATTGCAGTGATTTGTCGAGCTTTTCTTATGCCAATACCTTTAATCGTTGTTAATTGCTGTTCGGAAACATCTAATAGTTCCATGGTCGTTGGAAACTGTTCAAAAAGCTGCTGGATCGTGTAGCTGTCCTGTTGCTCCCTGAGGGATTGGGACAGAAGCGATTTCAAATTTTCATTGTGCTGAAGGTTCATTTGGACTCCTCCTGAAATTGGATTTGGGATAAGAAAGAGCCGGACACATTGGATTGGATCCGGCTCCTACATGATTAGTCTCTTGCGAGGACTACCTATCATGCATAGGTATCAGGGATATAATATAGATTTATTATTCATAAAAGTACCAATTATCTTATTTATAGAGGTCTAATTTCCTGTTTACAGGGAAGGGAAAAGACGGAAAATGTCGAACCTTTATCTATAGGAGATATTTCCACGTCAAAATGAAGTTTAACTCTTTCACAGAGAATCATAAAATAACCTTTATTAATGTTCTTAAGGAGAGTAGCGCAAATGGACTTAAGAAAAGAATCTTTGGGATTTGGAAAAGTTAATTGTGTAGATGGTAGTAAATTAACAATTAAAGCAGAATCTTTAAAAAGTATTGATGGAGAAACAACACTGCATGCTGAGGTTGGTTCATTTGTTAATTGTGGTGGATTTCATGGAGATACTATTTGCACAATAACAAGAGTCTTAATAGAGGAAGTTGAACGTCGGGAGTCAATAATTGAAAATAAAATTGTTGAGGTAGCTATAGTAGGAAGTACTGATGCAAACAATAGGTTTACACGAGGCGTGAATAAATTACCGACGGTTGGTTGTGATGCGTATTTATTGAATGGGGATCAAGTGAATTTCCTCTTGGGGATAAATCTTAATGAGCGAGAGAAGAAAAAATATTTCAAAGTAGGTCAACGTTCCATGAAAGGGGCCGGTGACGCCTATCTACATCTTGACAAGTTGCTCGGAAGACATACTGCGATTGTTGGGACTACAGGTAGCGGGAAAAGCAGTACAGTTGCAAGAATCGCCCAATCAATTCTGGAAAATTATCCTCAACCAAGATTGGTGTTTTTTGATATTCACAATGAGTATCGGAATGCATTCTCTGGGAAATGGAAAGAGAAGTCAAACTGCATTGATTGGGATAAATTCTCTTTGCCGTACTGGTTCTTAGATCTGGACGAATTTATTAACATCTACTACCCTGAAGCGGGTGGGACTCAAAAAATGTACATTAAAGAATTAATTGAATCTCTTAAGAAAAAGGGAGTTGCTGAAGCAGAAAAGGACAAAGTTTCTGTAGACAGTCCTGTATTTTTCAGTATGGAAGAGTTTCTTGGTGATATTGAAAAAAAGAGAGATAAAGAAACATCAGAAACAAAGAAAGATCCTTTTAACAAAATGCTTCTGAAGTTCCAAAGCATTCAAAACGATACTCGCTTTTCATTCTTAAAAACGGACGTTTCTAATAAAAAAAGTTTGTCCGCGTACTTTACATTTTTACTAGGACTTGAATCAGGAAAACAGAAGTATATTTCTGTTTTAGACTTAAGTGGGTTACCAGCCGAAGTAAGAACTATTTGTGTTGGCGTTTTAACTAGATTATGTTTCGATTATCGTTATTGGGATATGGATCCTGAAAACTTACCTATTGCATTGATATTGGAAGAAGCTCATACATATATTCCTGAAGATTCAGCTTCAAAATACTCTCTCTGTCTGGAAAGAGTTGAAAAAGTAGCTAAAGAAGGCCGTAAGTACGGTTTGAGCCTTATAGTAGTTACACAAAGGCCATCAAATATCTCTTCAACAGTTCTTTCACAATGCGGAACTTTCATTACTCTAAGGCTTACAAACGATATGGACCAAAATAAAATTAGGCGTCTCCTGCCTGATACATTAGGTGATCAAGCAGATGTCCTTTCTAGTCTAAGAGATGGGGAAGCATTGGTGACTGGAGATGCGATGACTTTGCCGGGAAAAGTTCAATTTGATCTTCCAGAGCCTAAACCAAAAAGTAATGATGTTAGATTTCATAAGTCTTGGGTGGATGGCCCCCCTCCAGGTTATAAAGTTGATGACATAGCTAAAAGGTGGATAACCCGGGAAAGAAATTTAGAAAAAAAGGAATAGATAATGAACATCAAATCAATCAATGTCCGCGGTTGGAGATCATTTTCCAGTGATGAGGGAGTATCTATTGGAGATTTTAAAAAAATTAATCTTATAATTGGTCCGAACAATGCAGGCAAATCAAATATATTCAAATATTTATTTCAAATTCGAAATGTAATTACAAGTGCTTCTGCAAGTCGGAAACGAAAAGACGGACTGGGAGAATATGATCTTCTGAATTCTATACCTTCCGCATTTAATGTAAGTGATACATGGTCGTACGAAGGACAGGATATTATTTGTAATATACAGTTAGAGGGGATCGACTCTTTTAATTTTGAGAAAGAGATACCCACTTTACATCAGTCAAAAGAAATAAACTTAAAAGCACATCATATGATTGGCGAGGGTAAAAGTTGCTTCGCTGTTAAATATGAAAATGATCTATGTTTACTTGAAGAGTTTAAAGAAAATAATCCGAAGGTATTAAATCCAATAAGTATGTCATATGAAAATCCTGTAGAAGGAGTTGGATATCCTCTCGAAACTGTTATTTATTGGAGGAACTTTATTGAAAGTTTGGTATTTGTTGATCCAGTCAGACACCATTCAAGGAATAGCTCAGAGTTCATTGAAAGTGACTTTGATGGTAGTAATATCGTTCAAGAAATTATCAGAGTTAGGAATGAACACGATACAGAGTGGAGAGAATTTAAAAATTGCCTTGAAGAATGGTTAAAAACCATTCTTTTAGAACCAAGTATAGTTCTTGATCCTACAAATGATAAGTTGAGATTTTATATAAGACGGGGTACAAAAGAAATTTCAGCTTCATTAGAAAATCTAGGAACTGGTGTTTCGCAACTTGTAATGTTGCTCTCATATCTTCATTTAAATCGCGAGAGACAATTGAATGTATTTATTGAAGAGCCAGAAAGCAATCTTCATCCAGAGGCTGTTGTTCAATTAGTAAAGATCATGGAAGATACTTTTCTCAACCATCGTTTCTTTATTTCAACTCATTCATCAATTTTAATAGATCAAGTTAATAGTAACTGGAGTATTCATCGAATCTATCGAAGAGATGTTCATGCATCCAATATCGTTCCGTGTACTGAGGTTTTAGAACAATACAGTTTACTTGATGAACTTGGAATTCGGCCATCACAACTACTGCAAAGTAATTCTGTGATTTGGGTTGAGGGGCCAAGTGATCGAACTTATCTGAATAAATGGATAAAAGATAATTCAGACTTAATTGAAGGTAAGCACTATAGTTTTCTAATGTATGGTGGTGCTAATTTGGCTAATTATGATTTAATAGATAATGAAGATTATATCAATGTGCTTAGAACAAGTAGATATTCTGTCATTGTTTGTGATTCTGATAAAAAACATAAAGACGCTGATTTAAAAGGTAGGGTGAGCAAATTAATTCAGCGCATTGCTGAAACAACATTTGATGATGGTCGATCTTTAAAGGACTATGCGTATATTTGGGTAACTAAAGGTAGAGAAATAGAGAATTACATACCAAAATCTTTATTGGATGATGTATTATTTTCTGAAGAATACCTACGAAAGTATGTTTATGTGAAAACTGGTACACGTGAGAGAACTAGAAAGAATCTAAAGTATACACTTGATGAAACAAGTTTGGGACTATATGAATCATTTGATGAACACTACGCTAAAAAATATATTTTTGATGATGGCTGTCAATTACTACCTGAGCAATTGACGGGCATAGCTGATGATCTTTCAAAGAAAAAGGCTAGTATTGCCAAGTCTATAGTTGAAAGATGGCAGCTTGTCCATTACTCAGATGAACTCAAAAAAGATATTGCAGACTTAATTGAACACATTAAGAAGGCTAATTATTTTGGAGATATTTAGAAAAAAGATTTAGGACACACGAAGATGATTTATCTCGTGTGTCCATTTAAAAATACTGACCATTTTCAAATATGATAGGGTGATAGTATGCAGCAAGGATATCTCTGCTTTGAAGGAATTGAATGCGTATATTCAAGACTTGATGATGGTCTAATTGTAACTCCAAAAAACGAATCAGATATTAGGACCATGTTCCAATACTGCCACAAAACAAATTTTTTTCTTGAGTATCAAAATCGGATTTACAAGAAGTCAGTTGCTTATGTTAAACAAATAATACCACGTGGGGATAATTCATTTAGATTTGTTACTAAATATAACGTAGCATTAATTGGTGAATATAATGTTACTGGTTTTACTATCACTGGGGATGATATCGATGTTTTCTTTAGTCCATCAAAATATTTCTTCCGAAAGAAAAGTGCAGGAGAATCGCTCGATACTGATTTATTGTACGATAAAATAAAGGCAGATGACTTTATTTTTACTTACTCTGAAAAAAGGATAACTGCGACACTATATTATGGAAATATTTTGGAAAAAGGAATCGCAAGCGATTTGAAAATTCATCCACATCTCAGAGTAGAATTTGACAGTACGAGTAATATCAACTTTATTTTTGGTTTATATGAGACAATTGTGAAATTTCTTAAGTTGGTTAGATACCAACAAAACATTAATCTGAAGCCGATTGAATTATTTGGTCCTACTGAAACACACGATAAATCTATATTGGGTATTATGTATTCGAACATTTACATTACCAAAGATTACAGAAAAACAAGTGACTCAGAGTATGAAATATTTAAACCGTATATTAATCAAATATTGCAGCTAGTGTCAGATGACCAAGATTTCTCTATTCGACATTTTCCGTTGAGTGAAGATGATTCATATAAGTACGACGTACAGAGATACTTATCAATATTTGCTTCATTTGAATATGAATGTAATAAAAATTCTGAAGAATATCTGCAACAAAATGATGAGCTTCTGAGATCAGTAAAAAATGACTTGCTTAATTGCATACAGGCATTGAAAAAAAATACAGCAAACGATATTGAACGTACCTTTCTTGATAATGCCCGAAATCGAATTTCTCAGTTAGGAACTCAATACGGTCAAGAAAAGAAAATTATCAATGCATATTATAAAATAGAAGATATCTTCAAAGAATCTATAACCTTTCTGTTTCCTCACGGTTTTAAAATTAAGGAGTTAGCTTCTAGATTATCTAAGTTGCGCGCAAAAATCGCACATGATAATCTTTATAGGGAATTAACAGATGAGGAGGCCAGAGATATTCGTTTTATGGAAGTCCTAAGTTATATAATGTTATTGAAGCGAGCAGGTCTTAAAGATGAGACGATCGAATTGGTTATAGGTGCTGTGTTTCATTGTAATTTTAAATACATGGATTTTTATAAGAACTAGCAATCGTACGAGCTACTTAATTTTATTTCATTACATCTGGTCAAACTTTTTCTTTCCTGTGGGCCACTGCATACTCGAACGTAGAAATACAACGTTCAAAAAAACAATTTGTGGTACAGGATGTTTCAATATTTGTCTCGTTCATATTTTTTATTTATGTGATTAAAGATGATTTTTAACTCGGTAGAGGCATTTTTTATCTCTTGTATGATTTCTTCGTATATTTCGCGTTTGAATTTGATTTTTTCATTTTCATAAAGTTGATCTGAGAAGTTGTAGAACTCAGCAATGAATTCACCCACTTCAATGCTTCGATTATCATATATATCAGGCAGTTCTATTATGAGGGGTTCATTATGGCTTCGTAGTATACTTTCATAAAACTCAAATCTTTCATAATGATGCTCAATCAAGTTATCAATAGTTTCGCGTTTACTAAGTTCATATTTCAAAATTTCATATGGTTTAGGAAATTCATAAACAAAAATTCCCTCATCCGGATTTTCATAACTAATGAACCCTTTGTCTCCATAACAATCCTTTAGAGCTCTAGCAAAGTTGTTCAGAATTATTTCTTCTGCAATATTGTAATGATTTATTGTCTTTTGTTCTTCCACCAAGCTCTTTAGTTTTAAAAGATTAGTTTTTAGCTTTTTGGGTAGAAACACATAGGAGCGCTCTAATTGCTTATCAATTTCAGGAAAATCGAAAGTTGTATTTAAACTTTTCCAGTAGGATACCTTTTCACTTTTTTTCAGTACTTCTTTTAGTTCTTCATCAATGGGGATGTAAGTGTCTTTTTTCTTCTCCAAAGCTGATTTTTGTTGTGCGTTGTAAGTGTTTACTCGAAAAGTTACAAATACTGTTATTAACCCTCCAAGAACTGTACTAACTAATGTTTTTAAAATATCAGTTTGCGGCACATTTGAGGGTCGGAAATATAGATATGTAAAAATACTGAGAATAACAATAAGTAATATAACTAAATATCGAAGTGAAGTTAACACATACACTCTCCTGTCTGTCACTTGTTTATGGTCACTAATTCGACGAGATATGACAGAATTCCTTTTCTGGTGTCCAACATTGTTAATGAGCGGATGTGCTCTTTTAAAAGTGAAGAATAATGATGTTATAAATTGTGCAGTGTTGGTCACATTTCTGGTCACACTTTTTCTTTCCCGAGCACTGAGGCGAACTCGAATGCAGAAACATAAAACTTAAGAAAGCCTTGCCCCAAAAGGCTTTCTCCCGCATTTTCCTTAACGCACAAAACCCCATCTCTCCACTGGCAGCGATGAGGTCAGGGGTTCGATCCCCCTTGGCTCCACCAAAATAATTAACGAATACGCAACCTGTATAGGGTTGCGTTTTTTATTTGGAGAATCGTCTTAGGGGAGGTGAATCCCAGTAGATGTTCCGTTAGTGTGGATTAGAATGACTTGGAGAGAAATCAATCGAAATACCTAAGATATATAGATCTGGACGATAGTTTAATATAAATGCTCATTTTCAATGCTCCAAAACATTGAAAGATTGCTTTTGAGCATAGCCAAGTAAACTCATATCGGTAGCGATCACTTTTATTTTATCTTGTTTTATGATTGGAAATAATAGTATTTTAAGGAAAATAATAATTTGCAATTATTGTAAGTGTGTTATAATACAATCATTAGGTATATTTCCTAAAAAGTACATTGTTTTTTGGGAAAAGATTTGGAGTTCTTGTGTTTTTAAATCCTAATTACGGGTTTCAGTAGCCTGCTAGAAGGATATGTAGCATGAGTCTTGAGCCGATTATCACATAACTGATTATGGAGGTATGGTCATGATTAATCGCAATAGAAAGAAAATTTTCACAGCCCTCGCCGCAGCTTTAGTTGTCTCTATGCTGGTTACAGGTGGAATAGTCGCTGACCAAGGTGAAACAACGTTAGAGGCAGCGAAGACAGCAGGGGATAAAAAGGTTGAAGTTATTAAAGCATGAAGCAGCTACCATTAGTATTAACGGCAAAAATTGTTGGTATATTTTCCTCAGCTCGGTTTAACCTAGCTGAGGTTTTTCCATTATACAGCTTGTCGGGATTCGTTAGGTAACAAGCCACCCAAGGAATACATTAGGGAATGCGTTATTCCCATTGACATGCTTCGTCATGCTGGAAATGATGATTAAAAGTCACTCTCTTGAGTGATTTTTTATTTTTCTATAAAAGGATTACAAAAACCAAGATGAATAGAGTAAATGGACTCTTCCTTATTGCTCCTTCCCAAGATTAATCTTGTGAGGGGGGATGGCAGTAGGTAAAATATAGGGGATATCCAGTCGTGGGATGAACTAAAGGTACTTGTGCTGTCATCAATAGATTCAGCGGAAAGTAGGGGAGCAGAGTGTGAATGGACCGATGATTTTGACATTAGCAACGCTTGGTGCAGCATCTATATTGTTTGTCTCAGGAAAAGTGCGTTCTGATCTTGTTGCGATTGGCGCGCTGCTGGCATTAATGCTGGGAGGCGTACTTACTGCGGAAGAAGCATTGTCCGGATTCTCTAACGCTGTCGTTATCATGATGATAGGCTTGTTTGTGGTTGGAGGAGGGATCTTCCATACGGGATTGGCGAAGCTTGTGAGCAGCAAGCTGCTGCAGCTCGGTGGAGCAAGTGATACACGGCTGCTTATCATGGTCATGCTCGTGACTTCCTTGATCGGGGCATTTGTTAGCAATACGGGAACAGTAGCGGTGATGATGCCGATTGTGGTCAGCTTGGCCATGAGCGCGCGAATAAATCCTGGGCAGCTCCTCATGCCGCTGGCCTTTTCCAGCAGTCTCGGAGGCATGCTTACATTAATCGGAACTGCACCAAATCTCGTCATTATGGAGACATTGGTGAGTGCCGGATACAAGAAGCTGTCCTTCTTTTCCTTCACGCCGATAGGCGTGGTGTGCATCATTACGGGAATACTTGCCATGCTGTTTCTGCGCCGCTTCCTTCCTAAGGAAGAAGAGGTTGGGAAGGATAAGCAGAGCGGGCGATCGCTGGAGGAGCTAGCTCAGAAGTATCAGCTAACTCAAAATTTGTACCGGGTTCAGGTAGCGGGCGATTCTGCAATCCGGTCCAAGACGCTGCGGGAGCTGGATATTCCTGCCCATTTCGGGCTTAGTATCATCGAGATTCGCCGCAAAATCTCGGCCAAGAATCAATTTTTCAAGACGATTAATCAAGAAATTGCTGGTCCGGATACGATGATAGAGTCGGAAGACATTGTATATGTGAATGGTTCCTTTGAACAGGTGCGGCAGTTTGCGGATCAGTACGGCCTGATCATATTGGACCATCATACAGCGGAACGTCGATCCGATGAGAAAGTAGAGGAACAGCAGGTTGGGGAGCAGTATGCGACTCGTGATGTAGGCATCGCGGAAGTCATGCTTACCCCCAATTCCTCCTTAATTGGCCGCTTCGTGAAGCACTCGGGCTTTCGAGAGAAGTATAGAATCAATATCCTCGGCATTCAGCGCAAGGAACAGTATCTGCTTCATCATTTGAAGGACGAAAAGATGCGCTTTGGCGATGCTTTGCTTGTGCAGGGGACGTGGCAGGATATTGCCTTGCTTGCAGCTGACCAGTCTGATGTTGTCGTAGTGGGTCAACCGATCGAGGAGTCAAGCAAGGTGACGATGGATCAGAAGGCGCCGATTGCAGCGGGGGGCATGCTTCTGATGGTGCTGCTGCTCGTAACCGAAATCGTGCCTGCTGTGGTTGCCGTCATGGCTGCAGCCGTGTTGATGGTTGCGTTGGGCTGTGTGCGCAATATGGAAGAAGCATATAAAACGGTCAACTGGGAGAGCATTGTGCTTATTGGCGGGATGATTCCCGTCTCGATTGCAGTTGAAAAGACGGGGGCGGCAGGGCTGCTGTCAGATGGACTGGTCAGCGCGCTCGGAAGCTATGGTCCGCTTGTGATGCTGATTGGCGTTTATTTAACGACTTCAATCATGACGATGTTCATCAGTAATACGGCAAGCACTGTGCTGCTTGCACCGATAGCACTGAGTGCAGCGATTCAGCTTGACGCGAATCCATTCCCGTTCTTATTTGCAGTGGCAGTAGGGGCGAGCATGTGCTTTGCCTCGCCATTCTCCACGCCTCCAAATGCTCTTGTGATGTCAGCGGGAAGATATCGCTTCAGTCATTATCTGAAGGTTGGCTTGCCTCTGCAAATGATCATTGGCGTGGTCATGATTGCTGTGCTGCCTTTATTGTTCCCGTTCTAATAAGCAGCATAAAGAAGACAAGATTGAAGGTCAGGCATTTAAGTGAGCAACGTTGCCCGATGAATGGGATAGCTTGCTTGATAAAGATCGGCAAACATAAGGGATGGTGGTGTTAGGGAATTGCTCCTGCATTGCCGTTCCTTCTTTTTGTGCTATAGATGCCTTCTTGAGCAAATGGGCATTAAATAAGGTGATCCCTGAGGCATACAGGAATCCCCTTTGGGTTGTGTTATCCACTGGGCCTTCTTAAGAGACGAAGAACATAATTTTTTTGCAGGAAAGCTAGCTGATCTTAACGTTAAGTTTCCCGGCTTCCTTTGCAAGCAATGATGAGACTTCATCAATTGTCTGTACATGACCTTTATTAAGGATAAGGCCTTCGTTAGACAATACATAGCAAAAAGGAAAGGTGAAGGTCCCGAAATTACCCATTTGATGCATCTCAATACGATGAATAGGGATGCGTAAATGGTGCTCATCGGTGATTTGATTGATTTCTTCTTCGGTACCGACCATTATTGCCGCTACCTGATAATCGTTAAAGGCATCGGCGATTGCATTCATATTGGGATACAGCTCGGCGCAGCTGCTGCAGCCATATACACTTAACATAAGGATGGTTCCTTGGACTTGGACAGGATGTAATTCAATGGGTTTGTTGGTTGTGTCGATGAGATGATCAACAGGGAAAATATGATGAAGAGGTAGTGAATTATTTTGCTGAGATTCCTGCTGGGGAGCGGGCGCGGGGCTTCGTTCATGCAGCTTTCGATACATGTATAAGGAGTTTATTAACAAGAAGATAATGAAACACCATTCTAGAAGTGTTGATAACTGCACATAGTTGACCACTTTATCACCTCCATTTATTCTGGTTCTGGCTTCACAAGCAAGATCCTTAGATGACCGTACAGGCCAATTATCGCTATGCTTTGAAGTATGCCGAGCGCAGCAGGATACACGGCAACCTGACTAACGGCCTTGCCGCTAAACACGAATTCCATAATTCCAGTGAACAATGCAAGTGCAATAAGGATAATGGCGCGATGAATGGTGTGGTCCCCTAACGTTTCTGGTATTAAGCTGCCAAAGCAGTTGCATGTAATTTTTCCGGGCAGCTTTTTGGAACGAGTGGACACCCATATAAAGCTAATGGAGAGCAACACAATTAGCAGAGATCCTCCCAGGTGTAGTGCAGGAATAAACATTAAGATGCCCGATAGCATCTCAAGACCAATAACGCAGGCAATCGTAAAAGCAGGATTGATGATCACGGTGTTCAGCTGTCTGATGGTTAGTGTAAATGAATGGAACGATAGAAGCTTGAGAACAGCTGTTGCAATCATCAAGGTACCAAGAAAAATGCGAATAAAATAGAAAAGATCCATCATCATTTCCTCCGTATATTACTACATTCTTTCATCCTCACTATATACAACACATTCACCTTGAAATTATCACAAAAGTAAATAATATTTTAAAATGTGATTATTTTACTTTTTATTTGTTTTAGATAATAGAGCCGCAGCAAGAGTTCTCGTGATAAAAAAAGGAGGAATTTTAGACAATGTCGACCGTTCAACCATTTGCACTGGAAAAAAAGATTTGCACTTATTATTCCAACTGTGTTACGGATTCTAGTGATTCATCTTACAAGTATTGCGATTATGCTCAATACTCATGTTGCGGATGCAGTAGTCCAATTGATGGTCCAAACAATTCGTTGATTGTTTCGGGTCGGAACCGTTTTGCAATTGGTACGCCTAGCATTCAATGCTTCCCAGGGGGAACTTGCTAATTTCAAGTTAATCAAGCATTCATATTTACGACCATCAATAAACCTATTGCGAGAACATCAGCTGGGAGCTGGTAAACGATGCGTTTACCGGCTTCTTCCCTTGTCAGCGGTTCTCCAATGCTTAGGAGACTGATTATGCAAAAGTTCCATCGGCTGCGATTTATCTCTGTCAATCTGTATCGTTTGATGAAGCTCTGTTGGGGGATTTGTCCGCGGGAAACTACTATTTTGGTGTTGATTCGTCTATTCCAAGCCTTTGTTCCCGGAGTACAACTCGTGCTGACTAAGCTTTTGGTAGACAGTGTAAGTGATGTTTTCACTTACCAACACAGCGTCAATCAAGCTTTCTTGCTTCTTGGGTTACAGTCCCTGCTACTACTCGTATTGCAGTCTATTCAGGTACTTGAACAGTATAACAATAGTAAAATGCAGTTAAAAATCGGGTTTGCTATAGAAGAACAAATTTCCGAGAAAACGGCAAACATTTCACTAAGGTATTTTGACTCGGGGAGCTTCTATGATACGTTGCAAAGAGCTTCATCGGGACAAAGCCAACGGATTATTGAACTGCTTAATGGACCCATACAAATAATACAAAGCGTGATTACAATCATGACTATCATCGGTGTATTGTTGAATTTCAGCTATCTCATGGCCATCCTGGTGGTTCTCATATCCATTCCTCCATTTTTCGTCAATCATCATATTGGAAATATGAGGCGCAACCTGCTGTTGGTTTTAATACCAATTTCAAGACGTTTAGCATATTTAATGAACTTGTTGAGAGGAAGAGAAACAGCCAAGGAAGTGCGAGTATTTCAATTACAGCATTTTTTACTGGGCAAATGGGGAGCACAATACAGCAAGCAAATGGACATTCAATTATCGTTTGAACGAAAAAAAAATTGGCTTCAAAGTTCATATGATTTTTCCAACGCAGCTGTTACGACAATTACTTTCGGGCTGCTTATATGGCTTGGTTCAAGAAATGGATACAGCATTGGTGATTATGTCGCGGTCTCACAGGCATTTATGACGGTTCATGGCGTCGCTGTAGCCGTTTCCTTGTCTGTTGCAGGAATATTTGAGAATATAAAGCTTCTATCCGATCTTTTTGATTTTCTCAACATTAAGGTCGAGGAAGAAAAAACAGAAACGGATACGCCTGCAATCCATTTTCCTTCATTGAATCAGCATGGCATAGTGGTCAAGGATTTATCGTTTGCATACGACAATGACAAGCATTTGAGGCTGAAAAATATCTCGTTCCAGATTAATCCAGGTCAGCGAGTAGCGATTGTTGGGGACAACGGCGCAGGGAAAAGCACCTTGATAAAATGTCTCATAGGCCTATATCGTAACTATGCAGGCCACATTTTTTACGAGAATACGGATTTGAAACATATGAATGCCAAGCTTGTATTCCAGCATGTAGGTGCTGTCTTTCAAGACTACTCAAAATATGATTTTTCAGTGAAAGAGAATATTGGGATCGGTGATATCGAGCGTTTGGCTGACGAGGAGGGAATCAGAGCTGCTGCTGAAAAGGGCGGTGCACATGAGTTTATTCAGAAGTTGGAACATCAATATGAGACTGAAGTAGGAAATGCGTTTGGTGGAGCAGTGAATCTATCGGGCGGACAATGGCAGAGGGTCGCAATCAGCCGCTCGTTCTTCTCCAAAGCTGATCTTCTTGTCTTTGATGAACCAGCAGCTTCCTTGGACCCGTTTGCTGAGTTGTCCTTGTATCAATCTTTGGCGAAACTCTCGGAGGGAAAAATCACAATTATGATTTCACATCGTTTGAGCAGTTGTGTGGATGCTGATCTCATTCTAGTAATGCGTAACGGAGAAGTTGTCGAACAAGGAACCCATGATGAGCTAATGGACGTAGGCGGGTACTATTCAAGCATGTTCCTCAGTCAACTAAGCGGTTATCAGAAAAAAGCTGTCGCTAAATGAGCTGCCTAGTTGGATAAAAGCCTTGGATCCTTGGGAACTCGTTACAGTTATAAGGAATAGTGGTGAATGCAAGTGAAAGCGGAGGTACTAGCGGGGGATATTTTATTTCCCATTCATATCATCTTTGATCGTTTTTCGTGCACGATACAGGCTTTGCCGCACACTTCCTTCAGAAATGCTAAGCTTCTCAGAAATATGCCGATAGGATAAATTCTCAAAACAATATAGATAAAGAATCAGCTTTAGTCTTTGTGGCAATTGAGCGATGCAGCCGATGAGTTCTGTGAACGTTGCTTCCCTTTCGATGGATTGCTCTAAGGTCTCATACAGCAAGCAATGCTGACTTTGAAACATGTCGTTGTCAATGATTGATGGAATCATCCGCTTTTGCTTTCTTAACTGATTAATCGCACAATTTTTTGCTAGCGTTTTGAGCCAGGAGCAAATTTTGTTTTTGTCTAAATGGTGGGGAGGAGATGTAAAAGCCTTTAGGAAAGCTTCTTGAACGATGTCCTGAGTGGAGTGGTGATTCTTGACGTAGGAAAATATCAATCTATAGACAAGCTCATTAAATGCTGAGAAAACCTCCTTCTGGACTGAATGCTCAAGCTTGTTAAACGACGGATCAAAAATTAATAACAATTTGTCGACATTATTCATTTTATTACCTCTTTTTCTTTAATTTACCATATGATCATAACATAAAAATGCAATTTTGGTATGCTTTTTTTTGTAAGTTTGAAGAGGGTGTCCAAGCATATCTGCGTGTTTGCAATTCCAAAGGATAGTAGACTAAACTAAGCTGAACTAAACGGCCTTAGTCTGATGGAGATCAGAACCAAGGCCGCTAGATTATGGTTTCACCTGAACCGCTGCATGTTCGCCTGCAATTCGGCCTGAGTTCCAGGCAAAGCCTGTTGCCAAGCCTTCGAACGTTGGGTAGCTTGTGATATTGCCGTAGAAGCCGGCTGCATTGTTGCCGACAACGAACAAGCCTGGAATGGGCTTGAGATTCTCATCCGTTGCTTGCAGCTTCTCGTTTACCCGCACGCCGCCTAATGTCCCCAAGTTGCTGATTTGCATTTTCACCGCATAGAAAGGTCCTTGCTTCACTTCATAGACTAGGCTTTTCTCGCTCTTGCCATACGGATCATTCTTCGTTTGAACCGCTAGATTGTATTCCTCCACATTGGAAGCGAGACGATCCGTTTCCATGTTCAAGTTTTTAGCTAATTCCTCAATCGTTTCGCCTTTTGTAATAATGCCTTGCTTTACGCCTTCTTCAGCCAGGGCAACGAAGTCGCCGGGGTCTGTGTTTGGTCCCCCTACAGCCGTATCCATGGTCAGGGCCTTGCCGTTGGTATAGGCTTTAAGCGTCTCTGTATCCATCAAAACATAGTAGATACCGCCTACAGAATAAGCCGCGTTAGCGGTTTCCGCCGTATCCCACACCAGCTCTTCATTCGCAAAGCGATTACCGGATTGGTCGATCCACATGAGCGGGGAACGGGTAATACGGTTGAACGGGCTGTTGGCCAAGCTGACATCGCCTTTTGTCGTTGCTGCAACCATGCCGCTGCCATGCAGCAGGGAGGAGGCTGTATCCCACTTCGCAGCGCCAGCGTCCCATGCCATGTTGACACCGGAACCATCTTCACCCCAGCCGCCTAGAGATGAAGTATTGTAGTATTGCTTCATCATTTCAGAGTTGCCGGCAAAACCGCCCGTTCCGAGAATAACCGCTTTTGCATGAACCGTAAGCGTGCTGCCATCTTTTTTCGTCGCTGCTATGCCGTTCACAACACCTTTGTCGTCTTGAAGCAATTTGGTAGCTGTCGTTTCAAAGCGCAGATCAAGACCTGCATCCTTTAGGTTCTTATGCACCACGTCGGTAACCGCAATTTCGGTTGGCTCATAGCTGAATAAATCGAACCAGTGGTACAGCTTCCACTTCATATCATTATCCATATGAGAGATCTGAGGCGTCTCACGATTCACGTGGAACGTCACGCCCCATTTCTCCATCCATTTGATCGTATCGCCAGATTTATACACAATGGCCTTCGTGAGGGGACCATAGTTGATGAAGTGAGAATAAGCATTCAGTTGTTGAAGCAAATCTTCTTTTTTCAGCTTTGCATACTCAGGTCCCGCTTCCTTTTGTAGGTGAGACTCAACAGCAAAGGGACCTCCTGCGAAGAACTTGCTGATCCCGCCGACATTGTTTGTTTTCTCGACCATCAGCACCTTCGCGCCTCCATCGATCGCAGCTGCTGCAGCCGCTGTGCCTGAAGCGCCTGCACCGACAACGACCACATCCACGGTAACTTCCTCATCCTCACCTTTAGCAGTTTCTCCTGCTTTCAGCTTGGAGGTGTCCACGCCAGCTTGCTTCAATGCATCTTCTGTCGCAGTAAGAATCGCACCAGAGGTTAAGCTGGCTCCTGAGATAACGTCGCAATCCAGTCGCTGGCTCTCTTTAATTCGATCCGCCATCTTTGGTGCTGCTTCACCGCCGACCTTTGGCGTTTCTCCGTCTGCATGTGCGACCAATGCTGTAATCTTACCGCTCTCATCCACTGTGACCTCGACTTTAACATCGTCGTGATAGCCTTTGGCAGAAGCGGTGTACGTGCCAGCCATGATCTTCTGGCTACCGCCTGCAGCATCAGCAGCCTTGCTGCTATTGGCTGCGTCGTCGCTGCAGCCAAACAGGGATAACACCATCGAGCCTGCTAGAAGCAGCGAGAGTACTGTCTTTATGCCTTTCCGTTTCATCTTGACTCCTCCTGGTTTCTCATGTTCGTTTTACGAATGGTTCGGAAACCGAACTAACGTTTACAAGCGTATCATAACTTCTTGAAATACAGTGTGCATTTTTTCACATTATAAATAAGCAAAATAAAAACAGCCTTTTCGCCTATTCAATGAGATGAATCTGGCGGGCTGTCTTCTTTGATGCTGCTGCATGTCATTTATCGACGGAATTTGATGAGCAGTCTCTCGAATTCCTGGATCTCGTCATCTGTGAAATGTTCCATAAAGGTTAAGCAATACTCATCGAATAAAGCGCGAATGTGAGATGCCGCTTCACGACCCTTATTTGTCAGACGAATAAACACCATCCGCTTATTCTGCTGATTCACTTCCCGCCATATATACCCGTCCTTTTCCATTCCGGTAAGCATCTCGGACATTGTTGATGAGCTTACGCCAAAGATATGGCTTGCTTCCTGCTGATGAAGTCCCTCATAGTCTGATAGAAAATGCAGTAGTCTCGCCTGTGAGGGCTTTAAATGAAATTCGGCGAGATTGGACATCTCGTCGTGATAGAACTGTTTGATTTGGTCAGAGAAAGAGATGTAGGCTCTAGGGTTAATCGAGAAGTCTTTGCGGATCATCAGGTATCCTCCTTCGAACTTGCAATTGCTTTTGGGTCATTCTATTTATTTTACCAAAGATTCCATTGAAAGAACAAATATAAAGGCTTTTACCCAAAGATTCCCTGTTGACATGTTTCGGCGAGTCAAAGTAAGCTTTCTTGTGTAATATATCCTCGTTAGGTGAGGCTCCTATACAAACATAGGCCACTGCCCAGAAATATCGAAAGATGCCCATGGGTAGAACAGGGATTGCCGGATTAAGGCTTTTCATAAGGTGGCTAAGGAAACGTGTGACGTTTACTTTACGTTGTATAGTGCTAAAACTAGACTAGGGGGATCAAGGTGATGGATAGGTGATCTTGACCCTCTGGCGATGTCAGAGGTTTTTTTGTTGCCTGAAAGGGGAGAGTACATTCGTGGACAGCAGCCCAGGTAGGAATGTGAATCTATGCCATCATTATTTATTAAGCAAAGAAATAGCGTGTTATTCGGTGAGCTCTCCAATCATTATTAAACTGAACACATGAACTTATATTCAAGGGGTGATCGTCATGATCATGATGATATTAAAATTATCACTGGCTCTGCTGTTTGGGCTGCTGATTGGGCTTGATCGGCAAATGAAGCAGAAGCAGCTTGGCATGCGTCCCAGTATGGTCATTTGTATCGCCAGCTGCTTGCTTACGATTGTCTCTATAGAAGCTTTTAACACATTCGGCGGGGAGAATCATCCGAATATGGACCCGATGCGCCTTGCTGCTCAGATTGTCAGTGGTGTCGGCTTTATTGGAGCTGGGGTTATCTTAAGAAGAAGCAATGAAGTGATATCTGGCTTGACTTCCGCAGCCCTCATCTGGTCGGCTTCAGCACTTGGAGTTGCCATTGGGGCTGGTTTTTATAAAGAAGCGACCTGCGGCATCTTGCTCTTGATTGCTGCTGTGAATCTGATTCCGAAGCTGATGAAGCTGATGGGGTGGGAGAAGCTGAATCGCTACGATGTCTCACTGAAGGTTGTGGTGGAGTCCAACTCGCGCATGACCGAATTCATCAGACACATTCAACGGAATCCCTCAGAGGAATCGAAGGGTAAAAAGGCGAATGACAAGGCAGAGTTTAAAATTCGGCATTTTAAGATCAAGGATCTTGACAGTGGCCGGCAGCGAATTGATCTTGTGCTGTCAGTACCGAACCATTACTATCTATCCGAGATCTACTATTACATCAAAGATATCGATCATGTGCTTACTGTAGAAGCCGAGCAGCTGTAAATGACCCGCCTATATGTTTTCTACACATCATGGCATAAGCAAAGCGCAGTCCCCTAACAGGCTGCGCTTTCTTCTTTTTCCATGCCCAGGGAACTGGAATCGTCAGTGTTCCAAGCAAAACGCGTCTTGATAGCCGATGCCATTCTCTTTATCTAGTAAAATACGAGGGGAACTCGCTTTTTAAGCCATAAGGATCGGTTGTTCTAAACTTGTACAAGCGCTCCTTTTTCTTTCTATCCATCTCTACTGAAGAAGGAATCCCGCCAGATTCCGTCAAATAGCCTCTTGTCCAATCTTTAGGTGAATCATAGAACAGATGGATCTCCTTACAAGCGGATTCAGGAATAAGCCCTAATTCGAATGCTTCAGTGAAAAGGGTTCGGTCGACCGTTAAGGGGGAGATGACTGCAATCTGATGGTGCTTCAAATTCTCTATACCTTCCTTGTTTCGAACGGCAACTACAAGGGTTTCGGAGAATGCTGCGCCAGCTTCACGGAGGATCGGAATCCAACGATCCACATAACTGCTGGCTGCATTAATAATATCAGCAACGTGAAGCACCCGTTGTCCGACTAAGTGAAGGTCGAGGGCATTGCCTTCATCGTCCGTGACATGATGCTGTCCTGATTTGAACAGGAAGAGATGCGGGAGATTCAAGATGGACGCCATCGGGATGGAAAAGAACCAATCTCTTCGTTCTCCGCCTGAGATGACTGCAGGAGGGCGGCTCCGATTGGCAAGGTAATGATCCAATAGCGCCTCAATGGAGCGCTGATATTCTTCATCCTGAACCACTACATCTATGATCATATCGAAGATCGTTTTTGAAGCCTGTGAAGCAGGGAGGCTGGATTCAAGAACTGTCGTGATTTGCTCAAGAAGGATACAGGAAGCTTCCTTCCCAGCAATGTTCTCTGTATTGATATAAAAAGGTCCAGGAATCCCAGAGGCGTACCAAAAGGCATCTGCACCACTGTGATTTCGAACGGCAATTCCTTCAGTTGCAATCAATCGCTCCAGCAATTGTGCAGATGCTCCAACCATCGTCATCTTTGAAGCTACCTCCTTCAATTTTTGTCCATTATACACCATATAATAGAAGATATTAACAAAAAATAGATTGGAGAAGTATGAATGCTCCTTCTAAAGACGGATCATGAAACCATTCTGCGGGTGGTTTATGGGTAACTCCAATTTATTTAGAATGTGAGGAGTTAATCAACAAGGTGTTCCCGATGGATCAGCTTGTAAGGAGGAGTAGCAGTGAATAATAAAGTCTGGGGAGCGATAAAAGGGAAAAACGAGTTGGCCGTTGAAGCTCGAGGACTCGTTAAATCCTTTGGCGACAATTATGCGGTAAATGGCGTGGATATGAGTGTCCGTGCGGGAACGATTTATGGCGTACTTGGCCCGAATGGAGCGGGCAAGACGACGACGATCCGGATGCTGGCTACGTTACTACGGCCAGATGCGGGGTCGGCACAGATCTTTGGATATGACGTGGTGAAGGAAGCTGCGATCGTGCGTCAATTGATTGGCGTAACCGGCCAGTACGCCTCGGTTGATGAATCGCTCAGTGCAACGGAGAACCTGGTCGTCTTCTCGCGACTACTCGGTCTTGGGCGTCAAGAAGCAAAGCGCAAAGCAGAGGAGCTCTTAGAGGAGTTTGGCTTGTCAGAAGCGGCGAAGCGTCCGCTCAAAAATTTCTCTGGGGGAATGCGCAGGAGATTAGACCTTGCGGCAAGTCTTATTGCACAGCCGCCGCTCATTTTCTTGGATGAGCCGACCACTGGGCTTGATCCAAGAACACGCGCGCAGATGTGGGAGACGATCCGACGATTGGTCAACACAGGCTCAACCGTTCTGCTGACGACCCAGTATCTGGACGAGGCGGATCAGCTCGCTGACCGCATCGCGGTTATTGATCGAGGGCAGGTCGTGGCTGAGGGGACAGCGGATGAATTGAAAGCTTCTGTTGGCACCTCGTCGCTGCACCTGAGAGTGAAGCTGCCGGAGGAGGTTAATTATGCGCGCCAGCTCGTGGAGAACGTGTTGAAGGTTCGATCCAATATCTCTGCGGAAGCAGGAAAGATAACGGCACCGATGGCCGATGCCGATCGGGTGACGGATCTGCTTCTTGCGCTGCGTGATGCAGGGGTTCATTTGTCGGAAATCAGTGTGCAGAAGCCAACGCTTGATGAGGTCTTCCTGACGATCACGGGTCACGGGGTTAAAGAACAACCGCCAGCAGAGGCTGAGATGTCGTCTGTCATGAAGGAGGCAAGAGCATGAAAAGCACCGTTATGAAGCAGCACAGTGAGCTGCAATTGAAAAATCACACAAGCCTTCGCCAATCGGTTCGAAATTCCTTTACAATGGCGTATCGGGGGCTGCTCAAGATCAAGCGTACGCCAGAGCAGCTGTTTGACGTCACCTTGCAGCCCATTCTCTTTACGCTGATGTTCACCTACATCTTTGGCGGCGCCATATCAGGCGATGTTCAAAGCTATCTGCCTGTCATCATACCAGGTATTCTCGTACAGACTGTCATCACGACCTCTATCGTCACCGGTGTGCAGCTGCGCGAGGATATGGACAAAGGGGTATTTGATCGCTTCAAATCGCTGCCGATCGCGCGTATTGCACCTTTAGCAGGAGCTCTGCTTGCTGACACGATCCGTTATGCAATCGCGACCATTCTTACCTTAGCAATGGGTTACCTGATGGGCTATCAGCCAGGAGCTGGCTTTGGTTATGTGGCATTGGCCGGCATTCTTGTGATCGTATGCTCATGGGCGATCAGCTGGATATTCGCCTTTTTCGGCGTGATTGCTCGTACCGCTTCAAGTGTGCAGGGCATTTCCATGATTGTGCTGTTTCCGCTCACTTTCTTATCCAACGCCTTCGTTCCAGTTGAGACGATGCCGAAGTGGCTGCAATGGTTCGTTAACATCAACCCAATCTCTCATCTGGTTACAGCCGTTCGCGACCTTGCGAATATGGGTACTGTAGGAGGAGACTTGGCTTATTCCCTAATCGGTGCAGCGGTTATTGTTGCAGTCTTTGCACCGTTGACGGTACGCGCCTATATGCGCCGGACGTAGTTTGTTTAAAAATATGCAGATAGGGGAGTGTCCTATCCGCGATGAGTGGTTCCTTGGAATGCTAGCTTATATCATTACAATATACGAAAATTAGAAGAGACAAGATCCGTTATCGATCTTGTCTCTTTTGCATGATCACAGCCTATTAGGTCACCTGTTACACGTCTCTGATCTTATTCTGCTTAGAAAGCAATACCTATTGTTTGTCCTGTTATGTTATATTGAACCTATATTCAATAGTATTATTTTGACAATCCAAATTACAGTGAAGGTTGGGTCAAGCATCATGAAAAAATTCGTTATCACCCTGCTTGCAGCTGGAATGATATTCTCTAATGCACCAGAGCTGGCTGTCGCAAAAAGCTATGGCACGCTCCCTCAGGCGGTCTGGGTTCAGAAGTCGAACGCGGAGTATGTGCCGATTCATGAAGAACTTTTTGATGTGCCTGGGAAAAATACAGTCTATATGCACATGGGTGAAGAAAAGGCTTCTGCAACAAAAGTATGGATGCCTGATATACTCCGTGCAGTAGATTCCAATACAGGCAAGGTGAAATGGACTTTCTCCTTTGCAAAGCCGGGATACGGCTGGCCAAGCACGGAGGATGCTTTTTCCTATGCGCCGGATGGTTCGGTTTATGCCTACTTTGCTTCCGAACAACTGCTGTATGCCGTTACTGCTTCCGGTAAAGAAAGCTGGAGCAAGCAGTTGAACACGGACATTCCATATACCAGCAAGTTGTATCGTTTAGCGGATGGAACCCTGCTGATTGCAGGCGAGAAATCCAGTAAAAGGGGAGCGGAATCCGTTCAGCTTATTGGCTTTGACAAGAACGGCAAGCAAAAGTTCAATAAAGTCATTTCAGGAAAGCTCGTTACGGTGACCAACTCACAGATCGTAATAGAGGTTCCGACTAAGGAAGGCCAAAGCATGAAGGTAGATGTATATAATGCCTCCCTAAAGCGTGTGTTCCAATATGCTTTTCCGAAAGGCACTTATGTGAACTTCTATACGACATTTGCCTTGTCGGATGGTACGATCATTTTCCCAACGACCTCAGGTCAGAAGAACAACAAGCTAATCGCTTTGTCTCCTAACGGAAAGGCATTGTGGGGACGCCCGGTTCCGCAGCAAAGCCTTGCATTCTCAGCAGGCAAAGGCTATTTCGTGTTCCAGTATTCTTCTAAAAAGCTCGGCTATTACGATCAGAAGGGTCTAGTGAAGGAGCGCACATTAACCAACTATACGATGGCTGAAGGAGACATCTTGCCGAAAGCTCAAGCAACGGCGGACGGGAAACTGCTGGTGGATCTGATCAGCCGACAGTACGTGCTGGATCCTAAGACGCTGGCCAGTGTTCATGAATTTGCTCCGAGCATGAAAGGGACGATTCTTGATTACAGAAACAATAGTGTGATTATATACAACTGGGATCAGAATCAGATTTCGAAGCATCTATTGAAGTAAGGACAAGCTTAATGCTGATTGAGATCAATCATCTCCATATTCATAAAGACGCCAAACGCTTGATGTTCAAGGGTTTGGCGTTTTTTTATTGAATTCTGATTCAAAGATAGGAGCGGGGGAATGTTACTTTTAATTCGAAAAGAAATGCCTTGTTTCTTGAAAATAATTGAAATTTACAATAACAACCTATGAAATAACTAAAATAAATGATAAATTAATATACTGTCTGATTTGAGCGTAATTATGAACATGAACATCAATGTAAAGAAAAGAGGAAATGGATAGTGGAACTAGGAATAAGCACGTTTGTCGAGACAACACCTGACGTCCAGACAGGGACCACGATCAGTCATGCGGAACGACTCCGTGAAGTCGTGGAGGAAATGGTTCTTGCGGATCAGGTTGGGCTGGATGTCTATGGGGTAGGCGAGCATCATCGTCATGATTATGCAGCATCCTCTCCTGCAGTTGTATTGGCTGCTGCTGCATCAAAGACGACAAGGATTCGGCTGACTAGCGCCGTGAGCATTCTGTCTTCTGCCGATCCCGTGCGAGTATTTCAAGATTTTGCAACGCTCGACGGCCTCTCCAATGGGCGCGCTGAGATTATGGTTGGCCGCGGCTCCTTTCTCGAATCGTTCCCGCTGTTTGGGTGTGATCTGAACGATTATGAGGAGCTGTTTCATGAAAAGATGGAGCTGCTGCTTCGCATTCAGCAGTCCGAGAAAGTAAGCTGGAGCGGCAAGCATCGCCCGGCGATACATGATCTAGGCATTTACCCGCGTCCTGTACAGGATCCCTTGCCTGTGTGGATTGGGAGCGCAGGGAGCCCGGAATCCGCGATTCGAGCAGGAGAGATGGGCTTGCCATTTGTACTGGCGATCATTGGAGCGGTAAAGCCGCTTGACTATGCATCCCAGGTGCAGCTGTACAAGAAAGCTGCTGCGGAAGCTGGACACGATGTATCGAAGCTTCCTATCGCTTCTCATTCCCATGGCTTTGTCGCGAAGGAGCAGCACCAGGCCATCGAGACGTTCTTCCCTTCTACATTTGCAAGAACGAATGTGAGAGCGATTGAAAAGGGCGTGCCTCCATACACGAGAGCCGATTATGATGAGGCTTGCAGCTTTGAGGGTGCGCTGTATGTTGGGGATCCCGATACAGTTGCCCAAAAGATCATTCATCTTCGCAAGCATGTAGGTGTCACTCGATTCTTTTTACATATGCCGCATGGTACGATGCCTCATGATGAGGTCATGGAGGCGATCCGCCTGTTTGGGACAGAAGTAGCTCCTCGTGTAAGAGAAGAAGTTGCGCGCTGGGAGCAAGCACAGTCTTAAGCGATTCATGTTCACTCTATTGAAAAAGTGATTCACGCAGCCTGACTTTCGGGCTGCGTTTTTTTATTCTGTGTGACCAGCCAATTGGGAAACAAGCAGGAAGGACTATTGGTTCTTTGGCGGTCATACAATGACTTAGCAAGTGATAGCGTGCGAAATGATGGTAGTTTTTGCTTTAGCTGGATGAAGGCAACATGGCATGACCAAAGCTGCGCAGCATTCCTAACTCGAAACGATAGAAGGAGGGAAGCGATGAGAGCCATCATCTGTACGGGATACGGGCCTCCAGAAGTATTAGCGCTTCAAAAAGTTGCAAGGCCTGTGCCGAAAGATCACGAATTGCTGGTGAAGGTACACGCAACAACCGTCACTACCGGTGATTGTCGTGTTCGAGGATTCAACAGTCCCTTGCTGTACTGGATTCCCATGCGAATCGCACTTGGGATAAGAAAGCCGAGGAAGCAGATCTTGGGTGTGGAATTGGCAGGAGAGGTCGAAGCTGTGGGGAAGCAGGTGACTCGATTCAAGAAGGGTGACCGGATCTTTGCTGCGCTTGGCATGCGTTTCGGTGCCCATGCTGAGTACGCTTGCGTACCCGAGAACGGGCTCGTCGCACATATGCCTTCAAATGCAAACTACGAGGAGGCTGTTGCCCTTCTTTTTGGAGGAACCACCGCTTTGTATTTTCTTCGGAAAGGCAAAATGGAAAAAGGACATCGGGTACTTATTTATGGGGCCTCCGGAGCAGTAGGAACATCGGCGGTTCAAATAGCCAAGGCTCTTGGAACGGAAGTAACGGGGGTATGCAGCGGCGCTAATCTTGAACTGGTTTGTTCACTCGGAGCGGATAAGGCCATCGATTACACGAAGGAGGATTTTACGAAGAGCGGCAAGCAGTATGATATCGTCTTTGATGCCGTTGGGAAGCTTTCGAAGTCAGCCATCAAGCAGGCATTGGTTCCAAAAGGCGCCTATCTAACCGTGGATGGTCAAGGGTCGCGAAGGAACAGGTAGAAGACATACACCTTCTTCGAGAGCTTATGGAATCGGGGAAGCTCAGGCCAGTCATCGATAGGCGCTATTCGCTTGAACAAATTCCTGAGGCTCATCGGTATGTGGAGACAGGACGCAAGAGGGGGAGTGTCATCATTATGGTGACGCAGAACGTCTAAAGTACGCCATGATGGTCTCGATGATTTCAATTTAATAGTTGAGCACACCTAGAGGTTTAACTTAATCATTTTTCTATTAATGTGAGACATACACGCTGAATAGCGTGTTTTTTATTGAGCACGATTGACGATAACGATTTTTGTTTCATACTTTAATTAAAATAAAATGGTTTTTATGTATAATCCATATTGAGACAATGTAGCAATAAATAGTAATAGAGGAAGGAATGCCTTTGGCTCTTCCATCTGGTAATTAGAGAGGAGAAATGAATGGACACTGCGGTTCTATTGATTATTGGGTGCGAGATTGCGTTTTGGGTCGTGATTGCAGCGGGGCTAATCACTCGATATATGTTGAAAAAGGATCGGTTGGGACTGTTCTTATTAGCCTTAACACCCGTCATTGATCTTGTTCTGCTCGTGGCGACTAGTGTAGATCTATACAAAGGGGCCACCGCAACGACAGCACATGCGATTGCAGCCGTCTATATTGGAATATCGATCGGCTTTGGCAAGAGCATGATCGCGTGGGCAGATGAACGATTTCGCTATTACATGACAAAGGATGGCGAGAAGCCGAAAAAGCGATATGGAATGGATTACGCGGTTCACTATTTGAAGGGCTTTTTCCGTCATATTGTTGCTTTCGTTATCGGAGCAGCTCTCTTGGCAGGGATGATCTACTATATAAACGATCCCAGCCGAACAGAAGCTTTAGGCGGCATTCTGCGAGTATGGGGAATCGCGCTCGCTATTGACCTGTTGATAACAGCTAGCTATTTTATCTGGCCAAAACAAAAGAAAAGCACAGCATAAGCTGTATGGCTGATCGCTCCTGAAGGGTGATCAGCTTTTTTGATAAGTACTCCTTCTATATGAAGCCCTATAAAGACTCGTTGAATCGTCATCTTTTCACGATCTTTTTATGAGGACAAATCTATTAATAGGTGCAAACAATATGTATATTCATACAAATTGTGCATAAATGATCAAAGATGCATACAAGGTGGTATAATCTACTATTGCAGGTAGAAGTAAGCTGCCTATACAACATAGAGTGAGAGGGGTAATTGGAGTGAGTGTCAAAAAACATTGGGGAAGACTCGGCCGTCTTGCCGCGGCGGGGATGTTAAGCTTTACGCTTCTTATCGGTAATGTATTCCCGGTCCATGCTGAAGCGCCAGCAGGAACACCAGCCATTAGTCCATGGTCCATCGAAACGTTGAACGAGGGAGAGAAGTACGGCATATATCCGCTTAACTGGTATTATGACGGAACCTTCCAAGGCGCGATTACGGCAGACAAGTACCAAGCATTGATGAAGGCGACAGGCGAGAAGCTGGGTCGTCTTGGCTTTAGCAAAAAAGAAGCGGCTTTATCATTTACAGCAGATAAGGTGATCACGAGAGAAGCTGTCATTACATCTTTACATAAGCTGCTGGCAAACTACGAGCTGCCAGAGGCATTCGGACTCCAAACGAAGTCTGCAGTTGACTATATGACGGATAAAGGCATTGTGAAAGGCACGAAAGCAGGTCTTGAGCTGGATAAGCCGATTACGGTTGAGCAAGCTGCTGTTATGGCAAGCCGAGTTGTCGCGTATGCATACGATACAGCAGGTGCTGGTGCAGAAGGTCTCATGTGGAAGGTGACACACGGAAGCAATACCTTGTATTTGCTTGGCTCCATCCATCTGGGCACTCCGGAAATGTATCCGATGCAGAAGAGCATCCATGAAGCATTTGAAGCTTCCGACGATCTATGGGTCGAAATCGATATTGTGAACGGAGACATGAGCTATCTGACGAATCAAATGGTATACAGCGATGGCTCTACCTTGAAGGAGCATGTTGCGCCAGAGACATATGCTAAGCTGGAAAAGGCACTCGAGAAGCTGGGAATTCCTGCGGATGCCTTTGATGGATTCAAGCCGTTTGCCATCACGACAAGCTTATCGACGTTAAGCTACTTTGACAAGCCTGAGGATCAAGTGATGGCGACAAATACAGGCATTGACAGCTACTTCATTACGAAGGCCATGCTTGCAGGAAAGCCAATCAAGGAACTGGAAAGCATTAAGCTTCAAGCTGACATCTTCGCAAGCGTCCCAGCTGACGAGCAGGAGAAGGAATTGAACGCTTTGCTTGACGCGGTATTGTCTGGAGATATGAGCGCGGCGAAGCAATTAAAGCAAATGCAGCTTGATTGGATCGAGGGAGACGCTGAAGGGTTGGTCAAGACCTTGACGGCAGAAGGGGACTTCACTGAAAGTGAAACGAATCAACGCCTGACTGGCGAGCGCGACAAAAATATGGCGAAGAAGCTTGCTGAACTGCTCGAGCAAGACGGAAAGCATACATCCTTTGTCGTTGTGGGCTCCGCACACTATGTGATGAAAGGCATGGTTGTAGATCTGCTTAAAGAAAAAGGGTATGACGTTCAATATATGAATTAACAAATTCAACATAATTCTAAAAACAGTTCGTATAGAGGAGCAACCTCCCGCCTATACGAGCTGTTTTTATATTGGGGGAAGGATAGATTAGGAGATAAGCGATGGAATCGTAACTTGCTGGTTCATGGCGATCACTTTGCAATCAAATAATCTTTTTACGATGCAAACCAAGGATAAGATTTCGAACTTTACACTCTGCTTATATAATAGAAGTAATCATTTAACGCTAAGCTTCAACTAGAACTTCACGTATATAAAGGAGAGCTCCCTATGGATAAGCCTCAACTCATTTCGAGAGACAATATTTTATTCGATCAGCCGTCGTTTCCGCTTGTGATCTCGTCAAGTGAAGGGGTAAATCCGGGCTTTGAGCGGCTACATTGGCATGATGCATTAGAAATTAACCATATACGGCAGGGATCGGGCTTTTATCTGATCAACGGTCATAAGCTGGAGTTCCAAGAGGGGGATCTGATTCTAATCAACAGCGATGATCTACATCGTGCTTTTGAGTCGAAGGATCTGGTCATGGATATTCTGATGTTTGATCCATCTATTCTTGCCGTGGATTTGCGGTATGCGCCTGAGCTAATGCGGCCGTTTCGTGAAATGGGAGAATTGTTCTCTAATCTTGTTAATCGTGAGCATGAGATGCACAAAGAGCTTCGGAAGCTGTTCTTGCGAATGAGAGAGGAATATGAAGAGAGAGAGACTTCATACCTATCTGTCATTCGCTCAGACCTCGTTCGATTCCTAGCTTTAATGAATCGGCATATGGTGCTTTCGAACGAGTCCAGCAACCTAATCAAGCATCGGAATATGCATGCGCTGAAGGAAGTCATTCATACAATGGAAACGAATCTGGCATATTCGTGGAGCCTTCAAGAACTGGCGGACCTGACTCATTTGAGTCCGTCCCGATTCAGCAAGCTGTTTTCGCAAGCAGTTGGGACCTCGCCGCTGAATTATTTAATCCAGCTGAGATTAACAGAAGCCATCCATCTCTTGGAAACGACTGATCAGAAAATTATAGCGATTTCCGCACAGTGTGGATTCCGGAATCTTTCTAACTTCAATCGCCTTTTTAAGCAATATGTGGGGGTATCTCCCAGTGATTATCGAATTCAGGACTAATTTCCTAATCTGCAATTTCGTTAAAAAGACAGTAAGATAGTATCAGCCATTACTCATTTTGCAGTAGTTGATCCTCCCCAAATCGGTGTATCTTTAAGTCATAAGATATCTCAGATATCGAGCTTAAAAAGATAATCAACACGAGTAGCATGATGTTCTATCGTTACATTCATTTCGAACATGAACTATCGATTCGTATCTGTAAATAGAAGGTGAGGAGCGATTTAAATGAGTATCTACTTAGGCGTAGATGCAGGCGGGAGCAAGACCCATGCGGTTATCACGGATGCCCAGGGACGCGTATTGGGCAAAGGAGTATCCGGCAATGGCAATCATCAGCTTGGCAAGGATAGGGCCGAGCGTAATATTCGTCAAGCCTGCGAGGATGCATTGAAGGAAGCGGGACTAACGCAAGAAGATATTAAGATCGCCTACTTTGGACTTGCAGGCGCTGACCGCGAGCCAGATTATGTGATTCTAAGACCGATGATCGCGTCACTAGGATTCAAGAGGCATTACATTACATGCGATACGATTATCGGCATGAGAGCCGGCACGAGTCAATTCAACGGGGCTGCCATCATTTGTGGAAACGGATTCAACAGTGCAGCCCGCAACACAAAGGGCGATGAGCTTCAGTACGGCGGCTTTGGCTTTACCTTTGGAGACGGCTTCGCCGGAGGCTCAGGTCTTTCCACTCTAGCCTTTCGCGCGGTGATTCGCGCATGGGATGAGAGAGGGCCGAAGACGATGCTGACAGATCTTGTACTGGAGCATATGCAAGGAGATTCCGTAGAAGCGATCTATGAAGATGTGCTCTATGAGAGGCGCAATGTGCCAAGTGATCTCGTAAAGACATTGTTCACCGCTGCAAGCCAAGGCGATCAAGTGGCAATTGACATTCTCGAGCGTGAAGGCGCAGAGATGGGCAATGCGGTTACAGCGCTTATTCGTCGCTTGAATATGACAGAAGAGCAGTTTGATGTTGTCTATATCGGCAGTGTATTGAATAAAGGAACGAGCCCTCACTTGACGGATGCTATTGAGCGAGTGGTGAAGAGTCAAGCACCGAATGCTTGTTGTGTTCATCTGCAGTCAGACCCTGTCGCAGGCGCGATTCTAAGCGCGCTTGATATGGACGGTGTGAAGCTTGACGCAGAGACAGAAGCGAAGCTTAAATCTTTGACGGTATAAGTTAAAGCGGTTATCTTATTTTAATTATATAGTGTTCCATTAATTTATGGATGGAGGAGATTATCATGACAGCAAAGACAGGATTGAAGATTGCAGTAATCGGCGGAGGTTCTTCTTATACGCCTGAGATCGTGGAGGGCTTCATCAAGCACTATGATCAAATGCCGATTCGTGAGCTGTGGCTTGTCGATATCGAGGAAGGCAAGCACAAGCTTGATATCGTCGGAAACCTCGCGAAGCGAATGGTTGAAGAGGCAGGAATTCCGATGCAGGTGAACCTTACCTTGAATCGCAGAGAAGCGATTGCAGGTGCAGACTTTGTTACGACTCAAATCCGTGTCGGGTTGCTTGAAGCACGCAAGCGCGATGAGCATATTCCAATCCAGCATGGAGTCATTGGTCAAGAGACGACTGGCCCAGGGGGGATGTTCAAGGCGCTTCGAACGGTGCCTATCATTCTCGACATTTGTCGCGATATCGAAGAGCTTGCACCTAATGCGTGGCTGCTAAACTTTACAAACCCAGCGGGGATCGTAACCGAAGCGGTAGCGAAGCACAGCAAGGTGAAATCCATTGGTCTTTGCAACTCACCGATCAACTTCCAGAAGTTCTTAGCGCAGCAATATGGCGTAAGCGAGCAAGAGGTACTGCCGGAATTCGTCGGCATCAACCATCTTCATTGGGTAACGTCGGCTCTTGTTAAGGGCGAAGAGAAGCTTGATGAGCTATTGGAAGGTGGAACGACTTATACGGCGAAAAACGTGCCGACCTTTGGCTGGAGCGTTCCGTTCCTTCAATCCCTTCGTGCGATTCCGACGTATTATTTGAAGTATTTCTACATGTCGGATGTCATGTTTGAGGAAATGAAGACCGCACTGGAGAAAGACGGAACGCGTGCTGACGTCGTTAGCCGTGTGGAGAAGGAATTGTTCGAGCTGTATAAGGACGTGAACCTGAAGGTGAAGCCGAAACAGCTGGAGCAGCGCGGAGGTGCTTACTACTCTGAGGCTGCTGTGAAGCTGATGACTTCAATCTATAATGACACACGCGACATCCAGACGTTGAACGTCATGAATGGCAATATCTATGACTTCCTGCCTGCTGATGCAAGCATTGAGGTAAACTGTGTCGTTACTGCACAAGGACCGATTCCACTTCCGCCACAGCATGTGCCAAACCATGTTAAGGGACTGCTGCATGCGGTTAAAGTATACGAGGAATTGACCATTGAAGCAGCTGTGACTGGAGATCGCGGCATTGCGCTTCAAGCGATGGTACACCATCCTCTCGTTCCTTCGGTCGGTGTTGCCGAGAAGCTGCTTGACGAGATGTTGGAGGCCAATAAAGCCTATTTGCCTCAATTCTTTAAGGAAGAGGCGTAAATGGAAGTTACATGCCAATATTCGAAGTTTGTAACCCTATCTTTTAAATAGATTTTGATCAATAAGACCTCCATATTTGTTCCTTTTAGTCATGTAAGAAGGAGCAGGGCGGGGGTCTTTTTGCCGTGGCAGCGTGGACAAGAAGTTCATAGAATGCAATATCTCGCAATGTATTGGAGGTGGCAGCTTGAATATTCAGCTTTTTAATACCATCTGCGGAGCATTCGGAGTGATACTAACGTTTCTTTTCGGGGAGTGGAGCCACTTGCTGACCCTATTTCTTGTGACGATCGTAATCGATTACATTTCAGGAATAGCTGCTTCACTTAAAGAAGGAAAAGGTCTATACAGCATGGCAGGGTTTTGGGGCTTAGCTAAAAAGGCAATGATGCTCCTCGTGATCACGCTTGCTCATCATATGGATGTGGTGTTTGGCACGACATGGATTAAGGATGGGGCGATCAGCTTCTATCTAGCAAATGAACTGATCAGCATTACAGAGAATTACGGTCGCTTAGGCTTGCCACTTCCTTCACAAGTCAAGCGTATCATTTATGTTTTGAAGCAAAGGGAAGACGAGAAAGCCGCAGATATCGAAGCTGATCAGGAGGAACCTAAGGACAAACCATAACCATTCCTATGCCTTCTTTGGTCCAAAAAATAAATGTTCAACATTCTGTCACAAATGAAAATTTTGGAACTTAAAAGTAAAACTTTGGGTTGTAGATTCTGTTGTTCATTTTATAATAGGAATAGTGACGAATGTAATAGACAAAGGGGCGTAGGACAATTATGCAAAAATGGGCAATGGTCGTCTTCTTCGGCATTGCGTGCTTGCTTGCTGCAGGTCTCATGCTGTTCAACATGCCGAAGCCTCCGGTTGAGGAAGCGGCGCCAGAAGGCGTTCAAGTTGTGAAAATGATCGCTAAAAATGACTTTACCTTTGATCAAGCTGAATATAAGGTCAAAGCAGGCGAACCTGTCTTGTTGAAGCTTGAAAACAAGTCCGGCGTTCATGGCGCTGAGATTAAGGAACTGAACATTAACCTGACGAATGAACACAAAGAGCAAGAGATTACGTTTGACAAGCCTGGAAAATATGAGATTCACTGTTCGATTATGTGCGGAGCAGGCCATGACACGATGAAGTCTGTTCTCGTTGTTGAATAAATGAATCAACCTAGCGTTAGCAAGAGGCTTTCGATAATGAAAGCCTCTTCTTCGTTCTGTTAGAAGCGATTTGCTCCTATCATTAAAAGGTAGTATAAGCGATTATATTAATCCTTTGATATGGATATCTTTTCTTGTTCTTTATGCTATGCTAATAGTATACGACTCCAAAGGAGGCATCTAGATGTATTACGTTGACCAAGAGCAAATTGAGAAGCGTTTAAATGAGATACAATCACTCGTAAAGGGTGTTGCACAGATCAAAGCCAAGTGGGACGATTCGATCATCGTGCATCTTGCGCAGGAAAGAGTCTTACAGCTCTCAATCGAGATCGTAACAGATGTAGGCAGCCTCCTTATTGATGGATTTATTATGAGAGATGCAAGCAGCTATGAGGATATTATGGATATCATCGCGCAGGAAGGCGTAGTTGATTCGGATTTGCATAAAGCGCTGGTTGCTCTTGTACAGCTTCGCAAGCCTATCGTGCAGCATTATGCGGAATGGGAACGAACCCGTATCCATCCTTTGCTTCAAGAGCTGCCGGATGTGCTGACAACATTCGCAGAATCCGTTCGTCATTTTATTGTGAAGGAGCTTCAGCTTCCATAACCATTTGGATATGAAAGCGATGCAAAAGGATCAAGCTTCCATGAGAGCTTGATTTACAGCAGTGTCATAATAAGATACAATGACGGTATTAATTTGACGCTGACAGGTGAAGCCTATGACAAGAGGACAACGAAAGCCTTCTACACGTGGGATGCTGCTCCATCTCATCAAGACTAATGGTTCGATGTCAGCTGCACAGCTTGCTGAACAATTGGGAATGACCGAGATGGGGGTAAGACGCTATCTTACCCAATATGTAGAGGAAGGTGTGCTGGAGACGGAGCAAGTTCGTCAGCCAATGGGCAGACCTTTGCAGATGTATCATCTCTCTTCCCTTGGGGATGAACGCTTTCCGAAGCAGTATCATCAGCTCGTTCTCGATCTACTAAAAGAAGTAGAGAAGCTGCCGGTTCCAGATGAGGACGCCGCTGCAAAGGGAAGCGATCGAATTGGACAATTATTCGCTGGCAGACAAGAGACGCTGCTTGATAAATACATGCCGCACATGAAAGGCAAGAGCTTGGATGAGCGTATTCAAGAGCTTGGCAACATTCAGGATTCCAATGGATATATGGTTGAAACGGAACAGCAACAGGACGGAACCTGGCTGCTTCATGAATATAATTGTCCCATTGCACAAGTAGCGGACCGCTATGAGGAGCCGTGTGCTTGTGAGCTGGCGTTATTTCAGCAACTGCTTCAAGCAGATGTCGAGCGTACCGAATGCCTTGCCAAGCAAGGAAGGCGCTGCACGTACCGAATTAAGTCGCAGAAGGAGAATGAATCGTAAGCATTATGCATGCAGAAGCCATCTAACGATAAGTGAAGAGAAGGATGAGCTTGTTTTTAATCGGAGCTGTGTTTTTATGAACCAGTTGAACCCTCTGCATCTTTAAAAAGGCAGGGGGTTCGATACACTAGGGAGGATCATTATCCTCCTTTTTTTTATTCAGTTTGTTTAACCTCCCCTTTTATCAATAGAAGAATTGTTCTTCTTATGCTGCGTTTTCAGCCTCCTTTTACTTGGGCACTTAAAAGTACCTATAGAACTTTTAAGTGTCTATAGTACAAAAAAGTGCGTACTTTTCTTTATGATTCATATCCCTCATACTATCATTTGCCGGTTGATTTTCATCATTTTAGATTAAAGATTGTCAGGACAATATCGTAGTTCATCCATGAGTGACTCGTTTGCGAATACGCTTTGGATGTTGGGGAAATCTTGTAGCTAAAGTTGAATTTATACGGGGTTCTATAGGCTTATGAAGCTTTCTTTTATCTAATATAGATGGCATTGCAAGACACCGGCTTTGCATCAGCCTCGAATACATTTATAGAAAGAGCGCATGATAACAGCACAAACATCTAGGAGATTTTTAACAATTTGGAGGTCAATTTATGATAGCGCAAAATTTACAAGATAAAACAACATTGCATAATGGTATAAAAATGCCTTGGTTTGGTCTCGGGGTATTTAAAGTAGAAGAAGGTCCTGAGTTAGTTCAAGCTGTTAAAACAGCCATTAAACACGGTTACCGTAGTGTTGATACGGCAGCTATTTATGGAAATGAAGAGGGAGTTGGACAAGGGATCCGTGAAGGAATTGCTGAAGCTGGCATTTCTAGAGAAGATCTATTTGTGACATCGAAAGTTTGGAATGCCGATTTAGGGTATGAATCCACAATGGCAGCCTATGAAGCGAGCTTAAATAAACTTGGTTTGGAATATCTGGATTTATACCTTATTCATTGGCCTGTAGAAGGCAAATATAAAGATGCATGGAGAGCATTAGAGACTCTTTACAAAGAAGGAAGAGTAAAAGCTATTGGAGTAAGTAATTTTCAGATTCATCATCTCGAAGACCTAATGAAAGATGCTGAAATTAAACCAATGGTCAATCAAGTGGAATACCATCCACGCTTGACCCAAAAAGAACTTCAGTCGTTTTGTCAGGAACATGGCATTCAGCTGGAAGCCTGGTCTCCATTAATGCAAGGCCAATTATTAGATAATCAGGTCTTGAAAGATATCGCAAACAAATATGACAAGTCTGTTGCGCAAATTATTCTGCGTTGGGACTTACAAAATGGCGTGGTAACTATTCCTAAATCTACAAAAGAACATCGAATCGTTGAAAATGCAATGGTATTTGATTTTGAGTTGACGAAAGAAGATATGGAACGAATTCATGATCTGAACCAGCATTACCGAGTTGGTCCAGATCCGGACAATTTTGATTTTTAAGAAGATGCAAAAGGATATGGACGATTTTTCGTCTGTATCCTTTTAAGTTAAGGGCGGCTTTTCTTATTTTCTGATAATAATGACTCTAGGAGGGATCTGCATGCGTCTGCATTTAGAAGGAAAAACGGCACTGGTTACGGGATCTACGGCAGGAATTGGAAAAGCGATTGCCATGTCACTAGCGGCGGAAGGTGCCACTGTACTTATTAATGGACGTCGTGAAGAAAAAGTTAATCAAACGATAAAAGAAATTCAAGAAAAATATCCTGAAGCCATCCTTCAGCCAGCGGCTGCTGATCTAGGTACAGAACAGGGATGCCAAAAGGTTATTGAAATGTACTCTGAAGCAGACATTCTTATTAACAACCTGGGTATTTTTGAGCCTGCCGAATTTTTTGATATTCCTGATGAAGATTGGTTTAAATTTTTTGAAGTTAACATCATGAGCGGTGTTCGACTTTCTCGCCGATACCTAGAACAAATGATACAGAAAAAAGAAGGCAGAGTCATCTTTATCGCAAGCGAAGCAGCGATTATGCCATCTCAAGAAATGGCCCATTATAGTGCGACCAAAACCATGCAGCTCTCGCTTTCACGCAGTTTAGCTGAGTTGACTAAGGGAACAAATGTGACGGTCAATACGGTAATGCCTGGTTCCACTTTTACAGAAGGAGTGGAAACGATGTTGAATAGTCTTTATCCTAATGAGAATTTGACAATGGAGGAAGCGGAACAGCGATTTATGAAAGAGAATCGACCAACCTCGATTATTCAAAGGCTTATTCGACCAGAAGAAATTGCACATCTAGTCACCTTCTTAAGCAGTCCTCTTTCCTCGGCAATTAATGGCTCTGCGTTACGAATAGATGGGGGATTGGTACGTAGTGTGTTTTAATAATAAACGAAACTAACAATCCTCGAAGTGTCCTAGAAACCCTGTCATTGATAAGATGTAGGGTTTCTTTTGTTTTTCCTTCACGAAACATATCCCTCTGTTCGACTCCGTAGTACTCACTCCATCAAGAGATATCTTGAAAAACACTCAATTATAAAAGCACTTGAATGGAATTTTTGATAAAGCGGGACTTTGCAGTGCCTAAAATAAACATTCCAACTCCTCAAGATTTATTTTATACAAAAAGTACAACCTCAAGGAGTGTCAAGACGAGCCCAATCTTCTTATACTGGAAGTACAACATGGGCATTCGTCCTGATCCATGCAAATAGCGAGGTGAATGGGATGCTGGAATGGAGTGCTGCGGTGGCAGCAGGAGCGTGGGTGGTGCTTAGCTTCGTACTTATGATTGGTGTTTTTCGTTGTATAAGGCTGATGCGGAAGGCTGAGCAATCCATACAATCGCTCCAACAGGAATCCGTACAGCTTGTTCAGCAGCTTCAAGACTTTACCCGCCGAAGTGATGAGGTGCTAAAACGAGCTGAAGAAGCAGCAGCAGAGGTCGCGGAGTGGAGAGAAACCGCCATTCGTATTCGGGACATTATCGAGCAGTGGAACGGCCGGATTGTCAGATGGTCGAGACGCACCGAAGATGCTGTAGATTCAGCGCACCGAGCCAATGAGCATCGCATTCAAGAGACGCTGCAGTGGCTCGATATGACCCTTGCGATCTGGAAGGATATCCAGAAGCGTCGGAGCCGCTATGCAACAGAGTCGACGGAGGAGCCTTCGCAGGGCAGATAACCGAAGACCAGTGAGATCTAAGAATGCATTTAGGAGGAGGAACAAGACATGGCATCGAAGAATCAACAATCTTTCCTGATTGGTGCGCTTGTAGGAACAATTGCAGGTGGAGTGGCCGCACTTCTATTTGCTCCTAAGCCAGGCCGTGAGCTGCGCCAAGATATTGCGGAAGGTACGAAGCAAGCGACAGGGAAAGCACAGGAAGTCGTGAAGCAGGTAAGCGAGCGTACGGTAGGCTTCGTTGAGTCCGCAAAGGAAAAAACAGCGGAATGGAAGCAGAAGCTTCAAAGCTTGCGTGAAGATGATCGCGAGGACGTATTAGCGCAAGTATCCGGTGTTACGGGAATCGAGTTGCTGGACGGAGAAGATGAGGATACGGTTGTAGAAGCGATTGAGGCTTCAGTGAAGGAAGAGGACAGCGCGGAAGATCGCGAAGGCAGCTTCCACATTTGAGCCAGGTCATGTAAGCACTCTGTCCTTGCTTGCCCTCTTCATGACAAGGAGCAGCAAGACAGAGCTATACATAAAGTGCTATTCCGTTAGCTCCGAGTTCATTCGGCTGTTGAACAGCTTGATTCTTCGCTCGGTTTCGGATGAGCCGATAAGAAACTTGGCCCATTGCTGATTCGGCGTGCCGATGATCTTATCTGCGGTGCGCGAGCGGAAGAGCTCGCCAGCAGGAGTAAATACAAGCCAGCCGATGCCGATGGTAACGGCGAGAAGCAGCACCGCTGATGCCACATTTAAAAAAGACTGCCACGGACCGCGTTTCTTCTTTGTCACAGGTGAAGCCTGCAAATGTTCAGATTTGCTCATCTGTTGGCTAGAAGTGGTTTGGTTGTCAGGTTGTGAGACGGAAGCAGAAGGCTTCCGTTTATTCTTTTTACGGTGAGTATGGCTACGGGGTGGATAACTATTCCCTAGCTCACGATCTGATTGACGTGTACGACGCTCTTGCATATTGCCAAATCCTTTCCCATCTAAAAGCTCCTTGCAAACTGTTATAAACGTAATACTGAGCAAATATTCAAAAAGTTTCTGGAAGGATGAGGGACTTCCTTCATTTTGGGCTAATATACACGGCTTGAACCTGTCATCGATATAAGTTAAGATGATCAAGGTACTTTTTTTAGACATGGTTCATATCGTATCAAATACGATAGAAATGGAAGCATTAGATCTGATCATAGTCAGTCAAACATGAGATGAAGGAAGCGGTGTTTTCGTGCAGCAAGCTATCGCAATGCTTGATTCTGGCGTTGGCGGCTTGACCGTTGTGAAGGAGGTCATGCGTCAGCTCCCTCGTGAGAAGGTCATCTATTTTGGAGATACGGCCCGTTCGCCATACGGTCCTCGTGATCCGGAAGAAGTGCGTATTTTTACGAGACAAATCGTCGATTATTTAATTCAATATCAACCTAAAATGATTGTCATTGCCTGCAACACGGCGACAGCGGTTGCGTTGGAGGACATCCGTTCACGTGTCTCCATTCCCGTTGTAGGCGTTATCCATCCAGGGGCTAGAGCAGCGATTACTGCAACAAGATCAGGCTATGTTGGCGTTATAGGCACCATAGGCACAATTAAGAGTGCTGCCTATGAACACGCCTTAAGGCGGCTATCTCCGCATGTTGAAGTGGTTAGTTATGCATGTCCACGCTTCGTTCCGCTTGTGGAGAAAGGCATGTTCCGTTCTGAGGAATCATGGCAAGTCGTGAGAGAAACGCTGGAGCCGCTTCGAGCAACTCCAATCGATACGCTGGTGCTAGGCTGTACGCATTATCCTTTCTTAGCAGAACCGATTCAAGAGGTTATGGGGCCTGGTGTGGAATTGATTAACTCAGCTGAAGAGACAGCAAGAGAGATCAGTACGATTCTTCAGGACAAAAATCAGCTATCTGCAAAAGATGAGATGCCTGTGCATCAATTTTTCTGCAGCGGAGATCCGGTTATCTTCCAGCAGATTGCGAAGGAATGGTTAGCCGATCAGCTTCAAGATGTGCCGGTTATCTGGCAAGTTCCGCACATTACTTAATTGCAATGATACGGGGTCATACCATATACAACTCAAAAAAGCCTTCCTGTTGATCAGGAGGGCTTTTTTCGTATTTTCAATTCGTATTGTCAAATGGAGGTTTGTATTTCATACAGAAGGCAGTGAGGGGCGGGAGTAAGATGTCTAGGTAGATTCGCCTGCATCAAGGCGCTTTCTAGGAACCGTATATACCATACGGATCAGCGATGATGTCGCTCCCTTCGTCCGATGATGGCGGTACGAGCGATCATGAACGTATCCGCAGTTCATATAGACGCGAATGGCACGAGTATTCGTAACCTTTACGAAGAGCTCGATTTGCTTTAAGCCAAGGGTTCGAATGCCGAAGGCCGTCAGGGCACTCACGATCTCCTCGCCAAAGGAGTGTCCTTGTGCTTCATGGCTTCCAATATAGACTCTTCCAAGCTCAGCAGTGCGCATAGTCGGGTCAATGCGGCATAGACTTCCAGTTCCGATGACTTGCTCATGCTCCATCCATACCGCAACAAACATCATATCACGCTCGTTTGTACGATAGCGTTCATAATAATTTTCGATCCTGTCTACATCGAGAGGCTGATAGTCATAATACCAAATGCGAGTGATTGCTTGATTGGGCCAGGTTCTAATGATTTCAAGGTCATGCTCGGTCAACGGACGAAGCAAGAGTCGTGGGCTAAGAATTCGGTAGGAGTGATCCATCGTGAAGTTTGCTCCTTCCTGTCATGTTCGAGACCGTTCTATGGATGTACTCGCTTAATTTCCAAGAGGTTCAGTTGTTGATAATATATACGATTACGGACGGAGGAGTGACGGATGTGGACGTTCACCTAGACGCAGGGTGCCATTTCTCACTTATTAGGGGATTAAAACGTAAGAGGGTTAGATGTCTTAGGGAAATGAGCTTACGAGTGATGACGCAGCAATTCGTCGCATAGGTTAGGTAAAAGATGATAATGGAAAAAGCCTGTTAGGAGGTTGTCCGATGTCCATTCCTTATGTGATACAAAAGGGAGATACCTATCTGCGCATATGCTTGCGTTATGGTGTTCATCTACAGTCATTGCTTAATCTGAATCCCCATTTAAGGACGAATGAATATGCTATACCAGGACATCTTATTCATATTCCTCAGCGTCCGCCTAATGTGTACCTTGTTCAGCAGCAGGATACGTTCTACGAGATCGCTTCTCGCTTTCGGGTGCCCGCTCAATGGCTCGCGAACGCTAATCCGACGGTTAATCCTAGACAGCTAACTCCTGGACAGAGCTTGATTATTCCTTACTGGACCGATGAAAGGGATGTAAGACGCGAAGCTGAATACGGGCCTGTACAGCTATTCAATGATATGAACGGTTTGATAGACCGCTATCCCTTCTTAAAGCAAGAGCAAATTGGGACAAGTGTGCTTGGCAAGCCCATTATGGCGATAGGCATTGGCAACGGTCCCGTACGGATTCATGCGAATGGAGCCGTTCATGCGAACGAGTGGATTACTTCTGCCCTGCTGATGGAGTTCTTGGAGCAGTATGCCGCTCATTATGAGAACTGTCGAAGCTGGCGAGGCTTCGATGCGCATGCTGCTTATGAACGTACGACGCTGTGGCTCGTTCCGATGGTGAATCCAGATGGCGTGGAACTCGTTCAGGAAGGAGTTCCCGATCGTACTCATTATGCTGATCCTCTCTCCGATTGGAACTGGTATGGGGAGGACTACCGGCTGTGGAAAGCGAATATTCGCGGGGTTGATCTCAATGATCAATTCCCAGCCCATTGGGAAGAAGAGCGTGACCGCAGAAGCATAATGAATCCAGCGCCATTGAATTATGGCGGGGAGGCGCCTCTGACAGAGCCGGAGGCCATTGCCCTTGCCGACTTTATAGATCGCGAGCCCCATTTCGATCTCGCTTTGTCATTTCATACACAAGGTCAGGAGATCTACTGGAATTATCGAGATTACGAGCCTGAGGAATCGGAGCGTTGGGCTAAGCTGTTGGAGCAGGCGAGCGGATATCGGGCAGTAAAGCTGTTCGGCAGTGATGCAGGCTTCAAGGATTGGTTCATTCAAAAATATCGCAAGCCAGGCTTCACGGTTGAGGTGGGCTATGGCGTTAATCCGCTGCCGCTTGATCAATTCGAGCGAATGAGCGTGGAGGTCACCTCCATCTTGAAGGCAGCACTTAGTGGGCTTCAAGAAGGCTAAATCTATTTGGATCCAGTTTAAACGCTATACGTTGCGCAAATCGGACAGAACGATTTAAGACAAATCATTGCCATTTCCCTTTATGTATTTGACCAATTGGACAACATACACTATGGTTGAAGCAGGGAGGTGTTATGGATGTCGAAGAACATGAAAAGTCGACCAAGCAAGACGCGTACCTTCGGACGTCTCTGGATGCTGTTTCGCACAGCACCGCAGCTTATGCTTTCCTCTAAGGTGCCGCTGCATCTGAAAGCGATCTTTGGAGGCGCCATCGTGTTATATTGGATTTTGCCCGATCTTATGCCTTTTATCCCGATTGATGACATGGTGTTCACGATGATCCTTATCCCTTGGTTCACAAGGATTGCTGAGAAGTATCAGCGTCCGACTATTCCTACACAATCCTGACGCTTTCTTCTTAGATCAAGGATGCGATGTTGCGAAACAGAAAGAGTTAACTTACAATAGGATAGTAATCAGTTATATAGGCAGACTATGGGATAAGCGGAGTGACAATCAATGAGTAATAATGATATTCGTATTTGTGATAAATGCCGTCACATCAAGATGAAGAGCTTCCTGCCTAAAGTCAAGAAGCTTGATCCAAACGCCGAGATTAAGATTGGATGCAAATCCTATTGCGGCCACTGTACGAAGCGGGTATTTATTTATATCAATGGACGTTATGTAACGGCTCCTACAGAGGATGAAGCGATTGAAAAGGCAAAGCCTTTTGTGAAATAAACACCATACACCGTATCGCGCATATTTCCTGCGCAGGATGACATCCTAACAGAAGACAAGAAGAGCTTAACTTAAGCAGCTAAAGCGGCTTAATCGTTAACGACTTGAGGAGGGTTAGGACATGTCTAGATACGACTCCAGCCTGCAATCGCAGAATCCGATTTCGCAGGCGCAAAATGCAGTTGAGAAGGCACATAACGCTGTTTCTCAAGCCATGACACATCCAACAGAGCAATCCATTCAGCAGGCGACCAATTCCTTGCAGCATGCCGATCTTGCTGTTGAGCAGGCAGGCTTGAGCCGCAATGAGCAAGCGGTGGAGCTGGCGGAAGAGTTGCTTGGGGAAGAGCACGCAAGGCTTAATTCCTTGAAGGATGAACAATAAGCAGCATGATGCAACAAGATAAAGGACATCGGCTATGTTAGCAGATGTCCTTTTTGCGTAAGCTCCTAACAAGCCCATAATATACCACATACATTAGATGAAAATATGCTTTGCGTATCGATTGAATCCAATCCAATCATAAGTACCCAGTTAGAAGATAGGCATTATAGACCAAATGGTATGGTGCCGTTACACGTGTGCTTTTAAAAATGTCCCGATTCGATCCAACGCTTCGACCAGATTCTCCGTTGAGGAGGCATAGGATATTCGAATATAGCCTTCTCCACTAGCCCCTAGAGCATTTCCAGGCACAACAGCGACTTTGGCTTCCCTTAATACTCGTTCGGCAAATTGCTCCGAAGTAAATCCTGTATGTGAAATTGAAGGGAAGGCGTAAAAGGCTCCTTTTGGCTCAAAGCAGGGCAGTCCGATGTCAGATAATCCCTTTACGACTAGTCTTCTCCGTTGATTGTAGGACTCCACCATTGTGGCAATCTCGTCTTTGCCGTAGCGGAGCGCATCAATCGCAGCTTTTTGGGCGGTAATAGGCGCGCAAAGCATCGTATACTGATGAATCTTGGTCATGGCAGCGATAATCTCTCGATTGCCGCACACATAGCCAAGTCTCCAGCCGGTCATCGCGTATCCTTTAGAGAATCCATTTAGCAAGATGGTATGATCCTTCATGTCAGGCAGGGAAGCGAAGCAGGTATGGGTTCCTTCGTAGGTTAGCTTGTCGTACACTTCATCGGACAACACGACCAATCCATGCTTTCTTACGAGTGCTGCAATATGCTCCAATTCTGCTTTTCTCATAATTGCACCCGTAGGGTTGTTCGGATAATTCATAATGATTGCTTTTGTGCGGGGGGTAATGGCGGCTTCCACCTGTTCGGGGGTCAATTGGAAGTGCTGATCTGGAGTTGTTCGAATGGGTACAGGCACGCCTCCAGCCATGATGGTACAGGAGGAATAGGAAACATAGCATGGTTCCGGAATGAGAACTTCGTCACCCGGACATAGGATGGCGCGAAGAGCCAGATCCAGTGCTTCGCTGGTACCTACGGTGATCAGCACTTCCTCTCGTGGCTCGTAGCTTACTTGATATTGCTCCTGCAGATGGGAGGCGATCTCTTCGCGCAGCTCCAATAGTCCCGCATTGGCTGTGTACATGGTGTAGCCCTTTTCCAAGGAATAGCAGGCTGAATCCCGAATCAGCCGAGGTGTGACGAAGTCTGGCTCGCCAACCCCAAGCGAAATAATGCCTGATACTTCGGTCGCCAAATCAAAGAAACGTCTGATGCCGGATGGCGGCAAATGCTGAATAACCGGCGATATGATCTCATTCCACTTTAGTGACATGCGGCATACCAACCTTTCTTATTTTTAAAATTAGCACGCAGCTGCGGCTTAACCGCAGAATCCAAAAAATAAAAAAAGCTCTCATCCCACAAAGGGACGAGAGCATGCTCACGCGGTACCACCCTAGTTGGCTGATCCTTCAGCCCACCTCAAGCCCGATAACGGCGGGTCGCCGGCAAACTCCTACTCATGTTCAGAGCGCAACTCAGGAGTGGCTTTCAATAGGCAATGATTCCCGGGCTCTCACCATCCCCGGTCGCTTTGGAACCAGACTTGCCTATCTACTTTCCCCTTCAACGTTCATTGCGGTTTAAGTTGATGAAAAATATATCATGAAAAGAAATCGATTGTCAATCTTTACTAATCAAGTAAAGTGTGTTATATTTCCAATATTATTTGAAACTATAACTAAAAAATACTAATTTATGAATGTTATGTAAATTATTCGACGCGATGTATGATAATGTTCGAGATTTCGCAAAAACATAGTCGAACGTTATTTTTCTCCTTTATCTCAACGCTTTGCAAGATTGTATGGACCTCATCTCATCTCAGCGAGTAAGAACGTCCCGCCTGCTCTTAAAGAAGCATCATCTTGGAATGACAACTTTGTTTCCTGCGCGCAAGGCTGATTCAGCATGGAACGACTCTATTTATAGAACATCTCTTCATCTTGCTGCTCCATTCATGAACAGAATACACCGTGCTTAAGATTAGAAAAAGGCTGCAAGCATGACCATTTCATTTTATACGATGTGGGGGGAGTGAGTGCAACCGAGAGGGATAGGGTAAGAGCTGTAGCAGATCCAGAAGTATTTCAAGAAGCTTTGGGGCCTATAAATGATAAGCGCTTAAAGCTATATGTATCACTAGCGTCTATAAATAAACGTCTGCTAAGACACACTTTGGCGAGGAATCTTAGCAAACGTCTGGTTACGACCTATTGATTTATCAAAAAGACCGTAAATCTATTATACGGGCATGCCAAATTTTTGTAAATCAATGGGTTATATCTCTATTTTTCATTTTCGAAAGCGAGGTAACCCATCCATGACGTATGCGCTGCAATCAAGCACTTCATCTTCTGTTCTGGAGCGTATTCATACCATTTGCACCTTAGGGCCTGAGAATACAAACTGCGAGCTGGCCGCAAGATTCTGGTTCGAACGAATGGGCAAGTCAGGCACCGTGTTATTGTATCCGACTTTGGAAGAGGCCATTATCGATGTGAAAGCACAGGATGGTACTGCTTTACTTGGCTGTGTCGTCTATCCCGATCTGCATAAGATCGTCTTTTCAAATTTGGATAAGCTCGTGCTGGCGGACTGCTTTATCATGCCAACATATCGAATGGTCTTAGCTTCTAAGATAAGGAGCTTGTCCATCTATCCTTCGATTGCTTCACATCCAGCACCCTCTGGACTTGCAGCGCCTTTCACCGCCAATATACAGCTTGTTAATAGCAATGCTCAAGCGGCTATTGATTGCGCTGCGGGGGTGAACGAGGCTTGCATTACGACAATTACAGCAGCGGAGCGGCACGGTCTTCACATCATCCATGATTTTGGCAAAATACCCATGGGATTTACGATCCATGCCCACAATACCACTGAATAAGGTAAATGGGAGGTACACAATGTCTAATGTACAGCTAAGCAAAACGGGTCTGAAAATGTCCGAACTGACAGGTGTTCGTTCAATCATGAAGGACATTAAAGAAACAAATGAAACGAATGCACCGCAGGATTATATTAATGTCAGCGCAGGCAATCCTCTAATCCTGCCCGAGGTTGAGGCATTATGGCGTAAATATGCGCATGAACTGCTGGATGGCCAAGAATTTGGCGAGATCATTGGACGTTATGGCTCCAGCCAAGGCTATGAGCCCTTTATCGACGCTATCGTTCATTGGTTCAACGCGGAGTATGGCTGGAATATCACGAAGCATAATGTGCTGGTTACGCCAGGGAGCCAATCGCTTTATTTCATGGCAGCAAATGCGTTCAGCGGGCCTGACGAAGAAGGCAACCAACGCTCGCTTGTCCTGCCGTTATGTCCTGACTATACAGGATATGGGGGAGTTGTCCTCTCAAAGGACGTGCTGAGAACCCATAAGCCGACGCTTGATATTCAAGCCAAGCATCGCTTTAAATACCGTCCGGATATTGACAAGCTATCGATTGATCAATCAGTAGGGGCGGTACTGTTCTCCCGTCCGTGCAATCCAAGCGGCAACCTGATGACGGAGCAGGAAGTAAATCGAATCGTAGCATTATGCGCGGAGCAAAACGTACCTGTCATTATCGATTCCGCGTATGCACCCCCGTTTCCAGATATGGTCTTTACCGATATGGTTCCGGTCTGGGGCGAGAATGTCATCCACTGCGTCAGCTTGTCCAAAGTTGGGCTTCCAGGCGAGCGTATAGGCGTAGCGATTGCCAGTGAGAAATACATTCAACTGCTTGAAGCATTCCAATCCAACATGAACATTCACTCTTCACGCTTCGGTCAGGCACTTGCGGCAAGGGCGATTATGTCTGGTGAGTTAGCGGAAGTATCCACGAATGTTATTAAATCGTTCTATCATAAGCGCTTCTTGATCTGGGAATCCGCGCTAGACCGTCTAATGCCTGATGAGGTACCGTGGTATTTGCATGTAGGCGAAGGCTCTATTTTTGCATGGATGTGGTTCAAGGATCTACCGATTACAGATGCAGAGCTGTACGTAGAGCTGAAGAAAGAAGGCGTAATCGTTGTGCCGGGATCTACATTCTTCAGCGGCCTTGCTGAACCGTGGAGCCATGTCAAGGAATGCATCCGCATCAGCTTGACCGCGAGCGAAGAGGAGTTGGAGCGTGGTGTTGCCATTCTCTCCAAGGTCGTAGCACGCGTCTATCAAGAATCGGGCATAACAACGTAATATTTATAACTTAAGATGTGATTTCCGCAAATAAAGCGCAATCGATGAAAGGGGATAAGGCCAGTGTCATTTATCACAGTGGATTCCGTATCCAAGGAGTTCAGGGTGGAACTGAAGCAGCGCGGGGTCATGGGCAAGCTCAAAAGCCTCATAAAACCGCATTACGTGACCAAGCAGGCTGTAAGCAATATTTCTTTTTCCGTTGAAGAGGGTGAGATCATCGGTTATCTGGGTCCAAATGGCGCGGGCAAATCGACCATGATCAAGATGCTTTGCGGCATCCTTCATCCTACCTCTGGTCATATCCGAGTAAATGGCTGCATCCCCTACATCGAACGCCGCAAGTACGCGATGTCGATCGGGGTGGTATTTGGCCAACGCAGCCAGCTGTGGTGGGACTTGCCCGCTATCGATTCGCTGGAGCTGTACAGGGACATCTATAAAGTGTCCTCGACAAGCTATAAGCAAAGTCTTGATGAATTTAACGAGCTTCTAGGCTTGCATGAATTCGCCAGTACGCCCGTGCGTCAGCTGAGTTTGGGGCAGCGCATGCGTATGGAGCTTGCGGCCGCGATGCTGCACCACCCGGAGATCCTGTTTCTAGATGAGCCGACGATTGGACTCGATATTATGGTGAAGGAGAAGATTCGGGATTTTATCTTGCAATGGAATCGGCTTCGCAAGACAACCGTTATCTTGACCACACACGATGTGATCGACATCGAGCGTCTGTGCAATCGCATCCTGATCATTAATAATGGCGAGATGGCATTTGACGGATCCGCTTATGAATTGGAGCAGCTGTACACCAAGGAGAAGCAGATCATTGTCACATTTAAAAATTCGGCGGAGCTGCTTCCCGCCTTGCTGCATACGACGGTACAGCGCAGAGAAGGCAACCAGGTATGGTTTGGGGTTCAGCGCAGCGAATTCGTTCAAGATGTCATTCGCACAATCGTGAACAGCTATGAGGTGACGGATATTCAGATTCGGGGAACCGATCTGGAAAGTATCATCAAAAATGCGTACCAATCGGGAAAAAAGGATGCTGTTCATGAAGTCGTATATTCAAATTTTTCATAAAACGATCTCGACCACGTTTGTGTATCGTTCGAATCTATATATGCCGATCTTGGCCTACGGCGTATTTGTATTTCTCCAATTCTCGCTCTGGTCGGCTGTCTTTGCACTGAATCAGCCAGAGGGAACAACGCTGTCGCAGATGATGACGTATATTTTTATAGGCATGATGATCCGCTTTCTGACGACAGCTTCACCATCAGAGCAGCTGTCACTGGATATCAGAGAAGGGAAGATCGAGCTTATGCTGATCAGACCCTACAATATGTTTTTATTCTTCTTCGCAAAGCAGTTGGCTAATATAGTGGTCGACTTTATCACGAAAGGACTCCCCTTGCTCACGATTAGCCTATTGTTTATTTCCTCATACATAGAGATTCCCTACAACCCAACGAATTGGCTTTACTTTATCTTCTGCTGTTTAAATGCGATCCTGATCGCTTTCTGCATGGACTATATCGTCGGCCTTATGGCGTTTTGGATCATGGAAACCTGGCAGCTTCGCTTTCTCATTCAGGACATCGGCAACGTATTCTCCGGCGTCTTTATTCCGCTATGGTTCTTCTCGGATACGTTCCTATGGATCGCGAATCTTCTGCCATATCCCTATTTGTACTTCTTTCCGATCAATGTACTGCTCGGCAATGTCGATCAAGCAGACTTTGTGCCTCGCGCGCTGATCGGATTATCCTGGAGCATCGGTCTGTTTGGCGTCATTATGCTGATGTGGCATAAATGCAAGTCTCGGATCATCATTCAAGGAGGGTAAGCCGTGATTCGCGACTATGCGGTGCTGTATCGCAAATTTATTGTGAAATATGCCAAGGCCAAGCTGGAATACAAAATACCGCTTGCCCTTGATATTATTGCGAACATTGTAAATTCACTCAGCTTTGTTTCGGTAGTCTATTTTTTAATGAATCATTTTAGCACATTGGACGACTGGCAGCTGAACGAGGTCATGCTTATGTTTGGCTTTGGGCTTCTGTCATGGGGACTGGCTGGAATGCTCTTCTGGGCACCTGTTATGCAGATTGAGCAGCTGATCATTACAGGACAATTCGACCACTTTCTCCTTAAGCCGCTTCATCCACTGCTGCACTTGATGTATCGCCACTTTCAACATACGTTCATTGGACAAACACTAGTGGGGATAGGGCTTCTCTGTTATTCCCTGTTGCAATTTCCCTCATGGCTTACACCATCGTTTATTCTCAATGGGCTTTACCTGCTGTTCAACTCCGTGCTTGTACAATCCGCTATTTTGATCGCACTCAGCTCGCTGAACTTTTTTGTCAAGAAACCGCTAGTCTTTTCGATGATGGTCGTTGTGGATTTACAAGTGATCTCTCGTTATCCGATCTCCATCTATCATCAGGGATTGCAGTTTTTCCTAAGCTTTGTCATACCCTACATCTTTGTATCCTATTACCCGATCGTCATCTTGACGCGAGGCGTGGCGAGTGAGCCGATATCAGCCGTGACGTATATCATCGGACCACTGCTCATCGTATTAGCTTGCTTATTGTTTAATTATGGCGTTAAACGCTATGACGGGGCAGGCAGCTAATTCTTTAATTCCATATGGAGGTGTTATGCATGTTGTTAACCGCGATTGAACCAGCACAATATGTGAAACAGCACATCGTGCCAATGGTGAATGAATTTCGTAAGCTTCAGCAAACGGATGGTTGTATTCATGAGCATTTTGAGGCTGCTGATCGTTTGCTCGAGCAGTTAATTCCGAATGTGCAATACGTGTATGAGAGCTTGCACATGCCTAAGATGGCGGATGCCTTCAAGAGGGACATTGCGGAATGGCGTACGAAAGGATTGAATACGCCGCCTTATTTTGATTACTCGCTTAAAGCCTTTACACCGCCAGACAATCTTGAGTTGTCCTTTATCATTGCTCCACTTGTAGCAACGAATGGCCCTGCGCCAAAAGGACACTTTCTCGAATGCTTCCTCGTGATGCGCGAGGAGCCTGAGGAATTGGAGCGCGTATCCGCGATGATGCCGCATCCAAAGAACGGCTGTCAATCCTGCCGTCTCATTACGGGCTCAGAAGGACTTGTGACAGGCAACTGCATTGTCTTTTTTCCTGAAAATATTAAGGTGAGCGAGAAAGTGGATAGCCAGTCGTTTGCGATGTTTTTCTTCAACAAGTTCCAGCAGATCTATCTTACGGAGACATTTCCAAGAGTCCGGACATTGTTCGGAGAGGGATGGGTATCCGATGCGCTTACCACGGAATCGGTATACCGTGCTCGTTCTGTATGGGGCTATCTGCACGATTATTACCATCATCAGGGCCCTAGGCCGTTCGATACCAACCTGCAGGTGAAGCTCAATTTCTTCGTTGGAATCTTGGAAGAGATTAAAGTGGACTGTCAATCCGTTGTAGCAGCATATGAGCTTGATGTTCCTTTTGGAAGCGAGATCGCAGAATACATCTTGTTTGAACGCATGCTGCGCTATCCGAATCAGCCGGATGCGAAGAGCAACTTTGATGCAGGAACGGGACTGTTTTTATTCGAATGGCTCATTCAAAATGGATCCTGCTTTCAAATCACTGATCAGGGACTTCGATTCCATCTTAAACAGTGCGTAAAAGATATTAAGCAGCTTGTTCGTGAAGTAGAGGCCATTGAGAGCATTGAAGATGACGAGCAATTCAAAGCCGAGGCAAGAAAGTACGTGAAGCAGTATTTACCTGAGGGAAGCGGCAAAGAAAAATTCACTATTCCGGACATGTATGCCCGCTATATTGGTTACACGCTAGGGAAAACCGAGCTGTTGGACTTCACGCAATTGCAGTATTAAAGGATTGTGACCGAGTCATGACGTAACAGGGGGAGAATATGAATGAGCCATAACGTGGAGGAACAAATTGGTTTGATCGTTAAGGAATCATTGGGACTAGATGCTGTTCCATGTGCTTCGGAGAAGGATGCGCCGCTTAAGCAATATGGGATGGATTCGGTAGCTATGATTCGTATGGCGGTCGCAGTAGAGAAATGCTTTCGCTTGAAGTTCAAGGGAAGAGATCTCCTCGAAAAGAACTTCGCCACGATTGCTGCGATCGAGAAGCTGGTATGGATCAAGCTGGAGGATGCGGCAGCTGTAAAGAGTGCTGCAGGGGGGGGATTCGAATGAGCTGTAGCCTATTAGAGGTAGTGGAGCATGCGGGGAAATATTTCAACTGTTGGAAATACGAGATGAGCGGATACTTAAACGGCAAAGGATTGCCTGTGGATTATCTTTTCTACAATGCACTCGAGAGCACAGACAAAGTGTACGCTGAGATCATGCAGAAAAAGAAAAATCGCTGGATCTTTGATACAACCTGTCTTCGTCAAGATGAGCAGCTTGAGCTCATTGGTGTTCGGCTCGTTCGAGAAAGTCCCGAGAGCTTCGAACAGCTTGCTTCGTTGATTACACGCGCGATGGGCATGAACAGTGCCGTTATGCTGCTGATGGATTCCTTCTATGTGCCGCATAAAGAGCACTATGCGAAGATGCACACTCCTCATTCCTATATCATCACCTCCAGCCATTTTGATGGCTCCAAACAGGACCATCTCTATAACCTAGTGGATATCGTCATCGATGATTATGGTGATTATCCCTACACTGGTTCGGAGCTTAAGCCCATGTATGAGAACAGCCAGGGAGCTTATCGAGCTGTTGCTTATTATGATTTTGAGTCTAGTGGTGTCATCCAAGAGGAGCGCATCCTAGCGGCTCACTTGGAGCATCTCGATCAACACCGAGACCACTACACGCTTCATGATCAAGTGATCGCTGGTCTTGATTGCTTTACGGCGTTTTCAGATCAGAAGGAGCTTCTCTATCATTTGGACATGGCTTATACCTTTCTTGCCGGCTCGAGATATTTATATGCGAGATTTTTGAACGCCATAGGGCATGTGCGAGCAAGTGAAGCTTATGCCAAAGCTGGGGAACAGGCAGAGAGTTTATCTAATATGCTGCGCCGGTACGGGATAATTGAAGAAGTATATATGGACGAGCTCATGGAAGAATGCAAGCTGATGAGGGAATTGGATCAGGAGGGAGAGCGTACTGTTCGCCAACAGGCGGTCGTATAGCATCCATTGTAACGGGATTAGGATAAGGGGAGGAGAACATTTTTATGACGATTCGTCAATTAGAGCCGTGCTGCGTGGGGCAGCGATTATCTGATCTGGCGGCTAGGATGCCTGATCAGACTGCTGTCGTGCATGATGAAGAGCAACTCACCTATAAAGAGCTCCATGAATGGAGCGAGCAGTTTGCTAGAAGACTGCTGGGGATGGGAATCAGGCAGGGGGATCGTGTTTGCGTGATGACGGTTAAAGATATCCGTCTGATTATCGCGATCTACGGCTGCTTTAAGGCAGGAGCTGTCTATGTGCCGCTTGATCCTGGAAATCCAGATGCCCGACTTCAATACATTGTAAGCAGTGCTAAGCCATCTGTGTTCGTCTCGCCTGAAGAGGAGAGGGACAGGCTGCATTCCTTAATGCCTGAAGCGCCGCATATCCGTACAGAATCCTTTATGAAGAATGGAGCAGATGAACAAGTCCATGATGAGAACGTTGAGCTTGCTGTAGGAACACTTCCGCCAGTTAGCCTTGATGCACCAGCCTACTGCATGTTCACCTCTGGCTCAACAGGGGTCCCAAAGGGCGTTGTTATCCGTCATGACAGCCTGATTGCATTCTTTGAGGCTGCGGATAATTATATGAGTCTTAATGAGCAATCCCGATGCTTGAATCTAGCGCCTTTTTTCTTTGATGCTGTCGTGGTCGATGCGTTCTATCCTTTGTATCGGGGTGCTACAGTCTATTTGTACGATGGCCTTATCCTGCCTACCACGGTCATGGGAATGGTTGAAGAAGCGAGGATTACAGAGTTCACGGCTGTCGCTCCTATCTTAACGATGATTGCAGATAGCGGCTTGATGGATGAGTATAATCTGAGCAGTGTAAAGACGATCTGGACAGGTGCTGATGTCCTGAACGTCAAGTCTACCCAGCAATGGCTAAGCCGAATTCCCGGCCTGACTATCGTAAATGGATATGGGCCGACGGAAGCGACGTGTGCTTGCTTGGCACACCCCATATCACAACTGGAGCCAGACCGGGTTGAACCTTATCCCATTGGCAAACCCTTTGCCGGTATTCGGATTCAGATCGTTGATGAGCACATGCAGCCGCTCCCTCAGGGAGAATCAGGCGAATTGCTCGTAAGCGGCATTCAGATCCTGGATCATTATTGGGATAATCCAGAGGAAACTAAGCGACGTGTGGTGGTGCTTTCAGGCTTGCGATATTACCGGACTGGAGATATATGTTCGATCGATCAAGCTGGGGATGTCCATTATATCGGAAGAGTAGATGATGAGATTAAGATACTAGGTCGTCGCATTAATCTGAATGAGATTCGACAAGCCTTGTTTGCTCAGCCGCTCGTGCTGGATGCGACGACCTTTGTGGTTGAAGATGAGAGCCAGGGCAAGATGCTCGGTGTGGCTGTAGCTGTAGAGGCGAATACGCTTCTCACAGAGGCTGTAGGAGAAGACATCCTAAGCAACATGGAGGAACGTCTTCCATCCTATATGATGCCAAGACGTCTTGTATTATTAAGGCAGCTGCCTAAGCTTCCTTCAGATAAGACGGATAAGCAGCGGCTCATTCGCATGGTGCAATCGTCTAAAGCTAGTGATCGTGGGATTATTATGGTATCAAATGTCATGAATCGTTGATTAGCATTCGGAGGCAGGATTCATAATCAGGATGCCAACTTCAATCGTTCGCTCTTCTCCAAGGAATGGAATTTGGAGGGTGGCTCTGTTCTTGTGACGGTCTATCTTCTTGATAAAGCTTTCCATTCCTTTTAGGGGACCGGATAGGACATGTATGTTGGACTTTGGGATTAGGCTTAGCGTGGAGAATTCAAGAATGTCGGCTTGGTTAAGCAGACGCAATAGTGGAGTGATCTCGGCTTCTTGAATGGTAGAGAATTGAAAGGTGTCTTGCTTTTGTTCATGCCATCGTCCGTTCGTCAGCAGCTTGAGCACATGAGGGGTGCGTCTTAAGTCATGATAGAGCTCAGCATCCATGCTGGTCTTAATGAGCACATAACCCGGAAACATTTTTCTGACAACATGTCGGGTAAAGCCCTGCTTTCTCTCTGGAACGATACGCTTTGGAACTAGTGATCTAAGTCTAGATTCCTCGAATTGCTGCTTGAGCCAATGCTGGACGGTCTCTTCCATCCCTGTTTCTACAAATAGAGCATACCAGTTCAATCCAATCATCCTTCTTCCTCATGGTTTATCCAGGAAATAGTATACATCCAATAAAATGAAAATAAAGTCGAAATATACAAAAAATAAATAAATTGACATAAAATACAGTCGTACATATAATTATGGTGTATTTTGTAGGATGAATATAGCCGCTTGAGTTATAGAATGAGTAATAGATTTGAATCACATCGGATTGTGTGAACATTCAAGCGCTGAAAGTAAGAAGGAAGTTGATAGACTAGGCTTGCCTTAATCGACGTTGCGGCGCGTTAAAGCAGCACTAGTTCATATAGAACCCATTCGGGTAGTGTGCATATCTGCAGATGAAAGGGAGAGAGTGTGTCTGCAGGCATGTTTTTTGCTGTACATAAGTAAGGTGCTACGTCTGGAGGAACCACATGTGATGGAATGGGATGTACTGCAGGATACAAGGAGCATGCAGACAAGTCCTAAGATCGCCGCCTGCGAATTATGGTTGCGCATGCCGGATCGACAAGACCGAGTGATTCTGACTGCTTGCCGTGTATCTAAGGTGAGGGAGAGGAAGATAGATTGGCTGCATTCTAGTGAGGAAGCCTATTATCGCAGACTGCGGGCTTCTAAGCGACAGGATAGTTACTTATCTGGACGCTTTGCCGCAAAGCATGCTGTGTCGGAGTGGATTGGGGGCATGTCATTCAACGATATCGCGATTCAACAGGGCATATTTGGTCAGCCCATTGTCATCGCAAATGGGTACTCGAACATTCAGGTTAGTATCACGCATTGTGATGATGGTGCTGCTGCTTTAGCATTTGATGAGTCATTGCTCCTCGGCATTGATATGGAACAAATTAGACCGGATCGTTTAGCGGTGCTGTTGAGCCAGCTTACGGATCGCGAACATGAAACGGTGAAGCGGCTTCCCTATGCGAAGGAGGCGTCCTTGACAATGATCTGGTCTGTAAAAGAAGCACTTTCTAAAGCACTTAAGACGGGATTAACCGTATCCGCCCATTTTTATGAGACCTCACAGCTTCAAGTGCACTCACACTTGGTGTACGGCTGTTTCACTCACTTTCCGCAGTACCGCTTCTGTGCCTTTGCGGCAGGCTCATACACCTATGCGATTGCTTATCCCCGCCAAGCCGCTTTGATTGCCCCCTTTCGTCGATCGCCAATCCTTTTTTCCGCACTAGCGCACCAATTACGATTTGATGACGATCTATATTCCAAAGCTAGGAGACGAACATGACTCAATCGATTGTATTTATGTATGCCGGGCAAGGCTCTCAATACTATGGGATGGGGAAAGCCCTTTTCGAACAGGAACCTGTGTTTCGAGAGTGGATGCTGCGAATGGACCAGACGGCAGTTAAGATGATAGGGAAGTCCGTTGTGGAAATACTCTATGATGTTAAAAAGACACCATCCGAGCCCTTCCAGCGGACAACACTCTCGCACCCTGCCATTTATATGATTGAAACGGCTATGACGGAACTGCTGTGTGCACATGGCATCCACCCCGATTATGTGCTTGGCGAAAGCCTGGGGGAATTTGCAGCCGCAACCGCAGCTGGGATGATTCGTTGGGAAGATGGACTTGAAATGGTCATTGAACAGGCCACCATGCTTGATCGCTTCTGCAAAGCAGGCGGGATGCTTGCCATTCTCGACCATGTCTCCATCTATAACGAGAATGAGCTTCTGAACAGTCAAAGTGAGCTGGCCACCCAACTATCGGACAACCACTTTGTCGTTTCAGGAGAGGCGAATGCGATTCAAGCCATTTACGCCCACTTACAGGAGCAGCGTATCATCCGAGACCTGCTGCCTGTGTCGCATGCCTTTCATTCCAGAATGATCGAAGGAGCCGCAGCGCCTTATAAGCAGTATTTGTCGCAAAAAAGATTTGAAAAAGGACGGATTCCATTCGTCTCTGGAATAGACGGACACATACGGCGGGAGCTTACGCAGGATTACTTCTGGGATGTTGTTCGGCAGCCCATAGCGTGGCTGCAAAGCATTGATAAGATTGAACAGATTGGACCCGCTGCCTACATCGATCTTGGACCGTCTGGCGGAATGGCAAATATGGTCAAGCGGCGAATATCAACCGCTTCAAGCTCGCAAACGAACATCATTCTGTCACGTTTCCATCAGGGCGCTGACCAGTGGCAGACGATCAAGCATTGGGGAAAGCAACTTCAAATGCAAAGAGCACACTCCGAAGTAGATAATGAAAAAATAGCCTCACATCAGACGCTGATGTTGAGTGATAAGGAGGAGCGGCCAATGAGAGCCTATGTGTTTCCTGGACAGGGGTCCCAGCATCGAGGCATGGGAGGAGATCTATTTGACGCATATCCTGAGATCACCGATCAAGCCGATCGCATTCTGGGATATTCCATCAAGGAATTGTGCTTGCAGGATCCTAACCAGCAACTTGGACTCACTCAGTATACTCAGCCTGCGCTGTATGTTGTGAATACTCTTCATTATTTGAAGGCACGGGATGAAAACGGCCGCCCGGATATCGTTGCAGGCCACAGCCTAGGGGAGTATAACGCGCTGTATGCAGCGGGAGCCTTTTCTTTTGAAGTAGGTCTGCAGCTTGTTAAGCGCCGCGGCGAGCTGATGAGCCAAGCGAGCGGTGGCGGAATGGCTGCAGTCATTGGCATGGACGAGGAGAAGCTCAGGCAAGCATTAGCGGATCATGGTCTGACGGAGATCGATGTCGCCAACTTTAACAGTCTAACGCAGATCGTGATATCTGGACCGCAGGAAGACATCATTAGAGCCCAGCAGGCGCTTGAAGCGTCTCACGCACGAATGGTTATTCCGCTAAAGGTAAGCGGTGCGTTCCATTCAAGAATGATGACGCCGGCGTACGAGAGCTTTGCCTCCTTTTTGGATACGTTCACCTTTGAAAGCTTGAGTATTCCGGTTGTATCCAATGTGACGGCTAGGCCCTATGTTATAGGGCAATTCAAGCAGCTTCTAGCAGGCCAAATCACACAGTCGGTACGTTGGACGGATACGATCCGCTACATGATGGGGTTAGGGGTAGAAGAGTATGACGAAGTTGGCCCAGGCAATGTTCTAACGAAACTCATCTCATCTATTCGTAAAGAAGCAACGCCACTATATCTGGAACGTGGCACGCTCATTAAGAACCCTCCAAAGGAAGAACAACCATTAGGCCAAGCAAGCATGAGAGATACGGTCGGAATGACGCTCGGAGACAGCCAATTCAAACAGGATTACGGTCTCCGTTATGCGTATGTAGCCGGGGCGATGTATAAGGGAATCGCCTCTGTCGAGATGGTTGTGCAAGCGGGGCGAGCCGGGATGCTCGGAATATTTGGTGCTGGCGGTCTCTCTCTTGAGCGGATAGAAGCATCCATTTGCAGTATTCAAGAGCAGTTGAAGAATGGGGAGGCCTACGGATTTAATCTTCTGCACGAGCCTGAGCATCCCATGAAGGAAGAGCAGCTGGTCGATCTTTACTTGCGCTATGGCGTAGATCTCATCGAAGCCTCGGCCTATATGAGCATCAATGCAGCGCTCGTTCGCTACCGTGCGTCTGGGCTTATGCGAAACCCAGACGGCAGCATACGAATAGGCAATCGCATCATTGCGAAAGTATCGCGGCCTGAGGTAGCCGAGGCATTTTTAAGTCCTGCTCCTGAGCGGATAGTATCCAAGCTGATCCATGATGGATTGATAACCCAAGAAGCTGCCGCTTTGCTGAGAGAAGTACCGATGGCAGATGATATATCTGTTGAGGCTGATTCGGGAGGGCACACGGATCATCGCTCCCCTTATACGCTCCTGCCGTCTTTGATTCGATTAAGAGATGCATGCATGAAAAAACACGGCTACCAGAAGCGAATTCGCATCGGAGCTGCCGGCGGAATCGGTACGCCTGAGGCTGCTTTGGCCGCTTATATGATGGGCGCTGATTATCTGGTGACAGGTTCCATCAATCAGTGCACAGTGGAGGCGGACACGAGCGAAGCGGTGAAGGATTTGCTCCAGCAGGCGGAAGTTCAAGACATGGACTATGCACCTGCTGGCGATATGTTTGAGCTTGGCGCAAAAGTGCAGGTTCTTAAGAAAGGTGGATTGTTCTCGGCAAGAGCCAATAAGCTGTTTGAGCTCTACCGCAATATAGAATCCATCGACCAAATGGATGCTCGCACAAAACAGATGCTTGAGGTAAAGGTATTTCGTCGCACATTTGAAGAGGTATACGAAGAAGTGCGTCAGTACAAGTCGCAAGGGGAGATTGATAAGGCAGAGCGTGATCCGAAGCATAAAATGGCGCTGATCTTTAAATGGTATTTTGCGATGTCCAATCAAGCCGCGCTTAAGGGGGTCCCTGAACAGCGAGTGAATTACCAGATTCACTGCGGCCCTGCCTTAGGCGCATTTAATCAGTGGGTAAGAGGGACGGAGCTTGAGTCCTGGCGCAGCCGACACGTAGACCGTATCGGACAACTGCTGTGTGACGAGACGGCTGAGCTTCTTCAACAGCAAGCCCGGAAACACGCGACAACATTCGCATTTTTGAATTGAAATGTTTACCATTAATTGCTATGATTTTGGAAACATCTCAATTCGCAGGGCTTGGAGGAATAGTATGTATATTAAACAATCGATAGAGCAGCTAGCACCCTATGTGCCGGGCATTCAACCTCAGATGGACGGCAACGTAATCAAGATTAACGCGAACGAGAATCCATATCCGCCATCCCCCTCTGTCCAAGAGTTATTGAGCGGATTTGATTATGCTAAGCTTCGTTATTATCCGGATGCAGCGAGTCAAGGCTTGCGAAACCTCATTGCAGAACATTATCAATTGTCTGCTGACCATCTGTTCTGCGGCAATGGCTCTGATGAAATCATCGCGTACTTATTCCAAATTTGCTTTGAAGAGCATGATTCTATTGCAACCCCGTATCCTACCTATACGCTGTACAAGACAATTGCGGATATTCACCGGGTTCATACCGAATATGTGCCTACCCGTGAGGATTTTACGATTGATATGCAGGCACTTGCACGGACGGAGGCAAAAGGGATCTTTATTGCGAACCCCAATGCACAGACAGGATTGCTGCTCCCGCTTAACGAGATTGAAGAGCTGCTGCAATCTTATCATGGGCTTGTGGTTATTGATGAAGCCTATATGGATTTTGCTCCAGCTTCCGCGTCTGCGACATCGCTTATTGGACGTTATCCGAATCTGGTTGTGCTTCGCACGTTCTCGAAGTCATATTCGCTCTGTGGGATTCGAGTTGGTTATTGCTTCGCAGCTCCTGTACTGATCAACGCTCTGGATAAATGCAGAGATTCCTATAATGTAAGCCTTCTGAGTCAACGGATGGCAGAAGCCGCATATCGCGATCAGTCTTACTTATTGGATACCGTGCAGAAGATCATTGCAACTCGTGAACGCGTCGCGAATGCTTTATCATCTTTAGGCTATGAAGTGCTGCCTTCACAGGCGAATTTCGTGCTGTGCAAGCCAGAGTATCACACCGCTAGTGAAGTCTATGAATATTTAAAGTCGCAGCATGTATATGTGCGTTACTTCGATGCGCCTCGGTTGGCAGACAAGCTGAGAATTACGATTGGAACGGATGAAGAGATGGATGTGATGCTGGAGCATTTACGCGCTTTGGCAAGTGTTCGGGCAGAGGATTAATTCTTAGAAGGAGAATGTTGGACTGCAAGTCACCAATCGTATGATTGAGCATTCGCGAATGTTGCTCAAGTGATATTAACGAGGATTACACGTACTAGGCGGAACGAGGGTTCATCCCTTGTTTCGCCTATTTGGTATGCTTCAAATCTGTTCAGGAAGGAAGTTGTGGGATGGAGCTTAGAAGTGGGGAAGTCGATATCTCGACCCAGGTTAACGATCAACAAGATATCGCAATCGTAGGAATGGCATGTCGATTTCCCGGGGCTGAGCATTACGATGCCTTTTGGGAGATGCTGGCAGCTGATCGCTCCAGCATCATTGAGGTTCCGCGCGAGCGCTGGGACTGGAGTGCATTTTGGGGAGACAAGCATGGAGAAGGAAATACCACCTATAGCAGATGGGGGGGCTTCATCAATGATGTGGATGCTTTCGATCCTGGGTTCTTTGGATTATCAGCGCGAGAGGCGGAGACGATGGACCCGCAGCAGCGAATCATGCTTGAACTGGCATGGAACAGTCTAGAGGATGCGGGAATCGCACCTTCACACTTGTCAGGCGCTAAGGTAGGCGTGTACATTGGTGTATTTAACTATGATTACAAAGAGCTTCAGGAACAGCCTTCCTTGATCATCCAAACCCATCATTCTACGGGTACGGCTTCAGCAGTCATCGCTAATCGCATTTCCTATTACTTCAACTTCAAGGGGCCAAGCCTGCCGATTGATACGGCCTGCTCCAGCTCTCTGAATGCCATTCATGCAGCAGTCCAGTCGCTGCAAGCTGGAGAGAGCGAAGTAGCGCTTGCTGGAGGGGTTAACATCCTGCTGACCCCTACGAGGCATATCTCGTTTGCAAAGACAGGAATGCTCTCGCCGACAGGCTCCTGCAAGACATTTGACGACAGTGCGGATGGCTATGTTCGCGGTGAGGGTGCGGGCATGCTGGTGTTGAAGCGGATGGCACAAGCATTGGAGGATGGCGACCATATCTATGGCATCGTTAAAGGGAGCGCGATTAATCATAGCGGAAAAACGCATACCTTGACTTACCCGAATCCAGCGGCACAGGCAGAGGTGATAAGTGAAGCCTATCGTCGAGCTGGCATTTCTCCGCTTAGCGTGGGCTATATCGAGACCCATGGCACAGGCACTCCAAAGGGAGACCCGATTGAGTTCGAAGGGCTGTGCACGGCATTCCAGCAGCTTGCGGCTGAAGAGGGATCGGAATTGAAGAAGGGCTATTGTGCCCTAGGAGCAGTGAAGTCCAACATCGGGCATCTGGAAGCTGCAGCAGGCATGGCAGGGGTGATTAAGACCTTGCTTGCTTTTAAGCACAAGCAATTGCCGAAGCTTCATCATTTCAAACATCTTAATCATCGGATCAAGCTTCGCCATACGCCGTTCTACATGCTGGATACGCTTAAACCGTGGAAGGTGCTTAAGGACAAACAGGGGCAGCCGATGCCAAGGCGAGCAGGGGTGAGCTCATTCGGATTTGGCGGCACGAATGCACATGTATTGCTGCAGGAGCCGCCTGAAGCTACACGAGCTGCAAGGCGAAAGAACAGCTACTCTGCATATTTAATCTGCTTATCGGCTAAGACGAGAGAAGCGCTGTATGAAAAGCACCGGATGCTGTCCGCATGGCTGAATCAGCAAGGGGAGCAAGTAAGCTTGCTGGATCTTAGTGCGACCCTGCTGGCAGGGCGAGAGCATTTTGCTGTAAGATCAGCGATTGTTGTATCCAGCTTAGAAGAACTTAGCAATAAGCTGAACATGATCATTGGAGGAGAAAAGCCGGCTGGATATGCTGCGGGCAGCAGCGAGGCACACACTGGTTCTAGTGAAGCGGCAGCGATTAATATTGCCAAGGAATTGTTTGGTAGAGGCGGGAAGCGTGGGGCCTATCAAGACAAGCTCCTCAACCTTGCGGAGCGTTTTGTTGCTGGAGAACAGTGGGATGCATCTCCATTATCCTCATTCATTTCCTATAAGAGACTGGCGCTGCCTACTTATCCTTTTGCAAAAGAAAGGCACTGGCTGTCTTCAGATACACTCATAGAAGATATCAACATTCGAACTGGAGCTGGATCGGGCAATTCACAGGTTGATCTTCACCCGCTATTGCATCGAAACACATCGAATCTGCTGGAACATCGTTACAGCTCAGGATGGGAGATGATAAACACTAGATTGACATCCCCTGTTGAGACAGGAACTGTGAGTCAGGCTGCTCCAGCCTTGGCGTGTCTGGAGATGGCGCGAGCAGCATTTGCGCTGTCTGATGTTCAGGCAGAACATGAGCAGCAAAGCTCTTGGATCTACCTGCGTGATGTCGTCTGGCCGAAAGAAATGCGGGCTGTGTCAGCAGCAAATGTTGTGCACACTACGCTTGTCCCGTTTGCTGATGAGATCATAGGCTTTGAACTATATGGAGACGAGAACGAAGAGCGTCCTGGTGCGATTTTCAGTCAAGGGCAGCTGCTTAGGAAGACTCGAACAGAGGCACGTCTAGAAGATTTACAGCTGCATTCGATAGAACAAGAATGGGAGAAGATTGTGCTCCCAGCTCAAATGCCTAATGTGATGACAGCATATGCATTAGATGGAAGCTATCTCATTCAACTTGAACTTCTACCAGGGGGAACGATGTTGGAATCATGTGTCCTCCGACCTGATTGGATGGGCGAAGCTTTAGAAAGTGCTGTATGTCTGCTGACGGGTGAAGAGGAAGGAGATGCCCGCTTCACCATGCATTCACTGGCAGCATTGCGCGAGCTTCATATTTATGGTGAATGTTCAGCTGACATGTGGGTGATGCTGCGTCCGGAATCTTTCGATAAGAGTTCAAACCGTCTCTTGCTAGATTTCAATTTGTATGATGCGGATGGTGCACTTCAGTTTGTTGGCAAGGGACTCGAAATCTTTCTTGAATTACACGAGGAAAAAGGGAGTGCGGGTGAGGATCTAGAGGCTCATCAGCGGTACCAATGCTATTTGCAAAAGCAATGGGTGCTTCAGCCTTCTCTTCAAAAGAGAGCCTTTCGTGGTGAAATAGCAGTACTTGCAAATGCGGAGACAGAACACATCGCAGCTGCACTTCGTCACAGGCTACCGCAGCACAAGCTGATGCTTTTCATGGAGGAGGACTTGCAGGAACAGTCCGCTCAACTGCTATCGAGCGGGACAAATTGGGAAAACTGCCACGCATGGGTGGACGTCACAGGCTGCAGTCGAATTGAATCCGCTGAGCTGCAGGAGACTTGGGATTGGATACCGCTGCTGCAGAATGTCATTGAGCATAAGCGCAAGCATGAATTCATCGTGCTTGGGGTAACACAAGGGCTGGAGGCGCACCTAAATGACCGTATTCATCGGGCAGGCGCTGCACGCGCAGGGCTGTATCGTCTGCTCCAAAGCGAATATCGCCATCTTGTATCCAGACATGTGGATGTGGAGAGACAGGCTGAAGCAGATTCAATTGCCGAAGTAATTGCAGCGGAGCTGGAAGCTGAAGGAGAAGCAGCTGAGGTTTGTTATCGCAACCAGACAAGATACACATCAACACTGCATGCATCTAGGCTTGCCGCGAATGATACGGAATCGGCCGTGCAAGAGGATGGTAACAAGTCAGAATCCATTGATGCTGCAAAAAAACATCAGGCTGGAACGGCAGTGTCGCTTGCCTTCTCCGAAGAGGAGGTGTTATGGATTACCGGAGGCACGAGAGGTCTCGGTTATGCCTGTGCGAGGCACTTTGTGGAACGGCATGGCGTTCGCCGGCTTGTCTTGAGTGGGCGAGAAGAACTGCCTCCACGAGAGCAATGGGATACGGCATTAAACAGTAAATTACAAGCAAAGGTTGAGTCGATTCGACAGCTGGAGGCGCTAGGCGCACAGGTCAAAGTGCTTGCACTGCCGCTTTCTGATCGACAATTGGTTGAACAGCATGTTGAATCCATTCGAAGCGAATGGGGACCGATTGCTGGCGTAATCCATTGCGCGGGAAGCTGGGATTTGGATCATCCTGCATTTATTCGAAAACCGCTGGAAGTGATTCGGGAAGTGGCAGAACCTAAGACGAGCGGGTTCGAAACCTTATATTCGAGCTTAAAGGCAGAGCCTTTACGCTTCTTTGTGCTGTTCTCGTCTGTATCAGCCGTGATACCTACGCTTGGAGCAGGGCGAAGCGATTATGCGATGGCTAACGCGTATTTGGATTATGCGGCGGGAGCTTATCAATCATCCTGCCCGATCGTCAGCATTCAATGGCCGAGCTGGAAGGAGACGGGCTTAGGCGTGGTCTCCAACAAAGCCTATGATGATACAGGCTTGCACAGCTTGACGACAAAGGAAGGGCTTGACTGGCTGGATTGGATTCTGTCTCATCGCATTGGACCAGTCGTCATGCCAGCAGTTGTTGATCCGACTAAGTGGAATCCGGAACAGTTAATGGATCGTTATGTAGTACGTGCCCAGGAAGCTGCTCCAATCGGCACCACAGTGCCGCCGCTGAATAAGCATGAGAATTCCTCTTCATACAGTCCTTCAGATCAAGACCTTATGAAAGAGACGGAAGCTTGGCTCACCTCCTTCCTTGCGAAGGAGCTAAAGACAGATGCGGCAAAGCTTATGAACCATGTCCCCTTTCAGGATTATGGGATGGATTCCATTATGCTTGCGCAAATTGTCCGTCAGATGGATCGGAGCTTAGACGGCGTATCCATAGATCCGGCCTCCTTCATTGAGCATGGTACGATTGCGGGAATGACTCGCTATTTAGTCGAACAGCACAAGGACGCTATGATCCAGCTTCTCACACCGAGCAAGCGAACGGCAAGCTTACATATGGCGATGTCCAATGTAACGAACAGTGTGCAACCAGATTATCGCACTGTTCCTCATATGAGCACGAATGAAGCTGTTAGCCGACAATCAGCAGCAGATCAAGCGTCTCGTCATCCGAATTCGGATGGTGCTAATGGGCACTCGACTCGTACAGCAAATCCGCAAGTCATTTCGATTCGTCAACCGAATCCACAAAAAAGGGCTGCTCCACTGCCTGATAGCCGCATCCGCCGCGACAAGATCGCAGTAGTTGGCATGGCATGCCACTTCCCAGGCGCCAACAGCATTGATGCTTATTGGCATAACCTTCGTCTTGGCAAAGATATGATGGGTGAGGTTCCGTTATCGCGCTGGAATTGGCGGAATTATTACGATTCTAGCCAGCATCTGGAAGGCAAAAGCATTAGCAAATGGGGCGCATTCCTAGACCAGATTGAGTACTTTGATCCGGAATATTTCCATATCGCCGAGTCGTTAGCGGCGCAGATCGATCCTTTGCAGCGCCAGTGGCTGGAGGTCAGCGCAGAAGCTCTTGCGGATGCCGGCTATGGAAAACGGGATTTGTGGGGCAAACGCGTAGGCGTATTTACAGGAACGCGCAGCAGCAACTTCGCAAGCAAGTACTGCGGCACGACAAAGGATGTGCTTGTGGCGACAGGTCAAAATTTTATAGCTGCACATTTGTCGCACATTTACAACTTTAAGGGACCGAACATGGTTGTGGATGCCGCTTGCGCAAGCTCGCTCACCGCTATCCATCTGGCCGTTCGAAGCATCCAGACCGGCGAAGCCGAAATGGCTCTAGCCGGAGGAGTTGAGATTCTGCTGGACGAGACGATGTACCTTGATCTGAGCGCAGCTAAAATATTGTCCCCAGAGGGACGCTGCCGCACCTTTGATTCCGCGGCAAACGGAATTGGCCTAGGCGAAGGCTGCGGAGTGCTGGTGCTGAAGCCGCTGACGGCGGCCATCGCGGATGGCAATAAAATATATGGCGTGATAGACGGTACCGCCATTAACAATGACGGCAACACAATGGGGGTAACGACGCCTAATCCGGAAGCACAGCGAGAGCTAATTGAGTCCGCCCTTGAAGACGGAGGCATTCATCCCGATACGATCTCTTATGTTGAGGCTCATGGGACAGGAACGCTAATCGGAGACCCGATTGAGTTAAAGGCACTTACGCAAGTGTTCAGCAAATATACGAGTAAAACGCAATATTGCGGCGTTGGCAGTGTCAAGACGAACCTTGGACACCTATTAAGCGCAGCGGGTGCAGCCAGCATCATGAAAGTGCTGCTATCCATGACAGCAGGGGAGCTTCCTCCTACACTGCATTGCAGCCACCCGAATCCAAGATTCAACTTTGAAGATTCGCCGTTCTATCTTGTACGAGAGGTTCAAGCATGGCGGTCTCAGCATCATGTGCTGCGCGCGGGTATTAGCTCCTTTGGTCTAGGCGGCAACAATGCGCACATCATTGTCAGCAATGAAGGCATCCCAGCACCGCTTCGGGCGACGTTGTCCCCTAAAGGTGAAAAAATAACGTTCAATCGCCGCAGATTCTGGCCGCAAACGCTGCATGCCGAGACAGCCTTCAATGATTGGGAAGAGCATGTTGAAGATGACGGGTTTGCAGGCTTTTTTGAGCCTGTACAGATTACGAGGTAAGGAGTATTGCCTATGAGCAGTCAAATGCAAACGCAAGGAAGCTACTTACAGCGGATTACTCATTCAAACTATATCGTGCGCGACCATACCGTTCATCAGATTCGAACATTGCCTGGCGTGACACTGCTTGATATGGTTTACCGCTTATGCTTGCCCTACATGGGCACGCAAGCGATTGAGCTGCGCAACATTTTATTTATCCAGCCGATTGTTACCTCTTCTGAATTCGACCAGGACGTGAATGTCACCTTTATCCCTGGTACCACTCATACTCAAGTGAAGGTAACGAGCCGGAAAGTTCGCGGCGATCAAGTGGTGGATCCTGAATGGCAGGCCAATATGGAGTGCGAGCTGTTTGCTCTGGCGGCAGCAGATCAGAAGCGTCCACCACGTCATATCCAGGAGACAATCGAGCGATCGGATCGAGCATGGGAAATGGACGACATTTATGCAGTCGCTAGGGAAGCGGACATTTACCACGATACCTTTATGAAAACACTTGGGACCGTCTATCGCCATGATCAAGAGGAAATCATGGAACTGCGTCTTGGAGAGCTGGCAGAGAAGTATCGCTCTAAGTTTTACGCTCATCCGGCATTTCTTGACGGCTCAACCTTTGCCGGCTATTCCTTCCGTCTTAGCGGTGAGCGAGCTCATTTATTCGATGATGGGAAAGCGTATATTCCGTTTATGATCGGACGCTTCTGCATTTATAAGCAGCTGCCCTCCACCATCTATACGTATACGAGAAGACACCTGGAGGAGGAAAGCGGAGTCTCCAGCGGACGGGATGTATTTACAACGAACCTGGAAATTCGGGATGCTTCAGGCGAGCTGCTTGTTGAATTCGAAGGCTTAACCTTAAAGCGCATTCGCGAGCTGGAATCCATTCAGCGGCTGATCAAGCTTGAGCAAGACCGAGAGCATGCCTCTCCCAACTCGATCAACTCTAATGCCATAACGGGCACGGATCGATTGGGTGAAACGAGCAGGATCAGCAACACCTCAGTTGTCATTGGAACAGCATCCTCCGATATATCGGATTCCTCCCGACATGGGGACGCGCTTCCAGAAGAACATACGCCATTACTCCTTGCTGAATCTTACTTGCGTGAACAAATTGGAGCGGTGCTCAGCGCTGACCCCGCTTCGATAAACCCTCAAACGGGTTTCTATGAGCTAGGCTTGGACTCTACGCAGCTTCTTGGACTGGTGAAGGTGCTGGAGCAGCGATTGGAAACGCAATTGTACCCCACTCTGATGTTTGAATATCCAACCATTGAGCGCTTGTCCGTGTATTTAGCTGAACAATACCAGGATGCTTTTAAAAGGGCAGAGTTGGATCAAGCAGGAAATGCCACACCTACTGATCAGCTCTCAAGCCTCGATATGGATGCTGGATCTGCGCATCAGCACAATACAGACCAAGAAGAAGTGAGCTTCCACGTTGACCAGCAAGCGGAGCCTTACCCCTACAGGCAAGCTAACCAGAAGTCTGCTGACGATCATAAGCTGCTTCTGTATCGAAGAGAATGGCGGCTTACAACTGACAATAACGATACATCGCGAAATGAGAGGATCCGTCAGCAGGAGGGTTCACATGAGGAGAATGGGAATACGCCTCCTGCTCGTCAGGTTGTATGGCTGATTGGAGCAGCCTCGCAGTTAATGGACAGTCTGAATGCGTTATTGCCAGCTGAACAAGAGCTTGAATTTTTAAGCCTGCACTTAGATCACGAACACCTGCCGATTCGTCTTGAAGAACTGTGCAAGCAGGTGCTGGAACAGCTTCAGCTTGAGCTGCAGCAGCGTACACCTAAACAAGTCCGTTTCCTGATTGTGGCCGATTCGGAAGAGGAGCTAGGGCACTATGCGGCAGCCTTGGAGCCTATGCTTAAGACAGCAACGCTAGAGCAGCCTCGTTTGAAAGGAAAGGTTCTTTTGGTGGAGGGCGTACAGAGCAAGCCGCTAACCGAGCTGTCAAACATCATTCAACGAGAAAGCGAGTCGTACTGTATCGGTGAGGAGATGGTTTGGTATAGAGGAGCCGCATGGGAACGCCAATGTAGAACATGGGTTTCCAACCTGAAAGACTCATCACAGCAGGTCTCTTCGAATCAAGAGGTCGCTTCTGGCCACATAGCGTTCTCCTACAGACCACAAGGAGTCTACCTGATTACAGGGGGATTAGGCGGATTGGGATTAACCGTAGCGGAGCATATTGCAGCAGGGGGTCCGGTTCGACTGGCCTTAGTTGGACGCTCGGCACTGAGAGACAAGCAAGAGCAGCGGATTCAGCTTCTGCGGGAGCGAGGGTCGGAAGTGCTTGTGCTTCAAGCAGACATCGGGAGTGAAGCGGATGTCGAGGCGGTCATTCGCCGCGTCAAGAGCGAGTTTGGGACGATTAACGGAATTATTCATAGTGCAGGCATCATTAAGGATGAATACATCGTTCGAAAAAATACAGCTGAATTGCAGGAAGTCTTTCATCCAAAGGTACGCGGTCTGTATGCACTTGATCAGGCGAGCTGCAAGGAACGGCTGGACTTCTTTGTTCTTTTCTCCTCCATATCCGCCGTGATCGGCAATATTGGCCAAGCTGACTATGCAGCGGCGAATGCGGTGATGGACGTATTCGCCGAGCGCCGACAAGCGCTTGTACAGGCTGGAGAGCGTCATGGCACCTCGCTATCGATCAACTGGCCGTTGTGGGCACATGGCGGCATGCGGATTGACGAGCAGATGGAAGAGCTGTTGTTCGCCTCCTCTGGGCTCCGGCCATTAACGAACGAAATGGGATTAAGAGCGCTGGATGAATCGCTAGCGGCAGGCCATGCACAGTCCATTGTTCTGTATGGGGACGAGCAATCGATCTGTAAGACATTCTTAGGCAAACACATGCAATCGTCTCAGGCCTCTTATCACGAACAAAGAATGGGAATTGAAGTCAGCTATGGCCCAGACGATATCGCCATTATCGGCTTGTCGGGCCGCTATCCGCTTGCACGGGATACAGCTGAGTTTGAACGTAATTTGCGGAACAAGCGTGATTGTATTACCGGTTTCCCAGAAGGAAGATGGGAAGGCCATTCCTTTGGGTATGAGGCTGACCAATTCTATGCATTCGGCGGATTTGTAGAAGATATCGATAAGTTTGATCCGCTGTTCTTCAATATGTCTCCTCGTCAGGCCGAAACGACCGATCCACAGGCACGCCTATTTTTGCAGTCTGCTTGGGAAGCATGTGAGGATGCGGGCTTTGACCTGAATCGCAGCGAGCACCATTATGCCTCGAATGGAGAGCATTCGGTAGGGGTATTTGCGGGCGTGTTCTGGAGCCACTATGAAATGTTTGGCGCGGATATGGCTCATCAAGGCGTTCCGATGTCGTTTGGCAGCAGTCCGGCCGCTATTGCTAATATGGTGTCCTACAGCTTGAATCTGCATGGCCCCTCAATGGCTGTCGATACGATGTGCTCATCCTCATTGACGGCTATTCATTTGGCACGAGAGAGCATCCGGAGCGGAGAATGCCACTTTGCGCTTGCGGGCGGCGTCAATTTGGTTACTCATCCACATAAGTACATGTTCTTAAAGCAAGCACAGTTTCTGTCCTCAGACGGTCGCTGCCGCAGCTTCGGAGAAGGCGGCGACGGCTATGTGCCGGGAGAAGGGGTGGGAGCTGTCCTGCTCACAACGGTCGCACGTGCTGAGCGCGAGGGCTATCCGATCTATGGCGTTATAAAAGGCTCTGCTGTCAACCACGTGGGCAGAACCTCGGGTTCAACGGTGCCAGATCCTATCGCACAAGCAGAAGTGATCAAGGAAGCCTTGACGAAGTCGAGCGTGCATCCACGGACGATCAGCTACGTGGAAGCTCACGGTACAGGGACGTCCCTTGGCGACCCGATCGAGATTCAAGGCTTGAACCGAGCTTATTCGGCGTGGACGTCTGACAAACAGTATTGTGCAATCGGCTCCTCCAAGTCGAATATTGGTCATCTGGAGGCAGCAGCGGGGATTGCAGGATTATCCAAGCTGCTGCTCCAATTCAAGCACGGCGAGATTTTCCCTACTATTCATTCGGAGAACGTGAATCCTTATATTCCATTTGCGGATACGCCGTTCTATTTGGAACGGGAGGGAAGGTCATGGGATCGACCAGAAGTGTTCATGAACGGCGAATCCAAATGGTATTCAAGAAGAGCGGGACTCAGCTCCTTTGGGGCATTCGGAAGCAATGCGCATCTCGTGCTGGAGGAGTATATCCCTCTAGCCAGCAACAGTCAGCACAACATGAAGGATAGCCCTGTTATCGTACCATTGTCAGCGCGCAATGAAGAACGTTTGCATGAAAGCGTTGTAAGGCTGCTTAACCATTTGACCGCAGCTAGACATCCAGCTCCCGATGACATGCATGAAGGAATTCGAACGCAGTTCATCTTTGATGCGATTCAGGAGCTGAGCACCCTCCTTGAGATTCCTGTTGGCGAGCTGGATCCTGTGCAGCATTTTGTGGATCAAAATGTAGATCAGCTTCTCCGGCATCGCTTGTTCGAGCAGCTTGCAGAGAAGTGGGGAATGACAGCATGGTCAGGGCATATTTACCAAGCCTGCTCTATCGAGGAACTGGTAGATTTGCTATTCACCCACGAGTTGGAGTCACTTGCAGCGATTCATAATAATGAAGCGGCTGCTACTGCTGCAGTCAAGCCTTCCATGGAACCTTCGATCAGCTTGGCGTCACTTGCTTATACGCTGCAGGTGGGCAGAGAGCCGATGGCAGCAAGGCTTGCTTGTGTCGTTCAGAGCCTGGACGAGCTTATAAGCAAGCTGTCAGAGTTGGCGGCTGGTCATATGCCTACCGACTGTTACCGAAGTGAGAGATCAGCTGCTCCGATGAACAGTTTCGTACATTTACATGAACAGATGAGCCGCAATGAGCTGTGCGCTGTGGCGGAGCAATGGACTCAAGGGGCGCGCATGAATTGGCCGATGCTTTACACCTTGCTTCCACAGCGCATTCATTTGCCGACGTATCCATTCGAAGCGAATCGCTATTGGATACCCGCGATAGAACAGGACGAAAGCGCAGTGGCGCAGACGACTGCTCGAGCTCGTGCCTCTTCAGCTTATCTGCATCCATTGCTGCATCGGAATACGTCTGATTTGACCGAGCAGCGGTATAGCTCCTGCTTTGACGGGTCTGAAAGCTTTCTTGCCGACCATGTCATTCAAGGACGCAGCGTGCTGCCTGCCTCCGCATGCCTTGAGATGGCACGAGCAGCAGTGTATGAAGCTGCAAAACCATTATTTTCGGAGGAACAGCAGCTGACATTTAAGCATGTCGTATGGACAAGCCCTATTGTAAAGACGGCAGGGGAAATAGACGTCCATATCGCTTTATATCCAGAGGAGAACGGTGAACTATCGTTTGAAATATATGACCAAGAGTCTGCATCATCGAATGTTCAGGGCGGAGTAGCAATGGAGCCAAAGCTCGAACAGCCTACAGTGCAACATGAACCATTATTAGAACAGGTTAAACCAAGTCAATGGAGCGCCGAGCAATATTATGAGGCCTTCCGCCAAGCAGGACTTGAATACGGCCAGGGGCATCGCTGCATCGAGCAGATTTATTTAGGAACAGCTACAGCAATTGTTAAGCTTCGCTTACCTATGAATCATGGAACGACAGCCTTGGACCCTGCTTACATGCTGCATCCGGGAATGCTGGATGCATGCCTGCAGGCAACGCTGCCGCTCATGGCGGAAACCAATGTTTCGCCTGATCTTGAGTCTTCGCTTCCTCAGATTCCTTTAGCGGTCCCATATGCCCTTCAGGAACTGCGTATGTATGGCCAAGCGGAACCGGTCATGTGGGCATATGTAAGGTTAAGTGAGAGTGGACCTTCTTCCAATCAGACGCAAACGTTTGACATCGATGTCTATAATGAGGCGGGTTGTGTGCTGTGGAGCCTTCAAGGCTTATCCGCTCGGACGCTGTTACCTGAAGAAAAAGCGGAGAATACAGGTGTGCTGATCTTCGAGCCGACGTGGCAGGAAAGTAAGGCATCTACGGAGCTTTCATCTAACAAGCCTTGGACTTGTCATGACATTTTGATTTGTGGGCTGGACGATGTGGATGAGCGACGTCTGGAAGCGTTTATGTCAGGTGTGAACTGCCGCTCGCTTCTCAGCCATGAGCAGCATCCGGGACGGCATTTTCAACATATCGCCATTCAACTGCTTGCATACATTCAACAGATTCTAACCACGACAGGTACAGAAAAAGTATTTTTACAAGCAGTCATCCCATCATCGGAAAGGGGTTCGCTTCTAGCTGGGCTAAGAGGGATGCTGAAAACCGCTCAGCTTGAACACCCGCGCCTGTTATGGCAGATTATTGAGGTTGAAGCAGGCAAACCGAACATCAAGCTTGAATCGTCAACCCCTTCATTAACTGAATTGGCAGCTGTATTGAAACAAAATGCAGAGTTGTATAAGGACGGGCATGTCCGTTATCGAGACGGTCAGAGGTATGTACGAGGATGGCAGGTGCATGAACAGGATCGCACACCAACCCTTCGCACACCGTCGTGGAGAAACAACGGGGTGTATTTGATAACAGGTGGAGCTGGCGGACTTGGCTTAATCATGGCAGAAGAGATTATTTGTAGCGTGGAGCGGCCGATTGTGATCATGTCAGGGCGTTCAAGACTAGAGAAAAGCATGGAAGACAGGCTTGAGGCCTTACGAGCTAAAGCACCTCTAGCGACGATTGCGTATATGCAATCGGATGTGTCTAATGAAGAGCAGGTTGCTAATCTTGTAAATGACATCTGCAGCCGCTACGGAACACTGCATGGCATTATCCATTGTGCCGGGGTTGCCAAGGACAGCTACATCATGAAAAAGACGCCTTCAGAGTTGGAATCGGTATTCGCCGCTAAGGTCATGGGTACCATCCATTTGGATCAAGCGACCCGTCATCTGCCATTGGATTTGTTTGTGATCTTCGGTTCGCTAGCTGGAGCTATAGGGAATGCTGGGCAAGCGGATTATTCCGCTGCGAATGCATTTGTCAGCGTTTATGCATCGCTTCGAGCAGAGGCAGTGCGCGCAGGACATGGCACAGGGCGAACGCTGACCATAGACTGGCCGCTGTGGCAAGCAGGAGGAATGGCGGTTGATGCAGGAAATGAAGAACGGCTTCGACACTCGCTTGGCATTGTTCCAATGCGCACAGCTTCAGGCATACAGGCCTTGTACGATGGATTGTCGCTGCCGGCTGAACATGTCTTGGTATTGGAGGGTGATATCGAACAGATGCGAGCCCGCGTGTTAGGTACGAAGAAAGCAGCAAGTGTGAGCGCCAACCATTCAGAAGGCCGCAATGGATCTGCAGCCGCTAGCGCTTTTGCTGCTGATGACATTATAGAAGATGCAAGCAGCGAGCTGGCAGCACTTGTGGCAGCAGCGATGGAGGATACGCTAGCCAAGCTGGTCTCTGAGCTGCTTAAAGTAAAGCCGCACGATATTGAGCCGCAGTTCAAGCTTAGTGATTACGGCTTTGACTCCGTTACTTTTACCGAACTGACCAACCGCCTGAACGGACAGTTCAAAGTGGATTTGACGCCTGCCATCTTTTTTGAATATGCGACGATTGAAAGCTTTGCCCGTTACATGGCGGAGGAATATCTTGAGTCGCTACTACCAAGTCTTCCAGTGAATATGACACGGCCGGGATCGGCAGCTTCAGGCGGTCCATCTACTCAAGAGGGGACAAATGCGTACCAGAAGCCGCAGTCGCTGCATTCCCGTGAAGAAGATTTTTCTGCCCTAAATAGTAAACCTTCATCGAAGCCTGATCCAATTAGAGAAGAAAGCCTTCCAATACGCGCTTCTCATGCTGCAAACAAGCTGCAACAATGGCGTACTACGCTTCCGGCAACCAATCATGGAACTAGACATATTCAACAACATGAACAACAGCAGAACCAACAAGACCAGCGCCAGTATAAGCTAGGCGATGACCAGCACCAACATGCGCAGCATCAGCATCATCGCCAGCAAACACGTCACGACTCTGGCATCCAATCATCGAAATCAGGGAAGGTCGCCATCATTGGCATGAGCGGGAAATTCCCGATGGCTGACAGCTTGAATGAGCTATGGACCAACCTGCTGGAAGGAACAGACTGCATTACGGAAATTCCTAGCGAACGCTGGGATTGGAAAGCTTACTATGGCGATCCAACGACTGAACCGAACAAAACGAATGTGAGATGGGGCGGCTTCCTCAACGGAATCGATGAGTTTGATCCGCAGTTTTTTGGCATATCGCCTCGGGAAGCGGAATTAATGGACCCGCAGCAGCGGCTGCTTATGACATATGCATGGAAGGCAATTGAGGATTCAGGCTACTCGGCATCCAGTCTATCGGGTACCGATACCGGAATATTCGTGGGTACGGCAAGCAGCGGTTACGGCGAACATATCTATCGGGCGGGCATGTCGATTGAAGGTTACACCTCAACAGGAAATGTACCATCTGTCGGGCCGAATCGGCTGAGCTACTTTCTGGACCTTCACGGACCGAGCGAGCCGATTGAGACCGCATGCTCCAGTTCGCTGGTAGCGGTAGATCGTGCTGTGGCAGCTATTCAAAATGGCAGCTGCCGCATGGCTATCGTCGGTGGAGTGAATACGATTCTTTCCCCAGAGCCGCATATCAGCTTCAATAAAGCAGGGATGCTGAGCGAAGATGGACGCTGCAAGACCTTCTCCGCCAGTGCCAATGGATATGTTCGCGGCGAGGGCGTAGGCATGCTGGTATTGAAGGCTCTCGAGGATGCGGAGGCTGATGGAGATTCGATCTACGGCGTCATACGTGCAACAGCGGTCAATCATGGCGGTCGTGCCCAATCATTAACCGCCCCTAATCCGAAGGCGCAGGCAGCACTGCTGCAGTCCGCGTATCGAAAAGCTGGGATTGATCCGCGCACCATTACTTACATCGAGGCGCACGGAACAGGCACGGAGCTTGGAGATCCGATTGAGATCAACGGCTTAAAAGCAGCATTCCATAGCCTGTACGAGGAGCATGGGCTTCCTACTCCAACAGCACCACATTGCGGGCTTGGCTCCATTAAAACGAATATTGGACATCTGGAGCTCGCTGCTGGGGTTGCAGGAATTATGAAGATCCTGCTTCAGCTAAAGCATCGGACCCTTGTCTCAAGCTTGCACTGCGAGCAGGTAAATCCGTATATCCAGCTTCATGACAGTCCGTTCTACATTGTGCAGCAGAACCGCGAATGGACGGCACTCCATGATGAGCAAGGTGAAGTATTACCTCGACGTGCCGGAGTGAGCTCTTTTGGGTTTGGCGGCGTGAATGCTCATGCAGTGATTGAAGAGTATATTCCAACTTCAACACTTAATGATCATAAGCAAGAGGCCACTACTGAACCAGTTGTTATGGTGTTCTCCGCGCGCAATGAGGAACGACTTCATGATTTAGCAGATCAATGGCTTGGTTATTTGGAGAAAGGGCAGCTTGATGATTCGCAGCTGACAGATGCAGCATATACGATGCAGCTTGGAAGAGATGCATTTGAAGAGCGCCTTGCGATCGTCGCTTCGTCTGTCCAAGAGCTGCATGACAAGCTTTCTCTTTTTGCAGAAGACAAAGAGGCGATTCCGGGTGTTTATCGTGGACATGCAAAGCGCAATCGTGAGATCATGTCCATCTTTGCGGATGAAGATCTGAAATCGGCAGTTGAAAAGTGGTTCTCTAAAGGCAAGCAGCATAAGCTCGCAGAGATTTGGACGCGGGGCTTGGAATTGGAATGGATGAAGCTGTACCGAGACGTCCTTCCACAACGAATCAGCTTGCCTACTTATCGGTTTTCACCTGAACGCTACTGGGCTGGAATGCGAAAGCAGGCTCGAAGTGAGCGAGGAGCTGAGCATCGCTTAGTTGAACGAACGATCGAGACCTTGGTGAGCCAACGGCACCATCATTCAGAAGTGCCGGACTTGAATCGGTCAGCGCCTTCAGACACATTTTCATGCGTTTCTATTCGTGAAGATGAACCAAGCTCCACTAAACCGGCGAGTATTAAGCTCCAGCCACTCAACAGCGGCATCACATGGAGAGAGTCGAACGAACCAGTGGTGAACAAAACGATGGTGACCTTGCGAGACTTATCTGAAACGGCGTGTCAAGAGGGAGAGCAAACACCGACCTTTAATGCTACACCACGGTCTGCTGCCGGTGCTCTTTCTAAGGAAGCGAACTCTTTCATACAAGAAGCTGCTATCCCGCTGGAAGACTCGATGATCGATCTGAATAAGCATGAGATCCACTCTTTTGCAGAGCAACTCCAAGCTGAATTGACAGCAAGCTTAGCAGATGCCTTATATCTGAATGAAGCGGATATCGATGCTGACAAGCCGTTTATTGATTTGGGGCTTGATTCCATCATCGGTGTGGAATGGATGCGTTCTGTTAATCATCACTACAGAACTGCGGTTCCGGCTACGAAAGTTTACGACTATCCGAACATCCGCGAGCTAGCAGCTTACTTTGCGAGTCAATTGCTGCAGATGGATGCTCACCGTCGATCTAGGCATGACATAGAGGAAATGCCGGCCGTGACCGAACCTAAGATGTCGGCGGATTTGTCATACAGTACGATATCACATAAATCTACATCCAGCTCCGTACAGAGACCAGCTGTGCTGGAACAACTTGCAGCAAGCTTAGCGGATGCCTTGTATCTGAGTACGGAACATTTGGACACGGAGGCCAAATTCATTGACTTGGGCTTGGACTCCATCGTGGGGATTGAATGGTTGCGTGCCATTAACCGAGCTTATGGGATGGACATCACCATTGCGAAGCTCTATGACCATCCTACGCTTAGCGAACTGGCCAAGTATCTGGAATCCCAATTAGGTCAGTCAGCCCTCGTTCTTTCCGATCACGCTTTAAGCGCTGTAAACCATAAAGAATCAAGCGATTCTAATCAATCAACGCTAGATGATATTTTGCAGCAGGTTCAAGCAGGCAGGTTAGACATCCAGCAGGCAGAACAACTGCTTATCGCATTAGGAGGAATCTAAATGAACAAAGAGCAAATCTTTAACCTTGTAATCAGCCATAGCCGCGAGCTGCTGCCAGAGCTTGAGCACCATTCCTTTCAATATTCAGATCGGCTGACGGACTTAGGAGCTAACTCGGTTGACCGTGCAGAGATTGTCATGATGACGATGGAATCCTTATCTTTGCAGATTCCTCGCGTGGAGCTGTTTGGCGCAACCAATATTGGTGAATTGGTGGACATTATCTATGACAAACTCCAGCTCGTCTGAGGTATGGGTCACAGGAGTTGGCGTCACTTCCGCGATTGGGCAAGGGCAGGAGGCGTTTGCTGAGGCTCTTTTTCAGGGCAGCCATGCCTTTGGTATCATGCAGCGGCAGGGACGACAGAAGGAGAGCAGCTTCATCGGGGCGGAACTTCCCCCGATGAGCCCTCCGGCTCGGATTTCTACAAGATTGTGGCGCGGCGCTTCGCTTACTGGACAAGCAGCTTTGGTAACATTGCTGGAAGCATGGGATGAAGCCAAGCTGGATCATGTAGATCCGACCCGAATAGGCTTGATCATCGGTGGATCCAACGTGCAGCAGCGCGAGCAGCTGCTTACTTATGACCAATATGCTGATCGTCCGCTTTATGTAAGACCAACCTATGGCCTTGCTTTTATGGACAGCGATCTGTGCGGCATCTGTACAGAGCAATTCTCCATCAAAGGCTTCGCGTATACGATAGGCGGAGCGTCGGCGAGCGGACAAGCCGCGGTTATAGCTGGAGCAGAGGCAATTCGCACCGGACAGGCAGATGTCGTGATTGCCTTGGGAGCCCTTATGGACCTGTCCTATATAGAATGTCAGGCCCTGCGTTCGCTTGGAGCCATGGGATCGGATCGTTATGCGGATGATCCCGCTGCTGCTTGCAGGCCGTTTGACCGGTTGCGAGACGGCTTTATCTACGGGGAGGCCTGTGGAGCTGTTGTCCTGGAACGAGCAGATCATGCTGTAAGCCGTGGCCATAAGGCCTATGCACGCATTGCTGGCTGGGGCTTAGCGATGGATGGTAATCGCAACCCGAATCCTTCTGCAGAAGGGGAGTCAAGAGCCATTCATCATGCAATGGCTTCGGCAGGCATTTCCTCTACAGAGATCGATTACATCAATACTCACGGAACCGGCTCATTGGTTGGCGATGAGACGGAGCTTCAAGCGATCAGGGCATGTGGACTTCAGCATGCTTATCTGAATGCGACCAAGTCAATCATTGGCCACGGACTGAGTGCGGCAGGCAATGTAGAGCTGGTGGCGGCACTTCTCCAGATGAAAGTGTCCATGCTTCACCCTACCCGCAACTTGGCAGATCCGATTGACACGGAGCTGCGGTGGGTGCTGGGAGAGCCGATTAAGCAGGATATTCGTACTGCGCTTAATCTGAGCATGGGGTTTGGCGGAATCAATACAGCCGTTATCGTGCAGCGACTATGAAGGGAAAGCAGGGAGAGGTTAGATGATATCAGCCGGAATTGAAGCAATGAATGCTTTCGGTGGAACCGCAAGCTTGAATGTGATGGAACTAGCCAAGTATCGCAGCTTGGATACAGCACGATTTGAGAATTTATTGATGGTAGAAAAATCAGTCGCACTTCCATATGAAGATCCGGTCACCTTTGCGGTCAATGCTGCCAAACCAATCATCGATGCGATGTCGGACGAGGAGAAGAATCGGATCGAAATGCTGATTACCTGCACCGAATCCGGCATTGATTTTGGCAAATCCATTAGTACGTATGTGCACCATTACTTAGGACTGCCACGCAATTGCCGCCTCTTTGAATTAAAGCAGGCCTGCTATGCGGGAACCGCAGGGTTTCAGATGGCGGTTAATTTTGTGCTGTCACAGGTATCTCCTGGAGCCAAGGTTCTCGTAGTAGCTACCGATATATCCCGGTTCCTAAAAGTGGATGAAGGTGATGAATTATCTCCGGATTGGTCGTTTGTCGAGCCAAGCGGCGGGGCGGGGGCTGTAGCGCTGCTCGTATCGGAGCGTCCCGTTATCTTTCAGGTTGATCCTGGTGCCAATGGATATTATGGCTACGAGGTAATGGATACATGCCGTCCTGTCCCGGATAGTGAAGCGGGCAACGCGGATTTGTCATTGCTCTCCTACTTGGACTGCTGTGAGCAAACCTATTTGGAATATGAGCGGAGGGTAAGCGGGGTGCATTACCGAGATACGTTTGATTATATGGCGTATCATACCCCTTTTGGAGGAATGGTCAAGGGCGCTCACCGCACGATGATGCGCAAGATGGTAAAGGCAAAGCCAGCGGAGATCGATCAGGACTTTGAAGAGAGAGTGCTCCCGGGACTGTATTACTGTCAACGAGTGGGCAACATCATGGGCGCCACTTTATTCTTATCGTTAACGAGCACCATTGACCGGGGGCAGTTTGATGCACCGAAGCGGATCGGCTGCTTCTCCTATGGATCAGGCTGCTGCTCAGAGTTTTTCAGCGGCATTGTTACGCCAGAAGGACAGGAAGAGCTGCGCAAGATGGCGATAGGAAGCCAACTGGCAGCACGCTATTCATTAGCGATGGACGAGTATGAGGCAGTGCTTCAAGCCAGCGACGTTGTCAAATTTGGCACTCGACATGCGAAGCTTGATCCGATGTTCCTGCCGCAAGCTGCAGCCAAGGGGGCGCCGCCACGGCTCGTCCTTGATGAGATTGACAATTATCATCGCCTTTACAAATGGTCTAGCGCCACATGAACCGCATTTTTGAAACGATACGGGTTCGTGAGCAAGGTCCTGTGGCTTATCTTCAGTTGAATCGCAAAGAGGCCAACAATTCGATCAATGGCCGCATGATCGATGAATGCACAGCAGCCTTATCGCGTCTTGAGCCTCATATCCAAGTGGTCGTGCTTGAGGGGCTGCCAGAAGTATTCTGTTCAGGTGCGGATTTCTCACAAGTGCATGAACAGCATGAGCGAGGGGACGCTTCATTGGATGTCGCAGAGGATTTGTATACGTTGTGGGAGCGGTTATCCTCTGGTCCTTACATTACGATCGCTCATGTAAAAGGGAAGGTGAATGCTGGTGGCGTAGGCTTTGTTGCCGCTTGCGACATTGTCATTGCAGAGCTTGAAGCCCAGTTCAGCTTGTCCGAAATGCTGTTTGGACTGTTTCCTGCCTGTGTGCTTCCTTTCCTCATCCGGCGCATTGGCTACCAGCGCTCACACTACATGACGATGTCTACGCAAGCAATAAGCGGACAGCTAGCCTATGAATGGGGCCTCGTTGATGCTGTTGGAGCTGACAGCAGTCTATTGCTTCGGAAGCACCTTCCGCGTTTGACACGCATTTCTAAGGATGCGATCTTGCAGTACAAAGCTTATTTAGCTGAGCTTCAACTTGATTTGTCTTCTATGAAATCCAAGGCCGTAAGGGCAAATTTGATGATGTTTTCCAACCCTCAGAATCGAGAACGGATCAGCCGATACGAAACGACAGGGCTGTTTCCCTGGGAACACTAGGAGCGAATATTCAGTATGAATGCGATGATCGTGCAATTGAAAGAACTGGAAGACGGAATCATCCTGCTGCAAATGGAAGACCGAGTCAACAAAAACATGCTTACGCCCGATATGACTTATGCTTTGCAAGAGGCGTTCCGCCGCATCGCGAAGATGCCTAATTGTCGAGCGGTTATTTGGACAGGGTATGACACTTATTTTTCATCCGGTGGCACGAAAGAAGGATTGCTTTCTATACATGCAGGTCAAGCCGTTTTTACCGATGCTTCTGTCTTTCAACTGTCCCTTGAATGCCCCGTGCCTGTAATTGCTGCGATGCAGGGACATGCGATTGGCGGCGGGCTGTCGATGGGACTATTTGCTGACTTTATTGTCTTGAGCAGAGAGAGCATATACACAGCCAATTACATGAAATACGGCTTTACACCCGGGATGGGAGCAACCTTTATCATGCCATATAAGCTGGGCTATTCCCTAGCAACGGAAATGCTTCTGTCAGGCAACCCTTACCGAGGAGGTGAGTTGGAGAAGCGGGGAGTGCCGTTTCCTGTTACAGCTAGAGCCGATGTATTCGGTGAAGCGTTGAATATAGCCCGCAACATGGCGTCGAAGCCTCGCGAATCTCTTGTGGTGCTGAAGCATCACTTAACGAGGACGATAAGGGAGAGACTTCCGGAAATTATTCAACAGGAGATTGTCATGCACGAACGCACCATTCACCAACCTGAGGTGAAGGAGCGCATTACCCAATTATTTGGTCATTGACAGATAGCCACAATTTGAAGGTCAAAGAGGGAGATACATGAACGCACAAGCGATATTAAGGTCTCTGCAAGAGGGAAGGATCGATCTGGAAGAGGCGAAGCTAAGGCTTGGCGAGAATTCAGGTCAGACGCGCAGAGATTCACTCGGGAGCGAACGGAACCAGCCGCTTCGTGGTGCTGATCAGCCTGTTAAGCCTCATCCGTCTGTCGGTTCCGATGCCATTGCGATCATTGGGATGTCAGGGCAATTTCCAAAGGCAGATACGCTCGAGCAGTTCTGGGCCAATCTTGCGGAGGGTCGTGACTGTATTAGCGAGGTGCCAAAGGATCGATGGGACATGGAATCCTATTTCGACAATGATCCGAAAGCGCCTGGGAAAAGCTATTCAAAATGGATGGGTGTACTGGAAGCGGCGGATCAATTCGACCCGCAATTCTTTAATCTGTCTCCTGCCGAGGCGGAACTAATGGATCCGCAGCAGCGTTTGTTTCTTGAGCATTGCTGGAGAAGTCTAGAAGATGCAGGCGTTGCTCCCTCCAGCATAGCAGGAACCCGCTGCGGTGTATTTGCAGGCTGTTCAGTCAACGACTATGATCAGCTGATGGGCAGCGAGGGAATGAGCGCATTTGGGCTCGTTGGCCGCTCGATTTCAATCCTGCCTGCAAGAATTTCGTATTTGCTGAACTTAAAAGGCCCATGTCTCGCCATTGATACCTCCTGCTCAGCCTCGCTTGTTGCCATAGCTGAAGCATGCAACAGCTTGAAGCTTGGGGACAGCGACCTAGCCTTGGCGGGCGGTGTATGCGTGCTGGCGACTCCTGCTATGCACATCATGACCAGCAAGGCTGGCATGCTGTCGCCAGATGGTCGCTGCTTTACGTTTGACAATCGCGCAAACGGCTTTGTTCCAGGCGAAGGGGTTGGGGTGGTGGTGCTGAAGCGTCTTGCAGACGCTGAACGGGATCAGGATCTTATTTACGGCGTCGTTCGCGGTTGGGGCATGAATCAGGATGGAAGAACCAATGGCATTACAGCTCCCAGCAGCCAATCACAAACGGACTTGGAGCGGGATGTCTATCAGCGCTTCCATATCCATCCCGAGTCGATCTCGATGGTCGAGGCGCATGGCACAGGCACTAGGCTTGGTGACCCTATTGAAGTAGAAGCATTGACGGCGTCTTTTCAAGCATTTACGCAAAAGAAGGGCTATTGTGCGCTTGGCTCTGTCAAGAGCAATATCGGCCATTTGCTTACGGCTGCTGGAGCGGCAGGTGTAATTAAGGTGTTGTTGTCGATGAAGCATAAGATGCTTCCGCCAACGATACATTTTGAATCGCTGAATGACCATATCAGTTTGGACCAAAGTCCATTCTACATAAATGCTCAGCTTCGCCCATGGGAAGCTGATTCTTCTGCTCCAAGACGTGCTGCTGTCAGTTCATTTGGATTCAGCGGAACGAATGCCCATCTTGTCATAGAGGAGTATGCGGCATCTCTGCTCCAAGACTCATTTTCTGCCTCAGGCCAAGCTGCTGTTCATGATCGACAGCAAGCATTATCTCCTGGTACAAATGCCGCTAGGAATCTGTACGCTGTTCCTTTGTCCAGTCCTGATGCAGCTGGGCTGAAGCGATCTGCTGCGCAGCTTATCGATTGGATCGGCAAGGAGGAGCACATCAAGGAGGGTTTACTTTCAGATCTTGCCTTTACCTTGCAGACAGGACGGGAGCAGATGAAGGAGCGGGCTGTTATCTTTGCTGATCACGCACAGAATTTGCTGCTTGGGCTAAGAGAACTTAACCAGATGGGAAACCGCATTTCCCGCGTGATTACGAAATTAGACCATCCTCGGCTAACATACGGCAATACCCGATTCGTGGATTCCGGTCATGCCTGGGTTAATGGAGGAACCGTTGAGTGGCAAAGTTTTTACACAAATGTTGAAGCCTGTCCTAGTCGATTACGCCTGCCTAGCTTTCCGTTTCAAAAGGAACGCTACTGGGCGAGATATGGAGCCTCAGAACCACTTTCCCATCATTCGGCTGTCCCGTTTGTGCCAACAGAATCAATCGACGCAAGATCCTATGTCTATGAGCTGCTGGCAAGGCACAACTTAGGCACGTCTTCCTCTACATCGGAGACTTTATTTGACGAGACGCTTCCGTTTATACAGCTTGGTCTCGATTCCCTCGTAGCGATTCATATCCAAAATACGATCATGAAAGACTTTGGCGTCGAAATTACGATGACACAGCTAATGGATGGCTTAAATGCAAGTGAGCTGATCAAGCAGCTTGAGGCTCTTCAGCATCAAGCTGCTGATCAACAGGTTAACGACGCATTAACAGCTGGACAAGTGAGAATGAAGGAAACGAGATGGCAGAGTATCGAGGATGGACAGCGCCCCGACCCGTCCACTCCACTGCATGAGGAGGCTCCAGGCTTGTCCCGAGATAGTGAACAGCAACCGAATGCGATGTGGATAGAGCTATAACAAGGAAAGGAGGGATGACATGAGCTTTTTTTCCGTGCTAACCGATCTAATGTTAAGAGGCGTCGCCTTTAAAGTAACGGATGGAAAGCTCTGCTGCAGTGACGAAGGCGGAGCAATGACAGATTCGCTACGAGCAGAGCTTCTATCCTATCGCCATGCGTTCAACAAGCTTACAGACAGGGGAGGAAGCTTCCGGATCACGCCCGTATCTCCAGCGCAGCAAGCCATGTGGATGATGCATCAGTTCTATCCCGATAGCGCGGCTTACAATACGGTGCTTGGCTTGAAGATGACAGCTCAGGTAGATGAGCATGCTCTTGCCGATGCTTGCCAGCAGTTAGGTGACAGACATCCGGCTTTGCGAACGATATTTGTGCACGAGGGACCTAATGTGCTGCAAATTATCCCCGACAGCCAGCCGGTAAACTGGCATGTATATGATTGTCGGCACCTCAGCTTAGAAGAGGCTAGATCAGAAATGACTCGGCGCAGCAAAGCACCATTTTCACTTGAACGAGGAAGCCTTTTTCGCGCAGAGCTATACCGGTTGCATGATCACAGCTGTCTCGTGCTGACCGCACATCATATCATCATGGATGCTTGGTCCTATCATCTGATCGTGGAACAATTGGAAGCCTGCTATCGTGCACGAATAGCAGGGCGTGATGCTGATCTTCCTCCACTTGACATTCAATACGAGGACTATGTCTTACAGCAGCATCAGATGCTAATGGGTCAGAAAGGGAGGGAGCTTTCGGATTATTGGCAGAAACAGCTCTCGGGTGATCTTCCTGCTGTCCATCTTCCTCTAGATTATCCACGCCAGCCCGTTCAGCGAGGGAACGGCGATTCGGTTGCCTTCGAAGTTGATTCGGCATTGCTAGGCCGACTATCTGCAGGTGCACAAGAGCTGGGAGTCACGCTCTATGTTGCACTGCTTGCCGCGTATTTGGTGCTGCTGCACCGTTATACGGGACAGGATGAGCTTCTAGTCGGAACACCTGCGACGGGTCGTACTTATCCAGAGTGGAGCGGCATTGTCGGCTACTTTATTAATGCCGTAGTCGTTCGGGCGGATTGTTCGAAAGAGCCGACTTTCGCCGAGTTTGCCGGCCAAATGAAGAAAACAGTGCTGGACGCGCTCAAGCATCAGGAGTACCCCTTTGCATTGCTCTTGGACAAGCTCGGCTTGAAGCCTGATCCAAGCCGTCAACAGCTGCTGCAGGCTATGTTTGTATTCATTGATGATATACGCAAAGCGCAGCAGGCAACACAGACCAGTACTGCGCTATGGAGTCCATTTGACCTGCCTAGCGAAGAAGGACAGAATGACCTGATGCTGGTCATGACCAAGCTGGGCGATCGTTTTGCTGGTGCATTTCGATATGACGCAGACCTGTTTGACAGGGGGACGATCACTCGAATGACAGCAAATTTTACGACGCTGCTTCATAGTATTGCGGACAATCCCCATGTCCCAATCAGCAAGCTAGCGCTCGTTAGCTCCTCCGAACGAACACGTTTACTTGATAGATGGAACGATACTTCCGCTCCATACCCACGTGAATGCAGACTGCATGAGCTCTTTGAACAGCAGGCGGCGAGCACGCCCCATGCCATTGCTGTTGTGGACAGTAAGCGATCACTTACTTATGCAGAGCTTAATCGCTACGCCAACGAGGTAGCCGTTTCCCTAATCGCAAAAGGAGTCGAACCTGATGACCGAGTGTGCATACTTGAGGATCGAGGCTGTGACTTTCTCATTGCCATGCTTGGCGTGTTCAAGTCTGGCGGAGCGTATATTCCCCTTGACCCGCGCCATCCGACAAGCCGCCACCTTGGAATTATCTCGGATAGCAAAGCTAAAGTACTGCTGACTTCCCCGGCTAAAGCAATGAACCTCCATCAAGAGAGCAAGGCTCAAGGGATACACGAAACAGAGGAATCCGAGCTTTCGCAGTACACTATATTAACAATTGCATCCTTATACGGCCGACAAGCCGAATGCCGCAATCCAAGGGTACTTGTGTCTGCTGATCATCTGGCATATGTCATTTATACCTCGGGTTCAACGGGCAAGCCCAAAGGAGCGATGGTCGAACATCGGGGGATGCTGAATCATTTGTATGCAAAAATCAATGATCTCTCTCTTGGGCCTAACGATGTGATCGTACAGAATGCTTCGCAATGCTTTGATATCTCCGTGTGGCAGTTTCTCTCAGCAGTCGTAGTGGGTGGCACCACTCTGGTCATAGAGGATGAGCTGGTCATGGACCCGGTACCATTCATAGAAGTCATTGCATCTAAGCGAACGACCATTCTAGAAATGGTTCCTTCCTTGCTGCATGCTGTGCTGGATGTCCTACAGGCAAAGCCAGATCTGGCTTCCAAGCTGCAAGGCTTGAGATGGATGCTTGTGACAGGTGAGGCGCTGCCGCCTAACCTCTGCACGAGGTGGTTTGAACGTTATCCACATGTCCCGCTTGTGAATGCTTATGGTCCAACCGAATGCTCGGATGACGTGGCTCATTACATTCTCCATGGCCCGCCTCATCCAGCGTGCACGATCATGCCGATCGGCAAGCCTATTCAAAATACTAGATTGTACATTCTTGATCGTTATCTGGAACCTGTGCCTATTGGAGTGACTGGGGAGCTGTATGTCGCGGGAGATGGGGTAGGGCGTGGATACTTGAACGATCCTGAGCGAACAAGGCAAGCCTTTCTTTCGGATCATCTCGCTCCCTTGACTGGAGGAAGATTGTACCGAACAGGCGACCGGGCCCGTTTCTTGGCT
>NZ_JADMOL010000001.1:496372-727341 GCF_015558675.1 Paenibacillus sp. 1001270B_150601_E10 | reverse complement strand
AATATCACGGTCGGATCGACTACCAGGTCAAGGTTCGCGGCTTCCGTATCGAGCTAGGGGAGATAGAAGCGGCCATGCAGAAGCTTCCAGGCGTCCAAGACGCGGTGGTTGTAGCGAGAGGTGATGCCTTGGATGATAAAACGCTAGCAGCGTTATGGACAGCGGATACCTGTTCAGCTTCACAATCGAGCGAGAACATACTGCCTACGTTTAAACATCTGCTGGCTCAAGCCTTGCCTGAATATATGGTGCCTACAATTTGGATGAGATTGCACCAATATCCGCTATCCGTGAATGGCAAGATTGATCGCAAATGGTTAACGACTGCCTCCCTTCATGATATCGAGGAGCAGTATGGAGTAAGCAAAGGGCGAAACGGGACTTGCTCAGCAGATACCGACACAACTGCTTTCCTTAATAGACCAGAGAGTTTAAAGTCCACTAGTCAAGCTCCAAAGGTAATGAACATCGACCGTGTGTGCAATGAAGCCGTGCATGAACGAATGTCAGAGCTAGATCAGGTATCCATTTCTAAGCCGCTACCGGACAAAGAGCTTAAAGCTGCGCTTCAGCGGCTGTTGGATCAGGATATCGGAGCGGTTATCGCTGAAATGATGAATCTCGATGCTTCACAGCTTGATCGAAGAGCTAATCTGATCGAGAGCGGATTCAACTCGATTAAATTCATATCGCTAAGCGCCAGATTGGATGAATTGTACGGCATTCGAATTGCACCGCCGCAGTTTTTTGACTTTGCTTCAACGTCAGGCATTATTCATTACTTTCTAAACCATTGTCAGGAACAGTTAAAGCTTGCATATGCGGAACGATTGCAGCAAATGCAAGGTGATGTTAACAGAGAACCTGCTTCTACCGGAATTCCTGCTCTAAACGATGCTGCTCGGCATGCTCCAGCCGCAGTAGCGTCCCACTCTACCAACCCTATTCCGCATTTCGATACTGCTGAGCAGCGTGCGATAGATGAGGATCCGTCTATTGCAGAAGATCTGGATGAAGACTGGATGGATTCAGCCGTTGCGATCATCGGCATGGATGCTCGTACCCCTGGGGCAAGCAGCATTGCTGAGATGTGGAACAACCTTGTTCAAGGGATTGAAGTGATTACAGAAATTCCTGCCGAACGTTGGAGCTGGCGAGACGTCTCGGGTGACGAAACGAAAGCAAGATGGGGTGGGTTCATTGCCGACGTGGATAAGTTCGATGCCGGCTTCTTTGGCGTGCCTGAGGACAAAGCCCGTCAGATGGACCCGCAGCAGCGATTGATGCTGGAGACGTCTTGGAAGGCGGTAGAAGATGCTGGGTATAGAATGTCGGAATTGTCCGCTAGCCACACAGGCGTGTTCATGGCTGTGGCCTACACAGACTATATGGATGTGCTGCGAGAGAGCGGGCATAATGCCGATCTACATGCTGCCGCGGGGATGGAGCGGACGTTGATTCCGAACATGATCTCGCATTACTTTGATCTGACAGGACCTAGCGAAGCGATTGATACAGCTTGCTCAAGTTCGCTTACCGCGCTAAGCCGAGGAATGGAAGCCCTGCGAAGCGGTGCATGCGATGTGGCTATTGTCGGCGCAAGTAATCTGATCCTTAGCCCGCGGCTGTTCACTGTATTTGATGAGCTCGGCAAGCTGAGCAGCGACGGCCGCTGCAAGACGTTTGACAAAGATGCAGATGGCTACGTCCGATCGGAAGGCGTCATTGCGGTTGTTCTTAAGCCGTTCAGAGCTGCGCTCGCCGATAAGGATCATATCCATGCGGTAGTAAGAGGCTGCATCACGCGACATATCGGCCGTTCCAGCGCATTTACAGCGCCCAAATCAACCTCGCAGTCCGATCTGATCAAAGAGACCTACGGACGCCATGACGTTGATATCCGTACCTTAGGCTATGTTGAAGTGCACGGACCGGGCATTAGCTTGGTAGATGCTGTAGAGGTCAATGCCTTAAGTCGAACGATGGTGGAGCTGTTGGAAAAAGTATCGCCTGAGGCTAAAGCTGCGTTCACCTGCGGCATCGGTTCTGTCAAATCCAACCTTGGTCATATGGAAGCGGCGAGCGGATTGGCGGGGCTCGTCAAGATCGTCATGTCCATGCAGCAGGGCGTTATACCTGGCAATAGGAACATTCAAGAACTGAATCCTTATCTGGAGCTGAAGGATAGTCCATTATATATTGTCCAATCAAATACGCCGTGGCAGGACAGTATGTACGATGCGGGAAGGCGCATGACGCGGAGAGCAGGAATTAGCTCTTTTGGAGGCGGAGGAGTTATCGCTCATGCCATCGTTGAGGAACACGTTGATAGACGGGGGGCATGGTCGGATGAGGATGATCGAATTGGAGCTGCTCCTAAGGAATATGCCATCCCGCTATCGGCCAAGAATGAGCAGTCGCTCTATCAATATGCAGCCGATCTGGCTGCTTTTGTTCAGAATCTTCTGCTTCATGACCTGCCAAGTGACATCCCTCTTCAGCACTTGCAGCGACATCACGCTTCTCTCAGCAAAGCATCGCGCCCGTATCGAATTCAGGATATCGCGTACACCCTGCAAGTCGGACGAGAGGAATTTGAGGAGCGGCTAGGTCTAACAGCATCTGGATTGAAGGAGCTTCATCACAAACTCTCTCTTTTTGTACAAGGCAAGCTGCCTGCTTATGAATATTTGAGAGGCAAGGTTAGAGAAGATGAGCACGAGTCAGCATTATGGTCAGATGACGCGATTCATCATGAGGTCCGGTTGTCTGCAGATCAGCAGCAGTACAGCGCAAGAGAGCTGCTGCAGCAGTGGACATCGGGCAAGGCTGTGGCATGGGTGTCATGCATGGGATCTGAAGACGCCTATCGAATCCCTCTTCCCACATATCCGTTTCTTAAAAAACGATACTGGGTGGAAGCAGGCGACAAGCGAGAGGACATGGTTGTACAGCTATAGCAAAGAGAAGCCATATGAGGTGGAGAGTGGTGAAAGAATGGTAAATTCAACGGAACTGCGCGCATTTCCCGATCATGGAGTTTTGTCTTTGATTGGCAACACCCCGCTGCTGAAGCTGGAGCGGATTATTCCAGGGAATCGATTTAATCTGTATGGCAAGCTTGAAATGTACAATCCTGGATCGAGCATTAAGGATCGCACCGCGCTAAGCATGATTCGTGAAGCTTGGAAGCGGGGCGAGATTAATGAGGACACCACCATCATTGAATCGAGTTCTGGCAATCTGGCGGTAGGACTCGCGCAGCTCGCCAATTATTTGGGGCTTCGCTTTATATGTGTGCTGGACCCTAAGACCAACCAGCAGACGATAAAAGTGCTGCGAGCCTATGGCGCGATTATTGACATGGTTCAAGAGCCTGACCCGATCACGGGCGAATATTTGCAGGCGAGAATTAATCGTGTGAACTGGCTTAAAGAAACGACACCGAACAGCTTTTGGTGCAATCAATATGCCAATCTGGATAATCCTTTGGCTCATCGTCACTTGATGAATGAAATCATGACTATGCTTCATGGAGAGATTGATTATTTGTTCCTCTCCGTCAGTACCTGCGGGACATTCCGTGGCTGCTATGAGTACATCCAGCAGCATGGCTTACGGACCAAGATCGTGGCCGTTGATGCGCAAGGAAGCGTGATCTTCGGTGACAAAGGACGAGCGAAGCGCTTAATCCCGGGACACGGTGCCGCAAGAGTGCCGGAGCTTTTTCAGCCGGGCATGGAGTATCGTCAGGTGCATGTCACGGATATAGAATGCGTAGAGGGATGCCGCTTATTGCTTAGGCAGGAGTCCATTCTAGCCGGAGGTTCCTCTGGTGCGATCATTACTGCGATCATGCATCTTGCGCCTGAGATCCGAGACAACTCCAATTGTGTGGCGATCTTTGCAGACAGCGGTGAACGGTATATGGATACGGTGTATTCAGAAGAGTGGGTCCAATCACATTTAAAAGGGGTAAGAGTCCATGAATAGCGTAGCGATTGAAAAAGGGCAAATGGTATTGCTCACAGGCGATGAGATCGTAGACATCCTGCTTGGGCAGGAACTGGACACGATTCGACTTGTACAAGCCGCCTATCAGACACACAGCCTTGGCGATAGCGAGCTGCCGCATTCGACCTTTCTGCGTTTTCCAGAACGCGAACGCGATCGTATTATTGCGTTAACGGCTTACCTGGGAGGAGACTTTAACGTCGCTGGGTTGAAATGGATAGCCTCTTTCCCCGATAACATACATCAAGGCCTTGAACGGGCATCTGCAACGCTTATTTTGAATGCAATGGAGAACGGAAGACCGAAGGCGATTATGGAAAGCTCTGTGATTAGCGCACAGCGAACAGCTGCAGGTGCGGCACTGGCAGCAGATCGGCTGCTTGAGGATAAGCCGCTTCATGTGGCTGGCATGATTGGCTGCGGACTTATTAATTATGAGACATTCCGCTTTCTGCGAAGTGTCAGACCGGAAATGAAGACCTTGTTGGTCTATGATCTCGATCTGGCAAGAGCAGAGCAATATCGAAGCAAATGCCAAGAATACGCAAGTGACATTCAAATTGTATTGAAGTCGAATATGGAAGAAATATTGGCTGAGGCGGACGTCATCTCTCTTGCCACAACGGCTGTACAGCCGCATATCCATGATCTGACTATGTTGAAGCCGGATTCGGTGATTCTGCATACTTCGCTCCGGGATATCAGTGCGGAGGCCATTCTTACCGTCGATAACGTCGTTGATGATGTTGACCACTGCTGCCGAGCACAGACTTCCGTTCACTTGGCAGAGCAGCATTCAGGGAATCGAACATTTATCCGCTGCACGCTTGGTGATATTCTGCTTGGCAATGCTCGTCCTAGAGAACATGGCAAGCCTGTCGTATACAGTGCTTTTGGGCTTGGCATTCTTGATATTGCGTTAGGCGAATATGTGTATACACGTGCTTTGGAGCAAGACAAGGGAACACAGATTGGCTCTTTCTTTCCAAAAAGCTGGTTGGATCGAGGCGGGTGCGTGTAAAGGGATTGACGGTGCCCGAATGTCATCTTGGTCATAAACGCCGTGGATATAAGAAGTCAGCAAGGATCATATCGTTCATTGCGTAGGCATTCCTTGCCTCATGGCACTTTTTTATTCATCATTGCACAAACGAATATGTTTTCAATCATAAGGCGCAAACCCATTAGGTGTTTGTGCCTTTTTTATTTGCTGGCAATGAATTTAAGAGATGATTTCACTAATTTGTTGATCATGAGAATTCATGCACATCAAGTCCAACACCCGCAGCTTTAGGGAAAAGCTAGAGTCGAGGGAACATTTCAAGAAAAATAAAAGCCCTCAACCTTTTTAGATTGAGGACTTTATTCTGGTTAGCTGTAAAATGCAATCTATTTTTTAGCTATGATCTCCAGATAGTTATACGTAATAAGCCAATCCGATATTTGAAGCTCTGAGGAGGCTTTCTGCTGCAGCGGGCTGCAAGCAGCCGCTGACAGTATGTCCTCCGTATTAACGTCGTAGCAGGTTCCATTCTCAACGATTCCATCTGGGGAAGGGAGATAGGTGATGTTCCCGTTCGTAAAAGAACCGTCGCGAAGCACGACTAATGGCGCTTGCTCATTTTGAAGATGCGATCCCATAAAGTGCATCTTTGATGCATCTATGCCAAGCCAATGAAGAATGGTCGGCGCTACATCCATCTGGCCGCCTACTCGATCATACGTGCCAGCTTCTGCACCATCAGGCAAATGAATGATAAGCGGCACCTGCTGCTTCGTCTCTCTCATTTTCAGGTCGCTGATCGGCTGTCCGAGCAAGGCCTCCACAGGTTCTTTGTCGGGAATGGAATTGTCATGGTCTCCATATAGAATGAAGATGGATTGATCCCATAGGCCGCTTTCCTTTAGCTCCTCGATAAAAGAGCCGATCGCTTCGTCCGCATAGTGCACAGCTTGCAGGTAATTGCCGAATATCGTACCTTCATAAGGATCAACAGACAGCTTATGCAGCTGCTTAGGCATCGTGTAAGGATGGTGGCTGCTAAGTGTAATCATAAAGCTGTAGAAGGGGGCCTGCTCCTTCTTCATCCGCTCAAGCGACTGACGGAAGAAGGAGGCGTCGCTTAAGGACCAGCCAAGCGGATCATCCATAGCATAGTCCTTTTTGCTCATAAAGGAATCATAGTTAAACTCGTGATAGACGATATTGCGATTCCAGAACCCCGCCTCATAGGCATGATAGGCTCCTGTCGTATAATGATTCTCCTTTAGAATCGTAGGGAGAACATCATATTGATGCTTCGGATAGCGTGTGAATACAGAGCCGGCAGGCAGTGGATGAAGACTGGACTGCACGCTAAAATCAGCATCTGAAGTACGTCCTTGCCCCGTTTGGTGATAGAAGCGATTAAAGTAAAGGCTCTCCTTCAGCAGTTGATTGAGATGGGGGGTAATCTCCTGCCCGTTCAGCTTATTGCCGATTACGATATTCTCCAAAGCTTCCACTTGAACCATAATGACATTGCTTCCTTTATATTTGCCAAAAGTTGCTTTAGGCCCTGCAAGCTGATCCTGGTGCTCCTCGAACCACACCTCAATCTGATGAACTTGATCCTCAGACAACCTCTTGTTATTAAGCCAATGATCCTCTGCATATCGAGCGATATCGTAACCATGAAAGCCGTAAATGCCGGTAATATTATAAAGGGACGCACTCCACCAATTCCCGTCAAACAGACCTTTTGCCCATGTTGTCGTCGCGTGGTGAATCGGATAGAAGAGCAGCATGCCTCCTACTGCTAGACTTACCAGTCCAGCTGCAGAGCGACGGAGGAAGCGAAGTCCCCATGATGGCTTGTGAAAATGAAGGGATGCTCGAGAATTCAGATAGCTAGTCCTGCGGATCGCTCGCATCTCTCGGATGCAAAGCGGCAGGAGCAATAGCCAATCCAAGAAGAAATAAAGATCCTTCCAGCTCAACAGCGCAGCTATGCTGCCGCCGAGCTCTCCTACCTGCCCGGTCTGCTGCAGGACAGGAATTGTAATAAAGTCCTGAAAGTACCTGAAATATACCAAGTCAGCATACAGCAAGAAGGTGAGCAGCAGGTTCATGACAAACAACACAAGTGGCCGCCATCTCGATGGCAGCCACATAGTCAAGCCTCCCAGAATAAGCAGAGCGCCTAGATTCACCATAACATCGTATCGATCCGTAGCCATGTTGGGAATAGCCAGCAAATGATTAAGCCAGAGGCACTTCCACAGCATAAAGACTATAAATAAAAGGTAGGACAATCCCCCGAAGGTGAACCATCGAGATGGGGGACGCCCTGATGAATACGCAAAGGATGTACGATAAGGTTGACGCATGGTCCCCCTCCTTTGGTTGGTGTCTATCCTATACCTTCAACCAAGTAAAGAGATAGGATTCTATTCTTCAGTACGCGGCTTGCGAGGCGGCAAAGGTCCGAAATATTGATAGTACTGACATTCAATATTCCCGTTGTACAATTTGCGGCGCTTCGTTGCCGGGGCACCATAGTAATGCTCGAATTGACGGCTAGGGCTGATGGCAAAAAAGGACCAGGTATACAGTCTCTTCATCATAAAGCCCATTTGGCGAATGAGCTTCTCAACCTCATGCTTCTCGGAGAGACGCTCGCCATAAGGCGGATTGGTGATGATGACGCCGTATTCGCCTTCAGGTCTAGCTTTTGCAACAGGCTGCGCCTCAAATTTGATCTCACGGCCAAAGCCTGCGCTCTTCGCTGCCTTCTTCGCAAGCTCAATGGCCTCTGGATCGATGTCTGAGCCCATAATCTGCAGATCGATATCGTCCCGAACCGCATCGAAAGCTTCTTCTCTTGCTTCTTCCCAAGCTGATTCCGGAATGATCGGCCATGCCTCAGATGGGAACGAACGGCGAAGCCCAGGCGCAACATTCCAGCCGATCATAGCAGCCTCGATCAAGAGCGTGCCGGAGCCGCAGCATGGATCGTACAGCGGGCGGCTTGGGTTCCAGCGGCTTAAGAGCACAAGGGCTGCCGCCATCGTCTCCTTAAGCGGCGCTTGTCCGATCAAGTCTTTGCGATAGCCGCGCTTATGCAAGCTAGGGCCGGTCGTATCTAAGACGAGTGTCGCGATATCGTTCAGAAGCATGACTTCAATTCGGAAGTAGGCCCCCGTTTCCTTGAACCACTCGGTATGATAGTGCTCCTTCAGCTGTTCAACGATCGCTTTTTTTACAATGCCCTGACAAGCAGGCACGCTAGAAAGCTGCGATTTGTGGGAACGGCCTTCAACAGGGAACTCCCCATCCACTGGGATCCACTCATGCCATGGAACCGACTTTGTTCCTTGGAACAAATCCTCGAAGGTAGTGGCTTCGAACTCCGCCATTTTGACCAGTACACGGTCAGACGTACGAAGCCATAGGTTGGCACGGCAAATATCGATCGGCCCGCCTTTGAATAGAACTCGTCCATTTTGAACCTCTATATCGTTGTAACCAAGACCGCGCAGCTCCTGAGCTACAATGGCCTCCATGCCCATTGCAGCAGTCGCGATCAGTGTCCAAGGTTGATTCATTCGTTTGATTCACTCCGTTCTAAGCGTATCTTGCTTGTGTTCATACGGGAACCATCATATCATAATTGCAGGAGGTTGTGAAAAGATGACCAATAGAATAGAAGAACAATATTTAGATGGACTATATGCTCCCGATAAGGAGCTTGAACGAATTCAACAACGAATCAAGGCGTGCGGAATGCCGGATATCTCGGTAGAAGTCGGATACGGCCGCTTATTGACGATGCTTGGACGAATGAGCAAGGCTCAGCGTGCGCTTGAGATCGGCGCACTTGGCGGTTACAGCGGTCTATGCATTTTGCGCGGACTAACAGGGGAGCGCAAGCTTATGTCGCTTGAACTGAAAGAAGATTACGCAAAGCTGGCTAAGCAGAATTTAGAGGAAGCTGGTTTTGGAAATCATGTTGAATATCGAATCGGTGCAGCGTTAGACAGCCTTGCTATTCTTGTGGAGGAACAGCAGCAGTATGATTTGTTCTTTATCGATGCAGACAAGGAGAATTATGTTCACTATTTGGAGTATTGCTTGAAGCTAGCTCACAAAGGTGCGATTATCGTTGTCGATAATCTGTTTCTTCGCGGGCGTACGCTTGACCCGAATAAGCAGGGACCGTCCGTGCAAGCGATTCGCAAATTCAACGCCTTGCTTGCGCAGGACAAGCGTCTTGAGACAACGATGCTGCCAGCATATGACGGGTTAGCTATTGCCATTGTACGGTAGCAGCATGTCTTGAATGCTGGTTGGTTGGGGTTGGGTAATATTTCCCTTGTTTTCGGTACGAATCCATATGATATGATAGCAAAAAAACGCACGGGTTCAGATGAAGCCATAGCGGAGTAGAGTTTAGGATTACAGCAGAGAAGAGACAGAAAGGAAGTAGACAGATGAGAACATCCGAACAGTGGACGTCTAAATTAGGGTTTATACTTGCGTCAGCAGGAGCCGCGATTGGACTTGGGGCGATATGGAAGTTCCCCAATGTTGTAGCAACGAGCGGAGGCGGCGCTTTTTTTCTTGTCTTTATTTTGTTTACATGCGGAATCGGACTTCCGCTGCTGTTAGCTGAGTTTTCCATTGGACGCAGTACGGGCAAGGAGGCTGTATCGGCCTATAAAGAGATCGCACCGAACAGCAAATGGCATTGGATCGGGTATCTCGGCATGGCGACCTGTACACTGCTGCTTTCGTTTTATAGTGTAGTTGGCGGCTGGATTGTGCTGTACTTTTTGCGTGCAATCTCTGGCCAATTGATCCACACAGGGGATGAATATGGTGCAGTCTTTCAGATGACGACATCTGACCCGCTGTGGTCTGTAGGCTCTCAAGCTCTCTTTATGCTTTTGACCGTTCTCGTTGTGGCGAGAGGCGTAAAGGGGGGCATTGAGAAGGCAAGCCGGATTATGATGCCGGGACTATTTATCTTATTTGTGGTGCTAATTATTCGTTCGTTGACCTTGCCTGGCATGGGAGAAGGCTTAGCCTATTTCCTGAAGCCAGACTTCAGTCGATTATCGGGAGAAGCCATTCTTTATGCATTAGGCCAATCATTCTTTAGCTTAAGTGTCGGCGGCTCGTGCATGGTCACCTACAGCTCGTATGTGAATCAGAATGAGCAGATTGGGCGACCAGCACTATCTGTTGTCGGACTGAATTTAATGACATCCCTGATGGCAGGGCTTGCGATCTTTCCTGCATTATTTGCCTTAGGGATGAAGCCCGTTGATGGACCGGGGCTGCTCTTCATCACGCTGCCTGCGATGTTTGAGAAGCTGCCGTATGGTCCGATCTTTATTACGATTTTCTTGATCCTATTTTTGTTTGCAACGCTGACCTCCGCCTTCTCCTTGCTTGAGATTGTGGTTGCGGCCTTCTCCAAAGGGGATGCAGCTAAAAGAAAGCTGTATTGCTGGATTTGCGGGATCATCATTTTCCTGCTCGGCATTCCTTCTGCCCTTTCCTTTGGGATGGACGAGCTGTCCTTTGGAGGAAAGACAGCATTCGAATGGGCCGATTTTGCTGTGTCCAACGTCATGCTTCCGATAGGGGTTATCCTAATCAGTATTTTTGTGGGCTACCGCTTTCCTAGGAAGCGATTGGAGAAAGAGTGGAACGCGATTGCTCCAAAGTGGAAAAAGGGACTTGCGCTGTATATTTTCTTGCTTCGCTATATATTGCCAGTAATCGTGTTAATGGTGTTTTTGAATGGAATGAACTGGTTGCCATTCTAGCACTCGTAGATCGAACATCATGAATGAAGGGGAAACCGTGTTATGCAAACAAAGGAACAGTGGACGTCTAAGCTGGGCTTCATTCTAGCCACAGCAGGGTCTGCAATTGGACTCGGAGCGATATGGAAATTTCCGAATACCGTGGCGACAAGCGGAGGAGGAGCTTTTTTCCTCATTTTCATTCTATTTACGCTGCTGATCGGAATGCCGCTTCTGCTCGCTGAGTTCTTTATCGGAAGAAGCGCGGGCAAAGAAGCGATCTCTGCATACAAGGAACTTGCACCACGAACGAAGTGGCACTGGGTTGGATATTTGGGGATGGGGACCTGCTTCTTGCTGTTATCCTTCTACAGCGTGGTTGGCGGCTGGATTCTCTTGTACTTTGCTAGAAGCTTGATTGGAGCACTGCTTCACTCAGGTCACTCCTATGGTGAACTATTCAACGAGACCGTTGCAAATCCATATTTCGCAGTATTAGCTCAGCTGTGCTTTATGATCATTACCATTCTTGTTGTAGGAATGGGGGTTAAACGCGGGATTGAGCGTTCGAGCCGAATTCTCATGCCTGGCTTGTTCATTCTATTCGTTGTGTTAATGATTCGTTCATTGACGCTTCCAGGGATGATGGAGGGCGTTCGCTACTTTCTCATGCCTAGGTTTGATAATGTGACAGGGTCTGCAATCCTAAACGCGCTGGGCCAGTCCTTCTTCTGCTTAAGCGTAGGGGTATCAGTTATGGTTACCTATAGTTCGTATTTGGGAAAAAAGGAGTCTCTGACTCGCTCAGCGATATCTGTCGTATCGCTCAACGTGTTAACCTCCCTGATGGCGGGTCTAGCGATCTTTCCAGCACTGTTTGCACTTGGCATGAAGCCAACGGAGGGACCAGGGCTCTTATTTGTAACGTTGCCGGCTGTGTTTGAACAGATGATCGGCGGATCCTTCTTTATTGCGATCTTTCTTGCCTTGTTCTTGTTTGCAACGTTTACATCGGCTTTTTCCATGCTGGAGATTCTAGTAGCAGGTTTCTCAAAAAATGAGTCGTTGAAGCGCAAGCGATTGAGCTGGCTCTTTGGAGGACTGATCTTCCTAGTAGGCGTTCCATTTGCCTTGTCCTTTGGGATCTTGTCTGATGTGACGATCTTCGGCAAATCGTTGTTTGACGCAGCTGATTTCACGGTAACCAATATCTTGATGCCGATTGGCGTCTTCTTGATTGCGATCTTTGTCGGTTACCGCTTCCCGCGCGAGCGGCTAATGGAAGAGTTGAAAAGCGAGCCTAGACTATGGCGAAAAGGCTTGGCCGTATACATCTTCTTGCTTCGATATATCATTCCTATTGCCATTATGATTGTATTTTTAAATGTGCTCGGCATTCTGCCGGTATAAGAACGAATTCCAAACAGAACACGAGTGAAACAAACAAGGGTTGGCGAATGAATATCGCCAACCCTTGCTGCTTATAGGCTGTTGTTCTAGGTGACCTTATATTGTTGAGTAACGGTTACTGCATGTCCGGTCCTAAGGGATAACTCTCCTGCAGTTAGAGAGGTTTCCCCGAAACTTTCTTCGTTCGATGAAAGGAGAATTGCACCCAGGCCACATTAATCATGAGGAAGATCCCAGACATGATGAACAAGCCCTCAATGCCAATAAGGCCGGATAATAATCCGCCGATCACTGCACCAATTGTATTGCCGAGCGCCATCGTGCTGCTGTTGAAGCTGTATGCGCGGCTTTCCATGCCGTCTGGTGTGAACTTGCGGATCAGGGCGTTAACAGAAGGCAGGAGACCTCCCATAAACAGCCCGAGCAAGAATCGCACTGCAATGAGCTGCCAGACTTCCGATACGAAGGCCTGCGGAATTAGTGTGCAGGCAGCGCCGATGAGCGATAACCTAAGCACACGGCTTGAGCCTATTCGGTCGCTGAGCTTGCCGAGAATCGGCGAAGCAACCATATTCGATAATCCTGCTATCGCACTGACGAGCCCCGCTAGAAAGGCGAGATTCGCTGTGGTGCCATGAAGCTGCTGCACATAGAGCGGCAGCAGGGACATCGGAGCAATCATTGCGAATTGAAGCAGGAATGTCACCGCATACAAGGACATTAATTGAGGAATATGGCTAAGCTGTTTAAGGCCCTCCATAACCGATACCTCAGGTGCTTTCATTGCCTCTTCTTTGTCGAAGCTTTCTTTGACGAAGAAGAGTGCCAGCATGGAGCCCAAGAAGAGCAGGGTACCTGTAATATAGAATATGGGGCGATAACCGACCCAATCCGCCAATACCCCGCCAATCAGTGGACCTAAGATGTTCCCGGCTACCCCGCCGGATTGAAGCACGCCCATCGCGAAGCCGATTCGCTTCTTCGGCGTAGTTGCGGATACGAGCGCAACCGCAGCAGGGTTAAAGCCAGAGATTGTTCCGTTCAATAAGCGTAGAATCAAAAGGTGCACAGGGCTAGTTGCAAATCCCATAAGCACGGTAACGATCGCCATCCCGAATCCGGAGCGAAGAAGCATCACTTTGCGTCCATACTTGTCCGCGTATTTGCCCCAAATCGGCTGGAAAATAAACGACGTTACAAAGTTCGCAGCGAAGATTAACCCAGCCCATATGCCTATCTGGTGCTGGTTGGTCAGACCAATATCATGCTGCAAGTAAAGGGCGAGGAAAGGGACAACCATTGTCATTCCTGCCATAACCAGAAAGTTACCGAACCATAATACGGTCAGGTTCAACTTCCATTGCTGCATTATCCACTCACCGCTTTCTATGGTCACCGTCCGTCCGATGTTAACAGCTACATCCTATGATACCACAATTTACAGCTTATTTTCTAACGTGAAGCGAACATGGCAGCGAATGTCAGCCTTTTGAAACATCTCTCTCCATTCCTCTTCATCCCATTCTTCAAAGCTCATTTTATTGCGAACGAAGGTTCCGATTCCAATGGAATCCGCTTGTAGGGATTGAAGTTTGTCCACAACATGGTTCAAATCCTGTTCGATGGCCTTCTCAATCATCGCTTCTGTAATGTTGTTGGAATTCGCGGTAAGCTCGTTGATGGGTGATACGAGAGGGCCGAAGATGGTGAAATGGATGTCGACCTTTGGGATCGGCTTAACGCGCTGTACGCGAATGTGTCTTTTTACAATGGCGTTATCAACGATAAAGTTCTGATCGGTTGGCAGGTATTCTTTTGGAATATCCAAGGAAACCGTGACTTTTGGATTGCGAAACATAAGGATATAGGGGAACTCGTGCTCTTCTAATCTTCCGACGCTTTTGTCCTTCTTAAATAATCGAACACCATTAATGTTTGCACTTCCTTCATTAATGGTGGATTGCAGTAGAATGGGATCAATTCCAGGCTCCAGTTCATTTCGAACAAAATTAAACAGTGTGTTTGTGCCTGTTCGATACTCGTCTTGTAGCTTGAGTATTAGGTTGGCCAAATGATAATCCGTTAAGTCTTCACTTAGCTTCAAATACTCACTTGCTTTTCCATCGTGAATCATTATACGAGTAGTCAATGGAAATTTCGGATGATAGAGAAGCGCTTGTATCAATTTATTCAAACCGACTTCCTCTGCCAATTCTCTACTTATAATTACGTTGCGAAGCTGTCCGACCACTAGGGAATAACGCGTCTTAAACTGAAAATGGGAAAGAGCAATGGGCAAATTCTCGCTTTCATATAGTAAGGAAATACGGTTTTTGGTGCTTCCTTTTTCGGGATCTGGAAACATGATGCCGAAACGATAGATGTCGGGTTGATCGGTCTTGTCCACTGTAATCGTTTGGATAAAGCCATTATCATTGATAATTCGCTTCATCTGGCAGGAACTCAAGATCAAGCTGAATGACAGAAGAACAACAGCCCACTGAAGCCTTCGTTTCATCTTTATTGTACCTCCTTAGATGAAGCTTCTTGTTCATTTGCCTTCCAAGATGAGCTCCGCTGCTCTGGATTATGGCTGTTTTGACCGTTTTTCGCTTTAGGCAGAATCCATATTAAAAGAATGCAAAACACAATAATGAATGTTTCAACCAGTCCTACAAAAAAAGAAAGCCCCATCCAATCATCAATGGAAAGATTCAAAGATACCAGAATGGTATAACACACACCGATCAGTAGATAATTGCCCAGAGGGAACTTTTTAGTTATGGTTTTAAGAATGCCTTCATTTGCCGACCAGACATAGGCAGCGCTTGAAATAATGGTTGAAAAAATAAAGAAAAAGAATATAAAGTCGGTAATGTATTCAACCGTTGGAAATCGAGATGCTCCATACAGCCTCAGTGTAATAAATCGGATCTTTGGAATCTGCAAGAAAGAGACAAGACCCTGAGATAGAATCGTATAGATCGTGTAATAGATACACAGCAGGACATAAGACCATGTGGTAGCACGAAACACTTTTGTTTGCTTGCCAAGATGTGGGTATATAATCAACAGCAATTCAAAACCGTAAAATGAATAGGCAATTCGCAGCGCACCGTGCCATTCGAAATTGCCCCCTTTAAAGAAAAAAGGAGAGAGCCGTGTGAATGAGAAATCACTGAACAAGAGTACCTCGATGCCGATGATCCAAAATGAAACGATAAATAAAAGAATCGAGGCCTTTGACATCGTATATAAGCCATGGCCAGCGACAATCAGAACCGCGAGTATGAGGAAAAATGCAGCATTAGAAACATTGACAGAAGAGTCTAGCGTAAATTGAAACATGGATACATACTCATGGATAATGGTGATTGAAATGCCCAGGAAATTCACGATGATGATGAACGAGATTGGCTTTGCGATGTAAGACGGAAAGCGGTGCTCCAATAAATCGAAGATGGATTGGTTTCCGTGTCTTTCTATACCCTTGATAAGGATGTACATTAATCCCACCATAATCATGATGTAAATGGGTATGACCGTCCAGCTGTTCGTCCCATAAATGGATGTCACCAAGGATGGCAGCGTAAAAAAGGTTACTCCTCTTACGAGTAAGAACATCATGCAGAACAAAGCAAAGTTTTTGATTCCAGGATTCATTGCAGATCACCTCCTCAATCTAATGTTTTGTACCTTTGTAATCATTTGTTTTACCTTTGGCAGTTTTTGCTCAGACAAAAAGATAAATCGAGGGAATCGATAAAGCATAAGATATTCCTTCGATAAGGTCCTAATATGACACAGATGTGTAATGAATAGCGTGACAAATAAGAAAATGCCAAAGTATCCGAGAAATCCAGCCAGCAGGATGTTCAAAAAGCGAAACAATCGCATGGACGTCTCCATCGTATAGTTCGGTACGATAAAGGATGCCAAAGCGCTTGCCGCTACTGCTACAATGAGAAAATCACTAACAAGACCTGCCTGTACAATCGCCTGTCCAATGACAAGTCCCCCTACAATACCAATCGTTTGAGCAATTTTAGAAGGAAGTCGAGCGCCTGCCTCTCGAAGCAGTTCCACAACACCTTCAATCATAAAAGCTTCAATCATGGGATCAAACGGAACACGATATCTCGCTTGAATCATCGTTTGAAGGAGGGGCGAAGGGATAAACTGATAATGATAGGTCGTAATCGCAACGTAAAAAGCGCTGAGCAACAGAGATATTACAAATACAAAAATACGCAGCATTCGGATAAATACACTGAAATGCCATCGCTCATACGCATCTCCGCTAACCGAAAAGAAATCCAAAAAATGTGCAGGTGCAATGATGGCCGTAGGGCTATTGCTGGTGATAATGGCTACTTTCCCTTGCTTTAATTGATCGGCTGCAATGTCCGGACGCTCAGTTCCCAGCCACTGCGGAAATACGGAGAACGGAGAATCATCGAGGCGCTTCGCAAGAACATTGCCGTCTAGGGCTTGACTTACCTGTATTTTTTCCACCCGGCGAATGGCTTCATCGATTACGCCTTTTTCCGCAGTCCCATCGATATACAGCATATAAATATCAATGGGATATTCGCTTCCAATATTATGTTTGATTGTTTTGAGATGGCTTGATTGGATCCGTCGACGGATAAGCGATATGTTAACTGCCCAGTCCTCCGTGAATGCATCATGCGGTCCCGTAATAACAGATTCACGGTCAGACGGCATAATGACACGTGAAACGGGGTTGCCTACCGCGATCGTATAGAGCTTTCCTTTCCAAACCCCGCCTACTTCACCCCGCAGGACCTTTTCAACAAATTTGCTGATGATATCCTGTTGATTATGACCTGTAATCGGATTCCAAACTTGCAGCAGTCGTTCAATAGCCGCTTCATCATCAGCATCTTGGAAAAACGAAGTGATCAAGCTCTGAAAGAGTTGGTAGTCTAATAAATGCCGGAAAAAAAAGATCGTCATTTGCCCGCCGATATGTTCGACAGTCAGATCCTGACAATGAGCAAACTTCTTGTGCAGCTCGTCTACCCAGTTAATCTCTACCCCATAGTAGCCTGTCATGCTGTAATCCTCCTGAATCTCCATGATTATCCGTTAATATGTGCAGAGTTGGACATTTTATTAACAAGAATAAAATGACCGTAAAATGTCATAAAATAGTTGGTTTTGTCAAAAGATTGTCATAGCTATGCGGTTAGGCTTGGTTGTGAAGAAGCGTGAAAACAAGCATAATAAAAGTTAAAAGCATTCCTAACAAATACTTAATACAAATTTACCGTTAAGGCGGGATGAATGGATGAGCAAGCAAGATCTATTTATACGAGCTTGTCGCAAGCAGCAGGTAGAACGTATTCCGGTCTGGTACATGCGCCAAGCGGGAAGATATGATCCAGATTATCGCAAGATTAAGGAGAAATACTCGCTTCTAGAAATCTGTCAGCAGCCAGAATTAGCGGCAGAAGTGACGATGATGCCTGTGAATAAGCTCGGTGTCGATGCAGCTATTTTGTATTCCGACATTATGAATCCGGTGGCTTCGATTGGGGTTGACTTTGATATTGTGGCTCAAGTTGGTCCTGTCATCCATGACCCGATTCGTACACGCAGGCAGATTGAGCAGTTAAAGCCTGTTGATCCTGAAGGAGATCTCGGTCACATCCTGGAGACTATTCGGATCTTGAATCGCGAGCTGAATGTCCCGCTGATTACGTTTGCAGGCGCACCCTTTACCATTGCAAGCTATTTGATTGAAGGTCGTCCATCCAAGTCTTATATTCGCACGAAGACGATGATGTATGAGGAGCCAGAACTATGGTTCCTATTGATGGACAAGCTTGGCGATATGGTTATTCAATATGTACGGGCACAAATTCAAAACGGAGGGGAAGCCTTCCAAATCTTTGACAGCTGGGTAGGCTCTTTGTCACCACGTGACTTTAGAACGTACGTGCTTCCGACGATCGAGCGTATTTTTGATGCCTTGAGTGATCTTGATGTTCCGAAGATTTACTTCCCGGGTGTTAGCTCAGGAGAGCTGCTTACGTCACTAGGATCAATCAAGGCGGATGTCGTAGGACTTGATTGGAGAGTGTCTATCGAGGAAGGAAGACATCGTCTTGGCGATGCGTTTGCCGTACAAGGCAATTTGGATCCATATGTTCTGACAGGACCGATGTCTATTATAGAGCGTGAAGCAAAGCATATCCTTGATTCAGCAATGTCAAAAAACGGGTATATATTTAATCTAGGACACGGCTTATTCCCTGAGGCTTCACTGGACAAATTGAAACAGCTGACTGATTTTGTGCACGCGTATTCAGAGCAGGCACTCGCACAGGTGAAGAAGGAGGGATGAGGATGACGAAGCGCACGATTGGGGTACTCGTCATGTCTTACGGGACCCCGGAGAGCATGGATGGTATTGAAGCCTACTACACACATATTCGCCGCGGCCATCCGCCAACTGAGGAGCAGCTTGAAGAACTTAGCTCCCGCTATGAAGCTATTGTAGGCGGTGTATTTCCATTAAGAGAGAATACGAACAAGCAGGTAGAGGCACTGCAAAGCACTCTTGATGCTATAACGGAGAATAGAGACCTTCGATATGTGTGCTATCAAGGCTTAAAGCATGCCTCGCCATTTATCGAGGACGGCATTCAGGCAATGGCGAAGGACGGAATCAAGGAAGCGATTGGCCTTGTGCTTGCCCCTCATTACTCCATTATGAGCGTAGGCGGATATTTGAAGCGTGCAGAAGAAGAAGCCGCAAAGCATCAGATCGCTTTCACCGGCATTAAGAGCTATCACCTTCATCCGGCCCTCATTGAGGCACTAACCCTGCGTGTTCAAGAGCAGCTGGATGCATTCGTTCAAGAAGGAGCGGCACGAGAGGACATTCGTGTTTTGTTCAGCGCGCATAGTCTACCAACCCGCATTTTGGAAATGAACGATCCATATCCGGAGCAGCTGCTAGAGACCTCCAGAGCTATTGCGAAGGATTTGGAGCTCTCGGATTCACAATGGCAATTCACATGGCAAAGTGCCGGTCAAACAGGGACGCCATGGTTAGGACCTGATATTCTGGACACGCTGGAAACCTTGAAGGATGAAGGCGTGCGCTATGCGCTGTCTGTTCCGATCGGATTCGTTTCCGATCATCTGGAGGTGCTTTATGATCTTGATATCGAAGCAACGGGGAAGGCGGAGGAACTTGGCCTCTCGTATAAGCGGACGCGGTCTTTGAATCAAGATCCTTTGTATATGATGGCGTTGGCGGATTCTGTTATCGATGTGGTAAAGGACTGAATCAACAGAAAGAAGGCGTGTGAGCGTGAGTGAACAGCATGACATTGTGATTGTAGGCGGCGGTCTAACGGGATTGTCAGCAGCTTACTATGCGTGGACGAAGGCTAAAGAGAACGGTCAAGAAGTTCGAATTGCGCTGGTTGAACAAGGGGAAAGACTGGGCGGCAAGATTGATACACTGCATCGGGATGACTGTGTGATCGAGCGTGGACCGGATTCCTTTCTCGCAAGAAAGCTGCCCATGATTGAGCTTGCAAAAGACATTGGCATGGAGTCCGAGCTGGTTGCGACTAACCCGAAGGCAAAGAAAACGTATATTCTTTGCCATGGCAAGCTTCATCGCATGCCGCAAGGGCTTGTGCTAGGGATTCCTACGGATACGAAGGCATTTTTGAAATCAGGGCTTGTTTCGCCAAAAGGAAAGCTACAAGCGATGCGCGACATGGTCATTAAGCCTAAGATGACGACTGAGGACGAATCGCTTGGTCATTTCTTAAATCGCAGACTAGGTGAAGAGGTTATGCATAATATCTCTGAACCTTTGCTTGCAGGCATTTATGCAGGAGATATGAACAAGTTGAGTCTAAAGGCGACGTTTCCCCAATTTGCAGAGGTTGAACGGGAGTATGGCAGCTTAATCAAGGGCATGCAGGCGACCCGCCAAAAAGGCCAGTCCGTCCCAGGACTTCCGGATGTCGCAAAAGGAACGATGTTCTTAACTTTCCGTCAAGGACTAGGATCGCTTGTCGATAAGCTGGAAGAGATCTTAAAGCCTCATATTGCGATTCATACAGGCGTTTCGGTGATGGAGATTAAGCGCAGCAGCGAGAGTGGATACGAACTGGAGCTGTCGAATGACACGTTCATTCAAGCGAAGCATCTTATCGTAACGACGCCAGCATTTGCTGCTGCTCCGCTTCTTAAGCCTTACTTGAATGTTGAACCGCTTGATCATATTCGCTATGTCTCTGTTGCGAATGTGGTCAGTGCCTTTGACAAGGACAAGATGACAGGCGCTTGGGACGATGGAACGGGCTTTGTCATTGCAAGACATGAAGGTAGAGCTATCACAGCAATGACCTGGACCTCGACCAAATGGACGCATACCAGCCCTCAGGATACGGTTCTCATTCGCTGCTATGTCGGTCGAGCAGATGATGAAGAGCGAGTGGATTGGCCTGATGAAGCGCTGAAGCATACCGTTCTTAATGAGCTTGCAGAGCTGATGAAGATTCATGCCGAGCCTCGCTTCATGGAGGTAACGCGGCTTAAGCATTCGATGCCGCAGTATCCTGTCGGACATGTGGAGGCGATCGCAGCCTTCCGGGAAGCATTAAAGACAGAGCTGCCAGGCGTTATGATCGCGGGTGCCGCCTATGATGGTGTCGGTTTGCCTGACTGCATCAAGAGCGGAAGAACGGCAGGCGAAGAGGCGGTTCTCCAGTGCTTGAAAGAAAAGGCGTAGAGGAAGTCTTCAATAATCGCTTATCGAGCTAATAGAAGTGAATATACACCAAAAGCAGACGGCTGATTAGGCTGTCTGCTTCTTCATTGTTTGGTAACCGGTGAGTAGAAATATCGTTACGTGGATATCTCCAAGTAGGTTTGATGTTAGGAAAAGGATCGTTAGCATCGTGAAGAGCAATGGTGACTCCGATATAGAATAAAGAATGTGTAAGATGTACAATAATGTTCATACAATGGGATTCATCGAATTCTAGTACGTATAATCGTTTGTTTAGGTTGAATATCGTGAATTGGAGGTGAAGAGGATGGATCCATCATCATCTTCCTATCAGGATCGATTTGCAAGACAAGCTATTGCGGTCTTTGATGCAGAACAGCTCATTATTGAACAGGTAAAGCGGGAATCGGTTGAGCTGGTCTCGATTGAGGAGGCCTACCTTCGCAGATCCGCCCAAGACATTGTGGCGGGGGCGTCTGTTCCGCATTTCCGTCGTTCCGTAATGGATGGCTATGCGGTGAGATCTTCCGATACGGTTCACGCGTCGAATGAGCAGCCTGCACGGCTTCGTATCGTTGCGATTGTCGATTGCGGTACTGTATGGGACGGCGAGCTTCAGGCTGGCGAAGCTGTCCGAATCATGACAGGCGCTATGGTGCCTGCCGGCGCAGATGCCGTTGTGAAGCTGGAAGAGACATCTGATATAGACGAAGGAGCGCATGGCCTTCAGGATGAGGTGCTGATCAAGCAGTCGGTGAAGCCAAACAGCCACATTCATGATGAAGGAATCGAGATCAAGAAGGGAACTCCACTTATTCAAAAAGGAGCACGGATTGAACCAGGGGACATGGCTCTCCTTGCGATGTTTGGCCATGCTTACTTGAATGTGTACTCAGCTCCGCGTATAGCGGTTATCCCTACGGGGCATGAGCTGTTACCTGTCGAGGCTCCATTAGAGCCAGGCAAGATCCGCAACAGCAACAGCTACCTGCTGAGCGGACTTATAAGGGAAGCAGGGGGAGAACCGCATCTGCTGCCAGCACTTCCAGATGATGTGGATGCTTTGAAGTCGGTATTGGAAGACGCGCTGCAGGAGTACGATGCGGTCATTACCGTAGGAGGAGTTTCTGTAGGGGATCGAGATATTCTTTATGCCTATACACAAGAGTGGAAAGGAAAACTACTCTTCAACAAGGTGATGATGAGACCAGGAGGGCCGACAACGGTTGGCATCTATGAGGATAGGTTGTTATTTGCCCTATCCGGCAATCCCAGCTCCTGCTTCGTCGGCTTCGAGATGTTTGTCCGCCCAGCGATGCTCCGCATGCAGGGCGTCGAGTCGCCTGACCGAGTACGACTGAAGGCCAAGCTTGCTGCAGATTATATTACGCAGGATACTGTCGTTCGTCTTGTGCGCGGCGTGATGTATGGCGGAGAGGACGGCGCGCTTATGGTTCGTGAAGCTGGGCTGGACAGTTCTAACGCAACGATTACGGTGCGTGACGCTAATTGCTTGATTGTGATTCCTCCGTCTGATATGGGGCGGCCAGCAGGAACCGTTGTAGAGGTCATTCCAGTTGGGCGAAGTTCATTCAAGTAAGGGTCTTTAGGTGATGGAAGACAAGCTTCTTAGGTAATCGGTTTGATCCTATAAGTCGTGATCAATGGAAATGGCCATGAAGATAGATACTAAAAGATGATTGCAACTGTAAAAACGATTGCAACTGCAAAAATGGAAACATAAACATCCCGTCCAGCGATTGCTATAGTCGCATGGCGGGATGTTGGATTATATGAAACCTGTCCGAATAGTTCAGCCCCGTTGGAAAATGTAGCATAGATCAAGGGCATCTGCTTGGTTATAGCTCAGGTTTTTTATGAGAGTCTTGCCCGGTAAGCTTTACTGTCACTCCATCCACGGCTTAAGTGAAGGATGTTCTTCTAGGATGGAGTCATATTGTCCTTGATCTCCATATCGCGCCTCAGGATCAAGCCTGTAGTAGCGCTCTACCTTTTGAATACGATCGTGAAGGCTTGCCCAGCCATAATGCTGAATGCGGGCTGGATGCAGTGCAAAGGGCAAACTCTCGATCTCAATCGGAAATCTTCCACAATGCTGGTTCATTTGCGGCCATGTAAAGGCCGATTGCTTGCGATAGCGCACGAGGAAAGGGCGATAGATGCGATGCGCGTACCAATACTCATCATCTCGGTAATGACGCTCATCCCACATATCATATAATCGAAAGCAGAACAGATCGATAAATTGCTGACGCAGGACATCCTCTAGAGTATTTCCAAACGAAGCCTCTATAAGTTCATCTGCATCCAAATTCAGAATCCATGCGCCTCCATGTTGGATTGACTCATTCCATTGCTGCTTGCGAAGCTCATGCTCATGCTTAAACCCTGATTCAGGATAAGAGATGATCCGGTGCGGGATTTCTGCGAGCTTATCCCGACACAGCTCGACTGTTCGGTCAGTACTTGCATCGTCGAGGATGACAGCCGAATCGATAAAGGGAAGCGTTCGATCCAGCATGTTTGCCAAGTAACGCTTTTCCTCATTGCGTACAATCATCGTCAGCGTTAATCGATAGGCGGGAGGGCGAAGCTTGCGAGTGCTTGACTGCTGCTCAAAGATTTGCTTTTTTCCACTCATGATGCCCCTCCCTTAATGCCGCAGGCAGTGAAATAAGCAGGAACTCCTGCTAGGTCAGATTCCCGGTAGATATGATAAGCGGGGCGCCTTGTATCGACGTACAAGGAGAATCCTAGTGCTGCAGCACGAATACAGAAGTGACGATCCTCTCCCCAAAAGGACAGGTTCGGAATTTCTGAGAAGGAGACACCTGCAAGAATGGCCTCTTTGCGTATCAGGGTGCATGCTCCAAGCCCCCCAACCTCATAGATGCCAGGCTGACGAAGCTGAGCTATGACTTGAAACAGTCTTCGCTTTGCTTCTTCCTCAGTCAGCGGTTCGTTCCTCTTTTGCGGAATGAGTGTATACGTATCTTGGATCCATACCTGTGGAAGCTCCATGGAGCCTGGCTCCCATGTCGTCCAGAATATATTTGCGATAATGGTTTTGCCGGAAGCAAGCAGATTTTGAAGTGTGTCCGGATGAACGAGGAGATCGGAATCAATGAGAAATACAGCATCTGCTCCAAGCTGGGAGCTGTGCTTAAGGCATTCGTTTTTCATGGCTGCCACACGCCAAACTAGCTCTTCTTTCCAATAATGCGTAACTTCATTGCACTCATATTGCAATTTTGATTCCGGAAAGGATCGAATCTCTACATTCTCTTGCTCGGTCTGAAACACGGACATCAGCTTTTTGGAGAGAGCATCCTCATTATCATCATAGAAAAGATAGCTTACGCGTAATGATCCTGTATTTAATGATCGAAGAGACTTCAGAAAAGCCTCCAAGATGGCCGGTTTTTGCCGAATGGGACTGGCGATAAGCACATGCCACTGCTGCATGCCATGACCTCCTGTTTGCTTGTGGTGGATTATAGTATTAGGTTATGATTCAGAGGGTGAATCTAGAGTAGGCTTTTGGATTAGCTTCATGTAAAATGTAGGAACAAGTTCGTGCAAAAGGATAAGTGTGTTGTGCTGCACATATATAGAGAGAGGATGAACCTCGATGGATAAACATCATGCACCTGTGCCGGACCGATATTCCCGCCAGGAGCGGTTCGCACCGATTGGCAGCTCAGGCCAGCAGCGCATTCGAGACAGCAAGGTGCTGGTGATCGGCGCGGGCGCGCTTGGCTCTGGTTTGGCAGAGATGCTGGTTCGAGCAGGTGTCGGCTCGTTAACCATTATTGATCGCGACTACGTTGAATGGAGCAATCTGCAGCGGCAGCAGCTCTATACGGAAGAGGACGCGAGAGACAGATTGCCGAAGGCAGTCGCGGCAGAAGCCAGACTGCGAAGCATTAACAGTGATGTAAAGGTTCAGGGCATAGTTGCTGATGTTACTGTATATGAGCTTGATCAATGGGCGAGGGATCAAGACCTTATTTTAGATGCCACCGATAATTTTGACACGCGGCTTCTTATAAATGATTATGCGATGAAGATGGATATCCCTTGGATCTATGGGGCGTGTGTCGGCAGCTATGGGATGTCTGTATTTTTCAAACGCGGGCTCATGCCATGCTTAAGCTGCATGATGGAAACGATCCCGATAGGCGGTGCAACATGCGACACGTCTGGCATTATCTCACCTGCTGTCCAGATGACAGTATCGCTTCAGGCAGCAGAGGCGCTGAAGTGGCTTTCAGGATGCGAGGACAGCTTGCGGAATCGTCTAGTATCCTTTGACCTATGGAACAATCAGTATACGTCATTGGATATACGCTCAGCGAGACGTGCGGATTGTCCTTCCTGTGGAGACAAGGCAAGCTATCCTTATCTTGAAGCCCAGCATCACCGAAAGACCGAGGTGCTGTGCGGGAGAGATTCTGTTCAGATCAGGCCGGCCAAGGTGACCAAGGTGAAGCTGCCTGATGTTTCAGACCGGCTGCGGGCGATCGGATTGATTGTTCAGGAGAACCCTTACCTAGTCTCGATCGAAGTGAACGACAAGCAGCGAGTCGTCTTATTCGGAGATGGTCGGATGCTTGTTCACGGGACGAAGGATTTGGTTGAAGCCAAAATTATTGCGGATCGACTATTCGGTTAAGAAGTGAATAGGTCTGTATTCCGAGCAAAGGAGCAGAGAGGCATTGGCTGATTCTACACGATCGGAACGAACGAAGCAGCTGCGGAAAGAGAGACGGCGAAGATTAACGCTATGGTTTACGATAAATACAAGCTTGCTGGCAGCTATTGGGCTCGTGATTCTGATTGGACTCCGCTTGGATGCTTGGGATCTCCCATCTGCTCCAATCGACAAGGCTGCAGAGAACACTCAAGCTGAAACGATTGTAGAAGATGTGCCGATTGTTGAGGTAAAAGAAACATTGAGCAAGGGCGAAGCCTATAAGCCTCCGGGAAGCTCAACTGCCGGTACGGAGAAGAAGGTGTCGTTAACCTTTGTCGGCGATCTCATCCACGCAGGCCGCGTAGCTGATGTCGTTGCGAAGCAGGGGCATGATTATCCTTATACGTACGTGAAGGACCGTTTCATGAACGATGACCTGACGATCAGCAATGTGGAGACTCCAATCACAAGTCGGGGAACCCCAGCTCAAGATAAGACATTCGTCTATAAGTCCTCCCCTAAAATGGCGAAAGCTCTTAAGGATGCTGGAATGGATATCGTCAATCTGGCCAACAATCACATTCTTGACCAAGGCCAGCAAGGGTTGATCGATACGTTTGAGCATCTATCTAAGGCAAATGTATCATATGTAGGAGCAGGACGTAATGAGGAGCAAGCGTATAAGCCGGTCATCGTTACGAGAAACGGCATCCGAATCGCTGTGTTAGGCTTTAGCCGAGTGATCCCGGAGGTAAGCTGGTATGCAGGGAAGAACAAGCCTGGCGTTGCGGCAACTTATGACTCCACCAAAGCAGTTAAGGCGATCAAGCAAGCAGCGAAGCAGTCCGATCTCGTTATTGTGATCGCGCATTGGGGTGTGGAAAGGCAAGATAAGCCCATCCCCTACCAAAGAGAGCTTGCAAGAGCATATATAGATGCTGGTGCCGATCTTATCATTGGTGGTCATCCACATGTGCTTCAGGGGTTTGAGCAGTACAAGAACAAGTGGATCGTTTACAGCCTAGGAAACTTTATTTTTACACGGGCGACTGAGCCAAAGACTTGGGAGACCATGATGCTTCAAGCTGAATGCACAGCAACAGGCGCCTGTGAGCTTCAGATGAAGCCTTATTATACAGAGCTTGGTCGAGCTGTTCCGTTAACTGGAGCGAAGGGGCAAGCGCTGATTAAGCGAGTGGAGAGCATCTCCTATCATACACGCATTTCATCAGAAGGAATCATAACTTATCAACCATAATGGCACTTATTGGAGGAATACACGATGAACGCTGCAAGTCATGATCGCCTTACGTCTAGACCGATTCAGAACGTATATTGCATTGGTCGAAACTACAAGCTTCACGCCGAAGAGTTGGGCAATGCAGTGCCAAAGGAACCCATGGTCTTTATGAAGCCTACGCATGCCGTTACTCATATAGGTGAAGCAAAAACGCTCCCTCTACCGTTAGAGCGCGGGTCCATTCATCACGAACTGGAGATTGTGGTGAGAATCGGAAAGAAGGTCGAACCTGGGATGACGGCCGATCAAGTGATCGACGCGTTTGCACTGGGCATTGATTTTACACTGCGTGACGTGCAAGATGTCTTGAAGCAAAAGGGGCATCCATGGCTGCCTGCAAAAGGCAGGCTTCACACGGGCCCGATTACTTCATTTGTTCCTTTTCCGGGCTGCAATATCATCAATGAAACGCCATTCTCTTTATTTGTAAATGATCGGCTTGTTCAGCAGGGGGCTCTGAAAGACATGATCTTTAATCTGGATACGCTCATTCAATATGTAGCTCTTCATTATGGACTGGACGAAGGCGACATTATATTCACGGGGACGCCAGCAGGGGTTGGCCCTGTTCAGGCTGGGGACTGTCTTCGCTTGAAGTGGGACGATCAGCTCGCAGGAGAGTGCTTCATTGCATCCCTTGCGGGGAACGTAAAGGAATCGTAGCATGGACGTGCTCATTGGTTTTGCGGGAAGTGTGCTAGTCGCTGGGGCTGCCTATAAGAAAAAATCACTTACGTTATCCGGAGCGCTGGCGGCTGTCGTGATGGGTACGGTCTATTATGGCCTTGGCAGTTTGCTATGGTTCGGCCTGCTGCTTACTTTCTTTATCACCTCGACGATGTGGACGAAGTGGAAGAAGCGGGCGAAGAGCCAATTTGATCACGTGTTTGAGAAGACCGGACAGCGAGATGCCCATCAAGTTCTGGCCAATGGTGGCCTTGGCATGGTGCTTTGTGTCATCCATTATTTTTATCCTCATGAGGCGTGGCTGTTCCTGTTTGTCGGCGTGATGGCAACGGTGAATGCCGACACTTGGGCGACTGAGATCGGCAGTCTGAGCAAGCAGCCGCCAAGGTCGCTATTGTCAGGCAGGGTTGTGCCAGCAGGCACCTCAGGCGCCGTTTCTGCCTTAGGTACGTCTGCAGCCGTGTCAGGAGCGATGACAATTGGACTTGCAGCGATGCTATTTTTATACGCAGCTGAAGATGCTGCATTTCGCTTTCCATATACGTGGTGGCTACTGCTTGCTGTAGGGATAGGGGCTTTGGTTGGCGGTGTGGCAGGCTGCTTCACGGACTCTTTCCTTGGTGCTACTGTACAGGCGTCGTATCAATGTACGGCATGCGGAGCATGGACGGAGAAGCGGCAGCACTGTGGCAAGCCTACGGTAAGGAAGAGAGGCTTTGCTTGGATGAACAATGATGCTGTAAATATGATCAGCTCGATGGTTGGAGGCCTTGCGGCGTGGGGAACGGGGGTCTTGCTTCTTTTTCTAGGATCATAATCATCACAAAGCTCAGCTCCAGTTTGAGTCAGCGTGCTGCGGCAATTCATTAGCTTGCGGATATGGTAAATAACGTTTCAAATCGACAATTTGTGGTTCACATGATATAGTCGGAAAAGAAAAGGTTGTGAGCACAGCACGATGCACTGCTGTTGTAAGGGGGAAGAAGAGTGAACACTTACCAAGGCGATAAGTTGGAACTAATACTTGATGCAGCGTATGATCTCTTTGGTTCCCAGGGTTATTATGCGACGAAAATGTCAGAAATCGCAGAATTAGCGGGTATTGCGAAGGGAACATTGTATTTATATTTTTCGAGCAAGGAAGATTTGTTTGCCGCGATGTCAAAGCGCGACTTGGATTCATTCCTGCTTGAGCTCAGCTACGGCGTGAAGCGCAATACTACGCTTGAGGCTCAGCTCAAATTTATAGCCGAGCATTATTTGAACTATTATTATGAACGCAGACAATATACGAAGCTTTTCTTTAAGGAGCCGAACAACGATCCTGTCATTCTAGAGATTTATCGGGACTTTATGGCCAATTATATCGATATCGTGTCTGAATGCATGGGTACCGCTGAATTGCCGAACGCACACAGTTATGCAAAGGGCTTCGTTGGGATCTTGACCTCGATGAAGATGGATATGCTGTTCGACGAGTCCTACAGTATAGAGGATTTGGAGAATACAATAAGCTTCTCAACCCAATTGTTCCTGAATGGCTGCAAGGAAGCACAGCAACCAGCCTGTGCCTCATCGGAATAAACATCGATTATTTTCAGCATGAGGAGGGAGAACCATAAGTCGTTCTCCCTTCTTTTGTCCTTATTCCAACCTCTAACTGCGGCCTGTGCTAGAATGGTCCCGATAGAGGTTTTCTCGCGTGATTAGAAGATAAGAGAATGTACGAGCACTGCTAACCTTAGCAGGCCTTTATGAATAGGAGGAATACGCCATGCACATCATGACCGTAGAGCAGCTTGGGAAGAGCTATGGTGAAAAAACATTGTTTAAGGACGTTTCCTTTGGCATTTCCAAGGGAGATCGCTTCGGTATTGTTGGCGTTAACGGAACAGGAAAGTCTACCTTTCTCAAAACGATTGCAGGCCTGGAGCCCATTGAAGAAGGGAAGATTCTAAAAGGGAATCAAGTAACCGTCCAGTATGTCGCGCAGGAGCCGGAATTTGAGGAGCAGGCAACGGTGCTTGAAACCGTGCTTGGCGGTCGCACGCCTGAGATGACTGCAGTAAGAGTGTACACAGAGCTGTTGGAGCAGATTGCAGAGAAGCCGGAGGATGAGGCGTTGCAGCGCCGTTTGGTGAAAGCTAGCGACGATATGGATCGACTGCAGGCGTGGCAGTTGGAAAGTGAAGCGAAGACGATTCTATCAAAGCTAGGCATTCATCATTATCAGCGTAAAGTGTCGGAGCTGTCCGGCGGACAGCGAAAGCGCGTAGCTCTGGCTGCAGGTCTCATTCACCAAGCCGATGTGCTGCTTCTGGATGAGCCTACGAACCATGTTGACAATGAAACAGTCGCCTGGCTGGAGGCTTTGCTTCAGAAGCGATCAGGCGCACTCATCATGATCACGCATGATCGCTACTTCCTTGATCGCGTAGCGAATAAGATGATGGAGCTCGATCATGGCAGAGCGTTCTTCTATGAAGCAAACTATACACGCTTCTTAGAGCTGAAGGCGGATCGTGAAGCAAGGGAAGCTGCCAGCGAACAGACCAGACAGAATATTCTTCGTCAGGAGCTCGCCTGGATTCGGCGTGGAGCCAAGGCAAGAAGCACAAAGCAGAGGGCGAGAATCGAACGCTATGAAGCGCTGGTAGCGGACGAGCCTACTGCAAAGGACTCCTCTATGGAGATGAGTGCTGCTTCTACACGCCTTGGCCGCAAGATTATGGAGATTACGGATCTTAAAGGTGAAGTAGAAGGAAGAGTCCTCTTCCAAGGCTTCGAGTACATCGCGGTGCCCGGCGATCGGATCGGCATTATCGGTCCTAACGGAAGCGGGAAATCGACGCTGCTTCAGATGATAGCAGATAGACGCAAGCCAGACGGGGGAGAGGTTGTTCTAGGTCCGACGGTAAAGCTTGGATACTTCACGCAGGAACATGAAGAGATGGATGAGTCCATGCGGGTTATAGAGTACATTCGCGAGGCTGCTGAAACGGTTAAGACAGGAGACGGCCAGCACATTACTGCAGCGCAGATGCTGGAGCGCTTCTTGTTCAACCCATCCATGCAATGGACGCTTATTGGGAAGCTGTCTGGCGGAGAGAAACGAAGACTTCAGCTGCTTCGCATGCTGATGACAGCGCCGAACGTTCTGCTGCTTGATGAGCCGACGAATGATCTGGATGTAGAGACACTAGCGATACTCGAGCAATATCTTGATGATTTCCCGGGAATCGTGATTGCGGTATCCCATGATCGCTATTTCCTTGATCGCGTCGCAGAACGAATATGGTCGTTCGAGCAAGGACAAATTCATGTACATGTCGGCAACTATTCCGAGTATATGGAATGGAGTGAAAAGAACCCGAAGCGAAGTGATGCGGCTTCCCGTGAGACCGTTCAAGTAAAGAGCCCTCAGCAAGAGGCAGTTAGTGAGCATCAAACACGTCAGGAACGAAAGCCGAAGCTTAAGATGTCCTACAAGGATGAACGGGAGTATGAACAGATTGAAGGGATGATTGCAGAAGCTGAAGCGGCAATAGAGCGGATCAACTCAGATATGGAAGCAGCCTTCAGCGACTCTGCCAGACTTCAGGAATTGATGAAGGACCAGGCCAGCGCAGAGGAGAGGCTGAACGCATTAATGGAGCGGTGGGCCGAGCTGGCTGAGATGGCGGAGCAAATTGAGGCACAGAAGCGATCTTGATTGTCTATTTATTGAATGAGACATGCAAAGAAGAGACGAGTTGATAACCTCCACTCACTGGAGTGTTATTATGGGGGCTTATCATTAAAGATTTGAAATTGGATAACTCATACACCAGCACGATTTGAATGCAAGATTGCTTATGAATGAATCTAGAAGGATATTAGTCAATAAAAAGACACGGGAAGTGCTTTAAAAACGCACTAGCCGTGTCTTTTGCTGTAAACAGCTTTATCTTACGATTAGTATTTGATAATGGCTCTACCGAAGGATTGTCCTTGAAGCATTCCAGAAGTAAGAGCTGGGATATCGCTTAAGGAATAAGTATGAACAAAACCATCCAATTGTACAATTTCTGTCCATTGTCTAGCCATGCGCGTCCAGATCTGCATGCGAGTCTCCTGAGGAGCATAAACCGAGTCGACACCGTACAAGGTGATGCCTCTCAAAATGAATGGATAAACCGTAGTAGGAAGCGTTCCGCCGTTAGTCATTCCGCTTGCTGCCACTGCCCCGCCGTAGCGTAACGAAGCTAACACGGCTGCAAGAATATCGCCGCCGCACACATCTACTGCCGCGGTCCATTTCTGTCTATCCAGCGAGCGCGGACGATCAGGCAGCCAGCTTTCGCGGCTTATTACTTCTTTAGCGCCTAAAGCTAGAAGCATCGCTTCCGCATCCTTCTTCCCTGTTGCAGCGGTAACGCTATACCCGAGGGTAGACAGCATGGCAACAGCAAGAGATCCGACGCCGCCGCTCGCGCCTGTAACGAGGATTTTGCCATCGCTAGGCGCAATACCGTGCTTTTCCAGCCGCTCCACAGAGAGAGCAGCCGTTAGACCAGCAGTGCCGAATACCATCGCATCGCGCTTACTCAAGCCTTTTGGAATGGGAAGGAGCCAGTCTCCAGGTACACGAATATATTCGCTGAATCCGCCGAAATGGGTTACCCCGAATTCATAGCCTGTCAGGAGCACGGCTTGACCGGGCTGGAATCTTTCATCCTTTGAATGGACAACCACACCGGAAGCGTCGATACCTGGCACAAAGGGATACTGCTTCACAATATTGCCTCCGGGAGAGCATGCAAGTGCATCCTTATAGTTCACGCTGGAATAATGTACTTTGATGGTGACATCTGCTTCTGGCAGATCGTCCAAAGTCATGGTCTGAACGGCAGCTTCAATCGATCCTTCCGCATTCTGCTTAAGGACAAATGCCTGAAACGATGTTGGCAGTGTTAACTCTTCTTGGGGTGTGTTCTCGTTCGTTACCATAGCTTCTCCTTTTCTCATCTGAAATGTACGGATTGTATGATTTTTATTCCTGAATATAAGCCGCTAGAAGCTTAGCTGTATTCAAAACAGCCTGCTCATGTGTGCGCTCCATCGCATGGGACGCATGTACACCCGGACCAATCAGCGCAGCGCGGATGTTATTGCCGCCGCGAAGCGATGCTGAAGCATCTGATCCATAATGCGGATAAATGTCTACTGCATGTGGAATACCCTCACGCACAGCAAGATCAATTAGGCGATTCGTCATAAAATAATCATAAGGTCCGCTGGAATCCTTCGCGCAGATCGATACATCCGTCTCCTTACAAGTCAGGTCGTCGCCAATGCAGCCCATATCAACAGCAATCATTTCGGTGATGTCCTGTGGGATATAGGACGCCCCGTGACCGACCTCTTCATAGTTCGTCACGATCATGACGATGTCATGCTTTGGCTGCCATTGATTATGCTTCATGCTGTGAAGCAATCCAAACAATGCGGCTACACTTGCTTTATCGTCAAGATGACGGGATTTGATGAATCCACTTGGAAGATGAACAGGTCTCGCATCGAAGGAGACATAATCTCCTACATGGATGTCCAGCTTCTTCACATCATCCGCTGTGTGTACAAGCTCGTCGATTCTTACCATCATGACGCCTTCCTCGCGCTTCAGATCCCGAGCGCCGGAGAAGACATGAACAGACGGCTGATTCGTCATGATCGTGCCGGTATACGTTCTGCCGGAACGTGTATGAATAATGCAGTACTCATTCTCCATCGAGTTAGCCATGAATCCGCCAAGAGATGTCAGCTTCAGTGTGCCGTTGCTGTTAATGGAACGAACCATTGCACCGAGCGTGTCCACATGTCCAGACAGCGCTATGACACGATCCGATGTATCGTCGCTTCCTTTTACACGAATGATGCCGCAGCCTTTGGCATTCCGTTCCATGGTGTATCCAAGCTTCTCTGCTTCTTCTTTAAGCAGATTCATCGCATGATGGGTATAGCCAGTCGGGCTTGGAGTGCTAAGAAGCTTCATTAATAAGCCGGTAACATAATCTTTGTTGATACCTGCCTGCAGAGCAGTGGTGTTGATTGGAGCATAAGGTTGATCAAATGAAGTCATTACGATAACCTCTCCCTTCGAAGATATGAATATATTTAGTGATTCCAAGTGAATTAAGACGGTTCTTTCATAGCTTGCTCTTCCGGAGGTGTCATCTTCTCGGATTCAGGCATTTGGTCTGGTTCCACATAACCTGTCGCTTCAATGACATGAGCGAGTTTTCCTTGAAGTGCGGTAAGCTTTCGCTGCGTACGATATTGCAGATAAAGTCCATATGAACCCACAATCATAGCTCCAAGCAGCGTACAGCCAAGGATGAGCAGGATTAAAGGCACATTAACCGTGCCAAACAAGAAGTTCACTTCAACGGGATTAACGTTGATTACGGCGAAAATCGCGGTAATCAGTGCAAAGATCAGCGCTAAAATGAGTGTCCATTGCAAGCGCATAGAGGGGCCTCCTTTATAGGCAAGTAGAATTGGGTCGTGGAGTGAGCGTCACGTAACACAAGAAAGGCGGGGAAGTCCCCGCCTAGCATAACCATTCGAACGTTAGGCTTGATCTGTGGTGAAGATCGACTCGGAAGCATTTTTCCTTGATCGATAAAATGGCATTTCATATTCAAGAAGATGCTGCGTGTGATCTTCGATTACGTGGCTTACAGCTGTTCAGCCATCTTCTCCATTTGGTCAATCAAGGATTCCAACACGCTCATTCCGGCTTCAATTGGAGCTGGAGTAGACATGTCGACGCCTGCTTTCTTCAGGATGTTGATAGAGAAGTCGCTGCCCCCGCTCTTCAGGAAGCCCAGGTAGCGATCAACTGCAGGCTGGCCTTCGTCCAGGATCTGCTTCGCAAAGCTCTGAGCAGCGGAGAAGCCTGTTGCATACTTGTAAACGTAGAAGCTGGTGTAGAAGTGAGGAATGCGAGCCCATTCGATCGCGATGTCCTTGTCTACAACCATCTCGTCGCCGTAGTACTTTTTATTCAGATCATAATAGATATCGCTAAGCAGCTGTGGCGTCAAGGATTCGCCTTTCTCTGCATGCTCGTGAATCAACAGCTCAAACTCAGCAAACATCGTTTGACGGAACACCGTCGTACGGAACTGATCGATATAGTAGGCGAGAAGGTACATTTTCTCTTTTACATCCGTACTCTTCTTCAACATGTAATCCATAAGCAGCGCTTCGTTCAAAGTCGATGCAACCTCAGCGAGGAAGATCGTGTATTGCGCATCGCGATATGGTAGGTTCGTATCGGAATAGAAGGAGTGAAGAGCATGGCCCATCTCGTGTGTAAGGGTGAACATGCTGTTCAGATTGTCTTTGTGGTTAAGCAGAACGTAAGGGTGCGTGCCGTAAGCGCCCCAGCTGTATGCGCCTGTTCGCTTGCCTTCATTCTCGTATACATCAATCCAGCCTTCATCGAAGCCGGCTTGCAGATTGTTCAAATAATCCTCGCCAAGAGGCTTCAAGCTTTCTTTTACTGTCTTTTTTGCATCCTCGAAGGAGATGTCCATATCGAACTCTTCGACAATTGGAGCAAACAAATCGTACATATGAAGCTCAGAAACCTTAAGCAGCTTCTGACGTAGCTTCATGTAGCGATGCATCAACGGTAGTTGCTTATGAATGGTATCAATAAGATTTGTATAAACTTCCTTCGGTATGTTATCGCCATAGAGATACATTTCGAGAGAAGACGGGTATTTGCGGGCGCGAGAGTAGAACAAGTTCTTGCTTACATTCGCATTCAATGTCGCAGCAATGGTGTTGCGCTGCTTATTGTAAGTACCGTACATCGCTTCGAACGCATTTTTGCGAACCTCTTGGCTGCGGCTCTCCAAAAATTGAATGTAGCGGCCATGTGTAAGCTCGACTTCTTCGCCCTTTTCGTTCTTAATCTTAGGGAACTTCATGTCAGCGTTATTCAGCATGCTGTAGATCGTCTCAGGAGCCTTGGACATATTGCCCACTTGAGCCAGCAGGGCCTCTTCCTGCTTCGAGAGCACGTGCGCCTTCTGACGCTTCATTTCCTCAAGCGTGAACTGATAAGCTTTCAATTCATCATCTTTGATGAATTGGTCAAGCTGCTCATCAGACAAGGACAATACCTCAGGCGTGATGAAGGACAGTGCCTCGCCGACTTGCACGCTTAATTTTGCTGCCTTCTCAGACAAAGCCTGGTAGGATGTCTCTGCAGTATCCTCATGATGGCGCATATTGGCGTACACATAAAGGCGTTCTGTATGTAAGGAAATATCATCTTCCAGCTCAAAGCATGCCTTGAGGGTTTTCGCTTCATTCAATTTACCTTCGAATGATTTTACTTTTGTTAAAAGCTGTTGCACGAGCGCATATTCCTGCTCCCATTCTGCAGAAGATCCAAACAGGTCTTCAAGCTTCCAACGGAACTCTTGTGGTACTTCTGAACGTTTCGTCACTTGTTGCATATGTACCCTCCTCTTATCTTTATATATCGTGAACTCACTTGACGTCTCCCTCGCTGCAAGCGGGGACGGTTCTTGAATGGAAGCCATCACACCTTGAGCGGGTATCATTGCGGCAAGGAGACAACACGTCAACCATTGAAGCTTTCGTTTAGGCATTGCCATTCTGCTCCTCCTGTGCCGTGAGCTATCGCTCTAGCATTATCAAACACAGGTAGTATGACCGAAAGGAGCCGTTCCTATTTGAACGGAATAAGCGGATCCGTTCAAAGGAATGATCAGGTAGGAGCAAGGATCGTTATGTAGATTTACAGTCCAGCTGTAGCAAAAGAATAGACGATCAGGAAAAAGGCAAATGCGATAAAAATGAGCGCGAAGATAGACAGCCATCGCCTCATTGGCGATGGAATCGTATCCTTTTTCCAAACGAGCACAGCGCCTAGTACGAATGCTAAGATAATAAATATTAGGGTTGTGGATGCATCCATTGGAACCCGCCTTTATGTCGTTATTTACCCTTTACGCTAATCCTCTACTCAGGCCGAATGGCATAGCGTATTGTGCTGGGGCATGAAGAAGTTAGATCTCTTTAAAGGCCTGTATGATGTCTTCCCATTCGGCTTCATTGCCAGCAAAGTCAGACTTCGGGAAGCGCTTCGATACCCATTCCATCATCTCAGGTCGACTCAGGAAGGTAAGGCAGTCCTCTCCCCATTGATCGGATATCTCACGAAGAACGAGCTCACGGCCGCGTGCTTCAACCGTCAGCATATTCCAGTTGTCCTTTTTGTAAATTACATGTTTTTTTGCCATGATTACTGTAAAACCCCATTTCTGTGATGACCGTAAATTCCCTTCAAATGAAGGGCTTTTTAATAATGCTTACATCTCCTTCATCATACCCCAGCCCTTAGTTGAAATCAAACGAAATGCACCTTTTGTTCCAACCTTTTGGCGGGACAAGTTGCATTTCTAATTTTGCTCCAGTATAATAACCGTATTCGCCTGCTCAACAATTAGGCGAACAGTGTGAGGAGGTTTTTTTCTTGAAAGGTACTGTAAAATGGTTCAACGCAGAGAAAGGCTACGGCTTCATTTCTGTTGAAGGCGGCGACGACGTATTCGTACATTACTCTGCAATTCAGACTGATGGATTCAAGACATTGGATGAAGGTCAAGAAGTTGAGTTCGAGATTTCCGAAGGAAATCGCGGACCACAAGCAGCTAATGTCATTAAATTATAATGATAAGGGTTTATCATCTATAAATAGTGTACAATAGCATGTAAGAGCAGCTCTGAATCGGGATACCGATCTCAGAGCTGCTCTTTTTGCGTGGAATGGAAAAGAACACAAGTCTAGCATTGCTAGACTTGTGAGACAGATTTGATTTTGTGTTTTTGACCGAGCCATGACATGAGGAAGAATCCAATGCCGGCAACGATGGCGAAGCCGCATGCAGCGTAGAAGACGGTGTCTTTGCCGTAGCTTTCAAGCAGTGGCCCGCCGATTGCACCGCTCAATAAGCCTGCAAGGCTCGACCATACGATCGTGTATATCGCCATTCCCGTTGCGCGATACTGCTCAGGAATGATATTGCTGAGATGGCGAACGGCAACGAAATAGAAGATGCCGAAGCTTACACTGTGCATCGCTTGCGTACTCATCAAGAGATAAGGATCGGATACAGATGCCGCGATCAAAAAGCGTAGGGTATACATGATGGCCGATACCGTCAGAAGCGGAAGTTCTTTGAAGCGATTCCCGTACGCATTTAATAGGAAGAAAATTGGTATTTCACTCACAGCTGAGATCATCCAAGCATAGCCTACGATGGATTCAGGACCGCCAAGCATGACAATGGACAAGCCGATAAACGCTTCATTCATGCGATGAGCGATCGCTAACAGCAGGGCGCATAAGAAGAAGAGCAGCACCTCGCGCTGCTTTAGAATGGTCCACAGTCCGCCGAACTCCATTTTCTTGACGGAGGCTCTGCGATCCTTGATCATGGTTGCAAGAAGCAGAGAGATGAGGCTTAGGACCAAGATGACATAGATGGTATAGCTTGCTCCAATGCGGCCAAGCAGGAGGCCAAGCAATAAGGCGCTCACAGCAAAGCCTATAGAGCCGAATACGCGAATCCCGATAAAGCTCTTTCCCTTTGCTTGCGACGTGACGATGGACAGGCTGTCCGTCAAAGGGAATAGCGGGTAGTAGAAAAAGTTAAAGGCTGACATCAAAACAATAACCGCAACGTACGATTTTGCCATGCCAACAAAGAAGGCCATAACCGTGATCGCCGTTAACAAAAACAAAATGACTTTTTTGATCGTTTGAAGCCTGTCGCTTGTGACGCCCCAAATAAAGTTTGATACAATAGAAATCATAGGACCAAGGGAATAAAGAAATCCGATTTGAACGCTATCGAAGCCAAGAGACTTGAAATATAGCGGCATATAGGAAATGATAACGGCTGAGATCATGAAGATGGCAAACGTATATGCTCGAAGCCAGTTCGTCTCGTGCCTTTCTGAATGGTTCATAAGCACTGATGTACTCCTTCCCGCCTTGCTCATGCTGTAGTGATGAAGTTTGTAAGCATTTAAAGCTACTGAAGTAGTATAGCAGGTCTTTTTAAACTAGACAGCTAATATTTCGAGGCATAGACTTGCGGAGGGGATGGAGGTGATCTTTTTGCACAAGATAAAAGGATTGCCAGTACATGGATTCGCAATGAATCGTTAAAGGAGTTATGATATTTGGAACCTTATTTTATGTGGGATGAGCGCCTTGGAATATTGATTCCGTCCTTAACTGGAGAGTGGGATCAGCTGTCCGAAAAGGAACAAAGCGAGATCTTGCTCCATTGGGAGGAAATTCGCGGAACGATTCCGGATCGAATCAAGGAGATTGAACAGAAGGTCATTCTGAAGCAGAATGCCTTGTTTGATGAAGATAATTTTGACATGTCCTGCAAATTAAATGGAGAAATTGCAGAACTCGCAAGTACGATTAACGACTTGAATTTGTGGTACCGCACACAGCAAGAATTAGATGCCAAATCTCACCATTAAATTGAAAGTACAGAATGTTTGTGCAATCTGTCACTTCGTAATATAATAAGTTTTGGCTAAAATGTATAACGAGTTCGCATCTTCTGTGTGAGGAGAACGGAGGCTATTCTTGTACCGGCAATTACATGCTCAGAGTGCTCCAAGCGAGCCTTTACGTTTAATGTATCGTGTATACAAATATTTGCTGCCTGAGGTTCGTCAGGAACTGGCTCGTTGGTCAACAAGAGCAGCCTTGATTCCAGACGAGGAGCTAAGAACCCAGGCATTAGCCAGCCTATCCACCAAGCAGTTTCATTGCGAGGGTGGGTCTGTATATGCAGCGATCTATCCGGACAAAAGAGATATCTTGATTCCATTGATTGTCGCATTTCAGACGATAAGCGATTATTTGGATAACTTATGTGATCGAAGCACGTCGCTTGATCCAGAGGATTTCAGACTGCTGCATCAATCGATGCTGGATGCCGTACAGCCAGAGCGACCGCTAACAGACTATTATGCCCTGCGTGATGAGCGAGAGGATGGAGGCTATTTGCATGCGCTGGTGACAACCTGCCGTGCTTCCATTGCAAAGCTGCCAGGCTATCATCAGGTGCGAGATGAGATCGTTCAGCTTGTTACTTGGTATACAGATCTTCAGGTTTATAAGCATATAGACAAATCGAAGCGAGAGCCTGCTTTGCTTGCATGGTGGGAACCTCATCAGAAGACGTATTCTTCTCTTGGGTGGAATGAATTTGCTGCCGCAACAGGGTCGACGCTTGGGATGTTCTACTTATTTGCTGTTGCAGTCGATGAAGATATTACGAGGGAGCACGCCCGTATCATACGTGAGGCCTATTTTCCGTATGTATGTGGTTTACATATTCTGCTTGATTATCTTATCGATCAGGAGGAAGACCGCATCGGGGGCGACTTGAATTTTTGTAATTACTATCCCGATCAGGAAACGGTTATCTTAAGGATCGAGCACTTTGCGAATATGGCGAAGCAATCGACGAGCAAACTTCCAAATGCGCGTTATCACCGCATGATTATTGAAGGATTGCTCGCGTTGTATCTATCCGATCACAAGGTTAGAGAGCAAGCAGAAGTATTGCAAGTTTCCAAAAGGTTGATGAAGGGGAGTCCCCTTATGAGGGTCTTTTTCTGGATCAACAGCCACTGGATTAGAAAACATATGTATTAGAGGATGACGAGGGAGGAAACAATGATGTCTGCTGTTAAAAAAATTGCAATTCTCACAAGTGGTGGAGATTCTCAAGGGATGAATGCTGCCGTCCGCGCAGTGGTTCGTACTGCCCTTTATCATGGTCTTGAAGTATATGGGATTCAACGCGGTTACCAAGGACTATTGAATGACGATATGCGTCAAATGGATCTGCGCAGCGTGGGTGATATTATTCACCGTGGAGGTACGATTCTTCAATCCGCACGCTGTAAAGAGTTTACAACTCCAGAAGGCCAACAAAAAGGTGCTGAAATTCTTCGCGCACGCGGCATCGATGGTTTGATCGTTATCGGTGGTGACGGTTCGTACCAAGGCGCAAACAAATTGTCCAAATTGGGTATTAAGACAATGGGGCTTCCAGGCACGATTGACAATGATATTTCCTTTACGGACTACACAATCGGCTTTGATACAGCAGTAGGTGTCGTAGTAGATGCAGTAAACAAACTTCGCGATACAATGAGCTCCCATGAGCGTTCTTCTGTCGTAGAAGTAATGGGACGTCACTGCGGCGACATCGCTTTGTATGCAGGTCTTGCAAGCGGAGCGGAGTCCATCTTGGTTCCAGAAGTTCCATTCAATCTCGATGAAGTTGCAGAGCGCATGAGACACAACTTTGAAGCAGGCAAACGCCACAGTATCGTTCTAGTTGCAGAAGGCGTGGGTAAAGGCGAAGATATCTGCAACGGCATTATCGAGCGCTGCCCAACAGTAGAGCCTCGTGTAACCGTGCTTGGCCACATCCAACGCGGCGGTTGCCCAACTCCATTCGACCGTATCTTGGCTAGCCGTCTTGGTGACTTCGCTGTTCAACAATTGATGGCAGGCGTATCCGGCAAGGGCTGTGGTATCATTAACGGAGAGCTTGTCGCTACAGATATCGATCTTGTAGTGAACACGAAGAAGGAATTCAACATGGAATTGTATGAGCTTGCAAATCGTTTGTCTCAATAAGGATTAACTCCAAATAACGTTACAGAAAGCCTCTAGGTCTCCTAGAGGCTTCTTTGTCTACATGAAAGAAAGAGGCTCTGTCTTCACATTTTGTGAGGTAATGGGCTTTTTTTAACTATTGTGAAGAAATAGCATGATCACACTCAGCAAGTTTGCTATGATGTGAGCATCTAAAGTGTTGTTACGCAAGTTGTGTTATGCACTTAACGACCGTCTGACACGAGAAAGGATGAATATCGTGCTGAACAAGCTTCCTGTCATGAATCCCATCGATACGATCCCTTTCCTGCAGGAGCGTTTCTTCTTCCCTCCTTACATAACGCTTGCCCATATGTTCAATCCGCCGGACAACTGGTTTATGACGCCTCAATACGTACCGCAGTATCAGCTGGTGTATGGCATCGAGGGCGGTGCGGAGCAGCATATCGATAAGAAGTCCTATATCCTTGAAAAAGGAGATGTGTATTTGATCCCGCCAGATGTCCTTCGATCCTTGCATCCATCAAAGGTGGAGGGATACTGCGGAATTACCGTGACCTTTCATTTTGGAAGAGCTAAAGATCCTTTAGACCCACTCTTGAAGAAAGGTTATTATTTGGGGAATGATGGCAGTTGTGAGTTGCTGCAGCCTTTCCTAACCCTCATCCAAGGGACACAAGATCAGACAAAGGCAGGAGCTATGCTGGCTCAAGGTAAGCTGTTATCGATACTCTCGCGGTTATGAAGGGGTATAGCGTTCGAGAGCATGTATCAAATTCGAAAGTGAATATGAAGATGGTTCATGTTTGCAATTATATCAAGGAGAACTACTATACGAAGATTCGATTGGAAACGCTTTGCGACATAACAGGGCTTAGCCGAAATTATATCATACGCCAGTTCCGCCTATGCTACGGCAAGACGCCGCTTGATTTTTTGACCGAAATTCGTTTTGACAAGGCAAAACAGCTTGCGATGATGACGAATATGTCAATCAGCGAGATCGCCAATGAAGTGGGTTATGAGGATGTTCATTCCTTTAGCCGGATGTTCAAGAAGAGGCTTGGCGTCAGTCTAAGCCAATTCATCGGGACTATGAACTCCTCGCTTGACATGGCATCCCCTTATAAAAAGGAATAACCGATTCTTTCGTGCGATTTCAGCTGAAAAAGTGTTACTTTGGGCTAAATACTTCCTGCGTCAAGCGCATTAAACTAAGGGCAAATATAGATTCAATCATCGAGTAGAGGAGCGTTTTGACGATGAAAGAGACCTTAGACCCGCTTTATAAAGAAGGATGGACCCTTGTATTTCAAGAGGAGTTTGAAGGGCCTGTGCTAAATCCTAACACGTTTTCGCCCTATGGCATCTCGCATTGGAAAAAGAGACCTGATGCGCTTGCCGATTATGAGTTCCGCGATAGCTGCATCGTCTTGCGTCTGCCTGATGTCGACAAGCATGTCTCGGCAATCACAACGGGAATGCGTGATGGCATGCACCGCTATTCCGATCAACTCGGGATCGATCATCATGATCGGGCTGTTATGAATCTGGTCACGCAGTACGGTTATTTTGAGCTCCGTGCGAAAGTTGCAAAGGGCAGCGGGTTGAATTCAGCCTGGTGGATGATTGGAATGGAACATGAGAAGGAGCAGAATGCCGAGATCGATATCTTCGAGCTGCTTGGAAAAGACACCTGCTTGCTAAACACAACCCTCCACGCACTGCGGGATTCCAAACTAAAATATGCGCACATCCCTTACCGTACAGACGTGGACTTGTCGCAGGATTTTCATGTGTACGCCTTAGAGTGGGATGAGACCGGGATGAAGTTCTATTTGGACCATAAGCTTTATTGGCAGATTGATCAGTCGCCAGATTATCCGATGGCTACTTTGCTTCAGATCAACGATGGGAATGGAGGCTGGATCGGCGAATTGGACGAAGCCATTCCGTATCCGAAGGAGTTTCTTGTGGATTACCTCCGTGTATATAAGCGTGCCGGAATGCCGATGGAATGCGTATTGCCTAGACAAGCAGGACAGACAGATAACCTAGCTTCCCAAGCCACCAGCGGAGTAGGGAATGATATCACATGGGGGGACTTGTATAAGGCGGAGTCACACATTTGCTATATTAATGATGGAGACAAAGAGACATTCCTTGAAAGTAAGCCAGCAGAGCCCTTGCCGCACATGTACTATTTGGATTGGCTGGAGCCGCAAACCTTTGACACCGTGACCCTGACGACTAGAGAGGGCAAGCACAAAGGGCCCGCGCAATGGGATATTGAAGTGTCGGAGGATGGTCTGACAAATTGGCGCAAGATTGCAGAGGTAGATGGTGCATTGTGGACAAATGAAGGGGAAGAGCTGGAAACGCATGACACGCATGCTGAATTCGTAGAAAAGGTAAAAGCCCTTCGCCTTGTTATCCGCTCCTTTAACGGCAGTGAGAAGAACGGGACTTATTTCATTCAGGATATCGGCGTATACAATAAGAAAGGGTCGTTATAATAAACGTCTCTTCTCCAGTGATAAATATGAATGTATGAATATGCTTTTCATTCAATTTGCCGCGTTATTCTTGCTTCGCTCCTAGGCTCATGTATAATGACAATAATATAATTAGTAAAGAGTGAGTATTAATTCAAAAGGAGCTATGCTGATGGAAATGTCTAATATGTACTTGTATCGTCTTGAAGCCTCATCTTCTAATCAACAGCTGGATTGTGTTGTCATTGCGGGAACAGAGGAGGAAGCCTTCCAACAGGCCGAGGTCCTCATGGATAAAGGAATGATGGACAAGGAGTGGGATGAACTGTCCATTGTGGAGAAGAAAAGACTTTCAAAGGGCGCAGGCTATGTATTTGTGAAGTAGGGATTTTGAGGCAACTCGGAGAAAAGGTTCTTATTGCGAAATATTCCGACTTCTTGCATCTATATTCAAAAAAAGCTCAAAAGCGAATTCTGCGTCTTGGGAATCAGCCATTCCCATATCATCCGTAGAAGAAGCTATTGAGCTTGTTTGTGTTTTCGTATGCTATATGCTTAAAAGGCTTTTGGTTTGCGGAAATTTCCGATTACACCAACCGTCTCCACGATATTGACAAAGGCTTTCGGATCCGCCTCCCTAATCACTCGCTTCAAATCTGACAGCTCATAACGAGTCGTTACGGTCATAAGCATATCCCGTTCGATATCAGAGAAGGCTCCGCGAGTCTTGATCACGGTAATGCCGTGGGGCAAAGACAGCAGCTTTTCCATCAGAATCTCTTTGTTGCTTGTGATGATATACACCGTTACCTTATAGTGATTGATGAAAATAAAATCCATCACTTTTCCCGTTGTGAAGATGGAAACCATCGAGTAAAGCACAAGCTCCCAGTTCTTCGTCAGCAGTCCGTGGGTAATGATGACAACCCCGTTCATCGTTACCGAGATATTTCCGATTGGAAAATCGCGATACTTGGTAACAATAGATCCGATGATATCAAAGCCACCTGTGGATCCTCCGACCCGTAAGGATATTCCAACACCGATCCCGACAAAGGTTCCGCCGAATACTGCGCAGAGCAGAGGCTCCTCGGATACGGAAACCGCAGGAATAAGAGAAATGAAGTAGGTGGTTGCCACAACGCTGATGATGGAGTAAGAGATGAATCTGCGACCGAGCGCAAACCAGCCCCAAATCATCAAAGGCAAGTTTAAAGCAAAATAAATAATACTCATGTTCCAGTCTGTAAAGTAGCTCGTTATCATGGAGACCCCTGATATGCCGCCACTTAGAAAGTGATTTGGGACTAAAAAAAGCTTCATCCCAATGGCCATGCTTAATGCGCCTAAAATGATGACTAGAACGTGAAACACCCTTTTCAAACCATTCACCCCAAAACCAACGAATTCAAATGTTCTTACTGGTAATAAGACAATTAAATATGTTATACTGATTTAGATATTCTTGAGTATGCTTCATTTTGATGAGATGTACGCATGAGCGAATAAGCGGGTGAACACATGAAGGCTTCACTTCGCATTGTATATGATAAGACGACAGGCGGATGTGCCATTCGTCACCTATGTCACGATACTTAAGAATATAGATAAGGCAGTGGTTTGTCCACACAGAAGGAGCATGAATATATTGAAAAATTTTGCAGAATTTGGCTTGGAGCCTAAAGTACTTCAAGCAATTACAGAATTAGGATTCGAAGAATCCACGCCGATTCAGGAAAAGGCGATTCCTGTAGCGCTATCAGGCAGTGATATGATCGGACAAGCGCAAACAGGTACAGGTAAGACAGCCGCGTTCGGTATTCCTCTTATTACAAAGATCGAGCCAAGCGAAGAACGTGTCGTAGCCCTCGTTATGACACCAACACGCGAGCTTGCGATTCAAGTATCCGAAGAGATCGGCAAGCTTTCCCGCTTTAAGGGCGTTCGTTCTTTGGCTATTTACGGTGGACAAGATATTGGTCGCCAAATTCGCGCGTTGAAAAAGCGCCCACAAATTATTATCGGTACACCTGGCCGTTTGCTTGATCATATTAACCGCAAGACGATCCGTCTGGATGATGTCAATACGGTTGTATTGGACGAGGCGGATGAAATGCTCGACATGGGCTTCATGGACGACATTACGTCCATCTTGAAGCTTGTGCCGGAAGAGCGTCAAACGATGTTGTTCTCCGCGACAATGCCTCCTAACATTCAAAAGCTCGCGAATACATTCTTGAAAAATCCTGAGCATGTATCCGTTATGCCTAAGCAAGTAAGTGCGCCACTTATTGAGCAGAACTATATCGAAGTTAACGAACGTTCCAAATTTGATGCGTTGAGCCGTTTGCTTGATATGGAATCACCAGAGCTTGCGATCGTATTCGGTCGTACGAAGCGCCGTGTAGATGAGCTGTCTGAAGCTCTTCAGAAGCGTGGATATACAGCGGACGGCCTTCATGGTGACCTGTCCCAGAACCAACGTGACACGGTTATGCGTAAGTTCCGTGACGGCAGCATTGACGTGCTGGTAGCAACTGACGTTGCAGCACGTGGTCTTGATGTATCCGGCGTTACACACGTTATCAACTTTGACTTGCCGCAAGACCCAGAGTCCTATGTACACCGCATCGGTCGTACAGGACGTGCAGGTAAAGAAGGTAGTGCTTGGTCCTTCGTTACGCCACGTGAGATGGATCATCTTCACTTCATCGAGCGCGTAACGCGCCATCGCATTAACCGCAAGCCTATGCCGAGCTTGGCAGAAGCAATCGAAGGCAAACAGCGCGTCGTTGCAGATCGCTTGATCGATGTGATCCAATCAGGCGAGCTGAACGAATACAAAGCAATTACGCTGCAGCTTCTTGAGCAGTATGACTCTGTTCAATTGCTAAGCGCAGCATTCAAATTGCTGACAGGCGAGAAGAAGGATGTTCAAGTCAACCTGACTCCAGAGGATCCAATTCGTGCGAAGCGCCGTAAGCCAGACATTCGCTCCAATGGCCGTAGATTGAACGCGCCATATGGAAGAAGCGGTGGCGGCCGCTATGGCTCTGGCGGTGGTGGCAACTACCGTGACAACAAGGATCGTCGCGGCGGTTACAACAACCGTGGGGACAATCGTGGTGATAATCGTGGAGACAATCGTGGTGATAATCGTGGAGACAATCGTGGTGATAACCGTAACTATGGCAATCGCCGTGAGTACGATCGTGGAGGAGATCGTTCCGGCGGAGGAGATCGTCGTCCGCGCCGTAACTACGAGAACCGCGAATCCCGTTTCAATTCCGATTCTGAATAAGAACATCAAAGGGACAGTTGATTGCTCAACTGTTCCTTTTTTAGAATAAGAATAAGAATGATCTCTATTGCCTCTTGGATCAGTCCTCATCGATCATGACTCATAACCATCTCGCCTATCTATTCTACTATGTATCGTTTATTTATTGGTTCATGGATGGATTGAATAGACTCTCTGTCCGATATGCTGACCTGCATTTATACAATCCTCGACTAAAGTCTAGATGTAAATTAGGCTGAAGATCGTATCCAATAAGTATGAGTATTTATACAATGAGAATAATTCATATTTATTCGTATTGGGTGATACCATTGTTGGAGCAAAAAGAGATTTATATTTTATTAACAGACACCGGTACATGGTTGTCTCAAATGATTAAGATGTATACACGTGAGCCGCTTAATCATGTATCCATTGCGTTTGACCGTAAATTGACGGAAGTATACAGCTTTGGCCGGAAAGATCCTGCCAATCCCTTTATCGGAGGCTTCGTTCGCGAACAGATCTATGGAAGCCTGATTCGATCTAGTCATCGTCCTACCCTGTGCGCACTCTATAAGATCACGGTTACGCAAGATGTATATGACCGGATTCGAAGAAGAATTAGAATGATCGAACAGCACAAGGATGAGTATCGATACAACTTGATTGGTCTTCTAGGCATTGTATTCCGAGTAAGAATTGAACGGGAGAATGCTTATTTTTGCTCGCAATTCGTTGCTTCTGTCTTGCAGTACAGCGGCTGTGATTTGTTCCAAAAACAGTCGGAGTGGGTTACTCCGGAAGACTTTAGACAATGTGCTCGCCTCCAGCTTGTGTACAAAGGCGATCTAAAGGATGCTGCCGCGCAGTATCATCCTTCTGAGCTTATGAGGCTTGCTTAACTTTGTAGACGCTGTTATATGGATAGGAAAAGCAGGAGGGTATCCTCCTGCTTCTCAGATCCTGCGATAGACGTTATGGGGAGAGTAGCTTAATCTTAGCAGCAGAGAGAGCGGCTGATGATAACAAGCAGGATGAATAGTACTAGGATAGCACCTACATTAGTACCCAAACCGCCTACTCCACAACCAAAACCACCATATCCTAATTGACCCATGTGGCAATCCTCCTTTGAGTGCTGATCTCTTCTAGACACTGTACATCATATGGCAGTCATGCTTCGGCGGCATAGACAGTTGACCTAGATGCATGAAAATAGGCACTGGTGTACAACCTCTGTTTGTATTATAGTTAAGAGACAGGATGATGGAGGTGTCTCGTTTGGAATTTCGAGGGTTAATGGGTGGTTTTTATCGCATTTCAGAGTGGATTATGCGGTTCTCGGTCACCAATCTTTTATGGATCGGTTGCTCGTTGCCGTTCTTTGCGGCGTTATTCATGAAGCTATTGTTTATGGCAGGTAATTTCCCGAACGAATCTCTGCAGATGAACTGGGCGATGGGAATTCTGGCACCGTTTACTTTATTCCCGGCTACATCGGCGATGTTCTCAGTAGGCCGCAAATGGATCATGGGCGACACAGATGTGAAGCTCTTAAAAACGTTTTTTAGTTCGTACAAAGAAAACTATAAGCAAGCGATGATCGGCGGGATCTTCTATACGTTGCTGTTCGTCATTATGTACATTGACTATACCGTCTATATGACGCAATTGACATCTATGCGCATGATCGGCTATGTCATGCTTGGATTGCTTATTATCTTGTTTGTATCTTTGTTCAACTTCTTCTCCATGGTATCCCATTACCATATGAAGACATTCGAGATTTTGAAAAATAGTGTTCTTCTTACGGTATTCCGTCCTGTACGTGTTGTACTGACTGCAATTGTAAGCGGTGCGATTTTGTACTTTGGAATCAAATATCCGTTCATTATCATTTTCTTCGCAGGTTCCGTTATTGCCTACTATGCATTCTTTAATTTCTATGCGACGTATCAGAAGATGCAGGCGCAGCAGGAGCAATTGGCAGAGCAGCGTGACGCTGAAGAGAATGAAGAAGCACTTGAAGGTCAAGCGCTTTCTGATGGTGAAGGACGCCCTGATGAAGAAGAGGATAAGGAAAAGCCTGCATCCGAATCCAGATGATAATGAGTCATCATGTGAGGTTTGAGGCTTTACTTTTGTCGAAAAGCGTTCTATAATGAGTCTACAACTTGAACGACTCCTGCGATGTGCGTTACGGCTTTCGTTGTTTTGAACCAATGATGGTTTCTTGGGAGTTCAACATTGAGTCTCCGCTGGCAAGCTCTTCACTGAGTAGTCAAACGTGGCTTTGAGGACACCCACCTGTGAGAGCAGGTTCAGAAACATTAAAGTCGAACGGCATTCGCGGGTTTCCTGTAAAGAAACAACACTTTCTATATGGACTTTGTCCATGCGGGAAGTGTTTTTTGTTTGTTCTTCTCGTTTAGCCCTTTTCTCCTTACACGTTCAATGTTACACTGTAATAAGTGAGCAACGGCAGTTCATATAAAGGAGGAAGACGCTTTTGTCACTCAAACGAACTCTTGCTGGTGTTATTCGTAGTTTCGAAACGACCAGTGATCGAGCTAAAGATCCCAAACTGAAAACGCATTACTACTCCTTATCGAAGGACAAGGCTTGGGCAGAGGTATCTTCAACACTTAAGAAGATTCAAGGCTATAAGCTCTTGCATGAGGTTCCGAATGTAGGGGAAATTACATTAGAGAAGCGGACTGCAACCGGACGTACTATGGATATAACCGTATCAATTGTGTCGGTAAGCCCTGTGAAGACAGCGGTTGATATATACTCCGCCTCAAGAGGTGGAATGGGAGATCTCGGTGCGAACTACCGAGTGATTCTTGATCTATACTCTGTACTAGATAAAAAACTGTCGAGCTATAAGACACAACCTTAACAAAGAAGAAACAGCTGAGCGAGAGGAGAGCCAAAGCTCTGCTCTCGCTTTTTGTGTACAGGATTAGACAAGGGCTTTAACAGCTTCGATTGCTGCATCATAGTTCGGATGCTCAGCCATTTCCTTGAGATACTCGACATATGTAATCTTGTTGTCGGCATCCAGCACGAAGATAGCTCTCATATCAAGCTGGAATTCTTTGATCAACAAGCCATATGCTTGTCCAAAAGTGTTGTTCTTGTAATCAGACAGCATCACAACCTGGTCTACACCAGCTGCACCGCACCAGCGTGCTTGAGCAAATGGAAGGTCTGCGCTTACAGTAAGTACGGCAACTTGCTCACCAAGCTTAGAAGCTTCTTCGTTGAAACGACGAGTTTGCATGTCGCATACGCCCGTATCGATTGAAGGCACAACACTGATCAGCTTGATCTTACCTGCGAAGTCGTTCAGACTCGCTGTCTCAAGCAAGTTTTTATGCAAAGTGAAGTCAGGGGCTTGATCGCCAACGTGCAATTCAGGTCCTAGAAGAGTAATGGGATTTCCTTTGAAAGTAGCAACACCTGTGCGTTCTACGGTCATGATAGTTACCTCCTTGCGTAACGGCTCTAATTTTTGGTAATACCCTGTTCATATTATAATCTTACAAATGTTAAGTTGTCCAATCTACGTTCGCTATGAATGGGATTGCGGCATGAGAATGATTGCTGAAGGAGTGACGATGGATGATTTTTATTCGTTATGAGAATTGGCGGAGCTACCTGAAGCAGTTTCCAGTGACGAGTACTCTAATTGCAGTGAATATTATTATGTTCATCATCCTAGCGATGAATGGAGGCTCAACGAGTGGAGAGACGCTGCTTCGATTCGGAGCTGTGCTAAAGTGGGAGCCATTTGTTGAACAGACTTGGCGGCTTGTTAGCGCAATGTTTCTTCACATCGGATTTGAGCATTTATTATTTAACATGTTTGCTTTGTTTGTCTTTGCTCCGCCGCTTGAACGGATTCTAGGTCACGTTCGCTATGCACTGCTCTATGTGCTAAGCGGGGTTCTTGGGAATGCGTTCAGTGTATTTGCATCAGAGTGGGGGACTTTGATGGCTGGTGCATCCAGCGCCATTTACGGTTTGTACGGAGCTTATTTATTTATCGCGATCTTTCAGCGCCAAGCGCTGGATGAGGCATCTCGTAAAACGCTGTACATCATTTTAGGTCTTGGTATCGTTCAGTCGTTCCTGATGACCAATATCAGCTGGAGCGCTCATCTAGGCGGCCTAGCAGGGGGTTTTGTCTTGTACACAGTTATGCGATGGATCCATCGAAGATAAGCGTTGTTCAAGAAAGAGTATTGATCATATAGAACGGAGCGTTGAGGGATTGTGGAGCTGAGGCAGTTATATTACTTTGTAAAGGTAGCCCAGAAAGAACATGTCACGCAGGCTGCGGAGGAAATGCATGTCGCGCAATCTGCGGTTAGCCGGCAGATTCATCAGCTAGAGGAAGAGCTCGGTGTGAAGCTCTTCTTGCAGAAAGGGCGTAATTTACAGCTTACTCCTGTAGGGCAATTGTTTCTTAAAAGAGCAGAAGCGATACTGAAGGAGCTGGAAAAGGCCGTTCAGGAGATCCAGGAGTTCATTGATCCTGAGCTTGGAGAGATTCGAATTGGATTTCCGCACAGCTTAGGCATTCATTTGATTCCTTCTGTCGTTGCAGCTTTCCGTAAGCTGCATCCGAATGTCAAGTTTCGATTCAAGCAGGGGATGTACCCTTCATTGATTCGAGACGTGATCAATGGCGAGATTGATTTGGCATTTATTTCGCCATATCCAGAAAAGTCTGAGCAGGTCACAGGTGAGATTTTGCTTACCGAGGAGCTTGCCGCGATTCTTCCTCCTAACCATCCGCTAGCGAATGAGGAGGAGATCCACTTGTCCCAGCTAAAGGATGAAACATTCGTCCTCTTCAGCCAAGGCTACTCGCTGCGGCCAATTGTATGGGATGCCTGTGTGCAGGCTGGCTTTTCTCCTGCGATTGGCTTTGAGGGAGAGGAGACGGATACCATACGAGGACTTGTTGCTGCGGGGATGGGGGTCAGTTTGCTGCCTGAAATGGCGCTGCGTCATACATCTGAGCTGCAGCCTGCAAGCGTACGCATTACGGAGCCGAAAGTGACTAGGACGGTTGGGCTAATCCGCAGAGTAGATGAGAAGCTGCCTCGTGTCGCTGAGACGTTCCAGCGCTTCCTATTAGAGTATTTCAAAGATCATATAAATCGGCAATAATACCTCCTTTTTTAATATCGAATAGCTTATTGAATAGAGCATCTCCGAGTGCTGCTATTGGAATCATACTTTGGTATGAAACAAATGGCGTGCACTGGCAGGAGATGCTTTTTTATTTTTTGCAATAATGAAATCTTGATCAGCATCAAGTTATGTAAATCCAGCTTGCAGTAGAATGAGGGCATAACCAATCAAGGAGGAAGATGAAATGATTACAGTCACCTTTCAATTAGAGCCTTTGACGTGCCCCTCCTGTATAAAGAAAATTGAGAAAATTTTAAGCAAAACGGCAGGTGTAGATCACGTTATCGTAATGTTCAACGCAAGTAAGGTTAAGGTTAACTATGATGAATTGAATCTCAAGTCGAGGCAGATCAATTACAGGATAAGATCTTGCAATTAGGCTACAATGTGCGATCTTCAAAGAGAGTATCTACATACACATAACACGTGCTAGTGCACCATTTTGCAGGCTTATAACGTTTGGAAAGGCGTTGTAAGCCTTTTTCGTCGAGGAATCGCGTGATCTGGCAATATGCATAATCGTCTTTTTTGAATGGTCAGGGCAACAAATGAGAACGAATGTTGAAAACTTGACGGAAGTCAATTTTTTTAATCGAATAAAGTCTTATGATGTCAGCAGAAGGGGAGAGTAGGTTTTTGAGATTTTTGAGTTGACTTTACTCAAAAAGGCAAGAAAGGAGTGCGTGACATGAAAGTTGTGCTTCGATATAAAAACCAGTTAACAGCGATATCATTCCTGTTGATCGCTATCGGCTTTTTGTTAGGGGCGTTTGGATACGAAGAATGGCACAAGTTTGCCTTCGTGCTTGCAACAATTATTGCAGGTGGTCCTATTGTGATGAAAGCTTACCAATCTATTCGAATGCGTGTATTCAGTATTGAACTATTAGTAACGATTGCGGTCATCGGGGCGCTTGTAATTGGAGAATATTCGGAGTCGGCCGTCGTGACGTTTTTATTTTTGTTTGGAGATTATTTAGAGCTTCGCACCTTAACCAAAACAAGATCATCATTAAAAGAGCTAATGGATCTAGCTCTGCAGGAAGCTGAAGTCATTCGGAATGGAGAACAAGTATTGGTTCCTGTAGATGAGGTAGTAAAGGGTGAGCGAGTCGTTATTCGCTCAGGTGGCAAGATACCTGTTGATGGGAAGATTGTAACAGGACAGGCTTCAATGAATGAGTCAGCTGTAACAGGTGAGTCTGTACCTGTCTTCAAGAAGGAAAATGACCAAGTATATAGTGGATCGATGGTGGATCACGGCTATGTCGAGATCATTGCAGAACGTGTTGGAGAGGATACGACATTTGCAAAAATCATTGAGTTGGTGGAGGAGGCCCAAGAATCCAAATCACAAACAGAGAAGTTCCTCCAAACCTTTGCTCGTTACTATACACCTGCTGTTGTCGCTTTATCGATTATGGTGTTCATTTTGACAAGAGAGATTCGAATGGCCATTACCTTTCTGGTTATCGCTTGTCCCGGTGCTTTGGTGATCGATGCCCCTGTGTCGAACGTTGCAGGGATTGGGAATGGCGCGAAGCATGGCATTCTTGTTAAGGGTGGAGAGGTGATGGAACGATTCTCAAAAGTAGACACGGTTGTATTTGATAAAACCGGCACCTTAACGAAAGGGAAGCCTGTGGTAACAAACATTAAGGCATTCCGTCCATATGATGAAAACGAGCTGCTTCGGTTGGCGGCTGTGGCAGAAATGAGTTCAGAGCATCATCTGGGGCAAGCGATTGTGCAGGAAGCTAAAGCGAGAAACTTTATGCTTGTAGATCAGGCAGTAGATGTAGATATCATGAAAGGCAATGGCCTTTATGCGAAAGTGAATGGCATGGGGATCATGATTGGCAATCATAAGTGGCTTGCGAGCAAGTGTATTACAATTCCTCTTGAGATTGAGGAGGAAGCTGTAAGGAGTGAAAAGCGAGGGAATACCGTCGTCTTTGCTGTAGTAGAGGGGCAATTGGCAGGCTTCATATCGATAGCGGATCAACTTCGTGAAGAGGTTTCTCAAGCCATTGCTGAGCTGCGAGAAAATGGCATTAAACATATGGTGATGCTGACTGGTGATAACGAGCATGTAGCGAAGCTTGTAGCGGATCAACTGGATATAGACGAAATACCATGCCGAACTGCTGCCGGAACATAAAGTGGAGTATGTCAAGGCGTTGAAGGAAGCAGGTCATATTGTGGCGATGGTTGGTGATGGGATAAATGATGCGCCTGCAATTGCAGTGGCCGATATCGGCTTAGCGATGGGAAAAGGCGGAACGGATATAGCTATGGAAACAGCAGACATTGTGCTGCTGGCAGACAGGCTGAAGCAGTTATCGCATGCCTATTTGCTGACTAAGTCGACGGTGCGGAATATGAAACAAAACACCTATATTGCCCTCGTAACAGTCATGCTCCTGCTGGTTGGTGTACTGAGTGGTTCTGTACATCTAGCATCCGGAATGTTTATACATGAAGCGAGTGTATTGCTTGTTATCTTAAATGGGATGGGACTGATGAAGTTTGCAAGCGGAAAGAAAGTGGTACAAGTAAAAAATAATGCAGATCTTCATCGTGCGGCAGGATGAAGATCTAAGGATGGAAGTAACGAAAAACAACTTCTGATTAGTGGAGGGGAATAACCATGTCTGAAAATAAAGTGTGTGTTCATCACAGACATGAGGAGTGCATCTCGCTTGTTCCGATTTTCAATCATTTAGAGGCGGAGCAGATGAAAGAAATTAGCCAAGCATTCCGCAGAGAAGCTTATAAGAAAGGTGAGATCATCTACCATGCTGGTGATCAATCCGATTCATTATACATTGTCAATAGTGGGAGAATCCGGATTTATCGCCTATCTGAATCTGGGAAGCAGCAGCTCGTTCGCATCCTTCAAGCGAGGGACTTTACAGGTGAGCTTGCCTTGTTTCGGGATTCATTTCATGACTGCTATGCGGAAGCGGTCATCGATACTCAAGTATGCAGAATACAACGAGCAGATTTACAGGACTTCTTATTGGCATATCCTTCGATTTCGCTGAAATTTCTATTAGAGTTTGCAAACAGGCTGGAGCAATCAGAGCAGCAAACGACTCGCTTTGCGACTGTAAGGGTAGATACTCGAATTGCAGTCTACTTAGCGGAATGCTTAGAAGGCAGCAGCGCTCCTGAGTTTGATTTGCCGATGAGCAAGAAAGACGTTGCTTCCTACTTAGGGACGACACCTGAGACGATTAGTCGGAATTTAACGCATCTCGAAGAGCGAGGGTTAATCCGAAGAAAGAGCCATCGAAGAATAGAAGTGCTCGATGTGGATGGGCTCCTGCGTGTGTAATGAAGAAAAATAAACAACGTACAGAAAGGTGTGTCCAAGCGGAGAAATGTAACCTAAGCAATACTTACAATCATACCCGATTAAGTTCTGTAATAGAAGAACTTTTGATAAAAAAGCCGACTCCTTTCAGAAACGGAGTCGGCTTTATGTCGTTTGTTATGCTCAGTTGTTGATCATTAGTCTCTGTTGTTTGTGAAGATCATAATGTACTTCACAAGCTCCAAGAGAGAGATTAAGGCAGCGGCAACATAAGTTAGAGCTGCGGCGTTGAGGACCTTTGCCACACCGCGTTCTTCATCATTCGTGATGAAGCCCTCGGCAATCATGAGATCGCGTGCGCGGTTGCTTGCATTGAACTCGACCGGCAGGGTAACCAATTGGAAGGCAACGGCTGCTGAGAAGAAGATGATGCCTAGTCCAATCAATCCGCTTACTTGGAACAAGAACCCTGCAATCAGCATGAACGGAGCCAGTCCCGAAGCAAAGTTTACAATTGGGAACATACGGTGGCGAAGAACAAGCATTGGATACGATTGTTGATGTTGAATCGCATGTCCGACTTCGTGGCAGGCAACGGATACAGCGGAGATCGAACTCTCGTAGTATACCGGCTCTGACAAGCGCACGACACGCTTCAATGGATCGTAGTGGTCAGTCAGAGCGCCGCGCACAGGTTCAACTGGAACGTCGTAGAGACCGTTGCTGTCAAGCATGCGACGTGCTGCTTCATAGCCAGTCATCCCGCTGTGGATGCGGACCTTAGAAAACTGATTGAATGTTCCTTTTACACGAAACTGTGCCCACAGAGAAAGTCCGAAGGCAATGATGATAAGAAAGTCCATAGGGTGAAAAAATAGCATATGTGTTCCTCCTTGTTGTTATGCAATAGACTTCATGATACTTGTGCTTAGATGCTACATCAGATGCTGCTGCTTATCTAAAATGGCAACCAGCACTTCGATACAAGCTGCGCTTTGCGGACTGATGCGCTGTAGCAAGGACTTGCGCTGCTTCGGCTTCATCTTGTCCAGCATCGGCTGCAGTTCCTTCGCATCGCGCTCAACCTGCTCCATATGGACTTGGAGGTCAGTGAGTCGCTTAATCAGCTCAGAATCACTGGCAACTCGCTTAAGCTGCATAAAATAGTTTTTGATTTCATCCAGCGAGTACTTTTCCTGCTTTAACTGACTTATACGTTCAAGACGTTCTATCGTTTCAGAATGATACAGCCTATAATTGGTATTTGTCCGTTGAGCTGGTTCGATGAGTCCGATCTTGGTGTAGTAGTCGATTGTTCGTTGGCTTAAGGACGTTGCCCGAGCCAACTCTCCGATTCGGTAAAGTTTCATATCCCCATTGCCTCTCACCTCATTTCATCGCTTTCCTTATATTCCTATGATACTGCATGCGAAACCATACAGTCAAACGTTACGGTTTTGAAATATGTTATATAATTTAACATAAAATTCTTGATTATAAACGAGAAAACAATATTTTTGACCATATTCCATTTATGTATTGCCAAAAGTTAGCTATTCTGATTATAATGTCATCAATAGTTATAATGAATGTTATGAAATCTAACATTAAGGGGTGGTTGTCATGGAGTTGAACGTAAAAAGGAGCAAATTCGCATCTGTATCTGCATTGGCAGTGTCAGCTCTGCTGCTGGGAGGCAGTTATGCATCTGCAGCAGCAGAGGTCACGACGGAACAATTGAAAGTCGGCTTGGACGGTGTGTGGATTCTAATCGCTGCAGTCTTGGTGCTGCTGATGCAGGGCGGATTTGCATTACTTGAAGCAGGCTCGACTCGAATGAAGAATGCAGGTCATGTTGCTGGCAAGACTGTCTTGACATTAGGAATATGTGCAATCGCCTTTTGGATGTTTGGATTTGGACTTGGCTTTGGCGAGACCAATGGATTCTTTGGCACTACGGGTTACTTCTTCGGTGGAGATGAATCCACCTCAGCCTCTTTGTTCAGCTCATTAAGCGCTTCTGATGTTCCCATCACCATTAAATTCTTGTATCAGATGGCATTCGCGGCCATTTCATTAGCTATCGCATGCGGAGGGTTCGCAGAGCGAGCGAAACTCTCCATCTATATGATCTTCGGCTTCATATTCACCATTATCATTTATCCTGTTGCCGCACATTGGGTGTGGGGCGGCGGCTGGCTTGCCAAGCTTGGCATGCAGGACTTCGCAGGTTCTGCCGTTGTGCATATGCAAGGAGCTACTGCAGCATTGATTGCCACCATTCTATTAAAGCCTCGACTTGGCAAGTACAGCCCAGACGGCAAGCCGACCTTAATCCCTGGACACAATCAAGTCTACTCTGTGCTTGGTGTTATTCTTCTCTGGATAGGCTGGTTTGGATTTAACCCAGGCAGTACGCTTGGTGCCGTCAATGATGGATTCTTTGGCTATATAGCCGTGACAACGCAGCTTGCAGCAGCAGCTGGAGCAGTTGCGGCACTGTTAATCTCATGGATGGTCTTCGGGAAAGCAGATATTCCAAGTATGTTGAACGGTGTACTGGCTGCGTTAGTTGCGATAACAGGAGCTTGCGCCTTTGTAGAGCCTTGGGCTGCACTTGTCATTGGTGCAGTCGCTGGAGTCATCACATTTTTTACGGCTTCATGGGTAGAACGAATGGGAATCGATGATCCGATCTATGCATTCTCCGTACATGGTGTAGCCGGCATCTGGGGGGCGCTTTCTACAGGCCTATTCGCTGCACCAGCATTAGTCGATACTGTTGGGGTAGGCAAATCTGGCTTGTTCTATGGAGGAGGCGTTGACCAGCTTCTCGTTCAATTGATTGGTATTCTAGGGGTGTTCGCTTTTGTAGCTGTACTTTCCTTGCTTGTGCTTGGAATATTGAAATGGACGATCGGACTTCGCGTTGCTGAAGAAGAGGAGCTGGTTGGTCTTGATATGAGTGAGCATGGAACCTACGGTTATCCTGAACAAATGAAGGCTTTGCAGGCTCATGAAGCGACTCTGAACCGCAAAGCCGATGATACGTTACAGTCTTGAGTAAGACTCAAAGCCTTGCTTTGCAGCTGGCACAGCCTTGGATGGAGCGACTTTCTTGCTTAGACCAGCTACCTATGCAAGAACGAATCATGTACTGCAATCAAGTGCGTATGGAGTGGATGAATACTTACTTTTCAGCAACGAATGAAGGCATTAGCAATATTAGGTTAGGGCATCGCTTGCCTTCATCTCATAATCAAAACCACATTTCCATTCCATTAACCGCTGATCAGAAGCACGAGCTCATTACGGCAGTGTATGATCATCTCTTTCAACAGGCGTCTGGTTGGGTAGAGGAAATCCTGGAGCAGGAAGGGATGGGAAAAGCCCCTGTTCCATATGCTTGTGTCCTGTTCGGCAGTGGAGGGCGAATGGAAATGACGCCTTGGAGCGACCAGGACCATGGATTGGTTTGGGACGATTCCATCAGCCTTGAAGCTGGCTCAATGGAAGCTTATTTTGCAGCATGGGGTGAAGCGTTTACGAGATTGCTCATTCAGCTCGGATTTCCCCCGTGCTCAGGCAAAGTGCTGGCTAGCAATCGCCAGTGGCGAGGCTCACTTAAGGAATGGATTGCTCGAACCAAGCGTTGGGCAGTTGAAAGAGGTTGGGAAAATACGCGATACCTTACGATGGCGATGGATATGAGAGCGATTTATGGCGCTACTGAGTTGGAGAAACAGTGGAGGGGTTCATTGAATATGGTCTCCCCTCTGCTCCGTTTAGAAGTACAGCGAGCGTTAATCGCGAATCTGCTGCACCGAAAGCCTGCCCATAACAGCTTTGGTAAGCTGATACGCGAGCGATACGGTGAAGATGCAGGGCGATTCGATGTGAAATATCGTTCCTATGTCCCTATTGTGCAGCTTGCGCGCAATACGGCATGGATGGAGGGTCAATATGCAGAAGCGCTATCGACAAAAGAGCGGCTGCTCAGGCTTTCTTATTCCTTAGAACGAGATTCATCGTTAGACGCAGCTGTTCGTGAAACGGGTGTAGCATGGGAGATGGTGCTGGAAAGTCGGCTGGAAGCACTGGGCTGCTTGGTGCATGGACAGTGGCAATCAAGCGGCATGGTCGATCCGGGACGGTTGACAACTGTCATGAAGCAAGGCTTGAAGTCTAGCTCCCATGCAATCAATAAATGGCTGCGATGCTTGGAACGGAGGTACTTGCATGATTGATGAGAATAGAAGCGGTAGCTCCGGATGGATGAATCGCTTAAGAGAACGGGCAGGATGGATGCAGAAGCCAGTCCTATCAACGGACGCATCTGTCCAAGGTGGAATCAATTCCTTTTCAAGGCCTTCGAAATTGCATAGTGAAGGTGCAAGGCAGGCCTATGAACGGTCCTTGGCGAAGGAGAAGGAGCGTGCAGGAAGGGGCAAGGAGCGTTCTCTGCTGTTGGATATTCCATTAACCGAGCTTCCTGTCGTCGTTATCGACCTGGAAACGACTGGCTTTGAGCCTTATGCTGATGAGATTATTTCGATAGGTGCCAAGAAAATTGTAGGAACGAAGTGGGAGCAGGGAGAAGACTGCGAATGGTATGAGCTGCTTAACCCGGGCATCCATATCCCCTCCCATATCGAGCTGCTAACAGGGATAACGAATGAAGAGGTGACCGAGGCGCGATCAGTAAGTGATGGGCTCCGGCACTTCGTGCAATTTGTAGATAAACGGCTCATTATCGCTCATGCTAGTGGCCATGACAAAGCTTTTCTCCGTACGGCGCTTTGGCGATATCACCGGCACACATGGAAGTATAGGATGCTAGATACGATGCTTGTTGCAAAATGGCTGTATCCTAAGCAACGAGAACTGGACCTGGATACGCTAGCTCAGATGCACGGCATTTCTATTGTGAAGCGCCACCATGCTCTCTATGATGCTAGGACTGCTGGAGAGCTTTGGATGAATTTTGTGGATCAGGCGCTTGCAAAGCGTGTTATGACATTGCGTGAGATGTATATGTATTTAAGTCAATATTAAAGTGAGATTATACTAACAAGCCGAGTCGCTCAGGAGTAATCAGAGCAGCTCGGCTTGTTCCGCATTAGGCTATGCCACCTTTTTATCCGGCTTAATGAAGAAGAACACCAAGACAAGCGCAATAGCTGACAGCGAAGTGACGCTGATAAAAATAATGCGATGGGAAATATCCATCATCCAGCTGAACAATGGTGGTCCAAGTGCGACCCCGATAAAGCGCATGCTGCTGTATAGTGATGTAATCATGCCTCGTTCAGTCTTCTCTACAGCGCCTGTAATCATGGTATTTAAGCAAGGAAGCAGCAAACCTGTACCAATAGAGCTTAACGTAATAAGCCCGATAAAGACATAGAGATTGCGGCTGAAGAAGATTGTTAGGCATAAGGAGATCACCATTAGGGAAAGTCCGATGTTGATGAGCCAGCGAATGAGAACACCATTTTTCTTAATAAGGCTGCCCGTTGTAAAAGAAGTGATGACCATGCCCAACAATGGGATGGCGAGTACAAGTCCCTTCATTACCCCTTTTATATGGTAAGGATCCTCTTCAAGTATATCGGACAAGTAAAACAAAATGCCGAACAGAATAAATAGAGCTAAAGAACCGGAAATAAAAGCAGGAATAAGCCAGTGTCCCTTTTGTTTGAAGATCTTCTTTATGTTCTCCATATACTGGGACAAAGGGAGCTTCTTTTTATCCTTAGATGCTTTGGGCTCCTTGATCAAGAAAATCATGGCCACTAGTGAACCTGCGCAAAAGACGGGGAATGCAAAGAAAGGAACGGTCCAGCTCCAAAGCGCCAACAAGGACCCTAGGATGGGACTTGCTACTTTACCAGCGCCATTCGATGCTTCTATAAGCCCGAGTGCCTGACTTTCGGTTGCACCCTTATATAGATCACCAACAAGCGCCATGGCAATTGGGGCTGTGCCGGCAGCTCCGATTCCTTGTATCGCTCGTGCTGTAATCAGTAGCGGGTATGATTTCCACAGCGCGCCGAATCCTGCTAGAATCCCTGCTGCCCCGTATAGAATCAGAGCGGGTATAATGATTTTTTTGCGGCCAAAGCGGTCCGAAAGGTAACCGGCGATCGGGATAATAATTCCCGCTGCTAAAGAAAAAAGAGTGATGATCAAGCTTGTCTGCAAGGAGGACAACGAAAGCTGTCTTTTGACATCAGGCAATATGGGCACCAGCATCGAATTGCCAAGTACGAGTACAAGGGGGACAGTTGCCAACGCGGTATATTCAATCCACTTTGATTGATTTTCCTGCTTAGATGCTTGTTGCTTCGCTTGGGCGTGTTTCATAACGGCCTCCCGTTCGAATCGGTATCTATGACGCAGTGAAGCTAAGCCGAATGCAGTCGACGGCATATGCTTCTAACGTACCCAAGAATGGATTTGTACATGCTTGTCGTATTCTTGAGAAAAAAAGGGTATGATAAAAAATGGAGATATGTACAGAAAGGGTATGGTTTCATGAAAAAAAGTACAGGTGTGCTCCTGCTGTTAGTTGTGCTTGTTGCGATTACTGTGGTCAATAATCAGCGGGTAAGCGGTGAACAACTGGCATCCTCAAGAGATGCAATCGTATCGACAGAGGAGGCTCCACGAGAGGGGTTTATGGCCCCTTCCTTTACCCTGCAATCTATAGATGGACAAACGAGTTATGAGGTCGGAGGCAAGCGGAACAAGCTCTTGTTTTTGAATTTTTGGGCTTCTTGGTGTGGACCATGCCAGGCTGAAGCGCCGGATCTCGTCATGCTGTACGGCAAGTACAAAGATCAACTTGATATGTATTCGGTCAATGTAACATCCAACGATACGGTGGATAAAGCAAAGCAATTTGTGGATCAATACAGCTTTGTGAATCCCGTGCTTATGGATGTCAAAGGAGATGTATTTAAGAAGTACAACGGCATGGCATTTCCGACCAATCTGCTGATCGATCGCAATGGAGTCGTTCGTCACGTCTTTATTGGGATGCGGCCGATTAAAGATGTCGAAAAGGCAGTAAACCATTTATTGAAGGAAGCTCCGTAAGGATGAGAGCTATGAATGATTTCCTTTAGGGTTAATGTGATATCGAATGATTGCACATTTAGTAAAGTGTCTCATGAGGACTGACAATAATTGTGAAAGAAACAGGATGTGCGTAATAACCGCTGTATGCTGTTGCTGAAAAAAAGGCAACGATTAACCATCTCTCGAATGGCTGATCGCTGCCTTTATTTGTTTCAATGCGTATAACGGCCTGCTCAGTGATTTACGATTCCGAGCGGCTCCTTGCGCTGTATGGCTGTGGTTTGCTTTTCCTTGCCAATTAGCGCATAGCGGAAGCTGTCCACTAGAGCTTCCCAACTGGCCTCGATTACGTTGGAAGAGACACCAACTGTACTCCACGTATTTCCGAAGTTCGTCGATTCGATCAGTACGCGGACTTTCGCTGCTGTCGTGTCATTTTCATCCAATACACGAACCTTATAGTCTGTTAGATGCATATGTTCAATATCTGGATAATGACGAACGAGCGCCTTCCTTAATGCGTTATCCAGCGCGTTGACCGGACCGTTGCCTTCTGCAACCGTCAGAATCGTTTCCTCGTCAATGGTCAGCTTCACAATCGACTCAGAGCAGGAAGAATCATCGCTCGCCTTGTCCGTAATGATCTTGAATGCTTCGAAGGTAAAAGAATCCTGCGACAAGCCGGTCGCTTTTCGGAGCAGCAGCTCAAGGGAAGCATCTGCGCCTTCAAACTGATAGCCTTGATGCTCAAGCTCCTTGATGCGCTCGATAATAGAGCGTGTCTCCGGATTGGTTGCGTCAAGCTCGTAACCGAGTTGGGCTGCCTTGGATAAGACGTTGCTTTGGCCTGCAAGCTCAGACACGAGAATGCGCTGTGTATTGCCGACAAGCTCAGGCTCGATATGCTCATATGTTCTCGCATCCTTCAGGATGGCAGAGACATGGATGCCTCCTTTATGAGCAAAAGCTGCATTTCCCACATAAGGCTGGTTGATTGGCATATGCACATTGGCAATTTCGCTTACGTAGCGGGCAACACTTGTTAACTCTTTAAGCTGTGTGGCAGGAAGAACGTCATAGTTCATTTTGAGCTGGAGTGTAGGGATGATGGAGCACAGATTGGCGTTGCCGCAGCGTTCGCCATAACCGTTGACCGTTCCTTGAATCTGCAATGCCCCTGCTTGAACCGCGGCGAGTGCATTGGCGACCGCAAGCTCACAGTCGTTATGCGTATGGATGCCGAATTTGACTTTAACCGTATTAACTGCTCCTCTAACAATCTCACTGATCTCGTGCGGAAGACTTCCGCCGTTTGTATCGCACATCACAATCCAATCGACCCCTGCTTCTTCCGCACGCTTCAGCACAGCGCGGGCATACTCCGGGTTATGCTTATATCCATCAAAGAAATGCTCAGCATCGAGCATGACCTCAAGACCTGCTTGCTTTAAATAAGCGATAGAATCCCCGATCATAGACAGATTTTCTTCCAATGTCGTTTGAAGGGCGGTATGCACATGAAAATCCCATGACTTCCCGACTAACGTTGCCGCCGGAACTTGAGCCTCAATAATCCGATTCAAGCTGACGTCTTGTTCTGCGAGAGAATCCTTACGTCTCGTACTGCCGAATGCAGTCAGCTTCGAGCTCCAGCTATACGTCTTGGCCCGGTTGAAAAATTCAATATCCTTGCCATTGCTCCCTGGAATTCCGCCTTCAATATAATGAACACCTAGTGCATTTAATTTGCGTGCAATCTTGATTTTGTCGTCTGCAGAAAGACTAATGCCCTCTCCTTGTGTACCGTCTCGAAGTGTAGTATCGAAGATGGCAATGGATGTCGTCATGAGATGGCCCTCCTTTTTTTAAGTGTGGATGAATATGGTAAGTTTTATTTTCCTATTATAGCATCGGATTTTGGCTTGTATAGAGGAAGTTTCAGATCTTGAGGCACAAGTGCATAACCAGAATGGCATGTTTATATAATGATCGTAGGAGAAACCCTCTATCGAGGCCATGTAAGAACGACCGCTTCGGGTGAGCTTTACATCATGTTTATAGTGAAATGGAATGTTTGTTCTGTTCATGAAGGTTTGTTGCATTCTATTATGGTAAAATAAGAGAAGAAGGTGATGATGGAGGAAGAGTAGATGAGTACGGAGGATTCGGTTAATCAAGTAAAGCGGTTCTATCCTGAGAAGGGAAGAGTGATTCTTCACTTGGATATGAATGCGTTCTATTGCTCGGTGCACGAGGCTGAAGATCCGGAAACGTACCAAGGCAAGCCTACTGCTGTAGCTGGAAGCATAGAGCTGCGCAAGGGGATTGTTGTAACCTGTTCGTATGCTGCCCGCGCGGTTGGGGTGAAGACCGGCATGACAGTCAGACAAGCTATGCGAATATGTCCGGATCTCATCTTGATTCAGCCCGACTTTCATTTGTATCGAACCTACTCAAAGGCGTTCCTGGAGATTGCAAGATCATATACCCCGCTCGTCGAACCCGTATCGATTGATGAATGCTACTTGGATATTACGGGTTCCAAGACCTTTGGCACTCCGCTTGAGATTGCGAATGAACTGCAGAGCCGTATTCGAGAGCAGCTGTTGATCCCATGCTCGATTGGCATTGCACCGAATAAGCTGTTAGCTAAGATGGCCTCGGATATGAAAAAGCCTAACGGTATTACGGTGCTTCGCATTCGGGAGGTTCCGAAGCTCTTATGGCATAGACCTTGCGGAGAGCTGTTTGGAGTTGGGAAAAAGACAGCCGCGAAGCTTGAGCGGATGGGCATTCTTACAATTGGGGAACTGGCCAGAGCGGATGAAGGAAGGCTTGTCCATGCCTTCGGGGTATACGGACAAGCGATGAAGCAGGCAGCGCATGGCCTAGACTATAGCGAGGTGAAGGCCGATCGAGAGGCAGCCAAGTCGATTGGCCACTCGACGACATTGCCAGCGGATGTGGATACGGATGAGGATGTTCGCCGGGTTCTTCTTAATCTGTCGGATCAGGTGACAAGACGCATGCGCAAGCAGCATATGCTCGCGTACACGATTCAATTGACGATACGATCTCCCGATATGAAGACCATTACACGATCCACAACATTGGAAACGCCGACTGACGATAGAAATAAAATGCTTGATGAAGCAAAGCGCTTGTACGAGAAGCATTGGAAGCGCGGGGAGCCTATTCGTTTGCTTGGCCTAACAGGGCAAAACCTTGTGGTTAAGGAAGAAGCTGCGGTGCAGCTGGATTTATTTGAGTATCATGAGCAGCCCAAAAAAGAGAAATTAAATGAAACAATGGACAAAATAAGAGACAAGTACGGAGAAAATTCACTCGTAACGTTAGGAATGCTTGGAGATGACCCTTCTGTGCTGCTTCGCAATCATCGCAGGCGAGGCACTTCTCTGGATAAGGACTTCCTAAGAGAGTGGCAGCAGGATCATAAAAAGGAAGAAGATTAGCTAGAAATCTTGTATGGATAAAAATGTAAATTTTATCTAGGCAGTTGGATAAGGTAAATCGTCTAACTTCTTGTCTGTCAAGGAAAATCGTTTGAATTTCGACCATCTTTGTATTATAGTGATTACGGAGGAACGAGAAAGTAGATCGTAGTTAACCAGGAGGGAACAAAGTAATGGCAAAATATACTTGGGTTGAAAAAGATACATGCATCGCATGTGGTGCTTGCGGCGCAACTGCACCAGATATTTATGATTATGATGATGAAGGTATTGCTGAAGTCATCTATGAAGGAGACAACAATCAGGGGGTTACCGAGATCCCAGAAGATTTGTACGATGACCTTCAAGATGCAGCAGATGGCTGTCCTACAGATTCCATTAAGATTGCGGACACACCTTTTAACTAATTTGTTATCATCAACATGATGTCATGATAGATAAAGAGATCAACCAAAACCAACCAACAAACAAAGAACTCCCGCATTGGCGGGGGTTTTTTTGTCGAATTACATAAGAAATTTGTCGTGTTATAGGGAGTGGAAGCGCATCTTGGAGTTTGAAATTTCCTGGATACCCATTACAATGTAATAGGATAGGGAAGGGAGATGACCATGCTAAAAAAAACATTTCCTATTATAATAGCCCTCTTGCTGACCTTTATCATGGGAGGCTTGTATATTATCGGATCTGGCGGCATTCTTCAAATGACCGAGAATGCGTTTAGAGATGTGCTGTTGTTAAAATCAGAGGAAGAGCGCAGGCCTGACGATCGGATCAAAATGCTCGTCATTGATGATGCTTCCCTGCAAACTTTGGGTGCATTTCCCTGGCCAAGATCTTTATATGCAGATGTTGCGGACGAACTGATGAAGGCAGGAGCCAAGGCCGTCGCGATCGACTTGCTCATGCTCGAACCGTCTGTTGATCCAGCAGAGGATGAACGGTTGTCCCAAGTTTTAAAGAAATGGCCGCAGATCTACATACCCGTACAGGCTGTCTTTCCTTTGCTGCAGGAAACGAAAGATGCACTTCAGATCGAGCGGATCGATCGTCCGCCAAAGTCGATTCAAGCACAAGCTGCCCAGCTTGGGCATGCCAATGTCATGCAGGATCAAGACGGTATTATCCGTCGATTAACGTTAGGGCTGCCGGATGAGCAGGAACAAATGATTCCTGCTTTGAGTGTACGGCTTGCTAATTCGCTGTTAGATAAGAACGAACAGATCGCTTGGGATTCCAGTCTGCACAGCTGGGTGCAGAACGGCCGTAAGATCCCATCCAATAATCGCTATCAGGTGAGAATTGATTATTACTCCACCGCCTATGATACCGTTGATGATGCCGTTGGAGGATATGATCGACAGCCCTTCTCTGAAGTGCTGCTAGGCAATATTGATCCTAGCTACTATAAGGGAGCTGTTGTCTTGATCGGTCCGTACTCGCAAACCCTTGGCGACCGACATCTTACGCCAGTAAGCCGATCGATTCCTCTCTACGGAATAGAGATTCATGCTAATATGGTTCAGTCCTTGTTGGAGCAAAACTACTATCAAGAGATAAAGCCCATAGGAGGCTTGCTGATGATATTTGCCATTACTTTATTGGCTTGTCTATTAGCAGCTTACTTTAAAGGCTTCAAGACCTATATAAGCTTTCTTCTACTTATTTTAATATATATGAGTATAGGATATATGTTCTTTTATTTTGAAGAGACGTATATTCCATTTTTATATGGGATGCTTGGAATGATAACAGGCTTTGCGATTGTGACAGCTAAGAAGAGCAGCGAAGAACGGGCGCTTCGCAAGCATGTAACTCATCTCTTTGGCCGCTATGTTTCCCCAGATGTGGTTCGAGCCTTGCTGGCTTCAAAAGAACCCATTAAGCCCGGAGGCGTGCGAATGGATATTACCGTGATGTTTATCGATATTCGATCCTTTACGCCATTAGCCGAGCAGCTTTCCCCTGAAGAGACTCTTTTGATCCTCAATCGTTACTTGCAGATGTGTACGGAAACGGTATTCCGTTATCAAGGAACATTGGATAAATTCCTTGGCGATGGGGTAATGGCGATCTTCGGTGCCCCGCAGCGAATGGAGAATCATGCTGATTTGGCAGCTGAGGCTGCGCTTGAGCTTACGCACTTAGCAGAAAAGTGGACAGAGGATATGCGGCGCGAATACGGGCGCGGCATTCAATTCGGCATTGGTCTGGAGTGCGGTGAAGCGGTGGTGGGAAATATTGGATCCGCCACTTTGCGAATGGATTATACCGCGATCGGTGATACGGTGAATGTCGCAGCGCGACTAGAAGGAAAGGCTCAGCCAGGCAAAATTGTAGTGGGTCCAGAAGCGGCATCGCGCCTTCAATCGAGCTTTGAGCTGCATACCATTGGAATGGTTCAGCTAAAGGGGAAATCTGAACCTATGCTCTTAAGCGAGCTCGTTAGTAAACGAAAAAATCAGTAGCCTTATCTTGAATGCAAGAATCAACATACCGATAACTATGGAGAGAGGAGGTCTGTGATGAGAGCGCTTCGCTATATGTCTGTGCTGCTGATGATTGTTACGATCATCTTGAACGCACTGCCTCATCAAGCAGCAGCAGCGGACAAGCTTGTTCGTGCTGCCGTGGTTACAGACTGGAAAGGAAAAGCGAGTGTAACGAAGACCGGAGGCAATAAAGAGATCCAGTTATTTAAAAAAATGAGCATTAATGAGGGAGACCGCATCGTAACGGGGCCGAAGTCCAAGGTGGTTCTGCAGCTCGTTGGCGGAGACAAAGAGGATACGGTTACGATCGGAGAAAACTCGAATGTGACCTTTACGACTTTATCTAGCAATAAAGGAATCAAGACGCGGATAAGCGTATGGTCAGGCTCTGCCTGGCTAAAGGTGAAGTCTGCGGCAGGCGCGGATGCAAGATTCGAATTGGAAACGCCGACAACGGTCATGGCGGTTCGCGGGACGCAGTTTGGCGTTCATGTGAATCCAACGGATGGTCGAACTCGATTGCAGGTGACAGCAGGGGTAGTTGCTGTGCAATACCCGGTATCTTCAACATTCGGGCAGTTGGGATCTTCATATGGAAGTCAATCGATGCTGATGCTTAATAGATTGAATGTTTATCCTGCACAATCCGTCTCATTTATTCCTGATCAAGAACATTCTGGGCTTATTAGGCCTTTCCTTGGTTATATCAATACCCATGCGCTTGCGGAAGAAGGGGATCACGCGATCATCCAGGCAATTGCTGACGGCTACAAGGATGCTGTGGAAGAGAATGATCTTCTATGGCAAAAATGGCTCGATACATATGGGGAGGGGCCATCTCTCGATTCTCCGCTTGCTTCCTATCTAAAGCTTGGGTCAACTGAGGGGAATGCATCATTATCGCAAGAGCGCATAGCGCTTGCAAAACACAATGTTGACCACATGATCGGCACGTTGATAATGCATGCCAATGCTGCTGGAGTATTAAGCAGCACGGAGTTTACGAGCTGGTTGCAGACATCAGGGCTCAAGTCCAGTAAGATTGGGCTCAAGCTGACTGAGGAGGAGATCAGCAGACAGAAAGTCATTCGTGAAGCGGAGAAGAATGTACCAAGCATTACCGTCCCTAATGCACTGGAGAAGAAGAAAGAGGAACTTCTTGCATTGGAGCAAGAACGAATGAAGCAGCAGGAAGAGCTCGATCGCGAAGCTCAGCTTGCGCTTGAACAGAAGTATCAGGAGAATATGACATCGGAAGAGAAGCTCGAGTTCGATAAAGATCATCAATCTGCCAATGATGAGCTCTGCAAGCATGCTGATCAATATTATACCTGTGGTGAAAGTGGCGGTTCGTCCGGAGGATCTGCTGGAGGAGACGGAAACAGCGGTGGTGGTAATGAGAATGGTGGAGGAAATGAAAACGGCGGGGGCAACGGGAATGGCGGAGGTAACGAAAATGGGGGGACAGACCCGGATCCGCCTATCGTTACGAAGCCTTCCAATGTTGTAGAACTTGCAGCCTCTTCTCAGGAAATGACAGCAGGCAGTGTTGTGACAGTTGATGCGATATTGAAGCGATTTGAATCATCGCCAGTCGTGACAGCAGTGGAATTGTCATTTGAAGTAACGGGCGGCGAGTGGGATATGAGCAAGCTGACTGGAGCGGACAAAGCGCTCTATCGTCATGGAGCAAAGGGAAGATTTGCATTAGCCTTCACGTCAGGTGAATATCCAACCAATCGAGCGGTGGATCAGGTTCAGCTTCAAGGCTCAACGCTTACTTACCGAATCCTAAAAACAGATGCAGGTACCGTTACATTAAAGAATGAAGATGTCATCGTTACCCTTCCTGTGAAAGCACTTCTGGGACAGGAAATGACGATTGCCATTAAGGAAGTCAAGCTGTATGACGAACAGGGGAAAGCGATCGAAGCGAAGCCATCTGAAGATAAGATTGTTATCCCGATCAAGCCATAAGCTTCACATTCAACCTATACAAGTAAATAATGAACAGGTATAGCCTAAGGAGTTATGTTAAGCATGAGCATGAGAACTAGAAGAGGTCGATATATCAAACAGAGCATTGCATTTTCTTTCGTGTTCCTTCTATTAAATGGCGCATGGGGGCTTGAGGGGGCGGTTGACAAGCAAGTTGCATTGGCAGCACCAATGGGACCCTCAAATGCCGGAGCAAGTTCAGATTCTATCATGCAAGGAATGCGTTCTCCAGCCTTTGAGACGAAGCATTGGCTGACTGAAGCTTATTGGTATGAGATCGTCACCTTGGCGGGAACCGGAACACCTGGTCACGAGGATGGAAGTTTGAATGAGGCAGCTTTTCGTTATCCAACCGGGCTGTTCGTGAATGGCAAAGGAGATTTGCTTGCTGCGGACTCGCTTAATCATATGATTCGCAAGCTGACTCAAAAGCAGGTCTCAACGGATGCAGGCGCTTGGCTCGGAGAACAATCGGCGGGAACACCAAATGGCGGCTGGTATGACAGTAACGCGAAGGAATCGTTATTCTCTGAGCCCAGTGCTGTTGCCGAAGCTGCTGACGGGACGATCTTCGTTGCGGATACAGGCAATCACGTGATCCGCAAGATTGACCGAAGCGGTCAAGTTACGACTTTAGCAGGCGACGGACTTGCAGGCTATAAGGATGGGATCGGAACGAAGGCCCGGTTCCATTCGCCGAGAGGCATTGCGATTGGCGAGAACGGGATCGTTTATGTTGCTGATTCCCTGAATCATGTGATCCGAAGCATTGATGCTAATGGAAAGGTAACAACGCTGACCGCGCCTTCAGCTCGAATCGTTGAATATTCGAAGGGCACTGTGACGGCTGCTGGAGACTATCAGGATGGGGAACTGGCGAAGGCTAAGTTTAATGAGCCTTCAGCCCTTCTCTATGCTTCTAGCGGGAGGTTGATCGTCAGTGATACAGGCAATCATCGCATCCGTGAAATCGATCTAATGAAGAACCAAGCAACAACACTTGCTGGCGGAAGCCGTCACAGCTCCAAGCAGATTTATGGGGATAACGAGCTTTATGCGCCAGGAGGATATAAGGATGGCACTGCTCAGCAGGCTGCATTCAATGCTCCTGTTGGAATCACGATGATGAAGGATGGCAGCTTGATTGTTGCTGATCGAGACAATCATTCCATTAGACTGATTCATCAAGGCAAGGTGTATACCGTTGCCGGACATCCTGAAGCACCGGGATTTCAGGACGGTATTGCGGCATATGCGAGCTTCCATGAGCCAACGGGCGTTGCTGTGCTGCCAACAGGTGAGGTAGCGGTATCTGATTCCTTCAATAATACCATTCGTCTTCTTAAACGATACCAGCTGCCGCAGCAGGCAGGATCTAATCTGGAGAGTGGAAATCATGCTCCGAAGATGGTGTATAATCAACAAATCATCAAGAGCGATTCGCCGCCGATAAATAAAGAGGGAGTAACCTACCTTCCTATTCGAGCGCTCGGAGATGCCATTGGAATAACATCCAAATGGGATCAAAAAAGTGGCAAAGCAGCCTTTGTAGCAGCTGATGCAGCATATCATTTCGAGCCAGACAAACAAACCGTACTGAAGCAATCTGGGGATTCGGAGACGACGCTAACGATGCAGCAAGCTCCATTTTTAGAAAAGGGTCGATTATATGTACCTGTACGTTTCTTTGCGGAGCAATTTGGTTTACGCGTGGATTGGATCCATGAGCTGAACATGATCGTCGTTCGTGATCTTACCTATATTCGGTTTGTGGATCAGTCATCATCCTAAACCCGTCCTTACATTGCAAGGAATAGAAGATATGCAGGAGGACCAATATGAGCAAACAGCAGGGGAATGCCGGATTCTCCGCTAAAGATCAAGCTTATATGAAGAAGTATGTAGAATCTCATCCTGATAGCCGCATGGCATGGTATTTGCTCGGCAAGGAATATGAGCGAATCGGTGAGATGAATAAGGCAAGGTACTGCTTCAATGAAGCTGGCGATATCTATAAAGCCTTTGAAAATGAACCTTTGCCCGCGGAAATGGCTGCAGAGGCAGAAGAGAAGCGTCAGAAGATTATAGAGTGGAAGTTTGCTAAGAAGAGAAGACGAAAAGTACTTGCTCGAACAGTGGGCTTGACGATCATGCTGTTGCTGTTCGGTACACTTCTTGTAACAGGCGATGCTGACGCGCCTCCATCTGACAAACAGCAGGCAGCGAGTGAAGAAGCCAGCGGCACAAATCTTGAGCAGCCAAAAGAGGCGCCAAAGGAGCGCATTTATCTTGCGAAGAAAGGGGCTGCTGAGGAGCAGGGCAAACTGCTGGCGAAGCTATTAAAGGCGCCATTACCAGCACGTTCTTCTGCATTGGTCGTGGAGCAGGAGGCTGTAGGCAGATGGAAACTGTGGACGCAGGAGCCTGAGCCGGCATATGCGCTTCAAGCGACGGATAAAGCGCGAGTCACGAAGATCACACAGTTGAATGCTGAAGATTGTGAATGTGAGGAAGAACAGACTAAGAGCAAGGATCGAGCGGCGACATGGGCCATTGATCAGGAAAAGCGGATGATGGGAAGATCTATGCTAACCGCGGTGCTCGCGCTCGGTGAGACGCCTCCTGCGGAATTAAAGAGTCTTGCAGGACGGTATCCAGACAATTGGATATCAGGTGTGGATCAGACGCTTGTTCCCTATTACAAGCAGGCGTATGCGGAGTGGAAGGCATTAGGAGCTCTTCCAAAGCAAAAGGGGATTAAGAAGCTTTGGGAGCAGGTCGCTTCGCAAGAATCGACTCCATTTCATGAACCAATGCGCATTGTGGTAGATAAAGCGAACTATCGTCTGGCACTCATTAGCGGAGATCAGATTCTGCGAAATTATGCTGTAGGCCTTGGCGGCAAGCGTACTCCTGAAGGGGAATTTATCATCACGGAGAAAGTGGTCAATCCAAATGGAAGTGCGACGGGAGCATTCGGCAGCAGAGGGATGACACTGTCCAATACGCTGTATGCGATTCATGGTACGGATGAGCCGGAAAGCATGGGGAAGGATCAATCACTGGGCTGTGTAAGAATGCTGCGCGAGGATGTGGAGGAGTTGTTCGACATTGTTCCTATGGGGACGAAGGTGACGATCACATCTGGCGTACTTCCGGACAAGAAGCTTATTCCTGCGGAAGATCGGTATCATGTGCCGTTAACATCAGGTCAAGACAATCCTAACAAGGTATACAAATGGCTATAAGAGAAGTTCATCATCAGCAAGCCGAGCCCCGATGCGGGACTCGGTTTGCTGATTTCGTTTTTATAAGAATAAGATCATCAAGACGACAAGCAGCAGTACAACGAAGGATAGGGAGCCAATCACCCATTTTAGAGCAGCGCGATTCATTTCTTCATGCTGCTTATGGGGCATGGCAGGCTTAACTCGTTTAACAGACATGAACATCACCTTTCTTTTACGCGTCATTGAAGTCGCATGATCTAGAATGAATAAACAAATCGTATACTATTATTGTAAACGGTTTCTCTTATTTGGGCTATAGTTTTGCGTAGGCTTGCTCTTTTCATTTAGAGATGAAACGATTAAACTGTTGCATAGGCAAAATGTCTGATTCGGAAACAAGTGGAATCAAGCTAACCATTTTCTATAATTTTATGTTAGAATAAATTACATGATAACTGACGAACGGAGTGACATCTTTTGTTATACCGTAATTTCCTGAAACCAATATTTTTCCGTATGGACCCTGAACAAGCGCATCATACTGTTATGGGAGGGCTCGCGACCGCAGCGAAGATCCCTGGGGCGCTTTCAATCATGAAGGGCTTATATGGCGTGCAAGAAGATCCTATGCTTGCTACGGATTTGTTCGGTCTTCATTTTCATAGTCCGATTGGCCTCGCGGCTGGCTTAGACAAGAATGCGGAGGCTGTAAAAGGACTTTCTTCCGTAGGTTTTGGATTTTTGGAGGTTGGTACGGTAACGCCTGTAGGACAGCCCGGTAATGAGAAGCCAAGAATGTTCCGATTGCCAGAAGACGATGCGCTCATCAATCGTATGGGCTTCAACAATAAGGGTGCCGATGCCATGCTGACTCGCTTGTCTCAACTGAAGCAGCATACGGTACCGATATGGGTGAATATCGGTAAGAACAAAGTGACCCCGAACGAAGCCGCCCACGAAGATTATCTATCCTGTATTCGGAAGCTTTACCCGGTAGCAGACTTATTTGTGGTGAATATCAGCTCGCCTAATACACCTAATCTCCGTAATCTCCAGCATGGTGAAGAGCTCCGTCAGCTTCTTGGCCAGATTGTTCAAGAGATGAAGCTTCAAAATGAAGCTGTAGGGCGTAACAAAGCGGTACTGGTCAAAATCGCGCCAGACGTGACGGAGGAAGAGCTTGCTCATATGACGGAAACGATCGTAGAGAGCGGCGTGTCCGGCATTATCGCAACGAACACGACACTGTCACGAATGGGCACAACTAATCAGAATCGCTTGGAAAGCGGCGGTTTAAGCGGAAAACCGTTAACAATACGTTCGGCTGAGGTCATTCGTCAGGTCTATCAGTATACCGACGGTAAAATACCGATTATCGGTTCAGGCGGTGTGTTTACAGCAGAGGATGCCTATGCACAGATCTGTGCAGGAGCAAGTCTGGTGGAGATCTATACCTCCTTTATTTACCAAGGGCCAGATGTGACTCGAGAGCTAGCTAAAGGACTTAAGCAATTGCTTCAACGAGATGGCTATCAGCATATCTCTGAGGCGGTTGGCCGGGATCATCGGAGATGAGAGGGCCTTTCGCCTTATAGAGCATGAACGGTTGCAAGGACAGGAGGCGTTAAGATGGACGGAAGAGACTGGGGAAAATTTTTATTACCTTATGAACAGGCCGTCGAAGAGCTGAAGGTCAAATTTAAGACCATGCGGAACGAACTGAAGAAGCGCGAAGAATATTCGCCAATCGAATTCGTAACAGGACGTGTAAAGAAGATATCGAGCATTCTTGAGAAATCAAAACGGCTCAGTATTCCTTTTGATGATATTGAACGAGGGATTGAAGATATCGCTGGCATACGCATCATGTGCCAATTCGTAGAGGATATTCGCTATGTAGCGCAGCTGATCCGTAATCGCAAGGATATGAGTGTATTATATGAGAAGGATTATATTACGAATTATAAGGACAGCGGCTATCGAAGCTTCCATATGATCGTAGAGTATCCGGTGCAAACGGCGCTTGGCCAGAAGATTGTTCTGGCTGAGATTCAAATAAGAACGCTTGCGATGAATTTCTGGGCGACGATTGAGCATTCGCTCAACTATAAGTTTCGAGATCGCCTGCCCGAGGACGTGAAGGAACGCTTGAAGAAGGCTGCTGAGGCTGCTTTCGTACTCGATAATGAGATGACGAGCATTCGCCAGGAGATTCTCGATGCGCAGAGGAGCTTTGAGGACAAATCAAGAATCGTGCAGAATTGCTTGACGTTTATCCAAGAGCTGTACTTCTATCATCAGATAAATGAAGCGATTGAGTATCAGAATCGATTCAATGAAGTGTGGCAGCAGGAGGATTTGACAGGTCTTCGTCAGCTTGAAGAGGAGCTTATTCAGGCAATAAGCGATGCGAAGCGCAATAACAATGCGAATAAGCTTGAATAAATAGAAGAAAGGCTCGTCTCCTAGGGAGGCGAGCCTTTTATGTGTTTGTATAAGAACCATTTCAATCACATCGTATTATTGCAAGACGACGACGTCACCAGGCTTAAGCCCATCCAATACTTCGATCTTCTCGGGGGTTTCCATCCCTGTCTTGATGTCCCTACGGACGGCTTGTCCATCGGCTTGACGCAGCATAACATAGGAACCGTCTCCATCCTTCATGACGGCTACAGTCGGAACGACCACTGCGCCTTCTTTTCGCTCCGTTTCGATTTGGCCTGTAAGGCTAAGTCCTGCAATTAATTGCTCATTCGTCTCCAAGCTAATGATAACTTCAAATTGTGCAGGCTGGTTGCTGTTGGAGTCGGTGCCGCTCTTCGCGAATTTCGATACTTTGAGCACTTTTCCATTTAAGCTCGTATCCTTAAGCGCATTGATGGTCACCTTCACAGGCATACCTTCCTTAATGCTGAATACATCCTGCTCCCCGACGTAGCTAACGAGCTGGAGCTTGTTCATATCCACGATCTTCCCGATGCGCTCGTTCTCCTGGACAAGCTGAGGCAGCTTGCTAGCATCATCATAGAGGAAGATCCCTCCTGTTGAGGCGCCATAGCTGGCTTGACTCATCTTGCTTTGCTTATCCGCAATATCCTGCTTCTGCATATCCGTCGAAACTTGGTTGATTTCACTTTGAATTTCTTTTTGAAGCTTCTCTGTCTCACGTTCAATGAACTGTTTCTTTGCATTTTCTTCGGTATATTCCATCTCGTTTACTTGCTGTGCAGTCTGCTGCTGCAGGCTGCTGAGCTTCGCCTCAAGCTCTTGTTTTTTCAGGTTGGCTTCGGTCTGGGCGACTTCCTGTCGAAGCTCTTTTGTGCTGAGCTGGAACAGCACATCGCCTTTCTTAACCTGTTGACCATCCTTTACATTCCACTTTTGAACCTTGCCGGTAAACGGAGCATATACGATCGTTTCTTTTTCATAGGTGGATTTGCCTTTCACTTCGATATTGTGAATAAGGGTCTCCTTCGCAATGTTAAAGGATATCATCGAATCAAGGTCGCCGGCTTCCATAACAGGCCCCTGCGGCTTGCTGAATTGATAAAGACCGTAGCTGATGCCGGCAAGGATAACAATAACAACCAGCCATTTAATTTTTTTCTTCATAAAAGGTACGTCCTCCCTTTGTTGTGCAACGAGCATGATTCAATCCAATCTAATCGCGTTTGATCGCAGTTAAGGCATCCGTTCTAGATGCGGACAGGGCAGGGTAGATGCCTGACAACACTCCAGTCAATATCGCAAAGAAGATGCCGAGCGGAATTATATACAGCGGAATGAAAATAATCGCTTCTTGGCTGGAGGTTGCTGTCATGACGGCTCCATTGATCCCCCAGACGATCCAGTAGGAAATAAGGACGCCAATTAAGCCTCCAATAAAGCCGAGCAAGGCGGCTTCAATAATAAACATGTTTCGAATCTGTCCGAGGTTTGCACCTAATACCTTCATGATCCCAATCTGTCTTCTTCGCTGATAAGTGGACATGGTCATCGCAACAACAATGGAGATAGAGGCGATCAGCAGGACGAACAAGCCTGCACCCAGCGCGATGGTGCGAATGATGGCAAACTGCTCTGTTAACCGGTCTTTTTGTTCCAAGTTGGTTTGGGTGTTTAGGACAAGCTTCTTAATTTGCTCCTCCACCTGCTTTACGTTCTCCTGTTGATCCACTTTCACCACAACGGAGTTGTATTGTCCCTTCTTCAGCGGCGTCACACCGCTGTACTCCGTCAGCTTCAATGCATCCATAAGAAGCTCGGCGGTCTCGAAGGATACATAGGCCTTCTTATCGTAGACGGCCATATTATCGGTTGTATTGGCTGGCTTGGCTAGAATTCCAGTGACCCTCATATATGAGCTCGACAGTTCTTTGTTTGGCTCCATGGTTTGCGTCTTGAAGCGCACCTGCTTCTGATACAGGGATGCAGGCAGTTTCTGAATCTGCTGAATCTGGTTGTTAAGCTCTTCGTTGAATGGATCACGCTCAAGCTTTGAGTATAGATCGTTCATGGCTTGCTGATCGATCAATCCGAAGGTAGCCCCATAGCTAAGCACGACAGTATCCGGAATATCTGATGGTGACCCTTGCTTGAAGGTATTTCCCATGGAAATAAGCTCATTCAAGTCTGTCGCGATCACCTCAACATGATTGTTGCGATCATCGGATAGATACATCGGTAAGTAGGACAAGGACTGCATCGGAAGCGCACTCTTTACATGAGGCAGCTTGCGAATGACCTCAAGCTTCTGATCGGTCAGCTGTCCTCGAATGGCTTCTTCACTGTTGGGGTTGGTTTCGCCGCTGCGGCTGTTGCCTGCTGAGAATGGCATGACGGTGATCTCATCAATCTTTAGAAAAGAGTTCATCTCTTTCTCGGCGTAATTCTGAGCGGAATCTCCTAGGCTCATCGCAACAATAATAGCAGCACAGCCGATCGATATCCCTGCTGCGCATAGGCCGGTCACGACTTTGCGTCGACGCAGCTGATCGAAGGCGAGTGACATATAATCCCGAATTCTCATGTTGTTCCTCCAACGACAGGCTCTGGCACATGCTCCTCCTCGAGATGACCATCACGAAGCATAAGGACGCGCTTGGTATGCTCTGCCACTTCTCGTTCATGCGTGACAATAATAAAGGTGGTGCTCATCGTTCGATTCAGCTGCTTGAGGATCGAGATAATCTCCTCCTCCGTCTTCGTATCGAGATTCCCTGTTGGCTCGTCCGCAAAGATTACAGATGGCTCTGTAATGAGCGAGCGGGCAATACTTACACGCTGCTGCTGACCGCCTGACAATTGAGAGGTGAACATTTCCGACTTGTCAGGAAGGCCTACCTGCTCAAGAAGAATCATAGCTTTTTCTTTTCTCTTTCTTTGGGGAATACCTTGGAAGACTAATGGGAGCTCGATATTTTCCCGAACGGTCAGGTTGGGGATGAGCTCGTACGCTTGAAAAATAAATCCGATATGTGACCTGCGGAATTCAGCAAGCTGATTCTCGCTCATCGTTACGATGTCCTGACCTGCTATGTATATGCTGCCTTCTGTGGGCTTCATCAGTCCAGCCATTAGGTTCAATAGTGTTGATTTGCCTGATCCGGAGCTTCCGAGCAGGGCAACCATGTCTCCTTTATGAACCACAAAATCAATTTGATGCAGGACTTCGGTTAATTCCAGTCCATTGCGGAAGGAATGAGACAGCTGTTTAACTTTAAGCATATTGTCCTCCTTTCTCCTTTCCCGTTAAGCCTTTAAGCCTATGATCGATTGTACATGCTAACATTCAAGGTGAACAAGACAAATGATTCAACGTGACAATATTCATTGGACGATAGTTAGTGAAAAAGTACGTCAATCTTTCAAAATTCGTTTCAATCATGATATGCTGTAGCTATGCAGTAAAGTTGAATAAGAACCAATGATTCAAAAACGGCAGAAGGTCCTGACAAAGCAAGACCGATCGCCTTTGTTTGAGCCTTTTGACCACGTTTTTTATAATCGAGAAAGGCAAGGACGACAGAGATCGCAAGGGATCGTCTGCCTTTTTGTAAAAGAACGAAAGGATGGGAAGATGAAGCTTCCGATAGCATTTGTTACCGCCATGCAGCAGCGACTGGGCGAGGAATTTGAAGCTTTTTTAAAAAGCTATGAGGAGGCTCCTTATGCAGGACTCCGTATCAATACCATTAAGACCAATATAAGCAATGTATTGGATCATATTCCCTACAAGGTCACCCCGATTCCTTGGACGCGAGATGGATTCTATACTCCGCAGGATGCAAGGCCAGGCAAGCACCCTTTCTATTACGCAGGCATGTATTACATTCAAGAACCAAGCGCTATGGCGCCAGTAGAGCTGTTGGATGTTCAGCCGGGAGAACATGTGCTTGACCTGTGCGCGGCGCCGGGAGGAAAGTCTGTTCAGATTAGTGCAGGCCTTCAAGGCACAGGCGTTCTCGTTACGAATGATATTCATCCCGATCGGACAAAGGCGCTGGTGCGCAATATGGAGCTGTACGGAGTAACCCGCTCGATTGTGCTGAATGAACAGCCAGAGCGTATTGCTGCCGCATTTCCAGGTTATTTTGATAAAGTGCTGGTCGATGCCCCATGCTCGGGCGAGGGCATGTTCCGCAAGGATCCCGATATGGTGCGATCCTGGGAGCGTGAGCCCGTAACCAGCTACTCTGTCATGCAGCAGGACATATTGGATGCGGCAGCTAAGGCAGTTGCGCCAGGCGGAACGCTTGTCTACTCGACCTGCACCTTTTCTCCAGAGGAGAATGAGGCGAGCATTGCAAGGTTCCTGACCAAGCATCCTGAGTTCCATGTGAAGCGGGTCGAGCTGAAGCATGGCTGGGCTAACGGGAGACCAGATTGGGCGAAGCAATGCATGGAGGAACATGGCTGGGAGGCAGCACCTGAGGCGATACAGGCAACTCAGCATACCATTCGCTTATGGCCGCATCGCTTGCACGGTGAAGGCCACTATGTAGCTGTGCTCGTGCGCGAGGGAGAGCGCTTAGAACGCCATGATCCGATGTCCGATGCTCATGAAGAGGCAATAAGCGCTTCACTTAACCGATCAGGAGGCAGTCATGAACGAAACGCTTCTGAGCGTCATCAGGCAAAGCTTGTCCGCAAGGGACAAAAAGACACGGTCAAATCTGCTAAACCTAAATACTCGGCAGCTAAAAAAGGGCTCCAAGCTCCTGTAAAAGAGGAATTGGAGGCTTATAAGGCCTTTTGCGACGAACATTTTACCGAAATGCCTGCAAAGCTCAACGTCATGATGAATGCTTATGGATACTGCTGCCCGATCTCGATTGATCGATTGATAGGACTTCGAGTTGTTAGACCAGGATGGTTTCTCGGTACCTTTAAACCACAGCGATTTGAACCCGCACATGCACTCGCTCTAGGTTTGAAGGTGAATCAGGCAAAGCGTCAATATGCTTTATGTCTAGAATCCGAGAAGCTTATTCCTTATCTGAGAGGCGATACCCTGACGATCGATGAAGAGGAGCTTCAATTGCATCTGGGAGCACAAGCTAAGGGCTATGTGCTGCTAACCTTAATGGGCTGCCCATTGGGCTTTGGCAAATGGGTAGACCGACTGTTGAAAAATGAATATCCCGCTGCATGGAGGTGGAATTCGTAATGGCTGCAACAATGCGGGTGGATAAGCTCCTCAGCCATATGGGCTGTGGGACAAGATCAGAAATCAAGAAATGGGCCAAGACAGGCTTGATCCAGGTAAATGGGGCTGTTATCAAAGATAGCGGCAAGCAAATCAATCCTGAGCATGACGAGGTGCGCCTAGACGGCGAAGTCATTCGCTACCGTGAGTTCATATATGTCATGCTGAACAAGCCGCCAGGCGTTATTTCGGCTACGGAGGATCGGTATGACCAGACTGTGATTGATCTGCTGCCGGCAGAACTTCAAGTATTTGAGCCATTTCCTGTAGGCAGACTGGATAAAGACACGGAAGGCTTGCTTCTGTTGTCCAATGACGGCAAGCTCGCCCATGAGCTGCTTTCACCAAAGAAGCATGTACCTAAGACATACTATGCCAAGGTGGAAGGAAGAGTAGACGAGGCGGATGTTGTCGTCTTTCAAGCAGGCGTTACGTTGGATGATGGCTACAAGACGAAGCCTGCCCAGCTAGTCGTTCTTCAAGTAGAGGAACGAGAGATTCCTCTATCTCATATTGAGCTGACAATTTCCGAAGGGAAGTTCCATCAGGTCAAGCGAATGTTTGAGTCGGTAGGCAAGAAGGTTACGTATCTAAAGCGCCTTACGATGGGCACTTTGAAGCTGGATGAAGAACTCGCGCTAGGCGGATGGCGAGAGCTGACGGATAAAGAGTTAGCGGAGCTGAAGCGAGCATCCACAGAATAGACATAGAGAGAAGTCGGAGGGGACCAGCTTGAAAATGAAAATGGTAGCATTAGATATGGATGGTACGCTGCTTTGCGATGATCATAGCTTGTCACCTCAGAATGCAGCTACCATTAAGGAATGTTCCAACCAGGGAATCGAAATTGTCCTGTGCACAGGCAGAAGCCCGAGCAGCACGCTGCCTTATCTGGATGAACTGGGACTGGATGGTGTTGTCATTACACATAATGGGGCTGCGACGATCCAATCAATTGGAAGAAAGGTGTTGCATGCCTTTAGCATGAATCGCGAAGAGTTGGAGCCTTATCTTGCCTTTTGCGAGGAGCGGGACATACACTACGATTTGAATACGACATTTGATCTTTTTGTCACACGCTATGAGGAACTGACACCTGAAATGCTAGGGCTGTACGCGCAGTTCCGCATAGAGCCAAAGAGCTTTCCGGGCTGGGAGCAGCTTGAAAGCCCTGTCGTCAAGATGACCATGAGCGGGGAGAAAGAACGAATGGATCTTCTGGAAGAGGAATTGAAGGCTTGGGACCATAAGCTTCAGTGCATTCGATCAGGAGATTACTTCATTGATGTGATGCATGCGGAAGCGACAAAGGGAAATGCGCTCAAGGAACTGTCTCGCATTCGCGAGATTGATCGGGATCATATTCTCGCAATCGGAAACTATTACAATGATCTGACCATGATTCAGTTCGCCGGCGTTGGCATTGCGATGGACAACTCGCCTGACGACATTAAGGAATTAGCTGATGATGTAACACTATCCAACAACGATGGCGGCGTTCATGCAGCACTTGTAAAGTACGTCTTGTCCTAAATAACGAACAAGAAGGAGGGGGAGCAATCCCCCTCCTTATCGTGGTAGCGTTCGGTTGTTGGAATTAGAAAATAAACGCACAGGAAACGATGACCAACAGGATGAACAACACCAAAATAACACCCGTGGAAGTGTGAATACCTGCTACAGCACTCATTATAATTCCTCCCTTTGCAATGTAGTTGGTCCACACCGAATCGGGCTTGCTTGGTTCCGGGCAGTTGGAGGATGCAGCGGAACCGTCCGTCATTCGGTATATTGTATAGTATGCAAAAGCCTTGATCGGGATTGGACATTTATCCCTATGGACTGCATTTGGGCGCTAGGCAACGGGATAAACGCGGAATATCTCCTGCTTGCCCGATGTTTGCTGTAGGCCATGACGTCATTTGCATCTAATCCTACTTCACTTTGGAAGATGACGATAATGTAAGAGTTTTTCTCGCGATTATGCATTACAATAATAGAAGTCGTCTTGTGGAATAAGATGAATGTAGAATGCAAGACTGAAGCATAGAAGGGCGGAAAGTCCGGTAAGCAGGGGGACGTTCCTACCATATACCGTAAAGTCGGCTAGGGTGTAATGAATAAGGAGTGAGGTCATGAATGATATCGTCGTAGAGATTAAAAATGTGACGAAAAAAATTGGCGGCAAAACGATCATTAATGATTTGTCGTTTAGCGTAAATCGTGGAGAGATATATGGCTTTCTCGGCCCCAATGGTGCAGGTAAGACCACTACGATCCGCATGATGGTTGGACTGATGTCCATGAATTCAGGCGAGATCATCATTGAGGGTCATAATGTGGTGACGGATCGAGCGAAGGCTATGATGCATGTTGGTGCTATCGTAGAGAATCCAGAACTATACAAATTTATGACGGGCCGTCAGAACTTGACCCATTTTGCCCGCATGAGCGGCCGAGAGATTTCTCAAGAGCGCATTGATGAGATTGTGAAGCTGGTTGAGTTGGATCAAGCGCTCGATAAGAAGGTTAAAAATTATTCTCTAGGGATGCGTCAACGCCTAGGAATTGCACAAGCGCTTCTGCATCACCCATCCATTCTGATTCTGGACGAGCCTACGAATGGCTTGGATCCAGCGGGTATTCGCGAGCTGCGTGACTATTTGCGCCGTTTGTCCAGAGAAGAGAACATCTCGATTCTAGTATCGAGCCACTTGCTCTCTGAGATTGAACTGATGTGTGACCGCGTTCTCATTATACAAAATGGTCAGTATGTCGGTGAGCGCTTGCTCGACGGAAGACAGGAAGGGGAGCTTGCAGAAGAAATGCAGGCGATCCAGCTTCAAGTGGATCAGCCGGAGAAGGTGAAGCAGGTGCTCCAGGATACGCCGTGGAGCGTTGCCTCTGAGGAAGGCAATCGATTGATGCTGAGTCTTTCCCATGAGGATATTCCGAAATTAATTGCTGCGCTCGTATCTCAGAATGTGCAGTTGTACGAAGTACGCAAGGTTACACCGACCCTTGAAGATACATTCCTGCAGATGACAAAGGGAGGTCGTATCTTATGAGGTACTTTAACGGACTAGTCAAAAATGAATGGATGAAGGCAACAAGCAAGCGGCAATTGCCTTACTATTATCTCTTCTTAACGCTGCTTACGATTGGGATCGGAGCCGTGATGCGCATGGTTATCGGTGATCGTTCCGGCTATGCAGCGATTGATTCCGTAAGTGTAAGCTTATCTGTACTGCTCACGATCTCCAGCTTTTTCTTTATTGTGGTATCGTCTCAAATTATTACGGATGAGTTCAAGGACGGGACGATCAAGCAGCTGCTAATCCGTCCTGCAAGCCGCACGACGGTACTGATGTCCAAGCTTGTCAACTTGCTGTTGATCATGGCATCTGTATATGTACTGGCCTTTATCTTGTCTGTAGGGGTAGGATTTATCCTCTTCTCAGGAACTACCGAAACGACCTTTATGGACGTGGTTAGACAAGGGCTGCTGACGCTTCCTTCATCCTTGTTCTATTCATTATTTGCATTCATGGTTGCGGTCTTGACAAAGAGCTTGGGACTTGCGATGAGTATTCCGATTATTGTGCAGTCTTTAAGCGGACTGACGCAATTTGTCGCGAATAAGCCTTGGTATAAGTTCTTGATCTTCCCGAACTTGAACTGGGAAGGCTATGTGACGGGCAACGCGAATATGATTCCATTTGCCGGAGGAACGTTTTTCTTTTCCATTATGATTTTTATTGTATATATGCTCGTTCTCTTGCTTGTTTCGATTTATGCATTTAATGCAAGAGATGTTCAATAGGTTATAAAAATCCCCTGCTCGTCTCTCATGACAGGCAGGGGATTGCTGTACTCAGCTGGACCTTTTGCTAAAGTTGTTGGATTGCAGCTGGTCGAAGGTGGTTATTCGATTTTTTCCTCTTTGCTTGGAGCTGTACATCGCCTCGTCGGCTTGTTGAACAAATTCATCTACACTAACATGATTTTTGTGGATGCTGATTCCGAAGCTTCCGGTTACTCCAGTCTCTTGTTCGATCCTAACGCGGATCGTCTCGGCCAGATCTATAGGCGATACATGCTTGTTTGTAATAAAAGCGATTAGTTCTTCGCCGCCGAATCGGCCTGCAATACCGTATTCATCAACCTCTTCACGGATGATTTGAGCGGTTTGTTTAAGCACCTCATCGGCATACAGATGGCCTTCGGTATCGTTCAGCTTTTTAAAATTATCCAGATCACAAAAGATGAGTGCTCCAAACCGATTGCGATGATTAAACCATTGGTTCATGCGCTGATACATATAACGCTTATTATATAAGCCCGTCAAGCCATCCGTTATCGATGTGCGGTAGGTGCTTTGCAAATTCTCAATAATCCGTTCAAAGAAGATGAGGAACAGAATACTATAGAACAACAGCGCGACTAAGTGCTTCGCCGATAACAGGAAAGGATTCGACTCATCGTAAATATATGCATCCATCATCACAATCAGCAGATAAATGTTATAGGTCAGCAGGCTGAGAATATAGTGAATCTTCTGATTGATCCTCGGTGCAATCCACATATAGCACAGAATGGCAGCAACCATCTGATACAGAATGATGGGCCAGTACAAGCTGTGCATGCTTTGGTCTTCTTGTACCCACGCGAAGCAGATAATCGCTATGACTGGAATGCCGCCAATCAGCACGGCGAATCGATTGCGCGCTCGCCGGTTCATGCGCTTGTACAGTCTTAGGACCGCAAGATTCAATAGAATGTAGGATAAAGCCAGCATGGACGCACGGCTGATACCAAACCAATGATGAGGAGCCAGTGTATTTGAGAGATCCGACAGCATTACAATTCGATCGATCAGCACCAGAGCAAGTCCAATGCTAAACAATATATAGGCAAACGAGCGCTGCCGTGTAAATACCCTAATGGACAGTATGATCATGATGACCATAAGGTAAATCAAACAGTATACACTGAAAGCAGCGACTTCGTATGAGTCCGGAATGAACATGAGAAACTCATTCATCAGTTGAGAGCTCCTATACGTTTTTTGTTTACGGAAAGTAAGGTCTAATATATCATAAACAATGGTGAGCGAAAAGGGAATGCAAAAAGGAGGGGGAATCGTGAAAATATTGCAAGCCTTGTTCTTCCCGCCTGAACAGCCTGGTGGGGTATCCTCAATGATCCCTTATATCCTTGAACGATTTCAATCGCCGAATTGGGATATGGAAATGTTTTCATTGCCGAAGCGAATCCGGGGAAAAGGAACAGAGCCGGTATCCTTTGATACCTTTGATTGGACGCAGTTTGAAGATAGTCTAATCGTCCAAAAGTATATCCAGACGTATCGGGATTACATCTGGTGGACCAAGCTCCGCACACAAAAAAACTATGATCTTATTCATGCTCATCACCCTATAGCAGCATTAGCTATGAAGCAGTTGTTCCCAGATACGCCGTTGATCATGACGATTCATTCAAGCTTCGAGCGCGAGCTGATATTGAACGGGCGAATCGAAGAGAATGGTCCAGAGCATCGATTTCTGACCTCCCTTTATCGTGAGCTTGAAGTGAAATCCGATCATATCATGACAGTATCTGAATCCTTTAGGGCTTACTTAAGCACTTATCTTCACCATAGTGATCAAGTCTTGGTTCTGCCAAATGGGTTCGACGAGAAGCGGTTCAAGCCGATTTCTCATGAAAATGGAGTGCCGCAGCTGATCACCGTATGCCGCCTTGTCCCGGCTAAGGGACTGGACATCCTCTTGGAGGCTTGTTCGAAGCTGAAGCAAAGAGGACTAGACTATGTGCTGCACATTATTGGGGATGGCCCGATACGCAAGGATTTAGAGCAAATGGCTCAAAAGCTTGGCATTTATGATGAAACGATTTTTTACGGGTACATGCTTCATCCTGAGGAGTTTATGCCTTTCTCCGACATCTTTGTTCTTCCATCGCGTGCAGAAGCGTTCGGATCGGTATTTGCTGAAGCAGCCCTATGCTGGCTCGCGCTTGTCGGCACAGATATCGGAGGCATATCCGAGCAGATCGAGGATGGAGTCAATGGATTGCTCGTGCCTGAGGATGATGCGGACGCGCTTGCTGATGCGCTTGAACGCTTAATGATGGATTCACAGTTCCGGTATGAGCTTGCTAGAGCGGCTTGGACGAAGGCCAAGGGAACCTATTCGTTAAGCCGGATTGTAAACGAACTGAAACGAACGTATATTAGATTCAGAAAGACTACCTAAACAGAAAGCCGGTGCTAGAGTAGCATCGGCTTTTGAATTATACGAAAGATGTAATCCGTGAATGAAACGAGTGATGAGTGAAGGGAGCGAACGATATGAAATTCCGCTTCGTGCATGCGGCTGACCTGCATTTGGATAGTCCCTTTAAAGGGCTTGTTGATCTACCGGATGCGTTGCGTGAGCAGGTGCTGCAATCCACGTTCAATGCTTGGGACAACCTTGTGGAACTTGTACTTAGGTGCAAGGCAGATGCGCTATTGCTATCAGGCGATATATTCGATGCCTCCCATCGATCATTGAGAGCAGAATGGAGGCTTTTGAAAGGAATAGAGCGCCTTGGAGAGGCGTCGGTGCAGGTATATATCATTCATGGCAACCACGATCCTTTAACTGCTGAGAAGGCTTGGTCAGCTCCGATGCATGTGCATGTATTTGGAACAGAGAAGCCAGAAAGCTATCCGCTCTACAATAAGGACAAGGAATGCGTAGCTGTAGTGACCGGGATGTCCTACGGGGCACCAGCGGTCTATGATAACTTGGCATCTGCCTATCCAAGCCAGCCTGAAGCCGCACTGCATCAGTTAGAGCTGCCGCCGTCAGGCAATTCTCTGTACCGCATTGGCCTGCTGCATGGAACCGTTGATGCTGGCGGCGAGCATGACCCTTATTCTCCATGCACCAAGGATGAGCTAATGCGGAAAGGTTATGACTACTGGGCGCTCGGGCATATTCATGTGCGTCAGGTGCTGTCCACCTCACCATATATCGTCTATTCCGGCAATCTTCAAAGCCGTCATGTAAAGGAAACAGGAGCTAAGGGAGCGTACGTTGTTGATGTTCATGGGGATCATTCGACAGAGCTTGCTTTTCACAGCCTCGACCACATTCGATGGGTGGAAGAGAAGGTAGACATGAGCGGGGTGGATGCTTCTCAAAAGGCTAGCGAGCTGCTGCTCCAGAAGGTGGAAGAATGCCGCGATCTCGGTGAGGGGAGACATGTTTTTGCTCGCCTAGTACTGACGGGGAATACTCCGCTGCATGATGAATTCGCATATGGTTCCTTGATAAAAGAGCTGCTTGAGCTATGGAAGGAATCGGAGTGGCCTCGATTGGAAGCTGGAGAACCTGTTGTGTGGCCGATTCAAATGCTTGTGCAAAGTGAGCGAAGCGTTAATGTGGATGCTTGGCGCGGAACGGATCATTTTATTGGAGACGTTGTCCGAACGACAGAGGAGCTGCTTCTTGACCAAGAAGAACGAGACCAGCTTGTGCAAGAATCCTTAAGTAGTTTCTATGGACAGCGTAGATTGCGTCAATGGCTTCAGGGTCGTTCAGAGGACGAACAGAAGGCATGGGTCGAACAAGCCCTGCATCTCGTCGTAAATCGATTGGATCAGGGGGAGAGAGTCGATGAGAATAAGTGAGCTGCAAATTGATGGGTTGGGACCGCTTCAGGATAGCAAGTTTTCTTTAGCCGCACACGGATTGACGATGATTGTCGGCCCTAACGAAGCGGGAAAGAGCAGTGCAGCAACAGCGATTCGCTATCTTCTGTACGGCATGCCAAAGAGACCCGCGAGTGGTGAGTCCTTATCCAGTCATGGACGATTGCTTCAGGCTAGGCTTGTTGCGATCGATGATCAGGAGCGGGAATGGAGAATCGAATGCAGAGAGCGGTCGAATGGCTATCAGCATATCGTACACCAGATTCAAAGGGACGGACAGGTGGAAGCCAGAAGCCTTCAGGACCTGGAAAAAGAACTGCTTGGCGGCATTAATCAAGAGATGTATCGCCGCTTGTTCGGCATTACTTTGGATGAGCTTCATGCCATACATACGCTGCAGGGAGAAGCTCTACGTTCCTTTCTGTATGATGCAGCTTTCGATGCGGGTCGCTCGCTTGTGGAGACCGAGAATTGGCTGTCACAGGAGATGGATAGATTATATAAGCCGCGAGGGCGGACGCAGCAGCTTCATCTTGTTCTACAAGAAATGGATCAACGGGTAAAGGAGCGAAGAGAAAGCGAGAAGCTTGAGGGACGTCTCATCGAGCTCAGAATTGAATTGGAAAAGCAGAAACAAGGCTTAGCTGAACATTCAGAAGAACGAGCAGCGTGGAGAGAAGAAATGCTGCTTATAGAGCGTGCCCTGCATACTCGTGACATGTGGATTGAGAAGTCTGCATTGGAGGAGGAACGAGAAGGGCTCCCGAACCATGCTGCGTGGCAGCCTGGCTGGAAAGAGCAAATGGATCGGATTCATTCCGCATTGGACAATCATGAAGAAAGGAAGAGAATGATTGAGCGGAAGCTCGAGCAGCTTGAGCTGGAACAGACAAGCCCTGATCAGAATTTGTTATCCTGTGGAGCGGAAGCCAAGCAGCTAACAGGCCAAATTCCGATGATACAAGCCCAGTCTCAGGAACTTGAGGAGCGTCAGCACGAGCATGAGACGATATCGCAAGAGCTGGCCCGACTCGCCCAGAATAGCGGCAGCGAGTGGACAGTTGCGATGCTGCTTGCCTCCACGGTAGCAGAGCCGGATCAGGATGAAGCAAGAGAAATAGGCGAGAAACGGTCAAGGCTTGAGGAGCAGGCTGCTCGCGCAAGGGATGAGCGGAGCCGGGCAGGCGTTGAGCTGTTGATGGCTGAAGAAGCCGAACAGCAAGCACTAGCCTCCTTGAAGAGACATGAGGATCTAGGTGTGCTAGGCACTCGCTTCTCTCCGAGCGCGTATGAGGTTCAGCGGTTGATGCGAGAGATTGAAGAGGCTGCGAGAAGCCAAAGCGTCTTAAATGATTATGCATCTAAGGAATCCTCTGCTTCCTTTGACACGAAGCGATTATACCCTGTCATCTTTGGCGTTATTGGATTGCTTGCTGCAGCAGTATGCGTGTATCTTCAAGAATGGACAGGGGCTGTGCTCTCTCTGCTATTCGGCTTGGTAGGTGCAGGAGGCTTCTATGCGGCAGCAATGCCAACGGAGAAGCAGAATAAATCCTCTTCTGCAGGGCAATATGAGAGCTTGACGCTCCTGAAGCCTGTTATGGAAGCGCTAGGACGATCATCTCTGGATCATCCAGAGGGATTGGACGATCCAGTGGAACAGCTCAGCCGCTCGCGTAGAGGTGTACAGAGCCATAGCCAATCCCGTAGGTCGAAGACAAGGCCTCTCGTTCAGGTTAGCGGAGTCAGGAGTCCTTCAATTTCTGCTTCAATGTATGAAGCCTTGGATGCTCTGCAAACATGGAACAGCGAGCGTGAACGCCTTGGAGCGGAATATAGAACTGTACAAGAGCTTAGAAAGCAAGCTCACCGTCAGGTTGAGCGGGCAAGTCACGTTGAAGAGGAACTAAAGCAAGAGCTGGCTCAGCTTCATGGCCGATGGATAGAGTGGCTTAAGCAGCGTCAACTGCCTGAGCACTGGAGTCCAAGGAGCGTGCTGGATCACGGGGTGCGAGCTGAGCAAGCTTTAACGAGAAGAGCGAGGATGCTCCGCTGTTCACAAAGAGTGGAACAGTTAACAGCATCTATCGAAGCATTTATACAACATTGTGATGAGCTGATTGAAGCTGCAAGCAAGCTGCCGATATTCACTTTCCTTGAAAGATGGATGCAAGAGAGCGGGGACGGCCATTCCAGCATTTCGGAAATGAATTCCGAACGAACAGAAAAACTCCAGGATATGAGAGCCATTTTGAGGAAAATGGTTGAATACTATGAGGCTGAGGAAGCACGAGCTCAAGCGAACCAAAGAGTCGAAGCCTCGATATCGGAATGGAGAGCGGAGCTTGAAGTCGTAGAGCGCGAGCGTTCGAGACTTCATGAGGAGCAAAGAGGGCTGTTGTCTAAAGCCAAAGTAGCGAACCAGGAGCAGTTTGTACTTCGAACTCAGCAGGCGGAACGTTTCCTATATATTGATCAGCGACTTCGGGAGTTAAAGACGGGATATTACCGAGGCGGCGATCAAGTGGCGATGGCTCCTATCGAATATCTGCTGACGCACTATGATGAAGTGCAATTGGAGCAGCAGCTTTCCGTTCTGAGACATGATATAGAACATGTGGAGTTGGCTATAAGGGAAGGAGAGCAAAATTGCGGTAGACTTGCTCAAGAAGAGGAGCAGTTGATGAAGCGGATGGAGACTGAACAATGGCATCAGCGTACAGCTGAGCTCGAGAGTGAGCTGGATCGTCTTGGAGAGCAGTTCGCTGTATATTCGATCGCGAAGGCGATTATTCGCAAAACGAGAAGAAGCTATGAGAAAGAGAAGCAGCCTTATGTATTCAAACAGGCTGGAGAATATATTCGGCGTATGACGAATGGTCGTTATGTTCGAATAGTCTCTCCAATGGGCACGCAGAATATCGCAGTTGAGCGGGAGGATGGGCAATTGCTTGAAAGCTCTTGCTTGAGTCGTGGAACAGCAGAGCAGGTATATCTTGCTATGCGTTTTGCATTGATCGACGTCTTGTCCAAGCGAGCGAAGCTCCCCATGATCTGGGATGAGCTCTTTGTTAATTTTGACCCGGAGAGGCTTCGTCATACCTTAAGCTGTATGCCTGATCTTCTAGCTAGACAGCAGATGATCTGGACTACCTGCCATCCATATATGGTGGAGGCGGTAAAGGAGATTATTCCTGATGTGCATATCGTGCAGCTGTAACAGAGACAGCCTTTTATTATCCTTTTTTAACTCAAGAACTAACTCATCCGTTCTTTTAGGCTGTCAAAGTCCAAGGGTCGTTCATCTTCTGCATTAATAGCATGATTCTCGTGATTAGTTGAAAAAAGAAACAGGGCACTTCCTCAGAATGGGAATGCCCTGTTTTTATTGATTATGTTCACTTTCACTTATCTCGATTGTTTAGGTCGAGCATGTATGGATTTGAAGGAAAATGATCCATTATTTTTACCATGCTTATTTGGATCAATGGGGAACTTGTCATCTAGATTGATTCGCATAAGAAGGACAAGCCAGGCAATGCTGAACAGTCCAAATAAAGGATATAGGATCGAAATAAGCGATTTGAATCCAAATTGGCTCATCAGATAGCAGAACAGCATGATCGAGATAATGATAAGTTTAGGGTGAAAGATTACTCTCTCCTTCAGTTGAAGGGTTACGCCATAAATGTCTGCAATGAATGTGGTAAATATTTCTGAGAAAATAAGCAGAATGTAAATGAGTTGTATAGCCATGCCCAACCCATAAGCAATTTGTCCCATTGGAATATCAAATTGAATGATGCCAGGCATATGTGCGGAGAGGGCGATATGGCCTGCATACAGCATGCCTCCGATTAAGATTCCGCCAATCCATCCGCCAGCGCGTATGACCTTTTCGCTTGGCATCGAGGCTCCCATTGGAACAAGCACGGCCTGTGCCATTGCAAGATTGAATGCCCCATATAAAAAGGAGGACGATATTGCTCCGTACAACGGCTTGTCTGATACGTACGTGAATGCAAGGGTTGTGGTTGGAAGTTGAAGGGTATCCCATAGTATAAAGCAGGTAAAGACCAGCATAGTAGGTACGACTAATGAATTCAGATTTAAGATGGCGTTCATGCCTCGATTGATAATAATGTAGGAGCCTAAGATTGTAATGAGGAGGCCTGTCTGATAGTGCATGTTTAAATGTTCTGAAAATACAGATCCTGCGCCTGCGAGCATGACACTATTGACGCAGATGATGACAACAAGTGTGAACAAGCTGACATAGCCGCCTGCCTTTTCACCAAATAAGGATCGATTCACATCCTCATAGGATCTTGCCTGGATACGATAAGACAGAAGCATAAGCTTCGTTCCTAGCCAAACAAATAAGGCTGTTGCAATCAATATGGTAAACAATGCGTTTCTGCCATATTGGGTGAAAAATTGAAGAATTTCTTGTCCTGTTGCAAAACCAGCGCCGACCACGGTGCCGATATACGTAAATGATATTTGCAGCACTCTAAATATATTTTTCATTGCATGTAAGCTCCTCTCATGCCTGCAGTAAGCCTATGTAATGAAGAACAACTGGAGTTGTCCTCCATAGACTGTATGCAGGAAGAGGAGCGGACATGCCAACTGAAGTCAACTATGCATTGGAACGAAACAATTTGACAGCATGAATCTTGCTTGTTGTCGGATCAAGGTCCAATCTCAGCATGGACTGATTCGAATAGTATCCCCATACGTAGCCAGAATCCTGATCAGGAGCTCCTAATGCTTCTTTAACGGATTCGCTATGCTCGCCAACCTGAAGGCCCTCTATGCCGGTGCGAAGTCCCGCTTGATGCACTTCGACAAATGCGATATGCCCGCCGGCGGTGCATCCGACAGAGAAGCCGTCATATTCAAGAACCTTTACAGGATCTTCTTCAGGCATGACATAGGATGAGGAAGGCTCTCCCCAGGAAGAGGTGATATAGTCAGAGGAATCATCGAGGTGGATTCCCATTAAGCTCATATCATGCGGATCAAACGGATGATCGGTTAAATGCTCAAGTTCTTGCTTTGAAGCGGGAACATTTTCAGGGGAAGAGGCAATCTTGGCATCTTCTTTCCACGCATTATTGCCTGCTTCCTTGCCTTGCTGCTGCTCTTGAGCAGAGGACTTGTCCACAACGTGTTCTGAAGCTGCGGAGTTAGATGACGCAGGAGTACTCCAGACATATAGCGATGCTAACATAATGGTCATAGCGATGAGGATAAACAGCCGATCCTTGCGTGATGAGTTCTGATGCATTCTGTTCCCTCCTTCGTATTGTCACGCGACATATGTACAACCCTATTACCCGCATTAAAGAAAAAGATAACATCATATGAATTCCTTTATATATAAGGACGCGAGCGGTACTATATAAGTTGCATCCAACAAATAAAATTGAATCCTTTTCTCCTTTTATAGAAATCGCATATAATGTAATTAAGTAAGGAGAGGAGGCGACTCGAAATGGTCCATGAACCAACGGCTCAATATTTGCAAGAGAAGGTATCAGAGGCTAAAGTTCATTTCGAACGTGCATTGGACTGTAAGCACACGGAATTCGATGACTTGTACCCTTATATGATAGAGCATCCACAGTTCTTCTGGTACAAACGCTATGTCGCATGGTCTGAGCTATTAACTGTAGTAAAGCTATGTAATGAGTTGGGTGTGGCTTGGCGCCATCAGTTCTCCGTCACGCAAGCCGAATATATCGACAAGCGGGTTATGTCTGCGAAGGTTCTTGATTATTGGTTCGAGAAGAACGATTCCAAGGAACATGTTGGACACTGATGGAATAGAACGTCATTATTTCGTTGCAGGATGAAGCAGCGCAGGTTCTGAACCTAGGGATGATGTGCTGCTTCTTGCGATGAATCCATTCATGAAAGGAACAGCATGATGATAGATGATCAAACACTTAATGAGTATAGACAAGCAGGAATCAAGGTTAGAGTAGTAAGGGACATTCTTGAAATGAATGACGTAAAAGGCATCGTAGTGGCTTGGGATGAGGAGAACGTTATGATTCGCAAGCAGAATCGGCGCATTGTCAAAGTGAAGCGGAGCTATCTCTTCCAGCCATTTGATGAGCCCCGCCGCCTTCCGCCGGGATTGCTGACAGAGGAGTAAGCTGCTTGAGTACAAGTGTTTCTAACATGGGTTAGTTTGAATAGGCTTTTGTGTAGATCATATCGGAGCAGCTAGTACGGCTGTCTTGATGCTTAAGAATTGCACTTGTTGCTCTGATATGAAAATAGATAAAAATATTGTTGACCACATTAAATGATTGTGATATTATAAATCTTGTCGCTGCTGATGATAATCACGGAGACAATGAACAAATGAACATTATGCAGTCATGGCGGAATTGGCAGACGCGCTAGATTCAGGTTCTAGTGCCCGCAAGGGCGTGGAGGTTCGAGTCCTCTTGACTGCACCATATTTAATCAATGATAAGTCTTGCGAAGCAAGGCTTTTTTTGTTTTTTAAATATTTTAGACTGGCAAAGAAGTCAACTGATAGGATGACTTGTGGCGTATTTAATACTGGAATTTATTATGATGGTGTGATCGTGGATTGGCGTAATATATGTTCCTGTGAGAAGTGAAGAGGAGGCATCGGGGAAGTCCGTTAGGTATCGATCAATAAATATGTAGACATATTTTCTAAATAGTGGTACTATTCGTTTTTAGCCGCAGGAGGTGTTCCAGCCTCTCGCGGCTTTTCTACATACAAGAGGAGGTCACACATCATGTCTTTATTTTTTACATACGTTTTACTTGGTCTATCCATTGCGATGCCAATTGGAACGATTACGGTAGAGATGACGAAGCAAGGAATGAAGCATGGATTTATGCATGGTTGGAGTGTCGGCTTGGGAGGCATGACGATCGATTTATTGCTTATCATCGGGCTTTACTTGGGGCTTGCTTCGATATTATCCATGCCATATATTCAACTCATCATGTGGTTGGTGGGTGGCATATTCCTTATATACGTTGGCTACGATAGCATTAAACATGCTGATCACGACATTACGCTGTCTGGGGAAAAAACAGAAAAATCGATATTTTCCTCCTATAAAAATGGCCTCTTGGTAGCCATTTCACCGGGAAATCTAGTATTTTGGATCAGCGTTTTTGGCACGGTGCTCGCTAATTCATTCGATCATACCAATACCAGTTATTTTATAATCGTCGGCGCAGGCATATTATTTGGTATTTTAATGCATGATATCGTGTTGATGATGATCGTAGCTACGACTAGGAAAGTAATGAATCGGACAGCCATTAAGATGGTGTCTGTTCTGGCTGGCGCTGTTTTGATCTGTTTTGGACTTTATTTCTTCTACGAACTCATCGGTCATCTTCAAAAGCTTTAGTTGCTTGGACGAGATACTTAGGAGTAACGAATATGAAACGAATGAGCCGTAAGGGATTGGATCCCTGCGGCTCTTAATGATGTTTCTTCGTTTTTCTAGAATGATTGTTGAATCGAATACTGCATTCTAGAATGAAGTAAAGAGCAAGAAAGGAGACAAGCACCACTTTAACAAGATCCAACAACATCACCGCCCTTTAATTTGGAAGTTAATCTATGATGCATATGATAACCATCATTTTAGTCAAGATAGAATCACACTCGATTTATGGATGATCCATGTAATCCTCGTCTTACTCCGCCAAGAAGAACTGCGTAGCCATCAGACAAGCAAATACCCCAATTGCTACGAGTAGCTTGCCTCGGAAACGTATGGACTGTAGGCAGGCATTGCTTGGTTCTGAATCATCCCCTAAACGCTTGAATAGCCATGAATGCGGATTTTTAATGGTAAATATCGCAAGACCAATTGTGGCTAGGCCAAGCATCATATTGACCACACCCATTAGATCACCTCTCTGCCAATCAATACGTCCATCAAGGAATAATGTTCCATTTGAATAGCGGTAAAAGACATGGCAATTAGATATTGAAACTAACCTTCAGGTGCCCCCATTGCAAGCTTCATGACCAACCGGATGGGCCAGGAAGGTTTGGCCAGCTGATTGAGATCACCTACATAGTAGAGGTCTTTATCCGGATGATAGAACGCAAAGGATCCGGATGTACCAGAGTGACCAAGCAGTTCTCCGTTCCCTCTGAAAGCTGTTAGCAAGCCTCCTAGTCCAATTCGCATGTAGCCGCCCCCATACTGAATAGGTCCCATTGTGATCTGAAGTTTGCGATACTGTGCAAGTTGGTCTAATACCTCGCGATTAAACAAAGTTCCTCCCCAGAATGCCTTAAGAAAGATCATCAATTCTCTTGCTGTTGTGATCGTTCCTCCGCTTGCTCGGCAGCTGCACACAAACTGCGGGATATCGATCTTGTTATCTTTGTAGCAGATAGAAGGAATATGATCCTCGCCATAAAGAGGAAGATAGGTATGCTTTAGTTTGAGTGGTGTGAAAATAAAATCCTCGTAAGCTTCCGCTATTGAAGCACCATAAGCCTTCTCAATCACTTCTCCAAGCAAATCAAAATTAATGTCCGCGTAATGAGCCCGGCCTGTTGTACGTGGTGCGAAGTGCGGCTTCAACTGCTTTGTCCAATCCAGCATATCGTCAAAGGAGTAGGCGAAATCCTCCTTAATGGCCTTTGCCTTAGTGGAATCCTTGCTTTCCTCAAAAATATCCGGCAGTCCGCTCACTTGGAATAGGAGGTCGGAGATCGTTAAGTCTTGCGAGTAATCGGCAGATTTATAGATATGCAGTCCGCTTAATTTCCTTTTATCGATATAGGTTGTAAGCTTATCGTCCAACGAGAGCATGCCTTTCTCACGAAGGGCAAGTATACAAGTTGTGGTAAATAATTTGCCAATGCTAGCCATAAGCAGTGGGGAATCGATATCTCTGCCTCCGAATCCCTTGCTCCACGAAAAGTCTCCGCTTGTATTTTCGATGTAGACGATTGCTTCTTGTATGTAACGAGATTGGGCGATTTGATCAAAAGCTTTTGTGTAATGGGAAAGATTCGTTGTTTTCATAGGCCCTCCTTAAATAATCAGGCTTTTCGCAAAGATCTGAGCTGCACATCATATCCATTTTATTCCGATTCAACGATATTATTTGCATTCGTTATGATTTGTTTATCGTTTAATATGGGTAATAACATAACATACAAATGTGTTTAAAAAGTAGAAGAAGGAGAGGGTACACATGAATAATGTGAACTTGAGACAAGAAATTAAGGAAACCTGCGAGGCATACGACAGCCTATATGCGCAATTGGTGAAGCCAATTAATCAGATGCTGATGGAGCTTGATGCTTCTATTTCAGAGGAGACAGCGCAAAAGATCGTCGACAATTTGAAGGCGTACCATGCTGGGGACAAGTATATTGCGGATTGCCACTGGGATGAGAGCCAGAACTTTATGAAGGATGGCATCGGGCTGTTGAAGCAAGGCGATCTTTCGAACGGTGCCCTTCAGTTGTTTGGCGCAGGCTTGAACTTTGCTAGCTATGCTGTTAAGGTGGCAGGCAGCAAAAATGTGCATATCCACAGTCAGATGAATGATGCATTTAAGCGTATTATGAGCGAGCTAAAGGAAGAGTAAAGCAATCATTAAGTGAAATGAAAAAAAGGTTCCGGCTTCTTTCTGGAACCTTTTTTTTGTTGCAAGCAATAGATAGACTAGGTGACTGTGGCTCATTAGAATAGGTCTCTTCCATGCCTTTGGTTTGGATGATCTATCTTGCTGTCGCTATAATCGTGTTCGTTCATCCTCCTGAGTCCTTAAATGAAGTGATAAGACAATGAAGTTAGACCAACAATCTTATCTAGCCAGACTGATGAGAAGTCGCATTTTCCAGCGGGGCACGAAATTGCTCTTCAACTCGATTAGCCATCCATAAGCATACCTCCCATAGATCGGACACTGGCTGACCAGTGAATGGCAGCGTATGCATATATCCCGGCGGCCCGTACTCTGGAGTAATGGACATCGCGGTATAGCCTGCTGCACGCTTTGTTGTGATGATTTGTTCCCACCATGCCTCATGAGCTTGAAGCTCGCCAGCATATTCAGGCGCTCCAGGATGAGGAACCTGAGGACCCTCCGCATAGCCTACACGTGCATGAATGTGAATGACATGAGGGAAGAGAAAGCGAAGGCACTCCTCCTGATCGTGCAGCAGTGATTCACAGACACAGCACCAATGGCTGAAATCTGCAGTTAGCTTGAGTGAGGGGAGTTCTTCGATAAGATTGCGGGTTCCCCAAGGGGTAAACATTGCACGGCCACGGTGCGTCTCGTGGGCTACTGGGATACCTGCTTGCTCCTCAATCATCAGTGCTTGTGTGAAAAAGGCAACTTGGTCACGAAAGGTCATTGAATCCTTCCCACTGTGAGCGTTAATCAGCAGCGGCTTAAAGTCCAAGCATCGCTCTACCTGCTCAGCAAAGGATAGGGCGTGATCTGCTCCGCTCGTTGCGATTAAGGCGATAAAGTCCAGACGATGCTCTTGAAGAAGCGCTTTGAAGCGTTCAGAATCCTTAGGTGAGGGAAGTGAAGCTTCAATGCCCTTATATCCAGCCTCAGCGATCCGTTTGAACTGTTCCTCGTACGTTCCTTCCATTCCCCATAATGCTTTATAGATGTTGATCTGCAAGAAAGCAATCCTCCCTTATTCGGTCTAAAATCAGCTTGGACCAGCCGTTCAATATTTGTTTTGTTTAACGATGGCAACCGCTTATTGATCTGCCCGTGATGATATCGGTCATTACATGTTCAGCATATCGGAAGTAGCGGTTAAAAAGCGTTACTCAAAACCCGACATCATTTACTCAAAAGCTGTCTTTATCATTCACACCAAAGCCAAATCGATGATTATCGTTCACATAAAGATGACGAAATTGAAAAGCACCAAGCGACATAAAACGTTATAATCGTACATAGTTAGATTCGGAGCATTGCTTCATGAGGGGGGTCATTATCAGTGACCTCTACATGATAGGATTCATACTTCCTGCTGTGGTGTAAACATAGGTAGACTCATTTTCATTCATTCAACAACTGATTGGGAGGTGCTGTTATCATCATGAAGAAATGGATCATGATCGGACTGTGTGTGGCCGTGCTAGGTGGAGGAACAGCCGTATGGGCATCGAGCAGCTCGCTTGTCGGCAAGAAAGTGGAGAAGATGGTTTCTCTTTATATAGGGAGCACTAAGGTGAATACCGATGCGATCATCATTGATGGCGTGACGTATGCGCCAGTTCGCAAAGTGGGCGAAATGACGGGGTTGCAGGTATCCTACGAGGATGGAGCGGTAAAGCTGAATCGTAAAGATACAGGAGGCTCAGGCCCATCCAACCTGACTAGAATTGAAGAAATCAACGCTAAGATCCAAGCGAATAAGGAAAAGATGAAGGCGAATAGCGAAAGCATTGGCGACAGCGAGAAGAAGCTGGGCGAACTTCGATCTAAGTATGGAAAAGATCAGACAGGCCTGCAAAATGACAAGGACTACAAATACCATCTTGCTTTCGTAAAGGCTGCCAAGGCTGAAAATGCGGACATCGATAAGGAGATTGAAAGTTTGAATAAAGAGAAGCAGAAACTGCTCGCTTCGAAGTAATCCATGCTTGTATGCGGAATGGATTGTTACATAAAGGCTGTCTTCCACGACACAAATGGATAGATTCGCAGTGTAGCGGAGGACAGTCTTTCCTCTATTTTTTCCAATCAAAAGCTTTAAGGTTTAGCCGATAAAGGTCATTCATTTAGACTGTTTAAATGTTTCTTCTCACTTGCTTTGCTGGAATAAAAGTCCGCCCTGTCTAAGGATGACGTTCGATGCCTACGATTTACCAATTGTCAACCCTTTCCTTTCTCATCATTTTCTCATAATATACATGCGGTATGGCTCAACCTCAGTACACACCTAGGTTTTATTTGTGCATAACGGTATAAATCTATGATCCTACCAATTTTTAGATCTTGTTGCTGAAGATTTGCTCATGCCAAGATGAATCTATCTTTTACAAGGGAGGAGATTCATAGCATGAGTGTAAAGAGGTACATAAAAGGCGCCATCATTGGCTTGACGATCTTGGCGATAAGTATGACCAGTATACCAGCGATGGCCGCTTCGTCATCCGGCACGGATCGGTTTGCGATGGCTTATATATACTTTGGTACGCCTAGCAAATATGTTCAAGCGGTTGATTCAACGAAGGGGAGTCTTGACATGGTGTCGCCAAGCTATTTTGACTTGAATTCAGACGGTTCCTTGAAGCTGACAGAGGCAGTTGACCCGAACTTTGTTGCAGAGATGCATAAGCGGGGCATCAAGGTTGTTCCTTTCTTAAGCAACCATTGGGACCGCGAGTTAGGCAAGAAGGCTCTTTCCAATCGAGCAGCCTTAACGAAGCAGGTTGCGCAGGCAATCGAGAAGTATAATTTGGATGGCGTGAATGTGGACATTGAAAATGTAACCGAAAAGGAGCGGGATGCTTATACCGATCTTGTTCGTCGATTGCGAGAAGCCATACCAGCTCATAAGGAAGTGTCAACTGCGGTAGCAGCGAACCCAGAGGGGTGGACGACTGGCTGGCATGGCTCTTATAACAACGCAGCGCTCGCAAAGGTCAGCGACTATCTGATGATCATGTCCTATGATGAAAGTTATCAAGGCGGCGCTCCGGGTCCTGTCGCAGGGTTGCCTTGGGTGGAGAAGACCATTAAGCAGGCACTAAAGACTGTTCCAAGTGAAAAGATCGTGCTGGGGATTCCATTCTATGGCCGCTATTGGAGTGCGGATGGCCGCTATAAAGGGCTTGGCATACAGAATCATCTGGTCGAACAACTGATTCAGGATTATAACGGCAAAGTAAGCTACGACTCTACGCAGCAATCCGCCAAGGCTACATTTACGATCAAGGCGTCTGATAAGAAGCCCGTCATTCATGGAGTAACGCTGTCTGCTGGCCAATATACGGTTTGGTATGAAAATGAGGCCTCGATCAAGGCGAAGCTACAGCTTGTGAACAAATATAACCTGAAAGGCGCAGGCAACTGGAGCCTGAATGAAGAATCTGGAAATACGTGGGATTACTATAAGACTTGGCTTAATGGTACCTTGTTCTATGATACGATTGGTCACTGGGCGAAGGATCAAATCGAATTTGTGTTCCATGAAAAATGGATGACTGGTGTGGCAAATGGCCAGTTTGCGCCAAATCAATCCTTAACAAGAGCGCAGGCGGCAAGTGTGCTGATGCGTATTCAAGATCGAAATGCACCGGATCAAGCGGAGCAAGTGAGCTTTAAGGATGTGCCTGCGAATCACTGGGCATGGAACGATATTCAAGCGGCTCAAGCTGCTGGCTACATCACAGGCTTTGCAGACGGAAGCTTCAGGCCGAATCAAGCGGTGACTAGAGAGCAGCTTGCCGTGATGCTTGCGAGAACGCTGAAGCTTGATACAGAGCATGCAATCGGTTCGACGGCGTTCAAGGATGTGCCGACTACTCGATGGTCAAGTGCTTCGATTAAGGCCTTGGCACAGCAAGGCGTATTGGATGGTTATGGAGATGGCACCTTTCGCCCGACAAGAGCCGTGACCCGTGCTGAGATGGCAGCGGTTCTCCAATCTGCGGAGAGCCTGCTGCGATAATAAATATTTCTAGCGAATGCGTTCCTTTGGCTTAGAGAGACGTACTTGTGCCAAGTACAGTTGTATCGAGGCTAAAGGGGCGTTTTTTTTAACCTATGACAAATCATTGAAAAAGACAGAATGTCTCCATTTGCTAGCAGGATATTCAGACAAGGTGGTGAAGTGAGTAAGCAAGGATCATGATTTTTTGTTTATGACATAGAAAGATAGAAGGGGGAATAATGCGTGAGTTACCCTGCCTTGTCATAGCTTGCGAGAAATGTATGGTGGATGTTTGCATGATGAATGGAAAGTGTTTATCGCACTTTTATGTAAGCGGTATCAACATATGGAGGTTTAACGGAAGGAGGCCTGTGTGTTTATACCTTCATCTAGCATGCTTACGAATGTTAACGATATCTTCGCCATGCTGCTTATACATTGATTTTCGTTATCATCATGATCCTGCATAAGTGATTGCCATTCGCATCATATAGGTGAGGTGCTATTATTTTTATAAATATGCTGATCTGTATTGATGTGCGATTATTCGATCAGATTAAATGAATCTATTACAGGTAACTATCATAATCAAAGAGGAGTGGATCGTTATGCCTACTGCATTAATCGTTCAAGGGGGATGGGAGGGACATCAACCTAAAGAAGTTGCGGCTTTATTTCGGAAATGGCTTGAGGAGGACGGCTTCGATGTTGAGGTAAGCGACACTCTTGAAGCGTTCCGTGACATAGAGAAGCTAAAGCAGCTGAGCCTGATCATTCCGATCTGGACGATGGGCACAATCGACCAGACGCTTGTGGAACATGTCTCGATGGCTGTTCAAAGCGGTGTAGGACTTGCGGGCTGCCATGGCGGAATGTGCGATGCCTTTCGCGACAATGTCGATTGGCAGTTTATGACAGGTGGCAATTGGGTTGCGCACCCTGGCAATGATGGCGTGGAATACACCATTCACTTCAAGACAGCCTCCAGCCCGCTGACGGATGGAATAGAGGACTTTACCGTGAAGACAGAGCAGTATTATCTTCATGTGGATCCTGTGGTGGAGGTATTGGCTACAACGCGCTTCAAAGCGGAATCTGGACCCCATGCCGCCAATGGGGAGGTTGATATGCCGGTTATTTGGACGAAGCGCTGGGGAAAAGGACGAGTGTACTATAATTCGCTTGGCCACAACGTATCCGTGCTTGATCAGCCTATCGTCAAAGAACTGATGAAAAGAGGCTTCCATTGGTGCTCCGCAGGAGAGTAAGGATGCAGCACAAATGCCGCAAGTGTTTGTTTTAGAATCATCCTCAGATGATAGGAGAGTGTATCGATGCTAAAGGCAGGAATCATAGGTGCGGGGAATATTAGCGGTATTTATCTTCAAAATGGCCGTCGATTTGAATCAATGGAGATTACTGCAATTGCGGATCTGGATCGATCGCGTGCGGAGGCAAAGGGGCTTCAATATGGGATCCGAGCATTGTCAGTCGAAGACATGCTTATGGATGCTGAGATTGACCTGATCATTAATCTGACGATTCCAAAGGCTCATGCAGCGGTTAATTTGCAGGCTCTTGAAGCAGGCAAGCATGTATATGTGGAGAAGCCGTTTGCCGTTTCATTGGAAGAAGGGAAAGAGGTTCTTCGTGTTGCAGAAGCAAGGGGCTTGTATGTTGGAGGTGCTCCAGATACCTTCCTTGGGGGTGGAATTCAAACTTGCGTGAAGCTCATTCTAGAAGGGGCCATCGGTACCCCTGTTGGAGCGACAGCCTTTATGATGAGCGGCGGGCATGAATCCTGGCATCCTGATCCTGCCTTCTATTACATGAAGGGTGGCGGCCCATTATTTGATATGGGCCCTTATTATATAACGGTATTGATTGCCATGCTGGGTCCGATCCATCGCGTGACAGGAGCAGCCCGGATCTCGGCCCCGGAAAGAACGATTACAAGTGAGCCGAAAGCTGGAGAGAAGATTCGAGTTGAGGTTCCTACACATGTAGCGGGGATTATGGAGTTCAAGGCAGGTCCGATTGCGACGCTGCTGACAAGCTTTGATATCCCAGGTGGATCTGTTCTTCCGCGGATGGAGGTGTACGGCACAGGAGGCAGCCTGCTTGTGCCAGACCCGAATGATTTCGGAGGAAAGGTCATGCTGCGTAAGTCTGGCGAGTCGGAGTGGAAGGAAATAGAGCTTACACATGGCTATGCTGAAAATGCAAGAGGGCTGGGCGCGGCGGAAATGGCAGCTGCTATTGCGCGAGGCACGGCGCATCGGGCAAGCGGAAGGCTTGCGTACCATGTATTGGAGACCATGCATGGCTTCCATGCATCTGCGGAACAGGGTGTTCATATCGTGATGCACAGTGATTGCGACCAGCCTGCAGCTTTGCCTGCAGGCCTTCATCCTACATTTCTCCATATATAGCTGTACCTATCCTATGTTCAGCATAAAGCATGGCACTTTACTATAAGGAAAAAGCATTTTGAGGAGTGGCTGTATTCATGAGCATTCATGTTAACGAGCAGGATCAGCTTATTTACCTGCACACACCAAAGACAAGCTATGTCATGCAGATTGTAGATGGGAGATTCCTTGCTCATGTGTATTGGGGAAGAAGGGTAAGTGGAGGAATGCAGCACTTTATTCACTATGCCCAGCGACCATCCTTCAGCCCGAACTGGGATTCGTCGAAATCAACGATGACGCTGGATACCTTGCCGCAAGAATACCCTGCTTACGGTACAGGAGATTTTAGACATCCTGCGCTAGAGCTGCGCTACGCGGATGGTACCTCTGCGACAGAGATTGAGTATGTGACGCACCGCATAAATAAAGGCAAGCCTCGCCTTGAAGGATTGCCAGCCGTATATGTTGAGCAGGACGAAGAGGCAGATACGCTTGAGATTGAGCTGCAAGATCGCGTGAGCGGGCTAAAAGTGATCTTGCAATACAGTGTCTACCAAGACCGCGACGTTATTACCCGATCTGCTCGCATCATTAACGAGAACGTGCATGCTGTTCGCTTGGAAGCGGCATTGAGCGCAGCGGTTGATTTCCATCATGATCAGTATGAGATGATTCATCTCGCCGGCACATGGGCAAGAGAGCGGCATGTGAAGCGCACTCCGCTGACTAGCGGGGCCGTTGCAATTGAGAGTCGCCGTGGTGCAAGCGGGCATGAGCATAACCCATTCCTTGCTTTGGTATCTCCTGATGCAACGGAGAGCAGTGGAGAAGCATACGGCTTTAGCTTCGTCTATAGCGGAAGCTTTGTCGGTCGAGCAGATGTTGATCAGTACGGAACGACTCGTGTGCTCATGGGTATCAATCCGTTTGACTTTTCGTGGCTGCTGGACAGCGGAGAGTCTTTCCAGGCGCCGGAGGTCGTGATGGTATATTCCTATGAAGGCATAGGAGAGATGTCAAGAACGTATCATCGTTTATACCGAGAACGTCTTTGCCGCGGTCTTTATCGGGATGAAGTTCGTCCTGTGAAAGTGAATAATTGGGAGGCCACGTATTTCAGCTTCAATGCAGAGAAGCTGGGTCAGATTGGTTCGGTTGCAAGCGAGCTTGGCATCGAAATGTTTGTGCTTGATGATGGCTGGTTCGGCAGACGCGATAGCGATAACAGCTCGCTTGGCGACTGGGTGGAAGATCGAAAGAAGCTGCCAAACGGGCTGCATGGCGTATACGAAGACTTCCACAGCAAGAATCTGAAGTTCGGGCTCTGGTTCGAGCCGGAGATGGTGTCTCCAGACAGCGATCTGTACAGAGCGCATCCTGAATGGTGCTTGCATGTGGAGGGGCGCCGCCGGACAGAAGGACGCAGGCAGCTTGTGCTTGACTTTTCCCGCAGGGAAGTATGCGACTACATCTATAATCAGATCGCTTTGGTATTGGAAAGCACGCCGATCGTATACGTGAAGTGGGATATGAACCGTAACATGACTGAGATCGGCTCGCCTGCGCTGCCGCCAGAGCGTCAGCGTGAAACGGCTCATCGCTATATGCTGAATCTTTATGACATGATGGAGAAGCTCACGAATCGCTTTCCACACATTCTATTCGAAAGCTGCTCAGGCGGAGGCGGACGGTTCGATCCTGGCATGCTCTACTACATGCCGCAGACGTGGACAAGCGACAATACCGATGCGATTGCACGGCTTGCGATCCAGCATGGAACAAGTCTTGTCTATCCTGCGAGCGCCATGGCATCACATGTATCGGCCGTTCCGAATCATATCATGGGTCGAACGACACCACTCCAGACAAGGGGGCATGTGTCTATGGCAGGGGTGCTGGGATATGAACAGGATCTGACGAAGCTTACGGATGAGGAGAAGAAAGTAGTTAGCGAGCAAGTCGAATTGTATAAGAGCATTCGTTCGATCGTGTTGTTCGGTGATCAGTATCGCCTCGTAAATCCAACAGAGAACGGTCATGCCTCATGGATGTATGTATCTAGAGATAAGACGCAGGCTGTATGGACCTACGTCTCTGCTTCCATTGTTGGCAATGGGCCTATTCCATATATTCGCATGCAGGGACTAGACCCGGCGAAGCTATACGAAGTCTTGGAAACGGGCGAAGTGTATCAGGGGGATGAATTGATGTATGCGGGAATGCCTGTGAAAGTCCCTCATGGTGACTTTGGCAGCATCATGTGGAGATTAAAGGCTGTTCAATAGTAATACCTGGGTAAACATAAGGGGCGCTCCCGCTAAGCTAAAAGCGGGAACGCCCCTTATGTATTGGAGCAGCAATATGCTATTTCCAGTTCTCTTCAGGAACTTGCTCATCGATCACATCGACGAAGCGATCAAAGCACTTGCAGTAGAAATCTTTGCGACAGATTGGGCATGGGATTGTAAGCAAACGATTGATCGTCTTCTTACCATTGTTGTTGAACAATCGAAGCTGTGTTCCATCATGCATCGTAACGACTAACTGCTTCAAGCCAACCGATTGGTTGTCGTCACTTGCGTCTACATGCTTAACGATAGGTTGATAGGACATATCGTAAATCACCTGCATTCTTCGTTTTTTTGCGTAATTACTATCTTAGGGGTTTTTAGAGTGGTTGTCAATTAAACAGCCTAAGGATCCTTCGATTAGATCGGAATTATTCCAGTTAACGCATGTTTCTTCCCATGGTACACATACTAACCTGTATCCATTTACATGGAGTATAAACACTGGAGGATCATTTATGCGCAAAGGGTCAAAATGGAAAACAGAAATAACTTTATGTAACCATTTACGAATTAAACAAATAGGGCTTGCTTTTGCGATTGTTATTCTCTTTAGCAGTTCTGTTCCGAACATTCCATCCATCTATGCTCGTTCAATCATTCAGAAATCGGATCATTCTGCTGTCAATAAGAAAGTCGCGATCGTTATCGATGACTTTGGCAATCGAATGAGAGGCACAGAAGAAATGCTCAAGCTTCCTGTACCTATCACGGTGGCGGTAATGCCTTTTCTGCCTAGCTCCAAGCAGGACGCAGAGGCTGCTCACAGTCTTGGACATGAAGTGATTGTCCATATGCCCATGGAGCCTAAACATGGGAAGGCAAGTTGGCTTGGGCCTGGAGCGATCTTATCGAGTCAGAGCGATATCGAGATCGAGCAACGACTTCGTGAAGCCATTGATGCTGTTCCATACGCTGTTGGAATGAATAATCATATGGGCTCAAAAATAACTGGTGACAAGCGGATTATGCGCATTGTGCTTCGCGTATGTAAAGAGAAGGGTCTGTATTACTTGGACAGCAAAACCAATTACCGATCCGTTGCCGGAGAAATTGCAGAGGAACTAGGTGTATCGATCGTATATAACCAAGTATTCCTTGATGATCTTCATACTGAATCCCACATCGCAAAGCAATGGGAAGAGGTGAGGAAGATATTGTCGTATCAGTCTGCCTGCATCACTATCGGCCATGTGGGTACCCAAGGACAGAAGACAGCAGCTGTACTCCATCGTTCTGTCCCTAAGGTAAAAGATCAGTATCAATTCGTGCGTATATCGGAGCTTGCTTACAAGGGACGTATCCCACTTCAATAATATAACGCATGGTAATGGATGATAGCGTCGCATAAGCGCTGTGCGATTAAGGACTGGCCCAGTCGGCTGGTAAGGAGCTTTCGATCCTTTGCATTGCTGATGAATCCTGTCTCAACAATAACGGCTGGCTGTTTGACACGTCGCAGTAAGTAATATTTTGATCCGGTCTCAGGAAGAACGGGCGATGGAGCAAGGGTCTCTAGCTCTTGTTGGATAAGAAAGGCTAGTGCCTGACTTCTGCCTTCTTCCTGATGCAGGACCATAGGCCCCCGCTTAGAAGCGTTTTTTCCCCAGTTTACATGAATACTGACAAACATGGATATCGGCACCTCCTCGCTTAATTGTCTTCGTTGAGCTAGATCTCGGTTGTGACGGGACCTGGTGGCTGACCATCGGTTATCATCACTTAAAGCATAATCGCCCGTTCGATTAAGAATAACGGGCACGCCTTTCGCTTTTAAAAGAAGATACAGCTTTTGAGCAATGGCGAGATTAATATCCTTTTCCTTAAGATTTCCGTGAACGGTTCCTCCGTCAATTCCACCATGTCCAGCATCAATAAGAACAAATCGCTGGGTGAAGACATGCGCAATGGGCTGCTGTTCAGATCCGCCTGAAGGTAGGGAAGCAGCAGGTGCCGCAGGTAGCGACATGTATAGCAATAAGGCTGCAATGAGCATGCTTAGACGAATCGAGAAATGCTTGTTCATGCGTCGGACCTCTTTTCTCCAATTCATTAACCGTATGATGCGCGAATCGGATGAAGTCCATTCTATGCGTCTGCTGGAAATGGATGAGGGTTTAGAACGACCGACTCCCGCTAACACTAATAGCAGCTGCTTCATCTAAAGATGAATGAAGAACGACGTTAATCCGAGATGCGGCTTTCCTAAATGTTTTCGATATCATCACGGATCTAAGTGATAAAGGGAGAAGCAGCAGGAAGTGTCTTGCTTCAATAAAAAGAATAGGGAGGTGTGATGTTTTTATGGCGAAAAGTGATGACCTAATCAAGTACATTACGCAGCGTGTGGTTACGTACATGGATACTCCGAAGGAAACCAGACAGGAACGCAGGAAGGAACGGAAGGAGAAAAAGCGTGAGCCATGGCTTGTTCGCTGGTTTGGATTAATGCCTTTCGGATTCAAAATGTGGGCGACTGATTGGCGTGATTCAAGCAAGCCTATCGTGAAGCGAATCGTTCGCTATACTGGGAAGATTGCGAAGGTACGATGGAGAAAGTCTGCCACATGATGAGCACCAATCAAATCACACAAAAAAGGCGCACCCGAGTCATGATAGACGTTTTCGGTGCGCCTTTATGAATTAGGATGTGAAAGGAACCAGATAGCCTTCATCAAGCAGATCATTTTGCTGAATCCACCGTATAACCTTGTCGTTCGACTGTAAGGTTAACCCGTAATAATAGCTTGTGGATCGGTTAGAACGATTTTGATCTGGAGTAACAGCTGTGGAACCACTATCATCAACAATAGCGGCAGACCATGCTTGTTTGCCACGCAGCGCGTATGGGATTCGAATGTCCTGCTTCGTAGCCGTATGGACATATACAAGACGTGATTGGGATTTCGGTTCCCACTTTAACAGCTTCTGTGCGGCATCGCTTTTGCTCCACGTACTTTTTTTGGTCATCCATTGAATGTTCTCATAAGGATCAAACGATCCACCTATGCGAGCAGCATTTGGCATCCATAATGACAGGATGTCCTTTGTTTCAGAACTGCTCTGAATCTTCCGTTTGTTAACTTGTGTAATGGAATCCGGCGTAGAGGCAGGCAGGATAATCGGTGATCCATATCGATTTGAATTTATTTTTGTTAGTGGTTGTTCCCTATAAGGAATTTCTTCACCTGTAAACGCATCAAAATAACGACTTTCTCCGTCAGCGCTCACTTTCCACAGCGCCATCAACGCGGATGGATATATAGCCTCGACTTTCATCTCATCTTGTTTATAACCACTGCGCTTTAAGGCTTCTGCTAGTGTAAGACGATCATAAGGAAGCTCGGAACCGGCACCGTATTCTGTTAGCTTATAATCCCCTTGTTCATTCACATGAAGAATAAAATAGCCTAATGACTGATTGCCTCGGTCTAAAATACGAACGAGATATCCGTGCGTTCCGGGACCTAATGGCTGAACCTCCGTTTTTGCATGCTTCCAGCTTGTGAAAGGCTCATTTTTGGATAGTGCTGCTATGGCTTGTCCAATTGCCTCATCCAATACTTGCTTATGACTGACAGCGTGCTGCTTCTTATATGGATGAGAACTGCTTGTCACATGAATGCAAGAGGATTGTGCATATCGGTCTGCTCCTGCATCAATGAAGGGTGTACATGAGGAGTGCTGAGAAGCAGACGGATGCGCTGCTGCTTCTTGTATGATCGTGATCGGAGACGTGACGTGCTTAACTGAAGAAAGCAGGGGAAGTTGTGGAAGTGCCCCTACTAATAAATAAGATATACTCGCACAAACCGCCGAAGTAACGGCTGCAGCTGCTGCCATGCACAATCCTTGCTTCCATCCATTTTTATTTGCCATATTCATCAATCACCTCTATTTGTCCGCAACATTCTATTGTATTAATGGTGTACCCTGTTTATTCATATTTATTCTTTAATTGTAGAGGATGGCTTGTACAAAGACTGTCGCAATACGTGGATCGTGGCGGTGCAGATTCGTTCTATTTTTGACGTTACATGACAGATATCCTCAACTGATCGGTTGTTGTGCATGGAAGAATCAGAACGAGCGGCAAGCATGTCGCATGGTTGCAGATAAAAAGGAAAAACGGCTCATGACTGGCCGTAAGGCAAGTGAACGAGAGCCGCATTGATGAGATGCACTTCGATTCGAGGCTCAAATTGCCATTCCAGCTCTTGACGCCTCATATTGTATTGTTCCTCTAGACTCATCATGGAGGGAACGTCCAATTCCTCTTGATTCTCCTTAGAGTCAAAGGAAGTAGAAAGATTAAGGTTAACCATAGCGTCTTTATTCTTGGCGGCTTTACGTGCTGCACCAGCTTGAGGGGTTTTCTCCTGCGAAATGCCTGCCGCCTTAGCCTCCTGCTCCTGCTTGAGCAGCGGAATATAATAGGCGTCCAAACGGTCCAGCTCTTCCTCTAAACGTTCACTGGCCTCAATGGCCCAGGCTAAGTCAATATCCTGCAGATGCTGCTTGAGCTGATCCTCAATGAGCAGCACGCCCTGTTCAAAGGTAAATCGTGAAGGTACGGTATGCACATGATTTGGAAGCTTCGGTGACATATCTCTTTGCTGAAGCTGCTCCATAAATTGCTCGGCCAGATGTCCGGAATGAAGCGATATGCCAAACGAATGTATCTCTTCCCGTTTTAAATCACAAGCGAATTCAACCTTAAGATTCAGCATAAGCCAAGGCTCATAGGCAAGAGAGCGCTTAGGACCGCGTGATACCGGCCGATGCTCAGCGTAGCCTTGATCGAATAGAGACACGAAGCGGCCTTGCTCAGCGGCCGCTTGCATCATACTTTCGAGCCTTGGGCTGCCGTAATGAACATTTTCCCTTGGGATGCGTCCGATTCCGCCGCCACCGCCGGTAAAGGCTGGTGCAACGCCGAAGTAGCGTCCCATGATCGGATCCTGGACCTGGTCAGGAGCGGCGCTGCCTGAAGGCTGTCCCACAGGCGCTGTCACATAGCTGACGGGTCCTCGCTCTGGTGGCAGCTTCGCTGGATCAAATACAAACGTAAAGCGCATCGTCTCGGGCTCTGCGCCTGTTCGATCTACAAAGCCCCAATAGTAGGGACGATTCGTCAGCGCGCGATCCGCCTGTTCAGATAGCTTTACCGTCACATAGACTGGCGTCTTCTCCATGACTTGACATTCCATGGATTCAAGATAGCGCATGACAAAGTTTTCGATCTGCTGGGTGTTCATGGCTGCACCTCCGATCCATGACTATAAATCTTAAGGAAGCTTTGAATGGTTGCTTCTTTCTCATTAGGGGAGAGGTTCGTGTGCAATTCGTCCTTTATAGAATTGATAGAGCGGCCAAGTGAATCGACCTGCTGCCTAATTTCTTCGTCTGTCTTGGCCTCCAACAGGATTCGAGAGATGCTCTGCTCCCAATTATCCTGCTGTTCCAAGCGTTCAAGAATCATATCCAGGCGTCCAATTACGCTCTCAAACATATTGATCTTTTCATGAAGCAAATTCAAAATATGCTCTTCGATCGTACCTCTCGTAGACAGGTTATAAATCTTCACATCTTGGGACTGGCCAAGTCGGTGCACGCGACCGATGCGCTGCTCGACTCTCATTGGGTTCCATGGCAGATCGAAGTTGATCATATGGTGGCAGAACTGAAGGTTAATGCCTTCGCCGCCCGCTTCCGTTGCAATCATGACCTGCGCTCGTCCGCGGAACAGATCCATCATCCAATCCTTTTTCCCTCGATTCATGCCTCCTCGGTAAGGAACCGCCATAAGCCCATGCTTGTGAAAATACTGCAGCAAATACTCCTGAGTCGCCCGGTACTCCGTGAAGACGATGACCTTGTCATTCATGCCGCGAATAAGTTCCATCGCAGTCTCAGCCTTTGTGTTCGATGTCACCTTCTTGATGAGATCGATCAGATCCCAGATTCGCTCTCGGATCGGAGAGTCCTCAGAGAGCTTCTTTGCAAGATTGACTAGAGTCACAAATACGGCATCGCGGCTTGAGCATACCTCTCGCTGCAGCGTAATCATCGAGAACATGCTGCCAAAGTCTTGTCCGTTCTCCTGATACTGCTCGCGAATAAACTGAGTAACGCCATCGTATAGCGCCTGTTCGTCTGGTGAAAGCACAAGCGGGACATTTTTAACGATTCGCTTCGTAAATTGAACGCTGCCCTCGCCGCGTCGATTGCGGATCATGACCTTGGAAAGCGTCTGCTGCAGATTATCTTCATTCTTAGGCACACGCTTGTCTAACATGTAATTAGCGCTGAATTCTCCCTGCCCGCCTAGCTGGCCGGGCTTTAGCAGTGTGATAAGATTATACAGCTCGTTCATATCGTTCTGCACAGGTGTTGCGGTAAGCAGCATGCAGTATTTTTTTCTCATTTGGACGATGAACTGATAATTCGTCGTTTTCTTATTCTTGAGCTTGTGTGCTTCATCTATGATTAGCATATCGATATCCTGGTTAAGCAAATACGTGCGATGCGGCTCGCGCTTTGCGGTGTCCATCGAGGCAACAACAACAGGCGAGCTCCAGTGGTATTCCTTTTTTTGCGCAATGGCAGGAATGCCGAATTTATGATTAAGCTCTCGCACCCACTGAAGAACAAGAGAAGCGGGTACTAGAATCAGCACCTTTTTGACGAGGCCTCGAATCATATATTCCTTTAATACGAGACCCGCTTCAATCGTCTTGCCAAGACCCACTTCGTCGGCTAGAATAGCACGACCTCTCATCTCATGCAGCACTTTGCGGGCTGTATCCAGCTGATGGGGAAGTGGCTCCACGTTGGTAAGATGATTCAAGCATTGCAGCTCGTCAAAAGAGTGGATTTGTTTGGCTTGCTCCGCCTCGTAGGCAAGCTGAAAGCATGTCCAGTCGTCCCATGGACCATTGCGTTCGATACGACTTTGGAACGACTCCATCCAGCTCTTGTCAAAGCGAATGGGCACGAGACTATCAGTTCCGAGCGGCGAATATCCATTGTTCACGAATTGGACCTCCCATGGATTCATGTGATGTAGATGTAGTATGCGCCTCTTTTGCAATATTCATAACTTTGAACTGCTGCATTGGTGAAGACAATGCTCACGGAATTGTCATGAACTGTTCGTATATTTGAATGATTTCTCTCAAAATTAAGCATGAATGAGATTGATAGAGCAAAACCTATAATGTTAACGCTACAATCGATTTTTCGAAGGTTTCCATCCATCTATAACCATTAGAAAACAAGCGTTCGGTATAGTAAAATAATTAAGGCACACAATATGTTGATGGACTACATATATTTTGATACTAAATATAGATGGTGTGCAGTTGTTGAATACCATACACAGGAGGTCGTTATTGTTGAGTACCGAGAAGAAAGAGCAGCGCTTGGAAGGCCTAAGTGAAAAGATATTTCTAGATCGCTACGCGAGAAAGAATGCAGATACAAGTCAAACAAAGGTGGGAGACGTTGTGCTCGTCCTAACGAAGGATGATCCGAAGTTCCCTGCCAAAGAGGTTGGAGAAGTTATTGAACGCCATGGAAACATCGTATCCGTTAGACTAAGAAGTGGGGAAGTCGTGGAATCCAGCGTTGAGAAGCTTACTCTAACGATAGAGAAGACTCCAGAAGAGATGTGGGATCGTCTCGCAAGCGCGATGGCTTCTGTCGAAGCGCCGGAGAAGCAGGCAGAGTGGACAGCGAAGTTCCGCACCATTCTTGATGATTGGAAGCTCGTTCCCGGCGGACGCATTGCAGCTGGCGCAGGCGCGAGCGAAGAATTGACCCTGTTCAACTGCTATGTCATCCCTTCTCCAAAGGACAGCCGTGGCGGCATTATGGAAACCTTGTCCGAAATGACAGAAATTATGGCTCGCGGCGGCGGTGTAGGCATCAACTTATCTTCCTTGCGTCCAAGACGTGCCATTGTTCGCGGTGTAAACGGCTCATCCAGCGGCTCTGTGTCTTGGGGCGGACTTTTCAGCTATACGACCGGCTTGATTGAGCAGGGCGGCAGCCGTCGGGGAGCACTCATGCTCATGATCAACGACTGGCATCCTGATCTTGAGGATTTCATTACGGTGAAGCAAACTGCAGGCCAAGTCACGAATGCGAACCTTTCTGTATGTGTCAGCAATGCATTCATGAAGGCAGTGAAAGAAGACCTGGACTGGGAGCTTGTATTCCCAGATACGACAGATCCTGAATATAACGAGCTGTGGGATGGCGACCTTGATAAGTGGAAGAGCCTTGGCAAAGCAGTGATCCCTTATCGCACCGTTCGTGCGCGAGACGTATGGCATACGATCATTGAATCTGCTTGGAAGTCTGCAGAGCCAGGCGTTGTGTTCATGGAGTACTACAACCAAATGTCAAACAGCTGGTACTTCAACCCGATCATTTGTACAAACCCTTGCGGAGAGCAAGGACTCCCGGCTTGGGGTGTCTGCAACCTGTCCGCGATCAATCTATCCAAGTTCTATGATGAAGAGAATCATGATGTGGCATGGGATGAGCTAGGTCTTGTAACTCGTTATTCCGTTCGCTTCTTGGATAATGTCATTGATAAGACACCTTATCATTTTGAGAAAAATAAAGAAAACCAACAAAACGAACGCCGTGTTGGCCTCGGCTCCATGGGTCTTGCAGAGCTGATGATCAAGCTTGGCATCCGCTATGGCTCGCCAGAATCGTTGGCGTTTCTCGATAAGCTGTATGGCTTCATCGCTCGTGAAGCCTATCTTGCATCGAGTGAGATTGCGGCTGAGAAGGGCTCCTTCCAGGCCTTTGATACGGAAAAGTATTTGCAAAGCGGCTTTATGAAAAATATCGTAGAGGAGTATCCGGAAGTTGGAGAATCCATTCGCGTCAATGGCATGCGCAATGTGACCGTGATTACGCAAGCACCAACAGGTTCAACAGGTACAATGGTGGGAACTTCTACAGGAATCGAGCCTTACTTTGCGTTTAAGTACTTCCGTCAAAGCCGTCTTGGCTTCGATGAGCAGTTTGTACCGATCGCACAGGAGTGGCTGGATGCGCATCCTGGTGAACCGTTGCCGGATTACTTCATTACGGCTATGGATCTGAGCGCAGAGGATCATATCCGTGCGCAAGCTGCGATTCAGCGCTGGGTAGACAGCTCCATCTCGAAGACAGCGAATGCGCCGAACGACTTTACAGTTGAAGATACCAAGCGTCTATATGAGCTTGCGTTCGACCTTGGCTGTAAGGGTGTTACGATCTATCGTGACGGAAGCCGCGATACACAGGTATTGACGACAGAGAAGAAGGAAGATGGAAAGAAAGAGGAAGCTCAAGCTGAGGTTCAATCAGAAGTGGTAAGTGAGTCCGCAGCGATAACGGCTGCAAGCAAGCCTGCTCAGCCTGCAAGCGATGCGAATGGTTCGAACGGCAATGCGTATCTGCGTCGTCCGCAAGTGCTTCGCGGTGCAACCTATAAGATCAACACGCCATTCGGAATGGCATACATTACGATCAACGATTACGACCATATTCCAGCGGAAATCTTCCTGAATGTAGGCAAGGCAGGTTCAGACGTATTCGCAATGGCAGAAGCGCTTGGCCGTGTATGCTCCTTGTTCCTTCGTTATGGCGACCATGGCAACAAAGTAGAGCTCTTGATCAAGCACTTGAAAGGCATTGGTGGTTCTGGTGCAATCGGCTTCGGAGCCAATCGTGTGGAATCCATCGCAGATGCAGTAGCGAAGGCGCTTGAGAATCACATCAATGAGACAGGTCCACAGCCTAATGTGATCGAGCCGGCACCGATTGCGGCTACAATTGAACCGAAGGCTGTGACGATCGGCATGAAGGGCTCCTCGGATTCCCGTGATCTGTGTCCATCCTGCGGCACAGCATCTCTGCTGAACGTCGAAGGCTGCAAGACCTGCGCTAACTGCGGATACAGCCGCTGCAATTAAGGGAAAGTCTAAGGTTTTGTTCTTCATTGCCATACAGATGAAGGATATCATCCACTAATCACACCTGCTATAGAAAACAAGCGATTCTCGAGATGAACGTACTCGATGGATCGCTTGTTTTGTTGTAAACCTATAAGGTTGAATATTTCGAATTCGTATGAAGTTGATGGAAATGGGAAGCCTACAAGGTACCTATTACCTTTCAGGGGGCTTGCTTAATGTCTGGCATCTCCAAGCGAACAACACGACCCTCCTCAACGTCTCAAACATCGGGGGCTGAGGATTATGGTTGGAATCACCTTTATAAATACCAGTTTACTAAGGACATCAAACAAAATGAGCAGACCATGAAGGAGATCCTTCATAATTGCTCAGACGTACAATATCGACATATCCGAATAGGCAATGACATGAAAGCCCTGCTCATCTATGTAGATGGGCTCATTGATTCGAAAAGTTTGGAAGAAACGGTGCTGAAACCACTAATTGTCCAAGGATTGAACGATGATGACGATGATTCATTTGCCAATCAGATTGTGGACACGCTCGCAACCAGGCAAGCAACACAAACGGAAGATGTACAGGAAACGGTTAAAAGCATACTAGGCGGTCAAGTTGCTATTTTCGCTAAAGAGTCCAATAAAATATTAATTGCAGATCTCAAAGAATTTGAGAAGCGGCAAGTGTCTGAACCTGCTACAGAATCGGTTGTCCGAGGGCCGCGAGAAGGATTTAATGAGAATATACGGACAAACACGGGACTGCTGCGTCAGAAACTGAAAAGCCCACTGTTAAAAATAGAACCTTTAACCCTTGGAACCTTATCACAAACAGATGTGGCAATTGTGTATATCGAAACTCTTGCTGAACCCTCCATTCTAGACGAGGTCCGCAAGAGAGTTGGAAGCATAAAGATCGATGCGATTCTAGATTCGGAATACATTGAAGACTACATACAGGACGCACCCTACTCGCCGTTTCCTACGGTTCAAAACACCGAACGGCCAGATGTCGTCATTTCTAGCTTGCTGGAAGGCAAAATTGCCATAATGGTGAATGGATCGCCCTTTGCACTTATCGTGCCTCTTACTTTTTGGGCGGCATTGGAATCGGCAGAAGACCATTACGAGAACTTTATCTATACAACAGCTATTCGCTGGCTGCGCTTTCTACTGCTGTGCATTTCCTTTCTTCTCCCTTCCTTGTATGTCGCATCAACGACCTTTCATCCTCAGCTTATTCCAGCTGATCTGCTGTTCAGTATCGCTGCTGCTAGAGAAGGGGTTCCTCTGCCAGCTGTGATCGAAGCCATTTTGATGGAATTGATGTTTGAAGCATTCAGGGAGGCGGGGATTCGGCTGCCTAAACCGGCAAGCTCTGCGGTCGGCATGGTAGGGGCGTTGGTTATCGGAGAATCTGCTGTCCATGCAGGCATTATTTCAGCGCCTACGGTCATTGTTGTTGCTTTTACTGGGATCGCTTCGTTTGCCATCCCACGATACAACTTAGGATTGGCCTTTCGTTTCCTGCGGTTTCCGTTGCTGATCTTGGCGGGAACGGTTGGGTTTTACGGAATTGGCTTCGGACTGATCATGCTCCTTATTCATGTCGTTAATCTCAGTTCCTTTGGTGTGCCTTATCTTTCACCTCTAGCACCGCAGGTGCCAGGCAATCTCTTGGACATCCTAATCAGGGTGCCTCGTTGGGCAGCGAATCGTCCTAGATCCAATACGGGATTGGATATAAAGAGATTTTCAGAAGATACGAAGGAAAGCATGGAACAATTCGAGCCTAAAATAGATTAGCTTTGTGCGATCACTTCATGAAGTAGGGGCGTTTTGTAAATGAAGATAACCGGAATACAGTTATTTTGGCTGATGATCTGTGTTGTAACCGGCCTAGGGATTCTATATGCATTGCCTCATTCTATCGAAATGGCCAAGCAAGATGCATGGATATCGATTGCCCTAGGAGGATTCATGGGGGCAGTTGTGTTATTCGTCATGATGAAAGTGAACGTGATATTCCCTAATCAATCCATCATCCAATATTCCCAGTCCATACTTGGGAAGTGGGGAGGAAGAATGATCGCGATACCTTATCTCCTTATGTGGTATGTGGAGGGTGGAATGGTTTTGCGCAGCTCCACTGATTTTATTTACATTACGCTCTTTAACAAGACGCCTATCTTCATCCTGTCTCTCATGATGCTGATCTTAGCCGTTTATATCGTTTATGTTGGAGGAATTGTAGGTATAGCGCGATGCAGCGAGATTATGGGGCCGTTAATTCTTTTTATGGTTGTCTTTACCTGTATGTTCAACCTAAGCAACATGGATTGGAACCAAATTACGCCTATCTACACCGATTCAGGCTGGAGATCAATCGTCAAAGGAAGTGTTACGCCGCTTTCCTTTTTTGGAGATGTGGTTGTATTTAGTATGGTATTTTGTTTTGCAGTGGACATGCGCAAGTCTGCTCCAAAGGCATTATGGGGGCTATTGGTATCGATTCTCATGATCGTCCTATCCATGATCGTCATCATTACAACATTCGGTCCCAATCTTTCTTACCGCCTCTGGTTTCCTTACTACCATATGACGCGGCTTATTTCCGTTTTCGGCTTTATTGAAAACTTAGACTTCTTTGCAGTGGTCGTTTGGATGTTCTCAATGTTCATCAAATCATCGCTTGTCCTTTTTGCAGCCGTATATGGGACAGCACAATGGTTCAATGTACAACAATGGAGAAAACTACTGTGGGTAGTTGCTCCAACGGTATTGTGTTTGTCGCTGCTGCCAAAAAACATCAATGAAGCCGTTATAGGACACGTCTATATTTGGCAGTTTATCGTGCTTCCCCTTAATATCATCGCTATACCGTTATTGTTATGGGTAGTCGGAATCTTGCGCCATCATGCCAACAAGCGGGTGAGGCAGTCATGATGCGCAAATTTTTGTTCCTAACTATCAATATGGCTATGTTAGGAACCCTTGTAACGGGTTGCTGGGATAGCAAGGAACTGAATGATCAAGCCATTGAAACCGCTTTAGGTGTTGATCTGAATAACGATGGCACGATTCGATGCACGCTGCAGATTCTGAGTCCTTTCAATGCAAGCATCGGGGAGAAAGGGAAGGATAAGTCGGTTTTCACCGTTTCGGAGAATGGCCGAACGATTATTGAAGCGATTTCACATATCCAGCAGCGACTATCCAGATATGTGTTTGGCGGTCATCGAGAGGTTGTTATTATCGGGGAATCTTTAGCTAAGTATGGCATTTCGGATATATTGGATGAGTTTACGAGGAATCCCGCTGTTCGTTTAAGAATGGACATGTTTATTGTAAGAGGGGGAGATGCGGAAGATTTTCTAAAACTCACATACCCCCTGGAATACATTCCAGCAAGAGCACTGCCTGAGATTCATAAAGTAAATGGAGCACATTGGACGCTTACGTTGAGAAACTTTTTAATGGCAGCCACGGGAGAGGAAGGCAGCCCATATCTTCCTGTAATCGATATCTATAAGGTGGATGAGGGGGTTGAACCAACGCTGGGGCTTGGGGGCAAGGCAATCTTTGATCAAGAACTGAAGCTTGTGGGATATATGAATGAGGAGGAAACCTCGTATCAACAATGGATTAGGGGAGAGTCAGATTTTTTAGAACTGTTTGTGAAGATTCCACACGAGACAACGGAGATTGCGATGAAGGTTAGGCACTTGAAAAAAAAGATAAAGACGGTTGAGAAAGGCCGGAAAGTCAGTATTCACGTGACTTTGAGTGGCATCGCCACCATTCTTGAAGATAATACCCGTTATGATTTCAACCAATTTCAGAATATGAAGACACTGCAAAAACATTTAAGCAGCCAAACGGAGCAAACCGTTCGCCAATGTATTCAAAAAGGACAGTCTTTAGGCGCGGATGTGTTCGGCTTTGGAGAAGCTTTTCATCGGCAGCATCCTTCTAAATGGAAAGAGATGAAGCAAGATTGGGGAGAGAGGTTCAAGGAAGCTGAGATTACCACGTCGATAAATGTCATTGTAAGGTACACAGGTTTGGAGGGTCCAGCCCAAATGTGGAAAAATGATCAAATTATTAAATAAGGCTTATCGAAAAGCAGCCCATCATCATCGATAGGGCTGCTTTTCATCTCAAGATTATACTTTCATCGTCTGGATGGCATCGTCTTCATGGCGACTTCCCTGACGTGCGTCAAACTACAGGTTCAGAATCGTTTTCGCAACCATGAAATAGATGACAAGACCTGTGCCATCCACAAAGGTTGTAATGAACGGACCAGAAACGACGGCTGGATCAAGCTTTAGCTTTCGAAGAACAAGCGGCAAGGCAGAGGCTACGATGGAAGACCAAATGACAATAAACACCATGGCAATCGCAACGACCTGTGCAACCTCAAACCCTACGCCTAATATGGAAGCGCGGATGAGACCCGCTACACCCATCATAAGACCCAAACATACCCCGATCGTTGCCTCTCTTTTGATGACCCGGAAGATATCTTTAAACTTCACTTCTCCAACACCCACTGCGCGAATGATTGTTGCCACGACCTGCGTACCTGTATTTCCGCCTGTACCCACGAGCAAAGGAACGAAGAACGCCAGTGCAACGACTGCTTCAATTGTATCCTCAAAATGCTTCAGTACGGTCCCGGTGTAAGCTTCAGCAACAAACAGGATAAGCAGCCAAGGAAGCCGTTTTCTAAAAATACTCCATATGGAGGCTTCAAAGTATGGCTCGTTTAACGGCTCACTGCCCCCTAATTTTTGAATATCTTCCGTTGCTTCCTCATGAATAACATCAATGAGATCGTCAACGGTGATGATCCCGATCATTCGCTGCTCCTCTGTAACGACTGGGAGAGCCACGAGATCATAGTTGGATAACTGATCGGCTACCTCTTGCTGATCCATTTGAGCGGGAACGGTGATCAAGTCCTTTTTCATTATGTCTTCAACCAAGGCTGTCTCTTCTGCAAGAATTGCATCTTTAAGAGAAAAAATGCCAACCAATACCCCGCTGGAATCAAGTACATAGATATAGGAGACCATCTCAGCATCCTGACCAACTTTGCGGATGTGCTGCAAGGTATGTCCAACTGTCCAATTGTTTCTTACCGCAATATAGTCTATGGTAGCAAGACTTCCGGCTGTTTTTTCCGGAAACCGCATCAAGGCTTCGATCTTCTTTCGGTGTTCCTCAGGAAGGAACTCAAGAAGCGTTTCCGCTTGATGAGGATGAATAGCAACCAGTAGATCGACAACCTTATCACTTGACATCTCATTGAGAATCAGTGCGATTTTTTTCTCTGATACTCGGTCTAATATATGATACTGAACATCAGGATCGACATATTCTAGAATTTCTGCTGCTAACTCAACAGCGGTGCTGTTGATGAGGTCGATCTTCTCATGATCTTTAAGTTGAAGCAGCATTTGTGCGATATCGTAAGGCTGATGTCGAATTAAAAATTCATAAAGACGCTCCTGATTTTGTTCGACCAACCTCTTTTTTAGCTCTTGAATCGTAATTTGTTTAACCATGTTGTCATCCTCCTCACGCTTTGCGTGACATACCTAGTTTGTTTCCCTTTGCGCTTTAGTAGCCATAAAAAAGCTTTCTCCGCACAAAGGAGAGCATGTAGTTCCTGTTCTTCAACCCGCTGACTGGTTGACTTCTGCATGCTGAAACACACCTGCTAGGCTCACACATGTTAGGCAGGTAAGAGGCAGTGCAAATGGCAGCCAAGGGTAAGAAGAGCATCGTTCTCCCACTTCGCAAGGTCATGTACTTGTTTCAATGATCGATTACTGGAACTACTGTCCATCGGATGTTCTCCCCCCTTAATTGGCAAAAATAATACCCCTCTGGATCCAGTCCTAGAGGGGCAGATGAAAGAATGCATGTAAAAGATGCATTCTGCCCCCTAGTTGAGTTTTAGCACTATGCAACGTAAAGAGAAGGGGATGTTGTCTCTCTTAGCCACCTTATGAAAAGCCTTAATCCGGCAATTCCTGTTCTACCCATGGGCATCTCTCGATATTTCTGGGCAGTGGCCTATGTTTGCATAGGAGCCTCACCTAACAAGGTTAATATGAACATTGAACTTGCACATCACGTACTTCAGTATAGTGGATCGACTTAAGAAAAAGGTTATGAAAAAGTTAAAGTGGTAAATTCGCATTTTTAGCCTTATAAAAGTCAAAGATAAGAAGAGGCGGGACCGTTTCATTCGAAGTGGAAATGGTTAAGGTTGATATAGTGACATCTCTTTGAATTTTTGCATGTAGAGCAAAAGAAAAGGGATTTGCATGGAAGGATTATCGTTTAGATTGTGGAATAGATCATGTATTTCCTGCTTCTATATAAATAGTGGTTTTTCAGAGCTTGGGAATAGCCTGTTATGGATTGCGTCATCATGAATGAGCGGCTGTGCGTTGAGAAAGGATCTCATTTTATAATTATTATAAAAAAGTCTTGACAGATTGCATCGTTTCGTAAATAATAATTATTATAAAGTGACGCCGACATGGACAAGCGACATGATTCGGACAAGCTTTATAACAATATAAATATAATTGCAAAGGAGATATACACATGTCATTAATCGGAAAAGAAGTATTACCATTCAAAGCATCTGCATTCCAAAACGGTAAGTTCATCGATGTTACAGAGGAAAACTTCAAAGGCAAATGGAGCGTAGTTTGCTTCTATCCAGCTGACTTCACATTTGTGTGCCCAACTGAGCTTGAGGATCTTCAAAACCAATATGCAACATTGAAAGATCTTGGCGTTGAAGTATACTCTGTTTCCACAGATACTCACTTTACACATAAAGCATGGCATGAAAGCTCCCCAGCGATCGGCAAAGTAGAATACATTATGATTGGTGACCCTTCTCATGTCATCTCCCGCAACTTCGATGTATTGATCGAAGAAGATGGTCTTGCAGACCGCGGTACATTCATCATCGACCCAGACGGCGTTGTACAAGCTGTTGAAATCAACGCAGGCGGCATCGGCCGTGACGCTAGCTCCCTTGTAAACAAAATCAAGGCAGCTCAATATGTTCGCAACCATCCGGGTGAAGTTTGCCCAGCTAAATGGCAAGAAGGCGGCGACACACTTAAGCCAAGCCTCGATCTCGTAGGCAAAATCTAAAGGGTGATAAACGATGGCACTAGATCAAGAACTTAAAAACCAACTCGCACAGTACCTCGATCTCTTGGAAGGGGAAGTCGTGCTTAAGGTTAGCGCAGGCACAGACAAAGCGTCTGAAGAAATGCTTAGCCTAATCGATGAGCTCGCTACCATGTCCTCAAAGATAACGGTTGAACATACAACGTTATCTAGAACACCAAGCTTTAGTGTCAATCGTGTAGGTGAAGAGACGGGGATTACGTTTGCTGGAACACCTTTGGGTCATGAATTTACTTCTTTGGTATTGGCTCTGCTGCAAGTTAGCGGCAGACCACCAAAGGTGGAGCAAAGCGTTATCGACCAGATCAAGAGCATTAAAGGCGAATATAAGTTTGAGACGTATATTAGCCTAAGCTGTCACAACTGTCCTGATGTTGTGCAAGCACTGAACTTGATGAGTCTTCTCAACCCAGGCATCTCTCATACAATGATTGATGGCGCGGTCTTCAAAGATGAGGTAGAGAGCAAGGACATCATGTCTGTGCCGAGCGTATTCTTGAATGGCGAATTCTTCGAAAGCGGTCGTATGAACGTGGAAGAGATTCTTGCCAAGATTGGCAGCGCTCCAGACGCATCAGAGTTTGACAATAAAGAGCCTTTCGATGTGCTTGTTGTGGGCAGCGGCCCTGCAGGTGCAAGTGCGGCGATCTACGCTGCACGTAAAGGCATTCGCACAGGTATCCTAGCTGAGCGCATCGGCGGTCAAGTGAACGACACCTTGGGCATTGAGAACTTCATCAGTGTGAAATACACGGAAGGTCCGAAGCTTGTTGCGAGCATTGAAGAACAAATCAAAGAGTATCCAATCGATGTGATGAAGCTTCAACGCGCGAAGCGCTTGGAGAAGAAGGATCTTATCGAAGTGGAGCTGGAGAATGGTGCCGTTCTTAAGAGTAAGACGGTCATTCTCTCAACGGGTGCTCGTTGGCGGAATATCGGCGTTCCTGGTGAAGCAGAGTTCAAGAACAAAGGGGTAGCATACTGCCCGCATTGTGACGGCCCTCTGTTCACAGGAAAAGACGTAGCCGTAGTAGGCGGCGGCAACTCCGGTATTGAAGCTGCGATTGATCTTGCAGGTATTGTTAAGCATGTGACGGTTCTAGAGTTCGCTCCAGAGCTTAAAGCAGATGCCGTGCTTCAGGATCGTCTCCACAGCCTGCCAAACGTTACGGTATTGAAGAACGTTCAAACGAAAGAAATTACCGGTACCGACAAGGTGGATGGTATTACTTACATTGATCGTGATTCAGGAGAAGAGAAGCATGTTGAGCTGCAAGGCGTATTCGTGCAAATCGGTCTCGTACCGAACACGGAATGGCTGGAAGGCACGCTTGAGCGCACCCGCATGGGTGAGATCATCGTTGACAGTCGTGGTGCGACTACGATTCCTGGCGTGTTTGCAGCAGGCGACTGCACAAACAGCCCGTACAAGCAGATCATCATCTCGATGGGATCTGGCGCGACAGCGGCGCTCGGTGCTTTCGATTATCTCATCCGCAATTAATCGGCATCATAGAATAACAGCATATGATCTATCTTTAGGTGGATCTTGAGAAAAAGCCCTCACTTTGTAGTGAGGGCTTTTTTCGTGTGTTTTTATTAGATATGAGGAATAAAAAGTCATATAATGATGACGGTAGTGAAGGGGGTATTTCCCGAGTAAGTTTGTACCACTTTAAAATTTTGATTCTGCACTAATCTGACAAATATATTTTCGGAACGACAAATAACATATATAGAAAATATAGGAGTATTGTTGTATGATGTTATTTAATGTGGTAAATTATAACATTTCATAGTTGGAGGTGTATTGAAAAATGAAGAGAGTGTGCATGATATTTTTTTCGTTATCATTTGTACGAGTTTATTAGGTACAAGTGTATCTGCTGGAAGTACTTTTTACTATTATGATTTATCTAATCGATTAATCAGTAAAACGGTAACTAATAAGGAGGGGAATAAAAATACAACAGAGTATACTTATGATGAGAATGGAAATCTGCTGAGAAAGAAGCATGTAAAAAGTCTAAATAATCTAACGAACGGGGATTATGAAAATTTTACAGGTACTAATGGTATAGCAGATCACTGGAAAGCTTACAATTTAGGGACATCCGCCCAATCGTTCTCTCCAACAACAGACGCTTATTCGGGAAAGCAAGCACAGCATATTCAGTTAACTAATGCGGCAGAAGGTGCAGTTGCTGGCATAGAACAGCAGATATCCATTGCGGGTGGAAAGCCATTTGTTCTAGGAGGCAATATTCGAATCATTCAATTGTCTGATTCGATCGTTCAATTTGGCATTCGATTCTATGATGTAAATCATCAATTAATACAAGATGAATTTAGGCAGTTAACGTCATCAAATGATCGTTACTCATTTATTATGTCCAGAGGAATCGTCCCGCCTAATGCAGTATCAGCCAATGTGTACGTTTTTATTCGTTCATCGGGTAATCAGGGGCAGAGTACGATTTCGATCGATACTGTAAACCTAGATTATAGTCAAATGGGATCATTTATTTCCTTAGGAGACAGTCATGTGCTTGCTATTAAGAATAATCAATCTGTTTGGGGGTGGGGGCATGATTTTGACGGAAGAGTACCTGATAATAATGATACACCAGTTCCTTTTATAGGACTTGAGAACGTCAGGTCTGTTGCAGCTGCTGATCATTCCTCATTTCTGCTACAAGATGGTACTGTTTGGGGTGTGGGTAGTAACACCAAAGGTCAGTTGGGAAATGGAACCAATAAAAGCTCGAGAGTACCCGTTCAAGCTCTCGGTCTTGATAAGGTGATAAAAATCGATTCTGGCTTCAGCTTTGTACTTGCTTTAAAAGAAGATGGAACCGTATGGTCTTGGGGACTTAACCACTTAGGTCAGTTGGGAGATGGCACAACTATTGATAAGAACATCCCTGTACAGGCAATAGGACTCACGAATGTTGTTGATATAGCAGCTGGAGAAATGCATAATATTGCTCTCAAAAGTGATGGAACCGTATGGTCTTGGGGGACAGGAGGCTCAGGGCAGTTAGGAACTGGAAAAAGCGGCGCCTATTATAATGAGTCTGCGCCTGTTCAAGTTATTGACCTTCAGAATATCAAAGCGATTGGCGCAGGTGACGATCATAGTTTTGCTATATCAAGCGATGGGGCTTTATGGGCATGGGGGATGAACTCGTATGGTAGATTAGGTGATGGAACTACAACTTCCCGAAACAAACCTGTAAATATAACGGGAATATCAAATGTTGTTGCTGTCACTGGGGGAAAGGGACACACTATTGCACTTTCAGCGGAAGGAAATGTTTGGTCCTGGGGACGTAATTATAATGGGCAATTAGGTCTAGGAAATAATATTGATATGTTGACTCCAGTGTTGGTTCCAGGACTTAACGGAATAACAGAGATATCCGCAGCTGACGATAGTTCTCTTGTATTGCGTTTAGACGGAACGGTTTTTGGATGGGGAAACAACTTTTTTGGTGTACTAGGTAGTGAAACTGGAGATAGCCCAACTCCAGTTCCAGTATTCTCTAGAGGAGAGGATGTTATTCCACCTAACTCACCATCTGGTTTCTCTGCGACTCCAATCTCTGATAGGTCTTTCCATCTAACCTGGACTGCTTCTGATGATAATGCCGGTGTCATGTTGTACGAAATTTATAATCAGGGCATTAAGATAGCAAGTACAAGAATGCTCGAATTAGAATTGAAAAACATGATTCCATATACTAAATATTCGTTAAGTGTTGTTGCAGTGGATTTATCTGGGAATCGTTCCGATCCAAGTGGTCTTGTGGAAATTACGACGAGTCAAGACAGTGAGCCACCTTCTGCACCTTCAAACCTCACACAATCAAACCTTACTTCGACTACCGTTCAGCTTGTTTAATCTTGTTCCTGCTGCATTAGAACATTATGAATTTTATACTAAACGAAAATCTTATAAGCAAAGACACCAAAGTATAAGCTCTCCTTCTCTTCACCAGACAGTTCCGCAAATGAACAAGATATCAGATCTACCAGCATTACAGAAGATCAATGAGTTTAACAGTGATTATCAATACGCTGTAAAAACTGACCATATTGTTGATCCACTTTATCGTACTGCAAATCATTATGTAACAGATATTAACTTGGTAGGTAAAGAAGGTCTTGATCTTATCATCACTCGTTCCTATAACTCACTCTCCAGCAAAATATTGTCACCACAATATACTGTTGGACTTGGAAATTATGGTGAGACACCGCAAACAGAAAATATTATTGGATTTATAGCGACAGGCTGGGCTTTAAATTTGCCATATATGCAATTAACTAATCAAATTCCAGATGTACTGCCTAAAGTGATTGCATGTTCAACAGTTAATAATGCATGTGATACAAGTCCACAAGCAAACATCCCTAAAAGTGGATTTCTAACACAATATACGTTGCAATCCTCTCAGAAAGAAAAAGTTATATTTACTCTTGAGGATGGATCTACGATTGAATTTCGTAATGGTCTACTTTATAACTATCCTTATGAAAATGTTACATACACCAAGACGAACGGCCAGCCTGTCATGCACAAACTTACAATTAATGAAGCTCTCACATACACATTTGACGAAGCGGGGAGAATGATCAGTAAGGAAAATCAATATGCTGATAAAGTAAGTTACCATTACAATTCAAACCAACTTGATGGTAACGAAAATATTGTCATTACGGACTCCTATCAAAGACAAATAACGATATTTCGTAAACCTGATCTTAATTTTCCCAATCGACCTCCTATTATAACAGGTATCAAAGTGATGCATGGAACAAATGTAGTCAAAGAAATTAAATATGATGTGTCCCGCGCAGCCACAGATCTTGTTTATCGAAATTGGAATGAAGAAACTGATGAGGTAGAAATCATAGAGAAACCTCAATTGGGGTATTGGAAATTAAATAAAGTTACTGATCTTACAAATGGAAGTCAGATTCTGGAGTCCTATGATTATTACCCAGTAGATACAACCAGACTTGCAGATTTTAATTTTAAATCAGATGGATATGCTTATAGCTCCGATGCAGAAGGCAATCCCTCTGCTTATGATGCTGCATCTTGTCCAGATCCTAACAAACTATGCTATACAAAGCAGTGGAGATGGTCTGGGGACGACCAATATGTTGAGTCCGATAGTGTCGTTCAAATGAACAATCATCGGTATGGTGAAATTGCGTATTCTTTGTTAAAGAACATTTATTTTTATAATGGATTGACAGTCAAATATAACTATCAAAGTTATAATGCAGGATGGTCAGCTAGTCCAGAATATACACAGAAAGAACAGTATCGAGGAAGTACTAGATTGTATACAAGTCCGCATGCCTTATCTTACTTTGGATATCATGCAGTAGATCGGGTTGACTACATATATAATGAGGATAATCAATCCAAGATGATATCCAACTATTATAGGAATCTGCATCAGGATCATGGCTGGCAATTCAACGAATATTGGCAGCAAGATAAGAGTCAGATTCCTAGATTACGTAATAGTTCTCGGTATGGAGATAAACAGATCACGATCGAGCAGCAGCAAGTAGGTAAAGTGTTAGATGCAACCTACCGACTATATCATTATGAACCTGGCGATACACAATTATTATTGAAGTACTCATGGATGGCACCTTGGAATTATAACATGCTAGAAACAGTTGAAGATCATGTTCAATATACAAATCATAATCATCTGATTACGAAGTATGGTTACGATACAGGGCTTGACCAGCCATCTAAAATCTGGTCTTACGTAGGAAACGTAGATGATGTCTGCCAACCTCCGGAACCAACGAAGTTAGATGTAAAAGAAACGTATTCTTATGATAATTGGGGACGGATATTATCATATATTGATATTATTGGGAATGTTACGACGAACAGATATGAGGGCCCTTTTCGTCAGCTAAGCTTTACATCGACAGAAAGTACAGATCACACTTTAGTCACTAACAAACAGCTTGATTATTACAGATTGTCTGACCCAGAGATAAGCAAACGGGGTCAATTGAAGAAGATAACGAATACACAGAAATACCCTAATCCTGAGAATAACGGTGAACAAATCATTAGTTCATTTACTACAGATGTTCTTCTTTATGATAAGAATCGTAATGCCATTCAAACGAAACAATATTCGACGGATAATACGTTAATGGATACACCACCATTAGCAGAACGGCGTTATACTTACACGTCGTTAGGGCAGTTGGAGTCGCTAATGGAAGCAGCAGAAATGGGCGGGAATTATAACTTTCGGTATGATTTAAAGACATCTTACAAATATGACATATATGGGAATATTATAGAGGCTTCCTACCCTGATGGATCTAGAACAACTGCGACGTATGATTTATTAGGAAGAATGACGTCTACAATTTATAAGAACCAGAAAAAAGTCTACAATTATCTTGATTCCGAACGCAAGGTATCTATTACCTTGCCAGATGGAGAGATTCAAAACAATTACTATTCACCATTCGGACTTCCAGTCAAAGGGGAGCGAATCGTTGCAGGAACGACACGAACCAGCTTTATTAACAAGTCATCTGATGGTCAACTGATTGACGAAGAGCTGCCATTTGGAGAATCAAGTTTAGCAACTATGTATTCTTATGACTCTTTAGGAAGACAAAAAACGATAACGAATAGTCTTGGACATAAGACAGAGTACTACTATTCCAATACTGCTATTGAGGGACATGTGGAATCGAGGTCAACAAATAAAGTACTTTATCCTGATGGAACGGTAGAATTCAATTATCTGGACAAGTACGGAAGAGTTGATCGTATCGTCTCTCAGATACCAGAGATGAGAGAAGAGATAAACAACACTTATACTGATTATGGAGATGTTGTAGAGCAGGAAGTCAATGCTTTTAAGAATGACAACTTGGTAAAATCACAAACGACTCGTTATGCTTTTGATACTAATCATCAACTAATCTATCTGAAAGATGCTGAGAATAACATTCATAGGTACACTTATAATTATCTTGGAGGGTTAGTTGATTACAAATTGAATGGGCAATTACAAAAGCATAATACTTACAATGCGATCGGTTGGAATATCACGACGACGGATGCATCGGGGAAGTTTGAACTTATCGAATATAATAAGCTAGGATTGCCCGTCACGATAACTGACAAAAAAGGGAATAGCATAATAAACACATATACAACATTAAATGAAATTGACACCGTTACTGTTAAGGAAAAGAGTAAAGAAATTTATAAACAGAAGTATCAATATGATGAACTTACCCGCCTATTAGTGAATTCAATATCAACTGAGTCTAGTGTCCCAAAATCAGAAACAATCACCTACTCATATGACCCATGGAAGCGTTTGGAAACACAAATTGTCGCTGGTCGTTCCTATAAATTCGTCTACGACGACTGGGATCGACTTACCTCAATCATCTATCCAGATGAGCAAGTACAGACATATCAATATGATACTTTAAATCGATTGCTTAGTGTTTCATATGCAGATATGGGGACAGTCACTTATGACTATAGCATTGGGCCTCATGAAATGCGTTATAAAATAATGTATCCAAATAGTTTTACATTATCTAAAGTGTCAAATGGCTTTGGGCAAGTCACATTTTTAACTCATAATCGTTCATCTATAAATACTTATTCAGAAGAATATTTTTATGATGGAATGGGGAATATCTCATCTATTGACAGAATTAAAGATGGGAATACAGTAAAAACCTCCTTCCAATATGATCAATTAAATCGAATAACTTCAGAGCTATCGCCTCTAGGACAGACACAGTATCGGTATGATGTAAGAGGAAACCGCGAACAATTATCGAGTACGGCAGAAGATATACAACCTCAGTACAGTGATGTTACGTATTCATACAATGGGGTAAATATGTTAAATGAGATAGCTGTACGGGAGCAGGGAGTAAGGGCCTTATACACCTATTATGCTGACGGTCTAAGAGCTACAAAAACTGTTGGTGATGTAAGAACTCGCTATGTTTATTATAATGGACGAGTTATTGAAGAATTGGGTGAGGATACACAGGGGAATATTACGGAACTACAGGCTCGTAATATTTGGGGTAATGAATTACTATTCCGTAAGGATTACAGATCTAATCAAGGAGGTTATTACCAATATAACGGTCATGGTGATGTTATACAGATTACAGATAAGTCTGGGAATGTAATCAATTCTTATGAATACGATATTTGGGGGAATGTGACTTCTAATGTAGAAAATATAACAAATCCTTTTAGGTACACAGGAGAAATATTAGATGAAGAATCTGGATTATATTATTTAAGAGCTCGTAACTATGATCCTGCAGATGGACGCTTTATTACTGAGGATACGTATGAAGGGGAACTAGGTAATCCACTGAGTTTGAATTTGTACACGTATGTGGAGAATAATCCGCTGATATATACTGACCCAAGCGGGCATGTTAAAGCATCTGACAATGAAGTGTTATCTAATATGGTTCTTGAATTTACTGATGATTGGAATAGGGCAAAGAAAAAAGGCGACTTTGGAAGAATGCAAGAGGCAGAAAGAGATGCTGATAGAATAAGAGTGTCATATTATAGAATGTTCGGGCTTAATATTCCAGATGATGTTAGATATACAGATGTAAGTGATAAGCAACAAAGTCATTTCAGAGTATTCTTTTTTGCATTGTCAGGTGCTCCTATGCCTGATAAAAATTTCCTGAATCTTAAATCAAATCTAAATATTAACTATATTATGAATAACCCACAATTGCTTTTTGCATTAGGACCAGAGCATACTGAAAAAGTCTTTACTCAATCTGGATATAAAGTTGAAATGAGTCCACAAAAAAGTGGGAATGGTGTTAAATTGATAATAGGAGGCCATAAGGAAATAGGTTATATCCAGTTCTCAAACGGACAGGGAAGACATGGATTACCCTATATTAAAGTAGCAGGAAATCTGAATTTGCCAGGGAACACATTGAAAATCGTACAAGGATTACGATCAGACTATAAAGGTAATATTCAAGCCGAGGAGAAGGCAGGAACAAGGTTTATTTGGTGGGGAGGAAAGTGGGGGAGAAGGTAATGTTTACATTCGATAGGGAATCAGTTGATCTTAATGCTCCTATCATTCCTAATGAAGGAATTGGTATATTTAAGCTTAACAATCATATCCAACAGTATTATGATGTTATATCTGAATATTGTTTCAGAAAAATCACACCATATAACTCCAATTTTGTTGATTACGTTCATCTTCGATCACCATTCGAGATGGTATTCATAATTGCAGAGTGTCTTGAAGTTTCATTTCACACAATGAATGGTAAGTTGATGCAGGTAACAGCTAAAAAAGGTTATCGTGGAATGTTTAATGGTACAACTACTGTAGGAATGCAATTAGATGATTTTTCGGTATTAGAGCCATCGTTTATTTATGATAACAGTCATGAGGATTACGTTAGTACTCAATATCGGGGAATATCGATTAATAATGATCCATACTTTAAAGAAGTTGAGTCGATTTCTGTATTTGTTGAAAATATTAGAGAAGAGCATGATCTAATAATCATTGAGAACTTTAAGAAAGGTAAATGGTAGAATTGAAATGCATGTGAGTGTATTAACTCCATGTGGCTTTCTTTTTAAGTAAGTGAATAACAACGAAGACCGCCAATTTTACGGGCGGTCTTCATTTATATGATTAATATTTCTTGTATGTTTCTCCAGTTCAATCTCATACAAACGTACCAAGTCGGACGCTTTGATATTAACGGCTTGAGCAATGGACATCAAAGAACTAAGACTGGGCTGATGAATTCCACGCTCCAGCATAGAGATATATGTCCGATCAAGATTACTCCGGAAAGCCAATTCTTCTTGACTGATATCATATTTGGTGCGAACTGCTTTAAGCACTTTGCCGAATACTAATTCTGTGTTCAAGTCATCTACCTCATTTTTAACCTCATACTGTCTTACATCCAGAAGAATGAACACGTAGTAAACTCTACAAAATGGTTTATTACTGTAATTATTTGTGATAAAATTTAATCTAAGACGTTGGAAATTCGATATAGAAGGAGGTGTCATGTGACTGCAAGAAAATTAGCTATGAGTCTGCTAGCTATTATAATTGTTCTGGAAGTGGCCTACTACATGCTGTATTTAAAACCGTCAGTTGATCCGGTATTGACAATGGCAGATCTGAACAATGAGGCTAAAATGCAGCGCATATTTGATAGGGAACTTGAGGATTGGCGGTATGGCGACGAGCGACGAACTAGGTTCAAGTATGTTATGGGAGTAACTATCATAGGCGGCTTTATGTTAGCCTCTCTTATGCCTAATCGGAAGTTATAATTACATGTTATGGAGTGTGGCTAATGTCGAAATTGTATCCATGTCCGGAATGCAATCATTCGGTCGCTGCATCTGCGACAAGTTGTCCGAACTGTGGAGCTAATCTGGAGGAAGAACAAGGAATTGTTTTTTATATTGTGAGGATCATTATTACTATTGCCGTAATCCTTGTACTTGGTCGAGTCATTATGTATGTATCTGAATCACTAAGATAAAGGTATTTCAACTAAACATATTCAATGGAGGAATGAACAATGGCAAAATGCCCAAGCTGTAATCAAAATATTCTGATAATCTCTCCCCGTTAGCTGTTAATCAATGCACATCCTGCGGCAAGAAATGGTGTTTTCATTGTGATGGATATGGAACCAATAAATGTCCAAGTTGTGGAAATGGCGCTTCAACACCTGTCTTCATCTATGATTAAACAAGATATCCAATATTTTCGGCTAACAGGCTGTGCCCCTGAAAAAAATTTAAATATCTTGACATTACGCTGTTACAAATCCCCTTAAATTTACTATTTATATATTAACAACAATGAAGGGGAAAATAATTAGATCATGCAATGATAGAAGAACGTAATAAAATCAAGTAAACGAAGTAACCTCGCAAAGTAAATCAGACGAAGTAAAACTCGATTCGTTACTCTCGGCCAAGACCACGCAGCTTGGCCTTTTTATTTTTTTGTTAAATAGTTCAATTTGCGTTTAATATCCCCATGTTAAAGCAAAGGGGATTTAAGCATGGAGAAAAAATCTAAACGGATGAAGCGAATTTCATCTCAAACTGAACGATTGGAAGCTGAACGCCAATTTCAAGAACTTTATGAAGCGATTCAAGCCGACTTTGATCAAATCAGCGAAGTAAGGCAACGACTAAAAGAGACTGAGCAACGCTCGGCAATTGAACATGAAAATAGGTACAACTGGAGTCGAATGGAGTTTGAAACGCTGAACACTCAAATGAAACAATATAAGAAAACACTAGACTCTCAGCTCTTTAAGACCATGTGGCATGATCATCTTAAAAAGCTAACCCATCAATACTTGCATGATTTCATCATTAAGGGAATGCCGGAAATGGCAAGGCGTTTATTTTTAATAGACACGAAAGCCGAAGAACTGCAAGACATGTTATACCCTGTACTGATTCAGGCCATTCATGACTGGGGACCAGATGACGAACATCGTTTTACAAAGGATTTTGCTGCTTTTTACAAGAAAGCTGTTGAATATGAACGGGCGAATATATTGAGGAAATTCAACAGTAAATGCAATAGACAAGTCTCATTACAATATCTGGATTTTAGTAATGTAAACGTTCTTCTTATGAATGAGCCCAATTTGGCTATACATTTAGGAGATCAATCAAATATCGAGCAGGCCATAATGAAGTGGCATGTGACCGACTTTGTTCAAAACTGCTTGACTCAAGAAGAAAAGGAATTGTTTCGAATGTTCTAAGAGGAGCAACGCACCGTTATGGAAATTTCTAAAGTTTTGCAAGTTACAAGAATGACCGTCTATCGAAGAATGGAAAAAGTAAACCGACTTTGGGCTAAATTTAATCAGCACAATGATTGAAGCTAAAAATGGGAAGAAAGAAAGAGCATTTCCACGAGACATGCCTAAAATGGCCCATGAATCACGAGAGTTTTTTGATGACTTTTTTCGATTTGTGAAAAAAAGTCAAAGCGATTCCATACTCGTATGTAACACAAATATAGTATGTTACATTTATAAAATACCCGAGAAGCCTTATGAAGCTTATCTTCGTGGGTATTTCCATTCATGTGCTGATAAAGCCGTGTACGATGAATGTAACACTTTATATAATTAATATATAGTTTATTACATTTAGTAAGCGGTGAAGAAGTACTTGCGCGGTCAAAATGTCCGTGATTATCTGTTGCTGGTGTTGGGCATTAATTCCGGTTTGCGCATTTCCGATTTGTTGCGATTGAATATTGAAGATGTATATAAACAGGAGCGAATCAACCTGCGAGAGCAAAAGACGGGCAAGCACAAGGACTTTCCTTTATCCGAGGTTTGCAAAAAGGCAATTCATGAGTTTGTGAAGGAAACCGGACGGCAAACCTGCATATTGTTTGCAAGTCGTAAAGGCAACAAGCCGATTGGTCGCGTTCAGGCTTATCGCATATTGAATGACGCTGCCCGGCAAGTGGGGATTAAGGAAGCGATTGGCGTTCACTCAACCCGCAAGACATTCGCCTATCATGCCTATCAAAGCGGCGTCGAAATTACCCGCATCCAAAAGCTCTTGAACCATTCATCGCCAGGCGTGACGTTGGCTTATATAGGAATAACGAAAATGGAACTCGATGAAGTGTATATCAGCCTTAACTTATAATCGGTAAGGATAGATGATTAAAATGAGTACAAATTGTGACAGTGTATTTGAAAACGCTTTACCTACTCGTTTTACATCAAAATTTAAGCAGTATTCATTAAAATTTTTTGGAGGCATACTCAGGTTATGAGTTGAATATAAACGACCCAAAGCCAAGAACGCGAGGTGAAGTCAACCATAATGATTTGAATGCTCCGCTCTTTGACAACCAACTAGCCTGATTGTAGGAGCCATGAATTCAAAATAATAATTAATGGAGGATAAGCGAATGTATATTGAAATGAAAAGTCAAACCGAGGGAATTACGGAAAGTATAAAGCATTTTCAAAAATGGAACTGGCGTTTGCTCAACCATGGCGAGGAACAGTATCTTATTGACTTACCGGAACTACCGGAGGTTGAGAACAAGCAGAAGGTGAAAGAAGTCAAATCGGCTCTTTCCTACGCTGAGCGCAAGAGCTTCCCAACCACACAGAAAAGTGATAGCTGGGATGCGGAATGCGTGGCAAAAATTCTGCTGAACAAGCTCGATATCTTGCCTGATGCCAACCCACAGGACATCTATTGGTCAATCGGTCAGCTTGTTGCAAGACGAAATGCGCTGATTAAAGCACATACCGCGCTCAAGAACCAGCTTCACATGCAATTATCCCATCACTATCCAAGCTACAAGAAATTCTTTAGCGATATAGACGGGAAATGTGCCTTGGAGTTCTGGCATAGCTACCCCGCCCCGCATCATCTGAAAGGCGTGAGTTTGGAGGATTTGCGAGAGATGCTGTTAAAAGCGAGACATAACACCTGTTCGATCAAGAAAGCAGAGGAAATCAAGGCTTTGGTGGCGGCAGATGGCGAGACTAAGCGGGAGTACCAAGAATCAAGAGATTTTCTGATTCAAAGCTATGTCCGAGACATCCGTTTTAAGAAGGAAGAAGTTCAAAAGGTAGAAGTAGATCTAAGCCGCATGATGAAGCAACTGGGCTTTCAGCTAGAGACCATGTCAGGCATCGACCTTGTCACGGCATCGGCTTTAGTGGCTGAGATCGGAGACATTCACCGTTTTTCCTGTCCTGACAAGCTGGCTCGTTTTGCAGGCATTGCTCCTGAAAGTTCAGTTCGGGCGGGAAGGGTAAGGAACAGAAGAGCAAGCAGGGAAACCGCACCTTGCATGGCATCTTCTATAACTTAGCTGTCCAGCAGGTACAAGTCTCCAAAGGAAGCAAGCTCCCCCGAAATCCTGCTTTCCTAGCCTACTATGAACGAAAGCAAGAAGAAGGCAAAACGAAAGGACAGGCGATAGTGTGCATCATGCGACGGCTGGTCAACATTATCTACGGCATGATGAAGAACAAGGCCCCATACATCGCCCCGCCCCTCGCTGAACAAGTCGCGTGATGATAGAATGATGGTAGTTGGAAAATCTGACTGCCACCATCCTTTTAGCTGGATTTAGCTTTACAACATAGGGGACGGGAGAAGTTGCCACCACTCGAGTTGGTCGATGGATGTCCAAGGAAGAATACGATACTATGGCTAAAACAGGTAAAGTACCTGAGAGCCATACCGGGACGACGCATGTTGCTAATCCTGCAGATGCTAATGCATTTGGGAAGCAAGCAAAACCGGGTTCATTATATGTTGAATATGATGTCTCTACGTCATCCTTAAAGCAAACAAATGATGGTTGGGCCAAAATAGTTGGGCCAAATTCACTTGAAGGTAGGTTGGCGGCTAAAAAAGATCAACCAATACCCGAAATGCCTCCTGCAACGAACATTAAAAGAGTGGGTGAAAAATAATGCTAGATAGTTTTCAGAATTGGATTAATGAAGTTAAGGAGCAGTTACAAGCAAAAGGAGTTGAGACGGAAGAAATAAATGTCGTAGACTTAACAACTTCTGATAATCCAAGTGTCACCGTACATCACTACTCACCTGAGAAGTTTATTGGCTTGATTACACTTTGGGAAACTAATGCCGCTTTTATTGAAGTGTTAGAATACTCCAGTGGTGAAACGGTGATATCTAAACATTTACAGCTAGAAGTAAATTCAGATTTTCACGAAGTTTTCAGAGAATATCTTTCCGTAATATCAAAAGAAGGATTATAAAATTTATTTCTTCAATCCCTGATTAAAATCGGGGATTTCTTTTTTGTGGGGGCTACCCAGTGCCGAATGAACCCATCATTCAACCAATAACACATATAACCCATGTAATACCCGTATGAAGATTTCGTCATTTTGATTGTACGCACATAAAATGCTTGAATTTTATCACCTAAATAACGGTATTCCGTTACAACGAACAGGTCGATTATGGTCAGATACCACCATGATTAACCTGTTTTTTGTTATCTTCGTTTTCTCACAGGTTTTTGAAATCAATCGCAACTTTACGAATACATACCCCAATGGATATAGTTTCGAGAGCATTGCAACAACTTCACAGGATAGTCCGACCACTATATTGTCAGGACTTAACTGAACAAACGGGAAGGTCATGTGTGAAAGGCTAGCCACCTGCCCTCTAATAGTCCGAAATTCATGAAAAAATCGGGAAGGAGGTGCACATTAAGGATTGGTTGATGCAAATTCAGAGTCATGCTAAGGAAGTCCTGTTTGTCCGCTGTGATGTCGATTTGATATTCCTCGTAGTATGAATGAGGTCTTTACGATGTCGCTGAAAGGTGGGAAATCGCCTCCTTAACTTGGAACTCGTTTATACAATTGAGCATACCAACGACAGCGACACGGTTATTGCCGTGTGTATGAGGCTATGAAGGGAAAGAAAATCGAGGGGGAACTAACTCGAATGGAAATCTTCTACGATCCCAAGAAGATAATATCGCTGGAGCACTTACTTCCAGAATTTTCTAGCCTTACTTCTTGAACAATTAATTAAAGAACTTATATCCTTGATTGGCTACATGGACTGACCCCATCCCGTAGTGAGGGCTTTTTGTATCTACCTGTCCATGAATGAATCTGCAATCTTGCCATTCCGATATGCCCTCGGACTCAGTCCTATTTGTTTGCGGAACAGAGCAGCAAAGTGATTGTAATCGGTAAATCCGACGTCCTGTGCGGCTTCGCTTGGGGTTCTGCCCATCTGATCCATAAGCATGACCGCTTGGTTGATTCTGATGCGGTTTAGGTGTTGAATAATGGATTCGCCTGTCTCCTGCTTGAACAAATGCGTCAGCCTGGAAGGAGAGAGCATAACGGCTCTTGCCAGATCCTCAATTTGGAGGCGTTCGGCCATTCGTTCGTGTAGCAGGTCAAGGACGTTCTGTACCCTAGGATCACGCTTTACGATAAGATGTTGGATGGACAGCAGCAGAATCTCGCGGATTGCATTTTCGCACAATAATCGGTTAATGCCGAATTGCTCTTTGGAGTCATGAATTATATGGCGAAAGGCTTGAACGATGCGCTCACGCGAATGATCATTTGTAATAGGCTGTGACCATACTTCTATCTCTGGCAGAAAGCGCACCTCAGGCAGGTTTTGAAAATGAGCCCACAAAAAATGCCACTCTGAGCCTTTAACGGTGCCATAATGGTGAGGAGTGCCGCTCTGAAGCACGGTAATATGATGAGCTTTGCAGGTAATATTTGTGTTCGGTGTACGCATAAAGCCTTCTCCACTAAGCGTATAACAGACGAGCCAATCCTTCATACCGTGAGGCCTCTTCGTCTCGTAGCTGTCGAATTGTTGAAATTGTCCTGCAAAGATCAAGCCCGAATCCTCAGCCCATTGCTGCTCCTCAATCATCGAACGCATCTCCTCTCGCCTGTCATGAAGCTGGATATGTAAGAGCTAGTATACAACGGTGAATGTAAACTGTCACATCCTGATTTCTAATAGCAAGCTGTATGCATAAAGCCTTATATACCAAGAGGATAGACAGTTGCCCACATTTAAAATAGCTGAATCGTATGAGTTTATGACTGAATTCCGACTTCTTCTATTCTGGAAAATGGAGGTAGAATGAAGGTGGGAATGATGAATAACAGGGGGAGGCACGGATGATGATTAGAAGCCAATTAGTGCTGACGGAAGAGCAGCTTGAGCAATATGAGCGAGAAGGGTATTTGATTGTAAAAAGGCTTTTTAACTCGGATGAAGTGCAGGATATTAAGGAAACGTTCGATGAGATGAGTAACACCGTCGTTCCAGGCTACTTCGAGCCAGACTTAAGTGAGGACAACACGGATCCGTTAAAACGATATCCTCGGGTCATGCATCCGCATCGCTTCAATGAAAAAGCAAAGAAGTATATGCTGCATCCTGGTGTGCTTGATGTCTTGAAAGATTTGTACCAAGAAGAGGCACTGGCTGCACAAAGCATGTACTATTACAAGCCGCCGGGGTCTAGAGGACAGGCGCTTCATCAAGATAACTTCTATTTGAAGGTGGAGCCAGGCAACTGTATAGCGGCTTGGACGGCGATTGATCCAGCAGATGAAGAGAATGGCGGGCTGCTGGTTGTCCCGAAGACGAGCCAATACGATATTGTATGTCCAGAGCTCGCGGATCAGCAGGAATCGTTTACGACGCATTTTGTAAAGCCGCCTAAAGAAAAGCAAATCATTCCTGCCATACTAGAGCCGGGGGATGTATTGTTTTTTAACGGTAACCTGATTCATGGCTCTTATCGCAATAAATCCAAGAATCGCTTCCGCAGAGCCTTTATTTGCCACTATGCCAATGCTTCGGCTGTACGGATCGGCTCCGGCTATCGACCGTTGTTTCGAGCAGATGGCACCGAGGTAGACTTGGAGGGCAATCCAGATGGAGGACCTTGCGGAATCGAGTTTGATACCCAGTATCCCCACTAAGTGTTTTGCCGAACGAACTTCCTGCAAGAAATAAAACGACTATCCAGCAGAGGGATAGTCGTTTTGTATTGCACTCAGATACGAAGCGATGCCTGCTCTAGCTCCAGCAGCCTCTTCTTCATCTCTAGGCCGCCTCGATAGCCGGTCAATGCCCCGTTCTTGCCAATTACCCGGTGGCAGGGGATGGCAATAAGACAAGGGTTAGCACCGATTGCGCTCCCTACAGCGCGTACCGCAGAAGGCTTCTGAAGCTCAAGCGCAATATCCGTATAGCTTTTCGTCTCGCCATGTGGTATACGGCTAAGCACTTCCCATACGCTTAGTTGGAAAGCTGTCCCTTTCAAATCCAATGGAAGCTGAAACTGCCGGCAGTGCCCCTCCAAATACGCTTTCAGCTCACGGCTATAGGAAGCGAGCTCACTCGCACTTTCGACTAGAATGCCATTAGGATAACGAGTATGAATAAACGGCTCGAACTCCTCCCATAAACCTCCCTCAGAGCCAACAAAGCATAACCCGCTTGAGGTTGCAGCTATGATCTGCTTCCAATCATTGATGTTCAAGGTGGTCCAGTAAATCGTTTCCGCAGCTGTCAGTTCCGCATTTATTTCCTCTACCTTTACTTGAATGTTCTCCCTATTCCTCAATGGTTCCACCTCTTTTTGATCATGTCTAATCATGAATGAATGATCGTTATAACGTTAAATCCTTTCATGAGCGCTTCGATATTCGGAAGGACTCATGCCCGTTTGCTTCTTGAATAAGGTTGCGAAGTACGTTGGATTGTCGAGACCCACTTCAGCACCGATGTCAGCAATGGTCTTTTCGCTTTCCGCTAGCTGCTTCTTCGCATGATCAATCCGGACGAGCTGAACATATTCATTTGGCGTCATGCCGATAAGCTTCTTAAATGTTCGATGCAGGTGATAGGGACTGCTATGACTGATATCTCCTAAGGTTTGCAACGAAAGCGTCGAGGCGTGATGCTCTTCAATGTAAGCTTTGACGGTATCAATCCACTCCTGCTCCGGAAGCCTTGTACCCGTAGGCTTGCATCGCTTGCAGGGTCGAAAGGAGGCGTCCATGGCTTCATCCGCATTGTTGAAAATGAGGACATGTTCTTTCTTTGGAGGTCTTGACTTGCATGAAGGCCGACAGAAGATATGGGTGGACAGGACCCCATAGAAAAATTGGCCGTCAAATGCAGCATCATTGGAAACGATGGCCTGCCACCATAAATCCGGGATGCTTTTTGAGGTTTGAAGAAAAAAAGCCTGATGCTTTTTACTTTGGTCATCTATTTGATTGGTTTTGATCGTTTGGTCAACATCGTTGATTGACTTCGATCGTTTTATATGTTCTATTGGGTGAATGGAATCCATGATTATTACCTCCATACCTTTGCTTAAGGCAAAAAAGAACACTTCGTCGCGCGATGAAGCTGCTTTTAGAATAAGTATAACCTTGATCGGGGCTCGCTGTACGCAGTTTCTGCTGTAATCGCAAGATATTGAAAGTGGCTCCTCTGCGGTTAATCCGCATAATCGCATGCGATATTGCTGTTGCCCAACTGTGATGCCCATTGTTGTTTTCATCAGTTTGCATTTCCATTTATGGAACATGTGGAATGGTCCTCGTTGGTTGTATTCTGATTGGTTTTGAATGAAATTCGAATAATTATAATTATTATTGATTGATTTTGATTGAAAATGATTGATTTTTGTTGCCGTTTTCATTACAATAACGTTGAAAGGGATGATGAGATGTTAACTCCGGAACGACATCGAATTATTTTAGATATGCTGCAGGAAAAAGGAGTCGTCAAGATTCATGAGCTCGTCCAAGAGACGGATTCCTCTGAAGCGACGATACGACGAGATCTCAGCCATCTTGAGAGCGAGAATCTGCTCAAGCGAGTACATGGCGGTGCGGCGCTGCTTCAAGGTAAAGGGATGGAAGCTTCATTAAGCGAAAAGTCTACCAAGCAGCTAAGTGAGAAAAAAAGAATCGCCGAGCTCGCTGCTTCATTGATACAAGAAGGAGATTGCATCTTTCTTGATGCGGGAAGCACGACTTATGAGATGATTCCTTTCCTCGTCGATAAGCAGGTTACCGTTGTAACAAATGGTTTGATGCATCTTGAATCTCTATATGAATACGACATTCAGGCCTATGTCGTTGGAGGCAAGATCAAGGGGCTTACCAAAGCGTTAATCGGAAGCCAGGCTGTGCGGGGCTTGCAGGATTATAGATTTGATAAATGCTTTATGGGTTCAAATGGCATTCATGAGGAGTTTGGCTACACAACGCCAGATCCTGAAGAAGCAAACATCAAGAAGATGGCTCTCCAATTGTCCGAGAAGCGCTATGTTGTCGCGGATCACAGCAAGTGGAACAAGGTTATGCTTTGTGCAATTTGCAGCGATTCATGAGGCATCGCTCGTGATCGACGAGTTGGAGCAAGAGGAAGAGAGCACCATCAATAACAAGACGACAGTAATAAAGGTTGTGGAATAAATGATTTATACAATGACGCTCAATCCGTCGATTGATTACTACGTGTATGTGGACCAATTCCAGGTTGGCGGCTTGAACCGAATGACGAAGGACTTGAAGTATCCAGGTGGAAAAGGGATCAATGTTTCTCGGGTGCTGTCCCGAATGGGCGTTAAGACGAAGGCGCTTGGGTTTGTCGGAGGCTTCACGGGAAGCTACATTCAGAATGTGCTGAATCAAGAGGACATTGCGACGGACTTTGTTCAGGTTGAAGGGGATACTCGTATCAATATCAAGCTGAAGACCGGGGAAGAAACCGAGATTAACGGCGCGGGCCCACAGATCTCGGAAGTTCAGCTCCAAGAGCTCCTTAACAAGATTGAGAAGATGAAATGCCACGATACATTGATTCTTGCAGGAAGTATTCCGTCGAGCTTAGACGCAGATTTGTATGGTGTTATGATGCGGCTTTGCTTGGATAGAGGCATCCGCGTCGTTGTGGATACAAGCGGGAAGGCCATGCTTGAGCTGCTTCAATACAAGCCATTTCTCGTTAAGCCTAATCAGCATGAGCTTGGAGAATTTTTCAACGTGAAGATAGAATCTCTAGAAGATGTCATTCGTTATGGACGCAAGCTCGTAGAGAGGGGAGCGAAGCATTGTATCGTTTCGATGGCAGGCGATGGCGCAGTGCTCATTACTTCAGATCAAGCTTATGCAGCGAATGTCCCGCAAGGGAAGTTGATCAATTCTGTAGGTGCAGGAGATTCACTCGTTGCTGGCTTTATTGGCACATTTGAGTTAACAGGCTCTATCGAGAAGGCTTTCGCTTATGGCGTGGCAACAGGGAGCGCAACTGCATTTTCAACGGACCTATGTACAAAAGCCTTGATTGACGAGCTGCTTCCACAAATCAAGCTAACACAGGTAGAGGAGAGAACATCATGAGAATAACAGATCTTCTGAAGCAGGACACGGTCATCCTTGATCTTCAGGCAAAGAGGAAAGAGGAGGTCATTGATGAGCTGATTGCAAAGCTTGAAGCGGCTCAACGCTTAAATGATCCGCAAGCCTTTCGTGAGGCCATCCTGCTGCGCGAAAGCCACAGCACGACGGGGCTCGGCGATGGAGTTGCGATTCCTCACGCGAAGACGGCAGCTGTTAAAGTGCCTGCGATCTGCTTTGGCCGATCCATTGAAGGTGTAGACTATGAGTCCATGGATGAGCAGCCGGCGCATTTATTCTTTATGATTGCAGCAACGGATGACGCACATGATACGCATGTCGAGACGCTGTCGCGCTTGTTTACGCTGCTCGACGAGGATATGCGTGAAGCGATGCTGAAGGCAACTTCCGTAGACGAGCTGCTCCAGATCGTGGATCAGCGAGAAAATGAAGTGCTGGCGGAGCAGGTTCAGGAGGCTGAGCAAGCTGAAGAAAAGGCGCAAGCAGAGATGCAAGCGCAGGTAGAGGCGTCCAATCAAGCAGCTAAGAACGATGGACCTTCAGCACCTGAACCAGCGCGGCCATATGTCATTGCAGTAACCGCTTGTCCGACCGGTATTGCCCATACGTATATGGCGGCTGATGCCCTCAAGCAGAAGGCAAAGGACATGAGCATTGAGATTAAGGTGGAAACGAATGGCTCTACAGGTGTTAAAAATGCGTTGACGAATGAAGATATAACGCGTGCTACCGCTGTTATCGTGGCCGCGGATAAGCAGGTGGACATGGACCGATTCGCAGGCAAGCACGTTGTACAGGTGCCTGTTGCGGATGGCATTCGGAAGACGGAACAGCTGCTTGATCGTGCCTTGAAGCAGGATGCCCCTATCTATCGTGCTTCTGGAGAGAAGACGGAGCAGAAAGAAAGCAGCGGCGGTAAGCGTGGTGTATACAAGCACCTGATGAATGGGGTAAGCAATATGCTGCCATTCGTCGTTGGCGGCGGTATCTTGATAGCGTTGTCATTCCTTGTAGGAGGAATTAATGCGGAGGGTCCTGTTGCAGAGCTGTTCTCTACCATCGGTAAGGCAGCGTTTGCGTTCCTTGTACCGATTCTGGCTGGTTTTATTGCGAGCAGCATCGGGGACCGTCCTGCATTCCTGCCAGGTATCGTTGGTGGTTATCTTGCGGCTGAAGCGGGTGCTGGCTTCCTTGGCGGTCTCGTTGCGGGCTTCTTGGCTGGTTATGTTGTCGTCTTATTGAAGCGTGTTCTGAAGCATCTCCCTCAGGTATTGGAAGGCATTAAGCCTGTTCTCCTGTTCCCACTGTTAGGCTTGCTAATCGTGGGAGTCCTTATGGTTACGGTTGTGAATCCGCCAGTCGCAGCACTGAACGGCATGATGACCGATTGGCTCAACAGCTTAAGCGGAGCCAATGCGATTCTGCTCGGTGTGCTCCTTGGCGGTATGATGGCTGTCGATATGGGCGGCCCGATCAATAAAGTAGCCTTTACATTTGGTATTGCAGCGATTGAAGCAGGCAACCTTGGCCCACACGCTGCCGTTATGGCAGGTGGAATGGTTCCACCGCTCGCGATTGCGCTCGCTACAACCTTCTTTAAGAACAAGTTCACAGAGACGGAACGTAAATCCGGTGTCACAAACTATGTCATGGGCTTGTCGTTCATTACAGAAGGCGCGATTCCATTCGCTGCGGCAGATCCGCTTCGTGTTCTCACCAGCTGTATCCTTGGTTCTGCTATTGCAGGCGGACTTGCCATGGCATTCGGCATTACGCTTCCAGCTTCACATGGCGGTATCTTCGTGATTGCCCTCGTGAACAAGCCGTTCCTATATCTACTTGCCATTTTGATCGGCTCGATTGTCTCTGCTCTTACACTGGGTGTGTGGAAGAAGAAAGCAGCAGTACAATAAAACAACTGAGCGGAACAGAGTGACTCGCTGTAATCGTATACTGAAAGGCAGGAGATCGTTCCGAGCACGCAGGGGCTTGGGACGGTCTTTTTTTATTATGAAGATGTTAGATTCCACCACTATACGGATTATCGTCGCATGAACATGAATCTTCATGTACAATAGGAGAGGGAAGTAAATAGGCAGGTGAGCGATTGCGAGCACGTGTTTTTGTTCCATACATAGACGCTGCAAAAGGGCTTTATCGTTCAAGTTCATAGAAGTGACTCCAGTGCCTAATTTTGCGTATAATGGTACAGAGACGCTGTACATAGCGGATCTTGTGTTAAGTTCATGCGAGGAGAAGACCTATAATGATTGCACATCAACGATTTGAACATATGCTTAAAAAGCAAACAGCTTTATCCCAATATTCTACCTACGAGATTGGGGGAGAGGCTCGGTTCTTAGCCGAGCCGAAGACGACAGAGGATCTCGTCCTGCTATTGGACGAAGTCGAATCCAAAGGGATGAATTCCTTTATCTTTGGATCAGGCTCCAACATTTTATTCCCGGATCAGCCGGACCCGGATACGCTGTTCATCTCCATGCGGGACCACATGGAAGCCAAGTTTCATGACAACAAGCTTTATGTCTCAGCAGGCATGCCGATGTCATCGCTGGCTCTGATTGGAGCAATGAACGGATTCCATGACTTTGACTTTACGTTCTTGCTGCCAGGCACCTTCGGCGGCGGCATCTTTATGAATGCAAAGTACTTCAGCCGTCAAATGAGCGACGTGCTTGATACGGTGTATTATCTGGACTTGGATCATATTAGCCGCGGCGTTCAAGCCATTAAGGCAGAGGACTGCGAGTTTGGCTACAAATCGACGATCTTCCAGAAGCATCGCTGGTTTGTAACGGGTGCGGACCTGAAGCTCGATGGTACTGTACATGATCCTGATTCACTGAACCAAGCGCTGGCTCAGTTCCAGTCCCAATTGTACCACCACTCTAGTTTGGGAGATTTCTCTTCCTATTACATCGGCCACTTGGAGCAGCTTCGCTCTAGAGGAAGAACCATTGCTGCCATGGAGGATGTCATTACTGACCGCGTCGGGAAAAAGCATTTCGACTATCCATCCTGCGGCTCTGTGTTTAAAAACAACTATGATTATGGCGTACCGATCGGCAAGCTAGCGGATCAGCTGAATCTGCGCGGAACGACCTACGGGCGCGCAATGATCTCGCCGAATCATGGCAATATGATTCAGAATCGCGGAGGAGCTAAGGCTGCAGACGTGGTTCATCTTATTCAAGTAGTACAGGAGTCGATAGACAAAGCGTTTGGCTTTGTTCCAGAGCCTGAAGTTGTTATTGTATAATTAAACATACTGATAAAAGCAAGCTTGCAGATGATTGTAAGCTTGCTTTTTTTACGATATTACGGATGTAGAAATCCTATTAGTTGAAATACAGATTATAGAAAGGGCATTAGTCGAAAGAAGGCGCAAGCTGAACAGCATGATGGGCTAAGATTTTGAAAAATGGAAGTGGAATGAATGTTTTTGAAAAGGGAATTGATGGTATCTTACGGCTTTTATAAGCAAAAACGAACGTTTGATATATAATAGGTTCATATTGTTAAGAAAATGACGTATGCTTCTAATCGCAATATGATCCATCTTCATCATCCAAATGATTTCCACCATGCTTATTACGGGGAGTGAATTCTTGCCCATGAAGCTACATATTGAATATTCACATGCTATTCCGCTGGAAGCGTTTCAGTGGACGCCGAGCTCTATGCTTGAGCCTTTTCATACCCATCAGAGCTTGGAGATTGGGGTATGCTTGTCCGGTTCGGGAGTATTTTATTTTGAACAGAAGCGTTATCCAGTAAGTCCAGGGGACGTCTTCCTTGTCAATCAAACGGAGCTGCATATTGCACAAGCTGATCCAGATGATCCCTGCTCCTTTATTTTTGTTAACTTTGATCCAGGCATTCTGCTTGTAGAGGATGAGAAGCTGCTGCTGCCGTACAGCTATCAATCCGACCAGTTTCAAAATCATATTGCGGCCGATACTGAGCTTGCCAAAATGATTCTTCCACGAATGAAGATCATGCTGGAGGAGATGAAGACTCAGGAGATCGGTTATTTGTCACGCGTGCGTGCCGTGCTTATTGAGATTCATGTTCTGTTTCTGCGGAATTATATGAATCAGATTTCTTCTGATCAATGGAGAAGACTGAATGAATCGTATCGTGAGCTCCGCATCATCCTTCATTTTATCCATGAGCAATACACAAGTGACATCCAGCTTGCGGATGCAGCCAAGCTTGTCGGTTGGTCAAGCGGGCGCACATCACGATTCTTCCGAGAATGCATGGGCCAAAGCCTGAAAGACTATATTCAGGCGTTACGCATTCGCGAGGTAACCAAAAAGCTCGTAAGCACCTATGACCCCATCAGCGAGCTTTGCTTCGACTGCGGCTTCCAAAGCATGGCCAGCTTCTATCGTGCCTTTCAGAAGGTAACCGGGATGTCGCCAAAATCGTACCGAGAAAAATTTGGTCTCGGGAACGTTTTTGAGAATTGGGAAGAGGATAATGAGAAGCGGATGTAAACCTGGCTCAAGTATAATAAGGGCGTGAATGACAACAATACGTAGAACTTGGAAATATGCACCTTATTAAAAACGGCGGGAGGCAGGACATGGTCACATACCACTCCGATTACCCTGAGAAAGTCTATGCAGGCTGGTTAGGCAAGATGATCGGTGTTCGCCATGGGGCGAACATAGAGAACTGGAGCTACGAACGAATTGAACGGGCATTTGGCGAGATTACCGGCTACTTGTACGACTTTAAGAACTTTGCTGCAGATGATGATGTGAACGGGCCAATTTTCTTTATGCAGGCGCTTAGGGATTTACCGCTTGGTGAAAAGGTAACGGCCAAGGCGATGGGAGACACATGGCTCAATTATATAGCAGACAGCCATGGCTTCTTCTGGTGGGGCGGATATGGCATATCAACGGAACATACCGCTTACAACAACTTGAAGGCAGGTATCGAAGCACCAAGATCAGGATCGATGGAGCAGAATTCGAGAGCGGTGGCTGAACAGATCGGCGGTCAGATTTTTAGCGATGTATGGGGCTTCCTAGCACCTTGCGATGAGCAAGAAGCGGCAGAGCTGGCAGGCAAGATGGCCTCTGTCTCTCATGATCAAAACGGCATCTACGGCGGGCGGTTTGTGGCAGCATGCTGTGCGGCAGCGTTTAACGCAAGCTCTATTCATGAGGTGATCGCAAGGGGGCTGTCGACAATCCCGCAGGATAGTGAATATGCTCGCGTTGTGTTGGATATGGTGCGTTTTCATAAGGAGCAGCCTGAGGATTGGCGAGCATGCTTCCGTTATGTACAAGCACATTACGGTTATGATCGTTATCCAGGCGTGTGCCATATTATCCCGAACACGGCGGTGGTTGTACTTGGCTTGTTATATGGGGGAGGAGATTTCAGCCGATCCATCAACATTTCGAACATGTGCGGCTGGGATACGGATTGCAACGTAGGAAACGTTGGCGCAATCGTAGGGACTTTTGTCGGGCTGTCTGGCATCGATGAAGCTTGGCGCAAGCCGATAAATGACTTTGTATGCACGTCAAGCCTGATTGGTTCACGCAATATTCAGGATTTAGCAAATGTGGCGAAGGAGACCGTAGCGATATCGAAACGTTATTTTGTAGGCAAAGAGATTCCTGACAATCAGGGCTTCCATGCACATTATGACTTCGAACTTCCAGGCGCCACCCATGCATTTCGCAATGCGGGACCGGAGGGGGCCATGATCATGACCTCATGCGTGAACACGGATGAAGCGGCATACCATGGAAAGCGTTCTCTTCAAGTGAGCTTCAGTTCACTGTATGGTGGAGGCAGCTATCGCACTTATATGCAAACGTATTATACGCCGGAAGATTTCAATGACAGCCGCTATGATCCAAGCTTTACACCGAACTTCTTTCCTGGCCAAACCGTAACGATGCATGTCTATGTTCCGAAAGGAAATGAAGAACACTTGGCCGCTCGCTTATATGTGCGTAATTTGACAGATGGCGCGTTCTCGTACGGGGACAAAGTGAAGCTTCCACTAGATGAGTGGACCAGCCTAAGCTGGAGTGTTCCAACGATGCCAAATGCAGTGATTGCAGAGGTGGGCATCGAATGGATTCCGCTAGCTGAGATATACAGCTCTCCGAAGTCGCTTATTGCTTATATTGATGAGGTGACATTCTCAGGTCAAGCGGACATCCATCAATCGTTCCATGCGTCTGCTATGGAAGTATGGAATCCGATTCACCAAGATGTGCGCCAGCTGACATATCTGCGCGGCCATTGGGCACTCGAAGACGGACAGCTGACAGGCAGCGGGGCAACAGGAGATATCGAAGCCTATACTGGCGGACACTATTTCAGTGATTATACCTTTGAGTCGACGCTTACGCCGCTCACGGGCTCTTCTCATGGCATCCTGTTCCGTGTGCAGGGGGCGCTAAGAAGCTATGCGCTGCTGCTGGAAGACAACTCTCTACTGTTATTGAAAAAGAACGGGCTTGCCTGGACAGTGCTCACAAAGGTTCCTTATATGCTTCAGCATCATCGAGAGCTCACTTTGTCCGTGAAAGCATCGGGGAATCATTATGAAATGTATGTCGATGGGCAGCTGATGATGGAATATACGGATGCAGACATGCCATATCTGAACGGGCAAATTGGCTTTCTCAATCGAGAGGGAAGCCGAACGGCTTATGCGAGTTACACGGTTCGTCCCATCTAACGGACGGGTTTGCACAATAGTACGATTCGAATTTAACACCAGGAAGAGGAATGCAGATGAAACGCGGTATTAAGGTTGATTTTACGCTGCTCGCCATCACGATGATCCCTATCGGTGTTGCGATCAACGTCGTTGCCTATCAGTTGATGACGATTCTAAAGATGCCCATCTATCTTGATGTTATCGGGACTTGCATCGTTGCGATGGTAGCAGGGCCGTGGGTGGGCATGATCACAGGCGGGCTAGGCAACTTGGTAAACGGCATGCTGAACCCGATCTCGATTCCATTTGGCTTAACATCCATGGCGATCGGATTAACGGCAGGCTATTTATCGAAGTATGGCATGTTTGTAAAGCCATGGCGCATTATCGTGTCAGGGCTTATCATAGCGGTTGTATCGTCGGCGACATCAAGCCCGATTCAAGTTATTTTGTTTGGCGGGGTAACGGGGCAGAGCGGCGACTTGGTTATGGCTACCTTGCTTGCAACTGGGCAGCAAATATGGACGGCGGTGTTCTCCCAGACCCTGCTCTTGGGGGTTGTTGATAAAGTGCTGGCCATCCTTGCAAGTTCTCTTATTGTTTATAAAATGACGCCGCAATTTCTGTCCAAAATGCATTACGGCGCGCCCTATATGCGATCCAAGAAACGTCATCGGAAAGAGGGGCTGACTCGAAAATGAAAAATCCAATCTTGCAGCTTCACCCGATGACGAAATTGCTCGGTGTATTCTTTGTATTAATCTCGATCCTAATTGTACCAGGCTATGGCTATCAGTACTTGATTCTGCCGATCTGCATGCTGATTGCGCTGCTGGCAGGGGTATTCAACAGCTTTTGCAGCTTGATTTTCAAAGGCGTGACGCTAATTGTGCTGTTTATTTTCATCATCCAAGGCTTCTTCTATCCTGGAGAGACCGTGCTTTGGTCCGGATGGATCTTCAGTCTGAAGCAGGAAGGGCTGGAGTATAGCCTTCTATTGACCTCGAAGATCGTCGCGATTACTTCTTCGATTACCCTATTCTTCCAGATTACAAAGACGAAGGACTTTATCGTCGCCTTGGAGAAAATCGGAACGCCAAAGAAAGTGACATACGTGATTATGTCAACGCTTCAAATCATTCCGCAGATGCGCCATCAATTGAACGCGATTATGGACGCACAGCAGTCCCGCGGCGTGGAGACGGAAGGCAGCTTGAAGATTCGAGCGAAGGCGATCGTGCCGGTGCTTGGCACATTGATTGTGTCTTCTTTTGAAAATACGCAGGAGCGTGTCATTACGCTGGAGTCACGTGCATTTACAAGCCATAACAAAAAGACAAATGTGACCGTGCTGCATAAGTCAGCCCTTGATTACGTGCTTCGCGTCATTCTGCTTGCTCTGCTTGTCTATATCTGGGTGAAGGGAGGATTCTAAGATGAGCTTATTAACGTTACGCGATGTGTCCTATCGCTATCCAATCAATGACTGGGAATCGCTGAAGCATGTAAGCCTGGATATAGAGAAGGGCAGCTTCTATGCCGTGATTGGAGCCAACGGTGCTGGCAAGTCCACGCTGTGCAATGTGCTGCGTGGCTTTATCCCTCACTTTTTCAATGGAGAGCTTAAAGGAGAGGTAACCTTGTTCGGCAAGCGTGTGCAGGAGCTGGAGTTAGGCGATCTGGCAGAACGCATCGGCTACCTATTCCAGAATCCGTTCACACAGATCACAGGGGCGAAGGACACGGTGTTCGAGGAAATTGCTTACGGTCTTGAGAACTTAGGGTTGGAACCGGCGCTAATCAAGCAAAAGGTAGAGGAGGTTATTGAACGGCTTAGGCTTGGACCAATTGCAGACAAAAATCCGACGGAGCTGTCCGGCGGCCAGAAGCAGCGTGTTGCCTTCGCGTCTGTGGTCGTGATGGATCCGGAGGTGCTTATTATTGACGAGCCAACCTCACAGCTTGATCCGCAGGGGACAGAGGATATTTTTAGAATCATTCATCTGATGAAAGAACGGGGCAAGACGATCATCTTGGTCGAGCACAAGATGGAGTGGATTGCGGAATATGCAGATCAGATTATCCTGCTTGAAAATGGCGAGCTTGTCATGCAGGGCGATACGAAGACGATTCTCAGCGATCCAAAAGTGAAAGCTCATGGGGGCTCTTTGCCGCAATATGCCGAGCTGGGTCTTCGCCTCAAGCAGGAGCAGTTGGTGACTGAGGTGCCAATCACGCGAGCGGAAGCAGAACAGGTATGTGCTCCTCTTCGGAAAGGAGCGGGACAATAATGGCTCTATTGGAACTGCAACAAGTATCTTTTATCTATCCAAACGGATCAAAAGCGCTTGATCAAGTCTCGATGTCGTTTGAAGAAGGAGAAAAGGTTGCGATCATTGGTCAAAACGGTGCAGGAAAGACGACGGCTGTGAAGCTGATGAACGGCCTGCTGAAGCCGACAAGCGGCACCGTAATCGTGGATGGCTGGAACACGCTGGAGCATACGACCGCTCAGGTATCCTCAAAGGTCGGCTATGTGTTCCAGAATCCTGATGATCAGATCTTTCATGAGACGATTCGAGAAGAAGTAGAATTCAGCACACGTCATTTGAATCTTAGCGAGTCAGAGGCATCGCAAGTAGTCAATGAAGCACTTCAGCTCACAGGCCTTATGGATGTTGCGGATTTGCATCCGTACAGTCTGCCATACTCGCTGCGCAAGTTTGTTGCGATTGCAGCAGTGCTTGCGATGCAGACGAAGGTGGTCATTCTGGATGAGCCGACGGCAGGTCAAGACGCGCGCTCCTTGGAGCGCTTGACGAAGATCATCGAGCATCTCACGAAGAACGGCAAGACCGTGATCATGATCACTCACGATATGAACTATGTGGCCGATCAATTTGACCGTGTCATTGCGATGGCGAATCGCCGCGTGGTGTCCGATAGCACCGCGAAGGAGATCTTCTGGAATCCGGCTGTGATGAAAGAGAGCCATCTGCAGGCTCCGCCAGTGACACAGCTTGCAGGTACGCTCAGCCTTGGTGGGCGAATTATCACGGTAGATGCCTTTGTGAAAGCATGCAAAGGAACGAAAGAATAAGCTTCTATATGCTAAGCGGCTCGCTCCATGCAACGGGGCGAGCCATTTTTACTATGGAAGTAGCAATCGTAAAGCGTCTATTAGGTACACAAATCATAGCGGCATTCTTTCAACCTATGAATGGATCGATAGAAAAGAGAGTATACGTTGAAATAGCTGATCTTCAAGAAGAAATACGAGGTAGAACTACGGTTGTTCTTACCGTGAAACGGATGCTTCGTTGAGGCATGAGAAAGATCGGAGTAATCGAAGAAGTGAAAAGAACTCCTTGCATCTGCTGTCAGCACAGTGTGTAAGGAGTTCTTTTACTAGTATGAGTCTATTACGTATTTGCATTCTTATTTGCATTCATTCAATGACCCCGTATATCGATCATTAGCTAGCCTTTTCACTAGGCAGTATCTTATTCAATAAGATTGCAGCCAAGGAAGCAGCAAGGATAGGCGAGCCTAAGAGATATTGCACGAACGTCGGCAGTGAATACAAGAAATCTTTCGGAATAAGCACTAGCGCTAGTGTGATAATCATCGGTATGGCGATGATGTACATTTCTTTCTCGCCAATTTTTTCGTTTTTGATCACTTGTACCCCGTTTATGGCGATAATGCTGCAAACGATGGCAAATACGCCTCCGATGACAGACGTCGGAATCGAAGAGATCAAAGCTGCTAATTTGCCTGAGCAGCCGAAGAGGATAAACCATCCGCCTACTGCCAGAAAGACACGACGGCTTGCAATACCGGTGATGGAAATAATACCGGCATTGGTGGAATAGCCTGTAACAGGAGTTGAACCGGCCAAAGAAGCGATAAGACAGCTAATCCCTTCTCCGATTACACCCTGGTTTAAGTTTTTATCCGTTAACGGCTTATCGATAACGTTGCTGACGGCAAACCAGGTGCCCGTTGTTTCAGCAAGCAGCACGAAGTATATGATCACCATCGTGATAATCGCGGAGAAATTGAACGAAAAGCCAAAGTCTGCAAATGGAATCTGCGGCATGCTGAACCACTTAGCGTCTCGAACTGCTGAGAAGTCCAATACGCCCATTGCATCTGCAGCAATACATCCGACAACCAAAGCAACCATGACGGACGTTGTGCGGAATATCGTTCCTTTTTTACGGAACAGAGAACCTAGAATAACGAATAGAAGAAGTGCGGCGCCTGAAATAAGGGCCAGCAGCACGTTCTGATTGATTGTTGCATCCGTTGCACCATAAATATTGTCTCTTATCGCAACCGGCAGCAGCGAAAGACCGACGATAAAAATAATCGTTCCCCCTACAATCGGCGGGATAAAGGATTTAACGATTTTATTGAAGATACCTGTATAGCCCAAAATAATGACTAGGATCGAACCAATCAAGCTTGCTCCCAAGACGGAGTTCCAGCCTAATTGTCCGCCGCCGCTTGCGGCATAAATACTGACGATGGCACCAAGCGGAACGTAGGAAGGGCCTTGTGCGATAGGAAGCTTCATACAGAAGTACGTTTGCACAATCGTTCCGATACCTGCTGCAATGAATGTGGATTGAATCAATGCGCTGGATTGACCGGAGGATAAACCAATCAGCATGGCAATAAGAAACGGTACGACATAGACATCCATGGCGATAACATGCTGCAGTCCCAGGATGGCGGACTTGCCGAAGGATAGTTTCTGATCAGGCGAGATTGTTAATTGTGGAGCGTGATCTTGTTTGTCTGCTTGTGTTTTCACTTTGATGTACACCTCAAATTTGCTTGTTTTATAGGCTTAACGCGAATGAACCTTTTCACCCTGAACCCAGACCTCACGGATATTTTCAGGTCTAGATAGATACATGATTTTTTGGAAAACGTCGTGTAAATCTTCATTCGCATCATAGATCGGCAATTTAGAGGACGGTACATTCGTATCGATGATTTGTACATCCCATGCATAGTTCTCCTGGATGCGGCCGATTGGCAAGCTTAAGCTCTCGCCGCCGCCAGCTGTGGCAAGATAGAATGCTTCATCAATCGTAATGCGTGAATCGGGTACGCCGCGTTCATGGGCAGGAAGAGACGGGTTAACACCATCTTCCAGCATTCTAGAAGAAATGACGGCTTGTCTGATGTTATCGAAAAGGCTAGGTGAAAAGCCGCCGGAAATATCCGACCCTAAGCCAATCTCAACCCCTTTGTTATGGAAATGAGCGATAGGGATAACGCTGTTCGCAAAATAAGCATTAGATATCGGACAATGTGCAACTGCCGTTCCTGTCTCTGCAAATAAATCGGTATCATGGTCATCCAAGAAATTGCAATGCGCCATGACGGACTTATCACGTAGCAGGCCAAAATCATTTAGCGCAAAGGCATCGTTCTTTTGAAACCGATCTTGCACGTAGCCATGTGCCCAATCGCTTTCACTGCAGTGCGATTGAACATAGGTATCATACTTGGCCGCGAGCTCTCCGAGCCCTTTGAGCGCTTGATCTGTGCAGCTTGGAATGAATCTAGGTGTCACAACGGGGTAAACCCCTTGCTTCGTTGATTCAGCTAATTCCCGCACGGCGAGAATAAATTCCTCTGTATCTTTAAGTGCTGTTTCAGTATCCGCATCACGATAAAACGCCGGATTCTGCTCAGGATCATCCATAACCACTTTTCCAACTAGACCGCGCTGGCCTTTCTTCGTACATAATTCAGCCAACAACAAGCTTGCTTCTTTATGCACCGTAGCAAAGTAAAGGGCTGTCGTTGTCCCGTTCGCGAGCAAGGTGCTGACAACATCGCCGTAGACTTTTTCCGCAAAGCTGAGATCTGAGAATTTAGACTCAAGCGGGAAGGTGTACGTGTTCAACCAATCATATAGTGGAATGTCTAATGCAGTCCCCGATTGAGCCCATTGGGGTGCGTGAACATGCAGATCGATAAATCCAGGCAAGAAATACTGGCCCTCTGCCAAGGAATGAAAGTAATCCGTGCCTTGATAAGCTTCAAGCAAGTCCTGATAATCGAATTCCTCAGGTGCGACGATCTTTTCGATCACTCCGTCGCCATTGACCAAGAAAAGGTGGTCTTTTAAGATTTGTGTTTCTTTAGGTGATTTGCTAGAAAATGCAGTGCCTTGAAATAAATGCATATTATTTTCCATAATTACCGCCTTAAAGTTCGTTTTTCAAGATGTAATCGTTATTATAATCCTGAAAAAATGATAAGTCTATAACAGAATACGAATATTAATTTGTAATTTCTGTGAGGTTGTTAAGAAGTGTGGTCTTTCGTTATAAGTTGATCATCAAATAGGTTTTTTACGCTCATGATTCTAAATCACAAAAAAATGTTATCGATATCTATAATCACCCCACACGAAACGCTCAACTTGATATAATGAAGTTAACAAAAAACGCAGAGGAGAAGAGGTGAAGATCAATCTTATGGACCGTCAAGAAAAGTTAAGTGTTACGATTATTTCAGGTCCGGTAGGAGTCGGAAAGTCTACAACGTCCAAAGCGGTTGCTAGGCGCATTCCAGGAGCAGTTCGGATTGAAGGAGACCATCTGCTGAATATGTTTCAGGAACAGCGCATGCCGTTATGGGAGGATCGTCTGCGCATAACCTGGAGCAATCTGATGCATCTGACCCGACAGTTTCTAGCAGAAGGTCTGCATGTCGTGATTGACTTTGTCGTGGAAGAGGAGTGGGAATGGCTTGAGAAGGAGCTTGCAGGGCTCGGCATTCAGGTGACGTATGTCGTTCTTACAGCTTCACCTGATACGGTGAAGGCAAGAATTCATCAAAGAGGAGATCTTGAATCGTTGGATCGCTCCATGTTCCTGCTTCGCAAGCTAAGCCATGATCCCCTGCATATTCCGTATTTATTGGATACGGATCATAAATCCACGGATGCCATTGCTGACGAGATTATTGCAAGATCCTAGTACAAATATGATGAAGGATCAAGCTCTGGTATTTTGAACGAAAGGTGCGCATTACGGTCTGTAGGAAGTTATGCTTGATTTGGGAGTTTCGAGGTAGAGTATTCACGATTGAGATGAAGAGGTATGCACTTGCTTGTCGATGATAAGTCGAACCATTGTTTGAACCATGTGCTGTAGGCACAATACTGGGGAGGTCCTGAGATGGATCAATCAAAGCGCAAGGCACCGAATATCGTATTTATCATGAGTGACGACCATGCTATACATGCGATGAGCTGTTATGGAAGCGTCATCAATCAGACGCCGAACATTGATCGAATTGCAAACGAAGGCATTCGATTTGACCACTGCTTCTGTACAAACTCGATTTGCGCGCCAAGTCGAGCCTCTATTTTGACAGGTACATACAATCATTTGAATGGAGTTCGCACGTTGTCCGACCGTTTCGACGGAAGTCAGACGACCTTTCCAAAGCTGCTTCAGAAGGAAGGCTATCAAACCGCCATAGTTGGAAAATGGCATCTGGGGCACGGTGGTGAAAGCGATCCGACAGGCTTTGATTATTGGAACATCCTGCCTGGACAAGGCGATTATGATGATCCCATCCTAATTGAGATGGGAGAAAATAAACGGCACTCTGGTTATGTAACGGATATTATCACGGATTTATCCCTTGACTGGCTTGAAAAGCGTGACAAGGATAAGCCATTTTTGCTGATGTGCCATCATAAGGCGCCTCATCGTCCTTGGATTCCAGATAAGAAGCATCAGCATCTTTATGAGGACATTGATATTCCTGAGCCCGTAACCTTCAACGATGATTACTCGAATCGGGCGCGTGCGGCTAGTGATGCTCTCATGCGTGTAGATCGGGATATGACGAAGACGGATTTGAAGATGGAACCTCCGGAAGGGTTGACGGACAAGGAGCGGAAAAGCTGGAATTATCAGCGCTACATCAAAGATTATTTGCGCTGCGTGGCATCCATCGATGACAATGTTGGTCGATTGCTTGATTATCTTGATGAACAGCAGCTGGCAGATGACACGATCGTGATTTATACCTCTGATCAAGGCTTTTTCCTAGGCGACCATGGCTGGTATGATAAGCGATTTATGTATGAGGAATCACTCAAGATGCCATTTGTCATGCGTTATCCCCGCGAGCTTGCTGCTGGCACGGTCAATACCGATATGATATTAAATATAGATTTTGGTCCAACCTTTTTAGATTTTGCAGGTATCAAGACACCAGAGGAGATGCAGGGCAGAAGCATGCGTGCGCTTTCGAGAGGCGAAGCCGTGAAGGATTGGCGGCAAGCGATGTACTATCGCTATTGGATGCATATTGACGAGCATCGCGTGCATGCGCACTACGGGATTCGAACGAAGCAGTTCAAGCTCATTTATTACTATGCAGATCCTCTTGACACTTCTACGCAGAGCTATGAGCCTGTGCCGCCAGAGTGGGAACTGTTCGATCTGAAGAAGGACCCTCATGAGCTTCTTAACGTATATCATGATCCGGATTATGAGCAGGTAGTCGAGCGATTAACGGGACAGCTTCATGAGCTGCAGGCTGAAGTTCGCGATACACCTTATGTTGAAGAAGAGGGTTCAAGCATCGTGTAATGGGATCTAAGAAACGAAGCGTAAGCAAACTTATGTCGTGGAGAGGGGACGAGGCAGCAATGAATACACAACATTCCAGCAGCAAGGGCAAGCCTAATATCATCTACATTTTGGCAGACGATATGGGATATGGCGATGTGTCCTGTTTGAATGAGAATTCCAAGCTAAATACGGTTCACCTGGATCAGCTTGCTTCACGAGGCATTGCTTTTACAGATGCGCATTCCAGCTCAGCGGTGTGTACACCATCCCGCTACAGCATTCTAACGGGTAGATATAATTGGCGATCGGAACTGAAGGATGGAGTGCTTGGAGGCTATAGCCGTCCTCTTATAGAAAAGGGGCGAATGACCGTAGCATCTATGCTTCAGGAAGTGGGATATCAAACCGCTTGCATTGGAAAATGGCATCTCGGCATGGAGTGGAGCTTAAACAGTGACGATATATCGGACATCGATTACACAAAGCCTATTGCGAATGGTCCAACAGCTTATGGCTTTGATTATTACTATGGAATAAGTGCTTCATTAGATATGCCACCCTATGTGTATATTGAAAATGATCGCGTAACCGCCCTGCCGAATCGCATCACAAAAAGCGAAACGGAGCTCGGCTGGTGGAGAGAAGGGCCGACAGGCAAGGACTTCACTCATGAAGAAGTCCTTCCACGCTGCACGGAGAAGGTATTAGAGTGGATCGACCAAGCAAAGGATGATCCGTTCTTTATTTACTTCCCGCTGCCAGCTCCGCATACGCCGGTGCTTCCTACAGCGGCTTTTCAAGGCAAGTCTGGTACGAATGACTATGGCGACTTTGTGCTGATGTGCGATGATGTGGTCGGGCAAGTTGTCCAGAAGCTGGAGGAGTGCGGCATTGCAGACAATACGATCGTTGTTTTCACCAGCGATAATGGCTGTTCACCGAGCGCTAACGTTAAAGAGTTGGCCATGCTTGGCCATCATCCAAGCTATGTGTTCCGCGGCTATAAAGCAGACATCTATGAAGGAGGGCACCGTATCCCTCTAATCATTCAGTGGCCGGAACAGATCGCGTCTGGGCTCACTTCCGATGAACCGGTATGCTTGGTTGATTTAATGGCAACGGTTGCAGACATTCTTCAGCTTCCACTCCCAGAGCATGCAGGAGAGGATAGCGTGAGCAGCTTGCCTGTATGGCTTGGCCAAGAGCTTGAGGGACCCTTGAGAGAGGCCATTGTCCATCACTCAATAAATGGATCATTCTCGATACGCAAGGGCAAGTGGAAGCTTGAGCTGTGCCCGGATTCTGGCGGCTGGAGCTACCCGATGCCTGGAGAGACACCTCAGGGAGCCCCTGCCGTTCAATTGTATGATTTGAGTGAGGATGTTGGCGAGCAGCTTAATGTATGCGAAGCACATCCCGATATTGTTCAAGAACTGACCCAGCTACTATCCACCTATGTGAAGAACGGCCGAAGCACATGTGGAACACCACAGCCGAATGCAGGCGGCATGGAGTGGGTTCACAGCTTGGAATGGCTGGTGAAGTAGCTGATAGAATGACAGATGAGTTTGAGGAATTTGAGCCTATCGAAACCGCTCTTTTGAACGATAGGGTGATGCAAAAAAAGAGAAGCAGCTCCTATGGCTGCTTCTCTTTTTTGCTTTAGTAAAGGTCGAAGAGATATCGACTTATGATGTTGATCCCTCGAGATTAGCGTGGAGCTGTTTACGATGCTTGCCTCGGAAGGCCAGCTGCTTTGTATCAACCGCCTTTTCGACTCGATCAGCAGGCGCATCCTTGCATTTTTTGCACACCTTGATCTGGTGGTTCTCTTTATCACTTACTGTATATAAGAGCTTAATTCGAGTTGAAAGACAGATGGGACAAGTCCCCCGCCCCTTGGAAGGCGTCTTCCACAATCCTTTACCTCTATGTGTCTTAGCCATTTCTGATACTCCCTTCGTTTTGGCTGTGCCTGACCATCAGGCATATCTAAAGTATAGGAAGGAATGGATGATAATGGTATTTACAGTTTGGTTATAATGATTTCGTCCAGACGTTGATCATCTATTGCAATGATCACACATAGAGAATTGTAAGATTTGGTATGAATCTAGCAGATTATTGATATTGACTGTGATAATATGGAAAATAATAATATGCTTTTTTTGTGGACATAAGCCTAAATAAAGAAGCTAATATTTCATCATTTTAAGGGAAAGAAGACCTCGATGTGAGACAACTGTGATATTTTCCCGTGTTGGATACGGCTGTTGTGTCATGATCGGAGGTGTCAGGTGAACGTTCTAGCAGATCCTAACAAGATTGAGGAACTATCGCAGCAATTCAAACGCTGGCGAAGGGAGCTGGAGTCGAGCTTTATCCAGATTGGAGGAACTGCGAATCGTGTGGCGGGTTCCGCTCGTTCCTCTTACCCAGAGGATGGTGGAGTAAGAAGTGTAGCGCAAAGCATCGAAAGGCTTGCTCAAGAACTGCAACGTGAGGCCTCAACCTTAGTAGGCAAGCTTGACGAGCAATCTAAACAGTTATATCACGCAGCAAGCGAGTATAAGCAGTTAGAGCGAGAGGCTGAGCGGAAGCTTAAGTCATCTAAGCCATTTCGTTTTCCAGCTGGCATTAGCCGATTCGTTCCTTTTATTAGTTCATTAGGGGATACAAGACTAAGGCAATCTAGATTGGAAGCTTCCTTGCCTGTTATCAAACAAATGTATCATATTCTCAATCCTGCCTCTTTTGTAAGACAGCTTATGGACATGCTGCTGGCTAAGCAGGTGGCTATTGTTAAGGAAGATCCCCTTACCGCTAAATGGCTTCGTGCTTTGACAGAAGGTACACTGGAAGAAAAGGAAGCGGCGAGATTAGGGCTCTCTACTGTCGCTTTGTCCTTAAAAGAGATTGCAGAGGCGCAGCAAGAATACAGCGTGTACAAGCTTTTTGGACATTCAGCATATATGGGGGAAGCGCATTTACGCGCGAATGAAGCTAGAGAGAAGCTGCGGGATCTAGGGATTGAGGAGCAATACTATAATGAGCAAGTAAATCTAGCCATTACGAATTCTGACGATCCCCTTTTAGCTTGCCGTTTCAATCCGATTAAAGATGACGGCTCACCTATGCCCGAGAATGAAGAATTGCTCGCATTTATTCAAAATGTGCTTGCAAAAGACAAGGCGGACCCCATGGATCGCTTGCAGTATGCGCTGCTGGAGGAAAAGCTGCGAAAGATAGACAGCGGCGAGCTCCCACCAACCCATTTGCCAGACGGAAGGCTTATTGATGCCTACAACAAAGAGAACGAGACAACCTTTGATTATTTTCAGGCGCATCTTAAAAATGAAAACATGCAAAATCCGTATTTGGAGTATATTGTCTGGTTGGATGATACTTACGGAAAAACAGAATGGCGGAAGAAAGTAGAGACGGCGGATGCGGTGGTGCGGGGCTTTGGTACAGGAGTCATCAAGGGCGTTATCGAAGGAGTCGTTGACACAGCAGGTCTCGCCTATCAACTTGTCGTCGACCCTCAGAAGGTTGGACAGGACATGCTTTATGCGGCTGAATACATTATTCAGAATCCAGAGATGGTTGTTGAGGCTGCAAAACAAATGTATGTAAATTTCGAAAGTGCGTCTCCTGAAGAAAAAGCAGAGATGATTGGCAATGTGGCATCCATCCTTATACCAGGGGTAAATGTAACCAAAGCTGGTAAGGCCGCGAAGGTGCCTGAAGCGCTGAATGCAATTAGTCATTCCGCCTTGGAAGCAATTAAAAATGTCGATTGGCGTACGCAGTTCGCGAAGCCTCAGGATTGGTTTAATGGATTACAATCGAATCGATATTTCGTTACACCTGAAGGGATTGCGATAAAAGTCCCTGATGAGCCTCCATCTTCCGTTATGAAGATTGATGCTGGGGATGGGCGGCAACTTGAAGGGACGCCAAAAGCTTCCATTATAAATATTTCAAAAAATGAGTTGGGAGAACATTTGGGCAGCGGTGGTAACAAGGATGTATATGCGTATGGGAATGACGAAGCTGTGGGTGTTTTAAAACCTGGAAAGCCAACAGTCCTGCTAGATGATGAGCTCAAATTGCTCAATAAGTTGGATGAACTAGGCTTTCCAACCGTTAATGCTCGTTCAGTAAATGTTGATGGCGACCCAGGTCTTATGTTTGACAGGTTTGCTCAAGGTTCTAAGGATATAGTAAGGTTACAAAATGGTAAAATAAGAATAGTTGGGGAGTCGTCTTTATTAAACCAACAAAGTATTAATGATCTAAATGCTATAAAACAAATGATGATTGAGAAAAAAGTTAAGATAAACGATCTTCAGTTCCTAATAGGAAAAGATGGAAAGATTGTAGTTGCTGATCCATTAGACGTAGTTGTTGGCGAAAAGCCATCTGCCAATAACATAAGAATGATAGATCTACTTATTGAGGCTGCCAAAAAAAATTAGATTGAAATGAGGAGACTTTCGATGGATGAAGACAATAAAAAAAGTTCTATCCCGTCTGATAAAGTTAAATTGTTTGAAGTTGTAAAAAATCAGACGCTTAGCAAGTTGATAAGATGTAGCTGGTGGGAAAGTAGTGATGCAATGGAGCAATGTGGGATTGCACAAGAAGATGTTTTCTCATTAACTGCTGGGCCGGTACTATTGTATTTTCAATCAGGGTTAGTGGTAGGGGCAGCTAGTGACCCAGCACAGAACTCTGTTGTTGTATGGGTTGAAAGAGATGATACAGGATATGTAACTGATGAGCCTACCGAAAATGATACTGATCTCTATACTATTAGTGCCTTGGATAATCAGTATAGCAATTCTTATTGGAGTCAAATAGTAGGGCAGAATATAAAGATGGTAAATATCATCAAGCGCGCCCCACAGAATGCATTGCTCGCTGAATTACAGAATGAAGTTGGTGTTGAACTGGTTATGGATAATGGAAAAAAATTTATATTGTCGCATGGGCTTCACAACAATTCTGACGACTTTTCAGTGATAACAGAGTCATATATTGACAGAAGACTTTTAGAGAATTTAGGGTGGGTAAATGTGGTGTAGTCCATTTTCCAATGAAACTACTCTGGAAGTGAGAGTTTACAATCCCAACAACAAGACCGTACAATACAACCAACAAACCAAACACTAACTGATTCATACACATGATAAACTTCAAAAGCTCTTTCCCACTTGTTTTATGAGTAGGAATGAGCTTTTTCTTTGCGTGCCCAGCAACCAGCGAACTAGGCACAAGCAGCCTATGAACAGCTTATGGGTGAGCTTCGTAGCTGCTGTCAGCAGACAGTGTGAATAACTTTGTATTACATGGGCCCCCACACGGACCGTGTCCAGGCTAGCTGTAGTCCAACTCGCTCCATATTATGCTGACTGGTGCTGCCGAAGCTGGCTTGTCCAGCGACATATTCACAATTCGCTAGCTTGGCTTCATGCAATCGATGCTGAAGGAGCGATGTTTGAAGACCGAGGTTGCGAAATGCAGGTGCGGTTGCGGCGAGCGAGAGCGATGCTATCCCATCCTTGATAAACATGGTGGCGACTGCGGCGGGCTGCTTATTCCATTTAGCCAAATAAATACGCCAACCAGGTCGATGCAGAATACCGCGATTATTGGTTGCAAAATGATGCTTATGCTCAAGATCCATCCCTGATCCTAAACAGTGAATGGCAGCATAATGATCAAATCCTTCTTCATCTACAATCTCCTGAATGCTAATTTCAGGAGAGAGGCGCGGCTTATTGGACAGGGGAGTTCCAATCAATACGGAATGGAAACCCGTCTGAATGAGACCACATGAAGGAAGCTGCTGGAGCAGCTTTTTGCTTGTGCCAACAGGATCTATATCCAGCTGGAAGGATCGTTCTTTCTTTTTATAAAAATCTACTATCCCTGCTAGATGCCCTGCATCTTCATCGCATAGGCCCTTGACCGCATTGAAGACGCTCCAAGGCATAGTACGAATGTACGTGGCAGACGCTTGTCCGAAATGACGGATGTCCACTCCCTGTGGATTGCCTTCTTGTTCGGCAATCGATTGTATCCGTGATACATGAAAATCCTGCTCGGATTGAAGAATACGTGCTGCAAGTGAATCCGTTATGATGATCGTGTTTGACATGGATAACCGTCCTTTGTGTATAACTCATGTTATAATAAATAGTCATTGTTATCGTAATTCATATAAAACTTTGCTATAAAGAACAACTACTATAACGAAAGTCCAGGTGATGTCGTTTGGAACAAACATATCTCGTCCTGCTCGGTTTTGCAGCGGTAATTGGCGGCATGGTTGTTTATCGACTGCTAATGAAGTGGAAGGATAAGCGTAACTCCGAATAGTGAGAGAGCAATAACCCATAATAGAGAAGTGGAATGAAAGAATCACGACTGCTTCTTACATCTTAGAATCAGAAAAAGAGGGATACGAAGTCTTCTTGCGTATTCTTCTTGATCTTCAAATAACAAGCGATTGGGCTTGCCTTCTCTCAGATCGAGAATGCTAAAGCCAGCCTGTAAACAAGCTTGTACGTAATCCTCAATGGATCGATGAAACTTCACGATCTGTTCCCCAATCCATGGTTCCGTTCGTTGTCCCATTTCAAAATACTGATCTACGATCCAATCTGTTCGTGGACCACCTGAGGCTGCGCTTTTTATCGAAGAGGTGAGGATGGGATGCTGCACGCTGAATACCCACTCTCCTCCCAGCTTCAAAGCATGATACACCTTTTTAAAAAGACTGCGCGCATCTTCTACGTAATGGAGAGCAAGTCGAGAAACAGCTAAATCCACGGTTGCTTCATTTGGCTGCCACTCTTCCATGTTAACGTGATGGATGCTGCACATATGAGCATCGACATGCTTGCGCGCTTCATTGACCATCTGAAGGGAGCCTTCAATCCCCTCGTAGAAGCTGCATCCACGATCCATCAGGTCGACACTGAAGCGGGCATCTCCACACCCTAAGTCCAAGATGTGCTTGCCTCGAACATCCCCGATCATTTCTAGCAGGATCGGCCTTTCAATAAGATTGTTCGGGCTGTTTGTACGGTGTCTTCTAGCCAAATAATTTTTGAAAAAGGCTTCTTGATCATACGCAGACGATCCTTGGTATTCCATGCCAATCCTCCTTTTTGCTGCTAACATATTTTAACATCATTCTTCAACAAGGAGAAGAAAGGGAATCAACTAACGACAATCTTCTTTTCATTGCATGCTGCTAATCCTAGCTTCAATTCCTCTTAGGATCTTTTCACTTTCATGAACGAATCATTATAACGATTTGCAACCTATCTTTCCTGACTCTGCTCCTGCTTTAATTAAGATTAGATGAATCGATAAGAGGAGTGTTGTGAAATGGAAAGACGGTTGGGTGATCACATTCAGAAGTTATATAAGCTGTCGAATCCAAGGTTCGAATCTGTTACAAACGAAATGCACCGCTGTATCACAGAGAATGGAATTTACTATGTGCGTGCTACAAATTATAAGCCCTTGGAGGAACAAGAGGCAGAGATCCAACTGCTTCGAGCGTTAAAGCAATATGGCATTGGTGTTCCAGCTATTGTGCAATCGATACACAATCGATTTTTAGAACAAATCGATGACGAAGGAACAAAGACGCTGGTTGTATTCGATGCTGCCCCGGGAATCCACGTCCCCCGTGAACATTGGAATGAAGAGATGTTGTACGAGGTTGGGAAGGAAATAGGAAGGATGCACCGCGTTTGCCAGCAATATATGAAAAACGATTCTAAGCCGACTATTAAACATTGGCATGAGAGTGATGAATATCGATTTCTAGACTATATTCCCGAGGAAGAAATACATATACGGAAGCTAGCTGATGATGTACTTGCTCAGATTCATGAGATTCCCCGACTGGATACCAACTATGGCATCATCCATGGTGACCTGTGGTTGGAGAACATCTTAATTACCGAAGATCATCAAGTGACATTTATTGATTTCCAAGACGCAGAACGTCACTTCTATCTGTATGATCTTGTTGTGCCGGTGTACTCGGCAATGGAATTCTCTTTTACTGGGAAGGGGAATATTCGAGATTATGCCAATAGGATAAAGGCAGCTATTCTTAAAGGATATATAGAGGAACATGAGCTGCCACAGGACATGTTACGCTGCTGGCCACTATTTTATCGATTGAAAGAACTATTTGAATATGCCTTGATGCACATGTATTGGAATAAAGAACAATTAACGGAGGAGCAGGTTCGAATCCTGAACTTGTACCGAATGAAGCTGGAGAATCCTATCCTGTGATCACCTGGAAAATGACTTTTGATAAACCTATGTCTAGGCTTGCGTTTGGTCATAGGTTTTAAGACTCATACGAATAAAAAGTAAAGTTCATACAATTTATGTTGAAATCTGGAATCTTATGCAGTAAGATAATAAAAGTCTCATTGGATATATAAGGAATTACCTAATCGAAATTTTATTACATAGGACTAGAGAACTTAGTAGGTGAGTCAATGAAGCTATTGTTTGTTGCTGGTCAAATGAACAGAATGATCGAAGGCTATCATTTCAAATCGTTCGATTTTTATCCAAGTGGTTCATTATTCCTATCCGATCTCCCAGCTTATTGGAGTGAGGTTAATCCTAAAGTGGATGCTGTTATTGTCATGGATGAAGGAGCTGTCGGCTCCAGCAGCAGTACCAGACAGGAGTGGCTAGCTTTACTAAGTCAGATGGAGACTGCCGTAGGCACTCCGATGGTTCTTTCAATAACTAGGGATCGGGCACTAGAACGGTATTTGCAATCTTTGATGGAGAGGTTTTCATTTTTACAAGTGGAACACTCGAACGACATCAGAATATCGAAAGAGTTTATTACACAATCTATTCTCCGTCATATCGAGGTGAGGAGCAATACCACTCAAGCTGTACCAACTGCACCTAGAAGCAATCCGTTCACAGAATCTGATCCCGTGAAGGAAAAGAAGTCTTCTTTTCTTGATCGTCTTCTAAAGAAGAGCAAAAATGTGACAGAACGTACCGCAACCGACCCCTTAACGAAGGAGTTGGAAAAGATCAGCCGCGGGATGAGTCGAATTGTAGCCATCACAGGCCATCGGGGAAGCGGAGTAACAAGTACAGTCGTTAATGTCGCTAGCGAAGCAAGCAAACGAGGACTTTCCACGATCATTATTGATCTTGATATCCAGTATCGAACCATGAATATGTATTTTAACAGCTTTCATGAGCGTACAAAGAAAGACGATATGATAAACGCATCACTTATACGCACCTTAGCGAGACCTCAAGATTACACCACCACTACCTATCATCTAAAAGACAACTTATGTTTAACCTCTCTGGGATATGACTTCAAAGACCGACTGCTCATTGAGCAATTCTATAATTCTGCCAAGTTGATTTCCTTGCTTTCTTTACTCCGAAGCAAGTTTAACTTGATACTGCTTGACATGCCAATGGACCTATGTGATTCATTTCGGGATATCTTGATCCATATCGATACATTTGGACTTTGTGTTCCCAATAATATTTATGCGGTTTTAAATACGCTTAAGAATATGGAAGTATCTTTGGATAATGAATCCATTGCTTATTTAAATGCCAAGTCTAAGCTTGTCGTAACCAAATATAATGACCGCTCACGCTTTCAGCAGGAGCAATTTACTCCAGAGTCCGTAAGTAACGTAATGACCTCTGGCTTGCTCGAGCCTTTTATGTATGAGACAAAAGTTGCGGGTTACGTGCCTTATTCTCAGGAGTTTGATGGACAAATTGAAGCGGATCTGCCAATTGTGCATACAAGCAAAGAGCATGAACATGCCTATGGAAGTATACTTCTTAGATTAATGGAGGGAACGAGCTAGATGGACTTAAGCGCCTTAAAAAGTACCAAACCTAACCGCAATCTGTTTAAAAAGATAAGCGCTGTTCTTTTTGCACTCGTTGTTATTTTCTTATCCTATATGTATCTCAATCAAGCGAGCAAGAATGCACAGGACGTCGTAGAAGTCATTCGAGTTAAAGCTGACGAAGGCATTCCCGCCTATGCGCCACTGACTAAGAATAATATTGAGTCGTACAATTTGATCCGCAAGGAATATACAGAGGATATGCTGCTTGCGAGTGAGATAGACAGTACTCTTGAGAAGCTCACAACTTATTACCTTAGAAAAGGTGCTGTCATATACAAAGACCAGCTAACCGATGAGAAACCGTTAAAGAATGAATGGCTGTACGAAGTCAGTGATGAGAACGAGGTGCTTACCCTTCCTTATAACTTCTTAGAGGTTGGAGGAGATATCCTCGTCCCAGGTGACCGAGTACGTATACGCGTATCCTATGATACAGAAGTGAGCTCATCATCGGGCAATCCGAATATACCTTCTTCATCCAGTACCACCGTAAGAAAGACGGAAACCTTATTCGATAGCATTATTGTTAAGGATATGCTGAATTCCAACAGCCGTTCCATCTATGAGGTGTACAAGGAAGTAACGAAGCTGAATGAGGATAAGAAGCAAGAGGTAATGAAGAGTGAAGATTTTCTATCTGGCATTAAACCCAAGGCACTGCTCTTAGAAGGAAGCAGCAAGCAAATTGATAATTATGCGAAGTATCAAGGATACGACAACAAATCCTTCCTGATTACGATACTGAGCCGTAAAAATAGCACGATCATATTGGATCAGCTGCCGACTTTGGAAAAAGAGGTGGAATCGTGGATCGAAGAGAAGCAGAAATAAAGGAGATTCTTACCAAAATCTCATCTAAGGATTTAATTGGGGCTGAAATGCAGGATAGCAAGCTGATCTACAGTGTGGTTGGCTTTATTCAAGCAAGTGATGGCGTTGACAATGCGCTTCTCATCAGCAATCTCGGGTATTTGCTCGCTCAAAAAGGGCTTAACACTTGTATCGTTGATCTAAAAGTATTCTATCCTAATCTGCATCATTATGTAGACGCCACACCTCCTAAAAAAGGGGAGGGGCTGATCAAGGTGCTGAAGAGTGACAAGATTGATTTGCGAGAGGAACTTATTGTTACAAAGTATGAGCGTTTGTATTTACTGTCGCCAAGCCCTCAAGATTTGCTGGAAGAATACTTCGATTTTAATTTCGAGCAAATAGAACGTGTCATTACCATTTTGAAGCAAACCTTTGACATTGTGCTTGTTGATATTCCCAATAATCCGCCGCTTGAATTTTGTTTAGGTGCAATGCGTTCTTGTCATCTTGGCTTCTTTACAGCTGCTGAGCGGATGGAAGCCGTTATCAATATGGTGAAGCTATTAGACTTTGCGAGTTCAGTCGGAATAAGCACTGCGAAATTCACAAGCATTATTCTGATGAATCTTCATCATATCGACTTCGATGTGTCGGTTATGAAAGATATGGGGTTCAATATTGTTGCAGCTCTTCCGTTCGTAAAGGATGGGGTGGCTCGCTCTAATAAAGGCAAGCTTTATGTGAAGGACAATCCGTTGTTCAACCGCCAATTCATCAAGGAAATTCAACGTTTAGCAGCTCAGCTGGCAGCACAGTAGGAAGGGGGACATGGAATGCTAACACGAGGCAAGATCAGTGATATGCAGCAAAAAGTTCATCATCAGATGAACCCTGTGCAGCAATCTGATAACTTGGAAGAGCTGAAGAACAAATATACGACTATTAGCTTTGAGGAAGCGCTTGAACTTTGCCAAAAGTACATAACAAAGGTTACTACCCACGCTTTTAGACGAGAGAATGATCCTGCTCGTAAGCGAGAGATGACCAAATCTTATATTAATGAGTTTGTTGATTCGCAGCAGCCGACGGTTGAAGGCTTCCATGACCTCTTATCGTTAAAGGGCGCTTTGACAGATGAAATCACGCATTATGGCCCGATAACAAGAGCAATGGAAGATCCCAGTATTGATGAGATCAGAGCTAATGGACCGGATCAGATCTTTGTGGAAACGGGAGGTAAATCACTCCGTTGGGATCATCATTTTAGTGATCGGGAACATATGGAGCGGATTATATCTAAGCTAATCGGGGTGTCTAAGGTTAGGCTAACGCCCAAAATTCCTATGGTCAATGCACGTACAATCGAAGGCTATCGTGTCAATGCCACGCATGCTGAGATATCGCCGTACGGCAATCCCGCATTTGTCATCCGTAAGTTCAGCAAGAAAAGCATCTCTCCAAGGATGCTAGTCGAAAATGAATCCTTTACTTCCAACATGTATCGTTTGTTGTCATTGATACCTAAGGCAGATCTATCTTGGATCACTGTTGGGGCGACAGGAAGCGGGAAGACTACCTTAAATGAGATTCTGGTCAAAGAGATTAATCCGTTATCGCGCATCATTACGATTGAGAATCCGTCCGAGATGCGATTAATTCAACGCGAGCAGGATAGCGAACATGGAAAGGTAATCAATGACGTGCTGCAATACGAGTCGGTATCTGACGATGACGATTCCAGTCCTGCCACGATGGAGAATTTGTTGATCAATGCGATGCGTCAATCGCCGCACTGGATTGGACCGGGCGAACTGCGCACACCAGGCGAATTCGCGACAGCGCTCAGGGCGGCGCAGACAGGACACTTTTTCTTCTCCACTTTACATGCTGAAGGTGATAAAGAAGCGATTTATCGATTTTTGACTGCCTATCTTATGGCATCCAATGAGCCCGCAGAACTTGCGCTTCGAAATATATGCAGTGCGGTTAAGTTTGTCATCTTCCAGGAAAAGCTTGCTGACGGTACTCGGAAAGTAACGTCAATTTCTGAGGTGTTGGGAACGAACGGACTAGAGCCCGTCATTAATCAAATCTATCGATTCGAATGTGACGATGTGCTGGAAGAGTTCGATGCTCAGGGCAGGAAAACGATTAAGATCGTTGGCCGCCACAAGAGAGTCGGGAAGCTGTCTGGAGCGGTCCAGCAATTGATGTTAAAGGCAGGTATCAAACGAAGTCGATTTGAATTTTTCACAAAAGACCCGACGGAAGATGAAACAGAGGTGTACGAGCTAAATGAATACAGCTTTAATCGTTAGTCTGCTGCTTGGCCTCGCTGCTTTTATTTGCTTCAATATTATGTTCAATGTTCGTTTCTTTAGCGGGACACTGCGATTTTTCCTGGATATCGCAGATACGTTAGCTGAACATTTAGGTCGATACAATACAAAGCGATATGTGGATCGAATCAAGCGTGAGCGAATCGTTGTTCCGAAAGAAAATATCTATGCGAAGTATAATCGTTTGATTGAAGGATTAATTCTAGATTTTAATATGCCGTTTACATTAGAGAGTTTTACCTCAATCCTATGTATTTTATTTGTGATCGTGACCATGATCATCGTATTGTTCATGAATAGTGTGACGTTATCGGTAGTCATAGCGATTTCTATCTTTATTTTTTTGCTTACGTTTTTTGTCATGCAATCTCGATCCATTAAGGCAGAGCGTCTCGAGCATATTATGGATGCTGAGGACTTGATCTGTCCTCTTGCTAGAGATGGGGTACTTGTTGCGATTAAGAAAGTAATGGAGAGCGATGAGTATATTCATCCCGATATTCGCCCATTCTTTCAGCAATTTATTGATAATTGCGAGAATAACGGCTATTCGTTCAAGCAAGCCATTTTGCTGTTAAATCGTCAGCTTGGTCCCAAGTTCGATAATTTTACAAAGAAGGCGATTGTCTTTGAATATAACGAGCGAAGAGGCATGGCGGATATCTTTCTTGATATCGTGGACGAAAATGCTGTGCTAAGAGAAATTAACATGAAGAAGGATCGTATTTTCCGCAGAATGAATCGAGACTTCATGTTGAAAACCGCGATTATCATCGCTTTCTTCTTATACGCGTTAACGGTAAAGGATTTTAGAGAGTTTATGATTTTCCAGGATTCTGGTAAATTCATCAATACCGTTTTAATAAGCGTTATCTGCTTAAGCTTTGCTAGAACGCAAGTGCTGCAAGGGAATTTAGGTATAGGGGGCGGTAAAAAATGATCGCTCTCTCCAAGCTAATTGCAATGCTCTCTATCTTATATTTGATCAAGGTATTCCTGCTTCCTCTGATGAAGCCAGTCAGCAGAAGCCAGAAGAAGCGTGCAAGACAGTTTATGAAGGAAAGAAAGAAGGAGCTTTCCAAGCAAAAGCAAAAGCAGTGGAAAGCGAAGGTGGCGCTCAAGTATGTGAAACCGCTGCTTAGTACAGGAGAAAGGGTGAGGCTCAAAAAAATGCTGGACCGGCTGGATATGACAGAAAAGCCGGAGGAAATTCGCCTGGATCAGATTCTATATACTGGGCTCGCTGTCATTGCAGCCCTAGTAATGTTGAAAGTGAATATCCTGCTAGGCTGCGGAACAGCAATCTTTATCATCTTAGGCTGGTTGTATCCCATTGAGGAGATGGAGAAGAAGATTGAGAAGAAAAACAAAAATATCTCGGTCGACTTCCCGGCATTCTACAGCATGGTCTATTATCAATATTCGAAATCTGTAAATATCCATCTTGCCGATGTCATTAAAGACTATCTGCCCAATGCGAATCCGGATATTGGGGAGGAGCTTGGCGTTATGCTCGACAACATCGATTATGGTGAGGAATACGCCTTAAAGCAGTTGAAAAAGCGAGTTCCTCTTCATTACATCATCAAGTTCTGTGACATTATGGAGACGAGGCTGAAAGGCTACGATAACGTGTCGCAAATGTCTTACCTCAAAAACGAATTGGACAGCTTTCGTGTACGAGCTCTGGAAGAAGAGCTGGAAAAGCGAAAACGTGCAGGTGCTCGGATTCAGCTTACCTTAATTGTTGTACTGGGTATTTATATTGCGATTTATTATCTGTTCACCATCATGAGTTCGATGAAATTATTTCAGATCTAATATAGGAGGAGTCTTTGATGAACAAATTAAAAGCTGTTGTTGGGAATGAACGTGGGGAATTTGGCATTAAACAAATCGCTATTACTGTTGCTGTCATTATTATTATCGGTGTAGTCGTTTCAATAATCACGGGAAGTTTAGACACGTGGGTTGAAGATATATGGGATAAATTCCTAAATTTAATTGATTCCTCTATTAAATCAAGCTCCTGAGGTGCTATAAATGCAAGGAATAGCCAAAGCAGTACTAGTCACGATCATAACCTCAATTATTATCGTGCTGCTTATGAATATGTCCTTTTTCTTTCCGTGGTATCTTACCCTTGTTACCGAGACTTACTATATCTCACAAGAGGTAGCAAGTGAGAATTATTTAAAGCGTTCAAGCTACAAGGATATCAAGGATGCATTGGAGGATCGACCGATCTTCAACAAACGAAAAAACGATATCAAGGTCTTGGTGGCGAAGGATGCAGGGTTCTACACTAGCGCGATACCAGATATAGATCGGGATGATTATAGTGATCTGTCAGATTACGAGAAGCCCTATCAACAAAGAGGCAAGCCTGTTTATGTGAAGGTAGAGGCGGTATATCCGTTAACCGTTACTTTATGGGGAAAAGAATACAGCAAAGACATTCCGATGTCATTCCAAATCGTAACGACTGGACTCAAGCACTATAAAGACTTGGAATATTACACGGAGTGATTAGGATGAAGCAGCTATGAGAATGATTGCATATGGTTTATTAACGGTCATATTGTCTTCATTCCTGATCGTTCCGATGGTGGAGCTTGCCATCGTGTATCGGGAGAAGATTGTACTTGATTCGGCGGTCCGCAATGCAAGCCGAGTGGCCAAAGATCGAGCGCTGGAATATGAGCATATGCGCAATTTGGATGCTGTAATGGACGAAGAGCGATTTAAAGATTACTTTGCCGAGACGTTTGAAGATGCGATGAATATGTCTCGTTCCTCTTCGGTAGGCAATACGCTTCGATTCACTTCTGATGATGGTAAGTTTCTTCCATTTACCATTACGCTTGACTTCTTTGAAGAGGATGATGGACGGCAGGTATCCAAAGTGACGATAAGGGCTGAAGCGGATTATAAGTTTAAAACGGCATTAATGCGCACGGCTGAGCGCTTGAATCCTAATGTCAATTATGAACTTTCAACGGAACGTACCTACATCTTATCGGTTAGAAACTAGTGAGGAGGAGACCTCTGATGGATTACATCTTGGTGTCCTTGCAGACTGGGCATGGAGCGCCGTATGACCTGAAAGTTCCCACCTTTGTTCTAGTTGATGAGCTCATTCCGATGCTCATAGAAGCGCTTGGCTTGAACATCCCTCCGCAGGCACAGCTGCAAGCTGAACCGATAGGGAAAATTCTCAGCAAACAGCGCACGTTGGAGCAGGAGGGAGTGCGTCACGGCGCCCTATTAACCCTCATCTGAAGAGGAGAGATGAAATGCAAGGAAATGTCTTGAATGGCGGCCTTGTTCTGAGCTCGGAATATGGTCTCATTCTTACGGATATGAAGGATTTTGAGGGGACGAGCTTATTTTCTATGGATTCAAGCCGAGCTCGAATACAGAAGCTTGATGGACAACTGTGGTTCATGAATTCGGATGGTCAATCTGTCTATTACAGTGATCAAAAAAAGCAGCACAGCTTGTGCCGAATGCCTATTGGTACGATGCGAGAGCAGCAGATTCTAGATAAGCCTTGTTGTTACCTCCAACTCCATGAAGAGTGGATTTATTACTTGGATGAGATTAGTCAACGCTTATGCCGCTGTCTAAAGGATGGCAGACATGATCAGGTCATTGTGGATGAGAAGGTTCTCTGCTTTCTGATATACAACGGACAAATACTTTACTCAACGCCACTTGGGTTAAAGCGATGTGATCTATCGGGCTTAGCGAAAGAACAATGGATCGATCGGGCAGGGACATTTATGCAGGTGATAAGTGACAGGCTTGTATTTGCTGATACATTCCACGACAACATCTTAACTCTTGTCGATCTTATATCAGGCAGCATTTCAGCTATGGAGGATATTCAGGTTACCAGCATGAATCATGACGGTCAATATTTATATTGTGTCAATGGTAGACATGAGAGATCGATTTATCGCGTTGATCCGATACAACAAAGAGCGATCCGCATCGTGGCAGATCGTGCAGACTATCTTCATATTATTCACGATAATCTGATGTATTTCAGCAACAAACATTGGTACCAGATGTCATTAAACGGTGGCGAATCTATCAAAATCAGTATATAAGGAGGCAGCACCTATGAATACGGATTTCAGCCGTCAACCGAGGTTTCTCCCTGACATTCCTAGAGGAGAGATTGAGGTGCCTAACCCTCCTCATTTGAATGAGAAACCGGAGATCGGATGGTTTGGATTATTGGCTCCGCCAGCGGTGATGCTTGTGATTACCTTGCTGATCACGATGACGATGCAATCCATTTTTATGCTGATCTCAATCGCTACAACGATCATGACGCTGATTGCTTCTTTGACTGGCGCAACGAGTCAAATTCGAAAGTACAAGAAAAAGAAGAAAGAACGGGAAGATAAGTACCTGCAGTTCATCACCGATACAAGAAGCGAGCTTGCCATAGCAAGGGAACAGCAGACAAAAGCGATGAATGAGATGTTTCCCGATCCTATGGAATGTGTTCAGCGAATACTGGATACGGATAACAAGCTATGGGAGAAGACTCCATCGCATCGTGATTTTTTATCTGTACGGTTAGGTCTTGGAAGTGCTCCGCTCGAGATGAGCATCCGCTATACGAAGCAGGCTTTCATATTGGAGTCAGATCCATTGATCATGGAGCCTCAGCGTTTAGCCTATGAGTTTGAAAAAATTCCTCAGGTTCCGATCACGGTCAATCTCTTGGAGACGGGAATCTGTGGCATTGCAGGTGACAAAACGAAAACGGCTGAGTTATTAGAGCTTGTGCTCCTACAGGTTGTTACGCACCAGGGCTATGATGATGTCCGGGTCGTTATTCTAACCTCGGAGGAGGACTTGGATAAATGGAGCTGGACCAAGTTTCTTCCGCATTTGTGGGATGATGGCAATCACTATCGCTTTCTACTGTGCGGCAAAGCAATAGCGCATGGTACATTATCTGAGCTGTACCAGCTGTTTAAAGAAAGAGAGCTGCGAGCGGCAGGAGGCACCGTTCTCCCGCATTATGTGTTCATCGTTGAAGATGTGACCTTGTTGGAGAATGAAAAGCTAAGCAAATATTTATACAATGATCATTCGAAGCTTGGCATTTCGACTCTATTTGTTGCACAGCATGCTGCCTATTTACCAATGAATTGCAAGACTGTTGTTACGCTGCAGGGGAAAGCTGGAGAGCTAGCCGATCGCGAATCTGGTGTCAAAACGCCATTTACACCTGACTCAAAATCAACCCAGCCAATGGATTTTGCTGCTAGAAAGCTGGCTCCATTGCGGATTAAAAATGCGAGTGCCAACTTCACGCTGACATCCTCGATTTCTCTTCTAGACATGCTGAACATTAAACGGACAGAAGAGATGGATCTACTAGCATTGTGGACTTCAAACAAAACATATATGGGGATGAACGTTCCTTTAGGGGCTAGAGCAGGAGACGATTTGTTTTACCTGGACATGCATGAGACTGGTTATGGTCCGCATGGACTTGTTGCCGGTACAACAGGCTCAGGGAAAAGTGAGCTGCTGCAAAGTTTGATTATCTCATTAGCTATTCATCATCACCCGCATGATGTGGTCTTCGTATTAATCGACTATAAAGGCGGTGGAATGGCTGATGTATTCAAGGGGATGCCTCATCTAGTAGGAACCATTACGAATCTAGGAGGCAATCAGACTACAAGAGCGCTGTTGTCTATTAAAAGTGAGCTGATGAGAAGACAACGATTGTTCTCACAATACGGGGTAAACAACATCGACAAATATCAGAAGCTGTTTTATACCCGGAGACCTGAAGGAATGCCCCCAATTCCGCATTTGGTCATGATTGCGGATGAGTTCGCAGAACTTAAGCAGGACCAGCCGGAATTTATGAAGGAACTCGTAAGTACTGCTCGGGTAGGAAGAAGCTTGGGTGTACATTTGATTCTTGCCACACAGAAGCCCGCTGGAGTAGTCGACGATCAGATTTGGAGTAACTCCAAGTTCAAGATCTGCTTAAAGGTTCAGGATGAAGCGGATAGCCAAGATGTGATCAAGCGGCCAGATGCGGCCATGATCAAGGAACCTGGAAGAGCTTATATTCAGGTTGGCAATGATGAGGTATTTGAGCTATTCCAATCTGCCTATTCTGGTGCAGATTATGATCCTGAAGGCGAAATGCAGAAGAGCAGCAACAAAGCGAAGCGTCTTTATAGGGTTGCCTTAAATGGACGAAGTGATCAGATCTATCCGCTTTCAGAGGAGAAGATAACAAGCAAAGAGGTTCCATCACAGCTTTCGGCAATGGTGGAATACATCACTCAAACAGCGGAGCGTGCTGGCATCACGCCTTTAGAAGGACCGTGGCTTCCGCCATTACAAGATACGGTACAGCTTGATGAGCTGCTGCAAGCAACATATGAGAATGGACAATGGCCTATTCAAAAAGAACGGTTAAAAGTTGTAGTAGGGGTCGCAGATGATCCAAGATCACAATGTCAGGAGCAGCTGGCGCTTGATTTTGTGAATGAAGGAAATCTATTTGTGTATGGTGCGCCAGGTACAGGCAAGACGGTGCTCTTAAAAACATTATGCTTGTCCCTTGCCCTGACTTATTCGCCAGAGGATGTGCATGTGTATGCTTTAGATTTCGGCGGTAATTCGTTGAAGGCGCTAGAGCGTTTTCCTCATGTCGGAGGTGTCGTCACCCTGGAACAGGAGGAACGGCTAGAACAGTTCATGCTGTTCTTATTCCGAGTGATCGAAGAGAGAAAAGAGCTCTTCGAGCGTGCTGGCATCGATGGATTTGCAGAATACAGCAAGCAAGGAACAGGAAAGCTTCCGGCAGTACTCGTCATGATCGATAACTACTTCGCGCTGTCTGAAACCTATGAGGAGCTTGACACTCAAATGGTAGTGTTAGCACGTGAAGGGACAAAGTACGGAATCTATGTTGTTGCAACTGCGACAAATGCTAATCTTATTCGCTATAAATTCGCTGTCAACTTCAAGCAGGCATTGAGTTATCAGATGACGGACAAGTCTGAGTACGATGGAATTGTAGGAAGAACAGAGGGACTTGAGCCAACGAATGTACCTGGCAGAGGCTTGGTTCGCGGGAAGCCTCCATTGGAGTTTCAGACGGCTCTTCCAGAGATTCGCGGGCTTCAACTGGATCAAGTTATGGAGCAGTTCAAGCTATCCGATCTGCCATCAGCACCACCTATACCGATGATGCCAACCTATATCGATCTAAGAAATATTCAAGCAGAGCATGTGACTATCGCTATAGGACTAGCCAATAATGATCTTCAGCCTGTGAGAGTGGATCTGCTTGCAACACCAGTGGTGATGGTTGCAGGTGAGTCGTTATCCGGCAAGAGTACTTTGATTATGTCTTGGATTGAAATGCTCCACAAGCAAAATGAATCGTTAAAGGTATATGCATTGGATTCTTCTGCTATGGGGATCTATTCGCTGATGAATAAGCCTTATGTAACAGATCTATCCACCGTAGAAGATCTGTTCGAATTCTCGGATGGAATCAAGGATCTGCTCGGCGAGAGACGGAATCAGCTGTTGACCTGCCGTACTTCCGGTGGTGATATTGTCGGGTTACAGGCACAATGGGAGCCAATTGTGTTTGTATTCGATAGACTAAGCGAGTTCACGAGCAACGAGATGTACATTCTGCATGAGCTGATAGAAAGAATCGTTAAGCATGAAAAAGGAATGAAGGTAGTCGTTCTTGCAGCGGATAGCACGGCTGATATGGCATCGAATTGGGACATGCTTGGCAAGACGATTCGAGAGGAGCAGACTGGCGTACTGCTTGGTGGCTTGAAGGATCAGAACTTGTTCAATGTGAACCTGCCGTATGGCTCACAAGAACGAATAGCTGAACGTGGAGACGGTTATTTGGTTGTGAAGAACAAATATACAGGACTCAGATGCGGGATTATTCACGATATCTAATCCAAGTCGCGTAGAAGGAGGCTTGCACAAGTGTCCATTCGACCCTATGAGATCCGACAGAGTGCCTCGCAAATCCAACGGCTGACGGATGAAGCGAAACGGTCGTCCAATGAGATAAATTCCAATATCAACCGCACTCAGCAATATTGGAAAGGAGCTGCAGCTTCAGCCTTCCAATCGTCGGGGCAGGAATTGTCCTCACGCACGTCTAGCTTGCTAGGCAAAGCACAGCAGCTTGAAAGTGAAATGAGAAGACTTGAGTCATCTGTTCAACGAGCTGAGGAAGAACGAGAGCGTAAGCGTCTGGAGGCTGAACGGCTTGCAGCTCAAGCTAGAGAAGCAGCTCGCAACAAAAATAAATAATGGAGTTTTTCTTGAAAGGAGGTGAAAACGATGGCGAACAAATTAGTTTTTAATCCGGAACAGGCCCGTAGTGTAGCTAAATCCATTAAAAACAAAGCGTCCAACGCGGATACGCTCATAAAGCAGCTTAAGACTGAGATTCATTCTGTCAGCGGCTGGTGGGAAGGTCAATCCCAAACCGCATTTGTTCAACAGTTCGACGATTTGCTGCCAAGCTTCAATAAGCTGGTGGAGTGCGTGAATACGATCAGCGCGAATTTGGATGAGATCGCACGTGTCAAGCAAGAGGCAGATCAGCAGCTTGCTAACAAATTGCGTTCTAGATAATGATGTACTTATCCGACAAGGGGGGCTTAGGCCCTGCCTTGTCCTTTTAACAATATAGACTTCGTACTGACCAAATATGGGGGATACATCGTATGATGCTCACAGAAAAGCAGTATTGGGAGCTTATCTCAACAATTCATGCTGGTGGAGAGAAAGAACCAGAAGGACCAAATGCTCTGATCACAGCCATTCATGTCGTTGAAGGGATTGAGATCAGGGTCTATGAATTTGAACATAAGGATATCGTCTTGATCTTTACATACAAGCATGATGAATGGATGCAAGGATTTGCGAAGCTGTTTGGAGATCTTGAGGATATAACAGGGCAGCTGCTTTCACTTGTAGAGCCATATATCGTGGAGAATAAGACAACGGTTAGCGGTTATGGCATCGGAGGAGCATATGCGGTATATGCATCAGCTAAAATGAATCTTTCAGGTGTTGTATTTGACGCTCCCGGCCATGCTAGAGCCTTAGCAGAGTCTGAATTCGAGAATGTGAACTGCCGCAACATTATCGCATACGGTAGCCTTGTTCCTGCTTTCGGACATCATCCTGAGCCATTGATTTTTGCAGAGCAGGCAAAGGACATGGAGGGGAAAGATGTTTATGCATTCGACAGCGAAGGAAGTGTGCTGGCCGCCCATATCCAATCCAATCCGTTCTTCCGTCTAATGAATGGGGTCAACAACCTTATTGATAATCCCAATGAAATCCTTAATGAAATGCTTCGTGATATGGCTATCCATGCCGGGATGGAGGAGCATTCGGATCAAGATATCGTCTCTTTATATTATGTGTTGAATCACATGGAGTTAGAGCAGGCAGGGCAGCTATTGCCTGTGCTTTTAAAGCGAATCGATTATCACTGTGATCATATTTATCAAGAGTATCGAGAAGCCTGCCAACAACTATTCGAAGCGGGCGTCAATGAACAGTTCGAGCAGCAGCTTGCAACGCTTTCGATTGAGGCTATTGAGAAGGGCGCGAGTTATGCGGAGACCCTATATTCCTCGATTGAAGGAATCCTATCGATTCTGTTTATACAGAAGCTATCGGAGCATAAGGATGGTGAAGAGATAGAGTCAACATTGCCTAGCTTGGCACTGCAATTGAGCGAACGAGTGGATCAATTATCGGATCGTATCAACGAAGTGGTGGAAAAAGGAATGGTTCAACTTCTTTCTAAGACTACAGCTACTTAATGTTTATTGATAGAATAAAACGTTACAGGTTATGGAAAAGGAAGATGAATAAGGATCTAGAAGAGAATAATGAGAAGCATCTTACAAGGCCACATTTAACAACATGCAGCTTCGTTAAAATCATAAATGGGGTGAAGATATGAAGCTAGCCCAAGCAAGGAGGTTATGGTTTCTAATGATTCTATTGCCATTGATCGCCCTTTTTGGATGTGAGTCGCAGCCAAATAAGTATGGGGATGCTGCCAAGAAAATCGAAGAAGCTTTGCAGCAAAAGTATGGGGAAGCATTTATCGTAGAAAAGATTGGCGGTGGGTTCGGAACGGTTAACAGCAATACGATCAAGAGCATGGCAAGTCCCAAGAGCGATCCAAGCATCAAATTCCAAGTGGAGATCACGAAGGATCTGGAAAAGGTTTACGACAAGTACTTGAATGAGATTGTGGCGCAATCCAATGTCAAGCCGATTGAGGAAATGGCACGGAAGTTTTGGAGTGATGCCAAGGTAACGATAACGAATGACACGGTGTGGACATATCCGACTCATGTGGATAGGGATATGACTTATGAGGAATTTTTGAAGTTGTATCCATCAAACACACAATTAATATCCGTTTTTGTAAATGGTGCAAACTATATCAATGAAATAAATGAAATGAATGAAGATGCTGAGTTATTAAAATATCAACAATTTGCAAAAGCACTTGTTGGAAGCGGCAACCTTAAGACTAGGTTTAATGTGAAATATTTATCTTTAGCCGCTTATAGCAGATATGATGAATTAAGAAGACAAAGTGCAGAGATGACTTATGAGTATAAAAAGGAAGAGGATGAGCGCTCTATAATGAATTTTGTAAATATAAACGGTTCATATATTTCGGAAAATGGCAAGTTAGAGGATTCAGAGGATGACTTTAAAGAGACATTTGAACATTGGAAAAGAAAGAGGCAAGAGTATTCTGAAAAGAAAGGAAATATGTGATGGGATCAGTAAATCAGGTTGATTTATTAAAGTTATCTCAATTGGTTTACTTAGATGTTAGTACAGTAAAAGAGACGTCACTTTCAGAATTATATGATAAAAGGGGCTCAGTTACCATTGAGAATCTTTTAGACTATTACTCAACGGATCCAGAAGGACAAGCATTTATTAAAGAGAGGTTCCCAAGTGATCTGAATGGAAGAAGCGAGGCGGATCAATGGTTTGAATTGTTGAATGAACTGAAGCAGCATGAGCAAATGAAGAACTGGAAGATTACGAATGTCCAACCAAACACCGATACAGGTTTTTCTGCATTTACAATTGAATCGAACGATTCATCTAATACGAAGATTGTGGCGTTTCGTGGCAGCGAGCCAATGGAGGACTTAAAGTATTGGAACGATTGGTCAAACAATCTTAGCACGATGTACAAATTGCAATCCCCTCAACAGGCAGAGGCGAAAAAGTATATGGACAAGCTGCTCTCACAACAGTCCGATTTTTCCTCCTTATACTTAACGGGCCACTCCTTAGGTGGCAATCTCGCCCTATATTCATCCTTTACACTCCCAGAACAGCAACGAGACAAGCTAGTTACCGTAACGACATTCAACGCACCAGGATTTAACCAAGATGTTATTGATAAGTATCAAGAAGCGATAAACACGCTTAACGCACAAGGCAAAATGACGGAATACCGTAACGATGGAGATATCGTACCTGCACTGTTTATTAATCCAACCGAAGGTGTTTATTTGAAATCAAGCTTTAAATGGAGTGATTATTTAAGTCACCACTCTTTATTTGCAACAGTCTTAAATGAAGACGGTACGAAGTTTGTTCTTAATGATGAGCAGAGATTTGCTCCAATACCAAGCAGAATTAATAATATCACGAAGCAGGTTCAGGATTTGCCATATAACTTAAGAGTGATGCTAGTTGACATGATTGACGCAATCCAAACAGGGGAGGGAACTTTATCCGAAAAGCTGAAAGATCATGAGACAGAATTAAAAATTTCTGTAAGAGAGATATTTCCTATTCTTCTCAACGAACTTGTCCCTGGGCTTAAATCTCTTGGTTTAGACATCATAGAGCATGAGATACTTCCTGCATTGCGAGAGGGGACCCTGACCGATGGTGTGGAACTTGCTTTAAAAGAAAAAGGAAATCAGTACATCGACTACGTAGTAGACAAATTGCTTCCTCCAGCTATAAAAGAGGTAAGTCGCAATACGCTTAAAGAGTTGTTTCAACAAGAACTCAAGGCTTTTTTTGAACAATTAGAACGGAATCTGCTCGCGTTTTTCTCTGTCGCAAAGTGGATGCTCAAAGCAGATTTATTCCTTCATGAGTTAAGAGAAGGTATTAAACAAAAGGTCAAGTCAGTCGCCGATGAGATAGGGAATGCCATCAAAGAGAAGGTCACACAATTTGTAGATTCAGCAAGAGAAATAAAAGATCGTATTGTAGGTAATGTACGGCGTAAGACGCTTAGCGTTGTCAAAAGCATATGCCTTGGCATCTCGGCAGTAAGGAGAGGCGTAAAGATGGTTACGCACTTATCCGATCTTCGGGATATTGAACGGAGCATGGGCCGTAAAAATGAGCAATTCCACGATATGCTGACTCGAGTCTTGCAAACGGCAAGAAATGTAACGTGGGAAGCAGGCAGGAACTATTCAGAGTCCTATGTGCAATCTCAAGTAAGAACCATCCAGCGATTATGCGATGAAATGCAATCAGAGCAAAAGAGAGTTCGCGAACATATGGAGCACTTATCGGGAGGATTGCGTGACAGTATTTCGAAGATCCAGGAGATTGAATCGGCCATTCTTAGAGCTACACGTCTTAACACAGTGTATATGTAGAATAAAAAGGAAACCATCATTCATGCATCTAAAGTTAAAGCGATTGTTTTTAGGATTAGTTACCGTTATTACATTCTCAACATTTTTGAGCCAATCCACCGTACATGCGGATTTCCTTTACGTGTTGTGGTAAACGGAACGAAGATTGGATTTCCAGATGCGAAGCCATACTTAGACAAAAATAGTCGGGTGATGGTACCTGTCCGATTTGTAAGCGAGGCGCTGGGAGCCAAGGTAGATTGGGATGAGAAATCGTCCAAGGTTACCGTGAAGCAGAAGGATAAAACCATTGTTTTATTCATAGGAAAGAAAGAGATTGACGTCAATGGAAAGAAGGATCAAATGGACACGGTGGCGGTAACGAGCAAGCAAAGAACGTTTGTGCCGCTTCGGTTTGTGAGCCAAGCACTTGGAGCAGCGGTAGTATGGGATAGTCCTGTTCGTACGGCCTACATCAATACTAACGGAGAAGCAGCATCTAAGACAGAAACGGAAATTGTAGGTGGGCTAGTCGTTCCAAAATGGAAAACACATTCTGATTTGATGGTATATGAATCTGATCCTTATCCTTATCCGGGGGTATGGTTTGAAGTGAACTTACTTCGGGCAGATGTTGATAAACAGATTGAAGATTTAGCTATTATTCTTTCGCAGAAATGTGATCCTAAAACAGTTGATGAGTTAGTCAAATATATAAAGCAAAAGGATGAGCGTTGGGAGTATCTAGCTGAGAAATATATATATGATGAACGGAGCAAGAGATACTTATGGGTTAACGCGACTGAGTATGAAGGAATTGATATCTTATTTGTATCAGTTGAAAAGTCTAAGGTGTGGAAAGAACAAGAGGGGTAATACTGGAGGGCACCATGAAACGAATTGTAGCTGTTATTCTAGTGCTGATGTTTATGAGTCAATTAGTACCTCCTAGTTTTGCATTAGACGAGCAACCGGATATAAGCACACCAGAAGAAGCAATCCAATTTGCCAATCAGTATATGAATGACTATATGAATTACAAGGGCATTTACTTCCATATGAATTCAAAAAAAGGGAAACCCTTAAATAAGGAACTTGCAATGAAAGGTAACCCAGCATTTGAAAACTTGCCGATATTTGTATATGGGGATGCAAGAGCAGGAGCTATAGAAGGGACAAAGTATGGCAATGATAAGCGCGTGGAAGACAGCAATAACGAGCTGAGAGCTTTAGGCTTCTCATATACAGATGAGCCATATCCGAATCCAAAGTTTCATATCGATAATGTAACGTATGTTCGAAGATGGATTAAGGATCCTTGGGATCTTCCTAGTCAAAAAGAAAAGCAGATAAAAAAAGAACTGCTTCCAGATAATCCGAGGGATAACCATACAACTCAGTGGTTGGAGTATACGCCTAACCAAGATTCATCTTCATACAGTGTAATAAATCAATGGGTAAAAGATAGAACATTTACACCAAAAAAAGTACAAGATATGACAGGAGACCCCAAGTTCTTTAACAAAAACATAGAAGGACTTCCTAAGGTGTTAATGGACAACCCTCAGGACTATGTCTACATGATTCAGCCTCCAACCTATTATTCTTGGGGCGTAGGCATTGCTTTCTATTATTTTGGTGGTACTGGCTCTGACAATATGGAGAAGCCGAACAACTATTTATACTATCAATATTTTAGATACAAGCCTTTTATTTTGTTAGCGGATGATCTCATGGCAAGATTTGAGAAGCTTCCTACTAATACTGTAGCAGGAGAACCTGTGTCGGTTACTGTAACAGTCAATTCCACCTTTAAAGAAAATCAAAAAACGGATTATAAATGGAACATAAAAGCAAAGGATGGAAGCCCTCTGGATGTGGTCTATTCCGGTCATAGCAGTAACGAGAGCGGCGAAATTACGGTTCCCGGGAAAGAAAAGGGAAAAGGAGAGGTTGTGCTTCAGGCATCCTTTACGATGCCGCAGAGCGATGTTACGGTAGCTTTTTCTGTCAATGACAAAAAGAAACCGAAGGAACTCTCCTTTGACAACAATAAATTGAACTCTGCCCCTGACGCGATTAAGCTGATGAAGCCAACTCCACCTAGCAAAAAACAGTATGATCTGGATTATAATGTATTGAGCAAAAAAGTGGAATTTGGTCTGAACAAAGGCCAGGGAAGCAGTGCAACTCTTACACTCCCGCGGGGAAGATGGTCAAGCAACGCTACAGGAAATTTGAATATTTCCAATCGCATGCCAGATCTATTCCGTAATTTCGAAGTATTGAACAATCCGCCTGTTAACGATAGTGCAAATCCAGTGGTTAGGAAACCGCTTATACGGACGACATTTACAAGACCTGACTTTGGCGATAACCCTGTTAACAATCAGTGGCTGGATTGGGCAAACCCGTATACGCCTAAATCGAGATCGGGTCAAATTTCCTTCAATGGAGAGGTGTCTAGAGAGTACGAATGGGTGGAAACGATATGCTCTACCTATACGGATGAAGAGGGAGAAGAGCATACGTCTTGTCATGACTATACTCACTCTGGAAGCACCTCCGGCAGCTTTATACCAGGTTCAGATGAATTAACCGTAAGGGCTTTTATTTATAACGGAATGGATAAGGTGCCAGAGCCGCAAATGGAAAACAAGGTTGTTCCGAATAGTTCCTCAGCAGCCAAGAAGCAATTGTGGTGGAAAAATGAACCTTACCCATATAAAACAGTCCGTTGGATGGCACACGAGGATGCGAGTGGACAGCTCAATGATTGGACGCAAGTGAATGGGAAGTATGAGCGTGAGTTTACCCATCAGGCAAAAGGGGAGATCGCTTGGACGGTAAATACTTCGATTAAGAAGGCTTATCAGCAAAGCCGTGATGCGGCAAGGAAAAAGCAAAGTGTCAAGAGCGAATATGACCATGCCGTGTTTGCGACAGACAAAGAGCTACAAAAACAAGCTTATCCTATCAAATCCGGATATTATTTTAATCCTGAAGGCAAATATACGCTGCGTGTTGAGACGACGACTTACAAACAATCGGAATCCCCAACCAAGGATCATGAGGATTTGGTGGATGAGTTGGTTCGATCCTTCAACTATGAGACGAATTTGGTGTACATTAACCAATCTGGACAAGCGGTGAATCTGAACGGAGAGATATTGAGCAAACGAGGATCAAGCATTCCTGTGCCGAAGGCGGGTCAATTGAACCATAGTAAGACGGCAGGTGTGAACGGTACAAAGCTGCTTCATATCGAAAAGAAATTTGACCTAAAGAGCAAAGAAATTCCCTACACGCATACAAGCACTGGATTTATGCATTCCTTCTGGAAGATGGTACTTGAAGGATACTCGGAATCTTCCACGCAAGGAAAAATGGACAACTTCAAGTACCGTGAATATGTAAAGTCGGATCAAAAGAAAATGTATGAGCTGACTGAAGTTACGGAAGTGACATTTGAGCTCAATCCTTCCCATCTAAAATTATATACGCACGCCAATATGCCGAATGGTGAATACTATGTAAAGACAACCATTGGAGACATTAGCTTGGCTGCTTCATCACATGCCTATAAAACGTTGGGTAAAATTCAAGGTGTAGACATTAATGCTGAAAATACCATTAAAGTAACGGTAGTTGGTTCCATGTATGATGATTTGAATAATTAACAACAATCATCCCTCATTAGGCAGTTGAGCTGTCTGATGAGGGATGATGACTGTATTCTTATATATTTGAGTTGAGAAAAAAGGATAGCGGGGTAAGGAAATGATGTTAGCCCAACTGAGGAGTTTATGGTTTCTAGTGAATCTGTTGCCATTGATCGCCCTTTTTGGATGTGAGTCGCAGTCAAATAAGTATGTGGCTGCTGCCAAGAGAATCGAAGAAGCTTTGCAGCAAAAGTATGGAGAAGGATTTGTCGTAGAAAAGATTGGCGGTGGGTTCGGAACGGTTAACAGCAATACGATCAAGAGCATGGCAAGTCCCAAGAGCGATCCAACCATCAAATTCCAAGTGGAGATCACGAAGGATCTGGAGAAGGTTTACGACAAGTACTTGAATGAGATTGTGGCGCAATCCAATATCAAGCCGATTGAGGAAATGGCTCGAAAGTTTTGGAGCGATGCGAAGATAACGATAACGAATGACACGGTGTGGACGTATCCGACTCATGTGGATAAGGATATAACTTATGAGGAATTTTTGAAGTTGTATCCATCAAATTCTCAGCTAATTTCTATTTTTGTGAACGGCGTAAATTACTTTAATGAAATAGATGAGATGGATGAAGACACTGAGATAAAAAAATATAATAAATTTCGGAATTATTGATTGTGAGCAAAAATATGCAAACGGGATTTAATGTTTATTACCTAACTTCTGATGCATACAAACGTTTCGAAGAATTAAGAAGTCATGATTCAGAGGTGACATATTTATATGATAAAGAAGAACAAGATAATTTAAGAATGAATATCTTGGCGATTAATGGAACTTTCATTTCTAATGAAGGATCGATAGAAGATACTGAAAGTGATATAAAAAAAAACTTTTGATGTTTGGAAAGACAGATAGTGGTTTGAAATGAGAAATATCTCAGAAATAGAATTTCAAAAGTAATCCCCATTCGTCTACTTGGATAAAAAAATCTCGGAAAAATACAAAAAAATAGAAAAAGTCTACAATAAGACTAATTCAATAACCATAAACGACCTTTCTGAAAACTACTCCAATGACCCAGAAGGACAAGCATTTTTTATGAGCGGTTCCCGGAGGATCTGGAAAAAGAAGCGAAATGGATCAATGGGTTGGAGTGCATAATGAACGGAAGCATCATGTGCAAATGAAGTTCTGGAAGATTACGAATGTTCAACCAAACATAATCCCTCTTACTAAGCGGCAATGCTGTCTTATTAGGAGGGTTTTCAATTTATATTTGATTTTTCTCTTGTTCAAGCTCGTTTGGAGGAAATACACTGATCTCATGGCGATGTAAATAATTACTATTCACATCAAATGGAGTTTAGCAGATGAACAGAGAAGAATGGGAATAACAGAACGGACATCAAGGCGGTGTACTGTGATTTACGAGCTCGTTTGGTTCTGGCAAGATCACCATTGCCAGTGCGGCTGAAGAAGGCATTGTTCTGCTTACCATTATATACGAGGACTTCATAAGAAATTATGAGGATAAGGTTCGAAAAGTATTCTAATCCTTGAGGTCCTTGCTGAACAAGTCGGTGTCACTTCATCACGATATGATCGATTAGCGGATGAGTTGTCTGAGGAAAGGATGCAGTGCTTTCGCGAGGAATGTCTGCAAAATAATGAGAGCTTGGTTTGATAGCGTAAAAGGGAAGGCTTAAAGCCTGAAATAGCATTTTCAACCTGATGAATTGGGGAAATACGTTCTCTATGTTATATTGAAAGGTAGTCAATAAGAAACGGAGAGAACAAAGATATGGCACAGCAAGAGCAGCGGCCGAAGCAGCGGCCAACAAGCCCAACGGCGAGCAGCAGGCATCAACCTGAACGTAAAGCAGCAAACACAAAGCCTGCTAAGAAAAATAAGGCTTCTTCGTTTGAACGCGAAGATAAAGGCAGCCATCAAACACATACAAGTGTGAAAAAGGCCAATCCAACGGGGAAGCCTTCCTATAAAGCAAGAGGCGACAAGGCTAGAGGATCAGCGGAAGAAGTTCGAATAGGTGACCGCATCGTGGTCACGATTAAACGCATCGGGATTAATGGTGAAGGCGTGGGCTACTATAAGCGTAAAGCGGTCTTTATTCAAGGTGCGCTTAAGGATGAGGTCGTCAAGGCCAAGATTACAAAGGTGGAATCGACTTATCTTCACGCTGAGCTAACCGAGATTGAGAAGCGGTCGCCAGATCGTGCGGCACCGCCTTGTCCGATTTACGAAGCATGCGGCGGCTGTCAGCTTCAGCATATGACCTATGAGGCGCAGCTTAGAGCAAAGGAAGAGATTGTGAAGGAGTCGTTTCAGCGTTATGCAGGGATTGAGAATTTGCCAATGCGCCATATTATTGGCATGGATGATCCTTGGCATTACCGCAATAAAGCGCAGCTTCAGGCAGGCATGGAGGGCCAGAAGATCATTACGGGACTATATGCTGCAGGCTCTCATCGCTTGATTGACATCAGCGGATGCACGGTTCAGGATCCTGTTGTTAACCAGGTGATCGAACAAGTGAAGCAAATTCTGACGGAGCTTCACATTCCGATCTATGACGAGCGAAGAAGAGAAGGCGTCGTCAGAACAATTGTCGCCCGAATTGGTCGTGCATCTGGTCAAGTGCAGCTAACCTTCATTACGGCGACAGACCGAATCCCTGATGTAAAGCGCTTAGTGGATCGTATCCGCATGAAGCTGCCGCGAGTAAGCACGATTGCACAAAATATCCATAAAGAGAAATCGTCTCTCATTTTTGGCGATAAAACGATCATTCTATGGGGAGAAGAACGCTTAGAGGAGGAACTTGGTGAGCTTAAGTTTGCCTTATCACCTAGGGCCTTCTTTCAGCTCAATCCCGAGCAGACGGTAAAACTTTATGATAAAGTGCGTGAGGCGGCTTCCTTAACGGGGAATGAACTTGTCGTTGATGCCTACTGCGGTACAGGCACGATCGGCCTATGGTTAGCACCGCAAGCGAAAGAAGTCCGTGGCATTGAGCTTATTAAGGAAGCGGTTCTTGATGCGAGAGACAACGCCCGCGCCAGCGGAGTGGGGAACGCCCGTTTCTTCGAGGGGCATGCCGAGAAGCTTCTGCCGGAGTGGGTGAAGCAAGGCCTTGAGCCAGATGTTGTTGTCGTCGACCCGCCGCGTACAGGGTGTGAGCGCTCGCTTCTGCAAGCGATTGTAAAGGCGCGTCCGAAGCGGCTTGTCTACGTATCCTGCAATCCATCCACATTGGCAAAGGATTGCAAGGTGCTGCTCGATCAAGGCTTCACATTGGAGTGGGTTCAGCCAGTGGACATGTTCCCGCAGACGTCACATGTGGAATGCTGTGTACTGCTCACTAGGAAATAAGAGAGTTGAAAGGAGAAACGATCATGACAAATAAAAATGAAATCGGCAATAAGGAGCTTTCGCCAGAACAGCGTGAAGGACTTCTTAAAGCTTTGAAAGAGCGTTTCGAGAAAAATATGGCCCGCCACGAAGGCCTTGAATGGGCAAACGTACTTGCAAAGCTTGAAGCAAATACTGAAAAACTGTGGTCGCTCCATGAAATGGAGAACACGGGCGGTGAGCCGGATGTTGTTGGTCATGACACGGAGACGGACGAATACATCTTTTATGATTGTTCAGCGGAAAGCCCTAAGGGCCGCAGAAGTGTTTGTTATGATCGTGAGGCACTAGAGTCAAGGAAAGAACATAAACCAAAAAATAGTGCTGTAGAAATGGCAGCTGACATGGGCGTCGAATTGTTAACGGAAGAACAATACCGTGAACTTCAGAAGCTTGGCAATTTTGATTTGAAATCATCGAGCTGGGTAGTCACGCCTTCTCATATTCGAAAACGAGGTGGGGCCATTTTTTGTGATCGCCGCTACGACACTGTCTTTGTGTACCACAATGGAGCAGAATCCTACTATGGTGCAAGAGGTTTCCGTGGCTCGCTAAGGGTCTAGCCAGAACGCCAGCACTCCGCACCTGTGGCATGAATATCGCTGATGGCGCGAGTTCATATACCTCACCTCATAGTGAAGATTCGGTGTGCATCTTTACTCCCCAAGAAAGAGTGTTATTTGTTGGTGATGCTGTCGGAGTAGATTATTAAAGTAATTCAGATTCAGATCATATACAGTGGTATAAAGCGCTCCGCTAATCAAGCAATAATAGCGGTTAAGCGGCAGGGCAGTAAATAGGAAAGAGGGGTCTTATGCCCCTCTTTTGCATTTTCTAGCCTCTATGCTTCATTCGCTTCCATCTCTCGAATCGTTTCAGCAACTTTTGCCATCATGGAGCACTCAACCCGCTTACGGAACACATCACAACTGAATTCGTAAATTCCGTTGATCGAACCTGTCGCATGCAGAGCATTGGCAGGACAGCCGCCGCTGCAATAGAGTTTAGCCCAGCAATCCTTGCATTCTGGCTTCGAGTAGCAGTTGCTCTCCTTAAATTGACATTGCAGCTCAGTTCGTGTAATGCCATCCCAGATGTTCCCCATGCTGTACGCTTCATCCCCTACGAACTGATGGCAAGGGAACAGCTCACCCCAAGGTGTGACTGCGAGATATTCTGTGCCTGAACCACAACCAGTGATTCTCTTCTGAATGCAAGGGCCTTCCGACAGATCAAGCATGTAATGATAGAAAGTAAATTCGCTTCCTTGCTCACTGCGCTTGATCATTTCCTTGGCGAGAATTTCGTACTGATTGTAAATCTCCGGAAGATCCTTCTCGGTTAGGGCGTATGGCTCCCGTGGGTCGCAGATGACCGGCTCCATCGAGATTTTGTCGAAGCCTAGATCCGCGATATGGAAGATGTCATTGGTGAAATCAACATTGTTACGCGTATAGGTTCCTCGAACGTAATATTCCTGATCGCCACGCTTTTTGATGAACTCCTGGAACTTCGGTACGATGTGATCATAGCTGCCTTTGCCCGTAACGGTTGTTCGCAGCTGGTCATGAACCTCTTTTCTTCCATCGAGGCTCAATACAACATTGTACATTTCCTGATTTAAAAATTCGGTGATCTCATCGTCAAGCAGCATTCCATTTGTCGTGAAGGTGAAGCGAAAGGTTTTATTGTATTCTTTTTCCTTGCTTCTAGCATATGCAACAATCTGTTTGACCACTTTCCAGGCCATAAGCGGCTCCCCGCCAAAGAAGTCGATATCCAGGTTGCGATGATGGCCAGAATTCTCCAACAAGAAATCAATCGCACTTTGCCCGACCTCAACGCTCATGATGGCGCGGTCACCATTGTACTTCCCTTGGCTCGCGAAGCAATAATCACATGATAGATTACAGGTATGCGCAACATTAAGACAGAGCGCCTTAACGAATGTTTTTCGTTTCTTTAGCTGATCAGATAGCTTCTCGTACGGATCTTCTGTGAACAGCTGCCCATTTGTTTTGAGTTCCTCGACTGCTGAGAGGGTCTCTCGAATGCTGTCCTCCGAATAGTGCTTTTCCTGCATTAATCGCAGGATTTCTTCGAGAGTTGTATGTTCATAGAGGGCAATGATCTCATATGCTAGGTCATCAACAACATGCACCGAACCACTATAGGTATCCATTACGATGTTGTATCCGTTCAGCTGGTATTGATGAATCATAGGGCGAATCAAGCTCCTTTTGCTTATAATTGCAATAATGTTCCCATATAAACAACTTCGCCGTCCTCGTAAGGACGGCATTGTTTAACGGAAAATTAGAAAAGTTCCGTAGAACGTATACAACGATAAATCACCGCTCGCGGCCTATGCGCAAGCGGTAACGTTCATGTTTATCGGTTCATTGCGTTTTCACAACGCTGGTTGGCAACACCGCAGGAAGTCTTGCAAGCAGATTGGCAAGATGTTTGGCATGCGCCGCATCCGCCATGTTTTGCTGTATCCATCAGTTTGCGTGTGCTTAGTGTTACAATTCTTTTCATCATAAATAACTCCTCTGCCATTTCATTGTTATAATTAAATAACGGTACTACGTTGAACTATCGTAGCAGCAACTTTGGATGTGCAACAATCAAAAAGGTCACACATCGTCATATTGTCATATTTTCACATAAGCGGTGCTCCTCGACTTAGGGGGAAGTTACGACAAAAGATTATCAAGCGTTGATAATACTACATGTTGAGTAGAAACGATCGTTAACATTGGTATGGAGGTTATGGTCATGAATGACATGGAGCTTAGGACATGGACAAAAGAAAGGGTGGTATTTCCTCGTGTAGGGGTAGGAGCTGTTATTATAAATGATCAAGATGAGATCCTGCTGGTGCTTCGCAATCGCAATCCGGAGAAAGGGATGTGGAGCATTCCCGGGGGTAAGGTAGACCCTTATGAATCTCTTGAACACTGCGTCATGCGGGAAGTCCAAGAAGAGGTAAACCTTGAGGTTGAAGTAAAGGGTTTGCTTTGCATGGCGGAGACGATTCGACCCGAACATGAGGAGCATTGGGTGTCGGCCATATATGAAGTAGCCGTAAAAGGTGGGGAAGCCCAGAATATGGAGTCGGAGGGGGCCATTGCTGACCTGAAATGGTATAGCCTCGATCAGCTTCCCGTTAATCTTGCTTGCTTTTCAATACCTGCGATCGAACAATTGCTGAACCGAAGCAAAGGACTTTCGAAGTGTTAAATGCAAAGCGGTGTAGCCGTTAGTAGGCAAGAATAACCGTTGTTTCATGAGAGCTTCTTTTCATGGATTAAAAAGAGACATGTTGATTAGAGCAATCTTGTTTTTGCTAAAATGATAGTGTGAGATGAACAGGAGGGCTGTAAATGGGGGACTACAATACCTTTATTACGGCATAGTTCTTTTCCAAGCCAAAGGCCTGCCTGAGAGCCTCGCCTTTAGTGAAAAAATACGGCTGGGGACTGCACTATGATGCAGAAGGAAAAATTGCGATGTTTGGCGCAGAGACATCTCAATATCAAGAACTGAGCAAATCAACCAATGATAAGGTGCTGATGGGAATGCGAAGCAAGCGAGCATAGCTGCTGCATAACTATTCGCTTCTCGTAATTGACAAAATGGATTCGTAAATATATAATGTGTTAAATTTATCGGTGAAACGCGTGGAATGGGAGTATTAAGGATAATTTGCTGTGTAAGAGAGCTGTCGGATACGGTGCGAGACAGTCAGCAGTTTCCCCAACTCACCCAGGAGTGGAAAGGCGGAAAGCAGTACGTCTTTACGGCTAGCCCCCGTTATCAGGAGACATGAGGAATCGGATGAAGGTTTATGTCAATCGATTCGAATAAGAGTGGTATAGCGAAGGTAGAACCTATCGCCTCTTTGCAGGCGGTAGGTTTTTTGTTTTCTTTGGTGAATAACAGACTATTGATGAAAGGTGTGGCGACAGATGAAGCCGTTAATCGATTATTACTCCAGCTTCGATGAATGGGGCAGACTGGAGCGGGAGCCATTGGAGTTTTTCATTAACTGGCACTATATGATGAAATACTTGCCTTCTCAGTGTCATGTGTTGGACAATGGCGCAGGTCCTGGAAAATATTCGATGGCGCTCGCGAAAGAGGGTTATCGAGTGACGCTATCTGATGTGACACCTAGATTGGTTGAAACGGCGCAGGAGAAAGCAGCGGAGCTTGGCATTGAAGGACAATTCGATGGATTCCATATATTAAATGCTGTAAAGCTTGCTGGCTTAATGGATAACCTTTACGATGCATCACTTATGTTAGGACCTCTTTACCATCTGCAGAAGGAAGAAGAACGGATTCTTGCTGTATCTGAGCTTCATCGAGTTACAAAGCCAGGAGGCATCGTATTCGTTGCCTTCCAGAGCCGAATGCGAATGACGTTGACATCGTTACAATTGCCTAGGCATTGGAGACCTCATGATTCAATGGATGCGATACAAGCTTTTCGCAGCTCGGGGGTATTCAATCATGCTGATTCAGGACGCTTTACCAGCGCCTATTATTTCGATCTGGAAGAGATCACCCCTTTTATGGAGAGCCATGGATTCCAAACGATACAGCTTATCGGCTCCTCAAGCATTGGAGGCTTATTAAGTCAGGAGCAGATTATTTACTGGGAAGAACGAGGCGACTACCCCAAGCTGCTTGATCTTCTTATTGAACTCGCACAGGATCCGTCTATATTAGGCGTTTCCTCACATCTTCTTTATATAGGTCTAAAGAATGCTTAATATCAAAGCTGCTTTTATACCTCTATCACCTGGTCGAGTATGGACTGATACAAGTTTGCTTGATGAACCTAACAATAGTAGAACCAGATATGGATCGAGAATTAAGCCTCAAGCAAGGAAGTTTGCCATTCCTTGCGACTTGAAAACGACAAGCGTGTCGGTTATAATCATGTGTAAATAAAAACGACATGTATGTCGTTTATGGTAGAGGTGAGCGATGGCACCCGTTGTAAGCGAGGATTATAAGGAGAAGAAGAAGTTGGCCCTGCTTCAGGCAGCGAGAAGGGTGTTTGTCAGAAAGGGCTTTATTCAGACCACCATGCAGGACATCATCGACGAAGCGAAAGTGTCGAGGGGCGCCCTGTATGCATACTTCAGCAATCTGGAACATGTGTATTTGGAACTTCTAAGAGTGGAAGATCAGCAGGATTTGCTGTATTTTGAACCAAGCGATTCAGGTTCGTCATGGGAGCAGCTTCTGCATTGGATAAACGACCAGCAAGTTGGCTTGCAAAATGGTAGAGAAACGCTAGTCAGAGCGAATTCAGAATTCTTCCTTTCCATTCAAGATTCCAAAGAAAAGGAAAGCCTTACCTACATCGCTCGAAGATATGAGCGCATAATAGAAGCCTTGACTGTCTTTATCCAGCGTGGCGCCGCGAAAGGGGAGTTCAATCCCCGCTTACCAGCCGACTCGATCGCGCGCTGCTTCGTATCTTTTATGGATGGCATTCTATTGAATTCGTCTCATCTTGGAGCAGTCTATATTAAAATACAAGAACAGTTGGATGCACTGGTTGTCACGCTGGAAACCTTACTATGTCCTGCAAAGCCAGAGGAAAGGACGGAGAAGTAAGCATGCTATTTGAATCCTCAAGACTATATCTTCGCAAGATGACTGAAACGGATGTAGAGCAATATCACCAGTGGCGAGACGACATGGAGGTCATGAGAACAACAAATCCTTTTCTGGACCGGGTTTCCTTTGACGATACGATACAATTTGTCACGCAGGTGGTTATGGGATCTACCTCATCGAAGAACTATATCATTGTAGATAAAGGAACGGATGAGCCAATTGGCATTACCGCGCTGATTCAACTCGATTATAAAAACCGCAATGGCGAGTGCATTCTTGAAATCGGCAATAAAGCATATTGGGGCAAAGGCTATGGGACCGAGGCGCTTCAACTGCTGCTTCGTTATGCATTTCTGGAGTGCAATCTACATCGGTTATCGCTGCGAGTATTTTCATTTAATGAAAAGGCCATTCGATTATATACAAAGATAGGCTTCAAGCAAGAAGGAGTGACGCGTCAGTCGATCTATCGAGATGGGGATTGGCATGATATCATTCATATGGGAATGCTTCAGGAGGAATATCTACAATTTCAATCCACTCGCCTTGGCATTTCGAATGGACTGATGTAACATAAGCGATATGCCTGAAGGGAGAAGATGAACATGCATATCCATGTGCTGGAGAAAGATCACTATCGGACGGCTGTCATCGAAAGCGATGCAATCGTGATTCATAATACGCAGGATGCCCTCGATCTGCTTGGAAATGCCAGCTATCAGGGCTGCGACAGCGTTGTTCTTACGAAAGAACAGTTAAGCGATGATTTCTTCGAGTTGAGAACGAAGTTGGCAGGAGATATTTTGCAGAAGTTTACGAATTATCAGATGAAGCTTGCGATTGTGGGGGATTTCAGCCGTATAGAGAGCAAAAGCCTGAGAGATTTCATCTATGAATGCAACGAGGGCCGCCAGTTTGCCTTTAAGCCAACCGTGGAAGAGGCGTTAGCTTCCCTTTATGATCGAAACGAATGAAGTTCATGCTTATCACAGAGCAGCGAGAATATCGCTGTTCTTTTTTTGTTTTTGGTCATAACAAGTGCAGCAACGCGGAGGATCGAGGCAATCCTGCATCCGCATATGCTTAACAGATGTGAAGCTTCTATAAAGAGCTCAAGCGCATACATATAGATTTAGTAAAATGGGGCACTTTTACATATTCGCCATCTAGATTTTACCTGTGTCTAACATTTTATTGATAGGATTCACCTTGAACATAAACGTGGATGGCTTCTGTTCCATTGGAGAAAGCAAGGAGGGATAATCGGCAAAGAATGGTCTAATCAGCAAGCAGATCAGCAAAGGTCACAGAAGGGCAACTAGTAATGTAACACGTAATTGTGATTGACAATGTATTGTAAATGTGGACCAAATATGATTTTGCACGGTACAATCCGTGCCCACAAAAGGAGGCGCTTTCTTGTTTAAGGGTAAAGCATTCACATCTTTCTTGGCAGTATGCATGATGGCCTATACGATGATTCCGGTTTACTTCCCGATGGGAGGGAGCTTTGCTTATGCGGAGGAAGCGCTTCAAGGACCCGTAGCAGTCCCCGTTCCTTCAAAGCCAACTGGGAGGTATGAAGAAGCAGTACAGATCAGTTTAGAGAGCTCGACTGACGGAGTTGCTATTTACTATACCCTTGATGGCACATTGCCGGATCAAGAGAGCCTTCAATACGTCGGGACACCGATTACGCTGACCAAGACGACCAACTTATCCGTCATCGCGTATAAAGAGGGTGCCGCTAGCAGGGCGGCTACATACGCTTATCTAATCAAGTCGAAGGAGAAACCTCTGCTTCAATTTGTCGCGATGTCCGACATGCATGTCGGCTATGGCAAAGATGAGGAAGCCTATAAAGCACGATACGCAAGCTTCTTTGACACCATCTCCTCGATCTTTACCTCCCCGGATGCGATTCTGCTAGCGGGCGATATGATCAATGATAACGGTGGAGATAAGCAGAATGAACATCCGCTGATGCGTGATCTTGTGCAGGAGCAGCTCGAACGCAAGCAATGGAATCAAACCGCCGTCCAAATTGCTATCGGTAACCATGACTGGACCGTCGCCAAGCTAAAGGAGCATTATCCTCAGGAATGGTTTACGGATCAATCGAACGGTTACTATGAAAAGTCCATTGGCGGCTACTCCTTCTTCTTTTTAAATGGAAACAACTACAACGCAGATGCTGGGCAGCGCACCTGGCTGAAAAGCAGGTTGACGGACTTGACTGCTGATCCAGCCAATAAGAACAAGCCGATCTTCGTATCGGTGCATCAGCCTGTTTCTAACACGGTATTGGATGGACAGCAGGCCTCAAATCCAAATTTGTACACCGACCTTCAAGATTTCCCTCAAGTGATCGTCTTGTCTGGACACTCCCATTTAAACATCAATGATGACCGCTCGATTCATCAAAAAGACTTTACGTCCATCAATCTTGGTTCCATGTCGTATATTGAAACAGATCGCGGCTATTCTGCAGTAACGAATAAAGGACTTGCCGATTCACGCTTCGAATTTCCTGTTTTGCAAGCTCAATTCATCGAGGTATATGAGGATCGCGTAGAAGTGGATCGCATTGCATTCAATGCCGACCAAGGCGATATTCTTCCTAACGGCGTATGGACGGCCGCGCCTGTGCCGCCTTTTTACAGTGCAGGATCAGTGGCAGGAGAAAGCTGGACGATTGCATTAAAGGGTGAGACTAACGATGAGATTAAGCAGCATTTCACCTACACGTCCAATCATCGTAATAAAGTTGCTCCGCAATTCCCTGTGCAGACTGAGCTCAAGGTTACACCGGACGAACAGGGAGTGCCTGTCCTTTCCTTCCGTCAAGCGAAGGACGACCAATCGACATATGGATATGAGATCGTCATCAAAAACAAGCGTACAGCTCAAGTTGCGAAGACGTACAAGGTTCTGTCTGACTTTTATTTTTCGCCGATTCCTAATCGAATGAATATTCCGATGACTGGCCTTGAGGCAGGGGCAGCATACAGTGCCGCCATTACCGCCATTGACGCATACGGCAATCGAAGCAATTCCCTAACGACCACCTTCCAAACAGGTGGAGAACCGCCAGAAATAACGCCGATCGACCCTGAAACGATGTGGAAGCAGCTCGTATCGGACATGAGGTTTGAAAGCAATCTGAGCGACGAGGCCAAGGGTGCCGAGAGCATGGCTGCTAAGACCGGCAATGTCGCATTTGTGGAAGGACGCTCAGGGAAAGCAATCAGCATAGCAGCAGGCAACGGGAACTATATCGATTTAGGGAATAGAACGGATCTTCGCTTTGGCAGCGGAAGCTTTACCATTTCCTTTTGGCATCAGGGCAATCTCGCCGCTGACCAGACGGTTCAATCCAATAAGGATTGGAACTCTGGTAAAAATCCAGGCTGGTACATTGGACCAGCAGCGGCTAACAGCATGACATTGAATATGGGCGATGGCACGAATCGAATCGACGCAAGAGCGGGCAGTGTGGGCAGTGAATGGCATCATTTTACCATTTCCGTCGACCGCGAAAAGAAAGTATCGAACATTTACATTGATGGGGTCGTTAAGCAAACGACAGACCTTACAAACCTGGGTACATCCAGCATGGATACGGCTAACTCCATCGTGATTGGTGCAGATGGCAGGAAAAATTACGGAAATGCTGCAGTGACCCTGGATGATCTGAGAATATGGAAGCGAGCACTGACTGCTCAAGAGGCGAAGGCGCTGTCTGATTCCTATAAGACGAACACGCTCTATACGTTTGGGCAACTTCAGCAGCTAATCGGAGATGCCGAAAGATTCTATCAAGAAGCAGCAGAGGGCTCTACGGTGTCTGTTCCAGAAATGCTGCTGGCTGAGCTGCAAGCTCAAATCATCTCTGCCAAGTCCTTAACCGCAGAGGAAAACGAACAAGTCATCGATCAAGCCTATGTTGATCTGATGTGGGCATTGCAATCTGCAAGGGAGGGGGCCGCGTACTCCTTTATTCCAAAAGCCAATATGACGGTTGAAGCATATAGCTCCTATGCCGATAATGAGAACGCCTATCCTGAACATCTACTGGATGGCTCCTTGTCCACGATCTGGCATAGCCGCTGGCTGTCGCCTGTACCGAACTTCCCTCATTGGGTCATCTTGGATCTGAAGAATACTCACAAGATCACGGGCGTTCAGCGTACGAGCCGACTCAGCCAGACGGCAATGGAGTTTCCTAAGGATTTCGAGCTGTATGCCTCAGACAATTTTGCTAATCTTAGCGACGAGCAGTATTTGGGCAGTGGGGAAAATAAGGCTGCAGGAAGCTTCGGCAAGACCTGGAGCGGAAATGCATACAAGGATTACGTTAAGCTTGATCGAGCCGTTCAAGGACGATACGTCAAGTTTCTCGTAACAAGCACCTACAATACGCCAGACAAGACATTCACAAGTTTAAGCGAGCTTGACTTTACTGGCGAAGCTGCAGCGGCCGAACATGCGAAGCTCGTAGATTTGAAAGTAAACGGGGCGACGCTTCCGGGCTTTAAGCCAGACCAATATGAATATGCCTTACAGGTGCCTGCTGACGCATCGAAGCTGGACATTACCTATGCTACAGCCGAGCAAGATGCAACGGTTGAGGTAGCCGGTCATGACAAGCTGAAGATTGGTGAAAATATCGTCACTATCACCGTTACGGCACATGGCGAGAAGCGTGTGTATACGATAAAGGCGGCAAAGCAGGCTTCTCAAGATCATGCTCTATACTTGGCCTTTGAGAATAGCTTGAAAGACTACTCTTCGTTTGATCTAAAGTCAACAATCGTAGGTGATCCGGAGTATGTGGCGGGTCGATTGGGCAAGGCCATTCAGTTGAAGACACTAGGCAGTTCGAATAAACAGCTGCTCAACCTTGGCAAGCCTGCGGCCTTGCAATTCTCGACGGATACAAACTTTACACTAGGCTTCTGGATCAAGTCCAATCCGACTTCAGGCGATCCTGCCATTCTATCGAATAAGGATTGGAACAGCGGTTCAAATGTCGGCTATGTCCTTGCTTTGGTTGGCAGCACGCTGAAATGGAACTACAATACGCAAGGCGGAAAGCGAGCAGATGCAGAGATTCCAAACGTTGCGGATGGAAGCTGGCATCATATTATGGTATCTCATGATCGCAAGACCGGACGTGTAGACTTTTACAAGGATGGCGCACCTGTTGACATCAAGGCTGTTAACGGCAGCAAGTATCAAGGAATCGCCCATTCGATGTCGATTGAAGGACGTACTGGCACCGTCGATTCTGGATTATCCACCGTGATCGGCAATGATGGAACCAGCAATTATGATCAGACGAACCAGATTCAGATGGATGAGGTGCAAATTCTTCGCAGAGCCGTTACTGCAGAAGAGGTTCAACGAGAATATGATCAGGCGCCTCCAATCGTTGTAAATGAGAAGTTTGCGGGAACGATCAACGTTCTTGGTGCGAAGCATGCCGTTCAGGATGCGCAGGTAAGATACTTTATTGATTTGCGAACCCCTACGATGACATCTCGCATCGATAAGGTGAAGCTTGACGTATCTTATGATCCTGCTGCTTTGGAATTTGTGAGCGCCTCTCGCGCACTCGGAGTTGATTCATCTACGCCTGGCTTGCTGAAGCTGGAGCTGCAAGGCGGATATGTTTACAGCGAGACAGACCCGCTTGAATATGCCGTGTCTCGGCTGTCCGAGCTTCGCTTTCAAACACGGGCAGCACAAGGAGAAGTTGAGATCGGCGTTACACAAGCCGAGTTCTATCAAGGAAATACACAGTTCGAAACAGAGCGATTGGATGCGAACTCCATGGTAACCACGATTCACGGCAAGCAAGCAGAAGATTTGAACAAAGATGGCTATATTACAGTAGGGGATGTCGCGTTGTCAACAGGACTATCCGAGGAAGAGCAATCAACTATTGCGTCAAAAACCACCTATCAGCCATACAAGCGGGTTGTGGTGATCGGAATCGATGGAGGCGGAGCAGCCGTAACGAAGGATGCCCCTTATTGGGAGACGCCAAGCACAATCAAAGAAAAGGTCGGCGATCGATTAAAGATCCCGACGATCCGCAGGCTCATTGAGAGCGGTGCTGTAAGCTACACGGCACAAACAACATTGCCGTCGAGCTCATCTCCGAACTGGGGAGCTTTAATGAACGGAGTCGGCTATGAGAAGCATGGGCTTTATAACGATGATACAGCTAAATTCTTATATAGTGAGACATGGGAGTATGCTACTATTTTCAAAAAATTAAAAGAGTACTTGCCAGCCAATAAGTTGGCTGCCTTCGCGACATGGGGCAATATTGTCGAAGGTCATTATGAGCTGTCTGCAGGTGTGGAAGGCTACAAGGGGCTAGGCGATAAAGGAACAATAGAAGCCTTCAAGCAATATGTTGCAGCAGGAAAAGCGAAGGATACAGCGCTTATGTTCTTCCAGCTGGATGAGCTTGATGGTGTCGGGCATGGAGATGGCTTCTACACGAAGAAATATTATGAGAAGCTAACGGCTATTGATAAACATGTGGAGGCGATCTATAACACGCTTCAGGATCATGATCTTCTCGAAGATACGTTAATCATTATAGTTCCCGACCATGGCGGGGGAACAGAGAATGCCAATGGAACGCTTGGCAGCGCTACAAGCCACGGTCAGGATTCGCCGCTTGCGAAGACCATCTTCTTTGCTGCCAATGGACGTACCGTTGGGGATGACAGCGGCAACGAGAAGCTGCTTCAGGGCGGGGCAACACGTGATCTGCCGGCTACGATCCTAACGGCACTGGGGCTTCCTCCTACATTAGGAGATTCGCATGTCATAGAAGGCATGTTTACGCCTCAACCTGAGCTTAACAAGGCACTGGCCCCGACTCTGCAATGGATGAACATTCAAAGTGAAGAAACAGGGAAGACAGAAGGCTACGAAGTGTGGATGAAAGAAGCAAGCGCAGACATCCATGCGATTGAGCTGAAGGCATATGTAGGAAGCAACGCTGCTGTTCAGGCGTTCCCCGCACAAAGCGGAGTGAGAATCCTTCATCAGGAACAAAAAGACGGCATGCTTCGCATCGTTCTCTTCTCAGAAGCGGCTATTAAGGCGGATCAGCCCATTATGAAGCTTGCTTTGCCATCAGGGCATACCGTTGAGGCGAGCGCGCATCTTGTGGAAGGGATGCTAGCAGATGCTAATGGCCGAGAACTGCTCCCGAACCTCGCGGTTGATCAGAGAATCGGAACCGATACAAAGACAAAGCTGAAGGAGCTTAAGATAAACGATACGCCGATTCAAGGCTTCGATCCGAATAAGCTCGATTATGCTGTGAGCGTTCCACATGCGGTTACGGATGCAACGGTAACGTATGTGACGTATCATCCAGACGCACAGGTTGAGGTGCAGGGAGGTAAGGATCTTCAAGTCGGATTGAATGATGTCAAAGTAAAGGTCACGACTGCTGATACTGGGCCGACCATCTACAGCATTCAGATTGTGCGAGAAGGTTCAGGCGTTCCAACTCCATCCAGTCTGCTCGATTTACGCCTTAATGGAACGACCATTGTGGGCTTTTCACCGGATATATATACGTATCGAGTAACGGTGCCATACAGTACGACGGTCAGCGAGGTGACCTATGCTGCGATGAATCCAGCCGCAATTGTAACCGTACAAGGAAGCAAGGATCTGGTGGTAGGTGATAATCTTATCACCGTTTCGGTTGTGAGCCCAACGGGTGGATCATCGCTGTATTCGATCGTGGTGACACGTGAGGAAGAGCAGGCTTCGTCTAATGCGAATCTGCTTGCTCTTCAAGTGAACGGAGTCCCTATTCGCGACTTCCAGCCTGATAAACTTCAATATACTGTGGACGTTTCCTACACGACAACTGTGGCTCTAGTCACTTATGCCGCTCAGGATCCGCAGGCAGCCGTGGTGGTAACAGGAGGGGACTATCTTGCAGTAGGAAACAATACAATCACGGTTAAAGTGACAGCAAAAAGTGGCGCTGAGAACGTTTTTATCATTCAAGTCAGGCGGAAAGGGGATTCCGCTCCATCTACGCCAAGTCCATTCGTTCCTGTGAATCCTGGCCAGATGTCCGAACTCCCTAAGGATGCCGTAACGGTACCCGCCGACGCATTAGCTGGACAATCGAAGCAAATAAGCGTTCAGCTCAAGAATGAGAAGGAACGTGTTCTCCTGACCATGGATCAGCTTGCAGCATGGAAAGAGCAGGATCTATACATTCGAGGTGAAGATTATACGCTTGTTATTTCCGCCAAACAACTGAAGGCGCTGCATGACAGCTTGGCTTCTCGAAACAAGGAGGAGAGCCTTAGCATTCGAATGGTGCCTGTGGCTGATGAGAAGCGAGACCAATGGCTGAAGCGTGCGAATCAAGATCGTCATGCACAGTACCACATTGGAGGCGACTTGCTGGATGTAAGCATCTATTTCACGGATAAGACGAACCGTCAATTTGAGGTGAAGAAGCTCGAGGATGCGATGAAACTGCTTCTTGCGATTCCTAGCAAGATGGACGTTCAGCTTGCTGGAATGTATCAGTTTGCATCTGATGGAACATTCCATTACCGGAGTAGAGAGCTAAGCTTAGATAACAATCAGCTGGAGCTGGCTATTCACGAAACCAGCATTTACGGCGTGATGACGCTGAATAAAGACTATACAGATGTGAAGGAATCACATTGGGCGTATCGTACCATCCAGCAATTATCCGCTCATCATATCGTAAAAGGAGCTTCTAGTTCATCCTTCAATCCTTCCGGACAGGTCTCTCGTGCGGAATTCGCCGCATGGCTGGTTCGCGCGATGGGCTTATCTACAGAAAAAACTGCTTCTTTCCACGATGTGGAGCAGGGAGCGTGGTATGCAAAAGAGGTGGCAGCAGCTTATGAAGCGGGGCTAGTCACTGGCCGCTCGGTGGATGCGTTTGAGCCAAACAGCAGCATAACAAGAGAAGAAATGGCGATGATGCTCGTTCGTGCCAAGGAGCAGCTAACCGGGACGAAGCTGAATGCAGGTGTTGCTGCGGTCAAGGATGCTTCACAGATAAGCGCATGGGCAAGAGCAAATGTGCTTGCAGCTCTTCAAGCGGAGCTCATGCGCGGTCGTCCGGGCGAAGTATTTGCTCCAGCAGCCTTAACAACGCGTGCAGAAGCCGCACAGGCCGTATACAATCTGCTGCATGCGAAGTAAGTTGAACATGCTTTAGCTCCGATGCTCAATGTGATATGACGATTATAAAAAACCTTCCTAACCACTTTATTGTGGAGCGGAAGGTTTTTTAGATGAGCGATCTATTGGTTCAATGCTAAGGCTAAGCTTTAACGCTCCTCGTTCCGATGAGGTTGAGGCAGCTTGCATGTACTTAGGCAAGATCTAATTAGGATTTGGTGATTGTCCTTCACGCTTTCTGGTCGTTTTTCATCCAAACGTGGGGGACCACTATGACATTTGGCATTCATTCGCTTGAATGATTTTTTCCGTAACTGCCCAGAGCTCTGGAAGCAATTGCAAACCTTCGTCCGCTCGCTTCTTCAGGGCCTCATGTGACGATACACCAAGATGCCGAAGCATTTCCTCGAAGTCTGAGAACAAGCGCTGATGAATATCTGGTGCATCCGCTGCCAGGATCGTATGGCAGCGAGCATAGGTTGCGATGATCCAGAACATCGCTTCATGATGATTGCCCTGATGAATCATTGATCGGCTGCCTTCAATAGCAATCACCCGCGCCTCAGGCGTGATATCGGACCTGAACAAGAAAGGGGTTACAGACGCATTAGCCGCTGCATCAAATAGTTGTTCTAGTCGATCAACATATCTTTCGATCTGTGATGGAGATAAATGAGTACAGCCTAGCAGTGCCAACAGCTTCGGATAGAAGTCTTGAAGCCCGTGGGCAGATAATACCTCTCTTGCTGCAAGATAACGCTTTCGTACGGTAGGATTCTGTTTGTTCGCAACTAGGATCAAATGACACATGATTCCAGTAGGAAATACCCAAGCTGTCACCTGCTCATGTAAGGGCCGTTCAGGATCAATATGCTGAAGTCCTGCTTCAATGCGATCTCTTACCTTATGGCATCGAAGCTCCACCCATTCCCGTTTAGGAAATAGCTTCTCTACTTGGTCCTGCAGTCTTACAAGTCTCCCGGATGGATCGTCAATGATCGTATTTACCCGCAAGCTGCTGGCAAGATGGTAGGAGGCTAACACGCCCTCCACAGATTCCAGCTCGGGCCAGGTGAGGATGGTAACCTCCATTAAGAGGTCTTTATATCGGAACTTCCCTAGCTTCTCGCGTGGTTCACTGTCATCAATGACGAGCATTACGTCCATATCGGAGTGGGGAGGAAGCGGGTCTTCATCGGATAAATGGAGAGTCGAGCCGCTGTAGTACGCGCCAATGTAGGTTTGATTCTTTTTCCCATAGTCGTGTATCCACTCCTTCACGATCATTCTCGCTTGGCCTGTGTGCATATCATATCTCTCCTGTCTTCATGAAAGATCACTAGCTCCGAAACGATTTTTGGCTTTTTGTACAGAAATGCAGTCTTTTGATATTCTACGTACGTATAAAAAGGATGTTTTAAACAATCAAGAGGTATGTAGTGCATTATTCTTTTTCATGATCTGATCCGATCTGTATAAATCAAGAGTTGTCTTCATTAGTCTATCGTTTGTTCACAAAGAAAAGACCCTTGCGATCATGTGGTTATGCCGCGAAGGGTCAACTTTTTGATTCCAGTCCATGTATACAAAATAACCTATATGTCTGTTCGATTAGGATGTGCGTGTGATCTTTTCTCCAGCCGTATGCTGCAGTACCTTTTTAGATCTAAGCGATAACAAGAAGCAGAGGACGAGAACAATAGCAGCCATTACGTATGGATAATTGATATCGATATCAAACAACGCTCCTGCAACGATTGGGCCTGCAATATTTCCTAAGCTGGTGTAAGCAGAGTTCAAACCTGCCACATAGCCTTGCTGATCCTGAGCCATCTTGGATAGCTGTGTGCCAATTGCAGGCCGCAGAATATCGATGGACAGAAAAACAATGAAGGTTACGACTACGATTAAGAAGTACGTATGAACGAATAGGGTCAACAGTACAAAGATCCCTGCTACTAGCAAACAGCAGGAAATAACGCGTCTTTCGCCAAACTTATTCAAGATCCAGCCAAAGATGGTCACTTGGACAACAGCACCCGAGATGGAACCGAAGGTAATAATAAACGCAATATCTTTTGGCGTAAATCCGAACTTGTGATCCACGAACAGGCCAAATACTGTTTCATAATTTGCGAGCCCGAAGGACGTTACCATTACAATAATCAAGCTGATAAAGTAAGGTTCTTTATAAGACGACATCAGCTGCTTGAATAAGTTGTCCTGCTTGGTTGCGGCGGCTTTGATCTGCTGGCGCTTCTCTTCAGTAAGGGATTCAGGAAGAATGAATGCTGTAATAACTGCAGAGACCCCTGCTGCAATAGCTGCGGCATAGAAAGGTACGCGAATCCCAAACTCTGCAAGATAGCCTCCGATTCCTGGCCCAATGATGAAGCCTGTCGTAATGGCGGCATTAATAAAGCCCATTCCCTTTGCTCTTTCTTCATTAGTGGTCACGTCAGCTGCATAGGCCATAACAGAAGGCATCATCAGCGCTGCGCTTAATCCTCCAATCATGCGTGCGGCAAAGAGAAAGACCGGTGCATTGACGGAACCGAACAACCACTCGGATAGTGCAAATAGAATCATACCTGCAACGATCGTTTTCTTTCGTCCGAGAGAGTCGGATAATCTTCCTGCAAATGGTGAAAACAGTAGCTGTGTGAGAGAGAAGGCGGCGACCAGCAAGCCCACCATGCTTCCGCTGATGTGAAGCTCGGTCATATACGTAGGCATGATTGGAATAACCAGACCAATGCCCGTAAAGACAAGAAAGATGTTTAACATGAGCAGCAAGATCGCAGCTCGGTTTCGTAGTAGCAATGACATAAGATGCTCCTTACTCGTGTTCTTTTTAGAATGCAAAGCACAATCCCATTTAATACTTCAAAAATAATCCTATCTTGCAATTAATACTGAACGTTCGTTTTGTATTATGACCTGTTCATCTTACCTTAAGATAAGAATGAACGAGAATGTTACATGAAGATAGACCATCCAGAGAGATCTTCGAAACAATGCAATGCTATTATTCAGGCTGATGGACAGCAATTCCGTATAAGAAGACTCTAATCGCGTCATGATACAAGGACAGAGCGCCTTGCAAAGAGGATTTGCGAGACATATGGCTCAAACCAAACATCAATCCCTCCAGAATCACTGCGAGGCTCTTTACGTCATGATGGCCGAACTGTCCGTTGTCGATGCCCTCTTGAATCAGCTGCTGATTGAAGATCAGATGCCGCTCCACCATCTCGGTGACGCGTTCCTCGATTTCGCTTGTTTTTTCTTCGTTCTTGAAAAATTCGTCAGCGGATTTGGTCAGGGGATGATTCAGATCCTCAAGCACCATCTGCTCGGCAAAGCCAAAAAACTTATCAATAGTGGTCGTATAAAGGGGCTCCTTCTCTCTCCATTTCTGCTCCCATTCATAATCCCACTCTTCTATCAAGTACAAAAACAGGCCTTCCTTGCTTTTGAAATGATAATAAATGTTTCCTTTGCTGCTTCCGGTAGCTTCAACGATATCTTCAATGGAAGTGGCCTTGTACCCCTTTTGGACAAACAGGGTCCTTGCTGCATGTGCAACCTTTTTTTTGGTTTGCTCACTTTGCAGCTGCTTCTTGTTCACCATTGTCCACTCCTTCAATGTGGTTAATCAATCATAATGCCATACTGAACGTTCGTTCAGTATCTTATCAAATGACTATGTTTTGTGCAAGAAGAAGATACAAGGCCTTGATCGCAAACTAATTAATTCACGTGTTTAGGGAATGAAGCCGTAATGCATGTTCCTTTCCCAAGCTCGCTTGATACCGATATTTCACCTTCCATCGAACGAATCATGCTAAAGGCAACCATGGTGCCAAGACCTGTACCTTTTTCTTTTGTTGTAAAATAAGGCGTACCGAGCTTCTTCAACTGCTCAGGACTCATGCCTGTGCCATTGTCCTGTATTGTAATGACCACTCTATCGTTTTCTTCTTCCAAGGATAGGGTAAGCTTTCCATTGTTCTTCATAGACTCAACGCCGTTTTTCATCAAATTCAACAATGCTTGCTGCAGCTTCTTACGATCACCGACGATATGCAGATGCGGCGAGAGGATAAGCTGGACAGCTGCATTTTGCATGGAGGCAAATGGCTTGATTACCTCACCGATATAATGAAGCTCTTCCTCCAGATCAATATGCTCAATATGCTCCAATGAAGGCTTGGCAAAGGTCAAATAGTCTGTAATAATGCTTTCAGCTCTGGAGAGCTCATCCAGACTAATTTGGATGTAGAGCTGCTTCTTATCTTCAGAAATGGCAGGCTCTCTCAATAATTGAATAAAGCCTCTTGTAGCAGTCAACGGATTGCGAACCTCATGCGAGATGCTGGCAGCTAAGTGGCTGACCGTCTTCAGGTGTTCTAAGTTGCTGAGCTCATCCGACACCTCATGCTCAAGTACAAACATATTAAGCTGATCTTCAAGCAGGTGCTTATCCGTAATGTTACGGAGATGTACAGCCCAGTAGCACAGACTGCCTGAGGCCTGGTAAATAGGCGAGATCGATAAAAGCATACGGTATTCATTCCCGTCACTGGCTACTTGAATCGTCTCAATGTGTTCAAGATTCGTGTAGGAGTAAATATCGGAATGTCGCTCGGCAGCGACAACTTGCTGATAATAGCGTTTCATTTGCTTGACCAGATATGAGGGGATGGCGGGGCAATCGAGAATATGAGAGCCTACAAGTTTCTCTTTACTCCAGCCCAGAAGTTTGGAGAAGGCGGGATTAGCTAATACAATCGTAGCACGCTGATCCAATAGCAAGATCGGATCTCGATGATATTCAATGAAGGATTGGCAGATGAGCAGGTCCGCTTGCACTGTATGCCCGTGATCTCGCTCTTCTTCCGTAGGATTTTGAACGTATAAGGTAACGCCTTTAAGCGTTTCATCTAAAATATTCGGGACCATGCGCAGCTTCAGATCTTGCATGTTGTCCTCTCCATTACGATTGACCAATCGGAATTCAAACGGTTTGCCTTTTAAGGCTTGCTTGAAGAAATGATGGAAGGTTCCTATTTCGAAGGTATGTATACAACGGGTTAGGGGTTGGCCGACTTGAAGCCGTGTGCCAAACAATTGGGCACAAGCGGGATTAAAGTAACAGAGTTCACCCTGTCGATTCAAAATAAAAACGGCATCAGGGTGGTGATGGAATAGGAGCGAATACAAGTTGCGGTGAGCTTTTGGATCTACATTGTTCATTCGTTACGTACACCTCGCTGACAAGTGATCAAAAAAGATCTAGATTAGGAAGGAATTTACTTATACCATCCCTATTGTAATGATTTTCACCTGACATCGCTAGGAAAATACTGGTTCAGTTCGATTGGTTAATCCAACCAATAAGCAAGCCATCATAGCTATTAGCTAGATGGCCTACTTGGATAATAATGAATATGTCCTTAACGGGAATTGCTCACTTTACTGTTGAATAGTAGCTACATCACAGAAAGGGCTTTCCAGCAATACGATGGAAGCTTGAACGGGATCAAGCTCCACTCGACATCCAAACGGAAGCACCATTTTAGGATCCGTATGTCCAAAATCAACTTGAACAACGATAGGAAGTTTGGGCTCCTTGAATTCGTCTCGTACGATTTGCTGCAGAATACGGTGAAGCTCCATGGTTTCTTCCACGGTATAATCCTTAGGCCTCCCGAACATGATACCTTTTATTTTTGATAAAATACCCTGCATGCCGTAATTCCGCAGCATATAGCCGACCTGCATCGGAGAAGGCTTCTCCTCAGAGGTTTCGAAAAATAGAATCTTCTCTTGCCAGAAGTCAGGCGATGGCCAATAGGAGGTTCCCTTCATAAACTCCAATACTTCGATACATCCTCCCCATAGCTCTCCCGATGCGACGGAGTTGCCCTGCAAGAAGCACCAGCCTTCCTCATTGGATTGGAACGACAGGCATTCACCCAGTGTTTCAAGAATGCTCCAATCCTTATAACCCTGTGTCCAGTGCTCATATGGCTTATAAACGTACGGATAAGAGGTCCCGAATAACATGGCCTTCAAATGGTCTAGATAGGCTGAGGGAAGGTGGCTGATCTGTGCTAATCCTGCCATCACAGATGGGCCATAGAACGTCACAAGTCCCAGCTGATTAAAGTAGCTTAGGAAAGTCGTCGCATCCGAGAATCCCATGATCAGCTTTGGATGATTTATGATGATCTCAGAATCGAGATGCGGCAGGATTCGAATGGACTCATAACCTCCTATCGAGCATAGGATGCCGTCTATAGCTGGGTCGAGGAAACATTGATGAATGTCCGCAGCACGCAGCTCTGGATGCTTGTAGAGCTCATCGGGATGCATTCTCGCGGTCGGCATCTCAACAACATTCAGCTTGAATGTCTCTCGAAGATGGCGAAGTCCAAGATCGTAGATGTCAGGCAGGAGATGAGGAAGCCCCGTGGACGGTGAAATAATTGCAATTGTGGATCCTGGCTGTAATACGGTTGGCTTCTTCTTTTTAACCATGATTCTTCCTCCTATACAAAAAGAAGCGGTGGGCCGCTCCTTTATAATCATTGCGATATGAAACTTATTTAGGTATTAAGTCTATGGATGAATGCGTCTTATCGTGTCGCCACAATAAGGAAACGAGAGGCATTCGTACGGATGCCCTTCTCCGAAGTATGTTCCTTGACAAATGAATCGAAGCGCTCCATGTCACCATCAACCTGACCAAATAAAGGGATGGTAGGCGTATGGGCAAGCAAGAAGAACAAGTCTTGGGCAGTCTTGTAATATTCAACGGCATCGTATTCATAGACCTGAATATCTTGAAAACCTGCCTCACGCAATCGGACAGATGACTCTTCCAATAGGGTAATGCCGTTATCCTGCAGGTAGGATTGCCCGCGTCCAAACCATTTTTTTAGGTTCTCTTTATCCTGTTCGGCTACCTGCTGTGTAACAAAGCAGCCGTTCGCTTTCAAGACACGAGCCACCTCCTCTGCTTGGAAGGGAGCATGCCGGCAAGTCACAAGATCAAACATCCCGCTAGGAAATTGAAGCTCGTCCGCATCCATGGTAAAGAAACGTGCGTTTGTCTGTGTGAAGTGTGCAAGCCGTTGTCTTGCAGTCTCAATCATATCTGGTGACCGGTCAATGCCGATCAAAAGCTGGACATGCTGTGCCATGGCCAGCGCGCTCTCGCCACCGCCAGTGCCGATATCTAGCAGAAGATCGTTATCACTTGCAAGGGAGGCTGCTTTCTGGTGGTAATCCCACAGAGCGCCTTCGGTTGTCATCTGAATCCGGCTGAAATCCCAGCCAATAAGCTTGCCGATTCGGTCGTAAAATGTATCATATGAAAAAGTGTTCATGAATTTATTCCGCCTCTCAGTAGATAAATAGGGGTTCTGTATATCGATGTTCAAGATCCTTGTCGTATCGACTCAAAAGGGCAAACTGCCCCCTTGGCAGCTGGTACGCGTTTTGATCCAGCCCGACAATTATCTATCTCGAACGATCGGGTATAGCATCCCATTCACCTCTTGTGTAAGCGTTATGCTCATTATAGGCCGAAACACCATAAGGAACAAGAGAAAAGAAGGCTAAAGTGGTTGACAAGAAGAGGTGTAACTGATTATGATCAAACTGACTAGTCAGTACAAAAAACAAGTGTCGCCTCAACGAAAGGAACGCAGCAAGCAAATAGCGCTGCCAAGGAGGAGCTTCTATGAATCGTATTCAGGTGAAGGATAATCGTTTTGTTGACCAATCTGGGTGTGAGATACTGCTGCATGGCATTAATCTGGTATGCAAGGACCGATCGAAAGGCTACATCGGTTCCTGGGATCAGAAAGCATTTAAGAAATTAAAGCAATGGGGCTTTAATGTTGTTCGGCTCGGAGTGATATGGGATGGATTGGAGCCGTTGCCAGGAAAGTTCGATTTAGCCTATATCGAGCGTTTGAGAACGGTCATCCATCTCGCACATCAGGCGGGCATCTATGTCTTTCTCGACATGCACCAAGATCTGTTCAGTGCACAGTTTGGCGATGGCGCGCCTGCTTGGGCAACGATTACAGATGGCTTTACTTACGAGCCATATCCGTTATGGAGTGATGCTTATTTGCATAATGAAGCCGTTCAGCGCGCGTTTGATCATTTTTGGAATAACGATTTGGCTCCAGATGGTGTCGGCATACAGGAGCACTATGCGCTAGCCTGGCGCAAGCTAGCGGAAGAGCTGGGCAGAGAGCCCAATGTAATCGGCTATGATCTGATGAACGAACCATTTATGGGCTCCTCAGTTCAACAGATGCTCGCACCGCTTATGGAACAGCTGGCAGCAGACTCTCTGGAACATGGAAGTGTGCAGCTTGACGCCTCAGATGCGAATGAGTCGAAAGCAGCCTTATCTGCTTCTTTGTTGGACCCTGAGCACAAGCTGGACCTGCTTCAATGGCTGGAGCATCCTGATCGATTCCAATCCTTCCTTCATGCTCTGGCTCCTGCTCAACAGGCTTTTGAGAGAGGACCATTAATGTCAATGTACAATCGAGTCGCAAAGGCAATTCGTGAGGTGGATCAGAGGGGCATCCTGTTTATGGAGACCCATTTGTTCTCCAATCTGGGGGTTCCTAGCGGAATAGAGCCTATTACGAATGAACTGGGCTGTCGTGATCCTCAGCAGGCATATGCACCGCATGGCTATGATTTGGTTACGGATACCACTTATATGAATGCGAGCAGCAATACTCGGGTCAGCATCTTGTTTGATCAGCATGAGCAAACGCGTAAACGCCTTCAAATGCCGATGCTCATCGGCGAATGGGGGGCTTACTACGGATCACAAGAGGCGGAAGCGTCTGCTTTGCACGTAAAGGGGACTTTGGAGAAGCTGCTGTGCGGAGATACCTATTGGTCCTATGATGATGCCGCGGTGGATGAATATTCTTCCTTCAATGGCATTCGCAGAGGAATCCCGCATGCTGTAGCAGGGACTCTATTGGCATATGGATACGATTTCCATCGTCGGGATTATGTAATGAAATGGGAGGAGGGAGTGGAATCATCTACGATCGTATATCTCCCTTATGCAGCCCGTCTATCGAAAGAGCAAGTTTCTTTATCGCCTAATGGGACTGGCTTTATGATCGATAGGCTTCCTGATAGTGAAGCGGGATATCTTGTCATTCCCTCAGCAGGAGAAGGGGATAGAGAGCTCGTTATTCGAGATCTTGCGACCAAGGAATCATTGTAAGGAGCACATGACTTGCTTAATGCGTCCTCGCTCGTTAAAATGTTAAAAGCAATCTACACGAACGAGGTTAGAAACGATGAACTTACCGAATGATTTTGTTGTGAAAATGAAGGCGCTTCTGAAGGAGGAAGCAGATGACTTTCTTCGAAGCTATGATGAAGATAAATCACAAGGATTAAGGGTAAATCGCTTGAAAATAACGAGGGATGCCTTCTTGGATTTGAATCCGTTCGAGCTTTCTCCTATCCCATGGGTGGAGGACGGCTTCTATTATGCAAGCAAAGACCGTCCGGGAAAGCATCCCTATCATGAGGCAGGGCTCTATTATATTCAGGAGCCAAGCGCGATGGGGGTTGGCGAGCTTGTCGATCCGAAGCCTGGAGAGAAGGTGCTTGATCTATGCGCCGCCCCTGGCGGGAAGACGACGCATCTCGCACAGAAGATGAACCAGGAAGGCCTTCTCGTCGCGAATGAGATCCATCCGACTCGCGCCAAGATCTTGTCTCAGAATCTAGAACGAATGGGAGTTACCAATGCTGTCGTCACGAATGAGACACCAGACCGGCTCGCTAAGAAGTTTCCTTCCTTCTTTGATGCGATCTTGGTCGACGCTCCTTGCTCTGGTGAAGGCATGTTCCGCAAGGACCCGGATGCTCGTTCAGAGTGGAGCCTCGATCACGTAGCCTTTTGCGCAGCTAGGCAAATGGATATCATTCAAGAAGCTGGCAAGATGCTAAAAGCAGGCGGTCGATTGGTGTACTCGACCTGCACGTTCTCCCCAGAGGAGAATGAAGGGGTGATAAGCCGATTCATTCTAGAGCATCCAGAGTTTCAAGTGGAACAGGTGGCAGCCTATGAGGGCTTCTCCCGCGGCAGAGCAGATTGGGCCGATGAGGCATGCACGAACCTTGAGGAGACCTATCGACTTTGGCCGCATCGCTTGCAAGGAGAGGGCCATTATATTGCAGTGCTTCGCAAAGTGGATGGATGTGATCATGGCAAGCTTGATATGGACAAGGATCGTTTGGACAAGAAGCTAATGAAGGATTATTTAAGCTTTGCCAATGATTTGCTGAACGTTGTGCCGGAGGGCCGCTACACCCTATTCGGAGATCAACTGTATGTGCTTCCAACCGAAATGCTTTCACTCAAGCCATTAAAGGTTGTTCGTCCTGGGTGGCACTTGGGCACATTGAAGAAAAATCGATTTGAGCCTTCGCATGCCTTGGCACTTTCTCTAACAAAGGAGGATGTCCAATTCCATTGGAATATTGACTCCAGCAGTGCGGATATCCAGTCCTACCTAAAGGGGGAGACGCTTCAAGTAGACGGGCCGAAGGGATGGACGCTGGTAACCGTTGATGGCTACTCTCTAGGCTGGGGAAAAGCGACCAACCAGCAGCTTAAAAATCATTACCCAAAAGGCTTGAGATGGATGGGAGTATAACAAGCGGACACAGCCATTTTCACGCTATGCTGAGACTATGAACGCTCGCCTTTGTTTAAACATTTTAACCTGAGGTCAGAATGGTATTTTGAAATGTTCAAACAACAGCGATCGATCTGCATCATCTTCAATAGACGGAATCTAGTGCTCATCCTCTGCAGTTACAGATAACAGTTGCAGAGGAAAAAGGCGTTCTCTCTCATCGAATCCGATGAAAGAGAACGCCTTTCTTTATTTGCTATTACAAACCGTTTGTCAGTAAGAATAAATGCCTCTACGTCAATGCATTCGCGTTTAATCACCATTAGCCGCATCATGACAGTGCTTTGAGTCCAGTTACGCCAATGATGATGGCAATAAGGCTCACAATTCGTGCCGGGCTCTTCCCCTCACCGAAGAAGATCATATTGATCAGCACGGCTCCGGCGGTACCAATACCGACCCATACAGCATATGCAATGCTGACTTGAAGGTAATTGAATGACGTATATAACATCGCAAAGGAAGCCCCGAAACCGCCCAAAAACATTGCACCTGTTTTTAGCGTTTTGTGCTGAGAATATTTTTTAAGACCAATGACCCCAATTATTTCAAATATCGCGGCTAAGCATACAAATAACCAACCCATTATAGTGCAGCTCCTTGTTCTTTTTGTTTGGTTTCAGCGGCTTGATCCGCCAATTTAAGACCGATGACTCCAGCAATCAAGATTATCATGAACATGATTTTTCCAACGCTCAAGCTGCCTTCGAACAGAAGGACGTCCATCAATGCCGTACCAACTGTACCCGCCCCTGCGAAGATCGCATAGACCGTACCTGTAGGGAGATTCTCACAGGCCTTTGCCAAGAAATGAAAATCGACAAGAATAATGACGACAATGATGGCCCAATGCCACCAAGATGTGGCTACATTAAATCCGTATACCCACAGCAATTCAAATAAACAGGTTAGGATTACGTACATCCAAGAACGATTCATTTCGTTTAACACTCCTTATCATAATGAATGACATTCAGTCATTTTTTGACCAAAAAAACAGGTCCTCAACCTACAGGACCTTGATCCCTAATGCATGAGCGACAAAAGCATATACAACCTCTGCTTGTTCCTCAATCTCTGCTTCGTCTGCCTGGCCGAATAAGAAGACTTGCTCTGCTGCTGATTCAATTGCTCCAATGACGAGCCTTGCTGTCCGCGCCGTATTTAACTTTTCTCGAATCCAGCCATTCGACTGGGCGGCATCAAGCAAAGCAGTAACCCAGCTGTAATAAGGTGCATAGATTGATTCCCACTCCTTCAAGTATTCACTTGAAGCTAAGCCTGCATAGAGAAGAGCGAGCTGGTCACGATCCTCATGATGGAGCTGAAATACCGTCTCGATAAAAGACTTCAGCTGCACCTCGATCGGAGCGTCCAGATGCACCGTATTCTGAAGGGCATCCAGAATCTTATTGACCATAATCTCGGCAATAGATGGCATGACAGCCAGCTTGGAAGGGAAGTATAGATAAAAGGTGCCTTGGGCGATGCCCGCTCCTTTGACAATATCAGAGACCTTCGTCTTCTCAATGCCTTTACTGCACAATACGTCTATTGCTGCACGTACAATGCGTTCCTTCTTGTCTTCGATGAGATTCACCTCCTATTTGGATCACAACTTAGATGACTGACTGTCATTCATTTTACAGAAACGATGGCTTTTTGTCAACAAAGGTGTGACATTTGTTTAGAAAGGAAAAAGTTATGGTACCATTAAAGGGTAGGCAATGTTCGGGAACGATATGTCCTATATAGAGAAAATAGTTAACGGTAACGCAAGGAGGAAGCAAATATGATTCGCAAGGCACGTCCAGAGGATAGCAGCGAAGTTATCCCGCTTATGCTGGAGGCGATCGGCAATATCGCCCATGATTTATCTGGAACAGATGATGTAGAGTATACGAAAAAGGTGCTCACCGATTATTTTCATACGACAGGGAATCGATTAAGCTACTCCCATTGCATCGTGTGGGAAGAAGATGGACGAACCGTAGGCTTCGCCTTGTTCTATGATGGAGCACAAGTACAGAAGCTTGATGCGCCGCTGGAGGAGCGCCTATCGAAGGTGCAGGGGCATCCTGTCCATTTGATTAAGGAGTCGCAGCGAGGTGAATTCTATTTGGATTCCGTTGCGGTGAATTCGAATTATCGTGGACGTGGAATTGCCAAGCATCTCATGGCGGCATTTGAGCAGGAAGCAGCTGCGAGAGGCTTGAAGTATGCAGCTCTTCTGGTTGACGTTGCGAATACCAAGGCTAGGAAGCTGTATGAAGCTCAGGGATACCATGCAGATGGGTTAGTCCTACATATTGCAAATGATGACTATGATCATATGGTGAAGCCGCTTCATAACGAACAAAAGTGATGATCGGATATGAAAAGCAAGAAAGACTGTTGTCTTAAGGACAGCAGTCTTTTTTTATTTGAATGTTGAAAAATCAATATTAAAAATTTTTCTATTTTATTGAGAAAAAATTCACAATTATTGACAAATAAATTTTATAGTTATACAATTTAATTATTAATAGGTATTAATTATTAAATAAAAAGAATGATAAATACAACAAGAAGAGAGTGAATAACGATGGCACGATTAGAAGGTAAAGTTGCGATTATCACGGGTGCTGCAAGCGGCATGGGGAAAGTAGATGCGCTTTTGTTTGCTAAGGAAGGTGCAAAAGTAGTACTTACCGATATTCAAATAGAAAAAGTAAACGAGGTTGTTGCAGAGATCAAGAACAACGGTGGAGAAGCGATTGGCTTCCGTCACGATGTATCCTCTCAAGAAGATTGGACAAGCATGGTGGACGAAACGATGAAGCAATACGGCAAGATCGATATTCTCGTGAATAATGCAGGAATCTCCAGCGAGGTGCCGTTCATGGAATCTTCACTTGAACTATGGGAAAAGATAATGTCGATCAACATCACAAGTGTATTCCTGGGACAACAAGCCGTTATTCCTCATATGATCAATAATGGCGGTGGATCGATCATTAATATTTCGTCTATTGCGGGCTTGACCGGCGGCAGCGGAGCAGGCGCTTATACAGCCAGCAAAGGGGCTGTGCGTATGCTGACGAAGGCAACAGCTGTAGACTTTGCGAAGCACAACATTCGTGCAAACTCCGTTCATCCAGGATTTATCAAGACGCCGATGAGCGAGAAGCTCATGGAGAATCCAGATATGAAGCAATGGTTCCTTTCGCAGACTCCGCTTCCTCGCCTTGGACTTGCAGAGGACATTGCGAGCGGTGTGCTGTTCCTCGCTTCCGATGAATCTTCGTATATTACAGGTGTTGAGCTGCCAATCGATGGCGGATATTTTGCGAAATAATCAGATTACATCATTACAAATAAACGATTCCAAATGGGCAGCCTCTTCGTTGATTCGAAGGGGTTGTTTTTGTTGTGCCTGTCATTTGTGCGCCTTCATAGCATCTTTATAATTATGTCATACAATGTAAGATTATGTGATTTGAAAGAAAAATAATGGAAATGAGAGATATTATAAGAGAATGGAAGATGTAATCGATTACTTGAAAACAATGGAGATTTTACGAATATATACAATCTGAGCTACTTTAAACATAGATACACTCATTGATAAACTCATATCCGAAAGAAGGTGTTTAGTCTTTTCGCTCTCGTATAAACACAGAGCGTTCTCCCGTTATTCCCCATAGGTATGTTCTGCACCATGACTATTCGTAACTTCACGCCTATACTTGCCGTTCGGCACTGTTTTCACAGATAGAGAGAGAAAGGAGAGAAAACATGTATATTTTCCTGTATGTCACGACGGCTGTGTATTTTATTTTTCAAATTCTGTACATCATCATTCCGATCGTCGTCAGCAAAGTCAAGCCCTTGCAAGAAGGCCTATCTGAGCATGCCACTGCCGTACTCGTTCCCGCCTATAACGAAGAAAAAACAATCGAGAATTGCGTAGAAGCCATGCTTGAGGTGGACTACTCAAACCATGAGATCATCTTTATCAATGATGGCTCGAAAGACAACACGCTGCAGCGGCTCTCTGAGCTATTGGATCTCGTCCCGATTGAAAGAACACCTGCGGGGGAGCTTCAATACAAATCAGTCAAGCAGCTATACCAATCCAAGAAGCATCCTCATTTCTTTGTCATCGATAAGGTGAATGGAGGCAAGGCGGATTCGCTGAATGCAGGAATCGATTATGCCACAGGCGATATCGTGGTTACATTGGACGCAGACAGCATGTTAGAGCGTTATTCCTTGAAGTACGTAAGCCAATATTTCCATAATGATGAGGTCATTGCGCTTGGCGGAACGGTTAAAATCGTTCAAGGTGCAGAACGGGATCAAGATGGAAGAGTGATGGAGAAGTTCAAAGGTCCAGGTCTCATTAAAAGTCAAATTCTCAATTACATGCACGGCTTCTACGTTCGAAAATTAACCCAATCCTTCTTCAATTCCATTGTCGTTATTTCGGGGGCTTTTGGTGCTTTCAAGCGGGACATCATGTATAAGACTGGGGGCTTTAGATCTACGGTTGGCGAGGATATCGACATCACGCTAAAGATTCATCAATACATTCGAGCCAATCATCTAAAGAAAAAATTGATCTATGCGCCGGAAGCAGTATGCTACACCGAATGTCCAGAGAATTTGAAGAATTTTTATAAACAGCGTATTCGTTGGCAAAAGGCATTTGTGGATTGCATTTTACTTTATTGGTCAAAGCTATCACATCAGTTCAGCCCAGGAATTAGCCTCTTTTTTGCAATAGACGGTTTCCTTCTCGGAACGCTTACTGCCTTTACGATGATCTTCTACGTTGTCAATGCTCTGATAAGCGGTGAGCACCTCTTGCGTGTCATGATCCTGCTGTTCATTACACTCCTCATTAATGCCCTTCAAATTATCATTTCCATATACCTTTCTGAGAAATACGGAAGTCGATACTCGATATGGGACAAGGTTAAGTTATTTGTGTTCAGTCAGCTGGAGATGCTGACCTATCGCAATGTGCTGCTTTACATCAACATCGTAGGCACCTTCAAGTATTTTGATACGGATGAGAGCTGGGGATTCATTGAACGCAAAGGAACAGCTTCGATTAGTCAGCAAACGGCTGCAAGCTCACAATAAAGGCAGACAGGAGGGCCCTCATGAACAGCATTTTCAAAAACAACCGTATTATCTACATTGATCTATTGCGCGTACTCTCAATCGTCGCTGTTGTCATCCTCCATATCACAGCGGATCTGCTGACCCGCACGAATGATTTTAACAGCGCATCCTGGTGGGTGAACAACCTGCTAAACTCGATTGCACGCTTTGCAGTACCGGTATTCTTCATGATAAGCGGTGCGATGATACTTCGAACGAACATTACGTCCTATCGCGAATTCTATTTGAAGCGTGTGCTTCCTCTCGTAATTCCGTTAATCAGTTGGTCATTGATATATGCGCTTTACAATCAATATTTTGTTTTAAAAAGCAATATTGGCGTGCTCGAGTTTCTGAAAGGTTTTGGCTATAATCTGCTCATTGATCGCAACTATGTGCATTTGTGGTTCTTATACGCGATTATTGCCATCTACATGACCGTACCCTTGATTGCCAAGCTCGTCCGCTCTTGCGAAGAGAAGGACATTCGATATTATCTTATTCTTTGGTTTACGGTGAGCATTGGGTATCGACTTGTGACGGATATCGTCTTTCAGCTATCAGGCAACTATTTTTATATGCCGATTCTGAATATTCCCTTCTATACAGGATATCTCGGGTACTTTGTATTGGGTTACTACTTGTACAATTATGAAATATCATTGAAAGCACGCAATCTCTGTTTCAACCTAGGAATCATATCGTTGTTCATAACCCCTATCGCTACATACTTTGTGTCTCTTCAGGACGGGGTTCTTGATGAAATGTTCTATGGCAACTATTCGATTACGACCTTCTTTATGGCAATCGGCATGTTTTTATATTTTAAGGACAAGGAGCCGACCTTCCAGACGGTAATCAATTACAAGGTGAAAAAGATGATAGGCTCGGTCTCAAAAGCGAGCTTCAGCATTTATCTCATTCACCTGCTGGTCGAGATTATTGTTGCAAAGCGCCTTGATACGGAGGCTGCCTTCCTAGAAACGACATTGCGCCTCTTGATCAACATTGGCACAGTGCTTGTTGTGAGTTATGTGACGGTTAAGATCCTTCAGTTAAGTAAAGTCATGACACGCATTTTATTTGGTGGAAGAGGGTAGACATTATGAAAATCACTTGGTATACGAAGATTATTGTATTATTCATGGTGGTCGGAATGGGATTCTACTATTACCAAATTGCAAATGCGGAGGAACGTCCTGTAACCGCCGTGTACGTTGAGGCTTGGCGCAATCCTGAGGAAGTGAAGCTCTCTGAGAAAAAGGTGGATATTGCATTAATCGCTTTTGCCAAGCTGGACGGAACGGATATCGTGTTTGATAAGGACAAGAATGTAGATGCCGAAATAAGAGCTAACATCAAGCGAATGAAGGAATTAAACAAGGATACGAAGTTTGTTCTCGCTGTTGGTGGCTATGGTGTGGACGGCTTCTCCGATGCTGCTTTAGACGGCAATCGATATGTTTTTACAGAGAATATTATGAGTACAGTCAAAGAGCTGGATCTGGACGGAGTCGATATTGACTGGGAGTATCCTGCGCATGACGCTTGGGGAACACAGAAGTCTCGGCCGGAAGATACCAAGAACTTTACAAGTCTGATGAAAGAGCTCCGGGAAAAGCTGAACATGCTGCCTCATCAAGAGAGGGGCTACCTTCTTACATTTGCCGCGGGCGCACAGGAATGGTACTTTGATCTGGTTGAGTTGGACAAGCTTATGAAGTACGTCGATTATATTAATGTCATGGCCTATGATCTAACGGGAAAATGGTCGCCAGTGACGGGTTACAATGCCAATCTGTATATCGACAAGTACAATCATGCTGAGCACAGCGTGGATCAAGTGATGCAGGGCTTCATCTCACGGAATGTGGATAGTAAGAAGATCTTACTAGGCATTCCTTCTTATTCCTATGGCTGGAAGCAGGTAAAGATTAAAGAAGGCAAGCCATTCGTGTCAGGCAAACCGATTGATATTGATAAGGTGGATCTCAGCTACAAGGCCATTCAAGAAAAGTACTTGAATAAGAATGGATACAAGCGTTTCTTTGATGAAAAAGCGAAGGCTGCTTATCTGTATAACGGAGATACCTTTATCAGCTACGAGGATGAAGAAGCACTGGAAGCGAAAGTGCAATATATTCGCAATCATCAGCTTGGCGGTGTGATGGTATGGGAGTATCATCGGGATGCTGATGATGGCATCATCAACTATTTGGCTGAGCAGCTTAACAAGGAACAGGATGAATAAAGCTCAGCTCATATACATTCAAACATGATGATTGATCGTTACGTATGCAGCTCTTATTTTTGAAACAAAAGCAAACCGCACTAACTTTTGTGTGGTTTGCTTTTTTATCCAGCGGATTGAAAGGTGATCCACCTTGTAAGCGAAAATCTATACTGACGATGGATATAAAAAACGAGTCGTATCATCGCCCAATTTTTTAATGACGATGACTAGATAATTTTTTTATTATGAGGATGATAGAGGAGAAATGTAGTGAGAATCTGGATTATTGTAGTGATCAGAAGGAATTGCAGCTAGGATGTCAAATTTTATCATTATCCTCGATTTTACGCCATTATTTAGTCTTCATTATCCCATCTCAAAGGATCTATACTTTCAAAATGATTAATCTTTCGACAGCACCGTTTTACCGTGCAGGCTGCCGTCTTATGACTTTCATGCAGTACCCTTATCTCTTTTTTTATGAAAGGAGTGATGCATGTTCACACGATTAAAATTGGAGTGCTATCACCACATTAGCATCGTTGCAGAGGGAGGAAGCTGTAAAAAATCACAATATGTAAGCGCATACATTACGATTGGAGGAGATGCAGATGAAGTCCAATTCAAGTAGAAGACGGATTATTCACACTTTATTGACTGCTTTGCTTATCTATCCGTTGTTTTTGGTTACGGCTGCGCCGAACGTGCAAGCTGCAGATGAATATACCCCACTGAAGGATAAGTGGGTGACCTATTTGACGGGCGGTAGTGATATCGATATCACCGATTCTGCTATTGCAGCAAGTATTCAGCAGTTGGACGCGAATGTGAATCAGCATTGGAGCACGATGAATAAAAGTGCCGCTCGGACCTATCTATGGAGCGATATCTCTTCATGGAATGATCCTGCCACAATTTCGGCCAACTATGTGCGGTTGAGAGAAATGGCGATTGCATATGCCACAACAGGCTCCTCGCTGAAAGGAAACACACAGCTTGTGAGTGATATTCGAAGCGGGCTCGATTGGATGTATGCGAATAAATACAACGAGACGAAAAGCGAGACAGGCAACTGGTGGCATTGGGAGATTGGCGCTCCGATGAATCTGTCGGATACGATGATTCTCGTGCATGATCAGCTCAATAGTACGCAGATTGCCAACTATGTAAAGGTGTTGAAACGATTCGTGCCAGATCCGACTTATCGAACGAATGCTCCAACCCTCAAGGAGACAGGAGCCAATCGGCTTGATAAAGCCTTAATTGTATCCCTTCATGGAATCATTGCCAAGGATGCGGACAGGCTTGTGCAAGGTCGGGATGCGATTAGCCAAGTGCTTTTGTATGTAAAGGACGGTGATGGGTTCTATGAGGACGGCTCCTTCATACAGCATGATTACGTAGCCTATACAGGCAGCTATGGAGCGGTGCTAATCTCCGATATGGCTAAGCTCATCTATCTGCTCGGCAATTCGAATTGGAGCATTACTGACCCGAATATGAACAATGTGATTCGATGGGTGGAGGAAGCGTATCAGCCGTTCTTCTATAAGGGAGCGATGATGGATAATGTCCGTGGAAGAGCGGTATCTCGTGAGAATTCACAGGACCATCAGGCGGGAAGGAGCATCCTAACCTCACTTGCCATGTTGGCTAATGGACTTCAAGAGCCCGATGCCTCCCGAGTGAGAGCGATAACAAAGGGGCAAATGCTCTCGGATTCGACTTTTGATTCGTACACGGAGGGTTTATCGATTTTTCATGCAATGAATGTGCGGCATCTCTTGGAGAATACATCCATCACTCCTGCAGATCCGCTCATCGACACGCATGTCTTTGGCGGAATGGAGCGCGCACTGCATTTGCGTCCTGACTTTGGCATTGCTGTAGCTTTGTTCTCTACGCGCATCTCCGCGATGGAATATGGCAATGGCGAGAATAAGCGGCCATGGTGGCAAGGAGCGGGTGCAGTCTATCTTTACAATAGCGACCAGACCCAATATTCAGGCGCCTATTGGCCGACGATCAATGCCATGCGCTTGCCAGGAACGACTACAGATGGTTCCGTGGGCACGCTTAGCTCCTTTAAGTTCAACACCTCGAATTGGGCGGGCGGGTCCTACACCGACGGCTCAATTGGAACGGTTGGCATGCAGTTTGGCATGTCAAGCAATACGGGTTCTTCGTTGACAGGCAAGAAATCGTGGTTCTTATTCGGTGATAAATATATTGCGCTTGGCTCAGATATTACAAGCACAGGAGGCAGAAGCGTTGAGACTATTGTTGAGAACCGCAAGCTTAATGAGAACGGTTCAAATGCGCTTATCGTGAATGGAAATGCGATGCCATCTACAGCTGGCTGGTCAGATACCATGAATGGAGCGAATTGGGCTCATCTTGCAGGTGAAGCACAAGACGATAGTATTGGCTATGTTTTTCCAGGCGGACAAACGGTGGCAGGGCTAAGAGAGACAAGAACCTGCTCTTGGAATGAGATCAATGTGGATGGCTCCACAACCTCCCTGTCAGCCTCTTACCTAAGTCTCGCACTTCCTGCTGGAGTTGATCCAACTCAGGCGAAGTACGAGTATGTGGTGCTTCCTGGGGTGACACCAGAAGAGACAGCAGGCTATGCAGCGAATCCAGATCATGTGGTGCTTGAGAATTCAAGCATGCTGCATGCGGTACAGGACAAGGTGCTGCATGCAGTAGGCGCGAACTTCTGGAGTGACAACGTAAAGACGGTGCAGATGGATGGGCAGCCTTATCTAACAAGCAACAAGAAATCGTCCGTTACGGTGGTGGAGAGCGATGATACCGTTGAGCTCGCCATAGCCGATCCGACACATGCGAACGGAGGAACGATACAAGTAGAGTTCCATCAAGCGACACAAGGCGCGATATACTTGGACCCAGGTGTAACCGTCAAGCAGTTTGCGCCGACGACAATCCTTGAGGTTCAAACGGCTGGGGCAATTGGGAAGACATTTAAGGTAAAGCTCAGCAAAGGACAGTCTGGAGAAGTGCCGACGGCTCCACTGCTCACAAACGCTGTGTATGGCGACAGCAGTGTTACCCTGACTTGGAACGCAGCACCGCTTGCCACGGGATATCGTATCGAGTACGGTACTGCTTCTGGCCAGTATACGAATGTTGTTCCGGTAGCCAATGTCAATGGAGGCGAGAATCGCTTCACGGTTACAGGATTGAATAATCGCGAGACGTACTACTTCACCGTAATCGCAACGAATGCTGCAGGCGACAGCCCTCGTTCCAATGAGATATCTATAACACTTGCCAATCTAGCATCCTTCTCGCCGATTGCCGATACGTATGTGCGCGATGGCTCCTATTCGAATACGAATTATGGAAGCAGCACGGGTCTGGTCGTTAAGAATGATGGTTCTGGCTACCACCGCAGAACGTTTATGACCTTTGATCTATCTAGTTTTACAGGAACAAT
>NZ_JADMOL010000001.1:258798-496363 GCF_015558675.1 Paenibacillus sp. 1001270B_150601_E10 | reverse complement strand
CAGTTGGCGTCGGCCAGAGCGGCATTAAGCAGCAGGCTGAGATTATCCGCAGCCAATCATGGAACGAGACGATGATGACATGGAACAATCAGCCTGCTGTGGAAGAAGTGATCGCCTCCTGGACTGCTCCTGCTGCACTGACGCCTGTTGAAGTTGATGTAACCAGCTCCGTTTACGAGGCGCTGTCAACGAACAAGACGCTCTCATTCCGCATCACAGCACCTACGAATCAAGGGCAAAAGGGAGATGTTACGTATGCCTCTCGTGAACATGAGAACATTTCATATCGACCATTGCTTATTCTAGAAAAAGAATCCTATTTATTGAGTCCAACCGAGGATGCCTATGTTCGCAATGGCTCCTATGCAAATGCGAACTATGGTTCATCGCCTGATTTAGTGGTTAAAAATGACAGCAACTCCGGGTATCGGCGCGCATCGTTTTTGCAATTCAATCTAGACTCGCTTCCAAATACGATCACAAGCGCTAAGCTTCGTCTCGTGCCGAAGAGCATTGGCATGACCCATACAACCGGAGCAATCTACTCGGTTGAGGACGTCAGCTGGAAGGAGGCAAGCGTAACATGGAACAACAAGCCGGCTTCTTCCAGTTTGATTCAGACTTACGTCGTACCAGAAGCAGGCAAAGAGATTCTTGTTGATGTTACTCAAGCTGTGCAAGCTGCATTGGCCGGGAACCGTCATTGGTCCATTCAGCTGGATCAGCTGCAGAATTATGGCTCTCTTGGCTGGATGATCTATGGATCGAAGGAAGATAGTGATCCTACGAAGCGGCCGATGCTGTTGATTGAATAGCCTTATTTCAAATTTTCTGATGAAGCTGTCGGGCACATGCCCGGCAGCTTTCATTTTCTAAGAACGGCTCGCAATAGTTAAAGTTTGAACAATCGTCATGAAATGGACATTGCTAGTGAAGATGCGGTGTACTATGATGATAGGGAAATTCAATTGTATATTATTAGGAGAAAACGCAATGTATAAGGAGGATTTATAGATGGAGGTTCCTACATGGGTTTGGATTGCATCCGCTGTTATTGTGATTGCAATTGCATGGCCAACGTTCTGGATTACGAACAAAGCCTATTCAAGAAAATGGGAGCAGGACGAGGAGGATCCAAAATCTTAGCTGTGTGATCCAGTATGGATGGTTTTTAATTGCTTTATGTCCTACGATTCATGCAACACGATACCTGCTTTTCGCAGGAATAGCTTGGCTATGCGCGTTTGGTATTGAACGCGATGAGACAAGGGCATGGCCCAAGACGTCTCGACGGTGACCGATCGAGCGTGAAGCAGCTTCGCAGCAGCGGTACGGAAGGTTCCTTGCTTGTGCCGCCTTACGATCGTAAATTTGCGTGTTTGGCCTGATATGGAACCGTTTAGCTGCTGTTTAACTTGTTGAACAGCAGCTATTGCTTTGCTGCCCTTGTTCGTAATAAAGGATTGGCCTAGCACGCTCGGGTTCAGATTGGAATACCCATTGGCCTCATGCAAATCAAACACCCAAGTTGGTTTATAGCGCTTTGCCAAGCGAAATAATGCCTTGGAGAGTGGATGCGAGGCGGAGCCCCTTCTGCTCTTGGGAAAGGTTCGATTCAAGTCAGGCTTGCCGCGAATTCGACGATAATAAGCCTGTTGATTGACAATCGGAACTAGCACAAGCGTCCCTGCCTGAAGACGAAGCTTTTTGCCCTGCAGTTGGTCGATCAGCCTTTGGGCTGCGTGAATGCTTCCGATCTCGTTGCCATGAATGCCTGCCGTAATCATGACCACAGGTCCGGCTTGGTCGCTTTCAACGACATAATAAGGTGTGGAGTATGAAGTGTTGCGTGCGAGCACATGCTTCTTTATTCGCATTCTGATCCCTCCCGGCCATAAAGTACGTGACAAGGTGCTACAAGGTTCATGTGCTGCTGAACGCCGCAAGCAGAAGAACAAGTCCGATGACAGCTGCAAATATGCCGGTTACACGCTGAAGCATAAGGGCTGCAGGAGTGGGCTCCGCATTCTCTATACGCCAGCCCATGCTGATGTACCAAGCTAGGCGCGGTGTAACAAGTCCGAAGACGCCGAGCAGGAGAAACAAGATGCCGAAAAGTCCGTTCAAAGCGATGCACCTCACTTGACATGATGGATTGATACATAGTACGCATAGAAGAGCGGAACTGCTTCTTTAAAATTCCATAAGACATCATGAGGATGGTGATTCGGGCATGTACAAGCTGCTTATCGTGGATGACGAGGGGTTTCAAAGGCATGGAATCAAGTTTTTAATCCATAAGTATGATTTAAAGCTGGATGTTTATGAGGCGGAGAGCGGCGAAGAGGCGCTCGCATTTATAAAAGAGCATCCGATCGATATCCTATTGACGGATATTCGGATGAAAGAATTGGATGGGCTTCAGCTTGTCGAAGAGATTAGGGCGCAGTTGCTGCCGATTCAAGTCATCTTTATGAGTGCTTATGGGGAATTCGAGTACGCGAAGCGTGCGATTGACCTTCAAGCGGTTCACTATATTCTTAAGCCAGTAGAAGTAAGTGAATTTTTGAAAGTGTTTTCAAAAGTGATTGAGCGTTGTGATCGCGATGTCAGGCAGAAACAGGATCAGTCACGAATGCAAGGGATATACGACCATGGCTTGCGATATGAGCAGCAGCGGTTGATCTCTCGCTGGATTCATCGCTCTGCGCTTTCGGAAGAGGATCAGCTTGCTGATATTTGTGAAATGACCTCAAGCTTTGAGTCGCATGAGGAACTTCGCGTCGTGATCTTGGATGCAAGGGAACGATTTTTTGACCGAATCAACCTAGAGGCGCTAAGAGCACTGGAGCAGCTGATTCCCCGCAAATATGAATGGGTTCACTTGAATGAGAATCAATGCCTGCTCTTTATGGAGGCCGTTCATGGTGAGAGCAAGAGGGAGCTCGAACGGATTGGCCAGCAATTCATTCATTGGTTTCATACTCATTACCACATGGCGGTATATGTCGCATGCAGCGGTTGTGTTCATCAGATCGGCCAGCTTAGGGATGTGTACCAGGAATTTGAGCGCATCCTAGACAGCAAGTTTTTTTACGATGAGGGGGTAGTCTTCTTCACGGGCAGCGTATCCGGAGATGAGCAAGAGCCAGTATCTGTGGAAGACATGCTGGAGGAGATCAAGCGAGAAATCGAGCGAAGAAATTATCCGGCAGTGCAAACGCGCTTTCAACAGCTTGCAGGACAGCTGCAGGAGAACAACCAAGTATCCTCTATATATCTTAAGTATATCTGTATGGAGGTGCTAAAGGTACTAATTCGTGCTTCGTCAATAAAGAACGGGGAACATTTCCGAAGCAATCTAGAGAAAATCTATAATACTAACAAGCTCAGCGATCTTATGGAACATATGATGTCGCTTATTGAGGATGGTGTAGCACAGGATACGGAAGCGGATGATTCAGGGAAGAGGGTCATTTCCGAAGTCATCCGGATCATTGAACGCGAATATAATCGCGACATAGCCGTTGAAGAGCTAGCAGAGAGAGTAAACCTCTCACCCAATTACCTGAGCCACATTTTTAAGAAGCATCAAGGAGTGAGCATCGTCAAGTTTACGACATCTCTTCGGATGGATAAGGCTAAATATTTACTGCATCACACGAATAAAAAGATTGCTGCTATAAGCGACGAGACGGGCTATCGAAATGTTGCCTATTTCTGTTCATTATTCAAGACTTATTATGGACTGACTCCTTCCCAGTACAGGGAGCAGCCCTTATGATCCGGTCAGCGATCCAAACGGTCATAGGCCGGGTCCGGCTCAAGCATAAGTTGTTTCTATCTTATCTGCTTGTTATTGTCATACCGATTGGCGTGCTGGGATGGTACAACTTCAGGCAATCGGAGCAGCTCCTTGATGTGCAGGCAAATCAAGCGATAGAGCGGAATGCCGACACGCTTGCCGAATCGCTTCGGTATACGCTTCAGCAGTATCAGCATACAGCCAATTCAATCTTGTACAGCAGTCCCATTCGAAAGATTCTGACGACAGACTATCATGACCTGGTGAATCTTAGATGGGATCTCGATCAGTATGTGAATCCATCGCTTACCTTTATCCGAGCCTTGAATAAGTCCATTCTTAATATTAGGATTTATGAGCAAGGCCGTCTTCCTGAGTACGGCGGGGATCTGCTGCACGCTTCTCGTGTTGAACAAGAACCTTGGTATGTGAAGATGCAGACAGAGCAGGAGTCCATTTGGGGTAAGAATGGAGGCCGAATCTATATCGCAGCCCCATTCCCGGGCATTGAGCACGCGGATCGTCAGGCTGCACTTTATATCGAGATGCAGGAACAGTTATTTTTCCAAGGCATCGACCAGCTTGCAAGCGACATGGGGGTCATCCTTACAGATGCAAATGGACACATTCTCTATTCCAATCATAAGCTTGACGATCTTCTATTACAGCAGCCATCGATAAGCGAAGCACAACTTGTTCAACAGGGTCCTGGGGTGATTGAGGTAGGGGGTCGGGAGTTGCTTGTGAAGCATATCGCCATCCCTGAAGCGGACTGGACGCTGCACAGTTATGTGTTGAAGTCGCAGGTAAAGCCCAGCTCTTCAGGCATCCTGAGAGCTTCGATTCTAGTGATTAGTCTGTGCGCGATTGCCGTGCTGATCATCAGCCTGCTGCTTTCAAGTAGGATGATTCGAAGAATAGACCGACTCGTTGGTTGGATGAAGAGAGTAAAGCGTGGGGATCTCGATGTGCGCATTGCCAATACGTCGAAGGATGAGATTGGACAGCTAACGGAACATTTCAGCGATATGGTACACCAGGTTAATCGTCTCATACAAGAGGTGTATGCGAACCAGCTCGTGAAGAAAGAGGCGGAGCTTCGCGCGCTGCAATCTCAGATTAACCCTCATTTTTTATATAATACGCTGTCCTTGATTAACTTTAAGGCGATTGAGCATGATGAGCATGAGATCAGTCATGTCGTTACCTCCTTGTCCAAATTTTATCGGACGGCTTTAAACAAAGGGAATCAGCGGATATCCGTGCGGGATGAGCTTCATAACATCCGCTCCTATCTTGAGATCGTGCAAATCATGAAGGATCATTTCTTTGATGTTCAGTATGAGGTAGAGGAGGATGTGCTTGACTATCAGACGATCAATCTCATCTTGCAGCCCATTGTGGAAAATGCGATTGAACACGGGCTAAAGAAGATTGCTCGTAGAGGGCAGCTTATCATTCGTGCTGCTATGGTTGAGAAGGAGCTTGTCTTTATGATAGAGGACAATGGAGCAGGAATATCCGGGGAACGCTTAACAGGCTTGTTGTCAACGGAATCGGACAGCTATGGGTTGAAAAATGTAAATGAGCGGATTCAGTTAACATTTGGCGTTGAGTACGGGATACAACTTCAAAGTAATGTTGGAAACGGGACCAGAGTGAGCATTAATCTTCCAGTGGTCACGTTCGAAGCAAAGGCAGCTCCTTAAGGGGCTGCTTTTTTTAATCGGAAATCAAACTCGATGTTAAATCGCTCTGTCTTCATAGAAATCTGAAACGAATCAAAGATATCTGATAATTACGGCTCAAGAACGAGTTGTTATAGTATCAGTAGGAGCTATTCATGAAGTGGAAAGGAGGGAGAATGATATGCGTACGGCAATCAAACAAGTAGGTATGATTCCCGAGAAGAACTCGTTCAAACCATTCAAGAAATTAAAGGTGCTCTATTTGATGCTCATACCAGGGATGCTGTATTACTTGATCTTTCATTACATTCCTATGTATGGCGTTGTGCTTGCCTTTAAAGATTATCACATTATGGAGGGAATACTGGGCAGCCCTTGGGTAGGGCTTAAGCATTTTCAGGACCTGTTCTCAGATCCTTATTTCTTTTCCGTACTGAAAAATACCGTCATCATTAGCTTTTACAAGCTTATTTTCGGCTTTCCCATTCCCATTCTTTTTGCTTTGCTGCTAAGTGAGATTACCAATGTCCGTTATAAAAAGGCAGTGCAAACCGTTTCCTACCTGCCCCATTTTATGTCATGGGTCGTGCTTGGTGGTATTATCTTCACGGTCTTCTCATTGGAAGGGCCTGTGAATGGCGTGATGAAGCTGTTTGGTGTCGAGCCGATTTTGTTTCTAGCCGATCCTACTTACTTTCGAACCATTCTGATCGTAACAAGTATTTATCAAGGCTTTGGATGGGGCTCCATTATTTATTTTGCAGCGATCTCCAACATTGATCCTCAGCTCTATGAGGCTGCTATTATTGACGGGGCTGGGAGGTTCAAGCGGATGTTTTACATTTCAGCTCCGATGCTGTTTCCCGTCATTGCGGTGATGCTGATCTTGTCCATGTCAGGAATTCTAGATGCAGGCTTTGACCAGATATTTAACATGTATAATCCTCAGGTCTACAGTGTCGCAGATATTATTGATACCTATGTGTACCGTCAGGGTCTCATTGAAATGAACTACAGCCGTGCTACTGCTGTTGGCCTCTTCAAGTCCGTGGTCGCCCTTATCCTCATCATCGTGGTGAACAAGATTGTAAAATGGATGGGTCAAGAGGAGAGTGCCTTATGGTAGTCACGAGGCGGTCAAGAGGAGGTATTGCGAATCATGTTGATTGTAACCAAGTCAACAGGTGACAAAATCATTGATCTCTTTCTTTATTTCATTATGTTTGTCATTATGCTGATCACCCTGTATCCATTCTGGACACAGGTGGTCATTTCCTTAGATGGAGGAGGGACGGCAGGCTCTGCTTATTCGACAGGCATCGTGCTGTTTCCATCAAAATTCACTTTAAGCAGCTACAAGCTCGCATTCCAGTATGATGCGTTATGGTCGGGCTATCTTCATACGATCTACCGAACCGTGCTTGGTGTATTGTTATCGGTCACCTTTACCGCGATTACAGCTTATCCGCTTGCCAAGCGTCAGCTGCCAGGCAACCGCATCTTCACAGGCATCATTCTGTTCACGATGCTATTTGGAGGCGGATTGATTCCGAGCTATCTCTTAATTCAGGAATTGGGATTGTATAATACGATCTGGGCTTTGGTTATCCCTGGTATGATCGGAGCATTCAATGTGATGATCGTACGCAATTTCTTTCGGAATATACCTGATGAGCTGGAAGAGTCAGCTGTGGTGGACGGAGCAGGATATGGAGCTATCTTCATTCGCATCGTGCTGCCATTGTCGAAGCCTGTGCTTGCAACCATTGCATTATGGGTAGGAGTCGGGCATTGGAATGCTTGGTTCGACAGCATGATTTATATCGCGGACCCTTCACGCCAAGTGCTGCAGGTGGTGCTTCGCAAAATTATACTAGAGAACAACACGAGTGATCTATCGATTATCATGCAGACGATGAATCAGCAATCAGAATTTACCGGTCGACAGCTTCAATCTACCATTATCATGTTTTCAATCATCCCGATGCTGATCGTTTACCCGTTTGTGCAGAAATACTTTGTCAAGGGTGTCATGGTCGGTGCGGTTAAAGGATAAGTGATAATGGTTAAGGCATGCTATCGGCAAATTAATTTCTACGGATCATGCTTTAGCTAATAACCATGTGAGAGGGTTGGTTGAAGTGAAAATAAAAAAAGCGCTGCTAAGCATGCTTAGCGTATCCTTGATTTTATTATTTGTATCCGCTTGCAGCCATTCAGGTCAGCAAGCAGATGGAAAGTCGACTGCTCAATCCGGAGATGAAACGAGCAAGAAGACGCTTGAATTCTGGTCATTCTATCCTGAACGGGTGAAAGCAGACTCTCCTGGCGTAACGGCTATTAAAGAGAAATTTGATGTCGTGGTAGAATTTGTCCCAACGACCTTTGATGCGTACCAAGAAAAATTAAATTTAATGATAGCCTCCAAGGATATTCCTGATTGGATGAAGAAGACCTCAACGTCGGAATATGAGAAATATATGAAGCAGGGGATTATCACAGAGATTCCGCAGGAGCTCATTGAAACGCATATGCCTAAATACACAGAATGGATTAAGAAATATATCGATCCCGTAGATCCATTCAAATATGTGAAGCGGGATGGTAAAATTTATGGTTTACCAGAAGTATGGGATATCGGTACAGATGGAACTCAGCTTGGCATTCGACAAGACTGGCTTGCTAAAGTTGGCATCGATAAGGTGCCTGAGACCCTTGAAGAGATGGAGATCATCTTGGAAAAGTTTCGTAATGAAGATCCGGATGGCAATGGAGTAAAGGACACGTACGGCATTACGGCAATGGCATCCAGTGGAAGCATTGGAGGGATGTTTAGCTTCGTATTTGGAGCCTATGGTGTTCATCCTGGCATTTTTACAGAGAAGGACGGAAAGATCGTTCGCGGTGAAATGGAGCCTGGTGCTAAGGAAGCACTTACGGTGCTTAATCGATGGTACAAGAATGAGTGGATTGATCCGGAGTTTGTGGTTAATAAGGATACCAATTTTGTAGATAAGCTTTCCACCAATAAAGCAGGAGCTGGGGAATGGTACTGGTGGGACTTCATGCCGGGTAAAGCATTTTTGGGCAATGAGTCGATGTTCGACAAGATGCTAAAGGCTGATTCGAATGTCAAATGGGCAACGACTGGCGGCATTAAAGGGCCAAGCGGAGATTATGGCATCTCCCAATATGCGCCTGCAGATGGCTCAGGCATTATGTTTGGCTATCAGCTTGCGAAGGATCAAGAGAAGCTCATCAAATATCTTCAAATCTTTGAAGCTACACAGTTTGATCCAAACCTTTATGAGCTGTTCAACTTCGGTGTAGAAGGAACGCACTGGAAACGTGATGAGAATGGCGTCGTACAATATATTCCACCGTATGATGACCAGAAGGAGCGGGATAAACGGGGCATTGCCTTTGGCTCGTATTCGATGTCCGGCTCCTTTAATGATTATGAGTTCCAAACGTCGTATACAGCAGATAAAAATCTTCGTGAGCTTGGGAAGGAAACAAGAGCAAAGAGTACGAAAATCTATGATATTCTGAACCCTTATCAGAAGCCTGTGTTAAACGAATATCAGGATCGGCTTAATCAATATACGATGGAGACGTTCATAGATTTTATTACAGGCAGAAAGTCGCTTGATGAGTTTGATTCCTATGTTCAAGAATGGAAGAAGATGGGCGGAGACAAAGTGTTGGAAGAGGCTCAGAAGATCTATTTAGAGAACAAGTAACATAGAAGAGAGGGAAGCAAGCACATGAAGAAGGATTGGTTCATAACACCTGCGTTATATCGGGCGGAATTCAAGGTTTCATCACAGCAACAGGAGATCACGCTGTCCAACGGCTTAATTTCTCGAACATGGAGACTTGAGCCTAATGCTGCAACGGTAGCCTTTGATAATCTTATGACAGGAGAAACGATCATTCGTGGCGTGAAGCCGGAAGCGATCCTTACTTTGGACGGTCAGGAAGTCGCTGTCGGAGGATTGTCAGGTCAGCCAGACTATGCCTATTTGAAAAAGGAGTGGATAGAGGAGCTGACAGCAGATCCAGAAGCTTTTCAGTTTGCGGGTTATGATATCGGAACCGTGAAGCCGCGTTTTCCTTCTAAAGCGGGCTCCTTCTCGACGCAGCGGCCTTGGATCGCTTCAGGAGTATCTCTTCACCTTATGTTTAGAAGCAAGCTGGAAGCGCTGCAAGGGCTGCAAGTTACGGTGCATTATGAAATGTACGATGGCATTCCGCTGATGAGTAAATGGGTGGAGATCCATAATCAGGGTGAAAAAGATGTACGACTCAATGCCTTTATTAGCGAATGCCTTGCCGTTGTGGAATGGGATTCTCCGGTTGAGACGCCTGACCGCTGGGAATACCCGAATCTTCATGTAGAGAGCGATTATTCGTTCCAAGGGATGGCACAGCGTAAAGCGAACCGAACGACGCATTGGGTCACTGATCCACAGTATCTGACCCAAGTGAATTATGATCGCCTTACACCTGCGATGCTGATCAGCAAGCCGCCTATAGGACCTAATGTCATGATCGAGAGCGGGGAACGATTTAAGACTTTTCGTACCTTCGAGTTGATACAGGACAGCATGGATCGTGAACGCAAGGGGCTGGCACAGCGGAAGATGTATCGCTTGATGGCGCCCTGGGTTCAAGAGAATCCCATCACTCTTCATGTAAAAAGCATCGAGCCGCAAGTTGTGAAGGATGCCATTGACCAATGCGCAGAGGTTGGCTTTGAAATGGTGATTCTATCCTTTGGCAGCGGCTTGGACATGGAAAACGAAGATCTCGCGTATCTTGCCGCATTGAGAGAGCTTGCTGATTATGCGCATGAGAAGGGAATTGCGCTAGGAGGCTATTCGCTGCTTGCTTCTAGGTCGATTAGCAAAGAGCATGACGTAGTGAATCCGAATGGCGCGTACTATATTCATTCACCGTGTCTGGAAAGCGAGTGGGGACAGGATTATTTTCGGAAGCTTCGGCACTTCTTTGAGCAAACAGGCTTTGACGTTCTGGAGCACGACGGCTCATATCCAGGAGACATCTGTGAATCAACCACTCATCCTGGACATGAAGGAAGAGAGGATTCACAGTGGAAACAGTGGAGACGTATCACTAATTTTTATAAATGGTGCAGAGAAAAAGGTATTTATCTGAATGTGCCGGATTGGTATTTTTTTATGGGCTCAAACAAGGCCGGTATGGGTTATCGAGAAGTGAACTGGGCGCTGCCTAGAGAGCGTCAAATCATTTTGTCTCGGCAAAATATATTCGATGGCACCTGGGAGAAGACGCCCAGCATGGGCTGGATGTTCGTGCCCCTTACCTCCTATCAAGGCGGTGGATCCGATTCAACCTTAGAGCCGTTAAGTGAACACTTAGATGCCTATGATGCGCATTTAAGAAACAATTTTACAGCAGGTGTTCAAGCGATGTACCGAGGCTTCCGTGTCTATGATACAGAGGAGACCAAGCAGGTCGTAAAGCGATGGGTTGACTTCTTTAAGCAGTATCGAGATATCCTGGAATCCGATATGATTCATCTTAGAAGGCCGGATGGAAGAGGCTATGATGGTATTATGCATGTGAATCCTACATTGTCTATCAAAGGATTAGCTGTTATCCATAACCCTACAAATGAAGAAATGGTACAGACAGTGGAGCTCCCGTTGTATTATACTGGTATTAGTCAAACGGCTATTGTTCGGGATCGACAGGGTAGAGAATATCGGTGTGATGTGGACCAGCATCAACGAATTAGTGTTACCCTTAACATTCCTGCTCAGGATGCAGTTTGGCTATCCATCACAGACAACAATGGGTAGAGGTGAAGCACAATGAAGATAGGTTTGAGCTCGTACAGCTTATTGAATGCGCTTAAATCTGGAGAAATGACGATCCTGGATGCGATTCAATGGATTGCAGACAATGGCGGAGAGCATATGGAGATTGTTCCATACGGGTATACGTTGGTCGACAATCTTGAGCTTGCGGATGCAGTACGTGAAAAGGCGAAGGAAGCAGGAATTGAGCTGTCCAACTACTCTATGCCGGCTAACTTTGTGCAGGAGACGGAAGAGGCTTTCCAAGAGGAAGTCGCCCGCTTGAAACAGCACGTGGATCTGATTGAGCGTCTTGGCATGAAGCATATGCGCCATGACGTGACAGCGTTTACGCTGCCGAAAGAGAAGATGACGATTCAATGGATGGAAGAGAGCTTGCCGCTTATCGTAAGAGGAAGCCAACTGATCGCAGACTATGCAGCAACTAAGGGCATTACGACGACCATTGAGAATCATGGATTCAGCGTTCAAGCAAGCGATCGTGTGCAGCGCGTGCTTCATGCGGTGAATCGTCCAAACTTTAAAACAACGCTTGATATCGGTAACTTCATGTGTGTGGATGAGGATCCTATCATCGGCGTGATGAAGAATCTTCCTTATGCCTCCCTTGTTCACTTCAAGGACTTCTACTTCCGTCCTTATGATGAGAACCCAGGCGGGGGAGACTGGTTCCGCACGACGAATGGCAACTATCTTCGCGGTGCGATTCTAGGCCATGGTGATATTCCAGTTCGCAAGATTATCAAGCTGATCAAGGACTCTGGCTATGACGGCTATATCACGATTGAGTTTGAAGGAATGGAAGAATGCAAGGAAGCCTCGCGCATCGGAATGGATAACCTAAGAAGCCTGTGGGATGAAGCTTAAGCTCGCGCAATCCTTCTTGTCCTTCTACAATCAAGCGCATATCTGGTATACTCGTAGAAGGATAAAAGAGAGGTGACGACGATGGCGAAGCATAAAAGACAAGCGCCTCAGGCGAATGATCCGACCGCACCGCCGAAAGCCGCAACGCTTAAGGATTTGCTTAGCAGCGAAGTGTTGAATAAGCTGAAGACACAGGCAGATGACCTTAAGTCTCAGGAGGCGGAGCGCAAAGTGAAGGAGCTCAAGGAGAAGGAAGAGGCGCGCAAGGCAGAGAAGAAGCGCCTTGAGAATGACTTTGAGTACCTGCTTGCCAACGACAAGTCAGATTGGCGCACATTCAAGTAGCAAGCCGATTTGGGCCATTTGGCAGCCTGAACATAATTTTCTGTCCATCAAGGGATACTGTTATAAAACGGTATCCCTTTTTGTGTTGATATGGATGGAGGATGTTAGGATGAAATATGTATTTGTAGTGCTGGGGTTGCTGCTTGTCTTTGTGCTGGCCTACGCAGTGAGCAACAACCGAAAAGGTATTCGATATAAGTCCATACTTGCGATGCTGGTGGTGCAGATCTTGTTGGAGCTGCTCATTTTGAATACAAATGTCGGGATTATTCTCATTCAGGTCATCGCAGATACATTTGCAAAGCTAATGGAGTACGGGATTACGGGGGTGGACTTTGTGTTTGGAGGTTTAGAGAATGAAGGCATGTCGACGTTCTTCCTTGATGTGCTGCTCCCAATCGTATTCATCTCTGTACTGATCGGAATTCTGAATTACATCAAGATACTCCCCCTTATCATCAAGGGCATTGGGATCGTATTGAGCAAGCTTAATGGAATGGGAAAGCTCGAGAACTATGTAGCGGTCTCTGCTGCCATATTGGGACAATCCGAGGTGTTCCTGACAACGAAAAGGCAGCTGGATGTGATCTCGAAGCGAAGATTGTATACGCTCTGTACCTCTGCCATGAGTGCAGTTAGCGCAGCGATCGTAGGAGCCTATATGACGATGCTTTCTCCTCGCTACGTTGTGGTCGCGATTATTCTAAATATCTTCTCCGCACTTATCATCGCGAATCTGATCAATCCATACAAACTGACTCCTGAAGAGGATGTAACGGTTGTGGAGGAGAAAGGGGAGAAGGAATCCTTCTTCCAGATGATTAGCGAGAGCGTTATGGACGGCTTCAAGGTAGCCATTATCGTTGGGGCCATGCTGATTGGATTTATCGCGCTGATGGAGATGATCAATAGCCTATTCGGCATGATCTTTGGCATCTCGTTCCAGGAAATACTCGGCTTTATCTTTGCGCCTATCGCATTTGTAATGGGCATCCCATGGTCGGAGGCCGTGAGAGCCGGCGGCATTATGGCAACCAAGCTTGTTACCAATGAATTTGTCGCCATGCTGAACTTCAAGGAGATTGCGGCTGGAATGTCTGAACGAACAATAGGCATTGTGTCGGTATTCCTTGTGAGCTTTGCAAACTTTAGCTCGATTGGCATCATTACAGGGGCGGTAAAAGCATTGAATGAGAAGCGGGGTGAGGAGGTCGCGCAGTTTGGCTTAAAGCTGCTGTACGGCTCGACGTTAGCCTCTATCCTGTCCTCTGTTTTAGTGGGTCTCGTTTTGTAGTATTGAGCAGAACGAAAAAGCATAAATACGATACATTTGTCCATTCTGATTCCGTTTGCATAATCCTAAGATGAGAGTAGCAGGACGCACAACGAAGGAGAGTGGGAAGAGATGGGCAAGTCAGTTAACCGAGTATTTGTATTAGGAATGGATGGAGCAGGGAACTTCCTGCAGCGTTCGAATGCTGTTCATATCCCTAAGGCCGTTGCCAAGCAGGGAGTGATAACATATAACGCGCAAACCGAAATGCCAACAATCAGCGCACAGTGCTGGGGGTCGATGCTTCACGGCGTAACTCCAGATAAGCACGGCTATGATAACAATCGAGCCGCTGTTGAGCGGTTCCCACTTGATTCACCGTACCCTTCTTTTTTTAAGGCGGCACGTGACCAGCATCCAGAGTGGACGCTTGCTTCTTTTACATGCTGGGAACCGATTAACTTTGGTTTAGTTGAAGAGTCAATTGATGTTCATAAAGTGGTTAAAGATGATGAGGCATTGACAGAAGCTGCCTGCGAATACTTAAGCAAAGTAGAAGATGTTCAGCTTTTCTATTTGGCGCTTGATGGTCCAGATGGTGCAGGGCATCGCTATGGCTACAATACGGATGATCAGCTTCGTGGTATCGAGACTGCAGATGCACAGCTTGGAAAGGTGCTGGCGGTCATCGAACAGCGTGGCTGGATGGATGATAGCTTGATCGTATTCGTAACCGATCATGGCGGCGGTGGAGCGGATCCATTCAATCACGGCTCGGATCATCCTTTGGACCGTACAGTATTCTGGGGTGCAGTAGGTCCATGTGTTAACCCTAATGCAAATATCGATGAAGTGACATTCAAGGATACAGCTGCGGTTGTGCTGGCTGCCCTTGGCATCGAGCAGCCCAGCGCTTGGGACGCTCGTGTTCCAGATGAGCTGTTCCAATCTGTTGTTTCGTCCTAGATCAGGTATCCCTATATAAAAGAGCATCCATCAGGTATGGATGCTCTTTTATTCATTATAGTCGTGTTGCATGCCAGCTCATTTCATGAAATCGATGGACTTAAACGTGAGTCCGTAAGATTAGTTGGCATCTATTTGAGCCATTTGCGTCAGCTTCTTCGAGCACAGCAACAAGATAAGACCAAGCGCAATTGATAAGCCTCCAATAATGCCGAATGTCTTGAAGTAGCCAAGGGCGTTTATTTTAGAAGCAAATTGCCCGCCGATAATATTTGCAACCCCCGTGCTCGCCAACCATACACCCATCAAGAGAGAGGTCAGCTTTGCCGGCGATATCTTATTGACTAAGGATAGCCCTACAGGAGATAGGAATAGTTCACCAATCGTATGGAAGAAGTAGGTGCCCAAAATAAATAGAATGCTCGCCTGCTTGGTGGCTTGCGCGGGATCACTACCCGTTTGATTGACCGCAATAAGCAGCACCATATATCCAATTCCGAGAAGCACCATGCCAACTCCCATCTTTGTTGCAAAGCTCAGGTCACCGCGTTTCCGCTTAGAGAGCGCCATCCATAAGGCGGATATGATAGGAGCGAACACAATAATAAACAAGGGATTGACGGATTGGAACCAGGAAACAGGAATTTGGAACCCAAACACATCCTTATCGATGAACTGCTGGGTGTATAACGTCAACAGACTGCCTGCTTGTTCAAATCCAGCCCAGAAGAAAATGACGAAGCAGGTGATGATGAGAATAACCGCCGTTTGACTTTTTTCAGTGGCGGTAAGCGGAGCTTTGGATTGTTTGACTCCATCCGCATGCTTTTCCTTCTGATTCGTAGGCTCCTTCCCAATATCTCCAAGATAACGAGGGCCCAAAACGTTGTATAGCAGCTGGCCAATGACCATCCCAATGCCTGCAGCAAGGAAGCCATATTTATACCCATAGACGATAAAGTCTACCATATCAACTTTGAACCATTGCTCCGCAAGGAAACCGCAGACTAATGGGGCTAAGAAGCTGCCCACGTTAATCCCCATGTAGAATATGGTATAAGCCGAGTCTACTCGCTTGTCATTCTTAGGGTACAGCTCTCCTACTAATGTCGATACATTAGGCTTAAAGAAGCCGTTGCCGATAATAATCAAGGCAAGTCCAAGATACATGAATGCATGGGTCTGTACAGCAAATAAAGAGAAGTTACCGATTGCGATACAAAGCCCGCCGATCGTGATGGATCTTCGTCTGCCGAGATAACGGTCGGATAGATAGCCGCCAAGGAGCGGTGTAAAGTAGCAGGCTCCTACGAAGAAGCCGTAGATCGCGATTGCTGAGCTTTCTGCAAAGCCTAAGCCCCCGCTGATGTACTGTGCTGTCAAATATAAGACGAGCATGGCTCGCATGCCATAGAAGCTGAAACGTTCCCACATCTCCGTGAAAAATAAAAGGTACAAGCCGGGAGGATGCTTGGCCTTGTTGGGTTCGAGCGCAGGATCAAGTGTGTTTGCTGTCATCTGTGAGTCTCCCCTTCAAAGATCTACATATCATTATCGATTGAACAACTATGTATGATGTTACTTGTGAAATCATTTACATGTCAAATGATTGATTAAAGTTTCCTTATATTTCTAAGCCTATAGTAGCGCGTGTTTTCGGGAGTTGTTCAGATTGCAAATATAGAGTTACCCACGAATCACCCACAAAAGAAGTGTTAGTGTTTAAGAATTCATGAGCTTTTCGAATCTGTCAGGGACAAGTTTTTTCTGTCCTTCGGTTACGTGGAGGTATGTAAGTCTGGTTATTTGATCATTTTTATGACCAAGTCGATCTTGGATAACTGCAAGATCTTCTCCAGCTTCCGCAATCAAAATTAGTTAGAAGTTACTGGTGTTTTGTATGAATGCTGATTATGTAACAGGTCTTCTTGGGGCTATTATGACAAAGACTGTCAACAGTGAAGTATGTTCTGGGGGGGGCGTGCGTAAGGGCGTTATCTTCGTTGTGATTGCATTGGCAGTTATGTTGGGCCAGTATGCAGGGGATCTCTCGCCAGTGTTCCGAACATTGGCGATGTATTTCTATATTGGCCGCGAGGGCCTGAGTATCGTCGAGAACTTGAAACATTAAAAGGAGATGATGACGAGATGAAGATTGTGGAGCTGGAGAAGATCGTAAAAGAGCAGGACAAACGGATTAAAGAACTCGAAGCGAAAGCTTGTATAGACGAACCGCCTGAGTGGGCTAAGGAGGCTTGTGTGAATGCCAAACGTGCCGGGATTATCGATACGTCCAACAACGGCAGCCGTGACTTCTATCGCTTTAAAACTGTGCTTGATCGACTAGGATATTTAATAAAAACGTGTAGACCCAATGTATTTGCTAATGAAGTTCAAAAGATTTCTTGAAATGTATGTTACAACAATTAATCAACCAACATTGTCAGAAAAGTTTTACGTTAAATCTAGAGGACGTTGTAATAAACGCCCTGAAAACGATGATCGATAAGGATGTAATTTATCAATAAGTGTGATACCATTATTCTGGGAATTCCGTCCAATAGTATATTTTAGGAGGTTTAAAATGAAGAAAAAGCTGGTCATTGTTGTATCACTTGTTTTTGCTCTTACCTCTTTGTTAATTGGGGGAGCATTTGCTAGTGGTAAAATTTCAATTGTTGTAAACGGTCAAACAGTACCTACTGACGTTTCGCCTCGCAATGTTGATGGAAGAGTCATGGTTCCTATTAGTACGATTTCTAAGGCATTAGGTGCTGATGTGACTTGGGATTCTAAAAAACAAACAGTAATTATTAATCAGAAAAACGGCACTTCGGTTTCTACTCCTGATCTATGGAATGAAAAATTAAATCTGGCTGGGGGAGAATGGGCAGACATCGTATCTTTAATTAATAAGTATTTCGTTACATATGATTCAAGGGATGAAGAAGCTTGGAAAAAAACAATAGCCTCTAGTTACTTGAATAACGGTTCAATCGAACTACCAGGAGGAGGCGTATATCCTTCCATTTTAGAGCTGAAAATAGTAGATGCTAAAAAAATTGTAGATGATAAAAGAAAAGGAGAAGGTAGGAGCGATGGAGACCAATACAAAGTACGTGTAAAAGTAGTTCATTACATGAATTTATCCACACCATTTGTGGCTGAATGGGACTTTGATGTAGCTCCATATATGAGTAAGGGATACCTAATAGATTATGCAAACATAATCAGTGATACCCAATTAAAGAATTATACCGTTTTCCCTGGTTTAACATTCCAAGATGTCTCGGAATAGATATTATATGTATGATATGTAATGAGCCCCATAGCTTATCGGGGAATTTCCTATAAGCTATGGGGTTTCCTTTATTTCAGCATACTTTCGCTAGTTATTTCTGATAGATTTGGAACATATCGTCGCACAGTACAAACTAAAGGATGTAACGGGTCGAAGATCATTCAGAATGCAAGGGGAGCATTCGAAATTAACGAAAATTCCGATTGTTTGTGGAATGTAATTACTGACTCGGGTTATTCCCCGAGTTCAAAACCTCGCATTGAATGAAATAGTTTCTTTATAGATAGATACTTGGATAGATTAAAAGGAAAAGGATTTATTGATTTTGAAACGAACAAGACACGTACTATGAAAGTGCTGCGGGGGTAATATAAAGAGCTGTTGAGTTAACCCTCACGGCTCTCTTTTATTATTCTGGCACATATTTTACCCACACACTACCCACAAAAACCATGTTAAAAGTGATAAATCATGATAAACAATGATAAAGCAGAAACCCCGAAAACCAGCATCACTACGGCTTTTTGTTGAATATTGATAAACGGTGATAAATCGGATAACTTTTACAAGTCAAATGACACTAAGTTTAGAAAAACATAAACATAGATATTTTTACCAAATTGTATTGTTTCAAATGAAAGGAAAACCAATCCTTTTCATTGCGATTTAGGAGCAATCGGGAAAGCGAGTGTTTACTTGTAGCAAAGAGCCGAATGTTATTAAGGTTTTGTCAAGGAGGGTAAGCATGACAGATGAACAACACAAGAGAGAATTACCAATAATTATGAATCCTATAATTATCTAAATTGAGATATAACAACAAAGTGGGTCGGGAGTTGATGTAAAGGTTCCTCATAATCCAACTTGATAAGCATAAAAAAAGGATAAGCCCGGCTTATCCTTCAAGATTCGTTTGAGTCTTTAGCATGCTGTGTAAATACTGCCTTGACAAGTATTGGAAGAAGATGGTTTGCAAAGAGGCTAGAGCAATAACCATAGTGTCACGCAGCATTACCTGATGTTCCTGCATTTCTGGTAGATGCTTCTTCAAGAACTCCTCGGTCTTCGTACGAATCACCGATTCGAGATGACCATCATGATGATGTCGTAACGGATCAAATAAATGAACGTCGATAATTTGATCGTTATCTTGGTCCAATACTTCATATAATGTACTATAGAGCTGATACAGCTTCAATGGCTCGATGACCGGCTCAGATTCCTGACAATGGATTCTAAGCGCTGTGAGCATATGGCGAATTTCATCCAATGTTAGTGTGGAACGAAGATCTTCGACGATTAGAATGATCGCCGCCTGCTGCAGATCATATTTTTTCCCGAGTCTAGGAGAGCCGATTACGCTTCGGATCTCACGCTTTACCCAGTTCTGCACGGAGGTAACAGAGAAGTTCGTATACTCCACATGATTGCCAAGGGCCACGATTTCATTTAAAGAGAGGCCTTCAGACAAGATGCCGCTTCGAATAAATTTATCTACTATAAACGGGAGGCGGATCGTAAGCTTATGAGCAGAGCTATTTATGGATTCAGCACCCTGCTGGTTCTGGAGCCATTCTTCCTGCAATTCTTGAAGCGATTGGCGAATCGCAGGCGCATGCTGTCGCTGCTTGGCTATCTTTGCTAGCGTATAAAGCAATTGAGACATTTGCTTTCGTGAAAATGTAAGCGACTCCATTTCCGAACCTCCCTGTTTTACGTCATAATCGTACTTCTCATCATAGAATCAGAACCAAATCAAAGTCAAAGATGATAACTGAATTAGAAGACCGCTTCTTCTGGATAAAATGGTCAAATTATCGGCTTTTAGGCTGAATATGAACAGATTCAGACATTGATGAACAGGTTATAAGTTCATATAATAAGTTCAAATGACCTTGAAATATGCCAAAGGTGTACGCTCAAGGAAAAAAAGGAGAGAAATATAGTAACATGGACGACCCCTCGGGTAACTTAACATTGAATTTTGTTCTTGTTGCAATTCTGATCTTGCTGACGGCATTCTTCGTCGCAACGGAGTTTGCGATCGTAAAGATCCGTTCTAGCCGTATTGATCAGTTGGTTGCAGAAGGGAAGGCCAATTCTTTATCGGCCAAGAAAGTCATTACGAATTTGGACGGTTATTTGTCCGCCTGTCAGTTAGGTATTACGATTACAGCCCTCGGTTTAGGATGGTTGGGTGAGCCTACGGTGGAACGAGTACTCCATCCGCTATTCGAGTACTTTGCGATTCCTGAATCGGTGAACAAAGTCGTGTCCGTTGCCGTTGCCTTTGTCTTTATGACGTTCTTGCACGTTGTTGTAGGTGAGTTGGCGCCGAAGACGCTCGCGATTCAGAAAGCTGAGCAGGTTACTCTGGCATTTTCAAAGCCGATCATTTGGTTCTATCGTATTATGTATCCGTTTATCTGGTTGTTAAATGGATCTGCCAATGCCCTCGTTCGTTTATTCGGCTTCAAACCGGTAAGTGAGCATGAAGAGGCGCATACCGAAGAAGAGCTTCAAATCATTTTGAATGAGAGCTTTGAAAGCGGCAAGATCAATAATACAGAATACGGCTACATGAGCAACATCTTTACCTTTGACGAATTGCTTGCAAAAGAGATTATGGTTCCAAGAACAGATATGATCTGCTTGGATGCAGAGTCTACTGTTAATGAGAACATGACCGTAATGAAGCAGGAGCAATATACGCGTTATCCCGTCATCCGCGGCGATAAGGACAATGTCATTGGAATGGTTAACACGAAACAAATGTTTCTTCAATATAATGAGACTCGCCAAGCTGAGCTTGGACAGCTGGTTCAGCCGGTGCTTACCGTATCTGAAGCGATGCCAGTGAAGAGCTTGCTTCGCAAGATGCAGCTTGACCGCGTCCATATGGCTGTTCTAGTGGATGAGTACGGCGGAACGTCTGGTATGATCACGATCGAGGATATCCTTGAAGAGATCGTAGGCGAGATTCGCGACGAATTCGACGCAGAGGAAAAAGCGGAGATCGAAATGATCGATGATGATCATTATCGTTTGGATGGTAAAGTGCTGCTTGCGGAGATCAACGATATCTTCGGAACACATTATGAGAGCGAAGACTTCGATACGATCGCAGGATGGCTGTATGATCGATATCCAGATGCGAAGCGTGGAAGCAGGATCGTTGTTGACGATATCGAGTTCACGATTCTTGAAAAGGAAAGACATCGGATTCGTAAGATCGAGATGAAGAAGATCCAAGATCCCGTTGCTTTCGAAGTGAGCGAGATGCACGCGTAAGCATCATTTTAAATAGTTAAGCATGACTTGCAACAAGTGTAACGGTATGATAACCTTTTAACATCATAATAGTGCGTGTTGCACCGAAAGAATCGGGCAGCGGCTGCTGATGCAGCTTGCTGCCCTTTTTTGCGTTCATGAACCAACCAGGGGAGGCTATAGCGTGAAGCAGGTTGTCAAGCTTGAGAAGTTCTTTGTGGCAGGTGTGTATTGTGAGTCAGAATCAGAGATGGAGAGCTGGTGCATAAAGATGCCGAAGCAGCTGCCGTTAGGGTTTCAGCATGATCTCGAACGAACAAGCTACGGTGTCAAGTGCAAAGATAGCTACTTCGCAGGAATAAAAGTTTATGACAGGATTCGCATTCCAAGCTATTTGCATCTGCGGGAGATACGTGGAGGCATGTACGAGATGAATCCGGTGGATGCTAGGGACTCACTGTGCGAAGAATCGGTTTGGATGGATGAATCTTATACGCAGAAGACCTTATTTCCTGAGGACAGCCTAACGGAGTTTATTCTCATTCAAGATGAGTATGTCCCGATGTTTCGCTATATTCCCTTCGATTTGAAGCCGTGGGAGGACTTTAGATGTGATCGCCGGATAAAAAAGAGCACAGGTGTCATGCGCATTCGGGAGCAGGCAGGCCGATATGTAGAGATGCGTATGCTCGGTTCGGAAGAGGGACGGGCAGCCTGGCTGTTATAAAGGTTGCTTATCCTGCAATCTAAGGTATATAATTCCAGTGCCGACAAAGGAAATCCATTGTTGCATACGACGTGCAACGATAAGATTTGCCGTCTAATGAATAGACTCTTCCCTAAAAGGGAGGGCTGTTTATTCTGAGACTTTATGTTATGATTATTGCCTTCCATACCGAATGACATGCTTCTGAAGAATCGGCCGCACCAATGTTCGATTGTTGAGCATCCAAGGAAATGAAGCGAGCGGGCTTGAAAACAGAACCAGCCTTCGCACAATGGTTAGGGTTAAGCGGAGATCCTTATGAAGCCATCCTTCACTTGGAACAAATAGAGGATGCGGCACTGAAGAGAATAGTATCTGCTGCTTACGAGAGGAACTTTGGGAAGGCTGAGTTTGCAGGCGAAGATTAAGCTACATAGAACAAAAATGGCAAGCCCATGTTACTTGGGCTTGCCTTCGTGCATTAGATCAATTTAATTTAGTAGCGAACGTCCGCATATTCTGGCTTCGTTTCAAATTGCTTTTTGGCAAACGGGCAGAGCGGGATTAACTTGATATCGTGTTCGCGGGCATACTCAACCACCGTGGACATAAGCTGATCTGCGAGTCCTTGTCCGCGATAATTCTCATCAACGAATGTATGATCGATAATATACAACGATTCGCGTGTGATGCTGTAGGTCATCTCAGCGATGAGCTTACCGTTGTCCTGAATAAAAAATTGGCGTTCAGCCTGATTATGCTCAACTTGTAACATGGTCTCAGCCTCCTAATGCAGTGAGTGAAAGGAATAACACTTGATCCTCCATCATGAATAAGAATACGTCTCCAATCGGTTAATGAGATGATGAAGAGCTGGAATCAAGACGCTTATAGGACAAGGCGCCGCTAGGGCACTTCTCGATGTGAGCGGCTATCTCGTCTGCAGATGCTCCATCTGTATTCACCCATGGTCTTTTTTTCAGATCGAATACTTGAGGCATCCCTTTAACGCATACACCAGAATGACTGCATTTCTCAGCATCGAAATAGACTTCTATCTTTTCGCCGCGATAAACTTTGTTGCTCATGGAAGACACACCTTTCTAGGATGTTTTAGCATCCAATGATCCCTTAATATACCCTTGGGTGTAAGGATTGAAACATTAATAAAAGTTTTAGATGCTATGGATAATATAGTCCTTATCCTTTTGAATGTCTATATGGCTCATCACGGTATCGTGTTGAAAAATCGTGACTGTACATTTTTACTTATTTCCACTACTATCAGGATGGGAGATTTACGTATACTGTGCAAAATATCTGTACTGGCATAGTAGGTATACTTTAAATATAAGGGGAACAATCAATGAATCTTGGCATTAATCCATTTGACCGTCAATTCGACAGCATTGAGTCTATCGTAGATACGATTAGTGAAGTGCTACAATGCCCTGCGACGATTGAGGATGTCAGCCACAAACTTATTGCCTACAGCTCTCATATGGCCGATACAGATCAAGCACGCATCGCGACGATCATCGGAAGAAGAGTGCCCGAATATGTAATAAATGCATTGTGGAAGGAAGGCATCATCCAACAAATCATGTCGAGCACAGAAGCGGTTCGTATCCCGCCGATTCAAGAGCTTGGTCTGAAAAGCCGAATTGTAATCGCCATACGTAACCATCAAGATGTAATTGGCTTCATTTGGGTGCTGGATGATCATCAGCTTGCAGATGACATCGCTCAGCTTCAGTTAAAAAGGGCTGCGCAAGCTGCAAAATTGAAGCTTCTTGAGATGCAAAATGATAGAAGAAAGCAAGAACAGCAGCATTTCGAACTGTGCTGGAGCCTTCTTACAGGGCAAGAGCATAGCGAGATGTCCATTAAAGAGAAGGCGCTGCAATACGGCATTCAACTGCCTGACTCCTATCAAGTCGTTGTGCTTGAATTCGACAGCGAGATTAACGAGAAGCAGTATCAGCAGATGCTGTTTATCGTGCGCACTGTCGAGAACTTAAGAATTCCACTCTATGTCATTCATCAGAATCGCTTAATTATGATAGCAGGAACAAAAGGGATAAGACAGACAATCATTCAATACGAAGAGGAGCGCGATGTATTCGTACACCGGCTGATACAGCGATTTGCGACTGATGCTCACGTTGGCTGCGGCTCCTATTACCGGTATTTTACCAAAGCAGAGCTCAGCTATCATGAGGCGCTCGTTGTGCTGCAAATCAAGCATTCGTTTCCAGATGAAGTGGATGAGATTCATAACTATAAGGACCTTGGCTATTATCGCTTCCTCCCTTCGATGTATACTGAAAAAGAGAAGACGCAGGTGGAGCATCCAAGCATTACGCTGCTTAGACAGTATGACCTTGAGCACGGCAGTGATTTGCTGACGACGCTTGAGGTATTTCTAAAGCATGACAGCAATGTGAAGAAGGCAGCGGAAGCGCTCCACGTTCATACCAACACGTTGACCTACCGACTGAAGCGCATGATGGAGATCGGACAAATGGATCTCAGCCAAATGGATGAGAAAGTAACGCTCTATTTGGAACTAAAGCTAAATAAGATGAAGTAGGAGTCTTATCAGAGCCAGTTCCGTAATAAGGCTCCTGCCTTTATGGAATAGCGAGCGCTTCCTGCGTAGTGACCATAAAGGAATGGATATACGCGATAAGCCTGGAGGAGAGATAAGCGTGAAGGGGATACGATTGTGGAGAAAGATCACTGCAGGGTTGATCATGATTGTATTATTTGCGCTTATTATGGCCAGCTTGCTGCATAGCAACGGCTGGTTCAGCTTTAGCCAAGTGGTGACGATTGTAATGACGTTCACATCGTTCGGAACTTTGCTGTTTGGTCTCGCCTGCTCTTACGGCATAGATGCGGTGCTAAGGCATCTGAGAGAAGCACGTGCTTCGATGGGAATCAGATTAATCGCCGGCATAGCCCTGTATGCAATGGCTGGATTCTTCTCAACAGTACTCGCCACTTTGGTGCTTATGGTGCTCACTCAACATACCGGAATCATAGATGCATGGATGATGGGACTGCGTCTTAGCCCATTTGGGATGACGGCCTCTTTATTATTTGCGGTCATTGAAGCGATATTAAAGTATTGGTGGAAGGGGAAAACAACATCATGAACATACGACCATTAGCACAAGGTGAACAGCCGCCGCTTAAGCTTATGCTGCTTGCTGATCCCAGCGAAGCGATGATTCGCAGCTACGGTCCAGAGGCGTTCACTTGGGTGCTCGAGGATAATGACTTCGTGATTGGGGTGTATGTATTAAAGCCTCTAGCGGATGGCGGAATGGAGCTCATGAATTTAGCGATAGAAGAAGAACGACAGGGTCAGGGTCTTGGCTATCAATTGCTTCAGCATGCTATGGAGACGGCGATATCCATGCGTGCGGCATATATGCTTGTGGGTACAGGCAATTCCAGTGTAGGCCAGCTTTATTTGTATCAAAAAGCGGGCCTTCGAATCGATCATGTGATTCATGATTACTTTACCGCTCATTACGATGAGCCTTTAGTTGAGAACGGTATACCATGCAGAGATCGTATCGTACTGAAGGCATCTTTTCACACATCAAAACAATAAAAGACAAGAGGCTTATGGCTGCCTCTTGTCTTTTTTGTTCTCCAGCAGTTCTTTATCAGGCTAATCTAATCGTCATGATCGCAAATGGAGTGTAGTGAACTTACGGTTGATCCTCGATTCCGTATGACCGCAGTTTGTAGTATAGCGCGCCTCTAGAAATGCTAAGCAATCGTGCGGCACGTGCCTTGTTGCCGTTCGTCCGCTTCAGCGCCTCCAGAATGCGCCCTCGCTCCATTTCCTCCGAGTGCATGCTAAGAGGCAGCTCTCCCTCCGTTAATTCCGCGAGCGTGGTTAGGCGAGCGTAATCCGGCAGCTCAAGCGCGGTGATCTGTCCTTGCCCACTGGCATGGACATGGAAGCAGGCATGCTCAATCGCATGCTTCAATTGTGGCAGATTGCCTGGCCAATTAAAGGCTTGAATAGCAGCAAGCGCGTCACTGGTAAGCAGCGGAGCCTTCATATCGAGCTTGCCTGCAGCCTCCTCTACGATCATGCGGCTTAGCTCAGGCAGATCCTGCTTGCGATCGCTTAGGCTAGGGATGCGCTGCTGAAACATCATATAGTAAAGGCTGTCAAGCAGGGTCCCATCTTCAAGCGATGACAAGACGACGCTTTCTGAAGGAATGGCGCAGATGATAGCGCATTGCAGCTTCACTTGCATTTTACCAGCTAGCCTTGTATAGGATCTTTCCTGGATAGCCTCAGCAAGCTTATTTTGCACGTATAAGGGCATTAGATGAATATCCTTGAGGTAAAGCAGACCATTCTTTGCTTGATCCAGCTTGCCTTGTCGTACTTCTTCTCCCTCATAGCCAAATAGCTCTGCTTCCATGAGCCCTTCTGGAATCGTGGAACAACTTACGGTGACGAAGGCGCCTTCGTGCGCAAGCTCTTGGTGAATCCACTTCGCGATGGCTCTCCGTCCAACGCCATTTTCCCCCAGAAGAAGCAGGGCCTGCCCTTTATGAACACATAGCTTGGCTGCCTGCAGTACTTCAGGCTTAAATGGAAAGCTGGCAGAAGACAGTTCCTCTTCCTCCTGCTTCGTATACATCTCTGCACTCATCTTTACGTACTGTGTGACGTTATGCTCAATGGCAATCGCGCCAAGGAGGGTTCCTTCCGAATCGCGAATCGGGCTAGCATCTATAATGACATGCATCCCGGACCGAGGCTCATGATACACCTGCTTCACCTCAAGGCCACTCTCCATCACTTGAATCAGCATAATCGATTCCCTTTGGAAAAAGTCGCCGATTCGTTTGCCGATAATTTGTTCCTTCATAATGCCGTAAGTCTCTTCTGAAACCCGATTCCAATACTGCACGATCCCTTCGGTGTCAACAATCGTCACCGCGTCGTGGATCGTCTCCAATACCTGCCGCAGGACGGATTGCAGCTGTCGGTCAGTCCAACTGTTGATTTCCACATTCATTCTGTTAACCTCTGCTTCCGTATACTTAGTGCTTGTACGTTATTATGTCAAAAGCTTCCTTGCGTTGCAATGAATTTCTAAATGCATAGAGATAGTGATAAAAATCATTTACAATTATTTCGCTTTGTATATTTACAATATCAACCATATGTGATTATAATTAATCATGAAAATCATAAGATGTTCAAAAATTAAACACTTCGTCACTTGGAGGGCTGCTTGAGATGGAAACGATGATGCGCAATGCATTTCTATATCTGTCCAAGAATCGAATGGCCAATCGAACCGCGAAGCGCTATGGTCTTAAGTTTGGCGCAAAGCGTTTTGTGGCAGGTGTTCAGATTGCGGATGCCATTGAGGCAATTCGGCAATTGAATGCCAAAGGCATTGTAGCAACGCTTGACCATTTAGGAGAATTTATTAGTACAGAGCAAGAAGCAGCAGAAGCAACCCATTATTGCATCCGAACTTTGGAAGCGATTGCAGAGAGTGGTGTGAATTCACATTTATCGCTTAAGATGACGCAGCTTGGCCTTGATATTTCGAAAGAACTTTGCATGAAGCATATGCGCATGATTCTTGATACAGCCAAGCGACAAGGCCAATTTGTTCGCATCGACATGGAGGATTACGCGCACAATGAAGTTTCTTTAGAGATCTTTGAAACGCTTCGAAAGGAATATGGTGAGACGGTTGGACTCGTTATCCAGGCTTACTTGTACAAGAGCGGAGACGATATTGCCAAGCTTGCCGAGTATAAGCCGAATCTACGCTTGGTAAAGGGTGCTTATAAGGAATCCAGTCAAGTCGCATTTCCGGAGAAAGCAGATGTAGATCGCAACTTTATTGCCATTATTGAACAGCATCTAAGCAATGGGTGTTACGCAGCAGTAGCCACTCACGACGACAGCATCATTCATCATGTGAAAAAGTATGTGAAGGAACACAACATTCCGAATTCACAGTTTGAATTTCAAATGTTGTATGGTATTCGCACTCAGGCGCAGCAAGAGCTTGCGAATGAAGGCTATAGCATGAGAGTCTATGTTCCTTATGGAGATGACTGGTATGGCTACTTTATGCGCCGCCTTGCTGAGCGCCCAGCGAATGTATGGTTTGTTCTCAAATCCATGTTTAAATCCTAATCCCATCTCAGATAAACCCACAGAAACCCTTCCTACACCATAGAGCCACCATCAACATGTTCATATGTGTATCTGACTTCAGCATAGACCTTTCATATGAGACCTTTAATGCCTATTCATAACTTAATTGTTCAGGAGGTAATGATGATGATCGATTTCCGCAATGAACCATTTACAGACTTTACGGTTGAAGCGAACAAACAAGCTATGGAGGCCGCACTTGCCAAGGTCAAGGATCAGTTAGGCCGCACCTATCCGCTTGTTATTGATGGAGATAAAAGGGTTACCGAAAAACTTGGACAGTCCATTAATCCAGGACAAACGGATCAGCTTGTAGGGAATATGTCACAGGCAAATGCGGATTTGGCTCTTCAGGCGATAGCCGCTGCGGATACAGCATTTAACAGCTGGAAGCTGGTGAGTCCAGAGGAGCGCGCAGGCTATTTGTTCAAGGCGGCAGCCATCATCCGTCGTCGCAAATTTGAATACTGTGCATGGCTGGTCTATGAAGTCGGGAAGAACTGGGGAGAAGCGGATGCTGATGTAGCGGAGGCTATCGACTTCTTAGAATTCTATGCCCGTGAGATGATTCGTTTAGGTGGGCCACAGCCATTAACGCCGTATGAGGGCGAGCATAATCAGTTAACCTATATCCCGCTTGGCGTTGGTGTTGTCATCCCGCCATGGAACTTCCCATTTGCGATTATGGCAGGTATGACGTCTGCGGCTATTGTCTCAGGTAATACAGTCGTTCTCAAGCCAGCATCAACATGTCCTGTTATCGCAGCCAAATTTGTTGAGTTGATGGAAGAGGTTGGACTTCCTGCAGGGGTACTGAACTTTATTCCTGGCTCCGGTGCCGAAATTGGCGATTTGATCGTAGATCATCCTAGAACACGCTTTATTTCCTTTACAGGCTCTAGAGATGTCGGTTTGCGCATTAATGAGCGCATGGCAAAGACGTCAGAGGGCCAAATCTGGATCAAACGCCTCATAGCTGAAATGGGAGGCAAGGACGGCATCGTCGTGGATGCAAGCGCGAACTTGGAAGAAGCGGCGACAGCAATTGTCCAATCCGCATTTGGCTTCCAAGGTCAGAAATGCTCTGCAGGCTCCCGCGCGATCATTCATCAGGAGGTTTATGATAGAGTGCTTGAGCTGATCATTGACAAGACGAAGCAGCTGCAAGTAGGAACAGCGGACACGAATGCTGCGATTGGTCCTGTTATTGATCAGAATGCGTATGAGAAGATTCTAGAGTACATCGAGATTGGAAGAGGCGAGGGCCGCTTGGCAGCAGGAGGAAGTATCGCAGAGGGGAATGGCTATTATATTCAGCCAACCGTCTTTGCTGACGTTGCAGCCGATGCGACGATCATGCAGGAGGAGATCTTTGGCCCGGTTCTTGCCGTATGCAAGGCGGAGAATTATAAGCAAGCTATTGATATCTTCAACAATACCGAGTATGGATTGACAGGCTCTGTTTTCAGCCATAACCGCGAGAATCTGGAATACGCCAGAGTTCATATGCATTGTGGCAATCTTTACTTTAATCGAAAATGTACAGGTGCATTAGTGGGTGTGCATCCATTTGGAGGTTTCAATATGTCTGGAACGGACTCCAAGGCTGGAGGCCGAGACTACTTGCTCTTGTTTACGCAAGCCAAGCTTGTATCTGAAAAGTGGTAGGATCGAATAACGCTTAACATAAAAAATCTGCACTTTACAATACGTAGAGTGCAGATTTTTCCTTGTTGATATTCGAATCAGGCTTCATTAACTCTATCATTGTAATGGAAAATACGAGTGTAGCTTGAGGGTGGATTACCGAGTCTTCATCCCAGTGGCTATCGTAATGAGGTTATAAAGTTAATGATTATGTACTTGAGCAGTCAGAATTATAGCGTTTATACATGAACTGACCGACAATCAAGGCAACTCTATCATTGTCTCTTTCTTATTGGACATCAGGCGATAGAATTGTAACCGTCTTCGTAGGAGCATCCCAATAATATTTCAGCTGAAATACCTGTTGCAGCAGAACTAACGGGACATAAGTGCGGCTATCGAATATTTGAGGACGATCCGTTATCGTAACATCTTTGTTGTTGACCTTGATTCGATCCGTAATGGAATACCATTTCATCGTTGTTTGCGGATTCTCGATGGTAACGGTATGGGTGCTCGCTTCCCATCTTACTTGAACCTGTAGGACTTTGGCGACTTCAGAGATCGGGATATAGGTCATCCCGTCAATGATCTTATGGTTAGAAACGGCAACATAGCCGTTGGTAGTCTCAACGCGAACCTGTGAATTTGGAGCTGCGGTTAATGCCGGTGCTCCAGCCTGCTTCGCTAATGCTGAATAAGGATAAATCATCGTTGTTGCAATTAGGCTTGATATCGCAATCGCGGTTAACTTTTTTCTCATGATGAACCCTCCTCAGTAATAAGACGAATGAAATGGTTATTTAGTTTCGTTTTTTATTCATTTTCCACATGTAAATATTTACTTTTTGATTGGCTGAATAGGGAAAATATGATAATGTTGAAGAAAAGTGTTGGATGATGCTGTAAAATAATGTCGAAATATCACAGCGCTTCTTAGGAAATGAAACAAAGACCCTTTGAGAAGGAATGTTTCAGTTGATACTGTCAATGATCGGTCATCAGGTTACAGGGATTCTATATGTGATGAGTGCCTGTTTATGTTTTTTGATTATTACCCCACGATTTACCTATTCTAACAACCGACGCAAACTTTTGTTTGTGGCCATATTGGCTTTATTGTCTCTAAGCTATCTTTCATTGGAAACAATAGATCCATTTATTTACTGCATTCACTTGATCCCGATCAGCATTGTGCTAGCCTCCTTGTTCGAGGGAACGATTGCGGGAATCGCAACATGGATTGCCTTTAACTTCGGCAATATCTTTATTCTAGGGAATGACATATGGCCTACAATGCTTGCCTCAACCGTATTGTTGTGCATGGGACTTGTGTTCCATAGGACCCAGGTAGAGCGGAGCACGTTTTTGCAAATTAATCTACTCGCATTTACATTAACCACGGTATATTTGCTTGTCTTTTTACTTTGCTATGAAGATTGGCCTAGTATAGAGGGAAGTCCAATTGGACTTATAGTCATTGGTACATACATTTCTACGATGCTTGTCAGCTATATCTACTATCATGTGAAAAATCAAGAGAAGCTGCGAGAGGAGCTGTATGATGCAGAGAAGTACCAGGTGATTGGGCAGCTAGCTGCCTCCATATCACATGAAGTTCGCAATCCATTGACGACTGCCCACGGCTTTTTGCAGCTGATGCGTAATGAGAAGTTGTCCAGGGATGTTCTGGAGAAGTATCGCAGCTTTGCGATAGAGGGGATTGATCAAGCGAATTCGATTATTACGGACTATTTGAACTTTGCAAAGCCTACTGTGGGGAATCACGATATCGTACATATTCAAGCGGCGATAGATTCTTTAATCTCCATGGTATCTCCCTTATGTGTGCTGTCCAAAGTAGAACTTAACATTAAGCATTATACGGCATATCCTGTCTACGTGAAGGGAGACACAAAGAAATTTCAGCAAAGCCTCCTCAATATTATGAAAAATGCGATTGAATCCATGCCTGATGGTGGGCATCTTCGAGTGTCCACATGGTGTGATAATGAAGGGGTACATATCCAGATTCAAGATACAGGCGTTGGCATGTCTGAATATGAAATCAAGCGCATCGGCATGCCTTTTTATACGACGAAGGAGAAAGGGACAGGCTTGGGCCTTATGGTCGTAGTAAGCTCCGTGCGGGCGATGAATGGGAAGATTTCCTACTACAGCAGACCTAGAGAAGGGACAACCTGCGTGCTTCAGTTTAGAAGAATGCATCAAAACTAGCTGAACGAACAAACAGCTGAGATCGACAGAGATCTCAGCTGTTTTTATCATGATATCGTGTATAACGTTAGGCATGCACATGTTCAGCCCATTCATCGCTTACCTCTGCAAGAAGTGGGCTAAGCGTGCCATCAACGAGCAGTGTCAGCTGGTGAAGCGCACGGGTACAGCCAACATACAGCAAACGTGCCTCCATCGGATTCAGATGATAGTGTGATTCGTTTACGTGCAAGAGGATGACAGAATCGAACTCCAAGCCTTTCGACAAGTATACAGGAAGGATGGAGATGCCGCCCTCATACTGCTGCTCCTTGCCTTGAATCAAATGTACAGGTACAGAGGATGACTGTAATTGCTCGTGCCATTCCTTCGCCTCCTGCATTGTTCTGGTCAAAATAGCCGTTGTTTGATAGCCGCTCTCATGATGACGCTGAATCTCATTCATCAGCCATTGCTCCACCTTGGTGTGCTGGTGGACGACGGCGACCTTTTGGCCGCTGCGGAATACAGGCTCAGCGAGGAGTGCTGTTTTTATGCCCCTTTTTAGCACTTGATTGGCAAAATGAATAATCTCCATCGTTGAGCGATAGCTTCTGGTCAACGCATGATAAGAACATTCTTCCGGATGGAACAGCTCCATCATTTCCTTCCAGTCTTCAATGCCTGCATATGCATGAATGCCTTGAGATAGGTCACCAAGAATAGTGAAGGAATGATTTTTCGTCAATCGATCTAGCAAGGCAATCTGAAGCGGAGAGAAGTCCTGTGCTTCGTCAATGACGATATGATCGAAGCGGTCCGCGGATTCGACTCCGTTTAGGCGAATGTACAAGTAAACAAGGGAAGCCAAATCCTCATGCTGCAGGAAGGCTTTTTTTAGATCAGAAACCGTTTGTTTGCGATTCTTGGCCGGAAGTAAGCCGCTGTAATCTTCTTCTTGAAGAAATTGTTTATACAACTCGGTAACCTCGGTTTTCGGCCATTTTTTCATATAGGTTTTAAGCTTTTGTGAAGATTTTTTCTTTTTCTCGCTGAGCAGCGTGCGACTGCGTTCCTTCTTGAGCTCCATCTCCAGCCAGCGCTGGATGCGAGCTTGAACCCTAAGAATGCGCTTCGCTGGTTCATAGGAGCGATATTCTTCGTTGAACCACTGGGAAATGGTCTCTTGAGACAAGACGGCACCTTCCCAAGGAACAAATTCTACGTCAGGAATCGCATCTTCCACCCAACGATCAACAAAACGATCAAGCTGAAGCTTCCAAGCGACCGAGCCTTTGACTCGGCCCGTTGCTGGAGTGCTGTCCTTCGGTCTTGCATCTAGGGAACCGTACCAGCGCTCAATATCATCAAAGGAAGAGGCTAGAATGATCTTATCTTCCAGCTGAGCAAACTGTAGAGCCCAATCTGCAAAGGTTCTCTGTTGAATATTTCCAACCCCAAGCTCTGGCAAGACCTCGCTAATATAATTGAGGAACATGCGGTTAGGGGCAAAGATGATCATGCGCTCAGCCCGAATCAGCTCCTGATATTGATAGAGCAAGAATGCCAGTCGGTGAAGCGCAACGGTGGTCTTTCCGCTGCCTGCCACCCCTTGAATGAACAAAGCTTTATTTTTCGGTGAACGAATAATAATATCCTGCTCTGCTTGGATCGTTGAAACGATGTCGCGAAGGCGATTATCTTTGTTCTCGCCCAGTCGATAGACAAGAAACTCGTCGGTGACGTGTTCTTCGCCTTGCTCCCGATTGTAGGTATCTACAACACGCTGAAGCTGCTCATTTCGAATGACGAGGTTCCGCTTTAAATGGACATGTGCCGAGATGGGGCCTTCTGGGGCTTCATACACAGCAGGTGCTTCACCTCCCGTGAAGGAGTAGAACATGCTTGCTACAGGCGCCCGCCAATCGATCACCATTGGATAATGGACTCGGTTCTTAGGGAAGCCTTCCTGCTCCAGGTCAGTTTCCTCTGCATCCACCCCTTGTTTACCAATATAAAGAGGTGTGGCAGTGACTTGGTGGGCATCTTCCTGAATATCCATCCGGCCGAAATAGGGCTCTCTAATCGCCCGCTTCAATCTTTGTCTGCGCTGCTCCCGGTTGTCTTCTAGGACCTGCTCAGTAAAGTCGGAGCCGCGATATACCGGAATAGCCTGCAAAGACTCAAATTGCTGCTTAATTTCGAGAAGTGTCTGTTCAAGTCGCTCTTCTTCTTCTTGATAGGCACTTTGAAAACGTTCCTCTGACATTTCAGTTACCTCCTAAGATCAAATGCTGCCATTTTACGGTCGTGAGCAACTGGAAAATGGAAACAGGTATCCACTATATCATACGGTGTAACCCATCGCAACCAGATTGCGCTCATGACGAATTGATCAGAAATCTATATTTAAAGGGAAGATGAGGTGTTAAGGATGCAATCCACCCTGCAGTATAAACCGATCCCGCGATCGAAGCTGAGATTATGGCTTGGAAAGGCTTATTATCGCGGAAAGAGGAGGGTCAAGTGGTGGAAAATGAGGCATCAATTCGCATCAAGGCAGCAACCTGAGAGTCTACTATATGTGCATGCTTCTCACCAGACACCGCTCTACCGCAAACTACAAAATGTCGACATGTCGATTCAAGCGCAGAAGGTACATAACTTGAACCTTGCCATGAAGTCTCTTCACGGACTTATTCTTGCACCTGGAGAGGTCATGTCGTACTGGCGACGCATTGGAAAGCCTACCCACAGAAAAGGGTACAAGGAAGGGATGATTCTATTCTACGGGACCATGCAGCTTGGGGTTGGGGGAGGATTATGCCAGCTATCGAATCTGATCTATTGGATAACACTGCACACGCCTTTGCAGGTAATGGAGCGCTATCGGCATTCCTATGATGTGTTTCCAGACGCAAGCCGTACCCAGCCCTTCGGAAGCGGGGCGACATGCGCTTATAATTATTTGGATCTGATGATCGTCAATCCAACGAATGAGACGTTTCAGCTTCTGCTTACGATCGATGACAAAGAGCTTCGAGGAGAGTGGCGTTCTACCTATAAGCCTCTATATCAATATAAGATCGTAGAGCGTAATCATCGAATCTCACTTGAGGCATGGGGAAAGTATATGCGGCATAATGAGCTGTATCAGCAGGTCTACACGTTGGAGGGTGGATTGATCAACGAAATAAAGGTTGCAGAGAATCACGCTCTGATGATGTACGAGCCAATGCTGAAACAAGGAGTATAGGGAATCCATGTAAATAGAGTATCGAGGTGTACCGCCATGATATTAACTGTTCTTGCTTGATATGGTATTGTCAGTGCTTTGGTAAGCTATAAGAAAACCTTACAAAAGACCAAGAACGATCTCCATTTGAAGAGACGCCTTGGTCTTTTATTCTCTATATAGTACTTTAAATTGCTATTCCTGAATCTCATCCCATACTAAACTGGCGGTTACAAGCAGCCTTTGAATGAAGTCACATTGATCAGGGTCTATGATTGGGGTTCTTCTCGTGCAAAAATTAGAATTTAATTACGGTATCGAGTGCTACTTCAATCATTTGATTAAAGCTTGTTTGACGCTCATGCGGTGTCGTTTCTTCACCTGTCACGATATGATCGCTCACTGTAAGAAGAGACAGCGCTTTGCGCTTATACTTCGCTGCCAGTGTGTATAAGCCGGCTGTTTCCATTTCAACAGCCATCACACCGTATTGACCCAGTTTCATGGTCATTTCAGGACGCTCATTATAGAAATAATCCGTTGAAAAGACGTTGCCGACACTAACAGGGATACCGCGTTCTTGTGCTGCTACGTAGGAAGCATGCAGCAAATCATGGTCAGCAATAGGTGAGAAAGCGATGCCTGGGAATACGTGAGAAACGATTGATGAATCCGTGCTTGCTGCTTGTGCAATCAATACATCACGCACCTTAACATCCTCTTGTATGGCTCCACAAGTGCCAACGCGAACGAGTGTCTGACAGTTGTAATCTTTCATTAATTCAGTGGCATAGATCGAGAACGATGCGATGCCCATGCCTGTACCTTGAACAGAGATTCGCTCTCCTTTATATAGGCCTGTATAACCGAGCATATTGCGCACTTGATTATAGCATTGAACGTCCTCAAGAAAGTTCTCCGCGATATGCTTCGCACGAAGCGGATCTCCAGGAAGTAGAATTTTATCTGCAATTTCACCTTGTTTAGCTTCAATATGTACACTCATGATTTGACCTCCAGTTATGTAATGATCTCATGTTCAGCATAAACGATTTTCATCGTTTTTTAAACTAAGGGATGTTTTTGAAGGAGGAATTTTTATAAAAATCCAAGATTAAAATACAAAATATGACAGGTAAATATATAAAAGGACAAGACAATTATGTAAAAATATGTCGATTTTTCTTTAAGAGCGGTGAATAGTATCATTTTTCGTTGTTCAAGCACCTATCCTTGAAAGCGTTGTCAAAATACAATTAAGTTACAGAGAGACGATCAAGCAGCACAGCTCTTACAGAAATCATAACAACGATGAAAAGGGCAGCTGCAGCCTCTAAACCTTAGCTTCAAATCATTACTTCAAGATTAAGGGGGATAGATATGGCACAAGTATCGGTAGAAAAAGAGTGGACTCCTAAAGGGAAAGAAGCCAGTGGACTGAAGCGTTTTTTTAAACAAATCGATATTCAATTAATGGTTATTCCAGCCTTGTTGCTTATCTTTGTCTTCAGCTACATCCCGATGTACGGCGTGCTTATGGCTTTTCAGGACTTCGACATTTTTAAAGGATTTTTCGGAAGTCCATGGGCCGGCTTCAAGCATTTTCAAATGTTTTTTGAAGCACCAGAGTTCTACAATGTTATGCGCAACACCATTGTGATTGCCCTGTTGAAATTCTGTATCGGATTTCCAGCGCCAATCCTTCTCGCACTAATGCTGAACGAAGTGAACCGCATGTTCTTCAAGCGTATCATTCAAACGATCAGCTACCTGCCTCACTTTTTGTCCTGGGTTATCGTATCAGGATTCGTGATCTCCCTTCTCTCTACAGAGAGCGGAAGCGTGAACATCCTGCTGGAGAAGCTCAATCTGATCGAGGATCCTGTCAACTTCTTGTCGATACCGGAGTATTTCTGGACGATTCTCGTAACGACGAATGTATGGAAAGAGATTGGATTCGGATCGATCGTCTATCTCGCAGCAATTGCGGGGATTGATCCTCACCTCTATGAAGCGGCATCAATGGACGGTGCAAGTCGATTCAAGCAAATCTTCCTAATTACGCTGCCTTCTATTATGCCGGTCGTGACGATCTTCATGATCCTTGCCATCGGTAATCTGTTGAATGCAGGATTTGAAGATATCTTGCTCTTAGCTAAAAACCCGATTTTAAGACCAGTTTCGGATGTTGTTGATACCTACGTGTATAGGGTCGGTCTGCAGAACTATCGATACTCCTACGCAACAGCGGTCGGATTGTTCAAGGCAGTCATCAGCGTGATGCTCCTTACGTTTGCGAATGCAGTCGCTCGCAAATCCGGCAACAGCTTATGGTAATCGAGACTTCATGAAGAAAGGGGTATGATGACCGATGAAACGGTACACAACAGGCGATAAAGCAATGTATTTCTTCATCTATACATTCTTGATCCTGCTAGGATTCGCAACGTTCTATCCATTCTGGAATGCGCTGGTCATTTCATTCAACGTAGGTTCCGATACATCCATGGGTGGCATCACCTTCTGGCCACGGGCCTTCACGTTTGAAAACTACGAGATTGTGTTTAAAGACAAACGTATCTTGAACGGATTTATGGTTTCGGTGTTTAGAACCGTTATAGGTACTGTACTCGCAATATTGTGTACATCCATCTTTGCTTACGGGATGTCCAAGAAAGAATTGATGGGCAAGAAGTACTACATGATCATGTGTATTGTGACGATGTACTTTAGCGGCGGTTTGATTCCAACGTTCATGGTTATCCGTGGCCTTGGCTTGACAAATACATTCTGGGTATTCATTATTCCAGGCTTGATCAGCGTATGGAATATGATTATCTTCCGAACGTTCTTCCGAGGATTGCCGGCAGGACTTGAGGAATCCGCTAAGATTGATGGATGCGGAAACTGGGGCACATTCTTTAGAATTGTTGTTCCGCTATCAGGTCCGGTTATTGCAACGCTGTCCTTGTTTACGGCGATTGCACACTGGAATGACTGGTTCGGTCCAGCCATCTATATCTCAAATGAGAATTTGCTTCCTATTCAAACGATTCTAAAACAGATTCTAGACTCCAACATTATGTCTGAGCAGCTTGCTAATCTCGACTCTGCTTCACAAGGTCGATTGAGCTCCATGAAGTCTGTTACGAGCCGTTCCTTGACGATGGCGACGATGATGGTTGCAACATTGCCAATCATCTGTGTATATCCATTCGTACAGAAGTTCTTCGTTAAGGGTGTATTGGTAGGTTCTTTGAAAGAGTAGTTCTTAGGCAGATTTCAGAATATGGCAGGGAACATCAGCGTTTCCTGCCACCCATTACGGGTATAAAGCGATACGCTTTAACCATACATTTTCTTAACAACAGAGAGGGGTTGTCTACATGAGATTCAAGAAATCTTTACTGCTGACGATCATTACGGTGTTCATGTCAGTATCCTTCCTCGCAGCTTGTTCAAGCAACAACACATCTAATGAGTCTACATCAGAGGGGTCAAGCAACAAGACAGAAACAGAAACATCTTCATCCGGTCTTTATGAGCTAGGAAAGGAACCTTTGGAATTTACTTTCTATGGTCACTATGACTGGTACACAATGCCTCAATGGGGCGATGATGAGGGATCCAAGTGGATTCAAGACAACAAAAAGGTTACGGTAAAAGCGATCAGCTCTGGCGGTAACGCAGCTCAGAAGCTGAATACGATGATTTCAACCAATGATATGCCAGATGTTATCTGGTTGGATCGTGCATCTGACTTGGAACGTCTACGTGAAGCAGGCATGCTCGCTCCACTGGATGAGTACTTCAACAAATATCCAAACCTGAAAGAGTGGTTGGGTGACAAAGGTGCAAATATCCTTCGCGCTGAAGACGGACACCTTTACGGCTTCCCGAACTGGTATACAAGCCAGCCTAATGGTAACGCAGGTTACGTTGTAAACAAGAAATACTATACAGAGCTTGGATCTCCTAAGCTTGAGACGACAGAAGATCTGTACAACTACTTGAAGCTTGTAAAAGAAAAATATCCAAACGTAATTCCGTATCAGCCGCACTTGGCGAAAGATGGACAAGGTATGGATATTCTGTACTCTGCATTTAAAGAGAATGATCACAAGTACCCTGGTATGAGAGCGGTTCCAGAAGGCGATAAGCTTACTTCCATCTTTACAGATCCAGCGTTCCGTGAAGCGATGCAATATTCTGCTAAGCTGTTCCGTGAGAAGCTGATCACACAGGATGCGTTTACACAAACATTGGATCAAATCGAAGAATCTGTTATGACGGGCAACGTAGCAGTATTTGCTTCTGCAAGCCCAACAGAGATCGCGATGAAGGCACATGCAGGTCTTGCAAACTCCGACCCTAACGGCGGTTACTTCATGATCTGGCCAATTCATAAAGAAGGCTTGGATAAAGACAAGATCTTCCCTGGTACGTATACAACGCTTGGCTGGAACGTAGCGGTTATTACAAAGGCAGCTAAAGATCCTGAAGCAATCTATGCATTCTTGGATTGGTATACAGGTCCGGAAGGTCAAACGATCAACTTCTGGGGACCTGAAGGCAAGTACTGGAATGGTCTTGAAGATGACGGTATTTCACCGAAGTTCACAGAAGAGTATGTAAAAGATGCAGCTGGCTTGGCTGAGTATCAACAGCTTTCGACTAACCTTGCATGGGTAGGTAATACTGTATTTGCTGACCGTACAAAAGCGAAGTTCGAAGAGTCTCTTCCTGAAGAAGAACGCAACTGGTCTACTCGTTGGCAAAGTGAGATTACTTGGAAAACGCAATCCAACGCAACAGAATTCATTAGTTTGAATCCGCTTCCAGATACAGAAGAAGGCATGATTCAACAACGTGTTGAAGATATCTATCAATTGGCTCGTACTCAAGCGATCTATGCGAAGACAGACGAAGAGGTTATCGCGATCTTGGACAAAGCTCAAGCGGATGCCGCTGCAGCTGGCTATGACAAATTGCTAGAGTTCAAAACACAAAAATGGCAAGCAAACAAACAAAAAATTGCTGGTAACTAATTGAATACCGTTCGTAAACGTTCAGATGGAGAGTTAGAGGGGTTATCCCCTTTGACTCTCTGTCTTTTTTTGTGCCATAATTTGCAGCAGTATGAATGATTATATTGTCCAAGCATGTTCGTTGTTTTGTATCACATTTCATTGATCAAACCTATTTTCATGACAGATATAGATGATTATGATAATAAAAACAAATAATTACAGTTATGGATTGACAGAACTAATTAGCTACTATGCAACTCCGGGATAAGGCACTGCATGAATATGCCTATGGATATCCTTAAGAGGTTGCATCATGAAGAGCTAGAATGATTTGTTTTATTGACCACGGGTATAAAGCGGCTTGCTTTTTACCATATCTATGATGAAAGGGGCTAATCAGATGAAGTTTAAACGATCATTATTTCTGATGATCATCACGATGTTACTGACAGCTTCATTTCTAGCAGCCTGTTCAGACAGCGGCACGACGACGAACACTCCATCCACCACGAATAGGGACAAGGAGAAAGAGCCTACAGTAAGAAATAGCAATGGCTTATACGAGTTGGGTAAAGATCAACTAGAATTTACATTATATGGACATTACAATTCTTATTCCATGCCTGCTTGGGGAGCTGACGAGGGTTCGAAATGGATCCAGGATAACAAAAAGGTTACGGTAAAGGCGATCAGTGCAGGCAATGATCCGGCAGCGAAGCTCAATACGATGATTGCGACTAATAGTTTGCCTGACGTGATCTGGTTGGATCGTGCTGCTGATTTTGAGAGGCTTCGTGAAGCAAATTTGCTCGTTCCATTGGATGAGTATGTCGACAAATATCCGAATCTAAAGCAATGGTTGGGAGACGAAGGCATTAACATTCTTCGAGCTGAGGATGGACACTTATATGGGTTTCCAAACTGGTATACGAAACAACCGAATGGCAATGCGGGCTATGTCATTAACAGCAAGATCTATAAGGAGCTTGGTTCACCAAAAATTGAAACAACAGATGATCTGTACAACTATTTAAAGCTTGTGCGCGAAAAATATCCGAAAGTTATTCCTTATCAGCCGGGGCTCGCGAATGACGGACAAGGAATTGATGTATTGTACTCCGCTTTTAAAGAGAATGATCATAAGTTTCCTGGAATGAGAGCGGTTCCTGTGGGAGAAAAGCTGACCTCCATTTATTCGGACCCAGCATTCGTCGAAGCCATGAAGTACACATCCAAGCTGTTTAGAGAAAAGCTGATCTCTCAAGACGCCTTTACCCAAACGTTGGATCAGATTACGGAGACGGTAATGTCCGGAAATGTAGCGGTCTTTGCAGGCGCCAGCCCTACGGATATCGCCTCTAACGCTCATGCGGAGATGACCAAGCAAGATCCTGATGCAGGATATTTTATGATATGGCCTGTTCATAAAGCTGGGCTCGATAAGAACAAGATCTTTCCAGGCACCTACACGACGCTTGGTTGGAATGTGGCTGTGATTACAAAGGCCGCGAAGGATCCTGAGGCAATCTTTGCCTTCCTCGATTGGTATACGGGGCCGGAGGGGCATCGAATCAACTTCTGGGGCCCTGAGGGCCAGTATTGGAAAGGGCTTAAGGAGGATGGCATCACGCCAATCTTCACAGATGCGTACATTAACGACGCGGAGGAGCTCTTAAAATATCAAGGGGTCTCAAGCAAGCTAATGTGGGTTGGTAATACGGTCTATGCCGATGTGACAAAAGCAGACTTCGATGCTACGCTGCCGGAGGAAAAACGCAACTGGACAACGAAATGGCAGCATGATATTACGTGGAAGACGCAAAGCAATGCGACAGAGTTTATTAATCTTACTCCAATACCAAACTCAGATCTAGGCGTTATCGCCAAGCGAATTGACGAGATCTATCTGCAGGCGCGCGCTAAAGCGATCTATGCCCATTCAGATTCAGAAGTCGAAGGGATCCTGAAGGAGGCTGAACAGCAGTCCATGGCTGCCGATTATCAGAAACTGCTTGATTATAAGACGGATCGCTGGCATGCTAATAAGAAGAAGATTGCGGGCGAATAGAGTATGATCATGTCCGGGGTTTGACGATCCTTGTCAGATTTCGGACGTTTTTTGTAAAAATAAAAGAAACATTCGATATTAAAAAAATATGAAGATTGGACCTTGTATCGTTGAATAGTATAACTTTTCGTTGTTTGAGCATATTCCCATGTTAGCGCTTCATGTTTATGATAATTGTATAGTAGATACAGAAAATAACAGCTCTGGATACTGTACAACGAAGATTGAGTAGGTCCTGGGTAGGAGGATGTGGTCCGCTTTAAAGTTATCACGATTAAACTGAATAGAATGTGCATATAAAGGAGGAACGACATGGCACAAGTCTCACTAGAGAATGAACATCTGCCAAAGTCAAAGGAGAAACCGCTGATCAAGCGATTCTTTCAACAGATCGATATTCAACTCATGGTGCTTCCTGCGTTAGCCTTCATCTTTGTCTTCAACTACATTCCGATGTACGGTGTGATTATGGCCTTCCAGGAGTACGATATTTTTAAAGGATATTTTGAAAGTCCTTGGGTAGGCTTTAAGCAGTTCGAAATGTTTTTCCAAGACCCAGCGTTTTTTAACGTGATGCGCAACACCTTAGTCATCTCACTTCTCAAATTCTGTATTGGCTTTCCAGCCCCGATCATACTCGCTCTCATGCTTAACGAAGTCAATCGAATGTTCTTCAAGCGCATTATACAAACAGTCAGCTACTTACCTCACTTCCTGTCTTGGGTTATCGTTGCCGGATTTGTCATCTCACTTCTATCCACAGAAAGCGGCAGCGTCAATATACTCCTAGAATCTTTAAACCTCATTGATGAACCAATTAACTTCCTGTCTATACCCGAATACTTCTGGGGCATTCTCATCACGACTAATGTTTGGAAAGAAATTGGATTTGGATCCATTGTATATTTAGCAGCCATTGCAGGCATCGACCCTCACCTTTATGAAGCCGCTTCCATGGACGGTGCAAGCCGATTTAGACAAATTTACTTGATTACGCTTCCATGCATTATGCCGGTAGTATCCATCTTTATGATTCTTGCCATCGGTAACTTGTTGAATGCAGGCTTCGAGGATATCTTGCTGCTCGCGAAAAACCCAATTATACGACCTGTGTCTGATGTCATCGATACCTTTGTGTATAGGGTGGGCTTGCAGGATTACCGATACTCGTATGGTGCAGCCGTTGGATTATTCAAATCCATTATTGGGGTTATTCTGTTGACCATTGCCAATACGATTGCTCGAAGATCTGGCAACAGCTTATGGTAAGAAACGATACTATACGGAAGGAGGGATAGATGTGACTCGCCTTGGAACTGGGGATCGTATCATGATTATCTTCATATATTCATTCCTAATCTTGCTTGGCTTCTCAACGTTCTATCCATTCTGGAATGGTTTGGTTATTTCATTCAATCAGGGAACCGATACTTCCATGGGAGGCATCACATTCTGGCCACGTGAATTTACCTTCGAGAATTATTCGGTTGTATTTAAAGATGAAAGACTGATGAGAGGCTTTCTCATATCTGTGTTGAGAACGATCGTCGGAACGTTCGGCGCTATTCTTTGTACAGCTACCTTCGCATACGGGATGTCCAAGGCCGATCTGATCGGCAAAAAGTATTACATGATTATGTGCATCATCACCATGTACTTCGGTGGCGGACTTATCCCTACGTTCTTTCTGATTCGCGGACTTGGCTTGGTAAATACATTCTGGGTATACATTATTCCTGGTTTGATCAGTGTGTGGAATATGATCATCTTCCGCACCTTCTTCCGCGGCTTACCAGCGGGTCTGGAGGAATCGGCAAAGATGGACGGCTGCGGGAACTGGGGGACTTTCTTCCGAATTGTTATCCCACTGTCCGGACCAGTCATCGCGACATTGTCCTTGTTTACCGCGATTGCCCACTGGAATGACTGGTTTGCGCCTTCGATCTATGTATCGAATGAGAATTTGCTGCCGATTCAGACCATTTTGCGTCAAATTCTAGATTCTAATATCGTATCTGAGCAGACGGCAAATATTGACTCTGCATCTCAGGCACGTATCAGTGCGATGAAGAGTGTCACCAGCCGATCTTTAACGATGGCCACGATGATGGTCGCAACCATACCGATTATATGCGTGTATCCATTCGTGCAGAAGTACTTTGTTAAAGGGGTATTGGTTGGTTCTTTGAAAGAGTAGTCTCTTTCATCATGTAGTACCGTATTGAGTCGATTGGGGACCAATGCGTGTACGTCTGAACAAGGGTTCAAAGCATTTTGCTTTTAGCCATATATAAATCATGAGAGGGGTTTAATCTAGATGAAGTTTAAAAAGTCATTATTTCTAACGCTCATCACGATCCTAATGACGGCTTCATTCCTAGCAGCTTGTTCAGGCAGCAATAGCGGTACCTCTTCCACTGGCAACACGACAACGAAGGAAAATACAAAACAAGAGGAGAAGTCAGGAGAAGAAGGATCCAATTTGTATGAGCTCGGCAAAGATCCGCTTGAATTCACGCTCTACGGCCACTATGGCTGGTATACCATGCCACCGTGGGGAGGAGACGTAGGTACGAAGTGGATTCAAGACAACAAGAAGGTAACAGTTAAGTCGATTAGCGCAGGTAGCGACCCTGCAGCGAAGCTCAATACGATGATCGCAACTAACAGCCTTCCTGATGTCATTTGGCTGGACCGTGCTGCGGATTTTGAAAGACTTCGTGAGGCAGGAATGCTGGTAGCACTCGATGAATACGTTGAAAAATATCCGAATCTGAAACAATGGCTCGGCGATGCAGGCATTAACATTCTTCGTGCTGAAGACGGCCACTTGTATGGATTCCCGAACTGGTATACGAACCAGCCTAACGGTAACGCAGGCTATGTCATTAATAGCAAGATCTATAAGGATCTTGGATCTCCAAAGCTTGAAACTACGGATGATCTTTACAACTACTTAAAGCTTGTAAAAGAGAAATTCCCTAAGGTTATTCCTTATCAACCAGGATTGGCAAATGACGGTCAAGGTATTGACGTCTTGTACTCCGCATTCAAAGAGAATGATCATAAATTCCCTGGTATGCGCGCAGTTCCTAACGGCGACAAGCTGACTTCGATCTATTCCGATCCTCAGTTCGTCGAAGCGATGAAATATACTTCGAAGCTATTCCGTGAGAAGCTCATCACACAAGATGCGTTTACACAAACGCTTGACCAAATTACAGAGACTGTTATGACTGGTAATGTTGCTGTATATGCTGGCGCAAGCCCTACGGATATCGCACAAAAGGCGCATCCTGAGCTTGTGAAGAACGATCCAGACGCTGGCTACTTTATGGTATGGCCAATTCACAAAGAAGGCTTGGATAAGAGCAAGATCTTCCCGGGTACGTATACAACATTGGGTTGGAACGTAGCGGTTATTACTAAAGCAGCGAAAGATCCTGAAGCGATCTTCGCATTCTTGGATTGGTATACAGGTCCAGAAGGTCAAACAATCAACTTCTGGGGACCTGAAGGCAAGTACTGGAAAGGTCTGAAAGAAGACGGTATTACACCAAACTTCACGGAAGAATATGTCAAAGATGCTGCTGGCCTGCTTGAGTATCAAGGCGTATCCACGAACTTTGCATGGGTAGGTAACACGGTATTTGCAGACCGTACAAAAGCTGACTATGACGCAACGCTCCCAGAAGAGCAGCGCAACTGGGTAACGAAGTGGCAAAATGATGTTACATGGAAAACGCAGTCCAATGCTACAGAATTTATTAACCTAAACCCTGTGCCTAATACAGATGAAGGTATCATTGCGAAGCGTGTTGATGAGATCTATCTTCAAGCACGTGCAGCAGCAATCTATGCGAAGTCCGATGCAGATGTTGAAGCGATTCTCCAAAAAGCAGAGAAAGATTCTATGGACGCAGGATATCAAAAGCTGCTTGACTTCAAGACTCAAAGATGGCAAGAAAACAAAAAGAAAATTGCTGGTCAATAACAACTGGCATAATCAATCGGGATGGGCATTTTTTCGCTCATCCCGGTTTCTATTTGGACAGGAATTAGGTACTATAGAAGATGACACTTTTACGCTTACATGGAGTAGGGAGGATGCTATGCATAGTCAGAAGAAGCTGATTACCGATTGGAGATTCAAAGCATGTGAGGAACTAGAATGGATGCCTGCGACAGTACCTGGAACCGTTCATACGGATTTGCTTCGCAATGGACAGATCGAGGAGCCATTTGAAGGTCTTCATGAGCACACCCTTCAATGGATTGATAAGAAAGATTGGGAATATGAGGCTAAGTTTGATGTAGAGGAAGCGATGCTGGCAATGCCTAACCTCGAGCTCGTTTTTGAAGGGCTTGATACGTATACGGACATCTCAATCAATGGTCAGCACGTATGTTCCACGGATAATATGTTCCTGAGATGGACAGTTGATGTAAAGCCATACTTGCAAGCTGCGAATAATGTCATCCATATCCGATTCCGCTCTCCGATCCAGGAGGATTTACCGAAGGTGAAAGAGAGAGGCTATAATCTTCCTGCTGCAAACGATCAATCAGAGCTAGGAGGATTAGGAGAAGATCGCGTAAGCGTGTATGCGCGCAAGGCACCTTATCACTATGGATGGGACTGGGGACCGCGCTTCGTAACGAGCGGGATTTGGCGAGATGTGTACATTCAAGGATGGGCAAACAGCAGAATCCACGATCTGTTTATTGAACAGGTGGAAGTATCGCAAGACCAGGCAAAGCTTGTTGCACATGTCGAGATTGAATGCGAACAGGCATCCGAAGGAACGATTAGAATATCGAATGGCGAGGAAGAGTGGCTCGCTCAGGCTTCTTTATTGCCTGGTGTGAACGCGCGTTCACAAGAGTTGGTTATCCATCATCCGAAGCTATGGTGGAGCAGAGGACTAGGAGAAGCGCACCAATATACCTTTACTGCAGAGTGGTTAAGTAATGAGACCTTACAAGCTGAGAAGAGAGTGAAAGTAGGTTTGCGCCGGATTCGATTGGTTCGTGAAGCGGATGATAAAGGGAAATCGTTCTATTTTGAACTTAACGGTGTTCCGGTGTTTGCAAAGGGAGCGAATCATATTCCTAATGACAGCTTCCTGCCTGAGATTACCGATGAGCGATACACCTATGAGATTCAGACGGCGGTCGACTCAAATATGAATATGCTGCGAGTGTGGGGCGGGGGCATCTATGAGCCTGATATATTCTATGACCTTTGCGACCAGCAGGGTATTCTGGTATGGCAAGACTTCCTATTTGCGTGCAGCATGTACCCGGGAGATGAAGCCTTCCTTCACAATGTGAAGAAGGAAGCCGAATATAATGTGAAGCGGCTCCGCAACCATGCTTGCATAGCGCTCTGGTGCGGCAATAATGAGATTGACGTGGCATGGGCGAATTATGACGAGAAGCTGGGCTGGGGTGGATGGAAGCAGGAGTATACACTAGAGCAGCGTAAAGAGCTGTGGCAAGCCTACGAAGAACTTTTTCATCGCATCCTGCCTGAAGCTGTTGCGGCTTACGCTCCAGGTATTGATTATTGGGCTTCATCACCGATGGAAGAGCTTACGGGTGATGCAACGCAGCATGCGCAGTATTCATCCACAAGAGGAGATATGCACTATTGGGGCGTATGGCATGCGCTGGAGCCGATTGAAAACTATAACGTAACAATAGGGCGATTTATGAGCGAGTATGGGTTTCAATCATTCCCGGAGCTCAAAACCGTGCAAGCCTACGCACAAGAATCCGACATGGATCTCATGAGTGAAGTGATGAAGGCTCACCAGAAGACAGGCTCAGGCAATGACAAGATGAGAGCCTATATGGAAAAATATTTGCGACTCCCGAATGACTTTTATGGTTTCATCTATATGAGTCAAATTATGCAAGCCGAAGCGATGAAGTCTGCCATCGAAGCGCACAGACGAAGCCGTCCATACTGCATGGGAACGCTGTATTGGCAGCTTAATGATTGCTGGCCAGTTGCTTCATGGTCAGGCGTAGACTATTATGGACGCTGGAAGGCGATGCAGTTTTTTGCCAAGAAAGGCTTTAAGGACGTTATGCTATCCATTGATGGGACAAGCGGGGCACGCGCGGATTTCTATATTGTCTCTGACTTATTGGAGCCATTCGAAGGTGAATTGGAATGGAACCTGTTCGATTTTAATGGCAATCGCTTGAAGCATGAGTCGATTCCAATCAATCAAGCCGCCAACACCTCAACCAAAGTATACTCGATAGATTATGAGCAGATGGAAGATGTCGATCCAACACGGGTAGTATTCGTTGCGAAACTCCTGGCAGGCGGCAGCGTGATAGACTGCAAAGAGCATTATATGCTGCCTGCGACCAAGTTGAAGCTTGCTCCTCCTTCAATTACCATCCGAGAAGTTGAAGGATCGAATGGGATTGAATTCGAACTCACGACAAATGTACTGGCTAAGTATGTATGGCTGGAGCATGAGACAGAGGGCTATATGAGCGACAACTATTTTGACCTTATCCCAGGCATCCCTTACAGGGTGACATTTACTCCGCGAGATCGTGAGGCTTCTCAGCCGCTTAAGCTTGAGCAGGTTAAGGTGCACGTTATGACGGATTATTGTTCATTTGACTAATGAAATAGAGAAAAGAGAGCCGTGAGCATGCACGGCTCTCTTTTCATGCGTGAAGCGGTTCGAAGTATAAGAACAATTTATAAAAATAAACATGGAAATATGTATGCAGTTATAGCATAATTTGAATTGTAAAAAAGGTAAAGAGAGGTGTAGCTTTTCCGCAAAGCATATGTTTCTTTATACAAAGATTTGTAGAAAAAATAAGACTATCAGACTATACTTAAAACATACCTTTTATAAAAAGCTAGGATCATTGAGGTAACCACAAGTCTAAGGGGTGGCTCGTTAGATGTATAAAGTGTTGTTGGCTGATGATGAGAACTTGGATCTGGAAGGGATGAAGCAATTTATTCCCTGGAATCAGCTTGGTATGGAGATCGTAGGAGCCGTTGGCAATGGATTTGCTGGCTGTGAGGTATTAGAGAAGGAAGACGTTGATATTCTCGTAACGGATGTACATATGCCCAATATGTCAGGGCTAGAGCTTGCGCGGCGTGCCCTTGAAAAAAAACAGGATATGCGGATTATCTTTGTAAGCGGATACCAAGAGTTCAGCTACGTGAAGCAAGCGCTCTCGATGAATGCCTGCAGCTATGTATTGAAGCCGATGGAGGATGAGGAATTGATCGAGTCCTTGAAGAAAGTAAAGGCAGAGCTCGACATACTGCATCGGCGAAAGGAAGAAGAAGAGAACTATAAGCAGTTGATTCCAATGGCAAAGAATGAACTCATGCTGAGACTTTTCGAAGGCGAATTCAATATGGGAAGAGATCAAGACATCGTCAAGCTTGCTTCTTCTTACGGCCTTTCTGATCTAAGCTGGCCTATTCGCGTCGTGATCATGGAACTGGATGATATTGCGATGAAGCTTCATCAAAGTGAAGGGCAAAGCTTTCCTGAAAGCATGGGGCAATTTTTTAATGAAATGATAACGCTCGCTCGTCAGCACGGGACGGAGCATGGAGTGAAGCTGTCACGTCATCGGCTTGCGCTGCTGATTAAGGACGCGTGCTGTAAGGATTGTTTGGACCAAATGTATAAGCGCTTACAGCAAACTTATCCATTCTCGATGACAATTGGGATGGGAACAGCTGTACAAAGCCTCGATTATTTGCATTTGTCCTACAAGCAGGCGCTTGAAGCTGTGGACAGCAAAATGTTCTGGGGGAAGGGAAGCGTCATTGCCTACGATGAAGTTCGACGAGCTCCAGAGATGGAAGACGCACGTACGCTCGATCAGCGCTTGGAGGCTCTTTTTTCCGCCATGTCGAGCTATGAGCTTGTTCGCATACATGATGAGATCGATAATCTATTCCAATCCGTGCTCACGCTTCAGTCCAAATTCACCATCTATAATCTGGCTGTTACGATTGTGATGAAGCTGGATCAATATCTTCAATCCATTGAAGAAAACTTGTTCGAATTAATCGGATTGGAGCTTCAGAATCTTGACATCCTGCATCAATTTGAGACGGTTCAAGATATTCGCTCTTGGCTAGTACGGAAAATATTCGAAATATCAGAGAAGCTTAATCAAAAGTCCAATACGAAAAACAGTCCATTAATTCGCGAGATTCTAAAGGTTGTGCGTGAGCAGCTGCATGAGAATATTACGCTCAAGGATATCGCACATCAATTCTCCTTTTCACCGAACTATTTGGGGACGTTATTCAAGGATGAAGTAGGCAAGACTTTTAGTGAAATGCTTATTCAAATGCGTATGGAGCGGGCGGGAGAGCTGCTTAAAGACCCCACATTAAAAATCTATGAAGTTGCGAATCAAGTAGGCTACCGCTATCTGCCTTACTTCAGCAGACAGTTCAAAGAAACGTACGGGATGACACCAATGGAGTATCGCAAGAAAGACTAGAGCGGAGGTTCCATGATGGAGGTAGGGGGAAGCAAGAAAACAAGGTATATCCCTGTTGGCTTCAAGCTGATGCTCAGCTATTTTATTTTTATCATCATTCCAGTTCTGCTTATCGGGTATGTCTCCCATTCGATGTATGTGGATTCTATTCGCAAGCAGACGGAAATGAACCTGCGCAGTACGTTGAAGCAAATCTCAGATAACGTGAATTATAAGCTGCAAGATGTTAAGCGGATCTCAGATATGCTATATAACGATTCGTCTCTCGCAAGGCAGCTCCGCATTCAAAGCGAGGGCTTTGAGACCTACGATCGCACGACCAATATCATTATGCCGAAGTTCAGTGCGGCGTTGAATGCAACGGGTCAAAATATTTGGATGTCGATCTATTTAGAGAACAACAGCATCAGTGAACGCTATTATGACATTTATGAGTCAGAACATCCGGATACCATTGGCCGTAATTACAATATGTATCATCTGTCCCGAATCAAGGAGAAGAAATGGTATTTGAGCTATCCCAAAGAAGTTTATGGACAGACGCTGAAGTGGATGGAAGTGGAGAAGGATGCTTCTTTCAATCGAATCTCCCTTCTTCGCAGGCTGGTGGATAATCATAATCCGCTTAACTTGGAGGAGATCGGCTTTATACGAATTAGCGCGATGAAGTCAGAGCTCTTTCAAAGTATTGACTATCAAACGATAGGCAAAGGCAGCGTGCTCATGCTTAAGGATGATAAAGGAAAAGTCATTTACCATTCGGGTGAGCGTACGACAAACCTTGTATCCAATCATGATAGCGGTTACTACCTGACCATTCAGGAAAAGATTACGGATATGCCTTGGCAGCTGGAAGCCTATGTCCCGATGACCATCATCAATCAGGATACATTAAAAGTTCGGCTATTTACGTTTATGGTCTGTCTGATCTGCTTTATTGTGTTTACGTTTTTAGGCATCTTTATCTCCCGCTATTTCTCTAAAAGGGTAACCAAGATCGTATCGGTGCTGAAAGCCTTTAGAGAAGGAGATTTGAGCAAGCGCTTTACATATCGCGGGAAGGATGAATTTGCACAGATCGCAACTGCACTAAATGATGTCGGTGAGAATATAGGCGCATTGATTGAGGAAGTCTACTTGACTCAGATTCAGAAAAAGGAAGCGGAGCTTGAGATTCTGCAGTCGCAGATTAACCCGCATTTCCTATACAATACGCTGTCATCCATCAACCGGCTAGCGAAGTTTGGAGAGACCGAGAAATTGCAGCGCATGGTGCTCGAGCTTGCGAAGTTCTATCGCTTGACGCTAAACGAGGGCCGTACCATGATTCCTGTGCGCACGGAGGTCGAACAGGCTAATGCATATCTTGAGATTCAGAAAATTAAATATGGCGACCGTATGGATGTCATGTTTGATATACATCCTGATATTTGGCCCTATGAAACGGTGAAACTAGTACTTCAGCCATTTATAGAAAATGTGCTGGAGCATGCATGGTGTGGGGATCGAATCCATCTAAGGATTGTCGCCAGAAAAGATAATGAGGATATACTGTTCCGTATTATTGATGATGGCATTGGAATGACGCAGGATCGGATCGATCAGATCTTCCACCCGAAGGAACATGTGAATGCTGGATATGGCATACGAAACGTAGACCAGCGGATTAAGCTGCAATATGGCGCTTCCTATGGCGTCACGATCCACAGTAAACTGGGCATGGGAACTTCCGTTGACATTCGAATACCGGCAAAGCGGATAGCGCAATTCCCCTTAAAGGAATAATACGAATCTGAAAATGAATCTTTTACCTGTATATGGGATTTTGTGTATCATATAGATCATGTAGATGTACCGTTTTTTCAGAATTCGATGAGCAGGTGGCAGGACTGATACTTGCAGCAGGCTCACCTGGTCTTATTATGATGGTGCTTGCTGGGTGCTGCTGGATATTCGCACCGACTCTTGCGAGTAAAATAGAGCGCGGCTGCTAGTCAAAAAAGAAATGCGGAACATGTCATAGAAGGAACCTACACTCATAAAAAGCGCCACTTTCCATTCAGCCATAGCTGTAGGATAGTAGCGCTTTTATCATAGTAGATTAGCAAATAATTCTGTGCTGCTTAGAACGATTTAGCAAACACAATACCGATGGTATTGGTACCGCAATGGCTTGAAATGACACAACCTGTATCCGAAAGAATGACATTCTTTGCTTGAGTCTTTGCCTTAAGCTGCTCTTGCACGTAAGTCGCATCTTCCTCCGAAAAGGAATGTGTGACAAAGATGGTATCATTGTCCATCTGATCCTTCAAGGCTAAAGCATTATTAAGAAGCTGTTCCAGGGCTTTCTCGCGCTTGCCGCGAACACGATTCGTCGGTGTCATCTTCCCGTCGATTACCTTGATAACGGGACGGATTCGAAGCAGGGTACCGATTATATTTTGAAGACCGCTGCAGCGGCCGCCTTTGTATAAGTAGTCCAATGTATCAATAATAAATTCCGTCTCGATATGCTTTCTCATTTCTTCAAGATGACGGACGATGTACGGAACATCGTGCCCCTGCTCTGCCAGCTGAGCTGCTCTGAAAACCTGCTGTCCAATTCCAGTGGACAGATTCAAGGAGTCAATAACGGTAATGGTACCCGGCTTATCCTCCAGCATATTAGCTGCAAGCTGCGCGTTTTGAATCGTTGAAGACAGGTGAGAGGAGAGTCCGATGTAGATGATGTCACGTCCCTCTTGTACAAAAGGCTCAAATGCTGTTGCAAAATCTCCAGGAGAAGGGGCAGCAGTCTTTGGTAGTACGCCAAGCTCGTCCACCTTTTCGTATAGTAGCTTTGTGTTGATGTCAACACCGTCTCGATAATCCTGTTCGCCAAATGTTACATATAGCGGAACTAAACTAATATCGTGCTGTTCAAGTATAGATTTAGGCAAGTCGCTTGTACTATCTGAAAAAATCTTGATGTTACTCATATCTAACCTTCCTCCTGCTAGTTTGCGGTATCTATGGTATGGAATATCACATGCATGATCCTATGTATGTTCTATCCTATTATACTTGAAAAGTAAATTTCCAGCACTCCCTTCCTGATTCCGAATACTGGAAATGAGATGTGCGAGGAAGTTGCCTTGAATGTTTGCTTCCATGTATACTGTTGTAGATTCGTGTCGTACAATGTACATATCAAGCGTTCTAACAATCGGCATTTACTCCGATTTGGAACATAAATTGGACAGAGAGGAAGATCAGAAAGCGTGACTGCAAAGAGAGGATTTCAACTCATTTCATGGGGGATCCTATTTTTCATTGACTTTTCCCCCTTTGGCTTCGATGTATTGCCTGACATCGTTGGCTTTTTACTTATTTACAGAGGTGCGTTCTTATTATCAGATACGTCCATCCACTTTGCAACCGTGAAGAAGTGGATGCCTATCTTGCTTGTTCTGAGTATCTATGATCTGATTTCACCGCTTCTTGCAACTGCATTGGAACCTTCGGTGCTTGCATGGAGCTCTTTAATAAGCTCCATTATTACAACGGCCTTTAGTATATGGCTGGTGTGGCTTCTGTGCAAAGGACTTTCGGCTTGGGCAGAGAAGAAGGGCGAGGACCAAATTGTCACACAAGCACGCAAACGGGCGATCGCGTTTACCATCATGATGGTGATTATGCTGCTCATGCTGGGAGTAGCTCTTATTTCTCCGTATTGGTTTACCATGCTTGTTATTCCAGTGTTGATCGCTTATATTACCGTTACCTTAATGCTGCTTTATCTATTCAATAGAGCATCGTCCAAGGCGTAATACTCCTAAGAAGCAAAGAACAAGCCCCCCTCATTGGGGACTGACCGGGACTGACCCCCTAAAGTGAGACAAATCAAAACACCTTCAAGAGAGTGAACCCATGTCGTAAGATATGGAGATAACCTTGGAGGTGTTTTTACGTTGGCAAAGAAAGTAAGCTACCCACTGGAAGTGAAGATGCAGGCGATTAAAATGAGATTGGCAGGTGTTCCAAGACAACAGGTCATGGACAAGCTCGGCATACGAAATGTAACACAGTTAAAGGTCTGGATAAAATGGTATCGAGAGGGCGATCTCCATCGTCTAGAACAACCTGTTGGTAAACAGTATAGCTATGGAAAAGGTCCAGAATATACTTCAGAACTGGAAAAAGTAAAAGCGGAAAATCGGTTCCTGAGACAACAGTTAGAAGTTTTAAAAAAGTACAAGGAATTGGAGAGGAGGTGTCGCCAGAGGCTGTAGTGGTCTGGATGGAATCTATACGAGGAGAAGTATCCGTAAATCAAGCTTGTGAATGGTTAGGGATTACTCGTTCAACATACTATCGCTGGAAAGCAGCCTTCGCCACACAGCAAGAAGATCTGCTCACCGAGAAAATTCGTCAACTTTGCACCCAGCATAAATTCCGTTACGGCTACCGCAAGATTACTGCGCTGCTTCAAAAAGAGCAACCTAGCCATCACAAACGTGTGCAGCGAATCATGCAACGTGAGGGGCTGCAGTGTCGAGTTAGGATGAAGAAACGCAGGCTAACAGGGCAACCAACACATGTAGCGGAACATCAGTTAAAACGTCAATTCCAAGCCAATGCACCGATGCAAAAACTCGTAACGGATATCACTTATTTGCCGTTTGGTGGGAAAACATTGTATCTGTCTAGCATTTTAGACTTGTTTAACGGGGAGATCGTAGCGTACAGTATAGCAGATAAACAAGACGCAACATTTGTTCTAGATACACTGAATCAGCTGCCTATCACAAAAGGTGCGATGCTCCACAGCGATCAGGGCAGTGTCTATACGTCACAGGCCTATCAAGAGGCTGTAAAAGGAAAAGGCATTACCATGAGTATGTCCCGTAAGGGTACGCCCGCTGATAATGCCCCCATCGAATCGTTTCATTCCACGCTAAAGTCTGAAACGTTCTACCTCGAAGGTATAACTTGCGCAACGACAGCAATCGTTGAACAGACCGTTCGAGACTACATTCACTACTATAACTCAATTCGAATTCAAACGAAACTAAATAACCAATCGCCGGTTGAATACCGACGACTGGCTGCTTAACTTGAAAGGTGTTTTGATCCCGTCTCATAAACGGGGGTCAGTCCCCCGTATGAGGGGGGCTTTTATTGTTAGCAAGTTGCATCGAACAAGCAGCTTGTTTAACCATTACGGACTTCTTCACTAAGCTTGTCGTCATAAAGGCTTGACAGAAGGTATAGCACATCGCTGGAAGAATTCGTTTTTAAGTGCTTACTCTTTGAAAAGGATTTTGTACTCACCGTATCCTTCTTCTTCAAGCTGCGAATCTGGAATAAAGCGCAGGGCAGCAGAGTTAATGCAGTATCGCAGTCCATTCGGGCCTGGACCATCGTCAAAAACATGGCCAAGATGCGAATCTCCTATCTTGCTTCGTACCTCTACTCTAACCATGCCGTGGGTAGTATCGAGCTTCTCCTCAATATGATAGCTGCTTAACGGACGAGTGAAGCTTGGCCATCCGCAGCCGGCGTCGTATTTATCCCTTGAGCTGAATAACGGTTCTCCTGAGACGATATCGACGTAGATGCCTTCCTCGTTATGATCCCAGAATTCATTTTGGAAGGGACGCTCGGTTCCATTTTGCTGTGTCACCTGATATTGAATGGGCGTAAGTTTGTCCTTCAAGCTGCTCTTCTCTTGAGCGGGCACACCCCAATATTTCTTCGTAAAGGCATCTCGGCCGGAAGCAGAGCGATAGCGCTTATAGTGTGCAGGATTTTTATGATGGTAATCCTGATGGTATTCCTCAGCCGGATAAAAGGTTGTTGCAGGAACAATCTCAGTAGCGATAGGCTTGTCAAATCGCCCGCTTGCTTCAAGCTCCTGCTTGGATGCTTCAGCCTCGCGGCGCTGCTCCTCTGAATGATAGAAGATTGCAGATCGGTAGGAGCTGCCGCGATCATAGAATTGTCCGCCTTCATCGGTAGGATCGATTTGCTGCCAGAAGAGCTCTAACAGTTTGCGATATGGAAAAACGGCAGGGTCAAAGGTAATTTGCACTGCTTCAGCATGACCGGTCGTTTCGGAGCATACCTCTTTATAAGTGGGATTCTCGGTATGACCACCAATATATCCTGATACAATCGATTGAATGCCTGGAAGCTCTTCGAATGGGGTAACCATACACCAGAAGCAGCCTCCTGCAAAAGTTGCTAGTTCATATGAACGAGTGTCCATGAGATTTCCTACCTCCTTCTTATGGATATCATAACCATAATGAATCGAGAGATCAATATAGCTTGAATTGCAGTATTTTAGTTCCAAAAAAAGGTTTGTCAATTATAGATAACACGTGTTATGATGTACTACATCAGTACAACTTATACTATTCCTAATAGGGGAGTAGCAGTTCGGTAAAGTCGTCATGACGGGAATTGCGGGCGCAATCCTCGGCTTTATCGGCAACGTACTTACGTTGTTTGCGAGACCTTTGCCCACCATGGGGGAGGTCTCTTTTTAGTGCCGTAACCTTAAGGGAGACGGCATTTTTTTATTGATATGGCTGACATTCTCCATATTTAAATAATGGGATACTCGTTGTTTAACTTGTGAAGTTTGTGCATGCTACATGTAACTAGTTGATGTTGGAGGCGGTTTTTATGGAAATCTTTACGCTGGAGTTTTGGACGACGCTGCTCTCAATCGTCATGATTGACTTGGTCCTTGCCGGTGACAATGCCATTGTGATTGGTCTTGCTGCCCGCAATCTCAGGAAGGAAGATCAGAAGAAGGTTATTGTTTGGGGGACCATCGGTGCGGTGATCATCCGTGTTCTTGCAACGATGGCTGTCGTGACATTGCTTAATATCCCTGGCTTGCTGCTCGTTGGCGGACTCATGTTGATTTATATCGCGCTTAAGCTGATGACAGATGAGAAAGAACATGAAGTGAAGTCATCTACAAGTATATTTGCTGCGATCCGTACGATCATTATTGCAGATGCAGCCATGGGACTCGACAATGTCCTGGCTGTAGCAGGTGCTGCACAGCATGATTATCTGCTCGTTGTGATGGGTCTTGCCATAAGTGTTCCGATCGTGGTGTGGGGAAGTACGATGGTGCTGAAGCTAATCGAGCGTTTCCCGATTATCATCACGATTGGCGCCGGTGTATTAGGATGGACGGCTGCAAAGATGTTTGTTAAGGAAAAGTTCTTGTCCGATTTCTTCGTCAACCCAACCATCAAATATTCATTTGAAGTCATTATGGTTATCGCTGTTGTGGCTGCTGGACTTGTGATTAAACATAAACAAGCCCAAAAGAAAACGATGCAAGAGAAGCATGCATGATCAATCGTTCGTTCGGAGCGAACATTTTGTTAAGCTATAGGTGATTATTAGAAGAATGCGAATCTGGCAGGTATATTCTAATAAGTAAGCTTTGATACGAATAATCATGACAAATAGAGCTATGCAGATGCCTATTCTGCATAGCTTTTTTATGTTCCAATCATGCTCTAATCATCATATGGATTCCTGTAGTGTTTTTACTCATTTCCATGTACAATTGTATTATGTTGGTTCGTTGTAAGCGCTTAAGGGGGCGTGTGCTGTTGTCAGAAACACTTACGATCGTTATGAATGAGTTACCTAGTAAAGGCGAGCTTACCGTATTGTTTAGCGGTCAATCGCAGACGGATAAGGCGCACGTTGTTGGGCCGAATGTACTCGATTATATATTGATTCACTATGTGCAATCGGGCAAAGGCGAGCTTCATATGCGGGATACCGTATATAAGCTAAAAGAAGGGGACAGCTTCTTTATCTTTCCGGGAGAACTCGCAACCTATGCTTCGGATGAGGTGGATCCTTGGGCGTATCGATGGATCGCATTAAGAGGCTCTCACGCAGAGAAGCTGCTAGCAGATAGCGGAGTTGGACCGCATTGTCCTATCGTTCGTCTAACCTCTTACCACAGGCTGAATAGACTGTTTGAGCGTGTTCAAACTGCACTTCAGCAAGGAGGGTTCTCTGGTGACCTTGAGGCAGAAGGATATGTAAGAATTGCCTTAGCAGAGTACAGCAAGGCGCATGAGCATGAGCGGGTAAGCACACCGGAGGTTCGCACTGAGATTGAACGCCAGATTGAGCAGGCGGTTCGCTATATTACTTTACGTTATTACAGTCCTATATCAATCGAGAGCTTGGCACAGCAGTACGGCTACCACCGCACGTATTTTTCTAAGATGTTTCATGAACTGACAGGTGAATCACCCATTCAACTGCTGATCCGACTTCGGATGGAACGTGCGCGCACACTGCTTCTAACGACGCAATTATCAATCGAGCAGATCTCTTCCTCTGTGGGTTACGCTGATGCCTTATACTTTTCAAAAATGTTCAAACGCACTTTCGGTGATTCACCTACAGGCTATCGCAAGCAGCATCAAGTTCTGTCCACACACACGGTGCACATAGAAGACCCGCAAGCTTAAGCCTGCGGGTTTCTTTGTGTGTCATCCGATCTAAATCATGGACGACGAGCAGATATAAGCGAATGAAGTTTCGCTACTATTTTTAGTCACTGCTAATCACAATGCCTTAATAGGCTTGCTGTCCGCTTGGCGTTCGTACCAGTATCCCGTAGTTCCCGTTACAAGCCGCATCAGCGCCTCGGTATAGTAATAATCTCCCCAAATCATATAATCATCAGGGCTGTTATCGTGCTGCACCGAGTAAGAGCCGTGCTTGAGAAGTCCTTCCGCTTGAGGCTCATTCATCGTCGAGTAGTTAACGATCAAAGCGTTTGTCATTTGATGCAGGGCATCAGTTAGCTTCTCCCGGTCTTCATGATCCTGAGGGAGGTGCTCAAGCAGTTCCTGAAGCCCTGCTGCCACGATAGCAGAAGCTGAGCTGTCCCGCGGTGTGTTGGCTTCGATTGGTGCGTCAAAGTCCCAATAGGCGACCTGATCCTCTGGGAGATGATCAATAAAGTATAAGGCCAATCTTCTAGATGTCTCTAAGAATGATTCCTGCTTCGTGTAGCGGTAGGAGAGGGCAAATCCGTACACGCCCCATGCTTGGCCTCTCGTCCATGTTGAGCCGTTAGTATAGCCTTGGTGGGTGGAGCCTCCGATTGGAGCCCCCGTTTGTTCATCAAATACAAAGGTGTGATATGAGGAATCATCACCCCGTACGAGGTAGCGTCGGCTTAATTCCGCATGCTTGTGGGCAATGGCTGCGTACTTTGAATCTCCCGTCTGCTCGCTTGCCCAATATAGGAGCGGAAGGTTCATCAGGCAATCGATAATGATGCGTCCGCCGTTCAGAGGGTCTCCTTGAGGTCCCCATGCTTGAATGTATTGACCCGAATCTCTCCAACGATCGAACAGCACATTTGCAGCTTCGATAGCGAGCTTTCTTGCTTCTTCATCTTGTTCAATCATCCATTGTGCCTTTGCGGACAATGAATACAAGAAGCCAATATCATGATGTTCAAGTACACGCTTATGCTGCAGACGCTCACGGAAGCTATCGACTGTATGCTTTGCAGCATCGGAGAAAATAGGATCCTTTGTATACTCGTAGCAAAGCCAAAGGATGCCGCTCCAGAAACCATCGGTCCAGTCTGTATTATCATTCAATAAATACTTGTCATCTTTACTCACATGCGGGAATTGAGTACCGAATCTAGCAATGTTCGCTTTCGTTTTGGACACAATATCATCTAACGCAGATTTCCACAATGGTTCCATGCTAATGATCCCTCCAAGGATTATCGATTCATCCAACCGCCGTCCACGCATAATACATGACCATTAATATAATTAGAAGCTGATGATGACAAATAGATTGCTGCCCCAGCCAGATCTTCGGGAGTTCCCCAACGATTAGCCGGAATCCGGTCAAGGATTTCGCTGCTGCGTTTCTCATCCTGGCGAAGCGCAGATGTATTGTCTGTCGCCATATATCCCGGTGCAATAGCATTGACATTGACGCCTTTAGAAGCCCACTCATTCGCCAAAGCCTTCGTAATTCCAGCGATCCCATGCTTCGAGGCTGTGTAGCCAGGAACATTGATGCCGCCTTGGAATGACAGCATAGATGCAATGTTGATGATTTTTCCGTAGCCATTCTGTATCATATGCTGACCGAACTGCTGACACAGATAGAAAGCGGCATCCAGGTTGAGGCGCAGCACAGCATGCCAGTCTTCAAGCGGATGATCGGCAGCAGGCGTACGACGGATAATGCCTGCATTGTTGATCAGAATATCCACTTTGCCGTCTGCCAGATCTATGGCTTGTTTGCTTACATCTGCGAGCCCGCTTAGCTCAGATAAATCTGCTTGCACATTGCTTACCTTGCCGCCGTAGCTGCTTAATTCAGTCTTTACATCTTCTTGAAGCGGGCGCTGGGTAATCAATACAAGATTCGCCCCTGCTTGTGCAAGTCCTCGAGCCATCCCGAGACCAAGGCCGACACCACCACCTGTTACAACAGCGGTGCGACCTTCCAGATTAAATAGAGAGAGTGCGGATTGCATGTCTTGCCCTCCTTATGCTTCCTTTGTATAGGTTCGTTAGTTAGGTTCAGCAAGCATGATGTTGGCGCCGCTAGCTTGATATCGCATGGAAGTTTCCGCTGCGAGACCAGAATCCGTGATCATAGCCTGCATTTCTTTCAAGCTGGCAAAGGTGAGAAGCGCGACTTTATCGAACTTGGTATGATCCGCTACTGCAAACACCTGCTTTGCGGTCTCCACCATAGCTCTCTTGAGCTCATAGAGCTCACTAGTATAGATGCTAAGCCCGTGTTCAGGATGAATCGCGGTAGCCGATACGAATGCTTTTTGAATATTCAGTTTTCGAATAAAGCTGTTTGCTTCTGGGCCAATTAGCAGGTTGCGATTGCGATAACCACCCGGTACAACAAGCCGAATATCGGGTTTGCGAGTGAGCTCTGCTATGATAAACAGGTCATTGGTAATAACCGTAAGCGGCGTATCACCCAGCAGCTTCGCCATCTCAAGTGTTGTGCTTCCGCCATCCAAGGCAATTATATCGTGAGGCTCAATAAGGGTTAACGCCTTCTTTGCGATAACAGCCTTTTCAGTCAAATGCTGCTGATTTGGAGACTGAAGCGGAAGCAATCCAAGATCAGATTGATTCCGGAGCATAGCTCCGCCGTGAATACGGGTTAAGAGTCCTTGCTCCTCAAGCAGCTCAAGATCGCTTCGAATCGTCTTGCCCGTCACATCCAATGCCTGACTTAATTCTGATACTTTGACTTCGCCGTGCTGAATAAGCAGTTCCATAATCTGTTGGTGCCGCTTGATGTTAGACATGTGCTCTTCATTCCTTTATCTAAAGGCTCATTCATCGTCGAGCCAAGGGTGTTTCTCCTTATCGTAAATCTTTCATGGCAACCATGTCCATATCATCAAAGTCTTGATTTTCACCCGCCATACCCCAGATGAAGGTATAGTTATTGGTTCCAACTCCACTATGGATGGACCAGCTAGGAGAGATTAATCCCTGCTCATTCCGAATGACGAGGTGACGAGTTTCCGTTGGCTCACCCATGAGATGGAAGACGACAGCATCCTCTGGCATATCGAAGTAAAAATAAACTTCCATGCGGCGGTTATGTGTATGGCAAGGCATAGTGTTCCACATGTTTCCTGGCTTCAGCATGGTGAGTCCCATGACGAGCTGGCAGCTTTGAATGCCTTTTTCATGAATATACTTATAAATAGTCCGTTCATTAGAAGAAGTAATCGAACCTAAATGAACAGGCGCTGCTTCGCTAATCGGAGACTTTGCCGTTGGATATGCTTTATGAGCAGGTGTTGAGTTCAAATAGAACTTTGCTGGCTGTGATGCATCTGTACTTTCGAACTGAACATCCTGTGCGCCAAGCCCGACATAGAGACAGTCCTTGTTCTCCATAGGGTACACCTCGCCATCAACGGTAACTTTGCCGGGGCCGCCAACATTGATGATGCCGAGTTCGCGGCGAGCAAGAAAGTAGGGAGCGCCCATATCTTTTGATTCCGCTTCCAATTTGATGGCGTGATGAACGGGGAGAGCACCGCCTGTAATGAAGCGGTCAGCATGGCTGTACGTAAGGATCAGCTCATCTGCAACAAATAGCGTTTCCATAACGAATTCTTCACGAAGGCGTGAGGTATCATAGCTCTTAACATCCTTAGGGTTGTTGGCATAACGAATATCCATGAATAAGTCCTCCTCAAAGTAAGTTAGTGACATTCAATGAAATGGATAGGATTGCCTTCATTATAAGCAAATGTTCACTTATGTTCAATATGGTTTATTTAATGTTCACAAATGTTTTTTTGAAACTTGTATGATTGAGGGGATATACAAATGAGAATAAGAAGTTAGAGGGAAAAGAGAGGGAAGATATGAGAAAGCCACACGCGGCTGATGCCACGCATGGCTTAAGGAATGAATGCATTTTATTGATGGTTTAATGTGCGCTTCTTAAGTCCGGGCAATAGAGCAAAAGCAAACGTGCATAAAGGCGAGATAAGCAGGAAGAAAGCATATGGCGCATAGTCAAGCACGCTCATGCCGAGAGCGGCTGTCATCAGTGCCCCGCTTACTCCCCATGGAATCAAAGGATTGACCAATGTTCCGCAATCCTCAAGTGTTCGGGATAGTGTTAATGCAGGAATGCCACGCCGCTCATATTCAGCCTGAAACATTTGTCCTGGCAGAAGGATAGACATATATTGCTCACCTGTAAATAGATTGACGCCAATAGCGCTTAAGCCGGTGGAGACGACCATAGACTCTTTGCGTTTAATAGGTGCGATGATCTTCTTAAACAAAGCGGTAATGACACCGCCATGCTGAAGCAGCCCACCGAAGGCAAAGGCAGTTGCAATCAGTGTGATCGACCACATCATAGACATCACACCGCCTCGATTGACAATGGTAGCGACCGCATCGTTCGCAATAGTCGACTGATAGCCATGAAGCGTGACCTCCATCCAATTCATCAGGCTCCAATTGGATTGAATAAAGCCAGTGACGAGTAGCCCAAATGCGATGCCCATTAGCATCGTCAGCAGAATTGGCACACGCAGGATCGCAGCAAGAAGCACAACTGCCAATGGCAGAAGCGACACCGGATGGATATGGTATGCACTCTCCATTGCCGCTTTCATTTCGATCAGCTGGCTCATATCGCTGTGAGAGGTATGACCAAAGATCAGAAAGGCTGCGCTTGTTAAAATAAAGGCAGGGACAGTCGTCCAAGTCATATTGCGAATATGGTCAGTCATTCGTACTTTCGCAACTGCAGAAGCGAAGTTGGTTGTATCGGATAGTGGAGACATCTTGTCCCCAAAGCATGCTCCCGATACGACAGCGCCTGCGACAAGCGCCGAATTCATTCCCATCGATGAAGCCATTCCAACCAGTGCTACACCGAATGTACCGACCGTCGTAATGGAGCTGCCCACACACATGGATACGATACAAGTCAAGACAAGGGAGCTAAACGCAAACCACTGTGGCTGAAACCATTGTGTGCCGTATACAAGCAGCGTTGGCACAGTTCCGCTCATCATCCAAGACGCAATCAGAATTCCGATTAGGACCAGTAGAATGGAAGGCATGACTGAGCTTTGGACACCCTTGATCAAAGCAGATTCTACATCCTGCCACTTCATGCCGAAGCACATCAGCATAATCCCCGTTACGATTGCAGCGACGAGTAGTGGGATCAGCGGTTCCGCGTGCCAATATAATATAGTCAGTAACAGCCACCCTATCGTTACGATAAAAATAGACAGGCTTTGGCCGAAGGTTATCGTTGTTCCTGTCGAAGTCGTGACTTCGTGTTCATTCATTTTTCTCTCTCTCCTCTAAGCTGCCACTCGTTAACATAATAGGTTTGTTCTAATAAAAATAATAGAGCATATCCTTTCTTGCTTTCTCGCTTTTTCGCGGTGAAGTCTCGTATGTAACAGGTATTACTTTACATACTATGTCATAGAAGGTCAAATGGAATTATAACCCTGTATTGTACATATTTACGCTAGATTGAGAGGAGGTATGTTTCGAATTCTGAGAGGAACAACATTAGTAGAATGCTATTATAATGAAGAAATAAAAACATCTCTTATCCAACACCATGAACAAGTGAAGTCCATAGGTTAATTAGAGATGTTGTTCTCAACTGATTTATCGCATAGAAAGATATCGTTCAAGGTCGCTCTTCGTTGGCATTCCGCCTTGTGCACCGAAGCGGGTCACGGATAATGCGCCTGCTGCAACAGAGCGTGCCACGGACTCCGTCAGAGAGCGGCCTTCCGCAAGGGATACAGCGAGAGCCCCATTAAAGGTATCTCCAGCCCCTGTCGTATCGACTACGGTGACTTTGTGACCAGGCATATGCTGAATATGACCACCTGCATCCGCCCAAAGTGCGCCGTCTCCGCCTCTAGTCATCACGATACGTTCTGGCCATGCTGATAACATTGTTCCGAGCAGTTCTCCATCCTTTGATCGTTCATTCACTTGATCTTGCAACCCAAGCATGATGGCTAGCTCATGCTCGTTAGGTGTAAGCCAAGCGATCTTTTTCAGCCATTCCGAGTCCAAAGGAACAGCAGGTGCAGGATTCAGCATCACGGGAACGCCATATTCATACGCGATGTCTACTGCAGCATATACGGTATCCATCGGAATCTCGAGCTGCATTAAGACCAAATCGGCCTGTTGAATCAACATCCGTTGTTGTTCAATATGCTTGGGCCTAAAGCCTCCGTTTGCGCCTGGAACCACAATGATTCGATTATCTTGATCGTCAATGGTGATAGATGCAATGCCAGAAGACTGATCTTTAATGGTGATAATCCCTGAGCAATCGATGCCTTCATGCTTTAAGTTATTGAGCATTTGTTGACCGAAGTTGTCATCGCCTATACATCCGATCATATGGACTTGAGCACCTAATCTTGCACAAGCTACGGCTTGGTTAGCTCCTTTACCCCCGCAAAGCGTATGAAAGGATGTTCCATGGACCGTTTCGCCTGCATTAGGCACACGATCTGTAACGGTGATCAAATCCATATTCAGACTGCCGATGATGACAATAGTAGGCAGCTTATCATTTCCCGTCAGCTCTAGCGAGCTTTGTTGCTGTATGAAGGATTGCAAGGGTGGATTCTCCTTTAATGCCTCTGTTGGCCGTAAAGTTTTATTACTATCTTAACAAAGAACAAATAGGTGTGATACTGTAACGATAGAAACTTTATTTTTACGAAAAGATATGGTAAAATCTATATACTTACATTTAGTAAGTTCTGAAGGAGGGATGAAGTGATGGAACACAACCACTCGGGCATGTGTCCGCGATTTGAAGCCGCGTTCTGTATTCTTGGCAAACGATGGAATGGACTACTGATTCAAGGTTTGCTAAGCGGACCAAAACGGTTCAAGGACATCTCTGCACTGATCCCAACTATGAGTGATAAGATGTTGAGTGAACGTATGAAAGACCTGGAAAGCGCCGGTATAGTGGAACGTAAAGTGTATCCTGAAACACCGGTACGGATTGAATATTCGTTGACGAAGAAAGGTCTCGCTCTCGAGCCAGTGATGAGTGCGATTCAAGAATGGGCCAGCTCATGGGTAGATGATTCAGAGGATTTATCCGGGTCCTGCTGTAATGAGAACGAGAACCATGCCACGACTTCTGTGAATGAATAAGTTCATTGCTCAATAGAAGTTAGTGTCAGGCGGCTGCTGATGAAGATCAGCAGCCGTTTTAAATTTGTGCAGCTATTGCTTATGGGTTCAAGCTTACAGGTCCCGGTGTCTTGATTAATCCCAATACTTGTTCGTAGTGAGCTTGGTCGCTAGTGCTTTGCTGTTCACGCGGCGTTCTTTGCGAAGAGCAGAGCGCTTGCTTCCTCCCTCGTGCAGAAGCTTCTCTTCTTCTGTTTCCGGAATGACTTGAGGCACAGGACGCGGCGTGCCGTCGGAGTCGCGTGATACAAATGTTATAAAGGATGTAGCGGCTACAACACGCTCGCCTGAAAGCAAATTCTCCGCAATAACCTTCACAAATACCTCAATGCTCGTTGTTCCTGTATATGTAACGAAGGACTCGAGACACACGGAATCCATTTGATGAATAGGGCGCAGGAAATCAACCGAATCCGTTGATGCCGTTACAACGTTTGTCCGACAGTGGCGCATCGCAGAGATGGAGGCTGCTTCATCAATCAGGCTCATCAGTTTACCGCCGAACAGCGTCTTATGATTGTTCATATCGTTAGGGAATACTCGTCCCGTACGGAATACACGTGATTCTTTGCATGCCTTTCCTATAATGGCTGGAGTTGTCGTTTGTTGATTGTTCATGATGCGAATTCCTTTCTACAGTTCATGATCGAAACTTTATTATTATAGTGTATGGCAGATCTACTGAACATAACAATTGTAACATCTTCTTAGCGTTAAGCTATCGTTAGGAACGATTCAAAGCAGATGATGATGGTTCTGAAGGTTAATATCGTTCAAAAAAAATTAATATATTCGCTTATAAACCATTATGCATGGAAGCTCCCATGTCGATGCTTGTGCTAAAATATAAGAATGCAAACAATGAAGGAGACTGGCAGATGAGTAAAACAGCACAAGAATGGATTCATCAATTCTATATCCAAAGAGGCTGGTCAAACTATGGCCCCTTTGAACGAGTAGGCTTTCTCATGGAGGAGGTAGGAGAAACCGCAAGAGCGATCCGTGCTATGGAGATCGGGAGAGACCGTCCTGATGAAGCTGCCCTGCCTCAAGAAGAGTTGCGACAGGAACTAATTGAGGAATTAGGAGATGTGATGGGCAATATCATCATATTAGCGAACATGTATGATGTGACACTTGAACAGATTCTTGATGCCCACAAGAACAAGTTAATGAAAAGATACAACTTGGAGAACCAATAGAGCGTGAATACACTTTCATCCTTGTACTCCCTGCATTTAGTCATTGTCAGAGGGTTGTTCAGCCCTATATAATGAAGCGAACAGAGTATAGAGGGTTCTCAACCAACCTACATCAGAATGGAGAATGACATGACCATCCAAATTATTACGGACGGAAACTCCGATTTGTCCACCGAAATTATTCAAGAGCTCGGCATTTCTGTCGTTCCGCTCCACGTTCATTTTGGACACGAAACTTATGATTCTACGATGGATACTGAGCTGTTCTACAATAAAATGAGAGAATCGGAAGAACTTCCTAAAACATCTAGTCCATCACCAGGCGACTTCTATAATATGTACAAATCGCTCGACCAGACGAAAGATATCCTCGTGCTGTGCGTAACTTCCCAGCTTAGCAGCACCTACAATCACGCGCTTATGGCTAAGGAAATGTATGAGGAAGAGGGCTATGCGAACAAAGTGGAGGTTATTGATTCGAAGACGGCCTCTGCAGGATTAGGATTTCTCGCCGTCAAGGCAGCGTTGTTGTCTAAAGCAGGACATAGCTTTCATGAGCTTCAAGAGAAGCTTAAGGAATGCGTCAAACAAACCAGAACTTATTTTTCGCTTGATACGCTGGAAAATGTGGTAAAAGGCGGGCGGATGAGCCGCCTTAAAGGAACGGTTGCCTCCATGCTCAACATCAAAATATTGATGCAGGCAAGTGAGGAGGGTACAATTGAGGTTGTAGAAAAGGTTCGCGGCACGCAGCGTGTTCTTAAGCGGATGATCGATAAAGTAGGTGAAGCATGGCAACATGCGGATCAAAGCATTATTGCACTTGCGCACTCCAACTGCGAAGAGCGTGCAAAGCAGTTTATGAGCAGCCTCCTGGAGAAATATCCATTTGAGCGAGTGCTTTATCTTAACATGGGGCCTGTCATTGGAACCTATGCAGGGGAAGGCGGCATCCTATTAGCCTTTCAAGATCGTTCAAAAGAGTAAGATGCAATAAAAGTATATACGGTGCAAATTGCTCGGACTTGCCCAACGAGCCGAAGAAGTCCCTTTCATGAGAATGGGGCTTCTATTATATGATGGGCCAGTACATATAACCGATTAAGCGGGCGCTCTTTCGTATATATTAAAGGTACATGAAGGGGTACGGCCTTGTTGCATCGTCAGGTAGGTAGACGTAATGTTATGGAGGAATGTCAGATGTACAAAATTATGATTGTTGAGGATGACGATAAAATTGCTTCCATTCTGCAATCTTCATTAGAAAAATATGAATATGAAGTAACCCGTGCCATGAACTTTCGTGATTTGAAGGTCGATTTACTAAAGATTGAGCCAGATCTTATTCTGCTGGACATTCACCTTCCTGCTTATGACGGTTTCTACTGGTGCCGTCAATTTCGTCAAGTGACCAATGCGCCTATTATATTTGTATCTGCACGGACTGGGGAGATGGATCAGGTGATGGCGATTGAAAATGGAGGCGATGACTTCATTACAAAGCCGTTTCATCTGGATGTGCTTCTAGCAAAAGTAAAAAGCGTGCTAAGACGCACATACGGCGAATATGCTATTCGGTCAAGCGAAGGCAATGGTGAGGAGCTCAATGTACATGGGCTTGTGCTGCACCGTGCTAAGAACACATTGGAATGGAATGAGAAGCGGGTTGATCTGACGAAGAATGAAGCGCTGCTGCTTGCCTGCCTAATGGATCGGGTGGATCAGATCGTATCCAGGGAGACGCTGCTAGAGACGCTGTGGGACGATGTCGACTTCGTAGATGATAATACGTTAACGGTGAACGTAACACGTGTTCGTAAAAAGCTTGAAGAGATTGGAATTGATAAAGCGATTGAAACGATCCGCGGCCAAGGCTACCGCCTCTTGATGACGTGGATTGAAGAAGGATCGATGTCATGAACTTCTTTCAATATGTAAAGGATCGCTTCATTCTGATCCTTACTTGGCTCATTTCGCTTGCTCTCTGTTTGCTTGTCATCTATTTGGATCTGTCGACTGGGCGCGAATTTATTCGAGGGGCAAGTATTACGTATTGCTTTATACTTGGAGCTTCTATATTGACTGCAGGCTTGGTGTTCGATTTTCTATACCAGCGAGCTTGGTTTCGAGAATTAAAGACAGCGGAGCAATCGGAGGATCGAGAAGAGGTAGAGCTTAATCTATATTTGCAGCATCCGGTCACCCAAGAGCAGAAGGTGATCCATGAGCTGCTGACTAGACAATACCATGCTTACATGAATGAGCTGCTGATGATGCGCAAGCAACGTGAGCAGCATGTTCATTTTACCAATCAATGGGTGCATCATATGAAGACGCCCGTTTCCGTTCTCCATCTTATTACTCAGCAGCCTCCCGCTGCAATGACAGTCAATGAGACGCAACAACTGCTCCAAAGTGTGCAGGAGGAGACAGAACGGCTGACAAGAGGCTTAGAGCTGATGCTGTCGACAGCCCGTCTGGATAAGTTTGAGATGGACCTGAATGTCAGTCAGCTTTCCTTAACCCAATGTGTAAGAAATGTTCTGAACCAGCATAAGAAGCTGCTTATTCGCCATCATATATTTCCGAAAATTGTTGGAGAGGATGCGATGGTGGAAAGCGACAGCAAGTGGTTGGCGTTCATTCTGACGCAGCTTGTTACCAACGCGATTAAGTATTCCAGAGACAAGGAAGGCTCCAAATCGCTCCTTTTTACGATCGAACACAAGGATCATGCGATTCGTCTGCATGTAAAAGATGAAGGGATCGGAATAGCAGAGCAGGATCTTTCCCGTATTTTTGATCCGTTTTTTACAGGGGAGAATGGACGAAGAGAAGGGGATGCCACAGGCATGGGGCTGTATCTTGTCAAACAGGTATGTGGTCGCCTAGGTCACACGATACAGGCATCATCGGTCCTGCATGAGGGCACGGTGTTTACGATTACCTTTGCTGGAGACAGCCTTCATAAAGGAGTTATAGTCTAAGTCAACCTACAAGGGAGTGAGTCCGATCGCAACGCTATTACGAGCAGAACAATTGACTAAAATATATGGAAATAAAAAAAGACGGACCTACACTGCCCTTCAGGATATTCATCTCGAAGTGGAAGAGGGGGACTTTGTCGGTATCATGGGACCTTCTGGCAGTGGGAAAACGACGCTGCTGAATATATTAGCAACAATTGATAAACCCACAGCAGGCCATGTGTTTATCAATAATATCAACCCCGTGACGCTGTCTGACCATAAGCTGGCAGCCTTTCGCAGGCATGCACTGGGCTATGTGTTTCAGGACTTCAATCTCCTTGATACCTTAACGATCAAGGAAAATATTATTCTGCCGCTTGCTCTTGAGCGAGTCTCGTCTCGAGAGATCGAGGAAAGAGTCCGGGAAATGGCTTCGTGGCTCGGGATTGCGAATATTTTGGACAAGCGTACCTACGAGGTGTCAGGAGGCCAGATGCAGCGTACAGCGATTGCAAGAGCCATGATTCATCGCCCTAGTCTCCTACTCGCAGACGAGTTGACGGGGAATCTCGATTCGAAGGCTGCCAAGGATGTGATGCAGGCTCTATCAGATATGAATGAGGAGCAGCAGCGAACGATCCTCATTGTGACGCATGATCCATTTGCAGCAAGCTATTGCAAGCGAGTCATTTTCATTAAAGACGGCAAGTTGTTCACCGAGATTCGAAGAGGCGGCAACCGCCAAGCCTTTTTTCAAAAAATATTGGATACCCTTAGTTTGTTAGGAGGCAGCTTCGATGACCTTTCGTCGGCTCGCCATTAAAAATATAATCGAGAGCTGGCAGCGGTACAGCGCTTATTTTTTAAGTTGTATGTTCTCCGTCATGATCTCCTTTTTGTATTCCTCCTTTACGCATCATCCGGATGTCATTGGAGAAAAGATCCCAAGCGGCTCATCTTTAAGCGTCATGCTATATGCCTGTGAAGTGCTGATCATGACATTTGCCGTGATGTTCACCTTGTATTCAAGCAAATCGTTCGTTCATTCGAGACGCAAAGAGTTCGGCTTGCTGACGCTGTTTGGCATGACCAAATGGCAAATTCGCCGCATGATGATTTATGAACAGATGGCAATAGCCATCCTGGCCGTTGCATCGGGAATTGCTACAGGGGCTTTGTTTTTAAAGCTGTTTTTAATGGGAATGTCCAAGCTGCTTGGTGCGGAGGCGCCGATGGCTTTTCATTTTTCAAAGGATGCACTGCTATCAACCGTCTACGGCTACAGCCTGTTGTTCTTCATTGTGGCGATCATCAGCATTCGTGTGATCGGAAAGTCTTCTATTATCGAGCTGCTGAAGCCACGGAGAGAACAACGATCAGCACCAGCCTTCATGTGGGTATTCGCACTCATTGGCGTTGGCTGTATCGTATGGGGCTACATGCTGGCATATCATGCAAATCTGATGTCTGTCTTCATCGTCTTTTTTCCGACGGTGCTGCTAACAAGTGTAGGCACGTTCTTCCTATATTCGCATACGAGCTTTGCGCTGCTCAACAGCGTCAAGCATATTAAATCGTTATACTACAAAGGGAAAACGATGCTGCATGTTACTCGTGCCATCCATCGTTTGCGTGAGAACGCAGGTGTGCTATTTGCAATCACCATGCTATGTGCTTTTGTGTTGTCTGCTACTTCGACGTTCTTTTCCTTCAATCGAGGCTATCAGCATTCAGCAATGCTCTCGAATCCCTTCGACTTGATCATGTGGACACGTGGACAGGAAGAGGTCCCGGTATCCATTGACGAGATCAAGAAGACGGCAAAAGAATACGGGCATGAGGTGACCACCTTAATTGAGTCAGAGATTGTGGAAGGGGATCTGATCACGGATGACAAGTATGGCCATTCCGTGACTCTGATTGGCATAGACCACTATAATCAGCTGGCCCAGGCTCTTAATAAAAAGCTGCTAGCTTCTCCAAAGGAAGGCGAGGCGTATTGGATTGATCAATCCCTTTATAATAAATATGACTTTCTATCCAATGAAGAGAAGCGGAAGCTACAGGAGAGCAAGCATCAGGTAAAGGTGTCTGAAGAGGGAGAAGCTTTCTTCTTTACGATAAAAGGACGCGCACGTCAACTCCTACTCTCGCAGGAGATTACGGCGCCATTATTATTGGTGATCTCCAATGAGGAAATGACCCGAATTCAACATGCTGCACATGGAGACAGAAAGCTGAATCTCTATAATTTTGAATGGGATGACAATAGTCGATCACTTCCGCTCATTGAGAAGATAGAGCAAAAGGCTGGAGACAAGGATTACTATATTAGAAGCAGAGTCAGGGAACTGTCGGATGTGGAGTATGTGACTTCACTAGCAATTGTAGTGAGCATGATGATGAGCACGCTGTTCTATATTGCATGTGGCAGCATACTTACCTTTAAGATCATGACAGACCAACAAAGAGATGTGAAGTACTATACTTCTCTGCTTCATATTGGATTATCGATGAAAGAGGTACGAAGGGTCATCAGTGTCCAGGTCGGCATCTTCTTTTTCCTCCCCTGCATCATTGCAAGCATTCATACGATCTTTGCGATGAAGACCCTTAGCAATTTGCTGTTCACCAATATCATTGGGTATTCCATGTATGTCATTTTTGTGTATGTACTCGTCCAGTTTGTTTACTTTATCGCAGTGCGAGAGAGCTATCTGCATAAAATTAGAAAACAGTTTGTCGAATAAGCATTCGATGCCGGCACGGTTTTATGGTATGATTAGTGAGAGAAGGCGCTTACATTTCTTCTTGAAAGATTACGGGATTGATACGATTTCAACGATCTCATTGTGCATAATAATAAGAAATCAATATAATCCTAAGAATTCATCGTAAGATTGCTATGATGGATAAGATGAAAGTGAGTGTGCGGGATATGAGAAATGGACATTTTCGCACGTCTTTAATCCTAATACTAATAATATTGATCTTGATCCCTCTAGGCTGTGCCGCATCCGATAAGCAAATGGAATATACATCGATGAAAGCTGCTGCTAAGACAAAGGATACAGCAGCAGAGGACGTCGTACATTTGATAGTGGACGGCGGGTCATATGTTTCAAGTCTAAATCATGATTATCAAATGTCGTGGCATTCCGGCATGACCGTTGCAGATGCACTTAAGACATCAGGAGCTGTGAAGCTTCATGAGAATCAAGATACAATTGTCTCTGTATCCGATGTGTCATTAGATCCGAGTATGGGCTTTAGTATAAAGCTGAATAACAAGGAGCTGGAGATTCCTCAGCAGTTAAATAAAACGATCTATGCGAATGACAAGCTTGTCATTTTTGTAGAAAAGGTGAAAGTGGAGTCTAGCAAGGAATCCAAGTCGGAAATTACGATCTCTATTAAAGGCAATAACGAAAATGCGAATAAGGTGTTAACCTTTGTTATTCCTTGGCCGCAAACGGCAAAGCTTTCTGTGCTGTTGGATCAATTCGGACCCATTAAGCTCTCAACAGATGGAAGCAAGATTATTAGTATTTGGGATGAAAAGATATCGGATCCTTCTGATGTGCGAATCACAAATAACGGGAAGGTAGTATCAACTGAACAGTTAAAGGCTACAGATATTGCTCCAAACTCAAAGCTTACGATAGAGTGGAGCCATATGACAGAAAAGCCCTGATAGCAACTGCTACCAGGGCTTTTTGACGTATGATTTTAAATACGGCATACAGACTTCGGACACATCTCACAGTGGCATACATCTCGGAGATGATCGATCTCTTTGACAACGATCATGCCGTTATCGTATTCGAGAACGCCCTTTTTACGAAGATCACTAAGCATTCGGTTGACACTCTCGCGAGTTGCGCCGATCATGTTGGATAAGTCGGTATGGGTAATCTTCTTATTAATCAGAATGGATCCGTCTTCTTGTTCCTCGCCAAAGGTATTGGACAAGCGGATCAGAGTCGAGCAGAGCGCACCAGGCTTTCCGTACATCATGAGATCACGGAATTTCGTTTGAGTGAGTCGATGATGAATGCCCATCCATTTCATAAAGTCAATGGAGAAGTCACAGTGCTGACAGATCAGTACTTCAAGATCACGCTGCTCGATGACGCCAACTTCACCTTCCTCAATCACTTCCGCTGTATAGCTGTGCTTGTTGCTGTGGAAAGGATCCATCTGGCCAATGAGGTCACCGGCTTGGTACATATATAGAATAAGTTCTTTACCTTCATCTGTAGACTTCGTTACTTTTACACGGCCACTTCTTAAGAAGAATAATTTGTCTGCCGTGTCCCCCTCCCAGAAAAGGTGAGACCCTTCTGGATATGTGCGGTCCTTAGCGATATCTAAGAGACGCTCACGATTCTGATCTGAGAAACTTGAGATATTGCATGTGGTATCGTATCGCTCTTCAATCATCTGGCTTCACTCCGTTCTCCTCCAAGTTGTATGTGCTCCAAGATGAAATACTTGGATTAGCATTGTAGGTAGAGGTAAAAATATCCTTGTGACATCTTTCACTATAACTTCTGATATCTCTATATTAGCGTTTCTGAGCAGGATGTCAATTTCCTTAAGAATTTAAATGGTTACAATTTTTGAAAGTGCGATGATTTTCATCACTTTGCCATTAATTTATGCGAAGAAATCCTTTTTTAACAGGGCAGGTCGGATGTAAGGGTTTACATCTATTGAAAAACGAGGCAATTAAAAAATAAACAAAGTACGTGAAAAAAATCACTTTACAAGTTCGGATGTTCATTGTATGATTGAGTTGTGAAATGATTCACAAACAAAAAAGGAATTCAAACAACCGTTTTTATAGATATAAAAAGCGGACAGACAAACCATACTCATGTAGACGTGTTGTTTGAAGAAGTCCCGTAAAAATGGAGGCGGAGAACATGGCAAAAGCTGAAGTTAAACCTACTGTAGAGAAAAAAGAACCAACGGTTGAAGCGCACATTCAAATGTTGATCGATCGTGCGAAGAAAGCTCAAGAAGCCTTTATGGATATGAATCAAGAGCAAATCGACAAGATCGTTCACGAAATGGCGTTAGCTGGTCTTGACAAGCATATGCCCCTTGCTAAGCTTGCAGTGGAAGAAACTGGCCGCGGCGTTTACGAAGACAAGATTACAAAGAACATCTTTGCTACTGAGTATATTTGGAACAACATTAAATATGACAAAACGGTCGGCGTGATTGAAGAGAACGACTATGAGAACTGTGTGAAGATTGCAGAGCCAGTCGGTATCGTAATGGGGGTTACTCCAGTAACGAACCCAACTTCTACGACGATGTTCAAAGCGCTGATCTCAATTAAAACACGTAACCCTATCATCTTTGCATTCCATCCATCTGCACAAAAGTGCAGCGCGGAAGCAGCCCGCATTTTAAATGAAGCAGCTGTAAAGCATGGTGCTCCTGAGCACTGCGTACAATGGATCGAGATGCCATCGATGGAAGCTACTAATACATTAATGAATCATCCTGATGTTGCCTTGATCCTTGCTACAGGCGGATCTGGCATGGTGCGCGCAGCATACAGCGCAGGCAAGCCGGCGCTTGGCGTAGGTCCTGGTAACGTGCCTTGCTTCATCGAAAAGACAGCTGATATCAAGCAGGCTGTAACGGACTTGATTCTGTCCAAGACGTTCGATAACGGCATGATCTGTGCATCCGAACAAGCAGTTATCATCGAAGAGCCTATTTTCGATGAAGTGAAAAAGCTGATGCAATATTATGGCTGCTACTTCACGAATAAAGAAGAAACAGCAAAATTGACAGCAATGGCGATTAAAGCAGATACTTGCGCAGTTAACCCAGCAATCGTAGGTCAGCCTGCAGTTAAGATTGCTGAAATGGCAGGATTGAAAGTGCCTGCGGATACGAAGATCCTTATCGCTGAGATTGACGGTGTAGGAGCCAAGTTCCCATTGTCTGCTGAAAAATTGAGTCCAATTCTGGCTTGCTACAAAGTAAAGTCTGCTGATGAAGGCATCAAGCGTGCAGATGAAATCGTTCGATTCGGCGGCATGGGTCACTCTTCTGTTATCCACTCGAACGACGATGCAGTGATCGCGAAGTTCAGCGAGCAATTGCCAACTTGCCGCATCATGGTGAACTCTCCATCGACACACGGTGCGATTGGCGACATTTACAACTCGAACATTCCATCTTTAACACTCGGCTGCGGTTCTTATGGACGGAACTCGACTTCCAGCAACGTAACAGCAGTAAATCTTATTAACATTAAACGGGTGGCGAAGCGTACAGTGAATATGCAATGGTTTAAAGTTCCTAACAAGATCTATTTCGAGAAGAATGCTACGCAATACTTGGCTAAAATGCCGGACATCAGCCGGGTTATGATCGTAACGGACCCAATGATGGTGAAGCTTGGCTACGTGGATCGTGTTGAGCACTATCTCCGTCAACGTCAAACGCCTGTAGCCATCGAAGTGTTCTCGGATGTTGAGCCAGATCCATCTACAACAACCGTTGCTCGCGGTGTCGAAATGATGAGAAGCTTCCAACCTGACTGCATTATCGCACTTGGCGGCGGCTCCCCAATGGATGCTGCGAAAGGCATGTGGATGTTCTATGAACACCCAGAAGTTGACTTTAACAACCTGAAGCAAAAATTCATGGATATCCGCAAGCGTACGTACAAATATCCTCGTTTGGATAAAACGAAGTTTGTTGCGATTCCAACAACATCCGGTACAGGTTCTGAGGTAACATCGTTCGCGGTTATTACCGATAAGGAAAAAGGAAATACGAAGTATCCGCTCGCGGACTACGAATTGACGCCAGACGTAGCGATCGTAGACCCAGAGTTTGTATACAGCTTGCCGCGCACAGCAGTAGCAGATACAGGTATGGACGTATTGACGCATGCCATCGAAGCTTATGTATCCGTTATGGCAAATGACTACACAGACGGCCTTGCGATCAAAGCGATTCAATTGGTGTTCCAATATCTTGAGAAGTCTGCAAACGAAGCATGCCCGCATGCTCGCGAGAGAATGCATAATGCTTCCACGATTGCAGGTATGGCATTTGCGAATGCATTCTTGGGAATCAACCACAGCTTGGCGCATAAATGGGGGGCACAGTATCATACAGCCCATGGTCGCACCAACGCGATTCTCATGCCGCATGTTATTCGCTACAATGCGAAGAAGCCAACGAAGTTCGCAAGCTTCCCTAAATACGATCACTTCCAAGCTGACGTGCGCTATGCAGAGATCGCTCGTATCCTAGGCCTTCCTGCAAGTACGACTGAAGAAGGCGTGAAGAGCTTAATCAATGCGATCCGTGAGCTGAACCAAAAGCTCGGCATCCCTGAATCGTTCCAAGCGATTGGCTTTGATGATAAGGACTTCGAATCCCGTGTGGATTACTTGGCAGACCGTGCATTTGAAGACCAATGTACAACTGCGAATCCGAAGCTGCCGCTTGTAACAGAGCTTGCTGATGTTTACCGTGATGCTTTCTATGGCCGCTTTGAGTAAAATTTAATGTGAATAACCGGGAGTAGGGCAGATTTGCCCGCTCCCGACCTCTAAACAATCGTTCAACCACCTTTCTTATGACAGCAGCTTAATCGTTGCTGTCTTTTTTATCAGGACTCATAAAGCCTATGATTGTGTAGTAGGGTAAGCGTTGTTGCAAATTGGACACAACCAAGATGGTTTGATCATGTTAAATGGAGGTAATTATGCTCAAGCGCTGATATCAGACTGGAAAACAAATCAATAGGAAATCATTACCTGTGATTTATTTCACGAAATAATATGGTTTTGTGATGAATATCACATGATCAGGAAGTGAAAAAGAGTACAATAAGGATGTAGCAAGGAAGCCGCATTAACCCGATCAGGTTCGTGATGAACTTGCTGCACCAGTACTTGGCTCATCACGTGCGAGCATCACTTGCACAGAATCCTATCTAGAGGAACAATAGCTAAGTACATTTACAGAATAAGCAACACTATATAAAGAAAACCTACTTAATATGGAGGGATTTCGATGTCGGTTATGGAAAAGAATCAAACAGAAACTCAAAATGCATGGCGTGGATTCCAAGCAGGCAAATGGCAAAAGCATGTTGATGTTCGTGATTTTATTCATGCAAACATTGCTTCTTACTCTGGCGATGAAGCTTTCTTGGCAGGACCTACTCAAGATACAAAGGATCTTTGGGATATCGTTAGCCAATTGTCCAAGGAAGAGCGCGAACGCGGTGGCGTATGGGATGTAGACGTTAATACTCCATCCACGATCGTTTCTCATCAACCAGGATATCTCAATAAAGATAAAGAAAAAGTTGTAGGTGTTCAAACGGATGCTCCTTTCCGTCGCTCCCTGCAACCATTTGGCGGAATCAAAATGATGATCGATGCTTGCAAAGCATACGGCTTCGAAGTTCCTGCTGAAATCATTGATATGTTTACAAATATCCGCAAAACACATAACCAAGGTGTTTTCGATGCTTATACATCCGAAATGCGTCTTGCACGTCGCTCTGGTGTAATCACTGGCTTGCCAGATGCTTACGGACGCGGTCGTATCATCGGTGACTATCGCCGTGCTGCATTGTACGGTATCGATTACTTGATCGAAGAGAAAAAACGCGACCTTCTCGATATGGAGCTTGATCATTTGGATCAAGACTTGATTCGTGACCGCGAGGAAATCTCTGAGCAAATTCGTGCTTTGCAAGAGCTTAAGCAAATGGCTCAAATGCATGGTTTCGATATGTCTAAACCAGCTAACAACGCTCGTGAAGCTTTCCAATGGGTATACTTCGCATACTTGGCAGCAATTAAAGAGCAAAATGGTGCGGCTATGTCCCTTGGACGCGTATCTTCCTTCCTCGACATCTATGTTGAGCGTGATTTGAAAGAAGGAGCAATGACGGAAGAAGAAGCACAAGAATTGGTTGACCACTTCATTATGAAGCTTCGTATCGTCAAATTCTTGCGCACACCTGACTACAACGATTTGTTCTCTGGTGACCCTACTTGGGTAACAGAATCCATTGGTGGTATGGCAATCGACGGCAAAGCGCTTGTTACGAAAAACAGCTTCCGTTTCTTGCACTCCCTGTACAACTTGGGACCAGCACCAGAACCAAACTTGACTGTTCTCTGGTCTGAGCAATTACCAGAAGGATTCAAAAAATACTGTGCACGTGTATCGATCGAAACAAGCTCCATCCAATATGAAAATGACGATCTGATGCGCCCAATCTATGGGGATGACTACGGTATCGCATGCTGCGTATCTGCAATGCGCATCGGTAAACAAATGCAATTCTTCGGCGCTCGCGCAAACTTGGCAAAATGCTTGCTTTACGCGATCAACGGTGGTAAAGACGAAAAATCTGGCGTTCAAGTAGGCCCAGAATATCCAGCAATCACAAGTGATGTATTGGATTACGATGAAGTTCTGAAACGCTTCAAGCAAATGATGGAATGGCTTGCTAAGCTCTACATGAACACATTGAACGTTATTCACTACATGCATGACAAATACAGCTATGAGCGTATCGAAATGGCGCTTCATGACCGTGAGATCCTTCGTACAATGGCTTGCGGTATCGCTGGTCTGTCCGTTGCGACTGACTCCTTGAGCGCAATCAAATACGCTAAAGTTAAACCAATCCGCAACGAGGAAGGAATCGCAGTAGACTTTGAGGTTGAAGGCGAATTCCCTTGCTACGGTAACAACGATGACCGCGTTGACAGCATCGCAGTTGAATTGGTTGAAACATTCATGAACATGATTCGCAAGCACAAAGCATATCGCAATGCTATGCCTACACAATCCGTATTGACCATTACATCTAATGTAGTATATGGTAAGAAGACAGGTACAACGCCTGACGGACGTAAAGCTGGCGAACCATTCGCACCAGGTGCGAACCCAATGCACGGACGCGATAAGAAAGGTGCGCTTGCATCCTTGAACTCTGTTGCAAAATTGCCTTATGAGCACAGCTTGGATGGTATCTCCAATACCTTCTCCATCGTGCCAAAAGCACTTGGTAAAGACGGCGATACTCGTAAGAGCAATCTCGTGTCCATGATGGATGGATATTTCCACAATGGCGCTCATCACTTGAACGTTAACGTGTTCGACCGTGAGCAGCTGCTTGACGCGATGGATCATCCAGAAAATTATCCGCAGCTTACCATCCGTGTATCGGGTTATGCGGTTAACTTCATCAAATTAACTCGTGAACAACAGCTTGATGTTATTCATCGTACATTCCACAGCTCCATGTAATGACTGCATGAAGAGCGTGTGAACGACGCATGCTAATAGGGCGTATCTGCAGCTGAACTATACGGTACTTTACGTGTTCGTTCAGGGCGGGTACGTCCTTTCTCTTTATTTCGAACAAGGTCATAAATGAAAGGAATGGCAATGACATGATTGGACGTATACATTCTCTAGAAACATTTGGTACGGTTGATGGCCCAGGCATTCGTTTTATCTTATTCATGCAGGGCTGCGCATTAAAGTGTCAATATTGCCATAACCGTGATACATGGGATCTTAAAGGCGGCAAGGAGATGACCCTTGAGGAAGCGCTCAGCGAGATCGAGCCGTATCTGAACTATTACCGTTCTTCTGGCGGCGGTCTTACCGTTTCCGGCGGTGAGCCGACCCTCCAAGGCGAGTTTGTAAAGGAATTGTTCAAAGCGGTGAAAGAACGCTGGAACCTTCATACAACGCTTGATACGAACGGTGTCAATGATCCGAACAAGCTTGCTGGGCTTTATGATGTAACAGACTTGTTCCTGCTTGATCTTAAGCATATTAACAATGAGAAACATATCGATCTCGTAGGGGTTCCGAATCATCGGATATTAGAAACCGCTCGCTGGCTGTCTGATCATGGCAAGAAAATGTGGATTCGCCACGTGTTTGTACCAACGAAAAATGATGATGAACAAGATTTGCTTGATCTTGGACGCTTTATCGGTACCTTAAAAGGGGTAGAGAAGATCGATATTCTACCTTATCATCAAATGGGAATTTACAAGTGGGAAGCGCTTGGAGAAAAGTATCCCTTGGAAGGTGTTCCTTCGCCAACTGATGAAGAGGTTGAGCGTGCGAAGCGCTTGATTGAGCAAGGAAGACAAGAGACGATGCAGCAGGCTTGATGCAATCATACCTTCATATGCCGTTCACGAGATACCTCTTCTGGCAAGGGGTATCTTTTATGTATGTCTCATTGATTCATCATTTGATTCCAAAGCACGATCGTTCTATGATAAGAAGTAGGGAACATTTCACTGGAGTGACCTTACAACATGCAATCCTACTAGACATGAGGTGGAACTATTTGTCAGCACGAAGCGCTTATCCAATTAGACAGAAATGAAATCAAGCAAGCCGCACAAATTATGGCTTCCCAATTCGTACATGATCCGCTATATCAGTTTATCCTTCCTAATGAGAGCCGCAGAGAACAGGTTCTCGTCCACTTCTTTGCATCCTACTTGGACATGCTTTACCCGTATTCCGACCTTTTAGCTACATCTCCACAGATGGAGGCTGTTGGCCTAGTCTTTTATTCCGATCGTTTTAAGAATACGTTAAAGGCACGCGCTGTCTACGGTACACGAATATTGAGGGCTATCTTCAAGGCCATGCCTATCTGCCGTTATATCGGCTTGAAGGGCTTCGTTAGAGGCCTTCGTACTTTGAATAAGGCTAGCTCAGCATGGCTTTCCCTGCTTGAGGAACGACCTTATATGCACCTGGATATGCTTGTGGTCCAACGTCCGTATCGCGGACAAGGAATCATGTCAAGCTTTATGCGGCCGCTGCTTCGGATGAGCAGAGAAGAGGGGCTTGTCATGACACTGGAGACTCAAAATGCACGAAATCTCCCAATATATGAGCATTATGGGCTGAAGGTGATTCATCAATATCAGATTAAGAATAGTCCATTAACGCAATATGGGATGAGTTATGATCCCACTCAATTAGAGTAAATCGGATCATGATCATTTTTCTTTATCATATACATGTGTAGCTGTCCTTTAGAGAAGGACAGCTTTTTCTTTTTTCTTCATGATATCGTGCGTTACTTATCAAATAGTGTGGTTTGGAGTCATGAAGGAGTGGGTAGGGACACATTTCTACAACATAGAAGTAGATAATATTATCCCCTTTCTGTGGAAATAACGACCTTATCAGGACTAAGGCCTCATCTTATAATAAAGGTGTAACAAGGAATGAAGATCTAAACCATATAGGGAGGTCGTAAAGATGAAAAAGAGTTTGGTTATGATGCTTACACTCTTGTTCGTAGCAACATCCTTGCTAGCAGCATGCGGCAGCTCTTCCTCTGGTAACTCCGGTGATACAGCAACGAATGACAAGCCAGGTGAAGAAAAGAAAGTTGAACCATTCGAATTGACCCTTCGCCACACGCAGCTTGGTGAAGCCAAGAAAAATCGATTAGCTATCCTTGAAGATGTTGTAAAAGCAACGGAAACAGAGAATGAAGGACTTACGATTAAGCTAGACGGCGTTGATTCTGAAGTGAACCGTAAGGAAAAGCTTCGCGGCGAGATGGCGCAAGGCAATCCGCCTGATATCTTCGACGCATTCGGTTCACCAGATGTAGGTGTATTTGCGAAAGAAGGCTTGGTGCTTGATATCACCTCCATCATCGAAGAGCTTGGTTTAAAAGAAAAGTTCGGTACAGCGCTCGATCCATGGACAGTGGACGGCAAGGTTTATGGTTTACCAATCGGGGGTTCCATTGAAGGCTATTTCTATAATAAAGAATACTTTGAGCAAAAAGGCTTGAAGGCTCCTACTACAATCGCTGAGCTCGAGCAGTTGGCTGAGAAGATCAAGGCGGACGGCAAGATTCCTTTTGCACAAGCGTCCAAAGATGCATGGGTGCCTTTGATGACAACCAACAACCTATGGGCTTACACAGCGGGTTCTGACTTTACTTACGGCTTCAAAAAGGGCGAAACCAAGTGGAATGATCCTAAAATGGTACAAGCGCTTGCGAAGCACCAAGAATGGATTCAAAAGGGCTACTACAAAAAAGGTGAGCTTGGCCTAGCATACGGCGACCAACGCAACCAAATCATCAATGGCGAAGCGATCATGATGTTTGACGGATCTTGGGCAAACTCCGTCTTCTTGGATCCAGCACAAGCAGGCGACATGGTTGGCAAGATCGGATTCTTCCTAATGCCTCCATTCAACGCTGGAGATGGCTACAGCATCATGCAAGACTCCAACAATGGCTATGCATTCTCTGCAAAAGTTGCAGATGATGAGCAAAAACTCGCAGCTGTGAAGTCCTTCATCAAGAACCTCTACAGCGAAGAGATGCAAGTTCGCGGTTTGAAAGAGGATGGCGTATTGCCAGCTATGCAAATTCCAACTGATAAAATGAACGAAGTGGTATCTAACGACCTCATGAAAGAAATTATCAGCACTTTGGAAAATGTAAAATACAAATGGCCTGCATTCGACGCTCTTGTTCAAGCTGACGTAAATACAGAGCTTAGCAAAGAGATCCAGAAGATGATTGGCGGAGAAGCAACTCCACAAGAAGTTCTTGATAAAGTCCAAGCAGTTCAAGAGAAAGCCAATGCAAGCGAATAAGTAGCATGAAGGAGGACACTGCCTAACCATCCTTGGAGGGTGGTGTCCTCTTCACTTCTAGCAACAGATATAGTTCGTAGGCTTTGGCTTAACGAATGAGGAATGGACGGAGGCGAGACCATGGACAAGACACTAAGAAAACCACTCACCTATATACTTTTCGTCTTACCAGCGATCATACTATTCATTGCATTCTTTATATATCCAATCATGGATGCGATCTACTATAGTTTTACGAGCTGGAATGGAATTTCGAAAAATGTAAAATTTATCGGGATAGAAAACTATACCACTGTGATGAGCGACGGTGAATTCTGGAGTTCGGTTAAGAATAACGGGTATTTCATTCTTTTCTCCTTGTTCATCCAGGTGCCGATTATCATTATCTTTTCCTTGCTCATCTCCAATGTCAAGCGTTTGAGAGGGCTTTATAAGACTGCGGTATTTATGCCGTCAGTTATGTCGACAGCTGTAATTGGTATCTTGTGGGGCTTTATTTATGAACCAGATATCGGCTTGTTCAATCAGATCCTGTCCGTATTTGGAGTAGAGAAGATCTATTGGCTATCAGACAAGAGCTGGGCGATGATTTCCATTCTAATCACAAACGCTTGGCAATGGACAGGTTTCTATATTGTCATGGTACTGGCTGCAATCCTATCCATTCCGAAGGAACTGGATGAGGCTGCTATGATCGACGGCGCTACTGGCGTCCAGCGTGCATTACGGATCACGGTACCGCTTATTATGCCCATCGTATCTGTCGTAATCATGCTGTCTATCGCCGGGGCGATGAAAGCAGCGGATATCGTGCTTGTAATGACTAAGGGCGGGCCTGCTGGAGCAACGGATGTTATGGCGACGTACATGCTGCGCAACTCGATCACAAGCTTCAAGTATGGCTTTGGTAACAGTATCGCCGTTCTGATCTTCGTGTTTACATTAATCATCACGGCCGTTTATCAGATCTTGGTTGCACGTCGGGTAGAAAGGATTGAATACTGATGATCAAATCACTTAAGAAAAGCGTTAATCACATCTTCTTGCTAGGCTATTTGGCCATCATCTTATTCCCTTTCTTGTTCGTCCTGTTTTCTTCCGTCAAATCGAACAATGCCGAGATTTCATCGAACCCGTTCGGCATTCCAACAACCTTTATCTGGGATAACTACGTGCAAGCTTGGGTTAATGCGAAGATCAGCACTTATTTCTTCAACAGCTTGTATATTTCCGTAGCGGCAGCCATTACAACCATCGTTATAGCATCAATGGCTTCCTATGCGATTACCCGGATGCGCTACGTGAAGATGAGCAAGTGGCTCTTTCAGTTCATTTTGCTCGGGATGCTGATTCCAGGAAACGCTTTGATTCTTCCAATCTACGGCTTGATTCGCAAAATGAATATTCTAGATTCCCACTGGGCACTGTATATTCCGTACACAGCGGTCGCAATTCCATTCTCGGTCATCATATTAGCTGCCTTTATGAGATCGATCCCGAGTGAACTGGAGGAGGCAGCCGTTGTAGATGGACTAGGACCTATCGGGATATTTGTAAAGATGATTATTCCGCTTACTGTTCCTGCAATGGTTACGGTATTCATCGTTAACTTTCTTGGAAACTGGAACGAGTTCTTGCTCGCCAACTACTTTATCTCAACAGACGAATTAAGAACACTTCCAGTTGGAATGGTTGGTTTCCGAGATGCATATAACACCAACTATGCTCAAATGTCAGCAGGTATTGTTTATAGCGTTGTACCGGTAATGGTTATCTACGCTGTTCTTCAGGAACAAATCATTGAAGGATTGACTGCAGGTTCGGTTAAGGGATAATATTCTCTACTTTTACTAGTGATTTTAAAACGCATTCATGCTAAAATGTGGGTACTATCACCACAGATTCACATATTTCAACAATTAAAGGGGTAATGAAAAGATGAACTTACGTTATAAATTATTTAGCGGATTTGTTCTTCTGATCATTATCCCTTTATTTTTCTTTGCAACAACAACGTTTTTGATTACATTCCATCTGCTAGAGAAGAAGTATAGTGAACAGGCGGAATTCTCCATGCGAGCCATTGGACAAAGCCTTACGTACATTTTTGATGAAATTAACATTGTAACGGACAGCGGGATTGCAAACGATGTGTTCAAGCAAGCCTTAAGCTCTCCAGATCCGTCTAGTCAGGAACTTATTAGCTCGAATAACGCTTCCTCTGATAAGGAAGCAGGATCGGAACAAGGGGAAGGCAATGGGAAAGTAGATGAATCAAAGGCTGGAGAAGGCGATGAGGGCATCGATTATATTAGGCAGATCGAGCGCCAGCAGAACTTTAGGAAGCTGTTATTTAACCATCCAACGATCAGCTACGCATTTCTTTATAACTTGAGAGGGTTCTCTGATTCGGAAATCGTGAGAATCTTCACAAAAGAAGGATTTAATGAGATGCCTCTTAGTCAATTCAAGGAGCATCCCGTATATAAGGAAGTAATGGAGCTTAAAGGGCAGCCATTATGGATCGGACCGAACGAGTATCCTGAGATAACAGGTACAGAGCCGGTATTTACCCAGATTCGAACCGTGAAGAACTTGACGACATTGAAGAATATCGGGATTTCCGTTGTACAGATGAAGACGTGGGAATTAGACACCTTCTTCAATAAGTTCTATACCGCAAATGAAAATGAGAATACCCGATTCTTTATCGTAAACGATCAGGGATTCATTATATATGACAATAAGAAGTCTCATACCGGACAAACTCTGCAGGATATGATGACGAAGCCTTTGAAGCTTACGAAGGGCTATTACAGTTATAAGGACAAATTTAATGTCGATCAAAGCATTGTCTCAACTTATGAGATGCCAAATTACAATTGGCACTTGGTCTCGATTCGGGATTGGAATTCGCTGTCGAACGAAATGGTTGATTATATTCGCTGGGTATCGATTGTCATCGCTGTCTGCATTCTAGGTGCATTCATGTTTAACATGCTGTTTATGAATCGGATTACGAACAGTATTGGACGGATTGTCCGCTTTATGCGCAAAGTCGAGGATGGGGATCTTCATACTCGAGTCATCGTAGAAGGCACAGACGAGCTGGCGACACTGTCGAAGGGCTATAACCGACTTATGGATCGTGTAAATGATCTGATTGATCAGGTGAAGCAGGAGCAAAAGCAGAAGACGGCCGCCGAGATGAGGGTGCTGCAGGCACAGATCAAGCCGCATTTCCTCTTTAATACACTCGAATCTATCAATGTGCTGGCGATTCAAAATCAAGGCCGAAAGGTTAGTCAAATGGTATACCGATTAGGCAACATCCTTCGAATCAGCATTCAGGATAAGGAAGAAATCACGATTCGTCAGGAGCTTGAGTATCTAAGAAGCTATCTGGAGATTCAGAAATTCCGTTTTGATGAGGTATTCAACTTCGAGATTGATGTGCCTGATGATCTTATGCAGTACATGATTCAGAAGCTGACACTTCAGCCGTTGGTTGAGAACTGCATCCAGCATGCGTTTGACGGAACGACTGAGATGGGCTGGATCCGCATATCCGCACATAGCGATGCAGAGCGCATCTACCTCATCGTGGAGGATAATGGCGTAGGCATGTCCAATGAACAATTGCAGCGCTTTGTGTATATGGAGACCGATGAATCTAACAATCTCGTTCCACAGCTGCAAGAGACGATGAATGTAGAACGCAGAGGACTTGGCGTTCGCAGCGTAGCAGATCGAATTCGGATCCAACATGGTCCGCGTTATGGATTGTATGTATGTTCCGCATCAGGCAAAGGAACCATCATTCAATGCACAATACCGAAATATGAGCAGGGTGAGAATCTATGAGTGTAAAAGCATTGCTTGTTGACGATGAGATTCATATTTTGAACAACTTAAGGATCGTTATTCCTTGGAATCAGCTTGGCATCGAAATAGTCGGCACAGCACGTAACGGTGCTGAAGCGATGGATATTGTAAAGGAGCATTCTCCAGATCTGATCTTGTGCGACATTCGAATGCCGATTATGGACGGTATGGAATTTCTAAGAGAGCTTCGGAAGATGGGGCAGGAGAGCCAAGTGCTCATGCTTACGGGCTATCAGGAGTTTGAATATGCGCGTGTAGCGCTCCAGCATGGCGTGCGTGACTATATTTTGAAGCCGATTAATTATGAGGAGCTTGAGCAAACCATCGCGAAGATTGCAGATGAGGTGCGCTCTTCGATGATGGAGAAAAAGATGGCTGAGCGTCGCTGGGGCAAAGTGGTTAGCTTGGCGTATGAGAAGATGATGTTTGATGTTATTATGGGCTTCACCTCCAGCAACCCAAGCTATGCGATGGTTGATGAAGATGTTCAGCTTGATCAGCTTGTTTACACCGTCATCATGGTTGACCTTGATGATTATGCGCAACGAACCGTGTCATGGTCAGACAGTGAGCGGAGACTGTGGAACTTTGCCGTTCGCAACGTGCTTCAGGATGCATTGTCTGATGATGATCTGAAGTATGCGGTGCTTCAAACCCGCGAGGGCGAATGGTGTGTCCTTCTTCAATTTATGCGGGATCGCTATAAAGTGAATGAAAAGGACACCGAGAATTGGGCTAAGATTATCCAGCGTGCCGTCAGAGTGCACGTGAAGATGTCTGTAAGCGTGGCATGGGATTCAGGTCCAATCCCGATGCCTGCACTACCACATGCGTATAAGCGGCTACAACGGGTGCTTATGCTTCATCCTGATGCAGAACAGCTTGTGTCAGTAGATGAGAGCTCAACAGCGCGTCAGGCCGCTTCGGTGTCGCAGTGGCATCTCGTAGAGGAAATCCTTTCAGGAATGAAGTCCAATGACAAGAAACGGGTCGAACAAGGGCTTGTCGATCTTCAAAATAGCTTAATGCTGATGTCGGAGCAGTCCATCATGAGGGCAGAAAAATTCCTGCACTACATCATCATTCACCTGCTTCGTGAGATGAGAGAACTTGAGCTGCTCTCGAAGAATGAAGAAGAGGCGATGTGGGAGAAGCTTCAACACAGCGTGAGCATGAAGGATCTGCTCCATGCTTTGAGCCAACTGTTGGATCAGTCGAAGGAGCATGCGATGAACAAGAAATCAAGCGAGCTGCTTATGATCTCAGCCAAAGATTATATTCATCGCAACTTGGGCTCTGATATCGGTGTGGATGAGATCTCGGATTACTTGGGGATTAGCTGCAGCTACTTTAGCTTGCTCTTTAAAAACCAGTTTGGCGAAACCTTTGTTGAATATTTGACGAAGCAGCGGATGGAGCTTGCAAAATCGATGCTCTTGATGACAGACAAGAGCATTACACAAATCGGGATATCAGTTGGTTACTCCGAGCGCCGTTATTTTACAAAGGTGTTTCAGAAATATACCGGCATGACGCCATCTGATTTTCGTGAAAGTGAAAAAACATCAGAACCAAATTGACTAAAGCGCATTCAAGGCATTATGATGTAAATGTAAGGGCTTTAATTTATCATATGTTCCATACTGCTGATATCAAAGGATAAGGGTGGGGTAAGATGAAGAGAGAGCAAATGACGCTAGAACAGAAAATTGGTCAAATGGTGATGTGCGGATTCCAAACACCGGAGATTGACGATTGTGCAAAAGCATTGATTGAAAAGTATCATGTGGGCGGCATTATTTATTTTCGTCGGAATGTATTAAATAAGGAGCAAGTGGGACAACTGTCGCTTGATCTTCAAGAACTGAATCGCAAGCATACAGATATTCCACTGTTCATTAGCATTGACCAAGAAGGCGGCATGGTTGCTCGCATTGACTGGGATGACATTACATTGATTCCTAGCAACATGGCAGTAGGAGCTGCTCGTGACGAGAAGCTTGCCTATGAATCTGGCCGCATTTGCGGAGAAGAACTGCTTCGCATGGGGATTAATATGAACTTTGCTCCAAGTGTGGATGTGAACAACAATGCAAAGAATCCGGTCATCGGTGTTCGATCCTACGGTGAGAACCCAGAGCTCGTATCCAAGATGGGCGCAGCTCAGATTCGCGGCTTGCAGGATGCAAATGTAGCTGCGACAGCGAAGCATTTTCCTGGTCATGGAGATACAGCAGTAGACTCTCATCATGGTCTTGCGTCTGTGCCACATGATGAGGAGCGTTTGTTCAACGTGGAGCTTGCTCCATTCGTGAAGGCGATTGAAGAAGGCGTTGACTGCATCATGACCGCACACGTCATGTTCCCAGCCTTTGAACCAGACAGCATTCCAGCGACCATCTCAAGCAAGGTGCTTACTGATCTTCTTCGTAAGCGTCTTGGATTCCAAGGAGTTATCGTTACAGACTGTCTTGAGATGCACGCGATCTCTAAAGAGTACGGCATTCCTGAAGGCACTATTCGTGCCGTTCAAGCGGGAGCAGATCTTATCCTGATTAGCCATCGTTATGCCGAGCAATCGCAAGCGATTGAAGCATTGATTCAAGCTGTTCGTGATGGCCGTATCTCGGAAGAGCATATCGATGCTTCCGTTGATCGTATCCTTGCGCTCAAAGCGAAGCGCAGCATGGATCAACTGATCACGATTGATGAATCTTATGCGGCAGGCTTTGGCTCCAAGGCATCTAAGGCTGTTGTCGAGCAGATTAACGAGAAGAGCATTACACTGGTTAAGGATGAAGGTCAGCTTCCTGTTGCGAAAGAAGCACGTACTATCGTGATCTGGCCTGAGGTGAGACAGCGTACAGAGGTGGATGAGCCAATCGTTCAATCCTATACGCTGGCTACGGCACTAGCTGAGCATATGCCTCATGTTGACGAATATCGCATTGGTACGTATCCGGACGAGGACGAAGTACAAGCGACGGTTGCGCATGCAGAGCAGTATGAACAGGTTATCGTCGTGACATACAATGCGGTGGCAACTTTGCATGAAGGTCAAGTCAGCATCGTGAAGCAGCTTGCAGCGAATCCGAAACTGCGCGTTATTGTGGCGGCTTCTCGCAATCCATATGATTTGAACCAGTTCCCAGAAGTAAAGACCTATGTATGTGCTTATGAAAATCGTCCAATGATGATGGAAGCTCTTGCAAAAGCTCTGCTTGGCGACATTCCATCTGTTGGACAACTGCCAGTTACGATTAATGAGCAATATCCATATGGCTATCATACTCAATTACAAAATCAATAATTGATATCTATTCAAATAGAAAAGAAATGCTCACTGTTATCTGGTGAGCATTTTTTTATTGAAACTCTTGATGTACGTCCAGGCAAATAACATCCTGATCAGCATGACAGTGTGAAGTAACGGAACCTGTGAATTAAGCTCAGCAAGCTCGTCTCGGGCAAAGTTTACTCGAATAAAGCAATCTTAGGATCATGGTGCAGCGTATGTACGAGGATGGCATGCAGTTGGCCGCGGTGATGATACAGATGAGTAAGTATCTCCAGCAGCCATTCATAACGGGTGTAGGTCACGCCCCAGTAAGCGGTTATATTCTCAGACAGCTCGTTCTCCGTATAAGCGAGATAACGTACGCGTAGAGCCTCATAATTCTGATGGAGCGCTTGTTTCATCTCATGCAGCTGATTCAGCTGATGCTGAACATAGAATTCGGCCATAAACGGCTCAGAAGCGCCATCTCCAATATGAACATCTGCTAGGCAAATAAGACTAAGATGCTCAAGCAATTCACCAATCGAGTGCTTGTCTGGTGTAGGGCGGAAGGATAGTTCGGTCTCATCTAGCTGCTCCATGATCTGGAGGATAGACGATATAGCGACATGGATGTGATGTAATGCGCCTTGGGTGTATGGATTCACAAAAAGGTCTCCTTTATTCATAATGATTAGAGATCGAAAGCGATCCTGGTGAAGTTTGCAGCGTAATCTGCTTGCTTAAAGTGACGAAGAAGAGTTGCAGCATAGAAATCGAGTTCGAATCGATGATATCAATTAGAAATGAAACAAGTTAACATGATTGTTTCAAAAAAACAGAAACATACGTTCTGATTATTCGGTGAATTAACCTTACTATAATCACCTAAACATTGTCAATCCAACTTGCTTAGACAAGGAAAAAGTTGAACACTCGTTTCCCGCATAGGTCAATATTTTGGGAATATTGATTTACGGAATCTAGACTAAATGTTAATATATAGTTTGTTTTTAAACAGGAGAAAGGTGTTGTAAGCGACAGCGAATCATGTCCTAATTGAGTTAGTCCATAGGGATTTGAGTAAATAAAGACGAAAATGCCATAAGCTTACAGCAACTTTCTGCCGGGTTATACGTCTATGATTATGTATGCATGAACACAGGGATGTTCACATGCATGAACATGGATACATTTAAACGCAGATATTGATGGATGAGGAGAACGGGATAATGGTGAGCATGAAGTGGAAAAGTCTGCTGTTAGCTTGTTTGCTGGCAACGCAGCTAACGGGAGTTGTAACCGTTGCTTCAGCTGAAGCAAGCGTGCCGACTCAAGCGAACAAACAACAGACGACGAATGAACAACAGCAGGATCAATCAGCAACTCTTACAGAGCAGCAGCAACATGATCAGCAAACAGTGAGTGAAGAAACGGGCTCAACTGAAGATGGGCATACATCGTCTACAAATGGTGATGGCACAGATGGTGCTGGTCAATCAAACAATCAAGGTACAGGCCAGGATCTAAATAACGGAAAATCTCCGGTTAATCCGAACAGCATTGATACAAGCATTTATGGCGACGACGTTCTCGTAATTGTAGCGAACAGCAATCTGATGGTGCAAAACAATGTGGAGTACCGTGCACCACAGCCGATTACAGTAAAAAACGGCGTATCCTTTGTTTCCTTGCGTACACTTGTTGAACGCTTTGGCGCTAAGCTTGATTATGACAGCAAGACGAAGGAATCCATTATATCCTTTGCGAACAAGGAGCTTCGCTATCAGATTGGTACGAAAAGCTACAAGGTCGATGGCGTACCAACACAAATGAGCGGAACGTCCTACCTTCAGGATGGCACCTTTATGGTACCCCTTACATCCGCTTTGCAAGCTTTCCAGATGCCTTATAAATGGGAAGCATCAACGAAGCGTATTATTGTAAATCTAACAGCAGAGCCTGTTGCAAAGTTCACAATTGGGCCTAAAGATATCTATGCCACGCAGACAGAAGTAAAAGTCACGGATGAATCCTATCATCCTCGCGGACTTCAAATTATCAACCAAGAGTGGACGGGGCTTGAAACGATTTACTCCGAGCCAGGACTACATACTGTAACGCTTCGCGTTCAAGATGAAACAGGTGCATGGAGTGAACCATACAGCGAAACTTTTAACGTATTGCCAAAGCATGAGCCGCCTATTGCTGATTTTAAAACGGATAAAGAAACGTATAAAATGGGTGAGCTCGTTCAATATACAGATCTTAGCTCCGCTGACCAAGGTTCAACGCTCGAATACGAATGGAACAACAACAAGCCTGCATTCTTTGAACCAGGCCGCTATACGATTACTTTGCGTGTAACGGACAATCTTGGCTATCAGAATGAAATTGCGAAGACTATCACGGTAACGAATGATCTTCTTTACACGTTTGAAGAGTTCAATCTCGTGTATTCGAAGCCAGGAGAGGTGTACGACTTCAAGGGCAGCTCCATTACAACGATGAAGCTTATAAAGCCGACGATTCGTCACAACCAACGCACGATGTTCCGTTCGAACAGTCCGGAATCGATTAAAGAGAACGGAATTATTTATCAAGATACCATCACTGGCGGTACACGAATCTTCATGCATCATAAGAATGCAACAGCGAAGAATATGAATCTGTACATCGTCGTGAAAAACATTTCCTCTACGCCTACAACAGTAGAAGTAGAGCATTACGGACTGGCTGGTCCGAACCCATATCCGCAGGAAACAGGCAAGCGTGCAGCGGTTAAATACTTTGACTCCTTCCGCAATATTAGTGGGTCGATGTCTCAGCAAGTATTGAAGCCAGGCGAAGCTAAGGTATTTATCCCAGAGCTTAGCCAAGTTCCATTGAAGCCTGATCATATCTATTCCATGTATGCAGATTTCTTTGCAGACAACAATGTTCAGTACCAAATTGTCGCGCTGGAATCCGGCAAGGATGTGCTAAAGGAACTGTCTAAGCTTGATATCCTTGAATCCAATGACAATCATATTCGCGGAACGTTCAACAATGCAGACCGTACATTCACGGTGGATGAGTTGATTGGCGACACGACTTCACGCTTAGTGTTCGGTGACAATACGAATGACCCGATTATTCAGGGCTGGGACGCTGTTACAGGACAACAAAAAAACAATGCAGGTAACTACGGCGTATTGTATAAAGTGAGCTTAAATCGTGTTGCCCCTAACACGGCGATTTCCTTCAACGGACGCGGAGGCTCTTATGCGGGTGCACTGCTTGTAAATGGAGAGACGGTTCAACTGCCAACCAACGGTGTATTGCGCGATGCGAATAAAGCTAACATCGTTTACCGTACAGGAGATAAAGAAGAAAAGGTTGAAATCTTGTTTACGCCGGCTGCAGGAAGCTCCATGCCAGTAAACTTGATCTTCCAGCCAATTCCCAAACCGCACTCTTAATTCATTATACTTGAGCGACAGCTAACTAGCCGGGGGCCCTTGACTCCCGGCTAGTTCTTTTTTTATGAAGATGGAAGCCCTTGGTTTGACAAGAAAACAGAGATGGAGCATTATAGAAGCAGGAGGGGCTTATAATGTTGAACACTCAAGAAATGTTGGATCGTATGTCGGAAAAAGGACTCAGAATTACTGATCAACGCCGTACATTGGCGAAGCTGTTTGCAGAGACGGACGGGTATTTATCGCCAAAGGATGTTTATGAGTATATGGGTCGCCAATATTCCGGATTGAGCTTTGATACGGTGTACCGTAACCTTAGAGTGATGCATGAGCTTGGAGTGCTGGAGCAGATTGTGTTTGAAGATGGCATGAAGTTCCGCGTTCATTGTGCTGCAGGCGAGCACCACCATCATATGATTTGTTTGCAATGCGAGAAGACGTATCCAATTCACTTTTGTCCAATGCCGATGACAGATGTTCCTGGCAGCTTCCAAGTCGTAAAGCACAAGTTTGAAGTATTCGGCTACTGCGAAGCTTGTCAGTCACTTGAGCATCATGCAAAGACAGGTGAGTAACATGAATGATTCTCAAGAATCAGAAACTGTTGGGCAGGAGGAGGAACGAAGCGTTGGCAAGCGAGTCGCGCAAGCACCGGTGCTGTTCTATCGGCGTTATATATCGCCCCTGAAGCCGCCAACGTGCAGATTCTATCCGACATGCTCTGCATATGCCCTGGAAGCAATTGAAGTTCATGGCGCTCTCAAGGGGAGCATGCTTGCCATGAAGCGAATTGCAAAGTGTCATCCGTTCCATCCAGGAGGAGTCGATAAGGTTCCCCCGAAGAAGCATTCGGAATAGGAATCGAGGATGACCTAGCTGGGCATACTCATGAACTAGAAGTGTCCTTGACAGGAGTACAATCCTTGCGATATATTGTTGTTTATATTATGTATATCCCCAATGAATGGATGAGTATGAGGTAGAGCCATCGCAGAGAGCCGGCGTTGCTGCGAGTCGGTATGGTCCGTCTTCAGAATATGGTCCAGGAGGGTCCTGATTCGAGCGTGTCCTGCTTTAGTAGGCAGTAAGGATCAGGCGGTTGATTCCCGTTATGGAGTCTAGGCTGTAGGAACAGCCACAATGAAGCCGTTTGCCGCTGCAATCTTTACATAACGATCAGGCAATCGGGAATTTGGGTGGTACCACGTGAGTTAAACTCTCGTCCCAAGCGGATGAGAGTTTTTTTGTATGCTTTTTTAAGATAATCCGTTTAGAAATGCAGAGAATGGGTTGAAGCATTTTAAATTGCCAAGGAGGTCATCAAGTATGTGTGAGAAAAAGACGTTTTATATCACAACACCGATCTATTACCCGAGTGCTAAGCTTCATATAGGTCACGCCTATACGACGGTAGCCGGTGATGCAATGGCACGCTATAAGCGCTTAAATGGCTATGATGTACGTTACCTGACGGGAACGGATGAGCATGGTCAAAAGATTGAGAAGAAAGCAAATGAAGCAGGCGTTACGCCTCAGCAATTTGTAGACGATATTGTTGTTGGCATTAAGGATCTGTGGAAGAAGCTCGACATCTCCTACGATGACTTTATTCGTACAACAGAAGACAGACATAAGAAAGTTGTAGAGAAGATCTTCGATCAGCTTGTTCAGCAAGGGGACATCTATAAAGGGGAGTATGAAGGCTGGTATTGTACATCCTGTGAGTCCTTCTTCACGGAACGTCAATTGGATAATGGGCGTTGTCCAGACTGCGGAGGCCCTGTTGATCTTGTGAAGGAAGAGAGCTATTTCTTCCGCATGAGCAAATATGCGGATCGTCTTCTGAAGTATTATGAGGAGCATCCAGACTTCATTCAACCGGAATCCCGCAAGAATGAGATGATCAACAACTTTATCAAGCCTGGACTTGAGGATCTTGCTGTGTCCCGTACATCCTTTGATTGGGGCGTGAAGGTTAAGGGCGATCCTAAGCATGTGGTCTATGTGTGGATTGATGCTCTCTCCAACTACATTACAGCGCTTGGCTATGGCACAGAAGATACAACACTTTATGATAAATATTGGCCTGCTGATGTGCATTTGGTAGGAAAAGAAATCATTCGATTCCATACGATCTATTGGCCGATTATGCTGATGGCGCTGGACCTTCCATTGCCAAAGAAAGTGTTTGGCCATGGCTGGCTCTTGATGAAGGATGGCAAGATGTCCAAGTCCAAGGGCAATGTCGTTGATCCTGTGAAACTGATCGATCGTTACGGTCTTGACGCTCTCCGCTACTATCTGCTTCGTGAAGTTCCTTTTGGGTCTGATGGTGCGTTTACACCAGAAGGCTTTGTAGAGCGCGTGAACTTTGACCTTGCAAACGATCTTGGCAACTTGCTTAATCGTACTGTTGCGATGATCGATAAATACTTTGACGGTGTTATTCCAACCTATGAAGGCCATGTTACAGCCTTTGATAAAGCGCTTGAGGACTACGCAGAAGACACCTTGAACAAAGTGGATGCTGCCATGGAGAACATGGAGTTCTCCGTAGCTTTGACGGCACTGTGGCAGTTTATCAGCCGTACAAACAAATACATTGATGAAACACAGCCATGGGTGCTTGCGAAGGACGAAGCGAAGATCGGCGAGCTTGCATCCGTGATGAGTCACCTAGCAGAAAGCCTGCGCATTGCATCGATCGTTCTGCAACCGTTCTTGACTGAAACTCCTGCGAATATTTGGAAGCAGCTGGGCATTGCTGCTGGTGAACTAACAGCATGGAGCGCAGCGCGTACATTTGGCTTGATTCCTGCAGGAACGAAGGTAGAGAAGGATCAACCGATTTTCCCTCGCCTTGAGGTCGAAGTAGAAGTAGCAGCTATTCTATCTGATATGGGTGGTGCTAAAGCGCAGGCTGTGACTGCGGAGCCGGCGAAAGCTGAGGCTGTTGAAGCAGAAGAGGTTGAACATCTACCTGAGATCGGTATTGACGACTTTGCGAAGATTGAACTTCGCGTTGCACAAGTAAAGCATGCAGAGCCGGTTCCTAAAGCGAACAAGCTGCTTCGCTTGGAGCTTGATCTTGGCTATGAAGAGCGACAAGTCGTTTCCGGCATTGCTCAGTATTACAAGCCAGAGGAGCTTGTGGGCAAGAAGGTTATTGTTGTCACGAATCTGAAGCCAGTTAAGCTTCGCGGCGTATTATCCCAGGGCATGGTGCTGGCAGCATCCAAGGATGGCGAGCTTACGCTTGCAACGGTTGCGGACGGCATGCCTAACGGAGCGATTGTGAAGTAATAGGCGAAGACGAATTACGTTCATATGAGCGCAATAGCCGCTGCACTTGATGAAGAGTGCGGCGGCTATTTGCGATTATATCTTTCTCCAGGGCAGCTAATAATAAGGGCAGCTTATCAGCCTCTAGGAAAACTAATAGTATTCATTACGAATAAAGTCGTTGACAGATCCAATCCCCCTGCCTATAATCTTAATAGTAATCATTACGAACAAGATAAGCGTATGAATTACATAGAACAGGGAGCAAAAGGAGAGATTCGTGAGTGAGAGGAACAATGAAGAGGAAGCCTGTCCTGTATGTTGTCACCATTATGATGCTTGGTCTGCTCGTATTTGCAGCAGGCTGCGGGAATACAAGCCAAGGCAAGATTGTAGAGGGAAAAGTAAATGTCGTAACCAGCTTTTATCCTTTGTATTATATGGCAAGCGAGATTGGCGGCGAAGAAGTGAATGTGATGAACTTGATTCCAACAGGGGTCGAGCCTCATGATTGGACACCTAAGAGCCTTGATCTCCAGAATGCATCGAAAGCGCAGCTGCTTCTATACCAGGGTGCTGGCTTTGAAGGTTGGATCGATGACTTCAAGAAAGGCTTGGATGCCAATTCTCAGGTTAAGATGGTGGAGGCAAGCCAAGGCATAAACTTGATTCAAACGGAGGAATCCGAAGAAGAACATGATCATGCAGCAGAAGAAGAGCACGATCACGATCATGACCACGGTGGTTTGGATCCACACACTTGGGTAAGTCCAAAGTCGGCCTTGATAATGGCGAAGAACGTAAAGCAGGCGTTAAGTGAAGCAGACCCTGCTCATGAAAAGCTTTATGAGGAGCGTTATCAAGTCCTTCATAAGAAGCTTGAGGAGCTTGACCAGAAGTATACGGATCAGCTGGCCAATGTCACGCATCGAGAGATCGTCGTATCCCATCAGGCATTTGGATACCTAGCACGCGATTATCAGTTGACTCAGCATTCGATCATGGGCTTGTCGCCAGAGGCTGAGCCAACCGCACAAGAAATTGTTAAACTTTCCAAGCTTGTGAAGGAGAAGGGATTGAAGTATATTTTCTTTGAAGAGCTTGTTACAGATCAGCTTGCAAGCACGCTTGCTAGTGAAGCGGGAGTGGAGACACTTGTCCTGAATCCGCTTGAAGGTCTGACGCAAGAGCAGGAGCAGGCTGGAGATACGTATATTTCACTCATGGAGAGAAATCTAGAGAATCTGGTCAAAGCTCTAAAGTAAGCGGAATCGCTTCTACAGCGAAGAAAGTGAGCGTATGACATGAATGAACTCAATCAATGTCACAATGAAATTATATCGCTTCAGCATGTGGCATATCGATACGAAAATCAAAATGTATTTGAAGACGTCAACTTTAGCGTCTACGAGCGCGACTTTGTTGGGCTGATCGGCTCAAACGGAGCGGGCAAGACCACACTGCTGAAGCTTATGGTGGGCTTGCTGAAGCCGACAGCAGGTGATGTGCGGCTCTTTGGTACTCCTGTACAGCAGTTCAAGGATTGGGAGAGAATCGGCTACGTTCCTCAAAAGAACAGCTTCAATCCTCTTTTTCCGGCAACGGTCATGGAAGTTGTGCAATCTGGCATGTATAACCGGCGGAATATGTTCCGTCGGTTATCTCATCAGGATAAGGAAAAGTGCCATGACGCGTTAAAGGTCATGAAGATCGAGAATTTAGCAGACAAACGAATCGGCCAACTGTCAGGCGGTCAGCAGCAGCGCGCCTTTTTGGCACGTGCAATGGTCAACAAACCGGAGCTTCTTATTTTGGATGAGCCTACAGTCGGCATCGATATTGAAACACAAAAAGACTTTTTCAAGCTTCTCCAGCATCTACATGCCCATCATCAGATGACCTTTATCATGGTTTCTCATGATCTGGAGTTAGTCAATTCATGGCTTGGATCCGAGCCTGTGCAATGCTGCGGCAAGCTGAACTTTTATCGCAAGCATTCCCACGAGCAGCCATGTGCAGAGCAGGATCTTACGCATAGCGTGATGGCTTAATTCCATTTCAGAAAAGGAGAACTTATGTTAATTGATATATTGTCCTCACAGTTTTTTCAGCGTGCGCTGCTCGGCGGCGTGCTAATCGGCGTTACGGCACCGATGCTCGGCATCTTCTTGGTGCTGAGACGATTATCCATGATAGGGGATACGTTAGCCCATGTCACGATTGCGGGGGTTGCGCTCGGCTTCTTGGTAGGTGTGTATCCGATAGGAGCGGGCTTGGTATTTGCCTTGATTGGTTCCTTTGCCGTGGAGAAGCTTCGCAAAGCATATAAGACTTACGCGGAGCTATCTATCGCGGTGATTATGTCAGGCGGGGTCGCGCTTGCGTCTTTGTTCTTTACCCTTGGCCGCAATTTTAACGCGAACGTGAACAACTACTTTTTCGGCAGCATCTATACTTTGAACAGCTTGGACCTTGTCGTAGTCGGTGTTGTTACGCTTATCGTCATCGGGTTCATGATCATCTTCTTCAAGGAAATGTTCCTATTAAGCTTTGATGAAGATACGGCAGCTGTAAACGGCCTTCCGGTTCGTTGGTTCAATATGGCCCTGACCGTGCTAACGGCATTAGTCATAAGCGCGGCGATTAAGATCGTTGGTGCGTTGCTTGTATCCGCGCTATTGACGATTCCAGTGGCGATTAGCCTACTGATTGCGAGAAGCTTCAAAAAAGCGATTATTGCTTCTGTTTTCGTATCGGAGTTTGCTGTTATTGGGGGCTTAATCGCTGCTGGCGTATGGAATTTAGCGCCAGGTGCAACAATTGTGCTTCTTCTCATTGCCATTCTTATCCTAACGATGCTTGTACGCAAGGGAGTTAAGGTATAAACTGTCAATATGACCAAGTGACATGGAGGCAGTGAACCTATGACTGTTACGATCTGGATTGCCTTTTGGGCGGGCATGGTTTCCTTTATATCGCCTTGCTGCTTGCCTTTATATCCGTCCTATCTGTCGGTGATTACCGGGATGTCGGTGAATGAGCTCAAAGAAAACCGGACCAAGCGCGAAGTACGTTGGAAGACGATTAGCCATACCTTATTTTTTATTCTTGGCTTTAGCGCAGTCTTTTACACTCTTGGGCTCAGCGCTGGTGTATTTGGAAGCTTGCTTGTTCAATACCGAGATGTCGTTAGACAGATCGCAGCACTACTTATTATTTTTATGGGATTATTTTTAATCGGAGTCTTTCAGCCGCAGGTTCTGCTTAAGGAAAGAAAGTGGCAGCTCGCTGGCAAGCGAGGCAGTTATTTAGGGTCATTTTTATTCGGGATTGGCTTCTCCGCTGGATGGTCTCCATGCATTGGACCAATTCTTGGCGCGATCCTTTCTTTAGCGACACAAGACCCAGGATCCTGGTTCTGGTTGTCCACGGCTTATGCGGTTGGTTTTGCCATCCCGTTTTTCATTCTGGCGTTCTTCATCGGTTCAACGAAGTGGCTAACCAAGTACTCTGCGATGCTCATGAAGGTTGGCGGGATATTTATGATCATCATGGGTGTGCTGCTCTTTACGGATCAGCTAACCAAGATTAATATCTGGCTTTTGCAGTTTACGCCGGATTGGCTGCTGAATAACACGTAAATGAAGGAAGAGAAGACCACATGCTGCGGCAGGTGGTCTTTTTTGTATAGAACTTTTCACAGAGTTAAGTAAAATACAAAATGCGAGCGGTCGGGAAGTAATAATAAATACGTTCGGATATATATTCTTTAAGTTCCTTCGCTTGCTCATCTGGGTAGACGTATTTGCCTTGTCCATAGCGTCCCCATTTGTATTTGCGCTCTTCCTCGTTCATGATCAGCTTTGTATTAGGATAGCGCTTGAGGATAACGGATTTGGCTGTTTTGGTAAAACGATGCTGTATAAGTTCAAAGGAGAGATCCCAAGTCAGATCCTCCGGCATTTCCTTTCTTAGCCGTGCAAACAGCTGATCATAGCCTTCTTTCCAACCTTCATAGCGATAGATCGGGGCAACCAGGAAGCCGAGTGGGTAGCCTGCGCGTGCAATCTTTCCGGCGGCCTCAAGCCGCTCCTCGAATCTCGAGGTCGCAGGCTCAAAGTTGCGGATGACGTAATCCGCATTGATACTGAACCGTACTTCGGTATGCTTGTTGTGGTCAAGCCTAAGAAGTGGTTCGACGTGATGGAATTTCGTTACGAATCGTAGCCGACCATACTCTTCTTGCGCCATTTTTTCGATTAAAAAAGAAAGGCTGCCTGTTATATGCTCAAGGCTGAGCGGATCAGAGGTGCATGAGGCTTCAAAGCGCGTGATCTCAGGTGCGCGCTCCGCAATGTATGTTTTTGCAGCATTCCACACGTCATCGGTGTTGACATAGACCCGAATGTACGGCTTTGCCCCAAGCGTTGTCTGAAGGTAGCAATAATGGCAATGCCCAACGCAGCCCGTACCGATCGGAATCGCATATTCTGCGGACGGCTTCGATTGATCGAATGTCAGTGTCTTACGAATGCCGACGACGAGGGTACGCTTTGCAAGGCGATATTTTGCTGTTTCGGTATCCCCAGGGAAGTTCATAATGCGATTATGAGATGTGGTCATTTGATACGGAATTCCTTGTTCTTGGACCCACTTCATAATATTCTGCCCCTTGGGGTAGTGTAGAGCATCTGGTTCAAAATAAACTAGATCAGGAATAAAATGTCCGGTTCGTTTTTTTCTCCGAGATGATGATTCCTTCTTGTCGTCTTTCTTATCGTCTGGATGCTGCTTTCTCGCGTGAATGACCTTGGATTCCGTGATCGTAGGCATAGTACGATTCCTTCCTTTTGCGTAAAATGAATGTTGAACACCGTGTCACCCGGTAATGATCTTTGTTAGTGTGAGCGAATAGCACGTGAAAAACGACTGGTAAAATTCAAAAAAAGCCGCTTAGGTTGAACTTGGTGATCAAACCATGTAAAATAGTAAGAGTTTCTTAGAACGTTATTCATATGCATGTCGGCTTTGAATGTGAGGAAATGAGGGAATTTGATGCCAACACCGAGCATGGAGGATTATTTGGAGCGCATCTATCAGCTTATTGATGAGAAGGGCTATGCCCGCGTCTCGGATATAGCTGAGGGACTGGAGGTTCATCCTTCATCCGTGACAAAGATGATACAAAAGCTCGATAAGGATCAATATCTGATCTATGAAAAATATCGCGGTCTTGTATTGACGAGCAAAGGAAAGAAAATCGGCAAGCGGCTCGTAGATCGACATCAGCTGCTTGAAGAATTTTTGGACATGATTGGTGTTCAGGAAGAGTATATTTATAAGGATGTCGAGGGAATCGAGCATCATCTTAGTTGGGACTCCATAGCATGTATTGAATCGTTAGTTCAATACTTCAAGGAAGACCCGAACCGCGTAAAGGATTTACTCAGCATTCGTGCCGAATTAGATAAAGAATCCTAAAAAATCTGTTTCAAGCGAAACAGATTTTTTATTTTGCGCGTCTAACTATATATGAATCTATGATTCAGAATACATATGAATGGGAGAATGACAACATGAAGAGTTGGAGACAGAAGCTGCTGCTAGGGATGGCAGCTCTGGTCATGACAACGCTGATCCCTTTTGGATCGGTGGATGCAGCGTCGGAAATTCGCGTATTGATCGACAATAAGAAGCTCGCGACAGATGTTCCGCCATACATTGAGAACAACATTACGATGCTTCCTTTCCGTGCGATTGGGGAAGCGCTTGGCGCATCTGTTGAATGGAAGCCTCAAGAGAAGCGGGTGGAGTTCAGCAAGGAAGATAAGCTTATTCAGCTAACGATTGGGGAAAGTAAGGCCATCGTAAATGGACAAAGCGTCTCCTTGGATCAAGGCGCAAAAAGCAAAAGTGGCCGTACGATGGTGCCGCTTCGATTTATAGGGGAAAGCTTAGGTGTACAAGTGAATTGGGAGAAGGAAACTCGTACCGTTCGAGTTGTTACTGGAGAAGAGCAGCAGCATCTTCAAGACGTTCGAGGAGCTTGGATCTCTACGGTGTACAATATTGACTGGCCTTCTGACCCGAAGAAGGGCTTTGATGCCGAGAAGCAGAAGCAGGAATACACGGCACTGCTCGACAATTTGAAGGAGATGGGACTGAATGCGGTTTATGTGCAGATTCGACCTACAGCTGATTCCTTCTATCCATCGAAGCTGTTCCCATGGTCTCAGTGGCTTACGGGAACACAAGGCAAGGACCCTGGCTATGATCCGCTTGCCTTCATGATTGAAGAAACGCACAAGAGAGGCATGGAATTCCATGCGTGGTTCAACCCTTATCGTGTAAGTGTGCAGAACGATATTACGAAGTTATCTGCTGATCATCCAGCAAGAAAGAACCCGGATTGGGTTGTGAAAAATGGCAATCTGCTCCTATTTGACCCAGGCAAGCCGGAAGCCCGCGACTATATTCTAAAAGGCATTATGGAAGTCGTAACAAACTATGATATCGACGGCATTCATTTTGACGACTATTTCTATCCTTATGGTACAATCCCGTTCGAAGACGAAGCGACCTACAAGGAATACAATAAAGTGTTTTCGAATAAAGCAGACTGGCGCCGCAATAACGTCAATCTTTTTGTTCAGCAGGTCGAAAAGAGCGTCCATGCGGTGAAGCCAGAGGTTCAATTCGGTATTAGCCCATTTGGCGTATGGCGCAACGCTAGTGTTGATCCGACAGGCTCCAATACAAAGGCTGGGATCACAAGCTATGATTCGCTCTATGCGGATGTGCGCAAGTGGATTCAGAACGGCTGGATCGATTATGTCATGCCTCAAGTATACTGGCATATCGGTCACAGTGCCGCTGACTATAAGACCGTCGTCGATTGGTGGCTCAAAGAGACAGAAGGCACAGGTGTCGAATTGTATATTGGACATGCGGCTTACAAGCTGGCTGATCCTAACGAGAAGGACTGGGCAACGGCTGATACGCTGATTAAGGAACTGGACTATATCAAACAGTATGATCAGATCTCAGGAGCCATATTCTTCAGCGCGAAGGATCTTGTCAAGAATACGAAGCAGGTAGGAGATCGGTTAAAAGAATATTATACGAAGTAGGAATAGCGTATATACGCTATCTTTAAACATAACCCTCCCAGAAGATGCATACATAACAGTATGAATGATTAGCATTTATCTGTTCGTGATCTCGTTTCCCATGGGAGGGGATAGTTTGGAGATCAATGCGGTTTTTGAAGGCGGTGGAGTCCGCGGCATTGCCCTTGCAGGAGCAATTCGTTCTGCGGAGCTTGTGAATCTTTCCTTTAAACGAGTGGCGGGAACGTCATCAGGAGCAATCGTTGCTTCTCTTGTTGCTGCGGGTTACAGCGCGGAAGAGATGCGGGATATTATCTTAACGATGCCTTTTAAATCCTTTTTAAAGAGAGCTCCGATCTTTAATGTAAAATGGATAGGCCCTGCGATTCGTCTTTTACTTCGAAAAGGGCTCTATAGTGGGGATGCGCTGGAGCAGTGGCTCGATGGGCTGCTTGCGAAGAAAGGCATACGAACCTTCGGTGATGTAGACCATGATCGCCTGCGTATCATTGCCTCGGATATTACCAATGGAAGAATCGTTGTATTGCCTCAGGATTTACCCCAGTATGGCATAGACCCAAAACATTTTCCGATCAGCAAAGCCGTTCGCATGAGTACAAGCATCCCATACTTCTTTGATCCTGTCATGCTCCGTGAGCAGCTGAAACATGGGCGGAAAAAGCCGTTTCGGAAGCCGTTTACTTACATTGTGGATGGCGGTCTCCTAAGCAACTTTCCGTTATGGCTGTTCGAAGAAGAGACAGATCCGCGGACGAATCGAATGATTCCAACGATCGGATTTCAATTAGTTGGGAAGCAGGATGGTCAGCCTCACTCCATCCATGGGCTCATATCGATGCTGCAGGCAATGGTGGAGACGATGCTCTCTGCTCACGATGAGCGTTATATCGAACAGAAGAATCGATATCGTACGATTAAGATCCCGACACTTGGAGTCGGCGTTACGGAGTTTGAGGTATCGAAGGAAAAGAGCATAGAGCTGTATGGATCAGGTCTTGAAGCAGGAACTGATTTCTTTGATGCTTGGACCTATATGCAGTATGAAAAAATGTTTAAGCAGTATGCGGCTGCAATTTGCATTTCCACTAAAAAAGGAGAGGACCATTAAGTCCTCTCCTTTTTTTATTCTCCAGACTGAGCTCGAGACTTGCCCTTTTGACCGTCAATCACATGTAGCTTGGCTTGCGACCGCTTCCTTACGATCTTAGTCGGCTGCTTGGCTTTATGCTTGTTCTGCTGCGTCATTGCCTTGACCTTCGCCTCCGTGCGAGATGATTTCTTTACCTTGGGCTGCGAAGATTTCGGTCCAAGCTTATATGCGATGAACACGATCGCAATAAGCACGATAGGAATGAAAAACATCGACAGGTTCGTGCTTATTTGGCTGATGAGCCCGATGCCTGCAAAGACTAGCAGTACGAAAATGACCCAAGAGGGAACCTTCATACGCATCCATCCCTTCGTCGTCGTTGAGCAATTAGGACACTTTGTTCAAGCTCATTTGCTGATCTAGCTCCAACATACGCTTGAAGCTTGCAATGGAGACTTCAACCATGTCATCCGTAGGCTCTTTAGTCGTTAATTTTTGAAGCCATAAACCAGGATATCCGAGAAAACGAAGTACAGGAATATCTCTCACGGCATTAGTCAATCGAAGCACCTCATAGGAAACGCCGATGACAACAGGCAATAGCGCTAGACGCCACAATACGCGATCCCATAATGTATCATAGGACACAAAGGAATAAATGATGACACCGACAATGACCGTAAAGACGATAAAGCTGCTGCCGCAACGGTAATGAAGTCTGCTGAACTTTTGTACATTGTTGACCGTAAGCTCAACCCCTGCCTCATGGGCACTGATAACCTTGTGCTCCGCGCCATGATACATGAATAAGCGCTTGATAAGCGGTGTTAAAGAAATGACATACAGATACACCAGCAGCAAGATAATTTTAATGACGCCTTCAATCATCGTATGAAGAACTTTGCCATCAAATAACTTGCCAAACAAAATCTGTTCTATGATCGCTGGGGTCGCTGTAAAGATGACTTTTCCGAAAATGAAGGACAATATCCCTACGACCGCTACTCCAAGCACCATGGTTAGATCCCAGCCCTTTTTCTCCGACTCCTCAACAGGGCCTTCCTCATCCTCCGCGTACTTCTCTGTTGCAAAGTTAAGATGCTTCGCACCCTTGGCGCTGGAATCTATGATCGACACTAATCCTCGAATAAACGGGATCTTCTTTAAATTCGTGACCCATTTCTTATCCTCACGGGGCACCTCGTAAAACGATATCTCATTATTCTTGCGACGAACAGCAGTCACGTTGACATGGCGTCCCCCCATCATGACCCCCTCTATGACGGCCTGTCCGCCATAAATCGCCGCTGCTCCTTGATTATTAGACAACCTCTTCACCTTCCTCATCCGTTACACTCGAACTGTTAAGCAACTATATAGTCTTATTGTAGCGAAAATATGACATTCGCGCTACTGTATGACGTTGCTAGAAGTTCGCTTCAAGATAGATCCTTCAAGGGCCAAGCAACATGAAATGTGCATGAGCCGCACATAATAATCTTATTCATCTTCATGCGCTTCAATGTATAAGGAGGAAATTGAATGAAGGAATTTGAATATCGCAGGCAGCAGCGACAAAGGAAAGAGCAGCAACAGCAGACCAATCCACTGATCTTTGCCGTTCAACTTGGTTTTTTTGCAGGACTCATTTGGGGATGTATGCGGTGGATGTCGGCAGCTATGAAGTTTACGATTGTCGTACCGGGATTTTTAGTCGAGCCTTTCTATAAACATGACTATTTATTGACTTGGAAGGGGGGAGTGGTAGGTCTTGTCTCTTTCATTGGTTTCTCCATTTTGGCGAGTATCCTCTATACCGCTCTCTTTAAGAAATTCATCGGACCATGGGGTGGAATGATCTACGGCATCGTATGGTGGCTGATTCTATTTGTGTTCATTGGACCTATGATTGGTTTAATGCCGCCCATCACAAAGACGACATGGAATACGATTTGGACAGAGAGCTGTTTATTCCTACTATGGGGATTATTTATAGGTTACACCGTTGCGATGGAATTCAATGATGAGCGTCTCCGTGAGCCTGACAATGATTCCAATGGGAGCAATATGAACAAGAAGCATCAACCGAATCCATCTACCTAGAAACCGCTCTTGCTGGGGTTGACGCTATTTTTTCATATCCTAACTGAGGTTCAAGAAGGTAATGTGCTTCTCAAGCGCCCTTTCGTATGATAAAATACGTGAGTATTCGTCTGCACAGATACGGCTAATACGTTGTCGGACTACATAAGTTTAACGCGATATTTTGCGTTAATTTGACGGGTGGTGAGGTGGCCATGGCTTCTTACTTGGTCGTAAATGGACCCAATCTCAACATGCTCGGAACTCGAGAGCCTGAGGTATATGGTCGCGAGACACTATCGGATATTGAGTCTCAATTGCGCGATGCAGCGTCGGAGCTTGGTGTAGCACTTGCGTTTTTTCAAAGCAACCACGAAGGCGCAGTAATTGATCGTATCCATGAGGCATATGGAGAGAGCGATGGTATTCTGATCAATCCTGGTGCTTGGACGCATTACAGCTATGCGCTGCGCGATGCGATCAGCACGGTTGGCTTGCCTACCGTTGAAGTTCATATGTCTAACATTCATAAGCGTGAGGCCTTCCGCCATCACTCGGTGATTGCACCGGTTGCGGTTGGACAGATCGCAGGATTTGGATCGAACAGTTATCTATTGGGTCTTCATGCCTTGCATCAAGCAGTAACGAAGGCGAAGAAAGAACAATAAGACATCAGGATGGATGAACCCAGAACAGGAGATGATGGCAATGAGTAATGCACGTGTGGAACGACTTCGCAAGGAGATGGACGAGCGTGGTTTGGAAGCCATTTGGATTGACAGTGAGATTAACCGTCGTTATATGACGGGCTTCACTGGATCTTCTGGCTATGTATTGATCACGCAAGATCGTGCGATCTTGTTGACAGACTTCCGTTATATGACTCAAGCCCCTGAGCAGGCGGTAGGCTTTGAAGTGATTCAGCATGGAAAAGTCACAGATACGCTTAAAGAGCTGCTTCAGGAAATTGGCATCAAGAAGCTTGCGATGGAACAGGATCATGTGAGCTACGCATCCTTCGTACGCTATCAAGAGGAGTTGAATCCTGTTGAGCTTGTTCCGACAAGTGGTATTATTGAGAACTTGCGTCGAATCAAGGATGAGGATGAAATTCGTATTCTGAAGGAAGCAGCAGAGCTTGCGGATCGAACATTCAGCCACATTTTGAGCTATCTGAAGCCTGGCGTATCCGAGATGGATGTTGCCCTTGAGATGGAGTACTTCATGCGCAAGAATGGCGCCACTTCAAGTTCCTTTGACACCATTGTTGCTTCGGGTGAACGCTCTGCTCTGCCACATGGGGTAGCAAGTGAGCGCATAATTAAAGGCAACGAATTTGTTAAGCTTGATTTCGGTGCTTATTACAAAGGGTATTGCTCAGACATCACGCGTACGGTATTCTTAGGTACGCCGACTGACAAGCATAAAGAGATCTACAATATTGTTCTTGAATCTCAGCTGTATGCTCTGGAGCATATTCGCCCAGGCATGACCGGCAAGGAAGCTGATGCGTTGTCTCGTGATATTATCGAGAAGCACGGCTACGGTCCTAACTTTGGACACAGCCTTGGACACGGTATCGGCATGGAGATTCATGAATCGCCTAATTTGGCTAAAACTAGCGATATGGTGTTAGCTCCCGGCCATGTGGTAACGGTTGAGCCTGGTATTTATGTACCTGGCTTTGGCGGTGTTCGCATCGAGGATGACATTGTCATTACAGAGAACGGGATTGAAATAATAACACATTCTACCAAAGAGTTGCTGCTGTTGGACGTATAGTCCAGCCCAGCATGTACGTTTTCTAGGAGGGAAATTTAGTGATTTCAGTTAACGATTTTAAAACAGGCTTGACGGTTGAAGTAGATGGCGACATCTTCTCCGTCATCGAATTCCAACACGTAAAGCCAGGTAAGGGCGCTGCATTCGTCCGTTCCAAGCTTCGCAATCTGCGTAACGGCAACGTAACGGAGAAAACATTCCGTGCTGGCGAGACGATCTCCCGTGCACAAATCGACAACCGTGAAGTGCAATATCTGTATAACAGCGGTGAAGAATATACATTCATGGATAACGAATCGTATGACCAGTTCTCCTTGTCCAAAGATCAATTGGAATGGGAATTGAACTTCTTGAAAGACAACAGCATCGTTAATATCGTGAGCTACCAAGGCGAAATCATCGGTATTAACTTGCCAAATAGCGTTGAGCTTAAGGTTATTGAGACAGAGCCAGGCGTGAAAGGAAACACCGCTCAAGGTGCGCTTAAAAGCGCAACGGTGGAAACCGGCCTAACGGTTCAAGTTCCGCTCTTCATTAATGAAGGCGACGTTCTTCTCATCGATACTCGCGAAGGTAAATATATTTCCCGCGCATAGGATAGGTGATGGATCCTCCATCTATGGTAATAAGGCAGTCTTGCTGCTGGTTATCGTAGATGGGGGATTTTTATTTTTGGCATAAAACGAATATTCAAGCCCGCTAGTATAATTTCCATGCGGTTCCGTCAATCTTTTTCCACCGTTTTGGGAAAGATGTGGTATAATATGCAATTAAATAAATACATTCCGTCGGGATTGGAGTGAATCTTCTGTGGCATTATTCGTAATGAAATTCGGGGGAAGCTCAGTTGGAGACACCGAACGCATGAAGCGGGTCGCCAAGAGAATTGTAGAGAAAAAAGAAGAAGGCCATCAATGTGTGGTTGTCGTTTCAGCTATGGGAGATACGACAGATGATCTTATCGATAAGTCGAAGATGCTGTGCGATGCGCCTCCAGCACGTGAGATGGACATGCTGCTTACAACCGGTGAGCAAATCAGTGTTGCGTTGTTGTCCATGGCTATACATAGCTTGGGACATGATGCGATCTCTTACACCGGCTGGCAGGCTGGCTTCAAGACAGATGATACTCATTCCAAGGCGCGTATCCTGGATATTCAACCGGATCGTGTTAAGCAGGCTTTAGATAACGGAAAGATCGTTATTGTAGCGGGATTCCAAGGAATGTCTGACAGTGGGGAGATCACGACACTTGGTCGTGGCGGTTCCGATACGACAGCAGTTGCGCTGGCAGCAGCCATAGAAGCAGATGTATGTGAGATCTATACCGATGTTGACGGCATCTATTCGACCGATCCTCGTATTGTTAGACATGCACGCAAGCTTAAGGAGATATCCTACGATGAAATGCTTGAGCTTGCCCACCTAGGAGCAGCTGTGCTGCATCCGAGAGCCGTGGAATATGCAAAGCATAACAATGTATGTCTGGTCGTAAGATCAAGCTTTAATCATAATGAAGGAACGGTTGTGAAGGAGGACGCTGTCATGGAACAAGGTGTAGTCGTTAGTGGTATTGCATTTGACAAAAACGTAGCGCGTATAAGTATTCTTGGTGTTGTTGATCAACCAGGCGTATTGGCAAAGGTGTTTGGTGCACTTGCTAATGCTGGGATTGACGTCGATATTATCGTTCAAAGCGGTGTTATGAACGGTGAGGCAGACTTCTCCTTCTCAACAGCACGCGATGATCATGACCGAGCGATCAAAGTGATTGAAGGCTTGCGTGCAACCCTTCCGTATCGTGAAGTAACATCTGAAGTGGATCTCGTTAAGGTATCCATTGTAGGTGCCGGTATGGTCAGCCACCCAGGTGTTGCGGCTAAGATGTTCGAAGTCATCTCAGGAACAGGCATCAGCATTAAGATGGTTAGCACATCTGAGATTAAAGTATCCTGCGTCATTGCGGATGGCAAGCTTCAGGAAGTCGTTCAAGCCCTTCACACGGCATACGGCCTTGATGCCCTAGAACAAGTATATGTAGGAGGACCGCAGGTCCGTCGATAATAGGTATACAGCTTATTTAGATATAATCCAATTGAAGATTTGCAGCAATATAGCGGTAATTCCTGCGGCCATCAGCGGTCCGACAGGGATTCCGCGCATAAAGACGATCCCGATGATCGAGCCTGCTACAAGGCCTATGATCATTTGAGGATCGTTTTTTAATAGATGCAGACCTTGATTGTTCATCAGCGTTGCAATGGCCCCTCCAAGAATGGCTAGAAGGCCTGTCCATGACGTAAGCGTGCGCACGACATCCTTAAGCGTGACATGCTCGGCTGCGAAGGGCACAAGTACGGCGATTGTTAGAAAGAGTAGACCAAGCTCCATCCCTCTCCGCTCAATAGAAGGTAGAAATCGTTCCAACTGAACGAGCTTGACGATAAGCAGGATGCAAGCCGCTGTTGTTAAGATGGAGGACCGACTGGCAAGTCCAATGACAATGAGAGTCACGAGTACAAGTTCACCATTCATGCTACGGCTCCTTTAACATAAGGTTCGACGCCGATTCGTATGAAGAAAGGAACCGGCGTTGAACTGAAGTGAGTACAAGCTACTTCTTAGGTTATGAGCTTTACCCCACATAATAGAACAACGCACGAGGAGGTCGAGGAATGTGTATGGTTCAAATGTTAGATGGCCGCAGAAAACGGAATCATCATGTGCTGGTCGAAACGCGGAACGATCGGAATCGAATTAATCGCCGCGCAGTGCTGAATATCATCTGCATACCCGATCTTTGCGAGTCGCTTGCCGCTCGCACATTCTTTTAGCGCATGAACCAGATCGTCTTGGTGATGCCGGTAAGCACTCATGACCATTTTGCCAAGGTCATTGTACACAAGGGTTAGTTCAGCGTGAATCGGCTGATGCAGCATTTCATGAAGAATCATGCCCGCGCATACTCCATCTTCGAATGCAAAGGCCTCCTGCGTGCCTGCGCACAAGAGCGCAATATCATTGCGAAGTTTTAACGCCGTTATGGCACAAGCCTTAGCGTTTAGAAGGCTTCCAGCCAATATATGCTTGGCTCTCATAGACTTTTGTATGGCCCGTGTGCCGTTCGTCGTAGTGAGGATAACACGTTTACCTTTTACATGTTCACCTGCATATTCAAGAGGAGAATTGCCCAGATCGAAACCGGGAATCTTTTTACAGTAACGTTCGCCTCCCAGAAGATCGCCGGCAGTCGCACACTGCTTAGCTTGACCGATCGTTTCGACAGGAACGACGCCTGAGGCACCATGTGCTAATGCGGTGACGATGGTACTCGTTGCTCGCAATACATCAATCACGATAACGGTACGCTGAGACAGATCAATGGCGCGAGCTTCATTCACGCTAGCAATAACATCGATATGCACCGGTATACCCCTCCTTCCAACTCGTAATGGACGACGATGGGCGTGTGCGGTTGGGATAAACGGGCTAAATGTCATAATAATACGCGACATGGTCAATCATTGTATCGGATCGCAAACCTCGTCGCAATGCCTCCAATGCAATAATATCACTTGGCGCAACATTGCCAAGATTCGCATTCGTACCTGCTCGCTTGATGATGGATAGCTGCTGTTTCTTGTTTGGAGCCTCCCACATAAGCTGTTCAGGGTATGGTATACAGGCAAGTATGTCTTCAATCAGCCGCTCATCACAGTTCCCCTGTTGATTATAGATTCCTACCCCAGCCCCTGATTCACGTCCTTCAAGCGTCATCCACGCTGCACCATTCGCAAGATCCTCCAAATAGGTTTCAGCCAATTGATCAAGCACAAATTCGCTATGCTCAAGCTTCTTTCCATATTCGGTGCTGACATGTAAGCCATAGCTAATTGCCTCTTGAATCAATTGATTTCGTTCCTTTCGCGATAAGGAAATCGTTCCATCGGATACTTCAATGGCGTTGAAGCCTATCGCACGAATCGTTTGGAAAAATTCATGCACAACACCCTTAACGAACGCAATCTCAAGCAGTGTTCCTCCCGGCATGATATAAATGTTGTGAGCTTTAGCGAGGGCAATCTTCGCTTCAATAATCGCCCTAGGCACGATGACACTAGTGCCAAATCCAAGCTTGATTACATCGATATGTTCATAGCTTGTCGTGATCATATCTTCAAATGCATGCATACCTAGCCCTTTATCCATCACCATTGTCAGGCCATTCAATCTAGGCTTGTGAAGTCTTTTGCCGCTTGGATCCTGCAGCAGCTGCGACCATTCCAATGTAGGACTTGGCGTAAGCTTCATTTCTCTTCCTCCCTTTCCAATCAGCGAGGTCTATAGATGAAATACATGCTAGCAATATATGCGTGGAAGCACTGACAGGTGCCTAGATCGAAAGTAAACCATCCATTTGCTCTAAATTGCGAGCAAGCTGCATAGCATGTACTAACTCGAATCCAAGGGAAGGAGGAGCTCCATGAATTGGGACAAATTTGTGCTTAGCATGGCGAGCTTGAGAATGGTATCGGGAAGCTTGGAACTGCTGGCTGCGGTACTGATGCTTCGCTTTAACAATCCGGAGAAGGCGCTCTTGGTCAATTCCATGCTTGCGCTTGTCGGACCGATGGTCCTCATTGCGACAACAGCGATTGGATTGATTGGAATTGCGGATAAATTGAATTGGGGGAAGTTCGTCTGGATCGGCTTTGGTGTAATGTGCCTGCTAATTGGGATTCTCAAAAAATAGCATGGAAACGGTAAGAGTCATAAGTATATCGGTTGTCCCATACATATCAGATAAGGACATGTTCATTGGTCAAGCTGATTGTGAGAAAAAGGAGAGCGTTCGTCATGAAAGTACCATCCAGCTGGTCGCTCATCATTCCACCAGAGATGAGAGCGATGATCTTGTCTCTTCCAGATCGTGTTCTAGCAGAGCTTGAAGAAATTCGTATCCGTGAGAACAGGCCCTTGGAAGTGATATATGGGAGTGACTATAGCTTCGTTACGGTATTAGGACAGCTAACGGATCAGCCGAATTCAGCTTATATCCCGAGCAGGGACGATTGCCATCGCCTGCTTGATCTGATGACTAACCACTCCTTATATACGATGGAGGAGCAGCTTCGCAAGGGGTTCGTGACCGTAGCGGGAGGGCATCGGATAGGCTTGTCCGGTCGAACCGTGTTGGCACAAGGTCGCGTCAGCCATCTTCGGGATATAGCAGGCTTTAATATTCGTATCGCAAGAGAAATCAAGGGAATAGGAAGCAATGTTCTTCCACACTTATTGGACTTTAAAGAGCGGTCGATCCATCACACGCTGATCGTCTCTCCGCCTCAACATGGCAAGACTACATTGCTTCGGGATCTTACGCGCATGATTGCAAGCGGTCATTGGAATCACCAAGATGCGCGTTGGAAGGCGATGAAGGTTGGCGTAGTCGATGAACGCTCAGAAATTGCAGGATGCATGAAGGGCGTGCCTAGCTTCGATTTGGGCTTCAGAAGTGATGTGCTGGACGGCTGTCCAAAAGCCGAAGGCATGATGATGTTGATACGCTCCATGTCGCCAGATGTTCTTATCGTGGACGAGTTTGGCAGAGATGAAGATGTACACGCCATGCGGGAGGCGATTCATGCAGGAGTGTCAGTTGTGGCAACTGCACATGGTCATGAGCTTGAGCATTTGATGCGGAGGCCCGGTATTGGCCAGCTGCTGGAGGAAGGCGTCTTTAGGCGTATTGTCCTGTTAAGACGGGAAAGGAAAGAAACGATGTTTCGAATCTTTGATGAGAAAAAGCGTGCTATGCTCATTGATCCGGCTCATCGTGCAGTAAGAGGTGGGGCTATTCATGCTTAAGATCCTAGGCGCAGCTATCATTATTGCAGCAGCAACTGCCATTGGCTGGGTACAAGCTTCTCAGTACGCCGCGCGTGTTCGACAGATCCGGCAGATGATCCATGCGCTGCAGCGTCTGGAAACTTCGATTATGTACGGGTACACGCCGCTTGATGAGGCCTTCTCTGAGCTTTCCTATCAAGCAGCAGCTCCGCTCAATCAAGTGTTTTTGCATGCTTCTCAGATGATGCAGTCCACCCAGGGGGTAACGACCGCGAAGGATGCATGGGCTGAAGCGCTGAGAACTCATAAGGGACAGCTTGCACTAAAAGAGCAGGATGTGCGGATTTTGATGGAGTTAGGCCTAAGCCTGGGCGTAAGTGATCGAGAAGATCAGCGTAATCATATTAGACATGCTGTGAAGCGGCTGGAGCAGGAAGAAAGCGCTGCGAAAGAAGAGCATTCGAGGTACGGCAGGATGTCTAGAAGTCTGGGGATATTGAGTGGAATAATGCTTGTCATTCTGATGTATTGAGGTGCTTGAGCATGAATGTGGATGTGAGTGCAATCTTTCAGATTGCCGGAATCGGCATCATCATCGCAATGATTCACACAGTCCTCAAGCAGATGGGGAAGGAAGACATGGCACATTGGGTGACGGTCATCGGATTTGTCGTGGTCTTGTTTATGGTTGTACGTCTGCTTGATCATCTGTTTCAAGAAATTAAGACCATCTTTCTCTTCCAGTAGGTGAATCGCGATGGAAATCATTCAGATCGTCGGTCTTGGATTAATTGCAGCGATACTTGTACTCGTAGTTAAAGAACAGAAGCCGATGTTCGCGTTTCTCATCGCTACGTTTACAGGTATCGTCATCTTTTTATTCCTTATTGGAAAGATTGAGGCTGTCATTAACGTACTTGAAGATCTTGCAGATAGGTCAGGCATTGAGCCTGTGTATTTGAAAACCATACTGAAGATTATCGGTATCGCCTACATTGCAGAATTCGGTGCTCAGATCGTCCGAGATGCAGGCCAAGACGGCATTGCTTCCAAGATTGAGCTGGCTGGAAAAGTATTAATTATGGTGCTTGCTATTCCCATTATTAGTGTCATTATCGAGACCGTCATGAAGCTGTTGCCTGCTTAGACATAAGAGGAGGATCAAAAAGGTGATGAGACTGAATCCTAATCGTAATCGTACTTATATTCCGATAATGATCCTGCTATTTGTCTCTTATTTTCTAGGAGCAAGCATCGTGTTCGCCTCATCTGAGCGATCTTCCTCCACCGAGGCACCTGTTGCGGCAGAGACGCCGATGCAGCAGGGTGTGACGAAGGATTGGATGGAGAAGCAGGTTAGTCAGCTTGGCACGGGGGAAGTGGAGACGTACTGGCAGGACTTGCTGGACAAGTATGGCGGATTTTTTCCGAGAGATGCTTTACCCAGCTTTGCAGACCTGATTCTCCCTGGAGGAGAGCGCCTGACACTAGAGAATACCTTGAAAGCACTTGGCGGCTTTATGCTGCAGGAGGTGCTTTTGAATGGGAAGCTCATTGTCACGATTGTTATATTAGCGGTCTTTAGCATGGTGCTGGAAACGTTGCAATCCGCTTTCGAGCGAAACACAGTAAGCAAAATTGCCTACTCTATTTCTTATTTGGTCATTATTATTCTTGCGATCAACAGCTTCAATATTGCAATCAGCTATGCGAAAGATGCGATAACGAGCATGATTCATTTTATGATGGCGATGGTACCGTTGTTGTTCACCTTGCTCGCCTCTCTTGGCAATGTGGTAACGGTATCAGTACTGCATCCCTTAATCATTTTTATGATCCACCTTATTGGCACGCTGATCTATATGGTTGTATTTCCGCTGCTCTTCTTCTCCGCAGTCCTACATATCGTAAGTACGCTGACGGATAAGTATAAGGTGACTCAGCTCGCAAACTTGCTGCGCAATATAAGTGTCGGATTATTGGGAATCTTGCTGACTGTATTTCTTGGTGTCATCTCGGTTCAGGGGGTGACAAGCTCTGTTACGGATGGGGTTGCGTTAAAAACGGCCAAGTACATCACAGGAAACTTTGTTCCTGTGATAGGGCGCGTATTCTCGGATGCGACTGATACGGTTATCTCTGCTTCTCTTCTTGTTAAAAATGCAGTTGGATTAACGGGCGTCATCATCTTGCTGTTTTTATGCGCATTTCCAGCAATCAAAATCTTGACGCTGTCTTTAATCTATAACGTATCCGCTGCCATTATGCAGCCGCTAGGCGATACGCCAGTCGTAGGCTGCCTAAAGACGGTTGGAAAGAGCATGATTTATGTCTTTGCAGCACTTGCGGCAGTAAGCCTTATGTTTTTTCTTGCCATCACGATTCTCTTGACTGCCGGCAATGTGACTGTCATGATGCGATAGCTGTCGAAAAGGAGGCCGATCATGAGCTGGTTAAGTCAATGGCTGAAGGAAATCATCATGGTGATCCTTCTCGCCACCTTTATCGACCTATTATTGCCGAATCGTTCCATGCAGCGCTACGTGAAGCTGATGTTAAGCCTTATCATCTTGCTCATCATCCTATCACCGATCATGAAGCTGTTCCATGCTAATTTGGCACAGGATGTAGCGAATGAATGGACAAAAGCGACAATGGTCTCTTCGGATGCCTTTACATCCTTAACCTCTATCCAGCGTGAAGCAGCCAAGCTTACGGCTGAACGGGACATTGAAGCACAGCAATTTGCAGCCTCTCAGCTTGGGGCGAATATGAAAGACCAGGTGAATCAAATGCTTGAGCGCACATCTTGGCCGGCTGCTTCTGATTCTACTAGTGAAGACATATCGGCGTTTATTGCGACCGGAGATTATTTTCAAATAGATGAGATCAAAGTGGAGCTCGAACAGGCATCCCTTCAGACGGAACCCAAAATTCAAATCATTACAGTATTTTTGCATGTGTCAAAAAACGGCAACTCTCGACATACGCAATCTAATGTGGAAGAAGCGAACAAAGACAGCCATGCTGCTGATGTAGAACCAGTGCAAGCTATTCCGGACGTTCAGATCAGCACAAACGAAGATCCTGCCAAGAAGGAAATAAACTCCTCCGAGAAGCTAACTAAGGAAGCACGTTCACAATTGATGGATGAAGTTGAAGCTCTTGTCACGAAACAACTTACCACACAGTGGCTGGTTGGGGCTGAACAGATTCATTTTGTGTGGGAGGAGAAAAAATAGACTTTTTTTGGACAAACCAGTCATAAATCTGGGCAAGTCGCGTATAGGTGAATTAAGGACAAGGTATTGCCCGTCCATCACATTCTAAAAGGCGGTTGATGAAGGTGGCGAAATGGCTGCAAAAAGTGGAGTCCATCATCGGCGGCGGGGAGGGCGGATCCAAAAGAGTGCAATCATTTCGCTGGCTATTGCTGCTTGGACTCGTTGGCGTAGGACTTGTGCTCTTCAGCTCATTGAACCCGCTGCAAGGGGCAGGCAATTTGCTCAAGGGCAACGAAGGACGCGAGCCCCCAACAGCAAACACATCATTGCCGACTGATCTCGAAGGTAATCGAAATCAGCCCATGGGGACCTTTGAATTGATCGAAAGCTCCTTCGAAACGAGAATTAGATCCATTTTGGAGGATATTGTAGGGGTCGGTCAGGTAGAAGTGATGGTGACCATTGAATCGACGGAGGAACTGATCATTCAACGAAACATGAAGGATCAGCAGCAGGTCACGGAAGAAACGGATGCGAACGGAGGAAAGCGCCACATTACCCAATATTCACGTGACGGAGAAATTGTCATGGTGGAGACTCCGGACAACAACGAACCGATCGTTACGAAGCGTATTAAGCCAAAAGTTAGAGGTGTTATCGTTGTGGCAAAGGGTGCAGAGAATCAAACGGTCAAACAATTTATTACCGATGCGGTGGAAAAAGGTTTGAATGTACCGGCTTACCGTATCTCGGTCGTACCGCGCAAGGTCGCGGAATAATGCGTACAAGCATAAGGAGGGTATTCACGAATGAATACGAAGAGACAAACGATCTGGTTAGTATCGATGCTTAGTTTAATGGTTGTGCTGTCCGCTTATTACTTGTTTACAGAAGATACGACAGGAAACAAGACGGCCGGAACGAAGCCGCAAACGGAAACGACAATGAAAAACCAAGCGACTGAGGTAGGGCAACCCGCATCTGATGTAGAGATAACGGAGGTGTCGGGCACAAGTGAAGAAGCCGTACCACAGGATCAAGTCGCACAAAACAATGAAAAGAGTGGAGACACCACCGCACCAACGGACAAGGCAGCAGGTGAAGGAGATAAGACCGTAACCATGTCCCCAGAGGATCAAGCAGTTCTAGAAGAGGCGGAAGCTCAAGGCGTGATGAAGCGCAGCATGATTGAAGGACTCCAAATGGAGCGCAGCGAGGAATACCAAAAAGAGATGGAGCGCTTGCTTGGCATCATCAATGATTCCAGCAATATCAATGGCAAAGAGCTCTCACAAGCCTATGACGAGATGTCAAACTTAGATGACCGCGAGCAAAAAATTACGAGCCTCGAAAGCGAGCTTCAAGCCCAATATGACAGTGCGGTAATTACGCAGGAAAATGATAAATATAAAGTTGTGGTCCAAAGTCCTAAGCTTGAAGTGAAAGAAGCTGTCGGAATTATGGATAAAGTGATGAAAGAGCTCAATGTAACGCAGGATAAGGTAAGCGTTCAATATGTAACGGAATAAGAGTTATAGAGCCCAGTCCAAACTGGGCTCTTTCCATTTGTACCGATTATGATATAATACATACGTCTATATTGAGTTTGTACATGATGGTTCATCCATGAAGAAGATGTACAACCCGCATCCGACGTGATGCATCCTGATCCACAAGAGAGCTGAACCAGGTGGGGATTCATGCTAATGTATTTTGAGCCGTAAGGCTCAAGCAGCGCTACTTGTGATACATACGGTCAAGAGGAGTGAATAATTTGTTCAAGATAAGTGAGATTAAAGAGCTCATCAAGCTATTAGATCAAACCTCGGTTCATGAACTAGAGGTGGAGAATGAAGGTTTCCGCCTTTCTATTCGCAAGCCAGGTAAAGCAGAGGTGGTTCAAGTGCAAGCCCCTCAGGCAGCGCCTGTCTATTCGGTTCCTCAAGCCGTTCCTGCGGTCCAAACTTCATCTGTGCAAGCACATGCTGAGGCAGCCTCTGTACCAGCGCCAGTGAAGGAAGAAAGCGATGCTGGCTTGCATAAGATCGTATCTCCTATGGTAGGTACATTCTACTCTGCGCCATCTCCTGATTCACCTGCATATGTACAAGTTGGAGACAAGATTAATGAAAAATCGATCGTCTGCATTCTTGAAGCAATGAAGCTGATGAACGAGCTGGAAGCAGAAGTCAAAGGCGAGATCGTGAAGGTTCTCGTTGAAAATGGACAACTGGTTGAGTATGGACAACCCCTATTCTTGGTTAAGCCTGAGTGAGGCCGTAGAGTTGACGCTTTAAGAAGCCAAGGAGGGTGAATGATGAAGTTCCAAAAGATTTTGATTGCCAATCGCGGTGAGATTGCGGTACGTATCATTCGTGCCTGCAAAGAGCTGGGCATTGCTACGGTAGCCGTATATTCGGAAGCAGATCGCGATGCGCTGCATGTCCGTCTTGCGGATGAAGCCTACTGCATTGGACCAACAGCGTCTAAGGACAGTTACTTGAATTTCACAAATATTATGAGTGTCGCTACCTTAACAGAGTGTGATGCGATCCATCCAGGTTATGGATTCCTAGCAGAAAATGCGGATTTTGCTGAGATCTGCAGCTCTTGCGGGATCACATTCATCGGTCCGTCTGCAGACGCGATTGAGCGTATGGGAGACAAGTCCGTAGCGAAACAAACGATGAAGGATGCAGGCGTGCCTGTTATTCCAGGCTCTGAAGGTCTTGTCGAAGACTTGGAAGATGCGCTCATGATTGCGCGCGATATTGGCTATCCTGTTATCATAAAGGCTACAGCAGGCGGAGGCGGCAAAGGGATTCGAATCGCTGAAGACGAAGCTTCCCTTGTCAAGCAAATGTCGCAAGCTCAGCAAGAAGCAGAGAAGGCATTCGGCAATGCCGGTGTTTACCTTGAAAAATTCTTGACGGGCATGAAGCACGTGGAGATCCAGATCGTTGCCGATAAGCATGGCAATGTGGTTCACTTGGGCGAGCGCGACTGCTCCGTTCAACGCAGACGCCAGAAGCTAGTGGAAGAGGCACCTTGTCCAGTCATTAACGAGGACACTCGCCAAGCAATGGGTGAAGCAGCTGTTCGAGCTGCCCTTGCTGTAAATTACAGCGGTGCAGGAACACTCGAATTCTTGCTTTCGCCAACTGGAGAGTTCTACTTCATGGAGATGAATACTCGTATCCAGGTCGAGCATCCTGTTACAGAAATGATCACTGGAATTGACATTATCAAAGAAATGATTATGGTTGCTCAAGGTACGCCACTGTCAGTATCGCAAGCCGATATCAAGATCGATGGCTGGGCGATTGAGTGCCGGGTTAACGCAGAGGACCCATCGCGTAACTTTATGCCATCAGCAGGCCAGATTTCATTCTATCTGCCTCCTGGCGGTTATGGCGTGCGTGTTGATTCCGCAGCTTATCCAGGCTATACGATCTCACCGCACTACGATTCCATGATCGCGAAGCTGATCGTATGGGCGCCTACTCGTGAGGAGGCCATTGAGCGAATGAAGCGGGCTCTATCAGAGTTTGCCATTGAAGGGATCCACACCACGATTCCATTCCATATGCGCTTACTGCAGCATCCAACCTTTATTCGAGGCGACTTTGACATTAAATTCCTAGAAGAGAATGAGGTTTAATCCCTAGAATTCACCTCTCGTTTGTCATAAGCAACAGGCAAATGATATAGTATGGAGTAATAGGTGGACAGGATTAGTTAATAAGATGAATACAGTTAAGGAGATGGAAATAGGATGAGTGAAATTATGATCCCTGATTTCGAGCGTACTGATCTTGGCAATATTCAAATCGCACCTGAGGTTATCGAAGTCATTGCAGGCCTTGCAACAATTGAGGTCGAAGGCGTAGCTGGTATGAGCGGTGGCTTTGCTGGCGGTATTGCTGAGCTTCTTGGACGCAAGAACCTCTCTAAAGGTGTAAAAGTAGAAGTAGGTCAACGCGAAGCGGCGGTTGACGTATCCATTATCGTATTGTATGGCAACCCAATTCCTGAGATCGCATCCAACATTCAAAGCAACGTTAAGCGTTCTATTGAAATGATGACAGGTCTTCATGTGATTGAGGTTAACGTTCATGTTCACGGTGTTCACTTCAAGGCGCAAGAGAAGCTAGAAGAGCCGGATTCTTCTCGCGTTAAATAATGCTGGATGAGAGAACCCCCTCCATATGGCAGGGGGTTACTGCAATTCAACAAGGAGGCGCGGCTATTGAGCAAAATATTCGATAGACTGTTGTTATTTATATACAGCTTAGCGGTTGGCATATTATCCGCTGCTGTTATTATATTGGCTAGCGGGCTGGTGCCTGGGAGATTCATAGCTCCTGCTTGGCTTCCGACCGCAATCATTGTAACAGCATCTGTTCTATTTATCCTAAGCTTACGCTTCTTCTATGTGTCACTTCGTCGCGAGCGCACTTCGCATCATTCCATTGATCAGCGCACAGAGATTGGCGATATTCGCATTTCGATGGAAACGGTTGAGAACATTGCCTTGAAGGCAGCGGGTCGCGTACGTGGCATGAAGGACTTGAAGGCTCGCATACGTGTGAATGAATCCGGACTTGATATTACGATTCGTGCCGTCGTGGATGGCGAGACTTCCATTCCGGCTATGACCGAGGAAGTTCAACGCAATGTAAGAGATTATGTTCATGAGATTACAGGCATCCCGGTGTCGAATGTAGCCGTATATGTTGCGAATGTCATTCAGACACAGACCTTCAAGTCACGCGTTGAATAGGTGGTGAACGTTCCATGTGGAAGCAGTTATGGGAGAGCCATGGAGGGCGTATCATCGGCATTATCGCGGGATGCGCGCTAGGCATTTTATATTTAATCGTAGGCTTTTGGAATATGCTGTTCGTTGCGCTTCTCGTCTTTATCGGGTATACCATTGGGAAGCACAAAGATCTGAACTTAGGGCCAGTATTTCCATTGCAGCAGGTAAGAATATGGTTATCTGAGCGTTGGAGATGGCTTAAGTAATCCTATGCAGGCTCCGAACGACTGCGTCATCCTCGGACATCCGATGGAGTGCTCGGGGTATGCATAGGATTTTTCTGTTCTCAGGGCTACAATAACAAATGAAACGACATGTAAAGAATTATCGCAGGAGGTCAACAATGAAAAGACGTATCGCTAGAGAAATGGCCATTCAAAGCTTGTATCAAATGGAAATGAACGGCGTTAATCCTGAACAGGCAGTAGGTATGGTCATGGATGAAGCGAAACAAGAGGAAAGTGAGATCAGCAGCGTGCATGAGCGTGAAGCGACGGCGATGTTTGATCATGTAGTATCATGGGTTCGTAAGACATGGGAACAACGAGTGGAGATCGACGAACGCTTGAGTCAATATTTAAAAAACTGGCAGGTAGACCGACTGTCTCGAGTCGATCGTCAGATCCTGCGGTTCGCAGCCTATGAGCTCCTGTATCGTGAAGATGTTCCGCCTAAGGTAGCCGTAAATGAGGCGGTGATTTTGGCGAAGCATTTTGGTACAGAAGAGTCGGGTAAATTTGTAAATGGTGTTCTTGGGCAAATGCTTCGTGAGCTTGATGCTGCTGGGACAAGCCAAGAGGCAACAACGTCCGCTCTCAAAGAGGATAGCGATCAATAAGATTCGAAATGAATACATGGGCTTAGCGTTCGTTTATACCTCATCCTCACATTCTTCGAGGAATCTATGGCAGCATGAAGCGCATCACGTAGGCGATAAGGATGAGCTTATAACATATACATGGGGGGAGATCTGAATATGTCAGGTTCATTGTTAAGCGGTAAAGAGGTTTCTCAAACGATTCGTGAAGAGATTAAGCAGGAGGTTGAACGCTTAAAGGAGCAGAACATTCAACCAGGGCTTGCTGTTGTACTTGTTGGTGAAGACCCGGCTTCTCAGGTATACGTGCGCAACAAGCATAAGGCTTGCCTGGAGCTTGGATATTATTCTGAGGTCCATCGACTGCCTGTTGATACGACTCAGGATCAACTGCTTGATCTCATTCACACGTTGAATGAACAAGCGACGATTCATGGTATTCTCGTGCAATTGCCTCTTCCAGGGCACATAGAAGAAAAAGCGATTATCGATGCAATTGCGGTCCATAAGGATGTAGATGGCTTCCATCCCGTGAATGTAGGGAATATGGTTATCGGAGATGACTCCCTGCTTCCATGTACACCGGCAGGGGTTATTGAGATCTTGAAACGCTATAACATTGAGATTGCAGGTAAGCATGCTGTCGTTATTGGCCGGAGCAATATTGTAGGTAAGCCAGTATCCTTATTGCTGCAGCGTGAGAATGCCACTGTTACGATGTGCCATTCTCGGACAAGCAATATGAAGGAGCTTACGAAGCAGGCAGACATCATTGTAGCTGCAATCGGCAAGGCAAACTTTATTGATGCATCCTTCGTGAAGCCAGGGGCAGTTGTAGTGGATGTAGGTATCAATCGTCTTGATAATGGGAAGTTGGCTGGAGATGTTGATTTCGAATCCGTACAGCCTATTAGCAGCGCCATTACACCGGTACCAGGTGGTGTTGGCCCTATGACGATCACGATGCTTATGCATAACACGCTTCGAGCAGCGAAACGAATTCATCAGATTGAAGCGTAATAGGGGAGGATCTAATGGCACGTACGGGTGAGGACCGGATCATTTCAGTTAAAGACTTGAATCGTTATATCCGGATGAAGATGGACGGGGACAATCTACTGCAGGATGTATGGCTGCGAGGCGAGATTTCGAACTTCACCCATCATTCCAGCGGACATATGTATTTTACCTTAAAGGATACGGACAGCCGAATACGAGCCATTATGTTTGCTTCGAGCAATCAGAAGCTTGCCTTTCGTCCCAAGGAAGGCATGCGTGTGATTGCTCGGGGCCATGTTACGGTATTTGAACGTGACGGACAGTATCAATTCTATGCACAGCAGATGCAGCCTGACGGGATCGGAAGCCTGTTTCTTGCTTATGAGCAGCTAAAGCGGAAGCTCGACGAAGAAGGCTTGTTCATGCAGGAACGAAAACGAATGATTCCAGCCTTTCCAAAGGCGATTGGGGTCATTACTTCGCCTACAGGAGCTGCGGTTCGAGATATTTTAACAACCTTGCAGCGCCGCCAGCCCTCAGTCCCTGTGCTGCTTGTACCTGTTCTTGTGCAGGGAAAGCAGGCTCCCAAAAGCATTGCAAGTGCAATCGAGCTGCTGAATCAGCATGGACAGGTCGATGTCATTATTACTGGCCGTGGCGGTGGTTCATTAGAGGAGCTATGGGCCTTTAACGAGGAATTGGTAGCAAGAGCGATCGTTGGCTCCAGCATTCCGGTCATTTCTGCAGTTGGTCATGAAACGGATTTTACGATTGCTGATTTTGTTGCGGATCTGCGAGCTCCGACACCGACTGCCGCTGCAGAGTTGGCAGTACCGCATCAGGATGATATTAGGCAGCATCTCGAGCATCTTGGACGACGAATGGGCCGTGCAATGGACAGGTTGATTGCAGTTCAGCAGGAGCGACTGCTGCGTGTTCAGCAGGCGAGTGTGCTGCGAAAGCCCAAGCAAAGCATTCAACTTCACCAAGATCGTCTCGGACGATTGAGGGAAAGATTGCGATTAAGGAGTCAAACCATAGTAGAGAGAGCGTCACGAGATCATCATCAGCTCCTCTCACGCCTAAAGGAGCAATCTCCTCATCATCAAACAAAGCTTGCGCGGAACAAGCTTGACAATAATACGAAAGAGCTTCGCTCGATTATGGCTGGTCATCTTAAGAAAAACAGCATGGAGCTTTATAGTATGATGAAGCAATTAGATGCACTAAGCCCTTTGAAAGTGATGTCTAGAGGATACAGCCTTGTATACGATGAATCGGATACGAAGCTTATCCGCAGCTTATCGCAAGTTGAGCTGGGAGATATCGTCCACGTACAAGTAGAGGACGGACAACTGGATTGCCAAGTATGGTCGATGAAAGGGAGAGACGAGGATGAGTCATGAGCCAACCGAGATTCAACAATTATCATTTGAGGCGGCTATGGAGCGCTTGGAACGCATTGTAGAACAGCTTGAGAACGGGGACGTTCCTCTTGAGCAAGCGATTGAATTGTTCCAAGAAGGCATGCTGCTTTCAAAAGCATGCAATACAAAGCTCAGCCAAGTTGAACGGAAGATCGAAATGCTTACCGAGCAGGAAGGCGAGTGGGTTCAGGAGCCTTTTCATGTGGAAGCAGGTGATCAGGATGCATGATAGGTCCCTAGAGACATATCTCGAGGAGCTAAAGTCAGAGATTGAGGCAGCTTTGCCTCAGTCTTTTCCTGAATCATGGTACATTCCAGCACCGCTAAAAGAAGCGATGCTCTATTCGCTAATGGCTGGTGGAAAGCGTCTACGTCCGATCTTTGTGCTCGCTGCTTGTGAGAGCTGCATGGGTACTCGTGAGGCGGCAATGAGTGTCGCTTGCGCGGTGGAGATGATCCATACATACTCCTTAATACACGACGATCTCCCTGCTATGGACAATGACGATTATCGCCGGGGCAGGCCGACGAATCATAAAGTATACGGGGAAGCAACGGCCATTCTGGCGGGCGATGCTTTGCTAACGCATGCTTTTTACAGTGTGACGCAGGCAGGCCTCTTATCAAGTGCATCTGCGGAAGTTATCCTCAAGATCACGGCCGAGTTAGCCATGTTCGCAGGAATGCGCGGAATGGTAGGCGGTCAAATGGCAGATATGCAAGGTGAACAAGGTCTTACCTCGATCGAGCAGCTTGAGTATATCCATCTCCATAAGACGAGTGATTTGATTATATTCGCTCTACGCGCAGGCGGAATGATTGGAGGGGCTTCTGAGAAGCAGCTTGAGGCGCTCACGGCGTTTGGGCGCAATTTAGGCTTAGCTTTCCAGATCCAAGATGATATTCTTGATATCGTAGGAGACGAAACGGTTATCGGCAAGCCGAAGGGAAGCGACGAGAAGAGCGGCAAGGTTACCTATCCTTACTTTATCGGCCTTCAAGCCTCTAAGCAGGAGGTTGAACGTCTTACGCGCGAAGCCAAAGATGCAATTCTGGAAGCGGACCTCCCGCAGCCTAAGCGCCTGCTTGAGCTTGCTGATTATTTAATGAATCGCGATCGCTAAGCGTAGAGCGTGATTTTTTGCAAACTATGTTATAATATTGCCTATGTAGAATGGAATGATCAAACCAGTCATGATAACGAATGACCCCGTGGTTTGATCCTTATCGTTTAGGTTATAGACCGAATGAGGAAAGCGAGGGAATTCCCGTGCTGCTCGAACAGATAAATCAACCATGTGATTTGAAGCGGCTTAAGGTAGAGCAACTGCCAACGCTTGCTCAAGAAATTCGACAATTCTTGATCGAACAATTATCTTCAACAGGTGGCCATTTAGCGCCAAACTTAGGTGTTGTCGAGCTTACCATTGCCCTTCACTATATGTATAACAGCCCCGCTGATAAGTTTTTATTCGATGTCGGGCATCAAGCTTATGTTCATAAGATATTAACCGGTCGTAAGGACCGATTCCATACGTTACGCCAATATCAAGGACTATGCGGATTCATCAAGCGCTCGGAGAGCGAGCATGATGTCTGGGAAGCTGGACACAGCAGCACCTCCTTGTCTGCGGCGATGGGAATGGCGCTTGCGAGAGATTTAAAAGGTGATGACAACAAGGTCGTTGCGATTATTGGAGACGGTGCTTTGACAGGTGGTATGGCGCTGGAGGCGCTAAATCACATCGGCCATGAGAAGAGCAAGCTAATGGTGGTTCTTAATGATAATGAGATGTCGATTGCTCCTAATGTCGGTGCGATGCACAATTATTTATCGAAGATCCGCTCTGACCGTACCTATGTAAAGGCCAAGGAAGAGCTCGAGCAGCTATTGAAGAAGATTCCGGCAATTGGCGGCAAGCTTGCGAAGACGGCTGAACGTGTGAAGGATGGTTTCAAATACTTAGTCGTACAAGGCATGCTTTTCGAGGAGTTCGGATTCACGTATCTAGGACCTGTTGACGGCCACGATATTCCGAAGCTGCTTGAGACTTTCGAGCAAGCAGACCGCGTTGAGGGACCTGTACTCGTACATGTCATTACGACAAAGGGCAAAGGCTATTCTCCTGCAGAAGCGGATTCTCACAAGTGGCATGGCATTACGCCTTACAAAATTGAATCGGGACAGGTGTTAAAGGCAGTAGGCAATCCGATGTATACGGAAGTATTCGGCAATGTCTTGATGGAGCTTGCGAGTCAGGATGAGCGCATTGTTGCCGTAACGCCTGCGATGCCGGGCGGGTCTGGACTTCTTAAGTTTGCTGAGAAGTTCCCAGGCCGAATGATTGACGTCGGCATTGCAGAACAGCATGCCGCTACAATGTGTGCAGCGCTTGCAATGGAAGGGATGAAGCCGATCTTTGCGGTATACTCCACCTTCTTGCAGCGAGCATATGATCAAGTAGTTCATGATATTTGCCGACAGGATGCAAATGTGATTTTTGCGATTGATCGTGCGGGGTTTGTAGGACCTGATGGAGAAACGCATCAGGGGGTTTATGACATCGCGTTCATGCGCCATATTCCAAATATGGTTATGATGATGCCAAAGGATGAGAATGAACTCCGCCGCATGATGAAGACAGCTGTAGATTATAATGCGGGACCAATTGCTGTGCGCTATCCTCGGATTAACGGGGTCGGTGTACAAATCGATGAGGATCTGGCACCGATTCCGATCGGAAAATGGGATATAGTTCGCAAGGGCGATACTGCTGCGATACTGGCAATCGGTCCGATGATCCAAGTCGCTGAAGAAGCTAGCGAGATTCTGAAGCGTGAAGGACTTCATATTCGAGTTATTAATGCTAGATATATTAAGCCTCTTGATGAAGACATGCTGATGCAGCTTGCCAAGGAGCACCTTCCTATGATCGTTCTTGAGGAAGCGTCTCTTGCTGGTGGACTGGGCAGTGCCGTGTTAGAATTTTATGCGACCCATCATATCTTTAACCAAATGGTATATCCAATCGGTGTTCCTGATTACTTTGTTGAGCATGGTAGCATCAAGGAACAGCGTACTGAAGCTGGATTGACGGCTGAGCATCTTGTTGAAGAGATGCGCACTTTACTGTATTCTCGTGGAGATAACCGGTTAAGTCGAGCCTAATATAGACAGGAGTTTAAGCATGGCAACTTCGAAAGAACGCATTGATGTCCTACTCGTGGAGCAAGCTTTCTTTGAAAGCAGAGAGAAGGCGAAAGCTTCGATCATGGCAGGACTTGTCCTTGCAGATGGAGAAAGAATAGAAAAGCCTGGAATGAAGGTTCCACGAACCGCTAACATCCAAGTCAAAGGAGCCCTTCACCCTTATGTAGGTAGAGGCGGCTTGAAGCTTGAAAAGGCAATTCGGACATTTAATCTGGATATGGATGGAATCATCATGATGGATATTGGCTCCTCCACAGGAGGCTTTACCGATTGTGCCTTGCAGAGCGGAGCGCAGCTTGTATATGCAATCGATGTTGGCTACAACCAGCTCGACTGGTCGCTCCGGAATGATGAACGTGTCAAAGTAATGGAACGCACGAACTTCCGTTATGTGGAGCGCGAGCATTTGGATGGGCCTACGCCTAATATGGCAACCATTGATGTATCCTTTATTTCATTAAAATTAATCCTTCCTCCGTTGAAAGCGATCATTGACAAGCCGGGAACGGTAATCGCTTTGATAAAGCCGCAATTTGAAGCGGGAAGAGACAAGGTTGGTAAGACAGGAGTCGTAAAAGACCCTAGCACACACATATCTGTGCTGCGAGATATCCTAGACTTTGCCGCAGATATGGGCTTTGAGCTTGAAGGTTTAACCTTCTCTCCGATTACGGGTGGAGAGGGAAATATTGAGTTTCTAGCCTATTGGCGAGTATTGCCTGAGGACGCCTCACAACCAGAGCAGCAAGCAGCCTACGTATCCAGAGATAGGATTGATGAGATTGTTACAGAAGCGAATCGGACGTTTCGTTCTGTGTCTTCATAAGTACGACAGTTAAGCAGCTACGAAGAAACTCACTCCTTTGGGTGGGTTTCTTTTGGCGTAAAGCGATAGTTCCTACCATTCCTAACAAGGGCAGGTGTTGGGTAATCCATGTTTAACGAGGTAATTGTACTGGTCATAATCATCGTCGCTGTGGTCATGTGGGCGATTGTTCTTGGCTACAGGTCCCTCTACCGAGAGGAGCCGCTGGAGCAGCTGTATTTGTCTGAACATTTTGTTCACGATGATGAAGTAGAGAGCTTGCTTGAGAAGCATGGCTATGAGATTGTAGGCGGAAAGTTTTATGTTCCGTTTACTTTTCTCATCGATGAGACAGAGGAAGTGCCGAGTAGACTTTGGGTAGACCTTGTTGCCCAACAGGAGGAACGCTGGTATGTCGTGCGTATCGCTCGCGAGCGTATGCAGCTTGATTGGAATGCAGCAGGAATAAGGAAGCAGTGGCTCCCGTACTTTCATGCTTTTCCAGATGCGGATGGAGTGATTGTTGTTAACGTTGCGGAACGCAGCGTACGTTTGATTCGTATGGAAGTAGGAGAACCTACTACTTCAAGCGAATAAGCATCAGTGTGATAGCAGTTGCAGTCTAAGATCGTGTAGAATAGGCATAACAACTTACGAAAAATGAACTTGGAGGGTCCATATGAAGGGACAAAGGCATATTAAGATAAAAGAAATTATTATGAACAATGACATAGAAACGCAAGATGAGCTAGTCGATGCTCTTCGCAAAGCGGGCTACCATGTCACGCAAGCGACGGTATCACGCGATATGAAGGAGCTTCATCTGATTAAGGTTCCGATGAACAACGGCAGATATAAGTATTCCCTGCCGATTGACCAGCGATTTAACCCTGCGCAGAAGCTTAAGCGTGCGCTGCTTGATGGATTTGTCAGCATTGACAGTGCAGAGAATCAGGTCGTGATCAAATGCTTGCCAGGAACCGCTAATGCGATAGCTGTCAACATGGATTCATTAGAATGGAATGATATTCTGGGAACCGTTTGCGGAGACGATACCATCTTGATGATTTGTCGCTCAAAAGAGAAAACAAAGCAAGTCATCGATCAAGTGATGAGTTACATGTCCTAATCGATTGGGAGGGGAGGCGCTCGAATGCTAGCAGCACTTACGATAAGACAACTAGCAGTAATTGAGTCTGTACATTTACAGTTTCATCAAGGCTTTCATGTTCTTACAGGGGAAACTGGGGCCGGCAAATCCATTATTATTGATGCCCTTAGTCTAGTAGCAGGAGCAAGAGGCTCCTCGGACTTTGTTCGTTATGGCTGTGATAAGGCAGAGGTTGAGGCTTCCTTTGATCTCGATCAGGATCACCCCGTATGGGATACGATTGAGCGGCTCGGACTTACAGCAACTCGGGATGAGATGCTGATCATTCGCAGAGAACTTACGGCTCAAGGTAAGAGCGCATGCCGCCTGAATGGTCAGATGGTCAATCTTACGATGCTTCGAGAGGTTGGGGAGATGCTGATTAACATTCATGGTCAGCATGAGCACCAATCTCTGCTTCGCGTCGATAAACACTTGAACTGGCTTGATGCCTATGGTGGTGACGTTTTGTTGCAAGTAAAGCGTGATTACCGCACTGAGTATAACCGCTACATGGATATTCGCCGTGAAGTGGAGCAGTTAAAGCAAACGAGTCAACAGACTTATCAAATGCTTGATCTATATCGTTTCCAAATCGATGAGTTATCATCCGCACAGCTAAAGCCTGACGAAGATGAATGGTTAACGGAAGAGAAGCGCAAACTATCCAATGCTGAGAAATTAATGGAGCATGTTAATGGGGCATATGCGAAGTTGTATGGAAATGGCGCAATGGAGGCAGTTACGATTGCGGTTGATCGAATGGAACAGATCGTGAACGTCGATCCAGAGAAATTCCAGCCCATTGTAGAACAGCTGAATAATGCTTTTTATCAGCTTGAGGATGCTGCTTATCAATTGCGTGATTATCGGGAGCAAATTGAGTTCAATCCAGAACGGCTCGCTGAAATCGAGGATCGACTGGATATGATCACTTCATTAAAGCGCAAGTATGGTTCGACAATTGAGGATATGCTTGCTCATTTGGAACATATACAGACAGAAGTTGAGAAGCTTGAGAATAAGGATGATCTTATTCATAAGCTGGAGCAGCAGGAAGCAGAACAGCTTGTTCGGCTGACTAAGCATGCAACTGCGCTGTCCAATCTTAGAAGAAGCTTAGCAGATGAATTGACCGCGAAAATAGAACAGGTGCTTAAAGATCTTCAAATGGAGCGCACAAGACTCGGCATCCGCATTGATCGACTGCAAGAGGCGAATGGAGTTGAGATTGACGGCATCGAAACCAGATTCACCAAGCAGGGCTTTGATGATGTTGAGTTTTTAATATCGCCAAACCCAGGTGAGCCTCTTCGTCCACTGCACAAGATTGCTTCGGGTGGAGAACTGTCTCGAATCATGCTCGCTTTGAAGACCATCTTTGCCGAGGTTGACCGGATCCCGGTAATCATCTTCGATGAGGTGGATACGGGTGTAAGCGGCCGCGCTGCTCAGGCCATTGCCGAGAAGCTGTCTGAAGTGGCTGTAAATGGACAAGTATTTGCGATTACTCACTTGCCGCAGGTTGCTTGTATGGCAGACCATCAGTATTACATCGAGAAGCATGTCCATGATGAACGCACGTCAACTCAGGTATCAGAGCTTAATGAAGCAGGTCGCGTGCAGGAGCTTGCACGCATGCTTGGCGGGGTAGAGGTGACGGAAAAAACCATCCATCATGCTCAGGAAATGCTTAAGCTGGCTGAACGTCAGAAAGGTGCGTAAATCAAGGGATTGAGGAATCATTTTCACTTATAAAACATGGGGGTCAAGGTTACCTTAAAGTTACGATTTGAGGGCGGTGCCCCTTCGGTCGTAGAGCCTCACAGCAAAGGAGTGAATCACCTTTGAACCCCAACTTGAAACGACTGTTAGGACTTGTGCTTGTCATGATGATTATCATTGGCTGCACAACGACGCCATTCCGCACTTATGCTGCTTTACCAAGCAAGTTGCGATTATTTGAAGGAGAGCAGAAGCAATTGCGTCTGGGGATGCCTGTCATGGCAAGTGCCAAGGTAGACAATCCAGACATTCTGCAAGTGAACGGTGCGAAGACCGCCTCGCTTGATGTAATGCCTAACAGCCTCATTTCCCTCACTTCCAAGAGAGTGGGACAGGCTGAGCTTAAGCTGAAGCTATTTCATCGTATTCCGCTTAAGACGCTTAAGGTCAATGTTGTGCCCGATCTCAAAGTCATTCCTGGTGGGCAGACCATTGGTGTAAAGGTGAAGTCTGACGGTATTCTTGTCGTTGGACATCATCTGGTGAAAAGTGGAGAGAACGAGAAGATCTCTCCAGGTGAAACGGCTGGCATTCAGCTTGGTGATCTTATTATCCGTATGAATGGACAGAAGATTCAAGATGTATCCAAAGTCGCTGATATTGTAAAGACAGCAGGGGAATCCAATCAACTGCTCGATCTAACGGTTAAGCGCGGCAAGCAAGAAATCAATACGAAGCTGAAGCCTGCCTATGATGTTGAAGATAAGCTTTGGAGGCTCGGCTTATATATTCGTGACTCCGCAGCAGGTGTAGGGACCCTTACCTTTTATGCGCCTGATCAAGGAGTATATGGAGCGCTAGGCCATGTTATCACTGATATGGATACCCAGACCCCTATCGTTGTCGGCAAGGGCGAAATTGTGCAATCGAATGTAACATCGATCTCCAAGAGCCAAAATGGCGAGCCAGGTGAAAAGCGTGCGAACTTCGTCAAGGAGAGCCGTGTGCTTGGCAATGTGGAGCGAAATACTCCTTTTGGCATTTTCGGCAAGATGACGGCTAATCCTGACCACAGCTTGTTTATAAAACCAATCTCCATTGGATTTAATGAAGAAGTTAAAACAGGACCTGCAGAGATTCTGACAGTCGTAAACGGTCAGCAGGTGGAACGGTTCAAGATCGAGATCGTTCATGTTACGAAGCAATCGGCTCCCGCGACTAAGGGGATGGTCATCCGCGTTACAGACCCAAGACTTTTAGAGAAGACAGGCGGCATTGTTCAGGGTATGTCCGGAAGTCCAATTATTCAAGACAATAAATTAATCGGTGCGGTTACACATGTATTCGTAAATAATCCAAGTTCTGGTTACGGCTGCTTTATTGAGTGGATGCTCCAGGATGCGGGGATTGTATTGTCGGATACAGAGTGGCAGCAACAAGGGAAGGTTCACAGCTTACGCGTGAACCTTTCGTATTTGTCGAAAAGAAACGAAATGGTAAGAATGATGTAGATTTTTAAACAAATTAATTATTATAATCTTTTTATTCAAAAAAATAAAGAAAAAAATCCTATAAAATGAATTCGACAGAAGGATTTTTATTCGTGGTGTCGAATAACATGATCTGAGAACGAAAATGAGCAATTCAGCATGTATCTTTCATGACGTATTGCGAAACTTGTTTAAGGGAGGATCCTAAGTGCAAAAGATTGAGGTATTATTAGCGGACGACAACCGAGAATTTACAAACCTGTTATCGGATTTCTTGACCGAACAAGAAGATATGGCCGTGGCTGGCATTGCTTATAACGGTGAAGAAGTGCTGCAGTTCCTGGAGCAAGCTGATTCGATTCCTGATGTATTGATTTTAGACATTATCATGCCGCATCTCGATGGACTCGGCGTATTGGAGCGCCTTCGTCAGATGGATTTGTCCCCTCAACCTAAGATCATTATGCTGACAGCATTCGGTCAGGAAAGCATTACTCAGCGTGCTGTGCAGCTTGGTGCGTCTTACTACATATTGAAACCTTTCGATATGGAAGTATTGGCTAATCGCATCCGTCAACTTGCTGGATCTGGTATTGTTCAAACGACAAGCAGCGGTTCTAACAGCTTCATGTCGAGCAGCGTGATCAAGTCTAATGTCGTACCTATGGCAAAAACGAAAAATTTGGATGCTAATATTACTTCGATCATTCACGAAATTGGCGTTCCTGCGCATATCAAAGGTTATCAGTATTTGCGTGAGGCCATTACGATGGTGTACAACAATATCGAAATCCTTGGATCCATTACGAAGACCTTGTATCCTGCGATCGCAGAAAAGTATAAGACGACGCCTTCTCGCGTAGAGCGTGCGATTCGACACGCAATTGAAGTCGCATGGACGCGCGGCAACATCGACAGCATTAGCCGACTTTTTGGCTACACCATCAATATCAGCAAGTCGAAACCAACCAACTCTGAGTTCATTGCGATGGTTGCTGACAAGCTGAGAATTGAGCATAAAGTATCCTAATAATCATTAACCTGCTTTGCTTGGAATGAAGCGGGTCCATACAGCTCTTCTTCGCTTGCCTCAAGAGTGAGCACGGGATAACAGGTCTCAGTCATTGAAGTCTACTGCTCAAACATTCGTGTCCTTCTGGAAATGTAATGCGCACGGCTTCCATGATTGAATCAGTCCGTGAGACAGACCTTCTATCGTTGAATATTCTTAATTTTCAACTTGAAGGATAAAGCCTCTTTCGATCATTTTACTCATCGTAGGAATGACGATTAATCTTCACCACTTATCCCGTATAACCAGTCCGGTGAAGGAAGCCTGACATGGAAAAGGACCTTGCGCCGAGGAGATGTTAAATGTACTTGCTTCATGATTTATGTTGTGATCATGTGAGCTGTCAGCCATCATATAGAATTGATACTACCCTCGGCGTCATTGGAGCCGAGGGTTATTTTATTTGTGATTATCGCATGTAACGAATCACTCGACAGCGGTTTGAAGGGGTTCATGGATGATCATGAGTCTTATGAACAAGAAAAGAATTCGATAAGGGTTTCTTATGTGAAGGAAAAATGAAGCCGGATTTCGAATTCCGCTTGAGGACGGCACCTTTTTTCTTTTGATCGGAGATACATATGATTTGCCATTTATGAATCAAGAACCCGAATTATAAGAACAAAAAAGGACTTTCCTCGGGGAAAGTCCTTTTCGTATATAATTTCACCGTGCAAAAGTAAGAAAAAAATTGACATTTTTCCGACTTCGCTTGCTTTATGCTTGTTAACGTCAAATATTGAGTTACAATGATGAAGCCCAAAAGGTGAAACAAAAGACAGTTTCGTCACGATTTTGCTTGTTTGGCATGAGAGGGCGTGGACAAGCTAAAAACATCTTGATGCTGCATGAAAGTAGGTTTTTTACAATGAATGAGTATTTATTTCCAATCAAAACTGCACTAATTACGTTTCCAATTGCAGCTTTTTTTCTAACCTTGCCGTTTCTCATTATCCAGTACAGGAAATATGGCTATGTGAACAAATATCGCGCATTTATTCTTTATTCAATGCTGCTGTACGGCATCTCGGCTTATTATCTCGTCATTCTGCCGCTGCCGACATCCATTCATAATGGTGCGGCGCGCGAAGCGATCACGCAATATATGCAGTTAAAGCCGTTCACCTTTGTTCGGGACACATTAAGAGAAACCCAGGTCTCCTTCAGCAGTCCGACATCCTTTATTCATCTTTTCAAAGAGCGGGCCTTCCTGCAGGCTCTCTTTAACGTTTTTCTCACGGTTCCAGTCGGGGTTTACCTACGATATTATTTTAGACGCGGATTAGGGACCACCATTGCATTGTCTTTTTTGGTGTCCTTGTTCTTTGAGATTACTCAATTAACAGGGTTGTACGGGATCTATCAATGTCCATACCGCTTATTTGATGTGGACGATCTGTTGCTTAACACGTTGGGCGGAACGATCGGATATTGGATAACCCCGATCCTGGTTGCGTTTCTCCCTAAGACCGACCAGCTTGATGCCAATGTAGAATTAGACAAAATGACAGTAGGCTATATCCGTCGAGGGATCGCCTTTGTTTTTGACAATATAATCGTCAATATGTTTATCCCCATACTGTCATCAGTTGTCGGTGTAAGCACACTAGTGCTGAACCAATCCACAGAACTTGGTTCATTGGAAGAAAAATTTATTCGGACGATTTGCTTTGTGGTTGTGATTCTCATCTACTTTATGGTCATTCCGACCGTATCGGGAGGGCGCACACTAGGTAAGTGGATTACTCGCATTCATGTCGTCGCTGATCGCAGAGAAGGCGAAGAGCAGGAGATTACATTTATCGACCTCTTTAAGCGATATGGATTACTCTATTATGGTGTGTACGGAATGTTTGTGCTGATTGGGTGGATCTCGAATAATGGTGAGCTTCCACCCTATGCTATTGTTGCCTTGTTTCTCGTACAAGCTGCATATGTTGGAATCTTGGGCCTATACTTTATCATCCAGTTGTTCAGAGGAAACAAAATCTTGTTCTATGAGCGGGTAAGTGGAACACGCAACATCATATCCATAGAGGACATCAAGAAGGATGGCATGGGGGACAAACCGAAAGCTATGGGTGAATAAGGCGGTAATTTGGAAGTTTCCTCACCAATTTCAAGACTTGTGACTATACTGTAAAAGACAATAATTCATGGTAATGAATACGGCATGAGATGACCCGTTTATAAAAAGGGGGACTGTGAATGAGGTCGAGGGATTCGCATGTTCCGAGCCAACCTCACGTGGACCCAAAAGCATTTCATCTTGAGGATTTGTGGCAGGTTCCAACTTTGTCAGGTCTCGAGCCGCAAGCAGCAGATCGAGGGAAAGAAAAGGAGGCAGCATCTGACACCAGATCAGCAAATCAACCTCCACCACCACCGAGGCATTGCATGCCTCCGCGAAGACGTCCGCTGACGGTACAGAAAACGGCCCTGATCGCGGCCCTGCTGTATGAGTGGCTTATTATTGAATCAGTAATTGTTAGCCGCAGTAAGAGTGTACAGGTCATTCTCGGCGGTGACTTTACGAAGCTTGGATTGACGCCGGAGATGCTGTTCAATCAAGAAATTGATCAAGGTCTAGGTCTTTTTGAAGCGCTTGAGGACGCTGCCATCGTTCCAGATATAACGGCAGCTGAAGAGACAGCGGCTGTTGAAGAGGCTGAGCGTAAATCCGGTAGGGATCCGAAGCGGAAGCACAACCGCTCTAATCGTCGCAAACCGTTAAAAACAACGAAGAAATTACATCATTATCCCGGAAGATAAAACAAGAAGCACACTCAACATGAGGTGCTTCTTGTTGTTTTTTATTAATCCTGAAAATAAATATTTACTGATTCCATTACCTATTGGCTATAATATGGAATTTGGTTAAGATTGGTCATTCACTCGACGTATAGGGCGCTCGGGGCGCGGCCTCTTTTTCCGAAACCGAGGGGCAACGTAGTTCCGCTTGCGATCTCTAAAAAAGACCCAACCGCCGATGAAACCTGCACCAATAGCAAATAACAGCAATCCACCTATAAACGTAAGCCATTCAAAGGCCGGATTGATGACATGATCATTGCCATGGTCTGCGATATAGAAAAAAATCGCATCTTTCATCATCAGAAAGCCGGCAGTAGCCATAAAACCTGGAATGACAAGCAGCAGAACGGCAATAAATCGTGACAAGGTTGTTTTCATAAAAGAATCCCTCTATTTGGATAAAATAATTCCAATTATTAGTTTAACCTGAAAGGCAGTATATGTCGAATATTTCCTGATGCGCTGCCAAAATCTTTATTCTTTATGGATAGGTTTGGCGCGAGTCCAAAAAGAATGTACAATACAATAGTAGCTGTGCATACATGTAATAAAAGAGCTTAATAGAAACGGTATTACAATCATAAATGAAGTTGGAATAGGAGTGACTGATAGATGACAAAGCAAGTCGATGTGGCTATTTTAGGAGGAGGAACGGGCGGTTATATCGCTGCAATTGCAGCAGCTCAGTTTGGTTACAGCGTTGTCGTCATCGAGCGTGATCGCTTAGGAGGCACTTGTCTGCACCGAGGCTGCATCCCAAGCAAATCTCTCCTGCGCAGTGCAGAGATCGTCGCTCAAGCGAAGACGAGCGAATCATTCGGTATACATATTGAAGGAGTCAAAGTTGACTTTAAAGCAGTTCAAGCAAGAAAGCAAGCTGTGGTCGATCAGCTTCATCGAGGTGTTCAATACTTGATGAAGAAGCATAACATAGAGGTTATTCATGGTAATGGGCGTGTAATGGGCCCGTCCATCTTTTCACCAAAGAGCGGGTCTGTTGCTGTAGAGCTGGCGGATGACGAAGTGATTACGGTCGTTCCCAAGCATCTTATTATCGCTACGGGGTCTCGTCCTCGCCTCTTGCCGGGGCTCGAGCCAGATGGGGACCGTATTGCAACGAGCGATGAAGCGTTGGAATGGACAAGCCTGCCAGAGAGCGTTGCGATTATTGGCGGCGGTGTCATTGGTATAGAATGGGCTTCTCTTCTTCATGATTTTGGCGTTGAAGTTGATTTGATTGAAGCGGGTCCTCGGATTCTGCCACTAGAGGATGCTGACATCTCTAAGGAAATGACGCGATTGCTTACGAAAAAAGGCATCCGGATTCACACAAGCGCTGCTGTTGAATCCGAGGCCGTCTTAAAGGATGAAAAAGGCGTTCATCTCATTATCGGCAAAGAGGGAGAACCTGTGACGCTTACGGCTGATCGGGTGCTCGTTTCGATTGGGCGTATTGGCAATGTGGAGCAGCTTGGTTTAGAGAATACAAACGTTCGTATCGATCGCGGTACGATTCAAGTGAATGAATCTTTGCAGACGCATGAACCTCACATTTATGCAATTGGCGACTGCATAGGCGGCCTTCAGCTTGCTCACGCAGCTTCTGCAGAGGGAATTGCTGCAGTTAAGCACATGCGTGGAGAGAGCGGTGTTCATGTCTCTGATAAAATGATTCCAAAGTGCATCTATTCAAAGCCAGAGGCGGCCTCTATCGGTTACACGGAAGAAGAGGCTCGCAAGGAAGGCTATGATGTTACGGTAAGCAAGATTCCATTTAGTGCGATTGGCAAAGCGTTAGTCGAAGGGGACACGGACGGATTTGTGAAAGTGGTTATCGATCAGCATACCGAGGATGTGTTAGGCGTGCATATTATCGGACCGCATGCAACGGAGTTAATCGGGGAAGCTTCTCTTGCTAAGCTGCTGAATGCCTCTCCATGGGAGCTTGGACAAGTTATTCATGCTCATCCTACCCTTTCCGAGATCATGAGCGAGGTTATGCTTGCGGTAGATGGGAAATCACTGGTGATGTAAACCCCTTCCTTAGATAGGTCGTTTTCTTTTTGGCCGGCTAAGAGTATAATACATTTAGGTTCAAGTATTAGTACCAGGTATCAAATGTATCATGACTACAAAGCGAATAGGCTTTTTATAAAAGGAGGCTACTCCATGACACCTAAATCTTCTGCTACAGAAGTATCCCGGCATGTACAGCTTGGGTTGTCAGATGAGCAAGCACTAGAGATGTATCGAATGATGCTGATGGCGCGCAAGTATGATGAACGTGGGATGCTGCTTCAGCGCTCAGGCAAGATCTCGTTCCACGTATCTGGAATCGGGCAGGAAACTGCACAGGTAGCGGCGGCATTCGCATTGGACCGTGAACGAGACTATTATTTGCCATATTATCGTGATTACGGATTTGTATTATCAGTGGGGCTGACGTTCAAAGATCTTCTGCTCGCAAACTTTGCTAAAGCCGAGGACGTCTCCAGCGGTGGCCGTCAAATGCCAGGACACTTTGGCTCGAAGCGCCATCGGATTGTTACAGCTTCAAGCCCGGTAACCACACAGGTTCCTCATGCGGTTGGTATTGCCCTTGCCGCAAAGATGCGGAAGCAAGACATCGTATCCTATGTAACCTTTGGCGAAGGCTCCAGCAATCAGGGCGATTTCCATGAAGGCTGCAACTTTGCCGGAGTTCATAAGCTGCCTGTGATTATTATGTGCGAGAACAACCAATATGCGATCTCCGTGCCGTTTGCGAAGCAGTCGGCGGGACGCATCGCGGATCGCGCGCTTGGCTACGGCTTCCCAGGCTATCGCGTCGATGGGACCGATCCATTAGAGGTATACCGCGTTGTTAAAGAAGCGAGAGAAAGAGCCGTTGCTGGCGAGGGTCCGACTCTTATCGAGGCCATGATGTATCGTTTGTCTCCGCACTCTACTTCCGACAATGATATGGTATACCGCACGAAGGAAGAGGTTGAAGAGCACCGTCAGAAGGACGGATTGCCAAAATATAAGCAGTACCTTATCGAGTGTGGCATATGGTCCGAGGAACAGGATGAGGCATTGATTAAGGAGCTCCAAGCGGAATTGAACGAGGCTACGCGCTATGCAGAGCAAGCGCCTTTCCCGCATCCAAGCGAGACCTATACGCATGTCTATGCCGAGACGGGGGAGGTATAATTTCTGATGGCGAAAATGGAATACATTGATGCGATCCGATTAGCGATGAAGGAAGAGATGGAACGAGACGATGAAGTATTCGTTCTTGGAGAGGATGTCGGCGTGAAGGGTGGCGTATTTACGACCACCAAGGGCCTTTATGAGCAGTTTGGCGAAGAGCGTGCCCTGGATACGCCGCTTGCGGAATCCGCGATTGCAGGTGTCGCAATCGGTGCCGCTATGGTCGGCATGAAGCCGATCGCAGAGATGCAATACTCGGACTTCATGTATCCAGCAACGAACCAAATCATCAGTGAGGCAGCGAAGATCCGCTATCGATCCAACAACGATTGGAGCTGTCCAGTTGTAATCCGTGCTCCAATTGGCGGCGGCATCTTTGGCGGATTGTATCATTCCCAATGTGCGGAATCAGTCTTTTTTGGAACACCAGGATTGAAGATTGTAGCGCCTTATACGCCTTACGATGCGAAAGGGCTGCTTAAAGCGGCGGTTCGCGATCCGGATCCAGTCATCTTCTTCGAAAATAAGAAGTGCTACCGCATGGTATCTGGTGAAGTGCCGGAGACCGACTATATCGTGCCGATTGGTGAGGCAAATGTGCTTCGTGAGGGAACTGACATTACAGTCATCGGCTATAGCCTTCCGCTTCACTTTGCACTTGAAGCTGCTGAAGAGCTGGCTCAAGAGGGGATCAGCGCTCATATTCTTGACCTGCGTACCATTCAGCCGCTAGATCGTACTGCGATTCTAGAGGCAGCTCAGAAGACGGGGAAGGTGCTTATTATCCATGAAGATAATAAGACAGGCGGCGTAGGGGCAGAAGTTTCGGCGATTATCGCTGAGGAACTGCTTTTTGATCTGGATGCACCCATTATGCGTTTGTGCGGTCCGGATGTCCCAGCAATGCCGATCAGTCCTCCGCTTGAGCGTGAATTCATGCTAAATAAGGATAAAGTGAAGGAAGCGATGCGTCAGCTAGCATTGTTCTAATCATTTATTTTTCAAAATAGAAACGGATTCTGTCTATAGGCAGATTTCCTGCAAACTAGGGATGATTAACCTCTATTGTAGCTTCACCTCAAGCAAGCTGACGTAGAGGTTAGTCGCATTGTATCCATTTAACGGGTTAGGAGTGATTTTCAAGATGGCAGATAGAGACCAATGGATTGACATTACGATGCCGCAGCTGGCGGAGTCATTAGTGTCAGCTACGATAGGAAAATGGTTGAAGCAGCCTGGTGAAGCGATTGAGGCTTATGAACCGATATGCGAAGTCATCACGGACAAGGTGGTAGCAGAGATTCCTGCGACAGAGAGCGGAATGATGCAGGAGCATATTGCCAAAGAAGGCGACACCGTGGATGTCGGTGCAGTGATATGCCGGATGAGCGGCGAAGCTTATGAAGCTTCTTCGCCTAGTCCAAGTACGCCGTCTCAATCAGCACGCACTGAACATGTCGCAGCCTCGACAAGCGCGGTGGACACAAGCATGAGAGGGAGATTCTCTCCAGCTGTGCAGAAGCTTGCCCAAGAGCATGGCATTGACCTTCAACTCGTAATGGGTACGGGGTTAGGAGGCCGCATCACGCGCAAGGACGTGCTCAAGTTTGTTGAAGAAGGCGGAATGCGAGCACAAGAGCTGAAGCCTGAACCTAGCACGAATTCGAGTGCAAGTGCGCCTGCTGTGTTTACAACATCGGAACCTATTCCTGCTTCGATGTCCCAGGTACGCAATTCAGGCATACATCTAAGCGAGACACCTCGCCTGCCGAAGATCGAGATTGAATCCGAGGCACATACAGCTAGAGGCGAATATCTGATTGATGTCACTCCGCTCCGCAACTCTATCGCTCGCAATATGCGCCAAAGCGTGTCCGAAATTCCACATGCCTGGACGACGATTGAAGTCGATGTGACAAACCTTGTTCAGCTTCGAAACAAGCTGAAGGATGAGTTCAAGCGTAAAGAGGGTATCAACTTGACGTATCTTGCGTTTGTTGTAAAAGCAATCGTGAATGCGATCAAGGATTATCCAATCATGAACTCCGTATGGGCCGTGGACAAAATTATTGTGAAGCGTGACATTAATCTGTCGCTAGCAGTCGGAACAGAAGACTCCGTACTTACCCCTGTTATTCATAAGGCGGATCAAAAAAATATTGCCGGACTTGCACGTGAGATTGAAGACCTTGCTCGCAAGACTCGTGAGGGCAAGCTTACACTTAATGATATGCAGGGCGGAACCTTTACGGTGAACAATACAGGCTCATTCGGCTCTATTCTGTCTTATCCAATTATCAACTACCCGCAGGCAGCTATTGTTACCTTTGAGTCCATTGTGAAGAAGCCCGTTGTTATAAACGATATGATTGCGGTTCGCTCTATGGCAAACATGTGTCTGTCTCTCGACCACCGAATCTTGGATGGTGTGATTTGCGGTCGATTCCTGCAGCGGGTCAAAGAAAATATTGAATCGTTTAATCTTGAAACGAAGCTTTATTAGTGGCATGCTAGAAGAGTAAAAAATATTTTCATTCAGTTGTACATAGAGCTACAGCATAGTTACAACTGTAATATTGCGATTCTAGCAGAAGGTGTTGAATTCAGTGAGCGAATGCGTGCAGAGTACAGATCATGATCAAGAAAGCGTCAAGCCGCTCGTCGTTCGTACATGCGGTCTAATCGATTATCAAGCAGCATGGGAGTTGCAAAAGCAAACCGTAAAGGCAGTCGATAAGGGAGAAGCGCAGGAAACGCTATTCCTGTTAGAGCATCCACCAACCTATACGATAGGTTCTCAGCGACATCCTGAGCACTTGCTGCTGTCGCCGGAGCAATTGAAAGAGAAGGGCATCCAAGTGTATGAAATCGATCGTGGTGGTGATATTACCTATCATGGGCCAGGTCAGCTTGTAGGCTACCCGATTATCCTGCTTGAAGGGGCTTCTCTTGATCTTCACGGATATTTGCGAAGATTGGAAGAAGTCATCATTCAGTACTTGGCATCCTACGGCATCAAGGGCAGCCGCAAGGAAGAGTACACAGGCGTATGGATCGGCGACGTGAAGATTGCTGCGATCGGTGTTAAGTTTAATCGCTCAAGAACACATAGAGGGTTTATAACCAGCCATGGATTTGCATTTAATATCAAGAGCGGAATCCAGCATGACGGCTTTGCCGGGATTGTGCCGTGTGGGATTCAACAATATGGCGTCACTTCGCTTGAAGATATGACAGGGAAGTTCTTTGCCGTTGAGCAGGTCGGTCAAGAAATTCTCCCTTACTTTGAAGCGATCTTTGGTTATCATATTGGAAGTGAAGGGTAAGTAAACGTGTATGATCGTGGGCGGGTACGGCTGTGATCATCAAATAGACATGATTAGCCATGCCGTGTATCGGCATGGCTTTATGCAAGGGGAAAGCTTATAGTCCGTACAGAAGAGGTTCAATGAGTACGAATAGGGTTGATAAGATCATCGCTGCAAGCATAATGTAGACAACGATGCGGAACCAGCGCTTTGAATTCATTTGTCGGATACACTCCTTTCCTGTTATCCAGCATACTTGTCTATATTGTAAACGAAAACTACGTTTGGAGGAAAGTCATCATGGTTAATCAATATCGTTTAGTGGAGCATTTTTTACAATTGGTTCAGATTGATAGCGAGACAAGATATGAAAGAGCCATTTGCGATGAATTGAAAAAGCAATTTGCTGACCTTGGCCTTGAGGTAACAGAAGATGATACAACAGGTGTAACAGGCCACGAAGCAGGCAATCTCATTGTGAATTGGCCAGCTACTGCAGGTCATGAGCAAGGGAAGAGACTTTTCTTCACATCCCATATGGATACAGTGACACCTGGAAAAGGTGTTAAGCCTATCGTTGATGAGGACGGTCTGATACATAGCGATGGAACGACCATTCTAGGTTCTGATGATAAAGCGGGGCTGGCAGCTATCTTTGAAGCGATTCGTGTGATCCAAGAGAAAGAACTTCCGCATGGTCAGCTTCAATTTGTCATTACAGTGGGTGAGGAATCCGGCTTAAACGGAGCGCGCGCGATGGACGGCAGCTTGCTGCAAGCTGACTTCGGATATGCACTTGACTCTAATGGCGAGGTAGGAGCCATTGCGGTTGCAGCGCCGACTCAAGCGAAGATCACCATGGAGATTCATGGGAAGTCTGCACATGCAGGCGTGAACCCTGAGGATGGCATCAGCGCTATTCAGGTTGCCTCCAAGGGTATTTCACGCATGAAGCTTGGACGCATTGACCATGAGACGACCGCAAACATCGGACGCTTCGAGGGTGGCGGCCCAACAAATGTGGTAACGGATTATGTAAGGCTCGATGCCGAAGCTCGCAGTATTGTACAAGAGAAAGTGGAAGCTCAGCTTGCTTCTATGAAAGAAGCGCTGGAATCTGCAGCAGCCGACTTCGGTGCTACGGCGAAATTCGATAGCAAGATTATGTACCCAGCCTTTAATTTTGGAGAAAAAGACGAAGTGGTGAAATTTGCTTCTCGTGCTATTGAAGCCCTTGGCCTTACACCTCGATTGTTCCATTCTGGAGGAGGCAGCGATGCGAATATTTTCAATGGCCACGGTGTTCCGACTGTGAATCTGGCGGTTGGCTATAAAGATATTCATACGACGAAGGAACGTATTCATACGAATGATCTTGTAAAGACTTCTGAGCTCGTGCTTGCTATTATTAACGAAGCAACAAAGTAATGGGATGAAGGACAGCCTGCAGAGGGGGAGAGGCTTGTGTCCTGGATTCATCAGAATGAAATATTCGATGTACAGTATCGCTCAGTAGTTCCCTACGGTACACCGTCCTTTCATTCTCATACGAACTATGAAGTGTACATGTTCCATGAAGGAAATGTGCAGTACCTTATTGGGGATCGGATATATATGCTGGAGCCAGGGGATCTTATCATTATGAATGGCCTAACGCTTCATAGACCGATCATAGACACACGTACCCCTTATGTGCGCTCCATTCTCCACTTCGATGCAAGATTTGTGAATAACATTGATCCTGCGCGTGGAGAAGGCCAAGAAGGCGAGCTGCTTCGTCCATTTGTTGAACTTAAGACAGCGCGTATTAAGCTTCATGAGGAGCGAAGGGCGGAGGCTGAGCGTCTACTCAAGCACATGGAGCAGGAGCTTCGCCGGCAGAATTATGTAGGTCGTCAACGAGCCAAGCTCGCCATGCTAGATCTTCTGTGCTGCATCTATGACTGGTTTTCTGAGCCTCTCGCTCAGCTTGAGCATCAGCGTGACAGGGAACGCCATGTAGAAGAAGTGATACGAGTCTTGGAGCATCGCTACACAGAGGAACTGTCGCTTGATGATATTGCTCAAGAGGTGCATCTGAACAAGCACTATATCAGCAAACTGTTCAAGGAGATCACCGGCTTCACGATCTTCCAGTATGTGAATCATCGGCGCGTGAATCAGGCGAAGGTGATGTTCGTAGCAGAGCCTCAAGTTCCCGTAACCGAGGTGTCCTATGCGGTTGGCTACAAGCACCTGCCTCATTTTTCCCGGATGTTCAAGCAGATTGTAGGCTGCACACCCGAAGCGTATCGGCGGAAGGTACAGCTTCGGACGGAATCCTATTTGTCTTTATCTTAAACGAATAAAAAGGTGCATCCATCAGTAACGGGTGCACCTTTTTTTGCGAGATAAAGGGGCTAAAGTTGGTTTTCCAGGCTGATAGGCGACAGTATAACGTACAGTTCTTGTATTGGGTGGAAAATAAGAAAGTCCTTGTTTTGCTGCATGCTGGAGCAAAACAAGGACTTTTTTGACATCTTTAATGAAATGGTCTACCCGTACCATCATTAGCAAAATAAAAGGTTAACCATCCATCATTTTGCTAATCGCGATAGTTCAGCAATCCGTTCATTTACGTTATCCTTCATAACCCCGCCATGATAGCAGATCACAGTCTCGATATCATAATTTAGCAATTCCTTTATAGAATGTAAGGACTCTTCCACATGATATGTGTGCTGAGGGTTGGATGGCATGAGCTTATCTTCATAAATAACCAAGGCATCGCCTGCAATAAGCGTCTTGCTTGTCTGGTGATAGAGACTAAAATGACCTGGGGTGTGTCCAGGTGTTGGAACAACCGTTAAACCACCAGCGTAAGGCAATATGTCGCTACCCGCAATGGTGCGTGTTACTTGTGCTTTTGGAGGATTTTCAAGGGAAGAACGAAAGGCCTGTCTCATCTGTTCAGGTACTTCAGGGGGCAAACTTTTAACCGCAAGATCAATCTTTTCAGGCGTGACCTTGATAAGCATCCGGTCTCCTTGAATGTAGGGACACTCAAGCTCATGAGCTAACACTTCGATGGGATGTTCAATGGCTTCGATCAGAGCCGGCAGACTGCCGATATGATCAATATCCTGATGCGTCAATACAACTGCATGTATCTGGGAAAAGGATACCCCTGTCGCTTCGACAGCATTTTTAATAAGTGAAAGCTGGCCTGGATAGCCTGCATCAATCAATACTGCTGAATGTTTATCCCATAGGATAGTAGGATGAATAGTCGTCTTATTGCCAAGCACGTTCGCTGAAAGCTCAAGCATCTCTATTCCGTCACTTATTCTCATATGAATCCTCCTATCAGTCATGCAATGGATGCAAACCATAACATATGGACATGTTTATTGTTTAAACATCATAATACTAGGAGGTTTTAAAGTCAAATAAATAATAATTATATCATAAAAATATAAAATTGTCAACATTTATTTTGCGAATCACTAGCATCGCTTAAATCTTGCTATTCATTTAATCTAAGAAGTAAATAACGTTATCTGCACGCTATTAATCACAATCCATCATGGTTAGGTTCATTTCATCATAACATGTGTACATGTACTCACCGCTAAGAAGGTACGTTTCAGGTTCATGATAAGACGAACTCGTAACATCTTTTCTTTCACCATAAGCAAATAGGGGTCTAAAGGTAAAAGGGTGTATGCCAACCAGAGTTAAATGAAACGTCAAATGAAGCAATAGGATGTAAGCGCATTCGCATGTCTTTGTGGTACTTTTATGACATGGAATATGATTCTGCATCACCAGAAACCTAAATTGGAGGCTATAAGATGAATCCAGTTCGCGTAGGTGTTATTGGGGTAGGCAATATGGGAGCCTATCACGCAAAGCAAATAGCTGCAAACAAAATTTCAGGCGCTGTGCTAACAGCGATCTGCGATGCAGTGGAAGAGAAGAAGGAATGGGTGAGCAAGGAGCTTGGTAAAGACGTTGCCTTTTTCACGAATGAGAACGAGCTGCTTCAATCAGGTTTGATTGATGCCGTGATTATCGCAACACCGCACTATAGCCATCCTTCTCTAGCAATAGAAGCGTTCAAGCATGAACTTCATGTGCTGATCGAAAAGCCGGCAGGCGTTTATACGAAGCAGGTCCGTGAGATGAATGAAGCAGCTGAGCAAAGCGGCAAAGTATTCTCCATCATGTATAATCAGCGTACAAATCCCCTATATCAGAAGCTAAGAGATTTGATTCAGAGTGGTGAGCTTGGCGAGATCAGACGTACGAATTGGATCATTACAAACTGGTATCGTTCACAAAGCTATTATGACTCTGGCGCATGGCGAGCAACTTGGGCGGGTGAAGGCGGCGGTGTGCTGATCAATCAGGACCCGCATCAACTGGATTTATGGCAGTGGACCATCGGCATGATGCCTACGCGCGTGCGTGCATTTTGCCGCTTCGGTCACTACCGCGATATTGAGGTTGAAGATGATGTAACGGCTTACGTGGAATATGAAAATGGAGCTTCTGGCGTCTTTATCACGACAACGGGAGAAGCACCGGGGACGAACCGTTTTGAAGTGACAGGGGATCGCGGCAAGGTTGTCATCGAGAATGATAAGATGACCTTCTGGCGCTTGCGTACACCTGAGCCCGAATTCAATCAAACCTTTACTGGTGGATTTGGTGCTCCGGAATGCTGGAAATGCGAGATTCCGATCCACGGTCATATGACAGGACATGATGGCATCATGATCGATTGGGTGAGAAGCATTCAGAACGGTACGCCGCTTCTTGCGCCTGGCGAGGAAGGGATTCACGGATTAACCTTATCCAATGCGATGCTGCTCTCTACATGGACGGACAATTGGGTAGACCTGCCGATCGATGAGGAGCTCTTCTTGTCAGAGCTCAATAAGCGAATCGAGACTTCTCGTTATCAAAAGCCTAAAGCCGAAGTAACTTCAGGCACAGTGGATATGTCGAAGACATTTGGTTAAATAGGAAGGGTTCTTTTGTAGCAAGTAGAAATAATTTTGCCATCTTCACGGTACTGTTTCACATTATAGAGTCTAATCTAAATAATAAATGAAGGCGGTGCGAATAATGAAATGGTCTTTGTTTACAGTAGCTTCCCCAGATTTGTCCGTTAAAGAGCTTATTCCATTTGCTGCTGAAGCAGGTCTTAAAGGATTGGAATGGAGATTCAAGGAGACGCCTGCGGATCAACGCTCACAGCCAGCGTCGTTCTGGGGCAACAATCTGGCTACGATTGAGCCAGGTATCTCCGATACTGAGCTCAAGGAAATCAACACGTTATGCAAAGAGCATGGAGTAGCAACAGCTGGCGTCATGCCATATCTGAGCGTAGGGGATCTGGACGCAGCGAAAGAGGTTCTTCGTGTAGCAGCAGCGCTTGAAGCACCGATTGTTCGTGTCGGCGTGCATGGATACAATCGCAAGCGCCCGTATAATGAGCTGTTGGATGAACAGCTTCGTTATATGGAGAGCTTGGAGCCTCTGCTTCGAGATCAAGGCATTAAGGGGGTCGTGGAAACCCACCATATGACGATCTCTGCCAGCGCTAGTGCAGCATATCGATTGGTGAGTCCATTTGATCCGAGTGTGTATGGTGTTCTCTTTGATCCAGGCAACATGGTGTTTGAAGGTTATGAGAACCATCGCATGGGGCTTGAACTGCTCGGTGATTATCTGGCTCATGTTCATGTGAAAAATGCTGATGCTGTGCCGAAGGAACAACGCACCGGCCAGGCATTTGCATGGAGCCCAATGGAGGAAGGACTTGTAAACTGGACTCAAGTGCTTGAGGATTTGGCACATGTAAACTACAACGGCTTCTGCGGCGTAGAAGACTTTAGCAGCACACGATCCACAAAGGATATGATTACGCACTATGTACAATGGATATCGAAGCTAAATGATCAGGTAAGAGGTGTTACTCGATGAATCGTCAAGACGGCATGATGTATGCACCGGAGCATGACAGCAAGCCTGTTGTGCAGCCAGGCGAATTCATCTTTGCTGCCATTGCGCTCGATCATGGACATATCTACGGAATGTGCAACGGTCTTCAAGAAGCGGGAGCAGCGCTTAAGTGGGTATATGATCCAGATCCGGATAAAGTTCATGCTTTTAAAGAGCGCTATCCGCATGTTCAAGTGGCGAGAAGTGAAGACGAAGTGCTTCAGGACCCTGAAGTAAGGCTTGTCGCAGCTGCTGCTGTCCCTTCTGAGCGCTGTTCGCTGGGGCTTCGCGTCATGGATCATGGCAAAGATTACTTTACCGACAAGACTCCGTTTACGACGCTTGAGCAGCTTGAGCAGGCCAAGCGGAAAGTGAAAGATACGGGGCGCAAATACATGGTTTACTTTAGCGAGCGACTGCATGTGGAAAGTGCCGTGTATGCAGGACAGCTGATCGAGCAGGGAGCCATTGGGAAGGTGATTCAAGTGATGGGACTAGGTCCGCATCGCTTAAATGCCCCATCAAGGCCGAACTGGTTCTTCGAAAAGGAAAAGTACGGAGGAATCTTATGCGATATTGGCAGTCATCAAATTGAGCAGTTCCTCTATTATGCAGGCTGCAAGGATGCTAAAGTGCTCCACAGCAAAGTAGGGAATTATCACAATCCGGATTATCCGGAGCTTGAAGACTTTGGCGACGCAACCTTAGTCGGTGATAATGGAGCTACGCAATATTTTCGGGTAGATTGGTTTACTCCGGATGGCCTTGGTACCTGGGGTGACGGGCGTACCATCTTATTAGGCACAGACGGATATATTGAGCTTCGAAAATACATTGATGTTGCGCGCTCTAATGAAGGCGATCATGTCTATTGGGTGAATCAGACTGGTGAATACCATGAGCAGGTTAACGGAAAAGTCGGCTATCCTTTCTTTGGGGAACTGATTCTGGATTGCATTCATCGTACAGAGCATGCCATGACTCAAGAACACACATTCAAGGCGGCAGAGCTATGTCTACTTGCCCAGAAGCAAGCGATCCACGTGACGAGTCCGAATCTTCATGTCGCAAGCAAATGAATGTATGTTAAATTTGAATATTTTCAGAACAAAAGGCTTTCTACCATTGAGGAGGGGCCTTTTGTTTGTTTTTACATAAGAACAAGAAGAGGCCGCTCATGGCTTATCCCATACAACAGGATCTCATCAGATTGAAAATGGAGATTTGCGAGAAGTGACCTCTTCACGGGAAGTTCTCTCTAAAAATTCTGGATAAACAGCCGGATCAAATTAGACTCAGATATGAGGCTGCTGGTACAGTAGCGGAAGAACTGAACAACATTCCTTGTTATTGTGGCTGTGGAGCAAGCGCAGGTCATCAGAGCCCTAAAAATTGCTTTGTTTCTGAAATCAGGGAAGATGGTACCGTCGAATGGGATGATCATGGAACGCGCTGTGGAGTGTGCCTTGAGATTGTCGTTCACACGGTGAAGCTGAAGCAAGAGGGGAAGAATTTGCAAGAGATTCGTGAATTTATTGATGCTGCATACAAAGAAGGGTACGCGGCACCGACTCCTATGCCGATGCCTACGCTATAGAGTGGACTTGTATATGTTAGATTTGGAATTTCTTTAATGATTAATCTCAATGATTAAGCAAGTGGATCTCGGAGACTGAGCGAATTTAGACGTTGTTTTCAAGCAGGGTTATTTCGTTTTTGAAGCATCTTTTGAAGGGTCATATCCTTGCCGCTGCGGATCATCATGCGTCTTAGCGCTGCTGTGATTTCGCTTGGCTTACCGCTTAACCATAATTGCTGATCCGTCGAATGCTGCTTCATCGTATAACGCCCCTTTACTTAAATGGTTGGTGGACAGGCACTAGTGGTATAATGTGTATGACTTAAAGCAAGGAACTATGTATGCCTATGTGGGCGGTTTTGATTCGAAGGAGGAACTTATCGTGACATCTACTCATACAGAGCACCAATTGCAGAAAAAATCGGACTTTCAGCGCTTTGAAGAAATAACGACGGATACAAAGGACATCTTTAAGGGGAAAGTAATCTCCTTACAGGTGGATACGGTTACGCTACCAGACGGATCATCTGCTACTCGTGAAATCGTGCGTCATCCAGGCGCTGTAGCAGTGCTTGCTATACATAACAACAAGATGATCGTCGTCGATCAGTATCGAAAGCCGCTAGGAAGATCACAAGTGGAGATTCCTGCAGGCAAGCTTGACCCTGGGGAAGCTCCTGAAGACGCAGCACGCCGCGAGCTGGAAGAAGAGACAGGATATAAGGCGGAATCCCTCATTCATCTCAGCTCGATCTATACGTCGCCTGGATTTGCAGATGAGATTATTCACATCTATGCTGCAGACAAGCTGACACCAGGCGAGATGCATACAGACGAGGATGAATTTCTAGAGGTGATGGAGCTGACGCTAGAGGAAGCCTTCGAGGCAATGAGAGAAGGCAGAATATCAGATGCAAAGACGGTAAATGCGCTCTATGCATGGAGAATCTATGAGATGACAGGGCAATGGCCCATTTAAAAAGGCAGGACATCATCATGAACAAACAACCTGAACATCAGATTGAGCATGCATCCCCAGCGGTGTACTATGGGGATTTTCACATTCATATCGGTGCCACTTCGGAAGGCAAGCCCGTCAAGATGAGCGGGAGCCGCAACCTTACCTTTGAGCAGATCGCTTATGAGGCAGCAGACCGCAAAGGACTTCAGCTCATAGGCATTATTGATTGCCATGCCCCAGGTGTCCTTAAGGATATTGAGCAATTGCTGCAATCTGGCGAGATGAGCGAGCATCCTGATGGAGGCATCCGCTATAAGGATACGACGATTATGCTTGGAACGGAGATTGAGGTTAGAGAAGGAGCGGGCTCAGCCCATGTCTTATGCTATCTGCCAAACTATTATGCGATGAAGCATTTTTCGGAATGGATGTCCTTTCATATCCGCAACATAACACTTTCGACCCAGCGGATCTACGTAGATGCGAGAACCCTTCAAGCAGAGACGATGTCTCATGGCGGAATATTTATCCCAGCCCATGTTTTTACGCCGCATAAGAGTGTGTTTGGGAATTGCACGGCCAAAATGGGTAACATTCTCGATTTGGAGTCAGTGGATGCGATCGAGCTGGGATTAAGCGCAGATACAGGGATGGCTGAAAGGTTGAGTGAGTTGGACCGATTTCCCTTTTTGACCAATTCAGATGCCCATTCCCTTAAAAAGATTGCGCGTGAGTATAACGCATTGATGCTGCAGGAGGCTTCATTCAAGGAGTGGTCGCTGGCTCTTCATGCAAAGGAACAGCGCTGCATCGCTGGAAATTACGGTCTCAATCCTCTGCTAGGCAAGTATCATCGGACGACATGCATCAACGGACATCTCGTTGAGAAGGAAGAGGCTGCGCTTATCATGAGGAAGCCGGGATTAGAGCGCCACTTTGTTTGTCCGATCTGTGGCAGTAAGCGTCTCATTCGAGGTGTCTATGACCGGATTGAGGTTATTGCCGATCGCAACGAAGAGGAGGCCATATGCAAAGCGAAGAATAGGCCCCCTTATCACTATCAAATCCCTCTCGAATATATTCCTGGTGTAGGAGCGAAGACCCTTGAAAAGCTGTTGCATGTGTTCAGAACCGAAATGAATGTTCTGCATGAAGCCTCTCTTGATGCTCTAGAGCAAACAGTAGGAGCAGACGTTGCGGCACGCATACATGCGGCGCGGAGCGGAGATGTATCCATCCAAAGCGGTGGTGGAGGCGTTTATGGTCGAATGGAACGTAAATAGGTGAGTAGAAGGTTGTAAGCTTATCTCTTCAAGAAGGACATAGTTGGACATGCTCCTGCATAGATTGAATCAAGCAGGAGAATTCATGGATGTTATGTTCGAAAGGAGAGACAATGATGCCCTCGATGATGCCAAGCGTTCGACAGCATCTCCACTTATATATTTTTGTATCCATCATCTTTGTAACAGGTGTTGTATTTGGAGCGCTGCTTGTTAATGCGCTGACGCTGGACCAGCAGGAAGAGCTGTCACGTCAGTTGAAGCAGGTATTTCTAAGTGCAGGAGAGACGCCGACCGGCAATGCCTTTTGGGACTCATTATGGCAGTATTGGCGTTGGATCTTGATTATTGCGGTATTCGGGATATCCATAATCGGATTCCCGTTGATCCTTGTGATGGATTTTGCAAAGGGCATGTTCATCGGCTTTACCGTAGGGACATTAGTGGGACAATACTCGTGGAAGGGTATCATTGTAGCGGCAGCAACGATTGCGCCGCAGAATATGATTGCGATTCCACTGCTATTAATTGCGAGTGTTTCATCGCTAGCCTTTTCGCTGCATGTATTGAAAAATCGGTTGATGATACCAAAAATGAAGTCGCTAAAAGCGCCGTTTATAAACTATATGACTGTGCAAGTGACAGCCTGCATAGGGCTTGCGGGAGCCGCTGCGGTCGTTCATTGGATCAGTCCCGTATTTATGACTTGGGTCGGTTCCACGATCATCCATGGATAATCTGCATTTAACTTCTAGCAAATCATTTGACACTCCTTACGTTTCCCACCTATAATGATAGAAGTGAGTCGAATTGTGGCTAGGCGGCAAGGGGGGAGACCAGACCATGGAAGCGCAGATTGATAAGATTAAGCAGCAGCTTCAATCCCAAGGATACAAGCTGACACCGCAGCGTGAAGCGACGGTACGAGTGCTCTTAGAGAATGAAGAAGACCATCTTAGCGCAGAAGATGTGTTCATGCTCGTCAAGGAGAAAGCTCCTGAAATCGGTCTTGCCACCGTGTATCGTACATTGGAATTATTGAGTGAACTGCACGTTGTTCATAAGCTTAACTTCGGAGATGGAGTCGCGAGATATGATTTGCGTGGTGACGATACGAAGCATCATCATCACCATCTGATTTGTGTTCAATGTGGAAGCATGCAGGAGATATTGGACGATTGGCTCGGGCCTTTAGAGGAACGTTTAGAGAAGGAATACTCTTTTCACGTCATTGATCACCGACTTGACTTCCAGGGCATCTGCAAGAACTGCCAAGAGAAGGATCAGAAGAAGGACAGCGAATCATGACGCTGAACTCAATATAACGAAGAAGGCCCTAGAGCTGAGCTCTAGGGTTTTTTCTTTGTTTTCAGGATGGTCATGGCCTTTGCTTCTAGGAGCAAGGGGGTTGATACCTTTTTTTGCTTCGCACTAGTAGGCTTGGCGTTTCTCTGGACACGAGAAGCAAAGCCTAATCCTTGAGGCGTTAACGAAGGTGCTTTCCAATGATTAAACATAGGGGTAGGAGCAGCATGCTGCTCTCCTTCCCTTTGCATCAGCCGGATTGCATGTGCGGTGTTCAGGAAGCCAGACCCTTGAGCGTGACTTCCAAAACCTTTGATGCGCTTGGACGAATCGATTAAGATTCGCTTGATTTGCTTCGAGGTAAGCCCAGGCTTTAGCGAGAGCATGAGAGCGATCGTCCCCGTCACGTGGGGGGCCGCCATTGAGGTGCCGGATTCGATGCCGAAGCCGCCTTCTCGATCTGTAGACACGATATCTACCCCTGGCGCTGTGATCGTAATACCGCGTCCTCTGCTGCTAAAGGAGGCGATGCGCTTTTTCTGATCGCATGCTGCCACGGCGACAACATCAGGATAACTTGCTGGTTCATCAATATACCGATTGTTTGGTCCGCTGTTTCCTGCTGAGGAGACAACGATGATACCCCTTTGCTGGGCTTTACGGATCGTTGCTCTTAAAGATTGGCTTGGTCCATCAAGCCCTAGGCTCATGTTAATGATATCCATTCCCTCGCGTATGCACCATTCAATCCCGTCAACGATATCCGATACATATCCATCCCCTTGATGATCAAGAGACTTTACGGCGTATAGTTGGATGTCTGAAGCTACGCCGACCAGCATACCCTGCTTACCTAATGCTGCAACCGTGCCTGCAATATGAGTCCCATGGCCATTGTCATCGTCGTAAGACTGGCCATATGACATCGTATTTACACCCCCTCGAATCCACAAATCTGGATGGGGAGATATACCCGTATCAATAAATCCAACCTTTACCCCAGCACCTCGCGTTTGGGACCAGACTGCTGGAGCTTGAATCGCACGAATTCCCCAAGGAATCGGATTGTTCTCGTACCCTTTCTTTTTCGTGGACTTGCCTGAAGTACGGTTAGGCTTTCTATGGCGGATTGGATGAGCATGTACCGTTACGTCATTCTCAATATGATGTATGGCAGGGTGCTCCAGTAACGAAGTTATTGCAAGCTGACCGTCCATATGACAGCACAGAAGATGAGCAGCGTCGATCGTTTTGATTGGAGGATATCCTTGATCGTGGAGCTGTTGAATGCAATGAAAGTAGCTTTCACGATCTCTCATCACAATCATTTTGCGAACTCTTCGTTCTGCAGGTACGCCATGAATTACGGCTGTAAGTAATTGAGACAGCTTCTTTGTCATCACACATGTTCCTCCTGACGATTCGTTATCAATGAACGTAACGAGTCAAGATGAGTTATCTTATGTGGGCGATAATAAAACGGTGCTGCTTCATGAACGGTCCATTATGAGGTTGACAATGTTATGCTTTTCATCGAGTTGATTCGAACCATAACCCTTTAGAGAGCATATTCGCCTTTCGCCATTCATACGTTTAAGAAGGACAATCTTACTTTTCTATAGGCGCAGCAAATGGGAGGGATCAACTTATGGTCGTTTCAATTCGAAAGTGGCTGGAACGTCTAAAGTTCATTGCGGTATTCTTAATTTGCACCTATGCATTGGTGCAGATATTTAACGCAGTTACGGATTGGATAGCTCCAGTCGACAAATATAAAATTCCGCAAGGAAGAGCGGTAAAGGTATTTCAGGCTGATCCTGATTTAGATCTGGAATCGGACTCAATCACTTCTAGAATTCGGTTATTTTATTGGTTAGGGGAATGATGGTCGCACGAATGAAGGGGCTTGTTGTATGATAGAGAGAGTACAAGTAATGAGGGGTAGCAGAATGACAAAATATGAAGAGCAGTTCGCACAGTATTTGAGATATTTGCAGGAAGAACGTCAACTGTCGATACATACTCTTGATGCCTACAATAGAGACTTGACTGCCTTTATGCAGTACACTGCAAAGGAAAGTCTTCTTGATGCTACTCAGGTTACACCGCATCACATTCAATACTATATCGGAACCTTAAGACAGGCTGGCAAGGCGCCATCCACGGTACACAGGCATCGTGCTGCATTGCATTCTTTCTTTCAGTATCTGGTGAAGGAAGGACAGATCCCTTTAAATCCTGCCGTTGCCATCGAAATGCCGAGACAACCAAAGAAGGAGCCTCATTTGCTAACCATTGAGCAGGTTGAAGAGCTGCTCCTTGCGCCTGATCCGAATACCGTGCAGGGGATTCGAGACCGCGCTATGCTGGAAACGCTCTATGGGACAGGCGTTCGCATTTCTGAGCTTATTTCGCTCAATGTGGAGGACGTGCACTTGCAGCTTGGATTTGTCCGGCTGGAGCTAAATCGCAAAGAGCGTGTTGTTCCCCTGGGACAAGCCGCGATGGAGTCACTAAAGCTCTATTTAGATCGTTCACGTCCTGCATATGCGGCGCATTCACGGTCTGATGCAGGCGATGATTCATTGTCAGCAGGGCATCCTTTATTTTTGAATGCAAGAGGACAGAGGATGACGAGACAAGGCTTCTGGAAGCTGTTGAAAAAATATGCGGAAGACCTCGAACTGCCTGCTGCTTTAACCCCACATACGCTAAGGCAATCGTTTGCGGCCCATTTGCTTGACAATGGAGCGGATGTTCGAGCCGTTCAAGAAATGCTTGGACATGCTGATCCAGCTACCACCCAGCGTTATGCAATTCCAAGAGGCAGACTTAGCATGAAGGAAGTCTATACCTCCGCTCATCCGAGAGCGCGCAAATCAACCTCTTCCCATGAGAATGGAGAAGAGTGATCCAAGACAGACTAACAAAGAAGACATTAGAGGAGTGGTTGGCCATGACAGAAGGAACCAATCAAAAATTTGATAAGATTACGGTCATTGTAATGGATAGCGTCGGTATCGGCGAGCTGCCAGACGCTGAAGCATTTGGGGACAAAGGCTCCCATACGCTTGGACATATTATCGAGCGAGTGCCAACTATTAAGCTTTCAAATCTTCAGCAGCTAGGGCTTGCTAATATCGCAGAATTGGGAGCTGTTAGCGCTGTAGACAAGCCTCAAGGCGTCTACGGCAAAATGGCGGAGATTTCTGCAGGAAAAGATACGATGACAGGACATTGGGAACTGATGGGATTACATATCACAACACCGTTCAATACATTCCCGAACGGCTTCCCCGATGAGCTCATCCAGCGCTTTGAAGAAGCGACGGGCCGTAAGGTGCTTGCCAACAAACCGGCATCCGGAACAGAAATTCTCGTTGAATATGGCGAAGAGCAAATGAAAACAGGGGCGTGGATCGTCTATACCTCGGCTGACAGCGTGTTCCAAATTGCTGCGCATGAAGATGTTATTCCGCTAGAAGAGCTATATCGTGCTTGCGAGATTGCTCGAGAGCTTACGTTGGAGGACCCCTATGCTGTGGGACGTGTCATTGCTAGACCATATGTAGGGGAGCCAGGCAACTTTACACGCACTCCGAATCGACATGACTATGCGGTTAAGCCGCCGGAGCCGACGGTACTAAATGCACTCAAGGATCAAGGCAAAGATGTGATCTCTGTAGGCAAGATCAACGATATCTTCTCTGGTGAAGGGATTCTTCAATCCTACCCAACGAAGAGCAATGCTCATGGCATTGAAGTGACGCTGGAGCAAATGACAAAGCCTTTTGAAGGCTTGCTGTTTACGAATTTGGTGGACTTTGACTCCTTATACGGTCATCGTCGCGATCCAGAAGGTTATGCAAAGGCGCTTGAGGAATTCGATACTTCAATCCCTGATTTCCTTGGACGTACAGGCCCTAAAGATCTCTTGATTATTACGGCAGACCACGGCAATGACCCGGTGCATCCGGGTACTGATCATACGCGTGAATACGTGCCTATTCTGTTGTACAGCCCATCGATTGAGGCGGGGAAAACAATTGGCGTACGTGCCACATATGCAGATCTTGGCGCTACAATTGCAGACAACTTCGGAGCGAAACTACCTAAGATTGGTACAAGCTTCTTGTCTGAGCTGTAATTCCAAGTGTTTTAATACTTTTAGCAAGTATAGAAACAACATGTTTAACAACACTAATACATGGGCTATGGGAGGAAAAATTCATGAGTCAAACAGGGTTGTCTTTTGAACAAATCGAAGCTGCAGCAGCATTTATTCAAGGTAAAACAGAGGTAGCGCCAGAGGTTGGCTTAATCTTAGGATCCGGGCTCGGCGTGCTTGCGGATCTTGTAGAGAATCCAGTGACGATTGCTTATAGCGAGATTCCTCATTTTCCACAATCTACGGTCGAAGGGCATGCAGGCGAGCTCCTGATCGGAACGATTCAAGGACGCGGCGTGGTGCTGATGAAAGGCCGCTTCCACATGTACGAGGGCTATGGTCCCGAGATGACGGCGTTCCCGGTGCGTGTGATGAAAGCAATTGGCGTGAAGCAGCTATTAGTGACGAACGCAGCAGGAGGAGTGAACACCTCTTATGTAGCAGGGGATCTGATGTTGATTAGTGATCATTTGAATATGACAGGTACGAATCCGCTTATGGGCGCAAACGATGCGAAGCTTGGACCTCGTTTTCCTGATATGTCCGAAGCATACAGCAAGCGACTTCGCAAGGTTGCGCATGAAGTAGCTGCTAAGCATTCTTTTACCTTCCGTGAAGGAGTATACGCTGGATTGCTCGGACCAAGCTATGAGACTCCAGCTGAGATTCGCATGCTGAGAACATTAGGCGCAGATGCTGTTGGCATGTCCACCGTATCTGAGGTTATCGTGGCCCGTCATGCAGGCATCGAGGTTCTAGGCATCTCCTGCATTAGCAACATGGCAGCAGGTATTCTCGATCAACCGCTGTCCCACGAAGAAGTAATGGAGACGGCAGAAATGGTACGAGAGCAATTCTTGAAGCTGGTATTGGATATCATTCCAGCGATGGCGTAGAACATAAGTGTAAATTTTACAGAAGGACATCAAGGAGGTCAACAGATGCGAGCGGTTGACATTATTCATAAAAAACGCGATGGCCATGCTCTTACACACGAAGAGATTGCCTTTATGATCCAAGGCTATAGTGATGGCTCCGTTCCGGATTACCAGATCGCTGCCTTTGCAATGGCGATTTATTTCCAGGGCATGAATGCTCAGGAGACAGCGCAATTAACGCTTGAAATGGCGAAGTCGGGTGACCAAATTGATTTAAGCCCGATTCGTGGCGTCAAAGTAGACAAGCATTCTACGGGCGGTGTAGGCGATAAGACAACGCTTGTACTAGCTCCAATGGTTGCTGCAGCGGGTGTTCCTGTTGCGAAAATGTCTGGTCGCGGTCTTGGACATACGGGCGGCACGATCGACAAGCTGGAATCTATTGCAGGCTTCCAGGTTGAACTGTCTCGTGAACAATTTTTCAAGCAGGTCAACGAGATTGGGGTCTCTCTTATCGGGCAAAGCGGCAACATAACGCCGGCAGATAAAAAGCTGTATGCGCTTCGTGATGTTACAGCTACCGTTGACTCGATTCCTTTGATTGCAAGCTCCGTCATGAGCAAGAAGATCGCGGCTGGAGCTGATGCCATCGTGCTTGATGTGAAGACAGGCAGCGGGGCATTCATGAAGACGCTGGATGATTCCATAGAGCTTGCCAAAGCCATGGTGGACATTGGTACAGAAGTAGGTCGTGACACGGTTGCCATTATTTCCGATATGGATCAGCCGCTTGGTCACTTGATTGGGAATGCCTTGGAGGTACAAGAAGCGATTGATACACTGCGTGGTCAAGGCCCTGAAGATCTCCATGAGCTTTGTCTTACACTTGGCTCCCATATGCTCGTGTTGGGCAAGCAAGCTTCATCAATTGATGAAGCGAAGGCGAAGCTTGAGTCACATATTCAAGACGGGTCAGCCTTCGAACGCTTAAAGCAGCTTGCGCAGGCTCAAGGCGGGGATGCTGGCATGATTGAGCAGCCGGAACGACTGCCGCAAGCGGCGAAGAGGGTCGAAGTGAAAGCATCGGATACGGGCTATGTAGCCGCAATTGAGGCAGAAAGCATTGGCATTGCTGCGATGCTGCTTGGTGCAGGACGAGAAACCAAGGAAAGCAAGATCGACCTTGCCGTAGGTATTGATCTGCGTAAAAAGGTAGCGGATGAAGTTAAGGCTGGCGACGTGCTGGCTGTACTTCATGTAAATGACGAGGCAAGAGTGGAAGAAGCTTCTGCACGCATCGTGCAGGCTTACCAGCTCTCACAAACTGCGGTGGAAGAGAAGCCGCTTGTATATGCCATTGTGACGAAGGATGGCGTACAGCGCTTCGTATAACTTTATCATCTGCAAAAAAAGCGATTGGTTGCTTCAATTTGAAGCATAAGCCAATCGTTTTTTTGTTATGTAAAAGCCGGGATACCTATCTATGCAATCATTCATGTGTTCATGTAGGAATATTTTGTATGATTTCGGACAAGAATGACTATAAGACATCGTCACGTCTTTTTGGCGTGTTTACACAAAAATGAAAATGGAAACTCAGCATCATTCGACAGATGCTGCAATACGTACTTAGGAGGGGACGATCTTGAATCGTTGGGTTTACATCTGTACAGTCTTGACATTAACGGCATCACTGCTCATGCCCGCTCAGGCAGGCGCTTTGGCACTGGATGTACCGCCTGTAGATCAAGTTGGTCAAACAAACCATGCTGAAGAGGTGCTGCCAACGACGTCAGGCACCACGGAGCCATCTATTCAACTTGCTCAGAATTCTCGCTCAGCCGTGTTAATGGATGCTGATTCCGGAACGATTATTTTCGAGAAAAATAGCCATGACAAGCTGCCTCCAGCGAGCATTACCAAAATTATGACCATGCTGCTCACCATGGATGCAATTCGTGATGGAAAGCTGAAAATGACAGATAAGGTTCGTACAAGCGAATATGCAGCCTCTATGGGAGGATCTCAGATTTTCCTCGAGCCAGGCGAGGAAATGACCGTTGAAGAAATGTTAAAGGGCATTGCAATGGCATCAGGCAACGACGCTTCCGTCGCCATTGCAGAGAAAATTGCGGGTTCTGAACAGGCCTTCGTTCAAATGATGAATGCAAAAGCCAAAGAGCTCGGCATGAACGATACCCACTTTGTCAACTGTAATGGACTTCCAGCGGAGAACCATTACACCTCTGCCTATGACATTGCGCTAATGTCTCAAGCGCTTGTGCAGTATCCAGAGATAACAAAGTTTACGGGTGCATATGAAGATTATTTGCGCCAAAACACAGACAAAAAGTTTTGGCTCGTCAATACGAATAAGCTTGTTCGCTTCTATTCTGGAGCAGACGGTTTGAAGACAGGCTATACGTCTGAAGCCAAATACTGCTTATCTGCAACCGCAAAGCGTGATAATTTGCGCGTGATCGCGGTTGTGCTTGGGGAGCCGAATACAAAGACTCGCAACAGCGAAGTATCCCAGATGTTTGACTATGCCTTTGCTCAATATTCAAGTGTTCCGCTGATTAAGTCTGGTGATCCGATTGGTGAGATTAAAGTCGAGAAGGGAATGGAAGCGAAGCTACAGATCAAAGCAGAGCGTCCGTATCAAGTCTTGATTAAAAAAGGCGAAGCAGAGAATAAGGTTCGCTATGAGCTTGTCGCGCCAGAGTCGATCAAGGCACCGATTGAGAAGGGCCAACCCATCGGCAAGATTGTCGTTTATCAAGGGGATAAGGCGATTCGTGAATTCCCTGTCGAATCCAGCGAATCCGTTGCGAAAGCTGACTGGTGGACGATGTTCAAACGGACGTGCAGCAAGTTGTTTTTTGTCAACGATTAGAACCTAGCTTCTAGTTTTGTCGGCAAGCAGGATATGGAAGTGTACGTAACGAATTGGTATCGCAACATGGGAGGAGAGTGAAGGACATGAACTTACAGGTGGAACTTGAACACCGCCGCAATGTACTAATCACCCGTTTGCGTGGAGAATTGGATCATCATACCGCTGAGCTTGTACGCATCCAATTGGATGATGCTATCCAGCGAGGACAGGTGAATCACTTGGTCTTGAGTCTTAAGGAATTATCGTTCATGGATAGCTCTGGACTTGGCGTTATCCTCGGACGTTACAAATTGCTCAAGGCAAAGGGCGGGACAATGGCCGTTTGTGAGCTCAATCCGGCAGTACGCCGTTTATTTGAACTATCAGGTCTATTCAAGATCGTTAGTGTATATGAAAACGAGCGCAACGCGCTGAGCGGTCTGGAGGTTGTGTCATGATGGAGCACGAGATGAATCGAATGAGCTTGCAATTTTTGAGCCGTTCTGAAAATGAAGCCTTTGCACGTATTACGGTAGCTGCCTTTGTCTCACAGATGGATCCAACGCTTGAGGAATTAACGGATCTCAAGACCGTTATCTCAGAAGCCGTAACAAACTGCATTATCCACGGCTATGAGAACAAGCCGGACGGTATGGTAAGCATATCGGCTGAGATTGAAGGGGAAGAAGTAACTATTACCGTTTCCGACGAAGGCAGAGGCATTGAGGATATTGAGCTTGCTCGTCAGCCGCTATATACGTCAAAGCCAGACATGGAGCGTTCTGGAATGGGCTTTACCATAATGGAGAACTTTATGGATCAGTTTGAGGTGGTAAGCGCACCTGGAGCTGGGACAAGCATTCGGATGAAGAAGCGCATTGAATCCAAAAAAGCGCTGTATAATTAGGGGTTGAGCCAATGGATGTTGATATGAAGCAAACGTCAAACAGCTATCTGGACGACGCAGAAGTAAAGCGACTCATCGCCCTAAGCCAATCTGGTGACGGACTAGCTCGTGAACGGCTGGTGAACTGCAATATACGGCTCGTATGGTCTGTTGTTCAACGCTTTATGAATCGCGGCTACGAGCCGGATGACTTGTTTCAAATCGGCTGTATCGGACTGCTTAAATCGGTAGACAAGTTTGATTTGTCCTATGATGTCAAATTCTCTACCTATGCAGTGCCTATGATCATTGGTGAAATTCAGCGTTTCCTACGGGACGACGGCACCATTAAAGTGAGCCGTTCCTTGAAGGAGATGGCGAACAAAGTTCGCAAGACGAAGGATGAGCTGTCTAAGCGCTACAATCGACTGCCAACGATCAGCGAGGTTGCAGATGAGCTTGGAGTGTCGCCGGAGGATGTCGTCTTTGCTCAAGAAGCAAACAAGCCGCCTACTTCCATTCATGAGACGGTGTTCGAAAATGATGGTGATCCCATCACATTGATGGATCAAATCTCGGATGATTCGCAGGAGAAGTGGTTTGACAAGCTTGCTCTGAATGAAGCGATTGAAGGGCTCAATGAGCGTGAACGCCTCATTGTCTATCTGAGATACTTCCGAGACCAGACTCAATCAGAAGTAGCAAGTCGTTTAGGAATATCCCAGGTGCAGGTGTCAAGATTGGAAAAGAAGATCCTGCAATCGATCAAATCACAAATCGCACAGTAGCAATAAGCCGCTAGATGATAGGGAAGCCTTCGTCTAACGGCTTTTTTGCATGTAATCGCATTCTGATATAGAAATGTTTTTCCTGTGTCGTTGTCATGAAGTTTCGCTTTCTGTCCCATACTAACACGTATCAAAGGTACAGCACCCCGTACATAACTTTTTGCTGTATGAAGTGTTCAGGAGGGATAACCCCATGACGAATAACAACTCAAGATCGGATTCAGGACAGCAGCATGGAATCTTGGACGAAATAACCGCACATCTGTTGGGAAAAGAGAATGAGAATGAACAAGACCATCAACATGAGCAAAAAAACAATCAACACGATGATGCAACAGGTACGGAATCGCTAGCTGGAAGAACGGACTTCTCGAATAATGATCTAGATGATCAACATGATAAAAAGAATGATCAAAATAACGGCAATCATAAAGATTCAGAGAAGCGTTCAGAAGCAAATGAAAATAGAGGGCCAGTGGCCCAATATGAACGTGATCTGCAAAAACGAAGAGAGCATGAACGTTCAGATGATTTGGTCCAATCCATCGAGTATTGGCAAGAGGACGATTCGATTCCCAAGCATTTAAGAGAAGTAAAGCGCGTGCTTAAAGAAGTTGTCGGTTTAGGCGAGTCGTTTGATGTTATTTTGCGAGAGATGACCTTTGGCGAACATAATGTCGGCATATTTTATTTAAACGGATTCGCGAAGGACGAAGTGATGACGATGATTCTGGCGCGTCTGACGATGCTGGATAAGTCACAGTTAAGCAGTAATGCGCTGAGAGCGTTCTTCGAATGCTATATCCCTCATATTCAAGTGGAGAAGGTTACGAAGCTTAGCGAGGCTATCAACAAAGTGCTGGCTGGTGGAAGCGCCTTTTTCATTGAGCATGAGCGTACGGCTTTAATAGCCGATGTAAAGACCTTCCCAGGACGTGGACCTGACGAGCCGTCTCTTGAGCGGGTTGTTCGCGGTGCAAGAGACGGCTTTACCGAAACACTGCTCACAAATGTGTCCCTGGTTCGAAGAAGATTGCGTGATCCAGGCTTAAAATATGAGATGGTTCAGGTAGGTAGAAGAACGCGCACAGACGTGTGTATTGCATATATTGATGATGTAGCAGACTTGCGATTAGTGGAATCGGTACGCAACAAAATCAAAAAAGTAAACTTGGCTGGCTTGCCGCTTGCTGATAAGCAGTTGGAAGAAGCGATTATCAATAAGGGATGGAATCCATATCCTCTCGTTCGATATTCAGAGCGGCCTGATTCCGTCGCAGCCCATCTTATGGACGGAAGCGTAGTATTGTTTGTCGATACTTCACCCTCGGTGATGATATTGCCAACGACTTTTTTTGACCTGTGCCAGCATGCAGAGGAGAATCGACAGACGCCGTTTATCGGGACATATTTAAGAGCGGTACGGTTTATCGGTATTTTTGCATCCCTATTCCTGCTGCCGTTGTGGCTTTTGCTCGTGATGCAGCCGGAGTTGAAACCGGCATTTTTGCAGATAGTAGGCCCTCATGAAAATGCGAAGCTTCCTATCATTCTGCAGTTCCTTTTAGCGGAGCTTGGCATCGACTTGCTTCGGATGGCGGCGGTTCACACGCCTACGCCGCTTGCGACTGCGATTGGCTTGGTGGCAGCCATATTGCTAGGGGACATTGCCGTACAGACAGGAGTGTTCGTGAATGAAGTCATACTGTACATGTCCGTTGCTGCGATTGGAATGTTTGCAACACCAAGCTATGAGCTTTCTCTAGCCAATCGAATCATTCGACTTGTGTTATTGGTTGCTGTAGCAGCCTTCAAGGTTCCGGGGTTTGTTATTGGAACCACATTATATATCGTATGGCTTGCGATTCATCGATCCTACAATTCTTCGTATCTGTGGCCGTTTATTCCATTTAATGCAAAGGCGATGCTTAACATCTTGATTCGTCGTCCGCTCTTGGATAATAAGGATCGACCAAGCTTTAACAAGACGAAGGACTCGACAAAGATGCGATCTGACAAAACCAAATAATGCAAATGATGCACACGATAATCCATATTGCCTGATCTCCATTTCTTGCTATAATTTGATAAAGGAATGACTTGGGAAATCGTAGGGGGAATGGATGTGTATTTACACGGTACGAGTACGATTAATGAAAAAGGACATTTGACAATTGGTGGTTGTGATGTAACAGCCCTTAAGGCTGAATTCAGCACACCATTATATATTGTAGACGAAGCACTTATTCGTGAGCGTGCCCGTCAATACACAAGTGCTTTTAAGGCGTCGGGACTAGACTTCCAAGTGGCCTATGCGAGCAAAGCCTTCTGTGTAATGGCGATGTGCCGAATTGCGGATGAGGAAGGCCTGTCCTTGGATGTTGTTTCCGATGGAGAACTGTTTACAGCGCTGAAAGCTGGATTTCCAGCACATCGCATCCATTTCCACGGCAACAATAAGACGCCAGATGAGATTGAAATGGCATTAGATGCGAATATTGGCTGCTTTGTCGTAGATAATTTCCTAGAGCTTTATATGCTGAACGACATGGCGAAGGAACGCGGCATTACAGTGAAGATTCTTCTCCGCGTTACACCTGGCGTTGAAGCGCATACGCATGAATACATCTCGACGGGTCAAACGGATTCGAAGTTTGGCTTCGACATTGGCAACGGAACAGCTTTAGAAGCTGTGAAGCAAGCACAGGATGCAGAAGGGCTTGAACTTCTCGGTGTTCATTCCCATATCGGCTCTCAAATCTTCGAAGTAGAGGGCTTCCAAATGGCGGTTGCGCGTGTCGCTGATTTCGCAGCGGCAGTGAAGCAGCAATACGGTGTTGTATTTACCGTTGTGAATCTTGGCGGAGGCTTCGGCATTCGTTATGTAGAGGGAGATACCCCACTTCATGTCTCAGATTATGTGAAGGCCATTACGGATGCAGTGAAGACAAATTTTGGATCAATCTATGATGCTCTGCCAGAGATCTGGGTGGAACCAGGTCGGAGTATCGTTGGCGATGCAGGTACCACGCTCTATTCTGTTGGTTCTGTAAAGGAGATCCCAGGCGTTCGTAAGTATGTTGCTGTAGATGGCGGCATGACGGATAATCCTCGCCCAGCGCTCTACGAATCCCGCTACGAGGCGATGCTTGCCAACCGTGCGACAGAAGAGCCGACTGAGCTTGTGTCGATCGCAGGAAAATGCTGCGAAAGCGGAGATATGCTTATCTGGGATGTGAATCTTCCGCGTGTTAATCATGATGACCTGCTTGCTGTATCCTGTACGGGTGCCTACAACTATGCGATGGCAAGCAACTACAATCGGATCCGCAAGCCAGCGGTCGTCTTCGTAAAGGATGGTCAAGCTGACTTGGTCGTGAAGCGTGAAACGCATGCGAACATTATCGGCAACGATGTGATTCCGGCGAGACTTGCAAAGCAGGAAATAAAGCTATAAGGTAGTTACTATTTTGAAAAAAGAGCGTCTGGTCCCTCTTTTTGATCTTAAAAGAGCGCGATCAGGCGCTTGTTGTGTATAAGTAAGCGGTAATGGTATACTAGACACATTGTTTTTTATTTCCGCTCATGAGAAAGGATGTTCATGAACATGAAAAAAGCGAAAATTGAGCTCGAAAAAGGCGGCGTAATCGTCCTTGAATTGTTTGATAAGGAAGCACCAGGAACCGTAGCAAACTTTGAGAAGCTTGCAAATGAGGGCTTCTATAACGGACTGAACTTCCATCGTGTGATCCCAGGGTTTGTTGCTCAAGGGGGCTGCCCTCATGGAACGGGTACTGGCGGTCCAGGTTACACGATCAAGTGTGAAACAGCAGGCAACCCTCACAAACACGTAAAAGGCGCATTGTCTATGGCGCATGCAGGTAAAGATACAGGCGGCAGCCAGTTCTTCATTTGCTTCGATGCATTCCCGCATCTCGATGGCGTTCATACGGTATTTGGACAAGTGATCGAAGGGATTGAACTTGTGGATGCGATCAAGCAAGGCGACAAGATGAAAGAAGTTACGGTTGTCGAGGAATAGGAAACGGATGAAAAGGCTTTTTATCTTAGGATAAAAGGCCTTTTTTGATAGGAAAGCAGCCGTTATTATGCATTGTGCAGGACAAGGTGTAGGCGTCAGCTTCTCTTTTCTGCTCATGCCGACACCTGAAAGGAAGGAACAAAGCGAGTTTGATGAGTATTGCACGCTATGGTTATAATTACTAATCATAATTAGTTGTGAAAAAATGCTCAAGTACTTGAATTTGATAAAGGTCAGTGATACACTTATCTCAACTTCAAAGAAATTGAATAGTTTAAAATCAATCTGAGTCATCAGATGAGACAACCTTCAGGGCAGGGTGCAATTCCCGACCGGCGGTAATAAGCAGACCAATGTTTGCTTTCAGCCCGTGACCCGTTGTGAGCTTACGCTTGCACGGTGGACTTGGTGAGACTCCAAGGCCGACAGTATAGTCTGGATGGGAGAAGGAAGTCAGGAGCAGCATGTGTGCATTTGCTGCTGCAGTAGTTTAAAATAAACTGCAGTATCTTAAATTACGCATATGTCACTGCGAAGTGCTTTTTTTCACATGAATTATTGTAAAGGCGTTCGTGACGAATACCTGTGCAATTTTTCACGTGAGAAAGATGAATATGTCCTCACATTATCATGGGCGTCTATAGCCATCTGTGTCGTCATGATAGTTGTGTTTGCGCTACATATTTATTTTGTTCAAGACGAACGAAGCATGTGCCTGAATCAATTCGAACATAACGCCCTTCGGAGGTTTCCGAAGGGCATTTTATTTTTTCTCATGTAGAAAGAACAAGCCAAGGTAAATGTCTTTTGAAAAGAGGTGATAGGGATGCTTCCAGTCATCGATGATGAGTTTTACATGAAGCTAGCTATTGATATGGCTGTACGGGTGTTGGGGCAGACGAGCATTAACCCTGCAGTTGGCTGTGTTATCGTCAAAGAGGGCCGAGTCGTTGGGATGGGCGCTCACTTGAAGCGAGGAGAAGGACATGCCGAAGTTCATGCGCTTCGCATGGCCGGGGATGAGGCTGAAGGAGCTACCGCATATGTGACGCTTGAGCCGTGCAGCCATTATGGCAAGACGCCGCCATGCAGCTTGCGCCTTGTAGAAGCTAAGGTGAAGCGTGTTGTGATTGCCTGTATTGATCCTAATCCAATCGTCGCTTGCAATGGCGTTCGTTACCTGGAGGAGCATGGGATTGAAGTCAAGCAGGGTGTTCTGCAGGAAGAGGCATTTCGCTTAATTGAAATGTTCGCCAAGTATATGACGACCAAGTATCCGTATGTCACGATGAAGACGGCACAAACGCTTGATGGTCGGATCGCTACTCACACGGGCCACAGCCAATGGATCACGAACGAGCAAGCGAGAGAACGTGTTCATACGATGAGGCATCGTCATCAGGCCATTATGGTCGGAATCGGAACCGTATTGGCAGATAACCCTTCACTGACGACGAGACTACAAGTACCTGCGCTTCATCCTGTAAGAATAATTGTAGATTCCAAGCTTCGCATCCCCTTGGATTCCAAGGTCGTTCAGGACAAGTCAGCGCCGACTTGGGTGCTTACAACGTCACAGGCTGATCCTGAGAAAGTAGATGCATTAGTCAAGCATGGTGTTGAGGTAATAGTGATTAACGATGGCAGTCAGGTAGACATGGAGCAGGCAATAGCTGAGCTTGGTGCAAGAGAGATAGGCTCTATTCTGCTCGAGGGCGGCGGCAGGCTGAATGGCACAATGCTTCAACTCGGTTTGATTGACAAGGTTGTGTTAATGGTCGCACCGAAGGTTGTCGGTCATCCAGATGCGCCAAGCAGCTTTCAGTTTGATGGACCTGAAAAGATGAGCGATGCACTGCAATTGGAAAAAGTAATGGTGGAGTCGATTGGTGATAATGTAATTATTAGCGGCAATCCGCTTCACCTGAGAAAGTAGAAAGGAGGGGCCCAGGTGTTTACAGGATTAATTGAAGAGATGGGGACGCTCCAATCCGTGAGCAAGCGTGGAGAGGCCATGGTGCTTCGCATCCAAGCATCGAAGATCATGGATGATCTTCATATTGGAGACAGCATCGCGGTTAACGGAGTGTGCCTGACAGCGACCTCCTTCGATGGCAAGTTCTTTCTCGCCGATGTGATGCCGCAAACCTACCGTCATACGACGCTCAAGGATTTGTCGCCAGGTGATCCCGTTAATCTAGAACGTGCGATGCAGGCAAATGGAAGATTCGGCGGGCATATTGTTCAAGGACATGTGGACGGCGTAGCGACCATAACTAATCGTACACCGGACGCGAATGCCATTCGTTTTGAGTTCCGGGCTCTAGGAAATGAAATTGATCCGAGGTATCTCATTCCGCGAGGTTCCATAACGATTGATGGCATTAGTCTTACTTTGACAAAAGCAGACGAGGAAGGATTTGCGGTATCCATTATTCCTCATACGCTGCAAGAAACCGTGCTTGCCTATAAGAAGCCTGGCGATAAGGTCAATATTGAATGCGATGTGCTGGGGAAATATTTGGAGCATTTGCTGCGATACGGGAGAAAAGACGAGCCGCAAGCGTCTCCGAAATCGAGCTTAAGCAAGGATTTCTTAGCTGAAAATGGGTTTTTCTAAGGAGTGTAAAACGCCTACGAAATAGATAAAAGCTGTTCAAGCAGGTTGCTTCGCAGCGGATAGCAGAGAAGGGAGAAATGAACTCATGAATGAGCCAATGATATTCGATTCGATTGAAGATGCTCTTCAAGATTTGAAGCAAGGAAAAGTTATTATCGTCGTAGATGATGAAGATCGTGAAAATGAAGGCGACTTTATTGCGCTTGCAGATCACGCGACGCCAGAGGTCATTAATTTTATGATTACAGAAGGCAGAGGGCTTGTTTGCGTGCCAATCACCCCAGAATGCGCGGAGAAGCTTGATTTGCCGCCAATGGTTGCTCATAACACTGACAATCATGGAACAGCATTTACAGTATCGATTGACCATGTTGATACGGATACAGGGATATCGGCATATGAGCGGTCTTTAACCATAAAAGCGATGATTGAAGACAGTACGAAGGCTGAAGATTTCCGCCGTCCAGGTCATATTTTCCCGCTGATCGCGAAAAAGGGCGGAGTTCTGCAGCGCGCTGGTCATACCGAAGCAGCTGTTGACCTGGCACGTCTTAGCGGTGCAAGTCCAGCAGGCGTTATTTGCGAGATTATTAAGGAAGACGGCACAATGGCACGTTTGCCGGATCTTATGGAGTTCAAGAAGCAGCATGATCTGAAGTTGATCTGTATTCGTGATCTGATTAAGTACCGCAATGAAAAAGAAAGCCTGGTGCATCATGAGATTGAAGTGAATCTTCCGACAGACTTTGGCACATTCCGTATTGCCGCTTATACGAATGAGGTGGACAATAAGGAGCATGTTGCCATGATCAAAGGCAAGATTGAACCCAATAAACCGGTTCTTGTCCGCGTCCATTCTGAATGCTTGACAGGAGACGTCTTTCACTCCCATCGATGCGACTGCGGTCCACAGCTGGAAGCGGCGCTTACGATGATTGAGAAGGAAGGCAATGGCGTGTTGCTCTACATGCGCCAGGAAGGACGCGGTATCGGCTTGATTAACAAGCTTAAAGCATATGAACTGCAAGAGCAGGGTTATGATACGGTTGAAGCGAATCTTAAGCTCGGCTTTCCGGCAGATTTAAGAGAATACGGCATCGGTGCTCAAATTCTTAAAGATCTTGGTGTGCGCCAAATTCGTCTGATGACGAATAATCCCCGCAAGATCAAAGGACTAGAGGGATATGGACTCGAAGTTGTTGAGCGCGTACCGATTCAAATGCCGGAGAATAAAGACAATGCGCGCTACCTGCACACGAAGCAAGAGAAGCTTGGTCATATGCTGAAGTTTGATGATATGGAACAAAACGAGCGTTGATCATTCAAGGAGGGGAAATAATCCTTTCCATTGATAAGGTCTAATTATAAGTACAACTTTATTACTATACATGTTGGAGGATGATGAATAATGCCACACATTTTTGAAGGACATCTCGTATCGAATGGATTAAAATACGGAATCGTAGCAGGACGTTTTAATGAGTTTATTGTATCCAAGCTCGTATCCGGCGCGCTGGATGCACTCAACCGCCATGGTGTGAAAGACGAAGAGATCGATGTTGCTTGGGTTCCAGGCGCATTCGAAATTCCACTGATCGCACAAAAGATGGCTGAGAGTGGAAAGTACGATGCCGTTATTACACTCGGAGCAGTTATTCGTGGAGCTACTCCTCACTTTGATTATGTGTGCAGCGAAGTGGCGAAGGGTGTTGCGCAAGTTGGCATGAAGACAGGCGTTCCAACAGTCTTTGGCGTATTGACGACTGACTCGATCGAGCAAGCGATTGAGCGTGCCGGAACGAAAGCAGGCAACAAGGGTTGGGAAGCTGCTTCAACAGCAATTGAAATGGCGAACTTGACTAATCAGTTAAAATAGTGCTTATTTAATGTAGTGCCTAACTTAGGTTGGGTGCTACATTTGTTTTTTCAGGAGGTATGAGGGAGTGCCCTTTACATATAAATTGGAGTCATTTGAGGGACCGCTCGACTTGCTGCTCCACTTGATTGATGAATCCGAGATTCAAATTCAAGACATATCCGTTCATGAAATTACGGATCAATATATGGAATATTTGCAAAGCATGCAGGAGCTTGAGCTTGAGATCACAAGCGAGTTTCTTGTCATGGCCGCTACGCTGTTATCGATGAAGTCCCACCAGCTTCTGCCGAAGCCTCCTGTAATGGAGTGGGAAGAGTTTCCAGATTATTATGATGATGAGCCTGACCCAAGGGAAGAACTGATTCGAAAGCTGATAGAGTATCGGAAGTATAAAAATATTGCCGAACAGCTCAAAGAGAAAGAAACAGAACGTGGTCTAATCTTCTCAAAGGAAGCCGAGGACTTAACGCCTTTTATGCCGACAACACCGAGCAATCCGGTTGAAGGCCTGCATATTAATGATTTGGTGCAAGCTTTTCATAAAGCGCTGCGTAAGGCTGCTCGTAGAGAACAGGTCGCCACAATTCATCGGGATGAGATTTCGGTTAAAGATCGAATCCGCGATATTATTACGACGCTTCGGCCTAATGGAAGAGGCTCTAAGGTGATGTTCTCGAAGCTGCTTGATGAGAATATGTCGCGGCATGAGATTGTCGTAACCTTCTTAGCGCTGCTTGAGCTAATGAAGATGAAGCAAATCAAGTGTTATCAAGATTCGTTATTCGAAGATATTGTGATTCAATGGCATGGGGAGTTGGATGAAGGTGGAGTTTCAGACGTTGAAATCGATTATTGAAGCATTGCTGTTTATGGTAGGGGAAGAAGGTTTGACTGTTAAGCAGCTGGCAGAGATTACGGAGATGCGTCAGGAAGTCGTTGAAGATGCATTGTCAGATTTGAAAGGTGAGCTCGAACGAAACAAGAGAGGCATACAGGTCGTTAAGATTGCAGGCGCCTATCAGCTTGCTACGCATCCTGAGCATGCGCTGTATTTGGAGCGAATGGCTTATTCTCCTTCCAGATCCTCCTTGTCCCAAGCAGCGCTTGAAACGCTTGCGATTGTCGCTTATCGTCAGCCGATTACACGTGTGGATATTGAGGAAGTGCGCGGTGTAAAGTCCGAGCGGGCGATCCATACGCTTGTAAATAAGGAACTCATCGAAGAAGTTGGACGTGCGGAAGCAATCGGGAGACCGATCTTGTACGGGACAACGAAGGCCTTTTTAGACTATTTTGGATTAGCCGACTTATCGGAGCTTCCTGAGCCGGATCAATTTGATCCTTCTGAGGCATTAGAGGAGGATACTCATCTGCTGTTCGAGAAATTAAATAATAGGCAACTCACGATAGATGATGTAGGAGGCGAATCTGAATGAAGATAACGTATCATGGTCATTCCTGTATTCAGCTACAGGGCTCATCTTTTAATGTCATTATTGATCCGTTCTTTACAGGCAATCCCAAGGCAACGGTTAAAGCTGAGGAAATCAACACGGATTATGTCCTGCTTACCCATGGTCATGGCGATCATATAGCAGATGCAGCATCCATCGCCATTCGCAATGAAGCGCCTATAGCAGCCATCGTAGAGCTAGCAGATTATATGGCAGCTCAAGGTGTTCCCTCCACAGTAGGGATGAACCTTGGCGGTGGAGCGACCCTTCCATTTGGGAACATAAAATGGGTACCTGCTCTCCACAGTTCCTCGCTAACAGTAGACGGCCAGACAATCTATATGGGCAATCCAGCCGGAATTGTTCTGCAGATGGATGGTTTAACAATCTATCATGCAGGGGATACCGCGTTGTTCAGCGATATGAAGCTGATTGGGGAACGCTATAAGCCGGATTTGGCCTTCCTGCCGATTGGCAGCTTCTTCACGATGGATCCTGCAGATGCATTGTTTGCAGCCCAATGGGTACAAGCGAAGCATGTGGTTCCGATTCATTACAACACCTTCCCACCTATCGAGCAGGATGGACATGCCTTTGTTGAACGCCTACATGGCATAGGAATTCAGGGCATACATATGGAACCGAGTCAGGTTCTCGATACTGATCGATGGACAGTTTCTACGGATTAATGAGAACTTAGAATGAAATGACAACAATTAACTAAAGCCTTTCATCGTTTTTTCACCTGCTTGGTGTTTTAACTGATGAGGGCTTTTTTTCATGCCATTGAAGAATGAGCATCCATTCCATTGGTCATAATACCCTTAGAATGGAAAAGGCAGGTGTCGCGATGAGCGTATGGATGTGGACTCTGCTAGGCATCCTGGCCTTTGTGCTGTTGTTGGTCGTAAGCTTTCTGTTTTCTCACGTTGAAGTTAAGGTCGTCGTTCAAAAGTCCGGAAAATACGAGCGGATATGGCTCGGAGTCCGCATGTGGTACGGGCTTATTCGATGGCGTACAGAGGTGCGGAGCATTCAGTTTAAAGGTGCAGGCAATGGCTTTGATATGGGAGTGAATAAGAAGCATCACTTTGGAATTGCAGGCAAAGGCAAGTTACACGAAAAAAAGAACATCAAGGATCTTTCTGTTATAGAGGATTTGGCGAAAATGCTGAAGTGGATGAAGATGGTGAAGGTCGATACCTTTATTTGGGACACGGAGATCGGATTAGATGAGGCGCCAGTTACGGCCATCGCAACAGGGGCCATTTGGAGCGGTGTATCCTACATTACGGGGTTATTGACACAGTATTTGCGTTTTCACACACTGCCGCGACTTGAGGTGCAGCCGAACTTTGGCCAGATGTATTTTTCTACCCGGGTTGTGTGTATATCCCGTGTTCGCATTGCAAAAGCTATTACTGCAGTAGTCGCGCTTATATTCAGTTTGCAAGACTTCAAAGGAGGACTTAGTGTATGGCAGAACATCCAATCGAAGGTCTAATGAGGGCAGCCTTAGAAAATATAAAAACGATGGTTGATGTCAATGCGATCGTAGGGGATCCTGTGCAAACGCCGGATGGAAGCATCATCCTGCCAATCAGCCGAGTGGCACTGGGCTTTGCAGCAGGGGGGAGCGATCTAAAAATATCCGAACGTTCTAGTCGCGATAAAAAGAATGAAGAGCATCAGCATTATCAAACAAATGGAGCCAAACCATTTGGAGGAGGTAGTGGTGGAGGCTTGTATATTACACCTATTGCGTTTTTAGTTGTAGGCAAGCATGGTGTTCAAGTCGTATCTGCCGATAATCAAACGCATCTTATCGAAAAGCTTATCGATGCCGTTCCGCAAGTCATCGATCGCATCGACGCCTTGTTCCGAGGCAAAGAAACAACCAAACCGAGCCATCATGAGGATATTATTATTCCTTAGCTGGCCAAAGGCGTCAATTACCATTACAGGCATTGCTGCTAGTGAATAAGCGGCTATCGTCTAAAAGGAATTGACGCGTTTTTTTTCATAGGCGATGCAGCAGCTTTCGTGGTGGACATACCTGTGAGCTCGTCTGCATACATATGAAATAACTTCGAATGTACAGGCTTATGACATCAAGGAGGATCACATGTTAAGTGCAAGACGACGTAGACGATTATTGGCTTTCACTTTATGGATTGGAATCATGATGCTGCTTATCCAGGCTGTTCCCGTTTCCGCTACATCAATTGATCAGGCTGCGTTAAAACCGAAGGAGATAAAGCTGAATAAACGGGGTTCCGTATCTTACCCTCGTACCAATGCTAGAGCCGCTGCTCTAATTGACGTGGAATCGGGGCGTCTGCTTTATTCGGAGAATGGGGATACGGAGCTCCCAATGGCCAGTACGACTAAGATTATGACCGCGATCGTTGCAATCGAATCTGGAAAATTACATGAGATGGTGAAGACCAGTAAGCGTGCTTTTGGCAAAGAAGGCTCCTCTATATATCTAAGACTTGGAGAAGAGATGAAGCTTGAAGATATGATTTTTGGACTCATGCTTCGATCAGGCAATGATGCAGCGACTGCGATAGCAGAGCATGTTGGAGGGTCGGAAGAAGGGTTTGTCCATATGATGAATGAGAAAGCCAGAGAGATTGGATTACTGCATACCTCCTTTCGAAACCCGCATGGGCTAGATGATAAAGAGCATTATACAACAGCTAATGATTTAGCGAGACTTACAGCTTATGCCCTGCATAATCCGATCTTTCGCCATATTGTGAAGACTAAGGTTAAAACGGCGCCCAATCCGAATGATGCCTGGGATTATAAGTGGATGAACAAAAATAAAATGCTATCTCTATATGAAGGTGCAGATGGAGTGAAGACGGGTTACACGAAAACAGCACTGCGATGCCTTGTCAGCTCCGCTACTCGTAATGGCCAGCAGCTTGCCGCAGTAACCCTTAATGATGGAAGTGATTGGGTTGACCACAGTCGCATGTTGGATTATGGATTCGAGGCATATCCTTCAACAACCTTGTTCAAGCGTGGCCAGCCTGTAGAAGGAAGCTCATTTGTAGCGATGTTGGATTGGAGCTACCCTTTATCGGAGAGTGAGAAAGGACAGATAAGCTATAAAATTATTCCGTATCCACCTACCAGTGTGGAGTACAAATTCGGTACGCCTGCTAAGCTGGAAATCTACTTTAAAAACGAGCGTATTGGACAGGTTCCATTAAAGTCTAATGCGACTTCATCAACAGAAAAGGTAAGTTGAGTTGAGTTCAGCAATCATCGGCGAGAGGGGAGAGGATCGCGTTGATTAATGCATTATGGATCTTTATGCTTGTCGTGGGCTTTATTGCAGCTGCTGCACAAGGACGGATAGAACTAGTGACAGAAGCTGTTTTTGATGGAGCGAAGACAGGGGTAGGGGTAAGCTTTGGACTAATAAGTGTAATGGTCTTTTGGCTTGGAATGATGAGGATTGCGGAGGATGCTAAATTGCTCGACAAGCTCGCTAAGCTTCTGGGCCCGATCGTGGGCTATTTATTTCCGGATGTGCCCAAAAATCATCCCGCGCTGGGTTTCATTATGTCGAATATGAGTGCGAATTTGCTGGGGCTTGGAAATGCAGCTACGCCAATGGGGATTCGTGCCATGCAGGAGCTTCAGAAGCTGAATCCTGACAAATCGACGGCTTCTCCTGCGATGTGCACGCTTCTGGCCATTAATACAGCCAGCATCACGCTCATTCCAACAACACTGATTGCGATTCGGATGAATTTCAACTCAGCGAATCCCGCAGAGATCGTAGGAACGACCTTGATCGCGACCATGATTGCCACAGCAGCCGCAATTCTGGCTGATCGATGGTACCGGAATCGATACCGGCATGCTCCTCCAACAGGGACAGCAGATTCTGCCACGAGCTCGATAGGCAGAGCAGGGTAGCGATCACCAAGGCTAGGGAGAGGGGGGGGAAGGTTGTACTCAATCATTTCAGCAATATCCGCATGGGCGATCCCGGCGATTATCGTTTTTATACCACTTTATGCTTATTTTCGGCGTGTTCCTGTATATGAATCATTTGTAGAAGGGGCGAAGGATGGCTTTCAAACTTCCATTAATATCATTCCCACCTTGGTTGGGATGATGGTTGCCATCAGCGTCTTTCGTGCTTCAGGTGCTATGGATTGGATTTTAGGCTTTCTGAGACCGTTTCTTGATTGGATTGGCGTACCAAGTGAAGTCGTGCCACTTGCCTTTCTCCGCCCGATCACAGGAGCCGGGTCTTTGGCCTTTACGACAGATCTTATTAAGACATATGGGCCGGATTCCATGATTGGCCGCATTGCTTCAACGATCCAGGGCAGTACGGATACCACACTTTATGTGCTGACGGTTTACTTCGGGGCCGTAGGAATCCGAAAAGGCAGGTATGCCTTGAAAGTGGGGTTGTTTTCGGACTTAGTGGGCTTTGTTGCTGCGGTCATGATTTGTCTTTTTATTTTCTCATGAGATCAAAATGATGGTTCACGTTGCGCCTCTGGCTTATGCTGGAGGCGCTCGTGCAATATAAGGCAAAAGTTTGAACTTTCGCTTGTGGTCTTGTTCACAAACAGATATGATAAGGGTTGAGGTGAATAGCAAACATGGAAGAAAGACTTCAGAAGATATTAGCTAACGCAGGAGTAGCGTCACGGCGCAAGTGTGAACAATACATCCTTGAAGGCAAGGTTCAAGTTAATGATAAGGTCGTGAATACCCTTGGCGTAAAGGCAGATCCAGATGTTGATGTGATCACAGTGAATGGAAGACCGATCAAGCAGCCTGAGAAGATTGTGATTGCGTTGTACAAGCCTAAGGGTGTGATCACGAGCATGTCTGATCCTGAAGGTCGTAAGACGGTGAAGGATTATCTTAAGGGAGTGAAGACACGAGTTTATCCGATCGGTCGTCTTGATTACGATACGGAAGGCTTGTTGCTGCTCACTAACGATGGTGAACTGGCGAATCGATTGATGCATCCGAAGCATCATGTAGGCAAGATGTACTTGGCTACCGTCAAAGGTGTTCCACATGGCGACAATCTGGACAAGCTGAAGAAAGGTATTATGCTTGAGGATGGATTAACACAGCCAGCAGAAGTCGAATACTACGACGTCAATCTAGAGAAGAATGAAGCCACGATCAGCATCATCATATATGAAGGGAAGAATCGTCAGGTTCGTCGGATGTTCGAAGCAATCGGTCATAAGGTAACGCTTCTGAAGCGGGTACAATTCGCTAATATTACCCTTCAAGGCTTGGCAAGAGGCACGCATAGACGTCTAACCAAGTCCGAGGTCAACGAGCTTAAGCAGTCCATCAAAATGCACAAGGATTAAGCATTGCTGCAAGCCACATGATAGTGATAATTCATGTTAAAAAATTGTCAATCTATGACACATAATTTTCATATTAAGGAAGAAGTGAGCCCTTGCTAATGGATTATAATGGATGGAGTAGTGTCGTGAAATTGTCACGATTTCGCCACGCCATTGTGAAACAAATCATAGAAAGGGCGATCTTTCATGGGAAAACGCAATAAAATCGTTCAGATTGCCATTCTTGCGGTCATCCTCATCATCGGAGGCTATGCGATCATTCCTTCGCTGCTCAAGCCCAATGAAGTGCCTGTTGTAGGCAGTACGGTACCCAATATCAAGCTTCAGGAGCTTAATGGTGATGTTCAGTCTTTATCGGATTATCGGGGAAAGACGCTCGTTCTAAACTTCTGGGGTACCTGGTGCGAGCCTTGCAAGCGTGAGATGCCTGCTATGCAAAGCGCTTGGGAGAAGTGGAAGGATAAAGATGTCTACATCATTGGCATTAACTATGGGGAAGATGCGCTTGTCGTCTCTAACTTCATTCAAAAGATGGGTGTTCACTTCCCGATGTGGCTCGATAGCAAGAAGACGGCAGCCAAGGCCTTTGGCATCCGACCATTGCCGACCACTTTTTTTGTTCAACCTGACGGTAAGGTGCATGCGATCAAGCAAGGAGAGGTAACGGCTGAAGAGCTCGACGCCTATCTGACGCAAATGACCGATGCAGCCTCATCGTGATAGGGAGGGACAATCGGTGGCGTTTAAAAATACGAAGTGTGAATGCGGACACCAGAATGCGCTGGGAACGGTATTGTGCGAGTCTTGCGGCAAGCCGCTGCATGAGGATGCCTCAAGCACCGAGATCCTTGAAATGCGTTATGACGGTGTTGCTCGTAAGTCCCAAAAAGCAAATCCAGGACTTATCGATCAGGTCTGGAACTTCTTTTCATCCGTAAAGATTGCCGTAATTCTAATTGTCATTACATTAATAGGAGCATCACTAGGGACGATATACCCGCAAGAGAGCCAATTTATCAACCTTGATGCTTCTGTCTATTACAAGGAGACATACGGTACATTAGGGCATATTTATTACTTGTTAGGACTTTCGCATACATATGAGTCTTGGTGGTTTATTCTCCTGTTAGTCATGATAGGAGCTTCCCTTGTCATATGCAGCTTGGACCGGGTGCTCCCGCTTTACCGTGCTCTTCATAAGCAGAAGGTGCGCAAGCACGATCAATTTCTTAAGCGCCAGCGGATCGTTGTCGATCAAGATCTCCCTCAAGGGGTGACACAGCAAGAAGCGATGGATCGGTTGAGTGCCGCATTAAAGAAGAAGCATTACCGCATTATCTCAGAAGATGGTGCTTTAATGGCTGAGAAGAACCGTTTTAGTCGATGGGGCCCGTACATTAACCATATCGGCCTTATCATATTCTTATTAGCTGTATTGGCTCGAAGCATTCCTGGCTGGCATATGGAATATTACTCCGCATTTCCGCAAGGTAGCCCGCAGCCAATTCCAAACACACCCTATTATTTGCAAAACGATAAGTTCACAGTTGAATACTACAGCGAAGATGAAATGCCTGAGCAATTCGTCCAAGAAGGACGAGTCATGCCGAAGCTATTCGAGACAAAAGCAACGTTGTTCAGATGTACAGCGGATTGTGATGACCCTGTGAAGGAACCGACGCTTGCTGAGGTGGCAAAGCATGATATACGCGTAAATGATCCTTTAGAGTATGAAGGCCTGATGGTCTATCAATATGACTTTGATCTTACGCCGAAGCTAGTTGCGGTCAAGCCAGTTCTGAAAGATGCTACATCTGGAGAAGTACTGGGTTCATTTGAGATTCAGATGGACAAGACGGCATCTTCCTATGAAGTTGGTCCCTATACTTTAGAACTGAAAGAGAAATATTTGGATTTTACGCTTGATGAGAATGGCGAGCCAAGGACACAGTCTCCTGAGCCCAATGCACCTGCATTTGTGTTCTTAATGAAAGGACCGGGGCTTTCTGAGCACGGCGAGCCATACATGTATTTTCCACTGCAAAAAGATAAGGTCCGGTTCAAAGAGGAAGTGTTGAACAAGGATATTATGCAGCATGTCATCATCGACGTAGAATCTATGAATGATGTCACGATTTCAGATTCGAAAAGCTACTTGAATGTTCGAAAGGACACGGCCCTTCCGTTTATCTGGGTAGGAGCGGCTATCAGCATGATTGGGCTTGTGCTCGGATTCTACTGGCAGCACCGCCGAATGTGGCTGAAGCTCAGTGACAATCGCCTTGTTCTTGGCGCACATACCAACAAAAATTGGTATGGCATGCGTCATGAGGTGGTTCGTGTTCTTAAGGAGATCAACGTGGAAGTAGATAGCAAGGCAATTGATCGTGGGGGGAATAAGGCGTGAATTGGTTATCCTTCAGTCAGGATTCATATCTTGTAGCATTCTTCTTGTTTTGTATTGGATTTATAAGCTTCGTCTATACGGTAGCCGGACGTAAAATGAAAACGAAGGATCCGGCAGCTCATGAACGGAAATGGGGAAAAATATCATTTAGTATCACGTTCATTGGCTTCATCGCACAGCTCGCTTACTTTATCACCCGCTGGATTGGTGGCGGACATATTCCTGTCAGCAATATGTATGAGTTTATGTCCTTTTTAGCGATGATGATTGTAGGGGCATATGTCGTCATCTTCTTTATCTATCGTTCCTATGTAATGGGCGTGTTTGCACTGCCGCTCACTGTACTGATTATGGCGTATGCGTCTGTATTTCCAAGCGAGGTGCAGCCGCTCATCCCGCAGCTTGATTCGATTTGGCTGAAGATTCATGTTACGTTGGCAGCTGCAGGTGAAGCTTTCTTCGCGATCGGCTTTGTCGCAGGTTTGATGTATTTGATTCGCACAGCTCGCTGGGATGACCCGTCTGCAAAGCTTGCTCAACGTTCTTTGGAAGTCATTATGGTATTGATTATGATTATTGTTGGCTTTATTGCCGTTGTATTTGGCTATCGTGCCGCCGACTATGAGCTTGCTATTGAGCAAAAGGTTGAAACAGTTGACAATCAGGGTCAGATCAATAGTACAATAGAAACAATTATGTATAAAATGCCGCCTCTTATTGCTCCTTATCAAGGTGAGTTGAAAGAGGATCAGCACTTGCTAGGAGTGAAGCTTCCCTTAATGGAAGCACCGAAATGGATGGAAGGCGCACAAGCGGGCAGAAAGCTAAATACGGTAATTTGGTCGATCGTATCCGGGCTCCTTCTTTATGGATTGGTACGGTTATTGATCCGTAAGCCGATTGCCAAAGCCATTCAGCCGCTGCTTCATGGCCTGGATCCAGAAGATCTCGATGAGATTAGCTACAGAGCTAATGCCATAGGATTTCCGGTATTTACGCTTGGCGGACTCATATTTGCAATGATATGGGCTCAGATTGCTTGGTCTCGATTCTGGGCTTGGGATCCGAAGGAAGTATGGGCGCTGATTACGTGGCTGTTTTATAGTGCATATTTACATCTCCGGTTGTCACGCGGCTATATTGGGGCTAAGTCCTCATGGCTGTCTGTCATTGGATTTATTATCGTGATGTTTACCTTATTAGGGGTGAACCTCATTATTTCCGGACTGCACTCTTATGCAGGCGTGTAAGTCGTTACAACTTGGAATTGAAAATGAGGCGAACATCAATGCACGTTACCGATCTGGAAAGGGGAATTTTTCATGACCGAACACGTGAATCGTATTCTCGTTGTTGATGATGAAGAACGAATCAGAAGACTTTTGAGAATGTACTTAGAAAAAGAAGGCTTCGCCATAGCCGAATCTGAAGATGGCGAAGATGCTCTTCGCAAAGCGATAAATGAAGATTTTGACTTGATTCTGCTTGATCTAATGCTTCCAGGCATTGATGGGATCGAGGTAACGACTCGCTTAAGACAAGTGAAATCAACTCCGATCATCATGCTTACAGCCAAAGGGGAAGAAATGAACCGTGTTCAGGGCTTTGAAGTCGGAGCTGACGATTATGTGGTCAAGCCATTTAGCCCTAGAGAGGTCATCTATCGTGTAAAAGCGGTGTTGAGACGTTCGTCCGCGACAGCGTTCTTGTCTAATGACTCGAAGACAAGCAACAATATCGTCTTTTCACATCTCATTATAGAGCATGACGCTCATCGCGTAACAGCGGGAGGTCAAGAAGTAAGCTTGACACCTAAGGAGTATGAGCTGCTTCATTATCTTGCTGTATCTCCAGACAAGGTATACTCCAGAGAAGAACTGCTAAAGGATGTTTGGAATTATGAATTTTTCGGCGATCTTCGCACCGTTGATACGCATGTGAAGCGTCTTCGCGAAAAATTGAACAAGGTATCTCCTGAAGCCGCTTCGATGATTACGACGGTGTGGGGAGTAGGCTACAAATTAGAGGTGCCTAAATAACGTGAAGTTCTGGCGAAGTGTTGTCGGTAAGCTGTGGATGACGATTATCGGGCTTGTTGCATGTGTGCTTCTGTTTTTGGGCATTTATTTGCTTCCTTATATAGATAGCAACTTTGCGCACCCGAATGATATCAAGCGTTTGTTTATCTATACGTCGATTATAGGGTTTTCTCTAACCACCTTTTTTGCCTTCTTTTTATTCACCAAAATCACGCAGCCTTTGCGCCAGCTTAAAGAAGCGGCAGTAACGATTACGCAGGGCGACTACACCAAGAAGGTGGAGATTCGATCCTCTGACGAGCTTGGTGAGCTCTCTAAGACCTTTAATCATATGGCTGAAGAGCTTCAGTATGTGATCCAGGATCTTCATCAAGAGAAGGAGCATCTATTCAGCATTCTAAGAAGCATGACGGACGCAGTGATTACCTTTGATGCGCATGGCAATGTACTGCTCGCTAATCCGCATGGGCAAGCCAATCTTACAAGCTGGAGCTCCATCGTATGGGAGGATGAAGACGACGGGGCAGAGAAGATCTCTGTTCCGGGTCCGCTTCGCTCCTTGTATATGAAAGTGCTTTCTGAGGCGACAGAGGTAACGGATCGGATTCTCGTGAAGCAGGAAGTATGGTCGGTTGTGATGGGGCCGTTGTATAATTCCGATCGTGTGCGTGGAGTAGTCGCAGTACTTCGTAATGTGACGCAGGAAGTGAAGCTTGAGAAGCTGCGGAAAGACTTTGTTGCGAATGTGTCCCATGAACTGAGAACCCCGCTATCTATGCTTCAAGGCTACTCTGAAGCGCTGCTTGATGACATTGTATCATCGCCTGAGGAGCGCAAAGAGCTGGTGCAAGTCATTCATGACGAATCACTTCGCATGGGACGATTGGTTCGGGATCTGCTTGATTTGGCTAGAATGGAAGCAGGACATATGCAAATGCATTGGGGTCAAGTTCACGTAAACGAAGTCGTTGAAAAGGTGATTCGCAAATACACGGTGCTTTCAAATGAGCGGGACATTAAAGTTACGGCGGAATGCGAACCAGAGCTTCCGATACTGGAACGAGCCGATGAGGATCGGCTTGAGCAAGTGATGACGAACCTGATGGACAATGCATTTCGACATTCGCAATCCGGAGAGCCGATTGTGATCCGGACCGAATACACCCCAGCTCAGCACTATGAGGAAGCGCGTGTATGGATTCATATTCAAGATCATGGACAAGGAATCCCGAAAGAAGATGTTCCTTATATATTTGAAAGATTCTATAAGGCTGATAAGGCGAGGACAAGAGGAACAGCCTCGGGAACAGGCTTAGGTCTTGCTATTGTGCGCAACATTGTTGAAGCTCATAGAGGCATAATTAAGGTTCAAAGTGAGCTAGGGGAAGGAACGATCTTCTCGATTGGAATCCCGGTAGCTCCGATTTTCGAGAATTCGCTTATTGGTTAATCGCATATTCAGAAAGCTTGCCGATCAGGCAAGCTTTTTTTGTCGAGATGAAAGAGAGCTATTCGTCGTCCTAACAAGCAAAATGACGTTTGCGCACGGCAAACGTCATCTCTTCACACTAAATCTTGTTGTTCGTGAAACAATAATCGAATTTAGAAAAATACGATTTCTTTTGCTTTATTAAGATCAGGGATATTTTTGAGCACTTGGATAACATCAGCATTCACGGCTTTATCCACCGATAGAACCATGATTGCCGAACCTCCAACGATTTTGCGTCCTACCTGCATCGTTGCGATATTGATGCCGTTATCGCCAAGCAGCGTTCCTACAGAGCCGATCAGACCCGGCTTATCGTTATGCTTGATCAGTAGAAGGTGACCCTCTGGAGCTACGTCTACTGGGTACTTATCGATCTGAACAATGCGCTCTCCATAACCGTTCAATAGGGTGCCAGCGACATGACGCTCCTCTTCATTCGTGCGCAGCGTTACAGAGATAAGGTTCGTAAAGCCCTTAGCAACATGAGATTGCTGAACCAGAATATTAATATCTCTTACTTTCGCCAGGTGCATCGAGTTTACCACATTGACATCAGAGCCTAAATGCTGGCGAAGCACACCTTTTACAATATAACGTGTAATTGGCTGTGTATCGACTTCAGCAAGCTCTCCTGAGTAATTCACCACAATCTCAAGCAATGGTCCCTTTGACATTTGAGCAGTGAAATAACCGAGCTTTTCTGCAAGATTGAAATACGGCTGGATCTTGTTCATGACAGTCGCTGGAACAGGCGGCATGTTGACGGCATTCTTGAACGGCTGATCACGAAGGATGTGAAGCACCTGCTCGGAAACGTCGATAGCGACATTCTCCTGAGCTTCAATCGTGGATGCGCCAAGATGCGGGGTCACGATGATCTTCGGATGGCTCAAGAAAGGATGATCCGCTTCAGGCGGCTCTGCTTCGAATACGTCGAAGGCAGCTCCCGCAACGATACCTTCATCGATCGCTTCTACAAGTGCAAGCTCATCGATAATACCTCCGCGTGCGCAGTTGACGATTCGCATTCCTTTTTTCATGACCTCAAATTGAGGTCTTGCAATCATATGCTTTGTCTCGGCTGTGAGCGGTGTATGTACCGTCAAAAAATCAGCCTGACGAATGATTTCATCTACCGAAGCAAGCTTAATGCCCATCTTCTCAGCACGTTCTGCTGTCATGAACGGATCATATCCGATAATATCCATTCCGAATGCTTTAGCACGCTTTGCGACCTCGCTTCCGATACGTCCCATACCGAGGACGCCGAGTGTCTTGTTGCGGAGCTCAACGCCTACAAAGGACTTTCTATCCCATACTCCTTGAATCGTCTTTGTATAAGCTTGTGGGATATGTCTGGCAAGTGCCATCATCATCGCAAAGGCGTGCTCGCATGTTGTAATAGTGTTGCCGTCTGGCGCATTAATCACGATGATACCGTTCTTTGTAGCTGCATCTAAGTCAATGTTGTCGACCCCAACGCCAGCTCGGCCGATAACCTTAAGCTTGCTGCCTGCCTTCATAATGCGAGGCGTTACTTTTGTCTGGCTTCGAACAAGCAAGCCGTCGTATTCCCCAATGATCTCGACAAGCTCATCCTCCGTTAACCCTGGCTTTTTATCCACCGTGACATCAGCGGCATCCATCAACATTTGAATCCCAAAATCGCTAATTGGATCAGATACTAGTACTTTAAACATCGCATAATCCTCCTCAAATTACGTTATGATTGCATAAAAAAACTCTCGATCACATACTACGGCCGTAGTAAGGGACGAGAGTTGGTTCCGTGGTGCCACCCTTATTCGTTGACTGTTCGCACAGTCAACCTTAAGATCTTCAGAGAAGATCTAGAACGCTAACGGGTTCTACTCGATTGCACCTAATCAGGGAGTGACTTCAGTGCAATAACTCTGGAATGCTGGAACACTGTTGTGCTGTCACCGATTCACACCAACCATCGGCTCTCTGAAAGACATCATAACCGTTCGTTTCCTTCAACGTTTCTAACTCATGAAATTTTTACTAAATGTACCATGTCGATGCGAAGGTGTCAATAGGCCAAAATACGAATGTTATTTAGAATATAATGTGATAATGTTAAGAAATAATAAATTGAATTTTTGAATTGTTCGACTTTTACAACAATTATACGTTAATTTTCTCGAAAATGTGGATATTATATTTTGACTCTGTTGTAAAAATCCATTTATCCTTCCTCCTTCCCTACAAAAAGAAGGGGAATAATGATATTTTGGAGTCTAATAAGAATATTGTCGAACGAAACTGACATTTGTAATTTTGTGCGGTATGATAGACGTAGGATATTGACGCTAATTTTAGATGAATTATAGGCAGGGATGGCATGAAGAAGAAGTGGGATGAATTCAAGACCAGACAAGTACAAATTGACCAGTTGGACGATCGTATGCTCCTGCTGAATTTATATCTGACTCAGGCGATTACCCTTGTTGTTGGAGTGATATGGGTATTAGTTAGCAGACGGAATCCTATACAGCTGCTGGAGATTCCGATTCAATACACACCGTTCCTGTGGGGGGCAGGATTTGCTGCCATAGCCATTATTCTTGATTTGCTTGTCTCCAGATTTGTTCCTGAGGAAGCAACGGATGATGGCGGCATCAATGAACGATTGTTTCGTGATCGGCCGCTGTGGCATATTGTTGTCATTGCTTTCATCGTCAGCATTTGCGAGGAACTTCTCTTTCGAGGAGCCATCCAGCATACATTGGGTATTTATTGGACAAGCATCGTATTTGCAGCTATACATGTTCGGTACCTTCGTCACTGGGTGCCGACCGCAATGGTCTTTGGCATCAGCTATGGATTAGGCTATATTTATCAATATACGGAATCGTTATGGGCACCGATTACCGCTCATTTTATTATTGATCTCATCATGGGATTGATTCTTCGATACCGGAGGGAAGTATGAGTAAGTCGCAGTGGACATCTTATTATCAAACAAAAGAACAGGATAACTTCGTAAAGAGAACAGCTTCTTCTTCTGATGAGGTTCAAAGCCCCGCTCTTGAAGCCTTGAGAAGCCTTAAGGAAAGCAGAGAGAAAAAGTTCAAGGAAATTGAGCTGGAGCAGCAAATCATTGAGATGGAGAGAGAACTGGAACGTCAGCGTTTATTGGAGGAAGGGAAAGTGGAGGAGGAAGATGAGCTTCCCTCACGCAAAGAATTGTTTCCTTCGAATTATGCTCAAATTACAAAATGGTTTTACAATCTTATTTTCATCGGTTTTTTAGCTGTACTGGTGGCATTGTTATTATGGGGGCGTCATATGGTAGCATGAGAAGGGTAGTGGAGGAGTGTTACTTATTGACCTATTGATTTATGGAGGGCTTCTCATATCGATTATTGCCGGGGCGCTCTTGCTTGTGATGTATCTGGAAGCTAAGCAGTTTCATGTAACAGAGGAAGTGGTTGTTCTCGATGAGCTGGACCCAGCTTTTGATGGGACAAGACTCTTTTTTATAAGCGATCTGCATCGCAGGCCAATAAAACAATCCCATATGGACATGATTGCATCTCATGAGCGAGCAAAGCTCATTATCATTGGAGGAGATGTTATCGAAAGAGGAGATACCTTCGAATGCTGCAGAGCGAATCTGCAGCTTCTTCGATCATTAGGGCCAGCCGTTATGGTGCATGGCAATCATGATAATAAAGCAGACGTCAGAGTGCTGGATGCCTATGCGGAATCGATTGGTATTCGAGTGCTGGACAATGAAGCGATGCGTTGTGAGTCGCAGGATGGCGTGCTATGGTTCGCAGGCATCGATGATTTAAGATCAGGTCGAGCGAATGTTCAAGCGTCTATGGCAGAGGTGTTTGAAGAGCCGGCATGCACACTGCTGATTAGCCATGATCCAGCAGTCTTAAGAAGAACGATACCAAGCGAGGTTCAGCTTATTCTGTGCGGACACACGCATGGAGGGCAAATTAACTTGCCGTTTTACGGCCCTGTCCGTACAGGAGCAATATATCGAAGATTCCAAGCAGGCTGGTATGACGTTCCAAGAGGAGACGGGACTCATTACAAAATGTTTATCTCCAGAGGATTCGGAACGTCGCACATCCCTTTTCGTTGGTTTTCACCGCCTGAGGCGCATTTTATAACCTTAAAGTCAAAAACACTCTTTTCCTAAAATTGAAGCGCATGTGAAGATGCCGTTGTGCTCACACTACAACTGATCCTAAACATCCTGAAGGAGGGAACAGCGGTGAGAATCACAACTTTTATCGCAGGTATGGCTATAGGTGCTCTAGCTGGAATGTGCCTGGCTGACCGCCGATCACTGTCTCAGCTTCAATCTAAATTTCAGTTAGCTGGAGATGTTGTTACTGATGTTATGGGTAAAGCGAAAGGCAAAGTAATGGAAACAGCCTTCCAAGTAGCCACGAACACAGATGCATCCCAAATGAGCAGCGGTTCTTCTGCTCAAAGCTCAACAAATGCTTCTTCCGCTTCAACTCAGCAAACATCCTCTGCTTCTTCATCCTACAGCTTGGAGACAGTAAAGGACTTGATCGAGCGTGATCCTGAAGTAAAGCGTCAAGTTGATGCTATCATTCGTGAGAGCAGCGCGGTAAAGCCTCAGGCTACGGTAACGACACACGTGCAGCCTGAAGTAAAGTCCATAGACTCCGCTCGCAAGCAAGGAGGTCAAGCGACGCCTCATTGAAAGGCTGAGCTCGTCCGCAGAAGAAAAAAACGCCATCATCGCCGTCATAACATCAAGAGTATGTAGGGATATGGCCCAACATTGAATAATCTTCTAAGAACAAAGCCGTTGGATGGAATTTCAACGGCTTTTTCTTGTATTCATCTCATATGATGGTAGAAGTGGTGGATTTCAATATTAGTAGGTGCAAAAGCTGAAAAATAATGATAACATGTTTTACATAGAACCATTTTCAGCACATATTATATGTTGCTTCATAATCTGTTATAACTGGAGCAGTAAAGGAGGGTCCTGTCATGAAGATCGAACGATTAAGCCAAGATAAAATCCGTATTTTCCTTACGTTCGATGACCTATCAGAACGCGGGATCCAGCGTGAGGACCTGTGGAAGGAAATGTCTAAGCTGCAGGATCTCTTTGCCGAAATGATGGATCAAGCATACACAGAACTCGGATTTGATGCGACGGGACCATTAGCCGTTGAAGTATACGCAATGCCAGCACAAGGCATGGTAGTCATTGTAACACGCACACGTTGGCAGGGAGCGCAGGCTTCAGACGACGATGAGCTCGATGATGTATACGAGATGGAAGTTACATTAGAGGAGAGCGATACTGTTGTGTTCGCCTTCCGCGATTTTGATGATTTCATCGAGGCAGCTCATGGAGTGAACGGTCAATTTGACGTATCCGGGGCGCTTTACCAATATAACGGCCAATGGATATACCACGTTGAACCTACTACTCTTGAGGGCAGCCGATTGCAAGCCCTTATCGCAATTCTAGCGGAATATGGCGAAGCCACTTCTGTCACGACTGCGATATTGGAAGAGTACGGCAAGGTCATTATTGCTGAAAATGCCATTGCGGTTACGGTTCAACATTTCAAACCGCGTAGTGTATAAGTACACCGCTTAGGGAGTGCTCAGCCTTGTGGTTGAGGCTCCTTTTTGCTGTGTATGAGCTGTCTGCATGTTTACTATATGCATGTTTTAGCGATAAGGTGTACATGGAAGGAGTTCCACAAAATGATGTCAATAGGGAGTGGTGCAGCCATGCTTTATGCAGATTCAGCCCTTCAGTCTATGACGATATCCACTCCGATTGCCGCATTGTTAACTGCAGCTATCGCACCGGGAATCGCACTGCTTGTTTATTTTTACTTAAAAGACATTTATGCTTCTGAGCCAATTGTTATGGTGCTTCGCATCTTTCTTGTTGGCTTTCTCATTGTACTTCCGATTATGGCGATTCAGCATGGCTTCGTTGCCTTGTGGGGTGATCAGCCTCTTGTATACTCCTTTTTCATATCAGCAGGTGTAGAGGAAACGATCAAGTGGTTCGTCTTGTATTACTTGATCTATAATCATATTGAGTTTGATGAGCATTATGACGGAATCTTATACGCGGTTGCCGTCTCGTTGGGGTTTGCTACGGTTGAAAATGTAATGTACGCCCTCACGAATCCAGCGTCTTTTGGCTACTTGCTGATACGTGCGCTGTTGCCGGTGTCTGGACATGCTTTGTTCGGGGTGCTAATGGGGTATTACCTAGGCAAAGCCAAATTCTCAAATGGCAATAAGGGTAGGCGCTACCTTTGGTTCTCCATTTTTATCCCCATCTTTTGGCACGGCATTTATGATTGGATCATGCTGACGATGGTGCGCAATTGGGTATGGTTTATCGTTCCGCTTATGCTGTTCCTATGGTATTTTGGCATGGCGAAGGTAAGAAGAGCCAATTTGCGTTCGCCGTTTCGTATGATGAAAGCCGAAGACGACACCACAAATTTCAATTCGTAAAGTCTGGAAAAAATAACTTGTGGATATACTGGTGAATACTAAACTGCTATGTGCTTAATTGAAAGCAATCGACGCATAGCGTGTATGCAAAGGAGTGTATATGCAAGTTGCGTGTTAAAGTAACCATTCGATGCAAACGTTGTGGTGAGAAGTTTGTGCTCCGAGGCAAAAGGGAAAAAGGAAAGATTGAAACAGGATTCAAGCAGTGTCTATGCGACAATCGCGAGGAATTCATGATTGAAGAGCAGCACGGCTAAGCGTGACGCAAGAAACATCCGCATTGTGACTCATGGATGCATAAAGAAAGTTCATTACTAGCAAAATAGCTATAAATCGACTAATTTGCTGTGTGAGGAGCTGTGTATTCATGTATCAACGATTGAGTGCGGTGATGTTTCCCATCGTCACGCTTTTTTTAATAGGAGCCGTTGTCTGGGGATATCAAGAGCATCAAGAAAAAAACAGTATTCTGTTGAAGGCCGAGAACCAGTATCAGCGTGCTTTCCATGATCTTTCTTATCACATGAACAAGCTACATAATGAGCTCGGTCAAACGCTTGCTGTGCATTCTACTTCTCAAGGGATGCATCGTAAAGGGTTGGTGAATGTTTGGCGGCTAACTAGTGAAGCCCAAAACGAAATCAACCAATTGCCGCTGACATTAATGCCATTTAGCCAGACAGAGGATTTCCTATCCAGAATTTCAAACTTCTCGTATCGTGCGGCTGTCCGAGATATGACAAAGGAACCGCTCAACGAGGATGAGCTCAAAACACTAAAGACGTTATATGCGAACTCCAAACAGATCTCAGAGGATCTGCTTCAAGTAGAGAAAAAGGTCATTGATCATAACCTGCGATGGATGGATGTTGAATCGGCGATTGCAAGTGAAAAGCAAGTGAACGACAACACGATCATCGATGGCTTCAAAACGGTGGATAACAAGGTCGGAGAATATCCTGAGATCAATTGGGGTCCTTCAGTTTCGAGCATTTATTCGAAGCGTTCCGTAAAGATGCTGGAGGGGCCGCCTGCAACTGAGCAGGAAGTCAAGGATAAGGCGATGAAGTTCCTAAGAGCCTATGAAGTGCAAGATGTTAAAGTCCAGAAGAATGGCAAGTCTAAGGAGCATGAAACGTATACGGTCAGTGCAAAGCGGGCAGATGGTAATGGAACGATCAGCATGGACTATACGCTGCAAGGACAGCTCATGTCGTACTTCAACACTAGAGACGTCGATAAAAAGGATATCTCAAGCGATGATGCGATCAAGAGTGCCTCAAACTTCTTAAAGAAGCATAAGTATCCCCAAATGGAGCCTGTACGCTACCAGGTTAACAATAATATTGAGAACCTGACCTTTGTTCCTGTTGAGAACGGGGTGTACATGTATCCGAAGCAGCTTCAAGTGCGCGTAGCGCTAGATAATGGAGAAGTAACGGGGTTCCAAGCTACAGATTATCTGTATCATATGGCGGACAAGACGAAGGTGGATCTGAAGCCGACCCTAACGAAGGAAGAAGCGATGAAGCGTCTGAATCCTGATATGAAGGTAACCTACAGTCATCTTTCTCTGATCACGAATGAAGTGTCTCAAAAAGTGCTTTGCTACGAATTTAGCGGTACGTTTGACAAACAGGGATATCGAATCTACATTAATGCAGATACGGGCCTTGAGGAGAGTATTGAGCCCGTATCAAGCTAATGATAAATAGAAGAAACGCAATGGTCTGCAGGATAAGGCCATTGCGGTTTTTTTGATAATCAGTATCTATGCAAATGTGTGAAGGCTGCGCGTTCCTTATGTAACCGCCATGCAGATCAGAAATGGATCAGACTTCTGGACTGGATCGAGGCCGTTACACTTCTCCCATCCCATGCATGAATGCCAAGTACTGACGGGGAGAAATGATCTTGATAGCCACCCTCCATGCCCTGTATCTCGATATCGTTATTGTCATGAATGACAAATACGGCCGACAAAGGTTGTTCATGTAGAATCATATCCGGAAGGTCTGGATGATTGGTACGTATCTCCTCTGAAAATGGATAGCTCTGAAAACCGAACCACTTATAGGAGATGGAGTTTACTGTAATGTAATGAGTGCTATTCATCTTCTCCACGGAGTCGGCATGGTCATGCCCATTAATGCAGGCGAGAATATTCTTCCCTTTTCTGATTTCACGGGTAAGCATGTCTTGAACAGCCTTGCGATTTGCAATGCCTCTTCTCTTAAAGGAATTCGCTAGACTATGGTGTGAAAAAATGATGATGGGATAAATGCTGCCTGTTATCTCTTTTTCAAGCTAAGCGATTTGTTCCTCTGGAAGGTAGGGGTATTCGCCTTCAATCGATTTGTAATTTTTATGGCTGCAAGGGATAACTTCATCGCCATGTTTGATATCATTTGCATCCAACATCATGAAATGCACATCCTTGCATATAAAGGAGTAATAATCACGTTCCATTCCTAACCAATTTAACATAGCGCTTTTACTGAATTTGTCGGTGTCGTGGTTGCCAAGTAGGTGATATTTAGGCTTTACAAAGCGATCTAAGTCGTGCAGCAAGATGCGGTTCTTTTCGGTTGGATAAATCACCAAGCTGAATAATAAAATCTGCATTCGCTTTGTTTGCTCTGTCAACAAAAGCTTCCACTCTTTGCAAGCTATCAGCGACATGCTCATGATGCAAATCTGTCATTACAGCAAATGTTACTTTACTCATATCTGCACCTCCATACTCGTTTTGATCAAGCGCAAACCTTAATATAGCACAGCAAGACAGCAGTAGTGAAGGAAAAGAGAAGGTTAGGTAACAAACTGCGTGGTGAAACGAGAAGAATTTATTAGGGCTAAAAATTTGTATTCCCATCCTCCACGTTATTGCCTATAATTGATAGGTATATTGGACTATATAATCAAACATCATCCTATTAACCGTCTAGGTAAATTCATAATGATACGGATGATTTTATGAATAATGGGTCATTAGGAGGATATAAAATGCTACCCAAGATCAATGATATGCTATTTATTGTACCTGATCATGCATCACCTGAAGACGGGGTATACAAAGCTCGTGTAACAGAAGTTGACAGCAAGAGCATATGGTTTGAGCTCCCAATCCAAGAAGGAACGGCGAGGAGCAGCAAATTCAGTCATGAGCGATTGGAAATATCATTTGTGCAAGCAGATGGAATGAAATACTCTTTCTTCACAAAGGTATCAGGGAGCAAACAGGATGGAATCCTTATGCTCGCTGTTCCAAAGCCGAAGGCTGCCGAGATTAGAAAGCTGCAGCGCAGAGCCTACCTGCGCGTAAAGGCAGATTTGGAACTAAAGGTTCACAATGCGGACGAGCCTACGCAAGAAGTGAGAACCATTGATATCAGCGGCGGGGGATTATCGTTTACTGCACAGAAGCGCTGGAAGCTGACACCAGATCAGCAGCTGCAGTGCACCCTGTACTTGCCACAGAAGTTAGGCGAACATGACTATATTTCTTTTTCGGGAAAAGTCGTGAGAACGGAATCAAGAACAGAAGTGACAGAACTCGTTATGATGGAATTTGAAGCGATTACCGACATCGAGCGCGAGAAAATTATACGCTATTGCTTCGATAAGCAAATTGAAGACCGCAGACGCTTGAGAGGGTAGGTAAGTATTCGTAAACGAAACTTGTTTTACTATATTTTTACATACATAAAAACAAGCTGCATGCATAGTTTAATTCGCGTTAAGACACACTACATTTCATACATATTGGTAGGAGTGTATGACGATGAAGCAAGTCCTTTCAGCCAAGCAGCGAAAAAAAATCCATCAACAGCGGCTTAAGCAATCGGATTGGTATGACCTATTCATCCATTGGTGGGATCAGTGGCTTCGTATCCTGTCAAAATCCTTAGTTGTTTGCGTGATTCTCTGCATTCTGTTCCAATTGCTGCTGCTTCAGCCGCAAGTAAGAAAGTGGCTCTGCCCTGTTGAGGAACTGGAAGGGATTCCGTACTCCACCAAGATTACCATTCCATAGCCCTTTCAAGCCCCTGTTTTATGATGGATAAGGGCTTATTCTTATTTTGCATCCCTTTTCAAGGTGTGGTATAATTTTCACGTCCGCAGGCAATGCCTGCTTTTTGTTTGAAGGGGCTTGCGCGTGATTTGCGGATGATGGATGAGAGGAGATAGACCCGGTTGAGCACACTTTATCAGCAGACGAATACTCGATTCAATATTGCCATTGACGGCCCTGCAGGCGCTGGAAAGAGCACCGTCGCAAGACATGTCGCACGTAAGCTTGGATATGTTTATATCGATACGGGTGCCATGTATCGAGCTGTTGCCCTACATATGATTCAACATGGTATTCAAGCTACAGAGCCAGAGAAAGCGGCAAAGGCAATGCGTGATGTACATATTGAGCTGCTGCCTGGTGAAGATAGTCAACGCGTTCTTCTAAATGGTCGAGATGTGACCCAGCAGATCCGAACACCTGAGATTAGCCTCGAAGCTTCGCAATTTGCTCAGATCGAAGAGATTCGTGAGCAATTGGTTGCCATGCAGCGAGAGCTTGCGAAGAAGAAAGGAATTGTCATGGATGGACGTGATATTGGGACAACCGTGCTTCCGTCAGCGGAACTCAAGTGGTTCTTAACCGCTTCTGTTGAAGAGCGTGCCCGGAGGAGATACGCTGAGCTTAAGGATAAGTCGGATGTCTCTCTTGAACAGCTCATGCATGAGATTGCAGAACGTGATCGTCAAGATGAGAATCGGACCATATCTCCGCTTCGTCAGGCAGAGGATGCGTACCTGCTAGATACGACTCACATGACGATAGAAGAGATTGTGGATCTTATGGTCAATGAGACGTTGTCACGAATTGAAGGTGAACAATAACGATATGTTCTATCATTTTGCGAGAAATCTTCTAAAATTTATTTATCAATTATTATTCCGGCTTGAAGCAAAGAATCTTCATTACGTGCCTGCTACAGGCGGTGTTGTTCTTTGTTCGAATCATATTAGTTTGCTCGATCCCCCTGCGATCGGGGTCTTTATCAAAAGGCGCATCAGCTTTATGGCCAAGAAGGAATTGTTCGATGTTCCTCTCTTAGGTTCGATTATAAAGAGGCTAGGAGCGTTCCCCGTTAATCGCAGCGGCGTAGGCAAGGAAACCATCAAGACGGCGATGAAGCTGCTGCGCGAAGGCGAAATGATGGGAATCTTCCCGGAAGGGACTCGCAATCAGGGTGGAGCGGCAGCGAAGAAGGGTGCGGCTATGATCGCTCTTAAGAGTGGGGCTGCGATTATCCCGGTGGCTGTCGTTGGATCTTACAAGCTCTTTGGAAAGACACGCATCGTATACGGTCCTGCGATTGACATGACGGATATTCTCGAAGAGAAAAGCAGTGACATGCTGGAAAAGGCAACAGATCGAATCATGGATCACATCCATCGGATTTTGCGTGAAGAGCAAGGGTTACGTGCATAATTTACACTCTTGGTAAGATACTACAGGTATTATTTTGTTACTCATGGTTATGGACACTGCAATCATGCAGGTTTCTATAAATGGGGTTCTAATCGAGGAGGTTATGACATGTCTGAAGAAACAAAAGTCAACGAGCAACAAGAAGCAATGGATAATATGATTGCTGTCAAAAAAGGAGATACCGTCAAAGGTACTATTGTCAAAATTGACGATGAACAAGCAGTAGTAAGCATTGGATATAAATATGACGGTGTTATCCCGGTACGCGAATTGTCTTCCTTGGCTGTAGACAAAGCTTCTGATGTTGTAGAAGTTGGTCAAGAAGTTGAAGCGAAGGTTGTTAGCGTTGATGACAACAAGGAGCGTTTGGTTCTTTCGAAGCGTCAAGTAGACAGCGAATCCGCATGGGAAACGATGCAAGCACGCTTTGATAGCCAAGAAGTATTCGAAGTTGCTGTAGCAGACGTTGTAAAAGGCGGGCTTGTTGCAGATGTGGGCGTTCGCGCATTCATCCCTGCTTCGATGGTTGAGCGTCATTTTGTTGAAGATTTCAGCGACTACAAAGGCCGCACGCTTCGCGTGAAAGTAAAAGAGATCGACCGTGAAAACAACAAGTTGATCCTTTCCCAAAAAGATGTGCTTGATGCTGAATTTGAAGCAAACAAGCAGCAAGTGCTTGAAAGCCTCCAAGAAGGCCAAGAGCTTGAAGGAACGGTTCAACGCTTGACTCAATTCGGCGCATTCATCGATGTAGGCGGCGTGGATGGATTGGTTCACATCTCTGAGCTTGCATGGCAACATGTTGAGAAGCCTTCTGATGTTGTTGAAGAAGGACAAAAGGTTAAGGTTAAAGTATTGAAAGTAGATCCTGCAAACGGCAAGATCAGCTTGAGCCTTAAAGCAACATTGCCAGGACCTTGGGAAACTTCCGCGGAGCAGTTCAAGATTGGCGATATTATCACGGGTACGGTGAAACGTCTTGTTAACTTTGGTGCATTCGTTGAGGTTGCTCCAGGAGTAGAAGGACTCGTTCACATCTCCCAAATCTCTCACCGTCACATCGGAACTCCGTTCGAAGTTCTAAAAGAAGGTCAAGAGGTTCAAGTGAAGGTATTGGACTTCAATCCTGCTGAGAAGCGTATCAGCTTGAGCATTAAGGAGACGGAAGAAGCTCCAGCTCCAACACCTAAGCCTGAGAAAAAGGCGAAGCAACCGGAAATTAACAACCCGAATGTTTCCTTGAGCAACGAAAGCATGAGCTTTACGCTTGCTGAGCGTTTCGGTGATAAGCTGAACAAGTTGAAATAAGATCCAGCAAATCAAACGGATGATAAAGATCGGCGGGCCTAATTCTTAAGCCCGCCGATTATTTTTCCCTCCTTATCAAATACTATGGCAAGAAGGAGGGAAGGTAGATGGAAGATATGCCGGGCATGCTTTCCACCATTATTGCCGTTTGTGTGCTTATTCTTGTACTAACAGGCTGGAGAGGTATTCTCTTTGATTCCGTATCACCCGTGCTGCTTCTTGGTGGAGTCCTACTGTGGATGGGATTAGCAGGGCGAATGGTAACTATGGGACCAGTGAAAATAGATGCGGCTTGGGCTTTATGGCTGACAGTCGCAATCGCCTGTGGATGGGATTATTTCAGACCAGGGAGAGACTCGGGACCAAGGCTGCTCTTGCTCTCGCAAATGCTGATCTTAACCTGCTGCTATTTCATTTTGGAAATGGAGCGTTATACCGGTCGAGGATTCATCCCAATTATCCCTCTATGGGGCTATGCAATATTAGCTGGAATTGTTGTAGGTATTTCGACCCCTTCTATCACTGGACAATGGATGTTTCTAACGATCAGTTTGTGGATTGGGGAAGGGCTTATTCAATGGAGAGTAACTGGGATGAGTGGTCTTGAGCTTGGGAGTTTGTCGACTTTTGATGTATGGTGGCTGGCATTTATACTTGCACGCTGTTGTACGGCAGCCATTATGATTTTTCAGCAATTATTCAGCCTGAGAAGCTCGGAATAGTTAGCCAATCCGTACATTTTTTGATATGATGAAGTACGTGTATATGCTTTAGAAGATGAGGAGTGAACTGCATGGCAAAACCCGTTGTTGCCATCGTCGGGCGTCCGAATGTCGGAAAGTCCACGATTTTTAACCGCATCATCGGTGACCGACTGGCAATTGTAGAAGACAAGCCTGGCGTGACGAGAGATCGGATTTACGGTTCAGGTGAATGGGGCGGGAAGCCGTTTAACATCATTGACACCGGAGGAATTGAAATTGACGGCGTAGATGAAATTCTGCGCTCTATTCGTATGCAAGCTGAGCTGGCTATCGAAGAAGCGGATGTCATCATTTTTATGTGTGATGCCAAGTCTGGCGTTGTTCAAGCGGATGAAGAGGTCGCACAGATCCTATATCGCTCTGGCAAGCCGGTCATTGTTGCTGTAAATAAAGTAGATAATCTGAATCGCGTAGATGACATCTATGAATTCTACAGCTTTGGTTTCGGCGATCCAATCGCTATTTCAGGATCTCATGGTACGGGAATCGGTGATTTGCTGGATGCTGTAATCGAGAATTTGCCTGAGCCTAAAGATGATGAGTATGATGACGATGTCATTAAGGTTGCGCTCATTGGCAGACCGAATGTGGGCAAATCGTCTCTAGTTAACGCTATCCTAGGCGAAGAGCGCGTTATTGTCAGCTCTATAGCAGGAACAACGCGCGATGCGGTCGATACACCGTTTGAGAAGGATGGCCAAAAGTACGTTATTATTGATACTGCCGGTATGCGTAAGCGCGGCAAAGTTTATGAAACAACAGAGAAGTATAGTGTCATGCGTTCCCTTAAGGCGATTGAGCGTGCCGATGTTGTACTTGTTGTCATTAACGGCGAGGAAGGCATTATTGAGCAGGACAAGCATATCGCAGGATATGCGCATGAAGCAGGAAAGGCGACGCTCTTTGTCGTGAATAAGTGGGATGCCGTCGAGAAGAATGACCGTACGATGCAGGAATTCGAGCAGTCCATTCGAGATCATTTCTTGTTCATGTCCTACGCGCCAATCGTATTCTTGTCTGCGAAGACGAAGCAGCGCCTGCATAAACTGATTCCGGTAATTCAGCACGTGGCTGAGCAGCATTCGAAGCGTATTTCCACGCATCTGTTGAATGACGTTGTGTCTGATGCAGTTGCTTACAATCCGCCTCCTACCGATAAAGGTAGAAGACTTCGCATCAACTATGTGACGCAGGTGTCGGTGAAACCGCCAACGCTCGTTATATTTGTCAATGATCCAGAGCTCATGCATTTCTCCTATGAACGCTACTTGGAGAACCGGATCCGAGCTTCATTTGATTTTGAGGGTACACCGATTCGATTGTTTACTCGTAGAAAATCAGATGAAGGTTAGGAGAGAACGCTCGTGACATTTCCAATCTTAGCGATCATAGGTAGTTATTTATTGGGTTCTGTCAGCTTCAGTGTACTAATTGCAAAGTGGTTAAAGGGAATAGACATTAGGCATCATGGAAGCGGCAATGCTGGGGCCACGAATACGCTTCGCGTGCTTGGTAAAGGGCCTGCAATCGGCGTCCTGCTTCTGGATGCGTGTAAAGGCATTGCCGCCGTTTTGGTGGGAAGTCTGGTATCGGATGCCGAGTGGGTCCCAGTAGCTTGCGGGATCGCTGCGATAGCTGGACATAACTGGCCGATATTCTTTCGGTTTCGCGGTGGAAAAGGGATTGCGACGACCATCGGTGTCCTTGCGATGCTTTCCTTTTTCCCGGCTTTGTTTGCGGGTATTATCGCAATTCTTGCGATCGTTTGGAAACGCTACGTGTCTTTAGGTTCCTTGATTTTCACGGGGTTAACCCCGATCTTTATGTGGATTTATGGTGACGACCTCAGCATCATTCTTGGTAGTACCCTGCTCTTTATCTTTGCGGTATATCGCCATCGGACGAATATCAAGAAGCTGCTGCAAGGCACGGAGAATCGATTAGGGTCTAACAAGGGGGGCGTAACTCGTGTCCGATAAAGTTGCAGTAATCGTTGCAGGAAGCTGGGGGACGGCACTCTGTCAGGTCCTTGCCGATAATGGGCATCAGGTCATGGTCTGGACTCGAAGTAAAGAACAGGCTGATGAGATTAATACGATGCACACGAATTCGAAATATCTGCCAGGTAGTGTGCTTCATCCAGGCATCGTTGCTACCACGAATATGGACGAGGCGATGAAGGATGCAAAGCTTTGTCTGGTCGTAGCCCCTTCCTCAGCCATGAGGCAGGTCGCCAAGCAAATGAAGCCTTTTGTCACCGAATCGATGACCGTTATTCATGCGACGAAGGGATTCGAGATCGAGACACTTGAACGGATGTCTCAGGTGCTCCTCCAAGAGCTTGCTTGTTCAGAAGACCAAATTGCGGTGCTTTCTGGTCCAAGTCATGCAGAGGAGGTTGTCATGAAGCGGCCAACAACGGTAGTTGTGGCTTCAACATCCGAAGCAGCTGCGGAGAAAGCACAAGACTTCTTCATGAACGATGCCTATTTCCGAGTGTACACGAATCGTGATGTCGTAGGTGTGGAGCTTGCAGGTGCGCTAAAAAATATTATCGCGCTTAGTGCGGGGCTGTCAGATGGTCTTGGCTATGGTGACAATGCAAAGGCAGCGCTTGTTACACGCGGTCTAGCAGAGATTGCAAGACTCGGCGTCGAAATGGGCGCTGATGTACTGACCTTTGCGGGTCTTGCTGGAGTGGGTGACCTCGTCGTGACCTCTACAAGTAAGCACAGCCGCAACTGGCGTGCTGGATATATGATTGGTCAAGGCAAAGCCTTGTCTGAGGTATTAGAGAGCATGGGAATGGTTGTAGAGGGGATTCGCACAACGAAAGCTGCTCATGAGCTGTCTAAAAAGTATCAGGTGCAAATGCCGATTGCAGATGTTCTTTTCCACGTTCTTTTTGAAGGTCTTGCACCTAAGACTGGAGTAGAGCTGTTGATGGGTCGAGTGCGGAAGAATGAGCAGGAGGACATCGCACAGACCAAGTGGATCTAATCATGTAAAAGGCGGGCAGGGCTCACCTCTCTTAGCTTTTGTACATACACTGTATAGAGTACAAAGCTAGGGAGGGACAACATGAGTAACGGTAAGATCCCCAAGGATGCGCTTAATGCCATCAATAAAAAAGTGAAGAAACCCATATCAGAGAATCAGATTAAGAAGGTAGCAAGCTCGGTGAATGCCTCTACCCTGCAGAACGAAGCTCAGCTTCGCCAGCTTATTAAGCAGGTTGCACAGATGGCAAAAGTACCTGTTACCGAATCTACGGTCAATGATATCGTATCCACGATTAAGAAGAGCGGGATGAATGCGAATAATCTGGAGTCGCTAATGGGGCTTCTTATGAAAAAAAGATAGTTCATATGAGCAGAGGAAGGCGATAATGCGTTGGACATTGTCGCCTTTTTTGTTAGTTCTAAAGCAGGTTAGCAGGCTGAGTAACAGGCATTGTCGATTGTAATTCAATTATGTATAAAAAAGCTCCCCAAAATGTGCATTGTCTCCAAGCTGCCAATAAGCATAAAATGAGTCATGTATTAGTGAGAATGATTATCGTTGTTATCGGTAATCGTCAATCACAGGATATACTACTTGGTTATAGGAGTGGAGAAACATGTTTGGGGTAAACGGAAAAAAGCTATTATGGCAAATCATTATTCTTCTAACGGTATTAGGGTTGGCTGCTTGCAGCTCAACAGGCCCGTCAAGTGAACAGGGGCAGCCATCACCAGCTCCCGCGTCAAACTCTGAAGAAGCATCTACGGAGAATAATGGCTCAGCTAGTCAAGAGGGAGCAACTCGTGTTGTAAAAGACGAGTTTGGGGAAGTCACCATCCCTGTTCATCCCAAACGGGTCATGGGCGTCTACTTGGAGGATTATTTAACTGCACTAGGTGAAACACCTGTGATGCAGTGGTATCATCCAAGCTGGGGGAAACAGGACTATTTAGGACTTAACGTGCAAACCTTTGATATAACGGGCAGTCTCGAGGTATTATTGGACGCCAATCCGGATCTTATCATTGTGGATGGTGCTGTAGATGCTGCAAAGTACGAGCAGTACTCCAAAATAGCACCTACTTATCGAATGCCTGAAAACATATTGCAGCGTCCGTCCGATATTTTAAAAACAATCGCTGATTTGCTTAACGTACCAGATAAAGGCGAACAGATCATCGCTAAATATACGAAGAAGATGGAGGACACGAAAGAGAAGCTTAAACATGCAGTTGGTGATGAAACCGTGGCCGTTGTTCGGATCAATATTGGCGATAAAACGCTCGCTTTATTCGGACTTGAGAATCGATACACAGGAACCATTTATAAGGAAATGGGCTTGACGCCGCATCCATTCGCTAGAGACATGAAAGATTTCCATGCGGTTCTATCTGAGGAGAAGATCCCTGAGCTTGATGCAGACCATATTATTCTGTTCCCATCCAATGGGACTTGGACTTCTGAGGAGAACAAGGAGGCCAGCGAGCTGCTTGAGCATCCACTATGGAAGTCGCTTCCAGCGGTGCAAGCAGGGCATGTGTACAAAGCAGAACGGACCCATTGGCAATCCGGAGCGATTATGGCAAACATGAAAAGGCTGACGACCTGATCAATTGGTTCGTGACATCATCCAATTAAAGCTCAAAAATAAAGAAGGTGATCAACAATAGTTGATTCACTTTCTTTTTTTATTTATAGTAACTGTGATAATCATTCTCAATAAAAGGGGTGAATGTGGGTATGAACGACCTAGATCATATACAACCCTATTCATGGACCTATCGATTAAAAAAAATAGAGCAAGTGAAAGAGCAGACGGGATGGGAACAGCTCATCGAGTGGGGCGAGGCATACATCCTACTGTTCGTCACAAATGGCTCTGGACGATTAACGATAGAACATCATGCATTAAGCTTGGAAAAAGGAAGGTCCTATCTGATTCCACCTCATAGCGCATCGATAATAGCAAGCGGACTTGGAGGCATTCACTTTTACCAATTGACGTGCAAAGCCGAAGGAACGCGCGCTGAGGCTTCAAATGACTTTCAACAAGGACATGTCGGCCCTTTTCCGCTGGCAGGAGAATTTCGATGCACACCCTTTTCACAGTCCATTGCTTATTTGGAAAATATGATTCAGCAATTTAAAAGACAGGATCCCCTGCGCTTCTTTCATATTCATGTGCGATTTCAGGAGCTGCTTCTCTTTATTTTTGAGCAAAATATCGGAACATTCGAAGAGCGAAATCTGCGCCAATCCGTTGAGCACTCGATTGATTACGTGAAGCATCACTATAGCGAGCAGCTTACCGTGGACATGCTTGCCGATATGTTCGATGTGTCCCGTTGGCAGTATTCGCGAACCTTCAAAGAATTAACAGGTCAGAATCCGCTTCAGTTCATGAATCATGTACGAATCGACCGCTCGAAAAAGCTGCTGTTGGCTTCCCATGATCGGCTATCGGATATTGCGGAAAGTGTTGGATTTCAAAATGAATATTACTTCAGTCGGCGATTCAAGCAGGAGGTGGGCATCTCTCCCGGTCAATACCGTCGCAATCATCGCGGCAATTTACGAATATTTGCTCCCTTTCTTGAGGATTTCTTACTGGCTCTAGGAATTACGCCGATCATGCAGTGCTATCATGATCAATGGGGGAAACAGGATTATCTCGGCTTAGAGCATGTGCCCGTGTATGATCTTGGTTCGAAAGATGTGGATCAACTGTCGGTCTATAAACCTGACTTTATTGTGCTAGATGGCGGGTCAGATCGATGGTTCTCCAGCAAGAGCTTAAATGAATTTGCTCCTACCTATATCATTAAGCATTATGGGGAAGACTGGCGTCTCACATTGCGCACACTAGCTGACTTGCTTGGACAAATGGACATGGTTAATGATGTCATTGCGGAGTATCAACAGAAAGTATGCGTCGCAAAAGAACGGCTTAAGCCAAAGACGAAAGGAAAAACGGTTTCGTTCTTGCGCATCTCAGCATTAGGCATGAGCTTATATTCAAGTTCTGAGCACGGTTATACCGGTCCAATTCTCCACAAGGACCTTGGTCTGAAAGCAGATCCTATCGCATGTCAGCTTGCAGGCAACCAAAGAAAAGTTCCATTCCGCCTCGACCAGTTGTCCTTGCTCCAAGCAGACCATCTCTTTGTGACTTTTGACAAGAGGCATTCGATTAGAGAAGGAGAAGAAAGGGAGGTACTCGAAACCTCCCAATGGCGATCACTTGATGCTGTCCGAAATCAGAACGTGCATGAGGTGGACTTCTTCACATGGATGAATTATGGCGTACTCTCTCATTGTCAGAAGATCGAAGATGTATTGGAAGCACTTCTCTAATCGAGCCGAGACTTGAATAACGTTCCATTCCGAACCCCTTTGTCGATGGGATAACTGTTTCTTCTTGTTTTGTCGAATGGTATAATAAGGATACTTTTGGGAGAATGGAGACATGCGCATGGATAGTATGACGAAGATGTGGGTTTCGTTAATTGGCATTGGCCTTATGGCTTTTTCCGCGATTATTGTTGCATTTGCTCGTCATAAAACGAAGGGCTGGATGAAAGGAATCCTTACGACGGTCGCTTTTATCATGCTGATGATCGGTGCACTTTATGGACTCATTTCGATGTTTTAGGAGGTACTTATGGGAGAGCTTCGACTTAAAGGGAGAACCATTGAAGAGACCATGCCAACACCTGTAGGTTCATCGCTTTTGCAAGCGGCCCTTCATTTAAAAGTAGATTGGAACTATAATTGCTCTAGAGGAACCTGTGCGCGCTGCAGATGCCAGGTGATCGAAGGCGAGCAATATTTGAATGATATTACGGATGCTGAATGGAATCGGATGGACGAGGAAGAATTTGAAGAAGGCTACCGCTTAAGCTGTCAAGCCGTTATCGAGCAAGAGGGCAATATCGTTGCGATCCATAAGCCTTACTTCTAGCCATCGCCTCCGCAAGGCATGATTGGAAATAGCAGAGTATTGGAGTCAGAAGATGAATGAATACCCATTTAACCCCGCTTTGGCGGAAGCGATCATCGCGTTGAAGTCAACGGATAGGAACATCGCAAGTTGGCTGCTTGGGGGCAGCTGCGGACTGCTGCTTCAAGGCGTAGCTTTAGCGAAGGAACCACAGGATATTGATATTTACGCCGATGAGCAAGAGACGGTAAGCTTGCAGCAAGCTTGGAAGGAATGTTCGATTGACGAACCGGAATGGAACGAGACAGCCATGTATCGCTCGCTACTCAGCCATTATCGGCTTGGCACTTCCGTTGTGGAACTGGTAGGCGACTTTCATGTACGGACAAGCTGGTGCAGCTACAGCATAAGGATCAAGGATGGACTGGATAAGCATGCTGTGGATTGGATGTATGCAGGGCAGCATCTAAAGCTCATGCCGCTTGCTCATGAGCTCGTATTCAATATCTTACGAGAGCGTGACGATCGCACGAAGCCTATTGCGAGGACTATGGAAGAAGAGCCTGAACGGCACCGCAAAGCTATACCGTTCGTGATGAGCCGCTGCGAGCCTCAAGGCGAATTGATGATGAAGCTCAAGCAGCTTGTCCCGCAATGCATGAGAGGAATAGAAGAATGAAGCACCAGATTCGCTTTATGCCAGAGGATAAATGCATAGCGGCTCGACCAGGCCAGAGTGTATTGGACGCAGCGCGAATAGCGCGTGTCCCGATTCGCACACGTTGTCAAGGAAGAGCGGCCTGCCTGATGTGCAAGGTTCAAATTGAAGGGGAAGGGATCGAATCCCCAACTAAGCAGGAGCAATTAAAGCTTGGGATTAGAGAGAGGAACGGCCTCAGGCTTGCATGTCAGGCTCGTGTATCGCGTGATGGTACAAGTGATATCACGGTAACGGTTCCAGAGGACCGATTAAGGGCGATTATTCGCCAGCAGCTGGAAGCACAAGAGGATGATTCATTGTGGTAGTGTGATGATAGACGGGGGGAGAACGTCTTTTGAAGGGAAAACAAGGAATCAAGCTGGCTATTGTTATCATGGTTGTGGCGCTGCTTCAAGGCTGTCTGTATCCTAAGGAGCTTCGTAAAGAGAATCAGAACTCCGTACGGGAAGGCATTATGCTGGTTCAACATGCTGTTGATGAATATCAGCGAAAGACGGGGCTTCTGCCTTTAATAACAGCGGGTGAGAGCGTCCCTCGGTACGAGAAGTATGAGGTTGACTTTCAGGAGCTGCTTGTTCATGATCTGATAAGTGAGATCCCGAAAAATGCGTTTCAGAGCGGTGGGCATCATCGATACTTGATTGTGAATGAGGAGACGAAACCTTTAGTGCGTGTCATGGATCTGAATACGGCTCAAAGGGTAAATGACCTTGAAAGAAGCATACGCCAGTATAAGCAGAAGCAGGGCAAGCTCCCCATTGGTGACGAGCGCTATCCAGGATTCTACGATATTGATGAAAAACTGTTGAATGTCAAGCTTCGTCCTATTCTAAGCCCATATAGCGGAGAAGCTTTAAGCTTCATGGCGAATGAGGATGGAAATGTATTCGCAGACTACGCTTCTGATCTGATGAAAGCAATCGAACAAGTCCAAGCAGCGCCGAGTGGGGAAGAGGAGGATCTGCGCCCTATCCTAGTTGAAGCTGGGATGTTTACTCCTGTAAAGTCAACAGGATACCAATGGGAAGAAAGCATGCCGATCCCAGTACCATGATCTCTTCTGGCTGCGCTCACTTGATCTCATTTTATGAATATGATAAAGTACGTTCTAATACCTTGAATCGAACAACCTCAAATCAATATTTAAATGCGATGATGAGAAGAGTAGATATTCGTTCGCCTGTACAGAGAACCCCGTACCGCTGAGAAGGGGGAGGAAACGTTTATTGAAACAAGTCTCTGAGCGGCACATCGGAACGGACATGGGATGGTGTGACAGGAGCTCCTGTTATAGAGCTAGGGTATAACCACGCGAATGCTGTGCCGTACCTGAAGAGATGTATATGGCGACATATAGATGAAGCCGGGGTGGCAACACGAGAATCTCGTCCCCAAGACCAAGTGTCTTGGAGGCGGGATTTTTTTATTTTATAAAGGAGGTAAGGATGATGGAAAAGGAATTTGGATATGAAAATGAGTCGCATCTGCTAGAAAAAATGATGGAGAAGGATTTTCAAAGTCAAAGATTCCATCGACCGATCTGTACGAGGTTTCCACCGGAGCCGAATGGATATTTGCATGTGGGCAGTGCGTATGCGATCCATATGAACGCAACACTCGCTCAAAAGTTCGGCGGGAAATTCCATCTTCGCTTTGACGATACGAATCCGCTAAAAGAAGACGCCAAATTCGTAGAGGCTATATTAGAGGATATTAAATGGCTGGGCTATGATCCGGGACATCATGTCTATTATGGATCTGATTATGCAGAAATGATCTATGAAGCTGCGGTAAAGCTGATTCGAAAAGGGGTGGCTTATGTCTGCGAGCTACGCAATGAGGAGATGGTCATGTATCGCGGCACACTTACGGAAGCCGGCAAGGATAGCCCCTATCGAAACCGATCTGTTGAAGAGAATCTTGAACGCTTTCAAGACATGAGAGAAGGTCGAATGTCTGCTGGAGCCGGCGTATTGAGAGCTAAGATCGATATGGGGAGTCCGAATATGAATCTTCGAGATCCCGTGCTGTATCGGATTATTCATACCGAACATTACCGAACGGGAAATGATTGGTGCATCTATCCGATGTATGACTTTGCACATCCGATTCAGGATAGGATTGAAGGCATTACCCATTCATTATGTTCCATTGAATTTAAGGATCATCGTCCTCTGTATGAATGGGTGCTGGAGCAGCTCGAATGCGAGGAACCTCCTTATCAAAGAGAATTCGGACGTCTAAACGTATCAGGAACCGTGACGAGCAAGCGATATCTGCGTCAGCTCGTGGAAGAGGGATTCGTGGACGGCTGGGATGATCCCAGACTGCCGACATTAAGAGGGATGCGCAGAAGAGGGTATAGTCCAGAGAGCATCAAGAGCTGGTTGAATGCATTAGGACTGATACGCCACCAATCCACAGTCGATCCGCAACTGCTCGATCATTTTGCTCGGATAGAGCTAAAGAAGAAAGCAAAGGGATACATGATTGTAATCGATCCCATCAAGGTTGTCATTACAAACCTGAAGGAGGAAGAGGTGGAGTGGCTGACGATTCCTTGCCATACGGAGGATGAGCAGCTGGGCAGCCGTGAGGTCGCATTTACAAAGGAGCTGTATATCGAACGTGAAGACTTTATGGAGAACCCGATTGAAGGGTTCCATCGCTTAACAAGAGATGGAGAGGTTCGGTTAAAGGGAGCCTATTTCATTCGATGTCAGCAAGCCATTAAGGATGAGCGTACCGGATTGATTACAGAGCTGCATTGCACCTATGATCCTCTGACGAAGAGCGGCACTGGATTCAAAGGAAGAAAAGTAAAAGGGACGATTCACTGGGTGTCGGCTAAGGATGCTGTACCGCTCGAAGTTCGCTTATATCGTTCTCTTTTAAAGTCTGATGTCCATATTGCTGAGGAGCATCCTGACTGGGCGTCATGCATACAGCCGGATTCTCTAGTGAGATATACGAACGCAGTTGCAGAACCTATGCTTCAATTGCATGCAGGTGAAGCTGTTCAATTTGTGCGTCATGGCTATTTTATTGAAGATGCCAAGGACTCAAGCAAGGAAAGATTGGTGTTCAATCGGATCGTTCCTTTGAAAGACACGTGGAAGAAATAGTTTTTTACGCGCATACTTTCTCGAAACCCTCATATACCTAGCTAGGAAGGAAAAATGGGCGAATGTTGACATTCCGAGAAATTATTTTGAGCGAATGCGTCATAATCTCGTGAATCTCTAAATAAGATGATACTAGTCCAAGAGCATGTACGAGTTGCGTCGCAATGCCCATGTACGACGTTCTAGCTCGGCGGCGAACACTGGCGACAACGGCAACAGCTCAAATCTAGCAACGGTGCCAATCGTTTCTGATGGACGGTGGCGGCGTTCGTCGCGTCAAAGTCCGTCGGGAATTAATTGAGGAGGGGATATCATTTGGAGAAAGTAGACATTTTTAAGGACATAGCCGAGCGTACCGGCGGGGATATTTACCTCGGGGTCGTTGGTGCGGTCCGTACGGGGAAGTCGACATTTATTAAGCGCTTTATGGAGACCGTAGTGCTGCCTAATATCACGAATGAAGCGGATCGCATCCGAGCGGTCGATGAGCTGCCTCAAAGCGCAGCGGGCAAAACCATCATGACGACAGAGCCGAAGTTTGTACCTAACAATGCAGTGCAAATCAAGGTGGACGAAGGTCTTGAGGTCAACGTCAGACTCGTTGACTGCGTTGGATACGCGGTTGAAGGCGCAAAGGGATACGAGGATGAAAATGGTCCGAGAATGATCAGCACGCCTTGGTTCGAGGATCCAATCCCTTTCCAAGAAGCAGCTGAGATTGGAACTCGCAAGGTCATTCAGGAGCATTCCACGCTGGGTGTTGTCGTCACAACTGATGGCACGATTGCTGAGATTCCTCGCCATTCTTATGTAACTTCTGAAGAGCGTGTCGTTGAAGAGCTCAAGCAAGTGGGCAAACCTTTCATCATGATTATCAACTCCACTCGTCCTAAGAGTGAGGAGACGCAGGCTCTTCGCAGCGAGCTTCAAGCGAAGTATGACATTCCAGTACTCGCACTCAGTGCTCAAAACATGAATGAGGACGATGTGATGGGAGTTCTCCGCGAGGTGCTCTACGAATTCCCAGTTCACGAAGTAAACGTCAACCTGCCTAGCTGGGTGATGGTGCTTCAAGAACAGCATTGGCTTCGCAGCTCCTATGAGAATTCGGTGCGAGACACTGTCAAAGATATTCGCAGACTTCGTGATGTGGACCGAGTCGTACAGCAGTTCCTAGAGTATGACTTTATCACGCGTGCGGGTCTAAGCGGCATGAATATGGGCCAAGGTGTCGCAGAAATTGATCTCTATGCTCCAGATGAGCTCTATGATCAGATTCTGATGGAAGTTGTGGGAGTTGAGATCCGAGGCAAGGATCACCTTCTTCAGTTGATGCAGGAATTTTCTCATGCGAAGCGCGAATATGATCGGTTTGCAGAAGCACTGGAGATGGTGAAGACAACAGGCTATGGCATTGCAGCGCCAACGCTTGCTGAGATGGCGCTAGATGAGCCGGAGCTCATTCGCCAAGGCTCGCGCTTTGGGGTACGCTTGAAGGCAACAGCGCCTTCGATTCATATGATTCGAGTAGATGTTGAATCTGAGTTTGCACCGATTATTGGCACCGAGAAGCAAAGTGAAGAGCTGATGCGCTATCTGATGCAGGACTTTGAGAACGATCCGACGAAGATTTGGGAATCTGACATCTTCGGCAGATCTTTGCACTCCATCGTCCGTGAAGGTATCTCAGGCAAGATTGCAATGATGCCTGATAACGCTCGCTATAAGCTGCAAGAAACCCTTGGACGCATAATCAATGAAGGATCAGGCGGATTGATCGCGATCATCCTATAAAAATGTGAAGAGCTCCTTGCATTAGAGACGAATCTAATGGGGAGCTCTTCTTGCTATCGATCAATCCCATGATATAGGGGGAATGGCACGGGAACAGATAGATTACACTGTACAGAATGATTTTTTAGGTTATGATAATAGAAGTGCGTTGGATTGGCTAAGGATTATAGAAATGAGGGTAAAATAGAGATGGAACTACATATTCAAGAAGCGAAGATGACGGAAAATACGGACAAGGAGCTCCAAGGAAGTGCAGTTTTTAGGCTTGAAGGCTATCAGTTTCCATATGAGATTTCCTTCTTTAGCAAGAATGGACGCGATTGGGACTACAGCCTTCACTTTACCTCTGAATCAGGTGAGGAAGAGGAGTTTATGAAGCTGGATCAACGACTGACGGATGACGATGATCTCTTTGACGCACTGCTGGATGCGGCGCTGGAGAAGCTTGATTCGAAGTAAACGCGGAAAACGCAATAGATGATGGACAATCATGGGACAGGCGATACGCGCTGTCCCTTTTCTAATGGGAATAGCTGAATAGCGGAGAAGCAACAGGACAAGCTACATGATGAGAAAAGGAGTGATCATCATGAAGGCAGTGACATACCAGGGCATGAAAAATGTTCAGCTAAAGGACGTACGAGATCCTGTATTGCAAAAGAAGGATGATGTTATTGTTCGGATTACGACATCGGCCATTTGCGGCTCGGATTTACATATATACAATGGTGAGATACCGAATATGCCAAAGGACTTTGTCATTGGACACGAGCCGATCGGCATTATAGAGGAAGCAGGTCCTGAGGTGACCAAAGTTAAAAAAGGAGATCGGGTCATTATCCCATTCAACGTCGCCTGCGGGCAGTGCTGGTTCTGCAAGCATCAGCTAGAGAGCCAATGTGACAACTCAAATGAGTTTTTGCATGGGGGAACGGGTGGATACTTTGGCTATTCCGAGACATTTGGCGGCTATGCCGGGGGACAGGCGGAACTGATGAGAGTTCCTTATGGCAACTTCATTCCCTTTAAAGTACCTGAGGATGCAGAGCTGGAAGATGAATCAATCCTGTTCCTCTCGGATATTGTCCCAACCGCTTATTGGAGCGTGAACCAAGCAGGGGTGAAGGCTGGAGACACAGTCATCATACTTGGCTGTGGTCCTGTTGGCCTCTTGGCGCAAAAGTTTGCATGGCTAAAGGGAGCGAAGCGGGTCATTGCCATTGACCATGTTCCATATCGCCTTCACCATGCGAAGAAGACCAATCAGGTCGAAACCTTTAATTTTAAGGAGCATGATGACCTGCTCGGCCATTTGCAGGAGCTTACCGGTGGCGGAGCGGATGTCGTTATTGACTGTGTAGGACTCGATGCGGAGAAGTCGGTGATCGAAAAAATCGAAACACTGTTGAAGCTGCAAGGCGGTGGGCTTGGCGCATTTCGGATGGCAGCCAAACTAGTCCGTAAAGGCGGTACCATTCAAGTGACCGGAGTGTATGGGACCAACTATAATGCTTTTCCGTTTGGAGATTTGTTCAGTCGCAATATTACGCTCAAAATGGGACAGGCTCCGGTAATCCATTACATGCCAGAACTTTTTAAACAAATCAAACAAGGCATATTTGACCCCACAGATATCATAACCCATCGTGTTCCCTTGCAGGATGCTGAGTGGGGATACCGCGTATTTAACAATAAAGAGGATGACGCAATAAAAGTCATTTTGAAGCCGTAATCGCTGAATGAGAGAAAAGCTCGATCTTTGAGATCGGGCTTTTTGTCTATTTTAGAGTCGAGAGCGTTTACATTCGACATCATCGATAAAAAACGTCAATTAATTACTAAAAACCGATTTACATACTAGGAATTAGCGTTTATATTATTGTTAATGAACGGAAGGAAAAACATGGAACGTTCAACACGAGGAGATTGACGTAGGGGGAGAATGTGAAGATGAAACAAAGGATTCATGGTAAACAAAGATTTGTGGTCATGCTGACCTTGCTTCTCGTGCTGGCGGCGCTCGTGAGCGCTTGCGGAGTGAAGACGGCTGGAAGCAATGAGAATGCAGGTAAGGGGGCTGGAACGACTGAGCCGGTCATCGAAGCACCTGCAGATCAGCCAACGGATTTGAAAGGAAAGAAAATTGCGCTTGTTATGGAGTTTAATTCGGGCACCTTTTCCCAGCAGTATTTATCAGGAGTGAAGGAAGAGGTGGAGCGCTTTGGCGGTGAGTTGACAACGTTCGTGGCGGAGACGGACAAGTCCAAGATGGCTTCGCAATTAGAAATGGCGGTCAATCAGAAGTTTGATGGCATTCTGACCGACCATGGCGATGCTGCAACGCTTACGGCTGGCATGAATAAAGCAAAGCAAGCGAACATTCCAGTTGTAGCCTTTGATGCACTCGTTGAGATACCGGGCATTACGGTAGTAGAGCAAGGCGATCAGAAAATGGCTGAAATGACGCTTGAGCAGCTTGCTAAGGACGCCGGAGGCAAGGGAAATATCGTGAAGATCTGGACGGCAGGCTTTGCTCCAATGGAACGCCGTCAGGTTGCATATGAAGCGTTTCTCAAGAAGTATACCGATATTAAAGAAATAGCAGCATTCGGCAGCGTATCGAGCAGCACGGCATTGGATACACAGGCCAAGATGGAGGCGATCTTGAAGCAATATCCGAAGGAAGGCGACATTACGGCAGTATGGGCCTCCTACGATGAATTTGCGAAGGGAGCCGCACGTGCGATTCAACAAGCTGGGCGTACAGACATTAAGGTGTATGGAATTGATATGAGCGATGAAGATCTTCAGATGCTTCAGGATCCAAAAAGCCCTTGGATAGCAAGCGCCGCAGTTGATCCAAAAGATATCGGACGGATTCAAGTTCGCTACTTGTATCAGAAGCTGCACGGGGATCAAACGGAAGATAAAGTCATCCTAGAGCCGGTGTATGTACATCGCGATACTTTGCCAACTGACAAGCAAATTTCGACGGATGAGCTCGGTCAATATGTGAAGGGCTGGGGCGGAAGCTCACAAGGCGAGCAGGACTGGATGAAGGAATATAAGAAGTAATTTTTGATTGAGGGTGGGGACTTCTATGAGGATGAGCAATCACTCGATCTCTGCTCCCTTGTCAAATCAAAGTGAGCCTTTGCCTACGGGAAATGCGGATCCTCGCATTTCCCGTTCCTTGCTTCGCATGGATGGCATTGGCAAAGCATTCAGCGGCGTAAAGGCCTTGAAGCAAGTCAGCTTTGAAGCAAGAGGTGGAGAGATCCATGCTTTGTTAGGCGCAAATGGCGCGGGCAAGAGCACTCTAATGAAAATATTATCAGGTGCATATCCCTTGGATGAAGGGCAGATCGAGCTTGACGGGAAACACTTGCATATTCAGGATCCGATTGATGCCAAGCACTTTGGGATTCATTGTGTATATCAAGAAGTGGATACTGCGTTAGTTCCACAACTAAGCGTCGCGGAAAATATTCTGCTGGACCGAATGGCAGCACCAGGCAGTAGAAAGTGGGTAAATCCAGCTGCGATGGAGCGACAAGCTGAGCAAGCCTGTAAGCAGCTTGGAATTACATTATCATTAGCTCAGCCTGTAGAGCGTCTAAGCCTTGCAGAAAAGCAAATGGTGCTCATTGCGAGAACAGTCATCGAAGCAGCGAAGGTTGTCATTTTTGATGAACCAACTGCTCCGCTTAGTCAGCAGGAAACAGAGATCCTATTCCGAGTTATGCGAGAGATGCGAGACAAAGGAATTGTGGTCATCTTCATTTCTCATCGGCTGCCGGAAGTATTCGGAGAGTGTGATAGATTGACCGTGATGCGTGACGGTTCCCAAGTGTTCACGTCACGTATTGTAGATACAAGTTCGGAAGAAGTGATAAGCCAAATGCTTGGAGAACAGTTTCAAGAGGAATTTCCAAAGGCTAAGGTCGATATTCAGGAAGTGCTGCTTGAAGCAAGGGGGCTTAAGTCTGGCACGAAGGTGCGAGGTGTTGATTTTACGGTGCGTGCCGGTGAAATTGTCGCAATTGTAGGCTTGGTCGGTGCGGGGAAGACCGAGTGTGCGAGGCTTCTTTCTGGGGCAGATCTACTTGAGGAAGGTCAGATTTTCATGAGCGGTAAGTTGGTACGCATCAAGGACCCTTCGGATGCATTGCTGACAGGCATTGCCCACATTCCGGAGGAGAGACGAAAGCAGGGGGTGTTTGTTCAGGAGTCCGTGAAGAAAAATCTGAGCCTGCCGATCATCGGCACCTTAAGTCGAATCGGATTTATTCGCAGCAAGCAAGAGAACCAGCTGTCTAGCCAAATTGTCGAGCGCTTCGGGATCAAGACTGCCTCTAATGATACAGAAGTGACCTACTTAAGCGGTGGTAATCAGCAGAAAGTATCCATTGGGAAATGGGTAGAAAGCAAAGCGAGGCTATACATCTTTGACGAGCCGACGAAGGGCGTCGATGTTGGAGCGAAGAGGGATATATTCCGGATTATTGGAGAACTTGCCTCCCAGCACAAAGGGATTCTGTACTTTACGAGTGAACTGGCAGAGGCGATCGGCATAGCGGACCGAATAATCGTAATGTGCGATGGACAATTCGTCAAGCAATTTGGCCGTAATGAAGTGACACAAGAGCAATTGTTGTTCTATGCTAGCGCAGGGCGGGGGGAATAAGACACATGGAATCATCTTTTAAGGACAGGCTTCTACAGTTTGCATTCCGTTATGGAGCTATAATCGTCATATTGGGGGTATTCGCGTTCTTTGCGATTAAGCTGGATTACTTCTTCTCCGGCTCCAACATTGCGGATATTCTGCGATCCATATCGATTGTGACCTTCGTGGCGATAGGCGTTACGTTCTCGCTTATTGTGGACGGGTTTGACTTATCCGTTGGCTCAACGGTATCGCTAACAACGGTTGCTGCTGCTTCGCTTATGGTGTGGTACGAGATGCCTCTGTACGTAGTCATTATCGTTCCGCTGCTGATTGGAGCAGCAGTAGGTCTCATAAATGCATTCTTTATTGTTAGATTCAAAATACCGGATTTGCTTGCTACGCTGGCTGTGATGTACATTGTCGCAGGCATCCACAAGACCTATACCAAGGGGTACTCCATCTATAATAATATGCAGCTGCCTGATGGATCAAAGGCTCCAGGCACGATGTCAAATGCCTTCCTGACAATTGGACAAGGTGAATTCTATATCGGCAGCTTTTCAATTCCGATTCCAGTCATCCTTATGCTGCTTGCCGTCGTGATCGCTCATGTATTTTTGACCTACACGGCATTCGGCCGCCAAATGTATATGACTGGTGGCAATGAGGAAGCCGCCCGTCTGTCAGGCATCAAGGTAAAGCGTGTGCGTACTTGGGCATATGTCCTGTCTGGAATATGCGCTGCGATCGGGGGGATCTTGTTTGCTTCTCGTGTTGGTACGGGACAGATCGATGCTGGGGCACCGCTTCTAATGGAAGCTGTCGCAGCTGTATTTGTAGGGTTCTCTGTATTTGGGGCGGGCAAGCCGAATGTGCTTGGAACTTTTATCGGTTCTGTCCTCATCGGTGTATTGGTCAATGGTTTGACGATGATGAATCTGCAATATTATACACATGACATCATAAAGGGAACCGTGCTTATCTTAGCGCTTGCGGTAACGTTCTACGTTGTAAAAAAGCGCAGGCAGGCATAAAAACAGGAATTTTCTTGCAATCAGAATCTCCATATATTACTATAAATCTGGTGAAACGGCAAAAAGCCCATAAAAATGCGACATTCTGCCTTTTTTAAGGTATAAAGTATAGGAATTCCGTGCATGAATGGGATCATAAGCATATTTCAATTGGGAGGTGAGCTTAAATGAACAAATCTGAATTGATTACAGACGTATCTGAAGCAACGGAACTGTCTAAGAAGGATGTTACAAAAGTGGTGGATGCAGTATTTGACGCTATTTCCAAAGCCCTTCAAAATGGCGACAAAGTTCAGCTTGTAGGATTCGGAAACTTTGAGGTGCGCGAGCGTTCCGCTCGTAAAGGACGCAACCCGCAAACGGGTGAAGAAATCGAGATTGCAGCAAGCAAAGTTCCAGCTTTCAAGCCAGGAAAAGCGTTGAAAGATGGCATTAACTAAGGAATAGATGACTTGTTCTGATCAAGCCGTGGCCACGACGTCACGGCTTGATTCCTTAATGGGTGTGAAGGACATGATGAAATCCAGATGAAGTGCAAAGGCTTGGAAGGATGGTTGACAAGCCCACTTCAAGCATTCATGATTAAAGGTATGGACAGGCTTGCTGGACATTGAGTCCAGCCTGCACGCTGGAGGAGGACATCACATATGGAACAGAATCATAATGACTATATCGTCGTTAAAGCGAAGGAACAAGGGGTACAGGTTATCGGTTTGACACGCGGACAGGATACCCGTTTTCATCATATGGAGAAACTTGACAAGAACGAGGTGCTGATCGCCCAGTTTACAGATCACACTTCGGCTGTCAAAGTAAGAGGCAAGGCCATGATCATGACGAAGCACGGTGTCATTCATACAGATAAGGATGAATAATGCAGGCATAGCCTGCTTTTTTTCGTTGTAGAATGAGGTATGGACATCCTTGCATCCGACGAGACTGAATAGCATGCAAGGAAATGCTTGTGAGGTGATTCTTCGTGAAGAAGCTTCAATTATTCATTGGTTCCATCCTTGCTACATTCGTAATCATGGCAGGCTTGGGGATGCTCGCATCCTTAAAGGAGCTGGAGCAGGGCAAAGGGTATGATTTGCCTGTTTTTACTTCTCAACAAGCGGTTAAAGGGTTAAGTGAAGAAATGCTTGTCGACCAATTGGAAGCAGCCAAGCATTCATTTCCACTGTCACGTGCACATTACAGCTCCAATGGAAGCCTATCACTTGATATTAAGGTAGCGGCTTCCATTATGACGCCCTCTCTTCTATATGAAGAACTGTATCACTGGCTGAACTTCAGCTTCGTGGAGATGAACAATGTGGATCGCTTACAGCTTCGGATTGTAGTAGATGATCGAAAAGCACATAAGAAGCAGATTCTTCTCGGGCTTGATGCACGAAAGGATCAAGTGGCAGAAGCGCATTTGCAAGAGCTTAAGGCAGCCTCTTCAGAGCTGTCGAAAACAACGGAGCAAGCGCTTCGCCTTACATATACCACAATGTGGCACAAGAAATTTGCGCCTGCAGGACAATGATTCACGATGATTAGCTGGCAGAGACTGGAGATTTCTGCCCAATAAATGTTGTCCGCATGATTATAACCTATGCTATAATGATTTAGATCACGACATCCAGATGGATGACAACACTCGGAGGCATTATCATGAAGGGTTACCGTATACCGCAACTTGTACATTTCTATGCATCGCATGATATGATTCAAGCGCACACAAAGCTCCCTGAATTGGCTAGCGCCAGAGCAGGTCTTTTGTGTGCTTTTATGAGTCGCAATCATGCTAAGCTGGGGGAACTGCCCGAAGTTGTCACCTCGCTTGTTCAACTTGCCTTGGATACGCATGACACCGTTGAACTGGCAAGTGATCATGGAGATGATCGCAATATGCGTTCCAGACAATTGAAGGTGCTCGCGGGAGATTATTTTAGTAGCCGATTCTATCACCTTCTAGCACAGGCCGGACAGATCGAAGCCATACAGCTGTTAAGCCGTGCGGTATGCGAAGTGAATCGCATGAAGATGACGATGGTGGACAAGATGAAGCAGTTTAGGATGACCGCTGAAAGCTATATTTCGGACAAAACGAAGCTGAAGCAATGTGTATTCCAAGCATGGGATACGCACATGAGTGCGCATGATGTGGAATTGTGGGGGAAAGCATTGCACGAATTGTCCAAGCTGGAAGTTGTCGAGCAAGAAACAGAAAGAGCGAGTGCGTATTCCGCCTTCGATGGAAGCTATGGATATTGGCGCATCCTGCAGCAGGGAACGCGTGAAGAAAGAGAGCTTCTGATGAATCGAGCTTGGGATGAGGATACGTGGAAGGGACTCATGAAGAAGTACCAAGTTCAACACGTTCTGCAGGACATGCTGAAGCAGGCTAGACGGCAGGTGGAAGAAGTCTTGGATGAATGCAAACGGCAGCTTCATTTAGATATCGAAGTGATCAAGAACGAGGTGCCGTCATTTTCCTCGTAAAGAGAATCAGAACGATGAGCTGGATCCTCCCAAACATAATGATAAAGATAGGCGATATAAGGGAAGGGTGACGAAACGTGAATACACAATCGCCGAAGACCGGGGAACAAAAGGAGAAGCACGTTCACGCTGTGTTCGAAAGTATAGCTCCGAAATACGATATTATGAATGATATCTTGAGCTTCCGTAGACATAAAGCTTGGCGTCGTTTCACGATGAGAAAGATGAATGTGCAGGTCGGCCAGAATGCACTGGATTTGTGCTGTGGTACTTGCGACTGGACGATTCAGCTTGCACAGGCGAGCAAGACGGGGCAGATTACAGGACTTGATTTCAGTCCGAATATGCTTATGCATGGCCAACAAAAGATCGACAAGATTGGATTAACGAGACAGATTCGCTTGATTGAAGGCAATGCGATGGAGCTTCCGTTTGAGGACAATACGTTTGATTATATTACGATTGGCTTCGGACTTCGCAATGTGCCTGATTACATGCAAGTTATTCGCGAGATGCGAAGAGTCGTCAAGCCAGGAGGCAAGGTTGTATGCCTGGAACTGTCCAAGCCTACATGGCAGCCATTTAAGAGCATTTATTATTTTTACTTCCAAAGGCTTCTTCCAATGCTTGGAAAGTGGATTGCAAAGCGTTATGATCAATATAAGTGGCTTCCAGAATCACTTGCAGCATTCCCCGACCATAAGGAGCTTAAGCAGATGTTCATCGAAGCGGGTCTTAACGATGTCGAAGCGTATCCGTTAATGAGTGGAATCGCAGCTCTTCATATCGGAACAAAGGGGAATGAACATGTTTAAGAAAGTAAAGGTCTTTCTTGAGATGATCAAGATTGAGCATACGTTATTTGCACTGCCATTTGCATTTATGGGTGCCCTCGTCGGTTCCATGCTGGTGAACGGCCATCTTCCGTCGTGGGGACAAGTCGGTTGGATTCTAGTTGCAATGGTAGGAGCGAGAAGTGCTGCCATGGCGCTTAATCGATTAATTGATGCGGCGATTGATGCGAAGAATCCTCGCACAGCGAATCGTGCAATCCCAGCCGGACTATTGAAGGCGGGAGAGGTTCTTCTCTTTACGGTAGTGTCATTTGGCCTTCTCATATTAGCGGCGGCGATGCTTGAGCCATTATCTTTTTATCTTCTGCCAATCGCTGTATTTATGCTTGTCTTTTATTCTTTCACAAAGCGCTTTACTTGGCTCTGCCATGTTATTCTGGGCTTTACGATTGCGCTCGCTCCCCTCGGGGGCTGGGTCGCGGTGACCAATGTTATCGATTGGACAGCGATTATATTCTTTATCACGATCGCATGCTGGACAACCGGCTTTGATATCGTCTATGCATGTCAGGACTATGATTTCGATAAAAAGGAAGGCTTGCATTCCATCCCAGTTCGATTTGGAATTGCAAAGTCATTGAAGATCGCCAGAGGCTTTCATATTGTGACAGCGATTGGATTTTTGCTCTTAATTTGGCTCACGAATCTAAGCTGGATCTATATTCTCGGCATCGTCATTGCTTGTGGTCTCTTGATCTATGAGCACCTTATTGTGAAGGCTAATGACCTTACTCGTTTGAATACGGCATTCTTCACTATGAATGGAGCACTCAGCATGGTAGTGTTCTTCTTTACCTTGATTGACTTGGTGGTGTTAAGCTGATGAAGCAAATGGATCGATGGATTGTAGGGATTACAGGGGCGAGCGGCGCAATTTACGGCGTTCGCCTTGTTCAATCTTTGCTGGATGCCGGACATTTTGTGCATCTGCTGATTACAGAAGCTGGATGGCGGGTATTGAAGGAAGAGTTGGACTGGAAAGTAACGAAGCGCCAAGAAGCGATTGAGCAGGCATTTGGACAAGATGCAGCGATTCAGATGCATCCGATTGCCGACATTGGAGCAAGTATTGCAAGCGGATCGTTCCGAGTCAAAGGCATGATCATTATGCCATGCTCTATGGGAACGCTCTCTTCTATCGCGCATGGGGCATCTGACAACCTTATGGCGAGAGCAGCTGATGTGATGATGAAAGAAGGAAGGCCATTGGTGCTTGTTCCTAGAGAAACGCCAATGCATGCCATTCATCTTGAAAATATGCTCAAGTTGTCAAACATGGGCGTAAAGCTTATCCCAGCAATGCCGGCTTTCTACCATAAGCCGAAGACGCTTGATGATATCGTCAATTTTTTGGTTGGTAAAGTCCTTGACAGTCTAAATATTGAACATGAACTGTTTACACGGTGGGGGGATCCGAATGAATCATGAACAAAGTCAGCAGGAGCAGGAGACGGCAACGATTCGTATCGGAAGAATTAACTACACGAATGTATGGCCAATGTTCTACCACTTCAATCCGCAGCTAAGCAGCGCGCATGTTGAAATGATACCAGCTGTTCCTTCTTCTCTTAACAAAGCGATGAAGGAAGGGTCGATCGACATGGGGCCGATATCCTCCTTTGCTTATGGAGTATCGAGTGAGCGTTATGCGCTCTTTCCAGATTTATCGGTTAGTGCCCATGGCAAGGTGAATTCAATTCTATTGTTCTTGAAGAAGCCGCTTGCTGAGGTGTTAAAAGGCAAGATTGCCTTAACCACAACTTCTGCTACCTCTATCAATTTGCTCAAGATCATTGTAGCAAAACGATACGAAGCAAGCCCTGAGTACTTGCCGATGGAGCCTGTGCTAGAGGACATGATGGCTGTGGCGGATGGGGCTTTGCTTATCGGAGACCATGCGATTCGGGCATACTGGGATAATGTTCGGAACCCGCAGTATGAGGTCGTGGACCTGTGCGAAAGCTGGCATGAATGGACAGGAGAGTGGATGACCTTTGCGGTTTGGGCCGTTCGAAAGGATATCATTGAACGATGCCCGGCAGAGATCAGAGAAATCGTGGATGCCTTTGAAGCCAGCAAGCAGCTTAGCATCGCTAACCCTGAGCCGCTGGTTCAGGAAGCAGTGAAGCAGATCGGTGGCACGGCAGAATATTGGCGCTATTATTTTGCGGGCTTAAATCATGACTTTGGCCCAGAACAGCAGCGTGGTCTGCAGCGTTATTTCGAATATGCCTACGAGTTAGGCTTGATTGATCATAAGGTACACCTTGATATTTGGTCGGAAAATACAGTTGGTTAGGTGAAAGCATGAAACTGTGGGACATTTACGCAACAATGAAATCAGACGTCTCGTTTATCGAGCGTGAGCTGGAACGCACGATCGTTTCGGATCATGAGCTTTTAAATGAGACTTCCCTGCACTTGTTAAAGTCAGGAGGCAAGCGGATACGCCCTGTATTCGTCTTGCTTTCTGGCAAGTTCGGTACATACGATTTGGATCAGTTGAAGCGGGTTGCGGTCCCATTGGAGCTCATTCATATGGCTTCGCTCGTACATGATGATGTGATTGACGATGCCAGCACACGAAGAGGAAACCTCACGGTTAAATCAAAGTGGGATAATCGAATAGCGATGTATACGGGGGATTATATTTACGGTAAGGCACTCATGTTGATCACGGAGCTGAAAAATCCATCCATTCATCAAATCCTCTCCCGTGCGATGGTGCAGATGTGCCTGGGGGAGATGGAACAGATTCGGGATTTCTTCAATACTGAGCAGTCGGTACGACAATACCTGCTTCGCATTCGCAGAAAGACTGCGATCCTGATCGCGATCAGCTGTCAGCTTGGCGCTATTGCAGCTGGAGCAGATTCGAAGATCAGCAATGCCTTGTATCGTTATGGCTACAATGTCGGAATGACCTTCCAAATCCGTGATGATGTTCTAGACTTGACGGGCACAGAGGCGCAGCTGGGAAAGCCTCCGGGCAATGATATTAAGCAAGGCAATATTACGCTACCTGTCTTGTTTGCGCTGCAGGAATCCAAGCTTCGCGATCCGCTTCTTGAACAGATCAAGCATATTCACAAGTTGAACGGGGAAACGGACGTTACCGAAGCCTTGGACATGATACGAGCTAGCCGCGGCATTCAAAAAGCCGAGGAGCTTGCTAATCAATATTTGGAGAAGGCGTTGGATGCACTTAAGGCGCTTCCTGATCAGCGTGCGAAGAGAAGCTTGAGAGATATTGCTCACTTTATTGCGAGCCGTTCTCATTGACCAGTGTTCATGTCCAAAACATGAGGGGCATAATGGGTATTTGCATGAAGGAATGTCTCGAGTCGGAAGTACGATGAAGTTTGCAGTATCTATACAATCGTTGATGGGAAAAAGGATGAACTCAGCGGCGTTGAGTTCATTTTCTTTTCTCCTCTTTGAAACTTTCATGTGTACGAACATGAAAAATTTGGTATAATGCTTGTGTTATAGGACATAACCATTTTATCAAGGAGTGAACGTATGGAACGCACATTCATCATGGTAAAGCCAGACGGCGTGCAACGCGGTCTTATTGGTGAGATTGTAAGTCGCTTTGAGCGAAAAGGATTCAAGCTTATTGGCGGTAAATTGATGCTGGTTTCTCGTGAGCAAGCGGAGTTTCATTATGCAGAGCATAAAGAGAAGCCTTTCTTTGGTGAATTGGTGGATTTTATTACGTCAGGACCTGTGTTTGCGATGGTATGGGAAGGTGATGATGTAATTGCATTATCACGCGCCGTTATCGGCAAGACAAAGGTGACGGATGCCGTTCCAGGCACCATTCGTGGCGACTTCGCTTCACATACGAACTTTAATCTTGTTCACGGCTCAGATTCTGTTGAGAGCGCTGAACGAGAAATAGGAAATATGTTTGTAGAAAGTGAACTGGTACGCTTCGAGCGCTCGATTGAGCCTTGGTTATAATTTTTTCGTCCTACGTTTGAATGGTCTATATTATTGTAAGAGCTTACATGACAGCAATGAATGGAATGAACACGGCGGATATAACATTCAGCCGTGTTTTTTCGATATATATAATAAGATGTAGATTTGGAACGTGGAGTAGGGAGAGGGAGAAACAATGTCAGATAGAGAAGCCAAACGTCCAATGCTGCGATCAACATTTGAACAGCAAACGGATCAGCAAGCTGGAACGATTACGTATACCGAAGAAGAGACAAAGGACTATTGTTTGTTTATTGAGCGCATCAAACAGAAAAGCGGCATTGACCTTGCCCAATATAAAGAGGCTCAGATGCGCAGAAGACTGAATACTCTTCGAATGAAGCTGGGCTATGCCTCATTTGCAGCATTTGCAGATGCCATGAACAAGGACGCCAATATTTATCACGAATTTCTGGATCGGATGACGATCAACGTGTCTGAATTCTGGCGGAATCCTACGCGCTGGCATACGCTTAAGGATCTTATTATTCCTGAATTGGTGAAAGAATCAAAGCGTCTAAAGTGTTGGAGCGCTGCATGCTCAACAGGAGAGGAGCCTTACAGTCTAGCTATGATTCTAGATGATGCTGGCTTGATTCAGCAATCGTCCATTACCGCTACAGACATCGATGAGAATGTGTTGGCCAAAGCGAAGGAAGCCGTCTACTTGGAGCGGGCGTTTAAGGATGTGCCGCCTTCATTCAAAGCGCGTTATTCTACGCAAGCAGGAGATACGATTCGAATCAATGAATCGCTGAAGCGTGAGATTCAATTTCGCAAACACAACTTATTGACTGATTCATTTGAAACAAATCATGACCTAATCATATGCAGAAACGTCATGATCTACTTTACGGAAGAAGCCAAGCAGCAATTGTATATGAAATTTGCACAGGCACTGAGACCTGGCGGTGTATTATTTGTTGGGAGCACGGAGCAAATCTTTAATCCAAGCCAGTATGATCTGGAATCGATGGAGACCTTTTTCTATCGGAAAAAGAAAGCCTCGGAATAGAAATCTACTGTTCTACGAATACTAGGATTATCGGATATTCGTTATTGTACGTTCACGATGCACATTAACGATGGAAACGATGAGTGATGTTCGGAGGGATGCGGCTTGGACAAAGCTAAGGTGATATCCGCCTATCGCAGAGGACTTCTCTCGCTTCAGGAGTGCGCACAGATCCTTGGATTGGAACTGTGCCCGATGGAGCGATGCGTAGAGCAGTGGAAGCATGATCGAGACTTTAGGCAGCAATATGAATGGTCTTACGTACAGTTGCTGTCCAATCGTCAAATGGAATAGAAGGTTTGATCTGAAGAGAAAAAGAGTTCGTTTAAAGTTTTCTTTTTCGTCTTAAACATGAGGAATTCACCAACTAACACGTCGATTGGCAGCGTTATGTGCTGCAGCGGCGTGTTTTTGCTTTCTTGTCAAACGTATCCTGCTATACTATAATGAGCAAAAGAGTTTTGGAATTTTAGCCATTTACAGCGGCAAAGTAATAGGGGGAGTTCTTGTGAGTTTGCGATACTTAACAGCAGGTGAGACACATGGTCCTCAATTGACTGCCATCATTGAAGGCATGCCAAGCAATTTGACCATTGATTTTGAAGAATTGAATTTCCAATTGCACCGTCGTCAGAAAGGGTATGGCCGTGGACGTCGCATGCAAATTGAAAAAGATACAGCACAGATTGTTGGTGGTGTTCGCCATGGCCGCACGACAGGAGCGCCTATTGCTCTCGTTGTAGAGAACAAGGACTGGACCCATTGGACGAAAATCATGAACGTGGAGCCGATAGAAGGAACGGATGAAGAGAAGCGCCGTGTTCATCGCCCGCGTCCAGGCCATGCTGATCTTAATGGTGGCTTAAAATATAATCAGAAGGACCTGCGCAATGTTCTGGAGCGTTCCAGTGCTCGTGAGACAGCTGCCCGCGTAGCGGTTGGCGCAGTCGCAAGACAATTCCTGCAAGCCTTTGGCATTAAGGTTGCTGGACAAGTTATTCGAATTGGAGAGATCGAAGCTCCTCCTCATCAACTCGGCATTGACGAATTGATTGAGCAAACAGAGGCTTCGTCTGTTCGTGTTGTAGATAAAGAGACGGAAGCGCGCATGGAGGCTTATATTGATCAGATCAAGGCTGAAGGAGACTCCATCGGTGGCATCGTAGAATGCATCATTGAGGGCGTTCCTGTAGGACTAGGCTCTTATGTTCAATATGACCGCAAACTCGATGGCCGTATTGCTCAAGCAGTCATGTCGATCAATGCTTTTAAAGGCGTTGAGATTGGGATTGGTTTTGAAGCTGGCAAGATTCGCGGTTCTCAGGTGCACGATGAGATTGAGTATCAGGAAGGAACAGGATACACCCGCTCATCCAATCGACTTGGCGGATTCGAAGGCGGAACAACGAATGGCATGCCAATTGTTGTCCGCGGCGTTATGAAGCCGATTCCGACACTGTACAAGCCGCTTCGCAGTGTGGATATCGATACGAAGGAGCCGTTCACTGCTCAAGTTGAACGTTCAGATGCATGTGCTGTTCCAGCAGCAAGTGTCGTTATGGAGCATGTGGTTGCTTGGGAAGTTGCAAAGGCGTTGCTTGAAAAGTTCGGTGGCGACTCCATGGAAGAAATTCAAGCGAACCTTAACAACTACCTTGAGCAAATCTCTCGATACTAGGTGATCGCAATGCAAATCAATAAGCAATTACAAACAGCAGAGTTACAAGTAGAGCTTGGAGAACGCAGCTACCCGATATGGATCGGTTCCGGGCTCGTACTGCGCCTTGGCGAGTTATGTCAGCTGAAGGATCTGTCTACGAGGAGCCCAATGCTGATCATTACGGATGAGAGTGTTGCTGCTCTGCACCTTGAAACAGCCAAGCAATCGCTCACCGAAGCAGGCTATAACGTTGCTGTGCATATCGTTCCTTCCGGTGAGAGTTCCAAGTCTTTAGCGAATCTCGAAGCATGCATTACGACTGCGCTTCAGGCGGGCTTGGACCGCAAGTCAACCGTTATCGCGCTTGGTGGCGGTGTTGTAGGGGACTTGGCTGGATTCGTAGCTGCTTCTTATATGAGAGGTGTGCGCTTTGTTCAGGTGCCAACTACAATTCTTGCTCACGATAGCAGTGTAGGCGGCAAGGTTGCCGTTAATCATCCTCTTGCCAAAAATATAATTGGTGCATTCTATCAGCCTGAGATGGTTGTCTATGATACAAGCACCTTATTAACGCTGCCGATTCGTGAGGTAAGAGCAGGCTTAGCAGAGATGCTGAAGCATGGTTTAATATGGGATCGTGCTTTTGCGGATTGGTGCTTGGAGCATGCCTCTGATCTCTTATCCCTTAAAGAAGATGTGCTGCAATACGGGTTATATACCGGCTGCTCCGTAAAGGCTCAGGTTGTCTCAAAGGATGAGCGTGAGCAGGATCTTCGAGCGATCCTGAACCTTGGCCACACGATCGGGCATGCGCTTGAAGCCGTTGGTCACTACGGGGAACTGCTTCATGGGGAGGCCATATCCATCGGAATGATTGGTTCGGCTATGCTTGCTGAGCGGTTAGGAGAGGATCCAGAGATCTTGCCGTATACTCGCCGTTTGATAGAAGCGTTTGGACTGCCTACACAGATACCGGCATCGTACGAGACAGATGACATCATGTCTGCAATGATGCATGACAAGAAATTCAGTGAAGGCGAGATGGTATTCGTCGTTCCAACGGCGATTGGCAAGGTCGATATTCGCCGCGATGTTCCCGTTCGACTCGTACGTGAGATCGTAGAATTACTGAAGAGAGGAGAATGAGGATCATGCTTGTAAGAGGAATTCGTGGAGCAACGACCGTCACGGAAAATGACCGTGAGGAGATACTCCATGCGACGGCAGAGCTATTGCATCAGATTATCGAGGACAATGAACTTGATCCTGAGATGGTCGCAAGCATCTGGATTACTGTTACAGAGGATCTGAATGCGGTATTTCCAGCCGTAGCGGTTCGCTCCTTGCCTGGTTGGGAACTGGTACCTATAATGTGCTCCACGGAAATGCCGGTGCCAGGTAGCTTGCCGTTTTGCGTTCGCTTTATGATTCATGTGAATACAGAGAAGGGGCAGGCAGAAATTCAGCATGTGTACTTGAACGAGGCTGCTAAACTTCGCCCTGACCTCGCCAAGAAGCAGAAATAATGCCCTTATTAAGGGTAATCAAAGAGCAGGGACTCCTACATTATGGTGTTTACCTGCTTTTTTTAATGGATGCATGAAGATTGTGGATTGACGCTGAATCCGAACTTGTTGTATAGTGGCAGTAGCAGAGTTGAGCAGAGTTTTAGATGAGTTGAGTAGAGTTTAGTTGAGAGCAATGGAATATATCTCCGCAGCACAGCAGAGTGAATGGGAGGAGAAGTGCATTCATCAGGATGTCTTTCTCTTATTTGAATCCATATTCTGTTTGGTGATGCGATCTACTCATATTCTCGTGTGAAATGTAGCCTCTACTTTGGTAGAGGCTTTTTTTATTACTCTCTGCTTCATTTTTCTCACCGAGTTGGCGAGATTTGAAGGAGTGAAGAGAATGGTTCTGAGTATAGACCAAGTCATGGAGCTATCAAAGACTTATAATGTCATTCCGCTGATTGAAGCGATGCTTGCAGATACGGAGACGCCGATCAGAGTATATCAGCGGATGCAAAAACAGCCATATGCGTTCTTGTTGGAGAGCGTCGATGAACAAAGAAAACAAGGGAGATACTCCTTTATCGGTACAGATCCATTATTCATTCTGCGGGGGAAGAATGGAGTAACCGTGCTTCATGAGAATGGACAGCAGCATGCGATTCAAGAGGACCCCATGGCTGCCATGAAGATATTAATGAAAAGGTATCGCAGTCCATATCTAGCAGAACTGCCCGCATTTTCCGGAGGAGCTGTTGGTTATATCGGATACGATTTGATTCAACAGTTGGAGCAGATACCTAGGCACAGAAAAGATGATCTTGGCATGTATGATCTGCATTTTATGATGGTGAGTGAGTTTGTTGTATTTGATCATCACATGCAGCAGATGCAAGTGGTGGTCAACCTCCATTTGCCTGACGAAGCGGATGAAGATCTGATTCAAATCCTTTACCAAGAAGCGGCCTTAAGGCTTAAGCGTTTGAAGAGACGGGCAACCGCACCGCTTGCACAAGAACGATTGAATGATGTGGATCTCGCTGAACACTCCATTACAGATACAACACTTACCGAGGATAGATCCGCTAGGAGTGCCTTCATTGAAAAAGTGAAATGTGCTCAGCAGCACATGCAAACGGGGGAGATAAGAGAGTTGTTCCTTTCACACCGTATGGAGCAACCAACCTATGTGCCTCCGCTTGACGCATACCGAGTTCTGCGGGCAACGAATTCTTCTCCTTATATGTACTGCATGAAAATGGACGAGGAAACGATCATTGGATCCGCTTCGGAATCATTTAGCAAAGCTGGTGAAGAGAACGAGGTCTTTCTCACTTTCAAAGCAGATGATGAATCGATTGGAGATCGAAAAGAGGATGATTTCAATCAGCTTCTCGCTCGTTTCCCTAGTGAAAGGTTAGTTGGCTCACCAAAGCTTCATGCCATTCATCTTCTTGCCGAGCTTGAGGATACGGCTCGTGGAACGTTTGGCGGTGCAATCGGTTATCTAAGCTTTAATGGATGCAGTGATGCATGCGGAATGGACCAAAGCATCATTTTCAAGCATGGTAAGACTTATGTGCAAGCAGGTGCAACCATCCATAAGGATTCCGATCCGGAAGAAGTATACCAGGAAACCTTAAATCAAGCGCTCGCGCTTCTTGAGAAGGTGGAGACCGCCGCCCAAGTATTCAGAAGTAACATGATAGAGAATCGCTCCATCAGCACAAGAATAAACCCATACCCTCGATTCTCTCATGTCAATATGGATTATTTCACGATGGAATCAATGGATGAGATGGAGAGGGGGACATTGGGATGAGTCAAGATATTCGAATTCGAGAAGCGCTGTCGCGTGTCGTAATAGGGGAGCATTTGTCCAGAACGGAAGCGCGTCAAGTCATGGAAGATATTATGGATGGTCACGCTACTGCAGCTCAGATCGGAGCAATCCTTGCCGCACTTCGTTTAAACCGAGAAACGGTGGAAGAAATCACTGGCTTTGCGGAAGCAATGAGAAGCAGATGCAACCTGGTTCACACGAATCGAGAGCAGTTGTTGGATACTTGCGGTACTGGCGGATCCGGGATTCATAAGTTCAATATTTCCACCTTATCCGCAATCATCGCGTCTTCTGTATCCGTTAGAGTGGCGAAGCACGGTAACCGTTCAGCATCAAGCAAGTCGGGAAGCGCGGATGTCCTTGAAGCATTAGGAGTGAATATTCATCTAACAAGCAAGCAGGCTGCACAGTGCTTAGAGGAAATTGGCATATGCTTTATGTTTGCACAGGTGTATCATCCTGCCATGAAGCATGCTGCCGGACCTAGGAAAGAGCTGGGCGTCCGGACAATCTTCAACATGCTCGGCCCTTTAACGAATCCAGCGGGTGCCGATAGACAGCTGCTCGGAATCTATGATCGTTCTCGAACAGAGACGGTAGCAGCCGTGTTAAGAGAGCTAGGTCTGAAGCGGGCAATGGTCGTATCCAGTGAGGATGGACTTGATGAGATCAGCTTGTCTGCTCCAACACGAGTAAGCGAGCTTCGCAATGGCGATATCATCACATACGATATCATTCCGGAAGATATTGGACTTTGCACACAGCCACTAACAGAGGTGCTTGGCGGAGATGCCACGGTAAATGCCGCACTTGTTCATCGTGTGCTACAGGGCGAGCGGGGAGCCCTTCGAGATATCGTGCTGGCTAATACTGCAGCATGCATCTACGTTTCTGGCCTAGCTGACAGCATTCATGAAGGCGTGCTTATCGCAGCTGACGCGATAGATTCAGGCAAGGCGAAGCGTAAACTCGAGCAATGGATTGAAACGTCAGGAGGATTATGCCATGTTTCTTGATCGAATTATTGAGACGAAGCGTGTCGAAGTAGAGCTGCTTCGAAGCGAGATGAACCGTCAGGCATCGGAGGAGGCAATCCTAAAGCTTCCTCCTTGCCGAAGCTTTAAGGCCGCGTTGACAATGAACCGTAACCGAGAAGTCGGGCTGATTGCTGAGGTGAAGAAGGCTTCTCCCTCCAAAGGCCTCATTCGTGAGGATTTCGACCCTGTTCGTATTGCCAAAGCCTATGAACGTGCGGGAGCTGATACCTTGTCGGTGTTAACCGATGTTCAATATTTTCAGGGCGGGATCGATATTTTCAAACAAGTCCGACAGACTGTTGATCTTCCTCTGTTAAGGAAGGAATTTATCATCAGTGAAGAGCAAATTGTTGAAGCTAGATTAATTGGAGCAGATGCGATTCTTTTGATTGCCGCGGTCTTAAATGATAAAGAGCTTCAGCAGTATATACGGCTAACCGCTGCTTTAGGAATGGAGTCCTTAATAGAAGTGCATGACGACGAAGAGCTTGCACGGGTTCAACAGTTAGATGGTGTAGAGCTGTTAGGCATCAATAATCGCAATCTGAAGACGTTCGTGACAGATATCGAGCAAACCTATCGCCTTCAGGAGCAGATTACGAGAGATGTGGTCATCGTTAGCGAAAGCGGCATTCATTTGCCAGAACATATGGCTCGTTGTGCAGAGCAAGGCATTGATGCGGTGCTGATCGGGGAGCACTTTATGAGACAAGCAGATGTAGAGCAGGGCGTGCTGGATTTGATGAGCGGACTTCAGAGCCCCTCTGCATCGCCCACAACTGTTCAATAAGGATCTTGTAAAGCGAGGCTAATCGAATGAAGGCAAAGATATGCGGAATTACTAGCGCAGAATTGGCTGTCCAGGTAGCAGAACTTCATCCTGACTATATGGGCTTTGTGTTCGCCAAAAGCAAGCGGCAGGTGAAGCCAGCAGAGGTTAATACGTTTATTAGCCGTATGCGTGAAGTAACGGAGACTTTACCAAAGCTCGTGGGCGTGTTTGGACATACGAGCCAAGGGGACATCGAGCAGGTCTTGCATCAAGTTAAGCTCGATGCCATTCAATTTCATTTTCCAGCGGATATCGAATGGCTGCCAGCTATCAAGCAGCAATACGAGGTTGAGATATGGCTTACGATACCCATTCCTCATTTTAACGACGAAGAATTTGATAAGATCAGCATCAAGCATTTGCTTCACATGAAAGAATTCGAGAATTTGGAAAAGGTGAGCTCTCATATTGACGGATTGCTGCTAGATACCCATGATCCGGTATATGGCGGTGGCAGCGGCAAGGCCTTCCGCTGGGAGCTTATTCCGATAGTAATCGAGCTCGTTGATCACTATCGCTTGCCTCTATTTGCAGCAGGCGGACTGACTCCTTCGAATGTTGCTGAGCTGAAGCAATATCCGCTTGCGGGAGTAGACGTGTCAAGCGGCGTTGAGAGCAACGGAGTGAAGGATATCGATAAAGTAAGACAATTCATTGAAAGGGTGAGAAATCATGACGAATCCCGTACTAACCTATCCTTATCCTGATACAGCTGGCCGATTTGGCAGCTTTGGAGGGCGCTATGTCCCAGAAACGCTAATGAATGCATTGACTGAGCTTGAAGAGGCTTATAAGACACATATTGCAGATCCAGAATTTCAAAAGGAACTGATTGATCTGCTCAAAAATTACTCTGGCAGACCAACGGCGCTCTATTATGCTGAGCGACTTAGCAAGCAGCTTGGCGGCGCTAAAATTTACTTAAAGCGCGAAGATCTCAATCATACTGGTGCGCATAAAATCAACAATACGATTGGGCAAGCACTGCTGGCGAAACGTATGGGTAAAACGAAAATTATTGCAGAGACGGGAGCAGGCCAGCATGGCGTAGCCTCCGCGACGGTAGCGGCACTGCTTGGCATGGAGTGCAAGGTATTCATGGGCGAAGAGGATATGAGACGCCAAGAGCTAAATGTATTTCGAATGAGATTGCTGGGTGCAGAGGTCGTTCCCGTTACTTCTGGAACTCGTACATTAAAGGATGCCGGTAATGAGACGCTTCGATACTGGGTTGCGAATGTTGAGGATACCTTTTATATTCTAGGCTCTGTCGTAGGCCCGCATCCCTATCCGATGATCGTACGTGATTTTCAACGGATCATTGGCGATGAGACGCGCAAGCAGATCT
>NZ_JADMOL010000001.1:188506-258760 GCF_015558675.1 Paenibacillus sp. 1001270B_150601_E10 | reverse complement strand
AGATCTTAGAGGCAGAAGGGCGTCTCCCAGATGTATGCATTGCTGCTGTTGGAGGCGGAAGCAACTCGATGGGCATGTTCTATCCGTTTATATTGGATGAAGAGGTGCGCCTGATCGGGGCAGAAGCTGCTGGGCGCGGGATTGATACAGAAGAGCATGCTGCAACGATGACGCTTGGCAGACCAGGAGTATTCCAAGGATCTCTCAGCTATCTGCTTCAGGATGAATATGGTCAGGTTCAGCCAGCGCATTCGATCTCTGCGGGACTGGACTATCCTGGAGTGGGACCTGAGCATTCTCACTTAAAAGACATTAAGCGTGCTGAATATGTGCCCGTAACGGATTCAGAAGCGCTTGAAGCCCTGCAGCTGTTGTGCCGTACGGAGGGCATCCTGCCTGCATTGGAATCTTCTCACGCGCTCGCACATTGCTTGAAGGTTGCACCTGAGTTAGATTCCGAGCAGATTATCATTGTTTGTCTATCCGGTAGAGGAGACAAGGATGTAGGCACGATCATGCAAGCATTGGAAGGAGTGGGAAAATAATGAGCTCGAACCGCATCGATCATATTTTTGCAACGATCCGTGAACAGGATGGCACGGCTATGATCCCTTTTATTACCGTAGGCGATCCATCAAAAGATGTAACGCTTCAGCTACTGATTGCTTTAGAAAAGGCAGGCGCTGATCTTATAGAGCTTGGAATCCCATATTCTGATCCATTAGCAGATGGGCCAGTCATTGAACGAGCTTCAGCGCGCGCCTTAAAGCATCAGATTACAATTGATGATGGGCTGGAGCTTGCCGAGCAAGCACGACAGGCAGGTGCTCAGATTCCTTATGTGCTGTTCACTTATTTTAATCCAGTGCTCCAATATGGACTGGAGCGATTCTTTCAAGCGCTTGAGAGCCATGATGTCAGCGGCGTAATCATTCCCGATCTACCTGTTGAGGAGAGCGAGCCAGTGAGAACAATTGCTGATCAATATGGAATTCACCTTGTTCCACTTGTTGCTCCGACATCGAAAGAAAGAATCGCGAGAATTGTTGAGCATGGCCGAGGATTCATCTATTGTGTGTCCACGCTTGGTGTAACGGGGATGAGAGACAGCTTCGACGATTCTGTCGATCGATTCCTAGAGGAGGTCCGCACCTCTACCTCATTGCCTATCGCAGTAGGCTTTGGCATCTCTCAGGCTGAGCATGTCGAGCGATTCCGTCCATACTGTGACGGTGTCATCGTGGGCAGCGCGATCGTCCGCAAAGTAGAAGAAAACATCCCTTTGCTCCAAGATCCCGCGTCGGCGGAAGAGGGGGTCTTGCAAATTTCCCAATTTGTGCGACAATTGAAATCATAAATTTAGTCACAACTTGAGGAAATATGGAAAGGGTGGTTGTCGTGCAACCAAAGCGTTCAGTAGTGGATCTACCAGTATACCAGCCTGGCATGTCTGTAGCAGATGTGAAGCGGGTGTACGGGCTTGATCATGTGATTAAGCTTGCATCGAACGAGAATCCATATGGATCCTCAGCAAAAGCAAAGCAGGCGATGATAAGCGCACTGGAGGAATTGAATTTATATCCAGACGGTGCTGCCATAGATCTAACTACTGCTGTAGCGAATCATTATAAGGTTCAACCGAACCAAGTTATTTTTGGAGCAGGCTCTGATGATATCATCTTGATGCTCTGCCGTGCATACTTGGTATCAGGCGATGAGACCATCATGGCGGATCAGACCTTCCCGCAATATAAGCACAATGCGGAGATTGAAGGGGCAGTTTGCGTAGAAGTGCCTTTGAAGGATGGCACTCATGATCTGGAGGCCATGCTCGCAGCGGTAACGGACAAGACCAAGATTGTATGGATTTGTAATCCAAACAACCCTACAGGCACCATTGTAAGCCATAAGGAGATTGTGTCCTTCATGGAGCGTATTCCAAGTCATATCTTGGTTGTGCTTGATGAAGCTTATTGTGAATATGTAACGGACAGCGAATATCCGGATGTTTTTGCTTTGCTTCCAACATACAAAAACTTAATTACACTTCGTACCTTCTCGAAGATATATGGTCTTGCCTCCCTTCGTATCGGGTATGGAATTGGAGATGCGGAGGTTATCCATACGATTAATCAGGTTCGTGAACCGTTCAATACGACACGCTTGTCTCAAGCGGCAGCTGTAGCAGCCATTCAGGACCAAGACTTTGTACAGACCTGCAAATTGAAGAATGCCGAAGGCATTGCATACTTGCAGTCTCAGTTCAAGCGGCTTAATCTTGAAAGTTTCCCTGCGCATGGCAACTTTATGATGTTTGATGTGAAGATGCCTGCTAAGGACATGTTCGAGCTGTTGCTTCATGAGGGATATATCACCCGTGCGGGACACAAGTTATATCCGAACTACTTGCGCGTTACCGTAGGTACGAAGGAAGAGAACGAAGGTCTCATTGTAGCAATCGAGAGAATTCTAGAGAAGACTAGGGTGACATCATGAGCATGAACATTGCCATTTTGGGCGTGGGGCTGATTGGTGGCTCTCTCGCCCTTTGTTTTAAAGGTAAGCCTGGCATTACCGTTGTTGGATACTCTCCAAATGAAGCTTCTACGATCAAATATGTTGCCCGAGGCGTGGTTGATGAAGCCACAACATCTCTGGGGAAAGCGGTCGAAGACGCAGATGTCATCTTTGTGTGCTCCCCTGTAGGGCTGCTGGATGAAATGTTGACGCAGCTTCGTGCTTTACCGCTTAAACGCGGTTGTGTTATTACGGATGTGGGCAGCACAAAAGTATCCGTTACGAAGAAAGCAAAGGAGCTCGCTTGGGACGATGTTCACTTTATTGGTGGGCATCCAATGGCGGGATCGGAGCGTTCAGGTGTAGAGGCGGCTTCTACTTTATTGTTTGAAAATGCCTACTATGTGCTGACCCCGGAAGATAACGTGGACGAGGGCGTTTATGAGCGTCTAGTGCAGCTGCTGCAATATACGCGCGCGCATATCATTCGCATGAATCCAGTGGAGCATGACCGTGTCGTGGGCGCGATCAGCCACTTGCCGCATATCGTTGCTTCTGCGCTTGTCAATCAAGTAAAGACGTACAATGATGATAATGAGATGTATGTGCATCTTGCAGCAGGGGGATTTCGAGATATAACGCGAATCGCTTCCAGTGATCCTGTCATTTGGAGCGATATCCTGCTTAATAACCGCGAGGTAGTTTTGGAGTTGCTGTCTGATTGGAAGGAATCGGTGGAGGAATGGATTGAAACCTTGGAGAATGAGGACGATACTCGCATTCGCGAGGCATTCACGCAATCTGGTGAGTTCCGCAGTCGCATGCCTGAGCGTCGAAAAGGCGTTCTTCACTCACTCTATGATCTTCATATCGAGGTTCCAGATACGCCGGGAATTATTGGTAAGATAGCGACGCTGCTCGGCAGCCATCAATTGAATCTAAGCAACCTGCAAATTATTGAGAGCCGTGAGGACGTACCAGGCGTGCTTCGCTTATCCTTCCGACAAGAGAAGGATTGGGAAAAGTCCAATGAGCTTCTTACTTCAATGGGATACAATGTGTTCGTATAACAGCTAATGTAAGGGAGACTTCTTATCTGAAGTCTTCCTTTTTTATTGGGGAATATCGAATGAATCGGAAAAATTTGAAAAATGAAGAAAAAAGTTAGTAGAAGTTATTGACAGTTTGAAAACGTATACATTATAATAAAAGCACAGTATGGTTTCTCTCCACTCCTATCCAAATTGTACACATAGATGTGTGCAACCGCCTACATAATGTAGGCGGTTTTTTTTTTGCTTATGTTCAGGACCTTCTATAGGTTTATATACAGGTAGGGTATATCGTTACAAAACGCCTTTTTTGAAGTGAATGTTTTATCTTTGATGTGGTTAGAGCAGGGAGAGTTGAATTCAATTCCTCTTGCAGCGTATAATTCCTTTCTGGGATTTATCATAACGTGCCATTGCCTAATCATTATCTTATAGCTTGTATATATCCTATGCTATTTGAATAAAGATAGAGCGGCTTATTATGCCGCTCTAAACGAAGGCGATGCACGTTGTTAGATGAAGAACGGCAGGAGGAATAAAGCGGCTATTGTTGAAAAGGGGATACGGCGCCTAAAGAAACGGCGGCGGGGAAAGAATCCAGGCTGAAAACCAAATTGCCTATAAGAAGCGCGTTCGGCAGATTGCCCTTGCATTTGCTCCATCATCTCATCCGTGGGAACGGCAAGGATGACATGATCTTGATCGACTTCAGCAATAAAACCGTCGTAGGATTTGCCATCGTTGGTTTTGATACCAACATATTTGTTCATACAAGACCAACATAACTGTCGTAGGTAGTTCTGATCCATTTCCAACCTCCTAGGGTGTTGTAACTACAACAACAGTCTATTACTGCAAATTTGAGTTGATCACGGCGAAAGTCTATATGAACAAAGATGGGGAAACTGCCCTTGTATGGGGATCATAGTGTCAGAGGTAGGGAGGATGTCTTATTACCACGCATTGCTGAACATCCTAGAAATGTCATATACGGGCTTAGCCTCTTAGAGTTATAAACCCTAATTCTTTCATTAAAATATCAGTCTAATCTTTAATTGTATCGTATAATTCAACAGTCTATTACATGGCTATCTTAGGAGTTCGTATGTCTTTCTGATCTTATTATTCGATCCTCTATGAGTAATTACTGCATATCTCTGAGTTGGGGCAGTTAAAGTGACCATTCCATCAGGTATCTCTATGAATTCCTCTACCTCTACACAAACCCAATAGCCATCACATTCATCAGAAAAGTCCCCAGCTACGAATGCACCTATCAAATTAGACGACACTTTTTGCATGATCTCACTTATTCTATCGGCCAATACGCGTGCAGCTTTTGGAATTTCATTTACACCTTTCATGATTGGCTTTTAGATCTGCCTGGAATGCAATTTTGATTTCGGCATGTCTGTCAACATATTTCTTACAGATAGAGCATATTTCCATATCTAGAGCTCTATTTAAAAATCAGCTTCTCATACTTGCTGTGACCATCGTCAGTAGATCCCACATATGTAAAGCCCTTTGATTTGTAATAATCATTCAACTTCTTATTCCCACCGACACAATCTAATCTTATAAAACGTTTATTAGAGGGGTAGTCCACTTCATTTTCAACCCATTCCATTATTTTGCTGCCTAAGCCTTTTCCTGACTCTGTTCGTAATACCGCAAGCCTGTGTATTAGAATCGAATCACTTAGGTCAATATCTGTCCAAATATGAGCATCCCATTCATCAGGGCACAGTTGAACGGTAACTGTACCAACAATTGTATGACCTTTCTTAATAACATAGGCAGCTTTATTATAGATGCTGTCTATGACATCATCGCGACCGTAACCGTCAAGAAAGTGCTCCCATTGTTTAAGTCCTATGGAGCGAAGCCATTCAGCAGCTTCGAGAAAAATAGAAAGCATGCTATCAAAATGCTTCATTTCTGCTTGAACGATTGTATAATCTTTGGAAAGTTGATGATTTTTGATAAGAACGTCCATGAGATACACCTCGATATCATTTTTTATTATGTACCAGGATGATCTGGAATTAAGGACTGAAGCAATCGTCACGTCTAATTGTGACATTAATCTATCCATTCCGGGATCAATATCTAGCACCCCATTCATAAGGGAACATAAATGGTTCCAATTACTTTCACCATTAACTTTCCTTCCAGGACATCAATAACATAATGTTATATGATTGGGTTGTTATGGTAAATAGCGGAAATAGCCGTTGAGGAAAGAAACCCCCGGCTATTTCCGCTATTTGTGAACGTTTACGTTCTTAACTCACTTTTTGTGAACGGGGCGAACTGTCCGCGTTGTCAAAATATTAAGGGCTTCGCGGGTATCCCTGGCAAATTGTAATGGCCTATCCAGTTTCTCAAAATGAATATACCAGAGATTAGGCTTTGTAAATAGCCAGTGATTATGAAGAGCGGTCACTTTAATTCCATGTTTACGAAGGCGAGAAATAAACGGATTAATTTCAGCTGTTAATATTACCGTTTCACCAAGGCATAGCGCACGCCCATCACGCCCAATATTCTCAAAAGAAAAGGCTTGAGGGATAGTCAAAAATGATTTAGACCTTTTTCCTAATATAATGGGCTTAATGTTATTTCTTACCGTAGATGCTGTACATACACCATTGATAATCTGTGGTTGTGCCCTAAGAATCGTTGCAAATTGTCTGCAAAGTGGGCTTATTGCCATTTTTCACCCTCCATCCGTAAATCTGAATTATATATATGGGTGGAGTATAATGATGGTATGTGCACGAGTCTAATTCATTTTCGAAATGAATAGCTTTTATCATTTCTGAATCTCAGGCTCTCCATTTTCCTCTAAAACGTACACATAGACATGTGAAAACCGCCAACATGATGTAGGCGGTTTTGTTTAGTGAGCTCTTATATAGGCACTGATCGGTACTAGGGCATATCGATGTATCTATTATTTTGAGATGATCTTGATTTGATTATCCTACCGTTCTTGGATAGCGTTACGATCAATTCCCTGATCTAATCAGTATCTAAGTCGATCTCAAATTTAGTACCATCATGGAGTTCTACTTCTAACTCCTCTGCTTCGTCCCAATCGACATTGTCTAACCAAGACAATAGGGCGGATTCTTTATCTTCATTTGACCCCGCTTCAAGAAGTTCTTCATAGTTGAAACTCGACGATTTCCCACCTGGATATTCAACTCCAAGCTCATCAATAGCATCGATACCATGGTTGTATAATTCTGCTTTTACCTTGTCTAATTTACTCATATCTATCACACATCCCATCATGTATTTGATTGAAACACATATAGTTTCCATCTATTGTATGTTACGATTGTGAACGGGTATAGGTGAATCATGAGGAAGATATGTGGAGATTAGTATGACTAGAAGAATACGAAAGTATCTAGCAAAAAAACGAAAGTGCGACCTTCGCTATCACTATTGGACTGTAAACAATTCATATTAATTGGTATATACATGTGTAAAACCGCCTGCATGATGCAGATGGTTTTAGAGGTAATTGTTTTGGATGGTTATGGTTGTACGTTAAGTAAACTTTGCTCAAACAAATCAATAATTTCAAGAAAGCGTTCGGCTTCGCGAAAAACATGATCGGCTAGCAAAGGATGAATAATACTTTTGATTTTGCATGCTTCAATCAAATCTCTAGCGGTTTTTTTGAAATCACGGAGGGAGGCTACTGACACTCGATTCTGATCTAAAAATTGATCAAGTAAGGGTTTTGTTAATGACTGAGGCCGCATGGAGTCTAAATCTCTTGCTTGAAATAACAGCTGGTCGAAGTCGTGACTGAAGTTGCGAGCTTGCTCAACGAGCTGTCTTTCCGATGGATCTAGGAGGTGGCCAATAAACTTAGCATGATCGGCCATGATTCGTAGAAAGAACACATTTTCATTAATGATTGCATCGGGAAGAGGATCTAATTGTCCGCTATTTAATTGTTCCAAACGTGTTCTGAAATAATTTGCTTCTCTGCTTGTATGATCAATGAGCAAAGGGAAGTTATTTGCACCAGGCATTTGACATGTCAGCACGAGTCCTAATATTTTTCGCTTAAATGCCCATATATGCACTGCGGCGTTATGCACTTCCGTGTTAAAACGCACGATTTGTTGGGGATCTGTATCTGCGGTAAAATCATGTGATTTCCTTTCAATTTGATCAAACAGCGCGTAAAACTGGTTTGCTTCATTAATGAGCTGTGTATCCTCGCATCTAAAACCGAGTTTTAGAAATAGAGAGTGTTCCTTCATAATCCGTGACCAGAAGCGAATTTCATCCAAAGATCGAGACACAAAAATATTAGACAAACCATCCCACCTCCATCATGACTTATGATCAAAAACTTTGTATAAGTTATTCCTGCTGATGAATGCTTATTCCGATAAAAAGCAACTGCTCGTCCTAAATTGGATGAAGGGAAAAACGAGGTGTTTCCGTCCTAATCTGCAGGCACCTTAAATAGGGATTAGAAGGAGATTCTGCATGAGAGGATATTTGAAATATGGCCTAGTGATCATTGGGGCTATCATCTTTAGTTTATTTGGATTGACAGTATACAACCATTATATGTTCGCCAAAGAAAAGCAGCAGCTTGTGACTAACGGCAAACTCGTACAAGTGAAAGAGAAACAGATGCATGTGTATGCAGAAGGGAAAAAGAATCGTAAAACGCTAGTGTTGATGTCCGGTTCGGGCACTGCTTCTCCCGTATATGATTTTAAAGTATTATATTCCAAATTATCAGATGAATACCGTACAGTCGTTGTGGAGAAGTTCGGTTATGGGTATTCTGATATTAGCGGATTCCCTCGCGATGTGGATACGATGGTACAAGAGGCTAGAGAGGCATTAATCCTCGCAGGAGAGAGTGGTCCATACATACTAACGCCACACTCCATGTCCGCATTAGAGGCTTTATATTGGGCGAAGATGTACCCTGATGAAATAGAGGCTATTATAGGTTTGGATATGGCATTGCCTCGAGGTTATGAGATACTTCCAAATCGTCAGTTTATGATTAATATCACAAGAGCTTTAACGTACATGGGATTCCATCGATTCTCGTTTATAAATCCAGTCAACGAACGAGCACTTAATGAAGACGAAATCAAACAGCACCATAATCTTGTGCACACCATGACCCTGAATAGCGACATGCTGGAAGAAATAAAAATGGTAACCGAGAATGCTAAAACTGTATCGAGACTTGGAAATCCCAATATACCAATGCTCTTGTTTACATCGAACGGTGAGGGATTAGGGGAAAAGGGAGATTGGGTCAATACTCAACGAGAATATGCAGGCATGAATGATCATACAAGATTGATTGAACTCGACACCAGCCATTATATTCACTATGAGCAATCAGACCGAATTGCAGAAGAAATAAAAATATTTTTGAAATGAAACAACAGGTTAGATGTAGATCTTTTTTTAGATCATTAGGTTTAACTCAAATAACCGGTCAACGATATATATCCTCCTTCGGGCACCAAAATAACTTGCAGTATGAATGGACTTTATATCCTTACAAGGAAGGAGCTTCTAAGAAGAATTTTCTTCGTCTCTATTTTTCATTCTTATTATAGGTGAAGGATTGAAATGTCGAGAAATGAGGTGTTAACCCACACAGGATAAAGAACTCTTCATACACTATCTAGATATTCAAGGGTAGAAGGTGATCGGTGTGGAGTTGAACGACTTGCTGGTTCATGAGCTCATACAGGAGCTTAGAAAGATAAACGAGAATCTTAAAGAAGTGAAGCATGAACTTATGCAACATCAAGTCCAAATGAGAGAAATCCACCAGTATTACCGAGAGGATAAAGCTACATTCGATTCCATCCTGAGTTACTTGCGTGATTATCAAGGAATAATGGATTATCAATTGTCGCATGATGCAAGAACAGATAAAGAAGCGATGTTGGGTCTAAAGAAGATGATTATGAGCATTAGTGATGTATGGGAAACGGATAGGGTTGGAGCTAGTGCACTAAATAATGCGCCTATATCTTCCGATGGTACGCCGATCTATACCAATGCCAAACCATTTCTTCAATACCTTGCAGAAGTAACGAATGCGGGGACTAACGTTACAAGTCGTCTATACTACCGTATAGGCTTTCTTACAAATGTATCTACAACGGTGCAGCAATTTTTAGATGAAGGTTATTCTTCTGAACCCGCCATTTCGAACCCCAATGGATTAGTCTTGCGTGTCTTTTCCAGTTCTCCAAATGATACAGCCACAGGTTCTGGAGCCCAAAAAATATTTATCAGCGGGATTGATGCTTCTGGCATGAGAGCAAATGAAACCATTGCATTGGCTGGTACGACAAGGGTCAATACAGCAACCACGTGGAAGTATCTTGATTTCTTTGCGATTATCGCGGTTGGAACTTACAATGGAGGAGCATCTGGAAATATTAGTCTAACCAATATAGGCGAATCGATAACGTATGCACTAATTCCTACAGCGAGGCGATCATGGAGAAGTGGCAGAATTCATGTGCCTGTTAACGGCAGGGGATATATTCATCAATGGGTGTTTGGATCATTTAAAAACGATGTTTCATTCGAACTGTTAGTTTCGCCAGACACAGATAAAAATATTGTTATCGGACGTTCTGCAACGAATACGACAGGACAAAGCACGAATATTTTGTTCCCTGCTCCTATCTATATTCCATCGAACGGCAGGGTCATTGTTCAAGCCATTGCTGCTGGGACGGTGAATCAGGCCGATACAAGCTTTAGTCTCCATATCACTACCTAATAAGTCGTATTGGATCTTACTCGTATAAATAAAACAGCGACTATCTAGTGCCTCACTTGGGCCTATGACCTGTCGCTGTGTTCATTTTAAAAGGAATATTCAGCATGTTTATTGTTCATACCACTTGAACTTGTTCTTATCTTCTTCCGAGATGGGGCGAACCACTCGACAAGGATTCCCGAATGCCAGTACTCCTGATGGAATACCCTTGGTTACGATGCTCCCTGCACCGATAATGCTGTTATCACCTATTGTCACACCTGGAAGAATGGATACATTCGCACATATCCACACATTATTGCCGACGGTGATCGGATAAGCGTATTCCCAGCCATCATTACGCAGCTCTGGTGTAACGGCATGTCCTTCTGTTAAAAAAGAAACATGAGGTGCTATAAATACATTGTCTCCAAATGTAACGTTAGCTCCATCAGAAATCGTGCAGCCAATATTCGCAAAGAAATTCTCCCCTAAAGAGATGTTGTATCCATATGTACAATAAAAAGGCTGTTCAATTAAAAAATTCCCTTTAAAATGACCTATCAATTTCGTTATAATCTCAGTTCTTTTCTCAGTATTAGAGGGAAGGGTGTGGTTGTACTCAAAATATAGGTCCTTCGCGATCTTTCGATCGTTTACAAGGCTCTCCTCATTTGGATTATACATATACCCTTGGAGCGATTTTTCTTTCTCTGTTAACATGACTCTACCTCACATTATGATCATGATGTTCTCTGCCACACTATGATAACCTATACAATTTGAAAAAGGAAACTTGGTACTTGTGTAAGTGCTATGACCTAGTTCCTCAGCAATCTGTGTTAATTCGATTATTTTATTGCACGCTCAAATAGGTGATTCAACATTCATAAAAGGCAGTCCGATCTTTCGGATTGCCTTTTTGCCTTTAATTTGTCATAAATGCAGTTGGAAAAGGGATTGAAAAAGGCATAAAGATTGAGTAGCATAGGGATTTGGTATCCTAAGGAAAAAAAGTTAAATGGAAGCCATTTTTACTGTAACATATGTCCTCATTGATACGTTAATTATTGTGTATCATTGCTTTTCTGCACGCAGCCCTTTAGTTGAATTATAAGTTATTAAACATGATTCATGATGCAGAGTAGACGTTCTATATCATTGGGCTGTGACGTAAGATGGATAGGACGTTTATCCTATATCCCCTTTTCTTAAAAAAAATTAAGGTCCAGTAAAAGGGGCCTGTGCTAAAATAACATTATCCCTTATTGTCTGACAAAGTTTAACACAATTTGTCATTCTCTTATTTCAATCATAAATTTTTGTTAGTGAAATGAAGACCGATCCGCAACTTTTTACCCTCATTTGAAGTATACATTTAAGGTAGCGTATCGGGAACGAAATGGAAAGCTTAGGAGGATTGCAATCCATGACGGATTCCCAGATCATTCGCGAGATTAAAGAAGGAAATATAGATTCATACGCGGAATTAATGACCCGCTATCAACGCAAGGTCTTATCTTTTATTCATCACATGCTAAAGAACACGCAGCTAGAATTGCTAGCGGAAGATTTATGTGCAGACACATTTTATAAGGCGTTCCGAAGTTTACATACGTTCCGTGAAGCGGAGGCTTCATTCTCGACGTGGTTATATACGATCGCCCGGAATACGGTTCTTAGTGAGCTGAGAAAGCAGCGCAGCATTCAAGTCTCGCTTGATGAGGATTACAGCATTGTTCCGGAAGCGCCGAGTGAAGTTGTTCCTGAGAATGCATTACTTAGAAACGAAAAGGTTCTGCTTGTTCGTCAGGCGATTAACAATCTCCCAGAGAAGCAGAGATCTGCTCTTATCTTGAGAGAATACGATCAATTGGACTATCAAGAGATCGCACAGAAGCTAGGACAGACGGTGAGCTCCGTGAAATCACTGCTGTTTCGTGCGCGTGCTAGTATCAAGGTGCAGCTGGAAGGCTATGTATCGGAGCCCGGATTGAAGGGATGACGTTAAGATGGAGTGTGCGGAAGCGCTCGAGTGGTTACCGGAATATGCTGGTATGCCTGCTGACGATCCGCAACGTCTAGCGATTGAGCAGCATTTGCAGGAATGCGAGGCTTGTGCGGAGCAATATCGAATATGGGCAGCAAGCGAAGCGTGGGATGAGTCGCTCGTAGACTGGGAGGAAGAAGAAGACTGCCAGGAAGGCCCAACCACGTTTAGGCCCGAGCTTGTTATGGAACGAATCTATAACGAGAGCGGCTGGCTCATGCCGGTTCAGCGAAGAGGGTACCGGATGTCGCCGCGGGTTCGCAATACGCTGGCAGGCATTATTGCCTTTTGTGTATCCATTTTCATTTGCAGTATTGTTGTACTCGCAATTCGCGCCGACCAAGAGATTCCTGAGATGCCAACGACCGGACTTGTACCTACGGCAGTAGCAGGTGAAGTGAATGCTGGCTCCATACAGATTGAGCTTCCTGGAACGGGAGCAAGTGAACCCTTCTTGCTGCACGTGGCACCTACTATTCCGAGCTATTGGATCGCATTATCTTTAATTGGAATTGTATTTGCGCTATTGCTTATTAACTGGCTGACTCGAGTAAAGACTTAGTGTAAGTCTTTTTTTGATACAAACGTTTGACTTGTAACAAACGAACATGAGGAGCAGAAGAGACGGAATGAATCATCAACGTATTGGATTAGTTCGACATGGACTGACGGATTGGAATGTGGCAGGAAAAATTCAAGGTCAGACAGATATTCCTCTGAATGACCATGGACGAGAACAAGCGATGCTGCTTGCTAATCGGTTGAAACAGGATGATTATCATTTTGACCTTGTCGTATCAAGCGGATTGAAGCGTGCCGAGGAGACGGCTGTTATAATTGCCAAGGAACTAGGTCTTCCTTTGTTGGAACCCCATGAAGGATTGCTTGAACGCGCCTTCGGTATTGTTGAAGGAACGACTGCAGCAGAGCGCGAAGCCAAGTGGGGCGTTGACTGGCGTGGTCAGGATCTCGGACAAGAAACAGATGAAGCGCTGAGAAAGCGCGCGTCAGAAGCGTTAGAACAGATTGCGATGAAGACACCCGATCAAAATGTGTTGATTGTCTCTCATGGCAGCTGGCTGGCTCAGCTCTTTATTTCGCTATTTGGGGAAGCATGCAGCGGACATATTGGAAATTTGTCCTTCACGGTGATCGAACGGACCGATCATGGCTGGAAGCCCATTCTGCTGAACTGTTCTGCCCATGTAGAACAACAAACCTCTTAAAATAATGATGAAGTCGAAGCGTGCGCAAATAGCGTACGCTTTTTTGTTGCTTTAGAAAGGTACAAAAGATTTCCATTATACTCGTATAAATGAACCGAAATGTCCAATAATGGATACTGTACAGCACGAATCGGCTCGCAATCGGGTAGGGTGGAGGTGAAGTATGAACTTAGCGGATATGCTGAGCTATGCGGATATCCAACAGCTAGCGAGAATTGCTCAGCAGTATGGTTGTGAATGCAATACAAACTCGAAGCATGAGCTTATCCAGGCGATATTAATCGAGTTGGGAAGAAAAGATCTATTTGAAGAGCATATCAACAAGATGTCGATAGAAGAAATTCGGTTTCTTAATTCGATGCTCTTCGACCAACAGGGATATTTCAGCATCGAAGAACTTGTCGCTAGAGTCCAGCAGTCTCGCTTTGATTCAGAAGCGAGTGAGAACGCGACGTTTAATCCAAGAGATATGATCGTCAAGTTCAAGCATAGTGGCTGGCTGTTTAGCGGATGCACACAACAGACAAAGTACTTGCTGCATATCCCTACAGACTTAAAGCATCGATTCAGAGAAGTTCTTCACCAACGATTCAAGGCTCAATTGCTGACAATCCCTCAGCCAGACGCGTATCGTGATGAGGATGGGCGATTAGGAGAGGACATGATTCACTTTCTTCGCTTCATCGATCGAGAGATGGTTCAGCTAAATGGAGATGGCGTCATGTATAAAAGGACTCAGCAGCAGCTTCTCGAACAATTGGCCGTATTAGAGCCGGTTGTTGCCAAAGGAGAATGGCGATTCGGGTACGGTAGACGCTTTCACAATTATCCTGACCGCTTATCTCTGCTTTATGATTATGTCTTCTATCGAGGATGGATTGAAGAAGGTAACGGAAGCTTGCAACTAACGCAAGCTGGTGAGGAAAGATTACATCAGGGATCAGCTTATGAACCGCTTCAGCCTGTGTATCGGTTCTGGCTGAAGCTATACAAAAATGCGATTCCTAATCTGCTCGCTCTTGTGCATTGGATCCAATTATGTACAGACAAGTGGACCACAGTCGATACATTACAAAAGACGTTAGTTCCATATATCAAGCCATTTTACTATGATACGCCGGAATCTATATTAGGTCAGCGTATTATCAAGATGATGATTCATCTAGGCTTGCTTCGGTATGGAGAAGATGCCGTGCATGGTTCCTTGGTTCAGATCACAAAGCGAGGACAAACCCTGATTCAAGGGATTTATGTGCCGCATGAAGAGAAAATTGAGCTTGTCGTTGACAAGCCGTAACCCGCTTGCTAAGATGAGACCAACTTTTTCCTGAACGGCTTTAGGTTATAAGGACCTGAAACACACGGGAGAGCTGGAGGTTACGGATGATGTTGATACCTTACTTAGGCAAATCGCCTGTGATTGATCCGTCTGCATACCTTGCGGATGGTGTGAAAATTATCGGAGAGGTTACCATTGGTCGAGAATCGACCGTATGGTTTAACGCGGTATTGCGTGGTGACCTTGCTCCTATACATATTGCCGATCGAGTCAATATTCAGGATGGCGTTATCGGACATGTTAATTCCGATCAACCGCTCATGATTGAAGAGAATGTGTCCGTTGGACATGGAGCTATTGTTCATGGCTGCCGTATAGGCAAGGGTACATTGATTGGCATGGGGGCTATCGTACTGAACGGGGCAGACATCGGTGAATATGCTTTAATAGGGGCGGGTTCGGTTGTCACCGAAAACACGAAGATACCGGCCTATACCCTTTCTTTAGGCACACCTGCACGTGTTGTCCGAGAGTTGACGGAACAGGACTTAGAGCGAATGAGACGCACAACAGATAGCTATGTGTTGAAGGGAAAGGAATATAGGATCTCTTAATCGTTCAGGTTTGGAGGGTGTATCCTATGGACAAAATGAAAGAAACGTATGAAGCGATGCTCAGCTTAACGGCTGAAATGGTGTGGGATGACGCAATTAAAAAGCATCGAACAAGCAAAATTTATGTAGCCATTGATGAAGCATTAGCAGCAGGAGACGAGGCTGCCTTTCGAATGCTGACGAACGAGCTAAAGACTTTACAATGAAGAACCGCAAAGTGGTTCTTCATTTTTTTTTATGGACAAGTATAATAGGAAGAAAACAAAAGGAAAATTGTGGAGGGTGCAGCATGAAATTCAGTGAAATTACCGAACAATCCTGGGAGGAGCTTAAGCCATATCTAGATACTTGCCTCCTGCCTGTTACAGGACTTACAGGATTGGAATCTCCTATTGAAGCATGCCGACAATTGGAGATGCTTCGAGACTGGCTGGACTTAGCTGAAATTCCCTTTCAAGGGAGATTAGTGACCTATCCAGCGTATCATTTTGTAAATGACGATGACAAAGATTCGGAGTGGACGCGATTAGAGCAGATTGCCTTAAAGCTAAAGCAGGCTGGGTTCCACTATGTGATCTTAATGTCAGCGGCTTATGACCTGTCCATCCAAGAAGAGTCAGCGGTTGACCTTGTGCTGACTCCCTATCAAAGTGAGTTGAGTGAAGCGCCGTCGCAGGGGCTGTATGTGCGCAAAAAAATTGAAGAGCTGTGGCATCGTTCACAAATCGGTCATCAATTGTGACAAAATACCAACATTTATATGAAGGCATATGGCTAAACTTGCCAAATTAATTGGTAAATTCTTGACGGTGTTTGGGGGCTGGGATATTATAGGAATGTCCTAGTTATAATGTGATATTGATCACGCTAAGCTGCAAGAACGGTTGGGTAAAGGGGGTAAGAGACGATGAGCAAACCGCATGAGAACGAGCACAATCCTCACAAACCGACGGCACGTAAAGAAATGTCACGCAGACAATTTCTTTCATACACGTTAGGTGGGGCAAGCGCTTTCATGATCGGCGGAGCGGCATTGCCAATGGTTCGCTTTGCAGTGGACCCGTTGCTGCAGAAGAAGACCGATTCGGAATATGTCAAGGTTGTAGAGGCGAGCAAGCTGACTGCTGAGCCACAAGAGTTCAATTTTGAAGTCTTGCAGGTGGATGGATGGTACGAGAGCAAGCCTACAATGACAGCATGGATAAGCAAGGACGAAAAGGGAATACTCGCTCTGTCACCTACATGCAAGCATTTAGGATGCACGGTATCCTGGAACAACAATGAGAAATACAAAGACCAATACTTCTGCCCTTGTCATGGTGCGCACTATACCAAAGAAGGCAAGCAGTTGGCTGTAGCCCGCGCTCCGCTTGATGAGTATAAGGTCAAAGTGAGTGACGATGGTTTTGTTTATTTGGGCAGCAAGCAACCGAATACAAGGGTCCAATAAGGAGGCGTAAAGACAGATGTTTAAAACGGTGTACAACTGGATTGACGAGCGTCTTGATATTACGCCGATGTGGAGAGACGTTGCCGACCATGAAGTGCCTGAGCACGTTAACCCTGCACATCACTTCTCGGCCTTCGTATATTGCTTCGGCGGCCTGACGTTCTTCATAACGGTCATCCAGATTCTATCCGGAATGTTCCTTACGATGTATTATGTGCCGGATATTATTAATGCATACTACAGTGTGGAATACTTGCAGACGAAAGTTGCTTTCGGTCAGATCGTTCGCGGTATGCACCACTGGGGAGCAAGCTTAGTCATTGTCATGATGTTCTTACATACGCTTCGCGTATTCTTTACAGGATCCTATAAGGCTCCTCGCGAAATGAACTGGGTTGTTGGCATGCTGATTTTCTTTATCATGCTGGGCCTTGGCTTTACTGGTTATCTGCTCCCATGGGATAACAAAGCCTACTTTGCAACAAAGGTTGGTATGGAAATTGCGGATACCGTGCCATATATCGGTCCTTACGTGAAGGAACTGCTTCAAGGCGGTGAGATTGTAGGAGCACAAACATTGACCCGGTTCTTCGCAATTCATGTCTTCTTCCTGCCAGCGGCATTATTAGCCATGTTAGGTGCTCACTTTATTATGATTCGCCGACAAGGCATATCCGGACCGCTATAAGAGAGGAGGAACGTTAAATGGCACATGGACATTCACCGAAGGAGAAAGTCGTGTACGTTGGCGACTCCCGAGTGAAGAAGAGAGTAAATCCATTGCTTCAACCTGACTATTCGGCTTTTCCTGGAAAGTCTGAAGCATTTATTCCTAACTTCCTATTAAAAGAATGGATGGTAGGATGTGTCGCGCTAGTCGCCTTCTTAGTATTAACCATCTCAGAACCTGCACCTCTAGGCTACCCAGCCGATCCAAACAACACAGGCTTTATTCCTATCCCAGACTGGTACTTCTTATTTTTATATCAATTCTTGAAATACCCTTACGCATCGGGTAGCTATGTCGTATTCGGTACGGTGTTAATTCCTGGTATCGCTTTTGGAGCTTTGCTCCTGGCACCTTTCCTCGATACAGGCAAGGAGCGTCGCTTCTATCGTCGTCCAATCGCAAGCTCCATGATGATCGTATCCTTGCTTGCGGTAATCTTCTTAACGAAGTCCGCTTGGAACGAGTATCAACACGAGTTGAAGGAATTGAATATCATTCCGGAGCATATTGAACGTGAAGAGAAAGCTCGTGAAGATGCAATGGCTGGTAAACCGACAGGGCAGCCTAAGCCAAATCAGGAGATTGCACTTGTCGAAAAGGATGATCCAGCATTAGAGACCATGAAGAAGGCAGGCTGCCTAAGCTGTCATGGCACTGATCTCAAAGGCAGTGCAGGACCAAGCCTCCGCGGTATCGGCGACAGCTTATCGCAAGAGGATATCCTTAAGGTTCTTCACGAGGGACCGATGAAGGCGCAATATGAGCAAGCGCTTGCTCAAGGCGTAACGGAAGAAGAAATCACCAACATCGCTGCATGGCTTGCCAAGCAAAAGTCTGCAGAATAAGCCATAGCATGTACCAAACAGCCTGGCCGATCTACTGGTCAGGCTGTATTTTTTGTATAAGTACTGTATTATAGTTTTATTATACATAATAAGCTTTAATTGAACTTCTGGGGGTGTAGGATGCGTTTGTCTTTCTATTGGAGCCGCTCGTTTTTATCGCAACGCTGGGTATTATGGGGGCTTTTTATTGCAAACTTATTAGGAACGATATACGGTTACTACTGGTATGGCGCACAGTTGCAATATACCTGGTCGCATAACTTGAAATGGCAAATTATATTTGTGCCGGATAGTCCAACAGCAAGCTTGTTTTTTACGCTAGCCTTACTGTTTCTATTGTTTCCAATGAAGGAAAGCAAAGGATGGCTGCATGTTGTTCGAGTCTTAATTGAAGGTTTAGCTGTCGTTACGTCTGTGAAGTATGGAATCTGGGCATGTGCGATTATTTTCGCAGGCGCCAATCTTGGGGAGCCTCTAATATGGCAGGACTGGATGCTGGTAGGGTCTCATCTGGCAATGGCCGTAGAAGCGCTTTTGTTTGTTCGATTATTCAAATTTGGCCCACTTGCTATCGCGATAGCAGCTGCTTGGACCTGGTTGAATGATATTTTAGACTATACGTATGATATCTTTCCGTGGTTGCCAGGCCCTCTTTATAACCACTTGGGCAAAGTTTCGATGTTTACTTGTATTCTTACTGGATTAAGCGCGGCCGCTGCACTTGCGGCATGGATGTATCGCAAACATACAGATCACCTTGATTAACACGAATTGATGTTGTAAGCAAAGATTGAAGAAGCGAACATAAAGTAGAAGAAGCTGTTGTAACACGGCAGTATTGAAATTGATGAGCGATAAATGAACATTTAAATTATTTTGGAAGTTGAAAAACAACAGTTTAGGTGCTTGTGGGAAGCTAACCTTATTGTTGTTTTTTTATTTGTTATGGAGCTGCAAATAAAATCTTGGTGGTAAGATGGATAATAGAGAGCCTCAATAGGATAGATCATGATGCAGGGCTATGAATTTTTGACTGGGATAGAAGGAGAAAACCTAAATATGAAGAATGAATCATTAAAGACAATCGTTCAAATCGGCATTGTTGTAAAAGACATTGAAGCAACAATTGCAGCGTACGCAGATTTCTTTGGAGTAGAGAAGCCCCAATGGTTCTGGACAGGACCACAAGAGGAATCCAAAACTATATTTCAAGGAGAAAAGACAGAAGCCAGAGCCAAACTCGCTTTCTTTGATATTGGATCTACTCAAATAGAGCTTATCGAGCCTGACCACCACCAGAGTTCTTGGAGAAGACATTTGGATGATCAAGGTGAGGGTCCTCATCATATTGCGTTCATTGTAGAGGGAGCTGAAGGGAAGAAAACGATTCTTGAAGAGAAGGGTTTCACTGTTCAACAGCAAGGGGAATTTGTCGGTGGACGCTATTCTTTGCTGGATACGGTAAAAGAGTTGAAGGTGCTTGTTGAACTCTTAGAATATGACAAGTAGAAGGAGCGGGTCTTGTGAGAATCGATTTGCAGAATAGGAATGTACTTGTAACAGGGGCATCCGGACAATTAGGGCGTGTTATGGTACGGACGCTTGCAGCATGTGGCGCAAATGTAGCGATTCATTATCAACGCAATGAAGCGAAGGCTCTGGAGCTTCAACAGGAAGTAAAAGAGCTAGGAAGACGTGCGATGGTCGTGCAAGCAGATGTAACTCGATTGGATGATGTTCTGCACATGCGTGATGATATCCATGCTTCACTTGGAAAACTGGATATTGTAGTTGCGAATGCTGTGATCCAATATCAATGGACCTCCATCCTTGAACAGAATGTTGAAGATTACAGAAGCCAGTTTGAATCCTGCGTGCTGCAAAGCGTTCATCTTGCAAAAGCATTTGTACCGGATATGATCGAGCTTAAACGCGGACGCTTTATTGGGATCAATACTGAATGCGCTATGCAGAACTTTCCCGGTCAGTCTGCCTATACCGCAGGCAAGCGGGGAATGGACGGCGTCTACCGTGTTTTGGCAAAAGAAGTTGGCGAACACCAAATCACGGTGAATCAAGTGGCGCCTGGATGGACAGTGAGCGAAAGGGATCGAGAGAACAATAGTGAACGTAATGAAAGCTACGAGCAAGCCGTACCACTAAAGCGACGGGGTACGGATCAAGAAATAGCAAACGTGGTTGCATTTCTCGCTTCTGATCTTGCCAGCTACATAACGGGGGCTTACATCCCGGTCAGCGGCGGTAATGTCATGCCTTCTATCTAAGAAAGCTCCATACCAATAACTATCAGAGAGGTTTGTCTCCTTCTATCGTTCTAAATCATGCATTCCCCCCATACAGTAATGGGGGAGGGATGTCCATGCTACGAACGCGAATCTTTAATCTACTCGCTGTTCTCATGCTATGCTCCATCATGTTGCCGCAGTTTACATACGCGAGTGAACAGCATTCGGAGCCCACAGCAGCGGAAGAGACCAATCAAAAGCAAACGAAGGAGAAATCTTCTAACAAGTCAACTTCAAATCCTTCCACAAGCCAAGAATGGGCCCTTGTCGATCAAACAGCAGAGCAGATGTATCGGAAGGTTGTTGATGGGGATCAAAATGGTGCCTTCGAGATATTGGTTCAATTAGAGGCTGCTCTGGCAGCCCCTCACTTGTTCGACGAGTGGAAGGCTGAACATATTCATGTTATAACGGGAAGCTATGTGGAGCTTAAAAGACAGTTTCATGCCATCAAGCGAGATTCCGATGCCCTTGAGCATGCGGTAGCGAAGTTTCGTTTCGCCACAGATGCGGTCACGCATCCCGATCAGCCGATGTGGCTCCAATATGCGGACATATTACGAGATGATCTTGATCAGATGCTGCAAGCGGTAGATTCCATGCAATGGGAGCAAAGCAGTCGAAAGTGGTTGGAACATATCGATCGTATTCTTCCTGCTGCTTCGCTGCAGCGTTCACCGAACACAATCGAGATGATACACTCCGTCATGGCGCTGGTTCAGCAGTCTCATAAATCTAAGGTTACGGTTGAGCAGGTGAAGCGTACGTTGCAGGAATACGAAGGTATGTGGATGAAGGAACTATTTGGCCCATCCAAGGATTTAACGACCTTCTCGATGGATCAAGAGCAGCCACTCCCTATGCGGGCCATTATTTGGCTTACCGGGATTGTGACGGTAACGCTAGCTTATGTAGCCTATCAAAAATATCGGGATGATGAGGAACAAATTCGCTCAGGCCCGTGGAATCCATCTGCATAACGAGGATTTGAGCTGGATCGATAAGTTATTCGCGTTGTAAAAAAACAAAGAGCGAGGAGTACCGTCTGATGACTAATGGGCGGTCTCCTTGCTCTTTTTTTCATTTATTATATAGTGGGAATGGAATCATGTTTAATCTTCTTTGAAGCCTTCGCCAAGCACATCATGCACCTCGCTGACGATAATAAATGCTTTTGGGTCAATACTTTTTGCGATAGACTTGATCCGACGAAGTTCAGCTCGACTGACAACACAGTATACCATTTGCTTTTCTGCCTTCGAATAATAGCCGATTGCTGGGATCAGTGTGACTCCGCGCTCAAGCTCCTTTGTAATCTGATCTGCTATGGCATGGGGCTCATCCGTAATAATCGTAAAGGCTTTTGCAGCATAGGCGCCTTCTTGGATGAAATCAATCATTTTCGATGAAATGAATACCGTAACGAGCGTATACAATATTTTTTCCTTTGTAATAAAGAAGAGCGACGATCCAATAATGAAAATATCCAAGAAAAGAATAAACTGGCCCATGCTGACACTTAGCTTTCGGTTCGCAATTCGTGCGATGATGTCTACTCCGCCTGTCGTACCTCCAAAGCGGAAGACAATGCCTAATCCAGCACCTAGCGTAACACCCGCATATAATGTAGCTAGGATCATATCTTGTTCAGTTCGGAAGGGGTCTATGTATCCAAGTTCAACGGCCTGCTCGAAAAACCACAGGAAGAAGGTCAATGACAAAACGCCGTAAATGCTGTATACCATTTGCGTTCGACCTAAAGAACGCCAGCCGATAAGAAATAAGGGAATGTTGATGATAAGAGTTGAAAGAGATGGTGAGATGTTTAGAGCATACTTGAGAAGAACGGTAATCCCGGTTACGCCGCCTTCCATCAATTGATTCGGAAGGATGAAGTAAATCAATCCAAATGCGTAAATTGCTGTTCCTATTGTAATAGGAAGGAAAATCTGTCCGATCTTCTTCAAGAGCACGGAAGCAGTCATCTTTAGCTCTCCTTATCTTCAATTTCCTCATGCTTTCTTAGTATATCGAAATTATCAGGGGATAAAAAGCATTTGTTTTCCAGTGTGCTTTGAGATAACATAGATAATACATGTACCTATAATGAAATGCTACATAATAGAAGAAGGGGATACCTTGAACACAAGCAACCATAAAGCGTTTTTAGACTCGCTTCGCAAGAAGCCGCTTGCGGAGATGCAGCGTGAAGTAGACCAGTATATTTCTCAATTCAAGGAAGGCTACTTTAGCCCGCTCGCCTTGATGGCAAGGTTGACGGAAGAAGCCGGTGAGCTTGCCCGCGAGGTGAACCATGCTTACGGAGAGAAACCGAAGAAGCCTGATGAGAAAGATAACTCCATTGCCCTTGAGCTTGGGGACTTGTTGTTTATATTAATATGCTTTGCCAATTCTTTAGGGATTGACCTCACCAAAGCGCATGATGATGTGATGCACAAATTCAACACAAGAGATGCAAATCGGTGGACAAGAATTGACGGAGAAGAGGGGGAAGGTTAAACCTATGGGAGAGCGTATTCGTGTAGGTGTCGTCGGTGCTGGCGGCCGAATGGGTAAAGAAGTTGTCAAGATGGTGCTGCAGGATCAGGCGTTGGAGCTTGTAGCAGCTGTGGATAGATCTGCTGGTGAAGTGGATGCCGGTTCATTGGTAGGCATTGCTGCAACAGGTGTGATGGTAAAAAGCGACCTTGTAGAAGCTTTAGCTGCTGCAAAGCCAGATGTTATTGTGGATTTTACCACACCAGCTTCTGTAATGGAGAACACGGTGACTGCGATTCAGCATGGCGTTCGGCCAGTTGTTGGGACAACGGGACTTTCTGTGGAACAAATTGAAGAAATTCGTTCTTTGTGCCGTGAAAAGGGGATTGGAGCAGTCATTGCGCCAAACTTCTCCATTGGTGCATTCTTAATGATGCAATTCGCTAAACAAGCGGCAAAATATTTGCCGAATGTTGAGATCATTGAATATCATGGCGATCAAAAGCTTGATGCTCCATCTGGAACAGCAGTAAAAACAGCTGAATTGATTTCTGAGGTTCGCGAGGAGCATCGTCAAGGCAACCCGAATGAGGAAGAAAAGATTGAAGGTTCTCGTGGCGGGTACTATAACGGCTTCCGCATTCACAGTGTTCGCCTGCCAGGCATTTTTGCTCAGCAGGAGGTCATCTTTGGCGGTAACGGAGAATCCCTAAAGATTCGTCACGATTCCTATGAGCGTGCAGGATATATGCCTGGAGTCAACCTGGCGGTGAAAAAGGTCATGCAGCTTCAAGAGCTGGTTTATGACTTCGAACATCTCATGGACTAAGGAAGACAACGATATACTGTATATTCAGCGTAACCAAAAACAAACGGTAGATAGAACATACTAGGGAAAGCTGAGGAGAGAACTATGCTAAATATTGCTTTCATTGCACACGACCGTAAAAAAACCGAGATCGTAAACTTTGTGATTGCATATGAAAAAGTGTTTGAAGGTCATCAATTATTCTCCACGGGTACAACAGGAACACGCATTATGGAGCAAACCGATCTTAAGATCCACCGCTTTGAGTCAGGTCCACTTGGCGGTGACCAGCAGATTGGGGCGCTTGTTGCTCAAAATGAAATGGACTTAATTATATTCTTGCGTGATCCGTTGATGGCACAGCCGCATGAGCCGGATATTATTGCATTGCTTCGCTTGTGCGACGTTCAAGGCATTCCTGTTGCGACGAATATTGCCACAGCAGAAATTCTTGTGAAGGCGCTTGAACGCGGAGAATTCGCTTGGAGAGAGCTGCCCAACAAATATAAACCGGGAGTCGATGAAGCGTAATGATCGCACTTGACATTCTGGCTATCGGAGCGCATCCGGATGATGTAGAGATTGGCATGGCCGGAACGCTGGCGAAGCATAAACAGGCTGGCTATAAGACGGGCATCTATGATCTAACCTACGCGGAGATGTCATCGAATGGAACGGTTGAGCTTCGACAAGAGGAAGCGAAGGATGCAAGCCAGATTCTACAGCTGGATGTTAGAGGAACGATTGGTCTTCCTGATCGCGGACTTCAGCTGATCAAGACGCATATCGACGAGGTTGTTAAGATTATTAGATGGCATAAGCCAAGAATTGTATTCGCACCTTATTGGGAAGACCGTCATCCCGATCATATCATGTGTTCTCGCATTGTCCAAGAAGCGTTGTTTAATGCAAAGCTGAGAAGATATATGCCTGAGCTGCCAGCCCATACGGTGGAACAAGCTTATTTTTACTTTATCAATGATACGGTGCCGGCTGATCTTGTTGTGGATGTATCGGAGGTTTACGAGCAGAAACGGCTTGCGCTAGGTGCTTATCGATCTCAATTCACTCCACAAACGAATGAGATGGTGTCAACACCGCTTACCCAGGGTTATGTCGAGCGTGTAGAAGCAAGGGACAGCCTGCTCGGTCAAGGACGCGGGATGAAATTAGCAGAAGGATTTATAACAAAGGGTCCATATGCTGTACAGTACTTTTAAGGCTGGTTAGATTCCTCCACGTGCAAGGCCACTATTTAGCAGAACATTAAAGGAGGGGGAAACGTCTTGGGCGATGGACTGAAAATTGGCATTACATGCTACCCGTCCTTAGGCGGTTCTGGTGTCGTTGCGACAGAGCTTGGCAAATTGCTCGCAGAACGAGGTCACCAGATTCATTTTATTACTCACAACATCCCATTTCGTTTAGGCACGACGTTCCAGAAGAATATTCATTATCATGAAGTTGATGTCAATGATTATTATGTATTCCGCTACCCGCCGTATGATCTGTCCTTGGCAAGCAAGATGGCGCAGGTTGCAAACATGCAGAAACTTGATATTTTGCATGTTCATTATGCAGTCCCTCATGCGATATGTGCTTATCTCGCAAAGAAGCTTGCTCACCCTGATCTTAAGGTTGTAACAACGCTTCATGGTACGGATATTACCGTGCTGGCACAGGATGAATCGTTAAAAGACATGATTCGTTTTGCTATTAATGAGAGCGATGCAGTAACGGCTGTATCACAAGATTTGATTCGTGAGACGCGTGAACTGCTTGATATTACGCGGGACATAGACCTGACTTATAACTTTATCGATAAACGTGTCTATTATCCAAGAGATATTTCTCATCTGCGATCCGAATTCGCATATCCTCATGAGAAGATTATGATGCATATTTCTAACTTCCGACCAGTGAAGCGGGTGTCGGATGTCGTGGATGTGTTTCAGAAGGTACAGGAGAAGATCCCCGTTCGGCTTATGTTTGTAGGCGAAGGCCCGGATATGCCGAAGGTACAGTGCAAGATTCGTGAGCTGGGGCTTGAGGACAGAGTTCACTTCCTTGGGAAGCAGGATGAGATTGCCCAGGTTATCTCTCTTGCAGACGTATTGATGCTCCCTTCAGAGAAGGAAAGCTTTGGATTGGTTGCTCTTGAGGCTATGGCCTGCGGAGTTCCGACCATCGGTTCGATTACGGGCGGAGTCCCAGAGCTTGTGTCCCACGGAGAAACCGGATTTCTTGCACCGATTGGCGATACCGAGCTGATGGCGGAATATGCCGTTCAGCTGCTAAGCGACCCAGAGCTTGCGAAGCGAATGAGAGAAGCATGCTTATACCGAGCACAACATGTTTTCTGCAATGATAAGATTACTTGGGAATACGAACAAATCTATCATCGTGTGCTTGGAAGAGAAGTGTCCACTGAAGTTCCGGCTTGCGATGATTAAGTGAATGTAAAGGAGCATTATGAATGAAGCGATCACCGCAGGATTCCTTGTACTTAGAAGCCTATGAAGTCATCAGGCAGTTGGAGGCTCATGGCTATGAAGCTTATTTGGTTGGCGGCTGTGTAAGGGACATTCTTCTTGATCGACCCGTTCATGATGTAGATATCGCCACGTCCGCAGAGCCTGCGCGCGTGGCTTCCTTATTTGAGCGTGTCATTCCGACTGGCATTGCTCATGGGACCGTCACAGTCGTTATGCCTACTTATACGTATGAAGTGACGACTTTTAGGTCCGAAGAAGGATATGCCGATTACCGCCGTCCTTCTGAAGTTCATTACATAACTGATCTTACAGAGGATTTGAGACGGCGAGATTATACGATGAATGCGATCGCGATGGATCGTCACGGCCAGCTTCACGATCCATTCCATGGCGAAGCGGATTTGAATAAAGGGCTCATTCGAGCAGTGGGTGTCGCAGAGGATCGCTTTGCGGAGGACGCGCTTCGCATACTGCGCGGCATTCGCTTCGCATCGGTGCTCAAGATGCGAATTGCGAAGAGTGTATGGCGCGGGATTAAGGTGAAGAAGCCTTTACTTCAGCATATTGCGATGGAGCGGGTGCGCGATGAGCTGTGGAAGCTGACGGAAGGGCCTGATCCTGCGAAAGGCTGGAGCATGCTTCTACGAAGCGGGGTGCTGTCTCATACGAAGGAGCCGCTTCGTATTGCAGTGGAGCCGGACGGGCCTGCATGGCTGCCCGTCTACGGCGCGCTCGGGTATGTGGAGACGCCCGAGCTGCGCTTTGCTTTGGTCGCGCTCGGAATTGGCGCGACGGAGGAAGACGCAGCGCAGGATGCACGCTCGCTGCGTCTCTCTAAGGCGCAGCAGGACGCGATACTGAGCGTCCTCGGCGCCTATACAAGGCTTGAGGAAGCAGCCGCTGCTTACATGGCGTCTTCCTCAAGCGAGCACGACGCAAAGGCAGAGCATGCTCCTTTGCGTCGTGCTGTCGCGCAGGCCGTTCTCCGCTATGGGGAGAACGCCGTGCGCGGAGCGCTTCGCTGCAGCCGGGCATTGGCCCATGCGGCTGCAGCAGCGGCTGAGCGTGGCAAGCAGGAGCCGAAGTCTCGCTCCTGCGGCCTTGCCAATAGCCTCATCGCCACGCTTAAGCCCTCGTATTGCAGCGAGGGCATCCAGCTGTTGAACAACATGGCATCGTCATGGATCGATGCCATGCCCGTCAAAAAGCTCTCTGAACTGCATGTGAACGGAAAGCAGCTCCTTCAGTTGACGGATCAACCTGCAGGGGCTTGGGTTAGAGAATGCTTGGAGCACGTTTTTCTTGAAGCTGCTCTGGGAACGGTTGATCCACTTCCAACGAGTCAGAAGCAATCAGCCAAGCTATGGATGGATCAGCATCTGCATGCGAAATAGCTCCTATAGTCAGTGATGTGATGGACTAAGAGATGTTCATAGGTGTTCATATAAGGTAAAGTCATTGTGAATTAAAGAAGCTCATTCCGTTCATATTGCATTTTTAGGTAATAAATGGCGGGTAGCTTTGCCATTGGTTTAGATGAAAGGTGGGATTGCTGTGAGTGATCGATTGCTGGAATGGTTTAAAAACCATCCGAATGAATATATTTCTGGGGAACAGATTAGTCGAGAATGGAATATCTCCCGGACAGCGGTGTGGAAGCAGATTAACCGTCTTCGGGCGAAGGGCTATGAGTTTGAAGCGGTTCCGAAGCTTGGTTACCGACTCATCCAGCAGCCGACGCGCCTGGATGAACGCACGCTGCTGCTTAAGCTGAAGACAGCGGTATTCGGTCGTCAATTGAAGCTGTTGAGCAAGACGGAATCAACCCAAAACGAAGCGTTGGCTTGGGCGAAGGCAGGCGCCTCTGAGGGAGCGTTAGTACTTGCAGAGGAGCAAACCTCTGGCAGAGGGCGCCGCAACCGCTCGTGGCATTCACCTCCAGGCAAAGGCATTTGGATGAGCTTGGTGCTAAAGCCAAAGATTCCGCTGCAATTTATGCCCCATCTGACGCTCTTGACCGCTGTCGCAACCTGCAGAGCGATAAAGCGTGTAGTGCCCATCGAGGTTGGCATAAAGTGGCCGAATGACTTGCTTGTGGACGAGTGCAAAATATGCGGGATTCTGCTTGAATCCTTCGCTGAGGATGAGCGCCTGCTTAGTGTAATAGCCGGGATAGGAATTAGCGTTAACCTTGACGAGCAGGATTATCCGGAAGAAATTATGACAAAAGCGACGTCTTTAAAGATCGCATCTGGTAAAGAGGTTGACCGAGCATCTCTTGTCACTGAGATTCTCTATGAATGGGAGCAATTATACCAATTGTATGAGGAGCAAGGATTCGGGCCGGTGCGTACGTTATGGGAAGCACAAAGCATAACGATTGGACGTACGATAACAGTAGATACTCCCTATGGTGAAGTGAGCGGTGTTGCGCAGGGCCTAGATGATAGCGGTGCACTTGTGCTGCTTGGCAGTGACGGACAATATCGCAAGGTGTTCTCTGGGGATGTTCATTTTATGTAGTGAAACTGTCGAATAATTTTGCTATACTATGCACGTAGGCGGTATCTGAAAAGAACTGCACTAGCAGAACAAAGCAACAGTGCTGACAGACAAGTACATATTCCTTGTTATTGCAGCGAATTCTGCTCTGAGCCTTGGGGACCGAGACAGAAAGTGCGTCGCATGCGACCTCTTTTTTGCTTTGGGACCTTTTTGGTGGAAACACTAAAAGGTTTTTTTGTTTTGCGCAAACTAAAAAGAGAAGTCTGACAAAAGGAGATGATGAAATGGCAATGAAGAAGCAACCGCTCAGCATTGTGAAAATGAAACAGATGAAGGAAAAGCGTGAACCGATTACGATGGTGACCGCTTATGATTATCCTTCTGCCGCGCTCGTCGAAGAAGCGGGCATTGATATGATTTTGGTTGGAGATTCTTTGGGCAACGTCGTATTAGGCTATGACTCGACTTTACCTGTAACGATAGATGATATGGTGTATCATACGAGAGCTGTTCGCCGAGGGGCACCTGATACTTTTGTCGTAGCAGATATGCCGTTTATGACCTACAACAGTACAGTAAGCGAAACCTTGCAAGGGGTTCGTCGCTTGATGCAGGAAGGCCAAGCGAATGCAGTGAAGATGGAAGGTGGCATCGAAATTGCGCTCATGGTTGATGCCTGTACAAAAGCAGGTGTTCCGGTGGTCGGCCATATCGGACTCACTCCACAAGCAGTCCATCAAATCGGGGGCTACCGCGTGCAGGGCAAAACGCCTGAGGATGCAGAGCGTTTACTTCAAGATGCCCTAGCACTAGAGCGTGCCGGTGCCTGTGCAGTCGTGCTTGAACTTGTAACGGAGCAAGTCGCGGAGATGATTTCGAAAAAGCTTGCCATTCCTACAATTGGAATAGGCGCAGGCTCTCAAACGGACGGCCAAGTGCTCGTATTCCATGATATTTTAAAATATACGTCTTCCTATCGCGAAAAGCGATTTGTGAAAACCTATGCGGATATCGGCGCAGTGGTTAGAAGCAGCGTAGAGCAGTATGTAAAAGATGTGAAGGAACGCTCATTCCCAGCAGAGGAACATTCGTTTCGTGCAGATGATCAAGTGCTGGAAAGCTTGTATGGGCATGGAAAGGTGGAGTCTTAAGTGAAAGTCGTTCGGACAGTAGAAGAATTAAGAGCCGAAATAAAAGCATATCGAAAACAGCATCCCGACGCTTCTGTAGGATTCGTGCCAACGATGGGATACTTGCATCAAGGTCATGCAAGTCTGATGGAGCGCGCAGCAGCTGAGAATGAATATTCCGTACTTAGTATTTTTGTAAATCCGATTCAGTTTGGGCCGAATGAAGACTTGGATCGCTATCCTAGAAACGAGGATCGCGATCTTGCTACTGCAGAACGCTGTGGAATCGATATTGCTTTCCTGCCTGCTGTTGAAGAGATGTATCCTAAGCCAACGAAGACGAAAGTAGTCGTTGCCGACCTTACGGGGTCATTATGCGGCGCATCCCGTCCAGGGCACTTTGACGGGGTAACAACCGTTGTCTCTAAGCTGTTTCATATGATTCAGCCAGATCGCGCTTATTTTGGGATGAAGGATGCTCAGCAGGTAGCTGTTATCCAGCAAATGGTGCAGGATTTGAATATGGATGTCGAAATTATTCCTTGCCCTATCGTGAGGGAGCATGATGGATTGGCTCTAAGTTCGCGAAATGTGTACTTGTCCGAAGAAGAAAGACAGCAGGCGCTTGCGCTGTCTCAAGCGCTAAAACAGGCTTCTCAAGCGGTCGAAACAGAGTCGCATACCGTTGAAGAGGTGAAAGTGGGCATTATCGATCATATTCTGACTGCGCCTTTAGCGGATATTGATTACGTGGAGATCGTTTCGTTCCCTAGCTTGGAAGGACTCCCTAAGGATGCCAAGCTTCCACAGCAGCATTCGGATATTCTTATCGCACTAGCTGTTCGCTTCGGTAACACACGTTTAATCGATAACATCCGGATTCCAATGTCGAAAGGGGAATAACCCATGTTCCGTGAAATGATGAAGTCCAAGATTCACCGTGCAACGGTGACGGAGGCAAATCTAAACTATGTAGGCAGTATTACGATTGATGAAGAACTTATGGAGCAGGCGGATATTTTGCCTAATGAAAAGGTGCAAATTGTGAATAATAACAATGGAGCGCGCTTAGAGACTTACGTCATTACAGGCAAGCGCCACTCTGGCGTGATATGTCTTAACGGCGCAGCTGCACGGCTCGTTCAGCCTGGGGATAATGTTATCATTATTTCCTATGCTGCAATGACGAATGAAGAAGCAAAATCATACGAACCCAAAGTGGTCTTCGTCAATGAACGCAATCAACCTGTCGAGGTTGCCAAGGAAGAGCTTCACGCAACCATACGTTAATCTTTTTGGGCGCACTTGGACAGGAAACATTGGTTCGGATGAAATAGGTCTGACGTACACAAAATGAACATGAGCCGCACAACAATCGTAAGCATCACAGCTGAAGGTGGGATGAAACGTGTTGCAGCACATGTTCGCGACGATGAATGAGTTGTTGGACGATATTCTGAAGCATTATCCGACTGCAAAGCAAGAAGAGAAGCAAGAGCTTGACCGTCAGTTATCTTTGCTCCATTCCATGAGCGATCAGATCGTGGAGGAATGGCTCCGCTTTGAAGAGAAGCTGGCGCTTGTTCGCACCGAGAATAATCTGGATGCGGTATTATTCTCTCAAGGTGAAACCGTTCAGGCAACAGCTTCTTCATCACAATCTGCGGCCTCTTCCAAGAAGCTGATGCAGGTTTGCCAAGATAAGGTGGCAGATCAAGCTCCAGCTCCCGTAGATGATATGAGCTGTCAAGATTCACTGCAGTGTGGACAAGGGTATTTTATTCTTAAGATGTATGAACAAGCCATAAGGCACTTGGAACGTGCAATTCGTGTTCAGCCTGATTCTATGATGGCACGCATTTATTTAGGTTTTTCTTATTTGTTGTTGGGCCGTGCGCAGGAAGCCTGCAGTCATTTTCACTTTATCATTCCTTTAACGGAAAATAAAAAGCTGAAGGCCCTTGCGTACAATGCCTTAGGCTGTATTCAGGCCATGTACAAGAATACCGAAAAAGCACAGCAATACTTCCAAAAAGCCCACTTTGCAGATCCGACCATACCTGAGCCGATCTCTAATATTAAGGCTTGCATGCACAATAGCGGAGTACTGCAGTATGGCGAGAAAAGAATGGAATATATGGCTTGAATAGTCAAGAGGGGAACGTCTTTTCGTAAGATGTTGCCCTCTAGTCATTTCCAAATGACCGAACATCTGTTATGCTAAAAGCATCAGAAGTTGAGAGGAATTGTGAGAATGAGATTTGCCGTTTTGGACTTTGAAACAACAGGGAACCAGCCTGGAGATGAGATCATCCAGATCGGACTTGTTGTACTCGGTGATAATCTTTCTATAGAACGAGAGTATCATACGTTAGTTCGCCCTAGCGTGCCGATACCTGAATTTATCACCCAATTAACAGGAATCACAGATCAGATGGTTCACGATGCGCCTGATCTTGACGAAGCGATGACGGGCATGGTTCCTCTGCTGAATGATGTCATACTAGTAGGGCACAATGTTGCCTTTGATTATCAATACTTAAAGAATGCACTTGAGCAATCGGGGTATTTGCCATTTACAGGTCGAATACTGGATACCATAGAACTGCTTCGCATTTTATTCCCTTCCTTAACGTCCTACCAGCTTGGCAATGTGGCGAGCACGTTTGGCTTAACCCATGACAGGCCGCATCAGGCGGATAGCGATGCGCTTGCAACAGCAGAGATTCTAATTCGCTGTCTAGAAGCCATTGATGACTTGCCGCTATTAACGCTTCAGCGGATTGTTGATTTGTTAGGGGAAGAGGAGAGAGATCTCGGCTGGCTTTTGTATAATAAGCTAGTGGAACGCGAGCAAGCTGCCGCAGGCCTTCGAGATGATCCACATATTTCACCATTTCGACAACTTGCCTTTAAGGTAGAGGAATGGACAGATGAGTTGCCACCGCGTGAAGGGTTGGAGGAAGAGGCGCTAAAGGATGTTTCCTTTTCTGCATTCATGGATCAAGTGAAGCATAACCTACAGACTCAACTATCCAATTATGAAACACGCGATGCTCAAGAGCAGATGTTTAACGCCGTAATGGAGAGCTTAGAGCAGGATCAGCATTTATTGATAGAGGCTGGAACGGGGACAGGTAAGTCCCTTGGATATTTGCTGCCTTCCATCTATCATAGTGTTAAGAACGAAAAGAAAGTGATTGTTAGCACACACACGATCAATCTGCAGGAGCAGTTGCGACATCGGGATTTGCCGCTGCTGTCGAAGATTGTTCCGGTGCCATTTAAAGCTTCTATCCTAAAGGGAAGAAGCCACTATTTGTGTTTGCGCAAGTTCGAGCATAAGATAAACTATAGGGAATTTGTTCATGCGAGAGACGATGTACTGACTGCTGCTCAGATGATGGTGTGGTTAAGCCAGACGGAGACAGGCGATGATGAGGAGCTCCATCTCATCCATAAAGGAGCAGATTTCTGGGATACTGTTGCAAGTGACAGCGACTCATGTCTGAACCGAGCTTGCCCGTGGTTTAGAAGATGCTTTTATCACCGTGCCAAAAATGACGCAAACTTGTCAGACGTGATAATTACGAATCATTCGCTGCTGTTCACGGATGTGATCGCAGATCATCGTCTGCTGCCTTCTTATGAACATTTGGTCATTGATGAGGCACATCACTTTGAGGAGACCGCTGGCAAGCATCTCGGCGTTCACTTACAGTATTTCTCATTGATTCATCCATTTGTTCGATTGTTTAAAGATAGTAAGAATGGAGCTCTTTCACTCCTACAGACCAAGCTTCGATTATCCGGTAATGAAAAAGCGCTCATATGGGCGGATGGAATAGAGAAACAGTACGCACAGCTGCTCGAAGCACGTGACGTGTGGGACAGGCTGTATGATGCGCTGTATCAGCTTATGCCATCAACTGAATCCGGACAAGCTGAAGCGGGTCAGACCGTGCTGCGTCTGAAAGCTTCAAGTCGGCCGGATGCTTGGAATGCGGTACATGAACTGGAGCAGGATGTTCATGCAAGACTAAGCGATATTGTAAGAACGGGTGAGAAGCTTGTAAACGAGTGGAAGGACTTGGATGATGATGAGGAGCTTCAGAGTGCGGTTGTTGATGTTGCAGGCTTATTTAAAGAGATTGCAACCGTACGTGATGAATTTAGACAATTCATTCAAGGGACAGACCCCGATACGGTATATTGGATGGAAGCAAATGCACAATTTAAGTTTAAATCCGTGCAAATGTATGCTGTGCCTGTTGATGTAAGCGAGCAGCTGAATCGATATTTCTTCGAGCCAAAGAAGAGCGTTATTCTTACATCAGCAACACTTTCTGTAGATAAATCCTTCCAATATATTGAGGAACAGATAGGCTTAAAAGCTGCGGCCGCCGAAGGAAGAGTAAACAATGTCATTCTTCCATCGCCGTTTCGCTATCGAGAGCAGGCGCTAGTTGTGATTCCAAGGGATTTTCCTACGGTTCGAGGCGCTTACGATGCGCATTTTAACGGCAAGTTGGCGGAATCATTGGCTGAGGTCGCAGTTGCGACCAAGGGAAGAATGCTTGTCTTGTTTACCTCTTATCGTATGCTGAAGGACGTCTATGAGCCCCTTAAAGAGGCTTTGCAGCCAAAAGGAATCCAAGTGTTGGGGCAAGGAATGGACAGCGGCAATCGAAGTAAGCTGACAAAGCGCTTCCAAGAGCAATCTGCCTCGGTATTGTTAGGCACGAGCAGCTTCTGGGAAGGGGTAGATATCCCTGGTGAGGCATTAACCTGTCTCGCGATAGTGAGACTTCCTTTTCAGCCGCCAAATCACCCTCTCTTTGAGGCTAAATCAGATCGGTTAAAGCGTGATAAGCAGAATCCATTCCGTAAGCTTGCTGTACCACAGGCAGTCATTCGCTTTAAACAAGGCTTTGGACGATTAGTCCGAACATCCCAAGATAAAGGGATCGTTATTATCTATGATACGAGAGTTATTGAGACAAGCTACGGCAAGCATTTCTTATATTCTCTGCCTGGTCCTAAGATGGAGCATATGGCGACGGATCAGCTTGTCCCTCGTATTGAAACTTGGTTTCAAGAACAAGATTAAATCTTCTGTGGACAACATATAACAATACCCGATTGAGAGGAGCCGCTTTAAGATGAAAACACTCAAGATTTCCGAGGCTGTTGTAAGACGCCTGCCGATTTATTTGCGGCACCTGATGGAACTGAAGCAGCGTGAAGTGCTGACCGTTTCATCACAGGACCTAGGACAAAAGCTGGATTTGAATCCTGCTCAAATTCGTAAAGATCTTGCTTACTTTGGTGACTTTGGAAGAAAGGGCATCGGATACGATGTGTCCTATCTCATCGAGCAGATCAGACATATACTAAAGCTAGACCAAGAGGTGCATGTCGGTCTCGTAGGTGCTGGTAAGCTTGGTCAAGCATTGTGCAACTACTCTGGATATCTGAATGACAACATGAAGATCGTGGCAGTATTTGATGCTGTGCCAGAAAAGGTTGGCTCCAGCATTAACAATCTGACCGTTAAAGCAATGGATGAATTAAAGCCAACTGTCGAGAACCAGAACATTCGCATCGGAATTATTACGGTTCCTGCGCCGGAAGCTCAGTATGTTGCTGACCAGATCGTAGAAGCAGGTGTTGAGGCGATTCTGAACTTTGCACCGGTTATTTTGAAAGTACCTTCTCATGTGAGAGTGCATGCGGCAGATTTCACAACAGATCTGTTCAGCCTTGCCTACTACTTACAAGATGAAGACAGAAAGGAACAATCAGAGAATGACGAAACGGTTAATCATTCGTAATGGTAGATTTGCACAATTAAGACCCGATGCGGCAAAGTCCACTTTACAAGGGTACATGGTTGTAGAGGATGATCGGATTGCATTTATTGGTGAAGAGCTTCCTTCTGAATACGAGACGGCAGAGGCTGAATATTTGGACGGCTCCAGATTATTTTTCATGCCCGGACTTGTAAACACGCATGGTCATGCGGCTATGACGCTGCTTCGCGGCTACGGAGATGACATGGTGCTCCAGCAATGGCTGCAGGAGAAGATGTGGCCGATGGAAGCCAAATTCACGGATCAGGATGTTTATGCAGGTACTGCGCTTGCTGTTCTGGAAATGCTTAAGACCGGGACTACAACGTTTGTAGATATGTATGATCACATGAACGAAGTCGCAACAGTGTGCGAACAATCTGGCATTCGTGCAAGCCTGATGCGTGGCGCAATTGGCTTATGCAGTGAGGAGGTACAACAGCAGAAGCTGAATGAAGCTGTTCTATTTGCAAAGGATTGGAATCATGCAGCGGATGGCCGCATTACGACAATGCTTGCACCGCATGCTCCGTATACTTGTCCTCCTGCGTTCATCGAGAAGTTTGTTCAGGCGGCACATGATCTCGATCTCATGCTTCACACGCATATGTCCGAGACAGCAGCGGAAGTAGAGCAAAATGTGACGGATTATGGCTTGCGCCCGGTTACTCATTTGGAGAAACTCGGATTCTTTAGCCGCCCGTCCTACGTCGCGCATGCTGTTCATTTAACGGATGAGGAGATTGAGGTGTTGGCTAAATACAACGTAGGGGTATCCCATAACCCAGCCAGCAACTTGAAGCTCGCAAGCGGAATTGCTCGCGTGACTGATCTGTTAAAAGCGAATGTCAATGTATCGATTGGCACAGATGGAGCGGCAAGCAACAACAATTTGGATATGTTCGATGAAATGAGACTTACAGCACTTATTCATAAAGGCGTATCTGGCGATCCAACTGCTGTGCCTGCGGCAGAAGCAATGAGAATTGCAACCGTAAATGGTGCCAAGATGATTCAACTGCAGGATGTTGGCTTGCTGGAGGCAGGAATGAAAGCGGACTTTATTGCGATTAACATCGATCAGCCGCATCTTCTTCCACACACAGATTTGGTATCCCATATGGTGTACGCAGCAACCGGTCGCGATGTTGCTCATGTGTTTGTTGATGGCAAGCAAGTTGTTAAAGACGGGCATTGCATCACGATGGATGAAGAACGCGTTCGCTATGATGCCAGTCAGGCATTTGAAGGCTTGCTTAAGCGTTAGGTGGTGTTGATCATTCATGGTGAGAGGTAGTAGATCACGGTATCGTAGACGGAATCGTGCAGGGTTATGGATATTTGGTTCTGCGGTTGTGGTGCTTCTCCTCCTCGTCTTGTTTATTCGGTATGTGATGGCCATAGATTCTGTTGAGAACGAAAAAGAGAATGCGGCTATAGAACGGGCGAAGCAGGAAGTGGCATTTGAGCAGATTATCGATGTAGAACGCTCTGTTTGGGATAAAGTAACGTACGTCGTTAAGGGAACAGATACGAATGGGGTAGAGCAGCTTGTCTTTGTGCAGGGTGATGAGGCGAACGTGAAGCAAGCTTCTGATGGAAAGACAAAAGAACAGATTCGCGAACAATTGTTGGGTCTTTATCCTGAAGCTAGCATTATCCGGATTTCGTTGAATAAAGTTACATTGGATCAAAAAGAAGAATATGTTTGGGAAACACAAGTTCGACGTAAAGATGAACAAGGAGAGAAGCGAGTCTTCTATCAATTTTTCCGCTTTACGGATGGCTCACCGCTTGGTGAAGCCTATTCAATGCCTAATCAATAATCAAAAGCGCTAAGCTCACGATGAGCTTGGCGCTTTTTGATTATTGAGCTTTTTTCGTGGCATGGTCTCCATAGAATGGAATGACAGATGATGGACAGACATTTGACAATTGCCTTGAGGAAAAAAGGATGAACGGCAGAAAATGTTCTTCCATCCATTGCATTCACTTATTGATATACTTATGTGATATACTTTCATATATACTCGCCGTCAGCGATATAGCTATAGGGGGGAATTATATTGAAACAAATTCGTTGGATACCACTCGTCGTAACGATGGCAATTAGTACCGTCATCCTTTTTGGAGGCTATACATTCTATCGTTCACAGCTAATGGAAAAGCCTCTAACATCAGCACTTTCTAACATCGATCAGATTGAACATGCAGAGGTCGTTTGGAATCCAAGCGAGCTGAAGATCAATCTTTCACTCAAACCTACAACCGAGATTGCGCCTGTCATGGAGCAAGTCTATGATATAGCCAAGAAGGAAGCGAGCTCACGCAAGCTAAATGTTGAGATTGTAAACGATGCATCTAATGCTCATATTGACCAGTTTTGGAATAAAGCACTGTTCGCTGTTGCTGAGGCCATGAGCCATCAGCGTTATGGGGATATCCCGATTCGGCTTGAAGAGCTTGCTAAGCAGGACCAAGGCATTCAGGTTGAGACTTCTATGGATGAACAAAATGTGTACATCACACTGAAGGATGGATCTAATCATAAGACGATCCTATTACCGCTTCAAGGAAGCAGCATGGGGGTGTGGCCAAATGAAGAACGACAATCTTAGATGGACGGAGCTTTCCATTGGTTTTGCGATCGTCCTTGTGCTTTTTTTAGCATATGTCGGTATTAATATATGGCCGATCATCGTTGCTGCCGTTGGGATTGGCTTGCTTTTCATTGCAGCTCGATATCGAAGCGGGGGAGGCAAGCAGGCTTTCTCCAGCCGTCAAGGGCAAGCACAGAAGAATGAGACATCATCTAAGCATTCCTTTGAACAGATTGGTGGTCAAGATCGAGCTAAGAATGAATTGATTGAAGCCTTGGACTTTCTTATCAAGCCAGATCGCATTGCAAAGTTTGGCATACGTCCCATCAAAGGGATATTGCTTACAGGTCCTCCTGGCACAGGGAAGACGTTAATGGCAAAGGCAGCTGCGAATTACTCTGATGCAGTATTTATTGGGGTGTCAGGCAGTGAATTTGTTGAGATGTATGTTGGTGTTGGTGCAGGCCGCATCCGTACACTGTTTAAGGATGCGAGACAGGCAGCACAGAAGCAGAAAAAGGCGAATGCGATTATTTTTATCGATGAAATAGATGCGATTGGAGGAAAGCGTGAGGGCGGTCAGCAGCGCGAGTATGATCAAACGCTGAACCAGCTCTTGACGGAGATGGATGGCTTGTATGAGCAGGAATCTCCCCGTATTCTCATCATGGCTGCAACGAATCGCAAAGAGATGCTCGATCCTGCGCTGCTTCGTCCAGGGCGCTTTGATCGCCACATTCAAGTGGATATGCCTGATAAGAGGGGCAGAAAGCAAATTCTTGAGCTTCATGCTGCCAACAAGCCGTTTGCTGAGGATGTGAATATGGATAAAGTAGCGGAAGAAACCTTTAACTTTTCTGGCGCCCAACTTGAAAGCGTGCTGAATGAAGCGGCGATCTATGCGATGCGTGATGAGCAAGAGCAGATTGAGACACGTCACCTATCTTATGCGATCGACAAAGTCATGATGGGCGAGAAGACCGATCGTGAGACAAATGAGGAGGAGCGTAAGCGCGTAGCTCTTCATGAGCTTGGTCATGCTATTGTTGCGGAAACACTGCGCCCGAACTCCGTTTCTCAAGTATCCCTCAGTCCAAGAGGGCCGGCGCTAGGTTATGTTCGTCATCAGCCGCAGCAGGATCGGTATTTGTATACACTACCTTACCTAGAAGATCAAATCATGATTTCCCTAGGAGGAGCTGTAGCAGAGGAAATGTTTTATGGTCACCGCAGCACAGGTTCGCAAGGAGATTTTGATCAAGCCCTTCATATTGTTGAAACGATGGTCAATTCAGGGTTGACGAGCTTAGGGATTGTGAAGATGAAGCATGTGTCCCTCGATGCCTTGTCGAAAGAGATGAATACGATATTGGAGCAGCTGATTGAGCGCACTAGAGAGCTGTTAGAGAGTCACCGGGCTACCTTTGCAAGCTCACTCGATATCCTAATTCAAGATGAAACATTGTCAGGAGAACAATTCCGTTGTCTATTATGTGACAGTAAACAATTACCAGCCTGATTTTCGGCTGGTTTTTTTCTTATAAGGTAAAGAAACATGGTAATATAAAGTGAGTTACCTATGCACTAATTTGTTTAATATTGTTGTTGCGGTGTCGGACACAATATTAAATAGCGTTAGCAACATTGAAAGGTGGAAGAGACCATGTTTTTCAAAAAAATCGGCGTCATCGGCGGCGGTACAATGGGCCAAGGCATTGCAGAAATGCTGGCAGTCAAAGGCCTAGACGTGCTGTTGGTGGAGCAATCTGCAGAGAAGCTTGATCATGCCTATGAAATGATTGAAACAAGTCTGGACAAGCAGCTTGAAAAATGGGCGATTACCCAAGCAGAGAAAAAGCTTATCTTGTCTCGCATTCACAAAGTGACACATCTTGCAGAGATTAGTGCTTGCGATATGGTTATCGAAACGATCTCTGAAGATTTAGAAGCTAAAAAAGCAGTATTTGCTGAATTAGACAGTGTTTGCCCTAGCAATGTAATCTTGGCAAGCAACACTTCAACTTTATCTTTAACAGAATTGGCAAGCAACACGAAATATCCAGGGCGTGTAATCGGCATGCACTTTATCTACCCTGTTGCGAATGTAGACCTGGTTGAAATTATCCGTGGGTTAAAAACTTCTGATGAAACGTTTAATGAGACAAAGCGTTTTGTTGAAGAGGTTGTACAGAAGAAAGGCGTTATGGTTTATGAGTCGCCAGGCTTCGTCACTTCACGGATTATTTGCGTGCTGATCAACGAGGCGCTTCACGTTCTTCAAGAGGGTGTTGCGACTGCAGAAGACATCGACAACGCGATGAGAATCGGATATAATTTCCAGTACGGCCCGTTTGAAATGGCAGACCGTTTCGGTTTGGATTCGGTACTCGCAGCTATGGAGCGTATGTTCCGCGAATTTGGAGACATCAAGTATCGTCCTTCCGTCGTACTGAAGAAGATGGTCCGTGCGAATCAACTTGGAATGAAGACTGGAGAAGGATTCTTCAAGTATAACAAGGATGGGGATAGAATATGAAAGTTCTCGTAATTAACGCAGGAAGCTCCTCGCTTAAATATCAGATCTATGACATGACAACTGAAACGGCTCTTGCAGCAGGTCGTGTTGAGCGTATTGGCATGGATTCATCCATTCTCGTTCATGAGCCGCATCATACAGATGAAGTTACCGAAGTAAGTGAAATTCTCGAGCATACGACAGCCGTTCGTAAAGTGCTTGATAAGCTTACCGATCCTCAAGTTGGTGTTATCAAATCCACTACTGAGATCGATGCTGTAGGCCATCGCGTCGTACAGGGCGGCGACTTGTTTAAAGAATCTGTAATCGTTGACGCTCAAGTAAAAGCTGGGATTACAAGTCTATTCGACTTGGCTCCGCTTCATAATCCTGCACACATGATGGGAATTCGCGCAGTAGAGGCTAACATGCCAAACATTCCGCAGGTTGCTGTATTCGATACGGCGTTCCATTCAACAATGCCTGAGAAAGCGTACATGTATGCTATTCCTAAAGTGCTCTATAAAAAGCACAAAGTACGTCGTTACGGTTTCCACGGAACATCACACGATTATGTAAGCAAAGTGACGGCAGAAACAATCGGCCGCCCTGTTGAAGATCTTAAGATTATTACTTGTCATATCGGTAACGGAGCAAGCTTGACAGCTGTTGATGGCGGTATATCTGTCGATACTTCTATGGGTATGACTCCACTTGAAGGCTTAATGATGGGTACGCGCAGTGGTGATTTGGATCCGGCGATTGTACCTTTTGTTATGATGAAGGAAGATTTGACTGTTAACGAAGTCAACTCAATGCTAAATAAGCATAGCGGTTTGTTAGCGATTTCTGGTTCATCAAGTGATATGCGCGAGATTACAGATGGTATGGAGCAAGGCGAACCTAATGCAACACTTGCATTTGAAATGTACGTGTATCGTCTTCGTAAGTATATTGGTTCTTACGCTGCGGCTATGGATGGTGTCGATGCGATTGTGTTCACTGCTGGTGTAGGTGAAAACTCCGTAGTTATTCGACAACATACATGTGAGAAACTAACTTTCTTGGGTGTAGAAATTGATCCGGAGCTGAACAAGATTCGTTCAAAAGAGCCTCGCCGCATTTCCACTCCGAATTCAAAAGTGGAAGTATTGGTCGTGCCAACTAACGAAGAGCTTATGATTGCACGCGACACGTATCGCCTCGTGACAGAAGCTAAATAATCGTTAAAGGGAGAGAACGTATCAATGGCGACAACTTGTGTCATTCGCGATGTAAATCGCCATGTGGACGAAGAAGTCCGCATTGGCTGCTGGCTACACAACAAACGTTCTAGCGGCAAGATCCAATTCTTGCAGCTTCGTGACGGTACTGGATTCATTCAGGGCGTCGTTGTGAAGAGTGAAGTATCGGAAGAGATTTGGAACAATGCAAAGAGCTTGACGCAAGAGAGCTCCATGTATGTTACCGGAATCATCCGTGAAGAGCCGCGTTCAAAGTCTGGCTTTGAAATGACGGTAACGAATGTAGAGATCATTCAGATTACGCAAGATTATCCGATTACGCCGAAGGAGCACGGCGTTGACTTCTTGATGGATCATCGCCACTTGTGGCTTCGTGCGCCGAAGCAGCGTGCGATCCTTACGATCCGCGGTGAAATCATTCGTGCGGTTCAGAACTTCTTCGACGAGAACGGATTTACACTTGTGGATCCACCGATTCTTACACCGACTTCCGCTGAAGGAACAACGAACTTGTTCCACACGAAGTATTTTGATGAAGATGCATTCTTGACACAAAGTGGTCAATTGTATATGGAAGCAGCGGCTATGGCGCTTGGTAAAGTATACTCCTTTGGACCAACATTCCGTGCTGAGAAATCCAAGACTCGCCGTCACTTGATCGAGTTCTGGATGATTGAGCCTGAGATGGCCTTTGTGGATCATGAAGAAAGCCTTCGTGTTCAAGAGCAGTTCGTTAGCCACATCGTTCAATCGGTCGTTAAGAACTGCCGAGCAGAGCTGGAAACGCTTGAGCGCGATATCTCGAAGCTTGAGAAGATCAAAGCTCCATTCCCGCGCATTTCTTATGATGACGCCATTAAGTTCTTGAAGGACAATGGCCATGAGATCGAGTGGGGAGAAGACTTTGGTGCACCTCATGAGACTGCGATTGCAGAAAGCCATGAGACACCAGTGTTCATTACAAATTATCCTGCCGGAATCAAGGCATTCTACATGAAGCCTGACCCGAATCGTCCGGAAGTTGTACTTTGCGCAGATATGATCGCTCCAGAAGGCTATGGCGAGATTATTGGCGGTTCACAGCGTATCGACGATCCTGAGCTCATGGAAGAACGCTTTAAGGAACATAACCTGTCTCCTGAGACTTACAAATGGTATATGGATCTTCGCCGATACGGTACAGTGCCTCACTCTGGCTTTGGCCTAGGTCTTGAGCGCACGGTCGCATGGATTTGTGGCGTCGATCATGTACGTGAAACGATTCCGTTCCCACGTATGCTTTATCGTTTGTATCCTTAATGGACAGACGATACAGCATCGTTCATAGCTGAATGAGACGATGTGAATGGGCTTAGTGATAAGCCCCTATACTTACGTATTGGCATCCCGAATCACGGTTGTGGTTCGGGATGTCTTGTATATTATTGGGGTACATGAGACAATAAGGTCAGTCTGTCTATGACTACATACGATGATCATAAAAGGAGGGGTGTCCGATGAGGGAAGAGGCTTATCGCGCATATGCAAAAGGAATCTCACATATTCTTCAGGCAGGACAGCTTACCTTGCCTTATGTCTTATTAAAGCATTATAAACGTATGGGCCTTACAGAATCCGAAACGATGTTGATCATTCAGCTGATTGGATATAAGCAAGTGGAAGGTTTGGATTTCCCTTCACTAGATGAGCTGCAGGAGCGAATGGCGATGCCAACGGCGATGGTGACGGCAACTTTGCAGCGGCTCATCAAAGATGGCTTCTTAAGCATTGATGAGCATGTGGATGAGGTGACTCATGTTCAATATGAGCATTACAACTGGACAGGCCTTTGGGAAAAATTAGGAAAGTTGCTATCGGAAGATATTCGCAATCAGCATGAGCAGCTGAAGGCGAAGGAGCAGGCTCATAGAGGAGCACAGCAGGAGCTGAATTTGTTTGAGATCTTTGAGAAAGAATTCGGCCGCCCACTGTCCCCAATGGAGTATGAGACAATCGGGGGCTGGATAGACGATGATCGTTATTCTCAGCCCTTAATCCTACTAGCGCTTAAAGAGGCCGTATTTGCAGGGAAAATTCATTTTCGCTATATTGACCGTATCCTTCTCGAGTGGAGCCGCAATCAGATCTCGACGCCAGAGGAAGCAAGAGCGTATACCCAGAAGTTTAGAGGGAATCGTTCATGAAATAAAGAGCGATAAGGTTCAAAAGAAAAACCGCCAATTCAGCGATTGTTCTCTTGATTAACGGCCTGGAACCATCTGGCTGCTAAAAGGGCTCACTCGTCTGAAGAAGCGGTTTTTATTCTGATAAGGTTAATCAATAGACGCCTATAAAAAAGGAAAGCATGACATTAGACATTTTACATTTGAGAACATACCATCATGATAACTTAGCCAATGGGTATGTGTAGTGAAGAATGAATGACAGTATATCTGTTATAGGCTTGTCCCTTTTAAGAGCTCCATGCGGTACACATATTCGAACAGGAATTCAAAGGCTTCTAAATGTCGCTTCGCTTCAAAGCTGTTCGCTCCCCAAGCATAGATCCCGTGATTGCGAAGCAGAATGCCAGGTACTTCCGGGTTCAGCTTATCGCTTACATGGGGAACAATGCTAGGGATATGAGCGAAGTTAGGGACGATTGGAACCTCGATACGAGCATTCTCCTCCCAGATGTTAAACGCTTTGATGAGCTCAACACCTTGGATCGGAACGGCTCCTTGATCGCCATAGCGCTCGGATACGATGCTGTTGAATACGGTATGAACATGAAAGATTGCGCCGCAACCGGTCTGCTTATAAATTTCACAATGGATAAGTGTCTCTGCGCTTGGCTTTAAGTTGGTTTGCTCAATGGGGACACCTGCTTCATTCACCAATAAATAATCTTCTGGTGAATGTACGGACTTGTCCTTCCCACTGGCGGTAATGGCAAATTGGAATTGGCCATCCTCGATCTCACCGACACGAACAGAGAGGTTTCCGCTTGTTCCAGGGAACCAATGGCGGGCAGCAAAGGTCTCTTTGATCCCGCGAAGCGTTTGATAGGCCTCTTGCTTCATTTCTAGCGTCACATTATTCATGGCAAACCGTCTCCCCCTGCTCAGTAAAATGCTGAATGATGTCATGGAACGTGTCAAAAGGAGCGTAAGGAAGCTTCAGCTGCTCACATTTCTCAATCAGCTGTGCTCTTGCATATATAAAGTCTACAAGCTTTGCAGCCGCAAAGTCGGTCACACTGTCTCCAATCACAATGCGCTCATATTCCTCAGACGAGAATTGCCGCACGATGGTCGTCTTGCACATGCCGCAGTCGTTCTCGCAAGGCGCTTTACAGGCATGAGGCCAAGTAATCGTAATGCGATCCCCAGAAAAGTCGCTTCCGTTGCAGAAGATATGATCTTGTGAGATATCATAGGCCTCAAGCAGAGGAAAGACAAAGAAATCAATTCCACCGCTCGTAACATAAAACGCAATGTCATTTGCCTTGCAATAGGTAAGAAATTCTTCAAAACCTGGGCGGATAATCGCCTGTTGAATGGCACGTCCCACGACTTCTTCACGCATAGAGGAAGGGAGCAAGTGGAATAGCTCGCCAACCCCTTGTCTAACCGATTTCTTTTCCGAAACGATGTCGAGGACAATCTGATCCCAGCCCTCTGGTTGAAAATGCTTGAACAAGGCTACGATATTATCATTGTTCGTAATCGTACCGTCAAAATCACAAAATACCACTTTACGTTTCTTAGCTGTCATTATTTTTTCCCCCAGCGATCTAATGCAACTTGAAGCTCTTGGTGCTGTGAAGCGGCCTGTTCCAACGAAATGTTGTTCATTACGGCTTCGATGGCTTGAACGAATGCTTTGCCTCCGCATGCGGTTCCCATGGGATGACCATGCACGCCACCGCCTGCGTTTATTACAACATCGATGCCGAAGTCTTCCACAATAAGCGGTACTAAGGCTGGATGGATGCCAGCAGATGGAACAGGGAAGCTTGTCTTCATCGGCAGCGTATCATCAAGGCACGCAGCTTTAATGCCATGATTGTCTTCCTTAGGCATCGTTACCGAGCCATATGGGGAAGGGAACAGCACAAGATCAGCGCCAGCAAGGCGCATGAGCTTACCAAGCAGGACCTTGGCAGAGATCCCTTGATCGATGCTTGGATACATGGCCCCTGCCAAAGCTGGATGTGCCAAGATTGGCACCGAGATATCGGGATCAGCGCTCAATTCATGAAGGGCATCATATCCGTAGCCCAACACGTTAAAGAGCAGCGCATTGGCTCCTGCGTCAATCGCACGAAGTGCTTGGTCACGCAGCTTGAATACAGGTCCAGTAAGGTTTGTGGCATACAGCAAAGGTTTGCCGGTCTGCTCCTGTGCCTGCCTTGCCGCTTCCATACAGGTTCTTACTCGGTCCTGAATCGGTGTTAGCGGATTCTCGAATAGAATCTCGTCATCTTTAATCAGATCTACACCGCCTAGAGCCTGCTGATAGAATTGATCGCGAAGCCCATCAAGGTCATGACCAATAACCGACTTGAAAATGCTCATCAGCAGCGGTCGATCATGAACTGATAGCAGGCTGCGGACGCCTTCTATGCCGAACTTCGGGCCTTTAAACGCTTGCTGAAACGATGTTGACCAACCAAGATCAATGAGCTTAATTCTGCCGTCCATGGACAGCTTGCCGAATACCGTAACAAGCAGGGCTGCAATGTCGTGACTAAAATTCACATCAGGATAGCCAATCGCAATATCTGCGTAACGCTTGCCAGGCTCATCGGAATCGTGAACATCCACAGATAGAACTCTGCCAAGATGCTTCTCCATTGACGCCTTCTTCGCTTCAGGAAGGTCCGTCCAACTGCCAACGGTCAGACCAACGGCTATGCCTTCCGCTTTCTTATCGAATGACGCCGTATCATCAAAGAGCCGATACGTGGCCACACAATATTCATTCATCTATAGCTCACTCCCAATTCGTTCTCCCATCTCAGCAGCACGGGCGCGAGCGTGAGCAACTGCCGTCTTCATCGCTTCATTTACATGCAATTCATGAAGTACCTTCAAGGCCGCTTCAGTGGTCCCCCCAGGAGATGTGACCTTTTGACGGAGCACGGCTGGGCTTTCGCCTGTAATCCGCACCATTTCTGCTGCACCTCGTACCGTTTGAATCACGAGAGATTCTGCTTGTTCTGCCGTTAAGCCCTCACTCACGGCTGCTTCGATTAAGGCTTCCATAATATAGTATACATAAGCAGGACCACTTCCGGATACCCCTGTAATCGCATCTATATCTTTTTCTTCCACTTCTACTACGATGCCAATGGCTTCAAGCATCGTTCTTGCTATGGCGTATTGCGTTTTGCCGACCTCAGTGGAATAGCATACTCCTGTTGCACCGAGTCCAATGGTGCTTGAAGTGTTTGGCATGGTGCGCACGACAGCGCATGGCCCAACGATACGCTGAATAGTAGCGATGCTTAGACCGGCAATGAGGGATAGCAGCATCGTATGTTCCTGGATATTCGGACGGAGCGCTTGAAGCGCCTGAACCGCATCCTTTGGCTTCATTGCTAAAATGATAACGTCTGCCCGAGAAAGCCATTCATTTGTAAGACTAGAATCGTTGGAAGCACTTACGCCATAACGATTTTCAAGCTCTTGAAGACGAGCTTGATTGCTGCGGTTGATCATCTGAATGTGCTCTGGTTGAGCGATCTTTTTGTCTAGCATTCCTTTGACAACCGCTTCAGCAGCCGACCCTGCACCATAAAAGCAATAATTTAGACATGCATTCATCGTATGTTTCCTCCCATGAATAAACGTTGGTTCTAACTCCTAGCCTCTAATCTGTCCGCTGCCTATTACGAGGTATTTGGTCGAGGTTAATGCAACAAGTCCCATTGGACCTCTCGCGTGAAGCTTCTGTGTGCTGATGCCGATTTCTGCTCCAAAGCCAAATTCAAACCCATCCGTGAAGCGGGTGGAAGCATTATGGTACACAGCAGCAGCATCTACTTCTTGTAAAAAGCGCTTCGCATGATTCTGCTCCGCAGTAATGATACATTCGGAATGCTTCGTTCCATAACGCGAAATATGCTTGATGGCTTCATCAAGATTGGCTACGAATTTGACATTAAGAATATAGTCGTTATATTCTGTCGCGTAATCCTGCTCGGTTGCTAGCTTGGCAAACGGCGCAAGCGCAAGTGTGCGCTCACATCCGCGGAGCTCCACCTGAACGTTTTGAAATTTCTGGAATAATTGCTGAATAGCAGCCTGATCATAATCCTGATGGACAAGGAGCGTCTCCATCGAATTGCAGACAGAGGGCCGTTGTACCTTAGCGTTCAGGGCAATATCAGCAGCCATTTCAGGGTTAGCAGTTGCATCGATGTAGGTGTGGCAGATGCCGGCCCCTGTTTCAATAACGGGAACAGTAGCATTTTGAACGACATTTTGAATAAGAGAGGCACCTCCGCGCGGAATGACGACGTCAAGCCAGCCATTGAGCTTAAGCATTTCATCCACAGATCTGCGATCTGCATCTTCAATGAGCTGCAGAGCATCTGGAGGCAGTTCAGTTGCATCGAGCGCTTCATGCAGCACCTCAACGATTCGTTTATTTGTATGAAGAGCCGCTGAGCCGCCGCGCAGAACAACCGCATTGCCTGTCTTCAAGCAAAGACCGGCAGCATCGACTGTCACGTTTGGACGGGCTTCATAGATCATGCCAATAACGCCAAGCGGTACTCGGATTTGTTCCATGAGAAGGCCATTTGGACGATCAATGGTTTGAAGCAGAGTGCCGACAGGGTCCTCTAGCGAAGCGATCTGGCGAAGACCTTCAGCAATATCGACGATTCGCTTTTCGTTTAAGGCTAACCGGTCGAGCAGGGAAGGGCTCGTGCCGTTTTGGCGGCCATTCTCCAGATCTTGTTGATTCGCCTCCATAATGGATTGCTGGCTTGTCGTTAATTGATCCGCCATGCGCAGCAGGGCTTCATTTTTCTCTGAGGTTGTAACACGGTTCATTTTGATGGAAGCTTCTTTTGCAAGCTTAGCTTTTTGCAATACTTCACTCATAAGGGCATCCTCCTTAACACACAATTGATAGTATTAATTTTCCAATTGTATTCATTCTAAGTATATAAATCTAAACCATTAAGTAGATCGCAGCGTTACCCATTCATCACGATGAATCACTTCAATGCGACTGACCTCACAGCGCTTTAGAACGTCAGGTGTCGTTAAACCAGCCACTTGGTTTAATTGCTCATGATCGTAATTGGCGATACCGCGTCCAATCACATCACCATGATGATTTGTTACCTCAACAACATCTCCAGGATGGAACTCGCCATGAATGGCTTTTACGCCGGCAGGAAGCAAGCTTGAACCTCTTACGAGGAGCGCTTGTTCTGCGCCTTCATCAACGACAATGCGACCAAGCGGAGTAGAGTGGAAGCCGAGCCACTGCTTTTTCACCGGTAATCCATGCTGATGGGTTTCAAAATAAGTTCCTCTTCCTTCGCCTTGGATTGTTCTCATCAAATCATGAGGTTCAGCAATGCGGCCTACAAAGGCCTTAACACCGCCGCGCATGGCAATGCGTGCTGCATCGAGCTTGGAACGCATACCGCCAGTACCGACTGCGGAACCGGCTCCGCCTGCATAGCTGTAGATTTCGTCTGTGATCTGCTCGATCACATCGAAGCGAGTCGCATGTGGATTTTTTCTTGGGTCTTCTGTATAGAGACCGTCCATATCTGTCACAATAATTAGCTGCGAAGCATGAACGAGATTGGCAACTAGTGCGGACAACGTATCATTGTCACCAAACTTCAGCTCATCAATGGATACCGTATCGTTCTCATTCACGATCGGAATCACACCAAGCTTCAGAAGCTCTTCGATCGTCAGATAGGCGTTGTGCCCGCGCTTGCGATTCGCAAAGTCCTGTCTTGTTAATAGAATCTGTGCAGATGATATGCCGTATGGCTGCAGATACTCTTGGTAAGCTTGCATTAACAGCGCTTGGCCGACGGCTGCTGCTGCCTGCTTCTCATGAAGGAGCTTCGGACGCTGATCATATCCCATTTGACGGAATCCGGCTGCAACGGCTCCTGAGGTAACCAGCACGATCTGATAACCAGCTTGGGTTAAAGTTTTCAACTCTTCTGCAAAAAAACGAACTTGATCACGATTTAAGCCGCCGTGCTCCGAGGTTAGTGAACTGCTTCCAATTTTGACGACAATACGCTGTACGCTCATAATGTTCTCATCCATCCTTTGATTTTTGCCGAATATGCCTATAATCTGCAGCCCTTCATCAGTTGACTCTGTAGGGCGATAACGTAGTAATGTTCTAAAGTGCGATCATACAGCTGATCGATGATTGACGCTGAAATGTATATAGTAGGGCTTAAGTGATGTTCCAAGAGCTCGGTTAGTCCTCGGGTAATGATCAACTATAGATGTGGATAATAAAAAAAGACCTTCGTCCGTAAAGGACGAAAGTCTGTTGCTTCCGCGGTACCACCTTCATTGAAACGATGTCCATTATGCATTCTGCACTCATAATGAATTCACGCTTCCCACTTCATGCCGATAACGGGGCAGCCGTTCCATAACCAGCTGTACACGATGACGATGTGCCATCAGCTAGGCTTAGACCGTTCAAGGGTAGGATTCTGCTGGTGTGAACGGCAGTTGCTTGCAGCCTGTGGCAACCGCTCTCTGAGCATCACGAACATTCACTTAGGAATGTACCATGCATACTGGCCCTCTCATTACGTTATATGTCAATAGGTTATTCAGCTCTTTTAAACTTGATACCAGTTTAGCATGCTCTTCATTGAAAAGTAAAGAAAGCAAATGCCACATTTATGAATTAAAATAAATGCAATGCACCAATGCGTTCAATCGCTTCAACAAGCCTTGCCTCTTCCGCCAGCAAGCCAACACGAACGTAGCCTTCTCCGTATGTACCGAATCCGATGCCCGGTGCAACGACGACGTTTGCTTTTTCGAGCAGCAGGTCCGCAAATTCCGTTGATGTATAAGGTCTAGGAACAGGAAGCCATGCAAAGAAAGACCCTTGGGAAATTCTAGCCTGCCAGCCGATCCGTTGAAGAGCTTCGAACATGGCTTTGCGGCGGCTTTCATAGGTTGCGCACAAAGCGTGAACAGAATCCTGCGGGCCAGTCAATGCCTGAGCAGCTGCTTCTTGAACAGCACCGAAAAGACTCACATACATATGATCCTGCAGCAAATTGATGTATCGAATAATCTCTTTATTACCAAGCGCAAACGCCACGCGCCAACCCGCCATATTGTACGTCTTCGACAAGGTGTAGAATTCCACACCGACTTCTTTCGCTCCTGGTGTCTCGAGAAAGCTTATTGGTCTGTTGCCATCAAAGCCGATCGCACCATAAGCAAAGTCGCTTGCAACGACGATTTGATGCTCCCTTGCAAACTGTACGGTTTTCTCATAAAAGGAAGAATCGGCTGTAGCCGCTGTCGGATTGTTTGGATAATTTAGAAACATCAGCTTTGCTCTTCTAAGCTCTTCTTCTTTAAGCTCCTCATACTTCGGCAAGTAATGATTGGCCTCCGTGAGAGGCATCATCACCATTTCAGCTCCAGACAACACGACGCCTGACCAATAGTCGGGATATCCGGGATCTGGAACAAGACAGACATCGCCTGGATTAAGGAGGATCTGGCTCAGCTCCACGAGACCTGTTTTACCGCCAAACAAGATGGCAACTTCGCTGTCAGGATCCAGATCTACGTTATAGTCTTCCTTATAGCGATGCGCAATCGCTTCTTTAAGGAAGCGATAGCCGGTAAAGGGAGAGTATTTGTGATACTGCGGGTTTGCAGCTGCTGCCTGCATAGAGGCTACGATATGGGGAGGTGTAGGCAAGTCGGGATTGCCTTGGCCGAGATTGATAACATCATGGCCTTCAGCGATACGAGCATTGCACTTTTTTACAAGCTGGGCAAAAAATTGAGTAGGCAGATCGTTCATACGATCTGCCGGAGTAATGTTTAACGACTGTTCATTCACGTACGGCATTCCGTTCACTCCATCTTCTATAACATGCGTATTGCCAATTATTAACGCTTAATTTAGCATGTTTTGACTGGAGTGTATAGCCTTTTTTCTTAATAGACTAAGAAAAGGTCTATTCTCGATTGGCACCTGGATGGCTTGGCGTAAGCATATGCTCGATAAACGGCTTTACGTCCGCCTTAAACTCCATTAGATAAGGCTTGCGATCAGGACCGAAGATAAGAAGCAGAGGCTCTTTTTGCGGACAGTAAATTAAAAATACCGTATTGGTTTCAACTTTTAATGTAGGCAGCGTTACGGTATATGGTTTGACTAATGGGACTCTAACAATGTAACCACATTTTGACCCGATGGATACTTGAGGGGCGACTTTTGTAATGGACTTTAGCCATTCCATTGCATGCTGCTGATAGATCTCCTGGTTGGGAACGCTTTTAACGATACGCTCCTGTTTCATATCGAACATTTGGACAGGTGGCGTAGCGAGTGTTTCTTCTGGAGCAGCTTGGGCTTCAGCTAAGGGAGCAAAGCAAGTAAGCGCCATACATACAACAAACATGATGGCTTGAATGCGTGATTGGTACTTCCGCATCATGATTCTCCTTTCAAGCATAGGTATCTGAATGCTGATTTTCATACTTTGCCCACCTTGACGGATTTCCATGAAAAGATATGATGGAAGAAAGTGACACAGATGAAGGGTGGACGAACATGAAATCAACGGAATGGAACATAAGCGTCGTTCAAATGGATGTTGTAATCGGTGAACCGGACAAGAATTATCAGCGGGTGGAAGCTCTTGTAGAAGAAGCCATGAAGGGCAATGAAAGACCGGATGTGATCGTGCTGCCTGAAATGTGGAACGCTGGTTATGCCCTAACTTCCATACAAGTGCTAGCAGATGAGAGGGGACAGCGGTCAAAAGAACTGCTGCACCGTTTGTCGCTTAAACACCAAGTCAATATCGTTGGAGGGTCCGTTGCTGTAATAGAGAATGGCCAAGTACGCAACGTGACCTATATTTATAACCGTCAAGGCGAATTAGTAAGCGAATATACACTTATTTGCTTTGATGGATGAGCACCTGCATTTAACGGAAGGGGAGTCCGTTAATCGATTTGAGCTGGATGGTATTCCTTGCGGCAGCATCATTTGTTATGATCTGCGTTTCCCCGAATTGACCCGAACGCTCGCCCTAAGCGGCGCTCAAGTGCTCTTTGTGCCTGCACAGTGGCCAAATCCAAGATTATATCATTGGAAGACGCTGCTTGCGGCTAGAGCAATAGAAAACCAAATGGCGGTTGTCGCTTGTAATCGAATGGGCAGCAGTATTGGGGATCATGGTGAAGTCACCTCCTTTTTCGGACACTCCATGATTATTGACCCATGGGGAGAAGTTACAGCTTCTGCTGCTGATGAAGAGATAATCTTAACGGGGAAAATAAACCTTGAGCAGATCCCTGATGTTCGTTCACGAATTCCAGTGTTCAAGGATCGCAAGCCGCATATCTACCATTTGGGTGCACAAGCTAATCAGTAATCATGCAAGACTAAGGGGAAATGCTTATGCAACAACGACGTTCGAAGTCTCGTCCCGCAAATAAGAAAGGATACCGTCGTTACTGGCTTATAGGAAGCATGAGCTTGCTTCTTATCGTGGCTGGTGTCGCAGCTTGGGGAGGAGGCTTTCAAGAGCTGGTTCAACGCTTTTCAGTGACATCACCGCCTTCAAGCCCCTCAGGCAATACGCCTCAGAAGCCGACTGTATCAAGTGCTACGTCCGAATCGCAGGCAAGCGAAGCTCAGGAGAAACGCAATGAAGAGGCACGCGCTAAAGCCAAACAGCTGCTAGCTCAGATGTCGCTTGATGAGAAGATCGGCCAGCTTCTCTTTGTCGATATGTCAGCTGTTGAAGTGGAGAATCCAACCTCAACCATGAAGCAGTCGCTCGAGAACATGAAGCCTGGCGGCGTCATTCTGTTTCGCTCTAATGCGGAAACGATTCAAACGACCATTGAGCAAACCTCAATGCTTCGAGAACTTGGGTTGAAAGTTCCGGCTTGGATTGGGGTCGATCAAGAGGGTGGCGTCGTGTCTCGCTTTCCGTTCATGTCAAGAATGAACGGCAATATGGCGATTGCCGCAGCGGGTAATCCCGATTATGCACGCGAAACAGCAACGCGTATGGGTCACAATTTGCACGCGCTCGGCATGAATTTGAACTTTGCACCCGTTGCAGATGTAAACAGCAATCCGAGCAACCCCGTGATCGGTATTCGATCCTTTGGTTCATCCGCTGATGTTGTGAGTCAGTATGTGCTGCCAATGATAGAGGGGATGCATCAAGCAAATATCCCAGCAGTCATTAAGCATTTTCCTGGTCATGGGGACACAAACGTTGATTCTCATATTAATCTGCCTGTTTTGGATCATTCGAAGGAACAGATGAAGATGATGGACCTAAAGCCTTTCCAGGATGCAATTGAAGCAGGTGTGGATATGGTCATGAGCGCGCATGTCGCGGTACCGTCTCTTGATGACTCTACAATCATTTCGAAAAAAGATGGAGAACCTGTATATAAGCCCGCTTCTCTCTCGAAAGCGTTGATTACTCATCAGCTTCGTACAGAAATGAATTTTCAAGGCGTAATTGTTACGGATGCAATGAATATGGGGGCAATAGAGCAGCATTTCGGCATTGAAGAAGCGAGTGAAAGGGCTATCGATGCAGGAGTGGATATTCTGTTAATGCCCGCTCACCCTTCTCGGGTGAAGGAGCATTTGGTGGATGCGGTTCTTAAAGGTCGGCTGTCTCATGAGCGCATCGATGACAGCGTCCTCCGTATTTTAACGGTTAAAGCAAAGTATGGCCTTCTGGATAAGAATGAAGAGCAGGCCACAAAGGAAGAACAGATCAAGCATGCTGAGAAATGGTTGAAGAACAATGGGGATCTTGAATTTGCTCTGCAAGTGGCAAGGCAGGCCATAACGATGAAGGGTGAGTCATCGCATCTCCCGTTCATTTCTTCACGGATGAAGCGTCTGCATATCGTCGGTACGGATCCTTATGCCATTAAGCTGCTGAATGAGGCCATTCAATCCTCACTCTCGGACCATTCCTCTCTTACAACAGAAACCATTTCTTTTAAGGCCCTCTCGCAGAATCAAGTAAGAAACAATCTTCATCTATCCGAGATGAATTCAGACGAGGACGGTATTCTATTTGTAACAAGAGATTTACAGCTGATGCGTCAGAATGAGGATGTTATGAAACGAGCCATCCAGTATGTTGCAACTAGCGATATTCCAATGGCTTCGGTATCGATCGGCTCCCCATATGATGTGAAATCATTGGAGCAAGTTCCTGTAAGCTTTATTAGCTATGGGGCTACAACAGCGAATATCCAAGCCGTGGTTGAGGCGCTATTTGCATCTGAGCCACCGCCTGGTCATTCTCCTGTTGATTTGAATATATCTCAAGCTCCTTGATCCTAAAGCTCTATTCCGTAGGCTTTGCAGGCTGGAGAACGGCACGGACACGGTCGCTGAACTGAACAGCAACCGTGTCTTTTAATGTTTCCATGAATGCTTCGGCTGCTTTAGACATATAACGCCCAGTACGATAAGCTAGCACCAGCTTACGAGAGGGACGATACTGGATTGGAATATACGCGGGTACAAATTCACTTCTTGGTGCTGTTGCAATAAGCGAGGGCACAAAGGCTATTCCCATGCCGGAAGCGACTAGAGATTGCACGGTCTCGATATTGCTGCTTTCAAAGACAACCTTAGGCTCAAACCCAGCTTCTCGGCATAGGTCAATCGTAATTTGTCGAAAGCCTTGTCCCTTTTTTAGTGAAATAAATGATTCCTCCTGCACAAGCTCTAAATCCACCGGCTCGCGATGCTCGATGTAAGATTTGTACAGCGCATGTTCTTTTGGAACAGCGAGAAATATTTCCTCTTCAACAATGGGTTCATAAGATAGTGATTCCTCATGAATGGGCAGGGAGAGGAGACAAAGATCGATTTTGCCCTGAGCGGTCATTTTAATCAAATTTGACGTTGAAGGCTCTTCAGTTAAGACAAAGTCTATGTCCGGATAACGCTTATGAAACTGCGGGACGACATGAGGGAGAATATGCGAGCCCGTGATGGGCATCGTGCCTATAGTTACTTTGCCAGCCTTCGTCTGGGAGATATCGGACATTTCCTTTCGAAGCTGCTCCATGGAATCAAGAATCTTCTGCGCCCGATCTACAAAGACTTCGCCTGCATGGGTCATTTCAACAGAGTTGGTTGTCCGCTGAAATAGCAGTACTCCAATCTCCTTTTCCAGCTTGGAAAGCTGCTGGCTTAATGAAGGCTGGGCAATATGAAGCTTATCCGCCGCCCGTGAAAAGTTGCGCTCCTCCGCGATTTGCAATACATACTGCAATTGACGAAATTCCATATATACACCTCTCTGAACTATATAGTCCAAACCTATTAATATTATAGATATTATATCTTGGAACTATGAATAAAGGAATGATATATTGATTGCAACACATAGAGAACGCAGATCAATGCGAGAGGTGAGGAATATGACGAAGAAGACGTTATATGAAAAGATTTGGGATCAACATGAAATTGTAGGTGAGGAAGGAAAGCCAAGCATTCTTTATATTGACCTCCATTTGGTGCATGAGGTAACTTCTCCTCAGGCCTTTGAAGGACTCCGCTTGAGCGGGCGCAAGGTGCGTCGTCCTGATTTGACCTATGCAACGATGGACCACAATGTGCCTACGAAGGATCGCTTCAACATTACAGATCCAATCTCCAAGCAGCAAATTGATACACTGTCTAAAAACTGCGAGGACTTTGACGTTCGTTTATTTGATCTGAACGATGTGGATCAAGGGGTCGTGCACGTTATGGGGCCAGAGCTTGGGCTTACACACCCGGGCAAGACCATCGTATGCGGCGACAGCCATACATCGACACATGGCGCTTTCGGCGCGCTAGCATTTGGTATCGGAACTAGCGAAGTTGAGCATGTCCTTGCCACGCAATGCTTGCAGCAGGCGAAGTCGAAGACGATGGAGGTTCGCTTCATTGGCTCGCGTAAACCAGGTGTAACCGCAAAGGATATGATTCTTGGCGTCATTGCGAAATATGGTACAGACTTTGCAACGGGCTATGTAGTGGAATACACAGGTGATGCGATCCGTGAGCTCTCCATGGAAGAAAGAATGACCGTGTGCAACATGTCCATAGAGGCAGGCGCGCGGGCTGGCTTGATTGCTCCAGATGAAACGACTTTCAATTATTTGATAGGTCGTCAGTATGTGCCACAAGGCGAAGCTTTTGATCAAATGGTGAAAGCTTGGAGCGAACTGTCAACCGATGAAGGCGCAGTCTATGATACGGTTGTTGAATTCGATGTGGACTCTTTGATTCCTCAGGTGACATGGGGAACCAGCCCAGGCATGGGTACCAGCATTACCTCTGCTGTTCCTCGTCCTGAAGACTTCAGCACAGAAAACGAACGCAAAGCCGCTGAGAAGGCTTTAGAATATATGGGACTCGCGCCAGGAACGCCAATGACGGAGATTGGCATCGATTACGTCTTTATCGGTTCCTGTACGAACGGACGTATTGAAGACTTGCGTGCGGCGGCTGAAATTGCACGAGGCTATCAAGTGAGCGAGAAAGTAACGGCTATTGTCGTGCCGGGCTCTGGACGTGTAAAAATGCAGGCAGAGAAGGAAGGCCTTGATAAAGTGTTCATGGAAGCGGGCTTTGAATGGCGTGATGCAGGATGCAGCATGTGTCTCGCGATGAACCCGGATGTGCTTCAACCTGGCCAGCGCTGTGCGTCTACGTCTAACCGTAACTTTGAGGGCCGTCAAGGACGCGGAGGCCGTACGCATCTTGTATCACCTGCAATGGCAGCTGCAGCAGCAATTGAAGGTCGCTTTGTGGATGTACGGAATTGGGAAATCAAAACAGAAGTGTTGAACTAGTTAGGGGGATAAGCCGATGCAAGCATTTACAACTATGACCGGGCTCGTAGCGCCTGTGGATCGTGTGAACGTAGATACAGATGCCATTATTCCAAAGCAATTTTTGAAAAGAATTGAGCGAAGCGGCTTTGGCCAATTCCTGTTCTATGAATGGCGCTTTGATGAAGAGGGGAATACGATTCCTTCGTTTAGCTTAAACCAACCGCAATATCAAGGGGCAAGCGTGTTGATCTCTCGTGCAAACTTTGGCTGCGGCTCCTCACGCGAGCATGCACCTTGGGCGATATTGGACTTTGGCTTCCGCTGTGTAATTGCACCATCCTATGCCGATATTTTCTACAATAACTGCTTTAAAAACGGCATTCTTCCAATCAAGCTTTCGGAGGAGCAGGTGGAAGAATTGTTCCAGCGCACAAGCCAGCATGAGAGATATCAGCTTCATGTTGATCTTGAAAATAAAAAAATAACCGACGATTATGGCTTGTCGTATGATTTTGAGCTGGATGAGCATCGTCGTCAGTTCCTGCTGCAAGGACTGGACGATATTGGCCTGACGCTAAAGCATGATGACGCGATCGGTGCTTACGAGGCGAAGCACCAAGATCGTCTAGCGTACCCTGTACAAGCATAATAGATGGATAGATTAGCATTGCAATCCACAAAAACACGAGTTCTAGCATTATTTGCTAGGCTCGTGTTTTTTGTTACTGACGAAGAATGGCAAAATAAGCTATAATTTCTTTGTCAGTATTATTTGGATTGACGCAACTTTTGTCTTTTTTTTTCGTCTAAATTAACGTCTGTTCCTTTGAACGTTATTTCATAGATTCAGAGTGTCAGAACAATACGAAAGGATGTAGAGGTGAAGATGCAGCAAAAATCAAAAAAATGGTTGACTGGTTTGTTGTTCATGTTTCTTCTAGCAATTGTATTTCCACAGGTGGGACAGGCTGCCCCACAACCCTCGCTTTATTTAGACGGAAGTTCTGTTAAACTTCCCGAACCCATTACGTTAAAAAACAATGTGGTAATGGTACCAATTCGCGTTGTATCGGAGACGCTAGGGTATAAGGTTGATTGGGACAAGAACGCGCGATTGGTTGTCATATATGGTGATAACAAGCGAATTGAATTGAAGATTGACAGCAAGAAGGCAACGATTAACGGAAAAGAAGTCGTACTTGATCAGCCGGCATTCATCTCAGGCGGCTCAACGCTGGTTCCGCTGCGATTTGTAGGAGAGAGCCTTGGGCTGACGGTAGATTGGGACAATACCGCTAAAGCCGTATACTTATTTACGCCAGACGGTGGCTCAACCGTTGATCCTTCCACGCCGGGGACAGGCGGATCCGAAGATGGAACAGGTACGACAGACCCTAATTCCAGCTTGATCAAGGTACAGGATTTTGTTTTCGGTGAAAACACATTACATATTTCTCTTGAGAAAGACGTACAACCGAAAATCTCAATGATGACGAACCCTCACAAAGTGATCATTGATCTTCCGAATACCACGTTTAATCAGGAGTTCATGGAGAAATACGGCAATGCTAACGGGTCTCAAGGAACTCAGGTTATTACAGGATATCCAGATGTGCAGCAAGTAAGATTTGCACAGTTCCAACCGGATACGGTACGATTTGTTGTAGATGCCAATTATGCACTTCAAGTAAAGACGTCGAAGAACGGCAGTGGACTTCTTTCCTTTGAGCTCAGTGCGAATACTTCAGGAGGCAATAATGGTACAACAACCCCTCCAACTAAGCCTGATGGAAAGTATACGGTCGTATTGGATGCAGGTCATGGTGCTCATGACTCTGGTGCTGTCAGTGTTAATAAAAAGCTTGAGAAAAACTTTGCGCTTCAGCAGACGCTCAAGGTCGCTGAGCTTATGCGCAAGGATGACCGTTTCAACGTCGTATTAACGAGAGAAGATGATACCTTCGTAGAGCTTTCTGATCGAGTGAAGGTGGCAAACGACCTTAATGCAGATTTGTTCATATCTTTCCATGGGAATAGTGCGGATTCCGCAGCGGCGAATGGGACAGAGACGTATTGGTATCGTCCAGAAAGCAAGGCATTTGCTGATGTGATGCACAAGTATCTCATGAAAGGCACCCAGTTAAAAGATCGTGGTGTACGCCAAGGGAACTTCCATGTAATACGGAATACGAAGATGCCGGGAATATTGCTCGAAATTGGATTCTTGAGCAATTCAAACGATGAGGCTCAAATGTACAATGAGCAATTCCAGCAGCGTGTTGCTGAACAGGTGTTTAATGGCATAAAAGCGTATCTCGGACTTTCTTGACGGAATATGTTTGAGAAATTCGTCATACGTGTATAACCATGACAAGGAGGTTGATTGGATATGAACAAAAGAAAATGGTTAGGACTCATGATCTTTGTATTAGCGATCACGATGCTTGCAGCTTGCTCGAATAAGAATCTTTCGTCAGGGGATCAACCGCCTACGGATTCCACTGATCAGCATACAAATCAAGGTACAGACGGCAATCATCAAGAGAATCCAGATGGAGATAAGGGCTCTGAAGGTTCTGAGGGTACCAATGGAACGAACTCCAATAGCGGATCCGGATCAAAGGATACACCTTCAGATCAAACGGATAAGCCAAGCGCGAACAAGCAGCAGCAGACGATTACCGTTTATGCAACAGATGATGAGTTTATGGATCTTCAGTCTGAGACTACAACGATTACGTTCAGTAATGTTGACGAGAAGATTCAGGCTGCTTTGAAAGCATTGCAAACAGATGGTAAGAAGACAGTCGCGCTTTGGAAAAAGATTGAGTTCAAATCTTGGAAGCTCGACAACAAGGGCATGCTGACGATCGACGTTCACGTTCCAGAGGACGGACATCTTGGCGCTGGCGGAGAATCCTACGCGATTGATGCGCTGACCAAGACTTTGTTCCAATTGGATGAAGTCAAATCCATCGATATACTCGTGGATGGGGAAGCAACTGAGAGCCTAATGGGACACGTATCGTTGGAGCATCCATACGTTCGCCCATAACATGATATGAAAAAGAATCGCAAACAGGGGCAGGATATGCCCCTGTTTGTGTCGAATTATAAGCTTTTAGGAGATTTTATCGAGAAAGAGGAGAGATACGATGAAGCCGAACATGAAGAAGAAAGTCAGCACCGTAACTAGTGCGCTTTTGGCAATGACAATGACGGTATCCGCGGTTCCAGCGGTTCTTGCTGCTCCAGTAGAACAAACTGAAGTGACGACAAGTGCTGCAGCAGGCACATACAGTCCTGTATTTAGCGACGTGAAGCTCGGTCATTGGGCTGAGAAGCATATACATAAGCTTGCAGCATTAGGTATTTTGAAAGGAAACAACGGTCAGTTCAGACCATCTGACGATATTACGCAGCAGGAAGCGATCGCGCTTGCGGTTCGATTCATGGACCTTGAAAAGGAATTGAATGAATCAGCTAACGTTGCACTGCCTGAAAATTTTAAAGTTGGCAACTACTTCAAGCCTTATATTGTGCTTGCTTTCCAGAAAGGTCTGCTTGATCGTGATGAAGAGCTGAAGAACTTGGATCCTAAGAAACCTTGGGGAGATCAAAAGGCTTCCCGGGAGTGGATTACAAAAATTCTGGTTCGTTCTGTTGGCAAGGAATCAGATGCTAAGCAGGTTATGACACTCCCAACCTCATTTGCGGATAACAGCAAGATCAGTGCAGGCAACTTAGGCTATGTGAATGTGGCTGTAGATCTTGGCTTGACTACTGGTGTGGATAAGAATCGCTTTGATCCGCAGGGCAAAGTAACGAGAGCTCAAATCGCTACGTTCTTTAGCCGCGGAGATGCTGTAAGCAAGATTAACTATGAAGACCAAGAGTATGGCATTGTAAGCGAAGTAACAGACAGCGCAATCAAGTTGTATTCAGAGGATGGAAAATGGACATCGTATCGCATTGACAACAAAACCATGTGGTACAAGTCCGATAGCGAACAATCCATTGCCAAGAGCGATATCCCTCTCTATACAAAAGTGAAGGTTATCTCCAATATGGGCAGCGCTCCTTATGTGGAACTTGTAGATGCCAAGCAGCAGGTAGAGACGGTAACGGGTAAAGTGAAGTATGTGATTGCAGATGACAAAGAAAAAACGTTGTTTGTTAATTTTAATGGTACAACCGATACCCGCGTACAATTTGAAGATAATACGGTCTTCAAGGATGCTTCCGGCAACGTAATTGCAGCAAAAGATCTGAAAGTAGATTCAGAGATTTCCATTACAAGAGAAACCTTCTCTCAAGAACGCAAAGTTCTAGTTGTTCAAGTGAAGTCTGGTCCAGTCAACAAGACCGCGACAGGTACGATTACTGCGATTGATACAACGAACCGCAATCTTGAGATTCAAGCGGATGGAGGCATAAAAGAGTCTTTCCGTGTCGCTGAGGATGCGATTGTGCGCTATGGAGATACGATTTTATCGAATGGGATTAAGGATCTTAGCTTGAATACGAAGATTACGTATACGGTTAAGAATAGCGTCGTTACAAGCATAGAATTATCTAAAGCTCCAGAGGTTACGATCCAAGGACGCTTATATGAAGTTGGGCCTACAAAAACAAGCGTTACGATCATGAAGGAAGACGGCAAGTTGGAAGCGAAGCGCCTTGTAACACGTGTATCTGTTGTGATTAAGGGCATGACCAACCCAACGGTGGATGACCTTGTCGCAGGGGAATATGGAGATCGTGTGAAGCTAACGGTAAATAGCGATGATCAAGTGACTCAAATTGAAGTTATCGATCGTAAAGTGGAATCCTTAATTGGTGCTTCCGTCATCAACTATGATAAGACGAAAAAGCTATTGTCGGTTACGGATGACAAAAACAAGCCATATATCTTCTACTTGAGCGATGATACCAAATATGAGTACAACGGCAATCCAATTATGGGTGAAGCGATCCTTTCGATGCTGAATGGCTCGCGAAAGATTAACATCCAATATACTGCCGACAAAGTGCTTCTTGTACAAATCGTTCACAAGTATGAAGGAACACTTATTCATGCAAGCACGACTTCTCGCACGATTACTATGAAGCTTGCTAACGATCAAATGGTCACATTGCCATACCAAAACTCCTTGTTGAGCGTGGATCTATATGGCAAGAGCAATGCAACGTTGACAGATGTCAACAACGGTGAATACGTAACAGCATTGCTGTCCACTGATCAAAACTATGTGATCTCTTTGGCTGTGCGCAGCTATAAGCAGTTTGAAGTAGCAACAGTGAATACAAGCACCAACCGTGTATCGCTCCGTGATACAAGCAATATTGTGAAAGAATTTAGTGTTGGCAGTCTGCCGATCTATAACGAGAAGAACGAACGTATCACCCTCTCAAGCTTATCGGCTAATGATGTAGTGAATGCAATCTTTGATGGCAGCAACCTCATTGAACTTCGTGTGGTTCCTGTAACTACTGGCATTGTGGAATCCATAGATCTATCCAATGGGATTGTTGTCGTTAAGAATTATGCTGGTCAAACTTCATCCTATACAGCAGCAAATGGACTTACAGTTCTCCTTGAATCCGGATCAACTACAAGCCTTGGCTCACTTAAAGTAGGCGATCGTGTTGAAGCACGCAAGGATGCAAAAAATGCATCAGTCCTTAAAGTCATGACAGGCTTGAACAAAACATTCTGGAAGTATGATACGTCCAATAGAGAGTTGTCTGTTCGCCGCAGCAACCTAAATGATAACAACTATCGTTATACGATTCATGCGAATGCGTATATTCATAGTAAAGGAAATGCGATTAGTGTCAATTCTTTGAAAGATGGAGATTCACTCGTACTTTATTTCCAAAAGGGTCAAGTTATTGAGATTGAAAAGCTTTAAGGTAGCCTCTATCGACATTTATCTATAGAAGGATTACTTGAACTGTCCCGTCCAACATTTGGATGGGACAGTTTGCATATAACACTAGGTTTCGCCTACTAGTCAGTGATATAATGCATAAAGATGGATAGGAGGGAATGAAGAGTGGCGACAAGTGCAAAGGTTCGTAGAATCTTGGATACACTCGGCGAGATGTTTCCAGATGCTCATTGTGAGCTGCATCATTCGAATCCCTTTGAACTGACGATTGCGGTGCTGTTGTCTGCTCAATGCACGGATGAGACGGTAAACAAGGTTACAGCGAATCTATTTCAAAAGTATAAGAGACCGGAAGATTATCTCGCTGTACCTTTAGAAGAGCTTGAGCAGGATATTCGTCGAATTGGGCTATATCGAAATAAAGCGAAAAATATTCAAAAGCTGTGCCGAATTGTAATAGACCAATATGGCGGCGAGGTTCCAAGCAAGCATGAACAGCTTACGGAACTGCCAGGAGTAGGGAGAAAGACTGCGAATGTTGTGGTCTCCAATGCTTTTGGTGTACCCGCGATTGCAGTGGATACGCACGTTGAGCGGGTTTCGAAGCGATTGGGGCTTGCTGATGAAGAAGATAGTGTATTAGAAGTAGAGAAGAAGTTGATGCGCAAAGTTCCACGTGATGAGTGGACGCTAACCCATCACCGTCTTATCTTTTTTGGTCGTTATCACTGCAAAGCTCAATCCCCGCAGTGTGAGATTTGCCCTTTACTTGATATGTGTAAATTCGGAAAAAAACGTATGAAAACAGCTCCATCGAGAAAGACTGGTAAATAAGAAGATTAGAGACAGGTGGTCGGTAGATTTGAAATGTATAGCGGTGTATACAGACAATTTTGAGCAATTCTCAGATATTTATGACAAAGTGATGCAACAAAGCGTAGGCGAAGATGAAGAGATCGTAGTTGACGGGGTTACCGTGTACGGTGCAGGAGATGTGCCAGAAGAGTATGTGGATCGCCTTCGTCAAAAGCGCAATGTCGTGGTCATGCGAGTGAAGGATCAAGGGATCACGATTCTCCAGCATTCCAAACAATTTGAAATTATTCTACCTGAACAGCAAAATATGGTACACTAGAAACCGAGCAAACAGGCAAAAAGAGGAAGCCGAGCTGCTCGGTTTTTTCTTTTTTTTAGCTTGCTTGTTATACATGTTTCGTTATACCGCGTGGGAGTGAGGTAGAATCAAACGATGCAGCAGGAAGTGAAATCAAAAGTGTATTCTTCTGACATCGGGGGAGCGAAGAATACAAACCAAGAATTGCATGAAATACTTGTCCAATTAGCTGCGCATGCAGCTGGAAGAGACAATCAAGAGCTTGAGCTCAAGCTGAAAGATCTTGCGGATAAAGCAAATGAGCGGCAGTTTGTGCTTGCGATGTGCGGACATTTCTCTGCAGGGAAGTCGACAATCATTAATCAGCTATGCAGCAGGCAGCTGCTCCCATCAAGCCCCATCCCAACAAGCGCTAATGTAGTAACAGTGCGCTATGGGGAATCCAAGGTAGAGCTTATACGAAGAGGCTCGCAACCAACAGGCAAGGAGAGCAGGTACAAGGAAGAGGTTCCGCTTGAACGGCTTGAAGATGCCTGTCGAGATGGCGAACAGGTGGAACGCATCACGATCTTTGAACCGATACCTTGGCTTCAGAACGGAGCTGCATTATTGGATACGCCAGGCGTAGATTCAACCGATCCTCTTCATCGTGAAGCAACAGAGTCGGCCCTTCATATGGCGGATGTCGTTGTATACATGACGGATTATAATCACGTCCAATCCGAAATGAATTTTGATTTTGCAAAAAAGGTAGCCGAGGCAGGGAAACCGCTCATTTGGGTTGTCAATCAGATTGATAAACATCGAGAGCAAGAGCTGCCATTTTCCCAATACCAAGCTGATGTCAGAAGTGCGTTGAAGGTATGGGGAATCGAACCTGTCGAGATTTATTATATTTCGATGCGCGCGCTGGAACATCCTTATAATGAGTGGGAGCTCTTCCAGAAAGGCTTGCAACAGTTTGTTCAAGATAGTCAGGAGTTATCGGCAGCGACTCTCATTCGATCCGCACTTGCTCTACTGGAAGAATATAAAGAGCGTGAACTCCAACCATTCAAGGCACAGTTAGAGGAATGGAAAGCTTCGATCGGAGGAGAAGAGCTGGCTCAGTCGCTACATGTGCAGCTGCAAGAAAAAGAGTCCCAAGCCGAGGAGATCCAACGGTATTCAACGAAGCTTCGAGAGCAGGTTGTAAAAGAGCTGGATAAGCTGCTGAAGGATGCAAATATTACACCAGCGGTTCTTCGGGATTGTACAGATGATTTTCTGAAAAGCATGCAGCCAGGCTTTAAAGTTGGCTTATTGTTCAGTGCTAAGAAGACGGAGCAGGAAAAGGAGCAGCGCCTTCAAACTCTCGTTCGACGCTTTAGCGAGGAAGTGGACGGCAATATTCGACCGCATGTCCTGGTTATGATTCGCAGGCTTGCCTCTCAAGCAGCAGCGGATGAAGCAAAGGCTGTTGAAGAGCTGGATCAGGCCTTTCCAATGTTTTCGGGAGAATGGTTTATCAATGCCGTACAACCAAGCTCTGTAGGAAGTGGAGAGTATACGCTTAATTACTGCAGAGTACAGAGTGATCAAGCCAAGAGCGAAATTCGCAAGATCATGTTAGAGCATGTGGATCGATTGATAGCCGTCATTCATGAACTTCAGCTAACAAAAGGCTCAAAGATCGAGAGTGAGCTTCAAACTCTGTATGCACAGACATCAAAAGAACGAGAATTGTTGAAGGGCATGGAAGCGGTAATAGAGGAGTATAAACGTTTAAAAGATAACCTGCCGCATGATATCGAGCATGCGGAACTTCATCTGAAGCAGCATCTTATTGAGGTGCGCTCCTCATCACATAAAGTGCCTCAACTGCTCGTTGTCGAAGAGGAGCCGTCAAGCGTTGAGACGGCACGCAGCAAGGATTCTGATTCGTCCACAGCAGCGTGGGAGACCTTTAATTCCGCTGCTCCACACAACCGTGAGCGACAGGATCGTATCCACGTACTACTACAGGAGGCTGCTGCAGCAACGAAGGATATTCCAGCTTTAGCAGCTGTTCGTCGCAATCTAATTGATAAGAGCGAGCGAATATCGAATCAGCGATATACAGCGGCACTATTCGGTGCATTTAGCGCAGGAAAGTCATCCTTTGCGAATGCATTGTTTGGAGAGTCCGTGCTTCCTGTGTCGCCTAATCCGACGACGGCTGCCATTAATCAGATTTCATTAGCGGAAACGAAAGAGGATCATCGTACAGCAGCAGTTCGCCTAAAGACTGAGGAAACGCTCTTGGAGGATCTGCGCTATGCCCTTTCTCGATTAGGAGCTGACCATGCGGAATCTCTAAAGATGAAGGATGCGCTTAAAAAAGCGGCACAATGGAAGCCTGATCAGGTGCATCCAGCAGGAAGGCCTCATTACAGCTTCATTCAAGCCGTTATTCAAGGGTATGAAGAGCATCAGCAGCATCTTGGAACCGTGCTTCACGTTCAAGAGGAGGAGTATCGACAGTTTGTAGCTGTTGAACGGAAATCCGCCTTTGTTGACCGAATTGACCTGCTGTTAGACAGTCCTTGGACTCAGCAAGGCTTTACCTTTGTTGATACGCCTGGTGCTGATTCGGTTAATGCTAGGCATACGGGCGTGTCGTTTGAATACATCAAGAATGCAGATGTCATTATCTTCGTGACCTATTACAATCATGCTTTCTCTCAAGCGGACCGTCAGTTTCTAACGCAGCTAGGACGAGTGAAGGATGCCTTTGAGCTGGATAAAATGTTCTTTGTCGTGAATGCCTGCGACTTAGCTTCATCAGAAGAGGAACGTGAAAGTGTTCTACAATATGTAAAGGAACGCCTCCAAGAGTTCGGCATTCGTGAGCCGCGATTATTTCCGGTTTCGAGTCTCCAAGGGCTTGAGGCGAAAGAACGCCAAGACATGGGGTTATATACGGCATCGGGCTTCCGTTCCTTCGAAGAGGCTTTCTATCGGTTTGTAGACCATGAGCTTATAGGAATGGTTGAACAAGCTGCTCTATCAGATGTTGAGAAGCTGAAGCATCAGCTGCAGTCACTAAACCAAGCAGCTAAGCTCGATAGCAAAGCACGAGAGGAACAGCGGAAGCTGCTCTCGATTCGAACAGAAGAAGCCGTTCAGCTAATTTCTGAGGCAGATGGAACCTCCGTGGAGCGATTCATTGCTCAAGAGAGCGATGAGCTTCTCTACCATGTCAAGCAGCGTATTCTGTATCGTTCGCATGACAGCTTCGCCCATGCATTTAACCCTGCAACGCTTAGGGGAGATAACCCGCATATTGCTAGTGCATTGGTGCAGTGCTTGCGAGATTGGGAATCGACGCTGACGTTGGAGCTCACGAACGAATTGTTGGCAACAAGTCTTCGTCTTGAGCAGTTTGCGAAGCGGGAGCTTCAAGCCTTTATAAAGCACATGTGGGAAAAAGTGAACGCCCTGCTTCCTGATTATGCGCCGGATGATTGGAAGATGGGAGCTTGGGAAACCCCTTCTCTTAGGGTATCGGCCAATACGTGGATAGAAGCCTATCCAATCCAAGAGCGTGAGCTCATGTCCCTGTACAAGAGCAGCAAGTATTTCTTCACGGGTGGAGGACGCGAACAGCTTCGTACACGGCTTGATGAACGAGCAGCTCAATTCATCTCTGATTCGCTTGAGCAGGAAAGACAGACGTTCACGATCCATGCATGGAAGCAATGGCTGTCAACATTGGAGAAGTGGAAGTCAAGTTCCGTCGAGCAGTTGAAGTTATATGAAGAAACGATGCTCCAAGCATTGGATGATCCGAAGCAGGTGGAAAGGCTGGAGCAGGCTCTTACATTAGTTGTAAAAAAGTCAAAGGCTTATTCATGACCATTATGAGATCAGTTTAGCTATTTTTATATCAAAATGGTATCGATTACAACCATGCTTTTCCAAAACCCGGTCGTTTTTAGCGGTCCGGGTTTTTTGATTGCCAAGAAAGGGATGTGAAGGTAGGAATACGGCAGATATAAAAGATTACATACGGTTATGGTGCCTTAACGACAAAGAATCGACTCATTTACGTCAGAATGGAGGAAAACTGGTTTTGAAGTTAATATAGCGTGATGATAAACTGCGGTACATATCGTTAGAAACACGGAGAGGGGATTAATCATGGACGTTTTTAAACAGCTAGCACCTTTTTACTGGCCGAAAAAAAAGCTGCTGTTTGTATCCATCCTTTGCTTGATGTTCGCCACGGCATTAGGACTTGTGTATCCGAACTTACTCAGGATCCTGATCGATGACGTAATCGCAAAGGAGAAGTACGAATGGGTGCCTTGGCTAGCTGGAACGGTTGTTGCCGTTGTTAGCCTTAAGGGCACCTTACAATTTTTGCACGGCTTCTTTGGGGGAAGAGTCGGCAACTATACGGCCTATGCAATGCGCAATGCTTCTTATCGCAAATTGCAATCGCTATCTTTTCGTTACTATGACAAGGCAAGAACAGGAGACCTCATGTCTCGATTGACCGCGGACCTTGAGGGGGTTCGACAGTTTGTTGGCTTTGGTTTCGCCCAAATCCTGAACATGGTGCTGATGATTGTGTTTGGCGGCGCAATGATGATGTCGATTAACTGGCAGCTGACACCCATTTGTT
>NZ_JADMOL010000001.1:171333-188496 GCF_015558675.1 Paenibacillus sp. 1001270B_150601_E10 | reverse complement strand
GATTCGCTTCGAAAACAAGATTCACCCGGCATTTCGTGAAATGCGTAAAACCTTTAGTTCATTGAACACGGCAGTACAAGAAAATATTACGGGGGTTCGTACGGTCAAGTCGTTTGCGCGCGAGCCTTATGAAGTGGAGAAGTTCGTAGACCGCAATAATGCGTATAAAGATAATCAAATTCATATTGCGAATCTATGGGGCAACTACTTCCCGGTTATGGAAGTCCTAGCAAGCGTGAGCGTCGTCATCTTGCTTGGTGCCGGCGGTGCATTTGTAATTCAGGAGAAGCTTACACTCGGTGAGCTCGTTGCTTTCTTCAGTATGATCTGGTACATTATCGGTCCGATGTGGGGTCTAGGCTTCCACATTAACAACTATACGCAAGCCAAATCATCCGGTGAACGGGTGCTTGAGCTCTTGAACTCCGAAGAGGATATTGTGAGCAAGCCGAATGCTGTTCAGCTGAAGGATGATCAAGTGAAAGGACATGTACAGTTCGAGCACGTATCCTTTGGTTATGAAGGAGAGCTTCATGCGGTTCATGACATTAACATTAATGCTGAGCCAGGTAAAGTCATCGGCCTATTAGGCGGAACAGGAGCAGGTAAGTCCACGATCATTCAACTGTTGATGAGAGCTTACGATGTCCAAGAAGGGCAGGTTAAGCTCGATGGAATAGATGTTCGTGATATCGATACCACTAGCCTGCGTCGCCAGATTGCAACTGTATTTCAGGAGACGTTCCTATTCTCCTCTACCATTCGCAACAATATTGCATATGGACGTCACGATGTAACCGAAGAGGATATCGTCAGAGTGGCGAAACTTGCAAAAGCGCATGACTTTATTTTGGAGCTACCGCTTGGCTATGACACCATTGTTGGAGAACGAGGACTTGGACTTTCTGGTGGCCAGAAGCAGCGGATTGCCATCGCTCGAGCGCTCTTGAATGATCCGAAGATTCTCATTCTAGATGATGCAACAAGCGCAGTAGACATGGAAACAGAACACGAGATACAAGAAGGCTTTAAGGAAGTAATGCGGGGACGCACTGTATTTATTATCGCGCATCGAATTTCTTCCTTGCGTCAAGCAGACGAGATTCTTGTTCTAGACAAAGGCCATGTCCTGCAGCGTGGTACACACGATGAACTTATTCATGTGCCTGGCACGTACCAGGATGTCTATCATATTCAATATGCAGACTACATTCAGGGGGAGTCTGAAAAGCGACGAAATGAGGTGAAAGTATGAGTCAGGCTAGCATGACGGGCGACGGTCAACAGCGTTCGAACTCGACGCCTCCACAAGGGTCTATTCAATACGACAAGCGCAATCGATTCGTATACCAAGATGATGAAATTATCGAAAAGCCGTTCAACTGGGCACAAATGCGCCGGTTGCTGACTTATATGAAGCCATATAAAAAGCAGCTTCTTCCGATTCTTATCGTCTTAATGATTCTTGGAACGCTCACTAAACTGGCGATTCCATTCCTGATCAGTTATGCGATTGACCATGCGATCGCACCGCAGGGTGCAGATCCATCGATGAAGATGCTCCTCATCATTACAGGTACGGCGTTTGTCTTGTATGTCATCCAATGGGCAACGAACACGTACCGGATCAAATACATGAACATGATTGGACAGCGCATCATTTATGATTTGCGAGCCGATTTGTTCAAGCATTTGCAATCGCTGTCCTTTGGTTTCTATGACAAGCGCCCTGCTGGTTCCGTGCTTGTGCGGGTAACGAATGATATCAACTCGCTGCAGGATCTGTTTACAAACGGTGCGATCAACGTCTTGGTCGACTGCTTGCAGCTTCTAGGGATTATCATCATTCTCTTGTTCTTGAACATGAAGCTTGCTATCGCAGTCATGATCACAGTACCGATCATGTTCTTGATCTCGACGAAGCTTCGGAAAATGATTCGCATGGCTTGGCAGGATGTGCGGATCAAGCAATCGAGAATTAATTCTCACTTGAATGAAGCGATTCAAGGGATGCGTGTAACACAAGCCTACACGCAAGAGAAAGAAAACATGACATTCTTTGATTACATGAATACGGTCAACCTGAAGTCTTGGAACCGTGCTTCGGCACTTAACCAAACATTCGGACCGATCATTGAGATTACAAGTGCAGTCGGTGCCTTTATCCTATTCGTATATGGTACCAATCTTGTTCAAACAAGTGCGATTACAGTAGGTATTCTGTTCGCCTTCGCACAGTACGTGGGGAACTTCTGGGAGCCGATCAACCGTCTCGGTCAAATGTATTCTCAGATGCTCATTGCGATGGCATCCTCAGAGCGTATCTTTGAATTTATGGATGAGAAGCCATCCGTAAGCGAGAATCGTGGTGCGATGCTGATGCCTTCCATCAAGGGGGATGTGAAGATCGAGGATGTGGTATTCGAATACGAGCCGGGCCGCCCAGCGTTGAAAGGCATATCCCTTCATGCGGAAGCGGGTCAATCCGTGGCGCTTGTAGGACATACGGGCTCTGGTAAGAGTACGATTATTAACCTGCTCTGCCGCTTCTATGATCCGACATCTGGCCGAGTGCTAGTGGACGGATTTGATATTCGCAATGTACAGCTTGACAGCTTGCGCTCCCAGATCGGAATCGTTATGCAGGATACGTTCATTTTCTCTGGAACGATCCGAGACAACATTCGCTTTGGCCGCTTGGATGCGACAGATGAAGAGGTGGAACGAGCAGCAAAAGCCGTTCATGCTCATGACTTTATCGAGAACATGGAGAATGGTTACGATACCGAAGTTCAGGAGCGCGGTAACGTGTTGTCTATGGGACAGCGTCAGCTTCTCTCCTTTGCACGGGCACTCCTTGCTGATCCAAGAATTCTGATCTTGGATGAAGCGACGGCAAGTATCGATACAGAGACGGAGCTTAAGATTCAAGAAGCGCTCAAGACGCTTCTTAAGGGAAGAACGTCCTTTATCATTGCACACCGTCTTTCAACGATTCGCAACTGTGACAACATCATCGTGCTGGATCATGGCCGGATTGTTGAAGAAGGCAACCATGAGCAGCTTATGACGAAGCGCGGTACGTACAACGGTCTCGTTGAAGCACAGTACAAATATATGTAATTCAATAAGACAGTCATGTCCTTTATAGAGGGACATGGCTGTTTTTATTTCGAAAACGGGTCCATAACATTTAGATTTATCTGACTAATCACATGAACAGGTTGAATTTGTTTTATTGGTCGTGTTGACGACAAGCCTCGTAAGGGGACAGTTGAAGCATCGTATTTGTCAGGATTATCCGATTAGATTATTTGCATTCTGATACTGAAATGGGTATTGTAATAGCAAGGTCATGGTGAGAGAATGGCACCGTAGAGAACATGATAGGGGGAAAGGTATGAAGCGTAAAAATACGCTCTGGTCCGTCATTGTTTATATTGGAATAATATGTTCCGTTCTATTTCTCGCCGGGTTCGGACTTGGGGTAACCAACATCATGAGTCCTGGATCCGTTCCTTTCACGGAAAAACCGCAATTGGCAACGCCTGAGGTTCCAGAGAATGCGAATCCCGAGGAATACCGTATAGTGGCTCTTGGCGACTCGCTGACCAAAGGGACAGGCGATGATACCGGTAAAGGTTATGTGCGCAGAACGATGGAGAAGCTGAGTAAAGAGCAGGCGCATTCGGTTACGCTTGTAAACAATCTTGCGATAAATGGCCTTCGTGCAGACCAGCTGGCGGAACGTTTGAAGGAAGAGCACATCGGGTATAGCTTAAAGCAAGCCAATCTGATCCTGCTTACGATCGGAGGAAACGACCTGTTTCAAGGGGCTCAGTCTGAACAATTAAGTTCTGCGACATTAAATATTGAATATTTGAACAAAAAAGCCGATGAAAGTATTAGCTCGATGCAAAGCGCCTTAAAAGAGATTCGAGCATGGAACAAAGAGGCTCTTATTGTGATGGTTGGACTGTATAATCCATTTTCCAATCTAACAGAAATGAAAACTGTCGGCAATCAGGTCGTGGAACGCTGGAATCATGCAGCTCAGGAGATTATCAATAAAGATTCCAATATGATGTTGATCCCGACTCAGGATCTGTTTGAACGCAATATTGGCAAGTACATCGCAGCAGATCATTTTCACCCGAACGGTCTTGGCTATGATGCGATAGCGACGAGAATCGTGCAAAGTCTTCCCTAGTAATCATTCTCGTTTACCTTAGGATTATGAAAATGAAGCTTCTCGGAAAGGAGAATCAAGATGGAACTATCCTCAAACGATATGAAGCGCGATGTCGTATTGTCCGTTCAACAGTTGAAAAAGAAAATTGGACGCAAATGGATTATTCATGATGTCAGCTTTGATGTAAAGGAAGGCGAGATCTTTGGCTTCCTTGGACCGAATGGAGCAGGTAAGACGACGACCATCCGAATGCTGGTTGATTTGATTAAGCCGACTTCAGGAAAAATAACGGTTTGCGGGTATGATGTGAATCGCGACCCAGAACAAGGCCTACGGTATGTTGGGGCGATTGTTGAGAATCCGGAGATGTACAGCTTTTTGACCGGCTGGGAGAATTTAGAACAATTTGCACGAATGGTGCCCGGCATTGAAGAGGCTAGAATCCACGAGGTCGTGAATATCGTCGGAATGTCCAATCGCATCCATGACAAGGTCAAAAACTATTCCTTAGGCATGCGTCAAAGACTGGGCATTGCTCAGGCGCTGCTTGTGAGACCTAAGCTGCTTATCCTGGACGAGCCTACGAACGGGCTTGATCCGTTAGGGATTAAGGAGCTGCGCAGCTTTATTCGCACACTGGCGAATGAAGGGTTGGCAGTATTCGTCTCAAGCCACCTGCTAAGTGAGATCCAATTAATGTGCGACCGGGTCGCCATCATCAATAATGGCAAGGTGCTGGCTGTTGATGACGTTTCTAATCTGTTGATAGGACGCAATCAATACGTCGTCTGGATGACAAATCAACCCGATAAAGCACTTGCAATCTTGAATGACCAAGAAGGCGTGCGAATTGTGCTTCAGACGGAAGGTTTGCTTGATGAAACGGCACTGCTCGGTTTGCCTGACGACTATATTATTACAGAGATGGACACCGATGAGATTGCCGGCATTAACCGCAAGCTGGCAGATGCAGGTATTGGCATAGAAGGCATACAGCGCGTCGTACCGACCTTGGAGCAGCTCTTCCTTGAAATGACGGAAGGAGGAGGAATTGCTTAGCATGCTGGCACTTATACAAAATGAAACGTTAAAGGTACTTAAAAAGAAGCGATTTTATGTCATTTTGCTCATTCTGATTGTGCTGATTCCCGTATTTACTTACGCCCAGATGAAGATTGCACAAAACAGCCGTGAGAAGTTTGATCAGGACTGGCGGCGGGAGATTACGCAGCAGATTACCGATTATCAAAATACGCTTGGCAGCGATCGTATTCCTGAAGAATGGAAAACCATGAGAAGGATTATGATTCAACAGCTGGAATATTATTTGGATCATGATGTGAATCCTAACGAGCCTAACGGCGTCACTTTTACACGAACATTTATGGATAATGCCGTAACGCTGTTTATTCCGCTCTTGATCATGGCGATTGCAAGTGATATTGTATCTTCGGAGCGGTCTACCGGAACGATCAAGATGCTGCTGACTAGGCCCGTTAGAAGATGGAAGATCTTAATGAGCAAATGGCTCGTACTGATGCTGTTTACGGGTATCATCGTATTTGCAACAGCCATCTTGTCTTATTTGATTTCGGGAGCGGTATTTGGCTATGGAGGATGGACCTTCCCATTGTTCTCTGGCTTTAATTTATCCGGCTCCAATGTAGATGTGGAAACGGTTCATATGCTGCCTTCCTGGTTATATCTATTGATGCAGTGCGGCTTAATTTGGTTTTCCAGTCTCGTTGTGGCGGCGCTTGGATTTATGGTATCCGTCCTGGTTAGAAGCACTGCAGCGAGTATTGTAACGCTAATGGCCGTTTTGATAGCAGGCTCTATTTTGTACAATATGGCATCTTCATGGCCATCTGCCAAATATTTGTTTATGATCAACTTGAATTTGACCAGCTATTTGGCGGGAACTCCGGCCCCTGTTGAAGGAATGACGCTTGGATTTTCCTTAATCGTATTAACGGTGTGGGGTGCTGCAGCACTTTTGATTGCATTCCGCGTCTTTACGAAACAGGACATGTTGAATTAAAATAGACAAGAATGCGAAACATCTGTTTGCATCTGGACGACCGAAATGGCTATTCAAGAGCCGAAGATGTCCTTGTGCGGCAGATTTTCTTTTGCTGACGGATTTATAGAACTATATAACATGAACAGGACGACATCGACGTTCGTTCACCTTATATAGAATACATTGAATAGTTGAGGAGGAGCACGAATGGTCGAACAGATCAATTTGTTCGGTCAGCAGCCGAATGAGAATGGAACAGCAGTTCAGCAGGGCTCGGAATATGGTGCTGACGACATTCAAGTGCTCGAAGGGCTTGTCGCGGTTCGTAAGAGACCGGGGATGTATATTGGTAGTACAAGCTCCTCGGGACTTCATCATCTCATATGGGAGATCGTAGACAATGCAGTGGACGAGCATCTGGCAAAGTTTTGCTCAGTCATTGATGTAACGATACATGCGGACCTATCGATAACGGTGCGGGATAATGGTCGCGGTATTCCAACCGGATTACATAAAACAGGTATTCCAACACCACAGGTCGTATTCACAATGCTTCATGCCGGAGGTAAATTTGGCGGTGCGGGCTATAAAAAATCTGGTGGTTTGCACGGTGTAGGTGCATCTGTAACGAACGCCTTATCGGAGTGGCTTGAGGTAGAGATCTTCCGTGATGGCAAGATTCACAAGCAGCGCTTCGAGTCTTGGACGGACCCAGATGGCAAGGAGCATGTCGGTGAAGCGGTCACAGGATTGACCATCACTGGCAATACGAATCGCACGGGTTCCAAGATTACTTTTAAGCCGGATAAGAAAGTGTTCCATGGCAATATCAACGTGAACTTTGACTCGCTCTATGAGCGTCTTCAAGAGATTGCTTTCTTGAACTCAGGACTTCAGGTGAATTTGAAGGACGAGCGTACGGGTAAAGCCGAAACATTCCTTTATGCAGGCGGTGCAAGTGAATTTGTTCGCTATCTGAATGAGGATAAAAGCGTGCTTCACGATGTTATTCACTTTGCTGCGGAAAAGGATGAAATTGAGGTCGAGATTGCGCTTCAATACAATGACGGGTACACCGAGACGATTGCGTCCTTCGTAAACTCTATTCCGACACGAGGCGGCGGTACGCACGAAACCGGATTCAAAACAGCGTATACTCGCGTCATGAATGAGTATGCACGGAAAAACGCCCTTTTAAAGGAAAAGGATAAGAACCTGGACGGCAACGACCTTCGCGAAGGCATGATGGCGGTTGTCAACATCAAAATGGCGGAAGTTGAGTTCGTCGGCCAAACGAAGGACCAGCTGGGAAGTGCTTCGGCACGCGGCGCGGTAGACGCTGTTGTGTCTGAGCAAATGAGCATCTTCCTAGAGGAGAATCCGCAGGTTGCGCAGCAGCTTGTAAAAAAGGCAATTCAAGCATCGAGAGCAAGAGAAGCCGCTCGCAAAGCTCGGGAAGAGGTGCGATCCGGCAAGAAGCGCAGCGAGAGCTCGAACTTGAACGGCAAGCTGACACCGGCACAATCAAAGGATTACACCCGTAACGAGCTATTTATCGTTGAGGGCGACTCTGCAGGCGGATCTGCTAAGCAGGGACGCGACTCGAAGACACAGGCGATTCTCCCGCTTAAGGGCAAGCCATTGAATCCTGAGAAGGCGAAGCTTGCTGATATTTTGAAAAATGATGAGTATCGCACGATTATACATGCGATCGGGGCTGGTGTTGGAGCTGATTTTGATATTGAAGACAGCAATTACGCCAAGATCATTATCATGACCGATGCCGATACGGACGGAGCTCATATTCAAGTGCTGCTGCTTACTTTCTTCTATCGTTATATGAAGCCATTGATCGACGCAGGCCGAGTATATATCGCACAGCCACCGCTCTTTAAGATTACGAACAAGAAGGGCAAGCATACAACGGTTCGCTACGCCTGGACAGAGGAAGAGTTGAACAGCTATATGAAGCAGTTCAACAATCAGATCGAACTTCAGCGCTACAAAGGGCTTGGTGAGATGAATCCAGATCAGCTGTGGGAAACGACCATGGATCCGGAATCTAGAACTTTGCTGCAAGTGCAGATTGAAGATGCCGCAAAGGCTGAGCGCAGAGTATCCACGCTGATGGGGGATAAGGTTGAGCCGCGGAAGCGCTGGATCGTTGAAAATGTAGACTTCACAGAGTTCGAAGAATAGAAGGGTGAGAGAAGATGAGTGTATCGGAACAATTTAAACCCGCGTTCTTGGAGGATGTGGTAGGGGATCGGTTTGGCCGATATTCCAAATATATTATTCAGGATCGCGCAATTCCGGACGTACGTGATGGCTTGAAGCCGGTACAGCGTCGTATTCTGTACGCCATGTATGAATCGAACAACACACCGGACAAGCCTTATCGCAAATCAGCGAAAACCGTCGGGGATGTCATGGGTAACTATCATCCCCATGGCGACTCTTCCATTTACGACGGGATGGTCAGAATGGCACAGCCGTGGAAGATGGGCCATGTGCTCGTAGATGGCCACGGCAACTGGGGTTCCATTGACGATGACCCAGCGGCAGCGATGCGTTATACGGAAGCTCGCTTATCCTCAATCGCGATGGAACTGCTGCGAGACATCGATAAGGATACCGTGCAGTTCCGTCCGAATTTCGATAATACAGAGGAAGAGCCTAGCGTACTTCCATCTCGATTCCCGAATTTGCTTGTAAACGGCGTCAGCGGGATTTCATCGGGGTTTGCGACTGAGATTCCACCGCATAATCTTCGTGAAGTCATCAATGCTTGTATTGCTTATATCGATAAGCCAAGCATCGAGCTGGATGAGATCATGCAGATCATTCAAGGCCCTGACTTCCCGACAGGCGGCATTATCATGGGTGAGAGCGGCATCCAGGAGGCGTATCGCACAGGCAAGGGACGCATCTATTTGCGTTCTAAGACGGAGATTGAAGATCTTCGTGGAGGCAAGCAGCAAATCGTCGTGACTGAGATCCCGTATCAGGTCGTTAAATCTCGTCTAGTTACGGCGATGGATAATGTTCGACTTGAGAAAAAAGTGGACGGTATTGCTGAAGTTCGCGACGAGAGCGGCCGTGATGGACTTCGTATCGTTGTTGAGCTGAAGAAGGACGCAGACGCTCAAGGCATTCTGAACTACTTGCTTAAGAAGACCGATCTTCAAGTGACGTATAACTTTAACATGGTTGCGATCGTTAACAAAGCACCAAGCCAATTGGGGCTTATGCCTATGTTGAAGGCTTATATCGATCATCAGCGTGAGATCGTAACATCAAGAACTCGCTATGATCTCAATAAAGCTTCAGATCGTTCGCATGTTCTGGAAGGCCTCGTGAAGGCCCTGGATGTGCTAGATGAAGTGATCGTAACGATCAAAGCATCGAAGAACCGTCAGGATGCCCAAGTTAACTTGGTGAATCAGTTCGGGTTCACAGAGCGTCAAGCAGATGCGATTCTTAGCTTGCAGCTGTATCGTTTAACGAATCTCGAGCTAACAGCTCTTGTAAAAGAGCTCAACGACATTCAGAAGAAAGTAGCGGAGTATCAAGCGATTCTTGATAGCGAGCGTAAGCTTCTTAATGTCATCAAAAAAGAGCTGGCTGACATTCGGGATCGTTATGGTATCGATCGTCGTTCCGAGGTTCAAGGTGAGGTTGAGGAAATCAAGGTCAACCTGGAAGTATTGGTTAACGCAGAGGACGTCATCGTAACGTTCTCTCACGACGGCTATGTCAAGCGTGCCAGCCAGATGAGCTTTACACGCTCTGGAGGTGATTGGGACGCTTCCGGTGTAAAGGAAGGCGACCATATCAGCTTGATCTATGAGGTTAATACGCTGGATAGACTGTTGATCTTTACTCAGCGCGGACAGTACTTCCTGCTGCCCGTACACCAGATTCCTGAATTCAAGTGGAAGGATAACGGGACCGCGATTGTCAACGTCATCGGGCTTGCCAAGGAGGATCGGGTTGTATCCATTCTGCCAGTGAAGAGCTTTGACCAAGAGAATGAATCCCTTCTCTTTATTACTCGCCGTGGACAAGTTAAACGGACGCTGCTTAAGGAATATGAAACAAATCGATCTTCAGCAGTCGTTGCATGCAAAGTCGCAGATGGCGACGAACTGTTGACTGTTCTTCCGTCTACAGGCACGCAGGAGCTGCTTCTTGTCACGAAAGAGGCGATGGCGATTCGCTTCCAAGAAGCTGAGATTAATCCGATGGGTAGAGCCGCAGGCGGCGTACGCGGCATTCAGCTGAAGGATGAGGACGAGATCATTTCTGCAATGCTCGTTGCAGGAGATGAAGGAGAGATTACCGTCATTTCCGATATCGGCTGGAGCAAACGTTCCCTGCTTTTGGATTACCCAACTCAAGGAAGAGGCGGCAAAGGACTGCCAACCTTTGAATTCAAGGAAGGCAAGCGCGTGAAGCCGAACGGCTCGAAGCTGGTCGGCGCGTTCTATTCAAAGGAAGCTTACACGATTACGATGATAACAAGCCAGAATGATGTTCATCATCTTATTACCGAGCATGCTTCCCTGATGGATCGGAAATCCATCGGTAAATCAGCTGTCGATATGGAAAAAGGCGAAGAGATTATCGAGGCATTTGCCGTAACAAAGCCAGTCACATCCTAAAAAACATTAATCATAAGGGCGATTAGGCGGATCAATGTAATCCTGAAGCTTAAGCGCAATTTCTAAGATGACCCACAATGGAGCAGGTTCGTTAAGACGATCTAACCATTGTGGGTCTTTTAATAATCCAGAGGTGACCGCCTGCTGATACAGATTGCGTTTCCAAGCCTCCATTTGAACCCTACCTCCCTTGATATCTACACCCTGTACAGGTGCCTATACAGCATCGTATGTGATAAAGGGAAATTAGGTGACGACGCTGACAGTTACAGAATCTGTCAAGTGAAAGATGACACGAAGGATGACCATTCCTACATAAGTGTGGTATAATTTAGTTGTTTTTGGAGATTTGGGATATGCAGTAGGGAGGATGACAATGTACGCGAATGATTTTTCGAAGCAATGGTCCAAACTTACGAAGGAATACAAGAGTGTAATGGACGAAGCTCTTGCGCCAAGTCTGACCGAAAGCCAATTGATTGTTCTGGAGCATGTCGCAGAGTATGGACGAGTCAAGCCGTCAGATCTGCTGCCTCATCTAGCCACGACACCAGCTGCGGTAACGACTCTTTTGGATCGAATGGAGAAGAATGCATTAATTATGAGAGAGAGGGATCAAGCCGACCGCCGCATCGTATGGGTAAGCTTGACCGCTTTTGGCGAGCAGGAAATGCACCGCGGAGTCTCTATTCGCGAGAATTACTGGAACACACTGCTAGATCGAATATCCATACATAATCAACAGCTTCTGTTACTTCTTCTGAATAAACTAACCGCAACTACTTCTAGCTCTGCAAATCGTGAATCCACAGCAGAAACGATAAGCTCTCATTCCTAGTCCAGTTATACAGAAATGTGATAGCCCTTTCATTTGGAAGAGGCCGCAAACGAATGACAAACTGTACTGTGGAGACAGCCTCTCCGATGTTTAAGGAAACAGGAGAAATATGTGTTCGATGAAGTTTGATTGATGAATCGATCTATGAATATACAGCTGATTGTCCGTTCGTTGAACCTATTATTTCATGAAGACATCATGAAGTCAGAACAGTGTAAGATGAAATATATCCATACACGTTAAAAAGGTCGAGAAGAAGGAGATCCCTTATCTCGACCTTATATGCGTTATAAAATGCTACAGCCATTCAGCTGCTGGCCACTGATTCCATGGAAACTCATCAGGTGGGGCAGAGCAGAACGACATGCATTCTTTTGAAGTAGGATGTGGAAAGGCTAGCTTAATGGACCAGAGGGCAATCTGCTGTCCAGCTCGATTCACGGAAGCCCCATATTTCTGATCGCCGTACAGCGGACAGCCTATCTCGTTCATTTGAACCCGTATCTGGTGCGGACGCCCAGTGTGAAGCGTGATCCGGACTAAGGAAAGCTGATCAAGCGTTCCGATTACGTTATAATCAAGCTTGGCCACCTTGCTTCCAGGTGTACCGTTAGGAACAACTTTCACCATATTCGTCCGTTCATTCTTCAATAACGAATGAATGAGTGTTCCTTGGCGAGACGAAGGCTTCCCATGCACGACAGCAGCGTATTCCTTTCCCAATTCGTGCTTGCGAACCGTATCGGACAAGCGTGAAGCCGCCTTAGAGGTCTTTGCAAAGACCATAGCGCCTCCTACAGGGCGATCCAGGCGGTGAACAAGACCAAGGTAGACATTGCCTGGCTTATTGTATCTTATCTTTAAATCGGCTTTCAGGAGCGTAAGCATGTCTTCATCTTGGGTTGAATCAGCTTGAGACAAGATGTTAACAGGCTTCTCTACCACAAGCACATGATTGTCTTCATATAGAATCGGAATGATGCTCTCCGAAGGTTGAGTCATCGCTGTTACGCCTCCCAGCGACCCAGAATTCCGCAAGGCAGCACAAGGCCAGATGTTGTGATCGGTAAGCCGATCTCGCCACAATGGATGTGGCCGCCGTATTTCTTCTTCATCGTCATGCGGTACATATTCTCTAATACAGACGGCGACAAACCGGTTGTATAGGAGTTAATGAGCATGAAGAGGGGATTGTCTGACATGATGCTCATGCAGGACTCAATGAACGGATACAAGCTCTGCTCGAGCTTCCACGTTTCTCCGCCTGGACCTCTTCCGTATGAAGGCGGATCCATAATAATCGCGTCATATTTGTTGCCGCGCCGCTGTTCACGCTGTACAAACTTGAATACATCGTCCGTAATAAAGCGTACAGGACGATCGGCTAAACCAGACAGCTGAACGTTCTCCTTCGCCCATTGCACCATGCCTTTTGCAGCATCGACGTGCACAACCTCGGCGCCAGCATATGCGCAAGCTGTTGTTGCACCGCCTGTGTAGGCAAACAAATTAAGTACTTTGATTGGCCGCTTGGCTGAAGAGATCTTATCCATCATCCAGGCCCAATTTACTGCTTGCTCAGGGAACAAGCCGGTATGCTTGAAGTTTGTAGGGCGAATATAAAATTTGAGATCCCGATAACTGATCGTCCAGCGCTCAGGGATCGGCTTTTTCATCTCCCATTCGCCTCCGCCAGAGCGACTGCGGTGGTAATGCCCATGTACTTGAAACCACTGCTTAGATTCATTTTCAATTGGCCAGATGATCTGTGGGTCAGGTCTGCGCAATACAACGTCTCCCCAACGCTCCAGCTTCTCACCGTTGCCTGTATCAATAACCTCGTAATCTTTCCAATCTTGAGTGATATACATACGATTTGCATCCTTCCTTACCTAGAAAAGTCACTAACCGTTATTGTACTACAAATCAGGTTGCGAAGCTATTCTTTGGTAAAGGGCATTGGGATGCTACCATTCGTACCGTAAGAGCTAATAAGAAAATTTATATCCTACGCCTCGAACCGTAAGGATATACCGGGGATTCGCTGGGTCTTTTTCGATCTTTTTCCGTAGATTGCTGATATGAACCATTAGTGTGCGTGTATCGCCGAAGCTGTCCGAGTTCCATATCAATTGATATAAATGCTCGAGTTTGAACACTTTATTAGGGGATTCGGCCAGGTGGCACAGCAGGTCGAATTCTTTGCAGGAAAGGGAAATGATCGAACCGTCAACCTTAACGGTATAGCTGCGGCGATCAATTTCCAAGCCAGGGTAGGATAAGAGATGGTGATTCAGATGCGGATGCTGCTGCTGTCTTCGAAGATGAGCTTTTACCCGTGCAACCAATTGGCTTGGACTAAAGGGCTTGGTCATATAGTCATCCGCACCTATCGTTAGACCGTGGATAATATCTTCGTCCTTATTTTTGGAACTAAGAAACATAATCGGCACATTAGAGGTCTTTCGCACTTCCTTACATACTTCAAGTCCATCCAGATCTCGCAATAGGATATCCAATATGATAAGATCAGGCCTAATATCATGAATGAGCTGAAGGGCAGTAATTCCACTGTCAGCTGTAAATACCTGATAGCCTTCTCGCGTTAGGTATAATGAGAGAATGGAAGTGGTTTCGATCTCATTATCTACAACGACGATGTTCAATTCTTGCATGTCTTGTCTTCACCTCCGCATGCCCTTTATTATAACGAATATTGACAGATGTTGACAATGTATGAGTTAAAATGTGGATGGCATCAACACACGGATGAATGAAGGAGCATGACAGAGGCCGTCTGAAAAGATGTTAATGACCTAAATTACTCAGATACCGATTGTTTAACAACGTGAGCCATCATATTCAAGGTGTGCTCCTTGTCAGCTTCATCCATTGCTTGCCACAGCTGTAAGAGAATCTTGGTCTTCGCAGGCTCGACATCTTCAATATCCGGATTGATTAGATAGTCAATAGACACCTCGAATAACACGGATAGTTTACAAATTGTATCGTAAACGGGCTGTCTACTGTTAATTTCGTAATGACTGTAAGCGGACCTAGTAACGCCAATCTGCCGGGCAACTTGCTCCTGAGACCATTTACGTTGTCGTCTCAGTTGACGCAATCGTTTACCTAAAGACATGATTTAACTTCCTTTCGATATAGTTCAGTCATTCTAGAAATCTACCCCTACTGATAGATTATGATACAAATTGTATCGTGTCAAGCAATTGTTACAGATAACCTCGAAGAAGAGGGAGTAGAACAAAAAAGCGACACTACTCCAGATGAGTAGTATCGCTTAGGTTCCATATCTTCAACTATTGACTGCCAAATCATCCACGGTGGAAGTGCAGTTTACGCCCTGTTCACTTGCTATCGATTTAGTACAGCGAGAGTGCTAATGAGTCATACTCGCGCTTAGAGTGGAGGATCGCTTCCGACCCAATGATCTCAATACTGATGAGAGTGTCAAGACAAGTCTTAATAGCCCGTTTGCCTGAATTCCATTTGTTGTTTAATGCTTCCTTAAGTAAAGTGAATGTATTTTTGTGGGACACGTTTGTGCAATATACAGGAATTTGACGATCTTGGAATTCGATATATACCATTTTCATGATTACTACCTCCTATAAGGTGAACTAACTTTATGAATCTATCATAGTACCTGAACATTAAATGAATCTTAAAAACTGGCAACAAAGTTGTTACATTCGGCAGTTTTTTTGAGAAAAAAGAGAAGAAATTGAGGAATGAAGGGTTTCCTTAAAGAAATTTAAGCTTTTAAGCGGTTGGCCAAGGTTGATAATCATTTAAATTTCAACTATGGAAAGGCTGATACCAAGAGGGATAACCGTATTAGGAAATGTAAAAAAGACTGCTCCCGAAGAAAGGTTCTTCGAGAAGAAGTCTCTATGAAAAAATGAAAATATCAACATGACGAATATTTATTTGTAGGTTGGCTTACTGGTGCAGCTGCACCGTTGCCCACATCTCATCCTCAACATGTAGCTGAATGTCAGAACGGAAGACGCGGTGCCCATATTCTTGATTCACATATTGCTCAACGGCTTCAAGCATGTTCGCCTCAACCAAATATTGATCGCGTCCATGAATGGTTACTTTTGAAGAGAAACCAAGTTCTTCGTCCCACAGCAGCTCAACCTCTACGTCTTGGGGTTGAACTTGCTTGCGCATCGCCATGTTCAGACAGATTGCATTGACGAGCTCATCCATTGAAATCGTCAGCATTAGTTATTCCACCTGCCGTCATTTGCTGCTGGCTTCTTGCGATCACGCCATTTGCGCACAAGCATGGAAACGAGCATAACGAGCACAACGATAGCAAACACATTGACTAGAAGTCCGAGAATCTCACCAAACATCCCCATGCTGCCGAACAGGCCGCCGAACATGAGACCAGCAAGTCCACCAAGCATCATGCCCTTCATAAATCCACCGCCAGAGCGCGTTGCTGTGGATGTAGATTTGCCAGTGGAGTTAGACTGCTTCACGTTGTCTTGGCTTTTGGTATTCGTTTGGTTCGTGGTGCTCTTCTTCGGCGTCGAGTTGAACTTCTTCGTTCCAGAGCTGAATCCCCCTCGTCTTGCATCAGCCACATCAGGTGATACTACGGCTACTGACGTGAAAAGTAACGCAACAGCCAGAAATGCTGTCATTAATTTACGCATGTGCTTCCTCCTTATGAAGAAAAAAAGATTTTCCTACTTTTCTACGAGATAGGGTTCAGATTGGTTTCAAAAAAGTTTTAGAGTTGTTACAATAATCATAGACATTATTTTCTTGTGCTCAAATCTGCAAATCTTGGGGGTTGTTGCGTGTATTCTGAAGCGTATATTCATTATTTAATCGAACTTCATCTTACCCGGGATTGGTTTGAATGTCATGAAATCATGGAGGAAGCGTGGAAAGAGGAGACAGATCCTGAATTGAAACTGCTGTGGCTTGCGCTAATCCGTTTGGCAGTTGGGCTTTACCATGAAAGAAGAGGAAATGCCAAAGGGGCTCAGGCGATGTATGAGCGTCTTCTTAAGACGATACCCTCGCTGGAGTGGCCTAGAATTGGTGTAGATAAAATGAAGCTGCATTCGTTCGTTCATACGCGTCATGAGCATATTATGAGCAAGATGCAAACACACACGAAGAACCTGGAAGCCGCCGAACTTCAGTTTGAGCTCCCGATTGTAGATCGTCAATTAATCTTTGCATGCGAGGAGAAAGCACAGGCTATGGGGAAAAATTGGCATGATCGGTCTTCTGATGTGGATGATGCGATCATTCATCGACATCGGGAACGGGATCGCTCAGATGTCATTGCAGCCCGCCTAGAAGCGCTGAATAAGAGAGCATCCCAGCAGACGTAACACCCTTCCATGGATCAATCCATTTAAAAAGAACAGGCAGCATGGCTCGAAGCATAAGCGTT
>NZ_JADMOL010000001.1:90636-171323 GCF_015558675.1 Paenibacillus sp. 1001270B_150601_E10 | reverse complement strand
GCTCTGTGTGCCTGTTCTTCTGTTTATGTGTATGTTAGAGAGACAGGCTTGTACAGCCGTCCTATTCGTTCACGTCTTTTTCTTTCGCTTGCTCCAGCATGGATACGACCCAGTTGCACCAGTTCATATGGGCTTCAGCTAAAGTAATCGCTCGGTTCAGCAGGATGTAGTCGCCGAATTTAGGCGAATGAATTGTTTGCTGCTCTTCTGTGATCCGTGATAAGAGCTTCTCGTAATAAGCGATCTTCGTATCCAATTGCTTGCGTCTAGTCAAGAATAACGGAATGACCAATTCTTTATCCGCAAGCCAGATGCACTGAGCCTTCAAGCTGAGCTCGTCACGTGTCGTCGCTTCAGCTGGCGGCTCACCAAGCCACTGCATAACCGCGGTTTGGCCTTTTTCCGTAATGGTATACACTTTTTTATCAGGCTTGTCTCGTTGCTCGATTCGCTCATATTGAACGTACCCAGACTTCTCAAGCTTCGCAAGAAGCGGGTAGATTTGACTGTGCTTAGCTTGCCAGAAGGGCTGAATGCGAAGCATCAGATCATATCCAGAGAGGGATTCACTAGTAAGCAGACCAAGCAGACCGTATGACAGCGTATTTAACATAACCAACCTCCTTGTGAGATCGTGAAGGCATCTACAAATATGACCAAGTGGTCTTGCAGGTAATCCTATTCACTATATAAAATGTAATAGAAACCGCGCATTTACGCAACAAAAATGGTCGAATGAACGAGGTTATCGTCATCAGATAGGGGTTGGACAGATGTCATCATCAACAAATATAGACAAACCTACAAGACATGATATTCCCGTGGTCATCCTTTCTGGATTCCTTGGGAGCGGCAAGACGACACTATTGAAGCAGCTTGTCGATTGGAGCATGGAAGAGGGCCTTACACCAGCCGTCATTATGAACGAGGTTGGAGATGTTAATCTGGATGGGCAAATGCTGCCAGAGAATGTTCAGATGGAGGAACTTCTTGGCGGGTGCATTTGCTGCTCTGTGCGAGGTGACTTTGGCTTAAAGCTGTATGAACTTGTGCTCGAGAATACACCAGATGTCATTTATGTTGAATGCACAGGTATCGCGGAGCCGATGGAAATCGTTGATGCACTCACAGAGGTATCGATATATGCCCCTGTACAATTAACAAGCCTGATCTCGCTTGCAGACGCGGCGCAGCTATCAGAGCAGGTCCTGCCGAAGGATGGGCAAAAAGGTTCTACGAAGCTCAAAAAACTCGTCATCGAGCAGATTCGTTCCGCGCACCTGATTGTTCTTAACAAGTGCGATCTCGTTGAGGCAGAGGAAGTGGATCGTATTGAACAGGGCATCCGGGAATGGAATGCAAAAGCTGCATTGTTAAAGACAAGCCATGCCAAGCTGTCGAAAGAAGTCTGGATCAAATCGCTGCGTACATCTGATGAGCTTGCGCAAGTTCAGCCATCAAAGACACACGATTGCGGCTGCCAAGAGCATCAGCCTGATCCAAGCTGCAGCCATTCTCATTCAAGCTCACATCACCACAGCCATGACTTTGTAACGGTATGGACACATGCCATTGCAGCTCCGGTCAATAGTGAGCGATTCGAGCAGTGGCTGAACGAGCTTCCGAAAGAGGTCTATCGGGCGAAGGGGATTGTTCGCTTCACAGACACGACGAAGAGATACATGTTCCAATTTGCCTACAGGGCGACGGAGTTTATTCCGATCATGCCGCAGGGAGATGTCGATGATGTCATTGTCGTGATCGGAGAGCAAATGGATGCCGCTAAGCTTGAGCATAGGCTGAAACAGCTCATTGAAGAATCGGATTGAAGCAACGGAAGTAAAAAGCAAAATCGAACACAAAAGGCAGTCTTCTCTTTACGAGAGACTGCCTTTTTATCATACATATCTAATCATCAAGTGATTCGCTCAAGGACAGCATTACCTTGTCATGGAAGGATTGTGGTCAGCAGCGTCGGAGCTGTGCGGCTTATCCTGTGCTTGATCTTCAAGATAACGATATCCGTCAGCGATCCACTCTAATGCGCCCGTTTCAGGATTAATCAGCATGCCGTGAACCGGAACGTCATTCGGAAGCAGCGGGTGCTTGCGAAGCGTGCGAACACTGTTCAATACGCCCTCATGTACGTTGTCAAAGCCTCTTAGCCAGTGATGAAGCTTAATGCCGGAGTTCGTAAGCGTATCGAGAACAACATCGTCTACGCCGCGGTTACGGGCTTTTTCAACAATGTGATCGGAGTTAAGACCCGTCATGCCGCAGCCGTAGTGGCCAACAACCATAACTTCATCAGCTTCCAGTTCATAAATAGCTACCAAAACACTCCGCACAACAGATCCAAATGGCTGAGAAATGATAGCGCCTGCGTTCTTGATGATTTTCGCATCGCCATTGCGCAGATTCATTGCCTTTGGAAGCAGCTCGACAAGTCGAGTGTCCATACAAGTGATAATGACCATTCTCTTTTCCGGATATTTGTCCGTCAAGTACTGCTCATATTCTTTTTTAGATACAAATTGCTCATTGTAGGTTAGGATATCTGACATTTTGCTCATGATTATACCTCCTGAGATTGCAGTCCGCGTTTATCATAACAAGCGACATGTGTTGAATAGATTTGCTGATGACTAGCCAGTCGAAAATACCCGGAAGCGTTTCTGTCCAGCATCATCAGTTCTTCAAAAAAAACGTCCTGATTGCGATGAATGAGTACCTGGAAAGGTGCATTGCTCGTTATCGATTGATCATCGGCGGATGGGTGATCAACAAGCCAAATAGCGGGCACGCCATTTACTGCACAACCGCAACCGTCGGTGTCATAAACGAGCTTCAGCATGCCGTTTTCAGCCAAGCGCTCGCTTAGATCTTGAAGAACTGGTTCCGAAAGAATCAGTTGCATTTGTAGGGGATCACCTCGATTGAACTAACCCATTTGGGATAAGCTGTATTTGAAAGTTGATTATAATCAATGGAGAGCGTATCATCAAGAGGTAGAGTCGTAATAAATGATTTCTTAACGTTCGATAATTCTAAGAATGAGGTGGTAAGATGAGCGCAGCGTATACGAACGAGAGCCAAGCATTTGTAGATTTGTTGAAAAAGTTAAAAGCGTACACCGAGGCTGTTGGCGTGCTATATTGGGACCTGCGTACAGGCGCTCCTCGTAAAGGCGTTCCAGGACGTTCAGAGACGATTGGGATGCTGTCTGCAGATATGTTCAAACTTAGCGTCTCAGACGAGATGGGAGCGCATTTGGATGCTCTTGAGGCGAAGCTTGATCAATTGGATGCACCACTTCGAAAAATGGTCCAGGACACGAGAAAAGATTATAATCGCAATAAGCTTATTCCTCCTCAGCTGTATCAGGAATATGTTGTTCTGACGTCCAAAGCGGAAAGTGCTTGGGAAGAAGCGAAGCATTCAGGCGACTACGAGACATTTAAGCCTTATCTTCGCGATATCGTCAAGATGACACAGCAATTTATCGATTACTGGGGCGTAAAGGAAACGCGATATGATACGCTGCTTGACATGTATGAGCCAGGCATGACGGTAGCTGAGCTCGATCAGATCTTCGGCAATCTGAGAGATCAGCTTGTGCCGCTTGTGGAGCAAGTGAAGCAGTCCGAGTATAAGCCAGAATTCGCATTTTTGAAGGATACATATGCCATTGAAGGGCAGAAGGCGTTCAGTACATTCATTTTGAATCAAATGGGCTTTGATTTTGCAGCTGGACGTTTGGATGAGAGTGTGCATCCATTTGCAATCGGATTGAACTTGCGAGATGTGCGCATTACAACGAACTACTTGGAAAAAGACGTGGCTAGTGCGATCTTCAGTTCCTTGCATGAAGGCGGCCATGCGCTGTATGAACAAAATATTTCGCCTGATTTTGCGGGATTGCCGCTAAGCGAGGGTACTTCCATGGGTATCCATGAGTCTCAATCTCGTCTGTGGGAGAACCTGATCGGCCGCAGTCTTCCATTCTGGAAGCAGTACTACGGCGAATTGCAGCGTACGTTCAATTCTCAGCTTGGGCAAGTGGATGTAGAGTCATTCTACCGTGCCATTAACCGCGTAGAGCCATCATTGATACGCATCGAAGCGGATGAGGTTACGTATAATCTGCATATTATCATTCGCTATGAGATCGAGAAGATGCTTATTAACGAGAATCTTTCTGTGGATGATCTTCCAGAAGTATGGAATGACAAGTACGAAAGCTATCTAGGTGTTCGTCCTTCTCATAATGGGGAAGGGGTGCTTCAGGATGTGCATTGGTCTGGAGGCAGCTTCGGTTATTTCCCGTCCTATGCCCTAGGAAATATGTACGCGGCTCAAATGGTCAATACGATGAGCAAAGCGATGCCGGACCTCGATGCACATATTGCGAGCGGCGAGCTGGCACCGATCAAGGCATACTTAACTGAGCATGTGTATCAATACGGCAAGCTTCGCACGCCTTCTGAGATCATTCAGAATATGACGGGTGAAGCGCTGAATCCGCAATATCTTGTCGATTATTTGACGAAGAAGACTAAAGAGGTCTATCGTTTGTCTTAATCGCTTAAGAACTAAAAAAGACTGCGCCTCCTTTGCGATGGAAGAAGATTCTGCTAACTGGCCACTTTTGAATGTGACGGTTATCAGAAACTCATCCGTGCTTTGCAGGAGAGCAGTCTTTTCTATGTTATTCGGATATCTTATCAATATTGGCCAGCGGAACCCATCCTAGTTCCTCGGTGGTTTCGTGCTGACACCACAGCCAGCCGTTCAGTTCACGAAGGCCAATAAGTCTTTCTCCAGGCTCAACATTCAGTTCATTGGCACAATAATCTTCCAGGATGATTCCCGTCTCATCCTTGATCTGGATGATTTGTTCAGGTACCCATCCCTCTTGATCGGGCGAGCTACGCTTGCAATAAAGCCAGTTGTCCCAGCCTTCAGGGCCTTCATAGCGGCGACCTATCTGTACAAGGTCACCCTTCGAAAGAGTAATCGGATCGGGGTAGTGGCTTACATGTGTTTTCACAACAAGAGCAATCATTGTTCTCCCTCTTCTCTGTAGAAAAAGTTAGGCTTCTTCCACGTATTATCGTATTCGTTATGAAAAATCGGGGTTGCTGCCGGCGATAGAGGCGGTATGAGCCATGTCCAATCCCCAGTGACTTTGCGGCCTTGGTCTTTCTCCATGCGCTCAAACTGCATGAATTGCTGAGCAGCCGTATGATGGTCCACAATGCTCGCTCCAGACTGCTTGAAGGAGTAGAGCACCGCCGTATTCAGCTCAATTAGCGCCTTATCTTTCCATAGCGTCGCATTCGATGATGTTGATAAGCTCATATGCTTCGCAATGGTCGGCAATAGGTCATAGCGAAAGGGATCCGCAAGATTACGAGCGCCAATCTCCGTTCCCATGTACCAGCCATTAAAGGGGGCAGCATGATACGTAATGCCACCAATCTCAAGTTTCATATTCGACACGATCGGAACGGCATACCAGCGAAGCTCCAGTTCCGCAAACCAGTCGAATTCTGGATGCAGTAGAGGGACTTCAAGAACATCCTGCTTCGGAATTTCAAACCACTGCGGTCCATGCTCCCTTGACTCCAGCATAAGCGGCAGCACATCAAACCGCGTGCCATCGCCCTTCCACCCAAGCGCTGTCGCTCTTTTCGTTAAAGCAATCGATATCGGGTCGCCGATGATGCCGGAATCCGTCTCATAGCCCGCATAGCGGATTAACTGATCGTTCCAGATCCGAAGGCCTGGAGCATGAGGCGAGTCCTTGCCTAGAATCGTGATCGTTGGACGGATCTTTCCTCCATTCGTCGCATAACGAATGTGGTGCAGCAGCGCTTCATAACCCTGTTTAGGGGTAACCGCGCCGCGACAGTCCAACACATGCAGGGATTGCCAGAACAACCGCCCAATGCAGCGGTTGCTGTTGCGCCAGGCGACCTTTGCTCCGTATTCGAGCTCCTCCGCCGTATGGTTGTAAGTACCGTGATCCGCGATTTCATTGCGTATATGGTCGATGCGAGCAGCAAGGTCGTCTTGCGACCATTGGAGCTCGGTATACATCTGTTCTAGAAATGTACGGGCTTCGGACAACAACGATGTATTCATGTCAGCTGCAATGCTCACCCTTTTCCCTCCTGAATAAAAACAAGTCCTGTGCTTATATGGTTTAAATTTTATCATTAATGAATTCCGTTGTGTCGATGCTCCTGTTGCGAAATGATGTCGATGCGATGTTAGCATAGCTCTGAGAAAAGAGATCATAGCTCGATTAAAAAGAAAGCTGCTTCTCTTGACCCTTGATTCATCCGCATGTTATTATACCCCCATGGGTATAATTTGAGTGATTTAATACCCCTTAGGGTATTTTCGATAAATACATTAAAGGAGAGAACTTTACATGGAGAAGATGATGAAGAAGGGCCGGACAATTGTCATTGTCGGAGGGGTTGCAGGAGGAGCCTCTGCTGCTGCGCGGCTGCGTCGATTAAATGAACAGGATGAGATTATTATGCTGGAGAGAGGAGAGCATATCTCTTTTGCCAACTGCGGACTTCCCTATTACATCGGTGGAGCCATTACAGACCGCAACAAGCTGCTCGTTCAGACGGTTCAAGGCATGACGGATCGCTATCAGATCGATGTTCGTGTTCGAAATGAGGCAGTAAAGATTGATAGAGAACAAAAGATCCTTCATATTCGCCGCTTGGCGGACGGCGAGGTGTATGAACAGCCCTATGATGTACTTGTGCTCTCGCCGGGCGCGAAGCCGATTCGACCAGCGATTGCAGGCATCGAAGAGGCAACCGATGTTTTTACGCTGCGGAATATTCCGGATACGGATCGAATCAAGGCCTTTGTCGATGAGAAGCAGCCAAAGCGTGCAGTCGTAATTGGAGGAGGCTTTATTGGTGTTGAAATGGCAGAGAATCTGCGAGATCGCGGAGTCGAGGTTACCCTTGTAGAAATGGGGAGCCAAGTCATGAATCCGATTGATGAAGAGATGGCAGCAATCGTTCACCAGCATATGAGAGATCATGGCGTTACCCTTTTGTTTGGGGAGAGCGTGAATGCCTTTGAAGAAAACGGCAAGGTGCTTGTTACCTCCACAGGCCGCCGAATTCCGACAGATATGACGGTGTTGGCAATTGGCGTCCAGCCTGAGAATCAGCTAGCGGCAGAAGCGGGGCTTGTGACTGGTATACGTGGTGCGATTCGAGTCAATGAACAGCTTCAAACGAGCGATCCGTCGATTTATGCTGTGGGAGATGCGATCGAAGTGAAGGATGCGGTCAATGGCGAAGCGGCTTATGTTCCTCTCGCATGGGGAGCAAACCGGCAAGGCCGCTTGCTCGCAGATATTCTGAATGGACAGGATGCCGCATACCGCGGCGCTTACGGAACGTCGGTAGCGAAGGTGTTTGATTTAACGGTTGCGTCAACTGGGAACAATGAGAAGATGCTTAAACGATTGGGTCGTCCATATCGTGCGGTGCACACGCATCCGATGTCTCACGCAGGCTATTATCCAGGCGCGAGCTCCATTTCAATGAAGCTGTTGTTTGACCCAGCAACAGGACGTGTGCTAGGAGCACAAGGCGTCGGGGCGCATGGTGTAGATAAGCGCATCGATGTCATTGCAACTGCGATGAGAGGCGATCTGTCCGTACATGACCTAGCTGATCTAGAGCTTAGCTATGCACCGCCGTATTCCTCTGCGAAAGACCCTGTCAATATGCTTGGCTACGTCGCAAGCAATATGATGGATGGGCTCGTTGACACGGTACAGTGGAACGAAGTCAATGAGATTATTGCAGCTGGCGGCCGTGTCATTGATGTGCGTGAGCCAATCGAGAGGGAAGCGGGCTATATCCCGGGTACAGAAAATATTCCTTTGAATGAGCTTCGCCATCGATTGGATGAGATTCCTGAGGGTGAGACCGTATACGTCTCCTGTCAGGTCGGCTTGCGCGGCTATCTCGCAGCGCGCATATTATCCATGCACGGCAAGCAGGTTAAAAATGTAGACGGCGGCTATAAAACATACGCAGCAGCGGCTAGAGAAAGAGCGCATCGTGAAAATGGGGATAAGGATGGCGTTCAATCCATGAAATCAGCGCCTGAATCGCATGAGAAGGGACTACAAGTGCAATTGGCAGATGAAACGGCACACATTCAATCGGCTGGTCAAGCTGCTGCTCCAAGCTATGACCTGAGTCATCCAGATCAAGTGCTGGATGCGAGAGGGCTTCAATGCCCGGGACCGATTCTACAGCTGTATCAAACGCTGCAAGCGATGGAAGAGGGACAAATCGCCAAGGTAATGGCGACGGATCCGGGCTTCCGTTCAGATGTGGACAAATGGTGTCAGCGAACCGGCAATAAGCTGCTTCGTGCTGAGTTGAAGCAGGGCGAACTGCAAGCATATGTCATGAAAGGACAGGGAATGTCAGATGTAGAAGCATCTGCAGTATCTTGTTCGAGAGGGACAGGGACTCCAACGACAGCTGTTGTCCCGAAACAGCAGGAAAATGCCACACTCGTGGTCTTTAGCGGCGATCTGGATAAAGCGATCGCATCTTTCATCATCGCGACAGGTGCAGCTTCCATGGGCAAGAAGGTGACGATGTTCTTTACGTTCTGGGGCTTGTCGATTCTGAAGCAGAAGAATGCGCCGAAGACAGATAAGGATCTATTTGGTAAGATGTTTAGTATGATGCTTCCAAACAGTGCAAGCGCGCTGCCGTTATCAAAGATGAATTTTGCGGGAATGGGTCCAAAGATGATTGAGAAAGTCATGAGTGATAAGAATGTGGACTCATTGGACACGATGATGAAAAATGCGCAAGCAGCAGGCGTGAAATTCGTTGCATGCACGATGAGCATGGAGCTTATGGGCATTCATAAGGACGAGCTGATGCCAGGTGTTGAGCTTGGCGGTGTAGCGACGTATTTGAGTGATGCCGAGGATTCTGGGCTTAACCTATTTATTTAATCAAGGCATGTGTTAAGGAGGGTAGTGCAATGGAATATGATGACGCGATAAAAAATCGGCTGAAGCGCGCTGAAGGACAAATACGAGGCGTGCTGAACATGATAGAGAAGGGACAGGATTGTCGCGATATTGTGACGCAGCTGTCCGCAATCCGTACCGCTGTTGATCGTTCCATCGGACTCGTCATTGGTGCGAATCTGAAAAGCTGCATTGAAGAGCAGCTGGAAGCAGGAGAAGATCCGTCCGATGTCATTCAAGAGGCAGTCGAACTGCTTGTAAAGAGCCGTTAACCATCTATGCCCTCTAATATAGAAAGGCCTTCAACCACAACAATGGATGTGATTGAAGGCCTTTTATCATTTTAGAATCAAAGGGTTGATTGACTGCACTTTACTTGCAAACTTTAGCTATTTCCAATAGACGAATTGGCTATTTGCTTCCAGTACCAGATCGCCAACTGTGTACGATCACGAAGCGCGAGCTTCGATAGGATCTCCGTTACATAATTTTTGACGGTGCCTTCACTTAAGTATAAGGCCTCCGCAATCTCGCGATTCGTTCTGCCGTTGGCGATATGCTCGATAATTCCTCGTTCTGACGCCGTAAGGTTAAGCCTCTCCCAAGGAATATCTTGGTTAGGCTCATTTGTCGCCGGATGCTGATCAATAAGAGTCGTCAGTTTCAACGCCATATTGTGATCCATCAAGACATTGCCGCTCATTACACTGCGTATAGAGTCAAGCAGTTGACCTGGCGCGCTGTTTTTTAGCAAATAGCCGCTTGCCCCATATCGTAACGCCTGCACAAGCGCCTGTTCATCGTCAAACGTAGTCAGTATGATCACCTTGGTTGCAGGTGAAGCTTCTTTCACAAGGCGCGTCCCCTCTACGCCGTCATACTCTGGCATCCGCATATCCATCAGTATAATATCGACCTGTTCTTTTTGAACCAGCTCTTGAGCTTCTTTGCCATTTGCACAAGTGCCGGCAATTTCGAAGCCCTCTTTTATTTGAACAATCATGCTAAGGCTTTCTCTTATAAAGATATCGTCATCGGCTATAGCGACACGTATGACTGAAGTCATCTTTCCTCCACCTTTCATGCTTCACAATGATCATGTTGGTCCCATAAGCGGAATAATGGTCCGGATCGTTATGCCCTCAGCGGTTAACACTTCAAGTCGCCCCCCTAGAGCTTCAGCTCGATCCTTCATGCCCTGGAGCCCCATGCCAGGCTCGATCATTTCAGGAACAGCACCATTGTTGCCTACATCCAGCGTCACATGCTTGGCGCCAAAATGGAGATGAAGCGTGATAATGGATGCCTGGCCGTGCCGAATGGCATTCGCAATGGCTTCCTTGGCATTGCGATAAAACGTGATTTCCATGCTCGGATAAAGCTCAGTAGGACGTCCTGATATGGAATAATCAATGGATATCGGATCCTTTTGATGCTCTTCGACAAGCCGTTTGAGCGAATAGCTCTTGACATCGAAGTGTCGAGGTTTCAATCGTTGAACCGTTGCACGCATCAGCTCCATGCTTTGACTCAATTGGTCCCGCACTTGCAGGAACAGCATCTTGCTCTGATCAGGGCGAGCCTCGATTACCTCAACGGAAGCATCCATCATCATCTTAAGCCGAATAAGCTGATGACCTAACTCATCATGCAGATCATGAGCGATACGGCTTCGCTCTTCCATTTGAGCCATGATCTCTACCATTCTGGAAAATTGGATCATGTCTTGTTTCGCTTTCTCCAGCTCATAGTTATGGCCTCTTAATAGATCATAGGCGGACTGCTGCTGCATTTGCTTCCTTTCCATATGGACTCGGTACAGTTGAAAGGAACACACGAGTGTCAGCATCAGATTAAATACGAGAATCCATGCCATGTCATCAGAGAGAAGCACAGCATTCATAGCGACGAAAGCTGCCGCCAACATCATGCGCAGGGTCAAAGGGGAGACCGTTCGCTCGATTGCAAGCAGGCTAGCTGCAATGAAAAACGAGTGTAAGACCGAAATATGCTGCATACACCACATCGCAATGACCAGCTCACCGATAAAGCCTATTATGGTTAATCTAGGCATGATGCGCCTAATCTCTAAAAGTGATAAATACAGCAGAATCAGCAGCCAATACAACTGCTGGGAAGACACGCTCGATACAGCAGGCTCTGAGATCAGCACATAGGTAAAGGGAAGTAGAATCAATAAATATCGCAATAAAAGAAATAACCAGCTTGGCATATCTTGCTCCTTCATGAGCTTGTTCTTCATTCATGATCCTCGTATTATAGCACGAGAAAAGGCAATTTTGACCATGCGCATCGAAATATGACTTAGGTCATGTCAAAAGAGATGACGATCTCCACCTGTGCTGGAAGGGCAGCACATGTATGATGAGATTATCTAATAAGTAGGCAGGAGGAGCATGAATGTTAACCATCCATAAGCTCGTTAAGCGTTTCAAACAGACCGTAGCGGTCGATCATTTGGATGTTCGCATAGAAGAAGGTGAAGTGTTCGGATTATTAGGTCCTAACGGGGCAGGGAAGAGCACCTTGATCCAGATGATTACAGGACTCTTGCCGCTGGACAGCGGTTCAATCAAGCTGGACGGCGTCTCCATCCAAGAAAGAGCGTATGAGACCAAGAAGCATATTGGCCTCGTGCCCCAGGATATCGCCATCTATGAGCAGATCAATGCTCGAAAAAATGTAGAGTTCTTTGCCAAGCTGTACGGACTTAGCGGAAAGCTGCTTAAGGAGCGTGTAGACGAGGCACTGGAAAGAGTAGGGCTAACGGATCGTCAGCATCACCTGCCGTCGACCTTTTCAGGGGGAATGAAGCGCCGTCTGAATATTGCGTGTGCGATTGCACACAAACCCAAGCTCATTATTATGGATGAGCCGACCGTGGGCATTGATCCTCACTCGAGAAATCATATTCTCGAATCCGTTAAACAGTTGAATCAAGATGGTTCAACCATTATCTATACGAGCCATTATATGGAGGAAGTGTCTGCGATTGCGACTCGGATCGGCATTATGAACGAAGGGAGATTGATTGCCCTTGGCACCGAGGAAGAGCTTCGACAGAGAATCGTCAATCAAGAAAGACTCTGGATTGAGACGGAAGAAGAAATCTCCTCCGAAGATCACGGAGCGATTGCAGAGCTGAAGGCGAGTGCGATTGTGGATGAGATCCGCGCCGAGGGGCACTCCATGGAACTACTGCTTTCTCCTCAGTTTGATCGGTTGCAGGACATTCTATTTATTTTAGCTAAGAACGGATTATCCGTACGCACATTGCGACGTGAAACCCCGAACCTTGAGCACCTCTTCTTGTCCTTGACGGGTCGCCAATTAAGAGATGGATAGGAGGGGACATGATGAGATTTTGGCACATTTTTAAGAACGAGCTTTCCTATTGGCTTAAAGAGCGGAGCACGTATATTCAGTTTATCCTGATTCCTCTCATTATGATATTCGTGTTGGGTTCTTCACTGGCAGGACTTGATAGCTTTAAAAAAGAGGATCTCTCTCTGCCTAGGGTAACACTGGGCGTTGTCAATGAAGGGAATCCCGCTATGAAAGAGATGCTCGCTCAATTTGTTCAGGCGAAGGAAGTACGCGAGTATGTTGTGATGCAAGAGGTTGAAGATGAAGTGTCACTTGAGAAGCAAATGCGGATGCGGCAGGTGGACAATGGCATGGTGATCTCTAAGGAAGCGGGAGCTTCAATTCAATTGCTGCAAAGCACTGACGAGATCATCAATCTGATGATAAATACCATTCTAAATGAATTTGCAAGCGTCTCGGCAATGCAAGCCTTCCAGTCTGAGCATGGCAAGGCAATCGATCTGCAGCGTGCATCCGGCTTTGTAGAGAGCGATTTTAAGGGACCACAGGTTGAAATGGGGCTGTTCTCCTCTCAATCGGTGACCTCAATGCAATACTACGCGGTCTCGATCTTGGTCATGTTTTTGCTTTATTCCGGCTTGCGGTTCGGTACAGCCTTGTTTGTAGAACGCTCCAACTACACGCTGAAGCGGATGCTGTCTACTCCTGCAAGACCCTATGAAATCGTCTATGGCTTGCTGCTCGCCCATTTGATACTTTCCCTAGCCCAAGCAGGAGTGATCATGCTATTAACATCTTGGATCTATGGAGTAGAATGGCATATTGATCTGTTGTCACTGGTTGTGGTATGTACGCTCTTATCGCTTAGCTCTCTTTGTATCGGCATGATGGGGGCGGTATGGTTTGACCAATCAAAGACGCTTCACACGTTTATGCAAACGATTATTGTTGCCATGTTGGCCGTAAGTGGGGGTTATGTTCTGATTCCTGACATTCAGGAGGCTGTTGGTGTCTATACGCTTCCCTACTGGGGCATGCAAACCTTTTATAACTTTATGATGGATGCAACGTCAGTCTCCATACAAAAAGGGATAGGGATTCTAGCTGCATGGGCCTTCGTATTGACTATGATATCGCTATTTTTCAGCAAGAAGGTGGTGAGTAAATGAATATGTTTATCATCGCTAAACAGATGGCTGCCCGTCTGCTAGGCAATAAACGCTCTTGGATTGTACTGTTTGTTGTTCCGTCGCTATTGTTATCTTTGATTATGGGGATGTTTCAGTTTCAGACCCATGCTCAACCTACAGTTGTTTATGTTGACGTAGATCAAAGTCTATGGTCCCATGCCTTAATAAAGGAGCTCGGCAAAACCTATGATTTGATTGAATCGAAGAGTGTCGTGGAGACAGAACGGCTTGTAACCGAACGGAAGCAGGAAGCGGGTCTTTATATTCCTGATGGCTATGGGAAGTTGATTAATCAACAAGAAGCTCCCAAACTTAGCGTTTTTTCAATAGGGTTGAAGGAAGTCTCCTCTACACTGAAGCTCACAGCCGAGCAAGTAACGCGTGAGTGGATGAGGTTTGCCAGTCTAACAGATGCAAAGACGCTGTTATCAGAAGCAAGCCTCCAATCGCAATTGGAGACGTATCTAGCTCTTAAGCCCAGTTATCACATTGAAAAGAATGATTCAGCGGTAGCGCCTAATCTGCGTATTGCAATGGGAATGTTCATGATATTTATTTTATACAATGCGCTTAATGCCGTTGTCGTCATGAAAGAGGATAAACAGAAGACGCTAATGTCGCGAATTTATGCTGCGCCGGTACGGTCTTGGGAGATATCAGCAGGCTATTTTATCGGAATTGTATTATATGGTACCGTTCAGCTTGTGATCGTGCTGTTCATTACAAGAGTTGTTATGGGCATTGAGATGGGAATTGGGGCTGTAGAGCAGTTTGTGCTGCTGGAGTTGTTCTTGTGTGCAGGAATCAGCATCGGGTGTATGCTTGGGGCATGCTTTTCATCCACTTCGCACTTTTCAAACATGGGCTTTGCCTTTGTTTTTCCAACAAGCATGATTGGAGGCTGCTTCTGGCCGGTCACTATGATGAAGCCTTACATGCAAAAGCTCTCGTATATCGTTCCTCAACGATGGGCATTGGACGGCTTAGAGCTTGTAGCTGCGGGAAATTCTCTGTCCTCTATATGGCTTCATCTTGTTGTCTTATGTTTGTTTACCATCCTCTTTCTTTGTCTAGGTTCTGTCGTGCTGCAGCCTGGATTGAAGGAACAAGCTCGGTAGTTTGCAAGAGAACACACTCTCTCATCATCTGCAAGGGACTCCTATGCGATGAGAACATGAATCTTAAACAAAAGCCTCCAGCGGATGCTGTTTGTTCTTAATCTTAAATAAGCAGGATCTCCTTAATGAAGGAGGCCTGCTTTTTTTGCTGTCTTGGCTGGTTTGATCGTAGCAACAAGCGTTTTGCCTTTTGAATCTAACATGACACGGATGGCATATCTCAGAACGGAATGCTTCTGTAAGGAGCCCTAATTCTTACATGTCCTTGAAGTTGATGATTAAAATAGCGTGCTTCCGATGGCGTTCATTTTCTGGCACGGTCTGCTTTCAAGAGTTACCACTTCTCGGGCATTTGCATACACTGCATTAGCAAGTGCCCACTCATTGGATAGGCGGGTGAGTGAAGGCCAAGAGGCTTGGGAGGTTATGTGCATGAAACCCTATCAAAAGCTGGCCTCACTTCTAGTCGCGAGCATTCTGTTGATCAGTACGCTGCTCAGCGCTTGTTCAAAGGATTCTGGCGAATTGACGAAGGTTCGACTAGGCGAGGTCGCAAGAACGATATTCTATGCTCCGCAGTATGTGGCGCTAGCAAAAGATTTTTTTAAGGAAGAAGGACTGCAAGTCGAGCTGCAAACAACAGCTGGCGGGGACAAAACGATGACGGCGCTCCTATCGAATGTTATTGACATTGCGCTGGTTGGAGCCGAGACATCCATCTATGTATACCAGCAGGGCTCAGATGATGTGGTCATGAACTTTGCTCAGCTCACACAAACGGATGGCACATTCCTGATGTCGCGAGAGAAGCTGGACGCCTTCACTTGGGATGATCTCAAGAACAGCGTCTTCCTCGGTCAGCGAAAAGGCGGCATGCCTCAGATGGCGGGAGAATTTACGCTGAAGAAGCACGGCATCGATCCAAAGCAGGATCTTGAGCTGATTCAGAATGTAGACTTTGCCAACATTGCATCTGCATTTGCTTCTGGTACAGGGCAGTTTGTCCAGCTGTTTGAGCCGCAGGCATCCATTTTTGAAGAGGAAGGCAAGGGCTATGTTGTAGCATCCTTCGGAGTGGAGAGTGGAAGACTGCCGTATACCGTCTATATGGCAAAGAGCAGTTACTTAAAGAAGAATCAAGAGACAGCTCAAAAGTTTACGAATGCCATTTATAAAGCGCAGCAATGGGTAGATGGCCATTCGGCTGATGAGGTAGCCGATTTGATTATGCCTTACTTCAAGGATGCCGATCCAGCGATTGTTGCGAGTGCGGTGAAGCGTTATAAGGAACAGGGCTCTTATGCATCGGATCCATTATTGGATCAAGAAGAGTGGGGCAATTTGCTTGATGTGCTTAGGCAGGCAGGAGAGCTGAAGCAAGAGGTTAAGCTTGATGAGATCGTGGATCATTCGTTTGCTGAGCAAGCCAAATCGAAAGCGACCCCATGAAGCGAATAAGGTTGAATGAAGGAGGCGGAGGGATGTATTCGACAGTAGAACTTCGTGATGTCACTCACGTATATGTTACCCCTAACGAAGCGAAGCTTGCCATCGAGCAGCTGTCCGTCTCTATAGCCCCAGGCGAGTTTGTGAGCTTGGTTGGCCCGAGCGGCTGCGGCAAGACGACAATCTTATCGATCATAGCAGGACTTGTTAAGCCGACAGAAGGGCATGTCTACATTAATGGAGATCCGGTGCGGGGCACCTCTTCCAAAGTCGGATATATGCTGCAGCAGGATTACTTGTTTCCTTGGCGTACCATTATGGACAATGCATGCATTGGGCTAGAGCTAACCGGGCAGCTGAATGACCAAATGAAGCAGAAGGTTTCTCAGCTGCTTGAAGGAATGGGGCTTGGAGGTACTGAACAGATGTATCCCTATCAATTATCCGGTGGCATGAGACAGCGTGTTGCTCTCGTTCGCACGCTTGCGACAGAGCCTGAAATTCTGCTCCTGGATGAGCCTTTCTCTGCGCTTGATTATCAGACGAAGCTTCAGCTAGAGGACCTTATCGTCGAAACGCTAAAGCTTAGGGAGAAGACGGCCATACTCGTAACGCACGACTTATCGGAAGCCATAGCCGTCAGCGATCGGGTCATTGTATTGAATCGCAATCCTGGCAGCATTCGAAAAAGCTTTGTGATTCCAGAGCAAATTCGTTCCGTACAGCCTTTTTATGCCCGCGAGCAAGAAGGATTTAATGATCTATTCCATGAGGTGTGGATGGAGCTAGAGGCTTCTGATCGTACAGGAGGTGGCGGCTCTCATGGCTGATCCATTGTCTACAGAATCCAGGGTTCGAACCTCATCAACACGTTTAGTTCAGGCTTCCTTTCAGCAATACAAAAAGAAAGAGCGAACCTTTCGCTTCTCCGTTGTGCTGACCCAGCTTATTATCCTAGTCGCATTTGTGTCCCTATGGGAGATTGCAGGACGACTAAAGTGGATTGACGTGCTCTTATTCAGCTACCCAAGCAAGGTAGGTTACCAAATTTGGAAGGACATGATGGACGGCAGCATTTGGCCGCATCTGCTCATGACAGTTGGAGAGACAATCGTAGGCTTTCTGCTTGGTACAATCCTAGGTACGGCAATAGCCGTTTTGATCTGGTGGTCGAAATTCTTAGCCAAGGTGCTCGATCCGTATATGGTCGTCTTCAACAGTATGCCGAAAGTGGCGCTCGGGCCTTTATTTATCGTCGGCTTTGGCCCAGGCTTCTCCGCCATTGTGGCCACGACTTTGTCGATTACGGTAATCATCACGACATTAGTCGTCTATCAAGCCTTTCGTGAGGTAGATTCCAACTACATTAAGGTCGTTCAAGTATTTGGAGGGAATCGTCGGACGGTATTTCGCAAAGTGGTGCTTCCTGCCTCAATACCAGCCATTATCTCAACGTTGAAGGTGAATGTGGGGCTCGCGTGGGTTGGTGTCATCGTTGGAGAATTTCTCGTTGCGAAGATTGGACTTGGTTATCTCATTATATATGGATTTCAGGTGTTCAACTTCACCCTGGTCATGGCATCGATTGTATTGATTGCGATCATGGCAACTCTGATGTATCAAGGGGTATCTTATCTCGAGCGATTCCTTACGCGTCGAAGAATAGGGTGATGGAATCGTTGAGAGCAGATGATGTTCACCTTTGTAAAAGGATATGGAAGGGAGCCTGCTGATTTTCAAAAAATACAGTGGCGTTTCTTTCCTGTTTCATTGCTGGACAGGCTGGGTAAATAGAATACATATTTCAAATGCCTTATATCATGCAATTCGTAGCTTTGGGCATTGTGCACAAGGAGGCTGTCAAGCAAATGAGCAATAAACATCAATTGTTTCAATTGACCGCAGAACGAAGAAGTGCTGATCATAAGTCAACACTCCATCAATTACGGGAGGAAGGGCGGATACCTGCAATCGTTTACGGTGCAGTTGCAGAGAATATTCCGGTCCATGTACAAGCAAGAGATTTGAAAAAGCTGCTCCAGCGTGGAGGCGCTGAAATGTTCGAGCTTACTGTTGAATCCGATAAGCCTGTCCATGCCGTTCTAAAAGAGATTCAAGCGATCGACGGAGAGCCGAAGCATGCGGACTTCTTTGTTGTACGAGACAATCAACCGATCCGTGCAAACATTCCGCTTGAGTTCGAGGGCACGCCAAAAGGTGCTGAAAAAGGCGGCATCACGCAGCACGTGGTAACAGAGATTGAGGTCGAGGCGCTGCCTGCCTTGCTTCCTCACTCGATTCCAGTAGATTTAAGTTCTCTAGAGATCGGGGACAAACTTCACGCTGCGGATGTGAAGCTTCCTGAAGGACTGACTCTAATAGCGCAGCCTGATACATTGCTTGCTTCTATTGTAGCGCCGCAAGGCAGCTCAGAGGCTGAGGAGAAGGAAGCAGTAGAAGAGGCTGAATAAATAAATCGCTTACCATCGAAAAAAAGGCTTCCTGCTTGATGCAGGGAGCCTTTTTATGTGCGAAGATGTCTGAATTAGCGCCTTATGCTGGCTTGAAGCTGACAAGAGTTGGGAAAGATGATGTAACAACTAAAATGATTTTCATGAAAAGACAACGAAAAACTTTCATCAATTTCTTTGCATCCGATGTAGGGCAGCAGTATAATTCATGTCATACCCATATTAGTCATGCAGCGATTGCTGTGAGTAAAGGAAGGAAATGACCTATGATCTTTGGATTTGTCGGATTTCGCGTCATTAAAACAGCCATTGCAGCTATTCTAGCGATACTGGTAGCTAGTGCCATCGGTCTGCATAATCCAATTGGAGCAGGTACACTCGCAATTATTGCTGTAGACGTAACGCGCAAAAGAAGCGTCAAATCGGTTTCCGAGCGCTTGTTCGCCTCGCTTGTGAGCTTGGTGATTGCTTGGATCCTTTTCAGCCTGCTGGGCTTTCATCTATGGGTCCTCGCCATTTATATTCTGATCTCGTTTCCCATTAGTGCGAAACTGAATTTTCAGCAAGGAATTGTAACCAGCGCAGTTGTAGTCTTCAGTTTCTATAAGAGCGGAGAGCCGTCGTTTCTCATGGTAGGGGACGTTGTGCTCCAACTTATCTGCGGACTTGGAGCAGCTACGGTGGTAAACATGGTTTATATGCCTAGAGAGGATTTGAAGCTAAAGCAAACGAGAGAGGCTGTGGATACAATCTTCTCTACAATTTTTAAGAAGATGAGCGAGAATCTGCAGGATACCTCGATGATCTGGGATGGACATGAACTTATGGAGGCGTCGGACAAGATTGAAGAAGGCATAACGCTTGCTTCAAAAGCTTTAGAGAATCATATCATGCCTTCTGAGGATATGAAGGATGAGGAGCGCTGGCTCTTATATTTCTATATGAGAAAATCGCAGCTAGATCAAATCAATAACATGCTTCAATTGTTATCTGAGATTTATCTAGCCTTGCCGCAGAACCTGCGCGTTGCGAATCTTATGGAACAGTTGAGCGAGGATGTTAAGGACCCTGAATACACAGGAAAGACAGAGCAATTGATAGTGGAACTGGATGAACAGCTGCAGTTCATGGAGCTTCCAAAAAGCAGGGAGGAGTTTGAGGTTCGGGCTACTCTTTTCCAGCTTATTCGAGAGATTAAGCAATATCTAAAAGTCGCGAAAAAAGTGAAACAAGAAATTAATCTCGTTAATATTCAACCCCACTCATTATTTACGCCATAACTTGGAAACGGATTGCCTCTCTCATTGCCGGCACTCATTTCCAATCGGATCTCTACATATATTAAAATACGGGGTTAGCGCGTTAGATTGGTAAGCTTTCAATCTCTTTTAATTTATTGTCGTCCAATTAATCAACAATCGCCTATCTCGTGCATACACTTTAATTGAATGATTGTATGGAGGAGGTCCTAGGATGGCAATTACAGATAAACACCACTGCCGAGAAATCATCACAAAAGCGGTTTGCGGCAAAGGTCGTAAGTTCTCCGTTGTCACACATACGGTCACTCCGCCTCACAATCCGACCAGCATATTGGGGGCATGGATTATTAACCATCAATATGAGGCGGTGCGGGCGGGGGATGGGATTGAGGTTATCGGTACTTATGATATTAACATCTGGTACTCGTACAACAACAATTCTCAGACCGATGTTGCGAAAGAGACTGTTTCGTATGTAGAACTCGTTCCATTGTCCTATGTGGATCCGAAACATCGCTCTTCAACGGAGGAGGTCTCTGCGGAGGCAACGCAGGAGCCAAACTGTGTCGAGGCGAGTGTGACGTCCAGCGGAACGAGTGTCGCGATACGTGTTGAACGTGAATTTGCAGTGGAGATGATCGCAGAAACAAAAGTATGCGTTCGTGTATGCCCGAATGGCTGCAATGATTATGCAGATAAGGACTACGACTTCGGTGTAAGCACGAGTGAATACGATGACTTTGATCCAGATTTATCAGATGAGGTGTAACAGAATCGCCGCAAGCCCATGCGGCGTTTTCTCTTTTCCTTATCGCTTCTACATCAACATATGCACAAGGATAGTTTTCGACGAGGGCGCAAGCCCTCTTTTTCTTTTCCCCAAGCCCTATTTGGATGGAATTGGGTGAGTATCTCGATCGAATCGAATCTTTGGAGGGGTATGAATGCATTTTGTGAAGAATAAGGAGCGAATTGTTAAGCTTAAAGATCCTGTTCAGCTTCGAATCTGGGAAGAAGCCCAGAAGACTAGGGAAAACGACATTGAGTGCTTGTATACGCAGCAAGGATTGATTTGGCTCGCAGGCAGGACGGAGTGGATTCGATCGAGTCTAGAACGAATGGCATGCATTGGACAGAGTGCGGAACGGTTTACGCTCATTAATCGATATGGACGTGACTGGACGCATGAATCAATGAAAAGCCATCTTCAGCGATGCGGGATTCAAACGTCTCCTCAAGCTGTCTGGGGACGAAAGATCATGACGAAAGAGACACGCTATGTGCGCACGGTTACTTTTTGGGTAAATCAATTCGATATTGCGGCGTGCGGTACAACATTGATACAGCCAAATGGTTATATGCAGGTTCAACCGGTGAATGATTGGCAGAAGCCGCCTTACCGAAGACTCGGCCGAATCGCGATTCGAGCCGCTTATGCCTTAAGCTGGGATACCCTACAAATCACTCTCCAAGGCATACCTCACGACCCGAATGTTCACGTGACAGCAGCAGGGGTGTTGGATGAGCCGCAGGAAGGAGATGTTGTGCTCCAATGCTTCCCTGTGTCAAGACAAGCAACCCCAAGCTGGGTCTGGAAGCGTTATGAAGAGCAGCTGTTGAAGCAGGCAAAGGAATTCGCTCATTATGTTCAGCATCGAGAGCACGCTGCGATCAAGTACGGGATGGATCTGGAGTATGTGCTGAAGGACGCGAGCAGCGGGAGCGTCATTTCCGCATCGAGATTTTTGCCTTATGGCGGTGTCGCAGGTTGTGATGCGGTTCGCATTCATGGACGCGTGTTGTATCCGTTAATGGAGCTTAGGCCTAGGCCGTCTACCACTCTGGACGGACTTCTTCATCATTTGCATGATGCCATGCTGCAAGCTTGGAAATGGATAGATGCTAAGCTGAAGGATTATAAACAACATAAACCTAATTATGTTAACTCGGTTAAATGGTGTGGAGGATCACTGCCTCATCCGCTGCTCCCTATTGGCGGACATCTCCATGTGTCCGGCATTCCGCTTACGCCGGAGATGAGCCGCGCTCTGGATATGTATGTTGCCTTGCCGGTGTCTTTGTTGGAGCCTACAGCGGGTGAGGGAACTTCCCGCCGGCCTAAGTATGGCATGCTGGGAGATATTCGTATGCAGGAGTATCAGGGTGAAGGCGGCTTCGAATATCGCACGCTGCCCTGTTTTGCCATTACACCAGAACTTACAATGGAGGTATTAAGTCTATTTGCAGCTGCAGTTGAGCATTACCGGGAGCTCTCGCATCGAGACAGCTTGCGTCCTGCCTTGGTCTATTCCTTCACAGAAGGACATAAAGAGCAATATCGAGAGCTTGCGCAAACCTTGCTTATGGATATCGCTGCAAGGGCAGGCGGTTCCAAGCGATTTTGGATTGAACGATTGCATGAGCGAATTAAAAATGGTTGGACATGGAACGAGAGCGAGGATCTATCATCCGCATGGTTGTAGGGGTTCCGAGAAATCAGGCTCCTATATGACATGAAAGGGTGAGGAATCGCTCTTTTTTTGCTATAATAGACAAGTTATTTAACAGAGGACGGTGAAAAAGAGATGGCATCGTATACGCCGATGATTCAGCAATATTTATCCATTAAAGAACAGGCGAAAGACGCCTTTTTGTTCTTTCGCCTTGGAGACTTTTACGAATTGTTCTTTGATGATGCCCTGCTTGCATCTAAAGAATTAGAGATAACCTTGACAGGCAGAGAGGGAGGGGCGGAAGAGCGCATTCCGATGTGCGGCGTTCCTTACCACTCTGCTGACAACTATATTCAGCGATTGATTGAAAAGGGGTATAAAGTAGCCATTTGTGAGCAAGTCGAGGATCCTGCAGCTGCAAAAGGAGTGGTGCGGCGGGAAATCGTACGTATCGTTACGCCTGGGACCGTAATGGAAGGCAAGACAATCGATGAGAAGAAGAACCACTATCTTATCGGTGTTACAAAAGCAGAAGGCAAGATGGCGATTGTTGCTTGTGACCTCTCAACAGGCGAGCTTACGGTAACTTCCTCCTTGGCGCAGATCAATTGGCTTATGGATGAGCTGAATGTATATTTGCCAAGTGAGATTATCGGTGATGAAGACCTAATCGAGCAGGTGAAGCCATATACGCTTGGCTGGTCGCAGCGTGTATTGTTTACGCCATGGGCAGACCGTGATGAGAAGCTGGCAAGGAAGCAGTTCGGTGAAGCTTCGTGGAGTAGACTCGATGTGGAGCGACAACAGGCTGTCAGCATGATGATGGCGTATCTTGGCGAAACGCAGAAGCGTTCTCTAGGTCAGTTGACGACAATTCGAGAAATAGAGCCGGATCAGTATTTGGTGCTGGATCCATTCACAAGGCGCAATCTTGAGTTGACGGAGACGGTAAGGGAGCGGGCGAAGAAGGGCTCGCTGCTATGGCTGCTTGATCGAACGGAGACCTCAATGGGCGGCCGCTGCCTGCGTCGCTGGATCGATAAGCCACTTCTAAGCCAATCTGCTATTGATGCCCGTCTGGAAGCCGTAGATACGCTGTATCATCAACTGATCTGGCGTGAAGAGCTTCGTGAGCAGTTATCCGCCATCTATGATTTAGAGCGTCTTGTGGCCCGGGTTGCTTTTGGAACGGCGAATGGCCGTGATCTTATTGCCATGAAGCAGTCGCTTCATAAGGTTCCTGCACTGAAGTCGCTATGCTTGAGTATGAGCTCCAACACGCTTCAGCAGCTTGCAGAACAAATGGACACCTGTGAGGACATTGCGTCCTGGATTGAGCAGGCCATTGTGGATGAGCCTCCCATCTCTGTCCGCGACGGCAATCTGATCAAGCAAGGCTATCATGAATATTTGGATCAGTTAAAGGAAGCAAGCACAAACGGCAAGCGCTGGATTGCGGATCTGGAGCGCCGTGAGCGTGAAGCCACCGGCATCCGTTCCCTAAAAATCGGCTATAACAAAGTGTTTGGCTATTATATCGAAGTGACGAAGTCGAACTTATCTTCGTTACCAGAAGGGCGATATGAGCGCAAGCAGACGCTAGCGAATGCAGAACGCTTCGTGACCCCTGAGCTAAAGGAAAAAGAAGCATTGATTCTTGAAGCTGAGGATAAAATGACAGGCCTTGAGTATGAGCTGTTTGCAGAGCTTAGACAAAAGATCAACGAGCATATTAAGCGGCTCCAAGCGCTGGCAGAGTGTATCGCCGAGCTGGATGTGTATCAGTCCTTGGCTGCTGTCAGTGCGAAGCAGCGCTTCGTTAAGCCAACCATTCATGCCGGCTTTAACCTGGATATTCAACATGGCCGCCACCCTGTCGTAGAGGCGGTTATGCAGAGCGGCAGCTTCATGCCGAACGATACGCTGCTTCAAGAAGAGCAGTCGGCTATGCTCTTGATTACTGGCCCTAACATGGCGGGTAAAAGCACATATATGCGCCAAGTTGCCTTGATCTGCATCATGGCACAGATCGGATGCTTTGTTCCGGCAGAACATGCTTTCATCCCGCTTATCGATCGCATTTTCACTCGAATAGGCGCTGCCGATGATCTCATTGGCGGACAGAGTACGTTCATGGTAGAGATGATGGACATTCAAGTGATGACGGAAAAAGCCACACGCCGCAGCCTTGTCATTATTGACGAGCTTGGACGGGGGACATCAACAAGCGAAGGCATGTCCATCGCTCAAGCGGTTATTGAATATGTCCATGATCATATCGGCTGTAAAGCACTCGTCTCGACGCATTTCCATGAGCTCGCGCATTTAGATCAGCATCTTCCAAGACTTCTCAATGTATGTATGGCGGTACAGGAGAGTGGAAATGATATCACATTCCTCCGCAAGCTTGTTCCAGGTGCTGCGAGCACGAGCTATGGCATCTATGTTGCCCGTCTTGCAGGTTTGCCGAATTCCATCATAGATCGTTCCTATGATCTTCTTACGCGCTACGAGCATATGGTCGCCAAGAATGATAGTCATGAGGATGATCATGATGATAGGGCAGTGGCCTATCAGAGACAGGCCTCGGCAGCGGATATGCTGAAGGAAAGCCCTGTTCAGCTGGACTTGTTCGGTATGGACAGTGGTACAAAAGAATCTGCAGCGGCCAGTGAGGACCCTGCCGCGAAGAACGATCTCACGAATGACAAAAATCAACTAGACGCCGCCTCTAACTCTCAATCCTTAGCATCTCCCGTTCAAGATGCAATGAGTGGTTCCTTCCCATCATTAGAGATGGAAAGACTGATCAAGGAACTGAGCGAGGTGGATGTCATGGGGATGACACCGCTTGATGCGATGAATCGCCTTCATGAATTGATGAGAAGCGCGCGGTCTATTAAAGGTTAAGGTTAATTGCCCTACATTAGACGAAATGAGGTGGAGAGCAGATGGCCGTCATACATGTGCTGGATGATCAGCTAGCAAACCAGATTGCGGCCGGTGAGGTTGTTGAACGACCGGCCTCTGTCGTAAAGGAGCTTGTCGAGAACGCCATTGATGCCGGAAGCAGCCGGATCGACGTTACTGTCGAGGAAGGCGGGCTTCAGCTTATACAAGTCAAGGATAATGGAGCAGGCATTGCTGAGGATGATGTAGAGACTGCCTTTCTGCGTCATTCGACCAGCAAGATTCAAACGAATCGTGACCTCTTTTCGATTCGAAGCCTTGGCTTTCGCGGCGAAGCGCTGCCGAGTATTGCGGCAGTATCGAAGCTTGAGATGCTCACTGCAACTGACAATAGCGGTCTTGGCCGCGTGATTCAAATGGAAGGCGGACAGCTTATTAAACATGATTCCGCTCCTTCCATGCAGGGAACGATGTTTACCGTGCGTGAGCTGTTCTATAATACGCCAGCACGACTTAAATATATGAAATCAATTCAGACGGAGCTCGGTCATATATCCGATCTGATCTATCGATTGGCGCTGTCCTATCCAGAGATTGGTTTCACCCTGAAGCATAATGACCATACCTTGCTTCAGACGCTTGGAAACGGTGATTTGAAGCAGGTCGTTGCGGCCATTTACGGCGTGCACACTGCGAAGCAAATGATACCTATCGAAGTGGAACAGCTAGACTACAGCATCTCAGGCTATATTGGCAAGCCAGAGCTTACGCGCTCCAATCGAAATGCGATGTCTTGGTTTGTAAACGGAAGATATGTGCGAAGCTATTCTTTGAATCAAGCAGCACTGAGAGCATACCATACCCTGCTTCCGATCAACCGCTTTCCAGTCATAGTCATGCAGGTGAAGATGCATCCAACGCTGGTTGATGTGAACGTGCATCCTTCCAAGATGGAAGTTCGATTCAGCAAGGAAGCAGAGCTCGCTGAATTTATCGAGAAGAGCTTCCGTCATGAGCTGGTGAGCGAGCCCTTGATCCCGAGTGCGGCCCCGAATCCTAAGGCGAAGGTGAAGACCTTCGTCGAGCAGGAGCAGTGGAGCTGGGCGGCAGTAACAGATGAACGAGGCGTGCCTGTCATTTCAAGAGGTGCTCTCGTTCCCAGTGAGCCTGCTCCTTCTGATCAAGAAGAGCAGAACAAGCAGAATGCCGTATCCAACCAAGGAGCGGTTGTAAGCGAGCGGCTAACGCAAGCAAGTTCAACATTTGAAGTGCCTGAAGTGCAGGATAAGGCTGCTTCTTCTGAAGTAAAGCATTCATCATCCGGCTTTAAGGCTGCGGAACAAGTTCCAGATCAATTTGTTTCTCAAGATGAACGAACAGCATCTACATCAACATCGCTCCGAGAGAGCCGAAGCGATTACCTAACGCAGAATGAGGCGCTTAAAGATCAGGCAGGATTCAACCCAGTCTCTGATTCTAAAGAATATGGAAAGGATCGAGATCGTTCTCCATCTCGCGTTTCTGAGACGTCGACACAGCAGCGTGAAGCAGAACGGAACATTTCGCATGCTGGTGCAGCCCCTCATCGCAACGACAGGCAGGGTGTGGGGGTCTCAACGAGAGCCGAAGCGGAGAAAGCGCGCGCAAATCTATCTTCATGGAATCGAGTGCTGGAGAAGCCGCCTGCTGACGTAAGCTTGCCTCCGTTTCCTTCGCTTTCCTTGATAGGCCAGCTGCATGGGACCTATCTCATATGCGGAAACGAGGAGGGGCTCTACTTAATCGACCAGCATGCGGCCCATGAACGGGTTAATTACGAATATTATGTAGAAGCCTTCGGAAAGCCTGCCGAGGCATCGCAGGAGCTGTTTATTCCGATTACGATTGAATATACGCCGAATGAGGCAGATCGGATACGTGAGCGTATGCATTTGCTGGAGCAGGTTGGAATCATTCTGGAGCCGTTTGGATCGCAGACATTTTTGATCCGTGCCCATCCATACTGGTTCCCTTCAGGAGAAGAAGAGGCACTTATCCATGAAATGATGGATTGGGTTCTAAAGGAGAAGTCTCCAGATATCCGTACGATGCGAGAAGCGTCAGCAATCATGTGCTCTTGTAAGGCTTCTATTAAGGCGAATCAGCGCATCACGGACGCAGAGGCAGAGACATTAATCGCTCGCCTTGCGGCCTGCCATCAGCCTTATACTTGTCCGCATGGCCGACCTATCGTAGTGAAGTTTACCACTTATGATCTGGAGAAGATGTTTAAGCGCGTCATGTAACATTTGATCACTAACATGTGAAGTCGATTCAAAGGACTTCTGACATTTGTAATTGTTTTTGAAACCTGGTTATAATGAGGAGGCACCTATGATCGTAACAACGGGGGATTCTACCTCAGCGGAATGGATCGATCACGCTCAGAAGTTAGCAAAGGAATTAGGTGCTCGATATGTTGTTAGGGAAGGGCAATCTGTGCCGCGCATGGTGAAAAAGTATAGGGATGAAGACTTTCTCATCATTATGAACCATAGTGTCAGATTTGTACGTGTGGGTCAGACGGATATGACCTATCATCCTAGCATGGCGTTTATTCGAGCTAAGCGACTGCTTGCTGGCCGATCGGATGGCATGATACGGGCTTCTCGCGTGGAAGCGGATGACATCGTTCTCGACTGCACGGCTGGACTTGGCAGTGACTCGCTTGTCTTCTCTATTGCGGTTGGGGATAAAGGCCATGTCATCGCATGCGAGAGTGAGCTTTCTCTCTATGCCTTGGTCAAGGCTGGACTTCGCCATTATGAGTCACAAGTGCCTGAGATCAATGAAGCGATGAGACGCATTGAGATGCGTCATGGCGAGCACTTGGATCAGCTTAAGCAAATGGAGGACAAGTCCGTCGATATTGTATACTTTGATCCGATGTTCCGTGAACCGGTGGAGGAATCAGCTTCCATTGTTCCCTTGCGTCAAGTTGCAAACCATGCCTCGCTTCGTATGGAATCCATACAAGAGGCAAGACGAGTCGCTCGTAAGACCGTCGTCCTAAAGGAGCTTCGAAATAGCGGCGAATTCGAACGGCTCGGATTTGATCGTGTGGAGCTTTCCGGATCTAAATTAGCTTATGGAGTGATAGATATTGCCGATAACAACTAATGCCAAGCGTCCACTTCTCGTGCTTGTCGGTCCTACGGCAGTCGGCAAAACGAAGCTGAGCCTGCAGCTTGCGAAGCATGTTAACGCAGAGATTATTTCAGGCGACAGCATGCAGGTGTATCGGAAAATGGACATCGGCACTGCGAAGCTGCCTGCTTCAGAGCAAGAAGGAATTGTGCACCACATGATGGATATTCATGAGCCGGATGAACCATTTTCAGTGGCGGAATTTCAAGAGCGCTGCTCGGTTCTAATTGAGGAAATATGTGATCGCGGCAGCATTCCATTTATCGTCGGTGGTACAGGCCTTTACGTAGAGTCCGTTTGCTACGGATTCGAATTCAGTGAAGAGGGGTCCGATGAGGCATTCCGCAGCGAGATGGCTGAGTATGCCTCGAAGCATGGGAACGAAGCCCTACATGCCAAGCTGAATGAAGTGGATCCTGAGTCCGCGGCTCGCCTGCATCCGAATGATGTGCGCAGAATCATCCGTGCGCTGGAAATTTACCATCTCACTGGCAGCAAGATGTCTGATCAGCTGGCTGGGCAAAAGCGCGAGCCCAAGTACGACTTATTCATGATTGGTTTGACAATGGATAGGCAATTGCTATATAAACGAATAGAGGATCGAATTGATCTTATGCTTGAGGAAGGTCTAGTTCAAGAGGTTCAACACCTGCTTGATCTGGGCTATACCCGGCAAATGACTTCCATGCAAGGACTCGGTTACAAGGAGATTGCGGCCTACCTAGAAGGCGAGATGTCATATGAAGCTGCTGTCTCATTGCTGAAGCGAGATACACGCAGATTTGCCAAGCGTCAGCTGTCCTGGTTCCGTCATATGAAGGATATTCAATGGTTGGATGTAACGGACAGTTCGAAGTACGAACAACAATTGTTAGAAATTTGCGAGCTTACAGCAGGAAAGTTTCGGTAAGAGGTTGAATATATTTCAACACAATCTGAATGATGATGGGGGTTACGGACGATGAACAAGCCTATTAATATCCAAGATACGTTTTTGAACCAATTGCGCAAGGAAAGCATTCCAGTAACCGTATATTTGACGAATGGTTTCCAAATCAGAGGCATTATTCGTGCCTTTGATAACTACACGATCGTCATCGACAGTGACGGACGTCAACAGATGGTATTTAAGCATGCCATCTCTACCTTTACGCCAATGCGCAATGTATCCTTGATGCAGGACAACTCTGCAGAATCGTAAGAAGAAACGAGATGCTATCCTGTCCGTTTCATACTGGTTGAGCCTTGAAAGCAGAAGAGTTTTTGAAACTTTATTGAAAATGAAACGTCTAATAGGATAGAACTCTGATGAGAACAACCCCAACAGGGTTGTTCTTTTCATTCATGTAACCTTTTGACGGTGATGAAGGGTTATACTTACCCTAGTCCGTCAGATAGGCATGAATCTGTCATTCATGGTTCAACGCGGAGGGACTTGTTACAAAGTCATGGTTATTGGGTATCCACGTATAGAAAGATAGAGCATTTTAAGGGAAAAGGGAGTCGGAAAGAATGTCTAGAGAAGATTATCGATCACGTTCTCATCCACAACGTCCCAGTCGATCGCAGGCTTCTAATCAGCGCAAGCAAGCGCCGAAGCCTAAGAAGCGCTGGACTTGGAAGAAGACTTGGTGGCTAATGTTTTTCACCACTACGTTTGCTGTTTTTTGTGCGGTAGGCGGTTATTTATTTATATTACTAAATGGCGAACGATTAATGAATGAATATCGGGAACAGGATATGTTCGAGCTGGCTGTCGCCTCTACGATCTATGATCGGAAGGGAGTCGAGCTAGGTAAGATTGGCGCCGCAGAGAGCAATCGTGAGATTGCTGAACCAGGAGAAATTCCGAAGAAGGTCGAAGATGCTTTCGTGGCGACAGAAGACCGTCGATTCTATGAGCACGCAGGTGTGGATTTATGGTCCATCGGCCGTGCGATGGTAAAGGACGTTATGGCTGGCGGATTGGTTGAGGGTGGTAGTACCATTACGCAGCAGCTTGCCAAAAATATGTTCTTGTCTTCGGATAAAACATTTTTCCGTAAGGCGACGGAGATGTCCATCGCATTAGCGATTGAGAATCACTATACGAAGGACGAAATACTCACCATGTACTTGAACCGCATTTATTTCGGCAGCGGGGCATATGGCATTAAGGCAGCAGCCTATACCTATTTCGGCATAAAGGATCTTAATGATCTTGAGGTGTGGCAAATGGCGACGCTGGCGGCTATTCCAAAGGCGCCTTCACACTATAGCCCACTTCGGAATCCTGAGCGTTCCAAGGAGCGCAGAAACGTCGTACTGAGCTTGATGAAGGAACAAGGATTCATTACCGAAGAGGAGTTCCAAGAAGCGAAGAAAGTGGAGTACGATCCAACGATGGCGCCTTCGAAGAAAGAGGGCAGCACATCCTCCGGTACTTCTGCATACCAATCCTTTATTGACTACATGATGGAGGAAGTGGAGGAACGTACAGGCTTGACGGAGGACCAGCTTCGCCGCGGTGGCTACCAAATCTACACGACGATGGATAGTCAAGCGCAAAAAGCGATGTTTGAGGAATACCAAAATGCGGATAACTTTGAAGAGAGCAACACGGATGTGCTTTCTCAAAGTGCAATGGTCATTACTGACCACTCTAATGGTGCGATTGTTGCGATGATGGGTGGTCGCGATTATGCCGTCAAGGGACTGAACCGGGTAACTGTTAAGAGACAGCCAGGTTCCTCCTTTAAGCCAATTGTCTCTTATGCGCCAGCGATTGAATCCGGGGAATACTTCCCTTGGTCGACACTTAGAGATGATAAGCAATGCTTCGGCAATTACTGTCCAACTGACCTTGGCAGCAATAAGTACGTTGGTGCGATTGAAATGACAGAGGCAGTGAAGCGTTCGACGAACTTGCCAGCCGTTTGGCTGTTGAATGAAATTGGGCTTAAGAATGGTTTTGATTTTGCGAAAAACATGGGCATTGATCTTGATGACGAAGACTATAACCTTTCGATTGCGCTTGGCGGTTTGACGAGAGGGGCAACCCCAATTGAAATGGCGGAGGCCTATAATGCATTTGCGAATGGAGGAATCCATTACGATTCCTACAGCATCAAGAAGATTGATGACCGCAACGGCAAGCAGGTATATGCCTACAAGGCTGAAAAAGCAAAACGAGTCATGAAGGAACAAACCGCTTATTACATGACGCAAATGATGGAGGAAGTTGTACGCAGCGGTACAGGTCGTGCTGCTCAGATGGATCGTCCAGTAGCAGGCAAGACAGGTTCCACGCAGCATTCCATCCCAGGCTACAATGGTTCTGGAAGCCGTGATTTCTGGTTTGTCGGTTACACACCGCAATGGACAGCAGCGGTGTGGATGGGATACGACAAGACCGATAAAGATCATGTTATGAAGGGAAGCAGCGGTCAGCCAGCGGCACTATTCAGCAAAATAATGAGCAAGGCGCTTGCTGGTGTAGATGGCGGAAGCTTCGGCAAGCCAAATAATGTTGAGGATAAGCCAGTTGAGAAACCGCAAGCATCTATTGGCGGATTATCCGCTTCTTATTCTGAAAATACGAAAACCGTATCGCTTACCTGGAATGCCATTGAAGGATCCAATGTGAAGTATCATGTATACCGCAAATCTGCTGAAGAGCAGCAGTTCACGAAGATCCTAGCAGATGTTGCTGTACGGAATGCAGAAGATATAGGAGTGTTCCCAGGCCAGTCGTATACGTACTATGTAACGGCGACAAGCGACGATAATCCTGATGAATATGGCAAGTCGAGCGAAGTATCGGTTTCCATCCCGGCTGACGAGAGTGTGGAGCCTCCAGTTGATCCGAATGTTCCGCCTACAGATCCAACAGATCCTAATGAGCCTGGTGGAGAAGTAACTCCACCAGATGGCGGAAATGGCAATGGCAACAATGGCGGCCAAGAGCCAGGCGGAGGTTCGCAAGAAGGCAACGGTGAACAGGGCGGCAACTCAGGAAATAATGGCAGTGGCAATAACGGAAATGGCAACGGTAATAGTGGTGGTAACGGCAATTCAGGTGGAGAAGGAGACGGATCTACAGAAACGAATGGCGATACCAACACGATTGACCCCGGAACCGATGGAGAAGTCGACGTGCAGCAAGAGCAGCCTGCAGCATAATGATGTAACTTTAACTTAATCCATGAACAGAAGAGAAAGAGGACAACAAGACGCTTGTGTCCTCTTTTTCCCCATCTAGGAGGTGAATGCAGCATGTATTCTGGCAAAGATGTTTCAAACCCTCGCTCTCTTATTCGGCAGGGAGGCGGGCGCAAGCGGCGTATTCCGAAGGTGATTATATCTCTGCTTATTATTGTGTTAATTGGGATTGGCTGGACAGGCTACACTCAGCTGCAAATCGCGAAGGCAGGTGGTGCATCCACGCATGATCCTACGGATGTTGGGATCGTTCTTGGTGCAGCCATGTGGGGAGAACGTCCTAGTCCGGGATTAACAGAACGATTGCAGCTCGCTGTTGAGCTCTATAACCAAGGTAGGTTCAAAGAGATTATTGTGACAGGTGGAAAAGGACATCAGAGTGATCCATACTCAGAAGCAGAAGGCAGCAGAAACTATTTAATAGAGCATGGCATCCCTCCTGAACATATACATTTAGAGAATGAGTCAACGAGCACTCTGGAAAATCTTAAATTTACACAGCCCCTATTGACGAAAATGAATGCAGGTGATGAAAGCACAGTTACCATCATCACGCATGATTTTCATGGGACGCGTGCACGAGAAATTGCTGAAAAGCTCGGCTATTCGTATGTGAATGTAGAAACCGTGAGCAGTCAGGTCCTATCGCCGATCAAATATTTCAGTAGGGAAACCTTAGCCTATACAAAATGGAAATGGGACGAGTTGTGGCTGTAATTCTTCTAATAACCTGAGAATCGCTAGCATATGCTGGCTTTAGTGGCTAGGACTTTTAAAATGGCTCTAAGCATTTTGATGATTGTCGAGAGGGTGAGTCTTATGCATAGTCGTTCTCAGGCGGCCCAGGCTTCTACTGATCCAGTAACGCAGAATCGTCCGTCCCGTCAAATTAATGTGGTGCTTAGGCCGTATGATCAACCCCAAACAGCGAATACAAACGCTGAGAAGAGCTCAACTGGCATAGATCTGGAGCGGCATCATACGTTTGCAGAAATAAGCAAAGAGTTTGATCGGTTAATCGGTCTCCAGCATATTAAGGATATCGCTTTTGAGCTTTATGCCATGATTCAGATGAACCAAAGACGAGCGCAAGCTGGATTAACAAGCCCGAATCAAGTGTATCATATGCTTTTTAAAGGCAACCCTGGGACGGGAAAGACAACAGTCGCACGCATAATGGCGAAGATGTTTCAACAGCTAGGAATCTTGAGCAAAGGGCATTTGATAGAAGCGGAGCGGGCGGACTTGGTTGGGGAGTATATTGGCCATACGGCTCAGAAGACGAGAGATCTGCTGAAGAAGTCGATGGGCGGAGTGCTGTTTATTGATGAAGCTTACAGCTTGGCACGCGGCGGTGAAAAGGACTTTGGCAAGGAGGCCGTGGATACGCTTGTCAAGGCCATGGAAGATCATAAAAACCAGTTCGTGCTTATCTTAGCCGGTTATTCCGATGAAATGGAATCCTTGATTCAAACGAACTCCGGACTGCCGTCTCGTTTTCCCATTCACATCGATTTTCCCGATTACCAGGTGGATCAATTGCTTCAGATTGCAGAGACAATGGCAAAGGATCAAGATTATGTGCTTGTTCCCCAAGCGCTTGCAGTACTGAAGGATATGGTTCTAGAAGAAAAGGTGATGTCGCCACATCTCTTCAGCAACGCGCGATTTGTTCGAAATTTGATGGAAAAGGCGATGCGCAATCAAGCTGTCAGGCTCTTGCAGCAATACCCAGAGCTGTCTCCCGGGAAGCTAGAGTTGATGTCGCTTCATGCAGAGGATTTAAAAGTAGAGCGAAAATAAGGTATACTAGATATAAGGGCATGTATCATACGCAAGTATGAGCGGCGGCTTGTATACGAGACAGCGTGCTCCCACGTCAGATTGACGGGGAGCTTTTATTTTTGCTGAACGCGCTGAGGAATTCATGAGGATTCTTTACATAACAAGTCAGACGATTCATGTTATGATGATGCTTATATTAGGAAATCATTCAGCAAGGGGAAACGAAGATCAAATGAACTGGACACCAGAACTACAAGCAATGGAGCAAAAGATAGAGCAAAAAATCTCGCCAATGACCCGTCAGATCGAGCATATCGCAGAACGGAATCAGTGGAAGGTCATTCAAGCGTTTCAAAAGCACAAGGTAAGTGATTATCATTTTGCCAATTCCACGGGCTATGGCTATAACGATCGCGGCCGAGAGGTGCTGGATGAAGTGTACGCGGATGTATTCGGTGCAGAAGCGGCATTAGTACGACCACATTTTGTATCAGGCACGCATACAATATCGATTGCTTTGTTTGCTGTATTGCGCCCAGGCGATGAGCTGCTGTACATTACAGGCTCGCCTTATGATACATTACATAAAGTGATTGGGAAGGAGCATGATGGTACAGGCTCGCTTGCAGATTGGGGCATTAACGTGAAAATGGTTCCGCTTCTGCCAGATGGGAATGTAGATTGGACTTCTGTTAAAAGCGAAATCACCGAGCGCACGAAAGTGATTGGCATTCAGCGCTCAAGAGGCTATGACTGGAGAGCCTCCTTTACTGTTCAGCAAATTGGGGACATGGTGAAGCGGGTGAGAGAGATCCGTAGTGATTTGATTATATTCGCAGACAACTGTTATGGAGAATTTACGGAGCTAGAGGAACCCACTGAAGTTGGTGTGGATCTGATTGCGGGCTCATTGATAAAGAATCCAGGAGGCGGTATAGCTCCAACAGGTGGCTATATTGCTGGAAGACGTGATTTGGTGGAGAAGGCTGCTCAGCGGCTAACTGCACCAGGAATCGGCAGTGAGGTAGGAGCTATGCTTGGGGCGATTCGCTCCATGTATCAAGGCTTATTCCTTGCCCCTGCTATGGTTGGACAAGCCGTGCGTGGAAGCGTATTTGCAGCTGCTTTGTTCGAAGAGCTGGGATATGAGACATCGCCTCATTGGTCCAGTCCTCGAACAGACTTGATTCAAGCCCTGCGCTTTGATACGGCAGAGCACCTTATTGCCTTTGTGCAAGGCATACAGCGTGCTTCAGCGGTTGATGCTCACGTTGTTCCTGAGCCATGGGCAATGCCAGGGTACGAACACCCTGTTATTATGGCTGCAGGTACCTTTATTCAAGGGGGCAGCTTAGAACTATCGGCTGACGCCCCGATTCGAGAGCCCTATACGGCGTATATGCAGGGTGGCCTTACTTATGCACATGCGAAGCTCGGAGCGCTGATGGCGCTTCAGACGATGATTGAGCGCAATTTGCTCGTTCTTCCAGGTTCAATTTAATAAGCTTTGAATGTTCTTGAAATAGCTGGTTTAATAGGTAGTACAGGCTCCTTTTAGCGAACTAGAATGAATGGTACAACTAGGAAAAACGATCTCCGGAATTTGGTTGTGAGTTATTCTAACATAGCTTGACACGTATGCTTCCGAGGAGTATGATGGAAAATAGGATTGGTAATCTTGATGAGGAAGGTTGATGAGCGATGGGTGATGAGATTCGCAGAAATATGGCGTTGTTTCCAATCGGCATCGTAATGAAGTTGACTGATTTGACCGCACGTCAAATTCGGTACTATGAGCAGCATGAACTCATTATGCCAGCGCGAACTTCAGGGAACCAACGCTTGTTCTCATTTAATGATGTCGAACGTTTGTTGGAGATCAAGGCATTAATTGAGAAGGGCGTAAACATTGCCGGAATCAAGCAAGTGCTGGATCCGGTGTCGAAGGGATCAGATGAGGCAACGGTCCTCAATGATGACTCTGAAACGAAACGCAAGGAATTATCCGATATGCAGCTGCATCGTATCTTGAAGCAGCAGTTAATGACCGGAAAAAGACCGGGGCAGGTGTCTTTGATTCAAGGGGAGTTGTCTCGTTTTTTTACTAAATAGTTGTAGTCGTCCAATTTCATTCTAGTTTTATATTCTAGTATTGTTAGCTAAAAGGAGTTGTATGTCGTGGGTTACACTAAAGAAGATATTATGCGCATTGCCGAGGAACAAAATGTCCGTTTTATTCGCTTGCAATTTACGGATCTGCTTGGAACGATCAAGAACGTAGAAATTCCTACGAGCCAACTTCAAAAAGCACTCGACAACAAAATGATGTTTGATGGATCCTCCATCGAAGGTTATGTCCGTATCGAAGAATCCGATATGTATCTTGTACCGGATCTTGATACTTGGGTTGTATTCCCTTGGGTACAAGAAGATCGAGTGGCACGTATGATTTGCGATGTTTACATGCCGGATGGAACGCCATTCGCAGGATGTCCTCGTGGAATTCTGAAGCGTGTGTTGAAAGAAGCAGAAGAAATGGGCTTTACGGCAATGAACGTTGGTCCTGAACCAGAATTCTTCCTTTTCAAAACGGATGAAAAGGGTAACCCTACTACTGAATTGAATGACCAAGGTGGTTATTTCGACTTGGCTCCTACTGATCTTGGTGAGAACTGCCGTCGTGAGATCGTATTGAAGCTTGAAGAAATGGGCTTTGAGATCGAAGCTTCTCACCACGAGGTTGCACCAGGCCAGCACGAGATCGACTTCAAGTATGCGGACGCGATCAAAGCGGCTGACCAAATTCAAACCTTCAAATTGGTCGTGAAGACTATTGCTCGTCAGCATGGACTTCATGCGACATTTATGGCAAAGCCATTGTTCGGCGTGAACGGCTCTGGTATGCACTGCAACATCTCCTTGTTCAAAGGTGCAGAGAATGCATTTGTGGATGAATCCGATTCCCTTGGATTAAGCACGGATGCTCGTTATTTCATGGCTGGTATTATGAAGCATGCACGCAGCTTTGCGGCAATTTCGAACCCGACGGTGAACTCTTACAAGCGTCTTGTTCCTGGTTATGAAGCGCCTTGCTATGTCGCTTGGTCTGCTAGTAACCGCAGCCCAATGATTCGTATTCCTGCTTCTCGCGGGCTTAGCACGCGTATCGAAGTACGTAACCCAGACCCTTCCGCGAACCCTTACCTGGTTCTTGCTGTTATTCTTAAAGCAGGTCTTAGTGGTATTAAGGAGCAATCCAAGCTTCCAGCACCGACAGACCGCAACATCTATGTTATGACAGAAGAAGAGCGTATTGCTGAAGGCATTCCTAGCTTGCCAGCAAGCTTGAAGGAAGCTCTGGATGAGTTGCTTCGCGATGAGACGATCTGTGATGCACTTGGCGAACATGCCCTACAGCATTTCTATGAGTTGAAAGAAATCGAGTGGGATATGTACCGCACTCAAGTTCATCAATGGGAACGCGATCAATACATGACCTTATATTAATTTTTTCAGCCCTAGAGCCGTCTGGCTTCTGGGGCTTTTTATTGTTGGACGATTATAAAATTGGATACGATGGTTATTGTAATGCCCAAAAATTCCCCAACATTTTTATTTATTCTTTGCAAAGATGAATCAATTCAGCAACATCAAAACCTTGATCTGACTAACTTTTTTGACCATAGCCGCAAAAAAATAATGGATGGACCGCTTTAATGGGATTACATCAAATCTATTACAGCATTATTTGGCTTGGTTTCGTTTTATAGACAGCAAGGAATATGAGAATACTTCATCAAAAAATATGTTAGACAACGGGCAGTTTTGTTGAACAAGTAGTAAATTTAATATTTTATTAAAAGAGCATTTCTTTGTAATAAGTAATGTTTTTAACTTTTTTATAATTATAGGAAATTATAATAACAATAATAATATAATAAAAAACAATTAATATATATTGTAAAACGATAAATTCCATGCTAGAATCATGTTATCATAAATAAGTGGGGTATTTTAAATGAGTGTTAAACGAGGTTCAACCACTTTCTTGAAGGTAATTATTTTTCTGGCTGGAATTGCAGTGCTTTCTTTGTGCATCTGGTTGCCTGTGATAGCCGTTAGAGATGCACGGTTACATCCAGACACGGCTTACTTCCTAATTCCCTTTTTAGTATGCGCATACGGATTCTGTATTGCGTTCTCTGTTGCGTTGTATCAAGCATATAAACTATTGACCTACATCGAAAAGAATAATGCTTTCTCTGAATTATCGCTTAAATCTTTGAAGATTATAAAGAAATGTGCATTTACAGTCATTTTTCTCATTTTGTTAGGAATAGTAAGCTTAAAAGTATGTGCTAAAGTTACAGGTGGTGATGCAGCTCCTATACCATTAGGTCTAATGGGTATTCTAGCAACAAGTATCATCGCAGCCATTGTGGACGCACTTCAAAAGCCATTAGAAAATGCCCCAGATATAAAGTCAAAAAACGAATGAACGAGCAACTTCTATTCTTGTGCCCAGGATGAGAAGCTTTGACTTTTTCAATGGAACATTCTTTTATAAAAACAAAATCAATGCCGTACATGATTTGACTAGTACTATTTAATGGGCTACAATTTTCTTTACTATTAAAGAAAGGCTGAAGACAATGATTCGTCGTTTGAAGAAGTTTAAAAATGTAGCTCAGGTATCAAGCTTCTAAGTATGTGGTCGAATTTGATTACTTAGAAGCGAGGTATATGATTATGAATCATCCATTATATAGACATTGGTCAGAAACAAAGTATTTAAAAGACATTGTAACAAACCCTCTTATTGAAGTTGGCGAGTATTCCTATTATTCGGGATATTATGGAAATCAAAATTTTGAAGATGGTTGTGTGCGGTATTTATGGGGTGATTCTAAATCGCAAGAACTGTTTAATCCGATTGAACAGTATGGTTGGCATCTAGATAAACTCATTATTGGGAATTATGTTTGTATTGCAAGTGGAGTAGTCATTTTAATGGGGGGCAATCACAACCACCATCCAGAATGGATTACAGTTTATCCATTTCTTGAGCAAATCGAACAATCCTATGAGCCAAAAGGAAATACGGTCATTAAAAGCGATGCATGGATAGGAATGAATGCGATCATCATGCCAGGCGTTACGATTGGCGAAGGAGCCATCATTGCATCTGGATCTGTGGTGTCAAAAGACGTCCCCCCATATACGATTGTTGGCGGTAATCCCGCTAAAGAAATCAAGAAACGGTTTACCGATTCAGAAATAAATAGATTATTGGAGATGCGCTGGTTTGATTGGGATCGGGAAATGGTTGAAAGAGCGATTCCCTTGTTATCAAGTCCATCCATTGAACCGTTATATGCGTTTTATAACAGTGAGGTAAAGGGAAAACAGTAAGGTTTGCATGTGATTTGAGCCCTAGAGCCGCAAGGCATCTGGGGCTTTTTAGTGTCTTGCCATGTTCCATTTAAGATGTGGGACCATTATCAGTATGATACACTTATTCGTCCTTCCTTATTTGAAATTCACCACTAAGGTCTGTTGTGCTCATTCAGCCATTAGCTTCATTTTTGACATAGATTCCAACTAGCAAGTTTGTTTCATGTATGATATAGTGAATTCTGCTTTGGCAAAAAAGCCATAAAGCCGCGGTTCGTAACCATCCCGCGTTATCAAAACTAGGAGGAGAGAGTTCGTTGTATAATTTAGGCTTAGGGATTTGTTTTGCCCTTGTTAACTTTGCGTTGTTTTTAATCTGCTATCGCATGTTTGGCAAAATAGGGCTGTATGCTTGGATTGGTGTGGCTACCGTTATTGCCAATATTCAAGTGACTAAAAATATTGAGATGTTTGGCTTTGTAATGACGCTCGGAAATACGATATACGGCACGATTTATCTAACGAGCGACCTACTAAATGAGAAGTATGGCGAAGCAGAAGCGAAGAAAGCGGTATGGTTTGGCTTCTTTACGCTCATTATGACAACGATCATGATGCAGATGGCGCTCTTGTTCAAGCCGCATGAATCGGGCTTAGAAGCGCAATCCGCGCTTGAGATGATCTTTGGGCTGATGCCTAGACTTGCATTAGGCAGTTTGTCCGCATACTTTGTCAGCCAATTCTTAGATGTCCGTCTTTATACGATCATAAAGAAGATCTTCAACAAGCCTCATCAGCTTTGGATTCGCAGCAATGGCAGCACGGGAATTAGTCAGCTTGTGGACTCAGCTGTTTTTTGCACCATTGCGTTTGCGGGCTTATATTCATGGGGCGTATGGTTGGATATCTTCATCACGACTTACGTGCTGAAATTTGTTGTTTCGGTAGCCTCAACACCTGCCTTATATTTAGCGCGAAGCTTTAAAGAAAGAGGATAATTCAACATACCACATGTTCTGTTTATAACAGACGCATGTGGTTTTTTATATGCTTCGTAAGAATGGGTGTAGTTTTATTTAGGCTATTAATTATTAATAACATCAATTAATATAATTAACGTATGATTGCCTTTATTTACACAATCTACAAATTCCATTTCACTAAACTGGAGAAGAGAGGAAAAGAGAGGAGAAGGAAATGTCGATTGTGTTAAGGGTAATAGCTGTATTTTCCCTGGTGGGGAGTGTGGTAATGGGGTCAAAGTTGGACAAGAAGTGAATGAACTGTATGAGTTGGTGAATATAACACCTGTATTTCAATGGAAGCTTGCTTTGTCATGGTGGTGCAGTGGTGTGGTTGCATGTCTTGTATTTATGTCTCTGGCAAGCCTGATGGATGATGTAAAAAGAAATAAAAGAAAAGCTCAATGCATCTATTCATATCAGTAGATCTAGATCGAAACTGCAAGGAGAAGGACTGTTCGTGTATCTAAACGCATACGTAAGGGGATACGCTGATACTATAACGATATATAGAATTGCTGTCTGTGGGAAATCTTTGCTGGTAGGTCATTTAGTCAATACTTTATTATCTTATCCTGACGTTCCATTTGAGTTTCGTGGGATCTATCATCCGGATACGGGTAAAGAAGCTGGTTCTCCTAAATATCGCTTAAGTGATCGGCTGCTGTATCCAAAAGAGCTGCAGATGATTAAATATGTTCGATCCCAGTTAAAGCAAAAGAGGAATGTTGTGATCTATGCAACATTTACAGGTAAATTAAACACGTTAGAGAGAATCGAAATGCTGTTAAGGGAAAGAGGAATAAAAACAGCTATTCTCTCTTCTAATATTCCTGGACCTAAGCGTGAAGAATGGATTGAAGAGCGAGTCCAAGAAGGGGTGTAAGTCCTTTTATGCAATCCAATTTTGGTATCGACAGGACTTGATTTTCTTCAGTTTCCATAACTTCTTTTTTACCAAACAGGATATCGTTTAAACATTGTACGACAAGCATCTAGACGTGCTTGGAGGATTGGCCAAGAGGCGAAATGTTTAACGACCTACATGACTTATAGACTTACCATGCAAGAGCTCGCTATTAATTTGATGGCCAAGAAAATGGCAGCTGCGTTAGCCATTGAGGGTCAATTCAGTAATGAGGGCCTTGCCGCGCTTACGGAAGGTGCCGGTGGAAGTTTGGCAAGTGAACTAGCAAAAAGGTTTATTGAAAAGGACGTTGCGGGAGTAGAAAATGCTGAATCAATTTGGGGTAAGATGACAATGGATTCGTTTATTGTAGATTCGCCTTCCGATGAGCAGCCACTAAGGAAAGAATTGAACTATCAATATGACGGTGCTTCAAAAGAATCAAAGCCCAACTGGACTATGCTTTGCTGAATATTGATAAGCAACACGAATTTGTATTAACTGCTGACCTTGTTGGTGTTAGTCTTACGTTTATTCCGGAGTGTACGTTTCAGGAAGAAGTGAAGTTCAGACGATGGATTTTGCAACTACTTGATAAGCCGGTACAAGATCAGGAATGTCATGAAGTGAGAATTATAGTAGACAATAGAATGAAAAAGAAAAAGAAGAAAGTAGATCGAAGTGAGCAGCAGCTTGCTTTTGCATTTTGAGTATTGAGTCATATTACTTCAACTATATTTGAAAGCGCTGAGAATAGCTCAGCGCTTTTTTTATTTGGCTCTGTTAAAGTTAACGGTGTTGTACTAAGTATCTTAACAATTACCTTGCTTGGTTTCAGGTTAGAAAGCATTCAACATCTAAGAAATGAAGTAACTATGAACAACTTGATTATTAGAGGGAATTTGGTAAGAAACCTATGATACAATTAGATTAACCTAAATTTGTGATTTAACATTATATCTTATCCAACTAACGGGGCAGGATAATTGAATAAAGAAAATTGAAAGGAAAGTAATTTATAAAAGAAGGTAGGTATATAAGGTGGACTTATTACTCTGGATAACTATTGGCTTCCTAATAATCGGATTTGTTGTTCTCACTTCTATGAAAAAAGGTATGGAAAGTAATCTCGCTTTTATAACAGCAAATATGGAAGACGAGGAAAGTTCAACAAAAGCTAAATTCATAATTTGGTGGATAGTGAGTGCCACAGCTTGGGGAATAGTGAGTATGATTCTTGTTGTTTGGTGGTTTCATAATCACTTTGGATAACTGTTGGTTTCAAATGTACTCCAACAAAACGGGTGCGTTAGTTAAAGAAGACTGCACTAAGAATTAGAACTTCCAGATAATCGGAAGTTCTAATTTTTTAATACTTATTAAACGTCTTTTTTGCAAAAACTGTAGTCATGAATTATTAGCTGTGAGTCCTTCTGAACGAGAACTAATAATTTTAGGTATTGAATTGACCGAGAAGTAAGTGCCTGACATAATAAACGCTTATAAATTCATACGATAAGGATACACCATCAAAAATTGAATTCGGCATCTTGTATTTCTTTTTCCAGGACAACTCGAACAAATAGGCATCTTGCTTCCTTTTCATTGAATCTGCGTCTATGGCCAACAATTCTATGAAGGGCTGGGGGGTGGACAATGTGGTCCTTACTTCCCTTTCCTTTGTTAATCCGGATCTGGCAGTAAAGATAGTATATTGATTAGCTCACTAGCCCGGACGAGAGTATAAGGATTTTTACGATTATCATGTCTTGAAAATTCTTGGCTGATTTTTAGAACGGTTTTTATGAAGATAGCGAATACTCAGTATGTTTTGATTGAATCATTGAATTGAAGGAGTGGATGCAGATGCATGCTGAAATCAAGTTCATTCATCACGTCGGCCATGTAGTCTCCGATATGGAAGCTGCACTTGAACTGTACAGAAAACTGGGATTTGTGTGTTCGCCGCCGTCCTATCCGGCGATGTCCGAAAATGAAGGAGAACCGCCGAAGCCGTTCGGAGCAGCCAATACGCATGCCGAGTTTCAAGGAAGCTTCATCGAAATCGTAACGGTTGTCAAACAAGGCGCGAGAATTCCTGACAGTGCTAAACTCGTTCCGCTGCAGGCATCACCGGACGTGCTAAAAGCAATAATTGGAAAAATCAAACAGACTGTCGATACAGTCTCTAGGTATCTGTCCCGTTATGAAGGAGCGCATATTCTTTGTTTCGGTACCGAGGACGCCGACAAGACAGCGGATCGTTTCCAAAAGAAAGGAATCAGTCATAGCGGCGTTAACACCGTGCAGCGACCTCTTGAGAGGTCCGAGGGGATACAATTCGTCCCCGTACGTTATTTGGAAATCGATGGGGACAACGTGCATGAAGGCCGTCTGGCCGTAGCAGAAAATCCACCCTCAGCCATCGTGATAGAGCAAGTACACCCAAACCATCCGAATGGGGCAACGGACCTAGTCGAATCAATCCTATGCGTAGACGATTCCGAACTGGACGAATTCATTCGGCGATATGGCCAATACTTGGAATGTGAGGTCCAGACGGATGGAGTGGCTCACATCTTTAACTTGGCAGGATCTCGTATCACCATCGTTCCCAGAACGAGATTATCAGAACTACTACCAGGAGAGATGCCCCCCCCAGTTCCGGGATTTGCCGGGTACGTGGTAGCAGTGCGCGACATCTCCCACACCAGAAGCTATCTTGAAAAGAACGATTTACCGGTAGCTGAGACGGCCTCAGGCGACCTTTTCGTACCGGCGGCCTCGGCGCTCGGTACTGCTATCGTGTTCAAGGAAGGGTAGCCGCGGAAATCAAACAATCCTTGTCAAATCGTGATAGGTTTCTCATTTATAGTCAGGCAGATTAACTCCCACGTGATTTTACTAAAGGGGAAAGAGAGTTGAGGAGCTAGCTTGGAGGCAGTTCCTTTTTTTGTTGAAGTAACGGGCAGGATAGTTGAATTGCCTTAAAGCATGGTGAATTTACGAAGATCGTAAATAAGACGGTTAGGCGAAACTTTCAAAATCTTATTTTAAAGACAAGCCACATTAAATCATGGAGGAAGCGAACATGATTCAATATTTTTCATCCGTTTTATTTGTAGAAGATATTACTGCTTCTTGGATATTTTACGAGGAATTATTAAATCAACAAGTAGAGATAGACTATGGAGTAAACATTGGATATGTGGGGGAACTTTCAGTATAGAGGAAGGATGTAGCACATTAAAACATATTTAGAAGATTAGAACATATAAATCCAATCAAGAATTAGTAGAGAATGAGGAGCATCAAATTGAATTATACTTCGAACCAGATAACATAGATGATGTTTATAAAGGCTAACAGAGAATCAAATGGATTTGGTTCGTGACATACTTGAGCAATCCTGGAGGCAAAGAGTATTTAGAGTATATGACCCGGTTAAGTACATTATTGAAATAGGTGAACCAATGAACGTGGTTATCAGGAGGTTTTATGAAAGCGGTATGACTTTGGAAAAAGTTGCAGAGAGGTCTTCAACACCGCTTAATATTGTTACTAATGTGGTTGAGAGTAAGTAACATCATACCGGTTGATTGCAATACATTTACATGATAATAACGGAAGTTATGCCCAACATGGTTTACCCTTTGACGGTACGATTGATTGGTCTACAATTATGAAAAAATTTAGGAAACAGATTATCAGGCGCGACTGCAATAGAGGCGTTTGAACGAGCAAAAAAGCTGGAAGCATTACGCTAACGGGGAACGATAGTTGAATAACACACAAAATAAGCAGGCTAAAGAAGCCTGCTTATTTTTTAAGCTAAAAGGCTTGATCGAGGAATCAATGGATAGCTGGTGACGGCTATAAAACAGCGGGTGGCAAAGGCCATCCGCTATTCTGCTTAATGTACTTGCACCTGTGTATTCATCCGTAACTGCTGCAGCTGTGAATCCCTGTGATCGAAAGATCGCGTTCCTTCTCGAAGAGTTGATAAGGAGCAGCGACAGCAGCTGTTAAAGAAGATACAGATTCAGGGAGCTCGATAGCTTGGTCATCCACTATAATAATACTGTCCCCACCGCGAATCGTGAAGGATCGGCCTTCATATACAATCGTATAGGAAAGTGTGCCCGATGGATCTTGATTGGTCGCAAACTGAGCTCCGAGTGCTCGGGTAATCGTAGTTATCAGGATATAAACTGTATTTGCACTCATTCGCGGAGCAAATATCGAGTTGATCACTTGTCCATCAATCATGATGTCTACAGCAATATTGGTCTTAATCGGGTGATAGATCATGTCATCGGGTGAATCTGCCGTTGCACCAACTGAATTTAAATGCTAGCCGCCCCAACCACACACTTCGCAGAAGCGGATACAGGAATCGCTGTCCCGACAAGCACAATGATCATGGCGATGATCAGCGGCTTAAACATTTTGGGGTGAATGAACTTTGATCCAAGTAGCGGCAGCAATCATTGAGAACGATGAAAGTCAGGTCCTCATCGCTCGACGTCGACAGGTTAGTCGTACGCGAGATGTGGGAGTTTTCAGGCGGTAAGTTGGAGCACGGGGAATCCGTTGAAGTGTGCTTGAAGCGAGTTTATTCAATACGATTCTGCTTGATTCTTGTACGGCAATGCCGGCATCGATCGGCAGCCGTGTTATGCTAACAGGCAGGATAGTTCAAAAGTTTCGCGAATGCCCTATATATGGAATTATTTACGAAGTTCGTGGATTGGGATAACCTTTCATCGCACTAAAAATGAATAATTGAACAATGAATCAAAAATAAAATGTAAAGTTATATAAATATGCTAGTGTTTACATACAGCTTTTGTTATAGTTGTATGGTATAAAATGCCTAGATAGGGGAGTGCTGTATGACTAATTCAAAAATTATGAAATGGATTACAGGTGCATTTGAGCTGTTTCTTGGAATACCTGTCCTTGGCGGTTTAATTATAGTGGCCACAGGATACACACCACTCGGCGTTATGTTCATTTTGCACATTGTGACACTGATTCTTTCTGCCAGAAACAATGAATCGAAGTATGGTTCGGTAGTCGGTATTGTTACTTCATTGGTTGCTTGGATACCGTTTGTAGGGATGATCATGCACATTATTTCTGGAATACTGCTTATGGTAAGTGCGGCTCAGAAGGAGAATGTAAATCGCCCTACACACTTTATGTAAACTTTTTGCTGCAATTCATGGTTACAGATCGTGTCATGTTGGTCCATGACTAGATAGCTAGAAATGAGAACAGATAATGGATAAAAGCCGCTGTGAATACTCGCAGCGGCTTTTATCATTATTGATTGTTATACGAAGTATACGATTGTGTAGGCACTTGAGCAGACAGGCTTGGATGATAACCTACATTTGTATAGCCGTATGATCTTCCGGCAGATTCCAAGTGGTTGCACTCTTGCAAAATGGACTGGAATTGGGAAATGACTGTTTGGTGGCCCTGTAGTGCAGTTTGAATGGCTTGAGCTGCTTGACGTTCGCGTTGTGCTAGCATTTCTAATTGCTGCGCATTTTGAAGCTCTTGTTGCAGCAGTTGCTGATACTTCACGCTTGCTTGGTTTGTTTGTTGGATCAGTTGTTCAATCGTTTGACGAATTTGCTGTGTATGAGAATGCATTTGAGTGTCCTCCTAAATGGTAAAATTACGGTTTCGTAGTAAAACCTGAATATAGATTGTGCTGTTATCAGACGGACTATTCATAATTGTGGGCGCATATCATAATAGATGAGGTCATGATAAACAAAAAGACATGTTAACCAATTGGCTACATGTCTTTCAGAATGATGAAGGATTTAACAAAATGATCCCATCGTACATATAAAATTAGTGGAAATCACGGAACAATCCGATAACTTTACCCAAGATCGTCACGTGCTGGAGACGAATAGGCTCCATCGTCGTATTCTCCGGCTGGAGACGGATATGATCTTTCTCCTTATAAAATGTCTTAACCGTAGCTTCGTTCTCCTCGGTCATAGCGACAACAATATCACCGTTATTCGCTGTTTGCTGCTGGCGAACGATAACATAGTCACCATTATGTATGCCGGCTTCAATCATACTTTCGCCTTGTACAGACAGCATGAATACCGTATCCTCATCGCCGACCATGTGGAATGGAAGGGAGAAGTAATCTTCAATGTTCTCCGTAGCTGTAATAGGTTCCCCTGCTGTTACCTTACCTACGATAGGAACACGTATAAAGGAATGATTGTATTCACTAATGCGTTCGGACTGCTCATGGCTTAGAAGCTCAATCGCTCTAGGCTTAGTAGGGTCACGGCGAATGTAGCCTTTTTTCTCAAGACGATCCAAGTGACCGTGAACTGTAGAGCTGGAAGCAAGCCCGACAGCTTCGCCGATCTCACGTACAGAAGGCGGATAGCCCTTGAGACGAACTTCGTTGCGTATAAATTCAAGAATCGCTTGTTGACGACTTGATAGTTTCGACAATGATATCAACTCCAATGAGTACACTTTTAAGAAAGTATATCACAGAACCTCCGTTCGCACAAACGTAAGTTCTAAAACGTGAAAAAATACGAACGACTGTTCTAAAAACATATTGACTCAAACAAGTGTTCGTGTTAAATTATCGCTATGAAACAGAACAAACGTTTGGAGGCGTCGGAAGATGTATACAAGTTACCAATCTATTTATTCACAGGCCAATAAGCAGAGAACTCATCATACATATCAAGTGGACGTTCGCAAAGTGCGTCGATTTATCGTTACAGCTCTAATCGTTTTATCTTTATTCATTGCTTGCGGTTCAATCGTACAAGCATGGACACAAGATAAGGATGATACTCGTTCCTTATATAAAGAAGTGATTGTTATGAATGGTGACACCTTATGGGGAATTGCGAAGGAGTATTTGCCTGCTGGCATGGATATTCGTGATTTCGTTAATGAGATTGCAAACCATAATGGCATTCAGGGTAGATACTTGATGTCAGGAGAAATTATTGAAGTGCCTATTTATGATAAAGACTCCAAATAACCTGGATGTATTTTTCTGTAAAAGGATGAATGGTTTCCTATAGCATGTAGATATGATGTTAGATTTGGAAGGTTGATTTCACTGTCAGGGCAGAGACTTGACAACGTCTCTTCACCATGTCAAAGTAAAGGTTAATGCAAGGGTAGACATGGAGGATTGAGAATGAATAACGAGAAGCTAATCGCACGTATTAATGAATTAGCCCGGAAGCAAAAGACGGTTGGTTTGACAGACGCTGAAGTTCAAGAAAGAGCCAAACTGCGCGAACAATACTTGGTTCTATTCCGAGCTCAAGTTCGTCATCATCTGGATAATATTCGCTATGTAGAAGATGAAGACGGGGAACAAGAAGCAAACTCTGATCCTCGCAACTTTCATTAATACGTAGTCTATATAGAATCATGAGCCTGCTGAGCTATTCAGTCAGGTTCATCTGTATGATCAGCCATAGCTGTATTGTACAAGCATCTAGATCGATATGAGCATAGGAATAGGAGGACAAGTACATATGTCGCGTTCGTGGGAACGTCAGGTACGCAAAAATAGTGAAAACCTTTACAAGAACCGCCAAAAAAGTGGTGGTGGGACTGTTCAGAAGCCGGGACAGCCAGATGAATTCAAAGGGCGCAATATCATATTGCCGAGCGTGCTGCTTATTTTGACTGTCGTCTATGGGTTCATGTTCCAGTTTTCGCAAGAGCAATCCACAACCCTATATTGGATCACCATTGTGCTGTATATTTTACTTGCATTAATGATCTTTTTCAAAAGGCCCTATCTTAAGGTCGCAAAAGATCATTTGGTTACGACAAAATGGAACCGAGTTAAGGTGCTGTATGCAAAGGACATCAAAAAGATTCATTTAACAAAGGGCTCTGTTCAGATCGAGCCAGCTAAGAAGGGATCGAATTGGGTGTTCGTTCGCTTGACTAACCGCTTTGACACCGATGCAATGGCGGAACGACTCATTCAATTTGCTCAACAAAACAAAGTTGAGTATGAACAATCGAACTGAGTGGGAGTGGGGGAACCATGACAATTAAAGCGGTATGTTTTGATTTGGATGATACGCTATTGTGGGACGAACGAAGTGTTCGTGAAGCGTTTGAAGCGACTTGTCAGTATGCAGAGCAGCAGTCAGGAATAGATGCAGAGCAGCTTGAGCTAAAAGTTAGAGAGGCTGCAAGAAGTTTATATGCTTCGTATGAAACCTATTCGTTTACTCAGAACATCGGAATCAACCCTTTTGAGGCGCTTTGGGCGCATTTTACTGGCGGAGAACATACCGCTTTTCGTACATTGGAAAAGATTGCGCCAGAGTATCGGGCTGCAGCATGGACAAATGGACTGTTTTCACTTGGAGTTGACGATCCTAAGCTAGGGGAGACATGCGCAGAGCTGTTCATGACAGAACGCCGCAACCGTCCCTATGTCTATGACGAGACATTTGAAGTGCTTGATCGACTGCGTGAGCGTTATCCGCTATTGCTGCTGACCAATGGTTCACCTTCTCTCCAGCAGGAGAAACTGGATGGTGTTCCGGGCATCGCGAGCTACTTCGATCATATTGTGATCTCGGGTAATCATGACCATGGCAAGCCTAATCGCAGCCTTTTTGAGCATGCGTTGGATTTATTGGGTTTAAAGCCTGAGGAGACAATCATGGTTGGAGATAAGCTGACAACGGATATTATTGGTGCAATTCAAATGGGAATGCACAATGCATGGATTAATCGCCATGAGATGAAGCCAAGTGAGGATATTACGCCAGAATATACAATTACGTGCTTGTTGGAATTGTTTGACGTTATAGAAACAATAAATCAACAGCAGCCAGTATAACAGGTTACAAACGAATAAGCTATTTACAGTTGCATCACTTAGAAGAGCTATTCTACTTTTGATGAACGCTTACAATGACAAAGAGAGCTTACGTATAACGTAGGCTCTTTTTTATATTCTCGATGATAGGATAAGTAGCACATTAACAATTGTCCCTTTAGAACTGAAATGATCGAGATATGCCATTCACTGTGATGCTTGTCACAAAATATTCAAGAGTTAGGTGGGGATATAGCTCCATCGAGTCATTTGTAATGAGCTATAGTATATATATGGAAATGGAAAAATGATGAAGTGATAGTTGGGGGGAGTGATTGAATATGTGGAAGCGTGTCGGTGTGGTCATGATATTGGTTGCTAGCCTATTAACGGGGTGCGGCAGCAAGGATGCACAGCAAGATGGAGGCAATCATGGCGAACATAATATGCAAGAGGGGACCGTGGAATTGATTAATGTTGAGTTAAAGGTTCCAACCGATATTCGAGTCCAGGAAGAGGCCACCTTTGAAGCGGTGGTAACATTGAAGGACCAGCCTGTCAAAGAGGCGGAAAAAGTAGAGTTTGAATACTGGATGGAAGGTGACGAGACCCATCAAAAAGAAGAGGCCGTAACAGGAGGAGATGGAGTGTATGTATTAAAGCATACATTTGATAAGCCAGGGAAATACACGATTATCTCCCACGTATCGGCAGAAGGCATGCATTCCATGCCAAAAAAAGAATTTGAAGTAAAAGAATAAGGACCAGACATAAGCTGAAAATGTTCGTTCTTATAGCTTTCAAGTTATGAATGTTGAAAAAGACCGTTGGCGGATTTGCGCTAATGGTCTTTCTTTTTACACAATGATCCATGCTGTTACAAATCTATACAATACCTTTACATGGCGTTAATTTGAAATTTACGTTAAGTGTCTATTCTTAGAGATGTCACACACACAACAATTGATCCAGTAGAGGAGCGATACCTAACATGAAAAGGTGGATAACGCTAGTATTAACGATCATGATGAGTTTAAGTTTTCTAGCTGCTTGCAGCACAGGGGGACAAAAAGAGATTACGGTATATACCGCATTAGAAGATGACATCATTGAAACCTACACCGCTTCCTTCAAAGAAAAGCACCCAGATATTAAATTGAACATGGTGCGAGACTCAACAGGTGTGATTACAGCAAAATTGTTGGCGGAAAAGGACAACCCGGTAGCAGACGTCGTATGGGGCGTGGCAGCAACAAGCTTGTTGGTATTGGATCAAAATCAAATGTTAGAGGGCTATGATCCTAAGGGGATTGAGAGAATTCAGGATCAATTTAAAGATACGAACAGCCCAGCAAAATGGGTAGGTATTGATGCATGGGAAACGGCTTTTATTGTGAATAAGCCAGAGCTTGAGAAACGCAACCTACCGATTCCTACCTCGTACGAGGATTTGATTAAGCCAGAGTATAAAGGTCTTATCGTTATGCCGAACCCAGCCTCATCGGGAACAGGATTCTTGACAGTCAGTGCGCTTATTCAGCTGTATGGACAAGACGAAGCTTGGACGTATATGGATAAGCTTCATGAGAACATGGCGCAATATACGCATTCTGGCTCTAAGCCAGCGAAAATGGCCGGTGCCGGTGAGTTCCCGATTGGCATTTCCTTCGGCTATCGCGGAATTCAAGAAAAGAATGGCGGATCTCCAGTAGAAGTTGTGTTTCCTAAAGAAGGATCCGGCTGGGATGTTGAGGCTAATGGCTTGATGAAAAAAACTGAAATCAAAGAAGAAGCGAAGCTGTTCTTGGATTGGGCCATTTCGGATGAAGCCATGAAGGAATACAACAAAAATTACGCCATTATCTCATTGAAATCAGAAGGTACGATTCCAGAAGGCTATGAGAAGGACCCGATGTCTCAGCTTATTCCAAATGATCTGCAGCAAATGGCGGCTCAACGCGACGCGGTATTGAAGCAGTGGCAGGAGAAATACGACGGCAAGAGTGAACCGAAATCTTAATGATTAAGTCAATCTAATGGAGATTGAGCGCATCAGAGATTGCGACGCTTCAGCAAAGTTTAGGAGAATGGAGTGCACGTCATGAATCAACCTTACTTGGAATTACAAGCGATAAGCAAATCCTACGGCTCTTTTCTAGCCTTGGACAGGATCAGCCTGAATGTGCATCAAAATGAATTTGTATGCTTATTAGGCCCGAGTGGATGCGGGAAATCCACCTTGCTCAGACTGATTGCAGGACTTGACAGCATGAACCAAGGATCCATTCAACTGATGGGAAATGACATTACCCATGTAGCGGCTGGGAAAAGAGATTTTGCGATGATGTTTCAATCCTATGCGCTCTTTCCCAATATGACAGCAGCACAAAATATTGCTTACGGGCTAGAAAATAAAAAGTGGAATAAGCATGACATCAAGGAGAAGGTGAAGGAAGTCCTTGAGCTCGTCAATCTGAGTCATGTTGCAGACAAGTATCCAGCACAGTGCTCTGGGGGACAGCAGCAGCGCATCGCACTCGCGCGTGCACTAGCCATGTCTCCAAAGATTCTGCTTCTGGATGAGCCACTATCCGCTTTAGATGCAAATGTGCGAGAGAAGCTTCGTTATGAGATTCGGCTGCTTCATGACAAGCTTGGCATGACAACAATCATGGTTACGCATGATCAGGATGAAGCCTTAACGATGGCAGATCGGATTGTGGTGATGAATGAAGGTCATATCCTGCAAGCCGGTTCTCCGCAGGACATATATGAACAGCCGCAGAGTCCATTTGTAGCACATTTCATCGGCACCATGAACTTCATTCCAAAGTGGAGTCCAGAATCAAGTGCTGAGAACAATGTGTATGCCATTCGTCCTGAACACGTTCAATTAAGCCGAGAACGGAAGGGTGGTCTTGGTGAAACTGGAAAAATTGAAAATATCGAATTCCGAGGGTCGTTCTATCGTCTTACGGTCCGTGCGATGAATCAAGAATATGAAACAATTCTTATCGATGTATCGCCACAGATTCTTCATCAATTAGAGCTAAAACGAAGCGATCCTATCATGTATACCTTGCCTTCAGAACGCATCATTACTTTTGGCCAGCAGCTGCGCTCCGCAGTAAACAGCTAAGGAGGTCATGACATTGAAGCATGAGCTGAACATACAGCGTGGAATGATAATCGTCATGACATTGTTTCTAGCTACTGCAGTCCTATTCCCGCTATTCTCATTGTTCACACAAGTCTTTATCAATGAAGAGCATCAATTTGTAGGCTTTGGCTTGATTGTACAGTACTTGTCATCACCAAGTCTGGTACAATCCATTATTCAAACTTTGAATATTTCTGTAATCAGCTCGATGATCGCGGTTGTGCTTGCCTTTATTTATGCATACGGGGTAACGCGCGTTTCGCTAAAAGGAAAAGCCTGGCTGAAATATACAGCGCTGCTCCCTTTATTTGCTCCATCCATGATGCATGGTATAGCGCTAACCTATTTGTTTGGAAATCAAGGTGTCGTCACGACCGGGGCTTTCGGTACGTTACCTGGGGTTTCTATTCCGTTATACGGCCCTGTTGGCATTATTATTTCGGAAGTGATGTATACCTTTCCTCAGGCTTACTTGATTCTGCTCGTTTCTTTTGCTATGGCAGATTACCGACTTTATGAAGCAGCTAAGACGATGGGGGCAAGTGGTTATCGACAGTTTCGTACGATTACATTGCCATCAGTTAAGTATGGCTTGCTAAGCGCCTTTTTTGTTGCATTCACGCTTGCCTTCACTGATTTCGGAGCACCTAAGATTGTAGGAGGCAATTACAATGTCCTAGCGACAGATCTATACAAATATGTGATCGGGCAGCAAAACATGTCCATGGGTGCAGTAGTGGGGCTGGTGCTGTTAGTGCCTGCGCTTGCAGCATGGTGGGTTGACCGTTATGTATCGTCAAAACAAAAAATATCCTATTCTTCTAAAGCAGTTCCTTATGTCATCACTCCAAATCCTCTCAGGGACCGGGTGATCGGCAGTATATGTTACATCATTTCAAGCTTAATTATCTTATTGATAGGCACAGTGGCATGGGCGTCACTTGTAAAGGTGTGGCCTTATGATCTTTCCCTTTCATTCAAGCACTATGATTTTTCTAAAGCAGCAGGTGCTGGAATGAATCCGTATTGGAACAGCATATGGGTCTCGCTGTGGACGGCGATAGCAGGAACGGTACTCACCTTCGTTACGGCGTATGTGGTTGAGAAGATGAAGGTGCTGCCCATCATGCGCAACGCAACGCGATTGTTAGCGATAATCCCACTTGCACTGCCTGGATTGGTCATCGGGATCGCCTATATTTTTTTCTTCAATATGAAGGGCAATCCGCTGCATGTCATGTATGGAACCATCAGCATTCTAGTACTGGCGAACATGGTTCACTTTTTCTCCGTTTCTTATGTAACAGCTTCATCGGCACTTAAAAAGCTGGATTCTGAGTTCGAGAATGTGTCTTCTTCTTTAGGCGTTCCATTCTATCGAACGATGTACAAGGTCACCGTACCGATGACACTAAGTGCCATTTTAGAAATTGGCATGTATTACTTTATCAATTCCATGGTTACGATCTCAGCAGTCGTATTCTTGTATGCGGCAGACCTGAAGCTGGCTTCGGTTGCGATTGTCAATATGGATGATGCTGGAGATGTGGCACCAGCAGCTGCATTATCGATGCTAATTGTGATTACGAGCATTGTCGTTCGCGCCATCTATGAAGGAATCACGGCGCGTCTTCGAAAACGAAACGATCGTTGGAAGCAGCGGACGACTGATTAAGGATAAATAGTGACCTAGAGGAGGAATGAACATGATTGAGGCTATTATTTTTGACTGGGCGGGGACAACTGTCGATTATGGCTGTTTTGCACCGCTGCAGGTGTTTAAGCAGGTATTTCAAGAGCGAGGCATCGAGATTACGGATCGGGAAGCAAGAGAGCCGATGGGCATGCAGAAAAGAGATCATATCGCAGCGATCTGTCAGCAGGAGCGTGTTCGTCAGATATGGGAGGAGAAATACGGGCAATTTCCAACTGAGCAGGACATTGACGAACTGTATGCGCGTTTTGAGCCTGCTTTATTTGACATCCTTCATCAATTTGGCGCACCGCTTGAAGGCGTGTCGGAAATGGTGGCTTCTTTGAAGAAGCAGGGGTTAAAGATTGGCAGTACGACAGGCTATACCCGAGAAATGATGAATATTATCGTGCCTGAAGCAGCAAAACTCGGCTATTCGCCTGATTGTCTGGTAACGCCTAACGAGGTACCTGCAGGTCGTCCATATCCATGGATGATTTACGAGAATATGAAGCAGCTGTCTGTCTATCCGCCTGATCGAGTCATGAAAGTAGGAGATACCGTAAGTGATATGCATGAGGGTCGGAATGCTGGAGTTTGGACGGTTGGCATTCTTGAAGGAAGCAGTGAGCTTGGGCTCAGCCGGCAGGAAGTCGAAGCGTTCGATCCAGAAGAGCTGGAGGCGCTCAAAGCAGAGGTTGAAACCCGTCTTAAAGAAAGTGGCGCCCATCTTGTCATTAACTCCATTAATGATGTTCCACAGGCAATTCGCCAGATTGAAATGCTGCTAGCGACAGGAGGCCGTCCATGATGAATATTGCCGATACTGCGAATCCTAATCAAGAGTTTGATTTAAATGGAAATAAAGAATCCCACTACTTGCTCCTAACTCCTGGACCTTTAACGACTTCGAAACCCGTTAGAGAAGCGATGATGCTGGATTGGTGTACTTGGGATGAGGAGTATAAATCCATAACCGAAGCGATACGCGATCAGATCGTTCAACTTGCTCAAGCTCGTCCCGAAACGTATACAGCAGTGCTCATGCAGGGCAGTGGCACTTTTGCCGTAGAATCGGTTATCGGCAGTGCAATACCTCAGAATGGCAAACTGTTAATCGGTGCAAATGGTGCTTATGGAGATCGCATGGCTCAGATTGCATCTACATTAGGCATTGAGCATGTGGTCATGACGGAATCACATGTTGACCCGTTGTCTCCAGCGAAGCTGAAGCGCTGCTTGGAGGAACATGAAGAGATTACCCACGTTGCCTTCGTGCATGGGGAGACCACGTCTGGTATGTTGAATCCGCTGAAAGAGCTGTGTGAAGTAGCTAAGCTGCACGATTGCACGCTGATTGTGGATGCGATGAGCACATTTGGTGGCATTCCTATTGAGGTAGAGGCACTTGATATTGACTATATCGTCAGCAGCTCGAATAAGTGTCTGCAAGGCGTACCCGGCTTTGGTTATGTTGTAGCAAAGCGGAGCAGTATGGAGCGAATTGCGGGCTATGCTCGTTCGTTATCCCTAGACCTTTACGACCAGTGGCATACCATGGAGACGTCAGGCGGAAAATGGCGTTATACCTCGCCAACACATACGGTGCATGCCTTGTCGGTAGCGCTTAAGGAGCTGCAGCAAGAAGGCGGAATTGAAGCACGTTATGAACGGTACACAAGCAATCATCAAGTGCTGGTGGAAGGAATGAAGGAATTGGGCTTCATGCCTGTGCTTCCTCCTGAACAGCAGGGCCCTATCATTACAAGCTTCCATTATCCAAAGGTAGAGGGACGTGAATTTGTATTCAGCACGTTCTATGAGGGGATGAAGAAAGAAGGCTTTGTTATTTATCCTGGGAAACTAACAGAAGCGGATACATTCCGTGTCGGCACGATTGGACATGTATTTCCTGAGGATATGAAACGATTTATCCAAGCCGTTAGTCGCGTAATGGAAAGTTAATATCAATTAGGGGCTCATGTTGATAGAGATGGGACAGGAGGATGGATGATGAAGGTATGCTGCTTAGGCGATGCGGGGAAGATTGCTAGAGAAGCGGTGCTTGATCTTGTTCAATCCTATTCTGTTGAAAAGATCACAATCGCAGACTTTAGTGTCACAGAAGGTCAGAAGGTTGTAGCATGGTTAAATGACCCGAGAGAGGACTTTGTGCAGGTTGATGTAAGACAAACAGAGGAGACCGCATACACGAGGAAATCACGTTTCTTGATGAAGAGGAAATCGCAGTTTATTAAGAGCTCCGCCATATAAAATAATGGAACGATAATAACCCCGCTAGGCAATAAGGCCTAACGGGGTATTGTTCCTAAATTGAATGCATAATTTTCTAAATTTATAATGCCAGTGCTCAATCGGATGATAGATCCCCAACATCAATCACATTCGCTCCGCTTTCAAACGTCCACGATATGGTGTTCTCATCATTGTCTAAAGAAGGCTTATGCCTTGATAAATGAAGGATCCTCATAAGGATGTGCTACCCAGCCCTCTGTTTCGATAAAGAGACGCACGGCAACAATCTTTTTGGACTCTGTCAGCGTAAAGAAATGAGGAATGTTTTCAGGAACGGAAATGACGTCTCCTTCTTGCACAAGCACATCCATGTATCCTACATCATCCGATCCTTTAATGATAAAGATTCCTTCACCCGCTGTAATGGCACGAACCTCATCCTCGGTGTGCGTATGCACCTGCTCGAACTTTTTGAGCAGCTCTTCGATATTCGGAGTAGCATCGGACAAGGAAATAATGTCCCATGTCAAATAGCCGCGGCGAGAAGCAAGATCACGAATGTCTGCATCAAATGCATCAAGAATGTGCTGCTTCTCTGCATCTGACAGGTTGAACTTGTCTCGCAGCGCTTCTGGAAGCTTTGCAGCATCCCAATGCTCGTATAATACGCCTTGCTCATTCAGGAATGAACGCACATTCTCTTCTCCAGTAATAACCTGATCGGTGTTGCGAATACGTATTTGTGCCATGTTAATTCCTCACTTCTCCAATAAGATTAATTAACTGGTATTATAATACATAGGAAATGATTGGGCAAGAAAACATTTCGGGAATGAATTCCTTTCTTTCCTAATGGGGTGAGTTCTGATACACTTATTTCTAATGTTTTGACATGAGTATAGATAGAGGGTGGCAACAGGATGAGTAAACGTACGTTAGAAGCGAGTCTTCAAGAGCGCATTCTTATATTGGATGGTGCCATGGGCACCATGATTCAGCAAGCCAATCTAACGGAAGATGACTTTGGGGGGGAAAGTCTTGACGGATGTAACGAGATCTTGGTCGCTACACGTCCTGATCTCATCTCTAGCATACACGAACAATATCTTGCCGCTGGCGCGGATATTATTGAGACGAATACGTTTGGTGCAACAAGCGTCGTACTAGCCGAATATGATTTGCAGGATCGGTCGAGGGAGCTGAATCTGGCTGCAGGCCGATTGGCTGTAGAAGCAGCGAATAAATATTCAACACCGGAACACCCACGCTATGTGGCGGGGGCAATGGGGCCAACGACAAAGACTTTATCCGTAACCGGCGGTGTTACTTTTGACGAGCTTGTTGACAGCTATTATGAACAGGCTATCGCACTAATAGATACAGGTGTGGACTGTCTCTTGCTTGAGACCTCTCAAGATACACTTAACGTAAAAGCAGGCTCAATCGGGATTATGCGTGCAATGAAGGATTCCGGCAAGGAGCTTCCCATCATGATATCGGGTACGATTGAACCGATGGGTACAACGCTTGCGGGACAAAATATTGAATCATTCTATATCTCTTTAGAACATTTAAAGCCGATTTCGATCGGTCTTAACTGTGCGACAGGTCCCGAATTCATGCGTGACCATCTTCGCACACTTGCTTCCATTGCGAAGAGTGCCATCAGCTGTTATCCGAATGCAGGACTTCCAGATGAAAATGGACAGTACCATGAATCGCCGGAATCGCTGGCGCGAAAGCTTGGCACGTTCGCAGAGCAGGGCTGGCTGAATATTGCAGGAGGCTGCTGTGGAACGACGCCAGCACATATTGCAGAGATGGCCAAAGTTATGGCAACCTATGCACCTCGTCGTCAGTCTGGAGAGCATCCAGCTGCGGTATCAGGAATTGAAACGGTCTATATCGAAGATGAGGGCCGCCCTTACATGGTAGGCGAGCGTACAAACGTGCTTGGTTCCCGCAAGTTCAAACGTCTTATCGCAGAAGGCAAGATTGAGGAAGCATCAGAGATTGCGCGCGCACAGGTGAAGAACGGTGCTCATGTCATCGATGTCTGCTTGCAGGACCCTGACCGTGACGAATCAGAAGATATGACGGTCTTTTTGCAAGAGGTTGTTAAAAAAGTCAAAGTACCGCTCGTGATCGATTCCACGGATCGAAACGTAATCGAGCTATCCTTGAAATATACACAGGGAAAAGCAATAATTAACTCCGTTAACTTAGAGGACGGATTAGAGAAGTTCGAGCAGGTTGTGCCGCTCGTACATCAATATGGGGGAGCGCTCGTTGTAGGTACGATTGATGAGCGCGGCCAAGCGATTACGAAGGAAGACAAGCTCGCTGTAGCGAAACGCTCGCATGATATACTCGTAAATGACTTTGGCATCTCTCCAGAGGACATTATTTTTGACCCGCTGGTGTTCCCTGTTGGAACAGGGGATGAACAGTACATTGGCTCTGCAAAGGAGACTGTCGAAGGGATTCGTTTGATCAAAGAGGCACTGCCTGGAGTTAAGACGATCCTTGGGATTAGTAATATTTCCTTCGGCTTGCCAGAAGCAGGCCGCGAGGTTCTAAACTCCGTGTTCTTGTACGAATGTACGAAGGCAGGATTGGATTACGCGATCGTTAATACGGAGAAGCTGGAGCGTTATGCATCTATACCGGAAAACGAGCGAAAGCTGTCTGAGGAGCTTTTATATAACACTAACGATGAAACACTGGCAGCCTTCGTAGCACTTTTCCGAAACCGCAAGGTAGAGAAGAAGGAGAAGGCTATCAATCTAACGCTTGAAGAGCGCCTCGCTTCATATGTAGTAGAAGGCACAAAAGAAGGACTTCATGCCGATCTAACGGAAGCTTTAACGAAATATTCACCGCTCGATATTATCAACGGTCCGTTGATGAAAGGGATGGAGGAGGTTGGCCGCCTCTTTAACGCAAACGAGTTGATCGTAGCGGAGGTGCTTCAAAGCGCAGAAGTGATGAAGGCTTCCGTTGCTTTCCTGGAGCCGCACATGGAAAAGGCGGAATCCGCAGTGAAGGGCAAGATTCTGCTTGCAACCGTTAAAGGGGACGTTCACGATATCGGCAAAAACCTTGTTGAGATTATTCTAGCCAACAATGGATACAACATTGTCAACTTGGGAATCAAGGTTCCGCCTGAGCAGCTGATCGAGGCCTACCATCGCGAGAAGCCAGATGCCATTGGCTTGTCCGGATTGCTGGTTAAGTCCGCTCAGCAGATGGTCATTACGGCACAGGATCTTCGTACTGCGGGCATCGATGTTCCGATCTTAGTCGGCGGTGCAGCATTGACACGGAAATTCACGAAGAATCGCATTAGCCCAGAATATGATGGGCTCGTTCTATATGCGAAGGATGCGATGGATGGTCTCGATATCGCAAATAAGATCATGAACGACGGAGAGCGACGTATCTTGATTGAAGAGCTGCGCGCTCATAAGGAGAGACTTGCAAGAGAGATGGAGGAAGAAAAGACGCTTCCGACTTTAACTCGTGCGGTGCGTTCCAATATTAAGGATGCACAGGTCTATATTCCGCCAGATTGCAGCCGCCATGTGCTGCGTGATATTCCAACACAGCAGATCGTGCCATACTTGAACATGCAGATGCTGTTAGGACATCATCTTGGTCTAAAAGGCAATGTGGAACAATTGGTAGCCGCTAAGGATCCAAAAGTGCTGGAGCTGAAAGAAACTGTTGAGACGCTGCTCCGCGAGGGTTCTGCGAATGGACTATTACAGGCCAATGCCATGTATCGTTTCTTCCCAGCCCAATCGGAAGGGGATTCGATCCATATCTATAACCCGGATAATCACAACGAGCTTCTCCATACCTTTACGTTCCCAAGGCAGCAGGTTGATCCGTTCCTTTGTCTGTCTGATTTCCTTCGTTCAAAGGAAAGCGGGATTATGGACTATGTTGGCTTCCTTGTTGTAACAGCAGGGCGCGGCATTCGGGACCAAGCTGAAGAGTGGAAGCATGATGGTCAATATCTGCGTTCGCATGCTTTGCAATCATTAGCACTTGAGCTTGCGGAAGGACTTGCTGAACGCGTTCACCATATGATGCGCGAAGTATGGGGCTACCCGGATCGTGAGGACATGACGATGAAGGAGCGCTTTGGTGCTCGTTACCAAGGGATTCGCGTATCGTTTGGTTACCCCGCTTGTCCGAATCTTGAGGATCAAGAGCCATTGTTTAAGCTCATGCAGCCAGAGGATATTGGGGTCGAACTCACGGAAGGATACATGATGGAGCCGGAGGCTTCAGTCAGCGCTATGGTGTTTGCTCATCCGCAGGCCCAATATTTTAATGTAGATAAGGCATAATTCATATTCAGTTAAGCTTCTTTCAACGAAATAAATCATGATTCTGCTTAATGAAAGTTGTTTTCGGTCATGATAAGATAAGAATAAACAAAAGGCCTCTGTATCGGTTGATGGTGCAGAGGCCTTTGCGGCATCATTCTCGTAAGATAAGAAATGAAGGTGTATAGGATGGATGTGTACTTCCTCGGTACAGGAGCTGGGATGCCAACGACCAAGCGCAATGTAACCAGCATGGCCCTGCGCTTATATGAAGAGCGGGGGACATTCTGGATGTTTGATTGCGGTGAAGGAACCCAGCATCAAGTACTTCGCTCGCCGTTAAAGCTGAGCAAATGCGAGTTTATTTTTATTACCCATCTGCACGGTGATCATTTATTTGGACTTCCCGGTCTGTTATCCAGCCGAGGCCATCAAGGCGGCACAAGGCCATTAACGGTATTTGGACCACCAGGATTAGGGGATTACATGAAAATTGTATTTCAGGTGAGTCATTCGGAGGTTCCTTATCCGCTTTTGATCAAGGAAGTGGATGGGGGCGTCATCTGGTCAGATGATGCTTTCTCCGTGACGGCTCTTCCGCTTGATCACCGTGTTCCATGCCTTGGATACCGGGTTCAGGAGAAGGATCGTCCCGGGAAGCTCAAGTTTGAGCTGTTAAAGGAGAAAGGAATTCCGCCAGGTCCCGTATATGGCCAATTAAAGCAAGGGCTTGATGTGCAGCTACCAGACGGAGAATTTCTATTTGCGGCCTCCGTACTTGGAGAACCGATTCCCGGAAGAACAGTCACGATACTAGGAGATACAAGACCTTGTGAGAATGCGGTTCGCCTAGCGAGAAATGCCAATCTGCTCGTCCATGAAGCCACATTCATGGAGGATCGTGTCCAGCACGCTCATGAATTTGGGCATTCTACCGCTAAGCAGGCGGCATTGGCTGCAGAACGAGCTGGGGCGAAGAAGCTTGCCCTGACACACTTTAGTTCTCGCTATAAGGATGAAGAACAGTTGAATGAATTATTGACGGAAGCGAAGGAAGTATTCCCTGAGTCATACTTGGCTGAAGAATTCGAAGCCATTGAGCCTGCTTAAGAACCTATTAGATGGTTGGCAATAACCTCTACACGTGCTCCTTTTCAAGTTAAAGAGGTCACGCTAGAGGTTTTCTCATTTCCCAACTCAAAATTATTTCTCGGGAAAGCGCAGGGAATGACAAAAAATGCTTTAGAGAGCGCTTATGCCCTTCATTCATCCTTGTTCGACCTTAAGCTTTCACTAATGCTGTCGAATTGATGCACTTTGCTTGCCTGTTCGCTTCTCGTTCATTACAATGAATGAAGCTGATGCTACAGATTAGAATACATAGTGGAAAGGCGGAAGGAACATGAACACACTTGGATTTACCATTGTCGGATTCGGAACGATTGCGAAAACGCACATGGTTGCGCTTCGTACGCTTCCTATTATAAAAAAATTGCCGCTAACCCCAGTACTTGATACATTAGTGACAAGAAGAACCGATGAGCTTTCGGATCAAGCGAAGCAGATTGGCTTTTCTTTCGTTACAGCAGATCTCGAAGAAGCTTTGCTTCGTGACCATACACAAGCCGTAAGCATCTGTACGCCTAATGCGCTTCATGCCGAACAGGTAAGAGCAGCGGTCAAGCATAATAAAGCGATATATTGTGAGAAGCCTGTTACTGAAAGTGGTGAACGTACGAAAGCTTTGCTTCAAGATGTGCCTAGCACCTATCCAGCGCAGCTTGCTTTCGTGTTCCGTTATCATCCAGCCGTTATGCATATTCGCGAATGGCTTAAGGAAGGGCTAATTGGTGAGGTCTTGCAGTGCAAAGTTACCTATTTGCGCTCAGGCTATTTGAATGCAGCCCGACCTGTTAGCTGGAGGCTAAGTGATTCCATGTCCGGCGGAGGAGCCATCACGGACATTGGCGTTCACGCTCTTGATCTGGTTCGTCACTTATTCGGAGATATTGCATCGATCGATGGAAAAACACATACCTTCGTGCCAGAGCGTCCATCCGCAGCAGGCGCATCTGACCATGTCAGCATTAAGGTTGACGACTGGGCTACGATGACTTTTGAGACAGCGAAAGGTGTTCTCGGTCAGGTTGAAGTATCGCGTATCGCATTTGGCTCGGATGCATTCCGAATTGAGGTTGTGGGATCGAAAGGAAGCATGACGGCAGATTTGGAAAAAGATAAGCTTCCGCAGCTGCATTTATTAGCTGGTGGTATCCCGGTTCTCCCGGTACCGAAAGAAATCGAATTGCTTCCAGATGAAAAGGCGACCTTGGGCGTATTTCAAGATAGCCATACGGCTGCTCTGCACCATTTTGTTCTGCGCCAAGCAGGAGACACACGTTGGAATGATCTTACTCCAACCTTACAGGATGGTTGTGCCGTTGAGCTGCTTGTAGATCAGATTATCGCCCGTTCTAATTCTTAAGCGTGCGATGAATCAAGTTGAATCGCTTCCAATAACAGGTTTGAAGTGCTCGGATGAAAGGAAATGATGATAGATGATGACCGCTATGACGAGTCGTATTCATGCCTTAATCGACCTTGACGGAACGATGTTTCATGGATCAGAACGGATTGAAGGAGCTGAGCTTCTTATTCAAGCTCTTCAAGATTGGAACATTCCTTATTTGTTTGTAACGAACAATTCATCGAGAACCGCTCAGGATGTAGCAGACTTGCTTAATGGAATGGATATTCCAGCACGTCCTCAGGATGTATTGACAACAGCACAAGCGGCTGCACAGTATATTAAGCGTAAGTATGGAAATAAGCGGGTATATATGATAGGAGAGAAGGGCTTGGAGCAAGCTCTTAACGATGAAGAGATTGAGTGGACCAATAACTTGGAAGAAGCATACGGTGAGGACATTGGCGTCGTTGTTCAGGGGATAGATCGCAGCTTTAGCTATGCGAAGCTAGAGGCGGCATCCTCAGCCGTTAGAAGAGGAGCTGTCTTTATTGCAACGAATCCAGACCTCATGCTTCCTTCTGATCGAGGCTTATCTCCAGGCTCGGGAAGTCTCAGCCGGGCAATCGAGGCTGTATCAGGCATACAGGCATTGTACATCGGGAAGCCTGAGCCTATAATTATGGAAATTGCTTTAGAACGTCTTCAATGCTCTCCTCAGGATGCGGTTGTAATTGGAGATAATATGATGACAGATATGCGTGCAGGCGCACGAGCAGGCTGTCAAACCGCACTTGTATTAACGGGTGTGACCACTTCGGTTAATCTTGCATCCTATAAAGCATCCTCAGGCGTGGAGCCGACTGTCGTGTGCAACAATTTGGCAGAAATGAAGGATTGGATTTATAAAGAATTAACGACGTCTTAGTACGTGATCGATAAAGAAAGGAAGATGAATGATGTGGGAACTTCCAGAAATCGAGCGTGAACGAAAAAAGCTCGATCAACAATTTGTTGGGCGGCGATTTAGAAAAGTAGTTGTAGCAAAGGAATCATGGCTGAACCTGCCGCTAAAAGAGCTTGAGGATCAATTGATTGGCCGTCAGCTTCTGTACGTGGAGAGACGAAGCAAATCGATCATTTTTCACTTGGACGATGGACATCGCTTAGTTTTAAATATCGGCAGTATGGGCCAATTATTAACGACATTAAATACCGAAAACACGGGTTATGATCAAGAAGGGCCAAAACTTCAATTATCGTTTGGTTTTGAAAATGGAAGTTGGAATGTTGCAGGAGCACGCTCTATGACCTTGCAGTGGATCAGTGCGAGAGAACTGGATGAACAGCTTAAGGCAATCGGTCCTGAGCCTGGATCTAGAAGTATGTCGCCAGCCTTGTTAAAACAACGGTTTGAGAAACGCAGATCTTCGCTTAAGACAGCGCTATCGAATCCAGCTATTATTGCAGGTATTTCTTCGCCGCTAGCAGACGAGATTGCCTTTCGAGCAGGCTTGCTGCCTACGGTTCGCATTGAGTCATTGAATGATGAAGACTATCAGGCTTTATTTGCTGCACTTTCAAACTGGCTGCAGGAAGCATTTGATGTGGAAGAGAACGGGACGGAGAATATTTACGCTGTAACGAATCGTACGGGAGAGCCGTGCGTGCAATGCGGCAATGCCCTTGAGGAAACACAGATCAATAGCCGTACTGCTGTATTCTGCAAACATTGCCAGCATGAGCATGTACAAGTTCCGGCAGGAAGCACAAAATAAAAATGGCCCCTTTCTATCAGTATGGCTGCCATCTCAAAAAGCATGGGAGCTATGTCCATGCAGCTAAAGAAGCATTGAGACTGCGTGAAGCAGAAGGTCTTTCCTGCATTCAGCTGTTCGGCAAAAATCCGCGGAGTCTTGAACAAAAGTCATGGTCGCAAAAGGATGCTGCAGCATGTAAATCGCTGCTTGATGCTGCAGGAATAAAGCGTTTTACGCATTCGGCGTATCCACTCAACTTGGCCGTTCACATACAGGACCAGCCTGAGTTATTCCAGAAGACGGCGACCAGCTTGCTGCAAGAGCTTATGATTGCGGATGCTCTTGGCGCTCGTGGCGTCGTCGTTCATTTTGGCGTGATTAAACACGGTAATAAGCTGCAGGGCTATCAAGACATTATTGCGATGCTGAATACCGTAACTCAGGTATGGACTGGCCATGTACTCATTTTGCTTGAGAATCAAGCAGGCATGCATGGCGGACTTGGAACAACGATGGAGGAAATGGTCCAGATCAGAAATCTTTGCGAACACGCTGGCAAGATCGGATTTTGCTTGGATACATGCCACGCCTTCGTTAGCGGATTATGGCAAGCGAACGATAAAGCAGGCACGTCTGAATTACTGTCTGCTGGAGAGAAGCTCGGCTATTGGGAGCATCTTATGTTGGTTCATTTGAATGATACGCTTGAGGCTTTCGGTTCCAAGCGTGACCGCCATGCAAGATTGGGAACAGGCGTCATACCACAAGGTGCGTTTCAACAATTTTTATCGAGTCCGGTGCTGCGAGACAAGCCCTTTATACTCGAAACGGAACCTATAGGAATGAATCTGCATACTGAAGAATGGGCGATTATTCGCGAAATGGGAACTTAAACTCTTATACAGTGAATGAGGTGAACGGATGATTCATATTTATTTGGATGATTGGCGCAGGCCTCCGGATGGCTTTGTGCTTGCTCGCAATATGGATGAATGTCTTGCTTTGCTAGAAAGCGATGAGGTGGATATTTTGTCGCTGGACCATGATCTAGGACCAGGTGAGCCGACGGGAACAGAACTGGTTCAGGAGATGATTCGCCGAGGCTTATATGCGAAGCGCATATATCTACATACATCTAGCAATCTTGGCCGGCAGCGGATGTATCAGTTGCTGTATCAGAGCAAGCCTGAAGGCGTAGCCCTTTTCAACGGTCCAATGCCGATCGAAGTGTTGGAGGAAGTCAAAAGAGGCCTGCAATGAACGACATTGCAGGAGATCAACTGTTACAATGGATCAGCAATGAGACAAGAGATCAGGAGATCGATGCTTTATACGTGTATAGTCCATTATGCGGCACATGCAAACTAGCGGAACGAATGCTTCAAATCGCCTTGGAGCCACTTTCTGCGTATCGAATCGGGAAGCTGAATCTTAATGATTCCCCAGAGGTTGCTCATGCCTTCAAAATTCACAGTATTCCTTGTCTTATCATTTGGAATCCCAAACAACCAAGAGAAGAGCCAAAGCTCATCTATGCGATGCATTCTGTTACGCATTTGTATGAACAGTTAAAGGGAGGGTTCGCAAATGATTGACATTAAAAATGTGTCCTTTCAGCGTAAAGGGCGCATGATTCTGCAAGAGCTTGAATGGGAGACAAAGAACGGTCAGCAATGGATCGTACTAGGACGGAACGGATCAGGAAAGACTACGTTGCTAGAGCTCTTGATGGGCTATCAATTTCCTACAACAGGACAAGTCCATGTTCTAGGCCATCGGTATGGACGTGCAGATGTTCGTGAGGTTCGTAAAGAGATCGGATACATTGGGCAATCGCTAATGGAAAAAATGGCGCTGCGCGATCCGGTATGGGAGATTGTAGCGACAGGAGCCAATGCTTACTTGCGTTTATATGAACAAGTCGATGAACAAATCCGCGAACGTGTACAGGAGAATCTTCAGTTTGTAGGACTCGAGCATCTTGCAGATCAGCCGCTTGGCGTATGCTCACAAGGGGAAAGAAAGAAGATCCTGCTTGCACGCGCGCTGATGGGTGAACCGAAGCTGCTGATTATGGACGAGCCTTGCTCAGGGCTGGATTTGTATGAGCGAGAAAAATGGCTGATGGATCTATCAAATCTAGGTAAACGTGATGTCAGCATCGTTTATGTTACCCATCATCTCGAGGAAATTATCCCGATCTTTACTCATGTAGCGCTGCTTGAAGGTGGAAGGTTTATTGCCGCTGGACCTAAGCATGAGGTATTAACGGAAAGCAACTTATCTCAAACCTATGGAATGCCTGTTTCGATCGATTGGATGGATGAGCGTCCATGGGTTAGAGTGAAAATGAAACATTAGTCGAAGGAGATATACCTATTGGGACATCAAGGCATTAATATTAGTGAAGTTCAGCTTCCTGCACATTTTGAGACATCCTCTCATTGGATTATTACGGCAAATCATGGGTTTATCCCTTATGCGCAGGAGGAGCTTCGTAGAACCTATGGCAAACTAAAAAGCCAGATTCTTGTCACAGGCGAGGTCGCTCTTATGGAGCTTCCAAACCTTCATGATGCGATTTGGGAACAGCAACGTGTTGCTCCATCCATGTTTGTACGGGACATGTTTCCTGTGCTGCTCACCGTCCAGAACACAAATCCATTGACACTTGATACACTTACAGGTTTATGGGAAGCAATCAAAACAAGATCAAATCTATATGTTAACGAATCGACCACGATAGCGATTCATACGCGAAAGAGCCAAAAGCAGAGCGAAATCGATCTAAATGCACTTCGTCTAGAGATGCAGCAGGTCATAGAGCAGGATGGACATCACGTTGTTGTCCAGTCTCCGCATCTCATCTGCTCTGTTTACGAGCATGAAGATAGACTTTATTTTGGTCTGTCGACAATGGTGGATCAAGGAGTGGATTGGCCAGGCGGAGCCATTCGTTTCCAACGAGAAGATGGTCAAATCTCTCGTGCAAAGTTCAAGCTTCTTGAGGCTGAACAAGTATTTGGCATTGATTTTAGCCAGTTCCGTCATGGGCTGGATATCGGAGCCGCTCCTGGTGGGTGGAGCAGCCTTCTGTTAGAGCGTGGACTTGAAGTTACAGCTGTTGATCCTGCGAAAATGCATGAAAGCCTGATTGATCATCCTCAGCTTACCGTTATCAATCAAAACGCAGGGGATGTTGCTTTTGAACCAAATGAGTTCGACCTGCTTGTGTGCGATATGAGCTGGAACCCAAAGCATACAGCCCAATTAGTGATTCAACTGCTTGAAGCTGTTCAACCAGGAGGCACCGTAATTGTAACGGTCAAGCTTATGCACAAGAAGCCTCTGCAAACGATTAAGGATTGCATGGAGATGTTTGAGCAGCATCTTCATATTTTACGAGCTAAACAATTGTTCCATAACCGCGATGAAATTACGTTATATATGATTAAATATTAATGTCATAAATAAAAAAATATCCTGATTTTAGGTAAAATGGACTAGACAGCAAGAACAAGCCCTATTATAATAACAGCATCAACCACATATGATTACCCATTTGGGAAAGCATCCCGAATATGGCCTACTTTTAGGCTGTATTCGGGTTTTTTGTGTTTAATTACCGTTTTGACAGGGAGGAGAGCGCGTGAGGCCAGCTTCACGATTAGAGGAAGGAGTGCTATTTCAGCAGCGCTACCGTATTGAGAAGCTCATTGGAGTAGGCGGAATGGGCTACGTCTATTTAGCTAGTGACAGTAGGCTAATGGGAAAATTTTGGGCCATTAAGGAAAGCATTCCGATTCATTATAACCGCGAGCATTTGCTGCTTGAGGCCAAGTGGCTAACGGAGCTTAGGCACCCCAATTTGCCTTTAATTGTTGATTTTTATCCGCCATATCATGATGAGCATGCCTATATGGTTATGGAGTATATCGAAGGGGAGACGGTTCAAGAGCGCATTAGCCGCGAGCCGATTTCTTTTAAAGAATCTATCGAGATATGCCTGCAATTATGTGATGCGCTGATCTATTTGCATAGCCATCAACCGTCTATTATTTACCGTGATATGAAGCCGTCGAACGTCATGCTGACTAGAACTCAGCAAGTAAAGCTGATTGATTTCGGCATTGCAAGAGAGCACAAGGCAGATGTGAGTTCGGATACGGTAAAGCTCGGTACGTTGGGCTTTGCCGCACCGGAGCAATATGAAGATGTTCAAAGCGATGCGAGAACGGATTTATACGGCGTCGGTGCTTTGATGGCCTATATCCTTACTGACGGAGAGTGGCAGGGCATTGCGACCTTTCGATCCAGCATGCTGCGATCAGATATTCCAAACGGTGTGGCCCAGATCCTGTCGAAGCTTCTTGCAAAGAAGCCTGAAGATCGATATCAAGACGCAAGCCAATTAAAAGCAGATCTAATGGCTTATGTTGATCCGATGTCGAATTTATTGGGACAAGGGTACGATGCAAGAGGTCAGAGCGTGCCTACTGGAGGATTGAACAAAGGGATAATCATCGCTTGCATGAGTTGTTCAGAAGGGATGGGATGCACGCATGCTGCGATCATGATCGCAAATGCGCTTAGTCGAATCTACCGAGGTAGGGTTGCTTTTGTCGATTACAGTCCCATTGTGAATTCGGTTGTTGAACAAATGTCATTGGAGATTGACGGTGAGGATAATGACTACCAAGTTGAGCAGCTGCTGCGTTATCAGGGGGTGGAATATCGGCATGCCAGTAATTTGAATAGGCAATATAACGGTCATTTTATGCCTTATCTAATGCAAACATTCGATTATATTGTTTTAGATCTTGGGGCGATTCAAGGTAATGGCTTGCTGGATGAGTTTATGAGAGCCAACTATAGCTTGCTGATAGGAAGCGCCGCGATGTGGCGGCAACAGGAATGGACAAATGCTATTGAACGGTTAGACAGCCGCAGTTTCAAGCAATGGATCGGCGGCGTACCGCATGCAGATGATAGAGAGCTGCGCTCTTGCCCAGCAAGATTACACAGTCGATTAGTCGTCTCGATTCCGACATGCCCGAATCCGTTCCAGCATCATGACAGGGTTGAGGTATGGATGGACCATTGGTTTAATCATTCTGCTAAGCGAAAGCGAAGATTCAAGCTGAATAAGTGGCTGGGCTAGTCATAACAAGTTCGATATCTCTTTATGTAAGAGTAGTGTGCGCTCATCGTATCAAAGGCTCAGGTTATTATCCTGCTGCAGGATGGAGGTCGTCATTTTATTATGCTAACAAAACGCTGGACTCGGCGTACGAAGCAGTTAACTCTCACTGCGCTTGTATCGGTTCTTGTGACGGGCACGGCTGCTGGAGCCGTTCATTTTTACATTGGCCATCAATGGAAAAAAGAAAAAAAGCTGCTTGTACATGAGCTGCAAATTGCAAAGGACATTATGGGGAAGTACCGGATTGAGGGTGGTTCAGTTGAAATGTCCGAAGCCTGGGTATTCCGAACAAGCTTGAAGCCTGGATCCATTGTGCAGGAGGAGGATATTGAATCCTTGCAATTGCCTGCCTCGCTTCTTCCGAGCATCCTTTATGCGGACAAAAACGACATTATTGGCAAAGCGGTAAAGATAGAGGTTGTGCCAAATATCCCTGTAACCACAAATTTATTAGCCAATAAGGAAGAACTGTCTAACGATGCTCGGTGGATCGAAACTTCTGTTGTGCAGCTCCCTATAGATCTGCAACCGAAAGAGGCTGTTGATATTCGCATACGTTTTCCAGATGGACAAGATTTCGTCGTATTGGATCAAAAATGGATCAAAAAGCTCCAGCAGCCAACGATTTGGCTGCAGCTTACAGAGCAAGAACTCCTTACATTATCATCTGCATATGTAGATGCGTATTTGAATAGCGGTCAGATCTATGCGGTTCGATATATTGAACCGATGCTCCAGCAGAAGGCAATTGTAAATTATCCTGTGAATGAGTCGGTATTAAAGCTGATGGAGAAGAATCCAAACATTATTGAAAAAGCAAATCGACAGTTGTCTCTTCAATCCAGGAAGGTGTTGGAGCAGCGAATTCAATCATCGCAAAATCAAAATAAGAACGTCGAAAATCTCCAATTCACAGACAGTATTCCATCCTTCAATTATGAATCTAACATCAGTGGTGACCAGTCTCCTTTTGTAGGAAGTCATCATTCACCTGATCGTACCTCGCCGTTTGTAGGGAGCGCCTCACAAGATGGCGACCCTTTAACAAATAACATAAGGATAACGGAGCAAACAGAGGAGAATGTTAAGCAACAATCAAGTACACAAGGTCATCCAGTGCCTCCCGCTAATCAAGGCTCTGATCCATCGATACAGCAAAATACGGATGCGCCCATAGACGCGTACGGCAGCCAAGCGAAAGATGCGATTCAAGAGGGTATGGATGATCAAAGGAAAATGAAAACGTCGAAATAAGAAGAATAAAACGATGCCGTTTAAGTCAGTAGATGAAAGGACGTGAGGAATATTGAATCTGACTTATTATGTGGGCACATGCGACAAAAGTGATATGTTGCTGGCTGTATCATTGCTGCTTCAGCGCTCAGAGCGCAAGGTTCTTTTGATAGATGGGATGTCCATGCCATGGCTTCGGTATAGAAACGGATCATGGATATCCAAGGAACGATGGACGTCATGGAATGGCCTCGATACCATTTCAGGTGTTCGGACATGGCAGGAAGTGGATCGATTAGCCAAAGACGCAGAGGTTAAGCTCGATGATTACGATGACATTATAGTCGATACTGATTTGCTAGCACTCTGTTCTCCACAAGATTTGTGCAAGGCAGATACCCGTTTTTTTGTATTGACCACAGAAAGCAGCATGATAAACCGACACTTAGAATGGATGGTGACGTACCAAAATGTACATCATCAATCCTTTTCAGATGAGTTCCAGCTTATTCTTATGCATGCAACGGACCCAGAAGAGGATGTTCATTATGTGGAGCAGGTTATGTCTTCCTCGGGTGTTCATCCTTCGAGAGAAACGCTTGTTATCCCCTATGATGAGTCCGATTGGATTGCAAAGTTAAGAACCGATTCCAATCAAGAAGTTTTAATTAAACAGTATGCTCGTGCAACAAGAGAGGTTTGGAGGCAGCTTGTAGAATCATCAACAGGTCCACTAACGGAGAGGGAGTGGCGCAAAGTGCTGAAGGGCCCGCGGAAAGGAAGTTGGTACCATGAAGCCATGTAAACATTGGTTGCTTCAAACCTCGCACCGATATGCGATTGGAAGAACGACCATGGCACTGTTGATTGGAATGCAGCTCTCTATTCAATATAACTCAAGAGTCTTGCTTGTCCATGATGAACATTCCTCCCAGCGTTTTCAAACCGTTTTTACACGATCGAACAAAAAAGGAACGGAACCGATAGAGGATCAACTTATGGGCAGTTATCACCATGCTGTGCTGGAGGGTTGGGTGGCCATAGAACGTTTGGCAAGATCTCAGCAGCTTACTCCCGAATTATTTGTATCTGCAACGACTCCTATGATTCCACAGCTGGACCGCTTGGAGATTCCAGATCAAGGGATGCATGGAATCATGGATATCAATCAAGATATGCCAATGGAATATTGGGAAAAGATCACAAATAGTGCTGCATCCGCTTACGACATCATCTTGTGGGATGTAGATTTACAACATGAAGTATTAATGGGGATAAATCATTTAGGAAGACTTCATCTCATGCCTCAGGAGATGAACGTATTGGATTACATTCAGTCGCGATTGATAGATGGTGAACGAACGATGAATCAAATTGGCATATTCAATATGCATGATGAACGGCTATCAATGAATATTCAGCACATCAAACGGAAATGCAAAGGAGCAAAGCTGTATGCTCTTGCTTATGATTCCGGCATTCGTCAAAGCATGGCAGAGGGTACGCTGATTCCATACTATCTGAAGGAACATCATCGCAAGGAACGAAAGGAGCAGGTTCCTCTCGTTGAGGGAATTGCTGTGCTCGCAAAGGGCATCATGGACATGTCTCACGCAATTGGCCGGTCTGGATGGGAAGGTGATAAACGGTGGGGGTAATCGTGCCCTGGATGAATGTCTTGCTTGTCGTCTTAATATTGCTAGGCCTTCTATTTTTCTTAATGTATCGTTTCTATAAGAAAGAGATTCACTTGAAAAAGGCAAGTTCGAAGGTGTGGTCATGGTATCAGCTTGAGTCAATGGTAAAGGAAACATTGCAGCAGCTTACTTCTGACCCCTTATTAGATCATTACGGTGATGAAGAAAGTTTCCGCCGTGAATATACAAGGCGCGTTCAATTGCGCAATGCACTTCGAACATGTTCAAGCGGAGATCCTGCCCAGAAGCAATACATTAAATCTATTATTATCGATCTGCTCAATAAGCATGTAGCATGGACAGATGAGCAATGGAGTGCTTTGCTTCCTTTTGATAAGCCTGTACAACTGCAAGCACAAGATCAGTTTGATATATTGCTGTATCATTTTACGAAGCTTCATGGAACTGATGGCATGCATATGCTCATTCAAAAGTATGGGTGGGATCAACAAAGAGAGCGTTTGGATGATGGAGGAGACTCCTATCATTACTACGAGATTGATGAGCAGGACGTTCAGTATGCCTATCGCATGGAGAGCATTCATTGTTTGCAGGAGGACCGAATAGCGATCGTTGCGCAGCGAATTTATCAAAGTTATAAGGGCTTGTCGATTATTGATGAGCTGCGTGATATGCGCATAGATGGGATATCTGGAGGTGTAAGTGGAACTGGTGGGTTCGGTAGTATCTCAACAATGAACAGTGTAATAGATGACGAATATCAAAAGGGTTTTCAGCAGCATGTTGAACAGCTTAAAGCTTGTAATAGCGTATGGTTGTTCTATCAAGGAAAGTCGATTCGTATGAGTTTCCTTGGATTTGGCAGCGAGTCTGAGCTAAAGCGTGTATGTCACAACATTTATAAGCATGGGGCACCTGGCCCGCTTACTGAGGCAGATGGATACCGTGTAAACGATATGAAGGATGGTTCTCGTGTCGTCGTGCTCCGCCCACCCTTTGCAGAGTCATGGTCTTTCTTTGTAAGAAAATTCAATCGTGAAAAACCATCTCTCGAACAATTGCTGCCTGATCAGGAAGCTGAGGTCATCATTGTGTTCTTAAGATTTTTAATGAAGGGTGCCAGAATTACCGCAATAACCGGTGCCCAGGGTTCGGGCAAAACGACATTGTTAATGGCGCTCATTCAATCCATCTATGGATTCTATCCGATTAGAGTTCAAGAGCAGGCATTTGAATTGCACTTGAGAGATCTGTATCCGGAACGAAATATTCTTACTCTTCGAGAAACAGATATGATAGAAGGTCAGGATGGCTTGGATGTACAGAAGAAGACGGACGGTGCTGTTCATATTTTGGGTGAGGTTGCTTCTGATCCTGTTGCTGCATGGATGATTCAGATGTCTCAGGTGGCAAGCTTATTTACGGTATTTACCCACCATGCGAAGACCTTCCCAGATCTTATCTTGTCACTAAGGAATTCACTCCTCAAGACGGGAATGTTTCATCATGAAAAGATTGCAGAGCAGCAAGTATCCAGCGTCATCCACTTTAATGTACATCTAAAGCGCGATGCATCAGGAAAACGATATATTGAAAGAATTACCGAGTGCATACCCCGCCTCGAGCGTTCAAAAGATTTAATAGAGGTACGAACTGATAGGGATAGCACTGCGGACTCCTCGCATCTTCAAGAGCAAGCAGGAGTATGGGAGCCTTTTATCCAGGCTGCATCCGATTACTATATGGATCAACAGCTGCCTCACACGTTTGAATATCGAAATATAATCGAGTATCGGGATGGCAGGTATGTATGGGTGAACGACCTATCTAACCGCCAAGTAGCGAGTATGAAGGAAGAAATGACTTCACAGGATGCACATGTATTCGAACAGTGGCTGCAGGCAAGGAGGGAGGAGCTTGTCGCTTAATATGCTGCTTCTCTTGCTGTCCGTCAGCTCTATTGCAATTGCTTTGATATTATGGCTCCTTTATGCACGTTTGGACAAACGCTTGTTTCCTTCAGGCAGCTATTGGCGTCAAATGACATTACCCAGGCACAAGCAGTGGCTAAGAGAAAGCTACATTCAATTTCAGAAATTGCCTTTGTTTAAAGCAAAGCTCCGATCCATTCGGCAGCAGATCTCCAGTCTATACGGATATGATGAATGGCTCCTAAGGGAAAAGACTGCGCAAATCATGTGGGGAATCATCGTTACCTTAAGCATCGTAATCGTCTTCTTTTTCTTATTTGAACAAGACTGGGTATCCATTCTCATGCTCATATTGGTGTTAAGCGTTGCAGAGAGCTTATATACCGACTTTGTCATTCAACGGGGAGATCTCCTTCTTCTCACACAGAGCATTCATATGTTCAAGCAAATTCGCCATGCCTATCAACGGCATCGTATGGTTGAGCTTGCAATGGAAGAAGCATTGGATCAAGCCGGTCCAGCTGTCAGACCTCACATTCAACGGCTCTACAACGCCCAGATAGAGCCAGATGGGGATAAGGCACTTCTCGAGTATGACGAGAATGCTCCTAGCCGCCATTACCGATTGTTTGCTCGGCTGTCACGGTTAGTTTCGGAATATGGCGACCCTGTTGAACAAGAGCGTTCAACTTATTTACAAGGTGTATCGATGATCATTTCCGATATGCAAACGGAACATTTGATGAGAAAGAAGCTAGATGCCCTTCTCAAAGGCTTAAAAATGATAGCGGTGATTCCCATTCTGTTTGCCAATCCCATTGAACAATGGGCTCGGACTTTTTTTCCTAATATGAATGAATTTTATGATAATCAAATGGGTTGGATTGCCCACCTTATTGTTTTTTTAGCGGTTCTCATTTGCCATCGTTTACTGGGTGAACTGCAATGGAGGCAGCCAAGGCTTCATCAACAGGTGAGAAAAAATCGAAGAGAGGCATGGCTGGAGCGACTGCAGGGTATGAATAAGATCGCTTCTCTGTGGATGAACAGCATTCGAAGACCCGCTTTGCATCAGCAGCTGCATTTGCTTCGAGAAGCAAATGAACCGAAATCACTGCATTATTGGTATCGGCATCGATTGCTATATGGATTCGGCGCATTTGTCGCTACTCTTGCTGTGAGTATATTGCTACATTCTGTCACTTATCAACAGCTTCGCGTGCCTGATCGATGGTTATATATCGATGCGAGCATGTCTGAAACTCAGGTCAGATGGACTACAAGCAGTGAGCCGTATTCCAAAGAGGAAGAGACGACACAGCTGCAAGAGCGTAAGAAGAGTGCTGAACATTATCGTCAACTAACGCTTGGAGTGATGAGCAATTCGAAGATTCATGCTGAACAGCAGAGGATGCTTCAGGAACAAATTCGCTCTGAACATCCAGAATGGAGCGGCGCGTCTGTAAGAGCTTATTCCAATCAATTGCTTCAACTCGGACTAGCGTGGAACAGCCCATTCTTCTGGTGGTGGGAAATGATAATCCTTCTCCTTGTGAGCATAGCAGGATACTATTTTCCGAATATGCTCCTTAGGTTCAAAAAAAAGTGGCGTCTTATGGAGATGCGGCTTGAGATCAGCCAATTTTACTCCCTCATCATGCTTCTTCGCTCTTTTCAAAAGATGACTGCGGAGCAGCTGCTGGATTGGATGGCAAGAAGCTCTGTATGCATACGAACGCCGCTGCTCCAATGTTTGCTGGATTGGGATAGCGGTGCAGAGGCCGCGCTTCAACGCCTGCGCAAGGAGATCCCATTCCCTGACTTTACTCGACTTATTGATCAACTAGAGTTGGCTCACGACAAAATCCCAATGAAGCAGGCCTTTGATGATGCTGAGCAAAACTGGGTGTATGAGCAGGAAATGCGGAGGCAGCAGGAGGAAGAAACCGTTCAAGCTAAAGCCGTATGGGGACAATGGATTGGCTTTGCACCTATGTATACGATTATTTTTCTGTACTTAGTTATGCCATTAATGTGGCTGAGCATGAAGCAGATGACGGATTCTTTCTCGCAAATCCAACAGCTGTAGTATCTTATGCTGCATCTAATCGTAAATGAATGAGTCTATTTATTCATAATTATTTGTTCGTAGACGAGTCCTCTATGTTCCAAAAGGAACTTCGCGATGAGTCTCTCTTATAAGCTGCACAATAGGTTTTTGCCAATAAGTTTTAACTCAATAAGTTTCATATTCATAAGATTCAATCCTATTATTCTAATAAGTTTTACAAGTGTTAGTGTTATCCAAATAAGCTATATCATTAGCACATCCAAAAGGGGAATAAAAGATGAACAATGCTCAATCCGCGTTAAAGGTAGCGGCAGGGATTTTTCTAACCATTGCACTAATCACGATCGTTGTCCTATTATTTGTCTCCGCACAGGAAGCGACAAAGACAGCGCAGAATGAATTTTCTTCCATTCAAACAGAGCTAAGCAAGGCCTCTTTTACCGTTTATGACAACACGACGGTGAGCGGCTCCCAGGTTGTCAACGCCATTCGTAAGTTTTATCAGAAAGAACAATTCGGCATTCGTGTCATTACAGGTAAAAACAAAGCCACAAATGCAAATCATCCAGGTATTTTTTACGGCTTCGATGTCAATCCTGATGGCTCTATCAAAACAGGGGAGCCCAATCTATCAACAGTCTTGGCCACAACGGAATCTCTCGATACCTATGTCAATCCAAGCGGCAAGTTCAAAGCAAGACTGATTGTGGATTCCTCAAACGTAACGAGAGGGATTATTTTTGAGCAGCAATAGGTACCACACAATAGGTGATGTGAAATGAATAATCATGCTGCTGATATGATTGTATTCTGGGTAAGTACCGTATTATTGGTATTTGCCCTTACTGCTTCATTTAGTTTAATTGAAGGAGCTTCCAATAATCTTGCTTTGCTTGATGCGAACAATACGGCAAAAGATCGAAATGTACATCCAATACTCACTGCACCTACTATCCATGAGATAAGAGGAGAACATCTTGTGGCCAGAATCTTGAATATGCAGGATGAAACTGTAGATTTCGTGGTGAGCGGTCGGCGAATAAAGGCACATACTGACACCACACATATGGACTTTTCTTTTATTCAATCAAAACAAGTCTATAGAGCAAATGAATACCGAGATGATCAAGGCAGTCTTATCGAAGTTCATTTTGATTAACGAGGAGGATAGGCATGTTAAATGGAGTCGTTAAATTGTTGGCAGTGCTGCTAAGCCTCCTATTGCTCTTTGTATATCCTCTGCTTGAATCCTATCAACGGCAAGATGATATTGCGATGATGACGGCTTATCGCTCGGCGCTTCACTTTGTAGATACCGTTAGAGATAAAGGCGTTCTTACTCCCGATATGTACAGTGACTTTACAGCAGAGCTTGGATTAGCAGGGTATGAATATGTCATTGAAATGGAGCATTATGCAAAACGTTATGAGCCGGATTATGATGATCCGCTAAATGAATCCACCTTTCATGAACGTTTTCTGATTCGCTATGAATTAACGGCACATCAAGACATTGTATCAGTGCTGTTTCCGGAGCAGCCATACAGCAAGGATGACCCTAGGCGCAAGTATCATATGTCGATAGGAGATTATATTCAGCTAAAGATCAAACCTGCTCAGCCGTTGAGGTCAGAGATGCTTATCAGATGGCTGTCTAATTCAGATGAATCTCCTCAATGGTCATGGTCCGTTGGAGGGATGATACGCAATGAAGCTGCTTAAATTCAGTATACTTTTTGTGACCATCGTCATGCCTTTTTTCTGGGTTAACCAGCTTCAGGCCCGTGAGCAGCATCATAAATTAAGAATAGAGAATCAATATGACGAGATGTTGAATCGTGCAGTGGACGACGCCGTTCATTCTTTAAGCCTTGCGCTCATACCGGATACAGAAGCTGGGTACGAAGCTATGAAGCAGTTGCGTCTTGATAAAGAAGCCGCATTGCAATCCTTTTGGGACACCCTGCTTATTCATCTGGATCAGGTCGATGATGGTTGGACGAAGCAGTCGCTGGAATATTATTTGCCAGCCTTTATCGTGATAGGATACAACGGCGTTGAACCTTATTCCATTCAAGAGTATAAGAGTCCTTTAGGTGTAGAAAGAATGAAGCATGTTTGGCAGATCAAGCAACCATACGTTTATAAAGACGAGGCTGGTCGCATCTATTCGTTCACTCTAGATGATTATATTCAAATTTATGATCCGAACGTGAATGAGACGACGAGAGGATATGCCCGAGAGCTTACTTTGACGAGCAGCATTCCATTGGTAAAAGATTTGGAGCGGCTTGATACAATT
>NZ_JADMOL010000001.1:76866-90626 GCF_015558675.1 Paenibacillus sp. 1001270B_150601_E10 | reverse complement strand
TCGAAGACAAACCATAATCGGTGTTATCCAGCAAACCATAGAATTCTCCGTTAGGGTACACAATGAACAGTTGATGCGTTTAGGTGTCCATTACACCTTTACGCTTCCGATGATTCCTGAGGAGCAATGGCAGAACACGATTGATGATGTAGGAGTCCTTGCATTTTTGCAAGGGCTGCCCATCGGACATTCAAGGTACAACAACTATGCACTAGGCGCGTCCAAGATTGTTAGACGAACTGCATATTATGGAACACACGTGAATGGAGTAAAGACGGCTTATCCGGAAGCATGCCGCCCAGCAGTTTATGAGGAGGTGCTTCAATCAGCGAAGCACGCGGCTGAAAAAGGATATTATCCAAAGTTGTGTTCAATGTAAATAAATACCTTTCCAAAACATAGAAATCATGATAAACTATGCGACAGACTCATGACAACCGAATACCATTATCAACACTAGGGGGGCCGTATTGGCTGAGATGAAGTGATTGACTTCGGACCCTTAACTACCTGATCTGGATTATGCCAGCGTAGGGAAGTGTGAATTGGAATTGCATCGCAATTTATACCGTTTTACCCTGAATTGCATAAGCACATGATCAAGAAGGATTATCGTATATGGATAGCATTTCATTATCGTTCATGGCTTGTCCGAACAGCTCTATAAGGGTAGAGGTATGAGTCGCTCTCGATTGTTTTAGAATGTTGCAGACATCCAATCCGACCACTCTCTATAGAGTGGTCTTTTTTTTCCTAATTTTAGGTTCAAGAATGAACTGCGTGAGAAGGGATGGGAATGTTTCGTGATTCCAAGATTGCATGCGATTACGCCAGAAGGATTATCGGCAGCACGTATTCTGAATATTGCCTCTTCCATTGTAGACACCGTCGATGTCCTTCATTTGCGTCAAAAGAAATGGACAGCAGCTCAAATGTGGGAACTGCTTACCGATGGAGAGAAAAGGGGGATTCCTGCTCAAAAGTGGATCATTAATGACCGGACGGACATTGCGCATTCACTAAAGGCTCTGGGGAGCCAATTAACGTATTCCAGCCTTCCAACTGGTGTGATTCGTTCTGCTTACCCGAATCAGCTGATTGGAGTGTCTATACATCATCCTGATGAAGCTGTACAACATGAGGAGGCCGGTGCACATTACTTGCTTTATGGTCATGTGTTTGAAACCCAGAGTAAGCTTGGGGTTCCAGCCCGAGGAATTGATGGATTACGGGATTGCAAGAAACGACTGAGACATGCCCCTATTATTGCAATCGGAGGCATTGAACCTGCACATGTTCCTTCGCTCTTTGCTGCAGGTGCATATGGTGTAGCGGTCATGTCTTCGATCTGGCTCGTTTCCAATCCGTTAGATGCAGCTTTGAGATATCAGGAATCCATTCAATCTGTTCTTATCCAACAGTGTTCAACATCACCATTACATATATAAAGGAGTGTTAGACGTGGAGAAGGAAACAAGAGGTTGGCTTCAACAGGAGAATCGCTATGATGTCATTCTGATTGGGGGAGGCATTATTGGACTTGCGATTGCTTATGAAGCCGCCCAACAAGGTGCAAAAGTTGCGCTGCTTGAACGAAACCAATTTGCTAAAGGCACGACATGCGCAGCTGCAGGAATGCTGGCACCAACCGCTGAGCGTTTTGAGCATCCATCCTTGCGTGCCTTCGCTGTAGATAGTTTACAGTTATATCGGACATGGGCTGAAAAGATTTGGGAAGATACAGGAATTGATCCTGAGCTTCGTCTGCGCGGAGTTATCATTCCAAGCAAGGAGATTCCTAGTATAGAGAGGGATCATATCTCTCACCGCACAACTAATTCTCCAGATCTATATCCTCCGTTAACTTCGCATCCAACTTGGTTCGACAAGAATAAGCTGCGTGAACGTAACCTTGAGTTAGGTGACTCGATAGTAGGAGCTGAGTATCTAGCCAATGAAGGCCATATCTCTCCAACGAAGCTGTCAGAAGCCTTGCTTGAAGCAGCAAGGCGAGCAGGTGCTCATTGCTTAGAGCATGAAGAGGCTAAAGAGCTAATGCTCAATGATGGCCGTATAACAGGTGTGAGAACATCGACTACAACTTTTACAGCCAATCAAGTCGTCTTGTGTTCAGGCTTAGACAGTGAACAGCTGGCTCGATCGGCAGGTGTTCACCTTCCGCACTATTCGGTTAAAGGGGAACTGCTTGTTCTTCGATCAAAAGCCTCATTTGAAACAGTTATATACGGCGAAGGTGTCTATATTGTTCCAAAATCCCAGCAACGCATTTATATAGGAGCGACCTCTATGTCTGACCAGTATGATCGATATGTTCAGGCTGGCTCAATCATGAACTTGCTTGAACAGGCATGCGCTTATCTTCCTGAGCTTCGTTCCGCACACTGGGAACAGGCATGGGCAGGTCTACGCCCATGTACGCCTGACCATCTTCCATATATAGGGCCACTCCCTGGTGTCCATGGCTTATGGGCAGCTTCAGGCCATTATCGCAATGGAGTTCTGCTCGCTCCAGCTACCGCTTCGGCGCTGGTGGATTGGATGAATTCTGGAAGCATGCCTTGGGCGTATTTAAATGATTTTAGGGTGGAACGGATGCTGCAGGGTTCTGCAAACTTTGTGGGTTGATCCAGAAAAGGGAGGGTGCATGCGATGAGAGTTGCTGTAAATGGGGATATCCTTGAACTACCCGAGCAGATTGATTATATCTATCATTTATTGACACATCTGTCATTGGAAGAACGGATTGTAATTGTCGAGCATAATGGAACGATTATTCCTAAGCAAGATTATGATCGTCTTCAGTTGTCAGACGGGGATCGAGTAGAGATTGTTCAATTTGTAGGAGGAGGGTGATCAGCGATGGTCATGGAAAAGGCTCAAGAGGATTGCTTAATCATTGGTCCTTATCAATTTGATGCTAGATTGCTTTTAGGGACAGGGAAGTTTCCTAGTTTTGAGATTCAACAAAAGGCAGTAGAAGTGTCTGAAACACAAATACTGACGTTTGCCATTCGCCGAATGAATGTGTTTGATCCGAATCAGCCGAATTTTCTTGAACAGCTGGATCTAGATCGATACACGCTTCTGCCGAATACTGCAGGCGCATCAAATGCAGAGGAAGCTGTTCGTATCGCAAGATTAGCAAAAGCTTCCGGGCTTTGCGATATGGTGAAAGTGGAAGTGATCGGCGATCAGAAGACGCTTCTCCCTGATCCGATTGAGACTTACAAAGCTTGTGAGACGCTGCTTGAAGAAGGCTTCATCGTTCTGCCTTATATCTCCGATGATGTTATCCTTGCCAAGCGCTTAGAGGAGCTTGGTGTCCATGCGGTAATGCCGGGCGCATCTCCGATTGGCAGCGGCTTAGGTCTTCTTAATCAACACTCGCTATCCTTAATCATCGAGCAAGCCAATGTTCCAGTGATTATTGATGCTGGAATAGGGACACCTGGCGATGCTGCATTCGCGATGGAGCTTGGTGCTGCAGGAGTTCTCTTGAATACAGCCGTTTCTGGTGCTAATGACCCTGTCTTAATGGCAGAAGCAATGAAGCTCGCTGTACGAGCAGGGCGCTATGGCTATCAAGCAGGGAGAATAGCAAGGAAAAGGTATGCAACAGCAAGCAGTCCTTTAGAGAATATACCGTTATAAATACAAATTTAAGATGCAGGACTTTTTTTTCGATGAACCCATTTAATGCGATTTAGAGTGAACTCTCACTATTTCGTGTTGTATGTTATCAAGTGAAGAGAAAGGAGGTTGCCGATACACCGTACTCATTGCGTGGTGGGTGTTCCGATGTAAATGAATAGATTGCCCATCGGAGAAGGACAATAGACATACGGCAACTATCGAATACGCTTAACCGTTGCTGGTACATAAGGTGAGCATTCAGTTAGGAGTCAGCTCAATGTCCTTTCAGCCAGATCAATTATTTATTCTAAATTACGAAGACCTTAGTAATGAACGGCTTCAAGGCCAGTTTACGAAGTGGTTAAGTTCAGTAGGCTATACATATGCTGTTCGGGATTGGGAAGACATAAGCCTGACACTGTTTCAACCTGAAACAAACAACAGTAGTCATGCTGTCATTGTCCTGTTGCAAGGGCGGTCGAAGTTGAACCCAACGAGTATTGAGGATTTTCGGCATCTTGTTCAAACGGTTGCAGCGGCAATCAGACTGCATCCGCTTCCGATTGGCTTTGTTCTCGTAACACAACGCCCAACGGATCCTTGTCTTTTTTCCTTATTAGATGAAGGATTGGATGATATGATTGAATTTCCCTGCAAAGAGCAGGAATGGGGCTACCGTTTGAAAAAGTCAATTCGGAGCAAATGTAAATCCAATGTGATTAACAGCGATGCCTTGATCATTGGTGATTTGACGATTGATCCTGCGAAACGCCTCGTATACAGAGACAACGAATGGATTGAGCTAACGCCTAGAGAATATGAGCTGCTGCATATTTTGGCCTCTCATGTGGATACACCTTTATCCAGATCGTACTTAATGGAGAAGATTTGGAATATCGATTTTGAGACGAATACGAACATTGTTGATGTATATGTACGATACCTGCGCCAGAAAATAGATCGCGGCCGAACCCATAAGCTTATCCGTACTGTTCGTGGCTACGGGTATAAGCTTGTGGGTCCGACCGCGTGATTTTGTTATAGAAATAGGAGTTCTTTCTATTAAAGAACGCGTCTAGCTGTTACGTAGTTAGAGCTCCATTGATCATCGCTAAGATCTGAGAAAGTGACACCAGGGCTGCCGAATGTATGAAGGATACGTCCGTTTCCTGCATAGATGGCAACATGGCTAATCCCTTTGCCTCTGCGTCCTGTTGCAAAGAAGACAAGGTCTCCAGTTTGAAGCTCAGAGCGGCTGACCAGCTTCCCTTCTTTTGCTTGCGTGTAAGAGGTTCTTGGAAGATCGATGCCAACTTGGTCGAACACATGCTTCACAAAGGAAGAGCAGTCAAATGTCTTTGTTTGATTGGTGTCAGCACCAAATTCATACTTTGTCCCTAGGTAACGCTGACCGATCGAGATGATTTGCGAAGCGACAGCGCTGTTTGACTTGCCTTCGTTTTGATTTTGATTCGTTGTATCCGTTTGAGAAGAGTTCGAAGAATCTTGATTTGGCCATTGGAAGTAAGGATTGTTGTATGAACCCCAGTTCCAATCTGAACCGCCAGCCGGATATGCTTCTGCCTTTGGAGCACCAAACAGAATTCCAGTCGTGCTAATGAACATCAATGTGATGAGCATCCATTTTCGATATGTGATAGATTTCAATATTGTCACTATTGTCACCCTTTCGTAATCTTTTTGTCATCTGCAGTATAACAATAGGTTAGACAGACGTATATAACCCTAAATATACCAAGGGTATATACTTTTATATATAACAATAATGTAAGCGGTTACATTAAAAAATGATGAGAAGCACGATTCTCATCATTTCATGGTAATTCAAGAAGTTTATGCTTGATAAAGACATATAACGCAACATCTGTATGATAACAGTCGGTAAGCGACTATTGTTTAATCACGGCTCCTAATGACAAGCAATAGCCCTTCCTTAATGGAAATCGTACCTTCTACTTCAGCCCATTGATTGCTGACTGCTAAAGATTGCCCTAAGGTTAGTGTTGCATCATCTAATGGATATTGAAATCCCGTTAAAGTGATTCCTCTAACTTCAAGCGTTAATGGCAGTAAGGATAAGTAATGGTAACGTTCTTGTGGCAGGGTGATCGATTGATGAATGAGATGCACGGAATTATGAACATCTAACAGGTTCATTTCAATTCCGTCTTCCAGCGCTTGGCGAAGTAAATGAATATTTGCGAGCGTATGGTCAAGTCGCGTGCCTGTTCCGCCGATTAATGTAATCTTCGTTGCTTGTGCCTCGACAGCCGCTTTATAGGCAAGTTCGGTATCCGTATAATTCTTATCTATGGCATCGACACCTATGAAGGCGGTACTATTCGCTTCTATATATGTATAGCGATCTGGAGCTACCGAATCAAAATCTCCTAGCGCGAGATCCGGCGTATAGCCATGCTCAAGCAGATATTCAGCTCCACGATCAGCACCGATCAGCATGTCTGCATCTTTGATATTTTGAAGAAGAGGAGGGGAAAGCTCACCGCCTGTTACAATGACAATATGTTTGGATTGATCTATGGATCCGTTCATTACAATGTAGTCTCCTTTATCTATGCAAAAATAAACCAACTGACTCTTAATAGTATAACCATTCGATGCACATGCTCCAAGCCTTTCTAGTTATTCAGCATTTTTGTATTGAAACCTGTGAGTGAAGTCGTTACAATGAGATAGATTTTTATTGGAAAGTGACTTCTAGGACGGTGCATACAAGTGGATGATTTATTGTTTACGGTGTTCAGTTTTATCGGGACGGTCGCCTTTGCGCTATCTGGCGCCGTTACAGCCATGAATGAGGACTATGATATCCTCGGAATCTTTATCCTAGGTTTGGTCACTGCATTTGGCGGAGGCGTGATCCGGAACTTATTAATTGGCATCCCGCCAACCTCACTTTGGTCGCAGAGCTTTATGCTTCATTCAGCGCTGATCTCGATTACTATTATTCTGATCGTGCCTGTAAAGTGGATTCATACATGGCTAAAGGTGGAAGTGTTCTTTGACGCCATCGGCTTGGCTGCTTTTGCGGTACAAGGAGCCATGTATGCGGTATCGACGCATCAGCCTGTAATCGCCGTGGTCTTTGCTGCCATGATGACAGGTATTGGCGGGGGAGTTGTCCGAGATGTGCTTGCAGGCCGCAAGCCAGTCGTCTTCCGTGAGGACCTGTACGCGATATGGGCGATTACAGGAGGGCTTATAATCGGATTAGGATGGGCGAGAGCGAGTTCGGAACTTTGGATCGTATTTGCGTTTATCGTTGTGATGCGTTTATTATCATTTAAATATAAATGGAAATTACCAAAACGTCATCTGTATGAAAAGGAAGGTGTTAAAGGATGATATCTGTACTCTTTGTTTGTTTGGGCAATATATGCCGCTCACCAATGGCTGAGGCGGTACTTAGACACCAGGTCGAACAAGCTGGCTTAAGCTCGCAAATTACAGTTGATAGTGCAGGAACAGGAGACTGGCATATTGGTGCAGCTCCACACAAGGGCACGAAGGAGCAGCTGGATCGTTATCAGATTTCATACGAAGGAATCAAAGCAAGACAAGTATCCTCAAATGATTTCACACAATTCACGTACATCGTAGGCATGGATACAAGCAATATGGATAATCTGAAAAAATGGCAGGGAGTGGATGAAGGCACGACAACTATGCTGCCGCTCATGTCCTTACTGCCTGATGAAAAGGGTGCCGATGTTCCTGATCCCTACTATACGGGTGACTTCGAAGAGACCTACCGACTTGTATCGCAGGGCTGCAAAAGATTGTTAGAACGCATTGATCGTGAACATCATCTCTCCAAACACTAACTTATCTGTATATACCACATGAATAACAAGGAAAAGGCACTTCCGTCATCCCAAGTGAATGATGAAAATGCCTTTTCTTCTGCTTACTTCTATACAATCTCTAACCATATACAAAATTTGATACGACAGTTTCCAATGTGTCTTCCATTCTACACTGGCGATAAAACCTGCCTCTTTTTTTATATTTATATCCTAAAAAGATCAAGCTAAGAAATGTTGCAGGGAGTGGGCTAAGTGCTGCTGCCAGAATCCCCATACATGATTGCCGTCATGCTCCTCATAGTAGACATGTGCGCCGCGCTCTTCGAGAAGCTGGCGTGTCTTGCGATTGAGATCAACAAAGTCAAAGGTTCCACGATCTGTTTCATAGGATGTTTCTTGCAGACCGACAATCATAAAGGCATGTAGCCAGCTAAGATCCTGTTCTGCAGCAATTATTGTTTGCGAGGCAGGATAATAGGCACCGGACAAAGAAATAATTTGTCGGAACTTATTTGGCTCTTTGAGCGCGATATGCATCGATACGGTCGCAGCTAATGAATCGCCAGCGAGCACAATATCTGTCCAATCCGTGCGGACAGGGTAAAGCTTTTCGATCTCTGGCACGATATCTTCAAGAAAAGAGCGAGAATACGATTCAAAACCACTCTCATCTGGTGAATATTCATTTGTACGGTTTTTTTTGTCGACATCTACGCCTACAATAATGAAAGGATCAAGATCGCCGTCGATAATAAGCTTGTTTGCGATAGTGGCAATTCGACCGAAATTGAAAAATTCCTCTCCATCTTGGCAGTAGACGACAGGATAGCTCAGGATCTCCTGATATCCAGGTGGCAAATATACACGCACGGTTCGATTTCCATTTGGAAGAAGTGGACATGCTATGTCTTGTTTAATTACGGTTCGCTTAAGGTAAATAGAATCTGTCAAATGTAGTGCACCGCCTTATGGTAAGTTACTCATATTACACACTAACCGAAATTACCAGATTTTGAAACAGGTTTAGTGCAATAATATGAAGAAAAACAAGTGAAAATTTGAATTGTAATTACTTTCATTTTTCACAAGTTAGACAACTTTGTATCAATCTGTTATACAAAATTTTAAGACCTGTTACAATTACAATTTAATAAAAAGTTCAAATTTATCGCTATTTTCTTTGACCTTTTGTGTGTAACAGGTGTATAATAACCATATAACAGATATTTAAATTCTTCAAATTTTTTGTTGAGGTGAAATATGATGAGTAAGTTCCCATTTGAAGTACAAGCGGAAGATGTAACACCATTGTCCGTTTTGTCTCCTGAAGGTGAGATCGTTAACCCAGATATGATGCCTGAGTTGACGGATGATCAACTGAAAGAAATTATGTACCGCATGGTATTTACACGCACATGGGATGAGCGTGCGATCAACTTGGGTCGTCAAGGACGCCTTGGTTTCTACGCTCCTGTGTCTGGCCAAGAAGCTTCTATGGTAGGTAGTGTGTATCCGCTTGAGAAGGAAGACTTCGTTGTTCCAGCTTATCGTGATATGCCTCAGATCGTATGGCATGGTCTTCCGTTGTACCAAGCTTTCTTGTATTCCCGTGGTCATCAACATGGTGGTCAAATTCCAGAAGGCGTAAACGTATTGATGCCGCAAATCATCATCGGTGCGCAAATTCTACATGCAATGGGTATTGCGAAAGGCTTTAAGCTTCGCAAGAAGCCGCAAGTTGCAATCACATACACAGGTGACGGCGGTTCTTCCGAGGGCGACTTCTACGAAGGTTTGAACTTCGCAGGTGCTTACGACTTGCCAGTTATCTTCTTCGTACAAAACAACGGCTATGCAATCACAACACCATTTGCAAAGCAAACGGCAGCACAATCCATCGCTCACAAAGCATTGGCAGCTGGTATTGCAGGCATGCAAGTTGACGGCATGGACGTTCTTGCGGTTATCAAAGCGGTTCAAATCGCAGCTGAGCGCGGACGTAAAGGCGAAGGGGCAACATTGATCGAATCCTTGACTTACCGTTTCCGTCCTCACTCCATGGCGGATGATACAACGAAATATCGTACAAAAGACGAAGAAGCAGAATGGTCAATCAAAGATCCAATCGTGCGCTTCGGCAAATACTTGGAGTCTAAAGGCTTGTGGACTGAAGAAGATACAGCTCGCGTAAAAGATGAAGCAAAAGCAAAAGTGAACGAAGAAATCAAACGTGCGGAACAAACAGAGAAAATGACGTTGACTGGTTTGATCGACAGCATGTTCGAAAACACTCCGCATCATCTTGAAGACCAAAAAACAGATGCGAAAATTGTATCTCAATAATAGACGTTCGGATGATTTTACTTGAACTTGTTCATAGACGGTAAGGAGGAAACGAAGCAATGGCTCAAATGAATATGAAAGAAGCAATTCGCGATGCGATGCGCGTAGAATTGAAACGTGATGAGAACGTGCTTGTCTTTGGTGAAGACGTAGGTCACGTTGGTGGGGTATTCCGTGCAACAGAAGGTTTGCAAAAAGAATTTGGTGAAGATCGTGTATTCGATACTCCACTCGCTGAATCCGCAATCGGCGGTATGGCAGTAGGTCTTGGTATCCAAGGCTTCCGCCCAGTAGCAGAAATTCAGTTCGTAGGCTTTATTTATGAAGCTTTGGATCAAATTTGCGTACAAGCTGCACGCATGCGCTATCGTTCTGGTGGTCGCTACCATTCTCCAATCGTATTCCGTACACCATTTGGTGGTGGAGTAAAAGCGGCGGAATTGCACACTGATTCCTTGGAAGGTTTGATCGCTCAAACTCCAGGTATCAAAGTGGTTATTCCATCTAACCCTTACGATGCAAAAGGCTTGCTGATCTCTGCTATTCGTGACAACGATCCTGTATTCTTCATGGAACACTTGAACCTGTACCATGCATTCCGTGATGAAGTGCCTGAGGGCGAATACACAGTACCACTCGGCAAAGCAAACGTTGTGAGTGAAGGTAAAGACGTCACAATTCTTGCTTATGGCTTGATGGTTCACACTTCCATGAAGGCTGCTGCTGAGCTTGAAAAGAAAGGCATCGACGCGGAGGTAATCGACCTTCGTACATTGGCTCCACTTGATATCGACACCATTGTTGCTTCTGTAAAGAAAACAAACCGTGTCATCATGGTTCAAGAAGCTCAAAAATCTTCTGGTATCGCAGCAGAAGTGGTTGCTCAAATCAACGAAAAAGCAATCCTTCACTTGGAAGCTCCTGTGCTTCGTGTTGCAGGTCCAGATACGGTTTATCCATTTGCACAAATCGAAGATCAATGGCTCCCAACACCTGCTCGCATCATTACAGCAGTTGAAGAAGTATTGAACTTCTAATATAAACATCGAATTGAGACATACGCGAATAGGAGGTCATTTACGTGGCTAAGTTTGAATATCGCTTCCCTGAGCTTGGAGAAGGGTTGCATGAAGGCGAAATTATTAAAATGCATATTAAACCAGGTGATAAAATCACTGACGATGATATCATCATGGAAGTACAAAATGACAAAGCGATCGTGGAAGTACCTTCCCCAGTTAACGGTACTGTACTTGAAGTGTTGACTAAAGACGGTCAAGTATGCCACATGGGTGAAGTCGTTGCGATCATCGATGCAGAAGGTGACATTCCTGAGCAAGCAGCTCCAGCTGAGAACCATGCAGCACAAGAAGAAGCACCTGCTCCAGCAGCAGAAGCTCCAAAAGCAGAAGCGGCTCCAGCTCCAGCAGCACCTAATGCTGAAGTGCTTGCAACACCTAGCGTTCGCAAACTTGCTCGTGATCTCGGCGTAGATATTGCTAGCGTGCCTGGAACAGGCAAAGCAGGCAAAATCACTCGTGAAGATGTAGAAGCATTCGCAAATGGCGGTGCACCTGCAGCGGCTCCAGCAGCTAAAGAAGCAGCAGCTCCAGCGGCATCCACTGCAGCAGCGGCAGCACCAGCAGCTGATCGCAATGCTGAAGAAGAGCGCGTACCGTTCAAAGGTATTCGCAAAGCGATCTCCAACGCAATGGTTAAATCGGCTTACACCGCTCCACACGTTACAATCATGGACGAAGTGGACGTTGCTGAACTCGTTGCATTCCGTACTCGCTTGAAACCAATCATGGAACAAAAAGGTACGAAAGTAACATACTTGCCATTCATCGTGAAAGCATTGATCGCAGCGGTTCGTAAGTTCCCTGTATTGAATGCAATGATCGACGAAGAGTCTCAAGAAATTGTTTACAAAAAATACTACAACATCGGTATCGCTACAGATACAGATAACGGTTTGATCGTTCCAGTTATCAAAGATGCAGATCGTCGCAGCATCTGGATGATCGCTGATGACATCCGTGATCTTGCTAACCGCGGCCGTGAAGGTAAGCTTGCTCCAACAGAAATGAAGGGTAGCACAATCTCCATCACGAATATCGGTTCTGCTGGCGGTATGTTCTTTACGCCAATCATCAACTTCCCAGAAGTTGCAATCTTGGGTACTGGACGTATCACAGAAAAACCAGTTGTGAAGAACGGCGAGATCGTTGCAGCACCAGTTATGGCATTGTCCTTGAGCTTCGACCACCGTATCATCGATGGCGCGACAGCACAAAATGCAATGAATTATATCAAGCAATTGCTTGCAAATCCTGAATTGCTCGTTATGGAGGTGTAACCGATGGTAGTAGGAGACGCATCATTAAACATTGATACTTTGGTTATTGGAGCTGGCCCTGGTGGTTACGTAGCTGCGATTCGCGCAGCTCAGCTTGGTCAAAGCGTATTGATCGTAGATAAGTCCGAACTCGGCGGCGTTTGCTTGAACCGCGGTTGTATTCCATCCAAAGCTTTGATCAGCGCAGCTCATCAATATGAAGTTGCAAAACATGGGTCTGACATCGGTATTAACGTATCCGACGTTACCGTTGATTGGGACAAAGTTCAAAACTTCAAAGGCGGAGTTGTGAAGAAGCTTACTGGCGGCGTTGCTGGTTTGCTCAAAGCGAACAAAGTGCAAGTCTTCAAAGGCGAAGCAATGTTCATCAACGAGACAGAGGCTCGCTTGTTCAACGAGCAAGAATCTCCTCGTTACAAATTCAACAACTGCATCATCGCGACAGGTTCTCGTCCTATCGAGCTGAAGGCATTCCCATTTGGCGGACGCATCTTGTCCTCTACAGAAGCACTCAGCTTGCCTGAGATTCCAAAGAGCATGATCGTTATCGGTGGTGGATACATCGGTGCTGAGCTTGGCCAAATGTACTCTAAGTTCGGTACAAAGGTAACCATCATTGAGGGTGCTGACACTGTACTTCCTGGCTTCGATAAAGACATGACGAAGCTTGTTGCGAAGAACATGAAGAAAACAAACATCGAAATCCATGCAAATGCAAAAGCAGAATCTGCTGAGCAAACGGATAAAGATGTTACCGTGAAATTCACAGTGAACGGTGAAACCAAAGAAGTAACGGCAGACTACTTGCTTGTTACTGTTGGACGCCGTCCAAATACAGACGGTGACTTTGGTCTTGACATGATCGGTGTTAAAATGACGGATCGCGGCTTGATCGAAGTGGACCACCAAGGTCGCACAAGCATTCCTCACATCTACGCTATCGGTGATATCGTAGCAGGACCAGCTCTTGCTCACAAAGCTTCTTATGAAGGTAAAGTTGCAGCAGAAGCGATTGCAGGAATGCCTAGCGTGGTAGACTACAAAGCAATGCCAGCAGTATGTTTCACTGATCCTGAATGTGCAAGCGTAGGCTTGTCCGAAGCTGATGCAAAAGCAAAAGGCATCAACGTCAAAGCAGGCAAGTTCCCTTATGCTGCGAACGGTCGCGCATTGTCCCTTGGCGGCAGCGTAGACGGCTTTGTTAAGATTGTGACTAATGCAGACAACGGTGTTGTAATCGGTTCTCAAATCGTTGGTCCTGAAGCATCCAACTTGATCGCTGAAATGGGTCTTGCGGTTGAAATGGCTGCAACAGTTGAAGATCTTGCATTGACGATTCACGCTCACCCAACGCTTGGTGAAATCGTGATGGAAGCGGCTGAGGTTGTACTTGGCCATCCCATCCACACAGTTTAATGATTCAATAATCATTCATGTACTCTAATTGGTTTTTGTGCTCTATATACGGTTCTATGTTCCCTCGCAGCGGCTGCTGCGGGGGCTTTTTTTGCAAGTTAAAAAGAGAGTCTAAGCAAGCGAAGATGGTAACTATGAGT
>NZ_JADMOL010000001.1:25066-76832 GCF_015558675.1 Paenibacillus sp. 1001270B_150601_E10 | reverse complement strand
GCATGTTTTAAGCGTGAGAAGATGCCTCGTTATGGCTTCTAGCTGTCGGGAAAATCCATAGCCATAGTTGAAGGTTTAATGGTACACTTAAATGAAGTCTGTAAAACGGAGTGAAGATAAATGAAAGCATATTTAGACTTATTACAAGATGTTCTAACAAATGGAGTAAAGAAAGAAGACCGTACAGGAACAGGGACATTGTCCGTATTCGGAAGACAGCTTCGATTTGATTTGCAAGAAGGATTTCCACTAGTAACGACAAAGCGCTTGCATTTGAAATCCATCGTTCATGAGCTGTTATGGTTTTTGAGCGGTGAGACGAATATTCGTTATTTGAAAGAAAATGGCGTATCGATCTGGGATGAATGGGCAGATGAAAATGGCAACCTGGGACCTGTATATGGTTCACAATGGCGTAACTGGGAAACCAAGGACGGCAAGGTCATCGATCAAATCACGAATGTGATTGAGCAAATCAAGAATAACCCAGATTCACGACGCCTGCTTGTTTCGGCTTGGAATGTAGGAGAGGTGGATCAAATGAAACTGCCTCCTTGTCATTACGCTTTCCAATTCTATGTTGCGGAGGGCAAGCTTAGCTGCATGCTTAACATGCGTTCTGTGGACACGTTCTTAGGGCTGCCGTTTAATATTGCGAGCTACGCATTGCTAACCCATATGGTTGCACAGCAGTGCGACTTGGAGCCAGGTGAGTTCATCTGGACGGGCGGAGATGTGCATATTTATTCCAATCATATGGAGCAAGTGAAGACACAGCTTGAGCGTGAACCCTATCCGCTTCCAAAGCTTATTATTAAGCGCAAGCCATCTTCTATTTTCGAATATACATTTGATGATTTTGAATTTGAGGGCTATACGTATCATCCATCAATTAAAGCACCTGTTGCGGTATAACTAGCTGCACATACTCATGAACGTCGATAAATAGAAGAGGGGGGCTACTTTTGGGAATTAGTATGATATGGGCGATGGATCGCAATCAAGTAATAGGGAAAGATAATGCATTGCCTTGGCGGCTTCCAAACGATATGAAGCACTTTATTGCGGAAACACGGGGAAAGACCGTTGTCATGGGTCGTAAAACGTTTGAATCCATCGGATCGCCACTGCCTAAAAGACGCAATCTTGTATTGACGCGCAATTTGGAATGGAAGGCTGAAGGTGTTGAGACCGTTCATGATTTTACTGATGTAGTGAAGATGGCGGAGCATGAGGTGATCATGATTATTGGCGGCTCAGAGGTCTATCGGTTGGCTTTGCCATATGCGGATAAGCTGATCGTGACGTATATTGATCATGAATTTGAAGGAACGGATTATTTCCCAGAAGTCGATTGGAATGAATGGACGCCCGTTAGCGAGCGAGAAGGCATTCTAGATGAACAAAATACTTATCCACATCGGTTCGTAACTTATCAACGTCACGCCTGAGAGGACACTTGAGGGCAGGCACAGCAAGCATTGCTTTAGTCAAGTAGTGCAAATGTTAAGACGTTTTCTCTATGTCCAAGTCTATTGAATTTTTATAAAATGTTATGAAATGAAATGTCGAAGTTTGGTAAAAATCTTTCTTGCAACATCATTTATCCACGTTTATATTGGAGAATAAATGAAGTATGTGCATAGAGACGGACAGATGGATGGAGGAGTACACAGTATGTCAACACCTACTGGTTTTATGGAATATACAAGACAGATCCCAGCTGACCGTGATCCGCTAGAACGCATCAAGGATTGGGAAGAGTTCCACAAGCATATGAATGATGAAGAGCTTCGCCTTCAAGGAGCTCGCTGTATGGATTGCGGAACACCGTACTGCCATACAGGGCTCGAGATTACAGGCGGGACATCCGGCTGTCCAATTAATAACTTGATTCCAGAATGGAACAATCTTATTTATCGAGGTTTGTGGCGAGAAGCACTTGAGCGTCTTCATAAGACGAATAACTTCCCAGAGTTTACGGGCCGCGTCTGTCCAGCTCCATGTGAAGGTTCTTGTACCGTGGGCCTGATCGGTGAGCCTGTAACGATTAAGACCATTGAGCAAGCGATTATCGATCGTGGCTTTGACGAAGGTTGGGTGAAGCCTGAGCCGCCTGCACAGCGTACAGGCAAGAAGGTGGCTGTAGTTGGCTCTGGTCCAGCAGGATTGGCCGCTGCTGCTCAACTGAACAAGGCAGGGCATTTGGTTACGGTATATGAGCGTGCAGATCGTATCGGCGGACTCTTGACTTACGGTATTCCTACGATGAAGCTTGATAAAGACGTTGTACAACGCCGTGTAGATTTGTTGGCAGCTGAAGGCATTACGTTTGTAACGAATACGGAGATTGGCAAGGATATCTCTACTGAGCAATTGCAGCAGGATTATGACGCTGTCGTGCTGTGTGGAGGAGCAACCAAGCCGCGTGAGTTCAATATTGAAGGCCGCGAGCTCAAGGGCGTTGAGTACGCGATGGACTATCTGAATGGCTCGATTAAGAGCTATCTGGACAGCAACTTGGAAGATGGCAATTACCTGAGTGCGAAGGATAAGGATGTTATCGTCATTGGAGGCGGAGATACTGGAACTGACTGTATCGCTACAGCACTTCGCCATGGCGCTCGCAGTGTAACACAGTTCGGTACGCATGCGAAAGCACCGCTGGTACGTGATACGGTTAACAATCCTTGGCCTCAATTTCCGAATGTATATACACTGGATTATGCACATGAAGAAGCCAAAGCGTTATATGGTCAGGATCCACGTGAATTCTCCATTATGACAACGAAGTTCGTCGGTGATGAGCATGGACATGTAAAGGAACTTCACACCGTTCAAATCGAGCGTATCGTAGATGAGACGGGCCGCAAGATTTACAAGCCCATTGAAGGGACAGCGCGTGTATTCCCAGCACAGTTGGTTCTTATCGCGATTGGTTTTGACGGTCCTGAGAAGACATTGATCGACGGATTCGGATTGGAAACAGATCGTCGCTCTAATGTGAAAGCAGAGTATGGGAAGTATCGTACCAATGTCGATCATGTATTTGCAGCTGGCGATATGCGTCGCGGGCAAAGCCTGGTTGTCTGGGCGATTAATGAGGGCCGCGAGGCAGCGCGTGAGGTTGATCGCTATTTGATGGGAAGCACACTCCTTCCTTAACAGACGATCATTTTACTATTAATCATAGTGAATTAGTCAATCAACTTTTCATTCATCGTAGTGCGTTTCCTTTCAATATTAGGATCGGCGGTATGAAATTCATCCATTACTTGATCCATTCTCCATGTGAATTTGCAATACCTCGTCTATCTTAATAGCGGTGTGGAGAGAGGGGCGGTTGCTGTGGATCAAATCATGCAGATGTATCATTATCATGTGTGGGCAAACTCGAAGATTATCAATCGATTGAAAGAACTACCCCTGGACATCTATGAGCGTGAAGTGAAGAGTGTCTTTCCAACTGTGAAGAAAGTACTGACTCATTTGTATCTAACTGATTATGTATAGTTTCGATTCATGACTGGTCATAGTAGAAGCAACACCTTAGCGGATGTTCAAGAGTTGAGCGTGCAGATGGATTCCATATCATTAGCTGAGCTCGAAACGCTATATGAGGAGCTAACAACGAGATATCAAGCTTTTCTGCATGAACAGGATGATCTGGAACATACCGTTGTTGTTGAGACTCCGCTTGGTGAACCTTTAACAACATCACTTTCTGGAATTTTGTTTCACGTAGTTAATCATGGCACTTATCACCGTGGCAATATTACTGCCATGCTTCGTCAGCTAGGGCATGCGTCTGTGATGCAGGATTATGTACTATACATGTATGATGAGAATGAAACGCCTTCGTCTACTTCATAGTAGAAGTGAGTATGGTTTGTGAAAGGAATGAGCTGTCGAGGATTACTCGGCAGCTTTTTCGTATTGGTTATTGAAGTTCACATGATGGATTTCTTATCTTCATATAATAACATAATATATATTATGTAAACTAGTTGTGAATTCCTATTCATTATGATAAATACCACGTTTTGAATAGGATCATGAAAACGCAAAAAACCATAAAAAAAGCAGGCGTTTCACGTTATCTAGTGCACAGATTTTTTATTCGTGTTAGACTAAAATACTAGAATATTCAACACAATGAATACAACCAGAAGGGTTGGAAGTTCGGTATGTCTACAGGAAAAATCCTTGTTCTGGCGGAAAAGCCGGATATGGGGCGCAATATAGCGCAGGTGATTGAGCCGCGTGCGAAGCGTCATCGCACGCATATGGAAGGCGATCGCTATATTATTACTTGGGCGATCGGCCATTTACTAGGATTAGCAGAACCGGATCATTATGATCCAAAATATAAACGATGGAATTTTCAAGATCTCCCAATTATGCCTGATTCCTTTAAGATTATTGCATCAAGACGAACGAAGGATCAGCTTAAAGTGATCGGTGAACTAGCAAAGCAATGCGACTCGATCATCAACGCATGCGATGCTGGGCGAGAAGGGCAGTACATTTTTGCCCTAATCGAGCAGTATTGGAAGTGGAAGAAGCCTGTCCAGCGGCTATGGATCTCAGACCTTACGCCTGAGACGATCCGTAAAGGCTTTGAGCAGCTAGAGGACGCTTCTAAGTACAATAATCTGACGTCAGCTGCTAGAGCACGAAGTGAAGCCGATTGGCTGATTGGGATGAATGCATCTAGAGCCTTTACGACGAGGCACCGAACGCTGCTATCCGTTGGTCGTGTTCAAACGCCCGTTCTTGCCTTGATCTATGATCGTCAGGAAGAAATCGATAAGTTTGAGCCTGATCGGTACTTTGAATTGTCAGCGATATTCGAGCAGAACGGCACCACTTATAAAGGGGTTCGTGTAGGGGAACGAATTCGCAGCGAAGAGGAAGTAGGGAAGCTAAAGTCGTCGTTAGAAGGTAAAGCTGGGACCATTGATGATTTTCAGGTGAAGGAAGGGAAGGAATACCCGTATCGCTTATATGATTTGACACTCCTGCAGCGTGAAGCGAATGGGAAGTTCGGTTTCTCAGCGAAGAAAACCCTTGATATTGCCCAGGCTTTGTACGAGAAGCATAAGGTAATCACATATCCTCGTACCAACTCGAACTATGTAACCGAGCAGAATATTCCTTCCATGCACGATACATTAAGGATGCTGAAGTCAATGGACCTATATTGCGAAATGGCAGAGAAGGCAGAGCCTAGCCGTGTTCATAAGGGGAACAAGGGCGTATGCCAGCCAGTAAAGGTTGAGGATCACCATGCGATTCTTCCAACAAAGAAGCGTCCAGGCACTTTATCACCAGATGAGGCCAAGATCTATGATCTTATCGTTCGCCGCATGCTTGCCCACTTCTATCCGCCTGCAGAGTATACGCTTTATACCGTTATGACCAAGCTGGGAAGCGAGATGTTCAAGACCTCTATCAAGCAGTGGACCCTTCGGGGATGGAAAGAGCTCTATGACCAGGATGAAAAGAAAAAAAAGAAGAGTACCAAGCGTACGAGTGGCGAGAAGAATGAAGAATCCTCTGATGAGCCTGAAGAGTGGGGCGGAACAGAGCCCTTTAAGGTTGATACGAATCAGCCTGTTCAGGTGAAGGAGCTTAACGTGGACTCAAAAGCGACCCAACCGCCTAAGCCGTATACAGAAGGGACCTTGCTTAAGGCAATGGAAGGCGCGGGGAAGGATCTTGAGAATGAAGAACTTCGCGATGCGATGAAGGATGCCGGACTCGGTACGCCGGCTACTCGCGCTGCTGCCATTGAACGGTTAAAGCAGGTAGGCTATGTCTCAATGAGCGGAAAGCGTATCGAGCTTACCCTGAAAGGCAAGACGGCTGTAGAGCTTATCCGCCATGCGGGTGTTCAGCTATTGACCTCTCCTGAAATGACCGGGCAGTGGGAGAGACGGCTGTCACAGATCGCAAGCGGCGAAGCCTCCAGAGACACCTTTATGGATGCTGTTCGCAAATTTACGACGCATGTGATCGACTGTGTAGGCAAGCAGCGTGCGGTATCAGGTGAGCTTCTCGCACAATTTGAAGAAACGAGCAAGCAGAAAGGTTCAGGTAAAAAACAGGGAACGAAGCGAGGAACAGCAACGAAAGCAGGCACTAACAACACGACTGCTGCCGTCGCTAGTGCTGACGCAAAGAGCAGTGAACGAGAGAGCGGAGAGCGGTCCGCATTCGGGACATGTCCTCGTCCGGGCTGCGGCGGCACGATCATCGAGGGACGAAAGGGCTTTGGCTGCTCCCATTTCAAGCAAGGCTGCAAGTTTGTAATCTGGAAAGAGCAGCACGCTATGCATAAGACGATATCGCCGTCTATGCTTCAGAGTTTGCTGTCTAAAGGGCATACCCAGCTGTTGACCTTTACTAACCAAGGATCAAAGTTCAAAGGGCGAATCGTGCTCGCTAATCCGGAGATAGGCGATTTGAGCGTGGAACGAGAATCGTAGCTGTTCTGGAAATGTATCTGACTCCTGGCTTATCGAAATCAAACGATACTTATCAAAAATTGAAACCCCCGAACCTTTGCAGGAATGCATGGCCGGGGGTTCACTTTTTTTCTTAACCATTTGCTCTCGGTCAAAACTTGTGGACTACGCTTTATTGCTGACCCACTGCTGAATCGTCGATGGTACCTCTGTCAGCTTCTCGATCGTATAGAACGCGCCTTGCGGCTTCACATCGAGATCGACAATGTTAAAGGACCATTCGGTTGGCTGCTTCAGATAGATCGCATGAATACCGTTCGTAAGCGCTGGAAGGACATCCGTTCTTAACGAATTGCCGATCATCCAGGTGTGAAGGCGGTCTAAGTCTAATTGCTTCAGGATATCCTCTAATGCGTCAATCGATTTGTGCTGACGAATAAAGATTCGATCATCAAAGTACTCCTTAAGCTTCATTTGATCGATCTTGCGCTGCTGAATGACTGCCTCGCCACCCGTATATAGATACAGCTCGTGCCCTTCATCTCGAAGCTGGTTTAGCGTATCGATCATTCCAGGGTAGGGCTCGACTTCCATCTCATACACGCTCATGCCAAGCTTCCAAAGCTGATCTTCTTCTTCCTTAGAGGTGTCTCTACCTGTAAGGGTGGAAAAATGATTCCAGGTATGAATTAAGGATTTGGGGAAATGCGTGCTCACAAACCCAGATTTGGCGACGCCAGCAATATCATATTCGTTTTGAATGGTGCGAATTTCTTTGACGGTGACCCGATAGGATCGAAACCATGTCTTCATGAGATCAAAAAATTGATCGAGCACCGCATCAAAATACTTGTTGCAGTAGATGAGTGTATCATCCATATCAAACAATAGGGTTTGCTTACTCAACGAATTCGTTTGTTTGTTCATGTGTGCCACCTCCAAGCGCACTTGACACTCGTTTGGAAATGACATTTTCCAAAAGAAATGCTTCTGAAGCTGCATGCATCATACGGTCAAGGGCGAACATAATTCTCTAAAAATAGTGATAAATCAGACAGGCCTTCCTGGCGCAGCGCAATCTTCTCTACCTCGCCGTTCCAGTAAGTCTGAATATAGCCTGCTGCTCTAAGAATGGCCAAGTGATGCTTTACGGCATTCTTGCCAAGGTTGAGATGCGCGGTAAGCTGTGAGAAGGTCAGAGGCTCGTCCGCAATGGATCTTAAGATCTGAAGTCTCACTTCGTTAGACAGTGCAGAGATCATGCGCGTCAACGACAATGGCGGTCCTGCCTCGTCAGACTCATCCGCATGCGCAGCATACAAGATCAGCGTTGTCTTCTCGAATGCACAAGTCATGTTAATCGGCCGATAATGCCATAAAGGCGCAAGGACGACTTCATGATGGGGATCGGGATGATTGAAGATGACACCGTTGGTCGCCACTTCAATTAACTCCCTTGGATTCATTTTGTACATGAGCTTGAGCTTCTCATTCGCATCCTCAAGGATCGGAGACTCCCAATTTGTGGAGGAGGGTTCGAGATACAGCTCGTTCCACATGCGAAGAGCAGGCACAAACAGTTCTTTAATCATGGTAACATGCTTCTTGCGAAAGGGTTGTCCATAGGAACGAAGCAAGCATTTCCAATCCGCTTCTGACATCTCTTCTAATTGATCCAAAAAAACAGGGATGTCATGAGGGTGCTGGCGCTCTAAAGCAGCAGCGTATAAAAGATCGAAAATATGTATGGATGCTTGCTTCAAAACTGCTGCGGTGCTGGTGAAGGCTTCGGGCATCGTCTGCTCCACATGCTCGCTCCAGCTTACACCTAGATCGACGTTGCGTATCCACTTTCGATGTACAAACAGCATGTAGCTGCTGATGAGCTCATATACCGGTGAACAGTCGATACGAACTTGAAGGGCCATTGGTGGACCTCCTTATCAGGTCATTGGTCGGTATTACATATTCATTATGAATTGTGTTACAGGCAATTGTCTACTATAATGTTCAAAGTGCATGAAGCCGCACATCCGCTTCATGTTTTTTTTGTTGCGATCAAAAGTGGGAGGGGAAAGATATGCTATCATCATTCCGACGTCCGACAACATCCCCTGCTTGGCAATTTGTTATTTTGATTACCGTAGTGATGTTTACCGGACTCAGTCAAGGGCTGTTGCTGCCTCTGCTGACTATTTTTCTGGAGAGAATGGGAGTTCCTTCAGATTTAAATGGGTTAAATGCAACCGCATTGTATATTGGCACCTTTGCGATGATGTTTTTTGTAGAAAAGATACTTAGAAAGCTGGGCTACAAGCGCATGCTGCTTGGCGGCATGCTTGTGGTTACGATTGCCTTGACCTTGTTTCCTATTTTCCCTAGCATCGGGCTGTGGTTCGTGCTTCGGATTGTCGTTGGAATCGGGGACAGCGCGCTCCATTATGCGACGCAGCTGTGGGCAGTAACAATCAGTCCCGCAGACCGACGCGGACGCAATATCTCTTTATATGGAATGGCTTACGGAGTAGGATTCAGTCTTGGGCCACTTGGGATTCAACTTCTAGGCATTAGTGACTCTGCGCCATTTATCCTGATCGTTGGATTGTTTATTCTTGTCATGCTGGTCGTATGGTTTAAGCTTCCGAATCAGGACATGAACGCCATGCATGGTGAGGCAAGACCCAATAAACGATACACTCGCTCTTATCAATGGGCATGGTTTGCGTTGTTGCCTTCCTTCTTATACGGTTATATGGAATCGTCCATGAACAGCAATTTTCCCGTATATGCGCTGCGTTTAGGACTGGATCAATCCTGGATTGCTTTCCTGCTTCCTTTCTTTGGACTAGGAGCGCTCATCCTGCAGCTTCCGCTAGGAATGCTGAGCGACCGGATCAATCGTAAAGGCGTGCTGATTAGCTGCGGGATTGCAGGCGGACTTCTATTCTGTCTGGTACCGCTGGTAGGAGATAACCCATGGGCGATTCTGGTCTTGTTTATGGCGATCGGAGGACTCGTCGGCTCGTTCTTCTCACTTGGGCTTGCTTATGCGGCGGATATTCTGCCGAAGGCCTATTTGCCTTCTGCGAATGTGATAGCCTCTGTTCATTTTAGCTTGGGATCCATCATTGGTCCGAACTTAGGCGGTTTCGGTATCCGATATTTATCAATCGGCAGCATGTTTTACTTCTTAGGAATTGGTTATATATTGTTCTCTATTATCGGGCTGCGCTTCCGCGGAAAGGTCATCGCAGATGAAGGAGAAACTGCTTCTCAGGCCTCATAACGCATTCATAACTGGTTGTCTCTTCTGCATGATGGTGAAAAAACCGCTTGCATGAAGGTGACAACCTTTTTTAACATAAGAGGATAGGAATGTTCATCCTATGAAGCTTGAATGGACACCGTCATTTGTTTTTCTTACAATAAACATATAGATCTCTTTAGACAGAGCCTCGAGAGGAGCGCATTCAACTTATGTTAAAAATAGATCGATTAGTCAAGCAATACCCGCCAGACACAACCGTTCTGAAGGGAATCAGCATGGAAATGCATCATGGGGAATTCATTGGAGTTGTAGGGGCAAGCGGTTCGGGGAAGACAACCCTGCTTAAGTGCCTTGCGATGCAAGAATCATGGACAAGCGGTGCCTACTATGTCGATGGCACGGATGTCATAAAGCAGAATGCCCTTGTACGTCATAAGTTAAAACGCGAATTTGCCTATTTGGAGCAGAATCCAGTATTGTCGCCTAACCGCAAGGCGTTCAAAAATGTATTGATCGGGCGCTCCAGCCAAACACCGCTTTGGCGGATGGCGACAGGCATGGTCCGAAACGATGATTATATGGGAGCCATGGATGCATTAGAGCAGCTAGGGCTGCTCGACAAAGCCAAGGTAGAAACGGGAAAGCTAAGCGGCGGTGAGAAACAGCGCGTAGCTATTGCACGCGCTCTTGTTCATGGAGCAAAGGTAATACTCGCGGATGAACCGGTACTTGGCCTTGATCCTCATGCTGCTGAGGATGTGATGAAGAACTTCCAGATGATCTGTCAGAAGGAGCGCTGTACGGTCATCGCCGTATTCCATCAGGTTGAATTGGCAGAGCGCTACTGCACACGTATTATTGGAATCGGCGAGGGCGAGCTAAAGCTCGATATCCACGGCAGAAAGCTGCTGCAGAACGAAAAGCGGATGCTGCAGCTGTAGCATCAGCAGGCGAATGTCACGAATAGGGAGTTAGGATCATAAGCTATTGCTATAACCGTTTCATGGATGAGGTGATAGCATTGTCTTTGCATCCGCTTCCTGTGCAGACTCGAACGGAAGTGATTCGCAAGCCCAAATTAGAAGTATATGTTCCCCAAGTGATTGAAGCCGGATCAGCGGAAGCCACAAAGCGCATCAATCGGACGCTGCATCAGCATGCGGTTGAGCTTATTCGCAAGACGGGCTATGGCGAGGCTGACCAAACCGAGGTGACTGGAAACTACGAAATAAAGCTAAATGAGCGAGGCCTGATCAGCGTATTGCTGATTGTCTATGGTTACACCCAAGGTGCAGCGCATGGCATGACCTATCAGGAAGGCTTAACGTTTGATACGAATACAGGCCAGCTGATCACGCTAAAGGACCTGTTTAAGCCAGGCGCGCCGTATGTCGATGTGCTGAGCAAGCAAGTCGCAAGCCAGATTAAAGAGCGTGATATTCCTGTATTAGAGCCCTTTTCGAAGATTAGTCCTGATCAGCCATTCTTTTTGACGGATAAAGCGCTTGTGCTGTTCTTTAACCTTTATGATTTAGTGCCTTACGCTTACGGCTTTCCTTATTTTCCAATCTCGATATACAGCCTAGAGAGCATCAGCAAAGAAAATGGCCCGCTTGGCACCTTATGGTACTAAGTGATTATGGAGATGTCTGGTTGCTGCATCAGTCAAGACCAGGCATCTCTGATGCTATTGTTTGTAATGGGTTTGTCACCTATTGGTGATCTTTTTTTTTTATGATAGAAGGTGTTCTTAAGCTAATATTATAGGTGTAGAACAATCTATCGGGTATATTTATTCTTAAGTCGTTAGCTTGAGATAGAGAAATGAGGGATGTGATGAGACGCTCGTGGTTCAAACGAAGCGGAATCTGCTTGCTTCTTGCCTGCACATTCATCATCAATGGTTGTGAAGTGGTCCAGGACCCTAAGCTGTTAATGAGTGTTCCGAAGCTACCAGAAGAGCAGGCGAACCTGATGAGTATTATCAATGCTCAGCTGCCTGAAGGCGCGGAGAAGGTTCGACCGAATAACTCCTCGGATGGCAGTGCAGTTAGAATGGCAGATCTTGATGGTGACGGAAAGGCAGAAGCCATCGTATTTTATGAGGTGCCAGATAGTGAAGTTCGGCTACATGGCATGATTCTCAAGAGTGATGGCAAGGAGTGGACAAAGGTAGCAGATTTCGAAGGAGGCGGCGTAAGCCTTGATTATGTAGAGACGGTCGATTTGACGAGAGACAATCGATTGGACCTGCTTGTTGGGTATGGAAGCCAAGATCAGGATTCCTTAAATAAAGGAATGGTCGTATACTCCTTTGTCAACAATCGGATTGAAAAGATATTTGAGCAGCCTTATTCACAGATTGTGATCAATGATCTTGATGGTGATTCTAAGAAAGAGCTCTATATTGTCAGCCAGCATAAGGGAAAGCCGCCTGTATTAAGCCAGTATCAATATATTGACCAGAAGCTTACCAAAACGGCTGAAATCCAAATGGATGTTCAGGTTAACCTCGTTTATAATATGGTGTCAGGCTTAATTAGCAAGGACAAGCGTGGCCTTGTCTTAGATACGGTTACAGGATCAAACTATTACATGTCCGTTGCACTATTGTGTGAGGACGGGCAATTTTACGAAGCGTTCCCGAAAGAGAAGACGATCCGCAGTCAATCTTACCCAAGCACCGATGTCAACAACGATGGCATCATTGAATTTGTTAAAAATGAAACGCCGCAAGGCTGGGATATTTTCAGAGAGTACGAAATTCCTTACTTCCTTGACTATTATCAGTGGGATGGCAAGGAAAAATTAACGCTTGTACAGAAGCAGTACCGCGATTATGCAGACCGATTCCATTTCGCCATTCCAACCTCTTGGTATGGGCGAGTATCGATTGATACAAAGTCTGATCGCGATGAATATTTGCGCTTTATTGATTATCAAACCAATGAAACGCTTGCGGAAGTGAAGTTCTTCAGTGTGGAGAACTGGGAGCGATACAAGAATAAATGGACGTACCTCGCTGCATATGGCGATGAGGTCATCGGTATATTGAGCAAGGAGCAATTGAAGCTGAATGACGGTTCTTTGAAGCTGCCTGAGCTTGAACATGAAGGCGAGCAGCAGGAGAAAAAGTCAACCAAATAACAGAGGAGGTCATACACGGATGACAAAAATATTGATCCTAGAAGATGAGGAATCCATTCGCAGCTTTATCGTAATCAATCTTAAACGCAATGGCTTTGAAGTCGTGGAAGCTTCAAACGGCAATGAAGCGTTGGATAAGCTGTTAAGTGATCAAACGATCGATATTGCGCTGCTTGACGTGATGGTGCCAGGCATCGATGGCTTTGAAGTATGCCGTAGAGTCAGAGAACAGAATGAGCGCTTGGGCATTATTTTCTTGACGGCTAAGGTGCAGGAACAGGATAAGGTATATGCACTATCTGTCGGTGCAGACGACCATGTAAGCAAGCCTTTCAGCCCAACGGAGCTTGTGGCGCGTATTCAGTCGCTGCTGCGCCGCGTACACTCCTATCATCAAGCTTCTCAGAAGGTCGTGTATCATTCTGGCCCCTTCACGCTTGATCTTATTGCAAAGCGCTTTATGAAGGATGAGGAAGCGATAGATCTTACACCTACAGAGTTCTCTCTGATTCAATATTTCATGGAGAAGGAAGAGGTAACACTGAGTCGTGACGTATTGCTTGATCATGTATGGGGCAAAGAGTACATGGGCGATCCGAAAATCGTGGATGTAAACGTGCGACGGTTAAGACAAAAAATCGAGGATGAGCCTTCATCTCCGAAATATATTGAAACAGTCTGGGGACATGGATATAAATGGAAGGGAACCGTTTCCTAATCTTTAAGCCTGGTATACGGCGTTCAGTCGTCATGCACTACTTTATCGTCGTATTCCTAACGATGCTGATCCTAGAAGTGATCTTTATGCTTGCGGTGAGAACCTATTACTATGACGCTGTATATAACCATTTGCGCTCTCATGCATCGGCCACTTCATCCTACTATCAGCGCTATGTAAGTGTCTTATATAATGAAAATGACCGTACCTTATTGCCGGAGCTCTTGAATATTTTTCAGCTTGATAACGCTGAGGTTCAAATCTTGGACAAGAAGGGCGATGTGCTGATTTCACACACGGGCTTTCAAATTAAAGACCCGATTCGAACATCAGATGTGCTGATTGCCGTAAACGAAATGAAGATGTCGAGATGGGTAGGCAAGATGCCCGAGACTGGAGAAATGGTCATGGCGGTATCTACCCCTTTGCTTGCCAAAGGGGACGTGCGCTATGTGCTTCGGCTCGTCACTTCGCTTGATAACGTAAATCAAAAGCTGACCAGCACGGTGCTGTTATCCTTTGTGATCTCAGCTTCCGTTCTCGTGCTTGTTTTGATCATTAGTATCGGTCTCGCCAACTCGATTGTAAAGCCGATCAATGATATCACAGTGGCCTCTGCACAAATGGCAAAAGGCAGGTTCGATGTCAGGGTGACAGAGGAATACCGCTATGAGCTCGGAGAACTGGCGAAGACTCTGAACTTCATGGCGCAAGAAATTGTTCGAAGCAATCAAATGAAGGATGACTTCATCTCTTCAATCTCTCATGAATTGCGAACGCCGCTTACTGGCATCAAGGGCTGGAGTGAGACGCTCTTGTCTGGCAATATGGACGATCCGGAAGAAACGAAGTTTGGTCTAAATATTATTACGAAGGAAACAGACCGGTTGATTGGCCTTGTGGAAGAACTGCTGGACTTTTCTCGCTTGCAGCAGAACCGAATTCAGCTTCAAAAGGAACCGGTCGTTCTTGCGAATCTGCTTGAGGAGACCATCTTCCAGGTGAAGTCGAAAGCCGATCAGAAGTCCATCGAGCTTCAGTTAAATCTTACGGACGAAGCGATTAGCCAGATTCAAACTACTGGTGATGAAAACCGATTGAAGCAGGTATTTTTGAATCTGATTGATAATGCCATCAAATTCTCTCCACTGCACTCGACGATTAAGGTCGAACTGGAACGTGACGACAGCTATTGTTATGTCAAGGTGATTGATAATGGAATTGGCATTAACAAGGATGATCTGCAGAAGGTCATGGATAAGTTCTATCAGGTTAACCCTGACCGTGGAGGAACTGGACTTGGCCTTGCAATCAGTGATGAGATTGTGAAGGCGCATGGCGGGGAGTTATCGCTTCACAGCGAATCACAGGAGGGGACAACAGCGCTGGTTAGATTGCCTCTTCGTACGGAATGTACGGACGATGAGACGATTGCATGATAGCTTAAATGAATGATGAAGAAACCGCGTAATGACCCTTCATGTGAGAAAGTATAACTGAAAAAAATATCTAAAGCTGACGTCGACGATGTGTTGACGCCAGCTTTTTTATATTGATTTCAATCTCTTTCTCTATCCAAATGGAATCCATTATAAAAGGATTATTCTTTATTTGTCTCGCGAGCTTCAGGTTTTCCGTGTTATGAAGATAGTCTTATCAAGCTCATTGACATTGAACGAATGCCTAGCTTGAATAGGTTTGATTTGCTGTACATGCTGCAGTATCTGCCTGTTTAATGCGTGAGCTTGCAGCTAAGCTAAACAGTACCAATGCTAGATTAAATGCCATTGCTATCGTGATGGCAGCTTCCAGCGATAAGCTTGCCGTTTGGCTTATGGCGATGATGGCGCCTCCGATCCCGATCGCGACACCAGGCGTGAAAGAGTCTGCAAATTGCAAGCTTCCCGATACTAGGCCGGATTCTCCCTCCTTGGAATATGAAAAGGCAAGGGTTCCGCTGGTTGTATGAGCGAGACCAATCCCGATCCCTGCAATGATTTCACTAAGCACCGCTAATACGACATTTAAAGCAGGCACCCATATCATCATGCCGATGCCTAAGATCATGAGCAGAATCCCTGCAACAATCCGTTTCTGTCTGCCTCTGCCTTGATCCTTCGCATCCCATCGTGCCTGAAGGATAGCAACGATACACCAGCTTAGCGCCGCACTTGCCACAATAAGCCCTGCTCGGTCCGCTGCGATGCCCTTTGTATCCGTTAAGGCGAGGACCAGGAAGTTCTGGGTGCAAACATAAGCCGCGAAGAACAGGCCACGTGAGGCGATCAGTGAAGGAAGTCCAAAGCGAAAGGTCAATGTCCCTGCTGGGAGAAGCTTGCGTAGGGGCTGGGCCATGAGAATAAGGCCTAGGATCAGAAGCAAGATGCCTAGTGACTTCGGAAGCATGCCTAAGCCGGTCAAGAAGATTCCAGTTCCGATGGCGAGTATGACGGCCATTCCGGTGACCCCAGATTCGTTCTTTGCTTGAGCATTCGGCATGTTCAGCTTACGGAAGACAGGCAGACTAAGAAGCACGGCAAGGAAGAGAAATGGAAGCACGCCCCAGAATACAAATCGCCAAGACCATTGTTGGGCAATGAGCCCGGCAACATAAGGACCAAGCATCGAGGGCAATACATAGGCTGTGCCTAGAGCGCCTAGTATTTTTGCTCGTAGTTCATCTGGGTAACTTAAGGAGATGGCAGAGTAGATGCAGGTATACATCGCACCAGCGCCAAAGCCCTGCAAAGCTCGCGAGCCAATGAGGACGTACATGTTGCTTGCAATAGCAGCGATCACCAAGCCGGCTGCAAATAATATGATGGCGATCGTAAACAGCAAAGCAGGCCCTTTGCGGTCGATCTGACGACCGATGACCAACGTGCCAATGATTTGGGCGAGCAAATAGGCGCTGAAGATCCAGCCGAATAGGGGAAGACCGTTGAGATCACCGGCAATAGCCGGAGCAACCGTCGTCACAGCCAAGCCTTCAAATCCAATCGTCATCGCTGCCAAAATGATGCCAATCGATAAAGCCAAATAGCGCGGGGCAAAAATACTTTGTGATGCCAACCGACTCACCTTCCATCCTCATGTATTCTCGTTACACGAAGTATCCGGATACTTTATATATAAAGATCTTTAGAAACAAAATATACCAATCGTTTTGACTTTGTCAAGAATTATCTTTATAATCTCTGTATAAAAACTTTCTCTAAAGAACGAAGGTGAGCGAAAATGAAAAAAGAGAGATCGCAAACTAAGCTGGGTGCTGAAAGAACGAGAAGAAGCATTGTGAAACTGCTAAAGCATAATGCCTCCATGGATGCTCATCAGTTGGCAAACGAGCTTGGCGTCACTGCAATGGCTGTTCGTCAGCATTTGTATAGTTTGCATGAGCAAGGGCTCGTCACTTATACAGAAGAGGCAAGAGCAATGGGGCGGCCAGCGAAGATGTGGGGGCTTACGTCTGAAGCTAATCGGCTTTTCCCGGATGGATATGCGGATCTTACAATCAGTCTGATTCAATCGATGAAAGAAGCGTTTGGCGAAGAAGGCTTGGATAAGATGCTTGATATTCGTAATCGCAATCAAATAGTGGATTATCAGAGTAAAGTCGCAGCAAGTCTTCCCTTAGAGGATAAGTTAAGCGCTTTCGCAGCGGCTCGGACAGCAGAAGGATATATGGCGGAATCCATTGAGAACGAAGATGGCACCTATTATTTTGTGGAGAAGCATTGTCCGATCTGCGAGGCAGCGAGAGCGTGTTCTGGGCTTTGCAGCAAGGAAGTTGAGATGTTCCAGCAGGTGCTTGGACATGACGTGGAGATTATTCGATCAGAGCATATATTGTCTGGGGACAATCGTTGTGTGTACTGGATTAAGCCATCAGATGCTTCGAAGGACTTATAAGATGTTATGGTGTGTGATACAAAGATTGTGAAGTAAGGGGAGTAGAGCTTGTACAGCAGGTATAGGCTCTCTTTTCCTTTTTGATTACATATGAAAACCAAATTTATGCAAGTCTACCTCAACATTGCTGCAAATCCTGCTTTTTACCAAACATTTCTTTTACTTTTCACCCCTTATCCGCTATTATAGATACGGTCGTTAACATACAATGTACATAAATATACAGATTCTTCTATATTTGAAACAGGAAATGCAATATTCTTACATTTAATGGTTCGAAAATTGTACCGGCATTAAGTGTAATATAATACCAAATTAATAATAGAATGATTATCATACATTTGCATGATTACATATTGATTCTTAAGTGGGTTTAATAAAAGAACCGGGTTGCACCAGAAATGGTTAAAGTGAAATAAGGGACGGCCGTGTGTTCAAATTTCTGATTTAGAGTGATATAACGGGGCTGATCAGAATATTTGTCCGCATCTTTCTGTTGATTGATACGGGATGAGCACGTACCGATTAGGGAATCCTATGCAGAGCAGAAAATGTTATCGAACAATGGTAAGATAATAACGCTTTTATAAATCATGGCAAGATAGCTCTAATAAAGTATTTTCAAAAAAGTATTGTATAAGTATGCATAAGTATGTATAATGAGGTCATTCCACCAGACAAGCTGGTGCGCATTTATCTGATCATAGACATTTATAGACGAAGTGGGGTTACATCAATGAAGAAACATAAATTTTTTAAACTAGCTACGGTTTCTATGCTACTCATGGCGCTTCTTGTAGGCTGTGGCGCTAAGGAAGATCGTTATGATGCAGCCATCAGTGCAAAGAAGATTATAATGGCGACAAATGCAGAATATGCACCTTTCGAATTCCATAAAGATATCGATGGCAAGGATCAAATTGTAGGTTATGACATATTAATCGCGCAAGAGATCGCGAAGGATCTTGGCGTTGAGTTGGAAGTAAAGGATATGAGCTTCTCTGCTGTTGTAGAGAGCGTAGCAACGGGCAAGGCTGACTTTGCAATGGCGGCAATGGACCCAACGCCTGAACGCGAGAAGGCGATGCTGTTCTCTCAGACATACTACACCGCAGTAGCTGGGGTGCTGGTTAAGAAGGATGACGCCGATAAGTTCAAGACTGCAGATGATCTTAAAGGCCTGACCGTTGGCGTGCAAACTGGTTCTACTTTCGTAGACGTTGCTCAGCAAATTCCAGCATTCAACGATAAAGAGCAGCTTATGCAGCTTGATAAAGTAGGAGACCTCGTACAAGCGCTTGAGAGCAATCGTGCAGGAGCCGTTCTTGTAGAATTGCCAGTCGCACAAGCCTATGCAGCGAACAATCCGAATGTTGTGATTGCGCCGATCGAATTGAAGCCAGCAAGTGAAGGTTATGTAGCTGGTGTGGCGAAGAGCAGTCCAAAGCTGCAAGAAGCCATTAACAAGACGATTGACCGCTTAAAGAGCGAAGGCAAGCTTGATCAATTTATTAATGAGGCGAATCGTCTCGTTGAAAGCGAGTAAGCCTTGCTTTGTGAAGGATAAATAGCTTTTTGAGCAGAAACGCTTCCTGTCCCTGAGACAAAGGTAGCGTTTCTCCGTGTTTTATCACCTTTAAGGCGAAAGATGGAAGGGGAGTCAATATTCGTGAATGTATTTCAAACGATTTTAGAGTATAAATCCGGATATTTATCTGGTGTAGGGGTAACGGTAGCCTTATCCTTACTAGGGGTACTCGTTGGTGTTATTCTAGGGATTATTCTTGTTCTTATGCGCATATCAACCATCAAGCCGCTGCGCTGGATTAGCGTGACGTACATTGAGATCTTCCGTGGAACGCCGCTGCTTGTACAGCTGTTCATTGTATACTTCGGTCTGTCTGAATATGGGATTACGACAAGCATGTTTGGCGCAGGTTTGATTGCGGTATCCATGAACAGTGCAGCCTATCTGGCTGAGATCTTCCGAGCAGGGATTCAAGGCGTGGATAAAGGCCAAGCTGAAGCCGCACGCTCCTTAGGGATGGGCAAGGCCATGACGTTCCGTCATATTATCATGCCGCAAGCGCTTCGCAGTGTTCTGCCTGCGATCGGGAATGAGTTCGTCACAATTATTAAAGAAACATCGATCGTTAGTGTAATCGGTCTAGCTGATCTTATGTTTGAGACTAACATTATTCGTTCGAAGACATACACAGCGCTTGCGCCATTGCTTGGAGCTGCATTCTTCTACTTCATCATGACATTTACACTGTCCAAGTGTATTGTGGCTCTGGAAAGGAAGTTGAATAAAGATGATCGAAACTAAACAGCTGCATAAATCATTCGGTAAAAATGAGATTCTAAAAGGCATCGATCTGAAGATCGAAAAAGGAGAAGTCGTTGTGATCATCGGACCATCCGGGTCTGGTAAAAGTACATTCCTTCGCTGCCTCAACTTATTGGAGATTCCTACCTCAGGGGAAGTCATTTTTGAGGGAGAAATCATTAATAAGAAAAATCACGATATTAATAAAACACGTGAAAAGATGGGGATGGTGTTTCAATCCTTTAATCTGTTCCCGCATATGACAGTGCTTGATAATATAACAATTTCACCAATGAAGGTGAAAAAGATGAATAAGGGCGAGGCAGCAGCAATCGCAATGGACCTGCTTCAGAAGGTAGGGCTTGCTGATAAGGCTAATGCTTATCCATCGCAGCTCTCTGGCGGCCAGAAGCAGCGGATCGCGATTGCTAGAGCGCTTGCCATGCATCCGCATATGATGCTTTTTGATGAGCCGACATCTGCGCTTGACCCAGAAATGGTCGGCGAGGTGCTGGGTGTCATGAAGGGCCTTGCCGAATCTGGAATGACGATGGCTATCGTTACGCATGAAATGAGCTTCGCCCGCGAAGTAGGCGATCGGATAATCTTTATGGACGGCGGCGTGATCGTAGAGCAAGGCCCGCCAGAGCATATCTTTGGGAATCCCCAGCATGATCGCACGAAGGATTTCTTAAGCAAGGTTCTATAGGAACTAGCCGCTTTGGACATATTCATAAGTACATGTAAGCACCTTCTATGTACCTAGTACAGAAGGTGCTTTTTGATTTTCTTTCATTCCATATCATGCCATTCATAGGTCTAACGGTGACGAATTTGTAATGTTCTTGTAATAAAAAATAGTTCTTTAAGCCCTTGATGCACAAGGGTTTTTCTTCACTTACAATAAATACCTGCGCACAGGTTACAAAATTGTGATATGATGCTTTCCGAGCCGAACACATGATTGTGACGGGGGACGCTTTCTCGATTCTTTAGAGCTTTGCAAGCTTTTTCAAAGGATCTTGGGGTGAATCACAAGACGCTAATTCGAAGCAGCACCAAGCGTCTAGACGGGAACTCCTTACCCGAATCCGACAACTAACCCCGATGGCGTACATCAAGGAGGTACTTAGATCTATGAATAAAAGACTGCTAGTAACAGTTACCGGCGCGCTGTTAAGTGTAGCCACTGTACTTGCGATTCTGCCAGTTTATGCTTCTTCTGAAACACCAGAGAGCACAAATACGTTCTATTCGGTAGCACAACAATATAAGTTAAGCATGGAATCATTAATTGCTGATCATCCGATGCTTGATGCGAAGAATACGATGGGTGGAGTGGAAGTGAAGATGCCTGAGCCGGCGTCTGATCTTGCCAAGATGAATGCGACGGAAGCGAAGGCTTCTTCAGCACAAGCGAAGGAGCAAGCTGCTGAAGTGAAGCAGGCTGCACCTGCACAGCCGAAGGCTGCGAAAGCAAGCGAGCCTAAAGCGAAGACAGCGAAAGCAGAGCCGGCTAAAAAGGCTCCGACGAATGTCGTTAACATTAACGGCCGCGACATGAAGTATTCCAAGAAGTTTTCCATGAAAGCAACGGCTTACACCGCTCATCCAAGTGAAAATGGTCCTTGGGGTGCGGTAGACGCACTCGGCAACGACTTGAAGCTTGGAACCGTTGCTGTCGATCCGGATGTGATTCCACTTGGTACGAAACTGTTTGTAACCGGCTATCAATTCAGCCACCTTCCTGCTGGAGGTTATGTAGCGATAGCATCTGATACCGGAAGCAAGATTAAGAAAAAGCGTATCGATCTGTTCGTACCTGTAAGCAAAGAGGTTGGTTCAACCTTTGGCGTACAGCAAGTGGAAGTATACGTATTGAAGTAATAAGGAGACTTGAATACAAGCAGACCTAATCTTATTCGATTAGGTCTGTTTCGCTTTTTCCGATACTTTTCGTGGGATGTTTAGTGATCACGTTTTTGCTGCTGATCATTCAACAGTTCTGGCAGCGTAACGAATGAATATTGCTGAGCACGAAGCTTCTTTATAATAGAAGGAAGCGCATGAATGGTATTCTGCAAATATTCGCGCTTGCCGTTGCCGCCCGCATGCTGCAGAACAATAGATCCTGATGAAACGGTGGACATGACATTCTGCTCTACTGCTTTTGTAGAAATTCCTCGCCAATCATTTGAATCTACATCCCAGTTCACGACAAGATAGCCATGATCGCCTGCCCACTTTAATTGCTCCTCCGTTATTTCGCCAAATGGCGGACGGAAAAACCTCGGTTTATATCCAGCAATAGACTCAATAACCTGTTCGGTATCCTTAAGCTGGCTGATGAATTTAGAGAGCTCTGCTTTGGTCAGCAAAGGATGATTATACGTATGATTGCCGATCACATGCCCTTCTTCAACAATGCGCTTTACAAGGGCCGGATGCGTCTTGGCTCGGTGTCCGACCAGAAAGAAGGTGGCCTTCACATCCATTTCCTTTAAAATGTCGAGTACGACAGGAGTGACCGTATTATCGGGTACATCATCAAAGGTCAAGGCAACCTTTTTCTCAGAAGAAGAGCCTCTCATCTTAAATACTTCAGGATAACGTATGCGAAGCTCTGGCAATGTAAGCTTGCGCTGCTTACTCATCACTTGAGAATGAACCTGATTCTGCTGGTTGGCTGCTTGCATTTCTTTTGTTTGTCGCGAGCTATGCTTGGTGTATTGCTGTTTAGATTGCCGCTGCCGCTTCAAGTATGATGAGCTTGAATGCTGAAGCTGTTTTTGCTGCTGTTTTTGGGTATGAAAAGAAAACTTCAACTTCTCTTCGGGCTTGTCCGATCTCGCTGATTTTGATGCACGTTCTTGCTGCTCTACGTTCATTTTATCGGTATTGAGCTTCAGGGAGGTTTTTAATTTTTTATCGCCATCAGGGGAAGGGGGCGTTGATGAGAGAACCCAATCGGCCTGTTCAGGAATAGATGGCAGCGCCTTTTTTGGATCCTGTACCGTATGACATCCTCCAAGGAGCGAAAGAATGAAGCAATACATGATGATTTTTAAGGAAAGCCTCATTGTAGGTCTCCTTTCCTGTAAACAATTGATACCTTTGTTATGTCCTCCAAGAACATGAAATATGCTTTTCTTGGCTGGGCAGTTCTATCCATATCTCATACTAGGAAGAAATGTAAACCTAATTAGAGATTTCATGTAACATTAGAAAACCTTTCTAATAATCTGATAACTTTCGTACACTGTATCAAAAGTTTTCAAACTTTGTGAGGATAGTCACAGTTAATGTGCTTTCTTAATGACATAGTTATAGATGATGTAAACCTTACAAAGGGAGAATGACTGTGCACACAATTGTTTCCAATGAACGCATCTCAGAAGGCATTTACCTCATGACGGTAGAAGGTCAATTTCAAGCGCGCATGGGCCAGTTTTACATGCTACGCGCTTGGGATCGGGAGCCGATATTATCCCGTCCCATCAGTATTTTCAATGTGGAAGCGAATTGCATCCAATTCTTGTACAAGGTAGCTGGTGAAGGCACGCGAATGTTTGCTCGTTTGCGCGCCCAGGATCAAATTCAGCTGGAAGGCCCATTCGGAAATGGATTTCCGGATGTAACAGGCAAGACAGCATTGATTGGCGGCGGCATAGGCGTAGCTCCGCTGTTGTATACAGCGAAGCAGCTGAAGGACAAGCCCGATATTTATCTCGGCTTCCGTGGTCAATCGTATTTGACTGAAATGTATGAGCCCTATGCGAATGAGCTCAATGTTACAGTTAACGGAAACCTTCTAGAAGATTTGGATCTCGGAAAATACGATCAAGTATTTGTATGCGGTCCACTCGGTATGATGAAGGCTGTGGCGTTAAAAGGCGAGGGAGTCGATACGGACATTTATGTCTCCTTCGAAAAACGAATGGCGTGCGGCATTGGAGCATGTTATGTCTGCTCTGTGATGAACAAGGAGAAAAATAAAAAGGTTTGTTCAGACGGACCTGTATTTCTTGCACAGGAGGTGGATTGGCATGCGGAACTTAGCTTGTAAAGTGGCCGGAATTCCTTTTAAGAACCCTATTATTATGGCGTCAGGTACGTTTGGCTTCGGACGTGAATTTGCCAAGCTGTACGATATCAATAAATTAGGCGGTATCTCGTCGAAGGGCTTAACGCTCCATCCACGCAGAGGAAATACGGGTACCCGCATCATTGAAACTGCGAGCGGAATGTTGAATAGTGTTGGTTTGGAGAACCCAGGCATCGATGCATTTTTGAAGGAAGAGATGAAGTTCTGGGAAACCATCGAACCTGTTAAGATCGTAAATCTAGGTGGAAGCAATATAGATGAATATGTGCAGGGTGCGCTCAGAATAACGCAGGATGCAGATGATCGTCGCAAGAGCAAGCTCCAGGCCGTGGATATGATTGAATTGAACATATCATGTCCCAACGTAAAAGAAGGCGGGATTGCCTTCGGAATCAAGACGGAGGTTGCGCGCGAGGTCATTCGCGAAGTTCGTCAGGTTACATCCCTACCGCTTGCGGTGAAGCTCTCGCCTCAGGCAGAGGACATCGTGAAGATGGCTGTGATGTGCGAAGAGGAAGGTGCTGAGAGTATATCACTCGTTAATACCTTCTCTGGTATGAAGATCGACATTTATCAGCGCAAGAGCATGTTCAACAATATGTACGCAGGGTTGTCAGGGCCTTGCATTAAGCCAATTGCGCTTCGTATGGTCCACCAAGTGGCAAAGGCAGTCGATATCCCTGTCATTGGCATGGGGGGCATCTCCTCCGCATCTGACATCATTGAGTTTATTATGGCCGGAGCCGAAGTGGTTCAAGTAGGAACGTACAACTTCATGAACCTTCGTGCAGGAGAAGAACTTCTTGCTGGGCTTCAGAGCTTTATGGAGCTAGAAAACATTCAAAGCCTCGATGAGATCAGAGGGATTATTTAAGATGAGCTGGAACGTGCCTGATCATTCCATTCAATGCAGCGTTCAAGCACTCGGCCGTGATTGGCTCGTCACGCTGACTGGCGGAGAAGTTGTAATGGATCATCACATTGGAGCCGTATCGACAGCTTATAGAGATATGGAATCCAAAGAGTGGAATGTCATTACCCAATCGATTCCTGGGCATAAGGAGCATTTGCTGACGGAAGCCATGGCGCTAGAAGCAGGACAAGCATTGAACGGAAATGTAACAGTTGTTGCAGGCATTCACTTCGATCATTTAACAAAAGAGCAAATTGCGTTGGTCGTAGACGAGGCTTGGTCCTGTTTTCGTGGGGCATTATCAAAACAAGCATAACCTTTAGAATGTATTTTCAAAACCGTTTTCTCGCGGTAAGGGCAGCTTAGCAGCTCTTGTTGCAGGAAGCGGTTTTTGTTGTTTTAGGGCAGTTGACGTCAAAAAATCACGAATCAATCAAATATTTAATGATATTAATCAAAAAAATGAATGCAGGCAAATAACATTCTGATCAACCAACAATTGTAAATAAACATAATATCAATATACGTCTTTGCACACATATATGGGAGGTTACGAGTTCCCTAGTCACTGTTCTCCATATGCACTATGTATCGCTGCTTAGTCAGTCACAATGGAGTCAGTCACAACCAGCTCGATTTTCAAAATTGTCCCAACCATTCAGAAATCAACAGGAAGAACGTATCCGAATCATTTAATATGGTGTGCTTTACATAAGCTTAAAATAAGCGCAATATAAGATTTAGATACAAAAATGAAACTCACCTAAATACCGTCCGTATTATATTAGCAATAACCTTAAAACTGTTTTGGTACATTCTTGAGGAGGTAATAACCTTATGTCATTATTCAAACGTTTAAGAGATCTAACCATGTCTAACTTGTATGCTTTGATCGACAAAGCAGAGGATCCTATCAAAATGACGGATCAATACTTACGTGATATGCAAGAGGATCTTGAGGAAGCAGAGCGCGCTGTTGCCCAGCAAATTGCAATTGAAAAACGCTTTAAGCAGCAATACGAAGAGCAAGAAGCACTCGTGAAAAAACGCGAAGAACAAGCTCATCTTGCTGTTAGCGCAGGCAACTTGGATCTTGCCCGCCGTGCTCTTGAAGAAAAGAAAGCTGCCGAGCAGAAAATGTCCGAGTTCAAAGTGAACTATGACCAGAATAAAGCTGCTGCTGACAATCTCCGCGGCAAGCTTAACGAAATGCACAAGCAGTACACCGATATGAAGAACAAACGCGAAACGCTTGTCGCTCGCTACAATGCGGCAAAAGCTCAGAACGAGATCAACAAAACGATGTCTGGCTTCGGCTCCGATACAGCAACAGCAGGACTTAAGCGCATGGAAGAAAAAATGCTGCAGATGGAAGCACAAGCAGATGCGAGCAACGAGTTGCTTGGCAAAAACAGCTCCTTGGATGATGAGTTCGCTAAGCTTGGATCCAGCAAAGAAATTGAAGATGAACTTGCTGCAATTATGAAAAAAGTACAAGATGAGAAGGCAAACGGGAATTAATGTCCTCCTTTCCACATATGTACTTTTGATAGGATGAATGTGAGAAGACGCTTGCGAATGCAAGCGTCTTTATTCGACAGCAAGTGAATGCATGATGATAAGCCTGGATGCTGGAATCATAGGAGGATATAAGGTGGATCAATTCAATGTAACACTGCAAAATGTTCAAGCCATTGGACTGTGGACAGGAATCAGCGTTGTGCTGCTGTTCATTCTGATGTGTGTGGACTCGTTCTTTACGTCATATAATGACATCCGCGAAATGAAGAAGGGGAATGTTGCGGTAACCACCCGGTTTGTAATGAAGCTGTTTGCACAAGGGTATATCCTGTCCACTTCTATCCGTGTAGCCTATTCCCTATGGGAAGCATTAATTTATTCGGTCATCGCCTTTGTGATTCTGCTTATTATTGAGTGGCTGGTTCGCTTGCTGCTTAAAGGGATGTTCAGCTTGAATCTCGAGGAAGGCACGAAGAACGGCATGATGTCGCATGCTCTTCTTGCAGGCTCCTTGCATGTAGTTGGAGCTTTCATTATTGCAGCATGCCTATAGAGAGATACGGATCGGAAGAAATGAAGGGAGTGAACAGGCGTGAGTCTATGGAAACGAGTGCGCAAGCTCATGGAGAAGCCTGAGCCACCTAAGCCAGAGAAGACACCGATGAGCTTGGTACCTGGCGATATTGTCGAGGTATCACTGATCACCTATGAGATTGTCGGACGTACCGAGTGGCGTGTTCGATCGTCGGTATGGCTTACGTTGCGTGATGGGGCAGCCATCAAGTATTTGCACATTGATCAACGTGAGCAGCTCCGATACTCATTATTTGAGACGATCGACGGAAGATTGGATGCTGTTGAAGAGGTTCCAACTGAGATTGAATTAGATGGAACCTGGTATTACCTAGAGGATCAGTACAGTGGTCAGGTTACCGTTAACGGACAAACACCATTCGGCATAGCAGGCGAGCAATATGTATGGGATTACCAAGCGGATAATCGGAAGCTGCTTCGCATAGAATGGCAGGATGGCCGATTCCAGCTCTATGAGGGAGAATCGATTCTGGCTCCTGATGTTCGCGTCATGAGACAATCGTAACGAAGAACATGACGATAAAGAAGAACTCCTTCTACTGGATCAAATGCCTGCTCGTACTTACGCTCATCTTCCCGCTGCTCGCCGCTTGTGGGCAGGTGAATGTTGCCGAACAATTTCCGTTAGAATCGGTTACCGAGGATGGTAATCGTACCTCGTATGTGTATCGTGCTGCGGATACAACGGTACCTGATGCAGCCAAGCTGCTCTCGGATAAGCAAAGACCTGAGCAGATATCCAAGGAAGATCCCGAGCGTATGTTCCTTGTCTATTCCAACCAAATTATTCAGATTCAACAGGATCAGGAACAGCCTAAGGATGCATTAATTGAGGTTGCTTCTAAGGAATACGTTAAGCAGAACTATGATCGCAGCTTCCTTGAGATGTACTTAACGTACAAGATCGTTGACAGCATGTTCGATTCGTTAAGTGGCCTTGGCAAATATAGAGGCTATACCGATCGAAAAGTATATACGCCATCCAAGCCGTATCATGCTCCGACAAAGGAGGATATGAAGAAGGCTCCTCCGATTACGGTAGATCGCAAAGGCTCTATATTCAAAAGAGGCTCCAGCAATGATTCCACAGTCGGAAGCAGCAGTAACATTTTTAAACGGACACCATCTTCCTCAAAAGGCACGATCAGTCGAGATAAGAGCGGTACAAGCATCAAAAATCCTACAATCAAGAAATACAAGCCGCCAAAGACGAGATCAGGCAAGGGCAGTGTGTTCCGAAGAGGTCGAAGGTAGCGGTAGGAAAAAAGACCACCCCATTTATGAAATCTATGAAGGGGTGGTCTTTTTTCATTGTCGGACCTTAGCGGTCAATCGCTTCAGACATCGTTTTATCAGTCAGGTGAGCATAGATCTCCGTTGTCTCGGTCGATGCATGGCCGAGCTGTTCTTTCGTCTTATAAATATCATTGTGAAGATAATAGTCCGTAGCAAATGAATGGCGCAGCTTGTGAATCGTCAAAGAAGGCTTGCCAAAGGCTTTGGCATACTTGATAATCATGGCCTGCATGGCTCGCTTTGTCATTCTCTTTGCTTCCTGCTCGCCATTTTTAATAGCAAGGAAAAAGGCCTTTTCACGTTTTGGAGCAGGGTAGCGTATAGAACGGAGCTCTAAATAAGCATCCAGATCCTCTTTGGCACGATCCCTGAAGTACACAGGCGTCTTGAAGGTCTCGTCTTGATTGCCTTTTCTGGATACGTATAAGAGTTTATTGTTCATATCAACATCATCACTATTAAGGTTTACAACCTCGCTTACGCGTAGGCCCGAATTTAAGATTAAGCTCACGATAGCCGCATCTCTAACCGCATTCTGCTCGTGGGCATATAGCGCCTGCTTATTATCTGCTACATCAGCGGCATAGCCACTCCGTACATAGTCTACAAAGTCAAACAGCTCATCCTCTTCCAGCAGCTTTCCCTTAAGTTTAGCAGCCGTGTCTTTTGGCTTATGTACTCGTTTGATCTCGATCTTGGCCATAATATTGCGTTTTAGAAGGGGGTAGTAGTTCTCGTCTTCTGCAATCTGGCTTAAATAATGAAAGAGAGAACGCAGGGAGGATAGCTTGCGAGATAGCGTAATTCGGCTGTTCTTCTCCTCCTTATAGGTGGTCAAGTAGATGCGGAATGCCGTAATCTGCTCCATACGAAGGGACTCCAACTCTTCCAAGGTTACATTTTTAATGGTTGGACCCGCGCTGATTCCCTCTTGAATAAGCCATCCAAAGAAGATTTCATAATCTCGAATATATTCGATTAAGGTAGAAGGCGACAGATCAGGAAGTTTATATTCAATAAACTGCTGGACGTACCAAGGCAAAGTTGGTAGCTTCTGATCCACCTGCTGTCGGTCCCTTTGCTTTTGAATAGTCACTAGAAGTAACCCCCTTAAATATTAATGATATTAAATATCAATAAGATTAATTACAGCTAGACTCGAAGTGTTATAAGCGATGAAAGTCCTCTTATTTTATCATATTTTCAATGAATAAAGGTTTTCTTTTACCGTAGAAAGGCTTACACTATAGAGATGCAATTCACCAAGAAAGGCAGCGACAAAGGCAATGAATCAGACTCATACGTGGAAACAAAAAGTGAAAATGATGTTTCACATTCTGTTACCGATCTTTATTACGCAAGTGGCCATGCAGTTTATGGTGTTCTTTGACACGGTGATGTCAGGCAACTTCAACAAGGAGAATCTCGCAGGAGTTGCAATCGGAGCCAGCTTATGGACTCCAATTTATACAGGCGTATCAGGGATATTCCTTGGCGTTACACCTATTGTCGCGCAGGCACTAGGTGCACGTAAGAAGGAGAGGATCGCTTCTAGCGTCATTCAGGCCGCTTATTTAGCAATCGTATTTGGCCTTGTGTTGATCGTCGTGGGCGGATTTGCGATTGAACCGATCTTGCATGCTATGAGCCTAGAGGCTGAAGTTGCAAAGGTTGCAGCGAATTATTTGCATTTCCTTGGAATCGGTGTTATTCCTGTATTGATCTATACAGTGATGAGAGCCAGCATCGATGGTTTAGGGCAAACGAGAGTTACGATGTTCATTACGCTGTTGTCCTTCCCGATCAACGTGCTCTTGAATTATGTATTCATCTTTGGAAAGTTTGGGTTTCCTTCATTAGGCGGAGCAGGCTCTGGGCTTGCGACATCGATCACCTACATCATCATTATGTCTGTCGCAATATGGTTTATGAAGCGAAACGACGGCATGAAAGAGCTTAGAATGCTGTCAGCATGGGAGAAGATTTCATTTAAGAAGTGGAAGGAAGTATTAAAGATCGGAACGCCAATCGGTCTCTCCATCTTCTTTGAAGTCAGTATTTTCGCGATGGTCACGCTGCTAATGAGCAACTATGATACCGTAACGATCGCGTCCCATCAGGCCGCGATGAACTTTGCTTCCTTGCTGTACATGCTTCCGTTAAGTGTAGCGATGAGCTTAACGATATTGATTGGGTTCGAAGTAGGCGCGAAACGCTACAAGGATGCTAGACAGTATGCTCGACTTGGCATCGGGTTTGCAATTGGTATGTCGTCCTTGTGTGCGATTCTATTGTTCTTCTTATCATCTGATGTTGCAGCCCTTTACAATCCTGAGCCATCTGTACGAGAGTTGACACAATCGTTCCTATTCTATGCGATCTTCTTCCAATTATCGGATGCTATTGCAGCTCCAATTCAAGGCACGCTTAGAGGATATAAAGACGTGAATATTGTATTTATCATTGCATTTTTATCGTATTGGGTGATTGGATTGCCTTCTGGTTATGCACTCGCTGCCTTTACGAGCCTTGATGCGTATGGATATTGGATTGGCCTGATTGTTGGTCTTGCGATAGGGGCAGTTGGGCTGTTCTCAAGACTTGCTGTTATTGAACGTAGAGCAAAGCGCGGAATCTTAGCGGATAAATGATGGATTATGAATGTAGCACTAATCAGCCTTATCGAATAAACAGGCAGTCCTTCGCATGAGGGGCTGCCTGTTGTTCTATGTGGTTACGATAAAAACCGTTTTCGAATCTCCGGGGAGGGGAGGGTACAGCTCTCTTTTTTTCCAAACCAACGATAACGGCGCTTCGCAATAAAAGTATAAACAGCATCGCGTATAGGGCGAGGCACGATTAATAGAATCGAACACAGCTTCCATAGTCCCTTTAGATGTTTGCAGATCCGAAGAGCTGCCGTTGACTTTACATAATACTTATTATGTTCGATTAAGACGAAGCTTTCGATATGACTCGGTACATGATACTTTTGAAGCTGAGCCTTACCGATCTCACTTTGCAAGGAAGCAAATGAAAAAACTGCAGAAGGATCACGTTTGATAATAAATTGCACACTCTTATCGCAAAAGTTGCATTCGCCATCAAAGAACACGATTCGCTCCATCCTAATCCCGCCTTATCCTTAACCTAATTTATGTTCTATATGGTTATATATTGTATCACAAACTTCTACAATCGCCGTACAGTCATTGTACAAATTAGCTATACAAAAGCATGCCCTAACCTCCAGATCTTCGTTATGGTACGCTGTAACCGTTAAGTGATGACCTTTCTTTCATTCATTATCATTCGCTGATGGTATATATGGTTCATGAAATATTAGGAGGCTAAAGAATATGTCTATCTATCGAACAGTCGATCTGAATGCCGTTCGTCCGATCATGGAGCATCTTCAGTCAGAGGCGCTGGCATTGATCTTAGAGGGTGAACGGCCATGTGAAATCTATGTGGATCGTCTTCAGGATCCGCGTTCGGTCATGATTTGGGATAAAAACAGAACGTTCTATTGTGCGGGAGATGCTGAACAACGCTCGTTTACTAAGGCACTAGCCAGTGTTCTGCTTGAACATTGTTTTCCGATGATGAACAGATCGAATAAGCTGGATTTTGTGTTTTGTTATGCAGGCCTAGAGTGGGAGGCGCGCATTCAGAATGACATGATTCCAGACAGACGTCTTGCGAAGCTAGACAGACGGTATTACATCATCGATCCAGAGGTGCATCGAAGCATCACGGTCTCCATACCAGAAGGATTCACGATCGAACCCTTTACCGAGAAGCTCTTTCATCAACTTTTGCCTGAACAGCGCCAGCTGGCAGCTGACATGCTTGAGGAGAATCAAATAACATGCGAGCATTGGATGATGGGAAATCGGTTCGGCTATTGTGTGTTGGATGAGAACCAGGTTATCGTGAGTGCTTGCTTAACGGACTTCGTACATGGAGACATCTGCGAGCTCGGAATTGAAACGGATGAGAACGATCGTAGAAAAGGATTTGGGACAGCAGTTGCCCATGCGACAGCAGCTCATGCCTTTCGAATCGGGATTCACAGCGTGGGCTGGGATTGCTGGGACGATAATGTGGGCTCGTTCCGAACGGTAGAACGAATCGGAGGCAGGCTTGTTCGTCAATATACTGTCCTAACAGGCTGGTTCAACTCCTTTGACCATAGACTCGTACAAGCATACCGCGATTGGACCAATGAAGAGTATGACTATGCAGCTACGCAATATGAGGAGGCATTAACACGGTATGCGCTTCATGCGGAGGAAGACTTAGAAGTGAAGTCATCCTATATGCTTACTAACATTCCTCTTGGCTGGTTCAACTTTAATGCTGCAAGAGCTCAGGCTCGCGTTGGTGAAATATCCAAAGCCATCTCCTATCTGCAAGAAGCGATACGATCAGGATGGATTAGCCAAGAGAAGGCGATGGAGGAAGAATCGTTTCAATCCATCAAACAGGATCTATGTGTAAAGACTGATTAGCTCGTACAGCGCATAAATTGGGCATGAGATTCAAGAGACTGTGCCAAAAATAAAAGAAGCTCAGCGAAGGGATAAGCCCTTAAGCGAGAGCTTCTTTTTGCATTTTATTGGGGGTGAATGCGTGGAGAGAGTGAGAGAATATTTGCTAGTTGGCAACTGTGAAAAGATAATAAAAGTCTTTATGGGCGTTGCATCTTTTAGTTGCTCTCAGAAATGGATTTTGATAAAATAAAACCGTCCAGACGGTACAGTAAAAGTTGACGGGTAGAGAGGTGAATGTCAATGGCGGTGTCCAAGCGTCAGTTAATCTTAGAAGCGGCATCCTCGATTATTATGCAGAAGGGAATCAACCATTTGACCTTGGAAGAAGTGGCGGCTGAAGCCGGGGTAAGCAAGGGCGGGTTGCTGTATCATTTTTCGAATAAGGATGAGCTGATTAAAGGACTTAATGTTGAGACGATCAAGGAATATCGAGAGCTTGTTCAAGAGGCATTGGATGAGACGGGAAGCTATACGAAGTCCTTTCTATTAGCGACACTTAAGCAGCTGGATAAGCACCACAATGCGTCTTCGAGCATGCTAGCGGCGCTTTCAACGAATAAAGAATGGATCAAGCTATGGGATGAAGACTATCAGCGATTTCGTGAAGAAATGGTGAGGGAAGAAGTTCCTTTCGAAGTGGGGATGATCGTTCGCCTTGTCAGTGATGGGCTGCTGTACTCACGCTTGTTCGAAAGTGATCCGCTGCATGTGGAGGAAGAGAAGAAGGTTGTACGCTATTTGCTTGATTGGATCGATAAGGAGAAATCAGTATGAATTATGTATGGTTGGGCTTGGCCATTGTCATGGAGGTATTCGGTTCTACGATGCTGAAGCTGTCTAACGGCTTTACGCGCTGGCTTCCGATAGCAGGCATTGTGCTTGGCTACGGGTTCGCTTTCTGGCTGATGTCCCTTGCCTTAAAAGCACTTCCGCTAGGGCTTGTGTATGCAACCTGGAGCGGTGTTGGGACGATCCTGACGGTATTAACAGGAATGTGGATCTTTAAAGAAAAGATGAATCGTCAAGCATGGCTTGGGATGGGGATCCTGATCGTGGGCATCGTGATGCTGAATCTGACGAAGTAAAGGTAGGGAACAGTTATGTCCGGCGTTTTTTATTTGACCTTGGCGATTATATTTGAAGCCTTCGGCACGACGATGCTGAAGCTGTCCAATGGGTTTACGGTTCTAGGCCCGAGTCTTGGGGTGGCATTAGGATTTCTCGTATCGTTTACGAGTTTAAGTTTTGCGCTCAAGACAATTCCTCTATCTACGGCGTATGCAACCTGGAGCGGTGTTGGGACGGCATTATCCGTTGTCATTGGGATCATCGCTTTTGGGGAAACGATACATGTTTTTAAGGTGTTAGCCATTATGCTCGTTATCATTGGTATTGTGATCCTGAATCGAGCCAAGGGAGGATCGCCTGCATCCCAAGATGAATCTAAAAATGCTGCTGAGGCAGGATAAGGCCATTTCATGAATACGATTTAGAATAATAGTTGAATATATCGTGCAAACCTATTTTATTGGCGAATCGCATCATTCGTTAAAAATTGAAGCACCTCTTGGTATTCCATATACGAAGGGGTGCTTTTGCTATTTAGGGTTGAGCCGCAGATAAGGTGTTGGATGGAAGCCGTATGCGGATAGTAGCTTCTGCTGGCAATGAACGCGTTGGCGTAATCGATGCTGGAGCAATCCAGGTACGCGGCTTTGAGCTTTGCTGCAGTTGAAAGGAGCGATAGCGTTTCAAACCGTATTTAATGACCATCGGGATAAATGTGCTTGCCGCAATCGCGAGGAGATCGGAGAGCAGACTCTTTTTGACAATCGCGAAGATCGCAGAACTGCCAATCCAATCGATCGTAATTCCTTCGAGCACCCGATGGATCGGAATTACAACAACAATGAAACTCGGTGATGACGGATATCTCCACATCATATGAAACCACCCCTTGCATTAACGCGATGTGTTGAACGTCTCATGTATATGCCACGTATGAATGTCCTATTCTTGTGTCAAAATCGAAAAAAGCAATCATGTATTCAATAAATAGTGTGTATTACATATTGTAAAAAACATAAATATGACGTATTATATCTTCAATTGATATGGATATCATGGATGTAAATTGGAGGGATCGTCATCGAACTGTCAGGGAGACAGCAGGAAATTATCAGCATTGTAAAACGACATGCTCCTATCACAGCAGAACAAATTGCGGAGATGCTCAACATCAGTCGACCAACGATTCGGGGGGATCTATCTCTTCTCGTCATGACAGATTATTTAGCAGCGAAGCCGAAGGTAGGGTATTTCCTTGGCCAGAAGAGTGAACAGCCGACCATGGATTCTGCGGAGCTGCGTGGCATAAGAGTTGGAGAGGTTCAAGGCTTGCCGATTGTGGTGGACATCAAGACCACGGTTCAGGACGCCGTTGTGACGCTCTTTCTTGAGAATGTGGGCAGTCTTATTGTGACAACGGAGCAGGGGATGCTGGCAGGTGTCATTTCTAGAAAGGACTTATTGAAGGTCACATTAGGGAATCCACAGGCTGGCGCAATGCCAGTTAGTATGGCGATGACAAGACAAGCGAATGTAATCACCGTTACTCCTGAAGATTCTGTACTCGATGCAGCTCGCAAAATGATACATTATCATATCGACAGCTTGCCAGTCGTACAGGAAAAGAACATGCTGGCGGACGGTCATCTGGAAGTAGTCGGACGAATTACGAAGACAACGATTATTAAAGTCTTGCTTGATAAGCTGGATCAGTAATTGCAGGGGGACGGTTGATGATGGGGAATACGTCAGGGATGATTATCATTTGCTCTGATTCTGTGGGAGAGACAGCCGAGGCCGTCGTGCGGGCAGCGATCTCTCAGTTTGATGCTGAACATGTAAGACTTAAGCGATATAGCCATGTGAGACATGCGGATGAGCTTGTTCCATTAATGAAAGAGGCGGCAAGCGAGAAGGGATTCATTGCGTATACGTTAGTGCAGCCTGATCTGAGAGAAGCGATCAAGGAACTGGCAATTCAATTCAATGTGCGGATCGTCGATGTGATGGGGCCAATGATCTCAGCCTTCGTGGACACATTTGCTAGTGAGCCGAAGCGCACGCCTGGCTTGCTGCATCAATTGGATGAGGATTATTTTCGCAGAGTTGAAGCCATTGAATTCACAGTGGACAGCGATGACGGCAAGGACCTGCATGCGATGCATCGGGCTGATCTTATTCTGCTCGGCGTGTCGCGTACTTCAAAGACGCCGCTTAGCATATATTTGGCACACAAAGGGCGGAAGGTTGTAAACTGCCCAATCGTACCTGAGATGCTGCCACCGGAGCCCCTGTTCCATCTTCCTGTCAGCAAGATTATCGCATTAACGATGACTCCAGAGCATTTATGGAAGGTGCGGACAGAAAGGCTGAAGAGTATGGGGCTGCCTGAGCATTCTAGATATGCATCTATGGAACGAATTCAAGAAGAGCTGGATTATGCATCAGGGCTGTATGATCGACTTGGATGCAAAGTTATAGATGTTACCGATAAAGCCATTGAGGAGACAGCTTCTCTTATTATGGAGTGGATGTAGCAGGTTGAAGCGTGATCGGATAACGCTTGTTTATCATTTTTATGAAAAAAGAGGGGGATCAGGATGGATCGGAAACTAGCGCTAGAAATCGTTCGGATTACGGAGGCAGGAGCCATGGCCTCTTCAGATTGGATAGGCCGCGGAGATAAGCACTGTGCGGATGAGGCTGCCACAGCAGCGATGCGCAGCATGCTTGATACGGTGCCGATTAAAGGAAAAGTAGTCATTGGCGAAGGTGAAATGGATGAAGCTCCTATGCTGTTCATTGGAGAGCAGGTGGGAAATGGTACTGGTCCGGAAGTGGATGTTGCCGTTGACCCCTTAGAAGGCACCGAGGCGGTAGCGAACGGCCGAGACCACGGCATGAGCGTGATCGCTATTGCGGAGAGAGGAGCCTTGCTGCACGCTCCTGATATGTATATGAGAAAGCTCGCGGTAGGACCGCTGCTCGCTGGTAAGCTGAGCCTCGATGATCCGGTAGAGGTCACCTTAGAGAAAGTAGCTTCCATTCTGAACAAGCCGCTCATGGAGCTTACCGTAATGATTCTCAATCGCACTCGTCATGAAGGAATCATCGATACGTTAAGAAAAGCAGGCGTTCGCATTAAGCTCCTTGAGCATGGGGATGTGGCAGGGGCCATCGTCACCGCGATTCCTGAGCACGGCATCGATCTGTACATTGGATCAGGCGGTGCGCCAGAAGGCGTACTTGCTGCTGCTGGACTTCGCTGCTTAGGCGGAGAGCTACAGGGAAGATTGTGGGTAACCTCTGATGAAGAGAGAAGACGCTGTGAATGGATGGGCATCTCGAACCCTGATCAGCTGCTTCGGATGAAGGATATGGTTGGAACCGGCGATGTTATTTTTGCCGCAACGGGTATTACAGATAGCGCATTGTTGAAAGGGATTCGGTTCCTTCCAGGTGATCGCATAGAATCCCATTCCGTTATGATGCGAGCCAAGACGGGGACGATCCGTCACTTGCAAAGCATTCATCATCTCCCTGCCAAGCGAAAGCAAGCAATGGGATAACGTTAAGCCTGATTTTAGCAGCATTCATAGTCAAAATAGAAGCTATTCAAGCTGATCACTTGAGTGGCTTTTTTTATTTGGTCATTTCAAATGGAATTAATACATTATCGTATGTTCAGACATGTGTTTGTTCATAATGATGAATATGCAGCTGTGATTTTCGATGACGGGGAGATTGATTTGGAAAAGGCAAAGATTAGTGTGCATCAACTATATGTGCTTGTCGTCTTTTACGTTGTCGTTAGTGCCATCATTATCGCCTTCGGAGTAGAAAACAAACAAGATGCTTGGATGACGGCTTTAACCGGAATGCTTGGTGGAATCGTGTTGTTTTTAATGAATTATACGATCTATTCTTACTATCCTGGGCATACATTTGGACAAATTATCGAGCGAATTATAGGGAAGCCGTTAGGTAAAGTGGTCACGGTGATGTATGTGATCTATTTCCTCTACATTGCTGCTTTCGTCTTGCGAGATTTCGGGGAGCTTGTTCGCGTATTTGCATATCCAAGGACACCCATGCTTCTCATCAGCTCTTTTATGCTGATCGCCATTTTGTATACCGTGTATAAGGGAATTGAGGTCATCGCCCGAACGGGGGAGATCTTCTTTACGATTATCTCTATATTAGGGGTCATTGGGTTGACGCTGCTTCTCAGTTCAGGAAATGCAGATATACATAATCTGATGCCTGTTCTAGAAAGAGGCTGGATGCCTATTATTTTCAGTTCTTATCACAGCACGGTGTTTCCTTTTGGGGAATTGATTGCTTTTATGATGCTTTATCCTTATTTGGAAAGTCAAAAGCATACGAAGAGAGCTGTTATTACAGGGATTTTCTTTGGCGGAGTTGTGATTTCCCTAGTAACGATGCTGAACATTGCCATACTTGGTGTAGATTTATTTACCCGGACCCAGTACCCGCTCCTTACAACATTTCAATTAGTAGAAGGGAAGGCATTTCTGGAAAGGATGGATTCCTTATTTATGGTAACGTCTGTGTTGGGAGGCTTCTTTCGAATATCCATTCTGTTCTACGCTACCTTGATGTGTGCGACGACTGCTTTTTCCGTTCCGAATTACCGAACACTAGTGCTTCCGTTGGGTGTTGTTCTGCTCTATTGCTCAGTCAATCTTGCAGGAAGCTATACGGAATTCATTGTGAACGGAATGTACGCATTCACATACTATATTCAACTTCCCATGCAGATTATCATCCCGCTCCTTCTACTGATTGTAGGGTGGTTTCGAACGCGGAGAAAGGGTAACCCGACATAATATTTGCCTCTCAAAAACAAAACTGCGTATAATAATCATTATACGCAGTTATTTGTGACCCAAAAAAGGGGACGATGTCGACTAAGGTCAGATGATCTTTTTCTTATAAGGTTGAATCGTGATTGCTCATTTTTCGCAGTCGAAAACCAACGAAATTCCGCGTGCAGCAAGGCTTTATCCAGTATGGATCCTCTTATTTCAATTTTTCTTGACGGATGCTGCTTGGAATTATTGCAAGATTGTCACGGTATCGTACCCGCTGGTGTTGTATGATGGAAGGAGGCATTTTTAAGGATGAGCATATCTTCATCAGTTCGCAATGAATTAGAGGAGCGATATGAGGAGCCCTTAATGGCTTTTCGAATGTGGATGTCGAATGCGGGTTATACCGCTTATACGCAGCGCAATTACATTAGTGATGTTCATCACTTTCTATTCTTTCTGGATGGCAAAGCGGTAACAGAGGTTAAGAATCTTCAGATTTTTGCTTTCCTCACGAAGATCAAGCAGTCAGGTGTGAGCGATACAACTCGCAATCGGAAGCATTGTGCGCTTATTAGCTTTTACCGAGCCTTGAATGAGCTTCAGATCACCGATATCAATCCTGCTCTTCAGGTTAAGAAATCGAAGACGGAATCCGCACGTTCGCCCGTCTATCTGGAGCCCACTCAAATCAAGGACTTATTTATACATATTGAAGGGAAATATCAAGAACGCAATAAAGCAATCATGATGCTGATGGCTTATGCAGGCTTACGCGTAGGCGAGGTCCATCGGCTTGATCTCGGGCATTATCACCCAGAGCGTCGAACGCTTGAAGTGTTCGGTAAAGGACGGAAGTGGCGAACAGTGCCCTTGCCGGTCCCTGTTGCCGAGCAGCTGGAGCGTGCGATGGAGGAACGGCTTGAGCCATGGCGGGCGGGAGAAGAAGCGATGTTTATCTCGCAAAAGGGAAGAAGGCTGTCTATCCGCCATATTCAGCTTATGGCGAGTGATTTATTTGAGCAGATCGATCAGCATGCCGGGAATCTATCGTCTTCACAGAAGCGATCGTACTCCTGTCATAAGCTCCGGCATTCGTTTGCCACGATGCTAATTCGGAGTGGAACCGATATTCGTACGGTTCAGGAAATGCTCGGACATGCCTCGATCCAGACGACAACCGTTTATACCCACGTCAATGATAAACAGAAGGAAGAAGCAGCTTCTAGACTTGCATCTTTCTTGGAGCTATAGGTGATATTAGAGATAGTTCACTAGAGTGAATGAGGAACAGCTCGTCAAACTAACGAATGTATTGTTAAGGGGGAGTGCTTGTGGATGCTTTTAAAACAAAGCTGCATGCGCTAATCCGTCAACCGTGGCTGAAAAAGTCACTAAAGATTGTGTTTCCGATTGCAGTTATCGTCTTTGTATTTTTTCATGGTAAGAAGGAGCTATCACAATTCTCGATCTCGGATTCGCTGCATGCGATCCGCTTGTTATCGAGTGAACGATTTACGGCATTAATTATACTTGGCATGCTGGCGGTTGCAACCATGTACGGCTATGATTGGCTCCTGATCCGTTCGATCGGGAAGAAGTTTCGTGCAGCTAAGATATTCCGAACCTCTTGGATTGCCAACACCTTTAACGGCATATTCGGCTTTGGCGGTGTTGTTGGCGTCGGGGTTCGCTCGATTCTATATCGAGAAACAGATAAAGATACGCCTAAGCTGCTCATCGCTTTAGCCTGGATGGCACCATCTATGATCAGCGGCTTATCCTTGCTATCAATTGCTGTGCTTGTTGGAATCCTTCCGGTTCATGAAGTGCTGGCAGGCCGTTCCTGGATGTGGATCGTGCTTGTGGTTGTCGCCTGCTTGTTTCCTGCCTATCTCATTAGTTCGAGATGGAAGGGCAAGCATCACGCCAATATGGGGTTGACCTTTGGCTATACCCTTGTATCCTTCCTTGAATGGGTCGCTGCTGGGACCGTTGTCTATGTCATCTTGATCAGTCTTCAAGCGCCAGTGTCCTATATGGATGTGCTGGCAGTGTACGTCATCAGTGCAGTAGCAGGGATTGTCAGCATGGTGCCTGGCGGATTCGGCGCCTTTGACATCATGTATTTGGTCGGGATGCAATCCATTGGGGTAGAAGATCATTTGGTATTTACGGGGTTGCTTCTGTTCCGGATCGTCTATTATTTCATTCCCTTTGGTCTTGGCCTGATCTTTGCCGCATTTGAATTTGGCGGAGTTGCGGTTCGGCGTTGGGAGGAGCATCCCCGGTATGGCACTTATATTGAAACGGGGAGCATTCTGTGGTTTATCCAACGGTCATTCTGGATGAGCCTATCCTCCTGGTCTACAACCATCTTATTGCTGATGACATCCTTGTTCCTGCTTCTATATGGGGTTACGGTTCCCGTTCCTGGGATAAGCTTTGTATACATACCTTGGGCACATGGGCCTGTATTTCCTATCCTAAACGGGATTATCGTGGGCTGTTCGTTTGTAAATTTGATGATGCTAAAAGGCGTATTCGAGCGCACACACCGTGCTTACTATACTTTATTTGTCTCACTAGCACTGTGTACAGTCGCGACCTTCCTGCTAGGGACAAGCTTAAGGCATACGCTATGGCTAGTCGGCATGGTATGGTTCCTGTATTTGCTGCGCAAGCAGTTCACACGCTTACGGTATCCCGTAAGTCTTGTCGGTACGACAATGATGACCGTATGCATCGTGCTGTTTGGCTGGCTGTACATCCTTTTGGGCAATGAGCTCAGTCTATTGCATGACTCGATTCAATTTGGCGCGTTCCTGCAGTCTAGACAGGAGTGGTTCTCCACCCTAGGCTGTGCCGCAATTGTATTCATGGCGATGTATGTATCCGGCTGGTTCATGCTTGAATATCGACAGGAGGAAACGTTCGGCAGACCGTGGCGCTCATCCGACCACGAACTCTTCCGCCATGTCAGTCATGGCTGGCTGTATCTAAGCCTATCAAACAGACGAGTATACGAGAGTGATGTACAGGGTGCGTCATTTCCGCTCATCATTAAAGGCCGCCGTATCTACATCCTTGGGCAGCCGCAGATTGACGTAAAGCTTCGAGCTGCGGCATTAACGGATTTATACGCCTCAGCGGACCTTTACGGCTATCGTCTAGTGTTTCTTCATGTAGATACGGATTGGATGCCGCTCCTGCTTGACTATGGCAATGACTTCTTCCGAATTGGAGAACGAGCGAAACTTCAGATGACAGGTATTATTGAGGAACCAGTCAGCGACACGAATATCATCGAGCGATATGATTTCCCATTGGATCAATCTGTTAAGAATCATCTTTTAAACAGCTTGTCGCAGTGGCACCATGTTGATGCTCATGATCGTTATAATATGGAGCTTGCGTTGGAAGCACCATTCTCGGACTATCGATTGTTTATCTCCAAGCCGAGAAGCGAACAAGTATGGAATGGAGCTGCCATTGTGCGGATCGAGCAGGAGCGGAAGACACTCGTCATTGAAGACCTTCGCACAACATGCTTAACGGATCCATTTGAACCGATCAAATCGACAGCCGTTGAGCAGCATCTGCTGCATACGCTGTATCAATGGGCACATCATCGCGGCTGCGAGCAGATTGAGAGCGGCTATATTCCGTTGTCCCATCTGGAAACGAGCATAGCGCCGATGAGCTGGTCAGAACGTACGGCGATTGCGATGTACCGAAGAATTCGCCATGTGTATGTGCTTGCGAATCAGCGCCATCGATTTGAACCATGGAGTGAGCTGGAATGGGAATCGCAGTATATCGCTTATCCGAAACAAATGTCTCTAATAACGCTGATGTGGAAGCTTAGCAACTGGATTCGGAGATCCTACCGAAGAGAGCAAAGAAGAGGGAAAGCTGAAGCAGCGAAGGTAAATTGGAAGCTGGATCAAGAACCAACCTCATGAAAATAGCTTGAAATCTTCTGAAAGGCTCGGTAATAGTTTACCGGGCCTTTTCGCTTGAAAAAATCGCTTTCATCTCGCTTATACGGTAAGGATTCCTTGTAGGATCTCTAGGATGAAGGTGCTACAATAGGATTTGTGATTAAAAGTACGAAGCCGCTTGTCGATGAATCCTGACATGTACAGCATGAGATCTTAAACAGAAGGTGATATATAGATGAAGGGGATCATAGGTTTTGCCATCTTAATAGGCTTTAATTTTGCGGGTGTGTGGGTACATAATGCGTTTCACATCCCGCTTCCAGGCAACGTGCTCGGATTGGTATTGTTCCTAGCTGCGTTGGGGCTGAAAATTGTACGTCTCGAATGGGTAGAGACAGCAGCAGAGCTGCTACTAAAGCATATGCTGTTGTTCTTCATTCCTTATGTCGTGGGTATTATGGCGTTCTTCCCAGTGCTAGGTGCTCATTGGGTCAGCATCTTTGCAGGGATCATCGGCAGTACATTGGCGGTATTGTATGTAACAGGTCTTGTCGCGAAGAAAATGCAGGATTCCATGCCAACAAAGCCTGTACCGAATAAAGTTCGGAAGGAGGAAGCCGCATGAATGTGAATATTCCGCAACTAGCGTTTGGCTTCGTGGTCACGGTTTTGGTTTATTTCGCAGCACGAGCACTGCATCGCAAGGTAAAATGGCTGCATCCCATTATCGTTTGCGCTGGCACGATTATCTCAATGTTAATGATTAGCGGCATTCCGCTTGATGATTATAAGGCTGGGGCAGATCTACTGTCCATGTTTCTAGGACCTGCAACGATTGCGCTTGGAGTTCCAATCTACAAGCATCGTCATCATATTAAGGAAAACTTCAAAGCGGTGATGCTCTCGATCACTTGCGGCTCCATCGTAGGGGTAGGGAGTGTTGCAGCGATTATGTTCTCCTTCTCAGGCGTTCGCGATATTGCGATGAGCATGCTTCCCAAATCGGTAAGCTCTCCTATCGCTGTTGAGATTGCCAAGTCCCTTGGTGCTATTCCTGAGCTTGCAGCGGTATTTACCGTATTTACTGGACTGGTCGGCGCCATTGCAGGCACTGCCTTTTTGCGTCGAGTAGGGATTAAGGATGAAGTCTCACTTGGACTTGCTCTGGGTACAGCAGCGCATGGTTTCGGCACGGCGAAGTGTTTGACGGATTCTGAAAAGCAAGGGAGCTTTAGCGGACTTGCTATGGGACTTATGGGTGTCATTACGTCCATATTGTTTGCCATTCTGTTCTTATTTATGTAAATGAGTAAAAGGATGAATGACTTTGATTAATAAAATCAAGGTCATTTTTTTTGATTAGATAATGTGATTTAATTCACATGATATCCTCAAAATTTGTGATATAGTGAAGTCATCCAATAAGAGGAGTGATGAGAGATGAGAACATTCAAAACTTTCGATCAAATGAATAAAGTTACTCAAAACTATCTCCAATTCTGCTATATGTGTGACGATAAAGCAAAATGCACGACAGAAGCTGCTTGCCGCGAATGTTGGACAAAAAACAACTGTGATGCAGAAGTAGAGCGCCACGAAACACGTGACATGCTCCAAGCATACTACGCTTAAAAGGGAAGAGTTCTTTTTACACTGATATGTGAAAAGAATAACTTTCCAAATGTGTAAACCGTATTCCTCCTTTCAATGGGAAGGAGAACGAATGGTAATGTTTATTGCAACTGCTTAACCTCATTTGAAGAATTTAAATATCTGTTATGGTTTTGACCTCCATGAAGTGGAGGTTATTCTTTTTAGATGTTAGTTTACATAATAAGTATTATGTAATGTATAGTACATTCTCATTAATCTTATATTATAGTGTTCTAATATGTAGTGGTTTAATAACAATCAGGGGATGAAGAAGCTTACAGATTTCGATTGAGAGAAAGAACGGTTATGTATAAGGATGATATTGTTCATGTGTAACCATACCATACTTTGAATATCTATCCGAGCAGCATCTAATGCAATTTAAATAGACATAGCCCTAACAATATCCCGCAAGACAAAGCCCTGTCGTATGATCAGTGTCAATCATGATCAAAGGACAGAGCTTTGTCACTTATGCTTCAAGTTGTGAACAAGAATGCTTGGACGCTATTCCTTATCTAACAAGGAAACGGCCTGTGCATTGCTGATAACCTGTGCAGGATCCTTGCAGCCAGGAATAACGGTTGTCACGCTTGGATGTCTTAAGCACCACGCAAGTGCCCATTGGGCCATATTGGTTCCCTCTGGGACTTCCTCATTCTGGATGCGTGCGACCACTTGTAGTGTTTCATCCAATCCTTCGCCATTTTGACGAGCGCGTACATCATTGCTTGCAAAGCGAGTGCCGGATTGATATTTGCCAGACAGCAAGCCGCTTGCAAGCGGAACGCGAGCGAGGACGCCAAGATCATATCGATCACAGGCAGGGAACACATCTGCTTCTGGGCCTCTCTCCAACCGGTTATAGACAATCTGGATCGCACTTGCGCCAACCTCGGCCGCATGAGTAACCTGATGCATGCTGTTGCTCTTGTTCAAGGATAGACCGATATGGCGAATCTTGCCCGCCTGCTTCTGCTTATCGAGCATCGTCCACAGTTCCTCTTGATCAAAGGCTGCATCTGAGCCGGAGTGGAATTGATACAGATCGATATAATCTGTCTTCAATGCCAGCAGCGATGCATCCAACTGCTTCAATACATCTTCTGCACTATAAGCATCGGTCCGATTAAGATGTGAGTGGAAGTGATGACCAAACTTCGTCGCTACGATCCAATCCTCACGCTTGTCCCGCTTCAAATAATCCCCAATAAATGCCTCGGATAGATGATCTCCATAGCATTCTGCGGTATCGATCAAGTTAATGCCCGCTTCCTTCGCGGTATGTAGAATCTCGTCAACCTCAGATTGGGCATAGTCTTTTCCCCATTCGCCGCCAAATTGCCATGTCCCTACACCAACGACGGAGACATTTAGGCCAGTAGAACCAAGTCTGCGATACTGCATTCCCATCCTTGACCATCCTTCCTATTGTGATTTAGAATACTTTCATCTTAGCATTTTTCAGAGGAGGTTGCATTCGCCTCCTAGATGGCTTGCAAGATTACTGTCACAATCAGTCCTGTCTTTGATATTTCCGCCAGAATGATGAATAATAGAGGAAGACTAGAACAAATCTAACATGTTGTTGATCTACAGGGAGAGTTGAGGGAATTATGGATTATCCAGTGATTGCAAATCGTTATGAACTATATAAAATGATCATGAAATCAGATGAAGGAACATGGTGGAGAGCGCGCGACAATTCATTGAAGCGTGAGATTATTTTGCTTCAGCTGCAGGAGGAGGGCCAGGCGGAGACGCTTAAGAGCCTTGGATCAGATGCCGTTCAGGTGTCAAGCGAATCGTTCTTCCAAGTGCTTAATGCAGGCACGGATGGGAAGACGAGCTATGTTGTATTCTCTCCGCAGACGGGTATGCCGCTGTATCAGTATGCAGAGAATCATGCGATGCCGCTGCAGTCTGCACTAGAAATTGTATTCACGGCTGGCCAGAGACTGCAAGAAGGGGTGCGCCAAGGCTTACCAGCCTTCTCAGTCAGTTTTGATAACCTTTGGATAACGGAGAAGCATGAGCTGCTTGTTATGAATTACTGGACAGAGGCACGCAGCAGCCGCACAGGCACGTTTGGTTTGTCTCAGCTGTTATATCAGTTGTGCACGCTTCATCCGCTTGCGCCGCGCCAATACGATACTTATGTGAGCCGCATGCAGTCAGCGCTAAAGTATGAGCTTGCCACTCAGAGAAGCTCTGTCATGGCACTGTCTAAGCGCGTGTATCAAGGCAATGAGCCTGTGCTTAGCTATATGTCTACGATTAAGGAAATTATTAATCAGCCAAACATACCGATTGCTGGTGTAAGCGAGCCTGAGCCAGCTCCTGTTCAGCAAGTTCCGGAGGTTCCGGCATATCCAACATATACGGCTCCTGAACCTGAAGTGAATCGCTATTCGACTCCTGCAGAACCAGCATTATCTGTGCCATCAAGGGGATTTGATTCACAGCAGATGGAGGAAGAGGAGAAAGGGGAGGAATATGCACCTCCTGTAGATGAGCGCAGACCGCGTACAGATCGCAATCGTACAGTAGAGCAGCCATCACCATCATCGGCTAATTCGAAAAAAATAAAGCGCATCTCCATTATTGCAGGTGTGATCTTATTCTTTGGATTGCTGGCAGGGGCTGTTATTTGGGCCAATCAGCTTTCAAGCTCCCGCGGCGCTGAAGCACCTACGGATATTAGTACAGAGCAGCCTGATCAGAACGGATCAGACCAACAGGATAATGCGGAGGAGCCAACGACGCCAGAGGATCAGAATGCGTCCACTACAGATGGCAGTGACTCAACGCAGGCTCCACAGGATCAGAATCAAGATCAGGGATCATCGAATACAGGTACGGAGCAGCCTTCTACCGGCAGCGATGATTCAACATCAACAGGTTCGAATTCATCGAATAACGGCAGCAATACTAGCAATAATGGGAATGACAATACAGGCAATGCTACGAGTCCAGGCAACAATAATGAGAATACGACGCCGCCAGCTACCACGGATCCAAACCAGCCGGTTGAGCCAACGAATCCAACGACTCCTGAACAGCCAAATCAACCAGGAACGGAACTTCCAGCTGTGGAGGAAGGCCAAGCGCCAAATCTCGTCGGTTTATCCCGTGAGGATGCGGAAAAGCAAGCTCTCGCTGCTGGGTTGAAATACTCGTTCGTGATCGAAGCTTCGGAGGGTGGAACGAAGGGCACGGTCTTCAAGCAAGAGCCTGCTGCAGGTACACCCGTGAAGAAGGGCGATAAGATTACGTTTACAGTCGTGAGATAGTCAAGTAATACGGTAACTTTACGATACATTTGAATCAAAGAAGTACCCAAGGTCTACATGCAGGCATGTCCAGCATTAGACATTGGGTACTTTTTCATTTTTACAGGCGTAATTCTAGATAGGATTTCACATCATTGTTTTCACACATGAATAGTGAACCATATTAACCGTCCCTCAGGAATCCGTTACTTCAATGCTGATCTTTGTCACAAAATCAGACTCAACGGCAGCCGCCAGCACATGAATCAAGTACTCTTCATAAGCATCTCCGCAGATTTGTAGCCCTTGTTCGGTAATCTGCTGAACGAGATGTGGATAGTAGTCTGGTATCTCGTCTAATGAACCTTTGTAATACGTTACGGCATATAGACCAGCTGGCCTTAAGGATGCTGCAGAATCCTTGCTCCGGGCATACAGCCTATGAATTCTGCCAAATCGTCCGGATTGAAGATCTTCTTGCGATAGCACAGAGCCAATATAAGCTGGTCCCATCAGACCCGTTTCCTTCATAAAAGCATCATACCGGGCAAACCATTCCTCGTTGCTTGTGTCCTTATCCGCTGGAAAGGGTTCGCTATATAGCATCGTTTCTGCTTCAAGCTCCACAAGAGAAACCTCCCCAAATGGTACACGAATGGCTTCTTCCGTCTGCGAGACGACTAACTTCAATAGCTTTCGAATGTCTTCAAGCTTTTGAATCTCCTGCTCTACATGCCTAAGCTGCTGATGGGATAGGGTGAGAAGCCCCTGCGGAGAAGGGTTGTCAAGGTAGCGTTCCAGCTCTTTGATTGGGACGTTGAGCTCTCGAAGTGATTGTATGGTCCAAAAGGCGTCCAATTGAGGCATCGTATAATAGCGATAACCATTTTCATGAACACCGGCGGGATGAAATAAGCCGATTTTATCATAATAAAAAAGAGTGTCTTTTTTAATGCCGAAGCGATGTGCAAATTCGCCTGTGGTGAATGTTTTTACATGTTTTCGATCCATATATGCCTATACCTCCTTGACTATGGAGTAGCTCCATACTCTATCATGCCTCTTAGGATGAAAAGAATCAACTCTATATCTTTAAGAATCATCCATGATGATTGTCCAGCAAAGGAGATGTTAGAATGAAACGCTTTAGAACGGTTGGAGAATTTGAACAGCAGGAGTCGGTATTGTTGATCTGGCCGATTCCTGAGCATGCAACAAGAAGCCTCAATCTTGACAGGGTAAGCGTTCAGGTTGTTCAAGCTTTAATGGATGAGGTTGAAGTGATGATAAGCTGCTTTGATGAAGAGGTTGAAAAGCGCGCTCAGCGGGTGCTCCAATCTCACGGTGTAGACATTGGCCGCATTCGCTTTGTCCCATTCCCATCAGAAATTGTGTATCCTCGCGACTTCGGTGCGGAGGTCATGATCAATGATGAAGGGGAACGCGCACGCGCTGATTTTCGTTTCAACATGTATGGCTTCTACACAGAGCAAGATGAGATTTCTCGATTGCTTCGAGGATACGGCCAATTCCATGCTGAGCAAGTGGGCATTGAACATACGATTCATGCGGATCTGATCAGTGAAGGCGGTGATCGTGAGTTTAATGGTCGCGGTGTCATGATGGCGATACAGGAAACCGAAGTGGATAAGCGCAATCCTGACAAGTCTGTTACTGAGGTGGAAGAAGAATTTAAAAACGTTTTTGGTCTTGATCAAATCATTTGGCTTCCGCGAGGAACTTATGATGATGAGCATCCTTGCATGGGACCGATCCCTTCCGCTGACGGCACATATCGATCTTATCGCAGTGCCTCTGCCAATGGCCATATTGATGAGATGTGCAGATTTGTCGGTCCCGATACGGTCATTCTGGCTTATGTGCCTGAAGAGGAAGCGAAGAGCAGTGAGCTGCATGCGCTTAATAAAGAGCGTCTGGATATGGCGTATGAAGCATTGCAATCGGCTAGAACCGTAGAAGGGAAGCCTTATACCATCTTGAAGATGCCGATGCCAGAGCCGATTTACATTGATCTTTATCCAGAGGATGAAGCCTTTCAGACTTGGGAGATGATGAAGGAGTCACTGGAAGAGAAGGACAAGTTATTTGACGGCAGTCCATTTCCAACAGCGCCAATCAACGTACTGCCTGCGCTAAGCTACTGCAACTTTTTAATTGCGAATGGAGTCGTTTTGGCTCAGAAGTATTATGAAGAGGGCATGCCGGAGCAAATTCGAGAAAAGGATGAGGAAGCGTTTGAGGTATTAAAGAAAGCCTTCCCAGATCGTCGAATTGTTCAAATAAATACACTTGCTTTAAATCTGTATGGTGGAGGAATCCATTGTCATACCCGTAACATTCCTGCTGCATTAAAGAAGCAATAAGCGCTTTAGCCGTTAACCTTGCAATCCCAATGGGGAACACGATTATGTTTGTTAATACGTGTATCCATAAACAAGCCGAGCAGATCATCAAGTCTGCTCGGCTTATTGCTTTGTTCATACAGGGTACTAATGTCATTCGAATGTCATATTTGATAAATGAATTCACTTAAGAGTTCACAACTGCATCGTCACGTCTCGGCTACACGATTCTGTTTACCAATCGATTGCTGATTGACAGCAGCGGCCAGGTCACCATGACAAGGACAAAAGCAGATAAGAAGTGCGGCAGCTCTCGTACCGTTAGCATAAAGATATCGTTGCCAAGCGGTGTTAAGAAAGCAGCTGCGAAGAGTGTCAGCATCGCGATCACCAGCTGAATCTTCAGTCCATTCAAAGGTCTTGCAATTCTTGTAAGCACAACGAGACTTGATCCGCCTAGCACAAGCACTGCGAGCGTTCTTGCCTCAGATGTATGAAGGCCGCTTAAGTAGGCATATAGGAACATGGTTAAGGTTACCCCTGCTAGAATAACGGCATTTGGGATGGCCGACTTCAGTACCCTTTTTAAGAAGCCGGGGCTTACGCGATCTCGATTCGGACTCATCGCCAGGAAGAACGCAGGAATGCCAATCATCAACGCACCAATCAGCGTGACATGAATCGGCATGATCGGATACGGCATCAAGATGCAGGAGAAGATAATCGATAGAAGGACAGAGTATACCGTCTTCGATAGGAAGAGCACTGATACTTTCTCCAGATTGTTTATAATCTTGCGGCCTTCCATAACGACTCTTGGTAATACGCTAAAGTCAGAGGTGAGAAGCACGAGCTGAGATACTGCTTTCGCTGCGTCAGAGCCATTTGCCATCGCGATGCCGCAATCCGCCTCCTTCAGGGCAAGCACGTCGTTAACGCCATCTCCTGTCATTGCAACGGTATGGCCTTTTGCCTGCAAGGCTTGTACAAGCAATTTCTTCTGTTGTGGGGATACACGACCGAACACCGTGTATTGCTCCGCAGCATCGGCCAGTACTTGCGGATCATCGGACAACTGGCGAGCATCGATATAATGCTCCGCGTCTTGTACCCCTGCACGCGTCGCAACAGCAGATACGGTGATCGGGTTGTCCCCAGAGATAATCTTGATCGTGACGCCTTCCTGAGCGAAGTAACGGAGCGCTGCCGGCGCTTCTTCTCTGATGCGGTCTGCGATGATGAGCATGGCTACCATTCTAGGATGTTGGACCCGCCCTTCATGGAATTCCGCTTCACTCACTTGGGCAAGGAGGAGGACGCGTCTGCCTTGAGATGCCTCTTGCTCAACATCTCTCCTCACTCGTTCATAATCATCTTGAAGGATCATTTCTGGAGCCCCAATCACCCAAGCACCTTCTGATTCGAATGCTGCACCGCTCCATTTTTTATCGGATGAAAAGGGTACAGTATGTGTGACTTCCAGTTCTGGCGCATGCTCGTACTGATCTCGAATAGCCTGCTGTGTTGGATTCATGCTTGGCAGCGCATGAACCACTCCTGCAAGCACGTTGTCAACCCGCTCCTTGGGATCTTCGGCAATCATGTTGATGCCAATGAGCTCCAGATCGCCTTCCGTGATCGTGCCTGTCTTGTCGAGGCACAACACGTCCACACGAGCCAGCACTTCCGTTGCAGGAAGCTCCTGAACGAGCGTTCGATGTTTCGCGAGCTTGACGATCGCAACAACAAAGGTTGCACTGGTAAGCAAGACAAGCCCTTCAGGCACCATGCTTACGATTCCTGAT
>NZ_JADMOL010000001.1:23883-24992 GCF_015558675.1 Paenibacillus sp. 1001270B_150601_E10 | reverse complement strand
AACATAAGCTGTGTAAAGATCAGCATGGCGCCGATCGGCAGAATCATCCACATGATGACTTTGAACAACTTATTAACAGCTGCCTGAAGCTCCGAGTTGATGCGCTTAAACCGCTTTGCTTCATTCGCGAGCTTTGCAGCATAAGTGTCTGAACCTACTTTGGTTACCTTGGCATAGCCGCTTCCCGCAACAACGAAGCTCCCCGACAATATCTCTGCTCCATCCTGCTTCCCAATCGGATCGGCTTCGCCTGTTAAGAGGGATTCATCCACTTCTATCATGGAGCCTGTCAGCATGTCCGCATCAGCCGCGATCCGATCGCCTGGCTTAAGGATCATAATATCATCCAAGACGAGCTCTTCTGCCGCAATGGAGGCTTCTTGACCGTCACGCAGTACTTGAACGCTGGAGACGTGAAGCACAGACAGCTTTTCCAGTGTAGCCTTTGCACGCAGCTCCTGATACAGGCCTATAATGGTATTGGATACGATGACCCCGACAAATAGCGCATTCTTTGGCGAACCTGCCAGGAGCACGGCTATCGCTAGTATCGCATTTAAAAAGTTGAACGTTGTAAACAGATGCGTTCGAAGGATTTGCCATACGGTTCGGGACGGTGCTTCAGGTGTCTTATTTACTTTTCCTTGTTGAACGCGAATGCGTACTTCTTCTGTTGTTAGTCCAGTTCTCATGATGAAAGGTCCTCCTAAAAAGAAAAAAGCCAATCCTGCTATCTTATCTTTCATTTCATTGTAAAGCTCCCCCGTGCCTAACACCTATCGAGTTAGCTTACATCTATCTTACAATTTTGATAGGTTTCATTTCGAAACAGGATTGTCATATCTTGAGTTGGATAATGTGAAACAGGATGTGCTCAAAAAGCTCCATTTGTTTACTTTCAAGATTTGATTTTTGCATCTGATGAACATGTGCAAACGCCTATGCATACCTTAGCGTAACGATGTATGTCGAACCTTAAGGAGAGGGAGAGATCCATGAATTCTTATCGTGCGCTTGGTCCATTTTTGCCGTTTCCGATTCCGAGTGTTCCACCCATTCCAGGCGGTGCTCCGTCCATTCCTGGTGTGCCTTCACCACCAGGTGGGGGG
>NZ_JADMOL010000001.1:0-23873 GCF_015558675.1 Paenibacillus sp. 1001270B_150601_E10 | reverse complement strand
CGGAACGGGGTTGCCACAAAATATTACACCGCCTCCGCCACAATTGCTAAGCTCGTTCCAGCAGCTGTCGCAGTCGCCATCTCAGGTGCAAGGCTTTGTCCAGCAGCAGCAATCTACTCAAGGCGTGACCACGTTTGCCGCCGGCTGTCAGAATCGATGGACGCTAATTGTCACTCGAACCTTTAATGTGTTTCTTATGTACGTCACATCAACAAACCCGTTTGGCTTTACGCAAGGCTTCATTTATCCGACGTATGCTTTTGGAACATTTCCTTCATCTGTTATTTTATGGTACACCTGTTTTTGATCGGATGGCATTTATGAAGAGAATGCGAGCGGAAGATCCACATCCGTTTTATGGGTGTGGATCGGTCTGATCAATAAGTGATCCTTTTGTAAAATGCCTATTGCAATAAAGCATAAGCGGTTTCACACTTTAATACGTTCCCTTGACTTACCAATACTATAGAAGAGGATACAATGCTATAATCTTTCAATACTCTACATCTGTTTTACAAGATTAAAGGGTTAATGTCAGACTTTGTTCTATACATAGAGTGTACGATTGAGATCGAGACAACTAACAGAAGTTTCTGTCAACTAGAGGTGTATGTCCATGTCAACTTTTGAACTGCTCCAGCGTTTGTATCGATATCTCATTGAACATGAAGAATGGGTAACAGGGGAAATGCTCGCAAAGGAGTTAGACTGCTCTTCAAAAACAGTCAGAAAGTATATCGCCATGCTGGAGCCTCTGCTTCCCGAAGGGTGGTATATGGAATCCGTTCGTGGAAAGGGAGTCTATTTGCATCGGCCGGTCTATTATTCTTCACACGAAGTCTTGTCATATGTCAGACTTACTGAAGGGGACGAGCTAAAGCCTCTTATCGCTTGCTTGATACGGCAGGATCAAGGCATTACGATCTTTCAGTTATGTCAGAGGCTCTATTACAGTGAAAGTGTAATCCGTAAGCAAATATCCAAACTAAAAGAACAGTTAAAGCGTTCACAGTTGAAGCTTCATACAAAGCCGATTCGGATTGCAGGAGAGGAAAGAGTTATTCGCCAATACCAGTATGATTTTTTTCTAGAACATTCGAATGAACTCCCTTTATGCCAATCATTCTTGAATCACTGCCAAGCATTCATTCGCAAGCTGGAAAAGAACGAGTACTACAATATTTCCTATCGGAGCAATACACAGCTGCCGATCTTGCTGAAGATATGGACGGATCGATTGCGTAAGGGACATATGCTTCAAAGCTATTTATTCCCGCCGATACTGCTGGATAATGGATTGCATCTAGATTGGCTGATGCCGCTTGTAGAGGAGTTTCTTGATACGCTGCATATGCCAAAAAATATGAATGAGATCTATTATGGAGCTTCACTCATTTTGTCATCATCCATCCATCTTCAAGTTGATCTTCGATGTTCTAGGGAGCTGCCGTCGGTTATTGAAAAGTACAACCTTCAGGATCTAATGACGTTCATTATTGAAGCGGAGAAGATGACGGGGGTACCATTGCAAGAGGATTGCGTGTTTTTACAGCAGATCGTCTCGTATTGGCTTGAAGCAGGAATCCGGTGGGTGCTCGATATTCATGGCCATTTTCAAGACCACACTCCGCTTGCGAAGGAGCATGAGAAGCTATTTACGTGGATCAAGGACAAGGTGACGGAATGCTGCTGTTATGCCGTACGTATTCGTGATGCAGATATCGCGCACATTACGATGATGATGCTTGCTAGCGTGGAGGAGTATCGGATGCTTCAGAAGCAGAAGCTGATATTGCTCTATACTAGCAATGATGCAGAGAATCGATACATAAGTACGATGCTTAGACAATACCTGAACGCGAATATCAATATCGTGGAGGTGACGACGAAGGAAGCTTTAATGGTGTGCTTGTCCAAGCATCATGTGCATGTCATCATTACCTCCCACAAGGAATTGGTGACGGAACGCCTTAATATCCCGGTATTTCCTATCATTCCTGTGCTGTTCTATCAAGATTTCAAGTATTTGAAGGAGCAGCTTGATATGACATGTTGAAACAGATGAAGGCAGATTAAGATGCTATGATGAATGAGTCTGTGATCAAACATGCGCGAATGCTTGTTCAATCCTACCGATTAAGGATATAATGGACGTTGAGATCCTATTTGTTGATGGAACGTAAACATTGGCTGATACATGCATCGCAGATAGGAAATGAACGTTTGATCTAGACATTAGTCGTTGTTGAGGAAGGGGAACACTATGGGTCGTAAGTGGAATAACATCAAGGATAAGAAAGCATCGAAGGATACGAATACGAGCCGCATCTATGCAAAGTTTGGCGTAGAGATTTATGTTGCGGCGAAAAAAGGTGAGCCGGATCCAGAATCGAACCGTGCTCTTAAAGTCGTACTCGAGCGTGCAAAAACATACAATGTTCCTAAAGCGATCATCGATCGTGCTTTGGATAAAGCAAAAGGCAGTGCTGAAGATACCTATGAGGAACTTCGCTATGAAGGCTTCGGACCGAACGGATCTATGGTTATTGTGGATACATTAACCAATAACGTGAATCGTACCGCTTCTTCTGTGCGTGCAGCATTTAATAAGAATGGCGGCAACATGGGCGTGAGCGGGTCGGTAAGCTACATGTTTGACGAAACTGCCGTATTCGGTGTTGAAGGTAAGTCTGTAGATGAAGTTCTAGAGCTCATGCTGGAGGCCGACATTGATGTGCGCGATGTGATCGAGGAGGAAGATACGGTTATCGTCTATGCTGAGCCAGATCAATTCCACGTGGTTCAAGAAGCTTTCAAAAGTGCTGGCGTAACAGATTTCACGATTGCAGAGGTTACGATGCTGGCGCAGAACGATGTCACGTTGGATGGAGATGCACGTACACAATTCGAGAAGATGGTCGATGCACTTGAGGAGCTTGAAGATGTGCAGCAAGTCTTCCATAACGTGGACTTGGACGAGGAATAAGAAGGACAAGTCATATGAGCATCGCTTAGCTAGATCATGCTGCTAGAAAATTGCGATATTGCTTTGAAAACCAGTCTGATCTTCGGATCATGGCTGGTTTTTTGATTTTTTAAACGAATATCAGAGAAATAAGCAATATACACGTTTAAGGAATAGGTGTAAAATGTAGGCACATTGTTGAAGGAGGGAGTTTGTTTGAAATCGACATTACGCTTTAGAGATGATGGTACTTTTAAGATTGTACAATTTACAGATGTGCATTGGAGAAATGGCAATGAGCGGGACTTGTCTACAAGAAAGGTTCTCGATCTAGTGCTAAAAGAAGACAAGCCTGATCTTATCGTGTTTACAGGAGATTTGATTGATTCCACCCATTGTGAGGACGTGAAGCGTTCTTTCCGGGAAGTGCTTGATTTTGCAGAGCATGCAGCGACACCGTTTGCGTTTGTGTTTGGAAATCATGATTCCGAAGCGGGCGCAACGCGCGAGGAACTGATGGAGATCGCCCAGGAGTATGCGTATAATTTAGCTGAAGCGGGTCCATCTGACATCGATGGAGTAGGCAACTATTTGCTTTCTATATTGGATCATAAGGAAGAAGCTCCTGTACATACTCTGTACTTCTTGGATTCCGGCAGCTATGCACCTGCTGAACCAATCGGCGGCTATGAATGGATTCATCACTCTCAGATTCAATGGTATGCTGAAGAGGCGAAGAAGCGTGCCGAGCTTCGTCAAGAGTCCATTCCAGCATTAGCCTTCTTCCACATTCCGCTGCCGGAATATACAGAGGTATGGGAAAAAGGAGCTTGTATCGGGAACAAACTTGAAAACGTTTGCAGTCCAAGAATCAACTCTGGACTGTTTACACAATTGCTGGAATCAGGTGATGTGGTTGGTACATTTGTCGGTCATGACCACCTCAATGATTATGAAGGAGATCTTTACGGCATCCGTTTATGCTACGGCCGTGCGACAGGTTACAGCACGTATGGCCGTGAGGACTTTGAACGTGGTGCGCGAATCATTCAACTGCGTGAAGGTGAAAAGTCATTTACCACATGGATTCGACTTGCGAATGGCCAAGTAATCGAAGAGAAGCTTCCTGTAAATAGCTAAATGCCTTGTTTTGAAGGAAAGAAGCAGGCATTATGATATCAATTAATGACATTAAACAATATAATTAATGATATTAATTAAATAAGAAATGTTCTCTTTTACTTTGTGGGACATAAGGTTCTGTTCTAACATGTGAAACGCTTAGTCAACTATGAGGATAAGTGAGAAGAAGACCCCATTAAGGTTTATGATTATGTTATCGATAGATCTTAGTGGGGTTGTTTTATTGATCATTGGTTTACATAATATATATTATGTATAATGCATACATAATATCCATTCATTTTTAATCATGTTTGAATGGTAATGTAATACATAAAAGCTGGTTTAATCGTATCGGGTATATATCAAAGGCGTGCATGATGAATTAATTCCTTACAAGAGTGCCGAGCTAGTTCAGCAGCGGATCAAGGGATCTACGCTTTATCCGTTATCAAACAGTGGACACTGGAATGAATAGGCCTTGGGATCAAAAAAAGTCTGTCGATTATGCAATCAACAGACCGCGTTCCAAGCTTCGTGTGAATAGAACCGGATGAATAGACCCCATTTGATTACTGTCTAAACATAATTACCTGCGTGTTACGCGAACAGGCAAGGATGTCAATGACTGTCCAGCTGCGAAGATCGTGAGATTGTCCTCAAGTTTAAAGTCAGGGACTGCCTCTATACATTTGTAGTGGTCCATGAATAAACCCAAGCCAATGTTCGCCTCCAGCCTGGCAAGCGGTGCGCCTAGACAGAAATGAGGTCCGTTTCCAAACGTCAAATGGCGTTTGTTGTTAGGACGGTGTATGTTCAGCGTAAAGGGGTCCTCGAATACATCCTTGTCCAAATTGGCGGCGCTGATCCATGCTACGACGACATCGCCCTTTTTAAGCTCTACGCCCAACACATCATTGTCTTGTTTGACCGTGCGATCCATTCGGATGGTATGGAAGCGGTAGCGAAGCATCTCTTCTACTGTATTTGGCAGCAGCTCACGGTTGGATTGAACTTCGGCATAGACCTCGTTGTTATCATACAAGAAGGAGTAGAAGGTGTTCGCAAGCAAATGGCTTGTCGTCTCGATGCCTGCGCCCAGAATAAACATCGTCATCCGGACGATCTCATCATCTGTTAACCGCTCGCCATCTACCTCTGCTTGGATCAGGTCAGAGATAATATCGTCAGCAAGCTGGCCGCGCTTATTCACGACATGGGGGTACAGGTAGCTGTAATAGTTTTTTGCTGCCTGTCGTTTTAATTCCTTCACATCCTCAACGTTGTTGATTGGAAGCGGTAGAAACAGATGATCCACCCATTCTTTAAACAGGAAGCGATCTTCAGATGGAACTCCCATCAGGTCTGCGATGACGATGGTAGGCAGGGCGCTGGAGAAGCTTTTGACGATATCTATGACCGGCTCGTCTCCCATGTCCTTGATTAATTGGCTGACGACATGCTGGATGCGAGGCTCCCATAGCTTCAAGCTTCGAGGAGTGAAAGCAGCGGATAGCAGGTTGCGGCTCTTGCGATGGTCAGGCGGATCGGAACTCAAATTGATTCGTTCAGGGGTTTGCCCTTCCTCGTTGTCCGCTCCAACACTAATAGTTGTGCGTGTCCTTACGCTGGAGAAGTACTCGTAGTCACTCAGCACTCGTTTGACATCTTCGTACCGGAAGACGTTCCAGGTATTCGTTGCTTCATTGTAGCTGATCGGCTCATGTTCCAAGTGATACTTGCACCATTCAAATGGGCTGAACTCTTCAACCGCTGATCGAAACTGGGTGAATTCAGCTAAGGAGATGATTTCCTTCTGCATGGTTAACTCCCTCCCGGTGGATGTTTGGATTTATGATGAAATTAACTTGCGTTAATTTATCATCTGAATGGAGTCTCTGTCTCGTTCATAAAGACTGACTTATGCGTTACATTTAGATGAATAGAGGATAGAAGTAGAGACGATAGAGTCGAACAGCCATGGAATACATATGTGTACTAGGAGGCGTTGCAAGGAGCTGGCGTGGTCGGCCTGGGTAAATGATCAGAACGATGATTAAAAGGATATTATCGTTGTACTCATGATGGGATAACACGACTAGGGGGCTATGGAAATAATAAACAATGTGTAGGATAATCAACAGGGTATAAACCAGATTATAGCCATAACGATAGCCCTGTACAATTTACGTTTTTCCTCAATATGTAAATTAATTGTCAAATCGCTTTATCTTGTTGATTAACGAGGGAATTTACTTCAATTTCTGAATAATTGTCTATTTTCACTATAAGTGGGAAGGAATGAATCAGATGTCATCTGCCTCCAAGGTGCATACAGACCGTCGAATTCTTCGTACACGTCAATTGATAAGGGATGCATGCATTGATCTGCTTCAGGAAATGGATGTCGAGAAAATGTCGATCAGCCGAATCGCAGAGCGGGCAACAATCAATCGCGTGACCTTTTACCTGCATTACCGTGATATCCCCGACATGCTGGACAAGATGTCGGATGAGATGATTGAGAATATTCAGCATGCGATGCATGGCCAGTGTGAACTTGTAGATGCTGTGGAAGATAGCGATTGGTTGAAGCTAGTAAGGGTGCTTGAACATATCTCGAGTCATGCAAAGTTCTACAAGGTTGTATTAGGCTCTAGGCGAGTCCCGATCTTTACGGAGCGGCTGTTGAATCTATTAACCGAGTTGATAGCGGCAAGGATTGAAGAAATTTGGAGTAACTCTTCACTCGATAAAGCGGGCATTCAAAAGGATATTGCCATCTGGCATGGGGCTTCAGCTTTGATTGGCACCATCACAGCTTGGCTGCGTAACGACATGCCTTATACGCCGGCATACATGGCAAAGCAATTCTACACACTAAGCACCCACGATTGGCCAAAACCATTTCCTCCGTTGATTGATTCAAACGTTTAATTCCATTTATGTTGTTAAAAGCATAGTAAGGCTGCTTCAAACCTAGTAAAAAACATGCGATTCCTAAGAGATCGCATGCTTAGTAACGTAAGTATTCGTGTTAAAGAATAGAAAGCAAGTAAAGAACCTTTATTCATGATCTGTTGGCAAGCGGGTTAGGAATTGCTCAATTTGGTCCATATATCCTGTAACCGTTATTTGTCTAGGGGCAAACAGGCTAATGAGTATGGCTCGAAGCTCTGATTCAGCCGTGCTTGTGCTTAACATGGAATGCTCAGCATCAGGGAAGAGGGCAACGGTTAGCAGCTCTGGAGGAATGACATTACGATAGACCCGCTCCGTTTCCTTTACGTCGACATGTATATCTTTTTCACCGAGAATCAGAAGCACAGGGGACTGGAAGTTGCGAAGATCTTCTGTTGCATCGGATAAATAGTTTTTGCTCACAAAGGTCCACTGATCCTTTGACATGAGGTATTTCTTTTGTGCGATTTTTACATAGTCATCATATGAGGCGTTACTTCTTAACAGCTGCCTAACTTGCTGATCATATGCTTCTTTCGCTTGAATCTCTTGCTCTGAAATGCCTGCTTGTTCTAGATGACTGCGGGTATAATACTGTCCTTGCGTTAACCAGTTAACCGCGGGAGATAACAATATGCTAAATGCCAACGGCTCCTCCTTGGCAAGCTTAGGAATAACCCAGCCTGCCTGACTTGCTCCCCACACGCCAATTCGTGTGTCATCGATCATCGGCTGCTTTTTCGCCCAAGTGATTGCCTGACGGGCTTCCTCTACACGGTCGTTCATGCTCTGATTGAGCCAATTGCCTTCTGATCCATTCATTCCACGCTTATTAAGTGACAAGGACGCATAGCCAATAGAGGCTAATCGTTCCCATAGCGGCTTATACCCGTCGTCATGTGAAGCGTCAATTGGGCCATCTCCGTGGATAAATAAGACCAGACCGAGCTTCTCTTTATGATGCTTAGGTAGCGCAAAGGTACCTGTTAACAAACCTTCAGGAGTAGGAATCTCGATAGCTTGCTCCACCATATCATAGTCATGCTGGTACAACACATATAATCCTGCGCTAGCTGCAATCATTAGGAATACGATGACAGCTATTAACATTTTCTTTTTCATATCTGCTCCTTATCCATTCTGTTCGATTCTATCATTTCACTTCACGTGAAGCGTCATATAACTCCAAGTGGGCTCGTTGAATAGCAAGTGGCTTGCTAGGCTGTTCCTCGTTGAGTGCTTTCGAAAAGCCATTTGTTTGTACAGCTCTTCAGCCCTTTTGTTTTTACTCGACACGTGCAAGCTCAGCCACTGAAGATGAGTCTCCCTCTGCACCACTTGCTTTGCATGCTGCAATAAGTGCGTTCCTACACCTTGGCTTCGATGAGCGGGATGCACGGCGATATCCGCAATATAGCATTCGCCATCCTTGGGATCGTGTTCAAGCACATGCAATCCATAGAACAGTTTCACAAGGCTCCATTTCCGAAGCGGGTGGAAGCTTGTCAATCGAGGATAACGCTGAACATACCTAGTACCTATAGAGGGCTTCCACTTATAGGATATGGTGCCGATCACATTTCCCCCTTGGATTGCGACCATACGATGTGAAGCCGGTGTTGAAGGGTAGCAGGAGAGCAGATGTTCAAAAAAATAAGCGAGTGCGTCTTCCTTAAGATTGGCCATGGTCAGAAATTTACCGTTAAATCCATGAACAAGCAAACGGCTAATCTCTGTAATATGGCTTGGCTGCATCGGCTCAATCGTAAACGGAATGGCAGGCGTCGTCATGTGAATACTTCCTCTCGCCTAGGATCATGGCTTTATGAAGGACAGAAGCTCATAATGTAGCTTGTTTTTACTAAAAAGAGATAGGTAGGATTTCTCTATAAGGATGACTGGACCAGATAAAGCATACGTCGTTCTCGCCGCATCATCGTAAAACTGCTGAATAACATCCTCTAGCTGCTCCTCGGCATGCAGTTGCCTATGGCATGATAGGTAGTCGCCGTCAGGCATACACCACTCGGTAGGCTCTTGTGATTCTATTGCTAGCATCGTTGTACCCGAGCCCTCCCATACATAATGAATGTCGGACTCGAATAGATTCGGAAGTGATTCCGCTTGTTCCGCTAACCGTCTTGCATGAAGCTCCTCATGAGCATCGAGGCAGACCCACGGCGCAAGATAGGTCTTCTCTCTCTTTATCACTTTGAAATGCTCAGATGCATGGCTAAAGCTGTGATGCTCATGCAGAACTTTTTGAATAAAATGCTGAAGCTCCGTTAATCGTGTTATTTCAGCCTCAACCTCCTGCAAGGAATGCTGGAACAGCTGCTCATACTGATCAGAGTCATAGGAGGTCATGCATTCTTTTATGCCCTGAACGGAGATACCCAGCTTTCGCAGAAGCAGGATATGTGACAGTTCATAGATTTGATCAAAATTGTACATGCGATATTGATTGTCATCGATATACGCAGGCATTAGCACGCCTTTTTCCTCAAAATAGCGAATTTGATGTACGGACACGCTCATAAGCTTAGCCAATTCGCTGATTGTAATCTCGGTTCTCATTAGCTTCTCTCCTTGAAGGGGACTCGTGTTTGTACCTTAACCATACACCTTAGGTCAGACCTAAGGTCAAGTGTTATCGAATCCCGAAGGATCGTTTTGTTTAACAGGGAAAACGTGATGGAAAAATTAACAAGGAAAATAAGGCGAATAAGCTATTGAAAAGATAAAAGTTTTGCTATATGATGAATCCAACAGGCGAGTGTGAAATATGTCACATTTAAATCGACATTTAAAGTGATGTAACTCACAATTAGGAAGAGGGGATAAAGACCATCTCTTCGAATACAGCTTGATTGCGCGAGCGTTGAAGATAATCGTGCAGGAGCAGCTTGTTTTACCGTGAAAGGTGAAATAATTCACATATTCTTATGCAGTTATACGTGAATGTGCTCACAAACACAAATTAGGTAGGAGAACAAATGGTCAAGCTTCGGATAGATACCGAGGACCGGCACACAAGGAGGAAATCATATGAAAATCGCAGTGATTGGATGTACCCATGCAGGAACAGCAGCTATTGTAAACGCAGCACAATTGTACCCAGATGCACAAATAACGGTGTATGAGCGTAATGACAACATTTCCTTTTTATCCTGTGGAATTGCTCTTTATGTCGGTGGGGTCGTGGAAGACGCGAATGGATTATTCTATTCGTCTCCTGAGAAGCTGGCAGAGCTTGGGGTTGTAACGAAGATGCGCCATGATGTCATTGCGGTGGATACGGAGCAAAAAACATTTCGTGTTCGTGATCTTGCAACCGATGCGGAGACGGAGGATACGTTTGATAAGCTTATTATTACAACTGGCTCTTGGCCGATCTTACCGCGCATTGAAGGCTCAGACCTGGATAATATTCTACTGTCCAAGAACTTTAATCATTCGAACACGATTATTGAAAAAGCAAAGACGGCCTCTAAAATTGTCGTTGTAGGGGCAGGCTATATCGGTATCGAGCTAGTCGAAGCGTTTGAAATGAATGGGAAAGAAGTAACCCTTATTGATAGCACAGACCGCATTCTTAGCAAATACTTAGATCCTGAATTTACAGAGCAAACGGAGAATAGTTTGAAAGATCATGGCATTCAACTAGCACTTGGCCAAACGGTGACACGCTTTGAAGGCAAAGCTGGCAAAGTCTCTAAAGTCATCACAACAAAAGGCGAATACGAAGCAGATCTTGTCATTCTCTGCATTGGCTTCAAGCCGAACACCGAGCTGTTCCAAGGACAGCTTGAGATGATGCCGAACGGCGCTCTTATCGTGGATGCCTATATGAGAACTAGCAAGCCGGACGTATATGCCGCGGGAGACAGCTGCGCGATTGTATATAATCCAACAGGCAAGCATGCGTATATTCCGTTAGCAACAAATGCGGTTCGAATGGGCACGCTGGTTGCACGCAATCTGATGAAGCCAACGCTTGCTTATATGGGAACGCAAGGAACGTCTGGCATTAAGATTTACGATCAAAACATCGCTTCTACAGGTCTGACAGAGGCAGCTGCACTTGACATGGGCATGGATGTGAAAAGCGTAACAATCAAAGAAAATGATCGTCCTGAATTCATGCCGACGTACAACGAGGTCACACTGAAGGTTGTGTATGAGGCGGATACCCGTCGTATCGTTGGTGCGCAGCTGATGTCGAAGGCGGATCTTACGCAGTCTGTCAATACGATCTCGGTGTGCATTCAAAACAAGATGACCATCGATCAGCTTGGCTTTGTGGACTTTTTCTTCCAGCCGCATTATAACAAGCCTTGGAACTTCTTGAATACGGCAGGTTTGCAAGCTCAATAAAGAGGCCTGTGTGTATGATCACATGCTAAAGCTAGGATTATGATAGACTGGGTCCATAGAATATCGCATATAAAGAGAGGCGCAGTCGGCATGAAGCAATCATTTACCTACGAAGATATGAAGTTAATTGAACGCAAACAGCTTGGTGCTCAGGTGCCATTAGAACTTTTTCGAACCATTCGATTGATCGGTCTGCATCAAGCTCTTCCTATGGGCGGCAAGGCTACAACGGTGACGATTGGACGCAAAATTGGAGAATCGCTGCCTGTCTCCACATTAGAAGAGATCCTGGAACTGTTCGAGCAGTTACAGATCGGCATATCAAGAATCGTTCATCAGGATGAGCACATGATGCGGATCGCTGTTGATGAATGTTTCTGTGAGGGGCTTCCTGTTCTAGAGGGCAAGATGGTGTGCGATTTGGAAGGCGCCATACTAGAAGGGGCGCTGCATCGAATATCCGCTCAAAAGGTAACGGTACGAGAAGTGAAATGCAATGTAAACGGTGATGAGCATTGTGAATATGAAGTTCGATATTTGCGTTAGATCCGGTATTTTTTGGGATCGAGCATGAAATAAAGCAGTTGCCGTAAGCCTCCCGCTATTAAGCGAGGAGGCTTTTTATGTATAACATAATAACAGGACGCTAGTATGGAGAGATGAAGAGGCGCATCAAGCATCTCTAACGCTGGAATCCACTAAGACTTTGATCCAGAAGGGCAGACCGTTCATTGCAGGGTTGGAAGGCAGCAAGCTACATATTCTTGGAGGAAAAGGGGGATAACGTTTTCGTCATACGTCTGAAATCCAATGCTTACGAGAACATATGAATAAGGCCGCTAATCTTCAAGTTGTGAAGAATAGCGGCCTTTTGTATGAGTTTAATAATATGAGCTGTTGACAGGGATAGAAATTGTGATAAGATATATTTCTATAAAATAATTAATATTATATAACATATAAATGAATTTGTCAATAGTAAAATGTGGTTTTTTATAATTAAATAAAGGAGAGTGAATATTCGATGTATCTGTCTCGTCTATTCAACAGCTTATATGGGCCTATGCATGAACAGGTTGCGCACGAAATGTTAGCATTGAACGAGAGAACGAAGGAATTCGGTTTAACTTTATCACTAGAGGATATTCAGGCCATGATTGCAGCGAGGAGCCAGGTCCTGTCTCATCATGGAAGGGTCGAGCTGAGCTTTGAAGTGACCAAAGAGTTGATACTGTCATTCTCTGAGTCTTCCTTCATCGAACAAGAGTATTATGCGGATACATTGAATGAGCTGCAGGAGATGTTCTATTATCTAAAAAATGAAACCGAGGATCAGATCCGTGATACGGATCTTCTCATTAAGATGAAGAATCTATTCGAAGAGGAATGCGAAGGCTCTATCGAGTTGTTGAGAAGCAGACTCGAAGAGTTCGCAGAGAAGTTTAGAAGCGATATGCTTAAGTACGAGTCAAGGGATGAAGGAGGAGAAGATTAATGGGGACGGAACATGTAACAAATTCTCAGCAGCTAGGTGCACAGCGGCAAGTAAGGAAATCACAGCTGCCGCGCCATGCATACACGCTCTCCTTAATGAATGAAGGGATGCGCCTTGGGCTGCTTACGAGTCAGGACGTTGGTCGTGTTCAGAATGTATTGATGCAGATCCTCCAGGAACTGATCATGAAATATACGAAAGGGGAGAGTTCCTCTGTCACGACGGAAACCGCTGAAGGCATTCTGACCTCCATCCTTTATGCAGTGGATGCCTATCTATATCCTATTGAAGCAGATCAAGCTCTCCATACTTTGAAAATAACGAATAGTCGTCATCTTTATGAGCGTGGTGTAGATGTGGTCGCACACTGCTTTGAAGAGTCGAAGCAACTGTACAAAGATATCGCTGCGACTAAGCTGGACGTTCCAGTAGATGCTTATAATATGACCCTAGATGAATCCATCCCCGTTTTTTTTAGAAAATACGGCGTTATCTTTGAAGCTCATCATACGATGGCGAGTATCGATTATCCGCTGGCGGTAGACGATATGAAGCTGCAGGGTGTTTATTATATAAAGCAGTATATGGAGCATCTGCAGTTGGAAAACGAATTCTGCAGGCTGTTTGATCAGCAAGAGCTGAGAGAGTTGCTTATCTACTTTGGAAGGGAATGCAGATTCGACTATCGAATCGAGCTCTTCAATATTTTTGAACTTGTAATGAAAAATGCGCTATTCTCCGTATTATCAGGCCATGATGCGAAGAATATCATCATATCCCCGCAACAATTCAAGTCACTAGAACAGCAATTGACAAATCTAAGCGAACCACAGCTGCGAACCGTGATCACCCATGGAATGGAGAGGCTGCAGCAGCAATTGTTTATTGACGCGCCATTGAAGCTGTATATGGAGAGATGCAAGGAAGAGCTTATTCAACGAGTCATGAATGCAGCAAGACATCAGAGCCTCCATTCGATCATCATTACAGAAAAAGAAGCGGGTATAAAGTCCATCTTCATCTCCTTCCGTGAGCAAGACAGAATGACTGATGTTGATATAAGAAGATGGCTGCAAGAGCTGTCCACAATGGATCGAACAGAAGATAAAATCAACCTAATTCTTACTCAGTTTTACTCCTTTCACGATTATCTTGATATGCTTGATTCTGACTGCTTGTATGGTGGGGAATATGCTGCTTTCTTTCAGGCGCTGGGAGATGTCGAGTTGGCCGTTCTTGCCAAGATCGTGTATTATGAAGAGCTTCGAAATGCAACCTTTGATTTATCAAAAATCGTACGATTAGATAACCAGAACGCTGCGGAATGGCAGAAGCAGTTTGCTGAGTTTCTGAAGAGGCTGAGTATGCAGCAACTGAAAGTAGTCGAGAACTATATGGATGAGATCGATTATGAACAGATCACATTTCATTGATCCGAACGAACCTGAGTGAATTCAAGTCCAATAATTATTTCATAACCCTTTGAATGTCTCTTTGTTATATGATTATCATCATGAAAAACCGAATGGGATGTGTTCCTGGACGATACTCGGAGGTATCTAATGAAAAAAGTAATAAGGGTTAGTATTGCGTTGCTATTCATTATTCTATTGATTTCAGTAGGGTATGCTTTTTACGTTTATCATTCCATAGAGAAGACCGTATCCAAGATGCAAATACCTTCTGAGGAATCTAATCAAACCGCTCTTGAGAAGCGGGATGCTCATAACTTCCTGCTGCTTGGTATCGGAGATTGCCCCAATATTGGTGATGCTAGCTGAGCAAACAGCATCATCGTCGTATCTGTAAATCCGAAAACAAATCAGCATCAAGAACCATCATGATGATAAAGGATTGACTTATACATGTTAGATTTAGAAATGGCAGGCCTCCTATACAATAAGGATACCGGCCATCAGCTACTCAGACACATGAGAATCTTACAAACTATATGTTGAAAATGGGTACTACTATCCTTTTAATATTCAGGAACAATTGCAGGTCGATATGATTACAGTTTGATTGAAAAGTGAATGTGAAGGTACATATTATTGAGAAAATATCCCGTATTAAAGGAGGCATAGCATGGGCATGGATTACATATCACCTGTAGAAGCTGCGTTAAAGGTGAAACGGTTTCCTAAAGATACCATAGCGGCGGGTCGTCGTCATTCCGTTGGTCTAAAATCGGACGGAACGGTGATGGCTGTCGGAGATAATAAATATGGCCAATGCGATGTGAGCGGTTGGAGCGATATTGTTGCGGTAGCAGTTGGTAATGTTCATATGGCGACAAACACGGGTAATGCTCATACAATTGGTCTAAAGTCGGACGGCACGGTGGTGGCTGTAGGGTGGAATAAGCATGGCCAATGCGATGTAAGTGAATGGCGCGATATTGTGGCAGTAGCAGCAGGTTGGCGTCATACCGTCGGGCTAAAGTCAGATGGAACCGTAGTGGCTGTGGGTCGACATAATGAAGGTCAATGCGATGTAAACGGCTGGCGCGATATTGTAGCAGTAGCGGCGGGTGATTGGCATACCGTCGGACTTAAATCAAACGGCACGTTGATTGCTGTCGGTAATGATCGGTACGGCCAACGTAACGTAAGCGACTGGCACGATATTGTGGCGTCAGCGGCAGGTTACCTACATACGATCGGTCTAAAATCGGACGGCACGGTTGCAGCTGTGGGCTTGAATAAGCATGACCAATGCCATGTAAGCAGCTGGCGGGGGATTGTGGCGATAGCGGCGGGCAGTTATCATACGATCGGTATAAAATCAGATGGAACAGTGGTGGCTGTGGGTTGGGATGAGCATGGCCAATGCGATGTAGGTGATTGGCGTGATATTGTGGCAGTAGCCGCAGGTTGCGTTCATACGATCGGTCTAAAATCGGACGGAACGATGGTCGCTGTGGGTCGACATAATGAAGGACAGTGTAAAGTAAGCGACTGGCATGGCATACAACTGCCTCGCAATTCGTATTTTCGGTTTTAAATAACATTGGAGAGATACACATAAAACCACCCAGCAAGAACAGATCCATAAATTCCGTCCCAGAATAAAATGGATATTTGATTTGAAATCGAGTTGATAAAATCTGCGCTAAATGATTTGAATAATGATTAATGATTCATTACTGCTTCTAGTCTCAGCTCCGTTCCTTCTGGCATTAAGCAAACTTTCTATACCTAGATAGGTTAGAATGAAAAACCGAACAACAGCAAAAAAGATTTCATGAATGGGATGTTTAGAAAGTGAATAACTCCGAGAACCATGAAAACCCCATCAGCCATCATGGCACCTAAACCAACAAGCCAGGCATGCAAAAATCCGCCCCGAATGCCTCGATCGATTTGGCGGCATTAATGGGACCGATAGGAGCTGCAAGTACAGCCCCAGCAGGAAATTGCTGATCAATATGATCAATGAATGATCTCCTTTGTTAACTTTGTAATCATACATATGATTTGGGAGAAGCTTGTACGACATAATCGAATTTATTTTTGTGAACAAATGAAAGGGGAAGTATGTATTTACTTGTTCTTCAAGTCACATATCTTTCAGATTTTACAAAATGACAATTATGGGTGTTAATTGATATTTATTTGGAAATTTTATTTCACGCGAAGGAAAAATTAACATAGGCTATTCAAAAGGTGGAACTTTATGTAGGAATAAGGGTGTGTTTCATATGAATGTATATAATTATTACCTCCGATTATTCCAATCCTTTATTTTACCGCCCCAAAGTTGTCCCGTTATTTTTCCATCGTCGCCAAACCTTGCTGACATCGGGGAAACTGGTGCAACAGGAGCTACAGGAGAAACTGGTGCAACAGGAACAGCCGGAGTGACAGGAGCGACAGGACCAGCTGGTATTGGGTCTACAAAATCCATACTATTTGGAGGTTCAAATGCTGGTTTTCAAAGAATTGCGGGTTCTCCTGGGGCTGATTCTCAGGTAATTCCTTATGTAACTACAGCGAGCGGTAATGTAGTGGGGTTCTCATGCTCCATAAGTATTAACAACTTGGCAATTGGTAATTATGTATTTCAGGTTTGTGGTGACGTACCATTAAACTTATCTGCTCCAAGTTCAAGCCAAATTTTATCTACAATTAGTCTAGTAACTACTGCTTCGATAACAGGCACAATCGCGTTCTCAATTAGGCCAACTGACATTGGACCCCAACCAGTTAAAGTATTTAATCCAAATCCTATTGTTGCCCCTGCAACAGTTACTTGGACGAGTTCAATATCTGGTAATGCATTCGCGAGAAATACTGCTTTATCTTTATACGCTATTCCAAATATTACGCAGGTAGCCGTTTATTCTGTATCCATATCGTCAAATATTTGAGTAGCAATTGTAATATTTTATTTATATTTTGGTTTTATTAGAATGCAACAAAAATGACCATTCTTTGAGGGAACTGGTCATTTTTGCATTCCGTTATGTTGTACAGGCTTTGTTAAGCGATGTAGGTACATGAATGTGGTTATTATCCTATATAATAACCATAAATATAATCTTCACAATGATAATATATATGCTACTAAGAGGGGATCCTCTTAAAAGTCATGATGGTTTCTATTATAATTTTGAAAAGGGGTACATGATGGAGATTAACAACCGAATAGCATCAATATTAAAAGATTACTATGAAATAGATGCGACTTGTATACAAAAACAGACAGGCGGGTGGTCAGCGTTAGCTTTCTTAATCGAAGATACGAGTAAAAAATATTTTTTAAAAGTGTATAGCAAAAAAAAGCCTTCTTCTGTCCAGTGGACAGAGGCTATTGACAGATATATCCCTGTAGTGAAGTGGATGCATGATCATACTGAGTTGAATATTAACATTGTAAGTCCAATATGTACGAGATTAAAATGCAATAAATGTGAAGATGAAGAGTACGTTTACTTGCTTTCGGAGTATATAGAAGGTACTACAATTGGTGAAGAGTCTTTAAGACCAAGTCAAATTAATGAATTAGCAAAGATTCTTGGAGTACTTCATAAGAATACTTCAAGAATCCCATATACATTAAATAAGGAGCAAGTAAAGGAACGTTTTGACATTGATTTTTGTGAGTTATTATCTTCTTTTATTAACAATGATTTAGATAAGCAAGATGATATGGTGTTGAAAACTGTAAAACCCTACACCGGAAATTTATTAGAAAAGATTGACAGAATGAAGTTTTTATCTAGTACTTTGAAACGCAAATCTCACAAGTTTGTTTTGTGCCATGCTGATGCGCATAATTGGAACATCATGCAAGGTCAAAACTTAATGCTTATTGATTGGGAATGTTTAAAACTTGCTCCTCAAGAACAAGACCTCATATTAATCATAACGGAGTCATATGCTGAACAGTTTTTAAATGAATATAAAAAATATATGAATTATGAAACGCCCGATTTCGATGCATTTGAGTTTTATTATCTTAAGAGGAAACTTGAAGACATTTGGGAATGGATCAAGGATTTGCGTTTTGAGGGTCTTGTAAAATCAGAAGATATAACGCTTAATCTCTTACAGTTAAGTCTTAATGAATGTATACGTATAGACAGCTTTCGGTCTGATTTGAAAAAGATTTTTAAAAAGGATCTTCTGTAGCCTTTTGGATTGTTGTGGGTCAGGAACTTCATATCTAAAATGTTATTCGATCAAGATAAAATATAAACAAAAGGTGGCATTCAATAATTTGTAAAAAATGAGGGAGTACATATCCACTTGACACTGTTCAATATAGTTAGTACACTAACTAAGAAGTTAGCATACTAACTATATTGGGTGATAATCATGGAATCAATAGGCTATCTTATCATGAAGGTTGCAAAAGAACTTAAATATGAACTTTCTAAAGAGCTTTTGCAGTATGACCTGACTCCTGCACAATGGGCTTTAATTAAAAATATTGACATAAAAGAAAAAATGGATCGCCCATTATATGAGCGAACTTCGAAGTTTATTGCTGAAGAACTCGATTTCGATAAACCCACTGTCTCAGGTATCGTGACACGATTAGAAGATAAAATTATGATAAAAAGAACTCCTCATCCAGAAGATAAACGATCTTTTATTTTATCTTTGACTGAAGAAGCTAAAAAACTAATACCAGTGATTGAAATATTGAGTGAGAAGGTCACTCAAATGTCTTTATCAAACCTAAGTCAGGAACAGTGTGAACAATTTAGGGACTTCTTAAGTATTGTAGATTCTACTTTAAATACATTAAAACAGTAGTAAGTTTGTTTAACATTAACTATATAGTTAGTGCACTAACTATATATGAAGGGGAATAGTTATGTCAGCTATCTTAGTAATTGGGTCAACAGGAAACATAGGGAGCTTTGTTGTTAAAGAGTTAATAAAACGAGGAGCAAGAGTAAAAGCAGCGGTAACTCATCTCGACAGAGGCAAAGCGCTCTATTCGGAGATTCCCGACGTTGAATTAGTAGAATTTGATTTTCTGACTCCATCCACCTATAAAGAATCACTTAAGAACGTTAAGAAAGTGTTCTTGGTTCGTCCGCCACAATTAGCACATCCAAAGCAAGACACACTTCCATTCCTGCAAGCAGCGAAGTCTGCTGGCGTAGAACATATTGTATTTGTGTCATTAATTGGAGTTGAGAAGAACCATGTTGTTCCGCATCATAAAATTGAGAAGTACATGATGAACCTAGGGTTTGCATACACTTTTTTACGACCTAGCTTTTTTATGCAAAATTTGAATACTACGCATCGTGAAGATATTGCACTTCGTAATGAACTGTTTGTGCCTGTAGGCAAAGGAAAAACGAGCTTTATCGATACACGTGATATTGGTGAAGCTGCTGCGATATGCCTGACGGAATCCGGTCATGTGAATAAAACATATTATCTAACAGGAAGTGAAGCTCTTACTTATGAGGATATTGCGAATATAATGTCCAAGGTACTCAAACGAGAGATTAAATATAAGAATCCGAATGTGTTTATTTTTAGAAAAGTGAGCCTTAAAAGAGGGATGCCTAAGGAGTTTGTAAACGTGATGTCGATATTATATACGATGACCAAGTTTGGTACTGCAAGGCTTGTTACGAATGACCTTGAAGATATTCTCAAACGACCGCCAATCACATTCAAGCAATATGTAATAGACTACAAGCAAGATTTCGAACTTTCTTAACCATGAGATTATTGAACCTTCTAGTTGAGAGGTATGCTAATCTGTATGGAAAACCATCATTGCTTGTATAAATGGCAACGCTTACATTTGGGGGGGTGAATGAGAATAATAATGGTTTATCGAAAAAAATAAGATCATAATTTTAGGCAGATAACAAACTTATATAAGCGTTAATTAACAAACTATGAAAAATAAGAAGTAATCAATAATTAAACAGCTAATATTGAAAATGCATATCGATGTTAAGGATAAGCTTGTAATGTAAAAGGAAGTTTTATCGATCGTTAAGCAGCATCTTAAAGTTTAATTGTAAGGTAGGATAATTATTTGAAACATAAAGTTGTGGAATATAATTTTTTTCTGCAGGTTATTAAATTGAAATGAGACCATCATGAAAAGGTTTGGTCAAGCGGACTAAAATGACTAAGATCTATAGGACTCCTATAGATCTTTAACACTTTTACACAAAACCCGTATTTTGTACATATGTCTTTAATGTTGAATTTCCCCTTATATAGCATGTCTTCTTGTCGGCGTTGGATTCGAGTTGTGTGTATGATATGTCTCCTGATCTTCATCCTCTATTCTCATCTGCAATAATCTCGCTGACGCTTTTTTGTTGTAAGCAATTCTTTGTCTGACAGATGAGTCATGATCTTTTGCCATTTTTATTTGAAGATGCTCAGGTAACCTGTTTTTTGAAGCAATCATCCACCTCACACGTTCTGAAGAATCTTCTGAAAGAGCTTCCATAATCTCATTAGGAATAAATTTGTTTTGGGCTATCCAAACCCTTATGTCAGTATAACTTTCAATAACCTCTATCCATACTTCCAAGGGCGCCTAATCCTAAGCAGCTCTAAGATAAAGTTCTGACTCGACTCCACCTTGGGTTGTCAGAGAAGCAATCGTCAACAGTTGCCGCTGTTTTGGGTTCAGTCATTCTCTGGAATAAATATTTCCAAATGCAATCTAGATAAAGTAGTCAGCAACGTCAGGAGCAATATTTTTAAGTGATTCGATTACACGTTCTGCTGCTCCTCCGCCACGCCTACCTCCATTAGTTTGTTCCATCCTGGTTGATAGCGTTCTGTCGTCATGTTGCAGCCTCCTAGAAGTAAGATTCATGATCAACATATTTATGGTATAAATTCTACATTAATACGGAAAAATGCAGGTTCCACAGTATGCAATAGTCAAGTACCGGGGTCTATTTTCTCACAGCATTTGTTATGAATGTGAATCGAATGGTAAATCTAGTCGAGCAAAAGCAGTCCACCCTCGTATGAGGAGCAGCTGCTTTTTAGTATTCTTGATTACATTTCCCAATTGAATCTCTCTTTTACTCAAAAGCAAGGCTTTTTCAGGGCTCTCAGAGAGGGCACTTTTTTAAAAGTGTCCATCTCTTAGGTCGTAGTTCAGTTTTCCGGCTACAGGCTTTATTAGTTTGGTGTTTGAAAATTAATAATGTCCGGTTGCAGTATAACGTGCTTTCGAGCATCTTGATGCATCTTCTCTCAATTATTCTAGAGTTAGAGCTGCGCAAGCAGTCTTCGGCATATGTAAATAAATCAACAAAGCTTATGACTGAGACAAAATTCCTTTAACAAACAATGAGACGCTGTGCTTGTAGAACTCTTCCTCGGTGACGAGTTGGGATTGATATTGCCGGTGAATCAGCTCGCTCATCTGAAATCCGTAGCACATCGAGATAAAAGACATGGCGGCAAGGCGCTCATCCTGTCTGGCTATAACTTTTTTCTTCTGCAAGCGTTCAAAATATTCAACCAGCAAGGAGTGCAGCTTCAGCGGCGGATCAGCCAGCACTCTGTCTAATTCGGGAAGTATTCCTTTGTCGCGGATGCCAATTAAAATGATGTCCGCATTTTTATGAAAAAACAAACGGTACTGCTGACTTACATTCAGCAGATCGACTTCCGGATTATCGGTCGCGTCCTCTTTTAACAGCTTCTCAAATTGCGGGATATCCGAATGTCTTTCAATGATGGCTTCCAATATGCCTTGCTTGCTTCCAAATTGCCGGAAAATCGTAGATTCATTGACTTTAGCTTCCGTTGCAATGGCTTTGGTGCTTACTCCCCGATAGCCATTACTTTTGATGAGCCGTGTCGCGGCTTCAATGATTTTATCTGAAGTTTGCATTGTATTTCTCCTTTTGCATAGTTAAGTCTATTCTCCCACAAGTTTTGCATATGCAGCAGCGACCCCATCCATGTAGTGTGATGCTGCTCTGTTACTATCATATCGCACAGAACCAATGCATGCAAGTACACGCTTGCATTTCTGTTTTCCATTCTCTATAATAAAACACTGTCAGTATGCCTTGCCCCAAAAACATATACGCAAAGGAGAATTTTCATGAAGTATGGACGTATTATCCAAAAACCTCACGTTAAATTTTTTGAAGTCGCAGATGACGTCTTTGCTGGCATTTCACCGTATCGCGGCATCAGTTGGGCCAATGCCGGGTTCATCAACAAGGGTGATGGGCTGGTGTATGACACGTTCTTCGATTTGTTCCATGCGCGGGAAATGCGGGAGGCTTTTATGGAAGTAAGCAACGGTGGCTCTCCCGCATATGTGATCAACTCGCACTATAACAGCGACCATTCCTGGGGAAACAAAGTGTTTGAAGATGCTTGCATTATTATGCACAAGGAAGCGTCCAGAGAGCGTCTCACCGAAAATATCGCCTGGATGGACAGCGTTATCAGAAGAGGAAAGGATTCTCCGGAATCGACGTCGGGCGAGCGGTTTTTTGCAGCGGAATTTGAAGGATTCGACCTGGAAGGCGTAGAATGGATGCTCCCGAATATTGAGATAAAGGACGATATCAACATCCGTCTTGGCGATACGGAAGTTATGATTTACAACGTAGCTCCAGCCCACTCTGACAGTGACTTACTGTTGTGGATGCCAAAAGAAAAAGTGCTGTTCGCTGGCGATGTCGTGTTTAACGGTTGTACAGCATACAGCGAAGAGGGAACCTTCAATTGGGTTAAAGTGCTTGATCGCATTATTGATGAAATTAAACCCGATATCGTTGTTCCAGGACATGGCGCCATCTGCGGCCTGGACTTCGTGAAGGAGCAGAGAGACTACCTCCTGAACCTGATCAGCGAGTTCAACAAGCATTACAATGACGAAATTGATTCCTTGTCCCTGACCAAGCAAATTGATATTTCCCGCTTCCTTCATTGGATTCAGCCAGAACGCTTGTATGTTACAGTGGATATCCTATTGAAGAGCAAACGAGGGTTACCACCCCTTCCAAATTGGAACAAGGTACCTGCTAAGCTGGAAGACATGAAAGCTTTTTTTGCTGGGAAATATGGCGATCAGATCAAACCATGGGACCCTATGAGTGTTTGGCAAGAATAGCAATTTGAATGATCAATTTTATTGATTACTATAGATTGTTTGAAGTTGAAACAGGCACGATTAGGCGCTTCTATGCAGCGCTATGTCGATTGCCTGTTCTTTTCTTTTTCACCAAATTGATTGAATATCGCTTGAATCAACACTAATTTACCGTTTCGTTATATGAATTTTATTAGTGAAAAACAAATTTATCAGGCGCTGTTCAGAACGTGGACCTAATTGCTCGGCTATAATCCGACACTTTTCGGCTTTTCCCTAGAGATGTGCCACATTTTATAAATGACGGATTGTAATATGAAGTGCGACAGCTAGAAAATAAAAAGGCCCATGTGAGTTTCGTGTAAAATGGGAGTTACCACA
>NZ_JADMOL010000019.1 GCF_015558675.1 Paenibacillus sp. 1001270B_150601_E10 | reverse complement strand
ACTCGTCATGAAAAGCAAGCTTGCTTTCACAAAATCTTTACCTGCGCTTAACAGCTTATCAATAAGGGCAAGGTGTTAACCCATACGTATACGAAATTCCATGGCTAGTCGCTAATCACCACGCACCTGGGCAGCGCGTATACTTTGCGATGAAAGACGGCAGCAGCGCCACAATTACGACTGCTGTACGTGAAGTAGACGTAGACGGCATTGTGAACTTCCGCGATCTTGGCGGCTACCAAACCAAGGATGGACGCCACGTAAAATGGGGCAAGCTGTTCCGCTCGGGTGAGCTCGCTGGCTTAACGGAACAAGGAAAACAGCAGTTTGAAGCACTTGGCTTGAATACGATTGTCGATTACCGGACCAATAGTGAAGTTCAAGCGAAACCAGATCCTGCAATTGAGGGCACAAATTATGTTCGCGTTCCTGCGATGAAGGAACAGGAGGAAAGCAACGGCACCGACTTGAACAAGCTCATTGCGACAGGAGACTTCAGTGTGCTTGGCAAGCCAGGTGAGATGCTCATTCAGGCGAATAAGGATCTTGTGAAGGCGCCGGAAGCTTACTCCAAGCTGCTTGAGATGCTGAATGATCCTGCCCATGCCAAGCTCGTTCAGCATTGTACAGCGGGTAAAGATCGTGCAGGATTAGGCTCCGCCATTCTTCTGCTGACGCTTGGCGTTCCAGAGAAGACGGTGATGGAGGATTATCTGCTTAGCAACGTTTATCGTGCCGAAGCAAACGAGCAAACGATCGAGGCGATGAAGAAGGTGATCAAGGATGAGCAGGCGCTGGAATCCTTCAAGGCGCTCCTTGACGTTCGCCCAGAATACGTGCAGGCTGCTTTTGATACGATGAAAGAAGAATTCGGCTCCATTGATGCATTCATCGAAAAGGGCTTAGGCGTTACGCCTCAGGAAAGAGCTGCACTTCAAGCGAAATACTTAGAATAGAACTCGATTATATCAAGGACGCAGCCTAGGGGAATTTGCTGGGCGCGTTCTTTTTTATTGGACGTGACGGACAGAATAAGCCATTTGAATGAAGGTTTGGTAGGATGAAGCTCAGTGAATTATAGTCATTTATTGACAATCAAAAACAGACGTACTAACATCTTGTACGAATAAAATGAGTTTATCTTGTATAAAGCTTATTCCTTGGTGATTGAATAGCGATGCTTATAAAGGAGCTGAGAATCGTGGAAATCTCAAACGGAGTTTACATGCTTGAGCTGGACTATCACGGAAATACCATCCATCCGACTCTTTTATGGGATCAAGAGATGGCCGTGCTCATCGACACTGGCTTTCCGGGACAATTTGAAGATCTAAAATTGGCTATGGAGAAGGTCGGGGTGTCTCTCGACAAGTTGAAGGCTGTCATTTTGACCCATCAGGATATCGACCACATCGGAAGTCTGCCTGAGATTCTGCTCGAATGCAGCAGCCGTATTCAGGTGTACGCACACGAACTAGATCGGCCGTACATACAAGGAGAACGACCGCTTATAAAAGACGGACATATTCAAAATCCCCCCAAAGGCAGGGTTGATCGAACCTTAATTGATGGTCAGGAGCTTCCCTACTGCGGCGGGATTCAAGTCATCCATACACCTGGACATACTGCAGGTCATATCAGCCTTTTTTTGAGAAAAAGCAGCACGCTCGTTGCTGGAGATTCCATGTATAGTGTGAACGGATTACTTGGAGGAATCCATGAGCCCACAACACTCAATGTAGAGGAAGCTCGACTCTCGCTGAAAAAGTATCTGGAGCTTAACCTGGAATCTGTCATCTGTTATCACGGAGGGCTAAGCAGGGGAAGCATTCATGAACAAATTCGAAATTTCTGTTCGATTAAAAATGAAGCAAGCGATAGACTATGAAAGCAGAGGCGGCTTCCTCTGTCTGACAAAAAATAAGCAGGCTTCCAAAGCCTGCTTATTAGTACGTCATATTCAATTCCATTTTCGCATTCGCTCAATACGGTCTATTCATCCAACCCTTGCGTGTCTTCGTCCATTCTGTATTCCAAAAGATCCCCTGGCTGACAGTCCAAAGCCTTGCAAATCGCCTCAAGTGTGGATAGGCGAATCGCTTTTGCCTTTCCATTTTTCAAAATAGAAAGGTTGGCCATTGTGATTCCTACCTTCTCCGAAAGCTCCGTCACGCTCATCTTTCTTTTCGCCAGCATCACATCAATATTGATTATTATCGCCATATTATTCACCTCAGACCGTTAAATCATTTTCTGATTTTATTTGTATCGCTTCTTGAAGGAGTCTTTGGAGAACCGCTGCGAACACAGCAACAACCAAGGATGCAAAAATCAAAACCATGCCGATTACGATAATACCCGGAGCATCGTCTACCTCAGCAATGAGATAAAAGAGCGGCATGCCTAAGACGTACAAGACGCTGATAGTCATTGCGCAGTATTTAATCTTCTTTAAAGCGATAACTGACAGCTCTGAGAAGGCATTGTTCTTATCAATATAGCTCAACAGTCTGAAAGCTTGAACCAGAGCAAAGTAAAAAGGAATGGCCGTTGCATACAAGTCCACCCAAACGAGATATTTGAGATAAGCTGCATTTGGATACAATTCTGCTGCAAAACTCCCTAACTTTGGCACCACGAATATGCATAAAGCAAGCACTGGAATTCCCATAAGAATAACAGCGATTTTCAAAAAGAGTGTTGAACCCCGCTTCATTAAACACACCTCACTTGTTTACTATAACTTTGACTATATCACATTTTTTATTGTTTTACGATAAAATATTATCGTTTAATCGTGATGCGTCGATCTTCATCCACAGTCAGCTTCGTTGAGGGATAGATGACCTCTTGAACCGATTGAAAGTTAGCCATCTCTCGATCCAGGACAAGATCTGCTACCACTCTGGAGTCGTTGACGAACACCAATCGATGGAGACGTTCATCGATTAAGCTATCATCAGCAAGCATAAATGTTCCGAACGACTTCTCCATAACGAACCCCATGTAAGTATCGCTTGTGCTCCACTCCATGCCCACCTGTTCATACATGCTTTTATTGTCCGTATAAGGGGGAATGATCGATAAGCTATCCCATTCGAAGGGAGTGAGCTTCGCCAAGTCGAATGTCCCCTTCTGCTTTGCTGCTTCTTGCATCAAGTCAATAAGCAAGTGTCCATAACGGTTATCGACTTGCATCCACCTCTTCACCTTAATCTTCCTCCTTAACCATTAGACGATGAAGTCATTCTCCGTTTTGATATCGATGGCTTCGTGCAAAAGTCTTTGAAGAACAGCAGAAAAGACGGCAATTATCATGGAGACAAACGTGAGTATAAGTCCCAAGCTTATAAAGCCTGTTATGTCCTCCCCTTCTCCTGCAGTCCATATGATGACAGAGACCAGCCCTATTCCAATCAAGGCACTGACCGTGATGGCACAATATTTTATAACCTTCAGGGCCCTAACCGATAATTCCGAAAAGGCTTTGTTCTTGTCAATATAGCTTAAAAGTCTGAGAGCCTGAAACAAGGCAACGAAAAACGGTGTGACCAGAATATACGCCCCTATCAAGAATGGATACTGCAAGTAGGAGGTCTCCGGATGCGCGGCTGCATCTTGAGCAGCCATTCCAGGCAATCCAAATATGCATAGTGCAAGAACCGGCGTACCGATAATAAACACAGCTATCTTTAAAAAGAGTGTTGACCCTAGCTTCACAACAAACACCTCACTTATTTCATGTAAAATGACTTTATCATATGTTTTATCGTTTTACAATAAATAAGTGTTGTTTAACATGATTTCCTTCAATCTTTTCAAGCGTCTTACTATAAAATAAAAAAGCATTTCTCGTGACAGAGAAATGCTTTACACGACCTCAAACCGTTTAAGTAAACTGGTTCAAGTACTGTTCTACTTCTGTTTCAATCTGATCATTCGACCGTATGACCATACAGCGTCCCTGACAACGAGAGGTTAATTCCATGATGGCCTGCATATGCTCTCGGTCAAACTTACGGTTCCATACCAGCAGCATCTCATAGAGATTGCGAAAGGTTTGCTTATAATTGCTCCTCTCCATTCCCATACGCGTCTTGATAAATCGTCGAACGACTCGGATATCCCGTTGTAAAGCATGGGGTCGAATGATGAAAATGAGGTCTGCTTCCATAAAGCTCTCCTGTCCCCATTTGTGATGAACTCCCTCAATCACCCAGTCAGGGCCTGCAACGATGTCCTGCAGCATCGAGTCCCTTACCTCTTCAGGGTATCGCTTATTCAGCTCACTGCGATCCCACACTAGATTGTCTGTCTCGATATGAGGAAGGCCATACTTTGTCGCCAACCTACGAGCCATGTAGGTCTTGCCGCTGCCGCAAGAACCGATAATTCGTATTTTCATGCTGATCGCTCACTCCATATGTAATCTTTCTTTTATATGCTGATCATTTCCAGAATACATGCGTCGGAACAATCGTAAGCACCTTGCCTATAATGCGGTCTTTCGCTAGAAACGGGGATGGCCATAAATGAGAATCATTGCTAATATTGCGATTATCCCCTAGTACAAAATAATGGCCTTCCGGCACCTCGACAGGACCATACGTATAGGTCATCACTTCGTTAAGGTACGGCTCATCGATCTTCTGATGATTGCGGTAAAGGGATTGATCTTTCACCTCGATGATGTCCCCTGGCAGGCCTACAACACGCTTCACGTATTTCTCCTTCTCATCCCTCTCTACTGGCGGATGGAACACAACGAGATCTCCATAATCAATATCTGTCAGCCACATCAGCTTCTCGACAAACAAATGATCATTAATCTCAATCGTTGGAATCATAGAACCTGTCGGCACCTTCATGGCTTCAGCCACATAGGTTCTAAAGCATAACGTGATAATAACAGCAATAAGCATGCTCGGAATCCATTGCTTTAATGTTTTCATTCACATTTCCTCCTGTAATGAAAATAAAAGAGACCTAGCAAAGTTCTAGATCTCTTCATTTACTTTCGAATAATCGCACGATAAATGAATATCGGCAGTGCAGATTGCCTGCGCCATCTTGATGTCTGTCCTTTGGCAGCAGGCACGGTCAAGAGCCGATACAGCCATTCAAGGTTGAGCGCCTTCCACCTCTTTGGCGTCTCTTTTACTTTACCTGAAAGCACATCCAAGCTTCCACCAACACCAAAAACGAGCTTGATACCGGATAGCCTCTCTTTATTCCGATAGATCCACTTGTCAGAGTATGGAGCACCCATCGCTACAATCAGCACAGCTGGCTTTGCAGCTTCAATATCAGACAAGATCTGAGGTTCTTCCTCAGATGAAAAGAAGCCATGATGCCGCCCCGCTAATCGCACCTGAGGATATTGCTCCTGCACATGCTTAACGGCACGGTCATTGCTCTCTTCATCGGTCCCTAGAAAATAAAAGCTCCATGCCTCTTGATTCCCTTGCTCCAACAGCTTGAGCAGCAGCTCATATCCTGTCACGCGCTCTGAGATTGGATTTCCCTGTCTTCTTGAAGCGTACACAATCCCAACGCCATCAGGTGTAATCCAATCCGCTTCCTTGACAATATGCTGGAGCTCCTCATCATGCTGATGCCGAATCGCAATCTCCGGGTTAATCGTTATTAAATGAAGAAGCTCAGAATCCTCTTTCGTCAGATGCTCGCCCAAATGATCAGCCGTTTCCTGCAGCGTGCACTTCGAAAAAGGGATGCCGAGTATCGCAACGGTGTCCTTCATCCTGATGTCACCTACTTCGCAATAGTATGTACTCATACTATCACGCCTTCATAACCTCTTTCAATTAACGAACGAAAAGATGATTAAGAAAAGTTATAACGCTCTGCTTTTTGATCTATACCATATAAGGACAGCTAGTTTTTTGCTAATTTAGATTTGAAGACTCTGCTTATATAATACGACACCATGCCAAGCACGATGATGCCGACGTGAACGATAGGAGACTTATGTACGCTGCCAAACTCAACCTCGCTCTTTAATTCATCTACTTCTTTGTAAGCGTGCATAATATTGGGAGCATGCGTCTCGGCTAGATAGAATCCACTAATAATTTGGTAGATGTAGTAGAGTATGAGAAACGACACCCCGACAGACAACGAAACCAAAAAAGCTTTCATAACAACCGCTTGCCTCTCCTTCTTCTTATCTCCTCACCTAATGGGTTACACCAATACATGTGCTGTCGCCTGCTGCTTAACCTTCACGGCTATTTCTGCCAGCTGGCTCTTTATCATTGGAGGGGTATGCTCGGGAATCTCGTCCCAATCAAAAAAGGCAGCATGAATGACTTCCTCCATGTCCGGCATGATCTCTCCTTCATAATCTGTACATAGATAGCCAATGATAACATTGTAGTATTCATGACCATTTTTCAGACGAGTAAACCATTCTTTCCCTGAAAGCACACCAATCAGTTCCAGCTTCTTTATCTCCAGGCCAATCTCTTCCCTAACCTCTCTTCGAGCACTCTCCTCCACGGATTCACCGAGTTCCATTAGCCCTCCTGGTATCCCCCAGCTTCGATTCTGGTATTGGACCAATAGAATATGCCCTTCCTTGTTCAGGATGACAATACTAGGCCTAACTAGAATCAAGGGTTGATTGCCAACAAGCACTCGCAGGTCTTCGATATAGCCCACGGTTCTCCCTCCTATGTCACTTTTGTCTATTCCACCATGAGATTGTACCTTATGTTGGAAATAGATTGCAATGAGAGCCTATGTCTGATTATGTCGACCTGTGGACCTGCGGTCATTTTTCAACTGCTAGTTGCCTGCGCTTTCATAGCGAGCAAGCCCTTTTTTGAAGATGAAGAGGGATAATGATACAGCATACAAGGCTACGATGGGAACAAGCCAGCCGAGGTATGCCCATTCCTCCTTGCCAAATAATGACGCAGCAGGGATGAAGCTGATAAAAGCATAGGGAACGAGAACCGAGATGATCAATTGAATGCCAAGACTATAAATGCTGATAGGGTATCTCGCTAGCTCACCAAGGGTGTGAATCGTGTGGGCGAAAGACGTATTCGTGCTCCCCGTCCAAAAGGACTGACAGCATGCGGCTAAGATAATGGATACACGAATGGCAATGCCTGAGATGAGGAACAGCAGCAGCCAGCCAATCTTGGAATAGCTCCATTCCATCTCCACGTGCTGAATCGCTTGAAGCAGCATGACTCCGCCCATCACCATACTGCCTATTCCTCCGATTCCAATGTTTGACGTAAACATCTGCACGAGCGGAGAAAGGGGTCTGACTAAAATGCGATCGAATTCGCCTTTGTTCACGAGCCCTCCAATGACCCACATGCCGTTGCATAAAAAGGCTCCTGCGCCTTCTGAAAAGATGACAAGCGAGTAAATAAAGACAATCTCCCAAAGAGACCATCCTTGAATCGATGGGATTTTTTGATAGATTAATTGCAAGAATAAGAGACCCAGCCCCTGTGTGATCACCATCGCAATCATAGATAGGATAAAGTCGGTTTGGTAGGACATCAGAGCCTTTATCTGTGTAGTCAGCAAACGATAATAGATATATAGGTTCCTGCGTGCGTATCGTATCATGCCTTATCCTCCATAGATTGTGACTTGTCTGACAGCCCAGTTCCACATGCCTTTGGCTGCGATCCACAATACGATGATCCAGATAAGCTGCATTCCAATGCCTTGTACTGCCTCTATCGTGCTCATGCGTTCAAGGTAGATGGAAGCAGGAATATAGACGATTCCTTGAAAGGGAAGAACTCTAGCAAGGAATTCAAGCCACGCTGGGAAGAACGATAGCGGAATAATGGCGCCAGATAGAAAATTCGTTACTGCAGCTCTCATCCAAGCTACGCCAATGCTGTTGGAAGTCCAGAAACAAATTAGTCCAACGATATATACGATGCAAAACTTAATGAGAAGGGACGCAAGCAAGCTTATGATAAATAAAGCGAGTGTGAGTGATGATTCTGGCAGCATGATTCCGCCTGCAAGCACAAGGGTTACTCCGATCATGATCGCTGCAATCGCCCCTTCCATCAGGCTTGAGCCGATCGTCTCCGCAGCGCGAGCCTTTTGGAAATCCAGCGGCTTCAGGAGATCCATTGCCACTTCACCGCTTAATATTTTCTTTGAAATTCTAGTTTCGGAGTACCACGAGATTAAGGAGTTGGTAAGAAAGGTGATAAAGATGTAGGCCTTCATCTGAGGCCAAGTAAAGCCCGACAGCTCTTCCCGGCCATCGAATATGGCTTTCCACATGAAGAACATCGTTAAGATAAAAATGAGACTGCCGAGCAGGCTGATGAAGTAGGAAAAGCGATAGGCAATCGTATGCTGCATCGTCATCTTAGCGAGTGTGACGTACTTCTTTTTTAGCAACGGCTTCAGCCTCCTTCCACGCCTCTTGCAGATTAAGATCGTGATTATAGACCTTGCGGATGACATGATCGATCTTTGGCTCATCGATATGGAAATCCATTACCTCGCCCTGATTCATCATATGGCGGGCAATCTCGCTTGCAGATATCTCATATTTGTCAAATCGCAGAGAGAAACGCAAACCCTCCTCACGAACAAGCGAAGTGCTTGGCATGCTTTCTATAAGGGAAGGAAGACTAACAATCGGTCGCTCAAGCTGAAAATGAATGGTTCGTTCTCTTGCATATACATTTTTAACCGTTTGAAGGTCGCCGTCATAAATAACGCTGCCTTTATCAATGATCACAAGACGTGAGCAAATCTCCTCAATGTCCTCAAGATCGTGGGTCGTGAGCATGATGGTCGTTCCGTGCTGCTGATTCATCTCCTTAATAAAGGCACGAATCCGTTCTTTGACCGCAATGTCCAACCCAATGGTCGGTTCATCCAGATAGACTATTTTAGGATTGTGCAGTAGGGCCGCTGCTAGATCTGCACGCATGCGCTGTCCTAACGATATTCTACGTGCGGGTACATGCAGAAATTCTTCAAGTCCTAGCAACTCTACGAATTGCTCCATGTTCTTCTTATAAGTCGAGGTGGGAACCTCGTAGATATCTTTAATCAACTCGAAGGACTCTATAATCGGCAAATCCCACCACAGCTGCGTGCGCTGACCAAACACCACACCGATTCTGCTGGCATTGTCCATTCGATTCTTGCTCGGGACTGCTCCATTGACGAGCACCTTTCCTGAGGTTGGTACCAGAATGCCCGTCAGCATCTTAATGGTCGTGGACTTGCCTGCGCCATTTGGCCCTACGTAAGCAACGGCCTCTCCCTCTTTAATGGTGAGGTTGATCCCATTCACTGCTACACGCTCTTGATAACGCGGGTTGAACAGATGCTTAATAGCTCCCTTAAGTCCGGGCTCCTTTACGGATACCCTATAGCTCTTCGTTAATCCTTCTGCAACGATCACATTCATTGGACACTCTCCTCTCTTTATGGTGACTGATCAGAGCCGTCCTCCTCATTGTATCGTTTTGCCCCAATAGATTAATGGAATAATATTACATTCATATGGACTTTTATTACCTCTTTACTAGTCACCAAAAATTAACAATATGCTGCTCAAGTGAATACTAGTAGACTTCTGCATAACCGCAATTCTTTCTCCTTGAATAGTCTATTACGATTAACTTGAAGGAGTGAGAAGGATGAGTGTGTTCAAAGCCTTTTTAAGCGGACAAAATGAGGTGCCGCCTGTTCGGACAGCAGCCAGCGGAAATGCAAGTTTCACTTCGAATCGTTCCAATACCCGTCTTGCCTTCCGACTTACAGTTCGCAATATTGCCCAAGTGACCCAAGCTCACATCCATCTTGGGCGAAGAGGAGAAAATGGCCCTGTTGTCGCCTTTTTATTTGGACAATCAAAATTCGGTATTACTGTAAGACGAGGGGTTATTCAGGGGACGCTCACGAACCAAGACCTAGTTGGGCCTCTGCAAGGAAGAACAATAAGTGACTTGATCCGTGAAATTCGAAACGGCAATGCCTATGTCAATGTTCACACGATCCGATTTCCTAATGGTGAGATCAGAGGTCAAATTAGACGTTAAGCTGAATCACGGACAAGAATACTCAAATGTAGAAGCCAGTCGCCAGAACTTATCGGCGACTGGTTGTCTTATACATATGCAACAATGGCCCTGCAGCCTAATGCGGCGGACCTCATATGAAAATTACACAACGATTATGCTAAACTAGCCGTATACATTCAATTTTAATCAGAATGAGGGATTACATGTATCGAATTATGATTATTGAAGATGATGAAAAAATTAGGCGAATTGTCGCTGATTCATTAATAAAGTGGCAGTATGAAATCGTAGAAGTCACCCAATTTGATCAGGTGCTGATGGAGCTCGAGCAAACTAATCCGCATCTTGTCCTATTGGATATCAATCTTCCAGTCTATGATGGTTATTACTGGTGTCAACAAATACGCGCCGTTTCTAAAGTACCGATTATCTTCCTTTCATCTCGAAACCAGAACATGGATATTATTATGGCGATTAATATGGGTGGGGATGATTTTATCCAAAAGCCTTTTGATTTAGATATTCTAGTTGCAAAGATCAATGCTCTTCTTCGCCGAAAGTACACCTATCAGGAGGAGGAACAGGTCAGGTTTACCCATCGCGGCTTGAAATTAAATGTTACCAACTCAACGATTGAATATATAGGGCAAAGTGCTGAGTTAAGCCGCAATGAATTTATCCTCTTACAATTCATGATGCGAAATGCCGGGAAAATTGTTTCGCGCGAAGATCTGATGCAGTCCCTATGGAACGAAGATCAATTCGTCGACGATAACACCCTGACAGTAAATGTGAATCGGCTGCGCAGAAAAATCGCTGAGCTAGGGCTGGAGGAGTTTATTGTTACACGTAAAGGAATGGGGTATATCATCGAATGACTGTTATACGCTTTTTATCCTATGAGAAGCCTTATATTTATCTATACGTTACCGGCATTCTGATCACAGCTGCCGTATTTTTTACCGATCATCATGTCGGTTGGGCATGGGGAACATTCTTCTATGCCAATACCTTGTCATTCATGGTATTGCTTGGTTTTTTATTATTTCGCTACCAGCAGCATGCTCGCATGCTTCGATCAATGAAAAGTGAGGATTATGAAAGCTTGTCGCTCGAAGGGGAAATCGCCAAAGTATACCTTGAAGAGCTCAAAATTCAGCATATCCGAGAAATGAATCAGATCCAAGACAGGCAGCATGACCATTATGATTTTATCGTTTCTTGGTTCCATGAAATCAAAACGCCGATTGCGGTACTTCGTTTGCTGCTTCAGACCAACGGGGACCCGAATAGTCTGAAGGAAGAAGTCACGAAGATTGAAAACTATGTAGATCAGGCGCTGTATTATGCCAAGCTCGACAGCTTTAACCAAGACTACGATATTCAAAATTGCGACCTCATTCAAATAGCCAAAAGTCTTATCAAGTCGCATTCTAAAACATTTTTCTCCAAAAAAATCAGCATCGACCTGCAGGCAGCGTCATTGGAGGTTCAAAGCGATCCGAAATGGCTGCATTTTATCCTCAATCAGGTGCTTACAAACAGCTTAAAATATACCGAACCTGACGGAAAGATGACACTGTCCGCATATGAGAATCCCCAGGAAAAACAGCTGATCATACGGGACAGCGGGATTGGGATCAGCCCAACAGACCTGCCGCGAATATTTAATCGCGGCTTTACTGGTGAAACAGGCCGAATCTATACGAAGTCAACCGGAATGGGGTTATTTCTGGCACAGCAATTATCGAACAAGCTCGGCCATTACATTAGCTGTACATCCGAAGTTGGTGTGTATACTCAATTTATCATCCATTTTCCTAAAGACGATGATCCTTATTTATGGAGGCAGAAAAAAACGCAATGATCAGCTCATTGCGTTTTTTGGATTTACAATTTTATAGTACACACGTACAGAGGATATATAAAACAAAATATAGATAACAAAGTACAGGATCAGGATCCCCGATATAATCGACGTTAGCTGTGGGAAATCCTTAACCTCCGCCAAGGCGGGATAATACATCAAGAACCAGCTGTGAAGCAATCCAAGAAGAAGCGGAGGCATGAACACAAACAGCAGCTGCTTGCGGATCACCTTCTTTATTTCACGGTCATCGATCCCAATTTTCTGAAGAATCGAATATTGGCTTTGCTCTTCCGTTGCTTCGCGCAATTGCTTGAAATAAATCATACTCCCCAAAGCGAATAAAGCAATTACCGCCAGAAATGCAGCTGAGAATAGCAGCAAGGAGGAGCTTTCAATGTTTATCGAATAAAGATCTACAAACGAGGCATAGTATGCGTCTGGTGCAGCCGCAACAATGGCTTGAACGTTTCGAGATAGTTCATTTGCCGATGTGGCGTCTTTAATTTGATAAATGTCAAAGGAAACCGCCGCCTCTTCCAAACTAAGGGTATGAAACGCTTCGTCAGAAATGATCAAGACAGAAGGTCTCAACCCTATGTCTCCTTTTGAATCTGTAGCTTTACTCAGCAGTGTATAGTCTTTTCTTTCGACCAGATCGAAGGTTGTTGTATTTTCCTTAAGCTTTACGGTAAAGGATGGCTGCTCGCTTCCCGAAAACGTTACAGACTTGTTTATACCCTGAGCAAGGGCAACAGCTTCTTGTCCCTGTAACTTTACTTGCTGTACATCACCGCGTGCACTGACCATATTGTTGAATTCCGATTCTGAAAACAGCAGGAGCTGCTCTGAAAAATATTCTGCATTCGGAAAAGCGGCTTTCTTGTCTGATGTAGGCTTAGCAGCTAGCCCTTTAAGCCTTTGATGATCAAGAATCGGATGATCTGCCTGAATCATTTGTTCAATTTGCTTCTGTGTTTGTTCATCCGTTGATGAGAACGCAATGTGGTTCGGGAATTCTCTCTTGACCGCATCAAATTGAACAGCATAGTTGATCGATACGAAGCCTACTAGATAAACGATAACCGTACTGAATAAGGTTATAAAGGTAAGATTAAAGGTATTCCCGCGAACTGAAAAACGCAGCGAGGAAACCCACAGCATCTTGTTCCCCTCAACATATTTTTTTCCGCGGCTCATCTTCTCCAGCAACCAGCCGAAAAATTGTCGGAAGAATAAATAGGTTCCGCCGATAAATCCTACTGTTGCGGTAATCATGCTCGCGAGGTAATAATCCTGCCAGTAAACTGAATTTCCTTCACGGCTGATAAGAAAATATCCGACCCCTATAAGCAGGATGGACAATATGGAAAGCCATGCAGAGAACCTAAGGGGCTTGTCCCTTTTCTCCTTCGCACGGAATAGTTCCACCAATTGAACGCGGCGTACACTGAAGTAGCTTTGCACACTAATGATACTAATGAGCAGCAGGAACAAAAGAAGGGTTAAGCCTACTGCTTTCAAGGGGAAAGCAAAAGAAATGACATTATCATATTGCATGAGATTCATTAGCAGCATGCCAAAAAATTTGGACAATAGTCCTCCAATCAGCATCCCGCTTACAAGAGCTATAGAGCTCAAGCACAACGTCTCATAGAATACGATCATGGCAATTTGCCGTTCACTCATCCCATATAGCAAGTACATCCCGAATTCCTTTTTGCGCTGTTTCATAAAAAACGAGTTGGCATATAGGATGAAAAAGATAATAAATAGGAATACAACAACGGATGCGACCATCACACCCAATTGGAAATTCTCCTTATTATGGATGGCTTCTAAAATATCGCTATTGAACATTAAGGAGGAGAATGTAAAGTGAATGATGACTCCAATAAGCATGGAAATGAAGTAAATCGAATATAGGCGAAAGCTTCGCTTCATGCTGCGCCATGATAGATCAAGCAAGCTCATCCACGATTTCCCCCTATGACACTTTGAATCGTTAGAATCCGATCAAAAAACTCTTTTTCAGTCTGCTCACCTCTAAACATTTCATTGACGATCTTTCCGTCTCTCAGGAAAATAACGCGCTGACAATAGCTCGCTGCATAAGGGTCATGCGTAATCATCAGGACCGTTGTCTTAAACGTGCTGTTGAGCAACTGAATATGTTCGAGCAGTTGGGTGGCAGAGCGGGAATCCAGTGCCCCTGTCGGCTCATCGGCAAATACAATCGCTGGATTCGTAATGATTGCCCGCGCTGCAGCTGTTCGCTGCTTCTGTCCGCCGGATATCTCAGAAGGATATTGATGCAGGATCGATTCTATATTTAACGCTTCTACCAATTTTTCCAGACGCTCCTCCATGTCCTCAGCAGCTGTTCTTTGCAAAGAGAGCGGAAGCAAAATATTTTCTTTGACCGTTAATGTGTCAAGTAGGTTGTAGTCTTGAAAAATAAACCCGATGCGTTTGCGACGGAATTCTCGAAGATCCTTCTTTTTCAGATCCAACAGCGATTTCCCTTCAATCCAAACATCTCCTCCATTGAAGCTATCTATCGATGAGAGAGTATTCATTAATGTCGTTTTCCCAGAGCCGGAAGGTCCCATTATTGCAGTGAACTCCCCTTGCTCAATAGTCATATCAATATTTTTTAATACCTGTGTTTTTCCATATGTTTTTGATAAGTTCTTCGTTTCGATAATCTTCGTCATATCTCTTCCTCCTCCCCCCCCTACTATACTTACTCATTCACCAGCCAACCATAGCGATAACATAATCTAAAGTGACATTTTTGTCATGTTGCGTTAGGAGTATGTTCAAGGCATTTTCCCTGTCCCTTTTGTTCTTATGTTTGCCCAATTCCGCATAGACAATCACCTAAAGTTATCCAGATAAATATAATAACAGGTAAATTATTGAAGAAGCATGATACATCTTCAAGCAACAACGAAAGGAGAAAAAGCAATGCCGTTTAAGTTTAGGAATCAAACAAATTCAACCGTGTGGTTAGCCGCCGCCTACTATGAACCAAGCTGCGCTCAAAAATGGGTAAAAGAAGGATGGTTTCAAATGACCCCTGGACAGACCGTAACGTTGTGGCCTGGGCCAGCTACGTACAGTGATGTTTATTTCTTTGCTAGGGACTTAAACGAAACGAGGAAATGGGAAGGAAATGAATATCAAGTTGTTCTGCCATTAGGGCAACCGGAATTTTCAAATGGGTTAGATTATTACTTCAAGCGGTGCTGGGGCGAACCTACTACGGAGGCCAATCGGATACGCCGTGGGTTGATTGGCGTTAGACCTACATCGGATGACTACACATACCCTATTTCTTAATGGATAATGGATAGATAAAGTGCTGTCTCAGTTTAAAGTTCACTAAGGAGTTAATCGTGGTTAGGAGTCAAATGACCTAGATTTATTCCATAAATCAACACACGACAAGGCTAAAGGGCAACCTTATAGCCTTCTTTATTTCAAGGCAATAGAAAATAAAAGTCCCCTAACAGCGGTTAAGCCATTAGAGGACAACTTACGTTTATTTAGAATCCGAGGAGCTGTTGTCTTATTTTACGCCTATGCGCATCCTATAGCTGAACAAGACTTCCAAGGTTCTGCCATTAAAATAATCTTCTGCGAGTGCACGGAAATCCGCGATGTCTTCATCAAGGTCTGTTGAGCTATGCTTCAACACGGTCTGCACGCCCCCTTGGCTGAATGCCAAGCCAACATATCGATCTGCATCACATTGCTCCGAATGATGGAACACGATTTCCTTCGTGAAGCGAAATGCCCCGCTTTGTCTCATCTGGTCGAGATGCTGCTCTTTATCTCTCTTCATCGCCTGTTCTTCACGGGCCACGAACGAATCGATAAGGCGATCAGCCTTGCTCGTAATATGCAAATACTTCTCTTCCAACCGCCAATCCAAGCTTGGAGGCCAATCGCAATCATAAGCGGCGAATATTCCGCCGTCCTTCAATACGCGGTGGAATTCCTTCAGCGTGCTAACAGGCTCCATCCAGTGGAAGGATTGAGAGCAGGTAATGATATCTGCGCACTCAGACTCCACCGGAAGTTCATTCGAATAGCCCGGCACGAATGTAATAGGAGCGTCTTGATCGACTAATGCCAGCTTGGATGAAGCTGTATTTCTCATATCGTCATTGGGCTCAACACCAATGACTCGATCGGCATGATCTCTCCATATGTATGTGGACAAGCCCGTTCCACAGCCAACATCAACGACAAGCGATGGACGTTCACCCCGGTACGAACTCAGAATGTCCGGCACGATAGCAGGCGGCTCAGGGCGATATTGATCGTAGAGATGACTATAACCAGTAAAACGCTGAATGTTGCTCTCTGAATTGCCTTTTGGAATCATAATTGACGACCTCCTTGAAACAAACGTTGAAAAATCATTCTACTTAAACGACTATGGATGGATTGAACAGATAGGATAGAGTCGATATGAGCCTCATCTACAAAGCCGATTCCGAACTTCCACAACGATCCTACCTCGCAGAGAACGAAGCACCGCACAGTTGACGACGAAGATCATTTACGGTAGCAACAACAACAGTAGCACCCGCACCTTCAAGCTCTTCCCTGCTGCCATAGCCATACTCAACCCCAATGGAATCCATGTGATTGAGATTGGCGCCAATCATATCATGCTTGCGGTCTCCGATCATGACACAATCCGCCGCAGATAGCCGCTTTTCTTCCAAAACATGCTGGATGATGTCTCCCTTTGCTGATCTTGTGCCATCCAAGTGGCTTCCGCTCACATAGGTAAAATAAGAATCCAGTTTAAAGTAACGCAAGATCCGTTCGGCAAAGAGCGTTGGCTTCGAAGTGGCGACATAGAGGGAACGCCCTTCATGGATAAGCTGCTCTAAGAGTTCGATCATGCCGCTGAACAGCTCATTTTCAAAAATGCCTTGCTCACTAAAGTATTCCCGATAATACGTGATCGCTTGTGACGCCTGTTCCTCTGAAAAAGAGTAGATTTCAGTAAATGACTGCATAAGCGGCGGCCCGATAAAGGGATCTAGCTGATCCAGATCTTCTATCTCAATGCCCAATCGCTTCAAAGCGTACTGAACCGACTTCGTGATGCCTAGCTTCGGGTCGGTTAATGTTCCATCCAAATCAAACAATAGATGAGAATACGGCACAATCATTCCTTCTTTCTAATGAGTTTGTTCCTATGTCTCATGCGGAGCTTCGAGCCTAATCTGCTTTCCCCATCTTATCACGTTTTATCGATATATGTTGACATACAAAAAGAGACTATAACTAGTCTCTTCATCGTCAATAGTCTGAATAAAGCTATTCGGTCATATTCGCAGCTTTCGCAAGCATATCCGACTTCTTCTGTTCAACAGCCTCGCGGAAGGTTTGCTCAGCTTCCTTTACAAGACTTAATCCGTGATGGTTGGCCTTTAATTCTGAGCTCATTCGCTCAAGCAGCCCATCAAAGGCGGTATTCACATTTGACTCCAGCTTTTTGGCAGCACTTAAGTAAAGGGAGGAAAGGTCGGACAGGCTTCTTTCACTTTCACCCTGCTTGTAACGGATATATTCCACCTTCGCCTTGTCGCCAAGCGTCTCTAATCGCCGAATGGCAGTAGACTCCAGCCTTTTAAACAGCTTCATATATTTCGTTCGAATCTGTTCTTCGGTCTGCGTATGGGATGTGCGGCTTGGAGGATTGCCCTCCGACTTCTTAGGCGGTTCATTCATTCTCGAAGTCTTTCCGAACTCCTCCTGTTCATGGGAAGACGAAGGGACGGACGTCGATTGCCCCTTCTGACCTGCTTGCGGATTAAGCGTTTGATTATGATCTCCCTTCGGAGGAACACTCTTCTCAACAGGAGATTCATCTGTTTCACTTGCTGGATCCCCAGGTGCCGCTACTCCCCCGCTCTCAAGCTCTTCTTCATCCATAGCAAATTCAAAATTAAAAAAATCGCTGTCTACTCCTAGCTCTGTTGTCGTGACTTCACGATTGGTAAAATAATCGATCCCCCACCAGACTGCTCCGCCTGCAATAAGCAGCACGAGCGCCGTAATGATGCCAATTCTTTTCCACATGAGGTTCAGCCTCCTTGTCTATTTGGAAATGGCCCTACGTTCCATCTGTCTGGTCATTCCTCTTCAATCGTCCCAGAACACTCCTATACATCGCCATAATCTGTCTCCATGCGGCGACCGCTGTTCTTCGCTCGGATATGAGGTTCATGCTGATTACGACGAGAAGCATCCCGAGCGAGATGCCGCAGGCTGCCAGGGTCCACTCCAGCCAGCTCGTTGGTTGAAGGAGCGGCAGCAGGATAAATGGAGCCATTCCCATAACGCTCACAACCGCAATTCTTATGACCCGATACAAACTGTGTCTAAGTGTGCCCTGAAGAATTTGCTTTGCAGCGTAATAAAGCAATAATGGGGTGCGATATAAATGAGCGCACAATGAGCCCAGCAGCACGCCTGTCACTCCAAGCCACTGCACAAGGGCAATGGATGCTGCCAGATGGATGATCGATTCCATCAAGGATTGGCGCTTGGTCTCCCTAAAGTGGCCTGCGGCTTGAATGAGCATGTAGTGCGGCTGGCGAATATTCCCGACAATGCCGCAAATCACAAAAAGAAGCGCAAGCTCAGGACGAATATATTGGGCATCCTGAATGCCCGCGGTATAGATAGAGATGAACGGCAGGATCAATACTCCAGCCGTGATATATCCCCAAGTCAGCACGCCATAGTACAAATATTCATAAAGGCCGAAGCTTCGGTGCAGCGTCTCCTGATCGTTATTTGCAATCAGTTGACCGAAGGAAGCAATCAGTCCAGTCGAAAATGCGGCAATAAACATGTTAACCGCAACAAAAATCATGTTGTATACGGCATAAACACTCACTTCCTTTAAGCTGCAAAAGATCGTGATCACGAGGATCGGCGCCGCATTTACAATCAAGTTGTTCAACTGGTGGATAAACGCATCCCATCTTCGGTCCAGTGCCTGATAATCAGGCGTTGCTTGATAACTGACCTCTCGATATTTGCGCAATACATACCCTCTAACGAGAATGACGCGAGAGACGAAGATCAGCATTGCCGCAGATTGCGTAATCAGCACATCAAAGCCTGCCTGTATCAAGAGGATCGATACCGCCGCATTCAAGATGACGCCAAGCGTCTGTATGAGCGATAGGATATAGCTCTTTTGATCCGCCACAAGCAGCACGCGATATTTGCCAATCACAAAATACTCAACAAGCCCGCTTCCCGCTAAGATAAGCACCATCATACTCGCTGTAATAGCCGGCACCTGTCCATGCACAAGCAGAGGATATAGTAGAGAGGAAAGGACAACAAGACCTGCGAAGCCATAGCCAACACGACGGTAAAAATGATGGGAGGCGGACAGAATCGCATTTAGCCGCCCCCACTGCTGCGAGGCAAGCGGAGCATACAATGCCGCGATTGAGGCCGCCCCCAAGCCTGCTTCGATCAACGATAAATAACGCAAAAATTGATTAATGGAGGAAACCATTCCATTTACAGAAGAGCCGTACGCTTCTATCATTAAACGCGGCAGCAGGATGCCTACTAGCGCAGTCACAAATTGAAGCAGCAGGTTGGCAGACAAGTTAAACAGCGCCTTTTTACTTCTCATGCTCATACCTGCTGACCGTCATGTTTTTTTCAACATACTCCTCATCTTCAGGCTGCTCTTCGCCGCGATAGTACAAATTCATCAGCAGCATAACCATAAAAAAGTAGGTGTTGTACTTGGCTAAGGATTGAAGGGAAAGTAAAAAGATGAAAGTAGACAAGATGGGAAGCCATGCAATAAAGCCTGGCGCCGCACGAACCTTGAACTTTAACCGTACACAGTAGGCTAGCACAAGCACCACGACAGCGAGTAAAAAGCTTCCAAGCCAACCCCATGCCACTAACGACTCCACATACGTATTGTGCGGCCCCGTCAGCACGCCTCGAATCGCAACTCCGCTGTCTGCCAGGTATCCGATAACGCCATGCCCCCAAAGCATTTCCGATAACGAAGAACTCATAAACCCTTCCCAGTACTTCATCAATAAGAAGGAGCGTTGGCCGGTTAGATCCTGCAGCGTTTCCCCCACTGACATGCGAGCTAAGGTGGATTGAATCAGCGACCCTATCGGGACTGCGAAGAGCGCTCCAACCGTCACGATAAGGAGCAAGAGCCGTTTACGAAGCTTCAATAGAATGTGATGCCTTGTAAACAGCATATACACGAGCAGAATTCCAAGCGTAATCCCTGCTGTGAGAAAATAGGCTCGAGATAAGGTCGTTAAGCCTAATATCGCGAGTCCGATTGCCAGTACGATATAGATATAACGAGAGCTTGATTGCTTGTATAGATGGAGTAAGAAAAATACTGCCATCAGGATCAGCATCCCGAAGCCGTTCGGATCGCCTCCGGCACCTTCGAATCGCGTATAGCCAATCGCAGCAGCGGGATTCCCCCACTCCATCACATAGCCAAATAGACTGGACAGCACGATTCCTGCAACAAAGGCATGAACCGCGGTCTTGAAGCTGAGCTTTATATTCAGATCGATAATCATTAGCGCTGCATAAAGCAAAAGAGCCCCCCATCGGATCGTTGGGATCAGCAAGCTGCTGCTGTATCCGTACAAATGAGTGAATTCGTAAGCAATCAGCAACAGCACCATAACAAGACCTATGCGATGGAGTCTCATCTTGCTGGCTCGTGCCACAATATGCTTGGCTAAAGCAGCGAGATACAGCACCGTAGCTAATGAGAAGTTTGATTCCTCCGTCACGAATAGAGGGAGCGAGGGAAGCAAGAACAAGAGCAGATAAAAATTGGCGTATACATGGGACACCGCTACGTACAGGATCATAATCCCTATACCAGCCTTTAGATAGATTGGCTGCTGAAGCCAGGCGTATAGAAGCAGCAGCACAATCAGCGCCATGTAGAAGAGGCCGTTTTTCCATCCTATCCCGCTGCCCAAGCTGCTCCAAGAGAAGCCTTGGCTCTTCGATTCGTACAGCTGCTGCATAGGTTCCTCTCCCTTTTGTGAGCAATCTCCATGATCTTACGTTTCCTGTACATTACGACGCACTCGCACTAGGTTCCAAGATTATATATATGCGTAAGTCGCTTTACATTCTGAGCGACATCATAGCCCCTCTCCTCCAGCTTTTTGCCAGCCAGCAGCGTATCGCCAAGCCCCATGCGGGACCGTTCTACAATGGCTTCGCTCCAAGCAGCAGGGCCTTCTTTCAAGTCCATAAATCGCACAAGGCCCGCTTCAATATCGGACTCGCGAGGAACACCCGATGATACAAGGCAAGGCAGAGCCGCGGCCTGGGCCTCTAGCAAAGAGACGGGAAGCCCTTCAAAGAGGGATGGGAAAAGATACATATCTACTGCGTTCAGACAGGACGGAATATCAGCCCGTGTCCCTACAAGCAGAATATGCGACTGAAGCTTCCTTTCCCTAATCTCCCGTTCAAGCTCCTCTCTTAACGGTCCCTCTCCGATGCACACCATTCGATACGCCGCTCCGTCTATGCGACGGCGAAGTTCCTCTGCAATATCGAGCATAAAGGCGTGATTCTTTACTGCCGATAATCGGCCAATATGACCGATGACAAAGCAATCCTTCGGAATGCCCCACTCCTTGCGTATCCGGTATCGGTCCTGAAGGGTGCCCGCTTGGTAAGCCGAGGTCTGGATTGCATTGGTCAGCACCTCAAAGTCGCGCTGGCCGTACATGAACCTCCCTGCTTCTTCACCGCAGGCCAACCGCTTCGTGGCATTAGCGACCGAAACTGCGCGCAGCAGCGGCATGATCGACCTCTGCCACTTCTCTTCCACATTGCTTGTATGAATGTGGCACACTCGAGTGGGGATGCCAGCCATGCGTGCCGCAAGCAGCGCAAAGCCTCCTTTATATCCATTGTGAACATGAATCGCTTGGTACGGCCCGTGGTCATGAATAAGCCGCTTAAGTGCCTTCATGTAGCGAAGCAGCCCTTGCTTCTTCATATATTCAAAATAAAACACGCGCCCTCCCCTTGCCTCGATCTCATTATGAAGAGGACCGCGGTTAAACGCCGCAAAATCAAACTGCACCTGCTCTGTAGGAAGTGCTCGATAAAGATTCATCAGCATCGAAGAGATGCCTCCATATCCAGTAGAAGGAATAACCTGCAGAATTCGTGCCGGTAATGTATTCATGCTTCATTGAGCCTCCATTGCGCAGTTTGTTGTTCCTTGGTTAAAGGCAGTTCATAAGCCCGCTGCAGGCTGTCAAGCTCGCACTCCAGCAGGAATCCTTTTTGTCTGAACGCCTCACGAATGCAGTCATAGGTAGGCCGAGCTCTCGCTGCCTGCCGACAGACATAATCCGCCCACTCTTCCATAGGAAGGTCCAAGGATAAGAATTGAACAAGGCCTAAGCCCATGTCGACCGATTCTGGAAGAGAAGAGGCAACAACACAGGGGATTCCTGCGGCTTGAGCCTCAATCGCGGCCCCTCCGAGCCCTTCATACAGCGAAGGCATGACAAACACATCGAACATTTGCAGAAGCTTCGGAATATCCTGTCTTACACCAAGAAAATGAACAAAGGAATCGATGCCTGAGCCTGCGGCTTGCTGCTTGATTTGAGCTTGCAGCACACCGCCTCCAACAAGCACTAGACGAGCATCCACGCCTTGGCTGCGAAGATGGTGAAGCAGCGAGATGAGAAATTGATGATTCTTTACGGGATTGAATCTCCCCACGTGCCCGAGCAGCAGCTGACATGGCGGAATAAGGAGCTCATGGCGCAGGCTTTCCTTGTTCGGTTCAGGAAGCTGCTCGTAGGAGGATAAATCAATCGCATTCGGCACAACTTCGACCTTCTGCCGCTTAACGGCGCGCTCGCCAAATAAATACCGTCCTGCTTCTTTACTGATCGCGAGCAACCGAGTAGCGAAGATCAGAATAAGCTGCCTTCCGAACCATATCGCAGCACGCTTCAGTTTGGAGCTTGAGCAGGATGAACCTGTCGTTCGAGCATGGCAGATGACGCGCCCGAGCCCAGCAAGGCGTGCAGCAAGCGCAACGATTCCCTCATGATGAGCCGTATGCGCATGAATGGCTTGGAAGGGCCCTTTCCTTTTAAACAACCGCACGAGATCGAAAAGGTGAAGCAGTGTACCGCCATCCCGCGGGTGACGAACCTTGAATTTTCTTCCGCCCAGCTCTTCAATCTCCGTATCATAATGATGCTGTCCAGGCTCCATAACGAGAAAGTCAAATTGAACGAGCGAGCGGTCAATATGCCGGTACACATCCATGATTCTCGTCTCTGCGCCGCCTCGATCCATGCGGGAAAAGACATGCAGAATACGCTTTGGAGATATGCTCATGAAAGAACCACCTCTTTACCAGGCTGCTCGGTGCGAACCAGCTGAGCTGGAGCGCCATAAGCAACACCATAGGCTGGCACCGATCTTGTCACGACCGAATTAGCACCGATCTTGGCGTGATCGCCAATCATAATGGGGCCCATAATGACAGCGCCTGCTCCTATGAAGACATGCTCGCCGATGATCGGCACCCCATTCGCGTCTCCTGTCCGGCCGTTGCCGCCAATGGTAACGTTCTGATAAATGCTGGTGCCTCTCCCAATTCGAGCACGTCGGTGAATAACGACGCCTAGGCCGTTATGAAAGAGCTTCACATCCTTGCCAAGATCAGCATCGATCGGGAGATCACATGCAAAGACGATGCGAATAAATATCGTGATAAGCTTGGGCAAAAACGGAACTCGAAGCTGCTTCAGCCGCTTTGCCCGTTGGTGCCATCTGCATACGGCGTGCATAGCTTTCCTCCAGTATTTATAGTTGGGCGAATCTGAATGGATTCCATTAGGTGAAGTACTGCCGATACCACTCTGCCGCTTGATCGAAGCCTTCGTTAAAGCTCCATTCGGCATCATATTGAAGCTTCTGCTTCGCCTTTGCTATGTTCGCTAGACTATGCTGAATATCACCGGTACGACTCGGGCCATAAATGGGGGCAAAGGGAACATTATAGCGCTCGCACATCTTCTGAAGCATCTCTTCGACGCTGAATCGTTCGCCATAGGCGATATTGTAAACTTCACCGCACGCATCCTCATCAGCGAAGCAAGCCTTGAGATTCGCTTCAACGACGTTGTCGATGAAGGTGAAATCACGGGTTTGCGATCCGTTGCCGTTGATGATCGGCCGTTCGCCAGAGAGCAGCTTTTTCGAGAAGATCGGTATTACAGCTGCGTACTGCGAGTCCGGGTCCTGCTTAGGACCGAACACGTTAAAGTAGCGAAGTCCTATACAAGGCAAGCCGTACAAGCGAGTATAAAGGGAGCCGTAATACTCGTTCACTGCCTTCGTTACCGCATAAGGAGAAAGCAGCTTGCCTTCATATCCTTCTTCCTTCGGAAGGTCCAGAGAATCTCCATAGACGGAAGAAGAGGAGGCATACACAAATCGTTTCACGGTGCCGGCAAGCCTTGCCGCTTCCAGCATATGATGCGTGCCTTTGATATTGTTCTCCTCGTAAAGCAATGGATCTTCAATGGAGCGCGGCACGGAGCCTAAGGCTGCTTGGTGGATGACATAATCCACGCCGTCACAGGCGAGCTGGCAGATCTCGAAGCTGCGAATATCGCCTTTAATAAATTCAAACTTGGGATGAGTTAGAAACGAAGAGATATTCTCCATTTTCCCAAGAGAGAGGTTATCAAGCGCTCGAACCTTGACGCCCTTATTCAGCAAAGCCTCTGCAATATTGGAACCAATGAAGCCCGCAGCTCCTGTAACCAAGACGACGGTTCCTTCAGGAAATATGACATGTTCGTAGCCCATTTATAACCTCCAGTATTTGAATCCTCCTGCTTCGGCTTCCGTTCGATCGAAGACACCCTTCACATCAATCAGAACGCTTCTTCCAGCTGCATAATGCTCACGCAGGCGGTCCAGATTCATATTGATGAATTCCTGATGATTGACGGCAACGACAATGGCATCTACCAGCGGTATTTCTGTTTCCAAATGAATGCCGTATTCATGCTCAATCTCTTCCTGATCCGCATAAGGATCCACAGCGAAGACATTCACTTCATAGTCCTGCAGCTCTCGAATAATATCAATGACCTTCGAATTTCTCACATCGGGCACATTCTCTTTGAACGTAACGCCCATCATCAGCACATTGGCGCCCTTAACTGGGCAATTGTCTCGGATGAGCTGCTTGACGACACTTTCCGCCACATATTTGCCCATCGAATCATTGATGCGCCTGCCTGCCTGAATAACCTCAGGATGGTAGCCGATCTCTTCAGCCTTATACGTTAAGTAGTAAGGGTCCACACCAATGCAGTGGCCTCCTACAAGTCCTGGCCGGAAGTTCAAGAAGTTCCACTTCGTTCCCGCTGTCTTCAGCACATCGAGCGTATCGATGCCGAGCCGATTGAAGATGATCGACAGCTCATTGACAAAGGCAATATTAATATCGCGCTGTGCATTCTCAATCACCTTGGCAGCTTCCGCCACCTTGATCGATGAAGCGCGATAGACCCCTGCCTCGATGATGAGCTCATATACCGCTGCAATCGTATCAAGGCTTTCCTGATCGCTGCCTGCTACGATCTTGATGATCGATTCCAAGCGGTGCACCTTGTCGCCAGGGTTAATACGCTCTGGAGAGTACCCTACCTTGAAGTCGATTCCATAGGTTAAGCCCGACTCTTTTTCAAGAATAGGGACGCAGATCTCCTCCGTGACGCCGGGATAAACGGTAGATTCATAGACGACGATTGCACCTTGCCTTAGATGACGTCCGACAATCTGGCTTGCACCCTGAATGGCGCCAAGATCCGGCTTATTGTGCCGATCCACAGGCGTTGGGACTGCAACAACAATGAAGGAGGCTTCTGTTATTCGCTCCGGATTGCTTGTAAACTGTACCGTACAGTTCTTTATCGCTTCATGACCCACCTCATTGGTAGGGTCAATGCCTTCTTGATATTTGGCAATCTTCTTGTCATTGCTGTCATAGCCAATGACCTTGGCTTGCTTCGAGAATGCAACCGCAAGCGGAAGCCCAACATAACCCAGCCCCACCACCGCAATTGCTTGCTTTCGATCCTTGATCTCTTCCAGCATAGGAGCAACCTCCACTTGATTTAATTGCATCGTCTTAAGAAGAATGTGATTGACCTTGTTCACATCATACTTTTCCTTGCAGATGCGAAGGCTTGCATCCGCCATGACCGATAGGTCATCGTGGTTCTCTAGCAATTCCTCCATCCGTTCAGCCAAGGCTTGAACATCTTGAACAGGAACGAGATACCCGTTATGACCATGAACCACCGTTTCCCTGCAGCCTGGGGCATCTGTCGTGAGTATCGGTCTGCCTGTTGCCATCGCTTCTAAGATGCTTTTTGGCGTACCTTCGTGATAGGAAGGCAGAACAAACACGGAGCAGGCCGTGAGATAGGGACGAACATCCTGTGCCTCTCCCTGATATTCGATCGAGCCATCCTCGATATAAGGCTCAAGATCCTTTGGGCTAAGGGCTGTCGGGTTCGTATCAAAGGGACCCACAAGCTGAAAGCGCGCCTTGGGATGCTTTCTTTTCACGAGTCTAGCTGCCTCCATGTATTCCATCAGGCCTTTGTCTCGGATAAGGCGGCCGACAAAGAGGAACACCGGTGACGCCGGGATCGGCTGAGCTGTATAATCATCTAGATTGACACCAGAGCCATTAACAAGGCATGGCTGAGTCGGACGAACGATCGACTGCGAAGCAAACACATCGATGTCATCCTGATTTTGAAAAAATACGCGCTGGCAGCAGCTTAATGCAACACGGTACTGTAAAGTGAGAATGAATTTTAAAAGAGAAGACTTCATATTCGGCTTGCCGCCGCTTCGAAAGATGGAGCCTAATCCTGCTACCATCGCATAAATGGACGTTATTCCTGACAGCTTCGAAGCGATACAACCGTAAACAATAGTTTTGGCTTGATAAGCGAATACGACATCTGGCTGCTCTCGCTTCAGCTTGCGCGTTAATCGAGAGAGTGTGAGGAGATCTTGAATAGGATTAAGTCCGTTGCGGGAAATGGGGATGGAATGATATTGGATGCCTTCTGCTAAGAATGGGGCCTCCCAATCACAACCAGGCTCAGGTGCGATCGCCATGACTTGATGCCCCTGCTTGCGAAAGGCTCTCATCATATCGATACGGAAGGTCATCAGGGACGGAGCGCTGCTGGAAATGACACATACTTTCATGCTTGCACCTCTTGTGAGGATGTGTTGATGGCTTCTTTTATTGCTGTATCAGCATTCATCGAGCACCGCTTCCAGTGAGTACGACCATGATCGTTTTGAAAAAAATTTGCGTTTCCATCTTGGGACTATGATGGTTGATATACTCCATATCCATCTTGAATTTCTCTTCAGGCGTAAGCTCATAGCCTCCGTTTACCTGCGCCAGTCCAGTCAACCCTGGCTTCATATACACTCTCATGTAGAATCCAGGAATTCGTTCGTTGAACTGCTTCACGAACGGCTCTCGCTCAGGCCTTGGCCCAATCAGGCTCATCTCGCCTCGCAGTACATTAATGAGCTGCGGCAGCTCGTCGAGACGTGTCCTGCGAATAAAGCCGCCAATACGCGTTACCCTTGCATCGTTGCGGCTTGCCCACTGCGGGCCGTTCTTCTCGGCGTCAGACACCATGGAGCGAAGCTTGTAGATATAGAAGGACTTGCCCATATATCCGACTCTCTCCTGCACATAAATGGCAGGGCCTTTGGACTCCAGTCTGATCAGCACCATCAGCAGCACGAGAATAGGCGAGGTGATGGTCAGAAGCGCACCCGCGAATAGCATATCGATCATTCTTTTTACCACATAAAAGGGATTCGACAGCTCTACCTGCCTTGCATACACCACATCAGTATGGTTCTCTCTACTTGCCCTCTCTCTCAACTGATTCATGATCGACCTCCATCATCTGATCTTGAGCTTTGCACGCTCGCATGAAAGCTACTGCATACTTGAGTAATAGTGATAGGGAGTCGACTTTTTCTGTGCATGCTTGTTCAGTACCGTGCCTAATAGTTTGGCGTTCACACGCTCTAGATTCTTCTTTGCTTTCTTCAATTCTTCACGCTTGACCTTGCCGTAATGGACCACTAGCAAGACGCCATCGCACTTTGCAGCCATAAGCTGCGCATCTGTGACCAACAGAACAGGCGGCGTATCCACAAATACAATGTCGTAGGTGACGGAGAGCTCCTGTATGAGCTTCTCCATATGCTTGGATGCCAGCAGCTCTGAAGGATTCGGCGGGAGCGTCCCCGCCGGTAGAATATCCAGATTCGGGATGCTGCTTTGCAAAATGGACGTCTCCAAGGGTGCCTGATGCGCGAGCACGTTGGTCACTCCCACTCGGTTAGATAAGTGAAACATCTCATGAATGGACGGCTTCCTAAGATCGGCATCCACGATGATGACACGCAATTCTGCCTGCGCATAGGCAACCGCCAAATTCGTAAGTGTCGTTGTCTTTCCTTCCCCCGGCGCCGCCGAGGTCACCATGATCGTCTTCAGCGGACAATCGATGGATGAAAATTGAATATTCGTGCGCAGGGTTCGATAAATCTCCGAGATAGGAGACAGCGGATTCTGAGCCGTAATGATATTAAGCTTCGTGTCCGATTGAGACATTCTTTATTTTTCCTTTCTTCTGTAAGGTTTGGTTTTGGATGACCTCATAATCGGAATCATGGATAACCCCTACGGTGGCGAGATTCGGCAGCTCTAATATCTTCTGGATCTCCTCTTCGCTCTTTACCGTATCGTCCAAATATTCAATCAATAGAATCCATCCAATGGATACGAGGAATGAGATCATAAAAGTGATGGTGATATTGAACAGCGTCTTCGGACTAACTGGCGATGGCGATGCATTCACATCTGCTATGCCCAGAATTGATACATTATCTGTCTTCATAAGCTTCGGAATTTCTTTTTGAAAAACGATAGAGATTGCGTTTACCGTGTTCGCAGCTTTGAGGTAGGAGGCATCTTGGAAAGAGATGGTGATCACCTGCGTGTTGTTTACGGAATTGACCTTTGCTTTGCTTGCGAGCTGACTCGCCGTAAAGCCAAGTTCAGGATACGCCGTCGTCACCTTTTCCATCATGGACACATTTTTTACAATCTCCTTATACGTTTCAATAAGACGAAGATCCATGTTTACTTCGTTAATGCTAATCGCGCCTTCTCCCGCACCCTTGGTGGAATTCACGATAATTTGGCTCGATGCTTCATAGGTTGGCTTCACCAAGTAGTAGCTGGTTACCCCCGCAGCAATCGTGGCGATGGATACAATACTTACGATCCACCACCACTTTTTACGGAGAATGAGCAAGAGACCCTTGATGTCAATGTCCATGATAACCTCCTCATGACTATTTCAATGTCAAGATGCGATATAGGATTACCGCCGCCTCAGCTCTAGTTGTTGTCGCATTTGGCTCGAATCGATCCTTGGTCTTGCCGGTAATAAGTCCATATTGAATCGCAATCGCAGCACTCGCACGCAGGTGAATCGGAATTTGATTCGCGTCCTTATACTTGCGCAGCTCATCAAGCGGATTGCCCTCGATCGGCTTCACATCCAACAGGTGAATGGCCTGCGCTGCTATAGCCGCCAACTCGGCTCTTGTAATCGCCACATTCGGAAGGAATGAAGCCTTTGCCTTCTCCTCGATTAAGCCAGACTGAACAGCCGATTGAAGATATGGCGCATACCAATCCTTCCCGCTCGCCTCTTGGTAGGGAACTACACCCTTATCAAGCTTATGATCCAAGGTCTTCACAAGAAGCTTGATGAATTCAGCATGCGTCAGCTTGTCATAGGGCTTGAACAGTCCTTTTCCCTTTCCTTCGAATATCCCCTTGGCAGATGTCACATCTATTGCATGACCAGCCCAGCTTTGAACAGGCGCAATGTCTGTATATTGATTCTGATACTCGGCTGCTCCTACGGTAGAGCCTGCATACGCCGTAATATTCAGTGTCTTCTGTTCTGCATCGTAAGTTCCACCTTGCAGAACCGTGTGGCCCCGGCTGTGTTCTGCCAATGTAAGCAGAGCGGGATCGCTCACGTTCAAGACATGGAATCTTGCCTCAATCGGCTGCTTTAGACCAATCGTCTTGCCGTCATGCAGCCAATCCAATTGGTAGGCTTCCGAACGAAGTGGATGTACAAGACCTGGTATCGAGGATTGCTTCGTAAGTTGCAGCACGGCATCTCCCTCGAAGGCTTTCAATGGAAGGGATACCGTAATCCCATTCACACGAAGTGCAAGATGAGTGACGCCTAATGCCTTCGCTTCAGCAAGCACTGGCTTAGGCAAGCTCAAATCGATACGGCTAGCGTTCACTTCGCCGAAGTCAAAGCTATATTCAATCTTCGGCGTATTTACTTTACGATCCAGCTTCTCATAGTTATCTTTTAAGGTCTTCACATCCACCGTAATCTTCTTAAGGGCCTCGGTTACCTGCGGTACGTCAAGCTCAAGCGAAGCGCGATTGCCTTCTACCTTCACGAAACTAGACAGATTGAATCTCGCGATTCGTGATACCGAACGCTCCAATGTCGATTGCGCCTGCTTTAACAAGGATCGGCGGTACCAGCCATTTGCATGTTCAAGCTTTATATCAAGATCCGCAAACTCTAACAGGGTCCTTCCTACGATACCTTGAATCTGAGCGGGTGTAGGAATAATGATAGGATCAGGCTTTGCTTTGTAGGTAAGGGTGATCGCAGTTCGGTACAGCTCACGACCGAACAGCTTATCAGTTGCAGCGATAACGGCTGTTGCGGTATTGACGGAGCTATCCAATATGATCTTCCCATTTTCAACCCTGATCTTATCGGAGCCGCTAATCTTTTTCCAATTCAGAACCGCTGGCGGAATGCTTTTTCCCAATACACTAAGGTGCGGTATCTCTACTCTGCCTTGATATTGAATGGTATAGCTGACAACGGTTTTCGACTTCGCATAGGCAAAAATGATGGCGAGAGAGGCTTTATTGCCCGGATCAATGCGCTCAATGATGTTTGTAATATCTTCATCATTCAAGTCCAATTTTTGTATAATGCCGGCAATTGGATTTTTAGATGTCACCTTTACAGCATAAAGAATGTTGCTGATGGTTTCTTTAGCGGCTTTACTATCCGTCGCCAGCTCTAAGAAATCTTCCAGCTCCATGGATTTGATTTTCTTGCGCAGCTGGGCTTCAATTTCTTCGAAGAAAGCCAACGCATCGTTCATGCTTATACCCTGGAGTCCATTGGGTATACCCGTGAGCTTAGCCAGCTTGTTAAGCAGATTTTTCAGTTCAGGATCCTGATTGATCTGGTCAATGACCTTGTTGTCCTTGCTGTACACAAAGGTTAATAGCACTTGAATAAGCTTGCGAACCCGTGGTTCGGTTACATCCTCATAACCTGGTCCATGCTGCTTCTTCAGCTGTGCAATACGGTTCCACACCGACTCGATATCCTTGCTTCGAATCTTTGAAATATTGCGTCGAACGTTTTCGAGAAGTTTCAATTCACTTTCATTTAACTCAATGTATATCTTACTTTTTTTAGCTAGCAGCTGAGAATAGGCAGATTCCGTTTTTTCTTGAGACTCCGCAGCATGCGCTGTGTTAACAGATGATCCTAACGAGCTAAAGCTTGAAGGAAATAGTGTTAACGTGCCAAATGCAAGATTAAAAGCTAAGATCGATAATAACAGCTTCTTTCTTGTCATCCTGATTTCACCTCATCACACAGTTTGAAAGCATGAATTAGCCTTTTCTCCACCACAACTTCCACAATCGTTTGCTGCTTGTCGTATGATAACCTGTCACCTCCAGGTTATGAAGCACACGACTAGCATTGCTAAGAAGGTACTCAACATAATTGAGTCCGAGCTTTGATTCGATGAGCTGATAGGCAAGATGCAAGTCCGGGGGTCGATTCCCATCATTGTGGCAATCGGAGGCAATAACATGAACATGCTGTTGCTTGCACAGCTGCCATGCCATAGCCTTTATTTTTTTTCCAAAGGTGCCTTGAAGCGATTGAGAGGTAATCTGACATAGCATTCCTGCCTCGATGATTCGAACAAGCTTATCGGGAGCTTCCAATAATTCTGCATTGCGTTCCGGATGCGCAAGGACCGGGACTTTGCCTAATAGTCGGAGTTCATAAATCAGATCCAAGATATTGGGGGGGACGGATGTAGAGGGTAGTTCGAGCAGTATATATCTAGAGTGATTTAGCATCGCTAATGTCTGGGCTTGAACGATATCATCCAGCAGTTCCTTATAAACTCTGATCTCCTGTCCTTCATGGATTCTAAGCGGAATCTCTCTTAGCTCCAGCTCCGCATTCAACCTTGAGGCAGCATCTCGAATGTGTGCAGCATCGTTCACATAACGACCGTTTCGGTGATGTGGCGTTGCGATCATATGACGGATTCCTTGCGAACTTGCCATTCGAGCCATACTTAAAGACATCTCCAGTGAAGCCGAGCCATCGTCCAGTTCAGGTAAAATATGTGTATGAATGTCAATCATCAAGCTCCCCCGCCTGTAAATTTCAAACTATCCCCATAGATCTAATGAGTATTACAACATAAGTAAAGTCATGCATCCTGAGACATGATTTTATGATGTGCCAGGGCTATGACAGATTAACTGTTCGATATGGAGCTTCGATGGAATGCTGTTAAATACCAAGGACATACATCTGGTTAATGCAATAAAGCATCAAACTAACGTGCTAGGTCCGCTATCAGAAAATATTCAGTGGGGAATATTACAGTCCTAATATATGGCACTGAGCTTATAATATGTGTAATCGCGTCACATTGTTTCCGGTTTTACACAAAATATACGAAAGCCACTGCAAATTTTCAGTACTTTCTCAATTATTGTTTGCGCTTACATCCCTTTCGTTATCACGTTTCCTCCTCTCGTCTCGTTCTTTCTTTTTGTTCTCATCTCCCATGTCCTTGTACACCATATGAATAAACATGCATATTGACTTGTGATGCAGATTGCATGATATTCCCTTTATTTAACTTGTACAGCCCACTCATGTGCTCCCTCGTTATAGCACCTAATCCTGAACGAAGTTTGTATCCTTAGGTATCCTTCCATGAAACCAGTGGTTCATAAAGTAGGAACATGGCTCTATCCTGTCATGACGGTATAGTCCAGTCGTACGATCTGTTGCCCTATCTCTTACCATAATCAGCTCGACAAGATTAATCTCGTTGCGAAATATGTTCAATGCCCATCTCAAGTTTCAATCACTTCCTTCCATAATAAAACAAACCTGATTCAGGACTTCCTTACCAAAAATGTGATGAGCGCTCCAAGATGAAGTTTGATTTCTATTCGTGTTTCTTCATTATAATAGTGTGAGGAGTTAGCAATAATCGTCCAGCAGCAAGAACACAAAATAGGACCTTCACATGTAAAGGTCCGAACGTACTACTATTGTTTTACCGAAACGCAATTCACGATGTCATATGAATACGTATATCCTCATCACGAGAAAATTCGATTAATACATGATCAGGCTTCCAAAGCCAAGTATCACCAGATACCGCCAATACATCCTCGATGTGCTCAAGAATCGTTGCTAAACGGCAGCGAATTAATGGGTTTGGATCATGACTCCAGAGGACATAGACCTCTTCCTCAATGGAAGAACATCGCTCTTGAAGTTGGGGCAACGTGATGTGGGAATGGAAAAGACGGTCCCAGATCATTCGCCCCGAGGAGGTGAAGTCGAATAATTCTTCAAACCACTCATACATTTCCGTCGTTTTATCTTCACTGTAGACGATAACGCCTTCACCCAACGCCGCCACACATTCTTGAAACAGGATTGGCTCATGAAGCCTATGCTTCTTACGCTGCTGCTGTAGAAGCTGCTCCAATCGGAATGAGCGGGAAAAGTTATCATCCATCATAATCCCCCTTTCTGTTGATTACATGTTCAGGCCTCATGTCATTTTGAAGTAGCAAGAAGTTCGATCTATTTTGATGGAAAGTGTCCATCATTTCGTTCACGTCTTTCCAAGGCCCACCTATCCCTACAAATGCGTAGGTTAACGTGTAATCTCACTACCCTCTAGTTCAATAGTCATTGTGCTTACGTAAGCTGCAGTTCCTGCCACATAAATATCGACATGCCCGCCATTTCGCTTCGCTTCTACATGAACACGACCGTCCTTCCCAATCTCTGTACCTTGTTCGACGGTAAAGGACAGATTCGTCAGCTCAGGTGCAGCATACTGCATATAATAGGCACCCATGACTCCTGATGCCGTGCCTGTCGCAGGATCTTCAATCGTTCCTGAATACGGTGAAGAGAAATGTCTCGCATGCATGAAGGCCTTCACATCATGTGCCCCCATGCAGAATGGATGCAAAGAAGCGCGCGGCATTTCCGTCAGCAGCTCAGGGAAATGCTCATTTTTCGGCTCCATCCTCGAAAAACAATCCAAATTCGCAAGCGGAATAAGCAGCGTCCAGATTCCCGTGCTTCCATACACAATCGGCAGCTCTGAGTGAAGCACACTTTGGTTTAGACCCATGGACCACATCAGTCTCTCCTTATCTCCTTCAAACGGAATAAACTGAGGCCTCGCTTGCTGCATTTGAATCAGCATGTCGGAGTGCTCGTCAGCGCGAACCGTTATAGGCAGAATGCCCACATTTGTCTCCACCGTCAATTGATCGAGTCTTTCCTTGCTCTCACGTTCTGGATCATGGTTCGCCAAAGCATAGATCGCCGCCATCGTCGCATGGCCGCAAAGGTTCATTTCATGACCAGGCGTATAATATTTAAGCTTCACATCCGCTTCACTTGAAGGCAGGACAAATACCGTCTCGTTAAAACCAACCCTTTTCGCAATCTCCTGCATCTGCGCTGGGGTTAAGACTTCTGCATGCAGCACAACTCCGGCAGGATTGCCCATATTCGGAATCGTCGTGAACGCATCAATATGAAGAACTTCTATCGATAAGCTCAAGGGTTTACCTCCTCAGTCTGAATCTCTCCAAGATCATGCATAGACAGATTCTCTCGGATAAAATGAAGCAATCGTTCTTTTTCCGCATCAGGAATGCTGTCTACTGTCAGTTTTCGAGCGGCAATCGGGACGAGCCATGGCTCCACCTCTGCATGTGTAATACCTGATTTTCTCGTATATTCCTCCATGAAACGCTCAATCATCAGCTCCCGTACCTGATCGAACATCTTCAAGATCGGTTCTGGCATATCAGCTGGAAGCACCGCATAGCGTATCATGATGATATACTCCGCTAAGTCTGCTTCGGGATTCCCGATTGCAGCATTCATCCAATCGATGAGGAGAGGCTTATTGTCCTTTTGAATCAAAATGTTGTGGGGGTTCGGGTCACCATGGCACAGCTGTGCCTTCTGCGGAAGGGGTCTCAGGCTGTTCACAATATGCTCCCTTTCAGCTTCGCTTAATTGGACAGCATGCTGGATCGCATAGATAAGCTGCTCTCTCTGTGAGGGCGGAAGCGGAACATCATTACGCTGATGAATATCATACAGCAATTGAGCAGTCACTCTTACTAATTCCCCATCTCCATGAATGTCCGCTTGCTGGAGCCCTTGGCGAATAAATCGCTCGGTAAGCGTATCACCAATAATTCGTTCAAACACAATGCCCGGCCTTCCCTCGATGTCCACAAGCTCGAACGGCCTCGCAGACGGAATTCCACTTTCCCAGACCGTTAGATTTTTTTGATATTCAACGGCTGCATCTCCATAATAAATATTGGGCCTTGCCAGCTTTAGTATCTTTGACCCCTCTTCCCACTCAAATATTTCCGCACATCCGCCTTCTGCAATCTTTCTGCCGCGCTTATCCAACATGTTTACCGGCTCCTTTATGATATACGATTGCTCCCAACTCCCCGTTCAAACGATGTGTTCCACAGTCTACGTTCTGCTACAGAAGCAGTTCCATTTCAAATTGCTTGATGCTCCCTTGCGTCCAACCTGCCTGGATGAGGTCAGCCCAGACGTCTACTTCGGTTGACTGCATATGGAATTGCTCCCCTTCAAGGGTAGAAGCGGCAACCGTGGCAAGCTGTGCGATATCATTCTTCGCTGCGAGAACGGCATATACAACCCCTTGCTTGACTGCAACAAAACCCAACTCATGCTCATAGTATTCAGCGTTGACCCACTCCATCACATGCTGATCCTGCTGCCAGATCGGGCGAGGGACAAGTCGTTGATACTGCTCGAAAAACAAGGAAGCTTCCAATGATGTAAATTGATGGGACTCATTGCTAGTTGGTTGGATAGAAAAATAACCTATCTCTCTAAATGCCTGATAGCCCAGACGTTCATACAGTTGTATGGCCGGCATATTGCCCTGTATGACTTCCAGTTGCAGCTTCTTTACCTGCAGCGCCTTGGCATACGCCAATTGGGCTTCATAAAGTGAAGTTGCGATTCCCTGCTTGCGATATTCGGGAACGACAGCCAGCCCACCGCAGCGCATCGTCCGCATGCCATCCACCATCTTCACTCCATTGAGCCAAAGGGCGACTGGGCGCTCATGATCATATGCAACAACAGAATGCTCAAGAGCATTTCCGTCCTGTCCTAAAAATCGCGCCTCAAATTTCTCTCTTGTCAAGTTGAACGGAATGATATAATCCTGAAAGCCTTCTGACATGGCTTGAAAGGCTGAATCTAGATCTGGGTTTCGTTGAATGTGTACCATCCTGTCCTCCCCCTCATTGATGTTGTTATTGAGAATGGATATTAGCTCATGATGCTTTTCTTCAAGAAAGACTAGAATGAATCAACATGCTCCCTTATATAGAAGCCTGAACGTTTCAGTCGATCAATGGGACCCAGCTTGCTGCTCTCCAAACCGATAGCGTCTAATAACCTCGCCATTGATACATTCACCCGTCCTCTTGCACCCTACCGCTTCATATAGGTGAGCAGCACGAAGGTTATCAGGCTTATGGCCAATGATGACCTCAGAAGTTCCTTCCTGATCATGAATATATTGCAGCACTTGCCTTAGGCCCTCTCTACCATAACCCTTGCCTTGATGCTGCTCGTCTATCATAAACACATAGATCCAGAATCGTCCATCATCCAGATCCTTTGCATACATCGAGAATCCAACAATCTGCTCCTCTTCCATTATGGCGAGCGGCCTCAGATGTGTTTCGAAGCAGCACTCTGCTAACGAATATACAACGGGTAGCACATAGGATACGCCATTCTCTTGGCTGACCTTAAGCGCCGTGCATTCATACCAGATATCGCGATCTACAGGTCGTATCTTGAGATTCATTTTCGCAGATTCTCCTTGGCTTATTACAATTCTATTGCAGTTTTGGGTTCTAAATAAAGGACCTCCCTTGCTCTTCACTGAACATCCCTACCCCGATAGGGTGCGCTATCATATCCAAGCCTCCTGTTTCTGCGGCCACGTGTTCCACCATTTCCGTACAAAGCTGCTCTAGATTCGACTCATGCTTGGGTTGAGCGACTAGTATTCTCATTTCAGACCCTCATTTCTCGTATTCGTGGATCTCGGTAGAGAGGTTCCCTTGATGCGAGCATATTTCTTTTCACTATGTTTCCAATCCATCCATCCTGTGAAAAGGCCAAGCCCTAGAATAGCAATGATAATAACGGTTATTGACATAAAGCCCTTGGGTATAAGACGTGCGATATCAGTTGGATTCGTATCATTGCCTACGTACTGTCCGTATAGGCTAAGGACGATCAAATATAAGCTCGTCTTCACCCCTTTGAGCATTACATATCTCCATAACCCTTTACTTCTTCTTCGATCCCATTTGACCATAAACCGCGTTTCTTCCTCCTCAGCGGTAACGTTCCATCCCTTAACGACTGCTGTCAGGACCAGTATGGTGATGACAAGAAGATGCAGGGTGGGGTGTGCAACATCGATCAATAAACTTAGACCGCCTGCTACGATAAGGAGAACCAGCATAAGCCTATTTTTTTCGTTGAAATCCATCATCTCCCCGCCACTTTTTCAACATGATGCACACATTCCTTATACACGCAATTGCTTCTGTTCTACAAACGAACAGATATCGAGTAGATCTCGTATCACGGCATCGCATTCAACAGGTTTAGTAATCTGAAGATCTGCTTTCCATAATCCCTTCATCCCCACAGCCCGGCTTGCCGCCACGTCATGGTCTGGATGATCCCCTACAAATACGGCCTCATGAGGCGCTAAGCCAAGTCTAGTCAGAGCCCGTTCGAATATGGCTGGATCAGGCTTGCGCAAGCCTTCTACTTCGGAAATAAGAATTACATCACAGTATTCGTGAATGCCAAGCGCATGAATATTGTTCAGTTGGAATGTACCATACCCGTTGGTAATCATGCCGAGTTTGATCTCCAGGCTCTTTAATGCTTGAAGCATCTCATGCAGATGGGGAAATCCAATACAATGCCGTCCGAAGCCATTCATGTAATCTTCCAGCAGGTCCTGCCACAACAAGGACAAATCAAATTCTTGAATAAGCTGCTGATACACCTTATCCTTCCATACGTATCCGCGTTGGTCTAGTTGAACAAATCGAGTGACATACATCTCCTTGTCTATCCCATGCAGATCCGTGATGCGATCATATTGATCTCGAACAAAGGACAGCAGCGAAGTATCTCGATCAAGCAAAGTACCATCCAAATCAAATAAAACGCCTTTTACAGCCATATACAAGTCCCCCACATCCCCACGATATTTGGTAAGATATTCCACTCCATATTACTCTAGATCTTCAAGATGATCTTAAACGTTCGATCTCCTTAAGCATGTGGTCTGCAAATGACAAGGCAGCATTCTCATTCACATGAGTGATGGAAGTTCCATGCTTATAAGCATAAAGACAGCCCTCGATCATAGCCTGATAGTCGTTTGGAACATGATGAATGCCCCATTCCCCTCCTTCTTGCTTGGAGGCAACAACGCCATCTTGCAGAAACATCAGCACCCTGCAGAGGTTAAGCACCTTATAGACAGGCTCGTCAAGGATACCGTTCTTTGCATCTTGAATATCGTAATAGATGGCATCCACATAAGCCTCTCGCGGAACAGGATCACACACATCGCTTAGCGGATCGCCATACATACAAAGTCCACGCTCAAGGGCAACGACAAAATGCGCAGCTAGATCTTTATCCTCTCCACCACCGCATACATACTCTGGATCATATTCGTATCGATCACGATGAGACTCTGAATAATGCAGTTCAAAGGGGGTTGGATATTGAAACGGCTTAAGCACCTGTCCCTTTACAATACTAAACTCATAGCCCCGCTTACTTGACTGATTCTTTTCCAGTTCCACAACGCGTGAAATGATCTTTCGAGCTGTGTGTTTTGCAATAGGCTCCTCCACAATGATAAGCAGATCCATATCGCTGCTTGATGCATGGAAGCAGCCCATAGCCAGCGATCCATGCAAATAAATGCCTGTTAGGCTATCCATCAATTCTTCTTTCATAATGGCTACAAATCGTGTAAGCTCCTCTGTGTAAGTCATCCTGATGATCTCCCATAAATTAAAGTTTGTATATGCTGTAATGTTGATGCGGATTTCAGTTCAACTTATCTATTTCTTAGCCCAGCGGTATGATTGAGAATTGACTTGGTTTTTCCAAAAGATAAGCCTTAATGAAATAGTCATTACGCTGGTACTCGTCCTTAATGATCATATTGCCTGACTTCATGGACATAAGCCGTTACGACAAGGATTTATCCGATCATCATTATCATTTCCAATCAACCGCCTCCTCGGTTAAGCATTTCGATATCCTATTAGACTTATCGCCGTGATGCCTAGACAAAAAAAGGGCGTAATGCCCTTTGCTGCACCTTTACCACCCTCTGAAAACTCATTCACAGACAAACCTCGATTGCCCAAATGATGCTATAGGATTTCAAGATCATGATCTCATCGACACTCCTAGCAAGGAGAAACGATAGTTTATAAGATACTTCTATAGTCTTCCTCTTCCAACAATAAATGAGTGGGGTTTTCACCTTTAAAAAACGAAATGATCTGATCATTTACAAGCTTCGGTTGTTCATGATTAATGGCATGTCCTGCGGATTTCAAGATGATGTAAGGGAGTTGAAGTCGATCGAGCTTCTGTATGGCTTTGGGGTAATAGCTTAAGGGGTCTTGGTCACCAATCAGAAAGAGTGCTCTTTCTTGTAAAGGCTGAAGTTCCTCATCGCTGAATAGCGTGATTTTATGCTTCATCATGGATCGATTGTTGAAGTGCTTCAACAGTAGAAGCCAGTGATGCATCAGCTCTGCATCCTGTTCGAAGGGCGAGGGCTTCGGTCCGCCTAGCTTTCGCAGCAGTCTCCTGCCATTCTTCTCTGATGGGAATAATGCCTCAGGCATGAACGCCTTTATCATTTTGCTCATGACTTCAAAGGAGCTGCTTGGAATACGACCAGCCATGCAAACGATTCTAATAACTCTCGATGGTCTCATCGTGGCATAGTGGTAGGCCAAGTATGCACCATAGGAAACACCTGCAATAAAGGTCTCCTTCATCTTTAGCGCCTCAAGAAGCTCGTCCAGCCACAAGGTTTGGTCAAAAGCACGCCCGTAGTTCTTATTAGGTTCACTCTTGCCGGAACCTCCAATTGCATCCACGGCAATGATATAGAAGTGCTCGGCTAGCTGCTTCGCATTATAAATCCACATCATGGCAGAATGATCGCCAGTTCCGTGAAGAAGCAGTAGCGGAGGTTGAGTTGGAGAGCCTGCTGTAATGATATGTGTATCTCCATAAGAGGTTGGAATATCACGTTCTTTGTATTGCACCTGCCAAGATTGAAGCAATCGATCATAGGATGTGTAGATGCTAAGCTGTCCTTCAGTAGATTTGTATCTCTTCAAGGACGTCCTCCCCTTTAAAATCAATTGATTGCTGTGCTGTGCAAATTGACGGCATACGTCAGGTCATTGAAGCGGTAATGTACTCAATAATAATGGCAAAAGCCGCCAGTACAATCGTAAATAGTGTTGAACTTAGTACACTCCTTCGACTAAGCATGCTTAACTTGCCGGGAGCATCATATTTACGGTATGCAGTATATAGAACAATTCCTGCAACAATTGAGGTGAGCCAGCAGATGATCCCAATCGGCGTGACAAGCTTCTCCCAAGCGAAGATCCAAAAATATAGGATACCAATATGGATGATAAGTACGATGGATGAACTGAAAGTTAAAATAGGTTTTAGCATCATCACCCCTCCAAGAATAGATTATACAATCATTCTTGGAGGAATTGGAATTTTTTTAATGTTTATTCAATGGTTCCTGTTCGAACCAAATTAACCTTCGTTTTGATTTGAATCTTGGCCTTCGGAAACCGATCATGCCACTGTTCTTTAGTCAATCCAGAGTGCCGAATGGAGCTGCGGTATACCTCACCGAACCCAATTGGGTCTGAACGCATTTTTTGAAGCTTGTTAATTAAGGTCTGCAGTTCTTTTTCCATTTGCTTGCATATTTCATTTTCAAGCGTCGTTATAGCTCCAGGTGCTAGAAAGTCATAGTCCTCAGATATTTCCTGCAGCTCGCTCTTTAAGTACACCTTCACTTGAAATTGCAAATCTTTCTCGGACACCAATTCTATGGTGGACAATGTGATCAGATTTCGAATATCGACATGAATCTCATTCGTATTCTTCTCACTGAATTTGATGAACTTCGCCATTCCATCCTTTATCAAATTGAATTGCAGCGTCTGCGGGTTGTGATGGTTGCTTAACATGCTCATATAAGCAGTCTCAATGTTGCTTACTTCACCAACCATCTTATCATTTTGAAAGATAGCAGAACCCTTTAAATTTACAAGTTCTTCCTTTCTTTCTACAATTGGCAAAACGGGGTCAATGCCTGAATCGTAGAATCGCTTTCGAAAATCATGTATGGTGCAAGGCATAATCCACCCTCGATCCAGATTCTGCTCGATCATCTCGCCAATATAGATGCCGATGTTCGGAAAGTGCTTGTACTTGTAATGGAGCAAATCCCGAGTAGCATCGTCACTAACGACAAGATATACCATATCACCAAAGGATGGATCTCGACTCAGAGTATCGGCATTGTTCATAATGCCGTCTTTAGCGAGGGCACGGTCGAACAGGATGCTACGAATCTGACCGCTTACAAGCTGACGGGACACTTCCATATTCATTTTATTTCGTGCTTCCTTGCTTGACTTCGCACTGACGGTGATCACCTGTGAGGTTTCGGTAGCCTGGGGGAGTGCTGACAGAAGCACCGTTGTAATCAGCATTTCGTCATTACTCTTCTTATCAAAGCCGTAGGCCACGCTTATAGATAAATTTTCAAGAATAACCTGACTATTGAAGCATCCGCTCAATATCAAACTGCAGCATAAGAGAAGCAGAAGGCACGGACGGTAACAAGCTTTCATTCATACGCCTCCTTTTTCTCGGTTCGCTTGCGAAAGCGTTTTGTCACAAGCAGCACCAAACCCAATACGAAGGGGTATAGAAAGACGAAAAATAAAGACAGCCTTCCCATCATCGTGCTCAGCGTATGAATTTGTTCTCGATCCTGCCATATCAACGAAGCAAGCAGGATAATCACACAAAGGATTGGCGTTACTTTCCGCTGATTACAGCCAAGTCTCTTTAGTCCTCGTCCAATGATCCAAATGTAGATCATCATTCCAGGAATAACAACAAACATCCAAACAGAAGTTGAGATATACTCCAACCGCTCCAGAAAAGGGAACTTCACAATCTTAAGCATATTGATCGAGCTCCAAATGGATCTTTCGAGCTGTCCCTTACTAAAAAAGATGATGGCAAGAATCATCATAAAGAGATAAATCAAATTGGAGAAAAGAATGCTGTATTGCGTAAATCGATGGGCATTGCATTTGTCCTTTACAAAGGGATAGAAAAAAAGGCAATTTTCAAATCCACTGATGGTTAACCCCATAGCTATCGCTCCAAGCAGAATGTTTGGAATGGGCGTTTCCCCAACAGGAAGCAGATGCGTCCATGTACTATACTTTAAAGGGGAATAATAAAGAGTTAACGTAAAAAAAATGATAATAAAAAAACCGACAGTGCTCATCCCAGCAATGATTCGAATCCCTCCGCTTATGCCGTACCACGTTAAAGCCAACAGCGTCAAAGCCAATATCCACGTAGGAAACAGTGGGAATATCCAAGACTGCAGGAGCTCAATGTAGGTGCGAACAATGACAACTGATATAGCCAAGTAATAAATCATGAACAACATATTCAGGGCGTTGCCAAACCAACGCCCAAACACGTCAATATGGATCTCATACAAATCTGCAGATTCATACTGAGATAAGATGTAGTACATGATCCATACGACGATATGCGCTACAATTCCTGCGACAATGACCGAAATCCAGGAGTCATGATCCGCATAGAGGGCGACGACTCGTTGAAACCCAAATATACCGACGCCAATCTGACCGTTGGTAACCAAGAACAGAAGCATATAAGCTTGAAACATGCTCTTTGGCCGCGGCATCACATTTGCTTTCATACCATACCCTCCTCCATATATAGATCGTATTATTCATCAATGTCTGGTTTTACTGATCGAGTGAATACGCGTTTTTCCTGCGACTGCTTATGCTTCGTGAAACCATTATTAGACGTATGGTACGACTTGGGCGTAATAAGAAAGTCAGTCAAGATGTCCTTCAGCCGTAACGGAAACAGCGGAAAAAGATACGGCTTGCCCAAGCTGGTGAGCTTCATTAAATGAATCGTAAACAGCACCATCACCACGACAATTCCAACAAATCCCCATATGCTTGCTATAATGATCATTGGAAATCGAAACAATCGAATGCTGGAACTCATTAAATAATTCGGTACCGTAAAGGAGCCTAGGGCTGCCAATGCGACGATCATTATCAAAATATTGCTCGTAAATCCAGCTTGAACCGCTGCTTGCCCGATTACGATCCCCCCCACAATACCCATGGTCTGGCCTACCTTTGTCGGAAGTCGAACCCCCGCTTCCCGCACCAATTCCATAATAATTTCAAGAAGAACAGCCTCAATGACTGGCGGAAATGGAACCTTTGATCTGGATTCAATCAGCGGAAGCAGCAATTGTGTCGGGATAACCTCGTAATGAAAAGTTAACGCTGCGACATAGAAAGGAGTAAAGAACAATGAAATAAAGAGCGCAAACAAGCGAAGACTGCGAAGAAAGAGGCCGATTCCCCACCCTGAATAACGATCCTCCACGGAAAAGAACATGTCAGCAAAGGTGCTCGGACAAAGCAATGCTTGAGAGTCCCCATCAAGCAAGATAGCCGTCTTTCCTTCCAGTAAGGCTTGTACGGTTCTATCCGGCTTCTCTGTTAACGTCATAAGAGGAAAGAGCGTCCATTTGTTGTCTTGCAGCATCGTTAATAAGAGAGCGCTGCTGTACATCCCGTCTACCTTGATCTCCTTAATGCGATCACGGACGATTCTGAGATGCTCTTCATCCACTGTATGGTTAATGTAGATCAAGCTGATTCTCGTTCTTGTCTTCTCTCCGATCTGCAGCTCTTCATTTGTTAAATTCGGATCTGTAATATAAGAGCGCACCAGTCCCGTATTAATAGACAGCGACTCCGTAAAGCTGATGCTAGGCCCTAATACATGAGTTTCCACTAATGAAACGTTCGGTTCCCTTGACGGCGGATTGCACACATTACACAGCAAGCCTTCAATCTTCGTGCCGGCTTCGTCTGCTACTGCAATCCAAACCCAACCCCTTAGCATACGAATAACCGTATCCTCAAGATTATCTGCGACCTCGATCTCACCAATAGGCAGATGATCTTTAATCTCTTGCAGTGTCAAGTTCTCCATTCCGTAAGCCAGTGGCTCCAATATGCCTTTCTGAAGCTTGACCATATCTGCTACACCGGATATATAGCTCACAGCAACCCTCGGTCCCAGTTCACGCGTCACACAATCTGCACTATTGTTGAACATAGCCTTCAGTTCGTCTTTGACCTTCTTTGCAAGTGTTGACATTGGCAACCTACACCCCTTCATCCGTTAAGGGGATTATTCCCCAGATCATCCGTTATCATGCGAGCAAATGAACATTTATGCGGCTATAGATAAAGGTCTGACAAGTCGGTACCTATGCTGAACTGAGGGGTCAATCCTAGGCGAGAAGATGGAAGTTTCAACCTCAATCCGTTACAATGGAAGGAGCGATGCTGATGTAGAAAGGGGTTGTTTATGATCTCGAAATCAAAGGTTGTAAAATCCAAGCTATGGGGATTAGCCGCCCTTTTATTCCTGATTGTAGGTGTGCTGCTCATTCTCTATCCGAAATGGAATCAGTATAAGGAGTATCAAAGAGAACTCCAACTGCTCACGGAATGGGACTCTCTATCTACCATGACGACAGCTTCGGCAGAGCAAACTTCCCATACTCCAGCTGATCAGGAGCATAAGTCGGGAACGTTGGCGTTCAAGCCCAAAGTTATAGATGGCCTTCGTGTATATGGCACTATTCATATTGAGAAGATTGATCTGAGGGAACCAATGGTCGAAGGGGCGACTCAAGAGTCGTTAAAGGTAGGAAGCGGGATCGTTGTACCAGAACGAATGCCTGGAGAGATCGGGAATTTCGTTTTGGCGAGTCATCGCAGCCAGTCCTTTGGCAGACATTATAATCGGCTCGATGAGCTGGAGGTTGGAGATACGATTAAGCTTGTATCCATGGACCAAGCCTTCACGTATACGGTTGAATCCAAATTTATCGTGACGCCTGATGATTTGTCGGTGCTGGATCAGAATGAGTCCGAGAAGGAGCTCACGTTGATTACGTGCGAGCCTATTGATACGGCCACGCATCGTCTGATCGTAAAGGCGACGATGCAGGAAACTGATAAGTTATAATGATAGGCTTGAATGAGGAATGGCATTTTGAAGAAGCGGCTCTATTATTTATTGGAGAATGAGTGAAGCTGGATCACATCAACACAAGGGTAATGGCTATGATAATAAAAAAGGTGACAGTTCGTATCCGACATGTGCATGCCAGGGGAACTGTCACTTTTTTGTTCATAGAAAGGGATGATCTAATGGCTAATTCAACGGCAAGCGTTTAGCTTTTTTAGCTCTTAGGTGTGTAGAAGTTTTGCGTGTAATACACATTCATTTTTCCACCGAAGGCTACGCCTACTCCTAACCTAGCAAAGTCTCCTAGAATATTGTCTCGATGCCCCTTAGAATTCATCCAGCTTTCATAGACCAATATCGCGCTAGCTTGTCCAGCCGCAATATTTTCACCCGCTTGCTTATAACCGACGCCGTCTGCTTTCATGCGGTCAAAGGGGGTCTTTCCGTCAGGATTGCGGTGATCAAAGAAGCTTCGTTTAGCCATATCCGCACTATGCTTTCGAGCGGTGCTTGCAATCGTATCATTCCATACGAACGGCTTCTTGCCGTTTTGTGCGCGAGCCGCATTGGTTAGATCAAATACTTGCTGCTCGAAGCTTGAACGCAAGCGTTCACTAGGTTTACCATAGTACCCCAGGAACGATAGCTCTGTATCTTGTGCAATAAGTTGAATGGAAGAGACGGTGTTTTGACGGTGGGTATCGTAGAAGACGGTTGCAAATACGTCTCCGATCTGATGGAGGCTGTAATTCCCTTTACTATTATTGTATTTGTAGACGGTGCGGCCTTTCTTAATCTCGGTAAGTGACGGCCCATAGGCAGCTGCTACTTCTTTTTTCGTAGATCCAGCGTGAATGCCGCTAGCCGATTTCCAATCTCTCGAATTCGTGTAGAGACCCACTACCTTGTTGTCGCTGACGCCTACTTGAAGGTATTGCTTATAGTCTTGATTGTATATATACCATTCAAAACCATATTCGCTAATATCCTTTCGTGCGGGCTCTCCCAATTGCTTGATCAGCTGCTGCTTGTCCATTCCAATAAATACGCCCTGCAGCTTGAATTCCACCGAGGTTGCGTTCTTGATTGTCGATGCTGTAGGTGGAGCAAATCTCGTATGATCCACCAGCGCATGAGCGCTATAGGTTGGCAGCCCTATTCCTATAATAAGTGCTGCACTCACTAATAATGTTACAGGACGAAGCCTGTATCTGCTTTTCCGCATAATCTCCATCTCCCATTCTATAACGGTGTACGCCTAGATGAGATGAACATCAGGGAGCCCAATGATGAAAAAAAGCGCCACCCTAATGGCAGCGCTAATAAAAGCGAAAATAGTCGCAATTAGGGCAACCCGGCTGTCATCGCATACTGTCATGCATTAGACCCGTGGCTTTGCGTCCCCTGCTTTCGCTAGGGTTTGCCATTATCCAAATCTATGAAGTGCTTTAATTCATAGTATCATGATAATCATAAGGTTGTACATATAAAGTAGCGGCAATCGTCAAGAAACATAGCCTTGAACGATTGCCGAACACTTTTTTTACATCTCTTTAGATCCTGACAACACTCTTCTGCGAATAATCCATAGGACAAGTGCAGCCGCCATAAAGAAGAATCCTACGATCGGTGCGATTGATGGTTTTTCCCCCGTTTGCGGAAGCATGCCGTCCGGTTGAGCAGAAGGCTGTTCTTCATCTGTCTCCCCGCCTACATTGGCGTCGCCATCTACAGCTTCGTCATCTGGATTGCCGCCATCCGAGCCTTGATCTTGATCTGGAGCAGTATCATCCCCAGGCTGTTGCTCATCGTCGTCCGGGTCAGTAGGCTGACCTGGCTGTTCCGGATTGGTACCACCGTCTGGATCCGTTGGTTCATCCGGTTCTGTCGGCTTGCCTGGATCAACAGGACCTCCCGGTCCACCTGGCCCCGGACCTTCAGTACCTGGATTCGGTCCTGGACCTGGTCCTGGCGGAGATGCTTTCTCCACCACACCAGCATCGATCATAAGCAGATGCTGACCTTCAGCAAGTGCAATTGCAGCGGACCAGCCATCTAGATCCGCATCGGAATCTAGAACTCGATCTACGCCTTGATTTCGCTTCGTGAAGTCATACTTTTGCTTCTGTTCATTGGACAACACGAACTTGATACGATAATGATTGCTGTCCAATTGATCAAATAGGTAATACCCGGAGCGATACTCGGTTCCCTCTACTTGATGGTCATAGACCTTATTGGTCGCCGTATGATAGTACATCGGCTTGGTCAACGTGGATTTCAACAGATTACCATAAGCATCATACAGCTCTACCGTAATACCATTCAATCCTTCTTCCCCATCGTCTTGAACACCATTGCCGTTCTTATCGATCCATACAAACTTGCCTATTGAGCCCTTAACCGGCTCAGGATCAGGCCCTGGGCCCATGCGCACAATGAACCCAGTATCAAGTGTTAGATTACGAAGCGCTTCAGAGGTAAGTGCAATAGATTCTGACCATCCATTCGCATCCGCATTGGAGTCAAGGACCAGGTTCCCTCCTTGATAAGCTTTTGTGAATGTGTACCCCTCAGGGGCGATAAAACGAACTTTATAAGTACCAGTGTCCAACTGCTCGAATACGTAGTAGCCTGGTTTGTATACATAATCCGTTACAGTTGGGTCATAGACCGAACCTGTGACGGTAGGATCATATACGGAATTGGTAACCGAGCTGTAGTATACCGAATGCGTAACGGTGGTTGCCAGCTTTTCATTATGCTGGTTATAAAGCTCCACAACGACGCCATTCAGCCCCGCTTCATGGCCATCTTGAATGCCGTCTCCGTTCGTATCCAGCCATACATATTTGCCGATAGCCCCTTTGCCTAATATAGGCGGAGTATCCTGCTTGATTACCCCTGCATCGACATCATGATGCTTCTCCCCTTCACGAAGAGCGATGACACCTGTCCGTCCTTCCGCATTAGGCTTTGAGTTTTTTGCAGGATCCGTAATGACATTCTGCGGAGTAAAGCCATCATACTCACCTGGCAGGTGGAATCGAACGTAATATTCATCCGCATCCAAGCCGCTAAATAAATAGTAGCCAGGCTTGCCGTCGTGGCTGTCCCCAGTTACCGTGCTTTGCAGCAGCTTGCTATCGCTCGCGCGGTACAAATCGACTCGAACACCATTGATCCCGTGCTCCACGTCTTCGTCCTGAATGCCATTGCGGTTTTGATCAAACCAGACATAATCCCCAAGCTCAGCCTTTGGATTCTCTTTGACCTTGATCCCCACCTTAAGCGGCTCAGCAGGAAGCATCGGAACGTTGCTGATCACAGAGGTCGCGGTATAGCCGAAGGAATTCCACGCAATCTGATCGTCTCCAGTCGGTGTTCCCACAGGAGCCCGCATCGTCCAGATCAGTTCCTTCGATTGACCAGGCGATAAGACGACATCACTTGTAAACGCGAACTTCAAAGCACGCACTCGTGTAATATCCTGCGGAGGCTCGCTCGTCCAGTTCCCCTCTGTCATGGTGACATGCTCATCTGTGCTATAGGACACGCTCACTCCGCTAGGAGTTGTTATTGGTGCGGTTAGAATCGGACTCCACTTGCTTCCTCTTGGCGAAGGATCGATAACCCCCTTATCACCACCCCTCGGAAGTACATCGACAATCACGATATCCTTCATGCCGATAGAGCCCTTGTTTGTAACCGCAAGCTTGTATTGGATCTCTCCTCCCGGCGTTACATTGCCGGTATCTGGATACCTCGACCATTGCCCGTTATCTAGATCACCTTGAACCCATTTTTCCGATACAAGACTATCCATGCCATTGACATAAATGTCGGCATTGTTGTACACATACCACTTGCCTTCTTTGTAGCGTTGGTTTTTAAAGTTCGTAAGACCATTTAAGTATTGGTGATCCTTAGACGTTACTTCAACCTCATTCGTAATCTTTCCTGTCTTTGCATTTGGAAGCACCTTTGCTTCAAAGGTAATGGAAAGCGTCTCTTTTGGCTGCAACGTCAGTTGATTGCTGCTATCTGTCCCCCATGACCAGATGAGCTGCGTTTTTCCCTCTGTATCCTCCTTTGTAAAAACAGGAGCTGGCGCTTTTTCGCCATTTGAGAGACGAACTGTCACACTTTCAGGCGCAAATTCCAAATCCTTCGGCAGCCAATCGGTAACGATTGGATTCTGGAATGGGACATTGGTCAAACCTGAATTGCTAACATCAAGCTTGTACGTAACCGTACCGCCTGGTGAAGTTGTACTGCCCGATACAACCCGCTTATCCACTTCAAGCAATGGACGATCTTGAACAACAAGCACCTTGACGCCAGTCAAACGATCATGCTTATTCCCTGCGAGTTCATAATGTAAAGCCGCATAATTGATCGTTTGCTTCCATGGCTTAGCAATGGTGATAACCTCTTCATTGGTTGGCAACCCATTGCGCTCGTCTAGACTTTCAAACTTTTCATCCGGATACTTCTCTTCCAATTTTGGAAACTTTCCATAGACATAGTCATCGTCTTTCACTGCTTCATAGGAATCCAAACGATAACGCAGCTCCAAAGCAGCGTGCTGACTGAAATCGACGGGTACGTCCCCTAAAACAAGACGAACGCCTTTAATCGGTTCCGAGATCTCAGCAGCTTGAACTTGAGTACCTGTGGAGAATGGAAGGGTCTTCCACAGCTTCCAATCCGCATCTCCATTAGGAGTATCCGTGGAGGTGTACTCCAGGTTGTAGCTTTGGATATCCGTTCCCGAGAAGGAAGGAATCTTGATGGATCGCAAGGTCAAGCCCTTCGGCGTCATATCCGTCACCACGACATCATCCAGTTGGACATTTGCCGCATTGCTCAATCCGCCAATATAGAAGGATGCTTCCTGTCCTTGTGACAGTTCCTTCTCCTCGCCGTTCCACATCTGCTTATACATCCAGATGCCACCGGACGGCTCTTCGATAAAGGCGTGCTTTGTATCATCTTCTAAAGAAACTGTCTCTTCCGAGCCTAGCGGTTGATAAGAAGCTTCTGCTTTGTTAATAACCTCTTTCGTTTTCCCATTTGCTAGAACGACATTTTCCTTTGGGTACGTTACCGTAACCAGGATGCTCTTCGAACGTTCTGATATTTTGTCTTTATTCAAGTCTTTCGCATCAATATTCCAGGTCAACGTCTGACCGGATATCGAGCTAGGAGCTGGAACCGCCTCCTTAAATACAGCTTCTGCCGGCAGAATATCCGTGATTACAACCTGATCAATATGGAGATTCCCGTAGTTGTCAGCAGGATTCTTCGCATCTTGCAGTGTAATCTTGTAAACCACATTGGTGCCTGGCTGCGGCTTCACACCCTCTACAGGAACAACTCTGCTTTTTTCCAACTTCCACTCAGCTGACGCGTTGCCTGTCACCGTCACGGTGTTGGACTCGACCTTCAGACTGCCATTCTCCTGCTTGAAGATTGCAGCTGTCGATCCTTTGGTTCCATCAGGCGTTATATCGTTCAAATAATGAGCAGTTACCTGCAGTCTGCCTGTTACACCAGACTCAGTTGGATCCTTGAACGTAAAGGTAACGACGTCGATATCGCCTACCTGTTCATGCTTGCTCACAACATGCTCTGAATTTTTGGCCTGTTCAAACACAACGCCCTTTGGCAAAGGCAGTTCAATCGTTGCGCCAGTAAAATTCTCTGTTGTGCTGGATAGACTGTAATCGATCGTATAAACTAACGTTTGGCCTGTAAGTACGGTATCAGCACTGCTGCTTAATCGAAGTTGAATTCCACGAGCATCCTCGTTCGAAGCTTCCGCTTGTGCGGTAGCAGGCACGAGTATAGTATTCAGAACGAGCAGCAGCGCCCAAATCGATATTTGCGCCCTTTTTAACACACTTCTCAATAACTCCGTTCTCCTTTCCTATTATCGTTATCCGTCATCACCTGGGAATATCGCCCAATCCGACAACGTCCTCACCATACTAATCCATGCTTCTAAATAAATTCTGAAATGGTGATAGCGTAAAAAGGAAAACTGGGATGCTGTTTTGAGAATATGTTCAGACCGTTATGGTTTATTGTTGATATGAAGGTTTGTTATGTATGTTGATTATGAGGTAAAATAATGGAAAACGAGTAAAATACTCGTTATGCTTTCTAAATAATGTTCTATGCTTATATTCGATCTATATAAAGCTTGGTAAAAAGGAGGGGCATCGGAAGATGCGGCTAAATGCCATGCTTGTAGATGATGAACGACTTGCATTGGATAAAATGGAGCGTTTATTACGAAAACAATCGTATCCTGACTTATTTTTTGATCATATTGAAAGCTGCGATCACCCACTGGCAGCGATCGACATTGCGAAACATGCTTCTTTTCATGTTGCTTTTTTAGATATCGAGATGCCGGAAATGAACGGATTTGTGCTTGCTGAACGCCTGCTTCAGCTGCAGCCGCATATCCATATTGTGTTTCTAACCGCTTATCAGGAATATGCAGTGAAGGCGTTCGAGCTGAATGCGCTTGATTATTTGCTGAAGCCCGTCCATCCTCAACGGTTGCATTCAACCTTGCAGCGAATCCATCGCTTCTTGTTCCTGCAGGCGAAGGCGGAAGCCTCTACCTCCACACTGTGCTGCCTGCAAAGCTTGCATTATAGCGACGCTCACGGTAACATTCAACACTTCCCTTGGAAGACGTTAAAAGCACAGGAACTGCTCGCATACCTAATCTACTATCGCGAGAAAACGGTCCACAAGCAAACACTCATGGACTTGCTCTGGCCTCATGTGGATAATCAGCGCGCAACGGCTCAGCTGCATACGGCCATCTATCAGATTCGTAAAATGATCAAGATGGCGGGTCTTGACCTTGAAATTAAATATAAAGACGAGGGGTATCGAATCGTATGGGGCTCGTTAAAGCTGGATGTGGAGGAGTGGGAGCGTTCGGTAAAAGAAGCTCCGCCTATCGCTTTAGATACGTTGAAGCTCCATTTGACCCTTATGGAAGCTTACACAGGAGATTTATTTGAGGAACACCGCTTCTTCTGGTCAGAATATGAACGAGATCGTATCCGCATGATATGGCTTAAGCATGTCGACGCTATTGCGCGTTACTATCTGTCACAATTCCAATATACCGAGGCCATCCTCCTCTACCGCAAGATTATCGAGAAGTTCCCCTTGCGAGAGGAAGGATACTTTATGCTGATGAACATTCATGCGAGCCTTCAGCAGCCGGCCGAGGTAAGAAAGCAATTTCAGCTCCTTAAGAACATGTGCCAAAAAGAATACGACGCCCTGCCTAGCGAGGATGTAATGGAATGGTATGAAAATTGGGCAAAGAGCATGTCGACAAAATAATAGCTATCAAAAACAAAACAGGCCTGCTTATCTCTGAGCAGGCTTGTTCGCCATAAAATGATGCAGCCTATCATCTTAAGGCAACGCGACTGGTGATTCCCATAGTCTCTCGACGTGGAGCAGCTTGCCCTGTTCGAAGGCTAATCGGTAGATATCCGGCTTCGACGTGCTCATCCAGAAATCGTAGTCGTATTGCTGATCATAATAGCTCATGATGATTGTCATGATATTGCCATGTGTACCTAGCGCAACATTTTTCCCTTTATACTGCTCTAAGATCTGTTCGATCACCGGGATCGCTCGCTGCTGCACGGCTCTAGTCGTTTCCCCGCCGTCTAGCGCGTAGTCCCAATCCGTGAAGGAGCGCTCAATAGCGACGAGAAGCTCCTCCCAAGGCGCTTTGTAATCGAGCCCCTTGATCGGTCGCTCTCTAAGCGATTCGAGCTCAAGGACAGACAACCCCCTCTGATCAGCGAGAGCTTGTACCGTCTGGATAGCTCTCGCATAATTGCTGGATATAACAGCAGCCAACTCTACATCCTTGAGCAGTTCTGCTGCATGTTTAGCCATCATAAAGCCCTCTTCGGACAATCCTCTAGTCTGTTCTTCGCCAAACACGAATGGCGATTCTGCATGCCTCACCATGTAAATGTTCGTGATCATTCCTCATTCCCCCATTTCATAAAACCTTCACTTACAAGGCCACGGCATTTGCAAAGCGATGCATCCCGAAATCCTTGATCGAAGAATTCAGGATTGCCTCTTTTAAGGGATACAAATTCGGCGTAAAGCGAACTTCAATATTCATGCCCATAAGCTGTTCTAAGGCATTCGTGAGCATCGTCTTTCCGATAGGTGCTACGGTATGCTCTGATATATAATAGCCGGCATAAGCATCAAACAGCGAAAATGTATCCGCTGGCAATTCGTACATATACAGCGGTGTGCTCATGATGCGCTGGTACCAGCCTGTTTCTACTGTTACGACGATGCTTGCAGAGGTCTGTCCGAAAAAGCGCGCCTCGTCTTCATCTATTATTCCGTCATGCCTGGTATAGACGATGCGCGGACAATCCCTTGGAAAGTAAAAGGTAAATGCATGCTCTTCATCTATCGCCCATACAACCGGAGGCATGTCCTTCCGGTTCTCCTTCACCCGCGGCTCAAAAATGGCAATATCGCTTTCTTCACTAAAATGAAACAATCTCATCCTCTTCCTCCTCTTATTCATGACTCAAGCTTTGCTGAGCTAGATGGGCCGCGCGATATTCCGTCGGCGTCGCCTGATGCTTCTTGCGGAACACTTGCGTAAAATGCTTTACATCCTGGTAGCCGATCCGCTCAGCGATGTCTGCAAGCTTAAGCGGAGTGTTCAAGAGCAGCAGCTTTGCCTGCTCCATTCGAAGCTGGATCATATACTCCTTGAAGCCATAGCCGACCTTCTGCTTAAACAGCTGGCTAAAATAAGCAGGATTTAAGTATACAATAGCTGCTGCTTTTTCCAAGGATAAATCCGTATGATAGTTCGCTTTCATATATTGAACAGCAACCTCAATGATAGACTGTCCGCCCGTCTCCTGATCATGAATATGAATTAATGCCTCCTGGCGCATGCGGGCTACCTCTCTTGGCACCTCGTGAAAGCTCTGCATGACTTCACTGACCATTACCTGAAACGGAACCTTAAGCACCTTGTTCAGCTCGATGCGAAGTAACTCCACCATTGCTCGAATCATACGATCTTCTCGCAGCGTTATAAGACCAACTAGACTTTTTTCATCCAAGCTTGTCGTGAATCCCTTTCCTTCCCGCTCAATGCATTCGCCAAGCACATTCTCGATCATAAAATGCTCCAGCTGAACACTGCGATTACTGTCCATCTTCACCATAATAAGTCGGAAGGTAGGGTGGTGCTTCATCCAGGCTGTGAGATCCATCCGTCCTAGATCCAGTCCTGAGGCAAGCCGCTGGAAGACGGCTTCCCGAACATATTTCAGCTGCTGCTTGAACTGATTTCTCTCCTTCGCCTGCTCATTCTCATGCTCAATCTCCGCAATCAGCTTCTCCATCGTCTGAATCAGCCGTTCTTTGCCAATCGGCTTCAGCATATAGTCTTTGGCTCCAAGTCGAACCGCTTCCTGCGCATAGGTAAATTCCGAATATGCCGAGATTACGACCCACTTCACCTGAGGATGGCGATGTCTTGACAGCTGCATCAGCTCCAGGCCCGTCATCCCAGGCATGAGAACATCCGTCAGCACAATATCCATCGGGCGGCTGCGCAGCATCCGAGCCGCTTCCTCCGGACCATTGGCAAGCGACACCTGCATACTCGGAAACGTACGCTGAATCGTGCGCTTAATGCCTTCTCTGATTACATCCTCATCATCCACAATCAGAAGATTCATCGGGCTCTTCTCCCTTCAATGGAAGTGGAAGAACGATCGTTACGGTCGTTCCTTCGCCTTGCTTGCTATCCAGATGCAGCCCATACTGTGTGCCGAACATAAAGGCAAGTCGCTGATCGACGTTTCTCAACCCAATCCCTTTCCTTGCAGCAGCACGGTGAGCCCATACAGCACTCCCTTCATGCTGGAATAATCCGTCTCGCGCCGCTTGAAGCGTGCTTTCATCCATCCCAAGTCCATCATCTTGAATGATGATATGGAGCTGATTGCCTCGTTCCTTCGCATAAACATGCAGATGCCCTGGTCGATGAAGAGGCTCCAGCCCATACTTAACGGCATTTTCGATTAAAGGCTGAATGGTCATCTTCGGCAGACGAATATCCAGCCAATGCTCTTCAACCTCAATGATCGCCTGCACTCTCCCTGCAAGGCGATTCTCAATAATCGTCAGGTAATGCTGAATTTGCTCAAGCTCCTGACGAAGCGTCGTCTGACTCGCCGCTTCCCAATCACTGCTGTAGCGGAACATATGCGACAATGCGAGAATGACACGGCTAAGCCGTTCATTCCCCTTTTCATCCAACATCCAATAAATCATATCCAGCGTGTTGTATAAAAAATGAGGATTGATCTGCGACTGCAGCGCTTGCAGCTGAGCATTTTTCTCGCTCACCGAAGATGCCTTAATCCGTTCAATAAGCTCATCCATTCGCTCCACCATTCGATTGAAGGAGGAGACGAGCTGATTGACTTCCTCGAAGGAATTGACCTGAACGCGTCCGTTAAAGTTCCCCTGTTCAACCTGCTTCATCTGGCGAATAAGCAGCTTAAAGGGAGATGCAAATGTTCGGGATACAAGGGAAGCCAGCATGGCCGATAACAGAATCAGTAGCGGCACCACCGTGAACAGCTCTTGTCTCGTCTGCTTCAGCTCCGCACTGATGTCGCTCACTGGCGTCATCCCATAAATGGTCCAATCCGCCATAGAGGTTCCGGATGCCACGATCAGTTGATCGCGGTGATCCTCGACGACCACCTCTTGCGACGAGGTCGGCTTCGGCAGTGCATCTACATCCAGCTGCATGGTGTCCTCTGGATGCGTAGCTGCAATAACACGCTGAGCCTGACCGATAATGTACGCCCTGCTTCGCGGGCTAAGGCTGACATTCGATAGCGCCTTCTGAATCGGAGCCGGGTCCGTCTCAATGACCATAATCCCAATTGATTTGTGATTCGTCAGATCAAACAGCTGCCTGCCGAATACAAACACCGTTCCGTTCTGCATCGTATTGACAGGTGAGCGGTCATACAAGCCGAGCCATACCATATTGCCAGAGGAGGACTGCAGCGCTTGATACCAATCCGCCTGCTTGTAATTCACATCCACGACGCCACCAAACTGCTTTTCGTAGCTGTATACCTTTCCTTGATGGGTAATGATATGAATGCCCACGATCTCCTTTCTCGAAAAATAAGCAGCTCCAATGATGTTCGTGATGGAACGCTCATTCTGTACCTCCACCGCCGGATTGCTAGCCTTCTCTTGAAGCAATCGGATCAGCTCATAATTGCTGTTGAGCGATTTGGTAACGCTGTCATAACCTTCGAGCAAAAGGTTGAAGAGGCCTGACGTCTGGCGAATATTTTTCTCCGCAAGCTCGCTTACCTTCGAATGGACAATATCCAATGTGCGTGTATAGTGGAGAATGCTGACGAGGATCAGAATGCCTATCATCCCTCCAAGAAACAATAAAAAAAGACGGCTGTGAATGGATCGAAATCCCCGTGTCAAAGCTGTCCCTCCCCTGGCACATCGGCATTTTCTTCCATAGTATCACAATCACCGTCTACCCATCACTATCCTTTTACCGCACCAGCCAGCATCCCCTGCGTGATCTTATCTGCCAACAGAAAGTACATCAAGATGACAGGCAATGCCCCAAGCACCAAAAAGGCTCCAATCGCCCCATAATTGACCGAGTATTGGCTGACAAAGCTGTTGACGCCAAAGGGCAGCGTTTTTAGCCTTTCAGAAGAGATAAAGGTCGCCGCCAATATATATTCATTCCATATCGTAATAAAAGTTAAAATGCACACTGTCATCATCGGCGGGACCGAGATGGGCAGCAACATGCTGCGGAAGATGCGAAAAACACCCGCTCCATCCATGAGGGCAGATTCCTCCAGCTCCAGAGGAATGGTCTTCATGAACCCGCTCAGAATAAAGATCGCAATAGGCATCGAAAAGGCCATATAAGGCAGAATCAGCGAGCCATGCGTATTCAGAAGCTTGACTTGCTTGAAAATGAGCATTAGCGGCAGCAGCGTTGACTGAAGGGGAATCATCATCCCGATGAGGAACAGCAGCATAACAGCAGAAGCACACCGCCAGCGGAATCGGCTTATGGCATACGCCGTCATTGAGCTTAAGAGAATAACGCCAAACATCGTTACGGAGGTAACCAACAAGCTGTTTCCTAGGTAGCGCACATAGTTGCCGCTCTCGAAGGCCACCTCATAGTTGCTCCACTGCAGGGTTTCAGGCAGGGAAAAGAAGCTTCCGCTTAGGATCTCTTCATTCGTTTTTAACGAATAGAGAAAGAGCCACAGCAGGGGATATAACTGCGTAACGACCAATAGGGACAAAAATAAAATCACCAGCACCTTAGCCACAGTCAAGCGCTTCGTCTCAGGCGCCGGACGGGATTTGGATGCTTGAAGCAGCTGCGGGGAGTCCATCGCATCAGCCCTCCTTTTATGAATAACGCTTCTCAAGCTTATTAAAGACGGCGTTAATCAACACCGTTACAATGAGACACATCAGGACGAGAATCGCAGCAATCGCACTTCCGTATCCATACTTCATGGATAGGAACGACATGTTGTACATGTGGGTGGAGATCACATCTGTTGCATGAGCGGGGCCTCCTGCCGTCATGACCATGATCATGTCGAAGGCTTGCAACGAGCCGATAAAGGCGAGCACAATCGATATTTTGAAGATCGGAATGATCATTGGAAACGTGATGTAAATATCGGACTTGAATCCCTCTGCGCCATCCATCCGAGCAGCCTCATAGATCTCAGTCGGGATATTGCTTATGCCGGTAAATTGAATCAACGTGTGATACCCGAGATACTGCCATAGAGCCACCATATAGAGGGCATACATCGCGATAGAAGGATCGGTCAGCCATGGCCTCGTCCAAGATTCCAAGCCGACAAGCATTAGAACTTGGTTTAGCATCCCGCCTAAGGAGGCTGGGTTATAGATCGTCTTCCAGAGCTGACCGATGATGACGACAGATAGAATGACCGGCATGAAATAGATGGATAGGAACAGATTCGGCTTGCGAAAATATCGGCGCAGCAGGATCGCCACGAGCAATGCAAGCGGAATCTCCGCCATTGAAAAGAGAGCAAACATAAAGGTTCTTCGTACGGACGGCCAAAATATCGGATCGTCGAAGAACAAGGTCTTAAAGTTGCCTAAGCCGATAAATGTCGCTTGCCCGATCCCATTCCAATCCAGCAATCCGCTATAGATGGATACTAGAATCGGGACGAAGACGATGCTGACGTACAGCAGCACGCAGGGCAGGACAAAGACGGCAATGGTAAGCCGAGATACCTTGAGCACATTCATCACAACACCCCTTTCTCATAAACTGCTATTCCTGTTGATAAGCCCTTACCTTTCATCAACAAAGAAGGGGAACTACAAAGTTCCCCTATGATGTCGCAGCCTCATGCTATTTGTTGTTGGCCTCGTAGGCAGCTTGATGCTCCTTCGCGACTTCTGCCGCATCCTTTTTCTGAACGAACAGATTCTGAATGCTCGTAAGATGCACCTGCGCCGTTCCTGGGTTCATCGTGTTGTCAAAGGCCAGGTCGCCCCCCTTCACTTCCTTGAACAGGCCTAGCACCTCCATGGCCATATCCGAGTAGCCTGCCGCTTTGAAGTCGCCGTCCACCTTTTGGCCGATGCCGACTGCTCCCTTGGCTGCAAATGTTTCTTTAGGGAAGTTCAGCATGAACCAGTTCAAGAATGCCTTCGTCTCTTCTAAATGCTTGCTGTCCGCTGAGATGGCAAATGCACTTCCCGGAGCGAGCATGAATTCATTCGAATTGCCCTTGCCGTTGATGGTCGGGAACTTGAATACGCCAACCTTGCCATTCACCGATGATGTCTCGATGCCGCCAGTTGCCCAAGAGCCCATAAAGTACATCGCTGACTTTCCTGTCTTGAACAAGTTCTCACCAGCGTTATAGTCAAAGGAAGTCGCCCCCTCTTGGAATGCGCCCGCCTGCACAAGATTCTGGAACGCGTCTACCGCTTCGATAAAGGCAGGGTCCTCGAAGGTTTTCTTCTTATCCAGCACATCCTGCAGGAATCCTGGACCGCCATTGGTACGGAGCAGCATATTCATGAACAGGAACGAGCCGGTCCACGTATCCTTTTCACCAATCGCAAAAGGCTGAATGCCTTTCGCCTTCAAGTCCCTGACTAGCGCAAGCAACTCTTCAAAGGTCTCCGGCACCTTTGCTCCTGCCTGCTCGAAGATTTCCTTGTTGTAATACACAACTGCAATATTATTGCCATCCGGCAGCGCATAGATCTGGTCATTGAAGCTGTACCATTCCAGCAGTCCATCTTGGAAGGTATCCTTCAATCCGTTCTGATCCAGCATATCGTTAAGTGGAGCGAACAAGCCCGCTTCGACGAACGGCTGCATCTGTGCGGCAGGATTCACAACCGTAATATCCGGCACTTCCTTCGAGGCAGCTTGCGTCTTCAGCTTCAGCTTCTGCTGGTCGGTATTCAAGGAATCGAGCTCAATCTTGATATGGGGATGCTCATCCTGATACTGCTTAACCAGCTTGTTCAGGATCATATTTTTGGGATCGGTAGGGTCGGGGTAAATATTTTGAAAGGTAATCGTAATCTGCTTCTCTTTCGATTCCTCCGGCTTCTTTGTCTCCCCTTCCTTGCCGGCGCTTTCATTAGATGGCTTATCATTGGTGCTGTTATTGCTAGCACCGCACGCGGCAAGGCTGAATACGAGCACAAGCGCCAGCATCAGACTCCACACTTTGGACCATTTGACCACCTGATTCATCCCCCTCACTTGGAATAATCTCATTATGGAGGAATTTGGATGTCACTAAAAGGTGTGATTTATAGGTTTGAGGTTTGAATTTTTTAGATGTTTATGAGGAGCTATCGATTCTATAGGAGAGAATCGGCTTGGAGAATGTGAAAAAGCAAGTTCGGCTTCATAGAGCAGACTTGCTTGCGTAAAAGATACGGGCTTAGATCGTCCGGCTAAGCTTGAGTTGGAACTCCGGCTTCGTCTTGTATTCCATATATTGAACCGAGCCTTGAAAGTCCAAATACGCTTGGTAACGAGTACGAATGGCCTGACTTGTGATTCGATCCAGTACCTCATCCTTCCTTACCCATTCTACCTCCGTGGTCTCGTTGGAAGTGGTGCATTCGCCGCTAACATAGGTGCACACATAGTCCAGCATAACCTTGGTCGGGATCTCTGTTACCCCGTCATGCCATATGTATTGACTCGTGTTGGAGTATACGCCAATAAGTTGATCGACGGTCACTTCAATGCCGCTCTCCTCCATAATCTCGCGGCAGCACGCATCGATGAGATTCTCCCCTGCCTCAACTTGTCCGCCTGGAAACACCCAGCCACCATGTACCGTTTTTACGAGCAGAATCTCTCCTTGCTTGTTCTCCACCACTCCACCAACCGCAACAATATGAGTAGGCATGGTCATGTTCTTTTCCTCCAATGTTGTTGTTATGTGACTACAGCTATATCGAATTGAATTGCTAAGTCTATAACCAATCGCTTTAAATGCTTGAAATGATAGATAATCATTCCATGAAGCATCCCTATGGTGCCTGACATCCCGTCCTGAATATCAAAATCATACTTTTTCATAAGGATATCCACCTCTATGGCTCACATAAATCGTCTCACAGAATCATTGGCTGAATGTCTTTTCTAGCACGATTTCGTCTTGCCATTCGTATTGGGAATGCTCATATGTCTTTCTTCCAGCCTGATTATGCTCACCTGTAAGGACCTTGATCGCATCCACATCATGCCTCATCAGCTCTTCTTCCAGTTGCTTAATAAGCAGCGTTGCAATGCCTTGCCTTCTTGCTTCTTCCATGACGTACATCTCCGTAATCTCAGCCTGACGCTTCAGGTAACAGAAGGAGCGATAGTGTTGCCCGCATATGAATCCTACGGCCCTTCCCATATAGAAGGCAATAAGTACGATCTCTTGCGATTGCGAGAGACCCTCTATTACCTCTGCTTTTGTTAATTGAACTCCATTAAACTCTTCATTCAAGCGTGCCAATTCGGCGGCATCTTCTGTTGCAGCACGCCTAATCATTATCGGATTGCCCATCGTCACTACCTCTCTCTATACCTTCATCTTCCTATGATTCTTACGACTATAGTAGACACACATCGCATTGAATTGAATATGCAGCAGCACGGCAGGCCAGATAGAGCCCGCAGCCTCGGTCATCCCGCCAAAGATCATGCCGCCCGCGAAAGCAAACAGCATGTAGCCCGCACTTTGCTTCGACAGCTTGTAGTATTGTAGATGGCAGATCGCAAATAATGCTGCCGTTATCATAACACTAGTTGTCATCGGCAGCCAAAGTACGGTCATGGATGAAGCGGATGGGAAAGCTTGATTCAATAGCGGCAGGATCATGCCTCTGAACAACAGCTCTTCAAGGATGGGATATGTAAACATAAAGTTTAATGTATGGTAGCGGCCTATCGGATGATAGCCCGAGTAACGAGCGATCACAAAGTTCAAACCCCCGATAATGAAAAAAGCTGGGGCGATCTCTAGCAGATGGTTAGGTAGCGTATATACCAAACTATTTTTCATAAAGATAAAGAGTAGAACAACAACAAGCCCCCAAAGATATACGCTATAGGCTTTGTATTTGTTCAGAGGGCTTATATGTACGAGATATTCCGTTATTTTATAGGAGAACGTCAATAGGATTGCAATAAGCAGGGTCATCATCATGATGGTTCAAACACCTTCTGATTTACGTCATGTTGTCTCATGCAAGTCATGCACGTCATGCTGCTGCCACTCAAATCATGTGGTTTCAAGCCTTCATGTTCACTTCACTCGAAAATAAATCCACTTCTTCCGCCGTATAGCAGGTTAGAGTGCAATAATCCTATGTATGAACGCCAAGCTTGTCGCTAGACACTGGCGACTCTTGCCCTCATCGTATGAGGCGTCAAACGGATTCATAAATCCATGCTTGGCATTGACAATCTCTACTATTGTATGGGGCTTATCCTTGAGGGCTGCCAGTAAAGTTGGCACATGAAAAGATTTCTCCTCTGAAGCGAAAAAGAGCAGCGCTGGGCAAGCTGGCTCGATATCTAGGGCGTCTCGAATCCGCGAGCCATAGTACCCGATGATGCCGTCAACCGGCAGGGTGCTGCACATCCATGCAAGGGTAGCACCCACGCTGTACCCCATGAGAAGAATGCGCTCATACCGTTCTCGCTGTTCTGTAACGATAGACGCAATCCTTTGCTTTCCACGTTCAAACCCGACCGAATCCATAAAGTAACGATAAGCCTGTGCTTCCTGCTCATAAACAAAGCCTTCTCTTTGCAGCAGATTGGGGATAAGGACATTCATTCCATTCTGCTTTATTCGATCACCAACGCTCAGCATATGGTCGTTGATCCCATATTTTTCATGAATAAGGAGGATTAATGTATTTGACTTCGAAGCTGTATGCACCTGACCCAACCTCCGTTGTTTATTTCTTGGTCAGAATCATTAATCCCGTCGACCAATTTAGCTTAACGTAATGATAATCCTTGCGTTGATCCAGCATCTGGATCAGCTCATCTACTTTTGACTGATGTCCCTCCGGCCAATTCGGTTGCGGGTTCAGATCATCGATAATGTACAACCCGCTCGGCTTTACCATGGAAAGAACTTCGTCTAGCAAATGAAACTTTCCTGGCCATGTATCTGCAAAAATGATGTCGTACTGCTCATGATGATGGCTCGATATAAATTCCGCACCATCACATACGTGAAACTCAACTCTCAGATCCTGGATCACGGTTCTAGCTATCTCTGCGAGTGCCGAGTCATACTCTACCGTCGTCAGCGTCGAGCTCTCATCCATTCCTTCCAAGATCCATGCCGTCGAATACCCGGCCCCTGTTCCGAGCTCAAGAATGCGGGATTGCGGTTTTGAAGCGACCAAGACACGAAGCAAGGCTCCTGTTAGATTGTCGCAAGACATGGTGAAGCCTAGTTCTACTGCCAACGCTTGAATGCGAGTCGCCATTGCTGGGATAGCCATATGCTGATCATCTACCACTTTGAATTCCCCCGATCTCTTTTTTTGGTTTCACAATAGATTAGTAGAAGCATATCACGTTGTCAATATAAGTAAATCAAACAGTCTATGAATAAGACCACTATCGCATTCCAAGTCCTTCTATGAGGTCAGCTATGACTGCTCTTGCCATAAACGAATAAGTTTCACGTCACCTGGCCGATATCGTAGAACATAGACATCAGGGTTCGTTAGAGCACGCCACTCTTCGAACCCTACAGATGGGTCAAAGTGCCTGAGGATAAGCGATAGCAATGCGCCATGCGTAACAACAGCGGCATGGTGATGCGGCCCTTCGATCAGCTCCTGAATAACCGCAACTCCTCGACTCATTGCTTCCCTCGACGACTCACCTCCATCAAGCACCATGTCCATATCCTCATACGTCTGCTTAAGCAGTTCCATCCAATTGTCCAACTGATGTGCACTTAGCACTCGTTCCTCCAAACGATGATCTGTGACAAATGCTAGACCCAGACGGTCACAAAGTGGTTGAATGGTCTGAATGGTTCTAGTGAATGGGCTAGAAACCACGACCTCCAGTGGAATGGCTCCAAGTGCATTCGCGAGCTGAATCGCCTGTTCTTGCCCTAAAGGGGTCAGCTTTGCATTCGGCTCCTGCCCTTCAGCCTTGCAATGCCGTATCAGATAGATGTTTTTCACGTCCTGCACTCCTCCTCACATATCCTTACTGCGCGTATCCCTGACTATGTAAAAAAGCCTGCTTATCCATTAAGTTATGAATGATCATGCAGGCCTCTCATTTTCCAATACAACGATATTCATTTAGAAGTATTTCACGAATCCTATTTTCTTTCCTCGTTCGAATCCCGTTCTTTCATAAAATTGCAGAGTCTCTTCGCTGGATCTGCTCGTCATAAGCATCACTTTATAGCAATCTCGCTCTTGTGCCACATCAAGTGCACGCAGCAACACGCGCCGACCGTAGCCTTGATGTCGATACTCTTCATGCGTGACTACGTTCTCAATGACGGCATACGGCCTTGCCCCTCGAGTCAAGTTCTTGATGATAGCGACGACACAGGTGGAAATAAGCTGTCCGTCCTTCTCACATACGATAATAAGCATATTCGGATCCTGTAAGATGTCACTCCATAAATCGGTAAGCCGCTGATCTACGTTAAGCTCTGGGTCATAGGGCTGGAGATGCTTATATAGATTCAAAACACTATGCAAGTCATGCTCTTGTACGAACCGAACTCGTTCATTCATGTTCACACCTTCTCTCCCTCTGGCCGCATAAAAATTTTTCTCATACTCAGCTTATCTTGATGCGATATTCAACGAAATGCGGCTCAGTTATTTCCTTCATCTGATTCCATCTATCCAGCATGCTATGGACGAGATCATGGAAATTAATCAAGTCAGGCAGATCTTTAACATATTGAATATCCTCTATCTCGTTTGCGGGCAATGTGTCTTGTATGTCGATCACCTCAACTGCAAATGCCATACCGTATGTATCGTTGAACGGAAATACACCGAATGGGGCTGCCTTAAAGTGAACAGCCCCCGTCTCTTCATATAATTCCCGACAAGCAGTCTGTACAATGGATTCGCCTGCTTCCCTTCTTCCCCCTGGGATCTCCCAGCCTCCGCGATCCCGATTTTTTATCATCACATAGCGATTGTTGTATGTCGTTAACAGAACTGCAAAAGTAATCTCTTCGTAATAATGTCCTCTGCTGATAACCAGTTGATGTTCATGATATCTGTTCCTCTTCTCTACGTTCATGAGCTTAGCGACAATCCTACTATTAATAAGACTTCTTTTTGAATGATTTGAGTCTCCATCACAGCACTCGGTTCATTTCTTTGCCTTTACCTTACTTACAGTTCAACCTTCTCGTAATGCTCAACAGTTGGAAATGGATCATAAAAGTGATGCAGAAGTTCCTTCCACCGCCCATACTGAGCTGAACCTCTAAAACCTAACGTATGGTCCTCAAGTGTTTCCCAATTGACTAGCAATAGGTATTGGTTCGGCTCCTCGATACACTTTTGAAGCTCGTGGCCCATGTATCCTGGCATCGAAGAAATGATAGCCGACGCCTTTCTAAAGGCTCCTTCAAATGCTATGGCTTGTCCGGGAATCACCCGCAATACAGCGACTTCAAGTATCATGCAGCAGCCATCCTTTAACGATTTTTTGCTTGCTCCTTATTCCGATGCTTGTTGAAGTGCAGTTCGATCCTTTGGTTTTTCAATGTCATTTCCTTACGACTAAGTTCAATATCATACACATGGTTGTCTATTAAAATTTGTGTTGCAGACAGCCATTTGTAGTTCATATGCTCCTGTCCTTCCGAGATGATTTGCTTTGCTTCCGTACCATCGCGCTGGATTGATATACTATACGAACCTAAGATAAACTCGGTGTTGGTTATTTCAAGGTAATTATACTGATCCAGAGGATCTTCCGTTCCCACCAATTTAGTGGCTTGGTCACCTTCCCAGACCCCAATCAGAGCCTCTTCGTAAATCAAGGGTACAACCTGCTAATAAAATGATTACAATCATCACGAACAGTAGTGATAATCGGATCCTCCATGTACAACCTCTTGGAATCATTTCTTTTTTGCAATCCAGATCGTCCATCTGTCTTCCTCTTTAATCGAAGGTGAATCGCCTAGCTTGTTCTTAATATATGAGACTAACTCTACTAGCTCCTCGTCAGACAAGTCGTGCAGAATGGAGCGTCCTGTTCGCTTCAGCAGATCCTCCTCAAGTTCATTAACAGCCGCATACACTCTCCTCGTCTCCCAGAAGGAAACTTCCGCAATCAGCTCAAAGCCGTTGTCTTGCAATACGTGCTGAACTTGCTCACTGGAATGACGACGGTTGATTTCTTTGTCCAACAATCGTGGATATTTTTCAAAAAAGTAGCCCCGTATGTGCGTCTCACTGCCAGGCAGGGAACAGTCCTCTGGCGTGCGGTCCTGAATGATGAATCTTCCTTCGGACTTCAAGATTCGATTGGCTTCTTGAAAGCAAGCGTCAAGATCATCAATATGATGAATCAAGGCTCGCTCCAAGAGCACATCCATTTGCTCGTCTACTAATCCTGTATCCCATGCATTTCCTTGCACATAGTCGATGTTGCTTAGCTCTTTGCAATTGGCTTGGGCACCCTTTAGCATCTCTAGGGAAAAATCCATCGCCGTCACATGAGCAGCTCCAGACATCGCAAATACTTTGCTGTAGATGCCTCCGCCGCATCCAAGGTCCAGGACTTGCTTCCCTTGTATGTCCACAAACTGCTGAATGGTCTGCATCCACTTTTCTTCTGCCGTACGCGAAGCATATGTCGTTTGATTGCGCTGATCATGAAAATCAATGCTCATCTTACCTCTCCCCCTAACAAGTGTTAACATGTCATCATTTACGACTCGTAAGCTTCCTTTAGTGCACCAATGTCGAGCTTCTTCATCTGGAACATCGCTTGCATGACTCTTTCAAATCGTTCGGGATCCGCTTCCTTTAGCATCTCGTTAAGGGCAATAGGGACGATCTGCCATGACACGCCAAACTTGTCTTTCAGCCATCCGCATACTTGAGCCTTCTCATCGCCGCCTTCAGCAAGCTTTTCCCAATAGTAGTCGATCTCATCTTGTGACTCACAGTTAAGAATAAAGGATATGGCTTCGGTAAATGGGAATTGAGGACCGCCGTTTAGAGCGACGAACGATTGACCCTCAAGTTGGAATTCCACAGTCATGACGGAGCCTTCTTGAAACCCAAGCTGATCGTGTGATTTTCCATATCGGGTGATGGCTTCGATCTTGGAATGCTCAAAAATAGACGTATAATGCGCTACCGCTTCCTCCGCTTGGTTGTTGAACCACAAATTCGGTGTAATCTTTTGAAATCTCTGAGTCATCTTCATTAGCCTCCCTCGGTTTACCTTGCCTGCTTGAGTTGATTCACTATCGTACTTGGCTTGATCTGGGATGATCCGAAAAACAGTAGATAACAAGAAACCCACCTGCGGCAATCAACCTTAAGGTGGGTTCATACGTTCTCATGTTGTGACACAAGGTTAATCTTGTGAATGTACCTTTATTGTACCTTTCCGCTTCGCAATCTACAAGTGACCATCCCAGGTAATGCTTGTTCATCCGCTATCTCAAGATTCGCTGCGAAAGGATTGAGCATCCTTGATAAACTTTAGTTGGACAAGATAATCATCTCTAATGGTCTCATACGTTTTCCCTCCAACTTTTATCATCTAGTCTTCCATAGATGGAACGGTGAACCGTATGATATTAGTATTAATAATTTTGATCATACGTTGTAACGAATTATCCTTAACGCAGTCTTATTCCTATCAGGAGGTGAATAAGTGCCCGATATTAAGACCATTTATAATCAGTATTTTCACGATGTTTATTATTTTGCTTTATCACTAAGCCGAAATGAGCAAATTGCTGAGGAGATCACACAGGAGACCTTTTTTAAAGCATTGAAAAATATTGATCACTTTAAAGGTCATTGTAAGATGAATGTTTGGTTATGCCAAATCGCAAAAAATACGTATTTCACTTATAGGAACAAGCATAATCGATATGAACAAGATCGCCATCAAGAAATAGCGAGCGAAATGAATATGGAAAAGAAGTTTGTAGACCAAACAGAATCACTGCGGATACATAAGTTGCTACATCACTTGGATGAACCTTACAAAGAAGTATTTACCTTAAGAGTATTTGGAGAATTATCCTTTAAACAAATCAGTCAAATTTTTGAGAAAACAGAAGGCTGGGCAAGAGTTACCTTTTTTAGAGCTAAACAAAAAATACAAGAAAAATTAGTGGAGGATGGACTATGAACAACATTTCATGCCATGTGGTTAAAGATTTACTTCCGCTTTATTATGACGACGTATGCAGCTTAGAAACGAAAGACACCATTCATGAACACATGATAACTTGCCCAGACTGTAAACGAATTCTCGATCAATATAAAGCAGACATTGATTTGCCGATTGAAACTATAGAACGAAATAAAGCCGAGGGCAACGGCCTACAAAGTATCTATAAAGCTTGGAAAAGTTCAAAAATAAAGGCATTTTGCAAAGGGATGATTATCGCTTTTTGTATATGTGCTGTATTATACGGAGGGTACTTGGGCTTATTCCAATGGAATATCACGAAGGTATCCGCTAGTGTTATCCAGATATCGGACGTAAGTTTGCTTAGAGATGGTAGAATTTCTTATCATGTCAAAATGACGGATGGTTACAATGTTAATCAAGTACATTTTAAACTTGAGAATGATGGAAGCTTCTACATGACGCCTCTCCGTCCTATCATCAAATCCAAAAAATTCGCTGATATAGGACTTGCCAATACTTATGATGTCATTGATCTTAAACAATTAAGCTTAAACCACACAAATGAAGTGGGTATTCAAGAAATTTACTATGGAACACCAGAAGATCGTGTCTTGGTTTGGAAGAAAGGAATGGCGCTACCGACAGCAAGTGATGCTATTGAAGCACTTTTTGATAACTAGGGTGTCTTCAATGAACTTAAGTTTAACCAAGAGGTTTGATAGCTGAACCTCTTTACGATGACGCGTTATTCAAGTCTATCATGAATCGCATCAACATTATTCAAGTAGCATTCTGCGTTTCTTATTTGCTGTCTCCGCTCATTATGCATATTGCTTAAGCAAGTTCGTCGTTTCTCCCTAAAAAGCCAAAACACCGAGGAAGCCCCCGGTGTTATGTCGTCATGTCTGGGAATAGTGATGCAAAGCAAGCTCGTTTCTATGATTCAGCTGACTTATAAAGGTTAAGGGCTTCCTTGATCTGAGGGATAGATAGCCCCGATGCTTTCAGCTCCTTAATATGTTGAATGCGCGCGACTGTCTCTACACGCCGATACCTGCGCGTCAGATTCTCCTCTTCCTGCTCAAATGGAAGCATGCCTTCTTCTGTGTAATATTTAAGCGTACTATAGCGAGAATCGGTCAGACGGACCAACTCTCCAATGGATACGAACTCAGAGGCAAGAATAGCCTCCATCGAACGCTGTCTGGACATGATAACCCGACTCCTTTAAAATGGCAGTCTCGGGATGAGTCGGACACCATGAATCGGCACTCTCCCATATTCGGCATGCGGAATCGCATTGTAAACTCTATTATCAATTTTTAGAGCAGGAACATCGCCATCCCTTACTACTATAACCTTATGACCATTGGACTCCAATCGCACAACTACATCACGAAGTCTTGCCTCTGCATTAGGGAACATCTTTTCCGTATCGATAAATATGGCCTGCGAGCGTTCAAGCACCGGAAAAATAAAGTTCAATCCCGAGCCTACAGGTGTCTTAATGGCCGCTTTTTTCATTCGTAAAAATTGCTTTATCGCAAGCTCCGTTCCACGATGTATGCGAATCGTATACAAAGACTGCGCCAGCGGGTCCTGTTGGTACAGAGCATACATTCTAGCACTTACCTTCTCAAGCTCATTACGTGAAAACAAATCATGCATACTGCCGCTCTCACGAAGCAGCCAAAGCATGCTGATCGTCTCATCCGTTACCTGGCCATCCTCCAAGATATCTGCACGGAGATGCTCAGTAATCCGTGAATACGACTCCAGCTCGCTCCGATATTCTTTGATCTTAACGCCTGAGGTATGGAAATACAAGTCACATGCAAGCAGGTGCGGAATTTCCTCCAGCAGGCCCATTTCCTTAAGAGAATCGAAGATTGCATCTTCAAGCTGCTTTAGCTTTCGAGTTGGAAGCATAGACGCTTTTCTAAGCCATGTCTTCAGATCCCCGATAGATCCGCCACCCTTGTGATCCAAGGCTTGAAGGACAAAGTCACGATAACGCAAGGGTTGAGCTTGGATCAGCGCTTCCTTATTCAACGTGAGTTCATGTCCGCTTGGAGTAAAGCCATTATCTAAATAAACCTCGAGAACAGCCGCTGCGGCTATACAGCGAAGGGCTACCTTCTTCGCTGTTGTCAGCTCCAGACTTCTTTGAGCGTTAAGTGCTACCAGTGCAAAGCTGTGTGTAAGGGGCAAATCTATCATAACAATCCTCTCCTATACAAGTTCATTTTCAACGGATGATACGTGAAATGAGGAATCATTCAGATGCTACTTACTACTTACTACTTACTACTTACTACTTACTACTT
>NZ_JADMOL010000018.1 GCF_015558675.1 Paenibacillus sp. 1001270B_150601_E10 | reverse complement strand
GTGAGACTGGGGTTGCCGGTGAGACGGGCGCGACGGGCGTGACCGGGGCAACAGGCGACACGGGGGCGACTGGAGCAACCGGTGCTACGGGTGAAACGGGGGTTACTGGAGCGACTGGCGACACGGGCACCATGCCTGCCTTCCACGCTCACATTTATAGTACGACTGCTCAAACGATTGCCAGCGGCAGCGATATTAATTGGAACGCCAATGGGGCAACAACAGGAATTTTCTACACGATTGGCACGCCATCAATCACGCTTTCAAGCAGTGCCGGCGGCATATATCTGGTCCTCTTCGAGGTTATGGTCGAAGCAGCAGCAACTGCAGAATACGCCATAACCATTAACGGCACTCCACAGCAAAGCATTGCCTACCGCACCACCACTACTGGCACTGGTGAGCTTCAAGTCACGGGATCTGCCATTGTATCTCTGGCGAATGCCGATGTTCTAACCCTGCGAAATATCGGTACAGCAAGCAACAATCTGCCCAGCATTAGCAATGTAATCTTAGGCCTTCCTGTCATTAACGCATCCGTACAATTGGCCATGATCGGATAAGTGATGCTGTGCCTTACGCTAATAACCAGTACTTTCACTTTTGGGTGAAGGTGCTGGTTTTTCATATTTTGACTTCTAACCAACAAGCCCAAATACGCATATCTCACAATGGAGATGCTGACGAAGTCTTTTACCCATGCATAAGCTAAACAATAAAATTGCAAGTGTGCCCTAGGGGGTCATAACGTGATCATTCGAAATTATCAACGAATAATGAGCGGCATTAACCATACCATTACAGCTTCAACGAGTTCAGAGGCCATTCGTTTGTTGCAGGGTCAGCCGCAAGATCCATTAGCATTATTGGAAAAGGAAGCCCGTACCGCAAGCAGCTCAATCGAAAAGAGAGCTGATCCACATAAGTCTTATTATTCTCATGTCCAAGGTATGAAGCAGGCCCGTCCTCTTCCGCTGACTCATGAATCTCAATCAGAAGCAACCTATCCTTCTCTCGCAATAGCCGGAGCTCAGGCTTACTCTACCCTCTCCCCTCCCTTCGAACTCTCCTCCAATTGCATGTATGATTTTTCAATCCTTACGAGCCTCAAAGGCAGTCAGGTTCGTTCCCTTCGAATCGATATTCTTGATGCCTTTTCTCTAACCCCTCTTCCTCAAACAACCATGCATGCCGTTCCACCCATTCATCAACAATCCAAACCTCGCATCCCCTCTTCAAATATGGAGCCAGCATTCACTGATCATCAACTTGATCATGAACAGTCTTATCATGTTGTCCCTATACTCTATCACCATCTTCGTTATGAGAATCCAATACGATTTGCGATTACCGTTGAGGAATTAGTCGATGATGCAGCAGACCATAAGCAGCCAGCCAGTTCACTCATAGCCGATATCTATCAGTTGGAGATATCACTGGCCGGGCCTACAGGACCTACAGGACCCACCGGGGAAACAGGGGTAACAGGAATTGGCATAACCGGACCTACTGGGGCGACTGGACCAACGGGAACAACCGGACCAACGGGCGAGACGGGCGACATCGGAGTGACGGGAGCTTCCGGAGCCACGGGAGTAACGGGCGATACAGGCCGTACAGGATCTACAGGGGCATCCGGAGATCCTGGCAGCACGGGCAGCACGGGGACAGCAGGATCGACAGGAACGACTGGAGTATCAGGCGCTACAGGGGCAACTGGCGACACGGGAAGCCAGGGAAGCAGGGGTGAAACAGGCGCCGCTGGCAATTCCGGAGCCACGGGAAGTACTGGAGCAACTGGGGTAACTGGAAGCAGTGGTGCCACTGGGGATACCGGACTCACGGGAGCAACAGGAGATACGGGGACAGCAGGCAGCACAGGGACGACGGGATCGACAGGCGCAGCCGGAAGCACGGGCGACACCGGAACCACCGGTGCAAACGGTCCTGCAGGTGAGGCGGGTCCGACAGGAACCACTGGTGAGACGGGCAGCACCGGAAGCAGCGGTGCCGAAGGCGCTTCAGGAACAACGGGAAGCACGGGCGTTACAGGTGTCACCGGCGGAACTGGTGAGACGGGCGTTACAGGGACCACTGGTAGTACTGGAGCGACCGGCAATGCGTCTACTGCCACAGGGGCAACCGGTAGTACAGGGGCGACGGGCGTTACAGGGGCCACTGGCACAACCGGAGCAACAGGAACCTCAGGAGATACAGGCGCCACAGGTCCGACAGGAGCGACAGGAGATTCCGGAGAGACTGGAAGCACTGGGGCGACGGGCAGTGTTTCAACCGTTACGGGTGCGACCGGAGCAACGGGAGAGACAGGGGTAACTGGCGACACCGGCGAGACAGGCGCTGCAGGCGTAACCGGTACAACAGGTGAGACTGGTGTTGCAGGAGTTACCGGGAACACAGGGGCCACTGGCACAACAGGAACAACGGGAGCGACAGGAACCACAGGTGTAACGAGGCCCACTGGAGATACCGGTGTGACAGGGGCAACCGGAAGTACGGGAGCGACGGGTATCACAGGTACTACGGGGGCGACGGGCGACACAGGGTCAACAGGAGCTACCGGAGATACTGGAACGACGGGGCCTACTGGAGAGACAGGAACTGTCGGCTCCAATGGGAGCTTTTCTCCTTACTACGCCCACATTTTCAGCACATCTGCTCAAGTCGTTAACTCTGGAGCAGATGTTACCCTTGACAGCAATGGAGCACTTTCAGGCATTACTTACACGCCTGGCGGTACCCAGATCACCGTTACAGTTGGCTCTGAGGGCGTATATCTTGTCACCTATACCGTTGACATAACCGCTCCAGGAACTGCCGAATATGCAGTTACCATCAATGGCGTACCCCAGCAGGATTTAGCTTATCGAACGAGCACAAACACAATCGACACGCTGCAGCTTACCGGTTCAGGCGTCGTGAGACTGATTGCAGGTGCCATTGTCACGCTTCGGAATATCGGCACAGCAGCCAATACACTTGCCCTAGCTCCCAATGCCGCTGTTGGACTCATCCTAAATGCCTCAATCCAGCTTACCTTCATATCCTCCTGATAAGCCACATGCTGAAGGACGACCACGTTCGCGCTTTCTGATTCTTCTGAATGAGCAGCTTCATCAATTATGACGAAGCTGCTCATCAGGATTTTCTCGATGATCAAGCTGGTTTCAGCGATATAAAGTACATAGACTTCCCCGCTGACGAATATAATCCAACAAATTCGTTTACAAAGGGAGCATAAAGATGGCGGAGCATGTGTACGAGGAACTATCGGTTGACCAAATGGCTCAAATCATACGAGAGGGACTCCCCCCTTCCACCCGCCCCAAGTCAATTCTGATTATTGGTGCGGGAATGGCTGGCCTTGTCACGGCATCTCTTCTTAAAGCAGCCGGGCATCAAGTGATGATTTTGGAAGCAAACAATCGAATAGGCGGACGGGTATATACGATTCGCAACCCGCCATTTAGCGAGGGGCTATATTTTAATACAGGAGCGATGCGAATCCCCGATACTCATTATCTTGCGTTAGAGTATGTAAAGAAGTTCTCCCTTCCTCTTCATGATTTCATTACCACAACGCCTGCAGATCTACTGTATACCAATCATGTCAGAACAAGAGTCCTTTACTATAATCAAGACCCCCAAGTATTAAAATACCCCGTCGCTCCCGAGGAAAAGGGCAAGACGGCTGACGAACTGCTGATGTCTGTTCTGCAACCGATCATTGACTTTTTGAAGCTCAATCCCGATCAGAACTGGCACATCGTAGAGGAGCAGTACAAGGATTACTCTTTAGGCTACATGCTCAATCAGCATTTGTCGCCAGGGGCAGTCGATATGATTGGCGTTCTGCTTGATCTAGAGGTGTTCATGGGCATGTCCCTTGTGGATGTGATTCGCATCTTTTACACCGTTCCCACAAAATACTACTCCATTGACGGCGGCATGGATCGGCTTCCAGCCTCCTTCTTGCCCCAGCTCTCAGACAACCTCATTCTCCAACAGCGTGTAACCGAACTCCATTTCGCTCAAGACCATGTCACCGCACACACCGTCCATCAGGAGACCATGCAGCTCAGCCACTTCACCGCGGAGTACGTCGTGATTACGATTCCTTTTTCCACACTACGCTTTGTTAAAATAGTGCCTTATGAGGCGTTTTCCTACAATAAGCGCAAGGCTATTCGCAAGCTGAACTATTTTTCTGCGACAAAGATTGCACTCGAATTCAAAAGCCGATTTTGGGAGAAATCCGGCATTCTTGGCGGACGCTCCGTTACCGATATACCGATACGCTTTACATATTATCCAAGCGATCGAATAGGCTCTGAGGGCAATGCAATCATGATTGCCAGCTATACTTGGGCGGATGAGGCATTAGTATGGGATAGTTTGAGCAACGAGGATCGCATTCAATTTGCGCTTCATGGCTTAAGAGAGCTCCACGGAGACCAAGTCTTCCATCAGTACGTCACAGGAACCTCGTTCTGCTGGAGCCGGAATCCCTACTCCATGGGGGCCTTCACCGCTTTTGAACCGCGACAAGATACAGAACTCTATCCCTATATCGTTCGACCCGAAGGGCGGGCCTTTTTCGCAGGCGAACATGCAAGTCTTATTCATGGCTGGATCGAAGGAGCCATATTGTCAGCCGTAAGAGTTGCTCATGAACTTAATGATCATGTATAAAATACATCATCAAAGGCTGCTTGTTTATGATAAATCTGAAGACCTCATAAATAAAGCTTTTAACAAGTTCTCCCCTCTTTTATGAATCCGCTTGTAACATTGGGACCTCCGACTGCATTTAATACACTTAAGAGATAGGATATCATTCTCTAAGCAGGAGAATGAAAAATGCTTCATTACATTCATTACAGATACTACGGGCATCATCTAGATGGGATCCTCTTTTCATCTCAAAAACGAGAGGCTTATTTAGGTATGCCCTTTTTCCGTCAAAAAGAGAACAGCATAGGCAAAGGGTTATAATCCAATTTTCTTCCGTCGCTGTGCTGCGATACTTGGAGCAACTAGTAAAAAACAGCAGAGGCGGTGCATGCCTCTACTGTTTTTAATTTACAAGAATTAAAGCAGTGTCTGTTAAGCTTACTCTTCGCCTTAAGATTCAGACATTTTGATCTTCGATGAACAATGGCCTTTCCTCCCATTTCAATTCTGAACAGGTTTCCTTTCTACTCAAACAATATCCCATTGGACAGCTCCTTTAACCTCTCCCAATCGAGCACACGAATGCATGCCTGGTCTCGTTCAAGCACACCTTCCTGACAAAGACCTCGAATCGTCCGATTAAGATGCCGATGTGTCGTACCGAGCAGACCCGCGATCTCACCAATCTTTGAGGTTTGAAGCTCTGAAGTGAAGGGTGTATAGGCTTCCGTCAGCAGCGTAGACATCAAATAGCTGGCAAATCGATGTTCAACAGAGGACAGCAGGTTCACGCTCGATTGGCTGGTACAGGTTTGGAGCTTATGGCTGAGATGCTGAAGCAGATAATGCAGGAGCTTTGCATTGCTCATCTCATGCTTGCGCAGGTAATCAAATTCAAGCCCGATCAGTATGCAGTCGCTGACGGCTGCAACTTGAGACTTTACTGGCACCTGGCTGATAAACTCAATGTCTCCAATGACTGAAGGAGGATTGCAGAAGCGAAGCAGAAGCGATTTTCCCGTAATGAGATTAGTCGAGATTTTTAATTTGCCTTCTACTAGAAAGAATAACGTGTGAATCTCGTCCCCCTCATGAAATAGAACTTCATTGGCATCGTAATGGTATAACTTGAAAGGAATCTCTTGAATCGGATCAAATAACTGATCAATTCCAAATGGTATGATTCGATTATTAATTTGATTAGCTATTGGAGTATCCATTAGAACACCTCAGACTTCTTGGTAGGGATAACTTGGTCATGTATCGTTTGGCAATTTAGCCAGCAGCTTTCCTCTATCGCACATTCTCGAAATCTTTCATGTATCAAAAGTAAATATCGAGGACATATGTCCTTCTATTATATCCCAATCGTTGTATGATAGAAGAAAATACGATATTTGAGGTGCACGCATGAAGTTTGTCTTTGATTTGGACGGGACGATTTGCTTTAAAGGAAATCCCGTATCCGCAACCATAATGCATACACTTGCAGGCTTAACAGCAGCAGGTCATGACGTCATCTTTGCTTCCGCAAGACCGATTCGTGACTTGCTCCCTGTCATCGATAAAGCCTTCCACTCGTACCCGATGATCGGCGGCAATGGCTCTATCGTAGCGAAAGATGGTACGATTTACTCAACGGTCCATTTTTCAGATGAAGAACGAATCCAGCTTCTTGCATATATCGCGAGCTTCAATGCCACCTACCTGGCGGACGGCACGTGGAATTACGCCTATACGGGACCCGACGATCATCCAATTCTACGGAACCTTGATCCAGAACAGCGTGCTAATAAGGTCGTAATCGATGACCTGCACCCTCTAATGAAGCTGTTAATTCTAACTGCATCTAATATGGAGCTGCTAGAAGAGAAGCTGCACAGCCTAAACGTTGTCATCCACTCCCATGGAAAGGAAGGTGTGATCGATATTAGCCCAGCCGGCATTCATAAGTGGAGCGGCTTGCAGCAGCTGGGTGTGGAAGAAAAGTCATACATCGCCTTTGGGAACGATGCCAATGACATCTCGATGTTTCAGCATGCCAAGCATGCCGTCATGATTGGGCACCATGATAAGCTCGCGCCTTATGCATCGGAAGCGATTGCGATGGATGGCGATTTAGAAGCAGTTGAGGAGAACATTGTGCAAAAGCTTCTTCATCTCGCAAAGGTATACCATTATCAGTATAACGAGGCATGATCATGGGATTAGATCAAGATTATTCTGATGGGCTTTGTGAATCTAGGCGCTTCGGTGACGTTAAGTTTTAAGTTGTTTCATGCCACGTTGAATCCCTTCGGTCTAAGTTAGAAGGAATTGTGATCGACATCATATAGCATGGATGAAAATAGGAGTATGATAAGGTGTGCATTATTCTGAAAATTTCTGAAAATGTAACCGAGGTGTCTTTTCATGCTACAGCCAAAGCTTCAACGCATGGAGTTGCTTAGACCAAAACGCCTACAGCGAGTAATCCCTCTACATGTTAGAAGGGTATTGCCGACTCATATACAACGCAAAATTTTGCGCATTCTCATCGCTTTTCCGTTGGCCCAGCTCGTTACGTATCTGATGGGTTTTGGCACATCGCCTACCTGTTTGATCTCAACGGCTATGGTGCTGTTCTCTGCCTCTCCCCTAGAGACTGCTGTGTATAAGAAGATGAACGAACGGATCTTCAGTAACCTTCTGGGGCTTGTCATTGGATACATCAGCACCTTGCTTGTGCAGCCTCCGACAGCGCGCATTATAATAGGCGGCCTATTGATCGTCTTTGTCGCTTACTGGATTCCAAAGCTTAATATTTCGCCAGCATCCACCAGCGTCGCCATGCTTATTGTCGCCGAAGCTCCACGCTACGAAATGTATTTATCGCTTCAAGAGCGGGCGTTCCTAGTCGTCCTTGGCTGCGTCATTGCCTACATTGTCGTTCGCTTTATTGTGCCGCCAAGACATCATAAGACGCTGTATTCCAAGGCTGTGAAGCTCTCTAAGCAGTTTGTTCATCAATTGCAGTCGATGCAAACCTTACGTGAGGCTGATCTTGCGCATATGCGAAATGCACTTGCATGCATAAAGAAGGAAACCGATCGCTACGCTTACATTATTGAAAATATGAATAAAAGCAAGGACCCTCAATTTATAGGTCTTGCACATGTTCTCAAGTCATTGGATAGCCTTAAGGGACTTGTCCAATTTATGATTAAGCATGATACTGATTTCGAGCAACTAACCGAGCCTTATCAGGAAGCGATTAGAGCTGAGCTCTCCGATCACTTAAAGGTCCATGATGCACTTCTATCTGTAGAGTCTATAAATGAGGACCAAATAAGCCCTAATCAATACGGCTTTGGCGAACTTGCTTATCACAAAGCGGCAACCTCCTTCTTCTATCAATTGGATCTTTACCGCGAAACGCTCGATTCGCTCCGCGAGGCTTCAGCAGTAAAGGCGAAGGCTAGTTCAAATCTTAAATAACATACTAATAACGCTCCCCAAATCCAATCCCTTACAGCCTTCAGAGTATGAGAATAGATGTGATAAGTGACCGATGTCTCTTCACTATTCTTATGGAATAGAAAAAAGCCGAGCTATTGCAGAGGTGCATCTCTGCAATAGCTCGGCAAGTAAACTGCCAGACGTATTTGCTTAAACAACAACCGTAACCGCTTTGCCAACCTCAAACACCTTGCAATCGCCAACCTGTCGCTCTGTATGAGACATCAGTTTGCTGCGTTCAAAGAGCTGCTCCAGCTCCTGTCTGCTGTGCCATGTCCATCCCGCAGTCGTTGCAAGATAAGAGACATAGCTGTCGTTGTATAGAAACACGACTTTTTTGCTGATTCGATAAAGCTCTTTCAGCATAATACCGATGAGAGGCTCACTAAACATTCTAAAGTAATCCGTTACGATGATAACGTCGAAGTGCTTGGATACATATAACGTATCGAGCCCTAACAAATAAACAAATTCTTTCTCCGGCCAGGTGCCTTGATAGCGTTCCAGCAATCCTTTGTTTTGCAAAAAGACGTGAGACACCTTCAATGCAGAGAGGATAGCATGACTGTCCGCGCCGATAATTGCTGAACGCTCTACTCCCTGGATATATTCACGGTTCAGCAGCTCAATCAAGGAATCGCTGTACGCTGGCACATAATAATGAGTCACCAGCCGATTAAACTTGGCCATGATCAGATCGAAATGCAAATCCGCTGAATAGGGATAAATCTCGGTATCAAAGGTGCGATGCTTCATATGCATTTTCTTGCGGTTCAAGTAGCTGGACTTGATCTTCTGATCGATATTATCGTCGGAAGGATGCGGCAGATGCAGCGTGCAAATGTCATCTGTCGCGTACATCGAGGCACCATGCTTATGAAGCTGATACGCGAAATCCGTATCCTCGGCTCCCCAGCCCTTTAGCGTCTCATCAAAGCCTCCTGCTTGAAGCACAATTTCGCGTGAAGCACTGACGGCGCCGCCCCATCCCATCGACCAAGGCGCATCCATCCGATTCAGGTCATGGTCGACCAGCTCAAAGTGCGAGGTCCGCATATCCTCCCACTCCGGATGATATCGAAGCTGCTCACATATTGCGGCAAGATTCCACGGTTCAACATGTTCAATGATTGATAAATCCTCTTTAATAGGGTCCGTAAATGCACCCATGACATAATGATAGAGCACCATATTCTCGCTATCGCCGATTCGGCTGACGACACGCTCAATGAAGAAGTCCGGAATAACAATGCCGCAGTCGAGGAACACGAGAATGCGGCCGCTGCTCTCGCGTATGCCCACATTGCGAGTCCGCGAACGGCAGGAGTGCTTATCCCGCTCCAAATATATATATTTCAAATTATGAATTTGGTTTGAATAAGAATCGATAATGTCCTTTACGGGCTCCGTCGAACCATCATCGATAACGACGACTTCAAGCGCTATTCCTGTATCGACGATCTGGTTCGCAACAAAATAGAGTGAACGCTCTAATTGCTCCATTTTATTATACACGGGGATAATGATCGATACGTCCAACATGCCCACTCCCTCCTATCTCTATTTACTTGCGAAGCTCCTCGATTAATTGGGTAATCAATGCCTTCTCTGCGACCAACATATCTTCGAGTGAGTTTACAAGCGGCTGTAGAATGCTTCTATTTTGACTCATAAAACCTTTCAGCATGAGATTGCGATGGGTGTAGGCTTGCTTCTCAAGACGCTCGGCTTCGGCTAACAGCAGAGTATCTTCTTGGAGATAGCCTAACTGCTGCAAGTATTGAATCCTTCCCACCATCATCCTCTTGTGTTCCCATAGGATATGAAGCTGACGAACGTCGAAGTTCTGTACGCCGTCAATGACACGTGTAATAAATTCTTGGAGATAAGGGTACACCTCAACACCAAAATAGCCTTCCATCGGATGTCTTTCGAGCTTAAAGCGTTCAGTCGTATTTCTACCCGCTAGATAGTCCTCCAGCACGCCTATTAGTAGCTGCAGATCAAAATCATATCGGCCTACCCCGGAGCCATATTTGCTGCTTTCATAGTCCAAAGGCTCCATCCTTTTGCATGAGCTGATCAGCGACTGAGATGCTTTACCTTGCGACACGTAGGCCTGCTCGAATTGCTCGAAGGTAACCTCCTGCATCGTAAACTGACGGTTCTTATCAAAGATCGCAACATGATAGATTTGACGATCCAGATCATAACCATAGATGAAAATGTCATGCACAAAATGGTTCTGTTGATAGCAGATTGAGTTGTGAATATAGTACTCATCCACATACGTAACGACATAATACTCTCGCTCAAGCTGCGCAATAAGGTATCGGTGAATATCCACTCCTAATCGATCAAGAAGGACCTTGTCTGAATGCTTATAGCTCAACCATGGCATGTTGTTATAAGCAATCATCAGGTCTGGGTAGAAATCAAGTCGATACTCCTGCAAATCATTCAAATAATGCTTCGCGATAAATAATTGAATATAGCTTGTATGAATCCACGGCTGTGCATACTCATATGGCTGCAGAATGCCAAGCACATAGGCATGCCCCAAAAAGCCATATACCTTCGGCATCTCAAATGGAAGCTTGACGCTTCTCTTGGTCTTATCAGCAAGTACAGTTTGCATTTCAACGATGTTCATGCGACTGACCTCCATTGGCTAGGTTGCAATTCTTAGGCATTAAAATGATTCTGGATCTGCAAACATCCGTGTGCATCGATTACACATCATCAGATTGGTCGTTCTTAAGTAATCACGGAATTGGGTCGCACGCTCGCCCTCCCACATTTCCGTAAATGTATTCTCATAGATGTTGCCATACTTGAAATCCGGTAAGTCAACGCATGGATATACATCGCCTGTACGGCGAATAATTAGCTCATGCCAAGGCGCCACGCACTTGGAGCGGCCAAATACGTTCTCAATGTCCGTATAGTAATCGTGAATATCAATATAGTGAGAGGAATCAATGCCTTCTTCTGCCCACAGCTCCTCTAGTTCCTTTTTCAAAAGCTGTGTATCCATCGGAATGGACTCTTCAACAAAGCCCTGCCAAGCTGGCGAGACATCGCAGCCTAAGTCATGCTTCATCTGAGTCGCATAAGCCTGGCCGCGTTCTGGTGTCGTAAATAAGAGTGGAGCCAGGTTCACAGACAAGTCACGACGTTTGGACCATGGGTTGCGAGGATCGTGCAGGACGACATCGGCATCCTGGAAACGTTCGCGAAGCGCACGCATAAACTGCTTAATGCTGAGATAGTTGGATGGCGAAAGCACCATCGTAATATTGATAAACGGGAACATCTTCTTCCGTCTGCGTTTTTCCTCAATCAGCGCGTCGATGTTCTCGCAAATCTTCTGGAAGCTGCCTTTTCCGCGAATCGCGTCATGGAACTCTTCCGGCCCATCAATCGAAATGTTCATCGCGACGATGTTTTCCATAATGAATTCAACGCGGTTTTTAATTAACGAACCATTGGTCAGCAGGTAAATATTCGCCTTGCGCTTCCGCAAATGCTCGACCAGTTCGGTAAAGTGCTTATAAAGCATCGGCTCGCCGCCTGTAATGATGACACCGAGATTTTTATTTACCGCAGTAACCTCGTCAAGAAATCCCTTTAGTACATCAATATCGAGCTGTTCACGGATCGCACGTTGCGGCTCTTTAAGCGCCCAGCCGGTTTCTCCCCATATATGGCAGAAATTGCAGCGATAGTTACAAAGCTCTGACGGGAACAATGTAAGCTGCTTGATTTCTGGTGCTAGATTGCGAACATGCTCCTCTAGAGCCACTCCTCCGAGTCTACCTGCCTTCGTTAGCATAAGTCATCCCCCTCTTATTGTTCCTCGTTCTGATTCAAGCTGATATAATTCATAATTTGATTAATCGTGCTAAAATTACGGAAATCAAGGTCCTCATCACTCCACGACACGCCAAATTCCATCTCTGTTGCAATCACAAGCTTGATAAAGGTTAAGGAATTAATGCCTAGCGATGACAAATCCTCATCAGGGTCGCATTGGTCAAGCAAGCTGGGATCATCGACGTTGTCCTTCAGCAGGTCAATTACTCTCTGTCTTAGTTCGTCCTTTGTTTCGATTGTCATCTTCGTTCCTCCTAAATGATTGGTTATATATTAAATGGGTTGAAGCTCATTAAAAAGCTGAGACAGAAACTGCTGTTCTGCTGCAACCAGTCGCTCCCATCTCGCATGAATAGCCTCGATTCGCTCCTCCTGATAGATTGGAGCATAGAAGAATCGAACGATTCCCTTGCGAATGGTGTCCCAATGCTCAACACATTCGCGATGAGCGGTTAGAAGAGAAGCTTCCTCGCCATAGAGAGCCGTTAATCGGTATCCCTCCACCTGCTTCGCATTGAGAATCTGATTCAGCATCTCGATGATCGATTCCACGTGCTGCTTCATGCTCTCTTCATTAGAGCTCGCTTCGATAAACCAGGCTGCGAATTGCTGCAGCACCGTCATGCTCCCCTGCAGACGAAGGCGATTCGCTGCCAAGTGGCACTCGAAACGCTGCTTCAATTCATGAATCGTTGGCTCCCAATATGGAGCATCTTGATGGTGATGAATGACATAATAAGCAGCTCGAGGCTCTAGCTGTTGATAATGCGTCTCATAGGCTTTGCAAGCACGGACAAGATCATCAAATGCGATCAAGCAAGGCTTGTAGGAGAGATTTTCCCGTCGGTCATGCTCGATGATATGAAACATTTGAGATCTCTCATCAAATCCATATACCAGCAACGTATGATCTACATGCTGCTTCAGATAAGCGTCGTTGCGGAATGGCATCTCGTAGCAGTCGACCCAAACGATAACGGGATCTCCTTGGCTAATGCTTTCAACGAGCACATTCTTGATTTCCCCAAATGCATACTGGGTTTGGACCGATAAATTCATTTGTTGGAAGAGCTTTTCCTGGGGCTCTACCTCTTCGTATCGCAGTTCATAGCCCTGCGTTCCTTCTGTATCGGATCGCTGATATAAAAGTAAATCGTTGATGAGATACGGCAGAATGCTGCCCCCAAAGTGCTTGACTACTGGGAAAAAGGAATTGTAAAAGCAATTGCGGTAATAGAGATCGTTAAATGGCTCGATATGAGGAAGCATGACCGAATTGCCTGATGGATAGTAATCATTATTCGCCCTCTCGCCGTTTCGAGTACCCTGTTCCAGTTCCAATGCTGCGGCGGCTTGATCAATGATGCTGTCCTCTGAAATACCACTTTCAAACGCCGCAGCAGCAACTTGTGCCTGTGGGTGAACGGCTGCTTCCTCGTTGCCTTCATAAAAATGAAGGGCATCGATCGCCTCACTAGAGTCATTCGAAGCAATCGAAACGGCGGAATCGCTGGAGGCAGCGGCTCGTTGAGCTTGTCCACTGGACTGCTGCTCGATATAGGAAGCAGCCTCGCGAATCGTCGAGTACCGATACAAGAGGTCGGATTCAAATGAAATCCCCGCCTGTTCCAGCTCTACTTCAACGCGTATGGTAAGTATCGAGTTGCCGCCAAGCTCAAAGAAGTCATCGTCAATATCGATCTCCTTGACTCCTAACAGCTCTTCCCACAGCGCGGCTAATCGCATTTCGGTTGACGTATAGCTTCCATCCGCTCTGCCATTTAGTATAGGAACATACGCTTCTGCTCTTTCACTCAGGCTTGCCAATGATGCTGTGACTGCTTCTCTACTTAATTCAGCCGCAGCAGGGATCGTCCATGCTGGCAGCGTATCTGCCGCTGGATCAATCCAGCAGCGTGACGTTTCAAAGCGATAGACTGGGAGATTCAGCTTTGAGGATGGACGCCCCTCATATAACACCTCCCAATTCACATCTGCACCTAGGACATAGAGCTGGGCAAGCTTGTCGAACACTCCCTTATCCATTCCGCCACCCGTTGAGACTCTTTGATGGATCAGCTCATTGGCTGCTTCGCTTCGAGCTTTGAGTTCGTCTGATGTATATTCGCCGCGCTTCCGACTCTCTTTGCGACCGTTTGCAACTCGATGCTCACTATAGAAAATGCCTTTTTCCGATGTATCTTCAAGGCCATCTAAGCCTGCTTCCAGCACGGTGTACAGCTTGTCCAATAAGCTTGGAATGCTGTTTGCGATGATCGCCAATCTGCAGCTATAATGCCCTCGCCCTGTTTGCGCTGTGAAGCTCAGGTCCGAAAAGCTTCCTTCAAGCTTAGGGAGCTCACGAACATAGGCTTGAAGGAGCCGCAATAACGCAGGCCTGCTCTTAGCCGATAGAACCATGAGCTGATCATCACGATTCGGATCGCCTTGGTCTGAGCGAGGATCGCCTAACGGCGCTTCCTCTAGAACGAGGTGACAATTCGTGCCGCTGAAGCCGAAAGAGCTTACGCCGCATCGTCTCGGATGCTCTCCGCTCTTCTCCCAATGCTCTAAGCGATCATTGACATAGAGCGGGGAGCTTTCAAAGGCAATATTCCGGTTCGGCCTCGTAAAATGAAGCGTTGGCGGCAGCTTCTTATACTTGAGTGCTGCGATTGCCTTCGCTAATCCAGCAACTCCTGAAGCGGCATCCAAATGCCCGACATTGGTCTTAACTGAGCCGATGGCACAGAACTGTTTGCGATTCGTATAGTGGCGGAATGCCCTACGGATTCCATCAGCCTCAATCGGATCGCCAAGCTTCGTTCCTGTACCGTGGGCCTCGATATAGCCGATCGTCTCCGGATGAACGCCCGCATCCTTCCATGCTCGCATGAGAAGCTTCTCCTGCGAAGCGGCATTAGGTGCGGTTAATCCTACGGATGTCCCGTCCTGGTTCATGGCGCTGCCACGAATGACCGCATGAATGGGGTCTTTGTCTCGAAGAGCCTGGCTTAATGGCTTGAGCAGCAATGCGACTGTTCCTTCCCCCCAGACCGTCCCATCGGAGCTTTCGTCGAATGCGCTCGTTTTTCGATTGGAGGATTCGATGCCAATCTCAAATAGTCCATCCACTGGCATTAGGCATACCTTTACTCCACCTGCGATAGCCATCTCGCATTCTGCATTTCTAAGCGCCATACAGGCAAGGTGCACCGCTACCAACGAGGAGGAGCAGGCTGTATCCACCAGCAATGCAGGACCTTGCAAATCCAGCATATAAGCAATGCGGCCTGCAATAATGGAAGGCGTGTTGCCTGTGCTTGCCATCGGAATCTGCGAGGGCTGATTTTTGGTAATGTACTGGCCATATACAGGCCAATCCGCATATCCAAGATAAACGCCTGTTTTACTGCCTTGAATTCGCTTGCCTCCATAGCCCGCATCCTCAATCGCCTCCCAGGCAGCCTGCAAGAACAGCCGCTGATTCGGATCCATTAAGGAGGCTTCCTTTGGAGATAGATTGAAAAAGGCATAGTCAAACTTATCGATATCCTGCATAAATCCGCCATGGCTAAATGGAACGGAGTCCGCTTGCAGCTGGGTAAAGGTGCGGATAAAGCCTAGGCTATCCCGCTGACGCTCTTCCGACAGCGGCCCGATGAAATCTCGGCCCTGCTCAAGGTTGCTCCAGAACTGCGGGAGATTATCCGCTCCAGGCATTTTTAAGGAAAGTCCAATGATTGCAATATCCTTGCGCTCAGTCGGTTGCTGCTCCTTAAGCGTTCGAAGCAGCTGCATCGCAGCCTTCTCGTTCAATTGACCATTCGCAACCTGCTCAAAGATTTGACTCGCTAGTTTATCCATGTGCGACCTCCATCCCGCGATATTGATCAACCGCATGCTCGATGGATATTTCTTTTCGCTTCACTTGCTCAATCAGCTCAAGTATCGCTTCATTCAAGGAATCTGCTTCAAACGCCCCCAGCACCGGGACACCTGCTTCTTCCTTATTGGAAACGACGGCATGTAGATGGTCGGTTATCCGAGCAACCGTTGGATACGAGAACATATCCGCCACCGTAGTCAGACCGGGGAACTCCTCATCGATATAATGATGTACCCTCGTGATCAGAATGGAATCCCCGCCGATCTCAAAGAAGTTGGCATGCACATCCAGTTCCTCGTAGCCAAGCACTTCCTTCCAAGCCCCCAGCACCACTTCTTCGATCTCGTTTCGAGTACTAGGCCCTATATGCGGCGCCTCAGGACTACCGATTGAAGCACCTGCTGAACGCCTCGAATTCGTCTTTACGTCCGTATCGGGTACTGATGATAGCGTCAAGGCCTGTTGAACCTGCTCCGATTGGCGAAACGGAAGCAGCTCTCTTAGAGCAAACAAGTGGCTGCTGCGATTCCATTTCCCGACAATCGCTTGACGTACGGGAGCGGCTTCAGATGCTAGGAGAAGCGCTTGGAATGCCATGATGCCGTCCTCTTCAGCCATAAGACAGAACATCTCCTTCGATTCATCCACGATCTCTGTCTCATCCTGCTTCCAAGCCGGCCAATTGATCGTTAACGTTCTCAAGCCAAGACGGCTGCGATAAGCCGAATATCCATCCAAATAGGCATTGCCCGCGGTATATGGACCTGAGCCGATTCCGCCCACCAACGTTATAGCGGACGAGAAGAGAACCAAGAAGTCAGGCTTATCCTGCCGTGTTAAATGATCCAGCAGCCACGTCCCTGTCGTCTTGGACGCGATGACCGAACGCAGTTCTTCCTCCGACAATCGGCTCATTAGATTGCCTTCGGAGACCCCTGCAGCGTGAACGATGCCAGCAATTCGCCCATAGCGCTCTCGCAGAGTTGTTATCGCCTTACTCAGCTGCTCATGATTCGAGGCATCCGCTTGGATAACTTCAATCTGCGCACCGGCACCCTCCATTTCACGAATAGCACGTATCGCATAGATCATTCTTTTCTCCTGATCTACTACACGTGCTAGTTCCGTTTGTTCTAATTCAGCCCACTGCTCTCTTGGCGGCAAAGCCGTTCTTCCCATCAAGGCAAGGCTGATGCTGCCATTTGATGCTTTTACCAAATGGGAAGCGATCAGCAGTCCGATGCTGCCAAGGCCGCCTGTAAGGAGATAGATTCCGTTTGTTTCCTTGGAATCGATCGGTAACATCTTTGCGGAATTGGATTCGGCTGCCTTCAGCTCCAGCACATCTACTCGCTCCACATAACGTTTGCCTTCACGATAAGCTGTCCAATACTCATTTGATTCGCTTTCCAGCTCAGTGCAAACGCACTCTTCCATATCCGACTGTAAGTCCACATCCACCCAACGGATTCTAAGATTCGGCTTCTCCCAACCAACAGCCTTGCTCAGCCCGATCATGGCGAATTGCTCTGGACGAATCCTTGCCTGCTCTGACGTCACCTCATCTGCATTGGAAGCAACCAGCGTAACGGCAATCGATTCATGACCTTCCCGACGTGTCAGTGCGTGCATCAGCCGATAGAGCCGATATATCGATTGACCCATTTGCTCTTCATGCTGCACTATTGTCTCCGGTGCATGACTGCTGGCAGCAAACCGCAGATCTACAAGTTGAAGAGATCGTCCACTTGCAGACTCGAGTGTATTTTGCGCATCTACTGAATGTGATGCATGGAATATATCTTGTCCATCGAATGAACCGAGTGCATTTGCCAGCAAACGTTCATAATCTTCTATCTCGTCCCGTATGATATACTTCGTCTCATCGACTCGTTCATAGCGATCACCCATGACAGCCTCGATAACTTTCGAACCAGCTGTTGTCCATCTGCTTATAAATGGGTTGCTAAGCTGATCCTTCTCCGTCAGGAGCAGAATCGTCTCCCTTCCCCGCTCTTTTCGAACATCCTTCGGCAGCGGCTCATGGAGCCATCTACGCTGATGATAGAACGCATGTTGAACCGGATCATGACCGTCATTCTTCCTGACTTCGTTAGCGCTAATGTTTTTAGTCGGGGAAATTCGTGATTTAGCCCGAGGTGATTGATCTGTCAGCCTCACCCAGCAACGATAGCGGTCAAATGGATAAGCTGGAAAGCTGAGGCGTCTTCTTCGCTCCTTCCGATACAGTCGGTCCCATGGCATGCTTGCGCCTTGCACATAGAGCCTGCCTAACTCGGCACAACGCGCACGATCCTGTCTATCAGAGGATAGGTACGCACTTAATGCCGCTTCTGCCGCTGCACGAATCGCTTCAGGGTTCGAATCTGCTCGATCACACGAACCGGCATATAAGGAGCTGCTCATCGCCTCCTGTGATTGTTCTTCCGCATCCTTGAATCCAGCGGCCTGCAAGCTACTCAGCTCTGCAACCAGCTCTTCCGTGCTTTTCGCCGCGATCGCAATCCGGTAACGATAATGTCCTCTGCCCGTGCTCAAGGTATAGCATAGATCGCCAACATTAATGGAGGGATGACGCGTTACATAATCCAAGCTTGCCTGCACATAGTTCTCCAATGCAGACACTGTATGTGCAGACAGTACGAACAGTCGATATTCATCCAGCTGTGAATGCAATGAGGCGCGCTCTGCTGGAGCCTCCTCCACCACAACATGACAGTTCGTACCGCTAATGCCAAAGGAGCTCACTCCACATCTGCGAGGATATGGGCTGCTTTCCCATTCCATCAGCTTATCGTTCACATATACAGGAGATTCCGCAAAATCAATCACTCGATTCGGCCGATCAAAATGAAGCGTCGGATAGATGCATTTGTTCTTTAGCGAAAGAACAGCTTTGAGCAAACCTGCAATGCCCGCGGCATTATCCAAATGGCCAATGCTGCTCTTTAGTGCCCCGATCGCACAAAACTGCCGTTTGTCCGTAAAGCGTCGGAAAGCCCGCTTCAACCCTTCCACTTCAATCGGATCTCCAAGCTTTGTCCCCGTGCCGTGGGTCTCGATATATCCAATGGTCTCGGGATCGATATCCGCCTGCTTCCACGCGTCAACAATCACTGCCTCCTGTGCCTCCGCATTAGGAGCGGTGATGCCTACGGAGCCGCCATCCTGATTCAGGGAACTCGACTTGATCACAGCATAAATGTGATCACGAGCTTCAATCGCTTGTTCGAGCGGCTTCAGCATCATCGCTACAGCTCCCTCGCCGGTCCCGGTCCCGTCAGCTTGATCATCAAACGTTCTCGCTCGTGATGTGGAGGATTCAATGCCTACCTCATATTCACGAATGGGAACCAGGTGAAGCTGAATTCCGCCTACAATCGCGGAATCACACTCGCCACTACGAATCGCCTGGCACGCCAGGTGAACGGCTACCAGCGAAGAGGAACACGTTGAATCGACAATGAAGCTTGGGCCCCGGAGATTCATCAAGTACGATAAGCGGCTTGCGATAATGGGACGTACATTGCCTGCCATAGACATGGAGACAGCCTCTGGCTCCACCTCTCGAATCAGCTTTAAGTAGTCTGCATCCGAGCCGTAGCCAACATAGACGCCTGTCCGACTCCCTGCAAGCTTGCCGCCGCCATAGCCAGCATCCTCAATTGCCCGCCAGGCTGTCTCTAAAAACAGTCGCTGGTTCGGGTCCAGCAAGCTTGCTTCTCGCGGCGAAAGCTTAAAGAAGGAATAATCAAATTTATCGATTTCATCAAGATAGGCGGCCTCTCCGTAAGCCAAGCCCTCCGGATCGTACCCTATTTTCTTAAAATACAAATCGGTATCCTGCTTGCGCAGGGAAGGGATTGGTCTAACACAATCCCTTCCTGATCTTAGATTGTGAGCAAATTGCTCAACCGTGTCGGCGAGCGGCAGCTTCACCGCAATGCCGACAATCGCGATATCCTGATTCGATGTTCGATCAAAGGCTACATCCTCAAGCGCTGCAGCAGACTTGCGGTTTAATTTGATTGACTGAAAATCCACCTTGATCACCTCCGCATCACATCATTAAGCGATTACCCATGAATCAGGTGAGAATTCTGGAAACAATGCAGCAGTGCCCGTTTTCTCTAGAATGTCGGCAAATCGCTTCTGCTGCTCTTGTTGAGGCACCATTTTGGTATCCAGCATTTGCTTTAGCAGCTTAAGCGCCTCCTGCATCTGAGCTTGTGTAGGCGGTTCGCCGGTCTCATCCAATTGCTCCTGCAGTCGTTGGACCTGCCGATATGGCAGAATGAAGCCTTGTTCATACGCCTCCGAATCCCAATTCCGGTTGCGTGTGCATACGGCAGCTGCAAGGCACCGTGTAACCACATTGTTTGTAGCTTGATGACGGGCCTGATCCATAATGTCGGCTTCAAGCTCCTTTTGAAGCGCATCAAGCTCTGCTGCTTTTTCATATGGATAGCACATAACGGACTTGGCGTCTGCTCGCATGAACTGTGTCAGCACCTGCTTAGCACCAAGCTCCGCTGCAAGGCTAACCCCCTGCTCCACAAACAGTTTCATCGTCTCATCCCACCGCACAGGAGCAGTCAGCTGCTCAGTCAAATAATCGACGACCTGATCCGGAGATTCATACGGTTTGCCAGTGACATTCGATATTACCGGCCATCGGAACGTGCTATAGGTGCAGGATGCCAGCTCCTCTTTGAAGCGAATGGCCGCTCCTTTCATCAGCGGACTATGGAAAGGCGCGCTTACTTGTAAAAACGCGATGCGTGTGCTGTGTCTTTCGAGCTCGCGTGCCGCCTCCTCGACTGCCGCTCGATGCCCAGAAATCACGAGCTGTCCGGAAGAATTATAGTTGGAGATAACCACCTCCTGCTGTTCGGAGATCGATGCCCGCTGGCAAGCCTCTTCAACACGATTGGGATCGGCGCCTATAATCGCGCACATGGCGCCAGTGCCCTCGGCTGCTGCTTCCTGCATCAGTTGACCTCTCCGTCTTACAAGCCTTAGCGCATCTTGGAATGTCATTACGCCAGCACAAGTCAGCGCAGAGAATTCGCCTAAGCTGTGACCCGCCGAATAGGCAGGCACTACGCCGACTTCCTCCATATATACTCGGAATGCTGCAACGCTCACGGTAAGCAGCGCAGGCTGCGCATTCTCCGTTCGCGTCAGTTTCTCAGAGCTGCCATTTGCGATAAGCGCTTGAAGATCAAAGCCCAATACCTCATTGGCTTCAGCGAATGCCGCTCTTGCTGCAGCCGAACGTTCAAGCAGGTCCTGGCCCATCCCAATATATTGCGAGCCTTGACCTGGAAATAGAAGCGCTAGCTTTCTCATCTACGATTCCTCCTTACGACATCACGCGGCTTGCGGTCAACTGACGGAGCAGATCAACATATCCGTTAGCGAGCATTTGGACCGCTTCCTTTTTTAACCGCTTGTCGTTGAATTTGATCGAAATAGACAGCTGACCTTCATCAGCTTGATCCTCTATTCCCCAAGCCATATCGTATATATCAAGCCACGCCGCATTGACATCAAGATCATGTTGGCGATAAATAAGAGGAAGCACCTCATCTGCTCCCTTTTTCAGATGTGCCGCTTGCATGCGTTCGATTAGATAAGCATTCGCATCGTTAGTTCGGCTCTGATGTACTTGCTGAAACAGCTCCTCAAACCCACTAATCGATGAGAATGCTATAGATAAAGGTACAGCCTGTTCACTATCGTTCTGCAGACTGTGGATCGAAGCATGAGGCTGTTCATTCAACTCGCTGAACAAATACAGTGCGATGCTTGTTAACACATCGAACGTTTCCACGTTATGACCCAATGCCAATCTATCTATGCTCTCTTGAAGCTGGGCTTGAAGATGGAACCGTACGACTCCCAGGCCGCTGCCGCTCGTGTGATGCTGGAAAAAAGCTGCTGGGAGCTGTTGATAAACGTTCCATGTTGACTGTTCCTCTTTGTTCGGGACGCCGTGTTTTTCGTCTATCCATTTGGCCAGCTTCGTAATCGTTGTATAGGAAAAGAGATCGACGATTTGAATGCCCCAGCCGTATTCCTTCTCAAGCTTGGCGTGAAGCTGCATAAGCAGGATCGAATTGCCTCCGAGATCAAAGAAATGCTCATGAAGCCCGATCGCCTCTACCTTCAGCACTTCCTGCCATACTTGTCGGATACGGCTTTCGGTCTCACTAGCCTCGCTTGCAGGATACAACTCTGCGCGATCCGTTACAGCCAGTCTGTCTGTCACTTGAAGCAGTGCCTTCCGGTCCAGCTTGCCGTTAGAAGTCTTTGGAACCTCGTGGATACGGTAGAAGAAGGTTGGAATCATATAAGCTGGTAAAAAAGCCGAAAGCTCGTCCCGCAGCTCATTCGCTGTTACGTCACGATTGATCCTGACATATGCGGCAAGAATCATCATGCCGTGTTCATCTTGATGCGCAAGCACAACCGCTTCATCGATCGCTTCAAGATCAAGCAAACGATGCTCGATATCGCCTGGTTCTACGCGATAGCCTCGAATCTTCACTTGCTGGTCATTTCTTCCGACGTAAAGCAGACTGCCATCTGAACGCCATAGCCCGATGTCGCCTGTGCGATACATGCGCGCATGTGCATCAAAAGGATCCGTGGTAAAATGCCGATCCGTGAGATCTGGTCGATTCAGGTAGCCTCTCGCTACACCCGCTCCTGCGATGCAGATCTCCCCTGGCACTCCAACTGGCAGCGGATGCCCATAGGAATCCAGCACATATACGCGGTAATTCCATATAGGCTTGCCGATAGGAATGCTGGTTTTGGAAGCCGGTTCCGGCGAGCAGCGATGATACGTCGCACATACCGTCGCTTCAGTCGGGCCATAGGTGTTGTAGACCGCTGCCTTCTTGATCAGCTCCGACATATACTCCGGCTTCAATACGTCTCCGCCGCTAATAAAGATTCGGACGCTGTCCATACCGGATTGCTTATTAAGCTCGTTCATTAAAAGAGGAGAGCACGACACGATCGTAACGTGATGACGGTCAATCAGCTGAACCAGCTTTGGCATGTCGATCACATCGGTCTTCTGCGCAATCACAACCTGCCCGCCAGCGAGCAGCACCGGATATACTTCCTCTACAAATTGGTCAAAGGAGCACGAGGCTTGCTGCAAAAAGGTATCTTTGTCGTTTAAGTGAAACTCATGCTGGAAGGCATCAACATAGGCCAACAAGTTGCGGTGTTCAACCACTACCCCCTTCGGCGTCCCTGTTGAGCCTGACGTGTATAGGATGTACGCGGCATCTCTAGCTTTGCTCGCAAGAGGAACAGGATTATCTTGAACTGTATTAGCGGTTGGCATCTCCTTCTCTATGCACACGCAGGTGCCTTCAAATGCAATGGAGTCTGGGAGACCAGTGTCGTCCACTACCACTATCCTTGTTCCGCTGTCCTGAAGAATCTGATTGATTCGACCTGGCGCGTAATCATAGTCGATCGGCACATAGGCGGCCCCTGACTTGAGTACAGCAAGCATGGCAATAAGGAGCTGTTCAGATCGATCAAGCCATATCGCGACAGGCTCGTCGGCACGAATGCCAAGCGTTCGGATCTGATGCGCCAGCCGATTGGCCGCTTGGTCAATCTCTTGATACGTATAGCTCTGTTCGCCGCTGATCAGGGCTATGCTGTCCGGTGACTTTTGGACTCGTCTTTCAAATCGAAGCTGGACAACATCTTCTTCAACAGGTTCTAGTTCGTCAGACTCTAGCTGTCCAGCTTGGAGACACTTGGAAGACCTGCGGTTAAACGAAGAGAGAAGCTCTTCCCTCTCACCCGCTGTCAGCAGCTGAAGCTCATTGATCTTCGCCTCCTCCTTGCTGAACATTTGCAGGACGATCTGTTTATAGTGATTGGCAAGCCGATCAATCATCGCCCTTGAGAAGGAATTAGGATCATAAGCAAACTCTAGTGCTAGCTCTCCGGTCACCTTTGGCTGAACACCAATCGTCAGCCCATAGTGCGTCGATTCCACCATCTCATACTTCCCAATTCGCAAGTCACCCGCTTGGCCAATCCTCGTATCCAACGGGTAGTTCTCCACCACCATAATCGAGTTGAACAACGGCTCGTAAGAATCAGCGCCACTATAAGCGTTTATATCAACGAGTGGAGTCAGCTCATAATCTACACGCTGTTTAAGCTGATTGTTAATAGACTTAACAAGCTGCTGAACAGGGTCATCTGCTGTCCAACATATCCGCAGCGGTACGGTATTGATGAATAAGCCGATCATCTCTTCCATTCCAGAAAGTTCTGGTGTTCTGCCTGATACGGTCGTGCCAAACAGCACATCCTCCGTTCCGCAGTAACGCCCGAGAAGCAAGCTCCAAGCTGCATATAGATAAGCAGCCAGTGTAATCTCATGCCGCTGCGTATAGTGAGAGATAGCCTCTACCTCTTGGAACGAGAGGGTTAGCGTGCTCACATCACATCTATTACTCGCTTCAGCCGCTTCACGTTCGTTAAAAGCCGCTTTCTGCTCCGTTAGCTGTGTGCGTTCCTGCCATCCCTTAAACGCCTGCTCCCAATACTGCCGCTGCTTAGCTTTGTCTTGGCGCTGCAGGAGCTGAACATATTGCTTGAATGGCGTCTTTGCATTCGTTCTTATAGCTGATGACGATCCATCCTTGATGGCTTGATAGGTTTGTATAAACTCCTTTAACAGCACCCCATTGCTCCAGCCATCAAATAAGATATGATGCCATGTGAGAATCATCTCGCATGACTCGTTGTCTATCAGACACAGCGTAATTCGCATCGGTTCAATTTCAAGATCAAGCTCTTTCTTGAGATCGCGAGCTTTAAGCTCTGCAATCAGCGTCTCCGCCTGTTCAGCCGTATAGCTGGAGTAATCATTTACAACGATCGGAATGTCCATCTCTCTTAGCACAATCTGAACAGGCTTCTCAAGCTTCTCCCAACGGTACACCGTTCGCAGCACGTCATTTGCACGAGCAACGCTCTGCCATGCTTGCCGAACAGCTTCAACCGAGCAATGACCAGATAAGCGTGCGGAAAACTGCTGCGTGTAGTATCCCTTGTCCTTGTCGCTTCTGTAATGAAACAGCAGGCCTTCCTGCATCGGTGTTAGTGCTAGGATATCTTCCACATTGGCCTTGTCCAATTTGGTTGAACGACTTTCTCTCATTTTGCTTCATCCTCTCATGCTGGCAAGTAGATCGATTTTATTTCGAATAAACGAGAGTTTCCTTCGCTTTTATCTCAGCGTTTTGTTCTACCTGCACAACCTGACCAAGCTCCATCTTGATAACCTGATCTGCCATATGGAAGTAGCGGTCATCATGCGTAATGGCAATAATGCATTTCCCTCTTTGCTTAAGCTCAGGAAGCAAGGTGTGATAGAAGAATGCCCGATATTCCGGATCTTGGTCTGCCGCCCATTCATCGAACAAGCAGATTGGGCGATCTTCAAGATAGCTAATAAGCAGTGCGAGCCGTTTGCGTTGTCCTGTCGACAGCTTCGTCGTATTAAGGGAGCCGTCACGAATCTCAACCTTATCCTGAAGATGGAGCACATTCAGATGATGCTCAATCTCAGCCTGCTTCGAGGAGTAAGGAACGCCATACAGCTTTTCAAACAGATAAAAGTCACTGAATATCGCAGAAAACTGTTGGCTTAACTCTCTTGCAGGGACAGGTTGTCCATTTATCGTTATTCCGCCCTGCATAGGTTCATAGAGTCCTGTTATCAGTTTCGCTAGCGTTGACTTTCCGCTTCCGTTGCCACCGGTGATAAAGGTAATCTGACCTGTCTCGAAAGCACAGTTGATCGGTCCTACAGCGAAGCTTTCGCCTTCGCGATTGCCGTACCGATATTCCACGGATTGCAGCTTAAGCTCGATCGTCTCCGCTGGTTCGATACTGGTAGCAGCTTGCTGCTGTGCTACTTGGATGGCATCCAGTTCCCGTGACAGCTCATTAATCCGATTCCAGCTGATACGAACACGGAAGATGTTCGGAATCGTTCCCAGGATGCCATGAACTGGACCTGTCATATAAAGTAGAACAAATACATAATTGCGCAGCGTGCTCACCTTCAGCTCCGTGAACAATATCGGGAATAGGAAGACCACGGCACCGATAACGAAGGTAAACAGCAGCTCGCCGATTACGTTCACGTTCGCAAATTTGAGATCGCCGCCAATCCGTTTCTCACGGTAAGCATGGCAGTTGTCCTGCATGTCTTTCTTGAAATCTTCTCGTTTGTCTCGGTTCAAGCTAAGTTCTTTGAATCCGCCCGTTAAGTCATGAATAAAGCGGAAGAATACGTTTTGAATATCCCGCATTTGCTCCCACAGCTGATTCGCCTTCAAGCCCGTAAAGTAATGAATGCCGGCAGCAACGATGATAAAGCCGATTGCCATCAGGACTCCCATCGGGCTAATCATGCCCATGTAGACAAAGCAGCTGATTAGAGTGACTAAGCTGGTAGCTCCCGTAATGACAATGTTGGAGAAGCCGCTAATCGCCTCTGTATCGTTATTGAGAGAGGCAGGAATTTTGCCATCCTCTACGCCTTCGATTTTTTGATAGGACGTATTCAGAATCTTGCCTAGCAGTTCCATCCGCTTCTCATACACCATGTCATTCGCGATACGAACGAGCCTGGTTCGCACGAGCTTCTGTCCAAATACATAGATGGCTATCCCAAGAACAAAGTAGAGCAGCATGCCGCTTTGGAACTTATCGAGATCTCGATTCAATGTTTCATTCACGATGAAGATAATGAGTGCATTGCCAAAGCCGCTTGCTACACTAAGCAGGGTTATGGCAAAGAAAGAACGATCATCTGACTTTGGAAATACGGTCGTGAATAGGAAGTACAAGCCGAACAAGCAAATGGTTGCAAACAAGGAGAAAACAGCATAAATCAATGTGTTTGGCGCCCACACTTGCACGAATGCCCAGTTCACGCCCCAGAAGAGCGTATCTGGAATTTGGTATAGGCAATAAGCAAGACCTGCCATAAATAAAGCAAAGATTACAAATCCGGTAACCGCTGTAGCGTGGCGGCCAACATATCTGCGGCTGCCCCTAATTGCCTGCCACACAGCCTTCCCTGTCAGCCAGAAGACTAACAGCATTACGGGCATTGTTAAGAGAAGCACAACGGAAGCAATCATATCGATGCTTTTGTACATATCGCTTGCAGGCTCAGGAACTTCCTTGCCGGCAATCATGTTCATGAGGCCTTGAGCCGCTGCTCCAGAAAACGGGGAATTCATGTTGGTAAGCACCGCTACCCCATAACCGTCGGCTGGACGCAGGACGAAATACGTCGAGAAGTTGGGATTGCCGCCTGCGTGAGCCAGCATCCCGGTTCCATCCTGATAGACACTCCAGCCTGCCGCATATGAAGAGCCATCACCTGATGGCGCAACAGAGCGATCTGGCTCATGGGAACGATTGAGCCATTTCTCGAAGTCCTTTGATTCTGGTGCTGCTCCCATTTGGATCTTGAGCCATGCTGCCACGTCCAATGTATTGGAAATGATATAGCCCGCAGGCGTATTTCCTCGATACATCGGGGCATCGTAAGCTGATGGCCGGAGCACGCTGAGCTTATATCCTACTGCCATTTCGCCACGAGCGGCATCCTCGCGGAACATATACGTTTGCTTTAAATTCAGCGGATCCAGCACATGCTGCTGAACGTATTGCTCATAGGACATGCCAGAGACTTGCTGAATGATAAGAGCAAGCACATCATAGTTGATGGTCGCATATTCGTATTTCTCGCCCGGCTCGTGATCAAGCTTCTGCCCGATTTGAGTACGAACCGTTCTCTCTAGCGCCTGGTCATCATCCGCGGCAGGAATGTCCGCGATACTATGGAACGGAATTCCGCTTGTATGATGCAGCAAATGCTTAATGCGTATATCAGCGGGCTTGCCCTTATAAGTAGTCTCGAACCATGGGAGGTATTTCGAGACAGAATCCTCTAGATTCACTAGCCCCTGATCCTCCAGCTGGATCAAGGCAAGCCCCGTAAAGGCTTTACTCGTGGAGCCAAGCTCAAACAACGTCTCAGGCGTCACAGGCACATCGTTCTGGACATCTGCATAACCGAATCCTTTTTGGTAGACCGTCTCGTTCCCTTTTACGATGACCACGGACATTCCGGGAATCTTTGATTTGTCCAGCATATCCTCGATATAAGCATCAATATCATTAACTGTGGCGGAACCTATCGTAGAAGCGGCTGCTGACAGCATCCCATTGGTCGTACTTATGAAAAGGATAGCGATTAAACCTATCGACAATAGCAGCCGTGATAATTTATTCATGGCACACCTTCTGTTTCGCAAATTGTATGACTTTATCTACTGCATGCTCTAAGCCGCCTGCTGACTTAAAGGATTGCATGATCCATTCGCATTTCTCACGGTAAAGAGGATTCTCCAGCACCTCTTCCACCATTTCTCGCAATTGTTCTTTCGTAGGCCGTTGATCACGCAAATAAATTCCCGTACCCGACCGTTCCACCATCAAAGCCCCCATAAATTCGTCAAACACCTGCGGCAGCACGATCATAGGCACTGCGCTGCACAACGATTCATAGATGCTATTCGCCCCGCCATGCGTAATAAAGGCGTCAGCCCTGCCTAATAGCTTCAATTGAGGCACATATGGCCGAACGATAAAGTTGTCGGGGACTGGACCTAATGATGCTACATCGGTTTGAATGCCAAGCGACATGACGACTTGATACTTGGAATCTCCCAATGCGTCAAAGCAGGCCTGATAAAGCTCAGACAGATTATGAAGAATCGTCCCGAAGGCAGCGTAGATTAAAGGTCTGCCGTCCAACTGCTCGAATGGAAAGTCCAAAGGCTCTTCCCTTGGATAAATCTCATAGCCCGCAAACACATGCGTATCGTCAAATACCTCTTCATAGATTTGAAATTCACGAGAGGTAAACACTAGGTTAAGCGGCTCCTTGCTGCAAAAGATATCATTCATGACATTCATCGATGGCTTTCCATATTTGAGCCCGATGACGCGAGACAGCTTATCCATCAGCTTTTTGTACAGGTCATGCTGTCCCTTATGCTTAAGATAGAGGGGATCATCAGAAGCAAGCAGCACAACATCCATAAAAAACGCCGGGTCTTTCTTCGCCATCTCATCGATAAAGGGGAAGTTTGAAAATACGGAGATCCCCGGTATTTGAAGCTCCGCGGCAAGCTCTTTTCCCCACAAGCAGAAGCTGTCATGGATGATATAGTCAGGCTGCAATTCACGAACCTCTTCACGCAGAGCCTCCACGATGTTCCGACACTTGTCCATGATAAAGTCCGCAAATATAAGCAGGGTCTCTATCCCTGTTCCATTATGTCTGCCAAAGCTGAGCAGCCCTTGATAGCTGCGAAAGGTCGCCCCTGTCTGTTCAATCTTCTCGCGAAAGGGATCACTGCAATAGTAGAAAACCTCTTCGCCTCTCTCGATTAGCTTGTGGATCAATCCGAGCGTTGGATTCACATGCCCGTGCAGATCAACCCCGAAAAACACTACTCTGGACATCTCGAACGACCTCCTTTGAGATCTCGGATCATGAAATGCTGTTTTATCGTATTTCCGCCAGCATAGGCATCGAATATTTCGTAGTTTGAGTAAAGGACCGAATTCCTGTCGCTAATAGGTAAAATATCCTTCAGGCCGCTGATGTTTGATGCTTTCTTAACTGGATAAAGGCCGCATAGTGAAATGTTCTTCGATCGCTGTGCCTTTCTTCTTTCAATCTTTTTAGAAAAACAAGCTATCAAGCTCCTCCTGAGACAGCTTGGCCGCTTCAAAGTCGGATGGCGTATATTCCCTCACTTGATTGCCTGCACAATGGCTCAGAATCCGCAACAACGCATCTTGGTAGGCATCCATAAGTCTAGCAATCGTGTCGTCCTTGAACCGACTGCGGCTATAAGTAATGCTGAACTTTAGCGATTGGTTAACGATCATCGCCTGTATGTCGAGCAAGCAGGTAAGCTCATTGCGTCTGCTTGTATCAAGACCGCTGGTCTCTTTCGCTAATGTGAACCAAGGGTTGTCCCAGGCACCGTCAAAGTCGCCTAGGTAATTAAATCGAATCATATTCCTTGAATCATATTTCGAAGCAAACTGTCCGTTCGATTGCAAAATGCCAAATCCGATACCCTGCATAGGAATGGAGCGAATTTGCTCTTTAACCCCTTTAATCAAAGTAGCCAGTGTCGAAGCATCCGCCCCTCGTTCAGAACACACCAACTTCATAGGGTACATACTAGTGAACCAGCCAATGGTACGGGATAGATCCAGCTCTTCCAGCGATTCGCGTCCATGTGACTCCAATTCGATAACGGATTCCTCCACCTGGAAGCTTTCGCCTATTGCTCGGGTTAATGCTGCGACGAGCAATTCCAACGGCTTCGTACCGTACGCCTGATGACAATCATAGAGCAGACTATGTGTCTCCTCAGCTGTAAATCTATGCTCTAGCGTATGAGAACTGCTCACCAAGGATCGGCCCTCGCTATAATCTGTAGGAAGTGGACTTATAGCAGCAATCGTCTGCTCCCAATACTGCTGTTCCAGTGATGAAATAGAATATCTCGACAATGCATCAGACCACATCTGAAGGGACGCCGTTTTGGATGGCAGTAAGAACGCTTCTCCGCGTGCTTGACTGCTCAACGATTCCGCTATATCCTCGAGCAAGATTCGCCACGATACACCGTCAATCACAAGGTGATGCGCCGTAATGAGAAGTCTCTTTCCGTTACGTCCAAGATCAAATAAACAGCACCCGATCAAGATCGTATCGCGAAGGTGGAACTGTGACTTGAAGGTTTCGCTTAATTCCGCCATGCGCACCAATTGTGCATGATCATCGATATCTGCCAAGGATATGGATTGAAAGGGGATCATACGATCTGTTTGATTGTGGTAAATGATCGCTCGTTCATCCATATTGACTTGCAGGCGCAATCCGTCATGATGTTCGACGAGTCGCAGCAGTATCGCTTTAACCATGTCGGCATTTATTTCTGATTTCAAATCCAGCAATACGGATTGATGATAGTAGTCTGGCTCTTCAAGCTGCTGCTCAAAAAACCATGAAACAATCGGCCACGGCATGACTTTTCCTTCACAGCGCTCCTGCGGATAAGTGCGAGCATGCTTCAAGGACTCAAGCCTTAATGCCATCTGTTCAATGATCGGATACTCCAAGATGTCTCTGACCTTAAGCGAATAGCCATATCGATTGATGCGGGAAGAGACTTGAATCGCTTTAATTGAATCTCCGCCCAAATCATAGAAGTGATCATACAGGCCTACTCCCTCGAGCTGCAAAACATCCCTTACAACCTCGATCAAATCTGCTTCATTACGGTTTCGTGCTGCTGCGTGCCCGTTTTCCTGTACTAAAGTAAAGTCCGGTTCAGGAAGCAGCGCTCGGTTCACTTTGCCATTAATCGTTAGCGGTATTTCGTCCAGCTCCACAAATGCCGCAGGCACCATATAACCAGGTAATATGTGGGACAACTGCTGCTTGAGATCATTCACTTCCACTGAAGCATGCTTAACGAAATACGCACATAAGTATTTTCCAAGTCTATCATTCTCTCGATCAATAACGACTGCGTCAGAAATTGCTGTATGCTGGGTGATTGCCTTCTCAATCTCCCCAGTCTCAATGCGATAACCACGGATCTTCACTTGATGATCGACACGGCCGATATATTCGATCTTGCCATCCGGAAGCCGCTTCACCAAATCCCCTGTACGGTACATTCGAGTTCCGGGAACAAACGGATTCGTTAAAAATCGTTCCTGTGTCAGCTCCTCACGATGCAAATATCCCCTAGCGACGCCATCGCCGGCAATGTACAGCTCGCCAATCGTTCCGGTCATGACTGGATTCTGATCCTGATCCAGAATGTAGAGCATGACATTATCCGCAGGGACACCGATCGGTACGGATACTCGCTTGTCTTCGTTAGGATGATATTGATGAATCATGCAGCCCACGACTGTTTCGGTTGGGCCGTACTCGTTGTAGATCTCGATTGCTCCTCCAAAAGACTCGGTGATCTCTTTCGCAAGGCTCGTTTTCAGATCTTCACCGCCAACGATAAAGCGCCCTACGGATGATCCCGTATTATCCCGTTCTTTTAATAATGCGAGATGGGCAGGAGTCAGCTTTATGATGGTCGAAGCATTGTCTCGCATAATGCGGTATAGAATAAATTCATCTCCGTTATCGCGATACACGACAATACGACCGCCGCTTATCAGCGGAGTAAAGATGGAGGTTACGGTAAGATCGAAGGCGAGGGATGAATACAGTGGAAACGTCGGGATAGAATCGCGAACGTACACCTTTTTTGCCCACCAGATATAATTCGTTAGACCTCTGTGCTCAATCATCGCGCCTTTCGGGCGGCCTGTTGAGCCTGATGTATAGATGACATATGCCAGGTCGTGAAGCTCATGAACATATTGGACGTTGGACGAATCAAGTCCATCCAAAGAAAGCTCCGAATAAACGAGCACCTCGCCTGAATAATCTGCAAGCAGACCATCTGATAGATTGGTGATGACGAGTTCAGCACCGGAGTCTTCCAGCATATATCGAATTCGCTCTTCAGGATAAGCCGGATCAATAGGCAGATAGGTACCGCCTGCCTTCATCACAGCTAGAATGGCAACAACCGCCTCAATCGAATGCTGCATCCACAGCCCAACGATGGATTCACGCGCAATACCCTTTTGCATCATATAATGGGCCAACCGATTGGCCTGTTCATTTAGCTGCCGATACGTCCAAGTCTCCTGCTCGTACACGATGGCCAGAGCTTCTGGATTCTGTCTTGCCTGCTCCTCAAAGAGCTGCAGGATAGTCTGATCTTTCGGATAAGACACTACCGTTTGATTATAGTCATACAGCTCACGGTGCTTCTCCGCTGCTGTTAATAGGGTTAAACTTTTAATCGCTGCCTGAGGGTTGTCCAGCATCTGCTCGACAATAAGCAGCATTCGTTGAGACAACTCCTCTATCTGCTCCGATTGATATGCATCTATTCGATAGTCATAATCCAGCGTGAGGCCGCCATCAGCGGACCAATGCTTAATGACAATCTGGAGCTCGTACAGCTGATGGCCGTTGTAGAACTCGACATTCTCGATCGGTGTGCCGTTCAAGCTGGTTTGAAGCTTCGTATTGTAATAATTGATGCTTGTATGAAACAGCTGATCGTAGCCTTTTTTCTTCAACTCCAACTCCTGAGCAAGCAGGTCATACGGGTAGCGCTGATGAAAGTAGCATTCCATCAGTCCTTTTTGCACGGAGCTTAGCGTCTCCTCGATGCTTGATTCAGGATCAAGCGCGAAGCGAAAAGGCATCGTGCTGGTAAACATCCCGTACATGGATTTCTCCTTTTTGCCGGAGCGATTCAATACAGGGGTTCCGACAACTAGATCCCGCTGCTGCGTTGCCTTGTACGTATAGATCAAGTAAGCGAGCACAAAAAACGTATTTAGTGATATTCCCGCTTCATTCGTCCATGATTGAATACGTTGAGATCGCTCAGGATCGAGTTGTAACGTATACCGTCTTCCCTCCGTGCTGCTGATGGTTGCCTGTGTTACGCCTTCGGGAATCGTCTTGAATTTGTCATGCCAGAACTGCTTGCTTTTACTGAATCTTGGCGAAGTCAAATAACGATCCGACGCCTGAACATACTCAACATATGATGGCGGTTCCGGAGCAGCAGCAATGGTCTCCCCATTTAGCAGTTGGGCATACAATTCCGCAATCTGGGAGGTGGTCAGCTGATTCGACCAGCCGTCAGAGATGATATGATGGATCTTTACCAAATAGCCGTTATCTTCATTCGATAAGCGAAACATCGCAAAATAGTACAGCTTGGTATTCACTAAAGGAATTGGCTTTCTTGCCTCGCTATCCACCCATGACCAAAAAGATGCTTCTGGATCAGGTTCCCTTGAAAAATCAAAAAAATCGAGCGGCTGTTCCTCTTCGTCTTTAACCCTTTGCAGAGCATCTCCATCTCGATCCACTAACTGAATTCGAAGTCCCTCATGACGGCGAATAAAAGCATGGATCGCTTGCTCCAGCAGTGCAAAGTCAACTTCACCTTTAATACGAACAGGGCCGCCAATGTTCGCTATGGATGTGCCGGGAAAGATCTGCTCCATATACCATATGCGCTTCTGCGGATGGGTCAAAGGATACGTGACATCGCTCAACACTTGAACGGATGTCGTTACACTCATGTGAAATTCCTCCCATATACCAAGTTAGATAGATCTCGCATCGATTCTATATAGATTGAATGAATATGGATCTCAATATATAGGCCAAGCCCTGATATGCTGTTTTCAATTATGGGATTAATAGAAATAGACTAGAGAAGATATATATATCAAAATATGGGATATGGGTTGTTTAGGCCCTATTGGGGCAACTACGGAATCGTTCCAGGATAGAAATCTTGTTGTAAATGAACACATATATAAACGCTTGTATAAGCTTCGGAATAGCCAAACAATTAATCCGATTTAATTTTTAGTAAAAAAATAAAAAGTTTATTTCAGATTGGGAAAGTATGAGTAGATTCTAGGAGCGCTTCCCTATTAATAGGAGATGTGGGAAAGTTCATTGGTGATGGGTTAATTAGCCTTACTCTACCAAAGATTATCAAAAAAAGTCAATATGACCAATGGAGTATTTTGTAATTTCCTTCCGTCGATAAAAGTAGATTAAAGTTGAAATATTAAGATTTTTGTCGATAAAAATTCAAGTAAAACACCATCCCCTCTCCATTCATTCATATCATTAAAAATATAATTGATACCCTAAACTATTTTCCTAATGATCCCACAATATCCCTACATTTACCTAACGTCAAGTTTATTTTATTCGTTTTTAAATGAATTTTTTGTGTATAAGCAGAAACGTTATTTATGATTCTATACGCTTGTTTTTGCACCACCTTTTTACTCAAGTTTGAAAACTGTTTAGCCATCAGCTAGCCTTTACGCATGTCAGGACTTCTGACCTACTACTGATCACAAAGCAAAAATCGAGCATCCATCAGATATTCTATCTAATAGACACTCGATTTTTATATAAAGTTGCTAATAATTTGAACGCCTATTCATGCAAGCCTTATAAATACCGCGCTATAATCCTGACTAACTTAGCAGGCAGCTCTTGCAGATTAGTGATATCAAGGTACCTTTCATTGCCGTAGATCTGACTAATTACGTTCTTATCCTGACCAATCGCGGCCGCCAAAAAGGTTACGCCCTTGCGTTCATATTCCGCGATGGTCTGCTGCATATCTGTCATCGCATAGCCGCCCGTATAATCCTCCATGGCTTTTGGCTGACCGTCGCTTATGCTGATCAACAGCTTCGTCTTATGGGCAGCCGCCGCCAAGCGATCGGCCATCAAGCGAAGAGCCATGCCATCGCGGTTGTTGCTTCTCGCACGAATCCCCATCAGTCGATATCGATCCGTAGGGTCTACTTTATCAAAATCGGCGTAAGCGAAGAGTGACATCTGCTCCAGCCTAGATACATCAGCAGTATCTCCATAGATAAGGACCGGAATGTCGCACATCTGGCAAAATTCATATACCGCGATAACAGCGCGCTTAGCCGCCTCTAATCGTCCAAAGGCTGCCATTGAGGCAGATTCATCCACCCTTAAGCCGACCACAAGCGAAGGTGAATCGGACGGTGGACGCTTTTTAGCAAACGTTCTAAAATCACGATAGGCCATGCTGTCTGCCTGAAACTTCGTTCCGTAATACTGATGCTTGGCATAATCCGAGGATACTTCATGCTCAAGCAGCGGAAGCGTCTTCCTTGCGATCTCCCTTACGATAGGCATGAGCGAACGGCTTAGCTTCTCGTATTCCATCTGATGCACCGAATCAGATTCGGGCCGATGCACGATAAGCTTTACTCCATTATGGATGGAATGAGAGGCTGTCTCCCTGGCCGATCGATTCAATTGTTTGCGGAATTCACGCTCTCTTTGCTTCGCTTCCTCGTCCATAGCTTCAGGATTGGCCTGATGATACTTGGGAGAACCGTCTTCACCCCGATCAGAGCTTTCCATATCTGAAGATGGATCTGCCTCCGCAGATGCGCTTTCTTCACTATCCGACGATCTTTTTAAAGCGATGCCAGCTTCCTCTTCTTTATCGTCCTGAGTCCAATCGCCATCGTCTATGCTTCCCCATGTTTTTATTTCGATCTCATCGATTTTTCGTTTTTTTTTACGTGATCCTCAAGCTGCTCCAAGCTTTTAATCAGACCTTCAAGGTTAAGCGCATCTTCGAGCAGCTTGATTTCGTCCGAGTCCGTCGTGATCTTATAGATCACCTTGTAATAGAGCGATTCTTTAGCGGAAGCTCCGCCTGCAATGGCATCTACCCAGTAGAAAAAGGATCGCATGCCCGCGACACCTTTAATCGCATTAGCCCGGGCGGCTTTATCCAGCGTTATGATGATCTTAGCCAGAACATCGAGCACCTGTTCATCCTGATAGCCCGTCTTGGCAATCGCCCGCTCAACCATGACCTCCTTCGTCGGCAGATCCATCTTCTCCGCATGCTGAATGCGATCGCGCAGCGCCTCATTGAGCGGTCTAGCTCCAGCGTAGCTGCGGTTGGTCGTAATCACCACGATAAAATCCGGATGTCTGCGAATTACCTCTGTCGGAAGATTGAGGCTTCCGTCCAGCTCCAAGGCAGAATTTAACGCCATTAATACGGCTGCGTCCCGAATGACATTCGGCTCTTGAATCTCAAGCAAATAGCCATGTTGATAGGCTCTCACAATCTCGGACGGGTAGAAGCGATACTCGACGTTTTCGCCCTCCGCATGATCATTAGCCAGCTTCATCAGTTGCTTTAGTTTTGAAACAGCCTCCTCCGGGGTGAATTTCAGGACGCTCGTTAAGATTGCCGTCGCACTCTGAAAGCCATCCCCCTCATAGAGGGCCTTCAATGCAGCTTGATCGTTAAGCTCAAGCTGCTCTAACCCCTCAGTGGACAACACCGGCAGAATGGCGCCGATAATATCGGATTTGTCCATATCGGCAAAGCAGGTTACCTTCGTATAAGGCAGCCCAAAATTAGCAGACAATGCCTTTGCAAGCTGCGTCTTGCCCGTCCCTGCATCACCCTCTAGGAGGATGTTGGCGATCTTCATCTCCCCGCGATTCCAATTGCGCACAATCTCCTCGCTAATGCGCCGCTCCTGTTCACTATCCTTATGTGACTGCGACTTATTCCAAATCAACGCTCGTTCTTCCTTCGTTAACAGCCGTTCAGGCGATAACGCATATAGGGTTGATTGCTGTTCATTCATCTTTGTTCCCTCCAAAACATGATCACGTGCGTGAATGCTCGTTCACCAGCGAGGGTTAGCTGTTTATGGGAAAGGCTCATGGATGATAGGAGAAATTAATAGCCCATCTCCTTCAAAATTCTCGATAACGTGCGAAGTCTTTCCCCAATCAGCTCTCCATCATCGCTTAGAGCTTGATTAAATAACTGAATATCTTCATTAATTTTCTCGTTGTCTGTGCATACCTCTACCATCATTGCATCCCCTTGCAGGCCGATTCGGTCAATGACAGGATTCTCTGGATCGTACAGATGCTCGTAGCGATAGGCTTCACGAAAATGCTCCATCGTCCGGCAGATCAGAATCGTCAAATCCAATACGCGGTGCAAAGGCAGCTCCTCGGATTGTCTTGACCACTTCTCACCCGTGAATCTCCATACCTTAGCTGAGATATCCACCTTTCCTCTGTCATTCCATTGAGCCAAGCCCAAGGAAAGGCCCTTAGCATCTGTATTTCTGGCCATTCTTCCGTCAACCTGCTCATAATTCTCCGTTACGACAACAGGCTTATGCTTTAGATTTGTAGGTATCTTCATCATGAACGCCTCACTTTTCATCTTTATACTTTACTAAATTACTGATTTACTTATTTACTAAATTACTAAATCCATGAGCTCATTATAGCTCCTTTCTTATCATGAATCAATTCCGTTTTTTACAATCCGCTTTTTTCCTATAATGTTCATCCTGAAAATAAAAAAAAAGCACCCTTGTGAGCATGGTATTAGACAGACTCTAATACCCATGGCAAACTAAAGATGCCCGCATCGTTTGCAATTCACTTCACGCTCACGGCCTTCCCGCTTCTATATAGAAGTGAAATAAACGAATATTATTGACTGATTCATCATTTGTTCCATAACCATAGTTTTCAGCTACTCTTCATGGCTTCTCTCTCTGATCACACGCTCACATTCATCCGTCAGGACATCCAGCTTGCGTGACAGCGATTCTAAATCATCGTTAATCTTTTTCATAAGAAAGATAGCACGTTTCATTTCACTTCGTACTTCATCTACTTTTTCATATATGCTGTTTGTCGTCTCATTTTTTTCTTTCATCGGGAATCCTCCGAATCACAAGCTTGATATTCTCCAGATTGAAATCTAGATTTGATCGAACCGTGTTAAGTTGCTATTGTAAGGGGTAATAAGATACCACAAATCCGATGATGATGAAAAACAAACGCCCTGATCAGCATCAAAAGATTCATATCTCAAATAAGAGGAGTACACGATATGAAAGATTTCACGATTCCATCAGACTATTACGAACACATCATTGAAAATGAAACGATCCTTTTGGAAGACATCGAATCCTATTCTCATCTCAAAAATTGCGTCATTGAATGCAAATTCGGACGAAGACAAATGAATGAGGTCGCTTTCGAGAACTGTGAATTTTCATATAATGACCTGTCTAAAATGGAGTTTTTGGACTGCGTGTTCTACAAATGTGATTTTTCAAATGGAAGCTTTGAGAACACTACATTGTATCGCGTCAAGTTCGGGTCATGCAAACTGATCGGTGCACGCTTTACAAACTCCACTATTAAGGATGGACAATTTTGGGACTGCTTATTAACGTATGCGAATTTTTCGGATTCCAAATTAACAAATGTTCACTTTCATGAAGGAAAGCTTGACGACAGCTTCTTTCAGCATATGAAACAAAAAAACGTAACCTTCAGTCACGTTGCTATGGACGGAATTGATTTCTCAGAGACGCTGTTAAAAGATATCAACCTGTCTACCTGTGAATTTCATCGTATTAATCTGGATATCGCCTTGGCAAAGGGCTTAACGATTCGCCCCGATCAAGCTTATAGCTTAATTGCTTTATGCGGTGTTAAGCTTTCGGAATAGCTTCATTTGTTCATGGCTACCCTTTGATTGGGTAGCTTTTTCTGTACCTTTTTTAATGTCAAAGACTCAAAGCCCGCCTCTACTATGTGTTTAAACACAAAATCGAACCCTTGTTAAGTTCTAAAACTTACTTAAGTTCCAAACCCAGCATACTTTTTTGAAAGCTTCATCGATTCGATATCATGCTATACTTTTTAGTACTTTAGTCATGCATGCCAGCTTTGCCATTCTCCTACGTATATACCGTCATTACGCGACGGTCTTTTTTTTATTTCAACTTTCACATCCTGGATTTGGAAAGGAGAACATCCATTGTCAACACTGCGGTCATATTCACTTCACCACTTACATACCTAATGAATTTCGTTTTTCACAACACCTTTGTTCTTGAAAAGAGATTAGACACCATTTTACGACTGAAGGAGTAAGGATCAACATGAAGGTACACCCATTCTCGTTGCGCAATTTATCGGTCAAAACAAAGCTCTATCTTATGGGAATGATCAGTCTGGTCTTTATGCTATTGGTAGGAGGAGTCTCCATGTACGCTCAAGTACAGCTTCGCAATAGCGCGGACAATATGTATATGCAATCCGATACCATCCGCAAGCTTGGACAAATTCGTACCGATACACGGGCTGCATATGGATTTTTATTAGAATACATCCTCATCTTCGACGAAAATGAGAGAGCAAACCTGAATCAAAATATCGATAAACGTCTTGCCTCCATTGGCAATACCATTCAAACGTGGTCCCAAACTGTAGCAACCGCACAAGAGAAGGCGCAGGTGGAGTCGTTAACCAAGCTGTTTAAGGACTTCCAAGACGGACTGACCACGATCAGATCTACTTATAAAAGCCAAGGAAAAGACGCAGCCTTGCACCTCATATTTGGAGAATTCAGCAGCAGCCAGCAGCAGTTGAATAATAAAGCGGCAGAGATTGGAGAATCCATTAACAGCCAAGCGGATCAGCTTCATATTGAAAATGGAAACGTCTTTCGCGGCACGGTGATAATGTCTGCTGTGATCATTCTCCTTTCATTATTGGTGGGAACGCTTGCTGTGACAATCATTACGCGCTCAATTGTTCGGCCAATGAAAGCTTTGCAGAGCCTTATGAAATCAGCTGGAGAAGGAGACTTTACCGGGGTTGGCACACACGTCACGTTGGACGAGGTCGGTCAATTGACCCAATCCTATAATGATATGTCGGAATCGCTCAAATCTCTGGTTGGGCAAGTGCACCACTCGACTGAGCTGGTTGCCGCCTCTTCCCAGCAATTGAATGCAAGCTCTCAGGAAACGAGCAAGGTCACAGAAAAAATCGTGCTGGCAATGGAACAAATCTCAAAGGAGACGATTGCTCAAAATCAATCGGTCGTAGAGACAGCTAATACGATTGATGATATGAATTCTGCCTTGCAGCATGTATTGTCCAATACGATTGGCATCTCGGAGAAAGCGACGGATTCCTCCAGAACGGCTAACGAGGGGAATGACATCGTAGTAAAGACCACGATGCAGATGAATCAATTGCAGCAGCAATTCATCCAGCTTGAGCAGGTGCTCAGTCAGCTTAACACGCAGATTGTAAATATCGGAAATATGAATGATGTCGTATCCAATATAGCGGATCAAACCAAGCTCCTTGCCTTAAATGCTTCAATTGAGGCTGCGCGTGCAGGCGAAGACGGACGCGGCTTTGCCGTTGTGGCGCAAGAGGTGCGTAAGTTGGCGGAGGAATCCGCTCAATCCGCTCAAGAGATTTATCAGCTCGTAGGCGCGATTCAAAGTGACAACCAAACCGTTATGAACACGATGAAGAATGTGCATAATGAATTCGAAAGCGGCATTAAGATGGTGCATGCTGCAGGCGATCAGTTCTATACGATTGGCGAAGCCATTACCACGATCGCCGCCCATCTTGAGGATGTTTCCGCTACAATGCAGCAGATGTCCGCGGGCTCTGAGCAGATCAATACAACGGTTCAGCAGTTTACCAGTTCTATCGAACAGATGTCGCAGAACGTCCAGAACGTGGCATCAAGCACGGAGGAACAACTGGCAGCCATGCAGGAGGTCGAAGCATCTTCTCAGCATCTTGCAAAGCTGGCTGAAGAAATGCAGGAGAGTACTAGCCGATTCCGCATTTAATATATGGTTTGTGCGCATGAAAAAGAGCTGCCAGAGGAGTGGAAACCCTCAGCAGCTCTTTCGTGTTAGGATGACGAATACTTATGGATCTTGTACATTCATTTTGCTACGCTTCAGGCAACTTGAACGCTTGGGCTTTGGTTGCTTTGCCATTGGACAAAGGCCAATAATGTAACTTTGTATCCGAAGTCATACAAAGAAAGCCACAATTATAAGGACAAGTCGCTATGGATGCTCTCCTTCTCTTTTTGCCTAAATGGCCACCAGTTGGCGTTGCCGAACGTTCGTATCATAACTGGAACAAAGAATGGCATGAAAGCAAAAGCATAAAGGAGGAGTCCCGTAATCGCAATGGTCGCAATCTGGATAAGGGACAGCACGCCAGACGGCAGCATCGCAGCAAAGGTTCCTCCCAGAATAATCGCTGCCGAGATGATGACGCTGCCCATATTTTTCATGGCATGAATCATCGCCTCTTTGATTGGCAAATGTCTATACTCATTAAAGCGATCCATAAGGAAGATGCTGTAGTCGACGCCTAGTGCGACCAATATGACAAAGGCAAAGAACGGCACAGGCCAACTAATGCCTCCATATCCCATAATGTCGACAAATAGCACTTCAGCCACCGCTACCGAGGTGAAGTAAGTCAGAATGAGCGACAAGATCAAATAGAGCGGCATGATAATCGATCTTAGCAGCAGCACGAGAATAATGCCGATTCCAACCAACATCAGGACAACCGTTCTTGAATAGTCAGCGGCCGAGATGTCATTCAGATCGGCAAATGTTCCTGTAACCCCGCTTATGCCGTACGCTGCATCTGACAGCACCGTCCCTTTCACTGCCCGCTCAACGGCTGCCTTGATCTCATCAATCTTAGCGATCGATTCCGTGCTGTAAGGATTGCCAGTGAATACGACATCGAGCGTGGCTACTTTACGATCACTGGACATATAGGCATCGAATACTTGTTGGAAATCCCCATTGGTCAGCACTTCATCAGGGATATACCAGCCTGCCATCGTTTCATCAGTAGAGCCGGCAAGGCCGTTTAAATATTGCTGAGCAGATTCCAGGCCTCCCGTCAGCTCATTCAACCCATCCACGCTCTGGTTCAGACCATTCGTAAGCTCGGCAAGCTGATCATCAAGCTGGTTGAAGCCTTGCTGGATTTCTTTTTGACCAGAAGAGATTTGTCCGAGTCCTTGAATGACACCCGGTACCTTGGATACAATTTGCCCTTGGCCGTCAGCAGCCTGCTCGATGCCAATGCGCAGCTCCTCCATGCCTGATACTAATTGATCCAAGCCGCCAGCCAGCAAAGTCTGGCCTTCCAACGATTGAGCCAAGCCTTGGTTCGCCTGCTTCAGTGAAGCTCCAACCTTGACCAGTTCGGCATTCAATTCAGCCATGCCGCCAGACATTAGTCCAACGCTCTGCTGCAATTGAGACAGCATCGCCTGGATCGTGATGTAATCTTCATCTTGCTTCATATCTGGATAACGTTCGGCCAGATTGCGAAGATGCTGATCCATTCCGCCAAGGCCTTGGCTGATTCCACGCAGTCCCTGTTCAATCTCCCCATATTTCTTCGCAAACGTCGAGATTCCACCTTCCAGCTGCTGATATCCGTTCAGCAGCTCCTTGCCTGCTGCCGCAAGCTTCTCCGCTGATTGCTTCGCCTGCTCGACAGCTTGCTTTAACTCGCCCGCACCTGCGGAGCCCTGACGAATGCCCTGTTCGATTTGCTTAAGTCCTTGGTTAAGCGCGGTTACCCCTTGCTTTAGTTCATCCGTACCCTGAACCAAGGTTCCAACTCCTGCCGCCGCTTTGGACAGCTCAGGTCCAGACTTGCTTAGCTCGGAACTCGCTGTACGGAGGCCTTCGCGAATCTGTCCAATTCCATCTTTTCCTTCTCCAAGCCCTTCATCGAGCTGCTTTGCCTGCTCCGTGACGAGCAGCTCCTTCAAGCCCTCTCCCGCAGGACGAGTTGCGCTTCGTATCGACTCGATGCCATCTATTTTGGCAATCTCTCGATTGACCTTCTCGATAGCAGCTAGAGCCTCCGAGTTATCCATAGGCTGCTCATGTTTCAATACGATCTTGGCTGGCATGGACTGTCCAGGACCAAAGCCCTCCGCTATAAGATTGAATGCCTTGACGGAATCATAGCCATCGCCGATCTCATCGAGCGAATTATAGGATTTGAGTCCATCATAAGACACCAGTAAAGGAATAATAAGCACCGCCAATAGCAGCAAGGTGATAAACGGGCGTTTCCAGGAGAATCGTCCTGCTGCTGCCCACATCCGGCTTGGCTTATGCTCCAGCGTCCCCTTCGAGGGCCAGAACAGCTTGCTGCCCAGCACTGCCATAAAGAAAGGCACGATCGTGACAAGAGCGACCAGCAGTACACCGACACCTACTGCCACAGCAGCTGCCGATTGGTAGAGAACAAAGGTGGAGAAGCCAATTGACGCAAAGCCCACCATAACGGCAAGACCAGAGAAAAACACTGTTTTTCCCGCTGTGCGATACGTCTCAATGATCGCCGACCATACATCCTCCGGCTGTTTGACCAGCTCTTCTCTGAATCGACTGATCAATAGGATGCAATAATCCGTTCCGATCCCGAACATGACCGCGACCAAAAAGATTTGTGTAAAGTTAGAAAGAGGGAAATTCACCCCGTCCACTAAGAAAGCAACGATGGACTGTGCGACCAAGTAGCTGATGCCCACCGTGAGAAGCGGTACAAATGGAGCAACGGCTGATCGGAATACGATGAACAGAATCACGAGAATAAAGACCACCGTAATGATCTCCGTTCGCTTCAAGCCTTCTTCGGAGCTTGCCACTACATCCTCATTAATAAAGTGCCTGCTCGTCAAATAATGCTCGACAGGATTATCTTGCAGAGCAGCATATAGAGAATCCCTAAGCTCCGACGTAGACTGCCCCTCCCAGTCGCCGCCAAGCAGCACCATCAACGTCTTGCCATCCTTGGACACAAGCTGATCCTGCAGCTCAGGCTGTTCAAAGTGACTTGTCACGGAAGTGAGCGACAATTCCTTCTGCTTGCTCTTAAGCAGCTGTATGGATTGTTCAATGTCCGTTAGGTCACTCGATGTCAGTCCCTCTTTATGATGAAAGACCAATACCGTATCCCCAATCTCCTCACTGCCTCCTTGCTTGCTGACTTCTTTTAGCATGTGGTCTGCCATTGAGGACGAATAGCCATCTGGGACTGTAATCTGCCCTTTCTCCCGAACGAGATCCGCTATATTCGGTGCCGTCAGCAACAAGCCAGCTGCAATGGCTATCCACAGCACAACCATGTACCATCTCGCCTTTAAAATCCCCCTAATCAATCGTCCATTCCCCTTTCCATCCGATAGATGAAATGCGCGAGGGCAGCTCAGAACCCCAGTCATACACACGTCATTAAATTGACATGTGTAATATTTTCGTATAGAGTATAGGAAAAAACGTTGACACGTGTCAATCATATTTCCCAAAGTATGACAGAATGGAGGAAGTGTCGTGTATTCCGGTACGAACCCCTCGGCTATTCGTTCACAAAAATGGCTGACCGAATCCCTATTGCAGCTAATGGAGGTAAAACCGTATAAGAACATTACCGTGAAAGAACTGACTGAGCGGAGTGATCTAGCTAGACAAACCTTTTACCAGCTGTTTGATTCGAAGGAAGAGATCCTTGAGTATCATTTGGATCATCTCTTTCAAAACTATCTTCAGGAGATGCATAATCTAAAGCTGCTGACGACCTCGGAATTAACACGCTTGTATTTTGTGTTTGCCGAGCAGAATGAAACATTCATTCGCCTCTTAATCCAAAACGATATGATCAGCATACTCAACAATAAGTTCAATTCATACCTAGGTGAGATTATGAATCTGCTGAAGCTAGAGCAGGATGTCATTCTCGATCAATACGCTACTGCTTTCCTTTCATCAGGGCTCGTCGGGATTCTCGTATTTTGGTTTAATCATGATAAGAATTTAACGATTGATGAGCTCTCGGCATTGGTCTACGGCATGTTAACTGATGATTGCCGAGATAAAAGTGAAGGATAAATGGAGTTCAGCACCTTATTTAAAGGTCATTTGCACGCCAAAGGGCAGCTTCTCGTATGCTTACGTTAGGCTGCCCTTTACTTTTATGATCGCAGCATATCCAACTATTCCTGACTCACCTCACGGTGCAGGTTAGCCTGACATGATGCGATAGCATGGGATCGAACAGCTAACGTTGAGAGTCTCCATGTTCTAATGCGATATTTCGAGAATATTCGAAGATTTTTATATGGTGAACGATGGTTCATAGCCTGTTTTTGGTTTTTAATAGCAAGTGGGGTTCAATGAGTTGCTCTATACAATAGGGGAATCTGCTCATTTTGACTAAGTTATCTTTAGAGCATTACCGATTTATTTTATGTCGATCAGAACAGAAGCAATATTCTAGTACGCCATCGTTTATGAGGGGGAATGCTTAAAACGCGCCACTGCATCCGCAAAACGTCCATCCATCAGCCGAACAATATGGTTCACGACTGTCTCACAAGGTGTTTTCATCCCATGTTCAATCCAATCCAGCAGCGTCCCAGCAAAGGCATGGCTGTAGAATTGAACGATAAACGTCTTGTCCTCATCCGAAATCGATCTTGCGTCCGAAACTTCGTTGATGACATTGCTCAGCAGTTCAAATAGCACCTGATTCAAAAACATCTCCAAATGCTCTTTGCCGAGTGAACGACAGGTGTTCATGCAAAGCGCCTTATTGCTCTCTACATATTCCAGAATGATCATTAGCCCCTGCTGCCAAGTTGCATAGGATTTATTATTCTGAATCGCACCTAGCGCCTCCGTTTTGTATATCCATCCGAGAAGATCATAGATATCCTGAAAATGGTAGTAAAAGGTTTGACGATTCAGCTTGCAGGCTTCCACCAAGTCTTTGACCGTTATTTTGTCTAGGGTCTTTGTGACCAGCATGTCCTTCAGCGCAGCTGCCAATGCTTGTTTCGTATACGGATGCATAGGAAACCTCCCCTTAACGATGGATTTTGTTTATCATTTTACCATAACCGATAGCGATTTTAGACACATGGAACCTGACGTTGAATATTTAGACACAAGGCATATACTGTCTATGTTGATTCCTTACCATCTCCTATACATTAGAGGTGTCAAGAACACTCAAGGAGGTTGTTAAGGATGTATTACAGCAATGGTAATTATGAAGCATTTGCCCGTCCAAAGAAACCACTCGGTGTTGATCAAAAGTCCGCCTATCTGATCGGCTCAGGCCTAGCCTCTCTGTCCGCAGCCGCATTCCTTATACGCGATGGTCAGATGAAGGGGGAAAACATTCATATTCTCGAGGAACTCGATATTGCCGGAGGTGGACTGGACGGCATCTATGATGACGGACGAGGATTCATAATCCGCGGCGGCCGGGAAATGGAGAATCATTTCGAGTGCCTATGGGATCTGTTCCGCTCTATTCCCTCACTGGAAACAGAGGGAGCATCGGTGCTGGATGACTTCTACTGGCTGAACAAGGAGGATCCGAACTATTCCCTGCAGCGTGCGATCGTGAATCGCGGCGAGGATGCTCATACCGATGGCAAATTTACACTTACCCAGACCGCTTCAATGGAAATTATCAAATTATTCTTTACGCCTGAAGAAGCGCTCGAAGATATGAGAATCACAGATGTCTTCTCAGAAGATTTCTTTAACTCTTATTTCTGGCTTTACTGGCAGACGATGTTTGCCTTCGAGCCTTGGCATAGTGCAATGGAGATGCGCAGATATATCGCTAGATTCATCCATCATATCGGAGGATTGCCTGATTTCTCAGCATTGAAATTCACAAAATACAATCAGTACGAGTCTCTTGCCCTGCCGTTGATTAACTATTTGAAAGGTCATGGTGTTACCTTCCAATACGCAACGACGGTTACCAATGTAGAGTTTGCGATTACAGATAACAAGAAAGTGGCGAAAAAACTGGTTTATGTTCAAAAAGGGCAAGAAAAACAGATCGACCTGACTGAAAATGATCTGGTCTTCATTACGAACGGCAGCAATACGGAAAGCTCCACATTAGGCGATAACCACACACCAGCTGTTATGAATCCTGCGCTCGGCGGCAGCTGGGAGCTATGGAAGAAGATCGCGGAGCAGGATTCTGCCTTTGGCCGTCCTGACAAATTCTGCGGCAACATTGCGGAGAGTAACTGGGAGTCTGCTACCATTACTACACTAGATGACCGAATTCCGCCTTATATCGAGAAGATCTGCAAGCGGGATCCATTCAGCGGCAAGGTCGTTACCGGCGGCATTGTCTCAGTGAAAGATTCCAAATGGCTGATGAGCTTTACACTGAACCGTCAGCCTCACTTCAAATCACAGCCAAAAGACCAGCTCGTCGTATGGGTGTATAGCTTATACTGCGACGTGCCAGGCGATTACATCAAGAAACCAATGAAGGACTGCACAGGTATCGAGATCACGCAGGAGTGGCTCTATCATATGGGCGTACCTGAAGCAGAGATTTACGATCTTGCCGTAAATTCCGCAAACTGTGTTCCTTGCATGATGCCGTATGTCACCTCTTACTTCATGCCAAGAGCAGCAGGAGATCGTCCGAACGTTGTTCCTGATGGCTGCGTCAATGCTGCCTTTATCGGCAACTTTGCCGAAACGCCTCGAGACACGGTGTTCACTACGGAATATTCGGTCCGTACCGCTATGGAAGCCGTCTACACGATTTTAGATATTGACCGCGGCGTGCCTGAAGTATTTGGATCCGCTTATGACGTGCGCGTATTGCTGGATTCCACCGCCAAGATGATGGATGGCAAGAAGATAACCGACATGGAGCTTCCACCTGCAATCCAACTGGCAGCAATGACAGGTGTGCAAAAGATATCGCAAACCAGAATCATGCAGCTGCTGAAAGAGTATAAGTTGATCTAATCCAATACGAATAGATGTAAAGCTATGAGGCTGTTGCACAAAGGTGAGAGATTCACATCACGGTGCATCAGCCTCTTTTTTGATGAGAACAAGATTCACTTCCTATATTCGCCCTGATAGATTGCAACTGATTCCTAGGGCCCGCTTCTTTAAGACGATGGTAGCAATTTCATATATTTTATATTTTCTTTTATTAATCCATGTTAGTCTTTTAATAGAGCTCCTATAAAACGACAGCTTTATCCTCTCTATTCAGAACAGAGCGAAGTCTGTCTTTTTCTTACCTATTATATTTTTCGTATAAAGCGAGGCCTGATGATGAAAAATTGCAACCACGACAACATTCAGCTATTGGATCCGACATCCGATACCAATAAACGCTCCGAGAAGCGTCGCCGTCCAGCATGGCTTACCTCAAGAGGATGGCTCACTGCTGCCCTTGCGGCCATCCTTGGCTTTATGCCTGTCTTCGATACCATCCACGCGGAGAGCTATTCCGCAAAAGTATATGCTTCGTCCCTCAATGTCCGCAGCGAACCTGCCGCAGATGCAAAGATCAAGGGATCGGTGAAGGAAGGCAGTGTCGTAACGGTACTGGACGAGCAGTACGGCTGGATGAAGATTCAGACGGAACGCCTGACTGGCTGGGTAGCCGGATACTATCTTAAAAAAGTTACTGTAAACTCTGCCTCCAGTTCTTCTTCAAGCAAACCATCTCCCTCGAATGCTAACAACTCGTCGGTGGGAACCGTTACAGCAGATTCACTGCGCATTCGAAGCGGTCCTGGGACTGGCTATGAAGTCGTCGGCTCGCTTAAAGAGCACAATACCGTTACCATTCTATCCAGCAGCTCCGGCTGGTTGAAGATCAAGACTTCAAACGGAATGACCGGGTGGGTGTCAGATGATTATGTAGCACTCTCTGGTTCTTCCACGATTAGCGGCGAAACCACAAGCGGGAGCTCAAGCACCCATACGAACTGGGACAGTCTTAGAGGCAAGACAATCGTCGTTGACGCAGGTCATGGTGGTGATGATCCGGGGACAGTAGGCTCCACCCATGGAACCTTGGAAAAAGAGATAAACTTGCAGACCGCTATGTATCTGCGTGATTATTTGCGGGACGCCGGCGCGCATGTAACGATGACTCGGACGAAAGACAACGAGCGCCCTTCCCTCTCCAGTCGAGCCCAGTTGTCGCAGTCCGTTTCTGCTGATGCTTTCATTAGCATTCACTATAATTCATCGCCGAAGAAGGTATCAGGTACGCTTACCTTCTTCTATTCGGAGTCTGGCGATCTGAACCTGGCACAAGCGATCGAGAATCGGTTGGGGAATGGTGTCAACTTGAAAAGCAATGGTGTATCCTTCGGCGACTTTCATGTGCTCCGTGAGAATTCAGCACCTGCGACGCTGGTGGAACTCGGCTTTTTGACCCATCCGACCGACGAATCCATTGTGCGAGGAACCTCCTATCAGAAAAAGGCTGCCAAGGCGATTGCCCAAGGGCTGGCGGATTATTTCACACCGTAAACAAAGCCTTGCTGCTGGTGTTTAGTGAGAAGGACGCTGCCAAAGCGAAGACGGGGAGCGTCCTTCTTTGAACTAACGGCAGTAAAATTGGCGAATCCTTAGTTAGGAAATTGCTTCAAGAGACAGAACGTGTTGGGTTAGAGATTGTAACATTGACATACGATTCGAAACATACATCCTTTTATACAAAGAGTGGATTCACTCCCTGTTCTGGGGGATTATGGAGAAGAAGCCCTAACATTTGAACTGCAAAAACAGTCATGATCATCCAAATTCAGATTGACTTCATCTAGGCGTGTCCATATAATTGTCATAACAACTATATGTTCTGCTCTGAAATGGAGGTTCATCTTGAAGTTAGAAAAGTACATTGGCGTAGTCGTTCACCGCACAGATCTAAAGCTTTATCAGTACTACCAGAAAGTCGTTGACCCCTTCAATATCACCATCGATCAGTGGGAAATTCTCGTCATTTTATGGGAAACAGAAGGGATTACGCAAAAGGAGCTGGCTGAAAGGCTTTATAAAGATCAAGCGAACATTGCACGCATGCTGTTTAAGCTCGAACAGAAAGGCTTTATTCATCGTACGACTCACGAGAAGGATCGGCGTTCGCTGCGTGTATACTTAACAACCAAAGGGCGTGATATTAAAGATAAAATCCTCGAACCCTCTATTGAGGCGTATAACAAAACGATTGCTGGTCTGACCGAAGAAGAAGTTGAGAATTTCAGACGAACGCTTTCGATTATATATAACAATGTAAAGGATCTGTAGCTTCCTAATACGCTATTGATCCTCCATTTTTATCGGGATATAGTTGTTATGACAATTACAGCTAAGACAACTACAGTTATGACAAGTATAGAAGGAGGTAATCCTAACAGAAACCGTAAAACAAGGAATTTTCAGCGCTCCGTATCGCGCATTAACCATCGGGATTATTTTAGCGATCTCTACTGTTGCCTTTGAAGGATTAGCGATTACTACAGTTGCTCCCAATGTGGCACAGCACCTGCAGGGTATCCATTTATATGGATGGATATTCAGCGCTTTTCTCCTATTTCAAATTATCGGAACAATCGTAATGGGCAAGCGGATTGACCAAAACGGAGTCTTCAAAAGCATCATCTGGTCTTTTTCCATTTTCGTGATTGGAATCATGATTGCTGCATTATCGTTCCACATGCCTATGCTTATTTTAGGAAGGGCTTTTCAAGGATTTGGAGCAGGCGCGCTTATAACATGTGTTTATTACTGCGTTGCTGTTCGTTATCCTGATTCTCTTCGGACCAAAATACTTGCTTCATTCTCGATGGCTTTCGTGTTGCCAGCTTTAATCGGCCCTTATATTGCCGGGCTCATTGCTGCGTATGTTTCATGGAGACTTGTATTTCTAATCGTACTCCCCTTCATCGTCATCTCCTTATTTCTCACACTTCCTACTTTTCGTTCCTTACAACAACCTGCATCTGCTTTAACTAAAAAAGGTAATATGAAAGAACTCTATGCGATCATACTCGCGATTGGCACAGGAGCACTGCTAACTGGACTTAGCTGGATCCCTGATTGGAAAGGGATCCTCCTTACCGCAGCGGGCATTCTGACGATGGCACAGCCACTTCGCAAGCTGCTTCCAGCAGGTACTTTTTCAGCTGCCAGAGGCTTGCCTGCAACGATTGTTGCAAGAGGCATGTATGTCGCCTGCTACTTTGCCACGGAAAGCTTTGTCGTGTTGGCCCTTGTCGAAGTAAAAGGATTATCCGAAAATTTGGCGGGTCTAATCGTTGCGGCAGGAGCATTGAGCTGGTCAGCTGCAGCTGGGCTGCAGTCTGTACTTGATGCCAGAGATCATGGAAGTGGAAGGAAAATAAGAATCCTCTGCGGAGTAGGGTTTATTATCGTAGGAGTTGCACTCATTATCATCGCAATTGCTAGCCTAGGTGTTGGAATCGGGATCGCTGTGCTGTCCCAGATCATCATAGGCTTTGGAGCAGGGCTGGCTAATCCAACGACTGCAGCGATTGCGTTGCAGTACGCTGAGCCTGGGGAAGAAGGAGAGGTTTCATCCATCCTTCAATTCATCGATTCCTTTAGTATCGCACTAAGTATTGGAATTGGCGGTGCATTAGTCGCGATAAGCGAGACGTTTAATTGGGGGATTGGGACTGGCATTCTAATGGCGATATCCCTACAGCTGCTTTTCGCTGTCCTTAGCTTTATCACTTCCTTCCGTATTACTAAAAAGGATCCTATCCGTGACACGGGTGTATCCAGCAGCATGTACTAACATCACGTCAGCATTTATGTCTGAATACAACACTTTTAAATTGGAGGTTTGGCTGTATGGCGCGTGTGTTAGTCGTTAATATCCCTGCTGAAGGACATATTAATCCTACCTTGGGTTTAGTGAAGCAGTTGATAGACTGCGGGGAACATGTTGTCTACTTATGTACAGAAGAATATCGTGATAAAGTGCTTCAAACTGGAGCGGAGTTTCGAGCGTACCCTTTTCAGACCGACCCGTTCTCGCATGATCCTGACTTAAAACCAGCTCCGTATAAGCACCCTTCGCAGTTTGCCAACATGGTCGTTCGTGGGATTATTCAGAAAATCATCCCAGAAGCATTAAAAGTTGCAGAACAGGACACTTATAACTATCTCATTTTTGATTCGTTGATGGGCTGGGGAGGTACAATACTTGCACAGAGATTGGGTATTCCTGCGGTATGTTCGATTGCTTCCTTTGCCTTTGTCGACCCGCTTGGCTCTGAGCAAGACTCTTACGAGGATGTTGATGGAGGCGATGTCGAAAATCTATATGCGTCAACGATGGAGCTTGCTCATCAATTAGCTAGACAATTTAACGTTCCAGTCCCTTCGATAAAGGAGCTTACCAAGCATGCAGGACAGCTCAAGATTATATATACCAGTCGCTATTTGCAGCCAAAAGCGGATCAATTGGATGAAAGCTTTCTTTTTACGGGAACCTCTATTGTCCCCCGTCTAGATGCCCCACCATTTGCTTTTGAACAGCTGCTTGATTCGAGCCGAAAGATCGTTTATATATCCATGGGAACGATTTTGAATCGGGATTTAGCTTTCTATAAGCTGTGCTTTGATGCATTTCGACAGCTGCCGTTTCAGTTTATCTTGTCTTCAGGAAGAGATACGGATATGACACCATTGGCAGATTGCATTCCAGACAATTTTATTGTGAGGCCCTATATTCCTCAGTTGGAGGTGCTTGAACGAGCAGATGCTTTTGTTACACATGCGGGAATGAACAGCGTAAGCGAGGCTTTGTATTATGATGTACCGATGGTCATGATTCCCTTAACATCAGATCAACCACTAGTCTCGAATCGAGTGCAAGAGCTTGGAGGTGGTATCACACTCAAGCCTAGCACGCTCACGCCTGAGGATTTGAGAGAGGCACTATTGCAGATATTAAATGATAGGAGCTATAAGCAGCAAGCTTGCACGATCGGTGAATCATTACGGCAGGCGGGCGGATACGTGCGAGCAGCAGATGCTATTATCCGAACTTTCTCTACCGTAGAGCAGAAATGAGCGGTAGCTTTCACCTAACTCTAAAGGATTATCACGGCGTGTAAATGACAAATGCATTTCATCTTTCAAGAGTGAGAAATAGATTAAACATGAACAAGTGCTAGAGATGATAAGAGATTAAAAGTATCTCGATGCGTATATGAAAAATACTAGCCCGCTCCTTATTATATAGAGCTGGCTAGTATTCTTTAATAGTTAGTGTCTTACTGCCGCTGTTTCATTAAACCAATATTCCCCATTAGTTGAATCATACTGAACATTTAGCTTCTATCTTTGAACTGTTTTATAAGCATTCCAATAATGTGAATGCTGTACTTTATTTGTTCTATATATCAGGAATTTTTCCCCAAGAGGTTATTTTTACTAAAACTACACCTTACTTTACTTTGGGGGAGTCGTCAAAACAGGAATAGAGGACGTTTTAATAACTTGACCATTAAGAACAATTTTGTCAAGAACATTTCTATTTAGTAATTTCTCTTTTATTTTCATACAAAATAAATCTTTGTATTCTCCATCTCGATCTGATTGGTTTGATTTTCTTTGTTTAGTATCAATAGTCATGGAATTTTTCCCTGTGACCATTGAGACACTAACAGGATCTAAATATTTCATATAGAGATAGAACACACTGTCATTGCTTTTCGCAAGATATATTCCATTGCTTTTAGCGTTCTCTTCAAACCATTGCTTTACATGAGCATCTGCAGAACTTAATTTAAGCGACTCAACTGAGACATCCAAAATTGGCGAGCACCCAGTAACAAAGACTAGAACTATAACTACACATAAGTTAAGTAACTTCCTCAATGCAAAACTCCTTTCAAAAAAGGTAGTATATTAAAATATACTACCTGCGACCTTAATTTTATAGAGGCTGACGCAAAATGTTCTCTGCTTCTTTCTGAGTACCAAAACCAAACTCTACTGAAATTCCAGCTGGAAAAGAGACAGAAGGTGAACCACTTTCAAATATAGTATGTTGGTTGTACCATAACCTTTGATACATATCCACGCTTAAATAATTTGTAACCAAATATACCTGTTTTGGCGTATTCAGCACCCTTCCACCCTAATTTAAACTCGATCCAGGCATCTTTATCTATATGCATACGGTGAATCAATCTTTAGCCATTCTTTATAATCGATTCCCTGACCTTGTCTCCGACCATCCTTAATCTTTTTTTTTTAATTGACTTGTTCTTTTTCGCTTAGCCATTGTAATCACCACACAATTCTTCGGTGAAAATAAAATTTTAGACTGGGGTCGTTGATTTAACATGGTTTTTGAATTGATGAATCGTCGGCTTTTGAAAAATACGATTTAGACTGATCCATTAAAAAGCAGCTGCGGACCAAGACTGAAAAATAAAGTCTTAGACTGCCGCTGTAATCATTCAACTAACGTGTTCCGTTAAATTCAACAAATAACTTATCCGTTGGGTTCGAATCTATCATATCGATTCCATCCTTCGGAAATATACATCTCAATTCTAATGAACTCAGCCAGATTCCTTAATTCGCCTAATTCATTGCACGATCCGCTCCTTGAGACTCTCCCGCAGCGAGTAAATGACCTGCAGGGATGTCGAATTTCAGATGGGAATGGGGAATTTCCGTGAGTATGGTGCCGATCGGGTTGCCTTGCTTGTCATGGATTACGTTCCAAAATATTCTCGATCTATTGTCTTCCGCACCCCATTTTTCAAGGGAGTTTCGGAAAACCAAGCGCTTTGCGATAACGAAATCATTCTCTTCGAGCTTCTCCATAGCGCTGAAACCGGCATCCTCCAGCTGTTCGAATATGAACGGCATAAGCTGATCCAAATAAAGACCATAGGCCGCATCTTCGATTTCAACAAAAGCAGCCGTCAATTGTTCATGCATGGATTCGTATATGGACTTCCACTCGGAATCGATATAACTGTTGGACACCTCACTTATTTCTTCGATCGACATGTCTTGCCGGAAAAGCGGGAATCCTTTCTTCACAAACGAACGCCTCCTTCTCTTCATTTCAATTCCATTGTACAACTTGTAAGCAAATTCGAAGGTTAAGCAAAAAAAGAGAAAGAATATCAGCCATTTTATAGAAAATCTTATATGCTTATTTAATCTTGATCTATTGTAATGCGGGAGATGACGAGTTGACAATGCGCCCCAAAAAAATGGCGGCTAAATTCAGGATTAGCGCCAGTACTATAAGGAATTACGAGGCTAAAGACCTAATACCTCCTGCTGAACGATCATCAAATGGCTACCGTATTTATACGAACCAGCACACAGCCTATCTGTCGTGTATCCAAGCCATGGCTCCGGCATTCGGAATGGAAGTGACCGCCGAGGTGCTTCGTTGTCTCCATCAAGACAAGCCGCAAGATGCATTGTGGATCATCAGGGAAAAAGAAGTCGCTTTGTACGAGGAAAAAGAGAAATTATAGAGATTAATTCAGGATATCCGGATATACGCTTACGAAAATAAATCTCCGTATGCCGAGGAGACGTTCACCATCAACGAAGCAGCCGAACTGACGCAGGCTCCCAAATCGGCGATCCGCTACTGGGAGCAAGCAGGATATGTAACGGCGGATAGAGACCCCAACAACCGCTATCGTCGATACAGTGGATCTCATTTGCTAAAAATCAGGTTGATTCAAATGCTGCAAAGCTCCGTGTACTCAAAAGATACTGTGAATTTTAAGCAATCCCTCGCCGCAGCCAAACATACGGATCTGCAGGGGATCATGAATGTGGCTGGGAATGTCAGGTCTTATCTAAATAAAATCATCGAATCCCAGGTGTGTGGGATATCCTTTTTACACCAATTAATTCAGCTTAAAAAAACCTCGAACTTCGACGGAGCTAGGATCATTCAACCGCGCCTGAATGGACCCGACGATTAGATCGTGGAAGGATTGAAATTGTTTAACTAACATGAAGCAGAATATTTTTTATCTGTTAAATGGTAATACCTCCATTTGTTGAACTATCCTGCTCGTTAGTTTTAACACTATCGCCAGTCTAGTACTTTATTTTCCGAGTCTAATACTATATTTTTCAGTCTAATGGTTTATTTTCTTTTAATAGTAGCACTAGCTATGGCCAAAGTGCCTTTAGCGAACTAAAAAGGATTCCACTTGTAGCTTTTGAACAAAGTTCGATTAAAAGTAAGTTGCAAATGCTGATTTTATATACGAAAGAAACCAACTGTTTTGAAACAAAGTTTGATCAAAATAGTTGGTTCTTTATTTATCTAGTTTGATTTTTATAATAAAGATTGATTATTTCTGGATGCAAATTTTCAATTAAAGCACCCGTTAGTTGAAGAAACGTATCTACTTAAATTCATTTGCAAATGCACCATTTTCGTTATGCAATAAATATCTTTTATCATTAACTACATTATGGTAATCAATTTCTAAAAAATATGTTGCTTTACTTAGAATGTCATAAAAGAAAGGAACAAATTCCAAATCTTTAAAAACATAAATTTCTATTTGTTCATCATTATTTCTATATGCTTCAAATATACGATGGTTTCCATTGATACAATAAGGTTTGTTGTTGGTTAAATATCGACTCTGAAGTACCATTATAGGATTTTTATGATTGGGTTTTATTCGGTTTGGGTCTTTATTTATGTTACCTTGGTCAACAGCTTCAATTATATTCGATGGAGAAGTCTTTATGGGTTTAATGTTTTTTTCTTTTATAAATGTAGTAGCCCCGTCTATGTCTAAGGTATACTCAAATACCCCAGTCGTGAACTCTGCATATAACGAGAATGTCTCCTGACCAAATGGATGTATCACTGGGTAAGTTTCATCTACAAGAGTTTGGTTTAAAATATTAGTCCATTTTGAGGCAACTTCAGCCCCATAGCTGGATTCTTTCCGCATTACTTGAATGCGTGAAAAAAAGTGTTTAAAAGGTTGGAATTCCTGAGACTCTTTTTCGTATAATTCTATTTTACTTACCATTTAATAATCCCCTTTGCTACTTTTATATTTAGAGTAACCCTCTTCAACTCTTCAGCCCCGTTAGCCATCCATGAAGTGCAAAAATAAGCTCTTCGCCACAGAAAATGAAAGATGATTAAGTTCTTTCATGGGAGTTGAACAAGAAATCATTTACTGTTCATAAACTCTATAAACCATTGTAGTAGATGTTCCTGATACTCCATAATCTCCAAAACCCAATTTCTTATAAATATGGACTTAATTACTATTTTTAGGGTCTACACTTAGGGAAATTGATTTATACCCTTCACAGATAGCTTGATGATTTATCTTCTTCATTAGCAAAGTTCCTACTCCCGTTCCTCTAACTTCTTCAGACACTGCTATTCCTAATTCAGGAGTGTTACTGTCTACATAACCATATCCCTTATTAAATTCGTTAAACAATCTATACCAGACAACCCCGACTGCTTGGTTATTAGTATTTAATGCTATTAGTGCTGTATCGCCCTTTCTTCCCCAACCTTCATGATATTTTTTTATATGTGTTGAGTTTATCAAAATCCTCTTTATTTGGTTTATTTTTAGGAATATGAATAGATTCATAAAGCATATCCATCAAAAAATCAAATTCACTTTTTTTGATTTCTAATAATAACCACCATTTATACACCCCATTATTTTTTAAAACATTTTATTTACTTCTATGTAAAACAATTTTTTTCCTTCTTCATTTAAACTGCCCCGTTAGTATAAGTACATTTCTTCACAATTTCCAAAGTGATATCATCATAAATTTCCAATTAAAAACATCTCACCTCTTAAAATCTATAGAGGTGAGATGTTTTTAATCAAACTTTATTACAAATTATCAATCTTTATTATAATGATCAAACTTTTTTATAAAGCTACAACATGCTATACAATTGTGTTTCCCCTTACTCAACCGTCACACTCTTCGCCAAATTTCTTGGCTTATCTACGTCATGACCTAACGCAAGAGAGGCGTAGTACGCAATCAACTGCGTTGGGACAACGGACAGCGCTGGGTTTAGATGTGCAAGCGTGGTTGGCAGCACAAAGATTTCATCTGCTGCTTTCGCAACCTGCTCTTTATGCGCTTGATCCACAATCGCAAAGATGTGGCCGCCACGCGCCTTTACTTCCTTCATGTTGCTGATCATCTTCTCGACGAGTGAAGGTTGGGTCACAAGTGCGATAACCGGTACGCCCTCCTCAATCAATGCCAACGTTCCGTGCTTCAGCTCCCCAGCAGGGTAAGCTTCCGAATGGATGTAGGAGATCTCCTTCAGCTTCAAAGAGCCTTCCAACGATACGGCATAATCGACACCACGGCCGATGAAGAACAGGCTGTCATGCTCCGCCAACTCCTCAGCCACCCGCTTCAGCTGATCCTCTTGCGCAAGAATCGCTTCCACCTGTTCTGGAAGAGCCTCAATGGCTGCCAGCTGATGTCGAATCTCAGCTTGGCTCAAGGTCTCCAGCTGTTCCGCCCAATACAGGCTAAAGAGCATGAATGCGACGAGCTGGGAGGTATAGGCCTTGGTCGAAGCTACCGCGATCTCTGGTCCAGCCCAAGTTACAATTGTATCGTCCGCCTCGCGAGCAACCGAGCTGCCGACGACATTCGTAATGGCAAGCACCGATGCTCCGCAGCGCTTGGCTTCGCGAAGAGCGGCAAGCGTGTCTGCTGTCTCCCCGGATTGACTCACCACGATAACAAGCGTATTTGGCGTAATGATTGGGTTGCGATACCGATATTCGGACGCAACATCTGTTTCTACCGGAATCTTCACATTGTGCTCGATCAAGCTCCGACCAACAAGTCCAGCGTGATAAGCCGTACCGCAAGCCACGATGTGCACATTGCGAATCTCGCAGAGACGCTCATGTGTAATCATCTTCAACTCCGGTAATTTGACACCTGCCAACCCTTCACGCAAACGGCCTCGCATCGTGTCGCGATATGCCTTCGGCTGCTCGTTAATTTCCTTCAGCATGAAGTGGTCATATCCGCCTTTTTCTGCAGTCAACGCATCCCAATCGACAACAATCATTTCCCGAGAAATACTGTTGCCCTCAATCGTCATCAAATCGACAGCGTCCTTCGTCAGAACGGCCATCTCATTGTCATTCAAAATATACACACGACGTGTATATTGTAAAATCGCCGGAATATCCGAGCCGATAAAATTCTCCCCTTCGCCAATTCCAATCACGAGAGGGCTTGCGCAGCGAACCGCTACAAGTCGGTCTGGCTCATGCTCAGTCAGCACACCAAGAGCAAACGCCCCTCTTAGATGTCGAATTGCATGCTGCACCGCCTTAACAAGATCACCTTGATACTCACGAGCAATAAGGTGGGAAATAACTTCGGTATCCGTCTCCGAACGGAATACCACCCCCTCAGCCATTAGCTCTTCCTTAAGCTCCAAGTAGTTCTCAATGATCCCGTTATGCACGACCGAGAATTTCATTGTCACATCCGTATGTGGATGAGAATTCTCATCCGAAGGCTTGCCGTGAGTCGCCCAGCGAGTGTGTCCAATACCGACCTCTCCTGTCAGCGGCTCACCTTCGAGTTGACCCGCCAGATTCGCCAAGCGACCCTCCGCTTTGCGAATTTCTAGCCCTTCGCTTGTCATAACCGCGATGCCTGCCGAATCATAGCCGCGGTACTCCAAACGGCTCAAGCCCTCAAGCAATACTTCCTGTGAATTACGCGTTCCGATATATCCAACAATACCACACATATAGTTAGCCTCCGATTCGGTCTGCTCCAAAGCAGCATCAACCGGAGAACCAGCGGTTCCTGTATGGCTTGATGGCTAAGACATCGATGAGCGGTATTAAGTCCTATTCAATTGTTCTGTACCGTACATGTCATCCTGCTGTCTGCCATCAGCCTTCATTGCTCATGCGGAAAGAAGGGTCTAGGACACATGATAAAAATCAATGTACGCTACATTAGACCTCTAATCCTCGTCATGTGCTCAGCCAAGAGCCATAAGGAACCAGCGCTTCTGATTCCGTACCGTTCATCAGCTTCCACTTCTAGAAAGCCTATATGCTCGGTGTCCGATCGATGCTCTTGGTAGACAGACTGTCTGTTATTTTTGATTTATACGATATCCAATGATAACTGCAAGCATTTCGTATTAACCTATTCATCATTCGTTGTCCAACAAGTTGCCTCATTGTTTTCCGAAGTGATGTTACGGTGTTGGTTATACACCGGGAGGTCCCCGCCGAACATTTTCGAACACCTCCACCTCGTCCACTTGCCACGAATTGCCGTCCGTCGTGTACAAGTGCTGGCGCTTATCTTACGTTAAGTTCAGTTCAACCCTGCCTTTCCTTCTCGAATCCAAAACCATCCACCAAAACTTATGCTGTGTTATTCCTCCCGCTACCGGCTTCTTGGTTACATCGATCAATGTCGGCACACATCTTCTCGACTTAGACGGTGGAATATGACTATTATATGCAACGAGACGTCATCTGGCAATATCATCGCTCAACATTCCTTTAGACCATTAAGAAATTGCAGGCGCCATATACGTCTATATGTCGAAAAAGCCGCACATCCCCAAACACCTAGGGACGAGCGGCAAATTATTATTCTTATCCTTGCTTCGTGTTATTGCAATTCGCGTTGAACCACTTCAACGATACGGTTCACATACTCTTCAACCATCTCGACATCAGGTCCTTCTGCCATGACACGGATCAAGGATTCCGTTCCTGATGGACGAACCAGAACACGGCCATTGTCGCCTAGCTCCTGCTCAACAGCAGCAACTGCCTCTTCGATTGCTGTGTTGCCTGCATACTTGCTCTTATCGGCAACACGCACATTCACCAATACTTGCGGGAACTTGCGCATAAGTGATTTGGCTTCAGACAAAGTGCGTTCAGAATTTACAAGCGTATCCACGAGATGAACACCTGTCATCATGCCATCGCCAGTTGTCCCATAATCCAAGAAGATGATATGCCCAGACTGTTCGCCACCGAGGTTGTAGCCGCCACGGCGCATTTCCTCCATGACATAGCGGTCGCCTACAGCCGTTTTTACGGAATGAAGTCCTGCCTTCTCAACGCCTTTATAGAAGCCGATATTACTCATAACGGTGGAGACGATCGTCTTCTCGTTAAGCTTTCCAGCACGGTTCATTGCTTCACCGCAGATAAGAAGCAGATAATCTCCATCGACCTCTTCGCCATTCTCATCAATCGCAATCAAACGATCCGCATCCCCATCGAACGCAAGCCCAAGATGAGCCTTCTGACGAACAACTTCTTCAGCAAGCGTTTCAGGATGTGTAGAGCCGCAATGATCGTTAATATTCAAGCCATTAGGCTCCGCTGCGATCGTAATGACTTCAGCCCCAAGATCACGGAACAGTTGCGGTGCCAGTTCAAACGCTGCACCATTGGCACAATCCAAGACGATACGCTTTCCTTCAAAGGAATTCGCAACTGTCGATTTCAAATACTCAACATACTTCCACTTCGCTTCTGTATCCACCGTAACCGTACCAAGATCTTTGCCGATCGGACGAGGAAGCTCATCAACCTCAGCATCCATCAGCGCTTCGATTTCAAGCTCTGTTTCGTCAAGCAGCTTGAATCCATCTCGGCCAAAGAACTTAATGCCATTATCCTCTACCGGGTTATGAGATGCGGAGATCATGACCCCTGCATCCGCCCCCAGCGTGCGTGTTAAGTAAGCAACAGCTGGTGTAGACAACACACCCAGCAAGACAACGTCTGCACCAATCGACAGCAGTCCTGCAGTCAGGGATGCTTCAAGCATTTTACCTGAAATACGCGTATCCATCCCGATCAATACTTTTGGCTTAGCCGCCTCTTTTGTTAAAACATAACCGCCAGCACGACCTACCTTGAATGCGAGTTCAGCGGTCAATTCCTGGTTGGCAACACCGCGAACACCGTCTGTTCCAAAATATTTCCCCATCTTTATCTTAATCCCCTTATCTCCTAATGATATGATCGAAGCCAGCATCCTACTGGCTCCACTCCCTTGAATCATTTCACCCATGATGTTCTATATCTAAAGTTAGTCTTTTTCTGTTAGCTCAGCTGCCTCCGGTTCCCAAGGAATCCGAATTGGACTCCCCTTCACTTGGCGGGACTTCCTGCTCGTCAGACGGCTTATCCTGTCCATCGGTTTCGGTTCCTTGCTCTCCTGATGTTCCGGGATCCACAGGTGGATTCGGATCAGGATCAGGTTTAGTGCCTGCCGGGACATCTTGGTCCTCGATTAGTACAACCGCGGTAAAGGAGGTCTGATTCGCAAGCCGAACGAATCGTGGCAAGTTCACCTGCAAGGTTACGCGATGGTTTCCAGGCGGCAAATCATTGACATTGGCAATCAACTGAATATCTGATGCCGTCAATGCATCCACAATCTCAGGCGCACCTATAACTTTGACATCATAACTACGGGAAGCCGGTTCCGTAATTGTTGTCTTTAGCTTATCATTGAGACCAGCCATTGTGATAGGTACACTTGAAATGACGCGTTCTTTTTCTGCAACGATGACGACTTTTACATCTATCGCATTAGGTTCCATTTTCTCAAGGTTTGGCGGAAGCGTCAACTTCAAGTTTACATTGTACGTTCCTGCGGACTTGAATGTCGACATATCCAGCTGAATGCCGTCGTAGAACTCAATCTGATCCAAGTCCTCCTGAGGCCCGTACAGCGTCACTTGATTCACACTTGGCTCTACAGAGCCTACTGCCAAGCCAGCTGGCAAGTTGCCTCTTACATTCAACTGAAGCGGCACCGTCTTGAACGGCTTCGATATTGGAATCTCCACCTGAACGACAGAAGGCTCAATTACCGCATCCTTAATCTCATTTCCAGCTTTATCATAAGCCGTCAGCTTCACTTGCTTCTGCACGACTGATTCATTGGCTTGATCGATATTGACGATCGCACTAACGGATTGGACATTATCCATCTCCGAAGTAGGCAGCGTGACATGCACGCGATTCGATGGCGTAACAATCGGCGTTCCAGCCGTATAGCCTTCCTGAGGCGTTCCTTTGGTCTTAATGACCACATCGAACTGCTTCGCCTGTACTTCCTCAATCTGAACCGTAACGGCTGAAGGCTGCATCGAAACAAGCTTTACCCCTTCAGGCAGCTCATATTTCAACGGAATCGTGTGCGTGCCCGCTCCATATCCGGCTACATCCAATATCACCTTGTAATTTTCGGTTAGAATCGAGGACATCCGATTGCGCAAAGCCTCAACCTGGATGCGCACGTTAGAAGGCTCCATGCTTTTAATGACATACTGCTTATCATCAAGACCTGTCGTGGCTACTTGTACAGCTTGAATCACTTTGGTCTCGTACAAGGGCTGATTCGTGTTGATATTTGGGTCTTGCTTATGTACGACTGCAAACAGCAGTACGCCCAATACTAGCGCAATGATTTTCGAGGCGGTATTGTCCATGAGCCACTTATCCATGATCTTCACCTTTCCGTTTCCAGAACATACGCAGTTCCCGCTTCTCCTTCGGCTTCAGCTCCTCGAACAGCTTCGAAATCATAGACTCCTCGTTGATCTTGCGAACAATCTGGCCATTGATCGCTAGCGACACATCGCCTGTTTCCTCTGAAACGATAACCGATATCGCATCCCCAACTTCACTGATCCCAATAGCTGCACGGTGCCTCGTTCCTAGCTCCTTGCTGATAAAAGGATTCTCCGATAATGGAAGGTAGCATGCAGCAGCAGCAATGTTCCCGCCTTGAACGATAACTGCGCCATCATGCAGCGGTGTATTCGGAATGAAAATATTAATCAACAGCTCTGAGCTAATGCGAGAATGCATCGCAATGCCCGACTCGATATATTCGTTCAAGCCCGTCGTTCGTTCGAACACAATTAATGCCCCTATTTTTCGACGAGACATATAATTAACAGCTTTAATGAGTTCTCCAATCACGCGGCCCGTTTCGTCCATTTCATTTGCGGATCTGGTGCCAAAGAGCTTGCCTCGACCGATCTGCTCCAGTGCTCGGCGGAGTTCTGGCTGAAAGATAATGACTAGCGCTAGTACCCCAAACGTAAACATCTGGTTCATGAGCCACTCAAGTGTATACAGATTAAACCAAGTACTTACTGCCCAAGCGATGACTAGGACGAAGATCCCCTTTAGCAGCTGTACCGCTCTTGTACCACGAATCAGAACTAAAAGCTTATATATAACGTAACTTACAATTAAAATATCAATAAGATCCTTGATGCCTTCTTGCCAAGTCAAATTGGTAAAATAGTTCAAATTCATGAATGTACCCCCGGTGATCCCTTATAAGATACTTCTACAGATACTTTTCTATATCTAACTATACTCTTTTCTGCAAAATGAAGCAAAATCCCTGCAAATATGTAAACAAGCGCCCAGATTTTCTGGGGAAAATACACGTTTTCTGTAAACGAGTGACAAGATCATCGATCATGTTCACAACGATCAGCCAAATCTCTCCCCATCTTAGGCTTTCCTATAAAATAAAAACTCTTCCACAAAAGTGGAAGAGCGGCTGTAATTATTCAGTTCATCTGTATTCGCTTATTTATGGTGAGGGAGTCGATGCGAACAGACTGGTAATCTGATACCATATCCAGCTCATTGCCTCATCAATTTGTTGAACAGAACCGGAGATATGTGCCGTTGATGCTTGGAATATCCTCCCGTCAACGACTGTTACATTGCCTTCGATATCACCGTATACTTCAGCCAAACCATTGTGGATCGTGAGGTCACCCTTTACAACCTTGCCATTCGGTACAATCACCTTATTCTTTTCAATGATGACCCCGTCAAGATGCCGACCCTTCACGACCATCTGTTGATCCGCGTTCCACATGCTCATGGCGCTTCCCATCATCACGAGTACGAATACGGCAGCTACGGTAATCGCAGGATGTCGCTTTACCCATTTCAGCCATGTTGGCTGCTGCCTCTTCTTCTCAGGGATAACCTTCATGATTCGATCCGTCAGATCAGGCGACGGTGTCTGTAAGCGATGGTTAAACCCATATAGCAGCTGCTCCGTGGCTTCTAGTTGACGGAAATGCTCCTTGCAGGCGGGACAACCCAACATGTGCTCTTTGAGCTCTAATGCAGTCGATCGCTCGAGATCGTCGTCTAGAAGACTGTGCATTAACGAGACGGCTTGTTTGCAATCCATGTGAGCCAATCCTTTCATGGGGTCTTTATTATGATCGTATGATGAATCTTGTCCGATAGCCTATAGCCCGCACAAAACCCATCTACATTTGTCTTTTGTTATACGATACGTTGTGGCAAGCATTTCGTTTCAAACTTATTTATGCAAAAATTTCAAATTTTCCTCTCCAGCTTCTTTCGCAGAAACTCGCGGCCGCGGTGAACGCGCGTTTTGATCGTCGTTACCGGCATATCCAGCACATCGCTTATTTCCTGAAGAGACATATCCTGCAAGTATCTTAATACCATGACCGACTTATATTTAGCTGGGAGACTGTCTATGGCTTCATGAATCATTCGCTGCGTCTCACTGACCAGCATATAGCTCTCCGGGGTACGGTCATCACTTGGTATCATCGAGTAGCCATCGACGCCCTCCTGATCGTTCATCTCTGCATCCAAAGAGTAGACCGGTTTTCTCTTACGCAGACGATCAATACATAGGTTGGTTGCGATACGATAAATCCAAGTAGAGAACTTTTGATTCTCATCATATCGATCCAAATTACGATATACCCTTAGAAACGTATCCTGCACCACGTCCTCTGCCTCATGCCGATTGCTAAGCATTCGATAGGCTAGGTGAAAGATCTTGTCTTTATATAATTCAACGACTTCTGCGAATGCCCTCGTATCGCCACTTCGGGCCAGCTTCACTAGTCGTTTCTCAAACGTGTCCAAACGCTTCTCCCTCCGTCCTCACTGCTCAGTCTAACCAGTCATTTCATTGTGTTCTTTTGTTCCGCAATGACGATACCGGCCAAGATGAACAGGATTCCAAGCCATTGGAGCATGGTGACCTTTTCATTCAGCAATGCATACGCCACAATCGTGACGACCGGCAGTTCCATTGCACAGATCATGGAAGCGAGGCTGCTTCCGATCTTAGGGATTCCGAAATTCATCGTAACAGTCGGAATAATATAGGACAAGGTCCCAATAAGCAATGCCCATAACAATAATTTGCCCACAGATGCAGGTATGGTCAACCCGCCTGCAATGAATGGAATGTAAATGCAGTATATTACGATTAACACGCCCGTCAGCGTTACTGCAGATCGTATAACGGGGTCATGATCAGTCTTAATATAACCCGTAAGCCATAAAAACAAGCTGTACGTCAGGGCTGACAATAAACCAAGGATAACACCTGACAGGGTAAACCTCGCAAAGCTCTCTTCACTGATTCCTACTGCCAGTGCCGTTCCAAACAGCACTATCGCGATAGAAAGCCATTGGTAACGGTTTGGCCACACTTTACGGCTGATACAATCCAGCACAAGCGTAATCCAAGTAAATTGAAACAGCAGAATAATGGCAAGAGAAGCATCAAGCTTCTGTAAGGTTGTGTTATAGAAAATGGTGGTGAGGGACATCCCAAAGATCCCAATAAAAAGCAATTTCCAGCCACCACCGCCAAATGGATTGCGCCATGATTTCGGGCGAAGCAGCACCATGAGCCATAAAACGACTGCCCCAGTAGTGCTCATTGCGACCGTGACCTGAGGCACAGTGAAGCCGTCCGCATACGCAAGCTTAACCGTAGTCGCGACAAATCCATAGCTGCAAGCACCAATAAGGACTAAGATGACGGAGAGCCAATACATGGCGCTCTTCTTCATGAGGTCAACTCCTTTAATCGAGGAACACAGGAACAGTCGAGTCCTGCTCTAAGGCGTGACTCGACTGCTTATTGCTCCACTGAGCAGCTCTAGAGAAAGCTCTCAATGGTTGTTTCATCTACTTTCATTAACCGTACGCGAACGAGGTTATCAGCCCGTATTCCGTAGCCCTGAAGCAATGCCATTGATAGTGAGCAATACTTCTCTTAGCAGAATAGGATCGTCTTGGCCTTCTTCACGCAGCTCGCGCAGTTCAGACAGAAGCTGAACCTGCATATAGCTGAGTGGATCCACGTATGGATTGCGAAGCTTAATGGATTCTTGAATAACTGGTACATTATCTAGAATTTCCTGCTGACCTGTAATTTCAAGCAGCAGCTTCGACGTTAATTCATATTCTTCTTCGATGCAGTTGAAGATGCGTTCACGGATCGTGCTGTCCTTAATCATAGCTGCGTATTCTTTTGCAATGATCAGGTCAGCCTTTGCAAGTGCCATCTGCAGATTGTCGATCATCGAAGCAAAGAATGGATAATGCTCATACATCTGCTTCAGAATCTTCATCTTCTCTGGATCGTTATTATAGAAGTCTTGCAGGGCTGTTCCTGCAGCATACCATGCTGGCAGCAAGTAACGGCTCTGCGTCCACGCGAATACCCAAGGAATCGCGCGCAAATCCTCAAAGCGATCACTGTTCTTGCGCTTGGAAGGACGTGAACCGATATTCAGCTCGCCAATCTCTGGCAACGGTGTAGACTCCTTGAAGTAAGTCAGGAAGTCAGGGTCACGGAAGATCAAGTCCTGGTACTTCTCTTGTGCGGTCTCAGAGATCGTAATCATCCACTGCTCCCACTGCGGATCAAGCTGCTTCGTCTCAGGGGTACGAGCCAAGAGTGCGGCTTGCAGAAGTGCTGATGTCGCTTGCTCCAAGCTGCGGTAGGCTATACCTTGGACGGAATAGCGAGACGACAATACTTCACCCTGTTCTGTAATCTTGATGCCGCCACCAATCGTATGTGGAGGCTGAGCCATGATGCTGCGGTTCAAAGGCATGCCGCCACGACCTAGTGCTCCGCCACGGCCATGGAAGAACTTCAGCTTCACGCCGTATTGCTGAGCCACTGCGGTGAGCGACTTCAATGCAACTTGCAGCTCCCAGTTTGCTGTAAGCATTCCACCATCTTTGTTGCTGTCGGAATAGCCAAGCATGATCTCTTGCAGATCATTCATTGCTTCCACACCTTGACGGTAGATCGGAAGATCGAACAATGTCTTCATGATGCCCGGAGCAGCATGGAGATCATCGATCGTCTCAAACAATGGAACAGCTTGCAGGGTACATGTAACCTTTCCGTCTGGTGTCTTTTTGAAGAGACCTGCTTCTTTGGAGAGAAGCATGACTTCCAATACGTCACTTGCACCTTGAGCCATACTGATCAAGTAGCTTGTAATACAGTTCACGCCGAATTCCTGCTGTGCTTCATATACGACACGATACACATCGAGGCATTCCTTCGTCGATTCGCTATACTCCACGTAGGAAGAAGTCAATGGACGCGGATCGTTTAGCAAACGATTCAACAGCTCGATCTTCTCTTCTTCCGACAATGCGCTATAGTCTGCCACAATATTCATATTGGCTAGAATCTCTTTCATGGCATTCTCATGCTCTTTGCTGTGCTGACGTATATCCAGTGTAGCCATATGGAAACCAAACAGCTCTGCTTGACGAATCAGCTTCTTAATATGCGTATCCGCTGCATAGTCAGCAAAGTGATGACGCAAGCTGCGATCAACAATGTGAAGATCTTCAATGAACTCATTTACAGAACGATAGCGCTGAGGCGTCCCCTCAGTATCCTCATCCAAGATACTGCGCAATTTTTCAAGCATGAAAGAAAGTTTGATTCGATAAGGCTCTTTATCATTTAACCATGTAGGTACATATCTAAGGGTAATGTTCTTCTGATCTTCTTCGATTGAAGCCTTCAACTCATCACTAATCTGAACAATGGTTGTACTAAAGCTTAACGCACGCATAATGTCTTTCAACCGTTCTTCATATTTGTGAAGAGCGAGACCTCGATGCATACGGAGTGTCTCCATCGTGACGGATGCGACAACAGAAGGATTACCATCACGGTCGCCACCGATCCAAGAACCGAATCTCAGATATGTCGGCACGTGCCACTTCTCGCTTGGATAATATTTATCCAGACAGCGTTCCAATTCTTGATAAACCTCTGGAAGAACATCAAACAACGTTTCGTTGAAATAGTAGAGCCCATTGCGTACTTCATCCAACACGGTTGGCTTGCGGTCACGCAGCTCATCAGTCTGCCACAATGTAATGATTTCATTCAGCAGCTTATCGCGAAGCTGTTGACGCTCGCGATACGTAAGTGTTGGATTATCCAGCATCATAACATCGTCAGCAATCCGCTTATGGATATCAAGAATAGCGCGTCTCATGGCTTCCGTTGGGTGAGCTGTCATCACAAGCTCTAATGAGATTGTAGACAGAATGTCATGCAATTCTGCCTCGCTTACCTTGTGCTCTTTAAGCTCAAGAATGCTGCTCTCAATGGAACCAGGCTGTACGGTCTCACCTGCGGAACGCTCGTAGTCACGTTTGCGACGGATACGATGGTTTTGCTCCGCAATATTCACAAGTTGAAAATAAATCGCAAAAGCGCGAATCACCTGGTGACGAATTTCTGGGTTTAACGTGTTGATCAGCTGCTTGAATTCATCATATAGCTCCGGCAAAAATACCGCGCGCAGCGATTTACTAAGTTCACGAATCTTCTCGACAATATTGAGCAACTCGTTGCCGCCTTGATGTACGAGTACTTCACCCAGAATATTTCCTAGGAAGCGCACGTCTCGCCGCAAGAGATTATTTGAATTAGCTTTATTCGCGGTTAACGTTAAGTCAGTCATTCGTCTCCCCCTATCTGATTTCAGTAACTCTGAAATTAGGCTTTCTTACCATCATACTACAATTTACGACTAAAATCCTTACTTTCTTTGAAAAAAAGAACGTTTTTCATAAAGGATAAACCTTCATTTGGCATGATAATATCAGGGAATCCGAACGATCATCTTCCTAAAAGGAAGCAAAACAAATCATTGGAAATCATACATTTTCAATATTTGTATGTAAATCTAACCTAGATACATCCTTGGTCGATCCATCCACTTTTAATCTTCACATAGAACCTACTCTAGACTTTTGCATTGAGGCTACACTTTAGAAATACTTGAGATCTTCAATTTCCATTTGCCCATTCATTATTGTAGCCATTAAACGGGAAAAGCTTGTATCCGCAAATATTGATTAAAAGCTTTGTAACGATATACCCTGCTGGAAGCTTATTTGATTTCAATGGGATTATTAATATGCTTAATAATATAGTGATTTAAGGTAGGAAAAAGAACTTGAGATAAATTGGCTTTGTATCATGAGTTTCGAATCTTAACTTTATATCCTAAGATTGACATATCAATGATGTCTTTGGGGTTCCTTCCGTGCCGTTCCTATAAAGTCGCTGAAAGAAGCTTCTTCACATTACATATAAAAAAATGCCTAATACCAATCAATCGAAAATCACGATAAGGTTTTAGGTCTATATAACAAAAAAAACGCCCATTGGCGTTAAAATGATAATATGGAGCGGGTGATGGGAATCGAACCCACGCTACCAGCTTGGAAGGCTGGAGTTCTACCATTGAACTACACCCGCGTATGAATGGTCGGGACGACACGATTTGAACATGCGACCCCTTGGTCCCAAACCAAGTGCTCTACCAAGCTGAGCTACGTCCCGTTGATTCATAAGTGGCGCGCCCTGAGAGATTCGAACTCCCGGCCTTTTGATTCGTAGTCAAACGCTCTATCCAGCTGAGCTAAGGGCGCATAAATTCTGGAGCGGACAACGAGATTCGAACTCGCGACCCTCGCCTTGGCAAGGCGATACTCTACCACTGAGCTATGTCCGCTTATTAAGTTGTGAAGATGAATGGAGCGGGTGATGGGAATCGAACCCACGCTACCAGCTTGGAAGGCTGGAGTTC
>NZ_JADMOL010000017.1:70505-72394 GCF_015558675.1 Paenibacillus sp. 1001270B_150601_E10 | reverse complement strand
TTCGTTCTCTTCCAAGCTCACGGTCAGATCAAAGGTTGAAGCGACACTTTGCTGTTTCATCTCTTCGAATCCAGCTGCGCCAAGCTTCAAACTCGAAGACTCGCTCTGCTGCTGCGCAAAGACCACATCAAATAGTGGATGCCTGGACAGATCCCGCTCTGTTACCACACGTTCAACCAAGCGCTCAAACGGATACGCCTGATGCTCATAGGCCTGCAGACATTTCTCTTTCATTTCAGCGTGCCAAACTTCAAAGCTATACGCCGCATCCAGCTTTCCACGTATTGCTAATGTATTGACAAACATTCCAAGCATCTGCTGCGTATCCGGATGCTGACGGCCAGCAATCGGGCTGCCCACAACGAGATCTTCCTGTCTTGAATAGCGGCTTAAGAGCAGCATGAATGCCGACAGCATCACCATGTATTCTGTTGCACCTGTTCGACGGCTTATCGCTTTAACATTAGCCTGAACAGAAGAAGAGAGCTGAGAATGCAAGCTGCTGCCTTGATGGCTTCGTTCTTTAGGTCGGTGATAATCAGTCATTAGCTCAAGCGCTGGCGGCTCCTCATCGAACATAAGAGTCCAGTACGCTTCTTCCTTCGTCATAGGGGTACTGCTAATCATCAGGCTGTAATCCTTGTAATCTACAGTTACTGGTGGAAGCGATTCACCATTATAGAGCTTTGATAGCTCTTCTAACAGCAAGCCCTTTGAACCCTCATCGAAAATAATATGATGAAGATCGAACATGAGGATGGTGTCACCTAGCGCTGCGTTTACCGCCTTAACACGCATAAGTGGCGCCTTCGAAAGGTCAAACGGACGTACAAATGCATCAAATAAGTCAGGTATTCCTTCGCTCCGGTATTCGGCCGTTTCCAACTCTATGGTCGCATGCTCTGCAATCCGCTGTACGAATTGGCTTCCTTCTTGTATAAAGGAGGTTCGAAGCAGCGAATGGCGGTCTGTAAGCTTATTGAGCGCATGATGAAGTCGATCATAATCGATCGATTGCGAGCTTCTAAACAAAAACGGAATATTGTAAGTTCGATTACGACCTTGATCTCCATGCATCTGATGAACAAGGTAGATACTCTTCTGGTGAGGGCTCATGACAACCTCTCGCATCAACGGATGGGCCGCAATCGGCTCATACGAGACTTTTTCGTCCGATCTAACGCGTAACGCAAGCTTTCGCACGGTCTGCTCCGTTAAGACATCGCGAAGCTTAAGGCGCACTCCGAACGACTTCTCTATTGCGTTCACAAGCTTTGTAGCACGGAGCGAATGCCCACCAAGCTCATAGAAGCTATCGTCGATGCCAATCGGTTTGCAGGCGAGCACCTGCTCGAAGATTTCGACGAGACTGCGTTCCATCGCATCACGTGGAGCAGCGTATGGGTTGCTGCTTGACTGCTCTGGCTCAGGAAGAGCCTTGCGATCAAGCTTGCCATTGCGTGTTACCGGGAGCCTTTCAAGCTGTATCAGATGTGCTGGGATCATATAGGAAGGAAGCGCGGCTTTTAGCTGCTCTATAACCTTCTCCAGCACAAGCTCGCCTTTTCCGACCACATATGCACAAAGGCAAGCTTCCTCATGCTCGTGTCTTGCAATGACTGCCGCATCAAATATCCCATCGATATCTCTCAGGCAGCTTTCAATCTCGCCAAGCTCGATGCGATAGCCTCGAATCTTGACTTGTTCGCCAATTCGTCCAAGATATTCAAGGTTGCCATCTGGAAGCCAACGTGCGAGATCGCCTGTCCGGTACATTCGTTCACCCTGACGAAATGGATTGGCTACAAACTTTTCAGCAGTAAGCTCGGGCTGATTCCAATATCCCCTTGCAACTCCCGCTCCCCCAATGCACAGCTCTCCTGGAACTC
>NZ_JADMOL010000017.1:50295-70458 GCF_015558675.1 Paenibacillus sp. 1001270B_150601_E10 | reverse complement strand
CACCTGTGTATTCAATACAGGTTTTCCAATCGGGACATTATCGCCATCTCCTTCTCCGACCAGCCTGTATGCCGTTGCCGTCACTGTCGCTTCTGTAGGCCCGTACAAATTATGTATGTTCTCAATGCCAGCACCGGTGATTCTTGCATGCTTCTCAAGGAGTTCCGACGTGATCGGCTCAGCGGCCAAATACAGTCGTTCAAGTGCTTTGAGTTCCTCAACCGCATGATTCGTCTCAGCATATTCAAGAAGCGCGCGATAATTAGATGGTATCAGGGCAATTTGACGATTCGGCAGCAGCTTCATAAGCGCCGCAGGATCTTGGTTTTGTTCTTCATTCAGGAGCTGGAGTGTACATCCTGCAAGGAGGGCCGGGAAGATCTCCCACGCAGAGCCGTCAAACACAAAGGTCGTTTTTTGAATAATCATAGAGCCGGGCTGATAGTGCCCGTATTCGATCTGCCATGTGGATAAATTGACAACATTTCGATGCTCGACCATGACGGCCTTAGGCAGTCCTGTCGTTCCCGAAGTATAGATGACGTAAGCTAAATGATGAGGTTCTGCTACGGGGTTTAGATTCGTTGCGATGCTGCCAATCGCAAATCGAAGATCCACTTGCATGTGATCTTGAAGCTCGGCTGCGACCTGATCGCTTCCTGATCCCATAAGCACAGCTACTGCTTGGCTGTCTCCCAGCATATAGCGAATTCGCTCGAGAGGATGTCCTGGGTCTATCGGCAAATACGCGCCGCCAGCTTTCAGGATACTGTAAATGCCAACAATCATTTCAATGGATCGGCCTGTGATCAGCGCTACGATGGAATCTGGCTTGACACCATGATCTCTTAGAAGCTGTCCCATTGCATTGGCACGATCATTAAGCTCACGGTAGGTTAAAGTCTCCTGTTCAAATTGAACCGCGATCTGATTTGGCGTGCGTTCAACCTGTTCTTCGAAGAGTCGAATAAGGGTTTTGTCAGCCGGATAGAAGCCATCGGTAGCATTAAATGCTTGGACAACGATATCCCTTTCTTCCTTTGAGACATAGCTGAGCTCTTCTAGCGTTAGATGAGGCTCGTTTAAGGCGTGGTGAAGGAAATGCTCAAAATGCCTGCCCATCCGTTCGATCGTTTCTTTGTTAAATAACGCTGTGCAGTACTCCCACTTCAAGGCATATCCTTCTCCCTGTGGTTCAACGCTAACCGTCAGATCAAAGGTTGACGCATGACTTTCTATAGGCGCAGCATGGAGCTTCGTACCGCCAAGTGCGAGCGTGTTAGCTTCATGATTCTGCATAACGAACATTACATCAAACAAAGGATGGCGTGAGAGGTCCCTATCTATTGCAACTTTCTCGACTAGCTGCTCAAAGGGATAGTCTTGGTTCTCATAAGCGAGCATGCATCGCTCCTTCAGAGCATGCACAAAGCTTTCAAAGGATTGCTTCTCTTTAATCTCGCCCTTAATCGCAAGCGTATTAACAAACATGCCCAGCATGTCATAGGTATCCGCATGTGTTCTTCCAGCAATTGGCGTCCCTACGATGAGCTCAGCTTGTCTCGAGTATCGACTCAGCAGCAGCATAAAGATTGATAGCAGAATCATGTATTCCGTCGCACCCGTCTTTTTAGCCATATCTCTGATAAGCGATTTAACCGCCGGGGAAAGTGCTGTCATGACACTGCTGCCTTCGTAGCTCTGTACCTTCGGTCTTGGGTAATCCGTCTTCATATTCAAAACCGAAATATCGTCTTGGAACTGCTCCAGCCAGTATGCTTCCTGCTCCGAGTAATCCCTGCTGTTCATCCAAGCGCTGTAATCCTTGTAATGGATCTCTATAGGCTCAAGAGATTCGCCATTATATAAGCGTGACAAGTCATTCATCAACACAGAAGCGGAGCCCTCATCATAAATGATATGATGGATATCCATAAGCAAAAGCGACTTGCCGCTCTCAACTTGAATCACTTTTGCACGCATGAGCGGTGCTGTTGTCAAATCAAACGGCCGAACAAAATCTTTGACGAGTGATGGCCTTGCCACATTGGTTGCAGCACGGCCTTCCTCCAGGACTAGCAATGACTCATCCTCAATAATCTGAACAAACTGATCTTCTATTTGTGAAAAACGAGTGCGAAGAGGCTCGTGCCGCTTGCACAATTGCTGCAGCGCACTGCGTAATCGTTCGATATCCAGCTCTCCATCTGTCTCATACATCATGGGGATGTTATAGGCTAGACTATCCTCTTGAAGCTGATGAATGAGATACAGCCGCTTTTGTGTTGAGCTCATCTCATAATAGGGCTGAGGCGGAAGCACTTTGATGTTCTCCCACATGTCCGGAGCTGCTGTTCGTACGCAAGAGCTGAGATTGGCAACCGTATCCGCCTCAAGTACCGTACGAAGCGAAAGCCGAACATGGAATCTTTTCTCGATCATATGCGCTAATCGTGTCGCTCTTAGTGAGTGCCCGCCTAGCTCGCTGAAGCTGTCATGGATGCCCACAAGCGTAACATCGAGCAGCTCTTGAAACATGCCCGCTATTGCTGCTTCCACCTCATCTTGAGGAGCCGCATAAGGATGCTTGCTCTTCACTTCTGGCTTAGGCAGGGCCTTTTTATCAAGCTTTCCATTGCGAGTAACCGGAAGCTCTTTTAGCTGCATCATATGTGTGGGTATCATATAGCCTGGCAAATGCAGGCTGAGTTCTTCTTTAATAGCGTTGATATCGAGCACTTGTTCATCCGTACCGACAATGTATCCGCATAGGACTTTGTCCCCCTGCTCTTCGCGCGCGATGACAGCAGCATGCTGAATGCCTTCTATCTCCCGCAGTTTGCTTACAATCTCGCGCAGCTCAATGCGGTAGCCTCTTACCTTGACTTGATCATCCATTCTTCCCAAATACTCGATGCTGCCATCTTCCATCCAGCGCGCTAAATCGCCTGTCCGATACATCCGTTCGCCCGGGATATAAGGATTCGGAACGAATTTTTCTGCTGTTAAGTCTGGTCTATTCAAGTATCCTCTCGATACTCCGGCCCCGCCGATGCATACCTCGCCAAGCATGCCGACGCCGCACAACCGATCTTCATTCAAAATATAGATCTTCATGTTGGCGAGCGGCTTACCGATATGAATGTGCTGAAGGGTGATATCTGTAGGGACATCGTAGGAAGTCGCAAATACCGTCGTTTCCGTTGGCCCATAGGAATTGACGAGGCGGGCTTTGCCTTGATTCAACTGATTGAATCGGTTGGCCAACTCAACGGGCAAGGCTTCCCCAGATAGTTGGATGCGGCGCAAGGATTCAATTGAGCTCGGATCTATCGTGTGAAGGAATTGCTCTAGGACGGAAGGAACAAAGGAGGTCCGTGTAACACGATGGGCATGAATATATGCTGCGATCTGATGAGGTTCTTTCTCATGCTCCTTTGGAAGCAAGATATGCGTTGCCCCTGCCAAGAAGCCAACGAACAGCTCCCAAATCGATAGATCAAAGGCATAGGTCGTTTTGAGAAGGAGGACTTCACGATTACTGTACTCGTCTTCCAGCATCCAGAGAGATAGGTTTAGAAGGTTGCGATGCTCGACCATAACGCCTTTTGGATTCCCCGTTGTGCCTGAGGTATAAATCACGTAGGCAAGATGTTCGGGACGAGCTCTTGGGACAGGATTGTCTGTATTCACATTGGAAAACTGGGTTAGATTGACAAGCTGAAGCTGCTGCAGCGATTCCGCGCCTCCCTCGCTTCCTGGGCCGGTCAACACTAGCGTTGTACCGCTGTTCGCCAACATATAATGGATGCGGTTATGCGGGAGTTCCGGATCAATCGGCAGATAGGCACCTCCCGCCTTCAGAATACCATAGATGCCAATAATCTGTTCCAGGGAGCGATCAGCCATGAGCCCTACGATGCTATCCGGCTCAACGCCTTGCTCTATAAGATAATACGCAACGCCATTCGCGCGGTCATTAAGCTCTTTATAGGTTAAGCGCTGACCCTTATATTCGAGCGCAATCTGGTGGGGGTTATGCTGAACCCGTTCCTCGAACAACTGAACAACAGTTTTTTCCTTAGAGATACTCTTATCGCTTTGATTAAAATTCAGAAGGATGTTACATGTTTCCTGTTCATCAAGAACGGGAATGTCGCGCAAACGAAGATCAGACTGTGATGCAAAGGTGCCTGCCATATTGACGATTCTTTGGTGAAAGTACATTATCATCGTTTCTGACCAGTATGGCGACCAGGCTTCATATTCCCATTGATGATCAGCGCTAGACTGGGGAACTGTTATGATCAACCCGCGCTTCGTATGGTTTGTCGCTTCACCTGCATTTTCGGAAAGACAAAGCACAATGTCCTGCTCCTGAAGCTGATCTTGCGCCACGGCACGATTCGAACTTACGCGTAGGGAACGTTCCATCACAGCCAAATACTCGGCTGCAGAACGATCCATATCAAGCTCTACGCGCGTTTCATAGTAGCTGCTGCCATCATAAAAATGAATCGTTTCTGGATTATTGCCCGTAAGCAGACTCTTATACAACAAAGCGATAGCTGCCAATGTTGTATTCGGCACCCTCATGGTCTTAGAATCAATTGGATGCAAGATTTGAATAAGTTCCTGACGTTCAAGACCTAACGCAAATGATTTGCGAATGAGGGGTTCAGCGATATTTTTCGTAGGTTGATTCAACATAACAACGCTCCTATCCTTGTCTATTCCCTATTAATAATGGATAAGTTCCGCCATGAGAGATTGGTTAATCACTTGGACCATTTCTTCCATATGAGTGTGGATAAAGAAATGATTTCCTTTCATTCTTTGATACATGCATGCCTTGGACGTGTATGAAGACCACTCAAAAATTTGATTAAATCGATTTTCTTCATCTGAATAGAGAACTGTCAGGTTCGTATTCATCGGATTCTTGTCCTTGCTGCACTGATATCCCGCATAAAGCTTCAGGTCATGGTAGAAGATCGAAACAAAGCATTCAAGAAGTTCGACGTTGTTCATAATGTCGGGGTCTGACATCCCCATCTTCAACATATTTGCCTTAAAGCGGGATACAACAGCTTCGTAGACAGGCTCGCTTGCACGATGCAAATGAGGTGCTGCATGCGCGGCAACAAACAAATGAAGGGGATTTCTCTTGGTGCGACGAATCAATTCTCGAGTTACTTCATACGCAGCAAGACTCCCCATGCTATAGCCGAGTATCGCATATGGGGCCGTAGTCAGACGGCTTTCAATCCGATTCGTCATATCATAAACCATGTCACGAAAGCTTGGATAAAGCTCTTCCAGCATTCGTTCACCATGACCTGCATACTCTAGAGGAATCAGTTTGATCTGCCCATTGAGAGCTTTTCGCAAAGGCTCATACATAAAGGATGAGCCTCCTGCATAAGGCAAACAAAATAATTGAATCTCTCTCATGCTCTCCCCCCTATGAAAATGGCCTACTCCGTCGAAGCGGCTTCAAGCGCTTCACTTTTGCTGATCGGAGCTGTCGGTTGATCTTCGCTCTGTCCAGAATGGCTTCTTAACAAATACTTCGTTACAAGCGCTATAAAAATCGTAATAACCGCAACTCCAATTACAATGGCGTATACGGCATTCGCCAGCCATTCGATCAAACTGCCAAACAGAATCTGTCCGATTGGAACCGCGCAGGTCGAGATCGCGGTCAAAATGGCCATCACCTTTCCTAGCAGATGATTCGGCGTCTCTTTCTGAAGCATCGTCATGATGAAGATATTGATGATTGTTATGATAAACATGACCACCATCGTACAAAGCGAGAAGAGCAAATACGGAATGATGCCTGCTTGACCTGACGTCACAAGTTGGGGGTGAATGGTTATTGCCATAGGAATAATGAATAGCCCGCTCCCGACAAACCATAGATACAAATTATTCACTTTAAGCTTGCTCGACAGTGCGCCAATCGCAACAGCAGCAATGATCATGCTTAACGAGATGCCGCCCTGTGTGAAGCCAAAGTAGCTGTCGCTCATTCCCATCACTATCTTAACCATGTAAGGGATACCGACCAAAAACAGCGGGGTGATAAATAAGTTCATCGCAGCAGCTATGATGATAATCTTAAGCAAGAAAGGATTCCCTTTGCCTACATAACCAAGTCCTTCTTTCAAGTCCAGCAATATCGCCTTGATTGCACCTGCTGTCTTGGCTCCCTTCTCATATGGAATGCGCAGGAACAATAAGATGATCGCCGAGAGAAAGAAGCTTATGCACGTTACAATGACGATTGCCTCGATTCCGGATACGGCATACAATAAACCGCCAATAACAGGACCTGCAAAGTTCGTCAGCGCATTTACGCCAGACACTAGCCCATTTGCCTTCAGCAGGTGATCATTCTCTACCAATACCGGGATGCTTGCCTGTACGGTAGGATGATAGAATGTACTTACGACAGATAGAACCGTCATCACAATGCCTATCAGCACGATAGAGGACTGACCTGCGTAAAGAAATGCGGCAAGTACGCTGACTACGATCCCATTGATGAAATCGAAGTAAACCATTAAGTTGCGTCGATTCATTCGATCCGCAATCGCCCCGCCAATCGGTGATAGAAAAATAGTTGGAATGGTAGATATCGCAAGCAATGTCGCGAAAATCTCCGCTGAGCCCGTTAGATCTAAAATATAGAGCGATAAGGCGAACCTTAGAATGGAGCTTCCAAACAGTGTGATAATCTGCCCCGCAAGCATGATTTGAAAATTTCGATTAAATGCGTGTGACTTCATGCTGCACCTCCAAATTCAATATCATTAGCAACACCTTCCCATTTACATTCCGCCTGAATTAATCAAGGCACTAATGACTGCACAGCAGCCAAATAGGATAAACCACCATGCCCATTTGTTTTTCCTGCCATTTTGCCTGCTCACAAGCAGTCCGATCACGCCTGCAAGCAAAATAAGCACTGCTAAGCTCGTTCCTACAATCCATCCTACTTCCATTTCATATCCCTCCTATTTCATTAGCTTAAGTCTGTTCTTCAAACTCCATCCGGTGTACTTTGTTTAGAAGCTCTAATACAATAGCTCCACCGATGATGAGCATAAGAATACATAAAGCCATGATGATGGCGTCATTGCCAAAGCTTGCGATGATTGCATTGCCGTAAAGCGCACACAGCACAAAAGAAAACACGATGGTGGCCGGTACCGACTTCTTCGCAAATCCAATCCTTAAAGCGATAACGCAAATGGTGTTAAGACTAATCGCCAATATGAATGTCGTCTTCACAACGTTAAGAATAAGCCCTGTGGAAAGCGTGTCACTGACAATGGGTGAGATGGTTTCGGTGATAGAAAAAATGAGAAGAGGAGGAATGTTGCTAACGATCATGGCAAGCGTAGTGAAAGACATGATGAGAATCAGCTTGGCTAACAGCATCTTCTTCCTGCTTATGGGATAGGAGAATAGCAGGAGCGTCATTTTGCCGCGATATTCCTCAATGACGTATCGAGAATACATCACTGCAGACATGATCGCGTACACAATCATGCTGACAACCGAAGTAAATAAGAAAATATTGGAGTAGTTTTGAAAATCGACTTCGTTTTCCACCTGAGCCACATAGGCAACGAAATAAATGAACCCGATTAAACCTACACACGCAATTGCGCTCGCAGTGAAATACGTTGTAAGTTTGTTGCGCTGCAATTCAAGCCTCATTAACTTAAGCAATGCCATGACCTCCACTCATGATCCCAAAGAAATAATCTTCGAGCCCCCCAGGCACCTGTGATCTTAATTCACACATACTCAATTCCCGAACTATGGTTCCGCGCGTAATCACGCCGACGGTATCTGCAATATGCTCAATTTCAGAAAGGATGTGACTGGATAGGAGGATCGTCATTTTATGCTCTTTAGCTAGCTTTACAAATAAATCTCTCATCTCTCTAATGCCCATAGGATCAAGGCCATTTATTGGTTCATCTAAGATCAAGAGCTCAGGTCTATGGGATAACGCCCTTGCAATCGCAAGCCGTTGACGCATCCCAAGCGAGAATGTGGAGACCGCCTGTTGTCCCGTATGGGTTAGCCCTACCATCTCAAGCATCTCCTTAATATCTCCTCCTGTCATGCTCATGTACTCGAGATGAAGGCGAATATTATCTTCTGCCGATAGTCGCTCGAAGAATACGGGAACCTCGATCAAGCTCCCGACTCTTCGAAGAATTTGCTCTCGCTGCTTTAAGACTTGGAGCCCAAGCACTTCTACGCTTCCTGCAGTTGGCTGGAGCAAGCCGGTCAGTATTTTCATTAAGGTGGTCTTTCCTGCTCCATTGGGTCCTAAGAAGCCATAGATGGTACCTTGTTGTACGTTCATGCAGCAGTTGGTCAGAATCTCCCTGCCTGAGAAGGTCTTGATTAAGCCGTCTGTTCGAACTGCGTAATCAACGCTCATCCTGGCTATAGCCTCCAATATCGGAATGATGTTCCGTAATTTTTTGAATCAAGGAGTCACTTAGGATATCCGCCCCGAGCTGCTTCATCATCTGCTGCAAAAACTTCAAGCGATTCAGCGTCTCGTCTTGATCACGATCAAACAACATCGGGTTAATCCAAATGTTCACTAATAGCATGAACACCTCTGCACATTCGATCGGGTACTCCGTCGTGATGGAACCGTCCTGCTTCCCATCCATCATAATCTTGGCGATGATCGGGGCGTCCTTCTTCACACCTTCCTTAATTCCAGTTACAACAAACTGAGGATTTTTGATCTGAGTGCTCAATACACTGTCCATCGAATGGGCGTCCTGATCGGCAACAACCTGCTCTAGAATGAGAACAAGCTTCTCTCTTGCGCTTGGAGCCTCCGTATGCTGAATCAATTCATCCAGCATTTGTGCAGCGTAGCTGAACTGCTTCTCCATCACCGCTTCCAAGATATCCTCCTTAGACTTAAAATGGTGGTATATGGCGCCCTTCGACATACCAAGTGCATCGATAATATCTTGAATGCTTGTTTTCTCGAATCCCTTCTCTGTAAAGAGCTTCGCGGATACGGTTAAGATCTGTTCTAATGTCTGTTCTGGATATTTATTTCTAGCCATAGCGTCCCCTTTCTTTAAATACCGACCGTTGGTATCTATAATATGCGCTCGACTTCGCTTTGTCAATATGAGGAAATAAAATTCATTTTGGGTATATTGTAAACCTATAAAAAAAGCCCTGAATCTATAATGATTCAGAGCGGATCTGTATGAGAGAATTATGGCTTCATCGCCTTCCAAATAAAACGGTAGTCCTGCTTTACTATCTTTCCTTCCACACTCATATGCTGTGCGATGAGACGATCCAGCTCTTCACGGTGCTTGGGATCGTTATAATCCGGATGCCCTGGGGTATCCGACATCGCTCTTATAAACTCCTCTTGGCTTGGGTAAATGCATACCGCATCGTTAAACTCTCGAATCTCCATATCGATAAAACCATTCTCATGCAATCGACGGGTTACGAGATCTAATGAACCAGAATGAATGCCAAATACCGTCCCTCCTGATCGAAGAATACGGGAATGTTCAAGAATGGAAGTCGGGCCTCTTCGGTCGTATATGAGATCAAATTGTTCATCCTTAAACGGCAATGGCAGCTTCGTCGTCGCCTGTACAAACTGAACATTCTCAACCTTCGACGCTGCAAGCAATTGGTTTGCAATCTTTATCATCTCCACAGAGAAATCAAATCCGATAATATGGCGGGCATTTTTTGACATGCGCAGCGTAAACTCTCCATGTCCGCACCCTGCATCCAATACCGTATCTGCATTAGACAACATGTCGGCTAGCTCTTTTTCAAACACAACCTCGCCCGATACTCCCTCAATTGCATATACGGCATCACTCCGATAACCGCCATTTCTCCTAGCGATCGCATCATACCATTCCATTCCCATAACTGACTTCTTCCCCTCTTCCTGTGAATTCTCCTCCGAGACAATCGTATGTCATGCTGGAAATCGTTCAATATCAAAAAGCATTCAATCATTAACGATCGAATGCTTCTCATCGGCCTCTAACAGCTCGGAGCGCTTCTCCAGCACTCCATATTTTGGGAGGGAGAAAATTATAACTCATTTGCTAGTCACACGCAATCATAAACAATGCTAGCTGGTATCGAGAAAATGGATGTTCTACCCTTTTGCTGTGATAGAAAAATAATATTTCTATCATTTCTACCTTTCCTCTTTGTTCTTATCCCCCACTTCCTTTTTGATAAACTTTAGCCGCTCCCTGTCGCTCTTCGCACGAACAAGATGGAAAACAGTTGCTCCTGCGATAATAAACAAGAGTACCTCAAGAAAAGTATGGTCTAAGGACAAGATCGGACCGATCGATTCCTCTGTCACAAGGACATCCATCGAATGATTCTCATCAATCGTATCTGCATCATACAGCGGCATCATATACTTGCTGACGCTCAGATGGATCACTCCATACAGCATCAGCAGGATCAAGCCTACCCAGATGGCTCTCGTCTTGGATCGTTTCATTGGGACACTCCTCTCTCTTATCGGGATCTATATGTTTATTGTACACGATAATGCACTTGATCAATCAATGATATTGGTCGCTTTAGCAAAAAATCACCATACCTAGGTATGGTGATCAGATCAAACAGGAGGCACAGCCATCGTATGGAGCTTGATTGGAATATAATGTTCAGCCTCTACGGCCGAATCAAAAAACGGAGCAAGCATCAGTCTCCACTCAGCATAAGCCTCGGATTGCTTAAAGCTGACTAGATGATCGCTGACCGATTGCCATTTGATAATCAACAGATACTTGTTCCGTTCCTCGATACACTTATGAAGCTCATGGGAGATATATCCCTTTGAGCCGATAAGCAGCGGAGAAGCACGGCGAAACTGGCTTTCGAATTCACTTGCCATTCCGTCTTGGATATGTAGATTCGCTACTTCCGAGATCATCTATCAATGCCCTCCTATGATGTGCACATTTTCTTCTTCAATATCACAGCAGTAACGCATTCAACTAAAATTCCACCACTTCCTCGAACTCATGTTGATAATCAAGCAGCTGCTTAACATCGTGCAAAACCGCTTCACTTGACAATAAACGAACCAGGTAGAGCCCCATATCTATGGAAGCAGAGATTCCTCCAGCGGTGATTACCTCTTGATCCCTTACCATATGAGAGGAAATAACCTCTTTGCAATAAGGCTTCAGCAGATCCCGGTGATTCGGATCGATCGTGGCTCTCTTCTCCTTCAAAAAGCCTGCTGCACCAAGAAGGAGCGAGCCCGTTGATACGGATATCTTAAGCTTCACCTTCTCCGCAATGCGAAGCCATCCGACAAACTCCTCATCATAGCGTAGATAACGGGTCCCAAAGCCGCCAGGGATATAGATCGCATCATAAGCGGAGAGGTCAGGCCTTACCTTATCCACTTCCACCCTTACCCCTTGCTCATCTTTGATCGTATGCTTCATGCCGCACAATTCCCAGCTTACTTTCCGATATTGCTCGACTCGATTCATTCGATACATCACATCATAGAATCCCGTGGCATCCAGCAGTGTCATTCCGTCGAATACGACTATGGCAATTCTCATTTTCATCACCTCATCGAATGATTGCAATTATACAAGCCCGTGCTGGAAAGTCTGTATGGATAGTTTATTTTCGCTTTGACCATTTCATGATTAGCAGAACAACGACAATTAGGATGACGCCGTAGACAGTGATAGTTAAAACAAAGTTCTCCCATACAAATGTCAAACACTGCGCTCCTCACTTTGAAAAAACAGGTGAATGAACTGTAGGATGAATCATTGACCCAGCATCCGTCCTATAAAGAAATGAACAAATACCATGACTAAGCCTAGTCCTACAAGAAAACCACCGGTAAGCTGGTCGTCCTTGTCTTCTTGAAATGCTTTTACGCCGCCTACTATCATCCCGACGAACGGAATCATACACGTCGCAATGACAACGAGAATCTTCGGCCATAGAAGAGAATCGCTCTCTACCGATGGCATATAGCTTGGCTTCGTGTCTTTCACCACAGCGGAGCCGCAATATTTGCATTTGAGCGCCCCATCCTCAAGCTCCTCGCTGCAGTTGCTGCATAAGCGCCGCCCTCTTGCTCCCCCGCCTAACGCGTAGCCTTTTTCCGAATCCAGCATTCCCGTTAATGGCGCATCTTTCAAAGAGTGTCCGCAAGCGATACATATTTTCGCCTGCTCCTTGTTCCCCTCTCCACACCTTGTGCAAATGCGGACTGCCATCCCGCATCCCTCCTTTATTTTCGCAGAAGCGATTCGATGCCAAGATCGTCCCATCCGAGGGCACACTCCATTAAAGGCACACCTCCAAGCTGAATCTCTTTGGACTCAAGATGCTTGGCACCAAGTCGCTCATAGAACTTAACTGCTGGATTGTCCTGCAGTGCCCATACCAGCATGGATTGATAGCCTTGATCCTTAAAGGTATTGACAAGCTGAAAGACCATCTCTTTCCCATATCCGTGACCCTGCACATGCTGAAGCAAATAAATGGCATATATCTCTCCATCAAACGGATATTTCCCCTCTCGATTCGGTCCTCCGTTAGCAAAACCAACGATATCCCCACCAAGCTCCAACAACAAGAGTTCTTGCTTGGTCTGAGGCTTATCTAACACGCTATTCCAATATTCCACCCGTCTGTCAACGGACATCTTATTCAAGTAGACATCGGGTACGATTCCTCTATAAGTGCTTTGCCAACTTGTGACATGAACTTGTGCAATAAAGGGCGCATCCTTCTTCTCCGCTCTTCTTATCATAATCTAGCTCCTCTCTAAGATGATAGCCTAAACGCATCCTATACCAAGATCCAAGAGCGTCTATCTGTCGAGTGAATCCACAACTGCAGCACACTTACGCCTATTACAACGTGAAATAAAGTATGAAGGATATCCATGAATTATACGCCTGCCCTTACATCGATTCTTGTTACATGCAAATGTGCCAATCTGTGCAGGTCTTGGTCGTCACTTAAATAGTTGTTAAGATAGCAAACATCCATTCTGATGTTGAATTACCTTGTACTTCCTTCTGATTCATCCTGTTCCAAACGTTCATAGAAACGAAGCTGATTGCCCGCGGGATCTGTTATCGTGAGATCGCCTCCTGGTTCGGGGGTGCCGGGTCTTGCAAATGTATACCGCTTCTCAAGAAGCCCTCCTGAAAACGAGACGATGTCCGTCACCTCAATTCGAACGGCACTTCCGGGAACGCCGTCTCCAAAATGCTGCGATAGATGTATGACACAGTCACCCTGACTGACTTGAAGATACAAGGGCATATCCACCTCATAACGATGTTCCCAATCCAATTGAAACCCTAAAAAGTCGATATAGAACTCTTTCGTACGCTCTTCATCGTAAAATCGAATGATCGGAATCACCTGACCAAATTTCATCGTATCACTCCTCATTCCATTTCTTTAGGGGCTAGTAATCAGATATCTAATCGAGCATCACATTCGAAGCGTCAGATCGCAGCTCAAAGCATCGTTTGATCTGATTAGGCGTATTGCGTGCCATCGAAAGCGGCGGCAGTGCATCCCATGCAAAGTACTTAGCTTGTGCCGTCTCAAGTCCACCTGTGAGCTCTCCTCCAATGACCTCGCACAGAATGAAAAGCTTATACACATGCTGTGAGGATGGAGGATGATCATGACACTTCTTATCCAATACGCCAAGAAGACGAACAGCTTCTACTTGAAGCCCCGTTTCCTCAACTACTTCTTTAACCGCCACTTCCTTCGGGGTCAAGCCGATATCCGCCCATCCCCCAGGCAAGGACCATTTATCGTCCAACTTTTCCTGGACAAGCAGAATCTCATTTTCTCGAAAAATGACTGCGCGCACATCTACTTTCGGCGTAGGGTAGCCTACATCATTTGCGAACAAATCTCGGATCTGCTCCATTTCGACAGAAGTGTAGTGCTCCAGAATCTCTACGCTTATCGCGCGCAGCATCTCAAAACGTTCCTTGTCGTACACATCCTTCGTGTATGCTAGTCCCGCTTGGCTGATGGCTTGTATCTGCTTGGCCCATATTAACCATTGATGTTCCATATGATCTCCTCTTTGCTGCTACCGTTCATGTCGTTGACAAGCCTTCATTAAAAAATGCAACATAATGCGCAATCAGCTGCTTCATGATATCTATCGTTTCAAGGGCATCCTCCACTTCGAAACCATGATCCGCACGAGGAACCGCGATTATCTTGTGATCACTTCCCACTTGGATCTTCGCTGCCAAATGGGAAGAAAACGCAGGGTCTCCTGTTCCGTATATGGTCATACCCTGCTTGTTATGGATATACGGAATACTGCTTTCCACGGGTGTCAAAAATAAGTGTTTGCTCTTGCCTAGCATAAGCTTGCTGCTTACTTCCCCAGCGACGATCGTGCCAAAACTTTTGCCAACAAGAACAATCTCGTCATACGAAGGAAGTACTTCCGCTACGGATTCAGCACATTCTTTTACGATTGAAGCATACTCTTCGTCAGACTTAATCTCTGTCTTAGCTGCTTGATAGCCATACTCCAACTGAAGCACATCGCAGCCTGCTTGAAGTGCACATTTAGCCGCATAATGTAGGACAGGGCGCTTGCAGGAATAGTGCATGCCAGGAAACAGAACGGCAAGTCTATGTGACTTCTCTTCGGATAAGCTGTAAAGCGGATGATTCATCGTCACTCCCCATGCAGAAGGAATTTGTCTATTTTTAATATTCATTGGATAGCCTCCAAAACGTGTATTTTTGACCATTGTACAATTGATGTAGTGGTTCTCCAGCAAGTATGAGCCGCTGCCTGCCCTCAATTAGATAGCCGTACTAAATTCTCAATAAATGGAATATAGTTTTACCGAAGGAGACTTCATGATCGCTACTCAAGGAGGAGAGGTATGTAATGGCTCAACATCCGCTGGATGAATGTATTCAAGACTACGTGTTGAAAAATGATTTAGGCACCATCCTGTGCCGCTACTGTGAGGATATGATCGGGACGCTGCCTACAAACAACGTTAAAGTCATGTACATGGTATGCAGCAAAGTTGAGTGTCAATGCCAAGAACTATATGAGCTCAGCTCAGCCGAAGACGACAGATCTGCATAAAGCAGCAATCGGCAGTCTGTTTGATAATCTTCAGCACACTCTTTCTTGAATGCGCATACAGCAGTAATGTACAGAATCATCTATCCTATTCCTTCAAGTGCCAGCATGCTGGCACTTTATTTATGTGAGTTCTGTATTTACCAAAGACAACGAGTAGCAACACAAACATTACCTTCAAGAACTGCATAAAGATCTTGGGTATATGCAGTCTAATGTACACCCCTACTTTGAAGAAGTGTTCTTATTCCAAAGACTTCACTCGGTACCAATAGGGATACATTTCTCTATAGCCAAACTTTCTATAGAGTCTATTTGCCGCCTTATTTCCTTGCACGACTTGGAGGTAGCTGCGCGCGGCCCCCTCTGCTCTTGCCCAATGGAGCAAGTGAAGAACGAGCTGCTCTCCGCAGCCTTGTCTGCGATGCTCTGGATGCACTGCAACATCATACAAGCCAACCGTCTCCCCTTCAATCACTGCAAGACCGCAGGCAACGATATGCCCGTCTTGTCTAAGGCGCATAAATGCCTTTTTGAATGGTATGGCTTGGAGCAATCTCTGCGCGGCGGGTAAATGCTGACTTGATAGATTCGTAAAGGATGCATACGTGTGAAGCCAATCATCTTGGATGCAATAATCCATGTCGACGGTTGCTACACTTGGGATGCTTAGTTCTTCTAAGGAGTGAAGGGTCATTACCAATGATGGATCGACCTTCTCGTAACCTCTTGCTTCCAGCAGCGTATCTAGAATGCCCGGTGCAATTGGCGTAACCTTTACTACAGCAGGCAAATTCAAAGCCTTGTATACGGATTCACCGTACTGAACTATGGTAGACAACTGCTCGTCATTCCAATGGCCATACATCGGACACATACAGTTGGCTCGCTTTGTATACCCTTGATTAAGACGCATAAGCCATCCCTCGTATACAATCGTTTGAGCTGCTGGCCATGCATTTAAGCTGTAAGCTTCCACTAGACGCACCATATCCATCTCATCACCCCATCATCCTAATGAATCGAAACTTATGATAAGTTGAAGTATGTACTTCTCTCGTTGTCTTTCACTTTTCGACGATATTCATCGCGAAGAATACTCATATAAAGCATATCTGTATAATGACCGTGAATAAAAAAAGCTTGTCTTAAGCGTCCTTCTTCAACAAACCCGCACTTTTGATAGCAGCGTATGGCACGCTTGTTGTAATCATGAACCTTCAGTTCCAGTCGATTCAAATTTAATCGATCAAAGACAAATTGCTGGAGCAAACGAATGGCCTCAGAGCCGATCCCCTTTCCAAGCTCATCTTTAACGCCGATCACGATACCCATTTCAGCACTACGGCTCACTTGATTATGTCCGAATAGGTCAATCTGTCCATAATAGGATTCCGTCTCTTTGTCAGCGATGACAAACCCTCTGGTGTCTGAATTGCCTGCCATCATCATGTTCAAAAATTGCTCGGTATCCCGCATGCTGTGAGGATATAAGAAAATGTGGGATAGATTATCTACAATATCCGGATCATTCACCCACTTGCGCATGCAAGGAAGGTCAGATTCCCGGTATTCCCGAAGGACAACGCGCTCTCCAATGATCATTGGCATCTTGATCATCTCCTGATGTTTTTAACAGACGACTATACGCAAGATGCATGCAAAAAGAAAGGATTTTTTATCAATTTTTCCAAAATCATTGAATAAAAGAATTTGTCATTTTGTTAGGCTAGCGCATATTGTATCGTCAAGACATATGTATCATCCACGTGCAATGGGTGTGAGATCGCGTGCGATAGAGGGAAGGGATGGTTCGTATGAGGCCTTTATCTTCATTCAATGTGCAAGATGCCATCCTGCTGGCAGCGATAAGCGGACAGACCTATGTGCAGTTCTATAATCCAGACGGAAGCTTTATTGTGCCAACTGGCTATCGCAAGGTTGCAGATATAGAAGCCAAGTCTTTTAATCCATTTATGGAGAAGTTTGGATTTATTATCGAATCGGAGAATACCATTATTATTGCGTTTCGCGGCACAAGCTCCACATCTGATTGGATATCCGATCTTAGAGCCTCTCAGGTTCGATTCAAGGCATTAGATAAACACAGCTGTACACACCGAGGCTTTACGGAAATCTATAACTCTGCTCGTACTAGCATTAAGAAGCAGCTTCTCGGACTGTCTCCTCATAAAAGCTTAATGGTCACTGGTCATAGCCTTGGTGGAGCGCTCGCTTGCCTGTGCGCCGCGGACTTGTCGTGCAACACCTATTACCAAGAGCCTGTCGTCTATACCTTTGGTGCGCCAAGAGTCGGCAATCCTTCCTTTGCTGAAGCCTACGGAAAGCGAATAAAACAAAGCTATCGCGTTATCAATCCATTTGATGTTGTACCGCTAGTGCCCCCTACCGTGCTTCAGCTGCCAAGAAGCGAGCGCAGCTATTATTATTTGCATGTCTCAGAAGCTGTATCACTGCCCTTCCAGAATGGGTCCATTGCCAACAATCATGTCATAAGCAGCTATTATCAAGCCTTGTCAAAGCAAGATCCCATGTACACCATGAAGCTTTGCGATTCGAGCCCCGGCCTGTGTCCAGTCGACTTCTTTACGATTCTTGTGGAAGGTATCCTTGTATAACAGTGGATAGGGCTTCAACCTTTGAAAAATCAAAAGGGGAACGTAAAAGTATGGCTATTCTTATTCAAGCGTGCAGTGAAATCGCTCGATTCCCGGATATTTCTCGCCCAGGCTCTCGATCTGAAAGCCCACTCTTCGATAAAAATCAACGGCTTCCTTATCTGTTTCCGCAACCAAGGGCATGGCATATTGGGACCTGCACTCCATTATCATTTGCTTGCCGATGCCCTGGCCTCGATATTGCGGCTTGATCGCCATATGTCTGAGTATCAGTTCCTTGTCGTGCACCGGAACAATGCCGACCAGACCAATCAACTGATGATTCCATACGTACCCCATCATGTCTCGATTCGGGTCCTTGCGATAATTTTCCAATTCCGCGACTATTTTCTCTTCATCCGGCCACATGCAGTGAGATAGCAGCTCGATAACTTCTTGAGGTTTGTAATAGGACTTCAGATCTACCCATTGAAAGTTCAGTTTGAACGCCTCCTGACTAATCATAGATGACGATGTCGTTCTTAGTGAATTCGTTTTTCAAGGGTATCATGTTTATCGAGTACAACCAAATTCAGCACACGATTCGTCTCGTCAAGAGACCTTTGAAGCTGCTCCATTTTCTTTATTGCGGTATATTGATTGCCGAGTACTAGGAGAAAAAGAAAGGCTCCAATAATAACGAATAACAGCTCCATAGCATCACCTCTAGCTTACTTTAATATGCTACACTAATCCTTCATTCGATACAGAATGAGAAGCCAGAGAAGTCCCAACACTCCCCCTGCACCATATATCACTTTATTGACAGCTGTGCTGGCCGAATAAGTTAAATCACCTGTCAGCTTGTCTTTTCCTAGCCCTTTTACCAGACTAGATCCTTCTGCAAGATTAACATTCCCGCTGCAATGACTTGTATATAGCTTTTCTTTTTTCGAACTTGCAAAGACCAGGTAAGTTTCATAGGCAAGAAAAGAAGTGCCGCAAGAAGACTCATGTCCATCGACGGCATTAATCGCGAGGGTATGATGCTTGACGCCTTTCCAAGCTTTGTCGACCTCAAATCGGTAGGTCCGATAACGATCGTAACGATTTGTGAAATAAAAATCGCCAACGTGTAGAACCTTTCCTGTAAAGACAGCATCATACTTTTCCAGTTTCTCCTTGGGATCATCTGTTTTTACGCAAGTGCAGGCAAGAGCCTTGTCTAGCACAATGAAAAGCCCAGATATAACAACGACAAGCACGAGAAGGGCTAGCCCATGCTTCTTCATTCTCATTATAGGTGCTCCTTTAAGTTTTATGCAGCTAAGCAGCAGTATGATCCATTCAAAATAGTAAAAATGGACAAGACTTCCACATATCACAATCGCTTACAACGTATATTATTTTCCAACATTATACTATTAATTTGTGATGTGTGCATGTTCATCCTGCCTATTCACGAAATGCTCACACCTTATCGGACGTCTTCTTCATATTTGTTAAAATTACCCTAAACCTCTTCTAATTGTTAATCACAACCCTTAAGATGAACAGAGAAGCTGATTCGATCATTCCAAGTAGGGGGGGCAGCCATATGAGCAGTATTTTTTCGGGGAGATATACGTCTTCTATCGATGGTGAATTTATCGTATTCATTATCGGCATGCGCGTCAATCGGGGGTTCGCTATACATAAATGGTTGCCTGTTATGGCAGCGATGGCTCCAATGGTAAAAGAACTTTATCAGCATCCTGAGCTGGGGTTTTTAGGACACGAATCCTTCATCATGTGGCGCGGTGTGACGCTAATCCAATACTGGAGATCCTATGAGGATCTTGAAAAATACGCTCGCGGCGGCATTCATCTTGAAGCTTGGAAAAACTTTAATCGCAAAGTTGGGACGGACGGAACAGTCGGTATTTATCATGAGACATACCGTGTTCCATCCGGTCATTATGAGTGCATTTATGGGAACATGCCTCGTTTTGGGCTTGGAAAGATTGGAAGCCATGCTCCAGCTACGGGCCGTATGGAGACTGCTAGGCGCAGAATGGGCGGTGATAATGAGCCTGCTGTCGATACTCCAGCTAACCCCACCTAATAAGTATAGCTCAATAGGCTGTTTTACTTCTGCTTAATCGCGATCATTTGAACGACTTGGCGCTGATCTCCTTCCAACTGGTGCTCCTTGCTGTTCATTTGAGAGGAGCCGTCGCCATCCAGAAATATGCCGTCTATTAATCGGTGCTGTCCTAAAGAAGTAATAATCGCATCGCGAAAATCAGCTAAGCTTCCCTTGGTTGCGGACACGACCAGGTAAAGGTTCCCGGACGAATC
>NZ_JADMOL010000017.1:0-50274 GCF_015558675.1 Paenibacillus sp. 1001270B_150601_E10 | reverse complement strand
ATACAGCTCCAGATCGAAGTCGATGATCATCCGGGAAAGGAGCTTTTTCGTCCAGTATCCTTTGCCGCCATGACGCCTCGCTGCTTAGATCCATGCTGATGCCGCCTTGTGCCCATGATTGCTTCGGGTTCTGAACCTGCACCTCATCGCCCCTTCTTATGACCTGTACCTTTAGCTGATTGGTCACTCCATCCCAGACAAGCGTCCCACGGGCATATTTCACATTTTGATCGCCAGATCCATATGCACCGGCTGCTCCATTGATCGGTGCACCATTCATCATCGCAAGGCTGAGCTGTGCAGATTCATAGAAGAAGCCACCGTTGATGCCTGTTAACGCAGACTTGGTTACGTTATCATGGATCGCCTGTATAGAGATATATTGTGGCTTTGTCTTTAGAACATGAAGCTCCATCCCATTCGATGCATGGTAGCTATGATAGCTGTAAAGCCCAGCATCAGCATTGTCCACACTATCCTTAACGTTCCATACGCCGCTTAAGATGATAATCGTAACCAGTACAGTAAAAAGGATCGATCCCATCAGCGTTATTCGTCTACGCGTCCATCCTGAAGCTAGAGGTGTTTCATCAGTGCCCGCTTTCTCATTTGCATTCGTGCGTGACATGGAACTGGCTCAGCTCCTTCCTACCCAACAACTACAGTTTTTTAAGCATATGAATATCTTTCGGCTCCTTTGAGAAGAGCTCCTCATCAACCTGACTCGTCAATGCTCCCCCATGGCTTTGATAGAAGGATACCGCAGATTCTGTCTCCGTAGAAGAAATATACAACCACTTCGCTCCCAGCGCTCTTGCTTCCTCCTCCAAGAGCTCGATGATCCTCGAACCTATGCCTTGTCTCCTGTAGGACCTTGACACATACATCAGATCCAACTGCAGCTGATCCTGTTCTTCCCCTCTCCACTGGTGAGCAAGCACACCGAACCCTGCTAACCGCTCGCCATCAAAAGCTCCATATGCTGTACCACCCTGCGATAGCTCATATTCAAAACGAGTCTTAATCTCTTGAAAAGTTGTCTCGTCCCAGGATTGGCACTCATGATTCTGAGGAATTGCAGTCATCTTTCCGTTCTCAATCTCATAGATGAATGGAATATATTCAGAACGGTCAATATCCTTAATCTTTTGGCTCTCCTCAGCCGTCATTATTCGATAGTGCAACATATATATCATCCTTTTCATTTATCTATTTCAGCGCATCGATCTATCATTCACGATGGACATCGTGAGCGCTAAAGGTGTTGATAGTTATAATCGTTTTGAAAATAATCCGCTTCCCATATTGAATAAAATTGCGAGGAACATGCTCTAAAGGCTAGTCCTCCTTCGTAAGCATCGGCCACCGAGTTAGCCATCCTTTCGATTGTACGCGATGATTGTAATATACCTCGTCTGAAAACAAAGGACTCTTGCGAACCTTCATCTCCATCATGTCGGCAAAGCCCCACGGGCATACCCATTCCAGTGCATCGTCAGCATTCAGTCTGACGCCTACAGCCGTTGCTGTCTCTGGCCATTTGCTTAGCGCATCCTCCACGGACGAATATGGCAGGATCTGATTTCGAATATGCATGCGAGCCTGATTTTTCACCGACCATTTCCAAAAAGGATCCCGCTCCTCGAGCTTTGCTTCATAAGCAAGATCGACAGCTTCATCGAGTTGATCAGAATCGTAATATACGACATCTGTATCGTTAATGGGCGCAAGCTCGTTACGATCATGCAGCTGATTCCAGATATAATTGCGGACAAAACCTGCAGCGATATAGCCTTGAGGCAGATGTAACGCTCGAACATGCTTGAGCGCCTCCATCATCGCTGCATTCGCTCGCACAAATGCTTCTGCTTGACGTTGATACATGTCTTCTTGACGCATCAAGTTCCTCTTTTCCGTAAACAAATTTTTCGTGAGATTCCTTTATTATACATGAAATATTGCATGATTTGGCAGTGTGTGCCTTTTTTCTCGAATTCAACATATCAAAATCATTAAAATTGCTTATTGACAGTTTATCGAAAAATAAATTATGATGATCTAGCAAACATAAGATCCAATAAGAATCACTCACATGATTAAAGGGGAGTAGCTGTTCAATAAAGTCGTCATTACGAGATCAACCATCTCCGGCTTTATTGGCAACTGACGTTGTTAGCGAGACCTTTACCATTGACAGGGTAAAGGTGTATTGATACAGAAGACCTTTACCACAATAGGTAAAGGTCTTTTTTTGTGGATTCATTTGCTATCGGATCATTACGATCCACAAGGCAATCGCCAGAATTCCACATGAACTGCCCACACCCTGTGCATGCAAAGACAGCATCATTGGAAAGATATTGATGGCAAAGGAGATGAGTCGGTCACAGGATACCCTTATCGCACATCACATTTTAGAAACATAGAGCGACTATATAGGAGGAAATCATATGGATATTGGACTTTTATTAGAATATGGCTGGGTACTTATCGTTCTCGTCGTGCTTGAAGGACTGCTCGCCGCGGATAATGCGCTCGTACTTGCCATCATGGTTAAGCATCTGCCTGATGACACAAGAAAGAAAGCCTTGTTCTATGGCTTGGCTGGAGCGTTCGTGTTCCGACTCGCATCCTTGTTTATCATCTCATTCCTTGTTGACGTGTGGCAGGTGCAAGCGATTGGTGCTCTCTACCTGCTCTATATCTCCGCGAACCACATTATTCGTAAGCTTGTTGTGAAAAAAGCTGAGGATGAGCATGCGGATAAGGAAAACAAACCGAAGAAGGAATCCGGATTCTGGGCTACCGTATTTAAGGTTGAGCTCGCTGACATCGCCTTTGCAATTGATTCGATTCTTGCTGCAGTAGCCTTGGCCGTTGCCCTTCCACCAAGCGGTTTGCCTGCTATTGGCGGCATGGACGGCGGACAGTTCATCGTTATCTTCCTGGGCGGATTTATCGGATTGATCATTATGCGTTTCGCTGCAAACTTCTTCGTGAAGCTGCTTCATTCTCGTCCAGGTCTTGAGATCGCTGCATTCTGTATCGTTGGTGGGGTCGGGGTCAAACTAGCGGTTCATACGCTCGCGCACCCATCCATTCACATTCTGTCTCATGACTTTGCAGAAAGTGCGGCATGGAAGATTACGTTCTACGTTGTGCTTGTACTCATTGCTGTATGCGGCTGGTTTTTATCCAGCAAAAAGGAAGACGAGAATCAAGTATCTGCTTCCTAACTCATAAACACATAGCAAAGGCTCTATTCCATCTTAGGAGTAGAGCCTTTTTATATCACTAACATATGCAGTTACACCTCATATCGTTCATGCAGAACATTCCAATGATGGCGCTCATGTCCTGCAATAATATGAGCCAAGGCGAGCGCTGATATCGGCTGCTGATACAAGCTGCCACAGCGGCTCCATGCTGCTTCTGACAAGTTCTTTATCAGAAGCAGCGTCGAGGTTCGGGTCGTTTCATATTGAGCAATCAGGTCTGAAATCTCCCAATTCTCATATTGAGCATTGCGGCCGTACAACTGCTCATCAAAAGGTGGCAGTGCGCTCTGATCCCCTCTTGCCGCACATAACAGTCGATAGCTCATAATCTGCTCTGTATCGATAATGTGTCCGATGACCTCTTTAATCGTCCATTTCTCTGGAGCATAGCGATAATACCATTCTGTTTCCGTTAGGGCTCTTAACGCCTCAGCCGTTTCCTTTTTCTGCTGAGTCAGCATGTCCACAATATTCCCTTCGGGAACGAGTTGAATATATGTACCAAAGTAAGACGGATATTGGTCTTCTGTTAGCTTCATTAGCATGTTCATTCTCCCCTTTCTTTTCAACGATCCCATAGCTCCATGCCAAGAATCAAGTCAATCGGTTCAAATCCTGCCATCCGATCTTTATCTGGTTCAAGCAAGGGAACATAGCTTCCAACCATGATGAGGTTCTGCAGCATTATAGGGTTACTCGCTTCTAAAGCAAAGGTTGCCGTATAAGGAAACACATACGCGAGGGTGGCTGCTATCGACTGAATCCGATAATCCTTCTCCGGTATTCCAATTGCATTCATGATCAAAGCCCCGCGACCCGTAAGCTTCTCCTTGACCATCAGGAAAAACTCCACCGTTGTCAAATGATGCGGCGTTCCGGCAGCAGTAAAAGCATCCAGCAGCACAAAGTCAAATGAACATGGCTCCTGCTGCTCCAGTATGATTCGTCCATCGCCAACATGAACCGAATGTGGCGATTCATAGAAATATTGACGGCTTAACGCCACGACATGGGGATGAATGTCCGCTGCAATCATTTCCTTTTGGGCAAAGCGCCTTACAAGCGTCCCGGTCCCATACCCGATCAAAAATGCTTTTTTAAAATCCGGTGCATGGTGTTCCATAAACGCTGACATGGCCCGAGGATACTCAAGAACCATCCGTTCAGGCTCACGAAGGTCAATCACGCCTTGAACAGCCTGCTCATGAAAAGACATGACCCGAAAGCGTCCTACTTCACCATACAGCTCGTTTGTTTCATAGACGGTGATGGTCTCTTTTTCACTTTGTTGCTGTGCAATGATGTACAAATCCTTAAACTCCTTTACTTCAACTGTGCACGGAGCCAACCTTCCACCAATGCGACCTGCTTTTCCTCTAAACGATTTCCATTTAGGATCAGATCTGCGTATTTCTTCGAGAGAAGAACATGTGCCTGTTCACGGTGCTTGGCCGCATTCACATAATAATCTGCGATCTCCTCTATCGTCAGTCCGCGTTCCTTCATATTGCGCTTAATCCGGCGATACATGCGCTCGTCTGAATCAAGATCGATAAAGACGGACAAATGAAGAAGATCCCGAATGGCTTCCACTTGCAGCGTAAAAATGCCTTCAACCAAAATGACATCAAGCGGCTCCTCACGCTTCAGCAGCCCATCGAGATGCGAGAGAATCGAAGCTTGATTAAGGCAATCGGGATGATTAAAGTCATCCATCTCTTCCCCTGTAATTGGAGATATCATCTTCGGTAAGGGCCATTTGAAAAATTGATCTGTGCGCACTACTGCAATTTTCAGGTCCTGTAATGCCTTGGCTAATTGGTCGCAGTACGTCGACTTTCCGCTGCCAGAGCCGCCAGTAATGCCAATCAGGATTGGTTGCATACAAACACCTCTTCTTTATAGAATGAAATGCCAGAATGAATTGCTCGCTTTCTGTTGACTTCAAAGGTGATCAGGTCAATTTTTTCGTAAAAAACAGGTTCAAATCATCATCTACCAATACGTGCGTTCCAGGCTTCACTTCCTGATTCTTATAAACGAGTCCATGGCCATCCAGAATATAGCCTCTACGGCAATACAAGCGCTGAGCTTGCCCATAGTCACGGAACAATCCCACTCCAATCCCTATAATTCCACGCTCATTGCGAACAATCGATTCGAATTCTTCAAGAAATTGATTGCCAATACCGTGACGCTGATAGGAAGGGAAAACGTTTAAATCATTAATCTCAGGGATGTCCTGCTCTTGGAAAGGCAGATAGTCCGAATCATACTTCAAATGGCAGCAGCCCGCTACTTCACCATCAGCCAACGCTAGAAGTGAGACTCGCTTTCCGTTCAGATTCTCTTCCATACAGCGATCATAATACTCATCTGGACGATGAATCTGTTCACGCTCAAAAGCAAGCTTCCACTTCTGCTTCGTCTCCTCATCGCGAATGACTGCAAATGTAATGTTCATCGTGATTCCTCCTTGACCATTACGTTCATGGCTATCAAAGATATGTAAGCATTTTCTTGTAAAGTGTATCACAGGTTGGAAGGGGCGCATATATGGAATGTGCTATCCCATATGATTATAGTTGATCTATCCTGCTCAAGCTTCAAAATAGAGGTTGCGATGGTTGCCGCAGCCCGGATTAAAGGAAGCTTTGCAGCCTGGACACGTATATTGGCAATCCAAATACTCCTGAATAGTCCATTCATGATGGCATGCGCCGCAAAGAATGGCTGTCGTGTTCCATTCGCGCATCGGCCACACTTCAGCCTCATGATCCGCATGCTCCTGATGACATTGGTAGCAGGGATAATAGGTGTTGCAGCATTTGAACTTGATCGCGATAATATCGAGCGGCTGATGATAATGCTTGCAGCGTGTGCTTGAATCCAGCGCGCTGATAACCTTACATTTACCTCGTTCCATAAGATGTTCTGCCTTTCTGCTAGCTTTCGTTCTGTTGGATAATATGTGCTCTTGCACTCATTGCATGATGATATTCATAACTTTACATTAGACCCTATAGTGATGAGCCAGTCGTCTGCTGTTGGATATCCTTTATGGCCTTATAAACAAAAGGCGTGACACATTCAGGTGACAACGCACCGACATCGATCCATTCCGCTCCTAGTGAATCTTCACCATCCCCATTGACTTTCAGACTCATGGGCGAATGGAGCAAGTTGACCGTGTAAAGAATCCCAAGGTGATGCAGATCCTCCTCTTCTCCAGAAGCAAGTGTAATTTCCATCTGGTAGGATTCCACGGAATAGAGGGAATAGGAGATTCCAACAATGCCTGTCTCCTCCTCCCATTCCCTGCACAGTGTTTCCTCCGGGGTTTCACCATGTTCGATCGTGCCTCCAGGAAGGTCCCACTTTCCTGTATGAGGTCCTCTTGCCTTTTTGATCAATAATATCTTGCCTTGCTCTACACAAATGCCATATACACCAAGATGTCGATATTGATTCATCGAACTCCCCTTCACGTAAGATGGATGCTTTTCTATCAGGTTCCATTAAATATAGCAGATGATGGGATTCTCGTTCTATACACACTCGCGCATGTTGTCGATATGGCGTGTTGAAAGTATCCATTCGTGGTAAACTAAGGATAGATACATAAAGGAGATGAAGGCAGTGAAGCAAGAACTCATTGATAGACTTACGACTTATGTGAAGGTGGATACCCAATCCAATGACGAAAGTGAAACTTGTCCATCTACCCCAGGACAGCTTGAGCTTGGAAAGCTGCTCGTTGAAGAGCTCCAATCCATTGGCATGGAAGAAGTCACAATGGATGACAACGGCTATGTGATGGCTACGCTGCCTGCCAATTCGGAAAAAGAAGTGCCAACCATTGGCTTTTTAGCCCACTTGGATACGGCCCTTGATATGACAGGCAAAAATGTAAATCCTCAGCTCATTGAACAATACGATGGCGAGGATATCGTCCTCAATCCAGCGAAGCATGTCACTCTTTCACCAAGAGAGTTCCCTGAGCTTAAGCAGTATAAGGGACATACGCTCATGACGACAGATGGAACGACGCTCCTAGGAGCCGACGATAAAGCTGGCATCGCAGAGATTATGACCGCCATGAATTATTTGATTCAGCATCCAGAGATCAAGCATGGCCGGATTCGAGTCGCCTTCACGCCGGATGAGGAGATCGGACGCGGCCCTCACAAGTTCGATGTCAAAGCCTTCGATGCGGCATATGCCTATACGATGGATGGCGGTCCACTCGGTGAGCTTCAATATGAAAGCTTTAATGCAGCGGCTGCCAAAGTTACGATTTGCGGAGCAAGCGTGCATCCTGGTACGGCTAAAGGAAAGATGATCAACTCCATGAAGGTTGCGATGGATATTCATCGCCATTTGCCAGCGCTGGAAGCGCCTGAGCACACAGAAGGCTATGAGGGCTTCTACCACCTGACTTCCTTCCACGGTGACGTCGAATCCTCCACGCTCAGCTATATTATTCGCGACTTTAAAAAGGAAAGCTTCGAAGAGAAGAAGGCCTATCTGGAACGCATTGTGAATCAGTTCCAGCAGCAATACGGTGAGAAGAACATTACCCTTGACATGCACGATCAGTATTACAATATGAGAGATAAGATCGAACCTGTCATGGAAATCGTGAATATTGCGCACAAGGCGATGGAAGCATTGGATATTAAGCCTGTCATCCAGCCTGTACGCGGTGGTACAGACGGTTCACAGTTGTCCTACATGGGACTTCCGACGCCTAACATCTTCACTGGCGGTGAGAATTACCACGGCAAATTCGAATACGTATCCGTGGATAATATGGAAAAGGCGACAAAAGTGATCATTGAGATCGCAAAGCGATTCGAGCAAGAATCCTAGGCTATACAGCAATGCTATAATGCTAAAGCAAAAACCCCCTATATTCGTTCAAATGAACGTTATAGGGGGTTTCTTCGTCTTACAGTTGGTCTTCTTCGATCCAGACCGTCTTCTCTGCAAAAGGAATTCTAGTACCAGGCTTTGGCGTCATGTCCGGATATCCGATATAAATAAAGCCCAATACCTCGTCTTGTTCGCGAAGTTTAAAGAGCTCCTTCATCTTCGGATGATAAGTTGGCAATCCTGTGCGCCATACAGCTCCAAGCCCCAAGGAATGTGCAGCGAGCAGCATGTTTTGAATGGCTGCATTCACAGCTCCGATCTCTTCAATATGGACCGCCTTCGGATCATCTGATGGAATCGCTGCTGCTGCAATCACAACTGGAGCTCGGAATGGGAGCAGCTTCTGACGCTCCAGCGTCTCCTGATTCTCAGGCGTGGATGGGTCTTCCATCTTCACGGCAGCAATATCAGCCAATGTGCGGCCAAGAGGTCTGCGACCTTCACCTGTCAGCACGAAGAACTTCCATGGCTCTGTCTTATGGTGATTCGGAGCCCATGTTGCCGCCTCTAGCAGCTGTTCAATCTTTTCACGTTCAACGGGTGTGTCTTGAACCTTGCCAATGCTTCTTCTTGTATGGATAGCCTCTAATAATTGCAATTTAAGCACCTCAATTTTTAATGATAAACATTCTCATCAATGAGTGTACCATAATTACTGAATAATGGAAACTGACGTTGTTTAAGCTGTTTCATCCACGCACGAGCCATTAGCCGTGCAGGTTATGGATCGTTCGTCGTGCAAGCGAAAGCTTGTACAGCTCTGCCAGATCATAGCGCTGAATGCTCTCAAAGCGTCTTTCCGTCTCGGTGATGCTTACACGATCTACTTTAACAGCATATTGCAACAGTTTGCAGGCATTGTAATCGTTGCCCGTATACACGTCGACATAATAGAAGTCGAGCGCAGGATCATTCGGTATATCCGGATCTTTCGTCTAATGGTATAGATGTTCGAATCGTTCCTTCAGTTTAAGACAGCTTTAATATTTGGTTGCTTCCTTCTGCAAGAATGGCAGACGTAGCATTGCTTCCAGCCACGAAGCCTTTTCTGGTTCCATAGATGGATAATTATTCGTATACGACACATCATCCAAATGAATAATTTAGACATCATCTTGTTCCTTTTATTCTGCACGAAATCCTTCTTCATTCTTGTAGCAAATGGACTCAAAGCGCTTCATTATGCATCATTCAAACGGTTATACTTACATGTCACAATCAATTAAGATTGGTGATTTTTTATGATCTAACGCGAATCTGGCATCAAATCCGAAAAAAAACACGGTTTCATCGACAAATAAAACTGGTTATCTATAATTTATTCTCCTTTTTTTATGATGAAATAACGCTTCTAGTCATGAGATCTCTCCCCTTTCTTATGAAAGCGTTGTTATTTTATGCTATAACCTTATTATTAGATATTGCATTCGTAATACAGCAACAAAGTAAACAAGTTCATGGATGATATTAGCTTTTATATGTCCGGTTACATCACTAGTCGTTATCGTCTTTTTCTCATAATTAGATTTTATTTCATTGCCCTCATCGGATAGACAATTTTATTCTCTTTTTGGACTATCCTACCCAATTGCGTTATGGTAGACAGGCTTTTCTCGATATCTATGATAATATAGGCTTAACAAATGAAGGGGCCAGATTTATGTTACGTAAATTCAAGATTCAACATCGATTAATTAGCACTTTCCTGGTCGTTTCGGTTCTTCCTATCATCTTTCTTGGATATTACGCCTATCAAATCTATTCGGAATCGATCAGCGACAAGCTCAGCAAATCCACCTATCAGGCTGTCACCTTAGTCAATAGAAGCTTGCTTGCCGAGCTCCAGAATTATCAATATCTGTGTGGATCAATCTCGACAAATGAATTTGTTCAAGCGAACCTGTCTAAAGAAGTCACGCAGCAAGAAGTCGATGAGAATGCCAAGGAAGCCGCAATGGATAACATATTCAGAACGATCTTTCCTTCCCACGTCGTTAACGTAAGCATCGTGGATTCGAACCATCATCTATTTTATGAACTGGGATTCGAGACCATCAGCAGTCAAGCCTTGGAGAAAGCCATACAAGATGTCGATAAGAATGCCCCGTACGATGGCCTTACTTATATTAAAACTGTAAGGTCGTACGACACCATCGTTTTGGGTAGAAAAATACATGCCTTGAATGACAGCTCAGTCCAGATCGGATATGCCTTTGTATTCATCAGTAACGAACTGTTCACGAAAAACATTCTATCTAGCATCGATTTAGGAACGGGCTCGAAACTCATGATTATGGGTCGTGATGGAAGCGTTTTATCTGCCAATGACAAAGAGATCGCATTAGGAGAATCGTATGCTGGGCCCGAACTTTTCAAATTAATCAAGGAACAACAAGCACAGGGTAGCCACTCATTTTCTGCACAGATCAATCATGAATATCAACAAATTTCTTATATCTATAATAAGCAAGTCGGCTGGTATCTCGTATCAATGATGCCTTATTCGTACATTAATTCCGAGACGAACAGAATCACTACCAGCATAACGTTGATCAGCCTGATCATCGTCCTTTTCTGCATTGTCATCATCTATTTCATGTATAACAGCATCGTAAAACCGATCAAAAAAATCATCACATTTAGCAATCAGATTTCAAATGGCATATTCTCGAATCGTATTCAAGACCATCATGAGGATGAAATGGGCGTGCTTTCACGCAAAATCAATAGCATGGTGGATGAAATTGAGAAGCTGATGCACAATCAGAAACTGGATCAAAAGCGCAAGCGTGAGCTCGAGCTCCAGATGCTTCAATCTCAAATTAATCCACACTTTCTATTCAATACCTTGAATACACTGAGATGGCTGGCCATTATCAATCAAGTTCCGGTGCTAAGCAACGGCATCAGCTCCTTATCTGAATTACTTCACAGTACGATCTTGGATCAGGATGAGGAAATTACAATTGAACAGGAAATTCATAATCTAACCCATTATTTTGAGATACAGAAGATTCGCTATGCTGATAGCTTTCATTTTGAATATGAAATCGATGAAGATCTTCTCAACTGCCGCCTTCCTAAATTGATCTTGCAGCCTGTGGCCGAGAATGCGATCATTCATGGTTTATCCGATCATGGAAAGTTCATTGAGATAAAAATTAAAGTACAGCAAATCGAAAACCGGATTCATATTGAAATCATCGACAATGGCAAAGGATTTGATACAAGCCTTGTTCATGCCCCGCACAATAATAAAAAATTGTCAGGCATCGGGATTATGAACGTGAATGAACGCATTAAGCTCTACTATGGAGAAGAATATGGTTTATTTATTTCGAGTGCGATCGGTCAAGGTACCCGTTGTAAAATAATCATTCCTAAACATGAGTAAAGAGTTACAAGGGGGTCTTCACAATGTATAATGTGCTGCTAGTAGACGATGAACCAATTGTAAAAATCGCCCTTCGAACGATGATCCATTGGGATGAGCTTGGGTTTCCAATCTGCGGAACGGCTTCTGATGGGAAAGAAGCTTTGAATTTGATGAAAAAATTAAAACCAGATATCATAATTACAGATCTCAAAATGCCGAATATGGATGGCCTGCAATTCATGCGAGAGCTTAACGCGCAAAACTATAAAGGAAAGGTTATTGTGGCAAGTAACTTCGGGGATTATGAGCTTGTTCGCGAAGCGATGCTGCTTGGCGCTGTTGATTATATTCTTAAAATTAGTATCCAAACGGAGGGCCTTATCACACAGCTTCGGCAGACAGCCACTCTTCTCCAGGAAGAGCAGCATACTTTACAAGAACAGGAAGAGAAGGACCGATTTTTGAGAAACAATCTAAAAAGCGTCAAGAATTCCATTTTAAAAGATTACTTTACAGATACAAATTACGATATTCATCATTTCCTGCAAAATCAACAAATCGCACTGAATCTGTGGACAACTCCCTGTTATCTATTCTATATCACATTTGATTTGGACGCTTCCGATGAACACAGGGTGAAAGGAAATATTTCGGCATCGTTTATCGAAAATACGATCCTAAATCTCATTGAGACGGTCAACGATATGGAAGTATTTCAAGTAGACGCCAACAGCATTATTGCGTTGATTCCAGTCCATCAGCTGAAAGAGCATCATATGGAACCGATCGATTTTATGAGCAAAATTTGCAAATTAATAGAAATGTATATTTCGTTAGAACCTATTATCGTATTTACGAAAGAATTTGTTGGCTATGATGAAGCAAGGCGGAAATATTGGGTCTGTATGGACGCCATGCAAATTAATTTCTATCATCATCATGCTGTGATTGATGTGAGTGAAGTCGAATTTGCATTAAATATGGGACAAACAAACTATGTGGATTACTCGACATCCGTACTTCAGCAGTGGCAAAAGGATGGCAAGGATTCGATCAAAAGTAGGCTGGGATCACTAGCCCAACAATGTAAGCGCAAACAAATTCACCCAGATACCGTCAAAGAATTCATAATGAAGTGCCTTGATTATATTCCATTAAGTGAAAGCAAGATTCAAGTCCATGATGCAGAGCGATATAAAAATCATAGTAAAAACATTGCGAAATGCAAAACAATGGATGAACTATTGTCCGAGACATGGCAAGCCTTCGAATGTTTAAATATATTTCCGGAAGTCTCCACTCTACCAATATTAAAGAAAGAAGTACAAGATGTTATTCAATATATCGAATCGCATTACCAAGATAAAATTACACTTGAAATGATCGCGGATCATGTTAACTTCAGCGAGAATTATTTGTGCCGTGTGTTTAAGGAACAAGTAGGGACAAGCCTGATTACCTATATCAACCAAGTTAGAATGAATAAAGCTGCAGACTTAATCATGAAGGGCAGCATGTATATGAAGGAGGTTGCCTCGTTGGTCGGCATAAGCGATCAATTCTACTTCAATCGATTATTTAAAAAACAATTCGGCATCTCTCCTTCTGAATATAAGCCTAGACAATTAGCATCTAAAAGAAATAGCTAAAAATAAAAGCGTCCCATGCGTCACTATGACGACGCGTGGGACACTTCGACTGCGATCTCCGCTTGAATGATTCCAAATGCCTTCTCGACGTTTTCCATCCACTCATCCGTCGTCATCTTCCCCGTCATGATTGGGGTCATCGCCTTCTTGAACAGCTCTGCCTTTATATCGATCTCCGAACCCTTCGGAATAGATATCCAATCTTGGAGAATTATCGTTGCTCCGTCATATGCACTGAACATTTCATATACACCCGGCGATAAGTAAGGCTTTGAATGCTCTTTTGCATCCTTGAGCGCATATACACCATTCGATTTCTCTGCAAACAATTTAACGGATGCATCGGTGTAAAGAAATTTCAGAAATTCCTTGGCTAGCTCTGGATTTTTGGCCCTTGCTGGAATCGAAAATTGTTCGTAGCTTGTAAGAATATAACGTTGATCGCCTTTTTTGAATACAGGAACAGGTATCATGCCGAACTCGAAGCCCGGTTCTCTAGGCGAGTTTTTCATTTCATTTTCCATCCAGGTTGCATTGACAATAAATACAGCTTTCCCAAGCATCATATCAGTTTGTGATTGCGTATGATTCAGGGCAAACGTCCCATCCATTAAAAAGCCTTTCGTACCAAGCTTAGCGAATGTATCAAGAACTTTCTTAACCGCTTTCGTTCTGAAAGAGCCGGGTTCATACGCAAAAATTCGTTTAAGGTGGTCAATACCAGCCGTATTCGCAATGGAAGGATACATGATTTCCTCTAAGTAATTCGGATAAATGCCTTGGTAGGTAAACAAGGCTCTCTTCTTCTTCTTTCCCTGCTCATCGACAAGGAAATTCTCTTCCTTCTTTAATTCCTCATCCAATGCGAAGAATTCATCCCATGTTTCGGGCAGCTTCCACCCTTTTTCTCGAAATAAATTTTTATTGTAAATCAACCCCATCGGACCCGCATTAAATGGTGCCAAATAGATTTTTCCGTCTTGGTACGGTGAAAATCTCGTACTCTCAAGCATGCCCGGAAGAACCATATCCTTCAGCAACTGATCCTTGTCTAATGCCTTGCTCTCAAAAACATCCGTAATATCTAACAAGGCTTTTTCCTTCACTAAGGCGTCAATTATCCCACTCTGCTCTGTATCCATAATTGCTAAAAAGTCCGGTGGGTTACCTGCCACCAGCTGAGGCCTGATGACATCAGTAATTCTGGGGCTGATTGTCAAATTGACTTTCACGCCCGGATACGCTTGTTCAAACATCGTGATGACTTCTTCCCAGTATTCAGGTCCATATGCACCTTGAAATACGGCAATACTTAATTCCTTGTCATTAAAAATAAAACCCTCTTCGGTAGATATTGAACTATCTTGAATGGAAACGGCATTATTACTCCATCCCATGAGGCACCCTATAAGAATAACGACTAAGAATAAACCTGCCATTTTCCGCATTGCGTCCACTCCTAAGCACTTTTCCAATGCCTCGAATATTTCTACTATACGTAATTGTTCTATAAGCGTACATAAATAAAATGAAATAATCTATGTACAATCTTAGCTTATATCCACTTTTATCACATAACTTTTTGAATAATCCTTACATGACATTTTTTAAAATGACATCCTTGGTTGAACTTTTAGATAATTTTTGCATCTCTATGGACGATTCTATCGACATCAGCAAAGCTAATTGTAATCAGCAATTTGAATGCGTAATCTAGTCAACAAGCAGTCATCTACAATTAAACGAAATGTGGAGGGTTCATATGAAAAGAATAGTTGGCCTTGTACTAACGGCATCATTGACACTCGGTCTTGCAGGTTGTGGCGGCAGTAATGAAAGTAATTTGAACACAGCTCCTGGTGAATCAGGTGGTAAGAGCGGCGATACTCGTACAATAAAATTCGCTGCATTGGAAACCGCTTACGGAGCAGACGTATGGAAACAGGTTGCTGCGTCCTTTGAGAAGCTTAATCCTGACGTAAAGGTTGATTTAACCATTGATAAAAGGATCGAAGATGTTATTGGACCTAGTATGAAATCCGGTGAATTCCCAGATATTGTTCATCTAGCGGTCGGCCAGCCTAAGGGTCTTACCGAAACCTTTATCAAGGATAATAACCTTACTGATCTTACGGATGTGCTCTCCATGACAATCCCTGGTGAAAGCGTTACCGTAAAAGAAAAGCTCATTCCAGGCTTCACAGACACCACCATTACGAATCCTTATGGAGACGGTAAAACGTATCTGATGCCAACGTTCTATAGTCCTTGCGGTCTATTCTTTAACGCAGACCTGTTTACACAGAAAGGCTGGGAAGTTCCAAAGACATGGGACGAGATGTGGGCTTTAGGCGATAAAGCGAAAGCTGAAGGAATCGCGTTATTCTCTTACCCAACCACAGGTTATTTCGATGCCTTCTTCTACGCGCTGTTGAATGAGGTAGGAGGTCCTGAATTTTTCACCAAAGTGATGAACTACACGGAAGGAATCTGGCAAACGCCAGAAGCGAATCAAGCACTCGACCTCGTAGTTAAGCTGGCTTCTTACACGGATAAAACGGTTCCTGCGAATGGAAATAAAGATAATTTCACGAAAAACCAACAACTGATTTTGGACAACAAAGCGCTCTTTATGCCTAACGGCACGTGGGTCGTAGGTGAAATGAGCAAAGCGCCTCGCGCAGAGGGCTTTAAATGGGGCTTCACTGCACTCCCATCTATCACTGAAGGAGGAGACCGGTATTCCTACACCTTCTTTGAGCAAATGTGGGTTCCTGCCAAAGCGCAAAACGCGGATCTAGCGAAGCAATTTATCGCTTATTTATATTCGGACGAAGCAGCTTCTATCTTCGCTAAAGCAGGTGCAGTGCAGCCAATCAAAGAGATGTCTAGCAAGCTGGACGGCGACAACAAGCTTTTCTATAGCATTTATGATCAAGGCGCTAAAGCGGCGATGGGCGCCTTCGCAACCACAGATCCTGTTGAAGGCGTTAGCATCTCTGATGCGGTGTTCGGTACAGTTGATTCTCTCGTTACGGGCGCCAAAACCAAGGAGCAATGGGTGGAAGCCATAACGAAAGCAAGCGACGCCTTACGCCCTGCTCTGAAAAAATAATAGCATGGCTTGACATGGGTTTGGGCAAGCACGTAATGTAGGGCAGCCTCGCTGCCCTACATTACGTTACCATAGGAAGGAGTTAAGGCTATGAAACACAACAAAGGAAGAGGACGCTTCATATTCTTTTGCCTTTCACCGGCGATCACCCTTTTTGTTATCTTTCTAATTATCCCGACAATCGACGTGTTCCGGATGTCGCTATATAAATGGGGTGGTTACACAGATGACAAAACCTTTGTAGGAATGCAAAATTTCTCGAAGCTTTTTCAAAGTGAAAAATTCTATCAAGCGATGCAAAACAGCATCCTGCTGATCGTCATCGTATCTATCATTACTTTTGCATTTGCGCTTCTATTTGCATCCATGCTTACGCGAGAGAAGCTCAAGGGACAGAACTTTTACAGAGTTGTATTTTATATCCCGAATATTCTATCCGTTGTCGTTATTAGTGCTATTTTTTCAGCGATTTATGATCCGAACAACGGACTGTTAAATGCATTCCTGAATTTATTTCAAGGTGCTGAATCAGAACCCGTTCTTTGGCTAGGTGATCAAAAAATTGTCATATTCAGTCTCGCTGGTGCAATGATTTGGCAGGCCATAGGCTATTATATGGTGATGTATATGGCAAGCATGGCCAATATCCCAGAAAGCTTATATGAATCTGCTAACCTTGAGGGCGCAAGCCGCACACAGCAATTTTTCAACATTACGATTCCCTTAATCTGGACGAACATTCGCACGACGCTTACCTTCTTTATCATTAGCACCATTAATATGAGCTTTTTGTTCGTTACAGCGATGACAGGTGGTGGTCCGGATGGTGCTACCGAGGTAATCCTGAACTATATGTACAAGGAAGCTTATACGAATTCATCGTATGGTTACGGTATGGCGATTGGTGTCGTTGTATTCCTGTTCTCATTTGCACTAGCAGCAATTCTGAACGCGGTTACCAAACGAGAACACTTGGAATTTTAAAGGAGGGGACAATATGAGGAAAGATAACCACACGCTGAAAACAGGCAGCAATTCATTTTATAAGGCCTTTATCTACTTCCTGTTGACAACGCTTGCAATCATCATCATCGTCCCGTTAACTTGGGCGTTTACTGCATCTGTAAAACAAGATGTTGAATTTTACGGCAGTCCATGGGCGCTGCCCAAAGGACTTCACCTGCAGAACTTTGTTGATGCGTGGCAAAAGGCAAGCATGGGCAGCTATATGCTCAACTCGGTTATCGTAACCGTTTTAGCACTTGGGTTACTCCTAATTATTGCTTTGCCAGCAGCCTATGTTCTCTCAAGATATACTTTTAAAGGAAATGCCTTTTGGAACACGTTGTTCATGGCTGGATTGTTCATCAATGTGAACTATATTGTCGTCCCGATCTTTCTCATGCTCAACAATGGTGACAAAACGATTCGCAGCATCATCGGACACCCGTTCTTCCTAAATAATTTGTTCATTCTAGCACTTGTCTATGCTGCGATGGCGCTACCATTCACCGTATATCTGCTGTCAGGCTACTTCAAATCACTGCCGAAGGAATACGAAGAAGCAGCTTCTGTTGACGGTGCAGGATACTTCCGAACGATGGTTCAAGTCATTATGCCGATGGCTAAACCAAGTATTGTGACTGTTATTTTATTTAATTTCCTTTCGTTTTGGAACGAATATATCATCTCAATGACACTGCTCACGCAGCCTGGACTTCGTACCTTGCCTGTCGGCCTTATGAATCTAATGGCAGCACAAAAATCTGCTGTTCAATATGGTCAGATGTATGCCGGTCTTGTGCTTGTCATGCTGCCAACCCTGATCCTGTATATTCTAGTACAAAAGAAGCTGACCCAGGGGATGACCATGGGCGGACTGAAAGGTTGAGGTGCTATTATGAATGATTCCTTGAGAGAGACGTTGCGTAATATGCTGATGCTGATCGTCTTTATTGTCGCTACCGTTCTTGTCATTATTGGCCAAAAAAGCATCGGTGCTGCTGGTCTAGGGCTCATGCTGTTTGGGCTGGCGATGTTGATAGGACTTCTATGGTTCTATAATCGTAAATACAAATAACAAACAAGGAGAGATTGTCATGAATAATAAATATGGGCGTGTCACCATTCCAACAGATTTAGATGTCATTGCACAAACCCAAGAAATCATGAAGCGCTGGGGTGCAGATGCTGTCCGCGACTGTGATGGCACTGATTTTCCAACTGAGCTGAGCAACACAGGCAATAAAGTCTACTCTACTTACTATACAACTCGTAAAGCCAATGCATGGGCTATAGCAAATCCAGATGAGATTCAGCAGATGTATCTGATGACGCCATTTTATACGGCAGAAGATGCTAACTTAGCGATTCCGCTAATGAAGGGCCTCTATCCAGATATGCTGAAGGTGAACAGTAATGATGACATCAAGCGTTGGTGGGAAGTTATCGATCGTGCGACAGGGGAAGTCGTCTCCACGGAAGCCTGGAGCTATGATGAGTTAACAGGCTGTGTGACCATTGAAGCGGTTCCGTTCCATGATTACACCGTTAGCTTTTTGGCTTATATTATGTGGGATCCTGTACATATGTATAATGCCGTAACCAATAGCTGGGAAGGGGTTGAGCATCAGATTACCTTTGATGTTCGTCAACCAAAAACTCGTGAATTCACGATGCAGCGTCTGCGTCAATTTATTGAAGAGCATGCTTACGTTGATGTCATTCGATTTACGACCTTCTTCCATCAATTCACGCTCGTCTTCGATGAGCTTGCACGTGAGAAATATGTAGATTGGTATGGCTATTCCGCTTCGGTCAGTCCTTATATTCTTGAGCAGTTTGAACAGGAAGTCGGCTATCCGTTCCGGCCTGAATATATCATCGATCAAGGCTACTTCAATAACAACTATCGTATTCCAACGAAGGAATTCCGTGATTTCCAAGCCTATCAACGCCGGGAGGTTGCAATCCTCGCGAAGGAATTAGTTGATATTACACATGAATATGGGAAGGAAGCGATGATGTTCCTCGGTGACCACTGGATCGGCACAGAGCCATTCATGGAGGAGTTCCCTACCATTGGCCTAGATGCCGTAGTTGGAAGTGTCGGCAATGGTTCAACGCTGCGACTAATTAGTGACATCCCTGGAGTGAACTATACCGAAGGACGTTTTCTACCTTACTTCTTCCCTGATACTTTCTATGAAGGCGGAGATCCGGTAAAAGAAGCCAAGGTCAACTGGGTAACAGCAAGACGGGCAATTTTGCGCAAGCCGATTGACCGAATCGGCTATGGCGGCTACTTGAAGCTGGCGCTTGATTTCCCAGATTTCATTGATTATGTGGAGAGCGTCTGCGACGAGTTTCGCACGCTGTATGACAACGTTCAAGGCACAACGCCTTATTGCGTGAAAACGGTAGCCGTTCTTAATTGCTGGGGTAAAATGCGGGCGTGGGGCAATCATATGGTTCATCATGCGCTCTACTATAAACCAAATTACAGCTATGCTGGCATTATCGAGACGCTATCCGGTGCGCCATTTGATGTCAAGTTTATCAGTTTCGACGATATTAAGCAGGATGCCTCCATCCTTGATGGAATCGATGTCATCTTAAATGTTGGGGATGGTGACACGGCATATACAGGTGGCAGCTGGTGGCTGGATACGGACATCGTTACAGCCGTGAAGAAGTTCGTACATCGTGGCGGCGGCTTCATCGGGGTCGGAGAGCCTGCTGCGCATCAAGCGAACGGACGCTACTTACAACTGACGAACATCCTAGGCGTTGAACTGGAGCGAGGCTTCACACTTGGCTATGATAAGTATAACTGGGAGGAGCACGACCACTTCATCACAGCGGATTGCAAGCTCGATAAAGCAGGCAAGCGTGTCATCGACTTCGGTGAGGGCAAGAAGAACGTATTCGCGCTTGAGGGCACGTCTGTACTTCGTCACATCGACAAGGACGTACAGCTTGCCGTCAACGAATTCGGCAAGGGACGCGGCGTCTACATCAGCGGCTTGCCGTACAGCTTTGAGAATAGTCGCTTGCTCTATCGGGCTATTCTCTGGAGCACTCATAGTGAAGATGAACTGCATCACTGGTTCAGTGACAACTACCATGTAGAAGTTCATGCCTACGTCAAGAACGGCAAATACTGCGTCGTCAATAACACGTACGAGCCGCAGGAAACCGTCATCTATCGCGGTGACGGCACCAGTTTTTCGCTTACGCTAGAGGCTAACGAGATTAAGTGGTATGAGATATAAATGAATCAAACTCTTTATGCTAGATTTGTCTAGTGTAAGGAGTTTTTTTCATGTTTGATTATACCTCCTCGTAAGACTACGTTGTTTTAGTTGAATTGAGAATTCCAAAGAATATTGTGAAAACGTGGCCGATTAGAACCTAGAACGACTAAATAAAATATATCCATTTTCCTAATTCAGACACATATTTCCTTTCTAGAAAGATAAAGTAAGTATGATCGCGCATTTCTCTCAAACCTCAGGAGTAAGCGTAGATGAACTCCATTCCTGGTACAAAAGTTCACAGAGAGTTGAAATTTCGACAATGACGGATGATAAAGAAATTAAAACTTATCATGAAATGAAAAATGCTACTTCCACTTCTACTCAAGGCAATATTCTTATCCCTATACGTGAAGCTATCTTATTGCTGGGTCAAACGATTGAATGGGATAGCAAGACCAAAACGATTACTGTAACAGGAAAGTTGGACTATAATTATTAGTTTATTATGAGGTGAACAAAATACTATATCTACATACTTTTTTTATATTTGTACAGTTACCTCACTCGGTTTCAGGTATTAGAAAGTGTTCAACACCAGATAAATGAAGTCACTTTGAAAGACTTGATTATTAAAGGAAATCTAATAAAAAATTCAGAAACATATCGCACACTTAGGTTATTTAAGTATACGATATAAATTATTTTTCTTATTTAACTAGCTGCGCAGGATAATTTTACGATATAATTGAATTTTTACACTTTTTCATAATTTTTCCCTATTGCAATATGTATAGTATTTAGGAAAGGAGGAAGAAGGGTGAAGCTCTGGTGGGGTGCAAATGTTTTTTGGTTAGTCATTTTTTCTTTTCTTGCTATTATTATCGGAACAAGACAAGTAGATGGAGCTGGAATTGCACAAACTCCTGAAGTAAGAATTATTTCATATATTATTTTAGGTGTTGTGTTTATGTTTATACTTATTGTGCAACTAATTTGGTTATATTTTGTTCGTAAAAGAATAAGGCTGTCATAGACACCTGTTTACCCTAATGAAAACAGAGTTAATACCCAATCGTTTATGAATAAATGAACTTAAACTATCGGGGCGTTAGGTTAAGAAGTACATAACAAAAATAACTTCCGTTATATGGAAGTTATTTTTGTACACTTATCATCACCATTAATATTTTGATAGCCTAAAATTAAGATAAGCGATCAATTAGTTATGCACCGTAGATCTTCGCCCAACCTTAATTTACAACCCACTACGTTCATATGGCTTACACTTTGAAACCCTGTCAGTGAGTCGGGTAGGGAAAGAAGTATTCTATTAGAGTGTCGGGAAATGAAGCAAGTTGCCTGTCATATTCATCCTCCGCTCATTCAATGTGCGATTACGGGCGTTTATTCAGAAGTTCTTTGTACTTCTGAATAAACGCCTTCGGGTGGTCTCTCACCATATAAGAGTACACCCCATACTTTGTATGGAGATACAAGAGCCCTTCTTCGCCGCCGAGCGGCTTATAAGACATATCAAACACCTCTTTAATTTCAAATTCGTGCTGTTCCGTCTTGATTCTGTCGGGAAACATGATGATTTCACAATGATGGGTGATGCATTTCTGCTCAAAATCAATCATGGCCCGTTCAATCCTTATATAGGACTGCACGATTATGGCTTTCACGTTATTGGCTCCCCCTTTTCGCTTCACATAATATTCCGGAGTAGTTGTGCTTCTGACAGATGAAGCAACTCCTCTGTACTCTGCTGAAGCTTACTGCACCCTTCCTGCGAAAGGTTTACAAATCCCAATCCTTCCATTTCTCGCTGCAGGAAGCTTGGCAAATTCGACTTATAGTCTTCGAAAGAAACACCATTGGAGGTTTCGAAATACAGCCACAGTGCCTCTGCATACAATTGATAAGATATGTTCTGCCAGTCCTTGTACTGCATATAGCGAGCTGCTTTCCGCTCAATGAGCTGATTCTGCAGATCCGATAGTCCAAAAGGGAATTCCGTTCCTTGTGATATCAGATAAGCTCGAAGCGCTTTCACTGTAGATACGGGCTTATGCCAAACATCATGTTGAGTGGGGCATGTGAAAAATAACATCAGGATGCTGTCCAGATCAATCGTCTCTCGAAGCAGCGGAATCAGCTCTCCTGTAGCTAAGGAGCCTTTTGCGAGCCACATATAAAGATATGCGGCCTCCGCCCAAGCACCGAAGCAGGCAATCGCCGCCGACTCTCCGTTTCCTGCCTTCCAGCTAGCCATGCCGTCAGCCAATCTCTGATGAGCAATTCGTGTGACTTCCTCCAGCATTCGTTGTCTTCCACCCTCAGATCCGACATAATCACGGCAAAAGGACTGAAGCTCACAAAGAGTGTGGTCCTCATCCTGTAGAATATAGCATTCATTCCAGAATCGATGCGCCCATGGCTGCCTTGCAATCGCCTCTTTTGTGGGGAGTTCCTCAAGCAAACACTCTTCTAATTGAATATATTCACCTTTGTAAATGAAATTCTGGTCATGGCCTGTCCGCTTAGTACCATAGAGGGTAAGATCGACATCACTATAAAGGTCAGCATCCCCTCTTGCAACAGAACCTCCGATACAGGCGTAACTAGAAGGTTCTTGGCAATCCTTGATCCATGCCGCTGCCGTACGAATCAGATTCTCACTCCGTGAATTCAATGGCTGCACCTCTCTCCTTACTTGATGTACCCATAATCGGAAGTTACCTTTTATTTCTCAGCTTCTCGATCTCTATATTTTATCAAAACACAATCGCCTGAATCAAAATCATGAGTGTACAAAAAAGCTCTCCTATTCTAGCATGGGGCCAATCCCAGCACAAATAGAAGAGCTCTAACTACAATTTTACTGCCTTATAGGGATTCCCATGCATTCGTCATGACCACTGGCTTAATAACCCCGTCTGCAATATCCATCCGATCGATGCACAGCATGCGATTACCAGGCTCCATGTCTCCGATATAGCGCCGGTGATATACAATGAGCCACTCGTCAGTATCAGGAATATGCAAATAGCCATGGTGGCCAGGACCTTCTGCAATCGGTTCCTGTCTCTCAAGAATCACACCTTTATCCTCAAATGGCCCTGCTGGATGATGACTCACGCCGTAAGCGACTCGATACGAGCCATCCACCCAATTTCCAAGCGACCACATGAGATAATACTGTCCTTCTTTCTTCAGCATGCAAGGTCCTTCTACATAGCCTTTAGGCGTAATCGAACGGAATATCTCCCCGTCCTCCCAAGGGATAAACCCTGTCATTTCATCGTTCATCTTCGCCACATTGCATTGGCCCCAGCCGCCATAATACAAATAAATGGCGCCGTCATCATCCTTGAACAAATGCGCATCGATAGGCTGTGCACGTTGAATAAAACGATCAACTAAAGGGCGATCCAGATAGCTTCGAAACGGACCTGCCGGATGATCCGATACCGCTATCTCAAGGCCGCCTATCTCGTCGTCTGATTGAATATCGTTTGAGGCAAAGATCAAGTAATACTTGTTCTTATGCTCAATGATTGTCGGTGCCCATACAGCCCTCCAAATCCAAGGAAAGTCGGCCATCTCAATGATTCCCTCATGCTTCTCCCAGTGAATCAGATCTGTGGAACTGAAGGCATCGATATTCATCTGCTTCGTATATTCGGTAAATGAGCGAGTGGCATAGATCCAATACTTGCCTTCATATCTTCTTGCTTCAGGATCTGCATACCAACCGGGAACAATCGGATTCGTTATCCCTCTCATCTCTACATCTCCTTTATATCTTTGATCATGTTTACAGAGATCGATAACGTATCACGATATCTATCGGATAGCGACCGGCATTGCGGCCGTATAGGGACACACCGCCCTCATCTCCTTGAATTCGAAGCTTGCAGCGACGCTTCTGATCGAGCCTTGCTGCAACTCTGCCTGGCAATGATAAGTGACACAGTGTGCCATAAGATCCTGCTTCATCCAGCTGCTTCGTGGATGGCTGATAATGCCAGGATAGAACCCCTCTGCTGTCCGCCGGATGATCGTCTAGAGCAAATGAACCCACCCATTCTTCATCTATCCAGACTTGAATATGAGAAGGCTTCTTATCCTCATCCGTCATATAATAGGTGTTAGCATTATACTCCACTTCAGCCGAATCACCATACATGAGATCGATTAAGATCTCCCTGCGCTTCGCCCCTTCTCGATGTCGCGCAAGCAGTTGCGATGAGCTTGCTTCGAACCACAGATCAAGCGAATATATTGGTCCATGCTCTTCCGTCTCAGGAAGAACGATATCATAGACGAACGAACCCTCCCTAGCACCGCATACCTTCTGCTTCTGAATCGCATCCCACTGGTACTCAAAGCTGTGCTCGCGAACCTTTTCCACCGGAATCGAAAAATAGCTTCCATCAAGGGCATAGCAGCCGTCCGATTTGCCGCTCTGTACATCGAATGTCGTGAAATTCCGCGACACAACCTCTCCTTTGTCATCAAGAAGACGTAAAGACAGAATGGCTAAAGCATCCTCATTCGGCATATTGACCTCAAGCACAGCTAGCGGAAAGACACCATAATCCTGCCACTGCACCTCAATTGTGCCTGATTCGCTCTTCTGTCTTACTCCAAATTGATCATAGCTTAAGGTCCAATCCAGCGTTAATTGCTGTCCATGATATTGGTCATCATAGCTTGAGCCTAATAACTTCACCTGCTGAGTGGCGCTGCATGAGACCGTTCTGCAAGGCGGGCCGTCAACAACGACAAAGTCAGGGGCATGAAGGTCAGCAATCGTCATTCCAGCCACAAAGTCCTCATAGCCAAAATGCTTCTCTGTCCCATCCAAACGATAATAGCCGTTAAACTCATTCACAACGTCTCTGAATTCAGTAAATACGAAGCCGCACAGCTTATCATGACGTCTGAATTCATTCATCATGTAGAAGTAGTGCCAGGCGATATCGCTGTCTCCAGCTCCGCCTCCTTCTACGCCCCATACATTGCCGCACTCGCTGTTCAGTAAGGGAGCGTCCGTTTGCTTGTTATGGCCGATATAGTTGTAGGAGGAGCCCACGAAAGTTTTATCTACCACCTCGCTAAGATGAGCACAAACTTCCTCATAGCCATTCACATAGAAATGCCAGGTGTTGATATCTGTTACGATGTGGTCCCCATTGCAAGGTGAGTTGTCTTCTACGAGACGGGTTGGATCCATTGCTTTTGCCATCTTGTACATTTGGCTTACCCATTCGCGTGTCTTAGGCAAATAGGACTTAGCAATATCGGGTGTGCCTGTCACGCTGCTTAGCGAGCTGTTCGTTTTTAGCCCCCATGTTTCATTAAACATCACCCAAGAGAAAATAGAAGGATGATTGCGGTCTCTCAACAGGATCTCGCTTGCTTCAATCTCATAACCCGACTGTGCCCTAGGTTCAGGCTCACCCCAGAAACACGGCATATCCTCCATCACAAGAATACCCAGCTTATCAGCCCAGTACAGCTTGCGCGGCTCTTCCGGCTTGATATGAATCCGTACCATATTCAAGCCAAGGCGCTTCATTAAATAGATCTCTTCACGCATTGCTTCATCGCTTGGGTAAGTAAAGTACCCCTCCTTATTAAAGGATTGATCCAGTGCGCCATTCAAATAGATCGGCTTTCCATTCAACGTGATCCATCGGTAGTCTCTCTCACCGTACTTAACTGTTCCGATCTCACGAATGCCGAAATACGTGCTAACGCTGTCCTGATCAACGCTGCTTAACAACTGCAGCTGTCCTTCGTACAAGTAAGGCTGGTCCGGCGACCAGAGCTTCGCATCCTGCACGACAAACGGCATGTGAATGCTTTGCTCCCCTTTCTTAAGCTGGATCTGCACCTTGTCATGAACATTCCCATCTGGGAATTGCAGGCTTAGCGTCGCCTTCCATGGTTTAGAAGAGCTAATCTGAGCAATGAGTTCAACCTCGCCGCTTACACGTGTCTTAAAGAATGCAGAAGAAATATATGCTTCTGGCCGTGCTTCAAGCCACACCGTTTGCCAGATTCCTCGAATCTCGCCATACCCTTGCTTGCCGCGTGTTTGGTTGTCCCGATCCAGATCCTCGGCTTTAACCACAATCACGTTGTCTTGTGATTTCCATGCGGTTGTCACTTCGCACTCGAAAGGACTATAGCCTCCCTGATGCTGGCCCACTGCTATACCATTGATCCACACTTCACAATCATAATCAACGGCTCCAAAGCAAAGAAAGATGCGCTGGTTCGGTTTGCTTGGCGACCAGTTGACTTCACGGCTGTACCATCCTGTTCCCTTTACATTGCGCCCGATACCAGACAACGGACTTGCCCATGAAAAAGGCACGATGATCCTTTCGTTGTAACCGCTTACTCTAATTTGATTATGGATCCTTTCCTCCTGCAGACTATCGGCCTCTTCCAATTGAAAAGACCATTCCCCATTTAAATTCAACCAATCCTCGCGAAACCAGTCAGGACGAGGATGCTCGGGTTTAGGAATGGTAAGATCGCCCCTCATTTGTTGAACATGCTCATGACACATGTCACCACAACCTTTCTTGATGGATCGTATTTTCGGCTATTGTAGCATTAATATATATTATTTACAATGTATATTATAGTTTTACAATACATCATTTTCATTGTACACTGATGGTGGAATGTTGATCTTGAGTCAAAGGATGAAAATGAATGAACGATATTCGCAAGGAATCCCTTCGCTATCCCGCTTCTCGCATCGTTGAAGTGGCAAAGGCATTGTCAGGAGATGTTCGGGTACGCATTCTAGAGGCTCTCGGGGAACAACCCTTAAGTGTGGGCCAGCTTGCTGAGGCTTTGGGCGTTGCACAACCAACGATTTCCATCAATGTTCAAACTTTAGAGCAGGCCGGACTCGTCACCTCATGGCAAGGCAATAATCGCGAGAAGATCTGTCATGTAACGGCGCGTTCGATTGTATTGGAGCTCCCGAATCGTCCTGGCGACGGTCTTCTTAAGACCGAGGAAATCTCGATGCCGATCGGCATGTATGCATCATGCTCTGTTCAGCCGACCTGCGGCATGGCGAGAAAAGATGGCTCTATCATTGGATCACAGGATGACCCGCGTGTATTCTATATGCCTGAACGTACGGAAGCACAGCTCCTTTGGTTTTCTGGAGCGGGCTATGTCGAATATCTATTTGCAAATCCGATGCCGCCAGGGACTAAGTTAGATGAGCTTGTGTTCAGCGCTGAATTGTGCTCAGAAGCACCAGGATTTCGAATGGAGCATCCTTCTGATATCTCCCTATTCATTAATGGTCAGCGGATTGGGACCTGGACCAGCGAAGGAGACTTGGGGGATCGCAAAGGAAAGCTGACACCGGAGAAATGGCGTGTGGGGAGCGAGTATGGCAAATTGACAGAGTGGCGCGTAACGCAACATGGTTCATTTTTAAATGGACATAAGCAGAACGATACCTCCATCTCAGAGCTTGATCTTAGCTTCAACAAACCGATTGCTGTGCGTCTGGAAGTGTCTGAGAATGCCGCACATGCCCATGGCCTGAATCTATTTGGACGTGACTTCGGGGATTATGAGCAGGATATTAAGCTATCCTTTATTAGAAATGAAGAGAGCTAAAGGACATATCCTTTAACTCTCCTTTTTATTTTCAACCATTCATATTGGATTAAAAATTCAGCTATGAAATGCACTACACATGGATTCGATAGTTTACGAGTTCATAGAGGCGTTCAAATCCAGCGCGTTCATAGATCGACATCACCCCTTGGTTGCTCTGATTCACGCAGAGCGACAACGATGTGATCGCATCAAAGGACATAAGAAAGGAAAGCGCATGACGCAGTAAAGCCGTCCCGAGCCCCTGCTTCCTTGCGGCCGGATCAACCGCGATAAAGTGAATATGGCCTTCTTCAAACGCAGGCTCCGCTTCCGTATATACATATCCTATTAGCTTATCATCATGTATGGCTGCAAAGACTTTATGCGTTGAATCGACTTGACTTAGAATCTCTTCAGCAGAATAGTAGGCTTCTTTAAATGCTGCTTGATGCAGCAGCTTGAAGTCCGAATAATGCCGCTCTGTCAATGCTTCAATAAGTATGTTCTCTGGCTTCTCAATCTCCAAGATATCACGCTGGAAGCGCAGGACGGTGTGCTCGCCTATCCGCTCAGCACCAAGCCTGCTCATCAACGAAGCGGCATAACCATGCTTTGCATTGTAAAAGCCATAAGCAGTCGTTAGCGCTACCGGTATCTGGGATAGCAACCTGTTCCACATGAGCTGCGACATCTCCTCCCATTTGGGATGAGAAACGAAAGGACCCCAAATCTCCGCTGTATGCTGTTCTTCATCTATGTCTAGCCCTAGTACGCCGATAAGCTCATCTTCCTCATAGGCTGCGACCATGGATTGCTCAAGAGGAAGTTCCGAGAAATCGTGGCATAACGTATGATAAATTTCTTCTGCTTGAGTGCCGCAGTATCCAACATGCTGATCCGCTTTCCCATTCATTGCGGCCATGAATCTTGCAATCGATTCAACGTCGTCTGCCAGTCTGATTGTGATCATATAGACACCTTCTTTAAGCTCTTGATTCAATTGCAAAGTTTGTCCCTCTACCATTACTTATCGTACATCTGATCATGCTTCCACCTTGGGACAATGCACAAGCAGCCGATCAGGATAACAGACAGGAGTGCCATGAGATTGAAGAATCGATCCTGGAACAATAGAAGGACAACAGGGATGGTCGCAAGTTTAAGACTTCGTTTCGTCAAAAACACATACTGCTTAGATCGTTCAACATATTGGATGGCATCTTCAATTTCGTCCCTTTGCGCCTCACACACGGCAAAGCTTAGTGCCCTGACATAGTGATTCAGTGCTTCGTCCAAATCTTCCCTGCTGATGTAATAGTCAACGCCTGTAGCATCATCGGTATATGCTTTTTCATAGCCCATATCCAAGTAGAGTTCAGCCATTTGATATCGCAGATCGCTTAGATCAAATTCCCATAATGTCTCGTCAGACTCCGTCCATTGATCATATAGTTGATGAAAGATGGCTGCCGCTTCGTCATACTCGTCATTAAGATAATATAGATAACCCAAATGAAATTGATAGGAATAATCGTCCGGATCTCGCTTCACCGCTTCCTGTGTATAATGGAAGCCCCTGCGCAGGCTTTCTTCTTCATTCAAGTCTGGATGATCATCATAGAGAAGAGCCAGCTCATAGTAATAGGAAGCCTCATCGAGATCCCGCTCAATCGCTCGTTTAACAGCAGCTTCCCCTACTTCTAACTGACCAAGTTCAATATGAGCCTGCCCCAACATGAACCAGGATTCCGCATATTGCGGATCAAGAGCCAGCGCCTCTTCCGCACATTGTAGTGCTTCCTTATAATGTTCATGGACAATATAATCCGAGGCATCTCGAAGTAAGGCCTCTATCCTCGCGACTTGAGAATCTTCAACAGGATCCTGCTGATCCCCACTCCCAACATTTAACCTATGTTCAATAATAGATTCAGGACGTTCAAGGGTAGACATGGAAGAGCCTACCCGCAATGTTTGTTCAAGATTGCGATTCATCCTTTTCTACTCCTACTACATTTTGAAATGTGCTTTATCCTTTAACAAGTCGCTACTTCAACGTTTCGATGTCAGAAGCTGCTTTCATGTACAAAAAACGAGTGTCCATATCCATGATTCCCATAGCTGTATAATTGCCATATCGCAATAATGATTAATAGGATCGTAAATAGGATAAGCATGATTCCGAACCTTTTTAACTTGATAGAGGAAGGTCCCGTGCCACGATACCCACGATACATCATGAAACTCCCAACAACAAGGAGTATCAGGACAATCATGATAAAAGAAAGATCTATCTCCATACCAACACCCTCTGCCTCTCCACTTTATTGTGATAATGAAGCTAACGGTTCCAAATGCAATCTTCGCTGCCCTTTGATCATCGACGAAAAGATGCAGCGATATAGGTTTCTACAAAGCTTCGAGTACTTTGAAGTAAATAACCGTACTGTGATAGGTTCCATCTGACGATTTGGCAAAGTGAGGGATGCGCCCCGCTTCCCTATAGCCAAACGCAAGATACAAATCATTTGAAGGGTCACCTTCACGCGTATCTAAGATCAACAAGGATCGATTCTCTTCCTTTGCCGCCTCCTCAGCGGATTTCATTAAGGCTTTTGCAATTCCCCGTCTGCGATAACGAGGATGAACCATCAGCTTAGCCACTTCCGCACGATGCTGTCCGTTGGACTTCATCGCAAGGTGAAGCTGAATCGAGCCTGCAAGCTTGCCGTCATGATCGAAGGCTCCCCAGATTCTAACGCCAGGTTCGATCACACAGCTCCAATACGCATGAGCCTCTTCTTTCGTTAGTGGAGCAAGAAATCCAATTGAAGCCCCGTCATTCACGGTTTCGGTAATCAATTCAATGCAATCACAGAGGAGTTCGTCATTAAGTTCATCCCATTCTTTTATTACCATATCCTTCATCATTCCCGTCCTTTCTCCATTCGTTATCTACTCGTTCAAACTTTTTCGAAGAAGCCATTTAAGAAAATGCTGCTTGCTATTCTTGAGTTGAATCTATCCAATCAGCCAGTCCGCGACCGATAAAATTCGCAGACACAACGTCTACACTGATGTCCTTGCTCCATACCGATAGCTGTCCGATATGATGAACCTCATGGACCATGACATGACGAATAACTTCGCCCTTCACAAAGGATTTTCCTGCGATCCAGCCTGGAAACACAAGCTTATCCTCACTTTCCTGCGCTAGCACATTCAAGTACTCGATAAGATCAGGGCGCAGTCTGTCTGATAGAGTCCGAAGCGATGGAATATCCGGATAATCCTCCAATCTTAATTCAACATCGGATAAACCCATGCATGCTCTTAGCCAGCTGTATTCCACATCGAGGATATGAAAAATGGTTTTGCGAATGGAGCCAACGCCACCAAGGCGCTCCTTATTAAGCTCCTCGATGGGCAGGTGGCATAACGCGTCAAACCATTCGTCTCGAACCTGCCAGTTATATTGAAATAAAGATCTCATAGCGATGTCTCCTTCTCTTAAGGTGTTAGCGATAAATACTAAATCGAACGGCCTCTGCCTACTATATGTACAGATCATCTTTTCTTGTGGCAGCGCCTTTCGGCTACTATAAAGCAGAGATTTGAAACGTTATGGCTATATGTACGTATGAATGAATATTCACATAATAGTAAAGGAGTCATTCATTTGAAAAAATCACTGTTTATTCTCCTCGCTTCACTTATCCTTGTCATAGCTAGCGGCTGTTCTTCGGATAAGACAGAAACCGCTTCAACACCCGCTAATCAGACAGAAGCATCCAATCAAACGGAGTCCAACTCGGCTAATGCCTCTTCTTCTGAAGAAACGAGCATGACAACGAAAACACTCGATGATGTCCTAGCTTTCTTTGAAGAACAAGGAATCACGGTAGAATCCAAAGATAAGCCTTTATTCGAAATGATTAATGCTCAGGATGGTGTCTTGTTCAACCACAATCTAAAGCCAGTGAAGATCTATCAGTACGCCTCCATTGATGCCTATAATGAAGCCAAAGAATCCTTCAGCATCATGGATCAAATGCTTCAAAAGGGTGTCTTTGTTCTTGAAACCAATGATGAAGAAGTGAAATCCGTGTTTGAGCAGCTGCCATAACCGTCGGACAAGCATTTCGATCTAGCGTTCGCGATGCTTGTCTTTTTTTAAAACCTATGCCTTCTTGCATGAAAAATAAAAATAATCATCATCCTCTAACAACACATCGATGAAGCCATGCTCACAAGCGAGTCTCTCAAATTGTTGATCGGGTGGAATAGGTTCCCGCATGCTCACGATGCCCATCTTCCGTCTATGCGATAAGAGCCCTTCTCTCGTTCTGGAATGAGCAATCGCAAATAAGCCCCCTGGCTTGAGGTTCATAGAAGCATTTTGAAAGATGCCATCGAAGTCTACGAAATGCGGGATGCTGTTATAGATCAAAATAAGATCATAGCTGCGTTCCAGCTTGATCGGAAGCTCCCAATCCAGCAACAGCGTTTCCGCATTGGGGTGATTCTCTTTAAGCACCTCTAGCATATTCTCCGCAATATCGGCTGCTGCATATAAGCCTGCCTTTAACCCCTGTTGCTTCATTGTTTCAAGCACGATTCCAGTTCCCGCTCCAATGTCAAGCATCATCGTATCCTCCGTAATGGGGAGCCTAGCCACAAGTTTGGGTATGGTCGCGAGAGATTCCGCTGTATGTGTCCAATTCGCCGCACGCTCATTAAAATGCTTGGTATCCTCGATTTTTCTCATATCGTTTGTCATTCCAGTTTCTCCTCGTTCGTCTGTTTCACTTCTGCTTGCTGTCTTCATTTTCTATTGACATCAACGGTTTCTTAATATTATGATTCTATTCGGCTTTGAAGCAGTAATGTGAACATTCATATACTCAAAGTCTTACAGCACGCCGCTAATGCATGGTTTATGCGTCCAATATGCCAAGCGGCATGTTCTTAATATACCATTTCTTAATTATTCATCAATTGATTTCCATTGGATTTTTTGACTAGACGGTTATTCACCAATCGAATGGGGAACACTGACAAGCTGACTCGTGGTAACATAACAAGATGAGCCTACACCTTGTCGAAACGACGCTTCGACTATAGTGAGGCTGCACACTCCCAGTATGCATGCTGCCTGGAATAGCGCAGCTTCTGCTTCTGAAATTATTCGTATGACGACACCTCTTGTTGCTGATGAAAGAACTGCATTCCCCATCATTGAGGCATGGCTTCGATGTAAGATATGAAATGATAATACTGGAGGAGTCTCGTTGGAAGCGCATCATAACAAACAATCCTGGAATACGGGGGCCTATCAAGCATGGCTTCACCGCTTCGGAACACCGGAGGAAGCTGCACTCAAGATCAAACAAGACCCGATAAAGCGAGTCGATTCCGTTCTCGACTATATGGGTGACCTGCAAGGTCAAAACATAATCAATTTGCTTGGATCCAACGGAAATAAAGCCGTGGCGCTCGCTTTAATGGGTGCTGAGGTAACAGTTGTGGACTTCTCAATTGAAAACGAGAAGTATGCCACTGAGCTTGCACAAGCTGCAGGAGTTAGCCTTCGATATCTGCTTTACGATGTCCTTCATCTTCCTGAGGAGGAACTGACTGGCACCTATGATATTGTGTATATGGAATTTGGCATTCTGCACTACTTCGAGGATCTTGCACCTCTGTTCGGGGTCGTTCAGAAGCTGCTCCGCCAAGGCGGCAAGCTGATTCTGCAGGACTTCCATCCTGTAACCACAAAGCTAATTACGTCAAAGGGCACAACCGCGAATATTCGCAAGCATAAAGTAGCCGGAGATTATTTTGATACTTCACTTGTTGAAAAAGACGTCGCCTTCAGCAAATTCCTGCCGAAAGAGAATCAGGGAGAGCCTCAAAAGGTTCGCCTGCGCCATTGGACGCTAGGAGAAATCGTGACTGCAGTCGCAAGCCAAGGCTTGTATATCAAGGTTCTTCAGGAGCTGCCGAATCAATCCTCTGATGTCTTTGATCGCGGCATTCCTAAAAGCTTTACGATTGTGGCGGAACGATTATAGGGTTGCATACACGCCTGTAACAAATGGAATAAAAAAGAAGCCAGTCTCCACGACAGGAGGCTGGTTTATCTATGTACCTTCCTCTTGCAAGTGAAAACGGAATCTAGCAGGTTCCGTTTCCATGCTACGCTTCGACTTCTTCTCTCAAGTTCACTTGCAGGGACAGCATCGAAATGATAAAAAAAGAAGAATAGGCTGCAGCTCCGGCAAGCACATGGACTTTCACACAGATGATACATAATGTCACAATGCCAAGCAACTGAAACACGGTTATCCGCTTCCAGAAGGTCCTAAGCATCCAGCTAATGCCATAGTATATGACACTTAAAAAGAGATTGTAAATATAGAGCACAATGAAGAGCAAAAAATACAACGCCACACCATAATCATCTATCATATTCGGGTAGAGATAGCTCGCCAGAATAGCCGCAAACAATACCCCCACTAAGCTAAGCAGCATGGAGACTACCAACAAATTGACAAGCAGTTCCCGATTGCGCTGATCCAACGATATCTCCCCCCTTCCCCATCTAATGATGTTTCCTATCATGATCTGATTTACGCAATTAGACGACCCCTATCCTATTGCAACACAGATTCACAAACTCTTCATATTTTACCATTTTATATCATTATAAAAAATCATCCCTTCGTTGGCAATCTCAAATTCGATAGAATAGGTAAAAAGAAGGGCTAACCCTCCATGATCTATTCCTAAAATGATGCTTCAGGTTATCTGCATGAACCGATTAGCCCCTGCTCTATCATGACTTACTGTACAAGCTCCCAAGAGCTGTCGCTGCCCGGTGCGCTTTGTGTCCACCACTTCGCAAGATAGAGCTTGCCTTCATATCGAACAAGATCGCCTTGCACATAGACAGAACCTTTTTCGTAATCTACACTACCGTCTTCATTGAGCACCTTTTCTTTTTCCCAAGCATCTGTTGTACCTGGTGCCTGCCCTTGCACCCACCATTTAGCAGTATACGTATATCCATTGAATATTACCGTATCGCCTACCAAATAGATTTTATTAGGATCCCACGTATCTTGGAGCTTATCAGTTACCGTAATCGTTCGATCCACAACCGTCGTTGCTCCTTGGCTGTCGATTACCGAATATACCAGCCTGCATGTCCCTTTTGTGTTCGTATCTACAATGCCCTCTATCATTAGAGATGCGGTAAGATCGCCATCCTCTGCATCCGAAGCTGATACTCCTTTTCTTGGATCAAAGGCATCTCCGAGCTTGATCATAATATCTACGGCACCATGAATGACTGGCGGTTGATTTACAGGCAGTACAACCGTAATGGTCCGTATTGCTTCTGCAACAAGTCCTTCACCATCTGTTACGCTATACACAAGGGTGTATGTTCCTGGCGTTGACGGATCAACCGTGCCTTCAATGTTGATCTTATCCGTCAGGTCACCATCCTCGCGGTCTGTCGCCGTTACTCCTGCGCGAGGATCGAACACCTCGCCTACAATGATTGTTTTGTCTGCCGCTCCATGAATGACAGGCTTCGTATTTGCTGGAGGCGTGCTTCCCTCTCCGAACTGCTTGAAGATAGACGTAAATTCATACTGCGTATGAACGCCAGCATTGCTTTCAAGCATCGCATCGCGATTCATCGACCAGAAGGAGGTCATGCCAAGACCTTTCTCATTGGCGTGATCAACGACCCATTGCGTCCATTCCGTAGTAAAAATGGGGTGTGCTGCGCCTTCAAACCCAATGGATGGCGTCGTCCCTATTTTTGCATACGCCTCAGCATCGGTTAGGCTGACATTCGCATATTTTTGAAAGTACGACTTGAGCTGATCCTTCGTCGAATCCACGGCTCTTAATGAGGCAGAGCCATAATTCTCACCTGGAAGCAATGTGCCGTTGCCGTAGCACATTGTCATGATATTTACAATCTTCACATCTACGCCATTTGCCAAATAAGCTTCCAGTACGTCCAGCTGTACCTGCGTCAAGCCGCTCGGCAGGACAGGGAGGGTGAGAATGATTTCTACTCCTGTAGCATCCTGCAGCTTCTTGATTGCCTTTGCATTGGCAACATTTATGGCTTTGTCCTGTGCCCCGCCTTCGATATCGAGATCAAGATGGGTAAGGCCGTAGCCTTGGACAAGCTCCAGATAGGCTCGAAATAGTGTATCTACGTCTTGTGTGACTTGCCAGAATGTCGTGCCATTCAGTCCGCCTAACGAGATCGTGACATCGCCGCCCATCTCGCGCAGCTCACGAATGGACTTCTTAATGCCTTGATACTGGTCGTTATTGTTATTCTTCTCATTCAAGACAGAATAACCGCCCCAGCCCCATTGAATCTTGCCATCCGACAATTGGCTGCTCGTTGCTTGAATGAAGCCAAGATTGAAATACTTCACCCCTGTATCCTGTGCGATCTGCACAAGATTCGCCGCACCGTTATTGCTGTATCCAGGCTTTGTCACCCAGGCAACCATGTCCACAAAGGGCGCATTTACCTGCTTCGGCCATTCAATGCCTTGGCCAACTCCAAAGTCATAATCAGGAATCCCGTCAGACTGTACAGTAATCATGCGATCCTTAACCGTCACTGCTCCTTCAGCATCTGCTACTGAGTAAGTGAGACGATACTGACCAGGCAGCTTAGTGTTTACTTCTCCAATAACCAGAATTTGATGGGTTAAATCACCGTCTTCTCTATCTGTTGCAGTTACTCCAGCAAGCTTATCGAAGGCTTCCCCAACCTTGATCGTCTTATCGATAACACCGTTAAGGACTGGAGCCTGATTCTTGCTAGGCTCATCGTCGCCATAGATGAATTGCCGATTCATTTCCGGACTGTTGTCAGATACGCGCTGTACAAGCTCAATGCTCTCTACTGCAGCATCTCCCTTGATTTTAAACGTGTAGGAAGCGCCTGGCTCAATCGTTTTACCATTATAAACGCTTTTCAGATCGACGACCGTATACCCATTCTCGCTCATCACGGTTCCTGCCAGCCAATCGCCGGAAGTAAAGGCCCCATCTGCTTTGATATACAGCTTAGGAAGCTTGATCGTCTCTGCTCCTCTTTCGACCTTGCGCAGTACGTTACTTTGTTCACTTAACGTTTCCTGATTGCTGATCGTAATTTCATAGCCCTTGCCATTGCCCCATGACTCCTGATAAGGTGTAACATCCGCAGTGACATTCAAGCTAGTATACGCTATTTCGTGCTCCTTGAGCTTCTCGCTGCCGAACAATCCTTGCTTTGTTGCCTTCGTCAGCTGATCACGCTTATTCGGAACTGTTGTCGGTGCATCATTGGAAGCCATCCACGCGATGACACCGCCTAGACCTTTCTCCAGTACATAGTTGGTCTTTTCTTGGATAGATCGTTCATTATCATACGTAAAAAATGCACCCGACTCTTTGTCGTACAAGTATGGAGCCTTCGCGATATCGTCCCAATACTCTTGCAAACGAGTTTGTCCTGCCTCATCTGCAAACTGTGCCTTGAGCTTATCCAGATTCCGGAAGGACCATATTCCTGTCGCTCGTCCTCCATCACCTACAGCAAGCGGAGCCTCGCTAATCGCACCACGAGACGGCGTCTGATCTGCATCCTTTGCATTTAAGGCTGCTTCTCCGAAAAGGCCTGGCAGGTTCGAGTCTGGTCCTCCAAATACCGAATTCCAGCCACGCGTATAATACGCAGCACCAATGACAATTTGATTAGGTTGTGCGCCTTGTTGAAGCAAATAGTTGACACTTTCATCAATGGATAAATGTCTTCCTTTGAGGGGGTCAAGCGGGTTTGGATATAGCCCGGTCTGATGGCCGCTGTATTCATCCCATGCACCGCGCATATCGTAGGTCATGATATTGGCAAAGTCGACGATGCTGAACAATCTCTGAACATCGATGCCAACATCGATCTTATCCTTTGGTGCTGGCAAAGCTACGGTCAGCTCATAATATCTTCCCATCTCGGCGCCGAGCTTATCGAGCGCATGGCGGAAATCCTGGAGCAGCAAAATGTAGTTGTTTTTATCTTCCGGGGTGGAATATAGCGCACCCTCGTCATTCTTATTGTCCACGAGGTCTGGCTTGCGGACTTCTGCGGGGAATTCCCAGTCAACGTCAACAAAGTCCATATTGGTATATTGGATAAATGAGATCACGTTGTCTACAAAATGAGCTCGCTTCGCGGGATCTGCCGCTACAACGGAGAAATCACCTGACTTTGACCAGCCGCCGAGCGAAATGCCAAGCTTCAAATTCGGGTTCTCAGCACGAAGCTGCTGAAGCGCGATCAAAATGCCTGCATTTGCTGCATCCCACTGTACGCCTGCTTGGCCAACTGGAGCACCGACTGCTGCTCCCTCATCGGTAAAGATGAGCTCTCCAGATGAATTGAAATCAAGAAACGCATAGTTCAGATGGGTGAGCTGATCGGCTGGAATATCCTTTGGCATAAAGTAGCCTTGTCCACCCCATATCGACCAATCCCCATAGTACATGACATTTCGAATTTCATTAGTGGTTCGCCCTAAGGCTCTGGTGTCTCTTGCTTCAGACGAAGTCGTGCTTGCATACGCTGGCGCCAGCGAGGATACAAACAGCATCATCGCCATTACGGTCATGGCAAGCATCTTTTTGATATTTCTCTTTTGTTTACCGTTCATTCATTTCTCACGCCCCATTAATAGATTATATTAATAGGCATCTAGGGTGCTTTTCTCTCTACTTCCTTTCTTTAATTAACGCGAACAACGAATAGAGAGTAACCTAGCATCACTCTATTCATTGGCAGCTGGCTGGCATCGATATTCATCCTTAGCCCCTGTAGCTTTGCGTCACTAGATTTCCCTAGTTTTGCCTAGTAATACCGAGAAGAGGCTCACTTATGGTACTAAGCCTATTTGTTTTTCTTGGTGTATCGATAAATATAACTTATAATTCAAGCGCTTCCATGAGTCTTGGGGATAGTTTCGTGAAAAATAGTACATAGGACGTTTTGCGCAGCATTCACTGCATTTAACCTTTTAGCAGCTAATAGATAATAGCTAAAACTTCCTTATAATCTCTCACTTGGGTAAACCGCATTTTTTATGCAGCATAACCAGTGCCCCCTTGCTGTATCTGAAGCCTTCTTCACAGATTGAAGAGCTGATCTGATCATGACTGCGATTACTCACGTGACATCGAATACATCTCTCACTCTATGCCCCTAGTTCATAGGTCACAGATTCATCTCTCTTCGCTTTGTACTAGAGCTGTAAAAAAACTCCAACAGGCCTAATACCGTTCGCCCATAGGAGTTTATAAATTATCTTATTGATTTAGTCAATCATCCACACTTGGTCACCTGCGCGCACTTGCCCAATCTGTTTAACCTTTGCATAAAGGCCAAATTGAAGCTTCATCTCCTGATGGACCACCTTAAGTAATGAGGCATCTCGAGCTTGGGATTCAGGGTCTAAGGTAATGATCGAGCAGCGCTCGCACTTGGAATACACCTGAAGCTCGGCCTCTCCCAGCCTCAGCGTCTTCCCGATCCAAAGATCTTCCTCTAACGCGTCTTCCTGCAAGGTTAAGACAATATTCCCTCGGAACCTTCTAGGATCCACACTTGAGCCCCATAGCTGCTCCAATGCACGCAGAGAACGATCTGTCACGATTAGAATGTGTGCTTCGTCAACAGCAAGCACTTCATCATTCGTTGGGAGATAGGATTTCATCGTTAGCTTTGTACGTGTAAGCGCCTGAATCTCTTCAAATAGTCCCTCATCCCATCCATGTACACGACCGGTAGGTCCCGTAACTTCAACCTGAGGTGACGCAGAGCCAGCTTGCTCATCAATAAGCTTTGCCTTAAAGGAAAGCATCTTGGGAATGTTGCGTGCTGTGACATACTGGTTCCAGCCCTGCTTCGTCTCGTCGATAAATGCGTAGCTGCGATCGCCATACAATCCATAAGGTGCCACCTCGCAGGATTCGAGTTGTTCTCCACCAAATGATTTTACCGGATATCGATGAATCTCACGTATACATCCTATATTTTTCATGTTTTTGATTACCTTTCTTTTGCTATTCTTTGTATTTCCTTCTCAAGCTTCTCTAACCGCTTATGTATTCGATAAATGATGGGTGTGTAGCCTACGATGATAATGATGAGAAGAATCGTCATATCCAGCGTGCACCTCCATAGATTTATGAATTTACATGTGTTGCTGCTGCTTGGCTCCTTTGCTCTTCAAGCTTTGGAACAGTCGTTTTAATCCAGAGAGAATAAGTTGGAACAGCCAGAACAATACAGCAAGAATAATAAAATAGGAGAGCTTGTCATTACGCATCATATGATCTCCCGTATACAGCACATAAATAAAATGTGCAATGATGCCAATTAGCACATACTGTATGATGCTTACGGTGCCGCTTAGCACTCTTCCCCATCGAGATAAATGAAGCGATACTGTGTCAGCGAACATGGACATAGGCAGGATTAACAGCAAGGTGATAATTAAATTTAGCTTTACCCCATAAAGAAGCATTCCCTTTACTTCTGCGGCGTAGCCTGCATTGAAGAAGTCAGTCTCGTATACAAAAGGGATCGAATAGACATAACCGATAACTGCCATTAGCGAGCCTGCCGAAAGCATTCCGGCAATAAGCTTTATTATGATTCCTGGCGGTTGATAGATGCGATTCATGGATGACACTCCTTCTTGAAATCATAAATCGTATTCCTCTTATAACCCTTGTTAAACAACGCTTACCATGTCAACATCTGATCAGCTTGGTAAGCCATGAGATAAGCCTCAGCTGACACCCCCGCAAAAGGCATGTCCGCCTAATCGACAACGACACCTCCCGCTTCCTTTACCATCAGTAGTCCAGTGCACTAATCGTCCTCTTCCGAAATAGAACAATTCCACTCCTTTATTGTAGAAGCTGTTTAAGATTCTGTCATCCTTAACCTAGCATCATACCGAACCTTCTTATAAGATTGGTTCATTTCCTTCTTTAGTTCATCCGTCATAGTTCCGAGCACCCCTTTCATACGCTTCTTCGACGAGTTCTCTTTATATCCACTAAAGTCCTTCTGCATCTTCATCACTACATCTGGATTATTCTTCCACTTTCTTCTGCATTCAGCAAATTTCACACGAAGCGCTAGTCATGAGCGACTATATACAAAGCGCTTTAACATTGATAAGGTGTTGATGAAATCCAATTCAGTGAGTAAGGAGAATGATTATGTACGAAGGTAAATTTCCCTTTTCCAACAAGGTGGCTAAACGCAGTATAAGCCTTGCCGTTGGTGCAGCTCTCCTCATGGCTCCTCTTCCTGCGATCGCAGCGGAATCCAAAACTTCACCTGCTTCAAGCGCTTCAACCTCAGCGGGCGCAAAAAAAGCAACTCCCGATACCTCATCTGCCGCACCAAAAAATGACAACGCTTACGTACATAAAGGCAGCTCGCTTGAGGTCGGTGAACATCGCCTGCTTACTCACAAGGATCTCGTGCAGGATTGGGATGACCTAGACCCTATTTATCTCCCAGATAAGGCGATCGAAGCAGTCAAGACTGCCCTGCCAGAGAAGGACTTCGAGGAGTTGTTCCCTTACCGCCTTGGATCTGAAGAATGGCATAAGGTAGCAAAGGGGAAGGATTATTACAAAGCCGATCAAACGGATTATTTCTCCTATGAAAACTTAATAAACGCCGTTGCAGAGGTATCCAATCTTAAAATTAAAATTAGTACTCGAAAAGGAACAGGCGAACAAGAGATACATAGGCTTGATAAAGACGCAAGGGTAGAAACCCTCGTCATGCGTTCAGCTAACTTCAATGCCAAGGATAATCTGACCAAGGAAATTGAAACCGTTATCATCGACTGCGGCACGTTTTTGAAAGAAGGATTTAAAGCGGATCGGAAACGCGAGCTCGCGGCCTTCCTTGCCAATCTATCTCACGAGACCGGCGGGGGCTGGGCGACTGCACCAGGCGGCCCGCTGCGCTGGGGTCTCTTCTGGAATGAGAATATTGCTGGACGCACCGGTCAAAACATGTCCAACTTCGTTGACCCTGCTTCTCGCCAGCAGTACCCTGGCGCAAAAGGAAAGCGCTATTACGGACGCGGACCGATTATGCTTAGCTGGAACTTTAACTATGGCCTTTTTAGCTCTATCATTTACGGGGATAAGCATGTACTCCTCAAAAATCCAGAAATCGTGGCTGAGGACGGAAAAATCGGCTATATGACCGCCATTTTATTCTGGATGACCCCTCAAGCGCCTAAGCCATCTGCTCACGATGTTATGGTTGGAAGATGGAAGCCAACTGATGCCGAGAAAGAGAAAGGGCTTAAACCTGGATTCGGCACTTCGATTATGGTGCTAAATGGATTGGAGGCCAATCTCGGCGAGACTGAAGGCAGTCCTGTCGAGCGGCGCGCGGGACATTATCGCGAGATTACGGCACGCATGGGCGTAGATATCACAGGTGAAAAAGTAGATACACTCGGCATGCAGCCATTCTAAACGAGAAGAAAGGTGGTTCAACAGGGACAGTCCCGTTGAATCACCTTTTTCTATCGGCTCTAATCGTTTATCTCGTCTGACTAGACTAACAACACCTGGTGGCATTGAATTGCTTTCTTAAACTATGAGAACAATTGATTTCCAACCATGAACAACAGTATCAGTCCAAGAACGACGATAAATCCCTTTGCAAAATCGCGAACAAAAGGTTTTTGAGCAATTTCACGCAATGGAAAGATGCCTAAAAGCAGCGTAATTATTAGAGTCAGCATCGAAACGCTAATGGCAAATCGAATGACCTTGAGCGAGTAGGAACGAAGAGACAACTCAATCTCCGATACTCCACCGTTAGGATGTAAAAACACCGAAGTATCTGGAATCAGCCATATACCAAGAAGAATTCCAACAACAAAGCTATAAATGCCGTTTCGCTTATAGACAGCCATCATGATGAAGCACTCCTTCTTTTTAATCTATTCACATTGTAATGGACATCCCCATATTCTTCCATATACACTTTTTGGCTTCAACAGTTTTTTCGTCATCAACAGCATCAGAAGGATTAATACAGCTTCCTTCGAAAGTAAAGCTATACTTGTCATATATATTCCTAAGGTTGTCTTTCACCCTTATGCGTGGAAAGCGCATTCATAATAATGAATTAGAAAATTTGTCCATCTATAACAACTATTTTACCTATCTTGCGTTTAATCATATAGGAAACATTTGTTTATTACGCATTTGTTCCTACTTGTAAGCTCAATGGTCGAATGCTTTAAGGAGGTAATGGAATAAGAAACACCTGTATTGTGTGGCTAAGGTTAGGAAAACGACTTCTTCTATTTCTGCTTGTCCTCTTCTTCCTCGTCATCCTTTTGTTTTTCTTCGTTTTTAGCAGTGCCATTTCCCAGGAGGATCGTCCTGTACCTATATTTAAAGCCATCATCCGATTACATATGGACGGACTTGCGTATGCTCCCGTTGAGCAGACGCATGATACCATTCGTCACGTATCGGTCGTCGCTTCCGACAATCGATATCAAGTTATCTTGGATTACATGCGAGATAAAGGCTGGCATTTACGGGATCAACTCGGTTCCGTTCTCATTTTTGAAAAAGAAGACAAGCGTATCGGCGTCTCCACCCGCCAATTTTCCAAGCACTATCTGCTGTGGGATCTTCCTGTAAACCATGAATAACGTCTCAAATAAAAAAAGGAACCATCTTATACCGATGATCCCCTATCCCTTTTCATTTTGATTTACAACGATTCGATCATTGACTTACACCCATTTGCACGCCCGAATGCTTAATGATTCATATGAAGAGCCAGCTCTTTATCGATCAGCTTCTTAATCGATTCATAGGAGGAATCTTCAGCAAGCTTGCCATTGACAAAGATCGTCGGATTATACTCAACGCCATACTTTTTTGCCGCTTCTTGATCCATAAGCACCATGCTCAGCACAGACTCACTTTGATAGCGCTGGATGAAGGTCTGAATATCCACCTCAGGGAAATAGACTCGAAGCAAATCCAGAATAAAGGCCTCGGTTCCCCAGCGATAGTGCATGAAACCTTCCTTTTTGTATAGTAACGTATGAAAGCGCCAGAACAGATTCTCATCCACATCCATCAAATACTCTGCTGCTCGAGCAGCCAGATGAGAATCCATATCAGGCAGCGGATTATGCAAATAATAATAAGCAGCTTTGCCAGATGCTATATATTCTTCTTCGAGCTTTGGGTATACCTGCTCTTCCCACTCCTTGCTGTATGGAGATTTGTAATCTCCAAACTCCACAATTTGAACCAGTGCATCACGTTCGCCTCGTACAGGCTGAATCTCAAGATGCAAATCCGCTTTAAATTGCGCTATGGCAAGCTGATTTTCGGTAACTAAGCCTTGATTGGAAGATAGCTGCTTCGCCTCAAACAAAGTCATGGCGATCATCACGACGGTGAGAATAAGAATGGCAATGAGCAGCGTCCATGCAAACATGTAATTTTTTTTCATGACGGAAAGCCTTGCTCCCTCTCTATGCTGACTGACTAGCGATGTAAATGAAAATTATATAACATTTTTCAATTACATGCTATCTCCTTCATCATATCATACGGGCATACTTACTCTATTTCAAATGCAAGCATATGCTATCAGCCAAAAAGAAGAATCTGAACTGTATTTTTGTAGGATTGGGTCGCCGCAAATGAAAAGCCCCAGCTTGACTAATTATTAGTCGCACTGGGGCTTTAGTTCTCATTTTTTTACCGCCCGTCATGGACGAGAAAGCCTATCCTAATCGCTCCAATTATTCCGTAATTTCACGGTATTTGTCAGGAGACAGCAAATGTTTGACGGCATCCTCCGCAGAGCCTTCAACCTCAATCTCAGCAATCCAGCCTTGACCGTAAGGCTCCTCGTTCACGTGCTCAGGAGTAGCTTCAAGCTCTTCGTTGATCTTCACAATCTTGCCTGTTACCGGAACATACAGCTCAGATACGGTCTTAACCGATTCAATAGAGCCCATGCTGTCACCAGCAGACAGCTCTGTTCCGACCTCAGGGAATTCAATAAATACAATATCGCCAAGCTGATGCTGTGCGTGATCTGTAATGCCGATACGAACTGTTTTTTCATCGACAATCAGCGCCCATTCGTGTTCTTCACTGTACAATAGGTTGTCCTTAATTTCGCTCATCCCAGTACCTCTTTTCATCCGTTGTGTAGTGGTGTTCACGTTGGTTTCATTTCATCTGTTAGGGTGTACAAGTTGACACGTTGCTTGCTTTCGCAATTCATTTATAGGGTATTGCACCGTACGGAGGCTGTCAATACATACCTTTCTTTTTAGGAAAATTGTAATAAATGGATTGACAATGTCAGGAAGCTTCAAGTATTAATGTAGGTAGGACTATAAATTTTAAAATATGAGCGGATGAAGGTAAAGGGAGAGATTACAGCTACAACGTAACGCCGAAGGAGTAAGCCGGAAGGTGAATCTCTCAGGCAAAAGGACTTTTACTGGACGCACCTCTGGAGAGCATCCTGCCACTCTCGGACAGGATCACCCAAGGGGAAACTCTAAAGCTCGAGGCAACGGGCCTTTCCATGCCTTGAACTTTAAAGGACACTCTCAGGTACCAAGGACAGAGCCAAGAAATGAAGCTGCCGCAAAGGGAGCATGTTTCTTTGGACTGTCCTTCTTTAGCATGCAAAAAAAGTCTAGGACGACGAGGTGATCATATGACGGAACTGAAGCGCACCCCTCTATTTCCTCTATATGCGGACATTCCTGGTTCACGCTGCATTGATTTCGGTGGATGGGAGCTTCCTGTGCAATTTTACGGCATTCAAAAGGAACACGAGGCCGTACGCGAGCGTGCAGGACTGTTTGACGTCTCCCACATGGGTGAATTTTTAGTTGAAGGCAAAGGAGCAGAAGCTTTCATTCAGCACATGACGACTAACGATGTAACGAGAATTGCGGATGGTCAAGCACAATACAGTCTGCTTTGCTATCCGACTGGTGGCGTTGTGGATGACTTGCTGGTATATCGACTGGAAGAGAATCGATACATGCTTGTTGTGAATGCTTCGAATATCGATAAGGACCTTGCATGGCTGCAAGAGCACTTGCCTGCAGAAGGCGTTTCTTTAACGAATGTATCCGGCGAGACCGCACTGCTTGCCCTGCAAGGCCCTAAAGCGATTGCGATTCTTGAACAGCTTACTACCGAGTCTTTGGCAGACCTAAAGCCATTCCACTTCCTTCAAAACGTACAGGTTGCAGGTAAAAACGCGCTGGTATCGCGAACTGGCTATACCGGTGAGGACGGCTTTGAGCTGTATGTCGCGTCTCAAGATGCTGCGGAGATCTGGCAGAAGCTGTTGTCCATTGGTGAAGAGCACGGCCTCCTGCCTGCTGGCCTCGGCGCACGCGATACGCTTCGTTTTGAAGCTCGCCTGCCTCTGTATGGTCAAGAGCTCTCCCAAGACATCAGCCCGCTTGAAGCGATGCTCGGTATCTTTGTGAAGCTGGATAAAGGCGATTTCATTGGCCGCGAGGCGCTGTTGCAGCAGAAGACAGATGGCGCGCCGCGCAAGCTTGTCGGCATCGAGATGATTGACAAAGGGATTCCTCGTTCTCACTACCCTGTGTACGCAGATGAAGAGCATATTGGTGAAGTCACCACCGGCACACAATCGCCTACATTGAAGCGCAACTTAGGATTAGCCCTGATTAAAAAGGAATACGCAGCCCTCGATACGGAGCTGTTCGTCGAAATTCGCGGCAAAAAGCTTAAAGCCAAAGTGATCAAAGCGCCATTCTACAAACGTTCCTAATTGCCTAACGTCGTTGATTACGTCATAAACTAAGAAGGAGTTAAACCTATGAAGCAGAAGCATCGTTACATTCCGATGACAGAGCAAGACCAAGCTGAAATGCTAAAGGTCATCGGAATCTCATCTGTAGATGAGCTGTTCCATGATATTCCTGAATCGGTGCGCTATCAAGGCACACTGCCCATGTCTGAAGCTTTGGATGAAGCCAAGCTATTGAAGCATATGCGCAGCTTAGCTGATCAGAATGCTGACTTTGATCGCTATACAAGCTTCCTTGGAGCTGGACTTTATGATCATCACGTTCCTGTCGTGATCAATCATGTAATCTCCCGCTCCGAGTTCTACACGGCTTATACGCCATACCAGCCTGAGATCAGTCAGGGCGAGCTGCAGGCGATCTTTGAGTTCCAATCGTATATTTGCGAGATTACAGGCATGGCTGTTGCAAATGCCAGCATGTACGATGGCGCAACAGCGCTTGGCGAAGCAAGCGCATTGGCAGCGGCTCATACGAAGCGTAAGCAGATCGTCATTTCGAAGGCTGTTCATCCTGAAGCAAGAGAGATCGTGTGCACGACTGCTCATGGCCTTGGGCTTGAGATTGTGGAGATCGATACGTCGAACGGAGTAACAGACCTCTCGAAGCTTGAAGCGGCCGTATCCGCCGATACAGCGGCTGTCGTGATTCAATCCCCGAACTTCTTCGGATGCATTGAGGATGTTCGTTCCATTGAGCCTATTATTCACCAGCACAAGGGTCTGCTCGTGATGAGCACGAACCCGCTTACGCTTGGCCTCTTGGAATCACCTGGCAAGCTTGGTGCTGACGTTGTCGTCGGCGACGCACAGCCATTCGGCATACAAGCTTCGCTTGGCGGACCGACTTGCGGTTTCTTCGCCGTAACAGAAGCGCTCATGCGCAAGATTCCTGGCCGCATTGTCGGCCAAACGGTCGATGTCGACGGCAAACGCGGCTTTGTGCTCACTCTTCAGGCACGGGAGCAGCATATTCGCCGTGAGAAGGCCACATCGAATATTTGCTCGAATCAAGCGCTGCTTGCGCTTTGTGCATCCGTCTATTTGTCCACGATGGGTAAAGCTGGCCTCCAGGAAGTGGCCAACTTAAACATTCAAAAGGCGCATTATGCTGCTGAGCGCATAAAGCAATCGAACAAGTTCGAGCTTGCCTTCAGCTCGCCATTCTTTAATGAATTCGTCGTGAAGCTTCCTGCCCACGTCTCGGTTCAAGAAGTGAACGAGAAGCTCATCGCAAGAGGAATCATTGGCGGCTACGACTTAGGTCTACAATATGATGAGCTGAAGCAGCATCTATTAGTAGCTGTAACCGAGCGTCGCACGAAGGAAGAAATCGACGAGTTCGCAGCACAGCTGGAGGAGGTTCTATCATGACACAACCAAACGGTGATTCAATCGTAACGCAAGCAGAAGCACAGCAGCAGGCCAGTGCTCATGTTTCTCCAGACAAAAAGCTGATTTTCGAGATGAGTCGCGAAGGACGGGTAGCTTACTCTCTGCCTGAGTGTGATGTGCCGGAGCTCGCTCTCGATGAGCTTATTCCTTCATCTTACCTAAGAAGCGCTCCAGCAGAGCTCCCTGAGGTGTATGAAGTTGACGTGATCCGTCATTATACCGAGTTATCTCGCCGCAACTTTGGGATCGACAATGGCTTCTATCCGCTCGGCTCTTGTACGATGAAGTACAATCCGAAGATTAACGAAGATACAGCACGTTTCGCTGGGTTTGCCAAGATTCACCCCTATCAGCCTGAATCGAGCATTCAAGGGGCGCTTGAGCTCATGTATACGCTCCAGAACGACCTGGCTGCCCTTACAGGCATGGATCAAGTGACCTTGCAGCCTGCAGCAGGCGCACATGGCGAATGGACGGGTCTGATGATGATCCGTGCCTACCATGAGGCACGCGGTGAGGTTCGGACGAAGGTCATCGTACCCGATTCCTCCCACGGAACGAACCCTGCCAGTGCAACTGCTGCGGGGCTTGATACGATCACGATCAAGTCGAACGAAGACGGCCTCGTTGATCTGGATGCCCTGCGTGCAGCCGTAGGCCCTGATACAGCGGCCTTGATGCTGACAAATCCAAGTACGCTGGGGCTGTTCGAGGAGCATATCGTGGAGATCGCCGATATCGTTCATGAAGCAGGCGGCTTGCTCTACTATGACGGAGCTAACTCCAACGCTATCATGGGAATTACAAGACCTGGCGATATGGGCTTCGACGTCGTGCACTTGAACCTCCATAAGACAATGAGCACGCCTCACGGTGGAGGCGGCCCTGGAGCAGGACCGGTAGGTGTAAAGCAGAAGCTTATGCCATACCTTCCTAAGCCTATCGTCGTGAAGAAAGATGATGGTAGCTTTGCCTTTGATTATAATCGCCCTGAATCAATCGGACGAGTGAAGGCATTCTATGGCAACTTCGGCATTCTTGTCCGCGCGTACACGTATATTCGAACGTATGGACCTGAAGGCCTTCGTACAGTCTCTGAATGCGCAGTACTAAACGCGAACTACATGATGCATCGACTTGCGCCGTACTTTGAAATTCCATATTCGCGCGTATGCAAGCATGAATTCGTCATGTCAGGCACGCCGCTGAAGCAGTATGGAGTTCGTACGCTTGACGTCGCGAAGAGACTGCTTGACTTCGGCTTCCATCCGCCTACTATTTACTTCCCGCTTAATGTGGAAGAATGCATGATGATTGAGCCTACGGAAACCGAAAGCAAAGAGACGCTGGATGAATTTATTGACACCATGATTCGGATCGCAGAAGAGGCGAAAGAGAATCCAGAGATTCTATTGAATGCACCTTATTCTACACATGTGCGCCGCCTGAATGAAACACAGGCCGCCCGCAAGCCTGTGTTGAACTGCGCTTGTAACTAACGCTGGATTCCTCCTATTGTAGATGGATATCCTATCAAAGTCTTTCATTATTATTAAAAAATCCCGGGAGATCTTTGGTCAAGCCCCATTTTTGTAGACATTGAAAAAAGCCCTAAGCTGAAAGCTGGCG
>NZ_JADMOL010000016.1:42878-85411 GCF_015558675.1 Paenibacillus sp. 1001270B_150601_E10 | reverse complement strand
ATGTGTGGAGCTGACCAATACTAATCGGTCGAGGGCTTATCCTAAAGAAAAGATGACTTTACTTCCTTCACGATCAGTTCTCAGGGTGCAAACCTTGAATATATCCTTAAATGGACGATATTTTCCTTCGGAATAATCGAGTTTGGTGACGATGGCGAAAGGGTTCCACACGTACCCATCCCGAACACGACCGTTAAGCCTTTCAGCGCCGATGGTACTTGGACCGCAGGGTCCTGGGAGAGTAGGACGTTGCCAAGCAGGAACAGCCCACTGACACAAGTCAGTGGGTTTTTCTTTATAGGTATTTTTAGTTTATGGATTACTATTTATAATGAATCATTCAAAATGGCTTTCACTCTTATTAGAGTAGCGTTAAGAATGCTCATATTCTGCAAAATCATCGAGCACAATAATGAAATCTGAATCCTTTCCAAAAAAATTAAGGACGTAGATGTGCTGGATGTCGAAATGTCTGCAGGAATGATTGTTAGATGGAATGATGCGGAAACATATGTTGATTCTCTGTTTAAGTGCGATTGGTGTGCTTTTCCCTAGGCATTTGCCTTGACACCTCTCAGAGGCTCTGCTAAAATCGGCATAATATCATTCTGCCTCAATAGACAAATCACTTGTTTTGTGTTTGCTCACTAGACAGAAAGTGAATTGAAAAAATAAAGAATGGATAAGTAAAGGGAGGAACTTCTTGTGTGGGAGTCTAAGTTCGCTAAAGAGGGTTTAACATTTGACGATGTATTGCTAGTACCTCGCAAATCCAGTGTGTTGCCGCGTGAAACGGATGTTTCAACGCAATTAAGCAAAAGTGTAAAGCTTAATATTCCAATCATTAGTGCAGGTATGGATACAGTCACAGAAGCACCTCTTGCGATCGCAATCGCGCGTGAAGGCGGCGTTGGTATCATTCATAAAAATATGCCAATTGAGCAGCAAGCGGAGGAAGTAGACCGCGTAAAACGTTCAGAAAGCGGCGTTATTACGAATCCGTTCTCGCTGTCGCCAGAGCATACTGTTGCAGAAGCGGACAAGCTGATGGGCAAATTCCGTATTTCCGGTGTTCCTATTGTTGATGAGAACCATAAGCTGGTTGGTATTTTGACAAACCGTGACCTTCGCTTCGTTCATGATTTTAGCACGAAGATTAAAGATGTCATGACGCATGAGAATCTGGTAACTGCGGCAGTTGGCACAACACTTGCTGAAGCTGAAGTACTCCTTCAACAGCACAAGATCGAGAAGCTTCCACTCGTGGACGATAATTATATATTAAAAGGCCTTATCACCATTAAAGATATTGAAAAGGCTATCCAATATCCAAACGCAGCAAAGGATACACAAGGTCGCTTGTTGTGCGGTGCTGCAGTAGGAATCTCCAAGGATACAACAGAGCGTGTTGCAGCTCTTGTAGAAGCTGGAGTAGATGTGATCGTCGTTGACTCCGCTCACGGACATCATATTAACATCCTCAATGCGGTTCGTGAGATCCGCAACAACTATCCTGAATTGACGATTATCGCGGGTAACGTAGCAACAGGCGAAGCTACACGCGATCTTATCGAAGCTGGCGCATCCATTGTTAAAGTGGGTATCGGTCCTGGTTCCATTTGTACAACACGTGTAATTGCGGGTATCGGCGTACCACAGATCACTGCGGTATACGATTGTGCAACAGTTGCTCGTGAGTATGGCATTCCAGTTATTGCAGACGGTGGTATCAAGTATTCCGGTGATATTACAAAAGCAATTGCAGCTGGCGCTAGCGCAGTTATGCTCGGCAGCTTGCTCGCAGGTACAGAAGAAAGCCCTGGCGACTCCGAGATCTATCAAGGCCGTCGCTACAAAGTATATCGCGGCATGGGTTCACTCGGTGCGATGAAGCATGGCTCCAAAGACCGTTACTTCCAAGAGAGCAGCAACGAGAAGAAGCTTGTTCCGGAAGGAATCGAGGGACGCGTTGCTTATAAGGGGCCCCTTGCTGACACGATTCACCAATTGCTTGGCGGCTTGAAAGCAGGTATGGGCTATTGCGGCACAGCTAGTCTGAGCGAGCTTCAAAATGATACCCATTTCGTTAAAATTTCCGGTGCAGGATTGCGCGAAAGCCATCCGCACGATGTGCAAATTACGAAAGAAGCTCCAAACTACTCCTTGTAAGAGTAGTGCGGTAGCTCACAGAATTACCATATCTTCGACAGAAAAAGACAAGGATTGTATCCTTGTCTTTTTTTTGTCTATTACACTATGATAGAATAACTTTATGGTTTTATTAGATGAAAGAATGGTAGAGAGGAGTTGACGTGGTGTTTAAACACAGCGAGACAACTAGAAAATCGACAAAACGTAAATGGAAGCGCGCGGTTGCATTTGTAACTGCGGTTCAAATATTATCTTTTGCATTACTTCCAACAGCAGGTATGGTCGCTGCATTGGGAGATCAAGTCCTTGTCGCACAAGGTGAGAAGGCTGCTGATACGAAACAGCCGGCCAATAAGGCCGCTTCTGGCCCGACAAAGGAGTCGCTTGGACTTAATGTTCGCTCTGCGATCTTGATGGAAGCAAGCACTGGGCAAATTATTTTCAACTATAATTCGGACAATGCTCTTCCTCCTGCCAGCATGACAAAGATGATGTCCGAGTACATTGTAATGGAAAAGGTAAAAAGCGGCGAACTTACTTGGGAAACCGTCGTTTCTGCAAGCGAGAATGCATCTTTGACGGGCGGTTCCCGTATCTTCTTGGCACAGGGTGATAAGCATACCGTAAAAGATCTGTACATCGCGATGGCAATCGGATCAGCCAATGATGCTACTGTAGCGCTTGCTGAGCATATTGCAGGCTCCGAGCAGGAATTCGTAAAGCTGATGAACGAAACAGCGAAGAAGCTTGGCATGGAGACCGCCCACTTCATTAATGCGACAGGTCTCGGTCGTGATGATATGCCAGATAAGTTCAAGCCGGAATCCAAAGAAGAGACAGTCATGTCGGCTATGGACGTTGCGAAGCTTGTTCGTGCAATCGTTGTCGATCACCCTGAGTTCAACCAATTTACGACAATTCAACAATACAAGTTCCGTGAGCGCGATCAATCCCCGATCGTCAATCTGAACTGGATGCTGGAAGCGAACAAGGATGTTGCCAACTTCAAGCGTTACGCTTATCAGGGCCTGGATGGCATGAAGACAGGATTCACCGATGAAGCGATGTACTGCTTCGCGGGCACGGCTATTCGTGATGACATGCGTTTGATTTCCGTCGTAATGGGAACGGAGTCTACGGGTGCACGTTTCACCGAGACAGCTAAGCTTCTTGACTATGGCTTTGGCAATGTTGAAGTGAAGCAGGCTGTTGCATCCAAGCAAGCGGTGGAAGGTCATGAGACTGCGCCTATTAAAAAGGGCGTAAAGACGGAGATTCCAGCCGTTACTGAAAGCAATGTATCCTTCGTGGTGAATAAAGGAACGAATTTCGATGAGTCCAACCTCACGAAAGAAGTGAAGCTTACGCCAGAGGATGAATTGGTTGCACCAATTAAGAGCGGACAAAAGGTAGGTACCGTTACTTACACTTATAAGGCTAATGGCAGCGAGCAAAAACAAACCGTTAACCTCGTAGCTGCTGAGGATATGGAGAAGGGCTCCTGGTGGAGATTATTCTTCCGTGCGATCAAATATTTCTTCGTTGATTTGTTCAAATCCATCGGAGATTTGTTCTAAATCGCATAATTCCGACAAAAGCAGTTGTCTATATTCAGCGCTTCATGTACAATTAGGGCGAAATCTCAGGCAAACCTGATCAATCAGGAATGTGATGGTAGGAGGCAGGCAAGAATGGAAACAGGTACTTCTCGTGTAAAACGCGGTATGGCAGAAATGCAAAAAGGTGGCGTCATCATGGACGTCATGAATGCTGAGCAAGCGAAGATCGCTGAGGCGGCAGGTGCAACAGCGGTTATGGCGCTTGAGCGCGTACCTTCTGATATTCGTGCAGCTGGCGGCGTTGCTCGCATGGCTGATCCGACGATCGTTGAAGAAGTGATGAAAGTAGTCAGCATTCCGGTAATGGCCAAAGCGCGTATCGGTCATTATGTGGAAGCAAAAGTACTGGAATCCCTCGGTGTCGACTATATCGATGAATCCGAAGTGTTGACTCCAGCGGATGAAGTATTCCATATCGACAAGAATGAATTCACCATCCCATTCGTTTGCGGAGCAAAAGATCTTGGCGAAGCACTTCGCCGTATCGGTGAAGGCGCTGCAATGCTTCGTACGAAAGGTGAGCCAGGCACAGGAAACATTGTTGAGGCGGTTCGTCATATGCGCCTGATCAACAGCCAAATTCGCAAAGTACAGAATTTGTCCAAGGATGAGCTGTATGCGGAAGCGAAAAATCTTGGCGTATCCTATGATCTGCTCCTCGGTATTCATCAAACAGGCAAGCTCCCTGTTGTTAACTTCGCAGCAGGCGGTATAGCGACACCTGCAGACGCTGCTTTGATGATGCATTTGGGCGCTGACGGCGTATTTGTAGGTTCTGGTATCTTTAAGTCCGACAGCCCAGAGAAGTTCGCCAGAGCGATCGTAGAAGCAACGACACACTATACAGACTATTCCCTTATTGCAGAAGTATCGAAGAATCTCGGTACGCCAATGAAAGGGATTGATATTGCGAAGCTTGATCCGTCCGAGCGTATGCAGGATCGCGGCTGGTAATAAGGTTTAGCTGAGTAGACTAATTCTTCATTAATATGAGGCATGATTCTATGAAGCGATATAACCTGACTCTGAACAAGGTCGCTCCTGAAGGAGCGACCTTGCAGGAGTTTCCCTCAACGCTGCAAGAAAGAAGGTTATGAGCAATGAAGATTGGTGTATTAGCGCTGCAGGGAGCAGTTGCCGAGCATATTCGCAGCTTGGAGGCATCGGGTGCCGAGGCTGTTGCGATCAAGTGGCCGGAGCAGCTCGAGGACTTGGATGGCCTTGTTATTCCAGGTGGAGAGAGCACTACAATTGGCAAGCTGATGCGTAAGTATCACTTTATCGAGCCTATTCAGAACTTAGCTAGTCAAGGCAAGCCTTTATTCGGCACCTGTGCTGGCCTTATTGTCCTCGCAAAGCATATTGTGGGCAATCAAGGCGAAGAGGAGCCTCATCTTGGCTTAATGGATATTGAGGTTCGCCGTAATGCCTTTGGTAGACAAAGAGAAAGCTTTGAAGCGAGTCTCGCTGTTAAAGGCATTGATGAGCCAGTAATGGCAGTATTCATTCGAGCACCGCTGATTGAGGCGGTACACGGCGATGTAGAGGTGCTGAGCACAGTGAATGATGAGATCGTGCTCGCTCGTCAAGGTCATCTGCTGGCGTGCTCCTTCCATCCAGAGCTAACGGAGGATATTCGTCTTCATCAATATTTCATCGATATGGTGAAAGACTCCAAAAAGCGTGCAACAGCGTAAGTACGGGACGTTTTAATGCGCTGGTCATCGATGAAGCGGCTCTGTTCAACGATATTTTTACCTGCCGATTGATTTGGCAAAAAACACCTTGACCTTGATTCCCTTTTTAGGGTAGGGTTAAGGTGTTTTTATTTGACACACACTTTATAATAAGAAGATATGAGTTTAAATAGGCAGACAAGCCTTTTTGTTACCACAATCGAACTTATGTGATGTGGAACCAGAATTCGATGTGGCGATAAAACCTACCTCTACTCGCAGTCGTTTTCTTTTAGAATGGCTTCGAAAGAAAGTTTCTCATAGGAGGGAATTCCTTTGTTAGATGTTAAACATTTGCGCACAGACTTTGAACGTGTAGAGCAAGCGCTTAAAAATCGCGGCAAGTCTCCTGAACTTATCGCAACATTCCCAGAGCTTGATGCGAAGCGTCGTGAGATGCTGCAAGAGACGGAGCAGCTGAAGAATCGTCGCAATACCGTATCCCAGGAGGTTGCAAAGCTGAAGAAGGCAGGTCAGCCTGCTGATGAAGTGATTGCAGAGATGAGACAGGTCGGTGACCGAATTAAGGAGCTGGACGAGCAGATTCGTGAAGTGGAGCAATCCATTAATGAATTGATGCTGTCTATTCCAAATATTCCGAATGAGTCCGTTCCAGTCGGTCTTTCTGAGGATGAGAATGTAGAGACTAGAACATGGAGCGAGCCAACCTCTTTTAGCTTTGAACCCAAAGCGCACTGGGATCTTGCTGCTGATCTGAATATGCTGGACTTTGAGCGTGCAGCGAAGGTTACAGGTTCTCGATTTGTGTTCTACAAAAATGCTGGAGCTCGATTAGAGCGCGCATTGATCAACTTTATGCTGGACGTACATACGAATGATCATGGCTATGAAGAAATGATGCCGCCATACATCGTCAATCAGGACAGCTTATACGGTACAGGGCAGCTTCCAAAGTTTGAAGAGGATCTCTTTAAGCTTAAGGATACAGAGTATTATCTGATTCCGACTGCTGAAGTTCCAATTACCAACTATCATCGTGATGAGATCTTAAATGGTGAGGATCTCCCTCGCTATTATGCGGCATTCAGTGCATGCTTTCGTTCCGAAGCAGGTGCAGCAGGCCGTGATACGCGCGGATTGATTCGTCAGCACCAATTCAACAAGGTTGAGCTTGTGAAGCTCGTCCGTCCAGAGGATTCCTATGCAGAACTGGAGTCGCTTGCGACACAAGCAGAGCGTATCCTTCAGCTTCTGAAGCTTCCTTATCGCGTGATGACCTTGTGCTCAGGCGATCTTGGCTTTAGTTCCGCGAAGACATACGACCTTGAGGTTTGGCTTCCTAGCAGCGGCACATACCGTGAGATTTCCTCCTGCTCTAACTTTGAGGATTTCCAAGCGCGCCGCGCGAATATTCGTTTCCGTCGCGATACGAAGTCGAAGCCAGAATTTGTCCACACCTTGAATGGCTCTGGGCTTGCGATTGGCCGTACAGTAGCTGCTATTCTTGAGAATTATCAGCAAGAAGACGGTTCCATCGTCGTTCCAGAAGCTCTTCGTCCTTACATGGGTGGACTTGAGATTATCACCAAAAAATGATTACGCACATGACTTGCTAAGCATCTAGATGCGTGCTATAATATTGATTGTTCGACTCGTTCTTACAATCAATATATTGGAGAGGTACCGAAGTGGTCATAACGGGGCGGTCTTGAAAACCGTTAGAGTGCAAGCTCACGTGGGTTCGAATCCCACCCTCTCCGCCATACATAATCATTCAACCACACTGTGCATAACAGTGTGGTTTTTTGCTGCTTTTGGAGGGTATAAAAGGCTTGCTACGTCCACACACTGTAACTGTGACCAATGGAGGTGTTGTAGATGCATAGTGAGTTTGAACGTTCAGTGGATCAGACACAATTGGTGGCAGCTTGGCAGCAAACCCTGCCAACTACACTGGATCCAAGCGACCGAGCAACGGTGTTGGCTGACGAGGCGATTCCCCATGGCCTTCGCATTCATATTGATGCAGCCGGTCATCAAGCGTACTCCTTTGACTTTGAATGTGCCTATGTCGATCATCATGAGGTACAGGTCAAGCTAGTCGATGTAGAGAAGGACGGTCGCCATATTGATGAACGTACCGAAGTGATACAAGAGCTGACCCAAAACTATATTCGTCATATTCACGAATGTGCCCAAGCGCTTCAGAACTTAACCCATTGATCGAAGGATAGGAGTGAGACCATGACACGTGCAAAAGGCAGCGCAGATAAAAATCTAAGCAACGTGGTGGCAGATCTGGAGGAAACTCCAGTCAACAGCCATCAAGCACAGCAGCTTCAACAGGATCATAATGACCGCAGGCATCAAGATGCCTTGAATCATGACCATCCTGCGTCAGACTCGGTATAACACGTTACCCGTTAGGAGGATTACGATGAGTAAACCTAGAGCAGTGCCGGTTCCAGAGGCGAATCAACAAGAGCAGCAGCATCACGCTGGCAACGACCGTGGAGCGCAGCAAGAGCCCCTTTCCGGCTCTAAAAAGGTGAAAAACCGCAATCATGTCGACCATAATAATCCTGAAGGCTAAAAATTTTAACAAAGTCTTCACCTATGAAGCTCCGAAGCATGCTGAGAAATCAGCCCCGTGCTCGGAGTTTTTCCATTTTATATAAGTATTTTCTAGACAGAAATGCATCTAGTGAAATATTAAAGTATAATAGTATTTATAAGAAAAATGTATAAATGGGGTGGAGACGGTGTCAGATCATTCAGGCGTAACAGTACAAGTCACAGAGACGCCAGTCATGGCCGATGCTATAGCGGTAAAGCATAAGGGCATGCATTGGACCGATATTATCAAAAGGGTCATCTTTATCTCCATTGGCGCAGTGCTGATGGCAGTTGGACTAGAGCTCTTCCTAGTACCGAATCAGATGACGGATGGAGGTATAGCAGGGATCTCCATTATCCTTTCACATGCAACAGGCATTCCACTTGGTGTGTTCCTATTTGTTCTCAACCTTCCTTTCCTTATCATTGGTTATAAGCAAATCGGCAAGACCTTTGCATTATCGACCTTACTCGGGATTGTCGTCATGTCCGTCGGGACCATTCTGCTTCATCCGGTAGAACCGTTTGTAACCAATAGCTTCCTAGCTGTTGTATACGGGGGTGTTATCCTAGGGATTGGGGTAGGTATCGTTATCCGTTTTGGAGGCTCATTAGACGGCACTGAGATTGTTGCCATTCTTTTTAACAAAAGGACGCCATTCTCAGTCGGCGAAATCGTCATGTTTTTCAACTTATTCATTATGTTGGTGGCGGGTTTTGTATTTAGCTTTGAGAAAGCCATGTTCTCATTGATTGCATATTATATCGCCTTTAAGATGATTGATATTACCATTGAGGGTTTGAACGATTCCAAATCCGTATGGATTATAAGTGAAAACTATAAGGATATCGGTGATGCGTTGCTCAGCCGTCTTGGACGCGGTGTGACGTACATGAATGGTGAAGGTGGATTTTCCGGAGACGAGAAGAAAGTCATTTTCACAATCATCACACGATTAGAGGAAGCAAAGCTCAAGTCAATTGTAGAAGAGCATGATCCACAAGCATTCCTCGCGATCGGCAATATCCATGATGTTAAAGGCGGGCGCTTCAAAAAGAAAGATATTCACTAAGCCGGAATCAGCCTCGGGTAGAATCAAGCTTCTGCCCGAGGTTTCATATTTCGACATGATTAGACGAATTTATGTCGAATATTTTGATGCAATAGGGACAATGTTGCAAATTTGCCTTAATTGACTAAGACTTAGACCCGATTGAACTATTTTCAAATGCAGGAAATTGGGTTAGAATTTATAAGTATGTTTTGTTAAATAGAAAATTCTGGATTGGGGAGTGTAACATGAGTAAGAAGTGGTTAAAGGGTTCATTGGCAATGCTGCTTGCTTTTGTCCTGGTTCTGACGGGGTGCGGCGCAAAAGAAAGTCCTAAGAATGCTCTTGAAGGTGCCTACCTGAAGACAGCGGAAATGAAATCATATGCTTTTAAATCTTCTATTACGGTGAACGACTTGCAAATGAGCGGAGCTGAGCTCAGCGATCCGAACGTAGCAATGGTCATTAATATGCTCAAAAATGCAGAGCTTACGATTGACGGTGTAGCACAGCTTGATCCAATGCAAGTAGAAGCTACATTGAATGTTGCGCTTAAAGGCGATATGGCATTCAGCTTCTCCCTGCCTATGGTAATCACACCGGATAAGATGTACTATAAGATTCCGAATATCCCTATGCTGGGTCTTCCAGCAGAAGTTGTTGATAAATACCTGGTGCTTGATATGAAGGAGCTTGCTGAGCAAACAGGTGAAGAGATCCCAACGATTGATGTTGTGAAAACACAAAAGTTCAGCAACGAGTTCTTAAAAGAAGTCATGAGCAAGTTTGATGAGAAATTGTACTTCACAGATATCGCAGTCAAAGACGCTGGCTTGCCAGAAGGTGTTGAAGCGAAGCAAGTCGTGAAAGTAGCGATTACGAAGGATAATTTCGATCAAGCGGTAACGACGATCGTAAAAGATGCTCTTCCTGCTCTTATCGACCTGATGTCCAAGGATGAGTACAAAGAGTTGTTCCAACTCGACCAAGCAGACCTTGATCAAATGAAGTCCGAGCTTACAACGACTGACAGCGAGCTTAAAGAAGGCCTTGAAGAGATGAAGAAATCTCTGACAGTAAACGAATTGAGCCTTACAACAGCAATCAATAAAGATGGATTCCCTGTGTATCAAAATATTGTGGGCAATGTAGACTTCAAGGATGAAACAGACCAAATGAAGATTGTTGTTCACATGAACACGACTACATCTAACATTAATGAAAAGGCTGAATTCAAGATTGGTATTCCAACAGACACGATTACGATGGAGCAATTGCAAGAATCCATCTATAGCGGAATGTATGATCTTGAAGGCGTTGACGGCCTCGAATAATAAAAAAAGTGTGATGATATGATTACATCAGGACCTGTCGGTAAAGACAGGTCTTTTTTTTTCACCCAAATTAGGTTATCTTTGTAATAAGGCAGACGCATTTCCAATGTTTGCTTATAAGACTTACATTTTGTCTCAAAAATTTAAGCGCTTTACAGGGATAACGTATTTCACCAATACAACCGATATAAAAGATAAGGCTTGAGCATGTGCATGATGGGTTCAACAAATTGAGATGCAAAGGTGATCGTATGACAAGAGAAGGCGCACAACGCATTGATGAGCTGCGGGACAAGCTGTATGAGATAGCTTTGAACAGCAGCAAGTTGACAGATCCGCATGTATTGCGTATCAGTGAAGAGACAGATCGGGCTATTGTGGATTTTTTACTAAAGCAGCAAGCAAATAAAAAAGCAGCCGGCGAATAACGGACTGCTTCTCTAAGGTCTTATAATTTGTTCCGAAGACGCCTGAAAAAGGATGTGAGCAGCTGCGCGCATTCTTCTTGCAGCACACCTTCCAAGACATCTGCTCGATGATTAAAGCGGGGCTCCTGAAGAAGATTCATCAGGGTGCCCCCACATCCTGCCTTAGGATCTCTTGTCCCAAATACAACACGAGGCACTCGCGACTGTACGATAGCTCCTGCGCACATGGGGCATGGCTCAAGAGTGACGTATAAGGTGCAATTCAGAAGCCTCCACGCTTCAAGCGAGCTACTAGCTTCTCGGATGGCAATCATCTCCGCATGCGCCGTCGAATCCCGTGTGCTTTCTCGAAGATTGTGGCCGCGTCCAATGATTTGATCATCTCGAACAATGACCGCTCCGATTGGTACTTCTCCAATCGCTTCAGCTTTCCTCGCTTCCTCAATAGCTTGACGCATCCAATATTCATCTGTATATGTCAATCGCTGTATAGATTCATTATCGTGTTGAAAAGTCATGTCAATCTCCTTTTTTATTTATCCACTTTCTCCTGCAAATGTAATCATTGTGGGCTGTGGAATAATGCTGCTTTTATTCTCCGAACAAATGATCGTTGTTAACATGATGTGTACAAATATGTGGATAACTTTATTTTTGTACACATAGTTATACACATTTTATCCATAACTAATCACATTTTGTGCATAACTTGTTAATAACTCAGATCTCATTGTATGTGAATGGACACCTAATTTCAAGATATCTCGCCCTGTTCCCTTAGAAAATGAATGAGCTGGTAATGAATGCATTAGAAAATTCTCACTCTTGTGATATGATCATAGTGATAATGTTCGACGGGCGCTGGTGTCCACGACGATATCGGCGAGGTGAATTATGAAACTTTCGATCAAAGGCAAATTATCACTATCCATATCCAGCATTATGTTCGTGGTATTGCTTACGCATATGATTTTTAATTATTACTCCATGCGGACTCGGCTAATGAGTGAGATGGAGGAGCGTGCAAAGATTATCTCGGAGCAGGTCTCTATTTCCATGATCCAATCCCAGCGGGCGGAGCAGGTCATAGGAGATCTACTCGGCGAGCAATTATATGCGGCATCCATCTATGCTGCGGAGAAGCTCCCCAGCAAGCTAAGCGAAGTGACCCCAATCGATCTCTACAAGATCATTGGGGAGCTTGACATCTCTCATATCTCACTGCTTCAACGATCGCAAGACGGGACAGATATTGTGATCAAACAATCAACGGATCCAAGAGAGATTGGACTGTCCACCAAGGATTGGGGCTATTGGCATACAGCCTTTGAGCAGCTGTTGAATTACAATCGGGTCTGGGTGCCGATTGGCCAGAAGATGAAAAACTTTTGGTCAGGCCCTATCGAATATTCTACCTCTGATCCGTCTCACCGGATGAAATGGGGCTACTATTATGATGGCAAGCGCGATTATATTATTAATCCCTACATCAAGGACACAAGGTTCAAAAGCTCTTTCCAAATGACCAATCCTCAGCGGATTATTGAACGCATCCTTCAATCTCAAGCGAATGTCTTGGAGATAACGGCTTTTCAACCGGACCAATTCAAGGATGATTCGCTGGTTAGCTCCAATGATTCCGGTATTCAGTTGATTGAGGTGCCAGACCGCCCTATCCTTTATGGAAGCTACATCTATCGATATAAAGAGGATGCTGAGCTGGTAGGGAAGGTCGCCTATGAGGGCGTTCCTGTTTTTAAAGAACTGATCATCAATGATGACCGTGTTATCAAGAGCTTTTTGCCGCTTCGCGAGGGGAATAATCACTATGTGCTAGGGATCGTGCTGAATGCAGAGCCGCTGCGGGCAGCCTTGCAGGAGCAATTGCTGAACAACATCGGCATTGGCTTTATTCTGCTTGAAATCGTCATTATTGGCAGCTATATCTTCTCAGGCTGGATCATACGGCCGATTCAGTACATTTTACAAAAGGTCAGCATGATGGCTATCGGTCAATACAACACGAACCTGAGCATCACCCGAAAAGATGAGCTTGGGCTGTTAGCGAGAAGAATTAATATGCTTGGTGTGAATCTGCACGAATCTACAGAACGGCTAAGAAGCTTGTATGAAGAAAATCGTGCGATGAAATATCAGCTCGAATCATTTATTAATCAATCCTCAGATGCGATTCATGTGACGAATCTTGAGGGACGGGTAGAGCGTGTCAATGAAGCGTTCGAGCAGCTATTTGGCTGGACAGATAACGAGCTGATTGGCAAGCCGCTTCCTATATATCCAGAGTCGCTGAAGGAAGAGTATGAAGGGGATCCGTTCTATGCGGAGGATGCTTCATTTGGCGTAAAAGAAACGGTGCGTGTTACGAAGGATGGCAGACTGATTGAGGTTAGTGTCAGCCGGTCACCGATCTATAACGAAAATGGACAGTGTATAGGCTGGGCAGGCATTACCCGTGACATCACCCAGCGGAACCGCATGGAGGAGCTTCTAAGACGCTCTGAGAAGCTTACAACGGTAGGTCAGCTGGCTGCCGGAGTCGCCCATGAGATTCGCAATCCATTGACGACGATCAAGGGCTTCGTTCAGCTGCAGGCTCATACGCAGAAGGTGAATCCGAAGCACACGACGATGATGCTGTCAGAGCTTGATCGTATCAATCTGATCGTAAGCGAGTTCCTAATATTGGCGAAGCCGCAGGCAGTACGCTTTCTAGAGAAGGATATCCGTCCGATTCTCGATGAAGTGGTGTCTTTATTGAATAGTGAGGCGCATCTCCACAACGTACAGGTGGCAACATCGTATCAGGATGTTCCGCTTATTCTGTGCGAAGAGAATCAGATGAAGCAGGTGTTTATCAACCTGATTAAAAATGGGATTGAGGCCATGCCAAGCGGCGGCAAGCTGCAATTGACGGTAGAGAGCTTGAATCAAGACGAGGTATGCATTAAGGTTCGAGATCAAGGAATCGGAATTCCAGAGGAGAACCTTCCGAAGCTTGGCGATCCATTCTTTACGAATAAGGAGAATGGAACGGGACTCGGGCTGATGGTATGTCACCGAATCGTGGACAGCCATCATGGCAGTCTGTGCATCTCAAGTGAGGTCAACGTAGGCACTGAGGTTAAGATTGTTCTTCCTGCTGCTCATGTCACGAAGGAGAAGATCGAGCAGGACAAGGGCTTTATTAAAATACGATAATATAAAAAAGGATCGTCCGATAAGCGTGCCATAATTGCAGCTTGATGGACGATCCTTTGTTAAACATGAAGGACGCATATATGCACTGAGAAGCGCTCCTTATGGAGCGGCATTCACCTCTGTGGCTTTGTTGCTTGTGTACTTGCGAATAATCGACACTTCGACCCGGCGATTCTCGGCTTTGCCCTTCTCCGAGTCATTTGAGGCAATGGGATGGTATTCACCCATGCCGACCGCTTGGAACTGCTTCGGATCAAGACCGGACTGCTTCAACACGATCTTCATGAAGTTCAATGCACGTGCCGAGCTTAGGTCCCAGTTGGATTCGAAGCCGCTATTCTTGATCGGTACATTGTCGGTGTGTCCCTTTATGACAATCTGGTAGCCGGGATAAGCCTTAATCATATCGCCAATCGTATAGGCGAGCTTCTTGGATTCATTCTTCAGCGTCGCGCTCCCTGATGCGAACAGGGCACTGTCGTTAATCGTCAGCATCAGCTCGGAGTGATTCAGCTTCGTGTTCAGCTGATCAGACAAGCCGTTCTGCGCGATATACTCGTTAAGCTTTCCTTGAAGCTCCTCAAGCTGTTCTTGCTCCTTCTCAGCTTGCAGCGCATAGCGATCCTTCTTCTGATCAGCAGCAGTATCATGCTCGAATTCCTTCTCAGCCTGCTTTGCTTCATCACCGCTTGTTGGTTCAAGAGAAGGATGCTCAAGAATGCCCGAGCCTCCGCCGCTGCTTTGCGTTTGGAAGACGGTCTGGAACGCATCGCTCATGGCTTTAAACTTCTGGGCGTCAACGGAGGACATCGCATACAACACAATGAAGAGGGCAAGCAGGAGAGTCAGGAGGTCGGCATAAGGAATCAGCCAGGACTCGTCCACATGCTCCTCATGATGTTCCTTCCTCTTTTTACTCATTCGCTGCTTCCTCCTTATCGTCCAATCGAGTACGTTCCTTCGGTGTAAGGAATACAGCGAGCTTTTGGTTGATCGCTACAGTCGATACTCCAGATTGAATCGATAAAAGACCTTCCACCATCATGAGACGAATCTGAATCTCACTGTGGGATAGACGCTTCAGCTTATTCGCAATCGGATGCCACAACACATAACCTGTGAAGATACCGAGCAAAGTTGCGACGAAGGCTGCCGCAATCGCTTGTGCGAGGATGGCCATATCCGACATCTCGCCTAGGGCTGCGATCAGACCGATAACCGCACCAAGAACCCCGAGGGTAGGTGCATATGTTCCGGCTTGGGTAAAAATAAGAGCGCCTGCACGGTGACGTTCTTCTGTGGCATGGATATCTTCCATCAGTACATCACGCACAAAATCTTGGTCGTTGCCATCGATGATCATGCGCATACCGCCGCGTAGAAAATCATCATCGATCTCATCAATGCGGGACTCGAGCGCCAGCAATCCTTCGCGGCGAGTAATGGATGCCCACTCCATAAATAATTGAATCAGCTGCACGCGATCTACGAGCTGCTGCTGCTTGAAAATCATTTTGAACAGCTTCGGAATCTTTGTAAGTTCCTTCATTGGGAAAGCCATGAATAATGCAGCTATGGTTCCCACAATAATAATCATAAAGGCGGCCGGGTTAAGCAAGCTGGTCAGTGGCGCATGCTTGAACACCATCCCAAGCAAGACCGCGCCAATCCCTAGCACTAGGCCTATAATTGTTGATTTCTCCATTCGTTCCATCCACCTCATCCATGAGTATAATGGTGCTTCCCTGCGTGATGAATCGACATCTGTTGACATCAATCCTGCAATTGCGCGTTCTGTTCTTATATATCGGCATATTAGGCGATTCTTTTTAGATGGAAAAGCGTTCCGCGGCAAAGTGGGCAGCAGCAAACGTTGGTGATTCGGGGCCTGATTGTGCTACAATACGAATAAAATGGGATAGGCTACAGAGGAGTGAGAACCATGGGGATGCCGTTTACTAGACCTTATAAAGATATCCTGCAGGACTTAGTGGCAGCGTTGATTCAAATCCCGGATTGCTATTCGTTCTTCGAAATGGAAGAGTCGGATTGGGAAGCGATGAGCAAGGAAGAGAAGCACGAAGTGTTGGAAGCGCTAGCAGATGATTGCTTCTATGGACTGGGGCAGGAGAAGATCCTGTTCGTAGGCAGCGGAAGCCTTCAGCATGATCCGAAATTTCATCATATTGAGGTGATGAAAGAAAACGCGGTGATTGCAACCGTACAGCTGTTGGATGCGGAAGCTTAAATGCTAGCTTTAATTGCATAAATTCACCTCGGTTCATACAGAAAAGAGCGGTTCTCTCACAATGGAGGACCGCTCTTCATCCATGGTTGCGCTGAAGCTGTGGCTGATAACTCATATGGTAGACAGGTTCATAACGACCTTCGATTCGTCGCTGCAGCGTATTCGTGATCACGAAGCCTGCACGCTGATAGGCTTTAACGGCACGTTTGTTCCAGGTGACGACATAGAGCTCAAGCTCCTGCCACGGAGCGCGACGACGAGCCTCGCGGATAACGGCATCAAGGAAGACAGCGCTCAGATGCTGTCCTGTTATCTCAGGTTTCATGCCGAGCCCAAGGCGTAGAGCCTGTCCCTTCGGAATAAACTGCGCAAAGCCGATTAATCGATCATCAGAGGTGCAGATGCTAACATATTGTTCTTTGCGAGAGGAAGGATCTGCAAAATATTGACGTCTAGCCTTTAGCTTGTTCCAGGGTGGAAGGTTATAAAAGTCATAGGGAGGCTCGTAGCGCCAGCCAGCAATGGCCTCTGCATCGTGTTCAGTCATGGGGCGGAGCTTAAGAGGGATAAGGGATTGAACTGGTCTCTCCATCACATCCATGTTAGGTGCCTCCTTTCCTAATCGAATCGTTAATAGAATAGAACAAGATTGATCTATTAAGCTATGATATTTATTAAAATACAGCTATATTCATTGTTACCTATCATTTTATTCGTAACAAAAAAGATTATTGGAAGGGGAGTACACGTATGCCAACACAGCCATCATGGATCATTTCAGGAGATGCATTAGCACATCTGCTTCAACAGGAAGGATCCCAAGACGTCGTTATTGCCGACTGCCGATTCTGGTTGAACGAGCCGCAACGGGGAAAAGAGGTTTACAACGAGGGGCATCTTCCCCGCGCGGTATATTTCGATCTCAATGAGAACTTGTCTTCTCCTGTTCGGACACACGGCGGACGACATCCTCTGCCTGATGTGGAGATCTTTGCGAAGAAGTTAAGCGAAGCGGGGATAACGCCAGCCAGCAAGATTGTACTGTATGATGAGCAAGGCGGTTCCATGGCAAGCCGCATGTGGTGGCTCCTGCAATGGGTCGGTCATGAGGGAGAGGTAGTATTGCTTGATGGAGGCTACCCTGCATGGAAGCAGGCGGGCTATCCGATTGAGGAAGGCGATAAGCAACAAGAGAACATGGCTGCGAACCGTGAGCATGCAGGGAGCCAGACGAGCAAGGAAGAGCTTGTCTATCCAGTCAAGGTAAGAAGCGAGATCGTGCTGACGATGGATGACGTTAAAAAGAAGCTGAAGGAGCCAGGGGTTCGTCTAATCGATTCGCGGGAGCTGCCTCGCTACTTAGGCGAGATGGAGCCTATCGATCCGAAGGCAGGGCATATACCCGGGGCGGTCAATCGCTTCTGGATGAAGAGCTTGAATGAAGCGGGACAATGGAAAGCTCCCAATGAACTAAAGCCAGAGTGGGATGCTCTTATTGGTGACGCCAAGGAGATCATTGTCTACTGCGGCTCAGGTGTAACGGCGTGTCCAAACGTGCTGTCGCTATGGCAGGCGGGCTATTCCCATGCGAAGCTGTATGCTGGCAGCTGGAGCGACTGGGTAAGCTATGAGGAGAATCCGGTGGCGACGGGAGAGGAATAAACAAGCTTTATTTCTATCGCTCTTTATTCAAATGAGGATTTTGTTTACGAGAGAACCATTACATCCGTAAAGATACAAATATGAAAAGGACGATAATCCAGTGGGTATTGTCCTTTTTTTCGTTCTGCATATTTCTTATCCTTCTGCTTCTTGACGTGGCAGAATTCCAGAAGACAGTGCTCAGTGAAATCATCTAATAGGCACAAAGTGAAACCGCTTACGATTGTGATACTACATTGCATGGCGAGTGCATAAGTTATAGCGTTGTCATTCCAATCCATTTCTGGGAGGAACGAGTTATGCACAAAAAGAAGCTTAAATTGACGGCTAAAATGATTGTACTCACCATGATTGCCACGCTGCTTATGGTACCGATGGCACATGCCTCGCCAAACGCACCGCTTCTTGCTTCTGCACAAGGGACTGCATGGGGAATCGGGACGTTGAATGAGAAGGCGGTCATTCATTTGCAGGTACAAAATCTTTATTTAGATCCTTCCAGGAACAATACGATCTCACCATGGGTTCTAGAGTTTGACTTTGAGGGGGATATTCAAGCTGTTACTAACGCAGTTGTAGCTAGCAAAACAGGGGATCATTATGTTCTAAAAGGTACGACGAGCACGGATCTTGCCTATGGAGAGACCTTGTCATTAAGGCTGGAAACCACGTTGAATGGCAAAGCATCGGCCACCTTCTCCAATCTGTTGCTTCGCCCCGAAGTCATCGCACGCTCTTGGGAATGGCTTGCGGCGTATAACGTAAATGACATCGTTGAATACAACGGTCATTATTATAAGGCTGTTCAAGCACATACGGCTTACGCACCGAATTGGGACCCCGTGCAGGCTCCCGCTCTATGGCAGCCTACAACCATCGAAACCTATTCCTATCACACCTCTGTTGAAGTAGATCTCGAAGTCGTTCAGACATGGGAGCTCCTAAGTACATATACAGCAGGGCAACTTGTATATTATGAGGGTGAGTTCTATCGTTGCGTTCAAACGCACACTGCATATGCGCCGAACTGGCATCCTGGTCCAGAGACAGAGAGCTTGTGGAAGAAAGTGCAGTTTGAACTTCCTTTTTAACACCGCTGTTCTTTTAACAAAAATACGAAAATGAAAAGGGTGCTCCAGCTTTGGGGCACCCTTCGTTTATTCACCGCTTACTCCTCATAGAACACTTTCGTGTGAAGGATATCAAGCGCACGCTCAATGTCAGCCAGCTCCTCATCGGATACATTCTTGATTCGCTCGAGGAACCGGTCGCCAATCTCGCAAAACGCGCGATCCATCATCGCTTGTCCTGCCTCCGAAAGCCGAATCAATTGCTTGCGCCGGTCTTCTGCAACCTCGAATTTCTCACATAGCTGCTTCTCCGTCAGCTTCTTGAGCTCACGGCTGGTGTTCGGCATAGAGATATGCTTGCAATCGCTAATCTGACTCAACGTAACAGGCTGACTGACCGCGATATATTCCAGAATGCTGTATTGGACGGGCGTAATGTCTTCAGGCTTAATGTCCTTGGTTAATTCGTGCGTTACTTCATGCACGGATGTTGTAAAGGCTACAAACTTACGGAATAGCTGTTCCTTGCCCATCATCATCACCTCATATTAAAACCATAACAAACTATTTATCAATACACAATTATCATTTGACAACTAAAAGAGAGGTGTGCTACCATTTTGTTATCAATTGATAATTAATTAGGGGTGGGTCTATGAACGTATTAGCGATTTATACGCATCCAAATCATCAGAGTTTAAGCTACGCTTTTTTACAAAAAGTGATCCAGGGAAGCCAAGAAAATAGACATATCACCGAGATTCAGGTGCTTGATCTCTATGATGAGAAGTTTGACCCGGTCCTAGTCTTTAACAAGCAAAAACGGAGAAGAGATATGCATACCGATCCGGAATTAGCAAAATATCGGGAGCAAATTCGTTGGGCGGATAAGCTTGTCTTTGTCTATCCGATCTGGTGGGGGCGCCCTCCTGCGATGCTGCTAGGTTATATCGATCAGCTCTTTGCCTCGAACTTTGCCTATCGGGATCATGGCGGATTATTGCCAGAAGGCTTGCTGAAAGGGAAGAGTGCGGTGTGCATCTCTGTGATGAAAGGGCCTACGCTCTATCCGTTATATTGGCTGAACAATGCACATAAGGTCCTTATGAGAAAGGCGCTGCTTCAATATGTAGGGTTTAAGAAGGTGAAATTCTTTGAATTTGGGAACATGGAGAGCCCGAAAGGCCAGCACGAGAAGAAATTAAATCGGGTATATCAGTATTTTAAGACACTTGCTTAAGCACCTCCTTATTAAAAAAAGCAATGCTCTTAAAGAGCATTGCTTTTTGCAGTGAAGCAAGCAGAAGATGCTTAGCTTACTTTGTATAGTTATCAAAATAGCCTTGGATATAAATGATCGGCGTTCCCTTATCTCCGCTGCCTGAAGTCAAATCCGACAATGATCCAATAAGGTCCGTCAATCGTCTAGGTGTTGTGCCTTGCGATTCCATAGCGCCCACCAGATCAGCGTCCTTTTGATCAATGAATTGGGAGATCGCTTGCTTAAGCTCTTCTCCGCGCAGCCCCGCAAAGTTGTTATCAGCCAAATATTTGAGTTTGATTTCATTTGGCGTACCGTTCAAGCCTGCAGTGAAGGCAGGGGATACAACGGGATCGGCAAGCTCCCAAATTTGTCCGACTGGATCCTTGAATGCGCCGTCTCCATAGATCATGACTTCCACGTGCTTGCCAGTCTTCTCAAGCAGCATGCGCTGAATATTATCGACGATAGGCTGGCAATGACGAGGGAACAGTTTCACGGTTTGCTCCGTTGCCTTGTTCGAACCAAGCAGGCCATAGGCTTCATTGAAGCCACTGCCGTCAATAGAAGCGGACAAAATATTGTCCAAGCTGTAGATCTTCTCGCCGCCGTTGGCCTTGAGCAGCTTCTTCGTTCTGAAGCGTGTATGAATATCGCAAGTAAGGACGTTCTTTGTATAGTTTAAAATCGTTTTAGGGTTGTTCGAGAAGATAACCTCGCATTCTACCCCGTACTCTTCAATCAATGATTTATAGTAGTCAATGTAATCAACACCTGTAAATGGATGCTTATTATAGCCGAAATAGCTGCGGAATTGCTCCTCAGTAAGCACATCTGTCCAAGGATTGACGCCTTTTTCATCCAGCATATCCAGGTCAACCAAATGATTACCCACTTCATCAGATGGGTAGCTCAGCATCAGGACGATTTTTTTCGCTCCCTTTGCGATTCCTCGCAAGCAGATCGCGAAGCGGTTGCGGCTTAGGATCGGGAAGATCACCCCAAGTGTATCGTCGCCGAACTTAGCCTGAACGTCTGCAGCAATATGGTCAATCGTCGCATAGTTGCCTTGGGCGCGAGCAACGATGGATTCCGTGACCGTTACAATATCTTTGTCATTGATGGAATATCCTTCGACTTCGGCCGCCTTAAGTACGCTGTCGACCACGATCTCTTCAATATTGTCTCCTTGGTTAATGATGGGGCAGCGCAAGCCTCTAACCACAGTTCCGACTACTCTTTCCAATATTATCGCTCCTTATGAAAAGTTACTGATCCTTTTATCATCTCTATGATGACTATACCTCGATAAGAAGACATTAGTAAAACTAATAAAGTTAATGTTGGATATAAATAATAGTAATGGCATCTCGTAAATGCCATCTAAACTAATCGCTTTTCCGAAGTGGATACCAAGTGCAGTAAGGAAAGACGGGTAAAAAGAGTCTTAAACCTTCATCCAAGAATAGATATAGCAAAGCTTTCTCAGGCTGCTTCCAAGATAAGGAGTAGAATGGGAGATATGATATTGGCCAGGAGGGGGCTAACCGGATGAAGGGAAAGCTGGCTACGCGATTTGATTGGTATAAGGATGAACAATATTTTTCTGGTTCGGTGCTTATTAAAACAGAGAAAGAGGAACTCTTTGCTGGGGCATACGGGTTGGCCCATCGAGGCTTTCAGATTCCGAATCAGCTCCATACGATGTTTGATACGGCTTCTATCACCAAGCTTTTTACTGCTGTTGCGATTCTGCAGCTTGTGGATCAAGGCAAGCTTCGTCTTCATGATCGTATAACAGAAATTGTTGATTTGACAGGTACATGCATTCCAACAGACGTTACGATTGCGCATCTCCTTACGCACACCTCAGGCATTGCAGACGATGCAGATGAGGAAGAGGGGGAGAGCTACGAGGATTTATTTATCCATAAACCCAATTATTCGATACGTCAGTGTATCGATTTTCTTCCTCAATTTGCTTATAAGGAGCCAAAGTTTCAGGCTGGTACAGACGTCAGCTACAACAATTGCGCCTTTGTGCTGCTTGGTTTAGCCATTGAACAGCTGGCGCAAGTGGATTATAGGAGCTATGTTCAGCAGCACATCTTTATTCCGGCAGAGATGAACAGCACTGCCTTTTACTCTAAGGATGATGGAGATGCTCCAATAGCTGAGGGTTACTCCATGGTTCAGACAGAGCATCAAGACCTAGCGTGGAGAAAAAATATTTACTCGTTTCCCCCAATCGGGACCGCGGATGGAGGTGCCTTTACCACTGTAGGTGACCTTGATCGATTTATGAGAGCGATCATTGGCGGCAAGCTTCTATCCAAAGAGCAGACGAAGAAGATCATGGGACCGCAAACGGCGATGGAACGGCAAGTTGCGGGTGGTAAAGTCATCAATGGTTATGGCTTTCATTTTATGTACAATACCGATGGCAAGCTGATTCGAATGTACAAAGAGGGTTGCAACGCAGGTGTCGCAGCTATGTTTGCATATTACCCAGCGCTAGATGTAACAAGCACGATTCTAGCGAATCAGACCTGCAATGTGTGGCGGCTTCATTGGGAGGCAGAGCAGATCTTGTTGGACAAAGATTGGAGTACCATCTATTAGCCGATTAGGCAGCATTTCTTGATGACAGGACAGAACATGGCTAGTAGGTCTTGCAGATTTTCAATGATAATGAGTGAGCTTCCAGCACAGGAGGCTCTTTTTTATTTTGGAGAAGGATGAACCTCATTGTATTTCTTCGTATCTTCATCACATAATAAGAAACGGAAAGGGGGCGCGTGATATCCGTTACCTATACGAGTTTATACAGCACCAAGATGATCTGCCTATCAAGTTATTTGTAAACAGCGTGAAGCACATCCATTTTCATTGGCATAAAGAGATTGAGATTATTTATGTTCTCCAAGGCTCGATAGTCATGTATCTGGATCAACGTCAATATACCCTTCACCAGGACGATATTATCGTCGTCAACAGCATGTCCGTTCATAAGATTGAACGCACGAGTGAGGATAATGTGCTGCTGACGCTTCAATTTGGCCCGGAGTGGCTCGATTCGAATGCCTTTATCCACTGCAATTCGAGTACACAGACGGAGGATAATCGCAGCAAGTACGATGCCATCCGCCATAATCTCGCCAAGATGGTCTATGAGATCAACAAGAAGGCCAATGGCTTTCGCAGCTATACGCTAGGATGCTTACAGATGCTGTGCGGCTATCTGCTTCGATATTTCTCATCTGGGACAAACGAAGCCGTTGTGAGCGATACGAAGTCCTACGACTACAAGCGGCTCAATCGGGTGCTTCAATATGTCGATCAGCACTTTAATCAGAAGATTACGCTTCAGACGATGGCGGATCAGGAGCATTTGAGTCTGCATTACTTTTCGCATTTTTTCAGTGATAAGATAGGTATTCCCTTTCAAAAGTATTTGACGCTTGTCCGTCTCGAGAAAGCACAGGCGGAGCTCGCTAATACAACCAAGAGCATTACAGAGATTGCGCTCGATTGCGGCTTTGCCAATGTAAAGCTGTTTAATAAATACTTTAAGGAAAAATACAATAGCACGCCTAGTGCATATCGGGAAGCGCTCGCCTTATCCGATCAGCCTGATCCGGATCGTAAACCACTGACCTATGAGGAATCATCCAGCGGGGACTATTATGAGACCGATACGATACAGGCGATGTCCTCGCTGTACCGCTATCTCCATGTCGATACGGAGGAAGGCATGAAAACGACTCTCCACTCATCAGGACCAAGTGCGGCATCAGCGGCCGCTTCAACAGTGGTAGGCGTAAAGGTTCAGGCGAACGGGACGGGAGCCCCCTTTGATAAACACTGGAATGTCGTCACGACAGCAGGGCGAGCCGTTGAGGGGCTAAGAGAGGACTGGCGGCGGCATTTTAGAAAGATGCAGCAACGATTCCCCTTTCAATATATTCGCTTCCATGGCATCTTTAATGATGAAATGATGGTGTACAGCGAGGCAGCAGACGGCACGCCGATCTACAATTGGTCTTATGTGGACAAGTTGTACGATGAGCTGCTTCAGCAAAGCATCCGGCCGTTTGTCGAGCTGGGATTTATGCCGAGCCTCCTGAGAAGGTCAAACGAGACGGTCTTTTGGTGGAAAGGAAGCATTTCCCCGCCCAAAGAGCAGGCCAAGTGGGATGCGCTCGTTCAGGCCTTTATCCGCCACTGCTTGAACCGCTACGGCTGGCAAGAGGTGAGTCAATGGTATTTTGAAGTATGGAATGAGCCGGACCTCTCGGGCGTCTGCTGGGCAGGGACAAAGGAGGAATATTTTTCGTTCTATGCCTCAACGGTCCAAGCGATCAAGTCGATCTCACCGGAGTTTAAGGTTGGTGGACCAGCTCTTGGCTACGGCTCGCTGTGGAACGATACGTGGATGGAGGAATTCCTAGCCTATTGCCATGAGAACAAGGTACCGCTCGACTTCTTCTCCTTTCACGTCTATTCGGAGTATCCCTTCTTAAAAGGAGAGACCGATCGTCTCACGACGATTATGCCGCGATCCTTTTATATGGAGAGTGTGGATCGATTAACAGCCAAGCTCTCTGCAACCCCTTATCGCGATGTGGAACTGTTTATGACCGAATGGAACTTCTCGCTCTATGATCGCAATCTGGTACACGATACGATGTTTATGGCTCCTTTCGTCATATATCATGCACTGACGACAATTGGCTCGATGAAGGGGCTTGCCTACTGGAGCTTTACGGATGTATTCGAGGAAAGCGTTGTTCCGCCGGCCCACTTCTATGGCGGATTCGGGCTTGTCAATCGGGATGGACTGAAGAAGCCCAGCTACTATGCCTTCCAGCTTCTGCACAAGCTCGGGGATCAGATTGTAGCCCATGGGGATGGATATATCGCAACAAGACGGGGTGATGGCAGCATTCAGCTGCTCCTATATCATTATGTGCATGTCGATCAGCTCTTTGCGAGCGGGGATTGGTCGGAGCTGTCCGATACGAATCGGTATGCCGTATTCGAGGAGAAGGGCCATAAAGAATTTCACATCCATATCGATGGGTTAGCAGGGAGCTATAAAGTGACCAGCTATCTGCTAGACCGTGAGCATGGCTCCGTATTTGATGAGTGGGTCCGCTTGGGAGCGCCAGACTTTTTATCCGATGAAGAGCTTCAATATCTAGATGCTAGAAGCGGGCCTGCCATGAAGGCACAAATCATTCATGACGTGCAGAACTGGCAGCAAGAAGTGACCCTTTCGCCTCATGGCGTGCTTCTGCTTACGTTCGATAAGCAGTATTAGTCGACCTATCAAATGAATAATACGCCATATTTCTGCTAAAAAGGCGTTCAAAGCAACGTTCACCCCTCTATGGAGGGGTGTTTTTTGTTGTGTAAGCGGTACCTTTGCTGCATATGCTAAGTCCGTTCGGAGAAAGGGAACAAGAAACAACCCCGTTTGCGACAAAGAAGAACAAGAAAGCGCTATCAAGTAGATCTATACTAAAGTTACGGCCGATGAGAATGTCAATGCAAGGGGGAATGAACATGGACCGTCTTATGAAATGGATGACGGAAAAATTTGCGCCACGCTTAGAGAAGTTTACAAACAACGTATGGGTATCTTCCATTCAGGAAGCCATTATGGTCACCCTACCTATGATTTTTATCGGATCGATCATAACCTTGATCTCAATTCTAAAAGATTTCATTCCGGGAATGCCAGATTTAACACCGATAACCACATTTAGCTTCGGGCTTCTAGGAATGTTTATTGCGTTTCTCACGCCGTATACGGTCATGCAAAAGAAAGGGCGCGACAAAATCAAGCTTATTGCCGGAGCGACAGGTCTATCCTTGTTCTTAATGCTGCTTAAGCCCGTTATGAATGATGATGGCACGATTACCTTTATCCTGGAACGCTTTGGGCCTTCTGGAATGATCACCGCGCTGCTGGTCGGCATCGTGGTAGCCGTAGTCCTGAATGTATTCAACAATTTTTCACTATTCAAAAAGGATTCGTCTTTGCCGGAGTTCATCATTGATTGGTTCGACTTTCTTGTTCCGATTGCAGTTATTCTAACGATGGGTTGGGTGCTTGTCTATCAGCTGCACTTTGATATTTTCGAGCTGATCGTGAGCGTATTTGAGCCTATTAACACGGTAGGACAAAGCTTATGGGGCTTCTTGCTCTTTAACTTGATTGGTGTTGTGCTGTACTCCTTCGGGGTTAGCCCATGGGTGATGATGCCCATCTGGTACGCGATCTGGATTCCAGCGATTGAACAGAATGCTGCCTTGGTGGCGCAAGGACTTGAGCCAGTCAACATCAACACATTCGAAACGTTCTTCTCAGGCTGGCTTGGTGTCGGCGGTCTCGGTGCGACCCTGCCGCTCATCGTATGGTTCCTGTTTGCGAAATCCAAAAAGCTGAAGTCCATTGGCAGAGCGACGATTGTTCCATCTTTATTTAATATCAATGAGCCGGTGATCTACGGGGCGCCGATTGCCTTTAACCCGATTCTAATGGTTCCGATGTGGATCAACGGTATTATTACACCAATTATTGTATATTTCGCGCTTGATTGGGGCTTCGCGGAAATTCCGAGCAAAGTGTTCCAGTTGTGGTATACACCGATCGGAATATCGACTTACATCATGTCTGGCTTGAACGGGCTCATCCTGTTGGCAGTCGTGCTGGCCATCATTTTTGCCGTCTGGTATCCGTTCTACAAGATCTATGATGCGCAGGAGCTGAAGAAGGAGCAGGAAGAAGCAAAGCTGCAACAAAGCTAGGAAAGTGGGGATAAATGATGAAGCAAAAGATACAGGATTGGATGAAGGAGTTAACATTGGAAGAGAAAGCGTCGTTATGTGCAGGTCTTAATATGTGGATGACAAAAGGGATTGACCGCTTGAATATCCCGCCGATCCACATGTATGACGGTACGAATGGCATTCGTAAGACGAATAGCGATGAAGAGATGGGGATTGCTACTACAGGTAATATTCCAGCTACATGCTATCCAACTGGCTCTGCAATCGGTTCCTCTTGGAATACGGAGTTATTGCACGAGGTTGGTGTAGCGCTTGGCGTTGAAGGCAAGGAAATGGGTGTAGAGCTGTTGCTCGGCCCTGGTATCAATATGAAGCGCACGCCGCTAGGCGGCCGCAACTTCGAATATTATTCCGAGGATCCTTGTCTGTCCGGCGAGCTGGGCGCAGCCTTCGTGAATGGACTCCAAAGCCAAGGCGTGGGCGCTTCGGTGAAGCACTTTGCCTGCAACAACCAGGAGTACGAAAAGATGGTGACCAGCTCAGAGGTGGATGAGCGTACCCTACGCGAGATTTACTTGAGTGCGTTTGAGCGGATTATTAAGAAGGCAGATCCTTGGACGATTATGTGCTCCTACAATCTGCTTAACGGATCCTATGCAAGCGAGAACGAGCATTTGCTTGATGATATTCTTCGTAAAGAATGGGGCTATGAAGGCGTTGTACTGTCCGACTGGACAGCGGTTAACGACCGTATTCGCGGGCTTAAGGCAGGACTTGATCTGGAGATGCCGGGACCTGCTCATTACAATGCAGCTGCAATAGTGGAGGCTGTGCAGAATGGCACATTGTTGGAAGAGCAGCTTGATAAGAGCGTACGCCGTATTCTTACGCTGGTTGAGCAGGTAACAGACCATGCAGCGGAGACTCCTTCAGCAGCGATCGATTATCATGAGCTTGCTAGAAGAGCTGCGGCTGAGAGCATTGTGCTGCTCAAGAACGATAACGGCATTCTGCCGCTTGATCCTGCTAAGGCGAAATCCATTGCCGTTATCGGTACATTCGCGAAGAAGCCGAGAATTCAGGGCGCGGGTAGTGCTGAGGTGACGCCAACACGTGTCGATATTCCTTGGGAAGAGATGCAGAAGATTGCTGGCGAGAATGTACAGTTCCATTATGCGGAAGGCTACCCGAAGGACGAGCGCATCGATGACGCGATGATTGAAGAGAGTGCAGCGCTTGCCGCGAAGTCGGATCTCGCGATTCTGTTTGTTGGACAGCCGGAATACGCAGAGTCTGAGATGCACGACCTAAAAAGCATCGATCTTCCCGATCATCAGGTGAAACTGATCCAAGCCGTAGCGGCTGTTCAGCCTAAATGCATTGTTGTGACGAGTAGCGGTACGGCATTGGCGATGCGTCCGTGGGTACAGCATGTGCCAGGATTGCTTCACTCTTGGCTGACTGGACAAGGTTCAGGACGTGCGGTTGCCGAGATTCTGTTCGGCTTGACGAACCCTTCGGGCAAGCTGTCCGAGACGTTCCCTGTGAAGCTGTCCGACAATCCGTCTCATATGCGCATTCGTGGAGAGAATGGCAAGCTGTACTACCGTGAGGGATTGTTTGTTGGGTATCGCTACTATGACCGCAAGGAGCTTGCGCCGCAATTCCCGTTTGGGCATGGGCTGTCTTACACTTCATTTGCCTATTCCGATATGATGGTTAAGCAGCATGATTGCAGTGTAACGGTGTCCCTAAAAGTGGAGAATACCGGATCGGCAGCAGGCAAAGAGGTTGTTCAGTTGTACGTCCAGGACGAGGAGTGCAAATGGACGCGCCCAGAGAAGGAACTCAAGGCTTTTGCCAAGGTCGAGCTTCAACCGCATGAGAAGAAGGAAGTCGTGTTTGAGCTCGAGGAGCGGGACTTTGCATACTACAATACGAAGTACAACCACTGGGTAGCGGAGACGGGCTACTTCAAGATTGCGGCAGGCAGCTCTTCGCGAGATATTCGCTTGACGGAACGCGTATTCTGCGACTTTGGCAAGGAAGAGGCATCCTTCCACAAGTTCAGCCTGCTTAACGACTGGGTAGAGGACCCGACAGCCAAGTCGGTATTGGAAAAGTGCTTAAATGAAATGAATGAGCATGTGGCCGACAAGGTGTATTTGAACGAGGAATTCATCGGATTCTGGGGAGACTTCCCGACGATTAAAGTGCTGCAAATGTTTGGCCAGAACTGGCTCATTCACCGCACGCCAGATCAGGTTATAGAGGAGCTTATTGCAGAAGTGGAACGTGAGCGCCATCAAGCGGCACGATAAGGCAAAAAAGCTTGTTTGCTTTCCATAAATGCGAGGCTGCACATTCGAAATAGTGAGTCGAAATAACAACGCTAGATCATCTTAAAAACAGGGACTGCTGATAGGACGGCATGCTCCCCTCTCAGCAGCATCATGGTTTAAAGGCCTGCTGCAAGAGGAGAGTGCCCCTAAAGGGCAGTCCCTTTATGATTTATATCAAAATGATCACGAATCGCGGTTGGTCTAACCTACTGATCGCGATCTTTGGCCTAGGCCGTGGACTTCTGACACGGGAACCTTAATTGTATGGTCGTTCCCTTGCCCCATTCGGATTCCGCACTTACCGTTCCTCCCAGGGCCTCTACGAGACCTTTGGATATCGCCATGCCTAACCCGGAGCCTTCGGTAGAATGGATGGTATTCGTCCCCCGATAATACCGCTCGAACAAGCCCTCAAGCGTGCGTTCATCCATGCCGCTTCCATTATCACAGAAAGTAAGGATAGCCTGTTCTTGCTCATGATCAAGCTGTAGGGAGACCGTCAGCATTGTGTCTGGATGATTATGCAGGAATGCATTGGCAATAAGGTTGTCTATGATACGTTGAAGCCATGGTGCATAAGTGTGAACCGAGATATGCTTATCGGCAGGCTCATACTGAATAAGGTGATCTTGATGTTCAGGATCGGATGCTGCACGCGCCAAATAATCCCGCAGCCATACATTCAAATTCATTTCTTCTGTCTCAGGTGGGCGAATGCCAGCCTGTAATCGATAGGTCATTGCAAGATCGTTAATCAGCGAATCCATATGCGTTGATTTCTCAAGCATAACACGTGAGAACGTAAGCACCTCTTCCTTGGTCCAATCATACTGATCTTCAGCAAGCAGATGAGCGTAGCCATTAATTGAAGAAAGCGGCGTCTTGAGATCATGGGTAATGCCGCTGATCCACTGCTCCCGCAGCTCCTGCGTTTGCTCTCGCATCGTCTCATCACGCTGCAGCGTGGTAGAGAGCTTATCCAGTGACAGCATGACCTCCGCATACGTCCGATATCTTCGTTTCCATTGTCCTGAAGCGTTGCGGGTAATGGAGAGCCCCTTTCGGTCCATAGGCTCCTTGTATATCTTGTGGCTAAGAGAATCGAGCCAGGCCATCGTATGAAGCATTGGTGCGCCGAAGCGGTGGGCATTCCAAAGAGAGAGCAGGATAAAGACAAGCAGCATGGCAAGAAACATCGCGGTAACACCGAGTATGACTATCTTAGCCTCGGGAGGAAGGAAACTTTCGGCACCAGGATTCTTGCTGATCGTGTTCGGCAGTGCGATGAGCCATGTTCGGCCTGTATCTTGATCATAAGATGTGACTACGGTATAGCCGTAATGCTCTCGATCGGATACTCGCAGTGCGAGCTCCTGAATCGTATATTGATGGGGAACATGGCCAGGCTTGTTATAGGAACCAAGTTCCTTGCCCGTTATATCTAGCCATTGGACGTATCCGCCTAGAGCCTTGAGACGCGCTTCTGCCGTGTCGGGGAGCTGAAGCGATCCGTCAGCAGCAAGATGGGCCTCTTTTTTGACTTGGTTCATGAGAGGCTCCATCTCATTTTTTACCCCATATATTAAAGTGAAGAGCTTCCCATCCTTCTCTTGAATCCACAAGTATAGGCCGTATGGAAAAGGCTTATTGCCTACCCAATAGGCAAGCAATTCCCCGGGATCATAGTGTTTAGGCACATCTCGCGGTGTATTGTACGACAGCGTAACGCGGCCTTCTTCATCAAGGCTTTGCAGCCATCCGTTATTGGCTTTGACTTGATCCAGCAGCATCGTATCAAATACGAATCCGTCTGGTCCAAGCTGGGAGGACTCCACGAGCTTCTCTAAACCGACTGAGGCGAAGTCTTTGGATAGATTAATTTGTTCAAAACGATGAAGAACCCACAGGATGCACAATCCTGCAAGAATCAGGACAATAATGCCGGATATGGCAAGCTGAATGATAAATCGCAACGTAAGCCGATGCTTGATGTTTTTCATAGAGAGTTCCTTTTCGGCAGATGATAGACAAGTTTATAGCCTAGACCCCTAACATTCACAATAATTTGAGGATTGGAAGGATCCTCCTCAATCCGCTCTCGAATGCGGTGGATATGGACCATCACCGTATTGTCATCGGAGAGCGCCTCCTCGCCCCAAACCTGCTCATACAGCTCTCGCTTGCTGAAGATGCGGTTCGGATGCTTGCAGAAAAACAGCAGCAGCTGAAAGACAAGCGTTGGACAGGAAATAATTCCATTTAAGACTCGGAGCTCTCCTGCGGTCTCATTGACTTGAAATCTCCCATAATCATAAATGCGAATAGGGTTAGAAGGAGGAGGGAAGGTCGCTTCTCCTTTTATATAATTCCCTTTGGCAGCAAGATGTCTGCGAAGCTGGGAACGAATCCGCGCCACAATCTCTAGTGGATTGAAAGGCTTCGTAATGTAATCGTCTCCCCCAACGGCGAACCCGGTCAGCTTGTCAAAATCAGAGCTTTTCGCGGTTAGAAAGAGGATGGGTGCGTCTGTCGTCATTCGAATAAAGGGACAGATATCGACTCCGCTTCGTCCTGGGAGCATCACGTCGAGCACGATGAGATCATAGGTATGGCGCTGGCATGCTTTGATTGCTTCCTCGCCGGTGAATGCCGCATCGATATGCGTGTACCCCTCCTTATGGAGGACAGTCTGCAGCAGCGTTACAATGGACGGTTCATCATCGACAAGGAGAATGGCCGCATCGTTCATGTTGGTAAATCCCCTTTCCCCATATGGCTTGCTGCCCCTATATTATCATAAATATTCCAGTGTAATAGGTTGCGTTATCTTAACGCTATCTTAATTTTGGCCGGAGCCGATCTCCAAATAATTAAGACAGTGTTTATTTCCGGTTACGAGTATCGTAAGTCTTAACCTCTACAATAAACATAGATTCAAATGAGAGGTAGGGGTACAAAAGATGAATGCTGATGGTAGAAGGAATAAGAAGCTGCGGCTTTTGAGTATCACGATCATGTTCATGACGGCCGTGATCGGCTTGACGGCTTGCGGAGGGGCAGAGAAAGTGGACGATAAGAAAGAGAACGTCATACATGAAAAGGAGGCTGATCAAAGGGTGGCTGGTGTAGATCAACTAAAGCCCGAGGAGTTGCCTAAAGCGATGCTGGAAGGAAAGTATGAGCTTATTTATAAGCAATTCAGTCCGGAGTTTAAGGGAGAGGTTAGTCAATCGGAGTTTGAGCAATTGTCCAAGTCGTTTGTTGCAGGGGTAGCCTCCTTTAAGGAAGAAGCGAGCTTTTTATTAAATGAGTTGGATCAGCGCATATGGGTGGATCCGTCAGGACATAAAGGCCTATTGGCGATATTCGATGAGCAGGGAACGATACTGAGCATGCAGATTCAAGAGCTTGGAGCGGGCCTCGAGTCGGATAATCACCTAACCCACACCACCTTCAGTCTTCCGTTTAAAGAGCCGATGTTTGTATTTTGGGGAGGCCATAACGTGCTTCTGAATTATCACTATGCACATGAAATGCAGCGTTACGCCTATGATCTGATTCAAGTGGAGAATGACCGTTCTTATGAAGGCGATCCCAAGCTGAATGAGAGCTACTATGCCTTTGGCAAGGATATATTAGCACCTGCGGACGGCGTGGTGGTGTCGGTGGTGAACAATATTCCAGATAATGCTCCTGTAGGTGTCATGAATGAAGAGGATCCGGCAGGCAATCAGGTAACGATTGATCATAACGGCGAGTATAGCATTTTGGCTCACTTAAAGCAGGGTTCTGTTAAGGTCAAAGTAGGAGAATCCGTGAAGCGTGGCGAAATAATCGGTCAGCTTGGCAATTCCGGCAACTCTAGCGAGCCGCATCTTCATTTCCAAGTGTCCGATGGCGAGAATTTGTTTGAGTCGCGTTCACTTGCCGTGAAATGGGAGAACAACCTTCATCCTCGAAGAGGGGAAATGATTAACGGTGAAGAGTAGCCGGTCATAGGGAGGGATTAAGTGAGTAAGAGAGAACCGTCGATAGCATTAGTATGTGGTCCGGGCTGTGAACTGGAGACGGAAGCGCTGCGATGCACGTTAGAATACTTTGGTCTAAGAGTGATCACGTATTGGCTCGGCCGCCCACAAGACTTTATGTCCATCCTGTCAGGGGAGGATCTGTACCCCGATATTGAAGTGCTTGTACTGAACTTTCACGGTGATGAAGGAACGTTCATCATGCCGGAGCTTGGTGAGGACGTGTATGAGGAGAGCGAGCCTAGAGTCAATTTCGGACCTCAGCATATTAAACAATTTGCCCATTTACCAGGCAAGGTTGTCTTAGCCAATGGCTGCTCACTTGGCAGCGAGCAGCTTGCTCGTGCCTTTTTGGAAAGCGGCTGTCAAACCTACATCGGACCTGACGATTACCCAGATGGCAATACGGCGCTGATGTTTGCGATACGCTTTTTCTACGAGAGGATGACCAATCAGAAAAATGTGAAGGAGGCCTTTCTCGCGGCAAGGTTGCTAGATGAGGAATCCTCCATGTATCGAATCTTTGAACGTTAGAGGGACAGCCTTGTTGAGGCTGTCCTTTTTGTGTATCCGAAGACTCTACCTTCATGCTACTGACCAAAATAATGCACCATCTCTTGGATCATCACCTCACGTCCAATTGGCCCCCAAGGATCCCACTCCCTCGAATCCGGAATGAAGACGCGGTTATTGCGAACCGCTTGAAGAGACAGCCAGCGCTCATCCTTATAGGCCTGCACAATTTCTTGTGTCTCGCTCCACATGATAAGAATTTGCTCGGGATTAAGCTGAAGCACGTCCTCAAATGCAAGACTTTGGTAAAAACCATGCTGAATGTGCGCATCCGGCTGAAAGCCAAGCCGCTGATAGATGAGCTCTGTCAGGGCATGCTCCTTCCTGCCGTATAGACGACAATCGCCAGGCAGCAGCCGAATAATAATCCATGTCCCACGGCTTGTCATCGGGGCGAGCTGCATTCTTGCTTCTTCCTCGACTCTGGCCATTCGTTCTATGATTCGGTCTGCTGTCTGCTCTTTGCTCACCCGGCCTGCGATCTCACGGAGATATTGTTCCCAGCAGGCCGAGGGATGGATAAAGATGGTGTGCGGATTCGCCTTCCATTGGCGGTCATTTGGATTAATCAACGATTCTGTCTTGATGATCATGTCTGGAGCCAGGCGCATGACATCGCTAAAATTGAGCGGACGCTCCGCAGGGAGTGCGGCTGTCCCCTGCAGGCGATCATGCAGGTAGCTTGGAAAGCCGGATGGAGTATGGAAGTACGTGGGATATGCAGGTGCTGCGATTGGCTGAATGCCAAGTGCCAGCAGATGATCCTGCAGGAGATAGCTGCTTACGACCGCAATTCTGCGATCTTTCCTCTTCATGTAGGCGGAGGGCGACATGCCTTCCGTCTTTTTAAACACCCGGCTGAAATACAATTCGTCTTGATATCCCACACATTGAGCAATTTCTCGAAGGGTCGTTTTCCCTTCGCTCATTAGTTCTTTGGCGCGAAGCAGCCGAATGCGTGTCAAATAATTCCCTGGCGTCATGCCTGTAAGCTTCTTAAACGCGCGGCAGTAGGAGCTGGGCGTCATCCCGGCTAGAACAGGCAGTTCGCTAAGCGCAATGGGCTTAGCAAAGTTCTCCTCCATGTAGTCAATCGTATGCTGAAGGGTATCGCTCATGGATAATCCCTGTATTTGATGCTGAGCCTGCAAATGCAGCAGTAGCTCCAGAAAATGCAGCTGACGCCGAAGCTCCCCTCGTTCGCCTTGTTCCTTGAAGGCCTGCTCAAGCGGCGTCAGAAGGGTGTGCAGGGTAACGGCAGAGCTTGTTTGTACGGGATGCTGCTCTTGGAGAAAACCTTCCAACATAGCGGATGCTTGGAGGGAGTCTTGGGACTCACCGTGCCTTAACGGCTGATAGTGTAAATACTGCAGCCTCACGGTACGGCTCGAATCATTTAGCAGTCGAAAGGTAGAGAAGGGACGAAGCAGGATAGAGCAGCCGGAATGAAGCTTGTAGGCTGTATCGTCAAGCATAATTGTTGCTGTGCCGCTAATGACAAAGAGAATGGCAGGGCGATGTATCGTAAATGGCCTCGTCCGATAGCCAGCCTGATATTCATGGTTTTTAAGCGATAAGGGGATGTAAGAGGAATAGCGCTGTCCTTGAATCAACGGTATACAGCTCCTTTGGCGAGATGATTCTCATTGATAATCATTATCACTATTGAATTGTATCTTATCAATAAATGTCAGCGATGACAATAGCGATTTGTCGAGAAAGGAACATGGGATGAACATTTTGTCCATATGAATCGGACAATGGCGGGTATACACCATGAAAAATGGGCTCGTTACAATGTAATTGAAAATGATTATCAATTAAGGTGGGGGTAACGCATTATACAGGGGATAAAGGAGTGGCAGAGATTAAGCCGTATATGGCGGCATGGGATGTTAGGGGTTGTTGGTATTTGCTTGTTGTTTAGCCTGTCAGCGTGCAGTTCATCTTCTGGACAAGCAGGGGACGTTCAGCCTAGTGCGGCCTCCAATAACGAGACCAGCAAGGGGCAGGAGGCTCTGGATCAGATTCAAGCCGCTGAGATAAGTGATCTCCCTACTGGCATGACCGAGATCATCGAAGCGGTTAAAGCCTATAAACAAGCGGTAGAATCCGACAGCAAGGAAGAGGCAGCCAAGCTGGCAGAAGAGATGGCGGGGCTGTGGAAGGCGATCGAGGAACAGCTGAAGGCAACCGACCAAAAGCTGCATCAAGAGCTGGCAGCAGCGCTGACGTCCTTGCTTGAGCATACATCCTCGGAAACTTGGGATCGAGAGCTGCTCATTCAGCTCGATTATAAGCTTTATCAGGGACTGCGGGATATGAAGCAAAAGATTAAGCAATCCTAGCAGATTGCTATATTAACAAAAGGTCAGGTGATCGATTCATGTATTCGTTAAAAATAAGATGGACAGCGTTTACGTTAATGCTAGCTTTAGTATGCACACTGCTTCCTCTCTCTTCTGTACAGGCAGCAGTCAGCAATATCAAGGTGACCGTGAATGGAAAGTCTCTTTCCTTCGATGAGAAGCCAAGAATGGTTAACGGCCGAACGATGGTTCCTTATCGCACGATTGCGGAATCTCTCGGTGGAAAGGTGAAGTATGACTCCAAAGCCAAGCTCGCCACGATCACAAAAGGAAGCCAGAAAGTGGAGCTCACGCTTGGCAGCAAAACGGCAAAGATAAATGGGAAATCGACAACGATGGACGCTGCTCCTGTCAATGCCAATGGCACCGTATTGGTCCCTCTGCGCTTTGTCGGTGAATCGCTTGGCGTATGGGTGAATTGGAACAAATCCTCTTCAACAGCATCTCTTGAAACGAAGAAAACGATTAAGCATTCTCTGGGCTCTACAACATTGAATAGTGTTCCAAAGCGTGCCGTTATTTTGTTCAATGGCGGTGTAGATATCTCTGTGCTGCTTGGCGTGAAGCCGGTCGGAGCTGTTGAATCTTACGTCCAACAGCCGTTCTATGAGTATGTTCGTTCAAGCTTGATTGGCACAAAGACGCTTGGTGATGAGACACAGCCGAACCTAGAGGCTATTGCGAAGCTGAAGCCGGATGTGATTATCGCAACGAAGGATCGTCACGAGAAGATCAATGGTCAGCTGAATAAGATTGCGCCAACGATTATGACGAAGGATCTCGCCGACTGGCAAGACAATCTCCAAGTCATGGCTGCTGTATTCAACAAAGAAGAAAAAGCAAATGCCTTCATGGCTGATTGGAAGGCAAGCGTAGCTGACTTCAAGAGAAAGCTTCCTGCTAAAGATAAAGGAGCCGAAATTTCGGTCATTCGCGTTAATCCAAACGGAAGCGCAAGAGCTTATAATACGGGATTTGCCTATCAGATCTTCCAAGAGCTCGGGTTTAAGGTACCGAAGCAGCAGGCTGCCCTGAAGCAAGAGCTGGTAACAGTTACGTCCAAAGAGCAAGTTAGTCTCTTGGATGGAGATTATATCTTTGACTTTACAGTAGATTGGGACGGGGATGGCGAGATCTTAAAGCTGCAAAAGGAATGGACGAACTCGCCGCTTTGGAAGAACTTGAAAGCCGTCAAAAATAAAAAATACTACAAAGTGAATGCAGTGACCTGGAACCTTTCCGGCGGTGCACTCGCTGCGAAGCAGATGCTTGATGATCTTTACTTCTATTTTGATCTGGAATAGCCTGCTCACAGGATATGAAATGGATACGTACAAGAACGAAGGAAGAATGGGCCCCTTGGGTCCATTCTTTTCTGCCGTGAATAAGAAGAGAAGCTAGGTTAGTCTGGAGAGGCGGTAGAAGAGATGGAACGAAAAAAAGGGAATGCTGCCGCTCAAGCTTGGGGACTTGTCATCGGAGTCATACTCCTTGTTATCAGCGCCATAGCAAGCATTCGATTTGGATTTCAAACGATATCTTGGGGGGATATGATCGCTGCTTTAACCCATTACCAAGAAGATTCGATGGAGCAAGTTGTGGTCAGAACTGCGCGACTGCCAAGAGCGCTTATGGCTATCGCCGTAGGAGCAAGCTTAGCCATGGCAGGGGCGCTGATGCAGGCGGTTACCCGCAATCCGCTTGCCTCGCCAAGCGTGCTTGGCATTAATCAAGGAGCAAGCTTCGCGATTGTGCTTGCGATTACCGTATTTCATTGGAGCGATATGCGCGTGCTCGTATGGGTCTCCTTCGGTGGAGCACTCTTAGCGGCTGCAGCAGCCTATATGCTGGGCTCAATGGGGAAAGACGGCTTGTCTCCCCTGCGAGTGATTCTGGGAGGGTCTGCAATTGTTGCGTTGTTCTCTTCCTTCACGCAAGGACTGCTGGTACGCAATGAAAATGGCTTGCAGGACGTAATGTTCTGGCTCGCAGGCTCAATTGCAGCTCGGGATATCGAACTGCTTATGATGGTCGCTCCTTATATGCTTATTGGATGGGTTGCGTCACTGATCTTAGCGCCGCAGCTTAACATTCTCATTATGGGAGAAGAGATGGCAAGGGGACTAGGGCAGCGCGTCGGACTCATCCGGCTCCTGGTGGGGTTCATTGTGGTCCTCCTGGCAGGAGGCTCGGTTGCTGTTGCCGGGCCGATCGGCTTGATCGGCATCATTGTGCCCCATATCGCACGAGCCCTTGCAGGACATGATCATCGCTGGCTCCTGCCTTACTGCGCGGTATATGGTGCGGTGCTGCTCTTGCTCGCGGACCTTTCGGCAAGGTTTATCATCATGCCTGAAGAGGTTCCCGTCGGCATCATGACGGCGGCTGTAGGAGCGCCTTTCTTTATTTACATTGCACGCAAGGAGCTGAGGAGCAAATGAAGAAGACCTCGTATGGGGAAGGAAGAAAGAACAATAGAGATCTTTCCTCCGATGCCGGCAGATGGGGCCAATTTCACCGCCCTACGCTTCGTGCTTCTGCAGTGCTTCTGACCATATGGATCGTGCTTGCCCTGTTAAGCCTTATGCTTGGCGATCAGATGATACCATTGAACCGAGCTTGGCAAGCTCTAATGGGACAGGGAAGCTCGGATGAGCTATTCATCATCCAGTCTCTCCGGGCACCGCGATTGATCATGGCTTTCCTAGTCGGGGCCGCACTGGCCGTCTCAGGAGCGGTGCTGCAGGCCGTGATCCGCAATCCGCTGGCTGCGCCGGATGTGATCGGGATCAGCGGCGGCGCATCCGTAGGAGCGCTTGCCTTTATCACGTATTTGTCCAGCTATGCAAGCATTTATTGGATGCCTGTGGCTTCCATAATCGGAGCCTTCTTAGCTGCTGGACTCGTTTACTGGCTGGCCTGGCGTGATGGGGTCCATCCACTTCGGCTTGTGCTCGTCGGCATTGGCATCTCGTCGCTCTTATCTGCGCTGACGTCCTTTATGCTGGTCTTTAGCCCTTCCTATTCAGCAACCTCCTCCTATATCTGGCTGACAGGGACCATTTATGGCTCGTCCTGGACAGAGGTGATCGTGCTTCTGCCTTGGGTTATATGCTTTATGCTGCTGCTCTATGTATACAGGGGAGCAATGAATGTTCAATTGCTTGGCGATGAGCTTGCAGTGGGGCTAGGGAGTCGGGTGCAGCGGAATCGGCTGCTGCTGATCGCCATCAGTGTTGGCTTAGCGGGTGCGGCTGTGTCAGTTGGAGGTGTGATCGGCTTCGTAGGATTAATTGCTCCGCATATGGCGCGCAAGCTGGTAGGGCCGGTCTCCTGGCGGCTGCTTCCGGTTGCAGCCTTAACAGGCGGAGCGGTGGTGGCCCTTGCAGATCTTGTCGCAAGGACGGCATTTCTGCCTCTCGACATCCCAGTTGGTGTCTTTACGTCTGGGATCGGGGCACCGTTCTTCATCTATTTGCTGTATCGAACGAGAAACCAACGATAAAGCGAACAGCCTATTTCAAGGCGAGTTCAGTCAGCTATTCAGTCTGCGGACAGGGCCGAGCACTTTCACACATGTGATAGCACAGACTTATCCAGCATGGGTTTGATGGCGATTCTACATTTCTCCTATATTTGTGTTATCATAGGACTATCTTTAAATCTTCAAATATTAGGAGAGTATGTGATGTATCAAGAGGTTCAGCAGTTTAAGGCTGATTTTTTCAAGGCGTTGGCACACCCTTTACGTATACGGATTCTGGAAGTGTTATCTGAAGGAAGCAAGACGGTAAACGAGATCCAGGCCATTCTCGGCACAGAGGGCTCTGCGGTCTCCCAACAGCTGGCGGTGCTGCGCAGCAAGAATGTGGTGATCGGCGTCAAGGACGGAACTTCGGTCATCTATTCACTCCGTGACCCGCTGATTAAGGAGCTATTGCAGGTCGCAAGGCAGATTTTCGACAATCATCTCATAAGTGCAATCTCCTTATTGGAAAATATGAAAAATCAATAGAAGCTGCCGTGCCAGTAGACACGGAAGCGATAAAGAGCTCGCTTGCACGGGTAGAGGCTAGGCCTCTTGGTTGCAGCAAGCTCTTTTTTTATATGAGCCTCTATCAAGCCTGCCCCTTACCATTCAACCATAAGCTTCGACAAGCTCCTTCAGAATATCCGCCAAAATGGGATTATCATTGAACGGATTCACATAAGTAAAGCTGTCTCCACCATGGCTCAGAAAGTATGATCGATTCTCTCCCTCAATCTCTTCAATCGTCTCCAAGCAATCTGCGACAAAGCCCGGTGTAATGACCAGCACATGCTTAATCCCTTCCACCGGAAGACGCTTCATCGTTTCATCAGTTGCAGGCGTCAGCCATTCATCAGGACCGAACTTAGACTGATAGGTCAGCCGGTAGGGAATATCGCCTACCTGCTCCATAATAAGCGCGGTCGTCTTTTCACAATGCTCAGGGTAGCAATCTCCTTTTTGAACATAAGACACCGGAATCCCATGGTAGGAGAAGATCAGCATATCGATGGGCTGTTCATTCAGCTTCTGCTTGATCTGATCGGAGATCCACGAGATATAGAGCGGATGCTCGTAAAACGCATGAACAAGATGCAGGCTTGGAATAAACATCTGCTTCAAAAAGAAGCGTGCTGTCTGATCGAATACCGTGGCAGTCGTGGTGACGGAATATTGGGGATACAACGGAATGACGACAAGTTCCGTTGCCCCTTGCTGCATCATGTCCTCAAGCACATTAGAGAGCAGCGGTTCACTGTAGGACATGGCAAAGCGAACGATACGGTCCGGCAGCTTGTCCTGCAAGTGGCGGGCCTGCGCCTTGGTGTAGAGAAGCAGCGGAGAACCATCTTCTTGCCAGATCTCTTGATAAAGCTTGGCAGATCTCTTGGGACGGGTTCGTAAAATGATGCCATGCAGGATCGGGAGCCACATCCAGCGCGGCTTATCGATGACGCGATGATCACCTAAGAATCGGCTCAAATAAGCTCTTACTTCTTTAGCTTTAGGCTGATCAGGTGTTCCTAGGTTCACGATGACGACGCCTTTTTTAGTCATGTTCTTGCCTCCGTATATGAAACGTAATCTTAGTTCTATTGTAACCTATTCCCATCATGTCAGGTTCGAATGATGCCTTTCTGCTGCATTAGTCTATTCGTTCGATAGAAGCGGCAAGGTTCTATGATCTTATTTTTTGCAGCTGCATCCTTCCTTCCTGATAGATCGTTAACGATTTCCTCTAGATGGTTGAGTAGACAAGCCCTAGCCTTATTTTAGTGATAAAAAGTTCAATTGGATATGAAAAATGCGGATGTAGAGGGATGGCAGAAACTTATCTTGCAATTGCCGCTATTCTTGCGTGTTCTTACGTGTTATCGAGGCGAGGGATCGATTGACAGTACGAGTTTTCATAAATATGATTTTATATATATTCAAATAATTAAAGATAAAGATAAACGGAGCTGATTACGATTTTTTCTTTTGACGGCAGGTTCAAGGGGTATAGTGTCCAATCCTTGCAGAAGGATCTTGTATCAGGTCTCATTGTAGGCATTGTCGCCATTCCGCTTGGGATGGCCTTTGCTATTGCATCTGGGGTAAAGCCTGAATACGGGCTGTACACGGTCATCGTAGCGGGAATTCTGATCTCGCTCTTCGGGGGTTCGAAGTTCCAGATTGGGGGGCCTACAGGAGCGTTTATTCCGATTCTGTTTGCCATTGTGATGCAATACGGCTATGAGAATCTACTGATTGCAGGGTTTATGGCTGGTGTCCTCTTGTTCCTCATGGGTCTATTCAAGCTTGGAGGCTTGATCAAATTCATACCACGGCCCGTTACGATCGGGTTCACGACTGGGATTGCGGTCACCATCTTTACAGGCCAGATTGCCAACTTTCTTGGCTTAACAGGGCTAGAGAAGCATGAATCCTTTATTGCGAACATGAAGGAAATTGTGGTTCATCTGGGTGGCACGAGTGTGTACAGCGTCATCACAGCGGTAATTTGTCTTGCAGTTATCCTGCTGACGCCAAGATGG
>NZ_JADMOL010000016.1:40211-42868 GCF_015558675.1 Paenibacillus sp. 1001270B_150601_E10 | reverse complement strand
CCAAGATGGCTTCCGAAGGTGCCGGGTTCCTTGATGGGTCTGTTGATCTCTACTATGATTGCAATGCTGCTGTATCCCGACCAAGTGGCTACGATCGGCTCTGCCTATGGCGAGATTCCGAATCGATTGCCGAGTCTGCAATTCCCGGCGATATCCTGGGAATCGATTCAGCACATGATAAAGCCTGCATTCGTTATTGCCTTGCTTGGCGGGATTGAATCGCTGCTTTCTGCGGTCGTAGCAGATGGGATGACAGGCACGAGACACCACAGCAATCGCGAGCTCATGGGTCAGGGAATCGCGAACATGATTACGCCGCTATTTGGCGGCATTCCAGCGACGGGAGCCATTGCGCGTACGGCAACGAATATTAAAAACGGCGCGGTATCGCCATTGTCCGGGGTCATTCACGGAATCGTCGTGCTGCTTGTGCTCTTTTTATTTGCGCCTTATGCCTCCAGTATTCCGCTTGCCAGCATGGCTCCGATTCTGATGGTTGTGGCATGGAACATGAGCGAACGCAAAGCCTTTGCACATGTGCTGCGGACGCGTACAGCGGATTCCTTGGTGCTGCTTCTCACATTTATACTGACGGTATTTACAGACTTGACGACGGCTGTTGAGGTCGGCCTAGTATTGTCCGCTATTTTATTTGTGAAGAACATGAGTGAGCTGTTAAAGACTTCAAAGGGGCTGCCTGATCATGGGGAAAGAGGAGAGAAGGTATCCTCCCGCATCGTCCATGAGCAGCATAACTGTCCGCAGGTGAGCATTCATACGGTGGAGGGCGCTTTGTTCTTTGGAGCAGCGGCTCAATTTGAGAAGCGGCTTACCGAGGAGATTAAGGATCGGCCGAAGGTGCTTATCCTCCGTATGAATCATGTCTTGTATATGGATACGACAGGTGAAGCGAATTTTGCAGCAATTGTGAAGCAGGTGCGTAAGCACGGAGGAACGGTTTTGATATCCGAAATGAGGCTGCAGCCTCAACAGATGCTCAAGAAGACAGGGCTTGCCGATTGGATCGGGGCTGAGCATTTCTTTGATAAAACGGGGGATGCGATCAGCCATGCCTTAACGAAGCTGAACCGCCACCAATGCTTAGGCTGCACGCATATGGCGTTCCGTGAATGCAAGCATTTGTCAGACCCGAATACGGGGGCTCAAGACGTAGGCAATCGGCCTCCTGCGGGAGCGGTGCCAACGCGCACCGTCTGCTAAGAGAGATAATCCCAATCATTCATGTTGGAATAATATGAAAAAGGTATTGACAGATGATGAACAAGGAAGATATGATAGGCACATCACAGCATACAGGCTCCATAGATGAACGGACGATAGATGAATGAAGAGCCCACTGGACAGCCAGAGGTTCAATAAGAGCGTAGGTTTTTACGCTTTTGTTGAGCCTCTTTTTTGTTGTTTGGGATGGGGCCGAACAAGGAGGAGTTACCATGAGTGAGCAGGAAGTAAGACAAGAAAACGTAAGGATTGCGCCTGTTACCCCTCGGGTAGGAGCTGTGGTTGAGGGCATTAGCTTGTCCGGCAGCCTGGATGAGGAGACAGTGCAGGTCATCCGCGAGGCACTTCTCCAACATAAGGTTCTGTTCTTCCGTGGGCAGCAGCATCTGGATGATGCGGAGCAGGAGGCATTTGCTGCTAGTCTAGGCGATCCGTTCGCCCATCCAACGGTGCCAACAAAGGAAGGGACAGGGTATATCTTGGAGCTCGACTCTCACCATGGTGGTCGTGCTAACCAGTGGCACACTGATGTAACATTCTTGGATGCTTATCCCAAGGCCTCGATTCTGCGCTCTGTTATTATCCCTGAGACGGGAGGAGATACAGTATGGGCGAACACCGTTACAGCCTACGAGAGTCTGCCCGAAGAGCTCAAGACACTTGCAGAGCAGCTGTGGGCGCTTCACAGCAACTCCTTCGACTATGCGGTTCCTCAGAAGCGAGAAGGCGTTACTGTTGATCAAGAGCGCGAATATCGCGAGCGCTTTGCCTCGACGTTGTACGAGACAGAGCATCCGATTGTCCGTGTCATTCCAGAGACGGGGGAGAAGGCCATCGTGCTTGGTTCTTTTGCAAGACGCATCTTAGGTGTATCCGCGCCTGAATCGAACCGTCTCTATGAGATCTTCCAGTCTCATGTGACGAGCCTTGAGAATACGGTGCGCTGGCGTTGGCAGGAGGGCGATGTTGTGATCTGGGACAACCGGGCGACACAGCATATCGCGGTTAATGACTATGGGGATGCGAAGCGAGTGGTACGCCGCGTGACCTTAGCCGGTGACATCCCGGTAAGTGTGGATGGACAGCAGAGCAGGACGCGCTATAAAGCCCCGATTGTACCGGTCTTGGATGCGAAGACGGTATAGAGGCAGGCTGTAATGAGCGGTTTCAAGCAAGGAATGACTTAACAGCATAACCGGCATAGGCATTCACGGCTTCAGGTTGGATGTTGAGCTTCTCTCGTTTCAATGCAAGGTATTCCATCGCCTATAAATAAGGGACATCATCAGGGCTTTCAAGCATCTGTGATGTCCCTCTTTTTTTGTTGTGGTTATACGCCATCTTCTCGTTAGTATGGTGCTTAACATGCAACCATGATCAGCTCGTGGCCTTGAGGCATCCCTATATGGCCCTTG
>NZ_JADMOL010000016.1:0-40119 GCF_015558675.1 Paenibacillus sp. 1001270B_150601_E10 | reverse complement strand
AGATGGCCGCAGCGGGAATGAGCGCCCACGGAACGAGGGTGCCGCCGCCTACCCAGATGGCGGACCCCTGACCGAGGGCGGTGAGTGTCGCTGCTCCTGAGCCAATGGCTGTGGCGAACAGCTGCGCGATGGAGCCCGCCAGGGAAATGCCCGAGAATCCGGAGCCATCCAAGCCGGTGATGGCGCCAATGACTGTAAGCGTCACGGAGCCTATGGCGCCGTTAAGCAGAACGACTCCGGCGAGTGCCACACCTAGGTCGTTGACGATGCCGTGTGAGGCAGCAGGCAGCACCTTGCCGAACAAGTCAGTGAAGGCGGCATCGCCAAGATAGAAGAAGGCGGCGATCGGAATGACAGGCCCAAACACTTTAAAGCCGAATACAAATCCATCGATCAAGTAAGAGGTTACTTTTTCAAGACCGTGATTACGATGGGCAATGATTGTAACTCCAATGAGGATGAGTACGGCAGTTCCTCCGACTAGAGCAGTCGCATCTCCCCCCTGAAGGTTTAAGAGAAACATCGCCACCACATCTACAGCAAATAGAAGCAGGATGATAGCAGATAGCCAGATGCGTAGAGTAGGCGAGAGCATGACCACATTGCTACTATCGGACTGATCGGTAAGCGTTTGGGATTTGCCGGTGACTAGACCATCTCGGAAGCTGCCGTTCTTTATATCTCTTCGCATCATCCAGAAGGCGGTGATGGTGGTGACCAGCCCCATAACGATGACGAGCGGAATGCTGGCGTTCATGACACTCAATACCGGAATACCGGCCGCATCGGCTGTAAGCTTCGGAGCGCCTTGGATAATGTAGTCCCCGGATAGGGCAATTCCATGGCCAAACAGATTCATCGCCATAGCTGCGCCTAACGCAGGTAAACCGACGCGAAGCGCAACCGGCAGCAGGACAGCTCCGATTAAGGCGACCGCTGGCGAGGGCCAAAAAAAGAAAGCGGTTACCATCATGATGATCCCGATTCCCCAATACGCCATAGCAGGCGTTCGGAGAAAGCGCGTCAGCGGCGCTACCATGGTCTCGTTGATCCCGGTTTGGATCAGGACTCGACTCATGGCGACGATGATCGAGATGATCATGATGGTGCTCATGAGCTCCTTTGTCGCGTAAATAAAGGATTGAAAGATACCGGATACCGAACCGCTAAGCGTCTCCGTTGCGAGCAGGCCGAGTGCGAAGATACCCGTGACGCAGACCATCGTGGTGTCGCGTCTTCGTATCATCAGGGCCATAATGAACACGATAAAGACGAGGTACACCCAGTGGATTGCGGTTAACTGAATCCCCATATGGGTCACGTCCCTTCTTTCTAAATAACAGGCAGTGAATACATGTTATGCTAGGGCCTAGGTAATGGTTCACTTGTCTGTCATTACCTTGCATGCCCGTCCTCATATATGGTTTCTCAGAACGTCCTGCAGTCTTTTTCTTGTCCAATGGACCTTTAAAGAGGGGTCAGTACGATTAAAAATTTCATTATTTTATATTGACTAAATGTTCATTCAATAATAAATTTATCATGTATTCCACATTTTGGAGGGATGGCGATGGATTTATATAGCGAGGTATCAGGTAAAGGTGAGCCGATTGTACTTATTCACTCTGGAGGAGCTGACTTGCGCGACTGGACATTTGTTGCCCCGATTCTGGCTAAGCATTACCAGGTCATCGCTTTTGATGGGCGAGGCTGCGGACAATCTCCTTCACCTACAGAACCATCAGATTATGTTAAGGATCTGCTCATGGTCTTTGAGCATTATCAGCTAGAGCAAGCAACCATCATAGGTCACTCAATAGGCGGACAGATTGCGACTGAATTTGCGCTGAAATATCCAGAGAGAGTCGCGAATCTCATTCTTATCGCCCCTAGCTTAACCGGCTTTACTCACAGCGAGGAATTCTCGGCAAGGATGCAGGAAACACAAGCTGCAGCTCCAGATATCAATAAGATGATGGAGCTCTCCTTAGAAAAGGCTTGTGGGTACCGTGTGGTGATGGCCAGCCCTCATCGTGAGTTCATGATTGACATGTGGAAGCAGAATATATCGAAGATAGCTGAATGGGCGACAACGGAAGCCGTATGGCCCGAGCCGCCAGCCATTGAGCGGCTTCATACGCTTGCAGTCAACACTTGCTTTCTGGTTGGCGAGTACGATGCGTCAGATCTGCATCGTATCGCGGACTGCTTTCGGGTCGTGCCGAGTGTCCGGATCATGAAGATGGAGGGCGCCGATCATATGCCGACGCTGACTCACCCTGAGGAACTCTGCCGACATATCATTGCATTTATGGAGGATTGAATCCACGTGCCGCGTACAAAAGAAGAGAATGAACGTATCCGACAAGCTGCAAAAGAAAAAATTCATGCGGCGGCGATGACCCTTTTTATTCAAAAGGGCTATCATGCGACTTCCATTGATGATGTAGCAAAGCAGGCTAACATCTCCAAGGGACTGCTGTATAACTATTACAAGGGAAAAGAAGAGCTTCTTGCCGTGATGGTTCAGCTAAGAATTGAGGAAGTGCGAGCGGTTATGGAGACAGCTGCATCGCTAGCCAACCCTATGGATCAGCTCTGTTATATTGTGAATGGAGCGATCGATCATGTTCATCGCAACCCGGCAGTATATCGCTTTTATTTGAATCTCCAAACACAACCCGAAAATGACCATGTTCTTGCTGCCTACAGCGAGCAGTTGAATCAAGAGTCGAGCAGACAGTTTGAGGTGCAGTGTCAGATGTTTGAGCGGCTTGGCGCGAAGGAACCGAAACTCAGATCACTCAGCTTCTCGGCTGCCCTCCATGGCACGATGCAGATGATGACGATGTATACGAAGGGATTCCCTGTTGAGCAGATGAAGCAGCAGATGATAAGCGAGTATTGTGCGTTGTCTCATGAAACAGACAGAGGTAGTCATTCCAGAAAAGACTCACCATCTAAAGCACCCTGATGACCCATGCACGTTGTCCAGACCTATCTTTAAAGACAAACTGCTTGCAGGATGGAAAAGTTAGCGGCAGATACATGGCTATTTGAGAACGAAACGCACAAAAGCGACAGCCAGAACGCATCTACATGTGTTCCAGGCTGTCGCTTTTTTTTGCGAATCCCAATGGTTTCTCGTTTTTTCAATACTTCATCAGGATTTCCATGCTAAGACTTGTCATCCTTACAGCTTAAGGCTGCCCTTTGGCCCAAAGTACTCCGAGTGAATATCGCTCTCTTGAGCACCTAGGCTTCGTAGTGTGTTCACGACTGTTTCCATAAAGGGAGCGGAGCCGCATACGTAGAACTTCGCATCTGTAGTCGGCAGGATCGATTGCAGCCATTCTGCGTCGATTCGACCTTCATGCTGGTAGAGCTGCTTATGCTTATCCTCTTCAGTTGGTTCAGAATAGCAAATATAGGTCTTCGCTTGCGCCTCATCCTTGCTCCATGCAGCCACTTCGTCTTGGAAGGCATGGGCAGCGCCATGCTCTGCGGCATGGATGAAGATAGCAGGCTGTCCATTTGCCTGTTCGCTGTGTGCTTTCAGCATGCTGATCATCGGTGTTACACCTACACCAGCGCTGATCCATACATGAGGACGCTGGTCTTCACTTTGCAGGGTGAAATCTCCTGCTGGCGCAGACAGATAGAGCACATCTCCTTCTTTCACCTGCTCATGGAGGTACACCGATACCTTGCCTGCTGGGCGATCTTGGACAGCATCCTCACGCTTAACCGTAATGCGGTAATATGCCTTGCGAGGCGAATCGCTCAAGCTGTACTGGCGAATATGGGTATGGGCCTCATTCGGCATATCCACTTTAACACTAACGTATTGTCCAGGCTCGAAGCTTGCAAGTGCGCCCCCATCTTGAGGTTCTAGATAGAACGAGGTGATCTTATCACTTTCTTCTTGCTTGCGAGCAACGACGAAGGCACGGAAATCTTCCCAGCCGCCGCTTTGATGAGCGGCCTGATCATACATCTCTGTTTCAGTCGAGATAAAGATATCTGCGATCACACCATAGGCTTCTGCCCATGCTTGGATAATGTCATCCGTGGCAGCATCCCCCAATACCTCTTGAATCGCTTCAAGCAAATGCTTGCCGACGATCGGATAATGTTCTTTTTTGACTCCAAGGCTGCGATGCTTATGCGCAATCTGCTTAACAACCGGAACGATTGCAGCGAGCTGGTCAATATGCTTGGCGGAAGCCAGCACCGCTTGTGCAAGGGCCATCTGTTGGCGCTCCTGCTGCTGATTGGCATGGTTGAACACATTCAATAATTCAGGATGATTCGTAAAAAGTTTTTTGTAGAAGCATTTCGTAATCGTTAATCCGTGCTGCTCCAGAACAGGAACCGTTGATTTAATAATTTGGATCGTATTTTCACTTAACATTGTACTTCCCCCCAGTTCACGAATTCGTTCGTTACTGGATTTAAGTATAAATTTTGGCATGAACCACAATGTGTGATTACGATCACATCAATTTTTAACAATTAGCAACAATTAATCAATCCGCTTCAGATCTTGTTCGCTACCCTTACGTAAGGAGCGATCGTTCATGCTCGGGCTCAACATGGATTAAGACCTCGGCACGGCTAAATATGGCTTTGATGTCCTTCTCGATCTGATCACAGATAAAGTGAGCGGCCTCGATGCTTGCTGAGGAGGGGACGACAAGGTGAAAGTCGATGTATTCCACGGGTCCCGACCGGCGTGTGCGGAAGTCGTGATATTCAATATAATGCTGATTGTAGGATTGAATCAAATCCTTAATTTGCTGCTCTTCCTCGTCTGTTAGTCTAGCATCGAGAAGGGGAGGGAAAGATTCCTTCATCAAGGTGTAAGCCTCTTTCATGATATATATGGCGAGCACGATCCCGATGATCGGGTCCAAGATCGTCCACCCTGTGAGCGTAACCAGCAACAAGCTGAATCCAACTCCTAACGAGGTGTATACGTCCGTAAGCAGATGGAGCGCATTGGACTTCATTGCGACAGAATTCAATTCCTTTGCAGCTTTGCCAACTTTTTTGGATACAACATAATTGATGGCTGCGCCAGTTACCATTACAAGAATACCGAGGTAAGGAAGCTCGATTGGAGTCGGATGCAGGATCTTGTGCACACACTCATAGATAATCCAGATGCCTGCTACAAAAATAAGCAGCGTCTCGATCGTCCCCGAGATATTTTCAATTTTGCCGTGCCCATATGGATGACTGCGATCAGCTGACCGACCGGATAATCGAACAGAGAAGAAGGCAATAATTGAAGCGGCCAAGTCCAGCGAGGAGTGGATCGCTTCGGAGATAATGGCTACCGATCCCGTTACGATCCCAACAACAAGCTTTAGCAAGACGACGAAAGTGTTGCTCAATACCGATAGAAAAGCAACTTTTGATCCTTTCACGATGCACCACAACCTTGTTTTATGATTATGTTCAATAGCCTAACAAACGAAAGTGGAGTGGGTCTAGAGAAACCTATTTTCGCCATAACAGGTATTATGCTCATGCTGAAAATTGTTGATGCAGCCCAACTGGTTCAGCAGCAGCGAGTATCTATTCATCGTAATGTATAAAAAAGGCCGTCCTTCTGGACGACCTTCGAGCGGTATAAATGTATATCAATAAACGTTACATATCTATTTCAAGACATACAGGACAGTGGTCGCTGCCCATGATATGAGCGTCTATGCTTGCTTCGCGTACTTGATCCTTTAACCTGGAAGATAGTAAGAAATAATCAATGCGCCACCCGATGTTGCGCTCGCGTACCTTCGCCATATACGACCACCAGGTATAGGAGTCCGTCTTATCTGGGTATAATGCTCGGAATGAATCGATGAAACCAGCTTCCTGAAGCTCCGTCATCTTGCCGCGCTCCTCTTCCGTAAAGCCGGAGTTGCCGTGATTAGACTTTGGATTTTTCAAATCAATATCTTGATGGGCAACATTTAGATCCCCGCATACAATGACAGGCTTTGCTTGATCGAGCTCCAGCAAATACTGACGGAACCGATCCTCCCATTCCAAGCGATAATCGAGTCTCGACAGGTCGCGTTTCGCGTTAGGAGTATACACGGTAACCAAATAGAAATGATCAAATTCGAGCGTAATGATTCTTCCTTCTGGCTCGTAGTCTTCCTCCATTCCATAACGAACCGATAACGGCTTCTTTTTGGTGAACACGGCCGTCCCAGAGTAGCCTTTTTTCTCCGCATAATTCCAGTACTGCTCATACGATTCATCAATCGTCAGGTCGATCTGTCCTGCTTGAACCTTTGATTCCTGAATACAGAATATATCGGCGTCTACCTCTTTTACATAATCATAGAATCCTTTATTCACACAGGCTCTTATGCCATTCACATTCCAAGATACAAGCTTCATTGGGAGCCTCCTTATCGCCAATTCTTTTCAACATAGTGTAACATAGATCGCGCTTGTTCGGACGAACACATAACAGCAAATAATGACAAGAATCGGCTGTAGAGGATGCTGTTCGAGCGGGCTGTCAGAAAAGAGAATGAAAGATAATGAAGGGTCGAAAATGGATAAAAAACGATGAAAAGTGCAGAGTTGAAGAAGCGACAGTGTTTGTCAATGTTATACAAGATGAAGGAGAATTAACTCATTTTTCAGCTTATTTTCAGAAATGCTGTCAATAATAGAATCAACCCGATAAAGGGAGGTGACCATATATGCAAGGGAAAACATCTAAGATGCTCGCGATGACATTCGCATTTATGCTGCTTGCAGAGCCTTCGATCTCACAAGCGATGGCCAAGGATGCCTATACCGCACGTACGACGGCAGCTGTGGAGCAGCGGGCAACCTCAACGGGAGAGCAGAGTAATACCAGTGCAGCGAAGACGGATGCTTCTAAATCAGGGGAAGAAGATGAAGCGACAAAGAAGAAGCTTGAATCGCTGAAGAATGATCCGGACATGCAGAAGCTTCATGCAGAGATGAAGGAGCTTCGGAGTCAGATGCGCACGCTTCATGAGAAGAAGGTGAAGCTGATCGCCACGAAGCTTGGCATTTCGACAGAAGGTAAGACGCTCGAGCAGATTCGTCAGGAACTAAGCGAGAAAACAAATGGAAAAATTGGAATGTTCCACGAGAAACATGTCGGATCGAAGGAAGGACGACTAGAGCGTCTGAAGCGATTCGCGGAAAAACAAGGCATTTCGACAGAAGGTCTGACGGAGGAACAGTTAAAGGCGAAGCTGAAGGAATGGCGCCAGCAACAGAGTAAATAAAGCACATCAATATATGCATTGATAGGAGGGATTGCCGATTGTTGGCGGTCCCTTTTATTATGGCCTGTGGTTAGTTTCTGAGTGTAAAATGATGATATATTATGGCACAAATAGAACGATAATCATGATACGTATGGAGGAGGTTAGGAGAGAATTGAAGTTTTATCGTTATGTCTTATGTATCCCGCCTCTGGATTGGGAATGTTGCTTTCTTCATATTGAGGAGTACAAGCAGAGTTTTACTAGAAAGTATAATCAGAATAAAGAGTATTACAGGCGAGTAATTGGAGATTGTCATCAGCATATTGGGGATATCGACAATCTCGCTGACTTGACCTATAAAGATCTCTCTGCAAGTGTTCCAAATGCTAAGCTGCGCTGTCCCGCTATGATTTTCTCTATACCGAGCGGCAATGTGCGAGGCTCCGCTTTGTTTTGTATCATATATAAGTTGGACAATGACGGGGATACGTTTATTTACTCTCCTGTTCCGCTTGTTCATTTAGAGCAGGATCAAATGGGTGAGATTGAGCTTTAATAAGAGCTATGAGCACTGAATAACCTATGATGCCATCAAAATGACAACTTCCGCATGTATTCTTAATGATGGCTGTGACATGAAGGGAAGGGGAAAAATAAAACGTCTTATTTGTAATCAATCTAAAAAGGCGTTTGATTTCTCCATTTAATGGGTATAAACATAATATGGCGCTGAACGATGCAGCATAGAGCGGATAGTGAACCTCGATAGAGAGTGGAGAGATCGAACGGTGCAGGCAAGATAGGAGTCGCATGAGCACACTAAAAAACCCGATCGGTTCTGCTCAACCAATCGGGCTTGACTTCAAAATTGCTTGATATGTACTGCGAATGTTGACTTATTCTGCAGCAATGTCTTTGTATTGATTGTCACTCAAGATACGTTTAGCGCCAACATAACGTTCTGCATAATAGTTCATGCTAAGCTTGTCGGTACGTGTACCTTTGCTAGTGGAAGCATGAGCGAATTCGCCATTGCCCACATAAATGCCGACATGAGAAACTCCATTGCCGCTTGTGTTGAAGAATACCAAATCTCCAGGACGCAAATCATCTTTTGCTACTTTCGTACCTGATTGGTACATCGAGGAAGAGGAACGTGGAAGATCGATCTTGTATTTGTCGAATACATAGCCTACAAATCCAGAACAATCAAAGCCGTTTGTTGTTGTTCCGCCATACTTATAGGAAATTCCCATCAAACCATCAATCGTATTGCTCATCTTCGTTGCGGCGAAAGCGCTTCCTGTTCCCAAAGAGAATAAAAGTCCTACGCCGACCATCGCTGTAATAATCTTCTTCAACTTAAATGTTCTCCTTCCGTGCCTGCGAGGTTAGCTGGAGGGTTCGGTTGAAGGTTCCCTATGATCTCTGCGCGAGGCGAGATCAATTCACCCAGTACTAATTGGTTCCCCCGCTTCTCGGCTGTCCCCGAGAATTCGGCGTTCTGTTCATTACGAGTATTTTGTCCGGTTCACATTACAATTTTGCTAGTTCTAAGCTGACTTCATGACAAAGTTGTAATAAATCTGTTCCTATTGTAACAGAGCATTAATAATTTGACAAACCCTTTCGACCAAAAAAATGAAAAAAACTTGCTCAAACCTTCAAAAAAGGTTCAAGCAAGCGTTTTCTTCGCCAATATTTGGTTTGTTTTTGTTCTAAAAACTCGATTTTGAGCACGGGTCCAACAGGGGTAAAAGTTACAAACGTTAACGATTACTCCGGTGTATTTTCCCATGCGTGATAGCGGCTGGACAAGCTCCATAGCTTCAGCAGCGCGCGTAGAGCCGGGAAAGCCTGCTGTAGAATAAGCGCGGTCATGCCTGTCCAGAACATGGCGGCCGCTGTAACCAGGATGCTGCTCAAAAGGGAGACTCCCATAAAGATGAGAGAGATTCCGAGAACAGGGAGGGCACGGATGCAACCTAGCTTCAGTGATTGGATGAATGACGTGTCTGAGGATACGCCAAACTGCCAAAATAAGAACAAATGATGAACGATCCAACCGCCAATAACCCATCCTATGACAACAGGCAGCACGCCAGTCAACAGTGCCTGCCATCCAAGACTGCTGGACAGCTTAGTGGCCAAGTAAGGAATAATCCAATATGCAGGTGCTAATAGGACAAGCGTTTCAAGAATATAAATAAGAGACATCTTCTTCCACGATGCTGCGATCCCTCGAAAAAAGGTAAGTCCTGAATCGTTGCGATGATGGGCCATCGCATAGTAGGTGCCTGCTTGGATAAGTGGAGTAAACAGCATGCGTACGGCGATGAATCCGACAATAGCCCACAAGTAAGGCGTCACATAATTGGTTTTTGTAAGCAGAAATTGACTTTCCATCATAAATAGCTGGGTGCTCAGCTCCGTTGGTGCAGGATTGGGATAGCGGTGAAGCAGCGGAACGATGAGGGATTCAAGAAATCGGTACAGGAAGAATCCCCACAGCAGCTGATACAAGAACAGCATGACCCAAATATAGATATGGCTTTTGCACCAGGACCAGCCGGCATGAATATAGCCCTTCATCATTCCTCACCACCCTAATATGTTGCTGATGATTTCAATTGCCTTTACTGCCGTCCAATTCGCTCGCGTTCTAACAGGCTCCTCTACAGTTGCCTTCATATAGTTGTTAATATGTCGGTTCTCTACTGCGATGGAGTAGAGCGGATCTATCATGACCCATTCCAGTGGTGAGGCATGCTTCAACTGATACTGAATGCGGTCGCCTTCCACCTGCCATACCTTTCTTGTTGTGGTGCCATCCTCGAAGTGGAACACGATCGGAACGCTAGGATAGTCGGCTCCATACTTATGAATGTAGACGGTGCTTTCATAGCTGGTATTGCCTGCTTTATCCTTGACTTCCTTCATCTCAACATGATCGACGGCGAAGTCAGCCATTTGATCGCCATATACATATTGATTGAAAAAGTCGGTCCATTTCTGTTTTGTTACGCTTTCTACTACACGCTGAAAGTCTGCTGTCGTCGGATGCTTGAAGCGATATTTCTGGGTATAGGTTTTTAAAATGCGCATCATCGTCTTTTCGCCGACCTGTCTTTCAATTGCGAATAGCACGAGCTTGGCGCGGTAGTACACATTTTCCGCATAATGATTCTGGCCCTTGTACTTCCAGGCAGACTGCTTCAGCGGCGCAGGATCAGTCATATAGCTTGCCTGAAGGGGAAGGCTAGGTGTTACGCCGAACTCGGACTCCATCAATTTATCCTCTGCATAGGAGGTGAAGCCTTCATCAAGCCAAGCTTCCTCAAATTCATTTGATGCAATCATGCCATAGAAGTATTGATGGCCGATCTCGTGAATGACGGTACGCTCCAAGTCATAGCCGGGACTTTCATCCTCTGCTCCGAACGCTGTGACGAGCGTCGGATACTCCATGCCTCCTGCGCCATTGCCGCTCATTGGCGGAACCACGATGGACAGGGTCGAGTAAGGATATTCTCCGAACCATTCACTGAACTTGGTGAGCGCAGCCTTAGCAGCATAGAAGTAGCGTTCCTTGAGCTCTGCGTGCTTTGGATCCAGATACAGCTTGATACGAACCCCAGGCACATTTTTAGTTGAAAAGGGTTCCTCGGCATATACAAAGTGAGGAGAAGCTGACCAAGCAAAGTCATGGACGTCGTCCGCATAGAATTGATAGGTGCGCAGGCCATCCTTGTCAATTGGAGCCTTAGCTTGGAAGCCGGTTGAGGCGACCATATAGCGGCTAGGCACTTGGATTCTTACATTAAAGATGCCGAAGTTCGAATAGAACTCGGAGCTGCCATGGTATTGATGCACGTTCCATCCTTCCGAGGTTCGCCCGCGCACGCCGGCTTTCTCGTAGGCAGCAAGCTTCGGAAACCATTGGCCAGCCATCACAAATTCGTCATCTGTCATCCCCATGCGCGCGAATACTTTGGGGAGCTCGACCTCGAAGCTCATTTTTAAAGTGATCGATTCTCCTGCCTTTACGGGCTGCGTGAGCCGAAGCTTGGCCACAGTGCGGTCTTTTTTGTTGCTGTCATCGGGCTGTACATAATCAAGGCGATTCATCAGGGACAGCCCCTCCGATGTTTTAAGCTCCGTAATCTTGATGTTTCCATATCCGTTCTCAGGCATCTTGTCCTCCCGCAGCCTGCCTCCCGATTCCTTCATGAAGGTGGTATGCGGCGAGGCGAAGGCATTCGGATACAGGTGAAAATAAAGCTCGTTCACCGTCTTCTTGCCTGGATGGTTCCAGGTTATGGTCTGGGTTCCATATAGCTTTCTTGTGGCCTCGTCCAATCTGACATCAATATGATACTCTGTGATCCGCTCGCTGCGTGGAGCTTCCGTTGTAGGTTGTATCTGCTGAGGGAGCTTGGCAGGCTCGTCTTGTCGAACTTGACCTTGTGCTGTTTCAGGACCCAGGGAGGGCAAGGGCTCAGCGGGCCATAGCCATTGAATGAGCAGATATACGAGGGTGATTCCTGTGATTACATAAGCAATTGAACGATAAGCATGGCTTCGAGTCATCCGTTTCTTACCTCCCGTTGACAAGCATCTACAGCATGTATATGTTGGCATTTTTCAGATTATTAGCTAAAATGAAAATGATTTTGATTCCAGTCCACAACCTTGGTACAGGAACCTTGGAAGAGGCAAGTAAGGAAGGGGTATAGGAAATGGAACAAGAGAAAAAGCCAAAGAAGCAGCTTGCCTTCAATGTGATGAGCAGCGGTAAACATAAGGGCTTCGGTGCAGGAAGCATTGATCTGAATAATGTGTCCCCCGTGATCATCGATCAAGGACGAGCTTATATCGATATGGGAGCGATGCACGCGAAGAGCAAGCTTGAGCGCGGCATTAAGTTCTCTGCCAATCGTGAAGACGTGCCAAACGGTCGCAAGTGCTGGATCGTATGGGTTGCCGTCGACCGCAACGAGGAAGGATCCTTCTATGGCGGTTTGACAGCTTGTGAGATGCTGGTGGATGAGGAAGCGAAGCGCGGATGGAAGATCCTTGCCGATCATGTCAATCGCATGGATTCCGCGATGAAGCGCCGCATTCTCTTGGAAGGCTTGAGCGGGGAAGAGAAAGGTCTTCTGCGAGAGCTTCTGATGACGCATAACGAAGAATGGTGGGCCCGCACTTCCGATGAAGTAAAGGAAGCTCTGGCATAAGCATGAAAAAGAGGCATTCAGAACATGAATGATCGTGAAGATCTTTTCATTCTGGATGCCTCTTTATTGTGATTTCGCTTTCTATTAAGCCTTTCAATCGACCGGGGCGATGCCTTCCCAGAACAGCTGGATAATGGCCTCTGCCATCTCCATTGTCGATTGATACAGCTCTGCGGCATGCTCTCGATTGCCGAGCATTGCCAAAGCGGTAAAAGCATGGGCCATGAGGTGAGGGTCCCCTCTGCGAATTTGCTGCTCTTCCATGGCCTTTGCAAAATGGCTTGCGATCAATTCGTGAATCGCCTGCTCGGCTTCACGAATACGGTTGAGCTGCTCCTCTGTGAGGTGCGCGAGGGCTTCACGGAGCATCGTCTCCATGTCATTGTGCGACTGCTTCATTTTTACTTCAATGATACGGATAAGTTTGGGCTTAATCGGCCCTTCGGCAGTTAAGAATAACCCTGTGTGATAATGGGCGCTCTCCAGCATACCAATAAGAGAGGCTGTAAACAGCTCTCCTTTATTCGGAAAATAATAATAAATAGAAGCCTTGGTGATATTACACTCCTTCGCGATTTGCTGAAGGGATATGGCATCATAGCCCTGCTCCATAAACATGGCGGCTGCTTTCTTCAAAATAAGCTCCTGCAGAGGCTGCTCCTGAGATTCCAGCTTCGGTCTACCCGGTGAACGTGGTGAAGTTGCTCTTTTCATAAGCTTTCCTTTCTGCATACGATAATGATCTACCCTCTATTATGCCATGTAGCGCATCGAACAAAATACCTAAAATCATCGCCACATGGAAAATACAAAATAATGGTTGCACAATAATTAACCTTCCAGTATATATAATATTATAATCGATGATGTATGACCATCATGCTGTGCCTTTTATCGATGAAAGGATTCACCTTTCATTTACGCATTGATGAAAGGAGCATGGACGTGAAGTCGAAGGAGGAGTAGGAGTGAAAGCAATAGAGTCAATATCGCGCGCGGTAACGGGGAAGCGCGGAAGATGGGTAACGCTTGGCATATGGATCCTGCTGGTTGCCGTATTGAGTATGGTCTGGCCACAAGTCAACACGGTTGAGGATAACAATGCAGCGAATCTAGAGAGTACGGCCCCTTCGGTCGTAGCCGATGGGATCGCAGAGCGGGAATTCGGCAATGGCACGGATATACCAGCGCTTATCGTATGGAAGCGGACAGGGGGGCTGTCCGAGGATGACCTAAGCAAGCTTCAGTCCTTGACGAAGGAACTGACGGAGGCGCCGCTTCAGGATCAGACAGGAGTGATTCCGCTGCATCAACTGCCGGCGCCTGTGCTGCAATCGCAGCTATCAGAGGATAAGAGCAGCTTTGTTCTGCCTATTTTATTTGATAAGGAAGCCGATGCAGACCATCTAAAAGAGAGTGTAGATTCATTAAAAGCTAAGGTTGCGGCGATCTATGGGGAGAACCTATTTGAGCAGCCTATTGATGGATCAGACGCTTTGTCTGCGCGTGTAACGGGCCCAGTGGGCATTTCAATTGATGCTACTGCATTGTTCAGCAATGCCGATGTATCCTTGCTGCTCGCAACGGTGCTGCTTGTACTCGTCATTTTGTTATTAATCTACCGTTCGCCCATTCTTGCGCTTATACCAATCGTAGCGGTGGGCTTCGCTTATGGCTTAACGAGTCCAATTCTTGGGTTGCTTGCTGAGCAAGGCATTATTATTGTTGATGCGCAAGCCATATCGATCATGACCGTGCTGCTCTTTGGGGCAGGAACGGACTACTGTTTGTTCCTTATTTCTCATTACCGGCATGTGCTTACGCAGGAGCAGGATAAGCGGAAAGCGTTGATTTCTGCATTCAAAGGCTCCTCTGGAGCAATCGCAATGAGTGGCTTTACGGTCGTTATCGCGCTTCTTGTTCTGCTGCTTGCCAAGTACGGAGCATACCAGCGCTTTGCTGTTCCGTTCAGCTTGTCGATTCTTGTGATGGGGGCAGCGAGCCTGACCCTAGTACCGGCAATGCTTGCGATCTTAGGGAGAGCCTCCTTCTATCCCTTTGTGCCGCGCACACCGGAGATGGAGGCAGAACGCGCCCGTCGAAAAGGAAAAGCGCCCCGTGCTGCGAAGCAGCGTTCGGACAAAGGCATTGGCGTCCTTGTCGTCAAGCGGCCTTGGACGATTCTGCTGGTTACACTGCTCCTGCTGGGTGGTTTGGCTGGCTTCTCAACCCAGCTTAAATATACATTTGATATCCTTTCTTCCTTCCCATCGAATATGGAATCGAGAGAAGGATTTAAGGTGATCGGAGAGCAGTTCTCCGCAGGAAGTCTTGCTCCGGTAAAAGTAATGGTAGATGCGAGAGGCAATGATACCGATCTTAAAGCAAAGCTTGAAGCACTTCCTTATATCGCGAAGGTAGGCGAACCGCAAGAAGGGAAAGAGAATTCACAGATTCAAGCGTATGAGGTTGAGTTCAGCATGAATCCCTATTCAATGGAGGCCATGCAGCATATCCCGGATTTGCGCAATGTGTCTGAACAAGCGCTGCTTGCTGCTGGGGTAGAGGATCCTGCCGCTCACGTATGGATCAGCGGACAAACCGCAACACAGTACGATACTGAAGTGATTGGAGATCGAGATGCTGCAATTGTTATTCCTGTCGTGATTGGGCTGATTGCACTCCTATTGCTTGTATATTTGCGTTCCTTGGTTGCTACCCTGTATCTGATCGGGACCGTCGTGTTGTCCTTCTTCTCAGCCCTTGGACTTGGGTGGATCATTCTCCACTACGGCTTTGGCGTGGAGGCGATACAAGGGGCAATTCCGCTCTATGCCTTTGTCTTCCTCGTGGCGCTCGGGGAGGATTACAACATCTTCATGGTGTCTCGAATATGGCAAAAGAGTAGAACCCTGCCTCTTAAGCAAGCGATCAAGGAAGGTGTGAACGAGACCAGCTCCGTTATCACTTCGGCTGGCATTATACTAGCTGGCACCTTTGCGGTGCTTGCTACCTTGCCGATCCAAGTGCTCGTTCAATTTGGTACTGTAACAGCATTAGGGGTGCTGCTCGACACCTTTATCGTCCGGCCATTGCTCGTGCCTTCCATTACGGCCATCCTTGGCCGCATCGCCTTCTGGCCAGGGAGACGAAGCCCTGCTGTCGGCGAGGAAGCAACCAAGTCCACTATGTAGGTTAGTTGTGGCATTATTAGTAATAAACGATAGGGTTTAACTCGTTTTTCATTCTCTCGCTCAGTTCAGTACTCTGAGAAGAGGAAGAGTTGAGTCCTCTTTCTGTAAATAACGAAGAAATTAGCGGTCTTGAATCCATTCTCTACGGGAAGCCATCAGGCAGCAATCCATTAATATTGAAATAAGCTCCTTGGTGTCCTTATAAAAAGGTCCATGCAAGGAGCTATTCCTTAATTAGTCGGTTATCCTGTCCACCAGCGCTTGAAGTGCTGCCACCAGGACTTCTTCTCTTGCTCCAACGGAGCGTCCTTCACCTTATCCTTATCGGGCTGATCGGACGGATGCGCTCCGCAGTATTCCGTAGGCTCGGTTCCTAAAATAAATGTTTCCATTTTCTTTGCGGGACAGCCCTCGCCTGCCAATAGGCCGGTTGATGGATCGATATAGACGCTTACGACGTCATCTGGCATCGGAAATAGCTTTGGAGGCACGCTTTCCAGTGCCTTCTCTGTATATTCAGCGAAGATCGGGGCGGACAGATGGGAATCCATCGTTGAGATGTTCTTCCCTTTGTCATAACCGACCCATACCGCTGTAGACAGCTCCGGCGTATAGCCGACGATCCAGGAGTCCATGTCCGTGGTTCCGGTCTTGCCGGCAACCGGACGCTTCAGAGTGCTGGATACGCGGTTACCGGTGCCGCCTGTTTCGAATACGCTCTCCATGAGATTCGTCAGCACATAGGAGGTGGAAGCATCTACGACTTGCTTCTCTTCCGCCTCTGGCGCCTCATACAACTTCCTGCCGCGGCTGTCGGTAACGGCAAGCACGGCCCGCGGCTTAACTTCTCTGCCTTCATTGCTGAGCACAGCATAGGCTCTAGCCATATCCAGCGGCCGCACGGGGAAGGTCCCGAGTGCAAGTGAGGGAAGGGGCTTCATCTCCGTTTCGATGCCAAGCCGATTGGCCATCTCAATGACACGCTCAGCCCCTACCTCCATAATGGTATTCACGGCATAAATGTTATCCGAGGCAGCGATAGCCTGCCGCAGATTGATATCGCCGTAATATTTGTCGCCATAGTTGCTGGGCTTGTAAGTCTTGCGCCCCTCATCATAGTTGAAGGCCGTCGGCTCGCTCTTGAACTGTGTCGCCGCGGTAATCACCTTATCCTCCAGCGCCGTTAAGTACACGAACGGCTTGAAGGAGGAGCCGGGCTGTCTTGTGGTTGCCAAGACGCGGTTATATTGATTGTCGCGATAGTTCTTGCCGCCGACCATTGCTTTAATATCGCCGCTGCGCGGGTCTATTGAGACGAGCGCTGCTTGCAGATCGCCTTCGGCTGGGATATTTTTTCCAACAGCGGCCTCTGCAGCCTGCTGGGCCCTTGAATCGAGCGTTGTATATACCCGCAGTCCACCTGTCTCAAGCTCCTCCTCGGTAAGGCCCAGCGCCAGCAATTCCTTCCTAACATAGTCACGGAAGTATGGAGCAATCAGTGTAGACTCTGAGCGGGATTCCTTGGATTTAAAAGGAAGTGTCACTTGATACGCTTGATCAGCCTGCTGCTGCGTAATGTAACCTGTGGTTACCATGTTCTGTAGCACGATATTTTGGCGATCCTTCGCATTCTTCATATTCATCCAAGGGGAATAGTAGGTCGGCCCCTTTGGAATGCCAGCGAGCATGGAACTCTCGGCCAGCGTCAGCTCCTTGGCTGATTTGCCAAAATACATTCTGGATGCGGATTCGATACCGTAAGCTCCATGACCATAATAGATCTGATTCAGATACATCGCGAGAATCTCGTCTTTCGAATATTTCATTTCAAGCTGCAGGGCAAACAGCGCCTCTTTCACTTTACGCTTCCATGTCCGCTCATGAGTGAGGTAAAGGTTGCGTGCGAGCTGCTGAGTTAAGGTGCTTGCACCCTGCCTCGTAGAGAAGCTCTCCAGATTGACCAGCATGGCTCGTCCGATCCCCTCGACATCAAGGCCCCAGTGCTGATAGAATTTACGGTCCTCGGTTGCAATGGTGGCTTGAACGAGCGAAGGAGAGATTTCCTCGATTGAGACATGCCGCTCCATTGCCCGTTCGCTAGACAAGAGACTGATAGGCTTTCCTTCCCGATCCAGCAGTTCTGAGGCCTGCTGCATATCGGATACCGGCAGATCGGAAAAGTAGAGATAACCTAACGTAGAAGCAGCACTTCCTGCACCGAGCAGAAGGAAGATGCCCAATGTATAACAGAATATGAGCCATCGGCGTCTGCCCTTAGCGCTCTTAGCTGAAGAAGAATGGGATGTCGACAAGGCAAGCAGCCTCCTTTGATGTGACGGATAGTGAATGCGGACTCGAATTTTACGAGAAAATGAAATCTATCTTTCAGTATGGACAAACTCGAAGTAAATAAATCGACATAATGATCCGAACATTAGGGAACAATTTTAATGGTAATGGTTGCTTTTTGAAGGGGATTTTATATAATAGCATTTGTTTGGTGCGATATAGAGTGAAGTGTTACGAATGTTACACAGGAACCATTACGAGCATTTCGAGTTGGGCCAACGATACCATTTACCGGTCACCGGAGAAAGAAGGTTGATGATTTATGGAATTGTGGTACACCGAGAAACAAACGCCGAGCTTCGGCATTACGGCTAAGATTCGCGAAACTTATGTAACGGAACAAACGCCGTTTCAACATTTGGTGATGTTGGATACCGAAGAGTTTGGACGCATGCTCGTATTGGACGGCATGGTCATGACCACGGTGAAGGACGAATTTGTCTATCATGAGATGGTAGCGCACCCTGCGCTGTTCACACATCCTAATCCGAAGAAGGTATTGGTTGTTGGCGGTGGAGATGGCGGCGTCATTCGTGAGATCATGAAGCACCCAGCAGTAGAGAAGGCCGTTCTTGTTGAGATCGACGGCAAAGTGATCGAGTACTCCAAGCAGTACCTGCCAGAGATTGCTGGTGAATTGGACAATCCTCGCGTAGAAGTGATTGTAGGCGATGGCTACATGCACATCCTGAACGCGAAGGACGAGTACGATGTGATCATGGTTGACTCTACAGAGCCAGTAGGCCCTGCAGCACCGCTCTTTGAGCGTGGATTCTATCAAGGGATTTACGAGGCGTTGAAGGAAGATGGCTTGTTCGTAGCGCAAACGGACAACCCTTGGTTCAAGGCCGATCTGATTCAAAAGGTAAACCGCGACGTGAAGGAGATCTTCCCGATCGTGCGTGTATACGGAGCGAACATTCCAACGTACCCAAGTGGTCTGTGGACGTTCACAATGGGCAGCAAGAAGCATGATCCGCTTGAGGTGGATGCTAATGCGATCCCTGAGCTTGAGACGAAATACTATTCTCCGCGCATTCATCATGCGGCATTCTGCTTGCCTAAATTCGTTGAAGATTTGACGAAATAACGCGAGCTTGAAGGAGGAGTAACTAAGATGAAATTAGATCAACGCTATTCCGGCAACGTATTTATTTTAAGCTCGGAAGATTACGAGAACTCAAAGGCCGTTATTTACGGCATGCCGATGGATTATACGGTATCCTTCCGTCCAGGCTCGCGGTTTGGTCCGGGACGCATTCGCGAAGCTTCCGTAGGCTTAGAGGAATACAGCCCTTATTTAGATAAAAGCTTGGAAGATGTCACATACTTTGATGCAGGCGATCTGCTGCTGCCGTTCGGCAACCCTCAGCGAAGCCTTGACGTCATTCAGGAATACGTGGCAGGCCTGATGCAAGACGACAAGTTCCCTATCGGTCTTGGCGGGGAACACTTGGTATCCTGGCCAGTATTGCAAGAGGTGTATAAGAAATATCCTGATCTTGCAATTATTCATATCGATGCCCACGCTGATCTGCGCGAGCATTATGAAGGAGAGGCGCTCTCTCACTCTACGCCGATTCGTAAGGCGGCAGAGCTGATCGGAAGCCGCAACATTTATCAATACGGCATTCGCTCTGGCTCTCGTGAAGAATGGCAGTATGCGAGAGAGAACATCAACTTCTATCCGTTTGAAGTGGCCGAGCCGCTTCGCAAGACGCTCCCAGACCTGTCTGGGCGTCCTGTGTATGTGACGATCGATATCGACGTTCTTGACCCAAGCTGCGCGCCTGGAACGGGCACAGCAGAGATTGGCGGCATTACAACGAAGGAGCTTCTCGAGGCGATCCACTTGATTGCTGGCTCCCATGTCAACGTAGTGGGCTGCGATCTGGTTGAAGTTGCACCGATCTATGATCCAACCGAGCAAACGCCGATTGCAGCGAGCAAGCTGGTTCGCGAGATGCTGCTTGGCTTTGTCAAATAATTGATGACCTAACAATGATGCTGAATAGAAGCGCATGGAATCTGCACAATGCAGAGGACATGCGCTTTTTGTCATAAGTAAGGTATTTGTTTCTATTTAGGCGAACCCAGCATTACTTATTAGCTTCAAAAATAACAATAGGTTCATCTTATAAAGCTTTATCACTTTGAAACTGTCAAGAAGTACCGTAAGAATGGAAGAGGATAACTTAGACTTTAAGAATCGTTCTTTATAAAATAGAAGCAGGAGGGATGGTCTTTTGACGAGAAATATGAAAATACTACTACTATCATTAATAAGCTTCGTTATCATTGTTGTAGGTGCATTAGGGTTTATCGGTAATTATTTTTATAATATCTCGATTAATCCGGTGACAGAGCGTCCGTTTTTTGATAACAACCCTGATCTAGATCTTGCGGTGCCTGCGATGCAGGTGGAGGAGCAAGTGAAGCAGGAGGGTGAACGATCAAAGATATGGATTGAGGACACTCCGCATGAGAATATCACATTAATATCCCATGATGGATTGAAGCTGCGCGGATATGAATACCATCAGACTGAACCGAGCAATCGTTGGGTGATCGTTGCGCATGGTTACATGGGCTATGGGAAGCAAATGGCCTTATCCAGCATGAAGTTCTATGAGCAAGGGTATAACGTGCTGCTCGTTGACCTTCGCGGGCATGGCGAGAGTGAAGGCAAGTATATCGGCATGGGTTGGCATGATCGGTTGGATATGGTAGGTTGGATCAATCGTATCGTGGAGCAGGATGCTCAATCAGAGGTCGTTCTTTATGGAGTATCCATGGGTGGTGCTACGGTGATGATGACCTCAGGCGAGGACCTTCCTTCGAATGTAAAGGCGATTGTGGAGGACTGCGGCTACACTTCAGCGTATGATGAGTTCTCTTATCAGTTGAAGCGCTTGTTCAATCTCCCTTCTTTCCCCATTATGACAGCATCGAATGTGGTCGTTAATTTTCGTGCAGGCTACGACCTGAAGGAGGCTTCCGCACTCGACCAAGTCGCGAAGAGCAAGACGCCGATCCTGTTTATTCATGGGGATGCTGATACGTTTGTACCATATGAAATGGTGCATCAGCTTTATGATGCGGCGAAAGTAGAGAAGGACCTGCTGATAATTAAAGACGCAGGCCATGGCGGTGCACACTTGGCAGGAGCTGCATATTGGAATAAAGTGTGGGATTTCACGAACAAATACATGGAATCTTAATGAATAGAGACAACGGAAGAGGGACTCGCCAATCGGGGGAGTTCCTCTTTTGTATGTGTTGGTGGAAAAGGCAGAAAAGGTTGCAAAAGCGCCCTCTTTCTTGGATAATTGGTGAATCAGCTTATGTTAAGTTTCGTATAGGATAAGGAGTATCGGGAATGATGGGACTTAAGCCGAACAAGCAACGCGTTCGTCTGTCGTTAACCAGTATACAGTCTCATGAGCGTGTGGAGCAGCAGCTGGAAGGGGACCTCTATCAGAAGGGGGATCACTTCTATATTCGATATGTCGAGCCCGAACAGGGTGAGGCAAGGATCGAGAAGTCTGGCTCCTCTCAAGTGGAGACAAGCCCTAATGACAAGCCAACAGCGGTCATGCTGAAGCTAGGTGCAGAGGAATGGAAGCTCACAAGGAATGGAGCTGTGCAGTCTGAGATGTCTTTCGCCCTTGATCGTACTTTGCAAGGGAGATATGTATCGAAGGTAATGGCATTCCGATTGGAGACACGTACCACGTCGATGGCACGCGAAGATCGAGAGATGATTCTGCCGGACGGACAAGTGATGCGCTACCCTGCATATGTAGCATGGACCTATGAATTATATGTACATGAACAAAATACCGGACAATTTCAGCTTGAGCTGAGCATTGAGCCGATGAACTGCGCCAAGGAGGAAGGACAGGAATGAATAAAGGGGTTATTGAACGGATTCACGAAGCGGTGAAGCAAGCGATCGAGGATGCGATTGTAAAGGCGGATTTAGTGGAGCGCGAACAGCTTCCCGTCTTTGTCATTGAAGTTCCAAAGGATAAGACTCACGGGGACTTGGCTACGAATGTAGCGATGCAGCTGACTCGCATCGCAAAGCGCAACCCACGCCAGATCGCAGAAGCCATCATTGAGAACTTGGAAGCAGGAGCTGCTTCGATTGAGAGTGCGGAGATTGCAGGACCCGGGTTTATTAACTTTCGCATGAAGCGGGACTATCTCTATGATGTCGTTCGCGAGGTTACGGAGCTTGGAGACGATTACGGCCGTTCAAGCTTTGGTCAAGGTGAGAAGGTTCAAGTCGAGTTTGTCAGCGCCAATCCTACAGGAAGTCTGCACCTTGGACATGCGCGCGGCGCCGCAGTTGGCGATGCGTTGTGCAATGTGCTCGATTTCGCAGGTTATGAGGTAACACGCGAGTACTATATCAACGATGCCGGCAATCAGGTCATGAATCTGGCCTACTCCATTGAGGCTCGCTATAAGCAAGCGCTCGGACAAGAAGCAGAGATGCCTGAAGACGGCTATTACGGAGAAGACATCAAGGGCTTTGCGCAAGAGCTTGTTGAAGAGAAGGGCGACTCTTTGCTCTCCCTATCAGAAGAAGAGCGAGTGAAGTTCTTTAGACAATATGGTTTGGAAAAAGAGCTTGCTAAGATCAAGCGCGACCTGGCACGCTTTAAAGTGCCATTTAACTCTTGGTTCAGCGAGACTTCTCTCTATGAGACGGGAGAAGTCATTAAGGCCCTTGACGCGCTTAAGGAGCGCGGAGAAGTGTATGAGCAGGACGGCGCTACATGGTTGAACACGACTAAGTATGGCGATGACAAAGACCGTGTATTGATCAAGAATGATGGATCTTATACCTATCTGACGCCAGACATTGCCTACCATCGCGACAAGTATGCACGCGGTTATGATAAGGTCATCAACATTTGGGGTGCTGACCACCACGGCTACATCCCGCGTATGAAGGCGGCGATGGAAGCGCTCGGCAACGACCCTAACAAGCTCATTGTATTGATTGCCCAGATGGTAAGCTTGTTCCAGAACGGGGAGAAGATCAAGATGTCCAAGCGTACCGGCAAAGCGGTAACGATGGAGGACTTGATGGATGAAGTTGGCGTTGATGCGATTCGCTACTTCTTCACGATGCGCTCCATGGATTCCCACTTGGACTTCGATATGGATCTTGCCATCTCGACTTCCAACGAGAACCCTGTATTCTATGTGCAATATGCGCATGCTCGCGTATGCAGCATCTTCCGCCAAGCAGAAGAGCAAGGCATTGCTCTCAAGGCGCTTAGCGAGATCGACTTTACGTCGCTTCAAGCCGAGCATGAGTATGATTTGCTTCGCAAGATGGGCGAGTTATCAGAGGAAGTGGAAGTGGCTGCGCGCGAATTTGCGCCGCATCGCCTCATTCGTTATGTGTATGAGCTTGCATCCTTGTTCCACAGCTACTACAAAGCAGAGCGTGTTATTACTGAGGATGCGAATCAGACGCAAGCTCGCCTTGCTTTGCTCGGCGCCGTGCGCACCGTGCTCGCAAACGTGCTTCGCCTAGTAGGCGTATCTGCACCAGAACGGATGTAATTCCTGCTTGAGTGCTATCATCAATATGAAAAGACCCTTCTCTACGGAGAGGGTCTTTTTTGCTTTCGCTTACATTTGCTCTGCTTCGCGGAGCAATCGAACGATGTCGATCTCACCCGGAGTCAGCGTGCTTCTGCGATTGCTCCTAGAGCGCGTAGCATTCGCGGTTCGCTTAAGGAGAGCCTTAATCTCATGCGGCTTCAGATTCGGCTTTATCGCAAGCAGTAGCGCAATAGCACCGCTGACATGGGAGGTCGCCATCGAGGTGCCGCTCATCTCGTGATATTTGTTTTTTAGCCATGAAGAAACAATCTTCTCTCCTGGCGCATAAATATCAACATAGCTGCCTCGATTACTGAACGAGGCAATTCTTCGGTTTCGATCGGTCGCGCCTACCGCTATCGTTTGACTATAGCGGGCAGGGTAATCGATCGACTTGCGCTTTGCGTCATTGCCAGAGGAAGCGACGACGCTGATGCCTGCATTGGTCGCATTGATAACCGCTTGAAGCAGGGATTTGCTGCGCGATTTCATGCCGAAGCTCATATTGATAACATGGATCTTGTTTCGGACGCACCAGTCGATGCCTGCGATAATGTCCGACACGAAGGCGGAGCCATTGAGATCGAAGGCTTTGACAGGATGAATCAATGCGCGGGGAGCTACGCCTATGATTCCGTACATTTGATTCGATGCCGCGATCGTACCGGCAATATGCGTCCCATGACCATTATCATCGTTTGGAGGCAGGCCTCGTTGCACAAGATTGATGCCGGATAGCAGCGATTGGCGAAGATCAGGATGCCGATAGTCCACGCCTGTGTCAATGACTCCGATGTGGATTCGATGTCCCGTGGTGGTGCTCCATGCCTGGGGGGCTTTAATCTTGCGCACTCCCCAAGGGATGCCTCGCTGCCAGTTGACTGGCTTGTTGGAGGCGGCATGCATCGTTATTTGAAGATCCTCTTCGAGTAGAATATCGCCACTGAATGCTAGCCAACGTTCTTCGGGATCCGCTTGGAGCATACATCGAAATCCGTGAATTAAGGGCTCCTCACGAACGGTGGAGAGCCTTGGGTGCTCGATGGCTGCAAATTTTAACGCCTCACGGCATTGTTCATACAGTCCCTTATGATGAAAGCACAGCAGGTAGGGGCGAATATCTGGTCCGCCAGAAGAGAGCTCGCTTTTCAGCAGTTGGAGAAAGCCCGTTACATCCACGTGGAGACCCCTCCCGACAGTTCCTTGTGGAGTATCGTATGCATCTCGTGCACAGGTGGACTGGTATACCTGCCTTTTTTCATAAAGTTAGGTTCTCCCCCGTGTCAAAGTTCATCGCGACACATAAAATGGAGTAGAGCCAGCGAAGGGCTCTGCACGCCAATATCGAAGGCGTTGCTTACGTCTTCGAGTGCGGATACAGTCGACGCGGAGGGGTCCCTTCGCGTTTTCCTATGTCTAGATTTCGACAGGGATCGATAAATGCCGTTTAACCTACATATAAGGGTATAAAATTGGGGGATTTGCTCGCACGGGAGGACATGCGGAAGAAAACTTGCATTTTATCATCAAATCGGTTTTACTTAGGTTTGAACATGGATATGTTGAAGATAGACCTGACATTTAAGATCGTTATTTTAAGTTGAGTACAAGTTGATTGCGAAATCAATGTAAAGTTATTAAACTTGTATAACGGCAGGGAAGACAACCTCTAATGAAGAATGTGCTGTCTTGTGCGCCAAAGCGTTCATTAGGTGGTTCACATTAGGTTTTCTTTACACTTGTGAGAGGATGTGTATATACATGAGCACCCCGTTGGACCTGAAGCTTGATCCAGACAAAGTACATGAGATGCCGATGGTGGATCTTGCGTTCCTGATCCTGAAAGCAGCGAACACGCCCTTCTACTATCGAGATCTCATGAAGGAGATCGCGAAGATTCGTGGCTTGTCTGAAGAACAAATTATGGATGTAATCGCGCATCTATACACTGAAATCAATATTGATGGCCGTTTTGCATGCGTAGGCGGCAATATGTGGGGACTTAAACGCTGGTATCCAGTTGATCGCTCAGAGGATGCGATTACGGGTGGAGCGAAGCGTCCGCATATTATCAATGATGATGACGATGATGATGATTACTCCGATGATGATGATAGCTATAACAACGATGATGACTTCGACTTCACGGAAGAAGATAGTGAGGAAGAAGACATGTACGTTGATGAAGACGAAGCTGTTGAGTCAGAAGAGGAAGATGAGAACATGCTCGAAGATGAAGATCTCGAAGAGGATGTTGAAGAGGAAGAATCCGAAGAAGAATTCAATGACGAAGAAGAGGAAGATGACCTCTAATCCAAGTTGAAAGCATTAGAGATAATGCCGTTTGCTGGCAGCCTTTTGGGCGGTCTTGGCAGGCGGCATTACGTGTTTTTAGAGGGTACTATTTCCCTTGACACGGACCTTGCGAACGAGTAAACTATCATATGGGCTTTGGATTTGAACGCAATTATATATAAGAGTAATGGAAAGTGCCCCGTGACACTACGGGAGTCACTTTTTTATTTTTTTATAGGTATTGATTTGTGGAATCTAGGCTATTGTGCACATCCGAAACGGTTTTTTGGAAGTCATCAATTTTTCGTCTTCAATTGGGTTACGCTAACGGTATGCCATTGATTGATCGAACCTGATTCGCGAATCTTGGCCTCCCAAGAACATGTCATAAATGCACTTGATCATAGGAGGGTTTCATCAGTGACTAAATATATTTTCGTAACAGGCGGCGTAGTTTCATCTCTAGGAAAAGGGATTACCGCTGCATCCTTGGGTAGATTGCTGAAGAATCGGGGACTTAAGGTAACGATTCAAAAGTTTGATCCCTACATTAACGTGGATCCTGGTACAATGAGTCCTTATCAGCACGGTGAAGTATTTGTCACCGACGATGGCGCGGAGACGGATTTGGACTTAGGTCACTACGAGCGTTTTATTGACATCAACCTTTCGAAGAACAGCAGTGTGACGACAGGTAAAGTGTACTCCACGGTTATCTCGAAGGAACGCCGCGGAGAGTACTTGGGCGGTACCGTACAAGTTATTCCACATATCACAAATGAAATCAAAGAGCGAGTCTTCCGTGCAGGTAAGGAAGCTGGTTCTGACGTTGTCATTACAGAGATCGGCGGCACAGTTGGCGATATCGAGAGCTTGCCATACCTTGAAGCGATTCGTCAGATTAAGAGTGATGTAGGCCGTGACAATGTCATGTATATTCACGTTACATTGATTCCTTACATCAAGGCAGCAGGCGAAGTGAAGACGAAGCCTACCCAGCACAGCGTGAAAGAATTGCGCGGAATCGGTATTCAGCCGAACATGCTCGTGCTTCGCACAGAGAAGCCAATTGCAGACGATGTGAAGCGCAAAATCGGTTTGTTCTGCGACATCGATACAAACGCAGTTGTAGAAGCGTGCGATGCTTCGACGTTGTATGAAGTGCCTCTTATGTTCCGTGAGCAAGGCATGGACGATATCGTCGTTAATCACCTCAAGCTTCAAACACCTGAACCTGATATGGCGGATTGGACGAAGCTTGTTGATCGCGTGAAGTCGCTTCAGAATAAGGTTGAAGTTGCGATCGTTGGTAAATACGTTGAGCTTCATGATGCTTACCTTTCTATTGTTGAAGCGTTGGAACATGCAGGCATCGAAGCGAATTCCGAAGTGAAGATCCGTTGGGTGAACGCTGAGGAAGTGACGGATGAGAACGTAAGCGAGATCTTGAGCGGCATTCATGGCGTGCTAGTTCCTGGCGGCTTTGGCGATCGCGGTATCGAAGGCAAAGTATCTGCGATTCGTTATGCGCGTGAGCAAAAGATTCCGTTCTTCGGTATTTGCTTAGGTATGCAAGTTGCTGTTATTGAATATGCACGTTCCGTTGTGAAGCTTGCTGGTGCAAACAGCTCCGAGATCAACCCAGCTACAGAATATCCGGTCATTGACCTTCTTCCAGAACAGAAGGATGTCGAGGATATGGGTGGAACGATGCGCCTAGGGTTGTACCCATGTAAGCTGCAAGAAGGCTCCTTGGCGATGGATTGCTACCAAGACGAGCTCGTTTATGAGCGTCATCGTCATCGCTATGAGTTCAATAATGAGTATCGGGAAGCTATTGAAGCTGCAGGCCTTAAGATTTCTGGTACGTCCCCAGACGGACGCTTGGTTGAAATTGTAGAGTGCCCTGAGCATCCTTGGTTCTTGGCTGTTCAATTCCATCCGGAATTTACTTCCCGTCCGAACCGTCCACAACCATTGTTCAAAGGTTTTGTAAATGCGGCTTTGACACATAAAAACTAAGATATAACAGATAAAGCTGTTCTTTTATCCATTGGATGAGAGGGCAGCTTTTTTGTTTTTAAGGAATTTCAACGATGAAGGGGGGTCTATATTCCAAGCTAGATCCCTACGATTACTCATCACGAGTTGGATATATCATTACATTTCATTAGGCCTTTGCATGGAGTGTCCATAACCGTAACAGACCACACACATATAATGAAGAAATTTATTGTGATTTGTACTTTTTGTACGTTTCCCTTTGGATATCCGGTACAAGCATGTCAATCTGAATGGAGGGGATGGACTATGAAATATATCGTAGGCATTTTCTAAGTCAATCGCTTGGATCTATTAAGGAAAGCATTGAGCTTTTCTGGCCCTATACGTTTGTCGTTGATAATTCTTGGTGAAGGACCTAAGAGCTCATGCCTCATCGTTTCCTCCTGGAGTTCGTGTCATTGAGCCTCCGATTCCATTGGCGCACAGCCAGTCCCAGAATTTACTGCATCGACTTGGTGCGGAGCATCAGGCGGATATGGTTATTTACATGCACAATGATGCTGAAGCCCATCCACACACACCTGAACAGCTGCTCCATTGGGTAGAACATTTGCACTTGCATAAGATAAGGTGGGGAGTTTTGTTTACCCTGCTAGATACGTTATCCGCCTTTAATATGGAAGCCATTTGTGAGATTGGTCCATGGGACCCCAATCTGCCCATGTATTTCTCGGATACAGATTGATATCGTCGAATGAAGCTGTGCGGCTACGATTTCATTGAAAGCCGTCTTCCCGTTACTCACCATAACGAAGGAGCATCTACCGTGAAGTCGGACCCTTATCAGACCCACATCCAGGTTACTTTTCCTTTGTATCATCTGTATTATCAGTCCAAGTGGGGTGGGGCGCTTGGGCAAGAAATATTCGATAAGCCATTCAATCTTTTTCCGCTTCGTCCGGCGCATTATTTGGAGGGTGACACGTTATCATGACAGATTCTATGACACTCTAGAAACGGAATTGTTTCCAGAAGGAGGAATTATATCTTGAGGCGCGAATAAGGATATAGAACCATGAACTTACTGACTATGCTCTTTTCTGAAGACGAGTAGTCATACACTGTGGGAGGGGTACCAGTTGGAGAATAAGAAAGTGTTAATCGTCGATGACCAGAACGGTATTCGTGTTCTTCTCATGGAAGTGTTTAGCGGTGAAGGGTATGAGGCATACCAAGCCTCCAATGGCAAGGAGGCGTTGGAGCTTGTACAACAAGTAACGCCTGATATCGTGCTGCTGGATATGAAAATTCCGGGAATGGACGGACTCGAAATCCTAAAGCAGATCAAGCAAATGAAGCCGAATATGAATGTGATCATGATGACCGCCTATGGTGAGCTCGACATGATTAAAGAAGCAACAGAGCTCGGAGCACTTATGCACTTCACGAAGCCGTTTGATATTGATGAGATGAGAGTCGCTGTAAACATGACATTGGATGGCTCCAAATCTCCTACAGTCAATACGTAAGAAACGACTTGGGCAGTAGGATATGTCATATGGAATACACCCGTAAAAGCGGCTTCCCTTAGAAGTAATTCAGGAGAAGTCCTTTTTTGTGCGTTCATGTGTCTACATAAAAATGTGATCGTGATGTGAAAATACAGTATTTCGTCAATTAGGGGTCAAAAAGGCATGTTTTTGTTATTTTTAGCGCAATTTATGTATGGGGGAAGGCATATTCAACTTCAGGCATTTGTCAAGAGCTTGTATACTCTTCCTCGGGAGATTGTGTTATAATAACGAAGTACAAGATGTCGGCTAACAAGAATATAGACAGACGACTAGAACCCTATAGGAGGATGGAACCATGCCATTAGTTTCGATGAATGAATTCCTGCCTAAAGCGAAGGAAAAAAAATTCGCGGTAGGACAGTTTAACATCAACAACTTGGAGTTCGTACAAGCCATTACTGAAGCAGGAATGGAAGAGAACTCTCCGCTTATCTTCGGTGTATCCGAAGGTGCGCTTCGTTACATGGGTATGGAGTATACAGTAGCTATGGCTAAAGCTGCTGCTAAAAAATCTGGATTGCCAATCGCTTTGCACCTCGACCATGGATCTACTTTCGAAGTAGCTATGGCTTGTATTCGTGCGGGCTTTTCTTCCGTTATGTTTGATGGATCCCATCATTCATACGAAGATAACATTCGCTTGACTAAAGAAGTTGTTCGCGCTGCTCATGCTATGGGCGTATCCGTAGAGGGCGAGCTCGGTACAATCGGCGGTACAGAGGACGATCTTACTGTTGATGAAGAAGCAGCTACTTTGGCTAAGCCAGATGAAGCAATCCGTTTCTGGGAAGAAACTGGCGTTGACGCTATGGCAATCGCAGTTGGTACTGCTCATGGTATGTACAAAGGCGAGCCTAAGCTTCATTACGATATCATCGAAGCTGTTGCAAGCAAAATCCCTGTTCCAGTTGTATTGCATGGTGGTTCTGGCGTACCAGACGAGTCCATCAAGAAAGCAATCGCAGCTGGTGCTGGCAAAATCAACGTGAATACAGAAAACCAAGTTGCAGCTACAGCAGCAATCCGTGCAGCATTGGCGAAGGATGCAGACGTAATTGATCCTCGTAAATACTTGACACCTGCTCGCAACGCAATGGTTGAAGTTGTTCGCGGCAAGATTCGCTTGTTCGGAAGTAACAACCAAGCGTAAGCTTTGCAATAGCGTTTTGTACGGTACAAAGATGGGAAATGCACCAGTCGGTGTGTTTCCCTTTTTTGCGAATCAAGGTTCATTCTTAAGAGTTAGAATCATCTGATAAGAAATGACACCGTCCTCAATCTCTTCTCCTCCTAAAAGGTCCATCCTGTACATAAATAGGTTATAAATGATAATGCTGCTATAAGTTTCAATTAGACTAAGATTTGAAACCTTGAACTGAAGATGCTAAGATGCTCACAAGACCGTTTTAATCGACGCGTCAAAGGAATAAAACGAAACGTAAACCCTAGCAGATTCGTTTAAGATAGATATGGGAGGAACCAAATCGACGATGGAAAAGCTATTAGTTAGCGGCGGTCGCCCGCTGCGTGGAACGGTGCAGATAAGCGGTGCGAAGAATAGCGCAGTTGCCCTTATCCCAGCAACGATTCTTGCAGAAAGTGAAGTCGTTCTAGATAATTTGCCTAACATAAGTGACGTAGCAACATATGCTGAGATCATCTCGGAGCTTGGCGGCGACGTGGAGCGCACTGACTCTACGATGAAGATAAACCCAGCCGATATGATTTCTATTCCCATGCACAATGGTCTTGTGAAGAAGCTTCGCGCTTCCTACTATTTGATGGGGGCCTTGTTAGGTAGATTTGGTGAAGCCATCATTGGGCTGCCAGGCGGATGCAGCTTCGAACCTCGCCCGATTGACCAGCATATTAAAGGGTTTGAGGCGCTTGGGGCAACGGTATCCAATGATCATGGCTCCATGCATATCTATGCGAAAGAGCTTCGCGGGGCAAAGATTTATTTGGATGTGGCTAGTGTTGGCGCAACCATTAATATTATGCTTGCCGCATCACGTGCAAAAGGCTTGACTGTTATCGAGAATGCGGCGAAGGAACCCGAGATTATTGATGTTGCAACCCTGCTTAATGCCATGGGTGCTAAAATTAAAGGAGCCGGAACAGAAACGATACGTATAGAAGGAGTAGATAGCCTTCATGGCTGCCGTCACTCCATTATCCCAGATCGTATTCAAGCTGGTACTTACATGATTGCTGCAGCAGCTACTCGCGGTGACTTGATCATCGATAATGTCATTCCAAAACATATGGAGGCGCTAACAGCGAAGCTTGAAGAGATGGGCGTAGAGATACAAGAGCTTGACGAATCCATTCGTGTCATCGGTAAACCTCACTATGAGCACGCAGATGTGAAGGCGCTAGTGTACCCGGGGTTCGCTACGGATCTACAATCTCCGATGGCGAGTCTATTGACGCAGGCTCAAGGCGTTAGTATGCTTACTGATTATGTGTATAGCAATCGATTTAAGTATGTTCCTGAACTTTTGCGCATGGGTGCGAAGATAAGAGTGGAGGGCCGCTCGGCAATTATTGAGGGTTCCAAGCTCAATGCGGCGAAGGTAAAGGCTAGCGATCTTCGCGCAGGAGCAGCATTAGTCATTGCAGGCCTAACAGTAGAAAGCGGCATTACGGAGATCTCTGGTGTTGAGTATATTGATAGAGGCTATGATCAGCTTGTTGAGAAGCTTCAGCTCCTTGGCGCAGAGGTATGGAGACAACGAGTGTAGAATAAATAGATTATCCGTTTAAATGTTATAGAATTAGCCAATCCTAATCCTAACAATGAGTCATGGATTGATCTGTTTCCCATCCGTACTTCCACCCTCAACGATCCTATCATCAAGATACTCTTATGATACACCTGATGTCCTAGTCACGTACGTTTTAGTATTAAACAATAAGTCTGGCATCATAGTGGCTTTAAAATTTTTACATGTCATGATTATGATGGTTATGGGTAATAGGTATTAAGTGTTGGTTGATTCCTTACATCATTGATATTTCATTTACAAGAATAGGAGTGTATACATGGAATTACAAATTCAAGATTTGGAGTCCAAGAAGCTGACCGAGCTTTATAAGCTTGCCAAGCAGTTTCAAATTGCCGGCTATGGCCAGATGAAGAAGAAAGAACTCATTTTTGCTATTCTGAAAGCGCAGGCAGAGCAGAGCGGCTATTTGTTCATGGAAGGGATACTTGATATTCTTCCGGAAGGCTTCGGCTTCTTGAGACCGATCAACTATTTGCCGAGTGCTGACGACATCTATATCTCTCAATCCCAGATTCGTCGTTTCGACCTGAGAACGGGGGATTTGGTATCGGGTAAGTGTCGTCCCCCTAAAGAGAATGAGCGCTACTTTGGGCTGTTGCAAATCAATGCCGTTAATGGACAGAATCCGGATGAAGCGGCACAACGCTTGCACTTCCCTGCATTAACACCTCTCTATCCACAGAAAAAGGTTGTTCTAGAGACAGCCGCCGAGAAGACATCGACTCGTATTATGGATATTATTGCACCTGTTGGTTTGGGTCAGCGCGGCCTAATTGTCGCCCCTCCTAAAGCAGGTAAGACCATTCTGCTGAAAGAAATCGCAAACAGTATTTCCACGAACTATCCTGAGATTGAATTATTTGTCCTCCTCATTGACGAGCGTCCGGAAGAAGTAACGGATATGCAGCGTTCAGTAAAAGGCGAAGTGGTGGCTTCTACTTTTGATGAAGTGCCGGAAAATCACATTAAAGTAGCAGAGCTCGTCCTTGAGCGTGCTCTTCGTCTAGTTGAGCATAAAAAGGATGTCGTAATCTTGCTGGATAGTATTACACGCCTAGCGCGTGCTTATAACTTAGTTGTTCCGCCATCCGGCCGTACATTAAGTGGCGGTATTGATCCTGCAGCTTTCCATCGTCCGAAGCGTTTCTTCGGTTCTGCTCGAAACATTGAAGAAGGCGGCAGCTTGACCATTCTGGCGACAGCGCTGATTGAGACCGGTTCACGCATGGATGATATCATCTATGAAGAATTTAAAGGTACAGGTAATATGGAGCTTCACCTTGACCGTAAGCTTGCTGAGCGTCGTATCTTCCCTGCGATCGATATCCGTAGATCGGGCACAAGACGCGAAGAGATGCTGCTTACGAAGGAAGAATTGGATAAGCTTTGGGTTGTCCGTAAAAATATGAACGAATCTCCGGAGTTTGTTGACCAATTTATTCGCAAAATGCGCAATACCAAGACCAATGAAGAATTTATGGCCTCGCTCGATCTCAATGAATCGAACAATACGCCAACACCAACACGTCGCAGTCCACGTAGTTCATCTGTCAGCTAAGTGACTTCAGGAGATGAGGAAGGAAGCATAGAATCATGTATGTAGTGTACGCGGACTCAGATGGCAACATCTATGAGAACGAAGCTTGGACCGCTCTAGCGCGCAGCGGTGATATGATTGTTGAGATTTATGAAGAGGAGCTTATTCCGCTTCCGGAAGGTGCTACCCTTGTTAGTTTGCCTAACACCCGCCCTGTTGGATTTGATCCAGCAAGAGGACAAATGGCGGTCATGGAAGGCGATGTGCAGGCAGTTGGGGCGTTATTGCCTCAAGGATATACCCGCCTGTATATTCCAAGTTACGTTAAGACAGACAAGGAACAGAAGCTTCCGTTGTTCGGATATACGGCTGTTGTGTGGAAGGATGGCGCATTTTATGTTGCCGCTCACCCAACGGATGATCCGTATAAGTGGGATCCTCTCCAATGTGATTCCGATACGTTACGCGGTCAGGTAGATTCACTGCTTGCAAAGTATCCCGAAAACCGACTCTATCAACATCTGTCTCACTGTGCCTTGCAGTATGAATGCTTGACGGCTTCCAATACATTCCTGCAGAGATGGGAAGGAGCCGTACCGGTATCCTACTCATGCAATGCGGGATGTTACGGCTGTATATCCGAGCAGCCGGATGATAGCGGATTTCCGGCTCCACAGACGAGAATGAACTTTAAGCCGCGAACCGATGAGATCGTAGAGATTATGCTTGAGCACCTAAAGTCGCCTGAGTCCATTATTAGCTTTGGGCAGGGTTGTGAAGGCGAGCCGTCTACTCAAGCGAAGCTCATCATTGAAGCGATCCGTGAAGTGCGTAGCAAAACGGATATAGGGTATATTAATATCAATACCAATGCGGGTCTAACTGACCATATCCGCGGTATTGTAGATGCTGGCCTAGACTTGATGCGCGTGAGTACGATCAGTGCGCTTGATGAGCATTACAATGCCTATTATCGTCCGCGGGCGTACACGCTTCAGAATGTGGAGAAGTCGTTGCGTTATGCCTCGGAGCAAGGTGTATACACCTCGATCAACTATCTGGTGTTCCCAGGAGTGACGGATCGGGAGGAAGAAGTAGAAGCGATGGTTGAATTCGCCCGCCGCTCCAAGCTCCGCCTGATCCAGATGCGCAACTTGAATATTGATCCTGAGAGCTACCTAGAGCTTATTCCGAAGGCAAAGGGCGATCTCTTAGGGATGAAGCAGACCATTGAGATCTTCCAGCAAGAGCTGCCTGATGTCGTAATTGGCTCCTATACGCACGTGCCGCCAGCTCCGCTTGCGCGTGCCAAGGCTCGCTATTAATAGGTGTCGCCGTATATTGCGTCGATACAGGACATGTGCTATACTACCATTTGTGTCTGAACTTACTCTGGGCACGCAAAGGGCTCAGGGCGGAAAGAGGTGAATTCGATGAAGCAAGATATTCAACCTAAATATCATGTTACGACTGTAACTTGTGCTTGCGGCAATTCCTTCGAAACAGGTTCTGTTAAGGAAAACCTGAAAGTAGAGGTTTGCTCCAACTGCCATCCATTCTTCACAGGTAAACAGAAGTTTGTGGATGCTGGTGGTCGTGTCGATCGTTTCAAAAAGAAATACGGTATCTAATCGTAATTGGTTTATACAATGGAACTCCCTTGTCTTTATGGCAGGGGAGTTTTGTTATTATTGGAAATGATATGACCTACAAGGGTTCATCAGCCTATAATCCCAGCTATTATTATAAACAGTAAGTTTTGCACGTAGGTTGCACTTTATCTTCAAATGGGCTATACTAGTCCTTGCCGTGCTAGATGGGGAGGTAGCGGTGCCCTGTAACTCGCAATCCGCTATAGCGAGGTTGAATTCCTATTAGAGGTATTGTCGATGTAAGGTCTGGCGTCTTCGCGCAGTGTTGACGGCCGGGTCCTTCGCAATAGGCACCTATGAATCTGGTCAGGTCCGGAAGGAAGCAGCCATAAGTAGGGACGTCTATGTGCCGGAGGGAAGCCTAGCCTGAGCTGTCGCACGGAAGTGCCGCTTGGATCGCAATTATCAATAATAGGTGCACGGTACCTACAATGAAGAATCAAGCATCGACCAGCGTCGGTGCTTTTTTTGTATTTATTTTTTTACTTACACTAGCCATCTAATTGAAAAAAAACGATTATATAGTGATATAATGCTTTATATCCATTTATAACTAATCGATTTACAACGATTCCCTGTATCGGAACTGTGGGGTTGGCTGTTTTTTTACCGAATATGATATAGTATAATAGGTGAAGCTTCGAATAGAACTTCGAAGACATTCCTATGCTCTTCATAGAGTGCGGGAATAATCCAATGTACGAGGTTACAGCATGGCTCATATCGCATTGTATCGCGCTTGGCGCCCTCAATCTTTTCAGGAGATGGTGGGACAGAAGCATATCATTCAAACGTTACAGAATTCGTTGCGGGAGCGACGTTTTTCGCATGCCTATCTGTTTAACGGACCGAGAGGCACCGGAAAGACGAGTACGGCCAAGATCCTAGCCAAAGCGGTGAACTGTGAGCATGGCCCTGGTCCTGAACCCTGTAATGCCTGTGAAGCGTGCAAGCGAATTACAGCAGGCGCTGTAATGGACGTGGTTGAGATCGACGCCGCTTCCAACCGCGGGGTGGAAGAGATTCGAGATCTCCGTGAAAAGGTCAAGTATGCACCGACGGAAGTTCGGTACAAAGTGTACATTATCGATGAAGTGCATATGCTGACCACAGAAGCCTTTAATGCACTGCTTAAGACATTGGAGGAACCGCCAGAGCATGTCATGTTTATTTTGGCTACGACGGAGCCCCATCGGCTGCCTGCGACCATCATTTCGCGCTGTCAGCGTTTTGACTTTCGAAGAGTGTCGCTAGAGGAGCAGGTTGAACGTCTAGCTGAGGTATGTCAGCAGGAGCAGATTACTGCGGATCGGGAAAGTCTGACATACATTGCGAAGCTATCCGATGGCGGCATGCGGGATGCCATTAGCTTGCTCGACCAAGCAGCATCCTTCACGGACGGACAGGTTACCTATCAGCAGGTGCTTGATATCACTGGCGGCATGCCAGAGGAGCAGTTTGCGAAGCTAGCCGTTGCCGTACGAGATCAAGACGTTGCATCCGTCTTGATGCTTATTGAACGAATGATGCAGGAAGGTAAAAGTGCAGATAAGTGCATGGAGAGCCTATTGTACTTTTTCCGAGACTTACTTATGCTGAGACTGGTACCGAACGGTGAAGGATTAACGGATCGGATGACCCGAACAGCGGCTTTTAAAGATGTAGCAGAATCGTTCCCAACAGAGCGATTGTTCGCTATCATTGATGCTTTGAACCGTTATCAGACGGAGATGAAGTATGCGGTTCAGCCTCAGACGTTGTTTGAGGTAGCGCTTTTGCATATTGCAGCCAACCAGACGAGTGGCTCGAATGCATCGAGAGGAGCTTCATCAGAAGCATCCCAGGGTGATGGCCTTGTGCAGAAGCTGCAAAAGCAAGTGAGCGCCTTGGAGGCTAAGCTCAATCAGTTAGCGCAGTCCGGAATCGCACTTGCGGAACCGGCTAAGGCAGAACGGAAGCCTGCAGCGGCAAGACCAAGCGGTCGTGCATCATCGCATGCGAAGAAGCCTCCTCAGTTCGAACAATATGTAGCGAATCGGGATCAGCCGGATGCTACAAGAATTCGTGGCCAATGGGGCCAAGTGCTCCAGCAGGTTAAGGAAGCTGGCGTGACGATTCATGCTTGGCTTGTAAACGGCGAGCCTGTATCGGCGAAGGAAGACGGCGTGCTGGTTGCCTTCAGAAACTCAATCCACCGGGATACTACAGAGAAGCCTGCGAATAAGGAAGTTATTGAACGGGTGCTGCAAGAGACGTTCGGCAAGCCGTATCGCTTGGATACGATGATGCTGAAGGATTGGGAGGCCGCGGCGAAGGATTCGCCTGCCGAGGAGCAGCCTGACTTCCAATTGGAGCCGGAAGGCCATGATCAGGCACGTGAACCATGGATTGACGAGGCTCTTCATATGTTTGGAGAAGAACTCGTTGTCATAAAAGAGTAAGCAAGTCTATTCATTATATAATTAAAGGAGATCACTGACTTATGAACAATATGAACCAAATGATGAAGCAAGTGAAAAAAATGCAAGAGCAAATGCTTAAAGCACAAGAGGAGCTTGCAGACAAAATTGTAACAGGAACTTCCGGCGGCGGCGCTGTTTCCGTTGAAGTAAACGGACATAAAAAAGTATTGAGCATTAATTTGAAGCCAGAAGTAGTAGATCCTGAAGATATCGAAATGCTTCAAGATTTGGTTATTACTGCGGTTAACGATGCTTTGACTAAAGCAGAAGATTTGGCAAATGACGACATGTCCAAATTCACAGGCGGCATGCGCATTCCAGGATTGTTCTAATCAAACAGAACGCTGCACAGGTAGAAGACAGTGGTGCCTAGCTCGTTATAGAGTGCGGCACCACTGTTTTGCATGAACAAGCCTGACAGGGTCACGGCCCATTTATTGAAAGGGGAACGAGTCCGTGTATTATCCAGAGCCGATAGCGAAGTTAATTGATGCGTTCACCCATTTGCCGGGCATAGGTCCGAAGACTGCGGCTCGACTCGCTTTTCATGTTCTTCGCATGCAAGAAGATGATGTAATTGATTTTGCAAAAGCGCTGGTTAACGTAAAGCGCAACCTTCATTATTGCTCCGTTTGCTGCAACATTACGGATACAGATCCTTGCCGCATTTGTCAGGACAAGACGAGAGATGCGTCGGTTATCTGTGTGGTGCAGGAAACAAAGGACCTTGTAGCCATGGAGCGTACGAAGGAGTATATGGGGTACTATCATGTACTGCAAGGCGCAATATCGCCGATGGAGGGAGTAGGCCCCGAGGATATTCGACTTGCTGAGCTATTGAAGCGGTTGAGTGATGAACGAGTAAAAGAGCTTATTTTAGCCACTAATCCGAATATTGAAGGCGAAGCAACGGCGATGTACATATCTCGTCTGGTTCGTCATTTCGGTATAAAGGTGACGCGTATTGCTCACGGTTTGCCTGTAGGAGGGGATCTTGAGTACGCGGATGAGGTTACTCTTTCCAAAGCCTTGGAAGGCCGAAGAGAGCTATAATTCCATTTTTTTCATATAGAAGCTGTACCCTGAATAGATAGGGTGCAGCTTTTTTTCGTTCTAGCACCGGCAGGACAGCCATAGGCTTTTAATAGACAAGCGTAAAGGGGGATTTGGATTATGGTGAACTCTATCGTGAAATGGAAGAAATGGACTTCGAAGGAAAAACAGGTTGATCGGCTGTATCTGCTCGAAGACATCGAAGATGCCTTCTTGAAGTGGGAGCAGGCACAGCTGCGTTTCGATATGGCTCATGGCGAGGATGAAGTGGACTACGCTATTTTTATGCTAGAGGCTGCGGAGAAGCGATTGGCTATGCTGCTAAGACGAGCCAAGCATTCGGAGTTAAGAGTTCATTACTACTTGAAGCATAGTCGTCGCTAATGTTGGACTAGCATCACGATAGGGTTCATTGTTCGAGATTCTTAGATATTCGATCTTATTCTTATAAGGGGAGTGTATGAGTTGAAATTGATCATGCTCATTATGCTGATCGTATCAGCAGTATCCTTAATCTATGTTCTGCTCCGGCAAAAAGGAGCATGGCAGATCGTAACGACATTCTGTCTGCATGGTGTCATGGCATTTGTTCTGTTGTATCTAGTAAACACCACAGGCTGGTTGGCTGGCGTTCATGTAGCAACAAACATCGGTTCTCTAGTAACAGTCGGGGTATTAGGAGTGCCAGGATTAGCGGTGCTTGTCGCCTTGCAAACTTATTTAACTTAAGTGTTGACTTTTATGGGCAGTATATGATAAATTAATAAACGTCGCTTCGGGCGAAACCATTTTTTAAAGAATCTTAAGTTGAACAATCAACGGAAAAATAATTTAAAAAAATGCTTGACGCTGAAGATGATGATATGATATATTATAAAGGTCGCCGCTGAACGATGTGGTCGACTAAAGCGGAAGTGATCGAGATGATCACGAAGCAAAATTGTTCTTTGAAAACTGAACAACGAGTGAAACATTATTGAGAATTAAATTCTCGTCAGCAATACAAATGAGCAAGTCAAACACTTTTATGGAGAGTTTGATCCTGGCTCAGGACGAACGCTGGCGGCGTGCCTAATA
>NZ_JADMOL010000015.1:89366-92826 GCF_015558675.1 Paenibacillus sp. 1001270B_150601_E10 | reverse complement strand
TATTAGGCACGCCGCCAGCGTTCGTCCTGAGCCAGGATCAAACTCTCCATAAAAGCGAATTTTGTTTACCGATTCAAGAATCGAACAAAGTTCACATTAAGTGTTTGACTTGCTCATTTGTATTGCTGACGAGAATGTAATTCTCAATAATGTTTCACTCGTTGTTCAGTTTTCAAAGAACAAAGTTAGTTACTTTCTTTTGCTCACCGCCGTTCAGCGGCGACTTTTATAATATATCATGTTGTTTAGTAAGAGTCAACACTTTTTTTAAAAAATTCTTTCAAGCAATGCTTCTCTTTCCTCCAAACAACCTGCTTAACGTGAGACTAAAGAAGTCTCCCTCCCGAAGCAGGATTATAATATATCATAGAGCCTAAACCATTAGCAAGACCCTATTTCTACCTGTTCAAAAAAATAACCGCCGGCTTAAAAATAAGCGGCAGTTGAGTACTTTACGTATGATTTTAAACGGTTACCCATTGATCCACGGCATGCTCTTCTTGCTGCGTTCCTCTCTAGCTGAAGACACAGAGCGAATTTTTGCTTTCTTTTTTGATTTTGGTGTTCGCTTAACGGCCTGAGTCTTCTTTACATCTTGTGCCTGATCAGATGCAACCTGTTCAGCTTCAGCATTCCCCTGTTCTATCCCAAACTCCTCACGCGGACTGATCGGAGGAACGATATTTCCGGAATCATAGCATTTCCCATCAAATGAAGTCGGCCCATACATGGATGGATAATAAGAGTCTTTGGAATAAGGCGCATAGGCAGGCGCTCCATTCGCACTATAACTTTGAGCTGTCTGATATGGCGCATAGGCAGGAGTATAATACGGAACACCTTGCATATAAGGCGCACCCCAGCTAGATGGTTCGATGTAAGGCTGTGCAGGCATCACTTGAGCCGCATAAGGATCTTGACAGCCGCATGGTGAAGCAAACCCTCCCATATAAGCACCATTCGCATCCATTGGTGAATAGCTAGGATAAACCTGATAGGCGCTTGCTCCGTTCTGAGGAACATTCGCATACAATTGAGGCGCTGCATGATAACCAGGCCAGTTGCTATAAGGCTCAAGCGGATATTGAGCCATGATGTGCCCGTCATGATGCCCTCCGCAGCCGCAATCTTGTGCAGAACCTACAAGATTATTTGATGTAGAAGGCGCAATAGGAGTCAGCGCTCCTTTTGTCGGAATTGGAGAGTCCTTGACGGATGGCTGCTGCTTAAGTGTTGTTGATGGTGCTGGAATAGAAGGAATTATAGGTGTAAGTGTTGGCGAAGTTAGAATCTGCGGCGTTGCCGGGACAGGGGTGGATAGCTTTTCTGGGACCTTGGTCGTCTGGGTCGGTTCGATAATAGCCGGAGCAGGTTTTGATTCTGGGAGGATAATCGCTTCTTCTTTGGATTGTTCCGTGATGATCGGAACTTCCATGACTTCCTCTTTTACTTTTTCCTTTTCTTTCACTTTTTCTTTTTCTTTTACTTTTTCTTTCACATGCGTTTTTTCAGGCACAACTACGATTTCTTTTTCAGATAAAGGAGCAACCTGATTAGGGGCAGGATTTTCTTTTGCCATTTCGTTTGCTGGATGGTTTTGATTCACATGGTTCGAAGATTCATGAGACTCTGACGCATGCTCATCTTTAGGCTTTGGAATGTTCACAACTTGACCAATAAGCAGAACATTCGGATTTTTCAGCTGAGGATTAGCCGCAATCATAACGTCTAACGGAATTCCCCATGCTTTGGCAAGCTTCCACATCGTGTCGCCTTCCTTGACGACATGCTTGTGAACAATCTCGTAGCCGCCTGTTGGCAGCTTTGTTGAAGGAACTTTAACCTTCATGCCAACATCAAGCTGGTTAGGGTCCTTAAGCTGAGGATTCAGCTTTATCATTTCCTCTACGGTTACACCATATTTCTTCGACAGCGAATAGAGCGTATCGCCCTTTTTCACAATATGAATTTTCACGTACCGTTACCTCCTAACGGGAACATCATTCCACACGCGGGACAATGGCCCGCAATTCCATTAATACATTCTATGCATCATCTGGGCATTTGACATCCTTCTTTCCATAAAACTTTGGAAAGCGCAATGGACAACAATCTACTTTCTTCTTCAGCAGAATGTACGGTATAACAATCGAAGAAAACGATCATTTCTGAATCCTTATCCACTATGGGATCTAGCACATAACCAACCATTCTTACATTTATATATGATGGACTTCTATATAAAAATGCGCCTTCTCCCTAGTGGAAAAGACGCATCACGCGATAACAATCCTCTACTAATCTTCGTAAACCTTGGTACCGATTTGTGTCACTACCTCACGGAATCGTTTCAACAGAGCCAATGTGATCGGTCCCGCTTGGCCAGAACCCACAACTCTTCCATCAACCTCGCGCACGGCAATGACCTCAGCGGCTGTGCCTGTGAAGAACACTTCATCCGCCACATAGACATCATGAAGGGTAAACGGCTCCTCTTTAAGCTTGTAGCCAAGCTCTTCGCAAAGCTCGATAATCGTATTGCGGGTGATGCCTTCAAGGGCCCCAAGATAGCATGGAGGCGTATAAACGACACCTTTTTTCACAATAAAGATGTTGTCACTTGAACCTTCTGCCACATAGCCTTGTGCATTCAGCATAATAGCTTCGCCCACGTTCGCATGATTCGCCTGAATCTTCACGAGAATGTTGTTCAAATAATTAAGCGACTTGATCTTCGGGTTCAGAGCATCAGGGATATTGCGGCGCTGGGATACCGAAATGGTTCTCAGTCCGTTCAAGTAAGCTTCCTCTGGATAAATGGACAGCTGTTCCACGATGACAATAACACTAGCCTTTGGACAACGATTCGGGTCTAAGCCTAGATTGCCTGCACCGCGAGATACGATAAGACGAATATAGCCGTCTTTCAGCTCGTTGCGGCGGATGGTTTCAACAAGAACGCTTTCCATTTCCTCAATCGTAAGCGGAATATTAAGCATGATCGACTTGGCAGAGTCGTAAAGACGCACTAAGTGCTCATAGCATTTAAAGATATTGCCATCGTAAATGCGTATGCCCTCAAATATACCATCGCCATAGAGGAAGCCGTGGTCGTATACAGATACTTTAGCCTCTTCTTTTGTAACATATTGACCATCGAGATAAATCCATTGTGTCATACTTACACCTCCAGGTTATGTGGTTGCTCTTGTGCCCAACTCTGGCTTGAATAGCTTGGATAGGAGCCTAAGACTCGAACCTGGCATCCAAGCGCCTCAATCTCGGCAATTGCTGAAGGAAGCAGCACCGACTCCAGAGACAATTCAATATCGATATAAAAATAATAACTGCCAAGCTTGCGTTTAGTAGGCCTTGATTCAATTCTGGACAAGTTGATTCTTCTCCATGAGAATGCTGCCAGCACTTGGTGCAGCGCACCAGGAAAATCCTCAGGGAGCGT
>NZ_JADMOL010000015.1:36496-89338 GCF_015558675.1 Paenibacillus sp. 1001270B_150601_E10 | reverse complement strand
GCGTAACCAGTATCGTTGTCTTTGATGCTGAATCAATCGCAGCTGTTACCTTTTCTTTGCCGACGAGAATGAATCGGGTGAAGTTGTTATCATGATCGGTCACATGGGGCTCCAGAACATCAAGCTGGTGCGTCAAAGCACCTAAGCGAGTTCCGATCGCCACCCAACCTTGATTCGGATGCTCTTTCACCATCCGGATCGCTTCGGAGGTACTGCTCACATGCTCCTGCTCCGCATGCGGAAGATGCTTTCGCAGAAACTGCGTGCACTGGGCCATCGCCACAGGGTGTGACAACACCTTCGTTACGGAAGACCAGCTTCCTTGAATCTCGTCTTTACGGCCAACGACGTTCTGTATGGAAGGGAATACCCACTCTGCCTGAATAGGCAAATCAACCTCATGCACGAGCCAATCCATGTGCAAATTGACGGAGCCTTCAATGGTATTTTCGATAGGAATAACGCTGTAGTCTGTATCTCCGTTCGCTGTCGACATAAAGACGTCCGAAATCAACTTAAAATGTACTAGTTCATGCTTATCTCCAAGCAAGTGAACGGCTGCCTCATGAGAGACAGACCCTTCGGGCAATAATGCAATACGAGCCATACCAACCCACGCCTTCTATCATTGTCTTCACATTCAGCTCCATCTTGCTTCAAGAAGAAGATACAGGAATATGAGTATGGATATCAGAAGCTTGTCCTTCTAACCTTACCGCACCTTCATTGCACGGATCAAGTTGGAAGACATCGGCTTCAACCCCATGTCTGCTTAACGTTTCTTTCATAAATGCAATAAGTGCATGCACAGAGGCTTCCTCGCGCTTCGCTAATGCGATTACTGTAGGCCCTGCACCGCTAAGCGCTGCGCCCAGCGCCCCATGATGGACAGCCTCCTGCAGAACCTCCTCCATACCTGGCACAAGCGGTGCGCGATATGGCTGATGCACACGATCCTGCATGGCGATGGACAGCTGATCATACTGCCCTGTAGCGAGCGCGGCTGCTAGCAAGGAGGACCGGCTGACGTTGAATACAACGTCCTTCAGCTCGTATCGTTCAGGCAGCACACTGCGCGCCTTCTTCGTTTCCAAATGGAACCTCGGTACCGCAACGACCGTTGTCAAGGATGGATCAGGCATAAGGCTTAATCCATGTGCCTGCATGCCGTCCCAAGCTGCAACAAGAAGACCTCCATACAAGGAAGCCCCTACATTATCCGGATGCTTCTCCATATTGGTTGCCATATCAAAAAGCTGCTGCTTCGATAGCGGCTCGCCAAGCAGTTCATTGGCTGCAAAGAGAGCACCGATTATCGCCGTTGCACTGCTGCCCAAGCCGCGAGTAAGCGGAATTTCGCTGTACACGTCCACTTGAAGCGGCACAATCTCCTGTCCAGCCTCTCGAAAAAGCCGATAGGCGACTTTCACGATGAGATTGTCTTCATTATTCGGAAGCCCCCCCAAATGATCTCCATACATATGCACGACCGTCTTCTCTGCCGGCTTCATGCCGATCCATAGATGAAGAGAGAGGGCCAGACCGAGTGTATCGAATCCTGGCCCCAGATTAGCCGTGCTTGCGGGTACTCTTACAAGAACACCGTCTTCGCGGATCATCTCTCTTCACGCTCCAGCCGCTCGATAGCCTCCATAACCGCCTCTTCCGTATCAGGAACGACGAGCGGCTCAATGCCTGCGGTCTTGATCGCGATGTTCGGATCTTTTAAACCATTGCCGGTGAGCACGCATACGACAGACTCTCCGCCTTGGAAATAGCCTTCACCACACAGCTTAATGACGCCTGCAAGCGATGCAGCAGAAGCTGGCTCGGCAAATACGCCTTCCTTGGATGCGAGCTGCTGATACGCAGACAATATCTCCTCATCCGTTACAAAATTGATTTGTCCCTCAGACTGCTCAGCAGCCTCTACTGCTGTCTTCCAGCTTGCCGGGTTGCCGATGCGAATGGCAGTTGCAACTGTTTCTGGTTCTGCGATAGGCTCGCCTTTCACGATAGCCATGGCGCCTTCTGCTTCAAAGCCAAGCATGCGAGGACGCTTACTGGACTTGCCCGCTTCATAATATTCCTTGAAGCCTTTCCAATAGGCAGAAATGTTGCCAGCATTCCCAACAGGAATCGCAAGCATATCTGGAGCATCGCCTAATTGATCGCATACTTCAAACGCAGCGGTCTTTTGACCCTCAATACGGTAAGGATTGACCGAGTTCACGAGCGTGATTGGGTGCTTCGCTGTAATTTCACGAACAATTTCAAGAGCGCGGTCAAAGTTGCCTTCGATCGCGATAACCTTTGCACCATAAATCATGGCCTGCGCCAATTTGCCAAGTGCAATATTGTTGTTAGGGATCAACACGATGCAATTGAGACCCGCACGAGCCGCATATGCTGCTGCCGCTGCCGAGGTATTCCCCGTTGAAGCGCACATAATCGTGCGGCTGCCTTCTTCCACAGCCTTTGCTACTGCCATGACCATACCGCGATCCTTGAACGATCCCGTTGGATTCAGACCTTCGTATTTCAAATAAATATTAAGTCCAAGCTCCTTCGATAATACCTCAGCACGAATTAATGGCGTATTTCCTTCATGCAAGGTAAGCATCGGTGTCGCTTCATTGATTGGCAGCATTGAAGTGTAAGTATGCAATAGTCCCATATATCTCATCGGTTTCTCCCCCATAAACAAAAATATTGGCTGTATTATCATGGAACGGAAGATCGGATAGCCCCTATACGAAGAAGCCAGCGAAGCTTAAGTACAACAGTACCTTTAGCCTCCCTGTCCTCTTCGTTCCATTTTCCGTCCATATGAAACCATTAAACGTAAATGAATCATTCCATAATGACCCTTAGCTAACTTCCTTAGCCTTCTACTCGGTAAGCACTCTTAATCGATTTGATCACATCAAGCTGTCCAAACTCATCCAGCACCTTGTTCATGCTGGATTGGCTTGCTTCATGCGTGACAATCACAATCTCCGCATCTGGATTGTGCGGATTAGGCTGCTGAACAACAGATTCCAAGCTTACATTAAACATCGTAAAGACTTGTGTAATCTTCGCCAGTACACCTGCTTTATCGTGCACATCAAGCAAGATAAAGTTTTTGTAAGCGATCTGATCGTCTGTCTTCAGCTTCTTCTCTTTATAGGCATGGTGGGCATGCTGACCTGTAACGCCAAGTCTCATATTGCGAATTACGGCTACCAAGTCTGCGACCACGGAGGTTGCAGTAGGCATTTCCCCAGCACCTGGTCCATAGAACATCGTCTCGCCAACCGCTTCGCCATACACATAAACCGCATTAAAGACGCCATTCACGGAAGCAAGCGGATGGGAGGTCTTTACCATCGTTGGCTGTACCACGACGCTGATCTGATCATCCTGACGCTCTGCAATACCTAGCAGCTTCATTTCGTAGCCAAGGCGCTTCGCATAAAGAATGTCCTGCTTTGTAATGCTAGAGATGCCCCGCACCGATACATCGTCCAATGCCACATTCGCATGGAACCCAAGTGTAGCCAAGATCGCCATCTTTCTTGCCGCATCAAGGCCTTCCACATCAGAGGTAGGATCGGATTCCGCATAGCCAAGCGCTTGCGCTTCCTTCAGCACATCCTCATAAGCAGCACCTTCTTGACTCATTTTGGTCAAAATGTAATTCGTTGTGCCGTTTACAATTCCCATGATCTTTGTAATGCGATCAGAAGAGAAGCCCTCCATTAAGGTACGAATAATCGGAATGCCCCCTGCCACACTCGCTTCGTAGTACACGTCGCATTGGTTGGCTTTTGCCTTTTCCATAATCTCGACACCGTGCAGGGCCATGAGATCCTTATTGGCCGTTACAATATGTTTGCCTCGATCAAGCGCCTCAAGGATGTACTGCTTCGTTGGCTCGATGCCGCCCATGACCTCAACAATCACATCGATATCCGGGTCATAAATGACGTCCCATGGATTCTCTGTCATCACATCAGGATTCACATGGAGATGACGCTGCTTCGCCAGATCCTTCACAAGAATCTTGCTAATCTGAATTGGAGAGCCTACTTGACTGCTTAAATCTTCTTGATGACCTTCGACAATGCGGACAACACCGGTACCAACCGTACCCATTCCTAGCAAACCTACCTTAATTGGTCTCATCCCACGTTCCTCCCATTCCCATGCATCTAAATGTTATCCTTGCCCTATTACCATTACCCGCTTCACTCCTGGAATCTCTCGCAGCGCATCGAGCATCTGCCCGAAAGGCTCTGCAATAAGGGATGTCTCTACGGACAGCACCACATTCGCTATCCCCTGCAAAGGAATCGTCTGATGAATCGTCAGCACATTGCCTTCAAAATTCGCCACAGACCCTAGCACCTTGGAAAGAATACCCGAACGATGATCCAGATCCAATGAGATCGTGACGATACGCTCCCGCTCTAATTGATTCAAAGGAAAGATGCCATCTTTATATTTATAGAAAGCACTTCGGCTCAAATCTACGCGTTCTGCAGCCTCATGTACGGTCTTCACTTCTCCTGCAGCCAGCAGCTGCTTAGCTTTGACCGTCTTCACGACAGCCTCAGGCAAAATATCCTCTCTTACGAGGTAATAACGTTCAGACATTGTTTCGTCCTCCGTGTAAAGACTTTTGTTCTGTCATAGAGGACATTATATCGAAACGACCGAAGATTGGCAATAGGCATAGAATAAAGTTGAATACATTATACACGAAACTTTGCGTATGGAAGCGAATTTTTCCACCTAAACACAAGACTTCCAGCTGTCAGATTTAAAAATAGCTTTTCTCTGTTGCTATCTGATCATATTTGGCTTAATGATGGATCGTTTAACTATAATCATTCTCATTCTCCTTTTCAGATTCTCGGAGAAGCTGCTCTTGGCTTGAATGCAGGTATGCAGGCACAGCATACGCTAAACGTGGTATGTTTAAGAGATCTCTACCTCCTATGTGTAAATGAAAAGGGGGAAGCGGCAGGGCTGCATTGTTCTATCCTTAGAGGAATTCACGCGAAAATTCCGACCCTTGCAGTAAAGCGCGAGTGGCAAAGACGTGGTATGGGTAAAGCGATGCTATCTGAAATATTGCAGAGGCTTCAACAAACCGGCGCTGTCGATGTTCAGCTAAGCATAGAGAGCAAAAATGACGCTGCTATGCAGCTTTATAGGAAATATGGCTTCGAAGAGGAGTATCAAAGAATTCATTATGTATCCATCTTCTGACCCTAAGCTGTATACCTTTTCAACTAGGTGTAAGCTGACATCTTAGGTGTGAGTTGACACCGCACCTATGATCATCATAGCAGCGCCTTTGCTGCTGTGGCATAAAAAAAGGAGTCCCATTATCCACTATCAAGGGATAATGCGTCGCACTTTTTGCCCGAAAATACAAGAATGGATAGAGGCTTCAGATCTGAACTCTATCCATTCCTTTTTATGATTCAATGCATAACATTCATGTTTATGGTCAGCATTTACGGCAAATGGATCCCGCGCGCGGCCACGTACAAGGCATACCACTCTTCACGCGTCATCAACTTCGCCTGCTGCTCCGCATCTTGGCATGCAAGAATACGCTCAGCATTGCCCGAACCGATAATCGGCTGGATGCCTGCTGGATGGCGCATCAGCCAGCCAAGCACAATCGCTTCAGGCGTCGTTTCTTTCGCCTCTGCAAGCTGCTTCACTAAAGCAGCCGTGCGCTGAATATGCTCTGGCTCCTGCTCAACAGAGCGGCCTGTAAAGCGGCCTTGAGATAGAGGCCCCCATGCTTGGAGCTGAACGCGTTCCATTTGGCAATACTCCATAATGCCTTCGCCAAAGCTCACGCCCGTACCGGCATCCTGATTCACATGAACGCCTTGATCCAGCCAGTGCAGATGAGACAGGCTCATCTCCAGCTGATTGACAATTAGCTTCTCAGACAGCGCATGCTCAAGGAATCTCATTTGGGAGACGCTCATATTCGATACGCCAAAGGCTCTAACCTTCCCTTGCGCCTTAAGCTTGCCAAAGGCTTCAGCTACTTCAGACGGCTCCATCAACGGATCTGGACGATGCAGCAGCAAAATATCCAAATACTCTGTATTTAAGCGCTTAAGCGATGCATCAACAGAGCTTAGAATATGTTCTTTTGAAAAGTCATAGCGCCCTGGAACTTCCCCTTCTTGAAAGCGGATGCCGCATTTCGTTTGTACGATAAGCTGCTCACGAAGTTCCGGCTTCGCTTTGAAGATTCGGCCAAATACCTCTTCGGCTTTGCCACGGGTATAAATGTTGGCATGATCCAGCATGTTAATGCCGATAGATAAAGCCGCATCCAACCCCTTCTCCGCCTTTAGCATATCTGCATCTGTAATCGGATCGTTATTCCAGCCTCCTCCAAAGGACATGCATCCGAGGACGAGTCGACTTGTGTTGAATCCATGTTGTTGTAAAGGAATGACGTTCATGTTGGCCTCCTAAGAAATGATGGGTGTTCCTCCATTGTATATCATTTCTTTGCGAGATGCAGTAGATTCCCTACGCTTAAGCGTAACAGGCACCGTCTGCTGCTTCTCCTCCGTTCGATGAAGGTGTTCAGGGCTGTTCACCTGCAGAGTCATTCCTTCTGCCGCAAGTCTTCCAATCTCATAATAGTGCTGTGCAATTGTCGTTAATGGGGTATCGTGGTGTTCTGCCAGCTCAATGTCGTCAAACCCTATGATTGAAAGGTGTTCTGGTACGAGGATTCCTCCCTTCGCGCAAGCTCGCATCAAGTCCAGCGCAAGCTCATCGTGCTCAGCCATAATTGCCGTCGCGCCTCGGCTTAGGAGGTTGTGTATGAGGTGCTGATAATAAGCGACTTTGTTCTCTTCATTCACACTCTCATAAAAATTAAATACGCAAAGATGTGGGTCAAGGACAAGACCATAATCACGGAGCGCCTGACCGTAACCAAAGAATCGGTCGCGGACGGAGGTCCGCATATGCAGATCGATGCTGGATACATACGCAATTCGCTGATGGCCTAGCTTGATGAAATGCTCGGTGCCGATATAGCCTCCGCGCTGATTGTCCGACACCACGCTCCATACATTCATATTCGGATAATACTGATCAATCAGAACGAGCGGATAGCCTCGAAGCATTAACGAATAGACAATATCCATATTATCAATGGAGCTGTACGGATATAGAATGACGCCATCGAATCCTTCCTCTGGCAAACGAAGCAGCAGCTCTCGCTCCTTGTACGGATTCCAATCGGAGGAGTGAACGCTTAAGTAAAAGCCCTTTGCTTCTAATTGATCGGACACTCCCTTTAAGAAGCCGGCATATCCATTATCCATCGTATAAGGAAAGATCATCGATATGATTTTCTTCGTCGAGATGCGATCTACCCTGGCTAGGCTCTCCTGTCCGCTTGTTACATCCCGTTCTTTCACAAAGCTTCCACTGCCGCGCTTGCGATAAATATAGCCGCTTCGCTCCAGCTCTTCTAACGCGCGCTTCGTCGTAATTCGGCTTACCTGGAAGTGCTGAGCCAATTCCTTTTCAGTCGGAATTTGCTGATTGGGCACATAGTAGCCTTCTTCTATTCGCTCCTTTAAAAATCTGATGATTTGAGCATAGAGAGGCATTGGCCTTTGATTCAACACCATCACCCCTTTCTGTCTGCAAAAGTTCTTGCTTCTTAGAGACAATCGGTTCTTCTTGCAGCTTTACTCTGTCTTTTGTCTCTTCTATTACAGGACAACCCATACAGTTAAAAGTTGCAACCCATTCCCAAACAAATATCCGGCAGACGACCGCTGCCGGATATCCCTTGGTATTCTCATACCGAATCCTGTGCACCCGCCAATCATTCGTTATCTATGATCAGCTAGCCCACAACAACGGTTAGCCTACGATACCTGTACGTTCTACGCTCTCTACGAAATAACGCTGGACGAACAGGTACATGATGAGCAGCGGAGCCGTAATGAGCAGCACTCCTGTATTGAGCAGTATCGATTGCAGAACAGGGTCCGGTTCCTCTAAATTCACGCCCATGTTCATCAACTGGGTGGACAGCACCTTCACATCGTTGAGGAAGAGTCCCACATAATAGCTGTCGTTCCACTGCCATACGAAGGAGAACAGCGCAACGGTAATAACAGCCGGTATCGCATTCGGAACCATAATGCGGAAGAAAGTATGAACAATTCCTGCCCCATCCACAAAGGCTGCCTCCTCGAGTTCCTTCGGCACACCGCGGAAAAACTGTCGGAAGATATAAATGTACAGACCATTTTTCAACCCCATCCCGGTTGCCGAGGATAAAATAAAGGGCCAGAACGTGTCTATCAAGTTAAAGCTCGTTTGTCCCGTCAGCACAGGCACTAAGCCGAAGAGATCAAAGTAGCGGTACGTCATGTACAGCGGAATCATGATCGTCTGCGGCGGAACGATGATCGTAAAGATCACAAGGCCAAACAAGAGGCCGCTGCCTCTAAACTTTAGTCTGGCAAAGGCATAAGCCGCCATGGCGCATGAGATGATCTGAATGATGGTCGTGCTTCCGGAGATCAACAGTGTATTTCGAAGCGCCCCGAAGAAATCGGTCGTTTCGATCGCAATCCGAAAGTTATCCAGCGTAAAATGCCTTGGAATCCACAGTACGGCAGGATCATACACGTCCATCCTATCTCGGAAGGCAACAGACAGCCTTAGAAAGATGGGGAACAAGATAATATAGCAGAATCCTGTCACCAATAACGTTCGAAGCACCTTCCAGGTCCATTCCTTGCCCTTCTTCGCAGGGTTGAAGCGGATGACGATGGCATCCATGGTTTTTGATAATTGCTGCATGCATCCGGCCTCCTCAGTCGTAATAGAACACTTTCCGCGAGATTAGTCCCACCATGATGGCTAGCAGGAGGGATATGACAAGGAAATAGACCCAAGACATAGCTGAGCTTAAGCCGAAATCAAACACCTTAAAGGCGGTTTCGGAGATTGTCAGACTAATCTTGTTGCGGCTAAAGGTATCGATAATAGAATAAACCGTATTCGTAAGAATCAATGGCGTCATCATCGGGAAGGTGACCTTCCAGAATATCTCGTAGCCTGTTGCTCCTTCTATTTTAGATGCCTCGTAGAGCGATGGAGAGATCGATTGCAATCCAGCTAGGAATATGAGCATCTGTACGCCGGATGTGCTGATAATCTCGTAGATTCGATCTACCGCCCCTGTCAAATAATTGACGAACACTTCTGCAAGTCCCGCTTCCAGCATCATTTTCTTCAGCTCAAAGCTTTGCAGCATTCCTCCCTCAGCCCCCGACCCTGATCCAGGCGTCGAGCTTCCTACAAAAGAACTGATATCCATATTAGCAATGGCGCTAGAAGCCAAAATAACCGGCAAGAAGAATACTGCTCGAACAAAGCCTCTTCCCTTGAACTTCTGATTCAGCAGCACCGCAGCAAATAAGCTGAATATGATGAGGATCGGAACGTTGACCACCATATCGACGACCGCTTCCGTTAGTTCACGTATATAGGTTGGATTGGAGAGGAACAAGCTCACATAATTGCTAAATCCTTTATACTCCAATTCAAACCCGCCCTGAACCAAGTTGAGATCGCTTAAGCTGTAGCGAAAGGATTGAATCAGGGGAAGAATGAACAGCAGGATCAGGCCAAATAGAAGCGGCAGACAGAACAAAATGCCTACGCCTGCTTTACGCTGACTTATCGTTAGTTTTTTCATAAGGAAAGATCACCGCCTGTTCCAACCAGAAAGCTCATTGGCTCGATCTGATGGCCTTTTACCTGCACAACATCATTCGTATAGTTCACAATAACAGCGACATTATTCTCGTATTCTGTCCATGTCACTCCGTCTGACAGCTTGCCATGTCCCGTAATCAACTGGCCACGGGTCGCTTGATGAAGCTCGCTCAACTCTTTATATTGCTTAATCGCCTCATCCTTCCAAGTGGCATAGGACTGAGACATGTAGCTGTCGTACTCCGTGTTCTTCACCGCGGAAGGATCTGCATAGAACCACGAATAATATACGCTCATTCCTGTCTCTGCCGCCTTCAGCATCGAAGTGCGGACATCTACCATGCTCCCCTGATTGAACGGCTGTCCTGCTAAATCAACAAAGCCATGGAGAACGATCTGATAGAAAGGAACATCCTCATCGCTTAGATTCGCCCGGCTGCTCATCGTAGGCGCATTGACGACCAAATCCGCCGCAGGCAGTACATAGACGTTGCCTCCGTTAACCATAACGCGCTCACCTGACTGTTGAATGGACAGCGCCGTTTCCTTCGCCGTACGCAGGGCATCCTGACGAGTAATCATCTGCGAGGGGTTGAAGTCGGAATAAAGCGTATCTCCAAGGTCTCTCAATGACACTCCGTCTGTCCCAAGCTTCTTCAGACGAGTTACAAAAGCTGTCGTCACATCGCCAAGCTTGGCTGGACTTAGCAGTGTATAGGAGAATCCGCTCTTGTTCTCCATATTCATGACAGGATCGTATTCGTATTTGCGCGCTTTGGACTGCATCAAATAGTAGGATGCATGCTTGGAAGTCTCATATTGTTCCATAAGCGCCACATCCGCATATAGAGATATATTTTCTTTGTCCGCAAATATCGAAAGCGCCATCCAATCTTTTTTCCCTCCAAGCACACGGTCTACGCTGACGCTCTTAGGAGATTCATGACGGATGCCGTCGTTGAACCAGCCTACGTACCGCATCGCAAGATCATCTACGCCTGCATCCTTAAGCATAGCTGCAATCGTCTGCGCTTGATCAAACGTCGTCAGTGCTTCATTGGAGGTATAAGGAATGCCTAGAAAAGACTTTTGCTTGGGGAACGAGCCAAGCAGCTCAAGCACGAAAGGTGCCGATGTGCCTTCTACAGGCTTCCACCCAAATATCTTCGTCAAGTAGTCCCGATATACATCAGCCATCCCCACATAATTGGCTTCATCGCCCGACAGGAAGCTGTACCGGATACGAAGCTCCCCTTCGTAGCCCTTCTTCTCGAGCATTGGAACGGAACTGGACTTCGTTCCAGAGGTCAGGGTATATCGGTCCATAGCAAGAATCCGATAACGCGAAGAGATGCTGTTGAACGAATGGTTGCGACCGCTAATGTCCGCTAGAATTGTTGCCAGCCCGTCGCCGTCTTCAATCATGCCAATGAAAGCGCGGTCATCCTGCTTCATGCCAAAGATCGGCATGCGTGTCTTCTCATTGATCTGCCACTGCTCTTCCGCCTTGAACATGTCATCAGGGCCGTATACCGGCATCACATAAGGCTCTGCGTTCAGCTTCTCGCTGTTCAGATGGATAAGCGCACCTGATCCATCCGGCACAATCATATATCCCTTGGCATCTGTTCCGGCCGCTCCAAAGAACGGGAGAACATCGATCGATGCGAGCGGAAACGACGTCTTGTAGCTAACCTTATCGCTAGGCACAATCGCTACCAATTGATCCCCATCGAGCTTATATTGCAGCGCGACCTGGAATTCTGGCTTCTGCTTGACATCCGTCTGCTCCGCTGCAGCTTCTCCTTCATCCGCCAAGGCATCCTCTTCGGTATAGCCAATTGACTTCAGAAGCTCTGCCATTTCTTCAGCGATATAATCCTGAAGCTGACGCACACGATAAATGCCCGTCTCTTCATCAAGACGATATCGGGACAGCCAGCGCTTCTTAGCATCCTCATCAGGTAGCTTGGACAGAATCTTCGCTTCCATTTGCTCCTTATGAATGGTCTGAGGAATGATCCCTCTTGCATCTGACGCATCACCGAAGGTGTAGGTCACTTGAACTCCATTCTCGATCGACTCGATTTGGATTTGTTGTTTAGCCACACTTTCATCATAGCTGTTCATTCGATTAAGCTGACCATTCTCGCTGTAGTAGTTCACGATAAGCTGAGAAGCGAGCTCAGCCTGATAAAGCGGTGCTGCAAGGGTATCGTTAGATCGCTCCTGCGGATTCGAGAACCACGTGTAGCTGTTCTTCTTATCTACAACGGCAATCTCTGCTGTGCTGCGATTCAGATACAGCTTCAAATCATCATTCTCCGCTACCTGTTCCATGGTCAGCAGCGCTTGCCGCTCTTTATCGGAATTGAGGCGATTGGCATCCTTTCCTCGATTGCTGCCCGCATCCAGCTTGATCGTCTTCGCTTCAGCTGAAGACAGCGGCCGAGACTCAATATGCCCCTGTGCCTCTATTGATGCATTCACGTGGTCAAGCTTCCCGCTCCATATCCCTGCGATGAGAAGCGGGGCTCCTATGATTAGGAGCAAGTAGAGTATGATTTTGGTTCGTTGTTGTAATCGAATCACGTCCGTCCCTCCTCACAATCGGAATGAAATCTCGCGATAGATGGACACCACGAAATTCACAATCTGCTGCATCATGCTAAAGAACAATAGGGACAAGAACAGGATAATCCCGATGACTACAAGCGTGAGAAGCATCGTCGCAAGCGTCTTCCCTGGCGAATATTGATGCACGGTCATTGTGCCGACAAACAGCAGCGCCAAGCACCAAGCGTAGGCAATGCCATCGAGCAAATAATAAAGCGCACTTTCCCCTTGTGTCATGACATTGCTGATCAGCGTTTGCGGAATCAAGATGATCACTAACGGCATCAGCGCATAGCCGGTCGCCATGACAATATCCTTGAACTTCCCTTCGCCATCCATAAGTGTAGTAAGCGACCAGTTCGCTACGCACCAGAGCAGGAATGGCAAGGCAATAAATTGAAGCTCCTGCAGGCTGTTCATATTCGCCAAGTTGTTCATATTCACGACAAAGCCGCTGTACTGCTTTTTGATAATCGTAAAAATGACGAGCAAACATACGAGCAGCAGCGCAATCTTCACTCTGCCTTTCTTTTCATACTTCATCTCCCAAAATCCATTAAACGGGTGAATCATCGTATAGAAAGGATTGCGAATAACGCCAACCTCGTCATAATGTCCTGCTGTTCTTCGTGCAAACAGCTTCACTGCTGCCACAATGGCAACCACTCCGAGCACAATCGTCATGACGATCGTTCCAAAGTTCTCCATCAGGATATCTTTGCGGAATCGCTTGAACGCTTCGGAATACCATTCGCGATGATTGCCAAGCTTAAAGTAGCTCATTGCCGCAGCATTGTCTCCTTGCTTCAGGAGCGATTTACCAATCCCGATGTAGGCGACGTCATTGTTGCCGTTAAGGGCAAGCACGCGCTGCCACTCTTTCGTAGAAGCTTCTACTTTGCCGTCATAAAGATGGGTGACGGCCTCTCGAACCGCATAGCCATATTCGGTAGGCTCAAGCACGGTAAGGCGATTCAATCCTTTATCCAGCACGAGCATCTGATCCCCCAGCATTTGAAAGGCAGAAGGCGTTCTGAATTTGCCAACCTTGCTCCCTAATCCGCCATACACATACAAAAGATTGCCTTCCTTGTCGTACGTAAAAATGCGTCCGCGCTTCGAATCAAGAAGCGAATACATGCCGCCTTTGTCTGCTGCCACATCGATCATGATGGAGCTGCCGGGCGCACTGCTCACTTGCAGGGTGTTGATATCTCCTTTAACAGGGAAGTAGCCCTTGCTGCGCAGGATGTCAACACCTGATGGATTCAAGCGTTTTACCGGCGAGTCCGAATTCTCTTCAGACGTTGTTGCAAAGATAAATCCGTCCTCATCAATGGATAAATTGTTGAATTCGAGCGGTACGAACATCTCCATCTGATCGCGCTGTTCTTTGGTAGAGATCCGCTTCCAGAACAGGTCAATCGGATTGAACTTGACGCGGTTCGTTCCAATAAAGCCATCGAATACGCCATCGCTGTCGAACATCATGATTCCTTCATAAGAGCCTCGGCTCACGGTGTAGATCTGGCCTTCCCGATCTACAGCAACCTTCGTCGGCGAATACTCGAACCCCGCACGAATGAGCGACGATTCTGGTCTTAGGATCTCAAGCACGAACTTTCCTTCGCTCGTAAACTGCAAGACGCGCTTGTTCTGTGTGTCTGCGACGTAAATATGCCCATCCTTCCCTACATAAACGCCCTCTGGGCCAAGCAGCGCATCCATCTCGCCATCATGTTCAAACTCACTGATTGCCTGCTTCATCTGCCAGTTCGAATCGAGCACTAGAATCCGGTTATTTCCGGTATCCGCAATATAGATGTCCCCCGCTCGGGTTACAAACAAATCCTGAGGCATGTTCAGGCTGCCTGCACCCATGTCTTGACCATACAACACCGTTACCGGCGCATAGGGCGAAGGCGATGGAACGGGATCTCCCCAATAGGAATAGGTGTAACTATCCTCGGGAGCAGCATATACGCTTCCAGCTGTCAGCAGCGTCAATACAACCACGCATATTACGGCTACGGATTTCTTGATCGTCGTCATGTTGCTCCTCCTATTCCTTCAAGCCCGACGTGGACATCGTTTGAATGATATTGCTTTGTGTCACGATAAACACCGTGATCGGCACCAGCATCATAAGCAGCGTAACGGCTGCAACCGGCCCCGTCCGAACCAAGCCGCCCGCTGCAATCTGGCTGAATGCGGCATCTACGGTTTTGAGCTGTTCGCTATAAATAAACCGTGAGGCTGCGGAGTTCCCCGTCCATAAATTCTGCAGCGAGAAGATGATCAGGGTGAGCCATGCCGGCTTTACGATCGGCATGACGATCTGCCAGAAGATGCGGTACTCGCTAGCTCCATCCACCTTGGCCGCTTCGATCAAGGCATCCGGGATTTGCTCCATGAACTGCTTCATCAAGTACAATCCCAGCGTCATCCCAAAAGCGGGCAGAATGACTGCCCAATACGTATCCACCATGCCAAGCCACGTTACCGTCATATAGTTCGGCACTTGTGTGACATATGGGGTGAACATGAGCGCCATGACAACCATGCTGAACAAGATGTTGCGTCCTGGGAATCTTACCTTCGCAAGCGGATATGCCGCTGCCGAGGCAATGATCACGTGCCCGACGGTACCTAAGATTGCAATGAAAAAGGTGTTGAACACGTAACGAGAGAACGGAACCCATGTATCGGCAAAAAGGACGACTAGGTTTTTAAAGTTATCCAAGGTTGGGTTGCGGACCAGAAACCTTGGCGGGAAAATGAAAATCTCATCAAGCGGCTTGAATGCATTGCTGATGGTAAACACAAGCGGAAGCGCCATGAATACCGCAACAAGCCCAAGCAGTAAAAACAGCAGGATATCCATCAACCATGAGCGGTTGAGTCGCTTACTTCGGATGCTTATCCCTTTCATCTGTTCTTAATCCCCCACTTTCCGAAGCAGCTTCTGCGTAATCATATTGGTCGTCAGCATAATGACGAACAGTACGGTTGCAATCGCTGAAGCATAGCCCATCTCGTAGCGAATGGTACCGTAGTCGATCAGATGCGTAACGATTGTATGAGCGGCGTAGTCTACGCTTGGGAAGCCAAGCAGATAGATCGAGATCTCTGCCACCGCAAATGCATTCGTGATCTGGATGACGGCGCCAAACATCAGCTGCGGACGCATCGCAGGAAGCGTAATGAACCATAGCTCCTGCCAGCGGTTGCGAATGCCGTCAATCGCGCCTGCTTCATACAACGTGCGATCCACATTCTGAAGACCCGCGATAAAGGCAAGGAACGCTGTCCCAAGACTGAGCCACAGCTGCACGATGATCAGAATGCCAAGCATGAACCTTGGGTCCTGCAGCCATTGAACCGGCTCCAGAATAAAGCCCCATTTCATCAAAAAGGCATTCATATAGCCATAGGAATCGCTGCTGAACAGCAAAGTCCAGATCAGATACGTGTTCCCTGCAATAGACGGTGCATAGAGAACCAAGGTCAGAAATGCTCTCAGCTTGGGCGGCAGCTCATTAATAAGCCAAGCGAAGAAGAAGCAGGCCATGTAGCTGATCGGCCCCGTAATGGCAGCGAACAACAGCGTGTTTTTCAGGGCGATGAGGAAAACATCATCCTGGGCAAAGAGTCTCGCATAGTTCGCCCATCCCACCCATCTTGGCGCCTCCAGCATATTGAAGTACGTAAAACTGAGCACAAGCGACATCAATACGGGAAGCACTGTGAATGTGAAAAAGATTAGGAAATAAGGTGCTAATAAGACCAATGCATGCTTATTGCGCTTTAGATCCTTCCATTGTCCGAGCAGTCGAGACTTGATTCGTTTTTTTGTAGAAGAAGCTGCTTTATTCGGTTCGATCCTTTCCGGATTCGGTTCGTAGATTGCATTCATGTGATCCCTCATTTCTTATAGGGAAGATTGAATTCTTGACGCTTCAAGGTGATCTCTTCATTGATGTAGCGCAAGTAGTAATCCAAGGATTCCCTCGCATCCTCGCCTTGGACCACGACCTTGCGGAACGCATTATCCAAGTGACGTCCGGTAAAGTATCCGCCTGGCACCTCTGGAATTCCCTTTACCCATTGGAACTGCTCCTTCAGGTTGTTTAGATCATTTGTTTGCCATGGCAGCTCATCGAGCGCCTCAAGATTCGCAGTTGGATATCTTGCAGATGCACCCATCCGAATTTCCAACTCTCGGCCAAACGCAACCTGGGTCTCAGCGCGCGTCCACCATTTTAAGAACTCCCACGCCTCCTGCTTATGCGCTGAAGCTTCCATAAGAATGGCAGCTGTACCGCTGCTTCCCACATCCTTATGAATCGTACCGTCCCCGGTCTCGATACCTGGAACAGAAGTAAATTCCCACAGCCCCTTAATCTCTGGCGCAAAGACATTCAGCTTGTTAAACAGCGTATAATCGCCGATCACGAGCGGCATTTCTCCTGTACGGAAGCGGTTTGCAATATCCGCACGGATCGGAAGCTTGTAGTTGACATACAGATCGGTCCATTTTTTGAACACCTGTACGGCGATTTCCGTATCAAGGCCGCTCTCGATGCCATCCTCACGATACAGCTCTCCACCGCTTTGGAACAGCAGCATGCTGTACGTTGGATTCGGCGGCAAAGTCACGACGTCTGTATTCGCGACTTCATTTCCCATCGTGTTAAGCGGGCGATCCGGCAAGCCGATCTGAAGATTGCGCTTTTGCAGCTTAGGAATAAGAGCTAATAGATCATCCCATGTCTTTGGCACCTCTAGCTTCATTTCATCCACGAGAATATCCTTGCGATAGAACATCACCGGGAACGTCTGGGTTTCCGGCAGCGCATAAGCCTTGTCGTTAAACTGATAAGGAACCATCGCGCTTGGATGGAAACGCTTCGTCAGTTCTTCATAATCTTCAAACTGGCTGAGATCCGCTACCGCATTACGGGTTGCATAGTTTACCGGCAGCTCGTTGCCGACTTGAATCGCCACATCAGGACCTTTGCCCGCAATCGTCGAAGGAAGCAGCACACCCGCTGGCACCAGCTTCAAATTAACCTGAATGCCCGTTTCCGGCGTAAATCGATCGGCAATCATGCGATTAAGAATCAGGGCTTGGTCTCTTGCTGTCGTTACCCATACGTTAATGACCTTGTCCTCTTCCTCAGCCAGGCTGAATTGATCGTACTTCTCAACAAAAGAAGCCGCGAATTGCTGAACGCCTGTATAAAGCCGCTTCATCTGCGAAGCCTCCGGATCAGGCAGCTTCACATCCGGCGAAGCGACGATCAGATAATCGATAGCAAGCGGCTGCTCATTTAATGTTGGAATCCACGCTCCCAGCGCTCCTACGTTTGTACTAAAGGTATCAATACGAGAAGGAACGGTATCCGGCCGGTCCGCCATATCCTGAAGCTGATATGCAAGCGTATTTAAGATTGCTGCTCGCTCCTTGCCTCCGCTTGGGCTTTGGATCATATCCGCAATCTGAAGCAGCACCTTGCTCTGCTCTCGGAAGACGTTTGCCATCTCAGGGATCCGCTTATCCAGCTGATAATCGCGATATGTATCTGGCACAGTCCCGGTAAAGCTGATAATTTCACGATACATGCTGTTCAGCTCCAGGATGCTTGCTTCCACTGCTCGAATGATGGGGGCATATTCGCCAAGCGATACTTCAAGTCGAATCGTATGCTTGCCCTTGGTCAGGTGGAACAAGTACGGTGTTTCTTCATCCTTGCCGACAGTCTTCATCTGCCAGGATGTACTGTATGGAAATCCGATTCGCTCTGCCTCTTTAAATGGCTGCTCGCCGTCAATCGTTAAGGAGCGCAGAGAGGATGAACCTGTTACAAAGTTTTGAAGAACTTTGAAAGACAAGGTGTACAGCCCGTCCTGAGGGACATCGATCTCCCATTCCATCCATTGTCCAGGTGCCCGCCAAGCGTAGCCGCCCATGATATTGTTGCGCTGCTTGGATACGGAATACGGCTCTACCGCTGGGCTTGCTCGATGGTACATCGGCAATAGCGACGGAGAAGATTTATAGCTTACAGCTTCCCCCTGCACCTTGATCATGACATCGCTTGGTGTAGGGATAGCATTAGATTCGTAAGATTTGGCCAGCTCCTCATAAGCAGGACGCTCGTCGGGGTTGTGAATTCGAATCTGTGCAATGTCCATAGGTTCTTTAACTGAGGTAAGCTGTAATGTGTGATCGCCTTCACTAAAATAAAAAAGGAACGGCTTTGGCTCGTATCCCGCCCCATCCTTTAAGGGAACAGTCTGCCATAAGGCTTCCTCTACCTGCTTCGGTGTAAGATCATTGCCGTTCGCGTCTCGAACAACCTCTGTCGATTCATCCTTCCAAATCCGCTGAAACATGAAACTTTTCGCTTCTATAAAAGGCAGCTTTCCATCGATTCGAAGCTCTCGTTCTACGTCTGAATCCTTGCCAGGCGCAGGCGCTACGGTCATATCGATCTGATACAAGCCCGCTTTTTTGATCTGAAACTTCCATTCGATCGTCCCGTCCGCTCCAGTGCGAACTACACGTTCCTGAAGCCCCTCAATCACTCGAGGCTTGTGCTCCTCCATGCCTTCAACTTGCGTAAATGAATCTGCTGGAATCACGATTTCTTCCTTAGGCCGCTCTTCTTTTAAATAGGATTGAATATAGCTCTGATATCCGTCCTTCTTCTGATGCGTTCCTACTGCTACTAAGCCTGAACTATCCATGGGGTAATCGATTACCGTCTCGCTTGAGCGGTCCGATGTGAGCCACAATACGGCGACAGCCGCTATCGCTATCACGACAATGAGCAAGAATGCAATCTTCTTACGGTGCAGCATTTGCTTCCCCCTCGCATCGCCTGCCCCCGCTACAACGTTCGCCTCATAGCGGGAGCAAGCCTTGTTCTTAAGGTGTGCTATTTACTATCTTGGAGCAGCTTGTTTAAGCTCGCCTCAAACTGTGGTTTTACTTTCTCTACTGCCGTTGCAGGAGAGGCCTTATCTTGAATAATGGCATTGATTACGCTTTCAAACAGCTTTCCGGAGTCAGGAAGCGCGTAGTAGCCGCCAGAGTAGTCAATCTTTTCACGCATCAGCTTGCGAGTTTCGAAGATTTCCTTCGTTGGCATTTTTTCTTCCAGCGATTGAAGCGCAATTTCCTCACCGCGTTGGAACAAGCTGATTTCATCTAGGATATGCGCTGCTGCTTCCGCATTTTTAGAATACTTGGAGATCATGTACATATTTCCAAATGGGGTATAGCTCATATAATCATCAGCTTGCGGCGCTTTCGGGAAAAAGACGTAGCTAAGTGTCTTTCCTGGCATCTTCTCCATCAGTCCGCTCATTTCCCAGTTGAATCCGCCGTACATAAGTCCCTTCCCTGCAACGAATTCTTTTGCTGCATCATCTGGAACCGGCTGCAGAATGGACTTATCAACGTTATATAAGTCAGACAAGAACTGAAGAGCCTCAATGGAGTTTTTGGAATCCATCGCAAACTTCATCTCTCCGTTCTCATCGCGATCAACAGCGCCCTTGTTGCTGTAGATGAACTGTTCGCCCATATAGTTCACCTTGCCGTAGGCTCCTGCAATGCCGTAAACATCGATCTTTCCATCGCCATTTGTATCTTTAGTCGCTTTCTTAGCAAGCTCGCGGAATTTCTCCCAAGTCCACTCGCCCTTTTGCTGAAGCTCAAATGGATCCTCGAGGCCCATCTCCTCTACCATCGTCTTGTTGTAGAAGAAGCCATAAGGAGAAGGAACGCCGTCATAGAATCCATATTGTTTTCCGTTAAAAGATCCGCCGGATTTCATCCAAGCGTTGTATTTCTGATCGCTCAGGTCAAGATAGTCATCAAGCGGAGCGATAAAGCCCTTCTTTGCTAGTTGCGGGAATGACCAGAACAACTCAAGCACCACGATATCAGCAAAAGGCTCGCCAGCAAGCGATGTTGTAGTAAAGTTCTCTACGTATTTGCCATAATCCGCAAATGTTACATATTCAATTTTGGCATTGTATTTCTTCTCTACTTCTTCAAGTTTCTTAATCGATTCTTCTACGCCAATGGAGCGCTCTTCCTCTGGCACGGTACGTGGATCAGCACCGTCCCACCATTGGCCGATCTTGATCGTTGCCCCTTGCAGATCAAATTTCTTTTCCTCTGGTTCCTTGGTTGTCGTACTCTCATTTTGATTCGAAGTCGTTGAAGAATTTTCTTTTGATGTGTTTCCTGTAGATTCTGTCGTACCATTGCTTGTTCCACCGCATCCTGCAAGCGTTAACAAAAACAAGGTACACATGAGAAAGACTTTAATCCCCTTCATCTCTTCTCTTCATCCCCTCTCGATAATGAGTTCAACCCTAAACATATTGATATACCATAATTATGTTTGTATAACTAATAACATACCTAATTTGGCAACATGGGCGTATAGTTATAGCAAACTTCTCCATTATGGTCATCGGTAAGCGCTTACATGCATAATAATATCCGCTTTATACCATTTTGTAAATCCCTATTTCGGTTAAAAAATTGATCATTGACTAATATGATATATCTTATTAATATTATTTAGATATTTTGTTCGCTGTAAATTCAGATTAATGCAATATTTGATATGTCTAATTCTCTATATTTTTAAAATTTGAAAAACAAAAAACCGCATCCACGACGATATATCAATCATCGTTAATACGGTTATAGTTTAAAGGATTATTCAAGAACGTTAGCCGTAGACTCGCGTTCCATGAACTCGACTTTTACGGTATAAATGCCTCGATCGACTGACGCTTCAAATCCCCCGGCCGTCATCATGCTATGCATAATTTCTGCTGCTTTTCGACCAATCTCGTAGCAATTCTGACTGATTGTCGTAAGCGGCACCTGATGCTGGCTTGCAATACTGATGTCGTCGTAGCCCATAATCGACAGCTGCTCTGGAACAGAAATACCCAGCTCCATTGCCGCATCGATCAGGTCTAAAGCAATATAATCATGCTCAGCTTGAAATGCCGTCACCCCCATATGAATAAGAGGCTGAATAAGTTCGGTGTAAAATTTGCTCTTGCCTTGTGCCCACAGCTTTTGATGGAATCCAGTAATAATAAACTCAGGATGAATCGGAACGCCATAATCGCTGTGCGCTTGGCAATAACCGAGAAAACGGTCTCTGACCGAGCTACGCTGCTCTATATCAATACTGGATACGAAGGCAATTCGCCTATGACCAAGCTTGATCAGGTGCTCCGTCGCCGCGTAGCCTCCTGCTTTATTGTCTGATACGACGCTAGGTACCGTTAATCCATCAAAGTACTGATCCAGCAATACGACAGGATGCCCCTCTAGATGCAAGATGTGAGCAATATCCGCGTTATTAATGGAATTGACGGGATACCAGATGATGCCCCCCGTGCCATAGTTGCGCAGATGGAGCAGCACATCACGCTCTTTGTCTGCTCTCCAATCCGTGAAGTGCAGGCTAAGCATAATGCCCTGCTTCTCAATATAATCCGCTACGCCGCGAAAGTAGTGCAAGTCCTTCCCTGCATCCACATAAGGCAGCACAATCGACAGATGTCGGCGAGCATGGGGAGAATCATGACTCACAATAGGAGCAGGCGGAACTGGAAGCTCCTTTACGAAGCTTCCGCTCCCGCGTTTGCGGTAGATATACCCCCGGGTCTCTAATTCCAGCAAGGCTCGTTTTGTTGTAATACGACTAACGCCAAATTGCTCTGCAAGCTCCATCTCCGTCGGAATCTTATCATTGGGATGATAGTGGCCGGCATTAATAAGCTGGATCAGATGCTCTGCAATCTGGGCATATAAAGGTTTGTTCATGATCAACACCAATCCAACCTGCTAAACTTTTTGGACCCTAGAAATAATATCCGCTGCTTTCTACAAACTCGAATTCAAAGTCGCCAATGCGTACGATCGTACCCTCTTCCGCACCCATCTTGCGAAGCTCTTCATCGACTCCCATATGGCGAAGCGTACGAGCGAATCGAAGGATAGCCTCATGCGACGTCATTTGCATCCGCTTCATCATATTCTCAATGGCTTCACTCTCAACGACGAAGCCTTCATTTTCACGACGAATCGTAAATTTAGGACCTTCCTGCTTCTTCTCCATGCGATAGATCTTGCGTTCTTCTACTTCAGCAACCTCTTCAACCTCAAGCATGTCTGGGGTTTGCTCCAATAGGTCCATCGTCTTATAGATCATCTCTTGAACGCCCATCTTCGTTAAGGAAGAGATCGGTACAATCTGAATATCGTCACGGATCGTTTGCACCTGCTCACGGAATCGCTCCAGATTCTCTTCTGCCTCTGGCATATCCATCTTATTGGCCGCAATAATCTGTGGACGCTCTGCAAGCTTTGCGTTATACAGCTTCAGCTCATCGTTGATCTTAACCCAGTCATCGAACGGGTCACGACCTTCTGTACCTGCCATATCCACGACATGAAGAATCACTCTCGTGCGCTCGACATGGCGCAGGAATTCATGTCCTAAGCCAATTCCTGTATGAGCGCCTTCAATCAATCCTGGAAGGTCAGCCATGACAAAGCTTCTTCCATCCCCAACATCAACAACACCCAAATTCGGAGTGATCGTCGTAAAATGGTAAGCCCCAATCTTCGGTCTTGCTCCAGATACAACCGAGAGCAAGGTCGATTTGCCTACGCTGGGGAAGCCCACGAGACCTACGTCGGCCATCACTTTAAGCTCAAGCACAACCCAGCGCTCTTGCCCTTCTTCCCCATGCTCAGCGAGTTCAGGAGCCGGATTGGCAGGCGTTGCAAATCGAATATTGCCTCGTCCTCCGCGGCCTCCTTTTGCAACGACAACCTCTTGTCCTTGGCGCGTCAAATCCGCAATGACTTCCTGTGTATCATCATCAATGACAACCGTTCCAGGCGGAACACGCACAATCATATCCTCAGCGCCTGCTCCGTGCTGGCTTTTCGTACGTCCTTTTTCACCGCGCTTTGCTTTGAAATGCTTCTGATAGCGGAAATCAACAAGCGTACGCAAGCCTTCATCCACGCGGAAAATAACACTTCCGCCTCGTCCGCCATCGCCACCTGCAGGTCCACCATTCGGCACATACTTCTCACGACGGAAGGAGATTAGGCCATCTCCTCCGTCTCCGCCTTTAACATAAATCTTCGCTTTATCTACAAACACGTAAGCTCCACCTCTTTATGCTGTATAAGGAAAGATCCACCTGTATACAGCTTCCTCGTCCTGTTCTTGATTCGACAACTGCTCCAGCCGCACGCCGCGTTCAGTTGCCATCTGCTGTAATTGACTTGCCACCTCGTCCGGCCGAAGCAGTTTCCCTTGATAATCGAAGTCGATCCACAACCTGTTGTCCTCCACACTGATTGACAGCTTGAGCGGCGCTACAGCTTGTCCATTCGCCTTCGGCGCAAAGCGGTACACTTGAACCGCCCGTTCAATGAGCTCTGTGATTTGATCCTGGCTCGTGCCAAGCGCAAGTCTGGATAGTTCAACCGTCTCAGAGAGATGAACTTCAAGAGGCATCATGAGACCCGATACCCTATTCTTAAGCAAATAGACAACAAGCTCGGGAGATCCAAGCTTCGAGATTCGGCTCTCATCTGCCATTCTTTCTTTTATGGTTTCCACACAATCCGGCAGTTTATCAAATTTCTTTAGTCGCACATAGCCATATAACAATTGAAGCTCATTCATCCAATCATGCCGCTGATGATTGATGACGTCTAATGCATTCTGATAAGCACTGTGCACTCGTATCTTTTCATCCGCAATGCGCTTGCGATAATGAGAAATAATCCCTGTGGATAAGCTCACGATCAGCAGCATAACGATAAGGATCCGCCAGATCATCGCAAGGTTCCAACCCATAAGCAATACGGCACTTCCCACAGCAAGCAGACCGCAGATCCACTGCACGTTCCAGGCTCTCCTCATTGCATGCCCCTCACTCTATAGCTAATATGTACAAACTCTCGTCATACAGTATAGCATGTCTAGGAGTAGTCGTCCAAAAGCCATCAAATGAATGGCCCCATATATACAAAAAACCCCCGGCATGAGCCGAGGGTTTCGGAAAACGTCTTATTTTTCCACAGCTGCTGCAACTGGTGCTACTTCAACTGGGTAGACGCTCACTTTCTTGCGATCGCGACCCCAACGTTCGAACTTCACAACGCCTTCTACTTTCGCGAACAAAGTATCATCTTTACCGATGCCTACGTTAGTTCCAGGGTGAATCTTAGTACCGCGTTGGCGAACCAAGATGCTACCACCTGTTACGAGTTGGCCATCAGCGCGCTTCACACCAAGACGCTTGGAGTGGGAATCACGACCGTTCTTCGTGGAACCTACACCTTTCTTGGATGCGAACAACTGAAGGTTAAGTTTCATCATCGTAGTCTACCTCCTTACTTTTTTCGTTCGTTTATTTGAAGATACGTTCCGTATGAATCTTCAATTGTCTTCAGACTGACAACCATGGATTCCAGCAGCAGTTGTACCTGCTCGATCTGTCTAGTCTCCTGAAGCTTAGGCACGAAGCCGTTCAGGAAGCCATCCTTCATCTTGCTGTCCAAGGATACACCAGTCAATGCTTCAATCGCGTTTACAGCGCCCACGGTTACAGCGGATACGCCAGCACATACAATATCTTCTCCGTGAGGAGCAAATCCTGCATGTCCGCGAATGGTGAAGCTATCAATCAGACCGTCGGGCTTCCGAGTAATAGTGACACGAATCATGTCACACCTTACGCTTGGATGCTTTCGATCGTTACCTTAGTGTAAGGTTGACGATGACCTTGCTTACGACGGTAGTTTTTCTTAGGCTTGTACTTGTACACGGTAATTTTTGCACCTTTACCATGCTTTTCAACTTTACCTGTAACTGTAGCGCCTGCTACAACTGGAGTACCTGCTACAAGACTTCCGTCTTTAGATACTGCCAATACACGGTCGAAAGTTACGCTTTCGCCATCAGCTGCGTTCAACTTCTCGATGTACAATACATCACCTTGTTGAACTTTGTACTGCTTGCCACCTGTTTCGATAATTGCGTACATTGTTGCACCTCCTCATGTCTCAGACTCGCCTTATTCAGGTGATGACTGCGCAAACAGCCATGCTTCATTACCTGTTCCGAGCGGTTACAGCATGTGTGCAGTGTATAACCAAACACATACTAGATGATAGTAACACGATGCTGGCCATAAGTCAATGACAAGACTTAACAAAGACCTATGTAAGGAATGAATTCAGTTTCTTCCCTGTCCCTTCACAGGACGGGCATAGGGTATACATGCGATTCATGACCTGCTCACGAACCTTCTTGCGAGTAATTTCCAGAAGACCAAGCTTGGTCCAGCCTACAACAAGGCATTTGGTCCGATCCCGCTTCATCCGTTCCTCGAGCTCTGAGACGATATCGTCACGATGCTTCTCAGACACCATATCAATAAAATCAACAATGATAATGCCGCCGATATCCCTTAGGCGTATGAGACGCGCGATTTCCTCTGCAGCCTCTCTATTGGTCTGATACACGGTATCTTCCAAGTCTCTTGTTCCTGTGTACTTGCCTGTATTCACGTCCACAACCGTTAGCGCTTCGGTTTGGTCCCAAACGAGATAGCCGCCGCTTTGCAGCCATGTCTTCCGTTGAAATGACTTGTTCAGCTTGTCTGCTATGCCGTATCGCTCAAAAATCGGATCTCTTCCCCGATACACCTGCACCCTGCTCCCAAGCTCAGGGGCAAATGTACGAACATACGAAAGAAGCTGCTTGGCTTGTCGCTCATCATCAATGACCAGTTCTTCAACCTCTTGATTAAACGCATCTCGAATAAACCGCTCAATCAGGTTCCGATCATGATGAATTAAAGAAGGAGCTTCAGCATCCATCGCCCGCTCCTCAATCTTATGCCACTGCTCACGCAAATATTGAATATCCATCTCCAGTGATTCATGGCTTTCCTTCTCCGCTGCCGTTCGAAGAATAACGCCTTCTTCATCGCAGCGTATTGCCTCACCAAGATGCTTTAAGCGGTTGCGCTCCGATTCCTGCTCGATCTTCTTCGATACCCCAATATAATCTGCCTTAGGCATGTAGACTAAGAAACGCCCTGGAAGCGAATAATGGGTTGTAACACGAGCTCCCTTGCCGCCAAGCGGCTCCTTCATGACTTGAACAATAAGCTCCTGTCCCGGCTGAAGCAGTTCTGTGATTGAGGGTTTTTCCTTTGGCTGCTTCTCCAAATGAGGATGCAAGCAATCATCTACATATAGAAAAGCATTCTTCTTTAGTCCAATATCAACAAAAGCAGCTTGCATTCCTGGAAGTACATTGACTACGCGACCTTTGTAAAAGCTGCCGACGAGCGTAGTGCCCTCGGCACGTTCAACCGTATATTCTACAAGTCTCCCTTGCTCTAACAACGCCATCTGTGTCACCTGTTCTTTACAGTGAACAATTAATTGTTTCATGGCATCACCTCTACTCAAGCGCGTTCACTCCATTGTAACATGAAGGAGGAAGCGATGAACATGCAGGTTTATGGAACGTTGTCATATTTTTCATCTTCTTCACCTCATTCTGTCTATCTCTTTGTTGGTTTTCGGCTCTGTTCAGGCGAAGAATTTGGATCATCAAAATAAGCATCAATAAGTTTTTGTTCGGGAATTATTTTTTCGATTCGTCCATTTTCCCCCATAATATAGATCAAGTGATACATGTCTCTGCGGAACCTTTTCAATATCGCAGATAAAGATCTACTTGCTTCAGATACGATAGGCTGCCCGAGCTGAATTTGCTCTTCCCACTGGCGCAGCCGCTTCGGCCGGTTCACAAGGAAGCGAACAAACCGATAAGGAATATGTTTGCGTTCTACCCAGTTGCTCCATCCTAAAAATAACGCAACGACAAGCAGATTCAAATGAAGAGGCCGCTCATCTATTAACGGAAAAATGGAAAACAAGCCTAGTAGCACGCTGCAAACGATGCTGAACCAAACTCCAATGATAAGCAATCGATGATAGCTTACTAGCTTGCCGAAGCTTGCCTGAAGCATCCTTCCTCCATCCAGCGGCAGGATGGGAAGCAAATTAAAGCCCCCAATGACTAGATTGGCCTCTATAAAATAATTGGTCCACTCATCCGACCACAAGCCCAAATAACGAAACCATAAGGCAAGAACAATCATCAGCCCATTCTGCAAGGGGCCTGCAAGTGCAACGAGACACTCCTGCCAGCCTGGCGATACAGCGCCGTCCTTCGTCTCAGCAACCCCTCCAAAGGGAAGCAGCTTTACCTCCTCAATGCTCCATCCGAAGGCTTTAGCAGCAACAACATGTCCCATCTCGTGGATGCTGACTATTACGAATAACGTTACAAGCTCAAGGATATGACCTGTAATCGCCGATAAGGTAAGCAGCATAACGAAGAGCGGATGAACCGAGTACGTGGTGCCGCCCCATTTAACCAAGATCCATCACATCCATAGGATCGACATATTGGCCGTTTTTCGTGACCGCAAAGTACAGGGTGCGGTCTGGGTCAGCCGTCTCCGATAATAGGCCGAGTTCATCCCCTGCTTCTATCCAGTCATCTGGTTTAACCTCGCAGGTTGCCAAGTGTCCATATATCGTCGAATAACCATCCGCATGCTGAACGGTTACCGTCATGTGCTCGTCTTTATCCAAATCAACCTTAACGACCCGGCCTGTAGCTGCACTGCGTACGATGGTGTCCGATCCGCTTGGCGCCAATTCAATGCCGCTCATGTTCACAGCAAAGGATTGCACAACCGTCCCTGCAAACGGAGGAGACAGCTTGTTCGCAGCATGAACCTGCTTTGTCTCCGGCATTTTGGACTCCCATATAGGAATAAACGCAGGTGAACCCCCAAAAGTTGCTCTATACCAAACAGCAATTGGTTCCAAATTTATATTTTCCGTTAATGATGCAGTCAAAAAGGCCTTTGCCTGAGACTGCCACGGCGTTGACAGCTGAACGGAAGCAACAGCGATTACGCCTAAGAGGAGGGCGCCTACAAACTGCAGCTTCAAAGTTCTTAGCCACTGATTTTTTTTAGGCTCATCCGGATTCTCGGACCAGCCATAGCGCTCCTCCCAGCTTGCTCTTGATTGCTTCCATTCCTGTTCGGGATCCTGTGGATTCTGTACCTGATCCATTTCCGTATCATCAAGCCTATTCAAGCTTGCGAGCCAAGCCTGCTCTTCCAGGTTAGGCTCTTCTATCTGCTCATGTTCTTTATCTACATGGTCTTCGGCTCTCCAGGGATCTCTGTCTTCTTCCTGCTTCCATGACGATTGCTTCGTTGGCGCTTGTCCCATCGACAATTGACGAATACGTTCTTGTCTGCGTCTTCTTATATCTTCCTTCATCCCTCGATCCTCCCACCTTGTCCATACCTTCTTGTAGCTATATCTATGGCAATATGGTGTGCAATATGCTTTAGTAGTCAAGCTTTGTATGCCTTTATCCTCAAAACTGAAGACAAAAAACACCTCTATATTTACCCTTATGCAAAAGGCAAATATAGAGGTGTTTGTACTTCGCTTATGCCGCCACATAAGCGAATAACTATAATAGAGACTCACATGTTGCGTCAGTCCTCAAGCTGATATTTCTCCTGGTAGATTCGAATGCTCATAACAAGCCCGATACAGCACATGTTCAGCATGAGCGATGTCCCCCCATAGCTGATAAATGGCAGCGTAATCCCGGTAATCGGCATCAGACCAATCATCATGCCAATGTTCTCGAAGATCTGGAACACGAACATCGCCACAATCCCGATGATCATATAGGAGCCTCGCCGATCGTAGCATTGGAATGCGATTAGAATCATTCGATAGATAAGCAAGAAATATAAGAGCAGAAGGATCGCTCCGCCTTGGAAGCCGAATTCCTCCCCAATCACGACAAAAATAGCATCAGAGTAAGTAAGAGGAACATAGCCTCTTCGCTTAAGCTCCCCTTGTAGGAAGCCGTCGCCAGATAATCCGCCTGATCCGATGGCAGTCATGGCGTATTCCGATTGATGGCGCTCATCGTTCGTCGCTGAGTCAGGGCTTACAAATGTATTGATCCGCTCAAACCAATGCGCTTGTCCTAGCGTTTCCTTGAAAAAGGCTTCTGTCTGACCCTTGAAGCTTGTGAACATCACAAATACTAAAGCTACACTGCCGACAACGATCAAGGTTCCTACCAGCATATGACGATATTTCAAGCCGCCGATCCATAGCATTGCAATCAAAATAACCGCATAAATGACTGCATTCCCAAGGTCAGGCTGAGCCACTACGAGCCCAAATGGAATGGAAACGACAAGTCCGATCGGAATAAGATCCCTCGTAAACGTGAGCGGCTCTCCGTTGCGCTTGCCGAGCATTTGCGCGACAGCGAATATGATCGCAATCTTCGCCAATTCGGCAGGCTGGAAGCTAAGCGAGCCTAACTGATACCAGCCTCTCGCACCGTTGATGTAAGCTCCAAAGAAGTAAAGCCCGATCAGAAGCAGGATCGTAATGGCGAATGTTACGGGCCACCATTTTAAATACAATCGATAATCGATAAGCGATATTAAAAACATCACGCCAAAGCCAATCGCAAAAAAGACAATCGTCTTCATCGCCATGGAGTACGCATCCATTGTCGTACTACCATGTGTGGAGCTATAGACAAGCAATGGGCTGAACACCGCGAAACAAAGCAATATTCCAACAATAATCCAATCTATTCGCTTAATTTTGTTCAGCAAGGCTTATCATCCTATTCCAAAAAACTTCTTCATCTTAGTCATCATTCCTTTTTTCTGATGAAGCTGCATCAGCGGTACCGTATCTCCTAGAATACGCCGCGCAATATTGCGATAAGCAATAGCTGCCTTGGACTCTGGGTTCATCACCGTAGGCTCTCCATTATTCGCTGCCTTGATGACCAATTCATCGTCAGGCACGATGCCAATAAGGTCGATGTTAAGCACTTGCAGAACATCATCGATATCAAGCATCTCACCGCTCTTCACCATATTAGGGCGAATGCGATTCACGATGAGCTTTGGAGAGCCAAGATTAGCACTCTCAAGCAACCCTACGATGCGGTCGGCGTCGCGAACAGCTGCATTCTCTGGAGTCGTTACCACGATGGCAGCATCTGCTCCTGCGATGGCATTCTTAAAGCCCTGCTCGATACCAGCAGGACAATCAATAATAATATATTCAAAATCTTTCTTGAGCTCTAAAATGATATCCTTCACTTGATCCGGCGATACAGCAAGCTTGTCCTTTGTCTGTGCAGCAGGCAGCATATAGAGCTCGTCAAACCGCTTATCCTTCACAAGCGCCTGATTCAAGCGGCAGCGGCCTTCTACGACATCCACGATGTCATAAACGATACGGTTCTCAAGCCCCATCACAACGTCAAGGTTGCGAAGCCCGATATCCGTATCCACCATACATACCTTTTTCCCCTGCAAGGCAAGAGCTGTGCCTAGATTGGCGGACGTTGTCGTCTTACCGACACCGCCTTTACCCGAAGTGACGACAATGGCCTCTCCCATGCAATCTACACTCCTTTGAACATATTCAGGTCTTTGCGAATCCGATGAAGATGCGAGACCTTATCAATCTGCATCTGTCCTTCTCGCACATAGGCGTATTCCATCTGTGTCTGCTTCACGCCCCATTCATCCGGCGGACGGCTAATCACATCGGCAATACGAAGCTGCGTCGGTGCAAATAGGCTTGCAACGATTACCGCATTGTCATCGCCGTTGACACCTGCATGCACGGTTCCGCGCAAAGCACCGCACACAACGACATCCCCTGTGCTCTCAATCAATCCTCCAGGATTCACATCACCTAAAAATAACAAGTTGCCCTCATGTCGTAATACTTGACCCGATCGTACAATTCCTGTCAAAGTCTGAACTTGGTAGCCTTTTTCTTGCGGTTTAGACTCGGCATCACATTGTATAGACCGTATGAGCAAATTTCCTCTCTGTCGCAATATTTCTACTAGTTCTGTCTTTTGCTCGTCTACAACGGAGCGAGCCCCCAACTTGACATCCACATACACGATAGGTCCACTAAAGAACTGAGATGTATGTTCAAGCTTAGCGCGCAAATCATGCAGCACATCGCTAAAATCGCTTTTATCGTCAAGCAGGAACACGAGGCCGTCTTTGACACCTTTTATCGTTACTAGTGACTTGGCCGTCATCGTTCGTCCCTCCCAACGTAATCTTTTTCGTTACGCATGAGGCAAGTTCCTGCAACGACTTACAAAATCATAGGAAAATCGATGAAAAACCCTCCTTCGCAGCATCTAGAAGAGAAGAACTGCGTTCATAGGCAGGTTTTGTCGCCAAATCGAAAGTTGCTCCGAATCTATCGAAACAACAATATTCAATTAGGTAAACATACCTTTCATTCAAGCTACTCCATCATGATTGAACGCATGCAGAGGTTGATGAAAAGCAAGCAAAGCCGCCCGGAGCGGTATCCGAAGACGGCTATAACGCTTCTTTTTCCTCGTTAGAGTCAGTCACGGGAGCAGTTTCGAACCATTTGCGCATCGGAACGTAGATGATGAGCGCGAACAACAATTGGATAAACAAGCTTGGAATCATGTAATTCAGCAGCGTATCCTTAAACTCAAGATGCTGCACACTAAACAACGCATAAATACCGAAGATAATCGCTTGATAAATGAAACTGCACATAAACGAAATCATCATCATGATCATCATGGACGTATTGCGCGTTGAAAAGAGGAGACCTACTAAATATCCCAATAACCCCATTGTAAACGTGTGCGGACCTATCATATGTCCATAGTAAACAATATCCTGCAATAGTCCGAACCCTAGCCCCATCATAAGCGCAGTATGACGATGCTTATACACCGCATGATACAGCACAACGATAAAGACAAGCTGCGGGAAGATGCGGTCTGACCATGCGCCTGGAATCAAAAAAGGAAGCCATGTACCTTCAATCAGGAACAAAATGAACATAAAGAGAATCATCCAGTTTCGATTCATGGGGTCTTCTCCTTGCCGTTCGTCGCTTCTTCATCCACTGCTGCATGGCTTACCACCACAAACAGTTCCCTCCAATTCTCAAAGGAGGCTGTTGGCTTCACTTTTGCAGTATACGTCAGTCCAAAATCACCAGGCTCTTTAGAGACTACTTCGCCGATTACCAACCCTCTAGGGAAGTATTGGCCGATATCCGAGGATACAATGGTATCTCCTTTTTGAATCGGATCATCCTCTTCAATCCTTGTCATCAAGAACAAGCCTGAACTTTGATCATAGGATTCGATCATGCCGAAGGATTTGTTCTCCTTGCCCATTACAGTCGCGGCAATCGCTCTGGAGTTCGGGTCCTTGTCATCCATGTTCGTGAGCAATTCAACCGTCGATGAGAACTGGTAGACTCGGCTGATCATGCCGACAACTCCGTCAATCGAAATAACAGGCATTCCGACACGCATGCCATCGCTCTCTCCCAGATCGATATTAATTGTCTGGTTGAATGGGTCGGCCACGTTAATCGAGTTCACCTGTGCGATTCGATACTCATAAGGCAGGTTCTTTTGCTTCTGACGCTCTGTGAACCCTAGTTCTTCCTTAAGTCGTTCATTTTCTGCTTTATAGCCATTATACACACCTTTATCACGGGTATAATGCGCTAGAGCAATCTTCAATCTCTCATTCTCTTCATACGTCTCTTTCAACTTCGAAACATCATCAATAAACCCTGAAATGGCAGACGCCGGCTTGTAAAATATCTTTTGAACGAATGTAACAGTGTCGTGCACGAATTTCTCGGGCCATGACACCTTACCGCGTGCGCCAAGCGTGAAGCCCATGATTGCAATAAATACAATAAGTCCAACCATTAAAATAAACAATCGCTTGTTGCCTAACAGCTTAAACAGTGTCAACACCTTCTCATCGTCATGCAGATTCGTTCCGTAGCTTTATACATATGGTCCGCACCGGAGGAACGATCCTGTGCGGCACCATAAATACGTACCCTACGATTAGCGCTTCATGCGAAGAGCGGAACTGCTGCGTGCTTTGAAGAGGTGGATATTATCTAGTGCGCGGCCGGTTCCGATCGCTACACAGTCAAGTGGATTCTCAGCCACAATGACTGGCATTCCTGTCTCACGAGCAAGCAGCTTGTCTAGATTGCGAAGCAACGCTCCACCGCCTGTCAGTACGATGCCTCGGTCCATAATGTCCGCTGCAAGCTCTGGCGGACATTTCTCCAATGTGACCTTAACAGCTTCCACGATGGCACTGACTGTATCGGCAAGTGCGCCTGTAATCTCATTGGAAGAAATGGACAATGTCTTTGGAAGACCTGTAACAAGATCGCGTCCGCGAATCTCAAGGGATGTCGACTCTTCCGACTGAAGGGCAGAACCGATCTCCATCTTCAATTGTTCCGCTGTACGCTCCCCGATCATCAAGTTATATTGACGCTTAATGTATTGAATAATGGCATCATCCATATCATCACCAGCAACACGAACAGAACGAGCCGTAACGATACCTCCCAAGGAGATGACTGCTACTTCTGTCGTACCGCCGCCAATATCAACGACCATGCTTCCTGTTGGTTCCCATACAGGAAGGTCCGCACCAATAGCTGCTGCAAACGGCTCTTCAATCGTGTAAGCTTCACGAGCTCCAGCCTGCTTCGTTGCATCTTCAACGGCACGCTGCTCGACTGCTGTAATGCCAGACGGCACACATACCATAACGTTTGGATGGCGCGGGAACAGAGAGCGCTGCTTCTGAGCTTGTCTGATGAAGTACTTAATCATCGTTGCCGTTGTGTCGAAGTCCGCGATAACGCCGTCCTTCATCGGACGAATCGCGCGAATGTTACCAGGAGTACGTCCGATCATTTTTTTTGCGTCTTCACCAACTGCTTCTATCGTCTTCGTATCGGTGCGAATCGCCACAACAGACGGTTCCCGTACGATAATTCCTCTTCCACGAACATATACCAATGTATTTGCTGTACCCAAGTCAATTCCCAAATCTTTGCTAAAACCACCAAACATGATGTCTAATCTCCTTTATCTTGCGTATTCAAGTCACCCTTGAACAACTTCAATTTTCTGTATTTTTTCACTCTAGTTGTAAACAACTTAAACATTATATTACATATGGCCTTGTTCCTTCAAACTTACATACCGCTGATCGCCGATGACAATATGATCCAATACTTCAATCCCTACAAGCTCTCCCGCTTCCATCAAGCGTTTGGTAATCCAAATATCCTCTTCACTTGGCGTCGGATCTCCGCTTGGATGGTTATGCAAGCACACCACAGAAGCCGAGCTGTGCCGAATCGCAGCGCGAAATACCTCGCGCGGATGGACTAGGGAGGCATCCAAGGTGCCAATCGAGATGGTCTCCTGCGCAAGCACCTTATTCTTCGAATTGAGAAATAAGCAAATAAAATGCTCCCGTTTATAGTACCTCATCGACTCCATAACCAAATGGGCTGCATCCTGCGGGCGCCTGATTACGGCTTGTTCATCCATTCGAGACCTTGCCATTCGCCGGCCAAGCTCAAGGCCAGCAAGCAGTTGAAGGGCTTTTGCCGTCCCAATGCCCTTAATCTCCGTAAGCTCCATGTACGACATATCGGCAAGCTTGTGCAGGCTTCCTATATGATTCAGGATGCGCTGTGCAACAAGCAGCGCAGATTCGTTCTTCGTTCCAGTCCGAAGAAGGATAGCAAGCAGCTCTGTGTGGCTAAGCGCCTCTGATCCTGCATGCATCATTCTTTCTCTCGGACGATCTTCTTCAGGTAAATCCTTTAACATCGGTTGGTGTGTCATACCATGCGCCCCTCTCAACATCAATCGTCAAGATGTTAGCCCTGGCAGATGCATCACAAACGACAGCCAATATAAATTATACTGCAATTCAGTCAAGGAGTTTCGATGCCGAAGGATTCTAGCATCTCTGCAAGAAGGGATACAGAAAGACCTACAACGTTAAAGTAACATCCGTCTATACGCTCCACAAGCGTAGAGCCTCTTCCTTGAATTCCATAAGCACCAGCCTTATCAAGTGGTTCTCCCGTCGCAATATAGGAAAGAAGCTGTTCATCCGTCCGCTGACGCATCCACACACGCGTGCGACGATGCCGTACTAACACATTTCCACTGTTCATATCCATACATGCAATACCTGTATATACGTCATGAGCCCGACCTTGGAGCATTTTAAGCATACGTAATGCATCCGTCTCATCTGTCGGCTTCCCTAGAATCTGTTCTTCAAGTGCAACGATGGTATCGGCTCCGATGACCAATCCTTGAACTTGTCTTGTTTGTCGCTCTGCGACTACTGCTTCAGCCTTCTTACGTGCCAGCTGTTCAACCGTTTGTGCAGGTGTCCAATCCGCCTCGACACGCTCTTCCACATCACTCGTTTCGATTTCGACAGGCAGTCCTAATCGATGAATCAATTCTTGCCGCCTTGGGGAAGAGGATGCGAGAACAAGAAGCGGTAATTCCTGTGCATTTCGTTGAATGTTCTCCATTTTTTGACACCTTTCCTTATTATACGCTCAGTTTTACAGCTTGACAAATAGTATACACCATGTAGAAGTATCCTTCTACCCTTGTTCTTCTAGCTTGATGAATGACCCATCGTTCAGCTGTTTTTTTATCCTGTTTGCTTCTGTCAAAAGGCAACTTTCATCATGGTTCCACTTTGAAAACGGCGTTTACTAGTATGCGCGTTATAGACAAAGGAATACAAAATACGACAAATAGACCTCCGTTGCCGCTATGGAAACGAAGGTCCGTTCTATCTATTCCCCTGTCAATCGATTCAACCATGCTTCCTCGAGCAGTGCATATTGAATGCTCGCCTGCTGAATGTTCCACAGCTGAGCTGAGGATGGCTTTTTATTATATTCATTGACGGCATTAATAGCGGTATTCATAGACTGTACGATTCTTGCCCATTCCTTCTCATCCTCGCTGTTCAATGTTTTCTTCAGCTTCTGGCCTTCTTCTGTCCATTGCTGGTGCACATTTCGAAGCGTATCCATACTCGACTTGTCAAAAGCTGCAGGCGTCGATGCCTGAAGCATAGCAGCAGACTGGGTGATGAGCCAATCCTGAACGGTGTCTCCCTTGCCTACAAACTGCTGCAGAAGCTTTGCATCCCCTGTAAACTTCAGGCTCGTGTAGGCCTTGCGCTCCTGTGGCCGAACATAGAGTTCAAGCTCCTGCGACTTCAAGGCATCACTCAGCAGCATAGCGTCATTGCGGCTGTCTGCAATAGCTGCGAAGACTCTCTCGGTACCTTGATCCTCGCCTGGGACTCTTACCGCCGCTAGACCAAGGCTCCTGAGCTCCTCCTCTGCTTTCTTCGCTCCCTCCGCTTGGCTGAACACGCCGTACTGAAGCACATGCTTCGTACGCGCTGGAATATCGATTGCTACCGCATTGGCCTTTGTGCTGCTCTGCTGAGATTGCGCATCATTTGACGCTCCCTCACCTTTAGTGTCCGATCCTTCATCCTTGATAGTTCCCATCACAGGAACATCTCGGGTTAGATCCGGAAGCGGTGTGTCCCCCTTGAACAGAGATAACGTTAGAAGACCAAGTGCTAAGCCTGTCGCTACCGCTCCCACCACAGATAAGGCGACCCGCAATATGGTTGGACGATTGGGGCGAGTCTTCACAGGCTTGATTGTAGAATAATCGAACGCAGGCATCTCATGCTTCCAATCTCTGTCGTGCTCTTCTACCGCTTCTGCAGTTTCATCGAGCTCTTCCACAGGCTTTTCATCGATTCGCACAGGCTCCGTTCCACCAGCCTCACGAATGACTCGCTCAATTCTTGTCATCTCATCTTCAAGGTCCACACCTTGCTGCTGATAGAGTGGATTCACACTCGTAACCGCTGCATAACGATCGCTATGGCCTGGATCCGTGTTCATATCCTTCTTCGCAATCTCTATATAAGTTTCGACGTGCTCTTGACCCGTTTGTCCTTCGTTCGAATCAGCTTCAGCATACTGCCAATCACTCCAGTTCACCTGCTGTTCAATTTCTTTTTTGATCTCTTCAACTTGATTCCTCTTATCCGTATCGTTCGCTTGTGCAGGAAAGCGAAACGTTAACTTGGCTGCGTTGCGCTCCATCATGATTCACCATCCTTCGATCCATTTAATTAATACTAGGTATATGGTAGATTCATAGAAAATAGAACGAAGATCTCTATCATTTTTTAGGTTCGCCCTATCAACCATTCGTGGAGTCACAACCTATCATCCTTTCATAGAATATAGAGGAAACAGGCGTGCAGTTGGGGGAGCAGCAAAGGATCTTTGTCATGCACCCTAGCATGACGATCCAAATCATGAGTAAAACATCTCTCGTACTTCATTAAAAAGTACAGGGATGTTTTTTTTATTTTTTCGAAACATGACTGTTACCGCAACGTATGAACATATAAAAATGCAGAGCCTTACAAGCTTCTGCAAAAGAAAGAGGAGGTGAATGTATGCTCAAGCATATGATCAAGCGTTTCTTGCATTCCGTGAAAGGTCAACACCAGCAGCGTCATTACAGCAGCAGCGATTATAAATACTCGAAGCATCGCGGACCTCATTCACAGCACAACCATCAATATCCGCCGCCCCCTCAGCACTTTGGACATAAGCATTACAAGCGTAAATACAAAAGCTTTAGCAGCTATTTTTCAAGCTAAGCCTATTAAGCCTATATAAAAAAGCACCCCACTTTTTCAAGGATCCCACACATCGACTTCGGAGGAATTAGGTACCCGTTCCGAGTCATAGCACTGGACATCCTGCGAAATAAGCCAGGGTGCTTTATTTTTTATAAACAAGGGGCAACAATGATTGCATTCTCCATCGCTTGCTTAAAGGTAAGTTCGCCTATCCCTAGTTCCTCACATGCCTGCTCAATTGCCTGCATATACATGGCGTCCTCTTCACTCTCTCGAGCAAGCAATAAACGCAGCAGCTCAGCGACCTTAGGCTGCAAGGCGAGCTCTTCCTCCCAAGGGCGCTCCTCTTGCTGCTCCTCTTCGTGATAATCGGAATAAAGCAAAAATAATAGCATGTGGCCAACAGCAAACCAATCGCTGCTATAGAGCGGCGCTCTCATCTCACGCTTAAAGGATGAATCCTCTCGATATAAGGACTGAGGCTCTTTGCGGAGATCTCTGAAGGAAGGGCTGCCTTTACGCTCTAGGCGTTCACAAAGTGCTCGGTCCCTTTCTTCGGGCACATAGCGTCTCGCTAGTCCAAAATCAATGAGGAACAACTCTCCATCCTTAATAAGAACATTCGGAATGCGTACATCCAAATGAACCATTGAGGCTTGATGCACGGCATGAATCAATTCTCCTAGCTCGCGAATAAATAGTATAGCCTCCGCCTGAGAAAAGGATTTATCGTGATCAAACAATAGCTGCTCGATATTGAGCCCTTCAATATAACTCATAACGAGATATCGATGCTTCCCCTCTGTAAAAATAGCCTGCATTCGAGGGATACGGCCATGATCAAGCTGCTTCAGAAATTCAGCCTCGCGTCCAAGCAGCTCGGTGCCTTTTTCCTTCTTGCTGGGACGGCTTTGCTTCACTAAACATGGCGCTAATGTCATCAGATCGGTAGCGAGATAAGCCAAGCCGTAGCTTCCCATTCCGATATAGCGGTCAATTCGATAGCGGCCTTGATCGATGATTTGTCCTTCCTGCAAAGGAAAGTCCATCCACCTCTCCCACACCGTTTTTAATAACGAAAGCATGCATACCACCTCTGAATGCGTCGAGATCATAATTCCCCTCGAGACCATCCAAAAGATGAACGGCTCCATTGAGGGCATAAACGAATCAAATCTTTTTATCCATCTCTAGTGTAACGGTTAGTTTCTCAAATGAAAAACCCTCACTACCGAAGTCAGCCTTGCGATAAACATTACGACTAGATGCCGTTATTCGAACAACTATTTCTGCGAACAAGATAGCCTCGCATATCCCTCAACCATGCATATCCACAAGAGAATAAAAAACAGACTGCCCTTCCGAAGAAGGATCACAGTCTGTCATCTGTTGAAAAGATTGGTGTAAAGAAAGGCGCTTACGCCTTGTAATGATCAGCAAGCTGATAGGCTACTCGCCAAATATCGCCGGCACCCATCGTAAGCACGAGATCGCCTGGCTTTGTATTCTCTTTCAAGTAAGAAAGAGCTTCTTCCTTCGTTGAAATGTATTGTGCATGCTTATTGCTGTGCTCTCGAATGCTATCCACGAGCTTCGAAGCATGAACACCCTCAATAGGCTGTTCTCCAGCAGGAGAATAGATATCGGTAATCAGCACCTCATCAGCATGGCCGAAGGCACGGCTGAATTGATCAAACAAGAAATAAGTACGGGAATAGCGTTGCGGCTGGAATACCGCCACGATTCTTCTGCCGGAAGCCTTTGCTGCAAGCAAGGTTGCCTCAATCTCCGTAGGATGATGCGCGTAATCATCAATGACGATAACATCTTGAGCCGTTCCAATAATTTGGTAACGGCGCTTCGCTCCTGTGAAATCAAGAATTGCGCGAGCTGCATCCTCAAAGGCTACGCCTGCTTCCATGCTTACGATGATCGTTGCCATCGCATTCAATACGTTATGGCGGCCTGGAATGGACAATTCCACCGTTCCTAGCGCTTCGCTTCCTTTCATCATCGTGAAGCGAATATGACGGTCCAGCGTTTCGATATCGACAGCGCGATAGTCGGCGGGCTCATCAATGGCATACGTTAAGGTGCTGCACTTAAGGTCTGCGATCATTTCACGAATAATCGGATCATCGCTGCACACCACAGCAGCCCCACCAGCCTTGATCTGGCTGAGGAACTGAACATAAGCCGCTTTCAGATTGTCAAAGTCTCCGCCGTAATTCTCCAGATGGTCGGCTTCAATATTCGTGACGACCGCAATCTGAGGATGATACGCGAGAAAAGATCCATCGCTCTCATCCGCTTCCGCGACCACAAAGTCACCGCGGCCAGCAGCTGCATTCGTGCCGAGGTTGGTTACCTCCCCGCCGATGATAAAGGTAGGATCTACCCCGCAGCGCTCCAATACAAATGCAATCATGGAAGAAGTCGTCGTCTTCCCATGCGCGCCCGCCACAGTGATCCCCTGCTTCGCATTCAATAGGCGCGCCAGCATCTCGGAACGATGAAGCACAGGAATTCCACGCTTCTCCGCTGCCACGCGCTCTTCGTTGTCTTTAGGCAATGCTGTGGAATAGACCACAATATCTGCATCCTGCACATATGCAGGATCGTGCCCAATATGAATAACCGCTCCCTTTGCTTGGAGCTTATCTGTCAAATCTTGTTTAGCAACATCCGATCCGGTGACCGTATAGCCCATTTCCAGCATCACACGGGCAATTGCACTCATTCCATAGCCCCCGATGCCGATAAAATGAACATGCTCTAACGTCTTCAACACGACTCACCAGCCCTTTTCAGATTCAGTATGATATAAGATATGCGAACGCACATCCGAAATTAAGTACAAGGTTCCTGTCACTACAGCCAAGTCATCAGGACCTGTTAGCGCCGTCAGCTTCTCCAGCGCTGCATGCCAATCCGGCTCGACCATAATCTCTGGACGCTTCGATGCTGAAGACAGCACGTCCTCGGCAATCTTTACAAGCTGCTCCGCATCCATCTTCTTGCGGAAGTTGGGCTCTGTAAAGATAACCGTATCCGCTAATGGCAGTATATGACGCAGTGTATCATGATGATGCTTGGTTGAAAGCATTCCCATCATAATATGGCAGCGTTCATATCGATACGTATCGCGAAGCGCCTGAGCAAGCGTCTCAGCGCCTTCTGGATTATGCGCTCCATCAATGAGAAGTCTCGGCTGCTCAAGAATCATTTCGAGTCTGCCCGGCCACGCAGCACAGCGGAATCCTTTAAGAAGCACGTCATCATCGATGATGAAGGCCATATATTGACGCAGCACCTCAAGCGTCATCAGCGAGAGAGCAGCATTCTTTAATTGATGGGCTCCGTTCAGCGTTATGCTGATCTGTTCAAGCTGGCGAAATGGCCCATCGAATGAGAACGCCTGTTGATTCTCTTGCAACGAAAGCGTCTTGTAGCTGAATTGCTCATTCATCGCATACAGTGTTGCTTTCATCTCGCTCGCCTTCTGGCGAATGACTTCAAGCGCCTCCGGCTGTTCCACCGTTGTCACAACTGGAACGCCAGCTTTTATGATACCAGCCTTTTCATAGGCAATCTTCTCGATCGTATCGCCCAAGACATCCATATGATCGTGGCCTATATTCGTAATAACCGATACAATCGGTGTCACGATATTCGTCACGTCAAGACGGCCGCCAAGCCCAGTCTCAAGCACCACAACATCCGGATAGGCAACCGTTCCATAGTACACAAACGCTACAGCCGTTGACACTTCAAACATCGTTGGAGAACCAAGCTCTGTCTTCGCAATCTCTTCCACCAATGGGCGAAGCTGATTGGCGATCTGAACCAGCGTCTCATCCGGAATGTCTTCATTGTTGAACTTGAATCGATTCGTAAAGCGCTCAATGTAAGGCGAGGTAAAGGTTCCTACATCATAGCCAGCTGCCAACAGCACGCTGGTCAGCATCGCACATGTCGACCCTTTGCCGTTTGTTCCCGCTACATGAATGAATTTGAGACGGCGTTCAGGGTTGCCTACGCGTTCCATCATGAGCTGGATTCGCTCTAGACCTGGACGAATACCGAATGGAATGAGTGAATTAATCCAATCGATTGCTTGCTCCACCTCTGTGAAAGGGACATATGTACCTGTTCCATTCGCTGCTACCATGATCATCATCCTTTTGTGCGAAGTGATCGCCTTAGGCCCAACATGTATGAACATATAGGAATAAGGCTTATAAATGCATGAAGGAAAGAACGAGCCTTACCAAAGTAAGGCATTCGCTCTTTCCATCCTATTATACCTCTTGCAGCTCTTGAATTCTCGCTTTAACTTTATCGCGCTTGTCGCTGTAGTCATTCATTTTCGCACGTTCCTCAGCAACAACCTTTTCCGGAGCCTTCGCCATGAAGCCTTCGTTAGCAAGCTTCTTCTCTACTCGCTCGACTTCCTTGTTCAAATGCTCCAGCTCTTTATTCAAGCGTGCAATCTCCTGCTCGATGTCAATTAGCCCTGATAGCGGCAAGTATAGCTCTGCCCCCGTCACCATCGCACTCATCGCTTTGCTCGGTGCTTCGATTGCCAAGCTGATATCAAGCTTCGACGTTCCGCAGAAGCGTTCAATGAATTCAATGTTGCGATTCAAGTTGTTGTAGGTATTCTCATCCGCAGGCTTCACCATAAGCTCAACCTTTTTGCTCATCGGCACATTTACCTCTGCGCGAATATTGCGTACAGAGCGGATCGTATCCATCAATAAGTTCATTTCGGCTACCGCACCTGCTGCTTCCAGCTTCTCATCATAAGTAGGCCATGCCGCTAATGTAACGGTATCTCCTTCATGCGGAAGATGCTGCCAGATCTCTTCAGAGATGTACGGCATGAACGGATGAATCAAGCGCATGGTACGATCGAGCACATAAGCAAGCACGGACTGTGTTTGCTTCTTCTGCACTTCATCTTGGCCATACAGGCTGAGCTTCGCAAACTCAATGTACCAATCACAAAGATCATCCCAGATGAAGTTGTAAAGAAGACGACCTGTCTCGCCAAACTCATACGCATCCAGCATGCGCGTCACATCGCGCGTCGTCTCATTCAGGCGGTGGAGAATCCAGCGGTCCGCTGTTCCAAGCTCGCCTGTAATATCGATATCCGCGTGTGTGAAGCCCTGCAGATTCATAAGTGCAAAGCGGGAAGCATTCCAGATCTTATTTGCAAAGTTGCGCGCTTGCTCAACCTTCTCCCAACGGAAGCGAAGGTCTTGACCAGGCGTGCTGGATGTCGAGATCATATAACGAAGGGCATCTGCACCATATTGATCGATAACTTCCAATGGGTCTACCCCGTTGCCAAGCGATTTTGACATTTTCTTTCCGTCCGCATCACGCACCAGACCATGCAGCAGAATATCCTTGAACGGAATTTGATCTGTAAACTCAAGCGCCGTAAAGATCATGCGAGCAGCCCAGAAATAGATGATGTCATATCCTGTTACAAGCACATTGGTAGGATAGTAGCGCTTGAAGTCCTCGCTGTCCGTATCCGGCCAGCCAAGCGTAGAGAACGGCCATAGTCCGGAACTGAACCACGTATCTAATACGTCGTTATCCTGCTGTAAGTTGTGGCTTCCGCAGGAATTACATGCCGTAACGTCTTCACTTGCTACGTTAATGTGTCCACAATCTTGGCAGTGCCATGCCGGAATGCGGTGTCCCCACCACAATTGTCTTGAGATAACCCAGTCGCGTACATTTTCAATCCAGTTCAAATAAATCTTCTCAAATCGTTCCGGCACGAAGTTTACACCTTTGCCAGACTTCTGCGCTTCAATTGCGCGCTCCGCGAGCGGCTTCATCTTTACGAACCATTGGGTAGACAAGTAAGGCTCAACGACAGCACCGCTGCGCTCACTATGTCCAACCTGATGCACATGCTCTTCGATATGAGTCAGCACACCTTGTTCTTTTAGATCTGCAACAACCTTTTTGCGTGCTTCAAAACGGTCCAAGCCTTTGTACGGTCCCGCTTGATCATTCATCTTGCCGCTTTCGTCCATGACAAGAATTTGAGGCAGTTCATGGCGCAGACCAACTTCAAAGTCATTCGGGTCATGGGCAGGGGTAATCTTAACTGCGCCGGAACCAAACTCTTTATCTACATATTCATCAGCGATAATAGGGATCTCTCGATTCACGATTGGAAGCAGAAGGGTCTTGCCGATCATGTGCTGGTAGCGCTCATCCTTAGGATGAACGGCAACCGCTGTATCGCCAAGCATCGTTTCCGGGCGCGTCGTCGCAACCGTAATGGAGCCAGAGCCATCCGTCAACGGATATTTCAAGTGATAAAGCGCGCCTTGAACTTCTTTGTATTCTACTTCAATATCCGAAAGCGCCGTGCGCGCAGCCGGGTCCCAGTTGATAATATATTTTCCGCGGTAAATAAGACCCTTTTCATAAAGCTTCACGAATACTTCGCGAACAGCGCTCGACAAGCCTTCATCCAATGTGAAACGCTCGCGGGAGTAATCCAAGGACAAGCCCATCTTCTCCCACTGCGAACGAATGCGATTCGCATAGGTATCCTTCCAATCCCACACCTTCTCCAGGAACTTCTCACGTCCAAGGTCGTAGCGTGAGATGCCTTCTTCACGAAGGGTTGCTTCTACCCGGGATTGCGTAGCAATACCCGCGTGGTCTGTGCCTGGCAGCCAGAGTGCATCATAGCCCTGCATACGCTTCGCGCGAATAATAATATCCTGAAGCGTAAAGTCCAGTGCATGACCAATGTGGAGCATGCCCGTTACGTTCGGAGGCGGGATCACGATCGTAAACGGCTCCGCATCTTTATTGCGTCCTGCTTGGAAATAGCCGCCTTTCATCCAATAGTCATACCATTTCTGCTCGGCTGCCTTCGGATCATAGGTCGTCGGCATCGACAGCTGTTCTTGATTGTCAGCCATGATAAGTCCCTCCATGTCGTGGATTAAGTAGTGTATCTTAGGGTGATGACGAAAGTCATACCGTGCTATCGGGCGAAATGTACGCAGTCCGCTGTACTCCTTGCAGGGTTATCTCCGCGCACAAAAAAACCTTTCGCCGCAAAGGACGAAAGGCTTGCTTCCGTGGTACCACCTTCATTCTGCAGCGCTCGATTGGATCGAGCCTAGTCATGGTTGCTTCTACACACTTGCGAGTGCATCCATGCTGCAGCGCTTCATTCGCACATAACGGCTGCTACCGTCCCTGTTTACTCTAACGTTTACTGATCCGAAAGATCACAATATCATCTTCAACAGGGCGACTCCCAGGCGACTTCAGCATTCACGTTCCTGCAGGCATTCCACCAGTTGCACTGCTCTCTGTAAGGGGTAATATGCTTACTCTTCCTGATCGATGTCTTTATAGACTGAACATTTACACCATATTGTACATTTGCACACAAGGCAAAGTCAATAGAAGATCGTGCATTTTCACGCTTATGCCAGTCATCTCCAAAAAAATCGTTTTTTATAACCTGTACTATTTACAGGCTTGTATAAATACCTTCATAAAAAGAGGAGTTTAGGAGCATAAAAAGGAGCGTGAACTCATGGAGCGCTGGTGGCTTCGTGCCAGATATGCTGTAAAAAGCGTAATCTTCCCATTGATTTGCCTTCAGTTTATTCGAACCTTATTATTCCCGACTGGGTTTGATGTATTACTGCTGTTTGTGCTGTTTCTTTTGTATCTGGGCATTTTGTTTGATGTCTTTTGATAGGTTCGGTACCAGGCGTTGCACAACGAAGATCATAATCCGTGAATAAGGTATGCAAATAAGCGATTCGTTTTCCTAATGACAAGAATAGAAAACTGCCTTTTTCAAAACAAATACCCCCGCCTCGATTTACCGTGGCGGGGGTTTGTTCGTTTATAACAAGATGTATAGCTGTCAGTGTTAATAAGATCAAACCTTGATAGGGATTATCAAAATGTTACTCCTCACAACAGCTTGACACACGAGCAAGAACGAAAACATCATCGCTATTATCCTCACGAAGGAATATAAAGCACCTGTCCCTGCGTAATGGAGTCCTCTTCAAGACGATTATACAGAGCGATCTCGCGAGGATGCATCTCGTAGCGTCCTGCAATGGTGTCCAACGTCTCATCACGCTGCACAATGCACATTCGCACCTTCTTGAAGCCGCGGTCATCCTGCACTCGATTCAAGAACAGGCTCTGCCAGTGCACTTCTTCATAAGCTTGTGCCTCTGCTTGCGCCTCTGCTTCGTTTATACGCTGCTCGGCTGCACGCTCCTTCTCCTTCGTCTGCATGCTGGACGAGAGGATACTGCTGTATCCAATTTGTTCAGCTGTCGAAGGATTGGCTGGCTTCGCGCTTCCGATTGCGACCTTCATTTCTTTCTTTTCCTGAACGATTGGCGCAGGTTCATCCTCTGCTTCAAGAGCAACTTCTGCATCCCGCTCCCGTTCTTGTTCCTCTTGCGCCAGAATCTCCTCAGCCTCACGCTGAATTTCTTCGATGGTCTCCTCTGCAATAGCAGAAGCTTCGGTCTCTTCTTGCTGAGCCTCATTCCTGAATTCTGCTTCAGCCGCATCATCGGCTGCCGCTTGAACACCTGATGATACGCTTGCCTTCGACCAAGGCGTATCCGACCATGTCAGATTAGCCGCTGGCGCCTTGCTATCTTCACTGGATACAAGGAATTCTGCTTGCGGCTTCGGAGCAGGCTCCGCTTCAGGATGTGTCTGTGCCTTCTTCGCCAGCAAGTCGCCCCATAACGGTTGTGCAGCCTCCGTATCGTATGGGGAAGCTTCCGCATTCACTGCGAACAATCGCTCCTGCTCATCTTGAGCAGAGGCTGCCTGCGTCAGTTCCTGCGGAGTCACTTCCTGCTCATATGTCGCCGTTTCAATTGCAGGTTGTTCAGGCTGCTGTTCAATTCGCGACGCATATTCGTAAGACAACTCTTGAGCTCCTTGAGCCTGAGACTCTTCTTCAGCCTGCACCTGAGGACTCGCCTGTGCAGGTTGTTGATAGCCGCTTTCTACTCGCTCAGCAAAGGCAAGCGCCTCGTTTGGCGCCGAAGACGGATTGCTGAATTGCTGATAGAGATTGGCTGCATACTGCTCACTAACCTGTGGAATATAGCTTGCATCCGGTTGTGTGCGATTCAGAGACTCTTGGTTTACGTTCGAAATCTGTGCCTCAGGAGCCTCTTGTTGAGACAGACTTGCAAGAGACGCAGGAACAACCTCCTGGGCTAAGTATGGACGTTCTCCTTGGTCATAGTCGCGAAGCCAAGTCGGCTCCTCAGATTCTGGAGCCGATTCGTGGGTTACCGTAATTTGCTCCGGTTCCCAAGCCTGAACAGCAGGCTGCTCTACAGTAATTCCCTTGAGAGACAATACTCCCGTAATATTGAGTGAGCGAGTCGATAAGAGATCGACATCGAAGTGCTCAATATCCACACATATGTCCTCTAAACTTCGAACACGATTCAAGGGCAGTGTAATCTCAACAGGAATCCAGTGCTCAAGCGATTCGCTTTTTCTCTGTTGCGTTGCACCAATGTATACCCCTGCAAGCAGCAGACTCCCTCGGACAGTCACTTGATCTCCAGAAGGAATGACCTGAATGTGAGGGGTAAGCTCTACCTCCTCCAGTTGATCAATGCCGACCAGATCATCCGATAAATGTACGCGTTCATAAATATCAAATCTTAAACCATAGGATTCATCATACACAGACTGCTCCTCCTCCCGCAGTTCATCATGCCATCTGCCAGATGCCACTTGATCTACGTACGCTCGTACGATTGAAGTATCGGTTGCACCATGGGTCAGACACAGTACCTTACTCTCATCATATGGGCGACTTAGAGGGAGCATGACTATATTTTTTGAATCAACAGGTTCATATCGTCTGGCATAGGAGCAAAGACCACCACTTCTTCTCCGCTAAAAGGGTGAGGAAATGAAAGAGCGACGCCATGAAGAGCTTGACGATGAAAAAGCGTTCGGCTTCCTCCATACAGCGTGTCCCCAGCCAACGGATATCCAAGGTTCGCCATGTGTACGCGAATTTGATGGGTGCGCCCTGTCTCAAGTTCAAGCTGAACGAGGGACAGCTCATTCGAGGTCTTCAACGTCTCATAATGGGTAACCGCATGATCCCCATTAGGTGTAACAATGCGGCGATTGCGCTTATGGCGATCCTTGCCAATCGGAGCATTGATTGTCCCTGACTTGGGCTTGACTTCTCCCTGAACGACCGCTTGATAGGTTCGATGAATTTGTTTTTCTCTCATAGCTTCATCTAAGATCGCATGAGAGAGCGCCGTCTTCGCATAGAGCACAGGCCCAGTCGTATCCGCATCCAAGCGGTGGATATGCCTGATGCGTACCTCTTGCCCTGTCCATGCATAATGGCAGGCGACAGCATGGGAAAGTGCTGTTCTCGCCTCTTCCTGCACTTCATTGGCGGGATGGACAGGCCTCCCTGCCTCCTTGTATGCGACTAGGCAGCTGTCATCTTCATATAGAATGACGGCAGGCTGATCCGCAGGAGCTGCATCAACTTCCTCTCGATGAAACACAGGAAGGCGAAGGCGGTCGCCTGCGATAATGAGACTCTTCTCATGCTTCCAGGCTCTTATCATATGAAGAGGCACACGCAAGGTGTGCCTCAGCCATTGTTCTAATTGTTCTTCATCTTTGAGCACAGAGCGGCCAGGCGTAAGCTCCAGCCAATCCCCTCTTCTGCTCCAATGTCTTGCTTGCATGGTCACGTTCCTCTCTAGCCAGCTCAGGCTAGAAGCCGATAACAGGCTTACAGCTGCTTCAAGGCTTCATAATTCGCGGCAATGGTTAACTCAATATCTTCATCGGTGTGGGCATTCGATACGAACATCCCTTCAAACTGCGAAGGCGCCACACTTACGCCTTGATTGAGCATACTGCCGAAGTATGACTTGAAATGCTCCAAATTAGAGCTCTTAGCCGTATCGTAATTGGTTACGGCTTGATCCGTAAAGAACGGACATACCATAGAGCCCACTCGGTTAACCACCGCTGGAATGCCAAGACGCTTGGCATTATCCTCAATGCCCGCTTGAAGCTTCGCTGACTTCGCTTCCAAGTTCTCGTATACCTCAGGCGTAAGGAGAGACAGCGTCGTAAAGCCTGCCACCATAGCAAGCGGATTGCCGCTCAATGTGCCTGCTTGATAGATTGGGCCGCTTGGAGCGATCTGCTCCATGATTTCCTTTTTCCCGCCGTATGCACCGACAGGAAGCCCGCCGCCGATCACTTTACCGAAGCATGTGAGGTCAGGGGTTACCCCAAAGCGTCCCTGCGCACAATTGTAGTGTACGCGGAAGCCCGTCATCACTTCATCAAAGATGAGCAGACTGCCATATGTCGTCGTTAAGTCGCGCAAGCCCTCCAAGAATCCTGGAACAGGCGGAACAACTCCCATGTTGCCAGCCACAGGCTCAACAATAACACATGCAATCTCTTCACCGAACTTTTCAAAAGCAAGACGCGCAGAGTCCAAATCATTATAAGGAACCGTAATTGTATTGCTGGCAATGCTCTCAGGAACCCCAGGACTGTCCGGCAGGCCAAGTGTTGCAACACCTGAGCCGGCCTTAATCAACAGGCTGTCCGCATGGCCGTGATAGGAGCCTTCAAACTTCACGATCTTGTTGCGCTTCGTAACGCCGCGTGCCAGTCGAATCACACTCATCGTGGCTTCTGTGCCGGAGTTTACCATACGTACGATGTCTACGGAAGGAACGCGTTCGCACACAAGACGAGCCATTGCCGTCTCAAGCTCTGTCGGTGCACCGAAGCTTGTTCCTTTTGCAGCCGTCTCTTGAATCGCTTGAATAACCTCAGGACGGGCATGTCCTAGAATAAGCGGTCCCCATGAAGCAACATAGTCAATAAACTCATTGCCATCAATATCGAATACACGAGAACCTGCCCCGCGTTCCATATATACAGGGGTAAGCCCTACCGATTTGAAGGCTCGAACAGGGCTGTTCACTCCTCCAGGCATATAACGCTTTGCTTCCTCAAATGCTGCTTTAGAGCGCTCATCGCGCCGTACTTTGCTATTTACCATACGACATGTACACTCCTATCTATATTTTGCTGTTTAGGTTATGATAAACTATTGAGAAAAACTATTATGACATCATCATTAAAAATGAGGGAAGAGATCATGATCCAATTGCTCAAACGTGTGCCTTTGTTTTCCGAACTTTCCGATGAACAGATGGATATTGTCACATCCATTACGTCACAGCTTGAGTTTGAACCCAATACCGTCCTGTTTGAACGCGGCGACCCTGGGAGCGCCTTCTGCATCGTCATGAAAGGCTCCGTAAAAGTATATACTTCCAATGAAGAAGGGCATCAGAAGATTCTTGCTGTATTCCATCCTGGAGACAGCTTTGGCGAGCTCTCGCTCATCGATGGCAAGCCTAGGTCTGCCACTGTTGAAACCCTGGAAGATACGGTGCTGATCACGATCACAAATGAAAGCTTTCATCTGCTGCTGCGCGCTCACTATGATATTGCCCAAAAGGTGATGATACAGCTGTGCAGCCGGCTAAGAGCAACGAATACACACGTCTACGATCTAACCTTTCTTGAGCCGTCCGCTCGCATCATAAAGAACATGATCCGAAATGCCAAGCTCCACGGAGAACGCTTAGAGGACAAGCTGATCGTCCGCTCTGCCTTCAGTAGAGAAGCAACCGCTGGCCTTGCTGGCGTTAAGCTGCACATATTGGATGAGGTCCTTCATGAATTACAATCGGAAAGTATCCTTTCCATTGCGTCTGATCATTATTCGATCGACCTAGCCAAGCTATACGAGAGTCCTTATATTTTATAATTCGAATGAATGAACAGGTCGGTGCCTATATGAGCAACCATTGCTCCATGAACCGACCTGCTTTTATTTACATCCCTTGTTCCAGCAGCTTAGCCTTTTAGCCAATGTGCCATATCTTTTGCAAAGTAAGTAATAATTAGATCCGCCCCTGCTCTCTTCATGCCAAGCAGCATCTCTGTTACAATTTCCCGCTCGTTAATCCAGCCTTGAGCTGCGGCAGCCTTAACCATGGAATATTCACCGCTGACATTGTAAGCTACAAGCGGCAAATCAAATTGGTCTCTCAGTGTGCGAAGCACATCCATGTAAGCAAGCGCCGGCTTCACCATCAACATGTCAGCACCTTCAACTACATCCGCTTCCGCTTCGCGAAGCGCTTCTCGAATATTGGCAGGGTCCATCTGATACGCCTTGCGGTCACCAAATTGAGGTGCGGAATGAGCCGCATCACGGAATGGACCGTAGAATGCAGAGGCATATTTCACGGAATAGGACATGATCGGAATATGACTGTAGCCTGCTTCATCGAGTCCTTGACGAATCGCATGCACAAAGCCATCCATCATATTGGAAGGTGCAATCATGTCCGCTCCTGCCTCGGCTTGGGATACAGCCGTTTGAGCCAGGTACTTAAGGGATTCATCGTTATCAACATCCCCAACCTGTCTTCCATTGACCTCATGAACATGTACAACACCACAGTGCCCGTGATCCGTAAATTGGCACAGGCATGTATCCGCAATGACGACCAGCTCTGGATGACGGGCTTTCACTTGTCTTGTCGCCTGCTGAACGATACCGTTGTGATCATATCCGGAGCTGCCGGTAGCATCTTTGTGTTCCGGTACACCAAAAAGCATAATCGCCGGAATGCCTAGAGCTACGATCTTATCAATCTCTTCGTCCAGTTTGTCGAGCGAATAATGATACACGCCTGGCATCGAAGATATGGGATTCAGTACATCCGTTCCATGTGTAACGAATATCGGCATAATGAGATCATTAACGCTTAAGCTCGTCTCACGCACCATGCTGCGAATGCCTGCTGTTCTGCGCAATCTGCGCAATCGTGTTGTTGGAAATGCCATCGTCATGTTCCTCCTTGGTCTTGTAAGTAAAGCCAAGCTCGGCTTCTAAGTATGGTAAATGGTTGGTTACAGCTATATGATCAACAGCAGCGATGCTGTCAATGGATGATTGAAGCATTCATGTCATGGACCACTGCATCCAGAGATCAGCAGAGCGTCCTTTCACGTTATATTTAACGACATAAATCCTATGAAATGATGGGACGTAATTAGTTCAAGTTAGAGGGACTAAGCTCAGATGCCGCTTGAGAAGCCTTCAGCCAATGAAGCATCGTATCCATAAGATCGTCCATCGTCGATACCTCGCTTACTGCAGAGACCTTAAGTCCCGCTTCTTTAGCGGTCTTCGCCGTCATCTCTCCAATGCAGAATATCGAGGTACGATTGAGCGCCTCCACCGGATCCTCCACACCATGCCTCTGGAGCATTTCAAGCGTATTTTTTACAGTCGATGAGCTTGTAAATGGAACAAACTGAATGCCACCATCCGCGAGCAGACCCGCGATATGGTGATCCTCATAATCAGGCAGTACGGTATGATACGTATCAAGATCCGTTACGCTGAGTCCGGCTTGGACGAGCTGATCGCGAAGCCAG
>NZ_JADMOL010000015.1:0-36458 GCF_015558675.1 Paenibacillus sp. 1001270B_150601_E10 | reverse complement strand
GCGGTTGCAATCAGCACGTGCTCCCCTGGCTGCACTTTACCCTGCAGCAGCTCGAATACGCCTTCCTGGCTGAACTGCTGTGCCATATCATCCGCAATGAGACCGTAAGACTCAAGCACTTCTCCGGTCTTCGGGCCTACTGCTACAATTCGTACATGAGCAAGGCTGCGAATATCCAAACGGCACTGCTTGAGATGAGCCATAAATGCGTGCACACCGTTGGCACTCGTTAGAATGAGCCAATCGAGCTCCGATACATGCGATAAGGTATCGCGAATAGCGGCAATCCTGTCTGGATCATCCGGCAAGCGAGTCTCAATGACTGGATATTCGTAAGGCTCGCCGCCAAGCGCCTCGATCGCTCGAATGAAGGAGGCAGACTGTGCCTTCGCACGCGTAACCAGCACTCGCTGGCCGAATAAGGGTCTGCTCTCTGCCCATTGCATGAGCTCCCGTTCCAGCACGACTTCGCCTATGACAATAACAGCGGGAGAACGGAATTGTACGCGTTCTACCTCGTCCGCAATCGTAGCCAGCGTTCCGACAAGCGTCTGCTGCTCCGAACGCGTTCCATAGCGTACAAGCGCAACCGGCGTTTCCCCTGAACGGCCTCGGCGCATTAACTGCTCCGTAATGGCGCGAATATGCCCTACCCCCATAAGAAACAATAGGGTTCCCGACACTCTCGCAAGCTCATCCCAATCCACGCGTTCCTCAAAGCGCTCAGGCGTCTCATGGCCTGTGATGACACTAAAAGAAGAGGCACGGTTACGATGCGTGACTGGAATTCCTGCATACGCGGGAACGGCCACTGCAGACGTCACGCCTGGCACAATTTCATACGGAATGCCATGCTGCTTAAGAACAGCTGCTTCTTCCCCTACACGTCCAAATACGCAAGGATCTCCACCTTTAAGCCGCACAACCTGCTTGCCGGTCTTGGCTAAATCCACGAGCAGTTGATTAATCTGCTCTTGCTTCATCGCATGATGGTCTGGTCTTTTGCCAACATAGATCTTCATTGCCTCTGGTCTCGCCATTTGAATCAAGCGCGGACCGGCAAGCCGATCATACACAACGACTTCGGCTTCTTCCAAACATCTCATGCCCTTAACCGTAATCAACCCAGCATCCCCAGGTCCTGCTCCAACTAAATAGACAATCCCTGCCGTACTCGAACGTTCTCCCATGAACCTAACCTCGCAATCGCTCCAATATCTGTTCTGCTCCTGCTTCGAGCAGCTTCTCTGCTACTGCATTGCCTAATTGCTCCGGGTCATCTCCATCCAGCGATGCGATGAGAATCGGATCTCCTTCTGGTGAACCGACCAATCCCGTCATTTGCAATTTTTTCGATTCTTCGTGGTGCGTCGCATAAGCGCCAATCGGAATCTGACAGCCGCCGTTCAATTTGCCTAGGAACGCACGCTCTGCACGAACGTGTAAAGCGGTCTCTTCATCATGATACCACGAGAACAGCTCCATCAGTTCTTTATCTTCCGCTCGGCATTCAATGGCGAGCGCCCCTTGTCCTACCGCTGGAATGCATACATCCGTCGGAAGGTAGCAGGTAATGCGGTTCTCCCAGCTCATGCGGTGAAGGCCGGCAGCAGCAAGCACAATGGCATCAAAGCCTTCCGTTTCTAGCTTTTTAATGCGAGTATCGATATTACCCCTCACCGGTTCAATGACTAAATCAGGACGGTATGCCTGCAGCTGTGCTGCGCGACGCAAACTGCTTGTCCCGACCTTTGCTCCCTGCGGCAAATCATCAATGGAGCTTCCCTGCTTCATAATCAGCACGTCACGAGGGTCTACACGCTTTGGGATCGCTCCAATGGTCAATCCCTCTGGAAGCTCCCATGGCATGTCCTTCATGCTGTGTACAGCCATATCGATTGTCTGATCAAGCAGCGCCTGCTCAATCTCCTTTACAAACAATCCCTTGCCGCCAACCTTGGAAAGAGTGACATCTAAGATTCTATCGCCTTTTGTGACAATCTTATGAACCTCAAATGTAAAAGGAAGTTGATGTTCTTCGCATATTCGCTTCAACTCGTCAATCACTTGGCCTGTTTGCGTTAATGCGAGCGCACTTTGTCTCGTCCCCACCTTAATGACTCTCATACGCGTTCCCCCTCGCTGGACTGCATCCAGCTTCATCGTTGTTGTTCATACCATTCATCCCACACCGGGAAGGACTCCCGCTCCTCCCATGCTTTCCAACAGGCATCGCCATATTCACGAAGCAGCCTCTGGCGAGTCCTTGTCTCTTGAATGTGCTGCTGCGCATGCTGCCTTGCCTGAAGCAGATGATCGGCAAGTCCTTCCAATCGATCATCAATGATGTCATCGACTCGCTCAACAATGTGTCGAGTAAGCGTTGGGCTTGCTCCTGCGGTGGATACATTGATCTGCACATGCCCATACCGCAGCACGGCAGGGTTCGTAAAGTCAGACGCTTCTCTTGAATGCGCCACATTCACAAAAATCCCCGCCGCCTTCGCGTCAGCGGCAACTTGATGATTCACGAGAGGATCATCTGTTGCTGCAAATACCAAGCTTGCTCCTTCCAGATCCTCTTGGCCGTATGGTTTAATTCGGACATGGATACTTCCTCCCTGAATCCATTCATGAAGTGAAGCAGATATAACCGGACTTACTACAATAACTATTGCTCCGCATTCCAGCAGTTGTCTGATCTTCCGGACAGCAACCTGTCCTCCGCCAACGACCACAACACGCTTATGTGCCAGGTTAATCATTAACGCATACTGGGGGAGGCTTGCAGCTCGTTCATCCATGTACTTACACTCCCATCCAGCGGTGGAATGTGGATATACTGTTCAAACCATAATTCAAGAGCATGATCGCATAGCAGACCAAGTTGAAGTAAGCAAGCTGCATGCCTGGAAATGCTCTTCGCCACAACAGATGGCTGCCGTACATTACGATGACAAGTACGGTGAACCATACTTTAAAATCCAACAAAAGCTCGGAGCGATTACCGAGCCACACTGCAGAAATAGCAACAGACAACGACAGCAAAAATAATGGTATGCCAATCGTGCTTGCAATATAGGAAGCTCGCTCAATCCGATCTAGGCTTGGAAGCCGCCTAACGGCATCCGACCATTTCCGCTTCTTCAACCGATAATGCAAAAACAAATACATGCCAGCATACACCGCGCTTAGGGTAAAAGCAGCAAACCCGCAGGCCGCTAAGCCGACATGAAAGACGAGCAGGTTCCGAAGCATCTCCCACTCGCCCATGGAGCTTGGCGCTGTGGGGTCATTCAGCATATTAATCAATAGCAATACAAATCCGATTAAATTAACAATAAAGACGATAAACTCAATTTGGAAGAAACGGTTGATGACTAAGGATACCGTGATCAACAGCCATGCAAACATAAACATAAATTCAAAGCTGCTGAACATCTCGCCGCTTTGATGACGAATAATGCGAGTAATGAGAAAAATCGTCTCACTTACCCATACTAAAACAAGAAGCCCTGTACCAATCCGCTTCGCTCTCCGATTTACATCCATCACATCAGAGAAATAAAACAGAAGGCTCAGGGCATAAGTGTAAATGATCGCATCATAGATCCAGCTGCTCGTTACCATATGAGCCTGTCGCCCCCTGTATAATAACACTTACCATGTAACAGCCGCCCAATTTAGCGAGGGCTTCTCCTGTTCGGGGTGTGATGCTCTCTCTTCTTTTTTTCGAGAGAGAGTCGCTGGAGCAGAGTCAAGCTTCCCCTTCTCTTCCTCTTCTAGAGCAAATAGCTCGGCAAAATAGTGCATAGCATCTGCGCCATTTTTACCCGCAGCAAGCTCTTTAATCTGCAAGATTGGATCGTGCATCATCTGATTCAGCATGCTCTTTGTGAGCTGACGAATGACTTTCGCTTCCCGATCGCTTAAGTCCGGCAGCTTCTTGAACATGCTATCCAGCGTATTCTCATGAATACGATTCGCCTTCGACTGCAAGGAACGAATCAGAGGATGTACACCCAGCATTTGGAGCCAATGGCGATACTCGACAAGCTCTTCATCAATCATGTCTTCAATCTTAAGAGCGGCTTTGTCGCGTACTTCAAGATTGCTTTGCACGATCCCTTCAAGGTCGTCAATATCATACAAGAAGACGTTCGATACTTCCCCAATCCCTGGATCCAAATCTCTTGGTACTGCGATATCAATGAGAAACAACGGCCGTGTCCGACGCTGCTTCATCATTCGCTCAACATCGGATGCACGAAGCACGTATGTCGGAGATCCTGTAGAGCTGATTACGATATCCGCTTCAGGCAGCAACGACTTCACATTATCAAGCGTACAAGCTCTCCCTTGATACTGCTTTGCTAGCTCTTCCGCGCGATGCAGCGTGCGATTCGCCACCATCACTTCGGCAGCACCCTGACTATACAGGTGCTTAACCGTTAATTCACTCATCTTGCCAGCCCCAAGGATTAGCACCTTCTTGCCGGCAAACGAACCAAATATCCGCTTTCCAAGCTCAATGGCTGCATAGCTTACCGATACCGCATTATCATTGATATTCGTCTCGACGTGCGCACGCTTCGCAAAGGTAATGGCTTGCTTGAACACATGATTGAAGCAAGTCCCTGTTGCCCCTTGCTCCTGTGCATGGAGAAAGGCTTGGCGAATCTGTCCAAGAATCTGTGTCTCGCCAACAACCATAGAATCAAGCCCTGCTGTCACGCGGAACAAGTGCTCAATCGCGCGCTCGGATTCATGAATATATAAGTAAGGAGTGAAGACACGTCTTTCAACACCGTACCACTGCTCCATAAAATGTCTGATATCATGACCGCACATATGCATGCGATCCACGACAACATACCACTCTGTACGATTGCAGGTGGAAACGATCACGCATTCAGATACGCTTTCTACTTGTAGGAGCTGCTGAAGAGCATCGGTCAACTGATGTTCAGATAGGGCAAATCTTTCCCGAATCTCTACAGGTGCCGTGCGGTAATTCATGCCGACGACAACTACATGCATAGATGCTCACCTGCTTTAATCATAGTAATTAGAATATTGCTGTGATAATAATCATTCTCATTATAGCACAGTTCGACAATTTAGAGTTCTGCATTTATGACTAAACCATGAAAAAGATTCCAATTCGTATTATATCATTCTACTGCAGACTGTATACATGGTAATTCTTTTCGACACCGATTCGTCAAAGCTATGATGGTCAAAATAAAACAGACTCGCCACATGGACGAGTCTGCTTTATACGACGTGCATTTGTATCCTAACAGTCACAGCACCGGCGCCTTCTCAAAGGCACGCTAATTTCGAACAAGGTAAAGCTTAAACTAGCTCTGCTGCTTTGATCTCAGGCGTTATAACTTCCATCTCGCCGATACCGCGAACCAACTTCTTCGCATAAGTCTTCTCTGGTTTCAAGACGGACACCAGGTAATCAATCGCTGCTTGAGGATCTACAGTGTCACCACATGTGTAACAGTCAATTGCTGCAAATCCACGTTCAGGATAAGTGTGAATGGAAAGATGACTTTCCGACAATAAGACGAGCACAGTTGCTCCTTGCGGCTCAAATTGCTGAGCTTGAACCGATAGTACAGTAGCACCGCAAACCTCTGCAGCTTCTACGAGTTGGGTTTGGAGATATTCAGCATCGTTAAGCATGTCAAAATTAACTCCCCAAGCATCAACTGCAACGTGTCTTCCGAAAGTAGAGTACTCCATCTTCCGGTTCCCCCTTCCTAGGAATAAAATGTTTGAAAAAAATTTCATCCGCTAGGACCTACGTCATTCACTTCCCGAGGGAATAATCTCTCGCAACATACAATGTCCTGAGTGAATCCTGGTTCCTAATATTGTGTTCAACGAGAATAAAAATAACATCTTATGCGTTCGATTGCAACTCTTTTTTTTCGAGACATGCATAGAGTGCCTGCCGAACGTTCTGAATCACACATTAAAATATGGTTCGGGAGCCTGTTCGGTTCTTTATCTTTTTTGTAAAATGTTTTTATAATCGTTCGTTATTTTCCCAAATATGCGTTTCATATCCGGAACAAATACGGAAAAAGGTCACCATTTCGTCTAAAGATGCCCAACAAATGAAAAGAAGGCCACACGCCGGCAGCCTTCTCCTATCCCTTAATGGGATCAATATGCCTCTAGTACAAACAATTGATGAACAAGCTGGTTTAATTGCTCATCAATAGCTTGAACCGAATCCTTATCACTTGCCAGATTGCGAGCATCCAGCCATTTGTTGATCTGGCGCTTTAGCTCTGCAATCTTACGTTCAACGTTGTCTTGATGAAATAATTGCGCAAGTTCCTTCACCTTGTTCTGATCCTTGCGCTCGTATATAAGGCGGTTCTCTCCGCCCTGATGCTGCACAATACGCTGCACGGTGCCTTCTACATAGTAATAAGTCATGGTGAAACCAGCAAAGATACGATTCACCACAGCTTCTCCACGGAAGGTTGCGACCAGCTTCTGCATCACTTGCGTGAGCTTCGGCCGTTCCAAGCGACAAGACGTTACACAGACATACCGATTGCCTTGCTTCTCAAACAGAAAGGTAACCTCATCCCCTTGACCGTCTTCAAGCACTACCTCCTGACTGCCATTCTCCAGCACCTTAACATGCCATACGATGGATTGACCCAGGAACGACTGCAATAAGTGGGGCAACTGAGATTCTGTCAACTGCATACGGGCTTTCACATATTCTGTGGCTAATCGTCTAGCCATAAGTATCTCCTCAATTCTTAACCGTTTCCTACCTATATGTTATTATACTACACGACTGCTCAGAATTCCTGTTATGTAGCCCCCAAGAAAAGTTGAATTTATGTGCAAAAATCGTTATGAACGGCAATTCAGCCGAAACAACCACCAGAATGCTTATGATTTTTTACAATCATTCGCGTATTTACATGCACCGATGCGAAATTATTCATCCTGCTTGTCCATCACGACGCTCCTTATTGCTCGTCTATTTTAAGAGATAACTTGTCCCTTATATCTCGTGAAAAAAGGCTTCTGTATATCCATTTTTTGAATAAACATGTATATTCACTCGCAGCCACTCCGCTCCAAAAATAAAAAAGAGCAGGTTCACCCCGCTCTTTATCCAATGAATTCGCATATGTTCATTGGTACGACCAATTTATTCAACATTACTCTGTTGCTTCGTCTTGCCCTGCTTGCAGTTCCTGAGCAGCAAGCTCACTGTCGGCATCACCCTCAAGCGGCTTTACGTGTTGATTGATGAATTCCCACAGCTCATCACGCCCTGCTCCTGTCTCAGAAGAGAACATGATGAGGGGAGCTCCGGATGGGAGTCCCAGCGTCGTACGAACCTCTTTCAGATGCTTCTGCCACTTGCTTCGAGGAATCTTGTCCGCCTTTGTTGCCACGATACAAATTGGAATCTCATAATGAGTAAGCCACTCATACATGGCTATATCATCCTTCGTTGGAGGATGACGAAGATCGATCACTTGAATAACGAGTTGCAGCGGCTCGCGCTCTTGTAGATAAGCCTCGATCATTCTCCCCCAAGCTTGACGCTGCGTCTTTGACACCTTCGCAAAGCCATATCCCGGAACGTCCACAAAGTACATTTGATCATTAATACGATAATAGTTCAGGTGCTGCGTCTTACCTGGTTGCGAGCTGGTACGAGCCAGGTTGCGCCGCTGAATAAGCTTATTAATAAGAGAGGACTTTCCCACATTCGAGCGCCCCGCCAGAGCAATTTCCGGCAGTCCGTCCTCAGGATATTGCGCGGGTCCTACCGCGCTGATGATAAATTCCGCATTCGTAATTTTCACTGCATCTCCACCTTCCAAACCACACATAGGGAAGCGGGCACTGGTTCAGAGCGCCCGCTGTTGGTACGGTCTATATTTATGATTCCGACGGCACTAGGGCATGCTCTAGCACTTCATCCAGGTGCTTCACCGGAACAAATGTCATGTCTTCTCGGATGATCTCCGGTATTTCTTCAAGATCTCTGATGTTGTCATGCGGAAAAATCACCTTGCGAATACCTGCTCGGTGAGCTGCAAGCGACTTTTCCTTCAAACCGCCAATTGGCAGCACGCGACCGCGAAGTGTAATCTCGCCTGTCATAGCAACATCCTTGGACACGTAGTGCTTCGTCAATGCCGAGACAAGCGCGGTTGCCATCGAGATACCGGCTGAAGGCCCGTCCTTCGGTATAGCCCCCTCCGGAACGTGAATATGAATATCCAGCTTCTCGTGGAAACTCTCATCCAAGCCAAGCTCGCTCGCCTTGGAACGAACATAGCTGAACGCTGCCTGCGCAGACTCCTTCATAACGTCCCCAAGCTTTCCAGTAAGCAGAAGCTTCCCGGAGCCAGGAACAATCGCGACCTCAATCGTAAGCGTATCGCCTCCTACTTCCGTCCAAGCGAGTCCCGTTACCATGCCGATCTGATGATTCTCCTCGGATTGCCCATAGCGGAAGCGAGGCATTCCTAGATAGTCCTCTAGCTCGTCAGGCTGAATGACCACCTGTTCAAGCTTCTCCGATACGATGCGCTTGGCCGCCTTCCGGCATACGGCTGCAAGCTGCTGCTCCAATTGACGTACGCCTGCCTCACGCGTATACAGGCGGATGGTCTTCTGAATCACTTCATTCGATAGAATCAACTGCTCCTCGTCAAGGCCGTGGGCTTTCTTCTGCTTGCCGAGCAGATGTCTAAGAGCAATCTCCAGCTTTTCAAGCTCCGTGTAGCCAGATAGCGAAATCAATTCCATCCGATCAAGCAGCGGTCTAGGAATATTATGTACGGTATTTGCTGTCGTCACAAACATAACATGCGATAAATCCACCGGCACTTCCATAAAGTGGTCGCTAAACGTATGATTTTGCTCTGGATCCAGCACCTCGAGCAGTGCAGATGCAGGATCTCCTCTAAAGTCATTCGCCATCTTGTCGATTTCGTCCAGCAGCATTACTGGATTCATCGTTTCCGCCGTTTTCAAGGATTGTACGATTCGTCCAGGCATTGCACCTACGTAGGTTCTACGATGGCCGCGTATCTCCGCCTCATCTCGAACACCGCCGAGGGAAATACGGACAAATTGGCGTTCTAGCGACTTCGCGATTGATCTTGCGAGCGAGGTCTTTCCTACCCCTGGAGGCCCCACCAGACATAGAATTGGGCCCTTCATCTGCTTAACCAGCTGCTGCACAGCCAAGTATTCAAGCACCCGCTCCTTCGGCTTCTCCAGTCCATAATGATCGGCTTCAAGAATCTCCTCTGCACGGTCCAGATCCAATACATCCTCAGACTGCTTGGACCAAGGAACCGCTAAAAGCCAATCGATGTAATTGCGAACGACTGAGCCCTCCGCAGAGGTAGCTGGCATCTTCTCCAGGCGGTCGATTTCCTTCTTCGCCTTCTCCGCAACCTTTTCCGGCGCATCGATCTCGCTTAGCTTCTGTCTTAGCTCCTCAACCTCTCCAGCTCGTCCTTCCTTATCGCCGAGTTCTTTTTGGATCGCCTTCATCTGCTCACGCAAATAGTATTCTTTTTGTGTCTTTTCAATCTGCTTTTTCACCTGAGAGTTAATCTTCTTCTCCATATCAAGCACTTCGCTCTCATTGTTCAGAAGTTGAAGAAGCTCTGTTAGTCGCTCTTTAATATCCACCGTCTCAAGCAAATGCTGCTTATCCTTAATCTTGAGCGGCAAATGGCTAGCCATCACATCCGCAAAGCGCCCAGGCTCTTCAATATCCGATACCGTCGCGAAGGTCTCTTGTGTTACTTTTTTGGATAAATTCACATAGCTTTCAAACTGGGCGAGCAGCGTCCTCATCAAAGCTTCGATCTCAGGCGTAACGTCTGTCTGATCCTTGATAAGCAATGCCTTCACTTCATAATATTCCTCGTTTGGAACATACTCAGCTATCTCTGCACGCGACACGCCCTCGACGAGCACTCGAATCGTACTGTTCGGAAGCCTTAACATTTGGCGAATTTTCACCAATGTACCGATTCGATAAATATCCTCATGAGAAGGCTCCTCGATGCTATTTTCTTTTTGAGAGCACAGCAGCATCTCTTGATCTTCCAGCATCGCCTGTTCAAGCGCCTTCACCGATTTTTCGCGACCGACGTCCAGATGAAGCACCATGCTTGGATACACAAGCAATCCTCTTAGCGGCAATAGAGGAAGCTTCCGTTCCTTTGCCAGTTTAAGCCCCATCTTCATGGCACCCCCAACGATATGTTCATATAACAAAACCTTTATCCCTCATGCGGTCACACCATGATCCATCAAGAAGGAATAAAGGTTTGCTGTTGTCTTTATCAAGTTTAACAAATTGTGTTTCAAAACACCAATTTTGGTGCGCTATTCCGCATGCTTGGCATCTGTGCCTTCTGCATGCAGGAACGGTACCGAGGTTCCTGCTGCCCGCTCGAACGGCTTCGGCAGCTTAATGGCGTCTTCGCCCACTTGACCTGCAAACGTATGGCGCAGCACTTCCTCTATGCTCTCGACAGGAATAACCTGAAGCCCTCCGCTTATCGTAGCGAAGATTTCCTGCCAGTTATCCTTCGGGATGAGCACGCGCGTTGCGCCTGCTTGGAACGCTGCCTCCACCTTGGCAAGCACCCCGCCGACAGGCTTCACCTTCCCGTGAATGCCAATCTCACCTGTCATGGCAAGGCGATTATCGACTGGCCACTGCTTGATCGCTGATGCAATCGCCACAGCCATGGCAATCCCGGCAGATGGGCCATCCACTGGCGATCCGCCCGGGAAGTTGATATGAATATCGTGGTTCATCGTCTCGAAGCTGCAGCTTCGCAGCACCGTCAGCACATTTTCGATTGAACCCTTCGCCATGCTCTTCCGACGAAGCGTACGGCTGCCTCCGCCGAGCTCTTCTTCATCGACGACGCCTGTAATATTGAACTTTCCATGACCATTCTTCACTTTAATGGCAGAGACTTCAATCTCAAGCAAAGATCCCATATTCGGTCCATATACCGCCAAGCCATTTACAATGCCGATTTGAGGCTCGGCAGCAACTTTCCGATCTGGTCGCGGAGAGATCTGGCTGCTGTTCACAACCCACTCCACATCAGCTGCCTCAATCGTGGATCGGCCTTCGGATAAAGCCAAGCCAACGGCGAGCTGCACCACGTTGACCGCCTCGCGTCCATTCGTGGCATATTTTTTCAGCACTTGAACCGCTTCCGGCGCTGGAGGGAATCCAATCTTCTGAATGGCCTGTTCCGCAATGCTCTCAATCTCATCTGGCAAGAGAGGACGGAAGAAGATCTCCATGCATCGTGAGCGTAGCGCAGGCGCAATATCCTGCGGCGAACGAGTCGTGGCACCAACGAGTCGAAAGTCCGCTGGCAGTCCATTTTGAAAGATATCATGGATGTAATTCGGGATATGCGTATCTTCAGAATGATAGTAGGCACTTTCCAAATAGACTTTGCGATCCTCCAGCACCTTCAGCAGCTTGTTCATTTGTATCGGATGCAGTTCACCAATCTCGTCGATAAAAAGCATCCCCCCGTGAGCCTTTGTAACCGCCCCTGGCTTCGGCTGCGGAATGCCAGCAACCCCCATGGCACCTGCCCCTTGGTAAATGGGATCATGAACCGATCCAATAAGCGGATCCGCAATCCCGCGCTCATCAAATCTAGCCGTGGTCGCATCAATCTCAATAAACTTGGACTCATGGGTGAATGGCGACAGCGGATTCTTCTTCGCTTCTTCCAGCACAACCCTAGCTGCCGCAGTTTTGCCGACGCCAGGAGGTCCATATACGATGACATGCTGCGGATTCGCACTGCAAAGAGCGGCTTTTAGCGCCTTGAGCCCGTCCTTCTGGCCGACAATATCATTCATATGAGAAGGTCTTGTCTTCTCTGCCAGCGGCTTTGTTAGCGAGATAGAGCGCATTTTGCGAAGCTTATCCATCTCCTTGCGAGATTCTCTATCAACAGCGGAGCGGTTCGTCTTCTGGCTGCGCAATAGGTTCCAAAAGTAGATTCCGATCACCACTGCAAAAAACGCATTAATCAACATTAACAACATACTGAGGTCCATGTGTTCATCCTCCCGATCTATCCATCTTTCGCCTTACACGTGCCACAAAAAAAATCCGGTAAAGACTAATACATGGTAGTATTACCCTTTGCCGGATTCCCTATAAGTCAATTTATACAAAAGTTGCTATATTCATTTGATGAAATCATTCGAACAGAATGACCATATGGTCATTGCTGGTATGTGTTGTCGTCTCTATTAAGAGCGTTCTGTTGGACGTTCCCAGCATTCTGCATGCTTAAGCTCTGGAATGAAATCTGCGTAGAACTCTGGTTCTTTGCCTTCTTTACGCTGTCTTTGATAATCCTGAAGCGCCTTAATGGCAAACTTTCCAAGAATCATGATCACGATCAAGTTAATGAACGCCATAAAGCCCATAAACATATCGGCCAAGTCCCAAACGAGCGTAATCTTCGCCACGGATCCAAACAGCACCATACCGACTACGCCTAGACGATAAGCAAGCAGCCAGCCTGGTTTTTTCGTAATGAACTCGATATTGCTTTGTCCATAGTAATAGTTTCCGATCAAAGACGTGAACGCAAACAAGAAGATCGCAAAGCCTACAAAGTAGCTTGCCCAGCCGCCAATTTGGGAAGCAAGCGCATGCTGAGTCATCAAGATTCCATCTGCTTCGCCAGAAGAATGTACGCCTGACAGCAAAATGATGAAGGCTGTTGCACTGCATACAAGCAAAGTGTCGATAAAGACGCCGAAGGACTGAATGAGACCCTGCTTAACAGGATGGCTGACAGTTGCTGTAGCCGCTGCATTCGGCGCACTACCCATACCTGCTTCATTAGAGAAGAGTCCGCGTTTTACACCATTCATGACAGCAGCACCCATGCCGCCCCCAAGCGCTTCCTCAAAACCAAATGCGCTCTTAAAAATCATGCTAAACATAGCAGGAATTTGATCGATATTCATAATCATCACGACTATGGCCATGCCAATATAAACAAGCGCCATAACCGGCACAACATATGTGGATACGACCGCGATGCGATTGACACCGCCAAAGATCGTAAACAGCACAAGCACAGCAAGGATAATTCCCATCACATAAGGTTCAAGGTTGAACATCTCTTGGAACACGACCCCTGCCGTATTCGCATGTACGGAGTTAAAGACGAAACCAAAGCTTACCATAATGAGAATCGCAAAAATAATTCCGAGCCAGCGAGCATTTAACGCCTTTTCCATATAATACGCAGGGCCCCCGCGGAATGACTTCCCATCGCGGACTTTATAGATTTGTGCTAGTGTAGATTCAATAAATGCAGAAGCGGCACCAATAACGGCAATGAGCCACATCCAGAATACCGCGCCTGGGCCACCAACTGAGATCGCGATGGCAACACCGGCCATGTTCCCCGTACCAACGCGAGAAGCCGTACTAATCATCAAGGCTTGAAAAGAAGATACTCCTTTATTTCGTTTATCTTCACGCGCGGATTTTCGTTCATCCTTGCCTCCAAGAATTCGGAACGTTTCTCCTATTGCGGTTAATTGAACGAAGCCTGTACGAATCGAAAAATAAATACCGACCGTTACAAGGATGAAAATCAGCATCAAGTACCATTTCTCATTAAACACACTTATCCATTCTTGTACTTGCATATATCGCACCCTTTCTTGTTGAGCTATCCTGAAGCTTGGGTCATGTCATGTTTCTTGACATACAACAAAATTGATTGTAACTGATAATATTGAAAATAGCAAAAAATTTTCATGAACAGCCTTATTCCGATCCTTAATTCCACTGATAAGAATATTTGATCACCTTGAAACATTTACCTTATTTTCTTGAAAAACCGATAGCATTAGTCGTTTCTCCGTTTATCGAAATCCAATATCTAACTTTATGTACGTATACTTTCCTTGTTTTTAAGGCGTTTCCCTCGCTTTATGCCTTCATCAATAGTGTCTCCCTGATTACGACCTCCATGCAATCAATACTCGTTTAGCGCATGACTATTCGATATCCTCCTTATGTCACAACTATTCATATTTCGAAAACGAACAACTGGATTTAAAGGACTTTCTTATCCCCAACGAAAGTAATGCTTTCATCTCCATTTCGTCTCAATGTGAATGTATACTTTCTTACTTAGAAAAAAGGAGCCACACTCCTCTTGGAATGTGGCTCCTTATCATCGATGTCGCTAGACGGCGATCATCGTTATCGTTTCATTATAGATGCGGCAAATGCTGCTTGCGTCCCGGAATTTCTCCAGTTCGCTCGTACTCTGCTACAATATGGTCAATTTCCTTCTTCAGCTCGTTTACCAATTCCGCTTCAGCCACCTTGCGAACCATTTGCCCGTAGCGGAACAGCATGCCTTCGCCGCGAGCACCGGCAATTCCGATATCCGCTTCACGAGCCTCGCCCGGTCCATTTACCGCACAGCCTAACACTGATACTTTAATCGGTACTTTAACATTGGCGATGTACTCCTCGACCTCATTTGCAATCGAGAACAAATCGATGTCCAAGCGACCGCAGGTTGGACAGGATACGAGCGTTGCCGCATTGGAAATCAAGCCGAAGCTCTTCAGCAGCTCGCGTGCAACCTTGATTTCTTCCACAGGGTCAGCACTCAAGCTGATTCTCACCGTAGAACCGATGCCCATCGATAACAGAGCGCCGAGCCCAGCTGCGCTCTTCACCGTCCCTGAGAACAGTGTGCCTGCTTCCGTAATACCCAAGTGAAGCGGATAAGGGATAACTTCAGCAGCCTTCGAGTAAGCAGCTATCGCCATTGGGACATCTGATGCCTTCAAGGACACGATGATATCGTGGAAGTCGAGCTCTTCAAGAATTCCGATGTGGAACAATGCGCTTTCCACCATCGCCTCAGGTGTTGGGTACCCGTATTTCTCCAAGAGATGATTCTCTAAGGATCCGGCATTCACCCCGATGCGAATCGGAATTCCCTTCTCCTTGCAGGCTTTTACGACAGCTTCCACTTTCTCGCGGCGGCCGATGTTGCCTGGATTGATACGAACTTTATCAATGCCGTTTTCTATAGCTTTAAGCGCAAGACGATAGTCAAAATGAATATCCGCCACAAGCGGAATGTGAATCCGCTTCTTGATCTCCTTGATCGCTTCAGCGGCCTCTTGATTATTGACGGTTACGCGCACGATCTGGCAGCCTGCTTCCTCCAAGCGAAGGATCTCCGCTACCGTCGCTTCAACATCAGCCGTCTTCGTCGTACACATACTCTGAATGATTACCTCATTGTTGCCGCCAATCGTGACATTTCCAACTTGTACAGGTCTAGTTTGATGTCGTAAATACATGTTCATACTCTCCCATGCGGATAACGACGGAAAAGCGCCCTTAGGCGCTTTCCTCTTTCTTCTCCGTCGTCAATTCCGGAATGATTCGTTCATTGACTACCTTCTCTGTTATTACACAGTTCGCTATGTCTTCGCGAGATGGCACCTCATACATCACGTCGAGCATAATGCCTTCAATGATTGCACGCAATCCGCGGGCTCCCGTGTTACGCTTGATTGCTTCACGAGCAATCGCTTCAAGAGCACCTTTCTCGAAGTCAAGCTTCACGTTGTCCATCTCTAATAGCTTCTGGTATTGTTTTGTCAACGCATTCTTCGGTTCACTCAGAATGCGAACGAGCGTCTCTTCGTCGAGGGGCTCGAGGGTAGAGATCACTGGCAAACGTCCTACGAATTCAGGGATCAAGCCGAATTTCAGCAAATCCTCTGGCAAAGTCATAGACAAATATTCACCTGGCTTCAGCTCTTTTTGAACGCTGTCAGAATTGAAGCCGATAACCTTCTTCCCTACACGACGCTTGATCAGCTGTTCCAAGCCGTCAAATGCACCGCCGCAAATGAACAGTACGTTGGTCGTGTCGATCTGAATGAATTCTTGGTGAGGATGCTTGCGGCCTCCTTGAGGCGGTACCGAAGCAACCGTTCCTTCAAGAATTTTAAGCAAAGCTTGCTGTACCCCTTCACCGGATACATCGCGCGTAATCGACGGGTTCTCAGACTTGCGAGCAACTTTATCGATCTCATCGATATAGATAATGCCTCGTTCTGCCTTCTCTACATCGTAATCCGCTGCTTGGATCAGCTTAAGCAGAATATTCTCTACGTCTTCGCCTACATAGCCGGCTTCCGTCAAGGACGTTGCATCGGCGATAGCGAATGGCACGTTAAGAATCTTCGCCATGGTCTGAGCAAGCAAAGTCTTACCGGAACCGGTAGGACCTACAAGCAGGATGTTACTCTTTTGAAGCTCCACATCCTCTGACTTGCTTTGCGAATTAATTCGCTTGTAGTGATTATATACCGCAACCGAGAGCGACTTTTTCGCTTGCTCTTGGCCAATTACGTATTGATCGAGAATCGCACGAATTTCTTTCGGCTTCGGAATGTCTTTAAGATCAACTTCTTCCTCGTGACCGAGCTCCTCTTCAACAATCTCGTTGCAGAGTTCCACACACTCGTCACAAATGTAGACCCCAGGTCCAGCAACAAGCTTGCGAACCTGCTCTTGAGACTTTCCACAGAAGGAGCACTTAAGCTGGCCCTTCTCTTCATTAAATTTGAACATGCGCTTCCCTCCTTACTTCAGCATAACACTGCCGGAATGCAACACCGTATCCACGATGCCATATTCCTTTGCTTCTTCAGCGCTCATGAAGTTGTCACGATCCGTGTCGCGCTCAATCTTCTCAAGCGGCTGCCCTGTGGCATCCACATAGATCTGATTCAGCTTTTCTCTGGTCTTAAGAATCCAGTCTGCATGAATCTTAATGTCCGAAGCTTGGCCTCGAACACCGCCCAAAGGCTGATGAATCATGATTTCGCTGTTAGGAAGCGCTAAGCGCTTGCCTTTCGCTCCAGCTGTCAACAGCAAAGAGCCCATGCTTGCCGCAAGACCTACGCAAATGGTAGAAACATCCGGCTTAATATGATTCATCGTATCCAAGATGGCAAGACCTGCTGTAACGGATCCACCTGGTGAGTTAATATACAGCGAGATGTCCTTATCCGGATCATCTGCCGCTAAAAATAACAGCTGCGCAATAATGCTGTTCGCTACATCATCATCGATGGCGCTGCCAAGAAAAATAATGCGGTCTTTCAGCAACCGGGAATAAATATCGTAAGAGCGTTCTCCGCGATTCGTCTGCTCGATGACCATAGGTACTAAATTCATGGTACCGACCTCTTTTCTTTATCAAGCTTTTCAACCATCATCATCATTCTATCACGTTACGAAGCTAATGTCATATCCACCCGTTATTCCATATGTATGATATGACGAGCAGGACTTAGTATTCGAACATGGAATAAAATGACGGTCTTCTTACCCATATGTACACTGCTATGCAGGAGATGAAACCTCCCGGCTAAAAATTGGCTTGCGTGCAATCAAACCGCACGGCTTTGCTATGTTATGTAGAGTTCATCCCTATATGGATGAAAAGATAAGGCACGCAATGAGATATTGACGTGCCTTACCTGGATGTACCGAGATCTGTTTCTCAGTTAATTATGATATTAGTTGTTCTCAGTAAGGAATTTAATTGTCTTACGGATTGCAGCTTCCTCACGAAGGTTCTCAAGCGTACCGTTCTTCTCAAGAATATTACGGATCTCTTCAGCAGAACGCTGGTAAGCTTGTCCCATTTGCTCAAGCTCTTCTTGAAGTTCTTCATCGGAAAGCGTAATTTCTTCAGCCTTCGTTACTTGCTCGATAACAAGGTTGTTTTTCACACGCTTCTCAGCGTCTATTTGCATTTGCTGACGAAGGTCAGCGATCGTTTGACCGGACAAAGTCAAGAACATATCGATGTTCATGCCTTGTGAACGAAGACGGTTGTCCAAGTCTTTAACCATGTGTTGAATTTCAGTCTCGATCATAGCGCGTGGAATATCTACTTTTGCATTTTCAGATACTTTTTCAACTACAGCAGCTTCGAATGCTTGTTCAACTTCACGTTCTTTGCGAGTAGAGATTTGCTTCTTGAGATCTTCTTTGAACTCGTCAAGCGTATCGAATTCACTTACGTCTTTTGCAAACTCATCATCCAATACTGGAAGCTGCTTGCGCTTGATTTCGTGAACTTTTACTTTGAACGTAGCTGGTTTGCCAGCCAAGTTCTCAGCATGGTATTGCTCAGGGAATGTTACTTCAACATCTTTGAAGTCGCCTGTTCCAAGACCAATCAATTGCTCTTCGAATCCAGGGATGAAGGTGTTGGAGCCAAGCTCTAAGCTGTAGCGCTCACCTTTGCCGCCTTCGAATGCTTCACCATCAACGAAGCCTTCAAAGTCGATAACAACAGTGTCGCCTTCTTTAGCTGTATCTTCGTCAACTACGATCAATTCAGCATGACGTTGTTGAAGACGCTCAAGCTCAGCGTTCAGATCCTCTTCTGTCACTTCAACAGCTTGCTTCTCAACGTTCAAGCCTTTGTATTGACCAAGTTCAACTTCTGGTTTTACAGTTACTTTTGCTTTGAATTTGAACGCTTGGCCTTTTCCAAACTGTTCAACTTCAACTTCCGGTTGATCTACTGGAAAGATTTGAGCATCTTTCACAGCTTCAGGGTATACCTCTTGAAGCAAGATATCAATGGCATCCTGATAAAGGCTTTCCACTCCGAACTTAGCTTCGAAGATTTGGCGAGGCACTTTACCTTTACGGAATCCAGGAACGTTTGCACGCTTTTGAACCTTTTTGAATGCTTGGTCCAATGCGCCAGTTACACGCTCCTCATTCACTTCTACTTCAAGAACCCCAACGTTACTCTCTATTTTTTCCCAGGTTGCTTTCATTTTATGCCTTCCCCTCCAAAAAGATCGATGGCTAGAGTCTACTCTTGCACGTTCGAAATAACCATTACATTATATCTGACTACAAATAGATTTTCAAGGCGACACCATTACCAGAATGTGTGCGTTTTCACGTTTTGGACACATTCCCAGTACATTTTACCACAATTAGTCACCAGATTCCCCAATCATTGCACTTGAAATTCGCAGCATTGCCCGTTCAAACTCCATGCGTTGATCCGCCGTCAAGCCATAGATTCGGAATACGTCCTCGTCTTCCAATTGCAGCATCTTCGATACCAGTGTGTGGAGCGCAGCTGCAAAAACCGCTGTCGCCTGCATATCCGCTTCATTCATGTGAACGTACAGCTCCGAACCGTAAATCGCTTTAACGAATTGCTGCCACATCTCCTGCGCGAAGTAAGCAAGGGATGGATCTCGAACCGACATGGCTTCATATACAAGCTCTGCAGGAGCCTTCAAAGAAGAAGGAAATGCAGTATAATCGAGCGGCGTCTCCTCTAAGCGAACGACAATCTGTTCTTTTCCCTGCCAATATGTAACCGTACCTTCCGCTCCTCTTTTACGGAGCGTTGTCAATAATCCAAATCGAAGCAGGGGATGAAGCTTCTCCGTCTCTAAAAAATGCACCAAATCATCGGTTAACGTATCGGATTCCGCTAATGCCAGCTGCTCCAGCACCATCCACTTCCGTTCATCGATCGGCGGTTCTTTTAGGGACTGGAGGAGGCGTTCAATATAAGCCTCGTCTAGAAGCTGCTTCTTGGCAAGCTGCTGCTTCAAGAGCTCGGGCTCTGAAATGTCCTTCTCTTCTTCCTCATCTTGCTCGGTATGTATAGAACTTGCCTCTGTCACGTCTTTCAGATCAGGGAATGCCTGCAGCAGCCAGTGGTAAAGAGAATCCCACTCTTCTCTGATCTCTCGGTGCTCCCCTTCAAATTGAAGCAAAAAAGACAGCAGCTGAACCGCTTCCTTATAGCGCTCCGCTTCTAAGAGACGTGTCAGCTCTAACTGATAATAATCGTATGTCTTCGGAAATAAGACGACATTGGCTTTATTCCCTTCATTCTTGTTCGCTCCCTTTATAATCAACACCTTCTTTCCTTGCACAGCCGGTAAATGTGAAAGAACGCCGGAAACCATTTATGTATGAGCATTAGTTGTATGCATTATACCATAAACTCCTTGATGTTACTGCATTTACGCACTCAGCTGCCCACCTATATAAAATAGATAAATTAAAAAAATGAAAAATGTGTGTTGCACAAACGATATTTTTTTGTTAGAATCATATCTGTTCTCGAAAAAATGTCCCAGTAGCTCAGCTGGATAGAGCAACGGCCTTCTAAGCCGTCGGTCGGGGGTTCGAATCCCTCCTGGGACGCCATTAGAATTAAGTTGACAGACTTCAATTACTGATACAACGCCTTGAATTCCTTACTACATAAGGGTTCAGGGCGTTTTTAGTATTTATTCACTCCTCATGAATGAATAATAGCAACATAAAAAGCAGATTCATTCCACAAAAAATTCTACAACGGTTATCCCCCTTGAAATCAGTCTTTTATGTACTCATCTTAGTATGGTTTAAAAAGCATATTTATATAGGAAGTTTTTTTGCAATCAGACATTGTAAAAACAATAACCGCAGGGATAAACCAAGCGCCTTCCATATCATTTTTCGTGTTGAAGATGTGGTGTCAATTATCTTATTCCGTACGGATAACGGAAAAAACAAAGGTAAATTCTGTACTGATCTATGCTTTCCTACTTCATGTAGCCTCTGTTACTAGTTAGATTCAGAGATCTCTACGATTTCATATGACCGCCTGTAACCGTACTTGATAGCTTAATACTGTTCTTGTTCAGCATAAAAATGGTAAAAGAGCCGTGAGGATATCCTAGATTCTAGGAGGAATCAGTGTGTCTGAACATTCAGAGCAAATCGTAGAATTCATTGATACTATTTATTTACCGGTAATCGATAAGGAAGAATCAATAAATTGGTTTCAAGAGAAGTTAGGGCTAAAATGGAACGGACATTGTTTCAATCTTGGTTCTGGACCTGTTATTTCCCTAGTAGAAGTAAAAAACAATACCAATTACACCCATAGATTTTAAGTTTCGAAGCCCCGCCAGAGATATAAGCCTCGCACGTAAGAAGTATTTTAGCAATACATTCAAAAATATGAAGAGGTCTCACTGTCTCACTCTCCGAATATAAGGTAATGTATTAATGCCTGCCTAAAATTTCGTCACTCATCGTCAGCGTATGCTCGACCTGATGTATTCGGCGCGGTCTTCAATACTGCAACGCGGAAGCTCGACTAATTCGTATCCAAGTTCGGTATAAACGGTCGCCATCGTGTCAAAGGTTTGGCGAGCTGTCTTCAGATCCTGCTTTCGTTCGGCATCCTGTCGATATATGTCCTGCCAGGGTGGAGCGATAAAGACGCGTTTATTGTAGCGAAATAGTTCGCCAGCGCGCTGGATATGAGCCGGAACCTCCAAACCCTCCAGTCGAAGATACCCGATGACGTCTGGCACACCTCGATCAAACAGCACGGGGGCGGGATTTCCTTTCCTCAGCCCTTGTCGGTATGAACGTATTTCCCAAGATAGCATGAGCTCTGCAAAGAGCATTCTGTCTTTAGAAGGCAGAGCGTCACCGCCAATCATCGTTTGCTCCTGGATGATACTTCGTCCCGCTTCGACAGACCGCATGAAGCCTTGCTGTTCGAGATAATCGAGGAGCGTACTCTTCCCTGAGCCAGGGCCACCTGTTATGACAAAAAAATGTTGTCCATCTAACTGCATAAAATCCTCCTTAGATAGAACTTGGATAGGCGTTTTCAGCCCGTCTGTGATTTCGTTTAACGTTTAATGAATAGAGTAGATGCGGTCAACTTTCAAGCATGGAGAGTCAATAAACATCGGATGCGAGATAGATGAGGATTGCCAGCGGTGTGGTTGTAGGCGCATGCAATAGGTAAGAGGTCAACACGGAGTAATTAAATTCTATCGAGCATTATATCATACAGTCGAAAAACAGGCTTCAACAGTTCTCTTTCGTATGTCGAGGCAGTTGCCGGTCTGACGTATACACAACAAATAGCGCCTTGAGGTGTATGCCCCAAAGCGCTTATCCAGGTCTCAGACACACCAAGACCTAATTGAAAAGGATCTCTATCATACCAGATACGTCCTATAGTCTTCTTTACGTGCTCTTTGGGACTTGAGTTAACTCTCCCGGACAACCCAATATCGTTACGGTGCATTTATTGCCATTCTGTCTGGCTTACACCGGAACAAAAAAACATCGCTGCTCGAGTTCGTGGGCTATTGCTCGTAAATGGGCAGTTGACTGGAACAGTGAGTAATGATTGGCCTGAATCGGGACAATCCCGACTTCTCCGGCAATCTCCCCTCTCCACTCCTCTTTACTGACTGTCAGTTCCCCCAGATAAACCATTAATTCGTCCATAACCGACTGCTTCTCCAAGGCATCAAAGATCAGAGCATTTCCGAGGAAGTGCTCCTCTGGTTTATAAGTTTGCAGCATTCGAATGTTAAGCTCCCATATGTTAAATAACTGCTTCATATCATTTGCGGCAAATCCTACCGGAATAATATTCAGCTGCTGTAAGGCCGGGATCATCGCTTCTAAAGGCAGCTCCTGTATCTGGGATAATACGTAAGACTCAAGCTTTGTCTCCGGTCTGAAAAGGGCGTTCACCATCAATGGAAAAGCCCGGAGAAACTGTTTTGGATCCATATGCTGTTCTTCATAAGCAGCAGCGACGAAGCTGTCGAACAGGATCAGTTCTGTCACACGTTCGCCAACCCTTTGGAATTGCAAAGCGATTTCCAGCGCAACGTTGCCGCCAAACGAATAGCCGCCGAGCATGTATGGCCCCTTCGGCTGAATTTGGCGAATCTCTGCAACGTATCGCTCCGCCAATTGGTCAACCGTTAAATCCGTCTTCGCCAACAATTCCGCTGGAAAGTTTATGCCATATAACGTGGGATGATAACGCAAATGCGCGGCCAATTGACGGTAAACCATAATCGTTCCGCCAGCTGGATGGACAAGAAATAAGCTGCCCGGCACAGTCCCCTCTTTTATTTTTACTATCGTTTGGTTAAGAGGCTGTTGCACCGGATTGGTTGGTGGAATTTGAAGCAATTTACTTACCTGGTCAGCCAATCGGTTAATAGTCGAATACTGTGAAAATTCATGGAGTGATAAGTCTATGTTCAGTCTGCTTCGTATATCCGATACGATTTCGATTGAAAGAAGAGAGTCCCCATTGAGGTCTAGGAAGAAATCTTCATGCGGATAAAATTCTTCAATATCAAGCCGTTTTTTCCAGATGTCCGTCAATATCTGTTCAACCGTTTGTGTATCTTCAGCTGCCACCTTATCCACTTGAGGTAAGTCTTCCTCGCGGTTGTGCTCCAGCTCAATCCAATATCTCCTCTTCTCGAAAGGATACGTCGGCAGCGGAACGCGACCAACCGGGCAATCCTGGTACAAAAGGTCCCAATCGATTTCCCGCCCGGACACCCAAGCATTGCCAATCGCGATCAACAATCCAGTCATTATTGTCTCTGCCTGTGCATCGCCAAAGGGGATCGTAATTACACTGGATGTCTCGTCGAGGCTCTGTTCGTCATAGCTGTCGCATTCACGACTTGCTGCAACAATCTTGATCTTCGGTTCGTTCGTCATTGGCGTTGCCTCCAAAGTTCCCGCACTGCCCGCAGCAACGACCTTCCATGCTTCATCCGGATAACATGCACCGGCAACGGAATAAGCTACCCATTCGGTTAACAAGTCCTCGTAATACATCATTTCCGGCTCCATCCCTAACTCCGCGAGCAAGACAGCAAGCGTATGAATACCGAGGAAATGCAGGGCAAGCTCATTGTCTGACGGGCTAACTACGTCCATTGACGAATTGGATTCACCAGGCTCCAACCACGGCCTCAATGTGCATGCCCCTGACTCCTCTATCAATTGCTGAAGCTGATCAAACTTGGTTCGGTAGGCAGGCCAAGCATCGTATAATTGCCGGTAGCAGTCTCGATGTGCAGAAGTGTTGAGTCTAAACGCGACAGGCGGTATGTCGCCAATTTCAAACTGGCTGCCGGACCGCTTCTTAAGAAGAGCTTGATCCGCTGTAGCGGTTAATAATTCTTCTTTGCTCCGGCAAACCACATACGTACGAGTATCAAACGATTTGCGCCCTGCGGCCAGCGTAAACGCAATATCTGATAAATTTTGCTCTGGATGGGAGGTAAGATGCCGGTTCAGACGGCCTGTTATTTGCTGCATCGCCTGCATTGTTTTTCCCGAAAAAACAAACAAGTAAGGTCCTGACATCGGCTCTGTTAACAGCTGCGGCCCCTTCTGCAACACAGCAAACGCATTCGTACCACCCATTCCAAGCGAATTCACGCCGGCATATTGAATGCTGTCCCCTTTGCCCCTTATTTGCAGCTCTCGATTCATATAGAAGGGGCTGTTCACAAAATCAATTTTGGGATTCGCTGTACGGAAATGGAGGCTGCCGGGAATGACATCTTCCTTAACAACCATTGCCGCTTTGATCAGATTCGCTACCCCTGCAGCCGCGTCCAGATGGCCAAGACTTGGCTTAATCGAACCGACCGCGCAATATTGCTTTTTCGTTGTGGCAAAAGCGTCCGTCAGCGCCTTGATCTCAATCGGATCGCCCAAGGACGTGCCGGTACCGTGCGCTTCAACATACTGGATGTCTTCGGCGGAAATACCCGCCATTTCAATGGCATCCCTGACTGCTTTAGACTGCCCTTCCAAACTTGGTGCAGTAAAGCCTATTTTTAACCGCCCGTCGTTATTTAAAGAGGTGCTTTTGATAACCGCATAGACCGTATCACGGTCCTTGATCGCCTGTTCAAGCGGCTTCAGCAGAACAATGCCACAGCCATTGCCTTTTACTGTTCCGCTTGCTTCTTTATCAAATGCTCTGCACCAGCCGTCGCGGGATAACGTCCCGCCTTCTTTATACGCATATCCAGTATGCTGCGGAACGGTTATGCTCACCCCTCCTGCTAACGCCATCTCGCATTCGCCGTTGATCAGACTTTGGCAAGCGATGTGAACCGCCGCCAACGAGGAGGAGCATGCCGTTTGGACGGAGACGCTGGGACCGGATAAATTCAGTTTGTACGATACCCTTGTGCAGAGAAAGTCCTTATCGTTGCCGATCATCACCGGATAACTTAATACTTCTTGCCCAAATTCCCGACTTTGGCTAATATGGCGCAGCAAATACGTGCTCGCACTCATGCTGCCGTACACGCCAATTGCCTGCGGATCTGGGGCCGGAGGATAGCCGGAATTCTCAAGCGCCTCCCAGGCGCATTCCAAAAACAACCTTTGCTGGGGGTCCGTCAGCTTGGCATCGCTGGCCGTAAATTCAAAAAAATCGGCATCGAAGTTCTCCACGCCCTGCAATACGCCTCCCCGGGCAATGTAGCTGACGTTTCTTCGCATGATGTCGCTTACCCCGGACTCTGCGATTTCCCATTCTTCAAATGTACGTACGGCTCCTCTGCCTGCCTTCAGGTTCTCCCACAACTCCTGGATGCTATCAGCTTCTGGAAATCTCCCCGCCATTCCAATGATGGCGATATCAGTAAATTCCGCATTGAATTCCGCCATTTATACTCTCCACTCCAATACGATCTCATTTATTTCCCGTTTTTCCGTCTGCGCAACAGTGCTTCTTTCCGTTTGCCTACCTGTTGATTATCCGACTGCCGTGTCCCCTGATCATTCAATCGATGAAGAAATGCGGCCAAGGCACGCGGTGTCGTGTATTGGAATAACTCAACCATCGACAACTGCTGCTTAATCGGAAGTGTATCTGCCAGCTTGTAATAAACATCAGAGATCAGTAAGGAAGTACCGCCGATATCAAAGAAATTGTCGTCTTTGCCTACATGATCCGTCTTCAATACCTGCTTCCAAATCGCTATAATCTTTTGTTCGAAGCTGCCATCCTCTGGAATGGAGACGCTTGGCGCCAACGCTGGAACAGTCAGAGCATTATAATCCACTTTCCCGTTCACAGTCACCGGAATAGTCGGAATTGCAACCCATACCGATGGTATCATATACTCCGGCAATTTCGTCCGCAGAAATGCTCGTATCTCGGCCTCGTCAAGCGACTCCCCCTCTTCCATGACCAAGTATGCCACCAGCCGCTTGTCTTCCCCGTCAAATGTATGCACAGCTACAACATTACTTTTGCAATGAGGATACTGCTGCAGAGCAGTTTCGATTTCTCCCAATTCGATCCGGTAGCCTCGAAGCTGGATTTGATTATCCACCCGCTCCAGAAATTCGAGATTGCCATCCGACAGCAACCTTACTTGATCGCCAGTACGATAAACCGTCCCTTGCCAGGGCATGCCCGACAGGAACCGCTCATTCGTCAGATCCTCGCGGTTAAAGTAGCCTTTGGATACACCATATCCGCCAATATACAGTTCGCCAGGTATTCCTGATGGAAGGTCGTCCAAGTATCGGTTCTTGACGTACAGTTCCACATCAAGCAATGGGCGTCCGATAATGCTTTCCCCGACAGCAATCGCTTCATGACGGGTAATTCGGTAGTACGTCGCTAAAATGGTCGTTTCTGTCGGACCGTATACATTATAGAGCCGGGGCTGTTGGTCCCCATAACGATCTATCCACTCCTTGAGCATGGCAAAACGCAATGTCTCGCCGCCGATTAAAATGCACCTGAGGGCTAGCGGCGCTACATCCTCCTGCCGCCGCACAATTCCGATCAGTTGCTGGAAAGCGGATGGCGTCATTTGGAGCATCGTTACCCTTTCGCGGACAATTAACTGGTACATTTCATCCGGAGCCTTCCGCATCGTTTCATCGACAACGATCACCTTGCCGCCGTACAGCAGCGCACCGAAAATTTCCCATACCGACGGATCGAAGCCGTAGGAGTGGTACCATAGCCATGTATCTTCCTCTTGAAACGCAAATTCATGGGCGGATGCCTGAAATGACCTTAATACATTGCCATGTGTAACCATCACGCCCTTAGGAAGTCCTGTCGAACCGGAGGTATAAATTATGTAGGCCAAATGTCCAGCGCTGCTCGTCTCAGTCGACAGAGCTTTCGGCATCGCCGCCAATTCGCTTTCGATGCGCTCCCATACATAAACATTCCTGGCTTCATTCAATAACTTCAGACAGTCAGCTTGTGTCAGACAAGGAGGATGGTTCAGATCGGATAAAATATGCGCCAGCCGGCCGGCAGGCATGATTGGATCAACAGGAACATACGCACGGCCCGCTTTGAGAACCCCTAGAATAAGGGCAATGAGTACTGGCGAGCGGTGAAATGAAATGACAATCTTGTCTGCTTCTGCTGGAAAATGCTCGATTATATAATTAGCAATCTGATTAGAGCGTTCATCGAGCTCCCGATAACTCCATTGCACATCTCCGTATTGAACGGCCGTGTGCATCGGATTATGCCGGGCTTGCTCCATAAAAGCATGATGGATTGTATCGGTTACTGGGAAGCGTCTCCCTGGACGTAGAATCTCTTCTAGCTTTCGGCCTTCCTCCGCTTGCATGACTTGAATGTCGGCTATCCTCTGATCTTCCGTACTAATAATGCTTTCAATAATCGCGTAATAGATCGATTTTAGGTCTGCATGCTTTAAATAGGCGCCATATTCGATTTTGATACGGTAGGTATCATCCAGCCTTTGGACAGCGGCATTTAAAGGAAAATTCAAGAAGCGGGCCGGAACCGGCATTTGCGTCACTTTGCATTGATCAATATCGAAGGACAACTTTTGCAAATAATAAGTAAACAAAGTATTGAACTTAGTTGTGCCCGTGAAGCTTTTGTGTGGCAGCACCCGGTGAATTTGTGAGAGAAAATCGAAGTTTTGGTAGCGGATCAAGCTGATCGTTTTACGCTTGATGGAACGGCAGAGTTCTTGGAAAGTGCCTGAGCCTTGCACATCGGCGACCATTGGCAAGCTGTTCACATAGAAGCCAAAAGTGGTTTTATTAGCTTTGGAACGGTTCGCCAGCGGGATACCTACTGCTACTTTATCTAGACTGAACAGCTTATGGATTAAGACGGCATACGCGGCCAAGAAAAAGCTGAAATCCGTCAGATGATGGCTGGAAATATACGCTCGGATTTGCTCGGATAGACCGGGTGACAGATCAAAAGATGTCTCTTGACCTTCAAGTCTCCCAGCTTCATCACGATTTTGCTCCAGCTGTCCGATGCTCAGCGCTTCAACCCCTTCCAACTCCTTCTGGAAATAAGCGAGCGCTTGCTCGTCGACATTATGAGCCGTCTGATCTTCTGTAACCTGTTCTAGATAGGATAGATCGCTGGTGTGCATGTCGGCTTCCGCCTCCAGCTCATCCAAGCTTTTTTCGCAATTATAAAGCCTTGAGAACTCATTAAATTTGTGATAGGAACTATAGCCGTCAAATATAATGTGAGGAATATTTATCGTCCAATAACTGACTTGCTCGCTATAGAATACTTTCAACTGGGTAATCGGCCACTGCCGCAGATCGAGGCAAGTCTGCGATGCCTTGATGGTGCAATCCATTACGTATTGGTCGCTTTCCTCAACTGTCATCGATTGCAGGTACTCTACATCTACTTTTATCATTCTTGAAGCATCGTAAACTTGGAATGGAGCCCCTGCTTCATCTTGCTCGAAATGGACCTTGAATACGGCGCCGCTACCATACACTAACTCCCAGACGCGGACAAACCGTTTCAGCTCAATCTTTCCTTCTATTTTGTAGCAGTAGCATAAATTATAGGACGGGTCTTCAGGATAGAACTGATGATGAGTATACAGCTTTTTTTGAACGCTTGATAGCGAATACTTGGCCAGACTGCCAACGATTTGATTCATCCTCTTTCCTCCATCTCCCTCTGTTCTATCTACAATGCGCGCATGCTAGATTGGTCTTGTATACGCACGCGTCTAAACCCTGAAGTAACGAGAATAACGATTAGCTTACGAAGCCATTTGAACCGTTTAACCAGTTTGAAGCCTGGAGATGATTTGCGATTATTCAGAACAGAATCGATGACTTGTTTCTGCATCACCCCTTGATAGGCTTGAATTAATTTCGTCGGCAGCTCCCTCTGTTTCTGAACAGAAGCGAGATGCTTCAAGGTAACGCCTCCCATCTGTAAAGGGTGGGCAAGAACATTGGCCGCTACAACAGCATCTTGAATAGCATAGTTAATGCCGACTGCCCCTAGAGGCGACATGGTATGCGCCGCATCTCCGATAAACAGAAGTCCTGGCATGTACCACTTCTTCAACCTGCTGGACGACGCCGAGAGGATCGAGAAAGACTTCCAATCGGAAAGACCAGCAAAGCGTTCGGCAAACTCTGGGACAAGATTGCCAAGTGTTTGCTGCATAGACTCCATTCCTTTAGCCTGAATCTGTGGGAATGTGCCTTTCGGAATAAACATCCCCATCTGCCAATAATCCCCTCGATTGACACAAGCCAGCATACTGCCATTCCGGGACCGGTTAAACAAATGCTCGGGATCCCCTTCATTGCGCGGCACCCTGAACCAAATGACATCGATCGGTCGTGTCAGGGACATCGGCTCCATCCCCGACAATTTTCTTACCGTGGAGAAACGGCCATCCGCCGCAATGGTCACGTTGGCTTCTACTTCATGCACCTCCTGGTTTTTACGGAACTTTACACCGCGCACGAGGTCGTTTTCCTTTAATAACTCGATTACTTTAGCACCCATCACGTACTTGAAATGATCGTATTGGGAAGCTTCGGAAACAATAAACGCTAGAAATTGCGATTGGTGTATGGTCGTCAAGTGAGGATATTTGGAGCGGATCATGCCGAAATCAAGGACGATGGATCCTTCGGGCGAATCGACGATTGCCGAAAAAATTTTGGTGTGTGGAAGCTCGAAAAGCCGGTCGATCAGGCCAAGCTGATCCATAATCTCCATAACGGATGCATGAAGCACGTCGCCCCGAAAATCCCGATCGAACGATGTATGCTGCTCCAGCAGTGTAACCGGAACACCCTGCCGGGCAAGCAATAACGCAAGTACCGCACCGGCAGGTCCTCCTCCGACAATACAACAGGCTGTGGATTGTTTGCTCATTAGCCACCTCTGATAGTGAAGATAAGAGAAGATTTATTTTAAATTTCGAATGATGACAACAACGGCAAGTACCAAACAGATGGCTGCGGGAATCGCCATGGTCAGCGGCTGATTGACTTTAAATAAGTGAGTATAGATGGCTCCGATCATCAAAACGATAATGATTATGCCAGCGCCGATCGCAAAGTACCGATTCCAATAACCTCTGATCAAGCCGAATGCGGCAAGAACCTCCAGAATGCCCGTGACCGTCAAAAACCACATCGGATACTGATATTGATGCCAGTGCTCGACCTGAAACGGCAACCGCAATACTTTTACAATTCCCCCAAGCCCGATATACAGCGCCAAAATTGCTTGAAGAATCAAGCCTGCCATTTGCACAATATTTCCTCCCTATTTTCAAAATGAGATTAAACAACTCTATCATGCGCGACGCTAGCATCCTGAGACTTCTCCCGCAGCAAATAGTGAACGACTGACAGGATCAAACCCACGATGATCATCACCGCACTGATGATAAACAGTGATTTTGGACCAAAGGCACTGTCTACCATCAAACTGCCCAAAAATGAGCCGCCCGCCGCTCCCAGATTAAAGGCCGCGATGTTAAAGGAAGAAGCTAGGCCCGGAGCATCCTTGGCCTCACGAATGATCAATACTTGCAACCCAGGGGCGATGCCGAAAGCAGCTACGCCAAACAGGAACAACCCTGCAACGGCAACGGCCTGATTCTGGAATGACAGTGCAAACAAGAGCAAAATAGCCAACAATCCAATTTGAAAAATCATCAGTGAAGGCAGCAACGCCCGATCTGCCGTTTTCCCTCCTATCAGCCCTCCCACAATTGTCCCGACGCCAAACAAGACCAGCATCAGGCTCGTTTGGTTCGGATTGAACCCGGCCACATCCTGAAGGAGTGGGGCAATGTACGTGAACACAACAAAAACACTGCCGAAGCTGAAAACGGTCATAAAGTGTGTCAGGATAACCCTGGGCCGGGCAAGAACCCCAAATTCCGTTTTTACATTTGGGGACCATTCATTTGTGATCTTTGGAACCCATTGCAGAATAGCCAGAAAGCTGACTAGACTTAAAGCTGTTATGACCCAAAACGGAAAATGCCATCCCAGCCAATGTCCTAGATAGGTCCCTGCGGGAACCCCGACAACGTTAGCAATGACCGTCCCGATCATAACCATCGCCAAGGCGTTCCCTTGCTTGTGTGGAGGAGCAAGCTGGGAAGCCACCACAGCCGCTATGCCGGTAATGGCACCTTGCGCCAGAGCCGCTAGTACCCGAGCAGCCATCAGAACGACATAATCATTGCTAAGCGCTGAGAGCAAATTACCAGCAATGAAGAAGGCTGTCAGCCATAACAGCAGTGTCTTGCGGGACATCCTCCGCGTCAATGCGGTCAGACTCGGCGCACCGATGACAATACCAAGCGCATACCCGCTTATCAGAATGCCGGCATCGGACAATGATACCTGCAAGTCGCGGGCTACATCCGGAAGCAACCCCATGATGACGAACTCTGTCGTACCAATCGTGAACGCAACCATAGCCAGCGCAAACAATGCAAGTGATACATTTCTCTCCTGCTTGCTGACTGGATGCTCGCCGTGAACTGTCGTTCCCATAACCATATCCCCTCAAAATAACCGTCTAATGAGCCCTTATGACTCTAAAGCAGTGGTCATCCCGTACATAAGCAAATTCATAATTTCCTTTGCGATTACTTCCGGTTCATAGGCGCCGGGCAGCAAGCATGTTGCTGTTAACCTTTCAATCATGCCTACAATGGAAGCCGCAACGATGCTCATATTCAATTCGGTACGATAATAGCCAGCCTGTTGTTCTGCAAGTAAATTTTCCGTTACCAAGGAAATCGCCGCCTCTTTGCATTGTTCGGCATCATGCGCTTGAAATAAGCCAATCCGCGTTAAATTCGGATCCTCCGCCAAGAAGCGGAACAATGCGGTAACAGCGCCCAAGGTCTGCTGTGCTAACTCCTCTTTTCTCATTCCAGCGGTTAGGCGCAGTTCCTCGGTCAACCGGAATAGCCGGGACCGAAAATCATCGACCAATTCATTAAAAATAGCTTCTTTACTTGAAAAATAGAGATAAAATGCAGGTTGCGTCAATCCGGCGCGTGAAACAATTGAACTAATTTTCGTTTCGTGAAAACCATGACAAGCAAACTCATAAGCTGCCGCAGCCATGATTCTCTCCCGGCTCTCCCTTCCTTTCAATCCTTTACTAGCTTGCATTTCATTAAAACTCCTTTCGCCCAATTCTAAGAAGAGGTTCTTCTCAACTGCATCTTGCATCGATCATGATATTACTCCTAAGTAATGTTACTCGTAAGTAATATTATTTGGTAAAAACTGTTTTGTCAATCACTTCCATACTCCTGTTCAGATTCCCTTTTGAACGCCATTTTCACCAATCCTTTAGTTCAAATATGAATAAAGACTCTAGATCCTGACTGCGAATGGGATTAGAGTCATTTTAAGATGCTTGATTCGCGCTTATAAAAGAGATATCATGGGTAAAATCACCCATTTTTTAAACCTTATACACAATAAAAAAATGTTCTTATTTGTTCATGGCTGATCATGCAATTGCTGTAAACGAACGGACAATATACTTAAAGTTTATAAACACGGTGAATCGAAAATATGCGATAATTATTGAAAGGTGTTGCTGTATCTTATTGCATCCATATCCAGTTCACATAGAAAGGTGATTAAATGATAAGCGGAATTATTGATCGATTTGAATGCGATATTGCCGTCATTGAAGTTGATGATCATACGATTGAGTATCCGAAGCATCTGCTGCCAAGCGAAGCTGAGGTCGGAGATGTCGTTCTGATTGAAGGAAATAAAATAACGTTAGATAAAGAAGCTACCGCAGCACGCAGACATGAAGTAGACGAGCTGGTGGACGAGCTTTTCGAGGATTGAAAGCAAATGACCCGAACGATTGTAGATGATATTGAATTGTTTGCCGCTGCCCTGTCCCAATCCTATGTGGAGGCCTGGCAGGAGGATAGTGCAGGTGTTTACTGCATGGTGGATGCAGGAGTCATTGTGAAATACACCCCTGAGTTTGTGAAGATCAAAAATACAATAAAGTCAACGAACTATTATCGGGATATGACTTTATTTCAAGTAATAACAGGCCCTTCTGACGAATAGTTCTCAGAATCTCAAACCTAAGCCTTATACGAACTCCATAAGAAAAAAAGCCTCTGTTGATAACAGGGGCTTTTTTCAAAAATAACACTGGCAATATTATATCGATACCTAATTATAATAGGAAGCATTTGATCTTCTGTCTCAACATTAGCAATCTAAAGCCTGACCACGATCTACTCCCTCGCCTCATCATTCGATTGTCGCTGCTTACGCATTTCCTTTGCTGCAGCCAGGGTTGAGCCTTGTTGAATCCTGATCCGCTGACTCTTGGAAACCCCAATCTGTTGTGACGAATAAATGCCTGTATGACCCGAAAACAAGTAGCTCACGATGCAAGCGATAAACAAATAGATAGCCGCATCCGCCCCAAACAGCTCGATTCCCATCAGGAAACAAGCAATCGGCGTGTTGGTTGCTCCACAAAAGACAGCGATAAAGCCAAGGCCCGCTAAAAATGGCGCATACAGCTGCAGCACGCCTGCCAGCGTATGTCCAAGCGTTGCTCCAATGGCAAAGAGTGGTGTGACCTCTCCACCTTGAAAGCCAGCTCCTAGCGTCAATGAGGTAAAGACAAGCTTGCCAAGGAAGGCAAAGGGCGACACTTCCCCATCGAAGGAATCCTGTATAAGGGGCAGACCTAGGCCAAGATAATCTCTTGTCCCAAGCAGATACACCAAGCCGATGATCACCAAGCCCCCTACCGCACTCTTCACCATCGGGTTTTTAAACAGGAGGCTGTACCCTTTCTTCAAGGCATGGGTAAGTTCACTGAATAGAATGCTTGCAAAGCCAAATAGAATCGAAGCTGCGATAACCTTGAGGATGACCACGGCAGACAGAGCAGGAACCTCGCCTATGGAATAATGGGCATGGCTGACGCCCCACACGGAGCTCGTTACCACATTCCCAACAAAGCTCGCGATAAAGGCTGGAATCAACGCTTCATGACTGATCAGCCCAATCGCCAGCACTTCAAGTCCAAATATCGTGCCTGCGAGCGGTGTGCCGAATATGGAGCCAAAGCCTCCGCTTATTCCGCAAATGAGCAATATCTTCCGATCCACGGGATTCACCTTAAGCAGCTTGCCAAACCATTCCGCAAGACTTCCCCCCATCTGAACAGCAGTCCCTTCCCTCCCTGCCGATCCGCCAAACAAATGGGTAATAATCGTGCCAAATAACACAAGCGGCGCCATGCGGAGTGGAATCGTTTCCTTGCCGTCATGGATCTGCTCAAGGATCAGATTGTTGCCCTTCGCACTGTTTTTACCGAACTTGAAGTATAAATAACTAACAAGTGCCCCGCCTAGAGGAAGGAAAAATAATAGCCAGGGATGTTCCATGCGTACATTCGTTACATAATCAAGGCCCTTTAAGAAAATAGCAGAAGCTGTTCCCGCTAATATCCCCACTCCGCCTCCTAGCACGATCCACTTCAGCAGCGTTCCGAAAAGAGCGGCTAAGGTCCACCTCTCCGAAATAGCATCCCATTTTTGCTTGATTGCTTTCATCATTTCTACGATCCTTTCAAGAAAAATGGCCGAAAAACAAACAGACTCCTACCAGGGAAAGAACTTCGCTGGTAGGAGTCATTAGCCTCGCGGCGGTTATATGGCGAACTCCATCGCCTACATATTGATAGGCTTATTGTAGTGAATAACTCCGGAAGCGTCAATATAATCTTGAAAATCAACTTCATTTCAGAGCCAAATTTGTTAAGCTAGAAAGGGGCTTTGCTTATTATATCCTCTTTTATTGTAGACAATAATACGTTTGCTTATCCTAAGAGACCAGAAAACTAACCTCCTTCGAATCTATTATAAAGAAAAGAAATCAAACGCAAAAACCCCAATAAGTATGGTTTAGTCCAACTTATTGGGGCATTTCACTTTATGATTTAAACAAAAATACTTATCGATTAACGCATCATGGAGCTGCGGTATCCCATCATGCCTCGACCATTAGAGTCGCTGCCATGACAGTGATTATACATGCGGTCAATATCAGCTTCGCTCTGCTCGGGATGCATTTCCTGCATGAATGCGCGCATATCCTCAGCATTCATGCCGTTGTTTCTCATATAGTCGCGCATGTCCTCAATGTTCATGCCGTTATTCTCCATATACGCACGCATATCTTCAACATTCATGCCGTTCTCTTCCATATATGCACGCATGTCCTGCATATCCCGGTTGGAATAGCCGTTCATGCCGTCCGCAAATGCAGCTGTACCGATTCCCAACGTAAGCACTGTTACGCCAAGCGCAATAAACCATTTCTTCTTCATTTGCTTCTCCCTCCTATGTCTGTAACGTTTGCATTAGTTTGTTGTTCCACTCTATGAGCATATGAAGCTCCAAAGTATTATTTGTGAAGAGAGGAACTTATCTTTAGAATAAGCCTCAATTGTGTGGAAATTGTGTGGTTCACACCTTGTACATATTCATGCAAACAGATAAGCTCCTAAAGAGAATGCTCCTAGTTATTCGCTTGACGAGGAAGAGATACAATAAAGGATGTTCCACTTCCTAATCTGCTCTTCACTTGAATCGTCGCACCATGAATATCAACAAGCTTCTTGACGATGGATAAGCCAAGCCCTGTTCCTCCATGATCTCTTGATCGAGACTTCTCTACTCGATGAAACCGCTCGAAGATCTCCTCTAATTCCTCCTCTGGAATGCCAATCCCTGTATCCTTAATCTCAAAGGAAACCTGATTAACCGTGTAGGTGACAGACATCAGAATCTGCCCTTGATCCGTATAGCGTATCGCGTTCTCTAGCAGGTTCATAACGACCTGCTCCAGCCTCATGCCGTCTGCATAGACGAGCGGAGTCTTGCCATCGAACTTGAGCTTGAGCTCGATTCCCTTCTCCCTGGCGCTCAGTTCCACCCTCCGTGCAGCTTCTTCCAGCAGCTCTTCAAGGTCGATCCATTCTTTATAAAGATCGATCTGCCCTTCTTCCATCTTGGCAAGATCGAATAGATCATTGACCAGATGCTCAATTCGAAGCGCCTCCTGATGAATGATTGCCAAATAGCGCTGCTTC
>NZ_JADMOL010000014.1:85975-95145 GCF_015558675.1 Paenibacillus sp. 1001270B_150601_E10 | reverse complement strand
TATTAGGCACGCCGCCAGCGTTCGTCCTGAGCCAGGATCAAACTCTCCATAAAAGCGAATTTTGTTTGCCGATTCAAGAATCGAACAAAGTTCACATTAAGTGTTTGACTTGCTCATTTGTATTGCTGACGAGAATGTAATTCTCAATAATGTTTCACTCGTTGTTCAGTTTTCAAAGAACAAAGTTAGTTACTTTCTTTTGCTCACCACCATTCAGCGGCGACTTAATTAATATATCACATTCACTTCTTAAGGTCAAGCATCTTTTTCAATGTTTATTATGTCATCGAATCAGAAGCTGATAACCTCACCGCTTTTGAGGGCGGATTAATAATATAACACGCCCACTATATAAATGCAAGCTTCTTTCCTCAACTTTTTGATGCTCCCAATACAGCAATCAAATAGCAGCTTAGGATACTGCTGATTAGTCGTATCTCTCTTGCATGCGCTTGATAAGTTCGCACTGCTGAATTGCTTCATACGTACAATTCATTAGGCTGTTCATCCCATCTGGTATCCGTATTAATAAACGATATAGGCCTTAAGCATGATTGCTTACACCGTGCTGTATGATGTACAAGCTGCGCTGCCGCTCTTTCCCCACCTTCTTCAAGCCGGATCACGCATATCAAGATCATGAATCCATCCCCTATATGAACATTCGGAAAAGCTCTTATATTCACTAATCATTCTCTCCTATATTGTCGTCATACGTCTGACCGGTATGAGCGGACCTCAACGTTCATTTATAAACAAAGCGCTTGTATATTGAAAGTTATTGTTGAAAGCTTCATTCATTAGATATAACATTACATAATGTAATCATATAATCATAATCACAATCGTTTTGAAGTTTAATTATTGATATAAGGAGCTGTAATGAAATGAATCCTCCGAATTTTTATAACAATCCGTCAGTTGTAACTGATGAAACAGACCGACGCATCCTGTCTGCATTAATGGCGAACGGCCGAATTTCTTATACTGATCTGGCGAAAGAAATCGGTCTTTCGCGTGTTGCCGTTCAAGCAAGAATTCAAGCTTTAATGGAGGAAGGTGTCATTGAACGATTTACAGCAGTTGTGAATCCTGAGAAACTCGGCATTCAGGTATCTGCCTTTTTCAATGTAGAAGTAGAACCCAAGCACCTAGAAGAAGTGGCGACAGCTTTAGCCGAGGACCCATCCGTTACAAGCCTGTATCACATGACAGGACCAAGCAAATTACATATGCACGGCTTATACGCCAGTCATCAAGAGATGGAGAAATTCATGAAAGAGAAGCTATATCCATTGGCCGGCATCAATAGCGTGGAATGCCAGGTATTAATTACCCGATACAAAAGTCGAATGGGAATGAGGTTATAACGATGGAAGAGATACAGCCTAGAGCAGCATCAAAAGCACAACGGTATTGGCAGCTCATCGCGGCCATGGTCAGAACCGGAGTGCTTGGCTATGGAGGCGGGCCATCCGTCATCCCCCTTATTCAGCATGAGGCCGTTAATCGGTATCAATGGATCGATGAAGAGGAATTTGGAGATGTGCTTGCCTTAGCCAAAGCGCTTCCCGGCCCAATCGCTACAAAGATGGCTGGTCAGCTTGGTTATCGACTGCTTGGATATCCAGGCGCAGCAGTTGCGATCATTGCACATATTCTGCCTTCTTCAGTCGCTATGATTACTCTCATGTCAATCGTTCAAGTCCTCAGCCACTCGCGGATCATTCAAGGAATGATCCAAGGGGTTGCTCCTGTCATTGCGGTTATGATTGGCATGATTGCTTATGATTTTACAGAGAGAGTATTCTCGGGACTTGGGAAATGGTTCGCCATCTTCACTCTCGTCCTATGCTTTGTACTGATGCAAATCTTCTCCCTGCATCCGGCTATTCTTATAGTCGTCTTTCTTCTATATGGAAGCGTGCATTACAGTTGGATGGATAAGCTTCGAAAGCATCGCGGCAAAGAACCGTCAGAAGAGCATCAAGAACGTTGAACCAACTCAAAGGAGCATGAATAAGTAATGGAATGGATTAATCTCATCATTGGTTTTTTCACCGCAAATATATTGGGATATGGCGGCGGCCCCTCCTCTATCCCTCTGATGTATCAAGAGATCGTCACACATTATCACTGGCTCAACGATCTTGAATTCGCTAATATGCTGGCTCTCGGCAATACGCTTCCTGGTCCAATCGCAACCAAGATTGCCGCTTATGTCGGCTATCACATCGGCGGTCTGACCGGAATGGCTGCTGCACTCGTCGGGACGATTGTTCCAACAGCGCTCGCTCTTATATGGTTAATGAAGCTTCTCAAAAAGTATCGTCAATCCCGTGCGGTTAAAGGGATGACCTTGCTTGTCCAGCCTGTGATCGCTATTCTGATGATTGTGCTGACCTGGGAATTGGCGAGCGAGTCAATCCAATCCATCGGCTGGCTTCATCCGCTTATTATCGGAGCTGCTGCTTTCTGGGCGCTTCAGATCAAGAAATATCACCCTGCACCTGTTATTCTCGTTGCATTTCTGTATGGGGGGATCGTATTGGGCGTTATGGCTTAGGTGATAACTGTGAATTAATTGATTAGTGAAGTTAATTCAGATCGTATTATGCAGACAAACCAACATTAATCATTAATCCTCTATATTAGGCTTTACCTATAAAACCAATCAAGAGACACCTGTATAAAACAGGTGTCTCTTTTATCATCGAGATCATTATCATTAGCTGTTCGCACACTCGGTTGAGGTTATTTCCAATAGAAGCAAAAGAATGAATTCATCTAATTAATCCTCAAGCATGGCCGTTTACGAGATTAACTTCAGCCCGATGGCAGAGCCAAGCACCAGCGCAATGAAAAAGATTCGGGCCGCATTCTTCGGCTCATTATAGAAGATCATCCCAAGAATTGCGCCGCCGGACGCTCCGATCCCCGTCCACACAGCGTATGCAGTACCCATCGGCAGGGTCTCCATCGCCAAGGCTAAGAATACAAAGCTGGCGCCAAATCCTGCTATGAGATAAAGGAGCGACAGCACATTTTTATCATGATGCCACTTATTGATCATCAAGACACCAACCATCTCACATATACCGGCTAAAATAAGAAATGCCCAGTTCATGCAGAAGCTCCTCCCTTCACACCTTTGGAATCTGTCACCATTTTAAGACCAATAACCCCGATCAAGAGGACAACGATAAGGACTAGCTTCATGATCTTGAACGGCTCTCCGAAAAATACAATTTCCGAGAACACCGTGCCTGCAGTGCCCAACCCCACAAACACCGCATATACCGTACCCACGGGCAGAGTCTTGCCAGCATGAATCATCATATAGAAGCTGACTGCGATACTGATCACAGTCCCAATCCATTCAAGCGGTGTGTTCGCATGCTTTAACCCAATGACCCAGAACACTTCAAAAAAAGCTGCGAAAAATACTTTTAACCATTGTGCATTCATCTTCGTCAAGCCCCCTTACGTTATTCTTCCCGTTTAGCCAAGGCAAGCATTCACTGGGTTCCAGACAGCAGAAAAGCCCAGAAGATATCCATCATTGATGAATAGTCTCCCAGGCTTTTATCCCTCCGTGGCACAGCAGCACGTGCTGTGGTTCTCTCTCGGACCAGTCCAGCTTGATGAAGCTGCGGAACCCTAGAGAACGCTTGTGTATATTCAAATGTTGAGGTAATCCATGATCCCTCTGTATAAACTTAAACGGGTAAGAGTTGAATTACGTTTATCCTAGTAAAAATACCGCCCCCTGTCAATCCTTCTCCCACAAAAAAATGGGTCGAAACTATTCTCTAATCACGCCTAGTATCCAGCTTGAAGATCCCTTAATGAATTCTATTGTTAAAAATTTCTTAGTGCCGCAATGTATTGACAACGCTTTCACCATGGTGGTAACATTACATCAAGAGCTTGGTAAAACGTTTTATCAAAACCAAAATCCTTAACTGGAAGAAGTGAAATGACATGAATTTTACTTCAGAATTGAAAGTCGTATCGAATGCCCTAATGCCACAAATGTATTGTGAGCTGCGGCAAAAATGTTCTGATCTCTTTCAGCCATATGCCATTGCTGATGTTGAGATTGCACTGCACAATACCCTATATTCCGTCGTTGTGTTCAATGAGGAACGTCCAGTAGGCATTGCAAGAGTGGTCGGTGATGACCGCATCGTCTTCTTTATCAAGGACGTTGTTGTCGATCCTGCCTATCAGCACAGGTCTATCGGAACGATGCTTATGGATTCGATATTGGACTATATATACGAGAAAGCCTGCCCATCTGCCTATATAGGGCTCATGTGCACGCCGAATACGGAACCGTTTTATGAGAAATTTGGATTCATTCGTCGTCCTAACGAGCATCATGGGTATGGCATGGTGAAGTTCGTGGAATAACGAAGAGAGCAAGGAGGAGGTTTAAAGTGAGCAAGTTGATTGTGTTTGGAAGCTTGAACATGGATATAACTATTGAAGCGGACATGCTGCCTCAGCAAGGAGAAACCATCACGGGCCGAAATTTTATGACGAATCCCGGTGGCAAAGGAGGCAATCAAGCAGTAGCTGCCGCAAAAATGGGAGCACCCACTTACATGATTGGCAGCGTCGGCAGAGATGTATTTGGAGTTGAGTTGGTAGAGCAGCTTGCGAATACCGGAGTAGATGCTTCCTACATTCATTCCAGTGATCAAAGTCCAACAGGTGTTGCCGTCATTACCTGTATAGATGGAGACAATCGCATCATCTTAAGCCCTGGTGCGAATCATGATTTAAAGGCGGAGGATGTTGAGCGTATCGTAACCCAGATTGGACAATCCGGAGATATATTCTTAACTCAATTCGAATGTGATTACGAAACAACGATGTCTTCTCTGCATATGGCCAAGAAAAAAGGGCTGTTCACGGTGCTCAATGCTGCGCCAGCAAAATCGATTGCACAAGAAGCCTATCAAGACATTGATTTGCTAATCGTCAATCAGACGGAATGCGCATTCCTGACGAACATCCATCCGATGAGCGTCGAGGATTGTAAAGAAGCCATCAAGGTTTTTGAAGAAAAAGGCGTTACTTCCACCATCATCACGTTGGGCTCTGAAGGAAGCGTAACAATCATGAATGGAGAGCTTGTTCACGTCCCAAGCCACAAGGTGGAGAAGGTTGTTGATACAACAGCAGCAGGCGACGCTTATATCGGTGCACTTGTGTATGCCATGCTGCATAACCAAGATTTATTCCATGCCATGCAATTCGCAACGAAGACCGCAGCTTTAACCATTACAAAGCGTGGAGCTCAACAATCGATTCCTACGCTGGGTGAGGTACAACAACATTTTGGAGAGGATGAAAAACATGCTTAAAAGACCAATTATCATTGATACGGATCCAGGGATTGATGACGCAGTTGCTTTAGCGATTGCATTATACAGCGAAGAACTGGATGTAAAGCTGATTACAACGATCGCAGGCAACGTCGGTGTAGACAAAGTCACAAACAACGCACTTAAGCTATTGAAGTTCTTCAACAAAAATGTACCCGTTGCGATCGGCGCCAACGAACCTCTGCTCGTTGCATTTGAAGATGCAAGCAATGTTCACGGACAGAGCGGAATGGATGGCTTTGAATTCGAAGAGCCGACAGAAGAGCTTCTCCTATCCGAGCACGCGGTAAATGCAATGCGCCGCACCATTATGGAAAGCAGTGTTCCGGTAACGCTTGTTCCTATCGGCCCTCTGACAAATATTGCGATGCTCCTTAAGATGTATCCAGAAGTGAAAGGAAACATCCAAGAAATTGTCTTAATGGGCGGTTCGGCTTCTCGAGGCAATAAAGGCGTGATGTCCGAGTTTAATATTGCAACAGACCCTGAAGCAGCGAAAATCGTCTTTGCAAGCGGCGTTCCGATTGCAATGGCTGGGCTTGATGTAGGCTGGAAGGCGCTTGTATTCCCAGAAGATTGCGAAATGCTCAAGGATATGAATAAGACAGGCAACATGATTCACTCTCTGTTCCAACATTATCGCGGCGGCAGCATGAAGACAGGCTTGAAAATGTATGACAGTTGTGCAATCGCTTACTTGCTGAAGCCGGAAATGTTCGACATTGTGGACACTTATGTAGATGTTGAATTGAACGGCAGCCTTACGTCTGGCTGTACGGTTGTCGACCTTAAAGGCTATTTGAAACAACCAAACAATGCAAAGGTATGCTTAGATATCGATACCATCATGTTCAAAGAATGGTTCATGGATAGCTTGAAGAAATGTGATTAATTGCATTTATAAGTTTTATCCGCTAGACCAATAACAGCAATCACCTTACTAATAGATGGGGGATTTGATATGAATCCGATTATCATGTATGGCTCTGCCATTATCGCCGTATCCATCGTTATCTACATGTTGATTAAGCAAATGGATATCAAGATCTCGATGTTTCTTATGGGTATCGTGCTTATGTTTGTCGGCATCGCAGCAGGCAATGGCATTGCGGTAAAAGACTTTGTGGGTACAGGTGCAGTCTGGTTAGATCCATTGCTCGCGATTGCTCAGCAATTCCAGCAGACGCTCACCTCAGCCGGCTTCATCATTTTGATCTTGGGCGGATATTCTGCCTATATGACAGCCATTGGTGCGAATGATGTAACTGTAAGCGTTATTACGAAGCCCGTTTCAAAAATAAAATCAGCTTATATTCTAGTCCCAATTGTATTCTTGTTAGGTAATGCATTGTCTCTAGTCATTCCTAGTGCATCAAATCTAGCGATTATCTTGTTGGCTACACTCTACCCTGTTATGCGAAAAGCAGGTATGAGCACCTTAACAGCAGCAGCCGTTATTGCCACAACGGCAACGGTAATGCCAACACCGCTTGGCGGCGACAACGTTGCGATCGCGCAAGAGTTGGCCAAGTATCCAGAATATATGGGAATGACCGTAACCGATTATGTATTCCGATATCATGCCGTTATCTCGATTCCAACCATTATTCTAATGGCGGTAGCCCATTACTTCTGGCAAAAATTCATGGACAAGCGTTCTAAGGCAAACGATGTTGATGAAGTTGAGCTGCAGGAAGTGAAGGCGATCGAAGGCGGCGCTCTGTATAAGACGGTTTACGCCCTGCTTCCGATATTTCCGATCATCCTGCTCATCGTCACCTATTGCTTACAGACGTTCGCAGGCATGAATATTAATGTTAACGTTGAAGTTGCAACTATGTTCTCTTTTGCACTGGCTATCATCTGTGATGTCATTAAACGCAAGAGCGGAAAGCAAGCTCTTCAGCAAACCGAAACCTTCTTCAAGGGAATGGGCGGCGCGATGCCAATTGTGGCCCTTCTCGTTGCAGCAACAATCTTTGTAACCGGTTTAAAATCGATTGGCTTGATTGAAGCCTTGCAGGATGCAATGATGAATATTCAAGGCTCCGGCTTAGGCTTTGTGTTACCGCTTATTCTCGTCTTGCTGACTGCGCTTATCGTACTGTTGAGCGGCAGCGGAACAGCGTTGTTCTACGCGATGGTTCCATTGATGGTGGCTCTGTCCACAGCAGCAGGCATCTCGGCGATTGCCGTCTCCATCCCTATGGGTCTTGCCGGCAACCTACTGCGTGCGGTATCTCCGGTATCTGCGGTAGTCCTGATCGTAGCCGGATCTGTGAAAAAGAGTCCATTGGAAATCGTACGCCGTACATCCGTTCCAATGATCGCTGGTGTCGTATTCATGTTCGTACTTTCCATGATTCTATTCTTGTAATCTCTTCACTCTGCAAGCGGTGGCAGTTTATAATAAGACTGTTGCCGCTTGTTTTTTGTTTTTCAGCAAACGGAAATCGATCCAGCATGTATAAATGGAAAGGAGGCATGAGAACGTCAATCCCTCTCCTGCTTACACAGTACTGAGTCCTAGAAATGAGAGCGAATGACTAATTTGCGATGAAAGTAACGATAAAAGATATAGCACGTGAGGCAAACCTTTCTTTGAGTGCCGTTTCTCGTGTCCTGAATAATAAACCATGTCGTGTTTCCGAAGAAAAGAAAGAACTGATACGCAGCATCGCGAAAAAATACAACTATACGGCCAATCAGATTGCAAGAAGCTTAGTCACGAAAAAAACAAATACGTTCGGCCTCATTTTGCCTGATATCGAAAATATTTTCTTTTCATCATTTGCTAAACGGCTGGAGGCTAACTGTCGTCAGCATGGCTATGCTCTGATCATTACGAATACGGATGATAAGTATTCAGAAGATCAAGAGATGATTGATCTCTTGCTTGCGAGAGATGTGGACGGACTGTTCTTAATTGTCAGCACAGAATCATATCAATATGTTGAACCCATGATTGAGCGATTATCGAAGCTTGAAATTCCTTATGTCATGGTGGACAGGGTCTATCCCGAATTTGATTGCAACAAAGTGTTTTTTGATCATGAAAAAGGTGCCTATCTCGCCGTAAAGCATCTGATCGAGAATGGCCATCGCCGGATTGGATGCATCGCCAACAAGCTGTCTACCCTGAATCGAGATTACCGCCTGGATGGCTATATGAAAGCCATGCGGGAATATGGCTGTGAGATCCAGGATGAGTATATCGTCGAAGGTGATTATCGGATCCAAAGTGGATATCAAGCGGCTGATAAGCTCTTGCAAACCGATATATCGGCATTCTTTGTCTGCAACGACATGATGACGCTGGGGGTATTTCGCAAGCTGTATGAGGGTGGATACCTCATTCCAGAGGATTATTCGATCGTGAGTTACGATAATACGATTGCTCCATTCTTAAGTGATATTAAATTAACTTCCATTGAGCAGAATGTTGCGGAGTTGGGAGATACCGCTTTTGAAGTATTGTTTGCTCAGATGGAGAATGAAGAGCTGCCTGCAAAGGATATTTGCCTGCTTCCTAAGCTTATTGTGAATGAGTCCGTTCAACCGATTGCGGATGAACATAAATAAAGTAAGGAGAACCCGTGACATGGCGACTTTATAGCTGTTATCCCTTGTCATAAATTCCAAAGCACCTCTTTGCTGTACTATATCTCACCTATATTCTGATTCGAACACAAAAGACCCAAAAGGGATTCACTTTTAAAGTGTCCTTCTTTTGGGTCTCTTTTTATATACCTATGGCAATTTCAGCGTCTTGTC
>NZ_JADMOL010000014.1:0-85965 GCF_015558675.1 Paenibacillus sp. 1001270B_150601_E10 | reverse complement strand
CCATCAAAAGCGATTAATGTCCGCCGCCCATCATCACATAGCGAGCAAGCACGAGGACGAACAGGACCCACATCAGCCAGTGAATCTTGTATTTATTCTCGGACTTCGTAAATGTATTGGAAACGAAAGCAAGCAATACATAAGACAAGATACCGAAGGAAATACCGTTCGCGATGCTGTATGTGAATGGCATAAAGGTTACTGTCATGAACGCCGGAATACCGATAACCAGATCCTTAAAGTTGATCTCGCTAACGGATTGCATCATCAACACCCCTACGATGATCAGCGCTGCAGATGTCGCTGCACTTGGAATCAACGCCACTACTGGAGCCAAGAACAAGGCGAGCAAGAAACATACACCTGTTGTTACAGCCGTAAGGCCTGTACGTCCGCCTTCCGCTACGCCTGCTGTACTCTCAACGAATGCCGTAACGGTAGAAGTACCAAGCATCGCACCGCCGCTTACCGCAACAGAGTCAACCAGCATCGCTTTACCTACGCGCTTCTTGCCTTCAACAGGGTCCTTCATGTAGCCGGCGCGAGTAGCTGTACCAACCAACGTACCAAATGTATCGAACAACTCTACGAAGGTGAATGTCAGGATAATGGATACGATTCCGACACCCATAATGCCTGCAAAGTCAAATTCAAAGAAGTGAAGCTGTGTGAAGTCTGGAATCCAAGGTGCCTTCTCGGATACAGCACCAATCGTGCTGAAGTCGACAACGCCCATCGGGATACCGATCAAAGTCGTACCGACGATACCGAACAGGATCGCACCCTTCACGTTAAGTACCATCAGGATGGAGATCAAGGCCAGTCCAATAATCGTAAGCAGCACGCCTGGATCTGTAAAGCTTCCCATTCCGAACACAGATTCGAATCCAAGCAAGGAAGTAAATGTGCCTGCTGTTACATCATTCAACGTTTCCACTGACACGGAAAGCAAGCCGCTATTTTTCAAACCAACAATTGCAATAAACAAACCGATACCAACCGTGATTGCATGCTTAAGTCCGTCTGGAATCGCATCAATCAGCATCTGGCGAACATTCGTTATCGTTAACAAGAGGAAAATAAGACCGGAAATAAATACAGCGGTTAACGCCATCTGCCAAGTCACTGGATGACCGGTTGCTGCCGTCGAAATAACTACGGATGCAAAGTAAGCGTTAAGCCCCATCCCTGGCGCTACTGCAACTGGGAAGTTAACGAAAATCCCCATTGCAATCGTGAACACGCCTGCTGCGATAGCTGTAGCCAAGAATACAGGGTACCATTCCATACCCGTCTTGCCGAAGGCTGTAAGTGTATCTGGGTTGACTGCCAAGATATAAGCCATCGTCATGAACGTCGTAATCCCTGCCATAATTTCCGTTCTGATCGTTGACCCGTGCTCCTTGATTTTGAAGAAGCGATTCATGAATACAACATCCTCCTCATGAGAATCATTTTTATGAGTTCTGACAACAAAAAATAGCCCAAGGATGGATCCAGGGCTACTTACAGATCAGGGCTTCCGTTCAAAGCAATGTACCCACGCATGCCGAACATGCAGGTCATTCCAATGATCAAGTCCAATGATCTTCTCGTAGCCAGGTCATTTACGGTGACCTCGTAGAGACTCCCAAGCCAATTCTCAGGATTATACGAAAAGCAAAAATGTGTTTTTGTTGTGCTTCTTTATTGTATGAATCAGGTCGAATTTTGTCAACCCTAATTACGAATAATCGCTCTATTTTTTCATTTTAATGTTCGTTATTTGCTTGTGTTTTACAATATAAGTAGTCAATATGATCTATATCACACTCTATAATTCAACTTTCCATCTTGCTAAAGACCCATGAACACTCCTATCTTGAAGCGATTCAACGTTAATGCTATTCGAGAGCGCCTGACATTCCAAGTAAATAAAAAAGGATGACCTCACTGTGCATGCAGTGAGCATCATCCTTGATAAGCTGCCTTCGTGTTAAGCCGCCAGAACTTCTTCCTTCTGTCGGGAAATGAGGAACAGCGTGAACCAAATAAAAACAAAGCCGAGGATCTGCGTGATTGTCGCAATTTGCTGGAACGCGATCCAATTGATGATAACGCCAACCATCGGGAAGCTGAGCTCAGCAAGCGTCGCATAGGAGGCCTTCGTTGTGCTCAAGCCTTTATAGTAGAACAGCAGGCTCAGCAAACCAGGCAGCAATGCTTGAAGAACCAGATTCAGAATGACAAGACCGCTTTGCCCCATCGATGCCGGCAAACTCCACGCTTCGCCTTCCCATACCGTAATGCCAAGGAGAAGCGGCAGCGCCAGCACGAAACGCAGCGACGTTACGGTCTCATATTTCATCGACTTCAGCATGTAACTGCCCATGACTGTAGAGCCGCCCCACAATACTGCGGCGCCAATCGAGAGAAGGCTTCCGATCTGGATAAATTCATGCACTTCTTTAAATGGCAAAGACCAGCCGAAGGTAAGCAAATACGTCCCAAACAGTGCCAGAACCAACAGGAAGCCAAAATGCTTCGGCAATTGCTCACGCAGAATGATGCGTGCCAAGATGATCGCAAAGATCGGCTGCAGCTTCTGCAGCAGCAGCACCGCATTCAGGTTCCCGCCTGCAAGTCCTTGCGTAAACAGGATCGTCGCTAATGCCGATCCCCCCCATGAGATAAAGAGCAAAGCCCCGATATGACGAAGCTTTAGTCCCTTCATGTCCTGACGGTTTCGCCATAGTACCGGAATGGCAATAGCCATAATAATAATGTGTTCCAGCAGCACAATCTGGCTGCTCGTAAAGGTGTCTAGCAGGATGACGCGGAAGAGTGGATCGACACCCCACAGCGCTGCTCCGATTACAACAAGCCAGAAGCCTGTGCTGCTTGCTCTTCCTTTGTTCATTGAACGTTCTGATTGACTACTCATGCAAATAACTCCCTCTCGCGAATACAGGACCAAACGGCAAAAAGCCCCGTCACATCGTAAACACGCTGGACGGGGCATAATCAAATAAACCTATTGAGCTGGTACTCAATATGTCTACATGATGATCTTCTTCCATCCGGACTATACCGTCGGCCTTGGAATTGCACCAAGTCAGTCCCAAATGCCAATTGGCATAGGGAGTCGCGGGCTTCGCAGCTAAACATCTCAGATACGTCACCGCCGGTCAGGAATTTCACCCTGCCCCGAAGATCCTTATTCTTATTGTTAATTTGAAATATTAAACGTGATAGGATGCTGATTCACGACTGCCGCTCATCGATATCTGTGATCGTAAAGCGGACTGCCGTAATGTTAACCGTCTTCCCTGTTGCTTGAAGCGCTCTTGCCTGCGCCTCCATCAGGTCGAAGTACTTAAAGTATAATTCCGCTTCATCGAGCTTGGCTGTGATAAATGGCGCTGCTTCTATGAAATATTGTCCATCCTCATACTTCAGCACATGCCCATTGCGCACGCGTGGCACTTCTTTTCACCCCAAATCGAATTTATCATGGAAAGCTTATTACTAAAAGTTAGTTTAACTATAATCCAAACCATTGAAAAATACAATAGTTCCTTTTGGAGAATAGAAAACAACGCCATCCGCCTAGTCGGCATCATATGGCGTTGTGTTCATTGTGAAGCTTTATATCAGAATTGAATCGTTCCATTCTTTAATCCTTCTATGGTATTGCTTAACCAGTGCTCATCACATTCTAACAGCGCAATGCGATGCTGTATGGAGATATCGATACCCGCACCTTGAGCGTGCGGCGGCACTGATTTGAGCATATCGATATATTCCACAACCTTCGCATGCCGTTCTTGAAGGCGGGCGGTAACCTCTTCCACAGGGAGATGATCCATAAACATAATGCTGATATCTCCTTGAGGTGTGAGGTTCTCCATTTGCCCGAGGCTCTTGCGCAGCAAGTCTAGAAAGTACACTTCCCCTTGAGGTGTGATCGTATATACCTGACGCGGCGGGCGATTGCCTTCCTGCTCAATCGTTACGTCTACGTACCCAGCCTTGTCCAGCCTTTTTAATAGCGAATAGGCGGTTGCCTTCTTCATATCCGACACCCGACCCATGTTCTTTTCTATAAAATCATTGATTTGGTAGCCATGCTGGCTTTGTACCATTAGCAATCCAAGCACCAGCAGCTCACGCTCGTCCATCATGGATGTCACCCCCTACCCTCATTATAGTCACACTTGACTATAAGATCAAAAGGAGATATATTTTACTCGTAAACTAATTAGTCATTCATGACTATTATAATTATGATTATTCATTCTTATACTATGTAAAACATTTTTCTTTACTTGCTTGGCTGCTTGAATGCATCCAGCTTTTTTTTTCGTACATGAAGATCTGTTCGACGTAAGATTGAAGGAGGTATACCCATGAACAACAAGGTACGACTTACCATGATAACCCTTATGATCGGTGTCTTTATGGGGGCGCTCGATAACGGGATTATAACCTCGTCGCTAACGACACTTATTCACTCTTTCGGGGTATCCCCCTCTTGGGGAGCATGGATTATTACGATTTACACGTTGGGGCTTACCATTAGTGTTCCGATTGTCGGTAAGCTCTCCGACCGTTATGGACGAAGAATCCTATTCTTAACCGAAATTTCGCTATTCGGGATCGGATCATTATTAGTCGCGCTTAGTCCGACATTCACCTTTCTATTGATCGCCCGCTTCTTTCAAGCACTTGGCGGCGGAGGCATCTTCATCTTGGCCAGCTCCTATATCCTTGATACCTTTCCGAAGGAACGTCAGGGCCGTGCGCTTGGCATGCTTGGCGGGATGAACGGGATCGCTTCCGTACTCGGGCCAAATATCGGTTCTTTTATTCTGTCTGTAGCCGGCACTTGGCACTGGCTGTTCCTTATCAATATTCCGATTGCCATCATCCTGCTTATTCTTGGTGCGAAATCTTTGGAAAAACAAGAGGAGCGCACATCTTCCAGACTTGATATCGCAGGTATTCTAGTTCTCAGCAGCGCGAGCTTATCTTTGATGTATGGACTTACACAGCTAAAAGGAACGTCCTTTAAGGATATTTTTACATCGGTCCCCTTCCTTGCGTTTGTCATGATTGGGATCGTGCTTTATGTGATGTTCTTCTATCTTGAAAAAAGGGTGGAGGCCAAAGGAACTGAGCCAGTGCTGCCCATCAGCATGCTCAAGACACCAACCTATCGCTGGTCCTTGGTATTGGCACTGCTGTCAGGCGGTATTCTAGCCTCCGTTATCTTTATTCCTAGCTATGTGGAGCAGTACTTGGGTGTTGCAAGCTCCATGTCCGGCTATTGGTTTACGCCGCTTGCGTTAGCTGCTGGAGTCGGAGCCGCTATGGGCGGGATCGTGATCGACAAGAAGGGACCGACCTTCACCATGTTTGCCGCAAGCATCATTGCCATGATCGGCTACGCCTTGTTCCCATTATGGGTGGAACATACTTGGCAGATGGTTATAGCGAGCCTGTTCGTCGGCATAGGTTTCGGAACGCTGATCGGCGCTCCGATCAATATCATCGCGACCGAGCATATTAAAGGCAATAAAGGGGTGGCGCTTGCTGGCGTATCCCTAATCCGCCAAATGGGGATGACCATCGCCCCTACGATCTATGCAAGCTTTTTGACGAGAGGGTTCTCACAGTTTGGAGATGTCCTGCAAAGCAATGCGCAGCAGGCAGGCATTGAGCTTACGCCAGGGGCAATGGCTCAAATCCCCACAAATGGGGATATGGCGACCATGATGTCTATGATCGACAAGATCCCATCGCCGCCTGTAAAAGAGCTGCTCCTTAAGACCGTTCATGATGCCGCAGGAATCGGGTTTGACGGGTTATTTTGGTCTGCAACCCTTGTTGCCGGCATCATGCTGCTTGCGGTCATTATCGTTCATCAGGTTCGCAAGCGTACCGTCTCTCAACACGATGCCAGTGTAAATGCGTAAGCAAACGGAATCGAGCATTGAGTTCAATTTATTGCATGCCTTTGGTTAGGCTCTTATTTGCTATATACTAATCATAGATGCACTAAAGGAGGCGTTTTCGATGAAAACGATGATAAAGGCTTGCGGGGATAAACCTAGAGGGTAACGCATCATTCCCCTTAAACTGCGTGTTCCCTCTGCTATGAAGAGGAGAATAACCGTTGAAAAAGAATGAATATGCCATGTACGACTATCATGCATGGGCGAATGAAAAGGTATTTGCACATTTGCTGGAGCTGCCGGTACTCGTGTATCATGAGAAGCTAAACAGTGTATTTCCATCCATCTATGATGTATGGGTGCACTTATATGTTATCGATCGCGGCTGGCTGGCTATACTTGCTGACAGAGGCTTCAAGGAGATGACGCCAGATGCAATTGCAGCATTGCAAGCTTCTACCGAGCGATACACAGAGGAAGCAACCACTAAGGGGCAATCCGTCCAAGGCATGAAGCAGCTATTTTCTGAACTGGGAGATGAATTCAATAAGCTGCTTGCAAACGCAGATCCAGAGGAAATCTGTGCATTCGGCGCCTTTCAAGCTAGCCGTGCTGAGCTAGTTCAGCACGTTGCGAATCACGGAACGTATCATCGCGGCAATATGACGGCGATGCTGCGGCAGCTAGGACATCCGGGGCCGCAAACGGACTACTCGCTTTATTTGTTTTCAAAGCAATAAGCTTATCGCTAGGATGATGGCCTGACAAACAAGAAAGAGCTTAGCGCTGCAGCAGCGGCTAAGCTCTTTTTTTATGCTTTAAGTTATGATTTCAAATGATTCATATATCGCTTCGTCTCGGCAACAACTACACCCGATAGACCGATCAGGGCAATCAAGTTCGGCAGCGCCATCAAGCCATTGACGATATCTGATAGAATCCAAATCACCTCAAGCTTCAGGAACGCGCCCACCGCAATAAACGCTAGGAATAGAATGCGATACGGCATGATCGCTTTCACGCCAAATAGATACTCCAAGCAGCGCTCGCCGTAATAGTTCCAGCCAAGAATCGTCGTAAACGCGAATAAGATCAAGCAGATCGTGAGCATCAGCGAACCATAGGGAATAGCTGCGTCAAAGGCTGCTTGCGTCATCGCAGCACCGCTCAGCGACCCGCTCCATGCACCAGTCACGATCAAGGTCAGGCCTGTCAGCGAACAAATGATGATCGTATCAAAAAAGGTTCCTGTCATCGATACGAGCCCTTGCTCCGCCGGCCACTTGGTCTTTGCCGCTGCCGCTGCGATTGGCGCGCTTCCTAGTCCGGATTCATTCGAGAACACCCCTCTGGCAATCCCGCTTCGAATCGCTAACATCACCGTCGCTCCGAGGAACCCGCCTTGAGCGGCAGTTGACGTAAAAGCACTGGAAATAACCAAGCTCAAAGCATGAGGGATTTGATCTCGGAACACGATCAGCACCGCCAATGAACAACCAATGTAGAGCAAGGCCATAAAAGGCACAACCTTAGTTGTTACCTTCGCGATGCTCTTAATACCTCCGAGCGTCACCATAGCGGTAACAAGCGTGAGAATGATGGCCGTTACGATCGAAGGCACGCCAAGACTTGTGCTAGTCGAACTGACGATCGCATTGACCTGCGGGAAAGTCCCAATCCCAAACAAAGCAACCAACACCCCGCTGCAAGCAAAAAATATCGCAAGCGGCTTAAACCGTTGGCCAAGCCCTCGTTCAATGTAATACATCGGCCCCCCTGAGATCTGTCCTTTCTCGTCTACCTTTCGATACTTTACCGCTAGCAAGCCTTCCGCATACTTGGTGGCCATTCCAAAGAAGGCTGCAATCCACATCCAGAACAGCGCCCCTGGTCCACCCAGCTGTATCGCTGTTGCCACCCCGACGATGTTTCCTGTTCCGACTGTAGCCGCCAACGCCGTCGCTAGCGCTCCAAAGCTGCTGATATCGCCTTCTCCCTCGCTTTTTGCTCCGAATATCAGCTTCAATGCAAGCGGCAATCGAAACACCTGCAGCAATCCAAGCCTTATGGTCAACAAAATCCCCGTTCCGACGAGAAGGATGAGCAGCGGCGGCCCCCATACCCAAGTATTTACTGCTTGCAGTGCCTGTTCCAACCATTCCATGTCCATTTCCCCTTTGTCTCTTATTTGTACCAAACCAAATAAAAAAGAGCCAAATCCATTGATTTGACTCCGGGGACATTTGATGCAGAAATACAACCATATAACGTGAACGAATTCACATTTTATGACATTTCAAAAAAACTTTCTGCGATCTCTGTCCTTTTACCTGAGAGTTTGCACGCACTTCATGAACGAAAGCCATGCTTTGCGTATTGCCCCTTCGGTGCTCCTTATGAGGAGTCTCTCCAGAGTCCTGTCCATTTACGGTCCTGCTATAGGTTAAACATGCAATCCTGCATTTTACCTATAAGCGCCTGAGAGCTTATCCCCTTCGGCTAGACGGTGTCTATCTCCCGCAAACTTCATCCAGTGATCCGTATTGAATTGTTATTGATTATAGGAGGGTTTCTCCCGCTTGACAACCCCAAATAAATTCCAATTGACTTCCAGCTTGCTGCGTTCTCCAACTAAGGTATTAACAACGTATAATCCATGGAGGCAATCACTTCAATGATCTCATCATAGGTCGCAATCACAAAGTGACGGTGCTCCTCGGACAGCTTGGCATTGCTTTCCTGACGCATCGCTTCAAGTCTTGCAGAGGGCTGAATTAAACCAAACGACGCCTCGATTAGGCGCTCTTGGTTGTAGAAGTCAAGTTCCGTACTCTCAACATGAAGCACATTATGGAACGTCCATACAAACGGGATCAGCTCTTCTCCTTCCTCAGGCTCCTGCCCATTGAACAAGGAGTAGTTGAACTCGCCTTTTAGCGTCAGCTTTCGGCTATGGCTCGAATAGATGTATTCATCCATATATATCGCATCTCGTCCTCTAATCACGCCTACTTCCTTCGTGTCCAATGCATGATACGTTCTGTGCACTTCATCTCACTCCCCACTGATAATCAAACGATGTGACCGTAACGAATATTCCAGGACGAATCGAGAATCAACAATCGCAGATTCCTTCTGTAATATCCGTTCTATAGAAATGAACATATGTAAATATAATAGCAGAAAAGCATGTAACTTCCCTGCACAATATTTGACTCTTCTCGTACAGACTTACAGGCCTTTTTGCATGTAGGATTCAAATCAAGACTAAAACCCGTGCTATAATTCAGTAAGAAATGGAGCAACTGGATAAGAGGTGACTCATAATGAGTTTCATGGATGCTTTGGAGAAATGGACAGCGGAGCAGGAGCGAGAACGTAACCGACTTCGGGACCATCAAATCACCGTACAAGTAAACGACAAGAAGAAAAGCAAGCGGAATGTCCATCAAAAGGATATGGTCATCGAATATGGTCTTGTGGAACATGATCTGGATAATGAGCACTTGATTGGAAGGTTCGAGCTTTATTTTGCTGATCGCGATACGCTTATTCAGCAAGATCGGTTTGGTAACAACTTCGCTTTTGGTGAGCTTGCAGATATGCATGCAGCTGCAGCGGCGATCTTCCCCTATTTAGCGGATCATTACCCTTCTATCCTAAAAGAAACGCCATTTGCGATCAGCTATAACCCTATTGCAGAAGCATGGATGATAGAAGGAACACTTCCTCCAGGAACTCTAGGCGGAGTCATATATATTGCGCTAGCAAAAGAGGATGGAAAGCTTCTTATGATGTTTGGCACAAGATAAACGCAAAAGGCTTCTTCCATCCTTCTTATGGTTCGCTGCCAAAGATATCTTCCGGTTCCGCGTCGATGTACAGCGCTATTTTTTATTCCAATTTTTTAGAAAGATACAGAATTTCCAGCAGTACCTTATTCGTCTTATTGCAGTATGATAGTCCCCATTCTGTTACGGTTGTCGAATCGCCATCGTTAACAAAGCAAGAAAGAATCTCGTGTACATGTTTATTACCTATAGCTGCTTTAATGCTGCTTCCTTCAATAAACAACACCTTGTTTGTATGAAAATCTTTAATTGCCCATGTTTTTTTCATTCTATATTCGAGTATCCTTTCACATGAATACTTCCATTATATGATGAATGAACTATATCAAGTTGGATAAGTTATTAGAATCTAAAAAAGCCCTAGAATCCTTAACGATTAAGAATTCTAGGGCCTCCTATATTATTCCCACTCAATGGTTGCTGGTGGCTTGGACGTTACGTCGTACACGATACGGTTGACGTTGTCGACTTCATTTACGATGCGAACAGAGATCTTCTCAAGGATATCCCAAGGGATACGAGCCCAGTCCGCTGTCATGCCGTCGATGGATGTAACCGCACGAATACCTACGGTGTAGGAGTAGGTGCGAACGTCACCCATCACGCCAACGCTCTTCATATCTGGAAGAGCCGTGAAGTACTGCCAGATCTCTTGATCAAGGCCTGCTTTCGCGATTTCTTCACGAAGGATCGCATCGGACTCCCGTACGATCTTGAGCTTGTCCTCTGTCACTTCGCCAAGGACACGGATCGCAAGTCCTGGACCTGGGAATGGCTGACGCCAAACGATCTCGCGTGGAATGCCGAGCTCTTCGCCCACTTTACGAACTTCGTCCTTGAACAATGTGTTCAATGGCTCGATCAATTGGAACTTCATGTCTTCAGGAAGACCGCCAACGTTGTGGTGAGACTTGATCGTTTGAGCGGTTGCTGTACCACTTTCTACGATATCCGTATACAGCGTGCCTTGTGCCAAGAAGTCGAAGTCTCCAAGCTTCGCAGACTCTTCGTCGAAGCAGAAGATGAACTCGTTACCGATGATCTTGCGCTTTTGCTCAGGATCAGATACGCCAGCAAGCTTGCTCATGAAGCGCTCGCGAGCATCGATCTTAATCACGTGCATATCGAACTTGCCGCCAAATGTCTCCATCACGCCTTCTGCTTCATCCTTACGAAGCAAGTTGTGGTCGATGAACATACAAGTCAATTGGTCGCCGATCGCTTTGTGGATCAATACTGCCACTACGGAGGAGTCTACACCGCCGCTAAGCGCGCACAGTACTTTACGATCGCCTACAAGGTCGCGAATTTCTTGGATCTTATCTTCGATGAAGGATTCCATCGTCCAGTCGCCCGTACATTTACATTCTTCGAACAAGAAGTTCTTGAGCATTTCATTACCGTTCACAGAGTGACGAACCTCTGGGTGGAACTGTACGCCGAAGAAGCGCTTCTCCGGATGGCTGATTGCAGCAATTGGAGCATGCTCTGTGCTTGCATCGATACGAAAGCCCTCAGGAAGCTCAACCACTTTATCACTGTGGCTCATCCATACCGTTTGGCTTGCATCCAAGCCTTTCGTCAAGAGACTGTTATCCTGGAAGACAACATCCGCTTTTCCGTACTCGCGCTTGCCTGCACGCATAACCTTACCCTTCAACTGATGAGACATCATCTGCATGCCGTAGCAAATGCCTAGAATCGGAAGTCCCATATCGTAAACAGCTGGGTCAACCATCGGGGAATTCTCTTCATATACACTAGCCGGTCCGCCAGAGAACACGATCCCCTTCGGATTCATTTCCTTAATCTTCTCCGCTGGAGTGTTAAATGGAATCAACTCACTGTATACGCCTAGATCACGGATACGGCGTGCGATCAATTGATTGTACTGTCCACCAAAGTCGAGAACGACAATCATCTCATGGTGCTTGCTCATCAATGTGCCTCCTAAATCTTAATGTTCAAGTTCTATGAAAAACTCCTTGAGGGAGGATTTCGGCAATAATAAAGCCTTGATTCAGCTTCAATTCAATTCTTATATCGTAAACAAGAGTAGGCTTCACGTCAATGCCCAAGAGAGGTTATTCCTTAAGGTTCCTTTGACATTAACATGCCCATGAACCCTTATTCTTTATGATGATACGCTGATTTGCCTTTTTCGTCAAAATGGGATTATTGGAACTTCAAGAGAAGCATGACAAACCCGGCCCGTCTTAACATGGACCGGGTATCATCTTCCAATCGCTTCCTTATTATAAGGATGCTCGGTAAATGGTCAGAACGTCTTCTCGTTCAAGCTTCTTGAAGCCGCCAAATGGACCGAACTTGAGGCACTTATCGGCCATTTCCTCAAGCTTCGTATCATCTATATCGTAATCAGCCAAGCGGCTTGGTGCGCCGATCGAGTTCCAAAATGCCCTTACCGCTTCGATTCCCGCAAGCCCGGCCTCTTCATCTGTAAGGCCTTCGGCATTGATTCCAAATACATGGACCGCAAGCTGCTTAAAGCGTGCTGGATTCTCCTTCAGCACATGCTTCATCCAGTTCGGGAATAGAATCGCTAATCCGCCGCCATGCGGGATATCATACACAGCGGACACCGCATGCTCAATATTATGCGTCGCCCAGTCTCCACGAACACCCATCGTCGTCATGCCGTTAAGAGCCAGTGTACCGCTTAGCAGGATCGTTTCACGAAGCTTCGTATTCTCTAAGTCTTCGACCAGCTTAGGCGAGGTCTCAATCACCGTTTTCAGCAGTGTCTCCATCCAGCCGTCCTGAATAGGCGTATCCGCATCATGATGGAAGTAGTTCTCGAACACGTGAGACATGATGTCGATCATGCCATACACCGTCTGATCCTTCGGCAGCGTCTTCGTATACGTCGCATCCAAGATGGAGAACTTTGGATAGACAAGCGGGCTTCCGAATCCAAGCTTCTCCTTCGTCTCCCAGTTGGTAATGACGGATGATCCGTTCATCTCCGAGCCCGTAGCCGCGATCGTCAGGATCGTACCTATCGGCAGTGCTGCCTTCGGTATGGCACGACGCGTCAAGAAATCCCACGCATCGCCTTCATACTTGGCTCCTGCAGCAATTGCCTTTACGCAGTCAATTACACTACCTCCGCCTACAGCGAGAATGAAATCGATGTCGTGCTCAAGGCACAGCTTAACGCCTTCGTGCACAGTATGAAGCCTTGGATTAGGCTCTACTCCTGCAAGCTCTATGACATGAAGATTCATATCTGCAAGAATCGCGGTTACCTGATCGTACAAGCCATTCCGCATAATGCTTCCGCTACCATACACCAAGAGAATACGCTGATAAGGTGCCAGTTCTTCTCTCAGCTTCGCTACTTGACCGGTTCCAAAGATAAGCTTGGTTGGATTCTGAAATTGAAATGCTTGCATAGGTAACGCCTCCTTATAGATGGTTGGCCTTAGATTTAGGTTGAGCCCATTATAAAGGAAATCTTTCGTTGGCGTCCATCAGTAGGAGACAAATTCACTTCATCTCTTCCTTAGTCCTGCGTCTTCCCGTTTATAGCTGAGACGCTAAGCGTATGCCACGGAATAGGCTTGCCCGCGCTTGAAGTGATTCGAACAACCTTCTCTTCCCCTGGCAGAAGATCAAAGAAATTGTCGCTCATCACGATCCAAGCTGCCTCGAGCTCAAGCTTCACCATGCGCGCAAGACAATTCGTTTGGATTCGAACGAGCCCTTCATCCTCATCGACTTCAATCTGCAGCTCTGCTGGCAGGAAGGTCATATCCTTATGATCCCGCAAATAGACAAAATTATCTTCACAGAGTCCATTCTTCGAGCGTAGCACAACAACAATAGTCGAAGGATCTGCCCCATGAAGAAGATCCTTCTCCGGAATAACCTCCATTAGCCGTTTACTATTGCCACACACTTCAATAGAATACTCATGCTGGCATAGAATATCTCCATCCACCGTACATACCTTCAGGATCACTTCATCCTGAAGCACTTCTTTACGATCATTGAGCGCCCAGATTAACAACTCTTGATCCGCATCATGATCAACGGTGTACAGCACGGGCGAGAAAAATTTGCGGCTGTAATGATAAGCAGCCTTCGGCAGGCCATAATAATCAATCACAGACCAGCTCGTGCCCGGCCAGCAGTCATTCAACTGCCAGAACAGCGCCCCGCTTGTCTGCGGCTTATTGCGGCGATAATGCTCAATGCCATACTTCAAGCCTTCGGCTTGGGTAAGCATGGAGAAGTTCATATATTCCTCCATATCGCTTGGCGCGCCGGTATAGCCTTCCATAAGCAGAATGCCCTTCGGATGATGCATATCCTTGTTGCGATACATCATCTCTTCGCTGCCCCAATAGAATTCTTGAGCTGGAATATTGCTCGCCAGCGTATAACGGTTCGAAGAAGCATGCATGCCGAATTCGCTGGCAAACTTCGTGTTATCCGTTTTGAATTTTTTAAAAGACAAGCCTTCTACGCTGTAATCCTGCAGTTGAGGCTCTCCAAATACACGTGGCTCGATATTGCCGTGCCACACCTGCCAGTTATGGGTATCCCCAACCTCGCGCGAATTATGATCATTGCCTCCATATGGCGAGCTTGGCCAGAACAATCGAGTCGGGTCCAGCTCCTCCATCAGGGCAGGCATAAGCTCATGATAGATCTTCTCTCCATAGAAGGGATGCGGAATCTCGCCGCTTGCATGAAGCGCTTCATACAGCCAGTCATTCTCGTTGTTGCCGCACCAAAGGGCAAGGCAGGTTCGACTGCGAAGACGCTTGACGACCTGCTCGACTTCACGCTTCACATTATCCATGAAGTTGCGATTGTAATCCGGATAGAGGGCGCAGGCGAACATGAAATCCTGCCATACAAGCATCCCAAGACGATCACATTCCGCATAGAAAATATCGCGCTCGTAAATGCCGCCGCCCCAAACGCGCAGCATATTCATATTGGCATCTCGGCTCATCGTCAACAGATGCGTATAACGCTCGTCCGGAACGGATGCAATAAAGCTGTCGATCGGAATCCAGTTCGCCCCTTTGGCAAACAGCTTGACGCCATTCAGCTTGAAGGTAAAGGCATGCTCTCCTTCTTCGTTATGAAGCATCAGCTCTAGCGTACGAATGCCAAAAGACTGCGTGTACTGATCAATCGCCTGATCTTCGGTAAGCAGCTTAACCTCCAGCTGATACAAGTAAGGCTCTCCCAGATCATGCGTCCACCATAGTATGGGATCATGGACATGCAGGGTAGCCTGACCGCTTAAGCCCTGAGCAATAATTGCTCCGTCAATGTGAACACCTTCGTTTTGATCCACTTGAAGCAGCGCTTCACTGACGACTTGGCCCTCCTGATTCTTCAGCATCACTTGTGCAGAGTAGCCTGCCTTGCGGTCGTAAGCTTGAATGTTTAAGGTTACATCGATTGCAGCCTTCTGTTCATCCACAGCAGTCGTGCGTGCAAACACATCCTGAATGGCAGCCTTCGTGCGCTTCACAAGATGAACATCCTTCCAGATGCCTGCGCATACAAGGCGAGGTCCCCAGTCCCAGCCATAATGGCTTTGTGCCTTGCGGGTCCAAATCCGCTTCTTGCTGAAGCCGGACCAGTAGTACTGCTTCTTGCTCTCTGCATGCAGATGCGCAGGATCGATCTTCACAGCAAGCGTATTCTTCCCCTTCTTTAGCTCGCGCGTGACATTAAAGGCATGCTCGATAAACATGTTGTCTGTAGAGCCGAGCTCTACGCCGTTCAGATACACCGTTGCAAAGGTATCGAGCCCTTCGAAGATGAGCTCCATTCTCTCTCCCGCTCCAGGTTCTACATCCTCATCATGGGTAAATACCGTTCGATACCACCATACTTTCTCTTCAACCCACCGGCAATTCTGATCGTTATGCCCAAAAAAAGGGTTATCGATCACACCACGTTCCATCAGGGTTGAATGGACATCACCCGGCACCTTCGTCGTCATCCAAAAATAATCGATAAATTCCGGTGAGGCCACTTCCAGATCCTTTGCTTCTCCCACATTAAAATCCCGGAGCTTCCAATTGTCTGATATTCTCATGATGCTCTCCTATCGTGCGCGAAACGCCAAGGCTCCCGCAGGGCCTTGGCGCTCACTATATTACGGTGCTGCAACATCTCATTATTCCACAACTGCACCGTGATTTCTATTCGTATTTTAAGCTGTCCAGAATTTCTTGTACGCTAAGTTCCGCACATGCCATCGATGTATCGGCAACGCCGTAGTACATTTTCACAACATCGCCATGAACGGCCGCTCCACAGGAGAACACAACGTCGCCAAAGAAGCCGTTCTTCTCATATTCTGCATCCGGCTCCATAATCGGATGCTCGGAGCGAGCAATCACCTTGGATGGATCATTCAGATCCAAGAGTAGCGCTCCCATGCAGTAGCGATGATCGAGTGTTGCACCATGATAAAGCTCGAGCCATCCCTTTTCCGTCTTGAATGGAACGGCGCCTCCGCCCATGCGGCCGCTGTCCCACATGCCTTCACGAAGACCTGCAAGATGCTTATGGTTGCCCCAATACAGCAGATTATCGGATTCAGCAATCCACATTTCCGGATTACCTGTGCTCTTCGTCGTTGGACGATGCAGCGCATAGTACTTGCCGTTGATCTTTTCAGGGAAGATCAATACGTCCTTGTTGTCAGGACCAAAGATCATGCCATGATGAGTGAAGTTCTTGAAGTCCTTCGTCGATACCATGGATTCGCCAACGCCAACTGGAGAGACAGCCGAGAAGTAGATGTAATACGTATCCCCGATTTGGGTCACACGCGGATCCTCGATGCCAAATGTCTCAAGGGATTGGGATGGGTATACCAACGGTTCATCATCAATCGTGAAGTTGTGGCCGTCTTTGCTGCGCGCAACGCGGATATAGGACAAGCTGGTCAAATACTCAAACGTCGAGCTCTTCGATACATTGCGAATCACACGTGGATCAGAAAAATCGTAGCGCTCGTCATCTGTACGCAGCTCGATAATATCAAGCTGCTTCGTTTCCACATTATATACAGGGGCTTTCACGATCATTGGATCATGGCTGATCGGACGCTCTGCCACGCGAAGCAGCAGCAGAATTTCCCCATTGTATTCCGCAACGCCTGCATTGAATGCGCCAATCACTTCAAAGTCATCCCGATGCGGCTTGACATCAGCAGGTGTAATCATTGGGTTCTCTTCGTATCTATAGATATTCATGGTGTCGTACTCCAATCCTAAGGCTTAATTTTGCTCAAATGTTAAAAAGGGATCTTGAATCGTCAAACGATGCGCTTCAGCATCACTGATGCCTGCATACAAATCTGCTGTTCCATCCGCTTTGCGCACCAATCCACCGCTGAATACAACATCGACCAAATCCGGTCGCTTCGTTGCACCTGGGAGGAATTTGTCGCGAATCGCAATCAGCTCCATGTCGGAATGCTCTCCCGTTGCCGGATCAAGAACAAAGGCCATTGGATAATAGTGACGATTGCCCTCGTCATCAAAGGAGGCAATATGTCCAAGAACACCAACGAGACCATTGCTTAGGATGTGAAGCTCGTTGCCTCCGCCCCACTCCTCATCAATAAATTGCCCTTGAAGCAGCGGAGCCTCATTTACAAGTGCGATAGACAGATCTTGCAGGCTCTTCGCTGTCGTAAAGCCAATCTTTCCGCGGCCGCCCTTTTCTCCTTGAGGACGAGTAAAGACGCCGATCTCTCCGTTAGGAAGCTCCACAAGACGAAGATCCTTCATGGCATCTGGACCAACAAAGAATGGAGCTAGCTCTTGAATGCTATTGCCTTTGTAGAATACGGTCCGCCACATCAACGCATTCTCTTGTGTAGGATGCGGATAAATTTGAACACCGCCTAGGACAAGCTCACCTTGAATAAAGGTGAAGAATGGATCTTGAAGAGTAAACACAGGCGCACCCTCGCGAGGTACCCATGCACCATCTTTTTCGACAAAGAAATGAATTTCAGAATGTTCGCTGTCCCGAGACTCCACGCGACCTGCGATAACTGGCTCTCCTTGATCTTCAAAGGGAGCCGTAATGTTATAGACATCCTTATCGCCAACACCAGTGAAGTTCAGCTTTACTGGGTCTTTGGCAAGCGGAGCCTTATCCAAGTACTCCTTCAATAACGTTTCACACGTTTTCACATCGGACTTGTGCAATGCCATGATGGATTTCTCCTTTTCCTATCCAAAAATCGCGCTCTTTATCTTCGCTTTATATAATGAAATAACTAAAATAAGATCAACATCTCTTGTACGATTGATTTAATTGCGGGTGGTCCATATTGCGCCAGTATAACCCGGCAATGTTGCCCTATCACCTGTTTGACGATCGTCAATAGGCTGTGAGGTGATTGCAAGCTGCAGGGCATGTTTCTTCACTTCTGACAGATCTATTTCCACAGGGTCTACTCCAAAGTTGAGTGCAACAAGCGAGATATCATCCGAGACGATCTTCGTGAAGATCAACGCCTCTCCCTCTCGCTCAATTCTGGAATAGCCTCCCTCTGCAAGCGAAGGATGAACTCGGCGAAGCATAAGCAGCTGTTGATAATACGCATAAATCGAATCTGGATTAGATTGTTCCGCTGCGACGTGAATCTCATCGTGGCGAGGTCCCATCGCGATCCACGGCTTTACTTGAGAGAAGCCGCCATATTCGCTTCCGTCCCACTGCATCGGGGTACGCGACTTGTCACGACTCTTTTCATTCGCACGCGTTAATGCTTCATCTTCTGACAGCCCTTCCTCTATGGCGAGATCATAATGCGTTAAGCCTTGAATGTCCCTCATATCTTCAATCCGAAGGGAGTAATAGTCCCGCATGCCAATCTCATCGCCGTAGTAAAGGAAAGGCACTCCCTTGCCTGTCAGCATGAAGGCTGCCATCAGCTTCGCGCGAAGCACTTCAAGCTCAGGATCTCCTTCGCCAAAGCGGCTGATATGCCTTGCCATATCATGACTGCTGAAAAATAACGTTGGGACCTGATCCGAACGATGTACCTCTTCCATGAGAAGAATTTGCTCAATCAGCTTGCTTGGCTGATACGTCTCTTGGCTGCCGAGATTAAAGTTGAATACGACATCAAGAAGGCCATTACCGCTGTATTGCTTCAATAGCGGCATCTCCTCGGATCCAACCTCGCCAACCATAAAGGCGCCCTCACGCTGATGGACAAATTCGCATATTTCCCGAATCGCATCCAGAATTCCATCCTGATCCTTATCGTATCGATGATCCTGTTCACCGTTGTCCTGATAAGGATTGTCCGGGAATTGACCCGATACTTTTAAAAAGTTAATGACATCAAGACGGAATCCATCTATGCCTTTATCCAGCCAGAAGCCCATGACGTCTTTCATGGCTTCTCTAACCTCTGAATTCGCCCAGTTCAGATCAACCTGCTCTTTGGCAAAGGCATGATAGTAATACTGCCCGCTTGCTTCGTCGTATTCCCAAGCTGGCCCTCCGAAGAAGGATTCCCAGTTGTTTGGCATGCCGCCATCAACAGGGTCTTTCCAGATGTACCAATCCCGCTTCGGGTGATCCTTCGAAGATTTGGACGCTTGAAACCACGGATGTGCAGAAGACGTATGGTTCAATACAAGATCCACGATGACGCGAATATCACGTTCATGAGCAGCTTTGATGAAAGCCTCAAAGTCCTCCAAAGTTCCGTAATCAGGATCAATTGCGTAATAGTCAGCAATATCGTAGCCGTTATCAACTTTTGGCGACTTGTAGAACGGGGTTAGCCATATGCCGCCAATCCCTAAAGCCTTCAGATCATCAAGCTTCGAGGCTATTCCTCTGAAATCGCCAATACCGTCTCCATTGCCGTCACAGAAGCTTGGCATGTATATTTCGTAGAAGGCGGTACGACGCCACCATGGAACGTTTGAATCCATCTCCTCTGCTCCTTTCAAACCATTTCAGCTGTCCTTTCCCAAGCATCGAAATGGTGTCTAAACCTTTCTAGTGTAAAAGCGATGCACGTCTGCATGTGAATCCAGCCGCTTGTAAGCTAGTGCCTTCCTCTATGCAGACGAATGCATGCCCTTTTATTTCAGACTGAACTGCATGCCTTCCTTGAACTTCTTACCGAAGATCGCGAACATGATGATAATCGGAACGGTAAGAATAACGGATGCCGCATACAGCGGACCTGGATAGCTTCCGTAAGGTCCAAACATTTGGGACAAGAGCACGTTCAGCGTCAGCATGTTGTCGCTGCGCACAACGAGCATATCCCACAAGAGCTCTGTCCAGCGTTCCATCAGCAAGAACAAGAAGATAACAGCTGTAATGGACTTCGACATCGGCATCATTATGCGATATAGAATCTTGAAGTCCGATGCCCCATCCAGCTTCGCCGCTTCAATAAATACGGTCGGAATCGCTTTAAAGAAGTTCGTGTACATAAAGATTGCCCATAGGCTGACAGCCTTTGGAATAATCATGGCCCAGTACGTATCATATAGCCCTACCTTCTGAATCACGAGAAACTGAGGAATGAGCAGGATGATCGCTGGGAAGAACATGTGGAACAACACGAAGTTGTTCACCGTGTCGCGTCCTTTAAAGTTCAGCTTGGATAAGGCGTATGCGACCATGACACCGAACACCATCATCAAGGCTGTGGATGCCACGGATACGATTATACTGTTAAAGAATGCGTTCACCCACGGTCTAGCAATGCCGACCTCACCGCCAGTGAACAGCCATTCGTACGACTTGAACGTAAATTTCGACGGCACGAGCTGCTTATCGATCTGCGTCCAATCTGCAAAGGAGTTCAACACCATGTACAGATACGGATAGACCATCACGAGCAGGAGTGCTGAAGCAATGATGTATCGGATTGTCAGACGCAGCTTGCTTTTTTCTTTAGACCCAACCATTTCGTTTACCCCAACCTTCCAGAAGTTTTCGAATCACGAAAATGGAGATAAAGGTCACTACGGACGCCATAATGGCGATTGCGGATGCATACCCCGCTTGCAGGTTCTTGAAGGCCTGACTGTAGATCTCCATCTGCCACGTATTCGTTGCATAGTTTGGTCCGCCGCCTGTTAATTGGTACACCTCTGTAAAGATCCCGAACGTTACCCCGAAGGATAGAATCAAGGTTGTATATAGAGCTGGGTACAACAGCGGCAACGTAATTCTCCAGAATCGCTGGCGATTCGTAACGCCGTCAATGGCGGCTGCCTCATACACTTCACGATCAATGCTCTCAAGACCCGAAGTTAGAATAAGCGCATAATAGCCCGTGAATTTCCAAGCTAGAATAATGCCAACAATCGCAAGAGCCGAGATCGGCGTTCCGAGCCAGTCAATATCTAACCCGAATGTATTGCGCAAAAAAGTGTTAACAGGGCTGTTGTAAGACAAGAAGCCCTTTGCAATCAGGGACGATACAACCCCTGAAGACAGGTATGGCAGGAAGAAGCCGATCAGATACAAACTCTTGAACTTTGGCAATCCCTGCACCAATACTGCTACAGCGAGAGACATAACCGTTACGAGCGGTACGAATAGCATCATGAACTTATACGTAACCCAGAAAGAGGCCTGTACACCTGGTGAAGCCAATGCCTTCGTGAAGTTTTTCAATCCAACGAAATCATATGTCGGTGCAATCAAGTCCCAGTTTGTAAAGGCAAGATAGAACGACCATAGCAGTGGACCTAGGAAAAATATAAGTCCATAAATAAGGTAGGGACTGGCAAAGAGCCAGCCCAACCGATTATTTTGTTTGTCAATCATTGCTGAAGTTCCCCTTCAATGGCTTTCTTCATATTGTCCCACGCCGTTTGTGGATCAATTTCGCCACGAACAATTTTGTTGAATGCTTCAGAACCAATCAATGTCTGCAGTTCATTGAAGCGAGGGTTGTCGATAGAAGGAACTGCTTTGGACACTGCCTCTGCGAACGGTCCAAGCTCAGGCTTCTCAGCAACAACATCTTTGAACGCTTGGAGTTCCATCAAATCATCACGTGCTGGAGGCAGATTGGTTTTTTCGAACCAAGCCACATCATTTGCACTGTCGGAGTATACCCACTTCAGGAATTCCGCAGCTGCCTCTTGTTTTTCTTTTGGCGCACCTGCAAAGATGACAAGACCTTTAGCATCTGCATACGTCTTGGATTTCGCTGGATCCACATTGTCTGGTACAGGCGGCAATGTCAGATCAAAGTTCTCTTTGAATTTCAATTCAGGGTATTTCTCTTTCCACATATCGAATGTCCAAGGACCAATATCCGTGAATACGCCTAGGCCTGTCTCAAATGGATCGGTTGCCTGTTTTGCAAGCACTGCTTTCTCTTTAACAAGTTCACTTACAAACGTAAGCATCTCTACGCCAGCCTTCTCGTCTCCTACAAAGTTGGAGCCCTCGATAAACTTATTGCCGTCGGAAGCAGCGTTATACAAAATGAAGAAGTCGAACCAACGCTTCCATGCTGTAGGGTCAGCCAAATCGGCACCTTTACCCCACATGAATTTGTCTGGATATTTAGCTTTCAGCTTTTTCGCCGCATCCAGCACTTCGCTGTATGTTTTTGGCGGCTCGTTATAGCCGATTTCTTTAAGAATATCGGTACGCCAGCCGATCAGCATCGGGTTGGAGTAGATTGGAAGCACATATTGATGTCCATCAGCGAACTCCCAAGGCTTAATCGTTTCTGTCATGTTGCGCGCATCTACGATCTCTTTGAATTGCGGAAGCTCATCAAGTGCTACAAGCGCTTTACTGTTGGACAATTGAGCGGCAAATCCGCGGTTAATATTTTCAGAGATCGTTGGTGCGTTGCCGCCTGCGATCGCAGCCTGAATGCTTGCTTCAGAGCTTGGAGATTCTTTAATCGCGCTTACATTTACTTTAACCTTAGGGTTAACCGTTGCGTATTTGTCAGCCATCTCCTGCCAGAAAGCTTGTTGAGTTGGGTTTGGCGCTGCCCAGAATTCAATCGTAGTGACTCCGTCTGCGCTCTCCGTACCTCCGCCCTTCGCACAACCTGCAAGTACACTGAACACCATCGTTAAAGCAAGAATAAGTGAAAGTTTCTTTTTCATGTTGATATAGCCTCCCTAATTGCAAAATGCCTTCAACTTAATTTAAACATTACTTTAATGTTTGTAACGTTACAAAATATAATTACTTAAGATTATTGTAAGCGCTGTTTCACATTATCGAATATATACAACGGTTTGTCAACGACAATAAACGCCAATTTTTCGTTTTGTCATTCAATTCTCGATATCGTCACAATATGTGAATCATTTTAAAGTCACTTTACTAATGATCTTTGTAACGTTACAATTAATTTTGTAATGTCTATTTTGTAATTTTGTGTTTTCTGGCATAATTTCTAATATAGTATGAGGTTAGCAACCTTGGATTTATGCGACATACTATGGATAAACCTTTTTCTAAATTTTCGCATTTGGAAAGGAACGTATCATTTTGACGAAGCCTAAAATAACGATGCAGGATATTGCAGATCGCTTGCAGCTGTCGAAGAATTCCGTCTCTCAGGCCCTATCCGGCAAGGATGGCGTCAGCGAAGAGACAAGGAAGCTCGTCTTGGAGGCAGCCGAGCAGATGGGATATACCTATCTTCGCGGCAAGCGGCGAAAAGCAACAGCCGATAGCATGCAAACAGGCAATATTGCCCTTATTGCTACTGACTTTGCTTTCTCGAAGAGAAACTTCTTTGGCGAGATCTATTTGACGATCGAGAAGGAAGCAAGCAAGCGCGGCAAACACCTGCTTATTCAATCGATATCACAAGAGATGAAGGACGAGCTTGCGCTCCCTCCTTTTATTCAAAATAAAACGGTAGACGGCATTCTCATTCTGTCTCATCTGAGCACTCCTTATATGAACACGCTCATTGAGGCCGGCATTCCCGCGGTCCTGATCGATCATCATCATCCGGATGTTCATGCAGACTGCATTTTGACCAACAATCGTTTCAGCGCCTATCATGTCGTTCAGTATTTGTACAAGCTTGGTCATCGCCGCATCGGGTTCATCGGGAATATTAATTTCTCGCCTAGCTACTATGAGCGGCTTGAGGGCTTTAATCTTGCTCATTACGAACTGGAGCTTGACGTGAATCCGGGATGGATTATTCACGATGCCCTAGAGCAGCAGGAAGACATTATGCAGAAGATGAGCGGCCTAAGCGAACAGCCGACTGCTTGGTTCTGCGTCAACGACGGCCTTGGCTTTCTTGCCATTTCCACGCTTAATCTGTTAGGCTATCAGGTTCCTCATGATGTCAGCGTCGTGAGCTTTGATAATGGCCAGCTGTCTCAGATTGCAACACCGGCTACCACGACGATGTCCGTTGATCTAGAGACGTATGGCGTGAAGGCGGTTGAACAGCTGTTCTGGAGAATGGAGAATCCTGAAGCTCCTTTTACCGAACTGCTGCTGCCTACCACCTTGATTGAACGGGATTCCACCGCGCCGCCAAGGGACTTAAGGCAAGATCAGCCATGAGTGTAGTATAGATTCATATATAGAGGATTGGGACTGGAGGAGACCAAAATGACGGTACAACAACAAGCTTATGAGGCCTATCAGACATGGCTGAATAGCCCCGTAATCAGCGAAGAGGCAAAAGAAGAGCTTCGCAGCATTGGCAATCAAGAGGACGAAATGACAGATCGCTTCTATAAAGAGCTGGAATTCGGAACAGGGGGACTTCGCGGAGTTATCGGATATGGGACAAACCGAATCAACGTATACACCTTAGGCAAAGCTACGCAAGGATTAGCAGCGACGCTTACAGCAGCTCACCAGGAGCCATCCGTCGCCATCGCCTACGACTCACGCCACTTCTCTCCTGAATTTGCGTTGGAGACAGCGCTTGTGCTTGCGGGAAATGGCGTTCGCGCATATGTGTTTGAATCGCTTCGTCCAACCCCTGAGCTTTCCTTTGCAGTACGCTATTTGAAAGCGGATGCGGGAATTGTGATTACAGCAAGCCATAATCCTCCTGAGTACAACGGGTATAAGGTTTATGGCGGAGATGGCGGGCAAATTACCCCTGAGACCGCTTCTCGCGTGATTGAAGCGATTCGCGCCGTACAATCTTTTGAGGGTGTAAAAAAGCTAAGCCGCGAGCAGGCGGAGAGAGATGGCCTGCTTGTATGGCTTGGCGAAGAGCTTGATAAGGCGTACATTGATGCGGTTGCCGCAGTCAGCCAGCATCCAGAAGTGATTAAGGCGGAGAGCAGTAACTACCGCATTGTGTACACCCCGCTTCACGGCACAGGCAACATGCCGGTTCGCGCTGTGCTTGACCGCATCGGCTTCCATAAGGTGCATGTTGTTCCGGAGCAGGAGAAGCCAGATGCGAACTTCTCTACGGTGCAATCTCCGAATCCTGAGGAGCATGCTGCCTTTGAGATCGCGATCCATCAAGCCAAGGATTGGAATGCTGATCTTATTATCGGTACCGACCCAGACGCTGACCGTATGGGGGCCGTCATCAAGAATGATCAAGGCGAATACTTCGTCCTGAGCGGGAATCAATCCGGCGCGATCATGGTGCATTATTTGCTCGAATCCATGCAAAACAAAGGTACCCTACCTTCTAATGGAGCGGTTGTGAAGACGATTGTAACGAGCGAGATGGGGGCAGCAATTGCGAAGTCTTATGGCATGACCGTATTCAACACACTGACTGGCTTTAAGTATATCGGGGAAAAAATGACGGAGTTCCAGAAAACAGGCTCTCATCAGTTCATCTTCGGCTATGAGGAGAGCTACGGCTATCTAGCAGGCATGTATGCGCGTGATAAGGACGCGGTAATTGCCGCCATGCTAATCAGTGAAGCTGGTGCGTATTATAAATCGCAGGGCAAATCGCTGTATGAGGTCCTTCAAGAGCTGTACCATACCTACGGCTACTTTGCAGAGAAGCTTGCCACTCGCACCTTGAAAGGCATGAAGGGCGTACAGCTTATCGCAAGCATCATGGAATCTTGGCGTAAAGAAGCGCCTACCGAAGTATGCGGTGTTGAAATGACAAAGGTAGAAGACTTTAGCCTTGGCCTATATGACCTGCCGAAGGAGAATGTCCTGAAATTCCATCTCGCAGATGGAAGCTGGTTCTGCCTTCGCCCATCCGGGACAGAGCCGAAGATCAAGATGTACTTCGCAGTACAAGGCGAATCGCATGCTGACGCACAAGCGAAGCTTGAGGCTGTAAGTGATGATGTCCTCGCGCGAATCGATGCGTTTATTGAGGCGAATAACGAATAATAGAAGCTAAGGCTGTTGTGACACCTGATTGTTCCACCCGTTCCAAATTGAGCGAAGGATAACAGCCTTTTCTTTTTTAACTTGGACATGTTTCATCCGGGAATAATAAAGGCGGACCTTTCATGGTCCGCCTTTTTTGCTATAATAGCGCCACTTACCTATTACGTTTGTCGCACCACCACACTATAAATCTCTGCTCACGATACTTGCAGCTGAATTAACCCTAATTCATGCAGTGCAACGGCAATGCCGTCTTCGCTTACCTTTAGTGTGACTTTATCCGCTACCGCCTTCAGCGCATCCCCTGCATTGCCCATTGCAATGCCTGTGCCTACGAACTGAAGCATCTCAAGATCGTTGATGCCATCGCCAAATGCCATGCTTTCTTCCCGCTTCACTCCGGCAGCCTGCAAATAATGCTCGATGCCAAGCGCCTTCGATGAACCTCGAAGCTGTACATCTGCAGCTAACTCGTCCCAATGCATGACATGAAGCTTAGGGAACTGCTGTTCATAATCGCGTCCCGTCTCCTCATCTGTAAACAGTAAACATTGATAAATCGCATGCTCCTCATCAAAGGAAGGCGTTACGGTTGGCACCGTTAATCCATGATTGCCAAGACAGCTTTCTGCCTCATGCGTGAGCAGTGTAAGTCGATATTGATCATGGGACACGAGTCCAAGACCATGTCCGTTCTTCATCGTTGTTTCCTTGAAGGACTTCACGAGTTCTGCTGGGATCGGGTTATCAAAAATAAGCTCGCCCGCGCGCACCACATAGTTTCCGTTTAGACTCACATAGGAATGAATGCCAAGCTCCTCGCGAATCCATTCAAAGTTCACAGGAGGTCTTCCGGTTGCGATGACGGTCTCGACTCCCGATTCCTGCAATAGTCTAACCGCCTGCTTTGCAGATTCAGGAATCTGCTTCTGTTCGTCTAACAACGTTCCGTCGATATCAAAAAACACAGTACGAATCGCCATCTTCACACTCTCCCTTTTTTATTCTTGATGCTGCTGTTCTCTCTCTTTATGGTATGGCTTCCTATCCATAGCTGACAAGGGGCGGGCTCCGTAACGCCCAAACCGGTAACGCCGAAGCAGCAGCCCCGTACAGCAGATCGACCTGCTAATGTAAGGATAAACTATGAAACGCATTTCAGGTCAACCACTTTTACGGATGGAATGTTGTAGGGTAAAATAAAGATTCAGCATCATATCTTGCAGTACGAAGAACTGCTTCAGAGCAGAACTTTTCTACAGGTCGGAAAGCATCTTCGTGATGGGCAAAGGAAAGGAATCCTATGGCGAACATTCGAGAAATTGCGAAACTTGCTGGCGTATCGGTATCCACCGTATCGCGTGTGCTGAATAATCATCCGTATGTAACCGCTGATAAGCGAGAAGCCGTAATGAAGGCGATTAATCAGCTGCAATATACACCTAACCGCAATGCCGTTAATCTGGCAACTGGCGCGACTCGCATGATCGGTGTCCTGCTTCCTTTCACAAATCATCCCTATTATTCCGGCATGCTGGAAGGCATCTCTGCCCGCGCGCTTAAGCAGCATTATGATATTGTGCTGTGCCAGACGAATTATGACGTCAAAGAGGAAGAACGAGCTTTGCAGATGCTTCGAGACAAGCTGGTCGACGGCATTATTGTTTGCTCGAAGCAGGGAGAATGGAAGCTGTTTGAATCCTATGCTCCATATGGCCCTATCGTCGTATGTGAGTATAACGAATCGAAGCGTTTATCTTCGGTGTATGCAAATTTTTACGCGAGTACATTAGAAGCGATGAACATCCTGATCGAACAGGGACACCGCCGTATTGGCTATTGCCTTGGCAGACCGAACAGCTACAATAGCAAAAAGCGTCTTGCCGCATACGAAGAAGCACTGGAGTCCGCCGGGGAAACCGTCCGGTCCGAATATTGCTTCTTCCACTGCTATCAATTCGATCAAGGTGCCGAGGTGCTGCGGTCGATCATGAAGCTGCCAGAACGGCCAACAGCGCTGCTCGTAGCAGGAGATCAAGCCGCGTGCGGCATTGTTATTGAAGCGAGGAAGCAAGGCTTAGAGGTGCCGGCTGACCTATCTGTGATTGGTTTCGATAATATACCGATCTCAAAGGTGCTTGAGCTCTCAACCTTTGACTATGCAAGCTACGAAGCCGGTGCGACGGCCTTTGACACCTTTTATCGTCAATATCGTTTGCATGGGAACGCGGATGTTGAGAAACATGAACTACCGTGTCAATTCATTGCACGTTCAACGGTAGGACCTGTTCCAGCTAATCCGTAGAGCCAGCAATATGTACATCTCATATACCTAAAAAACGATTATGACTCTAGCTACGTTCTGTTAGAATCCATTAATCGTTTTTTTATTTTGAGCCTATACACGATATCGTCATTAGTTCCTCTTTATTAATCTTGCCAACAGAGTAAAATTTTGGGATAATGATTGAGGGCATTGATTGTTAGATGTCTGACTAGTTATTCCAAATTAATAGGTTGCCTGTATGAGGAGGCATATTCTAGTCGCCTATTTATTTGTAGATCAGCATCAAACACAGGGTAGGGTGGTCTAGGATATCTGCTTTATTGTTATTCGCATTGAGGGGGCGAGTTGAACAATCTTTTATAGCTCTGCCGAACAAGTTCTAATTAACTTATTCGGAGGTTATCCACAACATGAAGAAACCGCTTGCTTTTCTTTTAGCAGCTATGATCTCTATTATTTCTTTCACAACATCAACATTTGCCGCTACAAATCCATTTGATGATTATCCTGAAGTAAATAATCCAAATATTGTGAAACCACCCGCTCCGATCAAATTAGTAGAAACATACACTGATCTTGGAACGCATAAAATATATGCCAACATCCAAGGTGAAACCTATAAAAATAGACCTACTGTTGTTTTTGAGGCGGGGTTTGGACAGGATTCAACGGCTTGGCGCTATGTGCAGCCCGTTATTGCCCAGCAAACCCTTACGGTTTCTTATGATCGTTCTTCTTTAGGAAAGAGTGATCCAACACCTAAAGATTCTAAACGAGATGCGATTGGAATCGCAACAGAGCTTCATAACGTATTGGAACAATTAAAGGTTCCTAAGCCATATATTCTAGTGGGTCATTCCATGGGCGGCAATTATGTTCGTGTATTCCAGGGACTATACCCTGACGAAGTCGCTGGCATTGTAAGTGTAGATGGTACTGTGGATACTTATGAAAAGGATATTCTTCTTCCTTACTTCGATCATGACTACGTAGTTAATGAATACATTCCAGCTTTTAATGCTGCAGAACAAATGGGTCTGGGCAGTTTCGATGATGTGCGTGCTTCAACCAACCAAGCTTTTTCATTCAGATCTTCATTGAAGAAGCTTCCACTCGTTGTTCTATCTGCTCAGAAGCAAATTATGCCTTATTCTCCTGAAGAAGATTTAGAAGCGCTGAAATATATTGACGCCGGTGTAGATTCCCGCTGGCACGAGCTCCAAGCACAGCTAGCTAAACAATCTACGAAGGGCAGATTCATTCTCACGAAAGACTCTGCTCATGAAATCAATCTTTATCGTCCGGATATCGTCATTAACGCTATCAATAGCATTCTTAAGCAAGTCAAATAGATCTTAATTGAAGCTAGGCACCGTTCGGAACAGAGATTATAAAAGATTATAAAAAACTAGTAGGTGAGATAAAGAGAACATGTTTTGACTAGAATGCGCCTATTTCTGTAAGCATAAGGAGACTAGAATACAAAATAAAACGCTCATACTTCTTAACCGCCCTCCCAAGTCTGTTTCACTCTAGCCTCAACTTAAAAAAAGTCCTCATGTGCTTGCATGGCGTGATTAGAATAATAAAGGCAGGTCTCACCAAGCTCCCTCTAACATTATAAGCTCCCCTCCTTATTCTTGAGGGGAGCCTTTTTATCGTGAGCCAGGAACTTGCATGTATTGACGTGCCAACATGAGCCTTTAATGCGAAAGCTTGTGGTCCTTGCTCTTTGCCCAGCTTAACACACGGAGACAGCCGTCCAAGAAACGCTTGCGAACGATGCGATCCCCTTGATGTCTTGCAAAAAGGAGCATCTGGCAGTCCTCCGCAAACTGCTGTAAAGCAAGCGACTGCTCCTTCGTTAGTCCAGCATCAGACAACTGACGCGAGTACTCTTCCAGCGTCATATAGCGAGGCCGCGATCCATATTTGCGCTCAATAAGTCTCCACGCCAACTCTCCCATCTGCTGTACCCGCCCCTGCTCATAGTGATGCTTCTGCGCATGGATGAGGCGGTTCATCCGCCAAAATGGCAGCTTTCGACGTACCCAGCGATGCAAAACGATAATGACGATCATGAGAAGAAGCAAGACGGCTGCTGTAAGCAGAATCAAATGCAAAGGATAGGCTTGAGCCATATTCAGAGATTGCCCTCTAGCCTCTCCTAACCCGATTATTTCGAGAATCTGCTGCCATTCCGAATAGGCTGAAAGCCACTCCCGTTCCTTACTCCATTGGTCAGCCAGCGAAATCGCGTATTCGTAGACACGCGTCCCCGTCTGTTGAAGCTTTTGAATCGTTTCCTGCCCCCATTGTCTTAACATGGTTGTCATCCCTCCATTTTTCGAAAGAGGATGGACGTTCAGCTCCTCTAGCTTCCTTGCTTCAACTTCTTGCTTAGGCGCTTCACTTGAAGACGGCTGAACCACATCTGCCCCTTCCAGCAGCTGTTGCTGCCCGCCTTTCTCATTCAGGATGCCGCTGGCTTCTGATGAAGCTCCCTCAGCCGATTGGGATAAAGACCGTGTGGAACCTACACCAGAAGCAGGTGTCGCCTCAAATGGAATCCACCCCATGCTGGGCTCATAGACCTCCACCCAAGCATGAGCATCGGATGCGCGAATCGTATATTGGCCGGGAGCGCTGCTCTCGCCTGGCGCGAATCCTTTGACCCAGCGCGTCGGAATACCTTGCGTTCTTAACATGACCGCCATCGCGGTGGAGAAGTGAACGCAATAGCCCTGCTTCTGCTCAAACAAGAACGCATCGACAAAGTCTGCTTCCGCTCTAGGCACTCGCGTCTCGACCTTCGTATAAGCATAGTTCTGCTGCAGGAAAGCCTGTATCGCGGATGCTTTATCTAAGGTTGATGCTGCATTCGCCGTAATGTCCTTTGTCAGTGTCCTAACCCGATCTGGAAGCGAGTCTGGCAAAGCCGTATAGGTCTGCAAGAGCTCCTTGGGAACGGCCAAATTGCGTGTAGAAGCCTCACCGGCATCACCATTTGATGGTAGACTCTTCCCATTCCAAGTTCTCGTTTGATACGAGTAAGTGAATGTATCATCATCCCCTGCATACAATGGGTTCTCTGCTAGACGGTAACGTTCATATGCTGCCTCGTATTTCAACCGTAACGAATCTGGCAGCTCCTCATTGTCTTCCCAGTCCGTCAAACGTTCGGGTCTGCCTCCAAAAGCAAGCGGAAATTGCCCGTCATAACGGGGAATCGCGATCGATTGCGTGAATGGAGATGACCAGCCCTGTAACTGCTCGTCCTCACCACTTTGTTCATTCTTTGTAAGCAACGATCCCGCGGCATGGACCCACTCTGCAGGCTGCTCCGGCGAGGCCCAGCCTTTACCCGTATAATCACTCTTTACTTCCAGCTTCCAATACGTAGGCTCTGGGGATACAGCCGTAAACAAAATACGATGATCCTCCGCCAGCGGAGCTCCAAGCTGTTCATCATTCTCTCCGTATCCCGTCTTGCCGATTGTGGCGGATTGCTTCGCAAGCTCGGCCTGCGGCTGCTGAAAAGCCAGCGCTTGTTCGATAGTGCTGCTCGAAGAGCGGGAAGGTGCTGCGCCGGTTAGACGCTCCTCGATCCATGCGTTCATCTCAGGCCAAGTTCGCGGCTTCTCCCAGCTGTACAGCTGATTCCAGCCTGCAAACAGCACAATAATGGCAGCACTCGTTCCGATTGTTAACAGCCACCAGCGAGTCGGCCAAGCCCTCTGCGCAAGATGATCATCCTGCTCACTTACCGATAACATACGAACCCAAGCCACCAATGCAGCGCTCCACGCTACAGCTCGAACAAGGCCTATAGAGGTATCAATGCCTATTGCCGCCTGCAAGAAAAGCAGGTAAATCCCCGTTGCTGCACAAAAGAGCAGCACACTGTGATTCGCAAGCATTAAAGACTGGACCAGCGATGCAAGCACCATCACTACAGCGAGCAGCAGGAATGTACGGACTTCCCCGCTTGCAAGCAGCCACTCTCCCTCCGTTATTCCCTGAATAACATGACGGAGGTCCTGCTCGACAGCAAGCACGAATCGAGAGCTTCCTTGAAGCAGAATCTCAAGATTCGTGTGAAGAAAGGATATTACTCCGAGCCTCTCCGGCCAATCTACAGCCACATTGCCAAACACCCAAATCGTCATAAACAAGACGACACCAAGCTTTAAGCCATTTCTCCAAAAGGCCGATTGGACCCATACGCCGATCAAGAGGCTGCTCAAGATCGTAAGAGACAATGGATAGAGCTGTTGAAGATCAGTATATCCTTGGAGCTCGGCCAAAGGATGCAGCCACTCGGTAAACAAGCCAAACAAGAGCAGACTGCAGCCAAGTCGCTTCCACACTGCAAGATGACTCTCTATAAAAGCCTGTTTGTTTTCGATGGCTGAACGGGGCTTCAACTGCACGAGCGTTCTTTTATTTTCTTTACGCTTAGATTCCAGATGAAGGGACATTCGGTCTACCTCCTTGCTTGCTCATGACGCTTCCTTTCGTCTTGATCTTCCGCATCAATGCCTGATCAGGCTGTGAAGGCGAGACAGGGGCAATGGTCCTCCAGTCTTTTATTCTTACCTCATGCAGCCAACCTGGCAGATCATTGATGTGCCAAGCTTTATTTCTACTGCTGAGTACCGTAACTTCACTGCCCTTTACTTGTGGGGCAAGACCCAAGCCTTTCCCATGCGAGCAAGAGCCCTTTTCCAAAGCCTCCGCCTGAAGCTTCTGTTCACTGGACTCACTAAAAAGAACAATGCGCTCGGCAATTTCCTGCTGCCCTTGACTGAGCACCTCCGAGCTTACAAATAGAAGCCGTACTGCACGTTCTGCTCTCCATGCCAAGCAGCATTCGTAGGCTGCTCGATCAAGCAATTGTTCCAGTTGCTCCGCATCTTTCCCATTTACAATGGACAAATCATCGAGGACGAAGGTGGATTCAGGCTGCTCTTCTATGCTTCTTGCTCGTACGGCCAGCTCGCGATGCTTGGCATAATAGCGCCAGTGAATACTGCGATGGGAATCTCCCAGTTGATAGGGACGCAGCTCACTTGATAACAGCCCCGATACGGATCCCCTAGTCTCTGATGGAGATCCGACTGTCGTCACCGACATTCCTTGCTGACTCCACATGGAAGCCTCGTCCCAATAGGCTGTTGAAGGCAGCACATACGCCTGAAGCTTGTCTTTTCCCGTAACGGGCTGAGTGATAGACATCTGAAACCAACCCCACAGGTCTCCAACTGTCATCTCGATGGATTCCAGCGTATATCGCCCTCTTATAGGGAACTCCAGCTCATGTATGCAGGAAGCCTTTCGTTTTAGCCCAGGCCAGCACACTCGAATGCTGCTCGCAATACTGTCTGCGCTCCCCTCGATTCTCCAGCTCTCTTCGAGCCGAATCATGACCGACGAGCCCTTTCTCATCGTCAAGTTCGTTTGCCAGCGAAGCTGTGAATAAAAAGGGCCGTGGTTATCGGCAATGATCTCTCGTGTTGTACGTATTCCCTGAAGCGGCATCATAGCGATCCGAATTCCGTAGCTGGCATATCCTAATGCCAGCCCGCCGATAAAAGCTAGGGCTGCATGGCGCTCCATGCCGCCATATACAAACAAGGAGCTGCCAATTGCCACTGTAAAGACGATTCGAATAAGAAGAGTACTCATGCCTAAACGCTTGACCTTCATCGGAACAGCCCTCTAAACCACGAGCCGCCTTCTTTCGAGCGCCTGCGAGGTGATACCTGATGCTTGGAAGATGTGTCTATATCCGAATCCTGCTTAAGCGATTCCTGCGAATCCCCACCAGGGTTCCGTACAGAAACCTCCCATTCTCCCGTCTCACGAGGAGGCAGCCAAGCTCGAACCGCTTGTGTTTCCGATCCCATTCGCGTACGCGAATATAGGATGTCATGAGGCTTTACTCTCTCCTGTGAAACTCGCGCCTCCTTCGAGAAGCTCGGTACGGAGATCTGATGTACAACCTCTTGAATAACGTCCTCTGCCGTCATATGCTGAGAGGAGCGAAGCACCAATCGGTGAGCAAGCACATGGACGGCAAGCGCTTTGATGTCCTCTGGGATGACATAGCTTCGACCGCTTACTAAAGCCTGTGCCTGAGCGGCTTGCATTAACGCTACTGAGCCCCGAGGACTTACACCAAGCTCGACCTGATCATGGCGTCTAGTTGCTTGTACAAGCTCGGAAATATAGCGGCATAGGACGGCATCGACGTGAATGGAGCGTCTACGCTGAATAAGCAAAGACCACTCTTCCGTCGTCAAGACCGGTCTTTGAATCCGCTCTATCTCTCCTTTCGATTGCTCACGAACAAGCATATCGGCTTCGGCATGAACCTCAGGATAGCCTATGGACAGCTTCATCATGAACCGATCAAGCTCCGCTTCAGGCAATCGGTACGTGCCTTCAAACACAAAGGGATTCTGCGTCGCAATGACCATAAAAGGCTTGGGCAGCGCCCTAGTAACGCCATCCACCGTTACCGAGCGCTCCTCCATCGCCTCCAGCAATGCCGCTTGTGTTCTCGACGAAGCCCGGTTTAATTCGTCAACCAAGACAACGTGAGCCTGCAGGGGGCCCTCGCTATAGCGAAGCTCCCCGGTGGATGGATGCAGAACCATGCTGCCTGTAATATCAGCCGGCATCATATCCGGCGTCATCTGGATGCGGCGAAAAGAGCTGTCCGCAATCTGTGCGAGGCTTCTTGCGAGCAGCGTCTTGCCTACGCCAGGCACATCTTCAAGCAGCAAATGCCCTCCTGCGAGCATCGTCAAGCATGCGAGACGAATCGTCTCCTTTTTCCCAATAACCCGTTGATTCAGCTTATCCTGCATTTGCTCCCAGCCATAGGAAGCAAAAGCAGTCGTCCATCTTTCCATCTTCAAGGCTTGATCTTGTTCCATGTCGTTTTCATAGGCCTCCTTTATTTGAGCGTAATAACGTTTATCTATGAACGGTTCATACGGATGATTTCAGAAGCTCTCCTATCAACCTGGGCCTCTGTCCTTTCCACATGCACCGCGAGTCTTGATCAGACATCTCGCCACTCTACGACTCTATTGATAAAAAGCGAATTAAGCTCTTTCTATCAATCCATTTCAAGCCGTTTCACTTTGCATGTCTTCCAAAAACAGAAAAAGACCCGGAGGTCGATTCCCGCGCGTATCTAGCACGTCACTTGAACCGATCCCCGGGCCGCCCTATGAAATAGTCTCGCCCAAATAAATAGAGAATAAACCTATGAATCCTTCAAACATTGATGAAAATAGATGATTTTAATAGCTTCTTACCTTTTTTCGAGGCAGATCAGGGAGCTCATTCACAGATATAATGTCTGCTCTTCGCTTCTCAGGCTTCTTCCACACCTGCTCACTGCCAATCAGATCATCAAACCACGCTGCCTCTCTCGGGCAGTCCAAAACCATAAACTTGCCGTACTCATTGTCTCTTGACTGGTGATACTTCAGATAAGCTTTGCCTTCTTCTATCGCTAGAATCTCGATCTTGCCAGAGGTATGGCTCATTGCGAGGCGGACACGCTTGCCAAGCCCTGAAGTCATCGATTTGGCTTTTTCTACAATCCGATAGACTTCTTGAAGCGTCAGCACAAACTCTCGATTGCCCGCCACTGGGCGGTTAACGAAGAAGTAATACGGGGTAACACCTGCCCAAGACAGCTTATCAAGCAGCTCGGCCAGCACCTTCGGATCATCATTAATCCCTTTCAACACAGGGGTTTGATTGACAACAATGGCTCCTGCCTGATGGAGCGCATCGAAGCCGCGCTTAGCCTCTCTTGTAATCTCTCGTGGATGATTCACATGGGCCATCACATAGATTCTCTGATCCACGCTTGAATGCTCTCGAATAAGGGAAAGGAGTGCCTCATCTTCATAGATTCGCATCGGATTGAATACTGGAATCTTCGAGCCGAGCCTAATAATTTTGACATGCTTAATGGCACGCAGCCGCTTAAAAATCATTTCCAGCTTCGGTGTTGCCAGAATTAAGCTGTCTCCTCCTGTCAACAGAACATTGTTAATCTCGGGATGCTGCTCAATATAAGTGAGGCCTGGCTCCAAGTCAGTCATCGCTTCCTTCACATCATTGCGGAATAGGCGCTTGCGGAAGCAGTACCGGCAATAGGCTCCACATACCTCGGATACCATAAGAAGTGCTGTCGTCTTGTACTTATGCTGACAGCCTGGGACCGCATAATTGGTGTCCTCGTCAGATGCATCCCATCTTCCATACTCCATTAACTCGCCCTCATTGGGAATCACGAGCTTGCGGATCGGGTCCATCGGATCATTCCAATCAATGAGCTTCAAGTAGTACTCATTGACTCTGAACACAAATTTCTCCGTAATCGCTTTCAGTTTATTGCGATCCTGCTCCGGTATTTCCAAGATCTTGTCGATGTTCGTAATGTACTTAGGCTGCATCCATGTTTCCTCCATTCCTCGTAATAAAATACAAAAAGACCCGACATCAGCAATATAGACCATTGTCTAAATTCCTGATCGATCGGGCCCGCATATAACAATAGAAAAGGACCCGATGCTGCGGGTCCCTTAAACACGATCATGATTCAACATGCAAAGTTCGACCCATCTAGAGCTGACGAGGTTAGCTGACGGGCTCGGGAAAGATGGTTCCCTACACACTAAAGTGATGCGCCCCAAGGAAATGGTTCCCCCGCTTCCCGAAGTCTATCGGGAACTAAGCTTTCTTCCATTTTAATACAATATAATTAAACAGTCAATGAAAGTTGCAACGTAATAAACAACTTGGAATCCTTGTATTCATACGCGCGATAGCTCAAGCTTCCTGCATAGGAATAAGCTCATATTGAACCAATGACAGCTTTGAAGCCTCAAGTGCCTGCCGAAGGGGCACATATACCTGCTGCTTATACTCTACACTTTTCCATGGAAGGGTAGCTGTCGTGCCATCATCGTTATAAAGGACGGACTTGCCTGCTGCCGCATCTATCCCCCACTTTGCTCCTGCAATCTGAATGATAACTTGGTGCTTGCTCTCATCATAGCTTACGGAGCCATCCAGCTTCTCCACTAACATGCGTACAGGCACATAGGTCGTGCCACCCACTATACGGTATTGATCTGGTGCAAAGCGCACTTCTCCACGATTAGTCCATATGTTGAGCTGCTTCGCGACCTCTGGCTTTCCTGTAACCTGTACAGATGCAACATGGCTTGCGATCCATGCCTTGGATACAGGCGTGCGATGCCAGCGATCTCGGCTCGCGAGACGAAATTGAATAGGTTCAATCTCTGGCGTCAGCACCTCGAAGCTATATCCCTTATTCTTATAATATTGAATAATTTCAGGCAGTGCCTTTACGGTCTCTCCATGACCGACTCCATCATGCATCAGCACGACGACCGAGGAGCTAAGCGCGCCTGACTTCACACCCTGAACAATCTCACGCGCCGGCACGCCGACCCGCTTCGAATCATTGCTGTCCACGTTCCAGTCATGCACGATATACCCCGCTTGCTTCAGCAGATCGAAATACTGCTGGTCAAAATTCAAATACGTCCCACCTGGAGCCCGTACAAGCTGAGGCTCGTAGCCGATAGCCTTCTTAATCGCTTGTCCCGACTCGCGAATCTGAGACCAGAAGTTGCGGAAATCCCGATACAAATCCGAGTATTGATGATCATAAGAATGATTGCCAATCGCATGTCCTTCATCTACGATTCGCTTCGTAAGCTCAGGATATTGCTTCACCTGCTTGCCAAGCACAAAGAAGGTTCCCTTTACCTTCTCCTTCTCTAAAATATCCAGCACGGCCTTCGTATGCGTGCTTGGGCCATCATCAAAGGTCAAATAGACCTTTTTCACCGTTTTCCCTGCGAGCGCTTCTACCTCGTGAGGCGGCTTAAGCTGACCCGCTGCGGCATGCGCAGTTGAACCTAGCTTGCCTTGCATCGGAATCATCGCAGCCATAAGCACAGCGAATACGCCTACGAATATGCCTAGCACCCATCCTGGGAGCATATGCCTCATATGAAGGCGATCAAGATCTGTCATCGCAATAAACCTCCTTGTCATTCGATCATGTTACCGAAGCGCATATGGTCGTAATGATTGAGAGTCTCGCTTCCAACATGACATTCCATCATAGATTCATGCTGCCTTTCTCTTATCTTTCGCCGCCCAGTGAAGCAATACCTCTATAGGGACGAAGCTCATAGAGTTCTTCCACTCATACAGGCATACGTAAAAATTGTACAAAGAATCTTTCGTAAATATTACATATCTTTTTATAAAAATAATCAGGAGCTCTCGCATTTTAATAGAAGGCTAGTTGTACACCGGGAACAAGGAGGAGTTTAATTTTTATAATGTTATCTTTATGCTTTGACCAAAAAGCATTAACTCACAAGCTACAGCTACCTCACTATATGCCCTACTCCTATGAACGGCTTCACTGATGCTTTTTATACTCCAGCGGACTTGAGCCCACTCTATTTTTAAATACCCGGCTAAAATAATATTGGCTTTTGTACCCTACCTTGACTGCCAAATCCCCAATCTTGATGTTGAAGTTGATATCGTCTAAGATTTCCTTGGCCTTTGCGATTCTTAGCTCTGTCACATAATCCAAAAAGGATTGCCCGATCTCCTGCTTCATCCGCTTGCTTAGATAGGTCGGATTAATATGAAACATCGAAGCCACCCGACCTATGGACATCTCGGGGTCTTGGTAGTGATCATCAATATACTCCGTTACCTTATGAACGAGGACTGTCCCATCCCCTGTATAGCTGGACTCCCCCTCCTTCACCAATTCTCTGTTGGTATGCAGATCATCAGGATATTTCACCTGTAAGTGCTCATCCAAGCGCTCAAGAAGCTTATTGAGATCGCTCTTGGGCACTGGCTTTAGCACATAGTCGAATGCCTGCAGCTGAACCGCCTGACGTGCATATTCGAAATTATCATAGCCGCTGATAATGACAACGACGACCGACGGATGCCGCTCTTTCATGAGACTGATCATATCCAGTCCATTCATATTCGGCATGTTGATATCTACCAGACAAACATGAGGAGGGGCATTCTCCAGCTGCTCCAATGCTTCATTGGCACTTTTAGCTTCTCCTATCACCTCAAATGGATAAGGGCTTTCCTCGATAAATTGTCTTAGGCCTTTACGAATGATCTTCTCATCATCAACGATTACGATCTTCCACATCCCCATTCCACTCCCCTTCCAACGGAATTGCGATGATCATCCTCGTGATGCCATCACTGCTGCTTACGGATAGCCCATATGCTTCGCCATAGGCTAGACGAATCCGATGATTGACACTATACAGGCCAAAGCCTGTTGCGGAGCTATCGTACTTATCCTCAATCAGCGCTTGATTGATCTGTTCAAGCTTATCTGCTGGAATCATAGCCCCATCGTTCTCTACTCGAATGACTGCCTGCCGCTCTTCCTTCTGAGCAGAAATAGAAATGGTGCACTTTTGATCCCCTAATGGCTTAATCCCATGATAAATCGCATTCTCCACAAGCGGCTGCAGCATAAAACGAATAACCTTGTGCTCAAGCAGATCCTCTTCACAGTGGAGCTCATAATCGAGAATCTCCTCATAGCGTACACATTGGATATGAAGGTAGCTCTCCACATGATAAAGCTCCTGCTCAAGGGAGATGTATGGACTTCCTGCACCTAAGCCAAGCCGGAAATAGGTGCTTAACGCCTCTACCATTTCCACGACATTGTCCGCGCCGTAATCCCTTGCCATCCACTGAATCGTATCTAGCGTATTGTATAAAAAGTGAGGCTTAATCTGCTCGTGAACAAGCCTAAGCTCAATCTCCTTCTTCTCCTGCTCAGAACGATACATCTGAACGAGCATTTCGTTGAAGCTGCGGCCAAGATCTCCGATCTCATCCGTGCGTGATTCATCGGCACGAACATTTTTGTCGCCGCTCTGCACATTTTTCATTACTCGCCGCAGGGATTGGATTGGCCGGATAACGGAAGACGCAAGCAGCATGAACAAGACAATAAATACGCCGCCTATCAGGATGCCTACCAAGAGCGCTGTTCGCTGCGTCTTCACGACCGCAAGCGACAATTCCGAATTCGGCACCTCCAGCACCAGCTTCCAGCCGTGCACGCTATCAATAGGAGCCTCAAACGTGCTGATCCCCTCGTTCCGAGAGGCTTGTTGTGTCATTGGCTCACTCGGTGATTCGCTCGATAAAGCCCGACAATCAATAAGGAGCTGGCCTGAGCGATCATAGAGAGAGATATCATGCGCAATCTCCTTCACCTTCTCGATCGATACCGCAGCCGCAATATACACAACCTCGTCATCCACAGCGGGACTGACCTTATATAAAATAACGACGATCTCCACCCCATTTGCCTTGGAAAAGATCGGATTGCTGACCACATAGGAAGCCTTTGTATCCATCATGCGCTGATAATAAGGACGATTGAGAATGGAGAAGGGCTGATCTTTCTCGGACCAGGAATGAGCCTGTGCGTCAACAACGCGGATGGACTCATACTCCTCACCCTTTTTCGCTTCTAATTTGCGAATTTCTTGTAGCAGCTCATCTCTCGACCACTTATGATCCGATGCGAGAGACGCAAGCATATCAATCTCGCCTATGCGCTGAGTAAACCAATCATTGATCTGGTCGCTTCTTGCGTTCACCACCTGCTGGGTTAAGCTTTTGTTCAAAGGAACGACAGTGTAGTTCATTTCCATGTATATCGCGACAAGCAGTGCCAGAAACAGCAGCATGAAGCAGCCTCCCGCGTATATCGCTGTCTTACTTTGTATGGATTTCATTGCTCATCTAAGCCTCCATCAACCTCGCCACTTTTTTTTCATGAAGCCCGGAAAAGATAAAAAAAGACTGGAATGTGCAAATACATCTGGCTTCATCAATCCTATAATGGTCTTGTGCATATTTTCACATGAAGCCCCTATTCATGTCTAGGCCTTTCGTGAAGGATTTGCTTAGCAAATCTTTCACAGGCTTATGTTATCCATTAAGTTTAAAGGAGATCTGGGAGAAATGATGCGTAATCACACAAAAAAGCTCTTATCCATTCTGTTGGTCTTGAGCCTCATGTTCACCATGGCGGCCTGCGGCGGCAAAGATGCAGCCACCACTGACGCTAGCGGCACGAAGGTCGTAGAAGGCCTTGGTCAAGGGAAGCACGGGGATATCAAAGTCGAGGTATCCTTCGCGGACAACAAGATCGCAGACATTAAAGTTGTGGAGCAAAAAGAAAATGAAGTGCTCGCTGAGCCGGTATATACGCAGCTAAAGCAGGATGTCATGACAGCGAACAGCGCAGATGTCGATGCGATTAGCGGTTCTACAGTAACAAGTAAAGGCTATCTGGAAGCGATTCAGGATGCCATCACGAAGTCCGGCCTCACACTGGCTGCAGCTGGCGCAGCTTCAAGCACGGATAAAAACAAGGAAGAGGCTGAGCAAACCTACGACGTTGTCGTCATCGGTGCTGGCGGTGCTGGATTCAGTGCAGCGATTGAAGCCAAGAAAGCAGGAGCAAGCGTTGTTCTACTGGAGAAAATGCCAACTGTAGGCGGCAACACACTCATCTCCGGCGGTGAGATGAATGCTCCTAACAACTGGGTTCAACGTGCTCTCGGCATTACTGACGATACAGCGGATCTCTTCTATGAAGACACGATGAAGGGCGGAGACAATATTGGCTCTCCGGAGATGGTTCGCATCTTGGCTGACAACGCACTCGCTTCTGCAGAATGGCTGCGTGATGAGATCAAGGTAGAATTCCTTCCTGACCATCTGTTCCAATTTGGCGGACACTCTAGAAAGCGTGCCTTGATTCCTGTCGGTCATACGGGTGCTGAATTGATCACGAAGCTCAAAGCCAAGACAGATGCTGATCAAATCACGATCAAGACCAACATGAAGGCAGACTCGCTCATTACCAACGAGCAAGGAAAAGTAACAGGCGTTACCGCTACAGCTGGTTCTGGCGACAAGATTACCTTCCATGCGAACAAGGGTGTCGTAATCGCTTCTGGCGGTTTTGGTTCCAATGTCGAAATGCGTAAAAAATATAATCCAGAGTTGGATGAAAAATATATGTCCACCGATACACCGGGATCTACAGGCGACGGCATCGTCATGGCTGAGACCATCGGTGCAAAGCTGACCAACATGGAGAATATTCAAACTTACCCAATCTGCAACCCAGAAACTGGGGTTATCTCCCTGGTGGCTGACTCTCGCTTTGACGGAGCGATCCTCGTTAACCAAGAAGGAAAACGCTTCGTGGAAGAGCTGGAGCGCCGTGACGTCATCTCGAAAGGCATCCTTGCTCAACCTGGCGGTTACACGTATCAATTGTGGAACCAAGAAATTGCAGATATCGGCAAGACCATCGAAGTGCACAAGGATGAATATGATCAATTGGTGAAGCAAGGCTTGCTCTATAAGGCTGACACACTTGAGGATGCTGCGAATTTCTTCAAAATCGATGTGGAAGCATTGAAAGCTACGGTTAAAAAAGTAAATGAGTATGCGAAAACAGGCGATGACCTTGATTTCCATCATCGTGCTGGTCTGAAATCCCTTGAAAAAGGTCCTTACTACATTCAAAAGGCCGTACCATCCGTTCACCATACAATGGGTGGCTTAGTCATCGATGAGAAGACTCGCGTCCTCAATGAAAAAGGTGAAGTGATTCCAGGCTTGTACGCAGCCGGTGAGGTAACAGGGGTTATCCATGGCGCTAACCGTCTAGGCGGTAACGCGATTGCCGATATCTTTACTTTCGGCCGCATTGCAGGCCAACAAGTAGCAGCTTCGAATTAATTTCAAAGCAGGTCATAAACATCACTGAAAGCAATGAAATGAACCTATTAGGGCTGCATTATGAAATAAAAGTTTGAGAGATCGAGTCATGGAGCACTTTGCTCTAGGCTCGATCTTTTTTATGTAGAGTAGAACCGCCCTTCAAGATCCCTTATAATAAACCTATAATTTCCATGCCATTCTATTATGTAATACTCATTCATAGGAACAAGAGAGGAGCATTCAAATGACGCATACTGAAGAGGAATTGGACGAGTCCTCCTATGGATTTGCTAGAGTTTATTCTGTTGAATTGAAATACAAGCAGCCGCCTAAGCTGGATCTGAAGCTGCTCTATGAGCGTATGGAGCAATACACAGGGCATACGGAGCGTCCCGATCAGGAAGCACCTGAAAGTGCAAGACTCGCCGTGTGGGAAGCGAATGAGGAAAGCAAAGAGCAGATGCTGCACTTCTTTCATCTCAATTATATGCTGCAGTATCAAGAAGGAGAGATGCCGGCACAAACGAGCCTCATGAAGGTCGAGAGCCGCCCAATCGAGGAGTATCGAACAGCGATTGAGCAAGCATGGCATTGGCAGGAAGCTGCGCAAACCGTCAGTGCATGCAGCCATTCCCTGCTGCTTGTGGATATGATGGCATCCGGACTCACTCCTCAAGTGCGCTTGCAGCTGTTCACAAATGCTCTGAAGGCTGTACTGGAAGCTGCGCCTTGCGATGCAATCTATTTCCGACAAAGCGACAAGCTCGTAGAGCCGAATGCTTACTTGGCAGCGATTGAGGAAGGTGCTCTGCTATACGGCGCAATGAATGTGCGCTTCTACAATGTCGAGCGTCCAGAAGGTAGCCGTTCAGAAGGCCTGATGGATACTCTTGGACTCGCAGCGCTTGGCATTCCAGATATTCAGTGTCACTTTTATGAGCTAGACCCGTCTGAAGTGGCCGACAACCTCGGCAATATCGCTTATTATGTGTTCAACCAGGGAGATATTATCGCAGATGGCGAAACGATCGGCTTCACCGAAGACATGCGCTGGCGCTGTGAGCATCAATATGCACTGGCGGCACCGCAGCGTGTTGTCATTGATCTTGATCCAGGCGAGCCGTATTATGCAGGAAGACAAAGCGACATGGTCCCGCAGGATTAGTGGATGAATGGTAAATAGTCAAAAAGGGTGAGGCACATGTGCCTCACCCTTTTCATCTTAAAATGTCAAACTAGCTGTATAGAGCCCTGACCCATAGTAAGCACCCCTGACTCTAGATCAATCATCTAAGGCGTCCGGATATCGACTCGCTTCAGATCCTGATTCCAGTTGACGGTTGCTCCTAACGCCTCCGCGACAGCCCTCACCGGTGCATAAGTCGTTCCATTCATATTGATGCCTGGCGAGACGAACTGACCATTAACGGCAATGGTCACCGCATTCGGATCAACGGGCTTCTTCTGAAGGCCCAACACCGTTGCTACACCGGCAACATGGCCGCTAACAATAGCCACGATTACATCGGGATTGTTAAGCTTCGCCGCATCTGAGGCGACATCAACGAACAGGTTCTCCGTAAGAAGAGCCGGCATGCTCGTTTCACGCAGCACATGGAAATTGGCCTTTTTCTGACCACGGTCCTGAACGGCAAAGGGCTTGAGTCGTGTTATAATCTCACTATGCACCGCCTGCTGCAGGTCCGCCGTAGTCTTATTCGATGTGCCGATATACGTATAGGATTCGAAGCCTCCTGCGCCTCCGCCTGAGTTGCAATGAATCGAGATGAATAGGTCTGCATTCGCCTTATTCGCCATATCTGTACGGGCCTGAAGCTCAATGAATACATCAGTCGATCTTGTCAATAGACTGGTGACACCTTCATACTCGGCCATCAATCGGCGTGAAGCTTCTAAAGCAATGCGAAGCACGATGTCCTTTTCCTGGAGTCCGTTCCCTACCGCGCCTGAATCAGTCCCTCCATGTCCTGGATCCCACATCACGACTTTAGCTGCCATCGTATACACCACCCTATTCAATCTTTGAATGTATACCATTATCAACAAAATCTATCTATTGATAAAGTATGCCAGGCTATGGCGTTGTAACAGTGCGGCTGTCCTCTTTGAAAGGCCCGTTCTGTATAATAGCAGCTAACGCGATGTAAGCAGGGGAAATGTTGAATGAGTACAAATCATAATCCTTCACCACTTGAGAGTACTCCTCGTATCTTAAAAGGCGCGCAGTCCATTATTCGCCTTTCACTGCGGCAAGAACCTCGTCTGTATGTCCCTTAACCTTTACGCTACGCCATGCATGAGCAAGCATTCCTTGCTCATCGATGAGGAAGGTAGAGCGAACGATGCCGTAGAATTCACGTCCATACATCTTCTTCAGCTGCCATACGCCGAACAGGTCGGCAACCTCATGTTCGGTATCCGACAGCAGTGTAAATGGAAGCTCGTGCTTCACAATAAACTTGCCATGTCGCTTCAAATCATCAGGACTGATGCCGAGCACGACCGTGTTATGCTTCGCAAAGTCCCCATGATAATCTCTAAAGTCACAAGCCTCCTGTGTGCAACCAGGCGTCATATCTTTTGGATAAAAGTAAATCACGACCTTCTGCCCGCGGAACTGACTTAAGCTTACCTGCTCCCCATTCGAGCCTGGCAATGTAAAGTCAGGCACTGCTTGTCCAACTTCAACTTGCTGTGTCATTACTATGCACCTCTAGTCTTTATTGAATGTCATGATCAATGCCAATTACATGCGTGAATACACGACCTCTATGATTCGTCGTGTATAGACGAAATGAGTAATCCTCTTCCTGTCGCACTGCAAGGACAAATATTCCTGCAATTGCTGCTGTGTGACACGTCCGCTTAAGAGCCTGCGCCACGATACCTTTTTACCCCAATATTCCACAACGTAATCCCGATAAAGAAGGTAATCAGACCAACGAGCGGCGTCAGAAGCGCCATCTGCTGCATACCCTTCCCTTCCATAAAATAAGCAGCAGGTACTATTCCTACAAAGGCAAACGGAAGAATCCAGGTCAACAGCACTTGAATAAATCGATTGTAGATCGTCATCGGGTAGCGGCCGTAGCTTTGGATATTCCACACTAAGGGCAGAATGCCCGTTGGCGCATCCGAATAGAACGAGATGGACGTTAGCGCCGTATAGATGCCGAAGTAAATCAGCACGGAGCCTGCAACAAGAACCAGCATCACCATCATGTCCACTACATGTATGCTTAGACCTAGATTGATTCCCGTCACCATCATGAGAAGCGCTCCAACGAAGGAACCAATGAGAGACGGCGGATCCACATTTTCAAGCAGCACCTGAAACAGGCTGTGCGCAGGGCGTGTCAGCACACGGTCCATCTCGCCCTTCACGATATATCTCTCGCTAAAGTTCCATAAGTTGAAGAAGCAGCTGAAGATGCCATATGGAATCATAAAATAGCCATATACAAATACCATTTCATCTCTCGTCCAGCCTGCAAGCGTTGGCGTATGCATAAAGACGACGAAGATAAAAATCAGATTCGTTGCTTGAAACAACAGATCAGAAAGCACCTCAACCCAAAAATCGGCTCGGTACGTCAGACGGGTCTTCGCGTAATTTTTCAAATATTCAGATACTAGTCCAGCATAGTACATTCCCGTTACCCTCCTTGCACAAAGAGCCGCAGCCTCGCCTTGCGCCACAGCCACACGATCGGAATCGATAAGACGACGAGCCAGATCAGCTGAACGCCAAGCACGCCCAGTATCTCATCCTGAGGCACGCGTCCTGTAAAGACGGAGCTCGGCAGATACGTAATGGCCTGAAACGGCAGCCATTCATTAAGCGTAATCAGCCAGCCGGGAAAGAACGAGATCGGAACGATAACGCCTGAGAATAAATCGACAACCACTCGCTTCATGCGCATCATGCCTTCGTTATTTTCCACGAAGAAGGCACTGAGGCCTGTAATGATATTGATCTGGGTATTAATCAAAAAGCTCATGAAGAGCATCCATGCGAAGATCAGCCACAGCCTCGGCTCTGTTGGCAGCTGTACCGGAAATAGAATACAGGCGATAACAAGGCCTGGTGTCATGAAAAGCAGAAGGCGAAAACAGCCTTCACCAAGCCCCTGCATCATTTTGACCATAATATAGTTGTAAGGCCGAATGAATTGAATGGCGACGCTGCCGTCGCGAATTTCATTTGCGATCTCACGATCCAGGTTGTTAAAGTAAAAGGCTCGCGCCATCCATGATACCGCAATGTATGTCGTCATCTGATCCGCTGTAAAGCCCGCGAGCGTCCCTTGGCCCCCATAGATGGCCTGCCACGTAAAGTAGTACACGCCGATATTCAGCGTATAGATCAGAATGCCGGAGTAATAATTGACGCGATAGGCGAGCATCGTCAAAAAGCGGATTCGAATCAGCTCCAAATACGCGCTATTCATCGGACTTCCCCTCCGACTTCTCTCTTCCGCCGCTTACGGCAGCCAGTTCCCTAGCGTCCTCCTCTGCTTGCCGCTTCTCTTGAATATGCTTCTCATTCTGTGCAGGAGCACTTTCATGAAGCTGTCCGCCTCGGCTATGCGCACTGGAATTCTGCTCCACTTCCGCACTCTTCTGAAGCATTTCGATCGCAGGCGCGCTTGCCGAACCCGTCTTGTAGATCTCACGGACAATGTCATCGGTATTAGTCTCATGAATGCTCAAATCCGAGATCGCTGCTTGGCCAACAATCAAGCCAATCACATCCGAGACATTAAGCTCATTTGGCACATAGACGCTGGCTTCCATCCGAGATGCTGCCTCCCAAGTAACAGGAAGGCCTGCTGTTAATTGATGCAGCGCATGGAGCTCCATTGGCTTTGCGAATTGCAAGCGAACCTCGCGCCCCTTGCCCCAAGTGGATTTAAGCGTATCGAGGCCACCGTCATAGATAATATTGCCATCATCGAGCATTATCACTCGGGAACAGAGCGCTTCAATATCCTGCAGGTCATGCGTTGTCAGCAGAATCGTCGTCCCATATTCTCGGTTCATATGAAGCAGAAACTCGCGAATCTCCGTTTTGACGACAATATCAAGACCGATCGTAGGCTCGTCCAAGAATACGACCTCCGGCTGGTGCAGCAGCGCCGCTACCAGCTCGCAGCGCATGCGCTGTCCAAGGCTTAGCTTCCTTACCGGGCGATTCAAGAGCTCCTGCAGGCTCAGCCGCTCTACCAGCTCATTCAGGCGGCGGTTAAAGTCCTGCTCGGGAACACGGTATACCTTTCGCAGGAGACGAAAGGATTCGATAACTCCGATATCCCACCACAGCTGGCTTCGCTGTCCAAATACAACACCAATATGCTTAACAAAGGCTTCCCGTTCCTGATGCGGAACATAGCCTTGGACCTTCAATGAACCGGCTGTCGGTACGAGGATTCCCGTAAGCATCTTAATGGTGGTTGATTTCCCCGCGCCATTCTCTCCGATATACCCGCAGATTTCCCCCTGAGGAATCGTAAAGGAAATATCCTTTACAGCCATGACTTCATTATATTCACGCTTGAACAAGTCCTTAAAAGCACCCTTCAAGCCTTCACGGTTCTGCTGCACGCGGAACGTCTTGCGCAGCTTCTCTACCTCTATTGCGTTCATCTGGATGTTAACCCCCTTTTCATCCGTCCATTCCAAATGTCAGCTAAACGGACCGCCTTCCATTATACTATAAGTTTCTCCCCCGTTGAGCGGCGTATGAGCATCAAGTTTACGTTTCGTTGATAAGCCCAGATGAACAACATATAATGAATAGAGGCAAGCCTAAGATGAATCAGACCGCTTGTCCGTTGCTTGTATTCTCGTCGATGAACGCATCGGATCTGCAACCTAGACCTACTTCTTCGTCTCCGACTGCAGAAAGGATGGATCGATCTTCATGAAGTGGATACGTAAGAAATGGAAAATGATACTGCTATCCCTCGTGCTGCTTCTTGTCATTGGTACGGGGTCTTATGCCTGGTGGCTGTATGACAGCTTGAACAACTTAAGCAAGCCGCCTGAAACGACAAAGCTTACGCCCCATAATCCCGATTCGACCCATAGGGAAGAACCACCTCCCCCCAAGTGGGAAGGACAAGAAAGGGTTAATATCCTGCTTCTTGGCGCAGACGCGCGCGGCTTCAGCGAGAATGAAATTCCGCGTACCGACTCGATCATGCTTGCTTCCATTGATCCATTGACCAAAACCGCACACCTGATGTCGATCATGCGGGATACGATTGTGGACATTCCTGATGAAGGACAGCATCGAGCCAATACCGCTTTGCAGAAGGGCGGACCCAATCTTGCGATGAAGACCTTCAGCGAGTGGACGGGACTTGATATTCAGTACTATATGTACACGGACTTCCGAGGCTTTATCGCGCTTATCGATGCGATGGGAGGCGTGGAGATTGACGTTGAAAAGGATATGACTTATACAAGCAAGGCGGACAATCACGAATACGATATTCATCTCAAAAAAGGCTTGCAGGTTCTAGATGGCGACAAAGCGCTCCAATATGTTCGCTTCCGCTATGATGCCCTGTCCGACTTTGCGCGCACAGAGCGTCAGCGAAAGCTTCTCGGTGCGGTTGCCGACAAGATGAAGACAGCCTGGTCTCTTATCCAGCTGCCCCATCTCATCAATAAGATGGCGCCTTACATAGAAACGAATCTGACCCCTGAGGACATGATTAAGCTCGGCATGCTTGGCTTGGACGTGAAGATTGGCAAGAGCCAGCAATTGCCCCCGAATGATCTGCTTCAGGAAATGAGAGTCAACAATGAAGCGGTGCTTGGCGTAAGCGATAAAGATGCCCTCCGCAGCTTCGTTAAAGATTATCTGGAAGGCAAACAGGATCAGGCAGAGGAGACAACGAACGATAGCCAGGATCCTCAAAGCTCATCCAGCACACCCTAATGATGTGAGGACCGCGATTCAAACACTTACCACCTATTATCACGCGACTAGGCGCCATCTTCGTAACTGCAGCCTAATCGCGTGAATGATTGATTTTGATACCAATAAGGGAGATGGATAGACCATGACTATGCAACCACGTGAACGCTCCAGCAAATTATATGAAGAAGCCTTAAGCCATATTGTAGGCGGCGTAAACAGCCCCTCGCGCTCTTTCAAGGCGGTTGGCGGCGGCGCTCCAGTCTTCATGGAGCGTGCTAAAGGAGCTTACTTCTGGGACGTGGACGGCAATCAATATGTAGATTACTTGGCGGCTTACGGTCCAATTATTACAGGACACGCACATCCTCATGTAACGGAAGCGATTATTCGTGCCGCACAGAACGGAACCTTGTACGGCACACCGACTGAGCTTGAGATTAAACTCGCTCGCATGCTGAAAGAATCCATTCCGTCCCTCGATAAAGTACGATTCGTGAACTCCGGTACCGAGGCCGTGATGACGACGATTCGCGTTGCTCGCGCATATACGAAGCGCATCAAGTTCGCTGGCTGCTATCACGGCCACTCCGACCTTGTGCTTGTAGCTGCCGGCTCAGGTCCTTCTACACTTGGCATACCTGACAGTGCGGGCATTCCAACAAGCATTGCACACGAAGTCATTACCGTACCTTTCAACGATCTCGACAGCTTGAAGGAAGCACTTGAGCGCTGGGGAGAAGATGTAGCTGCGGTAATGGTGGAGCCGATTGTCGGCAACTTCGGGATGGTTATGCCTAAGGAAGGCTTCCTAGAGGGGCTTTGCAAGCTGACAAGAGAATACGGCGCACTTGTCATTTACGATGAGGTTATCAGTGCGTTCCGCTTCCATTATGGATCTACACAAACGTATCATGCGTTCCCTGATCATGCTGCGATCGAGCCGGATCTTACAGCTCTTGGCAAGATCATCGGCGGAGGCCTTCCGATCGGCGCTTATGGCGGCCGCAAGCATGTGATGGAGCAGGTAGCTCCGCTTGGCCCTGCCTATCAAGCAGGTACGATGGCCGGCAACCCTGCATCCATCTCGGCAGGCATCGCTTGCCTAGAGGTGCTTCAAGAGCCAGGCCTTTACGAACGTATGGAAGCACAGGCGATCAAACTGGTTGAGGGTATTCAAGCAGGAGCTGACCGCTACGGCATTCCAATGACGATCAATCGCATTCGCGGAGCCTTCTCAACTCACTTCTGCAGCCATCCAGTAACAAACTACGATGAGGCACAGGGATCTGATGCAGAACTGTTCGGCGCTTACTTCCGTCATATGCTGGATCAAGGCATCTGTTTGGCGCCATCTAGATTCGAGGCTTGGTTCTTAACAACTGCTCACAGCGATGAAGATATTGATCGTACGATCGAGGCATCTAACGAAAGCTTCCGCCGCATGGCGAAGTAAGGCTCGGGGATATTGGGGACAACCGTTTATTTACAATCAATATCACGGCTAGCCCTTGAAATGTAACACCATATCCATTTACGAAAAAATAGAAGCGTCCTTCTTCAACATACTGGAGAAGCGGCGCTTCTTTCTTTACAGATCACGATTCAATTTGTCCGTATAATACAACGCAATGGTAATGCTCGCACCACCGAGCAGCCAGCTCAGCAGCACCTGCCAAATAGCATTGAAATCAAGCAGCAAACTGCAGCCAATAAATAGTACAGCACAAATGAGACTTCCCCACACGATGATTCGATACTTTAGCATCGTTCCGACTCCCCCTGACTGTACTTGCCAATCTGATGATGAAGCCTACGTCTGAACAATCGTTCTGACAAAGGAATTTCTTCCCATATTATAATTCAACTAGTGCTTAAGACTCAATGATCAAAATAGGCATATGTAAAATGAATCATGACGAACCGTTGACAAGGCTATAACAACATCGCCCTTACGTTTATGTATGCATAGTAATACGCTAGTATGAAAAAGCAGCGCAAGAAGCAGCACTGTACTATTAAATAGATTAAAAAAGAGCCTTTAGTCATCGAAACATTCGAGTACTAAAGGCTCTTTGATCATGATCTTCCCAACGATCTATTGATCGGTTAGCTACATGATTATTTATTCATTTGCTTCTTAATTTCATCTTTCAACAGCTCGGATTGTGTACCAAATACGATCTGAACGTTACCCGAACCAAGCTTCATCACACCGGCAGCACCCAAGGATTTGAGGCCACTTTCATTGACGACCTTATCATCTTTCAACGTAAGACGAAGACGTGTGATACAAGCTTCGTTAACTAGGATGTTGTCTCCGCCACCGATATACTCAAGCACCTTCGTTGCCTTTTCGGACAAGGAGTTGTTGCTGCTTGCAGCAGCTTCGGTCTTGGACTCTTCCGTCATATCCTCACGGCCAGGTGTCTTCAGATTCAGTTTTATAATCAAGAATCTGAACAACAGGTAGTATACGATGAAGTATACAATACCGATTGGAATGATCAAGAGCGGCTTCGTCGCAAGCGGATAGTTCAGCGCATAGTCAATGAAACCAGCGGAGAAACCGAATCCGTGCTTAATGCCAAGCATGGAAGTAATAACCCCAGACAAACCGGACAATACAGCATGCACACCGTACAATACTGGAGCTGCGAACATGAACGCGAACTCGATTGGCTCCGTAATACCTGTCAAGAAGGAAGCGAATGCTGTCCCGATGAAGATCGCAGCAACAGCTTTACGTCTTTCAGGTCTCGCTGTGTGGATGAAGGCAAGCGCCGCACCCGGCAAAGCGAACATCATAATTGGGAAGAAACCTGTCATAAATGCGCCGGCAGTCTGATCTCCTGCGAAGAAGCGGTTGATATCACCGCGCACAACCTCACCAGCCGCATCTGTAAATGTACCGATCTGGAACCAAGCAACGTTGTTCAAAATGTGATGCAGACCCGTTGGAATGAGCAAGCGGTTCGCGACCATAAATCCGCCGGAGCCGATCGCGCCTAAGCCTACAACCCAGTTACCGAAAGCATCGATTGCATCTTGAACTGGACTCCAGATAAGACCGAACAAGAGACCAACTACGATAATGGACACGGACGTTACGATTGGAACGAAGCGTTTCCCGCCGAAGAAGCCAAGCCAGTCAGGAAGCTTAATATCATGGAAGCGGTTATACATGAAGGCAGCAAGTCCACCCGCCAGGATACCGCCAAGCACACCCATATCAAGCTTTACATCGTCTGGGATAAAAGCAAATGCAGTAGGTACTGTTGCAAGCACCTTAATCAAAATGATATGAGCAATAACTGCGGCTAGAGCGGCAACCGCATCACCCGCAAGACCGATAGCAATGGCAACGGCAAAGATCAGCGGTAAGTTGCCAAAGATCGTATCCCCGCCTGCCAACAGGAACGGGGCAACATATTGGTTAAGGAATCCGCCAACCGTATCCCCCATATGGAAGTCTTTGACGTAATCAATTGCACCAAAGCGTAGCAAAATGGCTGCTGCAGGAAGCGTTGCGACCGGGAGCATGAGAGCTCGGCCAATTTTTTGCAAGAACGCTAACATGGGAAGTTCCTCCTTAAATTATAGATAAGTAAAGTATGGATAAAAGGCCACAAAACTATTCTTGTGCCTGATATCATCGCTTGGATGATAGAAACAAAAAAGCATGAGCCTAGAAGTGGATAGACGAATCCATCAGCTGCACCAATGTGCAAGATGTTCGTCTAAGCCATCTTCCAAGCTCATGCCTAGTCGTACTAGTAACACGCTTGTGATGTCATATTAATCTATGTCCTTGCTGAACAGACGATATAGATGCATCGCTATGTATGCGACTTCATCTTCTGATACGTCAACACCTAAACGTTCTGCCATCAAATCTCCGCATTCCTTCGCGACCCCAAATTCATAGGGGACCATATCCTTCATCTTATCGCGAAAGGGGTTTCGAGAATGTTCACCCTTGCGTATTCGCTCAATTGCAAACCGTAAGTGAGTGATTAGTCGAACGTAATCCACGCTATCCTTTGGAATCTCGGTGCCTCTTCGTGATTCGATATGTGCAACAAGATCCTTCAGCAGGTGGCTGAATTGAACCACGTTGCCGACAGGCACGTGTGCTACGGCGGATTGAATATGAATGGTAAGAAAGCCTGTCTCTTCTTCTGGAACCTCCACATTGAAGGTTCGTTCGATAAGCTTGGCGGCTTGAATCGCTACCTTAAACTCATCTGGATTCAAGGTTCTTATCTCTAATAAGAACGGATTCTCAATTGCGATCTGATTGCGCAATCGATAGAGAGTAAACTCAATATGACTAGGAAGTGCAAGATGAATATGCTCATTGAGATCAGGTGTCAATTGTTCAGATACCATTGAAATAATTTCTTCCGACACCATGATAACCTCAGGATCGATCTGCTCAAGCAATGTCTGATACTGTGTCAGATGCTGCTTGTCTTGCAGAGAGAACCGCTTCTCAATGCGAGAATCATCTGCTTGAATCGTTGCTCCAGGCTTAGCGCCGAATCCAATCCCCTTACCCATGAGAATCGTTTCAGTGTTCGTCACTACATCGATCGTTAATACGACATTATTACTTAATGCGCGTACAATTTCCAAGCGACGTTCGTTTGACAACGAAAAGCTCCTTTCTCATGTAGAAGGTCAAGAAAGTGGAGTTATGAAACCGTTTTCTTAACGATCAACGATACAAGATTATTGTAGTTTATTCGACATGAACTGTCAACTATTTTTTATCATATTTTCCGAATAATATACGCAATCTACAAAATATCCTTTAATCGATAAAAATGGAAACATTGACAAAACATACAAAACGAGTAAGGAATAGGATTGTACTCTTCCTTACTCGCCTTTCTTCACTTTCCAGGATCTACACAAGCAGTTGGTTAACTGCTTCTACACGCTCTTGAACGAAGCGTTGAATCTCGTCTTCATGCTCCAACGTCAAGGCTTGCTCCGCAATATCTTTCATTTCTTCACGGCTAAGGCGGCTGATCAACACACGTGCAGGAAGTACGGAGCTTGCACTCATGCTGAACTCATCCAGTCCTAGGCCAAGCAGAATCGGAATGGCCGTCAGATTGCCTGCCATTTCGCCGCACATGCCAGCCCACTTGCCTTCTTTATGAGCCGCATCGATAACCATGCGGATCAAACGAAGCACAGCCGGATTGAATGGTTGCGTCAGGTGGGACACCTTCTCATTCATGCGGTCAGCAGCCATCGTGTATTGGACCAAATCATTGGTACCAATCGAGAAGAAATCTACTTCTTTTGCCAGTTGGTCAGCAATGATTGCTGTAGCTGGAATCTCGACCATCATGCCGACTTCCATCTCTTTATTGTAGGCAATGCCTTCTTGATCGAGCTCGGCCTTTGTTTCAGCCAAAATGGCGTTTGCTTGGCGAAGCTCAGCCAAAGTTGCGATCATCGGATACATCATCTTGATGTTGCCATGCACACTTGCGCGAAGAATCGCACGAAGCTGTGTCTTGAACAGATCAACTTGATCCAAGCAGATTCGAATCGCCCGGTAGCCGAGGAATGGATTCATTTCCTTTGGCAGCTCCAGATAAGGAAGCTCCTTGTCGCCGCCGATATCAAGCGTACGGATAACAACTGGCTTTTCTTTACCCAAAGTCTCCGCCACCGTTGTATACGCCTGATACTGCTCTTCTTCAGATGGGAAGTTGTCGCGTCCCATATAGAGGAACTCTGTACGGAACAATCCAACACCTTCTGCACCGTTGTTGCGCGCACCAAGAGCGTCTTCCGGGTTGCCGATGTTTGCAACAAGCTCTACGGCCTGGCCGTCAGCGGTTACTGTTGGCTTATCTTTGTACAACTTCATTTCCTCTTGGCGCTTCTCGAACTTCGCCTTTTTCTCTTCGTATACGGCGATTGTTTCCTGATCCGGGTGAACAATGATCAAGCCTTGAGCTCCGTCAAGAATGATCATATCGCCGTTCTTCACAGTCTTGGTTCCGTTCTTCAAGCCGACAACAGCTGGAATCTCCATGGAACGAGCCATGATCGCGGAGTGAGAGGTGCGTCCACCAATATTTGTCGCGAATCCTGCAACCTTGCTGCGATCCAGCTGAGCTGTATCGGATGGTGTCAGGTCGTGAGCAAACAATACAACTGGCGATTCAAAGTCGTTCAAGGACGCAGACTGCTTACCCGACAATGCCGCTAGCACACGCTTGCTCACATCGCGGAAGTCCGCCGCACGTTCACGCATATATTCACTGTCCATGCTGCTGAAGATATCGATGAGCTGCTGGGCTACCTCATGTAGCGCATATTCTGCATTTACGGATTCCGTGCGCACCTTCTCAAGTGCCTGCCCGATAAACTCCTCATCCTGAAGCACGAGAATATGAGTTGCAAAAATCTCCGCATGGTGCTCGCCTAATTTCGCCGCCGTATCGTCCTTGATCTTCTCAAGCTCTGCCATCGCCTGATTCACCGCATTCTGGAGGCGCGACACTTCTGCTTCAACCTGAGAAGCATCAATGACTTTGCGTTCGACATCTTGAGCTTGCTCTTGCATGATAAAAGCCGGCCCAATCGCATATCCAGACGCTGCAGCAATACCTTTTAGTTGCATATTGGTTTCCCCACTCCTTATATTTTGATCATTTTACACGCGTGCCATTGAAAGGCGCCTCGATATTAGTCGAGCACCGATTCCAATACTGCACCTACAGCTTCAAGCGCTTCAGCTGCTTGATCGCCTTCTGCAATAACGTTCACGTTGTCTCCTGCTTTCATGCCAAGCGTCAATACGCCTGTGATGCTTTTTGCGCTTACTTTGCGGCCGTTGAATTCAAGAGAGATCGTAGCATTTGTGAATTCGTTTGCTTTCTTCATAATCGCGCCTGCCGGACGAGCGTGAATACCTTGCGGGTTTTTAATCGTAAATTGCTTTTCCATGATTCCATTCCCCATTTCGTGTAGTTTGATTAACGTATATGGTTCAACGTGTCTTTTATTATTTCAGCGTAATTTCCATCAATTCACCGGAACCTGCTGTTGCTTGTCCTTCGTGAACCTTAAGGCTTCCCACGATATCGCCGTTAGCCACAACGATTGGTGTAATAACAGGAAGACCTGCTTCTTTGATTGCAGCGATATCGAAATCGATAAGCTTATCACCTTTTTTGAAGGAATCTCCGCTCTTTACAAAAGCAGTAAACGGTTTGCCTTGCAATGAAACAGTATTCACACCAATATGAATCAATATTTCAAGGCCTGACTCGTGCTTGATAACCAAAGAGTGAAGCGTATCAATCAAATGAACGACTTCGCCATCAAATGGAGCAACCAAAGAACCTTGCTCAGGCTCGATCGCTACGCCATCACCGATAATTTTTTGAGCGAATGCGGGATCTGGCACTTGATCCAAAGGAACGATTTTACCTGTCATTGGGACTGTTACTGAAATATTTTTTTTCTTTTTACCGAAACCAAACATATTAAGCCCTCCTCCAAAATCCTTGTGGATACAGTATCCACTCTATTATGGTTATAAACGCCGTTACTCACGGTCTCTACCCTGCAAGCAAGTCTACTCAAGCACACAAAAAAGGCATGCGCTAATAGCTGCAGTTCACCCCTTGAACAGCTGCTTTAGCTCATGCCTAGTCGTACTAGTAACACGCTATATGCCGTAAAATTCATCATTATTCTAACATGCTGAATAGACGGATGCAAGCAATGCGGGTCACTGCTTAAAAATACCATATTAATGATCCTTAAAGGCTCTTCCTATAAGAGCCTTCCATCCTCATTAAGATGTGCATGGTCCATCCATTTCATTCAGGAATTGCTTATACGATGGATAATCCGACACCCAGCCGATTAAGCTCCAGCTCCGCTTCTTCCGGCAGCGGATGATCGGTAATACACATCGTAAGCTCATCAAGTCCTGCAACCGTAAACAGTGAAGCCTTCCCTACCTTCGTATGGTCAAATACCGCATACGTAGAGGAAGCTTGCCGCATTAGCATGCGAGCGGTTTGTGCTTCGAGCTCGGAATACGTCGTAATTCCCTTCGTCACGCTGAACCCATCGATCCCCATGAACAGCTTCTCAATATTCAGGTGCTCAATGGTTCGTTCAGCCAGCGGTCCGCATAGCTCGAAGGAGTTGTTCCGCATCACGCCTCCGATCACAACGACTTGTATGCCTTCAGAATCAGATAGCTCCATAGCTATATTAACCGCATTGGTCACAACTGTAATCCCTTGACGCATTTTTAATTGCTTGGCAATCAAAAATGTTGTCGTTCCACCTGTCAAGCAGATGCTGTCGCCCTCTTCAATATACTCGACTGCACGCTTGGCGATGGATTCCTTTTCCAGCCACAGCAGTTTGCTTTTCTCATGGAACGGAATTTCCCTCACGGGGCTCGCTCCATCATAGCGCGCACCGCCAATCGTACGGATCAGAGCGCCTTTACGCTCCAGCAAATCCAAATCCCGTCTAGCGGTTGCTTCCGAGCAATCGAAGTTCTCAATAATCTCTGCAATGGATATCCGCCCGTGCTGCTTCAGCCATTGCATGAGCTGCTGGCGACGAAATTCGCCCTTGGATAGGTTCTCGCTCATCCTTGATTCTCTCCTATTCTATAACTGTTGCCGATTATTCAAACAAAGGCGAACGCTTTCACTTCTTCCTTACATCCTGCCCTTTTGTTTCCGTTGCTCCATTTATTCAAAATCTTCTGTTGTTGAGCCAAATAGCCATCTCGTCTGCCATTGTAACGACCGTGATCGAATATTGCAAGATGTGTCTAAGATTGTCACGAAACCTTGCATATTCAGGTGTATTCCTGTTTGACAGTAAGGAAGAAACTCTCGTATAATCACAGTAATGAAATTATAAATCATTATTTTGATCGTTTCAATCATTGTAGTGGGAGGAACCAACTATGGGGCACTTAATTAGCTCAACACCAATGCTGCAAACTGCACGTGAGCAAGGATTCGCTGTAACCGCATTTAACGTACACACGTTGGAAATGCTGCAAGCGGTTGTAGACGCCGCGGAAGAACTGAAGGCACCACTTATCCTGCAAACAACCGTCGGAACCGTTAAGCATCTTGGTCCAGAATATATTGTTGCTGCTGCACAGACGGCTGCGAAGCAAGCCTCTATCCCAATTGCGCTTCACTTGGATCACTGTACGGATTATGAACTTATCGTGAAGTGCATTCGCGCAGGCTATACCTCAGTGATGATCGATGCATCGATGTATCCTTATGAAGAGAATGTTGCTAGAACAAAGGAAGTTGTGAAGGTAGCAATGGCCGCAGGCGTGAACATCGAAGCAGAGCTTGGCAAGGTTGGCGGCGTGGAAGATGATATTGTCGTCGAAGACGAGGATGCAAAGCTCGCCGTACCCGAGGAATGCGTGAGCTTTATTGAAGCGACAGGCGTGCCTACTCTGGCGCCTGCTATCGGTACCGCACACGGCATCTACAAGGGCGAGCCAAACATTGCATTTGGCCGTTTGGAAGAGATTGCTCGTCTCGTTAGCGTTCCTCTCGTGCTTCATGGCGGATCAGGCATTCCAGAAGAGCAAGTTAAGCGCTGTGTGAAGCTCGGTATGGCGAAGATGAATGTCGCAACAGAACTTCGAATCGCTTTCTCTGACGCGATCAAGGCTGTATTTGATGCAAATAAAGAAGAGAATGATCCGCGTAAATACATGGTGCCAGCTAAGGAAGCCGTTAAAGCGCTAGCGATGGATAAGATCCGCATGGCGGGCTGTGACGGAAAGGCACACTTGGTGTAATTTAATATAGAGGGCTTTATTGTGAGCATCCATTGACAAGTCCTAGTGGATGCTCCATACAAAGGTCTGCATTTGTTAACTGAAAGCTGGAGGATATCATATGATCACGACCGTAACGATGAACGCTGCCATAGACAAGACGTACATCACCCCTGCCTTTTCCATTGATAAGCTGCATCGTGTTCAAGAGATGTATGCCTTCGCTGGAGGAAAAGGAATTAATGTTGCCCGCGTCATTCATGCCTTGAAGGAACCTGTAACGGCATCAGGCATTATTGCAGGCTATAATGGCAGGTTCATTGAAGCTGCGCTTGATCAAGAAGGAATTCCTCATCAATTTGTAGCTGTACAAGGAGAATCCAGACTGTGCCTGGCGATAACCGATACGACCGCAGGAACAGTCACAGAACTGCTGGAGGCAGGACCTACGCTTACTGAGGAAGATGTGGCGCAGATGAAGCACACCATTGCTCAGCTTGCGAGCAGCTCGACTCATGTCGTCATGTCGGGCAGTCTGCCGCAAGGATGTCCGACATCCTTCTATCGGGATTGCATGGACATCATTCGTGAGCAAGGAGCGATACCTGTTCTCGATACAAGCGGCGATGCCTTAATCAGCGGAATAGAAGGACGTCCGCTGCTGATTAAACCGAACGAGCATGAGGTGCTGAAGCTGACGGGACGCGACCAAGCTGATGATGAATTGATCCTCGAAGCGATAGACGCCGTTATGAAGCAGGGCGTGCAGAATGTAGTCGTCTCTCTAGGCGAGCACGGTGCGCTTGCTGGCATGAACAACCGTATTTACCGCGTCACGATTCCTAAGGTTGAAGTCGTGAACACAGTCGGCAGCGGAGACTCCATGATTGCTGGCGTCGTAGTCGGCGACAAGCGGGGGCTCCTCCCTGAGGAACAGTTGATGCTGGGTGCAGCCTGTGGCACAGCCAACGCACTTACGCCTGCTGCTGGAATGGTTTCTCTTTCACAGGTGCAAGAGCTGATGAAGAGCATTACAGTGCAGCAAATCAATTAATCGACGGGATGCTTCGTGACCGTTGAAACGAAAAGCCGTCGTGAGCAGCCAGCAGCAAGGTAGATACTCTGCTGAACATGAATGCTCCGACGGCTTTTTTATCATTTTTAACATGGTGTCCGCTCATCCTTACATGCTCGAATCACCTATATAATATGTTCTGGTAGACCTGCACGGCTCACGTCTATGAATCAAAGTCCCACTGCATGGCATGAATAACCATTTCTCTAATTGCACGTTATGGTCCCAGCGTATCCTCCATCTTCTTCGGAGTGAGCTGAATCTCGATAACAACATCCTGCAGCTCGCTATCCCAAATGACAAAGCCAACCCCTTTTGTCATACATTCGCGCATCGCGAACTCTCTCGCCCAATCAAGCGACGGATATTTCCGAACCTGGTGGTCATAATGCACCTCGTATCGTTCCGCATCTACAGACGAAGATTCTTGCCTAGACTTGCTCATGCCGATCACACCTCGATGAAACATTAATTTCGTGTTGAACGTTCATTTTCCTTGATTGAGATCCATCTTTATCTCGTACATTGGTTACCACTAATGACGATATCTTGCACAATAGTGATCATAAAGATATACCCTTTTTTTATGAAAATGAATCTGATGTCTAGGCTTCAAAGTCTGTCTTATCGTCATCTTGTCGCTGCAAGCAGACCGATCTGATAGGTTGCTCGAACCTTTGTCCCAGTTGTTCCAGAGTATTGCTGCTCGTAGCATAAAGTCATCTCCCTAAGCCAGCGCCGAGATACCGTGTGGGGACGAGAGGATAATGCATTGCCCGCTCCAATGCGGCGAATATGATGAAGCAGCTCATGAACGTCCTCATATTCATATTGCAGCGATTTGCTGCATGCATAACTAGCAGGACTGTTATTTGTTTTTATTTTATTGCAGCTATGATTGCTATTGATCGCCTTGTACAGAGCGTCTTGAAGCTCCTTCAGCGATAGATAGGATTGGCCTCTCTCCTGTACGGACTCTCCTAATGCTAGATCAGCCTTTGCACACGAATCATGAAGCTCATAAAGGCTACCCGGCAAAAAAGCAGCAGCAGCCAGCACACCACCGGGACGAAGCCGTTTTGCGGCTTGCTCCAGCGCCATGCCAGGCTTATGAAACCACTGCAGCGCAGCGCTTGATAGGATTACATCATAAGCGGAGTCCTGCTCATCCTTAAGCCAAGCTTCCGCATCTGCCTCCACCACTTGAATATGCGAGGCCGGAAGACCGGAGTCAAGCAGCTTACGCATTGCTTCCTTAAGCATCGGTTCGGATAAGTCGAGCAGCGTAATTCGCGCATGAGGAATATGCTCAAGCAACCGTAAAGACAGCAGCCCTGTACCACAGCCGATATCAAGAACCTTGACGGACTGTCCATTGTGGTTCCACTGCCTTAGCTTCTGCAGCAAGAGCGGTATCTCCATTAGCTCCTGCGCCATGTCCTTCTGCACATCCGCATATCGATCATATTCGTGCGCATGGCGGCTGAACCTCTTTTTGACCGTGTGCTTATCGATTTGTTCAATATTCAACGTTTCCCTCACCTCTTGCACCATGCATCAGCCAGCCTAACAAGATGGTATCCCACTCTGTTCTGCTCGTCATAAATAGAACATGTCCCGCTCCTTGTATCACTCTCAAATTAACGGAAGAAGCTGCATCTCCATGCTCCACAGCAGCAATGGAACATATGGCATCGTGACTGCCATGTATCCACAGAATAGGGATGATCCGCTTGAGATCAGCCAGCGCTTCGTGGAGACTAGCTTCCATCAGATAGATAAGCCCTGCTTCCAAGCCCTCTGCCGAATAGTCGGGATGCTTCACGATCTCCTCAACGGTTGACCGCCAATGCATGTACGCTTGCGCCTCGCGCTCCTTCTCAGACCAAAAGAGCTCCGTAAAATTCAGGATCACCTGAGAAGGCTCACGCAGCAGCTTGCGCCTCATGCGCTCAAGCACCCTTGGCCGCCATCCTGTTCTTCCTGCTTCATCGACGAAGCAGGCCGTCGTGCCAACCGCTATAAAGCTTGCTGGCGGCAGCATTGACACTTTAGAGACGTCGGAAGCAGCGCATGATTTCGCTAGCCAGCGTGTTAAGGCATCGATCGCAAGCATCCCTCCGAGAGACCAGCCCATAACGTGCCATGGCTGCTCCAACAGGCTTGCTTGGTCAAAAGCCTCGATGATGCCGTTGAGCATCTCATCCGTTGTATGGCAATGGGCAAAGGACACTGTAATAAGTGTACAGGTACAACCCTTTTTCTCCAGTAGAGATACAAGTGATTCTGATTGCCAGATCGATGAGGAGGTTCCCCATCCGTGTATCCAGACCATCGTATGTGCTGTCATACCCGCCCACCTCCAATCAAGAAATAAGGACCGATTCCGGTGCTCCTCCTCTCCCCACCGCTTGAATGAACTGATTGCATGCGTAGGTTAACTGCTCTGTCGTATGAATGGCCATGGGCGTCAATCGAATACGCGCCTCATTCTGGGGCACCGTTGGCGGTCGTATCGCAATCCCTGCGATACCGGATTGAAGAATCGCCTCGCTAACCTTGACCGCGTGCCGATCATCGCCCAGAAGGACGGGCACGATATGACTGTCTCCTTCGCCTGTATCAAAGCCTCTCTCTTGCAGCAACCCTCTCAGCAGATTGGCATGCTGCATCAAGCGCTTGCGAGAAGGAGCCGCCTCTTGCACCTCGCGAAGGCGGATTCTTAGCATAGCCGCCATCATCGGCGGCATCGCCGTATTGTATATAAACGTGCGCGCATGGTTGATCAAATAATCAACCACGACACCATCAGCAGCAACAAATGCCCCTTCAAGCCCAAAGGCCTTGCCAAGTGTCCCCATGATAACATCCACTTGTTGATGCAGCCCCTCTTGATAGGCAAGCCCTTTTCCTTTATCCCCGTACACTCCAATGCTATGAGCTTCATCAACCATAAGCATGGCGCCGTATCGCTCTTTAAGCTCCACTAGCTTAGGCAGAGGAGCTTTTGTTCCGTCCATGCTGAAGATGGCATCGGTAACAATCAAAGCACGGCCTGTTGGATGCTGTTCGCACCAGCTCTTCAGCATGTTCTCCAGCCGTTCGAGGTCTCGGTGCGGGTAGCGATAGTGCTTTGCCCTGCTCAGTTGAATGCCATCGACGATGCTGGCATGATTAAGCCGATCGCTAAACACGGCATCATTCCGCCCAACCAAGGCTTGGATAACGCCGACATTTGCCATATAGCCGCTCGTAAACACCAAGACTCGCTCTCGTTCCATAAACAAAGCGAGCTCCGCTTCCAGCGCCTCGTGCTGAGGATCATGGCCCGAGATTAACCGGGATGCCCCGCTGCCCATGCGTATATAGGGTTCTCCGCCGGCAGCGATCAGCTCTCTAATCTGCTCGATATAGTCCTCCAGCCATGGCGACAATCCCAAGTAATGATTGGAGGCGAGATTCAATAATCGTCGCCCTTCACGCATGACATAGCCGCCTTCAGACCAGCTCGTCTCATGAAGCTCGCGAAGACGAGACCATCCCTTCAGTTGTTGAAGCGAACGCTCCATCCATGGATAGCGTGATGAACCTGTTGGATCTAGATCAGGCTGTTGTGATTGGAACCTGCTATCCACTTTGCTGTTTATCCTTCTTTGCACCATACCGCCTTCTTCCTAATCCATGCCTTTATAAAATGGGGACCAGAATGCCTTAGCTACCGCAAGGACAGAAGATTCTTTCAATGAATCTGCAATTAACCCCGATCCTCATCGTTCTATAGGGCGCAGGTCTCGATTTCAAATCCCATGTCCTCGATCATGGCATGATCGGCTGCTGCCTCCTGACCTTCTGTCGTCAAGTAATCACCGATAAAGATCGAATTGGCTGCATACAGGGCCAGAGCTTGCATGGTTCGCAGGTTGACTTCGCGTCCCCCGGATGCTCGAATCTCCTTCGTCGGGCATACAAAGCGGAACATCGCAAGCGCCTTTAGACAGCGTCTTGGATTCAGATTGGACAGCTGCTCGAGCGGAGTGCCTGGAATTGCATTTAGAAAATTAACAGGAATCGAATCAGCATCAAGCTCCCGAAGTGCCATCGCGACGTTGACAAGCTGCTCATCCGTCTCTCCCATCCCAATAATGACACCTGAGCATGGAGAAATGCCTGACTGCTTTGCCTGCTCTACCGTATGTACGCGATCTTCATAGGTGTGTGTGGACGTAATGTGTGCGTAATGATCCTCGCTTGTATTCAAATTGTGATTGTAGCGGTCCACACCCGCTTCCTTCAATTGCTTGGACTGCTCGTCTGTCAAAATGCCTAGGCATGCGCATATCTTAAGCGGCATCGTCGCTTTGATCTCTGCTACAGCAGCGGTAACCTGCTCCAACTCTCGCTTGGTTGGACCTCTGCCGCTAGCAACGATGCAATAGGTGCCTGCTTGCAGCTCCATAGCCCGCTTTGCACCATCGACCAGTACATCCTTTTCCAACAGGGGATACTTCGTGACCGGAGCATTGGATACGATCGATTGTGAGCAGTAGCCACAGTCCTCAGGGCATAGGCCGCTCTTCGCATTCACGATCAGATTCAGCTTAACCTTCTTGCCGTAATAATGCTTTCTAATCCGAAACGCCGCATCCATGACGGCCAACAACTCATCATCATCTGCCTGAAGGACTTGAAGCGCCTCCTCCTTTGTAATCAGCTCTCCTTGAAGTGTTTTGAGCGCTAACTGCTGCCAATCCACATTCATGCTCTGTTCGATGGTTTGGATAGAATCCTTTGTCATCCTCGTTCCTCCTCATAGCTCAACGTGAATTCCATGATCTATTTTTTTCTTCTTGGCTGTTTGCGTAAATCGTGATCCATCATCATTGTCAAAATGAAGATTACAGCGCGCCTTTTCCCAGACGAGACTTAAGCCATTGACACAGAGGTGAATTCTCCTTCATAAGGCATATCCACTCCGCTCGCCACTGGCTCCATCCTTCTGGATCGTGAATCTTAGGCTGCGGCAGCCAAGGCATTCGGCCCAACATCGGCACCTCAGTCATGCCGGATATAATCGCTGCATTCTCTTGGCATTCCAGCTCGCGGCTGTTCTCCTCAGGAGGCAGGCCTCCCATAATCACCGCAACATCCTGAATCCCCTTCGATCTTACATATTCAATCGCTGTTACCGTATGACTGATCGTGCCTAACAGCGGATTCGCTACAATCAGCAGGGGAAGCTTCATCATAAAAGCCAGATCCGTCATTGTGCTTGTCTTCGTAAAGGGGACTGCAACGCCTCCTGCTCCCTCAACGACAAGCGGCCTTTCTTCTGCTATTCGAGCTGTCCCTTCAGCAGCCAAAGCTGAAAAGTCTATCTCGAGATCCTTTCGTTGTGCTGCTGCGTAAGGCGACAACGGATCAGCAAAGGTAAGGGTGACGAGATCGCGCTCATTCAGATGCGTTAACCCACCACCCCATTTCAATCGATAACTGTCTGCAGCCGGCTCTTCCCACTGCACGCCACTCTGTACCGGCTTCCATACCCCAGGTACTTCTCCAGATTCAGCTTGCCACCAGGCGGCGATGCCTGAAGCCAGCATCGTTTTGCCCTGCTCGGTCCCCGTAGATGTGATAAACACACCTCTACAATAAACGCTTGATTCACCAGACGTAATCATAGTCTGCATCGAATCATCACCTTCCTCGAACAAACGTAAACCTTTAATATATTTATTAAGTTAACATTTCATTTGACTATTTTATCTTAATCCCAACCCCCTGACAATCGTTAACTTTATTTAATTTAAAATAAGTTTACATTTCATTCAGAGTCATTCTTACATAGATGATATCGATGACCTATTGATGAGTAGCGGGGAGTTACGATGTATTCCCTCTTGATCATATGTGGTAGTTGAGGATGTCTCAGGATGCAAAAATAGCCGCAGTCGAAGGTCAGAACGGCTTCGTTCTGTTGCTTCAACTGCGGCTACCCCATTCATTTTTTAGAACAAGGAATGACCTTGATCAGCTTTCAATTTATCGGTGTGAACGATAACTTTTTCAAGCCTCGTCTTACGCTTGGTTTAGCGCCTGCACCCCAAGTGCCAAAGAACCTGTAATTCCTGCACGATCCTCGAGTCCTGGCGTTACAATGTAGGAATCCGCATGCTCAAGAATAGCGGGGTGATCGACATATCCATTCAGCAGCTTGCGGAGCTCGTCATGAATGCGCGGCAGCAAATGACGCTGCTTCGATACACCGCCTCCAAGAATAATCTTCTCAGGAGAAATAATGAGCATGTAGTTCATCAACGCTTGTGCAATGTAATAAGCTTGGAATTCCCATGCTTTATGATCCTCAGCCAATTCATAAGCCTTCACGCCCCAACGTGCTTCAATCGCTGGACCTGCAGCAAGCCCTTCTAGGCAGTCCCCATGATAAGGGCATTTGCCTTCGTACGCATCTTCAGGATGACGGCGCACAATGATATGGCCCATCTCAGGATGCGTAAGGCCGTGCACGAGCTTGCCTTCTACAACCGCACCAGCCCCGATGCCAGTTCCAATCGTGATATATAAACAGCTGTTCAATCCTTTAGCCGCTCCATAAGTCGCTTCGCCAAGTGCTGCAGCATTTACGTCTGTGTCAAAGCCGATCGGAACATCAAAATGCTTTTTCAAATGTCCGACAACATCATAACCACTCCAATGAGGCTTTGGTGTCTTCGCAATATGTCCATAGGTTGCGCTTTGCTTATTCAAATCAACGGGCCCGAAAGAACCGAAGCCAATCGCACTTACGCCTTTGTCGCGGAAAAATTCAACGGTTTTGCCCATTGTCTCTTCCGGTGTCGTCGTCGGGAATGATTCCACCATTTCAATTTGACCATCTACAGTACCCACACCTACGACGAACTTCGTTCCGCCGCCTTCGATTGCACCAATTCGTGTCATAACGTTTCTCGCCCTCCGTACCTAACTCTCTTATGTCTGTTCATCTATCTAACCAAACAGCGAAATCTTACGCGATACCTACTATGCGAAAGATAACGCTTACGTCTCATTATTATAGCATTTTGCCCCCATTGATCCAACAACAGAAGTCACGAATATTATTGTCATATGTCACGCTCCCCCATTCCCAATCGATACGGGTTATAATGGAACTGACGGAAAATAAACAATTTAAGACTTTATGCCGATATATAGGTTTTAAGAGTAAGATCGTCAAGGAGGAACTTCAACACGTGTCACGCCGTATTCGACTTTTGAACAAATGGCTTCTTTTTTGTATTTTACTTGCGGTATGTGTGCTGCCCTTCTCTTTGATGTTCGTTGACGAAGACCAGCTCCCTGCATTTTCATTTTCCATGCCATCAGATGATCTGGTTCTAATGCACTACAGCCAAACGGCTCGCCACGGGCGATATCTCGTCCCGGTCGACGATACCGTGAAGGATGCAGCACCTTATATGTCACAAGGGGAAACCTTTGTTCCCGCGCGCTTCTTAGCGAAGCGTCTAGATACCACGATGTCTTATAACGCGGATACAGGAAGCGTAAAGCTCCTGTCCGATGAAGGCAATATCGAGTTCGACCGTTCAAAGACAGAGGTTAAGGGAGGGCTTACCTACATTCCTCTGCGAAAAACAAGCGAGGCCTTTGGACGCTATATGCAGGTCCATGATGGGGTCGTCCTGCTGTCCAAGAAGGAGCGTTCGCCATCGAACGAACAATGGGAGGAATGGCGTGCCGAATTGGCAGCCAACCTGGCCTATGATACATACGGTCCTTACTCCGTAGATATGCAAGGACGTTATATGGCTTTATTTAAGACATGGTCTGAGGCTGTTGCTTATGCACGTAAAACGCCAGGACGCACGGTCCTCTATCGTGGAGAGCATACATTATGGGATCCAACGAAGGAGCCGCCCGCTTCTATTCACAACAGTGGTGCTCCGCTCATTCTGCAGCTGCCTGAGCTGCCTCGCGGCTGCGAGGTCACAGCCCTCGCCATGCTGCTTCAGCATGATGGAATTAAAGTCGATAAGATGGAGCTTGCCAAGAATATCAGGCGCGACCCTACACCATATGCGAAATCAGGAGGCGTCACTTCCTTTGGCAATCCGCATGACGGGTTCGTGGGCGACATCTATACTTTCAAGAATCCGGGATTAGGCGTGTATCATGAGCCTATTGCCGAATTAGCAGAGAAATATGCGCCTGGGCGCGTTCTCGACATTACCGGAACGTCCTTTGATCATTTGCTGTGGACGGTTGGGCAAGGCTCGCCTGTATGGGTGATTCATACTACCTTGTACGATGCTGTACCTGCATCTGCTTGGCAGACATGGCAAACCCCGTCGGGAAAGATCCAAATCACCTATTATATGCACTCTTTATTGGTGACAGGCTATGATTCCACCTACGTGTATGTCCACGATCCGCTCGGCAGGGCGAAGAAGATCAAGCGCGAGGCGTTCAAGCGAGGCTGGGAACAGATGGGCAGCCAGGCGATCTATTTGGCACCTGCTGCTGAATAAGTTCAGTTGCAGCATGAACGAGCCTAACATAATGGATAAAGAAAGACCCGCCAAGATGGGGCTTTCTTTATCCATTCTAGGCATAAGGGCTATATCTATATTAATCACTAGCTCAAGTTAAAGGCGAAGGAGCACCCAAGTACTGGGTGTTTTTTCTTCTAATCTGTTTATTGTAAAATCATAATAAGCATTATTCGACTGTGGAAAAGGAATCAGGAGTGCGGCATAAAACTATTTGTTCTAATTGTCACATTACATGATGCCGATAACGCATTCAGTCTGAAATGAAATCAAATGACGGCTGAACCTTTTCAGATCGTGTAAAGGGAGTGGAGCAGCTTTGAATATACTAAGATCTGTTTTAGGTGGGATAGCAGCCCTTATCCTGATTGCTGCCGTAGGAGGAATCATTGCTGTTAATGTATCTCCTAAGCCTTTTATCTTTTTGCCGAAAGAAGACAAACGCAAAAAATATCCGACCGTCATCTGGACTCACGGAGGTTCATTTGTGGCAGGAGATAAATCTGGAACATCAGATTGGGCGACCAGCGAAGAGGTGAATCAAGCTTCGACAAGCCGTCAAGTTACAGCGAACTTTCCGCCAACCTTTTTGAGCGATGGAAATTCGGACTCTTTTGAGCAACAAGCTAAGCATTTGCAGAAAAGTTTAGAGGACAAACATGTGCCCGTTGAAACCTTGTTCTTCCTCTCTACGAAGCAGGTTCCTCATGAATACCAATTTCAACTCGATACACAAGAGGCTAAGGAATGCTTTGAAACAGGTTAGCCAGTAAGAAAATACCGAAAAATAAAAACTGACTCCAGATTGCCTAGAGTCAGTTTTTTCGTGTATTTCGTTAAATAGTGAAATGATGTGCTCCACTTACCGTGTATTAGTATTAACACAACGATCATGTATTACGTTCAGGATAGGATGAAGTCTTAGCCGGCTAACCTAATCCTGATCACTTTTTCCTGTATTTGCTCTCTCCATATAGCGATCATATCGGTTGTCCACTTCCCGTGCCATGCTTCTGAATTTGAGCGTCTCTTCTACAATCGGATCCATTGTCGTCTGAATACGGATCTCTGTTCGAGGAATGACTCGTCTTCGCACGGCCTCATCCTTCTCCTCGGTTTCCATCTCCCCTTCTGTCAGCAAGCTGTGAATCTGCTCTTCTAAAGGGGTAGAATCCTTTTGATCAGGATCGTTCGGAAGATGATCTTCATGCTCTTGGTTCACTTTGTTCATCGTATAGCCTCCTTCACAAGATTCAGCTTTCCCGCTGGAACCTTGAGGTATGCGATTAGCGTTGTGATGCTGCTACGTTAAGCACGGCTAGCAGCGGTTCATGAATAGGTCCATTGGAAGCTGCGACATCGCGCACACCTAGGTGATACGGGTTGCCTTCAATATCTGTTACCCGTCCACCAGACTCTGTAATCAGAAGACTGCCTGCAGCCATATCCCAAGCATTCAGATTCCATTCATAGAAGCCGGTTAAGCGACCATCTGCTACATATGCCATCGACAATGCGGCAGATCCAGCCGTGCGAATATTGCGCACTTGAGGCGCCAAAGCCACGATGCTAGCCAGGTTGTTAGGAAGGGCAGAGCTTCGCTCGGTCGGAAACCCTGTTGCAATCAAGCTGTCGCTTAAGGTTGGATCCTTTGCCACCTGCATGCGCTTGCCATGAACGTAAGCACCCTTTCCTTTTTCCGCTACGAACAGCTCGTCGCGCATGGGATCATAGATGACCCCTACAATAACCTCGCCTTTATGCGCCAATGCAATGGATACTGAGAAGAAAGGAAATCCATGTACAAAGTTCGTCGTTCCATCGATCGGATCAACGATCCATAGATATTCCTCCTCCTGAGCTTCCTTCAAGGCTTGTTCAGATGCATCTCGACCAGGGTCAACCGATTCTTCCCCTAAGATCGCGTGATGAGGGAAGTGGGTCATGATCAGCTTGCGAATCATGATCTCTGCTCCCTTGTCCACTTCTGTTACAAGATCAGATAGCGACGACTTTATATTCAACGAGGTGAATTGTCCGAGTCGGGTCTTGATCCATTCTCCTGCCTTCGCTGCGCAATTGATTGCGACTGCTGTATAACTCTTACCCGTTACAACATAAGGAATATTCTCTTCATTGCTCACTCGCTTCACTCTACTTTCTTTCTTATGATCATCCAAAGTTACTCTCTTACTATACGCTTCCTACCAAGTGAAGTTTCATGGAATTCGCCTGTATTCTGTGAAGATCATCGTAAATGGAGAAGGTCTAATGCACGAGGTACACTCAAGGTTAAGTATACAAAAATCCGCCTTGAATATGCAGTTTATCTGACATAACAAGGCGGATTGATCCATTTTGCAAAATGGGTTTAAACCCCAACTATGTGGAAGCCGCCATCAACATAGATGACTTCTCCTGTAATGCCGCGTGACCATGGGCTCATCAGGAACATCGCGGTGTCGCCCACCTCTGCTTGCTCTGTCGTACGACGAAGCGGTGCTTTTTGCTCCACTTCGCGAAGGATGGAGTTGAAATCCGCAATTCCTTTAGCAGCAAGGGTGCGAATAGGTCCAGCAGAGATCGCATTCACTCGGATGTTGAATGGACCAAGGTCATTGGCTAGGTAGCGAACAGAAGCTTCAAGCGCAGCTTTCGCAACACCCATAACGTTGTAATTCTTAAGCGCACGTTCTGCACCAAGATACGTCATCGTCATGATGCTGCCGCCCTCAGTCATGAGCGGATACAAGCGCTGTGCAACTGCAGCTAGAGAATATGCGCTAATATCATGTGCAAGCGCAAAACCAGCACGGGAAGTATCGACATACATGCCCTCAAGCTCAGACGTATTTGCAAACGCAATACTGTGCACGATACCATGCAGAACACCGAATTCTTCCTTCAAGTGCTGTGCGAGGTTATCAATATCCTCATCCACGGTTACATTACATGGAAGGAGGACGGAGTTAGGGATCGTATCTGCGAGCTTGCGCACGCGACCCTCTACACGCTCGCTTTCATAAGTGAAAGCAAGTCTTGCTCCCTGGGCTGCAAGTGATTGTGCAATCGCCCAAGCGATACTGCGTTCATTCGCGACTCCCATCACGATGATATTCTTACCTGCTAATACTTGAGTCATGCTTCGAATATCCTCCTCTCACCCACCAATAGCATGTCCACGATAGAGCTTCACAAGCTCTTCTCGATTGATCTAGACTGCATGATGGCCTTCACTGAAATCAACGTATCGTATTTTTGAAGGAGAATCAAGGAATTGCATCCAAAAATCACAAAAGCTTCAATCATCGACCCTCCATATTAGTACCAGATCATAATACCACATCTCAAACTATCCTTCAACGAGCAAGGTCGCTTGATCCACGATGCTAACCCCTTCATCCTGGTAAGAGATCAGCTCACGAACAAGCTGGAATAGGGCCTCGTCCTTGCGTTTTGCCTCAATCATCACATCAAGCCGCTTGGTATAAGGTGCAATTTCCTTAAGAAAATGAAGCAACGGCCTCGCCTTAACAAAGTCGGCATGTCCACGGCGATCCGATTCGCTTTTAGGGCTTGAAACGTGAATCTTCGGCGGCAGCGGATCTTCCGGAGTGGAATCCGCTTGCGCGAATGGAGTCTCCCAAGTCTTAAGAATTCGCGGCCATAGTTCTTTAATCGTTTCGCCTTCATGATTCACCTCATGGTGATGAATGTCGAGCACCATCGGTACTTGAAGGGCCTCTGCTATTTGAAGCGTCTCAAGCGCATTAAACGTCTTATCATCGTTCTCCAGGGTTATGCGGCTCTTGATTCGTTCAGGAAGCGCCTGAAAGTTCGCACTGAATCTCTTTCCCGCTGTGCGCTTATCCCCATATGCCCCTCCAACATGAATATTGTTTTTGGCACGGGCATCAAGCCCCATTGTCTCAAGCATCTTTACATGATGCTCCAGGTCCTGAATGGATTTGCTTAACACCTCTGGCCGAGGCGTGCTCAAGACAGTGAAATGGTCCGGATGAAAGGACAGACGCATTCCTTTCTCCTTCGCGTAGCGGCCAATCGCTTGAAAAGGCTCCGCCAAAGCCGTATAAGGATCGAAGCGGCCAAGCAGCTCATCATGTGTAGCGAGTGGAATCAGCTTCGAGGACATCCGGTAGAGATGAATATCGTGAGCGTTGTTGTGCTTAAGCAGACGGAGCGTATTATGAAGGTTCTCTTCAGCGATGCGGATCACTCTTTGCATAGCCGCCTCTCGGTCTGGTATCTTGCTGAATGTAGCATAGGTCATGGTCCTCGAAGGAGAACTATTTTGAACTATCATAGACATGGCGACATAGCCGAAGCGAACGATCATAAGAGGAATGCTCCTTTCAGAGTCAATCATAAAATATGGTCATAGAAGCGAAGCAGCTCATTAATTGGTTTAGAGTACCCTGCTCATGAATGAATTATTTTAGTGATTACCTTCAATGATTTTTTAAAATCAATAATATCATCAGTTGTAACTACATCTAAATCTCCAGTAACTATTATCCGCCATCTTAACTCGCTTGCTGACAGTAACTACGAATTTCATCCATAAGCTTCTCTTACTCTGCTTGTGCCTGTGCAATCAATCCCACCTATTGTACTTCTGTTCTCGTTTCGCCATGTCATTCAGCTCCTGCACACAAAAAAGCTCTTTCCTACTCATATTTCAAGTTGGAAAGAGCTTTTGATAGTTTATCAAGTGTTTGAATCAGCTAGTGTTTGGTTTGTTGGTTGTATTGTACGATCTTGTTGTTGGGATTGTAAACGGGTCTACATAAGATTTTTAACAAGGACCCAATTCTAATCTTTTTTGAAAATAGCTCCCATTTTTTCTAGACTAATATTATCAGACCAAATAGTTTTATGATTGTAAAAAGCCCCATTAAAAATAACATTGTTTATCTCTACGTTGGATAAATCTACTTCAGATAAATCAGCACCAGTAAAGTCTACATCTTGAAGAATGGAATTCCTAAAAGATGCTCTCGATAAATCACAATTTATAAATTTTACATCTTTTAGGTTAGAATGCATAAACCTCGCTTTCATCATACTAGAATTACAAAAATTCACTTCCTCTACTACAGATTCATAAAACGTAGCTTTTATAACCTTAGAGTTAGTGGCTTCACATTTCTTAAATATTGAGTAATCCAAATTTGACTTTGTCAAAATTACGCCATTCATACTGACCTCTAAAAAATTTATTGATGCCAGATTAGAATAATAAAAATCAGTATTGGTTAATAAACATTTCTGTAATGTTGAGCCCACAAGTACCACATCTGTTAAGTTCCTATCAACTAAATCCAATTCAATTAAAGTTGCATCCTCTAAATGCAATTGTGTACCTCTAGATTTTGATTCAATGATCCATAATTGGTGATCCTCAATCATTTTATTTAGTTCTTGTTGAGATAACATCCATTATCCCCCCTCTTTCCATTTAAGGCCACCAACGGATTCTTCCCTTCCACTCCATTGTACTTATAGCATTTTTTAATTGCTCAATGTGATCTTGGGATAATTTAGTGGTATCAAGAATAACATTTTCTCCCTTACTTAATTCATCTTCAATATCTGCCATTGCCTTATCTAATCTAAACCCACCTTTCTTTGGAGGGAAATTTGAGTTAAATCCCTTTACATCCCACACTTGTCCATTTCCATCGATAAACTCACCTCGACCCGTAACTGGATCACGTACAATTGGCGCCGTAAGGTCTCCTCTAACCTCTAATTCAAGCCCAGCCTGTCGTTCTATTCTAGTTTTGTCATCAATGTTAAAATTATGGTCCGGGTCTCTTGCCAAATCTTCATACTCATCTGGTGTTCTAGCATGATAAGTTCCCTTATCACCATACTTATCCATTAAATCCTGATAATAATCCGGCGCAGTTTCTCTAATTTTGTCCAAGTTAGCTTTTGGCGTCCCCTCAATCCTCCTCCCATCACCTGCATCCACCCTCATAATTGAAGAATGTGGCTCATCAGGGACTTTTATAGCAATCCCTTCAAATGTGGCAAGATATCGATTGGTTTGCAAGCCCCTTAACCAATCTTGCGGCTTAGTGAACGTTGAGCGCCAATCGATGTTCTTTACCGCTTGGGTCATGCCGGTTAAAGCTTCCGGCACCTTCGCCGCTTTGCCAGCCTTGGTCACGCCCAATCCTGGAACGAGGATGGAGGACACATTCCCAAGCATTTCCGCCTTTTCCTCAGGCGACGCACTTTCGAAGTTCGCATACATCTGCTTAGCCGCTTCAACCACCATGTCTGGGTTCTGTATGAGGTACTCTGCTGCATATAGCATGTCCTGCCCCACCTGTTGAGGGTCTACAACCAGTTGATAAGCCAATCCCGCGGTATCGACGATGCCTTCAATGATGCCGGTAAGCAAGCCTTTTGTAAAGCCCATCGTCACTTCTCCAGATGTCTTGACGAACCCTTCCCATTTCGTTCTGCCATACGTTTCTTTTACCCAGCTGTCATAGTAGGTAAGCGGCGCTTCCATTCCTTCATGCTTGATGTATGTTTCAAAATAGGCAAAGGTGATCTTGTTCCATTTATTGTTCTCATCAATCAGCGTCCCATCTGGCAAATGAGTTGGTGGAAGCTCCCCGCTTGCTATTTTTCTTAGCTTCTCCTCCAGCAGTTGAAACTGCAAGGCATCCAGAGGATCTACCTGCCCCTTAGCTATGACCTGCTGAATGTAAGCGAGCAGCTCTGCTTGCTCCGGCATCGGCGATCCGTCGTCCTTCAGCGGATTGTAGCGGCAGGCTTCCAGCGCATCAAGGAGATTCGCTCCCCCTAGCTTGACTTGTTCATTATAATACGCTTCATCAATCCCTAGTGCATGCAGCTTCTCTCTTGCTTCATTCGCTCGCACATGCGCTTCGTCCATATAGCCAAAGCGTCCGAAATATTGGTATATGCTATATTCCTGCTGGGCTTCCTTGATCGCTGTCAAGGACATCGCAATCGTAGAGAGCTTTAAGCGAGCCGCTTCCTTCTCTTCTGATGTACCATTGGTCAAGGCGCGAAGCCATTCGGCAACCATAGGGTCAGCTTGGACAGCAGCCACCTGCTTGGACAACAGCATATCCATCAGCCTCCTGACAAAGGAGGTCTGATCCATAATGCGATACAATTGCTTCATCGCTGGCAGCATCTGAACACTCATTGGCCCTAGAGCCCCACTGCCAGCGAGCAGCCCATGAGAAATAAATCGCTTTAACGCTGTGGGCAACCGAGAAGACTCTGCGGATTGAAGCCTGCGCTCTGCTTCGCGTTCCAGCTGCCTGTACTCGCCTGCTGCCTGATACAGCAGCTGGGATTGCTCCTCTAATCTACCAACCAGTTCCCGAGCCTCGCGCTGTATCTCTTGCGCCAATCGTTCTACCTGATAGGCTGCGCTCCGCACCCCGCCATCCTCAGAATAAGAGGACCTAGCAGAACCAGCGGTACGATTCGCCACATTGGTCATCTGAACATGGCTCGATTCCAGCTCTCTTCTCCAGCGCTTGAATTGCTGCGAGAGTTCTTCGATTTTATTTGGATCCGCTTGAACGTTCACGGGACACCTCCGAGTATAACGCAGCAGCCGTTTCCGGCATTAGGAATACACATAGCTGTCTTTACCACGAAGTTTTCTTTCTCTATTAAAGTAATGGCAAGGGATAATTCGAATGAATCAAATGAGTCTTAATATCCCTTCGTATAAAACAAATTAATAATATAGAAGATGCTTTAATATGTAGATAAAAGCTTATGATGATTGGTTTGAAGTCTCATGACTATACGAATAGATTTCCTGTAAATCTTTTCTGCTCCTCTTTATTAGCACTAAGATGAGGGTAACGACCAATAGAAGAAGTTTCAGAGGCTGAGCAATCGAGAACAACATATGGATGATTGTAGAAGCGACCAATGTTTTGAACATGTACTTTTTTATACTCCATAAACTGATGAGCAGCAAGCATATCGGGATGAACATTCTGCCAACAAGCATGCCAAAATATTCCGCATTGAACTCTTGAGCATGAATGCCTAGGGCATTTCCTAACAATCCATCCTTAAAGCTTTCCCAGGAAGAGCCTCCAGAAATAAAAAAAGAGCCAAACAATATGATAAGCACACCATAGATGGATAACCCTATCCATTGCATCCAGTAAACGATCTTTACACTCGTGGGCCGATTTTTCATAAAATAAATCCTCCTCATTCATTTACCATATTCGAATGAAATCCATTACACTCCTCTGCACATCCAATCGCATCTCCCTCCTTTCTTTACGCCAACAAAAAGTCATATATTGGATATAGAGAGAGTTTATCACAATAATACTGGATTAAGAAGTTCTCATTTTCACTATAAGAAAAAAAGGACTGCCTCCCTCACTGAGGGTCAACAGTCCAGACCTAACTCATATGTAGTAATTCGTAAACAGCTGGCTAGCCTAATTCTCAATCCTGAAAATATGCCTTAGATCAGCTTCCAACTATACCACTTCTCCCCGCGGAAGCGTCAGAGGAATCCGAGTACGTAATTGCCTTAAAAGAAACGGATTTCACGTAAGGATTGTTCGCAGCAGCTCAATTTCAATATCTATAAATATTTCTTACTCATTTCAAATTCCCCATTCTAATCTAGCTGTTATAAATAAAAGTACCCTATCGAGAGACTTTTTTTGAAGTGTCTACTCGATAGGGTACAGTTTAACAGGGGACGCCCCTTTTAGCCTTTTAATGGCTATGTTTCATTAAAGATCTTACGGCATTGTGACAAGCTCTTCTGCTTTAGCAGCATGCTCACGGCTCTGCTTCCATTCCTCGACATAGCTATGAAGAGCTTCCCTCAGTGCTTTCCCGATCTCAGGGTAGGCTTCGTCGTGAAGGTTCGCGAGAGATACGCGCACTGACCATTCAGGCGCATGGAAGCCGCTGCCGCCGATTAGAACGACGCTGGATCGCTCAGCTAGACGGAACAAGATATTAAGCGGCTTGTATGTATCCTTGAGATAAGCCGCAAACTCCTCGCCATGTGCCTTCAATGCCCAGTTCAGCACATCAAACTCGGAATAGTAGGATGCACTGTACGACTCCTTCGGAATCTCCAAACCTAGTCCCTCGTAGAAAAGCTTCAAGCGGCGGCGGCAAATCTCAATCGTTTGCTGCTTGTACGTATCGCCATGCTCGTGGTCGAGCAAGCAGAAGACCGACATAATGGCCATTTGCACCTGCTGCGGCGTAGAAAGGCCCGCCGTATGGTTCAATGCCACAGAACGCGAGTCCGCCACCAGCCGTTCCATAAAGGTAATCTCTTCAGGGTTTGGATTAAGCGGTGCATAGCGCTCGTTCAGCACAGCCTTTACTTCGTCAGGCAGCTCCTGAATCAAGCGGTCATAAAGATTATGCTTCTCAATGCAGACTACCCCAAGTCTCCATCCCGTGACGCCCAGATACTTGGAATAGGAGTATACACCAATCGTGTTGTACGGAAGGTACGTCATCAAAGAACGAAAATCATGTACGAAGTTGCCATACACATCATCCGTTATAATCATCAAGTTAGGATTATGCTGCTTTACGATTGACACGAGCTTCTCCACCGATTCTGGCGCCATGGCTACAGAGGATGGATTGCTTGGGTTAACCACAAACAATGCTTTAATGCTAGGATCCTTCAGCTTCTCCAGCTCTTCATCGGGATACTGCCAGCTATGGGACCCGTCTTCAAGCTTGCCGTTCGCATGAATCTCCACAATATCAAATTGATAATGCGGCAAGTGCGGGATCTCCAAATAAGGCACGAAGACCGGAACCATGATCGCGATGCGGTCTCCTGGCGAAAGCAGACGGTTCGTGATAAACGTGCTGAAGATATTGCAGATCGCAGCGGTCGCGCCTTCAACTCCGAACATATCACAATCTCCAAGCGGCACATCACTGCACAGCTCCTGCTGCCAGAAGGCCTTCACGGTCTTCTCGGTGTGGACGAGCATGCGTCCTGGCACTGGATAGTTGTCTCCAATGATTCCGTCGGTAAGCTCATGGACCCAGCTGTCAGGATCGAAGCCCAAGCTTGTAATCCCATGCTGCACTATCTTCTCAAGGGCTTCTACACCTTCGACATTACGATGTGCATCCACATATTGCTGCAAACGATCCGCGATGCCGGGCTTCTTCGGCATGCCTGCCAGATCACCGGCACTCCATGTGCGGCGGCTCTCCTCAACTGCGAACTGCCCTAAGGCAAAAAAAGCCTCGCGCGGTGTTGCTGCAATCCAGTTCGGATTCCCGCGCCCCGCATTCAGCATTTGCTTCACTTTCTTTTTGACTTGATGATCACATAGGTGAACTAATTTTCCTTCGAGTTCAAACGGACTGATGCCAGCGTAGATTCGTTCCATGTCTTTACGCTGCATATGATCGACTGACATTTCCGCACCCTCCTGATGTCTATACGCCTGTGTTAAGTTTAATTGTCCAGTAAGATGGGATATCCGTGAAGCTTGTGCCTCACGGATATCTACATTTTTATTTGTAATAAGATCCGCATTTCTCACAAAAAAACGCAATGAAAAGAATGACTATGTTCTATAAGATTAAAAGGACACGACCTTTCAACTTGCCTACTTCATGTTCATGACCGTTTTCAAAATGTCCGCACCGATGCCGAGCTTGTAGCCCTCATAGATGTAACGAACTTGCGCCTCATGATCCACCACCACAACAAGCGGCAGCTCATTGGCACGAATATCGGCAATCGCAGCTTGAATCTGCTTAGAGAAGGCATTGCCAATATCCATCGTATAAGCCGCGCCGCTAGGCAAGCCCTTCGTATCCAATTCACCCATGATCTTGTCGTCGCCAACAAGCAGGTGAATCGGGCCGCCCCAGCTGTCGAGCTCGATCTTCAGCTCACGAAGCTCGCGCAGCAAGTGTTTCGTTGGTTCGCGCTCCGGGTCGAGCCAAGCAAACACAGCGCCAGACGCTGGAATGGAGATCGCTTTTTCCGCACCAGGGAACTTGGACAAGTCCGCATCCGTCAATTGACCCAGCACCGGCAGTTGCACTTGCTCCGCACGGAAGATCAGCGGAGCATGAACCTCTTGTCCTGCCTCAACCGTGAAGAAACTGCAGCGAACGAGTACATCGCCGCTGCTTAAGCGCGTACCTGTTGTAAGGCGATATTGTCCTGTCAGCACTTCAAATGGCTTGTTGTACACATCCTTCTTGCCAAATGGAATCGTCAGGGTACGATACTGGCCATTTTCCAGTCTAGCTACCGTGAAGTTTTGAGAATAAGCAGCGACTTGATCGGAATCCTGCTTCACTTCGTCAAAGAACAATGTGCCCTTCGCATACATCTCTTCATGCTTCGCCGTATCGGTTTCAAAAGCAGCATCGTGCCATTGTCCTTCATGCCAATATTGGGCATTCAGATTGAACGGCTCGAGACGAGCTGGAATGCCGAAGCTTCTAGCCATCGCAACAAAGCAAATATCGCGGCTCTGTCTATCGGTAACCTTCATCTGGAACGTGCCGACTGGCATTCCCATACCCGCATAACGGTCCACTTGCTCCACAATCTCAATATCGTTCTTCAAGCGCTCTACAAGACGGGCAGGATCCTCATGGTAGTTCGCTTGATCCACTTGATCAATCGTCGTTTGGAAGAAAGCACGGTAAGGTGCAATCATCTCAAAGTACACACGCGGGTTCAAAATATAAGTATCGAACAGCTCTTTGTTATCCTGATAAGCCGTATGCTTCAGTGCTCCTTCCAAATGATCCGTAAAAGAATCGCGGAACGTATCATGCAGATCCTTCTCACGAACCGATTCCAGAAGACGAAGCGGCCATTCGCCATGAACCTTGTTCTCCTTCAGGAAGGCTGCAATCTCATCGCCATTGCCTTTAGCGGTAATCAGAACATGCGCAACGCGATCAGCTGGAAGCTGTAGCTCCTTCGCAAGCGCCGCACTCTTCTCCTCATTCCAGAAGGTGGCCTCAAAGCCAGTGCGAATCGCCACGCCTTCCTTCACTCTCGCTTCATGCTTCTGACGCTCTTCGTCGGATACTTGTACCTCTGAATCGCTGTTATGTCCAGCAGGCGCAGCCATATCCCAATCCACATGGTCAGGCAGCTCAGGCTGGCGATACAGCACAACCTCGAAAGTCTCAGCATCTGCTACCGATATTTTCGAGAAGCCATAGCCTTGTTCATTGCGTACGTGGAGCAGCAAATCACCCAAGCCTGTAGTAAGAATGACTTCACCGTTCGCTTCCGTCTTCTTCTCCACAATCGGATAAAACTGCGCATAGTTGTACACCTGGAAGCCGACAATTGCTCCAGCTGCTGGAACGCCTGCTTCATCTACTACTTTTACCGTGATCTTCTTCGTATGCGCATAGTTATCGAGCAAATTGATCTCTGCCCACCATGGATGATCGGAGCATACTTCCTCTGGACCTGTGTAATCCGAAGCTACACGCGTATTTACGAGCATTGCGCGAGTGGATGGTGCGCGGAACCAGCCTTCATTCAATACAGGTTCCGGCTCACAAGCGCCAAAGAAATACCATTCACCATCAGCCCATGCTTCTACCCATGCATGGTTAGAGTCACTATGCGCCCAACGCGGCGTATAGCATTGGCGAGCTGGAATCCCTACGCTGCGGAGTGCTGCTACCGCTAACGTCGATTGCTCGCCGCAGCGGCCTAACGCTGTACGCATAATCGTAAGCGGAGATACTGTGCGCATATCCGTGCCGATATAGGTTGCCTTCTCGTGGCACCAATAGTTGGCCTCGAGGATCGCTTCCTTCATCGACAAGTTCTTCACGCGATTCATCAGCTCTTCACGAATTACTTCGCGGCTGTTGTCTACGTTCTCGTTATTCACGCGATATGGTAGCACGAAGTTGACAAAGATATAGTCTGGAATCTTGCGGCCCCAGGCTGTCTCCTCACGCGTCTTCAGTGAATCACGGACATGCTTGACGAAGAACTCTCCATCGCAGTTTGCCAGATCATGAATTGGCATATACGTAAACAAATGCTTTAACAAACGTTCCTCTTCTTCATTTAATGGTGGATTTGCGGTTTGAAGCGCGGCGAACAGCTGTGCCTCACGTTTTTCTCCCCATTTACGCTTTTGCTGCCATTTCCCTTCAAGCACATCCATATTGATGCCTTCTTGAATCGTTGCACTCATGATCATCCCACCTTAGATTTGGATAATATTTAGGCTTCACGCCATGTCTTTCCGTCTTCTCGAATCACCCATTTGCTCTTGCCGTCCTCAGCAGCAGCTGCGGTAATTTGGAACAAACCGCTTGTAACCTCAATGATCGGTTCAATGCTCCATTCATCCTCACCGCTGAGCTCATCGAATAAGCTCGTGAACTTGCCATGAGCCTCATAATAATTGCGCTCACGATAGTACAGCTTTCGAAGCTCCCACTTGATTTGTTCGTCTCGTGGAAGAATGAATACTTCCTCTGTATTAGAGATATCGCTAACATTGTGATCCGAGAACCACACAACGCCCCACATTTCAGGGTAGTGCATATTAATAACGCCCTGCGGACTCCATACCCAGTTTTCCTCTGGAAGCGAGCGATTGGTTTCTGGATGAAGCCGCTTCACATACTGACCGTCCACAATATCGACATGCCATTCCACACGCGAGAAATTAACGCGCCAATACTCTCCTGCATGAGGCTTGCGGCTCTCAAAGGCCGCTTCCTTCAAGCTGCTCCACGGCATTGCCACTTCAAGCGTCCACTTCTTATTGCTCGCCTCTGGATTATTCAGCACGCCCTCAATATGAACGGCTGTCTTAAGGCCTTGAATGTCCCAGCCGTTAATCGGCGGTCCGCCATCGCGATAAGGCTTTGGCAGCATAAGATCCCACACCGTGTTCAAGGCATTGATCTCAAATTCATAGTAGTTGTGTGTATCTCCATCTGGATCAATAAAGATTTCGAAGTCATTATCGTAGAAGATAACGGAATCTCTTTCTGTCAACGTCGCCCAGATCTCGTCCTCTTCCATCTCTCCTCCAAAATACATATACTCATCATCCCAAAGCATCTTTACCCGCGTGCGCTTCCATGGATGCGGTTTCAAATCTCCTTCGATATCGACAAAATCATCTGTCCAAGGCGCATTCTCCCAGAATGGCTTATCGAGACGTCCATCGAGCTCCAAAGGACCTTCCGCGCGATAACAAACATAATGCTTCGGGTTAAACGTGCCGTTTGGTTCCGGCATTCCACTTCGGTTCATCCTGTTGCCTCCCATCACTATAGCCTATGAAGACAAATCCCCGAGACGAATAGGCTCATCTCGGGGATATTCGCTACAGGCGTTCAGATTAGTTTTGTTTCCACTGATCGTACGCAGCTTGATAGATCTTCACCATTTCTTCAGCGCCCATTTTGTTCGCTGTTTCGAGGTATTTGTCATAGTTGCTAAGCGGCTCTTGACCTGTGATGAACTTCGCTTCCATTTGATCAGCATAAGTTTTCAAATCAGAGCGGATCGCAGATACACGTTGTTGATCGCTCTCAGACAAGTATACGCTAGGGAACGGTACTTTTGCATAAGGAAGAATTTTTTCTTCATTTTCTTTTGTAATCCATTTGTCAAAATCGTTTGTGAAGCCGTTGTTCACTTCTTCATTAACGATACCTGGTACGACAACACCATAGTCTGGCGTCAATGTACCGCGATATTCTTCACGATCTTCGCCGTTTGGCGTATCGAGCCATTTCTTCTCATGAGTATCTTTGTTTACATAATCCCACAGCATGCCTTGTGGACCTTTAGCCATCATTTCTGCACCTTCTGTAGAGTACAGGTAGTCGATCCAACGAATCGTTGCTTCAGGAGATGGGTTCGTGCTGGAAATTGCGAACGCGCCTTTTGCAAGACCTGGATGCTTCGCAGCTACAGGTGTGCCTGCGATCTCGCTAGCAACCGGTTGGAACATTGGATGCTTGTCTCCTGGCTCTCCACCGTATGTGAAGTATGCATAGTAGTCTTGAACAAGACCAACTTGATTGTTTTTACCTTTAGCTTTCTTTTGCTCGTCTGTTTGAGAGAATGTCTCATGATCCAAGAGATCCTCATTCCAGAGCTTGTTCAAGAATGTCAGATAATCTTTGTAGCCATCTGCTGTGTAAGCATAGTGAACTTTACCGTTATCATCAGCATAGATATCTTCCAAGCCGATGCCGAAGGAGCCCATCAGCCACATACGAACACCGTCGTTCAGCTTCGTAGATGTGAGTGGAATTTCATCCGCTTTACCATTACCGTTTGGATCTTCTGTCTTCACGCGCTTCAAGTATGTGTAAAGCTCATCTGTTGTTTGCGGCACTTTGTCATAGCCAAGTGCTTTTAGGAATTCACCATTGTACCACAATGGACCCATATACCATACAGCATTCAAGTCAATCTTAGGAAGCGTGTAGATGTGGCCATCTGGTGTTGTAATGGACTTGCGAATGTCTGGATTCTCATCCAAGATCTTTTTGATGTTTGGTGCATGTTGATCAATAAGTTCTTCAAGTGGAAGCAATACGCCTTGTCCACCATAGTTTACTTCATCAGCAGCTTTGAATTGTCCGCCGAAGAAGATATCAGGGTAGTCGCCGCTAGCGAGTACCAAGTTGCGCTTTGTTTCAAAGCTATCGTTTGGTGCGTTGCGGAACTCAAGCTTGATGCCTGTTTTTTCTTCCATTGTTTTAAAGAAAGGCATCGTGTCCCATTTTGTAACACCAATATCTGGACCCATAACCGTCATCGTAAGCGGTTCGTTTACAATTGGGTAACCTTCTTTGTTGATTTCTACTCCTGCGCTGCTTTCGGAAGATTTACCTCCACATGCTGCAAGCAGGGAAGCACACAATGTCAAAGACAAGAGCAGTGCGACGATCTTCTTTCCTTTCATCATTTCAAGACCTCCTAATTGCTAGTTCTGAATCGAAGTAAGACTAGTATGAATAAGCAGAGGCATAAGCCTAAGTTATTAACACGTAAGATGGTTGATTCTTAACCTTTGACGGAACCGATCATTACCCCTTGAACGAAGTAACGCTGCAAGAATGGGTAGACCGCGATAATCGGCAAGGTTGATACGATGATAACACCGTATTTGAGCAAGGAAGCGACTTCAGCT
>NZ_JADMOL010000013.1:95758-95907 GCF_015558675.1 Paenibacillus sp. 1001270B_150601_E10 | reverse complement strand
ACCTGACTTTTAATCAGGGTGTCGAAGGTTCGAGTCCTTCATGGCTCACCAGTTTTCTTCTTAGGAGAGATGCGGTTGCATCTTGTCATAAATGTGCGGTAGTGGTGGAATGGCAGACACGCTATCTTGAGGGGGTAGTGGGCGTACGC
>NZ_JADMOL010000013.1:37336-95659 GCF_015558675.1 Paenibacillus sp. 1001270B_150601_E10 | reverse complement strand
GTGCGGTAGTGGTGGAATGGCAGACACGCTATCTTGAGGGGGTAGTGGGCGTACGCCCGTGGAGGTTCGAGTCCTCTCTACCGCACCATAACTCCTTTGAAACGTAACAAGTCTTGAACATCAAGGCTTTTTTTTATTTTGTTCATTTATTTGGAACTTTTTCGTGTTGAATGGACGTAATCTGTAAAAGATGAAGGAAAAGGCATCTGTCGGAATTGGATGAGGAGGTACAAGCATGATTATTTTGAAGAGCAAGGAAGAAATCTTAAAGATGAAGGAAGCGGGACAGATTCTAGCTCGCTGTCATCAAGAGATTAAGAAAATGATAAAGCCAGGCATCACGACGATGGATATTGACCGCTTTGTTGAGCGTTTTCTTAAAGAAAATGGCGCTACGCCGGAACAAAAAGGGTATATGGGCTATCCTTATGCGACTTGTGCTTCCGTTAACGATGTCATCTGCCATGGCTTTCCATCCGATTATGTGTTGAAAGATGGGGACATTGTGACAATCGATATGGTCGTAAATAAAAATGGCTGGCTGGCAGACTCCGCATGGTCCTACGCTGTCGGCAACATTTCGGAAGAAGCGGCCAAGCTCCTTCGCGTAACGGAAGAGTCGTTGAATCTTGGTATTGAGCAAGCGGTTGTCGGCAATCGCCTTGGCGATGTGGCACATGCGATTCAAGCCCACGCTGAAGCTGCAGGCTTCTCCGTCGTTCGTGAGTTTGTCGGCCACGGCATCGGCCAGGATATGCATGAAGATCCGCAAGTGCTGCACTATGGACCAGCAGGCAAAGGCACTCGCTTGAAGGAAGGCATGGTCATTACGATTGAGCCGATGCTGAATACAGGCGTATGGCAAAGCAAGCGTGACCCAGATGGCTGGACCGCGCGCACGAAGGATGGCGGATTGTCCGCTCAATACGAGCATACGCTCGCGATTACGGCGGATGGCCCGATGATCCTGACGAAGCTGGATCCTGCTTAAGATAAGCAATCGTTAACGACATGATGGGCGTTTCACATTTGCAATAATGTGAGACGCAGTAAACATACGAAAGAGCTGATTGACTGCAGTTGCAGCGATCAGCTCTTTTTTTGTTTTTTAAGCACGTGAGAACTAGAACTTTTTTATATTCAGCCCTTGAAATGATAATGGTAGGCTTACAGTTATACTTGTTTCATAACATTCCGGATAGAATCATCATCACAGAAGCTTATAAATATTTTTAATGTTTAAATATTTGAAGTTGAGACTTGTTTTATTTTGATTAAAAGCGTTTAATTAATAAAAGGATTAAATTTTTTTTGTTTTAATTTCAGCGAATTCCTTTGGTTTGTACAGGCAATTTCACCTTACACTACAAGTCATTCAGGAGGATTGATGATGATGTCAGAAGCAGCACAGATCGCAGTAGTTACTGGAGCAGGCAGTGGAATGGGACGTGTAACAAGCATTAAGCTTGCAAAAGAAGGGAAGAAGCTGGTTCTAGTTGACTTCAACGCACCAGCAGCAGAAGAAACACTCAACCTAATCAAGCAGGAGCATGGCGAGGGCATTGTCGTACAGGCGGATGTGTCGAAAAATGCGGATGTTGAACGCTATGTACAGGCAGCTCTTGATACCTATGGCCGCATTGATATTTTCTTTAACAACGCTGGGGTGATCTCTAAGCCGAATCTGCTGGCGGACACGCCTGAAGAAGAGTTTGATCGTGTAATTGCCGTTAACTTTAAAGGCGTATTCTTAGGCATGAAGCATGTCCTGAAGGTAATGGAGGAGCAAGGCAGTGGTGTTATCATTAATACAGCTTCAACAGCGGGTGTGAAACCAGAGCATAGTGTCAGTGTCTACTCCGCTTCCAAGCATGCAGTCGTCAGCTTGACGAAGTCCGCTGCGATGGAGTACTCCAGCAAGGGGATTCGCATCGTTGCAGTATGTCCTGGCGGTGTTCAAACGAATCTGGTGGCAGGCTTCCAGAAGTCGATCGAGGAGACGGGTCATGTGCCGGAGATTCAATACCCACGAATCGGCCGCATGGCGGAGGCAGAGGAAATTGCCAATGTCGTAGCCTTCTTGGCTTCTCCAGAAGCAAGCTACATGACAGGCTCTATTGTCGTCGTTGACGGCGGATTGACAGCTTAATCTTTTATTGGAATTTGCAGTGTTTATATGATCATTTTGAATCTATTCCGTTATATCGGACCTCACCTTTAAATAGTATGAAAGAACGCCTATCATTCTTCAGATTGAAGATGATAGGCGTTTTCGTTTGATTTGATGAAGCTGAGTTTAGTCGAGCTGACGGCGGCGCTCGCTGCTTGCGGCGGAGGGACATCTAGCCCTGCTTCACCAAATGATGGGAACTCGGGCACGGGAGCAAAGCAACTGGAAATGCCAAAGGAAATCGTCGGGATTGATCCTGGAGCAGGCATCATGCAGGCAACGGAGAAGGCCATTGAGGAATATGGCTTAACGAATATTAAGCTGATTGAGGGGTCGGGTGCAGCGATGACTGCGGCGCTTGATAAGGCGATCTCGAAGCAGCAGCCAATCATTATAACAGGATGGACTCCACATTGGAAGTTCGCCAAATATGATCTCAAATACTTAGAGGACCCCAAAAACGTATATGGGGGCAATGAACAGATTCACACGATTGCCCGTATAGGCTTAAAGGAAGAGCAGCCTGACGCCTATAAGATGCTGGATCAATTTGAATGGGAGCCCGCGGATATGGAGAGCATTATGGTTGCCATTCAAGAAGGAGCGGATCCGAAAGAAGCGGCAAAGCAATGGGTGGAGGAGCATGCTGACAAGGTCGACAAGTGGATTGAGGGTGCCAATCCCGTTAATGGAACAAAGCTGAAGCTTGGCTATGTGGCATGGGATTCCGAAATTGCGAGCACAAATGTCGTGGCGTATGTGCTTGAGAATAAGCTTCAGTACAAGGTGGAGATGCTTCAAGTCGAGGCAGGGCCGATGTGGACAGGAGTAGCAAATGGGGATGTGGATGCGATCGTTGCAGCTTGGCTGCCAACCACGCATAAAGACTACTATGACAAATTCAAGGATCAAATTGATGATCTTGGCGTAAATTTGAACGGCACAAAGATTGGCTTAGTCGTTCCTTCATACATGGACATCTCCTCGATTGAAGAGCTGAAGTAGAAAAGAGAGCATCAGGCATTGCTTTGCCTGATGCTCTTTATTACGCGTTTACTGCTTCCTGCGCTGGTCACGCATCTCCTTCTGCACCTTCCGCAGTGCCTTTTTGGAACCGCGCTCCATGTCGTGCTGGAATTTGCGCTCTTTGTAGCTGACGAACAGTGTATTCAGATCATAGCCCTCGGGATAAAGCTTGCTGGCTGGTACCTCTAGGCGAATCCGCTTAGCATTGACCTCAACGAACTTCCCTTGAACCATCACAGTCAGGTTGTTGAAACGGTCTCTTCCTGTATATACGATCGCAAAGTCGTCCTGATCGAGCAAACGAACGCGGTCGCCAATCGCGTACTCGATATCCTCTTCTTGCTGCTCTTCTTGTACCGTAATCTTTGGTTTTGTGATCTTGCTGTCATGAAGCCGCTCAAGCCGATATTCCTTCTCCTTCATGTAGCGTTTTGCGCGCTCTAGCACGTTGTCCTTCAGATTCATCCGCTTTGAAATCCATAAAGCGTTGCTCTCGCCGGATCTGCCAATAATCAGCTTGTATTGCGGTTCTAAGGACTCATGATGAAAAGCCATCGCCGCGTTCATAAAGTCGGGATGAAGCTCAGAGAACTGCTTGATCTCCCCATAGTGTGTGGTTGCAACCGTCATGCAGCCCATCAAGTAGAATTCTTCAAGGATCGCAATCGCAAGCGCCGCGCCTTCGTTAGGCTCAGTCCCACTGCCGATCTCATCAAAGAGCAGCAGTGTACGATGATTCGCTTGGTACATGATCTCCGATATGTTTTTCATATGGGAGGAGAAGGTACTCAGCGCATTCTCGATGCTTTGATTGTCTCCAATGTCTACAAAGATCTTCTCGAATACCGCTACTTCTGTTGCAGGATCCGCTGCAATATGGAGGCCCGACATGACTGCGAGCGTGATAAGTCCGATCGTCTTCAAGACAACGGTCTTGCCGCCTGCATTTGGTCCCGTAATAATCAAGCCGCGATAATGATCCCCAATTTCAAAATCTAGCGGAACAGCGCCTTTTGCAAGCAATGGATGCTTGCAGCGAGCAAGCTTGATGAATCCGTGTTGATTGATGCTTGGCTCGATGCCGTCAATGCTTCTGCTGTACTTTGCCTTAGCGAAGATCATGTCATACTGGCTAATAAGATCAATATTGACCGTCATCGGCTGAAGCTGCGCGTAGATTAAGTCGGACAGTTCGGCCAGAATCTGAAGCTCTTCGATCACCTCTTCTGCTTTCAGTCCAGCCAGCTCTGCATTATGCTTTGCGACGGAAGCGGGCTCGATGAATACCGTAGAGCCCTTCGACGACACTTCAATGATGGAGCCTGCCACTTGATTTTTATACGCAGCTTTAATCGGAATCGTAAACCGATCATTTTTCTTGCTGATGAAAAATTCTTGAATGTACTCCTTATTTGCACTGTTCTTCAGAAATTTCTGAAGATGCTCCTCGATCTTTGCCTCTGCGATGCCGATATGCTTGCGAATCCGCTTAAGTTCCTTGCTCGCATTCGAATCGACACGGTTGCCCTTAATCGCGTCATGAATCCGATCCTCAATATCTGGGAATTCGCTCATCGAATAGGCATAGGCGCTCAGCTTCGGGGCATAGAATTCCTTTTCAATCATAAAGCGCTTGATCTTGCGGCAGCCTCTTAAGAAGTCCGCAATGGCGACCAATTCAGATGGATCCAGCACCATGCCCTTATCGAGCTTCTCCATCATGTGCGCGATGTTTGATATGCCAAGCAGCGGTACATGGCTCTCGGTATCGATAATCCGTCTAGCCTCGGTGGTTTCATTTAAGCGAAGCTGTACCGTTTTTAAATTTGTACTTGGCTGCAGCTTATCAAGGAGCTGTTTGCCCAAGCTGCTGACGCAGAATGACTTAACGATTTCCATTAATTCGTTGTACTGCAATTTATCATACGTATTTGTATTCATGGTTTGATTCTCCTCACGATTAGATGATCATGATGAAGATCCCTACATCATAGAATTCCAATGGGTTGTGTTTGTATAAACGCAAAAAAGCTGCGGGTCATCAAGAACCCACAGCTTTGTGTACATGGTAGCGTCTAAGAAAATGCAGTGAAATAGACCAAGAGTCTATGCGCAGAGAAGGTTCTTGGTTCCTTCTTGCGCGGACCGCATTTGTCGTTCGAGCGATGCTTAGCATGTAGCGTAGGTATCTTCATAGGTAACTCAAATAACACCATAATATAGGGCTTGATAAAAATGGATGAAGCCTGGCTGTGCGGCCTCAAATCCGCCTATACTATAGAATTATTCGTTTGCAGTTGTGCCTATTTGGAACCTACTACACTCATACAACACCTCGAAATATTGTGATTTCCATTGAAATCATATGATGAGGGTATCGTACACGATTTGAGCAGAGAAGTAAAGAGGCAGGTGACTGGAGATTTATTCCCGAAGCTCCATTAGGTCATCGATTAAATACTTTTGATCCTGCTCATGAGGTACCGCTTTTGCGTACTGTTCGGCTTTGATCATGTGCTCCGTCTGCTCTTGTGTCCGTCCCAGCAGCTTATAGGATCGTGCCATCGCCTAATGGGCATAGCCTGTATCGAAAGCGCCTAACGCATAAGTCAGGCATAGCTCAAAGCACCGCTTCGCGTAATATAGAGCTGATTCCCCGTTGCCGATTACAGCATAAGCACGGCTCAGCTGCCAGTCGCCGCGAGCAGCGTTCAGTTCCGTACCAACGACGCCCCAATGATAGCGGGAAGCATGCGCAGCATGGATCATTTCATCCACCTCAGCCTCAGTTCGGTTCTCCTTCAGCATTAGATCCCATACACGGTTAAAAAGCTGCTTGGCACAGCTCAAATGATGACTTTCTTCTATGTTCTTTATACCCTGATATCGCAATGCGGATGACATTAGAATTCGCAACCCCCTCATGTTCGCTTAAGTGTGATTATACCCAGTTAACGGGACATGCACCAGAATCCAATAATAGCTCTAGTTGATCATGTTTCTATGGTTCTTTGGTGGAATGCGATCTCGAGTAGATAAGAACAAAGAGAAGCTGCAGCGTCAGAGTCGTGGGGCAAAATATTCATAGAGGAGGGCGCCCCCTTTGCTCTATGTATGGTGAGAAAGCGTGCTCATGTTGATACTTGAATTTTAACTAAAAGTGTACCATAATAATACCTGACGGTCGTCAGGGGGGTGGTAGGGTGACAGCTGAGCAGATACGCAGGTCTGCGCTTAAGCAATTCGCACGTTTGGGGTACCATGGGGCCTCTTTGTCTCAGATCGCAGCTGAAGTAGGCATTCGTAAGCAATCGATAGCAACGTATTATTCGTCCAAAGAGAGCTTGTACTTGGCCGTATGTAAAGATGCGTTCCAAGAATACTTGGCGTTTATGGAGCAAGTGCAGCAGCATGCGGATCTGAAAAAGAGCGAAGACAAGCTGCTGTGGGTCTTGAAGCAAAATATTCAGTACAGACTAGAGCACGCTGATTTCACTGCTTTTTTGAATCACCTGATTCACTTTCCTCCAGATTTCTTGAGAGCGCATATCATAAGCAAGATTCAGTGGATGGAAGAGCAATCAGCTGTGATATACCGTGAGCTTTTCTTGGAGGGGATGGCAAACGGCGAGATAAGCATGCATCCCGTGGAGGAACTGCTTGCGGCCTACTATTGCATAATTGACGGGATGTCCGTCCAGATGAAGCTGTACGAGAGAGAGCAATTGGATAGAAAGCTAGCCTCCATATGGGGCATTTTCTGGAAAGGGCTTAAGACATCGCGATAAAGGAGCAATCATCATGATCAAGACGATAAAGGCAACGACGGAGGTAGAACGGCAGGCAGCCTTTGCGATCCGTAAAGAAGTGTTTGTTGAAGAGCAAGGAGTTCCGCTTGCGGATGAATTCGATCAATACGATCAAGCCAACGACAATGGAGCAGATCACATCTTGGTCTATATCGATGAAGCTCCTGTTGGAACTGGGCGCCTTAGAGTGGTCGAAGGGATGGCCAAGCTTGAGCGAATATGCATTCTTAAGAGCCAGCGCAAGCACGGAATCGGCCGCGTCATCATCAGTGCGCTTGAGCAGCTTTCGATGGATAAAGGGCTCTCTAAAGCCAAGCTGCATGGTCAAAAACAAGCGGAAGGCTTCTATCAGAAGCTGGGCTATTATACCGCATCGGATGTGTTTATGGAGGACGGCATCGAACATGTCCTCATGATGAAAGAGCTGAGCTAAAGAAAAGAAACATGAGCTTAGCTACACCACAAGTTATGAAGGCAGAACGCAGTCTTATGCTTCATACCGTCACAAGGACAAACAGCACGTACCCCCTAATATGCGGGTGCGTGCTGTTTGTTATCGTATGATTACGGGCTCCGAAGCACACTCTCGATCCGCTCTAGTGCCCAATCCAGCTCTTCTTTTGTAATAACAAGCGGTGGTGCAAGTCGTATGGTATGCTCATGAGTCTCCTTCGCCAGCAGTCCTAGCTCCTTCAGTTGCTCGCAGTAAGGCCTTGCCTCTGTTGTCAGCTCTATACCGATAAATAAGCCGCGACCTCGAATTTCACGTATAACAGAAGACGGGATCGAACGAAGCCTGGTTATGAGATAGCCTCCAAGCTCTAGGGAGCGCTCGACCAACCGTTCTTCCTCTAATACCTGCAGAGCAGCGATGGCTACAGCTGCGCCAAGCGGGTTGCCGCCAAAGGTTGAGCCATGGGAGCCGGGAGTAAATCGCCCAAGCACCTCATCGTTCGCGGCAACTGCAGACACCGGCATAACGCCTCCCCCTAAGGCTTTTCCAAGAATGTATACATCGGGGATCACATGTTCCCAGTCGGAAGCAAACATTCTCCCTGTTCGTCCAAGCCCCGTTTGGATCTCATCTGTGATAAGCAGTACACGGTTGTCTTTACACAGCTGGGCCGCTTGCTTTAAAAATCCAGCTGGTGGCAAGACAATGCCAGCCTCTCCTTGAATCGGCTCGATAAGCAAAGCGGCTGTATGCGGATTGATGGCTTCTGCCAATGCATGGATATCCCCATAGGGGATCATTCGGAAGCCAGGGGTGAAAGGTCCGAAGCCCTGCTTATAGGATTCTAACGCGGAAAAGGATGTGATCGTTACCGTGCGTCCATGGAAGTTCCCGTCGCACACGATGATTTCGGCTTGATCCGTCGGGATGCCCTTCACGTCATAGCCCCATCTGCGGGCAGCCTTGATTGTGGTTTCTACGGCTTCTGCGCCTGTATTCATGGGCAGCACACGGTTCTTGCCGGTCAGCTCTGCAACGCGATTATAGAAGTTTCCGAGCTGATCATGATAGAAGGCGCGCGAAGTCAGGGTGACACGTCCGGCCTGTTCCATGAGGGCTTGAATAATCTTGGGATGCCGGTGTCCATGATTCATGGCGGAATAGGCGCTCAGCATGTCCATGTAGCGATTCCCTTCGGGGTCTTCGACCCAGACGCCTTCGGCGCGGGAAATAACGATTGGGAGGGGGACATAGTTGTGGACCCCGTATTGCTGCTCAAGTGCGATTAACGACTGACTATCGGTCATGCTGACCCTCCTTTACAGAATGCGCTTTCCTAGCAATGAACAAATCAGCTCATTGGCAAGCTTCACGGTTTGCTTGTTGTGATCAAGCAGTGGATTGACTTCAACGAGCTCAGCAGAGGTGAGGATCTTTGCTTCATGCATAGCCTCTAGGGCAAAGTGAGCTTCTCTATACGTGACGCCACCTCTTACGGTTGTGCCTGTGCCTGGGGCTTCATAAGGATCTATGCTGTCGATGTCAAAGCTAAGATGGACACCGTCCGTACCTTCGCTGACGATCCGAAGTGCTTTTTTCATAACCGCAGGCATGCCGTATCGGTCGATCTCATGCATTGTAAAACAGTGTATTCCGGTTTGCTTGATATATTCACGCTCGCCTTGATCCAGTTGACGAGCGCCAATGATGACAACCTTGGATGGATCCAGCGGATAACAGTCTTTACGGATATCTGTTAACAAGGAATGGCCGCGATTCAGGCTTACTGCAAGCGACATGCCATGAATATTGCCTGATGGGCTCGTATCCGGCGTGTTTAGATCGCCGTGCGCATCGAACCAGATGACACCAAGCCGGCGATAATGCATCGAAAGACCAGCAAGCGATCCAATCGCAATGCTGTGGTCTCCTCCGAGAATGAGCGGGAACGTTGGCTGTTCAACGATAGCGGCAACCTTATCGCGAAGAGCTGTGGTCACTTGAACGATGGGCTCCAGATGCTTGAGCTTCGGATGAGCAGACCGCGTTAAGGGAGCGCCCTTAGGGATAGGAATGCTTCCTTCGTCGATGACAGGAAGGTGGAGCTGAGACAGCTGACGAACTAAGCCTGCCTGCATAAGTGCTTCCGGCCCAAGCTCTGCTCCAGGACGGGCGCCGCCAAGACCGAACGGGACACGAAGCAGTGTGATCAAGGATGTGTTCATAGGACCGACTCCTCTTTCGTTACCTTGGTTTTATCTTCCATGTGGTTGTTATATGTGTATGCATCCACTGGGCGCAAAGGTGAGTCGAATGATCATGTTCATCAAATTTCATTTTGACATGTAGACTGTGAGCCGTCGGCTGCTGGCATAAAAAAGCTGCCTCAAAGCATCGAATGCTTGAAGACAGCTTGAATATAGGGCTGGAGCGCTATACGTTAGCAACTTTTGTAAAGATCGTATAGCCAGGCAGTGGAATACCGAAGTAATCCCTTGCATTGTTGTAACAGATATCCTGTATGATGCTTCCTAAATGCTCATAATCAGCAGGCACCTCGCCTTGTTCGACCCAGTCGCCAATCATGTTGCATAGGATTCGTCTGAAATATTCATGTCTAGTATAGGAAAGAAAGCTTCTGGAATCCGTCAGCATGCCGACAAAGTTAGACAAGAGGCCGATATTGGCTAACGAGGACATCTGCTTGAGCATGCCATCCTTCGTATCATTGAACCACCAGCCGGAGCCGAATTGAATCTTGCCTCTGACGCCAGGAGCTTGGAAGTTGCCTGCAGTAGAGGCTAGCACATCATTGTCGTTGCTGTTTAAGCCGTACAGAATCGTCTTCGGCAGCATATCCTCTTGCTGAAGTGCATCCAAGTAGCGATTCAAGGCGAGAGGAGATGTCATTTTGCCGATGGAATCAAAGCCTGTATCAGGTCCAAGCTGATTGAACATCTGCGTGTTGTTGTTGCGTATTGGTCCAAGGTGAAGCTGCATGGTCCAATTCAATTGCCCGTACAGCTTGCCCAAGAAGATCAAGGTGCTTGTCTTGAACTTGGCTTCCTCCTGCTCCGTAACTGGATTCCCTGCAGCGCCTTTGAGGAAGATCGCCGATACTTCTTCTTCAGAAGCGGGAGCGTAAGGGAGTGCGCCAAGCCCATGGTCAGACAAGCGGCAGCCGACTTCGTGAAAGTAAGCTGCCCTAGCTTCTAGAGCTTGAAGGAATTCTGAATAAGTGTGGATCTCCATTCCTGCAGACTGTTCTAACGCTTGAAGGAAGGGAACGAAGGCTGGCTTATTGATCTCGAGCCCTTTGTCTGGGCGGAAAGTCGGCAGCACCTTCGTCAAAAGACCAGATAAACCGGCAATCGCCTTGTGATATTCCAGCGTATCGGTTGGATCATCGGTTGTACACACGCATAAGACGCTGGAGCTGTTAAGGAGCTCGTGCACCGAGAAGTTGTCCTGCTGAATGATTGCATTGCAATGCTCCCACGCCTTTTCTGCGTTTTTCTCACTTAAAGGCTCATGGAAGTTGAAATAAGTGCGCAGCTCAAGATGTGTCCAGTGGTAGAGAGGGTTACCGATCGCATAAGGGACAGTAGCAGCCCATGCAAAGAATTTCTCCTTGTCTGTGGCATCTCCTGTAATATACCGCTCTTCGACGCCACGGCTTCTCATGGCACGCCATTTATAATGATCGCCTCCGAGCCATAGCTCCGTGATATTCTTGAACCTTTTATTCTCTGCAATTTCTTTAGGGGAGAGATGACAGTGATAATCGAAGATTGGCATGCTGGACGCATATTGATGATACAATAATACAGCGCTTTCAGAATGCAGCAGAAAGTTCTCGTTCATAAATGTTTTCATGTGCGGTTCTCCTCGCTTAATCTCTTAATTGGATGGCAAAGACTTCACATGTAAAACAGTATTCTGCATGGAAAGGACAATTCCTGTAACCCACAATCAAATAATCTGAAAAAACAGCTTTACTTTTTCGATAAGACGAGGTACAATATTTCTTGTCCCTTCAAAAAGGAAATGACAACATGCGGTAGTGGTGGAATGGCAGACACGCTATCTTGAGGGGGTAGTGGGCGTACGCCCGTGGAGGTTCGAGTCCTCTCTACCGCACCATATACGATAATGACAATCCTTACTTCGGTAAGGATTTTTTGCGTTTTAGAGGCTTGATTTATGCTTCGTGCTTCGTGCTATAAATGAAGAAATAAATAGGCGATCCTCTCCCATTGGGAGTCAGGATCGCCTTATTGGCGTACTTTTTGATTATCCTAGCGCGTGCAGGACGAAGTTCAGCAGGAACAACGCTGCAATCACATACAGGGGAAGGCCAACTTGCTTCCATTTGCCTGTTGCGGCCTTTAGGATCGGATACATAATGAACCCGAATGCAATGCCATCTACGATGCTAGATGTAAGCGGGATGGCTGCAATAACGAGAAATGCCGGGAATCCTTCTGTGAAATCCGCAAACGGGATTTTGGTCACGCTCTCCATCATCAGTCCGCCCACAAGAATCAGGATGGGTGCTATGGCCGTATCGGGAATCATCTTAATAACAGGAATGAAGAAAAGCGATAGCAAGAACAACATGCCTGTCGTCACCGATGTGAGTCCCGTCTTGCCTCCAGCAGAGATGCCTGCGGTGGTCTCAACGGCTGGAATTGCAGGACTGCTTCCTACGAAGCCGGATACGATCACAGATACCGAGCTTGCTCTTAACGAACGCTTGAACTTCTCAGGCTGGTTCAGCATATGAAGCTGACCATGGATAAGTCCGATGTTCTCAAAGACAATCACAAGCACAAGGGAGAAGGTCGCGACCCAGAAAACAGCAGATGTCGCGCCTTGAAAGGACATAGCGCCAATCGCACCTACAGCGTCAGCCCAAGAGATGCTCGAAGCGCCTGTACTATCGCCAAGCTGACCTGCTAGCATCGAGAGAACGGTCCCGAATACGATACCGATCAGGAGATTGCCTGGAACCTTACGCACAAAGAGTATGATCGTCACGATGAGCGTAATGGCAGTGAGAATGACATGGATGTCGCCGAAGTGCCCGATTCCTACGAGGGTCGTCTTGCTCGCGATAATGAGCCCGCCCTTTTGCATGCCGATGAAGGCGATGAACAAACCAATCCCTGCCGTAATGGCCTCCTTCAATGAGGTCGGGATCGCTTGTTGGATGACCGAAGCAAGCTTCGTGAATGCGATAAGCATGAACAAAATGCCTGATACGAATACAGCCGCCAAGGCTTCCTGCCAGCTTAGCCCCATGCCGTGCACAATCGTGTACGTAAAGAGGGCGTTGACACCCATACCAGGTGCAATTACAATCGGACTGTTTGCCCATAGTCCCATAATGAGTGAGCCTGCAAAAGCGGTAAGCGCTGTTGCAATAATCCCTGCCTCAAAGGGAATGCCGGCATCGGCCAATATCGATGCATTTACGACGACAATATAGACCAGTGTTATAAAAGTGATGAAGCCTGCGAGAAGTTCCGATTTTACACGGGTATCGTGTTCTTTTAATCCAAAAATCCGATGTTTCATCCTATGCAAACCTTTTTTATACAGCCCCTCATCCCACCCATATAGCTTGATTCAAGCTACAATGAAGTCATTATAGCAGACCTTCCTCGTCCTGTATCTGAGAAACTTTGGTGAACATGTAAGCCATTGTGCAAAAGAAGTGAATAATCTCTCTCCCTCTTCCCATCAAAACAAGCTATAATACATGAAATGACATAAAAAAAGGGATATTTTGGAGGTGAAATATGACTCTCTTCACTCAATTGCTTCGTGCATTCTTAATAAGTATGCTTGCGATGCTAGCTGTCATTCTCATTGTTCTGTTTCCAAGACAAGTCGAAGTTGTCATGACTGAAACGCAGGTCCTGACGGACTATCAGTTTAGCTTTCAAGCATACGGACAGCAGATTGCTTCCTTTTTCAGTGAACTTTTCTGGCATGGCAGTCTTGGGAGCAATCGGTATCAATTTCCGGTCATTGATGACGTCCTGAACGTTATGGGTAATAGCCTGCTTGTCATCATAACAGCTCTTGTAAGCAGCTTCTTCTTCGGTGTGCTGAAGGGCATTATTGATTATAAGCTGGACAAGACGCGCTGGAGATTCTTTGGCAGCTTCGGTACATGGCTTATGCAGTCATTCCCGGATTTCTTGCTTATTTTGCTGCTGCAGTGGGTATTTATACACTATTTTCCGAATATCCGTATTTTCTCAGCTGAGCCATGGTATTCCTTTTTGATCCCGGCGCTGTTCGTGATGATCTATCCGATGCTCTACATCTCACGTATTACCCAAGTGTCAATCAGCAACCAGGAAGGCATGCTGTATCTGGTTGTGGCAAAGTCTAAGGGACTTCCCAAGTGGATGCTGTTCTATAAGCATGTGTTCAGCAACTGTTGGGGAACGATCTTGACTCATTTGCCTTCGCTTATGTTATACATCTTGTCTAATTTGCTTATTGTTGAATATTTCTTAAACTACCCAGGGGCGGCTAACCGCTTGTTTATCGCGATTGATTACAGTGTCCACTTCGGAACAGGGGGCAACTATGAGGCGACGACGATCATCGGAATTGCTTTTTGCTTCTGCTTGCTAGTGCTGCTGGTTCAATGGATCAGCATCATTGCCCGGAGTCGTTATGAAGTAAAATAAAAGGGAGAGAGTGTTTCATGAAGAACGTCCCATTATTCGTTGGCATCGGAATGATAAGTATACTCGTTGTGCTTATGCTGTTCGGCCCGTATCTGCCTTTTGTGGACAATGAGCTTGTGGAAGTCAAGCACCGCTGGTCAGAGAATAAGCGCTTGGAACTGCCTCCTTATCCGCCGTCAAAGCATAATTGGCTTGGCAGTGATAAGAATGGGGTGGATCTGCTTAGCAAGATTGTCATGGGGGCGAAGGAGACGCTGCTCATTGTTCTAAGTATCTCTTTGCTTCGCTATGCGGTAGGAGTGCCGCTCGGGTTATTGGCAAGACATAAAAAGGGCGTAAGCCATCTCATTGTAAATAGTCTGAATCAGGTGTTTTCCTTTATCCCGACGATACTTGCCGCAATTCTGCTGCTTAGTTTCCCTCCTATTCAGAACTCGCAGCACCGCTTATTCTTCGCGGTTGGGATTCTAGCCTTTATTGAAGTCGGACGTGTTGCGCAGGTGATGGCAGAGCGGGCCAATCAGATCGGGAAGGAAGAATATATTGAAGCAGGAAACGCGCTAGGCCTCAGTCCAAGACGGATGGCAAGGAGCTATTACTTGCCAGCCTTGGCGCCTGAGGTTATCGTGAACTTTTGTATTGATCTAGGCAAAGCCATGCTGCTGATTGGACAGCTTGGTGTTCTTCAGATCTTTTTGCAGCACGTATGGGTTGAGGTTAACTTCTTTACGCCGAAATACTTAAACACCAGCTTGAACTGGTCGGCTCTGCTTGCTGAACATCGAAAAGAAGTGCTTTCCTCCAGGTTTGGATTTGTGTTCTATCCTGCAGCCTTTATTGCCTTCAGCATTCTCGCCTTCAATCTGCTGGGAGAAGGGCTAAGACGGCGTTTGAAGCAGGGAAACCACATTGCAGGCTGAGAGCAGCATGTGCATAAATCTAACGGGTATGCATAGGTATAGGGGAATCAAGTAATTATTCTTTTCACTTTTTGAAATGCAGAAAAAATAAATTATTGCTACATCAGGTAAATCTTTGTAGACTTATGTATAACGTTGTAGCAAAGGAGAGCTATGTCATGCATTACAATATTGGGATGAAGAGCCAGCTGGATACGCGGGAATTGCTGTTGCTCGAGCAAGAAGTGAAGGATCGCGGCAAGAATATGGTCATTGCTTACGTACTGTGGTATTTCCTTGGCATGTTCGGCGGGCACCGTTTTTATATGGGCCGCACAGGCTCAGCTGTGGCTCAGCTTATTTTGACGCTGACAATGATAGGAGCTATCGTTACGTTTATCTGGTGGATTGTAGATGCCTTTACGCTGCATACATCGGTAAAAGAATACAACCATGAAGTTGAGAATCAAGTGATGCATGCGCTGTTTATGTCACGTCCTATGGGACCAGGGCCGGGTGTATTTTAAACGATGCTGAGCAGGCATGATTTATCGACGAAAGAGCTCCTGCTGCTTCAATCGGAATTAAGAAGCCATGAGAAGTCCGCAGGCGTAGCCTATTTGCTGCTTATAGGCGGGCATTTAGGTGCCCATCGCTTTTATTTGAAACGTACCGGAACTGCCATTGTTCAATTGATTCTGTTTCTCATTGCAGTTGTCATGTATGCTGCATTGGTGATCTTTGTGGAGACAGATCTTGATGTGTTGACTGGCTTGAGCGTTATCGGTCTAATTCTCTCTTCCCTGGCTTTGACGATCTGGATCATCGTGGACCTGTTCTTGATCTCGAAGATGGTGAGGGAGTACAATGCGAAGGTTGAGCAGGATCTGCTTATGCAGATCAAAGGGTTCCCTCAGAACATGCCAACATTTTAATGAGGCTGGCTGCTGAGGAGTGGAAGGGTACATATTTGTTAGAATACTGTAAGAAAAGGCTATTCTTCTATCTAGGAGGATGGCCTTATTTTACAATGAAGGAGGAGTCGATATAGGATGAAGGTAGGCATGGTTGGAATAGGAGATATCGCGAGAAAGGCTTACCTGCCCATACTCGGGACACGTTCAGATATTGAGCTTTCCATTGCAAGCCGGAATGAATCGGTTATCCATCAAGTGGGAGAACAGTACCATATTAACAACCGTTTTACTACCTTGCAGGAATTGATCGCTTCTCAGATCGATGTTGCCTTTGTTCACAGCGCCACAGCTGTTCATGCAGAGATGCTCCGGGAATTGATTGAGGCCGGCATAACCGTATTTGTGGACAAGCCTATTGCTTATCATTTGCATGAGGCCGAAGAGCTTCTCCAATTGGCCAGAGCAAAGCAAGTAGGCATTATGGTCGGCTTCAATCGCCGCTTTGCTCCTATGTATCGAAGCATGAGAGAGGGGACATCCCGTCCTGAGACGATACTCATGCAGAAAAATCGAACCGCGCCGGTATCCAATCTTCGTTCGACCGTCATGGACGACTTCATTCATGTCGTGGACACGCTGGTGTCCTTCATTGGGGAACCTCGCGGCTTCGAGGTGCAAGGGAACCTGGAAGAGGGAAACGTGCACTATCTCGTACTCCATCTGCATGGCGAGCAGTCTACGGCAATCGGAATCATGAATCGGCATACCGGTGTCACCGAGGAACGGCTTGAGGTAATGAGTGAGGGCAAGAAGCAGGTGGTTCATAATCTAGTTCAGACGATCCTTTATGAGAATGACACCGAAGTGCATCAAGGCTTTGGGGATTGGACAACGACGCTTTATCGTCGCGGCTTTGTGGATATGCTGGATCATTTTTTCAACTGCGTGCAGCATCAAGTTCCGTTTGAAACGAGCGGAGATCAGGCATTATGGACCCATCGAATCTGTGAGGATATCATTGCATCGCTGGAGTCGAGAAACGTTTGAATGGAGTACGCGTCCTCTGATAAGAAAACGGAAAGATTGGAAGAGGAATGATAAAGGAAAGGGTGTTGAGAACGATGGACAGCGGGACCGCTATCATTCGATGCGACTGGGCAAATCGAAGTCCGCTAGAGCAGCACTATCATGATCACGAATGGGGAGTGCCGGTCTATGATGACCGCAAGCTCTTCAAGCAGCTCATTCTTGAAGGGAAGCAGGCGGGATTAAGCTGGGCTACCATTCTATCCAAGATGGACACGCTCTGCGAGGCATTCGATAATTTTGATCCTGAGGTGATCATTCATTATGATGATAAGAAGGTTGAAGAGCTTCTAAGCAATGATGGAATCATAAAAAATCGCCTCAAAGTAAATGCGGTCATACATAATGCGCATATCTATTTTAAAATTGTGGAGCAGTATGGATCACTGAATGAATTTATCTGGCGGTATGTAGATCATAAGCCGATTATTAATCATTGGACGACGATAAAAGAAGTCCCAGCCAGCACGCCGCTATCGGATCAAATCAGCAAGGATCTCAAGAAGATCGGCTTTAAATTTGTAGGCACCACGACTATTTATGCCTTTATGCAGTCGATCGGCATGGTTAACGATCATTTGGTGAGCTGCGCCTGTTATCAGCGTGCGTAATAAAGCTCTAGGGAATGCAGGATCAAATACAAAACAGGCATGACGCCATGAGTGGAGAATACCATGGCGTCATGCCTGTTGTTGTTATACGGCTTTGTTATGTGCACTTATGCTTGAGGCGCACGGCGGAAACGCTGTACGCTTGCCTTTATCAGAATAAGTACGCCGTACCATATCATCGCGTTAAGTAAGAAGTAATCGACCTTAATGAAGCTTACTCTCAGGTTCGTCCAGTTAAGCAGCTCGTACGCGTGGTGAATGGAGCCTGACAATGGGCCATCATAAATAATAAACGGAATAGGGAATCCAATGTTATATAGGCTCATTGGAAGTGCCAAAGTTAGAAAAGGGAGAACGAGGCTTAGCAACAAGACGGCTTTGCTGAAATAGCGATTCATCGAGAAAACCCTCCCAGTAAAAGGTTATAATATGGATGAAATGTGTCTTCCAATTTATTATTTCGCTTAATCGTCACAATTGCAAGAGGTTTTTAAGAAATATTTGGTTGATTGTTCAGATTGGATATATTCAAATCTGCATGAAAGCCTCCCTTCTGCTTCATACTAAGCCAGTTACTAGCAATCGGGGGTTGAATGACGATGGGATGGAACTGGCTGTTTGCTGTGCTCTTGCTGCTGCCAGCGCAGGAGTATCAATTGGACACCTTAACGATCGAGCATCAGGGCGAGGTCGTTGCACACCTTACGGATAAGGAATACATCTATCCTTTGCCAAGTATTCCTCTTGTTAACGATGAGAAGCTGGCTAAGCTGATGGATGATATCGAAAAGAAGATTGAACGCAAGCCCGTTAACGCCAGCTTGAACGGAGCAGGACAGATTGTGCCGGAGAAGCCAGGAGTGAGATTGAATCGCGAGGCCTTTAAGGAGGATTTTTACCGATATATATATGAGCACCACACACCAGCATTAGAAGTTCCTCTCGTTCAGGTATATCCACGGGTAGATAGTGAAATGCTGTCCTCAATCAAGAGCAAGCTCATTGGCGCTTACGTCACGTACTATAATAGCCGCAATAAGAATCGTTCAGAGAACATTGCGCTAGCTGCCAAAACCATTAACAACGTGGTGGTATTCCCCGGAGAACGCTTCTCCTTCAATCAGATTGTTGGAAAGCGAACCAAGGATAAGGGCTACAAGCGTGCCCCCGTCATTGTGCGGGGAGAGATGTTTGAGGATGTCGGCGGGGGGATCTGCCAAGTATCATCGACCTTATTCAATGCCGCAGACCGTGCCGGTCTTAAGATTGTGGAAAGGTACACGCACAGCCGAAGAGTGCCTTATGTTCCTTCAGGCAGAGACGCAACCGTCAGCTGGTATGGCCCCGACTTTGTGTTCCAGAATTCATACCATGAGCCTGTCCTTATTCGGGCCTTCGCGCAAGCCGGACAGATGAGCGTTTCGATCTATTCGTCGGAACTGATTGATCATAAGAAACGAGAGGTGCCTAGCGCCTCTAAGAAGCTGCCGGAAGAAGTTCGAGTTGAAGATATCAATGTAAACGGAAGATAGTCAAAGAGCCTCTTTAAGTCTCAGGGCGAGTATGTCGTCACCTCAGCTTAAGGGGCTTTTTTTGTATATTATTGCCTTTGTCAGTGTACGACAAAGGTGGTTTTAGCAAACTAGGACAATATAACGAGCGATAGACTAAATGAATTCATGAGCGCATCTTTTTATCATGTCCTCTAACTCCTGTTGATGCAGAAGCTGCTGATCCATCCGTGATAGATGCAGAGGAGGAACGAGTATGGATTCCAGATCCGTATCTCAGAACATCAATGAATAAAGCAATAGACCACATTGAGGACGCAGATTCCTATCAGCCAACGCGATCAGAATTAAGTCAAATCTAGGGGACATTCTATATCGCGCGAGAGTTTACTACTAACGCCTATGTGGAATATGTGAGCTTAGAGGGCATTCAGTATTTGACAGGGATAAGCGAACTTATTGTCAGTGGAGATCATAGAACAACATTGGCGAGCTGAAGATGGAGCTGATTGGCCAGCTTATACAGATGGAGTATTTAAGCTTGCAGAATAGCAAGATCAGCGATATTTCCTTTGATAATTCCTTAACGAACTTGAGAGGAATGGTTCTGCTCTTTAACGGTCGTTTTTGTATATAAAAAGCTAGATAGTGCGCCTGTACCGCCAGATGAACGTGAGGGCAGTGTTGTCTTGATGAAGACAGATGATACCAAACAGCTTTTGCTATCCGATGCGGTCTTCCGGTTGCTGGACGGAGACAGCAATCTTATCGCATCAGAGCTCGTCACAGACCAAGGGTGCCGGCTCAAGGTCAAGAACTTAGCAGTAGGAATTTTTCAATTCATTGAAACAAAAGCACCAGATGGTTATGAGCGAGATGAGCCCCGATCCCTTTTATAATCGAAGAGGGACAAACAACTCGCGTTACAGCAGTCAATAAGAAAGAGCAGACTGTGACACCTCCAACGGAAGGAACAGATCCCGGCGAAGAGACAACACCGCTAGCAGAGACGATTCCGCCGACTGAGGAAACGGATCCAGGTGAGGAGATTGTGCCTTTCCCTGAAGATCAGGGGGCAGGAGCTTCCGCAAACAGGGGAGAGACCCCGTCATGGTCAGACCCTGTTCGGTCTCTTGAGCATTTTATGTGCTATCTATTTGTTCACTCGGAAGAACAAACTGAAAAAATAATCAGCCTATTAGCATGAGGAATCGAATAACACTCACATGAGCAATCCTGTCATGCTGTTGCGAGATCGCGGCAGCTTGAAGGGTTGCTTTTTGTTTTATTAGGACATCGAGCAGAGCAGTACTCCATAGGAAAATAGAAAAAGCACATACAATTTCCTAACAATTTAAACTCATTAGTTTTTAAATATAGGACATAAGTTCCATATCTTTTCATTGCTATGCCAATTTCTAAAATGTTAGCCTTATCCAAATTCTTATATACTAAATAATACCTGATGACATAGGTAAGCATTCATTGGAATATTGGATTTGTTTAGCGGTTTAAAGTGTAATAGATGATACGACGTTTATTCAGTTTTAGAGTTTTTTAGACCGTGATCAATGCTAAACGCCTCAAAAGGATTAGATTTGATCTCCGAGTTGGCAACATAGGATCGGGGGAAAGCACATGAAAATACTAGAGAGACAAATCCAACTTCTTCACACCTTAATTGAATCTAGTACATGGATGAAGACAGATGAGCTTGCAGAGATGCTGAGCTGTTCTCCGAAGACCGTGCAGCATGATTTAAAAGTGCTGGCAGGCTGTTTGTCGGATGGATGGTCCGTCGTCACTAACCGTGGAAAGGGCGTTATGCTGAAACGGTCTAGCGAAGAAAACATTCTCATGATGGTTCAGCGCATTGAGCGGATGGGCGGAATGAGCCAGTTGATTCAGCTGCTTATTCAGCTCGAATCTGGCTGCTCCTTGCAGACGATAAGTGATTCGCTTTACTACAGCGTAAGCAAGGTGAGCAAGCTGCTGCGAGAACTTGAAGTGATTCTTAAGGATTACCAACTTAAATTAAAGAAGAAGCCGATAAAAATTGAAGGGGACGAGCTTCATTACCGTCAGTTTTTATTCGACTTCTGTCAAAGCGGATATGATGGTACTTGGCCATTCAAAACAGATAAAGAAGCCATAATGGAGCTTATAAGCAAGGTTGAAGAGGCTTACGGCTTCAAATATTTTGAAGAAGCTTATCTGCAGATTGCCACGATGTTCGGCGTGTGGTCTGAACGAGTCAGCCGACGCAAGACGCTGACCAGATTTCATTACCCGCAACTTCTTGAGAAGATTGAGATTAGCGCAAAGCCTGCGCTGGAATTGCTGAAGCCTTATGTTGAACAGCGCTGTATTCACTGCTCGGAGGCAGAGATGAACTACCTCGCTTCTGTTCTACTAGGCGCTAGAAGAACCGTTGAGGATGAGGAGAGGCTCTATCAATATATCGTTAGCCGTTGCGAGAGAGTTCAGCAATATGTGGTGTGCATACTTGAAGAAATGGATAAGCGACTTAGCTCGAATTTGGCGCACGATGCTACTATGATTCGAGACAGCATGATCTACGTATATTTTTCAATCGTAAGATGGATTACGGGGGTCCATTGTTTCTATTATCCTTATAAGACCTTTATTGAAAAGTCGTATCCCGATATTTTTGCTGCGATTGAAGAGGCGATTGAGCATTGTGTCGATCGGGACATTGAGCTTCGAAAGGATGATATTGCCGATCTCGTCATGTATGCCATTGCGTGCAATGTAGAGACACAGATTCGGGAACCTAAGACGTTCTTGTTGTTTTCGCCGGATCAAGGAGCGGCACGTTATATGCAAAAGAAGCTGAAGATGATTTTTGACAAAGAGCTAAACATTATCCCATGCGTGAATTATAAGGATGTTCATGAAAAGGCAAAAAAGAAGAAAATCGACGGCGTGCTGACAACAAGCATGAGCCATTTTCACGAGCATCTGTCGATGCCCTTTATCCAAATCAGTCCACTGCTTACAGATAGAGATATTCAGTCTATTCGGCAAGAACTATTAATATCATAGCTTGAAAAGGCTTTCTCATCTATTCTATCTAATCGGTTGTAAAAGGTAGAAACACACGAGTTCAGGCCTTCGCATTCCTATATACTGTAGGTACAACAGGACAGGAGGAGCGATAGAATGGAAACAATGCAAATCATGTGGAATCATACCGCGTATCAGCTAGAGCTTACACAGAACGGTCAAACGGAGTGGATTGTAAAGTACGAACATCAGATGATCGCAACCTTTTATCGTTCCCCCTATAGCTGGGGAATGGTGATGAAGCGTAAATGTCCGCTAAGGCAGGTGCTGATGCTGGCCCTTCAAGAGCTCAATGCGAGAGACTTTGAAGAAGAGGAGCTAGAGCTTAAAAATGGCACAGAGCGGATGAAGGTGATCGTGCGTACGATATCGGATAATGAGTATATTTTGATTCTGCCAACAGGTCGTGAGGTGCTTATCTTCTATAAAGGGGCACGATGGAGAGCGCGAGGGGCTGGATCTAGAGAATATTCGCCACTCACGGATTTGTTCATTCATTACTTAAAGAAGCTCGGGCTTCCTCATTCCAGTGCAGGGGATTCAAGCAAGGTAGGGTAAGATGCAAGTGTTTCCTGAGGTTAAGGCTGTCATAAGGGGATATTGTTATCATAATATGAGGGACAGACAACGCAAGACGCTATAGGATTTAGCGTCTTTTTTGTTTGTCTATATAAAAAGGAATGTCACAGCATATTGCCAACGAAAGAAAGTTTCGTGACGATTCGCATTAAATGATTGATTCAATCAAAAAAATGAACTATTATTTCATTATACAGGTAGAAAATGATTCCTACCGATTCCATCAAGGAGGCTATCATTCATGAGTTTAACGTATTCCGAGGTTAAGAAGCAGTACGAAGCCCTTCAGCAAACCTATGATTATATGCTTTCAAAGCGTGAAGCTATTGCCACGTTCTTTGCATCCAAAAACATTACATCCGCCATCTTTGCTGGCTGCGGTTCGAGCTATTGCTTAAGCCAATCTGCTGCCCTCTCGATGAAGATTCGCGGAGGTCTCTCGGCCACAGCGCTTGCTGGAGGCGACCTGATGCTGAATGCAGAGCGTTATCAAGCGTTGTTCCGCGATGCCGTGCTTGTTGCGCCTTCTCGCTCAGGCAGCACAAGCGAAGTGATTCATGCTGCGAATGCGATTCGCAAGAATCAGGACGTTCCGATTATTGCGATCTCCTGCGTAGCAGGCTCTGGTCTGTCCAAGCTGTCTGACCTTGCGCTGGAGCTGCCTTGGGCATTCGATCACAGCGTATGTCAGACGCGAACAGTGACGAACTTGTATCTGGCGAATCTGATGCTTGCTGCATTCGTAGGCCAGGATGAAGCGCTGCTTCAGGATCTGAAGCAGGCGATTGCGCTTGGCGATGCTTATATGGAGCGAGTAGAGGCATCTATTCGTGAAGCAGCATCCTTCGAGTGGAAGAGTGCTGTACTGCTCGCAGATGGCGAGCTGCAAGGTCTCGCAGGAGAAGGAGCAATCGCATTGACGGAGATTGCAAATGCTGATGCTCACGCCTACCATTTGCTTGATGTCCGTCATGGCCCAATGGTAACAGTGCGCAAGGATACATTGGTTATTGCAGTATTGACGAAGGATGGCAATGACTATCAGCAGGACTTGATGAAGGATATTAAGGCACGCGGAGCGAAGGTCGTAGCGTACGCTGCTGAAGAAAAACATATCCCATCGCAATATGTTGACCTCGCGGTTGTATCTGGCCAAGCGTTGGATGTTGCTGCACAAGGTCTTCCATTTATCTTTATTCCGCAAATTGCGGCTCTCGCCAAGGCAGAGCTGCTTGGCATCGATCCCGATCAGCCAGACGGACTCGTGTCCTGGGTGAAGCTGTAAGAGGAACGAAGCCCTGTTCATAAGGCTGCTGCAGCTCAGAAATGACGTTTGCAGCAGCTTTTTTCACTTGGATAGCAACTATCTGTTTCGTCCTAGACGAATTCTACTTGGCGAGAATGATGATCATTGCAAAGCTGAAATAAGAGGCGGGGAGTGTTGAGGGGAAATGAGCAAGAGCAGACCGAATATTGTTCTCATTACGAGCGATCAGCAGCATTGGAATACGATAGGTGCTTTTCATCCTGAGATCAAGACGCCAAATCTAGACCGGCTTGCCCGAGAAGGCACGACGTTCGGCAGAGCGTATTGCCCGAATCCAACCTGTACCCCAAGTCGGGCCTCTATAATTACAGGCCAATATCCAAGCCAGCATGGAGCATGGTCTCTTGGCACAAAGCTGTTGGAGGATCGGCACTGCGTAGGCGATGATTTTACAAAAGAGGGCTATCGCACCTGCTTAATCGGCAAAGCCCACTTCCAGCCCGTTCAAGGAACGGAGGATTATCCGTCCATAGAGTCGATACCGATGCTCCAGGACTTTGACCGCTGGCGCAGCTTCAACGGCCCTTACTATGGCTTTGAGCATGTGGAGCTGACAAGAAACCATACGAATGAATTTTTAGTGGGACAGCACTATGCGCTATGGATGGAGGAGAAGGGCTGTACGAACTGGCGGGATTACTTTTTGCCGCCAACGGGCACGATGGACCCTGCTCAGACTTATCATTGGCCGATCCCAGAGGAATATCATTACAATACGTGGATTACAGAGCGCTCGAACGCGATGCTGGAGCAGTATGCAGAGAAGAACGAGCCCTTCTTCCTATGGTCGAGCTTCTTTGACCCGCATCCTGAGTATCTTGTGCCAGAGCCTTGGGATACGATGTATGATCCTGACGAGCTTACGATTCCTTCTTTGACGCCGGGCGAGCATGACCATAACCCGCCTCACTATGGCAAGACACAGGAGGAATCGCCTGACTATGCGGATCTTCGAGAAAGTGGGTATGCCATCCACGGATATCACTCGCATCTGCGTTATGGATATGGCAAGCAGGGACCATTAACGGAAGCGGACCGGAAGAAGCTGGTGGCCGTCTACTATGGCATGATCAGCCTGATGGATAAGTACATTGGAAAAATACTGGATAAGCTGGATGAGCTTAAGCTGACGGAGAATACGATGGTTATATTCACATCGGATCATGGGCACTTCTTCGGGCAGCACGGCTTGCAGGCAAAGGGCGGCTTTCACTACGAGGACTTGATCCGCATTCCATTCCAGGTGAGATACCCGAACCATGTGCCGGCAGGTGTGACATCTGAAGCGATCCAATCGCTTGTTGACCTTGCCCCAACCATGCTGTCGTTCTGTGATATCCCGATCCCGCGAACAATGACGGGAGTTGACCAGCGCCAAGTATGGCTAGGGGACAAGACGGAGGCGAGATCGCATGCGATATGCGAATTTCATCATGAGCCGACGACGATTCATCAGAAAACCTATGTCGATGCCCGATATAAGCTGACGGTATATTATAACCAGACCTATGGGGAGTTGTTTGATCTCCAGGAGGATCCGCAGGAGCTTCATAATCGCTGGCATGATCCTGAATACGCTCCTCTGAAGCAGGAACTGCTGCTGCGCTACATCTGGGCAGAGCTTGGCAAAGAGATGATGCCGATGCCGCGCATTGCGAACGCTTAGACGTGAGCGTAGTGTGCTCGTCCTCGTGTTCATCCTAAGTACGGAAGTCTTAGGATGATGACGACATCGGAGTTTCGCCGTTTACAACGGGATGGTGCTTGCTGTATCCTTAGATAAAGCCGCATGATCCCGTTTATTTTCTAAGTTAAGCATTTTCTCCGCATACTGTTTCGGGGTGCATCCGTTAAAGCGCTTGAACAGCTCATAGAAGTGGGCCATATTGGATATCCCGACATCACTTGCAATCTCTTCAATGGTTGATTCCTTGGTAACAAGGAGCCGCTCCGCCATGGCGATTCTTTTTCGGTTTACGTAATCGATGAAGGACGTTCCCAAGTTCTTTTTAAACACTTTGGAAAAATAACTATAGCTCATGCCTGCAACAGAGGCGACATGACGCATATCTAGCGTCTCGCTCAGATGGGCTTCAATGTAAGCTAGGACGGGCTCCATCACCTTCGTATCAAGCTTCGGCAGAGCCGCTTCCATCTCATAATCATGACGATATAGAGTCAGAAGCAATTGCTGAACCCATGCACTAACCGCAAGCTCGTACCCGCGCTGCTGGATCATGACTTCCTCATGGATTTTTGTAATCAATGCCCCCACTTCAAGCCTCGTCTCCTGTCTCGCCAGAATGCGGTTCATCCGGCTCAAAGGCTCGCTTAGTTCTGCAAAATGCCCATAATACATCATCGTAGCGGGATTGAAATACGGCTTAAGATCGAGATGAAGAACAATATATTTGAGAGGAGTGTTTCCCTGCATATTGGTTCGATGGAGCTCGGAAGAGCCGAACAGCACAATATCCTGAGGCTTCAGGATATAGGTAGCATCAGGTGTCATCGCGATCTGTTCCCCCTCTTCAATGAGAATGAGTTCAATTTCAGGATGATAGTGCCAAGACATTTGATGATGCTGAAAAGATTTCTCCTGGATAAAACGCCATACTTTCAAACAAAGAGCTTGGTTCTGATAAATAATTGGCTCTTGATAGATGATGGGCTGATCCACTGGCTTCATTGCGCAAGACACCTCGTTTTCCTCTATTATCCAAGACAAAAATGAATATAAACTGCACAAATCTCCGCATTTACGGAATGATAACTGAATTATATCATGAGGGTAAGTTATTCGAACCAGCCAAAAGAAAAATGATGACAAAAATAGATATAAGAGAGGTGCAGAAATGAAGGTAGCAGTCATTGGATGCGGAAGTATGGGTAATGTTCATGTAAGCGCATTCCATCGGATGCCGGATGTTGAATTGACCGCAGTATGCGATATTATCGAGGAGCGTGCATGGTTCGCAGCTAAGCGAACGGGAGCGAAGGCTTTTACCTCTTTTGAGGACATGCTGGAGCAAGCAGAATTTGATGTGATCAGTATTGTGGTGCCAAGCTATCTGCACAAGGAGTTTGCTGTAAAGGCAGCGCGTGCCGGCAAGCATGTCATTAGCGAGAAGCCGGCCTCGTTAACGATTGCTGATACGAAGGAAATGATCGCTGCTTGTGAAGAGAATCAGGTACGCTTCTTCGTCGGACATGTCGTACGCTTCTTCCCGGATTATATTCAGCTTAAGCAGGTCGTTGAACAAGGTAAACTAGGCCCTCTCGGGGTGATTCATGCGAAGCGAGGCGGATCTCATCCAGGAGGAGCTTCCAAATGGTTTAGCGATCCAGAGAAGAGCGGCGGGATTATCTTTGATCTCATGATTCATGATATTGATTATCTTCGCTGGACAGTAGGAGAAGTGGAATCGGTATATGCGATGCAGTATGTAACCGAGGAGCTGGAAACGGCGTTTGTAACACTTGAGTTCCAAAATGGCGCAGTCGCGAGTCTGGAAGCGATCTGGGGATATCCTGGCGCATTCCATACCGAGATTGAGCTTGCAGGAAGCAAGGGCGTCGCTCGCAACCGGAGTAAGGACACCTCATCCTTGTCTGTCGTCCAAGCAGCCAAGCCAGGCAGCAATCGGCCTGTGGTAGAGATTCCTGAAAGCCCAGGTCTTCACAGCCCTTATGATTTGGAGCTTGCTCACTTTATTTCGTGCATTCGTACAGGGCAGCAAGCAATCGTCACTGGACAGGATGCGCTTGCGGCTATCACGATCGCCTCATACGCAGTTCAATCTGCCAAGTCCGGTAAAGTCGTCAAGCTTGCAGACGCAGAGAAGGGGGCGTAAGACATGAAGACAACATTAAAAGTAGGTTTCATTAGCTTCGCTCACGGTCATGCCTTCTCCTATCTGGAAGGCATGCGGAAGCTTCCGCAGGTTCAGATCGTTGGCATTGCAGATGAGGTGAAGAGCCGTGTCGAGCGTGTAGTGGAACGATACGATATTCCTTACTATGAGGATTATAAGGAACTGCTTCTGACCGATATCGATGCTGTCGTGATTTGTTCCGAGAATGCGTATCATTATGAGATGACGCTTGCCGCCGCTGAAGCAGGCAAGCACGTCCTGTGCGAGAAGCCGCTTGGGATCTCCGTGCCTGAGATGGAGGAGATGATCCAGGTATGTCAAGACAAGGGCGTGCAGCTTATGACAGCATTCCCATGCCGCTCGCTGATGTCGGTGATCCGTGCCAAGGAAGCGGTGAATCGTGGTGAGATTGGCGAAATTATTGCGATCAAGGGCACGAACAGAGGCTCTAATCCAGGAGGCTGGTTCGTCGATCCGGCATTGTCAGGAGGCGGTGCTCTGTTGGATCACACCGTGCATGTAATGGATCTGATGCACTGGTTTACGAAGTCTCAAGTCCAAGAAGTATATGCCTATGCGGGGACACGCTTCAATGAAGAGCTTCAGGTAGACGACGCAGGCATGATTCATGTGAAGTTTGAGAACGGGGTATTTGGCGTGCTGGATACCAGTTGGTCGAGACCGAAGTCCTTCCCGACTTGGGGAGATGTGACGATGGAGATCATCGGTACGAAAGGCGTTATCCATGTCGATGCGTTCGCGCAAAAGAATGAGATCTTTAGCGATGAAGACGGCAAGGGAAGCTGGGAATTCTGGGGAGACAATATGGATGATCTGATGGTGGCTTCCTTCGTTGATGCCATTCTTGCTGGCAAGCCCGTGCCAATCACTGGCGAAGACGGCTTGCGTGCAGCCTCGGTTGCACTTGCAGGCTACCGTTCCAGAGAAGCGAAGCAGCCTGTAGCGCTATATGCTGATCGCGCTGCACAAAGATAATCCTTTTTATGTTCCGCAATCCAATGATTTACATGAACATGAATCATCGGGGATGGATCATAACTTTGTCGATGTTCCTTTCCGTCAAGGTTATGAACGTAGCGATAACGAATATCCTTGAGAATGGCAAAAAATAGAGTTAGTATATTCATCAAGCATGCATCATAAAGATTAATGGCCTGAGCACGCTGTCCTTCTTCGTAAGACAGCGTGCTTAGGCCTTCTTTGTATCAGACGAACCAAGATCATATAGAAGAGGTGGATGATGAAGGAGTTAAGCACTGCTGATGTCGAATCGCTTGTTCAAGCGAAGGTTCAGGTAAAGCCGCTTTCGTTATCGTACATCGGAGGCGGCTTCTACGGGCGTGTATTCCTAGTGAAGCTAGCAGAGCCGCCCTATGAGGTCGTTGTTAAATGCTATCTGCAAGAAGGTCTGCACCGAAAGGAACAGGCTCAATTGGCGCTTCTTGCAAAGCATGGGACGCTCCCGATGCCGTGCGTATATGAGGTGCATGATAAAAATGCACAAATTCCGTTTGATGCTCTCATTATGGAATATATGGGTGGCGTCAATGCAGGAGGAGTGAGGGAGTGGCCGACGGAGAGCAAGCTTAGGGTTGCGAATGATATCGTGGATAATTTGATTGCTTACCATCAGGTGGTGAATCCGGCAGGGTTCGGTGAGATTGGGGAGGCGCATTTTGAAAAGGATTGGCGGGTTTACTATAAACGGCAGGTCGAAGTCACGGTATATAAAGCTCGCATCATGGTTGAAACGGGAAAGCTGCCTCAACAGGTATACCAGATTGCGGTTCGTGCATATGAGCAGTACGAGGAGATTTTCAGCATTCCTGTGGAACAGGCGTGCCTGATTCATGGGGACTATAACACCTGGAATATTCTCCTTCATCCGGATCTAACCTCAGTGGCTGCTGCGATCGACCCTTATAAATGCAGCTATGCGGACCCTGAGCTTGACCTTTATCAGTTGAATCAAGCGAATGGGAAGGAGCTTGGGCTTCTGGAGCTCTATCGGGCTAAGCGCAAGCTGAGCCCAAATGCGGAAGTAAAGATGGCCTTGTATCGAATGTTTACGGAGATCATGCACTACTATGATGCTGCTGCGGTAGGAACAGAACCTGTCCTATTAGCGGAAGCGGAGCAGCTTGCGGAAGAGATGGAAAGATGGAGTCTAATAAACAAAGGGCAGTAGCTGAATATTATCGCTCTCTTTTTTAGATAGAATCGAGCAAGATTAGCCTGTTATTCCGCAGAAATACACACTTGCGGTAAAAATGTAACAGACAAAAGCGTTGAAATTCGGTATGCTATTTTACATAGAGACGTGAACGATTTCACGATAGAGAATACGACAACTTGAGAACAGGAGAAGAGGGAGCTTACTGCAACATGAGTCGTTTTTTACTTAACGTTAAGTCAGGCGCAATGAACAGCTTTCTAGCCATCTTGGCTGCCATCAATCTTTACGTTCTGCTCATTATATCCTCTGCTACATGGGGGACGGGGCATCAAGGAATCGGAGGACCATTTATGATTATTATGGGACTCCTGATTGCACCTGTGATTTCCTTTATATTTGTTCCATTTGTTCATCGCGGATTCGAGCTTATGGTTCAAAAGGAAAAGAATGCTTTGCTCATTGTGTTCATGCTTGTTATGCTTTTGCTGCTTGTTTTTGATGTTTATACGTTTGCTTATTACGGTACACCGTGGTTTGATGAGTTTGCCGATCAATTCTGCAGCCTGATTCTCGGGAAATGAGCAGGACTTGTAACATGAGCATAAAAGAAGATCGGAACAATAAATAGACCTCTAAGCAGACAAGTTGTCATGACTAAGAGGTCTATTTGTTATTTAAATGATCTTCTTGAACATCTCAATGACTTCTTCTTTCGTTGGGATAAAGGGATTCCCCGGCGCACAAGCATCCTTCATGGAGTTCTCGGCGAGCAAATCAAGGTCTACTTCCGTTACTCCAATCTCGGACAGCTTGCTAGGAATGCCTACTTCTTTAGACAAGCGCTTTATGGCTTCAATAACGTAAGCTGCGCATTCCTCATCGGTCTTACCTTGATCATCAAGGCCAATTGTCTTTGCGATTGGACGGAAGCGATGGGGAACATGCTTCGCGTTCTCCTCTTCCACGATCGGCAGCAGCATGGCGTTGCATACGCCGTGCGGCAGGTCGTAGACGCCGCCAAGCTGATGGGCCATCGCATGGACGTAGCCTAGACCTGCATTGTTGAAGGCCATGCCGCCAAGGAATACGGCATATACCATTTGCTCGCGTGCTTCAATATCCTGTCCATCTTTAACCGCTCGGGGCAGATAATCAAAAATGATCTTTACTGCCGCAAGAGCAACCGCATCGGTAACGGGATAAGCCCCAGGTGTAACCAAAGCCTCAATCACGTGGGTGAGCGCATCCATTCCGGTCGCGGCCGTCAAGTCAGCAGGCTTGCCGAGCATAAGCTCAGGGTCATTGACGCTCATGGTTGCGAGACTGTTTTTATCGACCATAACCATCTTAACCTTGCGTTCCTCGTCGGTTATGACGTAGTTGATTGTCACCTCAGCCGATGTGCCTGCGGTGGTATTAACCGCGATAATCGGAAGGGAGCGATGCTTCGTCATGTGCACGCCTTCATACTGCTTGATATGTCCCCCGTTCGTTGCAAGGATGCCAATCCCTTTGGCCGCATCCTGAGGAGAACCTCCGCCGATAGAGATGAGGAAGTCGCATTCCTCTCGCCGCAGTACCTGAACGCCGTCATGCACATTGGCACAGGTTGGATTCGGCTTCACGTCGTCGTATACGACATAGGGAAGGTGAGCCGCCTCTAGAACGTCCAATACCTTCTTCGCAATGCCGCTTTTCATTAGAAACTTATCGGTAACGACGAGCGCTTTCTTTAAGCCTAGCTCTTGGATATAAGGGGCAATATCCTTTACACATCCACGACCCATAAGATTGACAGATGGTACATAAAAGACCTTCGTGCTCATGAAACATCCTCCTCTGCATGTTAACAGCTGATGGTAGTGAAATATTGATAATATGGTGCTGATACTACTATGTTATCAAATTCACAAAGTTAGTCAACATAAACAAATGTAAATAATATTTGTTTTTCTTTGTTTATGTTTGTTTTGTGAATAAAATTGTGGTGCTGCTTTTATATAAATAGGAAAAGGGATAATTAAACTTTATGTCGAACATTTCCCGGGAAAAGAAAACGTGAGTGCTTGAGAGGTTGTATTTGATGCTGGATGATACTAACCAAGAGCCTATTGAGCGCTGTGCTCATTTCGAGTGCAGTATGACAAAGGGGATTTAGAGCTCCACAGGCTGCTAAGATACAAAAAAAGTAGCAGGCCCATATCGTAGGGGCTGCTACCTGAAATTTATATATGCTGCTTACATAAGGACATTTCGTTATGCGGCTTGCGTCTCTTCATCATTGTGTTCCTTTGGCTTCTCACCTAAGCCGTTGAAGATCAGGTTCATGACGATCGCAGTGAATGTACCGGCTACAATGCCATTGCCAGTCAGAATCTGTACCTGAGCCGGAAGCTGAGCGAACAATTCAGGAACGGTCGTTACACCAAGGCCCATCCCTACAGAGCAGGCAATGATAAATAGATTCTCATGGCGGTTCAGGTCAACCTGCGAACCGAGTGTGCGAAGCCCTGATGATACCACCATCCCGAACATGGCAACCATCGCACCGCCAAGCACGGAGCTTGGAATCAGCGTTGCAAATGCAGCGATCTTCGGAATGAACCCAAGAACGATCAGAATGCCGCCGGCAACGACGATCACATCGCGTGTCTTGACGCGAGTCATCTGAAGCAGGCCGACGTTCTGGGAATAGGTGGTGTACGGGAAGGAGTTGAATACCCCGCCAAGCACGATAGCAAGCCCTTCTGCTCGGTAACCTCTAGCTAGATCCTTTGATGTTACTTTGCGATCCAAGATATTGCCAAGCGCCATAAATACGCCTGTAGATTCCGCTACACTGACGATAGATACGATAATCATCGTAAGAATCGGAGTCAATGCGAATTCCGGCGTGCCGAAATAGAATGGCTTAATGCCATGGAAGAAAGAAGCTTCGCTTACTTTGTTTATATCTACAAGTCCAAAGAAGTATGCGGCACATGTGCCTATAATGAGTCCAACTAGAATGGATACGGAACGCAAGAAGCCTGTTGAGAATCGATTCATAATAATGATAAAGATCAAAACCCCAAAGCCAAGGACAAGATTCTCAATGCTGCCGAATTGATCAGACCCTGCACCGCCTGCTAGATCGTTAAACGCAACAGGAATAAGCGTAACCCCGATAATTGTCACGACAGATCCCGTTACAATTGGAGGGAAGAGTCGAATCAGCTTGCCGAACAAGCCGCTGCATAAGACGACAAACAAACCAGAAGCTATGATCGCGCCATAAATGAAAGACACCCCAAAATCAGGATCTGTACCAATTGCGATCATCGGCGTTACCGCTTGGAATGCACAGCCAAGCACAACAGGCATGCCGATTCCGAACCATTTATTCTTCCATACTTGAAGCAAAGTGGCGACACCGCACATCATAAGGTCAATGGCGACAAGGTATGTGAGCTGTTCTTGGGTGAAGTCTAAGGCACCACCTACGATCAAAGGAACAATAACCGCTCCGGCATACATCGCAAGCACATGCTGAAGACCTAGCGAGAAGGTCTTAAAAGGGTGACGATTCCGTTGAAAAACGGGTTCATCGTGTGGCATAACAACAATTCCTCCTTGGGATGTTTAATACAAGAATGGCAAGGCGATCTTAACGCTTGTTCATTCTATTCCACGAACTCAGCCTGTCCATTGTCTAAAGAGGCGATGCGCGCAAGGGACTCTACGCGGTAGCCTGCATCCACAAGCTTGCTGCGTCCAGGCTGGAACGACTTTTCGATCACGATTCCGATTCCGACAACGGTAGCTCCGGCCTGCTCACAGATACGTGCCAGACCAAATGCAGCTTCACCGTTTGCAAGGAAGTCGTCAATGACGAGCACTTGATCTTCAGGATTCAAAAATTTACGAGACACTGTAACATCGTTTGTTACTTGCTTCGTAAAAGAATGAACCTTTTCGACAAAGAGATTCTCTGTCAGGGTCAAAGACTTCTGCTTGCGAGCAAATACGAGCGGAACATTCAGTTCAAGCGCCGCCATTAAGCCCGGAGCAATACCAGAAGATTCAATCGTGAGAACCTTTGTAATCTTCTTGTCTTGGAATCTGCGTGCAAATTCCTTGCCCATCTCCATCATGAGCACAGGATCCATCTGATGATTCAGGAAGGAGTCTACCTTTAACACATTGTTGCTCAATACGATTCCTTCCGTTCTAATCTTGTCCTTTAGCAGTTGCATACATGCGTACCCCCTTGAAGTTATAAGAGCCTATTCGTTTACTCGAATGCTTAAAAAGCTGAAGATTGCAAGAAAAGCCCGAAAAAAGCGTATCTCTATCAACTAGGATACCCTCTTTACCGGGCTGTAGAAGCTTCCTCTGCAAATGTTAGGAAAACCACAATAGAGACGTGTCAATGATCGTAGAAACACGTCTTGCAAGGAGTGACTTTCTTTCAATCTTCAGATTCTTCGCTCCCGTAGTCCGATCATTTACGGTGATCAGGTAGAGACGAGCAAGCCAATTCCTGCCCCTATACGAGATGACGTATGATGAGAGATGCCTCTCTTGTGGATGTTTACAAATGATAAACAGAATGTTACCAGTATACTTCAAAGCTTAGTGAGAAGGAAGAGGGCATTTCAGACAATCAAGAGAAAAGTTGTCGAATGATAGCGAAAATTCTCGTACACGAAGCAAATTCCTATGATACAATCGTAAATTAGGGTTGAATATTCGGTTCTAGATCATGAAGCGAATATCTTCCTTATATGATGGAGGTATCTAAGGTATGACCAATCCAGCAACACACTCACGCCTTCCTTTAGAGGCGGGCTTTAGGTCGATGCAGCTTCGATTGATCTGTATCTATGTATTTATCATTTATGGACCTGCTGCAGTGTTCAGCTCGTTCTTTCCGCTGTATTATCGGGAGATTGGATATACTGATGCGATGTATGGACTTCAGAATGCACTTCTTCCGATCATTGGCATGATCGCGAACGCCTTATTCGGAATGATTAGCGATAAGCTGTCACGTATGAAGCCTATCCTTCTTACGCTGATGGCGCTGATGATGGTGAGCATTTATTTTATTTTCCATGTTTCTAATGTGTGGCTCGTGATGGGCCTCGTCTTTCTATTTCAATTCCTGTGGGTGCCTGTCAATTCACTTACAGACAGTATGGCGATGCTTGCAGCGCGGCGCCTTGATGCTGCATACGCCACGATTCGCGGATGTGGCGCAGCGGGCTTTGCCGTTGCTGCCGTGATCATTGGCTGGGTGCTTGATCTCCTCCCAGGACGAACGACGATGGGCTGGGTAGCCATTATCCTCGTCGCCTTGACATGGATTGCGCTGCTTCCCGTACGAGACCCGAGAGAGCCGCACTACATGCCTGGTGATGAGCAAGGTGGACCCTCAGCATCTGCGGAGAAGCCAAAGGTCAAGATGAACGAGCTGCTTCAGTACGTGCGAACGCCGAGATTTCTATGGTTTATTGCTGCACTCGTACTGTACCAAATGACCTTTGCCTTCAATGATCAATATTTCACGTATCTCATTCACGAATTAAATGGAAGTCAGTTCTATGTCGGGATGGGCTGGATGCTCCCCGCTGCGATTGAGATTGGCATCTTTATGTACTTTGGACGTATCCGCCAGCGCTTCCGGCCGCTGCCGATGCTTGCGATCTCTGCAGTCATCCTTATGCTGCGTTCCTTCGTCATCGCATGGACGGATGCCTTGTGGCTTGTGATGGTGATGCAGGCCATTCAGGGAATCGCGATCGCTTTTTACTTTACGTTCTTGGCTGACTATATGATGGAACTGATTCCCGATCGATTCCGTGCAAGCGGACAAGCGCTGCTGTTCATGATGATCAGCCTTGGGGCAACGATGACGGGAAGCTTGATTGGTGCCTACATCTATGCCGAGCTAGGCATCAAGACGCTTTACGGTGCATCAGGCATCCTGTTAATCTTAGCGACAGCAGGATTTCTATGGACGGAGCAGGTGGATCGAAGATTTAGTCGAATACATTCATAACGTTGTGTATTTACTCCAGAGGAGGCAATGGACATGAAGCTTCGTCAAGGCTACAAACTAATTGTGATGGGGGATTCCATAACCGACTGTGATCGCGCAAGACCTGTAGGAGAGGGGCTCTATCATGGCTTGGGAAATGGCTACGTGAACCTGCTGCAGTCGTTGATTCGCTGTGAATATCCTTCCTTTATCATTCAATTGCTGAATATGGGGATCGGCGGTAACACCATTCGCGATCTTGCGGCACGATGGCAGCAGGATGTGCTGGATCATCAGCCTGATGGAGTTATCATCGCGATCGGGATCAATGATGTCTGGCGAAAATATGATAATCCGATGAATCAAGCACTTGCGGTGCTGGAAGAAGAATATGAGCGCACGATGAATGAACTGATCGATTCGTCGCAAGCGCTTGGAGCCGATGTCATGCTGCTCACGCCGTTCTTTATCGAGCCGAATAAGGAAGAGCCGATGCGTGCGGATATGGATCGCTACGGGGCAATCGTACAAGCTGTTGGAAGAGAGCGGGACCTGCCTGTTGTGGATCTGCAGGAAACCATGGACCGATTCTTGGCGTACACTCATCCTACGACGCTGGCATTCGATCGTGTCCATCCGAATCAGACTGGGCATATGGCGATCGCTAAGGCTGTTCTTGAGATGATCAAGCAGCAGAATGTGTAGCATGTTAACGCTGCTAAGCACATAGTTGTACCAAGCAAGAAATACACCATATGCGTTCTCTTCAGTATCAGAAGAGGACGCTTTTTTATGAGCTCAATAATAGTAGAAGTAGAAGCAAGGCAGCTATTTTTGTGGAACCATATATACGGCAATAGTCGCCAACCCCGGTTATAAACATTTTTTTAGTTAAAAAGAAATAAATACTAGAAGCTCCGTCATAAACATAAGAGATGGCAAGTGAAACTTATGGTGACGGAGGACAAGCCCAGTGATCTGGACAACAGACGAGCTCTTATTCTTACTCGGAATGATGCTATTTATCGGAGTTGTAGGGGCAAAGATGACGAACAAGCTCAATGTGCCCTCGCTGGTCGTATTCATCATGCTAGGCATGGGGCTTAGCCAGTTCATGTATTTTGACAATGCTCACTGGACACAGTTGTTTGGGATTCTCGCTTTGATCATCATATTATTTGAAGGCGGCATGCATACAAGCTGGAAAAGGATGAAGCTGACCTTAAAACCTGCGCTCTCGCTTTCCACCGTTGGCGTGGCAGTAACTGCCGTTGTGGTTGGTGTATGCGCCAAGTTCATCTTGAATCTGGAATGGCTGGAGGGGCTTTTGGTTGGGGCGATTGTAGGCTCTACGGATGCGGCAGCAATCTTTTCTGTTATTGGCGGCAAAGCGATCCACCGTCAGTTGAAGACGACGCTTGAGGTAGAATCGGGCTCGAACGATCCGATGGCCGTCTTTTTGACCCTATTATTAATTGGGCTTATGGAGGCGCCTGAATCTGTTTCATGGCTTTACATGCTCAGCTTTTTTGTATGGCAAATGGGAGCGGGACTGCTGCTGGGGCTATTTTTCGGCCTAACCTCCGCGCGGCTATTGAATCGAATCCAGCTAAGCAACGTTGGTTTATATCCCGTACTGGCCGTGAGCTTGGGCATCCTCACTTATAGTATTGCGGCTCTTATGGAATGCAGCGGCTTTTTAGCCGTCTATGTCATGGCAATCATGCTGGGCAATGCCGATCTTACGTATCGCTACTCGATTGTCCGCTTCAATGAGGGCTTTTCCTGGATGATGCAGATTATGATGTTTGTGCTTCTAGGCCTGCTTGTATTTCCAGGCCAACTGGTGCTGGTAACCTGGCAAGCGCTTCTGCTTTCCTTTATCCTCATGTTTATCGCAAGGCCGATCGGGGTTTGGCTCAGCTTGTTGTTCTCCAGATTCAATACAAGAGAGAAGGTTCTAATCTCATGGGCAGGATTAAAAGGAGCCGTTCCGATCATCCTTGCCACGTTTCCTTTAACGGCAAATGTGGAGCACGGCATGCTGTTCTTCAATGTAGTCTTCTTCGTCGTACTGAGCTCAGCCCTACTGCAAGGGGCGACTGTATCCTGGGTGGCTGACAAGCTTGGCTTGTCCCAAGGCAATATGATGGAGGATGACGACTATATCGGAAGAATACAGGAGCCAAGATCGGTAAGCGAATCGAATTTGAATGTGATCAGTCTAAAGGTATGGCCCCGATCACAGGTCGAATATCGAAGGCTGGCAGAGATCAGGCTGCCTGGTAATACCTCCATTATGGCCATCATGAGAGAGATGAAGGAGGTTCCAGTCTACGGAGAAAGCATGCTTCATGCAGGAGATGTTGTATACTTGCTTGCTGCGAAGGAGCATGTGAATATCCTTCAACGCATGTTTGTGCGTCAGCAGCGTATCAAAAAGTAGCATTTTGGACGAAAAACGATGCGGCGTTGCTCTTCATCATCTATCAAAAATCGATAAGGATGCAAATAGACATGATTCAAAAAGACGTGAATTATGTCATTTTGTGTCTTTTTATGTCATTTATAAAGGAATCGTTAAGAAAATGAAAAAAATATTGGAAAAATCTTTTGAAACTAGTTCATTTGACCGATATTATGTATATAAGGTGGATAAGAGAACAGGAGTGAATCAGATTGAACTACAACTATACACCTATACATAAGCTGTTTAAGCATGTGAGCTATCACCCAGGGCGATACCTGCACGTCGTCGATGTGACGTGTCGTACCGTTGATTTTGATTACTCAGAGAAGGAGAGGGTTGATCAGCTCGTAATCGGTTCTGAGGAGCCATTGGATGAAGCTGCCCTAAGGAATTTGTGCCGGGAGAAGCTAATGGAGGAACATCCCGACTTTCAATTCTATAGAGAGGTTGAGGTCGAGTCACTGGATGTTGTGGAAGCGTTTGATCGTGAATTGAGCTAAGGCATACTTATGCAGCTATTGTGTATAGAGATAGCCTACACAGCAAGTAGATTATGCAGGATAAACATACATAGAGTGATCCGGGAGAAAAGGAGATGACCCGAATGAAGAATGTTTTCCCGTCGAAAGCATCTTGGAAGGCACGTTTGAATTTGGATCTGTTTAAGCATCCCTTTAAGTCAATTGGTGTTAAGCTGTTCATCATCTTTGTCGTAAGCATACTTGTATTTGTTGTAACCGTAGGTATTATCTCATACACGGTATCTAAACAGGCTATTGAACGGAAGGTATCTGAAGCAAGCTACCAGACGATGATTCAAGGCGCCGAGAAGATCAATATGAGAATAGACCAGTATTTGACTATGAGCATGCAAGTCATGTTCGATCCGAACCTGGTGAACTATTTGAAAAAAGGACTTACGCTGCAAGATTACACGTATACGATGATTGAGAACCAGAACAACATCAAGTCTTCTTTGCAGAACTATACGATCAGCAATGATCTTTTGCAGGAGATTTATTTGGTTCCATTGGATACGAAGCGAGAGACATATAACTCCAACGGCTATCAAGTAAAGACTGAGGACATTATTAAGAATGACTGGTTCCAGAAAATTATTGATGCCAAAGGCGGAGTTGTATGGCTCGAGACAATGCCTGAGGGACTAGCGAATACCAAGCAGCCAACCTTTGGCCTTGCAAGGGAAATGAGAGATTCCGGTACAGGCAAAGCGGACTATGTGATTATTATGGAGCTTAGTTTGAAGGCGCTCTCGGAATCGATCGAAAGCCTGCAGCTGGGCGAAGGTTCACAGCTTCGCGTCATTAATCCTGAAGGTCGCATCATGTATGCGGAAGACGCAGCAGAGTATACGAAGCAGGCTCCAGAATGGCTCGTGCCGAAGAAGGGCGAGAATGAGAAGGAGTGGACAGGCAGCTCCTTTGTGAAGGCAGATAAGGGCGAGCAGATGCTGACGGTATACCATGAGATCAAGACGAATGGCTGGCTCTTAATTGGAGAGATTCCGGTTAGGGAGCTCGTTAAGGATGCAAATACGATTCTTATCGTGACGTTAATTTGTGTACTCGCAGCTACGCTTATTGCCCTTGTTATTGGCTGGTTCGTTATGCGCATGATATCGAAGCCACTGCAATCGTTGCGTGAGCTGATGCATGAAGGATCACAAGGGAATCTCGGCGTTCGCGCCAAGTCGACTTCAGAAGATGAGATCGGCGCGCTGTCCAAAGCCTTCAATACGATGATGGAACAAATTACAGGACTCGTGAAACAAACAGAGGAAAATGCAAGTGCCGTGCTTTCTACTGCACAAGCGCTCTCAGAAGCGTCTCGCAGTACGGCTGTCTCAGCCCGTGAGATTGCGGTCGCAACAGAGGAGATTGCGAAGGGGGCAACGAGCCTTGCTGTTGAGGCTGAACGCGGTCATGATCTTACCTATAATATGGCTGCCCAGATGAAGAGCGTGGTAGAGGCCAACGGCGGGATGGAACAATCCGTTCAGGATGTCGAAAGCGCTAGCAGCAACGGGGTGTCCAACATGAATGCCTTGATGCAGCGCACAGGCACTACCGAAGAGATGATGCGTTCACTTGCGCATAAAGTCAATGAGCTTGGCGGCAGCACGAAATCCATTCGTCAGATTATCGTCGTGCTGAACAATATGTCGAAGCAAACAAACATCTTGTCTCTGAATGCTACGATTGAAGCAGCAAGAGCTGGGGCTGCCGGCAAAGGCTTTATGGTGGTAGCAGACGAGATTCGCAAACTTGCCGATGAGACGCATACGTCCTTGGATACGGTCGCTTCCATTACGGATCAGATCGAGAAGGAAATTCACGAGACCGTACAAGCGCTGTCCTCTGCTTTCCCTATTTTTGAGCAGCAGACAGAAGCGGTGCGGGATACAGACCAGATCTTCAGTCAGGTCCAACAGAAGATGGAGGGCATGGTCAGCAATCTTGATCATGTAACTACGAATATCCAACGCCTGAATGAAGCGCAATCGACGCTGATCGAGGCGATGAGCAATGTAAGTGCTGTTGCCGAAGAAGCGTCTGCGACATCTGAGGAAGTTGCTTCCTTGAGTGGAGAGCAGCTGAATATCTCCAGTCATCTCGTGGAATTGTCTCAGCAGCTTGAAGAGGTATCGTCTAGCTTGAAGGCTTCCTTAAGCAAATTCAAAGTATAAAATATTATAGTTGAAGATAGAAAAGGTGCCTGTCGAATCAGCTTGATGCTGAGCGGCAGGCTTTTTTTATGTAAATAAAGAGGGCCGTTGTTAGTCATGTCACGTCTTCATTCAGCCCAGTTCCCCTAGCGATAAGAATAACTAAGTATCGTATTCTTACGCTTCATGACAATATTGAAAGGTAGATGAAAGCATAATCCAACGATAACACAGTTCGCTTCTTCTATAATGAACTCAAATGAAACCGAGGGAGTGGAATCAAGCATGGAAATGCTTAGTGTACGTCATGTCGTGAAGACTTACGAGGGTAAAGTAGCGACGCCTGTGCTGAAGGGTATCGACCTTTCGGTAGAGCAGGGTGAATTTGTAGGCATTATGGGTCCTTCAGGAAGCGGCAAGACGACCTTTCTAAATACAGTAGCAACAATCGACAGTCCAACCTCTGGCGAGGTATTCATCAACGGCGTAAATCCTCATCAATTAAAAAAAGAAAAGCTCGCCTCCTTCCGTAGAAGAGAGCTAGGCTTTGTATTCCAATACTTTAATCTGCTTCACACCTTGACCGTGGAAGAGAACATTATGCTTCCTCTGACATTGGAAGGGGTTAGTGTCAAAAAGATGAAGCGGGATGCCAACGAGCTAGCGGAGCGGCTTGGCATCGGGGAAATCATGAAGAAGCGTACGTATGAGATCTCCGGTGGACAGATGCAGCGCGCAGCTATTGCTAGAGCGATCATTCATCGTCCAAAGCTTATTTTAGCTGACGAGCCGACAGGTAATCTGGATTCGAAAGCCTCACGCGACGTGATGGAGACGCTGGAGAGCATTAACCGCAATGACGGGGCAACGATGATGATGGTGACACATGATGCCTTTGCTGCCAGCTACTGCAATCGTGTCATTTTTATCAAGGACGGAACGTTGTATAAGGAAATTCGACCAGCCTCCAATCGGCAGGTGTTCTTCCAGCAAATTATGGAGGTTCTCGCTCTGATGGGCGGTGACCAAAGCGAATATAGTCCAGGAAGAGTGTAAAAGAGATTGTCAGAATAGGAGGTGTAATCGGTGAATTTTCGACAGCTAGCCTTTAATAATGTGTTTCGGAACAAAAGGACGTATGCTGCTTACTTTTTGAGCAGTGCTTTCTCCGTCATGATCTTTTTTGTATACTCCATCATTGCCTATCACCCGGATATGAAGGGTGGGCTCATTCACCAGGTAGCGGTTACCGCGATGAGTGCTGCGCAGTGGATTGTATATGTGTTTTCCTTTTTCTTCATTTTGTATTCGGTAAGTGCATTTCTTAAGACAAGACAGCATGAATTCGGTGTATTTATTATTCAAGGGATGTCTCATCGTCAGCTTAATCGCTTGATTTTCCTGGAGAATCTGCTGATTGGATTTGTCTCGATCCTCACAGGGGTAGGCGCAGGACTGCTGTTCGCTAAGCTTGGTCTTCTGATCGGAGGCAATATGATGGATGTGAAGCTTCCGTATTATATTGCGCCGAAGGCTGTACTACTTACAGTGGTATCCTTCTCGATCTTATTCATTGTAATCTCTATCATGACGCAATTCATGGTAAATAAGAAGAAGGTTATTCAATTATTGCAAGGCACGAACAAGCCTAAGACAGAGCCCAAGGCCTCCGTATGGCTATCTGTGCTGGCGGCACTTCTGCTTGGAGCAGGCTATACGCTCGCAGCTACTGCCAATGCAGCTACAATTGGCATACTGATGTTCCCCGTCATCATTATAACGATTACAGGAACGTACTTCTTATTTACACAGCTTAGTGTATTCATCATCAACATGCTGAAACGTAATCAAGGGTTGTTCCTGCACCGTACAAATATTATTACAATCTCAGATCTTGCATATCGCATGAAGGATAATGCGCGCATGTTCTTCATGGTGTGTATTGTGTCAACGGTAGCCTTCTGTGCAGTAGGTACGCTTGCTTCATTCGGCGTGATGGATAAGGAAATGGAGCTTAATATGCCGTTTGCGATCGGCTACTCGGCCGCGAATCAGCATACAGAGGCGAATCTGCAATTGGACAGCCTTGAGTCCCAGTTGAAAGAGAAAAATATTGACTATTCGAAAGTAACGACGCCTTTCTTAATTGATCAAAGCAAGCAATCTGGCAGTGACGTTAAGATAGTGAGTGTATCGGAGTATAACAAAATGGCGAAGCTCTTGAACATGGAGACGTTAAATCTTCAAGGGGAGCATGCGAAGCTGCTTACCGATAATATTGCTTCCAAGCATTATGAAGTAAGCACTAATCAAAGCATTACGCTTCAGAAGAGTGGGATCACGGTTGTATCGGATGGACGGGCTGACGGCCCTGTATTCAACTCTGGCATGATGTATAATGGCGTCGTGGTATCGGATGAGTTATATGCCAAAATAGCTGGACATGCTGAGCCATGGACACTCATTGGATACAAGACAGACAGCTGGAAAGAGACCAAGCACATTGGGGATGATATACAGGAGAAGCTAAGTCAAGAACTCGATGCTTATTATGCTGATCGTGATCATGGCAAAGCGCCATTATTTGATTTCACCTCTCTTGAAAGCTCGTTCTCTGAAATGAAACAGATGTACAGCATCATGCTGTTCTCAGCCTTGCTTGTAGGTGCTGTGTTCTTCATCGCAGCAGGAAGCTTCTTATACTTCCGCTTATTTACTGATTTGGAGCAAGACAAGGAGCATTATCGCGCTATTGGCAAGATTGGCCTAAAGGATTCTGAGCTTAAAAAGATCGCAACGACGCAGCTGCTGCTCTTGTTCTTTGTGCCTATTCTGGTGGCGATCATTCATAGTATCTTTGCCTTTATGGCGCTGCAGAACCTTATAAATCTATCCATTGCTGGCCAAACGTTCAAGGTGCTGGCAGGATTTACGGTGGCGCAGATTCTATACTTCCTGCTGATTCGTTGGCGCTACTTGAGCCATCTGAGAGAAGCCGTTCGCTAAGTGGAATAACAGATCTGCAAAGATTCATTAGCACTTCATATAGTTTCATCAGTGAAAGTGAAAAAGGGATATTGCAACTCTGGAAATATTATGATATATTACATTCAAATCAATATTATTCGTACGGAAGCACCGTCACGAAGCCTATGAAGGTCATAGGCTTTTGTGGCGGTTTTTTGTGTTTTCATTCTTAGGAGGTTGAGTCAAGCATGCATCAGGTTCAGCAATGCTGGGTGATTGGACTGCCGGATAAAGGACTGCTGGAACGAATTCGAGATTACTGGAGACATAGTGTTTATGCCGATCGCGTGCATTTGAGAGTGTTCTCACAGATGGACACGTTGAGACATTACGTTGGCTTGCAGACTGAGGTACAACTTCTCATTATTGATCCGGACTGGAGAAATGAAGTAGAAACGAGCCTGATCACGAATGATGATCAAGGTTTGACTATTGTCGAGCTGGATGAGTCTAGCGGAAGAAACCAGCATCTGCCCTCAAGCGGTGCTGCGTATGCCGTGACACCGTATCAGCCTTTATCCCAGCTCTTTGAACAGCTATGGGTTCTAGGATTGTCCATTGCTCGCATCTCTGAAGATCCTATTCGTGCCCATACAAGTCCTAACGATGCCTCTGTCTGGACAATCAGCTCTGGGGGAGGCGGAGCTGGGAAGACAACCATTGCTTCTCATCTTACCCATTACGCTCAAGAAAAGGGACTGAGGGTATTTTATTGGAATTTGGACTGGATCCATGAGTGGGGTTCTCCTCCATTACCTACGGCGATGAGCGGGGAGGCTCGAACCAGTGAGGGAAGCTTCTCGAAGCTTATTTATTGGCTGTCTCGAAAGGACCCCTCTGAAGCGATCGAGCCTGATCCCTATTTATTTCCTATGGGAAGCCTACCAGTAGAGACATTTGATTGGAGAATTCGCAGGAATGAATGGAATGAGCTGGACGGGCCGACCATTACCAAAGTGCTGAATTGGCTGAAGAGCATCGGCAGATATGATTTGATCGTCGTGGATACGTCTCCAGGGCATGCTCTTGCAGATGCAGCTGTGAGCAATAGTGATCAGGTCGTCTGGGTGGTTACAGATGATTGCTCGCAGATAGGCAAGAGCGAGCTATGCTGGAAGCAATGGGGACAAGATGGGCAAGGATTAGGCGCTAGCACGATGAGTCGCTTGCAGGTCATTATAAATCGTTATATGGGCTCCATGCTGAATTCCTTTACACGTCCCACTACGGTTCATGCCTATTTCCCCTATATACCCCAATGGAAGCAGAGGCATCGGATGGATCAAGGATACGGTTCAGAGGTGTTCCAAGCTGCCTTTCGGGATTGGATGCAAGCTGCTGCACCATGGATGCATGAACGTTACTAATGATCTGCTCTTGCTGAGCAAACATCATAGTTCCATTTATCATGTTGGAAATACGACTTTCAGTACTTCGTTATCAGGAGCGTTATGAACATGAGGAAGATACAGGAACAACCACATCAAGCTGAGAGAAGCTCAGATCATGCATGGATGACAGGTCAGGAAGCGCTGGATCTGAACGAGTTAAGCATTCGTATTCGTCATCAAGTGAGAGGACAGCTGGAGTGGGACCAAAGTGTAAGCGATGAAGAACTCGAGAGCAGAATTGAACAGAACTTGTTTAATTCTCCTGAAGTGAACTACATGACTGCTTCTGAGATGAAGCAGGTTGTTAAGCGTGTGTATCATTCCTTCCGAGGACTCGATGTTCTGCAGCCTCTTGTGGATGATCCTACAGTTACGGAGATTATGATTAATGGCCCCCACGAGATTTTTATAGAGCGGAAGGGACGAATGATCCAAAGCGATATTCAATTTGAAAGCAATGAGAAGCTGGAGGATGTCATTCAAGCCATTGTAGGGCAAGTGAACCGAGTTGTAAATGAATCTACGCCGATCGTGGATGCGAGACTTGCTGACGGCTCTCGCGTGCACGTTGTTTTGCCTCCGATTGCTTTGAAGGGAGCGACCGTTACGATTCGTAAGTTTCCGGAACGGCCAATGACGATGGATGACTTGGTGGCGTGGGGAGCTATTCCTGAGGAGGCTGCCTCTATGCTTAAGCAGCTTATAAAGGCCAAATACAACATTTTTATCAGCGGAGGTACAGGCTCAGGAAAGACAACATTCCTGAATGCCTTGTCTCAATATATCCCCCCAGATGAACGGGTGATTACGATTGAAGATGCTGCAGAGCTTCAGATCGTCACGGTACCGAATCTAGTTTCGCTTGAGACGAGAAACGCAAATACCGAAGGCAAAGGAGCTATACCGATTCGTGACCTGATTCGAGCTTCGCTCAGAATGCGTCCTAACCGCATAGTTGTTGGGGAGGTACGTGGGGCAGAGGCGTTGGATATGCTTCAGGCGATGAATACAGGCCACGATGGCAGTCTTTCCACAGGTCATGCGAACGGAGCCCGGGACATGATGAGTCGACTGGAGACGATGGTGCTCAGTGGTGCTAATCTTCCCCTGCCCGTAGTCAGACAACAGATTGCATCAGCGCTCGATATTGTCGTGCATCTTGCTCGGATACGCGATGGGTCTCGCAAAGTAATCGAGATTGCTGAAGTAAAGGGGATGGAGGGAGGTGAGATTGAGCTGTCACCTTTATTCCAATTCGAAGAAGAAGGTGAAGAGGATGGCCGAGTGCTTGGTCAGCTGAGACCCCAACATCGAATATTCCATCGATGGAAGCTAAAGATGGCAGGGATAAATCTCTTGGATGAGGCGGAGGTACAGTAGATGGCAGCAAGGCGGGAAGTGAGCATGAGTAAGTTGATAGGTTGGAACAAGAAGGGAAAGAAGGCAGCCTCAACAGATAGAAAAGGCAAGGCGTCCAATATCAACGATCAAGGCTTACCCCATTACACGGAGTATCAATTATCGAAGAAAGAGTATCTCTTTGCACTTTGTGTTGGAGTGCTTGTGACTTCCATGATTGGAATGCTGTTTTATAAGCATTGGCTAGGCGTCATTGTAATTGGCTGCCTTGGATTATACTATCCCCGCATTCGAAGACAGGCGCTGCTCGATCGAAAGCGGTCCCAGCTGTCCATGCAGTTTAAGCAAGCTCTTTATTCGCTGAGCTCCTCATTATCAGCAGGGCGTTCTATCGAGAATGCCTTTAAGGAAGCGATTCAGGACCTGACGCTGCTCTATCCCGGAGTCGATGCAGATATGATACGTGAGCTTCGAATTATTAAATTTCGTATGGAGAATGGGGAGCCGATGGAACGAGCAATTATGGACTTTAGCTTGCGTGCAAAGCAGGAGGACATCGCTAACTTTGCTGACGTTATCGTTACCTGTAAGCGTATGGGGGGAGATCTGATCGAGGTGGTGCGAAGAACATCCTCTGTTATCGGAGAGAAGATGGATATCATGCAGGAGATTGAGGTGCTTGTTGCACAGAAAAGGCTGGAGATGAAAGCCATGATGGCAGCTCCCTTCGTATTTCTAAGCTTTCTAAATCTCAGTGCACCGGACTTTTTGATGCCTTTATATGAAGGGGTTGGAAGGGCGATCGCCACTGTATCTTTGCTGCTGCTGTTTCTAGGTGTATGGATGATTAGCCGAATGATGAATATCCGGGTGTGAGGAAGGAGGGGGAATATGCTTCCAAGCTGGATATGGATTGCTGTATTTGCTGCTGGTCTGCTGATCCTTTGGCTGAACAATAAGCGCTTGTATCCGCATTACGAAGAGCTTCTCGCCCAAGCTCCCGAGCTAAGTAAGATTAGCAAGTGGCTGCCGTGGATGCTGTCTGTTATGCGAAGATTTCAGCCAACGCTTGATACTCATCCTATGTTTATGGGCCTAAGGCAAGCAATCTTTCAATTCTACGGTCCTCATGAATATCATAATCGCTTCCGCCTTATCACTGCTGAGCTTGGCTTTTATCTGTATGGGGGGCTTCTGATTGGACCCTTGCTTGCGGCAATCACGGATGGAAGCCTAATGAATATGATCGGCGGACTCGTATTAGGAATTATCCTGCCGCTAGCAAAATGGAAGGATGTCTTGAATCGTGCGGAGCGCAAGCGTCAGGATCTTCAGTTGGAGCTTCCTGAACTTCTAAGCAAGCTTACCCTGTTAGTTCAAGCAGGAGAGACCGTACCCCGAGCATTGCAGACCTGTCTGGATCGTAAACGAGGGGAACTCCATCATCCTTTGTATGTCGAACTGGATCGCATGCTGAAGGATGTTGCGAATGGATATGCCTTCCCTCAAGCAATGGAGCAATTTGCAAAGCGGTGCGCGATTCAAGAAGCCGCGATGTTCTCTACGACCTTGTTAATTAATCAGAAGCGCGGTGGACAATCCTTTGTCCTTGCGATGGAGGATTTGGGAAGGCAGCTTTGGGAGAAGCGAAAGGCTGTCGCTCGAATGCGTGGTGAAGAAGCATCGACGAAGCTTATTTTCCCGATGATGCTAATGTTTATCGTACTGCTGGCTCTTGTCGGCGGTCCCGCGCTCTTGATGATGAAGTAAATATCATGATTTGAATAAGGAGAGGATCGGAATGTTGAATATGGTTAGCACACAAGCGAAGAATCTTTGGAAGGATGAGGACGGCCTGGGGACAGTAGAGCTTGTCGTCATTATTGCAATCATTGTTGTTATTGCTTTGCTGTTCAGAAAGCAAATTGAAGGATTTATTCTTGATCTTTTCAATCAGACCAAATCCAAATCCAATGAAATCTTCAAATAAAGTAAAGAAGCTGTAGTGCGATGAAAAAGACAACCATTCGTTATGTCTGCAAGAAGAGTAGGGGGAGGATGAGCAGGCTTTGGAAAAGGGCTTTGCGTGAGGACGGCACCCTCATGATCGAAGCTTCGCTCGTTCTTCCGATTATTTTGTACAGTACAATCGCAATCGTCTTTTTTGGAATGTACATGTATCTCATGGTGATGACCAACCATGCAGCAGCGCTTGCTTCTGATCGAGGTGCGGTCGTATGGGATAACAGTCACAAGGACCCGAAGACAGGGCAATTTCCGGCGTTTGAGAAAGATCCGCTCTATTGGAGGCTTTTTCAAGACAAAATGCTGGATCGAGTATTCGGTGGCGGCTTCGCAGGTGGTGGTGGATACACGATTCAGCTTCCTGCACCGCATGCTTCCGACAGTTTGCCAGAGAAGAAGATGTCAATGGGAGCCGAGTTTCTTCCTCATTCCTACTTTGGTGAAGTATCCTTCGGGAATGCAGTGATTGAGCGAACGTTAACAGCTACTGTGAAGCAGGAGGCATTCGGACAAAGCTTTGAACGTATGACGGGGTTTGGAATCAAGCTAGAGGGAACATCAGTGAGTGCAATTGTAGAACCAGTAGAATTCATTCGTACCGTAGAGCTTGCACGATACATGACGACGAAGATTCAAGCGATGAATCATCTGGGAGCTAGTCCGAAGCAGGCGGGACAGCTCGTGACGGAGGCAGCTAAGCCATAGAAAGGATAAGGAGAAGACATATGATCAAGAAACCGACTACATCTAGTAAGCACCGGACACTTTTTCAAAAGAGGGGTTCGCTTCGAAAAAGTGACCGGGGAGCGGTCTCCATATTTCTCATCTTCGTTACGATGGTTGTCTTTGCCGTGATGGCAGTTATGATCGATTATGCTCGTATTGCAGCATTCGAGTGGCGAACGGAAGCCGCGGCACAGACCTCCATTCGCTCTGTAATGTCTGCTTATGAGCCTGCACTCCAGGAACGATATGGTCTGTTTGCCTATGGGCAGACGGACCCAGCTCTTATTGCCGAGGCCGTATTAAGTGATCACTCACCTCGAATCTCTGATGAATTCGCCTGGGTCAATATGGAGGTTGGCGAGCATTCCTCTTCTGTTACTCGTCCGCTTGGGCGGTTGGAGCAATTCGATCAGCAGGTAATGGAGGATATGAAGTATAAAGCACCTGTACAGATCGCTTACGAGCTTATCGGCAAGATGAAGCCGGTCTCGGGAGCGATGGAGGAAGCAGCCAAGACGACAGAGCTTCTTAACAAAGTGCGTAAAGACTTTGATAAGCGGAATAAGGAGCTGGATCACGCTCTGCGCTTTCAAAAGCAGGCTCGGGATGAGGCGGTAGGCACTGATATCAAACGAAGCATTACAGAGGATATCCGCTTTTTATTCATGGATGATTCCGTTGGTTCTATCTCGACTGCAGCGGATATTGCAACACAATATGCCGATTACGTTCGGATGATCCGTGAAGATGCTGGTCTTGAGGAAGAGGATAAGATCCATAGCAGCACCATACGACAATATGAATCGGACGCTCGCAATACGGCGGATACCATGCGAAGAACAATAATGAAAGCACAAAGCAGGCACTTCACCCATCTGGATAGATCTATTCAAGCGGTGAAAGAGGCGCGTGCGATTAACCAGCAGATGAAGATAACCATTCAACAGGTTAGAGCCTCACATCCAAGTGAAGGCTACAACCAAGTAGGCCAATCTTCAATTGGAGAGACGGGGCAGTCATCTACTGCCGACGAGTTGAAAAAGATTAATGAATCCGTAGATTCGCTCGTGCTTCCAGATTCATTCTTTATCGATTACGAGAATGAGCTGCAGAAGCAAAAGACTAGCTTTGCTCAGCTGGATAGTGATGTGGGCTCTTTTCAATCTGTAGTTGGCAGTTCCCTGGGGGGTGGAGGTTCTGCTTCGGGATTAAGAAGTTCGGTAACAAGCATGTGGAGATTGTGGGAGCAATACGAGCGTGACTATGTGAAGCTTCCCCGCAACATCATAAGTGATCGAGAGCAGGAGATAGGGAAGCTTAAAGCTTCGGATGATGAACGTAGAAGGCTTGAAAAAGAAGCGAACGAGAGCTTGAACCAAGCCACCAGCTTGTTGTCCACGCTTGCGAATATGGACAATGCGGTAGCCTCGCATCGTGACGCCTACCAAGACGTAAGAACGAAAGCAGATGCGATAAAAGCGTTCAATCAGAAGCCTCTTCCTGAGGGGGAATACGGAGGCAGCTTGAATCGTGATCCATCTGACGCTGCTGAAGAATCGATGAAGGACATGAATCAGCTCTACACAGGATTAGGTGAATTTATGATAGGTGCACGAGAGCGACTCTATCGAAATGAGTATGCTTTCAACTACTTCACCAGCTACGATCCAACGAAGCTGCAAGGACTGTTTAAATCAAAAAATCCAACAGAAGAGCTTATTCAATCTCTTAGTATACATAATCAAGAACTTGAGTATATCATGTATGGTTTTCATGATCCCGTTATGAATCTATCAGCTGCTTATGGTGAAATATTCGGAATGCGGCTAGCCATTCGAACGATGGAGGGCTTTGTTCAATGTGCTGGAGGGGGACATCCTTTAATAATTCTAGCTTGTGCTGTAGCAAAGGGAGTGAGTATGGCGTTAAGCGATATGCTGCAATTAGTCACAACCAATGCGGTGCCTTTGTCTATGTATACACCGAATATCCGACTTTCTTACAGTGACTTTTTGCGTCTATTCATGATGATGCATGGCTCGAAGGATGACATGGTGATACGAATGCTTGCCCTGATTCATTACAATACGGGAATAGACCCCATAAAGCAGGGAACTTACGGCGAACTCCAGCTTCATACTAGAATGAAGCTTTGGTTCCTGCCGGGCTTGATGCAGATGCTTGGTCAGACAGGGGCATTGGGAGGAGATGTGAAGGATGGATACTATGAGACATCACGAGTCTCCGCTTATACATATTAAGGGAAAGAAGAATTGGAAGAGAACAGAAGGCAGCATTGTTGTAGAGGCTTCCATCCTGCTACCCATGATCCTGCTGTTATTTCTATTCTTTGTATACCTTATTCAAGCGGCTGTGATATCTACGGCACTTCAATCCGCTGCTTCCAATGCAGTAAAGCAGGTGGCCACTCATCTGTATCCTGTTCAAAAGTTAGTAGAGAATGCCCCACCCATTACGGAGGTCGGCCCGATCGGCACAGTATTATCCCGTCCTCCAGCAATGTTGATGCGTCTTACGGCCAAGGAATTTGTTCAGCAGTTCGGCGCTGATCTGCCAGAGCCTGTATCTGGTTGGGTTCAGGATGCAGGAACTTGGATAGGAGATCAAGCCGAGTCTCTAGGAGAACAGGCTCAAGCTGCGGTGGGGCAGGTTATTTTCAAGCCACTTCTTGAACGATACGGCATTCAGCATATTTTAGACACGGATAAGATTCGAGTAACCCATCTTAAGCTGCCGGATCTAAAAGAGAAGGCAGAGCCTTTTGTAGCACTTCAAGTCGAATATGATTTGCCAATGAGAGTTCCGATTCTCATGAAGAAGATGACGCTAACTGCGAGAGCTTCTGAACGTGCATGGATTGGAGATGGTCCTCCGCCAGAGACGCAGTCTGACGGAACAGATAAGGACAAGCCTGCTCCTCAAATTGTAAGTATCGAGCCTAATCCCCTTCGCCCTGGTCACCGGGCTAAGTTGATGGCTAAGGCTCAGCCTAATGAACAGGTAAAGTTGATTGTATACTACAAAAGCGGCGAAAGTGTTGCAAAGGGACTGGTATGGAAGCAGGCGGACGCTGACGGGAATGTATCATGGGATTGGCATGTATCGGGTTCCACTACGGAAGGTTCATGGAGGCTTCAGGTCATTACAGATAGTGGAGCAACTACAGATATGAGCTTTAATGTGGAATAGATATGAATTGAAGGCAGGATGGTGAGTAAAGGGAGAGGGGGGATCTAATGTTGGCAGAAGCTGCAGCCGCCGTATTGATAGGTACGGCAAGCATTACAGATATCAAAAGTCGCAGAATTCCCAATGTGTTGACGATCACTTGTGCTAATTTGGGATTGCTCTATTACTTAATTTCCGCTGGCTTATCTGGATTACTATTTAGTGGAATTGGACTAACATGTGGCTTCGTTGTTCTCCTGTTATTATATCTATTTAAGGTCGTAGGTGCCGGAGATGTAAAGTTGTTTGCAGCATTAGGTGCATGGGTAGGGGCTGCAACTGTATGGAGTATCTTTGTTTATTCGATATTGTTTGGTGGTTTTATTGGTCTTGCACTCCTGTTATTTCATTATCGATCCTTCGGGAAGAAGTTTGTTCAGATGATTCTAGTTACCATTGGGCTTCGTAATATTATCGTGTTTCGCGAGCATATGAAGCGGCCGACTACATTTCCGTTTATGGTAGCTGTACTTCCTGCTGCATTATTTGTGTATTTTACAGGAATGCAATAAAGGTCTATAGAAAGGTGGGTTCACGTGTACGGATATGAGGCAGATTTCGCCCATGAGGGACAAATCGTAATGAAGCTGCGTCGTGATCCTGCTCTTCGTTCCAATGATATGGACATTCACTCCCTGAAAATGATTCAGCGAAATCGGATTCCCCATATCTTGCATGCGGATATGCAAGAACTCGACTATGATGTGACCTTGGTTTACGAAATAAGCGGTAAACGCATGCTGCAGCAGCTTATTCGAAGCGAGCAATTAACCGAATTGCAATATTACGAGTGGATGCTTCAGCTACTACGACTACTATCGAGTTGTCGGGAGTATATGCTGAATCCGAATCATCTGCTGCTGCATGAGCAGTTTATGTTTGTTGAAGGTGGCACACAGCAGGGGGTGCTGTACGTTCCATACATCCCTACACATGAAGCTCTTCATGCCAAAGCAGCAATAGAAGGACTGCGCAGGTTGGCCGTTCAGCTGTCGAGCATTGTTCAGCAGTGGACGAACGATGGATTCCAGCAACTCTTGCGAAAGCTCCACGATGATAGTCAATCCATTGAACAAATCCAGCAGTTTGTGCAAGCAATGCTTGTCCAAGCTCCTCCTGTTCAGCAGCATGGTATTGCTGGCATGTATGATAACGAGATAGCGGCATCCTCCTTTAGTGAAGGAGGGCAGTTGTCCCGATCAGAGCGAGAGTATTCGCAGCACGCCATTCCAGACAGGAGGCATCAATTCGGCACGAAGACTGAGCAGCAAAGGCTTCTGGATAAGGAGCTGTTCTCACAAGCTGGGTCGGCAGCATCTCATGTATCTCACTCTGCTCCCAATAGAAGCCGTGAAGTAGACTGGGGCTTTGATGACGAGGAGGAAGAAGAGGAAGCTGTTACCCAGTCTCCTCTTATCGGTGCAGGGATTGCCTTGCTGCTTGGAGCATTAGGTTGGAAGTTTGGCTATATGACAACTGCCAATACGGTCAGTATGCTTCTTAGCTTAGTTGTGACGCTAATTGGCGTGCTTTTAGGCTTTGCATGGTGGAGAGGCTGGTTCCATAGCATGTTCAACCGGTCCAAGGGATCCGCTGCAGTACATAAACGCTCAAAACATTCCAAAAATGATCCTTTGCTGCCAGACTTCGCTTCGATCGAGCTTACTTCGCAGTTGAAAAGAGAAGCTGCTGAAAAGAACGGCTTTTCTTATCCTTCGAATGTTAATAAGGACTCAAAGGCGGCTGTAGGAATGTCGCGTGATGCTGTTCAAACCAAACAAGAGCTAGGGGGAAGGAATGGCTTAGGCGTTCTTCATACGAATCCCTCTTCTTATTCGGCCTCTAATGATTATCAGAACAGGAGCGTACCAGGAGCATCTTCTTCTCCTTATAGAGCTAGAGAAGAGACAGTTTCTAATGCATGGGGAGATGCCCGTCAAGAGAGTCGGCCTGCTAATGCTGTTGAACAGCATTATTCTCATTTAGCCGCACATACCTCGGTGCTAAATAGCGGACCACAGGATGCGACGGTGCTTCTAACTTCAAATCAGACTGGGAATCATCAAGCAAAGGCCGGAAAGCTTCGTATCCAGAGATTAGCGAAAGATGGCGTTACGGTGGCAGAGGAGAAGACAGCAGGCGAGTGGCCGTTTGTCCTGGGAAGGGCAGAGCAGGGGGTGCATTATTTGCTGATGGAGACGGGAGTCTCCAAACTGCATTGTGAACTGATGAAAGATACAGAAGGATACACCATTCAGGATCTTGGATCGAAGAATGGAACAGAGCTCAATGGAGAATTGCTTATTCCATATAAGACTTATCAGGTTGAGGATGGTGCTAGAATCAAGCTGGGACATACGATACTCGTCTTGCATCACATCTAGGTTATACTTTTCACCAAGTATTAGTGTCGTTGTTTATATATTTTTTATCCTTTGTATTACGTCTATTTCTACTCTTATTCCTTACTATTCTTTTGGCTGCTTTATTCTTAGCCGTGTCCTTATTATCACCCTGTCCCTTACTTTTATCTCGATTATAAAACGAATAAATAAGCATCCATGACGGCATCGAAGGCAGCTCGAGACCAGCATGGATGCTTATTTATTTGGTGGAGTATTATCATAACGAATTGAATCCTAATCAATAGCTTCCATCAAATCTGTCTATACCTTTGAACGCATTAAGGTTCTTCTGCATTCAGCCCATGGGCTTGTGAATGAGCCTCGGCATGCCTGATCGCTTGAATAGCACGCTCGGCTGTTCCGAATTGAAACGCAAAGCCATGCTCCAATGCTTTGGCTGGATATACATGCTGACCTTCTAGCAACAGAGAGGACATTTCTCCAAACATGAACCTTAGGCTCCAAGAAGGTACGGGCATCCAGTATGGTCTGCGATATTCTTTTGCTAATACACGTCCGAACTCTCCATTACTCAAGGACTCAGGAGCTGCTGCATTTACAACGCCTTCGATGCTTGATTCATGAATGATGAAGCGGATCAAACGAATCATATCATCAAGATGGATCCAAGAGAAGGGTTGAGAACCGCTGCCGATCGGACCGCCGACTCCAAGCTTAAAGGGGAGTGCCATCTGAGGAAATACGCCTTGGCGAGCTGCTAGCACTGGAGCGATACGGAGCTTGACGGTTCTTAAAGCAGGAATCTGATCCGCACTTTCCTCCCACTTTCGCACAACGTCTGCCAAGAAGTCATTTCCTTGACGAGTGCTGGTTTCATCGAATATTCCCGTAGCGGAACTTCCATAGATGGAGATGCCAGAAGCATTGATCAAGAGTGGAAATGGTTTGCCTCTCCTGTCTGCCCATTCTGCTAACCTTCTAGCGGATAATGTACGAGAAGCTGTTATACGGTTTTTGGCTTGTATCGTCCATCGTTGATTAATCGTCTCTCCAGCTAAGTTTACGATAACATCAAAGTCGAGATCGTTATTCTGCTGGAAGTCTGTCCAACGTGTATAGGTCACACGCTGCGTCTTCGTAGACGGATGATCGGCAGGGGAACGAGTTATGACGGTTGCCTGATGACCGTCTTGAAGCCAGTCTTGAATCAGGGCGCGTCCAATAAGCCCCGTCCCCCCTGTTATAAGCATGTGCATAACTGTACCCCCTAATCATTTGTAACAAAGCTATAAGTCTATGGGTGATCGTTTGGTTATCCTATATCATTAACCTCATTACGCATCAATTGAAAATAGTAATCATTCCCAAGATGTACGGCCAATTGCGACGAATGACGAAGATAGTAAAGGTACTTTAATAGAACGAATCTTCCCATTCATCCTGTTTGCGATTGCTCTCCACTCGTATAAACCTTCATTACAGGTTTATAAAGTCTATGTTGATGAATACTATAAGTATATTTGCAGTTACTGCAGAAGATGCTTGAAGCGGCTGTAATCGATCTGGTGTCGCTTTAATGTTTTCTCCAAGTAGGCGTGATCGCGCTTCGGCGTCGCTTTAATATATCCTTCAATAACATGGTCTTGCGTAACTTCAGAAGCCCCGCTTTCCACAGCAATCTGACCGATCTTGGCGGCTATGCTGTGTGCAGCAATATCGCGGAAGGCCTTGGGTACGGGCTGAACAAGCACTTGAAGAAATGCTTTGGAATCATCCGTCCATAAATGCCGGCTCTTCTCAACCCAGTAGTTCTGCCAATCAAGCTTCGATTTGCCGTCATTCATCGGCAGGACCTTGAGGAATTTGCGGAACATGAAGAAGCCGCCTATAGCCATAAAGCCAAGCATAACCATGCCCCAAAAGGCTATAGAGTTCATAAACCAGTTCGGAGGTCCGTCTCCGGCTAGCGGGAAAAATGAAAATGGGATCATATGCGTTCACCTCAGCCATTTACCTTAATTTGCTAATCCATACATCTTGAATTATACCGCATTCCTAGATTTATTTCGATATTCCTAGTAAAATAAAGAAATGACTTGAAAGGAGCTGTAATATGCTTAAAATCGGATCACATGTATCATTTTCTGACAAAGGATTGTTGTCTGCAGCAACAGAAGCGGCTACCTATAGCTCCAGCTCGTTTATGATCTATACGGGTGCGCCGCAAAATACGCGCCGCAAGCCTATTGACACACTATATATTAAGGAAGGCAAGGAATTGATGGCGAAAAACGGCGTTGAAGAGATCGTTGTTCACGCCCCGTACATTATCAATCTCGGTTCCTACAAATCGAATACGTTCGAACTTGCCGTCAGCTTCCTTCAAGAGGAGATTCATCGTACGCATCACATTGGCGTGAAGCAAATTGTGCTTCATCCGGGCGCCTATACGGATAAAGATGCGGAGTATGGCATTAACCGTATTGCTGAAGGCTTGAATGAAGTGCTCCGCAATACGAATGAAACTGAAGTGCAGATTGCTCTGGAGACGATGGCTGGCAAAGGCACCGAGGTTGGACGAAACTTCGAAGAGATTGCTGCAATATTTGATAAAGTAGAGTTTAACGATCGTCTTTCCGTTTGTCTCGATACCTGCCATATTCATGATGCTGGCTATGATATTGTCAATGATTTGGACGGAGTATTGAAGAACTTTGATCAAACGATCGGCTTGGATCGTATCG
>NZ_JADMOL010000013.1:0-37293 GCF_015558675.1 Paenibacillus sp. 1001270B_150601_E10 | reverse complement strand
GTGCATTTGAATGACAGCAAAAACCCAGTGGGAGCAGGCAAGGACCGCCATGCGCCTGTTGGCTCCGGTTGGATTGGGTTTGAAGGCATAAAAGGTGTCGTACGGCACGAGTCCTTGCAGGGACGTCCGTTTATACTGGAAACGCCTTGGATTGGCAAGGATTCCAAGAAGCAGCGTCCTATGTATGAAGCGGAAATTGCGCTCTTGCGCGGCAATGTAGCGGCGCACTTTGGACAAGACTTCGTTCAGGATGTCGAGCGTCTTGCTCACTTCTATAAGGGAGAAGGCATTGACCGTCGTTCCTTTGTCATCGACACATGGACTCTGCTTAAGAACGACGCGAAGGCGAAGAAGGCGGATCCGCGCGAGCCGCTTGAGCGTTTGTATGATAAAGCAGTCGAGGCACAAGTGCTGCCGGATCGCACAGAAGAAGAGATCAACCAGCGCATCACGGTATGGCTGGCAGGTGAAGAAGCTATTCAAGCTTAAGTAGATACAAAGATATAAAGATATAAAGATACAGCTAGATCAAGAAGCGGGAATTTGATTCGTTTACAATGGGGGATGGAGCGGAGATGACACACCAACTTACACGGTCTCAGTCGCAGGATCGTCATGCTAGTGAGAATCGAGCAAGAATGTTGATTTCCTGTCCGGATCGGGCAGGTATTGTAGCAGCTGTATCGCAGTTTCTGTATGAAAAAGAAGCAAACATCGTACAGTCTGATCAGTATACGATGGATCCAGAGGGCGGCATGTTCTTCATGCGGATCGAATTCGATATGCTTCATTTAAATGATCGCTTGTCGGAGTTGGAGACGCATTTTTCTACAATAGCAGAAAAGTTTGCGATGAAGTGGCAGATCAGCAAGGTAAGTGAGAAGAAGCGCCTTGCGATATTTGTGTCCAAAGAGGATCACTGCCTGCTTGAGCTCCTCTGGCAATGGCAGGCTGGCGATCTTGATGCTGATATTGCCATGGTTGTGAGCAATCATGAGGATATGCGTGAGTACGTGGAATCGTTCGATATCCCGTATCATTATATACCTGTTACGCCAGATACGAAGATCGAAGCTTGCAAGAAGCAGCTTGAGATCGTGGACGGACAAGCAGACGTCATCATTTTGGCGCGTTACATGCAGATTATTGATCCCCTGTTTATTGAAAAGTATCGCAATCGCATTATTAACATCCATCACTCCTTCCTTCCTGCCTTTGTGGGCGGCAAGCCTTATCATCAAGCCTTTGAGCGCGGTGTTAAGCTTATCGGAGCGACCGCTCACTATGTGACGGAAGAGTTGGATGGCGGTCCCATTATTGAGCAGGATGTGGGCCGAGTAACACACCGTGCAGATGTGAATGAATTGAAGCGCATTGGTCGTACCATTGAACGTGTTGTTCTTGCACGTGCTGTGCATTGGCATGTTGAGGATCGAATTCTGGTTCATAACAATAAGACGGTTGTGTTTAACTAAAGACTGAAATTCATGGTTGCGGACCTGTGGATCATGAAACGCTACTTGTCTTATATTCGAGTAGGAATGGTCACGCATGCTTTACGAGTTTTGTTAGTTAAAGAATGGGTTCAAGAACAGACTGGCTTGAGTTTGGATAATCACTCCTTAAAGTAGCAGGTTTAAAGATTTTATTTGTCTGCTTTCAAGGAAAATATCCGATTCGTGTACAGTCTGTTTTTTATTCGTACTTTTTTACATTTTCCCTAATGCTTAGATGCTCATCCCTTAATAAGTTTCTTAATAAGATCTCATTCATCTTTCTTTCAAAAAATATTTCTTTCACAATCCAAACTTGCGATTCTTCTCAAACTTAAATCCTCAGCATGGACAAGCTGGAATGGACAATCAAATGATCCAACGAATAAAAACCTTCCTTTATTTTCAAATTAAGGATGGAAGCTTCGAGAATCTAATGATATATTGAACTGTGGTTCTGTAGATAAGGTTAGGTGAACAACCATGGATCAAGAGACGATTGCGCAAGCCGTCCAGTGGATCGAGCAGGAGCTGCTTCCATCATTAAAAGTCACAAGTGAATCACCAGATGATCCCGTTATTGTGAGGCATGTGCCGAAGGAATGGTTTTTGCTGGGCACAGGCAATTATGCTGCTGTGCTGGAGCGCGGAGAACAATCCCCGTGGATCGTAAAGGTATATGGGAAAGATCGGCCAGGTATCGAGGAAGAGGCTGAAGTATATGAGCGATTAGGCGAGCATCCGGCTTATGCCACTTGCTATTACAAGGGTGAAGGCTATCTCATCCTGAAGAGGCTGCTCGGTACGAATCTGTATGATTGTCTGCTCAGAGGCATTCAAATTCCACCGTCGGTCATATCAGATGTAGACGAGGCCTTGGCATATGCGCGTTCAAGAGGCTTGAATCCAAGAGACATCCATGGAAAAAATATATTAAATGATCAGGGTAGAGGTCGAGTAGTCGATGTAAGCGACTTTCTCCTTCAAGGGACGGATCATGTATGGCGGGATACAAGACAGGCGTACAGATGGATTTATCGTCCGCTATTGTATCGCTTTCCGATTCGGCTGCCACATAAGCTGCTTGAAGGCTTTCGCAAGGTGTATCGAAAGTTTCGCAAGCGCTCAAGGCATCATCTTGACGCATGATGATTTGCAGGAAAGACATAGAAACATCGGTTTGCTATGGATTGAGGCCTGTTTTTATTTTATAATTATTATTATGTACCTCAGCTTGACTAAGCATATCGCATTATAACCATGACTTTCCTCGTGATTCTTTCCTCACGGGGTTCGCAATATGTTCAAGTGATGGTATAGTAATACCAAATAAAAGACAAGATGAAGGCGAGCTATCTTCAACCTTACATTTCTTGTACATAGAGAGGGAGGAAATCAGCAATGACAGCAACACCTATTGATCAGCTATCCATTGCAACGATTCGTACATTGGCTATTGATGCCATTGAGAAGGCTAAATCCGGACACCCAGGGATGCCGATGGGCTCTGCACCTATGGGGTACCATGTATTTGCTAAAGCCATGACACACAATCCAAGCAACCCAACTTGGATGAATCGCGATCGTTTCGTGCTGTCTGCAGGGCACGGTTCCATGCTGTTGTATAGCTTGCTTCACTTGAGCGGCTATGATCTTCCTATGGAAGAGATTAAAAACTTCCGTCAATGGGGCAGCAAAACCCCAGGTCACCCTGAATTTGGACATACAGCAGGGGTAGAAGCAACAACTGGACCACTTGGTCAAGGAATTGCGATGGCTGTAGGTATGGCGATGGCAGAAGCACAGCTAGGCGCGACTTACAACCGTGAAGGTTACAACTTGATTGATCATCATACGTACGTGATTTGCGGTGATGGCGACTTGATGGAGGGTGTAGCAAGCGAAGCGGCTTCACTCGCAGGTCACCTGAAGCTTGGCAAATTGATCGTGCTGTATGATTCCAACGATATTACGCTTGATGGCGAATCCAATCTGAGCTTCAGCGAGAATGTTCGTCAACGTTTTGAAGCTTACGGCTGGCAAACGCTGCTTGTTGAAGACGGCAATGACTTGGTAGCGATCGAGGCTGCGGTGAATAATGCACGCACGGTAGCGGACAAGCCAACCCTGATCGAAGTGAAGACTGTCATCGGCTTCGGAAGCCCGAATAAGCAAGGCAAGGGTGGACATGGCGGTACGCATGGTTCTCCACTCGGCGCAGATGAAACGAAGCTTACAAAAGCTTTCTACGAGTGGGAGCATGAAGACTTCTACGTTCCGCAAGAGGTCTATGACAACTTCAAAGCAAACGTCCAAGACAAGGGCGAAGCTGCAAACAATGAATGGGATGCTCAACTTGCAAAATACGAGCAGGAGTACCCAGAGCTTGCGAAGCAGTTCAAAGAAGCAATCGCTGGCGAGCTTCCAGCAGATTGGGATGCTGAGCTTCCTGTCTATGCAGCAAGTGACAAGGCGGTTTCTACTCGCGTAGCTTCCGGTAACGCGCTTAACGGTCTTGCGAAGCAAATTCCTTTCCTCACAGGTGGTTCCGCTGACCTTGAGAGCTCTACGATGACGCATCTCAATGGCTTGACGAACTTCAGTGCGAAAGACTACAGCGGACGCAACATTTACTTCGGCGTACGTGAATTTGCAATGGCGGCAGCGATGAACGGCATGATGCTTCATGGCAGCGTGAAGGTATTCGGCGGTACGTTCTTCGTATTTACGGATTATCTGCGTCCTGCAGTTCGCTTGTCTTCCATTATGGGCTTGCCAGTAACGTATGTGCTGACGCATGATAGTATCGCAGTTGGTGAAGATGGTCCTACCCATGAGCCAATCGAACAATTGGCTTCGGTGCGTATCATTCCAGGCCTTACGGTTATTCGTCCAGCTGATGGCAATGAAACATCCGCAGCATGGGCTTACTCGATGGAGAACAAAGGCAACCCGGTTGTGCTCGTGTTGACTCGCCAGAACCTGCCTATCCTTGAAGGAGCAGTAGAAGCAGCACGCGAAGGTGTTGCTCGCGGTGCCTATGTGGTAGCAGATGCGCCTAACGGCAAGCCGCAAGCTCAAATCATCGCAACGGGCTCTGAGGTACAACTCGCGGTTCGTGCCCAACAAGCATTGGCTGAAGAAGGCATTCAAGTTCGCGTTATCTCCATGCCAAGCTGGGATCTGTTCGAGAAGCAGCCGAAGGAATACCGCGACTCTGTTATTCTTCCAGATGTGAAGGCGCGTCTTGCGGTTGAGATGGCTTCTCCATTCGGTTGGGAGCGCTATGTAGGCGATCAAGGCGATATCTTGGGCATCAGTACGTTTGGTGCTTCCGCGCCTGGCGACAAAGTGATGCAAGAATACGGCTTTACTGTTGAAAATGTAGTAAACCGCGTAAAGGCACTTCTGTAAGAAGTGTTAAGCGTTAATGATAAGATCAAACAGCCTCTGCTCTTATGCAGGGGCTGTTTTTTGTATGTTCGTGTCGTTTAGGTGGGCTGCAGGTGGATGGTGGCCTGTGAAGGTGATTCCTTTTATGAAGAATCGTAAGCTAGTTTCGTTCTGCATGCGGAGCCTAACGAGAATGAAGAAGTCAGGTAGGCAAGGGTTGTAAGAGACTGTAATAAAAAGGCCCACTCGCAATAGGCATATCGCCTAGAGCCAATGGGCTTTATAGGTTCGAAGTTCCGATCAGTTGGTTGGGCTCTATTTTCACAAAGAGTTATTTCTATGCTTATTTCTCTTCGTTCTTATGTTCTGCATTAATGGCATGGCCGATCCATTGTTCATAGATCTTCACGACGGAGCATAGGTCCTCGTCACCGTAACCCGCTGTTTGTCCCATCTGGAACATGCTCTTCGCAAGCTCCAGCATAGGCGTAGGAGATTGCAATTGATCAGTCAGCACGGAAGCGAGCTTCAAGTCCTTCAGCATCAGCGCGAGCGAGAACTGGTTGTCGAAGTTGCCGTTGATGATCTTTTGGCCTTTCAGCTCAGCAGCCTTGCTGCCGGCACTTCCGTTTTGAACAACCTCTAGGAAAGCTGTTGGATTAACGCCTGCCTTGGATACAATCGAGAAGCCTTCAGCCAAAGCAACGTTGTTGATGCCTACAATGGTATTGTGCGCAAGCTTTGTAATGGAGCCGCTGCCGGAAGGACCCATATAAACGATTCGCGTGCCCATCGCTTCTAGTACAGGCATGGCTTGTTGAAGAGTCGCTTCTTCACCGCCTACCATAAAGAGCAGGGTTCCAGCTTCTGCAGCAGGCTTGCTTCCAGTAACCGGGGCATCAAGGAATTGTGCTTGCTTCGCTTGGCATTCGCCGTAGAGTGCTATTGACAGCGATGGTGAGATCGTGCTGCTGTCAATGATGATGGAGCCTGGACGAACACCGGCCAGCACGCCGTTGTCACCATAGTAGACTTTCTGAATAGAAGCATCATTGCTGACCATTGTGATGATGACATCTGCCTGCGCGGCTGCTTCACGCGGATTCTCGGCAACGACGGCGCCTGCCTCGCGAAGTGGATCAGCTTTGGAGGCGGTACGGTTGTACACGATGACCTCGAAGCCTTTTTGCAACAAATTGAGGGCCATTGGAGCGCCCATGGTGCCTAGTCCTAATACTGCTACTTTTGTCATGATGGCTGTCACCTCAACGGTATAATTTTCGTTTAACACATGCATTTTTTACCACTGGTATACTTCGAAAGGGATCACTTCCTTCTATTTTAGCACAAATGAATCCTGATTCCGGAATGACAGCGCATTCATACATGAATTGTTGAAAATTGATAAATAACTTTTATGGTATAATAAAGGTCTAGGGATTTTGTTCCCTTGTGTTTCCATGAGAAATCCATTATTCTAAGAAATAAGATTTTCATGGGTTAAAGTGGAAAAGTAAACATACTGAGGAGGGTGTACAATGTCGAAAAATATAAAATTTGACTACAGTAAAGCATTGGCATTCATCGGACAACATGAAATTGATTATTTGGCAGAACCGATTCGTCTTGCCCACGATCAATTGCATAACAAGACAGGTGTAGGTTCAGACTTCTTGGGTTGGATCGACCTGCCTTTTGATTATGATAAAGAAGAATTTGCTCGCATTAAGAGTGCTGCGAAGCGCATTCAAGACAATTCTGAGGTATTGATTGTCATCGGTATCGGTGGTTCCTACCTTGGAGCGCGTGCTGCAATCGAAATGCTTGGCCATTCCTTCTACAATATGCTGCCGAAGGACAAGCGCAATACGCCTGAGATCTACTTCGCCGGCAACAACATCAGCTCTACATATGTATCTCACTTGCTTCAATTGATCGAAGGCAAGGACTTCTCGATTAACGTGATTTCGAAGTCAGGTACTACAACAGAGCCTGCAATCGCATTCCGTATCTTCAAGGATGCGCTTGAGAAGAAATACGGCAAGGAAGAAGCAAAGAACCGTATCTTTGCTACCACAGACCGCGAGAAGGGCGCATTGAAGAAGCTTTCTACTGAAGAAGGCTACGAGACTTTCGTCATTCCAGATGATGTAGGCGGCCGCTACTCCGTATTAACAGCGGTAGGCTTGCTTCCAATCGCAGTTGCGGGCATCGATATCGACGATATGATGAAGGGTGCTCAGGATGCTGCTAAGGAATACAACAATCCGAATGTGGCAGAGAACTTGAGCTACCAGTACGCAGCAGTGCGCAATGCTTTGTACCGCAAAGGCAAAGCGATTGAGATTCTGGTGAACTATGAGCCGTCCCTCCACTATGTATCGGAATGGTGGAAGCAATTGTACGGCGAGAGCGAAGGTAAGGATTACAAGGGAATCTACCCTGCATCCGTAGACTTCTCTACTGACCTTCACTCCATGGGACAATTCATTCAAGAAGGCTCCCGCAATCTGTTCGAAACGGTTATCCAAGTGGAAGAAGTGAAGGAACAGATCACCATCGAAGAGGATCCAGCAGACTTGGACGGCCTGAACTTCCTGGCTGGCAAGACAATGGACTTTGTGAACAAGAAGGCATTCCAAGGCACGATGCTTGCTCATACAGACGGGCAGGTTCCTAACTTGATCGTAACGATTCCAGACATGACGCCTTATTCCTTCGGGTATTTGGTAACATTCTTCGAGAAAGCATGCGGCATCAGCGGCTATCTGCTGGGCGTTAATCCTTTCGACCAACCGGGTGTTGAAGCATATAAGAAAAATATGTTTGCTCTTCTCGGCAAACCTGGCTATGAGGAAGAAAAGGCTCAGCTTGAGAAGCGTCTAGAGCAATAAGACAGAATGCAAGACCTATATCAAGATTAGCCAACGCTATATCGGCGTAAGCATATACAGCTTAGAATGACTGGCTGCCGGAGGAAGCAGTTCACCGTGATTGACGCGGGAACTGCTTTCTTGGCACTCATGGAAGGTGATACATGTTGTTGGAGCGCTACAAAACCGTCCGTGATTTCGGATATAAAGAGATCGTAATCAAAAAATCCCGCTTTATAGGCTATGCCAAGCCCGTCCACTCGGAGGAAGAGGCGATTGCTTTTATCGAAGAGATGAAGAAGAAGCACTGGAATGCGACGCATAACTGCTCTGCTTATGTGATTGGCGAGCGCGACGAGATCCAGAAGGCTTCAGATGACGGGGAGCCAAGTGGAACAGCCGGAAAGCCGATTCTTGAGGTCATAAAGCACCAAGGGCTTAAGGATACGGCAATTGTGGTAACCCGTTACTTTGGCGGCATATTGCTTGGAGCGGGTGGACTGATTCGGGCTTATACCGATGGCGCGGTGGCTGCAATTGAAGGTGCGGAAGCGATCGAAAAGGTGCTGCATCAGGAAGTGTTGGTCGAGGTTGATTATACGTGGCTTGGTAAAGTCGAGAATGAGCTTAGAAACAGAGAGATGAGAATGGGTGAGACCTTTTATACGGATAAGGTGACGTTAACCTGTTTGCCAATTCGCAGTGAAAGCGACTCATTCATAGAGTGGATGACCGATCTGACGCAAGGTCAGGCGGTTATTGAGAAGGGAGAACCTGCTTATTACATTGATGGGGAATAAGGAGAGCGAGCGCCATGCCAAGAAAAGCGGTAGAACAAGAGTTGTCGCGTGAGCGAATATTAGAGGTTGCCAGGCATTTATTCGTTACAAAGGGCTATCGAGCAATATCGATGCGCAGCATTGGACAGCATTTAGGTTACAGCCATGGTTCGTTATATTATCATTTCAAGGACAAGGCCGAGCTCTTCTATGCCCTTGTGCAGGAAGATTTCAAGCGTCTCGGCCGCTTGTTCGAACGCATTATCAATCATGCTCCAAGCGAGGGGATAGCCAAGCTTGAGCTTGTTATGCTTGAATTCATTGCCTTTGGACTTAATCATCCGCATCATTATGAGATCATGTTTATGACACGAGATGAAGAACTGCTTGCTTATGCGCGCTCTGAACAAAGCCGCTGCTTAGAGATGTTCTCAAGCATTGTCAGGCAATCGCTAGGGGTGAAGGCATTGTCGGATCAAGAGCGTCAGAATATTCCACGCAGCATGTTTTTAGCGATGCATGGATTCATCTCCTACTACATTCAAGATCAAGTATCCTTCGAGGAAGTGAAGCCAGCGGCGTCCTCACATGTGAGATTCCTTTGCCGCAAAGCGATGGAGGATGCCATTCAAACGGCGTAGCCGTAATCAAGGGATCAACAGGATTAATTATCCGAAGACCCTCTCCTGCCACTCACATATGCTGACAGACTCATCAGGAGCCATTATGCCAGATATGCACGTCTAGTATCGAACCAGAAAGAGATTGCTTATGATTTATAATCACGTAACAGCCTTGACCATAGCAATGCGGTAGATCACATTCCTAGGTTGTATAAAATAAAGGGATTCGTGCATCTTCACATTTTAGCCCTTTGATGCGTTGTATCGATAATGAGATGTCGTGTTGAAGAGGTTGTACAGGGCTAATTTGAGCTACCTTCATGAACATCGGTTTGCCTTCCGGACCAAACAACTGCTGTATATTTTTATCAAATCAAACATGCTTATCCTGACTTAGCAAGGCAACACACATATCATTCGATCTAACGATAGCCAAATCTTCTGTTAACTGATACAGGTTTCCATTACAGCAACAATAGGAGCAGTTATGAACGATATCTTAATAGGCATGTGTGTACGTACATTCGATTGTTCGTGCATAGATGCTTTTTTCTTTTGCCTGTTGAACAAAAACCACCCCTTCTGCGCACTCCGCGATTAACCAATTATAAGCATTCCGAATACGTTGCATAAGGAATAATTAAGTATTGACGACAAGCGACAATTTTTGGTAAAGTATTGTAAAACAAAGACCAAGTAAACAGCTAGGAATTATGAAACTAACCTCACGACGCTTGGAACCGTATGGAGATGGAGGAAGGCTATGAATTCACTGCTTCAACGAAGAGATGTCATGTGGGGGTTCCGCACAACCCTGATCTTATATACGTTGCTGCTGATTATTTTGCCCATTGCAGGCATTTATGTTCAATCCTTCTCTGGAGGAGTACCCGTCTTCATTCAAAGCATCTTTGAACCTCTGGCTTGGAAATCCATTTGGCTTACCTTTCGCTTATCCCTTCTGGCTACAATTCTTAATGTCATCATCGGTACGATCTGTGCTTGGGTGCTGCATCGCTATCGCTTTCCCGGACGCACTTTCTTAAACAGCTTGGTCGATCTTCCTTTCGCTCTCCCTACAGCCGTAGGGGGCTTGATGATTCTTCTTCTTCTTGGTCCAAACAGCTGGATCGGGGGTCTTGCTCATGCAGCTGGAATGCGGATTGTCTTTGCTGAGCCTGCAATCGTGATCGCGATGGTATTCGTCACCTTTCCATTCGTCATTCGCGCAGTACAGCCGCTGCTGGAGGAAGCGGATCGCACGCAAGAGGAAGCGGCTCATACGCTTGGGGCTTCGAAGCTTCATACCTTTTTCAAGGTGCTGCTTCCACAGATGAGACCCGGCATGATCAGCGGAGGCATGCTGGCATTCTCACGGGCTCTGGCAGAATTCGGCGCTGTCGTGCTTGTGGCAGGCAATATTCCCGGCAAAACCCTGATCGCCTCGGTCTTTATCTTCGGAGAGATAGAAAGTGACAATCCACAGGGAGCAGCCGCTGTATCTGTGATGCTGCTGACCCTATCCTTTATCGTGCTATGGGTGGTTAACATGCTGCAGTCGAGGGGGGAGAAGCGATGAGCACACGCTCCGGCACAAGTCGAATTCTGATTGGCATCACCTATTCCGTCTTTCTTCTCTTGCTCATCATTCCGTTAATGCAGGTCGTCATCAGTGCGATGGAGCATGGATTATCCTCTGTCGTGGCCTCGTTAGTCCGTCCTGAAGCGCTGCACGCGATGAAGATGACTTTAGCTGTCGTTGTGGTCGTGACATGCTTGAATACGATCTTCGGCATCTTTATGGCGATGACGATTGTAAGAGGGAGCTGGCTTGGACGCGGATTGCGTCAATGGCTGAACAGCATTATTGATCTGCCTTATGCTGTGTCGCCTGTTATTGGCGGCTTTATGATCGTGCTCATGCTTGGGCCGAATACGGTAATCGGCACGTTGCTTGCGCAGGCCGGCATTCCGATCGTGTATGCCTTCCCGGGCATGGTGCTGGCGACGCTGTTCGTGACGTTTCCACTTATGGTGAGAGAGGTCGTTCCCGTGCTTCAGGAGATTGGCACACAGCAGGAGGAGGCCGCCTCTATGCTTGGCGCCTATCATTGGACGACATTCTGGAAAGTGACATGGCCATCGATACGCTGGGGCGTCCTATATGGCGTTGTCCTGACGGTGGCTCGATCCCTTGGCGAATTCGGCGCCGTGCTCGTCGTATCCGGCAACATCATGAACAAGACGCAGACGATGACGACGCTGGTGTATCAGGATGTGGATAATTTCAATATTGCTTCAGCAAACAGCTTGGCACTGGTGCTTGCTGCCGGCTCGATCGCCCTCTTGTTATTTATGGAATGGGCCAAAAAACGAAAAGGAGTACATGGAGATGCACATTGAAGTTCGGGATCTCAATAAATGGTTTGGTGATTATCATGCGGTGCGTCAAATGAACTTCACAATCGAATCAGGCCAGCTCATAGGCCTGCTTGGTCCAAGCGGCGGCGGGAAGACCTCGGTGCTTCGCATGCTTGCAGGGCTAGAGCGTCCGGACAGCGGGGAGATCGTGTTTCATGATCGAGTAATGAACAATGTTCCTCCACAGGAACGGGGCATCGGCTTTGTGTTCCAGCATTATGCACTGTTCAAGCATATGACGGTATTTGATAATGTGGCCTTTGGACTTACGATTAAAAAGTGGCCGAAGGAACGCATTCGCGAAAGAGTGATGGAGCTGTTAGAACTGACCGGACTCTCAGGCACGGAGAAGCGCTATCCGCACCAGCTGTCAGGCGGACAGCGGCAGCGTGTTGCTTTTGCAAGAGCGTTGGCTCCTGAGCCTCAGCTCTTGCTCTTGGATGAGCCGTTTGCAGCGATAGATGCGAAGATCAGGAAAGAGCTTCGGACATGGCTGAAGTCCTTGATTGAACGAGTGGGCATTACCTCGATCTTCGTCACCCATGATCAGGACGAGGCGATTGAGGTCGCAGATGAGATCATGATCATTCAGCAGGGCCAGCTAGAGCAGAAGGGCACGCCATGGGATATTTACAAGACGCCGGAGACGCCGTTTGTTGCGGAATTCATCGGGGAGTCGACGATCTTGAATGATGTGGCATCGCTGAAAGGATTTGAGTCTGCTGCCGCATGGCCGGAAAGCAAAGCGCTCATCCGTCCTGAATATATTGAGGTCGGAAAGTTTGGGGAGCTGTCGCTTAAGTCTGCATGCGAGCGAGGAATTGTCTCCGCCCTTCACTTCCGAGGCAGCGAGTGGCTGGTTGAGGTTGCTGTCGGTGATGTCCAGTTGAAGACGTACCGTCCGCTTGAGCGAGAGGTGCTTCAGATAGGCGAGCAGGTCGAGATCCTCGTTCATCGCGCGTATATGTTTAGCGATCAGGATCATTGGGTGCAGGAGAATGCGCTGAAGGAAGATCCTATGCCGATTCATATTTGATGAAAGGGGGAGGGCGTGTGAATCTGTGGTTTAAAGGAAAGCAGAGGGTGTTCTTCCTGCTGATCTCTTTCGTCGTGCTCACATCGCTGCTCCTTGCAGGATGCACGAAGGAGGATGCTCAAGCTGTAAATGGGAGTCTGGCCGCAGCCCCATCGTCGGAGAAAGATGCTGATGCTTCCTCCACGCTTGTGATCGGCGCGTACTCTGTCGCAAAGGATGCCTTGCAGGAGCTTATTCCGGTGTTCCAAGCGGAATGGGAGCAGAAGACGGGGCAGAAGCTCACGATTCAGGAGTCCTATGAAGCTTCAGGGACACAGGCAAGATCGATTGCCGGCGGGATGGAGGCCGACGTTGCATTATTTGCGATGGAGGGGGACGTCAATAAGCTTATTGAAGCGGATCTTGTCTCCTCGGATTGGCAGAAGCAGGACCCTTATGCGGGAATGGTAACAGAATCGATCGTCGTTATTGGTACAAGAGAGGGCAATCCTCTTCAAATAAAGGATTGGGAAGATCTGAAGAAGAGCAATGTCGACGTTCTCTATCCGAACCCGAAGACGTCAGGCGGAGCGCAGTGGGATATTAACGCGATCTATGGGGCGGGGCTGAAGCAGGCGGAAGCGTTGAACGTGGATGGTCCAGCGTATGCGAAGCAGCTGCTATCAGGTATCCATGACCGGGTGATCTCGATGGATAAGAGCGGGAGAGCCTCAATGGCAGCATTCGAGTATGGCGTTGGAGATGCGATTGTAACGTATGAAAATGAGCTGCTGGCTCGGATCAAGCAAGGCGTCCCCTATGAGATTGTAGTGCCGGAGCATACGATTCAGATCGAGAACCCCGTCGTTGTCGTCGATCGTTATGTCGATAAGCATGGCACGAGAGAGGCGGCAGAAGCGTTCGTGGCCTTTTTGCGATCGCAGGAGGCACAGGAAATCTGGGTAAAAGCAGGCTTCCGTCCTGTTAACGAGCAGGTCAAGGCTGAACTCAAGGAGCAGATTGCTGCCCCGGAGGGCTTGTTCACCATTGAGGACATGGGCGGCTGGGAGCATATACGGGAATCGCTGTACAGCAAGCGAGGAATCTGGTACCAGGTGCTGGCTGGCTTATAAAGCACGCTAGGTTATTTTACGTAACGATATCCATATAAAAGGTGCTAATAACGCTGAGGGCTGTAAAAAATCCTCTTGCGCGCTCGTTCTCCATTCGCTGTGGCGGGATGAACGGTCGAGCAAGAGGATTTTCACATGTTATCCTTCGTTCAAAGTGCGGTGAGATCAGGGCGAAGCGGAATATCGCTGGTGAAGCGTCGAATGCCTAGGTCATAAAGCTTCTTGGCTGTATGCGCCTGACGAATGGTCCATACCGTGACATCAATGCCAAGCTCCTCCGCTTCCTTTATGATCTTTGGATATTTGAGCGGGATATGGTAATCCAGGCATACGGATGCTCTCCCCAGTGCAGCAACAGGCTCAAGCGCAATAATGTCGCTCGTCAAGAAACCTACCTCAATACCGGGATGGAGCTTGCGGATCAGCTCGAGATTGCTTTTATAAAAGGAGATGATCATGGTATGGTCGATCATGCCGTAGATGTTGAGTAGATGAAGGAGCCCTTTGGCTTCTCGTTCGTTGATGCCTTCCTTCAACTCCAATTGCAGACCAAAGCGTCCTGCCAGTAGATCCAATACTTCCTCAAGGATTGGGACTCTGCAGCCTGCAAACCTCGGATTGAACTTTACTCCTGCATCGGCAAGCCGAATCTCCGCAAGGCTCTTCTCCCGAATATATCCACTGCCTGTCGTCGTGCGGTTCAGCTTGTCATCGTGAATGACGACAGGGATGCCTTCCTTGGAATGATGAACATCAAGCTCAATGCTGTGAGCGCCGAGCTGAAGCGAGCGCTGGAAGGCAAGCATGGTATTCTCGGGGAAGATGGCGGCGTAGCCGCGATGCGCGACGATTTCAATCGTGTTCGAATGAATGGATAGAGACATGACAGACCTCCTGAAACCCTAGATAAACATTCCTATTGAAGTAAAAAGCGATCTCACTTTATGGTTAGTTTTCGTGCTGTATGCTGTAAGACTATACCCTACAGAATAATGATCTCGATTGTAGAATACAAGCGGGGTATCCATAGATGATGAAACCTTTACATATATATGATGTAGGATAGGTATCCGGTGCATACCTATACCTTCTTCGAAAAAGTGATTATACTAAGAGTAGAAGTTGGATCGGACAAGTCATTTTAGTCAGGTAAGGATGATGAAAGGATGAATGAGACAAAGCAAGGAATGAATATAGCGTTAGACCGCGAGCATCCCGGTTATCAGTGCGTCTTTTTAGGAAACAGCGATTCCTTGGGTGTGCCGCGTGTGTATTGCGATTGTGCGGTGTGCGAGGAAGCTCGAACGACAAGACGAAACCGGAGAATGCGCTCCTCTGTGCTGCTTATGAAAGCTCATCGAGAGCTGCTGGTCGACTGCGGGCCAGACTGGCCGCTGCAAATGGAGCTTGCGGGAATGCGCTGGATCTCCGATATCCTCATTACCCATGCGCATCAGGATCATGTAGCGGGATTACCCGCCTATGCAGACGTCTGCCGCTGGACTGACAAGAAGGGCCATGTCATTGCACCTGCTGAAGTGCTGGAGATTATTCGCAGCATGTATCCGTGGCTGGATCGATATATCGAATGGACGGTGCTGGAGGAGGTATGGCACTGGGAGGATTGGGCCATTTATCCGGTCAAAGTCAACCATGGGAAAAACGGCTACTCCTACGCCTATCGGTTCGAACGGCCGCTACTGGAGTCGGAGGCAGGACAATGCCATGGTGCATGGGCGTATGCTTCAGATGCGATTGGTCTTGGTGAAAAAGAAAAGGCTGCATTCCGTGATCTGGATCTGCTGGTGCTGGGAACGAACTTTTACGAGGAGCCATTCCCTTACGACACGCGCTCCGTCTATGATATGGTCGAGGCTGCTGAACTTATTCGAGAATTGCAGCCTAAGCAGGCGGTGTATACGCACATGTCCCACGGTGTGGATGTGAGAGAGGCATATCCTCTGCCAGAGCAGGTTGTTCTGGCACGCACGGGGCTCCATGTATCGGTTTAGCAAGGGTATGTTTAAATAAGTTGTAAGTTGTATGGAAGCATCGGGTTAATTACATATTTGGGTTGATGGCCTGAAAGAATCAGGAGATGAATGCGATGAGCGTTGATCTCCTTTTTTATTTCAATGGGAGAGGGGGGAGAGGAATAAGGATGTAATCAATGTCATGTGAAAGTTATTCGGTCATGTCGATTCATCATAAGATGGTGTACTGCTGTGGAATTAAGCGTAAAGATAGAGGGAGATCCATCGTATGAGACGATGTTGTCGATTGGTTGCCCTTGTTGCTTTGGATATTTAATAGGGAGGAAAGCATGATGAAGAAGCAGGCTTATCAAAAAGATAATCATACAATGATTTACGTAAGCTTAGCCAATCATGAAGAGTTGGAGGTGAAGTTGATGAGAGAGATCTAGCATGTATTCGAAGGCTTCCGAATCGTAGATGGGATGCAAAGCGATTGGTCTGGTATGTCCCTTATACAGAACAAATCGTTACGGTCTTGCTTGAGTATTTCTCTGAAAACAGCGTATGGCATGAAAATTTGCTGCGTCATCAAGTATACATAAATGCTCTTCAAAGACTTGGAAAAAGCAAGCAAAGCACAATATACGCAGAAGTGCTGAATAAAGGTAGTAAACATCAAAGAGATATTTCTTAATTCATGGAGGGAGAATTCTGATTGCAACAAGGTGAATTCTTCTGGAGATTCGGATCAGGTACAAGCTTATATTCTTCACTTGATAGAGAAAGGATACTCTCACGCTTATGTTAATCAAGGGATAAGTGCACTGAAGTTTTATTTTGAATATGTCCTTGGAATTAAGCTCCGTGAAAGGTCGACGATGCGGCCTAAACGAGAATTGAAGCTGCCTAAGGTATTAAGTCCCGAAGAGGTTATGTCGGTTATATCAGCTTGTACGAATATAAAGCACCATGCGCTGCTCATGATCACCTATTCATCTGGGCTTAGAGTAGGAGAGGTTGTTAGACTCCATGTTCGTGATCTGGATCTGTCGCGACGTACGATTCTCGTGAAGCAGGGAAATGGGAGCCATCTCACCGAACGAAGCGCTCAAAAAATATTCGAACAGGCCCTTAAGCGAGCAAGGATCAATAAACAGGTGAGTATTCACGCGCTAAGGCATTCCTTCGCGACGCATTTGTTAGAAGGTGGTGTGGATTTGAGATATATTCAAGAGCTGCTTGGTCATGCAAGCAGTCGTACGACTGAACGATACACTCATGTTAGCTTGCGGAATATTCAAAATATCGAGAGTCCGCTTGATCGGTTGATGCGTGAGGAGAAAGAACGAGGCGGTGTTGAAGGAAGCTCAGGATAATGAAGAAACAGATGGTTCAAAATCAATATATTGTAAGTGAATGGGGTTACAGGTTATTGTAATTATAAGTGACTATGTGAGGCAGTTCGTAAATACTCTTTGTCATGTAGGATTTGCGAACTTCGTATATACAACGAATGGAGTGTTATTTACGAAGTTCGTAGATAAGACGTTAGGTGAAATTTATGCATTTTGATAACGGAGATATTAATTTTGAGCGAAAAAATTGAAAAGCTTCGAATGTTCTTAATTCAATATATTGATGAATTAACCCCGTGTGGAGGAGGGGGAGGTATGCCAGACTTGCCTGAATTTGATTTATATGCAGTTGATTATCTTGATTTCGCGCAAGTTGAATTAGAGAAGAATACATCTGTTAGTCTGATAAATTGTGTTTCTCATTTAAAGAGGGCGATGGATTGTCAACTGGATACGTTTTTATTTGTCTATAACCTTTATAATATCACTGCAAAGAAAAATTTAAAATTTGAGAAGAAATTGGATTTTCTTAATGATATTGGGGTTTTTAATTCAAGAGTTTTAGTAAGAATAAATACTATAAGAAATAGAATGGAACATAAATTCGAAATTCCTAAAATTACTGATATAGAAATGTATTTTGATTTGGTTTCTGCTTTTGTAGCAATTCTTCAAAGTTTAATCGTGTTCACTCTCGAATCTTCACTAGAATATGAGTATAGCAAGGGAAGTTTCAGTATATTCTATTCTTCTGATGAACCTTCTGTAGTAGTAAGAATTTACGAAGATACTGGAGTCGAGTATAGAATTGTAGCTAATACGAGTAATATGTTTGAATTTACTTACTTTTTTAAAGTTTGGTTTTTATTGGTGCAAAGTGGGGGATTTGCAAGTAATAAATATATACTAAGAAAACTCGATGAAGGCATAAACTTCGTCTAACATTGTATCTACGCTGCGGGCCGTTCGGCCCTTGGTTCGTTAGAAGTGGTATGCGGAGAAGTTGAATCGGCTCACAACCCCTGCGAGGCTAAGTCCGTCGGACCCGGTCGCGTGCGCTCCCTTAAGCCTCTCGGGTTCGCAGATACGAGAACGTTATACGTAATTCATGAAAACATATATAAGAGACTTTAAAAATTATCAAATAAATTAACATGGATGGAAAATTCAATAATGGATTTAATTAATATAATAAAGGTGAGTTGAGTGAATAATACTAAATTAATTATGTTTGAAGGTATTCCAGGTTCAGGGAAAACAACCACATCCAAATTGCTTTATAATTACCTTAACGAAGTTGGAGTAAACACCAAGATATATGTTGAAGGTAGTGAGCATCCAATTGATTTGCCTTTTTATGCTTATCTTACGAAGAACGATTACAATGCTTTACTAAAAAAGTTCCCTCAACTAGAAGAGTGGATTCAATTAAAGTCTATCATAGAAGATGATTATGTCTTATTACCTTATAAAGTACCTGAGCCAAAACCTTGGAATGAAGAGCTGATTGAATATTTATCTTCCAAAGAATTTTGTTATTCGGATAAGGCTATTGTCCCATTTAATATATATAAGAAAGTGTTTTACACACGCTTTAAACAGTATGTTACAAGAATGTTTAATACGGATACAGTAACGATTTTCGAGAGTGTCCTATTTCAACACCAAATTCATGATATCAATAGATTGTATCCTCAAATTAAAGAAGATGAAATCATTGAATACATAAGAAACCTTGCGATTATTATTAGTCCGTTAAATCCAATATTATTTTATATATCGCAAAACAGCGTTGAAGAATCATTAAAACATACAGCTATTGTTCGTTCAAAACCAAAATGGTCAAACCCTAAAACAATAGAGTACTATATAAGACGCAAAAATATAGAACTAAGAGCGGTTAAATCCCTACCGTTTGGTTCGTATATTATGAATAATACAGATAGAAATTGGAATAAGATGTTTGATGATATTAAGAATATTCTCTCGATAGCGAGTTCAAGGATGTCATGAACTCCGTATAACACCGTATATACGCTGCGGGCTGCGCCCTTGGTTCGTAGACGAAGAAGCAGAATCAGCGAACAACCCTGCGAGAGCTAAGTCCGTCGGACCCGGTCGCTTTGCTCCCTTAAGCCTCTCGGGTTCGTAGATACAAGAACGTTAGACGAAACTTCCTAGGTCAAGAACATATGGGTAAACCCTCAAAGCCAGAAGCATCCAAGGTCAAGATCGGAAGGGCATATGAAGGTCCGAAGTTGAGAAGCCAGGTAGCAGATTCAGCCAGACACATCCTACTCCGTCGGACGTCGAAAATTCAAGAACGTTAGCCGAAAGAAGTTCTTACATGTTTAGGAGGAGTCTATATGATATTAGAAAAAGTTATAAATAGAATTGTAATACAAAGTGAATATAAGGATTTTGTTGATAAGTATATAGATAATATACTTACCGAATTTAAAGGTAAGATTCATAGCATTTATATGTGTGGCTCGATTCCAAAAGGAACTGCTATACCTTTTAAGTCAGATGCAGACTTTACTATTGTATGTGTAAATCCCAAAGATATTGATTACGAAAGATTGTCAAATATTAAAGACAAGCTTTTAGAAGAATATCCAGTAGTGACTAAGATTGATACGATAATTTGCTCGATTGACGATGTATTACGAAAACCGAATGAGTGGGGTTTTTGGATTAAGATAATTTGTGTTTGCATATATGGTCATGACGTTGGTGAAAAAGTGCCACCGATAGTTACTTCTCCAGAGTTCATTTTAGACTTAAATACAGAGACCAAGGAGGAAGTAGATCGTATACATCGTTTACTTACTAATGCTAGTGATAGCACAATGAAAACTAGATATATTAAAGGTTATTCTAAGAGATTAATTCGTGCATTATACTCTTTGGTTTTAGAAGATACAGGTGTATGGCAAGATGACATTATTGAGATGAAGAATGCCATATTAGACTATTGCGAGATTGACTCGGCTTTAGTTGATTATCTGTATGCTTGTTACTTGGATAGTCATGTACTTGTTGAAGAGTTTTTGGGAATTGCAGATGAAGTATATAGCTATTTTGAGAACGCCTTAAATACAATGGCTGCTTCCAGAACTTCCTCCGAATAACACCATATTGACGCTCGGGGTCACTCTGAGAAGCGAGTGACCACATCCAGCCCCCTAAGCCCGTCGGGACGTCACTGCATCAGGTGTTCGGCAAGCCTCACAACTATAAGCAGCGGCTCTAAGGGGCCAGGACGTCGTTAGTACAAAACGTTAGCCGAAATTTCCTAGATCAAGAACATATGGGTAATCCCTCAAAGCCAGAAGCATCTAAGGTCAAGATCGGATAAGGGCATAACAAGATCAAGATATATTCGGTGGGTAACTCGAAGAAGAGGAAGCATCGGCTAACACCGCATTCACGCTTCGGGCTACGCCCTTGGTCCGGACCGAAGTTGAGAAGCCAGGTAGCAGATTCAACGGACACATCCGACTCCGTCGGACGTTGAGAATGCAAGAGCGTTAGCTGAAATCGCCAAGCGATAAAAAAGGAGAATACTATGTCAGACTATTTTTGGGATAACCAAATAGAATATCTTCGAAAAACTCGGGAGTTATACTATAACGACGATTATTTAGAATTTCTAATTGATAGAGTATGGAAGTTTACAACGCCCATAAACATCATTGATTTTGGTTGTGGATATGGTTTTCTTGGTCTTAAGCTGTTGCCAATGCTACCAGCAGGTTCAACTTATACTGGAATTGATCTTGGAATAGAATTAATAAACCGAGCAAAAGAAATATTTCAACATACATCTTTTCAAACCCAATTTATTCAGGGCGACATTGGGACGATGCATGTAGAAAGGAAGTATGACGTAGCAATTTGTCATGCTTTTCTATTACATATGGTGGAACCGGAGAAGACGATTAAAAAAATGATTAACAGTGTCTGTGATCAAGGAAAGGTTATCTGTTTTGAGCCTCATTGGATTTCAAATATGTCAAACTACTTTTTTGATGGAATTGATCAATCCCAAATCATAAAGTTAGGGATATTACAAAAGCTCTATGAAGAAGATTTCAAACGTCTTGGTAAAAGCGGAAACTTCGGAATGCAAGTACCAGTTATTCTAAGTAAACTCGGATTAACCGATGTCGAGTGCAGGATCAGTGATAAGGTGAATTTCTTAGATCAGAATATGCAAACAACACAAATAGAACAACTTTATTTATCACTTAGAGAGGAAGGGCTTGGTCAACAACCAGGAGATCGAAATGAGATAATACAGAGCTTAATAAATAAAGGATTAACTGATGATGAAGCTTGTGCTCAGTATGATGCAGAGTTAACCTTTTCGAAGGAATTCGGAAATCAGTCTTGGTTAACCTACTCACTAAATATGAAAATTTCATTTGGAACAGTAAGACTCGAAGGCAGCTCAAAGTAGGAGGCGACATCATCTAACAATGTGTTCACGCATCGGAGGACAAGCCGCCTCGGTCCCGGAAGATAAGTCGAAGAAGTGATTACCGGGACACATCCATTCACCCAACCGCATCGCGGCCGGTCAGGCGCACTAGTCGTGCGCTGAGCAACTTAAGGTGAATGGACGCCGTGAACACGGAAACGTTATTGGAAATCAATGCAAATCTGAATTAATAAGTTTATTGTATGTAGGATGTTTGAAATTACAAATACATTTCGTGAGAAGGTGTCTTAATGGAAATAAAGTCCGTAAATAGATCAATCATTATTGATGACATGGATAAGAAAATTGTTCATAAGACAAATAGCTTTTATTGGGATACAGCCGGCAATGACTTCTTAAAAGCGATCGTGCTTCCCTTCTATGGAGCGTTTGTCTCAGAAGAAAAACACCAGCTTTTTGGTGATGTTTCAGGAAAAAAATTATTGGAGGTAGGCTGCGGCAACGGCCAATCCTTGCAATATCAAGCGGAACGCAACGCATCTGAACTATGGGCTGTGGATATATCGGAAAGACAAATTGAAAAGGCAGCGCAGCATTTGAATTCACTTGGTGTATCGGCAAAGTTGATCTGTTCTCCTATGGAAGAAGAATGCGGCATACCGACAGATTATTTTGACTATGTTTATTCGATTTATGCTATTGGTTGGACAACTGACCTAGAGGGTACTTTTTGTCGGATCTCTTCTTACCTAAAAAAGGACGGTGTATTTATCTTCAGTTGGTCTCATCCAATACACAGATGTGTTACTGAAGATAATGGTAGATTTGTTTTTAAAAAGAGTTACTTCGATGAAGATTGGTATCCAGTAGCTGTTGAAGGTGAGTTATTATTAGCGGATCGTAAGATATCAACTTATGTGAATGCGCTGGCGAAAGCGGGATTTGTAGTTGAGCATATGATTGAGCAAACTGATGATGAGATTATGCAATCAAGGGACAATAACAGCGATATGGCAAAGAGAGCAAAGATGTTTCCTGTAACTTTTGTGATTAAGGCAAGAAAACTATAACAGCAAATATAAACAGAGACACATATAAAGCGATTTTCGATGCATCGAGGAAGGCATTGACATCCGATAACACCGTGTTACGCATCGGGGGACGAGCCTCCTCGGTCGGGCAGAACGATTTCGGTGAGCAGGAGCAGCCAGACACATCCGTACCGACTAAGCGCATCGCGCCCGGCGACGTTGTCGTCTTTAAGTCGGTGGAATTTAGTAAACACAACAACGTTATCTGAAATATAAAATAATCATCAGAAAACTTAAGAATTAGGCCCAGGCGGCATCTTGGTACGTTTATTTATGAAATCTATAATAACTGGGGTTGAGAGGTATGATTCTAATAGAAACAAAGAGACTTGTATTGAGACAATTTAAACAGGAGGATTGGAGAGATTTACATGAATACCTGTCTCAAGAAAGTGTGCTTAAATATGAGCCTGGAACCATAAGTGATGAAGACGACTGCAAAAATATAGCGACAGCACGTTCACAGGACAACACTTTTTGGGCTGTATGCTTGAAAGATACAAATAAAATGATAGGACATATATATTTTGAACAGAAAGAACCGAAAGAGTTCCTTACATGGGTGATAGGATATATTTTCAACCCTGCATTTTATGGAAAGGGTTATGCAACTGAGGCTTGCCAAAGGATATTGAAGTACGGTTTTGAAGAATTAGGTGTACATAGGGTGATAGCTTTATGCAATCCTGAAAACGAACCTTCCTGGAAACTATTAGAACGCATATCGATGCGTCGTGAAGGGATTTTCAGAAAAGAAGTATTTTTTAAGACAACAATAAATGGACAGCCTATGTGGCAGGATACGTATCAATACGCTATCTTGAAAGAAGAACTGATACCTTGAGATTATTTCAAGGGAAGCGGCAACATCTGATAACATCATATCTGCGTAGCGCTACTTGTTCTGTCCGATGGTTTTCGAAGAAGTGGTGTCAGACAGACAACCCTGCGAGGCTAAGTGGCGTAGCCATCCAGTCGATGCGCTCCTTTAAACCTTTTGGGTTCGTAGATAAAGAAACGTTATAAGAAATCAACTCAATGACGTAAAACAAATGTAAGTCCTTATAGATTAAGATAAGGGGGCGGTTAACGTTTTAATAAAAGGAGTCGAATTAATGCTCTATATATTTAGTGGGTTACCAGGCACCGGCAAAACCACGTTATCATCAGCTTTAGCTAGAGAACTAAAGGCTACCTATCTCCGAGTCGATGTCGTTGAGCAGGCTATGAGGGATTCTGGCCAGAATATCGAAGGACCTGAAGGTTACATCGTATGTTATGCAATTGCTTCGCAGAATCTCCAGTTAGGTTTAGACGTAATTGCAGATACAGTTAATCCCATCCAAATAACGCGCCAGACTTGGCGTAACGTGGCGGAATCTCTTGAAACTCCATATGTTGAAATCGAAGTGGTCTGCACTGACGATCGTGAACATAGGCGTCGAGTCGAAACTCGTGCTGCAGATATTCCAGGCTTTGTTCTACCAACGTGGGAGCAGGTCAGTAATCGACAGTACGATTTATGGGACCGTGATCATATTGTCATCGACACAGCTGATCAAACTGTGGAAGAAAGCTTGTTGACACTATATAAAAAGTTGGAACGAGTTCGTAGAAGATAGTAAATTTTATTAACAGGAATTTATAGATGAAACTTGGAAGTATTCCGGAGAAAGCGCTGACATCTTATAATAAAGTGTTCACGCATCGGCGGACAAGCTGCCTCGGTCCCGGGAGATAATTCGAAGGAGCGATTGCCGGGACATATCCGAACCACCTAACCGCATCGTGGCCAGCTGCTACGCAGTCTGAAATCGGTGGGACGTCGTGGATACAGAAACGTTAGCTGAAATGCCCTAATAGCAATAAAAAATCTTAATCCATTAGCCTAAGTAAAACAAATAATAAATAAAAAGCTAAAATTATGGTAGTAATTAGATCTTTGTGTTTGGGAGAACAAAAATCATGAAAAAAGTATGTAGTTTTATTGGAAAGATGTTACTAATTGTGCTCGCAACTCTTTTCGGACTAATCTGTTTGTTTGGAATAATATTCTTTGTAGGAGTATGGTATAAAGAAAATTTTATGTAATCATAATTGACCTATTAAATTTGAGTAGCAATAAAATAACGAATATTCATAAATTTAGCAAATAAAAAGAACAAAGTGCTTAATAGCTCAGTGAAGGGGGCACTTCAGTTAACACTGCATTCACGGATCGTAGCCTTACGGCTGTTCGGTCGCCGAGAAGCAGTTCAGGGGAGTAGATGCAGGCGAATTAATTTCTGGATTTCTTCAATATCTTCATGATTTAAAGTATTTGAAGATCTTAGGCAACGTCATTTTGCAGCAGAAATTATTGATAATGCAGAGTTAATGTCCAGCATCAGAGAAAGTTTTAATGACCCTTATTGTACCTTGCCGGGTGGAGAGTCTAATGATGATTGTCAGAAAAAAGCAATCGCAGTTCTAAAACCCATATTAAAAAGCATAAAGGGAAGAAAATAGAAATCGGGACTCATGGTCTTGGAATGACTTTAATGATGAATCATTTTGATCCAGCTTATGGCTTAGAATTTTTGAATCAATTAAAGAAACCGGATATCTATAAAATGCTATTCGAAGACTTAAAAGAAGTAACAAGATTGTGGAATGATTAGATTTTATAAGGTTTATCGAAGAGGACTGTGACATCACATAATAGAGTATCTACGCTGCGTGGGACAAGCCCCCTTGGACTGCCCCGAAGCAATTCGGAGAAGGAATAGCGAACAAACCCTGCAAGGTTAAGTGGCGAAGCCACCCAGTCGCTTGAGATCCTTTAAGCCTCTCGGGTTTGTACATACAAGAACGTTACCTGAAATATGTGCTTTATTGTAAAACTCTATTAAACAAAAAACACTAAAAAGAAAGAATGAATCATAAGGAGACTATTAATGGAGAAAGATTATATCCAATATTTAAGATCATTTGTTGGTAAATCTAAGGTTATAATGGTAGTTGCAGGAGCTGTAGTGTTTGACAAATAAGGAAGAATTTTACTTCAGAGGCGGTCAGATAATGGGCATTGGGGCTTTCCTGGAGGATATATGGAAATGGGTGAGACTGTTGAAGAAACAGCAAAGAGAGAAGTGTTTGAGGAAACAGGTTTGAAATTGAATTCAGTCGAGCTATTTTCAGTATACTCGGGCTCTGGGTATGAGGTGGCTTACTCTAATGGGGATGAAGTTGCGTTAGTGCAAATTATGTTTAGTTGTAATGATTTTTACGGAACTATAACAGAGAGTGAAGAGTCAATAGAAACTAGATTTTTTGATATAGAATTAGTACCGACTGATATCTTGCCAACACATAAGGAAATTATAGAAGATCTTAAAGTTAAAGAGCATAGAGCTGTTGAATAGTCGAGAAAGACAGACACATCAGGTAACAATACATTCTTACGTCGTCTCATTCGTTCCTCGATCGCCATGAGGAATTTCAAAGAAGTGACTTCAGTTGATACATTCAATTGACTAATTCTAACGACCAACAACGTTGTTGCCTTAAGGCGCTTGAACGTCAGGGATGCCAAACGTATCTGAAAGATTCGAAAACCTAATAGTGAGGATGATTCGTTTGAAGCAAGGAATCATTGTATTGTTGAACGGAACTTCAAGTGCAGGAAAGACTAGTATTTCTATTGAACTGACCAATCAGAAAGAGATTCTTTTTCATCATTTATCAATAGATGATTTTTTTCATAATTACAATGATTTTATCAATAATAAATTTCCAGATATTGAACCTACAAGAAAAGTGAATGATCAAGATGTTGCACAAATACTTTTTGATCCTATAGCATCTATGTACTACGCGACAATTAAACTGTTTTCAGAAATGGGTTTGAATGTAATCGTCGATACCGTACTCGATAATGACAAGCGATTTAATGATTATCTTGATGTGCTTTTTGATCATCCCACATTATTTATAGGTGTAATATGCTCGAAAGAAGAACTCATAAGAAGAGAGCAAATAAGGGGAGATCGAGAGATTGGACTAGCAAATTCCCAGTTCGACAAAGTATATTGCTTCAATGAATATGACCTTGAAGTAAATACTGAAAAGTTGAATCCAACAGAATGTGCCGAAAAGATATTAAGTTTTATTAAGTCCGATCAGGATTACTCGGCATTTAAGAAATTAACGAAAAGAAAATGAAAATGACATTCCAAAAACACGAAGTAAATCTTATTTTAGACAACGAATGTGGCTTGGAGATGCTAGAGAATATATGAATAGCTGCAGCTCAAGGAACAGTATGAGACTCTTTTTTTGATTGGAAGAAAAGAAGTCTTTGTAAACATTTCTATCGATAGTAGAGAAGTAAGGGATGAAGGAAGAGATTTATATGTACGCCATCCAGGTTATCATGCTCATGAACATCGCCTAACATAGTATCATTGTATGGAGGAACAATCACATCATGAATATAAGAGGAATTATTCTTGAGGGGTATTCAAACGCAGGAAAAACATCACTTCTTAGAGCTTTAAAACAATATCAAGCAACTGATGATGCGTCAGAATTAAGTGTAGTTATCCTCGGAGAACATTACACGCAAATATTGAATAATGTCCATGGGGAGTTAACACGCTTATCCCGAGATCAGCATATTGAATTGTTAAAAAACAAAGTTGACATGATAAAGGAATTAAATGACTGGGCAAATTTTTTAGGTCCATGGAAGAGAAAATCAAGAGGTCTATTATTTATATTTGAACGGTTTCATTTAAATCATCGAGTCGCATTCCCTAATTCGGATGATAATGAAATAACAGCAGTAGAAAAACAATTACTTGAACTTGGTGCTAAATGTATTTTGCTGACTATTTCTAATGATAGAGTAGAAGAAAGAATAAAGAGCAGGAATCCTGATGATTGGGTTCATAAGTCTAAAGATGATATCGAACAGGCATGCAAAGAATTGATTGGAACCCAAAACAATCTTAGAATACAGGCAACTAAGACAGTGATACCAACTATTGAAATCAACACGGATAATAAAGACTGGAATGCATATGCAAGATTAATCATGGAAGACAATGACTTCGCCTGACATTATATTCACGCAGAGGATCGGCTGGTGCCGATATCCTTGGTCCGTTCGGGGATATAGACTGAGAAGTAGATTCAGTCGAACAACCCGTTGGGGCTTAAGGATATCGGGTTCATGAATGCGAGAGACGTTATGAGAAATTGCAGCAAGTACTTATGAAAACCCCTATTTTCAAGGAGATGATGAACAATGGCAAAAACTATTGAAGAGATAAATGCAGAATTCAAGTCGTATATTGCGTTTGTATTAAAGCTAGACGAGCTTTCTGAAGAGCATTGGAATTCACCAATAGCTGAAGGGAAATGGACTTTGAAAGAGGTAATCACGCATATCATGCTATGGGATAAATATTTTTACGAAGAAGCAATTGAAAAAATTAAACAGAACAAACCTCTCACAGTAAAGCATTTGAATTTTAATGAGTTCAACGCAAATGCAATTGAGTATTCAAAGAAGCATACTAAGAAGTCAATCGTGGATCAATTCGTAGAATACCGAATGAAAATCACAAATGATATTTCAGAAATGAATGAAGATGAATGTACAAGAGATTTCATTGATGGAGACAAGAAGAAATTTAGTGTTCGGAAATTCTTAAGAGGATTCATACCTCATGATAAACATCATAAAAAGCAAATTGAGAAATTCTTAAAAAGTATAGAAGGATGAGGTCGTATTTCAGAGATGGTTCCAACTTCTTATAACTACGCGTCTTAAGTCTCTTGGAATCGTGGTACAAGAACGTGGTATGGTATCGTTAATATACAAACGTTACAATGGTGAGATTTGAATTTGATAGCTCTATAAAGGAGTCTTTATTGATGACGATAATGATAGGGAATATTTGTGAATGACATGAATGTTATTCTGATGATGAACTATATTACCGTCATTGCCCTATGATCATTGTACCTATGGCTAGCAAAGAGAGGGAAGCACATGAAAAAGGTTAATGAATACAAAGTAGAAATAATCACAGGACAATATATCACAGCTCCTCTGGAGCAAAAATTAATGATAAAAAATCTATTAGGTGAAGATGTAGAATATCATTTTGAGATCTATTTTCATTGGTATAATATGATTCATGAATTAGGACATGCCGTTTTGGAATACAATTGTCCAAACCGTCCTCATCCTGCAGACGAAGAACAATGGGTTAACCATTTTGCGATTGCCTATTGGCGGCACTACGGTGAGATAGAAAAGCTTGAAACGCTACGCTCAATTGTCCATGAAGCACTCAGTAGGTTCATTGTGCCAACAGACAATAATAATAATCATCTTGATTATGCAAAAGAACAATGGGGTAAAGAAGAACTTTGCAGTTTTAATAACTATGGCTGGTTTCAGTTCCGTTGTGTCGAACAGTCAATCTCTCAACAACTATCATTAGAACAAGCCTTAAGGGATATGGGGCTGACAAATATACAATGGCAAAAAGGGAGGCTTTTGAAATATAAGGTAGATGAAAGGATGCCGTATCAAGTGATTGAGGATGCTAAACATCTGTTATATTCATGGGGGATTTCTTTACCCAAAGAAATAAGCGTTATTTTATCAGATGACCCCAATTGCCATATGTGTCAGAGTAAAAGCATAGATGCCAAATACATATAATACGATGTTGACATATCCCACTTGATTCGTTGATGCAATATAAGCTCAGTCGGCTATAAGGCTGTAAGACGGGGTGAAAAACGTTATGTGAAGAATAGATTAAAATACCTAGTGAGGTGGTTCTCATTATGGGTTCTAGAATGATGCATTTGATTATCGGGCATCGAATCGCTGAAAGGTTGGAAATCGAAGATCCATCTTTATTTTTACTGGGTAGCATCGCTCCAGATGCAGTTTCTACAAAGGATGAGTCACATTTTTATAAAGGAGAACATCACAATTATACAAGACATATTGACTATCAGGCATTCCTAGATAAGTATAAACCGTATTCTGATCATTTATATGTTCTCGGTTATTATGCACATTTAATTGCTGATGAACAATGGATGAAGGGATTTTATATGCCTTGGTTGAGGAATCGTATGGAAGAAGATGCTGGTGTATACTCACTGTATCACAATGATTTCAGATTGCTTAATGGAAAGCTTTTAGAGCGTTATGGGTGTAAGGAAGAAATGAGGAAAGCGATCTATAATCCACCTGCGGTTATGGATCTGCAAGAGGTAAAGTCAAGTGATGTTATTGCATTCGTTCCACATGTTCTTGGTGATATGGATTATGAAGGACAAACCATTGATGAACCACTCAATGTTTTTAGCTTTATTCAGATTCAAGGATATATTGAAACAGCAGTGAATATAGGAATCATGCATATACGACAGTTTATCTGAAAATTGTGTGAAAATGAGGGTCCATATTAAGTTGACATAATTTCATTTAATAGAAAGAGAAGATTATATGATAGAAAGATAATAGATGAGTAGTTAAATGATGAGAATGCGTTAAAGGAGTGGAGGGACATTCCCGGAATGACCAATCATTATAGATTCAAACAAGATGAAATCGAAAAGATTATTAGCCGTTTTGGAGAGAACTTTTATGAAAAAGTGCTGAGAGATATTGAGGTGTACGCAGAAAAATGGAGTTTACGTTCATTTCAATTGATCCCCTCCTATTCAGCCAACTTGGTTTTTAAATGCTATGCTGAAGACTTTGGAAGTGCAGTGCTGAAATTAGGTAATCCTACATGCAGAGAAATTTATACAGAAGTGAATACACTGCACCATTATAACGGCAGTCGTTTTTGCAAAGTGTTTGCTGCAGATATTGAAAACGGTGTCATCCTTGAAGAGTGTATACAGCCGGGGATTCCTTTGAGGGATGATCATTCTTTAGATAAACGATTATCTGTATTTTGTTCCCTGCATAAAGGCCTGCATTCCGCGCCTGAGCAAGCCGAAATATATCCAACCTACACAGAGTGGGTCAGCAGAATAACAGCGTACATGAGCACGCGGGAGGATAGTAAAGAGCTTTATCTGCATATGAAAAAAGCGAATGATATCTGCTTATCCATTGCTGCGTCATATTCACAAAAGATGCTACTTCATGGCGACTTTCATCATGATAATATTTTGCTGGGTCAGGGTGAGGAGTATATCATTATCGACCCCAAGGGCGTATTAGGAGATCCTGTATTTGATGTTCCGCGCTTTATATTGAATGAATTTGAGGATGAAATAACCCCCGAGTTGTATTCGAAAATACATTACATCATAAGCGTTTTTGAAATGAATCTTAATATTCCGAGCGACATCATAAAGCAATGTCTCTATGTGGAAACGGCAATGGGCGCATGCTGGAGCGTTGAAAGCGGCTCAACCGCTGATGAATACCCGACACTTATAGCAAATGTTGCTTTTGCAGAAACGATTATGAATGCTTAGATAGCTCAAACCTGTAGATGATACTCAGGTTCGCGTATGCTTTAATGTTATATTCTTTTTTTAAAATAGATGATGGAGGCTGATATAAGATGGATGTAAGCAATGGTATTGGATTTGGTTTCGCGATAGCCCCTTTTTTATTTATGCTAATTATCTACCTTGGCGTGTTAGCTGCAGGTTTCTTAATTCTGTATTTAGTCATTCGTAAAGCCATAGATAATTCAAAGCTCAGCCAGAATATGGAGCAATTAAGGATGGAAATGATGAGAATGAATCATCAATTGCAATCGATGCAAGCTGCTGCATATAAAACGGAGAACGATAGGGATAACTCTTTATAAATGGATTTCGACGAACGAAGGGCATAAACCATGAGGATCAATCATTTGAAAGCAATTTTACCTAGAGACAAGTATGATGTTGAGAGAGTAACAAAAATGAAGGAAAGACTCTTTAGTTAAGTCTGATACATTCCAACGACTTCTAAGTCCATAACAGCATAGAAAGAGGGAACAACATGACAATCAAAGCGATCTTATTCGACTCAGGCCGAGTCTTGAATCATCCTCGTACAGGACATTGGTTTATTCCCCCTCGTTTTCACCAATATGTAGATCGAGCATTGTTTGAGCAGCAGGATTTAGATGTGTTGCAGAACGTGTTTCAACGATGTGTAAAGAGGATCGATGAACAGAGCTATGTCATGACGGAGCAAGAAGAATATGAGTTGTTTGTAGCCTTCTATCGTGACTTTGCTGAACAGCTTCCTGTGTTGAAGCTAACGGAAGAAGCGATTGAGGGCATTGCGAAGGATACCGTTTATAATGATGAAAAGTTTTTCTTTCATGATGATGTGTTCGAAGTGATCCCGAGGTTAAGCGCTGCTTACACACTGGGGGTGGTGTCAGATACTTGGCCCTCCTTGGATCGAGTGTTTAGGAATCTCAACCTGCGTTCTTATTTTTCAACCTTCGTCATGTCATCTGTGTTAGGGGTTTGCAAGCCTCATGAACGGATGTATACGACTGCGTTGAAGGAGCTGAATGTTGCGCCGCAAGAGACCCTTTTTGTGGATGACAACATTGAGAATTTAGAGGGGGCGAAAAGGCTGGGCATTCATCCAGTCTGGATGCTGCGAGGCAGTGACGAAGTGAGCTGTGGAGACTATACGAGCATCAAGAATTTATTTGACCTGGAAAAAATGATTGGACAGTTCTCATGATTCAGATGAATTCCCTGAACATATTGGGCACGAATGATCAGCTGCGTGTCATTTCATGATATACAAAGGCTTGAACGAATACGATATCAATTAAAGGTGAAGTACGTTGTATGTACCTCACCTTTTTGGCATGTTGAATGGATGGATACTGATATTTGAAAAAGATAAGAGAGTTCCCCCTGCCTTATCTTAATTCCTGTGGAAACTCCGCTTTAAGTTCTGTGAAAATCCTTGACTTACTTGGGCTTTCTATCGAATCTTCTGGATCAGTTCCATCCAGATTGAATTTGCCTTCTTGCATATTAATTACATAGTACTGACCAGTTCTGTTTTTCTTCAAAAATATGAGATAGCGGCTATCTTTTTTCATGGGAGTATATCCTTCACTTGCAAGTCTCACTTTACCTTTATAAGTTTGATATTCAACAACAGGTTCAATTACTGTAAGATTAGTCGTATCTTCTTTCGGCCCTTTTAATACCTTTTCTACATGAATCTCTGTGAACGTAGCAAAATCCTCGATAACACCTGTAGCAAACCTTGTCAGATGTATCTCGCGATCTCCGAAGGCTGTAACTGGTTTTCCAATGACGACTAATTCCGCTCCTTCAAATAACTTTTCACCTGTTGAATAACCCTTATATTGAGCATGTACAGACACAACATTGACGGAATTATAGATAGCAAAATAATAGTAACATGCCGCTATCGCAAGGATGAAAGCCATAGTAATTGAAATAATCGTGCTTTTCTTCTTCAGTAACATTAAATTGTTCTCCCCTTAGCTAATTTTCCTACTTATACTACAAATTCACTTTTATCGATGATTACTGTAGTGTTCTTCTTTAATTTTCGTTACCTCCATATTTTAATATATGACTCAAGCAATTAATACCATTTTTTATCATATATGGGTGGTGTTCGCCTTTTATTGATTTATCTGTGTTGGTTATGGAGTCAAAGATTAAACGATTAAACGGCTATAATTTTCTATGTGTATGTTGTTCTGTTGTCATAAAGTTTGGTTGATAACAGTCCCTATGAGCCCTCATGATTCAGATGAACTCCCAAAATATAATAGGAACGAATGATTAGATGCACGTCGAATCATGGTATTCAATATGGATTGATCCTGTACAATAAAAGTAAAAAGGTGAAGTACGCGTTGTACCTCACCTTTTTGGCATGTTGAATGGAAGGATATCGATTCGATTGCCTTAGTTATAGATTACCAATTCGGCAAAACCTTTCTTGAAGCTAGAAACACCCAAGTGACAAGCACAAATGGCATGCTTAGTGGGGAAAGTCCAAACGGCAGCAGGAAGGAACTCATGCCTGCTGTGATTGGTATGGATACGAGAGCGGCAAGAATGCCTGTAACAGGTGCAAGCCTACTGTTGCTTACAAATATCATACCAACGGCAATAAACGTTAATACCGCGTTAAACACATATACCCCACTATTGAGCAGCGAGATTTCGGCTCCCAAGCCATAGGCAGCCAATCCGGCGATGATAGCACCGATGACGGTGTACATGCCTATTTTTAGGTTCGCCCAACTTACGCCTATAAGGATGAGAACCACGGAAAAGATATTGTTTTGAAAATAAACGGACCCTATCCCGTTAACCAACCCTTGAATCCAATCGATCGCCCCTGACTTCTGCCATTCCCATTGCGTAAGATTTTGTGGGACGAGCGCCTGATTCAACTGGAACATTCCCTGCCGGTACGAGGCAAGCAGAATTAGCCAAGTCCATACAACAAAGGGAAAAGTAAAGACAGGCAGCCCTGTGTTTCGCATCATATGCATCATTGCCGCAGAAAATATCGCAGTGACGGCAGCTCCAACCAGTGCGATGATCCATCGCTGTCCGCCTGTCATGTAAAGGAAAAGGGCCATGCCGGATAATACAGAATTGAATCCGATTAGCCCTTGATTAACCAAGCCTTTATCGGCTCCTCCAATACGTCCGACGCATGCAGCGATTAGTGCAGACAGGAAGGCAACGATGCCAACGGAGACGGAGGCCACTAGAATACCAATCAGGATGATTAGCCCGGCAACCGCATTTTCGATGAACATGATCTGAGAAAAACTTTTGAGTGAAGCTTTGATTAGAGTACGCCATTCCGTGTTGCTCCCTGATGCTTGATAGACTTGTTTCATCCTGATCCCTTCCTTCTTCATGTTATAGAGTGGGGTGGCAAGCTGTCTTCTGCAAAACAAAGGCATTACCATAAGCCTGTCCCTCAAGGGAACGCTCTGATAATGCCTCGTTACACATTACCTATTATTTTTCGCATAAAGGTGTGAATATATTCGTCTACTATCCTTGTAAAGAAAGGACAGCAGAACCGGCATTCTTTTAATAACCGCATACAGGTTGTGTACACACCCGTTCTACCCTGAATGATGATATTAAGCTTCCTTTACGATCAAGGAGCGTCTTGTTTTGACCTTATAGGCAACTGCGAGGATAACGAGTCCACTCAATGCGGTAATCGCCGCTCCAGTAGCAAGGACCACAACAAATGACTGGTCAAAGGCTGTGCTTGCAGCTTCCTTGAGCGAATCGGCTGCCTGTGCAGGCAAATGCTCCGCAGCCAGCAGTGCTTCATCGATGCTGTCATGTACAGTAGACGGCACGTTTAGGTCGCCAGGCACTCGCAAACTCATAGTGTAAATAAACGACGAAAGACTGCCTAGAATGGCGATGCCGCTTGCTCCACCGAATTCGAAGGATACTTCTTCAATGGATGCAGCCATCCCCGCTTTATGGGAAGGAGCATGATTCATAATTGCACTTGAAGCGGCAGACATGCCGGAGCCGAGACCTGCGCCGATCAGCATCAAGCAAGCAACCTGAAGCATATAATTCGATTCATGGAACATGAGATAGCCGCCGATTCCGATCGCTGCTACGAACAATGACATCCATTGGATGCGCAAGGCAGGATAGCGATTCAACAATAGCCCTGCCAGCGTACCTGTGATAAAAGAGGCTAGCGGAATATAGATGACAAAGAGACCTGCTTGCAGCGGCGACAAGCCAAGTACGAGCTGAAGACGCTGAGTCATGATAAACTCGATCCCCACAAGTGCAAAGGAACTCACCATTGCGGTTATCGTTCCAAACGTAAAGGTTGGATTTTGGAACAGAGAAAGATCAATCAAAGGAGCAGCGCTTCTGCGTTGACGGTAAATGAATAAGGATAGAGCGGTAATCCCGATGATCAATGCCCCAACTGCAAGTGCCATAGAGCCTCCGCGTCGTGTTATTTCTTTAATGGCGAAGACGAGACCGACTAATCCGAGCATGATTTGAACGGATCCTATCCAATCAAACTTCTTCTCTTTGTCCCCAGCATGATGTGGGACTAGAATCATTGTTGCGATAAACGCGATGACAACAATGGGCAGATTAATGAGAAATACAGAACCCCACCAGAAATGCTCAAGCAGAAGTCCGCCTACAATGGGTCCAAGCCCGGCGCCGCCCGCGGATACAGACGACCATATGCCTATGGCAAGAGAGCGTTCTTTCGCATCTGTAAAGGTGACGCGAATGATGGATAGCGTAGCAGGCATCATCATCGCTGCGCCAACCGCAAGCAAGGCGCGTGCAGCAATGAGTATGCTTGCAACTGGAGCGAAAGCAGCGATCAATGAAGCCGCTCCGAAAATAATAAGTCCGATAGCGAAAAATCGCTTATGACCAAGACGATCGCCCAATGTGCCCATAGTTGGCAGTAACCCAGCCATGACTAAAGGATAGGCGTTAACGATCCAAAGCTTCTCAGAAGCACTGGCCGCAAGATCATGGGTCAGTCGCGGTAAGGCTGTATAAAGAATCGTGGTGTCAAGCACGATCAATAACAGTGCGCTAGAGACAATGGCTAGTATGAGCCAGCGATTTTTGTTTGACATAAAGATGACCCCCAAGATGAATAACGTTGCTCTTTCTAATTTGTAGTGGAACAGCCATATCAATCGATGAAATATTCTGAAAAGATTGAAATATGATGCTGCTGTTTCACATTTAAACATCTTAGAGTATGGAGTTACTCCATAGTCAAGAGGGATTTATTTACTTATTTTGGATTGTGTTATAGATCGCAGCAGGTTGATGTAGAGCAGGGATTCTGTAAAGCAGAATTGAATTGGTTATATACTGAGGTTCGGTACATTCATATATAGAAAGAAATCTTGGCGTGTTACACCACCGGAAAGACAGCCTTTATTGAAGGGGTTATTGAAAATGCCAGAAATGATGATGAGCTCTGCAAGACTATCCTAGGGAGCTCAGAGGAGTAAACGTATATGATGCAAGTAAAAGGGTTCAATCATTTGACGATTAATGTTAAAGATCTCAAGCGTTCATTAGACTTTTATCATCAGGTGCTTGGAATGGAAATCCGACATCGAGGACGTACAGATGCCTACTTAGAATGGGGAACTGCATGGATATGTCTTGTAGAAAAACGAGGGGACACCAATCAGACAAACGGAATGTTTGGAGTGGACCACATCGCTTTTTATATGGAAGAGGAGCATTTTATGGAGGCTGTAAAGGTGCTGCAAGATCATCATGTCGACATCGTAAGAGGGCCTGTTCAGCGAGGAGTAGGGTGGTCTATTAACTTTTTGGACCCAGACGGAGTTCAGTTGGAATTACATACTTCGAATCTTGAGGAAAGAATGAAGGTATGGGAATGACATTTACCTTCCATCCGCTTCGATATTCTAGATGCATAAATTGGATTTTAAAATGAAAAGAGTTACTATTTCGTGAGATCAAGCAGTATGTTGTGTTTATCCGAAAAGACAACCAACGTTGTCTTTTTTTATTTTCTAAAACGTTACTCAAAGTAAACAAAAAGGTGTATAATAAATGATAAGTAGTAAGTAGTAAGTAGTAAGTAGTAAGTAGTAAGTAGTAAGTAGTAAGTAGTAAGTA
>NZ_JADMOL010000012.1:70050-114221 GCF_015558675.1 Paenibacillus sp. 1001270B_150601_E10 | reverse complement strand
TCTGCTCACGAAGCTTTCATGGATGAACTGTCGCACTTAGCTTGACAATCCGTCATATATTAAAAAAATCAGGGTCTTTTGGTTTTGAATCAAACAAATTAACTTATATTAAACATCTGCAAGAACATGCGCAGAAAGTGTGTAAGACCATTTAAGATGCTACGATAATCGCCGTACTACTGAGGACATTTCATTCTACGGCAAGGTCAAGAGTCTTGTCAATAAGCACATCCAGTAGGTTGATATCTTTTAAGTACGATGATGTCATATAGAGTTGCGTTTCGCTATACGCGAAAGGAGACACAGTCTCCTTCAGAGTGTCGAGAAAGTCCAGAGGACTTTTCGGCACTCTTATTTTTATGTGGAGGACTCTGGTCTCCGAGAAGAAAAATCGATTTAAAACGATCTGAGAGCCACTTTTTCTGGCAAGAATCGAGTAAGTTTTTCTCGATTACAAAAAGAAGGGGTTTCACAACAGCCTGAAGGAGTCACAGTCTCCTTAACTTTCTTAAAAGATCGCACCTCTTATGAATGGACTTATTCAGCGGCCTCAATTTGGAGAAGTTCCTTTCATACTTGAAAATCTTTACGTATCAAGTGAATTTTGATTAATGTAAATGATTAATAATGAAAACAGGAGTTTATATAGATATTTTTTGTATGAATTGCCTAGGATTGCGATATAAGAAAAATGTGTTATGAAAGGATTGAATAATATTGAATAAAATGGCATTTTTGTATTGTTAATAAATGGTATTACCTCGGAAATGAGGGTAAATCATTATTGTTATTTGTCAAATTAATTTAATGTTATTTTAGGAGGAGTAATTATGAGCACTTTACGTAGAATCATTTATTTTACTTTAGTATTTTCAATGTTTTTCTCATTTACTCTAGATTCAAATGTGGAGGCTAATGGTTCAAATACTGATTACCAAGATCCAATGGCTGCTGCTTACAAAATTAGAAATTATGAATATGAAGGGAAAATTTACAAGGCGATACCTATGGACTCTAAACAATCTGTAGAAACTGTACAACAATCTATTGAGAGTACAGTAAAAGATATTGAGTCTATTAAATTAAACGATGCTCGATTAGAAGATCGTCAAGCGATAAAGGAATACTTAGAATCAGAATATGGCGATATCTTTGGGGGCACTTATTCTGAAAAAGATGGGACTAACGTATATTTATTGACTAAGAAAGTTGATAACCTTGAGAAGAGAATTAAAGAAAAAAGCAAATACCCTGATAAAACAAAATTTAAGTATGTAAAGTATAGTAAAAAAGAGTTGAAGAACAGTAAAAAAGTAATATATGATTCAGCTAATGCATTAGGCTTATCAGGTGTAGGTATGAATAGTAAGACAAATAAAGTTAATATATATCTTTCTGAAGAGTCGTTCTCGTTACATAAAGATGATATTTTAAAGAAAATTAATGAGGATATGGTGAATTGGATAGTTGGTGACATGTCTACTGAAGAATTGGCATATGATTTATATCCTGGTGAAAGAATAAATATGGGACCGAATGAAATACTTTTCTCATGGTGTAGTCTGGGATTTAACGCATTCAACTCGAGTGGAGCATATGTTGGTGTAACTGCGGGGCATTGTGGAAATAGTGTATACTTCGATTTGAGCGACGGATCTTCTAGTATAGGGTCGATGAATAATGCTGTTAATTCACCTACTTCTAGGATTGATGCTGGATATATCAATTATGTAAGTAGTGTTGATCCAAGCGTAAACTTAAATTTAAACTCCCTAACAATTGGGACCTTTGATTATAATGGAAGTAGGCATGAAGTCGGTGACGCAGTAACTCTACATGCTCAATCATTTGGTGGTAATGGCACTCATGCTCTTACAGTTCTGGATGAATCATTTGATGACCCTAATGGAAACTTAGACATGGTATTGACTGAAAATGCAGCTGCAGTGGCAGGAGATAGTGGAGGGTTGTTCTATTCACATATCTCGAATGGTAAGAAAACCTATGCTTGCATTGAAGGTATTTTAAAAGGTAGAGTTAACAATAACTCAACAGGTACTAAATATCTTGTTTTTTCAAAATTTAAAAATGTATATGATGGTTTGAAGTTAGGAGGTGTATTGGTCGACAGTTCATACTAATATCTTATTTTATTCTTAGCATTATTATTAAATATTTGTTCTTTGTAGCTATTAAAGTATGACGGATTGTAATATGAAGTGCGACACCTAAAATACAAAAAGGCCCATGTTAGTTTCGTGTAAAATGGAAGTCACCACAACTAACCATGGTCTTCTTCGAGAATTCTTCCCAAAGGGTCATGATTTTGCTTTGGTCACCGATAAAGATTTGGCCAAGGCTATCTTTCTCATTAATAATCGTCCTCGTAAATGTCTAGGCTGGATGTCTGCTCACGAAGCTTTCATGGATGAACTGTCGTACTTAGCTTGACAATCCGTCGTATATATTTTATGAAAGAGAGATGTTTTGGTTAGAGAAAGTGACCAGAGCATCTCTTTTTAAAAAATGTTGTAGAACACATGGCTCCGATGCTATTCGGAATTGGATTACGGCGAAACGGGAATTCTATACAATTCCACCTAAATCGAATAGTCGAAATTCAGGGAAAGTGGATTGGTATTTATACAAAGAACCCCACTTAGTTAAGTGCTTTTTCAATAAAATCAAACATTTTCGCCTCGTGGCTACTATTTTTAAATTGACTCAGTAATGAGTTTTCAGATACATGTCTTAGTAGTCTACTGTAATTTATAGAGGTGTAAAGTTGGCTTCTTTTTGTGAAGATAAAGGTCTACTCGCTTCCCTTGTCATAATTAACTCCTTTGAGCAAAGCTAGAGTAAGGAGTCGATTCGTGTAATGAATGTAATCCTACTTTGAACTTTTTTAGAAGTGCATTCTTGTATACACATAATATCCCTAAAAGGGAGGCTATATGTGCTATCAAACAGAAGGTGGGCAAGATGTCTTAGCGGAGATTCCAAGAAGGTTGAGTTTGCAAGACGTTTGAAAAGTGAGCAGGATATAAAAAGACGCATGAATATACTGTCAAATGTTTGCGTGTCCTCCTAGAAATTGTATTTCCTTTCTAGACGTGAGCTGCCTTCCCCAGCTTTACATGCGGATCAAAGCGGGATACGATAAGCACATCCATATGTCATACTTCTCGGAGTATTACTTTATTAGAGCCACGTCGAATGCGATGGAGAAGGTGGTTCAGGGGCTAAACCATTTCTCCTGTATGGCAGGAGCCTTCCTCATGTGATGCCGCTAAGTTCATAAGTCAGGAGGTGGATGAGGGCGATGTTTCCTATTTTCTTTTTTGTCGGCGTGATCTCGGTGCTGGTTTCTCTCCTGCTGTCTTTTTTCATTGGTGTATATGGGCTATACGATCATTTCATCGGTAGTCCTTATGACGGGGCCATCATTTACTATCCTTATATTTCGATACCTGTATTAGTCGTGTTCGTATTAGGTATGGCTAAGCGGATCAGGGCGTTGCCTATGCGAGCCTTAGTCATCTGCTCGATAACAACGGGATTCGGATACTTGTTGTTTTCCCTTGTAGTGAATATCCTGTACAGAGATCTTGTTAGCTTCATTCCGCTTGATATGAGCAAGTTTCCGCTTCGACATGGACTATTATTATTGCTCGGGCCTTATGGTGTACGGGCAGGGGAGATCCTACTCGTCAGTCTAATGCTCATGCTGTTCATCTTTTTTCTTGGAAGGATACGCCGCAAGAGACATGTCTCAGGAACTGCTTCGGAAAAAAGATAGAGTCTGTGGACGATTCGTATATATGGCTACGGTTAATGATACTGTCTCCGATTGACTTAGACGTCTCGGAGACTTTTTTCTCTTGTGGGGCCATTCCTGCGAATGTGCCTAAACGATCGTGTAGATGAACAAGAAGCAAGAGCCATCCGAAGAGATGCTTTCCGTGCCTCTTCCTATCCACTAGGTTAACGCAAGCAATAGAACGTTCTTGTCGTAGTTGTCCAAGCACCATTGATGCTTTTTGGCAATGGCAGGATGAATGGAGTTAGGGTTGTTGCTGGCTAGCTTAAACCCGAACTTTTCATAAAAAGGCAGCAGCTCTTCAAAAGGAAGACAGTACACTTGCCGCAGCTGTCGATCTCTCGCTTTTTGAACCAAATCATTGACAAGCTGATGTGCAAGAGCAAGGCCTCTGAATTCCTCAGTGATGTAGATGCCGCCGATTTCGGCCTCATCCTCGCTCACAAAAACCAATCGGCCAACCCCTGCATGTTGATCGTTATAGGTGACAATGGCGATATGCTCATGGTCATATTGACTGGGTACGAATCTTGCTTTCTCGTACTGCTCGTTTACCCATGGCATGTCCTGTTTCGTGGCGATCTGAATGCCCATGACGTTTCGCTCCTTATTCCAAGCGGTCCATTTCAACATATCCGCTGATTCAAAATAATAAAAAGAGGAGTCTAGCTCCATTGGAACCAATCCTCCTCCTATGATCATAGCATGGCTTTATTCGAATAAAAAAGTTACATTACTTTGCTGCAACAGGCGCAGCTGTATTGGCGAGCGGTTGTGACATCTGATAGGTTTTGTAGCCGCCAGTCAGGTTCTTCACCTTGAAGCCATGCTGCTTCAGAATACGGGATGCCGTGTACCCGCGAAGCCCCACTTGGCAATACACCCATACTTCTTGTTCTGGCGAGAGCTCCTGCATACGATCGCGAAGCTCATCAACCGGAAGGTTGACAGAACCCTCGATATGGCCTCTGCTGTGCTCAAGCGGCGTACGAACATCCACAAGCTGAATGTCTTGCAAGGACACGCCATCCAAATCAGCAGGAACGAATACCTCTGTTAATCCCGTTAACATGTTCTCCGCTGCATAACCTGCCATATTCACCGGGTCTTTGGCGGAGGAGTATGGGGGTGCATAGGACAGCTCCAGCTCCGTAAGATCCGTAACTGTACCACGAAGACGGATAACGGTGGCGATGTCATCGATTCGCTTATCGACGCCATCTACACCGACAGCCTGTGCGCCAAGCACGGTGCCTTCGTTATTGAATAACAGCTTCAATGACATCGGATTCGCGCCCGGATAGTAGGTTGCGTGGGAACTTGGATGTATATTGACCACATGATAAGGAAGGCCAAGGCGCTTCAGCGTCTTCTCGTTGTTGCCTGTTGCAGCACCCGTCAGGCCGAATACTTTAATGATCGATGTGCCCTGCGAGCCTTTGTACGTCGTTCCAAGACCAGATACGTTATCCGCAGCGATACGGCCTTGCTTATTGGCAGGACCAGCGAGCGGAATCGCCGTCTTCTGGCCATTAACATAATCAACGACCTCAACGGCATCTCCAACCGCATACACATCCTCCAGGTTTGTTTTCATATGCTCGTCAACTAAGATGTGGCCCCGTGGACCGAAGCTCAAGCCGCTCTCCTTTAGGAAGGAGACATCCGGAGTGACGCCAATCGCCATCAGCACCATATCGGCCTCGAGCGCATGGCCACTTGCCAATTGCACCTTCACTTGATTGCCGTTCTGCTCAAAGCCCTGCACCATATCGGACAAAATGACGTTCGCGCCGTGGTGTTGCAGTTCTTTGGTCAATACAGAGGACATCTCCGCATCGAATGGAGCCAGAATCTGCGATCCAGCTTCCACCAAGGTCACTTCAAGTCCAAGCTCCTTTAGATTCTCCGCCATTTCCACGCCAATGAATCCACCGCCGATGACAACTGCGGAGCGAGTTCCTTCCTCGGATACTTTGGCTTTGACCTTATCTGTGTCATTGACGTTACGAAGCGTATGAATACTAGGGCTGTCGATGCCTGGCAGCGATGGGCGAATCGGCTTCGCCCCTGGGGATAGAATAAGCGCATCGTAGCTTTCCTCGTACGTGCCTTTATCTTTGCTGTGTACGGTAACGACCTTCTGTGTCGGGTCAATCGACACCACTTCGCTGTGCACGCGCACGTCAATATTGAAGCGGCTCTTCATGGCTTCAGGGGTCTGCACGAGCAGCTTGCCGCGCTCTTGTATGGAGCCGCCAATGTAGTATGGCAGGCCGCAGTTCGCGAAGGAGATGTATTCATCCCGCTCGAACATGACAATCTCCGCCTGCTCATCCAAACGGCGAAGTCTAGCTGCCGCTGAAGCTCCTCCTGCTACGCCGCCTACGATCAATACCTTTTTACCCATGAACTTACGCCTCCTCTAAAAATAAGTTAATGATCTTCTTGATTCGTTCATCCTTAACGGAATAAAAAATCTCAAGGCCCTGCCGATCCGTCTCCACGATGCCCATCGTCCGCAGCTTCTGTAAATGCTGAGACACCGTAGACTGCGGCAGTTCGAGGCAATCCTGCATGTAGCTGACATTGCACTTGCCCTTCTGTACTAATCCCCTTACGATGCATAATCGCACGGGATGAGCGAGTGCCTTCAGAATCTCGGCTGTCTCGTTGTAGGCTTTAAAATTATTGTCCATCCGTGAGTCCGCCTCTCTTTACAACAACGTTATATCGTAATATTATGATATTATAATAAAAAATGCAAGCCTTGTTCCAAGGCGATAACAAAAGGAGGAGTAGGGATGTCACCTATTCAAGTTACCGATTCAACCTTTGATAAAGAAGTATTACAATCTAATCTGCCTGTACTGGTGGACTTCTGGGCGCCATGGTGCGGACCTTGTCGAATGCTTGCGCCAGAGCTGGAGAAAATAGCAGGAGAACTGGGTGGCAGTGTCGTAGTAGCGAAGATGAATGTCGATCAGTATAAAGCTGCCGCAGCGAAGTACCAAGTAAGAGGGATCCCAACCTTGCTGCTGTTCAAGCAAGGAGAAGTAGTAGCTTCATCCGTGGGAGCTAAGCCAGCATCTGAGCTGAAGCGCTGGGTGGAGTCGCATTTGTAATCGATTGGCTGCAATTGATGCCGCTGCATTCGCAATAGGAATGCAATGAGCAAGGGAGTTGGAGCTTAGAGGTGATCACTAGATGTGATGTAGAGATTATATCTATAATCAAAAAATCTTAATATTATGATATATCAATATATCTGAATGAACGAAACAATGGTAGACGTAACGTAGAACGTAGAGGATCGATGATCCATGAAGAATCACCAAAGGAGAAGATGATCATGAATACACAAGCATGGCCTGAATGGTCGCCAGAAGAAATCGCTCAGAAGCTAAAGCAGGGAGAGGCGCTTACGATTGTAGATGTGCGCGAACCAAACGAATGGTTCCTCGGACACATCCCGCAGGCGAAGCATGTTCCACTGCAGCAGATTCCGGATCGTATATCGGAATTCGATCCAAACGTACAAACCATTCTGGTTTGCCAAAGCGGCGGTAGAAGCCAAATGGCATGCGAGTATCTACACCGCTCGGGCTATAACGTGATTAACATGCCCGGTGGGATGTCGGAATGGCCGGGAGAGAAAGCATACGGGGAATAAATCGACATAAATAAGTGAACTTAGCTGTTTCTTTAACTATCAAGATATGGAGTCGGAAAGGAGCAACCTACAGCATGGATGCCACAAATGGATTTATTGTTCTGTTCTTGCTAGTGATCGCGTGGTTCTTCTATAAAAAATTTGCAAAAGTAAAAGGCTTAACCGAGCTTAACCATACAGTCTTCGCTGAGAAGCTGAAGGAAACGAAGCCTCATATGCTCATTGACGTTCGCGAGCCTCAGGAGTTTAAGAGCGGGCATATTGCAGGTGCCAAAAATATTCCGCTATCCCAGTTGGACCAGAGGCTATCTGAGATTCCAAAGGACAAAGCGTTATTTTTGTACTGCCAAAGTGGAATGAGAAGCAAGCAAGCTGCAGCAAAGCTAATGCGGAGCGGCTACGGAAGCCTTCATCATTTGCAGGGCGGATTCATGGCTTGGAACGGAAAGCGCATGAGCTAATAAGCGTGTAAGCCACTAAATCGCATATGCAGCCGTTGAATAGAAGTCCTTCTTTATCTTCATCGAGATAAGGAAGGGCTTCTTTTATTTTAATAGGGATAAGCTGCCCTTTCATGGTGAAATACGCAGCAGAAGCGACTTCCAGGGAATATGCGCAGGGCAATTTCTATGCGTCATAAAGTATAATATATAAAACTAAATGACATATATATATTGCAAAATGCGCGATATATCGTTATAATCAAAATCACTTAGAAGAAATAACCATGAGGGTGGCATGTGATATGAAATGGTTTAAACGAAACGCTGTTCAAGACGAACGCATCATGAATCTGAAAAATCAAATTGCGAAGGAAGCCTGGGTTCTGGTAATGATCATCTGCTGTATATCGGTCATTGTGAAGACGTTCTTTTTCACAGAGGGGCAGCCGGTATATACAGAACTCATTATCCTTATTGTGAATGGGGTATATTATGCGATTCGAAGTGTCAGCACAGGAGTATACGCTGACGAGGTTGAGGTGCACGATCAGACGCATCGCTTCTCCATGACGAAGAAGCAAATCTTGATCGGTCTTGCATCAGGCTTATTTCTTGCCTTGTTCTTTGGATTCCGCAGCGCATATCTTTATGGTGATGGAAGCGGGACACTTGAAGTAGAGTATTTCTTTATCGTTTTTTTCGCAAGTCTAATGATGTACATTCCTTTCTTTGTTGTGTTGACAGCCGTTAGTCACCTCGCGATGAATAGATTGAGCAAACGTCGTTCAGACAGCGATCTTGAAGATAGCGACCTCATTGAATAGGGATGAGAAAGGTACAGCACAATGAAAAATTTGAAGATGAAAATGGCGCGTGTGGAGAAGGATCTTTCTCAGGATGAGCTAGCGCGAATCGTTGGAGTATCCCGACAGACGATAGGTCTGATTGAGCTTGGTAAGTACAATCCCTCTCTCAGTCTATGTGTCGCGATATGTAAGGCATTAGGACGAACACTGGACGATCTGTTCTGGGAAGAGTAGTTCTTTTAAAAGTATGCAGGATGATGTGAGATCGCTGAGGAGTAATGGAGAGAGAAACAGCAGGACAGAAGAGATCAATACTTAAGGGGATGAATGATCGATGGCGAAGATGAACAGACGTAAGCTTACAGGGATCGTTGCAGCGGCTGTACTAGGTGTACAATTGTTTGCAAGTACAGCTCCGGTGTATGCGGCTGAGCTGAATCAGATGGGCGAGGCCGTGTCGCAGGTAGCGCGAACAACCAAGGAGGCGCTGGCCGATTGGGAGGCATGGACAAGGGATCATGCGTATCGTTTGGATACGATTATGCCTGTCGAAGGCAAGATCGAGAAAGAAAGCTTCAAGGATCTTGAGGTGCTTAAGCCGCTGCTGCATGATAAGCGCATCGTATTTCTCGGGGAGAGCTCTCATGGTGTTGCCGAGTTTAACCAGGCCAAGACGAGACTGATTCAATATCTTCATGAGGAAATGGGCTATAATGTGCTTGCCTTTGAAAGCGGGCTAAGCAATGCTTCGGTTGCTTACGGACAGGCAGCCAGCCAGAGTGCCGAACAGACGATGAAGGACTCGATCTTCGGCGTATGGTGGAGCAAGGAGATTCTCCCCTTGTTCGACTACTTGAAGGAGACCCAGGCCAGCGAGAAGCCGCTTATGTTGACCGGCTTTGATATGCAGCTCCAATTTCCACTTATGGATGGCAAATGGCTTAAGGATGAGAAGCTCGCCGAGCGCTTGAAACAAGCAGAAGAGAAGCTTGCTGACTATTCTGGAGGAACCGAGCTTGAGGCGTATCAAAATGAGAAAAACCGCCTGATTGGCGTCTACAAGGAAGCGCTGCGCGCACTCAAGGCGAAGGGAAGCGAGGAGCACATCCAAGCCTTGTATCCTTCTAATCCTAAGCTTGTGAAGCAGTTGGAGCGTAGTCTTCAGGATCGCATTCGTGTAGCAGACGAGTATGTCGAGCTCTCTATTAAGGCTAATCGCAGCTATGCAGAAGAAGATTACACGGCCTACGCCGAGACGTTCCTAGAGTCAATGGAATGGCGGGACCAAGCGATGCTTGATAACTTGATCTGGCTTGCGACTGAAGTGTACCCGAATGAGAAATTTATCGTATGGGCGCATAATGACCATATTCGCAAAGCACACAGTGAAGTAATGGGCTCTCCTTATCCAGTTAAGCTGATGGGAGAACGCCTTCCGGAAGAGTGGAAAAAGTACAGCTATGTGCTGGGATTGTATCCGGTAAGCGGCAAAACGTCCGATAACTCCGGGGCCGTGCACGATGTTCTTCCATTAGAAGAGGGATCGATAGAGTCCATTGTGTCCAAAGCAAGCAACTCGCCGTATACTTTTATTGACCTTAAATACCGTAGTAATGAGCGCGGCAATTCGTGGATGTTTGAGCCGCAGTATGCATACAGCTGGGGCATGATTCCTGAGAGTCTTGTTGCCCGTGATCAATATGATGGCCTGCTGTTGATTAAAGATGTGCACTCGCCGCAATATATTCGTGGAAACAAATAAGCAGTTAAGCCAGCAACAATCAAAGCAGATCGTTCACCTTATCAACAGGGAGCGGTCTGCTTTTTTGTTCGGGTTTTTATATAGGACATATGTAAATTTTGAATATCAATGATTCTGTCATATCATCCTGTGATATAATAACATTTCTGTATAGGAAGATTCATACAAATGGTAGATTCCTAAGTTCAAACAGAAGAAAGAGTGGTCAGCCTTGCAAGTGTTAAAGAGGTTTTTCTCGTATTACAAGCCTTACAAAGGTCTCTTTATTCTCGACTTTACCTGTGCCGTCATTGCAGGACTGCTAGAGCTTGCGTTCCCGGTCGCGATCAGCCGATTCATCGATGAATTGCTTCCGACGGGCAATTGGAAGTGGATCGTCCTTGCTTGTATCGGACTGTTAGCCATTTATGCGCTGAATACAGTTCTGAATTATATTGTTACGTATTGGGGACATATGCTTGGCATTAATATTGAAACGGATATGCGCAGAAAGCTGTTCTCGCATCTCCAGAAGCTGTCCTTCCGATTCTTCGACAATCAGAAGACGGGCCATCTGATCGGCAGAATCACGAACGATCTGAACAATATTGGCGAGATGGCGCACCATGGCCCAGAGGATATTTTTATCGCGGTCATGACGCTTGTAGGCTCCTTTGCGTTAATGGCGTCAATTAATCTGGAGCTTGCGCTGATTACCTTTATCATTGTTCCGCTGATGGCTGCTGTAGTCATCTTCTTTGGCGGTCGAATGACGAAGGCCTATAGACGCTTGTTCGGCGAAGTGGGCAATTTTAATGCTCGCATTGAGGACAACATCGGCGGTATTCGTGTTGTTCAATCGTTTGCGAACGAGAAGCATGAAGAGAAGCTGTTTGCGGTTGATAATCAAAATTACCGGAAGACAATGCTGTTAGCGTACAAGACGATGGCGAAGAGCATCTCGATCAGCTATATGATGATGCGCCTGATTACGATCTTCGTAATGGTTTGCGGCGCTTGGTTCTATATTGATGGAAGATTGGAGCTTGGGGAGTTCATGGCGTTCATTCTGCTGTCGAACATCTTCTTCCGTCCGATTGAAAAGATCAATGCGGTCATTGAAAGCTATCCAAAAGGTATTGCTGGCTTTAATCGATACATTGAAGTGATGGATACTGATCCAGAGATTCAGGATGTACCGGATGCCATCGAGGTTGATCATGTAAAAGGCAACATTCACTTTGATCACATCTCGTTTGGTTATGAGGAAGGACGCTCGATTTTAAGGGATATAAACCTGAATATTCGTGCCGGAGAAACGATCGCCTTTGTCGGCCCATCCGGGGCAGGGAAGACGACCATCTGCAGCTTGCTGCCTCGCTTCTACGATGTGAATGAAGGACGCATCACCGTTGATGGCATCGATATACGGGATATGAAGCTGGAGTCGCTTCGCAAGCATATCGGGATTGTACAGCAGGATGTGTTCCTTTTCTCTGGTACGATTCGGGAGAATATTGCATATGGCGATCTTGATGCGACTGATGAGCAGATCTGGGAAGCGGCAAGAAGAGCCTCACTCGCTGAGCATATTGAGAAGCTGCCAGAAGGCATGGACACGGTCATTGGCGAGCGCGGCGTGAAGCTGTCTGGAGGACAGAAGCAGCGGATGTCGATCGCCCGCATGTTCTTGAAGAATCCGCCGATCTTGATTCTAGATGAGGCGACTTCTGCACTGGATACGGAGACAGAGGCGGCGATCCAGGAATCCCTTGCCGAATTGTCTGTCGGCCGTACAACACTTGTCATTGCCCATCGTTTGTCTACGATTCGGAATGCAGACCGCATTATCGTTATGAACGAGCAAGGGATCGCGGAGCAGGGCAAGCATGACGAGCTTGTGGCGAAAGGCGGCGTATACAGCCGTTTGAATGCTATGCAGCCGGTGTAAAGACCTGCTTATTGTATCCTTGGGATCGAAAAGTGAGCTTTCAGACGATCAATCCCTATCGATTCCTGAAATTCCAGCACGTGAATATCAAAAAGGTCACCTTAATAAATATGAACATATGTTAATATAATGGTATTCTACCAAATGCTGAATGAAGGAGAGGATTACGTTTGATCGGAAGAAGTGGTAACCCTACACTAAGCGATAAAGTTTTTGAGCAGAATCAATCTCATTCTGAAGAACGGATGACCATTGGCGGAACGGTCAACAAATCATTTATGACCCTTGCGCTGCTTCTGGCAGGCGCTTCTGTCTCATGGTCCATGTACTTTCAGGGCTATGACGTCTTGATGTATGCGATTGGCGGAGCTGTTGCAGCGTTTGTCTTAGCGCTTATCGTCAGCTTTAAGCCAACAACGGCGCCTTATCTGGTACCGGTGTATGCTGTGCTGGAGGGGGTATTCTTAGGCTCGCTGTCCGCAACCTACGAGACCTTCCAAGGCGGCATTACACTGCAGGCAGCTTTGATTACCATCAGCATATTCTTAGGCCTGCTGCTCGCTTACAAGTCAGGTATGATCAAGGCGACAGAGAACTTCAAGCTCGGTGTCTTTGCCGCGACGGCGGGAATTGCCCTCGTGTATCTCATAAGCTTTGTCTTAAGCTTCTTTGGCATCACCGTTCCTTATCTGCATGAGAGTAGTCTCATTGGAATTGGGATCTCTGTCTTTATCGTCATTATCGCGGCTCTCAATCTGGTGCTCGACTTTGACTTTATTGAGAACGGCGCACAGCACGGGGCTCCTAAATATATGGAGTGGTACGGTGCATTTGGGTTGACTGTAACCTTGGTATGGCTGTATATCGAGGTGCTGCGTCTGCTTGCCAAGCTGGCTAGCCGGGACTAACTCGCATCATGGTGGAACAACAAAAGGACATCCTTATAGGGGATGTCCTTTTTATCATGGATTTCGTCTTTGATGACCAGACCAGCATCTGTTTGGTGATATATCTGGTTTTTAAACACGGTCGTTCATTATTAAAGGGTCTATAAAAAGACAGTATTACTTTTTCTTAGACGTGAAGTGCAAGTATAACGTGGCTCCAATTGCTCCCACTGTGCCGCAAATGATGTCCAGCATGGTATCATTCAGGCTGCCGTTCTGAGATCGGAGGCCGAATAGATGATCCACGGTGAACTCATAGATCTCCCATACGCCCGCCATCGCGATGGCAAACCAGAGCGAGAACCATGCTGCCAGCTGTGGCGGAATGCTCTCAGGGTCGCCATGACGCTTTGCTAGCCTTTCGAATAGGAACAAGCCGACAAAGGCAAGGATAACGCCAGAAAGTAGATGCTCAATCTTATCCAAATACGGGATCATGCCGTACATGCTGAACATGTTGGCGAACATCATGGTAAGTGCGATAAAGAGCAGCACCGAAAAGCGAAGGGCTGGAGGAAGCTCGCTTTTTGTTAATTTGATTAATCCGCGCAGCAGCAACAGTACAGCAATGATAAGCACTGCTTGAAAGCATTTCGGATTGTTTCCTTTAATCGCAAAATAGACAAGGGACACGCCGCAAATGACATAGAGTAGAAGCTCAATCAGATCGTTCCAGCGTTGTTTGTTGTTTGCTTGTGCCATATCTTCTCCTTTGTCCCAACAATAGCAGCATAAGCAAGAAGAGACGCTTGATGCCGCTTAACGTTGAACCCAATCTTTTTCAATCTATGCTTGTAGTATTAACACTTTCCATATGAATGTTACCCAGTCTCGTGAAGTAATTCCTTCGCCACAAGCTCCAATACATAAGTCTCCCGTTCAATGGACAGTCCCATGGACGCTTCCTTGTCTTTCATAACCTTTCGATTATGCGCAATCGCGTCATAGAGATTGATCCACACCGCAGACATGCCATTTAATGCCTCGTAATCTTCCATCTTAGCCTCTCCGAGCTCACGATCAATCTGGCATATATAGAAATAGGAGAGCATGTGAATGACATTGTGTTCGGGGTTATAATGGGGGCGGTACTCATCAATATAGCCGTACTCGCTTAGAATTTTAATATTTTTGGCCCCCGTCTCTTCTATAAGCTCCCGCTTTAATCCTGTAATCAGGTCTTCTTCAGGATCAACGCCGCCTCCTGGGAAGCTGTAGTCATTGTAGCGCGCTGTATATAAAAGCAGGATTTGACGGCCATCCAGCACAATGGCTCGTGCAGCCTTGCGCTCATAGATACGAATCTGTCCGCTGGGCGTATCGGGATGAACCATCTTGCGCAGCAATCTCATCCTGGCTTCACCTTCTTTCGTAGTAAAACGAACAAGTCTCTTCATCATATGTCTGTTTTCACAGGCTGTGCGCCTCGTTTCTATAGGAGCAGATAAAAGAAGTTGAAGCATTAGAACTCTAGTTAAGACGCATCTGTTGCACATATATACCGTTAGGTATTTGGCTAGTATGATCAAGTCGTGCCTTTTATGATAGCATAGGATCGATTTATTTACGAAAAGTACACATGTTACATGCTTCATATTCAAATGCGCGACGATCCCTTATACTTCCTCCAATGGAATGATTATGGGGTGATCAGGTGTCGAAGCGAGTAAAGCTCACTGGAAGAGTAGAGGATTTCAACGGCAATCCATTGGAAGGGGCGACGGTTAGACTTGATAATCATCGATTTACGCCCGTCGTTGAGGTTCTTACGGATGAGAAAGGCTGCTATGAGATCGAAGTAGAGCCAGGGCTGTATCATGATATTTTCATTTGCAAGGATTACGGTGTTCACAATCTGGAGTATTGGGCGTGGGACGTTCCTTTATTTGCTGATATGGTTGTCAATGCTAGAATCAATGGATTGGAGATCTATTCCTTCAGAGCGTTCCGCGTAAGGTGCGAATCGATGGTGTTCCTTCAACCATTTACGCCGTTAATAAAGTTCTGGAAAGTGCCGGCGAGGGTCGGCATATCTATGCATATCTCGTTCATGTCAGCCATGAACCGGGCTTGGATTATAACCAGTTTCATCGTATCGATATGACGCTGCATGATCACGTCACCAAGGAGTATGGCGAAGGCACAGTATTTTGGAAGGAGACGGAAGTGATTTAACCCTCTCGACCGAGAACATGTATTTTAATAGATGAGGCCGCATAGAGGAGAGCTTCCTCATAATGCGGCCTCATTGTTTAGGGATAAGTTCATTTCATTGCTTCCTAGTTTATACTACAGCTTAATCAAGCTGCCACTAGCACCGAGATAGGAGCTTAGACATCCTTGGAATAGGCTTTATTCACTAAATATGCCCCATCCAGATATAGACTGCCATGAGGCCAAATACCATAATGCCGAAGTTTACCGTGACGAATAAACATCGCAGTACCATGGAACGATGGAAGCGTGTTGGCAGGCTTGGTTCCTCGCGCCCCATGATGATGAAGATCAGGAGCAGGGTATGAACAATCGTATGGCCAACGACTTCGGTGAAGCCAAAGACAGAGGTCGTTAAAATAAATACACTCGTAAGCAATAAAGCGGAGAAGCGATTCATCAAGCCTACCATAAAGGCCCATGCCAGCCCCATTTCAATAAAAGCGCTAATGAGGACAAAGTCCTCCACGGTGAAGCCCAGCGTAGGGATTCCATATTCATGCATGAGGGAACAGGCAAGCTTCGCAATTGTCAGCTTCTCCATGGCAACCCAGGCGAGAGAGACGCCCATCCATACATACAGCACTGGCAAAGCCGTACGATTCCAAGGCCGATCGGATACGAACAGCACATAGATGATGCCAGGATAAAAGGCGTAGTCTAAGCTCAGAAATAATCCATAAGATAAAATCGCTTTAATATAAAGGACGGCAAGAGCTGCTCCACTCACAGGAAGAAGACGCTTATGAAACAGGCCTGCAATCGCGATTCCAAGAACAATATAGACCCACCATTCATTGGAGACCATCTTAGGAGCAAGGTAGGTGCCTGTAACAAGCTGCAGGGTCAACCCAATTCCAATCCCGATTCGAAACACTAATAGCTTATATCGCTTAAACTTATTAAGCGTGCTATGCACCTTTTGGACAACCGTGAACCTCTCCATCCAGTGTTGACCAATTGTAACGAGAAACAAAGCAAACATCGTAAAAAACAGCCAAAACCAAAAGGTAGGTGTAACAACTTTGCTAAATGGTTGGGGGCTCCAGTCATAATCTTCGGTAAACCATTTGACGTGCAGCATCCATTCCGTCCACTTATAGTGGATTCCATACATTAATCATCGCCTCCCAAGAGTTTGTTCATAGAGCGTATGTGTATTGAATAACTTGCCTGTTCCTTTCTCCATAACTGGACATGATAAAGAGTATAGGTGCTGCTGAGATGGTAGAATGTAAGCGGTTAAACTTGATTGGTAGAGATAGCGGTCAAACATAAGGTACAGGACCATGTGACGGTACGGCGGCCATACGAAAGTGTTTGATAGTCAAAGGATGATGGGTTTGTTAAGAGCTTGCAAACGCTTAGGGTGAAGGAGTCATGCATAAGTTGATAACATTGGGATAGGTGTGAAGGTCGCTGCCGATTCAAAGTCTATAGAGGTGAAAGGAGGAGGATAAACTAGACCTTGTGAGCATTGGGCCGAAATTCGGCAAAAAACGGGTATTTTCTTGCTGTGTGCTTATATTTATACCATATTCGAGCATATTTGTCATCAAAAGGTTTCAGGTGCGTTATGCTTGTCATGACCTGCACTGCTTAATATATGATGGGGAATCCTTTTCGATTACGGCTAATGAATAGAATCGGTCTTTGAATCTTGGAAAAAAGATTTCGTTTGTGCGTCCATGGTGCCTTTTTGTTACAATGGGGGGACTATGGCATAGCGAGGGGAAAACATGACGGAGAAGCTATATTATGAATCAGCTTACGCCAACGCGTGGACAAGCAAGGTTATGCGAGCTTATGAGCAGGATGGATCGCACTATGTGGTGCTGGATAGAACAGCATTTTATCCTCATGGCGGCGGACAGCCCTGTGATCAAGGCACCATCGAAGGCATTTCAGTTGTAGATGTGGTGCTAGACGGCGATGAAGTGATACATCAGGTGGAGTCTGTGCCAACTCAAGAAGAGGTTCACTGTGTGCTTGATTGGGAGCGCCGCTTCGACCATATGCAGCAGCATAGCGGCCAGCATCTGCTGTCAGCAGTGGCCTTACAGCTGCTTGGGGCAGAGACGTTGAGCTTTCATCTCGGAGAAGAGTATGCCACCATTGATCTTCAGCTCCCAACCTTATCTGGTGAGGAGATGTTGAAGCTTGAGCAGGAAGTGAATCAACAGATCATGGGCAACCTTGAGATCGTCAGCTACTTTGTGACAGAAGAACAGCTTCGTACGCTCCCGGTTGTAAAAATGCCGAAGGTGACCGAGTCCATTCGAATCGTGGAGATGAAAGGCGTGGAGTACAATCCTTGTGGAGGGACCCACGTTAGCCGTACTGGTGAGCTTGGACTGATGAAGCTACTGCGTGCAGAGAAGCAGAAGGGACATGTCCGGATTACGTTCAAGTGCGGGACCCGCGCGCTGCGAGATTATCAGGACAGCGTACATATCTTGGATGCCCTGGCTCAGCGCTTCAATACAGGTCATGGAGATATATGGGATCGTGTGGAAAAATGGGATCAGGAGACTCGGGCACAGAAGATGAAGCTGGACGCTGCCATGGAACGACTTGCAGCCTATGAAGCAGATGAGCTGGTGAAGAGCGGTGAAGGCGGTCTCCTCTATCAGCTGTATGAGGATAAGTCGATGCAGGAGCTTCAGCAGCTTGCGCTTAAAGTGACGGGTCTAGTGGATGACGTGGTGCTCTTAGGAAGTATGGAAGAACAGAAGGTTGTGCTTGCCCATAGCGGCGTGAACGAGTTATCCTGCGGAGGCTTCTTCAAAGAGCATCTGCAAAGCTACCAGGGCAGAGGCGGCGGACAGCCGAAGCTCGCTCAAGCTGGCTTCTCGACGAAGGAAGATCTTGTTTCGTTTTGCGAATTTGCGAAGCAGGCCATCCGTTCTTAAGGGGAAGAATACCCTCATTGAGTTTGAGTATATGAGGGGTTGAAGCGAACAGCCGCCGGATGGAAGATGCTAAGAACGACAGCCTCACGTTGGAGAACGTACCAGCGTGGGGCTTTATGTATTGTGCCTGACAGCAGGAGATTAACCCCTCCTGCAATGGGGTATGATTGAAGAGAAGGAGATGACAGCATGAGAGTAGGATTTATCGGGGCTGGCAACATGGCCAGTGCAATTATTCGAGGCGTAATCGCACAATCATTTATTGACGCGAAGCAGGTCTATGTAACCGATCACTCGCCTGATAAATTAAAGGCATTTACAGAGGAGACGGGCACCATCGCGTGTTGTTCGAGCGAAGAGCTGCTTGAACGAGTGGATGTGGTTGTCCTAGCGGTCAAACCACATCAATTCGAGGCACTGCTTCAGCCGCTTAAAGGTCTGATCCAATCCCGTCAGCCGCTGATTGTATCCATTGCAGCGGGGTTGACGCTTGAGCGTATACAGCAAATGATCGGGGAAGATGCACCTGTCGCAATCGTACGGGCGATGCCGAATGTCAATGCTTTAGTCGGCGCCAGCATGAGTGCTATAGCAGGGAATGCTGTGGCTACAAGAGAGCAGGTTCAATACCTCCTGGATATGTTTAATGCGATTGGGATGGCAATGGAGCTGGATGAGGATTCATTTAGCATATTCATTGGAATTGCAGGAAGCTCACCAGCGTATGCTTACCTCTTTATTGATGCGCTGGCTAGAGGGGCTTTGAAGGCAGGTATGTCAAAGGAAAAAGCGACACGCATCGCTGCGCAGGCGGTGCTGGGCAGTGCCAAAATGGTGCTGGAGAGCGAGGATGCGCCATGGGTGCTCATTGATAAAGTGTGCTCTCCAGGCGGAACGACGATCGCTGGGCTGTGCGCCTTAGAGGACGCAGGCTTTAGCTCAACGGTAATCAAGTGCGTGGATGCTACCATCGCAAAGGATCAGGAGATGCTTCATAACTAAAGGAATCCCGGAAGTGGGAATGCAATAAGGCAAAACCCCCATTCCTTTTGCAAAGGCGGAGTACGGTGTAACGATGGTTGCACCTACCTGCCTTTTTTGCGATAACGAGCAGGCTTTCGGCATAAGAGGCATCGCAGGTTCCCAAGCCCGCTGATCACGCGCACTTAAGGTCGTTCTGGCGTGGGGGATGTCGAACGGCTTCGAGCGAAAAAAAAGATAAGAAAATGTTGAGAACTTTTGTGGAATATATTGAGAAATTTCTCCGCTCATCATACACTAGACTTGTCTTCTAATCACTGCAACTAAACAGTGGCAGAGCCTGCTGACAAGGAGCATGCAGCGGGGAATCTCGATCCTTCGCATCCATCGCCTGTCATGTGGGGAAACAGCATAGAGGAGGTGACCGATAACAGGATCATCCAGGCTTCGAACGGCAATAAAGGGACGACTTTTTTGACCATTTGAATTGTCATAATGAGGAGGAATATGATGCGTGACGCAACGCTCTATCCAGAATCGAAAGCGCTTCCATTATCCAATAAACTAGCCGTGCGCTTTATGGCTACGCTGCTTGCCTTTTCTTTAATGCTGTCTTTGATGCCGAGCGCCGAAGCATCTTCGGGCATGACGGAATATGATGTGCTGCGAGCAAAGTGGCACACCTATCTGACTGGAGGAGATGCCTATGATCCGCTTGATCCGGACATTGCAGCCAACCTTGCGGCAAAGAGTCGTTCGGTCAGCAATCCCGAGTCTACCGGCATCTGGGATACGATGAACAAGCAGCCAGGACGCACGTACCTCTGGAGCGATCTTCAAAGCACTACCGCTTCGGACCAAGTTTCCACTCATTTTTCCCGCCTGAAGCAGATGGCCCTCGTCTATGCGACGCGTGGCTCAGCCTTATATCACAACGAACAATTAAAACAAGATATCATCAGCGCGTTGGATTGGGCGTATGCGAACCGATACAACGAGAACAAGACGGAGACAGGCAACTGGTGGGATTGGGAAATCGGGACGCCTCAGCTTGTGAATGATACGCTTGTGTTGATGTACGATCATTTAACTCCAAGTCAAATTGATCAATATATGAGAGCCATTGACCGCTTTGTGCCGAATCCAAGCAAGCGGACGATCAATGGCGTAACCGAGACGGGAGCCAATCTCCTCGACAAGTCGTTCGTTGTTGCCTTGAGAGGGATAATCGGACAGTCAAGTACCAAGATTACGCAAGGCCGAGATGCGATGGGACCGGCATTTTTATATGTCAAAACAGGGGATGGCTTCTATGAGGATGGCTCCTTCATCCAGCATACCAACATCGCTTATACAGGCGGCTACGGAGCTGTTCTCATTGGGCGAATTGCGGATATGTTCTATTTGCTGAAGGATTCCTCCTGGAATATTACGGACCCGAACGCCATGAATGTGTTCCGCTGGGTGCGTGAAGGCTTTGAGCCTTTGATTTACAAAGGAGCGATCATGGATAATTTGCGCGGCCGCGGCATTTCGCGTCAGAATACGAATGACCATACGTCAGGACGCGGCATTGTGCTTGCCATCCTGCGCCTGTCTGAAGGCGCGCCGGCTGCGGAGGCGCTGCATATCAAGCGGATGGTGAAAGAATGGATTGGCACGGATACGACATTCGTGAACTATTTTACCGGAGCAGGCATGTTTGAGATGATCTTGGGCAAGAACCTCATGAATGACGCCTCCATCATACCGCGTGGAGACCTTATCGGTCATTATGCTTTCCCTAGCATGGATCGGGTCGCCCATTATGGAGATCAGTTTGGATTCGGCATCAGCATGTTCTCCCCGCGCATCTCTTCCTTTGAATACGGCAACGGGGAAAATATTAAGGGCTGGCATACAGGCGTCGGCATGACCACGCTTTATAACAGCGATCTTCAGCAGTTTAGCGGTAACTACTGGGCAACAGCAGATATGTACCGTTTGCCTGGAACAACGACGGATGGCTCGGGAAGCGGTACGCCGGTTGCATGGAAGAGCTATATGAACCCAATGAGCTGGGTTGGCGGCTCTGCAATCGATCAGCTTTACGGTTCTGTCGGCATGCAATTCTCGAATGCTCAGAATACAGGCAGCACCCTGCAAGGGAAGAAGTCCTGGTTCCTGTTTGGCAACCGCGTCACAGCGCTTGGCACAGGAATCAAGAGCACGGACAATCGCCAGGTGGAGACGATTGTAGAGAACCGCAAGCTTAATGAAGCGGGAAACAATGTGCTTACTGTAAACGGCGCTGTGCAGCCTGCAAGCCTTGGCTGGTCACAGAAGCTTGATGGCGTGAGCTGGGCGCACCTTGCAGGTGCTGTGCCAGGCGCTGACATCGGTTATTATTTCCCGAACGCACCTAGCCTTAACATGAAGCGCGAAGCTCGTGCAGGAAGCTGGCAGCAGGTGAACACGGGCGGGGCGTCTGCTTCTGTTACGGATCCATACTTGAGCCTTGCCTTCGATCATGGCAAGTCGCCTACAGACGGTTCTTATGCTTATGTCCTGCTTCCAAATCAAAGCGCAGCTTCGACTGCCGGCTATGCAGCCAATCCTACCGTACAGGTCCTCGCTCAGAACGATGACGTGCATGCGATATTCGACACCGAGCATGCAGTGCTGGGAGCGAACTTCTGGAAGGATGAACAGAAGGCAGTATCGATGAATGGTGCTCCTATCCTGTCAAGCGACAAGAAGGCTTCCGTTACGATGAAGGAAAGCAATGGGGAGCTTCATATTGGCGTGTCAGACCCTACGCAGCTGAATAACGGCGAGATCCACCTCGAGATACATAAGCCTGCTGGCAGTGTGCTCGCCTTGGACCCGTCCATTACAGTAACGCAGCTTGCACCAACCATTAAGCTGACCGTAAGAACAAGCGCCACTTATGGTGTCGCCCAGACGGTGAAGCTGTCTATGGGGAATCCAACCGTCCCAGAGGCGCCGGTTCTTACTCAAGCCGAGCCTTCCGGCTCTAATATTGCGCTGACATGGACCCACAGCGCAGGGGCCTCCGGCTATCGCGTAAGCTACGGCACGGCATCAGGCAGCTATACAGAGATGATCGAGGCTTCAGCCGTCTCGCAGGAGAATAAACTGACGGTGACAGGACTTGCGCCTGGTCAAGTCTATTACTTCACCGTGAAGGCGTATAACGCCGCGGGAGAAAGTGCGGCGTCGAATGAGCGCTCGGCAACGCCTGCGCTTGCAGCGGTGCTCGACCCGACCCATGATGCCTATGTCCGCGACGGCACTTATGCAGCCCAGAACTTCGGCACCCAAACGAGCCTCGTGGTCAAAAATGACGGATCGGGCTATGCGCGCCAATCCTATCTCAAGTTCGACCTGTCTCAACTGTTGGGCACCGTGCAAAGCGCCAAGCTAAGGCTGACCTCGGTTGGAACGGGGACAACCGGCATCAACCATCAGGTGCTGCTCGTGGAAAGCGATACGTGGACCGAGTCAACCTTAACGTGGAATAATAAGCCTGCTGGCAGCACGGTGCTGGGCACCTTTGTCGCCCCTGCATCGGGCACCTCGGTTGAAGTGGACCTTACGAGCCAGGTCATCGCTTCCTTGACGGGTGACAAGCAGCTGTCATTGGTTGTCATATCGCCTGTAAACGCAGGCTCCAAGGGAGATGTCAGCTATGCTTCGAAGGAGCATGCGACGGCGGCCAGCAGACCTGCGCTTGAGATCCAGTTTCAAGCAGCGCCTTAAATAGGGGCATAAAGCTGCAACGGCCAATGCCTAAGGATTAGAATCTCTATAAGATATCAAAAAGTTAAAGCTTTGAGTTCAAGTCGTACTCCCAAAAGCCTGATCGTGTCCGAAAGACACGCTTAGGCTTTTTTTTCTTCCATATAAGAGTGAAAATGAATGGGCACGAATGGATAAACAATCGGAGTTTGCTTTATTGCGTCATTCCTTCAATGAGCCTACAATGGGATATAATAAGTCAACACAGACATACAGGAGAGGGGTGGATGAGATGATGCAGCCCATTATACCTGAAGTGCTTCAGGGGATGTTGGATGCAATGAAGGGCGAAGCCGTCTACCTGCACCTTGAGATGACGACAGGCGCATACGCCAATAAGCGGAATCAGTCGATGCTGACTGCCTCAGCCTTTATTACCAATGCCGCAATTCGTTACAGCCAAGGCTCTATTGCAGGCCAAGGACCGTATCGCATCGGTCTTAAGACAGAGACAGGCTGGGTATATGCCCAAGGGCTTACCCATTGGGAAGAGCAGGAGAAGGATCGGATCATTGCAGCAGGACATGATGATGAAGGCAAGCTTGTTGTCGCTTTTCAATTGTCCAAGGAACCATTCTAAGCAGGAACAGCCTGCACAGTAGAGGAGAACAACATGGAACACGAACGCATTCTAGTCGTGCTGCCTCATCCTGACGACGAAGGGATCATCGCAGGGACACTCATTCAGCATGTAGAAGAGGGAGCACAGATCACGTATATATGTTTAACCTTAGGGGAAATGGGACGCAATCTTGGCATGCCTCCATTCGCCAATCGAGTGACGCTGCCAGAGATCCGCAGACAAGAGCTCCACGAATGCTGCAACGTTATCGGTATCCAGCATGTAGAAAGCTGGGGGCTGATGGATAAGACGGTAGAGTTTGAGGATCAAGAGCTGTGGATCAGCCGAATCGTGGATAAGATCAAGCAATGTCGTCCATCGCTGATTTTCACTTTTTATCCAGGCCACGGCGTGCATCCTGATCATGACGCAGCCGGTCGCATGACGATCGAAGCAGTGAAGCGCCTGACTCAGAGCGAGCGTCCAATTGTGCAGTGCATTGCTATGACGAAGCATAGTGTGGATATGCTTGGCGCTCCAGATATCGTGCATGATGTTAGCGATGTTGTAGAGCGCAAAATTCGTGCGATTCAGTCTCATAAAAGCCAGTTTCAGCTGCTGATAGGCAATGGCTCGTTTGACGATCCGAAGCGGCTTGCTCATTACCGTACCGAGCGATTGTGGACATATCGCTTTGAAGGTTAGTCCTTATAGGACTCTAGGCTTGAATATGCCTCGTATTTTATATATGAAAAGTCACAGAAGGTCTGCTTCGATGGAAGCAGACCTTCTTTTGTTCACAAAATGTCCATTGTGTGGGTATCGAACTGATAACCATTATCACTTTTTTGGCGAAAATCCATTGACAGGGTTCCAACACACGGTATAATCATAGTAGTCATTATAAATGATAATCAATCTCAATACCGACATCCGGAAGCATCAGGATGGGGTTATCCTAACAGCGGGAGTTTGTCATGAAGAAACGGTACTTGGTCATAGCGCTCATCTTGCTATCTTTTATCTCCGTCTTTGTCGGAGTGAAGGATATCAGCCCGCTAGACGTATTTCGACTAACAGAAGATCAACTGGATATTCTGATCATTAGCCGTGTGCCGAGGCTCGTGAGCCTGCTAATTGCAGGAGTGAGCATGAGCATATGCGGATTGATCATGCAGCAGCTGAGCCACAACAAGTTCGTATCGCCAACAACGGCGGGCACGATGGATTCAGCTAGATTCGGAATCCTTATCTCAATGCTTCTTTTTGCGAATGCATCCCCGATTCAGAAGATGCTGGTCGCTTTTGCGTTTGCATTGTTAGGCACCCTGATCTTTATGAAAATTTTGGATAAGATCAAGTTCAAGGATGCGATCTTTATACCGCTAGTCGGACTTATGTTTGGTAACATCATTAGTTCCATATCTACCTTTTTTGCTTATAAATATGATTTGATTCAGAATATGTCCGCATGGCTGCAGGGCGATTTCTCTTCGATTATGAAGGGGCGCTACGAGCTGATGTACATCAGCATTCCGCTGATTATTATCGCGTATCTGTATGCCAACAAGTTTACCATCGCGGGCATGGGTGAGGACTTCGCTAAGAATCTAGGCTTGAATTATAAGCTTGTCGTTAACATCGGGCTTGTCATTGTAGCTTTGATCACCGCATCGGTTATCCTGACCGTCGGCACGATTCCGTTTCTTGGCTTGATCATCCCTAACATCGTAAGTCTCTATCAGGGCGATCATTTGAAGAACACCCTATCTCACACGGCCTTGTTAGGTGCAGTGTTTGTGCTATTTTGCGATATTCTTGGGCGCGTCGTCATCTACCCGTATGAGATATCGATCAGCTTGACCGTCGGTGTCATCGGCAGCGCAATTTTCTTGTACTTACTATTGAGGAGAAGAAAGGCATATGACTTATAAGTCCAAGACAGCAATTCTCGCGGCGCTAGCCTTGATCCTGATTGGTATCTTTATGTTTATTAACGTAGGCAGCAACTGGGAATACGTCCTCGAGAAGAGAGGGATAAAGGTATTTGCCATCGTTCTGACAGGCAGCGCGATCGCATTTTCGACCATTATCTTCCAAACGATCACCAACAACCGCATATTAACCCCAAGTATTCTTGGCTTGGATTCCTTATATATGTTGATTCAGACCTTCGTCATCTTTGTCTTTGGATCAACTTCGGTAGGAGCGCTTGATCGCAACTTGAACTTCTTGATCTCTGTAGGCGGAATGCTCATTTTTTCTGCGATATTATACAAGATCATGTTCAAGCAGCAGGGGCAGAGCATCTATTTCTTGCTCTTAATCGGTCTTATCTTTGGAACGATGTTCGGAACAATGTCCACCTTCTTGCAGGTGCTTATTGATCCAAACGAGTTTCAGATCGTATCCGATCGCATGTTTGCGAGCTTCAACAATATCAATACAGATGTGTTGACGCTATCCGTTATTGGGTTTGCAGCCGTCACGATTTACTTCCTGCGATTTGCGAAGTATCTTGATGTATTGGCGCTCGGTCGTGACCAGGCGGTCAATCTAGGCGTTCCCTATGATGCAGTTGTGAAGCGGCTGCTCATCATTGTTACGATTCTTATTTCCATCGCTACGGCTCTTGCCGGACCGATTACGTTCCTTGGACTTCTCGTAGCGAACGTCGCGTATCAGTATATGAATACCTATCGTCATAAGTTCTTGATTCTAGGTTCCATGTTAATCAGTATTATCGCCTTAATAGGCGGGCAATTGCTCGTAGAGCGAGTGTTCACCTTTTCGACGACTCTAAGCGTGATCGTCAACTTTATCGGAGGCGTGTACTTTATCTATCTACTGTTAAAGGAGAATAAGTCATGGTAGAAGTGGTTAAAGTATCGAAGCGTTATGGACAAAAGAATGTTGTAGATAAAGTGTCGGTTAAGATTGCAAAGGGAAAGATTACGTCTTTCATTGGGCCAAACGGCGCTGGAAAGAGTACGCTTCTCTCGATGATCAGTCGTCTCATTTCGAAGGATACAGGGGAAGTGTTGATCGATGGCTTGGAGATTGGGGCAAGCAAGAGCAATGAGCTTGCAAAGAAAATATCCATCCTGAAGCAGTCGAACCATATCAATCTTCGTCTTACGGTTCGAGAACTCGTATCTTTTGGACGATTCCCTTACTCTCAAGGTCGCCTTACAGCGGAAGATTGGGCGTTTGTGGATGAAGCTATCAAGTATATGAACCTTGAAGAGATGCAGGACAAATACTTAAGCCAGCTGAGCGGCGGCCAGAAGCAGCGTGCTTACATTGCTATGGTTATCGCGCAGAATACCGAATACATTTTGCTTGATGAACCGCTTAATAACCTGGACATGAAGCATTCCGTTCAAATCATGAAGACGCTTCGCCGTCTCGTGGATGAGCTGGGTAAGACGGTTATTATCGTCATTCACGACATTAACTTTGCTTCCGTATATTCCGACTACATCGTGGCTCTGAAAGATGGAGCGGTGGTGAAGGAAGGAACGAAGGACGAGATCATCAATAGCGATGTTCTTAAAGAGATCTACGACATGGATATCGGCATTCAGGATATTAACTGCAACCGCATTTGTGTGTATTTCTCTTAATCCATTTCATTTTGTTAGCACATTTCATAAGCAGGATGTGTGCGCAGCATCCGGCCTTATGAGCTAAAATATATTTTTCTTTTTAAGTATTTTATAGGGGTGAAGGTAATGAAGAAATCCTTTCTTTTTGTCATAATGGCGGTTCTCGTGTTCAGCCTAGCGGCTTGCGGCCAGAAGGATGCTGCAACTAGCGGATCTGCTTCTAATGCATCTCAGCCTGCTGAGAACAGTGCTGCAGAAGAGCTCACCATCAAGCATCAGCTTGGTGAAACAAAAGTGAAGAAGAACCCTGAGAAGGTTGTTGTATTCGACTTCGGTACACTTGATACTTTGGATAAGCTTGGCGTTGAAGTTACTGCAGTGCCACAAGCAAGCGTTCCTGAATATTTGTCCAAATACAAAGATTCCAAATACCAAAATGCAGGCGGCATCAAAGAGCCTGACTTCGAGAAAATTGCTGAGATCGATCCAGACCTCATCATCATCTCCGGTCGTCAATCCGATGCATACGAAGAGCTGTCTAAGCTGGGTCCTACGATCTATCTTGGTGTAGATACGAAGAGATACATGGAATCCTTTAAGGAAAATGCAACAACAATCGGTCAAATCTTCGGCAAGGAAAAAGAAGTAGAAGCTGAGCTTACTGCTATTGATACAGAGATCAAAGGCATTAACGAAAAGGCTACAGCTAACGGCAAAAAGGCTTTGATTATCTTGGCTAACGAAGGCAAGATCAGTGCATATGGCGCTGGTTCCCGCTTCGGTATCATCCATGACGTATTTGGCTTCGGTCAGTCCGATGAAAATATTGAAGTATCCACTCACGGCGCGAGCGTAACGTTCGAGTATGTGTTGGAGAAAAATCCTGACATCCTGTTCGTTGTAGACCGCAACGCTGTTGTAGGCGGCGAAGCTTCTGCAAAAGAGTCGATTGAAAACGACCTTGTGAAGAAGACAAAAGCATTCCAAGACGGCAAGATCATCTACTTGGATCCTAACTACTGGTACCTTTCCGGCGGCGGCTTGCTGTCTGTCTCTGAAATGGTGAAAGAAGCAGGAACTGCTTTGAACTAAGCATCGCCACTAATTATTGTTCTATACTCCATATGACTTACGAAGCTTTCCTTTGGATAGACGGGTTTAACACCTGCTGCCGAAGGAGAGCTTTTCTTTTTTCGGGTTGTTATGGATAAGATGGGGAACGATCTTCTACAAGATAAAAGTACAAGAACATGGATATTTTTGATAGCAAATCATAATTAAATCAGTTACGCTTATCCTGTTTAGATCTCTTTTTTAGCATCAAGATAATTAGGAATAAGACTATTCTAGAAAGGAATACAACATGTCATATATAGAAGAAAAATGTGATACTCCTATGGAGTCAAATGAGGAATGTGAGCAAGATGTTGAACTTACGACATCCGATATTTTAGATAATCTATATTGGACCTTGGGGTTAGTCAAACAAATTCGGGATATTGAACATTTAGAAGCGCACGCAAAAAGAAAACCGATAGATTTTCATTTTATTATTCACTTTATCTCAGGATTGTTTAGTTGGTTATTCCTTATGAGTGTTTACTATATATTAGAGGTTTCCTATCATATTCAGTTCCCTGACTACCTAGATCCGGATGGTGAAATTAGCGCTTATTATTATGTTTTTGCTTACCCTGTAATTGTTTTTCTATATAATAGATTCACTCTTCTGTACAAATGGATGAAATACTCTTCGAGGGTTAAGCAGAACAATCAATTATTACCTAGTATTAAAGAAAATCTATTTCACGAATCAATTGTACCCTCGGAATATTGGAGTCCTGCTAATGTCAGTACTCTTATTAAGTATTTCGAACAGGATAGAGTTTCCCACATGGGCGAGGCTCTAAATATGTTGGATGAAGAGATTAGACATCAAGAAAAGATGGAAGAGTTAGAGAACATCAGGAGATTTACTAATTAGTATTAAATAAGATTAAAATGCATGTACATAAGGTTCAATAGCTACCACGATATGTCAATCGTCTTTTTATGTTGGGGAATGTCGATTTATGTGTAACAATGTCACACGTGGAACAAGATAATATTGGTAATAAAAACGAGGCCATTCCTTGCATGGATATAAACTGAGGTGCAAAGAAGGCCTCTTTTTTGTACGGTCAGCTCTACACGAATCCCATTCTACAAGCAATTTATAACCTCAGCACGATCGTTTCGATAATAGCTGCTGCACCTGCCACAGCGAGAATGACCAAGAGCCATATCGCGTAAGGAACAAACAGCCACAGCAGGATAAGAATAAGACTTGACCAGATGCCCATGCACCAATGACAGGTAAAGAGAAGGCCCAGCCAACGTTTGATGCCCTTAGGGGCGACCTCGTGCTGTACGACCTGCTGTCCATTTTCTAAGGTAATGATAGAGGTGGTTACAAATAGGCTGCGAAGCGGAGCGGCAATGTCGTCATAGATGATGAGATGCGTAAGCCGAAAGCTTGCGAGGATGAGGATGATAAAGAACAAAGCCGAGAAGGATTCTATCATAATAGGTTACACCTCCTATGCCAGAATAAACGTTAGGATAAGGGCGAATCTTGCAGATAGAACGAGCAGACAACCATCAAGTTCGTCCAATCCTATGGACGGAACATGCATATACTAGATGGTAAGAAAGAGGAGGTGAGGGAGGATGTGTTTTTGCCGTTCCGTCAATCAAGCCCAGCAGTTCCAGCGTAACCAAACCTTGTGGACGAAAGGGAATCAAACACTTCCTGTTCAAATTATCAGCAGAGGCCCTGAGGTCCCGAACGTTGCACCGATCATCATTCAAGCGGTTGCTCCTAATCGTACGTAAGGAAGACCCTATCCTAATATATTCTTGCAGATTAGGAGGGTGAGCCTATTCTATCTCGCATGAGGAGATAGAAGGCATCATAACTGGTCACGTAGTAGGCGTATCATCGTATCGCTGGTTATCAAGCTGCGTTGGAATCGACAGCTTCTATTACCGCTAAGCTTCTAATGAATAGGGGCTTAGCGGCTTTTTATTTCTATGGATACTTTAATACGTATATAGTATCGCTCCCCCGCTTTCAGAGAGAGTATTCGAAATAAATTAAGACCATAAATATTTAATCTGATTTAAAATGTATAAATATACCTCCTGTGCACAAAATAACCGCACAGGAGGTGGGGCCCATGTGCCGCCAGTATTCAATCAGCTCGGACTTTCAAGAGGTTCATGCTTACTTTGCTGTTGATCATAATCAAATGAATTATCGTCCCCGATATAATATCATCCCGACGCAATCTGTTCCTGCTGTCTATATGAAGGATGGCAAGCGTACCATGCTGGATTTCCGTTGGGGGCTTGTCCCGTTCTGGGCACCGGATGCGGTGAATGCCGATTTGCTCAGTGTGTATGAAAATGAGGCCTATCGCAAGGTGATCGAGAAGCAGCGCTGTGTGATCCCTTGCAACGGCTTCTATTATTGGCGCAAAGAAGAGAAGCGCATGCACCCTGTTCGTGTGGTGCTTCGCACACAAGGAATATTCGCCTTGGCAGGCTTATATGAATGCTGGCGCAGCGCAAAGGGCGAGGTTCATCGCACCTGTACGATTCTGATGACGCGCGCTAATGATCTGATTGGGGAATTCGATCGCCGTATGCCGGCGGTGCTTGAATCCAATGAGATCGCAAAGTGGCTTGAACCGGATATGCTGGAGGTTGAATACCTTAACCGGATGCTTAAGCCGCTGCCAGCGGACCGATTCCGTGCTTATCCTGTATCTCCGCAGATCCAGCACGCCCATATGGACGAGCTGTCATGTATTCAGGAGATGGATTTGAAGCAGGCTTGGGTTAAAAGCTAGTTTAGATTCTACAACGATATGATTGTGGTTGTTGGTGAATCCAATAGATAAAAAAGATCAAGGTCACAGTGGATAGATGCTGCGGCCTTTTTGGTCCCCTTTTTTCATATGCTATAATGAGGCATTAGAAGACGAACGTGAGCGGCTTGCTCGTGATCGCAAGCCTATGAAGGAGGGGACCAAGTTGCCGCCAAGACCTTATCCCGATTGGTCATGGTCGCCATCACGCCACCATTTGTTCCAGGAGTGCAGACGTAAATACTACTATCATTATTATGCAGCGCATAACGGCTGGTACTTGGATGCCCCGCCTGCGGCGAGGCAAGCCTACCGCTTGAAGCAGATGACAAGTCTGTATCTAGTCTTTGGGGAAGTTGTGCATAAGATGGCGGAAGAGACGGTTCAACTGTACCATCAATATGGGCGCCCAATGGAACGAGAAGAGATGGTCAGACGAATCCGCTTCCTGTTGAATCAAGCTTATAAGGATTCCTTGAGCATCGAGGAGTGGAAGCAGCAGCCGAAGCAGCGAACGATGCTTCAGGAGATGTATTATTTAGGGGCTCTGCCTGAGAAGGCGCAAGACGCAATTAAGCACCGCATTCCGATCCTTGCGGACCGATTGCTGGACAGCGAGAGCTTGCAGCATTATATGCATGTGGACAATTGCCACTTGGTAGAGCTGGAGAAGCTGAACACAATGGATATGGGAGATACGTGTGTTTATGTGAAGCTTGACTGGATGTACCGCCAGGCAGGCCAGTATATCATTGTGGATTGGAAGACCGGCCAGGAGGATGAGCGCAACGACGTTCAGCTTCGCCTATATGGCTGGTACGTTCATGAGAACTATGGAATTCCTTATGACCGGATTGAGATTCGAACCGAGTATTTGCTTAGCGGCAAGTGCAAGGTGGATCAGGTAACGGAGCGGGAGATGGAGGAGCTTGTCTCCTATGCTGAGGCGAGCATGGCGAAGATGAGAAGCTATCTTGCGGATCCCGCGGCGAATCAGCCGAAGCCAATGGAGGCATTCGAGGTGACGCAGGACGAGAGAAAGTGCAGACAGTGTGCATTTCGCGAGATGTGTGAAGGAGCCTCCTCGAATCTCTTTATCGATGAGGAGACGGACGTTGGGTAGTCCTGCTAACAATGGAATATTGCTGCTGGAATAAACAATACTAAGGCGATGAGATCTTCTCCGTTCGGAGGGACTTATCGCCTATTTTGTGCACCATTTTCACAAATCGTCCTTATAATAATAAAAAATTCGTTTGAATGTTTGAGGGAGTGGTGATATATTGAGTATAACAATCAAACAATCATTTGAATATATAGATGATATAACCGTGGAGGTGCTGTAATTATGGCTGCAAAGCCCTTGAAGGACAAGAATAAGCAATTGGAGCAAGGGGTAGAGGTTGGGAAAGACGATGTATGCGAGATTGTCTGCTATGACGCGGAGAAGGTTCAATCCCTGAAGGGATTGGTGCAGGACGATGAAGTTTCGCGCATGGCGCAAATGTTCAAGGCGCTGTCTGATCCGACTCGAATGAAGATGGCAGCCTATATGGACAAAGGCGAGGAGCTCTGTGTATGCGATATGGCGCTCCTAACGGGACAATCGATTGCAACGACCTCGCATCATTTGAGACTGATGAAGAATCTTGGCATTGCCAAGTCGCGCAAGGAAGGCAAGAACGTCTTTTACACCCTAACAGACCATCATATTCGAACTTTAGTGCGCATGACTGAGGAGCACATGAGGGAGGAACATTGTCATGACAGTGAAAACGATCACTAGCGGAGAGGCAAAACGGACCTATCAGGTTCAAGGACTATCCTGCGCCAACTGTGCGCGGGAATGCGAGACTGATATTCGAAAGCTGGAGCATGGCGAAGATGCACAGCTTATGTACAACAGCGGAACGCTGAAGATAAACAGTGAGGTAGATTTGCGTCAGGTTGAGCGAATTTTGAAGCGGGATGGCGCTTATATTGTAGACGGAGGCCCAAGTGCTGCCACATCAAGCGCGGCTGATGCTCACAGTCATGGTCACACTCACGATCAAGGACACTCCCACGATCATGACCACGGTCACAATCATGCTCATGGTGAAGGTCACGGCCACAGTCACGCACATGGCTCCGATAATCGAATGAAGTGGATGCTCGGTATATCTGCTGTTTTGTACGCGGGGACCTTCTTCTTGGACGGTGCAATCCCACAATGGTCGCTCATCGGCGTTTACCTTATCGCGATTCTGCTGAGCGGTCATACAACTTTTATGCAGGGACTTAAAAATTTGCTGCGTCTGCGGTTTAACATGGATACACTCATGACAGTGGCTTTGACAGGTGCTGTCGTGATGGGAGAATGGAAGGAAGCAACGCTAGTCGCTATCCTGTTCGGCCTTAATGAGATTCTAGAAGGCTACGGAATGGAAAGAGCGCGTGAATCCATGTCTGCTCTTCTCTCTGTCGCACCTAAGCAGGCTAATGTCATTCGTGGTGAAGAGACGGTGACGATTCCAATCGAGCAGCTTCGTGTGAACGATCTTGTAATTGTTCGTCCAGGTGAGAAGATTCCTTCCGATGGTACGGTAGTCGATGGAGAAAGTGCTGTGAACGAAGCGGCGATAACAGGGGAATCCCTTCCGGTTTCGAAAAGTGCAGGCTCGCATGTATTTGGCGGCAGCCTGAATACGTCTTCCGTGCTTCGTGTGAAGATCGAAAAGGCCTATGAGGATTCCTCCTTGGCGAAAATTCTGCATCTTGTTCGTGAGGCGCAGGATACGAAGACACCAACGGAGCTGTTTATTGATCGGTTTGCTCAGTACTACACGCCGATTATTATGATTATTGCCGCATTGGTCATGGTCGTTCCGCCTCTGTTCATGGGCGGCGATTGGTCCAAATGGCTGTACCAAGGCTTTGCTGTTCTTATTGTAGGTTGTCCTTGTGCACTTATTCTTGCTTCTCCTATTGCTATCGTAAGTGGTATTACTCGCACGGCCAGAATGGGTATTCTCGTGAAGGGCGGTGTCCATCTTGAGCAGCTTGGCAAGATCAATGCGCTAGCCTTCGACAAGACCGGTACATTAACCAAAGGAGAGCCGGCTGTTGTCGATGAAGCGATCTATGATAAAGAACGTGTATATCGCATCATGGGTGCGATTGAGAAGGACTCCCTGCATCCGCTAGCGAAGGCAATGATGAAGCATGTGGCCAATCATGGGGATGGGGCATGGCCTGATCCAACAAGCACGGAGACAATTGCAGGCCAAGGCATCAAGGCCGTTGTTGAAGGCCAAGAATATCTTGTCGGCAGTGAGCAGATCTTTGCTCGTGACGGGGAAGACTTCCAGCAGGCTCTGCAGGATGCGAAGCGTATGATGGCTCAAGGCTACACCATAGTGGCGATTGCTGACGAACATGCGCCAATTGGCGTCTTCGGCTTAGCCGATCAGATTCGCGAAGAAAGCAAGGCTACGATTCAAGCGCTGCATGATTTGCATGTGACACACACCGTGATGCTAACGGGTGACCATGCTCAATCGGCTGAGCGTGTAGCGAAGGCAGTAGGCGTGTCTGAATGGCATGCGAAGCTGCTGCCAGAGCAGAAGGTAGAGAAGGTGAAGGAACTCGCTGGAAAGTATAAGGTTGCTATGGTCGGCGACGGCATCAATGATGCGCCAGCGCTCGCATCCGCGCAGCTGGGCATTGCGATGGGAGCAGGTACGGATAGTGCCGTAGAAACAGCAGACATCGTGCTGATGCAGGATCATCTTGGCAAGCTGCCAGCTGCTGTTCGAGTTGCAAGGCTTGTCAACCGCGTCATCGGGTTGAACATTGGCTTGGCGCTTGGACTCAAGATTATCGCTCTGCTGCTGACTATCCCAGGCTGGCTGACGCTGTGGATCGCCATTCTGTCCGATATGGGCGCGACCATTATCGTCACCCTACTAGGACTTACGATTCTGCTTGGCAGAGATAAAGCGGCGACGCTGTCCAAGTAAGGGTGCAAGCAGCTTCACCATATAGGAAAGGCTCGGGCAGTGCGATATTGCCCGGGCCTTTTTTTGGTAGAGGAACAACGGAGAACGTAAACTGCGCCATTCAGGACAGGTTCAATCGTGCAGGCATCGTATGTGCCAATCCTTATGATTGCACTTTGACGGCCATCACTCGAATGCGCCGATAGTGCGCGACCCATTGACCGCCTCCTTTGTACATGCTTGGCCGGAGATGCTCTTTAATCTCCGCATACAGCTTCTGAATCTCTTCAGCAGACAGTCCCTGAAAGCAGCTCGAAGCAAACATGTTCAGCCAGATCTCGACTGCTTGATCACCGCCGGACAAAAGGGTGGGACGATCGATAAGCTGCGCCTGCCTTACCTCTAATCCTTGTGCCTCTAAGAGACTGCTGTACTCGCTAATGGATGGGAAATACCAGGGTGTGTAGCTTGCGGCTTCATGATGTCCATGTGCTTGAAGCGCTTGTTTGATCGACTCTGCAATCGGCCCAATGTTGCCCTTTCCTCCGAATTCAGCAACGAAGCGCCCTCCAGTGCGCAGCGCTTGACTGATAGAGGCAATCACTTGCTCCGGCTTCGTCATCCAATGCAGGGCAGCATTGGAGAAGATGGCGTCAACTTGCTGCGCTACCTTGAAGACATGCCCATCCTGATGGGAGAAATGAGCCTTTGGAGCCTTTGCTCGTGCAAGCTCGAGCATATCTTCGGATGCGTCAATCCCGATTACATCAGCGCCCTTTTCTACCAGTTGTAGTGTAAGATCGCCAGAGCCGCATCCTAGATCGATGATCACTTCACCGGTCTTTGGATCCAGCCAGTCGAGCATCGTGGCTCCGAATTGGGATACAAAGGCGAAGCTTTGGTCGTACTGTTCCGCATTCCACGTCATGGATTTGGTCATTTCGTACACCTCTCTTTTCATTGGTAACCCGAGCATACAGGAGAATTGTTTATAGATGAAATATATAAAACAAGTATATTATAGTTTAAAATAATCAGTTAGCCGCTTTCTTTTTCTTATTTAAGGATATTTTGTTACTAAAGAGTGACATTTATCACAGGATGGACACAAATCTGCTAAAACAAATGGAAAAAAAGCTCATTTTCGATTAAATTAGAATTAAAACGAAAATCGTTCTCGTTCTAGGGAGCAGGATATACTATACCAATTGATTGAGGTGGATGCCGTGGCCAACAAATCCAAAACGTCTTACAAAGGTAAAAGCGCTAAAAAGAAAAATTTGATGCTCATTTTGTTCCCGATCATTCTCGTTGTGCTGCTTGGACTTATTTTTGTGTTGAACAATACGAATGAGAAGGTTGCGCAGAAGGAAGCTGAGAATCGAGTAGTGGAATTCGATCTTGAAGGACAGCCAGTGCTTGGCTCGCAGGAAGCAAAGGTAACACTTGTAGAGTTTGGCGATTACAAATGTCCAGCATGTAAGCAGTGGGAAGATGAGGTGTTTCCTAAGCTGAAGGCCGATTATATTGATACGAATCAAGTCAAGTTCGTATTCTTGAACTATCCATTCCTTGGACCTGACTCGAATACCGCAGCATATGCAGGCGAAGCGATCCATGCCAGTCATCCAGATGCGTTCTTCAGCTTCCATGAACAGCTCTATGCTGCTCAGCAGGATGAGCGTACACAGTGGGCAACACCCGAGTATCTTCTTGATGTAGCGAAGAAGGCTGTGCCGGATCTGAATGAGGAGGAGTTCTTGAAGCAGATTCAAGACGATACCTACAAGGAGAAGGTGCAGGGCGATTATCAAGCTGGTGAAAAGGCGAAGATTGGCGGGACACCATCGATGTTCGTCAACGGCAAGGAATTTACCGGACATTATCTCGACTATGAAAGCTTGAAGACGTTAATCGATAAAGAGCTGTCAAACGCGAAGTAATTTAACGGGAGGGCATAATGATGACCTTTATTCGCCGCTACGCCATTTACTTTGCTTGGATCGTGTCCCTGGTTGCTACAAGCGGCAGCCTGTACATGAGCGAGATCCTGTTGTGGGAGCCATGCCGATTGTGCTGGTACCAGCGTATCTTTATGTATCCGCTGGTGTTGATCTTGGGCATCGCAGCCTATCGCAATGATCGTTCCGTTCTTCGGTACGGATTGCCGATGGCGATAATCGGAGGAAGCATCTCGATCTATCACTATATGGTGCAAAAGGTGCCAGGCATGGCTGAAGCCTCGCCTTGCCGTGTAGGCATTCCATGCGATTCAGATTATTTGGATCTCTATGGATGGATTACGATCCCATTCCTTGCACTAATCGCGTTCATCTTGATTACGGTCTTCCTGTGGACTTCCCGTAAAGCAGTGGATGAGGTTGTTGAGGAAGAAGTATCCTTTGGTGCGTAAACTCTTTATCCCAAATAGAAAGTTACAAGAAGCTCCCATCTATAATAAACAGATGGGAGCTTTTGATTGTATCGCTGTAGCGGTCGTAATAGCGGTCTGACACTTACCACTGCTGTCAGATGACAGATATCCAAAATGCTTAACATTACTACATGTTCAAGCGAAATTATGCCATGTATCTTTTCAGTAAAAACGGTAAGATGAGAAGTGAGCTTTACGCAAAAATGAAAAGGGATACAATCAATGAACCAGGAGGAGTGCAGATGACTCAGCTTAGTTGGGAAGGGCAGCAGATGCTATTGAACGGTGAACCATTCCGCATCATATCCGGTGCTATGCATTATTGGCGTGTGGTTCCTGAATATTGGGAGGATCGTCTCCGCAAGATTAAGGCCATGGGCTGTAATACGGTTGAAACGTATATTGCTTGGAACGTGCATGAGCCGAAGGAAGGGCAATTCAACTTCAAGGGAATGGCTGACGTCTCCCGGTTTGTAGCTTTAGCGAAAAAGGTTGGACTGTACGTCATTGTGCGTCCGGCATCCTATATTTGTGCAGAATGGGAGTTTGGCGGTTTCCCAGCATGGCTTCTAAATGAAGAAATGGATCTTCGCTGCAACGACCCTCGTTATTTGAAGAAGGTAGCTGCATACTACGATCATCTTATTCCGGAGCTTAAGCCGCATCTCCTATCAAATGGCGGACCGATTATTGCCATGCAGATTGAAAACGAGTATGGTAGTTATGGTAACGATAAAGCCTATCTTCAGGCTTCGAAAAAAATGCTTGAAGAGCGCGGAGTCGATGTGCTTCTCTTTACATCTGACGGACCTCAGGACGATATGCTGCAAGGCGGGATGACTGAAGGCGTATGGGCGACGGTGAACTTTGGATCTCGTGCGAACGAAGCCTTCGATAAGCTGCTTGAGTATCAGCCGGATGCCCCGCTTATGTGCATGGAGTTCTGGAACGGCTGGTTTGACCACTGGCATGAAGAGCATCATACGCGCTCAGCGGAATCCGCTGCAGAAAGTCTTGACGAGATACTCGCTAGAGGGGCTTCCGTTAACTTCTATATGGTGCATGGCGGTACGAACTTTGGCTTTATGAACGGTGCGAATCACGGCGAACGCTTTGAGCCGACCGTAACCAGCTATGATTACGATGCAGCGATTAGCGAATGCGGAGACATCACGCCCAAGTACCATGTCTTCCGCGATGTTATCGGTAAATATATGACGCTTAGCGATGAGCCGATTCCAGCCAACCTGCCAAAAGCTGCTTATGGGAAAGCTGAGATCAAGCGCAGCGTGAAGATGTTCGATACGCTGTCTGCGATTTCGGAGGCACATGAAAGCGTAACACCGAAGCCGATGGAGTATTACGGCCAAGCCTATGGCTTTACGATGTACTCGACGACGATCACAGGACCACGTCCGGAGAGCCACCTCACGATTCAGGATGTGCGTGACCGTGCGCTTGTATTTTTGGATAAAAAGCTGATTGGCGTTGTGGAGCGTTGGAACCCGACTTCCATTCCTGTCGTTATTCCTGAAGGAGGAGCCACACTTGATATTCTCGTTGAGAACATGGGACGGGTGAACTACGGACCTCAGCTTATTGATCGAAAAGGGATAACACATGGCGTACGTCTCAATGGACAATTCCAATTCCACTGGACGGTGCGCACGATGCCGCTTGAGGATATCTCGCAGGTTGCCTATGATCAAGCCTCTACCGAGCTTGAAGGCTCGCAGCCGGCGTTCTATGAAGCTGAGCTGAATATCGAAGGTGAACCGAAGGATACATTCTTGTACCTGGATGGATGGAAAAAAGGAGTCGTCTTCATTAATGGCTTTAATCTTGGACGGTACTGGGAGGTTGGTCCGCAGAAATCGTTATATGTTCCTGCGCCAATCTTAAAGCAAGGCCAAAATAGCATTGTTGTGTTTGAGCTTCATGAGCAGGGCGAAGCGCTTCGCTTTGAAGACGTTCCACAGCTGTAAGAACAAACGAATGATAAAAACAAACGGATTAGAGAGATACTGTACTTGAAAGTGAAAGGTGTCCTGCAATAATGGAAGTTTACATTGGTGTTGCACTTGTGCTTTGTTCCGCTTTTACTCACTCTGTATGGAATCTTTTTACGAAGAAGAGTTTGCATAAGGCCACATTTCTGTGGTCTTTGCATCTGATCGCAAGCATCATCTTTATGCCGTTCTTTGTGAAGGATCTGATTCATCTGAACGCAGGCCTGAAAGAATGGGGATTTTTACTGCTGTCCTTTATGTTTCAGGGCGTGTACTTCCTGATGTTGAGCAAGGCTTATCAGGTAGGGGAATTGTCCCGCATCTATCCGATGATGAGAGGGATGGCCGCGCTGCTTGTCCCGTTATTCAGTCTTGCGCTGTATGGTGAACAGCTAACGGGGCTAGGTTGGCTAGGGCTTGCTTGTATCGTCGGAGGCTTGTTCGCGATTGGGGGCCTCATGAACCCGAGTTGGCGTGAGCAAAGCCAATTGATGAAAATTGCCTTGGTCGTTGGGTTGTGTACGACGGGATATACCCTTACGGATAAGTTCGTTGTTACTTTCATGACGCCGCTAGGCTTGCTTCAGCTAGGGAATCTCGCGGCATTCTTTATTCTCATTCCTGATGTCATAAAGGCGAAGCAGGTCAAGGCAGAGTGGCGCCTAAACTGGCGCACGATACTTATTGGAGCGGTGCTTACACCGGGTTCCTACTTGATCTTCCTCTTTGCGATGCAGCTTGCTCCGCTTGCTCAGATCGCACCGATGCGGGAGTTCAGCATCGTGTTCGGAACCGTTCTTGGCATGATTGTGCTTAAGGAGAAGCAGGGCATTTCACGCATTGCAATGGCACTGCTGATCACTTGCGGGATGATGCTCGTAGGCATCTTTGGGACTCCCGTATAATGGATAGGAGAGTCATGTTTTCATTCATCTTAATAGATTCGTCGCAGGCAGAAGAATTCGGCCATGAGCGTTTAACAGCTAGAGAAATCTGGCGCTCATGAGCCTGTCTTCTGCTTTTTTTGTTGCATCATTTAGAGCTGACCAAGCTGAGCGACAGATGACGGTTGTTGGGTTCCTAAATATTTATCGATAAATTGATGCACGGCTGCCTCATATTTCTTTGGATTTTTGCAATAGGAAACCGCATGAGCCGCTCGATCGATGAGCAGAAGCTCGGACGGAGCGGGCTTCGCTGCATGCAGCTCCTCGCTCATCCAGGTAGGAACGAAGACGTCATCCTTTCCGTGAATGAATAGAATCGGCAGCTTGCAGGTTTTGATCACCTCAATCGGACTTACATCTTCCATACAGAACCCTGCTTGCTGCTTAAGCAATCGGTTCATAAGCTTCATGGTTGGCCATGCTGGCAAATAGTACTTGGCGATCTGATGACGCATCAGCTTCGTTAAGTCGGAATACGGACAGTCAGCGACGATGAATCGAACCTGCGGTCTATGAATAGCACTATATTCAAGCACTGTGCCGCCGCCTAAAGACTGGCCGTGAAGACCAATTATGCAGTCCTCTCCTTTACGTTGAACGATCCAGTCCACCCATGCTTGAATGTCGTATTTCTCATGGAAGCCAAAGGTCGTATGCTGGCCATCGCTTCTTCCATGCCTGCGCTGGTCAATAAGTAGTATATTGAAGCCCTGCTGTTTAAACATAGATACAAACTGGCATGACCAAGGCAAGGCGGCCGTGTATCCATGCACGATAAGGGCGACTCGATTCGAAGCAGGATCATGCTCAATATAGCGACCATGCAGGTTCAGTCGATCGTGGCTGCTGAGAAGGATCTCTTCATGCTCCATCTGCTCAAATGTCTCTCGGGTGTATATCCCATACTCTTCCAGAATATCGAGGCAGCGGTCATAAGTCGATTGCTTCATACGGGTCATCTCATGTACGGCAATCCGTGGAATGACCCACAGATAAAAGAATAAGATCAATACAATGCCAAGAAGGATCCAGATTACCATAAGCCACTCTCCTTGCAGCTTGCCAATTTGTTCACTACATTGTAGAATGTGCAACAATGTTAATAATTACACGATTTCTGCGTAGAAATGTAGGAATCCCTGTCAGGCGGAGAAGAGAAATGACGAATTGTCTGTAAGCGCCTGTGTAACTTTTTGAAAAAGTAGTTTATAATGAAGCGAAGGTTTTTCGTGAATATACTAGACACCGCTATGTGTATTGAAGGGATTGGAAGAAGTAATGTGTGGAATTGCTGGACTGCTTCAGTTTAACGGACAACAGCCGGATGAGCATATCATTCAAAATATGATGGATGTGATTTACCATAGAGGGCCGAATGACGGCAGAATGTGGGTTGGAGATCGTGTAGGGTTGGGCTTCCGCCGACTGTCCATCATTGATGTGGCAGAAGGGGCACAGCCGCTCAGCAATGAAGACGATTCCGTCTGGATTATCTTTAATGGTGAGATCTATAACTATATGCAGCTACGGGAAGACCTGATCTCTCGCGGACACCAATTCAAGACACATACGGATACAGAGGTCATTGTCCATCTCTATGAAGAGCATGGAGAAGATTGTGTCCAATATCTTCGCGGGATGTTTGGGTTTGCGATATGGGATCGGAACAAGCAGCAGATGTTCCTTGCACGCGACCATTTCGGTATTAAGCCTGTTTATTATTTTTACAATCGTGAGATTTTTGCGTTCGGTTCAGAGATCAAAAGCTTGCTGACCATTCCTGGAATGCCGCGCCTTTTGAATATGAATAGCTTTTATAATTATCTAACCTTCCAATACGTACCGGATCCAGATACGATGTATCAGGGTATTCAGAAGCTCCCTCCGGGTCATTCCATCACGATTCCGTTTGAGGAAGAGCCTCGTATTCGCAAATATTGGGACCCTATGTTTGATCCTGTCGATCGTCCACTTGCAGAGATTATTGAAGAGATTCGCGATGTCATGTCAGATTCTGTTCGCCATCACCTGCATAGTGAAGTGGACCGCGGCTGTTTCTTGTCGAGCGGAATCGACTCTACGATTACCTCGACGCTTATGCGCTCGATGGAGCCGATCAAGACGTTCAGTGTCGGCTTTGAAGGACCTAATAATGAAACGACAATAGCAAGAGATACAGCTAGTCAGATCAATACCGATCATTATGATCGTATGATTACGCAGGAAATGTACTTTGACGCGGTGCCTCGCGCGATCTGGCATTTGGACGAACCGGTTGCCGACCCATCCGCAATTGCTTTGTATGAAGTTGCACGCTTGGCAAGAGAGCATGTAACGGTTGTGCTTTCTGGCGAAGGTGCGGATGAGCTCTTTGGCGGATATCGCATCTATAGAGAGCCGCATTCTCTGCGTTATTTGTCCTGGCTTCCTGATGGCCTTAAAAAATCCATTCATGCGATGGTGAATAAGCTTCCGAATTTCTATGGGAAGAACTATCTGATGCGCGCAACGACGCCGCTTGAGAAGCGATTCCTCGGGAATGCGAATATTTTTAGCGACGATGCGAAGCCTGAGATTCTTCGTGTAACCGAAGCGCAGCTCGAAAGCTTTACAAAGCCATTCGACAAAGCGATGCAGTACTATGAGCAAACGAAGCATTTGGACCCGGTTGCCCGCATGCAGTATATTGATATGAATCTGTGGATGCCAGGGGATATTCTAACGAAGGCGGACAAGCTGACGATGGCTCACTCCATGGAGCTTCGGGTCCCATTCTTGGACCGTAAAGTGTTCGAAGTGGCTAGACGCATTCCGATGAAGTACAAGATTGCAGACGGCACGACAAAGTATGCGCTCCGCAAATCCATGGAAGGGATTATTCCGGATTCGGTCTTGAATCGACCGAAGCTTGGCTTCCCTGTACCGATGCGCGATTGGCTCCGTACGAGCCGCGCGGACATTATGTGGGAAGAGATTACAAGCAGCGGCATCGACCATATCGTGAACCTGAGCGCGGTAGAGAATATGTTCCGCATGCATAAGGCAGAGCAAGGGGATTACTCCCGTAAGATTTGGGTGCTTTATGTGTTTGCATTGTGGCATGGAACTTATATGAGAAACTCCCTATAAATGAAGACGACATTTTAACAGTTGCGTCATGATCCTTATCAGTGATAAGGATCATGGGCTAATAGACGTCTATGTTCATGGTGGATACAGATATCAATGCAGCCTCTAAACGAAGCCATTTCACATGTATGGATTCGTTTAGAGGTTTATTATTTTTTATGGGATGTAGAATTACAAAGGTAGGTGCACGGTGGCTCTTAACCGACGGGGAAGATCATTCACTAAGGGGATAAATGCCCGTTAGCATTTAACAATAAGATCCAGTATTGTGAATAAGAAATAGGGCCTTCTTCTGCAATTAC
>NZ_JADMOL010000012.1:0-70038 GCF_015558675.1 Paenibacillus sp. 1001270B_150601_E10 | reverse complement strand
GTCCTTTCCGTCAATGAAAAATATGGTAGGATAGAATGGGTTCCTAAATCATCAGCAGAGATGTATTCGTATAAGGTGAGAATAAATGAAAGCAGAGAAACGAATCGATGGCCAGCGTTCTGCAAGAAGGCTGGATTGGCTGACTAGAATCGATCCGATTACAAAAGGAATATGGCTGTTGAGCACAGGCTTTGCTAGCATGATGACCGTGTCTGCTGCAGGACAAGCTTTATGGCTGTTATCCATTCTCGTCATTGCAGGGACAGGCGCTGACTGGAGCATGCGCAGATGGAAACTCGTGCTTGGATGGTGCGCAGGCTTTGGCCTGCCGCTGGTCATCTTTCAGTGGCTCGTGCTGCCAGGGCAAACGCCGATGTTTGGATCAGGGCGCTGGCTTACGGAAGAAGCATTCGTGATGTCTATCACGCTGACGTGTCGAGCGCTTGTTATGTTTCTATCGTCGATCGTATTCGCGACGACGACAGAGCCACGCGATGTCATTGCTGCTCTAGTAGGGAAGCTGCGCGTGCCAGCGAAGTTTGCATACGCTGCCGCAATCGCTCTGCGCTTCGTGCCGCTTTTGACCCGCGAGGTGGAGCAAGTGCGACAGGCACAGAAGCTTCGTGCTTTAACGCGCAGCACAGGAATGAAGGCACGAATCAAGCGATCAGCCGCGCTTATGCTTGCCGTCGTGCACGCCGCTTTGCGTGAGGTTCAGACCGTTACGACAGCGATGGAAGCCAAGCAGTTCGGCAAAGGAGAACGAACGCAGTGGCGGAAGCTGTCGATAACGCATGCGGGCAAGCTATTGGCTTGTTGTTCGCTAGGTGCAGCTGCTGCATCCATATGGTATTTTTAAGGATGGGAAGAGAGCGGATGAGGCTTCTTCTTATAGGCGAGATTTCAGCTATCACAGCTGCGTGCTTGTTATCCTAAATAGCTGAAAGATTGGATCATGTTTGGGGAGGACGTTTATGCTTAAAAAGAATTTTGTTCAGGAGTGGCGTAAAATCACGCTGATGGAGTGGGTGCTTATGGCCCTGCTTGCAGCGATGAACGGGGTCCTTACAAGCCTGTTGTCACATGTAAACCAGCTGCTCACAAGCCTTGGAGGCTCTATGTTGACTTCAACGATTGTCGGCTTATATATGGTCTATGGATTGCTTGCGATGTATATCATTCGTAAGCCAGGTGCGGCGTTGTTTACTTATCTTATCGGCGCATTGATGCAGATTATGATAGGGACAAGCTATGGACCTTGGTCTGCGATTATAGCTGCCCTGTGCTATGCGGTGATTGTGGAGCCGCTCTTCTACTTATTCCGATACAAGCGCTTCGGTTGGAGTGTCATGCTCTTCACAGGCGTTGCGATGACGCCGTTATGGTATATCATTGCCGCCTTTATGTTCGGATACATCCACTACGAGTCGTGGGTGCTGATCGTCACGCTTGTGATACGCTGTATAAGCGGTATGCTCTTGTGCGGATGGTTAACGAAGTGGCTGGGTGACCGCATCAAACATACACGCTATGTTCGTCCATTTGCGCTTGGACGGGACGCGATGGATCGGTCTGCTTAGCGGATGAAATGAATCATGACTAGGCATGCATTCGCATGTTGTCGCTTATGGTAAAGAGAGAGGACAAGGAGGGAACGAGGTGGATAACGCAGAGAAGACGATTGCTTCAAGTGGCAGCTCCATACGCTCCCTTGATGTTCAGGAGGTCATACGCCTAGTGCGTGTGACCTTTGCCTATGTTGGAGAGAAGGCACCAATCATCCGCGATTGCTCCTTCTCGCTGAAGAACGGAGACATCCATATGATTGTCGGACGCAACGGCTCGGGCAAATCAACGCTGGCTAAGCTCCTTGCAGGGCTGCTTCAAGATCATGAAGGAGAGCGTACGGGGGAAGTGTTAAGAAAAGATTCGCTGATTGCAGGGTATATCAGCGCTGATGCCGTCTCGCAGTTTGTGATTGGCACAGTCGAGGATGAATTAGCCTTTGGGCCGGAGAATCTGGGCGTGAACCCACAAGAAATCAATCAGCGAATCGAGGAACAGCTAGCCTTCTTCGGAATGGATGCTTATCGCGAGAGACATGTCGATACGCTGTCAGGGGGAGAGCAGCAGCGGGTAGCGGCCATGTCAATCTGGACGATGGCCCCGCATCTTCTCATTGTGGATGATGCTTGGAGTCAGCTTGATGTTGAAGGGCGGCGATCTTTCTACGCCAAGCTGCTCCAATGGACGGAGTCGTCAGGAGGAGCGCTGGTTCTCTTTACCTCCCGGTCTATAGATACAGAGGAAGGGGAAGAGGCCAGCAAGCTCGTTAGGAAGGCGCAAACCTGGCATATGGAGAATGGTAAGCTTACATGGCTGCCTGAAGAAGTTAGAGCATGCGATGCTTCCGGACTAACGAAGGAACATGGATCGCGACCTCTTGCAGAGGACGATATCGGAGACGTGAGTGTCGGTGCTGTCGGGAGTTCGAATGTGATCGATCCCATGGCTGAGAAGAATGCTGTCCTGTATCTTGATCAAGTACGAGCAAGATACAGAGGAGCAGGGCAAGATGCGCTAAAGCAGGCTGAGGCAGCGCTTCGTTCGGGAGAGTGCGCCCTGCTGCACGGGCGCAATGGAGCTGGAAAGTCTACGCTATTCCGCCTTATCACGGGCGCTATGATGCCGGTGGAGGGTCGCATTTATCTTTGCGGCGAAGCATTAAGGAGCATGCGAGGAGAAAAGCTGGCACAGACGATAGGCTACGCTCCTCAGCGTGCAGCGGCCTCCTTCCTCGCGGATTCGGTATGGAATGAAGCGCTCATGGTATGCAAGGCGATACAGGCTTTGCCGAAGGAGAGGCATCCAGCCTCGATGCTTGCTTGTCCTGCGGCTGAGTCGTGGGCTCAAGCGGAGCTGCGTGAGCTTGGACTGCTCGAGCTTGCCAACCACCATCCACAGGAACTGTCCCTAGCTGAGCAGCGTAAGCTCGCGCTATGGATTGCAAGCGCGCATGAACCTGCTTTGCTGCTGCTGGATGAGCCAACGTCTGGTCTTGATCTAGAAGCGGCAGAGCATGTGGTACGTTGGTGCGAAGCACAGCGAAGACGTGGAGCAGCCATCCTTGTGATTACGCATGATCCGTTATGGGAACAGGTGAGATCTAGGCACAGCTATCAAAGCTGGAAGCTTGAGAACGGTGTATTGCAGATCTGTAGCAACGAATGTAATGAAAAAGGGGAGATGGCATGATGACGGAGAAAAAGGATATAAAGGGTGGCAGCGCCCCTTCTGCTATGCAGCATGAGGCAACCATGCAGCCAGGTCGAAAGCGTCAGCTTGTGACGCTGGCTTTGCTGCTGTCTACTTTCCTAGCGGCAATTGAGGTTACGGTCGTAAGCACAGCGATCCCGAAGATTGTGGCAGACCTTGGCGGGCTGCAGCTGATCAGCTGGATTTATGCCGCCTATTTGCTTACAACTGCGGTATCGACGCCATTCTTCGGCAAGCTGTCGGATTTGTTTGGTCGCAAAAATATTTTTATATTTGGCTCGGTGCTGTTTGTTCTAGGCTCCATGCTTTGCGGTCTGTCTCAGAATATGACCCAGATGGTCATCTTCCGAGCGATTCAAGGGATCGGGGCAGGGGCACTGACGCCGGTCACGATGACTATTGTAGGCGATATTTACAATTTTGAGGAACGTGCGAAGATTCAAGGATTATTCAGCTCCATCTGGGGAATCGCGGGGCTTGTTGGACCGCTTGTCGGCGGCATCTTCGTGGACTCCTTAAGCTGGCACTGGATATTCTACTTCAATGTACCGTTTGGCATCATTTCGGTGTGGATGATTGCAGTTCTATTTCATGAGAAGATTGATCGCAAGAAGAAATCGATCGATTACGGCGGCACCTTTACGTTTATGATCGGGATGACAGCCTTCTTGGTCATCCTAATTACCGGAGGAAGCATGGTGGCGTGGGATTCCACGCTGATGATCGTCCTGATTGCAGTATCCATTCTCTTCTTAGCGCTATTCTTCTATATAGAACTAAAGGTTCAAGAGCCGATGGTTCCGTTCCATCTATTCAAGAATCGCAGCATCTCCGTGGCCAATGGCGTGAGCTTTCTATTAAGTGCGGTACTGATTGGGTTGAACTCCTATCTGCCGCTTTGGGTGCAAGGAGTGCTTGGACAGAGTGCGAAGAGCTCGGGTCTTGCCCTTACGCCGATGTCGATTGGCTGGCTTCTTGGCTCTATCGTCGGAGGACGGCTTCTGATTAAGAGTGGGGGCAAGATTACGGCTTTTATCGGCACGATCGCGATTGTGGCAGGCTCCATATGGCTTACCTTCATATCGAGTGACAGCTCGATTATGATGATCATGGTGCTAATGTTCATCGCGGGCTTTGGCTTTGGCTTCTCGTTCACATCCTTTATTGTCATTGTACAGTCATCGGTCAGCTGGAAGGAGCGCGGGAGCTCAACAGCGCTTAACTCCTTCGTTCGAACCTTAGGGCAGACGATCGGCATTGCGGTGTTCGGTACATACTTGAATACCCATATTGCAAGTGCTGTAAAGAATGCAGGAGCGGACATTGCGAGCAAAGTAACGAGTGACGACCTGAACAATCTATTATCTGCAGAAGGGGCTAAGGAGCTGCCAGCCGATCTGATCGGGCCGCTTCGAGGCTTCCTGGAACAAGGTCTGCAAAGTGTATTTATGCTTGCAGCAGGTATTGCTATTGTTGCATGTTTGTATACCATCTTTATGCCAAGTCGACGTTCCGAAGAGAGTCAGAAACAGAATCAAGCTGTATCCTAGCTCATAAGAACACTAGCCGGAGGCCAAGAGCTTCCGGCCTTTTTGTCTTCAAAGTCTTGGCTGTATCTGAAGTGTTGTTTGAGTGATCGCTATGCGCTATTTGGCGAAACACCTGTGGCCGTGATGAAGGGGCGCGACTTTGACGTTCCTTCCAAGAGGTTTTTTCACGGCTTGAAGTAGGAATTCATAGCTTTATGTCGAAATATAAGCGGTAACCATTCCAATGCAAATGTTGCAGGATTCACCTATATCAGACACTTTTGTTTCAAGCAACCATTCTTGGAGTATTTATTGTAGGAGTATAAGAATATGTTTCTTCGACGGAAAAGGAGCTCCATGGATATGCGGCGAACGTTGATTCCACTTTCTACATTAAGATCAATTCTTATATATATCTTGTTAATGGCCCTAACGTTATATTTGAGTCAAAATGGGATCCAATACGCTTATGGGGCTGAATTTATCCTTTGCAGCTCTGTGCTCCTGCTCCTGTCCGGCTTGTTCGGATGGGCGTGGGGCGCCGTATCTGCTCTATCCCTGACCTTATCGCTTTATTATACTCAGCATGGCTCCATTATTCTGCTATTGATCGGACTTGAGATTCTCATTGTGGGATTTTTGCATGAGCGAACGAAGAGGCCTCTGCTGCTGCTGGATGGGTTGTATTGGTTTGGCATCGGCGCGCCGCTGGCGACACTCTTCTTCTATTTGCAAACCTATAGCTTCAACTCAGAGGCGATTCTGCAATACTTTATGTTTGCAATGAATGGCTTGCTTAATGTCTTTATTGCCGACGTCCTGCTGACCTTTGTACCGTGGCATCGCATCATTCCACGGCTTGAACGCAAGCTCGTATCCTTGAACCAACTGCTCGCTCACTTGTGCATGATCGCCGTTTTTATCCCGTTTATGATCAATCTTGTGCTCGACAGCCATCAGATGCGCTCTGAGATCGAGGCAGACTCTTTATCGCTGGTTGAGAGTCAGTCTAGGGTTGCGATGGACTGGGCGAATAACTTAAGCATGAAAGACAAGCACGGCCTATACATACGAAATGAAGACAATATCAAGCAGCTCGAGCAGAAGCTGAATCTATTCTCGCTCAACCATCTGCTCAAAATAGCTGTATATGACCGAGAGGACAAGCTAATGGCCTCTACGGATGCTCCTTTTTTTAATAAGATGAACATGATTGAGCTAGAGAAGCAGGGGATTCAGCTGATGGAGCTGGAGCCCAAACAGGATCAGCCTGTACAGGAAAAGAAGCTCATTCAGCATCGCTTCTATCAATGGCTACCTTCAGAAAGTCAGTATGACTATGATACAAGACGATGGAACGATGGCTATTACGTATTGATCAAGCAGTATACGGATTTGCCTATGCAAAAAATAATAACGCTTATCCCTATTGCTGTGTTTTCAGAAAATACGATTTCGCTTTATTTGTCCAAGTTTCTGAACATCTTTATCTTGTGTCTTATTGTCGGAGCGGTGGCTTTTCTTATAACAAGATACATATCCCGCGTCTTGAATCAACTTATGACGATTACGACAGGCATGCCGGCAAAGCTGATCACCTCCCAATCCATCACATGGCCGATGAGTCGAATCAGTGATATCCGAGCACTGGAGAATAACTTCAGAACCATGTCTGAACGATTAATCGAAGTATTCTATGAAATGAGACGAATGAACGATAAGCTTCGCAATCAGACCAACAAGCTTGAAAACTCGGAAGAACGCTTACAGCAGCTTGCGTATTATGATCCGCTGACGCAGCTGCCGAATCGTTATCATTTTACTTCTAAGCTTGAAGAAGCGATTGAACGAGCGGAGGAGAATGAGGGAGCCATTGCGCTCATGTTCCTTGATCTCGACCGCTTTAAGCATATTAACGATTCGTTAGGTCATAATGTGGGAGATCTTCTGCTCGTTCGAGTTGCCCAGCGGCTTAGCTCGCAAATCTCGAGACTGCAGGGATCTGCGATGATCGCTCGGCTTGGTGGCGATGAATTTGTCGTCTTGCTTGAGGATTACACGAAGGCTGATGTGAAGAAAGTAGCAGAGCGCATTGTACAGGTGTTCCACGACAGCTTCTTCGTCTTGTCCTACGAGCTGTTTGTATCGCCATCCATCGGGATTGCGATGTATCCAGAGCATGGCAAGGAGTCGACTGTGCTGCTGAAGCGGGCGGATACTGCTATGTATGCGGCGAAGGACCGCGGGGGACAGAATGCAATCTTTTATGATGAGCTGCATTCCGATCAATTGCACGAGATGGCAACGATAGAAGGCCAGCTTCGCAAGGCGCTTGACCGCCAAGAGCTGATCTTGAACTATCAGCCTATTGTGGATTCCTCAGGCAGAGTCAGTGCAGCGGAAGCGTTAATTCGGTGGAATCATCCAGAGCACGGCTTTATTTCTCCGGCTAAGTTCATCCCGATTGCGGAGGAGACAGGGCTCATTATTCGGATCGGGGAGTGGGTGCTCCGCACAGCATGCATCCAGCATAGAGAGTGGGTGGAGTCGAATAAGCTGCCGCCTTTTGATTTATCCGTCAATGTATCGTTAAGGCAGTTCCTGAACCAGGACTTTGTGGAAATGGTGGATCGTATTCTCGCAGAGACGAGGTTCGATCCGGAGCGGCTGGTGCTGGAAATTACAGAAGGCTATGTGAACAAGAATGTAGAGCATGGGAATCATGTGCTGAATCAGCTTAAAAATCGAGGCATCCGCATCGCGATTGATGACTTTGGAACAGGATATTCATCGCTCAGCCGCCTGAAGACACTGCCGATTCACGTGTTAAAGATTGATCGCTCCTTTATCCGCTATGTGCAAAATGATAGCGCAAATGCTTCTATCGTAGAGGCTGTCATTCATATCGGGAAGAGCATGAATCTAAAGGTGATGTCGGAAGGGGTAGAGACGATGGAGGAGCTGAGGTTCCTTAGATCCGTCAATTGCCATCAATATCAAGGCTACCTAATCAGCCCGCCGCTGCCTGCACATGAGTTCCAGGCGCGATTCCGAGAATTCTCCATGCCGCTGCAGATGCTGATGGAAGCGAAGCAATAGTAACGCGAGTGTTCAAAACTATAGATCGATTGAATAAAAATCACATACAAAAGAGCCGGTAAAGCTATACCGGCTCTTTTGTATGTGATCACGAGCTCGCTTGTGAGCTTCATGACACGTATAGAGGTTAAAAGGATTCAAGCTGGTCATGATGTGATGTCTAAAGAGGTCTTCAGCTTGATTATCACTTCAACGCGCCTTACACAGATTTCTTTGCAGGAGATGTTCCTAGCTTCTCTGCTTGCATGCCAAGCTTCTTCAATAGATCAATCGCCATTTCCTTCTCTTCGAGGGAAAGTCCGCTTAGCGCCCGATTAAGCATATTGGCTTGACGAGGGAAGATTCGACCCATAACGTCTTGCCCTTTCTCTGTCAGCTCAGCAAAAATGACGCGACGATCTTTCGCACAAGGGTGACGACGAAGATAGCCGTTTCGCTCCAGCTTATCGATGACATAGGTTACATTGCCGCTTTGCAGCAAAAGCTTAGAGCCGATCTGTTGAATGGGCTGTGCACCTTTATTGTAGAGTATTTCAAGAACAGCAAAGTCCGTCGGATTAAAACCTTCATTTTTGCAGCATGCGGAAGAATGGTCCGAGATGCTCTTGAATGCTTTAGAAAATACACGAAACAAGTGCAAGGATACCTCAGTTTCACGATCTAAATGGTCATGCATGGTTATCCCACCTTAAAAGAATGGTTACGATTTCATCTTATTATGAAAATGAAGATGAAAATATATCATTAATCACATTTGTGAAAGATTGAACACAATAAATTTGAAGTTTTTTTACTTGTAGATTATGGTTAAGTATAGAAGAAATTTAAGAGGAGGTCAGGTCATGAGTCAAATGATGAAAGCTTGTTTAGTGGATGAGTCGAACAACTTATACTGGGGAGAGGTCGAGAAGCCTGCTTGCGGTAGTGATGAACTTCTCGTTCGCGTACATGCCACAGCAGTGAATCGGGCGGATCTTCAGCAAAAAGAAGGAACCTATCCTGTACCCCCAGGTGCATCTCCCATTCTAGGGCTTGAGATGGCTGGGACGATAGAGGAGAAGGGAGAACTTGTAACCGATTGGAATATTGGCGACCGTGTCATGGCGCTGCTTTCTGGCGGTGGTTACGCACAATACGTCGTCATCAAGGCAGATACCGCTATCCGGGTGCCTGAGGAGCTGCATCTGGAGCAGGCCGCTTCGATTCCGGAGGTGTATCTTACCTCGTATTTGAATATGATCCAGCTTGGAGGCTTGTCGAGCGGTGAGCGAGTGTTGATCCATGCGGCTGCAAGTGGAGTAGGCACGGCGTCTATTCAGCTTGCGAAGACGGTAGGGGCTCAAGTCTACGCAACCGCAGGCTCCAATGAAAAGATAGAAGCGGTGAAGGAATTGGGAGCGGACCTTGCGATTGCTTATAAAGAGCAATCGTTCCGTGATATTGTACTAAAGGAAACAGGAGGCCATGGCGTAGAGCTTGTCTTGGACCCGATTGGAGCTGCCTACTGGCAGGATAATATGGAGGTATTGGCGCTTGATGGCCGGATGGTCCTCTACGGCACGATGGGTGGCTCGAAGATTGATCAGGTTGATTTGATGCCTGCTATGTTGAAACGGATTCATCTCATCGCAAGCACGTTAAGAGGGCTCCCGCATGAGCGCAAGGTTGCCTTAAAGAATGAATTTGAAGAACGGGTGATGCCGAAGTTTCGTTCGGGAGAAATGATTCCGGTTATCGACAGCGTGTACGAGCCATTTGAGGTGAATGAGGCTCATGCAAGAATGAAGAGCAATCAAAACATCGGCAAGCTGGTTGTACGCGTTCCATCGCCTAAGTGAATTGTGATCAATCAAGCAGAAAAACAGCTGCTTGATTTGATAATGTAAAAGGTTGAAGAGCGATGGCAATCGCTTTTTGAGAAGAAGATCAGGGGTGTGTCAGCCATGAGTGCATTAAAGGTACATATTGATGAAGCGGGCTATAGTCCACAGGATATGAAGATTCACGGCATTTCTTTTCATGTCAATCCAGGAGAGTTGGTTGGCTTGATTGGTCCGAACGGTGCTGGCAAGAGCACGACAATGAAGTCGATACTCGGTGTGATGAGGGTCGTTAAAGGAAATATTCAGATTGGTGAAGACGGAACGGGCAGGTATGCCTATGTGCCTGAGCAGCCAGTCCTGTATGAGACAATGACGATGAAAGAGCATTTGCAGCTTGCCGCAGCTGCCTATGAAATGACTAGCGAGCAGTATGAGGAGCATGAGCGCATATTGACGGAGCGGTTTCAGATGGCAGATGTGCTTCATCAATACCCAACAAGCTTCTCTAAAGGCATGCAGCAGAAGCTGATGCTGATCCTTGCCTTCATGCTGAAGCCGTCGCTTTATATTGTGGATGAGCCCTTTGTTGGCCTTGATCCAAGAGCAACGAAGCGCTTCTTAGATATGCTTGCCGCTGAGCGTGAGAATGGTGCCGGCGTCTTAATGAGCACGCATGTACTCGATACAGCTGAACGCATTTGTGATCGGTTTATCCTAATCCATGGCGGACGCATGATCGCAAATGGTACCCTTGATGAGCTTCGAGAACAAAGTGGAGTAAGCGATGGAACGTTGATGGACATCTTCGAGGTGCTTACATGATGAATCCTTGGAAGCTTGCGAGTCGCCGTTTTCGTTCCAATGCATCTTACCAATGGCGAGCTTTGCGAACGGTAATCGATTGGACGGTTGGCTTATATATTGTCATACCAGCCTTTCTGCTAGGCTTAAAATTCTATCTGGAGTGGGTGCAGAATCCAGTGCTTCCCGAAATCCTCTCCTCTGTGAACAATCTATGGATATATCCATTCCTGCTGCCTCTCTTCTTTGCCCGCCTGCGGACATGGGCTGAGCCAGGAGATATTTTATTCTTGCGTCAGCGTCCTGCCTGGGTACGCGGCTTCGTCGGATTCGGACTTATGGAATTGTCGATTCGGCAGCTTCTAAGCTTTGGTATGATCACGATTCTTCTACTGCCGCTGTTATTCAAAGGCTTTGGCTTCTCGCAAAGCATGGTGGCGCTGCTCTTGATCTGGGGCTATACCCTTTCACTCTTGCATGCTCTTATTCGTAATCGCATCCTCGTGCAATTTGCGGGAATTCGTCGGGTGCTCGTGGGATGGCTGTGGAATCTGCTCTTAATTGTGATGTTTCGCTTCATGACAGCTTATATCATCCAGCATCCCTTCCTCTTTGGCTGTGCCTTGGTTGGAGTCTTACTCTTCATCATGCTGTTGGCATACTGGCGAGTACGCGTCATGTACACGTTTGAGCGAGATGTCGACTTGGAGCTCGAGACTAAGATGAAACTGACAGGCATCCTGCTGAGACAGGCAGTCGACACGAAGCAGCGCAAGCGCAAGGGCAGTCAACCTTTGCTATTCCGTCGATCTGGTTATCTCTACAAAGTAAAGGGTCCCGGTCAGCAAATTGGCGCAATTGGCGTAAAGACGCTGTGGAGAAGCTCCTCGCACATGATTTTCTATTCGCAGCTTACAGGTGTGGGGTTGATTGCGATTGTTCTATGTTCGGGAGCCCTCGCCGCACTAGGACTGATTGTATTTCCCGTGCTGTGCGTTATCCTTGGTGTATGGCTGAATATGTACTGGCGCGAGCTTGTAGATAGCGACGTATGGAACATGTTTAGCTTTGATGGCACACAGCTTAGTATCGCGAGCCTGCACTTTGCGACAGTTAACGCTGTCCTGCCAGGTTTGTTATGGGGACTTGCTTGTGGCTTCATGACCCAATCTGTAGGGATGGGGCTGCTGTACGGAGCGATTGGCGTGTTCGCTGCCATGTTTATCGCTCGCGTTGTGATGACTCTGATTGGCTACAAGCGAAAAGAGCATAAAGAGGTTGAGGAAACGTCAGAGACGACCTCATCATAAGACGTGAAGCATGATTCCTCCTCATATGGGGATATTAACAATTAGGATAATTCCCTTGAGGAGGATGGCGATGGAACAGTCAGTATTACGATTTCAATTCAAGGATGGCCAAGGACTTGTTCATGCCTATGATACGCTGCAGGAACTTGGATACGATCCTGTAAGAGAGCAAGGAGAAAGACTGCATATCCATATTGAGCGTCAGGACCTTACCTCTGCACTCGAAATTGTCGAAGCCTGCGGAGGCAGCTTGATAGAAGAAGCAGACCGTACGGAAATGAGTGTCATGGATGAAGCTTATGGGATGCATATGATCCCGATTCCTGCTCACATCGTTAATGAAGATTGGGTGGATCAGCCGACTTATGCGGAGGTTGACCCAAGAGGCGATGATTTGTCCCACAGAGAGGAAGAAGCGATTGGCTGGGATGATGACCTGAGCAATCAATTTCCTGGCGGGGTTCACTTATAGTGTTGTTGTGATGAAAATGGGATGCAGGAGCCATGTTCTAGTCTTTGGCTGGCTCCTGCTTGTTTATAGGAATGATGAGGCTTACTGCTGTGCAGCATGATGGCCAGCGGTGTAACCAGTAGCAAAGGCGGCTGTAATGTTATACCCCCCTGTATAGCCGTGAATATCCAGAATCTCTCCGCAGAAGAACAATCCTCTTGTCAGCTTAGATTCCATTGATTTTGGATTTATTTCTTTTAAATGAATGCCACCGCCTGTGACAAACGCTTCCTCGATGGAGCGAGTACCGCTTATCTTCATCGGGAATGCCTTCATCAGCTCACAGAGATCCGCCCACTGCTTTTTCTGAAAATGGTCATGGGTAGTGGAGTCGTCCATGTTGACCATGGCCAGCAGCAGCGGAACCATGCGTTCTGGCACCATCTGCTTCATAATGTTCTTTACTGCCTTCTTCGGCTCCTTGGACCAAACGGATAGCCCCCATTGGCTGACTGCATCAAGGCTTAGCTCAGGCTTCAGGTCGATCGTGACAGGCACGGTTTCTCTTTTGGAGCGCTTCAATTCTTTAACGACGAATTGACTGCAGCGAAGAGCAGCGGGACCGGACAGCCCAAAGTGTGTGAAGATCAGATCTCCTTCATGAGTAATAAGCTTCTTGCCCTTTTCGTTCCACACCGTAATGGCAATATCCCGCAAGGAGAGGCCTTGAAGCACTTTGTCACGGATAAAGGAAGCATTGGACGTTAAGGGGACTTCTGTTGGATATAACTCCGTTATCGTATGCCCAGCAGCTTCAGCCCACGGATAACCATCTCCGGTTGATCCCGTATGTGGAACGGAACGTCCACCGGTTGCAAGGATGACAGCATCAGCTGGAAGCACTTCCTGACTCTTTAAGCGAACCCCTTTTACAGCATCATCTACATATATGACTTGCTCCACGGGTTCGTTAATACGCAATGTTACGCCCAGGCGAACGGCTTCGCCAATCAAGGCGTCGACGACAGACTTTGCTTTGTCGGACACGGGGAACATTCGTCCATGATCCTCTTCTTTTAAAGCGATTCCAAGCCGTTCAAAGAAGGCTATGATGCGCTCTGGATTCATATGCTGAAAAGCGCTGTGAAGAAAACGGCCGTTACCAGGGATAAAGCGAATGAGCTCGTCAATCGGCTTATTATTGGTTACATTGCAGCGCCCTCCGCCAGAGATGGCTAGTTTGCGTCCAAGCTTATTGCCTTTATCGACAAGAGTGACGCTGGCGCCTTGTTCAGCTGCGGCAATAGCAGCCATTAGGCCAGAAGGTCCTCCTCCTACAACTACAACTTGTGTACGGTGCATGCTGAAACTCCTTTTGCTGTTACTTTGATTGTATCCGCTATCTTTTTTCAAATATCGGGATGAAGCATTTCTTGTATCATTGTAGCCTTGTCTATGTCGATTGCAACCAAAAAACATAAAAAGTTGTTAAAAGATGTACTTTAGTGATTGTTTTAACAGCATGAGTATGTTTTAATACAGGCAGAAATAACCAGCGTGAGAAAGAAGGGAGATTATGTACGCTGCTTTAAAGGAAACACTGCTGCAAGTGTTTATTGCTTATCTTCCGGCTTTTTCGTGCCAGATCTATACGATGAAGCCGGAGCGTATCTCTAAGGCTCACTATAACATTGGATTTTTCTCATCCTTATCGGTGTTACTGTGCATGATGCTCTCCTTTTACTATTTTAAGGCAACGGTTCAGCCCTTTGATTTTCGTCTCATTCCTTATACGCTTGGTATTTTGTACGGTGGCTATCTCATTGGGAGCCTTATTGTCGGCTTTTATGTTATTGTATTAATTGGGTTCAGCCTTGCTCAGTACCCCGTCGCCATGTGGAGCGATGCACTTATTTATTTGACACCGTTTCTATTTTTGTCTATCAGCAAGTTTCGCCAGGCAGGGACGAGAAAGCGCGTTTACATCGTGATGAGCTTCGCGGTGCTTGGCATGCTGCTTTATTTCCTTTATTACGTTATCGCGTTATGGAATCATTCGATTATTTTTGATCTCGAAGTCTTTTTATTTATGGCCATCTTTGGAACGGTCTTCCTTGGTGCGGCCGGCTTAGTCGTGTACTTTGTTGAGAGTGCAAGGGAGAAGGCTTACCTGCAGCAAGGCTATATTTCGGTGTGGAGGCAATATCGGCAGGAGGCGCACAAGCTGCATCAGGTGATCGATGCGACGCCGCTTGGGGTTATATCGGTTGATGCGAATGAACGCATTACGGGTATTAACCAAATGATGATGTCTATGCTATTCCGTGAGGATCAAATGCCTCTTGCAAGCCACTTGATCGGGAGAGAATATCACAGCATCATTCAGACGACACGCTTCTGGCGCGGACAGGAGCTGCTGGTTCACCGTGTGCTTAGAGGCGAGAGCCTGCAAAGCGATGTGATTACGGTGGAGGGCAGAACGTACCTGATTCGTGCAGCTTCGATGAAGAATCAGGAAACCGATGAGATTGTTGGCGCTGTTGCTATGATGCATGATATTACCGAGCTTGTTCAGCTGCGTGCGGAGATGGGCAACATGGAGCGGCTTAGCCTTGTTGGGCAGATGGCAGCCAGCATTACCCATGAGATTCGAAATCCGATGGCCGTCGTACGCGGCTTCATTCAGCTGATGAGACAGAAGAGCCCGAATCACCTCGATGATTACTATAAGATTGTAATGGAGGAGCTGGATCGGGCAAACAGCATTATTAACGATTTTTTGTCCCTCGCTCAGAATCGTATCGTCGAAAAAGAGAGAATGCACCTGCATGATCTCATCAATACGATCTCCCCGCTGGTCCAGGCGGATGCCAATCTGCGAGGTCAGGAGATTACGTTAAGATTAAATAAACATGTGCCGGAATTGCTGCTCAATCCGAAGGAAATCAAGCAGCTCCTGCTTAATCTTGCCCGCAACGCCATGGAGGCGATGGACGACAAGGGGAGCCTGATGATTGAGACAAGATCTGAAGGACAATTCGTAGAGTTAATCGTACAGGATAATGGGCCTGGAATACCGAAGGAGACGCTAGATAAGCTCTTTGAGCCATTTTTTACAACCAAGACGAAGGGAACAGGTCTAGGCCTGCCGTTGTGTCTGAGCATCGTAGAGCGTCATAATGGAACGATACGGGTAGAGTCAGAGGCCGGTCAAGGTACTCGCTTTATCGTTTCATTCCGTACAGAAGATCATGTACAACCCATTCTTCAATCCCAGGCCATGTAGCAACAAGATATGGAGGACACTATGGATGTCATACAACTTGGATCATTAACGCTGAAGTGGGATTTGCTTGCCCTGATCGGCGCGCTTGTCTTAGCGCTGGTCGCAATCTCTCTTCGTTTAAAGCTCGAAAGCAAACCAGTAAAGCCGTGGATGGAATGGGCGATGACGGTGATGCTTGTGCTGCTGCTTAATGAAAAATTCGGCTACCTATGGGATTCGCCTTCTGTTATTTGGGAGCAGCCCAAAGCGCTGTTGTTTTTATCGGGGACCTCGATTAATGGAAATGTATTGCTTGTGATCGGGCTTGTTTCCTGGTCCATCTTATATGCACGCAAGCATCAGTTGTCGCTCGCCGTGTTAACGGATTTGGCTGCACAGGGCTATTTAATGTGGCTCGTCGGCTATGGCTTTTTGTATGCTTATATGACCGAGACAGCACCAGGCATGACGCCATTTCCGCTTCCTGGTGGGATAGCGCAGGCACTGCCGCCTATCGAATCATTTATAGCGATCGTCGTTTTGTTAGTGCTGTGGCTGCTGCGAAGACCGCTTGGCTCGCTGAAAGACGCGCAGTACAGTACCGCCTTTATGGGGACGTCAGGCTTGCTGCTGTCGCTATGGATTCCTCCAGAGATCGCGTGGATGTCGATGTCGAGCAATCAATGGCTGTATGTCTTCCTTCTCATCTGCTGCTACTTTATTACCCGGGAACGGGAGCGGCGCAAGCTGCTTATGAAGGCAAAGCAAGAATGGTCTAAAGAGGAAACGATAGAGGAAGCAGAGCAGGCTAAGCCTGGTTTGTAGTGTACGGACTGGTGAGCTCGCAGCGGATAATCCTGTCTTTATTCGCACATAATAGCACTGACTTATGTGTGGGAAAGGAGGGATACCTGTGAGCAGCAACAATTCAAAGGAACAAGAAATGCAAGAGAAAGCGAATCGTGGGAATAAGGGAGCTTCCAGTACTCCAGACAAGAAGCTTAACGGACCGAACATTCCGTCTACCTAGTCTAGAATGTTGTTCTGATGCCCTTGCTTTCACTTCTAGGCATGGTACAATATTTACCGATAGAGTGTTATGAATGTTCTATCGTAACATACTTTACTATAGGAGTGAACGAGGATGTCGATGTCATTCGAGCAATATATGCGTGATATGGTCCAACCTATGCGTGATGAGTTGACAAAGGTTGGCTTTATCGAGCTGCGCACAGCAGAAGAAGTAGAAGAGAAGCTTCCAACTGCAAAGGGCACAGCCCTTGTCGTGGTGAACTCCGTATGTGGTTGCGCTGCAGGACAATGCCGTCCAGGCGTTCGCCAATCATTGGAGGCCGAGGCAACACCGGATCATCTATTTACGGTGTTCGCTGGACAAGATAAGGAAGCAACGGCAAAAGCACGTGAATATTTTGCGCCGTACCCACCATCTTCTCCATCTATTGCCTTGATGAAGGATGGGGAGCTCGTGCATTTCATCGAGCGTCATAGTGTGGAGAATCGTTCTGCAGAAGAGATTTCAGCTGAATTGACTGCAGCTTATGAGCGTTTCTGCCGCTAAGCGTCATAGAAGGACGAAAGCCCCCGCACATATTGCATGTGCGGGGATTTTTGCACAACATTGAAGCAGAGGAAAGGGGAACTATGGAGATGAGCCTACAACAAGAGATTATCGAACGGTTTGGCGTAAAGCCTCAGATTGATGAAGCAGAGGAAGTACGCAAGCGCGTAGATTTCTTGAAAAAGTACGTCACAGATTCAGGCACGAGCGGCCTATTGATTGCGATCAGCGGGGGGATTGACAGTGCTGTTGCAGCAGGACTTTGCAAGCAGGCGACAGATGAATTGTCAGCAGAGACAGGCAAGCCTTATATGACCCTTGGCGTGTTCCAGCCTTATGGTGAACAAGTAGATATTCAAGACAGCTACGCTGTAGCGGAAGCCTTCAAGCTGAAGCATACGGTTGAAACGAATGTAGAAGATGCGGTTAATGAGATTGCCCTGGAAACGGAACAAGCCTTTAAGCAATTAAATATTCATCGTCATATCAGCATTCCGGGGAAAGGCAACGTTAAGGCCCGTGTCCGCATGGTGACCCAATATGCACTCGCGTTCGATCTCAATCTTCTTGTTGTTGGAACGGACCACGCTTCTGAAGCTCTTACAGGCTTCTACACGAAGTGGGGAGACGGTGCGGTTGATATCACGCCGCTCTCATCGCTGAATAAGCGTCAGGTTCGCCAATTGGCTCGTTATCTAGGCGTTCCTACCAGTGTTATTGACAAGGTACCGACAGCAGGCCTATGGGAAGGTCAGACAGACGAAAAAGAGCTTGGGATCACCTATGATGAAAATAGCGACTATCTCGAAGGCAAATCGGTATCTGATGAAGCAATAGAGAAGATCGAGCGTCAATATAGAAAGACTGAGCATAAACGCTCGGCGATTCCTGGCATTTAATTGAACATGCCAAGAATCAGGTTGTGAATGAAGAGGAAAGGCTGTCACTTGGCTGATATGCCCCTGCAGCAGCGTTTTACCCATCTGCTGTAAGGGGTGCATATCAGGTTAACCAAGGGGCAGCCTCTTTGTCATGTGCCTATGGAGTAGAAGCATGCTCCTGCTGCACGAATAAGCCATAAAAAAACAGTCCATCAAGGTGAGCCTGTGACGGACTGTTTTTTTATATATACAATTCATAAGTGCTGTTTTCTAAGTATCATTAGATTCTAGGTTGGCGGGATATAAGCCCGTTCAAGCCACTACAGGCTGATCTAGAATGACAGAGCCAGACCAATAGATCTCCTCTAAATGCGGATGATGATCGTGAGAAGTCGTGCATTTCTCGCGCAGAAGCATGCCAAGCTTCGTGCACGATTGAGAGAGTGCAGCATCGGAGCCTGCAATGACAAGAAGACCATAGCGGTCGCCGTAAACCATGAGAACCTCCTCTTCCTTAAGCTCCTGTTTCAGCTGAAGTGGTGAAAATGGATGCTTAAGCTGCTGTATGGTCGTCAGCTGTATACTTTCCTTAGGATCAACAACCGTCTCGACAAAAGTGGAGTAAGCCACTTGTGCAGGGCGGGCGGTGAGCGTTGTGAGCACCTGCTGCAGCTCTGAAAGCTCAGATTCCATATGCTGTGCTGCAGGCTTCGCCACCAATAGAGTCATCGTCATGTTCATTCTCCTCCCTTTCCACATACAGAAGCCTTATTCTTAGATGATCAAGGCTTTGAGGGTAAATTACCCCTATTTTAGCACTCTTAATCGCCAGATGAAACGGTAGGATATGGCATATAAAAGAAGATAATGTCTACTGTTTTGCCATGTAGGCCGCAATCAAGCACCCCCATTTATCCTTGTAGAGGTTGACGCTGGATAAAAGATAGGTATATTATGTGTATTAAGTGTACTATACATAGTAATACAGTTGATGCGAAGTCCAGATGTGCTTCGCCACAAGAGGAGGCAAGCGATGATACGGCTGCAGGAGCATAGTGCGACACCCATCTACGAGCAGATCGTTGAGCAGCTGAAGGCACTTGTCGTCAAGGGAGCGATGAAAGCGGGGGATAAGGTGCCTTCCGTGCGGGAGCTTTCTTCTATGCTGCTTATAAATCCGAATACGGTGAGCAAGGCGTATCAAGAACTTGAACGGCAGGGTGTCATTAAGACGATACGCGGCAAAGGAACCTTTGTGTCCTCGAATGAAGCGCCTAGGATGGCTGCAGAACGGACGGAAGCTCTGCAGCGGGAGCTTCGGCGATTGGTCGTCGAGGCGAAGAGCCTCGGGCTTACACGCAAGCAATTTGAAGAGATGATTCGATCGGAAAGTCAATCATTATGGGGGGATGAACGTGCTGCGGATTGATTCGCTGCATAAGCAGATTGACGGCAAGGCTGTGCTCAGCGGAGCGAGCTTTGAGCTTAAGCCGGGAACCGTTACAGGTCTCATTGGCCGAAATGGCACAGGGAAGACCACGCTGATGAGGTTGATGGTCGGAATCTATGATCCCGATCAAGGTCAAGTAACACTGGATGAGATAGACGTTCATCGAATATCGTCAGTGAAACGGGACATTGTATTTGTGCCTGATGCGCCAACAGCGCTTGAAGGCTACACATTAAAGCATTGTGAGGAGCTGTATGCAAGGATCTACCCGAACTTCGACCGTGCGTACTTCCGTGAGGCCATGGAACGATTCAGGCTGCCCTTAAACAAATCGGTCAGATCACTGTCGAAAGGGATGAAGATGCTGTTCAGCACAGCGCTTGGCCTAGCAACGAGAGCCAAGGTGATTCTGCTTGATGAGCCGACGAACGGCGTGGATGCGGTTGCGAAGAAGCAGCTGCTCGCGCTTATTATGGAGTCGGTAACACCAGATAGCAGCATCTTGATCTCCTCTCATATGCTGCATGAGCTGGATCGCATTGCGGATTCTATTATCCTCTTAAAAGACGGACAGACCGAGGAGCAGTGGATGCTTGAAGATCTCCGCGAGAAGGTACGGAAGCTGCAAATTGTCTTTGCAGATGGGGCAAGCAAGGAGTGGCTGAAGCAGGCGGATGTACATGTGCTTCAGCAGATTGGTCGGGTCTATACGGTGCTGCTGGAGTCGGAATCCCTGTATGCCTCATTGAAGGAGCAAGACGTGCTGCTGATCGATGAGCTGGCTCTTGTGCTTGAGGACTGGTTCACCTGGAAATCAGGAGGTGACGGGGATGTGGCGTAAAGCTTTTGATCCAGGATTATGGTTCAAGGAATATCGACAGGTCCGCGTGATGCTGTGGGCGATGCTCGGTCTAGGATTCGCAACTTTGCCACTATATAACATGAATCGGTGGTGGTTTGGGGAACAACGGCTGATCGACAATACTGTGGAGAGCATCGTCATGAACCCAGGCTATGATCCATGGATGGATGCCGTCATGAACATTCAAGTTCTCATGCTCGTGCTGGGAACGATTCTGGCTTTATGGCAGATGGGATTTGAGCGCAGATCCAATATGCAGGAGTTCACTTTGTCTTTGCCTTATTCGCGCACTCATATTTATACAACGAAATGGCTGCTTGGTGCTGCTTTTCTGATCGGATGCTTTTTGTTCAGCGCGGCATTGGATGCTATTGTGCTCGCTACCTCACAGCTTGCTCCGTTTATTGAATGGGGCGGGTATGTGATGACACTCTTAAGAGCCATGTTGATTAATCTAACCTTGTATACGCTGATGCTCGCGATGGGCACGGTGTGCGGCAGCGTATTCAGTCAAATTTCCTTCTTAGCCGTTTTAGCTTTACTGCCAGAGTTCATCCGCTTGATGGTGATGAGATTCTGCTGGGCGTTTGACATCTCGACACTTAAAAAGGAAACAACTCTAGAGGGCGATGTCTATTATTCTTCTATCGTTCCGAATATTCACAGACCGGAGCAATACCTGTTTAACGACGTTCGGGGCGCAGATGGGGATATAGGATTTTGGACTATCTCTATTGCATTGACCGTGACTCTATTTGTAGTAGGCTTGCTCTTGTTTAAACACAACAAGGCAGAAAATAACGGCAAGCTCGTCATCCTGCCAAGCTTTGAAGTGATCCTTCGCGTAGGCTTCACGCTGTGCTTCGCTCTGCTTGGTGCTACCGTATCGACGGGGGTATTTACGAATAGTCCTGCTGCTTACTGCATTGGTTTCCTTGCAGCATTGTTTATCGGTTACTTTATCATACGCTGGTTAACAAACGTGAAATTAAAAATATAATGCATCTTAACGCACCGCATCAGATAGAGAACACCTCAAATAGAGAGAAAAGACAATTGGACGAAATGGGCTCCTCTTAAAGGGTTCAATCATTATCATTACAGAGGGTCAGCCCTATTAGGAATAAAAGGACCTCAGCTTCCACGATCTGTGGAGGCTAGGTCCTTTTATTATGGTGCTAGCAAAAGCTGAACGCACGGCCTCATGGGCAGGTTGAACGAGGAATGACGTATGATCCAGAAGTTGATGTATACATCATCCTGCTGTTTACGCCTCCATTGCTTCTTGGCGAGGCATGTGGGGCTAGATTCAGCCCAATATTCGCCTTAGGACGCGAAGCGTACGGTTCACAATATCCTTCACATCCTCAGGTGTTGTACAGTGCGGCAGCCAGTAATAGATCGTATCTCCAAGCGGACGCAGGATAAGCCCTTCTTCGAAGCCTTCCTCGTATATGGCAGCGCCGATTCGTCTATCAGCAGAGAAGGCGATCCGATTCTTTGCATCTTGGTAAAGATCAAAGGCAGCGACAAGCCCGAGCTGACGGATATTCGCTGCATAGGGGAGCTCAGCGAGACCGCAAGAGTGCAAAGCTTCTGCAAGAGCGTGAATCGTGCTCTGCATTCGATCCAGAACGGCTTCCTCCTGAAAGATATCAAGACTCGCCAATGCAACAGCACAGGCGACCGGATTGCCTGTAAAGCTGTGCCCATGGAAAAAGGTCTTTTGGGTCGCATAGTCGTCATAGAATGCGTCGTAAATCTCATTTGTGCACAGTGTAGTGGCGAGCGGCATGATGCCTGCCGTCAAGGCTTTGCTTAGGCACATGATATCAGGCGAGACGTCCGCATGCTCACAGGCGAACAGCTTGCCTGTCCGGCCAAAGCCTGTCGCCACCTCGTCCGCGATCAAGTGGACACGGTGTGCTGTGCACAGCTTGCGCAGTTCCTGCAAGTAGCAGGCAGGCGTCATGATCATGCCGCCAGCGCCCATAAGCATCGGCTCCACGATGATGCCGGCGATATGATCCGCCTCGTTAGCGAGCAGCTCGCGAAGCGGGGCGAGCGCCAGCTCGGCAACGATGAGCTCATCCGCTGGCGAACGGCCCTTTGCCTGCCGCAGATCGGGTGCAGGCATGCGGTAGCCATGGAACAGAAGCGGCTTGAACAGAGCGTGGTACTGTTCAACGCCGCCAACGCTGACGGCGCCCAAGGTATCGCCGTGATAGCTGCCGTCGAGGTACACAAATTTATTTTTTTCAGGTTTTCCAACCTGCTGCCAATATTGAAATGACATTTTTAGTGCGACTTCGACAGCCGTTGATCCGTTGTCTGAGTAGAACACTTTTTGCAGACCTTCAGGTGTAAGGTTGACCAGGCGTTCTGCGAGCTCAATTCCTGGGGCGTGAGTTAGGCCGCTGAACATAATGTGGTCAAAGGCATGAAGCTGCTGCATAATCGCTTCTTTGATCTTAGGATGACCGTGACCGTGGACATTGCACCACCAGGAGGAAACGGTATCGTAATATTGTCTTCCATCCGCATCGTAGAGGAAGATGCCTTCTGCGCGATCGATGAGGACGTGATTGCGATCCTCATAATCCTTCATTTGCGTAAAGGGGTGCCATACATATTGACGGTCCTTTTGGAGCAGTTCGTTGATTTGCTCAGGAGATCGAAGAGCTTGCTTTCGCATATGAGTTTTCATAGAATAGAACACCTCCGCCATCTATATTGTTAACCTATTATACACCTATAGAGGTTAACATATAAAGAGTGTGGATAAGCATGACTTGAGAGAAGATGTATTTGATGGTTCAAGTTAAATCATTTAACCATAACAATGGCGAAGGAATGGCAAACGCATACGGGAGGACATTATTTTTCAGGAGGGGCTATAATCATATTGAGTGCGAACGAATCTATTGAGGTCCCGTTACATAAAATAGCTTTGAATTATATAACATATCTTTGATTTGTAATATTGTTCCTATTATCTGGTTGTGAAACAATGATATCATCCATTGACTAGAATGATAAGAACGCCCTCAATAGAGTCAAATCATCCGCATGCATGAATCCTAATCTTGATCCTTCATCCTATGAAATAGCAACCTAATGCTCAGCTACAACAATCCCAAGTGGGAGATGTTGACCCGATATTCGTGAAAGGAGCAGCAAGCAATGTTTCGCTTGAACATAAAGGCTAAAGTCTCTCTGTCCACGATGCTGCTGACCTGCTGGAGCTTCTTTCTTGTCTCTTGTGCCACCCTTGGCGAGCAGCAAGCAGCGGTAACGCTTAAAATTATGGCATGGAATGATTATCAATTTAACGTACAGTATAAGCAGCCTTTTGAGGCTTTGCATCCCAAGATCAAGCTTGAGCCGATTATTCTCGATACGAGTAACGGAGTGCCGTATGACGAAATGCTTGAGCTCATACAAAAGCAATCCCCAGACGTCATTGCCGTAACGCCGGGCCTTTTTCAGAAGCTTGCAGAGGAGGGCGCGCTTGTTCAGCTTGATCCTCTTATCAAGAGAGATCAATATCCCATTGAGGACATGCATCCTCCAGCAATTGAATATTTGCGGGCCAAAGGGCTCGGAAGCTTATTTGGCTTGTCTTCCTATGTGAAGACGCAGGCCCTTTTCTACAATAAGGATCTGTTCGATCAGTACCGAGTTCCTTATCCAAAGGACGGCATGACGTGGGAAGAGGTGATAAAGCTGTCTGAGCGCTTTAAGACTTCGAACGGTTCGGAGGCTGTACAGGGACTAGTTGCTGGGGGCTATCGCTACGGCAAAGGACACTTTAGTGTAGAAATGGCGGAGCTGATGCAGCTTAGCTATCTGGATCGGCAGGGAGAGCGTGTGGTGATACAGACTAAACCATGGAAGGAATTATTCGAAACGATTGATCGTGCATTCCGATTAGGTGCTATCGTCGTTCAGGAAGAGGAAGAGCCGAACGGGTTTATGGAAGGGAAGGCTGCGATGACGATCGGCACGCCAACCACAGCATTGCAGCTTGGAGAGCTTGATCGCGCCAAAAGCAAGCGGAAGGAGTGGCCTTTGCTGAATTGGCAAATGGTTACGTCTCCTGGCGGCCCCGCCGAGTCTAACCCTGGAACATGGTCTTTGGATCATATTCTTGCGATTCCTGAGTCTTCAGCCTATCCTGAAGAGGCTTGGACATTTATCCAGTTTATTACGAGCAAAGAACACACAATAGGCGGAGGCTCCCTATGGTCGGGGCATATGAGGGAGATTAGCGGACGGAGCCAAGAGCCCTTTTACAAGTATCCGCCTAAGGTGGAGAAGCATGAACCCATGAATGTCCCGGGGAAATTCCATGAGCAGTTCTATATGATTGTAAATGAGCATCTTGAACAGGTGCTGGAGCGTAAAGCCACCATTGATGAAGCGTTAGCTGCCATACAGCAAGAAGGGCAGCAGAAGCTTGATGCGTTGAGGCAGGAGCTGGATAGAGAATAAGATGATGCAAATCAAAGGTCGAAAGCCCCTATTCCGAGAAGGAGAGGGGCTTTATTTATGGCAGTGGGATCAGGGCTGTTTATTTCCTCGCTTGCTCTAAGGCCAGTGCTACTGCTTGAATCACGGCTTCACTGGATTTGCTTGCTCCAGACAGGGAGTCAACGCCCTCTGTCGTTTGCTTTTCAATGATCTCAGGGATCGTATCGTCGATAATGCCTGTCATCAGGCTTTCCGTTTCTTCATGCTTGACGACATCAATAATATCGATTTTGCCGCTCTTTACAACGACATTTACAACAACTTCGCTTTCACTTCCTTCGGCCTTTCCTTCATAGGTGCCATCATCATATTTGCTTGAGGAACTGCAGCCTGCTGCAAGAAGAAGCACAAGCACAAGCGAGATCATGGCTGACAGTGTTTTTCTCATCTATGTTACCGCCCTTTCGTAAACAGAACGATCGTTTCAGCTGTGGATCGATGCATTGAATTCTTTTATTTGTGAGGATCACTCTAAATATAAAAGAACCATCCATAGATAAATGTGAATTAAATCACAAAAATAATAAACAAATAGGATATTTTATTTTTAAATGTTCCCTGTCCGAAGAATATACATTTTATAAAAAGAAATAGGAACGATTGGGAGATTCATTAATGAGTAAATACATAATTACATATACCTATAGGATAGGCTTGGAAATAAGGTGGAATCCAGTGACGACAGGTGTAGAAAAATGGATTAAAATGACATTAATTATTCAAAAATATCCCATGTTATGGTGTGGATTTTATTTATGAGTATGCTGAAAAGTATTGATATAATAGGTTTTTCGCATATTTGTACGAATAATAATTCAAAAGCGTGCATATAAGAAGGAACCAATGTTTCCCTATGTCTACCAACGGTAAATTTGTTATTGAAATGGCTTTCTATTATGCATATATTTTAGATAGCTTCAAATTTTATAGAAGCTTTATATATTCCTAGGAGGGGTCACCTTAAATGAAAAAAGGGGTCTTAGCAGTACTCAGTTTAGTGTTGTCTATCACGATGCTTGCAGGTTGCGGAGGTAAAAATTCAGGAGCTGAAAATGGCAGTGATGCACCAAAAGCAAACTTTAAAGTCGGTATGGTTACCGATGCAGGTACAATTGATGACAAATCGTTCAACCAAGGAACCTACGAAGGAATTGAAAAAGCAAATAAAGATTTCAATATGGACTACAAGTACCTGAAGCCAGCTGGAACAACGGAAGCGGATTACTCAAAAGAGATCGGCAATCTCTATGATGCAGGCTTCAAATTTATTGTAACGCCAGGCTTCAAGTTTGAAACAGCGGTCTTCAAGGCACAAGACAAATATAAAGATGCGAAGTTTGTTATTATCGATGGAACGCCAAATGCTGGTGACGGTGCTGAACCGGTTGTTAAGGAAAACAGCGTAGCGATCTTCTTTGCGGAGCATGAAGCAGGCTTCTTGGCTGGAGTTGCTTCCGCCCTTCACATGAAGGAAGGACAAGCAGGCTTTATCGGCGGCATGGAAATTCCGCCCGTTCAAAAGTTCAACTGGGGCTTCCAGCAAGGTGTAGCTTATGCGAACGAGAACCTTGGCACGAAAGTAGAAATGAAAGCGGAAAACGTAGTATATCAAGGCTCCTTTGACGATGTAGCAGCTGGCGGGCAGCTGGCAGCTCAAATGTATGACCGCGGCGTAAAAGTGATCTTTGCAGCGGCTGGCGGCGTAGGTGTAGGGGCGATCAATGAAGCGAAGACACGCGTAAAAGCTGGCAACGACGTATGGGTTGTTGGTGTAGACGTTGACCAATATGAAGACGGTGTATACGCAGATGGCAAGTCTGCGGTTCTGACTTCTGCTGTGAAGAAGATTGACCATGCTGCATATGACATGATCAAGGCAGAGTCCGAAGGCAAGTTCCCAGGCGGACAAACGCTTATGTTTGATGCGAAGAATGATGGTATCGGCCTTCCAGAAGAGAACCCGAACTTGAGCGAAGACACGATCAAGCAAGTAGACGAAGTGTTTGCGAAGATCAAAGCCGGCGATATCAAAGTGGCAGCAGAGCAAGGCGGTCTGATCAAGTAAGATAAGTATAGAAAGCAAGGCTGGAAGTGAGGCGGCAGAAGCACCGCTGATCGGCGCGGCGGAAGAGGCATTTATCCTAAAAGCAAATGACATCTATCCACTCGCGTCGATCAGCTCGTTTCTGCAATTGAAGAGACGAGTGAAAGACGGAAGACATCCGTCTTTTTTTGTGAGCAAGATGAAGACAATGCCCGCATGGGCAATTAAAGAAAGTGAGGACCCTAAGCCATGGACTATGTTGTCGAGATGGTGGGCATCCGTAAGGAGTTTCCGGGGATCGTTGCAAATGACGATATTACGCTTCAGCTAAAAGAAGGCGAGATTCATGCTCTGCTCGGTGAAAATGGGGCGGGGAAATCAACGCTTATGAGTATTTTGTTTGGCATGTATCAGCCTGACCGTGGATTCATTAAGGTGAATGGGCAGGAAGTGAAGATTACGAATCCGAACGTGGCGAATCGCCTCGGCATCGGCATGGTGCATCAGCATTTTAAGCTGGTCGAGAACTTTACCGTAGCGGAAAATATCATTTTGGGTAGTGAAACACGCCAATGGGGCATTTTTTTGAATATGAAGTCCGCGATCAAACGCGTTGAGAACCTGTCGCAGCAATACGGTCTTAATGTGGATCCGAATGCGAAGATTGAAGACATCTCGGTCGGCATGCAGCAGCGGGTGGAAATCCTCAAGATGCTGTACCGCAATGCAGAGGTGCTGATCTTTGACGAGCCGACGGCCGTTCTAACCCCTCAAGAGATTGAGGAGCTTCAGCATATTATGAAGAAGCTCGTTAGCGAAGGCAAATCCATTATCCTTATCACGCACAAGCTGAAAGAAATTAAAGCCGTTGCGGATCGCTGCACGGTCATTCGACGCGGCAAGACGATCGGCACGGTGGATGTTGCAGAGACCAGCCGTGAGATGATGGCAGAGATGATGGTTGGCCGCAGCGTATCTTTTAAGGTGGATAAAAAAGAAAGCGAGCCGGGAGATGCGGTATTGCAGGTCCAATCTCTTACGGTTAAAAATAGCAAGAAAATTGAAGCTCTTAAATCCTTCTCGCTGGACCTTCATGCTGGAGAGATTGTCGGGATCGCAGGCGTGGACGGGAATGGCCAGAGCGAGCTGATCGAAGCCATTACAGGGCTGAAGCAGGCGGAAAGCGGCAGTGTTCTTCTTAATGGAAAAGAGATTGCGAAGCTCTCGATTCGTGAACGCCATGAGAGCGGCATCGGCCATATTCCGGAGGACCGTCAGAAGCGCGGTCTCGTTCTCGATTATACGATTGAAGAGAACCTGATCCTTGAGGTATACAACAAGCCTCCTTTCTCCAAGGGAGGACTGCTTAAGCCTGCCGCCATTCGCAAAAATGCTGAGCACATTATCGAGAGCTTCGATGTGCGCTCTGGTAACGGAGCGACCTCAATCGTTCGCTCGATGTCTGGCGGTAACCAGCAGAAGGCTATTATCGGCCGCGAGGTAGAGCGTGATCCAGATCTTCTTATCGCGGTACAGCCGACACGCGGCCTTGATGTAGGATCGATCGAATATATTCACAAGCGTCTAGTCGAGCAGCGCGACAAAGGCAAAGCGGTACTCCTCGTATCGCTTGAGCTTGATGAAGTTATGAATCTAGCTGACCGCATTGCGGTTATTAACAACGGTGAATTGGTTGGCATTGTCCACTCCTCTGACACGAATGAGCGCGAACTGGGGCTCATGATGGCCGGTTACAAGAGAGAGGAGGAAACAGCATGAGGAACGGTGTCAAATCCTTAATTGCCGTTTTGTTTGGTTTGCTTGCAGGTGCGCTTCTCATGGTATTCACAGGGCATGACCCTATAGAGGGCTACACGTATCTTTTGCAGGGCGCGCTTAAGAATCCTGAGCGGATCGGCAATATGCTTGCAACGGCCACACCGCTTATCTTAACGGGCTTATCGGTAGCCTTTGCCTTCCGGACAGGCTTGTTCAATATCGGGGCAGCAGGCCAGATGCTGTTCGGCGGCTTCTGTGCGACAGCCGTAGGCCTCTCGTTTGATTTTCCACGTCCGCTTCTATTGCTTGCGATGGTGCTCGCTGGCTTTATCGGCGGTGCGCTGTGGGCTGTAGTTCCTGGCTTCCTGAAGGCGCGCTTCAACGTGCATGAGGTCGTATCGACGATCATGATGAACTGGGTCGCCTATTGGACGATCTATTATGTGGTGCCAGGCTACTTCAAAGGAGCCAGCTTGGAGACAGAATCTCGTCAGCTCCCACCAGAAGCGATGCTTCATCAACAGTGGCTTACGGACCTATTCCAAGGCTCTTATATTAACCTTGGGTTCTTTATTGCGGTGCTTGGCGTGATTATTGTCGCGTTTATTATCAACAAAACGACGCTTGGCTATGAGCTGAAGGCGGTCGGCTATAACCGCCATGCTGCTGAGTATGCAGGGATTGCTGTAAAACGCAGCATCGTTACGTCGATGTTCATCTCTGGTGGACTAGCAGGGCTTGCGGGCGTTGTGCAATACGCAGGTAATGCCTCCAGCATGCAGATTGGTGTTCTGCCAACGCAAGGCTTTGATGGCATTGCGGTTGCGCTTCTTGGCATCAACGCTCCAGTTGGCGTATTCTTATCGGCTATCTTCTTTGGATTGCTGTACTCCGGACGAGGCTTTATGAATGCAATGACGGAGATTCCGCCGGAAATTGCCGATACGATTATTGCAATCATTATTTACTTTGCAGCAACCAGCATCTTGATTGAGCGTTTATATCAAAAATACAAATCGCGTCGTGCAGCGAATAAAAAGCGGGAGGACTGAAACCATGTGGACGACTATTGAGCAAATTTTTCCGTATGCGATCGCCTTCATGATTCCGCTTTTGATTACAGCTTTGGGCGCGCTGTTTAGTGAACGAAGCGGCGTCGTCAATATCGGACTTGATGGTCTGATGATTGTCGGCTCGTTTATAGGAGCCTTTGTTGTTTCTAAGCTTCAGGAGATAGTTCCCGGGGCGTGGTGGACGGTATGGGTAGGTCTGATAGCTGCCGCAGCAGCAAGTGCGCTGTTTTCGCTCCTGCATGCGTTCGCCAGCATTAATCTAAGCGCCAACCAGATCATCAGTGGTACGGCCATTAATATGATTGCAGGTGCGCTTACGATCTTCCTGGCGCGCAACATGACAGGCAGCGGTAATATTCGTGTCAAAAACGGTTTTGATACATTTGATATCCCGTTTCTTTCGGATATTCCGATCATAGGCAACTTGTTTTTTACGAAAATGTACCCTACAACGTTGCTTGTCCTCAGCATATTGATCCTTAGCATGTTCTTGCTGTACAAGACGCCATTCGGCCTTCGTCTTCGCTCTTGCGGGGAACATCCGCATGCTGCGGAAGCGGCAGGGATTCGGGTGCAATCGATGCGTTATGTGGGCGTCATGATCTCAGGCGCTTTCTCAGGCCTTGGCGGCGCGATTATACTGCTTACGTATTCCGGCGAATTCACGGGCAACGTAGCAGGGCTTGGCTTCCTTGCTCTTGCTTCCTTGATCTTTGGACAGTGGAAGCCGATCGGCATTCTGCTTGCGACGTTGTTCTTCGGATTCGCAACAACTGTAGCGAATGTATCGCAGGTTATTCCGTCATTGGCGGTCTTCCCGCCAGTGATTCTGAAGATATTCCCTTATATTGTCACATTGATCGCGTTGGTGATCTTCTCGAAGTCCTCCAATGCGCCGAAGGCGGTTGGAGAGCCATTCGACTCCGGCAAGCGCTAACAGCATTTAGAGTATATTAAAAATGAGTACCTCTGCTAGCAGCCATGTATGAAGGCGTATAGATTGAACGAATGAATGAGAGTCGTTCATCTATATAGATGCTGGCAGAGGTTTTTTTCAATTGCGAGTCATTTGCATTCTTCCTCGTTCAACCGGATAATAGTAACATTGAATAGAGACTAATAGATTGAGGGAAATAGATAGCCTATGTACGCGCAGAGAGGAGCTTATGAATGATCTATGGTGTGGGTCATGACATTCTTGAGCAGGATCGGGTAAAAAGCATATTGGAGAGCAGCAGCGGCGATCGGTTTCTACAGAAGATCATGACGGAAAAAGAACGGGAGCTTCTCGCTGATCGCGGGCCGCGTAGAATTGAGTATACGGCGGGCCGCTTTGCGGTGAAGGAGGCCGTCGTCAAGGCGTTTGGCTGCGGAATCTCAAGCCAGATCGGCTTTCAGGATATTGAGGTGCTCCCTGACTCGCTAGGGAAGCCGGTAGCAGTGCTGAGCCCGGGTGCTTGGGAGCGCTTGGGGCTTGATTCGAATGAGATGCAGCTTCACGTCAGCATCTCCCACCAGCCGGGACTGGCGTCTGCCTTTTGCATCGTGGAGAAGCTTGCATAAGAAGATCGTCTTGCATAACACAATGAGGGCCGCGATCTATAGTGATTGCGGCCTAATCTTGCCATATATATAGAATTTATAAGTGCTGCTTCCTGAGCGTCAAAGGAAGAAACTAAGCCCCAGGCTTGTCTGCCGTGTCCGACTTCAGGGTGGACAGCCATTCTGCGACCTTTTCGACGTCGCCTTCCTCCATGGAGCGTCCTACCTGCGGCATACGGGTGCCGCCGTTATGGATCTTGTCGATAATCTCTTCCTTGGTCAAGCGATCTCCGACCTTTTGAAGATTCGTATCCTTCCCCATGCGGCCTTCCAGATTGCCGCCATGGCATTGCAGGCAGCTTTGCTTATATACATTAGCCGCCTCAGCAGGTGCTTCACTTAAGATGGCATTCGATTCCGCATTGCTTGATGCACCGTTAGAGCTGCTGCAACCAGCCAGCACAGCGCCTAAGCACAAGGCGCCAATGAAGACTCCTAACCCTTTTGAACCTAATAGACTGCGCATCGTAATCTCCTTTCCATGATGAGTGCCTAGCTAATTTAAGTATGCTTGTGGTGGAAGAATAAGGCAAGGTGGAAAGGTGTCATTTGGAAGAACATTTGTCAGGTTCAGGGTGTGATATAATAGACAGCGGAAATTATACTAGCATAATAAGGAGGCCGTCATGGTCGAACCAAAAGCCTTTTTCAGCCGCGAGCTCTTGCGCTGGTATCACGAGAACCGCCGTGATCTCCCTTGGCGGCACGGACACAATCCTTACTATACATGGGTATCCGAGATCATGCTTCAGCAGACGCGAGTCGATACGGTAATCCCTTATTTTGAACGATTCATCTCCAAGTTTCCGACAGCAACCGACCTTGCTGATGCACCAGAGGAAGAGGTGCTAAAGGCGTGGGAAGGGCTTGGCTACTATTCGAGAGCCCGCAATTTGCAGGCAGCTGCGAGAGAAGTAAAGGAGCGCTATGGCGGAGAGGTGCCCGATGACTTGGCAGCCGTCTCTTCGCTGAAGGGCATTGGCCCTTATACAGCAGGCGCGATCATGAGCATCGCGTTCAACCGCAGCGAGCCTGCCGTGGATGGCAACGTGATGCGTGTGCTTTCGCGCTACTTTCGCCTGCATGATGACATCGCGAAGCCTAGCACGCGTGTTAAGATTGAAAAGGTTGCGAAGGAGCTGATCCCTGACGGACATGCTTCGGACTTCAATCAGGCGCTGATGGAGCTTGGCGCGCTGACATGCACGCCAAAGTCTCCATCATGCCTGCTATGTCCGGTCATGGAGCTTTGCGAGGGTCGCATCGCAGGAGAAGAACTGATCCTGCCGATCAAGACCAAGGCGAAGCCGCCGAAGCCAGAGGTACGCTATGCAGCGCTCATTGAGGGCACGGGACGGCATGAAGGCCAGCTCTTGATCCGCAAGCGTCCAGATACAGGACTGCTTGCTCGGATGTGGGAGCTTCCCCATGTGCTTGCAGCGAAGCAGGCAAGCAAGGGGAGCGCTGCAGAGGAAGAGGCAATGGACCAAGTAAGGGAGATGCTCTTCCAAGAAGGAATTCACGCAGAGCCAGTAGAGGCGTACTGCGATGCAGAGCATACGTTTAGTCATATTCAATGGCAAATGCGCGTATATCGCTGTAAGGCGCTGAGCGAAGCGACTCTTCCACCAGGCTACGCGTTTATCGAACGCGAGCATATGGAGGAGTATGCGTTCCCGAATCTATTCTTAAAGCTTATTTTGCAGTACTTTAATGAGCAGACAGTGGGGAATAGCTGAGCCATTCCATAGGTTGGGATAAGTGGCGAATCAGAGAGCTGACAAGCAAGGAGAGATAAAGATGGCAGTGAGAGAAATATTGCCGTTTGGGGATCCGATTCTGCGCAAGACGTGCAGACCAATTACCGAGATGACGCCCCGAATGGTGCAATTGCTGGATGATTTGAAGGAAACATTGTACGACAAGCCAGGAAGAGCGGGACTTGCCGCTCCTCAGATCGGCATCCTGAGAAGAGCTGTGGTAATGGATGTCGGTGAAGGCTTTTACGAGTTTATTAATCCTGAAATTCTGGAATGCTCGGGTGAGCAGGTGGGGCTAGAGGGGTGCTTGTCCTATCCCCATTATTATGGCAATGTGCAGCGTTATGAGCATGTGAAGCTTCAGTACATGACGCGCGAGCTCGAGACGAAGACGCTTGAAGCCAGCGGCTATTTCGCGGTATGCATTCAGCATGAGCTGGACCATTTGGACGGCGTGCTCTTTATTGATCGTATGGGAGAGACATTCCTTGTCCATGAGCGCACACATGACCGTGTTCCGGTTATGGAGGTCCTCAAGCTATCCAATCAGAATGTGTGCAAGTTATAGTTTGAACAGTAGAGTCAGTCATAGCGGTAGAATAGAAAGACGTGTCCAATGGGAGTCCCTTGAACACGTCTTTTTCATATCATCAATTAACAGGCCCATTTATCCTCTAGACTCAATATCCTTCGCAACGCGGAAGCCGATATTGCCTGATGAGCTGTCGGGAGTATTGCTGCTGCGAGCCGCCACTCGATATCGATTGCAGTAGGATTGATGGCATAGATAGGAGCCGCCCTTCATGACGCGGCTAGTTCCTTCAGAAGGTCCCATGGGACGCTCAGTCGAGCCTCGCAGCTCCGGTCGCTTTGTAAACCAATCCGCACACCATTCCCATACGTTTCCGGCCATATTGTATAGACCGTAGCCGTTTGGATAAAAGGCATCGATTGGTGCTGTCCCCAAATAACCGTCGCTCGCATGATTCTTTGTCGGGAATACCCCTTGCCAAATATTGCAGTAGTGCTTGCCATCTGGACGAAGGACATCTCCCCAAGGATAGCGGCGCTTCTCTAAGCCGCCTCTCGCGGCCGCCTCCCATTCGATTTCCGTTGGAAGCCGCACACCTGCCCAATCGCAGTAGGCCATTGCATCGTTCCAACTGATATGAACGACTGGATGCTGCATGCGATCCTCGATATGGCTGCCCGGTCCCTCCGGCTGCTTCCAGTAAGCGCCCTCGACGGCAAACCACCACGGCGTCTCTTGAGGAGAACCGATGATTGGCAGCTTATCCGGGTCCTCGATAAGAAGATGAAACACATAGGACCAGTTGAACTTTTCAGCATCCGTTAGATAGCCAGTAGCATCCACGAAGCGGGCAAACGCCTCATTCGTAACCGTATGAGGCGACAGGTGAAAAGCCTCGATCGAGACAGGGCGAGCAGGCCCCTCGGCATCTGCGGGAAATCCGATATCTTCATCGGTGCCGAGCATATACGTTCCAGCAGGGATGATAGGCCAATGGGACGTATCGACAAGCGCTGCACCTTGGGCTGTCGTGCTTGTACGTTCCGATAAGGAAGTTGAAGGCACAGTGGAAGCTGTCCCTGATGAACCGATTTGCTCCCGTGTGCCTGCACAGCATGATTGGGCGGCATCGGTGTGTTGTTCTCTTGCTTCTTGGGCTGAAGAGGCAGCTAGCGGAATCCATTTCTTCATCTTCAACGCTCCTTGCATGATAGATAATAAATGCGATGAGTTAACTCGGAATAGTAGCCGTCTCGAACTACGGTCTTTATGAATTTGAGCCCTTCTAGGATGAACTGTGTTGTGATAAGCGATCAATTACAAGAAGTGCTGCGCCGACGGCGATCGCTTCCTCGCCAAAGGCACCTTTGCTGAACACCACTTGATATTCGGGGTAATGATAAGTCTTCCGAATAGCCGTTTGCGTCGCGGTATAAAAATATAAGTCATGATTCGTCATCAACGGTCCGCCAAGCACAACCTTCTCCGGATGCAGAACATTAAGCAGATTGGCAAGGCCGATCCCAAAGTAGGTGGCAGCTTGCGTGACGATTTCTGTCGTTAACGGGTCTTGACGTTTTAGCCCCTGCATCACGTGACGAAGCTGTACGGGTTCGTTTGGCTCCAGCAGCGAGGCCAAGTAGCTGTTGCGCCCCATTCGAAGCTTGGCATTCAGCTCCCGCTCAATGGCATACACGGTGCAGTAGGAATCGAGACAGCCGTGATTCCCATCCCTTGTCCGATAAGGAATGCCGTCACTCTGGATGATCATCTGGCCAAGCGAGCCCTCCATGTCCATGGCGCCATAAATGAGTTTGCCATCGGACATCATTGCTGATCGAAGCCCGATTCCGACATGTACATAGAGCATATGGCGTACATTCTTCATCCGGTCAGCAAAAGATTCGGCGATAATGGCGGTATTCGCTCCATTGTCCAGCATAACGGGGATATGCAGCCGTTCTTCAAATCGAGCCGCAATATTGATATTTCGCCATCCCGGCGCCTGGAACCACTCGGGATTCTCAATGTATCCTGTAAATCGATTCAGCGGCCCTACGGCCCCAATACCCAATCCTATAAGATGATCCTCTTGAATCTCGTATTCGTCTTTCCAAGCTTCAATCTGTCGAATAACAGTATGCAGTAGTGCTTCAGGGGTCATTTCTTCATGCATGTCCCATACGGAAGCAGCAAGCTTTTTACCACTAAGATTAAGCAGCACCAGTCTTGAACTGACACGAGAGATGTCTAGTCCTAAGCTGTAGCCGTAGTCAGCCCTAACGCGGTACAGGATAGGCCTGCGGCCGCCTGTGGAAGCGCCGAAGCCGCATTCCTCGATAACACCAAGGTTGAGGAGATCCTCAAGTACACGCGTCAATGTGCTTACCGTCAGCCCTGACTGATTCAGCAGATCGAGCTTTGAGATCTCGTGCTTTCTGCGTACCATGCTGAAGATTTCCTTGGCTTTCTGAGAGGTGATGCGATCCGCTGGATCTGGGTAATGATTATCCTTAGACATACAATACCATCCCCGCAATTCCTGATATTAAGATGACGGCGATCGGATGGATACGAAACTTGACCAGCGCAAGAAGGGCAAGGACAAAGATGCCGATACTGATGTAGGTGCTATTGGACCAGCCGCTCAGCAAATCCGCATTCATCGTCATATTGACGGCCGCGTACGCGATAAGCGCAATAACAGCCGGCTTCATACCGTCGAGTGCAGCCTGCACCCAATGATTATCATACATTTTATAGAAAATAGTGGCAACCAGCAACATGATGATTGCTGAGGGAAGGACGACCCCCAAGGAGGCGGCCAAGCTTCCTGCGAATCCGGCTGCTGCATATCCCACATAGACAGCGCTGTTCATGGCGATTGGTCCTGGCGCCATTCCGGCTAGGGTGACAGCTTCCGCATACTGTGCTGGTGTAAGCCACATGTGCGTGAGAGCCTCGCGTTCTATGATCGGGAGCATCGCGTATCCGCCCCCGAAGGAGATAAAGCCTAATTTGAAAAACGTCCAAAACAACTTCCAAAGTACGAACATGCTGGCTGCCTTCTTTCTATCCGGTATGACTTGTGTTCATCTTGGAACAATCTATCGATAACATTTTAAGAATGATGGGAAGATTGCTGAACATTATGCCCTTGTGATTTCGGCGGCATCGTCATGCGCATGCGCAGCCACTCTACGACTAAGCCAGCTAGGGTGCCGAGAACGAGTACAAGGATCGGATGAATAGGTGTAAATAAGAGCAGCAGCGCGCAAACGCTCATCGCAATCCAAGCGAATGCTTCCTTAAGCGTTCTCCGTCCCATGCGGATAGCAGCAAATGCGATCAAAGCAATAACCGCAGGCTTGATGCCGGTTAATGCCGCTTGAACAAGCGGCTGGCTGCTGTACTTGGCCACCCCAAGGCAGATGATAAGCATAATCAGTATGGTCGGCAGTGAAATGCCTATAATGGAAGCAACGAGCCCAGGAAGCCCTCCAATCCGGTAGCCGATTAAGCCTGCCGCATTGACGCCAATTCCGCCAGGAGCCGCTCCTGCGAGTGCTGTAATTTCATTCATTTCATCTTCATTAAGCCATTGATGATGCTCTACGACCTCTCTGTCCAGCACAGGGAGGATGGCATAGCCGCCGCCGAAGGTTGTAGGCGCAATCTTGGTGAATGTCATGAACAACTGGCCGCACAGCTTCAGTCTTGAAGGTTGTTGAGAGGCACGATCCACGAGTTCCCCTTCTTTCGGTTCTGTCTTGTTGCTTCTAGTATAGCTCACTTAATTCCAAAATGGAATAAACCTTATCCTATATTCGGCTATAAAGGATTATTGGAAGAAATGTAGAAGTTATTTATAAAACTAAAAATGAAACTTCTGTTCATTATGGATGGAACTATGGTTGTCTGTGACGAACAGATCCGAAAGGAGCCGTAAATATGACGCAAGCAGGAGGCGCGAAGCGTCCGAACATCCTGTTTATAACCGTGGATCAGATGCGATATGACTGCTTAAGCATTGCTGGGCATCCTGTTGTGGAGACACCGAATCTTGATGAGCTGGCAAGAACAGGGGTCCGATTCGACCGGGCCTACACGGCAACTCCATCCTGCATACCTGCTCGAGCAGCTATTTTTACAGGACAAAGCCCTGCTCATCATGGCCGAACCGGTTATGAGGATTGTGTGCCATGGAGGTATGAGGAGACGATGCCAGGCGAGCTTGCGAAGGCAGGCTACCATACACAGTGTGTAGGCAAGATGCATGTGTACCCTGCACGCAATCTGCTTGGATTCCACAATGTTGTCCTGCATGATGGCTATCTTCATCATAATCGGATGAGGCACAACGTTTCTGCCAAGGATCATTTTGACCAAGTGGATGATTATTTGGTATGGCTGCGCCAGCAGGTGCCGACCGCTGATCTTGTAGATTTAGGTCTGGATTGCAATGCTTCAACCGTTGCGAGACCTTGGGAGCTTCCAGAGCGTCTTCACCCAACCAACTGGGTCGTTTCGGAGTCCATTGATTTCCTTCGCCGTCGTGATCCAGGCAAGCCCTTCTTCCTGTGGATGTCCTTTGTGCGGCCGCACCCGCCATTTGATCCGCCGCAGGCGTTCTTGGATTTGTACAAGGATGCGGATCTTCCTGAGCCTCCAGTGGGAGATTGGGCGATGCAGGAGGACCCAGATCAGTTTGGTCTGAATCCAGTCACAGACAAGGGTTTGGTTCCAAAGCGCCGCCTCAAGCAAGCAATGGCTGCCTATTACGCCCTTATTACGCATTTAGATCATCAGATTGGCCGGTTTATACAGGTGCTGAACGAATACGGCGAATGGAATAACACAATTATTATCTTCACCTCCGATCATGGCGAGATGCTTGGCGATCATCATATGTTCCGCAAGGCGGTGCCGTATGAAGGCAGTGCAAGAGTGCCGTTCATTTTAAATGACCCAGGCAATCGACTTGGGCTGAGAAGAGGAGCGGTGCTGGACGAGGTGATTGAGCTTAGAGATATTATGCCTACAGTGCTTGAATCGGCAGGAGTAAGAATACCAGATGCCGTGGATGGCCAAAGTATTCTTGGTCTTGCGCGGAAGGATGCTGCATTGTCTGAAGAACAACAGGAATCTTCCTTGGAGCCAGCGTCTCAAGGCTGGCGGCCGTATTTGCACGGCGAGCATGCGTATGGCAGCCTGTCCAATCATTGGCTGACCAATGGAAAAGAGAAATATATTTGGTTCTCGCAGACTGGCAAGGAACAATATTTTAACCTTGAAAAGGATCCTTTGGAGCTTCGCAATGCGGTGAATGATGCTGAATATGCGGATCGGATCGTCCATTGGAGAAGCGAACTGATGAAGGAGCTTGAGGGCCGCGAGGAAGGGTACAGCGATGGAACGCAATTGTTCGTGGGCAAGCAGCCGAGATCGACGCTTTCATTTCTTAAATCATAGATAATCCACCATATGAACAGATATCCAATATCGGATAGAGTCTTTTCCTTTGGCCATTCAAGGAGGAAGAGGCTCTTTTTTATTTCTCGCTTGGCTAGATTCAATGAGCGGTGCTTTCTTCTTGAGGACAAGGCATTGTGCTTCAAAGATTGATCTTCTATAAATGTAAAATATATGTAGAACAGTGTGGTAGTGAACTGCTACAATTTAGAAGGATTTCTAATATATATAGAACAGGGGAAACGAGTATGAAAAGTTGGAGAAGGATGACTTGTTTGGCGATTATGATGGTATTGGGAGTGCTGCTAAGCGCTACTGTCTCTGCAGCAGACAAGCCAATCGCAGTCTATGTGAATGGAGAGAAGCTTGTCTTTTCTAGCGGAAAGCCGATCATGGTAGAGAACAACGTTATGATTCCATTCCGTCCGATATTTGAAAAGTTTGGTTTAGAAGTCTCATTTGACCGAGAGTATGCAGAAGGTTATGTGTTTGTAGTTGGAAGCAATCAAGTTATGGATATAGATCTGGTTATCGGCGAGAAGCTGGCATCGGTGAATGGAAAAACACATCGACTTCCGGTAGCGCCTAAAGTCATGAATGGTACGACTTACGTTCCGCTTCGTTTTATTGGCGAAGCCACTGGCAGTGTTGTTAATTGGGACTCCAAATCGAATACAGTAAAGATCGATATTAAAGGCGTCCTGGCGGACAATCTGGAGATTGCGGAGTTGTTTGATCGCTTCTATCATTATCAAAGCACCGACAATATCAAGGGATTGAAGTCTTTATTTAAAGGCTCGCTATACGAGGCTGATTTTATTAGCTTCTACGAGGAGGATGCGAAGAATTACGACGTCAAATATAGCTCGTTAAGCGACTATGATATTAGTGAGATCACGAATGATTATGCGCTAGTTACCCAGCATGAGCGCTATCAGTACGTATCAGGTTCTCCCTTCTTTCCCCACTCTGAACTTTTGACTAGCTATGAACTATTAAAAGTCGACGGGCATTGGATCATAGCGGATATGTGGACCGAAGATTGGGAGTTCTTTATGGACAATGAAGCATTGCTGGCAGCTCCGAAGATTCCTGCGGAAACAGAGAAGTCTATTCATGAATTAGTAGTAAAGTACAACGACTACTGGAGTGCTGAGGATGCTGAGGGCATCAAGTTGCTCAGAATCACGGATGACGCTTGGTTGGAGTCCTTTGAGCATACGGTGAGAGAGGAATTCCCGAAGTATGATATTAAGTATAAATATAATCAGCTCAAAACCATTCGGTATGATCAAGACGAGGCGACAGTATACGCAGTGAACGAGCGGAATTATGAGTGGGAAGGTAAGCCTACCACGGATTATTGTGCCTATATCATTGTAGTTAATCGAATGAAGGACGGCCAGTGGAAAATAAAAGATCACTACACGTTAAGAGAGGTCAAATTAGTACCAGATAAGCCCAATGGCCCATTTATAACCATTGAGCAATAATAAGCACTGGCGATAAACATGCAATCGAGTATGGACGACTATGTGTTGAAACAAGCATATGCGAGATTACAAAAAAGCGAGTCCGCGGCATATCGCCAAAGACTCGCTCCTTTATGTGTAAACTGCTTATTTCGCAGCAGCTTCGTAACGTTTTTCAACTTCTGACCAGTTTACAACGTTCCAGAATGCGCCGATGTAGTCAGGGCGTTTGTTTTGGTATTTCAAGTAGTAAGCATGCTCCCATACGTCAAGACCCAAGATTGGCGTCTTGCCTTCCATGATTGGGGAGTCTTGGTTAGGCAAGCTGTATACGGACAATTTGCCGTCTTTGTCTACAGCAAGGAATGCCCAGCCGGAACCAAAGCGGGTAGTAGCTGCTTTAGCGAAGTCCTCTTTGAACTTCTCAAAGCCGCCAAGCTCATTGTTGATAGCGTCAGCAAGCTTGCCAGATGGTTGGCCGCCACCGTTCGGTCCGATTACTTCCCAGAACAGGGAGTGGTTCGCATGGCCGCCGCCATTGTTGCGAACTGCTGTACGGATGCTTTCAGGTACGCTGTCCAGATCCGCGATCAATTCTTCTACTGACTTGGATTGCAATTCAGGAGCGGACTCCAAAGCTGCATTCAAGTTCGTTACATAAGTATTGTGGTGACGATCATGGTGAATCATCATGGTTGTTTCATCGATGTGTGGTTCCAAAGCATTGTTTGCATAAGGGAGTGCTGGTAATTGATGTGCCATCTGTATTACCTCCTGATAATTTGAAATCTCTCTTCATTCATTAAACATGATTGCACTGAATAAATCAACAAAAATGTTTAAAAAGTCAGTTAATTGTTGCCATGTGTACACAATGACATATATTGTGTCATAATATACCTGTAGGCACTCTATAGAGATTACCCAAAATTAGGGGATTCCAAACGCTACTGTCCCAATCCATCCCATGAGGTATGCATAGGGATATTCGATGTTTTTGTAATCATGGTGGAAGAGGAGGAGATAAAACCTGAAGAAAAGCGCTTAAAACCTAATAACACGTTGAAAACGATTACAATGAAGCGCTTTCAGTAGAAAAAGGGCTTTTTTTCGTATTTTTTAAAAGTTTTTGCGTAAGAAAGAAGGAAAACTGTGCTTTTTGTCGTATTTGTAAATTTGTTTTGTTTGATAAACTAGTCCCTATACAAGAGAGAGAGAGTATAGAACCTATCATGCTCAGGATGAGGAGAGTAGTACATGAATGTTCGTTCCTTTCGATTGTCGGATTATATGCCGGCTACAGAGTTGTTGAAAGCCTCGCTGTCAGAAGAGTGCTGCGAAAAGACATTAGCAGCCTTGGCAAGACAATTGAAGCTCGAGGGGGAGCTCGTTGTTGTAGCAGAGCTTGAGGAAGATTCTGATGTGAAGATCGTTGGCGTTGCCATCGGTACGATTGACAGCAACAATGGTTATTACTACCGTTTAGCTGTACACCCTGACTACCGCAGTCAAGGTATAGGGAAGGCTCTTGTTCAAAAGTTGGAGCAGAAGTTCCAACAGCGTCAAGTTAAGAACATTATGATTGCTGCGGACGAGCATACGGAGGTTGTCCTGCCGTGGTTCGAGCAGCTCGGATACGGAGCACAGCATGTTCTCCGATCCTTGAAGAAGCTCCGCATTGTTACAGGCTGAGCGTGATGATTTTGCTCTAGAGACATAATTGCATAATCCTGTATTGGAAGGCATATCTTTTCAAACGTTGCATTCGGCGAAAAGATATGCTTTTCTATTATTAATTAGTTTTTCCTTGAACTACACGTCATTTATAAATGAGGAAAGCCGATGGAGCACTACAGACAAGTACTCGTGAAGAGCTTTAAGCATGATGGGCATTTGCACCGGGTCTGGTTGAAAAACTGGCTCGTCCCGCCAACTGTGCGGCATCCGCTCTTTTGCGGAGTGGATATGCATGTCCTGATTAACAGCCAGACTCCAATCGTGGAATCAGACGGGAAGCAGTGGATGAGCAAGGTTCCCGCGGTTACCTTTTTGATTCCGAAGCTGTGGTTCAATGTTGTTGCCCTTATTGAAGAACAGGGCGTTCGCTATTACTGCAACATTGCCTCTCCTCCTTATGAATATGAGGACACCTTCACGTATATTGATTATGACTTGGATGTGATACGCCATGCGAACGGGCATGTCGCGGTTGTGGATCGTGATGAGTACAATCATAACCGGCTGCTCTATCACTATCCGGACATGGTCGAACGTAAGGTAGCCGCAGGTCTTGAGGAGGTGCTTGCTCGGATACAAGCCGGTGAGCTGCCTTTTCAGGATGAAGCGGTCGAATGGTACTATCATAAGTGGATGCAGTGGATGGCAGAGAGCGGGAATGCCGAGTATTAACAGGTATGCAGGGAATCATGCTGGCTTGATGAAGTTGAAGGTCGTTTCGGATCACAACGGCGCCTCGTTAGGAGAAACTAGCGACAAGGTGCCGTTTATCCGTTTATAGATAAATCGTGTTGAATTTGAACAATGAAGGAGGTGATGATAATGGAGGACAAACAGATGAAGCAGCAAACGTTTCACAAGCAACAGGAACGCTGGGACAAACTGAAAAAGGAGATTCAAGCAGCAGCTGAATCCCTTGGCATCGATCAGATCGGCTTTACAACGGCTGATCCTTTCCCTTTGCTGAAGGAACGCCTGAAGCAATCGGTGGATAAAGGCTACAATTCCGGCTTTGAGGAGCCCGACCTTGATAAAAGAACGCAGCCGAAGCTGCTGCTTCCAGGAGCAGCGTCCATTCTGTCGATTGCGGTTGCCTATCCTTCCAAGCTGCCTTATACGCCAAAGTCAGAGCCTCAGTCGTATCGAGGCATGTTTGCAAGAACGGCTTGGGGAATGGATTACCATCATGTGCTTCGGGATCGCTTGAAGCGGCTTGAGAGTTTTATTCAAGAGCGAGTCCCTGAATCGGAGCTAAGCATATTGAGCATGGTGGATACGGGCGAGCTGTCGGATCGTGCGGTTGCAGAACGAGCAGGGGTCGGCTTTAGCGGGAAAAACTGCTCCATTATCTCACCTAAGCTTGGCAGCTGGATCTACTTAGGGGAAATGATTACGAATATTCCCTTTGCCCCTGATCATCCGTTAACAGAGGATTGCGGAACTTGTACAAAGTGCATGGATGCCTGTCCGACTGGTGCCTTTGTCGGTCCGGGCCAGCTGAACGCGAATCGTTGCATTTCCTTCCAGACACAGCTTAAAGACATGCTGACGGATGAGATGATGAAGAAGATGGGCAATCGCTTGTACGGCTGTGATACGTGCCAGATCGTGTGTCCGAAGAATCGCGGACTTAACTGGACCCATCAGGAAGAGCTTCAGCCCGATCCTGAACAGACGAAGCCGCTGCTCGTGCCGATGCTGTCGCTATCGAATCGGGAGTTCAAGACCTCGTTTGGCACTAGTGCAGCGGCATGGCGAGGCAAGAAGCCCATTCAGCGCAACGCTATCGTGGCGCTAGGCAATTTCCGGGATAGAAGCGCCGTGCCAGAGCTCTCGCAACTTCTTCTCAAGGATGATCGAAGTGAGATTCGCGGCACTGCAGCGTGGGCTCTAGGGCGCATAGGCGGCGATACGGCCATTGAGAAGCTTGAGCTCGCGAGACAGCGAGAAGCTGAAGAGGAGGTCTTGAAGATGATCGAAGATGCCATTCAAGAGGTGAAAGCAACGCCTGAGCCGTTGTACATGATCGAGATGGATTCACCGCTTGGCAAGCTTACGCTTAGCGCGACATTGGAAGGGCTTTGCCGAATTGACTTTGGCAGTGTGCTCGACTGCTCGCAAGAAATTCAAGTTTGGGCAGAGAAAGCGATCGGTGCTGTTATTCTTCAACGGAATCCTGAGCGCTTGAAGGAAGCGAAGCAGCAGCTTGAGGAGTATTTTGCTGGTGAGCGTACAGCGTTTGACCTGTCGCTTGATATCCGCGGAGGCACTCCCTTCCAGAGGGAAGTATGGCATGCACTTCGCAGCATCCCGTATGGCGAGACCTGGGCATACAAAGATATTGCTGAGAAGATTGGCAATCCAAAGGCGGTCCGTGCCGTTGGCGGCGCAAACAATAAGAATCCGCTCTCGATTATCATTCCGTGCCATAGAGTGATTGGCGCTTCAGGGCAGCTTGTGGGATATGGCGGCGGATTATCGAAGAAGGAGATTCTTTTGGCTTTAGAGCGGAAGTGAGGCTGTTCATTTTCATAGAAAAAGGGGAAATCTGCTTAGAACGAAAGCCATTGGATGAGCAGGAAGCTTGTCCCTATAATTGTCATCTCACGATGGACATGCTATCATAGTGCGGTAGTAGATTAACATCGTATATGTTGGGGTGACCATTGGAATGTGGACATGGATTACGGGCATCGTGTGCCTGATTATCGGTCTAGTAGGCGGATTTGCAATTGGTGTATACTATCTCCGCAATCAAATGACCAAAATGCAATCAGATCCTGAGATGATTCAGAAGATGGCGAAGCAGATGGGCTATAATCTGAATCCGAAGCAGATGCAAGCCGCCCAGAAAATGATGAAAAATGGCGGAGCCGGTCAAATGAGACCAAGCGGAGCTGCAAAGGGGAAAAAGAAAAAATAATTCCCCTTATGAAGCAGCAGTGCTAATGAACGCATGTGGCGGGAAGGAGGAGCAGTCATGGCGGGTGTAAAAGATTACGTGAATAAGAGCGTTAGCGACAACCGTGAACAAGTTGAATACCATATACGCGAGCTATTGAAGCTGATTGGCGAGAATGTGGAGCGCGAAGGACTTCTGGATACACCGGCGCGGGTAACGCGCATGTATGAGGAAATCTTTAGCGGATACAGCGTAGATCCGCGAGATGTACTTGGCGTAACGTTCGACGAGCAGCATGAAGAATTAGTCATTGTGAAGGATATTGTATATTACAGCCAATGTGAACATCATATGGCTCCATTCTTCGGCAAGGTACACATTGGTTATATTCCAAGCGGTCAGATTGTAGGCCTAAGCAAGCTTGCACGTCTGGTCGATGCGATTACACGCAGACTGCAAGTCCAAGAGCGTATTACTTCCGAGATTGCAAACATTTTGGAAGAGGTGCTGACGCCGCAAGGTGTAATGGTTGTAGTCGAAGGCGAGCATCTGTGCATGTGTGCTCGCGGCGTGCGTAAACCAGGCAGCAAGACGGTCACGACGGCTGTAAGAGGCTCGTTCAAGACAGATGCTGCCAGTCGCCAGGAATTCATGTCACTGCTGAAGCAGTAGGGTTATTAGGGTTGTAAGGATCGTATAGAACCCGTTCCGGGCATGGAACGGGTTTTTATTTCGAGATACAAGCATTTTAACGACGAATACGGTGCTTAATTGTGGTCGGAAACGCCTATATGTCCTTGCAAGGATAGAAATGGCGTGTTTCCGTTAGGATGGTGTGCGACAACGAAGGAGGAAGGAACGAGAAGATGACGGTACAAGAGAAGCAACCAGCATCAACGGATCAAGAGAAGGTATTGACAGAGGAGCAGCAGATGCTGTCCAAGCTGTATGAAACAGCAAGAGAATTTAAGAAGCTGGCTTGCTGGAAGTGGATTTCGGATAACCATATTTTTGGTGTGCGTAACCCTGAGGACGGCGAAATTGGCTACTGCAGCATCATGGGCGAAAGTGAGAATCTGTTTGGTCTTGCTTTGTTCCGTGGAAGCGAAGGGTTGGAAAGCCTTAATGACATGCTGATCGAGCGCGATGAGCGCTACGCATGGCTGCACAGACAAAAATGTATCATGGTGACTTACGAAGACCGTACAGATTTAGAGAAGCGTGACTTGGCTGAGATCAAGGAACTTGGCTTAAGCTTCCGTGGACGCAATGCATGGCCGATGTTCCGGGTGTTCGACCCTGGATTTGTGCCTTGGACATTGAATTCGGAGCAGGTTCGCTTTATGACAGCAGCCTTGGAGCAAGCGATGGACTTTGCTTCGCGTGCGAAGAAGGATGCCTCGCTCTTGACACCGCCTCAATCCGGATACGTTCTTGTCCGCACAAACGAAAGCGGTGCTTGGGAGGATCGCTGGGTGGAGCCTGGCTTTGTGTTGAAGCGTCCAAACAAGGTTATCATGAACAATCAAGAGATGCTTAACGACATTATGAATCGTTTCCCGAACAAAAAGGGACACTGGGAGACGGAGTTCTTCTTTGCTCCTGTAGCGGTGAAGGGTGACGGTGAGCGTCCTTATTATCCACGTCTTGCTATTTGGGTAGACCGTACGACACGCTCCGCGGTTGGCTTCCACTTGTGCTATGACGAGAACTATGAGCAAGAGTTCTTGGAGCATTTCCTGAAGCTGATCGAAGAGAAGGGACATCGTCCTCAGAAGCTGATCATTCGCACGAATGAAACGTTGGATCTATTTGAGAAGACTGCACAGCGTCTGAAGGTTAAGATTGAGCGCGAGCCTCGTCTTGTCTTCCTTGAGGAAGCGCGTCAGGACTTGTTCGAATACTTTATGAATAATCAGAAGTGATAGGTGTAATGCCAGAAAAGACCGTCTCGATTACAGAGGTGGTCTTTTTGCGTAATCTTGCTCCATTTGTTATGAACGTGACAACCTAACTTAGCTAGAAGCTTATTCACAGCATGAGTAGTAGACGTAGGCCAAATAGCAGCCGCCGCTCAATAAAACACTAAAGCAGCAAAGAGCAGATTGATCCTGCATTTGATGCGTGAAATATTTATCGTTAGTGATATTTCATTATGCTAATCGTTGAGCTTCGATTGGACACTAGCGATGAGAACGATTGTAATAAAGTGTAAAAGCACTTGTGCTAGATAACTCGATGCATGATCACTGTAGGAACATGCCTCTCCTCGTTTTACTGTATACTCTTTCCATAATCTTGGTCTAGTCTAGGATCTTTCCTCATCTTCTCTAGTATTGCACTTGTAAACGCTCTCAAGGCGGGATAGATCGCCTTCTTGTCGAAAGATTTACCTTGCAACACCCCTAACACAAGTGCAGCTTAATAAAGGGGAAGCGTGATATTTTTGATCGCTTCTATGGTTTCGACTTTGAATGTCGTTTCCAATGCCAAACAGGTATACACCTCATGTCATTATTTCTCGGGAAATGATGATTCGGCCTTTCAAAGATAGAATGAAATCATAGAAAGCGTCATATCCTTCCAGTATTATTGGGATTACGGAAAGTTTGAGGGGAAATGACAGACAATGACGCAAACATTCATCGACATGATGATAGCGTAAGTGCAGGAAAGGGACTTGCCTACATGGCGGGAGATCTCTTGCTTTTGATGATATAGATAGTGAGTGCGATCGTGCTGGCTGCCGCCTATCGAAGCAAGTGATGATATAAGTAAGCTTGTCCGCAGGTTTGCATGTAAAATTCTTTCGAAACCATTCAAAGATGAGACCGGGTATAGAGGTAGGCTTTATCGCCAAATAAATCGAATGTGGGCTCCGTCTATGACGAAACGCAGGCATCCTATCATGATAAAATAACGCTGCGCACATCGCGCAGCGTTTATCTAAAGTATGGAGGGATCGCAAAGCAACGGTCGACAGAGATAGCAAAAGGGGAATGCAAACGGCTTCCCTTTACTTGATGTAAAGGATTTGACACATACTCATATTTCAATGGCCAGCCGGCTAGAAGGGCGGCCATTTGAGCATCCTTGCTTTGAGATAGCGTTCCTGAACCTTCGGCCAGTAAACGACGTTCCACCAATCCTTGATATAGTCTGCCCGCTTGTTTTGATGCTTTAAATAATAGGCATGCTCCCAGACGTCCAGCGGGAGGAGCGGTATCACATCCCATTGGGATAGATTCTGATGCTTTTCAGCCTGCAGAATCTCCAAGCGGCGGCTTCTCGGACTCCAAACAAGGATAGCCCAACCGCTGCCCTCCACCATTTCGGCAGCTTTGGAATACTGCTGCTTAAAGGCCTCCAAGCTGCCAAAGTCCCGCACGATCTGCGCGCGAAGCTCGCCTTCCGGCTCACCGCCGCCTTTTGGACTCATAATTTCCCAGAATATCGTATGAAGATAGTGGCCGGCTCCGTGAAAGGCAAGCTCGCCCGCAAGCGCCTTGATTCGCTCGAAGTTGCCCGTGCGTCTAGCTTCTAATAACGCCAGCTCGGCTTTGTTGAGGCCTTCCACATAGCTCTGGTGATGCTTGTCGTGATGGATGCGCATGGTCGTCTCGTCAATGTAAGGCTCGAGCGCATTGTATGGGTAAGCAAGCGGCGGCAAACGATGCCCGCCAGGCGGAACGTAGGCCATGTCTGACTCAGGGCGACCTGGCTGCTCCGTGCGTGGAGGCGAGGTTCCGCCGCTCCGGTGAGGATCAGAAGGCGGATAGCCTTGCAGGGATTCAGCATTCTCCGACGAGCGATTGGCCTTTGTTATCGTAGCAGCAGGCGCGATGTAGGCAGTCGATGCGCCGTAGGGCTGCTCATGCACCATCGTGGCTGGCTGGGCATAAAGAGGCTGTTCGTCAGCTTGTCGAAAGGGCTCCTCTTGCGGTTGCAAATTGCCAATAAAGGCCCTTATGCCTGAGCTTGGCGCTTGCTGAGCACCTGATTGCGCAGCTGTCCATGGCGGTTCTTCCTCAGGCGCAGGAAAAGAAGGCCCTAACGCGTGGATATGCGCTTGTGGACCAGACGCCTGCTTTGGCGGATTGGCGCTAACCGTAGCCAAAGGGACATTCGTAAGCCCGTGAACAAAGCTGACGAACACGTACGATTCACGGACAATATGAGAGACGACCAGCGAGGCTGGTTGATTATCCTGAACCACCTTGCTGTACTGCCGCATATATTCGAGCTGCTGGACGAACTGCTCAGACTGATAGACGGATGCTTTAAGCAGCAGTTCGATCTGTTCTAGCATGGGTTGTTCCGGCAGCTGTCTTTTTTTAGAGATGCTGTTGAGCCAGCCTCGTGCGGTCTCCTCCGTTTTCTGGAATACCTGCTCCCACTCGGACAGCACCTGGACATAGGCGGGTTCAAGATCGGGGACAAGCTGAGAGATCATATGAGCATGCTCCAGCTCTTGATTTTTCCAAAATTGAATCTCTTCCAGCAAGCGCACGGGCATGAGATCTCCATAGATGAGCAGCACATCGTCACCTCCTTACCTCGTCGATCTGCTCACTCCTTATGTTCATGTGTATGTCGACAATAGGTTGGCCTATATCACTTAAAAAAAGAAATAAACCCTTCATGCTCATATAGAGCCTGAAGGGTGAAAGAACTTAAAGGTGCTAGTAAGACAAGATATGATAGCACGATGCAAAAAAAGATGGGGAAGCAAGAACATTAATATCCACTGCATGAAAGTACAGAATCTTCTATCTACGTTTATGCTAAGGACTATTTGACTTTAAAGCCTAATGAACGATTACCGAGACTCTTGGTCTTTTGCGATCAAGACAGAGGGCTTATCGACATGCGCAAGATAATCGGCAACCAAGCTCAAGTATTCTTTGCTATGCGTGCGATAGATCATTTCATGCTGTGCGCCAGACACGATCCAAGAGCTTGAACGGGAAGGGTCCTGATTGGCCGCAATCTCCTCAGCGATGGAGTAAGGCGCCTTCGTATCCTCCGTTCCATGAATGAATAGCGTCGGCATGCTGTATTGATGCTGCTTCACTTCCTGATAAGGAATCTGCTGCATGCTCGTGTCATTCAACAACGGGAACATCATCCGCAGAATATCCAAGGAAGGATGCTTAGGGACCTGCACATACTGCTGCACGTTATGGTACAGCGTATCTGGCTCGAGCAGGAAGGTGCTGTCGAGGATCATCCCATCGATATGATTATCCTCTACAAGCCCTGCCTGAAGCGCAGTGCCGGCTCCCATGGAGAAGCCCCATACGATGACCTGCTTGGCTCCGCGCTCTTTTGCAAGGTCTACCGCGCCCAGCAGCTGCTCCTTTTCAATCCGACCGCCTGTTGCCTTAGTCTTGTGCTGCTCTGAGGCAAAGCCATAGTCGAACATCACGACATTGTAGCCAAGTCGGTGGGCAAATTGTGCGAGATCATACATAGGCACCCAGTATTCCTCGCGGTTTGCACCGTATCCGTGGCTGAGTACAATCGTCTTGGTGGAATCATCAGCGGGGATATACCATCCATCGACGAGCGTGTGACCGTCTCTAGCAGGGAACGTAACCGTATCATAGGACATGCCCTTGGCTGCCATCGGATTCGAGAACAGCGGAGGAACCTGCGGGTTCGCAAACATCCAGGCAATAAAGGCATGAGCGGCTAAGAAGATCAGTACCGCCGCGAATAGTGCAGACAGCAGCAAGGCAATCACAATATTTTTGATCCGTACTTTGCCGGATTGAACAAGCTTAGGATCAACCGGGTTTATCCATTCTGGCTTTAGTACGGGGGTCGAAGTTAACGGTGTATTCATGATCATGGCCTCCTTGGATAATGTCGATTCTTCACCTCGCAGGGTGAATGCTAGAGAAGGAGGTAACGTCATATAGGACATAAGTCTCGTAAAAAGAATGAGAATAGGCACTCAACCTTGTCATTTCTTCTCTACTTTAATAGTATGTTGAAAGCCCTTACAACTCAACAGTTATACGGGATTTGTAAGGTCGGCGTAATCAAGTTGTAATATTGCAATCATCCTGTAAAATTTGTCGAAAGCAGGGCCTTTAGTCGAGTAAGGTGTTGGTTGAAGGTGTGTGTCATTCAAGCCCAATTTTAAGGCGTCTAATGAAATTTCCTCGTCGCTCACGACAGGCAAAGCACCGTATATCCTTCTATGCTTTACGAATATTACTTGCATCCGTTATACTTAATGTAACGAGGTTTCATACTATGAAACGTGAAAAGAAGGAGATCCGACATGGAGGAACGTGGCGGCAAGTTAACGGTGCGCGCGGTGGAGCGTGCGCTTGATATCTTAATGTGCTTTGCACACGATCAAGATCTGACGTTAACCGAGATAGCGGGACGCATTGGTTTGAATAAGAGCACCGTACATCGCTTGATTGCGACCTTGGAGGAGCGGGGCTTTATTCTGCGGAATGGAGACAAACTTCGCTTGGGATACCGGGTATGGGAGCTTGCGGCAAACCTGACTCAGGTAGATGATCCAGCGCAGCTTCTGCTTCCAGAGATGGAGCGCCTGAGAGATCAGCTTGGAGAGACCGTGAGCCTCTATGTCCAAGATGGGGATGCAAGGATTCGCATTCAAGCGGTACAAAGCAATCAGGCCATACGGAGAGTTGCTCCAGTTGGGGCAAGACTGCCTTTATATGTAGGGGCATCGAGCAAGGTGCTGCTTGCTTTTATTTCGGAAGAGGAACGCGAGCAGATCTTGAATACAATAGAGTGGCCTCAAAATTTTGATGTGCATGTATACTTGGCTCAGCTTGATGAGGTGACAGAATCAGGCTTTGCGATAAGCATGGAGGAGCGGGAGCCGGGCGCTGCGGCAGTGGCGGTTCCAGTCTATGGCCGCGATCAGCAGCTAGCGGCGGCGCTATCGATCTCGGGACCAGTCAGTCGTCTAACGCAGGAGACGATGATGGAGTATGCGCCGTATCTGAAGGAAGCGGCTGCTCGTATGGGAACGATGATGCGCACGGTGACGTAGACAGAAACGCTCTTTTTTAGTAAATGTGGAATGAGCGGCACAGCTACATCATATCTACATCACATTCAGTATTAATGGTTGCAGAAGGACTTGATTTAAGGTAAGGTAAAGAAGGAAATTATTTCAAAAACTATCATTGAAGATGGTTATCATGCGTTACTAGGGGGGCCCCGAGCGGGGCTGAGATGAGATCGCGACGAAGATCTTACACCCTTTGCACCTGATCTGGGTTATACCAGCGTAGGGAAGTAATCGGCACTTCGGAGAACATAAGCCTCCAGTCTATTGCCAATAGACGAGAGTTGCTTATTCGTTCGTATCGTGAAGACAACAGTCTAGCCGATTCCCTTGTGGAATCGGCTTTTTTGCGCAGTGCGGCATCGGTGATATGAATTCCGAATTCTGCTCTTCCTTCCTATACATTCACGACTTGCTTGGTGTGCAGGATTAGTCTCGCTAATCTCTACCTTGAGATAACGTATGAAAGAAAAGGGAGGATGGAGCAGCATGTCGAATGTGGCAAATACGGAAAAAAAACAGGATAGAGTATGGTGTGCGCCGTTTCCAAACAGCAAGAAGGCATACACAGCAGGGTCCAGAGCGGATATCAGAGTGCCAGAACGCGAGATTGCACTGTCGGACACGGAGACTCCAAATGGCATAGAGAAGAATGCTCCATTTCGTGTATATGACACGAGCGGACCATACACGGATCCAGGCTATACTGTTGATATCCGTCAAGGGCTGCCAGCGCTTAAGCGAGATTGGATAATGGAGCGGGAGGATGCGGAAGCCTATAAAGGCCGGACTACTAAGCCTGTGGACAATGGCTTCCGTACAGAAGCAGCGGTGAAGCAGGCTGGTGCGGAGCCGTTCCCATCCTTGAAGAGATGGCCGCTTAAAGCAAAGGCAGGGAGCAATGTAACTCAGATGCATTATGCCCGCCGAGGGATCGTGACGCCTGAGATGGAGTTTGCAGCAATACGAGAAGGTGTCTCGCCAGAGTTCGTTCGCGAGGAGATTGCAAAAGGCCGGGCGATCCTGCCTGCCAACATCAATCATCCAGAATGCGAGCCTATGCTGATCGGACGAAACTTCCATGTGAAGATCAACGCTAATATCGGGAACTCCGCTGTAGCAAGCTCGATCGAGGAAGAGGTTGAGAAGATGACCTGGGCGATCCGTTGGGGAGCGGATACGATTATGGATCTTTCAACGGGTCGAAACATACATACGACGAGAGAGTGGATTATCCGCAACAGCCCGGTTCCTGTAGGAACCGTTCCGATTTATCAGGCGCTTGAAAAAGTAAATGGCAAGGCGGAGGACCTTACTTGGGAGATTTACCGAGATACGCTCATTGAGCAGGCTGAGCAGGGAGTCGATTATTTTACAATACACGCAGGTGTTCTGCTGCGCTACATCCCGATGACGGCCAAGCGGATGACAGGCATCGTATCGCGCGGCGGCTCTATTATGGCAGCATGGTGCCTTGCTCATCATAAGGAAAACTTCCTCTATACTCATTTCGAAGAAATATGCGAGATCATGAAGCAGTATGATGTGGCATTCTCCCTTGGTGACGGTCTAAGACCAGGCAGCATCTATGATGCGAATGACGAGGCGCAGTTCGCGGAGCTGACTACACTGGGCGAATTAACGGAGCTTGCCTGGAAGCATGATGTACAGGTCATGATTGAGGGCCCTGGTCATGTGCCGATGAACAAGATTAAGGAAAATGTGGATATCCAGATGGATATTTGCAAAGAAGCGCCATTCTATACGCTTGGGCCGCTGACAACGGATATCGCGCCAGGCTACGATCATATTACTTCAGCGATTGGAGCAGGCATGATTGGCTGGTTCGGAACCGCCATGCTGTGTTATGTGACGCCGAAGGAGCATCTTGGCCTGCCGAATAAAGAGGATGTGCGCGAAGGGGTTATTGCCTATAAGATTGCGGCTCACGCAGCAGATCTTGCAAAAGGGCATCCTAGAGCGCAGCAGCGCGATGATGCCTTGTCGAAGGCGCGCTTTGAGTTCCGCTGGAGAGACCAATTTAATCTATCGCTCGATCCTGAGCGGGCAATGGAATATCATGACGAGACGCTGCCTGCTGAAGGGGCGAAGACGGCTCATTTTTGCTCCATGTGCGGGCCGAAGTTCTGCAGCATGCGCATTACGCAGGACATTCGTCAATATGCGAAGGAGCATGGCCTAGACGAGGCAAAAGCCATTGAGAGCGGCATGCAGGAGAAAGCGGAGGAGTACCGCAGCTCACGCTTAGGCTCGTAAGCAGCCCAAGAGGTTATATAAATAAGCATAAATAAGTCTGCTAGCCCAGCAACCCTCACATTTCTTGTTTAAGGGTCGAGGGCAGCAGGCTTTTATTTTTTATACGCTAAAGACCTGTTGGCATAAGAGGGACAGCGTCTAACATGCTGGATGTCTTCTATTGATCTGAATCCAAAGAGCGGCATTCCGTACAGAGCAGATTTCTTATAGAGGGACTGCGTAATCAACGGCGTTTTGTTGTACATCATGCCTGTTATGCCGAGTACGATGCCCAGCAGGAGAAGATAGCCGTAATCCTAGATCGGCTGTGCTTCAAGATGCCCAAATGAGAGTACCGGAGTGAGGCCAAAGAATTGGGAAGCCACCACATTGGCAGTAACCGATGAATGCATCACTGTTAACAGAATGATCGGTGAAAAATGACGGTGAACCTTCTCCAGCACAAACAAAACGCCTGCAAGTGGGGCATTGAAAGCGGCAGATAGGCCAGCACCTGCACCGCAGGTAAGCAGGAATTTCTCCTCTAGACGATTGTGGTTGCCAAATAGACGATGAATCCCTTGACCCAGAGCAGCACCAAGCTGGATGGAAGGGCCTTCTCGTCCTAGAAACAGGCCGGAACCGATAGCAAGCAAGGGTGCCGCCTATGAATTTTTTAATAAACACAGACAGCCAATTCATATGGAGCTTATTCACGAGTTGTCCTTCAACCTGTGGAATGCCACTTCCTTTGATTAGTGAGTCGCTTTTGATTAGAAGGCCGATGATCCAAGCCAGCATCAGGGCACCTGCAATCACAAGGGGGATATAGGCAAGATGATGCTGTACGTAGCCAAACATCATTTTGACAAGCTGCAGGGACTCGGTCCCCGCCATTCGAAACAGGCTGATGAATAGGTCCAACCACAAGACCTACAACCATGGTCTTTAACATAAATTTGAGCGTTTTCGTAAATGATTCCACCATTTATTTAGGGTTGACATCCCACTTCAAAACACTTAGTTTAATGGATATACAAAGTTATAAGAGATGTGCTAGGATGATACTAAGTGATAATGCTCGATCAGTCTTGAAGAGGTGGTGGTAAAAGACTACTATGTTACCGTTAGATGCGTACCAAGTAGCCTTTACAGCATGAGAGCATGCTCATTTTGGTTTGTTTGTCCATGATGCTAAGACGGTATCCCATCTTTCAGCTGTACAGGACGACAAAGAGACAAGAGACTTGCATGAATCCTGTCAGAATAAAATTTTGTAAGCGTTGTAACTTTGGAGAAGACTAATGAAACGAACGACGGAATCATGAAGAAATTTATAACCGACGACTAGCTCAATGAATTTGATATCGATAACACTGGAGGTCATACTCGTGAACGTTAAAGATGCAAATGTGCCGATAGAGGATCGTGTTCGTCATGTATTAAGCATGATGAATGTGGAAGAGAAGATTGGTCAGTTAATACAGCTGTATGGCTGGGAGATGTACGAGAAGGTGCAGGATAAGATCATACTGACTGAGGCATTCAAGGAAAAAATGCTTCGGGGTGGGATCGGCTCCCTCTATGGCACCTTGCGTGCGGATCCATGGACAGGTGTTACGCTTGAAACGGGATTGTCACCACGCCAAGGCGCGGAGGTGACGAATGAGATTCAACGCTTCGCGGTGGAGGAAACAAGACTTGGCATTCCGATTTTATTTGGCGAAGAGTGCTCTCATGGACATATGGCGATCGGCGCGACCGTGTTTCCTGTACCGCTTGCCATCGGCAGTGCTTGGAATCGCGATTTGTTTGAGAAGATGTGCCGGGCCGTTGCCATTGAGACTAGAGCTCAGGGCGGGGCGGTGACGTATTCACCGGTGCTTGATGTCGTTCGTGATCCAAGATGGGGAAGAACCGAGGAGTGCTTCAGCGAGGATAGCTACCTTGTGGGAGAGATGGGCGTTGCCGCAGTGAAGGGCATGCAGGGCACCTCGCTAAGCTCGCCTGACAGCATTGGTGTGACACTGAAGCATTATGCGGCTTACGGAGCTTCAGAGGGTGGACGCAACGCAGCGACGGTTCATATCGGGGCGCGTGAGTTGCATGAAGTGGATTTGCCTCCATTTGAAAAAGCATTCGCAGAAGGAGCCTTCTCAGTTATGACGGCTTACAATGAGATCGATGGCGTACCTTGTACCTCCAGCCGTTACTTGCTCAATCAGGTGCTTCGCGAGCAGTGGGGCTTTAAGGGCTTCGTGATTACGGATTGCGGCGCAATTGATATGCTGCATTCCGGACATAATGTCGCATCTACAGGCGAAGAGGCGGCAGCCTTGGCCCTGTCAGCAGGCGTAGATATGGAGATGTCAGGCTCCATGTTCAGCCGCTATCTCATGGAAGCCTTGAACAAGCGGTTGGTGTCTCAGGATGAACTGGATGAGGCAGTGCGCCGCGTGCTTGATGCGAAGTTCAGCTTGGGCTTATTCGAAGAGCCTTATGTTGATCCTGAACGCGCAGCGATTGTGATCGGCTCAGAGGAGCATGCAGCTATAGCGAAGGATGTGGCGCTCGAGAGTACGATCCTTTTGAAAAACGAGAATAAGATTCTTCCGCTGAATAAAGAACGCAAACAGAAGATTGCCGTGATTGGCCCGAATGCGGATCGGCCGTACAACCAGCTAGGCGATTACACCTCACCGCAGCCAAGAGAGCGTGTGGCGACGGTGCTGGATGGCATCCGTCACAAGCTCGAAGACAGCGACTGTCAGGTTGTCTATGCTCCAGGGTGTCGTGTGAAGGGAGAGTCCAAGGAGGGCTTTGAGTTTGCGGTATCGTCTGCACAGGATGCTGATCTGACCATTCTTGTGCTGGGCAGCTCTAGTGCGCGCGACTTTGGAGAAGGGACGATTGACCTTCGCACAGGCGCCTCTATTGTGACAGACAACGCTGAAAGCGAAATGGACTGCGGCGAAGGAGTTGACCGTACGAATCTTCGATTGTCTGGTGTGCAGCTTGAGCTTGCCCAAGAGCTCGGCAAGCTTGGCAAGCCGATGATTGTGGTGTATATCAATGGCCGGCCGATCGTTGAGCCATGGATTGAGGAGCATGCGGATGCCATCCTTGAAGCCTGGTATCCTGGACAAGAGGGCGGCCATGCGATTGCTGATCTGCTCTTTGGCGATGCGAACCCTTCCGGCAAGCTGAGCATCACGATTCCGATGCATGAGGGGCAAATGCCGATCTCCTATCATTTGCGCAGACCAAGCAAGCGGAGATATGTAGAGATGGACCTTAAGCCGCGGTACCCGTTTGGATATGGGCTAAGCTACACGTCATATGCGTATTCGAACCTGCAGGTGAGCTCGGCGCATGTGAAGGCTGGTGAACCGGTTCATGTTCAAGTGGAAGTGAAGAATACAGGAGAACGAGCAGGACAAGAAATTGTGCAGCTCTATATTCGTGATAAATACAGCTCGCTCACGCGTCCGGAACTTGAGCTGAAAGGTTTTGAGAAAGTACATTTGGAGCCTGGTGAAAGCCAAACGGTGCAGTTTGTATTGACGGATGAGCACTTTGCTCTCGTTAATGAGCGGATGGATCGAGTCGTCGAGCCGGGAGAATTTATTCTTTCTGTCGGCCCTAGCTCAGATCAACTCGTGTCTCAAACTATCTATATTGAAGGTGGCGATCGTTAATGGAACGCATTCATCGCTGGATACAGCAGCTGTCGAAGCAAGCCTATGAAGAGCGTATGCCTCTTGATCAATGGAAGCTCTCAAGAGGAACCTATGTAGGGCCTCGCAACTATGAGATGGAGCAGCTTGAGCAAGTGGGCTCTCCTAATCAGATTGTGAAAGGAGAGTACGGAACGACCTATCTATTCGAAACCGTCGTGAAGATTCCAAGCGACTGGGACGCAGATGCTGTAGGCTTCCGAATCGAGGCAGGCGGTGAAGGTTTGCTATCCGTTAATGGGAAACCTTATCATGGCTTGGATCGCAATCACTCCTTTGTCATGCTTCATGTAGACAAGATCGGATGGGAGCCAAGCTTAACCATTGAACTATTTGATCCGATCCCGGAGCCGATCGATCCGCTTAACGGCAAGCAGGTGCGCAATGAACCGATTCGCCATATCTCCTGTGAGCTGGTTCATGTGAACAAGCCGCTGGAAAGCCTATTGTTCACTGCGACGGTATTGCGCGACACGGCTCGCCTCCTTCCAGAGAGCAGCCTGAAGCGTACGCGAATAATGGAGACCTTCAAGCAAGTGATTCAGGACGCGAGCAAGGTGAAGCGCCGCCTTAGCACAGACTTTGCATGGGTAATGGAACTGGAGAATCAGCTTCGCAGCTGCATCCAGGAGAATGACGATCCGATGGATACCGATTCGCGTGGGATCATGCATATGGTTGGGCAATCCCATATTGATGTCGCTTGGCTATGGCCTGTCAGAGAAACGATCCGCAAGTGCAGCCGCACATTCTCGACGGTGATGACGCTAATGGATGAATATCCAGAGTTCCAGTATGCGCAAAGTCAGCCACAGCTCTATGCTTACGTGAAAGAGTATTATCCTGCGCTTTATGAGCGAATCAAAGAGAGAGTAGCTGATGGGCGTTGGGAGCTGGTCGGAGGCATGTGGGTTGAGCCGGATCTGAACATCCCGAGCGGTGAGTCGTTAGTTCGGCAGCTCTTGTATGGTCAGCTTTTCTATGAAAAGGAGTTTGGCAAGCGCTCTGTAACGGAATGGGTGCCGGATACGTTTGGCTATTGCGCTTCTCTCCCGCAGCTGCTGAAGCAAGCAGGCATGAAGTATTTTATGACCTCCAAGCTCAATTGGAATGATACCAATGCATTCCCATATGATTTGTTCCATTGGGTGGGCATTGACGGGACTCCCATTCTGTCCTTCTTGAATCATGGGTTAAATGAGCATACCGTGCCTAAGGATATTGCTGAGCACTGGGCTTCGTACCGACAGAAGGATCGCCATTCGGAGCAGATGCTGCTGTATGGCCACGGTGACGGAGGCGGAGGCGTTACACGTGAAATGCTCGAGATTCTGGATCGTGCTGAACTAATGACGTCGCTTCCTAAGGTGCAATATAGCAATGCCAAGACGTTCTTCGAAGGGATTGGAGAAGGACCCGCCGATCTTCCTTCCTGGCATGGAGACTTGTATCTGGAACTTCATCGCGGAACCTATACGACGCACGCGCGCAACAAGCGATGGAACCGTAAGGCGGAGGTGCTGTACCGAGAGGCGGAGATTTGGAACAGTCTATATGAAATTGGCATGCTGACTGGAGTCGACGGCAGATCTCACAAGCTTCGTACATTGCCAGCAGCAGATGCTGCTTCCTTTAGCATAGAGCAAACTGGGCTCGCTGATCTGAAGCAGGGCTGGGAACTGCTGCTCTTGAATCAATTCCATGACATTATTCCAGGCACGGCGATTACTGAGGTATATGAGACCTCGGCTCGTGAATATGAAAAGATCTTCGAGTTAGGTGAACAAGCGCTTAATAGCGGCCTAGAGCAGATCGTGAAGCAGGCAAGAATCGAAGAGGTCAATGGATTAGTCGAATGCCATGCAGCATCCAGCTTGGATGTACAAGAAGGCACGCCGTACCTGCTGTTTAATAGTCTTGGTTGGGAACGTGAAGCGAGCGTTGTCATTGAAGGCGGAGAAGAACTGCTTGATATGTCCGCGTGGAATGAACAGGGAGAACGTCTTGTGTGCGATTACTGTGCCGCAGATGGCGAATCGAAATCCGCTTCATTAACGGTTTACGTACCAAGCATACCTGCATTTGGCTATACAACCATCTGGCTGAAATCAACGAAGGATGAAGAAGCGGGCCAAGCGGCTGCGAATGCTTTAGACAGTAAGCCTTCGCTTCAAGCAGCGGGAGCAGTCGCAGAATCGCTGCAGGAATGGGAGACACCATTCTACCTCATCGCTTTCAATGACAATGGGGAGCTTTGTCGTTTGTATGATAAAGAGGCGAAGCGGGAACTGGTGAAGTCGGGCGAGGCCCTTAATGTGTTCCAGCTGTTCCATGATACGCCGACCTATTGGGATGCGTGGGATATTGATCCGAAGTATGAGCAGCAGCAAGCGGCCGTGCCGGCTTTATTGAACAAAGAGCTTATCCTTTCAAGCGAGCAGAGGGATGTGTTCCGTTTGTCTTGGCAGCTTCACCACTCGATGATTCAGCAAGACATCATCTTCTACAAGCATCGTAAGGTTATTGATTTCTGTACGGCTGTGGATTGGAGGGAAGACCATAAGCTGTTAAAAGTCTCGTTCCCTGTGGATCTGGTCACAACCCATGCGACCTATGAGATTCCATTTGGAACGATCGAGCGCCCGACTCATCGCAATACAAGCTGGCAGCAGGCGCAGTATGAGGTATGCGGGCACCGCTTTGCGGATGTATCAGAGGGTGATTACGGAGTGAGTCTGCTTAATGATTGCAAATACGGCTATGATGTACATGGCAGCACGCTTCGGCTGTCGCTGCTCCGTTCGCCAAGATGGCCGGATGAAACGGCAGATCAAGGCGTGCATACCTTCACATACTCCCTTTACCCGCACTTAGGCAGTTGGAGACAAGGGCATGTTGTGCAAAAAGCCATGGAGCTGAACCATTCCATCCGTGTCATGAAAGGTGAATCAGCGGCTGGACGTCCTTCAACGGCGAGCTTCCTATCCTTTGACAGTGAACATGTCATCTTGGATACGATTAAGCCCGCAGAGGACGGAAAGGGATACGTGCTTCGGTTCTATGAATCCTCTGGCAGCAGAGGTGAAGCCGTGCTTGGTCAGCTTGCTGGGGTGGAGCATGCTTACCTTGTTACGATTATCGAAGATATCGAGGAAGAGCTCGACTTTAATGAAAGCGGCGAATTAAAGCTGGAGTTCCTTCCTTATGAGATCAAGAGCATTAAGCTCGTCATCGCATAACAAGAAGGCGTACTGATGGGCTCGGTTGTTTATCTGAATAAAAAAAGGCTGGACCAGGTATAACCTAGTACCAGCCTTTTTGCTTTTTTAAAAGGATCCATGAATGATAGCGGGAGTGCTTTACGACAAGCTTAAGCGTGTGCACGCTCACTTGCAATCATTTGACGAAGCACTGTTTGCAGGATACCGCCATTGTGGTAGTAATCCACATCCACCATGCTGTCCAGACGTACAACTGTATTGAACTCGAAGCTAGAACCGTCTTCGCGAGTTGCCGTGACACGAAGGGATTGTCCTGGCTGCACATCGTTGGACAAGCCTTCGATGCCGAACGTTTCTGTTCCCGTAATGCCAAGGGTGCTCCAGCTTTGACCATCTTCGAATTGAAGAGGCAGCACGCCCATGCCTACCAAGTTGGAACGGTGAATACGCTCAAAGCTTTCTGCGATAACAGCTTTTACGCCGAGGAGGTAAGTCCCTTTTGCCGCCCAGTCGCGGGAGCTTCCTGTGCCGTATTCTTTACCTGCGATAACGACCAGGTTCTTGCCGTTTGCCTGATACTTCATGGAAGCATCATAGATGGACATCACTTCATCTGTAGGCAGGTACTTCGTAACGCCGCCCTCCGTACCAGGTGCAACTTGGTTGCGAATACGGATATTGGCGAATGTACCGCGCATCATGACTTCATGGTTACCGCGGCGGGAGCCGTAGGAGTTGAAGTCCTTGCGCTCTACGCCATGCTCGGTCAGGTACACGCCGGCAGGGCTGTCGATCTTGATATTACCAGCAGGCGAGATGTGGTCTGTTGTTACAGAATCGCCAAGCAGGGCAAGCACGCCAGCATCCTTGATGTCTTGGATGTCAGTCAGCGTATCGCCAAGATTCGCAAAGAACGGCGGGTTCTGAATGTAAGTCGACTTCTCATCCCACTCGTACAATTCGCCTTGCGGAACCGGAATGGAGTTCCAGCGCTCATTTTGCGTAAAGATGTGCTCATACTTCTCACGGAACATATCCGGAGTGATCGCTTGAGCAACGGCTTGCTTGATCTCTTCATTGGATGGCCAGATATCCTTGAGATAGACAGGCTCATTGTTCTGGTCATAGCCGATTGGATCGTTTGCAAGGTCAATATTAACCGTTCCTGCAAGCGCGTAAGCTACGACAAGCGGAGGGGAAGCCAAGTAGTTCGCTTTCACCTGCGCATGCACGCGACCCTCGAAGTTACGGTTACCAGACAATACAGCAGCTACCGTCAGATCGTTGTCTGCGATCGCTTGGCTCACTTCGTCCGGAAGCGGGCCGGAGTTACCGATGCAGGTTGCGCAGCCATAGCCTGCTACGTGGAAGCCGAGCGCTTCAAGTGAATCAAGCAGGTTTGCCTTTTGCAAATACTCAGTTACGACCAGGGAGCCTGGCGTCAAGCTGCTCTTTACATAAGCAGGCTTCTTCAAGCCGCGCTCAACCGCTTTTTTCGCCACCAAGCCTGCGCCGATCATAACGCTTGGGTTCGATGTATTCGTACAGCTTGTGATCGCCGCGATAACGACAGCGCCTGTGCCGAGCTTCGTTTCTTCGCCATTCGGATGCTTTACGGCTACTGTCTCTTGAATCTTCTCATCGGACAAGCCGTATCCGCCCTTATCGATTGGCGTACGGATAATGTCGTTGAACGCTTCCTTCATGTTCGACAGCTCAACGCGGTCCTGCGGACGCTTAGGACCTGCCAAGCTTGGCACAACGGAGCCAAGATCAAGCTCAATTGTATCGGTGAAGATTGGATCTTCCATTTTATCAGTACGGAACATGCCTTGTGTACGGTAGTACGCCTCTACAAGTGCGATTTGCTCTTCGGAACGGCCAGTTCCTCTCATGTAGTTCAGTGTTTCGCTGTCTACAGGGAAGTAACCAACGGTTGCGCCATATTCAGGCGCCATGTTGGCTACGGTAGCACGGTCAGCTAGGCTGATGCTGCCAAGGCCGGAGCCATAGAATTCAACGAATTTGCCGACTACGCCCTTTTTGCGAAGCATTTGCGTAACAGTCAGGGCAAGGTCAGTTGCTGTCGCTCCTTCTGCAAGCGTACCAGTCAGCTTGAAGCCGATAACCTCTGGTGTAACAAAGTAGAGCGGTTGGCCAAGCATTCCTGCTTCTGCCTCGATACCGCCTACACCCCAGCCTACAACACCAAGACCATTGATCATGGTGGTATGGGAGTCTGTGCCGACGAGGGAGTCAGGGAACACTTCTGTTACGCCATCGACTTCCTTTGTTGCAGCAACAGAAGCGAGATATTCCAAGTTTACTTGGTGAACGATACCCGTTGCCGGAGGTACCGCACGGAAGTTATTGAACGCAGTCTGTGCCCATCTCAAGAAGCGATAGCGCTCTTCATTCCGTTCAAACTCAACGTTCATATTGTAATCCAGCGCATCCTTTGTACCGAATGCGTCTACCATGACGGAGTGGTCGATAACAAGGTCAACCGGTACAAGCGGGTTGATGGACTTCGGATCTCCTCCAGCCTTCTTCACCGTGTCGCGCATGGCGGCGAGATCGACGACTACAGGCACACCAGTGAAGTCTTGCAAGACGATTCGCGCAGGGATGAATGGAATCTCTTTGTTGTTATCACGATCGTTCGCCCAATTCGCGATCTGTTGAACGTGCTCTTCCGTAATCGCTCTTCCATCAAATTGACGGATAGCAGCTTCAAGCAGCACCTTAATCGAGAAAGGCAGACGGGATACGTTGTTAAAGCCTCGATTGGTAAGCGAGTCCAGACTGTAATAACGATAATTCTTGTCTCCAACACTCAGCTCGCGAGCAGCGGAGAATGCGTCAGTTCTTGCCATAAATGTACCTCCTCCATGGTTGTGTAAATGATGGTTGTCATAACAGTGGTTAGATGTGTCGTTCATTTACGAATGACATAGGTTCACCTTGTATCTCTTTATGTTTCATTAGATGAAACCCTATTTCAAAATATAATTTACAATTTCAGTATACCGTTTCTTTCCGTATTGGTAAAGAACTTTTCCTGCAAAAAAATGCCTAAACAGAGGTGGTTCCTGCATACAATGTGTCAGATGAAAGGTTGGATGTGGGCAAGCTCTTATCACTTGAAACAACGAGGAGGCGAGATGGTTGCAGCAGGCGTGGAAAAATACCCTCTATTTATATGTCGATCAGCATAACCGTCAAGAGGTCGATGACCGGCATCATGCAGTGAAGGCCCCGATTTTAGACATGGAATACAACCTCCGAATGAGTGAACGAAGTGCCAGATTAAAGGAATGGTATCGGAAGAGAGAGGCAGCACCGACGAAGAGCCAAACCAAAGCAAAGCTTGTAAGAACCCATGAAGGCGACGGGGAAGTGCTTGTCGATTTGGAATTTCATATCCAGCGTACCGTTGATCAGCAAGGATTCTCGATGATGGAGGAACGCATTGAAGAGGAGCGGATTACACTAAGTAGAGAGGGCGATAGCTGGGTTATTGCGAGCATCGAGCATAAGCAGCCAGAACGAAGAGCGATGCTGCATGTGAAGGAAGAGGAGCAGGTGCTTATTAAGAGCCGTTCCCAGCCCTATCTGAATCCAAGCATGCTTGGAAGATCAAGGTCGACAAGGAGAGTGAATTATCGTCGGGACAAGGCGGTAGAATACGCGGAGCAGTGGTGGAACGAGCCTAATCCGCGCTTTGAAACCTTTAAGCTTGATTGCACCAATTATGTCTCGCAGTGCCTCTTTGCAGGGGGTGCCCCTATGGACTATACTGGGAAGAGAGAATCGGGCTGGTGGTATAGAGGCAAGATCAATGGCCAAGAAGGATGGAGCTACAGCTGGGCAGTAGCGAACAGCTTGGAGCACTTCCTATTAAATAATATAGGTGGACTTCGGGCTGAGCTCGTGGATCGCCCGAATGAGCTGAAGCTTGGAGATGTCATTCAATATGACTGGGATGGCGATGGCAACTATCAGCACAGCACCATCGTCACGGCATTCGATCTGAATGGGATGCCGCTCGTCAATGCGCATACCAACAACAGCCGCCACCGCTACTGGGATTATCAAGATTCGTATGCATGGAACGAAGCGACGAACTATCGCTTTTTTCATATCGCGGACATCTTCTAAATGAAGCTGTTCACCTGACAAACCATAACATCTGTTGAATAGCGAGCACCGCAAACGTTAGCAGCTGCAAGGCCAATGTCAGTACAGCATAGGAGGATGTCTTCAAGAGATATTGGCGCGTCAAGCGCTGACGGAGGGACGTATGGAACAACAACGCAAACTGCGCGTCGGGATCGTATACGGCGGCAAATCAGGTGAGCATGAAGTATCGTTATCCACTGCGCATGCAGTGATGAATGCCTTTGACTTTGACAAATATGAACTTATTCCTTTCTATATTACGAAGTCAGGACAATGGAGAGTAGGATCGATCTTAGAAGTGCCATTCGCCACCAAGGAGGAACTGCTGCTTCAGGATTCGAAGGGCGGCACGGTAAGGGCGATGGAAATGGTCTTTTCCGGCTTGGAGGCTGCACGGGACAGCCATATAGACTGTATCGATGTCATGTTCCCACTCGTTCATGGAACGAATGGGGAGGATGGAACGATTCAAGGCTTGTTTGAAATGGCGAATGTTCCTTATGTCGGTGCTGGGGTACTGGCGTCCGCTGTAGGGATGGATAAGGCCTTTATGAAGCAGTCATTCCATCTTGCTGGGCTGCCGCAATGCAAGTATGTAGACTTTATTGCCGCCGAGTGGAATCGCAATCAAGATGAAGTGCTGAATCGTACAGAGCAAGAACTTGGGTATCCATGCTTTGTGAAGCCAGCGAATCTTGGTTCCTCGGTAGGAATCTCGAAGGCACGCGACCGCGCAGAACTGGTGGATGCCGTCAATTATGCACTCAAGTATGACCGCAAGATTGTCGTCGAGGAGTTCGTGGATGCTCGCGAGGTTGAAGTGAGTGTGCTTGGCAACGATGAGCCGATTGCTTCCGTGCCAGGAGAGATTATTTCCTCAAATGAGTTCTATGACTATAAGGCAAAGTACATTGATGGCAAGTCGCAGATGGCGATTCCTGCGCCACTTGATGTAGAGCTTGCTGGCCGCATTCGTGAAATGGCAGTAACCGCTTATCGTGCAATCGACGGTTCGGGATTGTCTCGTGTCGACTTTTTTGTACGCCGCTCGGATATGCAGGTGTTTATCAATGAGGTGAACACCATGCCTGGCTTTACACCGTTCAGCATGTATCCGCTTATGTGGAAAGAGACGGGCATCTCCTATCGAGAGCTGCTGGACCGACTCATTGAGCTTGCGCTGGATCGCTTTGAGGCAAAGCAGAAGTTTTTTTACCATATATAGAATATGTAAGTGATGCTTTCTAAGGGTCTTCCAATTCTATTTTGGCAATAAATTGACCTCTAAACGAGGTTACTCATCTTTGATTGGCCTCGAAAAAGGGTTTCCGTGAGTATATATAAGAATGGCGTGTGATCACGCTAAAAGGATTGAGAGCCGTTTATGTTCAGCATAGGCGGCTTTTTTATATCCTTATCTTTAATTTAAGCTCTTGTTGTTTTAAGTTATATGTCAAATGTGTAATATAGTGATGGGTTGAAAGATGCAGAAGAAAACGCTGCTTTCATAAGGATGGAAATGCTGAATCGATTGTATTCTTGAACAAATGGGGGGTTGTCAGTTATGTTGAACGTCTTCTAGATATACCCATCTAGGGAAGAGGGCTGCCATTGACTGCCAGATGAAGAGGAGTACAATGAGAGAAGAAGCTAATGCGTATGGGGAACTGTGTGGAATTCATCATGCAGCGATTCATGCGTTTCTTTACACCTAAAAGTTGCATTTATACAACATAATTGTAGTTGGTGAAAATAAAGTTGAGGAGGTTGTCGGCATGAGCTCAGAAGTAATAAGTATCGAGCAGGAAGAAGAAGGCTGGGGACGCCAAGGCACACAACCTTCCCTTCCTGAGTCGTATCGATCGATTAAAGTACCGAAGCATGGATCTTGGCTGAAAAAATTTCTCGCGTTTGCTGGTCCAGGCTATCTCGTGGCAGTTGGGTATATGGATCCTGGGAACTGGGCAACAGACTTGGCAGGCGGATCCATGTTCGGCTACTCGCTGCTTGCCGTTATTCTTATCTCTAATCTAATGGCAATCCTACTGCAGACACTGGCGGGAAGACTCGGCATCGCAACGGGCAAGGACTTGGCGCAAGCCTGCCGAGATCATTACAGCAAGCCGGTATCAATTGTCCTTTGGATTCTCTGTGAGCTTGCGATTGCAGCCTGTGACCTTGCTGAGGTGATCGGTTCCGCGATCGCGCTGCAGCTTTTATTTGGGATTCCGCTTCTATACGGGGTGATCATTACAGCACTGGATATTCTGGTTATCCTATTTATTCATAATAAAGGCTTTGGCTTTACTGAGAAGCTTGTCATTATCTTGATCACGACCATTGGGGCATGCTTCCTGATGGAAATGTTCTGGGCAAAGCCTTCGATTGGCGGAATTATGAACGGATTCGTTCCGACAGCCGAGTTGATCACGAATCCGCAGATGCTTTACATTGCGATCGGGATTCTTGGTGCGACTGTAATGCCGCACAATCTGTATCTGCACTCTTCGATCGTACAGACTCGCTCCTACGAGCAGACATCTGCTGGCAAACGCGAGGCGATCAAATTCAGCACATGGGATACCACGCTTGCCCTGTGCATGGCCTTATTTATCAATGCGGCGATTCTGATCGTCGCCGCTGCTTCCTTCCATGAAGCGGGCTACTTTGAAGTCGCAGAGATCAGCGAAGCTTACCGCCTGCTGGCACCAATGCTTGGGACAACGCTGGCAAGCATCCTATTCGGTGTTGCGCTGCTGGCAGCAGGGCAGAACTCGACCTTGACTGGTACGCTTGCCGGACAGATTGTCATGGAGGGCTTTTTGAATATACGGCTCGCCCCATGGCTGCGTCGTTTAATTACACGATTGATTGCCATCATTCCAGCCGTTATTGTCACAGCTATTGCAGGAGAGAAAGGTACGGCAGATCTTTTGATCTTAAGCCAAGTCATCTTGTCGCTTCAACTGCCCTTTGCGGTAGTACCGCTTGTGAAGTTCACAAGCGACAAGAAGAAGATGGGTGAATTCGTAAGCCCTGCGTGGATGAAGATTCTCGCTTGGTTCGTCGCAGCGGTTATTATTGTGCTTAATATCATTCTAATTGTTCAGACCTTTCAATGATCGAATGGCAGGTTTGGATTGCAGAGCATAGCTGAGCCATGTTTCAATAGAAAGTAGAACGTAATGAGAGGAGTGCGACAATGGGATTCCAAACGGAGTTTAATTCAGTTTGCAAATTCAAGAGCGAACAGGAATTGTATGAGCTGTTGGAGTACGGTCGCGGGAAGATGAAGAAGTCAGGACTTCGAATTTTTCCAACGGGCCAAAAGGTCATCGCGTATACACCTGACAATACGGCTGTGGCGATTGTTCGAATTGTAGCATCGATTGCAGAAATTAATTTTCAAGGCGAAGAAGTTACAGAAGTCGAGATGGAACTGGTGCGCAAGTTGACAAACGAAGAATCTCGCATTCAAACGGCACTTGCTTATGAAATGTTCTTTGGAGAACAGGTTCAATAGAGGCAGCAAAGCGAATAAGATCGAGAAAGCATGGATCAGATATCACTGGTCCATGCTTTTTTATATAGAATAGGTCAAATATGCACAATTGCCATTGCGCAAAACCAACACATTGCTCTAATGTACGAGCATGACCTTATCCTATGCAGGAACTAAGAACTGGTTCGCTTATCGAAAGTTCCGCGTGGAAAAGAACGAACAAGGACGCGAGAGCGATAACCCCCCCTTTATAAGTGAAGACAATGGAAACATACAATCGAATAAACATAAGGGACAACTGGTCGGACAATCACAAACGAACAAGAGGAACATCCAGAAATGATGAATGAATCCAGAATTGTGCAAAAGTAATAAAAAAAGCATAAACAATATGCGAAATATATTGGTAAATGTTAGATGATCGGCGCTTTAAAAAGACAAATGCAACACATTTTCGAGGCCTTTTTCGATTGTCATTATCTGCTCAAAGTGGCTATAACCCTTGATACATAAGGAATTGTTCACATTTGACCTAGTGTGAAATCAACATATTTACGATTTCTTTGTTTAAACCTACAATCAAATTTGTAAACGCTAACAATGACAGATATATCCTTGGCCATTGATGAAGATGTTGGCAAGAATCACTTAAAATCTTACACACTCTCATTATTGTCATCAGCGTTATCCATAAAGAAAGGAATGAACACAATGCAGCAAAATGGAGCAACGGCCATGCCAGTACATGGAGTTCCTATTAGGAAGAAAAACACATTGTGGAAACGAGTAGCTCAGAACTGGGAGCTTTACTTATTAATAGCACCCGCGTTCTTCTACTTCTTGAT
>NZ_JADMOL010000011.1 GCF_015558675.1 Paenibacillus sp. 1001270B_150601_E10 | reverse complement strand
AGCATCTGCCTTACAAGCAGAGGGTCGGCGGTTCGATCCCGTCAGCGTCCACCATAATATCGCGGGGTGGAGCAGTCCGGTAGCTCGTCGGGCTCATAACCCGAAGGTCGTAGGTTCAAATCCTGCCCCCGCAACCAAAATGCATATGGAGCTGTGGTGTAGAGGCCTAACATGCCTGCCTGTCACGCAGGAGACCGCGGGTTCGAATCCCGTCAGCTCCGCCATTTTAATATTAAGTGAGGCCCGTTGGTCAAGGGGTTAAGACACCTCCCTTTCACGGAGGTAACAGGGGTTCGAATCCCCTACGGGTCACCACTAAGAGCCATTAGCTCAGTTGGTAGAGCACCTGACTTTTAATCAGGGTGTCGAAGGTTCGAGTCCTTCATGGCTCACCAGTTTCATACATGACGTCGCACTTGCGGCTTAGCCTCTGAGATTCTCAGAGGCTTTTTGCTGTATACACCCTTCTCTACTGAATTGACACACATTCTTTTTTCCACAATATATAAAAATAGCATTGCATAAACGGGTAAGAACATTTAGGATAATGCAAATAGGAGCAAAGTTTCAAATATTTACTGGTTGAACAGATCAACCGTGAAATAGTCGATAGCAGGGTGTGATCGTCATTTAAGCAAATGTTAAAACGCTATAATTTATAAGTTTGAATGTTGTTGCCCTGCATCTTAATCTCACAATACAGTCAGGAGAATGAAACATGCTAAAAAGTATGACAGAGGGCCATCCCGCAAAGCTTATTTTTATGTTCACCATTCCTCTGTTGATCGGTAATTTGTTTCAGCAGCTGTATAGCATGGCAGATACGCTGATCGTCGGAAGGACGATTGGAGTGGAAGCCCTAGCAGCCGTAGGAGCAACAGGAAGCATTACCTTTTTGATCATTGGGTTTGCACAAGGGTTAACCGTGGGGTTCTCTATTGTAACGGCCCAGCGCTTTGGCGCCGGCGATGAAAGAGGAGTGAGGCAAAGCATCGCGGTCAGCGCTCTGCTCAGTGCTCTTATTGCGATCCTATTAACGGCTGTCAGCGTCATTTATGCGCGTCCTATTCTGGAATGGATGCATACGCCTCAAGAAATTATCGATGATGCTCATCGGTACATCGTCATTATTTATTGGGGAATCGCAGCGTCAGTGCTGTTCAATCTGCTTTCCAACATTATTCGTGCGCTTGGCGACAGCCGTACACCGCTGATATTTCTTGTCATTGCATGTTTGCTTAACATTGTGCTCGATTTATTATTTATCCTCGTCTTCTCCATGGGAGTGGAGGGAGCCGCTTATGCAACGGTCATTTCGCAGTTAGTCTCGGGCATCCTATGTCTGATACATATGGTCAAAAAGCTTCAGATTGTAAGGCTATCGAAGGCAGAGTGGCGAGCAGAGAGGAGCGCGCTGCTTGAACATGTACGCCTAGGGCTTCCAATGGGCTTTCAATCCTCCATCATTGCCATTGGCGCGATTGTTCTGCAAGCTGCACTAAACAATCTAGGCTCCTTGTCGGTTGCGGCCTATACCGCCTCACAGAAAATCGATATGGTAGCCACGATGCCAATGGCTTCATTTGGCATGACGATGGCAACGTATGTTGCGCAGAACTATGGGGCGAGAAAGTTTGACCGAATACGGCAAGGCGTAAAGCAGTGCTGTATGATGTCCGTTGGATTTAGCATTGTGGTAGGCATCATCATTATTGCTGCCGGACATAAATTGGTTGAAATGTTTGTAGGGCCTGGGCATCCTGAAGTGATAGAGCTCGCTCAGACGTATCTGGTTATCAATAGCGTTATGTATTTTGTATTGGCGCTTTTATTCATATTCCGCTTCACGCTGCAGGGATTAGGGAAAAGCTTCATACCGACTTTTGCTGGCGTGATGGAACTGATTATGCGCATTTTTGCGGCTATTGTGCTGGCTGAATATTTAGGCTTTTCTGGCGTCTGCCTAGCGAATCCATTCGCCTGGCTTGGGGCATGCATCCCGCTCGCGATCGCTTACTTTGCGACGGCGAAGAGAATTTATTACCGAGTATAAAAATATGATTGATTGAAGTGGATATTCGATAAAAAAGGTTGGAGACCTCACATTAGTGAGCGTTCTCCAACCTTTTTTATTTGAACAGTATACGTTCATTCCGTGTTACTAAGCCTCGGTCAAGCGATCTAACCACTTTGGAATGTACCTTTCAGCTTGAACAACCACAGCCCATAGCTAGACACACGATATATATTCGTTGAAAATAGCTGCAAGCCAGTAGGGCTCTTTAGATAGGCTCAGTCAGCACGATCTCCATCAGTTCCATCATTTTCTCCATATGCTGAAGCTTACTGTAGCAGGATGCTGCGAGCCGGTAGCATTGATGCGGATCTAAGCTCGCATCCGATAAATAATAACTGCGCATGCTCATGGCTGCCGCAGCTTGAAGCAGGGAATCGGCCGCTTCTTCATATTGCTCTTCGTAGATGTAGGCAAGAGCTCGAACATAATGGAGGTCTGCATAATCCGGATCCATTTGCAATGCCTCATCTATCGTATGAAGGCAAGGCTCCATTAGCTGAAGCATTAGGCAGCACTGAGCCAGCCGAAGTTTTGCATGACTGGAATAGATAGAGGTTATAGGGAGCTCCATAAGAGCTATTTGTAAAGAAGCAATGGCTTCCTCGTAGTTTCCTTCATAATATTCTATCTGTCCTTGCCAGTAAGAGCGTTCACCGGCACTGCCTTCGGTTAGATGCTCAAGCTGCGCTTGCAGTTGAGTTAAAGTCCGGGTCCGATGGATTGTGATTGGACATTCCGTCGTACTAACGAAATCCACATTCTCCATCCGATCCAACTGGCGAACGTAATAATCCTCAATCATTCGATTGGAGGATAGATGAAACAATACGGGGAGGGATTGAGCTACAAGTGAAGCATCCGGCTCCGTTAGCACTAGCTTGCCTCGATAACGGATGAATGCAGTACGATATGCTTCAACGTCATCCATGAACGAATCCCATTCCTCCGTAACCGCAAGACGATCCCCTTCTTGCAGCAACAGCATCCAGTCGCATGAGGCTTGGCGAATAGCTTCTATTTGAACATCACGCTCTGATCGATCCTGAGGAAGCAGAACCAGCTTGGCGTTATATTGATTGGATAAGGAAAATGTCCATGGCGACCTTGAGCGATCCAGAATAATTAATTCCTCAATATAAGGAGCAGCAGAGGCAATCGTCTCTTCTAGCAGAGTACCTCCATGATTAGAGACAATACAAAGGCTGATCCGTAAAGACTTCATGTTGTACCCCCTCCTTGATGCTTGGATTGAAGCAGCTTGAGCGTAACTTGGTACAGATTCGATGAATTGATGTGCTGATGGGAGGCATGCCAGACGACTCGCTCCTGATCAATAAGCAGAATTTGCGGGGATACGTGAGGTATTCCAAATTGAGCGGTGACTTGAGCGGATAAATGCTTCTCCTCGAGAACGCGAACGACGTAGATGCTGATCTGATTGGCTATAGGGGCGTAACGACTTATAAATAGATTAAGCCCAGAGTGAGCAACACGGCTTGATCCGCATTGACTGCTATGCTTGTAAAGCAGCACAGGCTTGGTATTGGATTCCTCAATAACGGCCTGCAACTGCTCAAGTGTTTGAACAATCATTAATCCTGCCATGAGTAATTCCTCCTGTTCTAGACTGCGAAGAGGCTGAAGGTTAGCAAGGTAGTTAGCAGCTATGTATCACTTGATTATCTACGTTCTAGCCATGCCATCTAAGTCATACACTATTGCAGCATCGAAGTTCGAATGAAAAGGAGAGAACGAAAGATGTGGACGCTGGATGGGTTTACGTTTCTGCTGCTTTTTCTTGCAACCTATCGCCTGACACGATTATTGGTGTTCGACGAGATTACCTCATTTATCCGCAAGCCCTTTATCGAAGAGAAATTGGAGATGAATGATAAAGGAATGCTAGTCGCTGTCCTTGAGCAGAAGGGTGGTGCCTTTCATCGCTTTATGGGAAAGCTGTTAAGCTGTTATTGGTGTACTGGGGTATGGGCTTCAGCGGCGATCGTCTTGATTTATCTGTTCATGCCTCTATTTATAAGCGCCCCGCTGATCTGGATCTTAGCTCTTGCAGGAGCTGCGGGAATCGTAGAGTCTTTCGTGAAAGGGTAAGCGCTATTGCTTACCCTTTCTCGAAGAGACGGGATAAACATTGATTTCAGAAGAGACAGGACAATCGTCAGTCTCTTCTAACTCTTTCCTAGCATATGATACAGCAAAGAAGGTGGTGAATCTTCTTAGACGAGAGCAAGGATGGACATCATACTAGCAATTCGGTGCAAAAAGGTATGTTCGTTAATTGTGCGCCTGTAGGCACGTTCCGCAATGTCTAGTCTTGCCCCATCCTGATGGAGATAATTGAGAATGAGCTCGGCACCCTGCTTAGGTGTATGAAAGCCGACAATTTCTTTATCCGGTTCATAATAGGATGCAAGATCTGATCGGTAGTCTATAAGCTGAAAGGCACGACATCCGGAAATATCAAAGGTTCGATTGTTGATGGAATGCGCAGGTGCACCTGTACGATTTTTATCTAAATAGCGATCGTCTTCACTTCGGTGAAGATTAAGTACGATTTTGGCTCCATTGAAGTATCGAGGTGTCTCCGTGAAATTGATCCATTTGCTTCGAAGCTTCGGACGAACGCCTTGGGACCAGTCTACATGCTCCCAAAAATGCCCGATCAGGTGCACGCGAATCGGCTCCTGAATGTAGGCAAGCATCTCCTGCATCGTCTCCAGCCTATTTTTGTAGCCTGTGCCGATAAAGCAGACATCGGTCGCATACGAAGGATGGACAGCATAAGGACGGAAAATATCGAGATCAGTCCCCAATGGAAGATGAAAGACCTGCTTGCAGCCACTCGCTTCATAGTAGGGGATGCAGCCAGAATCAATTGTAAACACATAATCATAGGCTGCCGCCACCTCAAGCGCGTTATCGATGGCATAAGGATCGTCAACAAACCAGACCGCCGTTCGAAGGCCTAGACTTCGGATGCCATGAATGATCGATACAGGAAGATGGGACTTGGGCCCGCATAAGGTGATCACAAGATCAGGCGCATGCTTTTTGATATCAGGTATGAGTTCGGTGATCGGTCGGCGATTCGTCAGAAAAAACTCGATCTCGTACCCCGAGGCGATCAGCGCCTTGATTAGGGCATTGTCCAATATATCAATGGGCCTGCGGTAGCCTGACGTAATATAATACAGTTTCATAGCGGAACCTCCGCTTTGCTAAGGACTTTAGATGAAAAAAGGGATGGTTGGTCTACCACCCCACAACGGTCTGTACAATTGGTCGAACTTCGGTTTAAGTCGGGAATGGATAAGGGACGCCAGGGAAGATGTCTGGGCACTGCGGCGGGAATGTAACCACGCAAGGATTCTCTGGGATAGGAATCTCTGGACGAGGTTGGCAAAGCTCAGCTTCGATGATGAGCTTAACAATCGCCGTTACTTGAATGCTTTGGCAGATTACGATGTCCACGTTGACGAAGGTGTCGTCGACAACGTCCAACACTTCGATCCGAGTAGCAGTCGGAACAATGTGGACATTGACGTCTGTTCCAGGAGGCGCGCAGAGAAGAACCTTTTCAAAGCGAACAAAGCTCTTCGTGTAACGGCAATGAACGACGTTAGGTACAACAGACGTATCAATAATCGTTACTTCATACGTACCAGACTTGCGGATAATGACTCTTTGCAATGTGACAGGCGTTGTACCTACAGTTACAACAATGTTTTCTCTAATAGAGCCCGGCTTCTCAACCGATTCTACATCCAACACTGCTACTTCGACTCTAAAAGAGCTTGGTAATGGCAAGCACAGTGCAGGGTCGATCGTAGATTCGTCGACGATTTGGGTTACTTTCAACACCCAGTCGAATATTTTAGGAACCTCAATACACTCCAGAGAGGGTAGAGGCAAATATTCCGGGACCTGTTGACCTTGGACTAATTTGCTCTCCATTAAGGTTTCAAGCCTCCTTTGTAGAATTCAAATTCAATAACATTCTATGGAGCGCCCGAGAAAAGGTGACGACACCCCATCATTTTATTTTTTTGGAGGATTGTTATGGAGTATTCAGCCTTTCAGCGCATATCGTCAGAGTTTCACTGGCTAAGCAAAGCGACGACACGCAAGCTGACCCATGCTGTGCATTGTAAGAACCTTCCTCCCTCCATTACAGCGTGGTCGCTTAAAGGCCCAATCTGTGATTGCTGCGTATTGTACCTTCCCGAGGGACTGTTCATTCTAGCTCAGACAGCCGATGAGTTGCTGCTTCTGCGTGAAGCTAATCAATCTTGGCTGGAACTTCGAATCGAACCCTCAAGGAACGTAACTGCCCCATATATATGTAAGGAAGGGGAGTCCATATACATAAGTTATGTGCTGGCGGAAGAAGGACAATTATGTTTTATCGTCAAGCATCTTCGTTCCGGGAACTGGCGGTCGCATCGATATGAGTTCCCTCAAGGTGCATGTATTGATGAATTGCAATGCATCAAAGCTGCTTACATCCTTGGTGCAGATCAAGAGCTTCATGGATTGTTTCAGCTTCGTTCAAAAAATCGAGCAGCCGATGTGCTGATGAGCGTACGGGTTTCGCTATTTCGTGGCCATGAAGCGGAGTGGCAGGAGCTTTTTCAATACAAGGGCAGCGCATCGGTTTGGAGTCTTTCCTTGGCCAGGGATGAACACCATAGGCTGCATGCCTCTTGGGGAATTCAGACGGCCCCTCAGCAGGCAAGTTATTATTACTGCTCACTCAGCAAGGGAGAACATGAAAAGCTTAGCTCGCAATACGTATGGAAACACGAGGACTCGAAGGTAAGAATGCCTGCCTTTCTGTTCGGTTCGAATCTGCTGCTTTTGTTATTTATTGATGATAAAGGTCATATGGTATATGGAAGCTCATTAACGGAAGGCAGGAGTTGGCAAGGCATTCGTACAGGGACATTCGGCCCAGAGAAGGTCATTCAATTCGTTCAGATGACGAAGCATAGTGAACAGCAGTATTATCCTGCGCTTGTGCTAGGGCTTGGCTATCCTGCATTTCGACCCTTGGAATGGTTCGACTTGCAGCCCTTGCTAAGCGATAGCTGTGATGGAGCGGATGGTCCCGATCTGAGCTATATTCAAGCACAACTTTCTTCTATCCGTAATCTTCTGTCCGGCTCCTCGGACTCTTTATTGTCTGATGTAATCGAGTTTGTTTCTTATAAAGGGGTCCTAAATCGAGAGCTCATGCGATGGATGGAACAATGGAAGAAGCTTGACCAGGAGGAGCAGGCGCTAATATCCAGTCGGCTCCCTGCTTCAAAAGGAACACTGGAACATTTGCCGCTTCGTCACATACGATAACCTTAGGTAGACATTAGCGGAGGGAATCGAGATGCATATTATGATTAATGGAAGCTTGTTCCGTGAATTGCGTGATTCACTTCTCCCTGATATCGTGCAAATTCTAGGGGAAGCTTCCTTTCCATTTAAGCTCGACCAAGCCCAGAATACATTGTTACTTGCCCATCCTATTGAAGGGCATCAAGTCATCTTGGAATGCGAAGATTCTGTACTTCGGCAATCGCTCATCGCCAAAGCGAGTGAGATGCTTAGGGAGTGCGGCTTCCATGTCCATCTGATTCAGCGTGCGGAGGACCGAAGTGCAGTGATATCATCAGTGAATGTGGAGAAGCCCGTACTATGGCTGAAGCTCCAACGGTCTACTAGTACGGAGTGGAGCGCTCAATTCTCCTTCCAGCAGATGAAGTGGAGCAAATCGCTTGCCCATCGGCTGATCAGTCAGCTCTCGCGCTGCTCGGATCTTGAGGTACAGGGTGTGCAGCTGAATTGGAAGAACATGATCGGCTCGATTATTACGAAGTCCGATCACCCGTTTGCTGGGGTGACGCTTACCTGCGGCAGTCTGGAAGGGCTGTCGAGCTTTCAGCAAGGCTTGCTTGCACAAGGCATCGTAAAGGCCATAACCTCGCTCTATACGGATAAGCCTATTCTAGAAGTCATTCGTGCGCTTCGATCGATGGCCTATGAGCCAGGCGTTCACCTCCAGACGAAGCAGGAAGGCGTTGCTGTAACCACGCCTCGGCCAGAGCAAGCTGCTGATGTTCAGAAAGTTAGTCTAGTGTCGTCTAGATCAAGCGTACCAATTGAGGCTAAGGAACCTAATCAGGAGCAGCAAGCCATTGAAGCAGCATTTTCAATAGAAGAAACGCCAATCGAAGCAGGACTTCCAACTAAAGGTACTGCCCCAGTAGGCAGTGATGAGCAGCAAGCAGAAGCAGAGAAAGTAGACAACACAGCCGAGCTTAAGCCTAAGCTAAAGCGCTTGGCACGCTTGCATCGCTCTTATGAGTCTGCTGCAGCAATAAGCAGTCTGAGTACAAGTGAGCGAGAAGGGATAGACGAATCATCCATTGGTAAGAGGGAAGAGATCGATGTTGAACAGCCATCTGTTCAGGATCCGGTACCAATAAACGGTCAGTTGCCGAATAAGGCAGTAAACAATCCTGCTCCTTCCCCAACAAGATCGATTGATTCCGTCCAAGTTCATGTAGCGTCTATAGCAGAAGAGGATCATTCTACAGATCAAGAGGATACCAGCCTACAACAGGAGTTGCAAAAGGAGGAAGAGCAAAAAATGAAAAAGCCGACTTCCTATTCAACCTTTCTTCTGTTGAAGGCAACTCATCAAGGTGAGGAAGGTCCAGATTCGCCTTCGGCTGAACGGCAGCGAGGTCATTCCTTTATGAGTTATATGAATCATATGGCAGCATCACAGCAGCCAGAGTGGAAAAAACAAGAGGTGTCTTCGTTTAACATCTTAACAACCAAACAGCAAAATAAATCTTAGGAGCGTGCGTGATTGATCACGATTACTGCGCAAGTATATCGAGAATTGGCGGGATACTGTATCTCTAAGCTTCCTGAGGAGGCCTGTGGACTGTTATCTGGTCGGGAGGGCGTCGCTGAGACCTGCTGGCCGATTACGAATCGTGAGGAGAGTCCAATTGCCTTTACGATGGACGAAGCAGAGCTCGATACCGTTCTGGAGGAGATTGAAAGGTCGGGGGAGGAACTGATGGGGATGTTTCACTCTCATCCAACGGCTGTAGCGAAGCCGTCGGAGTTTGACAAGGCGCATGTGGTGTTTCCGTGCTCTTATATGATCTTATCCCTAGCCAGTGGGAGGCCTCGCCTTAGGTCCTTTCAGCCCTTGGATGGGGATCTGGTGCCGGAGCGGATTACGATTTTATACGACAAATAAAAGTATCCTGACCCTATAGAAGGGCCAGGATACTTTTTTTAACCATTAATTATAGAAGAACATTTTGATAGATATCAGCAGCAAATGCTAGGCCGGCTGTGTTGATAGGTCCATTGTTCAAGTAGTTCGTCACTTGGAAGGAGAAGACGAAGCGCACGCCAATTGCGATTGAGACTAAACCAAGGGATGCTGGAATAGAATAGAAGCGAGTCTTCTGCCAGTTATATGGGAATTGAGTATCGGTAGTAATACCAGTGGTTGGATCAAGCGAGCCTGCGTTCAAGTCAACATCCAGTCCAGGAACCGGGAACAAGTTGATGCCAAGCGAGCTAACGGCTTGTATACGAGCAGTAACGGCGTTATCAGCAAAGACGGTTAGTGCAATTAAGAAATCATTTGCTACACCAATCGTTAATGGAAATGTTGCAGATACAGAAGCGAATCCATGCGTTTCGCCAGGGAAGAAAGCATTTTGCGTCCAGACAAACTGAGGGTTAGGGGCAGCTGCTAAGACGGCGTTGTTGTCATTGTCAAACTTGCTTGGCTGTGGCCAGATTGCTGGAGCATTGCCCACATTGACTACGTTTGGAGCTCCACCGGACAGGAGAAAGTTAACTGCATCAATACGTGTATTGGCAGCTACCACGTTTGTCGCTTGGCTCGTTAAGCGCTGAATAGGTATTAAAGGCATACTAGTAACCTCCTTATGAGCGAGATGGAAGGAAGGTTTATCCTTCTACAATTCTAGTATATGGGGATTAGATAGGATTGATTGGATGAATGGCTAGCTTCAAACGTACAATCGAATTGCGAGATTCCTTCATATTAATATCCTAAGCTTTCTAACAATAAGGAGGTTCCTCGCATGTCGATTCCATTTAAACAGAATGAGAGAAGCTATACGTTTGATTGCCTGCCTAAGGGCGAGCAAAGACTTCAGTTTATTTTCCGGAATGAAACCAATCAGCCTTTATGTGATCTTCTTATAAAGATTAGCACGAAGAAATTTCGCACTCATGAACTAGGATCTGGGATCGCTGATATTAAGAGCAATGAGATACTGAGAAAAGTAGAAAAGAACCATTGCGAGCTAGAAAGCAGCAAGCTGGATTCCAAAAAGAAGAAAAAGCATAAACTAGATTCTGCAGAAGGCGTATCGATTTCCTCTCGTTCCTGCGATTGCAGCTACTGCAAGAAGAAGCGCAAGGAAAAATGCAAGCATGACAGCCATCATCCTAAGTATGGTAAGCATGAGCATTCCTGCTGCGATCATCACCATCATCATGATCCTTGTAAAAAGAAGAAGAAGGATTGCCATAAGCCTCAGTCTGTAAAAATCTCACGAGTAAAGATACAGACGACGTTCTGTGCGGATGTGCTGGAATGGTGCCCGCCAAGCAAAAAGGTATGCATCGACTTTCCGGATGTCTTAAAAGGTAAATGTATTCCGTTCTATCCGCCAAACAATGTCCTTATCCTGACGATTGAATTCACGAAGCCGCTGCGCGGAGATGAGGTTCTTATCTTTGAACCAGGAAGCGGATATGGACCTGTTCTCATTAATGAAGATTTCTGTTCCGATGATTATTGCAAATAAGTTGCATTTGCTATAGGCGATGAAGGTGAACGAACAAGAAATCCGCTAGGATCTATGACCTAGCGGATTTCTTATCTCATAATGTTGAACGTGCGATCGTGTGCTCAATAACTTGATTCACCCATTGATCAATCACCGACACATTGGATGCGATAATGCTTAGACCATGCTGCTTAGGTACATGATGCAGACGAAGAGGGCGAGGAGATTCTCTAAGGAAATCTTCTACTGCTGTAAGCACTCCGTTTCTTGGGCCATATTCATGGGCTGCATTCCATACCGATTCGTTATGTCCGCCTGCAACGAGTTCATTGACTCCAGGCAGCATTCCCTTTCGTTCGTTTGGCTGGCGGAACTCCGCAGGAACGGATTCTGGGAAGTAATACATATCTCTTCTGGCATAGGGCCATTCCGTATCGTGGAGAAAGACGACCGGGAATCGCTCCATTCGCTCGATAAACTTTAGCTCATGATAGACGGTATACCAGTTGTGGTCGCCGTCGACCAATACGACATCGGCCTGTGCGATATGAGGCAATCTATTCAGGCTATAATCTCGAAGGATCTCAATCGTAGATCCGTATACTTGCTGAACTTGTTCCGTATCGAACTGCGGAGAGGGATCAATGACGGTCAGCTTGCCGCGTAGCGAATGGGCAAGCTCCAGCAAGTGCATCGTATTGTAGCCTTGCGCACATCCAATCTCAATGATGGAATGCGGTTTGATCGCTTGCAATATCGGATGGATGATATCGTTCCAAAAAAATTTCATCCTGGATCCTCCGTTCTTACCCGTGGTAGGTTCGAATGAATTCTTCTATACGATTGGAGAAGAGAAGCGGGAGAGCTTGCAAGATATGGTGAATAGGCCAATTCCACCACGCAATGTGCTCTAAACGAGCGATGATATCCGGCGTAAAGCGATAGCGAATGATTCTGGCAGGATTGCCGCCAACAATGGCATAGGGGGGAACATGCTTCGTTACGACGCTATGGGCGGCAACGACTGCTCCATTGCCGATGGTCACGCCTGACAGGATAAAGGAGCCTAGCCCAAGCCATACATCGTGCCCGATCGTAACATTGCCTTTGGTCTTCGGATGGCCTGCAATGTGCTGCGCTTGCGCAAAAACAGGATTAAACGGATACGTGGTGACCCAATCCACATTGTGCTCACCGCCAAGCATGATGGTGACGCGAGCCGCAATGGATGTGAACTTTCCAATGCTTAATTGGGCCCCTTCCCCCCATGAGTATACGTCAGGCTCCCCATAGGTCCACTCACCGATATTATAACTTGCATACTTCGGATTCTGATTCATGAACATGGAGGTTCACCTCCCAAGCCATTGTGTCTAGTCATGCTTAACGCTGAACATAACTGTTCATTCTCCATTGAAGCAAGTATTGGTCGAGCAGTTGGAGAACCGCTGGCGGGACGAAGTTTCCTTTAATACCGATTCCAATCACCGTATGTGGGAAGATTTCGTCTCCAGCAAAGTTGGTGATGACTGTATCAAATGGCTTCAGGATGCTCGCAAAGGCTTGAGGGGTGAAACGCCAGTAATCGTTTGGATAATCATGAATCGGAAAATTCATAACCGAGCTGATTAACGCAATGCCATTCGGCTTAAGGATGCGGTGTATTTCCTGCATGGCAAGTCTCGGATCTTCGACATGCTCAAGGGTATCCATGCTTATCACGAAGCCGGCAGTTTCATCTGGGAGAGCGATATTGTGAAGATCAAGAACAAGATCTACACCAGGTCCAGGGCGCATGTCGCAGCCAACGTACGTTTTTCCTGGAAAGTAGGGGCGCAGATCTGCGAATACTTCTTGCCCGGCAACCTGATAAGATCCGAATTCATAAACGGGTTCTTGATATGGTAATGTGCCGGCACATATGGCTACCAGATCCTTAATAATTTGTCTCAATACATTCACTCCCTAACATGATGTGAGCCTACATGGAATTTAGCTGATGGTGCTTATGTATTCTCACCATATTCATCCATGTGAGGGAAGTTGTTGAGACAGGAGCACAAATTTATTGGCTTAGATGGACTTGAATCGGGTTCATAATCGGAAACTTTTGCTCTCCGACTTCGATATAGCCTTGGATATTTAGAGGACCATCAAGCGCATCAAAGTCGATCTCAACCTGCCATTCCTTTAATTCTACCCACACGCCTGGATGCAATGTTCTTGGCTCAATCGATTCGATATGATACGTTCCATCGACTCTTGCTTGTTTAAACCAATCCTTATCGGTAAACTTCCAACCCGTTTGCTTGCCGCTGCGGGTATAGACGCCAACGGCTTGAACCAGATCAGGTGAAAGTATTTTCCCGCTTAGAAGGGCAGTCGTTGGCGTAATTTGCAGGGTAACAGCAGGGTCTTGAATCGTCTCCCTGCTAAGGCTTCGAAACAGCAGATTCGCGTATACGGTGATTCGCTTTAGCTCAAGATCGACATCGATGGACTGCTGAAAAAGTGCCTCCACATAGTGGTTAGCCTCTGTGCTGCTCATGACATCACCTCAACTTTTCATCTTCTGAACTCTCTTGATCAAGCTTAACAATCGACTTTGAATCTTAAAACGAATGGAGGGCCCAGGTGTGGATGCTGTAGGTTCCTTCTGTTCCTCAAGGACAACAGGCAGTAAACGAGGTTTATTCTCGACACAAGATTCATTAGGATTGGCTGGCTTGATGGGAGTCTTTATTCCTTTCGTCACAGCCATCGCGATTTGCTGCTTCTTTTCCGCATGAAGCGCTTCGACCCGAGCCTGCTTCTGCCTAACAAGACTACGCCAATATTGAAGCTTGGTCTCAAGGCTCACGATGTCCTGCTTCAGCTGATCTCGGCTCTCCAATAGATTCATCATGTGGTGCAGAGAGCTTTCTGCATACGTAACAGAAGCATCTAAGTGCTGCTTCATGTTCAACCATTGAATCCAGGCAGAGAGCGGCGAATCCTTTATGTCCACCTGTTGATCCGGTGAGATCCATTTTGCTGGCTGAGAAGGTGGAGGAAAGGCCCGAGTAAGAAATCGCCAAACGATTGGCGTACCAACCGCGGTCGCTTCAATGAGCCCCCAGGCTCCAGCCTGCGTGTCATAGCTGTGCTGGAACAACTGCTGCTCCGCCAGCCAAATAAAGGTAAGGACTCCCTTTCTGCTTAGCACGGCGGCTTCAGTGACGCTGCGAATAGGGGTCAGAAGCTGTGCTTCCATGTCAGGATGGATGCTCATGCCTTGTGAAGTGCAACTAAACCGTTTCACCATTAATGCACCTCTTGGAAAGCTCATCATAATCCAACTGCGATTCTGACTGCTTTCCTGCACCAGTTGAATAAATATAGGCGTGCGCCCATCCCAGCCTGTTCGAAGAACTTGGTGCTTCTCTTCCTTCCACTGCAAAGAGTGCGGGTCATACAGCCAGCGAAACAGCAAGATATCATAAGATTTGCAGATGGCGACAAGTTTCCATTCCATGTTCTCGTAATAGATCTCCACATTCTCAGCATTCGGAATAGCCTTGAGTTCATCCACTGCACTCCAATAAGTCCCAGAAAGTCTCGCATGCAGCAGCCGTTCAGATGTGAGAGCAAATAGTTGAAGCGAATGATTCATATGAAAAAGTCGAAGCGAAACGATTTTGTCGGTATACAACATGGGAATAGTGCCTGTGTGCAATTGTTGGGTATCGGGATCATAAATGACGTGAAGGAGCTCTTCATTGTCGGAAAGATAGACGATATGCACATTTTCCTGATGATCCAGACAAACCGTGTAATGCAGGATGGGGTCTGATAAATGAAGAGAGGTGTGCGGCTTCAATATGGAGTCTAGCCATTTGTCCATGATGAGTCTGCGATCACTGACGCGTATGATCGATAAGAGACGTTTTGCAGCAATAACATAGCGGATGTCCACGGTCTTGACACCTCACCTTCTGAAAGCATCTGTTCACTTATTCGTATTCGCTAGCGCCAAGGATTAGGATGCATGGGGAGAAAAAAAGCATCTGGATGTAAACTTGTATTGATGTCAAAGCATGAACGTTTCCCATACATTATAAAGATTAGCAAATTTGACGACGGCAAGTCACGGAGGGATTGATGTTGAAACTCGTCCACATCTTACAACAGCTGTTTCAATTGGAGGGTGAGGCTTTCGTAGGAGAATTGTATCGACAGATACTCGGACGAGAGGCAGAAGCAATGACTAAGGCCTATCATGCCCCGTCCATGCGCGCCAATGCACCAAAAATGAGCTTGATGCTTTCCACGCTGCGCTCAAGAGAAGCACGGTTATTATATATGAGACAAACGTCAGCCGTACGGCCGGATGGACCGTCTATTCAGCATCGAATCCATTTTATGCTACAACTTCAGCCGAATGAGGTCTTTATTGCATCTCTCTATCAGCAGCTGTTAAACCGCGATCCTGAGCCCGGAGCGATGTCACACTACTTATCCATGCTTCAGATGGGGCAGCACCGCTATGCCTTAGTGGTAGGGATGCTGAACGCAGCAGAATGCATGGAGATCATTGCTTCCTCTTCTACTAATCAGATTCCGGCTGGTGTATCCTACGGGCAATATAGTCTCCATTTAAATAAAAGCACGCACTATCTTCATCCACCAGCGCCTCCTCTAAACAGAAAAATATCCATTGTCATCCTGACATGGAATGGACTCGACTACACGAAGCGATGCCTGCAATCACTCTCGTACCTTGCAAATGACACGAATGTAGACATTATGGTGTTCGATAACGGCAGTCACGATGGAACAGTCTTGTATCTGAAATCTCTTCCTTGGATTAAGTACCATGCCCATCCTGATAATATCGGTTTTCCAGCAGGAAACAACGCGGCGATCTCACTTTGTGATCCAGAAAGCGATATTGTGCTCTTGAACAATGATATCGTCGTTACGGATCATAACTGGCTTGAGAAGCTGCAGCAGACGGCTTATTCCGATCAGCGAATCGGCGTAGTCGGTTGTCGGTTGGTTGGGGAAGATGGTCGGCTTCAGCATGCAGGCACCTTTATCTTTTCTGAGACGTGCTGGGGACAGCAGATTGGCGGTCAAGAGGTTGATATTCAGCAGTATGAACGGATTCAAGAGGTGCAGGGCGTTGTGTTTGCCTGCACATATTTGAAGCGTTCGATGCTGAACCATATCGGTTTGTTGGATACCGAATATTTTGCTTACTTTGAGGATACTGAATATTGCCTTCGTGCCATCGCGAATCAATATCGTGTCATTTGCGATGGACGCGTCACCCTGATTCATACCCAGAATACGACCACGAAGGTCAATAAAGTGAATTTCAGCAAGCTGTTTGAAGCTTCAAAAGACAAATTTCGGCGCAAATGGGGGGGCTATCTGGAGCATTCCTATGCGATGCCTGTCAATTGGCATTCGATTGCGAACGTATCCTCAGGCTATGCCAACTCCTCTCGGAAGCTGATGATTGCTCTCGATGAGCAGCATGTGAAGGTGCATTATCGGTATGTATACGGACCTGGTACACCGAATCCAGTCATGGAGCCGCAGGCCAGCAGCGATTACCGCATTAATTTATTCAATGGCCGACATCGGGACCCAAGGGCACCTGAGGTTGTGTACGGGCAAGGCGACGTATTTTTCAAAAATAGTGGTTCGTATAAGATTGGCTACACGATGCTCGAAGTCGACGGCCTGCCGAGAGACTGGGTCGCGCAGTGCAATCAGATGAATGAGGTCTGGGTGCCATCGAACTTCAATGCAGCTACCTTCCGCGACAGCGGGGTACGAGTGCCGATTCATGTCATGCCGTTAGGCGTTGACCCGAACTACTTCAATCCTCACATTAAAGCGACTAGATTCTCAGATCGCTTTACGTTTTTGACGGTATTCGAGTGGGGGGAGCGCAAATCCCCGCTTGAGATGCTGCAAACCTTTGTCAATGAGTTTCGCCATGACGATGTGCTTCTCGTCTGCAAGGTAACGAATGCCGATCCGCATGTGAATGTTCACGAGGAACTGCGCAAGCTCAATGTCTTCGGTGCAAGATGCGGCATACACATCCTATACAATCAGAATCTTGAGGATTATTTATTAGGAAGCTTGTACCGTGCAGCGGATTGCTTCGTGCTGCCAACACGTGGAGAAGGCTGGGGAATGCCGATCCTAGAAGCGATGGCCTGCGGCCTGCCGACGATCGCCACGAATTGGAGCGCCCAAACGGATTTCCTGAATGAAACGACCGGATACCCGATTCGTGTAAAAGGATTAGTGCCTGCTATTGCAAAATGTCCGTATTATCATGGCTTCCGCTGGGCGGAGCCGGACCTTGAGCATATGGCAAGTCTAATGCGTTTTGTATATACCCATCAAGAGCAGGTAAAGAAGAGAAGCGAGCTTACCGCTCATTATATCTTGAACAATTGGTCGTGGGCCCACTCGGCTCAGAAGATCAAGGCTCGTCTTCAGCAGCTTAGGTAGGAGGTCGTTATGAGATATCTGGTTGGCATTCCATACGTGAATCGGATCGATTTGCTTTACCGAGCGATTCACAGCATTCCTGCTTATTGGCCCAACACCGTTGTACTGGATAATTCGCCCTCAAGAGAGCTCAGGCAGGCGCATTGGCTTACCCAAGCGGTAACCGTGGTGGAGCCGACCGTACCGTTAACCTTCGTGCAATCCATGAATGCCTTTCAGCGCATGGCTGAGGAGCGAGGGGCGGAAGCGGTCTTCTATATGCATAACGATGCCGAGGCTCATCCTGGAACGCCGGAGCAGTTTCTCCATGTGCTGTCTCAGCTTAAGGCCTCAGGAAAGAAGTGGGGCCTTGCACTGACCAACTTTGACGCGCTTGCCGCCTACAACATGGAGGCAGTAAGGACAGCGGGGCCTTGGGATACGGTATTCAGCAGCTACTTTGCGGATATCGACTACCACCGCAGACTGCGGCTTGCAGGCTATGAAGAGGTATTTACCGGTCTACCTGTCGACCATCACGGCAGCTCCACCAGAAAGTCGGACTCCAAGGTCAACTTTATCGTAGATGTGACCTGGCCATTGTATGAACGGTATTATGAGTTGAAGTGGGGCGGCAAGATGGCACAAGAAACCTATCTTACGCCATTTAATCGGCCAGTATAAGGGAGAGAGGATCATAGGATGAACCTTGCACAGCTAAAAGGTGACTATGACGGCATTTTTAGTCTAGGTTCCAATTGCTATCCGGCGCAGCGGCTGGAGCGTTATGGACTTAGGCCATACAGCGGCGTCATCGATTGGATGTATTCCAACTCTGTTGCAGGTCTCGTGAAGCTGTTGAATCATCGTTTCGACAGCTTCATGCATCCTGCGAATATGGTCATTGAAGGAACGATCTTCGATGGACATAATTATTCTGTCCGGGATTGCTTCTATGACATGGAATCGGTGCACGATTTTTTGGCTTCGGAACAACAGGAGGGCTATGTTCGTAGGCTTCCGGAATTCAGGCAGAAGATGCAGCGGCGAGTCGATCGGCTGTTGTTAAAAGCCGAGCATTGCCAGAAGCTGCTCTTTGTTCGGTTGAACGCAAGCTTTGTTGAAGCGAGCGTCATCGAAGGGGCTTTATCTCAGCTTGTGAAGCATGATTTCAGGCTACTAGTCGTGAATCCAGGCCCAAGAGCGCTGCAGGACTTGAACTGGCCGCTTCCTTATACATGCGGCTTGCAGCTGCCGATCGAATGGGACCCTGATAGCGACTTTATCTGGAGCGAAGTTTTTCGCGATATTCGGTATGTGGCTCCTCCTTTATAAGAGATCGCTTCATCCGTGTGCATTCAAAGAGGGCGATTGCGTTTCAAAATATGATACTTTTCAGGCAGAGTGAACGTTGGATTTGCCATAACTGCCGCTAACGATCTATAAGGGGAAAAAGAAAAGCGCTGGGCTATACAACCGGAATTCCGGTCATATGGCTTAGCGCTTTTATCATGTCTTGAGCCGCTTCCCGCGGCGTGAATAGCGAAGTGGCAGCCTGCTTTGCAAAGAGTCCCTTTGTGGCGGCTTCGCTATAGTTGTTTACGACATGCCGCATGAGAAACCTAAGGGCTTCAATTGAGCATTCCGCCCATAGCTGATCGCTCTGATAGCCATCATAGTAATGCTGCGGTTTCACAGGTACAAAAGTAAACGGAACGGGATAGCTGTTGTATTCGTTTAAAAAGTCGGTATGGCCGCCCCAGCCGGTCGCGATGATGGGGAGCCCGCGTACCGCTGCTTCGAGCATCGGATAGCCCACCCCTTCGCCGCGGCTTACATGTACAAAGGCCTGACAATGCCTGTATAATGCATCCATTTGCCATTCGCTTCGAAACTCCAGATCCAGATAGATCGGTGCAGTGGAGTGTTGTATGCCAAATTCTCTTTTCATATGCTCAACGGCTTGATGGAGTTCAGGACCAGCTGCGGTTTTTATGACCAGGCAGACAGGATCCTCTGGCCGGAATTCCTCCCAGTAGGCTCTAAGCAGCCGATCGATGCCTTTTCGCTCAATCCAGGAGCTTACGGCTAGGAAGCGAAAAGGAGGGAGTCCTTCCAAATAAGGGGGCGTATGGTGAGGCTCAGCGCTGCCTTGAGGGATATGCAGGCAGGGGCGAATATGATACATCGGGACTCGAACCCCAGAGGAGCGGAATACTTCCATATTGTTGGCGCTTGGTAAAAACATCGCGCTCATCTGATTCGCCTGGTTCACCCAGCGGTCAGGAATCTTGGACGTTTCCCAGTAGGTAAATCCGATCGTCGGGTGAAGCTTCCGCTTCCAGAGGTCTGGAATCGAATGAAGCACATATACTCTTCGCTTGGTTCTTGTCTTGCGCTTTAAGGTTAGGTGCTTCAAGATATGTCGCTGCTCGCTTGGCAGCTCAATCTCGGGCATGGCGGCATGGAATGCCTCAATCTTCACATCCACGCCGCTCTCGTGAAGGGCCATGACGTACTGGCGTGTTGCCTTGGCATAGCCTGTAAAGTCGAATACGTTGCCTTGCCAGACCAGTTGAAGGATAAGAAGCACCTCCTTTTTCAGCATCGTGTTAGAGGTTCGTGAATCTAAATATTTCTCGTGTGATCAAACGTGATTTAGGAGGTTGGGGCAGGGGCATATCGATTGAACACATGGATCAGCTTATCGATGACACGAGGCCAATTGTACAGCTTCGCGGTCTCAATCGCGTTGGTTGACAAGTACTGAGCGAATTCCGGATCATTCATGATGCGGTGAATGCCGTTCATAACCGCACTGGCATCCCCCTTATTGACGAGGATACAGTTCCAGTTGTCTCTGCAGAACTCTTCATTGCCTTCGGCACGAGTCGTCACGACGGGCGCGCCGCAAGCCATCGCTTCCAAGATAGGAAGACCGAAGCCTTCATGGTGAGAGGTCTGTACAAAGACCCCGCAGTTGCCATACAGATACGCGACCTGGGCATCATCAGGGAATGGAAAATGCATCGTGGATATGCCGCGAACCTTTGGCCGCTCAATTCCGAATGTAACAAAGGAGGCGCGAGGCTCATACTTGGCGAGTCCCTGGACAGCCCTAATCGTTACTTCGAAGCCCTTCAAATGCTGGCTTCTGCGGCTGCAGGCAAGGATGCGGAAAGGATCATGATCACTGGTGCGATTCGGCTTGAATATGTCAAGATCTACGGCGATGGAGATGTTGTCAGCCGCCTTCTGAAACCGTTCCATGAGCTGGTTCGTTGTCCAGTCTGCGATGGTCAGCATATGGACAGGCAGGCGATACGTATGGCGTACCCGTTCCTGCATGTCTCTTAGTGCGGGGTAGTAGCTCTCCTCAATATCTTGAACCAGATACATGGGAATGCCCTGACCGCCCTGATTGGGATCGCAGCTATTCCATACGACGGCCATCGTCTTCCACCAGGTCGCGATCTTGATTCCGCGAACCTGCTTGAGCTCCTTATACATTGCGTTATAATTGGCAAAGCTTCTAAGCGGAACCTTAAGTGGAAACCAAGATGGATTTCCATCCAGAGCAAAGAGCTGGACGTGAACGCCTGCCTCATGGAGGCGATTGACCTGCTCCATTACATTTTTGATTCCGCCGGACAAACCAACCTTCTCTAAGACGTATACGACTTCTAAATTACTCATCCGCTACAATTGCTCCTCTCTCCACGTGGACCAGAACAGCTTGCGTGCTTCCAGCTCCTTATAACGCCAGTAACGATTTTTATTCAGCTTCGTCGTACCGCGAGTATAGCCCTCAAGATGAACAGCTTGAGCGGTTCCGCAGTAGACGACACGATAGCCATGCTTCTTGGCACGATAGCAGTAATCCACATCTTCATAAGCAATAAAGTATTGTTCTGATAAAGGGCCGATCTCCTCAATTAATGCCCTTGATATAAGCATGAGCGCCCCTGTTACAGCATGCGCATCCTCTACAGCGAGCGCTGGGGGATAATCGGCTGGTTGGAATCGGTACCGATGATCGAAGTTGCCGCGTAATGACGGAACGACGCCGCCGTGCTGGATCGTTTGATTCGCATACAGCAATCTCGCCCCTACAATGCCGATCCGCGAATCCTGCAGCATCGTATCGATCATATAGTTCAGCCAGCCAGGCTGTTGAAATACAATATCGTTGTTACTCAAAAGGATGTAATCGCCTCTCGCTTGCGCGATACCAGCATTAACGGCCTTGCTAAAGCCTTCATTAACAGGCTTTGCGATTAAATGAACGTTGTTATCTCGTGCCCAAAGGATGAGCGCCTCTTGAACAGAAGCGCTGCTTCCATCATCGACAACGATTATTTCACTGTCCAGATCAAAGGTGGTCGCTCGAAAGCTGCCGACACATTGCTGGACAAGCTCTACTTGGTGAATAGTCGGTATGATGGCACTTATCATCAGGTCTCTCTCCTAGCTAATGAATTGACAGCTCTCGAAGCCGCAGTGCAATTCTTTCTGCACAGTGTCTCCACGTATATTGCTCCTCCACGGTACGCCTTGCCCATGAAGCCTTCATGATGGCTTCTTCAGGGTGTGTGTAAACATGCCGTATCAGCTGCCGAAGTGCGATCGGATCAGGATCGGCCCAGCATATCCGAGGCGTCGAGGGACTTGCAGCAACAAGGCCGCGAATGGGAATCAAGTAACTGTTATGAGCATGCAAAAAATCGAGATGGGCAGACCAGTTCGTGGTGATAACAGGCACTTCACATGCCATTGCCTCCATGACCGTTAGACTCCAGCCTTCCCCTCGCGTGGGCAGCACATAGGCATGAGCTAGATTGTAAAGGTCGACAAGCTGCTCTTCTGACCAGGCCTCTACAGATGAGAGCAGTTGGATTGAAGGTCGCGGACCGCCGCTTACACGCTCTGCCACTGTACGAACCTGCACCTGCTGGCGATGAATTTCTTCTTGGGTGCTGGCTCTTGTCTTAATAAGCAGGCAAACGTCCTCTTGCTCGGTGAACTCCGTTGCGAATGCAGCAACAAGGCGCTCTACTCCTTTACGATCATCGAAGGAGCATACCGATAGGAAGACAAAACTTCTCAGATTAGGGATTGAAAGAGCAGAAGCCCTCTTGCGAAATACCTCGCAGTCCACACCGTAAGGCATGACCCTGAGCTTATTTAGGGGGATACCACTTTTAGCGAACGTCTCGAGATTGAAATGGGACGGAACCCAAATTTCATCCATGACACTGCACTTTCTCGCCCAAGACCTAGGCAGGCGATGGCATTCGAACATGGTCATTCCGATTGTATATTGGTGGATGGGCTTAAAGAAATATTGCGCTGGATAATGAATAAGGACAGGGTGGTGCGGAGGAAGCGGGGTATTCATCGTTTGGGAGAAGAAAGCAGCTTGATCTGCATCAATGGGGATGTGAACCGTTTCATGATGAATCGGCGTAAAGCGAACGGATACGTGAAGCTTGGTGAGCTCCTTAATCATCTGGCGATTCGCATTGGCGTAGCCGGTTGGCTCATAGATTGTGCCAATGCTGTGGAGACTTAGGGCTCCGTTCACAGGGATACCTCCTTGTAAAGGATGAATGCGGCGTGCCCTGGATCTAGACAGGGCAGCGGTCATTCACGAGCAGATAAAGCCAATTATTAGAATATATGTGATATGGCCGCAATGGGGAACGGCGGAATGCATTAAGAGAAGCGCTTAATCTCATGATGTGCTCGACCCATTCGATAGCTAGAGGGGCTAACGCCATATTTGGCACGAAACTGGTTGGTAAAATAATGGATGGAGTCATAGCCCAATTCCAAGGCGATATGGGTGATGGATTGCCGGCTCTCCATAAGCATGACACATGCCTTTTTCATACGGGCATCAAGAAGATAGGCCTTAGGCGTCATACCGGTCTCCTGCTTGAACAGTCTATAAAATTGAGACTTCTCAAGCCTGCTTAGGTCGCACCACTCCTCGTGGGAGAAGCGAGACTCTGGGTGATTATCCATTTGCTCGACGACGACTGCAATGCGTTCATCCATTGGCTTCGTCGCAGTTGCGATATGCGACCACTGCAGCATCCAGCTCTTCAGCAAAGAGGAGGCAGCTTCCCTAGCATAGGTTCCCTGCTGGTTAAAGGCGACCATCGTAAGCTTCATGAGATCAATGAGATGAGGATAGGAGCGAAGCGACATGGAGGTTGGCAGCTGCTCGAGCTCGCTGCAGCTTCTTATCGCTGTCATCCACTCGGGCTCGAATTGATCCCATTCATAGGCGAAGCTTGGCTGATGCGGGGTTGGGACGGACCATAAATCAAAATAAAGATTATAAGCGTCCATCGTTTCCATCTGTGCATGCTCAAAAGTATGCCACTCGCCTGGACGAATAAAGATAAAGGTTCCACTGGAGATGGGATAACAGACATCCTGGATGATCATCTGGCCATGCCCTTCCGTAAACAAATGAAAGGCATAGCTGTAGCCGCGTCTTCGCTGTTCATCTCGTTCACCTCGATAATTATACAGATGTGCGGCTCGTACATAGGGCGAAATGTCGAGAAGGCTCATCATATCCTTTCTCCTTTGTGCTGATTTCGAGTTGCTTAGGTTAAGCAAATGCAATAAAGGCCGTATTTTTCATTATGAATGATTGGGACGGATGGAACGAAGCACAAAACGCTGTTTGCGATTAGACATCGGAATATTTTATAACCTATTGGAAGGTTGGCTAAATACGAAATCGTTAGGTCAATGATACAATGAGGCCAAATAAAAGTCACCTATAGGAGGATATTATGCGATTTCGACAAGTGCATCTCGACTTTCATACCTCTGGACTCATTCCTGATATCGGAAGAAAATTTTCTAAATCACAATTTCAAGAAATGCTGCAGCTCGGGCATGTCGATTCGATAACGGTATTTGCAAAATGCCATCATGGATACGCTTACTTCCCATCGGAAACGATCCCGAAGCATCCTGGGCTCGACTTCGATTTGCTCGCTGCGCAAGTCGAGGCTGCTCATGAGATAAATGTGAAGGTGCCGATTTATTTGTCAGTTGGGCTTGATGAGCATTTAGCTTGGGAGCATCCAGAGTGGCTGATGAGAAATGAAGAGGATAAGACGAATTGGGTCGATTCTTTTATGAAGCCAGGCTACCATCAATTTTGTTTGAACACACCCTATCTGGATCTCATGATTGATCAGATTCAAGAGGTCGTGCGCAAGTATGATGGTGACGGCATCTTCCTTGATATCGTGGGAGAGCGAAAATGCTATTGTCCGACCTGCCTGAAGCAGATGCTTCAAGACGGCATGGACCCTAAGGACCCTGAGCAGGTTAAGGCTAATGGTCAGCGCATTTATGCCAATTATACGAAGCGGGTGCGTGAGGCAATCGATGAGATCAAGCCTGGTCTTCCTGTATTCCATAATGAGGGGCATGTACATCAGGGACGCTTCGAGCTGGCAAGAATGAACTCGCACCTTGAACTGGAGTCCCTGCCAACTGGAGGATGGGGCTATGACCACTTCCCGTTGTCAGCACGATATGTGCAGCAATCCGGCATGGATTTCTTAGGCATGACAGGCAAGTTCCATACCTTCTGGGGAGAGTTCGGCGGCTATAAGCATCCGAATGCGCTTCGTTACGAAGCAGCGCTCAGCATTGCCAATGGCGCTCGCTGCTCGATCGGGGATCAGCTCCATCCTAGCGGCCTTATGGATCGAGCGACGTATTTGCTTATCGGAAAGGCCTATCAAGAGGTTGAACGGAAGGAATCATGGTGTGTAGATGTCGCCAACCATGCCGACGTGGCGCTGTTCACGGTAGAGGCAGCTCGGATTCAGCAGGACAACGGCTCGATGTACTCCGGCAAGATTGATATGGGGGCTGTACGCATATTGTTAGAGGGCAATGTGCTGTTTAATGTGGTGGACTTGGAGTCTGATTGGAGCGCCTATAAAGTATTGATTCTTCCTGATGCTATTCTGATGAAAGAACCGATTCTTAACAAAGTGAAAGAGTTCCTTGCGAAAGGTGGAAAGGTACTCGCATCTGGCCGCTCAGGCTTGAATCCAGAAGGCACAAAGAGTGTGCTTCCACTGGGGATTGAAGACCTTGGAGACAATCCGTACAAACCTGATTATTTCCAGCCTGACTTTGACATGCCAGCCTGTGAACGGGCTTCCTACATCATGTACAGTCAGGGACGCAGAATTGCATTGAATGGCGGGGAAGAGCTTGGTCGCAGGGAGGATCCTTACTTCAATCGTGAAGCATTCCGCTTCTGCTCGCATCAGCATACACCAACCTCCGGCGAATACGGAGGACCTGGCATGGTGGAGACGAAGCAGAGCATCTACATGGCATGGAATGTATTTGAGGATTATGCTACAAAGGGAAGTCTGGTTCTAAAGGAAATGGTGCTGTTCGCCTTGAACCGACTGCTTGGCGAGGATCGCTCCTTGATCACCTCACTGCCAGCACAAGGCGTAACGACGCTTCAGCATCAGCAAGCGGAGAAGCGCTACGTGAATCACCTGCTGTATGCTTCCCCAGTGAAACGCGGTGAACGTATCGAGATTATTGAAGATATTCTGCCGATCTACGATGTGAAGGTTGAGGTACGCGTTCCTGAGGATATTAGCAAGGTTTACCTTGCTCCTCAGATGGATGAGCTACCGTTTGAAAAGACGGAACACGGCATTGCCTATGTTGTGCCGAAGATGGAATGCCACCAGATGGTCGTCTTGGATTACAAGTAAGAGGATGATGTCAGACTATTAGCAACACAAAGATCATAGGGTCGCCTGTAGGGAAGAGCTGCAGGCGGCTTTTTATCCTAGCTAAAAATATGATTAGTGAAATTTTTCCTTCGACAAAATTCGAAAAAAGATTTGCATTTTGTTTTTGGATCTGATATATTAATTCTTGTCCTCGCGAAAAAGAAAACGTTGAAATAACGAGCTTGAGCGAGAATGAGAGAGTATTTGGAAGATGTGCGGACATAGCTCAGTGGTAGAGTATCGCCTTGCCAAGGCGAGGGTCGCGAGTTCGAATCTCGTTGTCCGCTCCAGAATTTTATATGCGCCCTTAGCTCAGCTGGATAGAGCGTTTGACTACGAATCAAAAGGCCAGGAGTTCGAATCTCTTAGGGCGCGCCATTTATATTTGAAATAAGCCGGTGTGGCGGAATTGGCAGACGCGCGCGACTCAAAATCGTGAGGGAAACCGTGGAGGTTCGAGTCCTCTCACCGGCACCAATTATTCAATCGGGACGTAGCTCAGCTTGGTAGAGCACTTGGTTTGGGACCAAGGGGTCGCATGTTCAAATCGTGTCGTCCCGACCATCTTATACAAATGATAGACTTACATAAGGAAAATCGCCTTTGTGGCGGTTTTTTTGTTTTTGTTCTCGTTTTTTATGATGAGAGCCTAGCACTAGATAGCAGGATGGCACAGCTTTATACAAGTAATCGGTCATCAAAGGTTGGGACCTTTTATATCTGGGCACCATATCCATTATCCGTCGAACAGATGGAGGATTCGCAATCTCTAGCATCATCTGATATCGTATGAAAAGGTTCATATCGTGTTATTTGCATCGAAGAATAGAGAGGAATACGTACATGAATACATCAAAGATGGCTAACCGGAGCCTGTGGATATCTCTTGGTTTGGCTGGCTGCTTTATTATCTTTGCCTGGCTAGTTTTAACGGATAAGCTGACAGGCTTTGACTTATCCATCATTGAGACGGTTCAGGGATGGGAGCGAACACTGCTTACCACGATTATGCTAATCGTTACAAAAACAGGAGAAGGATTATTGCTCGTTATTCTAACCTTAGCGATTATGATCGTTCTATATGCCGTGCTCGGGCACCGCAGAGAACTTCTGCTTGTGGTCTTTGTTTCGATTACCTCTGCATGCGTAAATCAACTGCTTAAGTTCATCATACTACGCCCACGGCCAACGCTTAATCGACTAATCGAGGTGGGGGGCTACAGCTTTCCAAGCGGGCACTCCATGGCTGCATTTAGCCTGTATGGTGTGCTAACCTATTTACTATGGAAGCATGTCTCGAATCAGGGAGGACGCGTCCTCTTGCTTATCATCAGCGGTTGCTTTATTTTGTCAATTGGGCTGAGCCGCGTATATTTAGGCGTTCATTACCCGACGGATGTCATTGCTGGCTACTTGGCGAGTGCAAGCTGGCTGTTCTTCTCGATAAGTTTGTATGAGCGTTGGTTGAAATAGGGTAAGTATGAATAATGATGTACAAAGATGATAATAATTATCATTATTAGAAGTAATACCTGCAATAGTAAAAAGCAGCCCTGGAGTAGGCTGCTTTATGCGGCATTAGATCTTTGGTTCAAATGTTTTGCAATCTGTTTCACGTGAATTTTTTGCCTGTTGACCATGGTGGCTGACAACATAAATCGCAGAAGCGTTGCATTTATTGCCTGGCGCCCAGAACTTGCAATTGTTTACTTCGCACAATACGTCTTTTGCCATTGCTGCTCACCTCCTATCATATTTAGGATGGTCAGCAGGAGCTAAGATTTATACTTGAAAAGCCCATTTTACGAATGGGCTTTTTTTGCTGCTTCTGGAGGTACTCTGTTTTAACGTTGGAAAAATTCAATCCATTCCCCTTCAGGTCCTGAAATGAAGAAATAACGATACCCATTTGGCAGTGTCGTTATGTCCTCGTCAATAAATTGCGCCTCGGTATCCTTCAGTCGGTGGAATTCGGCTTCTATATCCTCAACGTAAATCGCAAAGTGGTGAACGGTTCCTTCATTTGGCAACTGATCGTTGTAGCCTTGAATAAGCTCAATTTCGGTTTCATCTTTGCCGTTAAAGCCTAAGAAGGCAAGTTGAAAGATGCCGTTGGTATGGGTTAAGCGCTGCTTTAGCTCCAAACCAACGATGTTTGTGTAGAATCGAATCGTTTTTTCAATATCTCGAACAATAATGCCGACATGATCAATACGTTTTTGTACCATAAATAGAAGCTCCTCTTTGGATCAATAAATGTACATAGGGCAACGACCAAAGCATGGACATAATCGTTATTTATATAAAATAAATATTCCACAGCACATTCATTGCTTTTGTATTGGTACATTATTCTAAATTAGTTAATCCGATGTGTAAAGTATGAATTTGTGAATAAGGGATGAATCAATCACAAGCACTTGGTATTGTTTAGCGCCTGTAACGAGGATGAGAATATATGATGCTGGGCCTGCTTTGTTTATCGGTTCAAATGCCCTCACATTTTTTTAACCATAAATTGAACGGTTTGCAAAGACTAATCGTATAATTAACGATTGCAATCAAAAACGAGAAAGGAGCGTGAGAATGCTTGTCTGAGAAGCAGTTAATCGAAATGGCAAAACAAGGAGACATAGAGGCGCTTGCGCTCCTGCTTCGTCAGAATTATACGATGGTCCATCATTACATGCTTAAACTAACGATGAATCCAACTTTAACGGAGGATCTTGTTCAAGATACCATGCTCCGCTGCATGGAAAAACTGCATACCTACAATGGAAGCTCAAAGTTCTCATCATGGCTCATCACGATCGCCACTCGACTGTATATGGATCGATTAAAGAGACTGAAGGTCGAAAGAAGGTGGCAGGAGCAAGAACGTCGATTGCTTCGGTACCAGGTTGAGACGCATCAGCTGGAATGGACGGATATGATGGGAGCCTTGCAGAAGCTGCCGCCTGAGCAGCGTGCAGCTGTGCTGCTAAAGCATTATTACGGGTACACCTATTCTGAAATTGCCTCAGTCATGCAGTGCAGCGAAGGCACGGCTAAATCAAGAGCTCATTATGGCGTGTCACAGTTGAGAAAGGAGCTGAAGGAGCAATGACAAAAGACTCGAAGCATACAAAGCCTGTCCATGTGGATGACGAGAAGCTGGCTCAGAAGCTGTCGGAAAGCTGGGGGACGTTAGATGCGCTTGCGGGGCACTCGCCTATACCAACAAAAGAGGATCTCTTGCTTATGCTGTCCTCGCATAAGAAAAAGATGAAGCGCAAGCTGTGGAAGGAGCTTGGTCTATTGTGGGGCATTGCTGCCTTTGTAATCGCAGGTAGCTTGCTGTTAATGGAGCGGGAATTATCCACATATATATGGATTCAAATGCTTCTAGCAATGGGTTCAGTTGGCTATTTATCCTTTCAGCATTGGATGACAAAAGCTCGGCAAAGGGGGGAGTCACGTGAACACACCTGAGCAAGTACCGATATGGGTGTGGTTTATTCTTATCCCTACGCTAATTGCCCAAGGTACGGGGCTCTTTATACATGCACGCAAATCAGGCCGATTTCCTTGGCTGTGGGGGTTATGGGGCTTTACCTCCATACCCATGCCGACGCTCATTTATTTAATATTTGTCGTGAAGCCGTGGAGAAGAAAACAGACAAAAGATTAATAAGCATTTAATCATGGGAGGGATATAGGATGGATACGTTACAAGCGATTCCTTGGAATCTGATCATGCCGATAATCGTCCTGCAATTAGTCTTAATGGTAGCAGCATTAATTTCGCTTGCGAAGGCCGAATATACCAAGGGGCCGAAGTGGCTGTGGGTTATTTTGATCATCGGACTCAGTATCATTGGCAGCGTGGCTTACTTTATCATTGGAAGGAGGGACCGAGGATGAGTGGTCTTGTTATTAAAGATTTGACGAAGCGATTTGGCTCCTATACAGCGGTGCATCCTTTGAATCTCACTATACGTGCAGGAAAGTGCACCGCTCTGTTAGGTCCCAATGGAGCGGGGAAAACCACCACGCTTCATATGCTGACGGGTCTCCTTAAGCCTACGGGAGGTTCCATTGCGCTTCGATCTACAACTGGAGAAATCGTAAAAGGCGATCTTCGCGAGCACCTTGGCTTTCTTCCGCAGGCCCCCAGCTTTAACGACTGGATGACAGGCCGGGAGTGGCTTTGCCTCATGGGTCAGCTTAGCGGACAGAGCTCGAAGGAAGCATCCATTCAGGCTGACATGTGGCTGGAGATAACAGGGCTAAAGCAAGCAGCCAGAAGACGAATCGGCGGTTATTCCGGAGGAATGAGACAGCGTCTTGGGTTGGCACAAGCCATGATCCATAGCCCATCCCTGCTCTTGCTGGATGAGCCTGTCTCCGCGCTTGATCCAATCGGGCGCCGTGAAGTGATGAGCCTGCTTCAATCGATGAAGGGTGAGCTTACGCTGCTCTTTTCCACCCATGTGCTGCATGAGGTTGAAGAGCTATGCGATGATCTGGTTCTAATGAAAGATGGCCGGGTCGTAGAGCAGGGGGAATGGTCAAAGCTTCGTAACGCAAAGCGATCCTCTGTTCTGACGATAGAGGTTGATCCTTTTCCGGAAGCTGCAGCTTGGTTGTCGAGCTTAAGAAACCTTCCATCTATAAACAGTGTGGAAATAACAGGTTCTACAGCGATTCTTCATGCAGAGGATATAGATAAAGCAAGACAGGCTTTGTTGAAAGAAATGGAATCGAAGCGAGTGCCTTTGCTGCGTTTTGATGCTGGAGTGAGGTCGCTTGAGCAGCTGTTTATGGAGGTGGTAAGCGCATGAGAACATGGAGCTTGCTTTATCGTAAAGAATGCTTAGACATGATTAGGCATCACAAATGGATTTGGGTGCCGCTCGTGTTTCTGCTGTTAGGAGTGTCACAGCCGATTACGATGAAGTTTCTGCCTGATATATTAGCCGCTGCTGGTAATTTGCCTGAAGGCACCACAATTCAGATTCCAACGCCTTCATCGGGGGAGATTCTTGGACAGACAATCGGGCAGTTCAATAGCATCGGCATGTTGCTGCTGGTGCTTGCCACGATGGGAACGATCTCTTCAGACATCTCGAGTGGAGTGGCTGCGGCTCTCTTCACAAGAACCGTCTCTCCTATTTCTTATTTATTGGCAAAATGGGCTGCTGCCATGACTCTCACGATCCCTAGCTTTCTGATTGGGTATGGAGGCTCCTGGTACTACACGGTACAGCTCTTTGGATCGGTAGAGGTTGGTACGGTGCTTGCAGCAGGGATAGTCGCGCTGGGTTGGTTTTGTCTTATCGTAACACTTGCTGTAGTCCTGAGCTTATGGTTCAGAAGCGGAGCGGCTGCTGCCTTTACAGCCATTGGGGCAGCGATGGCCATTAGTTTAATGAGCTTCGTGCTGAATGAAGATACCGTTTCCTTTCTGCCTTCAAAGCTAATTGAGGGTGCACAGCTGCTATTAATCGATCAGATTCCATCCTTTTCATTAACCATTACGATGATGTCAAGCATTGTCGTGGGACTACTGCTCTTAGTGGTTGGGGGTTGGAGTGCTAAGGCTAGACATAGCTGGCTGCCCCATGAGAAGGGCGCTTCTTAATTTAAGAATGAATGTAATGGCGGAACAATCCCACACTTTGAATGCCAAAACGTGAAATATTGGATGAAAGAGACGCTGGAAGTATAGAATCCCCCTTCATATGGTCACACTAGGAAAAAAAGAAGGAATGAAGGGGATCTATTATGACGAAAGAACGTCGTTCACTAGTTCAATTGTCATTGCGTATGAAATTGAAAAAGCGTCTAAAACGATGGAAGCGTCCGCTATGGTCTCTGGCTGTCTTTTTACTATTTGCAGCCGTCCTTGCGATCGGGCTTCGAATCATGGATGAGACGCGCGAACTAACGGATCGCTCTATTCTCGATAATCAGCAGGTACAGGCTGTCTTTGCTTCTGGGAGTGAGCAGTGGGCTCAAAGCTCAACGGAACAAGTGATTGAGCAGGTGAAGAGCGAGAAGAAAAAGCTTCGCGTCATTCAACGTACGTCTTATGTGTGCGGACATGTTGATCGATCACTAGGCAAACAGTCGGCGGCGCAAATCATAAATACATTGCTTGAACACCCGAACTGGGTTGCATCCATGAACGCGAATAATGACGTTGTACTGGAAGAACGCATTGATGATTTATCGGATACATGCAAAGACCGTGCATATATAGGGCTTGATAAGGACGGGAATTTGACCTTGTATGAGGATGTGCCGGAGAAAGAAAAGGTGATGCGTACCTTTTTTCAATTGGATGTAGAATCCATGGAAAGCGCCTTGCCGCCGCAGGTGCTAAAGCAATTGCATGATGGTATTCGGATCTCGGATATTGATGAGTATCATAGTGTGATTTCGACCTTTAGCGATTATGCGATTGAAGAGACCAAGGGCGTGATGAAACAGACACCTCCTGCACCGTAACCTAGAACGACTGAATGGAAGGGCGCTTTAACAGCGTCCTTTTTTTGTTTATTTCCAATGAAAAAGAAGAAGACTAACCAAATGAAATGATAAGGATGTATACATTAAAGGAGGGTGGACCTATGGAACTCATGCTGATGCTGTTGATCATATTAACGGCAACGAAGCTGGCAGGGGACCTATCTGTCCGATTGGGCCAGCCATCTGTGCTAGGGAAGCTTATCGTTGGCATCTTGCTAGGTCCTGCGGCGCTCGGATGGATCACAGAGGGCCATCTCATTACGCAGATGGCAGACGTAGGTGTCATCCTGCTCATGTTTATTGCGGGATTAGAGACTGATATGGAGCAGCTGAAGGAAAATTGGAAATCAGCATTTGCCGTAGCCGTAGGAGGAATTGTTCTTCCCTTTATAGGAGGCTATCTTGGTGGGCTAGCCTTTGGCATGGATTCCGCACAAGCCATGTTTATCGGGCTGCTGCTATGTGCCACCTCCGTGAGCATATCGGTACAGACCTTAAAGGATATGAACCAATTAAGCACAAGGGAAGGAACGACGATTCTGGGTGCAGCGGTGGTAGATGACGTGTTGGTCGTGATCATACTTGCCTTCATGCTAAGCCTGCTGGGGGGCGGTGATGTAAACCTCGGCCTCGTTATTTTCAAAAAGATTGCATTCTTCGCAGGCGCAATTGTAGTTGGCTGGTGGGTCGTACCTTATATTATGAAATGGCTGGCTCCGCTTAGAGTAACAGAAGCGATTATTAGCGCAGCTCTCATCATCTGCTTCTTATTTGCCTATGCTGCTGACTATCTTGGCGTAGCGGGTATTATTGGAGCTTTCGCAGCAGGCATTGCCGTCTCGCAGACTCCCTTCAAGCATGATGTGGAGGATCGGATTGAACCGATTGCTTATGCGATCTTTGTTCCCATCTTCTTTGTGAGTGTAGGGCTTAAGGTTACATTTACAGGGCTAGGAGAGCATCTATGGTTCATTATCATCTTCAGCTTCATTGCTGTTGTCACGAAACTTTTCGGCAGCGGGCTCGGCGCTAAGTTTACAGGATTTGATTATAAAAGCTCACTAGGGATAGGAGCAGGAATGGTGTCCCGTGGTGAGGTCGCCCTCATTATCGCAACGACAGGCTTAACAGGAGGCTTGTTTCAGGAGGAATACTTTACACCGCTTGTCCTTGTCGTAATCGTCACAACCCTCATCACACCGCCTATGCTCAAATCCATATTTGGCACAAGGGCGGCAGCAGAAAAATAAGAATCAAATTATTGAGAAATAGAGGCCATTTGAACCAATTTTGCTGGCTTCGCCAACATGCATTCTCTTCCTTCTGATCTATGTTATAATAGGTTGAACACATATGTTCGCCTGTAACGGGATCATTAAGGGAGAGATTTTTTTTGCGTATTTTAGGTATTGACCCGGGGATTGCCATCGTTGGATTCGGCTTCGTTGACAAGCAGGGAAGCCGCGTCGTACCGGTGCAGTATGGCTGCATTCAGACGGAGTCGACTACAGCCCCTGAGGTAAGGCTGCTCCAGGTATTTGAAGCGACAGAGAAGCTTCTGGATCAGTACAAGCCTGATGCAGTAGCGGTGGAGAAGCTGTTTTTCAATCGAAACGTCACCACAGCCTTCTCGGTAGGACAGGCGAGAGGGGTCGTTATTCTTGCAGCGGCGAAGCGAGGACTTGCTATTGCGGAATATACGCCCATGCAGGTAAAGCAGGCCATCGTTGGCTATGGCAAGGCGGAGAAGAAGCAGGTGCAGGAAATGGTGAAGCTCTTTTTGAAGCTGAAGGCTATTCCTAAGCCGGATGATGTAGCGGATGCGCTCGCAGTGGCGATTTGCCATGCGCATTCGAGCGGATTACAAGAACAATTGAACGGAGCTTGGCGTCGATGATAGATTATGTGAGAGGGCAGGTCGCCCATATTGAGACAGACAGTGTTACGATTGATGTAAATGGGATTGGTTATCGCGTCTTTTGCCCGAATCCTTACATTTTTGCAAAGTCAGAAGAACAAGTCGTTGTGTACACGCATCATCACGTGCGTGAGGACGCTATCCTTCTGTTTGGCTTTCCAACGCGCGAAGAGCAGAAGCTGTTCCGCAGGCTGATTGACGTGAACGGCATCGGCCCGAAGGTGGCGCTTGCGATGCTGTCTGCAGGCAAGCCGGAATCGCTTGTAATGGCGATCCAGCAAGAGAATCTGACCTTCTTAACGAAGCTTCCCGGCATTGGCAAGAAGACTGCGCAGCGAATTGTGCTTGACTTAAAGGACAAGCTCGACAACATTGGACTCGATCTGCGCATTCAAGCAGAGACCTTGTTCGTCGATGCGCCTACGATCCTGTCCGTTGAGGATCATTCCTCTTGGGGAGAAGCGCGTGAGGCGCTTAAGGCGCTTGGTTATCGCGATGTGGAGCTCGATCAGGCTTGGGCGGATCTCAAGCATCGCGTTCATGCGGATGAAAGTGTCGATTCGCTGATGAAGAAAGCTCTATCCGTACTGTTTACAGGTTAGAAAGGCGGTTAATCAATGGAGGATGAACGCATTATTTCAGCAAACTTCATGATGGAAGATCAAGCGGTAGAGCTTAGTCTGAGACCGCGTTACTTAAATGAATATATCGGCCAGTCCCAGGTAAAGAACAATTTGAAGGTGTTCATCGAGGCGGCCAAGATGCGGAAGGAAGCACTGGATCATGTGCTGCTGTATGGCCCTCCTGGACTAGGGAAGACGACCTTGTCCAACATTATTGCAAACGAACTTGGCGTTAATATCCGCACCACGTCGGGTCCTGCCATTGAGCGTCCTGGAGATCTGGCGGCCCTTTTGACGAATTTGCAGGAAGGAGACGTCTTGTTTATCGACGAGATCCATCGCCTGCACCGGACGGTGGAAGAGGTGCTGTACCCGGCTATGGAGGACTTTGCGCTTGATATTATCATTGGCAAGGGGCCAAGCGCACGCTCTGTTCGATTGGATCTGCCGAAGTTTACACTGATCGGCGCTACAACGCGAGCAGGTCTTCTGTCTGCTCCGCTGCGAGATCGGTTCGGTGTGGTCAGCCGCTTGGAGTTCTATACAACAGATGAACTTAGCTTCATTGTATCGAGAGCGGCTGATATTCTGGATGTCGAGATTATCGGCGATGCTTCGAGCGAGATTGCGGTTCGGTCGCGGGGAACGCCGCGTATCGCCAATCGCTTGTTGAAGCGGGTGCGTGACTTTGCCCAGGTTCGAGGCGATGGCGTCATTACCGCTGAACTGGCAAAAGAAGCGCTGCGCCTGATTCAGGTCGATCCGCTCGGACTCGACCAGATCGATCATAAGATGCTGGAAGCGATGATTACCAGCTTCAGAGGAGGGCCTGTTGGCCTAGATACAATCGCGGCGACGATCGGGGAAGAAAGCCAGACGATTGAGGATGTCTATGAGCCTTATTTGCTCCAGATTGGGTTTCTTCAACGGACGCCGCGTGGTAGAATAGCTACACCTAAAGCTTATCAGCATCTTGGCATTCCTTTGCCGGATGACCATTCATAAACCCTGATACGAAAGTTTGGGAGACTTTCGTATTCTTTTTTACGGGAGAGGAGATCACACATATGGGTATACCAACTTGGCTGCAGCGTACTGCGCTTACGGTTTCAGCATGCACGTTGATTGTTAGCGGAGGTTCGTTTGCTTTTGCGCCGCTTGCAGAAGCAAGTGCGGCTGACAGCGCAGCGCAAGCAGCAACGAAGACAGAAGCAGATAGTCCAATTCGTGTCGCATTGTTCGGCAATCTGGGAAAAAGCACACAGAATCGAGCGAGCCAGGTTACGCTGACTACGGAAGGCGTACTGAGCGTTAAGTCGCGCAGCGCCAGCGGACAGCAGACGCTAGGCTTGAAGCAAGCTAGATTCAGCCTTGATACCTATCAAGTCAAGCTGTTCGAGTCGAAGGATAAAGCCGCAGCACAAGCTGTGCTAAAGCGGGCTCAAGCTTCCAACTCGGCGCAAATGATCGTAATCCCTAGACGCGGGGCAACCTTCTATGGCGTATATGCCGGTTCCTATGCAACCCAAGCAGAAGCTGCCAAGGCGCTCGCCGGCTATCAAGCTGACGGCACAATGAAGTCCTTGACCGCAAGCTACAGTAGCATGGTGGCAGGGCCGAATTATTTGCAAGCTGGTACATACGCTTCCCAAGCGGAAGCGAACGCTGCCCGCAATAAATTGCTCGATGCGAATATCGATGCCTATACGGTCACAATTGAAGGCGACGGTGCGCATCATACCGCAGTATGGGCAGGACAAGCAGGGACACAAGATGAGCTTGCGAAGCTGAAAGCCTCTGCCCAGCAGGCACTGCCTGGTGCAGCCGTGCGGGATGTTCAAGCGCAAGGAGCCTTGATCCACATGGTAGAGGATATTGGCTCAGGCACGGTTGCTCGATATGAGGTCTTTGGCTCTCAAAAATGGGCAGTAACGTCCGATGCTCCCATTAAGGTAACGGAGCGTTCTGGCCGCTCATATCGAGGCCTTATGGAGTTAAGCAGCTATAATCAAGAGCTTGCGCTCGTGAATGAGCTGCCATTAGAGCAGTATTTGGTCTCTGTTGTCGGCGGAGAAATCTATCCGAACTGGCCGGAAGCAGCCTTGAAGGCACAAGCAGTTGCGGCCCGTACCTTTGTCTTGTATCAAGGCAACAAGTTCGGCATTGCTAACGTGGTGGATACGACGCTTAGCCAAGCATACAACGGTATTGAGAAGGAAACGGAGAGCGTACGCAAGGCCGTTGAAACTACAGCAGGCGAAGTGCTGAAGTCCGATGGCAAGCTGATTGAGGCGATCTTCAACTCTAACGCAGGCGGCATGACAGCGGAGGCGAGTGAAGTATGGGGCGGCAGCTTGCCGTGGGCACAGGCAACGAAGAGCCCTGATGAGGGCGCCGAAGCTGGCAAGCAAACATGGTATTATGTTGCGCTTGAGGAAGGCAAGGCAGGCTATGTTCGCGAGGACGTCGTTCAGCTAGATTCCGCTCGCGATGCTGCAGGCTTCCAGATTGCCAGACCGCTGCAGGACAATACGAATATTCGCAAATTCCCGGCTGTTCAGTCAGATGTCAGCCCCGTTGCTTCAGTGAAGAAGAATACGAAGCTGATCGTCATGGATACCGTTAAAGAATCCAATGCTTACAGTTGGATCCGCGGACCTTATACAGCAACTGAAGTATTGAATATGATTCAATCCAAGACCAAGACGAAGATTTCTGGGCCGCTTAATCAGCTATCCGTTGTAGATCGCGGTCCATCTGGACGGGTCACGAAGATCGAAGCGAATGGAGTCCCAATCGAAGTCAGCTATCCTGATGCGTTCCGCGGAGTATTCGGCGGCTTGCCAAGCACCATGTTCGATATTGTCTCGACGAAAGACTTTTCCGTTATGGCGAGCGACGGCAAGGTTGTCAATCAGACGGGGATTAGCGGCAAGCAGGCCGTTGGCGGCACTGGCGCTGGTCAAAGCTTGAAGAATGGAACGCTGGTTGTTGACGGCGAAGGAAAAGGCCGCTTGCTGAATGCAGAAACGATGTATATTTTCAAAGGCAAGGGCTATGGCCACGGTATCGGAATGTCCCAATGGGGAGCGAAGGGTCTTGCTGATCAAGGGTATGACTATGAGCAGATCTTGAAATACTATTACAAAAATGTGGAACTTGTACAGCGTTAGGATGAGACAATTATGGATGTAAATCAATTTGACTTTTACTTGCCGGAGGAACTGATTGCACAGACTCCGCTTAAAGACCGTGCAGCTTCTAGACTGCTTACGCTGGACCGGGCAACAGGCAAGGTCGAGCATCATCAGTTTACAGAACTTATTCATTATCTTGAACCCGGTGATCTTATCGTCTTGAATGATACGAGAGTGATTCCTGCACGTCTGTATGGTGTGAAGGCAGATACGGGCGCCAAAGTTGAGGTCCTTCTCCTGAAGCAGGAGGAGGACGATGTATGGGAAGCGCTTGTGAAGCCTGCACGCAAGCTAAAGGTAGGGACGGTTATCTCCTTTGGCGATGAGCTCAAGGCTGTCGTAACAGAGGAGCAAGATATGGGCGGACGGCTCCTGCGCTTTGAATACGAAGGCATCTTCCAAGAGATTCTTGATCGTCTTGGCGAAATGCCGCTTCCTCCGTATATTAAGGAACAGCTAGAGGATCGCGAACGTTATCAGACGGTCTACGCCAAGCATGAAGGATCAGCAGCAGCGCCTACAGCAGGCCTTCACTTCACAGAAGAACTGCTGTCTGATATCGAGAAGAAGGGAGTTCGGATTGCTCCGATCACACTCCATGTTGGGCTTGGGACCTTCCGTCCTATGTCTGTGGACAAGGTGGAAGAGCATGTCATGCATGCAGAATACTTTGAGATATCAGAGGAGAGCGCAGTACTTATTAACGAAACGAAGCGTCAGGGCGGCAGAATCATTGCGATCGGCACCACCTCTTCTCGTACCTTGGAAAGTGCTGCTGGGAAATTTGGCGGAAGCGAGATACAAGCATGCTCGGGCTGGACGGATATCTTTATTTTTCCAGGATATGAATTCAAGCTTGTGGATGCCTTGATAACGAATTTCCATTTGCCGAAGTCCACGCTTGTGATGCTTGTTAGCGCTTTGGCTGGCAGAGACAACATCATGAAGGCTTATGAGGAAGCTGTTCGGGAGAAATACCGTTTCTTCAGCTTTGGGGATGCAATGTTCATCTACGATAGCACGTTTTACAGCAAATAATGAATAAGGATGATTAACTCAATGGCAGCAGTAACCTACGAACATATAAAAACCTGTAAGCAAACGGGGGCGCGTCTTGGCATCGTGCATACGCCGCATGGCTCCTTCGAGACGCCGATCTTCATGCCGGTGGGCACGCTGGCTACCGTAAAGACGATGAGTCCTGAAGAGCTTAAGGATATGGATGCCCGTATTATCTTGAGCAATACGTATCATCTGTTTTTGCGTCCGGGTCATGAGCTTGTGCGTGAAGCAGGAGGCTTGCATAAGTTTATGAACTGGGACCGCGCGATTTTGACAGACAGCGGCGGATTTCAGGTATTTAGTTTGAGTGATATGCGTAAGATTGAAGAAGAGGGAGTACATTTCAAATCCCATTTGAATGGAGACAAGCTGTTCCTCTCTCCGGAAAAGGTTATGGAGATTGAGAATGCGCTTGGGCCGGACATCATGATGGCCTTTGATGAATGTGCACCTTATCCAGCGGATTACAATTATGTAAAGCACTCCATGGAAAGAACGACTCGCTGGGCAGAGCGCTGCTTAGAGGCTCATGCAAGACCGCATGATCAAGCGTTGTTCGCCATCGTGCAAGGTGGCATGTACGCAGATCTGCGCAAGCAAAGCGCGATGGATTTGACTTCGATGGATTTCCCGGGGTATGCTATTGGTGGATTGAGTGTGGGAGAGCCTAAGCATCTGATGTACGAGGTATTGGATTCAACGATGCCGCTATTGCCATTCGACAAACCGCGTTACTTGATGGGTGTTGGCTCGCCAGATGCTTTGATCGAAGGCGCTATTCGCGGCGTGGACATGTTCGATTGCGTGCTGCCGACTCGTATTGCCCGCAATGGGACGACCATGACAAGCGAAGGCCGACTTGTAGTACGCAACGCCAAGTTCGAACGGGACTTTGGTCCGCTTGATCCGAATTGTGACTGCTACACTTGCCGTAATTATTCTAGAGCATATTTAAGACACTTGATTAAGTGCGATGAGACGTTTGGTCTGCGCCTTACGACTTATCATAATCTATACTTCTTGCTGAATCTGATGAAGCAGGTTCGCCAAGCTATCCGCGAGGATCGTCTAGGAGACTTCCGCGATGAATTCTTTGAGAAGTATGGAATGGATCAGAATAAAAGCGGCTTCTAACCTTGGGGTAGACAAGCATGCAGCATGTTATTCATGCTGTAGGCTTGATGTCCGTACATAGAAAGCACAAATGGAAAGGGGAATATTACACATGTTTATTGCAGCTGGAGCGGCGACGGGCACTGAAGGAAGCTGGATTTCCTTGATCCTGCCATTCGTTCTTATGTTTGCTGTATTCTACTTCTTGCTTATTCGTCCGCAGCAAAAGAAGCAGAAGCAGCGCAATGCGATGCTTGGCCAATTGAAGAAGGGGGATAAAGTCGTAACAATCGGTGGCTTGCATGGAACGATCCTCGAGATCACAGACGACATCGTTGTTCTTCGTGTAAATGATGTCACGAAGATGACTTTTGACCGCAGTGCGATCAGCCATGTTGCAAGTGTAGAAGAGAACGCTTCTGCCTAGTACTTGGTCTACAAGCGCAAATTGAAAAGCGATGCCCTAGGGCATCGCTTTTTTTAGGTAACAGCCAAGAGACATAAATGTTTGAGTTAACGAATAAAAGCACTGATTAGCACAATCACAGACATCTTCGCCTCTATCCTTCTATTCATTCTTTCTGTTTACTTCAAGAGTGATTAACCTTTTGCCTGATAAGGCAGAGACACTCCATTACGAGAGTTAGCCTTAGCAAGCTTCAAGCCCGCCCAAGACGCGAATGCTGCAAGTGCCACGCCAGCGATCATATCGGACAGCCAGTGAATGCCGAAGTAGAAAATCGAGAATACGATACATGCTGCACTTACACCTGTAAGGATCATCCAACGCTTATTGCCTGAACGGCTTGCCAGAAGCGCCACCGTTACCGAGATCGAAGTATGCAGGCTTGGGAAGCAATTGTCGATTCCAGAGAAGCCTCGGTACTGCTCTTCAAATGTTGGAAAGGCATGAAGCATTAGAAATTCCACGTTTGCCGGAGCATAGGACCATACTTCATTTACTTGCACGAACAAATAAAAAGGCAGTGCGATGAGATAATTCAGCATAATCGCATAGCACGTTGCAGTAGCCAGTCCTTGTTGATTGGTTGAGACATATACCATAAGGGATGAAATAATCAGCGCTTGGAAAATAACAAGATAAAATACGCTTAGAATTGAAGTCAATATCGGCGTATTGAATATGTTTTGAAAGTGATAGACAAATTGTCCTTCCAACTGATGAATAAACGGTGTAAAATCCCATCCAGCATTGAGCCACTGTTCAAATTCAAGCTCATATTTGTTGACTAGCAGAATTAACACGAGCGAGATAAAGGAGATTAAAAACTTGCGTGAACGCAAAAGCGTTTGAATAAAAGCTTTGACCGCATACAGTGGACTGCGTTTCGAGCCTACCCATACAAGCACGATGGTTGCAAGAACGCTCCACAGTATCACGCTTTGCATTGTTTGAAAAAGGATCATAAGGTCCTCCCCATATTGAGATCAATCTATGTGTGAACGATCGCAGCAGGCAGGTGACGAACGAAGCAAACGGGGCCAGTACGATCAACCTTCATAGTATATCACAACGAGATCGACACAAAATGGCAGAATCGTCATAATTCCGTTTTCTTCCTAAGATGCAAGCATTTTAGTGATAGATGCTGCAAGGAGCCCCCCATTTTCTTAAAAAGATCAGTTCTAGTATGAAAGAAGACGGATGATCATTTGTTCTTTTTCATATTCACACCAATCATGCCGCCAATACCGCCCGCAGCGAAGCTTAAAAGAATATATAAGGCTTTATTCCAGCTTAGACCTGCATCCATAGCTAGAAAGCCAATCATGAGCACGAGGAGCATGTATAACAGCCCTGTGAGCCCACCGTAATACCAGCCCTTTCTTCCGCTGCGCCTTCCAGCCGACCAGCCACCCACCAGGAGGGCGAATCCATGAATTAGATATACATAAGCGGCAGAGCCTTCTTCGCTAGATGAGCTTGCCACAAGCAGGACGGATAAGGCGAGGGCTCCAAGACCAAGCCAGATAAAGGCATTGCATAGTCCGGCTAATACCGGATGACCGAGCTTCCATTGACCGACTCGCTCAAATGTACTCATATTTATTCCTCCTAATATGCTTTTTGTATTCATCGTATGGGCAAGCTATCGGAAATAGTACAAGACATCTAATCATCCTAGACGAAAAAATAGGAGAGAGATATAATTCATAAATCGGGTTTGTGCTGGAACATGAACGAAAGAGGATTAGGCAATAGTACATTTTATATCGCTTCTAGAGGAGATGGATGTGTTGGAACATCAAGTGGAAACGTGGCAAGTGACTGCAGCAGTCATTATTTTTTTAGTAACCTATGCCATCATCATTTCAGAAAAATTAAATCGAGCAGTCATCGCGCTGCTTGGGGCCGTTGTGATGCTGGTGCTGCAAATTATCGATATTCACACCGCCTTTACGGAATATATCGAGTGGAACACGATCTTCCTGCTTATCGGCATGATGATCATTGTGGGGATTACGAATAAAAGCGGCGTGTTCCAGTATATAGCGGTCAAGGCCGCCCAATCGGCGAAGGGAAAGCCTGTTCAGATCATGGTCATCATGACCCTGCTTACAGCAGTAGGTTCAGCCTTTTTGGATAATGTAACAACCGTCCTATTGATTGTACCGATCACGTTCTCGATTACCCGAATTCTAAACGTGAACCCAGTGCCTTATCTTATAGCAGAAATTATCGCAGCGAATGTAGGAGGGACTGCTACGCTTATTGGCGATCCACCGAATATTATGATCGGTTCTGCGAATCCGCACTTAACGTTTAATATGTTCTTGCAATATTTGGCGCCGATTGTAGCGGTGATTATGGCTACGATTATGCTGATCCTTGTGCTCATCTATCGAAAGCAGCTGAAAGTATCCTCTGAGCAGCGAGATGCTTTGATGCAGCTTGAGCCATCAGCCTATATTACGGATTACAAACTGGTTCGCAAGTCGCTCATTGTCCTCATTCTTACCATTATTGGCTTTGCTCTGCATTCTGTTATTCATGTAGAGGCAGCAGTTGTGGCGATGGCGGGTGCAACCGTACTGATGCTTATTGGTCTGCGTACGGAGCATGAACTGGAGGAATCGCTTAACAAGGTGGAATGGATCACCATTCTGTTCTTTATCGGTCTATTTATGCTGGTAGGTGGATTGATTGAAGTAGGCATCATTAACCGTCTTGCAGAAATGACACTGAATGTCACTCAAGGCGACATTACTAAGACATCAATGCTCATTCTATGGGTATCCGGCATTGCTTCTGCGACAATTGACAATATTCCATTCGTCGCTACGATGATTCCGCTTATTAAGGATCTAGGTGTTCAGATGGGAATTACCGATCCATCGCAACTGAATCCATTCTGGTGGGCGCTAGCCCTAGGCGCTTGCCTAGGAGGAAACGGCACAGTGATCGGAGCTTCTGCTAACGTAATTGTATCTGGGATGGCAAAGCGGGAAGGACATGGCTTTAGCTATTGGGACTTTTTAAAGATAGGCGCGCCTCTTACCTTGCTATCGTTATTAATGTCAATGATCTATTTGCTGCTGTTTGTCCTATAAACAAGACGGTTTTAAGCAAATGGGAATTTTCACAACCTTCTCGTGTGCATGTGCGCTCGCTGTAAAGGTCAGACTACCCTTACATGGTTGATTGTCATTCTTTATGACGAGAAAGCCGCGAGGAGGGCGTTACAGTGCAGTTGTGGAGTTCAATCTGGCATACGATGCTGATGTATGTTCTTGTGTTTGCGATTCTTAGAATAATGGGCAAACGGGAAATCGGAAAGCTGTCGGTGTTTGACTTGGTTATCTCCATTATGATTGCTGAAATTGCGGTGTTTAGCATTGAAGATTTCGACAAGCCGATCTGGGAGTCCGTCGTTCCGATGCTTGTTTTGGTTATTATCCAAATCTCACTTGCTTTTATTACGCTTCGCAGCAGAAGAGCGCGAGAGTGGTTCGATGGTAAGCCAAGCATTATTATTAGTCAAGGTCGTTTTAACCGAGAAGAGATGCGCAAGCAGCGCTATAATCTGGATGATCTGATGCTTCAGATGCGTGAACAGGGGATCGATAACCTTCAGGATGTGCAGTATGCGATCTTGGAATCAACTGGGAAGCTTACGGTATTTTTGAAGGATGATGCCAATCAGGACTCTCAAGGCCAAGAAGGTGGTCAGCAAACGGGAGGGGTCATGGACATCACGGAGTCGCCTGAGTCTGGCAATGCGAGCGAGAACCAGGGTAGCGGCAGCAGCTCCACCTCCGATCAGAAGGGGAGAAGTGCAAGAGGAAGCCAAGCTCCGTCATCAGCCCCGACTAAGACCGCACAAGATGATAGCCAAGTGCTTAAGTTTCCTGAGCAGATCCACTTTGCGTCTCTTCCACTTCCGCTGATTATGGATGGACGTGTGATGGACGAGAATTTAGAGCAAATCGATAAGACCCGATTTTGGCTCAAGAATCGTATCCAGGAGCATGGCGTGAATGAATTCAAGGATGTGTTCTTCTGCTCCATCGATCACCGCGGAAGAATGTTTCTAGATAAAAAGGATGCGCTCCGTTGAGTGCATCCTTTTGTCATTGGGACTATGCGGCTTTGTCATTAAACCAGCGGCCAATCATCGGCATGCGAGACATGTCGCTGCGATCGACAAGCTTCATGAAGATGAGCAGCGCAATATACGAGGCAATACCGATCAGGCTTGCTAGGATAAAGCGTGCCACCATAGGGAGAGCACCTAGCGGTGCATGAATGTACAAGTATTGTGTAATCGCGGCCATAATAATCATAGCTGTAATGACCTTGAGGAAATCTAACCAAGGAAGCTTAAGCTTCAATGAGCGCATAACCATATAGGCGTGCATGGAGGTGACCACGATGATATTAATGCAGATCGCTATGACAGCTCCTTTAATGCCTAGTGCCGGTATTGAAGCAAGCTGTACAATCAGGGCTAGCTTTAGGATTGCGCCAATTAATGTATTGGTTAGCGCTGTGCCTGGCCGATCCAAAGCCTGCAGGGCAGCCTGAAGCGGTGCTTGGATATAGATAAATATTGCGACAGGAGCCATCCAGCGAAGCATGGAGCCTACGGACGGATCATTGTATAGAATTGCACATAAAGGGGCCGCAAGCACGAACATAATGACTGCAAATGGCGCTCCAGACACTAAGGCTAGACGAATGGCTTGATGGAGCCGCTTGCGGATGGTTTGCATATCCTTTCGCCCATACGCTTCAGACAAGGACGGAACAAGAGATACAGCCAAAGAATACGTAAGCGCGCCAGGAAGGGTAAGAACAGGAATAATCATGCCTTGCAAGATCCCGTATTGAGCAGTGGCAACGGCTGTTGAGACTCCTGCTACGGCAAGACTTCTAGCGATGGCAATCGATTCAAGAAGATAGGAGAGGGAGCCGATAAGCTTTCCTCCTGTTACAGGTATGGCGATCTTAAATAAATTGCGCCACTCTTTAGGCTGTTCTCGCTGAGCGGGTGAGATCGTGTCATCATCATGAGATTGCTCGCTACTAAAGTTATTGGGTTTGCTCTGTTCCATTTCTTGTTTGCGTGACGATCGAAGCTCAAGCCACAGCACGAGGAGGCCTGCAAACTCTCCAATCACGACGCCTAGCATTGCACCTGCGGCAGCCCATTCCAACCCATATGGAAGAAAGAGATAGGCGCAGCCGATCATGGTAACAATACGAATTACAGTCTCAGCAACCTGGGAAGCTGCTGTCGGAATCATATTCTGCTTTCCTTGGAAATAACCTCTCAGCACAGAGGAGACGGACACAAGCACAATAATGGGTGTCATCATCATAAAAGTGTAATACACACGCTTGTCCGTCAAAATATAGGTCGTAATCCACGGTGCTAGGATGAGACACAATCCGGACAGCAGGATTCCTGCAGTCACAGAGAATAGCAGGGAATTGTTAAGAATTTGCTTGCTTCTGCGGTGATCATTAACCGCATCTGCTTCTGCTACAAGCTTAGATACGGCAAGGGGAATACCTCCGGTAATGAACGTGATGACGACAAGCATGAATGGATAGCCAAGCTGGTAAATTCCCACCCCTTCCGCGCCGATAATTCTAGGGAGGGTGATTCGTGGAATGAAGCCTAGGATTCGATTGATGATGCCTGCTGCCAGGAGAATGAGCGTTCCTTGGATAAAGGATTGCTTCGTAGATCGCTTCTTTTTCAACGGTGATCCCTCGCTTGGGTAGACTTGTACTACAATGGTTATTACATACTTATGCGGTAAAGAGCCGATCCAAGACACAAATTTTTGGCTATACACAGCGTGGAGCAGGAAATGAGGTCTTTTATCGCGAACTCTTCTCTGTGGAGAAGGAAAGGAGAGGGCAATATGAGTGAGCAGCTTGGGACAAAAGACGTTGTCGCTGCGGTAAAATCGGATGAACGCGATATTGTCACAGAACCGTCCTCGAAGAATGAAAGGGTAAGAGAAGGAGAGCCTGTCCATTCGTCTACACTCGCACTGGATGATGAGTTGGATCAATCAGAGAGGCCGCTGCTCTTGGATGAGGATATTCAGATGCTTTGTAAGAGTAAGGCGGAGGAGTTCTGGCTGCTTGGCTATGAACAGGTGACCGCAGAAGAAGTATGGGAATGTGTTCTTCATAAATACCGGAAGCAGCATACGAATCAAATGCACAAGATCGTGAATGATATCTTATCGCTTAAGGTTACGGATTTTATGAACTACATCACGATGCAAGCGTATCGCGGCTTCTCATCATGAGAGGCCTTTTTGCTGAGGATACACCCATTTTTTGTCGTTTGATCCAATGAAATGGCTTACTGTCCCACAATGTGAAAATTGACTCGAATTTTGGCGGTAGCTATAATAGGAATATTGATTTAAGGAAAGGGGTAAAGAGACGCAATGAAGAGAATTGTAGCTTTCTTGCTCATTGTTGTCGTATCGCTAGGCGTGATGTCCTTTACATCGCCAACGATCATCAACAACATTCGTCTCGGTCTGGACTTAAAAGGCGGCTTCGAGATTCTGTATGAAGCATCCCCACTTGAGCAAGGCGGTCAGATTACATCTGAATCCTTGACACAGACTGCGAAGAGCTTAGAGAAACGTATCAATGCACAAGGTACAAGCGAACCGGAAATTACAACGGAAGGATCAAACCGCATTCGCGTTAAGATTGCGGACGTTCAAGATGAGGAAGCGGTTCGCAAAAAGCTGAAGGAGCCGGCGGTATTGACATTCCGCAGCTCGGATGGCTGTAAAGAAGCTTCGGATTATTGCAAAGTGGAGCTTAAAGGAACGGACTTCGTTGAAGGCGGCGCAAGCGTTGTTTTTGACGAGCTGAGACAGCCTGTCGTTGCCATTAAGTTGAAGGACGCAAACAAATTTGCAGAGATTACAAAGCGTCTTGCATCTAAGCCAGAAGGCGAAAATAGACTTGCCATTTACATGGATGAGAAGATGATCTCCGCTCCTGGCGTTCATTATGAGATTGGCGGCGGTGAGGCGACCATTACAGGTCAATACACGAATGCTGAAGCGAATGAGCTGAAGGATACAATCAATCTTGGTGCTCTTCCTCTCAAATTGACGGAGAAGTACACGCAAAGCGTCGCAGCTACGCTGGGTCAGCTTTCCCTGAAACAAACGATTGAAGCTGGAGTTATCGGAACCATCTTTATTTTGGCATTCATGCTTATTGTCTACCGCATGCCGGGTATTGTAGCGGCCTTCTCGTTGATCGTGTTCTCATGGCTGCTGCTGCTCGTGTTCTGGGCTGCGGGCATTACACTTACTTTGCCTGGTATCGCGGCATTTATTCTTGGTCTTGGGATGGCGGTCGATGCCAATATTATTACGTATGAACGGATTAAGGATGAGCTTCGGAGCGGCAAAACGGTTTCGTCTTCTTTGAAGGCAGGTTCCAAAAACTCCTTCCGTACCATTGTTGACGCGCAAATTACTACCGTTATTGCAGCGCTTGTCATGTATTTCCTTGGCGAGAGCCAAATTAAAGGCTTCGCCTTGATCTTGATGTTGACGGTTGTCGTAACGGTTCTAACAAACGTCTTCTTGTCCCGTTGGCTTCTGCACCTGCTCATTAAGAGCAACAAGCTGAACAAGCCAAGTTATTATGGCGTAAAGGAGAGTGATATCCGTGCGCTTTAAAGGGACATTCAACTTTGTTCATCAAAGCAAGTATTTCTTTATTTTTTCGATCGTGATTACGATTCTTGGCGTGATTACGTTATCGGTGTTCGGATTAAATTATGGCGTTGACTTCAGCTCGGGTACCAATGTGGATATCACCTTAAAGCAGGAAGTAAAGAAGGAGCAGGTCGAGGACTTGCTGGCTTCGTTTGAACAATCCAAAGACCCAGTCGTGACGATGGGTAGTGAACGATTGAATATTCGTTTTAACGATGTGCTGACTGAACAGCAGCAAAATGATCTGAAAGCAGCATTTGGGAAAATCTCTCCAGGCTCTTCCTTTGAAATGAATACGGTCGATGTTGAAATTGCAAAGGAATTGCAGCGCAATGCGATCTGGGCGGTCCTGCTGTCTTCCATCGGGATTATCATTTACGTTAGTATCCGATTCGAATGGCGATTTGCGATATCTGCGGTTATCGCGCTGCTCCATGACGCGTTCATGGTCATCAGCGTGTTCTCGATCTTCAGGTTGGAAGTGAACTTGCCGTTTATCATCGCGGTCCTAACGATTATAGGTTACTCCATTAACGATACAATCGTAATCTTTGACCGTGTTCGTGAGAATTTGCGGTTTTCAAAGGTTCGCAACTGGAACGATCTTGCGCATTTGGTCAACGACAGTATTTATCAAACCTTGACGCGTTCGATCAATACGGTTCTTACCGTGTTGTTTGCAGCGGCGTGCTTGTTCATCTTCGGCAGTGAGTCCATTAAAATGTTCTCGCTTGCGATCTTGATTGGTTTGGCATTCGGTGCTTACTCTTCGATCTTCATTGCAAGTCCATTGTGGGCAGTCTTGAAGAACAAGGAGCTTAAGAAGCCAAAAGCGGCAGCAAAGCCAAAGCAAGCTTAATTCGAAATACATCAACCTTGTGATCTCTTTGTGAAAGAGAACCGGGGGTAAAGAAAGACGGATGAGGCGTGTTATGCATCCGTGTTTAGGCCCGAGCCGCGTCTTCCAAGGCGCGGTTTTGGCGTGTTAGACAATGATCCAAACAAGTGATAAGGAAATGAGGGGATTCGCATGGCGGAAGGTCGTTTGTCTCAAGCTGAAAAGGGGTCGTGGATCAGTATGATCGTGAACGCTGTCGTTGCCGTGATCAAAGCAGCTGCAGCCTTCTTCTCAGGCAGCTTTGCATTGCTTGCGGATGCCGTGCATTCCTTATCCGATTCATTCTGTGCTCTAGCGGTATGGTCTGGACTTAAGCTATCCAAGAAGCCGCCTGAGCGAAAGCATCCTTATGGGTATGGCAAAAGAGAATCGGTTGTCATGATCCTAGTCGCTGTGTGGATGTTTGTGGTCGGTATTGAGCTCATCATGCAAGCCGGGAGAAACCTCTATGCAGGAGAAGGATCTGCTCCATCTTGGTATGCCTTTGCGGTCCTGCTGGCTGCCTATGTGATAAAGGCAGCATTGCATCAATATCGCCTGCGGCAGAGCAAGAGCATTTCTTCTAGACTATTGCTGGCCTATGCCGCCGAGCATCGTTTCGATATCATTATGACCGTCATTGTGCTTACGGGTATGACGGGCGCTCTTCTTGGTTATGAGCTCCAGCAATCCTGGCTTATGCTGCTGGATCCTATTGCTGGAGCAGCAGTAGCTGTTCTATTGCTCTGGAAAGGGTATCAGCTTATTCAAAGAGCTATTCAAGCCGCTTGGGATCATGAGTTGATGGATGAAGAAGCAATGCCTTTGATGAGGTCCATTCAAAGTGTGGATGGCGTTATCCTAATCAAGGAGCTAAAAGCAACGGAGCACGGGCACTATGTGATGGTGGAGGTCACCATCAGCGTGAACCCGAATTTATCGGTGGCGGAGGGCTATCTCGTAGGCGAGCGAGTGAAGGAGCATCTTATGCATCGATATTTGCATGTAGCGGATGTTGAGGTTCATGTTCATCCGTTAGAACGTAATAGCAGGTATCATGTCGATCACGGTGAATCATCTACTCATTGGATTCAGTAAGAAATAAGCGATTTTTGCAGTAAAGGAGAGTAACATGCTTCAACCACGAACAAGATGGCGAATTGCGGAGATGTCAGAAGAGCGTGTAAAGCAATTGGCGGAGGAAACGGGCTTGTCCCACTTGCTTGCCAAACTGCTGCTTATACGTGGGATCGAGGACGCAGACAGTGTTCAGCACTTTTTGAATGATCGTGCGGAAGCGTTGTATGACCCCTATCAGCTGGCAGGAATGACGGAGGCTGTTGAACGCATTCAGAAAGCTCTTGAAACCCAAGAGAGAATGTGGATTTACGGGGATTATGATGCGGACGGCGTATCAAGCACATCACTGCTCATTCATCTTTTCCGTCAGTTGAAGGCCAACTTCGACTACTATATCCCGCATCGAGCAAATGAAGGCTATGGCTTGAATAATGGGGCGATAGACCTTGCGAAAGAGCAAGGAGTTACGCTGATTGTGACGGTAGATACAGGCATCAGCGCTGTTGAACAGGTAGCCTATGCGAAGGAGCTTGGCATTGATGTTGTGGTTACAGATCATCATGAGCCCCCAGAGGTGCTGCCAGAGGCCTATACGCTTGTCAATCCGAAGCTGCCTTATTGTCCCTATCCCTTCAAAGGGCTTGCAGGCGTAGGCGTTGCCCTTAAGCTTGCCCATGCGCTGCTTGGCGAAGTTCCTCATCACTTGATCGAGCTTGCTGCCATCGGGACCATTGCCGACCTAATGCCGCTCATGGGAGAGAACCGCATTATCGTGCGCGAAGCGTTAACACGGATGCAGCACTCTGCTTATCCTGGTATACGTGCCCTCATGGCTGTTGGCAATATCGAGCCAAGCTCGATTACGTCTACGAATGTCGCTTTTTCGATGGCACCTAGAATCAATGCAAGCGGGAGACTTGAGCATGCGGGCATTGCCGTTGAACTGTTGACAACAGATGACGACCATACGGCAATGGAGCTTGCAGGCGAGCTGGACCGGCTGAATAAGGAACGTCAGAAGATTGTAGAGGCAATGGTAAAGGAAGCGGAACAGCAGCTAACCGAGAAGATCGAACAGCTTGGCGGGATCCCTAAGGTCATTGTACTATCCGATCCTAGCTGGAATGTCGGCGTGATCGGGATCGTAGCATCCAAGATTGTGGAACGCTATTACCGTCCAACCTTTATTCTGGGCATCGATACTGAATCGGGCAAATGCAAAGGTTCTGCACGTTCGATAGATGGGTTCGACCTGTATGAAGCGATGACCGAGATTCAAGACGTGTTTGAGCATTATGGCGGCCATACGGCCGCTGCCGGCATGACCGTTAAGCAGGAGAAGCTGTCCGAGTTGGAACGACGCTTGAATGAGATTGCTAAACGAGAGCTGACAGAGGAGCATTTTATACCCTGCACGGATGTCGATGCATCCTGTGAGCTTCAGGAAATCTCACTCAAGACGATTGAGGAATTGAGCTTGCTTGAGCCTTATGGAATGGGCAATTCCTGTCCTCGTGTTCTCATTCACAGCGCTGAGGTGGCAGAAACGCGTACAATGGGCAAGGAAAGCCAGCACCTTAAGATCATGCTGAAGCAGAACCGGGCGGCTATCGACGCGGTAGCCTTTCATAAGGGAGCTCTTTCTGAACGAATTGCTAGTCAAGTAAAGGTGGAAGTGCTTGGTGAACTAAGCATTAATGAATGGAACGGCTCGCGCAAGCCTCAGCTGATGCTGCAGGATATTCGGATTGCGGATCGGCAGCTGTTCGATTACCGCTATTGCTCCGATCCTGTGCAGACCGTTGTGCAGCTGGCACGCAAGCTCAATGAGGCAGGGCAAGGAGAAGCGATCTGGTCAACCTCCCTTCAGGAGGCGGGGGTTCATGCGGCTGAACCTTATGTTCATTGCATAGAGCGTCAATCTGCAGATTATACCTCTTCTCAAGAGCGGGTAAAGGATGTTATCATCAGTACGGTGCCTGAGTCAGAAGAAGCCTTTATGGCTCTTGCCAAGCGTTACCCTCGGATGGAGCGATTGTACATCGTTCTGCCCAAGGAGCCGCCAACTGGCAGACTGAGAGCGCCTAGCCGACAGATGATTATTCCGGTGTTTGCCCATTTGCGGGAGCTTGGATCCTGGCAGGATGAAGAGCGCTCGCTGCTTGCTATTTCGAAACGAACAGGTATGTCCCTCCGAGAGTTGCGCATCCTTATGAATGTATTTGCAGACTTGGCATTCGTACAGGTTCAGGAGCAGGCATCTGGCTGTACGTACGAGATGGTGAAGGAGCCGAAGAAGACTTCTTTGGAGTCCTCAAGCTGCTATCAATCGTGGAATGCGCAAAGTGAATGGGAGTCATTCTGGTATCGGGCGACTTCAGAGGAGCTGCGTGCGAAACTGCTTCAACCATGGAATAACCAACAGGCATGATCATTTTAATTATTTCGTACAGACGATAGAAGCGATGTCAGCAGGCGATTCCTTCTTAGAGAGTTGACTCTTCGAAGCATCCTTCTACATATTTTTTACTGTTTAAGGAGGAACCCTTTCATGGATTTTAAGTCTCATATTCGAGTGATCGAGGATTTCCCGAAGCCGGGAATTAGCTTTAAGGATATTACGACGCTCTTGAAGGATGGAGAAGCTTATCGCGCCTCGATTCAAGCGATTGAAGACCTGGTAAAGGATTTAGAGATTGACGTGATTGCTGGCCCAGAGGCAAGAGGCTTCGTCGTTGGCGCGCCGCTTGCGGTTCAGATGGGCAAAGGCTTTATTCCAATTCGTAAGAGCGGCAAGCTACCAGGTGAAACGGTAGAGGAAGGCTATGATCTTGAATACGGCAGTGATAAGCTCGCTGTTCATCGGGATGCCATTCAGCCAGGTCAAAAGGTGCTGATTGCAGACGACCTTCTTGCTACAGGCGGAACGATCTGCACGACCGTGAAGTTGATCGAGCAGCTTGGCGGCGTAGTCGTTGGCGCAGTATTCATGATTCAGCTTGAGGAATTAAACGGACGTGAGAAGCTGCAAGGCCTGCGCGTTCAATCTTTAATGACATATTAAAGCATAAGAAATGCGGTATTCTGAGTTTTTTCAGCTCAGAGTACCGCTTTTTTGCTGCTTATTGCAATTATTGAAATTATTGAAATGCTGAGAGACACTATTAATAATCCTTCTTAGATTGTTAAATCGCTTGGTTGCGCTATTCGAGCAAGAAGCAGCGATTCTTCGTGATATTCTTAAGGATGAACTTGTAGACATACATCATATCGGAAGTACAGCCGTGCCTTACTTAAAAGCGAAGCCAATCATTGATATCATGCCTGTTGTAAAGGATATTGCAAGAGTGGATGAATATAACGATGAGTTGATAAACGTTGGTTATGAGCCGCTTTCCGAGTTTGGAATACGAGGCAGAAGGTATTTTCGAAAAGGCGGAGTAAACCGAACCCATCACATGCACATGTTTCAATTCGACAATACGCATCAGATCGAACGTCATCTTGCTGTTCGCGATTATTTGAGAACGCATCAAGAGGACAGGATTGCATATGGAGAATGGAAGCAACAGCTTGCGGCACTGTACCCTACGGATAACGAGAGTTATTGTGACGGCAAGGATGAATTCGTTGTACATTTGGAGCGAAGAGCCCTTGAGTGGAAGAATATTTTAACTGATTAAGCTCGCAATATATACGATAAGAGTATTTTGATGGTATAAAAAGAACGCCTTGGGCGATGAGATTGATCCCATCGTCAAGGCGTTCTATCTATTTAGGATTCCATTTTAATGAGCGGAGCCTTCTTTGTCATTGGACAAGCCAAGCTTGTCAATGACGATGAAGAAGATGTTCAGCACAATCGCAAGAATCGTGGCTAATGCCATCCCTTTAAGCTCAACATCGCCAAGCTTCAGGCTAGCTCCGCTGATTCCGATAACGATAACCAGTGTTGCTAGAATAAGATTTTTCGGGTTGCCGAAGTCTACTTTAGAGTCTACGAAGATACGAAGACCCGAAGAAGCAATGACGCCGAACAAGAGCAAGGATACGCCACCCATTACTGGAGTAGGAATGTTGGCGATCAATGCCGAGAACTGGCCAAAGAACGAAAGCAGAATGGCTAGCACGGCGGCACCGCCGATTACGAATACGGAGTAGACACGAGTTAAGGCTAATACGCCAATGTTTTCACCGTACGTTGTATTTGGCGTAGATCCCAAAAAACCGGATATAACAGTAGAGATACCGTTACCAAGCAAAGAACGATGAAGTCCAGGGTCTTTGGACAAATCCTTGCCAACAATATTGCTTGTTACCATCAAGTGACCAATGTGCTCTACGATAACAACTAACGCTGCTGGCAAGATAATGCCAATCGCAGTCCAGTTGAACTCAGGGAACGTGAGCGTAGGCATTTTTAAGATGGCTGCTTCTTTTACAGGCTCAAAGCTTGCGGCTCCTAAGAAGAAGGACAAGATATAGCCGGCAATAATACCAATTAGAATCGGAATAATGCGGAAGAATCCGCGGAACATAACATTACCGATAACCGTAACGGCAAGCGTTACCACCGCTATCGTAATGTTTGTATAGTTGAATGCCCCCTCTGCATCAGGGAGGAAGCCTGACATATTTGCAGCAACGGGTACAAGTTCAAGACCGATAACAGCAACAATGGCGCCCATCGCTGCCGGTGGGAATAGGATATCCAACCAGCGCGTTCCTACCCATTTGACAATAAGGGCAACAAGGATAAAGACAATACCTACAACAATGAATGCACCAAGAGCTTGTGAATAGCTTCCCGTTTTATCCGACAGAACTACGAGTACAGGAGAGATAAAGGCAAAGCTCGATCCAAGATAGGCTGGTATCAAACCTCGGCATAGGATGAGATAGAACAGGGTCCCGAATCCGTTCATGAGAAGAACGATTCCTGGATCTACATGAAACATATTAGGTACCAGTACAGTTGAGCCGAACATCGCGAACAGGTGCTGGAAGCTGAGCAGTAGACCAGGACCTAGCGATGGTTTTTCGTGTACTTGGATTTCTCGTTGCACTGAGGATGCACTCCTTTTTCGCTATTTGATTGTAAACCTAACTATATAATTTACATGTAGAGGGCTCCATATTTCAATATCTTTTTTCATTTACGTGTCAAAAAAGATAACATCACCACTATTTTCTTCGAAAATGATCGAATCATTCGACATATTTTGACAAAAGTCGAAATGAATAATGGGATAACCATTGACGTGTATACGGTTCAAAGGCATAATTATAGGATAATCTGTAAACAGGGACGACGAACGACCCGAATGGAAAGGAATCGAGACGAGTCCAATGGGCATAGATCAATTATTGACGAAAGCTTCAACCTATATAAAAGAGCCGGATCTGGAACGTATTCGTGAAGCTTATGAATTCGCAGACAAAGCCCATCATGGGCAAGTGCGAAAGTCCGGAGAGCCGTATATCCTGCACCCTTTGGCTGTAGCGGATATCGTGGTGAGCATGCAGATGGACCCAACATCAATCGTTGCGGCCCTGCTTCATGATGTTGTGGAGGATACTTCTGTTTCGCTTGAGGAAGTTCGGGAGAAGTTTGGGGATACTTGTGCGATGCTTGTGGATGGGTTAACCAAGCTTGAACGCATCCAATTCCGTTCGAAGGAAGAGCAGCAGAACGAGAACTATCGGAAAATGTTTGTGGCAATGGCGAATGATATTCGTGTCATTGTGATCAAGCTTGCCGATCGGCTTCACAATATGCGCACGCTTAAGTTTCAATCCGAAGAGAGCCAGCGTCGTATTGCGTATGAGACGCTTGAGATCTTCTGCCCGATTGCACATCGTCTAGGGATCTCCGCGATCAAGTGGGAGATGGAGGATATTGCGCTTCGCTATCTGAATCCGCAGCAGTATTATCGCATCGCGAATCTGATGCATAAGAAGCGGGCCGAGCGAGAGCAGTTCATCACAGATGTTATTGACCGCATCAAAGAAAAGCTCGATGAGATGGGCATTGAGGCCGATCTGTCGGGAAGACCTAAGCATATTTATAGCGTCTACAAAAAGATGACCGTAAAAAACAAACAGTTCAACGAGATATATGACCTGCTTGCTATTCGGATTCTTGTTGATAATATTAAGGATTGCTATGCTACCCTGGGCATTATCCATACGCTGTGGAAGCCGATGCCTGGCCGCTTCAAGGATTATATTGCGATGCCGAAGGCGAATATGTATCAGTCGCTTCATACGACGGTCATTGGACCCACTGGAGAGCCGACTGAGGTACAGATTCGCACCTGGGACATGCACCGTACCGCTGAGTACGGGGTAGCGGCCCACTGGGCCTATAAAGAAGGCAATCCAAGCGGTGTAGGCGGAAGCTTCGAGGAGAAGATGACCTTCCTGCGCGAGATCTTGGATCTGCAGCAGGAGACGAAGGATGCAAGCGAATTTGTAGAATCGCTGAAGATGGATTTCTTCTCTGATCTCGTATTCGTCTTTACGCCTAAAGGCGAAGTCATTGAGCTTCCAGCAGGCTCTGTGCCGCTGGACTTTGCGTACCGGATTCATACAGAGGTCGGCAATCGCACGATTGGCGCCAAGGTGAATGGACGTATTGTACCGCTTGACCATAAGCTGAAGACTGGCGATATCGTGGAGATTCTCACCTCGAAGCATTCCTATGGTCCTAGCGTAGACTGGATGAAGATCGCTCAATCCTCTCATGCGAGATCGAAGATCAAGCAGTGGTTCAAGAAGGAGAAGCGGGAAGAGAACGTTCAGAAGGGCCGTGAGTCCATTGAGAAGGAACTGAAGCGCCTTGGCATGGACACGGTGGATACGCAGGGGCTGATGGCGGATGACAAGCTGCTTGAAGTAGCCAAGAAGTTCAACTTCAACGATGTGGAAGATATGATGTCGGCCATCGGCTTTGGCGGATTGACGGCAGCGCAGGTCTGTACTCGGCTAACGGAGAAGATGCGTAAGGAAGCCGAGGAAGCGCAGCTTAAGCATCTCGAACTGACGCAGGAAGTCAAGGAGATGAAGAAGGATACAACGAACCGCAAGTCGAGACCAACGAATGGGGTTCGAGTAAAGGGCATCGATAATCTGCTCGTTCGCTTTGCACGCTGCTGCAACCCAGTTCCTGGGGATGATATTGTTGGCTACGTCACACGTGGAAGAGGCGTCTCTGTCCACCGCGCAGACTGTCTCAACCTTCCGCAGGAGATTGAAGGGGAAGAGGCAGATCGTATCATCGAAGTCGAATGGGAAGATTCGAGCGAGGCGAATTACAGCGTCGATATCGAGATTACCGGCATGGACCGCCGCGGCTTCTTAAACGAAGTGCTTCAGGTGGTGTCCGAGAGCAAGACGAATATTGCAGCGGTATCTGGAAGATCGGATAAGAACAAGCTGGCTTTAATTCACATGACCGTGCTGATCCGCAATACAGAGCATTTGCAATCTGTTGTTGAGAAGATCAAGCGCGTGAAGGATGTATATACTGTACAGCGAATTATGCAATAATGTTGTTGAAGAAGACAAAACAAGCCGATATGGCTGAAGCAATCTCATATCCTACAACTGACAGCCGCCGATATTAGGCGGCTGTTCTTGTAATTGCATGATGACGGTATGGCAGTAGGGTAGGTTGAAATGGAAGCGAGACCGGAGACAATCTGCCGTTTGATGTATCCCTTCATAGTGTCAGCTATGTACCGAGCCACTGGCACACAAGTATAGAGATGATCTTTGTTCTTCAAGGCAAGCTTGAAGTTACAATGGGTAATGATAAGCAGATTTTGTATGAAGGAGACGTGCTTCTGATTAATCAGTGTCATGTTCATGAAGTGATCGGACTCGACATGAACATCATCGTAACCTTTCTTATCCCCGTCACTTATATCAACGATTTTATTTATGATATAGAGAATATAAGCTTTGAATGTTACTCCGGAACAATCGTCGATGATAAGCGTCATGCGCGTGTTTGATGCTGATTTAGTTGATTGAATAAGCGTGAATGAATGGAATAGGATTGGTTGATTATACCCTGCTGAAAGGTTTGCATTTCAACAGGGTTTCTTTTTGCTCGATAGGCTTAGGGTGGTGTTCTCAAAGCTTGACATTTAAAGGCTTTCGTAGGAGCATAACTAACCATAAGGCGTGTTTATGTATTGAGTTCTTAGGACTTAGAGTCAAAGGAGAGACAGAGATGAAAGTCGTTGTACAGCGTGCAAAAGATGCAAAAGTTGTCGTTGAAGGCCAAACCGTTGGCCAGATTGATAAAGGATTTATGCTTCTTGTCGGCGTTACACATGAGGATACCGAGCAGGATGTAAACTGGCTGGCGGACAAAATTGTTGGACTGCGGGTCTTTGAAGACGAGGAAGGCAAAATGAATGATTCGGTTCAAGACATAGGCGGAGCCATTTTATCCGTATCACAGTTTACACTGTATGGTGATTGCCGCAAGGGCAGAAGGCCCAATTTTATGGCTGCAGCTCGTCCGGAGCTTGCTGAGAAGCTTTACGAGAGCTTCAATGACTGCCTACGTAGCCATGGGATTACAGTAGAAACGGGCCGATTCGGTGCGATGATGGATGTATCCTTTACCAATGATGGTCCTGTTACCTTGATTTTGGATAGTGCCGCAAAGGCATAGGGCATACTAAGGCATCAACCTTTTATTCAAAGGAGCCTTTACATGCGACAATCCCTTCAGCAGCTAGCTGTTCAATATGGAGCGCAACGCCATCCGCATTCACATCGCGAGATGATGATGGAGCTTAAGCAGCATGAGCCCGATGCCTGTGAACAGCGCAGAGAAGTGCCTGCAAGCCGCAGATCGTAGAGCCATTCGTCCGATCGAGCCGCTCATGTTGGTAATGATTGTGTTTCAGCAGGGGAAGAAGCGGTTAAGAAAAGATTACAATCTTTTAACCATTTATTCCTATTCCAAATTTACATGACTGAGGTGATGATCATGGCACGAATTCAAGCTTACACGAGAACAGAGAATGAAGCAGAGGCATTAAGGACCTCCCTAGTGACAGTGGAGGCAAAGCAGATCGAGGTAGGCTCCATAGACAGCCCATTGGATCAAGGCACGATGGTGTTTGCGCCGATCCCATCCAACCCTAGCGGCGTCAGCTACTCTGGATCTACGGCATTTGGCAATGCGGGCGTTGTGGTAACTGACCCTAGCGCTTCTGATAATGATGAAGTTGGTGTTCCTGTCGAGACTCGTTCGGATGCTTCAATCGTGAGTGATCGTGATGCGATTGTTCATGAAGCAGACGATGCGGTTTCTGCGCCAGACGGTCTTCAATATGTCGTGTCCGCGGTAGTGCCTGAGGAGCGGGTTGGAGAAGCGATTGCTATGATCCGCAACAGAGGCGGATATGTTTCGCACCCGACTACTTGATTGCTTGAGAGGGCAACGATCTAGCATAAAGCGTAGTCTTATAACTCAAAATGACTTGAATGTATAAGGAACATACTGAAAGCACTCCTTTTCTCGTGAAGGGAGTGCTTTTAATTGATATAAAGTCGATGTAATAACTTTATAATGCCAAGGGTTCCATGCTATAGCAGGATCAATGGTGATAGAGAAATTAGGGATGAGAAATGCTTTGCGTATATAGCTGTAATAAAGCGCTTTCTCCGTTGTAATCTTTTTGTAATATTCGTTTCATGTTCCTTTAATAAATGTTTCCTATAATAGGCTCATGACCCCCTTTTAAGAATATATACTTTGACAGCCTACAATGATTATTGTAGGTTTTTTTCTGTTTGCTTAAGGGAAAGCTTGACTTTAGTGTGCTGCATTATTACAATGTTTGTTATATATCTCAGCGAACGATGAGAACGATAGTGATTCGATGACGGGAACAAGTAGGCCGAACCCTCTATTCAGAGAGAGACCCCTTGGCTGGAAGGGTCTTATATGCAGGACGGTTGAATGACACCCCAGAGAACCGGCGGCGAAAGATATCAGGCAAGTGGATATCCGGTAGACGTTAGGCGTGATGCGCACGTTACAGCGAATGAAGCGGAATGGCATATGGCACATCGTAAGCTCAGGTAGGACCTGTTCAACGATCTTACCCAAGCCTTCCGGAATGTGGGTGGCACCACGGGTGAATGGAACAACCAATCTCTCGTCCCTTAGGCTCTTAGAGCTGGGACGGGAGTTTTTTATTTTATTGAGCAATTTCGTTCAAGGCAGACATCGTTGCATCATCACAAATAGTCCATTAACGGGCTGTTTGTGCAGGAGGAGGATAAGCATGGCATTTCAGAAACCAACAGGAACCCAAGATCTTTTGCCGGGTACGGTTGAGATTTGGCAACACGTGGAAAGCAAGGCAAGAGAGATTTGCCGCAACTTTAATTACAAGGAAATTCGGACACCTATCTTCGAACAGACAGAATTGTTCGAGCGCGGCGTAGGTGAGACAACGGACGTTGTAGAGAAAGAAATGTATACGTTCGTGGATAAAGGCAAGCGCAGTATGACGCTTCGTCCAGAAGGTACAGCTGGCGTTGTACGTTCTTATGTGGAAAACAAATTGTATGGTGATCCTGACCTTACAAAGCTTTATTATATGGGCCCTATGTTCCGTTACGAGCGACCGCAGGCGGGACGTTATCGCCAATTCCACCAGTTTGGGGTTGAGGCTCTTGGCGGTACGGATCCAAGCCTTGATGCAGAGATCATTGCACTTGGCTACGAGATTATGAAGGGCATAGGTCTATCCGGCGTACGAGTGGAGATCAACTCCGTCGGGAATGTGGCTAGCCGTGCTGCTTACCGAGAGAAGCTGCTCGGATTCCTGACACCGATGAAGGACACGCTCTGCAAGGACTGCCAATCCCGCATGGAGCGCAATCCGCTTCGCGTGCTGGATTGCAAGGTCGACCAAGAGAAATTCGTGGATGCACCATCTATTCTGGACAGCTTGGATGAGGAGTGTACCACTCACTTTGCGAAGGTAAGACAGCACCTTGATGCGATGGGCATTGAGTATGACGTAAATACCCGTCTTGTTCGTGGCTTGGATTACTATACGCATACTGCATTCGAATACAAAGCAGAGGGCATTGGCGCCATCGATACAGTAGGCGGCGGCGGCCGGTACAACGGGCTTGTATCAGATATCGGCGGACCCGATCAGCCAGGCATCGGCTTTGCGCTTGGACTTGAGCGGATCGTGCTTCTCTTGGAGAGCCAGAAGGTTGATCTTAACGCGCAAGCACCAATCGATCTATATCTGATCGGCCTGGGTGAGGCCGCAGAGGATATGGTTACGAAGCTTCTGTATCAGCTTCGTACCGAAGGCATCGTTGCGGAAAAGGACTATCAAGGCCGCAAGATGAAGGCGATGATGAAATCCGCGGACCGCATGCAGGCGCGCTTTGCCGCCATCCTTGGCGACGATGAGCTCGCGAAAGGCGAAGTTGCGCTTAAGGAGCTTGCTACTGGTGAGCAGCGCCTAGTGCCAATTGCTGAGCTTGCCCAAGCAATTCGCAAAGCTTAAAGGATTTCTGGGCTTGCAATGCGTCATTTATCAGCCTTGCGATAGCAGTTGGTAGAAGCCGCATCAAGCTGCAGGACCATTATAGACGTGAAAAATCATTAATTATAGATGGGATGTGCCAGTTATGATGTATAAAACACATCATTGTGGAAAGTTAACGAAAGAAAACATTGGCGAGACGGTAACACTTAACGGTTGGGTTCAACGCCGCCGTGACCTTGGCGGTGTGTTGTTTATCGATCTTCGTGACCGCAGCGGTATGATGCAGGCGGTATTCAACCCGGAATTCTCCCAAGAAGCTCACGATATTGCGGATAAGGCTCGCAATGAGTATGTGATCGCGGTAAAGGGGACGGTCGTTCTTCGCGATGAGGAAACCATCAATAAGAACCTTCCAACTGGTGAGATCGAAGTTCGTGTAACCGAAATCGAGATTTTGAACCAAGCGAAGAACCCTCCATTCTTCATTGAAGACGATATTGAAATTGACGAGTCTCTTCGTCTTCGTTATCGCTACTTGGATCTTCGCCGTCCTGAAATGCAAAAAACGCTTATGCTGCGTTCGAAGACAGCTAAAGTATTCCGCGATTTCTTGGACGGACAGGATTTCGTTGAGGTGGAAACACCGATCTTGACGAAGAGCACACCAGAAGGCGCGCGCGACTATCTTGTTCCTAGCCGCGTTCATCCAGGTGAATTCTACGCCTTGCCGCAATCTCCGCAGCTCTTTAAGCAGCTGCTGATGGTGTCCGGCTTGGAGCGTTACTATCAGATCGCTCGCTGCTTCCGTGATGAGGATCTTCGTGCGGATCGTCAGCCTGAGTTCACACAGGTCGACATTGAGACTTCATTCTTGTCTCGCGATCAATTGCTTGAAATGATGGAGCAGCTTATGGTCCATCTGTTTAAGACGACGAAGGGCATCGATATTCCAACGCCGTTTCAACGCTTGACTTATGAAGATGCGATGAATAAATATGGCTCCGATAAGCCAGACCTTCGCTTTGGTCTTGAGATTCAAGATGTGTGCGACATCGTTCAGAACTCTGGCGTGAAGGTGTTTGCATCTGTTATCGAGGGCGGCGGGGTTGTTAAAGCCTTGAACGCAAAGGGCTGCGGCACTTGGAGCCGTAAAGAGATCGATGACTTGGCACCATTCGCTGCTCGCTATGGAGCAAAAGGACTTGCTTGGATTCAAGTGAAGGACGGCGAATTCAAGGGGCCAATCGTGAAGTTCATGAGCGATGAAGAGATCGCAGCACTTCGTGAGCGTCTTGGCGCAGAGGACGGCGACCTTATCTTGTTCTCTGCAGACAAGAAAAAAGTGGTATATGATGTTCTAGGCAATCTCCGCCTGCTTGTCGGACGCCGCATGAACCTCATTAACGACAAAGAATACAAATTTGCATGGGTAGTTGACTTCCCGTTGGTTGAGTACGATGAAGATGCGAAGCGTTATGTGGCTCTTCACCATCCATTTACTCGTCCACTGGATGAAGATTTGCACCTGTTTGATACGGATCCAGGCAAGATGCGTGCAGAAGCGTATGACCTTGTCCTGAACGGCTATGAAGTTGGCGGCGGTTCAATGCGTATCTACAAGCGTGATGTACAAGAGAAAATGTTCGCGGCGCTTGGCTTCTCGCCAGAAGAAGCGCAAGAGCAGTTCGGTTTCTTGCTTAACGCGTTTGAATACGGAACACCTCCGCATGGCGGTGTAGCGCTCGGTCTTGACCGTCTTGTGATGCTTCTTGCAGGCAGCACAAACCTTCGTGAGACCATTGCGTTCCCTAAGACTGCGAGCGCAACAGACCTCATGACAGATGCGCCAAACGAAGTTGCTCTGAAGCAGCTTGAAGAGCTTCATATTCGTACAAAGGTGAAAAAAGAAGAGAAGAAGAACGAGCCTAACGCATAATAAGCGTATAGATGAAGCGATCGAGAAGGGCACTCCCCTTACCAGTCAGCATAACCATTTGCTGCTGGCAAGGGGAGGTCCTTGATTAGTAGGACACCTTCAACGAACAAGCATTTTTGGTGAAATGAATCTGGTCGCGTGCTATATGAGATCAGCATGCTATTGGCATGAAGGATACAACTTGACCTCTACACGAGGCCGTTCCGTTAAGAATGGCAGCGATAGAGGTTTTCTCATGTAAGATGAAGGCTGAGCGGAGAATATCATTCGTCTCAGCTTCACCCATTACATGTTTGGTATTTACAACAAGTAAGGAGGCACATCCATGCTGAATCAGTTTTCCCGTACGGAGCTTGCTATTGGCCCTGAGGGGATAGAAAAAATGAAGAACAGCACCGTAGCCGTGCTTGGCATCGGCGGCGTGGGCTCGATCGCAGCAGAAGCATTGGCGCGTACGGGAGTAGGACGGATTATTCTTATCGATAAGGATGTCGTAGACATTACGAATATCAACCGTCAGATTCATGCGCTTACGACGACAATCGGCCAAAAGAAAGCAGACTTGATGCAGGAGCGGATCAAGCTGATCAATCCGGAGTGCGATGCGATTGCGCTTAATATGTTCTATACAGAAGAAACCTACGAAGAGCTTTTTAAATTTGAGCTGGATTATGTAGTGGATGCCTCTGATACGGTATCCTATAAAATCCACTTGATTAAAGAGTGCCTGCGCCGCAAGATTCCGATCATCTCGAGCATGGGTGCAGCCAACAAGATGGATCCATCCCGATTCCAAGTTGCGGATATCTCAAAGACAACCGTGGACCCGATTGCTCGCGTCATTCGTCAGAAGCTGCGTAAGCAAGGAATCAAAAAAGGGGTGAAGGTGGTCTTCTCTACGGAGGAGCCGATTAAACCTCGTGAAGATATTACACAGAAGATCGTGCCTGAGAATGCGCCTGATATTCGCAAAGCGAAGCAGCCGCCGTCAAGCAATGCGTTTGTGCCGCCTGTAGCTGGCCTTATTATGGTAAGCGTCGTGGTTCAGGATCTTCTGAAGCAGATGCGAAAGGAACAAGCGCAAGACAATCAGTAATTGTGCAGCGCAGCAATACATGATGAAGAAGCTGTTCATGGACACGAAGCCATGAGCAGCTTTTTGTATTTGGACATGAGAAGATGGGGACGTGGCTGCTCATAAATAAGGTAATGTATAGAAGTGTTAATAATGAAGGATCAACAAAAAATAGGAACGTACGTTCCTTGAACTGTGATTTATATGCACGTTTATGGTAAGATGTAGGCAATCAATGACGGTATCGATATCAAAGAGTGGTGAACATAGTGGATTTATTTTCATATCAGGATGAACATGCACCAAGCATGCGCTTGCTTGCGGATCGAATGAGACCGCGAACCTTGGATGAATATATTGGACAGGAGCATATCGTTGGTCCTAATCGATTGCTGCGTCGAGCGATTGAGGCCGATCGAGTCTCCTCTATCTTGCTGTACGGCCCGCCAGGCTGCGGCAAGACGACGCTTGCGAACATTATCGCGGAACGGACACAAGGAGAGTTCGTTCGCTTGAACGCGGTTGATGCCTCCGTTAAGGATGTGCGTTCCGTCATTCAAGAAGCGGAGACGCAGCGGTCGATGTATGCGAGAAAGACGATCCTGTTCTTAGATGAGGTGCATCGCTTCAATCGCTCGCAGCAGGATGCGCTGCTGCCTGCGGTAGAGAAGGGTACGATTATTTTTATCGGAGCGACAACCGAGAATCCTTTTCATACGGTAAATGGAGCGTTGATCAGTCGCTCGACTTTATTCCAGCTAAAGCCGTTAACGGCTGAGCATAGCATGCTTGCTATGAAGCGTGCGCTTGAGGATAAGGAGAGAGGGCTTGGCTTCCTCACGCTCAAGGTCGATCAGGATGCGCTTAAGCATATTGCAGCGATGGCGAATGGAGATATTCGCAGAGCGCTGAATGCATTGGAGTTAGCAGCCATGACGACGACACCCGAAGCAGATGGCGCGATTCATGTTACGCTCGCGGAAGCTGAGGAATCGGTTCGAAGACCGACTGTACAGGCGGACGAATCGACTCAATACGATGTGCTATCTGCTTTTCATAAGAGCATTCGTGGCTCAAGCGATGCGGCACTGTTTTGGTTTTTCTATGCGGTCGAGAAGCTTGGAATGGACCCCATGACCTTTATTCGCCGCTTAACCGTAGCCTGTAGCGAGGACATTGGTCTAGCCAATCCGCAAGCGATGGTGCAGGCCGTAAGTGCACTTGAAGCATATCACCGAATTGGATGGCCGGAATCGAAGTATATCATTTCCCAGGCAATTCTCTTTGCAGTGGAAAGTCCGAAGTCCAATAGCATCCCGATGGCGATTCAGCGAGTTATGCAGGCGATTGAGGACAGCCGTTCTGCCGATGTTCCTATGCATCTTAGGGATACGCATTACAAGGGAGCCGCTCAGCTTGGAAACAAAGGATATCAATATCCGCATGACTTCCCTGAGCATTATGTCGTTCAGCAATATTTGCCGGACTCCCTTCGCAATCGAACCTTCTTTATGGCTTCTGAGCAGGGGATGGAAGCGAAAATGAAGGTGAATCAGGAATACAGACGCAATCGTGCGCGCAACGAAAAATAGCGAGGTCTCATACGTAAAAAATGCTATCGTTTCGAGCAGGATAGGTCGTTTGAACCATTATTGTCTAGGGTAAACAAGTACATGCAAGTCTGTTGCTGATGATTTGTTCATACATCAGATCTGTTTGAAATGCTCCATCATCCTAAAGGATGGCAGCAACTGATTAAATCTTCCTCTTCATATGTGGTTATGTTCAGAAGATGGAGGACAAGATAAAGGTGGCAGCAGCCATTATATATGTATCGACCCGGCAAATGGAATGAACGATAAGGAGTCTGATTTCGATGGACATATTTGATGGAAAAGAATGGAGCCCCGATGTATTAGAAAAAGTGTCTCAAACGTTCAAAGCCTTAGGCGATCCAACACGCATTCGAATTCTTACTTTGCTTGCAAAGGAAGAATGTGCGGTTAATCAGATTGCAGAAAGCCTTCAGCTGTCTCAATCTGCTGTGTCTCACCAATTGAAGACACTTCGTGCATTCCGCTTTGTACGCTACCGTAGAGAAGGTCAGAATATGCTCTATTCCTGTGATGATGAGCAGATTATTGGATTGCTTAACGAAGCCTTTCGCTATGCCTCGACCGATTCTTGAGTTCCGTTCATCAGCCGTTATTTTGTGGTGATAGGACTCGCGGATGAATGAATATACATAATCTCAATCCCCGACAATCGGAGGTGCTGCCATCTCAGATGTGGACGATCAGCGAGCTGTCGGTTTGACGATTATGTCAAAAGTTTTATAATGGTCTTAAGGGCAAGTAAAGGTGTTGGATGTGAATTATGATTCATGAGGAGGTGGACCTATTCGTCATGGGAGACGAATAGGGATACGTTTGGAGGATCCGTTACCGATATTTTGGGGAATGCTTTTAGTTGTTGTATTGGTCTTTTTGAATGGATTTTTTGTGGCCGCTGAGTTCGCCATTGTGAAGGTGCGAGGCTCTCGTATTGATACGCTCGTCCAAGAGGGCAATGCCAGAGCCAAACGCGCAAGAACGCTAACTCATCACCTGGATGCATATTTGTCCGCGTGCCAGCTAGGCATCACTTTGGCATCGCTTGGTCTAGGCTGGATCGGGGAAGCGACGGTTGCGAAGCTGCTGCATGATCCGCTATCCGCATTAGGTTTTGGCGAAGCATTGATTACGACCATTGCTACAGCGATTGCCTTTATTTTTATTACGGTGCTTCATATTGTGCTTGGCGAGCTCGCACCTAAGACTCTCGCCATTCGCAAGTCTGAGCAGATCGCACTGCTGACAGCGCTACCGCTCACCTTGTTTTATAAGCTCATGTTTCCGTTCATTTGGCTGCTTAACGGTACCGCAAATTCCTTATTGCGACTATTCCGTGTAGAGCCTGCCTCTGAGCATGATTCGGCTCATACAGAGGAAGAGATTCGTATTTTGGTGAAAGAGAGTCATAAAAGCGGACTTATCGATAATACCGAATTAACGCTGATGGACAATATCTTTGACTTCTCCGAGACCCATGCACGTGAGATCATGATCCCTCGTACAGAGATGGTCTGCTTATATACAGAAGACGGCTTTGAGCTTAATAAGCAAAAAGCCTATCGTGAAATGCACACACGCTATCCCGTGTGTGACCCGGATAAAGACCACATCATTGGTTTTGTTCATATTAAGGATCTGGTGAAGGTTACGGATGAGGATCCAGACATCCGTGATGTGATTCGTCCGATTCTAAGCGTGCCTGAATCGATGTCCATTAGTGCATTGATGAAGCTTATGCAGAAGAGCAAAATGCAAATTGCGATTCTTATCGATGAATATGGCGGAACAGCGGGACTTGTTACGCTTGAGAACATTATGGAGGAGATTGTAGGCGAGATTCAGGATGAATTCGACGAAGAGCCTCCTAATATGATCAAGCGCTCCGAAGATCTGTATTCCATCGATGGGAAGATGCTGATTGAAGAAGTAAACGCCTATTTTGGGTGTGAAATCTCCTCAGATGATTTTGACACGATTGGCGGCTGGATGTATTCCCAAGTTGAGATTCCGCCGATGAAGGGGCAAAGAGTTGCGCTAAATGATTCACTTGAATTTATTATCGAGGATACGTATCATTTGCGAATAACGAGAATACTCGTGAAGAAGCTATCCTTTCAGCTTCATCCAATAGAAGAACCGGAAGAGGCCTCATAGCTTATAAGATAGCCCGTCATGGACAATGGCGGGCTTTTTCGTTTGTTTGCAGCGTGGTGGGCATTGGTTTTCGCCATTCTATAATCTTGGAATATATTGAGAGCATGGAGGTGGAGCGTATGCTAGCTTTTATTGACAAAATCATTCTTCCACTGCTTTCACTCTCACAATCTCGGAAAGTCGTAGAAGTCGGAGCCGAGTTTGGGAAGACGACTTTAAATTTGCTTGAATACTGCCGAGTAGTTGATGGTCATTTGTTTGTTGTGGATCCTGCGCCTCAATTTGATGCAGCGGATTATAAGCAACGGTATCATAAGCAATTTCATATGCTGAAGGATTACAGCTTGGAGATTCTCCCTCATTTGCAAGACTATGACTTCATCTTATTGGACGGCGATCACAACTGGTATACGGTCTATCATGAATTAAAGCTGATTGAGAAGATGGCGATTCGCAATCAGAAGATTCCTGTCATCTTGCTTCACGATACAGAATGGCCATATGGACGAAGAGATATGTATTACTTTCCTGAGTCGATTCCGGACTTGTTCCGCAAGCCTTATGCGAAGATGGGAATGGTTCCTGGCCAATCCTCATTAACGGAATCAGGAGGAGCAAATGCAATTCTGTACAATGCTTTGTATGAACATGGACCGTGGAATGGCGTGCTTACTGCCATAGAGGACTTTTTGAAGCAGACGCCGCTTCCACTTAGCTTTCACCGCTTGTATAGCAATAACGGATTAGGCATTCTTACGCCTAGATATCCGGAGTATGACAAGTGTGTAGAGAATTTAATCATATCATCGGGGCTATAGTTGGCTCGCATGAGGAGGAGGTAGGGTGACAAGCTCTCTTTTTACGATGGTTATTCTCGTGATGAATCAGATCGGAATGACCAGACAATGCATCAGACATGTTCGTGCCTGCCAGAGCCAGCATATCCCTATTCTAATTATTGATAATGGTTCTGACCCTGAACATGTAGAAGAATTGAAGTCGCTAGGTGATGGCTATATTCGCAATGAGCAGAATGTTGGCGTCATTCCAGCAATGAATCAAGCCTGGCCGCTGATACAGACGCCATATGTGATGTATATGCATAATGATGTGTTTTTGTGGGAGCCGAATTTTGATCGAAAGATCACGGCTGTTTTGACTGAGGTTCCATACGTCGGTGTTGCAGGCTTTGGTGGAGGGTCCATGGTCAATTGCCATGGGAGCCGGAACTTTTTTACAAGCAATATGCTTGATGCGGAGGTACATGGGACACGGATGAAGGATACTTTCGTTCCCTCTGTCTCTCTGGATGGCCTCTGTCTAATTATTCGAAAAGAGCTGCTGGTAAAGTTCAAAGGCATTGCAACAGAGTACACGTATCATCATTATTATGACATGGATATCTGTTTGGCTTCGATCTATGCAGGTTATAAGGTTGTTGCGATCAATGTGTATCATCAGCATTCGGGCTCCATGACTTCTAAACGAGCCGACTATGTAAAGTGGCTTAGTGATAGAGGGATGACCGATATGGAGCTGTATCTTTATAATCGGAACATCTTTTATGCAAAATGGGGAAGAAAGTCTTGGGTTCTCGTTGATGAAAAAGACTTCATTTATCAAGATGCGGAAGGCCTGATCCCAATGAAGGGATAACGATAAAGATCAAAGAATAATGGAGAGCAGCCGTTATTTGGACAGGCATCAGGGTCTGCTCTTTAAGATGAGATGCTGGTTATTCATACCTATAGTAAAAAAGAAAGAGACGGTCACCCAAGGGTTCCGTCTCTTATCCTTTCATTCGAATCACTTTGCAGAAGTTGAAGCCTTTTTTGGCTTGTTCACTCTTGTCGCTTTAGCCGGCTTAGGCTCCTTGACTGCGATAGCAGGACGGGTCGTATCGATCATATGAATGCGATCGATCGTTCCTCCACCGAGACATTGCTCGCCGTCGTAGAAGACAACCGCTTGTCCTGGCGTAATCGCACGCTGATTCTCATCGAATACCACGTCCAAAGATCCGTCTGGAAGCTTCGTTAACGTAACGCCTTGATCAGGCTGACGATAACGGAACTTCGCTGTGCATGTAATAGGTCCTTCAGGCATCTCGCCATCGATCCAGTTGATATTGACTGCATTAAGCCCTGTAGAATAAAGGCTTGGATGAGCATCTCCTTGAACGACGTACAGCACATTCTGCTTAAGGTCCTTATCCACAACGAACCAAGGTTCGCCTGTACCTGAACCGCCAATGCCAAGTCCTTGACGCTGCCCTAATGTGTAGTACATGAGGCCATCGTGGCGTCCTTTTACTTCGCCTGTTCGAACATCCACCATTTGGCCCGGCTGTGCAGGCAGGTATTGGCTCAGGAATTCCTTGAAGTTGCGCTCGCCGATAAAGCAGACGCCTGTGCTGTCCTTCTTCTTCGCAGTAGCGAGTCCGTTCTCAAGCGCAATACGGCGTACTTCCGGCTTTGGCAGGTGGCCGATTGGGAACATGGCGCGTGAAAGCTGCTCTTGGTTCAAGGCGTTAAGGAAATACGTCTGATCCTTGTTATTGTCCACCCCGCGAAGCAGCTTATAGCGTCCATCCTCTTGAACGACACGAGCATAGTGGCCGGTAGCGACGTACTGTGCGCCAAGGTCCAGTGCCGTTTGCAGGAATTCACCGAATTTAATCTCACGATTACATAGCACATCTGGATTTGGCGTGCGACCATGGCGGTATTCATCCAAGAAGTAGGAAAATACTTTATCGAAGTACTGCTTCTCAAAATTTACCGTATAATAAGGGATGCCGATCTGCTCGCATACACGGCGCACGTCCTCTGCATCATCCTCAGCTGTGCAATGACCGAATTCATCGGTATCATCCCAGTTTTTCATAAATATCCCGATGACATCGTAGCCTTGCTCTTTTAAGAGCAGTGCCGTCACGGAAGAATCGACTCCGCCCGACATGCCGACAACAACGCGGGTAGAGGCATTGCTAGTTGTCATATTCATCACCATCTTACTTTCTTAAGTTATTCTACGATCTATAGATACGGTGGATGATCTATATAAGGTGAGCAAGATTCGTTCAAATTATATACATGCATCAAGCATCACTTCAAACACAGGCGAAAAGGCTTATATTACATTGTAACACATTCGCCTTTTATACCGAAAGTCAGAAGAAATGTCAAGGTGAATTCGAATAGAAAGGGATAATATTGTCCATAACGTGGATAGTTATGATAGGATATACAGAGTGGCGATAGGAATACACAGATTTAATATCGTAATAGATGAGGTGTCGATTTTAAATGAAAATTTCAACTAAAGGACGTTATGGATTAACGATTATGATGGAGCTGGCGAGGAGCTTCGGTGAAGGGCCAACCTCCTTGAAAAGCATCGCAGAGCGCAACCAGCTCTCCGAGCATTACCTCGAGCAGCTTATTGCTCCGCTTCGCAATGCAGGACTAGTAAAGAGTATTCGTGGGGCTTATGGCGGATATATCCTGTCCCGTGAGCCTGAGCTTATTAGCGCTGGGGAAATCATCCGAGTGCTCGAGGGCCCAATCTCTCCGGTAGACTTCACCGAGGAAGATGACCCTGCGAAGCGGGATTTGTGGATGCGCATTCGTGACAGCATTGCACAAGTGCTGGATTCAACGACATTGAATGACCTGATTCATTTTAATGGTGAAAATGGTCAAGACAATTATATGTTCTACATCTAGAGCTCCATTCAAGTTTACGACAGCTTTCGATCACGTTTATTCGATCGAATGGAGCACTGATTAAGGTTAAGAGACGAGGGAAAGTCATGGAATACATCTATATGGACCATGCTGCCACGACTCCTATGCGCCCCGAAGTCGTGCAGGCTATAACCGATGCGATGGTTCAGGGCTACGGGAATCCATCCAGCATCCACGCTTATGGCCGCGAAGCGAAGCGTGTGATTCAGGATGCCAGAGATCAGGTTGCGAAGGCGCTTGACTGCTCTCCGCATGAGATCATTTTTACAAGTGGAGGAAGCGAGAGCGACAACACCGCTATCTTCGGAGCGGCCTGGTCGGCTTGGTTAAGACAGCGTGAGCAGCAAACACAATCTTTGAAGCCTCATGTGATTACTTCTTCGATTGAGCATCATGCTGTATTGCATGCATGCGAGCATCTGGAGAAGCAGGGCTTTGAGGTTACGTATGTTGCTCCCGATCAAGAGGGCATCGTTCATCCTGATGCGATCGAAGCCGTCATTAAGCCTCATACGTGCCTCATCAGCATTATGACGGGCAACAATGAGATAGGGAGCCTTCAGCCGATTCAAGAGATCGGAGAGCTTGCTCATCGTCATGGCATTCTTATGCATACGGATGCTGTCCAAGCTTTAGGAATGCTCGAGCTGAAGTTAAAGAGTCTGCCCGTGGACTTCGCGAGCTTTTCAGCCCATAAGATTAATGGGCCGAAAGGCGTAGGCATTCTTTATGCGAGACAGGGTGTCGCTTATGAAGCGTTCATTCATGGCGGGAATCAGGAGCGGAAGCACCGTGCAGGCACGGAAAATGTGCCGGGCATCGTTGGCATGGCTGCTGCCGTAAAGCTTGCAGAGCAGGAGCAAGCACAGAAGCTCGAACAGCTTAACGAAGTCAAAGAGACGCTGTGGAAGGGGCTTAAAGAGGCCTTCGGTGATCGTGTTGTCCTGAATGGACATCCAACAAAGCGGCTTCCCCACATTTTGAATGTAAGCCTATTAGACGTTCCAACAGAAAAAATGCTTATGAATTTAGACATGATGGGTGTTATGGTATCAAGCGGTTCTGCCTGCACCTCGGGGTCGCTTGAAGTCTCGCATGTGCTAAAGGCGATGGAACTACCTGACGAAAGATTGCGTACTGCGATAAGATTCAGCTTTGGTTTGGGCAATACTAAAGAACAGGCGCAAGAAGTCGTCAAAAAGATTGAAACGATCGTTACCCGCGTACGTAATAGACACTAAGGGCTTTCTAGATTCATAGAGGGCTTCCTACGCCGGGTTCTTCTTGTGCGCAGGAAGGAGGCTCTTTATGAAAGTGCTTGAACTAATTGGGTTGCCTGTTTATGACATTCGCACGGGCAAGAAAGTATCAAAAGTGAGGGACGTCTGGATCACAGACAAATGGCTCGTCTCGCATCTGGAGCTTGAGCATACAGGCCTCTATGCCCGCAAGATGCCGATTATCCCGTGGGAGCATATCTCAGCCTGTGGCGAGGATGCCGTGATGATCAAGAGCCAGGCTGTAATCATGGAGACAGAACACGTTCATGAAGGGACCAAAACCTTTCTATACGGTCCAAGACGTTTGAAGGAGATGCCGGTTGTTACGGAAGAAGGCAATCAACTGGGATTAATCGCAGATGTTTATTTTCAACCCAATATGGGCAATACAGTAACAGGATTGGAAATTACAGACGGGATCCTTGCGGATCTCCTAGAGGGCAGACAGCAGCTCGATTGGACAAGCCAGATGCATCTTGGTGAAGATGCAATCATTATCGAGAGCTCTGCTTGAGAGGATTAGACGTCTTGGAACGGAATGGTGAACAAATTTGCGATGCCCAAACTGCAACTCAAAAGACATTGGTAAGATCGGCTCCCATCAATTTTATTGCTGGGGATGCTTTATCGAGCTTTCGGTGAATGGTGACAAGATGAGTGTCTATCAGGTCGAAGAGGACGGAACATTAAGTTCCTTGGATGATTTGTTCTTTGGTGACGATTGGATCCCAACCGATATGCCAGAGACCCAAACTTCGACGCAAATGTAGCGGAATATACGAACTGAACGTTGAAGCGTTCTTCTTTCGAAGTCATGCAACTCAGGACTTTCGGAGAGGAGCGCTTTTTGCTTTTTAGGGTTTACGTTGAAACGAGATGGCAATATATATTTTTTTATATGAAAATTTTAAAAAAATTCATTTTTAATGGATGGATATTGGCTTATGACAACGATCACTCCTTATCCCACAAGGCTTTCTTGAATGCTAACGTATATAGCGGAAAATCTGCTAGCGAAAAAATCAAACGTTAAAGAAGCGATAAAAAGTGTGACATAATACATATTGTATTAAAATCCAACTATGCATACTATATATTGTGTTTATATAGAGAGGATGGAGATAGAAGATGTCGAAGGCAGCCGTTCAAGCTCTACCAGAGCAGCTGAACATACATACCCTTTATACTGCGAGTGGTAAGAATGCACGTTATCCGGAAAAAGAATTAAGTGCGTCTATTGATCGCATCTTGGAAGGCTCAGATCGTGACCTGATGCAGGAAAACGCGAACGTGGATGGACGTTCTCCAATGGGCATGATGAGCAAGATGGCGAGCGAAAGCTCTCGCTGGTATGTGACACAGCACCTGCTTAGCGATGAAGCAAGAATGGCGATGGAGGCGAATCTACTCTATCCGCATGACCTGGACTTCTATGCGACAGGTACAACAACCTGTTGTCAGATTCCGCTTGGAAAAATACTGAAGCAAGGCTTCAATACAGGGCATGGGCATATGCGGGAGCCGCAAGATATTAAGAGCGCAATGGCGCTCGCTTCTATTATTCTGCAGGCTAATCAGAATCAGCAGCATGGGGGACAGGCATACCCGATGTTTGATTACGATCTGGCGCCTTATGTTGCGAAGACCTTTGTGAAAAATAAAAGATATTTGGATACTTTGCCGCTCGCACCAGACTATAGCGTGGAAGTCGAAGCGTGGCGTCTGACCGAACGAGACGTCTATCAAGCTTGCGAGGCATTTATTCATAATTCGAACTCCATGCATTCAAGAGGGGGCGGCCAGGTGCCGTTCATTTCAATCAATTATGGGACGGACACGTCTCCTGAAGGCCGCATGCTCATCAAGCAGCTGCTGCTAGCAACACAAGCCGGACTTGGCAATGGCGAGACCCCCATCTTCCCCATTCAGATCTTTAAGCTGAAAAAGGGAGTGAATTTCCAATCGGAAGATCACAATTACGATCTTTACGAGCTTGCCCTGCAAACGACAGCAAAGCGTCTATTCCCGAACTTCGCTTTCCTGGACGCACCATTTAATGCCCAGTATGATAACGGCTCGCCAGAAGGCGAAGCCTGCTACATGGGCTGCCGAACGAGGGTTATGGGCAATTTGAACGGCGAAGAAACCGCGATTGGTCGAGGGAACCTATCCTTCACTTCGATTAATCTCGTTCGTCTTAGCTTGATCTCCAATGGCGTCGAGGACTTCATGAATCGTCTCGAGGAGCTTGTCTCCGTAGCGGAGCGCCAACTGCTTGAGAGAGTCCGCTATCAAGGCGAGAAGCGCGCCATGGACTTTAAGTTCCTGATGCAGCAGGGCGTATGGCGCGGCAGTGATACCCTGAAGCCGCAGGACAAGCTGCGTGACGTGCTAAAGCAGGGGACGCTGAGTGTCGGCTTTATCGGTCTGGCCGAGGCCTTGAAGCAGCTGATAGGCAAGCATCATGGGGAATCGGAGGAAGCTTGCAAGCTGGGCATGCGCATTGTTCAAATGATGCGCGAGCAAATGGATGAAGCCGCATCACGCACAGGCTACAACTTCTCCTTGATTGCAACTCCTGCGGAAGGCTTGTCCGGGAAGTTTACCCGCCGAGATCGCCAGGACTTCGGCACGATCGAAGGCGTTACGGATCGCGAATACTATACAAACTCGTTCCATGTGCCAGTGTACTATCACACGAAGGCGTATGAGAAGATCAAGATCGAAGGGCCATTCCACGAGCTGTGCAATGCAGGCCACATTACGTATGTGGAGCTCGACGGCAGTGCATTGTCCAACCCTAAGGCGTTAGACCGCCTGGTACAGGCTATGGCACAGCACGGCGTTGGCTATGGCTCGATCAATCACCCGGTGGATCGCTGCAGCACATGCGGCTATCAAGCGATTATAGAAGAGGACTGCCCAGCCTGCGGTGCTTCGACGGAACAGATCGAGCGCATTCGTCGAATTACCGGTTATCTGGTTGGCACGATGAATAAATGGAACACGGCGAAGCAGGCTGAGGAAGCGGATCGGGTGAAGCACGGATGAGCTTGTACGTCATGTCTATTGTCCACGATAGTGTCGTAGACGGAGAGGGGCTAAGGACGGTCATCTTTTTCAGCGGCTGTCCTCATCAATGTCCGGCCTGCCACAATGAGCAGTCATGGAAGCTTACGAATGGAACGAAGATGACGGTGGATGATGTGTATGAAGAGGTAATGAGCAATCCTCTAACCGATGTGACGCTGTCCGGCGGAGATCCATTTGTACAGGCGAAGGAAGTCGCCCAGCTTGCGAAGCGATTGAAGGATGCAGGAAGGAATATTTGGGCCTACACAGGATATACGCTTGAAGAGTTGAAAGAGGAAGCAAAGGACAAGCAGGAACTGCTGCGTTACGTCGATGTGCTCGTTGATGGACGCTTTATCCTCGAACGAAAGTTCCCCGGACTATTGTTCCGCGGCAGCGACAATCAGCGTATCTGGAAGCTGAAGGATGGAGAACCAATCGGGTTAATTTCCACCTAGTCTACATATACTCTACTGTATGATGCATGTCCGAATGTGGGGTGTGGGATAACAGTGGAGAGATTGTGGAAGAACCGATTGTTCGTTTATGGCATATATGTGTTGCTTGGTCTTCTTATTATGTACATGCTGTACTTGCTGCGTCCGGTCATAGGCCATATCTATGATTTTCTCAAATCAATACTTGCGCCGTTTCTGCTCGCCATGATTATTGCCTATGTGCTGAATCCAGTTGTAACCTTACTGAATGACCGCAAGGTTCCTAGAACGATTGCCGTTCTGTTAATCTATGCTGTATTTATTATCAGCTTAGTCGTGATTCTCATGAACATGATCCCGATGCTGCTTGAGCAGCTTGAAGAGCTTAATCAGCAGATGCCGCATATCAATGCCAAGGCCGAAAATATTATGAATGGAATCAACCGTTCCACGATATTGCCTCATTCTGTACGGTCCGGCATGAATCACTGGATGTTCATTGCTGAAGAGCGGATGTCAAAGACCATCGCCGGCTTCATAGACAATATTGATGAGACCTTGAATGTGCTGATGCTTGCTTTGATCGTGCCTTTTTTGATCTTTTATATCTTAAAGGACTTTGAAGTGTTCGAGCGTACGGTTATCGCCTATGTTCCAAAAAGCCACCGCAAGCACATGGTCATGATGTTCAAGGATATTGACGCAGCGCTTGGCAATTATATACGAGGGCAATTTCTAGTCTGCGTGATTATCGGGGTGTTAGCATACATCGGGTATATGATTATCGGCCTGCCGTACGCGCTATTGCTTGCCTTATGCGTGGCGATCTTTAATATTATTCCGTACCTTGGCCCTTACTTTGGAGCGGCGCCTGCGATGATTGTAGCATCAACAATCTCGATCAAGATGCTGATCTTTGTCATCATCGTGAATACCATCTGTCAGATTCTTGAGGGGAATATCATCTCACCCCAAGTGGTGGGGAGGACGCTTCACATGCATCCGCTCTCGATTATTTTTGCCTTGCTTGTAGGCGGGGAGGTGGCGGGAATTACCGGATTAATTCTAGCCGTTCCGTTGTTTGCTGTCATGAAGGTTGTGCTGCAGCATGTGTTTACGTATTACGTAAGGCGAAAGACATTGTAGAACCTGAAAGCAAATAACAATCTTCTAGCGTATCGTTTCCGTTTCAAGCATTATCTGATGGAGCCTAGATACAAATAGCAGTTTTGCTAAGAGGCATAAAGCAAAAAAACTTATCCAAATTGGATAAGTTTTTTTGTGCTGTAAATTAGGAAATGCTCCGAGATATTAGCATGCTAGTAAGTACTCACATGAGAAGTGTTCAAGTATGAATAATTAAATGGGTTAGTCACCATAATATGAAAAAATGCACCGATAAGGAGCAAAGTGAATTTGAATCAGAATCAATTAATAGAACATACACACCTCGTGAAAAAGCTAGATACGAATTTGCAAATGATTAAGAAGAAATTAGGGGGGAGTTCAGATATTGTTTACCGTGTCCTTGAGCATGATAAATGCATGATCGGAATTGTATATATCGATGGACTGGTGGACTACAAGATCATCAATGATTCCATTATAAAATCGTTGATGGATTACCCATATATCCGTAAAGAGGACTCAAACCTCCCGTACCATTTATTTCATTCGATAAAAAACTATGGATTAGCCACTGGAAATGTAAATACCAACTCGAAGCTGCAAGATGTTATCCAAGGGATTCTTGAAGGAAATACCATAATAATGGTGAATGGATTCGCTCATGCACTGGTCACGAATACACAAGGCGGTGATAAACGTGCTGTAACCGAGCCATCCTCCCAGGGAACTGTTAGAGGTCCGAAAGATAGCTTTACCGAATCCATTACCACAAACCTAACTTTAGTTAGACGCAGAATCAAAAGCGAGGAATTGCTATTTGAACAGTGCAAACTAGGTACTCATACCAAAACAGATATTCGCATTGCATATATGCGCAATATTGCGAATGAGAAGGTAGTTCAAGACATTACAAGAAAATTGCAAGAAATTGAGATTGATGGCGTACTGGAATCTGGATATCTTGAGGAATATCTAAATGATAATCGGTATTCCCCATTTCCCGTTATGTACAACACAGAGAGGCCAGATACAGTTGCTGGCTGCCTCCTTGAAGGAAGAATCGCGATATTTGTGGATGGGACACCACACGTACTTATTGCTCCTGTAAGTTTTTTTTCTTTTATTCAAAGCCCAGAAGACTACTATCAACGATTTGATATTGCAACGGCATTACGAATAGTAAGACTTGTTTCATTTTTTTTGTCAATTCTGACCCCAGCGTTATATGTGGCTGTATCCACTTTTCATCATGCTATGATTCCAACACCACTTATTATTAGTTTTGCCTCACAATCAGAAAATGTTCCATTTCCGACAGTTGTCCAAGCATTAATACTATTAGCAGCGTTAGAAATACTCTTTGAAGCAGGAATACGATTACCAAAAGTAGTTGGCTCGGCTATTTCTATTGTAGGAGCATTAGTTATGGGGGAGGCTGCCGCGCGTGCAGGATTCGTATCGGCTCCTATGGTTATTATTGTCTCCGTTACTGCCATTGCAACCTTTGCAATCCCGTCATTCAATCTAGCTATCGTTGCGCGTCTTCTTCGCTTTTTCTTTTTACTGTTAGGCGCATCATTTGGATTTTTTGGTATCTTATTAGGCTTGTTCTGCTTGGTTGCACATATGGGCCATTTGCAATCGTTTGGGTATCCGTATCTGGCCTCCTATGCGCCCAATGTTCCTGAAGACCATAAAGATGTGATCTTTCGCTTCCCCTTGCGTAAATTTCGAACAAGGCCATCTGGAATCACACAAAATAGACGAAAGCAGTAATAATGGCTGGTCTTGCTACACTATAAAAGTAAGGGAGAAAAAGTCGTGCGTAAATCAGTTTTCTTCGCGATTTTACTTATCGGCGTATCCTTAATATGCACAAGTTGCTGGGATCGGAAAGAGCTAAGAGAAATTGCATTGTGTACGGCAATGTCCGTTGAAAAAACGAAGAATACATATCACCTCTCATTTCAACTCATTAATCCAGGCTCTGTAGTACAAGGTCAGCAAGGCGGCACAGGTGGAGCTTCAAATGTTACAACATATACGAGTACTGGAACGACAATAGAGGAAGCAGCTCGAAAAGCAACCCAGCAAATGTCGCGCAAGATGTTATTCTCCCACATGGCGATTATTGTTATCGATAGCAGTGTAGCAAAAGAAGGGATTAAATCGCTGTTAGATATTTTCGAACGAGATAGCGATATGCGAATGCAGACTAACGTTGTTATTGCAAGGGATTCACCAGCTTCGCAATTGTTGGCATTGTCCACGACCATGGAAAGAATACCTGCAATACAGATGACCCAGCAATTAATTGTCGCTGAACAACAATGGGGGGAAACACATCATATTCAAATCGACGAAGTTAAACGTCAATTAGCAAGCGATGGTAAGGAATTGACAATTGGAGGCATGGGGATATCAGGAGATGAAGACAAAATAAACAAGGAGAGTAATGATAACATTATTCCTGCTTCTACCTTACAGACGAAGGGAATTGCTGTGTTTAATAAGGACAGGCTTGTGGGCTGGCTTGATCAAGAATCCGCTCAAGGATACTTATGGACTCAAAAGCTGCTAAGAAGAACTGCGATAAGACTCTCGTGCGAAGATCAAAACGGATATTTGATGATAAGTATCTCTAGAAATAAGTCTGATTTACAAACAATTAAGATTCGTAATAGGTACTTGCTAAGGGTTCGCGTGCGTGCTGCAGGATCGGTGAAAGAAATTGGAGGATGCTCAAACGAAATTCTTCAAAATCGCACATTGATGAAGTTAGAACAGCAAGCAAGCCGGAAGATTAAAAACGAAATTGAAACAACTTTGAAAATAGCACAAGAGCTCAAACTGGATATATTCGGTTTTGGTGCATCCTTAGATCGAACAGATCGAAGACTATGGAAACGAGTGCAAAAAGACTGGAATGAAATATTTAGCAATGCTGACACGGAAGTTCGTGTTGACATGTCCATCATAAATACAGGCTTAACTGTTAATCAGACACGTACAAAATAACCATATAAACTATCTTCATAAAGGTGAAGTCATGAATAGTAACAATACGACGCTGCATGTATCTCAACTATTTCGATTGATGATGCTATTTGAATTAGGATCAGCTCTTGTCTTTCCTTTAAACAGTGATGCAAAAGAGGCTGCCTGGATATCAACATTGTTGGGAATGCTGCTAGGCTTGGTCTTATTTACAGTAGTCTGCTACATCCTAAAGGATCATCCTTATCAGCCATTTACCGTCGTTCTTGAATCTTTGATTGGAAAAGTATTGGGGAAGACATTAGCTTTTCTTTACACTCTATTTTTTATCTATCAAGCAACCAGACAATTTAATGATTTTGCATTACTTATGAATGTTTCTATTTTCGAAGAAACCCCGCTTCTCATTATCCATCTCATGATGGTACTGGCTATTAGCTATGTGCTTTCTTTAGGCATAGTGGCTTTGGCGCGTACTGGAGAGATTTTCTATCTAGTCATGTTCGTGATGATTGTATTGGCAAGCTTATTTATTATGGTATCTGGTGTGTTGGATGTTCATCGATTAATGCCAATCCTAGGAGATGGAGTGAGCAGTATACTACAATCGTTTCCAAAGGCATTGAATTTTCCATTTTCTGAGGTTATTGCTTTTGCAATGTTCACTCCATATTTAAAAAGGAGTGATTCTTTATTAAGAACAGGGATAGTCAGCTTAATGATAAGTGGTGGAGTCCTTACTTGGATTACGGTACTCAATATATCTGTCCTTGGGGTTGATATCGTTAGTCAGTCATTCTTTCCATTTTTGATGTCTATCGGAGAGGTGAATATATCTGATTTTATCCAACGTCTTGATGCAATAGCCGTGATGATGTTGATTATCGGAGTGTTTTTTAAAGCTAGCATATTCTATCTTGCCGCAGTCATTGCTGTCTCCCATTTATTTAAGATGTCAGATTATAAAAAAATCTTATTAATTGTAGGGACAACGATCTTCTTGTCAGCTCTAATAGTAAGCCCTAATTCTTCTCACCATCTTCAAGAAGGTCTAGTATCGGATCAATGGCTTATCTACCTTCCATTTGAAATTACGATTCCAGTGATCCTTGCAATGGGAATATGGATATACAAGAAGTTAGCGTGAAATCGTGCTTCATGATCGTTTTTAATCAGCCTTATGATGTCTTGTTTTTACCAATATGTACAATAATGATCATGACACTGATGCTAATAATTGTTAAAAGGATCGGATTGATGAGAAGAATGCGATTCACTATGGAAATAATGTCTTGAAACATGGGAATGCCGAGCGGCACATCTAATAAAAGATCAAATAGTATGCTTCCAAATAAGACTGAACCAAACACCATGATGTTTTTCATGAATATCTCCTGACTTCTTTTTGATTAGTTTGTCAAGACTGCAATGTCTTATGCTCTGCATTTCCTTTTATGAGCCGTTAAAGGTTGTTACATATAACCATAATGTTAAGAAATAAAGTAAGAAAGAAGCAGAAATCCTGCTGCATGCATCCAGGATTTCTGCTTCTAGTAGGATTATGGTATTACTGTTCGTTCATCACGCGATACAGGATGAGTGCCGCCTGCGCACGAGTAGATGTGCCTGACGGATCGAACTTATTGCCGTTCGTTCCTTTGATGAATCCTTTGCTGGCAGCGTACGCAACCGCCGCCTTAGCATCGCGAGAGATGCGAGCCTCATCAGCGAATCCAAGCGGCGTGCTTGACTGAGACAGGTCGGCCTTCAATGCTTGAACAAGCATGACAACCATATTTTCACGAGTAATCGGATTACGGGCTCCAGGCTCTTTAGTCCGCTGCTCCCATGTCTTTCCGCTGTGCGTCATACGATCAAGCAGGGTTGCAAACTCCGCCTGTGTCATGACATCGCTAGGCTTGAATGTGTCTAGGCTGTCTTTGCCGCGCAGTAATTCATGGGCTGCGATGACTTCGATCTCATCCTTGGCCCAGTGCAGAGCAATGTCGCGGAATGTTCTTGCATGCTCGGCAACGGTGTATGTGCCGAACTGCGTAACTTGGAAGGTGACGGCTTTTTTGTCTTTTGCCTTCGTTCCGGCTTGGTCATAGTTCCATTCGCTTGATTCGCCTTGTACAAGCTTGTATACACCCGCTTTGCGAATGTCCTTTGAAGCGTCTGTCAGCTTAAGGATGACATCCAATACCAGATCCTTGGATTCCTTCGGTCCATGGATCGTAAGCATTGGAGATGTGAAGGTCGTCTCGCCGCGCTCCTTGCTGAATCCCTTATCTTTATGGTCGGCAAGAGACAGTATCAGCTCGAATCCATTAGGACCCATTAATGTCTTAATGGACGCTGCAGGAACCACGATGCTGAACGCAGATGCGGATAGAATCAAGTCCTTCCCGGATTGCTGCATAAGCTCAGTTGCTGCCTTGTCCAGCTTGAAGGAGACTTCTCCGTATCGCTTCATCTCGACATCGCTGATATCGACTTGAATCTGCTTGATGTCTTTATCCTGAAGCTGCTTTTTCATCGCATCCGCATTGATCGTGAACACCGCGTTCACGACGTTATGCTCCTTCTTTGTCTCAACCAAGAAACCAGCCTTCATGGTCTTGCCGGATGAGCTAGGGTCTATAATACCTCCAGGCCAGGAAGGACTAGTTGGTGGCTCTGGCTTCGGATTCGGAACATTAGGCTTGGTAACTTTAACAGTTGAGGATAAGAGGGAACGCAACGGAATCTCCTCTTTGTTTGCATTGACTAGCTTGGCGTCTTCCAGTTTAAATGCATATTCGCCTTCATATTCGCTAACAAAAGTGATGGTGGCCATATCACCAATTCCATGTGCTGCGCCTTCGCTGAGACTTACGCTGTAGTTCAATCTAGTCTTGCCATCAGCTCCTGCGATCGTATCTTGGTTGATGATGAGGGGCAGATCTGGATGATGCTGCTGTTGATATGTTGCCATCGTCACGCTTGGCGTAATATCTTTTACAGTCAGCTTACTGTCGTACGTGAGACTGAATGAAGCTGAATAAACCGCTTCCGTAACGGTATAATTTATCTTAACGTCGAATTGTTCTCCCGTTAAGACTTCTGGCTTGCTGCTTGCGGCATAGACAGAATCTTTATAAGCATGATCAAACACAACTTGATGAGCAGGTGCAAAGACACCATTTAATGCTGCATCATATACATACACTTCAAACGCATTCATGCCCGCATTTAAAGGCACACTTACCGTAAATGTCCCGTCGTCGTTAATGATTCCGTCATGCTGATTCGCGTTTTGATCAAGGACAGCGACGGCGATATAACTGCTCATCGGAATTGTTGTTGGGAACAAATCAATCAGCAAATCCTTTGTGATCTTTCCGTGAATATATCCTATGCCCGGGTTTGAGCCATCTACAATCAGTGGTTGTTCATCCAATACCGACTCAGGGGCATGACGATCGATAATGAATGAAGAACGCTGCTTTTCGATTTTTTCTTGATTTGCAAAAGGGGTGAGGTAATATTCACCGTCTTCCAACTGGACTTTCTCCTCACCATTCGACACAGAGCCGTCCCATTTCAGCTTTCCATAAATGTCAGGTATATGCAGGTCATGGCTAGCATACAAGTCACCCATGACATTCCCATATACGCTGTCTGTTACTGTAATCTTTACGTCATTAAGCGGCTTATTAACTGCAAAAGTGACGTCGGTTGTTTCTTGAGGGGATTCCCCGTTCGGAGAGAAGATTATGGGATCAGCGGTTACGTTTGTGATGGCATCGATCTCAAAAGCTTCTCCAACGTACAAACTGACAGGCAGATGCAGCTCGTGACCAGTTGACGTTTCCTTTAACGTTACAGTCCCTTCGTAGATGCCCTCGGCAGCTTGTGGCGGAACGGTTACATCTACGTTAAAGCTGCCTGCACCACCTGCTGGTACGGCAACGGTATCCGTATTGAATGTTAACGCAATACCTTTAGCCGTACCATTCCATGTGCTGATGATCGAATAGGTTTGTGGCGAATTAGCGATGTCCTTCACTTTAATCGTATGAGAGAGTTCGCCTGAGGCGGCAGTGCCGAAGGAAATGCTTCCAGTCTCATAAGGGATAGGTTGTTGATCTTTCGTTGCAGTTGTGGTTGCTTGAACAAGTGCAATAGCTTTTGCTTGTACGGCCTGATCAAGATCCACTCGGCCGGCACCTTGCTCGGTTACCGTATAATCCTTATGATTCCGGTCTTTCATTGGCACGGCATTGTTCATCAATAATGCTTTTAGATCAGATGTTTTGACACTGCCCTCGTACTTCTCAAGCAGCAAAGCAGCGGCACCAGCTATATGTGGGGCAGCCATGCTTGTCCCTTGTGAATCCTTGTATGCATCCGCATAATTCCCATCCCAAGCGGGTACGGAAGAACGGATAGCGACTCCTGGAGCCGTAATGTCAGGCTTGATGGAGAAGTCGGGATTGATCGGTCCGCGGGAGCTGAAGTCAGCGAGCAGATCCTGCTCTTGAACCGTATTGAAAGAGATGGATTCCCCTTTTTCTACATTCGCCAACAACGTAATACCTGCATCTTTGGAAATCGTGTAGGTAGGAACGTATTGTCCCTCTGAACCAAGCGTTGCTTTCAGTTCACCTGGCTCATTGTTATAGATGATCACGGCTGCGGCACCAGCTTTTGCGGCATTAAGGGCTTTTTCCTGAAAACTGATTTCACCGCGCATAACGAGAGCCAGCTTGCCTGACACGTCCAGATTTTTGTAATCTTCAGGTTTGCCAAACTTGGCATAGACAGCCTCAAAGGTTGTGCCCGGTTCACTGATTTCAGGGGCATATTCAGCCAATTGCGCATATACGCTGCTGATGCCTTGCGATTCGAAAATTGGTGTAATCATTGGAGGTGTAGAAGCGCCAACGGAAATTGGAATATGCGCGCCTCCTGGTGTGCTTACTGTTCCGTCATTCGGACCTTCGTTGCCAGCCGCCAGTACAACGGTAACACCTGCCAGCATCGCATTGTTGACCGCCACTGAATCCGCAGTAAATGCATTGTTGAACTTTCCGCCAAGCGATAGATTAATCACATCCATCTTGTCTGTAATGGACCGTTCGATTGCTGCAATAATATTTTCAGTTGAGCCTCTGCCATAGGGCCCCAGCACTCGATATACATAGAGATCAGCCTCAGGGGCTACGCCTTTGACCCATCCATTCTCCGCATTTGACTCTTTTGGATTCCCGCGTCCAACTATAGTGCCGGATACATGCGTCCCATGTGTAGTATGGTATTCCGTTCCGTCGGCCATAGGTGGCTTTGTCGGATCAGGAAGTGTCTCCATCGGGTCATTGTCATTATCGACAAAGTCCCATCCGCCTTTATACGCGCCCTTTAAGCTAGGGTGCTTATAATCGACGCCGGTGTCGAGCACGCCCACCTTAATGCCCTTGCCTGTGACACCGATATCCCACAGCTTATCAGCACCAATATGTGGAGCGCTTTCGTCCATGAGCGGTTTGAAGGCATAACCGTTATCGACAGGAAGCGTCTTATATTCCAAATTCGGATAAACGGCTTTTACGCCAGAGAGCCTTGTCAAGCGCTCTACTTGATTGGCCGGAAGCGTTACAGAGTAGCCGTTGAATGCCTTCGTGTACTCGTGTTTGAACAGGATGTCCAAGCTTTTCTCTGCTTGTGCTTTAAAAGCAATGTGCTCCAAGCGAATTTTTCGTTCTTGTTCGCCTGCTGAAGGGGCTAAGCTTTTTGATTGTTTAGACTGGGACAAGGCGACGGGGTCTGTGCTCAATTCAACGATGACGGTGATAGGCTCTGTACTGTCTGATTGAGTGACGAAATTGCTTGCTTGGGATGAATTCAAGGAGAGGTCGGACTGGTCGGAAAGCAGAAAGTTTGGAGACAATCCGGAAGTTATTTTTGGCTGAAGCTGTTCTTGAGGTGCGGTTTCTTGCGCATAAACGTGAGATGGGGCGGGGAACAGCAGGGCAGCCGCCATGGCTATAGAGAGTATTCCCGCTAATTTTTGACGTATAGGTTTCGATTTCAAGCTGCAATCTCCTCTCGGACTATAGTGCTATGCTCTCTCATCGATGTGAAGGTAATAACGGACAACCCTCCTTGAATAAAATAGTAGATTCCATATGTTGCCATAAGGCTAATGCTTATTGTAGCGTACTGTCCACACTTATTCATGGGCTTTACGTCCTATGAACACAGGTCAAATCATGTGGATGATTGACGAATGAAAGCGATTGATTTATTGGGATGAATACAATTTCAATTGTGCCCGTCATCACCAAAATACTGGGGGTGGGGGATTAGCATTTATAATAATTGGATTTTGTCTAGGTCTATATAAACCATTCAGAATAGAGCATCTGTAAAAGACAACGAACAAATTTGTGAACAATGGAAACTTAATGAAGGGAAATAACGTCTAAACAAATATAGTAAATATATTCCAATGACAAGTGAGGGATACAAGTTGGTTAAGAAGACTTTTGTGACGTTGTTAGTTTCTCTTCTGTTAGTTGAAGCGTCTATAACTGCCGGTGTGTCAGCAGCATCAAGCATATCTGAAGAAGCATACTCAATAAAGCAACCGTCTGCTCCTGCACAAACATCTTCTTTGGAACAATCTAAGGATACTTATCGTCAACCTCGTATTATATCTTATCAACCGAGTCATCAAGGAACACTGTCAATACGATCAAATCCTACTTTGCAATTCACGTTTGATGAAGAAGTGAAAAAAGGAGATGGATTTCTTATCCTTTTTGAAGCATCGACGAACAAGGAAGTTTGGCGTAGTAGCGTAAGTGACCAAAGCATATTAATATCAAACAATCAACGTACAGTTACTTGGCAACCTTCAATTTCTTTACAGGGGAATATGAATTATTATGTCGTAGTTGAAAATGGTACTTTCAAGGGTGAGCATGGAGACTTTGCAGGACTATATGGTCAGAATGGATGGTCATTTAAAACAGTACAAGATACAATTGCGCCTATTGCAACATCATTTATCCCAGCCCCGGGGCGATCAGATTTTTTTGTTGGAAGCAATCTATCCATTACATTTTCTGAACCCGTTTGGGCGAATAAGGGGAATATACATTTTAAGTCTCTTACACGAGGGAACTTGGTTGGAATGGTTCCTGTAAACTCACCGCAGGTGACTGGTAATGGAACAAACACCATTACAATTGATCCAATTCAGGATTTTAAGTCAAATGATCAGATCGTCGTTACGGTTGATGAAGGAGCGTTTGTGGATCAGGATAAAAATTTATTCCGTGGTATCAAAGAGGAGGAGGGATGGCAGTTTTGGACTAAAGGTAATGACTCTATTATGCCTGTACTGCAATCTTATCGATTGGTAGCATACGATACAATCCGTCTTATTTACAATGAGTCACTTAATCGAGATACTGTCCCTCCTTTAAAAGCTTACCGCATTCTTGTGAACGGCAAGGAGCAAGTGATCGATAAAATATCGATACAAGACTCATATGTAGACATAAAGTTAAAGAGCGGGATTAATACTGGATTGACAGTACTATTAAGTTATACAGTGCCAAAACAATCACCATATGCGATTGAGGATCTTGCAGGTAATCGTGCCAGTGATATTGGAGGCATTGTTATTGAAAATGGAAAAGACACAGCAGCTCCGAAGGTTGAAAATGCAGTTATATCCGGATCGACGTTAAAATTAACCTTTGATGAGACTCTAGGTACTGTATCTACAAATGCTCTATCTCAATTCAGAGTAACCTACGATGATCGGAATGTAACATTACGACGTCTAGAGCATAGTGGTAGAACCGTAACACTAACACTTCAACATTCAGTTAGCAACGGACAAATTGTCAAAGTATCTTATACACCAAACAATTACCCAATAAAAGATGAAACAGGGAATGCGCTTCGTTCGTTCCAAGGGCAGCTAGTTCAGAATCTGCAGGATACGAAAGCGCCAACCCTGGAACAGACCTCTGTCAAAGGGAGCCTGCTCACACTCACCTACAATGAATTGCTTGATCCGAATTCGATTCCGATGCGGAGCCACTATTCGGTACTGGTAAATGATGCGGCAAGATATGTGGAGCGGGTACAAGTGATCAACAACACCGTTGTCTTGACGCTTAGCTCAGGTGTGAAGGAAAGTGACGAAGTACGCGTGTCCTATGTGCCAGGGGATGCCAAGATACGAGATCTGGCAGGCAATGCCGCTGTCGGCTTCTCCTACCGAACAGTAACAGATTCATCGGACACGACTGCTCCAACGCTGCGAACAGGCGTCATTAAAGGCAGCGTCGTGACACTTGTTTTTTCAGAAAAGTTAAATGCAAGCTCTGCGCCTTCCCTAAATCAGTTCTACGTATATGCGTCTAATGTCAATCGCAAGGTGAAGAGTGCTTCCATTCAAAATGATACTGTAACGTTGGTTCTGGAATCCCCAGTCAGCGCTGCAGCGAATGTCTCGCTAACGTATGTGCCAGGCAATGTGCCGCTTAAAGATTTGAGTGGAAATCAGGTTGCATCGTTTGGCAATGCGGTATTATCGAATCAAACGGATCAGGTATCTGGAAGACCTGACGATGTCGTTCAAGCGCCATATGAGGCTTTCTTGGATTCGAATCTTTTCCTGCTTCAATCGAAAGCCGCTTCAACCACGAGCGAGCGATCTCGATACGGGGTATCGATTAAGCGCTACACGGTTAATGAAAGCAAGCTGAGAGAAGCGCTGCAGTATGCCGTCCGCTACAGCTCTGACCATCATCTTGCATTTGAGGTGCCAGCAAGCGAGAAGGCTGCCATGGTTGCAGTGCCATTGCAGGTGCTGGAGGAGATTTATGCGAGCGAGAAGGATGCTAAGTTCTCCATTCGTTATGGGGACGTCATATATACGCTCCCGCTTAAAAATATCAATTACAGCCAGTTAAAGCGCCAGTTCAGCCAGTCTTCATCGATTTATGTGCAGCTGCAGATTGAAGGCGCGTTATCTTACGCGACCCAGATGGCTAAGGCTGTTGAGGATAGCGGAGCAGAATTCAGGGCTCTGCCGATTGATCTGTATGCATCGGCCTATTCGAGCAGTACACCAACACAAGCGCTAGTTGTGCAAACCGAGGCCAAAGTGAAGGTGAACCGCGCTGTCTACAATGATCGCACTTCGATGATCCGATACGATCGAGCAGGAGATCGATTGCAATACATTCCGAATACGATTAAGCAAGGCGGAGGCTTATCCGTATTGAGGTTCTATCCATCTGATAATGACATCTTTGCTGCTGTTGAGCGGAGCAAGAGCTTCAGCGACATTCGAGCGCACTGGGCGCAAGCGTCCATTTCGCATCTTGCGAACAAATTCATTATTGAAGGCGTAAGCAGCAGCCGTTTTGCACCAAATGCTTCGGTGACGAGAGGCCAATTTACTGTGCTGCTTGCACGCTCCTTTGGACTCGAGAGCAACGCAAGTGCTGCGAATGCTTATTCAGACGTAGGCTCAAGCCACCCGATGGTAGCCTATATTGGAGCGGCGACCAAGGCAGGTATTATTGGCGGGTATGAAAATGGAACCTTCCGCCCGAATCAGAACATCTCGCGTGAGCAAATGGCGGTTATGCTGGTTCGCACCCTGGATTATGTGAAGCAGGATACAGCTTATAATAGCAATGTGCTGCAAGGCTTCAAGGATCGCGGACGCATCTCCTCCTATGCGAAGGATGCGGTGATCAGATCCGTCTCCTCGGGGCTCATTGCAGGCGTAACCACAAACACTTTTGACCCTCAAGGAATCGCGACTCGCGCCCAAGCTGCTGTGATGCTGGAGCGACTTCTTGTCCAGGTGAATTATTTGACAAAATAAGCGCAGTAAAATATACTTTTGAGAAGATTAACCGCAGGTTTTAACAGGTAAAAACGTTGACGAAACCTAAGTAAACAGAAGACCTTGGACCAGAGAAAGAATTACAGTGCAGCGGGTATGAGAACAGGCGGAGAAACATGTGCTAGGATGCCTCTCGCAGCTGCCGGGCTGAAATAATTCTTGCCATGAAGAGCTGTTGAAAGCTAGTTTCAGAGTGTGAAAGGACTTCACCGGGTCGTTCCGTTATCAACGCTCAAGGAGATCGTGTGCTGTCTTAGAGGTAGCCGCGATAACCAGGGTGGTACCGCGATACTCATCGTCCCTGTTATATGCAGGGACGTTTTTTATTTTTATAGACCACATTCAGGAGGAATCTTTGATGAAAGCAAGCGAGATACGTTCGAAATGGTTAGCATTCTTCGAGAGCAAAGGTCATCATATTGAGCCAAGCGCTTCCCTTGTGCCGCACAATGACCCGTCTCTGTTATGGATTAATGCAGGAATGGCGCCGCTCAAGCCGTACTTTGACGGCCGCGTAAAGCCGGAGAATCCGCGTATTGCGAACTCTCAAAAATGTATTCGTACAAATGATATTGAGAATGTAGGGAAGACGCGCCGTCACCATACGTTCTTTGAAATGCTGGGCAACTTCTCCATTGGCGATTACTTCAAAGAAGAAGTGATTACATGGGCTTGGGAATTCCTAACGGACAAGCAGTGGATCGGCTTCGATCCAGACCGTCTTTATGTAACGGTATATCCAGAGGATGAAGAGGCATTCCGCTATTGGAACGAGAAAATAGGTCTGCCAGCAGAGCGCATCATTAAGACGGAGGATAACTTCTGGGATATCGGTGAAGGTCCATGCGGCCCATGTACAGAGATCTTCTATGATCGCGGCGAAGCGTATGGTGACCCTAATGATCCTGAATGCTATCCAAGCGGCGAGAATGAGCGTTATCTCGAAGTATGGAACCTTGTATTCTCTCAATTCAACCACAACAAGGACGGCAGCTACACGCCGCTTCCAAATAAAAATATTGATACCGGCGCAGGGCTTGAGCGCTTTGCTTCCATTCTTCAGGATGTGGATTCGAACTTTGATACCGATCTCTTTATTCCGGTCATTGAAGCAACTAGCCGCATTGCGGGTGTGCCTTACAAGAAGAATGAAGAGCATGATGTTGCGTTCAAAGTTATCGCAGACCATATTCGTACCGTTGTATTTGCAGTAGGAGACGGTGTGCTTCCTTCCAACGAAGGCCGCGGATATATCATTCGCCGTTTGCTCCGCCGTGCGGTTCGCTATGGCAAGGTTCTTGGCATTGAGCGTCCGTTCATGGTAGAACTTGTGAAGACGGTAGGCGACGTGATGGGTGGACATTACCCAGATATCGTGGAGAAGCGCGAGTTCATTGAGAAGGTTGTTAAAAATGAAGAGGAGCGCTTCCATGAGACATTGACGGACGGCTTGAACATCTTGTCTGAGATGGCAGCTTCGGCTAAGGCAGAAGGCCGCTCCCAAATCAATGGTACAGAAGCATTCAAGCTGTATGATACGTATGGCTTCCCGCTTGACTTAACAGAAGATTATGCAGCAGAGCACGGTCTTAGCGTCGACCATGAAGGCTTCGAGCAGGCGATGCAGGAGCAGCGCGATCGTGCACGCGCAGCGCGCCAAGACGTGGAAAGCATGAAGGTGCAAGGCGGAGCTCTTGCAGATTATACGACATCCAGCACGTTTGTCGGCTATCAGCAGGTTGAGGCGAATGCGAAGGTTCTCGCGATCATCGTGAATGAAGAGCTGGCAGAAGAGGCTCCCGCAGGAACGACCTGCCAAGTGATCTTGGATCAAACGCCGTTCTATGCAGAGAGCGGTGGTCAGGTCAGCGACAACGGTGTATTTACGTCTAACGAACTGAGAGCAAACGTTACAAACGTGAAGAAAGCACCACATGGCCAGCATGTGCATGCAGTCACGGTTGAAGCTGGAACGCTTCGCGTAGGAATGGAGCTGACGGCTTCCATTGACCGCACGGAACGCGATGCGATTATTAAGAACCATACCGCGACTCACCTCTTGCATCGTGCGCTCAAGGATGTCCTTGGCGAGCATGTTAACCAAGCGGGTTCCCTTGTGGAAGAAGAGCGTCTTCGCTTTGACTTCACACAGCTTGGCAGCATTAAGCCAGAAGAGCTTCAGGATATCGAGCGTCGTGTCAATGAGCAGATCTGGAAGAGCACGTCGGTTGTGATCGAAGAGATGAGCATCGATAAAGCGAAGGCACTTGGTGCGATGGCCTTGTTCGGTGAAAAATATGGAGATATCGTGCGCGTCGTTCAAGTTGGAACTTACAGCATTGAGCTTTGCGGCGGTGTGCATGTGAAAAATACATCGGAAATTGGGTTGTTCAAAATCGTAAGCGAGAGTGGTATCGGCTCTGGCGTGCGCCGTATCGAGGCGGTAACAGGACGCTTTGCTTATCAATATATGGACGAACAGCTTGACTTGTTGAAGCAGGCAGCACAATTGCTCAAATCCAATATCGCAGACGTGCCGAAGCGTATTGAAAGCATGTTCCAACGCGAGAAGGACTTGCAGCGTGAGAACGAATCCTTGAACGCGAAGCTTTCGAGCATTGAAGCTGGCCAGCTGACTGACCAAGTTCGTACGATTGCAGGCGTGCAGGTGCTCGCAGCTGAGATTCAAGCAAGCGGCATGGATGCGATCCGTACAACGGCGGACGAGCTGAAGACGAAGCTCCCTGAGACCATTGTGGTGCTTGGAGCGGTTGCCGAAGGCAAAGTGAACTTTGTTGTATCCGTAGCGCCTGAGCTTGTGAAGAAGGGCTTCCACGCAGGCAAGATGATCAAAGAAATCGCGGCAGTAACAGGCGGCGGCGGTGGCGGCCGTCCAGACATGGCGCAAGCAGGAGGTAAAGACGCAAGCAAGATTCAAGAAGCGCTTGCTCTTGTTGAAAAGCTTGTTAGCGATCAAGCAGGTGCATAATTCGTGATATTTCGCATATAGCGTCAAGCACCAGATGAAGGTATAAGATGTTGTAAATGAAGAGCATTGGAATAGAGGCGTATAAGAAGCATCTTAGGTATATAATAGTGAAGAGAAGCTTCTATATGCCTCTATGTTCATAAGTCTGGCACATTTAAGTGAAAACCGTTTTGCGAGGATATTTTTTGTTTGTCTTGGGTTGTGTTATGATAAGAGAAAAGCGAGGTGACGACGATGAGTTCGTTGGATAAAACGATGAAATTCAATGTGACAGCTGAAGAGCAAGCGACGTCCAGTCAAGACATTATATTGTCTGTGTATGATGCGTTGAAGGAGAAGGAGTACAATCCGATCAACCAGATCGTCGGATACCTGCTCTCTGGAGATCCAGCTTATATTCCGCGTCATAACAATGCTCGAAGCCTCGTACGGAAAAAGGAACGAGATGAATTGATCGAGGAATTGGTTCGATTCTATCTCAGCCATCACCGTTAATCCAGAATAGGCCATGCGTCTTATTCTGGCGTGCGGGTGCTATGGACATGAGCAATAGGAGACGATCATGAGGATATTAGGATTGGATTATGGGGACCGCAAGATTGGTGTGGCGGTAAGCGATGCGCTAGGTTGGACGGCGCAGGGGCTTGAAGTTATTGTTCGCACCTCGGAAGAAAGGGACTTGAAGCGATTGGAACAGATCGTTAAAGATCATGAGGTCGAAGCGATCGTGCTTGGGTTGCCGAAGAATATGAACGGCACCGTCGGGCCGCGGGGCGAGATCAGCATCGCCTATGCGGAGACGTTAAGGCAGTCACTTGGGTTGCCCGTTCACCTATGGGATGAGCGCTTGAGCACCGTGTCTGCAGAGCGGACCTTGCTCGAGGCGGATGTTAGCCGCAAGAAGCGCAGACAAGTAGTTGATAAGATGGCAGCAACGATTATTTTACAAACATATCTCGACTATAATTCTAGAAGGTGAGGGGTTAACAATGGCACACGACAACCATGGACACGAGGAACCGGAAATTATCTACATTCCAGATGACGAGGGCAATGAGGAAGAGTTCGAAGTCATTATGAAATTCGAGGTTGATGGTTCTGATCACAAATATATGATGGTCGTTCCTGTTGATGCCGAGGATGATGAGACGGATGAGGTATATGCCTTCCGTTATGAAGAAGACGGCGACGACTTGAAGCTCTACATCATCGAAGATGAGGAAGAGTGGAATATTGTAGAAGAGACCTTCAATACGCTCGTTGACTCTGAAGAGGTGTAAGCGGTGAGCGAGACAGGTACTCTTAAATTTGTGGATTATTTATCGAAACAATATGGAAGCGCTCTTGAAATGACAGATGAGCAAGGACAGAGCCGCTTTTTCGATCTTCTTGCTGAATTTGAGTTCAGCGGCCATTGCTATGCGATTGTACAGGATCAGGAAGGACAATACGAGCCAGAAGCGCTTCGTATGGTGAAGGACGATGCAGGAACCTGGCAGCTTGAGACGATCGACAGCGATGAAGAATGGGAAAACGTCATGGAAGCTTATGACGAGGTTGCCTATTCAGAAGAATTAGATTTAGATGAAGAGCAATAGAGAAGACACCATGTAAATTACGGAAAAGGGCGGGGTAAAGACCGCTCTTTTTTCCATGTAGGAGCGTGAGCGATTGAGGACAGCAGCAAAGGCGGCACTCGCTTTTTTAATCGTCATCATCATTATTATTGGTGCGGGTGCGTGGTATGTATGGAATGGAATGCAGCCTGTGCAGGGACAGGACAAGCCCATCGAAGTTTCGATTGAAGAAGGTACAGGAACTTCGGCTATAGCTCAACACTTAGAGGAGCAGGGCGTCATTAAGAATGCATTGCTGTTTAAGCTGTATTTAAAGATGAATAATGAAGGCTCGGCTTTTATGGCTGGGAAATATTCGTTTGATCCAAGCAGTACGTACGAGCAGATCATCAAGAAGCTGAATGCTGGCGATGTGATCCCTGTTGAGACTGTAAGAGTTATGGTACCTGAGGGTTATACGATTGAACAGATTGCGGATGATTTAAGCGAGAAAGGTATTGTTGAGCGCGAGGCCTTTATCCAAGCTGCAGATAAGATTGGAAAAGAAAAGCCATCTGATCTTACGCTTAATCTGCCAAAGCCCAATGATAAGCTGAAGCATGTGCTGGAAGGCTATCTCTTCCCTGAAACCTATGAATTCGCTGTGGGGACAAGTGCGGAGGAGATGATCGTCCGGATGCTTAAGGAGACAGAGAAGCGTCTAATTGATATTCCGAATTTTGATGCGAAGCTGGAACAGAGCGGTATGACCTTGCAGGAGCTCTTGACGGTTGCTTCCCTCGTGGAGCGTGAGGTAGTTGTAGATGAAGAGCGTCCGCTCGTTGCAGGTGTCATCTATAACCGATTGAATAAGCCGATGAGGCTCCAGATTGATGCTACCATCCAGTATGCACTGGACAAGCCGAAGGAACGGTTGTATTATAAAGATTTGGAAATCGAAAGTCCGTACAATACGTACAAGGAAGATGGACTGCCGCCAGGACCTATTGCCAGCCCAAGCTTGGAATCGATTAAGGCTGCATTAGAGCCTGAGACTTCTGACTATTTCTATTACGTCACGAAGAAAGACGGCACCCAAACTCATTTATTTGCGAAGACCTATGAAGAGCATCTGAGCAATATTGAGAAGAGTAAACAGTAAAGTGGTGATTTCATGACAGCAAAACCAGAATTGCTTATTACGGCAGGCTCGGTGGAAGAAGTAAAGAGCTACTTGGAGGCTGGTGCTACAGCCATTACCGTGGGGGAATCCAAGTATGGCATGCGTCTGCCTGGCCAGATGCCGCTTGATCACATCGAAGCCGCGCTGCCGATCGTGCGTCAGCATGGAGCAAAGCTCTATGCCGCGGTTAATCATATTTTTCATAACGATGCGCTGCTAGGTCTTCAGAAATACTTGTCAGAGCTCCAGCGTATCGGGATTGACGGGATCACATATGGAGATCCAGCGGTGCTAATGACAGCTAGAGTCGCTGCACCTCATCTGAAGCTTCATTGGAATGCTGAGATGACATCAACCAACTTTGCCACGGCGAAGTACTGGCAGAAGCGCGGTGCAAGCCGTATGGTGCTGGCGCGCGAATTGAATATGGATCAAGTTATCGAGATGAAAGCGAAGCTTCCAGACATGGAGGTAGAGGTTCAGGTGCATGGGATGACGAATATTTATCACTCCAAGCGCCACTTGATCCAGCACTATCTTCGTCATATAGACCGCGAGGAAGATACGTCGAATGTTGGTATCGAGCGCAAGCTTTTCCTCATTGAGAAGGAACGTCAAGATGAGAAGTTCCCTGTTTATGAAGATGAGTACGGTGCCTACATTATGAGCTCTGACGATATGTGCATCCTTGAAGATCTGAAGCTGCTGCTTGATGCGAAGCTCGACAGCTTTAAGGTTGAAAGCTTGCTTAAGCCTCGTGTTTATAATGAAGCAGTCATCCGTGCTTACCGAAAAGCGATTGACGCCTATGCACAGGATCCAGAAGGCTATCTATTCCAGCCGGAATGGATGGATGAGATTCGAACATTGCAGGATCCAGAGCGTGAATTGTCCTTTGGATTTTTCTATAAAGAACAGATGTATTAAGAAGGGGGCGTGAAGCCGATGACAACAAAAGTAAAGCGTAAATACAACGGTAAACGTAACCGTCTCGACAAGCCGGAATTGCTCGCTCCCGCCGGCAACTTGGAAAAGCTCAAGTTCGCCATCCACTATGGCGCCGATGCGGTATACATCGGCGGTCAGAAGTATGGTCTTCGCTCGAATGCGGACAACTTCAGCTTTGAAGAGATGCGTGAAGGCGTAGAGTTTGCAAAGAAATACGGAGCAAAGGTATTTGTTGCTACAAATATTTATGCTCATAACGAGGATCTAGAGGGTATTGAGGAATATTTGCTGAATCTTCAAGAGGCAGGAATCAGTGCAATTATCGCTGCAGATCCGATCATTATCGAGACGGCACAGCGTGTGGCGCCGAAGCTTGAGGTTCACATCAGTACACAGCAATCGATCTCGAACTGGCAGACGGTTCAGTTCTGGAAGGATGAGGGAGCGCCTCGCGTCGTGCTTGCACGTGAAACAAGCATCGATGAGATTGCCGAGATCAAGAAGCATGTGGATATCGAGATTGAAGCCTTTATCCATGGGGCGGCGTGCTCTTCCTATTCAGGTCGATGCACCTTGTCGAATCACTTCACGGATCGGGATTCAAACCGTGGTGGCTGCTGCCAATCCTGCCGCTGGAAATATGACTTGTTCGAGGATGCTCGCGGCGATGTCGATGAATGGATCAGCGAGAAGGAAGCGAAGGGTGAACCGGTATTGGAGCAATTCCGCGTTGGTATTACCCAGCTGCCATTGTTCCAAGAGGGTCAGAGCGAATTCTCAATGAGCGCGAAGGATCAATGCTTGCTTAACCACCTGCCGGATCTGATCGACGCTGGCATCGACAGCTTCAAGGTGGAAGGCCGCATGAGATCGATCCACTACGTTGCGACGGTTATTAACGTATATCGCCAGGCTATCGATGCTTACATGGCGGATCCTGACAATTATGAGCTGAAGCCAGAGTGGATTGAGGAAATCAACAAGGCCGCTAACCGTCCTGTTAATACAGGCTTCTTCTATGAAGAGCCGGATCATGAAGACCATATTTATGAACCTGAGCAAAAGTCCACTCCTTATGACTTCGCAGGCCTAGTTATGGATTATGATGAGAGCACAGGAATAGCTACGATTCAACAGCGCAATCATTTCAAGCCAGGAACAGAAGTGGAGTTCTTTGGTCCAAACGGAACCTTCTTTAAGCAGAAGGTAGATACGATTTGGGATACAGATGGCCAAGTTCTTGATGCTGCGCGTCATCCTTTGCAGCTTGTTCGCATAAAGGTTGACCAGCCTGTTCATTACTTCGATATGATGCGCAAAAAGAATCGCTAAACTGCCGTGCAATACGGTATGACGAAATAAAGCATATGGTTGATGGCTGCTGAATAGATATCATTAGTTCAGTATATCGTTCAAGATCCCCTGTTATTAGGACAGGGGATCTTTGCTTTCATTTTATAGGGGCCAGATTGAAGTTGCAGGCACATGTCCATACTAGAAACAGATAGGTTCGATGGTTGGAGGTGTGCTTGTGATGAGTTGTAACTTCAATATTAAGCGACTAAGACGAATCGGTTACGCGACGCTATTGATCACAAGCGTGCTGTTGGTTTGGGTTGCGAGATTAGCATGGCTTCAATTTGTAGAAGCTTTTCGAGCACTGCCTCATGATCCACATACGCTAATCAAACAGTCGGTCATCCAACGGGAACGGGGCATCGTACTGGATGATGGCCGAGGTCGCATTGTGGATCGGAAAGGTTTACCGATAACAGGATCTATGGGAAATGCAATCATTTTCTTTCCTATTAAAACTACGAATAGTCAGAAGCTTGCTGCCAAAGAAATTGCAGCTCTTGTAAATGTCAATTTCGATACGCTTATGGAAAAATGGAGCAAGGCATCGGAGCCTTTTGTTCTCCGGGATCAGCAGCAAAAAGTGGTACCGCTAACGATAGCCCAAAAGAAATGGCTTGAGGGTCGTCAATGGTTGGGTGTACGCGTTCTTCCTTACACTGATCCGTATCCATTGAAGGAGTTGACACCTCATTGGGTAGGGTACACCATTCAGGCGAATCCATCTGAATGGGATCGAAAGCTGAATAGAGGGAAGGCCCAAGGTTGGTCGTATATTCATCGCAGCGGCGCATACGGCTTAGAGAAGTCCTTTAACCCGTTGTTGTCAGGTATTGGTCCTGTAACATTTGTGCACTATCAGGATGCCAGCTTAAAGCCGCTCCCGGGATTGGATGTTCGCGTTCGAAAGCCTGACAATCCTTATTATCCGCTGCGTATTGTTACAACCGCTGATCTGAGCCTGCATGAGCCAATCGTTAAAATCATGAAGCAGCATGGACTCAAAAAAGGATCTGTTGTTGTAATGGATGCCACTAATCGTGATGTCCTTGCCATGGTGTCCGTTCCAAGCTATCATCCTGAGCACATTGACCCTCAGGATCATGCGTGGAACAATATCGCTTTGGACGCTGTAGCTCCAGGCTCTGTGTATAAGCTCGTGACAGCTGCATGGGCGCTTGAATCAGGCAAAGTGAGTCGCAAGGAGACATTTCATTGCGATGGAGAGCTTGGCAAGTATGGCTTATCCTGCTGGAAAAAAGGCGGTCATGGCACACTGACGCTGGAAGAGGCTTTTGCAGAGTCCTGCAACGTAGCCTTCGCTGAGCTTAGTGAACGCATGACAGAGGAAGAGATGTACAGCTATGCAGAGAAGCTTGGCTTCATTGGCCCTGTGGGTCTGGTCTCAAATGATCATCTTGGGCATAAGGCATTGTCTCATTTTCCAAATGAGGCCTCTGGGCGTGTTTTTTCAAAGCTTGAGCCGTTAATCCGCGACCAAGGTGCTAAAGCACAGTCCTCCATCGGACAGCGTGATGTCCGGATAACGCCATTAGCCGCAGCCAATGCCATGGTTACGATTATAAAAGGAGGAGTTTTTGGGCATCCGCGGCTTGTGATGCGCATGGAAGATAAAGAAGGTGCAGTCATCAGCTCATTTGCAAAGGAGGCTGCGTCTGAAAGAAGATTGAAGGCCAGAACAGCTCATGATCTAAGGCACTGGATGGAGCAAGTGGTTGAGCAGGGAACGGGAAAGGCGCTTCGCAATCGAGCTTGGCCGCTCGCTGGGAAAAGTGGGACGGCGCAGGCAGGTGCTTACGGCACGAAGCAATTGCATACGTGGTTCGTTGGCTACGGCCCTGCCAACAAGCCGCGTTATGCGGTCGCAGTCGTCTCAGAGGATGAGGCGAACGATGGGAAGCATCGTGCGACTGCAGTGTTTGGAGAGGTTATGGATCTGCTGGCTGATTTCGATAAAGGGTTATGAAAATAGCCGCAACTACGTATGTGTACGTTGCTGCGGCTATCACCTTTAGCACTTTTCACAAGTATATAGAAGTTATTACTTCGTATGATCTACACTTGAAGCGGCACCGTCGCCATGGGGAGACAGCGGATTGGAATCGAATTCCTCCACAGGCATGCGAATCCATCGCTGCAAATGGCCTTGATCGAATAAGGCTTTGATAAGGATAACCAGCACGGGAGATAGGATCAGGCCCGCAACACCAAAGATGGATAAGGAAATGATCATACAGCTAAGCATCGTGAAGGCGGATACCCCGAGCGTATTTCCCGTAATCTTTGGCTCTAGGATCTGGCGGGTCACCATAACCGTAACTAATATAACAAGCAGCCATATCGCTTGAGCAGTGTGGCCAACGATGAACAGGTACGTGATCCACGGAATGAATATGACTGGAATCCCAAGAATCGGCAGCACATCGAACAAGGCGCACAGCAGGGCGATGGAAAAAGCGTTATTAACGCCGAGCAGCAAGAATGATATGAAAATGACGCTAAAGGATATCGAAATTAATATGGATTGCGCTTTGATGTAAACGCCCAAGCCTCGAAATACATTGTCTCTTAAAAACGAAAATGCATTTTTGAACGTACGTGGTGTCTTCTCCTTTGCAAGCCTTCTCCAGGAATCAATCTCTGTGCTTAAGAAGTAAGCGAGAACGATAGCAATGGCAAAATTGAAAATAAAGGTTGAGAACGTGGCGACATGATTAACGAGCCAATTCAAAAAGGTTTTAAGCCATTGTTCCGCTACAGCTGCAAAATCTGATATATATGTATTCAATCGGTCTGTCACATCATGGGGGAGTGTCTCGTACTTGGCTTGTATGTAATTGATGAGTGCGGTGGACTCCTTGATGACGATATCTCTATATTGGGGAAGCTGGCTGATGAGATCGCTCATTTGCTGTGTAAATACAATTCCGGCTCCTACCAACGAACCGAGTATGATCAAGACGAATATAATAACGGATATAGCTGAAGCGATGGATTTCTTCATCCCGCGCTTGGCAAGGAATCTAGCCAGTGGTTCAATAATCAGGTAAATGATAAAGGCTAGAAAGATTGGCGTTGCGATACCGTACAAGTAGCTGAATGCGAGCATGATCAAATAGACGGTAAGCACGATCAAGCCAATGTCAAATGCCGTTCGCCAATATTTTCGATAAAAAGCGAGCATCGACGGTCCTCCTTTTGGGTATAAGAAATGAAGATGAGTGCTTGGTTCATATTGTATTATTGTACACGAAATTGAATTCACATGCCCTATTCTGTGCGCGGTTATGATACAATATTTAAGAAAAAAAATATAGATAAGAAACGGGGAACGAGACGCATGGAAATCATACTGCTGTGGGTGTTTTATATCCTTACGTTTTATGCGTTCCTCCCAGGTCTTATTAGCCGTCTTTTTGGATTTCGCGTCTTTCGGAAGGGAATTTCCGAACGAGAGATCGCTTTAACGTTTGATGATGGTCCAGATCCTATCTATACATCTAAATTGCTGGATCTGTTGAAGACTTATAAAGCAAAAGCAACCTTCTTCGTAGTGGGCATCCATGCGGAGAAGCACCCCGAGCTTATTAAGCGCATGCATGATGAAGGCCATCTGATTGGAATCCATAACTATGTACACAAGAGCAATTGGCTTATGCGTCCGAAGACGGTCAAGCGCCATATTCATAAGACCTCGGGTATGATCGAGGAGATAACCGGCAAGCCTGCGGTGTATTATCGTCCGCCTTGGGGAATTGTGAATTTATTCGACTTCGGCAATCTTGGGCATATTCAGATTATTTTATGGTCTGCGATGTTTGGCGATTGGAGAAAGAGACTGGGAGCAGAACGCTTGTATAAGCGAATGAGCAAGAAGTTAAGAGGCGGGGAGGTCCTGCTTCTGCATGATTGCGGACTTACATTTGGTGCGGATCGCGATGCACCTAAGCAGATGCTGATCGCACTTGAGCGTTATCTTCAAGAGGCAGAGGATAAAGAGCTGCGCTGCGTCCGAATCGATGAGTTGATCCGAACAACGGAGAAATACAACGTCATGCATCCTTCTTGGATGAAGAAAGTGACAGTAAAGCTGTGGCTAGGCTACGAGAAGCTGTTCCATTTGGTGTTTGGCTTGAAGACAGCAAGCCATGACAAGCCAATTCTGCATTTTAGAACAAGACCTTATCATGGAAATGCCATCACCTTGGATGATGGGGTAACGCTTCAACGAGAAGATCAAGTGCTGGAGCTTCATTTTGACAACCAGCATCTATATGAGATTGGCCAGCATTCGAAGAGCAACGTGCATCTTGCGATCAAGCTGATTCGAGATGTTGAGAAGGCATTGCCTGAGATTGCGGCTTATGTTGCAGATCATCCTGAGCTGCATCAGGTAAAGGCACTATATGGCGTGAGCTTTATTCATCGGGGGCCAGAGCAATTTGGCTTTACGATTCGCGACCTGCCGAAGGGGCTGTTCAGTTGGATGACGAAGCGATACCTGAAGGTATTGATGAGAGTGATTCATCCAATGGGCCAGAACCGATTGCGCCAGCAAGCAAATCAGCTTGTCCCTAAGACAATTGTCATGTCTACTGATTATCTGATGAAGCGCTATGGTCCAGGGTATCATTTCTCTGCTCACGAAGTAGAGGCAGCTATTCATGGGGCTGAGCAGTCCGTTAAGAATGCTTCGCTATAGGTGAACTCATTTTATCTTTATCGTTTGACTATGCTAACCATGAACATTAGGCATACAACTCATATTCAATATTCGCAACTCGCCGGTGTGGTAATTTATTACATCTGGCGAGTTGTTTTTATATTTATGCATCATTATGCAAGTGATTAAAATTTGAATCGTATTCAGTAATGGTCGCGAGTCGAGAACATATTTACTCAATTGTCTTTATAGAAAGAACAAATGTCTACCCGTTTGGTGAAAAACCACAAAGGGTAAGAGGTTTTGAGGAAAAAATTGCTTGATACTTGTTGAAACTCAATAAAAAAATGTGATCAGGAAGCTTAAAAATATTTTAACAGAAACCTTACATAGGCATTTACAAAACGAAATTTATATAATAGTATTATGAAAAATATTCGTTTCCTGCTTATGGTACAGCTGTAATACAGACTCATTTGACCACTGTTCTATAAGCGCGAGCCGAATATTCTCTATAATCCATTGGTAGATTATAGAGTCTGGTTTGGGTAGATGTATTTTATATCGATTAGGGGGAAAAGACGTGAAAAAGAGACTATTAACCGTATTGAGTCTTATGCTCGCATTGACATTGGTATTGTCAGCATGCGGTGGCAACGACTCTGCTAACTCTTCGGACAATGGCGGCAGCACGAACTCCAGCTCTTCTGAAGGTACAACGAATGAAGGCGGAAGTGATGAAATCATCACTAATGGTACAATCGCTGCTACAGATCCTAGCAAGAACCCAGCTGCAGCTACAAACCGTAAAGACACTGTCATTATCGGTATGACTGCTCCAAGCGGTATCTTCAACCCGCTTTTTGCAGAATCCAGATACGACATGTATGTAACTGAAGCATTGTTCGATTCCTTGGTTAAGATCGAGAAGGACGGATCTTATTCTCCACAAATGGCAGATTACAAAGTGTCTGAAGATGGTTTGACATATACGTTCACGTTGAAAGACGGCATTAAGTGGACTGATGGCACGCCAGTAACAGCTAAAGACATCGCGTTCTCCAGAACATTGTTGTTCGATAGCTCTTATGACGGTCCAACAGACGTTATGCAATCCGCACCTATCAAAGGCGGACAAGATTATAAAGATGGCAAAGCAACTTCCATCTCCGGTATCAAAGTAGTAAACGACAAAACGATTGAATTCACAATGGAATCCGTTAACCCATTGGCACTTGCAACATTAGGCTCCGGCGTTATTCCTGAGCACTACTATGGCAAGGACTACAAGCAAGGTAACTTGGGTTATATGAAAGACACATTTACAACACCACTTGGCAACGGTGCATATACATTGAAGAAGTTTGCTCCAGGGCAAGAAATCGTAATGGAAGCAAACCCTGATTACTATGCAGGCGCACCAAAAGTGAAAAACTTGATCTACAAAGTGACAACAGAGGAAACATTGGTATCCAACCTGCAAACAGGTGAAACGGATATGGACTTCCCAACAGCATCTAAAGATCAAGTCGAAGACATTAAAGCGATGGGATTCTTGGATACACAAATTTTCCCTACAAATGGCTATGGCTACATCGCGATGAACCACAACGATCCGAAGTTCAAAGATCCTAAGGTTCGTCAAGCGTTGACATATGGCTTGGATCGTACACAAATCGTTGATGCTGTATACCAAGGCTACGCAAAAGTAATTAACGTTCCTCAGTCCGACCTTTCATGGTCTTACACTGATGAAGGTATCGAAAAGTATGAGTTTGATCTTGAAAAAGCAAAACAATTGTTGGATGAAGCTGGCTGGGTACCAGGTGCTGACGGCATCCGTGAAAAAGATGGCGTGAAGTTCAAAATCAACTTTGCTGCAACTTCTCCAAACCCAGTGAATGACGCGATCATTCCAATCGCAACTGCGAACTATAAAGAGCTTGGTATTGAATTCGTAGCTGAGCAAATGGACTTCAACGCAGTTATCGACAAGCGTAAAAAAGGCGACTTCGATATGCTGTTCATGGCTTGGGGCTTGACTCCAGATCCACAGTCCATGCAAAACGTATATATGACTGGCGGATCCCAAAACGATATCGGCTACTCTAACACTAAGCTTGATGATCTCTTCAAGCAAACAGGATCTACTGTAGACCAAGAGAAGCGCAAAGAACTGTTCAAGCAAATCTATCAAGAGATGAATACAGATCTTCCATACATCTACTTGTACCAACGTTCGGATATGTGGTCGATCAACAACCGCATCAAAGGATTTGATCTTTCTCCTTACAAAGAATTCACATCTGATTTGAACGTGATCGAGGTTCAATAATCATAAGATAACTTCATCATTAACAGTCTTTCATGTCTGTCCAATGCTCAGCCCTGTTGTGGCTGAGCATTGGGTTTATATGTAGCTAGGAGGAATATTTATGAAACAGTTTCTCGTCCGGCGCATTTTGCAGATGATTCCGACCTTGCTTGGGGTTTCGATCATCCTATTTAGCGTTTTCTCCATGGTTCCAGGTAACTTCATCGATTCGAACCAGACGATATCCGCTGAGCGTGCGGCAGAGTTGAAGAAAATTCACGGTTTGGACAAGCCTACAACCGAGCGTTATTTTATATGGGCATCCAATGCACTTAAAGGAGATTTCGGATATTCCTTCCAACACAAGGTGGAAGTAACGACCGTTATTGACCGTTATATTTGGAACTCGGTAATCGTTGCAGCATTCTCCATGATCTTTACTTGGATTATCGCCATATTTATTGGTGTGTTTTCAGCAATCAAGAAGTATTCCTTGTATGACGGAATTATAACGTTTATTGTTTTCGGATTGATGTCTCTTCCTTCGTTCTTCCTAGGGTTGCTAGCCATTAAGTTTATTGCGGTCGATATGGGCTGGGCACCTGTTGGAGGTATGTATACAACAGGAAGTAGTGCAACAGGATTTGCGAAGGTATTTGACTTGTTGGAACATATGATCTTACCGGTAACGGTACTAACCGCGCTTGGTGTTGGCGGTCTTACTCGTTATTTCCGTACAAGCATGCTCGATATCGTCAACCAGGACTATATTCGTACTGCTCGTGCCAAAGGTGTAAAAGAGAGTACGGTTATTTTCAAGCATGCATTGCGTAATGCATTGATTCCAGCAATCACGCTGCTTGGATTTGAGCTTCCTGCATTGTTCTCTGGAGCAATGATTACAGAGAAAATCTTTAACTGGCCGGGTATTGGTCGCGTATATTTAGACGCACTAAACTTCCGTGACTACTTCCTGCTCATGGGATACTTGATGTTCCTATCATTCCTAACCGTATTAGGGAATTTGCTAGCCGATACGTTATATGGACTGGTAGACCCTCGCGTACGTCTGAAATAGAAAGGAGAAATTCATGTGTCCCAAGTTACAGTTAATGCAAATGTAGCACAAGCAGGTGGGCAAAAGGAAAAATCCGCCTCTCCTTGGGCGCTTGCTTTCCGCCAAGTGCGTCAAAGCAAGCTTGCGATCTTTGGTATCGTTATGCTGGTGCTCATGTTTATTATTTGTTTTGTTGGTCCTTTATTATCGCCTTATACGATAGATACCTTGAATATTCGCAACGGCAACAAGGCTCCCTCTGCAGCTCATTGGCTAGGTACAGATAATTTAGGTCGAGACATCTTGTTGCGCGTCATGTTAGCGGGTCGAATCTCGCTATTGGTAGGTTTTGTTGCCATGATGGTATCGGTTTCCATCGGTAGCCTCCTCGGTGCTATTGCTGGTTTCTATCGCGGGTGGGTCGATACGATCATCATGCGAATCATTGACATTATGATGTCTATTCCATCTTTGCCATTGCTTATTATTCTTGGTAGTATCCTTTCCGATTGGAAGGTTCCACCGTCAGAGCGTATCTATATTGTTATGTTCTTGCTTGGTATTTTAAGTTGGCCAGGCCTTGCGCGTCTCGTACGCGGACAAATCTTGAGCTTGCGTGAGCAGGAATTCATGCAGGCAGCGGAATCCTTGGGTCTTCGAGACTCTAAAAAGATCTTACGTCACTTGCTTCCGAATACGATTCCAATCATTATCGTTAACGCAACGCTAGCTGTTGGTGGCGCAATCTTGATGGAATCCGTACTCAGTTATTTGGGTCTTGGGGTTGTTCCTCCGACACCATCTTGGGGGAATATGATTTCCGCGGCAAACAACTTGATTGATTTCCAGAAGCGCCCGTGGCTCTGGATTCCACCGGGTGTATGTGTGTTTATCACCGTTATGTCCTTTAACTTTGTCGGGGATGCACTGCGTGATGCATTCGATCCTAAGTCTAAGTCGAAGAGGTAGGGATAGATATGTCAAACAATTTAATCGAATTCCGCAATCTTCGTACCAACTTCTATACAGGCTCTGGTGTGGTCAAGGCGGTAAATGACGTAAGCTTCTCTATTCGTGAAGGAGAAACGCTTTGCGTTGTAGGTGAATCTGGCTGCGGCAAGAGTGTTACAGCTATGTCCCTTATGCGTTTGGTCGCTGCACCCGGTAAGATTGTTGGCGGAGAGATACTATATAAAGGTGAAGACCTTCTTAAACTAAAAGAACGTGAAATGCGCTATCTTCGTGGAAACGAAATCGCGATGATCTTCCAGGATCCAATGTCTTCATTGAACCCTGTACTGACCATTGGTCATCAAATTGCTGAGCCGCTTCGCATTCACAAAAAGCTGTCGAAGCAGGATGCAAAGAAGAAAGCGATTCAGCTAATTGAGTTGGTAGGCATTCCTCGCGCAGCGAAGATCTACGACTCTTATCCCCATGAATTGTCAGGGGGCATGCGTCAGCGTATCATGATCGCGATCGCACTTAGCTGCGATCCTAAGCTGCTCATCGCGGATGAGCCTACGACAGCCTTGGACGTTACAATTCAAGCGCAGATCTTGGATCTGATGCGCGATATCAAAAAGGAATTCAATACGGCAATCATGATGATTACGCATGACCTTGGTGTCGTGGCGGAGATGGCGGACCATGTTGTCGTCATGTATGCAGGTAAAGTCATTGAAGAAGCTCCAGTAAACGAATTGTTCAGCAATCCAAAGCATCCTTACACACAAGGCTTGCTCAAAGCGAAGCCGGTTATAAGCGACCGTCAAGCTCGCTTATACACGATTCCTGGACAAGTACCAAACCCTGTTGAGCTCGGAGACAACTGCTACTTTAACGATCGTTGCGAGCACTGCATGGAAATTTGCGTGCAGAAGCAGCCTGATCTTAATATTTATGACAATAAACATAAGACGGCTTGCTGGCTGTACGATAAGGAGGGGAAGTAAATGACTCAGCCATTAATTGAAGTTAAAGACCTAAAAAAATACTTCCCTATCACAGGCGGTGTATTCCAAAGAACGATTGGCCATGTCAAAGCAGTTGACGGCGTTTCCTTCTCATTGAACAAAGGGGAAGCATTAGGACTTGTAGGTGAGTCCGGCTGCGGCAAGTCTACGACTGGTCGTACTGTCCTTCGCTTGCTTGAGAAGAGCGGCGGCTCTGTAGCGTTTAAAGGTACAGACCTGCACAGCTTGAACAAGAAAGAGCTTCGTGCAATGCGTCCGAAGATTCAGCTTGTCTTCCAAGATCCATACAGCTCCTTGAACCCTCGTATTAAGGTTGGAGAAGCGATTGGTGAAGCACTCGTCGATCATGGCATCGTTTCAAAATCTGAGGTTCGCGATCGTGTAAAGGAAATCTTGTCGATCTGCGGTCTTGCGCCTTACCATATTGATCGCTACCCGCATGAGTTCTCAGGTGGTCAGCGCCAACGTATCGGTATTGCTCGCTCCTTAATCCTGAAGCCTGAATTCATGGTGTTGGATGAGCCCGTATCGGCACTTGACGTATCGATTCAAGCACAGATCATCAACTTGCTTTCTGATCTGCAAGAGCAGAATGATTTGACGTACTTGTTCATTTCCCATGACTTGTCCGTTGTTGAGCATTTGTGCAACCGTGTAGGTGTGATGTACCTTGGCTCCATGGTTGAGATGGCTTCTCGCGATGAATTGTTCAGTAATCCATTGCACCCGTATACAAAGGCATTGCTGTCTGCGGTTCCAGTGCCGGACCCAACGAAGAAGCCTGAGCGTATCGTGCTGCAAGGGGATATCCCGAGCCCGGCGAACCCACCATCTGGCTGCAAATTCCATACTCGCTGTCCATTTGCAAAAGATATTTGCAAGCAGCAAATACCGGAATATAAGGATGCAGGAAGCAATCACTTTGTTGCTTGTCACTTTGCTGGCGAGTTCTAATTCTATCACTTATATTGAATAGATCGAGAGGTAAGGGTTCTACTGCCGAGACCTTACTCACATCTATGAATGCATATTGCAAAAGCGCAAGTCCCTGAGGACTTGCGCTTTTTGTTTTTGCGACGCATTCATCTATTATTCCGGGTCAATAACATCCAAATGCAATGATAGCTAATCAAATCTAATCGATGAGTTCCCCCTATATTTTTGATTGCATTAACAATTGGCCTAGGCAATAAGAATCCATCTAGGAGACTATAGGTACGCTTTGAATCGCGGTCGCTTGCTATCCTTCGTCTACCAAACGATATTTCCTTAGTAGAGTTCTTTTCATTTTCCAAATATCACAATCGATCAGTATTTCCATCCTTACTCTATTCTCAATTTTATTTCTAACAATACAGGATGCGATTTTAGTAGGGTTGAATCGCTTTAATCTTTTTTAACACCAAATTAACACCCCCCCAAGTACAATAGCTATAAACTCGGGAGGGATCGCAATGGCCAATATTCTGTTTAATCAGGTTTATAAACGTTATGGGAAATACAAAGAGATTGCTGTAAGCGATTTCAATCTAAGCGTGGAAGATACAGAATTCATCGTACTCGTTGGCCCATCGGGATGCGGGAAGTCCACCACGCTTCGCATGCTGGCAGGCTTAGAGGACGTATCCGATGGCGAAATATATATTGGTGACACGCTCGTCAATGATATACCTCCAAAGGATCGAGACATTTCCATGGTGTTTCAGAATTATGCGCTTTATCCCAATATGAGCGTTTATGAGAATATTGCTTTTGGTCTTCGTCTAAGGAAGCTGCCAAAGCATGAGATCGACCTAGCGCTGAAGCGTGCGGCGCGAGTGCTTGAGATTGAGAATTTCTTGGATCGGAAGCCAAGAGAGCTCTCCGGGGGACAGCGGCAGCGGGTTGCGCTTGGTCGAGCTATCGTGCGTACACCGCAGGTATTCCTCATGGATGAGCCACTTTCTAACCTCGACGCGAAGCTTCGGGTGCAGATGCGTTCGGAAATTATTAATTTGCATCGCAAGATTGAAGTTACAACCATCTATGTTACGCATGATCAGATCGAGGCAATGACGATGGGGGATCGCGTCGTTGTGATGAATCGCGGACTGATTCAGCAAGTGGATTCCCCAGAAATGATCTACAACAAGCCAGTAAATATGTTCGTTGCGAACTTTATCGGCAATCCGCCAATGAACTTTATCGAAGGCAAGCTTCAGGAGCGAGACGGTCAGCTGCAATTCCATACGAATCGCTTTGCGCTTACCTTGATACCTGAGCATCAGAGCATGCTGCGCAAGCATAATCTCCTAGATCGTGCGATCATGATGGGCATACGTCCAGAGCATATGAGCTTTGAACCGCACCGTATAGAGGCTTCTACGGCTGTCATTCCAGGCGTTCTTCAGTTCAACGAGTTTGTCGGTTCAGATCGCTATTATCACATTGATATCAAGCAGGAGCGTCCGCTAGTCGCTCGCGCAAGCGAAGGGTTTCACAGTGAGGATGGCAGCACAGTTACAGCTGCAGTGAACATGGAAAAGGCATTATTTTTCCACAAAGATACGGAAATGCTTCTGACGAAGTAAGGAGGGTGGAGTCGTGAAGCACGTCATGCACCGATGGAGAAAGAGCTTCATCATGATTAGCTTAGTGATAGCTTCAAGCGTTTGCATCATCGGATTAAAGCTTAATAGTGATCAGCCTTCCGTGTATGCAGAGTCTAAGCAAGCGGTAAGCAAAGCCACAGAGAGTGCGTATACCAGCAGTCAGGAATCGCAGATCGAGCCTTATTATCTTGAAACGCTTAACCAGTGGGAGAAAGCAGGCATTAAGGATGGCACCAAGGAGTATTCCATTATAGCATCCCAATATAAAGCTAAATCTCAAGAAGCCAAGCTTGAAGTAAAGGACTATGAAGGAAAATCAGAGGCCTTGATCTGGTCCAATCAAAAGGGCTGGCTTGAGTATGAGATAGAGGTTAAGGAGGAAGGGCTGTACGAGATCTGGACCGATTATTATCCGCTTCCTGTAAGCGATGGAGGGAACCGTCAGCCTGTACTGTTGTCTGCTCTCATCAACGGGGATTATCCATTTAATGAAGCGAGGTCTATCGTTCTTGAGCGATATTATCGGGATGTCAACACCGATCGCCATGACGAGTTTGGCAATCAGCTTCGTGCACAGGTCGAAGAAATAAGCGGCTGGAAAGAAACGGCTTTTCGTGAATCCAATGGTGCTTACGCGCTTCCGCTGAAGTGGCATCTGAAGCAAGGCAAGAATACGATCCGGTTGCAGGTGCTGCAGCAGCCAGTCGCCCTGCATCAATTAACAGTCAAGCCTGTGGCGAAGCTTCCGACCTATGAAGAAGTGAAAAGTTCGTACCCTTCAGATGCAGGGAAAGAGGGAGCGGCGGTCGTGATTGAAGCAGAACAATTTGCGCAGAAAAACTCGACCTCCATTCAGAATGTGTATGATCGGGACCCTGCTACTTCTCCAAAGTCGCTTGGCAAGATTGCCTACAACACGCTTGGCGGCTCAAGGTGGATGAAGGGCGGGCAATCGGTCAGCTGGACGCTTGAAGTGCCTCAGGATGGAATCTATAAGCTTGCGATGCGAGGCAATCAAAGCACCGTCAAGAATATGTCGGTGTTTCGAAGTCTCTATATCGACGGTGAGATTCCATTTCAAGAGATGAAGCATGTTCAATTCCCCTATGATGCCGATTGGAAAGGCATTAAATTGTCAGACCAAGAGGGAGAACCCTACGCCTTTTATTTAACAAAGGGCGAGCACACGCTCACTATGGAAGTCCATTACGAGCCTTATATGCCAATGATCATGGAGATGGATCATATCTCGAAGGAGCTCAGGTCTATTCTGCTGGAGCTTCGCATGGCAACGGGCAACCGCGAAGACAAATACCGGGTGTGGAATGTGGAAAAGGACATTCCTGGCCTAATTGAACGGTTAGAGCGGATACGAGAACAGTTTATTACGCTTGAGTATCAAATGAAGACGATTAATCCGAAGACAGATAATGTTGCGCAGATGCTTAAAAATGGTGCAGCCGATATGAAAAGCATTCTGAGTAAGCCAAATGAAATTCCATATGCGAAAGAACGAATTGCGACGGTACAGGAATCGCTGGAATCCAATCGCTCGCTCCTGATGGATGGTCCGCTTCAGTTGGATCAGATTGTGGTCGCTCCGTTTGATGAGAAGCTTCCGAGCATGTCGTCAAGTTTCTGGCAGAAGACAGGTGGCATGTTCCAGTCATTGTTCTACTCCTTCCAGGATCGCTCAACGACGAAGAGCAACGATGAGGAGGTTCTCGATGTATGGATGATCTGGGGCCGTGACTATGTCGACGAGCTGCAGCGGCTCGTTAATGACCGCTTTACGCCAGAGACGGGAATTAAGGTTCACATTAACCTGATTCAGAATGCGCAGCTGCTGACGCTTGCCAATGCTTCCGGAATGATGCCGGATGTAGCTTTGGGAGTGCCGGTCAACGTTCCGTTCGATATGGCGCTTCGTAATGCTGCACTTGATTTATCAAAGCTTCCCGGTGCTGATGAATTTTTCTCCAGATACAATCCAGGTATGCTGCAGCCGCTTTATTATGACGGCGGCTACTACGGCGTGCCGGAGACGGTTCGCTTCAAGGTGCTGTTCTACCGCAAGGATATTCTTGAGCAGCTGAACCTTGAGGTTCCGGAAACGTGGGACGATGTTTATACAATCCTGCCGACTCTGCTGCAGAATCATTACAACTTCTATATGGACCCTGTCGACTACACGCCCATTCTATTCCAGAACAATGTGGACATGTACACGTCAAACGGGCTGAAGACAGGGCTCGATACGCCAGATGCATTTAAGTCCTATAAGATGTGGACGGACTTCTACAATGTTCAGGGCTTGGAGCGAGTGGTGCAGAGCTTCTACAACCAATTTAGAAGAGGAGATATTCCGATTGGCATCTCCGACTTTAATATGTACATCCAACTGCTCGTGGCAGCACCAGAGATTGCAAATGACTGGGCGATTGCTCCGATCCCAGGCACGAAGCAGGAGGACGGCAGCTTCGTTCGCTGGTCCGGAGGCTCCAATCCTACCAATGCAATGCTGTTTAAGGGCAGTTCCAAACAGAAGCAGGAAGAAGCTTGGCAGTTCCTTCAGTGGTATATGTCTCCTGAGATTCAGACGGAATTCGGGCTTAATCTTGAGCAGTATTACGGCGAAACCTTCCGCTGGAATACGGCTAATGTGGAGGCATTTGCAAGAATGCCGTGGAAGCCTGAAGATCTTCGCGTCATCTTGGAGCAGTGGAAGTGGACGAAGGAAGTTCCTCAGGTGCCTGGCGGATATATGACGGATCGCGAGCTTGGCTTTGCTTGGAATCGAACGGTCGTCGATTCCGAGAATTCTCGAATATCGCTTGAAAAGGCGATCAAGGAAATCAATCGGGAACTTGCGCGCAAGCAGCAGGAGTTCGATATTATCGGGCCTAATGGCGAGGTTCTAAAGCCGCTTCAGCTGCCGGATATGGATAAACCGTGGGAAGGGGTGGATCACCTTGTCGAATGAAGCGTCACCAGTCGTACAGCAGCCTGTAACAGCGCCGAATCCGAAGCTTAGAGGCAGCTTAGGACGCATGCTGAAGGACAAGATGAGAGAAATGTGGAGATTCCGGCTTTCCTATCTCTTTATTGCCCCTTTCCTCATCGTGTTCAGCTTGTTTATCATTATTCCGGTGTTGACGGGAATCGCGCTTAGCTTTACGTACTTCAACTCCATTGAGTTTCCGAAGTGGGCGGGCTGGATGAACTATCAGAATCTGTTCTCGCAAGACGTCATTTTTCTAAAGCATGTCATTCCGAACTCCTTCAAGTTCGCCCTGTTCGTTGGCCCAATCGGTTACGTGCTTTCCTTTGTATTGGCATGGCTGATTGCACAGCTTCCTTCAACCATTCGCGTATGGTATGCGCTTGCCATGTATGCCCCATCCCTGACTGGCGGGATTGCAATGGTTGTTGTCTGGCAGGTTATGTTTACAGGTGACCGGACAGGGTACATCAACAGCTTTCTATTAAAATGGGGCTTTATCGATCAGCCTGTGCTGCTCACGATTGATAAGGATTATCTGCTTGGCATCATGATTGTCGTCTCGATCTGGTCCAGCATGGGCTTAGGGTTTCTTGCCATCCTGGCAGGGATATTGAATGTAGACCGAACGTTGTACGAAGCTGGAAGAATTGATGGCATCTCAAGCCGCTTGCAGGAAATCTGGTACATTACGATTCCTATGATGAAGCCGCAGATGCTCTTTGCAGCTGTCATGGCTATCGTCGGTACATTAAAGGCGGGCGGAATCGGGACCCAGCTGTCCGGGATGAACCCCACGCCGGATTATTCTGGACAGCTCTTCATGAACCATATCGAGGACTTTGGCTTTACACGGCTTGAGCTTGGCTACGCAAGTGCGATCTCGATTGTGCTGCTTGTTCTGACGATCCTGCTCAGCCGATTCCTATGGATGCTGCTAGGCCCGAAGGAGGATGAATAGCATGACGTGGCTGAAACGAATACGAGGGTCAGTGGAGAGATCCTGGTCCTTATACCGGAGCGACTTCCGCAGCATGGATCGCACTCAGATCTTTCTGCTTATTCTCTTGACGCTGCTCGCTGCATTCATGCTGCTGCCGCTTGTCTTTATTTTCAACCATGCCTTCAAGCCGCTGCATGAGTTGTTCTTATTCCCGCCGACGTTCTTTGTGCAGCAGGCGACAATTCAGAACTTTACGGATTTGCTTCATGCGACGCAGGACACCTTTTTACCGGTAACCCGGTTTATTTTTAACAGCATCATGGTGACGGTGCTCTCTACTGTAGGGATGGTCATCTTTGGCGCCCTGTGTGCTTATCCGCTGTCTAAGCATCCGTTTCCCGGAAGAAAGATCGTGTTCGGTGTGATTTTGCTCTCCATTATGATTGCAGTCGAGACAATGGGAATTCCTCGCTACATCGTCGTGAAATCACTAGGCATTATGAATACGTATTGGGGGCATGTGCTCCCAATTCTTGCACTACCGGTAGGCGTCTTTTTGCTAAAGCAGTTTATGGATCAGGTGCCAAATGAACTGCTCGAGGCAGCGAAGCTCGATGGCGCAAGTGAATGGCAAATCTTTATTCGCATTATGATCCCGATTGTGACGCCGGCGATGGCGACCATTACGATCCTATCATTCCAGACGGCCTGGACGAATTCGGAGACGTCCGCCTTGTTCATGCAGGACGATGCGATGAAGACGCTGCCATTCTATGTGGAATCGCTTACTTCCAATCTTGCGAACACCGTTGCGAGACAAGGGGTTGCAGCGGCGGCATCCTTGATTATATTCGTGCCGAATCTAATTATCTTCTTGCTGTCTCAGCGAAAAGTCATTCAGACGATGGCCCATTCGGGTATCAAGTAGGGATTACGGAGGTTCATTCATGAAAAAGCGATGGGGTAGACAACGGCTCATCTTTATAATGATGGTCTTATCGATGATAATGGCTGCCTTGTTTCCTAGCTTGGCGTCTGCGGAACCGCCCTACACGACATTCAGCAAGGACGGCTACAATCGGACGATCCCGAGTCAGGCGGCATATTATCCGTTCACCGTGGTGGGCGACAACATTTATAAAAAGCAGATGGAGAATGGGGCAGAGCGGCTTGAATATTCACCGCTAAAGCGCCCGCAGGATTTGTTTATCGATAGCAAGGATGACATTTACATTGCTGATACAGACAATAATCGGATCGTGCATCTCAATAAAGATGGAGACTTCGTAAGAGAAATTACGGCAGAGGGGATGAAGTCTCCGCAAGGTGTGTTTGTAACGCCAAAGGGCGTCATCTATGTGGCGGATACAGGCAATAAGCGTATTCTGAAGCTCTCATCAAGCGGTGATCAGCTTGCAGCGTATGGGCGGCCGGAATCCCGCTTTATCGATGAGTCGTTTCATTATGAGCCAACCAATCTCGTTGTGGATGAAAGAGGCTTTATGTATGTCATCAGCAACGGGAGCTATCAGGGTGTTGTTCAGTTTGATCCAAGCGGAAACTTCTACGGGTTCTACGGTACGAACTTGACCGAGGTATCCTTGATGGACATCGTGCGGAAGCTTCTGTACACCGAGGAGCAGCTGAGCCGTCAAGTCCGCACGCTGCCTGCTACGATTCGAAATATTCATATTGATGAGCAAGGCTTTATTTATACGGTTTCCGCGACAGATAAGGAGCAGGTGAAAAAACTCAATATCCGCGGGGAGAACCAATGGAAGGAGAAAATATTCGGCATTGAGCCTAGGTTTCGCAACCGGGGGAGCAGCGCGAACACAGAGTCGGCTGATCCGAAGCAGGAAGAGCAGAAGTCGGGCCTTACGGATATTACGGTTGACCGCAACGGCAACTTGGTCGCGATCGATAAAGTATCGAATGCAGTTACGCAGTACGGGCCCAATGGCGAGCTGCTGTTCTTCTGGGTAGGACCTGTAACGATAGGCTCGCCGCAGCTGGGTATCAGCCAAAGTCCTGTTGCAGTTGACACGAATTCCAAAAATGAGTTGTATGTGCTGGATGATTCGCAGAATCTGATCCATGTGCTGAAGCCGACAGAGTTCGGCATGCTGCTGCATGAAGCCACGACCTTGTCCCAAGAGGGCAAGTACGTGGAGAGCGAGCCAATCTGGCAGGAGGTTCTGAGGCTGAACGCACTGTATTCGCCTGCCTATCAGGGCCTCGCGGAGGCTGCCTTTTACAAGGAGGATTACAAGGAAGCACTTCGTTTATTCAAGCTTGCCGGTGATGCAAGCGGCTACTCTGATTCCTTCTGGCAGCTTCGCCTGCAGTGGTTTCAGCATCATTTCACGCTGGTAGCCAATCTGTTCTTTATTGCGCTATTGGTGCTGCTCATCTTGAACAGCCGCAAGAAGAAGCTCAAGTGGCTCCACCTGAAGCGTGCAAAGGTACGTAATGTGCTGGGCAGGCAGAAGCTGCTCGTCCAGTTAAAGCAGGCCTTTACGATACTGCGTCATCCAATCGATGGATTTAGCGACCTCAGATATCATCAAAAGGGTGGATATCTTAGCGCCTGCATTCTGCTTGTGCTGGTTGCCTTGGTCCTTTTGATGAAGGAATACTTTACGAGCTTTACTTTTATGCCTGTTCCGAGCAATGAGCGAAGCAGCGGATTTTTGATCGCGATCTTCGTAACATGGCTGACCTGGGTTGTCTGCAACTATCTCATCGGCAGCATTAGGCAAGGGGAGGCTCGCTTCAAGGATGTATTCGTCGGCAGCTCCTACGCCTTGTTCCCGATCGTGATTCTTGGATTGCCACTAGCTGCTGTGTCCAATGTTATGACCGCAAGCGAGATGTCGATCTACAGCTTTTTTGAAACGGGCATGCTGCTGTGGTGCGGATTGCTCTTCTTCTGGAAGATTCAATCGCTGCAGAACTACAGCGTTGGAGAAACGGTCGCGAATGTGTTCCTGACTGCATTTGCAATGATGATTGCATGGGTGCTCATATCCATCATCGTGGGATTATCCTCTGAGCTTCAGAATTTCTTCTATACCATCTATCAGGAGGTGTCGATGTGATGCTGATGTCCGTTAGGTTGAAGCGAATTCTCATCCTGACTGTATTGATCGCCATGACGAGCGCGACCATCGTCACGTACTCCACGGCAGCAGAGACGAAGACGTCCAGTCAGGAGGATTCACAAGCTGCAAGCTCAGATCAAACGAATGCCGTTGCAAAAGAGTCGGCCTCCTCTGAAGAAGAGGACGCGAATGCTGCTGATTCGACCGATGAGGGGGAGAATAAGGATGCTGATGATGACGATAGCAGTGAGTCCGAAGGGGCTTCCGGCAGCAATTCATCAAAAACTTCGGCTTCTTCATCAAATGCGGCCAAGAAGGTCAAGAACAGCTACAGCTCACTCTTTCCTCGTGAGCGTTCCTTCCAGCTTGCAAGCGAGAATGAAAAGCTGCAGCTGTATGTTGATCCGAAGACAGGGCATTTCACTGTAAAGGATAAGCGAAACGGACAGGAGTGGAAGTCCTTCCCGGATGAGTACGGCTGGAATGACAAGGACAACACGAATGCTTGGAAGAAGCATATGCAGTCTCCTCTTTTTATCAAATATGTAGAGTTCAACGTCCGCAAGGATCAGATCAAGGAAACGAATGTGATCGATCAAAAAGCGGTTATGGAGAACTTTGAGATTACGGATTCTGGCTTTCGGCTGACCTACAAGATGGAGAACATCGGGTTCGTCGTTCCCATCGAGGTAGTGCTAACGGACGACTTTGTTGAGACGAAGATTCTGGAAGAAGGCTTTAAGGACGGGAAGAGTCCTGAGGAAATGGCAGAGTATGAGGCGAACAGCAAGAAGAAAGACAAGAATGCACGCATTGCCGCACTACGCTTGTATCCGTTCCTAGGCTCCTATACTTCTGATAAAGAAGACGGCTATTTATTTATCCCAGACGGCCCGGGCACGCTGATTCAGTTCCAGAAGGACCGGCCTCCGAACAACAATTTTTATTTTGAACGTGTGTATGGAGAGGACTTTGCCTTTAGCAACAACAATAATTCGTTCTCTATTCGCAAGCCTGTTCGCATGCCAGTATTTGGCGTCAAGTCACAGGATCAAGCTTTGCTCGCTGTGATCGACGACGGAGCTGTCTACGCGAATGTGCTGGCAGCGCCATCCAAGTCCATGAATCAATATAACTGGGCGACAGCCGAGTTTACGTATCGGCAGCGCTTCTTCCAGCCTACGGATAAGCGCAAGCGCAATGGTTTCCAAACCTTCAACAAAGAGCGGACGGCAGGTGATCGATCCGTTCGCTACTACTTCCTGGACGGCAAGACCCATTCCGCGGACTATGTAGGCATGGCAGCGCGCTATCGCCAAGTGCTGATGGATGAAGAGGGACTAAAGCGCATCCAGGCCGAGGATGATGACATACGGCTGCCTGTTCATCTGCTTGGAGCGGATTCCCGAGAAGGCTTCCTGTGGGATACCTATGAATCGCTCACAACGACAGCAGAGGCCGAGGAGATCATCAATGAGCTGACTGCAGTCGGTGTTCAGAAGATGGCGATCAACTATGCAGGCTGGCAAAAGGGCGGCATGAGCGACTTCGGCGGCCATTTTCCAATAGACAAAGGCATTGGCGGAAATGACGGCATGAAGCACTTTATCGAGTACGCCCATAACAAGGGGCACGAGGTTACACTGGATG
>NZ_JADMOL010000010.1:90999-138682 GCF_015558675.1 Paenibacillus sp. 1001270B_150601_E10 | reverse complement strand
ATTCATCGGAATAACCAGAGGTTTTTCCAATGTCTATTCTATGGGGTGCACTTCATTTGTCATGAGAGGGGTGCTCTACTTCTGCTAGAACCTATTCCTCTTCGTTAAAATACACTTTATAGAAATGCATCTTCTTCTCTTCGTCATAGCCGCGCTCTAAAAAAGGAAAGCTCTCATTTTTAAGCTTCAACTCAATGCCGGTATCTGTACGGATATTGTTCCTCAAGTTGCGCTTCACCTTTTTAAGTGCAACGTGAGAGATCGGCATTTCCTCAAGCGGAGGAAGCTCGTTGACCTGCTCATAGTTCTCCCGATACGTTTTGAAGATCTCTGCCTGCTCCGGGCGATCATACAGCACGGTCTCGATAAATTGATCTTCGACAAAGGCCTCATTCTTTGCGAAATAGTCCACTGTGCTGTTGATGAATTCAAGCTTCTCCTTCTTCTCAGGAACCTCGCTTGTCGGTGCAATGACCTGGTCATAAAAATCATTACACATTTGTATAGCAGCATCCGTATAATAATGTTCGTCCTCGACAAATCCGAGCTGGAGGAAATCGTCCATCCAGTACTGGGCTTCCTCATTGCCGCGGCTGCCCGTGTCCACTACACTCACACGATAGCCTGAATCAGCATACAGATTAAAGATCAAGCAGCCTTTATCCAGCTTCTTAACGTTAACCCCTTCATAGGCATAGACGCCAAGATCCGTCTCGGAACGCTCCATAACCTGAAGGAAGGTGTCCTTATTCTCCGACTTGAATATGCCAACCGCGTCCACATTGAAGTTACCGTACAACACATTTTGAAAATAAACGACATACAGTTCTCCAGGCTTGATCTGAGGGTGGGTCGACTGCGCGTATAAGTGATTCAAAATATGCACAGACTGCTCATGAATCGTTCTTGGGTCATCGAAGATGCGTGAAGTAAAAGTGTACACCTCGTTCATGTTCAGATCCGCTTCATGAGTGAAACGGTAGAACCATTCAAATTTGAAATGACGAACGAAATACTGTGTCAGCACCTGACGAAGTTCCTCGTCCTCCACTTCCAGCGGATGCTCTGATATCCATACCCCCTCATCCTTCGCCGCATTTCCTACTCGGTGAAGGACGATCCGCCCAATTTCAATCTGAGAAATATCCATCACGATACTCGTTCCTCACTTCTCTAAAAAAGTCACGTAAAAGCATTGTAAGCTTCCAAGCGAGGCTTGGTCAATGGTAATTTCATTCGTGTCAAAGAAGCCGCACATTATTTAATACGTAAATAGTTTCATATTCATCCTCTCAAGTTTAATATATCTATACTTGAACGAACGCCTTTACGGGTTCCTATCATACGAAGAAAGAAGGAAACACCATGAGACTAGAGGGAAAAACAGCAATTGTAACAGGCGGAGCAAGCGGCATTGGGGCAGCGACGGTAGAGCTATTTGTGAAGGAAGGGGCCAATGTCGTTATTGCCGACATGTCCGACCATGGACAAGCATTATCTGACAAGCTGAACAATGAGGGATATCGTACGATCTTTGTGAAAACCAACGTAACCGTTGAGACAGAGGTTCAGCAATTGATTCAAAAAACAGTAGAAGCCTTCGGCAAGCTTGACATTATGTTTGCCAACGCGGGTATTGCCAAGGATGCTCCTGCTCATCAATTAACCTTAGACAACTGGAACCGCACAATTGACATCAACTTGACTGGCGTATTCCTCTGTGACAAGTACGCGATTGAGCAAATGATGGCTCAAGGCACCCGAGGCGCTATTGTCAATACGGGTTCCATTCACAGTATCGCTGGTAAAGGCAGTGTAACCGCATATGCAGCCTCCAAAGGCGGCGTAAAGCTCCTTACTCAAACATTGGGTATCGACTATGCCAAAGAAGGCATCCGTGTCAATGCTGTATGCCCAGGCTACATTGATACGCCATTAATCGCAGCTGCTTCTCCCGAGCACAAACAAAGCCTGATTAATCTTCATCCAATGGGTCGTCTCGGCCGCCCTGAGGAAGTGGCGAAAGCCGTGCTGTTCCTAGCTAGTGATGACGCATCGTTTGTCACCGGAACAACCCTCCTCGTTGATGGCGGTTATACAGCAGAGTAAGTCTATACAGCCTGCAAAGCGGCAAGTGCATGTCTATGTGCTTGCTGCTTTTTTGCGTACCGTCAGCCATATGTTCTCTCCATACATTGCATATACTTCCCGCAACATGGTTTGGCGTTGATTATGCTCATGCAGCATCGGGTGGCAGAACCTATCGACTCTCTTAGAAATGCAAAGAAGGCCTCATCTCTGCAAGCAGAATGAGACCTTCCAATAAAGCGCAATAATTACGCGTTTACTTTCTCTTTTGCAACAGTTGCCAAGGAGTTGAACGCTTCGATATCGTTCACTGCCAAGTCAGCAAGCATTTTGCGGTTGATGTTTACTTCAGCAAGCTTCAAGCCGTGCATGAATTTGCTGTAGGACAAGCCGTTCATGCGAGCAGCCGCATTGATACGAGCGATCCACAATTTGCGGAAATCGCGTTTCTTTTGACGACGATCGCGGTATGCGTAAAGCAAGGATTTCATTACTTGCTCATTTGCAGTTTTAAATAAACGGTGTTTGGAACCGAAATAACCTTTTGCTAATTTCAATACTTTCTTATGACGACGACGTGTAGTAAATCCGCCTTTAACTCGAGCCATGTCTAATTAACCTCCCAATATCGTTCAATATCCGAAAAAAACTTATTTCAAGTTAGACAATTGTTGTTTGATGCGACGAACATCGCCTGCAGCCATTACTGGGCTGGAAGCCAAAACGCGCTTAGTACGGTTGGACTTGTGGGAAAGCAAGTGGTTACGGTAAGCTTTGTAACGACGAACTTTACCTGTACCAGTAATTTTGAAGCGGCCTTTCAAGCTGCTGTGCGTTTTCATTTTAGGCATAATCATTTTCCTCCTCAAATAATCGAAAATCCTTTGCCGCCACCTAGACAGCGTGGCGGGCGACGGGCAAGACTAAGTCTCTTATTGACTAGTCTTTGGTCCCAGAATCATAATCATGCTGCGACCTTCAAGCTTCGGTTGACGCTCAACCACGCTGATTTCTTGAACTTCTGTCTTCACGCGTTCAAGCACGCGTTGACCGATAGCTGCGTGTGTAATTTCACGTCCGCGGAAACGAACGGAGCATTTTACTTTGTCGCCATCTTTCAAGAACTTAACCACATTGCGAAGCTTTGTTTGGAAGTCGTGTTCCTCGATGTTCGCGCGGAACCATACTTCTTTCACATCAACAACCTTTTGGTTCTTGCGAGCTTCTTTTTCTTTCTTCTGCTGCTCATAACGGAACTTTCCATAGTCCATAATGCGGCACACTGGCGGCTTCGCCTGTGGTGCCACGTTAACCAAGTCTAAGTTCGCATCTACCGCCATCTGCAGCGCCTCACGGAAAGGCTTAATGCCAATCTGTTCACCATTCGGTCCAACCAAGCGTACTTCCTTCGCACGAATTTCTTCGTTGATCATATGTTCCTTGCTAATGATCCAACACCTCCACAATACATGTACTTATTTAAAATCAAAAAGGGATGTGAACTCTTCACATAAAAGAGCCCACATCCCTCACAATGACATCATTAGTGAGTACATCCTACTTAACTAGGATTAACATGTTAACCAGCCAACCTATCGTCGGTCAGGTGAGAAGCGGGCGCTTCTTCTTGTTAATTAGCGTACTTGAATACTATAGCACACGAGTATTCACTCGTCAAGCACTTATGAAGCTTGCTTTCCTTGAACTTCTTCAAGCCGTACCACACGCGTATGCTTCGTATGGCTCCACACCTTGTTGTTCTGCGTGAAGAACGCCCAGAACGTAATGGGGTACCAAGAAAGCAGGTAGATCGGGAACGTAATCAAGGACAGATATACTTTCCACGAACGCACGCCCTCGAGAACGAGAGCTAGTACGAAAGCAATACATGTCGCAACAACAGAAACGATCGGCACCCACATTGGCAAGTATTCGAACAATGTCGGGAAGTTCGGACCATTGAACAATGCGGAATCTACCCACATGAATACGGTAAGCAGCAATGTAAGCAATACTGTATACACCGTAACCGAGTAAAGAGCCATATCGAACTTGATCAGGTTGCGCTCCTTAATCGATTGCCAGAGCAGCGGGAAGAAATAACGACGGGCAACGGTAAAGTGCCCTTGCATCCAACGAAGACGTTGACGGGCAGAAGCCTTGAATGTCAGCGGCTTTTCATCAAATACACGCGCTCTGTAGTTAAACGCTGGATAAACGCCATTTTTCACACAGCGAGCAGTAAATTCCAAGTCTTCTACAAGGCTTGTTGCGCCCCAGCCCATCTCTTTAAGGAGGTCTGACTCAAAGCACATCCCTGTACCGCCGAGGAAGTTCGCCATTTTCATATTGGAACGAGAGTTCTGCCACAAGCGGTTGCAATACCAGTAGGTAACGCCGTATGCCGAAGTGATCCAAGAATCCTCTGGGTTCTTCGTATCGATATAGCCTTGAATAACACGCGCGCCTGAGCAAAGGTCATTGTTCATTTCGCTCAAGAAATCAGGACTTGTCAGGTTATCCGCATCAAGCATGATAACAGCATCGTATTGACGCGGCGTCTCCCACAGCTTCTTCAACATCCACTCGATTGCGAAGCCTTTGCCCCGCTGATTCAAGTTGTGACGCTCGCATGCATTCCAGCCATGCGCTCTTACGATATCCGCTGTACCATCGGAGCAGTTGTCACAAATGACAAACACATCATACATATCCCTCGGATACTCAAGCTCCTTCAAGTTTTCCATCAAAGCGCCGATTACAGCTTCCTCGTTATGAGCAGCCACGAGCACGGCGAAAGTTTTTTCTGGTTCATATTGTTTATGGTGTTTCTTTTTGTAAATGCCTGCTAAAGACAAGACAAATTGATATACCCCAACAGCAGCCAGCAAGAACTGCACGGCTACTAACCATTTGTCCAACATGTGTTGGTCCCCCTTTTCATATACCCCTGAAACATTTCTTTTTTTATCTCTTTTTTGTGTGTTTAATGCCACTTTCAAAAGTGGTGTGATATTCATTGCCATACTGTCCTACTTCTTTATGTTATCAAGAACAGTTTACAACACCTTCATTTTGACGGTCGAACACGATTTTCTAACGTTTGGACGTTTTTGTCAAAACCAAATATAGGCTTCCATGACCTTATTAGGATTGATTTCAGCAGAAAGTGATGTGAAACAATCAGATCGTATAGCAATGCTACTGTACACATCCGTTTTCATCCGTTTGCAATCTTTTTATGGCTTTAGTCCTTTATTTCATGGCTTTGTCGAATGATGACGGTTCCATGATTTGGTTTTGTCCTACCTGTTAAGACGCAAAAATGCCCCTCAAAGTTGCAGCCTTTATTTTCCTGTAACCCTTTTCTCTATTTTTGAATCATTCCTCAAAGGAACAATATTTATCCATGGAATAAGCTTTTTTACCCTACCATCATGTCCAATCCTACTGTAATATAGAACCCCTGGGGATATTTTTTTCATTATATAGCATGAAATGGGAGGTTAGGAAACTTCGCTTTACCGTATCGCATACGCACCAATATTATCATTTTCACAACCGCATGAATTAGGGTAAAATATTATATATTGTAAGGATGTCCAATCCCTTATTGCTGAAGGCATTCGATTTGAAGGGGTCGGCGTATTTTCGTCCGTATCATACTTTACATGACGTTCATATACAGCATATCTAGAGAAGATATTTCACAGTTAAGCTATAGATAGAAAATCCCTTATGGAAGGGGGAGCACATCATGACGAGTATGATCACTTGGCTTGGCAAAAAAGAGCGCCAGCTGTTTTTTTGGATCAATCATAAGCTGCATCATCGATTCATGAGCATCATTTTATATACGCTCACTCACTTGGGAGGGGCAACGTTTACGATTACCTTCTCCCTTTCCTTGGCACTGTTGTTGCCTAGCCCTTGGAGCACCATTGGCTGGCAGTGCCTTGTCGCCTTGGCGATTAGCCATATTCCGGTGGCGGTCATTAAAAAAGTGTATCCGCGGATTCGACCGCATCTTGCCATACCGAATACAAGGACCTACCGGAAGCCGCTTGTGGATCATTCTTTCCCATCCGGCCATACTACAGCTATATTCTCGCTTGTCGTTCCCATGATCATGCACTTTGGCGTACTCGCTTGGATTCTGCTGCCGATTGCAGGGATTGTTGCCCTGTCTCGGATGTACTTGGGTCTTCACTACCCCTCAGATTGCTTGGTCGGGGCAATTATCGGTACATCCGCTGCTGTAGGCACCGTCATGTTTTGGAATTATTAGAGGATGATTAGCTCTTTTTTCCTCACCAAAATCTAAGCAAATTACCAACGATTGTTGCAATTTTTTCATTCCGTCTTTATGTTTATAAGGATAAGAAGTATGCTTAGACATATAGAATGACGAAAAGAGCCTGTTGGCTCTGTTTCGAAATTGCTACGAAGAAAGGTGACGCCATGCAACATGGGATAACTTTGCCACCTGGTTCTGAGAATATTCCTCTGGAGCAATGGTCTGGCAAAAAACGAGTATTGCTGTTATCGGAACGCTTTGGCGCAGGTCACACTCAAGCAGCTCATGCGCTCGCTGTCAGCTTGCGCAAGCTTTCACCGCATGTACAAACACGTGTTATCGAGCTCGGCAGCTTCCTTAATCCGAAGGTTGCTCCCGTTATCATTGAAGCGTATAGAAAAACCGTTTATGTCCGACCGAAGCTGGTCGGATTTATGTATAAGTCTCAGTATCGTCGCTCGTTGAACCGTCTTACGACGCTTGCGCTGCATCGTGTTTTTTATACACATGCCATGAGTGTTATTCGCCAGCTTAAGCCGGATATGATTGTGTGTACGCACCCAATACCTAGTGCGGTCATTTCCAGGCTTCGAAAAAAGGGACTTCGGGTTCCGCTATACACGCTCATAACTGACTATGATGCTCACGCAGCTTGGATAAGCCCTGATGTATCGAAATATCTTGTATCCACGCCTGAAGTGAAGGAGAAGCTTCTTGACCATGGCGTGTATGCCGATCGCATCCATGTTACCGGCATACCTGTCCATCCGAAGTTCTGGGAGCAGCAGGATCGAGATGCGAAGGCAAAGATTCGGGCAAAGTTCAACCTGAAGGATATGCCGACCGTGCTTGTTATGGGCGGTGGCTGGGGCATGATGGACCCTGATCAGAGCAACGAGCTGCTGACCCGCTGGAGCAACGAGATTCAATTTGTGTTTGTAACAGGAGATAATGAGAAGCTTAGGAAGAAGCTTCTGCAAAGTCCAAGATTCCAGCACAAGAATGTCCATGTTATCGGCTATACGAAAGAAGTCGATCAGCTCATGGACATCTCTGATCTCCTTGTGACGAAGCCAGGCGGCATGACGTGTACAGAGGCGCTTGCAAAGGGCATCCCGATGCTGTTCTACAAGCCTCTTCCCGGTCAGGAAGAAGAGAACTGCCAGTACTTTACGCAAAAGGGCTACGGTGAACCGATCGAGTCGCCAAAGAGCGTAACCAAATGGATGAACATGCTCGTTCACTACCGCGAGGATGTGCTAAGCCGCAGGCGCGAGTATGAGCAGAACGCGTCCCGCTATCATCCTAAAGCTTGTGCCCAAACCATTTTGACGGAGCTAAGCTTGCTTAGCCCTACACAAAATGTCACGATGCATGAATCCAATCGATCCTTAAGTGTCATGATGGAAATGGAGCATTAATGCCTGCGTGCTAATTACAGAAACACGATACATGATTGTTTGATTCTTTTCAGTTCATGCAAAAAAAGGCTTTGTCACTCTCTCGTGACAAAGCCTTTTTATTTATAACACATACAGTGGTGAAGACAAGTTCATCACACCATTATTGAAACACATTAAAGTTTCCATAACGTTACATTCACTATTCGTATTGAATTAGACCATTGGCTGCTTTTTCACCGCAAGCTTCTTCGCTTCGCGATGCTGCTTGAGCGCTGCTTCCCCAACCAACACTTCGACACGATGGATATTCATCCCTCTGCCGAAGAACTTCTGCTCGTATTCGGTCATAATGTGCTCTTCATGGATGCCATCCCGATGCAAGTTCAAAGAGATATCCTTCATCATGTATTCCATCCAAGCGTACGAATTCAAAGAGTACTCAAATAGCGTCTCGGAGTCAGTCTTTTGGTGAATCTCTCCCCAATCATTCATCACAAGCGCATATTTCTCTAAAAAGCGCGGATGCGTTAATCGACGGCGTGCATGCTTTTTCTTAGGCCATGGATCGCTAAAGTTCAAGTAAATGCGGCTTAGCTCATTCTCCGCAAAGATGTTCTCAATAAATTCAATGTTAGCGCGAACTAAGCGAAGATTGCTCGGATGCTGCTCGCTGCTCTCCGTCCGCTCCGATACCGCCATCGCCTTTTCACTGGCACGTGCGATAAGCTCATCATACATATCAATTCCAATAAAGTTCACTTCCGGATACTTAACGCTCATCTCTGTAATGAATTGACCTTTCCCCATGCCTAGCTCCACATGGATCGGACGATCATCACCAAATACCTGAGACCATTTTCCTTTATGCTGCTCTGGTTCTGTAATCACGAGCGTCGGCAGAGTCGCCAATAGCTCCGGAGCGTTCTTCTTGCCACGTAAACGCATATCATTGCCTCCAACTTCATCTGTCTTTGCTGCATTCATTTTGCCGAATGATTAGCGAAATGTAAAGCACGAAAAAAAAGGAATGCGCGCTTCATCTAAATCGAAACGGCATTCCTCCGTATGTGGGTAGGCATTAAGTTGCTTCCTATTCGTTCAATTCAAGCTTGCGGTCAATCGCATGGATCAGCTTCTTCGTTGCATCATTCTTAACCTGAGGATTCTCGAGAAATCGTTGGCCCGTGAGCGCCATTGCTTCCTTCACGGTCAATTCTACCGTAATCTTGTCCTCACCGTGTGGAACCATGATGCCTGCATTACTCATCTTCCATCACCTCACCAATCGTCATGACTTGCAATACAAGATACTACCAGTATGGCCATGCTCGGTATGGGATATGCTTTGAAAAAAAAGTTCATGAAAGCGATTAACACCTTGATCTTATGCCTTTTTAATATAACACATGATGTAAGGTATTTCAAGCCTAACTTCGCATTTCGATTACTTTCTGATACAATGATAGGGTTGTCGAATATAGGGCCATTAGCCCCTGAATAAATGGCTAGACTACGCATGAATACTCCGCTCCTCCCGAATGATTAGAAGGCAGGAGTGTTAAGTTGGTGATAAACATGAATAACCATTCCATTCTGAATGCTTCACCTTCCCCATCCAGTGAAACACCACTCCTTTGGGGAGATAACAAACGCTTCCATACTTGGAATGTCGAGATGCGAAAACAATTCGGCGAAAAGGTATTCAAGGTGATGCTTGACGCCGGATTCACCTGTCCGAATCGAGATGGCAGCATCGCGATTGGCGGCTGTACGTTCTGCAGCTCACGAGGCTCTGGCGACTTCGCCGGACGCCGAAGAGACGATCTCGTCACGCAGTTCAATACGATTCGAGACAAGCAGCACCAAAAGTGGCCAGATGCCAAATATATTGGCTATTTTCAGGCCTATACGAATACGTATGCGCCAGTGGATACACTGCGCGATTACTTTGAAGTGATATTGGAGCAGCCGGGAGTTGTAGGCTTGTCCATCGCAACACGCCCTGACTGCTTGCCAGATGATGTCGTAGAGTACCTAGCAGAGCTGAACGAGCGCACTTATCTGTGGATAGAGATGGGACTCCAGACCATTCATGAGTCTACCTCGAACCTGATCAATCGCGCACATGATACGGCCTGCTACTTGGAAGCGGTCGAGAAGCTAAGAAAGCACAACATCCGCGTATGTACGCATATCATTCACGGGCTACCGCAGGAAACCCATGAGATGATGCTGGATACGGTTCGTGCGGTTGCAAACATGGATGTGCAAGGCATTAAGATTCATCTTCTTCATCTTATGCGGAAGACTCCAATGGTAAAACAATATAATGCCGGCCTGCTTCGATTCTTGGAGCAAGACGAATATATTAAGCTCGTTGTCGATTCCCTTGAACTTCTGCCTCCAGATATGATTGTTCATCGACTGACAGGAGATGCGCCTAGAGATCTCTTGATTGGACCAATGTGGAGTCTGAAAAAATGGGAAGTGCTGAATGCCATTGACGCAGAGCTTGTCGCACGCAATTCGTGGCAAGGCAAAATGTGAAGGGGAAAATAAACGATGGGCTTTCTCTCTGTGCTCGGTTATGCGCAGCAAATCGTAAAGGATCGTGTACAGCCAGGAGATAAGATGATCGATGCTACGATGGGAACAGGCGTCGACACTTTATTTCTAGCAGGCTTGATGGGTAAAAAGGGAGAGGTCGCTGCCTTTGATATTCAAGAAGCAGCGCTTCACATGACCAAACAGCGGCTTGCAGGCGCGCTTCGTGAAGAACAACTGAAACGGTGCCATCTGCTCCTGCATAGCCACGCTGACATGATAGCCGCCCTTCCCGACTCTTGGCAGGGACATACCGCAGCGATCATGTTCAATCTCGGCTTCCTGCCTACCGCAGAGGCAGATAAAAGTATCATCACGGAGACATCCGTCACGATCCAAGCGATGGAGCAAGCGATGCAGCTGCTTCGACCTCGCGGCGTCCTTTCCCTTGTTCTCTATCCTGGGCATGATGGCGGAGATCGGGAGGCAGCAGCAGTAGAGGCTTGGGCGTCATCGTTGCCTTCATCAACTGCACAAGCGGTCATCTATCGAATGATTCAACGGCCGCATGCGCCGTATGTTATCGGTATCGAAAAAAGGTAGTCCTTTTTGCGGCTCAGCGTTATCTGTTAAACCGTTAGAATCATCATAATCCGTTTGTTGTGATTGTACGCTTGACCACCTCTTATTTGGTTGATTCCTTTCCAAACAGGCCAATCGGCTTGAGGAAGTGTATCATAGACAGCAATTTGACGAAGCCTATACTATAATAGAGCTGTCAGATTGCAAGCAGCAACAACCTAGACAAATAACACATGGGAGTGAGTAGTCATGACAAAACCATACCCACTGAAATTCCAACCAGAATTCAAAGAACGCGTTTGGGGAGGCCGTGCGCTGGAGCAATTCGGTCTTGACATTCCTGAAGGCCATATCGGTGAAGGCTGGATGATCGGCGACCATCCAAATGGAACGACTAAAGTCGTAAACGGCGAGCTCGCTGGCAAAGGACTTGATGAAGTCCGCGAGACACTCGGCAAAGAGTGGTTCGGTACAAAAGGCTTCTCTGAGAAAAATGGACGCTTCCCTCTCTTGATCAAGCTTCTTGATTGCAATGACGACTTGTCCGTTCAGGTTCACCCTACTGATGAGTACGAAGGTCTTCCTAAGGGCGAGCTTGGCAAGACGGAAATGTGGTATGTGCTTGATGCTAAGCCAGGCGCAAAAATTATCTACGGTCTAAAAGAAGGCGTAGATCGTGCAACGCTTGCAAAAGCGATTGAAGAAGATCGCATTATGGATGAACTTCAAGAGGTTCCTGTGCAAGCAGGCGATACGTTCTACATCCCGGCTGGTACCGTGCACGCGCTTTGTGCAGGTGTAGTGGTAGCGGAGATTCAACAGAACTCCGATACGACATACCGAATCTATGATTACAACCGACCAGGTCTCGATGGCAAGCCGCGTGAGCTTCACATCGAAGATTCCTTGAACGTGATCGCATACGAAGGTGCAGGCGCGTCCCGCATGAAGACAGACAATGCGAAGCCTAACGAATGGCTGAAGCTTGCGGAATCCCCTTATTTTATCGTAGAAAAAGGGGTTGTAAACGCACCTTGGAGCCTTGCAACAACAAACGAAAGCTTCGTAATCCTGGTTGTATGCGAAGGAACAGGTTCCCTGAAGTGGGCTGACGGTTCGATTGATTTTCGTTCTGGCGAATGTATCTTGCTCCCAGCTAATCTGGGTGAGTATACATTGGATGGCAACTGCACGGTTCTTCGTTCGGTTGCACCATAAGTTTGATGCAAACAAGACCTCTTACTCAGCAATGCGTAAAGATTGACTGCACTTTAAGAGGTAGGCTTTATGGCTAAAATGAATTATAATGTTTGTCTATGAGCAAACTTATAAATTCGCTTATAGCTAAAAAGGGGTATCCTTCGTCTGCAAGCAGATGACGGTTACCCCTTTTTTTATCTTATTTCTAGTCAAATAGGATAAGGTTGATGGAATGGATGCTGGTCGGACTTGTCCCTTTTTTATGAAAAAGCCTAAATCCGCCTCTCTTCATCCCTGCCTGCCGCTCTGTCACGTTCGACTAAATCGCCTGCAGCTTCATTGATCCTTCCGGTATGAGAAAGAGAAGCGGCTTTTCGTCCTCTCGCTGCTGATATACCACTATCGCAATCGTAGAGCTCTCTTCTGCTGCATGAAGCACCGTCTTCTCCTTGCCCAAATAATCAGAGGCTTGGAACGGCAGGCGCTCAACGACAGCATGCTTATGCAATTCCTTCTCCGATAGACCCAGCTTCGCAAAGGCTTCAGATATCCGCTCAGGGTGTGCAGCAGCTTCACGCAAAATGGTCGAGGCCTCCTGCTTATCGAGCTCCATCTGCCACCAGATCTTTCGCGGCTTGTATTTATGGTTCATGAAGTAATCCAGCTTCATCAGTCCAAGCGCCACATCGATCCGCTTCACGCCATGATGCGTAAGGAAACCCTCGAGCCGAACAAATAGGTCCTCCAACTGATGACCGATCTTCTGCCATCCTTTCGATTCCCAATAATCCCCGAAGGCTTGGAAAAAATCAAACGGAGAATCGAATTCACGCTGCATCAAATGCATCATCGTAAAGTCCATTCGATGGGAATTCCAGTATTTTTCCAGCACATCCTCAAGACGCTTCAGTCGTACAACATCGGAAAACGGCATGACCTTGTTGCTCAACATTTCATAAGGCGCATGATCCATATAGACATAACCATACTTTTCTGCATCAAGTCGAAGTCCGGTCCCTCTTAGCATTTTCAAAAAGCCCAGTTGAAGCTCCTCCGGCTCAAGCGCAAATACATCGTTAAAAGTCTTGCGGAAAGTGTGGTAGTCCTCATCCGGAAGACCTGCGATCAAGTCAAGATGCTGATCGATCTTGCCGCTCTCCTTGACCTTTGTCACCGTACGCGTAAGTTTCGAGAAATTCTGTCTGCGCTTAACAAGCTCATTCGTATGATCGTTAGTCGACTGAACCCCGATCTCGAAGCGGAAGATGCCAGGAGGCGCATGCTCTGCAAGGAAATCCAGTACCTCCGGGCGCATAATATCTGCTGTTATCTCAAACTGAAATACGCATCCTTGATGGTTATCGATCAGGAACTGGAAGATCTCCATCGCATAATCGCGTTTAATATTAAACGTCCGGTCCACGAACTTAATAAGCTTTGCTCCATGTTCAATCAGGTACAGGATATCTGCCTTTGTACGTTCAATATCAAAATAACGCACGCCTACTTCAATACTGGACAAACAGAATTGACAGCTGAATGGACAGCCTCGGCTTGTCTCAAAATAAACGACGCGCTTTCCAAGATCGGAAAGGTCTTCTTGGAAACGATACGGTGAAGGAATGTCGTTAAGCTCTAGCTTCGGGCGTCCCGGATTGATCAGCACCTCACCTGCCGCATTGCGATAAGCTGCCCCAAATACAAAGTGATATTTCTGCTCGTCTCGAATCTGCTGCAGCAGATGGAAGAACGTCTCTTCGCCCTCGCCCATGACGATAAAGTCAGCATCACTTAAGCGCTCCATCCATTCTTTCGTGTCATAGGATACCTCTGGTCCTCCCAGCACAATCTTCACATCCGGCTGCACCTTGCGAAGCATGGAGATCACTTTAATCGTTTCTTCAATATTCCATATATAACAGGAGAAGCCGATAACATCTGCTTGCCGCTGATACAGATCCGATACGATATTCATGACAGGGTCTTTGATCGTGTATTCGGTTAACTCAATATCAAACTCGTGTTCACAATATGATTTTAAATATCGAATGGCTAAACAAGTATGAATATACTTCGCATTCAATGTCGTCAATACAACCTTCATATAAGCTCCTTTCTGCTTAAGCACTACTAATTATACCCATAAGCTTTATAATTTTCGACAGAATCAGGCGGAATCCTCACATTTTTATTTTAAATTGCAGGCATTTCTCAATTGAAGCTGCCTTTGTTCGGGTATGGTAATTATTACACCAAGCCGGCAAGAAACATTTTGAACGACTGGCACGTCTAGAGTTAGGTTGCAATTCGTAGTATGCAATTTGACACAGCTAGAGACAAAACGGAAAGGGTGTAGGTCATATGAAGAAACTTGTGTTGATGATGATGGCGGTAACCTTGATTATGGTAGGTTGCGGCACAAAGAAAGAAGCTGTAAATGTACCGGTAACTGAGATCATGAATGCTATTAAAGAGAAGGCTGGCTATACACAAGGCTTTGATGAAATGAACTTAAAACAAGATGCAGACATGGCAGGCAAGCTCAATATTGATCCCGCTTCGATCGAAGAAGGGTTGTTCCTGAAGTCCATGATCAATGTTCGTGCTGATGAAGTCATGATCTTAAAAGCAGCAGATGACAGCAAGATCGAGGAATTGAAAAAAGCATTGGAAGATGAAGTAGCCAATCAAGATCGTATTTGGAGCACGTATCTCCCGCAAGAATATGCAAAAGTAGAAAACCACATTATCAAGCAGGAAGGAAACTATCTGATCCTGATCATTGCTGAGCATCCAGAAGAGCTTGAACAAATCTTTACAAGCAAGCTGACAGCTGAGAGCAAATAAACGTCCATACTTCAGGAATGACTGGAGGAAATCGCAGTGGTCTTTAGTTCCGTTGCCTTTTTGTTTTACTTTTTCCCCATATCCCTATTGTTGTACTTTGCAGCGCCGCACCGATGGAAAAATGCGGCGCTCTTTCTCATTAGTCTGATCTTCTACGCATGGGGCGAACCGGTATATATTCTCTTGCTTCTATTCTCTACCGTTGTCGACTATGCCAATGGGCTCCTTATGGAGCGATTCGACAAACGAGAACAGCTTCGACGAATCATTCTGATCTGCTCCCTCATCGTGAACATAGGTGTGCTCTGCTTTTTTAAATATGCAGACTTCCTAATCCAGATGGTTAATCAAGGATTAGGGACTTCGATCCCCTTGCTCGATCTCCCTCTTCCCATCGGGATCTCCTTCTACACGTTCCAGACCATGTCTTACATGATTGACGTGTACCGTAGACAAGTAAAGGCACAGCGAAGCTTCATCGACTTCGGAGCCTTCGTATCTATGTTCCCGCAGCTTGTAGCTGGACCAATCGTTCGTTATGACGATATTGCAAAGCAACTCGCTAATCGAACTGTGACTGTTAGCATGTTCGCAAGCGGGGTTCGTCGTTTTATTATCGGACTTGGAAAAAAGGTTCTGCTTGCCAACAATATCGGCATGCTTTGGGATATGACCCAATCGGACCTGACAAGCTTAACGACATTTGGCGCTTGGTTAGGAATCATCGCCTTTGCGTTCCAGATTTATTTTGACTTTAGCGGGTATTCCGATATGGCCATCGGACTCGGGAAAATGCTTGGCTTCGACTTCCCAGAGAATTTCCGCTATCCGTATATCGCAAGCAGCGCCTCTGAGTTCTGGCGAAGATGGCATATTACACTCGGCTCCTGGTTCCGTGATTATGTATACTTTCCACTAGGCGGCAGTCGCGTAGGCCGGGGAAGACTCTTGTTCAACTTATTCGTCGTGTGGTTTCTTACCGGACTATGGCACGGGGCAAGCTGGAACTTCGTGCTGTGGGGGCTTTACTTCGGATTGCTTATTGCGCTTGAAAAGCTATGGCTTCAAAACATATTGAATCGTGCTTGGAAGCCGCTTCAGCATCTTTACTTAATCATAGCCGTGCTATTCGGCTGGACACTGTTTGCCATTGAGGATCTTCCTTCTCTTAAGCATTACTTGCGTGTCATGATTGGAATCGATGGACAAGGCTGGATGAATGATGCCAACGCTTATTTTCTGAGAAATCATGCACCACTTCTCGTACTCTTGATCATAGGCTCAACACCCTTTATGGCCAAGCTGACAAGTCGTTGGATGAATGCCTCCCGGCATCAAACTTGGATCGGTGTGATCGATATGCTTATCCTTGCCCTTATTTTATTTGCGGCAACAGCCTACATTATTGACGATACGTATAATCCGTTTCTCTATTTCCGCTTCTAGGAGGTGAAGGAAGAATGACACGACGAAGAGCCTTATTCATCACGATTTGCTTTGTGAGCTATGTTGCCGTGCTTGGATTATGGAGTGCATTTAAGCCGGACCGTACTCTATCTGATTTTGAAAACCGCGTGCTTGCACAGTTCCCTTCCTTTACGCTAGAAAAATTGTGGAATGGAAAATATACGGAACAGCTTGAGAATTATGTCGTCGATCAGTTTATTAATCGGGATATGTGGGTTGGCATCAAAGCTGATTTAGAAAGATGGTCAGGCAAGCAGGAGAATAACCAAGTCTTTTTCGGAGAAAAAGGATACCTCTTCGAGCGCTTCACAGCATCTGATCAGATGCTCCAAAAGAACATCGAACATATTCGCCGATTTGCAGAAAGACAAAGGGAGCATGCCAACCATCTCTCATTACTGCTCGTTCCGAATGCGCAAACCCTATATCCAGAGTATCTACCTCGCTATGCTAGTTCGACCGAACAAGCACAAGAACCTATGCTCAAGGATATTATGGGGGAGCTGAAAGGCTCGATAACGCCGATATCTCCAATAGAACAACTTAAAGCACACAAGGAACAGCAAGATATCTACTTTCATACCGATCACCATTGGACGATGCGAGGCGCATATTATGGGTACGAAGCCTATGCGAAAGCTTTAGGCCTTGTGCCAACTCCTATCGAAAAGCTCAATTCGCAGTTGTTAAGCGAGGACTTTTATGGAACCTACTATACGAAAGCGAATAATCGTCATGTATCGCCAGATAAGCTTGAGATGCTTGAACCTTCACTGCCTCCATATACGGTGTGCATAGAAGGAGAAGCAGCCTGCTCTAATTCCTTCTATCATTTGGAAGCCTTGAAGGAGCGGGATCAATACAAGATCTTTTTCAATGGGAATTTCCCGGTTGTAAATATTCACGTTGAGCATTCTGAAAAGGATAAGCATCGCAGCATAGTCGTGTTTAAAGACTCCTATGCCAATGCTTTTATTCCTTTTCTAGCTCAGCATTACTCTGACATCCAAATGATTGACCTGCGCTATTTTCAGCTTAACATGGATCGCTACCTGGCCGAGCATAAAGTTGACGACATTTTGTTATTGTACAGTGTGACAACGGTAGCGAAGGATGACATCTTTAAGTGGCTCAATTAGCATCTACAAAAGCGCGCAAAACTCCCCCATTCTCTATCTTTAATCGCCTGGGCGAAGTAAAACAGAGATAGAACGGGGGAGTCTTTACGATCCTCGATAAGGGTTGGGAGTTGTTCTGCGTGAACAACTTAAGAAATATCGCTTCAATTGATATTCGAGTATTTTATTATGGTTATGAATAAGTGATTGTGGATTGATGGGTTAATCAATGAGTGCCCCCGACCTTATAGTCCTGCAGCGAAGACTGATCCCCGTGATAGAACAAAATATCTCCGTCTCTCAGGGATATCATCGCTCCGCTAGGCAGCTTCACTTGATTGACAAAGCCTTCCCGCTTCCATTGATTCGTTAAAGGAGCATGGATATATTGCAAATGCGGCGCATCCGCTCGCCCATCTCTCACCGTCTCAATATCGAAGTTCACGATCAAGTAGCCGTCACGTAAAAAGAAAGAGGCTTTATCGTCAAAGTTGAACTGCTTGCTCAAGTCAAAGCCTTTCGGCACAATATAGATCTGAGCCGGGACATTAAATTCTCCATACCATTGCTGAATAGAGGCTTCTGCTCTTGAAGCGTTAACAGAGTCCGGAATCTGATTCGCTGTAGGCCCGATGAAAAGGCGTAAGCGCTCTGGAAGACTAAGATCGGTATAACTGCCAACCCATGCTTGTTCTACCGCTTGCTTCCTCCATTGCTCTACATACTGAGACTTCGATAAGGAGATGTTAGGCTGATACAGGTCATAGAATACGGAAGCTGTACGTTGGATGCTGGATTCGGCTAGATTACGAAGCCTCGTATTTAAGATTACGTAGCGCTTTAGCGTATCTTCTTTGGATCCAATCTTTAAGAACAACTTTTCCTTGGTATGCGTATATAGATCGACTTCTTGACGATTCTTCCCATTCTTATCCACAAAGTAGTAAGTTGGCTTCAAGTGAATACGATCTGCAGGTCCGAACATGTTCCCTTTGGTCTTCAAATCAAATTTGAAGGCATATCCCGTCTTAACGGATGTATGCTGATATCCGGTTCCAGGATGGCTGCCTGGTGCAATGGGAAGACGGAATGGGACTTGGTTTCCTCTTGGAGCGCCGTCAATGCCATTCAACCCTGTCCAATAACCAGCTCCTGTCGCTTCCTTGCTACCGACCTGCTTTCGAAAGACAAGCTCCCAGTTCGGGTCCATAATATCGGTTACGCGAAAATCATATACTCTTCCAATGACCTCAACCTCTATCGCATCAGTTGCCACATGGTGGGCTAGGTCCCGATTCGCATATGCTTGCGAGGTAGCTCCAGAAGGAGCATTTTCCGTAAATGATCGGAATTGCACCGTATAATCCCCTTCATCGACCCACACAGGGAGATAGAAATGAGAAAGCACTTCCGGAACAGGGATGTCAATCCATGTTTGCTTCGGGACAAAGGTTCCTTCTCCTTTATACACGTCGAACGGGAATTGAACCTGCTTGGATTTCATATACTTCGCATAATTGCGATTCCCATATCCAGGATAAGAAACATGAGCCCCTGTCGTTGGCAGCGACACAGTGAAGGGCCGTTCAAGAATTAACGCTGCTCGGCTTGCATTCGGCCTCGACTTCTGGTTATGCTGCTCATCATCTGACGCGGCAGCATACATAACCGTCGGGGTATGTACGGTTACCGAATTGATGCCATAGATCGGAAAGGATGTATCGGCCCCTCCATTCACCGCATTCGGCATCAGGCCAAAATAGATCGTCCCTTGACTTGCATTGTTAGCACGATTCACTTTACTCGGCTCGATCCACAATCGATCTTTATACAGCACTCGGTTATTTGTCATTGCTGGCTCTGGAATTGTTCCAGGAGATGGCCCTTGCTTGTCTACGGTGCGGCCATCCATCACCGTACCCCCATTAAAGGTCAGCGTATCGTTACGAACCGTCACATCTTTGATGCTTCTTTCTGCTTCGGACTGAAACAGAGGCAAACGATTAGGAATGCCTGGTCTTGAATTCGTCCCGGGTACAGGTTCGCTTGGCAGGGTGATCGACTGCGGTGTCGGAACTTGGACAATCCCACCGTTAGTGGCTACAGCATAATATGGTGGTGTATACCCTTGCGGCGTCATCTGCACCCCTCCGTTTGGCAGGGCGTAGTTGGTTACATCCGCTCGTTGAATCTGGTAGATCTCCAGATTATCTATTTTCCAGTACCGATAGTCTCGTTTCACCGTTATCATTTCATTTCTTGTCTCCGTATCGCTCATTGGAATGGGTACCGCAGGTCCGCCTTCCGTGGCTGGGGGACCCATCTCCGTCCAAGTCAAGTTATACGTCTGTGAGACCGGCACCTCAAAGGTGCATGTCCCACTCATCTCAACAAAACGATTCTGGAATAGATACTGACGCGCCATGGCATTCGTAAATAAATATTCCGATGTTGGTATGCCTTGCATGACATCAAAGGCATAAGGGCTGTTATTGGGATGATCGGCAAGAATTTGTGCACTCACAAATGGGTCCATCGCTTTTGCTGATAAATTCTGCCCCGCTCTAGGGTTCTCACAAGCTCCTGATGGAGTGCCGGGGTTAGGATTTTCCCCTGGATCACCTCCTCCAGGGTCTCCTGGGTCGCCATCACCCGGATCACCGTCTTTATAGACGGTTATATTTGCAATATCCGAGATTTTATAGGTTCCATTATCCCATATCGCACGAATGCGCACGGTTCCGGGGGATTTCCCTGTGACCTCTCCAGTAGAGCTAACGGTTGCGATGGACTCATTCGAGGACCACCACTTGGTCTCTGCACGAGACCCTACATCCACATAGTCGCTCCACTGAGTAGCACCATAATTCTTCGTTTTCACTTTTGCAGTCATCTGTTTCTTATCGTTTACTTTTATCTTCGAGTCGGGCGCAACCTCAACCTCCTTTTCCTCTTCAAGATCACCTTCCCAGATGATATCCATTGGAGTGAAGTAGGCTACAGAGTGTTTCAAGCAGCCAGCATCTGTCTTTCCTCCATTTTCAAAAGGTTTATGATCTGTCCATATATGATTGCCACCAGTAATAGTTATTATATCTACCTTTGTACTATTAGGATTTATTACTGGGGTTCCTACACCAGTATAGCTATCTGCATCTCTTTGGTATTTAACTTCTTTAATTCTTATTTTCTTTACCATTGAGGCAGTTATTGTATTTCCATTGAATGGCCGCCACTCTTTCGCTGGCCACCTCGAAAAGTCTACTGTATCAGGTATTTCTGTAGCTTTGGGTAAGGGAACCTTACAAGTACCAATATTATCTGCTGTTGAATGATTTCCATTAGTATGATCTGCTCTAAATTTCCCACTATCTAATTGATACCAATAAACTCCTGGTGTAGCTATTGTAGGTTCAGATGAAACCTGCTTATAGTCAGGACTTTTCATAGATTTCGGAGGATAATTTTGTGCGTAAGTTACAGAATAAAATATAATGTCTATAGGAGTACTCAATGAGAATGATAAAAGTAAAATAAAAATTCCAATCATTCTCAGTCTATTTTTCATATATTAATTTCACACCACCACTTAATTAATATAGTTGTTTATGCTAAACTTCTTTCCATTGTCAAATTGCAAAGTATATCCCCAATCTATCTCCCTTAGAGCTGAATACATCCAAAATCTTTTTTCTATACCTTTCTTAATTAGCTCAGCGGAGTTATTTGGAATTGTAGTTAATCCATTTTTATTAGCCAATTCTAGATCAATCCTATTAAATTGAATCAATGAGTTAGATAAACCTTGATTAAATTTAATTAAGTCAGATTTATCTATGTTTGACGTAAAAGAAATATCAGCAAAAGCCATATAATTTCCTTTTTTTATTCTTTCTCCAACAAAAATAGATGAATAAACCCCTTGTGCTTTACCTGTTGTAGTATTAACAATTATTAGTCTATGTAATTTCATTACCCCTGACTTGTTTGATAGTGTAAGTTTTGTTTCAATAAGATCACTAAGTTTAACTGACTGTTCATGATATTTATAATTACTTATTGATAAAATGTTAGTCCCCGTAGTCCCTACTTCTCTCAACTCATTCAACGCTTTATAGGAACTTGCATCTTTCCCCTCTACATCCATATAGCGAAGAAGTATTGCTGCAACTTCAGCTCTTGTCGTAGTGGAAGAAGGCTTCAAGGATCCGTCTGAAAATCCTTCAACGATACCTGCACCCCGCACAAGCGCGAGATAAGGCACCTTATCTGAGCTGATCTCGCCTCGAATGGCTTCAGGCGTTGGCAGAAGCGTATCTTTTGTATCATCAAAGGCTTCCTTAAATGATGCATGAGACTTTACGAGTCCATTTGCGATCCACTTCATCATTTCGTATCTGGTCAACTCTTGATTCGGCTTAAACCCATTCGGATAATCGGACGGCTGAATAAGGCCCTGTGCGACAAGCTGTGAAACGGCCGTTTCTGACCAGTGTCCCTTAAGATCAGGGAAGACCGATTTGCCTTCATTTTGATCAAGCTTCGTGGCACGGCTTAATATCGTGGCATATTCGGCTCGCGTTACTTTTGCATTCGGACGAAATGTTCCATCCTCATACCCCGCAATCAGCTTTAGCGCACTTGCCTTAGTAATGACATCCTTAGCCCAGTGACCATTAATATCTTTAAATGCGGTCACCGCTTGGCTTACACTCACTTTCCCCGATTGAATAGGATCGGCAGCTGTGAATGCGTTGGCTGTAATGCCCCCAGTCAACAAGGTCGTTACTGCAATCGTGGTTAGCATTGCTTTCTTCATCACAATCTCCTCCATGTGTACTGGACCAAGTCCGCAAGATACTGTAAACCTCTTAATAAACTCAGCCCATCGTATAGTGAAATAGTTTGACAGCGCATTGATATGAAGTCAGTTGGAGAGAAGCAGGTAAGCAGAACAAAGAGGATGATTCCAAACTGAGTTAGGCAGTAGAAAGTCCACCACAACCCCTAAAATATACCATATGTTTACACGTACTTGAACTCCTTCCATTAAGAATGAGGTACTCCACCTACGATTACAATGAATACTAGCAATTAAGAAATCACAACAAACTTGCACCTTTTTTTTGATAAAACAAAAAAAGCACAGCATTAGCCTCTAACGAGACTAATGTCCATGCTTTGAACATTCGAATAAAAATAAATATGCGATTCTCTCCATATCAAAAGGCAGCAAGAAAATGTTTCCTAATCTAAAAAGAATCATACACGATCCATCTATACTTGTCTATCCTTCTTCATCAACAACAATCATCTTTTCTACAAACTCTAATTGACCACTATTCCTATTATCTATCGATAATAAAAAAAGCCAAGCGTTGACCACGGTGTCAGCGCCCGGCTTCTTGGCGAAGTTAAGTTTTATTTTTCACCATTATACGACAAATTTATCGCCTTTACAATGGTTTTTCAGAAAGATTTGAAACGATAATGCTATAAGCTTTGGATTTCTTTCACATTTTCTAAAATGCTGCAAGTGAATCTCTATCAGTACCACGCTTCCCGCTCATCCTGCTCCGCTTCATGCTGCTCCAGTTCCCGGAACAATGTCAGGAATGGCTCACCGAATTTTCGAATCTTGGCTTCCCCGACGCCTTTCACTTTTAAGAAATCAGCTTCTGTCGTCGGCCGCTTCTCAGTAAGCTCGCGCAGGGTGCTGTCGTTAAACACAATATACGGCGGCACGCCTTCCTTGTCGGCAAGCTGACGCCGCAGCACTCTTAATTGCTCGAACAATGTCTCGTCTACTGCTGCCAATGACTTTGGCTTCAAGGACTGTGCAACCTTCTGGTGCACTTGACGCTGCCCCTTAATTACCTCTACTGCTGGCGGAAGCAGGCGCACCGTCGGATACTGCCCCTCGCTTAAGCCAAGGAATCCATCCGCGATCAGGACATAGATCAGATCCGAAATCGCCTTCTCCGTCATGTGCCGAAGCTCCCCATGGGTGGAAAGGCGATCAAAGCCGTACTGCACAACCTTCTTGTTTTTTGATCCTTTTAGGACAGATGCAATCATGGATACACCGAAGCGTTGATTCATTCGGTATATGCAAGAGAAGATTTTTTGCGCCTCCACCGTAATATCAACCTGCTCGCGCTCATCCTTGCAATTGCCGCACATGCCGCAAGGCGTATCATCAAACTCGCCAAAGTAGTGGAGCATATAAGTTTGGAGGCAGCCTGGCGTATAGCAATAGTCAATCATCGCCTGCAGCTTCTTGTATTCATGCGCCTTTCGTTCAGGCGTCGATTCACTTTGTTCAATAAAAAATTTCTGTGTCAGGATATCCTGAGGGTGAAAGAGCAGCACGCATTCACTTGGCTCGCCATCGCGGCCTGCACGACCAGCCTCTTGAACGTAGGCCTCCATATGCTTCGGCATATTATAATGCAGCACGTAGCGAACGTTGGATTTATCGATCCCCATGCCAAAGGCATTGGTCGCAACGATGACTCGAACATCGTCATAGATAAACGCTTCCTGCATTCGTTCGCGCTCCTCATCGCTCAAGCCTGCATGATAGCGCCCTGCCTTGATTCCAGACTTTACCAACTGCTCGTGAATGTTCTCGACTTCTCTTCTCGTTGAAGCATAAATAATGCCCGACTGATGCGACCGATCCTTCACATATTGAAGAGCAAACGTACTCCGATCCTCGCCGCGCAATACCGTAAAAGCGAGATTGTCACGCTTAAACCCTGTAATGACAAGCTCTGGCGCTTGCAGCTCCAATAGACGAATGATGTCTTCTGTGACCTCAGGTGTTGCCGTAGCTGTAAAGGCGGCTATCAGCGGCCGCTCCCCGAACTCATGCGCGGCTAATCGCCGCACGAATGGAGCGATGGCGCGATAGCTCGTCCGAAAGTCATGTCCCCACTGCGATACACAGTGCGCTTCATCCACAGCAAGGAACGCAATGCGAAGCGATACGGCGCGCTCAAGAAACCATTCGCTTTCTAACCGCTCAGGCGCAACATACAGCAGCTTGATGTCTCCCGCCTGCGCTTTTCTAAGAATCCGATTCACTTCCGCCGTATCCTGCGTACTATTGATATAAGCAGCTTCAACCCCAAGGCTAAGCAGCGCATCGACCTGGTCTTTCATCAGCGAGATCAATGGCGAGACAACAAGTGTCAACCCGTGCTGAAGCAGAGCGGGCACTTGGTAGCAGATGGACTTCCCGCCGCCTGTCGGCATGATGCCTACGGTATCCTTCCGCTCGATCAAATGATTAATGATTACTTGCTGTCCATCTCGAAATTGTTCATATCCATAAACTCGCTCTAGCACCTCACGTGCATCTTGCATGGTTATTGCCATAAGCTCACGTTCTCCTTTATTTCACACTTCCTTTATTATAGCATTTGCCTAATAAAAAAGGCCGCATCTCTAAACGTCTTAGAGAAACAGCCCGCTAATCTCCGTATAGAATTGCATCTAAACATTCATTCTGCTTACGCCGGAAACTAGTTCATTCTACAAAAAGTTATGATGCAGTTAACGTATCCGTCCGAAGCTTGGAGAGGATCTCCTCCTTAAACTTCACAATCGCTTTATCGGTATCTATCGTATAACCGCACTCTAGACCGACATAGCCGTCAAAGCCGGTATCCTGAATCTTCTGCAAAATGTTAACGTAGTTCAGCTCGCCTGTACCAGGCTCCGTTCGTCCAGGATTGTCAGCAATATGAATATGATGAATGCGATCGATATAAGAGGTAGCATTGCGAATGACATTGCCTTCTGTAATCTGCTGATGGTAGACATCGAATACCATTTTCACATAAGGGCTGTCGACTTCATCGATAATGCTCGCTGCTTCATCAGAACGCTGCAAATAATGACCGTGATGGTCCACCAGTCCATTCAAGGGCTCCAGCTCAAGCACAACATTCGCTTCTTCCAGCATAGGCGTACACTGCTTCAGCGTCTCGACCATGGCCTGTCGCTGATGCTCGCGCGGAACTCCGTCTCTTTCATTGCCAGTCTGGCTTATGATGCTAGGGATATTCAATCTCTTGCAAGCTTCAATCGTCTCAGCAAGCCCGTTTAGGTAGAGCTCGCGCTGATCCGGATCCACAAGATTGAAATGCTTTGTGCACGTCCCAATGATTCCGACTCCGATGCGCTCCTGCTCCTTCGCAAACAGCTGCAAATCCCCAAGCTGCCACCAAGCATAGTATTCAAGCCCCTGCAGACCGTGCTCCTTAATCTTCTCCAAATGATAAATCGCGTCTTTGCCTGAATAGGCTCCAATACATAACGAGATCTTCATTGTGATCACTCTCCTCTAGTGACTCATTCCACTTGACACGTCTCACCAATTCGCACTACTTTTCCCGTCTGTGCAGATTCATTTGCAGCAATCGTCACTTCATGCGTCTTCCACGCATCGATATAATCGCTGCGTATGCGAGATGTATCCCCTGTCCGAATCGCATGAATAAAGGCTTCATCCTCTTGATAGGTTGGATCACTGCCATCTTTAAGTTCGCTTACACCGCTTGGGTGAATGACCTTAAGCCCATGGCCGCGTATTTCGAGCACCCCCTGATCGGTATAGAGGTCTAAGCCAACATGATGCGAGACGGGAAGCATGCAGGTATTAGAAATATTAGCGACTGCCCCATTCTCTAGCTTCAAGGTTACCGTTCCCACATCTGGGACGTCGCAGCCTTCAACTTGGTCGCGTTTCACCCGCTCCGCATAAGCGGCATACACCTCTGTGACTTCACCACATAAATACCGAACAAGATCAACGATATGCGTCGTCTGTTCCACAAACTGTCCACCCGATCCGTGCATCTTCCTCCACCAAGGAACCATTGGCATTCCGCCCATCCAATATCCCATTGCCATGCCGAGCTTAGAGGATGCCAGCCGAGCCTTTGCCTGCTCGACAGCGTCCATATACCGCCAATGATACCCAACTGAGGTAATCAGTCCTTGCTTCTTGACAGCTGCTGCGATGCTAGCAGGTGTGTCCAGTCCTATTCCGATTGGCTTCTCAACCATGAACGGGATACCTCGTTCCATAACCAGTTCCTCCGCGGAACCGTGCGCCATCGGGGGAACGCAGATGTATACGCCGTCTGGCTTCGCTGTGTCCAGCATCTCTTCGATGGTGGAATAAGCCGAGGCATGACTCCAATTCAGAGCCGCTTGCTCTGCGCGAGCAGCATCCAGATCGTAGAACGCAGTTACCGCTATCCCTTCCATGCGCGAAAGCGTATTCAAATGATGATGAGCAATGCCTCCTGCACCAATAAAGGCAAGTCGAATGGTCATTATAGATACCCTCCTTGACGAAACCCTTTTTCATTTTAGATGCGGCATCATGATGGTTGTACTTACACTTCTTCAAGCGTATTATCATTCCTCTATTTTCATTCATATTTTTGGAAAAGAATGATTATGGAGAAAGAGCAGCCTTAGCAAATAGTGAATCCAAAGGACGTTCAAGCAAATTAAAAAGGACCCCAATCACATGGAGTCCTTATCATAGGCCATAACCTTTACTTAGGAAAGCACAACACTTTCTTAAGTAAAAGACAAAGAAATCATATAAAAAAGAAGCCACCACTCCCCCACTATCTATGATTCGTTCATAAGCGCATGATCAACCAATGGTCGTACTTCTGTCGCCAACAGCTCAATAGCACGAGCAAGCTTCTTGAACGGGACACCGCCTACATCCATTTGAAGCATATATCGAGTGAGCCCAAACTCCCGATGCATGCGTACAATCTTCTCGGCTACCTGTTCTGGACTTCCGACCGCAAAAGCTGTATCCGGCGCAGCCAACGCATCAAACTGCTCCTTCGCAAGCGGCGTATAAGCAGCATCCGGACGCTTAAACTGCGCTTTATAATTAGCGTAGTAGGGATAGAACTCCGTTCGCGCCTGCTCCGCTGTATCAGCAATGTAGCCGTGACCTGTAAGGCCTGCTTTCAAGCGATCATCCGCGTGTCCCGCTTGTCGTCCTGCCTCTCGATAAGCCTCTACCAATGGCTTGTATTGGAGCGGGTCTCCTTTAAGAATGGCCAAGACAAGGCCTGTCCCGCATGTCCCCGCGAGCTCAGCGGTGGCTGTCGTCCCTCCTACCCCGATCCATAAAGGCAGCTCCTCTTGATCAGGTCGGGGGGCAATTTCGGAATGCTCAATAGCGGAACGATAATTGCCCTGCCACGTAACACGTTCCTTCTGGTTCAAGAGCTGAAGCAAGCGGATATGCTCTTCAAATACTTCTTGATGCTGCTCCAGCTTGTATCCGAACAAAGGAAAGGGCTCTAAGAAAGCCCCTCGGCTTGATATAATCTCAGCTCGTCCATCAGACAACAAGTCGAGTGTTGCAAAATCCTCAAACACACGCACTGGATCTGCTGTGCTAAGCACCGTTGTCGCGCTGGTTAATCGAATCTGTCTCGTGGCCTGTGCGATCGCGGCCAAGACAACGGGCGGCGAGGATACGGCAAAATCCAATCGATGATGCTCGCCAACCCCAAATACTTCGATCCCTGCATCATCCGCAAGCTTTGCAGCTTCTACGAGCTCCTTAAGGCGTTGTTTTGGAGTATTCCACTCTCCCGTATGCGGATCTTTTGCAAGATCTCCAAGCGTATAAATTCCGAATTGTATCGTATGCTTAGATGAGGCGCTGTTCGTTTGACTCATATGATGTATTCCCCCTTCTAGCGAAAGTTCTCCTTTTAGTATAGAAGCAAGTCCTTCGGCTGTCATATATGAACAGCATTATGTCTCAATCTGTGCACGCTTATGCTCTTAGCCTCAAAGAAGTAAAGGATGCTGCCGGCACCGTGTCGAATATAGATAAAGAATCGGAGGTGCACCATGATCTATATCGAAACGCCAAGGCTGCTGCTGCGCGGCTGGAGCGAGCATGACCTTGAGCCTTTTCGTCAGCTAAATGCAGATGAAACCGTGATGAGATACTTTCCAAAAACTCTGACCCATGAGGAAACAGACCAGTTCTATAACGTCATCCAAGCTGAGTTTAAGGAGTCCGGCTATGGCTTGTATGCAGTCGAAATCAAAGAAACCAAAGCCTTCATCGGGTTAATTGGCTTCCATAAAGCCGTATTCGAGGCTGATTTTACCCCTTGTGTCGAGATTGGCTGGAGGTTGAAAAAAGAAGCCTGGGGACAAGGGTATGCGCCTGAAGGTGCAGCTGCCTGCTTGCAATATGGTTTTCAGGAGCTCGGCTTCGATGAAATATACAGCTTCACCGCAGATATCAATAAGCCTTCACAACGAGTTATGGCGAAAGTCGGCATGCATTATGTGAAATCGTTCAATCATCCAAAAGTAGATACAGCGAGCCCGCTGTATCCACATGTTTTGTACCATGTCAAGAAAGAGTCAAGGACAGATCTAAATTGACCAGAATAACCGTCCCTATGAAGTGACCCCCAAACAGATGGAGGTGAATTTCACAATGTGGGGTGGTTTTCTTTTTCCCATGACTGAACCATAAGCATTATTCCTATAAAAATAAAACAGCTTGAGTTGGTTCCAGCCCCCAAGCTGCCACTTCTTGCTTATAGAGAGCATTCATTCTTTCTGCTTCTTCGGCTTCATGACCTGCTTCACCTGCTCCAGATAGGCATAGCCATGCTTTTGATCCGGCTCAAGATACGTTCCCTCCGCCCATTCATTCCACGCATTAATAAACGTAAACTCGTTGCCCATCTGATCCGCCTTCTGCACCAATTGACGCAAATAATGGCCGAACTTCTCCGGTGATGCCCCGCGAAAGACAAACGCATCCTTTCCACGCCTTGCTGTATTGTCCCAATCGACAAAGCCGCCGAGGAATGTCTTTTTCTCCGTAGGGGCAAACGTTCTTTCAATCATTCGAGTCCACACCGCATCATAGTTGACCAGCGTCAGCTCCCGTGTGCGCTCTTCTGATAACTTAACAGAATGATACACCTGGTGAAAGGCATTCAAGGGAACATCATGAACCGTTGTATACATCGGTTCGAACTGAAGTCTTGCGTCAAAGATGTCATGTGAAGCAAGCGGAAATCCTCCCATTGTCTCAATGAAATAGATTCCATCAAGCCCGCTGCGCCTTGCCAGCTTGTGCCAGTATTCAAGCATCTCCATGCAATCTTCAATAAGCTCCGCACGATAAATAATAAAGATCGGCTTATTCTCTACTCGAATATATCGAGGATCGCGGAATACATCCAGCAAATAATAAAAGTGCTCCTTCCATTCTTTCCGATCTCCATACTCCTGATGAATCAGCACCTGATCATTGCGCCCATCCCAGTTGCGCGTCCATGGCTCATTAGCCCAAGACAAGCAAAATGGAAAGTCTGGCTTGCCTGAAGATAGCATATCATGCAGTGGTGTTTCCAACAGAAGCTTCCCTTTGAACCAATAATGATAATAGCAAAAGCCATAAACCCCATATGCTGATGCAAGTTCAGCCTGCCATTCCCTCACTTGTGCATGGCGAAGGTTATAGTAGTTGAACTGATAGGGTTCTCGCGGCTGATAATGTCCTTCATATAGAGGCCGTGCCTTTCTCGTGTTCGTCCATTCCGTAAAGCCTGTTCCCCACCACTCATCATTTTCCGGAATGCGATGGAATTGAGGCAAGTAAAATGCAATGAGTTTGGTCGCAACCCCGGTAGATAAGGCGAGACTGTTATTCTTCGATGACAGGGAGCGCGGCTCCGTTTGAATGGATTCATCAGCGTTGACGAGGCCAGCTGAGACCGATGACAGCCATTCAGGATGCTCCGCGTTCGTGGGAAGCGGTTGTTGGAATGGGGCCGATGAAAGAGGGCTACTGCCTGCAGCTGCGGATGGCAAAGGCGGCTCGATGAGCGGCGTCTTTGAAATAGAATTTTGAGATACGGCTAATGCTGTTGCAGACGCTGCTTGATGCTCATGTTGTATGCCAATCGGCAGCCCATGTAGCGGCATATGCATGCTTGGAATGCGCCTAGCAGCATGAAGCCGATGATTTCGCCTTTTGTTCCGTCTTCGCGAGCTTGCAGCCCGCCTCTTTTTCCGAGAAAGAGTATCGCCTCTCCGCACTCGACGTTTACTTCTTCGGGCGCTAGAACGAACCTTACGGCGTTTGCGAACGGCGACCACAGTCATCCCCCTCCTCATCGTATGGTCTATGGTTATGTTATTCAGTTTTAGCGCGAAGGAACAGGCAGGCTGCATAATTCCGCTAGTGTGGATATGAGACTTTTTACTGAGCTTTTCTTCATCTGTATCTCTGTATGATCGATAGCATAGAAGCAGCTTGCTTCAGGGTGTATAAGGGATTATTTTCCTCAACCACTCCCTCAACGTTGTTGAATGCTGTATAATTTCAGCAAGTTGTGTCGAATCATCTATTTGTCATTCGTCTATCTAGGAGGGATTGTCGTGCAGCGATGGTTGGGCAAATCGTTGAAGCGCAAGCTGTCTGTCATACTGCTAGGGTCTATTCTGTTCCCACTCCTCTCATTAGGCTACGTGCTGTACAATGTTGCGGCTTTAGAAGCTGAGGAGAAGACCAAGCAAGCGAGCACTAGCATTCTTGAGCAGATTCAAACGAATCTGGAATTCATTCTTCAAGATGCAGAAGATATGTCCATTTTTCTCATCGGGCAGGAGGACATTCAGCGTTATTTGGCGAAGCCGCAGGCAGACAGCTCTTTGCAGATTAAGATCATGGGCTTCCTATCCAATCTCGTTTATTCGAAAAAGTACATTTCCAACATCTCCATCTATCCGAACAATGGCAATCACGCTTTATCCAACACCACGATTTTCACCAATGGACTCATTACTTCATCAGAGAACAAGTTAGAACAGGATCAGCAGCATAAGCGCTGGACCTCCTTGTATACCAACATTACGACGAATGGGGAGGAGCGGGTGCTCTCCTTGCTTCGACCCATTGGCAGCATGACCACCTACAAATCCAAAGGAACCCTTTCCATTAGCATCAATGAGCGTGTGCTTGCTCAATTTATGACACCATCCCGCATCGCTTCCCAAGGCTATGTTCTTATGCTGGATGATCAAGGAACGATTATCTCTGGAGGCAAGCGAGATATGCTGATGGAGCCCGTATCAGAGGCACTCCCGCTTCTCCCCGAGATGAAGGACGATCAGGGATTCATTAATACGGGGCAAGGCAGCGACAAATTAACAATCGTATATAAGCGCATTCCTGAAGTGGACTGGACTTTGCTGGCTGTCATTCCATATGAGCAGTTCCATGCACAGAGCCGATATGTGCTCACCTTAACAGCAGTCGCGGTAGGACTCGCAATGATGATCATGGCAGGTTTTATTTTGTTTCTTGTCCAACATGTCACGAAGCCGCTGCATACTTTGGCTCAGTCCTTGAAGGATTTTCAGCCTGAGGATCAAGTCGTTACGCTGCCGGTCCATTCTTCCGATGAAGTAGGCATGTTGATCCACAGCTACAATAGGCTGTATGAACGGATTCAGCGCCTCATGAACGAAGTGCAGCGCAATGAAGGACTAAAGAAAGAGGCGGATATGCTGGCCTTGCAGGCTCAAATGAATCCCCACTTTCTGTACAACACCCTTGCCAGCATTCACTGGCTGGCACTGATGAACAAGGATACTCGCATCGCAGACATGGTCGGCTCCTTGAGCGACTTTCTCCGCTTTAGTCTCAACAAAGGCAGCGAGTACTGCACGATCAAGCAGGAGATTGAACATGCAAAGCACTACGGCTTTATTCAAAAGCTGCGATACCCGAATCAATTTGAGCTGGAATTCCGTGTTCCGCTAGCACTTGAACAGCATATGATGGTAAAGCTGCTCGTCCAGCCGCTCATCGAAAATGCCATCATTCATGGCATCATGAAAAAGCAGGAGCCTGGCTACATCTCCGTAACCGTCGAAGCGCTCGACGATCAGTATATTCAGTTTATTGTAGAGGATTCAGGACTTGGCATACCAAACGAGCGGTTGCAGCTGATCCGTGCAGAACTGGCAGAGCCGATGGAACAGGATTCGCCTACAGAGCGAAAGGAAAGCTACGGGCTTCGCAATGTGCATCAACGGCTCCGGCTGCACTACGGTACAGGCACAGGACTTACGATCGAGAGCACCGAAGGGCATGGCACTCAGGTATCCTTCATAATTCCGTACAAGGAGGAAGCACAATGAAACTACTTATTGTCGATGATGAAATGATCATACGCACGGGTATTCAACAAGTTATCGATTGGCAGGCACTTGGAATTAAAGCGCTGATGCCCGCGGCATCCGCTGAAGAAGCCCTTGAGCGAATTCCTGTCGAGCAGCCGAATATCGTCCTGACGGATATTCGAATGACGGGCATGAGCGGACTTGAGCTTGCTTCGATTCTTCATCGTCAATACCCATCTATGGAGATTGTCATCTTATCGGGATACGACGATTTCGGCTATGTCCAGCAAGCGCTGCGAGAAGGTGTCAGCGATTATTTGCTGAAAACGAGCCGTCCGGAAGAAATCATTAAGACGATGCTGAAAGCCAAGCAGCGAATTGCAGATCACCTCGCGGAGCAAAAAAGAGGGAGTTTAAGTGATCATGCATTACGCACGCAGTTGCTTGAACAGCTCATTAAGGAAGGGGTAAAAGAGGCCCATCTGCTAACACAGTCAGTGCAGCAGTTCAAACTTGATGAGCCTTCCTCTTACGATCAACTGATGATTATTCATGCCACTGGCTGGGAGGACCCTGCCTTGCTGTTGTTTGCGATACATAATGTGATCGGAGAGACGCTACCCTGCCACATTCTCGTAGGCAACGATCATATTCTGGTTGTGCTGCGTTCTCCTACAGAGATGGATCAGCAGGGTTATCTGAGACAGGTGCTAGAACGGATGGAGAGGATGCTGAAATGTACCATCTTTGCCGCACTTGGGACAAAGGTCCCCCATTATTCAAGCTGGCCTGACTCTTATAAATCAGCCATGCAGGCTTTTGAATACCGGACCATAGCAGGAGACAGAGGGCTGCTCAACTATAGCGACATTATCGTCCGAAAAGGAGGTAGAACCGTATGCTCAATGGAGGAGGAAGCAGAGCTTGCTGCTATTCTTGTCAAGGGCAACCGCGCAGAACTGCATGTATGGATCAATCAGAAGATCACATCCCAGCTTCAGGATGAGCAGGTTACACCCGAATCGATACAGGCTTATATGCATTCCATTATGATCTCAGGGTATCGCTTCATTGAGCGTGTATGCGGTTCGAATGCTCATTCTATGACGGCTCCTCCGCCAATCCGCAAGCATAAGCAAGGCATTCACCTCTCACCCGAGCAAGCCTTGTACGATGCCTGCTGTCATCTCATGGACAGCTATCGGCAGCAATCGTCTGAGCATCGTGGCAATTCTTATGTGGAACAGGCCATTATATATATTCGCAATCATTTGCATACAGGCATTACGCTCCAGCAGGTCGCACGCGAGGTCCATCTGAACCCGAACCATTTTAGCGAAGTATTCAAGCGAGAAACAGGCCAGAATTACATCGACTTCATTACCCGTGAACGGATAGAGAGAGCCTCTGAGCTTCTTAAAGCCTCAGAGATGAAGATCAGTCAGGTCGCCCGTGCTGTAGGCTATGAGGATATCAAATATTTCAGTCAGTTATTTAAAAAACTTAAGGGAAAGACACCAACTGAATATCGCAGTCTGCAATCATCAAACTGAAAATTGTCTACCCTTCATCTGAATGATGTCCCCTTTTGGGTGCACCATTGCCAATCTATACTGAAGGGGAACAAAGATATTAGGAGGGGTTATGAAGATGTCTAGAAAATGGATTCAAGCGCTCGTCTTTGTGCTCATATTGACGACTGTCCTCACAGGCTGCGGCGGAGGAAGTAACGCTTCCACAGATAACAAAGACAACAGTTCCAACTCAGCCGAACAGCCAGCAGAAAAGGTAAAGCTGACCTTGTGGCATAACTTCACTGGTGAAGATCTTCGAGCGAAAGCCATGCGCGGTGTCATCGACCAGTTCCAAAAGGATCATGAAAACATCCAGCTTGAGATCCAAGCTATTCCACCAGATGGCTACCGTCAGCGCCTTAAAACCGTAGCTGCCGCAAACGAACTGCCGGATGTATTTATTATGCATCCTGGTACAGTAGCGAAGGAATTCTCCTCTGCTGGCGTGATTCAGCCTATCGATGATCTGCTGAACAAGAACCCGGACTGGAAGGACGGATATCTGCCTAACTCCTTTGATGATTTCACCTTTGAAGGCAAGATTTACAGCGCACCAATGAGTTTATCACCAACATCGATCCTGTATTACAACAAGAAGATTTTATCCGACAACGGATTGTCCGTTCCAACAACTTGGGATGAGCTGCTCCAAGCGGTAAAAGTACTTAATGAGAAGAACATCATTCCGATTGCACTTGGCAATAAAGCGCCGTGGCTTGCGCAATCAAGCATCTTGAGCTCACTCGCAGACCGTGTAACGGGTACAGAGTGGTTTAACAAAGCCGTCGAACAGGATGGCGCGAAGTTTACAGATCCGGAATTCGTGGAAGCGCTGTCTTATATGCAGCAGCTTGCTCTTGCCGGCGCATTTCAAGATGGCTTTAACGCGATTGATACGACGCAAATGGAACAATTATACGCTCAAGGCAAGGCTGCTATGATGATTGAGGGCGGTTGGGCGGTAACGAACCTTGTAGCGTCCGCTTCTGAAGAGATTCTTGCCAATACTGGTGTGGCCGTGCTCCCGTCGATTCCAAATGGCAAAGGCGATCCAAACTCTTTATCAGGCGCAATCGGTGTGGGACCTGCCATGAGCAGCAAAGTTGAAGGCGCTACTAAAGAAGCGGCTGAGAAATTAGTATTGGCGCTTGCTGGACCTGAAGCGCAGAAGATCACACTTGAAGCTAATCAGCTTATCAGCTTTAAGGCTGAGCTTGACAAGAGCAAAGTGAATCCATTGTTCGCTGATCTTTATGAGCTTGTCAATAAAGTCAGCCGTACGCCTGTTTATGATGCAAGACTTACCTCTCAAGCTACAGAAGCCGTGAACAATGGCCTGCAAGAACTGCTGTTAGGCGCTAAGCCAGAGGATATTGCGAAGAAGATTCAAGACGCACAAGAGCAAGGATTGAAAGAATAGACATTCTTATGTTGAAAGGGAACCTTAATTATGACAACAGCTGCTCGCACTAGGGCATTTATCATCGCAGGCCTGCTTCCTGCCCTTATCCTGTATCTCCTGTTTGTTGTCGTCCCTGTATTTTGGTCATCGTATTATGGTTTCTTCAGCTGGAAAGGGATCGGCGAGATGAAGTTTATTGGACTCGACAATTATGCAGAGGTCATAAAGGATGAGATTTTTTGGAAATCCTTTGTCAACAATCTGTATATTGTAGCCTACTCCGTCTTTGGCCAGGTGCCCATCGCCCTGCTGTTAGCCATCGTGCTCGTCCGCAATTCTTGGTTTCAACGCTTTGTGCGCGCATCCATCTTTATGCCAATGGTGCTCTCGTCTGTCGTAATCGGACTGATCTGGGGATATATTTATCATCCCCAGATCGGGATTCTGAACTTCCTATTGGACACCTTAGGGCTGTCCTCGTGGAAGCTAGGCTGGCTGTCCGACCCTAAAGTCGCGATGCTCTCCATCGGTCCACCGATCATCTGGAGCAACATCGGTCCTTATCTGATCTTATTCATTGCAGCACTTCAGAACATTCCAAGCGAGATGAACGATGCTGCACAAATGGATGGCGCTACTGGCTTGCTTAAGCTGTTCAAGATTACCCTGCCGATGATCTGGGGAACGATCAAGGTCGCCATCATCCTATGTATATCTGGAAGCTTAAAGGCCTTTGACCTCATCTTCGTAATGACGCGAGGCGGTCCTGCCAATTCTACGGAGCTGCTTGCAACTTATATGTATAACAACACCTTTAATATCTTCCGATACGGATACGGTAGTGCCGTATCTACTTCGATCGTCATTCTTAGTCTGATCTTAATTGCTGGCAGTCAATTTTTGATGAATCGCAATAAAAATGTCGTTTAGGCAAGAGGAGGAGCACCAATGCATACCCAACCAAATCCCATATCCTCCTCCGCTCGCGGAGGGAGCATCGTCATCAGAAAGGCAGGAAGCGGTGTTACGCGGCTGCTGCTTACCATCTATGCGCTGCTGACGCTGTATCCCCTCTTCTGGCTATTCGTAAGCGCCTTTAAGGATAACCAAGAGTTCTTTTCTCGGCCGTTTGGGCTTCCTTCTACTTGGCACTTCGACAACTTTAGCCGAGCCTGGAAGGTTGCAGGAATGGACATCGCGCTCATGAACTCCGTAATCGTAACGTTCATTTCCTTGATTCTTACAGTGCTGATTGGATCACTGGCAGCCTTTATCCTCTCACGCTTTCAATTTCGGCTAAAAGGGGCGATCATGGGAATCTTCTTGATCGGAATGCTCATCCCTGTGCACAGCACGCTCGTGCCACTGTTTATTATGATGAAGGAGATGGCGCTGCTCGATACGTATCCTGCATTGATTCTGCCTTATATCGCCTTTGAGCTGCCAATCGCCATCTTTATCATTTCTGCGTATATGTCAACATTCCCAAAGGAATTGGAGGAGGCCGCCACTGTAGACGGTTCTGGATACTGGAGCATATTCTTCCGAATCATGCTTCCGTTATCGCTGCCGGCAATCTCAACAGTAGCTGTGCTTGGTTTCCTTCGCTTCTGGAACGACTTTGCCTTTCCGCTCGTGCTGATCAATAAGCCGTCGCTTAAGACATTGCCGCTCAGCTTATCCATCTTTGCAGATGGCTACGGCACTGATTACAGTCTTACGCTTGCTGCCTTAGCGATATCGGTCATTCCGACCATAATCATTTATCTGATCTTCCAGGAACAGATCATGAAAGGAATGCTTGCCGGTTCGGTCAAAGGGTAACGTTATAAGTGTGGGTAATGAGTCTATAAGACTATCATAATCACAGGCCTTTCATCATATGTGCAGGTAAGAAGCAGCGGTTTATGCTTCTTACCTTTTTCACGTTTGATAGGTGTTATTTTTTAGTCATTTGTTTGGTAGGATGGATAGATTTTGAACATATGAAGTTGTATAGTAAGGATTAGTATGAATAACGAAAGTTGGTTATATTTATAGTAATCATAATAACCATGAATACAGGAGGCGTACATAAGATGTCTAAGGCAACATTTGAATCCTTGTTAGAAAAATACGCAGAGCTGATCGTGAAAGTTGGGGTCAACGTCCAGCCAGATCAAGAGGTCGTTATTGGCGCTTCCATCGAGGTAGCACCGCTTGCTCGTCTCGTGGCAAGCAAGGCTTATGAAGCAGGAGCAAGCAATGTTCATGTAGACTGGTCCGATGATGCACTCGCACGCATGAAGTACGAAAAAGCAGCAGACGAAGTGTTTGAGAACTATCCAGAGTGGGAGAAGCTAAAGCGTGATTCTCAAGTTGAGAAGCGTGCTGCCTTTATCGCAATCGTCTCTCAGAATCCGGATAACCTGAAAGGCATTGATCCTAAGCGAATCGCCACATTCCAGAAGGCTGCGGGCAAGGCGCTTGAAAACTATCGTCAGCATGTGCAATCCGATAAAGTAAGCTGGACAGTCGTGGCTGCTGCTTCCCAAGACTGGGCGAAAAAAGTGTTCCCTGACGCAACAGCAGATGAAGCGGTTGAGAAGCTGTGGGAAGCGATCTTCAACAGCGTTCGTCTCCAGGCGGAAGACCCGATTCAAGCTTGGACCGAGCACAACGCTAATCTTCACAAGAAGGTGGATGTGCTTAACCACTATCATTTCGAGAAGCTTCACTACACGGCACCAGGAACAGACCTTACCATTGCTCTACCTAAAAAGCATTTGTGGGTAGGCGCAGGCAGCACCAATGAGAAGGAAGTTCCATTCATGGCGAATATGCCGACGGAAGAGGTATTCACGGTTCCTCAGCGTGATGGCGTAGACGGCTATGTATCCAGCACGAAGCCTTTGAGCTACGGCGGCAACCTAATCAACAACTTCAAGCTGACATTTGAAAATGGCCGCATCGTAAAAGCGGAAGCGGAAGAGGGCTTGGAAGTGCTCGAGCACCTCATCGATAGCGATGAAGGCTCTCACTACTTGGGTGAAGTGGCATTGGTTCCGCACCAATCCCCAATCTCCGAGTCCAACATTCTATTCTACAACACTCTCTTTGATGAAAATGCTTCGAACCACTTGGCAATCGGAAGCGGCTATGCGTTCAATGTCGAGGGCGGCAAGAAGATGACGCGTGATGAACTTGCTGAGAATGGCGTGAACAGCAGCATTACGCACGTAGACTTCATGATCGGCTCGTCAGAAATGAACATCGACGGCATCCAAGCGGACGGTACAGTCGTACCTGTATTCCGCAACGGAAACTGGGCGATCTAAGCCCTATAGATAGTAAAAGGGACTTTGCTTAATCGGCAGAGTCCCTTTTTCTCTTATTTCATTGTCCGGTATGGCATACTGCTTGCATGATATGAGAAACGCGATACGCTTTACAGGATGATAACTCGTTTACCCTTCCATCGCCTCATCTTGCTCAACGGCTCGCATGCCCGCTTCCAGCTTCAATACCTGGATCATTTTGCGATAGGCGATTGCAAGGCGTTCCTTCTCCTCCGGGCTAAAGCTTGTAAACAGGATCTCGGACAGCTTGCAATGCTTATTCAGCATTCGCTGAACGATCGACTCCCCTTGCGCTGTAATCATGACCCGAATATTGCGTCTGTCTTCATGCATGACTTGGCGTTCAACATATCCCTTCGTCTCGAGCTTATTGGTCAGATTCGTGATCGCAGGAAGGGATACGCCTAGCAATGCCGCCAATTCTGATGAAGTCTTTGGTCCAGATTCCTCAATGGTTTGTAAAATGAAATACTGAGAAGCAGACACTTCATTATCAATAATTTTAGCAAAGGCGATCACATATTCTGTCATATGATCGCTAATTAACTTGGCAAGTTCTTTATCTATATCCATTTCGGCCATCTTCTATAGAACCTCTTTTCTCAGAATCTCTGAATTTCAAACTGGTTTTTCATTATACCATATGTTGACACAGCCTTCGATTACAATTCCGTTATGCTTGGATGCCTTTTCACCTAATCGCTGTAGAGAGCCAATTTGCATACATGAAAAAAGATAGCTCTCTTTCAAGCTATCTTCAAGCAAGAACATTCCTATTCTTGTTGTATCATGCAGAGATACTGCGGCTTAGCACTTATCCTTTTGAATTCAGTTTAACAGCCACTTGCTTGCCGCTTACTTGAATCCCTGTTTCCTTTACGCCAGCCTCTTTCAAATCATTTATCAGCTCTTGGAGCAGCTTCTTCGCTTTATCGCCTTCTTTACTATTCGAAAGTCGAATGACAAGCTGAACAGCGTCTCCAGCACGCAGGATTTTTTCACATTGATGCTTTTTCGTATCATAATCATGATCTTCAATGTGCGGTGTAAGACGGATCTCCTTCACCTTTGCTGCTCGTTCTCGCTTCTTGGCGCTTGCTTTTTCCTCTTTGGCCTGACCTTTTCCCACTAACTTGCATGGCGGCGGGCTTTGGTAAAGAGAGGTGCAGACCAAATCCACCTTTAGCTTCTTGGCCATAGCTAGCGCCTCCTGCGTTGAGACAATGCCTAAATCCTCTCCATCTATACCTGTAAGCTGAACTTCAGAGGCTTTGATTTTCTCATTGACTATCATTGTGAATATCACCCTTCATTCGATATAATGGAACCATCTTAATGAATTCATGTTGTCGGTAATCGACATGAGCTTGTACGCAATGCCATCACTCTTTTTTATTATACCAAAGGAGACGATAAAACCATGGCCTACTATGCCGCAATTCTAGATATGATCGATGAATCCAAAAATCAAACCTATCGCCCTCATCACTTGGAGTACTTGGACAAGCTGAAGGAACAAGGAAAGGTATACTTAAAGGGACCTTTCAAAGACGGCTCAGGCGGCATGGTTATCTACATTGCAGACTCCTTCGAGGAAGCCGAGCAGCTAGCGAAGAGCGATCCATATGTGGTAGAAGGCGTTCGCAGCTTGAATCTTCGCGAATGGGGCATTTAATATCTATCTGGTGTAGAAAAAAGCGGGTACCTCGAGGCGCATGGCACTCAAGGTATCCGCTTGTTTATTGTTCCTTATAAATGACGCAAATACTGTTCAGGCTGATTCAAAAAATCCCTCATCAGATTGACATGCTCAAGATCATCATAGGCTACTTTTTCGATAGGAAGCGCATCAAAGTTATAGATGTCTGCCCCTGGGAACGCCATTAGAATAGGCGAGTGCGTGACGATAATGAACTGGCTTCCCTCCGCCACCATGTCTTTAAGCATCGAGATAAAGGACAGCTGCTTCATCGGTGACAAGGGAGTCTCAGGCTCGTCTAATAAATACAAGCCGCCGGGAACAAACCGTGATTGGAACAGCTTCAGAAAACTCTCGCCATGCGATCTTGCATCCAAATCCTTGCCATAGTAGCGGTCCATCTCGGAAATAGAGTTCAAGTATGCCATTCGCGCTTGATTCTGTGCAAAGATCGACCGATCTTTATACTCTTCCTCGATCTCGGCTAGTCGCTCAACCATCTCTTGACGGGTCTTGGACATTTGCCTTGCAAAGTTCAGAAAGTCCTCTGAGCGCAGGAAGAACCCTTTCTTCGTCTTTACTGACCATGAGCATCTTATCGTCCTGCCAAGTGCCCGAGCAGGCTGAAGGCTTGGATCGTCATCCACCGCGATTGCCCCGACTGTGACGGAACCGATCGCAGCAGCAATCGCCTCGAGAATCGTTGACTTCCCTGATCCGTTATCACCTACAAATAGGGTGACTGGAGCTTCAAACGACAGCTGGTCCATCGCCTGAACCATTGGGAGGCTAAAGGGATAGTCCTGCAGCAGATCTTGCCGGAATGAAGTAAATTGTACGGACTTTAGAATCATGCGTCTCCCTCTCCCCTTCTGTTTGGCGAGCATAATTGAATGGTATCTTAGAAGAGAGCCTCATGTTCAGCAAGCCTCGTCTGTCTACTTTTAAAAAAAAACGGTATAGCCGTTCGAATGAGAGAAATTGAGCTTCTCTGCTAGCCTCATTGAAGATACGTTCGAGACATCGCATTCCCAACGAGGGATTAATCCTTCACGAGCACAGTGCTGAATAAAAGCAGCAGCTGCAAATCGCCCAAGACCAAGGCCACGATAATCTGGATGCGTGGCAATATCAATCTCAACATAGGGAGAACCAAGACATATCGCCGTGCATTCGCTCACAATCTTGCCCCCGAAAGTAACGGCATAGCCAAAGCCTTTTCGCATAAACTGCTGAACCGAGCCCCAATTCTCTTTATAGTAGGACTCTGTGAAGGTTGAACTGGCAGCTATCGTTCCCATCGTAATCCGCTGAAGCCCAAAGCCCGCTTCTACATAAGCGGGTGGAAATGCATACAAATGTCCTTTCAGTTCATAGGACATGCGGGAACTGCGTTCTCCTTCATTGCCCATAATTCGTGCTAGGCTTTCTTCCCATTCATAAGCCGTAGCAAATAACGCAAATCGCTTCTGGCTGTCCTTGTACTGATAATCATAAAGATTACGCAGCCATTCTTCTACGTGCTTGTCCGAGGCATCACCTAACACGGCATATAATCCACTGCCTGTACCAATCACCGCTGTCGTTGGGTGCCCTTCATCATTTACCCAGATCGACCCTTCAATATTCGAGCTTAATACGGCATAAACAAAAGACGGTACATAGGTCACAGATGTCAGCAACGGCTGTAGGAGGTGCTGAAGCGGCTTGGCGTCCAGAACAATCATGCTGATTCCCCTTTTATCTTAAATATATGGTAAAACTATTGACAACAGATATTATACTGGATTTTGCTAGCTAGAACCACTTCTACCCCTTCAAATTCCGAAAGTTTAGTAGAAAATAAGCGAAAAATGTCGAAAAAAGAGTCTATGAGCTGATCATTAAGTAATTTCCATCCAGATCCTTAATGACAAACCAATGCCCATTTTCAATCTCGGTTACCGTTTCAATTCCTAGTTGGGTGACGAAAGAGTAGGAGGCTTCAATATGATCCGTATGCAGCATGACAGACGGAGCATCATATCTAGGCAGCCCCTGCTCGCCTTCTTGGCTCCACTTCGGCATCGTATCTAGAATCAGCAAAGCTCCCTTTGTCGGTATCGGACACAAGTGCCCATTCAAGATCTCGCATGGCGTTGTAATACCAAGCAAGCTGCAGTACCAGTCTCTGGCAGCCTCAATTTGACGAACAGGGATAAACACACTGGATACACGACCCTGAATCGGACTTGTTGTCAACATCATCACTCCTCCTCTTCGTATCAATATCTTCACGTTCAACATAACATTATTGGTTTATTTTGTAAATGAACATGATGTGAAGGCTGGCTGAAAAAGAGCAAAAAACCTCCACCCATTCTATCGACTTCTAAGAAGCTTCATAGATGGTATGGAGGCTAGCGCACTCTTATTTATAACGCTTTATAAATTCTACGGCCTTGCGAATATCAACCTCTGGTGACTGACCCACCTCGCGCTCAATCGTCAAGTAGCCCTTGTAGCCAATATCCACTAGCGCCTGGAAATACTTATCGAAGTCCACGTCTCCTTCGCCAAGCGGAAGCTCAACGAATGGACCGGAGGTTGCCATTTCTGCAATCTTCTCATGCGTCATGGGCTCATAGCCAAGCATGCCATACACGTCGCGAGGATCGACCTCACGAAGGCGTCTGCCATCCTTCACATGAGTATGAACAATGTAATCCTTCAAGGTATATACGCCTTGAACCGGATCGTCTCCCGTAACCATAACCATATTCGCAGGGTCAAAGTTAACCGCTACGCCATGACCTGTCAGCGTATCAAGGAACGATTTCAAATGCGCAGAAGGCTCCGGACCTGTCTCGATCGCAAAGTGTCCGCCCATGCTGTTCGCATATTGGCTCAGCTCTTCGCAAGCCGTTTGCATCGCGGTATAGATCTCATTCTCCTCATGCGGCACAATCCCAATATGCGTTGTAACGATATTGGTGCCAAGATCAAAGGCAAGATCCATGACACGCTTCGACTTCTCGATAATCTCAGGGTTCGCTTTGCTGTCTTGGAACCCATGACCGCCAAAGTCCCCAACAAGAGCAGAGATTTGCAGACCCAAGTCATCAATGTATGTCTTCAATTCTTTACGAGCTTCAGCGCTAAGATTTTCAGGAGCCATCTCGCCCTTTACTGCATAAATCTGTACGCCATCTGCCCCAACTTCCTTCGCCTTCACCAACGCTTCACGCACAGGTACACGGAAGCTGTCCGTAATGACGCCAATGGAGTTCGTTAGTTTAACCATCGTCCAATATCTCTCCTTTCAACAATCCAAGTTTCTATTCATCTACACGGATTCCTTCAGAATCCTATTCGAATACCACTTCACGTCCTGTACGGCTGGACTCATAAATTCCGCACAGAATCTTCATCATCTCTACTCCGTCTTCCACTGGGCAGCGTGTTTCGGACTTGCCTAAGCTCGCGTCTACGAAGCCGAATACTTCATTGCGGAATGCAGCATTGAAGTCGAAGGATGAGAAGTCAATTTTCGGTGTCATGTTCAAAATCGTGTTGTGCTTCTCACTGAAGATTTCAAGCTTCGGCTCAAGCTCAGCGCCACCCTTGTCCCCATACAGCTTCACGCTCGTTTCATCCTGCTTCGCATGCACAGAGAAGCTCACGTCAAGCGCCAAGGATGCACCGTTCTCAAAGCGAATCAATGCATTCGCCAAATCTTCGACCGTATTGACTTCTGCATTATAATCTGCAGCTTTATAGAAGCTGTAGTTCTCAATATTTTTACGGTTGCCAAGACGGTTGTATGCATTACCCGTTACAGACTTCACCTTTGGCTTGCCCATGAGGTACCAGAGCACGTCGATAACATGAACGCCAAGGTCGATTACAGGACCGCCGCCGGAACGCTCAACGTCACTGAACCATCCGCCTGGGTTACCCAATACGCGAAGACAGGTTGCTTTTGCATAATAGATCTCTCCAAGATCGCCTGCATCGATAAATTTCTTCAATACAGAGGTGTTCATCGCAAAGCGGCGAACATAGCCGACTTGAAGCACTTTGTCTGAATTGCGCACAGCTTCTTGTACTGCAAGTGCTTCTTCTACGGTCTTACACAATGGCTTCTCCACCAACACGTGCTTGCCAGCATTGATAGCCGCAATGCTAATCGGAGCATGGGAGTTATTCCATGTACAGATGCTGACTGCATCAATGTCAGGGTTGGCAAGCAGCTCGTTATAGTCCGTATAGACAAGCTTCGCACCGTATTTGTCTGCTTTCTCGCGAGCGCGCTCCTCATTCAAGTCACACACAGCTACGATTTCTGCCTGTTCATTTTTAGCATAACCTTCAAAGTGCATCTCAGAGATAGACCCTGCACCGATAATCCCTACTCTTAACTTGCTCATGTTAGTTCCTCCTTAAGGTTCGGTTAGAAGATATGTTCACGTTATTGAACTGCTTACTAACTTCTATGCGATAACATAAATCCCTCTCATAGCAGCTTGCATCTTCATCACATTTCATAACACTACACGGGACAATCTTAATTCTAATATTAAGCTTCTTCCCACAGACGGCGTGATGTTGCGAGTGCAGCACGAGTACCTGTCAGGCAATCTTCCATACCTTCGAACTCGATGGAAATGTAGCCGTCATAGCCGGATTTCTTTACATGCTTCACAATGTCCTTCAGCGGCAAGTCGCCATGTCCTACAATAGCTCCGCGGACATATTGGCCATGCAAGGATTGGAACCAGCCCTCGCCCATGTTGCTGTCAGCCGGACGAACATAGAAGTCCTTCAAATGCACAATCGATGCAAGCGGCAAGTTCTGCTGCACCGCGTAAAGGGAAGGCTCATCCACGCAGATGAAGTTGCCCACATCAAGCGTTGTCTTGAAGTTTGGACGATCCACTGCAAGCACGAGACGACGCACGCGTTCGCTATTTTGCAGATAGAAGCCATGATTCTCCACGCTCGTTGTAATGCCGTAAGGCTTCGCATAATCAGCGATGCGCTGGCATGCCTCCACGAGCTGCGGAAGATCCTGCTCAAAGTAAGCGGTGCCTGTCTCGGCATGAGGACGCGATGCCACATCATGGCGCATCAGCTTAACGCCCAATTGGTTCGCAACATCCACATGAGCTTGTACGCGCTTAATTTCGTTCTCAAATGCTACTTCATCCAAGCCAGCAAAGTTGGCTCCGATACAGTAGTTGGAGATCTCAAGATCCAGTTCTTTTGCTTTATTCACAATGCTATCAATCAATGCTGGCGTTTCGATCAGGTCATATCCCAGAGGCACGATCTCAACATGGTCTGCTCCCTGCTCCTTCATCCATTCCATTGCTTGAAGCACATCCATTTTCCCATTTTCCATTGCACCATACAAACAGTACGTGCTGATTCCCAGCTTCATTTCATCCACTCCAATCTTGAAGTCTTTCATGCTCGCATCTCAACGGATGGCATGAAATTCAAGGGTATGTGATTCCTATACGTCTTCCTATTATAATAGGAAAACGGTTACATCCATTGTAAAATGGTTCAAAGAAATTGCACTTTCTTACACAAATCCATTTTGAGTTATTGTTCATCAGCTAATTGCCGATCTTTTATCTTTAAACGACAATGGTGTAACACAAATGAAGGAATTCTCCTCATTCTACCGTCTGACCAATAAAGAGCAAACGAGGTCATGCTAGTCCTTATCCTTATTTCTACCATAAGAAGCGAGAACAGCTTGTCCATTCTCTATGAAAAGGTGTGGCCTGTCCCTATATGACCAATGCAACCTCTATCAATGATCATTAGAATCAATAAGTTAAAGCGGAATGCAGAATTGTCCTGCCCTTATGATGACAAATCAAGCACGATTAACCTAAGTCAGATCCATTAAAATTTGAGCGGTGTTTACATCCTCAAAAGGAGATACTCCATAATCTCTATACATACGCTACAATAGAGCTAATATGACGATTTGAGGCGTTACTCTTCATCAATTCGTTATCAGCTATTCAAAACGGACAGGACAGAAGCTACTGAGGAAGCAATAGCATTCTCCTTTGCTTAAGTAATTCAGCCTTTAAAGCTGTAATCTCGAAAATGCGATAACTACAGCGATTCTAAGGATCTTCTCGCCCTGCGGCGGATTTCTCAAGCTGATTTATAGGCTCTGTGTTAGGATTAGCAAATTTCATTATTGGAGGCGAATCCATGAATCGAGGATTAAAGACGGTGCTGTTCCTTTTAGGTGCCTGGATTCTCACCCGTCTAATTCCCTTTTCCTTTTTCTTTCGAAATGTAGATACACTCATCCATGAGTTCGGCCACGCGCTGATGACGCTGGTGTTATCAGGGGATGTGCAGTTCATCTACTTGTTTGCCGACCATAGCGGTGTTACCCAATCGTTGGCTCAATATAAATGGCAGTTCATTCTTATTTCCTTAGCGGGGTACATCTTCTCGTCTGTGGTTGCGATGCTGCTATTTCTTCTATATTCCCGATTCCAGCAAAAAATCGGCCTCATTCTGCTAACGGTGGTAGCCATCATCAGCCTGCTCTTCTTTATTCGAAATATGTATGGCGTGCTTTGGACGCTCGGCTTCATCGCTATTAACATCTGTGTCTACTTGCTCCCTTGGGAGAGAGTGAAGGAATTCTACTACCTGCTGCTCGCATTTATCTGTCTTGTCGATTCGGTCGTAAGCACCATGATTCTCGTCACGCTATCGATTCAACAGCCATCCGCTGCTGGCGACGCAGCAAATCTTGCTCATGTCACAGGAGTGCCTGCCCTTATATGGTCGATCCTATTCCTTCTCATCGCCTTCGGCTGCGCCAAAGTATCGATGGATTTATTCTTGCGGTCAAGAAGACGGCAACCGACCGT
>NZ_JADMOL010000010.1:0-90991 GCF_015558675.1 Paenibacillus sp. 1001270B_150601_E10 | reverse complement strand
TCAAGAACGAGTGCCTAGCACAATTGAATCAATTTTTCCAATCGATGATCCTACAAAAGAAGGAATAATTCGATCCCACTTCCAACTTCATTCATTGTAAGGAGCTCTTGGCTTAATGGCGGAATATGAGGATAAGAACTCATCAGCTATTTCTTAGCTGCTGCGAGAGGCCATCCTGCCAAACAAATGCGATTTGAGTCAAAAAGGGTCAAGTAAGGGGCTAGTATGAGTCCCCTACTTGACCTTTTTTATCGTTGCAACCTTAGCAACCCCGTTAGGCAAACCAACCTAAGCTTCATATTAGACAGACTTTAATATCAAGTTTTCGCTATTCTACACCAAATGGCAGGCGACATAATGATCTCCGCCTACGTTGCGGAATACCGGCACCTGCTCACGGCAGATATCTGTGGCAAACGGGCAGCGCGTATGGAACTTGCAGCCTGATGGAGGATTCGCCGGGTTCGGGATATCTCCGCTCAGGACGATCCGTTCCTTCTGATCCTTCCGCTTCTTCTTCGGAATCGGAATGGGGACCGCAGATAGCAGCGCCTTCGTATATGGATGCAGCGGATTGCGGAACAGCTCATCTCGACTGGCTGTCTCCATCATCGTTCCGAGATACATCACCCCAATGCGCGTGCACAAGTGCTCAACAACGCTTAGATCATGAGATATGAACAGATACGTCAAGCCACGGCTGACCTGCAATTTTCGGAACAAATTAATAATTTGAGCTTGGATGGATACATCGAGTGCAGACACTGGCTCGTCGGCAATGATCAGATCCGGATTCAGCACAAGCGCTCTCGCGATCCCAATTCGCTGACGCTGACCACCTGAGAACTCATGCGGAAAACGGTCATAATGGTAGCTGGATAGTCCACACGCATCCATCACCTCCAGAACCAACGCCCTCGCCTCAGCCTTGTTCGCAAGTCCATGGTTGATCAAGGCTTCACCGATCGCATCACCAACCCGTACTCTGGGATTCAAAGAACTATACGGATCTTGGAAGATCAATTGAAGCTTCGGTCGCAGCTTGCGCAGCTCCTTTTCCGACAATTGATGAAGATCGATGCCCTTGAACTTGACTTCTCCGGACGTCTTATCGGCCAGCCGAACGATCGTCTTTCCAACTGTGCTCTTGCCGCTGCCGGATTCACCTACTAACCCGAACGTTTCCCCTTCCTTCAGTGTAATGCTGATGTCATCCACAGCCTTTACATGTCCAACTGTGCGGTTGAATAAGCCCGACGTAATTGGGAAATACGTCTTCAAATGATTGACTTCCAGCAAGGCCTCAGTCATGTTGGGTCCCCTCCTCATACAGCCAGCAGGCTACCCGCTGTCTGCCTTCAAGTCCTTTAAGCTGAGGCAGCTTTGTTTTACAGATTGGCAGGCAATGCTCGCATCGATCGTGAAAATAACAGGACTCCTTCAAATCCAGCGGGTTAGGCACTTGTCCTGGAATCGAATACAGTTCTTCCTGCCGATCACCAATGATTGGCTTCGAGCGAAGCAAGCCTTGCGTGTACGGATGCTTCGGACTGTCGAACAGCTTTACAACCTCGCCTTCCTCTACAATCTTGCCCGAGTACATCACGATGACGTAATCCGCAATCTCGGCTACCACTCCAAGATCGTGGGTAATCAGCAGCATCGACATATTGGCTTCCTGCTTGATACGGTCGAGCATATCCAGAATCTGTGCTTGAATCGTGACATCAAGCGCAGTTGTCGGCTCATCCGCAATCAAGAGCTTGGGCTTGCAGGAGATCGCCATGGCAATCATCACGCGCTGAAGCATTCCTCCACTTAGCTGATGCGGATAGCTCTCTGCAATCTGTGCCGGACGAGAGATTCCGACTAGCTCGATCAGCTCAATGGCGCGCTTTTTCGCTTCTTTTTTAGTTAACCCCTGATGCGTCATCAGCGGCTCCATAATCTGCTTGCCGATCGGAATTACCGGATTCAAGGAGCTCATCGGCTCCTGAAAGATCATCGCAATATCGTTGCCTCGAATCGACCGCAGCTCCTGCTTAGACAGATTCAGCAGCTGCTTGCCATCAAAGAGAATCTGCCCCTCCACGATCTTGCCTACAGGCTCTTCAATGAGTCCCATAATCGAGAGAGCCGTTACGCTCTTGCCGCTGCCCGATTCGCCAACGATGCATACTGTCTCGCCTTCGCGGATGCGGAGGCTAATATCATTTACGGCCTTAACCGCTCCTTCACTGGTATAGAAATATGTGCACAGGTGGTCAATTTCCATTACATTTTTCATGTGATGTCATTCCCTTACTTCTTCTGTTTTGGGTCAAGCACATCTCGTAATCCATCGCCAAAAATGTTGATCGCAATAACTGTCGTAAAGATAGCTGCACCAGGCGGAATCCAAAGCCACGGATGCTGCTCAAAATCGATCAGGTTGTTCGCAGAATCAATCATATTGCCCCACGTCGGCGTTGGCGGCATGACGCCAAGCCCGAAGAAGCTAAGCACCGATTCGTAAAGAATGGAGCCGCCAATATTCAAGGTTGCTACTACAATCAATAGTGGAATGATATTCGGCAGCATATGATTGAACAGTTTTCGACGATCATCAAGGCCAAGCACGATGGCAGCCTGCATGAACTCCCGCTCCCGGACGCTAAGCATCTGGCTTCGCACAAGGCGCGCGAGCCCCGGCCAGCCGACAAAGCTCAGCATCAGCATGACGATATACATGCGGTATTCCGTCGGCACCTTCCACTCGGAGAGCAAGGCTCCTAGAATAAAGAGGATCGGCAGGCTTGGAATCGTAAGCAGCAAATCCGCAACACGCATGATCACTTGGTCGACGATCCCTCGGTAATAGCCTGCAATGGCTCCTAGGATGGAGCCGATCAGCACCGAAATGCACATGGAGGCAAAGCCTACCGTCAGCGAGATTCTCCCAGCCTGCAAGAGCCTTGTCATAATATCTCGTCCTAACAGATCGGTACCGAGCCAATGCTTCCAGGAAGGCGCACTATACATATTGGCCGTATCGATCTTCCCATCTGCATATGGGGAGAAGAGCGGGCCGATAAAGCAAATGAGAAACATAAATATGATAAATCCTAAGCCAGACATGGCGAGCTTGTTTTTACGAAGCCGAAGCATCGCTTGCCGCCATAAGGAGGAGCGAACTGGGACAGCTTGACTGCGCTTTAGCTCTACTGCTCCTCCAGAGATGGATGCCATGGTGAATCCCCCTTCACATTTTCCCGTTCAATGATTGTAAATGCTTGAACCGTAAGCAGTTTAGTTCCTCGTTAGGATCAGCACTTAGAGCTTCATTATGTGGATCAACTAGAGCTTAATCCGTGGATCCGCTACGCGGTACAAGATATCCGAGACCAGTGTCCCAATGACGGTCAGGATAGCGATAAACATCGTAAAGCCCATCAAGAGCGGATAATCTCTTACCGTAAAGGACTGCATATATAATTGGCCGATTCCCGGCCAGTTGAAGATCTTCTCTATGATCAGCGAACCTCCGAATAATCCGGGGAGCTCAAATCCGACAAGAGTAATGGCAGGCAGAAGTGCATTGCGCAAGGCATGACGGTACAAGATAACCCGTTCCTTCAAGCCCTTGGCACGTGCTGTGCGGATGTAGTCCTGACGAATCACATCAAGCATATTGCTGCGGAAGTAGCGGGTTAATGAGCCTACACCGAGCAATGTCATGACGACGACAGGAAGTATCATATGATCCAGCACTTCACGGATATAAGCCATCCCTGTAGCATTGCTGCCTGTTGTGGTCATTCCGCCTGGAGGCAGCCACTTCAGATCAACGGCCAGCACTTTAATCAAGAATAAGCCGATAAAGAAGGAAGGGATCGACATCGCTGCGAATATGAAAATCATGACCAATGTGTCAAAGATTGAATACTGCTTATACGCGGAAATGACCCCGATAATGACTGCAATCAGCCAGGTAAAGAAGGTCGACACGATCGCAAGCAAAAACGAGTTCCAGACATACTCATTAAATAGCGTGATAACCGGCTTCTGCTGTGCAAGCGAGAACCCGAAATTGCCATGCAGCGCCTGATTCATCCACGTCCCGTATCGCTCAAGAAGCGGCTTATTCAGCCCAAAGATCTCGCGAAGCTCCGCCTTTCGCTCAGCAGACAGACGCAGATTCCCCGATACGAAGTCGCCTGGCATCAGCGCATACAGCGCAAAAATGAACAAGGAGGCCGCTGCAAGAATCAGAACCATATACAACAATCTTCGAAGTAAATAGCTACTCATAATAGGCTCCTTTGCAAGGGATAAGGCCCTTAGCCTGCGTCGAGGAACGATGCAGCAGACCAAGGGCGGGATTCCATTATTTTAATTCCCAATTGTGAATATTCGCGGAAATGCCGCGGAATGGACTCACTGTCAGATTCTCGATGCGGCCGTTGAAGGCATACAGCGATTTTTTGTAGCTTGTAAAAATATACGGCAGATCATCATTAATGACTTGATACAGCTCTTTATAAATGGCTTTTCGCTCTTCGATGTCGCTCGTCGCAAGTCCCTTCTCATACAGTTCTTTCACCTTTGGATTGTCATAGCCTTTGACCTCTCCATTCACGAAAGCCACGACCCCATCAGAAGGGTCCGTAAGGATTGGCGTAGAGAACGACACAAGATCAAAGTCTCCACTTTCAAACTTCGCAATTTGCGCATTGAAATCGGCAAATTGTTCAGCTTCAAGCTTCACGCCGATGGCAGCATAGTTTTCCTTTGCCACTGCGATAAACACGTCTGTCGCTTTGCTCTTTGAGCCAATAAAGTGTAGGGAAAGCTTCTGACCGTCCTTCTCACGGATACCATCTGCTCCCTTTACCCAACCAGCGTCTTCAAGCAATTGGTTCGCTTTTTCCGGATCATAGTCATAGGTGTTGATTCCTTCTTCGGTATAAGACCAAGACACGGGAGATGCTGGGATGTTGGCAATCTGTGCGGCACCTTGGTTCGTATCCACATAGATCGTCTTGCGATCCAGACCATAGGTTAATGCTTGTCGAACAGCCTTATCTTTAAGAGGAGCATGCTCGAGGTTGAATTGAATGTAGCCATAGTTGTTCGCGGTATAAGGAAGCAGATCTAGGAATCCGAGGCCTGTTAGCTTATCAATGTTCTCCTTCGTAGCTGAAAAGCCGCCGAAATCTTGCTCGCCTGTCTCGATAAATTGCAGGGTATCGCCTTCTGTCGTCTTATAGATAAAATGCTCCACCTTCGGCTTGCCCTGATAGTAGTACTCGTTTGCTATAAAGCGCACCTCTTGGCCTGGAAGGAATTTCTCCAGCCTATACGGGCCTGTGCCGATAGGGTTCTCATGCAGTTTCTTTATGTAGTCAAGCTCGCCAAATGCATAATCCTTGCCATAGTATGCTTTGGACAAAACCTCTCCTCCGAGTGTAGTCAAAGCGGTAGCATTCGGCTTCTCAAGCGTTACAGATATCGTTTGCGGATCGATGACCTTTATCCCTTCAATGCTTTCTGCTTTCCCTTCTTTATAAGCTTGGCCGCCCTTGATATGGAGCTCAGGAATCAAAGAGCCTCCGTCGTACACCTTGTCGTGAAGCAGCGTCCAAGTAAAGGCAACATCATCTGCTGTCAATGGAGAACCATCACTGAATTTAAGCTCCTTGCGCAAATGATAGGTATACGTCAGTTGATCATCGGACACCTCCCATTTCTCTGCGAGGTCAGGAACCGGCAGCCCTTTGTCGTCTACCGTAACAAGCGAAGCATATAGAATCGAGGATACGTTGCCATCATATCCGCTTTGTTGGAAATAGGGAGTGAATGCTCCGCTCGGGTCCGTCAGCCCTACTATGATGGTATCCGTCCGCTTCTTGGCTTGTTCCGGCAGCTTCGAGATATCGCTAGCAGGCTGAAGCTGCGTTAGGGCTTGTTGAGCTGCATTATTCTCTTGAGCAGAGCCAGCTTCGCTGCTATTAGATGCACTCGTTCCGGGGTTAGCGGTAGACTCATTGCTGCTTGAGCATGCAGCTAAGAGCAAACTCCCCGCCATCGTTAAAGATAAGACCGACAGTAATAATTTCTTGTTCATACATGACCCTCCCATAGTGTCCTGTTCTACATTATCCATTATTCCTATGCGCTAAGTAGGATTATGGTGTTTTTGATTATAAACCCCTTCCAAATATTTGTAAACCATATTTTTAAAGACGTTATTTTTGACCTTAAAACTTTGTCTCACTATGAAAGTAAGAGCTCGATTTATTTAACCAACGGTAGTATTTGATGCAAGTTTTTCCGCTTTTTTGCTTGAGAATGACTGATCTTACACTCATAATGAGTGGTACTCCTCCCATTCGGATCCTAAATTGTACGAATCAAAATTCATGATAAAGATCGGTCTATTGACAGAGTAATTAGGATACGGTGATAGTCTGCTAGACTCTCCATATGTCGACTTTTCAAATCTGATACAGCCCGTTAGATATGAAAAAGAGGTGTCCCCTGCCACTCTCATTGGCTTATGGGACACCTCATGATTAGAATTTATCATTATAACAAGCGAAGCTCCTTCGCTCTCGTAATCGCTTGGACGCGATTCTTCGCTTCAAGCTTCTGATACAAGTGATGAATATAGCGCTTCACGGTACCTTCTGATAAATATAAGCTTCTCGCAATTTCATCGTTGGAATATCCGTTAGCGATGAACCTCAACATTTCATGCTCTCGCGGTGTCAGCGACACTTCCGACTTGACTTCCCGACGATATTGTTCTTCTTCAACCGCCCCACTGCTGCTTGTTTGGGATATATTCAGCAACTGACGTGCGTAAGCCAATCCTGATGCAGCCAACAGCTCAAGGATAGGCTCTCCTTCATCAAGGAATATCCGAATATAGCCTTCCGGCTCAGCAAGCTTGCACGCCTCTTCTAGCGACTTGGCCGCACTTAATCCTTTTCCGGAAAGATGATACGATAACGCAAGCAAAAGCTGAATCTCGATCCGGCTCCCCAAACGATGCTTGGATCTGGCCTCTCTGTCGAGTTGTTTTAACAATCGAATGGCTTGGTCCGCATGCTGCTGGTTGATCAGGATTCGTACGACGGTCAGCTTCTCATATTCCCTTGCCGCATGAGCTGTGTCCGTCGCCTGAAGATGGCGCCTTTTCATCCATTCCTCACCAGCAGCAACATAGCCTTGTGCGAGACACATTTGTACCATACGAGCTTCCAGCATGAGCAGCCAATGCTTGGACGGATAAGCCTCAATCTCGTGGATTGTCTGTTGAATCAGCTTTTTGGCCTCATCCCATTCTCCTTTGGCTTGATAAATTTTGGACTGTAAAATGACGCTTGGAATAACGAGTCCCAGCACCTGCGGCGTGATACGAATCGTCGATACCTGCTCCAACGTACTCTCTGCTTCGTCCAATCGGTTCCATTCATAATACAGATCCGCAAGGAATACAAATCCATGCCCCTGCAAAGCATAATGGACAGCCTGTCTCCTTTGCTCTGACTCCGATACTTTTAACGACAAGTAAGCCATCTTGCTCAATCTTCCGCCAAATCCGATCGGACCTCGATACAACAGCGCTTCACTGAGATTAACAACCTTTACGATAGACGCGAACTTCTTTAAGCCTTCCATATGGGTATCAATCAGTTCAATAAACGTATCGATATCACCTTGGTAATAAGCGATGGAGGCACGAAACATCCCCATTCGCAGCATATTCTCAACTTTCTTAGCGTCAGAGTCAACTGCTCCCATCCCATCATCGGCTTCAATCCATTGCAGCGCATGCCTTAGGAGCTCGTTAGTCTCCGCAATACGTCCTTGAAACGCCATGGTGCCTGCCAGAAAATAAAACAGATCATGATGTGCCACGATATTATTCGGAGGAAGTTCGGCCAGCCATTTCAACAGCATGGATTCATCTCCACTGCTAATAATAGCTCCTAGATTCCGCTCCATGTATTCGGCTGCAGCAGCATGATCGCCTGCTTCCAATGCGTGGTGAATCGCTTTCATGAATTGTCCGTTTCGATCCAACCAACGGTGTGCTCGCTGATGAAGATCCTTTAACTCGATCGGACTCAACTTTTGGATCAGTCGTTCTCTAAGCATCGTACTGAATAAATGGTGGTAGCGATACCATGATCGCGTATCATCCATCGGTGTCAGAAACATAAGACTGCGCTCTAGGGTTGTTAGCAGACTTGACGAATCATCACGTTCTGTGACTGCATCTGCAAGCGAGGCGCACATGCTGTCCAAAATGGAGGTTCGCAGCAAGAACAACTGTATTTCATCCGATTGGCGCGATAGCACTTCATCCATTAAATAATCAAAAATATAGCGGTTGCTGCCGGAAAATGACTCGATACGTGACGAAACGTCACTTTTTCCCTCTATATATAGAAACGCGAGCGCCAGCCCAGCTGCCCACCCTTCCGTCTTCTGCTGCAATAACGCAAGATCGTTCGCTGTTAGCGATAGATGAGGAGATTTCTGTTGAAGCTTATGAACTTCTTCCAATGTAAATCGAAGCTCGGCTGCATTCATTTCGCTTAACAGTTTAGAAACTCGAAATCGAGATAATGTCAAAGGGGGAATGACGCGACTAAGCAGAACAATCCGTATATGTGCTGGCAGATGCTCAATGACAAATGAAAGACTGCGATGCACGGCACGGTTTGTTATTTCATGATAATCATCTAGCACCACCACACAAGGTTCTGTAATCTGGGCAAGCTCTTGCAGGAAAAATGAAAGGACGGCCTCTCCCGAATAACTTTGGAAAGAACGCAATATCGGCACCATTTTCGAAGCAAACTCAGGAATATGCTTCTCAATTGCATAGCTTAGTTCACTCCAAAACCTTATAAACTCATTACTGCCTGCATCCAAGGACACCCAAGCAGCCTTTCGATTGCGAATGTGAAGCCACCGGCTTACCAGCGTTGTTTTTCCAAACCCTGCTGGGGCCGTTACAAGTGTAATAGGATGTTGAACATGGTTATCAAGCTGAGTCATTAAACGTGACCGGATAATGTCATGCTTGGTTTGTGGAGGAATCGAGATTTTCGAGGCTAGGACACTGCCTCCTGAAGCATATTGTGAATGTTCATCCCATTGAAAACTTATTCTCATTGTATTTACGCTCCTGTCAATACAACTTACGTTGCTTGTATGCCCTTTTCCGTTAAGATATGTTGATCATAATCGATACTTTCATCGTATCCATTATGTGGATATATTTCAACATTGGAAAGGGGAGTTTTAGAGTGGGAATTCAAGTGAGCATTCATGCAGGGCATGATAAGGAATCATCGACTATCACCGCAGCAGGAATCATGCTGCACATTATTACTGATAAAGAAAGAAGTACATTTGGAATTGACGACAATGCTCTGAAACAGGCTGTTGAAACCTACTTCGGACAAAGGCCGACCGATGCGTATCTCCACAGTCCTACTCCTTGGGGAGATCTCTATCAAAGTTATAACTGGTCGCAGGTACAAACTGTTCTAAACGTTAAAAACGCCACGATTCTAGAGATTACGTCGGAGCCAACCATAATTGCCACTAAGTCATTTACCAATAATAGCGATAAACCGGCTACCTTCATTGCCAGCATCACTGATGAGGTGTCGAATACTTCCACGAGCAGTTGGTCACAAACAGATACGGTTTCTTTTGAGCAAAGCGTCAGCTATGAGATAAGCTTCTTAGGTACAGGTGCAGGAGGAGAGACAACCTTGTCCTACAGCCATGAGTGGGGACGTGAGGATTCAGAGAGCAAGACCGTAACTGTCGGTTCCGAAAGCGGCGTCTCGGTTGATCTTGGCCCAAACGAGTCGGTTGAGGTTCAGCTGAGTGCTAGCCGTGGAGTCATGAAAGCGGTCATTGAGTATGAAGCCACTCTAACTGGTGTGACGGCGCTTAATTACGAGTCGAAGTATAAGGATCATCATTTCTGGGGTTTAGATATTCATAATGTTATGCGAGCAGCAGGCATACCGTTGACTCAGACTTTTACCGAAACAATCGAGATCGGTTATTATGATTCTTCTAAAATTGTGCTCATCGGACCGACAGACGGCCAAAAGGTATCGTTTTCCTTGCCTCATCCATTAGCTGTTCCTTCGTGAACCATCGCTTTAGCTGAATTTTGAAGCGAAATACCGTAATCATCCTTTCTATAAACGTTCTCTTGTTCATCACATCGTCTATCCTTCAAAAAGAAAGCCCTAATGTCTAGAGTTGACATTAGGGCTTTCCAATTTTACATCCCATCACTGATATTGACCTTATCCATAAATAACATAGCCTATCGTCTCTAAATGCAGTCATCTTTAATACGGATGTATCTCATTGCTGGGATATCAATGATTTGATCATACGTTGTAGGTAACAACATTGCCGCAGAAGCCACACGTCTTCGTTTCCTGTGGAGCAATCTGAATAGCCGCGCCGCAGCCTGGACAATATTTGACCGTTGGCTTTGGAGGGGACGATGCAGACTTTCCTTTAGGTTCGCTTGCAGCGGCAGGCCGTTTCCCACTAGATTGACTTTCCATTTTATTAAAAATGGAATCGACCAACTCTCTCGTACGCTCCCCAATCTCTTCAAGTTCCTCATTGGTAAACTCCATGGGTCCTGCATATGTTGTTTTGGTAGAGGTTGTCGTATAAGTCTTCACGCCATTGGCTGAGGCATACGGTCGAGAAGGCGATGATCCTCTCGAATGCTGCCTTGTAAACTCCGTCAGCGTCCATGTCGACGTGTTAAGCACAAGGCCTGGGAACAGCCCAATCGAGGCCAAGTACTTTACATCCTCTGACATCCTATGCACAGGTCTTCCCGTTACTTGCACAAGATCGGTCACTTTACGAACGCCATGCCGATTCACCTGTTCTTCGATCACATAATAATTTGCATCCAGTTTCTTCTGCATCATCTTAGACCACAGATACATCCAGCCCGCACCAAGAAGCAAAAAGAGGCTTAGCACAGTCAAGGGAACCACGTAGCTTGCGTCCACATCTGAACGAGCAAGAATCAAGATGAGAAAGAGACCGCCTACGAGCAGCATATGACCCGCCATACGTATATCCCTGACGCGCATAAAGCTTTTATCTCTATGCTTCGAAAACCGAATGATCCACAGCAAAATAGCTAATGGAAAAAAGAAGATAACCAAAATAATAAGAGCAGCTCCAGGTATCGCCGGCGTTGTGAATTCATTCGTTCCTTTTCTCCATCTATTTGCTTGCTCCAGCGCAATATTTGTCTGATGGTTCATGGAAGGTAATTCTCTCCTTTCCGTTTACGTGCACGCCTATGAATAAGAGACGACATTGCCGCAGAACTCACACTGCTTCTTCTCCCCGACGGAGAGCGTGACAGCCGCCCCGCAGCCCGGACAATCTACAGTCTTTGCAGAGCCCTGGCCTGCAGTATGCGCCTTTGCTGCGGCGCTCTCTTGAGCAGATGATGCGGAAGTCTGACTTGTCTCCGATGCAGGCCGGAAGCTGCTGTTTCCAACGAGTGTTAACGTTGCCGGGTCCCATGTATGGTGAGGAAAGTAGCCAATTGCCGATAGATACTTCATATCCTCCCGTACTTCCTTTTCCCTTCTCTGGCTAAAAAGAGCTAGCTCCGCCAAAGCAACGACCCGCTTCTCGCTCGCAAGCTTTCCGTAAGTCATATAGTCCTTCTGAACCAGCTTATTCTTCCCACTGGCGACGAAATAGCAGATGAGAGCAGGAATGATGAATATGAAAGCTACAATCATAGATGCACTTCTTGCCCCTTCAGGATCAGGGTTTACAGATCCTGAATCCCCAATAAGGAACAACAATATGAACCATATTCCAGTAAAAATAAAACCATGTCCCGCAAGACGCAAATCATTCGCATGCCAGTAGCGCTTGCTCCAATGCTTAAAGCACCGTATGAATAACAATATAAAACCTATTGGGAAAAACAGCGCCATTCCAAGCAATACAAGCCAACCACTAATGGCAGGTCTGATCCCTGCTTGCTTTAATGCCTGCTGCTGATCCTTTCTAAGAGATGTCGGCTGACCCATGTTGTTCATCGTTTCATCCTTTCTTTAGCAACTTCATGCTTAGTGAATCTGAATATTGCTGCGATTTCTTAGTTCCAGCTCATCCTCAATAGCCCCGATGAGAGAACGAATCTCAGTGGAATCACAACCGGCGGGGGTTCGAAGAAACATCGACACGCCATTCTCAAGCTCCTGCAGCTTCTCCATGATCAAATAATCCGTGTTATACAATTCCTCCGATACAACCGGATCGCTGTATTTCACTTTTTCCTGCAAGCGACCAATCTCTTTCGCTAATAGAGCAGCTTCCTCGGCGGTTCCTCTTGCCAGCTGCTGCTTAAGAACCGCAAGCTTAATATCCATGCGCTGCAGCACGCGCCGTTCAGAAGAAGCCTGCTCCTCCTGCTGCCCTGCATATTTTGAGAACCAATATCCAAGTGTGAGCACGATCGCCGCAAGAAGCAGTACAGCAAGATGGCTGTACACGTAATGAGTCGTCGATGCACGGAATAACAAGCTTACCACAAGCACTAGTCCGACCACTGCAATAAAGTAAAGGATACTAACTGTGACAAACACGCTCTGACTAGGAAGCTGCTTTAGCGCCTTCTTCTTATTCATGCTGTAGTACAGCGCTGTGAAGTAGATTCCCGTTTCCCCAGCTATAAGGAAAAGCAGGCTAACCAACCAATGCCCAGAAGGGAATAACCCTCTCGTCCAAAGCATAATGAGAACCGTAAGCGCTAAGGACAAACCATACAGTACCGTTGATATTTTTAGATTCAGTCGAATGTTCCCCATAACGTCCTCCTTAAGTCGTCAATGCTTGTCCACATTCAAAGCAGAACTTCTGTCCAGGCTGTACCGTCGTGCTGCATGATGGGCAGGTAAGCTGCGTACTCGTACCACAGTTCATACAGAACTTGGCACCCGGAGCTAGCGCAGTCTGGCATTTACGGCAAACCGTCGATTGCTGAGCCTTTAACGGGGAGTGACAGGTTGCGCACTGTACTGCATCCTTCGAATTATCTGCTCCACATGTCGGACATGGAATATAGGCATCTCCACAATGCGGGCAGAATTTTGCTCCCTGAGGAATGGAATTTCGGCATTTATTGCAAATCGTCGCAGGTGCAGATTGAAAGCTAGGTGCATGGCCTTGCTTTAACTGCAAACCGCAGGAGGAGCAGAATGGCGAAGCTGCATGGTTCATGGACCCGCATTTTGGACAGCTTGAATAGGACGTTGTAGTCGAATAGGAATGACTGTTGCTAGAGCTCGGCATCTTCGTGTTCGGGAAGACATTCTGAAACATATTCGACATCGATTGTCCAAAGCCCATACCAAGACTCGCACCCATCCCCAGGCCCATCCCCGCGTTCATCATATCGCTGCCGCCTCCGCCCATGTTTTTCGCGGCATTGTCAAGCGTATCGAAGGATCGCTCCTGCTGATAATCGTATCCAAGAATGTCCATTTCCGCTCGCTTAGACAGCGCTTCCTTGAGCCTTGATGTTGCTGCATCATCACTTGGCGTATTAATCGATTCCACATAGAAATTCAGGAGCCGTATGCCGTAATCAGCAAAAATAGGTGCAAGACGCTCGGTGATATGCTTCGAGATTTCTCCGACATAGGCGTTAATTTCAAGGACACTCACCTTTTTCTGCGTAACGTATGTCGTGATCAGTTCATGAATGTTCATCATCAGCACGCCGCGGAAGTAAGTCGTAAGGGTGGTTTTATCGAACACAGGCAGCGTTCCGTTCAGCTTGATCAAGAACTTTCTCGGCTCCTCGATCTCTATGCCGAATTGACCATAGGAACGCACCGGAAGCATGATATTGTATTTGGGATCCTGCAGCGTTATCGGCGATGGCGTTCCCCACTTGATGTTGAGTGAGCTCACCTTATTGATATACCAGACCTCAGCTGAAAACGGCGATTTATTCCCGAACGGGATATTGATTACAGATTGCAGCAAAGGAATATTCTGCGTGCTTAGCGTATGTCTTCCTGGACCAAATCGATCCAGCGCCTGTCCCCCCTTGAACAGGATCGCCTCTTGGGACTCGTTAACGATAAGCTGAGTCCAAGTAGCCAGTTCTTGATTCGGGTATCTCCATGCAAATACGTCTGGAGAACCATCATATTTGATGACTTCAATAATAGCCATTCCGTACTCTCCTCTCCCCTCGAATGACGCATATTAAACGTAATCTATGAATATTTCATACGTCTGATCGTCTGATTTGATTTAATATTGTATATATGTACATGCATTCATTATAAATGCAGGTCCGTATCGTTCCTATACCTTTCTCTATCTTTTCAATGATTCTCTTATCCTTGTTCAGGTATAAAGAACGAGTCAAAAAAGACCCTACACATTCATCGTGCCGAACGTCAGCACTCCGAATGAATAGAGTCTTTATCACGCAATATGTTAACAGCTTTCAGGATTCATCGTTCGGAAGCGCGCCTGCTTGGCTATCTTAGCCTATCCTGCACACCGCTCCCTATGATGGATGTCATAGGGAACCCTATGACACGCTCGTCGCATTCTTTTTAAAATGAGAGGGTGTAACGCCTGTCTGGCGCTTGAATACCCTTGAGAAGTAAGGAACATCGTTAAACCCGACGGCAAAGCATATATCCGTTATGGACATATCCGTCCCCATCAGAAGAGCCGCGGCCTTATGGACACGCAGATTAATGAGATAATCATTATAGGTTTGCCCTGTAAATCGCTTGAACAAAGCGCAAAAATAAGTCTTCGATATGCTGAACTTCCGGCATAAGCGCTCGAGGCGAAGTTCCTCATGATAATGTTCATTGATAAACGCAATCGCACTCATCATAAGATCACGGAACTTTTCAAGCCGCTCATCTTCTTCATTCGTTTGACCGGATTGCTTCTGCTTCTCTTGAATCAGAATCGCCATCACTTTTAGAAGGTTGGCTTTCAAGAAGAGCTCATAATGGCGCTTGCCAAGCTGGAACTGCCCAAGCATCTCTTCTAGCAGCTTCAATACCTCAAGCTCTGTCTCACCGGACAAAGCAATCTTGGTAGACGTATGTTCTCCCTCCTCGTTAAGAAAAGGGGCCAGATATCCCGCATCTACACTTTGATGCTCTGAAGATCTCGTTTCATACTGCTCGTCTACAAATTGCGGGAGAAACTCACAGCCAATGATATCGATATCCTGACCAGGCATCATATCCACGCGATGCACCGTATGCGGCGGCGCAACAAAGAGATTGCCCTTCATCATCCGATAAGACTGTCCATTGATCTTATGGATCATTTCTCCCTTTACTACATACCATAGCTGGATATAATCATGCTTGTGGTCGCGAGTGCTTCCACCTGCTCGATCCCAGCGATACACTTTAAAGGGCAGCGATGAGCCTATCTCGTCCTCAGCACGGTAGAAGATCACATCCTCCGATGTCTTCTGTTGTCTTATTGGGGTTTCCGGAGTCGACAAGTTGATCCTCCTCACTGTCCTATCCTTTTGATCTAAGATGAACTATACTTATTTCATTTATAACATTCTTTTTCAAATGGGAAAAGTCTATACCGACCGTTAACCATAAAAGGAGGAATTGTATGCAAGCACAGCTTGTTGCGCTTAGTGTCGGCAAGCCAGCCGAATCACTTGTACATCATGGACGACCGGTCACCTCCGGAATGATCAAGCTGGCGACCCCTGAACGGATTGCATTAGGCACATTAGGCTTTGAAGGCGACGGACAAGCCGATACGAAGCATCACGGAGGACCGGATAAAGCCGTATGTGTATATTGTCAGGAGCATTACAATTATTGGAGCAGTCGATTCAATCAAGAGCTGCCAAACGCAGCCTTTGGCGAGAATCTTACGACATCAGGCCTCTTGGAAACGAACATTCATATTGGAGACATCTTTGAGCTTGGCGAAGCGGTCGTTCAAGTCACACAGCCTAGACAGCCCTGCTTCAAGCTAGCCGCCAGATATCAGCTGCCGGAAATCCCTTTGTGGATGCAGGAAACAGGCTATACCGGCTATTACTTCAGAGTGCTGACTCCAGGAAACGTGCAAGCTGGCCAGATCATGGAGCGGGTCGAAGCTGATCCTGAGCAGCTGAGCATATCCTTTGCAAACGAAGTGATGCATCAGAAGATGCATGGCCGTGAAGGGCTGGAGAGGCTCGGCAGCCATCCTGCACTGTCTGACAGCTGGAGGGATTCCTTAACCAAGCGTCTAGCTCAACTAGGATAAATAGATCGTTGACTATTTGTTCAACCTGTTTGTTTTTGAAAAAAGCCTTCACATTCACCAGCTAATCAACACCTGATTAGTTCGAGTGATTGGTGAAGGCTTTTTTATGCTCGTGAATGTCTAGAGTCTCGAAAGGGGCTGTCCGCACACAAGGCTCCAATCCTTTACGACGCTTTCGTTCTCGACGTACGGTACATGAGGAACACCAAGTATGGCGTTCCGATCAGTGCTGCTACGATGCCGGCAGGCAGCTCATTCGGAATCATAATAACCCTTCCGATCCAATCTGATATGGCAAGCAGCAGGCCTCCGAGCAAACAGGAGATGACGAAGGCTTTGCGATGCTCATGACCGACCAGCATCCGTGCCGCATGTGGCGCAAGAAGGCCAATAAAGCCAACGACGCCAACGCAGGCAGCGGCAACGGATGATAGGATAACGGCTAGGACCGCGACGATTAAGCGCGTGCGGCGAACCGACAAGCCCACACCGCTGGCGACTTCATCGCCGAAGGAAAGCAGGTCGGCCTTGCGCCCAAGCCACCATGCGATTGGGAGCAGCAGCACGATCGTGATCAGAAGCTGTCTGACTTCTGTCCACTCTCGGCCATATATGCTGCCTGCCATCCAGGCAAGGGCTGGCGCAGCAGCGAGATCGGCTTTAACGATCAAGATGTTGATAACGGCCGAGCCTGCTGCAGATACCGCGATCCCTACTAGAGTCAGCGTAGTTGGCTGCAATCCGCTGCGCCAGGATACAGCATATACGATGGCGGCAGCGAGGAGCCCGCCTGCCATTGCGCCTGCAGGCACCCATGCAACAGGCAGCGATGGAAATGCGATCAGAAGCAGCAGCGCCCCTGCCCCGGCACCGCTCGTGACCCCTACAATTTGAGGGTCGCCAAGCGGATTGCGGATCGCGCTTTGCAAGAGGCTGCCGCTGGCAGCGATTGCGATCCCTGCAAAGCCTGCCGTCAATAATCTCGGCAGGCGGAAATCAAACAGGATCTGCTGATTGAGCTCGTTGCCTCCACCTGTAATGACAGCAAAAAGATCAGACAACGGGATAGGCATCGCGCCGCTGGTCAGACTTAGCACCCAAACGACAATAAGCAATAGACTAAAAATCCACACATATACGCCAAATGGAATACGTTGTTGAAGACCTCCGATCGCCATCGCGTCGCCTGCACGCTGGCCTCCTCCGCCTTTTCCGGAGGTACGTACCGCAAGCCAGATGAGCCAAGGTGCTCCGATTGCAGCCGTAATCGCCCCTGCAGGCAATTCGCCATAGGCATCTACTATCGTGCGTGAGAGAGTGTCCGCGCCTACAAGCACAGCCGCTCCCCATACGGCACACAGCGGTATGAGCCACGCATGCTTTCGAACTCCAGATAAGCGAACAAGATGCGGGGCGATTAGGCCAACGAAGCCGATCGGTCCCACAATACTGACACTTACACAAGCGATAATGATTGCGCCTAGCATGGCAAAGAGCTGGGTTCTGGCCACATTTTGACCAAGCGACTTAGCGGTTTCCTCGCTTAGTGTAAGCAGATCAAGCTGTCTTGCCATGAATAGGATGAGGAGTGTCCCGCCCAATATCCATGGCCAAGCAAATTGCACCCCGTCCCAATCATTTTGAATAAGAGATCCGGAACCCCAAAGAAACAGACCTTTGGTCGCAAACTGATTCAGCATCAGCAAGGCACTTGTTATGGAGGACAAGACGAGCGTCACGATCATCCCAGACAGTGCGATTCGAATCGGCGAAGCCTTGCGCCCGCCGCCAAGTATGAAAACCAAACCTGCTGAGAGTGTTCCTCCAAGTACAGCAATCGGAAATGCAAACTGATGCAGCATCGCAGGCCAGAAAATGGTGCTTGCCACGACGGCAAGATAGGCCCCTGCGTTGACGCCAAGGGTTGTCTCAGAAGCGAGGGGATTGCGCGTTACGGTCTGCATTAGCGCACCGGAGATAGCCAAGGCTGCACCGGACAGCAGCCCCATCACGGTTCGGGGCAATCTTACCGCTCGGATCATCTGATGATCAGGCAGATCCTGAGGATGAATGAGAGATTGAACCACGGTTTGAACCGTAATATCTGCTAACCCTTGCGTTAGACTTATAAAGGTAAGGAGAGCTAAGGCAACCACTCCGGCAATAAGCATCCATAACGGCTTCCAGCCCTTACCCTCACTCGGGTAATGGGCTGGATTGATGCTGGCGGAAGCAGAAGCACCCTCAGAAGCTAGCTTCATTTCTTCGTTAGCAAATCGGCCGTTGATTCAGCCATCATTTTTGCAGATAGCGGCCCGCCGTAAGGCCACATGTCGCCGCCAAGGGCATAGACTCTATTTTCCTTTACAAAGCTAAGCCCGTTCCATACGGGATTGTTCTTCAATTGATTCTCGATGACATTGTCGCTGTCTTGAATAATGTGCAGGAAGTTAGCATCCTGAAGAGCCGGCAATGCCTCTACATCCGCTGTTGTAAAGCCATATGGTTCAAACTTCTTCGCCTTGTATTTATTTGTAAGGCCAATATGCTCCAGAATCTTAACAGCCATGGAGTTGTCCGTAGAAATACGGAACACGACCGCATTCTGGTTGCTGTATCCCATCGCAAGCACGATAGGCGTCTTATCCATGCCCGCTGCTTGGATCTTTTCTTTGGCAGCCGCATAGGCTTTATCCAGATCTGCAAGCACGGCTTCAGCTTCTTTTTGCTTTCCAAGCGCATCAGCAATTGCAGTGAACGTATTTGTCATTTCCGTATATTGGTCAAAGGATTCATCAACTGGATATGGATCAAAGACAAGCGTTGGGGCAATCTTGCTGAATGCCTCATAGTTCTTCTCTAGATTGTTCTTGAGACCAATGATAAGATCCGGCTTCAGCGCAGCGATCGTTTCCATATTCGGTGTGCTGCGATCCCCTACGTCTACTACATCCTTGCTGATCTCTACAGGAAGGCGAACCCATTGATTCATTCCTTTAATATCAGCAATACCTACTGGCTGCAGGCCAAGTGCAAGCACATCCTCTGCATAGGTCCATTCCAGAACTACGACTCGCTTCGGTGTACCTGTTATCTTTGTCTCGCCAAGCACATGCTTAATCATGCGCACCTCTTGAGAATTGGAGTCAGATTGTGAAGCGGCTCCCGCTTCATTTGATTGGGCTTCTCCATTTGCGCTGGTTCCTTGCTGACCGCAAGCCGTTAACATGAGAAGCAATACTAGCATCACTAGCATTGTTGTTGACCGTTGAAACTTGTGCATCATCATGATTCTCCCTCTCTCATGAATCGAATCTAAGCTCATCAACCACTGATTGATAACAATTCTCATTGGTGATTGCATTTAGAATGATAATCATTTTCATTATCGTTGTCAACCATAAGTTTCCTCGTTTGTTTGTGATCTTTGTCATTCTTTTTCCAACAAAAAAAGAAGACTTTCTAAAGAAAGTCTTCCTTCTCTGTTCGTGATTTCCGACAGGGAAATGCTAAACGCTATACCTATCAAATTCACGTCTTATTGCGAATCTATCTGAGTGTTCAGCCGTTCGGATAATTCTTCATGTGCTTCTCTTAACCAAGGGTGAATAACGCGCAGCTGCTCTTTCTTCTGCCAGAGATCATCGATATATGCATATGCCGCATGCGTGATCGATCGCTCCAGTTCCATCTTAAGCTTCTGCAAGTACGGCGGTATCCCTTGCTGGTCCCATGAGATTTTGTCTGCGACAAATACAACCTGATCAAGCAAGGACGATTGCTTTTTCAATGTGGTATGACACTCTATCGCACTTAAAATAGACGTATCATGGATCTGAAACAAATCCTCTGCCATCGCGCGCGAGAGCTTCTGGTGAATAATCATCGGAAAGGTCTCTTCCTCCGGCAGCACCTCGATCCCTAAAGAGCGAGCAGCAGCATTTCGCCTTTCATTAGGAAACACTGCGCTCACATCATGAAGATAGCCTGCGATTTCTGCCTTCTCTGGATCAGCACCTACCTGTATGGCCAGTGCTCGAGCCTCCTGTCCGACACGTACGCAGTGCTCTGCCGTTTCCCCCATGCCATGAGACTGTAGGAAGCTAACAACATCCTCTCTCCAATTGCCCGTTAATCCTATAAACCGAAGCTCTTCATATGCGGTATGCATCAATGATGATTCCCCTCCCCCAAACCAAGCTCACAACCACCTGAATAATGTTCATATATACGATAAGATTCATCTAAAAGAAGCTGAATTCCTTCTTTCTCATTTCAATCCATATATATATTTATTACATGTTGTGAAAAGGTGCGTAAGCTATGCCTTATCAAAAAGTGAAACGCCAACTCATTGAGCAGCTTGAGTATGAACATGAACTTCTAAAAGAAGAGGTCAAAATGCTTCGTCGACGAATAGAGCCTTAAATCCCACTTCATCTGCTGTGTCATGACTTCCTTTCAGTTCGTTTCACTTTCTATCCGGAATGGAGCCTATTAACCGTTGTCTCCACTCCCATTACAAGCGATGATCTTCTAGAAAATTCAGGTGAAAGTGCTTTGCGGCATCGTACACCGCGAAGCTGTATCCCTCTTGTTGATAAAAGGCTATGATCTCCGGGAGAGCCTGCAGCGTTTGCGGCATCTCATGCATGAGCACGACTTCTATATCATTCTTCGTCGCTATTTTAATGTTCTCGACGATTTGCTGTGGATGATCCTTCAGATCCCAGTCTTTGGAGTCAATGGTCCAATCCCAGATTTTGATTCCAGCTTCTACGATTTGATCGCGAAGCTGCTCATCTACCAATCCCGGCGAAGAGCCAAAAGGCGGTCGCACCAAACGGGGATTTTCCCCAGTAAGATCATGGATAAGCGACAGGGTTTCTTTCATCTCCGGAATGAATTGCCCTTCTTCGTACAACTTGTTATATTGATGAGTCATGCTGTGTCCGCCGACATAATGCCCTTCACGCACCGCGCGCTTTACCTCCGAATGCCAGTCAGAGCGCTCTAGATTGCTTCCCTGCATAAAAAAGGTGGCTTTGATTCCATGCTGATCCAACATGTCTAGAAACTTCCCAGACCATTCGCTTGGACCGTCATCGAATGTTAAATAGACGACTTTTCCTTGTGGCTGCGTAACGCTGTTATTCCCTGCGTCTTGAGAGCTTTGCCCCTGTTGCTTCGCTGGCTCCGCCGCTTGATGGTTCTGCCCATCTTCCTTCCCTGTCGTCATCTCCAGCAAGTCAGTAAAAAAGAATAGACAAAAGGCGAGTATTATAATGCCCCCAAGACCAATGATCATTCGGCCGCGATTCTTCTTTCTCCCCCTTCCTTCCTTCGTATGCTGTTCAAGGCTTGTTCGTGCTTCCATATTCCATCCCCTCCTGCATAAACAGACTATTAGAGAGAGATAAAGATAACATGCAGATGAAATAAAGATTGCATGTTAAATCAACAAAGACCGGGATTCAGCCACATCATCAGATATACACAAAAAGCATAGAACCCAAAGTTCTACGCTCTCTACCTTTTTTTATGCAGATGGAAATAGAACAATACACCTTCTGGCGTATTTGTCACACCATACGGCACTCGGTGCAGCTCCAAAATCTTTCTGCATATCGCAAGCCCAAGTCCGGTTCCACCGGAAGCGCGTTGGCGGGAAGGTTCCCCACGATAGAAGCGGTCCCATAACCTCTCCAACTGTTCGACAGAAATATGGACTCCTTTATTTTCAATGCAGACTTGCACGGTATCGTTCTCATCCAGAATCGAAACGATAATCGCCTGCCGTTCCGGCGTGTACCGAATCGCATTCATGAGGAAATTGACGATCACCTGCTCGATCCGGCGCTGGTTGGCCACCACCTCGAACGGATGAAGATGAACATGCAGTTGCAATTGCTTGCTCTCGATAGCAGAAGTGAACTTCCCGCTTATTCGCTCAAGGACAGCCGCAATATCAAACGATTCCATCTCCATCTTATAGGTGCCAGACTCATATTTAGCCAAATCCAGCATATCTGTGATCAACAGATCCATTCGTCTCACTTCATCTTCCATTGCCTTAAAATAATAATCTCGCTTATGGCCGGCCACTCCATCCTTCATAATGGATAAGCAGCTTTGAATAACGCTAAGCGGCGTTTTCAATTCATGCGATACCCCAGAGATAAACTCCTTGCGAGTATGCTCGAGCTGCTTTTCTTTCTCAATGTCTTCCTCTAGCCGAGAAATATGAGCATGCAACCGCGTAGACAGCTTATTAATATTACTGGACAGATTGCCGATTTCATCTTTGGTTGTGATCAGTATTTTCTCGGAAAAGTCCATGTCGGCCATTTTTTGCGTCGTCTTGTTCATACGAAGCAGTGGTCTAGCGATGCGGCGGGAGAAATAGAACGAGACCAGCAGTACCAGCAGCAGCGTAGCAATGATGATATATACATAATAATGCTGCATCATCTCCGCGGCTTCATTTACAGGCTGCAGCGACGTCATCGCGAATAGATAGGCGGCTTTCCCGCTCTGGTCTTTGATGCGATTCACGAAGATTTTGTATTGTACATGGTTTTCTTCATAATCGATAATCGAACTCAGATTTGCCCCGCTGTCATAGTCGCCGTACAACAGATCTGCCTGAAACGCTTTGATTAGATCCAGAAATAAATGATTGGAATAACGCGATACCCCTACGCCATCCGGTATCCGAATAGCCGTAATCGTCCCCTTTTCTAGTAACGAGGGGAACTTTTCAAAATATTTCGTTGGATTGCCGAATCGAGGGACCACTCCATATTCCTTCTTCACCATCTGTAGGTTCAGCAGAGGGTTATCCACCCACAGATTGGAGATATTTCGCCCCAGCCGCTGCACCACGGGCTTATTATCTATGATTAGCGCTTCCACGACAACCCGTCTTCCCTCTTCAATCCAGGAAATCGAAAACGGATTGTCACTGCTAAAGTCCTCGACCTTCATAACCGTATACAACGGAACGGTAAGCGTGATACCGCCTACGCCAGAGCTGCCGTCCGGACGATCCAACAAAATGTCCATTTGAAAATCTTCGGTATGCTGCAGATTGCCTCTATCGTCCAGTGCCGCGATCCATGTGCCTTGTTTTTGATAGAAATCTTGTTCCAGCTTGACCATCGACTGGGCGTTTCCGGCATGCTTCAGGTAGTCTTGTTCATAGACTTCGAGAGCAGTTTTTACGAGGGCCACCTTTTGATGCACATACACTTGTTTAAAAAACAGCGTTTGTCCCACAAAAACGAGCGCAAGGATAAAAAGGCAGAGCGCAGTCGTTAACAGAAAAAGCTTGAATACGATGCTCCTCTTCATGCCTGATCCTCGAATTTGTAGCCTGATCGAACGACGGTAACAATGGACTTGGCATGTTCCCCCAGCTTGGAGCGCAGATTGCGAATATGACTGTTAACCGTTCGATCGTCCCCGACGAAATCATAGCCCCATATTTTTGTAATGAGTTGTTCTCTCGTGATGATGAATCCTTTGTTTTTCATGAGATAAGCCAATATTTCAAATTCGGTATGCGTCAAGCTGCTGGAGATTCCCTCTACCAATACGGATCGGGATGGAAAATGAACCGTAATACCGCTTCCAGTTAAGGTATCCGCTTCCTGGTCGCGGATATGCCTGCTTTCCAGCAGCCGCTTTGCGCGTGCCATTAAGATCGGCGGACTATACGGCTTTGTCACATAGTCGTCCGCGCCGAGCTCGAATCCGAGCAGCATATCGTCCTCATCTGAGCGCGCCGTCAGCATAATTATCGGAATATTCGATGCTTTACGGATGCGCTTGCACACCGACCATCCGTCCAGCTCCGGCAGCATAATGTCTAGAATAATCAAGTCCACTTCATGCTCGTTAAATAGCGACAGGGCTTGCTTCCCATCGTTCGCCTCCAAGACCGCATATCCTTCCTCTAGTAAATAATCCTTCATAATTTCCCGCAAAATATGCTCGTCTTCCACAATCAGTATTGTTCTTGACATAGGATGACCTCTCATTTTCTGGAAACAAAACCCTCGTTTTTTTGGAATGATTAACCATATTATTGCTTATCCTACCATGTTGACAGAGTGTATACAATCGCATAACAGCAGCAAACTTCTCCATCACAGGGTGATTAGTACCTTAACTAAAACACTCATTCATGTCTGAGCGTTATCATCATATGCCTTCAAAGATAGATCTCGATCAAAAATGATAATATTGAAAAAGCCTGCCCTTCTTAAAGGACAAGCTTTGATTCTCTTATACTTCTTTTCGTTGAAAATAAACGAATCCCGCCATGAAAAACAGAAGAAAACCTCCAGCAATAACATACATGATCGTTTCTAGAGGAAGGTTGAATGCACCAAAATCAGCTTCCCCGCGAGGCAGCATCGCGAGCAGCGGCTGTGCCCACGGATAGAACGGACCATAGGTAGCTGAATTGATAATGAGCATGTTCGGAATCGTGAAGACCACATTGAGCGCTAGCGGTGCGGCAAAGCTGCTCCAAGCGGTGGAAACGCCCAACTGCAAGGCTGCAAGCGGCAGGCACGCAATAAAGCCGCCTAGAAGACTCTTTCCAAGCATCAGCAAAGGCGCCTGACCAAAGCCATGGAACCAGCCTGCAAGCAGCACGGCAGCCATAAACAACAGCTGAACGATCATAATCATCGTGCATACAACGGCAAATTTGGCTGTATAAAGAATTCCTCTCGACATGGGCAGCACGAGCAGCTGCTTCCAGCCCCCGCCTGAATGCTCGAAGCGGCATACCATCGCGCTAAAGATGCCCGTTAATAGAGGCAGGAACAGCATCGCATGCAGCAAAGTCATCGTGCCGAGCAGCTGCTGCCAGGCAATAGCATCTGGTCCCTCTGGCTTCTCCACGATACCGACTAGTAGTGCGATGGCTGCACTCAACATCATTTGCGGCCATATTCTTGAACGGGACAGCTTAAGCCACTCCGCTGACCATACACGGAAAAAGGTTCTCATTCAATCCACGTCCCTTCTATTAAAATGAATAAGGCCGATAGCCACGATGAGTGTTCCAAGTATGGCGCCCGCTGCAAGGACTTGAACCTGGCCGGGGCCCATGTAGGCAAGCAGCGGCCATTTCAGCGGAACGGCATCGTTCAGCTTATAAGCAAATACGGACAAGACAGAGATGGTAAGTCCAATTGCGACCGGAACCCCTTGGTTCTTGGTCGTAAGAGACAGCCACAGCTGAAGCGCCAGCAGGGGAAGCGATGCGATAAACGGCGCGAATCCGATTCGAAGCACATCTACAATAGGCATCTCGGACAGCTCCAGCTGAAGTGCTAATCCAAGACCTGCCGTACCGATGGATAGAAGCAGACAGGATACGAGCAGAATGATCACGGCAAGCGTGAATTTGGCGCTGTAGACGGCCGTCCTGGAAATGGGAAGCGCCAGCAGCTGCTTCCACGAGCTTAGCTGGTGCTCAACATTTGCCATTAAGGAACAGATTAGCGTACAGCCAAGGAAGAGTGCGATGGGCACGAAGCTTAATATATTTTGAAGCAGGCCTCCCCAAGGATCAGCAGCATACATCTTCATCAAATAATCGTAGCGAAGGCCAAAATTCAATCCCTGCATCGCAACAAGCCCAATCGGGCCTAATGCAGCAAGGAACCAAATGCCTTTGCCACGTATTTTTAACCAGTCGCTGGACAGTGCACGCAGCATCATGATGCGCTTCCCTCCCCGACCATCTGCATAAAGATGTCCTCCAACGATTTGCGCTTTTCCTCGACACGGTAAATATCGTGCCGCTGCTCCACCAGATGACGAACGAGCTCAGCAATCTGTGCATCTGTTAACGGCCCAAGCTCAAGCAGCTGTCCTCTGATTCGACCATCTAAGCCCATATCGAGTACCCGTCCCATAGCTTCCTCCGGATCTGATACGGAAAGACGGAACCCGCTCGAGGCTTTTGATACCAGCTCTTCCATGCGTCCTTGGAACACCATCTCCCCTTCTCGAATGATTCCAACCTTCTCTGCCATTTGCTCCACCTCACTGAGGAGATGACTGGATACCAATACGGTAATCCCGAATTGTCGGGGCATATTTTTGATCAGCTCACGAATCTCCTGAATGCCAGAGGGATCAAGCCCATTCGTCGGCTCGTCTAGTATCAGCAGCTCCGGGTTGTTGAGAAGCGCTGCTGCAATGCCAAGCCGCTGCTTCATGCCGAGTGAATACCCTTTTACAGCACGCTTTGCGTCTTTTATAAGCTGCACGATCTCAAGCACCTCTGCGATACGCGATGCCGGGCCACCTGTAATTCGGCGTATCGCCTCTAGATTCTCTACAGCAGTCAAGTGTCCGTAATAGGATGGATACTCGACTAGAGAGCCCGTCCGGCTTAGAATATCCATCTTATGCTTCTGAAGTTCCTTGCCGAACAGCTTAATTGAGCCTCGCGTCGGTTGAATCAATCCGAGCAGCATCCGGATGGTTGTCGTCTTGCCAGCTCCATTCGGCCCTAGGAAGCCGTAAATATCCCCTTTTTGAATCTCAAGATTCAGATTTTTCACTGCTGCTTGTTTTTTATAGGTTTTGGTTAAATTATTCGTTTGGATCACGAATGCGGTCACTATCATCACCTCAGAACTTATCCTACCTGCCCAAGGTTAAATGAAGAGCGACCAGAAGTTTAAATTTACATTAAAAAATCATGCTTTCTGCGCAGATCCAGTAAGCTTTACCTTCGTTCCAGAATCTGAGCTTACCACTGTGTATTCAAGCTCCATTTCCTTCGTGAGCATTTCTACGACTGCAAGGCCGATTCCCGTCCCCTTGCTGTTCGAGGCGTGAGACAAGCCTGGACCGCGATCGGAGATCACAAGGCTTACTTTATGATCGCTATCCCTAATCTCAGTTTGGATGCCAATGTATTGTCCTGAACGTGCATGGCGGACGACATTTTGGAACAAATTATCGAGCACTCGTCTAAACCACAACGTGTCAACCTGCCATATCAAGGGCTCACCCTGCAGCTCGATATCTGCCTCAATCCCTTCCTTCTCCCAGATCGGATACCAGGCAGCTGCGCTTTCCTTGACCAATCGAAGCACGTCACACGCCTCCCGCTTCAGCTCTATTCTGCCGCTTGTCAGCAGGCTGTAGGAGAGAAGGTTGTCGATCAGCTCGCTTACATCGCTAATCTTCGTTTCGATGCGAGTAACCGATTCCTTCCCCTTCTCGGAAAGCGATTCTTCATGCAGGGCATGAAGATGACCGCGTATGACCGTAAGGGGTGTTCGCAGGTCGTGAGACAGGTTCGCAATCAAGGACTTTCTCAACTCTTCCTCCTCCAGCTGACGGCGACGGCCATATTCGAGCTGAGCAACCATATCGTTATAGCCCTCCTCCAGCTGGCCAATCTCATCAGGCTTCGTCATGACCACAGGTTGGGGGATTCCTGAATCCATGTCAAGTGAGGTCATCGCCTCTTTTAATCGAAGCAGGCGCTTTCGAATCCTTGCAAAGAACAGCCAGGAGATCAGAATAAACAATCCCGAAATGACGAATACAAACACGCTGTATACGGTCGTGTCGCTAGCAACGATCTGCTTAGGCCGAATATACGTCCTAGGAAGCTCCATCACCATGAAGCCTTCCCCCAGCTTCTCATCATCGCCAATATACGCAACGACAGTAAAAGGATCGCTGTTATACGAATCCTTCATGAATTGAATGGAATCAGCTGTCGTCCATCTTTCTGGCAGCTTCTCCTGCTTCGGCAGCATCAATCTTGTCTGATCGGACCCGTCTACCCAGAACATAGACATTTCCGGATATTTCTGCTTAAGCATCTGTAGTCTTTCATCTATGTGCTCGGGCTGAGCGCTCGCTAATGACTTGGCTTCCCGATGCCACATCTCCTCAAGCACGGTGCCATTCGAGTACTTTTCATTCATATTAGAGGACGGCAGCCATATGCCATCATTAATGAACCAATATAAGATCGAGGCCACCGGAAAAATAATCGGCATAAACAGCATTGCGATGCCGATGATCAGTAGATACTTGGATGTTAGGCTGTTGCGATAGCGCCTGTTGGCATGTGGTCTCATCATGCTTTCACCCGATAGCCGAGTCCCCGTACCGTCTCAATGATTTCAGGCGACGCCGGGTCGCGCTCTATTTTTTCACGCAAATATCGAATATGGACCATCAGCGTCTTGTCGCCTTCCATATATGTCTCTCCCCATACCGACTCATAGATTTGCTCCTTGGTCATCACACGCCCTTGATGCTGAAGCAGGTATTTAAAGATTTGAAATTGCTTGCCCGTGAGCATGATTTCCTCATTCTTCTCGTGGTTGACGATACGGTTCTCCTGCTCGTACACGGACAAATGCTTGATTGAGAGTACCTCTTGAGAGGCGATGCAGGCTCTTCTCAACAGCACTTCAATTCTGGCCGCCAGTTCTTCTGGATGAAAGGGCTTCGTCAAATAGTCGTCTGCAAATTCCAAGCCCTGCAGCTTGTCGTCAATAGAAGTTCTTGCTGACAGCATCAATATCGGCATCACGGGATAAGCCTTCTTCAACCGTTGGCCAACGGTAAACCCATCAAGCCCCGGAAGCATCACATCCAAGATCGCCAATTGACAGGCTGCTGCCGCTTCGATCGCATGATCACCATGCTTCAGCCATTCAAGCTCGTAGCCTTTCTCCTTTAAAAAAGAACTGACCCAATCCCCAATTTCCTGTTCATCTTCTATGTATAATAGCTTTGCGCTCACCACTTCGTTCCTCCTCATCCTTCTCATGAAGTTCGATATCGGCTCCGCGGAACACCGAATCTTGCTATCCTTTATCATAATAGCAATGTCCAAGAGATAAAAGGCAAGCTTCGCGAAGCAAGCTTTTTACTTCGAAACAATGACAAATAATGGATGTAAATTGCAATAATGAGCTAGCCTAACGGTATCAAGCGTGATACACTAGGCAGAATATCTTTTGCTCCTGCTAGGAAACTGTCGATGACTTTGGGTGATTCCTGCGTACAATCTGATTGAAAATGGTGGCATGCCTGATCAATTACCACTTCGCGAATACCCAAGTGTTAAGGATCTTTAAGGAGAAACAACAGGCACGGCAAGTAGACAAACAAATAGAAAATGAGAGGATGGATGTTCAATGAGACAAATCATTGCGATGGGCGGGGGCGGATTCTCCATGGAGCCAGACAACTTGCTGCTTGATCAATATGTGTTGACTCAAGTAGATAGCGCTTCGCCAAAAGTATGCTTTATTCCTACTGCGAGCGGAGATGCGGATTCATACATCGACCGCTTCTATACGTCCTTCCGTTCGCTCCCCTGCGAGCCAAGCCATTTATCGTTGTTTGAGCCTGCTTTTCAGGATCTCGAACCCTTTGTTCTTAGTCAGGATATTCTCTATGTAGGCGGCGGAAATACAAGAAATATGCTTGTCTTATGGCGAGAATGGGGACTTGATCGTATTCTGCGGAAAGCCTATGAGCAAGGAATTGTGCTTACCGGCTTAAGCGCAGGCTCGATATGCTGGTTCCAAGAAGGCTTAACCGATCCGCTCCATGCTCCTTTATATAAGCTGAATGCCCTTGGCTTTATCCCTGGGAGCCATTGTCCACATTATGATGGAGAAGAGATGAGAAGGCCTTCCTATCAGCGCCTTATTGGAGAAGGGAACATGCAGGCTGGCTATGGCGTCGATGACGGAGCTGCATTGCATTTTATAAACGAAGCGCTGCACTTAACCGTCAGCTCCCGCGAGCAGGCATCAGCTTACTATGTTGAGCGAACGACTGCTGGCGTGGAGGAAAGCAAGATTGCTGTTCGCTACCTAGGCGCACAATAGCAATTGCTAAAATTGTTAAATCGTCGACGATAGCACCGAAGTAGGTTCACATTGTCACAAGCTAGCAACGCCGAGGTACCAAGTCAAACTCCCTTCGGGATACTAAAGAAAATCATCGTTTTGCGGGCAAGAATAGGTGCAGTTTATCCTTGAGCGGTTCATACTCTATAAAAACAGACCTGCATCCTCCTGCACGAAGCAGGACAGATGTCAGGTCTGTTTAATTATGTTTTTTGAGGCTCCCCTTTTTTAGGAAATCTTCGACTTTTCTTTATTGATACCGAAATTAGAAAAATCATTTTATTCGAGTGGAAAAATAATATTATACTGGGTTCCTAACTGAGACTTGCTCTTAATGTCAATATCTCCACCATGGGCTATAATAATTTGCCTTGCAATCGCCATTCCTAATCCTGTTCCATCATTATTGGAAGATGCACTCGTCCCACGGTAATAACGGTCAAATAAGTGTTCAATAGTTTCCTCATCCATACCAACGCCATCATCCTCAATTAAAACACGAATTTGTCTTGGATGGGACAGGTCTTCATAAAGAATAACATTAATTTTGGTTTCAGGCGGATTATGTTTTATGCTATTAGCAACTAAATTTTCAAATGCTCGTTTTAGGTATTTCATATCCATATTAAGAAATATTTCTTCTTTATTCGTTTGAAATGAAAAACTTTTAGATTTTGATTCTGGCAAACCTTGCAATTGTTCCAAAGTATCTTTAAAAACATCCACAAGATTTTTTTGTTCAAGTTGCAGCGGAATAGCTTCATTTTTTAATTGAAAAGTTAAGTTAAAGTCTTCCATTAATTGCTCCATATACTTCACGCGTTCTTCCATGATTTTGGAAAAGTGGCGTACTTTATCTTGTTCCCAATCATATTCTTGTGAAGATAATAATACTGTATATCCCTTGATTACAGACAAAGGAGTTTTAAGATCGTGCGAGACTCCTGTCATCCATTCTTCTCTTGTCTTTTCTAATACATTTCGTTCTTCTGTATTTCTCTGAAGAGTTGATGTAAGCTCAGAAAGGGCATGCACTAATTCCTCATAAGTTTTAAATACGGCTTTGTTTCTCCTACGTTTCTTTGAATTAATGATCCAATTATGAATTGGTTCTTCATATGTTCCTTTTGAGAGATTTTCAATCCAAGATACAATAAAAAGTAAAGGACCACCTAATTGTCTTCCAAAAAACAGGGCAACTAACATTCCGAATAGAATGATAATAAGTATCCATAGATAATTTACCCAGTATAGCAAAGGGTTATTATCTTTCATTGGTTTCCCTAAAACCCAAGTAAGATCCTGATCACCAATCGTTTTATACCATGTGGAAAGCTGATAACCCTTTTTAGCAGGATACAAGTAATCTGACACTAGTTCTCCAGGAATATAATGATCTTTTATATTTTTAGGTTTATTAAAGGAAAACAGTTCGTTACCCTGTTCATCTAATACTTGCACCCACATTCTATTTTTTACTAGATCCTCTTCTATCTTCGAGCTAACTGAAAGTTTTTGATCTCCGACAAATGTATGTTCAACTATTTGGTTAATCGATATTTGTGGATTCTCAGGTTTGCTATTTCCAAGAAAAAAGCTGAATAGAACAATGCTAATCACAATGAGTAAACCCCAAATAAGCATTAACCAAAAAAGGCGTGATACGAAGTAATAGGCGATACGATTTCTTAAATTCACAATAAGCCCTCATTAGCTACTTCAAATATGTAACCTAGTCCTCGAACCGTTTTGATCCATTCAGGTTTGCTTGGATCTTCTTCTATTTTTTCACGTAAACGCCTTACATGTACCATCACTGTACTATCCCCGCCATATAACTCTCCCCATACATCCTTATAGATTTGATGTTTATTCAATATTTGATTAGGGTGTTCACAAAAATAAAGCAAAAGTTTCATTTCCTGAGTTGGACATTCTATTCTTGTACCATTAACAATAAGTTTTCCGGCATTAGGATCAAAATTAAAATATCCAAAATCGAAATGTTTTTTACGTGTATACCGTGATGGAACTTTAGTAGAACGTTTTAATTGTGCTTTTACTCGAGCAACAACCTCTAAAGGATTAAAGGGCTTTGTAATATAGTCATCTCCTCCGAAACTAAATCCCTGCAATTTATCTAAATCTGTAGTCTTAGCTGTAAGAAACAGTATAGGAACATCTGTCTCTGAACGAATTTTGTTACATAGAGTAAAGCCATCTATATCTGGTAGCATCACATCTAACAATATAATGTGAGGGTTATTTTGAGATGTTAATAAAAGGGCTTCTTCTCCAGTAGTAGCGCTTAAGACGTTTTGAAAACCTTCCTTTTCAAATACTGTTATTAATAAATCTAAAATGTGCTGATCATCATCAACCAACAGAATTTTATGATCCTCAAGTTTAAAAGTCACTTATTAGTCTCCTTCCTATTTCTATAATTATTTTACATTAAACATATTTAAAAAAAACTGGTGAGAAAAGAATTAATCTTCCGTTTAGGTTTTCAAATAAATATATAGCCTTTGATATACTATGTTGTTAATGAAATATGCAAATATTAGGAATAGTTCGTTAAGCGAATGTTTAGGGAAAGTTTCATTCTTGTTCAAAAAGTTTCGTTTACGATAGAAATGAGGTGAGGAATAAATGAGTGATCAAATATTAATGACAAATGATCTAACCAAAAAGTATAAAAAACACACGTCTGTGGATGGATTAAATCTGCGAATCGAGCGAGGACAAATTTATGGATTTCTTGGACCTAATGGGGCTGGAAAAACGACAACGATCCGGATGTTACTGGGGTTGATAAAGCCAACAAAGGGCAATATCGAAATCTTTGGCGAAGACCTCAACAAAAACCGTCTACAAATTTTACAACGGATCGGATCGTTAGTGGAGTCCCCAACGTACTATGGAAACTTAACCGGCCGTGAAAATTTAGAGGCCGTTCGTAGGCTGCGAGACCTTCCAGAAAAACGAGTGAATGAAGTATTGGAAATTGTAAGATTAACTAAAGTTGCAAACCGATTAACCAAAGAATATTCGCTTGGAATGAAGCAGCGCCTAGGGATTGCTGCTGCAATGCTTAGTAATCCAGATTTATTAATACTGGACGAACCGACTAATGGTCTAGATCCATCTGGTATCCAAGAGATTAGAGAGTTGATTAAGGAATTACCGAAGGCTGGAATGAGTGTTCTTGTATCCAGCCACTTGTTAAGCGAAATAGATCAAATGGCTACACAGGTAGGAATCATTAATAATGGAAAAATGATATTCCAAGATTCGATTGAACGCTTAAGACAAAAACGAAAACCTTTATTAAAAGTTGGGGTTAATGATGTAATAAAAGCAAATAAAATATTAAAAGAACGAGAATTAAAGGCTAATTTACAAGACAATTTCCTTTGGTTATCCCAAACAGAACCGGAACTGGTTTCAGAAATCAACTCTATTCTAGTTCATTCGGGTATATCTGTATATCGTCTTGAAGAAGTGAAAAGAACACTTGAAGATATCTTCTTAGAATTAACTGGTACAGAGGGAAGCTTATGAGAAATATATTGTGGGCAGAAAAATTAAAATTAAAACGTTCGTCGTTATTTATTATTGTTTTATTAATTCCGTTACTTATATTGGCATATGAGTTGGTAAATCTCACATATCGTTCTGGGTATGTGGAAAAACAAGCGGAGATGTTCGGTGCAGATTCGATGTGGATGTTTTTATTGTACGACAATAGTTTGTTACTTGGTCTAGGTTTCCCATTGGCCGTCACACTTGCTGCATCAATGATAGCAAATATTGAACATCAGGCAAATGGATGGAAACAAACCCTTTCAATGCCTATATCAAGAGGAAAAATTTATTTAAGCAAATTTATTTGGCTAACGATTTGTATGTTCCTTTCCATTACTATTTTTCTGATTGGTATGGTTTTTCTAGGAAAGATATTAGCATTTGAAGGGGATATTCCTTGGGGTTTATTGATAGGCGATAGTTACGGTATGTTGGTTACTGTATTACCAATTATGGCCTTTCAATATTGGTTATCCATGACCATTAAAAATCAAGCTTTCTCGATTCTTATTGGATCAGTTTCTTCTATTATGGGTCTATTTTTAGCAGCTTCTCAAGCGACGAGGTGGTTACCATTAGCCTATCCAATTCAATCATCGACCGTTATATTGCAGTATGAGGGGATCGGGCATAACCCAGATTTCACGGCATTTCTTGCTATAAATTTATTACTAGGTATAATCCTATTTTTTATCGGCTCCATGCATTTTGCCAACCGGAATGTCCAGTAAGGAGGACTTATTTTGAAAGATATCTTATTTGTTGAACGATTAAAACTAAAACGCTCCAAGTCGTGGTTACTTTACTTAATTGGTCCTTTATTAGGGGTGTCGCTAGCTTATATTAATTTCTTTAAAAACTATGATCTGTTTATGCAACCCGGGGATAATGCTTGGATAGAAGTGTGGACACAGGCCGCATTATTTATGGGCCCTTTTGTATTACCAATCTTAGTGGGAATATACTCAGCCCTTATTTGTAGAGGTGAACATGTTGGGGGTGGATGGAAACAACTATTAGCTTTACCAGTCAAACGCTCGGATATCTTTCTAGGTAAATTCCTTACAGTAGTTCGAATGGTAATCATTACGATGTTAACTTTATTCGTCTTTTTTATAGGATTTGGTTACATAAAAGGAGTAGAAGGCAATCTTCCGCTCTTTACGATATTGGGGTATATCATTAAAGGCATCTTAGCATGCTTACCTTTAATTCTTCTGCAATTAATTATATCCATAAGAGCTAAAACATTTGGTGTGCCATTAGCTGTAAGTATAGTATTTACGCTTCCAGCCTTGATTGTTGCCAGCACACCATTAGGTCAGATTTATCCATGGACACAGCCAATGCTAGCCATGTCGCCTGAGGACGAATCACCGATACAATCTTATTTCTTGTTTTATACTCTATTAGGTGGAACCTTTACCATTTTACTGCTTTATGGTTTGCGTAGTTTTAGTAAACGGGACACCATTTAACTGTTTTGACCGTTTCTCTATGTAGGAGTGAATATCGGTCTTCATTTAATATGTAGTCGTGAGACTGCAATATGTTTAACTCTGAGGTACCGAACCATTTCGGGTGGGTATGCATAATCGATTTGCAGGCAAACCATACGAGCATTCCCCCTTGATACTGTTCATACTCGATAAAAAACAGACCTGTATCCTCCTGCACGAAGCAGGACAAATGACAGGTCTGTTTAGTTTTGATTTGAGGTTAAGCGGATTCTTCCTAATCTCGACTCAAGGCCTTATTATGTTGCATTGCTTGAGAAGCAGGTCCTTTCTGCTTCTTGCTTGATAGCGAGATTTCACCATTCAATTTCAACAACAATGCTGCCGGGATCGCTAACAACGTAAGCAGGAAGCCGATCATATTTACGTCGTTAATGCCCTGCGTATATGCAAGCTTCTGCAGTTCTGCTGACATGGCATGTCCTTCTGCTTGTAGCTGCTGCAGGTGAGCAATCGTTTGAGAGGCAAGCAAGGCCGAAAATAAGCCGATGGATAACGAGGCAAGCCCCTGCCGAATCCAGTTGTTAATCGAAGATGCGTAGCCGGCCCACTCCCGCTTAACAGCGCTCATGCCTGCATTCATAGCTGGCGTATTGGCAAGTGCAATACCAACGTTGCGGAATGCCATCCATAACGTGACTTCTAGCTTCGACATGCCTGGGTCCAAGCAGCTCAAGGCGAACGTCCCAATTGCCATAAAGACGAGTCCTGTCACAATAAGCTTCACCGGACCAAACCGCTCATACCAGCGTCCCGTGAATGGAATGAGGCTGGCCATCAGCAAGGAGGCTGGAAGCAGAACGAGTCCTGCCGTTAATGCAGATTCACCTTGAACTTGCTGCAGAAATAATGGTGTCAGCAATCCTCCTGCATATAAGCTGATCGTAATAATACTAACGAGCACAATGGACATCGTAAAACGAAAGTATCGGAACACGCTGAAGTTGAGCAGCGGGTGCTCAAGCTTGGATGATCGAAAAATAAATGCCGCAATCAGAACCGCACCAATAGCAAAGAAAGTAAAGGTCTTCACAGATAACCAGCCCCAAGCTGCGCCGTTACCAAAGCTAAGCAAGAGCAGAATACTGCCCACAATCACAAGTGCGAAGCCTAGGGAATCAAAACGCTGATGCCCGCCGATTCGATACATCGGAATAAACTTCCATACGGCAAACATCGCAACAAGGCCAATCGGCACATTCAGCCAGAACAGCCAGTGCCAATCCGCCATATAAATAATGCCGCCTGCTAGAGTCGGCCCTATTGCAGGCGCAAGCATGGCTGACAAACTCCAAATGCTGATGCCAAAAGCCTGCTGCTGCTTCGGGATCACCTGATATACGATCGCCATTGTCGTTGGCATGATCATACCGCTGAATGTCCCTTGGATAATGCGGAAGAAGACGAGGCTGCCTTCGTTCCATGACAAGGCGCACATGATGGAAGCCACAATAAAGCCGCCCAGCGCAAATAAATACAGCCGCTTCGTGCTGAAGCGATGACCGAAAAATCCGATGGCAGGCGCCACCGTCCCCGTAGCAAGCATAAATCCTGTAAGGACCCACTGAATGCTTGGCAAATCAACATCAAAGTGCTTCATTAACACAGGCAGAGCCACATTGACCGTATTTGTGGCTAATACCGCCAGAAAGTTGCCGAAAAAAATAGCGAACATAATCGTCCAAAAGGTTTTGTTCGATAAAGACTTCTCTTCCATACCCACTCCCCTTCATTGAATGCCATGCCGGATTCAACTCTTTATGTAAATAAATCATACATCATTTTTTACATATAAGAAATAGAACATAAAGGCAGCATGCAGACTGGAATGTGCAGTAACATAAAACTCCGAACTTTGTGCCGTGTGACAACTCAGTCATATCGGCACTTTTTTGATTTCAAGTTCGTATATTTGAGTTACAGTGGGTAACTCAAATATACGAACTTTTACGTTTTATAACATTCAATTGCAAACTATTGCGAGAAGTCGCGAAATTGTAATATATTGGGATAATTATAGAAAGCGTAGTGTAGATTATGGACATTAAGTACACCCCAATAATTAAGTTCAAACAAACCCGATATGGTAGTAATCATTGGATCGGCTTTAGTCCGAAACTAAAAAGAGATGTCAATTTATATAGCGATTTGGAGTACGCCAATTGGATATACGTAGAAACTAACCAGGTACAAGGATGAACCATACTGTCCTTTTGCATATGCCTATATCTTCTGGAGTAAATTTAGCGAGAACTATAAGAGCTACTGGGAAATCGACAATGGGTTTCGTCCGCGCCGATCGATAGATAATCTTTTCCCTAAATTTTGTTCAGATATCGATCAGGAGGAGTTGCGTCAAATTATTGACGGATGGAATGGAGGAACCCGATTAAGAAAGTACAAACACCTTACGGCCACGAAGTGGATCATCAATAGGATTGTAGCCCACCTCTCGCTAAACCAATTTAGGAATTGGATTCGCGTCGCAGTTTATGAAACAAGAATGAGGAATACAAGTGAAATTTATAACCAGTTGTGTATGGATACGTCATATCAGCCATTCAGTTATGATCACCTTCCCTTTTTCTTGGTTAAAGTTCCAAATGTAGAGGAAGGGGAGAAGGAGATCGAGTTTCACTACTGGATGCATAGTAAACAAAATGTTCAATATGACAATATAATGTGTCCAATAATCTCGCCAAAACAAGTCGATGAGGAGATTATTTATTGTGTAAAGTAGGCCACCGAATTCACATTTGGTGGCCTACTTTATTATTGAAACACGTAAATGGTAGTTATTTACATGAGGTCGGTATTTTGATATAGTAAATACGTAATTACGTATAATTTGGAGGTGGTATTCATCAGCAACGAAGAATTGCGTATTGAGATTAACGCATTGAAAACACAAATGGCAGAACTAGAACGACTTGTTCGAAATATTGCGACCGGTCGTCCTTATGTCGAGTTGCCGGACGAGATTAATGCAAGTAATGAAAGGAATTCGTCTGGTTACGTTTATTATGCTGGTCAGTATCAATCAAATGGACAATTATTGCGTTGGGAACCAAAAGAAAGACAATTAAAGCAGTTACTTAGTATAGGCACCGAAAAAATTTCAAAAATACTTTCAGCCTTAGGCAGTAAACCGCGACTCGATATTATAACATCCATTCTTATCGAGTCACTTACTGGCACCGAAATTGTCGAAAAGTTAGGTTTGGGGACCACTGGGCAGTTATATCACCATTTAAAGGCATTGCAAGGAGCAGACTTGTTATCACAGGACAAAAGCGGACGCTACACATTACCTGATCATCGGAAATTGCCTCTACTTTTGTTGTTATCAGCCGTGGTGGATATGTTAGATACTAGCGATTATTTAGACATGGTCGAGGTAAGAAATTCGGCAGGTTCATATCTGGGGAAAATAAGCAAGGATGGCTTTGATGCTAATTTGCTTTTATGGGCAGTATTGGAGAATTCAATACTCGAGCACGTTGCCGGTTACGTGAATGAGGTTCATATTTTCTTACATCAACATGGTGGTGCAACCGTTAGCGATAACGGGAGAGGTATACCCGTAAGAGCATTTCAAAACAGCAATAAATCAACTGTTCAAACTGTATTAACTGACATCGATAGATTTAGCAGTGAGACTCCGTACCAAGCACCTGGTGCGGAAAAAGGAATTTGCATTGCAATCGTCAATGCTCTTACCTACAGTCTTACTGTTGAGGTCAAAAGAGAAGGTTATATCTATCGTCAAGATTATAAACATGGTATTCCACAATCCGATCTAATGACTGTAGGCGTAACACAATCTAATGGTACCAGTATAACCTTTAGACCCGACCCTGAATTATTTGGCAAAGGATTCGATAGGGATACACTTAATCAACAGTTAGAAAGATTAACATTGTCGTATCCGAACTTGACCGTTTATTTACATTAAGACAATCGAGGAGGTACGTTATGGCTGAGACGATTTATTCTAATGAGGATATCCTTAATATGCTAGATTCCTTATTAAAAGAACAATCTAAATTTAATTGGGATGCTTTCTATTCTGAAAGAGGTAGGCCAGTTCCGTTTTTCGTAAATGCTCCGGATGAAAACTTGGTTCAATATTTTAAGAACAATTTGATCATACCAGGAGGAAGGGTCCTAGAACTGGGTTGTGGCCCGGGAAGAAACGCTATTTATTTTGCCAAGCAAGGGTATGACGTTGATGCAGTGGACTTATCCAATGAGGCTTTGCAATGGGGGAATGAGAGGTCTAAAGAGCAAGGGGTCAGCATTAATTTTATTTTTAAAAACATTTTTGATTTGGATATTCAGAAGAGTGAATACGATGTAATATACGATTCTGGATGCTTTCACCATATTGCTCCACATCGAAGAATTGATTATGTAAACCTGCTTAACCAAGGTTTAAAAGCTGGTGGATTCTTTGGAATCACTTGTTTTGTGGAGAATGGTATTGTAGGTGGTTCTGATATTACTGATTGGGAAGTTTACCGTCAACGTAGTCTAAAAGGCGGACTTGGATATAATCCTGAAAAATTAAAGATGATATTTCAAGACTTTCAAATTGTTGAAATCCGGAGAATGCAGGATATTGAACAACCAAGTGATTGTTTTGGTACATCGGGATTATGGGCAGCTTTGTTTCAAAAGAAAGCAGATTAATATTGAGAAATACAACTGCAGCGCACCCACGAAATCATCCAGTGGGTGGCTGCAGTATTTCTTATTGAAGCGATTCGTTATAACAGTGACTCCGAACTAATTTGGACATGTGTAACATATAAATACGAACTATTTAAGTATTGTTTGAAATAAGTGTTATCGAAGTTCGTATTTAAATGTTACTGGACATGGAAGATGGAACCATGTGTGCACAACAGAAATGAAGAGGATCCATGTTCCTAAACATTGCACGATGTATCGCCATTATTTGAAAAGGAGGACGATCATCTGCTACGATAGCCTTGGATCTTTAACATTGGAGGAATGAGTATGCTAGCTGTAATCACACCTGTAGGTACAGGATACGAAGTCTTTATTTTCTTTCAACAATTTTGCAGAACAAAACCGTCAAATCTCTTCTTCACTTTGAAATATGATCTTTGCAGCTGGCTAATCCGGCCAACACAGACATTGACGCACGGATCATTCTTGGCCTGTTTTTAATTGTTTCACCAAATTCATATTTTGACTAAGTTTATATTAAAATATCTACATATAATTCCCTTCTATTATTGAAACAAATTGATTTGATTTTATCTTCGTTTGATCTCACTGTGGGAGTAGCTAAAGTGATAAATCTTTTCTTATTGAACTTTAGCATAGCTTGCATAATCGTTTCATGCCCATCTGCAATTGGAGTCGCTTTAACTTTGCGTGGTGTATTTAACGCTGGACCAAGCGTACTAAGACTTCCGACTGCTCAATTGCATGTTCAACTAATGCTCGATTATTTAATTCTCCGACGATGACCTTAAGATTGGGATGAGACATATTAATGCTATCTGGTCTTCTGACGTATGCTGTAACCGTATTTTCCTTATCCCTTAACGCCTCTTCCAACACAAACTCGCCAATAGCTCCATTGGCACCAAATAAAGTAATATTCATGGTGTCTCCCTTCATTTAATGTGCTTATAGTTGTAAATCGCTGCACTTTTTCATGCTTATAATGGTCGAAAACTGCATTTTGCGTGGTTTGTAATGTCCCTATGTTCTTGTCATCCGACAGATCAATAAATAATATGTTCTAAAAGCCCCTAACGGCCGGATCGTGTTAACAACTCAAATTAAAAAAACAGCGGCATGGATTGAAATACTAGACCTGCCGCTGTTTTTATTTTCCCCGATAAGTTAAATCATTAGTTGTAAAAACACCTTGGTATCATATGCTTTATCACATAAATAGAAATCTGGCTGAGGCATGTATCGTAGTTACTCATATTATTTTCTAATCCGCTGCTTACAGGAAATTTTGTCCTGTATTTAAGATTACTCTTTTTTCGCTTCGAATCATTGAATGATCAAACCACTTTATATTATTTCTGTTTCGATATCCATTTTGCGATATCATTAATGACAGATTCAGGTACATTGCCAGGGATACTATACTCTGCGCCTGTTGATGGCTCATCGACTGGTACGAACATATGATTTAGATTCGGGTAAGACTTGTAAGTCACATCTTTACGTGCACTCAGCGCTTCTTTCCATCCGTCTAAATGATGAATAGGCACTTGGTAATCATTTTCACCTTGAAGAATGAGAAGTGGTCCTTCTTGTTTTTTTGCAAGCTCACCTGGGTAATAACCACGGAGATCGAACCACCAGTAAGTTCCCTGAGGCATGCCCTTTGGGATATTCGTAATGGAGTACTTCGGATCGTGGAGAATTTTAACGAACTGCTCCCATTGTGCTGCCTGCTGCTTAGCGACAGCAATTACTTGTTCAGGTTGGCCAGCTTTAGTCAGACGATCTACGGCATCCTTATGCTGATCGCTCAAAACATCCTCTAATGACTTGCTTGCACCTGCCATAACCACAGTTCCTGCAATTGCTTTGTCTTTATCTTGTTCAATAATTTTTGGAATCAGCATGCCGCCCTGACTGTGACCAATGACAAATATTTGGTTGCTGTCTATACGTTTGTCTGATTTAAGCAGATCTACAGCACGAAGTGCATCGTCAATAGACTCTTCTTTGACAGTAGCATTTGGATGCATTGAAATTTTTAATGGATTTTCATGTGTTTGCTTTTCATAGCGAAGAACAGCAATTCCATTGCCAGCTAATCCGACTGCTAAATCACGGAACATTTTATACCCGCCAATTGACTGGTCACGATCACTTGCACCTGAACCATGAACCAGAACAACAGAAGGAAATGGCCCCTCACCGATTGGCAAGGTTAAGGTACCTGGCACAGCTACAGCTCCTTCACCGACTACAACCTCTTCCTCTGTATATAAATCGGCATTGTCATAGCTAGGATGCTGATAGGTGCTTGGGGTTGCAGGTGCTATATAGAGATCATCTACTTTGTTTTGATCATCAAAACGAACACTTAATCGAACTGGGATTGATTGGTTCGTCATGTATGTAAGATGTACGTTATGGTGTACTTTTGTTTTCTCTTGCTGAACAGCTATCAGTTCAGTAAAGGATCCATAAGAAGAAGCCAAGTCCAATATTATAGGCATCGTTGCCTCAGGGAGCACTTTTTGAAGATCGCTACTCAACATCACTCTTGCCTCAGTGTATTTACCACTAACGATAAGCTGCACGAAATAACTTCCTAATGTTACAGTATCAGTGGAATGAATAGTCAAACCATTGTTCTCATTCCAATCCATTTGAACCTGTAATGCTTCGTTTAATACTCCCAATGGTACAATGACTTTACCATCTACTTTTGTTACTGTATTGTCTAAGGTTAATTGTTTACCATTAACTGTTGCGATGTTATCGCCAATTGTAACGGTTAACTCAAATCCTCCTCGACTTACAGTTGCTCGCTGCTTGGTAGCATCCCACGTAACTTTCGCACCAATTGATTCTGAAACCGTACGTAGCGGTACCGCTATAGTTGATCCATCGCTTTCCGCCATTGCTTGCAGTGGCATTGCTAGCGAAAGGGTTAGCATAGAACCTACCACTAGCTTTTTCAAACCTTTTCTTGCAAAATCAGTTGTCATTGCTTCTCTCTCCCTATATATCAATTTGCTTGCTCAAAGATTAATTTAGAATAAGTTGTTTGTGAAGCCAGGATTCTAGAAGAAATTTCAGTTCTGGGTGAAGTGGACTGCCGATTAGCTTCTGATATTCCTTCATAAGCTTATACATCGTATGGGTTCCTTCATAATGACATAGAATGTGATTCATCTTAGGGACAATATGTCCTTCTGCTGGTCCTTGGACGAGTTTGGTGATGATATGCACATGTTCCGGATCTACTTGAACGTCGCGATCTCCGGTAATTGCCAGAACAGGACATTTTACTTGAGAGAAATAATCCAGCACACTGAATGCATAGTGCTCGCGATACCATTTGGCATTAACCTTTGATGGACCGATCTTAATTGACGGTTCAGTAGATTCTAGGATCTTGTGTAAGGCTTTTGCATTCCGCTTTCGTGCCATAGGAATGACACGAAATAATCGCATGAAGAAGCCCTTCATCCCTTCGGTTGCTTCAAGCTCATTAAATATTTGCTCTGCCTGAGAGGTCAGCATGACTTTGCCAGTATCGGCAAATCCAGCGAGCAGAATCAACCCAGCAACAGGTATACGTGTTTCTAGTATTGGCGCTATAATCGCCCCTTCACTGTGTCCTAATACAAATACTTTCTCTGGATCAAGAGCAGGGTGCGATTGCAAATACCTTAAACAATCTTCCGCATCGTCCACTAAATCCCACAAACCTGCAGATTTAAAATCACCTTCGCTTGCATGGGTTCCACGCTTGTCATATCGAAGGGTGGCAAAGCCTATGGATACAAGGAAGTCAGATAAATTTTTGTATATATTCATATCCATTCCCCCGCCATTCCCGTCACGATCACTGGGTCCAGAGCCAGCGAGAATCAGGATTGCTGGATACTTATGGGTTAGTTCTGAACCTATGGTCTTAGGGATGGAAAGCGTGCCCGCAAGTTTAACAATTGATTCAATATTCACCTTTGTTTCCTGAATGCCGAAATTCATTCTATTCATCTTCTCCCCTATAATCCGGATTATTGCTTTCTCTGCCTGGCATGAGTATCGTTGAAATTGTCCTGCGCTTTCTGTCAGCAGATGGTTCATTATGAGCAACCTCTTGAAAAGCTTTACCTATCTTCTCATATAGCTGATGCAGTTCTTTATCACTTAAAAAGAAGCTGGCTTGTCTAAATCCGACTCCATCCTGGAATGGATCAATCTCATTCTCACGACTTGTATAAGCTTCAAAATCATCAATAAGCATTGAAATAAAGAGCATAAACTGTTTCATCAGATCTTCCCGATCAACCTTCTCACCATTGCTCATACGATTATCTGCGTTATTAGTAATAGCATAAACTTTTTCAATTGCTCCTCGTACTTGATTATGTTTAACAACTGAAAGCATATTCCCTTGAACAAGTAGATTAAAATGTCGATAGAGCGTAGCTTGAGGGATATCCTTTAAGTACTCAGCAACCTGTTGAACGGTGAGTTCACGACCCCCAATAAAGATCTGAATGATGCGCAAACGTATTGGATGAAGCAGTAAATCAGCTTTGGAGTTTTTCATCGGTTTAACCTCTTTCATAAAGTAAACAATCGCCGCGGAGATAGTTTATATTTTATAATTTGATTACATTATCAAAAATGATAACAATCAATACTTATTTTGACATGCCTCTGATTCTAAGACTATTTTAATGTCATAAAAAACCATTTTTTCCGCAGTTGATAAAGTCACTACGTTTTTGTTGTCCAACAAAAAGCAATTAGTTTACCCAGCTTCTGATGACCTACGAGTGAGTTGCCTCGTAAGATTATTATTCGACATCTATATTTATTAATCGGTAATGTCCTCACCTTTTTGTCAAAAACGGAAATGTCCTCAACTTCTTGTCAAATGATAATGACAAGAAGTTGAGGACATAAAGCAAAAAAACCGCAATCTACGCGGTTTGAAATGTCCCTATGTTCTTGTCATTCGACAACAAAGTTACCCTTTTAATCATACTTTCAATTATGCCATCCGTTTATACTGTTCCTCCCTTTCGATTCTATTTACCGATGATCCAAATGATCAATAAAGAATTTTTGACCTTTCTCGACTTATTTTAAGCCAACAAGCCTATCTACTCGCTGAAAATTATAGCCCTTTAAGGATTGAATGGCTATTCCCAACATTGTTAAATGATGTAATAAATTTTTTGGGATGCAAAGTGAGATATGGAGGTAAAGGAAAATTGAAAAAGAAATCTAAAGTAATCATCACATCTATCGTCACGTTATCGGTTCTAGCCACTGCAATACCTATCGCAGCAAATGCAACTGTTTTTGGTTACAAAAGAACAACTGGTAATTTCAATGTTTGGTACGATCATACTGTTGCCCAAAAAGGATACACTACACAAGTTGACTGGGCACGTTCGAAATGGACAGGGATCTCTTCAAAAGTTAGCATTGGAAGCATTGGATCAAATACAACTCCCTCCCCATCTACTGATCAGTTCTATATCGGATATAATCCTATAGAGCATCACTATGGGCAAACTTTTCATTATGGTACAAAGCAAGACCCGAATCTAAGCAATTGGGATTATAGTGTTATCTATATTTTTGATAATAACATGGTCGCAGACGGTATGAATAACGACACTAATAAGAAGAATGTGGCGGTACATGAGCTTGGACATTCGCTTGGATTGGCACATACAAATGAAACAAACTCAACTTTAAGGTCCCAATCAGTCATGGCGTCAGGAAGTGACTCATTTGTAAATCACAATATAACTGCACCTTCTGACTATGATAAAGGTGAATTGAAATACAAATGGGGAAATTAGGAGGATAGTGCAATGTTACTTAAAAAGAAAATTGTGGTTATTTCTCTTGCTTTAGCTGTTATTCTTGCGGTTGGCGCATGTTACTATTATTTTGCTATTTATAATTCGGTTCGTGACGTGTATTCGTCATCGACTTATAAAGGTTTTTCAACAGCAAAGGCATTATTCTCAGATGCTGATCTGGTTGTTATCGGGAGTCCAATTAAAGACTTTGAAGATCGAGAAGTTGAAATGGGAACAAACTCTCTGGGTGGTATTATGTATATTGTTACCTCTACAGAGATTAAAGTTGAAAAAGTGTTAAAAGGACCCGAAGAGGGCTTTGCTGATTTAACAATTCTTGAACCTATTGGTGTACGGCAGACTCTTACAGGAAAAGAGAGATATGCAACAGAAGGATATACCGAAATGAAAAAAGGCAGTAAATATTTGATATTTTTAGGCAAGAACACCTCTGGTCAGTACAGTGTAATTAATATGCAGGCAGGTAAATTCAATCTTGATGGAACTGATTCAGATGACTCAAAAGGAAGCCCAGGTAAGCAAAGCATTTTTACTGAAATAAAAACGAATTTTTCTCAGGAACTAAAATAAGGTGGGACTCTCCCACCTTACTTCTTTTATCTGATAAATTATTGATCGTACATTAGCTACTTAGGGGGAAGTAGGACTCTTTTAGTATCCTTGTAGCGATCACGTAACTCGAAATGATCAGCGAGTGAATAGATATTAGCAGTTCTCATTTCGTAATCTCTGCCACCAAGCAGTTAATTATCCTTGCAGAGATGCAAGTGAAAAAATTATAGCCGCAGACTCATTTGCTTATACATCACAACTACCTAAAGATTATGAGCCCCAAGCGATCTACATTTCTTGTATCGTAATGGAGCCGTATCTCTTTATAAAGCTGTGGACAACATGCCAATGCCTTCACCTAAGCAGCATAATGTTTGCAGTGGAATGTGTTCATCGTTCAAGCATCTTCGTAGGCTTCAAGTAAACCTCACCTACAAGATTACACGAACGAAATATTTTTATATTGATGCAATTATTTTTACCTAGAGAAATATTTTAAGAAGCGTTATCCTCTCTGATCAATCCGTCCGTTAAATAAGTTCAAAAGGCCCCTGTACGAATACAGGGACCTTATTATATCGTCTTCCTTTATATTATTGAAAATAACGCTCATTTTGATTTTTAAGCAATGGTGCTAGCGACTTGCGCCATGGCCTCCGCCTCTTCCTGCTTCTCCTCGCTTCCACTTATACGTGTCAGCTCATAAGGCAAGCACAACGGCACTCCAGTGCGCGGATCTGGAACGATATCCGCTTCTATGCCGAATACCTCTCTTAGCAGATCAGGTGTTACGACTTCCTCCGGTGTACCTTCTCCAAGGACGGAGCCCTGCTTAATGCATACCATATGCTGCGCATAGCGCGTGGCATGGTTCAGATCGTGCACAACCATCCCAATGGTGCGGCCTTCTTCCTCGTTCAGCTTCTGAAGCAGCTTAAGAACCTCCAGCTGATGAGCCATATCCAGGAATGTCGTCGGCTCATCCAGGAAGAGAATATCTGTCTCTTGAGCGAGTGCCATCGCAATCCATGCGCGTTGGCGCTGACCACCGGAGAGATGATCGACAGAGCGATCCGCAAACTCGGCTAAGCCGGTAACCTCAATGGCACTCACAATAGCCTCATGATCCTGCTTGCTCAAATTGCCGAATCCCTTTTGATATGGAAAGCGGCCGTAAGAAATCAGCTCTTTTACCGTGAGTCCATCTGGCGCCGTTGGATTCTGAGGCAGAATGGCAAGTTGGCGAGCCACTTCCTTCGTCGTTTGCTGATGAATCGATTTGCCATCCAGCAGCACTTGCCCAGCCTTTGGCTTCATAATTCTCGCCATCGTCTTCAAGATCGTCGATTTACCGGAGCCGTTAGAGCCCACCAAAGCGGTAATCTTCCCTGCCGGTATCGAGAGATTCAACCCTTTTACAATCAATCGATCTTCGTATGCCACATCTAATCCTGAGGTTATTAAGCGTGTCATTAGCATGTTCCCCCTGTTCCATTATGCTTTGGTCGTAACCAATAAGTATAGAAAATATGGCGCGCCGATTACTGCGACAACGATTCCCGTCGGAATTTCACCCGAGGGCAGCAGCACACGAGCAAGCGTATCTGCTGTAAGAACAAGCAGGCCGCCAAGGAAAGCTGAAGCAGGCAGCATCTCCTGATGGCCGGGACCAACCAGCCTTCTTGCAAGATGAGGAGCGATCAATCCAACAAACCCAATTCCTCCCCCCACCGCTACGGACGCTCCAGAGAGCATGACTGCCGCAGCGAGCAGACCAAGACGCGCCTTCTCCACCTGAACGCCTAATCCAGTTGCGACTTGATCACCAAGCGACAAGATGTCCAAAGTCCTTGATCGTGACCAAACGTATGGCAGCAGGATCAGGAGCCAGGGCAGCATCGCAATCACATAAGTCCAATTGCTGCCGCGAATATTGCCAGCAAGCCAGATGGCAATGGCTTGATAGTTGGTCGGGTCAAGCCTGATGGAGAGTACAATCATGGCCGCCTGTATGCCTGCTGCAACTCCGATCCCAACGAGAACGAGTCGTATGGGATGAATGCCTCTCCCTTTTTTATAAGACAACAGATAGATGATGGCTGCAGTAAGACCTGCCCCCACCAGCGCGGCGACTGGCATGGTGAATATATTGCTGCTCTGATCCAGCGGAAAGAATGAAATAAACAACAGTACAGCAAGCCCTGCCCCTGCGTTAATTCCCAAAATCCCGGGATCGGCAAGCACATTCCTCGTGATGCCTTGGAGGATAGCTCCCGCTATGGCAAGTCCCGCCCCGATCAGAATCGAAATGACAATACGAGGCAGGCGAAACTCGATTAATATTAATTGCTGCTTGGAGGTGCCCTGACCCATCAGGGTAGACCATACTTCACTAGGCGATAGACGGATCGTGCCTGAGTTGAGACTTACGATGACCATCACCATAATCAGCACCGTTGCAATTCCTAAGACGGTCCAAGTTCGCTTCAAACGGGGGTTGGTGGCATTTGCAGCATTCGCTCTCATAGCGATCCTCCCTCCCGTCTAGCCAACACAAAGAAGAAAGGGACTCCGATTAGTGCGATAAGCGCGCCAATAGGAGTTTCCAAAGGAGGATTCAACAGCCTAGCACCAATATCCGCTAGGACAACAAGAAGAGCTCCTAGTACAGCTGAACAAGGAATGATGTATCGATAGTCGGAGCCAACGAGCCCGCGCACCGTATGAGGAACAATTAATCCAATAAAGCTTATCGAGCCTGCTGCGGCAACCGATGCTCCGGACAGCAGAATCACGATAAAGATAATCATGCTTTTGATGACTTGAATATGTAGGCCAAGTCCTGCCGCTGTCTCCTCGCCAAGACCCAGCAAGGATAGCGATCTCCCCATGATGATGGCAAGAACGATCCCAATCACGATACAAGGCCATAGAAGCTCTACTTGCATCCACTTTACGCCAGCAATTCCACCAGAATACCAAAAGGCTAAGTCTTGTGATACGTTGAACATAATCGCGATGCCTTCACTGACCGCAATAAGCATCGCACTGATTGCAGCACCTGCAAGCGCCATTCTTACTGGAGTTAGGCCGCCCTTAGATGCTCTGCTGATCCCGTAAATCATCAGGGCCCCCATTGCAGCCCCAACAAAGGACCAACCCATTAATCCAAGAAAGGGTACCGTTGGAAAAAAGGCGAAGCAAACAGCGAGCACAAGACCTGAGCCAGCGTTAATGCCTAATAGCCCAGAGTCCGCTAAGGGATTGCGCGTCAGTCCTTGAAGCAGCGCACCAGATACAGAAAAAGCGGCGCCTACAAGCGCTCCGGCTAATGCTCGCGGCAGGCGAAGCTCCCAGATAACTTGATGCTGCCGATCATCGACTTGATAATGAAATAAAGCGTCCCATACCGTTGAAAGCGAAAGCTTCACGGCACCAAATGAAATGGATGCGGCAAGCGCTAATCCTAAGGCCACTAGCCCAAGGACAATCATAGCCAGCGCTCGGCCAGGTCTTGCATGAACCTTCATGATGAGAGGCGCCTCCCTGATTCCGTAATCTCTCATCGCACGTACTTTCCTTAATGGAATCAGAGAAGTGGAGGCTAAGATCTCCTTCAAGGATGGTCGAAGCCTCTCTTCTTCCCCGACGATATGTCCGATGTGAATTGAAGACAGGCAGATCACTGTCGCCTTCAAGCAATTGATCATATAGATGAAACACGTTGCAACGCAGGATTCATTGTGACGTTAACAGTAATATAGACATAATCCCGATTAAGGCGTTAGCGCCTTCACTACATCATCCATGATCTTTGAACCCGCTACAGCACCGCTGTAGAGCCAGCTTCCTTTTGGATCCATTTCATGCACGTTGCCTGCTTTCACCGCAGGGATGCTTTGCCATAATGCTGTGTTTGTGACTTCATCTGCTCCTGTTGCTTTATCGCTGTTAACTATGAAGATATCATCAGCGTCGAGCTCCGCAAGCTTCTCGAGCGTGATCGGATTCCAGCTGGCACGGGACCCGGCAGGAATCTCACTCACCAGATTCGGAGGCTTAATGCCGAGATCTCCGTAAAGAACCGCGCCGCTCGATACCGTCTCGTCAACGAGGAAGAATTGCTTATTCGTCAGCCATAGAATGGCTGCTGAACGTTCGCCTAGCGGCTTCAGCTTCTCCTTGGTATCTGCTTCCTTCTGTTCATAATCCTTCAATACTTGATCGGCTTTATCCGAGAGATTCAGAATGTCCCCGATCTTCTTCAAGGCTGCACGCCAATCCTTCGTCGTCTCTGTACCGAGCACATATGTCGGTGCGATCTTCGCGTATTGATCATACAACCCATTCTGAACGGATGATTCGTCTCCAATAATCAACAAATCCGGTTCATGACTCAAAACGTCTTCGACCGGTAAATTATATGGAATCGTCGGTACCCCTTCCAGGCCATCAGCCAAATAATCCTGTATGCCATTCGGCACAGACCATTGTGCAGCAGGCTTCACGCCTAACGCCACCAGATGGTCCTCCAAGTAGGAAGCGATAAGGTGAGATGGCTTCGCTGGGATTGTAACTTCATGTCCCATCGCATCTTTCATAACCTTTTCTTTTGCTTCCGCTTGACCATTCGAAGCAGTCTGACCGGACTGAGCCGTTTGATTTGAAGCAGGATTTGCTTCTTCTTTTGCCGTGCCGCATGCCGATAGAAGCAGTGCGAGCACGATAACGCTAGTCAATAGAAAGGATGATTTACGAAAAGGGGTAAAACGATTCATTCCAAGCATATTCTTCCTCCTGTAGTAACCCATGCAATGCTGATCATAATGAAACTCTGTAATGAATGATAATGATTATCATTACCGTTGTCAATACCATTTTATTTCCTCTTTGTCGTTTGAAAAGGCTTCCTAAAACTACCTCTCCCTTATCAAGACTAACGGGTACATGAAACGATTCAGGCTTTCTAATATTCATGCATGGTTGGCTTCCTTCTCTTGCTCAAATGAGACACATCCCTTTTAGCGCATAAAAATAGCCCACACCGCTCCTTTCAGATTAGTGTGAGCTATTTTGCTTCCAAACATGACAAACTTTACAGCACTATGTCAACATTTGATTGCCTCGTCCTTAACAGGATGATACGGGTTAAAAACTGCGATTAGGTCGTAGCTTTGTTCGTTCCTGCTGTGCTGCGTTTCGATTTGCGATCGTCAAACTTCAGCTTGCGCTGGAAGTAGCCGAGCACAAGGTCGGATACAATCGCAAGCAGTGCGGCCGGAATAGCACCCGCGTAGATGCGCATCGGGTTCTGGCCGTTGATTCCGGCGTAGATCTCGCGGCCAAGTCCGTCTCCGCCGACCAGCGGTGCTATGGTAACGACTCCAATCGCGATAACTGCCGCAATCCGCAAGCCAGACATGATATAGGTCAAGGATAGCGGGAATCTAACCTTAAGAAGCAGCTGCAAGGGGCTCATTCCGATACCGCGTCCCGCTTCGATATAGCTTGGGTTTACCTGCTTGAGACCCACATACGTATTTCGCACGATAGGGTTCAAGGAATAGAATAGAAGTCCGATAATGACCGTCTTCGTTCCCAGCCCGATGACAAGCATCAATAGAACAAGCAAAGCCAAGCTCGGAATGACCTGCAAAATATTTGTTACGGCTAGAATCAGCTTGCCAAGCTTCTCATTTCTAGAGGCTAGAATGCCAAGCGGGATTCCGATGATGATCGCAAGACCAACACCGCTTAACACCATGATGACGTGAGATACAAAGTATTCCCACAAGAGCCCCGAGTTGCGGCTCATATAGGATATCAAATCTGAAAACGTCCACTGATAATCCATATGCTCCTCCTTTCTAGGTCCTACTTCTTCGTCAGGTAGCCTTGGTCTTCTAAATATTTCATGGCGACTTCACGTTCGCTCTTTTTCTCAATGTCCACTTGATAGCTCAAATCAATCATCGTTTGAGCATCGATCTTCCCAATCAGTTCCTGCACGACCTGCTGAATCTCAGGGTACTCCTTTGCGACCTCGCCTCGAATAACTGGCGATGCGTCGAATGGCGGGAAGAATTGCTTATCGTCTTCTAGTGTGACGAGATCATATTCCTTTAAGCGTGGATCGGTCGAATAAGCGAGCACGATATCCACCTGCTGATTGGAAGCCGCTTGGTATACCAAGCTTTGCTCCATCGGATACTCCTGCTTGAATTTGAAGCCATAAGCTTTCTGGAAAGCCGGATAGCCGTCGCTTGGGCGCTCCATCCAAGTGGTATCCACCCCAAGGCGCAGATTGTCGGCATCCTTTTCAACATCCGAAATCTTTTTATAGCCTCTTTCCTCGGCAAGTTGTCTGCGAACGGTAAAGGCGTACGTATTTTCAAATCCGAGTGAATCCATCCATACTAAATCAAACGTTTTCTTAAAGCCTTCCTGAGCTTGCTGCAGCACACGTTCACGATCCTTCGTCTCTTCAATCGGGAAATAGCCATTGAAGATCTCTCCGCTGTAGAGAGTCCCCATGTCCAATTCTCCCTTTCGTAATGACGTAAGAACAAGCGGGCTTGCGGCAAGGTCTGGAATAACCTTAACGCTAAGATCAGAGCGATCCTCGATCAATCCTTTATACATTTCAGCCAATATCTTGGTCTCTGTAAAAGTCTGCGTCCCAATGATAATTTGATTACCTGTACCGCAGCCGGTAAGAAATGTCGTCATCGCAACCAACAGGGCCATGATACCGGCTGTTAAGGTTCTTCGTTGTTTGGTCATATCCGATACCTCTCCTTCCTGTTAGGCTGTTACTGAGCTCGTACGGCCGTATTTCTTCGTCAGAATCCGTTCAATCCATCCAAGCAATGCATCGGTTATAAGAGCAAGAACAATCGCTCCTACCGCGCCTGTCACGATAAGCTCCAATTTATTGGTTCCAAGACCCGATACAATTAATTGTCCAAGTCCGCCTGCGCCAATCAAGGTCGCAAGCGTCGCCCAGCTGATAATGTATACCGTCGTAATTCTTATGCCTGACATAATGTAAGGCAAGGACAGCGGCAGCTGTATCTTTAGAATGCGCTGCTTCGCATCATAACCAATCCCTCTAGCAGATTCCAGAACACTTGGATCTACAGATTGGAAGCCGTCATAGGTGTTCCGCAGGATCGGCATGATGGAATACAGAAATAACGCAATAATAGCTGGCTTTAATCCGATCCCAAGCAAAGGAATTAAGATCGCAAGCAAAGCTAGACTTGGTATCGTCTGAAGCAGATTGGCAAGAAAGAATACAAGGCTGTTTAGCCACTTGAAGCGGTTATAGACGAGCAAGATGCCAAGCGGTATGGATATGAGGCAGCCTAGCAGTACAGAGGATACGGTAATGAGGAGATGCTCCTGCAGGGCAACGCCTATGTCCCCTGCCCGTTCTTGTAAGAAGGTCATCAGTCCATTCATGCTTACGCCTCCTCTCCGAGGTTCGAGGCAAACTGTTCAACGATCGTCGGATATACCTCATTCAAGTGCTGTACGATACTACCCCGAGTCAGAAGTCCGACAAGGCGTCCATCATCATCTACAACGGCAAGATTCGTCAAGCGTGCGTTACTCATGATCTCCACAGCCTCTGGCAGCGATGTGCCCGGAGAAACCTGATATCCGATCGGACGCATAATGTCCTTGACGGTCATGTTCTCTTCTCCATATTGCTTCATCATGCGATAGATGGACACAATGCCAAGCAGCTTGCGGTTGCGATCGACGACAAACAAGCTGTCTACCTTGCGGCCAGACATAATCTTGATCGCCTCTGCAAGACCCCGGTTCGGCGTGATCGTAGCCGGCTGTGTCACCATCACTTCTGCAACACTCGAAACGCGAATCGATTCAGTATCTACGGTTCCATTCTCATTGGTTTCATCTTCAAGGCGCTTCTGTCCGATGAAGGTGCGTACAAAGTCATTCGCCGGATGTCGGAGAATGCTTTCAGGCGTGCCCGTCTGCACGATCTTCCCATCCTTCATCAGCACAATCGTATCTGCTACCTTAATCGCTTCATCCATATCATGCGTTACGAAGATAATCGTCTTATTCAGTTCCTCTTGCAAACGAATCAATTCATCCTGCAATTGCTCACGGCTGATCGGGTCAAGCGCACTAAACGGTTCATCCATCAGGATGATATCCGGATCTGCAGCAAGTGCACGGATAACGCCGATGCGCTGCTGCTGCCCGCCGCTAAGTTCGGATGGGTAGCGGTCACGATAAACTTCTGGATCAAGGTTAACCATTCGCATCAGTTCGTCGACACGCGGTTCGATTTTGGATGGATCCCATTTTTTAAGTTGAGGGATTACGGCTACATTCTTGCCGATCGTCATGTGTGGGAAGAGCCCTACATTTTGAATGACGTAGCCAATGTTGCGTCGGAGCTCAACGGGGTTCTTCGTCATAATGTCTTCGCCGTTGATGAGTACTTTACCGGAGGAAGGAGTAATTAATCGATTAATCAGCTTCATTGTCGTGGATTTACCGCTACCACTTGGACCGATGAATGCTGTAAGTTCTCCCTTTTTTATCGTTAGATTGATGTCAGTCAAAGCCTGAAAGCCATCATCATAAACCTTATTTACATGTTGGAATTCAATCATTCGCATGTCACCCCACTGCTGTTTTTTGTCTATTTTACCTTTACACACATTTTTTAGACTTTAAACACATTTTTGTATAATAAGTCACAGCAATAAGAATTCAACCAACTCCTTACACTTTGTTATGTCCAAAAAAGAAAAACCCTAACAAGAAGATGATCGTCATCGAGATCATCCCGCTGCTAGGGCTTACAAGAATAGAAAAAGCCTGATCACTCAGGCCATCAATTCTAAAATGAATAAGTTTAGCCCCATCTACAGCTGACGAGGTTAGCTGACGGACTCGGAAAAGATGGTTTCCTACACAGGCTATGCTGTGACTCGCCCCAAAACGTGGTTCCCCCGCTTTTCTTTTCATGAAAGAAAATTAAGCATATATCTAGGGTATCGAATATTTGAATATTCGTCAACCCTTATATCCCACTGTTCTTATCGCTTATCTGATTATATTGGGTCCATTTCATGAATATTCTTGGAAAATAAAGTCAAAATTCATTATCGCTTGCTAGCCCTTGTCCAGAAGCCGCCGTGGAACTGAGTCGGCTCTAACGTAACGATAAAGGCCTTCGGATCAATGTCGACGATCGTCTGATAAAGACGCGCTTGATTCTTGCGGCGAGCAAGCACTTCAAGCATTAGCCGTTCCCCGTCTCGCCCGTAACCCATCCACGTCGTCACCCCATATCCAAGATCACGGAGTTGGTTCGGCAGGGTGCTTCTTGGATCATTGATAATCACGCGAAGCGTAACATACCCAAGGGCAAGCTTGTTCTCGATCCAGGAACCAGTCAGTACGCCAAGACCGTATCCCGCGGCGTATACAATGAGGCTAATAGGCTGATCCAAATATTTCAGCACCATATTAAGACCCAATACATAGATCGTAATCTCAACAAACGCGATAGCTGCCGCCAAATATTTTTGTCCCTTTAGAGTCAGGATCATTCGAAGGGTTAAGCAGGACACGTATACAATTTGGATGACAAAGATCGTTGCTAAAAGACCCAGCACAATGTTTCCCCCTTACCAAAAGCCATGCCTCTCATCGATGCATTCCTTTCCATTACCCTCATTTTCGTTTGCTCAACCAATAAATGTGAAACGTCGCTTATTTATTGAGCGTAAAAGGCTATACATGGAAGGATTAACGAACCGATCTATCGATATACGAAGGGGAGACAGAAATGACGCCTTTTGAAACGAAGGAGCAGCTGGAGCTTGAATTACATGAGATTACGACATGGGAAAAGGAGCAGAAGGATTTATGGTTCTGGGAGAAGATTGGAAGGCTTCCCTTTCAATTTCTGGATAAGCTTACACCTAAGGCTGTCCAGCGCAAATTAGGTTCTCTGCTTGATGAACTTGGCAGCTACATTCAGAGTGGCGGCAAATATCTTGTATCCGAAAAACAAGTGCTGAACAAGCTGCAAGCGAACTATACGGAATATTGCAGGCAAAAAGGGCTGTCTATCGACGCAGAGGGCATGCCAAAGGTTCAACAGTCAGAATATCGTCTGGGGGACGTCAAACATCTGCCTCTCGCGGTAAAGGATTATACCGCAAAGCAAATGAGGGAGGACTTAAAGTCGGTTGCAAGCATTCAGGGCGCTGCAACTGGAATCGGTGGCATTTTCACCTTAAGCATTGATATTCCTGCCATTCTTGGCATGTCTCTTAAGGTTATTCAAGATACGGCGATCGCCTACGGCTTCGACCCCAATGAGAAGCAGGAGCGCGTATTTGTCGTCAAATGCTTGCAATTCGTCTCCTCCGACATTGTGGGCAAGCAGACCATTCTGAATGAGCTGTCTCACTTTGATGAGATGGAGCGCTCACGCGAAACCTTATCGGAGCTTCAAGGCTGGAGAGAAGCCGTCATCGCCTTCGCCGACAATCTCGGCTGGAAGAAGCTCTTTCAGATCGTTCCTATTGCAGGGATCGCGATCGGCTCTATCATGAACCGCTCCCACATCCATGATGTCGCGGAAACAGCGCAAATGATGTACAAAAAGCGTGCGATTCAAGCTCAGATAAAAGAGCGTACAAGCGCTGAAATGGGAGATTCAGATCAACAAGGATTGATAGACGATCTTGAGCCGAAATGGTGATATAGGTGTACCTTTATGGGGAAGCCGAGAAGCCTCTCATATATAAACCTCCTTGCAGCAAGAAGACTTTCATCATATCTTGCTGCAAGGAGGCCATGCATAGAAGACTCCGTGATAATTATAGATCATTGGATGTTGAGCAAATGATACGCAATAAACGTTTGCTCATTCCTTATCATTTGCTTCATTCTTCAAATAAGAGTGGATAAGCTCCATGTTAAGATGCTTCCGAGTAAGATCGGCAAGGCGATCATAGGCCTGCTCACGCTTCTCCTGATAGTGAAGCGTGATAGGCAGTGCCGGCAAGCCTTTGCTTGAACGGACCATGTTCAACCAATGACGGCGGAACGAATCGTGATGAAACACGCCGTGCAAATACGTGCCAAACACGAGCCCATCCTCACTAACCGCCCCTTCTAGCAGGATTGGCTCTTCCTCTACTTCATGAGATCCAGTAGAGCAGAGCTGTGAGAAAGGCAATAACTCATGATGACCCGCCGAATCATGGGTGGACGTTCCCATATGAATCTCATACCCAGTCAGCTCTTCCTTGTGCAGGCTCTGCCACTTGCCATGCTTCGCTGCAATCTTGCCCTTTACCTGCTCCGTTCGCTTCTCCAGCAAAAATGATGTCCTCACAGGAAGAAGCCCTAAGCCGAGAACCTCAGTTCCAGGCTCTGCCTCTGCACCGTATGGGTCTTCAAGCTTCAGGCCAAGCATCTGATAGCCGCCGCAAATGCCTACGACATGCGTTTCCTTCCCTTCCAGCTGACGAAGCTTGCGTATATCCTCAATCCCCTGCGCAAGTCCAGTAGCACGAAGCCATTCCAGATCTGCAATCGTGCTCTTCGTCCCGGGAATAAGAATAATATCTGGACTGCCAAGCTCTTCTACACGGCGCACATATCTTACGCGAACATCAGCTTCCGCATGAAGCGGATCGATATCCGTGAAGTTGGAGATGCGAGGAAGAGCCATAACCGCAATGTCCAGATCATTCTCTGGATCAACTCTGCCCTTCCATTGTTCCAATTGAACGGAATCTTCCGCTTCAATGTCCAGATCATTGGCATACGGAAGCACGCCAAGCACGGGCTTGCCTGTACGCTCCTCCAGCCAGGTCAGACCCGGACGAAGCAGCTCTACATCCCCTCGGAACTTATTGATAATAAAGCCTACGACTCGATCTCTCTCATCTGGCTCAAGTAGTTCCAGCGTGCCCACGATAGAAGCAAATACCCCGCCTCTATCAATATCAGCTACAAGGATAACAGGCGCATCCGCCCATTTCGCCATATTCATGTTCACGATATCATTCTGCTTCAGGTTGATCTCCGCTGGACTTCCGGCACCCTCCATCACCACGATATCGTATTCCTCTTTCAGCCTGTTCATCGCAGACGTAACGATATCCTTAGCCACAGGCAAAAAGTCCGATCGATAATTGCGAGCGCTCATATTCAAATAAGGCTTGCCATGCACCACAACTTGTGACTGCATATCCTGCATAGGCTTAATCAGCACAGGATTCATATCTGTCGTCGCCAGTATCCCGCAGGCTTCCGCCTGCACCCCTTGCGCCCGCCCGATTTCCTTCCCGTCAGGCGTTACATAGGAATTAAGCGCCATGTTTTGCGATTTGAATGGAGCCACCTTATAGCCATCCTGTTTAAAAATGCGGCACAATGCGGTGGTAACCACACTTTTCCCGACATCAGAGGCAGTCCCCTGAAGCATGATCGCCCGGCCTTGCACAGGCTTTGACACTGGATGTTCGTGAGTCATATGGATCCTTCTTTCTACTCTTACAAGTTAAGATTCATCACTACGGTCATAAACAGCAAGGTCAAAGACAACTCTGCAATACAGCCGTAGGTATCTCCCGTCAGTCCGCCCAGCTTGCGCGAAATGCCTCTTGAGAGGGCAAACGAGAGCAGCAGGCTCAGCAATAAAAAGACGATCAAAAAGTATTCTGGTCTTAAACGCCAATGCTCCAAGCCGCTAACGATGCCATAGGAGGATAACCAGGTAACATCTCCTAGCAGCATTAACGAAGAAAAGAGGAAAAGAAGCATAAAGGCAACGACCAAATACATACCCTTTATGCCATGGAATAGGACGCCTAATCCTGAATCTGCTCTAGCATGCGGTTCTTTCGCAATCGCCCATACCATCGCGAATCGGCTTCCGAGAAAAGGAAGAACGACGAAGAGACCCCAAGCGTCATATTGAAGCAGAGTTGCTATCATCGACCATTGCAGCAGCAGCACAATAAAGCAGACGATAACCCCCATAGCTCCGACACGGCTGTCCTTCATAATCTCTAGGATTCGCTCCACGGTTCTGCCGCTTAATAATCCATCCGCGGTATCCATAAGCCCATCCAAATGCAGTCCGCCGGTCAGCATAATCATCACAACCAGTACAAAGGCCGCAGCAGGCCATGGAGGGAGCAGACTTCCGAACAGAAGTCCCGCTCCCCATGTGATCAATCCGATGAGCAATCCCGTAACGGGAAAGAACACCGTACTCCGCTTTAAAATATTTGGAGTAAACGGAACTTGGACTGGGATCGGAATCCGAGTCAAAAATTGAATCGCAGCTACAATGGCCTGTGCCCATGCCTTCATAGCTCCACCATCCGCTTTTTCAACTCAATCGGGATTCCCGCAGTCACGAGATAAACCTCTTCCGCCCGTTTTGCTATCTGCTGATTAAGGCGGCCTGCCGCATCGCGGAACACTCGTCCAAGCTTATAGGCAGGGACAACCCCGCTTCCTACCTCGTTCGATACAAAGACGAGCGTGCCAGGATATTCGCTTGCCGCATCAACCAGCTCCTGCATCGCTTGATTCAATCGCTCGTCGCAATCCGCCTCCTGCTCAAGAGCAAGCAGTTCATTCGAGAGCCATATCGTCAAGCAGTCCACAAGCACTGTTTTTCCCTCGCAAGAGCTGAGGAAGGCAGGCAGCTGTCTAGGACACTCTGCCGTATCCCATGCATAATGGGCCTTCTCTCGATCCTCCTGATGAAGCCTGATCCGCTCTTGCATCTCCTCGTCATGAGCCTCGGCAGTGGCAACGTAAAGGGCTCCACCCGGCGCATGCTTGCGAACATAAGCTTCCGCAAACGTGCTCTTGCCGCTTCTTGCTCCTCCCGTTACGAAGATGATCCGTCCGCTCATCACGCTTCCTCTTTCCCAGATACGCCTGCTTCTGCAAATGTCGCCATCTCGCGCATAATGCGGCAGGATGCATCAACCAATTGGAACATCAAAGCTGCGCCTGTTCCTTCTCCTAAGCGCATATTCATATGAAGAGGCGCTGTAAGCCCAAGCTGCTGCAGCAGTGCTTGATGGCCCTGCTCTTCGGACAGATGTGAGCCAATCAAGTAATCCTTCACTTCTGGAGCGAGATTAGCCGCGAGAAGCGCCGCAGCCGTCGAAATAAAGCCATCGATTACAACTGGCGCACCATGACTCGCCGCTCCAAGGATAACGCCAACAAGACCAGCAATCTCCAAGCCGCCAATCTTAGCAAGCACATCAAGCCCATCGTTCGGATCCGGTTTGTTCACCTCAAGAGAACGTCTTACTACGTCGCACTTGTGCTTCCACTGCTCATCGCCAATCCCTGTACCGCGGCCAACAGCTGCCTCTGGCGTAATGCCTGTCATGGCACAGAGAATCGCTGCGCTTGCAGTCGTATTGCCGATTCCCATTTCACCAGTTGCAAACATGCTGTATCCTTGCTTTACAAGCTCCGATACGGTATCGATACCTGCTTGTACCGCCTCAATCGCTTCCTCTTGAGACATCGCAGGTCCTTTTGCCATATTGTTCGTGCCATACTTCACCTTGCGAGAGATCAGCTTTGGATGTGTAAGCTCTGCATTTACACCAACGTCCACACAGAATACATCTGCTGAAGCCGCTCGTGCGAGCACATTCACGCCTGCGCCGCCATGAAGGAAGTTGAGCACCATTTGCGGTGTCACTTCCGCAGGGAATGCACTGACGCCTTCTTCGACAACGCCATGGTCTGCAGCCATGACAACAACCGCTTTCCGTTCGAAGAAAGGCTTTACCTCTCCTGCGATTGCCGCGAGCTTAAGCGATAAGCCTTCAAGCACACCCAAGCTTCCCGGTGGCTTTGTGAGCTGATTCTGATGATCAAGTGCCGCTTGCTTCATATCCTCATGGATTGCTGGGATTGCTGGAATCCAAGTTTGTTTTGTCATGTTAACCTCTCCATTCATACGTGATTGATCGATTCAATGCTTATTCTTAGATGCATGTTCCTATAGGTTGAAATGAAATCGGATCGCTGCATCACGTTACTGCAAAGGCCATGGCCTCGCGATCGTGGTGGTTTGAACCTAGATAAAGTTCTAAGACTTAACGATTCTTCGAATACTTATCGGTACATACGAGAACCTGAGGCTTCTCTACTTCCGGATGGGGGACGATAACCGTTCTCGTCTCGAATACTTCTGACAAGATCTTGGTGCTCATAATCTCCTCAGGGGCTCCATCTGCTACAAGGTGTCCCTGATGTAGAACAATCATTCGGTCGCAATACAAGGCTGCAAGATTCAAGTCATGCAATACGGACACAACCGTCAGGCCGCAATCCTGCTGCCATTCGGATATGACATCCATGAATTGTACCTGATGATGAATATCCAGATAAGTCGTTGGCTCATCAAGCAATACCAAGCTTGGTGACTGAGCCATAAGCTTGCCTAACGCCGCACGCTGGCGCTGGCCGCCGCTTAGCTGTTCAAGCGGCTGCTCTGAAAGTTCTGTGAGTTCAAGCCGTCGCATAATATCATCAACGAGCTTCGTACTATCCGTCTTCTCACTGCCGAACCAGGATTGATGCGGAAATCTTCCCATCTCCACAATTTCTCTCACGGTAAAGGGCAGTGAAGGAAGCGCCTCCTGCTGAAGGACGGCCATCAACTGTGACAGCTCCTTCCGCTTGTAGGACGCAATCGGCTTATCGTACACCTCGATGTGTCCGGATTGCAGCCGTTCTGCTCGGGATAAGAGGGACAGTAGGGTTGACTTCCCGCTGCCATTGGGGCCAATAATTCCTACCCATTCCCCGCTTTTCACATGAAAGGAGAGCTCTTTAAGAATCGTCTTTGATCCATAAGCATGCTTCACCCCTCTAATCTGCAGCGCATTAGGGGTGACCGCATGTATCTGAGGGTGGTCCTGCCTGCCCCATTCCGTATGATGCACAGGATTCGACATCGGCTTCACCCCGTCCGTTGTTTTTTCTTGTTGCGTATTAGCAAGTAAGCAAAGAATGGTGCGCCAACAAAGGCGGTTACCACTCCAAGCGGAATTTCCGTTGGTGCTAGAATGGAACGAGCGATGGTATCAGCCCACATTACATAGATGGCTCCTCCAATGGCAGACATCGGCATGAGGAGACGGTAATCGGGACCGATCATCAGTCTTAACATATGCGGAACAACAAGTCCGACAAAGCCGATGACCCCGGATACCGATACAGCACCTGCAGTAACCAGTGTTGCGGTCAGCAGGACAATCCACTTCGTACGCTCCACATGCAGTCCAAGATGAGCAGCCTGCCGCTCTCCCAACGCAAGCAGATTGAGCGGTCTTGCATACGCACACAGGACGATAAAGGTTATCAAGAAGTAAGGCGCTATGATGGATACATAAGGCCAGCCTCGCAGTGCGAGACTTCCCATCGTCCAGTATAATATATCATTCACCGTCTGCTTGGACATGGACACCATAAAGGATACGAACGCTCCAAGAAAGGCATTCACGACGACCCCTGACAGAATCAGCGTTTCAATTGCCATCTTCCCTTGATGTCTTGCCATCAATAACACGACAAGCAGTGTCATGACTGCAGTAACAAACGCCACAATCGGGATCGACCATTGGCCAAACAATGCCAGCTGCAAATTGAAGGTAATGAGCACAGCCGCTCCGACAGAGGCGCCTGAAGATACACCCAGCGTGTAAGGATCCGCAAGCGGATTGCGAAGCACTCCCTGAAAGGCTGCACCAGCCGTCCCTAGCGAGGCTCCAACAAATAGCGCAAGCATGACCCGCGGAAGGCGAACCTTCATCATAATTTGTGCGGAAGCATCCTCCCATGTAGGTGGAAACCAGTCTCCAAGACCTGGGATATGATGAAGCAATATGCGAGTGATCTCGCCGATTGGCATATGCACCGAGCCAACAGCGAGGCATCCTACAATGGACAATAGGAGCAGCGTTAATCCCGCTGCTCCTATTGCTGATATTCGGCTGAAACCCTTGGTTGATTTCACTTGGTTCTCCGTCATCATCTACATCCTATCTTACTTGACAAGATCGGGATAAATAGCATTTGCGACTACCTTGAGAGCGTCTGCCAGACGTGGGCCTGGGCGGCTAATCAAGTTGGAGTCTACGCCAATGACTTGATTGTCCTTCACCGCTGTGATCTGATCCCAGCCTTGGCGGCCTTTAATCAACTCTTCAAGTGGTTTGTTTGTCTCTGTATCAATAAGTCCGGCTGAATATAAAATGACATCCGGATTGCTTTTAATAATATTTTCTTCATTGATATTGATCCAGCCTGTTTCTGCTGCAGCAATATTCTCTGCACCTGCGATCTCGATCAATTCATTCATGAATTCTCCTTTACCAACCGTCCAGCCTGGAGAGAACTCTACGTATACTTTCTTCTTCGCAGCAACATCCTTCACAGCTGCTTGCACATCTTCACGCGCTTTTGTCAGATTGTCTACAATCGCTTTTGCTTCTTGCTGACGATCAGTAATTTCGCCGTACAATTCAATGTTTTTAATCACATCGTCATAAGACTTTGGATCAACCTTAAAGATCGTGATGCCAAGGTCACGGAACTTCTTCACGACATCTTCCTTCATAGAGATGCCTGTGAATACGATGTCTGGCTTAGCCGCAATGATCGCTTCCTCATTCGGCTTCGTAATGCCGCCCATCTTAGGCTTTGATGTTGCAGCCTCAGGATAATCATCATAGTCAGACACGCCTACGATCTCTTGATCAAGTCCAAGCGCAAACAAGGACTCCGTTTCCGCAGGGGACACCGATACAATACGCTCTGGGGCCTTCTCGAATGTAAACTCTTCACCTGTTGCGTCCGTTACCTTCAATGGGTATGTCGTCTTCATCGAATCTGTAGCAGTCGATGTATCGTTATTTGTTGTTTGTTCTGCAGCTTGGTTATCGCTTGTAGTTTGTGTATCGGCTGTATTTCCACCGCATGCAGCAAGCATCACAGTCAAAGCAGCGATCATAACGACAACCAAAGACTTGTTCCACCATGTCTTCATGTAGGTTGTTCCTCCTTATCATTCCTTCTAACGAGTGTGTAAGATCCAGCGATTCGGGATGCGCGCCTCCCGCCCTACCGTTAAGAATGTCAAAAAAATCCCTCCAGCTCCGAATATGGAGACGAGGGATTTACGTTCAAAGGGGTATCTATGCATCACGTCTACTGCAACATGCACTCCGTTGTACACTCAGGTTCTAGCCATTAAGAACGATTGACTGCACGACGAATGATAAATATCCTTGACGACTTCCCTATTCCTCGAGGGCTCTTATTCGTCCATCTTCAGGCAGGTCTCCTGACTTCGGGCATTTAGCTTCCTCGCCTTCCCATCATATCTCATGACAGTGGCTTATGAGGAGATACATCCCTTACAGTGGCGGGACCGTACCGGATTTACACCGGTTTCCCTTTTCACTCGTCTAGTCAGCCTAGCAGCTAACCAACAAGACCTGAAGCATGTTCTTTATGAGGTTGTGATCTCGCTTGAACTCAATGATTGATTATAAGGGAAGCTCGTCCATGTTACAAGGGTTTATATCATTCGTCACAATGTCACCTTATTTCCATAAGAGAAACATGATGGATATTAAAGAAAAAGTCTGTCCACTATACGCATGTAAAACTTCTCAAACTCTTCTCTTGGACCACCTTGCAAAACGAAGCACGAAATCGATCGATTGACAAGGAAATTAGAACCAACTTTTCTTTGCCTATGCGGAAATTGTAATATGAATCGATAAAAAATAAAAAAGCGGATAGCTGACTTGCAGCCATCCACTTTTTTTACACTAGACCTTATTTAAGATTTCCTGGCACAGACTTGGTCAATCTGCCCGTCTTCACTAGTGCTGCTGCAGCTGCTGCTGGACGAATCACTTTCATCGCGTTTCACCTCCTTGCATAGATCGGCGCTCAAAGAAACAGGCACTTATCCTATAGAACACTAAGCCTGTTCTGCCGCCCTTGCATACTCCCAAATGGCCTGCAGGGTCTTCTTAATCTGGCGTTTTTCATACGAGCATGGACGATTTCCTGTACGCATGCGATACAACGGGCAATGGTTGCCCTGACAGGCTGGACGGAAGAAGCACGCTTGACACTTCTCGTCTTGCTCCTCGCCCGATGTCGTCCAATAGGCAATCTTGTCATAGTCCAAATGAGCCATACCGTCGGAATCGAGCGTTCCCACTTGATTGAAGTCTTCGTGAATCGCTACCGAGCATTTGTACAATTGTCCATTTGAGCCAACAACAAGGGAACTTGGCTTTGCTGCATAGCAGATCGCAGCTGTCGGCATCAGAATGTCCGTAATTGCTGAACTGATGGCTAGACCTTGTCGGATCGCCTCGCGGTTAAATGCCCAGATCATCTCATCCTTCGTTCGCTCGTCACATACCGGCAAATGAAGATCGTTCTCTCCTCCCATACAGCCAACTGGACGGAAATACATCTTAAAGCGATGATCATCTGCGAATAAATCACGCAGCGTGGGAATAAAAGCAGAGACCGCTTCAAGATTGCTATTGTCAAAGTTCACTCGAATGTTCACTTCAAAATCTGCGTCAACCTTTTTCATATTCATCAAATTGTTCACAATGGTCGAATAGGTTCCGCGACCTCCGTTAAGGCCTCGACGCACATTATGAACGTCTTCTGGCCCATCCAAGGTGATCATAAAACGATTGATCTTCCAGTTCAGCAGCTTCGGAAATAATTCCTCCGTGATATAATAGCCGTTCGTCGACATTTCCGCGCTGTAGTTGACGCCATGCCGTTCTGCTGAATCCATGAATGAATGCGACAGCTCTTCAATAATATGAGGAACAAGAAGCGGCTCCCCTCCATGCCAGCTGATGGCAAGCTCTCCAAGCGTATTCGCTTTTTGCTCGATGTATGCCTTCAAGCCTTGAATCGTTTCATCGGTCATGCGGCCTCTTGGAAAGTCTTCATAACAGTAGTGACAGCGAAAATTGCAGGCCTCCGTCACAAGCAGCACCAAATGCATGAGATCTGTCCGATACATGGATTGATGCAAAAACGCTGCTCGGCGCAGCTCATCAGTCTGTTCAGGCACTAAAAATCCATGCTCCACAAGCTCTTGATACAGCTTGTTTCCCGCAAGCATCTCCATCTCAACGCCGCCTTGCTTCAACGCATCCTTAACGGCATGCTGTTCCTGTTCGCCAAAGGAGGCAATAGCCCCAGTGTAGCTGTTATATAGAATCATCCCACCATCTTCCGTATGGGATTGTGCGTTAAAACGCGATGATACATATCGCTTAGTCTTCATCATCATGGTCCTTCCCTCTTTCTCTCCAAAACCTTTATCATGATGAACGATCTTTGACCGTTTGACTATGCGTGACGTCACGATATTGAAAAATTCCTATCGAAGTCCTTCAATAGGAGCGACCGCGTTTGGAGTATGTCTTATCGCCACTTCAAATTGGTTTCGCCTATAGGGAAACTTACGCATTCATTGCTAATAAAAAAGTCGAGAAGAACAGCGGAACAAGCCAGCTGCATATCGATGCTGGCGTTCACGTCTTGTTTCCTTCTCGACTTGTTATGAAAAAAGGCAGAATATTTAAACTTTATGCGGCTATTCGTCTGCCGGGATTAAGCCTGCATGCAGCTATGAAAGGCTCTCAGCACGCAAAAATGACCATTTGTTCCCTTTTACCTGCGCCACCAACCGCATGCCGCCTCCATTCGGTGCCTGCACGTCCCAGAATGAGGACTGCGGAAAAGCAAGGGTATACAGTCGTCTCACGACTCCGCCATGCGTGACAATGAGCACATCGCATCGTGTGCTTGGCTTTTCCAATCTATTCTTTCGGGTTTGAAAGCGCTGGTTCCGTATACGACAAGGCTTGGCGCTTCTTCTTCGGCTGTAGCCGCTTCTCGCTCTAGAGCCGAAGCCTGCATGCCGCTTGGCATGATTCCATATATCGTGCCAAGCGGCTTCGGTTCTTGCTTCGAAGCTCTGCCACGATTCACCGTCTGGCGGGGTGACCGCTGTCATGTCATCCAGCCAGGCGCGGTATGCAGGGTCCGCTTGCAGGTCCTGATACGTCAGGCCCTCCCAGCGACCGAAGTCAAGCTCTCGCAAGCGGGCATCCCGCACGGCATAGCGCGCGCCGTGCGGACACACTCGCGCCAAGGTGCTGGTGCACCGGCGCATATCGCTCGCATAAGTGAGCGGCTTCTCCGCCGCAAGCTGCCGGCGGAGGGGAGCCAGTGCCGCGCCAGCCTCTGGCAGGAGCGGCACGTCCGAGCGGCTCACGTAGCGCCGCTCGACATTGGCGCGCGTCACACCGTGGCGCGCCACCGCAATGCGCACAAGCCTAGGTGTGCGCATTGCGGCCCTTTCGCGGCGGGCTGGGCGATTCATAGCAGCCACCCGCCGCGAAGCAAGAGCGCGGCCAAGCCTAGGGCCGCGAACAACAGCGACGTGCCGCGTAGAATGCGGCACGAAGCAGGAATGTGCTTCGCCGCGAGAATCTCCAGCGGCTCGCCCATATACTCACGGAAAGAGCGTACGCCCTTATACACGTTGAAGCCGCCTAGACGGATATGAAGGGCTCCCGCTACAGAAGCCTCCGGCCAGCCGCTGTTCGGACTCGGATGCTTTTTCGCATCCGACCTCGCGGTCTGTATCGCCCGCTTCGCATCCCCGATTCGGAACAGCCATGCCGCAGCGGCGATCAAGCAAGCTGTGATGCGCGCAGGTATCCAGTTGGCCAAGTCATCCAGCTTGGCCGACGCAAATCCAAGCTGCTCGTATTTTTCATTTTTATAACCGACCATAGAATCAAGCGTATTCACAGCCCGATATGCCATGGCAAGCGGCGCACCGCCGAGCAGCGCATAGAATAACGGTGAAATGACCGCATCTACAATATTCTCAGCCACCGTTTCTACGGTAGCACGCACCAACTCTGGCTCGTCGAGTTCAGCTGTATCGCGACCCACGATCATGCTCGTTTCATAGCGCGCGCCATCCATATCGCCCTCTGCTAGCTTCCGATATACATTCATTCCAGCTTCCTGAAGCCCCTTTACTGCAATCGTGGTCGCAATCAGAAGGGCCTCGGCTCCCCATGCAAGCCAAGGGTGAATAAGCGACAGCGCCCATAGCAATAGCCAAGTAATGCCATAGGCTCCCCCTACAATCACAAGTGGGAGCATAAATCCTGCTGCCTTTAGGTTCTTAGGCGCAGCTTTCCTAAGAAAGCGCTCCATGCCCGAGATGCATCGTCCGATGGCAATCACCGGGTGAGGCAGCCATCTTGGATCACCTAGAAGACGATCCCATATATAGGCTAATGTCCAGAGGATCCCAGCAATCAACGGTCCCTCTCCTCTCTGTTCTAGCAGCCTTTACAACGCTTCCTAATCTTCGCTTTGTGTTCGAACGGCTTCATAAACCGTTTGATACACAAGCTGGCCAGCACTGCAGCCTAATGTTGTTGCTGTTCCGCCATAAAGGTGCTCTCTTATGTATGTGCCACGGTCCAACACCGCTATGACGACCGTATCTGTCGTTGTTCCAGTCGCAATCATTCCCGTCTCGCGATCTTGAATCGCAAGGTCGGATAGTGCAGCTGACTTAGCCTCAGCCGCGACCATCAGCAGGTTCCATACGGCTGCATCCGTTAGCTTCCCATCTAGAACGATCACCGTATTGATCGTGCCTGGCTGCTGCCGTTTAACGTTCTCTTGAGCTGTTTCCTCTGATTCGTCTGAATCTTCCAACGTCAAATAAGAAGAAAACACCTCTCTTGGAACACCTGCTCTAGCCGCGTTCGAAGTGCCTGCAGTTGAGCAGCATAGCAACGAGAACTCGTCGCCCGCCATTTCCTCTACGGATAAATGCGTGATTTTTGCAGCCGTAATAAGCCCAACCGTATCAGCTGGCTCATAGCGCCACTCCATGCAAAGATCCTTCATATATTGCACAGGATCATTGCATACAAAATGTTTGTTGACCATATGATTGATAATGCAATTCCCTGTCGTCTGCCCGCCGTTGAATACCGCACTGCTCCATATGCGGGCTTGCTCGGGAAGTTGAATCACAACATGACCATCTCTCCAACTTATAGACAGGTCGTGAATGCAAGTTGATTCATACTTTACCATTCCTTCACGATATGGCTGCATGTCATCCTACCTTTCCTTTATGACGTGAGCTTCAACCCTTGCATACGTCCAATTTGCCCGAAGGGCTTGCTTCAGCCAATCCCTACAAATTTCAGCGACCTTCATTCAAGGCCATCTTCACCAATCCGGTCCATGGTAGACTCCGATATCGTAGACACAATGAATGAATGGTTGAAACCTGAACTGCATTATGAAGAGGAGGGCTGCTCCTCTGCAAGCACTTGTCTTAACGTATGAATCAGTCTCTCATTCGAAGAATGATCCTTAACTGCCAAGCGGAAGTGTCCATCTTGGAGCCCTTCATACATAGCACAGCTTCGGATGAGAATGCCTCTCCCACCTAGCGCCTGTTGCAAGCTTGCTGCCGTCCAAGGTGTCTCGATATGACATAGGAGAAAATTAGCCTGACTTGGCCATGTCTCCAAACCTAGGACACGAAGTTCCGCACGCAACCACTCACGCTCCTTCACGATAAGTGTTCTCGTTTCTTCCTCATACGCGGCAACTTCCTCGCGATGCTTTGGGTCAAACAAGGCCTCGCCTGCAGCAAGCGCGAGTCCATTAACGCTCCATGTCACCTGCTTGTCCTTCATGCCCTCGATAAGAGAAGGATGAGCGATGGCATAGCCAAGGCGAAGTCCCGGAATCGCATAGAACTTCGTCAACGAGCGTAGAACAATGAGATGACGATTGTTCTCGCACAACCGGTACAGAGAATTCACTTCTGCTTCGTCTTCATCGAGAAAGTCAATAAACGCCTCATCGACGATAAGTGTATGGTTCTTTTCCGCTGCAAGGTTAGCCGCTTCTGTTAGCACTTGACTGGAATACAGGACGCCTGTTGGATTGTTCGGATGACCGACAAAGCATACGTCTCTTTCTGCTGCCAGCTTAAGCAGCTCCTCAGCAGGAGCCTGATAATCCAGCTCTTTAGAGCCTCTAATCGCAATCACTTTCGCATCGAATTGCTTCGATAAAGCTTCATACTCAGAGAAGCAAGGTGCGATAACACCAACGGTTGTGGGCTTTAAGTAAAGCAGTGCCAGAGCCATGCACTCTGCCGCACCATTGCCTATAAGGAGGTACTCTGGCTCCACGCCAAGACGCTCTGCAAGATAGCCCTTCATTTTCCGATGCCCAGGGTCAGGGTATTGAAGCATCCGCTCCCACGATTGTTGAAGCGCTTGCTGCACGCAGGATGGAGGCCCGAGAGGATTAATATTCGCGCTATAATCTAAAAAGGCCTCAGCTTGTCCGCCAAATGCCTTTGCCGCCGTCCATACATCTCCGCCATGTCCATATTGCTCGATCTTACCGATGTTCAATTCCTCCTTTTGACCTGCTTTCAACTCTTTCGCCATTTTAAACCTAACATGGTTGGATTTCAACGAAATGCCAAAAAACATTGGTGAATCAAACACTGTAACGAAACTGTTAAATGTTGTATAATGATTGAGATTCTAGCGTATACCAGATCAGAGGATCTGTTTCGGGTAAGGAGGGCTATTATGTCGGTGCATCATAAAACAGCTTGGGCATCGCTGATTGCCGCCATCTTGGTCAGCTTGTATTATGGATTTGTGTTGTTCTCTCTCAAAGGCAACATTGCTTTATACAACAGTGAAATGATGGCGCTTGCAAGAAATGTATTTGGAATTGCCCTCGTCTTTCAGTCGCTCATGTACTTTACAAACTTCATGTCGAAAGATGAGCCGGAAGACAAAGAAATCTCGCGTCAGGTCTCGAACCGCGCGAACCAAGCCTCATTAATCTTCCTAGTTCTAGCCGTAGCTGGCTGTGCCTTCTATTTAATCTACATTTCTGATACTCGCACGCTTCTCTTGTCTCCTCTCGTATGTGCACACCTTCTCGTCAGTATTCTACTTGCTGCCTGGATGATTAAGTACATGGCGGAGCTCTTCATCTATTATCGCTCCTTCCATGACAGAAGCTCTAGCTCAGATGATGCTGAAATATAGTGAAAGCGATTACTTTGATAAGCGATGCATAGAAGACGATCTGTTGTGGAAACATCTGCACAGGTCGTCTTTTCGTATGAACGCTTTTTATTTGAATGGCTGTTTGTGTTTCCTGCTCCTTCGTTTAATATATAGATATCATCTTGTACATAAATGAACTACTGGAGGTCGCTATGAAATTCATTGACAATCAGGGCATAACAGATCCTAGAATCAACCTTGCCATTGAAGAATTCGTCTTAAAGCATCTCCCCATGGATGGGGACAGCTACTTGTTGTTTTATATTAACGAGCCTTCGATCATTATCGGACGCAACCAGAATACGATCGAAGAAATTAATATCGATTATGTGAAGGAGCAGGATATTAAAGTCGTTCGCCGCTTATCCGGTGGTGGAGCGGTCTATCACGATACTGGCAATCTGAACTTCAGCTTCCTGACAAGGGATGACGGAGAATCGTTCCACAACTTCCGCAAGTTCACACAGCCTGTTATCGATATGCTTCAATCCTTAGGCGTTGACGCCGAGTTGTCCGGCCGCAACGATATACAAGTCGGCGAGCGCAAGATCTCAGGCAATGCCCAATTCTCAACTCGCGGCCGCATGTTCAGTCACGGCACCTTGCTGTTTGATTCCCATATGGAGCATGTTGCTTCCGCTCTTAAGGTAAAGCAGATCAAGATTGAGTCCAAGAGCACGAAGTCTGTACGCGCACGTGTTGCGAATATCGTGGAATTTATGAATGAGCCGATGACCATCGAGGAGTTCCGTGCAACGCTCTTGCGTCACATTTTCGGCATGGAGCCGGATCAAGTGCCTCAATATGAGCTGACTGAAGCAGATTGGGCGAAGATCAAGGAGATTTCTGAGGAGCGCTATATGAATTGGGATTGGAACTACGGTCATTCTCCTAAATTCAATGTGCAGAACGCAAAAAAATTCCCAGGCGGCATTATCGATGTTCGATTGGACGTTAAGGATGGTCGAATCGAGAACGCGAAGATCTATGGCGACTTCTTCGGTATCGGCGAGGTAACCGATGTAGAAGACATGCTGACCGGTATTCGTTTCCAAGAGCAGGCTGTTCGCGAAGCTCTTGCTGAGCTTGATATGAAGCATTACTTTGGCAATGTGGAGAAGGACGACTTCATACAATTGCTGCTGCTTCAGCAGTAATGCTTCGATATATAAATATAAAGCTGCCCTCAGCACAAAGCTGAAGGCAGCTTATTTGATCTTGGTCCCGTTGTTTGGTGTGCTTTAATCGATTGACCGTAAGCGCTCTACAATATGGGTCCCTTCTAATTTACGCAAAGGCAGTATGGATGCAATAAGGCACAGAAGAATGGCAGACATGACCGCTATCGCCATGAGGTCTACTGGCAAGTTCCATTCGATCGTTCCGCCATCCAAAGCTCGAAGAAGAATGGATAAAGCGCCACCTATAACAGCTCCTGGAATGGATGCCCCTATTCCATACATCGCCGCTTCCCATCGAATCAGCGTTCGCAGTTGTTTAGGTTGCATACCGATGGCTTGCAGCATGCCGAATTCCGTCATACGAGTATGGATGTTGGTATACAGGGTATTCACCATATTCAGTCCCGCAATGATGATAATAATGCCGATAAATATCCAGCCGAGCATGGAAACTTTCGCCCTAGCCTGCAGCATATCCTCTTGTGCATCCTTGTAGGATACGAGACTGGCTCCCTTCACTTCTCTCTTTAAAGCTTGAAGGTCCCTGTCTAGGGAATCTGTGTCAGAAGTTGAATTCGCACCGATCAAAAAATCAAAAAATTGAAGGGAGGAATTCGGATACTGTTTTTTATAAACTTGGTCCGACATGATAAAATCATAGCCTAACGTGTCGGAAGGTCGCTGATAAGCGTGACCGCGAACGACAGCACCAACTAGAAAGTCAAGATCTCCAATCTTAATACGATCTCCTTGCTTAAAATTAGGGATCTCACCTAATTCCTCCATTTTCATCGGATTAATTACAGCTACTGCATCTCCCCGCTCGATTGCCTCCCAATCCGCCTTGCCAGATGAAAAGGGTCTCAAATCTCGCAGCATGGCTTCGTTGTAACCAAATACTTCCGCTGTTACACCAGCAGGCACGGCAATTCCATAATCACGCGCAGGTCTCGGAGACTGTTGACGGACAGTACGCATATCATGCAGATCCCGAACTTTCTCTGCTAGTGCGGCAACCTGTAGATCTGAGAACCCACTGTTCGGGAACTTTTTAGCATCGATATATAGTGCGTAGTCACGGCTCAGTTGTTGATCAATACCGTCATCGGATTGAATGGATTGCGTAAATGACTGCACCGTTATAAAGACAACGACCCCGATAAAGATGGATAGCATCGTCGCGATTGTTCGAGCGCGGTTACGATTAACGCTCATTCTCGCGAACCACAACAGAACAAAACGTGACGGCAGTTTTCTATTTATCGTTTTTTGCTTGGTGAGATGAATGCTTGCCTGGCCGGCTGCAGCTGTGATTGGCATGACTCTTGAAGCTGCTCTTGCAGGGCCAAGTACAGATAGCCCTGTAGCGACGAGCGCAACCGATCCGGAAATTATAAATGGGACCAACGAGATATGTCCATCTCCCACTATCTGCGATATGTTCTCTTTCGCATTCCCACCAAATAATTCGGGATTCAACAAGCTGATGAGTTGAGGAGCAAGACTGTTCGCGATTACCCACCCCAGGAGCCACCCTATCGGAACGGCAGCCACACAAAGCACCAAAGCTTCTCCAAGCACCAGTATCCTGATCTGCCTCTTAGTAGCCCCTAATACGCTTAAAATCCCAAATTGACTTGATCTTCGTTGGATGGAAATATGGAAGACGTTATAGATAATCAGACAGGCCGTTGCCAAAATGATTGTTCCAATCAAAATCCAGCTTAAGCCGGTGTCCGAAAACGTGCTGCCGCCATAACCGAGAGCTTGAAGCAGCCTATCATTATACATCACTTTTTTTGCTTCAATACCATTGTCTGCAGCTACTTGCCTAATGACATCCAACGGATGAAACCCATCTTTAACAGTAAGGAATGCGGAATACGATTGATATTCAACGGGTAGAAGCTTGGAGGCGGCCTCTGGTGTTACGAGCCCGACGCCGTAATGCCCCCATGTCGAGCCCGGAGCATTTTCCAGAATGCCTGAAAGCTTAAATGTGAGTTCTTTTTTTAATGGCGGAAGGCCCTCACGTCCCGAGCTGTCTCCGCGAAGATCCACTTGGAGTACGACATTATCCCCAATGGCAGCAGACATCCCCATCCCTTCTATGACTTGCTGCTCAAGGGCAATCTCATTAGACTGCTTCGGAAAGGCGCCTTTGCTTAAGCGAAGGCCAAGCATATGACGAGCGATGTCGTCAAAGCCCTCGATCACGATATCCATGCTTCCTTCTTTTGTTGATGAGGTGCCTAAAGGGAGACTCGATCCCGCTTGTTCAAATCTCTCATCCTTCTTCATAGACTGCACGGCCTCTTCATCCATGTTCGGCAGAATAGCATGATAGGTCCCCGCAATATCCTTAGCTTGATCAATCATCGCCTGCCTCAGTTGTCCATATGCTAATCCTAGTGTTGTCATGAGGGTAATCGACAAGAGAATTCCAATTGCCCCGAGACCGAGCAATAACGGTTGCCATCGAAGAGAGCGTCTGATATATAAACGGATAACATTCAATGGAGGTCACCTGCCTCGGTCACCCAGCCATCCGTGATATGAATGGTTCTCCCTAATCGTTCTGCCACCTGTTCATCATGAGTAATGACCACTAGTGTCTGTGCATGATCACGAACGGTTTGCGCAAGCAGATCCATCACTTCCTTACTGCTCTTGGAGTCCAGATTTCCTGTAGGCTCATCTGCAAAGATCATTTGAGGCTTGGCAGCTAAAGCCCTTGCAATCGCTACTCGCTGCTGCTGTCCACCTGACAGCTGTCCCGGCAAATGGTGCAGTCGATCCACAATCCCAAGCTTTTCACAAAGGGTCCTTACCTCATCTCGGTCAGGCCGCCTTCCATCCAATAATAAAGGCATAACGATATTTTCCTCTGCCGTAAGGATTGGAATCAGATGAAACGCTTGAAATACAAACCCATATTGCTGCCTCCTGAACTTAGCGCGCTCCGATTCCGGAAGTGCATATAAATCAATGCCGTCAACCAAAACTGTTCCGGCTGAAGGGAGATCAAGACCGCCTAGCAGATGAAGAAGTGTGCTTTTTCCGCTTCCGCTTGCACCGACGATGGCAACAGATTCATTTTTACGGATGGAAAGATCCGTTGGGTGCAGGGCCTGTACATAAGCATCACCCTGTCCGTATGATTTCGCCAACTGTCTCGTTTCCAACTGCATGGTCATCACAAAAAACCTCCCTGAGCTTTTATTCAAGGAGGAGTATAGGGCAAAAATCTATACAATTTATAAACGAATTCAGATGAACCGTTTTACGGTCTTCGCGTACTATTGAATCGAAATTTTAAAACGCACAATGGCGCCTCCTGATTCTGCATTGCATAGCTCGATCTTCCCATTGTGCCGGGTTACAAGTGTCCTGCTTATAGCCAAGCCAAGGCCAAAATGACCTTCTGAAAAAAAGCCTTGATCTCTAAAAAAGGGCTCGCACGCATGCTGCAGCTCTTCTTTGGAAAATCCTTTTCCATCGTCCGCAACCGAGCAGACCAAACGATCATGTCCCCATTGAATCTGGACAGTGATCACGCGCTTTGCGTACCTTATCGCATTGTTCACGACATTCTCCAACACTTGCATAAACAGCGGCTCGTCAAAAAGAGCCTCACGTTCTTCCTCAACATTCAGCCTTGAGTCCCACATCACATGAACTTGTTTTCGATATGGTTCTGCAAGCAAAGCGGTTACTTTTTGGACCTTGTCAACCAGCATGCGCTCACGCACCTTTGTGAACTCAACAGGCCATTCCTCCATGCTTTGCAGATGCTGCAGGCGGTCCAGATAGGTACCGATTCTGCTTGTATACTCGGTGATAAGTTGCAAGCTGTCCGCTAATTTCTCCTGAGTGGGATACGTATTCGTATGCATTACTTTCTTCTTTAATACGTCAAGATGTCCTCTAATAATCGTTACAGGCGTACGTAAATCATGGGCCACCGATTGCAAAAACTGCTTCCGTTCCTCTTGTTCCCGCCACTGTCTATGGAAATGATCGTTCAGCTCACAGCGCATCGATTCAAATGCACCGCATAATTTCCCCAGCTCATCGTCAATAGCATAAGAGAGCTTAAAGTCCAGATCATGACTCATGACTCTCTCCACTCCATCATTCAGCAATTGCATGGGCCTTTTTAACCGGAAACGATAAAATAAAAGCGCGGAAATCAACGCAATACCTGCTACAATTCCCACTGAAAGTAGAGAGTTAAGCAATACCCATCGCGAAGAAGGGTCTGCAGTCACTACAAGTGCATTCTTCTGTGACTGATTTCCTTCTGAGGAAGAAGAGGGCTGCAACTGAATAGAGGTCCGCCCCTCTGCATCAGGAGTAATTCGATAATCCTGTATCGCATATTGAATGTTGTCCACTAGGATTCGTGAAACGATGGTATTAAGAAATATAGCCACGACAATCCCTGCCAGCACATATAAAACCAGTGTCGTCTTCAAGCTTAGCGCCTTGCGTTTAATCCCCACTTGTACCCTACACCCCAGACTGTTTCAATATAGGATTTCGGTGTCTCTTTACTGAGTTTTTGGCGAATCCGTTTCACATGCTCGGTAACAGTCGTGTCATCCCCTATTGCGTCGTAGCCCCAGACCCTCTCATAAATCTGATCCCGTGTAAATACTTGTCCAGGGCTCAGAGACAACAATTGAATAACATCGAACTCTTTGGGCGTCAAAGACAGCATCTGATGGGCAATATATACTTCGCGGCGTAAATAATCGATGGTTACCTCTCCAAATGAGGTCTGTCTGATCGGCCGTTTACCACGCTGTTCCCGCCGCAAATGAGCTTCAATACGTGCCATTAGAACTTCCATTCCAAAGGGCTTCACAATATAATCGTCTGCTCCCGCCGCAAACCCTTGGACTTTATCACGGTCGGTCGTTCGCGCCGTAAGCAACAAGATCGGGCAATGAACCCGCTCGCGGATCGTACTGCATACGCTTAGGCCGTCCATTCCAGGCATCATCACATCCAAGATGATCAGGTCCGGTGAATCTTCCACTCGCTTCAGCACTTCATAGCCATTGTATGCGGTTATGACGTCATACCCCTCATCTTCAAGGTATTGCTGCATAAAGGATACGATATCCGGCTCATCATCAGCGATCAGTATGGTCCCTTTCTGCACCATCATCCCCCCTCATGATTGACTATAAGCGGCATTCAAGCTTTTCATATAAAGCTCATAATAATAGCCCTTTTGCTCAAACAAATCCAAGTGCTTTCCTTGTTCAACCACATTTCCATCTCGCAATACATATATCATATCTGCCTGTGTAATCGTTGACAATCGATGGGCGATAACGATAATTGTTCGATTTGACAGGGTCCGATACAGCTCCTGACATACATGGGCCTCGGTTATCGTATCCATAGCTGAAGTTGCCTCATCAAATATAACGATAGGCGTAGGGTGAAGATAGGCTCTAGCCAAAGCCAACCTTTGCTTCTGTCCGCCAGACAGTTTTGATCCTCGATCTCCAATCATCGTATTGAATTGATCAGGTAGCGTCATTATAAATGAGTAGAGATCAACTTTTTTTACAGCCTCTATAATATCCTTTTCCCTCACATTGGGATTTGATAGCTTAAGGTTATTTACAATTGTATCATGAAAAAAATATCCGTCCTGTGAAACTACCGTTATCCACTTTCGCAGAAAATACAGATTATAATCTCTAATCTCTTTCCCATCAATATAGATATTGCCTTTGCATGGATCCCAGAAGCGCATTAATAAAGAGGACAGCGTGCTTTTTCCGGAACCACTTTCTCCAACAATAGCTGTGATTTCTCCAGTTCGAAATTGCAGATTAATATCGCAAAGAACCGGCTTCTTTTCATTGTAGCAAAAATAGACTTCGTCAAAAGCAACATGACCAATTATATCTGGTTTGGCGCCTCCTTTTATTTGTTTGATCTCCACCTCTTGATCTAGGAACTGAAAAATACGGTTAACCGACACCATGGACTGTCGGAACTTCGTATTGATTTGAACCATTTGAATAATGGGGCCCAGCAGTCTTTGAGCATATTGATTAAATGCAATAAGACCACCTATAGTCAAGGTACCGCTGATCACCTTATATCCCCCATAACCAAATATCATAGCCGTTGTCAATGTACCGATTAAACCAGCAACTGAAACATTTGTGGAAAATAAAAATTGAAGTTTGATCCCTAATCGAAGCATGCTGCGAAAATTTGAGAATAGTTTATGTATGAAAAAGGATTTACCCTTTAACATCAAAATATCGATTACAGAAGGCACGAATTGCTGCATATCAATTGAAAATTGACCCAAGTGGTTTCGGTATTGAGCCATATTCGTGGAAATTCGCTTACTGAATGCTTTTTGAGTGACTAACAGTATAGGTTGGAGCAATAGAGTAAGCAGCAGTAAATCCGGCTGCAGGTAGAGAAGAAAAAGAAACATTCCAAAAGCAGTACATAATTCTGATAGGACAGAAAATATCATTTTTGTAGATAAATCTTCGACTGCCGCCGTATCATGATTTAATATCGTGATCATCTCGCCTGCCTGCATATCGCTATGGAATCTTCCAGGGAGTTTGAATAAATGCTTAATGATCGTTAATCTGAGATCAAGTACCATTCGCTTTCCTATAACAGAATACATATAATCCGAAATGATTTTGCATCCGTTTTGAATGATCGCAATCAAAATGTATAAGCCGACTAGCTGAATAAGCCATTTAAAGGACTGCCCTTTTATCGCTCCATCAATCATATTCATTGTTAAATATGGAAGAAATAAAAGGGAGCCCGCACTGCACAGCATAAAGAAAGCGGCAACGACATGCCATTTTTTATATTTGAATACAAGCTTAAGAAATCTTGTTAGGTTTTTAAATTCGGATTTCACATCCTCCATCCTCCTCTACTAAATCGAGCAGGGAAAAAATAGAGTGAAAATCAAGCAACGAAATAGAATCCAATGGGAACTGGGCTGAAAAGGTTCTCTCTATCTCTTTAATCAAAGGGACACACCTTTCAGGTGTTAAACCAAACTGAGGGTGGAGCAAAGAAGTGTTAAGCAGCTTATCCTGTTGCGCTGGAATCAGCTTCAAATTTTCCGTGACTAGTTGTACCATTTGTTGAATTCGGCCATAATCATATTTTCCCCATTCTTCATTACTAATAGGCTGAAAAGGAACCAAATGCATATCCTTCTTCTCCCAACTTGTGCGCGATGCTTGCTTCTCCAGCTCAGCGTACAATCCCGACAGGGATAAACCCGGCTTATCCTCTAACAGCTTAGCTAGCATACCAGAGAATAGAGCTGCTGCCTTGCTGTTCCCGCCAAACATCGTATAACGGTTATTAAGACCTGGGAGCATGACCGGCGTCCCGTCCGCAATTACCTGAACCGTATATGAGGAATTAAACCAGTATCCTTCCTGTGCACCCTGTATGTGTGCCTGAACCCCAATTACCGAATCAAACACTGCTGGGTAGCTGTAATCTGAATGGTTGGCAAGAGAACAAACTAATATCTTTCCTTGGTCTGCAAGGGCTTCACATGCACGCTCTAACTCTTTTGCATATTTGCTCTCTGTGGTCGCTACACTCAAGTTAATAATGCTAGAATCAATTTCCTGCAAATAATCCAATGCTCTTAATAGATTCCTTGAAGACGCCATTGCCTCCTCATTAAGCAACTTGATCACATGCAATTGAACATTAGGATTGCCTTTGAGAATTAGACGTGAACATAATGTTCCATGTCCATGTTTGTCATCAATGTCCGTTTGAAGTGTCCCTTCCTCATGAATGGCAATGCTATCGATGACATGATTCCTCAAAGATTCCGCGTTGAGATCGATTCCTGTGTCTACAATGGATACCAGCGTATTTACAGCTGTTCTAATTGCCATTCCATCACCTGCTTTAACGTTTGCAATTTGATGTGAAAATGCTGGCATCGATATGATGCCAGCACTTTGTTATATGGAAAGAGCTAAAGACGAATCTCATTTGTTCAGTTCTTAGAGATAGTTGATGATAGAGTAGCGGCTTACCACCAAGGCGTTAAATAGGCATCAATAATAGCATCACAACCATCAAGCAAGCTTTCATAGCCTTCATATCGAACACAATCATTGCCACAGCCTTGTCCTTTAACGTCGAGTTCTTCAACTTTATCCGTGATTTTTTCAATGGATAACATGTTAATCGCTCCTTATCAAGGTTTATAATAGGTGTCTTTAGCTCCTAGCCAACATGATTTATACCTTAGAGTAAGTTTGATAGATCCGGTGTTTTACATGTTCTATAGCACATACGACCGGAGAGGGAATCAAGCAATCTCCAGTTAATAACTGATTAACTGCTTTACAGCGTGTGCTGCTGCAATAAAATGAGCGGGTGCAGCCTGTACAATCCTCGTTTTGCATTAATGAATGCTGATGAAAATGCTCTAATTGATCGCGGATAATTCCTGTAGTAATATGACCAATGCGGTAATCATCTTGCCCAACAACATACGTACAAGGATATATGTGTCCACATGGGTCAATGTTGATCGTCGTTATACCTCCATCACATGTACCCAATCGATGATTATCAGATCCATCTACCATCCCAATGCGAAGTCTCGGATTTTGAGATTTTTTTTCATGATACAGTTGAGCAACACACCGTAATTGCTCTTCCAATACTCGTATCTCCCTGTGGTCCCAATTGGAATCAAAATAATCAGGAACGGGGACAATCGTGTTAAAGCCAAGCTCTACTAAATGTTCGATATTATGATATAAGTTCTCTACTGTCACGGTGTTGAAAGTCATGCGTGCTCTTAAATCAGGCCTGATTCTTAACCATTTCAGAGCTTGTCCAATAATTCTATCGTACGTGCCTTTCCCATCGGAATATCTCCGATAGTAATCGTGAGTGTCCCGGTTTCCGTCAAGACTGACAGATATGGAGAAGTGGAAATGCTTGCTTAGATATTCGATCTTTTCATCATTGAGAAGAGTACCGTTCGTGGTAGTGCCAAACAAGACCGAATCGCCTAGAGCCTGTTCGAATTTCTCCGTTATTTTTTGCAAGGTTTTAAACTCCAGAAGAGGCTCTCCTCCGTGATAATTGACATATAATTTTTGGTCTCCCAAACGATTAAAATGTTCAAGTACATATTGAACGATCGAATCAATGGTTTGTTCGGATATCCTGCTGCTTGACTTGAATTGTCCCTCATAACAGTATCCGCATCGTAAATTACAACGGGATGTAAGCCATATTGCAGCTAACAATGAGCATCCGCCTCCCTTACTTCGTCCCATATCAGACGGTACAGAAGAGACTTTTGCGCATTACAGCGTTCAGTGAAACGTGCTTCATCCCCTTTTAGCTGTTCCAAATGATGAAGACAATGCCAACAGAAGAAGTTCACTTTACAATCTTTGCATTTGGAGAAGTTCTGGGGCTGTAAATCGTTTAAAGCCTGCTGACCACTGCCTATCTTGTTATTCGCGGAAGAAAACATATCCTCGATCTGCTCTAATTCTTGAATTTGGGCCAACTTTAATTCTTTTGTGATCATCAAGCCACACGGATAAATGGCTCCATCATGGTCAATCAAAATCATTTTTTCTCCAGCGCCGCAGTTGCAAAACTTTGAAGTATCTCGATAACGCCTGGCTTTTTCGTTGGTTATTTGCCGTAGATCTGGAAGTATCTTTGCTGTTTCTCCTCGCTTCTGATAAGCCTTGCCTCTTCCTATGGGTGTAAATCTCCTAACGACAGCTCGTGTACCCATCCTTAGATTGAGATCACGAAATGGGGTTTCGAGATGCTTATTGTGATCCATTAGTACCATAGATAATGATATTTGTTTGACTCCTCTGCTCTGAAGCAATGCGATGCTTGTCATAACACGCTTAAACACCCCTGGTCCGCGCAGCCGTTCACAGGATTCATCGTCAATTCCGTCTATACTGATATCAAAACTGTCCACATGTTTGGACAGCAGGTCCACGTTGTTTGGCGAAATTAACGTACCATTTGTAGAGAGATTTATTCTTCCGTTATAATGCTCAGAAGTGTAGAGGAGCAATTGGAAGAAATCGTCCCTCATCATTGGTTCTCCTCCAGAAAAAGTGATCACTTGAGGATGTGCAGAGATTATTTTGTCGATCGTTTGCAGAGCTTCATCGGTGGTCATGTAGTGGGTATTAGGATCTGAGGATGCAGCGTATTTCGCATTGTAGCAGCAGTGATTGCAGAATAGATTACACTTATTCGTGAGTGCGAAGTAAATATGAGTGAAGGTTCGTCTTACTGAGGTGTCGTAAGAGGTGGATCGAATAAGTCCGATATTTTCAAGTTGATCAAATATCCGTTGAAAATAGATTCGATCATCATGATCATGCAGACAATCTAGTAATTCACTGGGTGACATTCGGTTATTGATGCCGTGTTCTAAAATATTCATGCACTCTTCAGAGAGTTTCAACCATTCTCCGGTTCGCCTGTTTCCCAGTATCGTGCGATGCTTATACGTAATCTTATGGCAGTCAGGCGTAAATTCATATGAATCCTTTATGGTCATATTCTTACCTCCTTGACTTATTCCTTTAATGGAATTATATTGCTTTAGCCCCATTAAAAATATGATTTTTGTCATATATATACATTTTTTATCAAAATCTTTTTTAGTACTTGTGATTATCAAACTCGTTGTCATGGCTTATGCTAAGTCAGTTAGTATCGTAACGATAGCTGGTATTATCGAGGAGCAGCTTTTAGTAAATACAAAAAAATGCACCCTTGAATATCATCGGTAAAACGAGCTCAACGACGATACTCACAAGGGTGCATCCTGAATCTATGATTCTATTGATCTTATTAAAAATATATAGAATAAAGATCTCTTAATTAATCCATAAACTTCAGTTCCTTGAGCATTCTCGACATGACAAGAGCGGACTGTGCACGTGTAACGGATTCATTAGGAACGAGCCGTCCCTTCTGGTCGCCTTCCAGAATACCGAGCTCCACAAGCTGACTTATCGCATCCACAGCCCAAGCAGGAATTGTTGACGCATCCTTGAAGGAACCAAGGTTGACCTTAGATTTATTCACAGCAGCAGCGGCTTCAATGGCCCGAGCCGTCATGACCGCCATCTCTGCTCTTGTAAGGCTCGCTTCAGGTCTAAAGTTTGTCCCCACTGCAGTCTTTAGAATGCCTAAGCGTTCTGCCGCGGCAATCTCGCCTGCGAAAGGATGCTTCGCATTCACATCCACAAATGTTGTAGCTCCAACAGCCGGAGCAAGCCCTAGTGCCCGCACGAGCAAGGCGGTATACTCGCCTCTTGTTATCGCCTCATTCGGTGCAAAGGTGGTCGAGTTCTTTCCTTTAACCAGCCATTTCGATGCAAGCGACTCCACCTCAGCCTTAGCCCAATGTCCTTTTAGATCAGCAAAGGAAGCTTGGTATTGAAGCAAAGCATATACCCCATTGCCTGTATGCTTCAGCATCAAGGCAGGCTTGCCATTTAAGGTCGTTTGAACAGCGGGTACAAAGATGAACGTTCCCGTCTCTTCATTCACTTTGACTGCAGTTACTTTACTGGATGACACTCCCTCTGGAAGCGGAATGATACGGCTTACGTACTGGCGATCAAAGTCCTTTATCTCTTGGATGCTCTTATCTTGTGCGATGCTTAACGTAAAGGCTACCGCATTGCTGCTAACAAGCTTCGCCCCTGATGCCTGTACCTTAGCTCTGAGTTTCTCCCCTACCTGATGGTTGGCCTTATCAATGGATAAAATGACGTTGGTCTTCTCTAAACCGCCATCCTGCTTCAGCTTGGCTAATGGCAGAGCCTCGATCGGCAGGCGATAGCTTGCAAGCTTCGTTTCAACAACCAACGACGCACCCGTCATCTTCTCAGCTGCTGAGGCAAGAATTGCCGCAGGCAGCGTTACTTCTACACGTCCTTCAAGACTCGCAGCTTGAATGGTGATTTCCAGCTGTTTTGCATGGAGGGATGCTATCGCTTTGTTCAATGCTTCTTCCTTAACGGATACCTGATGAATCACTTCTCCTGCTTCATTCTTCACCGTTGCAAGCTGCAGCTGATCGCTTGTAATCACGTATGCCGGCGAAGCTGTAGAACCGTTGGAATCCGTTGGCGCTGTTCCAGAACTACCGCCAGAATCATTTCCGGAACCATTGCCGCCGCCCGTTTGCGGCTTGGCTTGTTCCTTGATTCGTCCATCTACGGTTGGTGATACCGTACCGCCAAGACGAGCAATATGCTCAATAAAGATTTCATAGTCTGGGTAGCCCAGATCCTCGTTATAACGGCCTTGCTCGATCGCCTCTGCGAAGGAACGGTAGCCATCCCCTCCCTTTGCGACAAAGCTGTTGGTTGCCATGCGATAAGTAGCGGCAGGATCTAACGGAACATAGCTGCTGCCCTTCTTGATTTGGATATCGTATACTCGTTCGCCGACAGGCTGGTTTGGATCCCACTTGAAGGTCATGCCCGCGACTTGAGGGAATTTGCCTGGCAGGTCCGCAAGCTTTGCACCGCTGATTCCGTTCTCCAAGCCTTCCTTCAGCTGCTTGCCCGTTACATCCAGCACGAACAGCGTATTGCCAAATGGCATAACGGTGCGCAGTTCGCCCATTGTCATATCGCCTTGATCAATGGAAGCTCGAATGCCGCCGCCATTCATCAGCGCGATGTCAGCCTGCTTCAGCTCCTTTGCCTTTGCAAGCATGCCATCTGCAATCAGGTTCCCTAGATTCGTCTCCTTGGAACGGACATTTTTCCGTTCGCCGTCCAACACGATCGAGGAGACTCCTACCACTTCATTCATCATTTCTTGAAGCTCTTGCTTATAAGGATCAAGCAATTTCTTCGCTTCAGGGTCCTCTTCAACCTTGGCATCGACTGGAATTAGACGCCCGTTAACCTGCTCCGTAAGAACCACTCCGCTGGCGTCAAAGGCGAGGTCGACTCGTCCTAAGAACTTGCCCCATTCATTCGCTTGTACGATGACGGTGGGAGTATGATGCTCATCATCAACAATGACCTCTGGAGCATTCAGCGTTGTGTGTGTATGCCCGCCAACGATCAGGTCAATGCCCTCAACTGCCTCAGCCAGCTCCTTATCCTTTGCATAACCGATATGCGTCACACCGATGATGATGTTCAACCCTTCCTGTTCCATGGCTTTTACCGTTTCTTTAGCGGAAGCCACGGCTTGGTTGAACGTTATATCCTTGCCTGGACTGGAGGTTTCAGCTGTATCCTCGGTCGTCAGCCCAAACACACCAACCTTCTGTCCATTGACATCAAGGGTCACGTAAGGATAAATGCCCGCATGCTCCGTTGTCTTCGAATCTTGGGTGCGAATCGTCGTTGGATCTTTAGCCAGCGGAGACAGATGGCGGTCTTTACTCACGTCAACATTAGAGCTGACAAGCGGGAAGTGCGCTTTGCTTACAAAGTCCGCAAGCACCTTCGTCCCTTGATCGAATTCATGGTTGCCGAAGGTCATCGCATCATAGCCCATCATATTCATGAAGACCAGATCAGCAAGACCCATCCATTTTGTAAAGTAAAGATCACCTGAGAACACGTCGCCAGCGTCAAGCAGCAGCTGATTGCCGCCTTCGCTTCGCACCTGGTTCACAAGTGCTGCACGTCTGGCAACGTCGCCAAGATGAGCATGGGTGTCATTCGTATGCATGACGGTCAGCTTCCATGGCTTCTCGCCAGTGTCATCATCCTTGACCGTAATCTTTATCTGTGCTGAGCCATAGCCATCTTCACTTGTTGCTGTAAGGACAGCTTCGCCTGCCTTATACGGAGTAACCCATCCGGCTTGGTCAACAGCTGCGACCTGCTCATTCGAAGAGTTCCACTTGATGCCCGTGCCAGAGCCCGCCACAGGCTCCACTACGGCATGAACCTGTACTTGATCTGCCCCAGCCTGCAGCTCAAGGCTCGATTGGTCGACGGTCACCTTCGATACTTTCATTTCCAGCACGGATACTGTGCCGCTTACTTCATTCGCGACCAGCAGCAGCGGCCTGTCGGTTGGACTGTCGGCTGCTGCGATAAATTCAAGCCCCTCTGGAGCGGAATCCGAGGAGAGGCCCGCTTCAAAGTTGCGTGTATTCGTATAATTCAAAAATTGAGGCTGCATCGGGTTCGTGACGTCATAGATCATGACACCGCCAATACGCTCAAGACCGATGAATGCAAGCGTCTTTTCCCCAACCATGCCAACGGCAACATACTCAGGTTCAGGTCCTTTTTTCGGGCTGCGGCTATCTAAACCTGCCTTGTCATTGCTCGAATTGAAATAGGTTGGAAGTCGTTCTGCTGTGATCTTCTCAAAGTCGCTGCCGCTGTCATACACGAGCGACATCTGCTCTGCGTTCCAGATCGAGAAGGAACGAGCGCCATACATATATAGGCCGTTCACTCCCATGTCGCTTGCCACTTCGACCTTGTCGTACTTGGTCCCTTGGTTAGCTAGGAACTTGGCTGCCTCCGAATTCGGGTTCAGCTGGCTCTTCATGTCTTTGATCTTGCTTTCATTCGTGCGTCCGGACCAGCCTGTTGCATCGCCTTCGTTTGCGCTTAATACATAGGTTTGGCCGTCCACCTCATAGGTTGCAATACCGTCTGGCATATACATGCCGTAGAAAGGCACCTGCTCGAACTGAATCTTCTCATCTTTCACAAGATCCAGCTCATTGCCTGGCTTGCTATAGTCTTTATAGCCAAGACCATGTACGCCTTTTACAGACTTCGAGGGAATATCGATGACTGCAATCGCATTATTCTCCTGCAAAGCCACATAAGCGAGCTTCTCATCCTTGGATAACGAGATAAATTCCGGCTCCAGATCAAATACAGCATCTTCCTTGCTGCCAGGCATTGTGATCTGGCCTGAGGCATCAGACTTTCCACGAAGGTGCACAAGACCATCAATGAGTTCAGGTTGATTGAACTTCACATGCGTTACCTCGTCAGTTTGTGTATCAACAATCGTGATACTGCCTTCTGGATCCGGCACATCCGAAGTACGAGGCTCCCCTTCATCTGCGGTTAGAATATAGCGCCCATCCGAGGTGAACTTGATCATGTCAGGCTGAATGCCTGCCTCATAGGTTCGAATCAGATTGCCCTCGTAGTCAAGCACAACAATCTTTCCAGCCTTTGTATGATCAGCCTCCTGCACGGATGCAGCTATGCGCTTGGTCGCGGTATTGATATCTACACTTGTCAGATCCCCATACACAAAGCCGCTTTCATTTACCAATGTCTCCACTTGCACCTGCTTGTCCTTCTGAAGCTCGCCAGACGCCTGCAGCGTGACGATCTCTAGGCTTGCAGGGCTGGTTGCACCATTGACCAAATAGAACTTGCCATTGTCTTTATTGTATTTTACGATCTCCGCTACACCGCCGTCCTCGTTCGAAGTTCCGACCGCATAGTGAGCAATCATTTCTACTTGAAGCTTGTCTTCCCGCTTCGCCACTGGGGCCTTATCTACCATTAGCTTCACATGCGCACGCGCTGTATTAGCTGGTTCTGAAGAATCCTGCACGATGAGTTCTAACGGATACTCCACATCAGCGCCTTCTACCGGGACACCTGCAATTTCTCCTGTGGAGCTGTTTATCTCGAGCCCCTTTGGCAAGCCCATCGCAGTATAAGTATATGGAGCTTGTCCGCCATATACCTCCAACGTTACGGAGTAATGAACGCCTTCCGTTGCATTCGGAATAGCCAGTGAAGAGATGCCGAATTCCTGTTCAGCTAATGTCTGTTCTTGAATCGTCTGTGCTACGCCGGTCCCTGGTGCTATCGGCTCCCCTTCTGCTGCTAATGCGATACCGCTTGAGAATAGAGAACCCAATGTCAATTCCATCGCCAACAGCCATGCAAGTACTTGTTTACCCCTTTGATTCAAGTCGATTCCTCCTACTCTTCATGTTCTATTAAAGAGTGTATGAGAGAATTGTTTTCATAGGCTCAAAATCAATCATACCTTTTGTAAAAAAACTTATAGATATTGTAAATCCATGGGCCAATGTTCCTTGCTTCGATATGCGTTTGCAGGAACCCGTCCTTTTTATTGAATGATCATTCCAATAAATGCCATATTGTGATATTGTGGATTCATTAGTTCGAATTTTGGATTTTATGTAAGGGAGGAGCAAAGATGTCTATCGAGAGGATCGTAGATCCCCATCCCAAGGAGACCACTCAATCGGCTGCTGATACAGCAGATCATACAGAGATGCCACGGATTCCCCCTGTAGAGAAGTTCCTTCGTGGGGTCATTTCTGTAATTGGATGCCCACTAACATTCGTTCAAGCGATCTTATCTCGCTATACGTTACATAAATACCAAGCGCCTGGCGACATCATTTACATCGGGTCCCATCGCCTTCACGCCATTGTAACTGGAAGCAGCAATCATCTTCCCACAATAATATTAGAATCTGGAATGGGTGGGGGTGCCCTAGACTGGTCGCTCGTTCAGCCGGAGTTATCCAAACATACAAGAGTTCTTTCATACGACCGCGCTGGATTTGGCTGGAGCACAACGACTACGAAGGACCCAACATGTGAAGGATCGGTTCGAGAGTTAAGGAGTTTACTGTCCCAGTTAAACATCTCCCCTCCCTATATTCTCGTTGGTCATTCCTATGGCGGCATGATCATGAGGCTGTTCGCTGCTGAATCCCCCGAGGAGGTCAGTGGAGTTGTGCTTGTGGACTCAACCCATGAAAGCAGATTTCTAGGACCTGCCATGAATCAGGGAAGGAAGAAAAGTCGATCACGACATCACAATAGCCTAAGACTAGGTTATTTGTTCTCGCCTATCGGATTACCTCGACTGTTAAAGCAGCATATCGGGGTGAAGAGGATGCCTCCTCCTATTCAAAGGAAGGTAAGGGAACTAGGCTATCGTAATCATGCTTATAAAGCTGCATATTTAGAATCCCTGGGCGCTTCGAGAAGCGCCGTCCAGCTTAAAAACTCAACACCGTTAAAGTCATCACTGCCATTGATCGTGTTAACTGCCGGTAAACAATCGGAGGATTGGCTGGAAACCCAAAAGGAGCTGCTCCATGTAACGAACCATACCAAACAAATCATTGTAGAGGAAAGCTGGCACTCGATTCAACTTTATAAACCACAGGCTGTTATTGATTCCGTAATCGAACTGCTCCAAGGCATGAACCTGTCGAAGTGACAGGTTTTTTTGCTGTAGATAGATATGAACGGCATGTTCATTGCATCAGTAACTTCACAGCTGAGTAGAAATGGAATCCTCGTGAAGCCCACGAAATGAGGTATAATAGAATAGCTGAATAGGCTCTAATCTAGAGCAAAGGCTATATAGAGAACGATCTTGCCCAAAGATCAAACTGAATTGAGGAGAGAAGCATCATGTACAAGCTGATTGCCATTGATATTGACGATACACTGATTACTGACGAGAAGCAGGTCACTGAAGGAACGAAGCGTGCGCTTGAGCTTGCTATGGCCCAAGGCGTTCATGTGACACTCGCAACAGGTCGCATGTACGCATCCGCTCGCAAGATTGCCCTGCAGACGGGGCTTAATGTACCACTCATTACGTATCAGGGCTCTTTGATTAAAAATGTAATGGATGGACATGTCCTGCTGGAGCGCTCCGTGCCACGCGATGCTGCGTTGAAGCTGCTTGAGTTCTGCAAGGAGGAGAAGCTTCATTTGCAGCTGTATATCGATGATGAGCTGTATGCTGCAGAGGAAAATGAGAAGCTGATCGGCTACTGTCAGCTCAACAATATTTCTTATAAGATTGAGCCTGACTTTGATAAATTGCTGGAGAAGCCATCGACCAAGATGCTCATGATCGATGAGCCGGAAAGACTCGATGCGCTTGCACCGA